>NZ_CP140261.1:0-4220726 GCF_034479735.1 Salinicola sp. LHM | reverse complement strand
ACGACCTCACCGAACGTTGAGAAAACGAGAATG
Source organism: Salinicola sp. LHM (assembly GCF_034479735.1). NCBI lineage: Bacteria > Pseudomonadati > Pseudomonadota > Gammaproteobacteria > Oceanospirillales > Halomonadaceae > Salinicola > Salinicola sp. LHM. The sequence goes on along the minus strand of NZ_CP140261.1, from coordinate 4,220,693 downwards.
GAAAAAACGGGCGCACATTGTAGCGTCGACCTGCCAGGTTATCCACACGAGGGTAAATTCGAGGCAATTGTGGATAAGTTGCCGTCCTTCAGGCCGAAATCTGTGGATTTTCTGGTGATAGCTGCGAATAACCTGTTGCAGGCGCTTGCCTTCATCTTCGAAGGCATCCATCCCGCCCACCGCTAATGCGCAACTTCCCCACAACCTGAATCAACACATAGGCCTTTGTTATAAAGGGGAAAAAACAGCTTATCCACAAACATTATCCCCGTTGTTAACCACATGAGCGACAAGCCCACTTCGGAAACGGTCATCCACGGTACGCCTCCAAGGCCGATCATCGCGGGGTCGCCCAGTTCGGATCCGTTGCGGCACGAGTATCCGACCCGACACGTCAGGGCCCGCGCTCGACCCGTAACAGGGTGTGGATAATTCACGGAAAAATTGCACCGGCACCGCGGATTCACTAGAATTCCCGCTCTTGAGTCGAGTGAGCCCGCTTCCTGCAAACGTGTCGGGCACCCCGCTTCAACCCGTTTTCTTTAGAAATCAACTAATTGGGAATTAGCAGCTATGAAACGCACCTTCCAGCCCAGCGTTCTGAAGCGTAAGCGCGTCCACGGTTTTCGCGCCCGTATGGCCACCAAGAACGGCCGTCAGGTCATTGCTCGTCGCCGCGCCAAAGGCCGCAAGCGTCTCAGCGCCTGATCGGACGCCGAGTGTCCGATCAGCGTTTTCCCCGGCAGTTGCGTCTGCTGAATGCCGGGGACTACAAGCACGTTTTCGACCACGCTCCTTACAAGGTCCATGGTAAAGGATTGCTGGCGTTGGCTCGTCCCAACGCGTTGGGCCATCCGCGGATCGGGTTGATCTTCAGCAAGAAGAACGTGCGTCGTGCCGTCGACCGCAACCGTCTCAAACGCCTCGTGCGCGAATCCATCCGCCATCAGCAGCATCGTTTACCGGCCGTGGATATCGTGATACTCGCTCGGCGAGGGGTACACGAGTTGGACAACGCCAGCGTCTCTCGCCAGCTCAATGGCATGTGGAAGCGCCTGGAAAAGTCCGCTCGTCAGACGCGACAAGACGCTTCGTCATCCTGATCGGACTCCCCCGCGCCGAAAGCCGGGGCGTACCGGCGAATTTTGCCGGTCGACTGCCGATGCCCGGCGCCCACTGACCCATTCCCTTACCGGGCAGACCTCTATATGGATTTGAAACGACTCCTTTTCGTGATTCCGCTGGCCGTGCTGGCCTATCTGCTGATCATGCAGTGGAATCAAGACTATGGTCAGAACGTCGTGAACAACCCGGCGCCGGAGATGGCAGCGTCATCGGGTAACAGCGACAATGGTGAAGGCAGCGCCCTGTCCGCACCGACGGACAGCAACGGCAATGCCAAGCCGATCCAGGATGACATGCCCGCCGGCGCCGATCCGGCCCGAGGCAGCAACCTGATTCAGGTCCAGAGCGACGTGCTGGATCTGCGCATCAATCCCAACGGCGGCGATATCGTCTATGCCGCGCTGTTCGGCCATGATCAGGCGCTCGATTCCAATACGCCTTTCGTTCTGCTCAGCGACAACAACGTGCGCAGCTACGTGGCCAAGTCCGGGCTGCAGATCGAGGGGCATTCGGGTCGCATCCCGTTCACCGCCGATCAGAACAGCTACCAGCTCAGTGAAGGTCAGGACTCGATCAACGTCGATCTGCACGGTAGCGTCAACGGTGTCGACATCATCAAGCGCTTCGTCATCAATCGCGACGATTACGCCATCAAGGTCGAATATCTGATCGACAACGAAAGCCAGCAACCGGTCACCGCACGCTTCATCGGCCAGTTGGCGCGTGATCAGAGCGAAGACCCCACCAACGGCTCCGGCGTCGGTATGCATTCCTTCCTGGGTGCGGCGTTCTCCTCTCCGGACGAGAATTACAGCAAGGTCGACTTCGAAGACATTCGCAGTGGCAACTTCCAGAACCGTGACGTGAAAGGCGGCTGGGTCGCGATGATCCAGCACTACTTCACCTCTGCCTGGGTTCCGGACGCCGACCAGCAGAACCTCTACTACGGCAGCGTCGACAATCGCGATCGCACGGTCGCCGCCTTCGCCGGCCCCAACCAGACCATCGAGCCCGGCCAGCAGGCGACACTCGCCGCGACGCTGTTCGTAGGCCCGAAGGTGCAGGATCGCCTCGAAGCCGTGGCGCCTCATCTGGAGCTGACCGTCGACTTCGGCTGGCTGTGGTTCCTGGCCAATCCGCTGTTCTGGCTGCTCGAGAAGATCCATGGCCTGATCGGCAACTGGGGCTGGTCCATCGTCCTGCTGACCGTCTGCGTCAAGATCGTGCTGTTCCCGCTCGCCGCCAAGGCCTACAAGTCGATGGCGCGGATGCGCAAGATGGGCCCGGAGATGCAGCGGCTCAAGGAGCAGTACGGCGACGATCGCCAGAAGATGTCGCAGGAAATGATGAAGTTCTACCAGAAGGAGAAGATCAATCCTCTGGGCGGCTGCCTGCCGATGGTCATTCAGATGCCGGTGTTCATCGCGCTCTACTGGATGCTGATGGAGTCGGTCGAGCTGCGCCATGCGCCGTTCATGCTGTGGATCAACGATCTCTCGGCCAAGGATCCTTACTTCATCCTGCCGATCATCATGGGCGGCACCATGCTGCTTCAGCAATTCCTCAACCCGACCCCGCCGGACCCGATGCAGGCGAAGATCATGAAGATGCTGCCGATCGTCTTCACCTTCTTCTTCCTGTGGTTCCCGGCTGGCCTGGTGATCTACTGGATCGTGAACAACAGCATCTCGATCCTTCAGCAGTGGTTCATCACCAACAAGGTGTTGAAGGAAGACGCCGGCGGCGGCAAGGCCGTGAAAGCCAAAGGCTGACGCTGACGTTCGTCGCACTTCCAGACCCCCGCCCCGGCGGGGGTCTGGCGTTTTGATACCTGCCCCCGGACAATACTCGGCCAGGCTTGCCGAACGGCAATGGCCACCCTCGATCCCCCGACCGGAGACTGCCATGAACATGCCGCTCTACCGACAGGACACCATTGCCGCCCTGGCCACGCCGCCCGGACGCGGCGGCGTCGGTATCGTCCGCGTCTCGGGGCCGTCGGCCAAAGCCTTGGCGGAGACCATTCTCGGGCATCAGCCGACGCCTCGCTACGCGCACTACGGTCCGTTTCATGGCGACGCCAGCGTCATCGACGAAGGCATCGCGCTCTACTTTCCCGGCCCCCACTCCTTCACCGGCGAGGACGTGCTGGAACTTCAGGGTCACGGCGGCCCGGTGCTGATGGACATGCTGCTGGAACGCTGCGTGCAACTGGGCGCGCGGCTGGCGCGGCCTGGCGAATTTTCCGAGCGCGCCTTCCTCAACGACAAGCTCGATCTGGCCCAGGCCGAGGCGATCGCCGATCTGATCGATGCCAGCTCCCGCGCCGCGGCGGAAAATGCCCTGCGCTCGTTGCAGGGCGAATTCTCGCAGCGCGTTTCACAACTGGTCAGCGAGCTGATCGAACTTCGTCTTTACGTCGAGGCGGCGATCGACTTCCCCGAGGAAGAGATCGATTTCCTCGCCGACGGCGTGGTCGCCGCCAAGCTGGCGACATTGAGGCAGACGCTGGAGACCGTCCGCGCCGCTGCCAACCAGGGCGCGCTGATGCGCGAGGGCATGAGCGTGGTCATCGCCGGTCGTCCCAATGCCGGCAAGTCCAGCCTGCTCAACCGCCTGACCGAACGCGACAGCGCCATCGTCACCGAGATCGAGGGCACCACCCGCGACGTGCTGCGCGAGCACATCCATCTCGACGGCATGCCGCTGCACGTGATCGATACCGCCGGGCTGCGCGACACGCCGGACGCAGTGGAGAAGATCGGCGTTCAGCGCGCCTGGGCGGAGATCGAGAAGGCGGATCGGGTGCTGCTGCTGGTCGACGGTCGCGAGACGGAGTCGCTCGACCCGGTGGAGATCTGGCCGGAATTCGTCGAACGCTTGCCCGATCCCGGCCGGCTGACCCTGGTGCGCAACAAGATCGACCAGAGCGGCGAAGGCAGCGACTTCGACTTGTCCACAACGCCTCCGGTCATCCGGATATCGGCGGAAACCGGCGCGGGTGTGGATAACCTGAAATCCCATCTGAAGGCGGTGATGGGCTTCGATGCCACCACGGAGGGGCGCTTCTCCGCCCGCCGCCGCCATCTCGACGCACTGGAACGCGCCGCCCAGGCCCTGGCCAACGGCACCGCACAGCTCGAAGGCGCCGCCGCCGGCGAACTGCTCGCCGAAGATTTGCGCGAGGCCCAGCAGTCCCTCAACGAGATCACCGGCGAATTCACCGCCGACGATCTGCTCGGGGAGATCTTCGGCAGCTTCTGTATCGGGAAATAAAGCCGCAGGTTGGTCGAATCCAGCTCGGGGCAGGCGGAAAGCCGGCCGATCCGCCTGCCCGGGCATCGAACCGTCACCCGGGCCCAACGTGAGTCCACCACCTTTCTGACAACGAGCGCCGTCACGTCAGGCGCCAGATACCTTGTGGCTATACTGTCGATATCGAACAGCTTGGCCCAGGAGACAGAATGGCGCAGTCGGATCATGATCGCGAAGCGATCCTTCATGGTGAATACAAGGTACCGGGCGGTAAATTGCTGGTGGCGGACGTCACCGTCCGAGAGGGTCGGTTGGCCTCGGTGCAGCTGTCCGGGGATTTCTTCCTCGAGCCCGATGAGGCGCTGGAGACGATCGATCGGGCGCTCGAGGGCGCGGCAATCGATGCCGATGCCAATACCCTGATCGCCAGAATCCAATCCGCGCTTCCGTCACAGACCGAAATGGTCGGGCTGTCCGTGCCGGCCATCGCTACCGTGATCCGTCGTGCCCTCTCGCGAACCTCGGATTGGCGGGATCACCGGTTCGGCCTGATTCACCGCGAGCCGGAATCACCGCTCCTTCACATGGCCCTGGACGAAGTGCTGACGCGCGAAGTGGCGGCGGGACGCCGTGGCCCGACACTGCGCGTGTGGGAGTGGGATCGCGCCGCGATCATCATCGGCGTGTTCCAGTCGCTGGCCAACGAAGTCGATCTCGATGCCGCGCGCGACGCCGGTATCGAGGTCGTTCGCCGTATCAGCGGCGGCGGCGCCATGTTCGTCGAGCCCGGCAATACGATCACCTGGTCGCTGATCGTGCCGGAAACGCTGGTCCAGGGGCTCACCTTCGTCGAAAGCTACGCCTTTCTCGACGATTGGGTCATTCAGGCGCTGGGCGACATGGGTATCAATGCCTGGTACGTGCCGATCAACGACATCACCTCGCCGGGCGGCAAGATCGCCGGTGCCGCCCAGAAGCGAATCAACGGCGCGGTGCTGCACCACGTCACCATGGCCTACGATATCGACGCCGACAAGCTCACCCGGGTGCTGCGGATTGGCCGCGAAAAGCTTTCCGACAAAGGCACCACCAGCGCCGGCAAGCGCGTCGATCCGCTCAAGCGCCAGACTGGTCTCGAGCGAGAGGAGATCATTCAGCGCATGATCGACTCGTTCGCCGCCCGTTTCACACTGATGTCGGAATCGCTCACGCAAGACGAGCTGGATGCGGCACACACCTTGGCGAAGGACACGTTCGCCAGCGAGGCGTGGACACGTCGCGTGTCTTGATTCGTCGCGGTCAGCACGGCGTCGGGCTGCTAAGCTGAATCGGGTCAGCTAGAGCGCACCATCCAGGTGCACGCCATCCAATAATATGGGTCATGGTTATAATCTTACTTCGATAATATCGTATTATAATAAATGTGATTTCCCCGAACGCCCCCGTGCCTGGCACGCTTACTGCATGGAATGACTCGGGCAACCGAAGGAGAAAGCCATGTGGTCGTTGTTACGACCCATCCGCGCGTTGCTGGGGAGCGTAGCGTTACTGCTGCTCGGCAACGGTCTGATCAATACCCTGTTGACACTGCGTGGCGCCGACGAAGGCTTTTCGACCAGCCTGATCGGCATCATCATGTCTGGTTACTTCATCGGCTTCATTGGCGGTACCTGGATCAGCGGCCGGCTGATCAAACGCATGGGCCACATCCGTACCTTCGCATTCTGTGCCGGGCTCTGTGCCTCGGCTGCGCTGCTTCACCTGATATTCATCAATCCCTGGGTGTGGCTGGGTCTCCGAGTGATCTATGGCCTTTCCTTCATCACCTTGATGACGGTGATCGAAAGCTGGCTCAACAGCCAGGCCGCCAGCCATCAGCGTGGCCGAGTGTTTGCCATCTACATGGTGGTCAACCTGGGCGCGCTGGCCATCGCCCAGCAGATCCTGCGCCTGGATAGCCCCGATGGCTTCCTGCTGTTCGCGCTCGCGTCGATACTGATCAGTTGGGCGCTGTTGCCGATCACGATCACCAAGCGCAGCCAGCCCGTCATCCCCGCCCGACCCAAGAGCAGTCTCAAGGCACTGCTGGGGTTCGCCCCGCTGGCCGTTGCTGCCTCGGCGATGTCAGGGCTTGCCATGGGCGCGTTCTGGACGCTGACGCCGGTCTACGCCCGCAGTGTCGGGTTCGATGTCGCCGGTGTCGGCGTGGTGATGAGCTGCGCCATCGTCGGTGGCGCCCTGCTGCAGATCCCCATCGGCCGGTTCTCCGATACTCACGATCGTCCCCGCGTCATGACCTATGTCGTGATGCTCGCCGCGATCGCTGCCGCTGCCATGCCGTTCGCGCCCAATCAGATAACGCTGCTCGGGCTATATTTCATCTGGGGCGGCTTGTCGTTCTCGATCTATCCGATTGCTGTCGCCCAGTTGATCGATCAGTTGCATCCCGACGAAATCGTGGCCGGCTCAGCTGATATGCTGGTCGTTCAGGGTGCCGGTAGCGCCGTCGCTCCGATCCTGGCCGGGGTGATCATGCACAACATCGGCGACCAGGGGTTACCGCTCTACATCGCCGCGATCATGGTTCTTCTCGCAGGCTACGCCATTTATCGCCGCCGCCGTGTTTCGGTTCTGGTCAGCGGCGACACGGCCCACTTCGAACCGATGACACCGACCAGTAGCCAGGCCCTGGAAATGATGTACGACGACATTCAGAAGGATCTGTTCGCCGACCCCAGCTTCTACGAAGAGCACGAACGCCAGCGAATCGTCGAGATGGCCGGCAAGGCCTGATCCTGAATCCAGGGTCTGTTGCCGTTTCATGCACGGTCGCGCCGGAACGGCGACAGACCCTATGCCAAGTCATTCGACGAACGCACGAACCGCTCGCGCAGGGAAAATCGCCCCGGCACCGAAGGCCGGGCAGGAGGAAAACATGCTACTTGCAACCGATCTCGACGGCACCTTTCTCGGCGGTGACGCCGAAGCCCGCCTGAGTCTCTATCAGACCATCGCCGCGCATCCGGACATCAAGCTGGCCTATATCAGCGGCCGCAGCCTGGAGGCGATTCTGCCGCTGTTGTCCGACCCCACGCTACCGCAACCGGACTATATCGTCGCCGACGTGGGCGCCAGCCTCTACTTCGGTGACAGCCTGCAGCCGATCCAGCCACTGCAGAACGAAATCGAAACCCGCTGGCCGGGCGAATCACGTGTCGCCAGCGCCATGCAACGCTTCCCGGACGTGGTGCGCCAGGACGAGCCACAGCTGCGCCGCTGCTCCTATTACTGCCCACCCGAGCGCGCCAGGGACGAAGCGCTGGCCGGGCTGGCAGCGGAACTGGGCTGCGAGATGCTCTACTCGGCCGGGCGCTATCTGGATTTCCTGCCCAAAGGCGTCAACAAGGGCAGCAGTCTGCAGAAACTGGTCGAATGGCTGGAGATCGACAGCGAGGATGTACTGGTCGCCGGCGATACCATGAACGATCTCGCCATGCTCACCGCCGGCTTCAAGTCGGTCTGCGTCGGCGGGTCGGAACCGCCCCTGCTCGAGCAGACACAGAATCAGACCCGCGTCATGCACGCCGAAAAAGCGGGCTGTGCCGGCATCATCGAAGCGTTCGCCCACTTCGGCTTCCTCGGGGCTCACGGCATGGCGGCGGAGAATCGTCGCGACGAGACGCAGACCGGCAAGGCCGAACTGGTGATGGTCTATCACCGGCTGCCTTACGAAGAGTACCGGGTCGATGGCAAGATCCAGCGCCGTCGCCCGACTTCCCCCAACGGCATCATCCCGACGCTGCTGAGCTTCTTCGCCAATCAGAGGGGCTCGTGGATCGCCTGGTCGATCCACGAGGAGGACGATGCCGAGGATTTCGTGACCCACACCAGTGTCGACGCCAAACAGTACCCACTGCTGACCGCCGCCCGCGTGCCGCTGACCAAGGTCCAGGTCGATACCTTCTACAAGCGCTTCTCCAAGGAGGCGTTCTGGCCGACGTTGCACACGTTCTGGGAACGCGCGCATTTCCGCGAGGATGACTGGGAAGTCTATTGCGAGGTCAACCGCGCCTTCGCCGAACGCACTGCAGAAGAGGCCGCCGAGGGCGCGCTGATCTGGATTCACGACTACAACCTGTGGATGGTGCCGGCCTATCTGCGCGAGATGCGTCCCGACCTGCGCATCGCCTTCTTCCATCACACCTACTTTCCTTCGGCGGATGTCTTCAACGTGCTGCCGTGGCGCCGCGAGATCATCGGCAGCCTGCTGCAGTGCGACTATGTCGCCTTCCATATCCCGCGCCAGGTCGAGAACTTCGTCGATGTCGCCCGCGGTGTCGTGCCGCTGAGCACGCTGTCCCGACAGAGCTGCGCGCCGCGGTTTCTGACCTACGGCTGCGCCGTCGGCCTCGAGACCATGACCACGGCCGTAGATACCGGCTCCCGCGTCGTCCGCCTGGGCGCGCATCCGGTCGGGCTGGATATCGATCGGATCAAGAATGCATTGAATCAGGAAGGCGCCAGCTCGCGCATGGCCGAGCTGCGAGAAGAGTTCAGCAAGGTCAAGCTGATCCTGTCGGTGGAACGACTCGATTACACCAAGGGCATCCTCGAGAAACTCCAGGCCTACGAGCTTCTGCTCGACGAGAACCCCGAACTACGCGGCAAGGTGACGCTGGTCAGCATCTGCGTGCCTGCCGCCCGGGAAATGACCATCTACAACGAGCTGCAGACCCAGATCGAGCAGACCATTGGCCATATCAACGGCCGCTTCGCCGACGTCGGCTGGACCCCGGTGCAGTTCTATTTCCGCGGCTTCCCCTTCGAGGAGGTGGTCGCCTGGTACGCCATGGCCGACGTCATGTGGATCACCCCGTTGCGTGACGGTCTCAACCTGGTGGCCAAGGAGTTCGCGGCGACCCAGGGGCTGACCCAGGGCTGTGGCGTGCTGGTGCTGTCGGAATTCGCCGGCGCAGCCGCCGAGCTGAAAGGCGCCATTCTGACCAACCCGCACGATCTCCACGATCTGGCCCGGACCTGTTATCTGGGCCTCAACCTGCCTCGCGCGGAGGCGGAGGCGCGGCTACGTCAGTTGAACGATATCGTCAGCTACAACGATATCCGCCGCTGGGGCAACGAATTCATCGCTGCCATCAAGGGCGAAGAGCCGGCGGGCACCGAAAGTCCGGTCAACCCCACGACTACCGGCCTGGTCTGACGCACCGCGAGCCGCGAAAAAACGGTGATCGCCACTTGCTGTCAATGCAAGTGGCGCCCATAGCCCGTAGCCCGTAGCCCGTAGCCCGTAGCCCGTAGCCCGTAGCTAGGAAGTCTCGGCCGTCCACCACTCGCCATGATGCCTAGCGCCATCGGCGAGCATCGGGGCCAGCGTGGAAAAGGCGCGATCAAGCTCCCGATCCAGCTGCCACGGCGGATTGAGCATCAGCAGGCCGCTGCCATACATGCCGCGGTCGGCGATCGGTTCCCGGATCTGCAGTTCGCTACGCCAAAGCTTGGGAATGCCAGCCTCTCGCAGTGTTGCCAGCATCGTCTGGTGGCGCCCCGCCGGCAATAGCGGATACCACACCAGCACCACCGCATGACGTACCTTGCGTACCACCTGGCGCAACGTCTCGGCGACCTCGTCATACTCCGCCTTGCGTTCGTAGCTCGGGTCGATCAGTACGCACAGCCGCGGCGTGGAGACCGGCAATCCTTTCACCAGCCCCTTGAGGCCATCCGCCTGCCGCCGCTGCACGGCGCTGTCGGTCGCCAGGGCCTGATCGGCCAGGTGCTGGTGTTCACCCGGATGCAGCTCGAACAGCGTCAGCCGATCCTGCGGACGTAGCGCCGAACCCAGCCACCAGGGCGAGCCGGGGTATCGGCTCAGCTCGGCACCTGGCTGCAACGTCGCCAGCGCCGCCAGCCATTCACCCACCGGCGAACCGGCAGGAATACCGCGACGACGCTGCCATAGCCGTTCGACGCCCTGGCGATATTCGCCCAGTTTCTGCGTCTCCGGCGCGGCCAGCGGATAGAGCCCCCGGCCGGCATGGGTATCGACGAAGCTGATGGCGGAAGACTTTTTCATCATGGCCAGGACGAGTTGCCGCAAGCCAAGGTGCTTGTGGACGTCGGCGAAATTGCCGGCATGATAGGCGTGCTGGTAGGCAAGCATGGGGATCCATCCATCAAAAAGGGCGTGGCTGTTGGCCACGCCCGGATTCGAGACCGATCATCGGCCGTCTCGGGACGGCCTTGGGTCTCAGGACTGCTGTGTCGGCGTCAGCGTGATCTCGACGCGACGATTCTGGGCACGGCCCGCCTCGGTGTCGTTGCTGGCGACCGGGTTCGACTCGCCGTAGCCGACAGCGTTGATGCGCCCGCCATCGACGCCACCCTGTTCGAGATAGGTCGCCACCGACTGCGCACGCCGCTCGGACAGCTTCTGGTTGTAGCTGTCGGAGCCGGTGCTGTCGGTATAGCCTGCCACGTTGATGCGCGTTTCCGGATAGGAGCGCAGCACCGCATTGACATCGTTGAGCGCCTGGCGTGCTGCCGTCTTCAGATCGCTGGCGTCGACGTCGAAAGTCACGCTGCTCGGCATGTTGAGGATCAGATCGTTGCCGTTACGCTCGACGCCGATGTCCGTACCGTCGAGGCGATTGCGCAGCTCTTTCTCCTGGGAATCCATGTAGGCGCCGACTCCGCCGCCGATCGCCGCACCGGCCGCCGCACCGATCAAGGCGCGATCCCGGGTGCTGCTGCCGCCGTCGCCGGTCAATGCACCCGCGACCGCCCCGGCGACCGCCCCAATGCCGGCACCGCTCCAGGTCTTGGTGTTGCCGCTGCTCTGCTGCTGGCCATCGGTACCGGTGGAAGCACAGCCGGTCACACCAACCGCCATGGCGAGCGGAATGGACAACCAGAACGTCTTTTTCATCATCTTCATGCTTGAGGAGCTCCTTGCTGGCAAATCATCACGTCTTACCTGTCGCCAGAAACGTGACGACGAATCCATCACTGCTCGGCCCTCGTTCGAGGATCGACGCCGTTGGTCGAATGCGCTTCATCGAACAGCGCGAGCAGGTCGTTCAAGAATAACAGGCCTTGCGGGGTCGCTTGCAGACGCGACGGCGTCTCCATCAACAGTCCTTTCTGTCGCGCCGGCTCCAGGCGAGGCGTCAGTTCAGACAATGCCCGACCGGTATGGTTTACCCAATCCTCGGCACTCACGCCTTCGGTCAGGCGCAAGGCGTTCATCAGAAACTCGAGCGGCAGTGCCTGGTCGTCCACTTCCTGACCACCGGCCACGAAGCCGCGCGGGTCGTCGAGACGGCGCAGGTAGGCGTCGGGCTGGCGCGTTTTCCAGCGACGTTCGATACGCCACTTCCCTGCCGAGTCGACCCGGGAAAGTTTGCCGTGCGCACCGGCGCCGATGCCGAGATAGTCGCCGAAACGCCAGTAATTGAGATTGTGGCGCGCCTGCCGCCCGGGCCGGGCGTAGGCGGAAATCTCGTAGCGGGAGAAACCGGCTGCCTCGATCCGTTCGTGGCCGGCGTCCTGGATATCCCACAGCCGCTCTTCATCGGGCAGCGCCGGCGGATGGGAGAAGAATTCGGTATTGGGCTCCAGCGTCAGCTGATACCACGACAGGTGCGTGGGCTCGAGCGCCAGCGCCGTCTCGATATCCCGCAGCGCCGTCTCCAGCGTCTGCCCCGGCAGGCCGTGCATCAGGTCCAGATTGACGTTGTCGAACCCGGCATCCCGAGCGCTGCGCATTGCCCGCACCGCCTCGTCACCATTGTGAATGCGACCCAATGCTTCGAGCTGTGCGGCGGCGAAACTCTGCACGCCGATGGATAACCGATTGATTCCCGCCCGGCGGTAGCCCTCGAAGCGGCCCTGCTCCACTGTGCCGGGGTTGGCTTCCAGGGTGATTTCGATATCCGAAGCGAAGGCCAGCCGCGCGCGCAGGCCATCGAAAAGGCGCTGGTAGGCCGCCGGAGAGAGCAGGCTTGGCGTCCCACCGCCAATGAAGATACTGACGATCTCGCGGCCCTGAACCGCCGGCAGGTCGTGATCGAGATCCGCCAGCAGCGCTTCGACGTAACGGGACTCCGGCAGCGCCGCGCCGTGACCCACGCCATGCGAATTGAAATCGCAGTACGGACACTTGCGCACGCACCAGGGCACGTGGATGTAGAGCGCCAGCGGCGGCAAAGCCATCATTCCGAAACCTGTCCCGATTCCTTGAGCTGCGTGATCAGCGACTGCAGCGCACGTCCCCGGTGACTCAAGCGGTTCTTCTCCTCGGCGCTGAGTTCGGCGACGCTCATGCCACACTCGGGTATCCAGAAAAGCGGATCGTAGCCGAAGCCGCCATTACCCCGCGGATACGCCAGGATGTCGCCTTTCCAGTCGCACTGGACGATCAGCGGCACGGGATCGTCGGCATGCCGCAGATAGACCAGCACACACCAGTAACGCGCCGTGCGTTCCCCTTCGGGAACATCCTTGAGTGCCGCCAGCAGCTTGGCATTGTTGGCCGCATCCTTGGATTCGCCGTTGTTCGATTCCCCGGCATAGCGGGCCGAGTAGATGCCCGGCGCCCCTGCCAGTGCGTCGACTGCCAGCCCGGAATCGTCGGCCAACGCCGGCAACCCGCTGGCACGGGCGGCGGCTCGCGCCTTGAGGATGGCATTCTCGACGAATGTCAGTCCGGTCTCTTCCACATCGGTCACGCCGAAATCCGACTGCGGTTGGACACGCAGACCGAGCGGGCCTAGTAGCTGCTGGAATTCAGCCAGTTTTCCACGGTTGCCACTGGCTACGACCAGGTTATCAATCTGCACGCTCATGGGCTCCTGTCAGAGTCTCCTGCCAAAAGCGGTCATTCTACGGGGCGCGGCGATCGGGGCATAGCGCCCCTTATTATTGCCATTGAAGTTCCCACTACCGCCGATGATGAGAAAACTCAAAAATTCGCCTATTGGTCATTCCTGTTTTGTAGAGAGGAAAGCGTGCTTTTTCTGGGAATGGAAACAATGTTTTTTAATTAATTGCCGCCAACATGACTATAAATCTATGATTTTTAGAGGAAATGTCAAAAAATTACAGAGTCCTTAATTGTTCCCGCGGTGTCACGGTTTGAAAAGTTAGATGCCCTATATTTACAACGCATGGGTTTTATTAACACTATTGGGCTCCAACAATCGCGGAAGGCAGTCGATTACCTAGCCAGGGATCACAACGAAAAGTGTAAAAGACTAATTAAAATCCTTCGAAGGGATCAGACCATGAACACTGAAAACACCGATATCGTACTTGTTACGGATTGTAACTCTCAGTCTGTACTATTTTTGGACTACATCCACCAGAAAACCGGCTGCCGTGTCTCGGCACTCAGCCCCCAGGAGCGTTTTCCGGTGGCTGAAGGGCGCCACGTTCTCGTCCTGTTGGATGGAGATCACGTTCAGGAAAAAGACTTACTGGCCTGGAATACCAGAGCCGAAGAAAATAACGCGATCATTCTGTCGGCCTTCAATGTTCGCGATAACAAGCAGGTCATGGAACTGTTGATCGGTATCCACCTGCGTGGCGTGTTCTACCGGCAGGACAATCTCGAGCTTATTTGTAAAGGTATTGTCAAACTAATGGAAGGCGAGCTGTGGATTTCTCGGCCGCTCTCCGCGATGTTGATAGACTTTTACCGTCGCCAGCAGGTCAATACCTATCGACCGGTGTGTGGCCTGACGCGACGTGAGCTGGAGATCGTTACCCTGCTGGTATCGGGTGCCAGCAATACGGAAATCGCAGAAAAACTGTTCGTGAGCGAACACACGGTCAAGTCGCATCTCTACAACTTGTTCCGCAAGATCAACGTTCACAACCGCATCCAGGCCACCAACTGGGCGCGACAGAATCTGGGCACGATTCCGGTCATGGCTTCACGTTACGCCAACGGACGCCGCTGAACGCAAGTAGCAATAGCAATAGCAATAGCAAGAACCTAATTTCAATCCACAGGGAAACCCTACCGGCTTCCCTGTGGATTTTTCAGTTCAGCCGCATGCGTTCCTGGATCAACGAAGCCAGCGTCAGATTGGCATCCGGCGCCGTCGTGTCGAGATGCACGAGATGGGTCGTCTCGTCGCTGGCAAACGGCTCGAAGCGTTCCAGTTGCTGTTCAAGAATCGCAAGGCTGCTTTCCGAAGGTTCTCCGCTACGTCTGGCACGCTTGACGATGCGAGCCCGCAGTGTCGCCCGATCCGCTTCAAAACTGACGATCAAGACGGGAAGCCCGCGCTTCTCGGCCTCGAACCGAAGCCGCTTGCGCTGTTCCAGCAACAGGCAGGTGGCATCGATACACGCCGGCAAACCGGCTTCGAGTACCGTGCCCGTCAATTCGGCGAGACGCCGATAGGTCTGGTCGGTGGCCTGCTCGCTGTAGACGGCGTCGGCATCGTCGGGTGCCGCCGTGAAGTCGAACAGACGCTTGCGCTCGACATCGGACCGGATCCGTACCCCGCCCAGACGCCTCACGATCTCCTCGGTGAACCGGCTCTTGCCACTGCCGGAGACACCGACCGCCAGGATCAGGTAAGGGAAGCGGAACTCGCTGTACTCCTGAGCCATGGACAGATAACGGCGGAAGACCTCGATGGGCTCGCCTCCGGGCAGGTCGTCGATCATGCCGGCGTCGTGATCCCTGACCAGTTCGATCCGTGCGCGCAACAGCGCCCGATAGCGCTTGTAGAAGTTGAGCAGGCGGACCGCCTGATAATCCCCGGACAGCTCGAGATATCGATTGAGCGCATAGTGCGCGAACTCGTTCTCGCCGCGGGCTTCCAGGTCCATGATCAGGAAGGCCAGTTCGCAGGCGACGTCGCACCAGCGCAGGCGATCGTTGAACTCGATGCCATTGAACAGGATCGCCTTGCCCTCGAAGCGGACCGCATTGCCCAGGTGAATATCACCGTGGCTTTCGCGAATGAAGCCGCCTTCCCAGCGTGACTCGAGAATGGGTTCGAGCCGCGAAAAACTCTCCAGCGTCAGTGTCCTGACCCTGGCCAGCTGCTCCTGATCCTGCGGCGATTCCAGCAGCGGCTCGATCGTCTCGAACTCGTTGACCAGCATGTCGCGAATGCTCGAAGGCGAGCCCAGCGGGTTATCGCCGGACACGCTGGGCGCCGACTCGTGCAGCGCCACTAGCTGATCGATCAGATCGTCGATCAGTTCCGCCGAGAGTTCACCGCTGGCCTGCAGCGAACTCAGCAGATGGCGGCTGCTGAACTGGCGCATCTTGACCGCGTACTCGATCGGCGCGCTGTCGTCGTTGACCCGCGGCGACGTCTCGGACCCCGAGATCGCGACGCAGCCGATATAGAGCGCAGGCGCCACGCGACGGTTCAGCGCGACTTCCTGCTCACAGAGGCGACGTCGCTTCTCCAAGGTCGAGAAATCGAGAAAACTGCCGTAATCCAGCGATTTCTTGATCTTGTAGGCGTAGTCGCCGGTCGATACCACCCAGGAGATGGGGGTTTCGAACACTTCGACGGCGCCGATCGGATGATCGAAACAATCACTCTCCTTGAGCGCCTGTATCAGCGTTCGGCTCATGCGTCGTCTCCCTGTCAGTCGCGTTCGTGTCTCATGGCTGACGCATGGCGGCGAACGCCCGCTCGCTGGCCAATAAGGTCGTCTGAATATCGTCGTGGGTGTGCGCGCTCGACATGAATCCGGCTTCGAACGCGGAAGGAGCCAGATAGACGCCGGATTCCAGCATGTGCGAAAAGAAATCGCGAAATGCCTGCGCGTCGCAAGCCATGGTCTGGCCGAAGTTGTCGACCCGCTGCTGCGCCGTGAAGAATAGCCCGAACATACCCCCGGCGCGCTGCGTGATCAGATCGATACCGGCATCGCGGGCACGCGCCTCGAGACCTTCACACAAGGTTTCCACGCGGGTGGAAAGCGCCTCGTGGAAACCGGGCTGACGTATCTTGCCGAGCAGGGTGATACCAGCCGCCATCGCCAGCGGGTTGCCCGACAGCGTGCCGGCCTGATACACCGGCCCCAGCGGGGAGATCTGCTCCATGATGTCGCGCTTGCCGCCGAAGGCACCGACCGGCATGCCGCCGCCGACGATCTTGCCCAGACAGGTCAGATCCGGCGTGATGCCGTAATGGGCCTGAGCGCCGCCCAGCGCCACGCGGAACCCGGTCATGACCTCATCGAAGATCAGCACGCTGCCGTGGTTGTCGCACACCTCGCGCAGCGCCTCCAGGAAGCCGGGCTGCGGCGGGATGCAGTTCATGTTACCGGCCACCGGCTCGACGATGATCCCGGCGATCTGCTCGCCGATGGCTTCGAAGCACTCGTGCACGGCTTCGATATCGTTGTAGGCCAGCGTGATCGTATGCTCCGCCAGCGATGCCGGCACCCCCGGGGAGCTGGGCTCGCCGTGGGTCAGCGCACCGGACCCCGCCTTCACCAGCAGCGAATCCGAATGGCCGTGATAGTTGCCCTCGAACTTGACGATCTTGTCGCGCCCGGTGTAGCCCCGCGCCAGGCGAATCGCCGACATCGTCGCCTCGGTGCCGGAGTTGACCATTCGCACCATGTCGATGGAGGGGATGATCTCGCAGATCAGATCGGCCATGGTGGTCTCGATCGCCGTCGGCGTCCCGAAGGAGAGGCCGTTGTCCAGGCGTTCGCGAACGGCGTTCAACACCTCCGGGTCGGCGTGACCGGTGATCATCGGCCCCCAGGAGCCCACGTAGTCGATGTAACGCTTGCCCTCGACGTCGAATAGATAGGCGCCCTGGGCGCGCTCGACGAAGACCGGTGGCTGCGCCATGCCCTTGAAGGCACGTACCGGGGAATTGACGCCGCCGGGGATATGCCGGCAGGCGCGTTCGAACAGTTCGGCGGATGTCGTCATGGTGTTCTCTCTAGCAAAGTTCTACTGACATCGATCGATGACAGGCTTTCCATCGATGGCGGAATTCGACAGGGGCGCCTCGGCGAGAATGGCATTGAGCTCCTGCACCGCGCGGGCAATATCCGGCGCACCGAAAATAGCATGGACCACCGCCAGCATCTCGGCGCCCGCCGCACGAGCCCGACTTGCGGTACCCGCATCGATACCGCCGATCGCCACTCGCGGCAACCCCAGTGGCGCGACTTCGTCGAGTATCGACAGCGGCGCTGGCGCCGCTTCCGGCTTGGTCCGGGAGGCAAAGAAGCGTCCGAATGCCAGATAGCTGGCGCCGGCATCGGCCGCCTTGCTCGCCAGCGTCGGCGAATCGTGGCAAGTCGCACCGATGATGGCGCGGCCGCCCAGCCGCTGTCTGGCAGCCGCCAGCGAGACATCCTCCTGACCGACGTGCAGGCCGATGACGTCTCCCCAGCGCTGCTGCAGTCGCAACGCCAACTCGAGATCGTCGTTGACGATCAACGGCACCGCATGGCGTTCGCAGAGTGCCGCCAGCGCGTCGCCCTGCCGCTGGCGCCGATTCGTGTCGACAGACTTGTCGCGATACTGCAGCAGCACGATACCGGCTTCCAGCGCCGCTTCGCAGCCAGCTAGCAGGGTTCGATCATCCGGCAGCAGATGGCTGTCGGTGATCGCGTAGAGCCCGTTCAGGGCCGATGGATTCGAGCGTGTCGGCATCATCATTCCAGCGTGGCATCGAAGTCGGGTGCGCGCCAGACCCGGTCCGGCAGATACTGGCCCTGGCCCAGCGCCAGACCGTTGTCCAGGGTATCCCAGGTGAACCGCTGAGCCTGGGCGCAGGCCGCTGCCAGACCCTCGCCGGCGGCCAGCCGGGTCGCCAGTGCCGAGGCCAGCGTGCATCCCGACCCGTGATAGTCGGCCGGCAGCCGCGGCCACTGCCACTGACGATTGAGCTCCGGGGTGTGCAGGGTATGCACCACGTTGCCCGCCGTCGCTTCCCCGTCCAGCGGATCGGTGCCGGTGACCAGGACTGCGGCGCAGCCCAGCGACATCACCTCCACCACCCGCGCCACTTCGTCGGCATCGGCGCTGGCGGAGAGCAGCGTCAGCTCGCGCCGGTTGGGCGTCAAGATATCCACAAGGGGTAGCAGCCGGTGACGAATCGGTTCGAGCAAACCGGGTGTGGATAACTCGGAACCGCCACCGCTGCGCAATACGGGATCGACGATCAGCGGCGTGCCGGGGCTCATCCGGGCGACATCGATCACCGCCTCCAGCACCTCGAGATTGGGAATCAGCCCCACCTTGATGGCCGCGATGCGGAAATCGTCGAACAGGGCGCGCGCTGCACGGCGGACGAAATCGCCGCTGCAGGGCTCGACGCTGATCACGTCGCGGGTCGACTGGACGGTCATCGCCGTGGGCACGGTCACCGGCCAGCCGCCGCAACCTCTCACCGCCTCGGCATCCGCGACCAGTCCTGCGCCGCCGCTGGGGTCGTGGCCCGCCAGAATCATCACCACGGGTTTGTCGTCGTAGCGAATCATGATGCCCTCCTCGGGACGTTCGTCACCGCTCGGGATCGTGTGGCGAGGCAACCTGTCGTTTCTCGCATGGGGTTCTCCTCATCGATCGCTTCGGTGTGTCCTGAGTGCCAGCGCCCGGCAGCGCCTAGACGGCCATCCCGCTACGTCAGCGCTTACGTCGATAATAGTTCTCGATCGCCTCGCGAGTGATGATACCGGAAATCTTGCGGATCATCGGCGCCGTGGTGTGTTCGACGTAGAGCGCGTCGAGACCGGATTCGTTGAGCGTGTCGTAGGCTTCGGACAGCGTCGCTTCCAGATGCACCGGCGCCAGATCGAGCCGTTGACCGGGCACTTCTTCGAGATCGATCTGCTCATGCTCCGCGAGCCACGCCTCGTCGTGGAGTACCCGCGCCAGATGGGCGGCCTTCATCGCCAGGGGCGGCTTGTCCCTGTCCTCCTGCATGATCACAAGCCAGGTCGGCTTGGAATCGAGCAGCGCCTTGGCCCGGTCGTGGTCGATGACCCGAGGCGTGCGCACCAGGTTACGCTCCATCACGGCCGGCACGGCGACCCGCGACAGCGCCTGCATTAACGGCTGCTGCAGCGGATGAAGCCCCTGCTGGTTGAGGCTGGATAAAAAGAATCCCTGGCAGCGGCAGAGCTGGCGTGCCGTGAGCACCGCCACCACCACCGCCAGCATGCCGGGCAACATGATCGCCGAATTGCGGGTCAGTTCCAGCAGCGCCAGCAAGGCGGCCAGAGGGGCCTGCAGCGCCGCCGCCATCATCGCCGCCATGCCGAGGACGGCATAGAGATTCGGCGTCGTGACCACGCTCGGCAGCAGGGTACCGCCGACCATTCCCATTACCGCGCCCACGGCAGCGCCGGACACCAGCATCGGCCCGATCACGCCTACCGGCACACCGCCGGCCAGGCAGATGCCCGTCAATGCCAGCTTGATCACCGCCAGCACCAGCAGCACGTCCAGGGCCATTGGCCCGTTGAGCATCTGTTCCAGGCTGTCGTAGCCGATCCCCTGCACCTGCGGATACCACCACGCCACGGCCCCGGTCAGCGAACCGACGATGGCCAGACGCAGAGCAAACGGGATTCGGGCAATCGACGCATGCCCCTGCGCCAGCCGCACGAAGCCACCAGCCAGCACGCCCACGACCAGCGCCGTCAACACGATCCAGGGCAGGTCCAGCAGCGAATTGAGCTGCAATGGCGGCACACTGAACGCGGGTTCGGCCCCGTAGACCGTCCAGGAGACCAGCGCGCCCATGGTGGCAGCGAGGATCACCGGCATGAAACCGGCAATGGTGTATTCCATCATCACCACTTCCATGGCGAAGATGACGCCGGCGATCGGCGTGTTGAACGAGGCGGAAATCCCCGCCGCCGTACCGCACGCCACCAGTACGCGAAGACTGTTGTGGGGCAGACGCAGACGCGAGCCGATCCAGCTCGAGGCCGCGGAACCGAGATGGATCGCCGGGCCTTCGCGGCCGGCCGACAGCCCGCCGATGACCGAGATGACGCCGACCCACCACTGATTGATCCAGTTGCGCAGCGGCATCTTGCCCTGATGGTAGGCGAGACGCTCGATGACGTGCCCGATCCCCATCTTCAGCGCGCGATTGGGCTGCGGCCACAACCAGATGCCGATCAGAGCGACGGCGATCAGCGGCAGGCCCGCGCGAAATGCCGGCGGCAAGGTTTCGAAGGCTTCCGGATTGTCGCCGGGGATGAAGAACAGCGCGCCGAATTCCAGCAACAGACGGAACACGACCATGACGGTGCCGGTCAGGATACCGGCGAGCGTCCCCAGCAAGCAGAGTTGCGGCATGGCATCGACGCTCGCCAGCTGGCGCCGAAAACGTTCGAGATTGAGGCGTGGGACGAACCGCGGCACGCGTGACAAACCCCTCTCCTTGCCCGATCCGGATCGCTCGTCTTTCGTGCGCGATACCTGTCCAGGCCGACAGCCACGCCGTGCGAGCGGTTAACGGGAATGACATCATACACCTATCCACATCGGACAGTGGAGGACGCCGACGGCGCTCGAATGCGGCAGCGCCCATTAGTTGACCCTTTTACTTGGTATTAACGATAATGGACATCAATCGGGCGAATTTCGCCCACGTCATTTTCGATAAGCCGGTCTCGGCCCATGACCGGCACGCACGGGAGCGTGACGATGAGCACAGTGGAGTCTTTCGCTCCAACCCCGATGTTCTTCACCGATGCCGCTGCCAAGCGGGTCAAGGCGCTGATCGCCGAAGAGAACAATCCAGCCCTGAAACTGCGGGTCTACGTGACCGGCGGCGGCTGCTCGGGGTTTCAATACGGCTTCGATCTCGGCGACCAGACCGCCGAGGACGATACCGTGATCGACAACGATGGCGTCAGCCTGGTGGTGGACGCTCTCTCCTATCAATACCTGGTCGGCTCGACGGTGGATTTCGAGGAAGGCCTGGCCGGTGCCCGCTTCATCATCAAGAACCCCAACGCCCAGTCTACCTGCGGGTGTGGCGCCTCGTTCTCGGTCTGAAAGGCCAGCCAGCACAACCGGGGTTTCAAGCCGATGAGTTCGAGCGCCGCTCGAACCGGAAGGCATGATCAAGGCGAAACCGAGAAAACGACTCGGACGCGGGTCCGAGTCCACGAGCCTCATGTCACGATTTTCACGCGTCCGGACGAACGCAGCCATTGTCGAACGACACCTAGGTCGACTTGACGTTGAGTAACAATTTTCCTCAAGGTAGTGGTCGATTGTCCAAATCGAACAATGACTAGAGGAACCTATGAAAAACAACATGACTCCGAGCCAATGGCTCGCCATTCCCGCCTTCGCCCTCGCCCTGGGTGCCTCCAGTCTGGCCTCGGCACAGGACACCACCCTCAAGGCCGTCACCGATCCCAGCTTCGTGCCGTTCGAAATGATGGATCAGGACAGCGGCGAGATGGTTGGCTTCGATATGGATATCCTGCACGAGATCGCTGACCGCGCCGGCTTCAAGGTCGATCTCAATACCATGGACTTCAACGGCATCATTCCCGCCGTGCAGACCGGCAACGTCGATCTGGCGATCGCTGGCATCACCATTACCGATGAACGCCAGGAGATCGTCGATTTCAGCGACCCGTACTACGATTCCGGGCTGCGAATCCTGGTATCCGACGGTAGCGACATCGACTCGCTGGACGATCTGGAAGGCAAGCGCATTGCCACCAAGATCGGCTCCACCAGCTACGACTATCTGCAGGAAAACCTTGGCGACGATGCCGAGATCACGCCCTATCCGGGCAGCTCCGACATGTACATGGCCCTGATGGGCGGCAGCGCCGATGCCGTCTTCTACGATGCGCCCAACGTCGGCTATTTCGCCAAAACCAAGGGGCAAGGCAAGGTCAAGACCGCCGGCCCGCTCTATGAAGGTCAGCAGTACGGCATCGCCTTCGCCAAGGGCAGCCAGTGGGTCGAACCTGCCAATGAGGCACTGAAGGCCATGCACGAAGACGGTACCTACGACAAGATTCACGAAAAGTGGTTCGGCGCAGCACCGGACGCCAAATGATCTATCGAACCTGACCCCGGGGCCGGCGCCACAAGCGCTGGCCCCGTTTTTTGTGGTTACCGTGACTGCAAAAGACATTCTGGAAGGCCTCATCGCAGGGCGGTGAGGTCTTTCATCTCGTTGCCAAACGGAGATACCCCGTGGAGTTCAACTTCCAGTTCGACTGGCAGGCGGCGATCGAATCCCTGCCCTTTCTACTCAAGGGTCTGCCCTACACCCTGCTCATTTCCTTTGCCGGTCTGGCGATCGGCTTCCTCATCGGCATTATTTTCGGATTGATGCGAATCGGCCCCACGCGCTGGCTCCGCTGGCCCGCCGTGGTCTATGTCGAAGTGTTCCGCGGTACGCCGGTGCTGGTCCAGGTGCTGTTCATCTTCTATGGCCTGCCCACCCTGCTTGGAGGCCCCATCAATGCGCTGACGGCGGGTATCGCCGCCATCGCCCTCAACGCCGGTGCCTACATCTCGGAAATCGTGCGCGGCGGCGTTCAATCGATCGAACGGGGGCAGCGTGAAGCCGGGCTGTCGCTGGGGCTGTCGCCACCCCAGACCTTTCGCTACGTGATCTGGCCTCAGGCACTGCGCCGCATGATTCCGGCACTGGGCAATCAGGGCATCGTCAGCATCAAGGACACCTCGCTGTTCTCGGTCATCGGCGTCGGTGAGCTGGTTCGCCAGGGACAGGTCTATATCGCCAATACCTTCACCGCGCTGGAGGTCTACTTCATGATCGCCCTGCTCTACCTGGCGATCACCCTGAGTCTGTCGTTGGCTCTGAGTCTGCTCGAACGCAAGGGGTTGGTGGGATGAACGATAGCGTAACCAGTCAAGACACCGACCGGGCGGCGGATGCGTCGCCGATCGTCCGGCTCGACAAGGTCGACAAGCACTTCGGCAACCTGCACGTGATGCAGGAGATCGATCTCAGCGTGGCCCACGGCGAAGTCGTGGTGATCATCGGCGCCAGCGGCTCGGGAAAATCGACCCTGATCCGCTGCGTCAACGGGCTCGAACCGTTTCAGTCCGGGCGTATCGAAGTCGACGGCAAGACCCTGATGCCCAACGGCGCCAGCGGCAAGTCCCTGCAGGCGGTGCGCACCGAAGTCGGCATGGTGTTCCAGCAGTTCAACCTGTTCCCGCATCTGTCGATCCGCGACAACGTCACGCTGGCACCGCGCAAGGTCCGCGGCGTCACGCGCGACCAGGCCAACGCCATCGCCGACAAGCTGCTCGAACGGGTCGGCATTGCCGATCAGGCCGACAAGTATCCGACCCAGCTCTCCGGCGGGCAGCAGCAACGCGTGGCGCTCGCCCGAGCGCTGGCCATGGAGCCGCGGCTGATGCTGTTCGACGAGCCCACCTCCGCGCTGGATCCGGAGATGATCGGCGAGGTGCTCGACGCCATGCGCGAACTGGCCAACGACGGCATGACCATGATGATCGTCACTCACGAGATGGGCTTCGCTCGCGAGGTCGCCGATCGTGTGGTCTTCGTCCACGGCGGCCAGATCGTCGAGCAGGGCCCGCCGGAGCAGCTCTTCGATCATCCCCGCCACGAACGCACGCAAGCGTTCCTTTCACGGGTACTCAAGCACTAGCCCGAACGCGGGCCGAGCGTTCCGAAAACCGCGGGCACCGGAGGCATTTCCGGTGTCCGCCTTCCTCGAGGTACGCTCTACCCGCCTCCAGCACGCTCAGCCCTTCCTGCACCGCGCTTCTTCATTTCCATCGCCATTCCGCCTGTCCTCTTCGCCGCGTCTTACCGCTTCGTCTCCTGGCTCGAGCGATAAACGCCGAGCCATCGGTTCGCCTCAGGGTCGAAAAATCGGGTCGGCCAAGGCCGATTTCGTCATTCATGGTTATCCCAGGCGCGTTTTTCCGCCTGTGGATAGTTTTTTCGCCTATCTGGCTGTAACCCTGCTTCGTCCGGCGCTGGCGAGGAATCCGCGGTTTGTTGACCATCGCGGTAACAGTTGGCGTATGCGGCGGTGGACAACCCGTGTGCGGCTGGCGATGTGTACAAAGCGATCTTCTGTCCACAGGAACCAACGCCGTTGTCAGCAGCCTCCCCAGTGCTTTTCAAACAATCGAATAACAATGCAAGTGGTTATCATCCATAGAGTAATTCGACTTATCCACTGAAAGCATCCACACCATTAGTTACTACCACAACAGAACTTCTTTATATATTTTTCTTTATTTAGTAATGACTCTGCTGGCTGGTGGGCTGAAGACAATCGGGTGTGGAAAACCCCTGACGGTTACCCACAGGAGGTTTATACTGGGCGGCTTTTCGAGATTCATTCACTGTCGGGTGCCTGTTCGAGCTACTCGTTTTCAGCACCTCGTGAGGTAAACCGTGGAGTATCCCGACCGTTTTCAGGTCATCGTGATCGGCGGTGGCCATGCCGGTACCGAAGCCGCTCTGGCAGCGGCACGTGGCGGTGCCCGCACCCTGCTGCTGACGCATAACATCGAGACGCTGGGTCAGATGTCCTGCAATCCCGCCATCGGCGGGATCGGCAAGAGCCATCTGGTCAAGGAGATCGATGCCCTGGGTGGTGCCATGGCACAGGCAACCGACCTGGCCGGCATCCAGTTTCGCGTGCTCAATTCCCGCAAAGGGCCGGCGGTTCGCGCCACTCGAGCCCAGGCGGATCGCGTGCGCTACAAGGCCGCCATTCGCGGCATCCTGGAGAACCAGCCGAATCTCACGCTGTTCCAGCAGGGTGTCGACGATCTGATTGTGGAAAACGACACCGTCGTCGGTGTCCGGACCCAGACCGGCATCCGCTTCATGGCGGATACCGTGGTGCTGTGTACCGGTACCTTCCTGGGCGGCGTGATTCACATCGGGCTGGATCATCATGCCGGCGGTCGCGCCGGCGATCCGCCGGCCAACGCGTTGGCGGAACGTCTGCGTGCGCTGCCGTTCCGGGTCGATCGGCTGAAAACCGGGACACCACCGCGGATCGATGCCAAGAGCGTCGATTTCTCCAGCCTCGAGCCACAGCCCGGCGACACGCCGTTGCCGGTAATGTCGTATCTGGGCAGCCGCGAGCAGCATCCGCGCCAGGTCGATTGTCATATCGCCCATACCAACGAGCGAACCCACGAGATCATCTTCGCCAATCTCGACCGTTCGCCGATGTATTCCGGCGTGATCGAAGGCGTGGGGCCGCGCTACTGCCCGTCGATCGAGGACAAGGTCCACCGCTTCGCCGACAAGACCAGTCATCAGGTGTTCATCGAACCCGAAGGTCTGGACACTCACGAGCTCTACCCGAACGGGATTTCCACCTCCCTGCCGTTCGACGTTCAGCTACAGGTCGTGCGCTCGATTACCGGACTGGAAAACGCGCATATCACGCGGCCCGGCTACGCCATCGAATACGATTTCTTCGATCCGCGTGATCTCAAGCACTCGCTGGAAACCAAATTTATCCACAACCTGTTCTTCGCCGGTCAGATCAACGGCACGACGGGTTACGAGGAAGCCGGCGCCCAGGGGCTCTTGGCGGGTATCAACGCCGCTCGCCGTGCCCAGGGGGAATCCGCCTGGTGGCCGCGACGCGACGAGGCCTATCTCGGCGTGCTGGTCGACGACCTGATCACCATGGGCACGCAGGAGCCCTATCGCATGTTCACGTCGCGGGCCGAATACCGGCTGCTGCTGCGCGAAGACAACGCCGACCTGCGCCTGACCCCCACCGGGCGCGAGCTGGGCCTGGTCGACGATCACCGCTGGTCGGCGTTCGCCACCAAGCGTGATCGGATCGAGCAGGAGAGCGCCCGGCTGCGTTCGACCTGGGTCCAGCCGAAAACGCCGGCAGCCGAGCGCGTGGCAGAGAAACTCGGACAGCCGTTGGCGCGCGAGTACAGCCTGATGGATCTGCTCAAGCGGCCCGAGCTCACCTACGCCGACGTGGCCTCGCTCAAGGGCGAGGCCGTCAGCGAAGAGCCCGTCGCCGAGCAAGTGCAGATCGAGGCCAAGTACGAGGGTTATATCGCGCGCCAGCAGGACGAGATCGATCGTCTGCGACGTCACGAAGCGACACCGCTGCCGGAATCGCTGGATTACGCCAGGGTCGAAGGGCTCTCCAACGAGATTCGCCAGAAACTCGAGCAGGCGCGGCCGCAGACGCTGGGCCAGGCCGGTCGCATTTCCGGCGTGACCCCGGCCGCCGTCTCGATTCTGCTGATCCATCTCAAGAAGCGTCGCCTGATCGACGACAGCCAGGCATTGAGCGCATGACACCGGTTTGTGAACGCCGGCTGGACGAGGGTCTGGCGGCACTGAATATCGAGATCGACCGCCGTCAGCGTGAGCGATTGCTGTCGCTGCTCGCGCTGTTGCACAAGTGGAATCGCGCCTATAACCTCACCGCAGTACGCTCGCCCGAGGCGATGGTCAGCCGCCATCTGCTGGACAGCGCCAGCGTGGCCTTTGCCGTGAGCGGCCCCACCTTGCTGGACGTGGGCTCCGGCCCCGGGTTCCCGGGGCTGGTACTGGCCATTCTGGATCCTGGGCTTCAAGTCACGCTGCTGGACAGCAACGGCAAGAAAGTGCGCTTCCAGCGTCAGGCGGTGATGGAACTCGGGCTCGATAACGTGCGCAGCGAGCAGGTTCGGGTCGAAGCCTTCGACGCCACGTTCGACCAGATCATCTCGCGCGCTTTCGCCTCGCTGGGCGATTTCATCGGGCTCACCGAGCCCTTGCTGGCCGAAGGCGGAGAATGGCTGGCGATGAAAGGGGGGCTCGAACCCCGAGAGCTCGAATCCGTGCCGGCCCATGTCGCGGTGCACGAGCGTCTCGCCCTGACGGTGCCCGGTGTCGACGACGCCGAACGGCAACTGCTTCGTCTCGGGCGGGTCGATGATGCAGGCCATCGTCGATAAGCGTCTCGTGAGATCGATGGACGCGTCATGAGCCGGGCATGAGGACAGCGGCGTCGATGCCAATGCCGATTTAGCGTTAGCGGATCGCTTGCGATCCACAGGATCAGTTTCGACGAAGGGAGTCGCCAGTGACCAGAATCATCGCATTGACCAATCAGAAGGGCGGTGTCGGCAAGACCACGACCGCGGTCAATCTGGCGGCTTGCCTCGCGGCACTCGATCGTCGCGTATTGCTGATCGATCTCGATCCCCAGGGCCACGCCACCATGGGCAGCGGGGTCGACAAGCACGATCTCGACGGCAGCGTGCTCGATGTGCTGCTCGGCGACAAGAGTGCCGCCGAGGTGATCGTCGACTGCGCCGTTGCCGGTTATGCGCTACTGCCGGGCAATGGCGACCTGACCGCTGCCGAGGTCGATCTGCTCGACCGCGATGGCCGCGAACGGGTGCTGCAAACCGCCGTCGGGAGCGTCGCCGAAGATTACGACGTGGTGATGATCGACTGCCCGCCGTCGCTCAACATGCTGACGGTCAACGCCCTGACCGCCGCCCATGGCGTACTGATTCCGGTGCAGTGCGAATTCTACGCGCTCGAAGGACTCTCGGCGCTGCTCGATACCGTCGAACAGATCCAGGAGAGCGTGAACCCCACGCTCGAGATCTTCGGCATCGTGCGAACCATGTACGATCCTCGCAACAGCCTGACGCGAGACGTCAGCAAGCAGCTCGGCCAGTATTTCGGCGATTCCCTGCTCAAGACCACCATCCCGCGCAACGTTCGCGTGGCGGAAGCGCCCAGTCACGGCGTGCCGGTCACCAAATACGCGCGGCTCTCGCGTGGCAGCCAGGCGCACCGTGTTCTGGCCAAGGAACTGATTCGCCGGCTGGCGCTGTAATGACGATGACTGCTGCGAGGAACACCCCATGACGACGCGCAAACGCCCCTTGGGTCGCGGTCTCGACGCTCTGATCGGGTCCAGTGCCCGTCGCCGCGACAGTTTGTCGCAGGCCGATTCGGATACGCCGTCACCCGCACAGGCGCCGCCGGAATCCCAGTCTGTCGAAGAAAGACTCGAGCGGTTGCCGCTGCGCCAGTTGACCCGAGGCAAGTATCAGCCACGACGCGACATCCAGCCCGAAGCCCTGGAAGAGCTGGCGGATTCGATCCGTGCACAAGGCGTCATGCAGCCGATCGTGGTGCGACAAATTGGCGCAGAGCGCTACGAGATCATCGCCGGCGAACGTCGCTGGCGGGCTTCTCAACTGGCCGAGCTCGATACCATTCCGGCAGTCATTCGCGAAGTCAGCGACGAGGTCGCGCTGGCGTTGGCGCTGATCGAGAACATTCAGCGCGAGAACCTCAACCCGGTCGAGGAGTCGATGGCGCTCAAGCGTCTGCTCGACGAGTTCGAACTGACCCAGCAGCAGGTCGCCGATGCGGTAGGGCGCTCCCGTGCCCAGGTCGCCAACTTGCTGCGTCTGCTGGCGCTGGAACCGCAGGTGTTGACGCTGCTCGAACGTGGCGATCTGGACATGGGACACGCCCGCGCCCTGCTCAGCCTGCCGGCCGCCAAGCAGCGGCACGCCGCGCACGAAGTCGTGGCGCGGGAGCTTACCGTGCGCCAGACCGAAGCCTTGGTGAAACAGATCGCCAGCGGCCAGAAAAAGGCCGATGACAAGCGACCACCGGCGGATGTCGGGCGGCTCGAGAATCGCCTGGCCGACCTGCTGGGTGCACCGGTCAAGATTCATCACAACAGTTCCGGGAAGGGGCGAGTCACCATTCGTTACACCAGCCTCGACGAACTGGATGGCATACTCGGCCACATCCGCTGAAGAGTGATGAATCGTCAACGCTTTCAGAGATTGAAAAAACGTTTAGCGCGTTAACGGAAATTGCGCACTTTTCGTGAACATTTAATCGGAAAGACGCCTCAGATCGGTGCAGGTTCGGTTGAAGCGGCATTGCCGCTTCTCTATAATCCGCCGAGATTTGCCAGGCTGATGCCGACGCAGACATCGAACATAGAAACAAGACCATTCCAGGATTCAAGGCGAGACCGACGCCATGCAACCAGCGGCACCGGCCAAGCTTCCAAGACCGCGAATCGCGGCATTGATCCTGTTACAGTGCGGTGTGGTGATGGGGCTGGGTCTCGTCGCCTGGGGTATTTGGGATCGCGGAACAGCGCTTTCCGCTTTGACCGGCGGCTTCGTTGCTGCCATCCCCAACGCCTTTTTTGCCTGGCGTGCCTTTCGCTATCAGGGCGCAGCGCAGGCAAGATACATCGTCAAGAGTTTCTACCACGCCGAGGCCGGCAAGTTCGGTTTGACGGCGGTATTGTTCACGCTGGTATTCGTGACAGTGCCCCCCTCAAACCCTGCTTTCTTCTTTGGCGCTTATGTGGTGACGCTGCTGGCGCACTGGTTGGGGCCCTGGCTCCTGCGCCGACCGTCACACATTCAATCTCGAGGCTGAACCATGGCTGGCAACAACATGACGAGTACGGAGTACATCCAGCACCATTTGCAGAACATGACGTTTGGTCTGCATCCGGAAAACGGCTGGTCCATGGCTCATTCCGCCGCCGATGCCAAGGCGATGGGATTCTGGGCCATTCACGTCGATACCATGCTGTGGTCGATCGGGCTCGGGGTACTGTTCCTGTATCTGTTCCGCCTGGTTGCCAAGCGCGCTTCCACCGGCGTGCCGACCGGGCTGCAGAACTTCGTCGAGATGATGGTCGAATTCGTCGATGGCTCCGTACGCGAGACGTTCCACGGCAAGAGCCGGCTGATCGCGCCGCTGTCGCTGACCATCTTCTGCTGGATCTTCCTGATGAACATCATGGACCTGGTGCCGGTGGACTTCCTGCCGATGCTGGCCCAGAAAGTGGGTGCCTGGTTCGGTGCCGACCCGGCGCACGTCTATTTCAAGGTTGTGCCCACCACCGACGTCAATGCCACGCTCGGCATGTCGCTGTCGGTCTTCGCGCTGATCATTTTCTATTCCATTCGTTCCAAGGGCCTGTCCGGTTTCATCGCGGAATTGACACTGCACCCGTTCAACACGCCCAACAAACTTGCCCAGATCTTGTTGATTCCGGTCAACTTTTTGCTTGAAATCGTTACCTTGTTGGCCAAACCGGTTTCACTGGCGCTACGACTGTTCGGTAACCTCTACGCCGGTGAACTGATCTTCATCCTGATAGCCATGGTCGGACTGTGGCAGCTCCCGCTGCACTTCCCGTGGGCGGTCTTCCACATCCTGATCATCACGCTGCAGGCCTTCATCTTCATGATGCTCACCATCGTCTACCTGAGTATGGCGACGGAAGAGCAGCATTGAGTAGCGTTCCCGTTAACCCCTGACCCTTAGTAAAACTCGACTGAGCAAGACTCGACTGAAACTGGAGAGAACCATGGAAGCACAAGTTCTGGGCATGACCGCAATTGCCGTTTCTCTGTTGATCGGCCTGGGTGCCCTCGGCACCGCCATCGGCTTCGGTATCCTCGGTGGCAAATTCCTGGAAGGCGCCGCGCGTCAGCCGGAAATGATCCCGCAGTTGCAGGTCAAGATGTTCATCGTCGCGGGCCTGCTCGACGCCGTGACCATGATCGGTGTCGGTATCGCCCTGTTCTTCACCTTCGCCAATCCGTTTGTCGGTTAACGGCACCGTTCGTGGCCCACGAGGCCTCCGGTGACCCTAACCCCAAACCCGTGACGCGAGAGGTGCTGGCGTGAATCTGAACCTTACACTGATTGGTCAGGCCATTGCCTTTGCAGTCTTCGTCTGGTTCTGCATGAAGTATGTATGGCCCCCGGTCATGCAGGCCCTGCAGGAGCGACAGAAGAAGATTGCCGATGGACTGGATGCAGCCAGCCGTGCGACCCGTGATCTCGAACTGGCTCAGGAAAAGGCCGAAGAGACTCTGCGGGAAAGCAAGGAACAGGCGCAGCAGATCCTGGAACAGGCCAACAAGCGGGCCAATCAGATCGTCGAAGAAGCCCGCGACAATGCGCGGGCCGAAGGCGAGCGCATCATTGCAGGCGCTCGCAGCGAAATCGATCAGGAGATCAATCGCGCGAAGGAAGAGCTGCGTGCCCAGGTATCGCTGCTGGCCGTCGCCGGTGCAGAGCGCATCCTGGAGTCCTCCATCGACGAAGCCAAGCATCGTGAGCTCGTCGACAAGCTCGCTGCCGAGCTCTAAGGAGGCGCACCATGGCTGAATCGTCTACCGTCGCTCGACCCTACGCCAAGGCGGCGTTCGAGTTCGCGCGCGATAACAAGGCGCTCCAAGCGTGGTCCCAGAGTCTGTCACTGGTCGCCCAGGCGGCCGGTGACTCCGATGTCCGTGAACGCATTCTCGGCAACCCGCGGCTGACCTTCGAGGACAAGACGCGTCTGCTGCTGGAAGTCTGCGGTGACGAACCTTTCGACGAAGGGGTAGGCAACTTCCTGCGCCTCGTCGGTGAAAAGGGGCGTCTGGCTGCGTTGCCCGACATCCACGCCGAGTTCGAGGCGCTGCGCGCCCAGCAGGAAAAGCGGGTCGATGTCACCATCGTCTCCGCCTTCGAGCTGGATGACGCGCAGCAGTCCGTGCTCGCCGAGGCTCTGAAGAAGCGCCTGAATCGTGAAATCTCCATTACCACTCAGGTGGACCGCGAGCTGCTAGGCGGCGTGATCCTGCGTACCGGCGATACCGTCATCGACGGTTCGGTACGCGGTCGATTGCAACGTCTGCGCGAAGCGCTCACCGCCTGAGTTCGAGGGACATGGCATGCAGCAACTGAATCCTTCCGAGATCAGCGACATCATCAAACAGCGTATCGAAAAGCTGGATGTCGCGTCCGAAGCCCGTAATCAGGGCACCGTCGTCAGCGTCGCTGACGGCATCGTTCGCATCCACGGCCTGGCCGATGCGATGCTGGGCGAAATGATCGAATTCCCCGGTGGCATCTTCGGCATGGCGCTCAACCTCGAGCGCGACAGTGTCGGCGCCGTGGTCCTGGGCGACTACCTGGAACTTGAAGAGGGCATGACCGCGCAGTGCACCGGTCGTATCCTTGAAGTGCCGGTAGGCCCGGAGCTGGTCGGCCGCGTGGTCGATGCGCTGGGCAACCCGATCGATGGCAAGGGCGACATCGACGCCAAGATGACCGACGCGATCGAGAAGGTCGCACCGGGCGTCATCACGCGTCAGTCCGTCGACGAGCCGATCCAGACTGGTCTCAAGTCGATCGACGCCATGGTGCCGATCGGCCGCGGTCAGCGCGAGTTGATCATCGGCGACCGCCAGATCGGTAAATCGGCGGTAGCGCTCGAC
This sequence comes from Salinicola sp. LHM, assembly GCF_034479735.1. Taxonomy (NCBI): domain Bacteria; kingdom Pseudomonadati; phylum Pseudomonadota; class Gammaproteobacteria; order Oceanospirillales; family Halomonadaceae; genus Salinicola; species Salinicola sp. LHM. Next base: position 4,188,019 of record NZ_CP140261.1, on the reverse strand, counting down.
GCGATCATCAACCAGAAGGGCAAGGGCGTCACCTGTATCTACGTCGCCATTGGCCAGAAGCAGTCGACCATCGCCAACGTGGTGCGCAAGCTCGAAGAGCATGGTGCCATGGGCCACACCATCGTGGTTGCCGCCGGTGCTGCCGACCCGGCCTCGATGCAGTATCTGGCACCGTATGCCGGCTGCACCATGGGCGAGTACTTCCGCGACCGCGGCGAAGACGCGATGATCGTCTACGACGACCTTTCCAAGCAGGCCGTCGCCTATCGCCAGATCTCGCTGCTGCTGCGTCGTCCGCCGGGCCGTGAAGCCTATCCGGGTGACGTCTTCTATCTCCACTCGCGTCTGCTCGAGCGTGCGGCCCGCGTCAACGTCGACTACGTCGAGAAGTTCACCAACGGTGAAGTGAAAGGCAAGACGGGATCTCTGACTGCGTTGCCGATCATCGAGACTCAGGGCGGCGACGTCTCCGCGTTCGTTCCGACCAACGTGATCTCGATCACCGACGGTCAGATCTTCCTCGAGACGAGCCTGTTCAACTCCGGCATCCGTCCGGCAATCAACGCCGGTCTATCAGTGTCGCGTGTCGGTGGTTCGGCGCAGACCAAGATCATCAAGAAACTGGGTGGCGGTGTCCGTCTGGCGCTCGCGCAGTATCGCGAGCTGGCAGCGTTCTCGCAGTTCGCCTCCGATCTCGACGAGGCGACCCGCAAGCAGCTTGAGCATGGCCAGCGTGTCACCGAACTGATGAAGCAGAAGCAGTACTCGCCGTTGTCCGTGGCCGAGATGGGCGTCACGCTTTACGCCGCCAACGAAGGTTTTCTGGACGACGTCGCGGTCGACAAGGTGCTGGACTTCGAACGTGCGCTGCACGACTACATGAAGTCCGAGCACGCCGATCTGCTCGACAAGATCAACCAGAGCGGCGGCTACGACGACGAGATCCAGAAAGGTCTCAAGTCGGGTCTCGAGTCGTTCAAGTCCACTCAGACCTGGTAAGTGGCGCGACCCGCTCCCTCGCGATGCGATGCGAGCGGGTCGCCACGCCCGACTGAGTGGCATGAATCAGGGTGATCCGAGATGGCAGCTGGAAAAGAGATCAAGTCCCAGATTGGGAGCATCAAGAACACGCAGAAAATCACCAGCGCCATGGAAATGGTCGCTGCGTCGAAAATGCGTCGGGCTCAGGAGCGCATGGCGGCCAGCCAGCCCTATGCCAAACTGATCCGCCGGGTGGTCGGGCACGTCGCCAAGGCCAATCCGGAATACCGTCACGACTACATGATCGAACGCGACGTCAAGCGCGTCGGTTATATTGTCGTTTCCAGCGACCGCGGGCTCGCCGGCGGCTTGAACGTCAACATGTTCAAGGCGGTGGTCAAGCATGCGCGCGACTGGGACCAGAAAGGCGTCGGTGCCGATTTCGCGGCCATCGGCAGCAAGGCCGGTGGTTTCTTCCGCAAGCGCGGCGGCAATCTGCTGGCAGCCAAGAAGGGCCTCGGCGATGCACCGGAAGCCCAGGATCTGGTCGGTAGCGTCAAGGTGATGCTCGATGCCTTCGATGAAGGCAGTCTGGATCGGCTTTACGTGGTGTACAACGAATTCGTCAACACCATGAGCCAGAAACCCGTCGTGCGTCAGCTGCTGCCACTCGAGGCAGTCGCGGACGAGAGCGAAGGGGAAGAACAACCCAGTCCCGGTGATACGCAGAAAAGCTGGGACTACCTGTATGAGCCGGATGCCAAGACCCTGCTCGATCATCTGCTGGTTCGCTACGTCGAATCTCAGGTGTATCAGGCCGTGGTAGAGAACGCGGCCTGTGAGCAGGCCGCGCGCATGATCGCGATGAAGAACGCGACCGACAACGCCGGCGATCTGATTGACGATCTTCAACTGGTGTACAACAAGGCGCGTCAGGCGGCCATTACCCAGGAAATTTCGGAAATCGTCGGCGGTGCCGCGGCGGTATGACGGTTCGTCGCCTGCGGGGCGGCGATCTCGAGTACGGCTTGGCCAAGCGTCGTGTGAATGAGTTCACTTCGCACGACGCCTACAGGTTTCATTTGCAGGTTTACGAGGAACCACTATGAGCGGACGTATCGTACAAATCATCGGCGCGGTGGTTGACGTAGAGTTTCCGCGGGACGACGTTCCCAAGGTCTACGACGCGCTGACGGTCTCGGGTAAAGAGGCCATTCTCGAAGTGCAACAGCAGCTCGGCGACGGCGTGGTTCGCGCCATCGTCATGGGCTCCAGTGAAGGTCTCCAGCGGGGCATCGAGGTGGTCAACACCGGTGCGCCGATTTCGGTGCCGGTCGGCAAGCAGACGCTGGGCCGCATCATGAACGTGCTGGGCGAGCCGATCGACGAAGCCGGCGAGATCGATGCCGAGCGCATGCCGATCCACCGTCAGGCACCCGGCTATGCGGATCAGGCCGCTTCCAGCGACCTGCTGGAAACCGGTATCAAGGTCATCGACCTGGTGTGCCCGTTCGCCAAGGGCGGCAAGGTCGGCCTGTTCGGCGGCGCCGGTGTCGGCAAGACCGTCAACATGATGGAACTGATCCGTAACATCGCCACCGAGCACAGCGGTTATTCCGTGTTCGCCGGTGTCGGCGAGCGTACTCGTGAAGGTAACGACTTCTACCACGAGATGCAGGAATCCAACGTTCTCGACAAGGTCGCCCTGGTCTACGGCCAGATGAACGAGCCGCCGGGCAACCGTCTGCGCGTCGCCCTGACCGGCCTGACCATCGCCGAGAACTTCCGTGACGAAGGTCGTGACGTCCTGCTGTTCGTCGACAACATCTACCGCTACACCCTGGCCGGTACCGAAGTGTCGGCACTGCTGGGTCGTATGCCGTCGGCGGTGGGTTACCAGCCGACCCTGGCGGAAGAGATGGGTGCCCTGCAGGAGCGCATCACCTCGACCAAGACCGGCTCGATCACTTCCGTCCAGGCCGTCTACGTGCCGGCGGACGACTTGACCGACCCGTCTCCGGCGACCACCTTCGCCCACCTGGATTCGACCGTGACCCTGTCGCGTTCCATCGCCGAGCTGGGTATCTATCCGGCCGTCGATCCGCTCGACTCCACCTCGCGCCAGCTCGATCCGCTGGTCGTCGGCGAAGAGCACTACAACACTGCTCGCGGTGTGCAGAACGTGCTTCAGCGCTACAAGGAACTCAAGGACATCATCGCCATCCTGGGGATGGACGAGCTGTCCGACGAAGACAAGCTGGCCGTGGCACGGGCGCGTAAGATCCAGCGCTTCCTGTCGCAGCCGTTCTTCGTCGCCGAGGTCTTCACCGGTGCGCCCGGCAAGTACGTTTCGCTGCAGGAAACCATTCGTGGTTTCCAGGGCATCCTCAACGGCGACTACGACGACATGCCGGAACAGGCGTTCTACATGGTCGGCACCATCGACGAAGCCGTCGAGAAAGCCAAGAGCATGAAGTAAGCCTGCAGACTCCCGGGAGATATCGCTATGGCCACATTTCAGTGTGACATCGTCAGTGCCGAGAAGGAGATCTTCTCGGGCAACGTCGAGCAGCTCATCGCTGCCGGCGTGGCCGGCGATCTGGGTATCCTGCGCGGTCACGCGCCGCTGCTGACCGAGCTCAAGCCCGGTCCGGTGCGCGTGATTCAGGAAAGCGGTGAAGAAGAGCTCTACTACGTCACCGGCGGCTTCCTCGAAGTGCAGCCGGACGTGGTCTCGGTGCTGGCGGATACCGCCACCCGAGCCAGCGATCTCGATGAAGCGGAAGCCGAGCAGGCGCGTCAGCATGCGCTGGCCTCGCTCAACGAAAAGCAGACCGAGCTCGACTACGCGCGCGCCGCCGCCGAACTGGCCGAAGCCACCGCTCAGCTGCGCACGCTGCAACAGCTGCGTCGCAGGGGTGGCCGCGGCTGACGGCACGCGCCGTGCACCGACGCAAGTACCCGTGCAGTACACGCTAGTGCGGTACCTGAAGGCGACTCTCCGGAGTCGCCTCAGATTGCTGATAAAGCTCTGGCGTTTTCGCTAAAGCTTGTTGTTATTGGTCACCCGTTTTCGCTACGGCTGCCGACATGCTCAAAGACCTTTCTCCGCAATAACTTAAACTCGAGATGGTCACTCGCGAAGAACTCATGCCTTCGAACCATCTCCTGTGCCGGATCTGACCTGCCACCGAACTTTCATCCAGCGGCCATTTGAGTCCAGTTAGTCTTCATGTCGATTCGTGCTGCTGTCAGCGTCTGCGCATAAGCCACCGGAGTTTGGTAGTCCAGAGCCGAGTGCGGACGTTCCGTATTGTAATCGTTCGCCCAGGCAGCGATGACAACCCGCGCGTGAGCCAGGGACCGGAACAAGGTCTCGTTGAGGAGCTCGTCCCGCATCCGGCCGTTGAAGCTCTCCACGAAACCATTCTGCATGGGTTTGCCCGGTGCGATGTAGTGCCATTCGATTCGATGCTCGGCGCACCAGCGTAGGATCGCGTTGGATGTCAGCTCCGTGCCGTTGTCCGAGACGATCATTCCGGGCTTTCCGCGTCGCTCGATTAGCGCCGTCAGTTCACGCGCCACTCGGCGCCCTGATATCGAGGTGTCCGGGATGGCGGCAAGGCACTCACGGGTGACGTCGTCGACTATGTTAAGCACTCGGAAGCGCTGTCCGTGGACCAACTGATCGTGCACGAAGTCCAGCGACCATCGCGCATTGGCGCGTGTCTCGACAAGCATGGGCGCCCGTGTTCCGACGGCTTTGCGTCGGGCTTTTCTCTTGCGCACCGTCAACCCTTCCTCACGGTAGAGCCGATAGATCCGGTTGATCCCGGATGTTTCGCCCTCGCGGCGCAGCAGAACGAAGAGCCGCCGATAGCCGAACCGTCGGCGCTCGTTGGCCAACTCTCGTAGTCGGTCGCGCAGCACCGAATCGGGAGCCCGCTGCGCCTGGTATCGGATCATCTGGCGATCCGCACCCGCAATTCGGCATGCCCGCCGCTCAGACAGCCCGAGCAAGGACTTCAGATGCGCGACCGCCTCGCGCTTCACGGCGGGCGTCACCACTTTTTTGAAACCAGTTCCTTCATCGCAGCCAAGTCGAGCATCTGCTCGGCCAACAGCTTCTTCAACTTGGCATTCTCGTCCTCGAGCGCCTTCAGCCGCTTCGCCTCCGACACCGTCATACCGCCGAACTTGGCTTTCCAGTTGTAGAAGGTCCCCTCCGACATGCCGTGCTTGCGGCACAAATCCGCACACTTCGCCCCCGCTTCATGCTCGGCCAGGATGCCGATGATCTGCTCTTCCGTGAATCTCGCTCGTTTCATTGTCCGTCCTCCGGTTAGGTCGGACTCTAATCGACGATGGAGGAAAAATCCCGTGGCAGGTCAGATCAATGCCGCGCTCGTTTTCGTGCTTCTTTTCAAGGTATTGTTCATTGGCTACCTGAACGGCGTTCGCGGCGAACACAACTGATGCGCGAGAGCCAGATCAACGTCGCCTATCGCTGGTTTCTGAGGCTGCGGCTGACCGACAAGATGCGGACGGACTCCTCGACCTTTAGCCAGAATCGGCGCCAACAGTTCCGTGACAGCGATATTGCGCAGCGGCTGTTCGACCATCTGACGCAGTAACCTGTCTGGCCGAGTTGGAAGATGATGTGATAGCTGCTCAGGAGGCTCAGCCGAGAAGCGTAGCCCGAGCCCGCCACCAAGAAGACCATTGATACCGACTCCGACTCCGACTCCGACTCCGACTCCGACTCCGACTCCGACAGCGGCTGCATGGTGTGGGGAAGGTAAACTCAAGGGCTTCTTCTTATTTGGATCACCGGTGAATAGCAGGCACGCCATCATTACCGATGTGCATATCACACCGCGAGCGTGCTCTACTTGGCGCGTCTGGAATGCCAACTCTACGGTGTGATCGGCTATTGCTCAGTAAACTAAATGGGTTTTCAGAAAGGCATACTCGTCACCTGCGTTCTGTGCCTTGAGCTGATAGTAGAACGTGCTGCGCGAGAGACCGGTGGCACGGAGTGACCATGTCAGTGGTTGCTCATGCCTTAATCCCTGGACGGTTTGCGCTTTTTGCCTCCCGCTCTTCCTGGATCAAGGCATCGAGCTTTTTTAGGTAGGCATTCTCTGCGCGCAGGTAGGCGAGCTCTTCCGCCATCTCCTGGGCGGTCATCTCATCCGGGCGATGTCGAGTCTGAAATCGGTCGTGTACTTGGTCATGCAAACCCCCTACGGCTGGATCGATGTTCAACTTTCGGGGGTCAGTTCATTTTTTATAGCGGGCGTTGCCATTGAAGTGGGGCACTTCCTAGGTTAGGTCAGTGGCTCAGTCGCCAAAGCCATAATCATTGTCATGTCATAATCAGAGGCGTGATCATCCATCCTCCGCCCAGCAGCAGCGCGAACAGGCACAGCGCCAGCAGGAAGGGCCTGATGCCCAAAGCCTTGAGCTTCTCCAGGCGCGTCTCGAAACCCAGCGCCGCCATAGCCATGGCCAGCGAGACCTGGCCCACCGTCACCAGCCCGGCATGCAGAGAATCCGGCAGGGCGACCACGCTATTGAACACGACCATGGTCAGGAAGCCGAACGCGAACCAGGGGATCACCAGCGCGGGACGTGCCGCGTTGTCATCGGTGGCTTGGGTATCGCGACGCAGCCACCACTGGCCGACGATCAGCAAGAAGGGTACCAGCAGCATCACCCGCACGAGCTTGACGATCACTGCGTTGGCCAGTGCGTGAGGGCCCACGGCGTCGCCGGCGGCGACCACCTGGGCGACTTCGTGGACAGTAGCGCCGATATAGATACCGTAGAGCCCTTCGTTCATGCCGGTCAGCGGATAGAGCAGCGGATAGAGCAGCATTGCCAAACTACCGAAAAGCACCACGGTGGCCACCGCCATGGCCGTCGCAGCGGGCTTCGAGCGGATGGTCGTTTCTGTTGCCAGCACCGCCGCGGCGCCGCAGATGGCGCTGCCAGCGCTGGTCAGCAACGCCGTTTCGGCATCCAGCTTGAGCACTCGTGTACCCAGCCAGTAGCCGATGACCAGTACTGTGGTGATGACCAGGGTATCCAGCACGATCACCTTAGGGCCGAGCCCGAGGATCTGCTGTAGGGTCAGCGAGAGACCGAACAGCACGATGCCACCGCGCAGCAGCCAGCGAGTCGCAAACTTAAGGCCCGGCTGGGCCGTGGTGATACGGCCGGCACCAGGTAGATTACCTACCACCAAACCCAAGAGCAGAGAGAATACCAGCGGACTGACACCACTTTCGGCGATACCCGGGAGATGGGTAAGCGCAAATCCGCCCAGGGTCAAGCCTGCACACAACACGATGCCCTGCCACATGAGACGCCTCCGTCGAACCTGAAAGGTTTGAATAGTCTCGATAGACTAATCGGCGATGGCGTTATGTGTTATTGAGTAATAACGATATGACTTTTAAGTAGAACTGATAAGTGAAACCGATATGTCGACGCATGTGACCTTTCGCCAGATTCAGGTATTCGTCGGTGTTGCACGAGGTGGCTCGGTAAGCGCGGCGGCTAAGCAACTCAGCCTGTCACAATCGGCGGCCAGTCAAGCTCTGGGCGATCTAGAGCGCCAATTAGGTGTGGTGTTATTCGAGCGGCTGGGGCGGCGACTCGAGCTCAACGATGCCGGTAGCCGCCTGCTAGCGCATGCCGAGCAATTGCTGCAGGGCATGACCGAACTGGTAGAAGCCGCCCGGGAGCCTGAGGGAGCACTACGCGGGACGCTGCACGTGACGGCGAGCGCGACGATTGGCACCTATCTGCTGCCGATGCTGGCCGGTCGCTTCAGCGAGCGCCATCCGGGGGTCGACTTGCAGTTGCGGTTGCGCAACACGCAGGAAGTCATGGGCGACATCCTGCGCTTTGACGCCGACCTAGGACTGATCGAAGGTCAGTGCACGGAATCGCGCCTAGTCAGCGAAGTCTGGCGCCACGACGAGATGGCGGTCATCGCCTCGCCCCAGCATCCGTTGGCCGGACGGGGACGGCTGGACAACGATGCATTGCAGTTAGCCCAGTGGATCCTGCGCGAGCCGGGCTCGGGCAGCCGGGCGATCTTCGAGGCGGCGATTCATCCTCATGTCGAACGTATTCAGGTGCGCATGGAACTGGACCAGCATGAGGCGATCAAGCAGGCTGTGCGGGCCGGATTCGGGCTGGCCTGTCTGTCGCGGTTGAGTGTCGCTGGCGAGCTTGCTCGTGGCGAACTGATGGCTCTGGAAACTCCGCTGAGTCTGACCCGGGCCTTTTCGCTGGTCTGGCATCCCGAGCGCTACCGTAGCCCGCTGTGGCAGGCCTTCAAGGTCTTTCTGCTCGAACCCGAATAAGCCATCCATCGTTTATCGAGCCAATTTTACGGTGACTAGTTTTCGAATCTTGATCAAGAAAGGGCTACCCAAGGACAGATCTTTGCGGAGGCGCTGTGAACCCTTCCTTGGGTGCTACATTCGCCGTCCTGGCGAATGATCTCCGCGACGATCTGCCCCCGGCGCCCCTTCATCATCGAGGCGCACAAGCGCACTCATGAGGACCAATGATGACCGACGTACTTATCAGTGAATTCATGGACGAGGCGGCCGTCGCCGATCTCGAAAAGGACTGTTCGGTGACCTTCGATGTCTCGCTGGTCGACGATCGTGAACGGCTGCTGTTGGCGGGCGCCGACGTGCGTGCGCTGATCGTGCGCAACCGTACCCGCGTCGACCGCGAGCTGCTGGCGCACTTTCCCGACCTGATCGCCGTGGGACGGCTGGGCGTGGGTCTCGACAACATCGATCTCGAGGCCTGCCGCGAGTCCGATATCGCGGTCCTGCCGGCGACCGGCGGCAACACCGTGTCGGTAGCCGAATACGTGCTGACCGGTATCTTCATGCTGCGCCGCGTGGCCTATCTGTCGACACCGCGCGTGCTGGCGGGCGAGTGGCCGCGTCAGGCCCTGATGGGGCACGAGACGCAGGGGGCGACCCTGGGCCTGGTGGGGTTCGGCGGGATCGCTCGCGACCTGGCCCGGCGCGCGCAGTGTCTGGGCATGCAGGTGATGGCCCATGATCCCTTCGTGTCCGAGAATGACGCCGCCTGGCAGACGGTCGAGCGCGTCGAGCGCCTAGAGGCGCTACTGGCCGCGGCGGATGCGGTCAGCCTACATGTCCCGCTGACCGAAGGCACGCGACATCTGATCGATGGCGAGGCCCTGATGGCGATGAAACCGGGAAGCCTGCTGATCAACACTGCGCGCGGCGGCATCGTCGATGAAGCAGCGCTGGCGGCCAGCCTTCGCGAAGGCCACCTGGGAGGTGCGATGCTGGACGTCTTTGAGGACGAGCCGCTTACCGATGGTTCGGTGCTGGCCGGCGTCGAGGGGCTGATCGCCACGCCGCATATCGCCGGCGTGACCCATGAGTCCAATACGCGAATCAGTTGGATCACCGTCGATAACGTGCGCCGGGCGCTGGGGGTGACCGCATGACCAAGCTGTCGATCGACAAGGCTCATGAGTTGGCGAACGCCGCGCTGAGTGCGGTCGGTGTACCCGCCTGGGAAGCCGAGGTTACGGCCGGCGCTTTGGTGATGGCCGATCGCGACGGCCTGGCCTCGCATGGGCTGTCGCGTCTGCCGTTCTACCTGGACCAGGCACGCAGTGGCAAGATTGTTGCCGGGGCGCGAGCCGAAGTCACCATCGAAGGCTCGGTGATCCGGATCGACGCCCAGCATGGGCTGGCCTTCCCGGCGATCGCCCGGGGTGTGGACAGCTCCATCCCGTTGGCGCGTGAGCTAGGCATGGTCGCCGTGGCAATCGGTCGGTCGCACCACTTCGGCGTGGCCGGCTATCCGGTGGAACGGCTGGCCCGCGAGGGGTTGATGGCGATGGCCTTCAGCAATGCGCCCTCGGCTATGGCGCCTTGGGGCGGCAATCGCCCGCTCTATGGCACTAATCCCATCGCCTTCGGCGCACCGCGCGTCGATGGAGAGCCACTAGTCATCGATCTGTCGCTGTCGAAGGTGGCACGCGGCAAGGTGATGCTGGCCAAGAAAGCCGGCGAGCCGATTCCCAAGGGCTGGGCGCTGGACCCGCAGGGCAAGCCGACCACCGATGCCGATGCCGCCATCGCCGGCAGCATGGTGCCGGCGGGCGATGCCAAGGGCGCTTCGCTGGCGCTGATGGTGGAGCTGCTGACCGCCGGGCTGACCGGAAGTCACTTCGGCTTTCAGGCCGGCTCGTTCTTCGAGGCCGAGGGCGAGCCGCCCAGCGTGGCCCATCTAATGCTGGTGTTCGACCCGCAACGGTTCACCTCGGGCTACCTTGCGCATGCCGAAGCGCTGTTCAGCGAGATGCTGACCCAGCCGGGCGTGCGGTTGCCGGGGACACGGCGTTTCGCCACTCGGGCCGCCGCATCCGAGGAATTGGAGCTGCCCGATGGGCTGGTCAAGGAATTGGAGGCCTATCGGACGCCCGGGCGCGCCTGAATCTGCTGCAGCAATGCTAGCAAATAAGAGGCGCCAGTGGGCGGGAACTGTGAATGGATTCACTCCCACTGGGGCGGGCTGCTTTAGTCGAGTGCTTCGTTTTATTTCACACGGACTCAGAATGGGCCTGTTGATGAAGGCCCACGTCACCGCCGGCCACCGCTGGATGGTCGACCTCGGCCTTCTGCGGTCGGGTAAACCACGACCTGCTGATGGCGCTGCGTAATCTGGCGGCAGTGGAAGCGCCCACGAACCCGAAGCCGGAACCTCCTAGCGCTGGTCTGGATGACCAGCGTGCCTGGAAGTCAGCGAGAAATGGGCGAGGCGCCCGGTAGAATGCCAGTGCTTCGCACATGAATCAGGCCCTGCCACGGCAGTGGTTCGACCCGAGGGGCTTGATCTCGGTACTCGAAACGATAAGTGGGCTCAGCCGTTCTTCATGAACCGCCGTATACCGAACGGTATGTACGGTGGTGTGAGAGGATGGGAGGCAATTCCCCCTCCTACTCGATGCCGCCCGGCTGTCTCCGGATCCTCTGTCAGAACGCGTCTTAAACGCTAGAATGACGCCCAGTTTCCATTGAACAGAGAAGGACTAACGCCATGACCCTCGACGTCGTGATTCTGGCCGCCGGCCAAGGTACCCGCATGCGCTCGAAGACACCGAAGGTGCTGCACGAGCTGGCGGGCCGCTCCTTGGTTCGGCACGTCGTCGATACCGCCGCGGGACTGGAGAGCGCCAGGCTGCATGTGGTGGTCGGCCACGGTGGCGAGGCGGTGCGCGACGCGCTGTCGAACGCCGGTTCGACGCCCGACGGTCGCCAACTCGCCTTCTGCGAGCAGACCGAGCAGAAGGGCACCGGACATGCGGTAGCCCAGGCGCTGGATGGCCTCGGCGACGGCAAGGTGCTGGTGCTCTACGGTGACGTGCCGCTGATCCAGGCCAGAACCCTCGAAAGCCTGCTCGAAGGCGTCGACGAGCAGCACATGGCGCTGTTGACGGTGACGCTCGACGATCCCGCCGGCTATGGCCGCATCGTGCGCAACGACAAGGGCGCGGTTGTCGCCATCGTCGAACACAAGGACGCCGATGCCAGGCAGCGCGCCATCCGTGAATGCAACACCGGCATCATGGCGATGACGGCCGAGCAGTTGCGTCGCTGGCTGCCCGAGCTCTCCGCCGAAAACGCCCAGGGCGAGTACTACCTGACCGACGTGATCGCCATGGCCGCCGCGGATGGCGTCGAGATCAAGGCGACCCAGCCGAGCTCGCCGGTCGAAGTCGAGGGCGTCAACGATCGCCGCCAGCTGGCCGCACTGGAACGCGCCTATCAGCGTCGCCAGGCGGATCGCCTGATGGCGGCAGGGGTCAGTCTCGCGGATCCCCAGCGTTTCGATCTGCGGGGAGAGGTCACCCTCGGCCGGGACATCCGGATCGACGTCAACGTGATTCTGGAAGGGCGGGTGACGCTGGAAGACGACGTGGTCATCGGCCCCAACTGCGTGATCAAGGACAGCATCCTGCGGCGCGGCGCGGTGGTGAAGGCCAACAGCCATCTGGAAGGCGCCGAGATGGGCGAAGGCAGCGACTGCGGCCCGTTCGCCCGCCTGCGTCCCGGCACTCGTCTGGGCGCCAAGGCGCATGTGGGCAACTTCGTCGAGACCAAGAACGCCACCCTGGGCGACGGCGTCAAGGCCGGGCACCTGAGCTACCTGGGCGACGCCGAGATCGGCCGCGACACCAACATCGGCGCCGGGACGATCACCTGCAACTACGACGGCGCCAACAAGCATCGAACCGAGATCGGCGAAGCGGTCTTCGTCGGCTCCAACAGCTCGCTGGTCGCGCCGGTCACCATCGGTAATGGCGCGACCATCGCCGCGGGCTCCACGATCACTCGGGAGGTGAAAGACGATGAGCTGGCCATCGCGCGGAGCCGTCAGGTTGCCAAGCAGGGCTGGCAGCGGCCAGTGAAGACGCCGAAGAGCTGATCGACTGCCTTAACAACTTCTCATGCGCCGGCATTGCCACCCAATAGCGCCTATCGAGCGCACACTGCGAATCACTCGCCAAGCTGGGTCTTGCGACATGGATGTCGCAAGAGGCGCGTTGGGACAGGGACGTCCTTACGCGCCGACCCAAAGCGCAGGCGAGTGAGATGCAGGGTTTTGTGCGCTCGTGGCGCGAAAAAGGGGAGCGCGAGGGGCTTGCCCCTCGCATTCACGAGCAGAAGGATGGTCAATGAGCCCGCAGTGGTAAGCGCTCGGCATTGAATTTGGCTTGGTACCCAAATCAGAAGAATGGCCTCAACGCCTCATGCACTGCTGCCAGCGATCATCGACCCGCTTGGCGAACCACGCGGTGGTCAGGTTGCGGGTGATCTTGGGACTTTCCAGCTTGATACCCGGTAGCCGTGCGTAGGGGATCGGCTGGTTTTCCTGTCGGGCCGCCAGCGAATAGACCTTTTCATAGAGCTCGGTCTGCTCGAATTCGAGGGAATTCTCCTGTTCGAGTGCGTCCCGGATCTCGCCGTCGTCCATCTCCAGCTGGCGTTTCAGCGTGCGAACCGCCAGTTCGGTCTGCCCGGCCTGGCGGGAGCCGGGAATGACCAGGTCGCCATCGAGTGCCAGCGGAATGCCGGAAAGCTGGCTCACCGCGGCCTGGAATGCGGCGTTGCGGCTGGCGTACCAGCCGGCGTTGAAGTCGGCGAAACGATAGATCGGCTCGTCGTAATTCGCGGGATAGTCGAGCAGATGGGCAATCCCGAAATAGAGCCCGCCGCGCCGCGTGAACACCTCGTGACGAATCGAGCCGTCGATCGGGTATGGGTAGTTTTCGGCGTCGTTTTTGAGATAGTTCTCGGCGAAATCGACGCTGACCTGCATCGGGCCGCCGGTATGCACCGGGTTGAGGCTACCGAAGAGCTGGCGGCCCAGCGGCGCCATGCCGATGAAATCCTCGAAGATCTCGCTCATCTCCCGCTCGGTGGTGATGTGGTCGAGCCGCTCGCTGTAGGTTTCGCCGGTGGGCGACTCGAGATTCAGGCCCGCCTCGACCAGAAAGCCGGGAATATGCAGCGCGCTGGCGCGACGCTCGATCTCCTCCCGGGCGATGGTCGAAAGATTAGGCACGCTGGGGTCGGCCGTATAGGTCGACTCCTGCTCGATCACCGCCAGCACCGAGCAGAGATTGTCCCGGGTCGCGGGCAGATTCTGGGCCGAGAACGCGGCGGTAATGTCCGTCGCCCAGCCGTCGCGGTCTTCCGTGCTGGCGGGGATCAGTGAAACGAGTTCGCTTTTCACGTTCGCCGGGCGCTGCTCGAAGCCGGGCTGGGGCGCCTGGGTGCTGCAGCCGGCCAGCAGGGTGACGACGAACGCTGAGAGCCAGCGGTAGTTCGAAATCGTGATTTTTCTCATGCGCTCAGGTGCTCCACCAGCCGCTGCATCATCGCATCGCAGCGCTCGAGCTGGTCGATGGCGATGAACTCGTCCGGCTTGTGGCCCTGATCCATGCAGCCGGGGCCGCAGACCACGGTGGGAATGCCGGCTTCGTGGAACAGCCCGCCCTCGGTGCCGTAGGCGACGGTGCCGAAGTCATCGCGGCCCGACAGGGTGGCGATCAAGCGCGCCACCTCGCTTCCGGCCTCGGTGGTCAGCCCCGGGTAGGCCTGCAGCGGCTCGAACACGATATCGGTGTTCGCTTCGACGGCACGCATGCGGGGGAGCAGCTCGGTGTCGGCATAGTCGCGCATCTCGCGCTCCACCTCGCCGGCATCGAAGCCCGGCAGCGAGCGCACTTCCCAGTCGAAGCGGCACTCCGACGGTACGATGTTGAGCGCGCGGCCGCCTTCGATCACGCCGGTCTGGACGGTTGAGAAAGGCGGATAGAAGCGCTCGTCGTGATGGGCAGGATCGGCCAGCCGCTCGCCGATCTGGTTGAGCCGGACGATCATCTTCGCTGCGGTCTCGATGGCGTTGACGCCCTCCGGTGCATAGGCGGAGTGGCAGGGCGCGCCATGCACGCGACAGCGCACGCCGAGCTTGCCCTTGTGGCCCAGCACCGGCTTGAGTTCGGTGGGCTCGCCGATGATGCAGGCCAGCGGCTTGTGTGGTCTGCCTTCCAGCATCGAAATGATCGAGCGCACGCCGAGACAGCCCACTTCTTCGTCATACGAGAACGCCAGATGGATCGGCGTCTTCAGCTCCGCAGCGATGAAGCTCGGCACCGCCGCCAGCACGCAGGCGAGATAGCCTTTCATGTCGGTCGTCCCGCGTCCGTAGAGCTTGCCGTCGCGCTCGGTGATCTCGAACGCCGGAACCGTCCACGGCTGGCCGTCCACCGGCACCACGTCGGTATGGCCGGAAAGTACCACGCCGCCGCGATCGGTCGGGCCGATCGTCGCCCACAGGTTGGCCTTGCTGCCGTCTTCGTTGTGAATCAGCTCGCTGTCGACGCCGTTCTGGGCGAGATAATCATGCACGAATTCGATCAGCGCTAGGTTGGATTCGCGACTGACGGTATCGAAGCTAATGAGTTTTCCGAGGAGTTCCTGACTGGTCATGCCTGGAGACCTTTTATGGTTGTTCCCGATGGTGACCATGATGCCGAGCCTGCCCAATGGTGGCTACCTCGCCACCCCGAGTATCGCAGGACTTGACGAGTTTGCCTCAATAAGCTTTGATTCGAATCTGTTAAATTTCGAATCGAAAGATAAAGGCCGAATCTCGAAACCCGAATCATGCCCAAACGCGATACTGCCCAGCGCCGCCATGCCATTCTTGCCTACGTCAACGAACACGGGGAAACCCCGGTCGAGACGTTGGCGAGCCGCTTCGCGATCTCCGAAGTCACCGTTCGCAAGGATCTCAACACGCTGGAGCGCAGCGGCCTGCTGCTGCGCCGCTACGGCGGCGCCGCGCCGTTGCCCCAGGAGATGCTGAGCGAGCCGCTGCAGACCCTGTCACCGTACAAGCAGGCCATTGCCCAGGCGGCACGAGCACGCATTCGCGAGCACAACCGGATCATCGTCGACAGCGGCACCACCACCGCCGCGCTAATCGGCGAGCTGGGCGGCCTGCGCGGATTGGTAGTGATGACCAACTCGCTCGCCGTGGCCGGCGCGCTGCGCGAGCTGGAGTCGGAACCGGCGCTGCTGATGACCGGCGGGACCTGGGACCCGCATTCGGAATCCTTCCAGGGCCAGGTTGCCGAGCAGGTACTGCGAGCCTACGACTTCGATCAACTCTTCGTCGGCGCCGACGGCATCGACCTCGAACGCGGCACCACCACCTACAACGAACTGTTCGGCCTGACCCGCGTCATGGCCGAGGTCGCCCGCGAGGTGGTGGTGATGGTAGAGGCCGACAAGATCGGCCGCCGTATCCCCAATCTGGAACTGCCCTGGGCGCGCATCGACACGCTGGTCACCGACTGGCGAATCGACGATGACGCGGCGGTGGCCATCGAACGCCAGGACGTGACGCTGGTGGTCGCCGAATCGCCCGCCGAGCGGTAAGACAAAACGGACTCAGAAAGGAATCGACTATGTGTGGAATCGTCGCCGCGCTGGCTGCGCGCAACGTGCAGGGCATCCTGCTGGAAGGGCTCAAGCGGCTCGAATATCGCGGCTACGACAGCGCCGGCATGGCGGTGTTGAACGCCGGCGGCGAACTGGCCCGCCAGCGTGCCAAGGGCAAGGTCGCCGCGCTCGAGAAGAAGCTCGAACAGGAGGCACTGACGGGCAGGGTCGGCATCGCGCACACCCGTTGGGCGACCCACGGCAAACCGTCCGAAGTGAACGCTCACCCACATTTGGCGCGCGAGCGGCTGGCGATCGTCCACAACGGCATCATCGAGAACTTCGAGCCGCTCAAGCGCGAACTGGAAGCCGACGGCGTGGTGTTCGAATCGGAGACCGATACCGAAGTCGTCGCCCACCTGATCGACCGCGCCTTTCGACATCAGGACAGCGCCAATCAGGACGGTGGCGAAACCGGCGGTCTACTGGCGGCGGTTCAGGCGACGCTCGACAGAATCGACGGCGCCTACGCGCTGGCGGTGATGCACGCCGATGCGCCGCGGGAGATCGTCGGCGCTCGCAAGGGCAGCCCGCTGGTGGTCGGCGTGGGCATCGACGAAAACTTTCTCGCCTCCGATGCGCTGGCGCTTTTGCAGGTTACCGACCGCTTCATCTATCTGCAGGAAGGCGACGTGGTGCGCCTGTCTGATGCCCACGGCATCGAGATTTTCGCCGCCGACGGTCAGCCTGCCGAGCGTGACGTGCACACCTTCGAGCACGGCGATGCCGCTGCCAGCCGTGGCGAGTATCGTCACTTCATGCTCAAGGAAATTCACGAGCAGCCCGCCGTGATTGCCGCCACGCTGGAGGGTCGATTGAGCGGTTCCCACGTGCTCGAGAGCAGCTTCGGTGTTGGCGCCAGGGCGCTGTTCGAGCGGGTCCAGCAGGTGCATATCGTCGCCTGCGGCACCAGCTACCACGCCGGCATGGTGGCACGCTACTGGCTGGAGAAGCTGGCGGGCCTGCCGACCACGGTCGAGGTGGCGTCCGAGTATCGTTACCGCGAAGTGGTGGTGCCCGAAAACACCCTGTTCGTCACCCTTTCCCAGTCCGGCGAGACCGCAGACACGCTGGCGGCGCTGCGCTATGCCAAGAGCCACCATGAGAATGGAGGGCAGGGTTATCTCGGCTCACTGGCGATCTGCAACGTGCCCGGCAGCTCTCTGACCCGGGAATCCGATCTGTCGCTGATGACCCAGGCCGGCCCCGAGATCGGCGTCGCCTCCACCAAGGCCTTCACCACCCAGCTCATCGCCCTGATGCTACTGACGCTCTCGCTGCGCAGGCAGCGCGGCGATGAACGGGAAACGGCGCTGGTTCAGGCACTGCGCGGCCTGCCGGCGATCCTCGACAGCGCGCTCGCCATGGACGGGCCGATTGCCGACCTGTCGGAAGCCTTCGCCGAGAAGCATCACGCGCTGTTCCTGGGTCGTGGCACCCAGTTCCCGATCGCGCTGGAAGGCGCGCTCAAGCTCAAGGAAATCTCCTACATCCACGCCGAAGCGTATCCGGCCGGCGAGCTCAAGCACGGCCCGCTGGCGCTGGTCGACGCCGACATGCCGGTGGTCGCCGTCGCGCCCAACGATGAACTGCTGGAGAAGCTCAAGTCCAATCTGCAGGAAGTCCGCGCCCGGGGCGGCGAGCTGTTCGTGTTCGCCGACGAAGGTGTCGCGCTGACCGCCGCCGACAACCTGCGCGTGCTCCACGTACCGGCTGTGGATGAATTGCTCGCCCCCATCGTCTACACCATTCCGCTGCAACTGCTCTCCTACCACGTCGCCGTGCTCAAGGGCACCGACGTCGACCAGCCGCGCAATCTGGCCAAGAGCGTCACGGTGGAATAGCAAGTCACGGGGAATAGCACATCACGACGGGGCGAGGGAAATCCGTGTATGGCTGTCACAGGATGACAACCAAGATTCGTTCAGCAGGCTTGATGCCGTCGGTAATGTGATTGGCATCCCCAGGCAAGCTCATGGAGAGCGCCATGGGTAAAGTCGAGATGAATTCAATCGCTTCTGGATCAGGACGGCTCCTGACATTCCCGAGGAGCCGTCTTTTAACACCCTATGAATCATTCTCGGGATGGATCGATATCGGGCACTTCAGTGTCGATTGTCGGTATCCGTCGGCACCAGTTCATAAGCGATCTCGCCTCGGCGAACCAGTCCGGCACCATACGTATGTGAACCCGCAACCCTCGTATCTTCCTCGACCAGGCGCTCGAGAAGTTCCAATCGCGTGGCAACCGCACGCTCGGGGTCCATGTCAGGACGTACACTCCAATGGGGGTAGTGGAATTGGAGTATCGAAGAATGCATGAGATCCGCCCACATCAGCATCCGCTGACCACCATCCTCGATCATCACGCCGTTATGGCCGGGGGAATGCCCATATAAAGGCACGAATCTCAGCCCCGGTGCGATGACGGCATTATCAGGAACGACCTCTATCCGCCCTTCGTACTGCTCGAGCACCGCTTTCGTTACTTCATGGTCTCCCGCGTTGCCTTCGGGAACGTCCGATCCGGTCCAGAACTCCATTTCACTTTCACCAATATAAAGTCGCGTATTTGGATAACGGGCTTTACCTTCCGAGGTTAGAAGTCCTCCCGTATGATCCTTATGGAGATGCGTGATGATGATTCCCTCGACGTCTTCAGGCGAGTATCCCATCGATCGTAACTGTTCGGGGGCTTTTCCCCGTTCCGGGCCAGCTTCCTGGCCGCACCCTGTATCGATCAGCCACAGATGGTCTTTCCATTCGATAGCGAAGGCATGAAAGGGCTCTTTCGAGGGCCCTTCTGGCGGAAGGCCAGCTTTCTTGTAGAGGTTTCTGCCTTCTTCTGATCGCGCTCCCGGTACAAAATCTGGTGTACATGGATAATAACCATCGAGCAACCAGGTCATTTTGAATTTTCCGATCCGGGTGAACTCCGTCACTTTTGACTCCTTTGATTGATGGATATCGATATCGGTTTTTATCTGCGCTCCAATACTGAATTCGGCGTATGAACGTGAGTAAAAAGTATCGGCACGGCACAGTCCAAGCATATCGATCTGTAGCGTAGTTCAGTCGTCGAGCGATCCAATCCAGCCCAGCTCGCCGTCATCGTCAGCGAGATGCCGCCACCATAACGCTCTCCAGCGATTCTCGTGGAATATCGCGGGTGATGAAGACCAGTCGCGAGCGGCGATCTTCATCCGGCCAGGCCTCGAGCTCCACCGGTGGGTGGAAGATGTGCTGCACGCCGTGGATGACCGTAGGTCGGTCGCGGCCAGCGATATTCAGAATGCCCTTGATTCGCAGCATGTTCTCGCCCATCAGCGAGAGCATAAGATCCAGCCACGCCTCGAAGCGGGCGAAAACGATGGGTGTCTCAAGGATGAAACAATGAGCACGAATGCGGTCGTCGTGGCGATTGGGATCGGCCACGTCTGCATGTTTCGCCAGCAACGATCCGCCATCGGCCGAGCCGGCAGTGAACGAGAGCCGGGCCATCGCCGGCGGCGAAGACGATGCCAGCCAGCGTTCCAGATCGGGGCGATTGCCATCTGCGGTCGTCAACCCTAGCCCGATCATCGATTCGGCGTCGACTTCACCATGAGTAACCACTTGCTGACGTGCACCGGGGTTGATCTCGGCCAGCCTTGATTGCAACGAATCGAGCGCGATTTTCGCCGCCAGATCCGGTTTGGTAATCAGTAGCCGATCGGCAACCGCAGCCTGTTTTACCGCTTCCGGATGATGATCGAGCGTTGCCGCGCCATGAGTGGCATCGACAATGGTGACGATCCCGTCCAGCCGATACTGGCGCGCGATTTTCGGGTCGGTCATCAAGGTGTGAAGGATCGGTGCGGGATCGGCCAGCCCGGTGGTCTCGATCACAAGCCGGTCGAACTGGCGCTTGCCTTCGCGCGCATAGCGCCAGGGCGCATCGCGCAGCGTGCGGGCCAGATCGCCGCGAATCGTGCAGCAGAGGCAGCCGCTGTCCAGAGCCACGACTTCGGTCTCGTCGGTGGCGCTGAATAGTTGGTGATCGAGTCCGATCTCACCGAACTCGTTGATGATGACCAGCGTGCGATCCATCGCCGGCTGGCGGACAAGTCGATTGAGCAGCGTCGTCTTGCCGCTACCGAGAAAGCCTGTCAGCAGGGTAACGGGGATTAGCGATCTGGGCGTGGCGGGCATGGAATCTCTTCCGAGCAAAATTTGTTATAAGATAACAAAATTGCCGCCCATAAACGATGACCGCGCACGCGCGAAGCGGCAATACCGACACGTCAAAGGCGAGCCGGTGTCTAGATTTTGCCTGCCGTCGACCACACCGCTCCGGTCAGTTCACACGAAACTGTCCACAGCCGATCTTCCACTGCCTGATCCCTGGCTGCCTTGCTGCGGAAGGCGCGTTTGGGTGCGCCGCGGGTTTCGCTGAAGCCGTCCGGGCCGAAGTAGTCACCGGGGCGCACATCGCCTCCGAGCGCGGCGTGAAGTGTGGGCTTGGCACCTTCGGTGGCGGATTGGCTGAGCAGCGGCATTACCAGCTTGAAGACCTGGCCGGCCAGGGCGCGGCTCTTCACGCCAGCATCGAACAGCGCGGTGCGCGAAAGCCCGGGATGCGCGGCGACGCTGAGAATGCCCCAACCATGGCGGTCGCTCTGCTTCTGCAGCGCCTGGGCGAACAGCAGCATGGCGAGCTTGGATTGCCGATAGGCGCGCCACGGGTCGTAGTGCGTGTCGGTTTTGGCGTCAGAACCGAGATCGTCGAAATCGATCCTGCCGCTGCGATGAGCGAGGCTGGAAAGCTGGACGACGCGTGGCGCTCGGCCGTGGCGGGAAGAGGCCACCAGCAGCGGCAGCAACAGGCTTGTCAGCAGAAAGTGGCCGAGATAGTTGACGCCGAACTGGCGCTCGAAGCCGTCTTCGGTACGCTCCAGCTTCGGCGGCGCCATGATGCCGGCATTGTTGATCAGCCGTTCCAGCGTGGTTTCGCTTTCCCGCAGTCGAGCCGCGAACTGACGCACGGACTCGAGACTATCGAGATCGAGCAGCTCGAAGCGAACGGCGGCACCGGACCGATGCTGGCGAACCGCGTGACAGGCGAGCTTGCCCTTGTCGGGGTGGCGGCCGGCGATGACGACCCGATATCCCGCGCTTGCCAGACCCTTGGCGGTTTCCAGGCCGAGGCCGGCGGTGGCGCCAGTGACAATGGCCAGCGGCGGCGATTCAGCGTCACTCATGGAACCTCTCATCAACGTTTGCTCACCAAGCCTTTTATCAAGCTTGTCATCAAGCTCTTCACCCAGGCCTCTCATCGGTCTTCTCATGACTCTTATTCCCGCCCCCCGTCTGCCTCGGCTGGCCAGGGCAACTGCCGGCGGCGGATCGCGATGAAGAGAAGCTGTTCATCGAAGCGGTCCACCCAGGATAGCGGATAAAGACAAAACAGCCAGATTATTAATTGAAATTAAATATTATCACCAATCGTGGTTTTTACTTTTATATATATAGTCTATGCGGCTTTATCTTCAATCGGGTTACATTCGACATTAATAATTTAATTGACGTCGAGTCGGTGGGGGCTACTTTGAGAATACGCGTTTCCAATGCGTCAAAGGTTAAAATGTTATTTAACTTTGATCAAATCAGGGAGTCACCTGTCATGGCCAATTCAGAAGAGCAGACGAACCCTCGCACGGCATCCGGTGTTTCCTTGTCGGGCAGCGAGCCGGGTGCCACGACGGGTTCCGCCGATCGTTCGCCGCAGGGTGACATGCGCGACAAAGGTCGCGAAACGGCTGACGAGATCCGGCAGACGGCGCAGCACAAGGCCGAGGGCGTCTTCGACCAGCAGAAGGGTGTCGCCGCCGATCAGGCGAAGAGCCTGTCTTCAGCCTTCCGCAAGATGGCGCAGGAGCTGGACGATCAGAATCAGGGCTATCTGTCCGGTTACGCCAAGCGCATGGCCGACTGTACCGATACCGCCTCCGAGCGCTTGCGGGACCAGGACATGAACGGGCTGATGGGGCAGGTGCGGGACTACAGCCGCCAGCAGCCGGCACTCTTCATGGGGGGCGCGGTCGCGGCGGGGTTCGTGCTGGCGCGGTTTCTGAACAGCTCCCAGAAGCGTGACGAGACGCCATCGCCGCAAGGCAGCGGAAACACCACGTCGGCGAGCATGTCCTCCACGACCGACTCGAGACATTCGAGCGATCGTGCCGACAAAGGGCTTTATTGATTATCGAATGGATACTTCGACTCATTGCAGCGTCTTTTAACGCAACCGAAAGTAATCCTGAAGTTGGCGGGCAGCCGATATTTCTCGCCAGCGGTTTTCACTGATGGATAACCATTGAGCGTGATTCGCAGGAAGCGGCTGTTGGAAGTGCTTCATTTGGAAGCACTCATTGAAAGTGATCCATTGGATGCGCTCCTTGAATGAGCGCACGCAGATCAATTCGACACGCCTTGATTCCTTCAAAAGCCAGGGAGGCTAAGTATGGATACTGATAATCGTAATTCGGGAGAAAGCGGCTCGTTCGGCTCGCTGATTTCCAGCCTGACGCACGAAGTGACGGCGCTCGTCCGCGATGAGGTCGAACTCGCCAAGGCGGAAATGCGGGAGAAGATGTCGCAGGTAACGACGAGCGTCACCTCGATGGCGGTAGCGGGCGGCGTATTGTTGAGCGGCTTTCTCGTCCTGCTGGCCGCGGCCGTGTTCGGGCTGGATACCTTCCTGCAACGGCCCTGGCTTTCCGCGCTGATCGTCGGTGCCATCGTGGTCGTCATCGGCTTCATCATGCTGCAGAGCGCCAAGAAGAAGTTGAAGAGCGCCAATCTGGCACCCAACCGCACCATGGCCAGTTTCAGGAAGGATCAGGACATGGCGAAGAAGCATGAAGGTCAGGTCAAGGAGGAGTTGAAATGAGCGACCAACACGAACAGCGCAAACCCGAAGAGATCGAATCCGACATCAAGCAGCATCGCGAACGTCTCGACGACACGCTGGGACAGATGGAAGAGCGTTTCTCTCCCGAGAAGCTGGTCAACAGCGCCTTCGACTATGTTCGCCACGGAGGCGCCAACGAGTTCGTTTCCAACCTGAGCGGCACGATCAAGAGCAACCCGACGCCGTTTCTCGTCACGAGCATCGGGCTCGGCTGGCTCTTCTGGTCCCAGCGCAACGGCGGCCAGCACGCCTCGTCATCGAACATCCCCAACCGGCGTTACGATCCCTACGCGACATCGACGGCCGGCGAAGCGATGGCGGCCGACGACCTGACATCCGGCATGCCGAACGGCACCCAGGGCACCGATCAGTCTTACGCCCATACCCAGCCCCACACCTCGGGGCACACCGCTGGTGCTGGCGGAAAGGCGCGCCATATGTCGGATAGCGTGAAGGATCGAACCCACGCCATGTCCCACGGGCTGCACGACCAGGCCTCGCGCTTCGGTCATGGCTCCCGTGACGCCATGCATGGCGCTTCCGACCGCGCGCAGAGCTTCAGTCACCAGACTGCGGAGTTCGTCAGGGATCATCCGGTGATGGCCGGTGCGATCGGCATCGCCATTGGTGCCGCGCTGGGCGGGATTCTGCCGTCGACCCGTACCGAGGATCAGCGCCTCGGCGGGCTGCGCGACAAGGCCATCGACCGCGCCTCGCGAGAGGGCGAGCGTTACGCCGACGAAGCGCGTGGCAAGATCCACGAGAAGACCGAGCACCAGAGCGGCGCCGGCCAGGATTCGCGCCAGGGTGGCACGGGCTCACACGAGACGGGCTCGCACAAGACGGCCTCGCACGGAGCGGGTTCGCCCGGATCGAACTCTCATGAAGCGGGCTCGTACGAGACGTCCGGATCCCGCGGCACCCTGGGTTCGGCGGCGACCGGCATGCCCGGCGTCACCGCGGAGGAGATCGACAAGGGGCAGACCGCCGTGCCGCCCACGGCCACGACGCCCGGCTCCGCGAAAGAAGCCACCGATTCGAATCCTCGCCCCACGCCCCTCAAGGGCGGCGGAATGCACAGCGACGATCCGCGTTCGGACGGCAACGACCGTTGATGCACGAGTTCGACACGTCTCGATAGGGTGGGCCTTCGCGCCCGAATCGAAGCGATGAAGCGCGAATTCGCCGGTAGAACCAGAACCGGGAGCCCATTGGCTCCCGGTTTTTCGCGATCTCGAGGCCGGCAAATCCGCGCCGGGCTCAGTCCGTTTTCGGCATCAATACCCACATCTCGCCGCGCTGCTTCATCCGGCTGGCGGCTTCCCCGGCGGCATCGCCGTGGCCCCAGTAGAAGTCCGCCCTGACCGCTCCTTTCACCGCGCTGCCGGTGTCCTGCGCCACCATCAGCCGCTGCAGCGGCTGGTTGGAGAGTGGCTGCGTGGTGGAAAGAAACACCGGCGCGCCCAGCGGGATCTCGTCGGGGTCGACCGCGATGCTGCGCTCGGAAGTCAGCGGCACGCCCAGCGCCCCCACCGGGCCGCTGGTATCGGCCAGCGCCTCGCCGCCCTTGAGCTCGCGGAAGAACACCATGCGCGGGTTGACGTTGAGCATCTCCTCGACCTCGCCCGGATGGCGGCGCGCCCAGTCCCGCACACCGGGCAGCGTGGCCTGGGCCGGGGTAATCTCGCCCCGGTCGATCAGGCGTTTGGCGAACGATTTGAACGGCTGGTTGTTGGTGCCCGCATAGGCCACGCGCATGGTGGTGCCATCGGTCAGCTCCACCCGGCCGGAGCCCTGAATCTGCAGGTAGGCCGCTTCCACCGGATCATCGACCCACACCAGCTCCGTGCCGTCGAGATCGCCGCTGCGCATCAGCTCGGCGCGGGTGGGGCCAACGTGGGTGTGCTTCTTCCAGTACTTCGGATACTGATAGAGCGGCGTCTGGTACGGCCCGCCACGCGCGCGGGAACCGCGCAGGATCGGCTCGTAGTAGCCGGTGATCAGCCCGGTGGCGCTGCCGTCGCTGTTGGTGACGCGATAGGGCACGAAGCGGGACTCGAAGAAGTTCTGGATCGCCTTGGCATTGAGCGGGTCGACCGATCTGGCGTCTTCACAGACCCCTTTCCATAGCGGTTTGCGTTTCAGCCGCGAACAGCTTTCCTGGAATGCGCTCCACGCCGCCATCGGCTGGTCACGGCTCCAGCCCGGCAGGTTGTGCCAGTTGGTCTTGCGCGCCGGCTGCTCCACCCGCGCCTCCGGACTGCCGCTCGGGGCGGTGGTCACCACCGGGCCGCTGGAGCAGCCGGCCACGAGCACGGCGAAAAAGAGACAAGCCAGCAGCGAAGGGAAGTGGCGTGATGACGCGAACGGGCGCGGAACGCTGGAGAGCATGCAGATTCGATCCTTGAACACGATGCAGTCGGAAAGGTGGACAAACCGTCGATAAAAACTGAAGCGAGCATATCTCCGCCGCTCGATGGCGTCGAGTCGGCGGTTCGATCCGCCAAATCCCTGCAAGTTCGCTCGCCGGCGCATTACACTGTGCCCTTTGCCTTCGCCGCAGGATCGTCTCATGACCCATGTCATCTCCATTCAGAGCCACGTCGCCTATGGCTACGTCGGCAATCGTGCGGCGGTGTTCCCGCTGCAGCGGCTGGGGCTGGAAGTCACCGCCATCAACACCGTCCAGTTCTCCAACCACACAGGCTACGGCGCCTTCACCGGCGATGTCTTCAGCCCCGATCACCTCAGGAACGTGCTGGACGGCGTCGAATCGCTGGTCGGGCTCGACGGCGTCGATGCCGTGCTTTCCGGCTACATGGGCGACGAAGGTATCGGCCGCGCCGTGCTGGATAGCGTCGACCGCGTCAAGCAGGCCAACCCGGAAGCGCTCTACTGCTGCGACCCGGTGATGGGCGATATCGGCCGCGGTTTCTTCGTCCGCGAAGGCATTCCCGAATGGATGCGCGACCACGCCATCGCTCGTGCCGATATCGTCACCCCCAACCAGTTCGAGCTCGCCTTCCTCGCCGGGCGCCAGATCGACACGCTGGAAGACGCGCTCGATGCCGCCGCCGCCCTGCGCGCCAAGGGCCCCAAGGTCGTATTGATCACCTCGCTGGAAGTCGCCGGGGACGACGAGGGCCATATCGGCATGCTGGTCGATGCCGAAAGCGGCAGCTGGCGGATCGCCACGCCCAAGGTGGATTTCGCGATTCCGCCCAACGGCGCTGGCGATTTCACTGCCGCCATGTTTCTCGCCCACAGCCTGCGCGCCGGCCTCACCGAAGAAGGCCCCGCCCGCGCCCTGGAACAGACTGCCGCCGCCGTGCAGATGCTGTTCGAACACACCCGCCGCGCCGGCACCCGCGAACTGGCCGTGATCGCCGCGCAGCAGGATATTGTTTCGCCGACGGTGACCTTGCATGCCGAACGCCTTAGATAGCCTCGCCACGGCCCCTCAGCCGCCGCTCTACCTGGGCATGGCAATGTGGGCCAACGCCGACTGGCAAGGCTCCCTGCTGCCCGCTCATGGCGATGTGGACCTGCGCGACTACGCCAGCGTGTTCAACGCCGTGGAGGGCAACACCACCTTCTACAGCGGCATTCCCAAGGCGGAAACCGTCGCCGCCTGGGCCGAACAGGCTCCCGAGACCTTCCGCTTCTGCTTCAAGCTGCCCAGCCAGCTGACCCATGCCAAACGCCTGCGCGATATCATTGAGGAGTTCGAACGCTTCATCGAGCGGCTCTCGCCACTGAAGGATCGGCTCGGCCCGATCATGGTTCAGCTACCGCGGGATTTCGGCCAGGCAGAGCTGCCCGCGCTGGAGCGATTGCTCACTCACTGGCCGCGGGAGATACCCCGCGCGGTCGAGGTCCGGCATAGTGATTTTTTCCACAAAGGGGCCGCGGAACAGGCATTCAACCGCTTGTTGATAAGTCAAGACGCCAATCGTGTAATGCTCGACGTGCGTGCGCTCTTTGCCACACCCCCAGGACTTGACAACCGGCTCGCCAAGGCGCAAGGCGAAAAGCCCAAAGTCCCATTACACGTGCTCTGCACGGCGGTCAATCCCGTTATTCGCTTTATCGGGCACTTCGACGAATCCATTAATCACGCCCGTTTCGAACCGTGGATAGAACGCCTCATCCTGTGGATAAAACAGGGGAAAACCCCTTTTCTCTTTGTGCATACACCGGATAACCGACAGGCGCCGGAACTGGCACGAAACTTCTACAACCGGATCGCCGAACGGATCGAATTGCCGCCGTTGGCGGAGTTTCCCGGTGAGCGACAGGAATCGCTGTTTTAGCCAAATCTGAAACAGGCTGTTGATAAACCGTCCGGTATGTTTCGCTCCCAACCGGATCTCGATACGCGCCGTCGCCAACCTTCACGACCGCCAAAAACCGCGAATAAAGTTGATCTTCACGTAAAGGTCAAATAGCGCTAGGGTGGGGAAAATCAGAAAAGAGAATAATGCCGTGTCCGGCCAGACTTACGCCATTGGCGAACTTGCGCAACACTTCGATGTGACCACCCGCACCATCCGTTTCTACGAGCAGGAAGGCCTGCTCTCCCCCGAGCGGCGCGGCAAGACCCGCGTCTACCACGAGAAGGACCGCGTCCGCCTCAAGCTCGCCCTGCGCGGCAAGCGTCTCGGCTTCTCGCTGATCGAAATCCGTGAAGTGCTCGATCTCTATGACACCCGCCACGACGGCAGTGTTCGCCAACTCGAGCGCCTGCTCGAGATCCTCGCCGACAAACGCGCCAACCTCGAGCGCCAGCTCGAAGACATCCGCGTCATGCAGCGCGAACTCGACCAGGTCGAAGAGCGATGCAAGGGTGCGTTAGGGGAATTGAGGGCGGCTGAAAAGCGCTCCTGAACATGGCTTACCCTTGGAAGCTCACCATCAGGAATGGCGATTTTCTTCCACATCGTCAGCCAACCAGGCCTTGATCAGCGACTGATACGGCATGTCTCGCTTGTTGGCCTCGATCTTGATGCGATCCAGCAACGATTCCGGCAACCTCAGCGAGATCGTCTTGGTCGATGGCTTCAGGTTGGGGAGCGCGGCACGCTTGGCCTGGTTCCAGTCCACATAGTCCGTGGAGTCATGGCTTTCCCAGAACGCGCGCTCTTCCGTTTCACTCTTGAACTCAGGCGTCGTCTTGGTTTTGCTCATAAATCCTCCGCTCCTTACGGTGCATGTCTCGGGCCGAGATAACTCGGATCAACGTACCGGCCGCGCGTAAGGTGAACGTGATGTGTAGCTGCCGATGATCGTCCGTGATGCCGAGGGCATGATATCGAGGTTCATCCTGGCTGTGCTTAATGTCTTCGATCAGCAGCAGTGGCTGATTAAAAAACACCTGTTCCGCCTCGGATTGGCGCACGCCGTGCTTATCCGCACTTTTGCGGGCATTGCCCTTGTCCCAGTCGAAACCGGTTATCTGCGCCAAATCGATCATATTTTGTATATTGCCACAATATACATAGCATGCAAGTGGAGCCCCCGAGCGGCGCGGCAAGACCCGCGTCTACCAAGAGAAGGACCGCGTCCGCCTCAAGCTCGCCCTGCGCGGCAAGCGCCTCGGTTTCTCGCTGGTCGAGATCCGCGAAGTGCTGGATCTCTACGACACCCGCCACGACGGCAGCGTCCGCCAACTCGAGCGCCAGCTCGAAGATATCCGCGTCATGCAACGCGAACTCGACCAGGTCGAAGAGCGGTGTAAAGGCGCGTTGGGGGAGTTGAGGGCGGCGGAAAAGCGCTCTTGAGCCCAGTTGCTCGATACGGCTCGCAGCATCAGGCGGCGCACATTCTTCCTTACGGATACTTCTAAGAGGCAAGGAAGCAGCGTCTTGGATGGGGCGCAGTTAATGCGTTCGTAGCGTTGTTTATAATGTAACGCTTTGTTAATGTAAACAGGGGAACGCCAAAGATGGTTTACATAGACAAAAGCTCATAGGGACAGCCGCGCTTGAATGATGGGGACCATCATCATCATCCTGCATGGCGGGCGGTAGCGTGGCTGTACTGCCAAATGGCAACTAGACCTACTAGCAGACGGTATTCACGGTCGAGGGCTTAATCGTTTTAACCCGGCGGATGAAATTTCTAAGTGCAACACGTCAGTGTAGCGAATCCGATACGTCATGATGCTTCGCCATCATTTTTGGTGGTCGGCTGTACTTGTCCCTCCACACCCCCATGATATTTTTGTATAAATGTGCAGTATTATCGGATCCAGCAAAACGCGCAGGCGCGCGAATTCCGCATAGCTTGCCGAATTATTTTTGGTATTATTGGGAATCAATACGTTAGGCGAGAAAGAGCGGGCTAGATAAGATTATTGAACGCGCGTGCTCGTTCAAGTGGCAAAACGAGCGCGCTATCTAATACCTGTTAGGCTCTATCATGGAACTTGTACAAGCATCTACACATATACTTGATAGCAGTCCTCTAAAAGGAATTTCTAGGGGGCTCATTTATTACGTTCATACAGGAAGGAATGCTTGGCATAGTACATGGGTAACTCAGTATGCAAATGGTTGCATGCACACTACTTTCGAATCCGCTAAAGAATACGCAGAGAAGAGAAGAACTAGAGGGACTGTATTTTATATCAAGCAATTACCCTGCTTAATATTTCGTAGTCAAAAAACCTGTGTATTGGTAACTGAAATCAACAACAGAAATCCTCTATCCGGTTATTCTCCTGATGCAACAACCGACGACGTAGCTTATGGCCTCAATAAAATAGAAGGAGCGCTTAATAACTATTTGGAGATTGGTGCCCCAATCAATGGTGTAGCAATGTCGTTTCTTCCAAATAGTCGGTTTTGGAATGTGAGGCCAGGCCCAAGAGATTCAGTAATTATTCTAGCGTCCAAGAACCCAGCTATGTCGGTAGAAAAAGTCTCCAGTGATAGCTTATTGGCATATAAATCATACTCAAGTGGCGGCAATTACTATCTTGGCTGGTCTGGTATAGAATCAGAAATAAAGAGGCTGGCGGTATTGCAGCTATATCGAAAAGCTAAGCCTAACAAATCAAGCAAGAAGGACGCGCAAAAAGCGCGCGCCTCTTCTTGAGGCGTTAGAAGGAAAATATCGTGCATCCACTTGATCAATTGATGATGTCAGTAGTTCGTATTGAAGCTACTTTAGGCAACGGATCTAAGGCAACAGGTTCAGGCTTTGCTTATAGTTTTGCGCAGCGAGAAGATGGAATGTATGTGCCAGCAATAGTCACAAATAAGCACGTCGTTGAGGGTGCGGTTTCTGTTTCACTACCTATTAGTACAGCGGATAGCAGCGGTAATCCTACAGGCACGTTCGAAGTTATAACTTACGCGCTGAAAAATAATGTCATCAACCATCCCGATTCTGAAGTCGATCTTTGTGCAATATTAGCGGGTCCCATTTACCAATATTTTCAAAGCAAAAATACGCAGCCACTATTGTTTCGTCTTGATAAAAATATTGCAGCTACTGATGCTACTTTTTCGGAGTTACTCCCCCTAGAGGAAGTAACAATGATTGGCTATCCAAATGGAATTTGGGACTCAACTAATAACGGATCCATTGCACGTCGCGGAATTATCGCAACTAGACCGGAAGACAATTACTTGGGTAAAAAGCAATTTGTTGTAGATATGGCCTGTTTCCCTAGATCTAGCGGAAGCCCAGTATACCTTGCAAACTTTGGTAGCTTTGCGGACAGAAACGGTAATTTGAATATGGGCACCCGTATAAAATTGCTGGGTGTTTTATATGCAGGCCCTCAACATACTGCTAGTGGGGAAATCGTACTTAAACCGGTACCTACAAGCAATGTCCCCGTGAGCTTAACCTCAATGCCAAATAATCTTGGTTACGTAATTAAAGCAACTGAATTGGCTGCCATTGAGTCCATTGCCGCATCCCTTCTAACAAATCAAGCAAGTGGGACGCCGCAAAGCGGCGCCCCTTCTTGAGGCGTTAGCTGCCCCGCAGGCATAAGGATTTAATCTCCACATGAAAAAATCTAGCCAAATGATTGAGTGGCTTAAGGAATCAAAGTTTGCGATTAAAACACCAGTTAATCGCATGTTTTGGGTTCGCCCTGCTGATGTCTGTAAAAGGAATAATGGGGTGCAAACGATTGGTGACTTGTGCTTCGAAATCGAACAGCAGTTAAATAGTGAACGTAGTAATAATGATGATGATATTCAAGATTGGTATGTTTGGGATTATTATCCCTCTCAGGGGGATAGACGTTGTGTATTTACCCAGATGCCTCCTCTAGATAACGGCATATTTTATAGTCAGCCCTGTAGCTCAGAGCGTCTAGCCAAGATCAAAAAACTCCTTGGCCAGTACGAAAGCGTTAGAAATCACCATCATTCTGAAAGAATTCTTGCCACAGATGGTGTTTTGTCTTGGTTGCACCTTGGTACAGGACTTCAATGGGCCACATTTAGCTATCTCCAATCGACCCGAAATGACTATGCTGAGGTCCTGAATGATTTACGTTACGCAGGGTATACAGATTGGCGTATTCCTACAATTCACGAAATTCGTGCAATGTTCTCGGCTGACAAAGAGATGTTCGAGGTGGGGACGCATCCTCTAGAAGATTCCTTGCCTACAGCATTGCCTCTGCCGGTCGAGCAAACACCAGACATTCATCCGTCCGCTGATAGTCTAAAGGGATATTACGTATTCAAGAAAGAATCTACGGCTAGGACAGGAACTCGGTATAACCGAAGTGACGAACGAATTGACGATGGAGGTCATTACACCGGCAAGTTTATTGCAGTCCGAGGAGAGCGAAAGCTACAGAGAAATTTTCAAACTGCATGGGCCGGCACCTTGCTTCAATGGACTGAAAAGAATATGAATTTGGTAGAGCAAGGTCAGCTACCAGGGTCTTCTAGAGGTTGGAAAAATCTCGAACGTTTAATGTTACGTGGCGAACACTTTAAGAATGAGGATTACACGGCTGCCTGTGCTGCCATGACATTCTTAGAGAAATTAAAAGAAGTATGGCTAACGGTCGATGAGTTCTTTCATGAGATTCCTTGCCCACTCTATAATTTGTCTCAAATTAAGAAACTGCATGTATGGAATAAAAACACGGGTGTCACGGACGTCGACAAGTGGTCAATTACCCACATTTCTTCTGATATTCAAAAAATGAGAAGCCTAGAAGACATTACATTGGATTGGCAGATTGACTTGACGAAAGTTCCTGATGAGATATTTGATTTGCCTAATTTAACTTTCCTAAGACTAGGTGGTTGTTGGAACTTGATTCTCTCTGAAAAGCAGGTTGTTAAAATTTGCGAGCTTGCTAGGGCAGGAGTCTACATCTATATACCGCCGTTAAAACTCCATACGGAAAGCTGTCGAATTATGCTTATAAAGGCAGCAAAAGATAATGGGGGAGAAATAGATTGGAATACCATGAAGAGTGTATTTGAGAATGGCACCGAAAAGTAAACAAGAGACTGACGGTACGAATAACTACCAGTTTCTATCAATGGCTATTGCATATTTAGAAATAGGAAAGGTGGCAGCGCAGGCTGAAACTGAGTTGAGAAATGATGCTGCCTATCAGAATGCTATAGCTTATCAGCTATTTCATGCTGTCGAGCTATTCTACAAGCAGATGATAAAAAATAAAACTGGAAAAGTTTCTCACATTCATGATTTAAAGGTGCTTGAAGATAAATATGCCAGCCTTTATCCCGATCCCAGTTATAAGCTTAATCACCCTTTCGACTTTTCAGATTATAGTACTTGCGCATTAAATCCAGGAGAAGGCGATCTGTATTCAGCGCATGTGTCAAAGTTTAAGCCAAAATTTATGGATCAACATTTGCGATATCCGGCTGACGAAAGAACAGGTGGATATTCATTTAATATCGATGGTTCAGAATTCGAAAAAATCAAAGCTAAGATGACTGATATCTATGCAACTGGCAGCTAACAAGGCGCTGCACACGGACGATTTTTATGCTGCGCCCCAAAATCGCCGGTGAGCGCGGCGTTATGTGGAATAGTTTGGGGCATAGTCAGGAGGATTCGTCATGATTATTGAGCATCAGGGCCGATGTCTGTCAAGCTTGTTGACGTTGCTTTAGGGCCAGAGGAAGAGGCGCGAAAATATTATGATGGCGAAGCGTCATGACGTATCGGATTCGCTACACTGACGTGTTGCACTCAGAAATTGCATCCGCCCTTTGCCGTCAGCGCCACGTCCACCTTCGACCAATTCGGCTGTTGATCGTTTGTGTTATCCACATCGCTATTGGCGACAACCCGTCCCGGCTCTCGCTGCGTTCTATCACCGAGACCATTGCCAATGAATCTGCCGGGCCAATATCGCTTGTGCCACTGTCAGCGGTCGATCATGCGTATCGTTCGTCTTGACGTACGTACCTAAAGGCGTACATTGATGACCAGTTGAACACGCAGGAGGTGCGTCATGACCGGAATTACAGCCACTGAGGCGCGCAGCAATCTCTATCGGTTGATCGATGAAACCGCAGAATCCCATCAACCCATCGTCATCATGGGTAAGCGGAACAAGGCTGTCCTGGTCTCCGAAGAAGACTGGTCGGCCATTCAGGAAACGCTTTATCTGCTCTCCGTGCCTGGTATGCGGGAGTCGATTCGAGAGGGGATGGATACCTTCGTGGATGAATGCGATGAGGAGCTGGACTGGTGATATGGCGGTTGGTTTACACCAAGCAAGCCCAGAAAGACGCGAAGAAACTGGCCTCCAGCGGTCTCAAGCCAAAAGCCCAGGAATTGCTGGCGCTGGTTGCGGAAGACCCTTACCGCAAGCCGCCTCCGTTTGAGAAGCTCATCGGTGATCTCACCGGGGCCTATTCACGCCGCATCAATATTCAACATCGTCTGGTCTATCAAGTGATCGAAGACGAGCGAGTAGTGAAAATTCTCAGGCTCTGGAGCCATTACGAGTAATGCACAGCTAGTCGCTATTGTCGGACGGTTTTTCCACCACTTCGCGGCTCCATAAGGCGGTGCAGAAGCCTTTATTCGTGTTGACGCGTGTCACGTGACAGATTACATTCTGCTCATGATCAAATCCTTCGCTGACAAACTCACTCAAGAGCTATATTCCAAGGGCAAGGCCAAGAAATTCCCCTCGGATGTCGCTTCGAGAGCAGCCAGAAAGCTTGAATATGTACATCTGGCTGAGCAACTGGAGGATTTGAAAGTGCCGCCCGGTAATCGTCTTCACGCACTTCATGGAAACAGGCAAGGGCAGCACGCGATTTCAATCAATGATCAGTGGCGTATTTGCTTTCGTTTTGAAGATGGCGATGCGTACGACGTCGAAGTGTGTGACTATCACTGACAGAGGCAATGATATGGCTATTCCTAACACTGCCAGTATGCAGCGCAAGCCGACCCATCCTGGTGAAATGCTGAGAGAAGATTTCTTGCCGGACTATGGCCTGACGGTGGCGGGGCTGGCTAATTCTTTGGGCGTTTCTCGCCAATCAGTTAACGAACTATTGCGTGAACGCCGTGCTCTCAGTCCTGAAATGGCACTTCGGCTCGCTCGTTTGTTTGGCAATTCACCCGAGTTTTGGCTGAATGCACAGCGTGCTCTCGATCTGTGGACGGCGGCTCAGTCTGTGAAAGAAGAGATTGATCGGATTAAACCGCTACACGCCGCATAACAATGCCATGTATTAGATAAACCTTTTGCGTCGCTGCGGCTTTGTCAACGGCAAGACCAGGCGTTGGAGCCCTTGTGGGCAGATAATCGTAAGTTTCGAGTCAGTTAGTTGGCCCGGGATTTTTTGCATTTTGGGGAGTCGCTATTGGTCTGATGATCACTTCGCCGCCAACGCCACACCCACCTTCGACCGATTCGGCTTGCCGATGGTCTGTGTTATCCACACCCCCGTTTCCGCCAACTTATCCAGGTCCACGCCGCTTTTGATACCCAAGCCGTTGAGCAGGTAGATCACGTCTTCGGTGGCGACGTTGCCGGTGGCGCCTTTGGCGTAGGGGCAGCCGCCGAGGCCGGCGACGGCGCTGTCGATCACGCCGATGCCCTCTTCGAGCACGGCGTAGAGATTGGCGAGCGCCTGGCCGTAGGTGTCATGGAAGTGGGCGGCGAGCTTGTTCATCGGAATGTCGTGAGCCACGGCTTCGAGCAGGCGCTTGGCCTTGAGCGGGGTGCCGACGCCGATGGTGTCGCCCAGCGAGATTTCATAGCAGCCCATCTCATGGAGCGCCTTCGAGACATCTGCGACCCTTGCCGGGGCGATCTCGCCTTCATACGGGCAGCCGAGCACACAGGAAACATAGCCGCGCACGCGCACGTTCGCCTCACGGGCGCGTTCGATCACCGGGGCGAAGCGCGTTAGCGATTCGGCAATCGAGCAGTTGATGTTCTTGTGCGAGAAGGCTTCGCTCGCCGCCGCGAAGACGGCGACTTCCTCGACGCCGCACTCCAGCGCGGCTTCCAGCCCTTTCAGATTGGGCGTCAGCGCGGAGTAGATCACGCCCGGCCGGCGTCGAAGGCCGGTCATCACCTCGCGGTGATCCGCCATCTGCGGCACCCATTTGGGCGAGACGAAACTCGCCGCTTCAATCCGCTTGAGGCCCGCCGCGCCGAGCCGGTCGATCAGTTCCAGCTTGGCGGCGGTGGCGATGGGTTCGGCTTCGTTCTGCAGCCCGTCCCGCGGGCCGACTTCGACGATACTTACCCGTTTCGGCATTCCCATCTCACATGGCCTCGTTCGTTTCGGTGCTGGCAAACGCCAATAGCTCATCCCCCTGCGCCACGGCGTCGCCCACCTTGAAGTGAAACGCTTCCACTGCGCCGGCGGCGGGGGCGCTCAGGGTGTGCTCCATCTTCATCGCTTCCACCACCACCAGCGGTGTGCCTTTTTCGACGGGCTGGCCGGATTCGACCAGCAGCGCCACCACGGTGCCGTGCATGGGGGCGGTCAGTTTGGCCTCGACCTCATGCGGAAGATGATCGGCCCGGTCCGAGCGCCGCCAGATCAGGCGGGACTCGAAGCCGGCGGCGGTAAGAATGATCGACTCGCCCTCGAGAGCAGGATCGATACGTGCCAGCAGACGACGGCGATGGCCATCCAGCGTGATCGCCACGGCGTCGCCGTCGAGCCGCTGCAACTTCCCCTCGTAGTGATCCGACTCTTCTCCATTCCGATTCACGCTCAGATGCCAGGAGTCGTGCGGTGTGGATCGCGTGGCGATCACAGAGATCGGCGGCGCGCCTTCGGCCTCGGCAATCGCCAGTCGAACATGCTGCGGGGCGTTGAGCCGCCAGCCGTCGCGGCGCTCCCACGGTGAACGTTCATCGCTGGCTCGATCCAGTTGGTCGAGTGCCACCAGCGCGGCGCGGGCGATGTCCGCGTCGGCGACCGGTTCACTCGCGAACAGGTCGTCGTGGTGATGTTCGATAAAGCGGGTGTCGAGCCGGGCGGCGATGAAATCCGGATGCATGATCAGGCGCTGCAGAAAGCGACGGTTGGTGGTCACGCCGGAGACGTCCAATGCCGCCAGCGCACGATCCATCTCCACCAGGGCCTGGCCGCGATCCTCGCCGTGGACGATCAGCTTGGCCAGCATCGGGTCGTAGTGCATCGAGACGGCGTCGCCGGCTTCGACGCCGCTATCCAGACGCACGCGTTCGGGCTCGAGACTGCCAGCGTTCGGGTCGAGCCCGAAGCGTCCGAGCGTGCCGGTGGCGGGCAGAAAGTCGTTGTCCGGGTCTTCGGCGTAGAGCCGCGCTTCGATGGCGTGGCCGGTCAGCGTCAGCTCATCCTGGGCTTTGGGTAGCGGCAGCCCGGCGGCCACGCGCAGCTGCCATTCGACCAGATCCTCGCCGGTGATCATCTCGGTCACCGGATGCTCGACCTGCAGGCGAGTGTTCATCTCCATGAAGTAGAAATGCGCCGCTTCGCTCGAAGAGGTTTCAGAGGCGGCATCCAGCAGAAACTCCACCGTCCCGGCGCCGACGTAGCCGATCTCCTGGGCGGCGCGCACGGCGGCCTCGCCCATCGCCTGACGCAGCGCGGGGGATAGATTCGGCGCCGGGGCTTCTTCCAGCACTTTCTGATGGCGGCGCTGCACGGAGCAGTCGCGCTCGAACAGGTAGACGCCGTTGCCTTGGCTATCGCAGAACACCTGCACTTCGACGTGGCGCGGCTGGGTCAGGTACTTCTCGATCAGCATGCGTTCGTCACCGAACGCGGCGCGGGACTCCCGGCGGCAGCCGTCGAGCGCGGCCTGGAACTCGCGGTCGGATTCGACCACGCGCATGCCCTTGCCACCGCCGCCAGCGCTGGCTTTCAGCAGCACCGGGTAGCCGATCTTCCCGGCTTCCTCCCTCAACAGGGCATCGTCCTGGGCCTCGCCGTGGTAGCCGGGCACCAGCGGCACGCCAGCATTAAACATGCGCGCCTTGGCCGATGCCTTGTCGCCCATGGCGGCGATGGCGCTGGCCGGCGGGCCGACGAAGACGATGCCGGCGTCCTCGCAGGCGGCGACGAACTCGGCGTTTTCGGAGAGAAACCCGTAACCCGGATGAATGGCGTCGGCACCGCTACGCCGGGCGGCGGCGATGACCTTGTCGATATCGAGATAGCTCTCCCGCGCGGGCGCCGGGCCGAGACGCACGGCCTCGTCGGCCTCGCGCACGTGAAGCGCGTTGGCGTCGGCATCGGAATAGACGGCGATGGTGCGAAGTCCCAGGCGGCGGGCGGAGCGCATCACGCGGCAGGCGATCTCGCCGCGATTGGCGATCAGCACCGAACGTAGCGGGCGAGGTGCGTTGGTCAGGCTCATGAGCGCGGTTCCTTGTTATTCATATCGCCGTCTTTATTCCCGTTGGTGCCACCCGCGCTTTGCCAGGCGGGTGGGCGCTTGTCGAAGAAGGCGGCGAGCCCTTCCTGACCTTCGGCGCTGACGCGCAGTTCGCTGATCACCCGGCAGGTGGTCTCACGGGTGGCTTCGCTGTCGGGCTCGCGGGCCACCTTGGCGAGCAGGGCCTTGGTGGCGCGCTGGGCCTGGGGCGAGGCGGCGAGCAGTTGGTCGATCATCTGGTCGATGCGGCCATCCAGTGCGTCGGGATTCGCGTCGGCACCGACGACCTCGTGAACCAGCCCCAACGCCTGCGCGGTGGTGACGTCGATCACCTCGGCGGTCAGCGCGTAGCGGCGCATCTGGCGGGGGCCGATGGCGCGTTGCACGTAGGAGCTGATCACTGCCGGCGAGAGGCCGATACGCACTTCGGAGAGGCAGAATTTGGCCCTGTCGGCGGCGATCACCACATCGCAGCAGGCGGCGAGCCCCACCGCGCCGCCGTAAGCCGCACCCTGCACGCGGCACAGGGTCGGGCAGGGCAGCTCGTCCAGCTGCTGCATCAGCCGCGCCAGCTCGCGGGAATCGGCCAGATTGTCGTCGAAGCCGTAGTCGACCATGCGCTTCATCCAGTTCAGGTCGGCGCCGGCGGAGAAGTGCTTGCCGTTCGAAGCCAGCACCACCAGCCGCACCTCGCCGCGTTCCGCCAGCACGTGCAGCTTTGCCAGATGGGCGTTGAGCTCGCCGATCAACGCATCGTCGAAGGCGTTGTGAACCTCGGGCCGATCCAGCGTCAGCCGCGCGACGCCGCGGGCATCGATGGTCAAACGAGTGAAGCTATCGGATATGGCTGCCATGGCGGCCTCTCATGATCATGTTGGCTTCGAGCTTCGAGCTTCGAGCTTCGAGCTTCGAGCTTCGAGCTTCGAGCTTCGAGCTTCGAGCTTCGAGCTTCTCGTGGCTCGCTGCCCGTCGCTCGTAGCTGGGCGCGAAGCGCCTACATCCTAAACACGCCGAAGCGCGTCTCTTCGATCTCCGCATTCATCGCGGCGGAGAGCGCCAGGCCGATCACGTCGCGGGTCTGCAGCGGGTCGATCACGCCGTCGTCCCACAGCCGGGCGCTGGCGTAATAGGGGTGGCCCTGGCGTTCGTACTGTTCGCGAATCGGCGCCTTGAACGCGGCTTCCTCGTCTTCCGGCCAGTCGCTGCCGTCCCGTTCGAGCTGCTCGCGCTTGACCTGGGCCAGCACGTTGGCGGCCTGCTCGCCGCCCATCACCGAGATGCGCGCGTTGGGCCACATGAACAAGAGATTCGGGTCATAGGCGCGGCCGCACATGCCGTAGTTGCCGGCACCGAAGCTGCCACCGATCAGCACGGTGAACTTGGGCACTTTCGCGCAGGCCACGGCGGTGACCAGCTTGGCGCCGTGCTTGGCGATGCCTTCCTGCTCGTACTTGGAGCCGACCATGAAGCCGGTGATGTTCTGCAGAAAGATCAGCGGAATCTGGCGCTGGGCGCAGAGCTCGATGAAGTGCGCGCCTTTCTGGGCGGATTCCGAGAACAGCACGCCGTTGTTGGCGACGATGCCCACCGGATGGCCGCACCAGTGGGCGAAGCCGGTGACCAGGGTGTCGCCGTAGTAGCGCTTGAATTCGTCGAAATCGGAATCGTCCACCAGCCGTGCGATCACCTCGCGCACGTCGTACGGCTTGCGCAGGTCGGTACCGACGATGCCGTAGAGCTCCGAGGGATCGAGCCGCGGCGGGCGAGGCTCGCGCATCGCCAACCGGCCGCGCTTGTGCCAGTTGAGCCGGGAGACAGCGCGGCGGGCGAGCTGCAGCGCGTGGGCGTCGTTCTCGGCATAGTGGTCGACCACGCCGCTGATCTTGGCGTGAACGTCGGCGCCGCCCAGATCCTCGGCGCTGATGGTCTCGCCGGTGGCGGCCTTCACCAGCGGCGGCCCGCCGAGAAAGATGGTGCCCTGGCCGCGCACGATGATCGATTCGTCGGCCATCGCCGGCACATAGGCACCGCCGGCGGTGCAGGAGCCCATCACCACGGCGATCTGCGGGATGCCGGCGGCGGAAAGCGTGGCCTGGTTGTAGAAGATGCGGCCGAAGTCGTCATGGTCGGGAAAGACCTCGTCCTGCTCGGGCAGATAGGCGCCGCCGGAGTCGACCAGGTAGACGCAGGGCAGCCGGTGCTTGCGGGCGATCTCCTGGGCGCGCAGGTGTTTCTTCACCGTCAGCGGGAAGTAGGTGCCGCCCTTGACCGTGGCGTCGTTGGCGACGATCACGCACTCCACGCCGCTGATGCGGCCGATCCCCGCCACCACGCCGGCGGCGGGCACGGGGGAATCGTAGACCTCGTGCGCCGCCAGCGCGCCGATCTCCAGAAACGGCGAGCCCTCGTCGAGCAGGTGGTCGATCCGGTCGCGCACGAACAGCTTGCCGCGAGATTCATGCCGCGCACGGGCCTTGTCGCCACCGCCCCGGGCGACGCTGGCGGTCAGCGTGTGAAGCTTGTCGACCTCCGCCCTCAGCGCCGCCTCGTTGGTCTGAAAGGTGTCCGTGCGGGGGTTGATCTGTGTCGTTAGCACTGCCATGGAATATCCTCTGACGAGCTTCGAGCTTCGAGCTTCGAGCTTCGAGCTTCGAGCTTCGAGCTTCGAGCTTCGAGCTTCGAGCTTCGAGCCGTTCGTGGCCCGGAACCCGTGGCTCGTGGCTGGGGTCAAGCCGATTCGTTGAAGAGTTCGCGCCCGATCAACATCCGCCGAATCTCGCTGGTTCCGGCGCCGATCTCGTAGAGCTTGGCGTCGCGCAGCAGGCGGCCGGTGGGGTATTCGTTGATATAGCCGTTGCCGCCGAGCAGCTGGATCGCGTCGAGCGCCATCTGGGTGGCTTTTTCGGCACAGTAGAGAATCACGCCGGCGGCGTCCTTGCGGCTGACCCGGCCCCGGTCGCAGGCACCAGCGACGGCATACAGATAGGCGCGACAGGCGTTGAGGGTGGTGTACATGTCGGCGAGCTTGCCCTGCACCAGCTGGAACTCGCCGATCGACTGGCCGAACTGCTTGCGCTCGTGAACGTAGGGCACCACCACGTCCAGGCACGCCTGCATGATGCCTACCGGGCCGGCGGCGAGCACGGTGCGCTCGTAATCGAGCCCGCTCATCAGCACGCGTACGCCGCGGTTCTCCTCGCCCAGCACGTTTTCCGCCGGCACTTCGCAGTCGGTGAACACCAGCTCGCAGGTGTTGGAGCCACGCATGCCCAGCTTGTCGAGCTTCTGCGCGGTGGAAAAACCGGCGAAATCCTTCTCGATCAGAAAGGCGGTGATGCCCTTGGCGCCGGCATCCGGGTCGGTCTTGGCGTAGACCACCAGCACGTCGGCATCCGGGCCGTTGGTGATCCACATCTTGTTGCCGTTGAGCACGTATCTGTCGCCGCGCTTGTCGGCGCGCAGCGTCATCGAGACCACGTCCGACCCCGCGCCGGGCTCGGACATCGCCAGCGCGCCGACATGCTCGCCGCTGATCAGCCGGGGCAGGTACTTCGCCTTCTGTTCCGCATTGCCGTTGAGCTTGATCTGGTTGACGCAGAGATTGGCGTGAGCGCCGTAGGAGAGCCCCACCGAGGCGCTGGCCCGCGAGATTTCCTCCATGGCGATGCAGTGCGCCAGATAGCCCATGCCGCTGCCGCCGTCTTCCTCGCCGACGGTGATGCCGAGCAGGCCCATGTCGCCGAACTTGCGCCACAGCTCGTTGGGGAAGGCGTTGTCGTGGTCGATCTGGGCCGCGCGCGGGGCGATCTCGTCCCGGGCAAAGGCGTTGATCTGCTCGCGCAGCATGTTGAGCGTGTCGTCGAGGCCGAAATCGAGCTCGGTATAGGGGGCGTACATGGTGGAATCCTCGCGAACGAAGTCGAGCAATATTGATTGATACGTTAACGTTAACGTCAAATCGCGGGCGCGACCATAGCCCCTCGACCATGGTCTAGGGCGGAATGGGCGAACCGGATTCGCTCATTCTGGAGGCCAACAATCCGAGTGGACTGACGTTAGCGTCAATGTGGTAAGACAGGCGTCTGGAAACGTTCATTTCTACTTGGGAAAACCGGGGCCCCTATGTCGATCTGGAAACGCGAGTCATCGCTGGAAGCGCTCGAAGCCGAGTGCCGTAACACGCTGGTCAGCCATGTCGGTATCGAGTTCACCGAGCTGGGCGAAGACTGCCTGCGCGGCCGCATGCCGGTGGATGACCGAACCCGCCAACCGTACGGACTGCTCCACGGCGGCGGCTCGGTGGTGCTGGCGGAAACGCTGGGCAGCATCGCCGCCAATCTGTGTCTCGCCGATCCGAACAGGATGGCAGTCGGGCTCGATATCAACGCCAACCACGTCCGCGCGATGCGCGAAGGCTGGGTCGAAGGCTGCGCCCGGCCACTGCATATCGGTGCCACGACGCAGCTGTGGGAGATCCGCATCGAGGACGAACGCGGCCGGCTGGTATGCATGTCGCGGTTGACCATGGCGGTGGTCAATCGGGGGTGATCACTCCAACCCCAGCTCCTGGCTGGTGGACTGCCGCATGCGGAATTTCTGGATCTTGCCACTGACGGTCATGGGGAATTCATCCACGAAGCGCACATAGCGCGGGATCTTGTGATGATCGATGCGATTGCGGCAGTAATCGCGGATGGCCTCCTCGTCGAGCTCCACGCCTTCCACCAGCCGGATCCAGACCGCTACCGCTTCGCCGTACTTCGGGTCCGGCACGCCGAAGACCTGAGCATCGGAAATCGCCGGGTGGGTGTAGAGAAACTCCTCGATCTCGCGCGGATAGAGGTTCTCGCCGCCGCGAATGATCATGTCCTTGATGCGCCCGGTGATCGCCACGAAGCCGTCGTCGTCCATCATCGCCAAGTCGCCGCTGTGCATCCAGCGCTGCGGGTCGATCGCCTGATGCGTGGCGTCGTCGTCGTTCCAGTAGCCGAGCATGACGCTGTAGCCGCGGGTGCAGAGTTCGCCGCTGACCCCGCGCGGCACGATCCGGCCGCTGGCGGGGTCGACGATCTTCACTTCCAGGTGCGGATGGATGGTGCCGACGGTGGAAACCCGCTTGGCCAGCGGGGCGTCGGTGCGGGTCTGCAGGCTGACCGGGC
The DNA here is from genome assembly GCF_034479735.1 of Salinicola sp. LHM. Lineage (NCBI taxonomy): Bacteria > Pseudomonadati > Pseudomonadota > Gammaproteobacteria > Oceanospirillales > Halomonadaceae > Salinicola > Salinicola sp. LHM. The sequence continues at coordinate 4,144,964 of NZ_CP140261.1, read as the reverse complement.
TGGTCTCGGTCATGCCGTAGCAGATGGTGACGTCTTTCATGTGCATGCGCTCGATCACCCGCTTCATCACTTCGATGGGGCAGTTGGAACCGGCCATGATCCCGGTGCGCAGGCTGGAAAGATCGAACTCGGCGAAGCGTGAATGTTCCAGCTCGGCGATGAACATCGTCGGCACGCCATAGAGCGCCTGGGCCCGTTCGGCTTCCACGGCGCGCAGCGTGGCCTCGGGATCGAAACCGTCGTTGGGATAGATCGCGGTAGCGCGATGGGAAAGACACGCCAGGTTGCCCATCACCATGCCGAAGCAGTGATACAGCGGAACCGGAATCACCACCCGCTCGCCCGGTTGCAGGTTCATCCCGCCACCGACGAAGTAGCCGTTGTTGAGAATGTTGTGATGGGTCAGCGTCACGCCCTTGGGCGCGCCGGTGGTGCCGGAGGTGTACTGGATATTGATCGGGTCGTCGAACTGCAGCGCCGCCTGACGTTCGGCGAGGCGTTCGACCGGCGTGCTGGCGGCGAGGGTATGCAGCTCGGGCCAGCACCACATGCCGGGCGTGGCGAATGTCTCGTCGAGGCAGATCACATGCTTCAGCCGGGGCAGGGCTGCGCATGCCTGCAGCCGATCTCCAGCGCTTGGCGGATCGCGCAGTTCCGGCGCGATTTCACAGAGAATGTCGACGTAATGCGACTTGATCGTGCCGCTGACCCGATACGCGCCTTGCAACACCAGGGTGGAAAGGCCGGATTGGGTCAGCGCGTGTTTGAGCTCATGGGCGCGATAGCTGGGGTTGAGATTGACCAGGATCGCACCGAGCTTGGCCGCGGCAAGCTGGGTGATGGCCCACTCGGCGCAATTGAGCGACCAGATGCCGACCCGGTCGCCGCGCTCGACCCCCAGCGCCATCAGCCCTCGGGCGATTCGGTCGGCCTCTGCACGCAATTCGGCGTAGGTATAGCGCAGGTTCTGATGGCAACTGACCAGCGCTTCGCGCTCGGGGCATTCGCTGGCGGCGGCATCCAGACAGTCGCCGATAGTCATGCCGATCAGGGGCATATCGCTGGTACCGCTGACATAACTGGTACGGCGTCCGTGTGCAGGGGCATCGCTTGCAGACATGCTGGCTTCTCCGGTAGGGGCGCCGCCATTCGGGGCGTGCTGCCGAGTGGGTCGTTTCGAGTGATGGCTTCAAAGGGATGGCTTCAAGTCAGCCGTTCGATGCCGATGGCCGTGGCCTCGCCACCGCCGATGCAGATCGCCGCCACGCCCCGCGTCATGCCGTGATGCGCCAGCGCGTTGAGCAGCGTGACCACGATCCGCGCGCCAGAGGCGCCGATGGGATGGCCCAATGCGCAGGCGCCGCCGTGAACGTTGACCCGTGCGTGATCGAGGCCGAGTTCACGCATCGCTGCCATTGCCACCACCGCGAAGGCTTCGTTGATCTCGTAGAGATCGACGTTCTCCCGCGACCAGCCGAGTCGTTCGTGTAGCTTGCGGATGGCGTGGATCGGTGCGACCGGGAAGTCGCCGGGGCGCATGGCATGGCTGACATGGCCGTGGAGCCGGGCCAGCGGCGTCAGCCCCAGCCGCTCGGCCTCGCGCTGGCGCATCAGTACCAGCGCCGCGGCGCCGTCGGAGATCGAGCTGGCATTGGCGGCGGTCACCGTGCCGCCGTCGCGGAAGGCCGGTTTCAACTGCGCGATGCGGTCGATATTGGCCTTGTACGGCGCCTCGTCGTGCTCGACGCGGTCCGTACCGCGCCCGGCCGGCGCTTCCAGCGCCACGATCTCGCTGGCGAACACGCCGGATTCGATCGCCCGTCTGGCCCGGGTCAGCGAGGCGATGGCGTAGTCGTCCTGGGCTTCTCGGGTGAAGCCGAACGCTTCGGCGCATTCTTCGGCGTAGGTGCCCATCAGCCGGCCCGGCTCGTAGGCGTCCTCGAGCCCATCGAGAAACATGTGATCGAGCACCTGGGCATGCCCCATGCGCAGCCCGGCACGGGCCTTGGGCAGCAGGTAGGGGGCGTTGCTCATGCTCTCCATGCCGCCGGCGATGGCATGTTCGGCGCTACCCAGGCGCAGCGCATCGAATGCCTGCATGATCGCCTTCATGCCGGAGCCGCACATCTTGTTGACGGTGGTGCAGGGCGTCGACTCGGCGAGCCCTGCGCCGAGTGCCGCCTGGCGGGCCGGCGCCTGGCCGAGGCCCGCCGGCAGCACGCAGCCCATGAGCACGTCATTGATGACTAGCTCGTCGATGGCGTCCGGCGCCAGTCCGGGCTGTTCGAGAGCGCCACGGATCGCCGCCGCGCCCAGCTGCGGACAGCTCAGGCCGCCGAGCGCGCCCTGGAAAGCCCCCATCGGCGTGCGTTTGGCGCCGACGATCACGATCGGGTCTTCGTATTTCATGGTCGACTCTCCGGTGTTGCCTGCATGGTCACTCATCGATGCTTCCTGGCGTCATATGATCGAACGCAGCCACTTTTCTACTGAGCGGACATGCGAATGCCGCCGTCGAGCCTGATTACCTCTCCGTTGAGGTAGCGATTTTCGAGAATCTGGCGCACCAGCGCGGCATATTCCTCGGCGTGGCCCATGCGCCTGGGGAACGGCACCTTGGCGTTGAGGCCGTCGCGGACCTCGGCGGGCATGCCCTGCATCATCGCGGTGTCGAAGATGCCGGGGGCGATTGCCATGACGCGGATGCCGGACGAGGCCAGCTCGCGGGCGGCGGGCAGCGTCATCCCGACCACGCCGGCCTTGGAGGCCGCATAGGCGGCCTGGCCGATCTGGCCCTCGAACGCGGCCACCGAGGCGGTATTGATCACCACGCCGCGCTCACCGTCGTCCTCTCTTGGCAGGGTGTCGCCTTCGGCGAGGTTTTTCTGCATCGCCGCTACCGCCAGCCGCAGCATGTTGAAGGTGCCGATCAGGTTGATGTCGATCGTGCGGCGGAAGCTGTCGAGACCGTGCACGCCGCGCTTGCCGTGGATCTTCTCCGCCGGCGCGACACCGGCGCAGTTGATCAAACCATGCAGCGCACCGAAGCGTTCGAGCGTCTCGGCCAGCGCGCGCTCGCCATCGGCTTCCTGCGTCACGTCGGCCTGAATGGCCAGCGCCGTGTCGCCGAGGGTGCGGGCATGATGGCGGGCGGTATCGAGGTCTCGGTCGACCAGCGCGACGTTGGCGCCGGCATCGACGAGCATCCGCGCCGTGGCGGCGCCCAGCCCGGAGCCGCCGCCAGTGACGATGAAGGTGCGTTCAGCCAGTTGCATGAGCCGGTTCCTCCTCGGCTGACCGATCGACGAGATCGCGCAGGGGATGACGATCGCGATCCCACGGGGAAATGAAGCAGGTCGCGATATCGGTTTCCGGCACCTCGCCGTGGCGATGGCGCCAGGCCGGGGTCTTGTCCTTGTCGATCAGCAGCGCGCGCACCCCTTCGGCGAGATCGCCACGGGCGGCGCAGGCCAGCGAAAGGCCGAGCTCTTCGCGCAGCACCTCGGAAAGCGACAGCCGTCGGCAGCGAGACAACTGACGCAGGATCAGCCGGGCCGAAAGCGGCGACCCGGCGGCCAGATTCTTCGCCGCGCGAGCGATCCACGGGTCGCCGTCGCTGGCGGCGGCGATGACCCGGCGAATCAGCGTCGCGTCGTCATCGGCATCGGTGAGTGCGGCAATGGCATCCAGGCGCGGCGCCACTTCGCCGTTTGGGGCGAGCGTGCGGCTGGCGCCGGCGTGTTCGCGCAGCACCTGGCCTACGGCGCTAGCGGGCTCGCGCCAGTCGGCCCGGAGCAGACCGTCGATCACCGCCTCGCGCCGCGACTCGTCGATCAGACGGTCGGCCAGGCCGACGAACAGTGCGTCGCTGGCGTTGAGTCGCGCGCCGGTCAGCCCCAGGAACAGGCCGCTGCGCCCCGGCATGCGATTCAGAAACCAGCTGGCGCCGACGTCGGGGTAGAGGCCGATGGTGATTTCCGGCATCGCCAGCTGAGCGCGCGGCGTGACCACGCGATGGGAGGCGCCGGCCATCAACCCGATACCACCGCCCATGACGATACCGTCACCCCAGGCGATGACGGGTTTGGGATAGCCGTGGATGGCGTGATCGAGCCGGTATTCATGGCTGAAGTAGCGGGCCACGAAACTCTCGTCGTTGCGGTGCGCGACGGCCTCGGGATCGGCGTTCGTCCTGCCTTCGACGATGGCGCGATACAACGCGACCACATCGCCGCCGGCGCAGAAGGCCTTGTCGCCGGCACCTTCCAGCCACACCGCCACGATGGCCTCGTCCGCCGCCCAGGCATCGAGCTGTTTCTGCATGGCATCGATCATCCCGAGCGAGAGCGCGTTGAGGCTCCTGGGCGCGTCGAGCGTTACCCGGCCGATGCGATGACCGTCGGCAGTGGGTAGCGTATCGAACCGGACCTGATCGCTCATGAGCCTTCCCCGCGCTGCGTCGAGTCAGGATCGCAGCGCCAGCGCGGCTCGCGCTTGTCGAGGAAGGCGCCGATGCCCTCGGTGGGCGAGTCGGTGTCGAACAATTCCAGGAACAGCTCGCGCTCCATCCGATAACCGCTGGGCAGATCCTGATGGCGGGCGTTCATGATCAGGCGCTTGCAGCGGGTCAACGCCTCCGGGCTCTGCCGGGTGCTGCGCTCGGCCAGTTCGAGCGCGGTGTCCAGCGCCGCGCCGGTATCGACGACCTCTTCCACCAGCCCGATGGCGAGCGCGCGCGCGGCGTCGATGCGCTCGCCGCACAAGATCATGCGCTTGGCCCAGCCTTCGCCGACCAGCCACGGCAAATGCTGGGTGCCGCCGGCGCAGGGCAGCAGGCCGACCTTGGCTTCGGGCAGCGCCAGTTGCGCCTGACGCTCGGCGATACGGATGTCGCAGGCCAGCGCGCACTCGAGCCCGCCGCCCATGGCGTAGCCGTTGATCGCGGCGATACTGACGCCGCGATAGGCGCCCAGCGTCTCGAACGCCTGGCCGAAGCGCGTCGCCATTTCCAGCGCGGCGGGTTTGCCGCCGTCGATGAAGCGCTTGAGATCGGCGCCGGCGGAGAAGAACTTCTCGCCCGCACCGACGATCACCAGTGCCTGGTTCCCGGCATCGGCATTGAGCGTCTCGATGTGACGCTCCAGCGCCGCCAGCGATGCCTCGTGCCAGGTGTTGGCCGGCGGATTGTCGATGGTGATCAGCGCCACGGCACCGCGCCGCTCCAGGCGCAGACCGGTATGCTCGTCATCGTGCGAAGATTCGTGATCGATCGTCATGACAGATTCTCCAGATCGTCCTTGGCGAGCAGCCGGCGCGCCACCACCAGGCGCATGATCTCGTTGGTGCCTTCGAGAATCTGATGGACCCGGCAGTCGCGAACATGGCGCTCCAGCGGATAGTCGCGCAGATAGCCGTAGCCGCCATGCAGCTGCAGCGCGTCGTTGCAGATCGTGAAGCCCTCGTCGGTGGCGAAGCGCTTGGCCATGGCGCAGTAGAGCGCGGCGTCGGGATCGTCACGATCCAGTTTGCTCGCCGCCAGCCGCACCATCTGGCGTGCCGCGACCAGCTGCGTGGCCATGTCGGCGAGCTTGAACTGCAGTGCCTGAAAATCGGCCAGCGGCCTGCCGAACTGCTCTCGCGTTTCGAGATAGCGGTGGGCGGTTTCCAGCGCGGCCTGTGCCGTGCCGACGGAGCAGGTGGCGATATTGATGCGACCGCCATCCAGCGCTCGCATGGCGATCCGAAAGCCTTCGCCTTCCTCGCCCAGCCGGTGGTCTGCCGGCACGCGCACGCCGTCGAAGCTGATCGCCCGGGTCGGCTGGCTGCGCCAGCCCATCTTCTCTTCGGACTTGCCGTATTCGATGCCCGCGCTGTCCGCCGGCACGGCGAAGGCAGAGATGCCGTCGGCGCCGCTGCCCGGCTCGCCGGTGCGTGCCATTACCACCAGCAGCTGGGTGCTGCCGGCGCCGGAGATGAACATCTTGCTGCCATCGATGACGTAACTGGCTTGATCGCCGTCGCCTTCACGGCGGGCGCGGGTTCGCAGCGCTGCCGCGTCGGAGCCGGCACCGGGTTCGGTCAGACAGTAGGAGCCCAGCTTGTCGCCGGCGATCATGGCCGGCAGCCAGGCCTCGCGCACGGCATCCGTGGCGTAGCGGGACAGAATCCCGTTGACCATGTTGTGGATGGTCAGGAAGGCGGTGGTGGCGGTACAACCTCTGGCCAGTTCCTCGATGATCAGGGTGGCATCGAGCCGGCTCAGGCCCAGGCCACCGTGAGCCTCGGGGATGCAGAGCCCGCAGAAGCCCATGTCGCCGGCGCGGCGTAGCGTTTCCACGGGAAAGACGCCGTTGGCGTCCCATTCGGCGGCGTTGGGGGCCAATTCCTGCCGGGAAAACCGACGCGCCGCCTCCCGATAGGCCTGCTGGTCGTTGTCGAGTTCGAAATTCATGGCGCAGGGGTTTCCATCGCTGAAGGCGCTTTGACGTGCCATGCCTTGTGGGCCTGCGGCACGCACCGTCGTCCAGTTCTAGCGATGGCATCGACGCCACGACAATTGGACCTAGGGCTGAAAGACCAAGGTCGGATGGCGGCAAGTTGACATTAACGTCAAGGTCACATGTTGAGGCGGCTGTCGAAACCGGTCGTTTCCCGATTTGTCGGTTCATGGACCCGATTTGTCGATTCATGGGCCTGATTTGTCGATTCATGGAAAAAGGGCGGCTCACGAGGCGGCTCGGACCTCGGTCATCGATCCCAGGACAGTCAGATGAAAAAGACCCAATCCACGGCAAAACCCGTTCACAAGCCGGTTTTTGCCAATGGCGACGACATCCAGATCCCTGTCTTTGCCCTGCTCAAGCCCGATGGCACCGTCTACGCGGATGCCGGGTCGACCTCTCTCGACGAAACCACCGCGCGGCGCATCTATCGCGCCATGCTTTATACCCGGGTGCTCGACGAGCGCATGATGGCGGCCCAGCGTCAGGGGCGGCTGAGCTTCTACATGCAGTGCACCGGCGAGGAGGCGGCGGTGATCGGCAGCACGGCGGCGCTGGACGACGCCGACATGATCATGGCCCAGTACCGCGAGCAGGGGGCGCTGGCCTATCGCGGCTTCACCACCGACGAGTTCATGAACCAGCTGTTCGGCAACGAGCGCGACACCGCCCACGGCCGCCAGATGCCGATCCACTACGGCTCGCGGGATCTTCACTACCTGACGATCTCCTCGCCGCTGGCGACCCAGATTCCCCAGGCCACCGGTTACGCCTACGGCCAGAAGCTGGCCGGCAAGGGCCACTGCACGCTGACGATCTTCGGCGAAGGCGCGGCCTCGGAAGGAGACTTCCACGCCGCGCTCAACATGGCGTCGGTGCACAAGGTGCCGGTGATCTTCCTGTGCCGGAACAACGGCTACGCCATCTCCACGCCGGTCACCGAGCAGTTCGCCGGCGACGGCGTCGCCGCCCGCGCCTTCGGCTATCGCATGCAGTCGATCCGCGTCGATGGCAACGACATCCTCGCAGTGTACGAGGCGACCCGCGAGGCGCGACGGCTGGCGGTGGAGGAGAACGAGCCGGTGCTGATCGAGGCGATGACCTATCGCCTGGCCGCCCACTCCTCCTCCGACGATCCGTCCGGCTACCGCAGCAAGAAGGAAGAGGAGGCGTGGCACAAGAAAGACCCGCTGCGGCGGATGCAGCGCTGGCTGCTCGATCGCGGCTGGTGGAACGAAGACGAAGAACGCGAACTGACCGAGTCGCTGCGTCGCGAAGTGCTGGAAACCATGAAACAGGCGGAAAAACGTCGCCCGCCGGCACTCGAGACGCTGGTCAGCGATGTCTATGCCGAGACACCCCCGCTGCTGCGCGAGCAGCTCGAAACGCTGGAAGCGCATATTCGGCGTCATCCCGAGGCCTATCCCAGAAGCGCGCCGTGGCTTAATGGCAGCACCGAGACGGAGGGCCAGCCATGAGCCGGATGAATCTGCTCCAGGCCGTCAACAACGCGCTGGATACCGCCATGGCAGTCGACGAGCGCGTGCTCTGCTTCGGCGAGGATGTCGGCGTTTTCGGTGGCGTGTTCCGCGCCACCAGCCATCTGCAGGAAAAGTACGGCCGCGAGCGCTGCTTCAATACGCCGCTGGTGGAGCAGGGCATCGTCGGCTTCGCCAACGGCCTGGCGGCCCAGGGTTCGGTGCCGGTGGCCGAGATCCAGTTCGCCGACTATATCTTTCCCGCTTTCGATCAGCTGGTGAACGAGACCGCCAAGTTCCGCTATCGCTCCGGCAGCCTGTTCGATGTCGGTGGCCTGACCGTGCGGGCGCCCTACGGCGGCGGGATCGCCGGCGGCCATTATCACTCCCAGTCGCCGGAGGCGTATTTCGCCCACACGCCGGGGCTGACGGTGGTGGTGCCGCGCAATCCGCACCAGGCCAAGGGATTGCTGCTGGCCTCGATCCGCTCGCCGGATCCGGTGATCTTCTTCGAACCCAAGCGGCTCTATCGCGCCTCGGTAGGCGAGGTGCCGGACGACGACTACGAGTTGCCGCTGCGTCAGGCGGAAGTCGTCAAGGAGGGCAGCGACATCACGCTGCTGGCCTGGGGCGCGCAGATGGAAGTGATCGAACAGGCCGCCGAAATGGCCGAGGAGGCAGGCGTCTCCTGCGAGCTGATCGACCTGCGAACCATCGTGCCGTGGGATATCGAGACGGTGGCGGCGTCGGTGTTCAAGACCGGGCGCCTGATCGTCAGCCACGAGGCGCCGCTGACCGGGGGATTTGCCGCCGAGATCGCCGCTACCATTCAGCAACGCTGCTTTCTCTATCTGGAGTCGCCGATCGAGCGCGTCACCGGGCTCGACACGCCGTTCCCGCTGACGCTCGAGAAGGAGTACATGCCGGGGCCGCTGAAGGTGCTCGATGCCATCCACCGCACGATGGACTTCTGAGGAGCGATGATGAGCGATTTCCTGCTGCCCGATATCGGCGAGGGCATCGTCGAGTGCGAAGTGGTGAAGTGGCTGGTCAGCGAGGGCGATATCATCGCCGAGGATCAGCCCGTCGCCGAGGTGACCACCGACAAGGCGCTGGTGGAGATCCCCGCCCCCGAGGCCGGGCGCGTCACGCGGCTCTACGTTCGCGAAGGCGAAACGGCCCGGGTTCACGCGCCGTTGTTTGCCATCGAGCGCGTCAGCGAGGGTACTCAATCCGACTCGGGCGTTCGATCCGACCATGACGCCCGATCCGACCCCGGCACTCTATCCAGTCACGACGCTCGGCCACCCGAGCCGATCGCCGCCACGCCCGAAGACGAAGCGCCGCAGCCGCCCGCACCGAATGCGGACAAGACAGAATCGGCGGCGTCGAAGGATTTCATTCTGCCCGATCTGGGCGAAGGGATCGTCGAGTGCGAGGTGGTGGCCTGGCGTGTCGAGGAGGGCGACGAGATCGCCGAAGACCAGCCGGTGGTCGAGGTCAGCACCGACAAGGCGGTGATGGAGATCACCGCGCCGGAAGCGGGCCGGCTGGTGCGCCGGTATTGCCAGCTCGACGAGGTCGCCAGAGTCCACGCGCCGCTGTTCGCGTACGTGCCTCGGGCCGTCGACGGCGACGCGGGGCATGATTCGGCCGATGCCGGTGCGGCAGCGGAGAGCAGGGCCGGCGCCGGCCAGCGACGCATTCCCGCCAGCCCGGCGGTACGTCGTCGGGTGCGCGAGCTTGGCGTGCGTCTCGAGGAGATTCCCGGCAGCGGCAAGGATGGCCGGGTGCTCAAGGAGGACGTGCTGGCATTTCAGCAGCAACAGGAAATGCGCCAGGAACAGCACCGTGCGAAGCCGCAGGATTCACAGCCGGAAGCCGCAACGCCGGGACGTGGAACGCCAGTGTCGGACGCTGCCTCCGACGAGCGGACCGAGCCGCTGCGCGGTGTGCGTGCGGTGATGGCGCGGCGAATGAGCGAAGCGGCGTCCACGATTCCGCATTTTGCTTACGGCGACGAGTTCGACGTTACCGAGCTGCTGGCGCTGCGGGACCGTCTCAAGGGCGATTTCGAGGCGCGCGGCGAACGGCTGACGCTGATGCCGCTGCTGATGAAGGCGCTGGCCCTGGTGGTGGCGGAATTTCCGCTGCTCAACTGCCGGCTCAATACGGCAGCCGATACCATTCACTATCAGACCCCGTGCCATATCGGCATGGCGGTGGACAGCGCCAGCGGCCTGCTGGTGCCCAACGTCAAGCACGTCGAGCGGCTGAGCCTGCGCGAAGTGGCGAGCGAGGTGGAACGTCTGACCCGTGCGGCCCGCGACGGGCGGGTCGAACCCGGCGATCTCAAGGGCGGCACCATCAGCATCTCCAACATCGGCGTGTTGGGCGGCACCTACGCCATGCCGATCATCAACGCGCCGGAGGTGGCGATTGTCGCGCTCGGCCGGGTTCAGCGGTTGCCGCGCTTCGATGCCGACGGCAACGTAGTGGCGCGGTCGATCATGACCGTCACCTGGTCCGGCGATCATCGGGTGCTGGATGGCGGCACCATGGCGCGTTTCTGCAATCGCTGGAAGGGGTATCTGGAAGGTCCGGAGACGATGCTGGCAGATTTGCGCTGAGTCGGAGCGGATATTCATGACCGAGCCGACGGAGCTGCAGCAGTTCTACATTCCCGAGGAGCAGTCGGTCTATCTGCTCAGCCAGAGCCAGGCAAGACAGCTGCGGGAGTGGATCGAGCGCTGTCGGCATCAGCTCGCCCAGGTCGGCTATCGGGAGGTCGAACTGATCGGCAAGGGCGCCTACGGCTTCGTCTTCGCGGGCATCGACGGTGCCGGCGCCAGCCACGTGTTCAAGTTCACGCGCCAGAACCTGCCGCAGTCGTTTCATGAGCGCCTCGAGGAGGAGGCGTTCATGCTCGAACAGGTGAATCACCCCCGCGTTCCCAGGCTGATCGCCTATCGCACCCTGCGCCATCAGGCGATGCTGGTGATGGCGCGCGCGCCGGGCATCAACCTGGAGGAGTTCTCGCTGCGCGAGGGACGGCTGGCGCCACGTCTGTTGATCAGGATCGCGGCACAGCTGGCGGACATCCTGCGCACGCTGCGCCGCGAGTCCGCCGAGGGGCGACTCGTGGTGCACGGGGATATCAAGCCCTCGAATCTGATGTTCGATGCGCGGACCGAGCAGATCGCGCTGATCGACTGGGGCTCCTCGGTCTTCGCCCAGCTCGATGCCGAAGGCCAGTTCCTGTCGCGTAACGTGATGGAACTGATGTCCGCCGATCTCCAGCACACCAACGCTCGCATGGGCGATGTCTACTATATCGGCGACGAACAGTTGAACGGGGCGTTGTCGTCACCACGTTTCGATGAGCAGGGCGCCGCCGCGACCCTCTATGCGCTGGCGACCGCGCAGTCCAGCCGCTTCGGCCACGGGACGATCCCGGCAACCTCGCTGGGCCTGCCGGTCGAGTTCGCCCGGATGCTGGATGCCATGCTCAGCGAAGACGCCGCGCTGCGCCGCCGGGCCGGGGACTACTTTCTCCAGCATATGCCGCGCATCGCCCGCACCATCATCCGTGAACCACAGGCGGCGCCGGAAATCCCGCTGGTGCCGGTGTGGGTGCGCTCGCTGGAGCAGGAGATCGAGACGGTGGTCTACAGCTCGCGCAAGGCGTTTCTGCGCGAGGATGTCCTGCATGACACGTCACTGCGCGGACGGGACCGCGACGACACCTTGAGCGCGATCAATGACGTCCAGTTCGATCGCTACTACAAGCATTTCATGCAGGGCATGGGCGATCTCGAAAAGGCCTTTCTGGTCGCGGTCGGGCGGCTGGGGAAGTATCCGGTGGTGGGCGGCCTGGCGGTGCGCTGGAGCGAGGCGGGGGTCGAATTCGACACCACGCTGAGCCTCAACGAACCGTCGCTCCGAACGGCCTTCGTCGCGGCGGTGAACAACATGGTCACCCTGGCCCGGGCGATCCGCCGCCGCGATGGCGTGTTCAAGGCGTGCCTGTTCAACGCCCGACGCACCCTGCACATCGATCGCGACGACGCTTCCCGACCGTTCGTGCCCGATCCCGACTGCGCGATTCCCTACGAGGTCAGCCCGACGCCGGAGTTGGAGGATGCCAGCCGCGAGCACTCCTACTTCGAGGATGGCCCGGATCCCGAGGAGTTCCTGCGCCTGCCGCCGGTGATGATCGAGGCGCTGTCGCGCCTCAACGCCATCCACCACACCGGCATGATCATCTTCGAGGCGTTGCCGACCCACCTGAAGATCCACAGCTACTACCGCCTGCTCGATCCGGCCCGGGAGGAGGAATTCCGCGACTGCCTGGAGACGCTGCTGGCGGCGGTGCCGCAGATCGACGGGCTCGGCGTGTCCGGCTACATGAAGATGCCCTACAAGAACACACGACATTTCGCGCATCGTTCACGGCCGGCCGATACCGGTGCGTGAGGTTTCCGAAGTCTCGCTCGTCGCAGTGGCGCGTGCGTCATCGTTGCATTATGGGGGACGATTTTTACCCTTTTGGTCGATTTCATGGGTCAAACGGGGATGAAACGGACCTGAATCGTTATAATCCGCGCCGACATGAGAACCCCCTCGCGTGACCGACGCCCGTCATGGAGCGCTGCGGGTTTCCGACAACAGCAATACTCGATGGTGAATTCATGGCCAAGCAATCCCATACCCATGCGCAGTGGTCCTCGCGAACGGCCTTCGTTCTGGCGGCGACCGGTTCTGCCGTGGGTCTCGGCAATATCTGGAAGTTTCCCTACATGGTGGGCGACAGCGGCGGCGCCGTGTTCGTGCTCGTCTACCTGGTGTGTATCGCGCTGATCGGCCTGCCGATCCTGGTGTCCGAATGGCTGCTGGGCCGGCGTGGGCAGTCCAACCCGATCAATACCATGCAGAAGCTCAGCCGCGATTCGAAGCTCTCGCCGGACTGGGTGCTGGTGGGTATCGCCGGGGTGCTGGGGTCGTTTCTGATCCTCTCGTTCTACAGCGTCGTCGGCGGCTGGTCGCTCAACTACACCTGGAGCACGCTGATCGGCGATCTGGGCCAGTCGAGCGGGGTCGATGTGGGTGACTACTTCACCACGCTGCTGGGCCAGCCGGGCACGCTGCTGTTCTGGCACACGATCTTCATGCTGCTGACGTTCGGCATCGTCGCCGGCGGCGTCAAGGGCGGCCTGGAGCGGGCGGCCAAGTGGCTGATGCCGCTGCTGATCGTGGCGCTGGTCCTGCTGATCGGCTTCGGCGCGACCACCGCCGGCTTCGGCGAGGCGGCCGCGTTCATGTTCTCGCCCGACTGGAGCAAGCTCAACGGCGGCGTCGTGCTCGCCGCGCTGGGGCATGCGTTCTTCACGCTGTCGCTGGGGATGGGGATCATGATGGCCTACGGCTCCTACCTGGGTCAGGAGGTCAACCTGATCAAGACGGCGCGCACCGTGGTGATCCTGGATACGGTGATTGCGCTGGGTGCCGGCATGGCGATCTTCCCGGTGGTGTTCGCCAACGGCCTCGATCCGAGCGCCGGCCCGGGGCTGCTGTTCGTCACCCTGCCGCTGGCCTTCATCGACATGCCATGGGGGCTGGCGTTCGGCACGATCTTCTTCGCGCTGCTGACGGTGGCCGCGCTGACTTCGGCGATCTCGCTGCTGGAGCCGGTGACGGAGTTCCTGGAAGAGCGCACGCCGCTGTCGCGCGTCGCTTCGGCCTTCGTCGCCGCGCTGGCGACCTGGTCGCTGGGCATCGCCGCGCTGCTGGCGTTCAACGTCTGGTCCGGTTTCCAGCCGTTCGGTTTCAACGTCTTCGATCTGCTCGATGCGCTCACCAGCAAGCTGATGCTGCCGCTGACGGGGCTGGCCGCCATCGTCTTCACGGCGTGGTTCCTGGATAGCGAAGGCGTGAAGCAGGAGCTGGGCCTGGGGCCGAAGGGCCGGGTGCTGTGGCACTACGTGTCGCGCTATGTGGCGCCGATCGGGGTGATCGTGGTGTTCTTCAACAGCTTGTAATAATCGCTAGCAACAGTAGTTCGCAACGGATCCTGTCACGTCTCGAAGCGTGACAGGAATCTGCCGTCGGGGAGGGTGCCGACGGGGCAGGCAGCGGTCGCGTTCCTTGATGGGGCGCGGCCGCTGGTCGTTGTGGCCGACGAACGGCGGGTGGCGGTGGCCGCTCGGGCTATTCAAGCTATTCGAGCTATTCGGGTAGTTCGGCGATCTCTTCCGCCAGCTGGCGCTTTTCCTGGCGCTGTTCGATGCCGCGCCGGGCCTTGAGATAGCGAATGGCGGCCTTGCGCTTGCGTTGTTCATGTTCGCTGACTTCCAGCGTCATGAAAATCTCGAGAATGTCGCTCTTGAGGGCATGAAGGTGTTCGACGCTCTTCATGATCGAATCTCCTGGCATCCTAAGATCTGTCGGTTCGCGCCCGACATGCATACTATAACCAAGATGACAAGATCGTGACGGCTAGCTTTTTTCATGCTTTCAACGCGCCGTGACGGCGTGTTCCCGCCCGCGTGACTCGGGCATACTGGGCGCCTGATTCCCGACCGAGAAGATCCGATGTCGTCATCCGAGGGCCAGCCATGAGCCGTTCGCTGTTCGATGAATTGCGTGTGCACATGGATCGCCTGCGCCGCTCCGAGCAGAAGGTGGCGCGCTTCGTGCTGCGCAATCCGGAAGAGGTGATCCTGATGCGAATCACCGACCTGGCCAGCGAGGCGCAGGTCAGCGAGCCGACGGTGGTGCGCTTCTGCCGTGCCATGGGAATGGCCGGCTTCCAGGAGTTCAAGCTCAAGCTGGCGCAGATGATGGCGCGGGGAAGCCAGTACGCCCAGTTCACCATGAACGACGGCGACAGCGTGGCCGAGTTCTCCCACGGAATCTTCGACAGCACCATCGAGACGCTCGAGCAGGTGCGCGATCAACTGGACAACGAGGCGCTGGGCAAGGCGATCGCGGCGCTGGCGGTGGCCAACCGGGTCGAGTTCTACGGCTACGGCGCTTCGGGGATCGTCGCCGCCGATGCCCAGCACAAGTTCTTCCGCCTGCAGATCCAGACGTCGGCCTACTCCGACCCGCACCTGCAGGCGATGTCCGCCGCCACCCTCAAAGCGGGCGACGTGGTGGTAGCGATCTCCCAGACCGGACGCACCCGGGCGCTGCTCGCCAGCGCCAAGACGGCGGTCAAGGCCGGCGCGACCGTGATCGGCCTGTGTCCCAGCGATTCGCCGCTGGCCCGCGAGGTGACCCTGACGCTGCCGATCGACGTGCAGGAAGACACCGAGGTCTACATCCCCATGACCTCGCGTATCGCCCACCTGCTGACCATCGACGTGCTCGCCGTCGGCGTGGCCAAGAACCGCGGGCCGCAGATCACCGATCAGCTCAAGGCGATCAAGCGCAGCCTGGGGTCGCTGCGGGTGTCCAACAACGTGTCGTGACGGCTTCATGACTAGGGAAACGCCGACTTCGCTCGGCGTTTTTTGTGTCTCTAATACTGTATATATAGACAGTAATCGTGTTCTGAGTGACACTGGTGACAACGTTTCAACCGTCCCGGCCACCGTCATGTCGTCACTCGCTTCTCGCTGTTTCCGATGGATATCGCTGCCATTGCCCGATACGGGGGCGGTCGATGAGTAGCCTGGAATCCCTGCTCGATAGCCGTCAGGTCTGGCGCGCCCAGTCCGGTGCCGATAGCCAGGGCGGCGAGGCGATCGCCAGCGGGCATGCGGCGCTCGATGCGATCCTGCCGGGGGGTGGCTGGCCGTCGGCCGCGGTCAGCGAGCTGCTGTCGGCGGGCGCCGGCAACGGGGAACTGGCCCTGCTGTGGCCAGTGATCTCGCGGATGACCCGGGAAGGCCGGCCGGTGGTGCTGGTTTCGCCACCGGGCGTGCCGTATCCGGCGGCGTGGCGGCAGGCGGGCGTGGCGCTGGAGCAGTGTCACTGGCTCGACGTGCAGGGCCGCGAGGCGTTGTGGGCGACGGAGCAGTGCCTGCGCGCCGGCTGCTGCGCGGCCGTCGTCGCCTGGCTGCCGCAGGCCGATAGCCGCCTCATGCGGCGGTTGCAGGTGGCGGCGGCGAGCGGCAACACGCTGGCTTTCGTCCACCGGCCGCTGGCGAAGGTGTCCGAGGCGTCGCCGGCGCCGCTCCGGTTACGGCTGCACCGGCATGCCGAGCTGGAAATCCTCAAGTGCCGTGGCGGCTTTCCGCCCGCGCGGCGAATCGCCTTCGGCACCGGGGCGTGACGCCATGCGCTGGGTCTGCCTGCTGTTTCCGCGTCTGGCGCTGGAGGGGGCGCTGCGTCGTCGTGCCGACCCCGAGGCGCCCTTCGCGCTGGTCGATGGCCCGGCGCAGCGCCAATGCATTCGCGCTGCCAATCGCGCCGCCCGCGAGCAGGGCGTCAAACCCGGTCAGGCGCTGGGCTTCGCCGAAGCGCTGTTTAACGCGCCGCTTTTTAAGGCGCCCGGAGCCGCGCCGCTTTCCAAGGCGCCCAACTCCGCGCCAGAAAACGGTTCTGAACCTGCCTCGGGCGAGCGGCTCGAGACGGCGCCGTTCGATGCCGAATCCGTCGAGCGCTGGCGGCGGCGTCTGGCGAGCTGGGCCTACGGCTTCAGCGCTCAGGTCAGCCTGCACTATCCGCACGCGCTGGTGTTCGAGGTCGCCAGCAGCCTCGATCTGCTGGGCCCTTGGCCGCGGCTGGAGGCGCGGCTGCGGTCGGAGCTCGCCGAACTCGGCTTTTCGCATCGGCTGGTGATCGCCCCCAATCCGGCGGCGGCGCGGGTGCTGGTCAATGTCCACGACGGGCTGGCGGTGGACGACGCCGGGCTGGAGCCGGCGCTGGCCGCGTTGCGCCTCGACCGTGCCGGGCTGGCGAACATCGATGCCGGCCAGGACATCGTGCAGACCCTCAAGCGTAGCGGTTTCCAGCGCCTGGGCGAGCTGTTCGCCCTGCCGCGCAGCGCCCTGGCCCGACGTTTCGGTGGCGGTTTGCTGCGTCATCTGAGCGAGCTGCGCGGGGAGTGGCCGCTGGCGCTGGATTACCATCGTCCCACGCCGCGTTTTTCCCGTACCTTCGAATTCGACCAGCCGGTGCATGCCCTGGCGGGGCTGGCCTTTCCGCTCAAGCGCCTGTTGCAGGAGCTGGCCGCGTTTCTGATGGGCCAGGACGCGGGCGTCGAGCGGTTCCGCCTGACGTTCGAACTGGAGGACGGGCCGGCGCAGGCCGTCGAGATCGGCCTGCTGGCGGTACAGCGCGACCCCGATACCCTGCTCGAGCTGACCCGTGCGCATCTGGAGCGCGTGCGCCTCGCCGGCCCGGTGATGAGCTTGACGCTCTCCGCGCCGCGCCTGTCGGCCTACGCGCCGGTCCGGCGGGAGCTGCTGGAAGGGCCGGCCCGCCAGGCCCAGGCCTGGGCGATGCTGCATCAGCGGCTGGTCGCGCGGCTGGGCGAGCCGGTACTCAAGCCGCTGATCGAGTACCGCGAGCATCGCCCGGAAATGGCGGTGATCGACGGCGCCGGCCCACGGGCGCGTGACGCCAGCGCCGGCCCGACGCGCCCCGGCTGGCTGACCCCCACGCCCCAGCGCTGCGATGGCGACGTGCTGCAGCTGCTGGCGGGGCCGGAGCGGATCGAAAGCGGCTGGTGGGACGGCGGCGACATCCGGCGCGACTACTATCTGGCCCAGTGGGTCGACGGCCGCCACGCCTGGGTCTGGTGCGAGCCGGGGCGGCAGGGCTGGTATCTGCACGGGTGGTTCGGATGAGCGATGCGATCGCCTATGCCGAGTTGCACTGCCTCTCCGCCTTCAGCTTTCAGCGCGGCGCGTCGACCGCGGACGAGCTTTTCGAGCGCGCCGCACGGCTCGGTTACCGTGCTCTGGCGATCACCGACGAGGCCACGCTGGCCGGCATCGTACGCGGCTGGCAGGCGGCACGGGAGCATGGCGTCGACCTGATCGTCGGCGCCGAGTTTCGTACCCAGTGCGGCATCAAGCTGGTGCTGCTGGTGGAGAACCGGCGTGGCTACGAGGCGCTCTGCGGATTGATCACCCGCGTTCGCGGACGCGCGCCCAAGGGCGAATACCGGCTGCTCGCCTCGGATCTCGACGAACTCGACGGCGGTGACGGCCTGTTCGCGCTGTGGATTCCGGAGGCAGTGCCGGATCGTGAGATGGGTGATCGTGGGGTAGGTGATAATGAGGTGGGCGAGCGGCTGGTTGGCGCCTTTCCCGGC
Organism: Salinicola sp. LHM; assembly: GCF_034479735.1. Taxonomy (NCBI): domain Bacteria; kingdom Pseudomonadati; phylum Pseudomonadota; class Gammaproteobacteria; order Oceanospirillales; family Halomonadaceae; genus Salinicola; species Salinicola sp. LHM. The sequence continues at coordinate 4,126,719 of NZ_CP140261.1, read as the reverse complement.
CGGCTGTGGCTGGCGGTGGAGCTTCACTACGGCTTCGAGAACGGCTACGACAACGCGGCGCGTCTGGCCCAACTGCAGGCGCTGGCCGACGCGCTGGGCATACCGGCACTGGCGGCGGGAGACGTTCACATGCATGCCCGGGGCCGGCGGGCGCTGCAGGACTGCCTCACCGCGATTCGTCACCACCTGAGCGTGTTCGAGGCGGGAGACACGCTGTTCCCCAACGGCGAGCGCCATCTGCGCAGCCGGGATGCGCTATCCGCGATCTATCCCGTTGAGCTGATGGCCGAGAGCGTGGCGTTGGCGGCGCGCTGTGACTTCGATCTCGGCGAGCTGCACTACACCTATCCCCACGAGGTGGTGCCGGCCGGCAAGACGCCGGCCGAGTGGCTGCGCGAGTTGACGGCTCAAGGCTGCGCGCGACGCTGGCTGAATGGTGTGCCCGAGAAGACGGACGCGCAGATCGACTACGAGCTCACGCTGATCGAAGAGTTGGGCTACGAGCACTACTTTCTCACCGTACACGACATCGTCGACTTCGCGCGGCAGCAGCACATCCTGTGCCAGGGGCGCGGCTCGGCGGCCAACTCGGCGGTCTGCTACGCGCTGGGAATCACCGAGATCGATCCGTCGCGCACGGCGCTGCTGTTCGAGCGCTTCATCTCCCGCGAACGCGACGAGCCGCCGGATATCGATGTCGATTTCGAGCATGAGCGCCGCGAGGAGGTGATCCAGTACGTCTTCAGCCGCTACGGCCGCCATCGCGCGGCGCTGACCGCCGTGGTCAGCCATTACCACGCCGCTGGAGCGATCCGCGATATCGGCCGGGCACTGGGCTTCGCGCCGGAGCGTATCGACCGGCTCGCCCGCTGTGCCGGGCGCTGGACCGATCATATTCCCGACGAAGCACGGCTCAGAGAGCAGGGTTTCGAGCCGGAAGAGCCCATGCTCCAGCGTCTGCTGGTGCTGGCCGGTACGCTGGTCGGTTTTCCGCGCCATCTCTCCCAGCATCCGGGCGGGTTCGTGATCTCGGATGCGCCGCTGCAGACGCTGGTGCCGGTGGAAAACGCCGCCATGGCGGAGCGCACGGTGATCCAGTGGGACAAGGACGATCTCGATCTGGTCGGGCTGCTCAAGGTCGACGTGCTGTCGCTGGGCATGTTGACGGTGCTGCGACGCAGTCTGGATCTGGTGCGCCTTCACCGCGGTATCGACTACGCGTTGGCGACGATTCCCAAGGAGTGCGCCGATACCTACGCCATGATCCAGCGCGCCGATACCCTCGGCGTGTTCCAGATCGAATCCCGTGCCCAGATGGCGATGCTGCCCCGGCTCAAGCCGGCCAAGTTCTACGACCTGGTGATCGAAGTGGCGATCGTGCGCCCCGGGCCGATCCAGGGCGACATGGTGCACCCCTATCTCAAGCGGCGTAATGGCGAGGAGCCGATCACCTATCCGTCACAGGCATTCAAAGATGCCTTCGAACGCACTCTCGGCGTGCCGCTTTTCCAGGAACAGGTAATGGCGCTGGCAGTGGAGGCGGCGGGTTACAGCCCCGGCGAGGCGGACCAGCTGCGGCGCTCGATGGCGGCCTGGAAGCGCCACGGCGGGCTCGAGCATCACCGCCAGCGAATCGTCGAGGGCATGCTCGAGCGCGGCTACGAGCTGAGCTTCGCCGAACGCATCTTCGAGCAGATCAAGGGCTTCGGCAGCTACGGCTTTCCCGAATCCCACGCCGCCAGCTTTGCCTTGCTGACCTACGCCAGCTGCTGGCTCAAGTGCCACGAACAGGCGATCTTCGCCTGCGCGCTGATCAACAGCTGGCCGATGGGCTTCTATTCGCCGGATCAGGTACTGCAGGATGCCCGCCGCCACGGCGTCGAGGTGCGCCCGGTCGATATCCGCGTCAGCCAGTGGGAGAGCACGCTGGAGGTTGCCTCTACCAGTACCGGCGACTTGGCGATCCGGCTCGGGCTGCACATGATCAAGGGGCTCGCCGAGAGCGACGGCCAACGACTGCTGGCGGCGCGCGACACGCCGGGCTGCGATAGCGTCGAACGCCTGGCGGCGCGGGCCGGCGTCAAGCGGGCGGTATTGTCACGGCTCGCCGATGCCGGGGCGCTGGAGGGGCTGGCCGGAGATCGCCATCGGGCGCGCTGGGCCACGGCCGGTGTCGAGGCGTCGCTGCCGCTGTTTGCCCAAAATGGTATCGAGGTCGATAGCGAAGAGGAGTCGCTCGCGCTGCCGGCTGTCGAGATCGGCGAAGCGATCAAGGCGGATTACGCCACGCTCGGCACCACGCTGGGGCCGCATCCGATGTCGCTGCTGCGCCAGCGCTGCCGGTCGGATGGCATTCGCGGTCTGGGCGGCGTGGTGGATTCCAGGCGCCTCGCCGAGCTGCCGGGGGATGTCGGCGTGGCGATCGCCGGACTGGTGGTCGGACGCCAGCGTCCCGGCTCCGCCAAGGGGGTGACTTTTCTGACCCTCGAGGACGAATTCGGCATGGTCAATGTCGTGGTCTGGCCGCATCTCGCCGTACGCTATCGCCGGGTCCTGCTCGAGTCTCGGCTGCTGCGGGTAGTGGGCAAGCTGGAAAGCCAGGCGGGCGTGCGCCACGTGATTGCCAGAGGGCTGATCGATCTCACCGGCCTGCTGGAGGGGCTGAGCACGCGCAGTCGGGATTTTCATTAGTCCGGCTCCCGTCGCACGCGCTGTGGGGCGGTGCGGACGACTAGGAGCGCGATAGCGCGGGCTGGCAAAACGGCGTGATCCTGTGATTAGGTAAGGAACCATTGTGCTGCGCTGCCGGTCTTTATTGTGGCGTATTTCGCAGCAACGATTTTTCCTTCAAACAACTCAAGAGGCGGCTGATTTATGGAGAGCATTGGCGTAGGGCCCTGGATTGCCATCGCGGTGGCCGTGGGGGCCATCGGGGTACTGGTCGGCTACTGGCTGGGAACCAGGATGGGCGGCCACAACACCGAACCGATGCGCGAGCTCAATCGCGAGCACAATGCCTACAAGGAAGACGTTCGCGAGCACTTCGAGCAGGTTTCCGCGACCATGACGCGGATGGTCGAGGACTATCGCGAGATGTATCACCATGTCGCGAAGGGAGCCGAGAAGCTCGCCGACATGCACCACGAAACGGTGATCGAGCCGCCGCCCAAGCCGGAAGCGATCACCCAGGATCTGCACGAGCCGGACACGGCCTCCCGTTCGGCCGCTACCGAGGTCCAGACCACCAAGACCCGGGCCACCGAGACGGAAGCGACCGAGCCCCAGACAGCGCACAAGGCGCCGGCCACCGGCAAGCCTGACAGCGCCGCCATGAGCGCCACGAAGACGCGCGAGACGAAGACCGATGCTCCGGCTTCTGCCGGCACGTCCGGGTCGTCGACCGGGCGTCCGCAGGATGCGGCGATTCACGCCGCCGCCGAAGATGCCGCCAGCAAGCGCGGAGGCGCCCCGAGCAGGGCATCAGGCAGCGCCTGACGCCAGGCGGGGCTGGCCGGCTGTGTTAAGCTGGCGCGCTCTTCCCCTTTCCAGCAGCAAGGCCCCGCACGGTTTCCAATGGATGATGTCTCGGCACTAATCGACTCCCTCAACGCCAATCAGCGCGAGGCCGTCGCCGCGCCGCCCGGCAATATGCTGGTGCTGGCCGGTGCCGGTTCGGGCAAGACCCGAGTGCTGGTGCATCGCATCGCCTGGCTGATGCAGGTCGAAGGCGTTTCCCCCTATGCCATTCTGGCGGTGACCTTTACCAACAAGGCCGCCCGCGAGATGCGCACACGTCTCGAGGCGCTGCAGGGGGCGTCGCTGCGCAACATGTGGGTCGGCACCTTCCACTCCATCGCGCATCGCCTGCTGCGTACCCACTGGCACGACGCGCGTCTGCCCCAGCATTTCCAGATCATCGACAGCGACGACCAGTTGCGGCTGGTCAAGCGTCTGCTGCGGGACCACAACGTCGACGATGAGCGCTATCCGCCCAAGCAGGTGCAGTATTTCATCGGTGGCTGCAAGGAGGAGGGACTGCGCCCGCAGCAGGTGGCGACCCACGGCGACGCCTACATGGCCAGGATGGTCGAGCTCTACGAACTCTATCAGCTGACCTGCGAGCGCGGCGGGCTGGTCGACTTCGGCGAGCTGCTGCTGCGCAGCCTGGAGCTTTTGCGGGATACGCCGGCGCTGCTCAAGCATTACCGCGAGCGCTTCGGCCATATCCTGGTCGACGAATTCCAGGACACCAACACCCTGCAGTACGCCTGGCTGAAATTGCTGGCCGGCGCTGATGGCAATGGGAAGGGCGATGACGACAGTGCGGCCATGATCGTGGTCGGCGACGACGATCAGTCGATCTACGGCTGGCGCGGGGCCAAGGTCGAGAACATCCGCCGCTTCGAAACCGAATTCACCAACACCCGGACCGTGCGCCTGGAGCAGAACTATCGCTCCACCAGCGCCATTCTGGATGCCGCCAACGCGCTGATCAGCCACAACAGCGGGCGCATGGGCAAGGAGCTGTGGACCGACGGCGATGCTGGCGACAAGATCTCCGTCTATGCCGGCTTCAACGATCTCGACGAGGCGCGCTTCATCGTCGATACCATCGGCGAACAGTCTCGCAACGGCGTCGCCCGGCGCGAGATGGCGATCCTCTACCGCTCCAACGCCCAGTCCCGGGTGATCGAGGAGGCGCTGATCCGCAGCGGCGTGCCGTATCGCATCTACGGCGGTCAGCGCTTCTACGAACGCCTGGAGATCAAGAACGCGCTGGCCTACCTGCGCCTGCTGCTCAATCGCGAGGATGACGCCTCGCTGGAGCGGGTAATCAACGTGCCGGCCCGCGGGATCGGCACGCGCACGGTGGAGATCCTGCGTGGCCGCGCCCGCGATACCAACGTATCGCTGTGGCAGTCGCTGCACGACAGCCTGAGCGACGGCACGCTCAAGGGCCGCGCCGGCAATGCGGTCAACGCCTTCGCCGAGCTGATCGAGCGCCTCGACAACGACACCGCCGGCATGGCGCTCTACGAGATCATCGAGCACGTGATCCAGATCTCCGGCCTGATCGAGCACCACCGCAGCGAGAAGGGCGAAAAAGGCCAGGCGCGGGTGGAGAACCTCGAGGAGCTGATCAATGCGGCGCGGGCGTTCTCGCAGAATGCCCAGGCCAACCCGATCGACCTGCAGGAGGTGGGCGAAGGTGCCGCGGCGCTGGAACCGTTCCTGGCGGAAGCGGCGCTCAACGCGGGCGATCACGAGGCCGACGAATTCGAGGACTGCGTGCAGATGATGACGTTGCACTCGGCCAAGGGGCTGGAATTTCCGGTGGTGTTCGTGGCCGGCATCGAAGAGGGCCTGTTCCCGCACAAAATGTCGCTGGAAGAGCCGGGACGCCTCGAGGAGGAGCGCCGGCTCTGCTATGTCGGCATGACCCGCGCCATGCGCAAGCTCTATCTCACCTATGCCGAGATCCGCCGCCTGCACGGCCGCGAGACCATGGCGCGGCCGTCGCGGTTTTTACGGGAAGTCCCCGAGGAACTGCTCGAGGAAGTGCGCCTGCGCGGGCAGGTATCGCGCCCGGTGACGTCCCGGCCCAACGTGGGCTCGTTGCGCCAGCAGGGTGTCGAGGCCAGCGGCGATCTCCCTTCGCTGTCGCTCGGCCAGCGCGTCAGCCATCCGCTGTTCGGCGAGGGCGTGATTCTCGATGCCGAGGGGGAAGGCGCCCGCGCCCGGGTGCATGTCAGCTTCGAGGGCGAGGGCGACAAGTGGCTGGTGCTGGGCTTCGCCAAGCTGACCCCGCTGTAACGGCAGTCGGCAGCGTCATCTGTTTGCAATACTCTTGTGCCAGAATGGCGAGATAAGTCGTAAAACGTTCACCGCGTTGCTGTTTCTCGTCGCGCCCCGGTTTCTCGTCGCGCCTCATTTGGAGTCACACATGGATATCACCAGCGATACCCACAGTCAGCACATCTCGCAGCAGTACAACCAGGACCTGGAAACCATCAAGACCCAGCTGATGGCGATGGGCGGACTGGTCGAGAAGCAGCTCCAGGAAGCCCTGACGGCGCTGCTGGAGGGCGATAGCCAGTTGGCGATTCGCGTGCGCGACAACGACGCCAGCGTCAACGGGATGCAGCTCAAGATCGACGAGGAGTGCGTGCGGATCCTGGCCCGGCGTCAGCCGGCCGCTTCCGACCTGCGCCTGGTCATCGCGGTCATCCGGGCCACCAACGATCTCGAGCGGATGGGCGACGAAGCCAACAAGATCGCGCGCAATGCGCTCGATCTGATCGAAGCCGGTCGGATTCCCCAGGGTAGCGTCGAGATTCGCCACATCAGCGAACACGTCGGCAACATGCTGCGCGATTCGCTGACTGCCTTCGCCCGCTTCGACACCGAGCTGGCGCTGAAAGTGGTAGCGGAAGATGCCTCGGTGGACAGCGAATACACCACTGCCATGCGTTCGCTGGCGACCCTGATGATGGAAGATTCGCGCTCCATCGGCGGCGTGCTGAACGTGATGACGGTGCTGCGCGCGCTGGAGCGGATCGGCGATCACGCCGACAACCTGGCCGAGCACGTCATCTATCTGGTCAAGGGCCGCGACATCCGCCACACCTCGGTCAGCGATCTCGATCACGAGCTCCTGGGCAAGGGCCGCTAACGCTGAACCCCTCGGGCGTCGACTCGCTCGGGGCTAGCGCTCCGCCGTTCGGACTGTGTTAGCGTGTCGACCTCGCAACGGTTTGTCTGTTCGGCGGATTTGGCATGATCTACTCCCTGCAAGTGATTCTCAGTGGCACGCGCCTGGTGTTCGAGCCCGGCCTGCGTCGTTTCGTGATTGGCCCCGTGCTGGTCAATCTGCTGCTCTACGGCGGCACGATCTTCTATCTCTTCGAGAACTTCGGCGGCTGGCTCGACTACGGCATGCGCCAGATACCCGGCTGGCTGACCTGGCTGGAGTGGTTGATCTGGCCGCTGCTGGTCATTGCTCTGGCGCTGATCGTCTTTTTCACCTTCACCCTGGTCTCCAACCTGATCGCGGCACCGTTCTACGGCTTTCTGGCCGAGAAGGTGGAGACTCGCGTCACCGGCCGGCCGCCAAGCGACGAACGCGGGCTGATGAAGGCCGGCGTCGATGCGCTGGGGCGGGAACTGGTCAAGCTGGGCTATATCCTGCCGCGCATGGCGGTTCTGTTCCTGATGGGATTCGTGCCCGGCCTCAACCTGATCACGCCCTTTTTGTGGGCGGCGTTCTCAGCCTGGATGATGGCCGTCCAGTATCTCGACTACCCGATGGACAACAACCAGGTCGGGTTTACCGACATGCGTCGTCGCCTGCGTGCCCGCTGGTGGCCGACGCTGACCTACGGCGCCTGCATGTCCATGGCCACCTGGGTGCCGGTGCTCAACCTGATCCTGCTGCCCGGTGGCGTTGCCGGTGGCGTCATGCTATGGGACCGCTATTACCGCTCCATGGTGCCGGCAGTGAGCCGCTGAACGCGGGGGCGCGAGCGCGGGCGGCTGCCCGGCCGGCGAGAAAAACCGCCGGCCGGGGTTGAAAGCGGCACCGTTGCACGCCATGTAGGAAGGTACGGCACGAGGGTTTGTCGAAGTTCCGGAGCCAGGCGCATCGGGGCTTCTACAAATCCTAGTGAAATCAAAGCGATAGTTTTTCCGAGCAGCGCCGTATCGAGGTCGGGTTCGCTTGACACTGTCATGCGTTGCTCACTATTTTGATTCACCCGAGAGGCGCCCGCGTCGGGCAATGCCTCCTCACGAAAGGGAGTTTTGATCATGGCTCATAGCTTACCGTCGCTACCCTATGCGTATGACGCGCTGGAACCCAAGATCGACGCGATGACGATGGAGATTCACCACACTCGTCACCATCAGACTTACGTCAACAACCTCAACGCCGCGCTGGAAGGCACGGGGCTCGAAGACGTGCCGGTCGACAAGCTGATGGCCGATATCGAGAAGGTTCCGCAGGACAAGCGCCAGGCAGTCATCAATAACGGTGGCGGTCACGCCAACCACTCGCTGTTCTGGACCGTGATGTCCAAGGATGGCGGTGGCGAGCCGACCGGCAAGGTCGGTGAAGCGATCAGCAGTGAACTCGGCGGCTACGACGCCTTCAAGGAAGAGTTCAAGAAAGCTGCAGCCGGTCGTTTCGGCAGTGGCTGGGCCTGGCTGGTCGTGACCCCGGATAAGAAGCTCAAGGTCATCAATACCCTGAACCAGGACAGCCCGCTGATGGAAGGCCTGACGCCGATCCTCGGCCTGGATGTCTGGGAACACGCTTACTACCTGAAGTATCAGAACAAGCGTCCGGATTACATCGCCGCGTTCTTCGACGTCATCAACTGGGACGAAGTCAATCGTCGCTATGCCGAAGCCACCGCCTGATCCTTGGCGCTGACTGTCTAGTACTATCCAGTACTGACTGTCTCGGCATAAGCCAGTTCGAGATGCCCCTGCTTCGGTTTCATCCCGGAGCGGGGGCATCTTGCATCGATTCCCACCGCCAGCGCTTTTCTGATAGGCTGACGACATCGGCCTCCCGCCGATTCCAAGCTCCGCACGCCACCGCACCACTGCTGCAAGACGATCCCACAACATGACTGCACTTCGCTGCGACGCCACTTTGACGCTCACCGATGTAAATAATTTTCAATTGCGCCTGAGAGCGTTTCTGGACGAGTACGACGTCGCCTATCGAGCCGACGACATTCTAACGGTGATCGAGCTGCCCGGGGGCGAGGCGCATTTCGCCGCGATCCGCGTGGGATTGCGCATGGAAGCCCGTGCCGAGGCGCGGGATGGCCTGGAGACGCTGCGGGGCATCATCGAGCACTACGTGTCGCTCTTCGCGGGCGAGAACGCGCTGCCGCTGCACTGGCACGGCGATGTCGTCGCGGCTCCGACCTTCGCCAATTTCCGCGAGATGCGGGTGACACGGATCGAGGATCTGAGCCCCAGTATCCGGCGGCTGACGCTGAGTGGCGAGAACCTGGCGCGCTTCGATCATCCGGAAGAGTGGCACGTGCGCCTGCACTTTCCGCCGGCCGGCATCGAACGGCCGCAGTGGCCGCGGCCTACCGCGGAAGGCGGGACCCAGTGGCCGCCGGAAAAGGAGCGCGCCGAGATTCGCTACTACACCATTCGTCGCCTGGATGTCGCTCGCGGCGAGGTCGAGATCGATTTTCTGCTGCACGAGGCTCCGGGGCCGGGAGGCGATTTTGCGCGGCGTGCCAGGCCGGGGGATCTCTGTGGCATGGCAGGTCCGTACGGGCGAGGCGTCGCCGAGGCCTCGCACTACCTGCTGGCCGGCGACGAAACCGCCATTCCGGCGATTTCACGTCTGCTGGAGACACTGCCGGGGCACGCCCGTGTCGAGGCCTGGCTGGAGGTCGAATCGCCGGTCGATGCCCTCGAGCTGCCGGTACCCGATCACTGCGACGTGCAGTGGCGCTATCGCTGTCGCGGCTTTGGGCCCAGCGAGCAGCTTGCCGCGGCGGTCGCCGAGGCCATCCCCGCGACCCGCGACGATCTGTTCGTCTGGTTCGCCGGCGAGGCGGATGTCAGCCAGCGCCTGCGCAAGCGGCTCAAGCAGGAGTTCGGGCTGCAGAAGGGGCAGCATCTGGTCACCGGCTACTGGAAGCGGGAAAGTGCCTAGCTTTGCCGAAATTAACGACCACGTTCCAGAACCAGCAGCGGGTCGATCCGCGTATCGAACCAGTTCATGCCCCAGTGCAGATGCGGCCCGGTGGCGCGGCCGGTCGCCCCTACCGCGCCGATCACGTCCCCCTGTTCGACGCTGTCGCCGACTTCCACGTCGATTCGCGAGAGATGAAGGAAGTTGGAGCTGATGCCGTAACCGTGATCGAGCAGTACGGTGCCGCCGGTCAGGTAGAGATCGTCGGCGAAGGTGATCACGCCGCTGGCCGGCGCCTTGACCGGCGTGCCCTCGGTGGCGGCGATATCCATCCCCGAGTGGGCCGACCCCGGCGTGCCGTTGTAGACGCGCTGGTTGCCGAAGCGCCCGCTGATGCGGCCCTCGACCGGCCAGACAAAGGTCTGGGCGAAACCCGCCCGGTCGTCGTTGCGGGTACGCTGGGCGCTGACGGCGGCCTGCTCGCGCTGGATGCGCCGGGCGATCTCCGGCGGTGGCGAGACGGTCTTGGGCGGCACGCCATCGATGCGCTCGATCGGCCAGTCCCGGGGCGTGATCGCCACCGATACCTGATGCTCCCGGCCGTCCGGGGTCATGACATCGACGCGCTCGGCACCGCTGGCATCGCGACCCACGCCGAACACCACGGTGCCGTAGCCGGTGACGCGAAGCTTTCGTCCCGCTGTCGTCACCTGGCTGCCCGGCGGCACGCGACCGATCACCATCGACCCCTGCTGGACGCTATCGGGAAAGGTGATCGGGATGGTATCGATACGAGCGGTGTCGGCGCGGACGCTGGCGGTAACGCATGACAGCAGCAGGGCAAAGATGGTGGTGCCGAGCAGTCGGCGCCACGAGGAAAGGGAGAGAATGATCGGCACCTGGTCGAACTCCGTATCGCTGGATGCCGCCACCATAACCCGATGCGGTGGCGGGGGAAACGATGATGGCAACCAGCCGAGATCCGGTTAGAAGGACTTCCAGTCGTCGTTATCGTCTCGCGTCGAGCGTGAAGTCGATGTCGTGCTCGGCGCGGGCGTCGGTGGCAGTTTCGGTGTCGTGGTCGACGCCATCGGCTGACGGTAACCCGACATCAGGTCGTCGTATTCGACGCTCGCGACCCTGAACCCGGCCAGCGCCTGTTCCAGCGTCGCGACCTGCGCGTTGAGCGTGGAGGCGGCAGCGGATGCCTGCTGTACCAGCGCGGCATTCTGCTGGGTCACCTGATCCATCTGCACCACGGCTTCGTTGACCTGGTCGATCCCGTTGGACTGCTCGCCGGAAGCGACCGAAATCTCCTCGATCAGATCGGTCATGCGGGCAACGGCAGTGACCACGCGGCGAATGGTGTCGCCGGCCTGGCCGACGATCTCGGAACCGGCGTTGATCTTGCGATTGGAGGCATCGATCAGCTCGCGGATCTCGCGGGAGGCATCAGCGCTGCGGCTGGCCAGCGTGCGCACCTCGTTGGCGACCACGGCGAAGCCGCGGCCTTGCTCGCCGGCTCGCGCCGCCTCGACGGAGGCGTTGAGCGCCAGGATGTTGGTCTGGAAGGCGATCGAATCGATCACGCCGATGATCTCGGTGACCTGACGCGAGCTGTCGGTGATGCCCTGCATGTTGGTCACGACCTGATCCATCATCTCGCCGCCTTCCGTCGCGGTAGTACGCGCCTCGCCGGCCAGATTGCTGGCCTGGCGGGCGTTGTCGGCGTTCTGGCGTACGGTCTGGGTCAGCTCTTCCATGCTGGAAGCCGTCTCCCCGATGGACGCGGCCTGCTGCTCGGTTCGCGCTGCCAGGTCCTGGTTGCCGTCATGGATCTGACCCACGCCGACAGTGATTGTCATCGAGGCGTGGCGAATGTTGCTCATCGATTCGGCCAGATGCCGTCGCATGCCTTCGATGGCCGCGAGCAGGCTGCGCTCGTCGCCCGGCTTCACGTTCAACGAGGTGGTGAGATCGCCCTCTGCCATGCCCTTGATCGCCTCGCGGGCCTGATGCGGGTCGCCACCGATATCGTCCAGCACGTTGCGGATGATCCAGCCCATGATCAGCGTGATGATCACGCCGATGACGCCGGCGATCAGGCTCATCTTGAGAACGCCGGCCCAGAAGGCGTGCTGGATGTCGCTGATGTAGACGTTGGCGGCGAGATACCAGTCCCACTCGGGGACGTAGCGCACGTAGTTGATGCGTGACACGTCTTCGCCGTCGGCATTGGTGGAGGTGTACTCCAGCGTGCCGTCGTCGGGCGAGTCCGCCAGCGCCTTGAGCTCGCGATAGAAGTAGACCCCGTTGTCGTCGCGGAACCCGCTCATGTCGCTGCCGATCTCGCGCTTGGGGTGGTAGACCAGGTGGATATCGCTGTCGAAGGCGTAGACATAGCTGCCTTCGAGATCCAGCGCCGAGAGGTTGCTGCGGGCGAACTTCTGGGCCGCTTCTGCGGTGAACTCGCCATTATCGGCGCGTTCGACGTATCGTTCGACCATCGTCTGGGCGCTGCCCACGAAGCTTTTGAGACTGTTCACGCGTTCGGCCATCAGCGTCTCGCGTTTCTCCAGGGCCATCCAGCCCACCAGAATCAGCATGCCCAGCCACATCAGGCCAACCGTGATCCAGAGTTTTTGTCGCATCGTCATCGTAGGGCCATCCTTGTTGATCGTGGGAGCGCAATTCATATAAACAAATAGTGAATTGCTTCCACTATCGGCCGCGAACGATGAAGGTTGAGAAAAAACTGAAAAACCAGGCAGAGCGCGTCAGACCGGCGTTTCGGGCAGATCCGGAGCGGGTCGGGAGGGGGCTGGCGCCAGGCGCGAGGCCGGAAACACGCAGCGGAAACGGGCGCCGAGACCGGGGCGGCTGACGATCTCCAGATTGGCATCATGGCGAAGCAGCACGTGCTTGACGATCGCCAGCCCCAGACCCGTACCGCCGGTCGCGGCGCTGCGCCCTTTGTCGACGCGATAGAAGCGCTCGGTCAGGCGGGGGATATGGATCGGGTCGAAGCCGTCGCCGTTGTCCTCGACTTCGATGGCGGCGCCGTCGTGCCAGGGCTTCCAGCGCAGGGTGATGGTACTGCCCTCGGGCGTGTAGCGGACGGCGTTGAACGCGAGATTGGAGATGGCGCTGCGGATCTCCTTGGTGTTCGCCAGCAGCCGTCCCGACGCCTCGGCCTCCACCGCCACCTGATGCCGGCCGGCGCTGAGATCGCGGGCATCGCCGGCGATCTCCTCGAGTAGCGCGACCACGTCGAGCAAGTCGCGATCGTCGTCGGGGCTGTCGATCTCCAGACGAGACAGCAGCAGCAGATCCTCCACCAGATTCTGCATCCGGGTGGTCTGGGCCTGCATCTGCGCGAATCCGCGCTGCCAGCGCTCGGGGAGCTGGTCGGCATGGTCGAGATAGGTCTCGAGGTAACCGGCCAGCACCGTCAGCGGCGTGCGCAGTTCGTGGGAGACATTGGCCACGAAGTCGCGGCGCATCATCTCCAGCTGATGCAGGCGGCTGACGTCGCGGGCCATCAGCAGGCGCTCGTTGTCGCCGAACAGGGTGAGATGGAACTGCAGGGTGCGGTTGGCCTGGATCGGCGAGGGAATCAGCAGGGGCTCGCTGTAGTCGCCGTTCTCGAAATAGGCAATGAAGCGCGGATCGCGCAGGAAGTTGGTGATCGGCTGGCCGCGATCGTGATCGGGTTGCAGGCCGAGCATGTCGCAGGCGGCACTGTTCCACCACTCGAGATCGCCGTTGGGATCGAGCATCACCACGCTGTCGCGCATCGCCTCGCAGGAGTCCTGGATACGGCGCAGGATGTCGCGCAGGCGCTGCTGCAGCTGCGTCTGGGCCTTCTGATAGTTGTAGAGCCGGTCGAACAGGTCGCCCCAGACGCCGGTGCCGGGTGGCGGCGCTTCGCGGGGATTCTTCAGCAGCCAGACGTAGAGCATGCGCACGTGGCACAGATGCAGGAAGACATAGAGCCCGAGGCCGGCCGCCAAGCCCCATCCCAGCCCGGCGAACAGCTCGCCGCCCAGCTCACCGAGCAACAAGCCTATCGCGCCGAGCCCGAACAGCATGTAGCCGAGGCGCCACAGTTCGTTGATCCAGTAGCGCACGTCCTATCTCACTCCCGGGTCGAGAAACGGTAACCGGTGCCGCGCACGGTCTGGACCAGATGCTGGTGCGCCTCGCCCAGGCATTTGCGCAGCCGGCGGATATGGACATCGACGGTACGCTCTTCCACGTACACGTTGCCGCCCCAGACCTGATCCAGCAGCTGGCTGCGGGTGTAGGCGCGCTCCTGGTGGGTCATGAAGAACTGCAGCAGCCGATATTCGGTGGGGCCGATCTCCAGCGCGCCGCCGTGGGAGGTGACGCGGTGGCTGGAAGGGTCCAGACGCAGGCCGGCGACCTCGACGGCTTCCTCGATGCCCGGCGGCGTCGCCCGGCGCAGCACCGCCTTGAGCCTGGCCACCAGCTCACGGGGCGAGAACGGCTTGGTGATGTAGTCGTCGGCACCGGCTTCCAGCCCCTGCACCTTGTTGTCCTCCTCGCCCTTGGCGGTGAGCAGGATGATCGGCAATTCGGCGGTGGCTTCCTCGCGCTTCAGGCGTCGGGCCAGTTCGATGCCGCTGGTGCCGGGCATCATCCAGTCGAGCAGGATCAGATCGGGCTTCTTGTCCAGCGCCATGGCGTGGCCGGTCTGGGCGTTTTCCGCCTCCAGCACGTGATAATCGGCCATCTCCAGCGCCACGGCGATCATTTCGCGAATGGGTGCTTCGTCGTCAACGATGAGTACGGTCTTGGAGCTCATGCGCATGCCTCGGGTGAGCCGCCGGGGAGCTTTCCCTCATGCGCGATTGGCGCACCGGGATCCCTTCCGGCCGTGACAGAACGGTGACGATTACATCGTGAAAATATGACAGCGATATGACAACCGCGCCAGCCGCTCAGTCTCGGCTTGGTCAGACCAGCGGCCACAGGGCGAGAACCAGCCCCGCGAACAGCAGCAGGCCGGACCAGAAATTGTTGAGAAAGGCACGGAAGCAGGCATCACGCTCGCGTTCGCGGATCAGCCACTGCTGGTAGACGAAGGTGCTCGCCATCGCCACCAGCCCCAGCCAGAAGAATCCGCCCAGCTGGGTCCGGGTGCCGACCCAGGCCAGCAGTGCCAGCGTCAGCAGCTGCAGCAGGCCGATGATCCGCTTGTCCCACCGGCCGAACAGCCGGGCAGTGGACTTGATCCCGATCTTGATGTCGTCGTCGCGATCGACCATCGCGTACTGGGTATCGTAGGCCACGGTCCAGGCGACGTTGGCGATCAGCAGCAGCCAGGCGTCCAGCGGCACCTCGCGACTCACCGCCATGAACGCCATCGGAATGCTCCAGGAGAACGCCATGCCCAACACCACCTGGGGCAGATGGGTGTAGCGCTTCATGAAAGGGTAGATCGCGGCCAGCGCGACGCCGACGAAGGAGAGCAGCACGGTGGCGAGATTGGTCAGGCAGACCAGCACGAACGACAGCGCCACCAGGCCCGCGAACAGGATCTTGGCCTCCTTCTCGCTGATTCGCCCGGTCGCCAGCGGGCGCTCTCGGGTGCGTTTGACGTGGCCGTCGAGATGGCGATCGGCATAGTCGTTGACGACGCAGCCGGCCGCGCGCATCAGATAGACCCCGAGCACGAAGATGATCAGCGTGGCGCGATCCGGCAGGCCGTCGGCGGCCAGCCACAGCGCCCACAGCGTCGGCCACATCAGCAGCCAGGTACCGATCGGCTTGTCCAGCCGCGTCAGGCGCAGGAAGTCGGGCAGGCGGGCGAGGCCGCGGGGGAGAGCGGGGGGACCATCGCCGCGGGGTCGGGCGGCTGAATCGTTGGCGCTGGACATACGAATCTCCGAAACGGCAAGGCCTGAAAATCGCCAACGACTTTACTGCAACTGCGGCCTCGCTTCGAGGCTGGATGGGCAATCGGGCCGGATCGTCGTCCGGGTCGTGGACCGCCGTTCAGGTCGTGGATCGTCGCTCAGATCGAAGAAAGGCCCAGGTCCTCGGCCATTTCCCGCTGGAAGCACTCCTGGACCAGCAACTGGATGGTACCGTGGCGAAAGCGCGAGCGGCGCAGCCAGAGGCCAGCGCCAGCGGGCGAGACCCGCGCTACCTCGATCGGATCGCGCTGGAGATCGTGCTGGGCGAACAGCCAACTGCCCAGCGAGCGTTCCCCCAGCGTTCGCAGGCGGCGGCAACCGATGCGATCCAGCGGCGCGATCGAGCGCGCCGCGACCCAGGGCCGTTCGCCGCTCATCAGCAGCACCTCGCGCACCCAGGCCACCTCGGTGGGAGCCAGGCCCAAGGCCTGGGCTTCGTCGCGGCGCGGCCGCTCGACGCCCTGGTGTACCAGCTTGACCCGGAACGGGCGCGCGGACGCCGCGATCAGCCGTGCGGTAAGGGAGTCGGTGGAGGCCACCCACTGCCACCAGGCGGAGCTCATGCGAGGGCGCTGAGCGGCGGCCGGCGTCCAGCGGACCCAGCGCCAGGATCGTTCGGCGGGTGACAAGGCATGGCAGTGACAGGCTGGGGGCACGCGAAACGACTCCATGAGCAGCACCATGGTAAGCACCATGGTAAGCGCCGTAAAAAATGCCGGGAACCGCAGGGTGACGCGGCTCGAAGGCAGCGTAGTGTACCATGAGGCCTCGAGACGACCGACCGAACGAGCCCCCGTAATGAGTCAATCCGATCACTCCTCCGCGCCATTGACGATTATCGGCACCGGCATGGCCGGCCTGGGCCTGGCCCGGGCGGTGCGAAGCCACGATGCCGAGCGGCCGATCACCCTGATCAGCGCCGACAGCGGCGCGGACTACACCAAGCCGCTGCTCTCCAGCGCCTTCACCAAGCGGCAGACGGCGGAAAGGCTGGCGATACGCGATGCGGTGGGCGTGGCCGAATCGTTGCAGGCCCGGGTTCGCATCCATACCACGGTGGACGCCATCGACACCGCCAATCGCCAGCTACGAATCGGCACCGAAATCCTGCCCTACGGCCAGTTGGTACTGGCCACCGGCGCGGCGCCCCGGCAGCCGTTCGACGTGTCTCCCGCGCTGTACGATCGGGTCTTCCAGATCAACGATCTCGACGACTACCGGCGGCTGCGTGGCGTGCTGGATCGCCACCCCGGGCGACAGGCTCGCATCGCGATCATCGGCGCGGGCCTGGTGGGCTGCGAATTCGCCAGCGATCTGCATGCCGGCGGCCACCGGGTGGCGCTGATCTCTCCCGAGGCGACGCCGCTGGCCCGCCTGCTGCCGCCGCCGCTGGGGCGGGCGCTGGGCGAGGCGTTCGAGGAGACCGGCATCCGCAGCATTTTCGAACGCCGGGTGACGGCGCTCCATGACGACGGCGAAGGCGTGACGCTGGCGCTGGAGGATGGCGAAAGCCTCGAAGCGGATCTGGTGCTGATCGCAACCGGACTGACGCCCCGGACGGCGCTCGCCGAGGCCGCGGGGCTGGCGGTGTCTTCGGCGGGCATTCTCACCGATCGCCGGCTCGCCACCAGCGACCCGAACGTCTTCGCGCTGGGAGACGTGGCCTGCGTCGATGGCCTCGGCGCCCCGGGTAACGGCCTGAACGCGATGTACGTCCAGCCGCTGCAGGCCAGCGCCAAGGCACTGGCGGCGACGCTGACCGGCACGCCGACCGAGGTCAGCTACGGAAGCTGGCCGATCGTGGTCAAGACGCCGCTGTTGCCTGTGGTCGCGCTGCCGCCGCGAAAGGCGCCCCGCCGATGGCGGATCGAGGGAGAAGGCGGTGATTTCACTGCGCTGGCCGAGGACGACAACGGTGCCCTGCTGGGCTTTGCGCTGACCGGGCGCTGCGTTCGTCGTAAAGTCGAACTGGCGCGAGCGACCCCCCCATTGCTAGGCTAGCCCCGGTGGCTGCGGATCTATAAGCCACGAATCGTCACCTGATGCTGGACAAACCGCGCATCAAGCGGCCTATTATGCGATCGGAGGGCGTTGTTCCTCATCGAGAACAACAACTCGTCTCAACGCGAGGCGTTTCAGGTGACGCCATTGCCAAACTAGGAGGGCTCTATGCGTAAGCCAGAACTCGCTGCGGCGATTGCCGAGCGTGCGGATCTGTCGAAGGACAAGGCCAGTCAGGTGTTGAACGTCATCCTCGACGAGATCACCGGTACGGTTTCCAAAGGTAGCGATGTCACTTTGATCGGTTTCGGTTCGTTCACGGTTCGCGAGCGCGCCGCACGGACGGGCAAGAACCCGCAGACTGGCAAGCCGTTGGATATTCCGGCCAGCAAGACCGTGGCCTTCAAGCCCGGCAAGGCTCTCAAGGACGCCGTCAGCAAGTAAGCTCGGATCTTGGATTCTTGAGTCGCTCATTTGCCATGAGCGAAACGATAGCCGATCCCCCGCAGGAGGGTGGGTCGGCATTCTTCCCCGCCATATTCCCATGATGATGGCCGATGCGTGCGAGGTGGCATGAAGCTCAAGTTGATGCTCTGGTGGCTGGGCGTGATGCTCAAGCGCGCGCGTTCCCGCAAGGCGGCGTTTCGCGATGCCCTGGAAAAGCTCCAGCGATTCGATTGGGGCGTTGCTACCGAAGACCTCACGATCGCCCGTCACTATCGCATGACGCCGCAGGCGATCCGAAGCGATGTCGGCCTGCCGACCGATCTGACGCTGGAACTGCGTTTCCGCGACGCGGAAAGCGCCACGCGATTTCTGCGCAAGCCTTCGCAGCGCGCCTTCCGCGAAGGGCTGTTCAACGGCCAGCTGCGGCTGGTGGGAGACTCCCGCGATCTGGAGCGACTGCAGGGGCTGCTGAAGTATCTTTGATGACGGGCTACGGGCTACGGGCTACGGGCTACGGGCTACGGGCTACGGGCTATGAGCCCTAGACCATGAACGACGAAACCGGCAACGTCCCTGTCGCCGGTCGCCGATACCAAATCGATCTCAAGACAGCTGCACGGCCGGCAGATCGAAGACCAGTACTTCCGCATCCTCGCCGCCTTCCAGCGTCACGCCTGGCTCATCCACGAGCATCAGCGCATCGCCGCCTTCGAGCGCCTGGCCGTTGACCGTGATACTGCCCCTGATCACGTGCACGTAGCTCTGGCGATCCGTTGCCAGCGGCAGTTCGGCGCGTTCGTCGCCGTCCAGTAGCGACGCGTAGATGAAGGCGTCCTGCTGCAGCGTGAGCGAACCGTCGCGGCCATCCGGTGACAGGATCAGGCACAGCCGGCCGCGCTTGTCGGCTTCAGTGAAATCCTTTTCGGCATAGCGCGGCGTCAGCCCTCGCGCCCGCGGGAACAGCCAGATCTGCAGGAAATGCACCGGCTCGCTGGCGGAGTGGTTGAACTCGCTGTGCTCGACGCCGGTGCCGGTGGTCATGATCTGCACCCGGCCAGGGCCGATCGAGGAACCGTTGCCCAGCGTGTCGCGGTGGGCCAGCTCGCCTCTCAGCACGTAGGAGAATATCTCCATGTCCTGATGGCCGTGCTGGCCGAAACCCTGACCCGGGGCAACGCGGTCTTCGTTGATGACCCGCAGCACGCTGAAGTGCACGTGTTTCGGGTCGTGATAGCCGGCGAACGAGAACGAGTGGTAGCTCTTGAGCCAACCGTGATCGGCATAACCGCGTTCGTTACCGCGTCGAATCGTCAACATGGTCTGTCTCCTGTTTTTCGGGCGCCGAGCGTCAGCGACGGCGCAATGAAGACAGTGTATTACCTAAATAATCGAACAAAAGCGCGTTTTTGCGCACGTACTCGTGCGCAAAATCGAACGATTTGACGCGTTCAGGATTCGCTTTTCCGGGCGCCGTGAATCGACTCGGCCAGTTCCCGTGTCAGTGCCAACGCGCCCTCCACGCCTGTCTCGGCGAGCCGCTCGACCAGCGCGCTACCGACGACGACGGCATCGGCAACCCGGGCAACGGCAGCGGCCGTGTCGCCATCGCGCACGCCAAAGCCGACGGCGACCGGCAGGGGCGACTGTCGCTTGAGTTCGCTGAGCGATTCGCCCAGCGACGCCGCGATATCGGGTCGCCGAGTGCCGGTCACGCCATTGAAGGCGATGCGGTAGACGAAGCCATTACCCTGGGCGAGCAGCTTTGGTAACCGCTCCGGCGGCGTGGTCGGTGCCACCAGCGGAATCCGCGCCAGGCCCAGATCGCGAGCCCGGGCGGTCAGCGCGGCGCCGTGTTCCGGCGGCAGGTCGACCAGGATCAGGCCATCGGCGCCGGCCTCGGCCGCCGCCTGCAGGAAGCGGTCCTCGCCGAAGCGCCGGATCGGATTGAGATAGCCCATCAGCACGATCGGGGTGTCATCGTCGTGACGGCGGAAGTCGCGTACTCTCTCCAGCGTGCGCGCCAGCGTCTGGCCGCCCGCCAGCGCGCGTTGCCCGGCGCGCTGGATCGCCACGCCGTCGGCCATCGGGTCGCTGAACGGCATGCCCAGCTCGATGATGTCGGCGCCCGCTGCCGGCAGGCGCTCGAGCAGGTCGCGGCTGGTCTCGGGGTCGGGGTCGCCGGCCATGACGTAGGTCACCAGCGCGGCGCGATTCTCGGTACGCAGTGCCGCGAAGCGACGCGCCAGGCGCGAATCGGCGATCAAGGCTCGGGGGTTCGAGCCAGCCGTATCCAGGACATCCGTATTCAAAGACGAAACGCTCATGAGTCGGCCTCCTCGGGCATCAGGTGACGGGTGATGGTATCCATGTCCTTGTCGCCGCGGCCGCTCAGGCAGACCATGATGGCCTGGTCCGGACCCTGTGTCGCCGCTAGACGCCCGGCGTGATAAAGCGCATGGGCCGACTCCAGCGCCGGCAGAATGCCTTCCAGCCGGCAGCAGAGCGCGACGGCCTCAAGCGCCTCGTCGTCGGTCACCGCCACGTAGCTCGCCCGGCCGCTGTCATGTAGATACGCATGTTCGGGGCCGATGCCGGGGTAGTCGAGCCCGGCGGAGATCGAGTGGGCGTCCTGAATCTGGCCGTCGTCGTCCTGCAGCAGGTAGGTGCGATTGCCGTGCAGGATGCCGGGCGTGCCGCCATTGAGACTGGCGGCATGGCGGCCGCTCTCCAGCCCTTCGCCGGCCGCTTCGACGCCGATCATGGCCACGTCCGTATCGTCGAGAAAGGCGTGGAACAGTCCCATGGCGTTGGAACCGCCGCCGACGCAGGCGACGAGCGTGTCCGGCAGGCGTTGCTGCGTCGCCTGCAGCTGCTCGCGGGTCTCGCGACCGATCACCGACTGGAAATCCCGCACCATGCGCGGATAGGGCGCCGGCCCGGCCACGGTGCCGATGATGTAGAAGGTGTCGTCGACATTGGCAACCCAGTCGCGCAGGGCCTCGTTCATGGCGTCCTTGAGCGTCGCCGTGCCGGCGTGGACGGGCACGATCTCGGCGCCGAGCAGGCGCATGCGCTGCACGTTGGGCTGCTGGCGCTCGATATCGGTGGCACCCATGTAGATCACGCAGGTCATGTCGAGACGCGCCGCCACCGTGGCGACGGCGACGCCGTGCATGCCGGCGCCGGTCTCGGCGATCAGCCGTCGGCGGCCCATGCGTTGCGCCAGCAGCGCCTGCCCCAGGGCGTTGTTGATCTTGTGCGCGCCGGTGTGATTAAGATCTTCGCGCTTCAGATAGAGCTTCGCGCCGCCGAAATGCTCCGTCAGGCGCTCGGCGAAGTAGAGCGGCGTGGCGCGACCGATATAGTCACGGCGCAGCTCGTCCAGCCGTGCCTGAAAGGCGGGATCGGCCCGCGCCTCGTCATAGGCGGCCTCGATCTCGCCGATCAGCGGCATCAGCGTTTCCGCGACATAGCGCCCGCCATAGCCGCGACCTGCCTGGCCCCGATCGTCCGAGCCGCCGAAAAAGCCATGCTCGTCGGGGAGATCAACCCTCTTTTCACTCATCAGTCGTTCCCGGTCAGTCGATTCGATGGGCTCAGACTAGGCTGGTAGCGCGGCGGAGAAAATCGATAAACTCTCCGTATCCAGTGAGGAAAACTCACCAATCGACGGAGGCGGGATGGCCACGCTACCTTCGCTCAATGCGCTGCGCGCGTTCGAAGCCACGGTTCGTCTGGGCAGCGTCAGCGACGCCGCGCGGGAGCTGAACGTCACGCACGGCGCGGTGAGCCGTCAACTGCGAGCCCTGGAGCACCATTTCGGCACGGCGCTGTTCGACAAGGCGGGGCGCGGGCTCGAACCGACGGCCCACGGCCGGGAGCTGTATCCGGCGGTGCATGAGGCTTTCTCACGCTTGAGCGAGGGTTGCGCCAGACTTGCGCGGCGCCTCGACGAAGCGCCGTTCACGCTGGCCTGCCCGGGTAGCCTGCTGGCGCGCTGGCTGATCCCGCGGCTCGACCGGCTCAACGCCGACCTGCCCGAGCTGCGGCTGCGGGTGGTTTCCAGCGAGAACGAACTCGACCCGCGCCGGGAGGGCGTCGATGCCACGCTGCGCTTCGCCGCGCCGCCGTGGCCCGCCGACATGACGGTATTCCCGCTGATGCCGGAGCGAATCGTCGCCGTGGCGACACCGGCAGTCTGGGCGGTGGCATCGCAGGCGTCGGCCAGGGCGATGCTGGAGCGGCTCACGCTGCTGGACACGGCCTCGCGGCCGCAAGCCTGGCCCGAGTGGGCGGCGGCCATGGGCGTGGACGACGAGACGCTGGCAGCGGCGCGGGGCCGGGGGCGCAGTTTCGAACATCTCTATTATCTGCTGGAAGCCGCACTGGCGGGACTCGGGGTCGCCATCGCACCGCAGCTGCTGGTGACGGCCGAGCTGCGTCAGGAGTGCCTGATGGCGCCGTGGCCGGCGGTCGAGACCGGCGCCTCGCTGGGGCTGTGGCTGGCGCCCGGCGTCGACGCCCGACGCGGCGAGCGCCTTGCCGAATGGCTGCGTCGCGAGCTGGCCGGCGATCAGTCCTGAGCCTGCTCCCGGGCCTGCATCCGCTCCATGGCGCGACGGTAGGAGCCGTTGCGCACGGCCCAGCGCACCACCGGCGCGATGGTACGAATGCCGCTTCGCACGGCGCGACGCTCGAGCGTCGACATCTCGAGGCTCAGCAGCGTCGCCGCCCACGGCGGCAGCAGGTCGATGCCGGCGCGCATGAACAGCGCGCCGACGGGGCGGATGACCGGGCTCGGCGGCAGCGCGTGCAGCAGCACGTCGATGACGTCGCGGGTGCGGGCGTCGCAGACCAGATAGCGTCGCTGACGCTCGAGATAGTCATCGATGGCCGCCCGACTTTTGGGCACGTGGCGCGCGCCCAGCGCTTCGGCCACGCGGGCGGTTTCGGCGAAGTAGCGATCCTGATCCTCGAGGCTCAGTCCGGGATCGCGATAGCGCCGATGCGAGGCGAGAAAACGGCTCATCTCGGCAACATGGACCCACACCAGCAGATCCGGATCGTTGGCCGCGTAGGGCGTACCGTCGGCGGCATGCCCGCTGACGCTGTCGTGCACTCGGCGTACCCGCTCGAGAATGCGCTCGGCGTCGTCGCGGGAGCCGAAGGTGGTGACGGCGATGAACTGGCTGGTGCGGCGCAGCCGGCCGATCATGTCGCGGCGGAAGTTGGAGTGATCCCACACGCCGGCCAGCGCCAGCGGGTGCAGCATCTGCAGCAGCAGCGCGCTGATGCCGCCGCACATCATCGAGGTGAAGTCCCCATGCACCCGCCACGCCATGGTCTCCGGCCCGAACAGGCCCGGATCGCCCTTGGGCTGGGTATAGTCGACCCCGCCCAGCGTGCGGCCGGTCAGATGGCTGATACGGTTTTCGATGGCGTCGCGCAGGGAGGTCATGGCATCAAGGTCGGGTCAGGGCACGTCAGGGTGACGAAGCGTGAAGGATCTCGCCGTCGGCGGCGGGAACCCCGTCGCGAATGGCACGGGAAAAGGCCTCGCTCCCGGCATTGTACGGAATCTGCTGGGCGCGCGGGTTGATATAGCCGCGGTTACGCAGGAACGTGAGCGGATGGCTCGTATCCAGCCCGCCGTTCTCGTAGACGTATTCCGGCAGATAGCCGGAGAGAATCAGCCGGATGTCCCGGGGCAGCCCGGCGACGATTTTGTCGACCATGTCGAACACGATGGTGGTGCAGTTGCTGGTCAGGGTGTTGTAGAACTCAGGCGTTCGGCGCAGCCGCTCGGCTTCGTCGAGATAGGCGACGAACAGCTCGCGGCGTGCCTGCGGCGAGAGCCCGACCCGGTAGAGATAGACGTCCTCGCCTCTGACGTTGCTGCGCAGGCGCAGGATGTCGTTCTCGTCGGCGGCGATCAGGTTGAGCTCGAACTGCTTGAAGAAGCCGCCGCTGATCGAGAATGCCTCGTCCCGCTCGCGCCGGATCTCCACCGAAAACGTCAGATGCCGGCCGTCGGCAAAGCCGAACGTGACTAGCGTGTGGGCGATTGCCGGGCCCATCCAGTAGGAGACCACCATGTCCACCGAGTCGAGCTGCGAGAGATCGTACTCGCGGGTCTCCCAGCGCGTCGTCGCGGTGTTCGGCGTCTGCCATTCGAAGTCGCGCACGTTGTGAAGCCGGACCCGGTCGCCCTCGCGCTCGACCGAGAGCTGGCGCGCCACGTCCGGTGCCCAGTCGCGATCGTTGCTGGGCTCGAGGCTCTGCCACCAGCTCACGACGGCGATCAGTGTCAGCGCGAACAGGACGCGCAGCGCCGATGACGCCCGGCGATGGCGGTGCTTCCATAAAGGCGCCAGCAGCGCGGCCAGGCCGACCAGCACCCATACTGCGATCACCGAGTCGACGACGAGCATCGATCCTGGCAGCTCGAAGTGCAGCGCCAGCGCGCCCCACGCGATCACGGCCAGCAACACCAGCGCCCGCAATGCCTGGCCCATGATGGCGAGTGCTCGCCACACGCCGTTTCGATGCGAATGCCTGGTCGGTCGCACGCTCTGCCTCAATCTTCCAGTAAACCCCGATCATGCCGAACTCCGGGACAGGGATGAAGTGGGGGCGTGGATAAAGCGCAAAGCCGTTGCTGCCGATAGGTGTAACGACGTTATACTAAAGTCTAATTCCTGGTGGGGTTCTCTATTCGCTCATGGTCGGTGGCGTCTGTTCCCGGTATCGCGGGCGCGCTATCTTGACGGCACGACCACAACCCTGGAGAGACCGAGATTTCCGATTCGTTTTCCCACTCCCTGCGCCAGCTGTGGACGCTGGACAAGTTCGCCTACAGCTTCCGCGTGTTCCTGGCGTTCAGCGGCGCCATTGCGCTGAGCTGGTCCCAGGATCAGATCGCGCTCGCCATTCCGCTGTTTCTCGGCATCATCGCCAGCGCGCTCTCCGAGACCGATGACAACTGGGAAGGCCGCGTTCGGGCGCTGCTGGTCACGCTGGTCTGTTTCCTGGTCGCCTCGTGCTCGGTGGAGCTGCTGTTCCCCTGGCCCTGGCTGTTCGCGCCCGGTCTGGCGCTGTCCGCGTTCACCTTCATCATGCTCGGGGCCGTCGAGCAGCGCTACGCCACCATCGCCTCGGCGACGCTGATCCTGTCGGTCTATTCGATGATCAACATCGAGCAGCACGGCGGCACCACCGGCGGCAACTTCTGGCATCAACCGCTGCTGCTGGTCGGCGGTGCGGCCTGGTACGGGGCGATCTCGGTCGTCTGGTGCGCGCTGTTCTCGCGCCAGCCGGTCAAGCAGAGCATGGCGCAGCTCTACCGGGAGCTGGGCGAGTATCTGATCATCAAGGCGACGCTGTTCGAGCCGCTGCGCGGGGTCGATGTCGAAAGCCGTCGCGTCGCGCTGGCGCGCCAGAACGGCCGCGTGGTGACCGCGCTCAACCAGGCCAAGGAGATGATCTTCCGGCGTCTGGAAGGCCAGCGCGGCAGTCGCAAGCTCAACCGTTATCTGCGGCTCTATTTCATCGCGCAGGACATCCACGAGCGGGTCAGCGCCTCCCATTATCCCTATTCGGCACTGACCGAGACCTTCTTCCATCACGATGTGCTGTTCCGCTGCCAGCGGCTGCTCGACCAGCAGGGTCGCGCCTGCAAGCGGCTGGCCAAGGCGCTATTGCTGCGTCAGCCCTTCGAGCACGGCCAGAGCGAGCAGGCGCTGGAGGATCTGCGCGCCTCGATCGTCTACCTGCGGGCCCAGCGCAACCCGGAATGGACTCCGCTGCTGCGCTCGCTGCAGGCGCTTGGCCGTAACCTGGCGACGCTGGAGGACCAGCTCTCCAGCGCCCACAACCCGGATGCGGTGGTCGATCAGAAGGACGCCAGCCTTCTCGACCGCTCGCCGCGCAGCTTCCGCGACGCCTGGGAGCGCATCCGCCTCAACCTGACGCCGGGCTCGCCGACCTTTCGTCACGCGCTGCGTCTATCGACGGCGCTACTGGTGGGCTATGGCGTGCTGCATCTGGTTCATCCGACCCAAGGCTACTGGATCCTGCTGACCACGCTGTTCGTGTGCCGGCCCAACTTCGGCGCCACGCGCCGTTTCCTGCGCCAGCGCATCGTCGGCACGGTGTTCGGGCTGGTAGTGGGCTGGGCGCTGATCAGCCTGTTCCCGAATCCGCTGATCCAGTCGCTGATTTCCGTGGTGGCCGGCGTCATCTTCTTCGCCAATCGCGAGAAGCATTACGTCATCGCCACCGCCGCCATCACCACGCTGGTGCTGAGCAGCTTCAACCAGGTCGGCGACGGCTTCGACCTGATCCTGCCGCGGCTGATCGATACCCTGATCGGCGCGCTGATATCCGGCCTGGCGGTGTTCTTCATCCTGCCGGACTGGCAGGGGCGGCGACTGCACAAGGTGGCCGCGACGGCGCTGACCAACAGCACGCTCTATTTGCGCGAGATCATCCACCAGTACGAAGCCGGCAAGCAGGACGACCTCGCCTACCGGCTGGCGCGGCGTAACGCCCACAATGCCGATGCCGCGCTCTCCACGGTGCTCTCCAACATGCTGCAGGAGCCGGGGCACTACCGGAAGAAGGACGCCGACGAAGGCTTCCGCTTCCTGGTCGTTTCACACACGCTGCTGGGCTATCTCTCCGCACTGGGGGCGCATCGAGGGGCATTGGCAGCCAACGAGTCGAATGCCGAAAGCGATGCCGAGATCTATGCCGCCGCGCGGCGGATCGCGGATCGCTTCGACGCCATTGCTGCCAACCTGCAATCGCGCCAGCCCATCGACGATCCCCGGGCCGAGCAGAACGCGCTGGTGGCGATCTTCGAGCAGGAGCCCACCGCCGCCCAGGACGACGCCGACGACGAGCGCCGCGTGATCCAGACCCAGCTGCTCCATATCAGTCGCCAACTGGGGCCGATGAGCGAAGCGGCAGCCCGGCTGATCGCGCGTCCGGTGGAGACGCCAGGCGAGGGCAACGGTGGCGACGAAAAAGGTGACGATGGAAAAGGTGGACAAGAGAACAGCGGCGAGAAGACTGGCGGCAAAGCCGCCGAGAATGCTTGAAATTCCTGAGCGCGCGGTGGCTACGGGCAGGCTTCATACCTGCCCGTAGCGCCCGGCTTCGTCGCCCAGCCAGCGCCGGATCAGCGGCGTCACGGCATCGGGGGCTTCCTCGAGCAGCGCCTGGGCCAGGGCGGTGACGGTATCGAGCAAATCCCGATCGCGCTCCAGATCGGCGATCTTCATCTGCGCCAGTCCGGTCTGGCGGGTGCCGAGCACTTCGCCGGGGCCACGCAGTTCGAGATCCTTTTCTGCCACCTTGAAGCCGTCGGTGGTGTCGCGCAGGATACCGAGCCGCTGGCGGGAGTGGTTCGACAGCGGCGGGTGATAGAGCAGCACGCAGTAGCTGTCGACGCTGCCGCGACCGACCCGGCCGCGTAGCTGATGCAACTGGGAGAGCCCCAGCCGCTCCGGGTTCTCGATGATCATCAGGCTGGCGTTGGGCACGTCGACGCCGACCTCGATCACCGTGGTCGCCACCAGCAGATCCAGCTCGCCCTGCTTGAAGGCATCCATCACGTCGGCCTTTTCCTGCGCCTTCATGCGGCCGTGAACCAGCCCCACGTTGAGCTCTGGCAGTGCTTCCACCAGCGTATCGCGGGTCACCTCGGCCGCCTGGCAGGTCAGCGCTTCCGACTCTTCGATCAGCGTGCAGACCCAGTAGGCCTGGCGGCCGTCGGCGCAGGCGTTGCGGATGCGCTGGATCACTTCCGGGCGACGCTCGTCGGGTACCGCCACGGTCTGTACCGGCGTGCGTCCCGGCGGCAGCTCGTCGATCACCGACAGATCCAGATCGGCGTAGGCGCTCATCGCCAGCGTCCGCGGGATCGGGGTGGCGGTCATGATCAGCTGATGCGGGGTCAGACCGCCGGATTCGCCCTTCTGGCGCAGCGCGAGGCGCTGGTGAACGCCGAAGCGATGCTGCTCGTCGATCACCGCCAGCCCCAGGCGATGAAAGGCCACGTCATCCTGGAACAGCGCGTGGGTGCCGACCGCGACCTGCACGCGGCCGTCGGCGATGGCGGCCTTGGTGTCCAGCCGGGCCTTGCCCTTGAGCTTGCCGGCCAGCCAGCCGACTTCGATCCCCAGCGGTTCGAGCCAGGCACGGAACTGGCGGAAGTGCTGCTCGGCGAGAATCTCGGTAGGGGCCATCACCGCCGCCTGGCAGCTGCCGGCGATGGCGTTCAGCACCGCCATGGCGGCGACCACGGTCTTGCCCGAGCCGACATCGCCCTGCACCAGCCGCAGCATCGGCACTTCCCGCTCCAGGTCCCGCCCGATTTCTTCCAGCACCCGGCGCTGCGCCTGGGTCAGCGAGAACGGCAGCTGGGTCAGAAAGCGTGCCTGCAGGTTGCTGCTCGCCGCGAGCCGGGGCGCGCCATCGGTCTGAATGCGCAGGCGGACCTGGCGCAAACTCAACTGGTGAGCCAGCAGCTCTTCCAGCGCCAGCCGTCGCTGTGCCGGGTGGCGGCCATCGGCCAGGCGTTCCTGCGGGGCGTCCGGCGGCGGCTCGTGCAGATAGCGCAGCGATTCGATCAGCCCCGGCAGCCGAAAACGGCCGCGCAGCGGTTCGGGAATCCACTCCGGCAGGCTCTCGGGCGCCTGTTCGAGCCGCTTCAGCGCCTGCTGGATCAGAGCACGCAGGCGTGGCTGCGCCAGCCCTTCGGTGGCGGGATAGATCGGGGTCAGGTGTTCGTCCACCGGCGTCGCCTCGCTCTGGACCAGACGATATTCCGGGTGATAGATCTCGAGCCCAGTGCTGCCGGCGCGGGCCTCGCCGAAGCAGCGCACCTGGGCGCCCTTGACGAACTGCTGCTGCTGGGCCGGCGAGAAGTGGAAGAAGCGCAGGCTGAGAATGCCGGAGCCGTCCTTGAGCCGGACCAGCAGGCTTCGCCGACGGCCGCGGACGACCTCTGCCGCGCTGACTTCGCCCTCGACCACGGCCTCGGTGCCGGCACGCAAGGTGCCGATAGGCGTGATCCGTGTCCGATCCTGATAGCGCAGCGGCAGATGAAACAGCAGGTCGACGACTTGCTCGATGCGCAGCCGGGCCAGCTTGCCGGCCAGCGCCTCGCCGACGCCGGAGAGGTCGGTTACCGGCACATCAAGGCTCATGCGGCCTCGACGTCGCTACTCTGGATTTTATCGATCGCCTGAATCAGCGCATCGATCGCCTTGGGCCGCGGGAAACTGGCGCGCCATGCCAGCGCGACGCTGCGCGTGGGCGCGCTGCCCTTGAAGGGCCGGCTCTCCAGCAGGCCACCTTCATAGTGGTTGGTACCGATCGCCAGTCTGGGCAGGACCGTGATGCCCAGCCCCGACGCGACCATGTGGCGGATGGTTTCCAGCGAGCCGCCCTCGGCGATCAATGTGTTGGCGGGATTGTTGAGCTGCGCGCTGATCGCCGGGCAGGCTTCCAGGATCTGATCGCGGAAGCAGTGACCCTCGCCGAGCAGCAACAGCCGTTCGGTGAGCAGGTCCTCCTTGGCGATCGCTGCCTTCTCCGTCCACGGATGGCCGGCCGGCAGCAGCACCTCGAACGGCTCTTCGTAGAGCGTCTTGGTGACTACGTCGGACTCGTTGAACGGCAGCGCCACGAAGATCGCATCGAGTTCGCCGCCACGCAGCTTGCGCCGCAGCTCGCCGGTGAAGCTCTCCTCGATATAGAGCGGCATCTGCGGCGCGATGCGCGACAGCGCCGGAACCAGATGCGGAAACAGATAGGGGCCGATGGTATAGATCGCGCCGATCCGCAGCGGGCTGATCAACTGGTCCTTGCCTTCGGTGGCCATCTCCCGGATTAGCGTGGCCTGCTCCAGCACGCGATGCGCCTGCTCGACGATCCGCTCGCCCAGCGGCGTTACCTGGACGGTGGACTTGGAGCGTTCGAACAGGGCGATGCCGAGTTCGTCCTCGAGTTTCTTGACGGCCACCGAGAGCGTCGGCTGTGAAACGAAGCAGCGTTCGGCAGCGCGGCCGAAATGGCGCTCCTGGGCCAAGGTTACGATGTAGCGGAGTTCTGTTAGAGTCATTGGCTGGGACCGGAAGGCTCCCTGTCGCACGAAGTCAGTGTGTGGTTCTCGAGGTCATTCGCGTCCTCAGGGACGAGTCATCAAGGACGTTTTACCAAGAGGCTAGGGAAAGGTGAAGAAAACTACGCTAATTCTCGGCTGCGGCGATATCGGCACCCAGCTCGGGAAACAATTGATCGAGGCCGGTCATCGCGTGATCGGCGCGCGCCGCAATGTCGAGGCGCTCGCCGGCACCGGCATCGAAGCGGTGGCGCTCGATATTACCGATGAAGCCGCGCTGGCGGCACTGCCGGATGCAGACATCGTGATCTACACGGTGACGGCAGACCGGTTCGAGGAGTCGGCCTACGAGGCGGCATATCCGATGGGCCTGAAGTCGGTTCTACAGACATTCGGTGCCCGTGAAAAGAAACCCGAGCGGGTGTTTTTCGTCTCCTCGACCAGCGTCTATGCCCAGCAGGGCGGCGAAGAGGTGGACGAGACCTCGGTGACCGAACCCCACGGTTTCTCCGGGATACTGATGCGCGAGGCCGAGCAGGC
The DNA here is from genome assembly GCF_034479735.1 of Salinicola sp. LHM. NCBI lineage: Bacteria > Pseudomonadati > Pseudomonadota > Gammaproteobacteria > Oceanospirillales > Halomonadaceae > Salinicola > Salinicola sp. LHM. The sequence continues at coordinate 4,095,992 of NZ_CP140261.1, read as the reverse complement.
GCTGCTCGCACACGATCTGCCCGGCACGGCCATCCGCTTCTCGGGAATCTACGGCCCGGGTCGCGACCGGCTGATCCGCCAGGTGAGCGAAGGTCGTATCGCCGCCGCCAATCCACCGATGTACTCCAACCGCATTCACCGCGACGACTGCGCGGGCGTGATCGCCCACCTGATCCAGCTGGCGCTGGATGGCAAGCCGCTGGAGCCGGTCTATCTCGCCAGTGACTGCGATTCGGCACCACTGCACGAGGTGATGGCCTGGATCGCCGGGCGGCTCAAGGTCGAGACGCCGGAGGTCATCCAGTCGCCGCTGCGCCGCCGCTCCAGCAAGCGCTGCAACAACCGGCTGCTGCTCGAATCCGGTTACACGTTTCGTTATCCCACCTTCCGCGAAGGTTACGAGGACGTGCTCAGGCAGGGCGGTTTTATCCCCGCCGCGGAAAGCGTCTGACGTCCGGCAGGCCGCCGACATCGTCCCCCCGTCGGATGTGACGATTCGACGACGAATTCGTGTCAGCGCGATGACGGCCGCCGCCAACCTGCTGATACTCCTCATAAAGCGCCTACGGGCGCTTTTTTCGTGGCGTTTTTTGCCCCTGTCCTTGTCACCGTTTCTTAATTGTCTAGATAAATAACCGTCACACGACGTCGCCAGACTGTGTCCAACCTTTTCGGGTTCCAAACACTTTCCGGGACGAATCGTATGACCGCCATCATTAGCGTCGAACGGCTCGACAAATCCTTCGGCAACCACGCCGCGCTGCGCGAGGTGGGTTTCGAGATCGCCAGCGGCGAAATGGTCACCCTGATCGGGCCGTCGGGCTCCGGCAAGTCGACCCTGCTGCGCCACCTCATCGGTCTGACCCGTGCCGACCGCCAGTCGCACGGTCACGTCAGAGTGCTGGATCGCGACGTGCAGCGCCAGGGGCGACTGGTCGGCGCGCGTCGCGAGCAGCGCCGTCGTGCCGGCTACATCTTCCAGCAGTTCAATCTCGTCGGCCGCCTGAGCGTGCTGACCAACGTGCTGATCGGCCACCTCGGGGCGATGCCGCGATGGCGGGCATTGATGGGCCGCTTCACCCAGTACGAACGGGACCTGGCGCTGCGCGCACTCGAGCGGGTCGGCATCGTCGGTCTCGCCCACCAGCGCGCCAACACCCTTTCCGGCGGCCAGATGCAGCGCGTCGCCATTGCCCGGGCGCTGGTCCAGGAGGCCGAAGTGATCTTCGCCGACGAGCCGATCGCCTCCCTCGATCCGCGCAGCGCCCGCGAGGTGATGGAAATCCTCCAGCGCATCAACCGCGAGGACGGCCGCACCATCGTCGTCACCCTGCACCAGGTCGAGGTCGCGCGCCGCTACTGCCGCCGCGCCATCGCCCTCAAGCAGGGGCGGCTCTACTACGACGGGCCGATCGAAGGCCTCACCGATAGCCGCCTGCAGGCGCTCTACGAGAACGCCGGTCTCGACGAGCTCGAATCCCGCCAGCCCGATCACCGGATGGCGACGCCGCTGCATGCGGTGGGCTGAGCCGAGCGAGCGCTGCAGGACCACCGCCATACCCACGACCGATCCCTGACTATCGATCACCAACCCCCGACGCTTCGAGGAAACGACATGATCTCATCCCGTCTACGCCGTGCGGCCCTGCCGCTGATCGCCGGACTCGGCCTGTTCGGCAGCACGCTGGCCGTCAGTTCGGCCCAGGCCGCCGACGAGCCGCTGCGCTTCGGCATCATCTCTACCGAATCGAGCTCCAACCAGTCGACCCAGTGGCAGCCGTTTTTGGACGACATGTCCGAGGCGCTGGGCGTCGAGGTCCAGCCGTTCTTCGCCACCGACTACGCCGCGGTGATCCAGGCGATGCGCTTCGACAAGGTCGATCTCGCCTGGTACGGCAACAAGTCGGCGATGGAAGCCGTGGATCGCGCTGGCGGCGAAATTTTCGCCCAGACCGTCGCCGCCAACGGCGCACCGGGCTACTGGAGCCTGATGATCGTCAACAAGGAAAGCCCCTACGACTCGGTCGACGAAGTGCTGGATCACGCCAGCGAGCTGACCTTCGGCAACGGCGATCCCAACTCCACCTCGGGCTATCTGGTACCGGGCTACTACGTCTTCGCCAAGAACCACGTCGATCCCGCCACCGCGTTCAAGCGCACGCTCAATTCCAATCACGAGACCAATGCGCTAACCGTGGCCAACGGCCAGGTCGATGTCGCGACGTTCAACACCGAAAGCATGGAGCGCCTGGAGATCACCCATCCCGACAAGGCCGACCAGCTCAAGGTGATCTGGAAGTCGCCGCTGATCCCCTCCGATCCGCTGGTCTGGCGTACCGATCTACCGCAGGAAACCAAGGACGAGCTGCGCCAGTTCTTCCTGAGCTACGGCGATACCGACAAGCAGAAGCAGATTCTCGAACCGCTGCAGTGGTCCGGCTTTGCCGCTTCCGACAACAACCAACTGCTGCCGATCCGTCAGCTCGAACTGTTCAAGCAGCGCGCCCAGCTCGCCGCCGACGATTCGATCGATGCCGAGGAGAAGCAGCAGCAACTCGCGGATATCGACGCTCGCCTCGAATCGCTGAACCAGCGCATGGATGCCCGCGAAGCCGCGCAGGCCGAGCAGGCCGACAACACCACGGCAATGGCCAACTGAGGTTCCGCTCCCGGCCGGCGGCAGATCGACTCTTCGACCTGCCGCCGACGATCGAGCTCCGATCCTCATCGATCTCTTCGTCAGGACAACGCACATGCAAAGCGCCTCTTCCCTCGACATGCAAGCCCGCGCCGGCAAGCGCAGCTGGACCACGCTGCTGGGCTGGGCGGTTGCCGCAGGCGTGCTCGGCTGGGCCTGGCAGGGCGCCGAAATGGCCCCGGGCCTGCTGGTCAGCAACGCCGGCAACATGGCCACGCTCGCCGCCGACTTCGTGCCGCCGACCTTCGGCAGTCTCGATCACTACATCGACCAGATGCTGGTGACCATCCAGATCGCGATCTGGGGCACGCTGCTGGCGGTGCTGTTCGCCATCCCGTTCGGCCTGCTCTCCTCGGACAACCTAGCGCCGTGGTGGATCAACCAGCCGGTACGACGCCTGATGGATGCGTGCCGCGCGATCAACGAAATGGTGTTCGCGATGCTGTTCGTGGTCGCCGTCGGCCTGGGGCCGTTCGCCGGCACCATGGCGCTGTTCGTCCACACCACCGGCGTGCTCGCCAAGCTGTTCTCGGAAGCGGTGGAAGCCACCGATGCCGGGCCGATGGAAGGCGTTCGCGTCACCGGCGCCGGGCGACTGGAAGAGATTATCTTCGGCCTGATCCCCCAGGTTCTGCCGCTGTGGATTTCGGTCAGCCTGTACCGCTTCGAGTCCAACATTCGCTCCGCCACGGTGCTCGGCATGGTCGGCGGCGGCGGAATCGGCGTCTCGCTGTGGGAAACCATGCGCGGATTCCAGTACACCGAGACCGCCACGATCATGCTGGTGATCATCGTTGCCGTCACTTTGCTCGATATGGCGTCGCAGCGTGTTCGCAAACGCTTCATCTGATGCCGGGGCTTCCCCCGGTTTTTTGGGTCCGATGATGTCTAGACAAATTTTGACGATGCCGCGCTACCGCGAACTGGCCGAGGAGCTGGTGCGCGAAGTGCGCGCCGACTATGCCCCCGGCGATCTGCTGCCGACCGAGGCCCAGCTCGCCAGGCGCTTCGCGGTCAATCGCCACACGGTACGCCGGGCGCTGGACGAGCTGGTCGCCGCCGGCCTGGTGACGCGCCACCAGGGACGCGGCACACAGGTGGTGGATCGACGTCTCGACTACGCCGTCAGCGCCGGCAGCAAGGTGACCCAGAATCTGGCCGGCCTCGGCCTGCCTTCGAATACCTGCTGTCTCGAACAGGGGCTCGAGATGCCCCCCGAGGCGATCGCGCTGCGTTTCGGACGGCCCGCCGACGAGCCGCTGCTGCGGGTCGATACCGTGCGCTACGTCGATGATGCCCCGCTGATGCGGCTGCGCCACTGGTTCGATCCCGAGCGCGTGCCGGGCTGGCTGGAGCGCTATCGCGGCGGTTCCACCCGCGCCCTGCTGGGTCAGCACTATGGCCTGCGGCTTCACCGACGCCGGGTGCGCATCGATGCCGCAACCGCCACCCGCGACGACGCCCGCTGGCTGCAGTGTCCGCTCAATGCACCGTTACTGCTGATGACCAGCGACAACACCGATGCCGACGGCGCGCTGGTGGAAATCTCGATGGGCCGGGCGCGTGCCGACCGGCTCTCCTATCACGTTGATTTCGACATCGACCCCATGGATTTCGACACCGACGAGGTTGCGTCATGAACGACATATCACGAGGCGCGCGTCAGCGGCTGCTGGCGCTCTCCACCCGCGAGCGAATGGAGGCGTGCTGGACGGCGCTCGATGCAGTGCCCGCACATCGCTGCGTACGCGGTCCGGAAACCGGCATGGCGATGCTCAAGGGCCGCACCGGCGGTACCGGCAACGCCTTCCATCTCGGCGAGATGACCCTGACCCGCGCCAGCGTCGTCCTCGATGACGGCACCCTCGGCCACGGCTGGGTGCGGGGCCGTGACCACCGCCACGCCGAGCTGATCGCACTGGCCGATGCCATCGCCCAGCACGCCGAATGGCAGCAGAAGCTCGAGACGCACGTGCTCGCGCCGTTGGCCGAGGAACTGGCCGAGCGCCAGCGCCGCGATGCCGCCACCGCCGCCGCCACCCGCGTCGACTTCTTCACCCTCGTACGTGGTGAATAGGTACGTGGCGAGTGAATACGTGGCGAGTGAGCACGGGCGAATGACGATGGAGAAAGTGACGATGGACAAAGCAATGACGGTAAAGACGGAAACGACGAGGGATCTCGTCTGGCCTGGGCTGGCCGACCCCGCCCACGACAGTCAGCGTCTGTTTCGCCAGATTCTCGGCGCGATGTCCGAGCCGGGCACGCTGACCACGCTGGCCGTGCCGGCACCGCCGAGTGACGCGCTGGGCGCCGCACTGTGGGGCGTGGTGCTGACGCTCTGCGACCTCGAGACACGCGTCTGGATCGCCGCCGACCTCGACTTGTCGGCCCTGCGCGAGGCTCTGGCCTTCCACACCGGCGCGCGAATCACCGACGACCCGGCGAGTGCCGATTTCGCGCTGCTGACCCACGAGTCCTTCGATCCGCAGACGCCCTTCGCGGTGGGCAGCGACACCTATCCCGATCGCGGTACCACGCTGCTGATCGCCGTCGAGCGGCTGGAAAACGATACGAACGGTGCCGACGAGGCAGATCACGGCTGGCGGCTCAGCGGCCCCGGCATCGCCGAGTCGCGGGTGCTCGATATCGGTGACGGCGCCGGCTGCCGGGTACTGATGACCCGCCTGGCCGGCAACCGTGCCAGCTTTCCGCAGGGGCTGGACGTCATCTTCGGCTGCGGTGCGCAGCTGGCGGCGATTCCCCGCAGCACCCGAATTTCGAGTGTCGAGGCTCGCGCCGATTCTCAGGAGACGAACTGATGTACGTAGCCGTCAAGGGAGGCGAGCAGGCGATTGCCAACGCCCACCGCTGGCTGGCCGACCGCCGCCGCGGCGATCGCGATCGCCCGGAACTGGAGGTCGCCCAGGTCGGTGACCAGCTGCGGCTGGCCGTCGACCGGGTGATGAGCGAAGCCTCGCTCTACGATCCCGAACTCGCCGCGCTCGCATTCAAGCAGGCCAGCGGCGATCTCACCGAAGCCGTGTTCCTGCTGCGCGCCTATCGCACCACGCTGCCGCGACTGGCGGTCAGCGAGCCGCTCGAAACCGCCAACATGCGCATCGAGCGCCGCATCAGCGCCACCTACAAGGACATCCCGGGCGGCCAGATTCTGGGGCCGACCTACGACTACACCCACCGCCTGCTCGACTTCCTGCAGTTGGCCGGGGCCGAGGTGCCGGCCGCCGAGATTCGCGACGACATGACCGACGCCGAGCCATGCCCGCAGATTCTCGGACTGCTGAACGACGAAGGGCTGGTGGAGCAGGAGATCGACGACGGCGCCGAGCCCATCGATATCACCCGCGATCCGCCCGATTATCCGATGGACCGCGCCGCCCGACTGCAGATGCTGGCCCGCGGCGACGAGGGCTACCTGTTGGCGCTGGGGTACTCCACCCAGCGCGGCTACGGCCGCAACCACCCGTTTGCCGGCGAGATTCGCCTGGGCCAGGTGGAGGTCGAGATCCACGTCGACGAGTGGGACGAGACGATCTGCGTCGGCGAGATCGCGCTGAGCGAGTGCCAGATGATCAACCAGTTCGGCGGCTCGCGCGAGGCCGCACCGCAGTTCACGCGCGGTTACGGCCTCGCCTTCGGCCACAACGAGCGCAAGACCATGGCCATGGCGCTGGTCGACCGCGCCCTGCGCGCCGAGGAGCTGGGCGAGCCGATCATCGGCCCCGCCCAGCAGGCGGAGTTCGTGCTGGCCCACGCCGACAGCGTCGACGCCTCCGGCTTCGTCTCGCACCTGAAACTGCCGCACTACGTCGACTTCCAGTCCGAGCTCGATCTGCTGCGCCGTCTGCGACGCGAGCACGCCGCCCGCCAGGCTGAACTCGAAGGTGCCCGTGATGCGGGCAGGCCCCAACAGGAGGAGCGTTAACGTGGAGGGATACAACTTCGGCTATCTCGACGAACAGACGAAAAGGATGATCCGTCGCGCGCTGCTCAAGGCGGTGGCGATCCCCGGCTATCAGGTGCCGTTCGGCGGCCGCGAGATGCCGATGCCCTACGGCTGGGGCACCGGCGGCGTGCAGCTCACCGCGAGCATTCTCGGCGCCGACGACATTCTCAAGGTGATCGACCAGGGCGCCGACGACACCACCAATGCGGTCAGCATCCGCCACTTCTTCCAGCGCGTGGCCGGCGTCGAGACCACTACCGCCACCACCGCGGCGGACGTCATCCAGACTCGCCACCGGATTCCCGAGACCCCGCTGCGGGCCGGCCAGATCCTGGTGTTCCAGGTGCCGATCCCCGAGCCGCTGCGCTTCATCGAGCCCAGCGAGCAGGAGACGCGGCTGATGCACGCGCTGGAGGAGTACGGCGTGATGCACGTCAAGCTCTACGAGGACATCGCCCGCTACGGTCATATCGCCACCACCTACGCCTACCCGGTCAAGGTGGACGGGCGCTACGTGATGGACCCGTCGCCGATTCCCAAGTTCGACAACCCCAAGCTCGACGGCAACCCGGCGCTGATGCTGTTCGGCGCCGGTCGCGAGAAGCGGCTTTACGCGATCCCGCCCTACACCCGGGTCGAGAGCCTCGACTTCGAGGACCACCCGTTCGAGGTCCAGACCTGGGACCACACCTGCGCGCTGTGCGGCAGCGATCACAGCTATCTCGACGAAGTGATCACCGATGACAAGGGTGGGCGGATGTTCGTCTGCTCCGATACCGACTACTGCCAGACGCGACGGGGAGAGGTGGCATGAAGAAGCCGGCACTGGAGCGTCCGGTCCTGCTGGACGTTCAGGATATCACCCGTCTCTACGGCCCCGGCAAGGGCTGCGAGGCGATCGATTTTCAATTGCATGCCGGCGAGGTGCTGGGCATCGTCGGCGAATCCGGCTCCGGCAAGTCGACGCTGTTGCGCGTGCTCGCCGGGATGGAAGCGCCCGATGCGGGACGCGTGTTCTATCGAAGGGCTATTCACGAGCCCGAAGCCGCTCGAGCCGGCGCCGGAGAAGACGTGCTGGATAAGGGAGAGTTGGAGAGGGATGAGGCCGAGCTCGATCTCTACGCCATCGGCGAGGCACGGCGTCGAGCACTGCTGCGCCTCGAGTGGGGGCTGGTGCACCAGAACCCCCGCGATGGCCTGCGGATGGGCGTTTCCGCCGGGGCCAATATCGGCGAACGGCTGATGGCCCAGGGCCAGCGTCACTACGGTCAGTTGCGTGCCACCGGCCAGGATTGGATGCGCCAGGTCGAGCTCGATCCCGGTCGTATCGACGACGCCCCGCGCACCTTCTCCGGCGGCATGCAGCAGCGCCTGCAGATCGCCCGCACCCTGGTCACCCGGCCGCGTCTTGTGTTCATGGACGAGCCCACCGGCGGGCTCGACGTCTCGGTGCAGGCGCGCCTGCTCGACATGCTGCGCACGCTGGTGCGTCAGCTGGGCCTTTCGGTGGTGCTGGTCACCCACGATCTCGCCGTGGCGCGCCTGCTCGCTCACCGCCTGATGGTGATGCGCCGCGGCCAGGTGGTCGAGACCGGCCTCACCGACCAGATCCTCGACGATCCGCAGCACGAGTATACGCAGTTGCTGGTGTCATCCGTGCTTACACCGTGAGGAGCATCGAATCCATGACTGCGCACATTCATCACTGCGTTACGCGGTGCTCGTTTGCTTGCCTAACACCCAGTTATGTCTCGCACCCTGCGCTCCGGGCGCCTTGTGCTGAAGACTGCTCGTCGATGCCTTCGACACTCCTCAAACTCATTGAAGGGGCTTTTTGATGCATTCCATGACGAACGCCCGACCTCGCCTCACGGTGGATGGGCTGCACAAACGGTTCCTGCTGCACGGCCAGGGCGGGCTCGAGATCGACGTGATGCGCGATCTCTCGCTGACCCTCGACGCCGGCGAATGCCTGGTGCTGGCCGGCCGCAGCGGTATCGGCAAGAGCACGCTGCTGAAGATGCTCCACGGCGACTATCGCATCGGCCGGGGTCACATCCGGCTGCATTTCGAGGATGGCGAACTCGACCTCGAGACGTTGCCGGCCTACGCCTGGCATGGCCTGCGCCGGGACGTGATCGGCTACGTCAGCCAGTTTCTGCGCGTGGTGCCGCGGGTCGCCGCCGTCGACGTGGTGATGGAGCCGCTGCTGGCGCGTGGTGCCGACGAAAACGAGGCCCGCCAGCGCGCCGAGACGCTGCTGGCCCGGCTCAACCTGCCCGAGCGACTGTGGCAGCTGCCGCCCGGCACCTTCTCCGGCGGCGAGCAGCAGCGCGTCAACATCGCCCGCGGCTTCATCGGCGAGCATCCGCTGCTGCTGCTCGACGAACCCACCGCGTCGCTGGACGCCACCAATCGCGACGTGGTGATCGCCCTGATCGGCGAGGCCAAGGCCCGCGGCGCGGCGATGCTCGGCATTTTCCACGACGAGGACGTCCGCGATCGCGTCGCCGATCGCCTGCTGCCGCTGGACGACAGTCTCGGCGCCCGCGCTTCCGTCACCCAGAACACTCAGGAGACGCTGTCATGAGTGCGCAGGAACAGGTACTGACCAACGCCAGGCTGGTGCTCGATGATGAGGTGATCGACGGCACGCTGGTGATCCGCGACGGCCGGATCGCCGCCATCGACCGCGGCGCGAGCCAGGCTACGGGCGCCGTCGATTGCGAAGGCGACACGCTGCTGCCAGGGCTGGTCGAGCTGCATACCGACAACATGGAAAAGTATTTCCAGCCGCGGCCCAAGGTCGAATGGCCGGGGCGTCAGGCGGCGCTGGCTCACGATGCCCAGATGGCGGCCAGCGGCATCACCACCGTGTTCGATGCGGTCTCGATCGGTGACGTCGACGAGCAGAGCATGCGCCACCGGGCGCTGGACGAGATGTGCCACGCTCTCTCGCAGATCGTTCACGACGGTCTGGCGCGGGTCGATCATCGTCTGCACCTGCGCTGCGAGGTCAGTCACCCGAACACGCTGGTACGGTTCAACGAGCTGTCGTCATCACCATTGCTGGGCTTGGTCTCGCTGATGGATCACGCCCCCGGCCAACGCCAGTTCGCCAGCCTCGAGGCGTATCGCGTCTACTATCAGGGCAAGTACCAGCTCGATGACGCGGCGATGAATGCCTTCATGGCGACCCAGATCGACAACAGCCAGCGCTACAGCGCCGAGCATCGACGCGCCATCGCGGCCAGCTGTCGCGAACGCGGCCTGGCGATCGCCAGCCACGACGACGCCACCGTCGAGCACGTCGTCGAAAGCCATGAATACGGCACCCGGGTCGCGGAGTTCCCCACCACCCGCGAAGCGGCGGAGGCCTCCCACCGCGCTGGCATGGCGGTGATGATGGGCGCACCCAACGTGGTTCGCGGCGGTTCCCATTCCGGCAACATCGCCGCCGCCGAACTCGTCGAGCTGGGCGTGCTGGATATCCTGTCGTCGGACTACTATCCGGCGGCGCTGCTCGATGCCGTATTCCGGGTGGCGGCGATGGAGAACGGCTACGCACTGCCCCGGGCGGTCGCCACCGCGACACGCATACCGGCCGAAGCGGTAGGCCTGACCGATCGTGGGCGCCTGGCGCCGGGGCTGCGTGCCGATCTGCTGCGGGTGCGATTGATCGACGATCATCCGGTGGTGCAACGGGTGTGGTCCGCGGGTAGGCAGGTTCACTAGATAAATGCCTGCGCGAGCGAATCACTTTGTTGCCCGAGGCTCAAAATCCTCGCCTAACACCCGTTATGTCTTGGCTTTAGAGCCTCGGGCGCCTCGTGCTTCATCCCGCTCGGCTATTTATCTCAGGGCCGATTATCTCAGGACCGAGAAATCCGAGAACGCTTATACATAAAGGCAGCGATATGGATGAAGGTCGTTTGATCTACGTTATGGGCGCCAGCGGCGTCGGCAAGGACAGCCTGCTGCGCGAGCTGGCACGACGGCGCCCGGCCGCGCTGGTGGCGCATCGCTACATCACGCGCGCCAGCGGCGGGGCGGAGAACTGTATCGAACTCTCCCGCGAGGCATTCCACTGGCGGCGGGAGCAGGGGCTGTTCTGCCTTTCATGGAGCGCACATGGGCTCGACTACGGCGTCGGCATCGAGATCGAAGCGTGGCTGGCGGCGGGGCATACGGTGGTGTTCAACGGCAGCCGGCGAGCGCTGGAGCGTGCCCGTCAACGCTTCGGCGCGGCCCTGATGCCGGTTCTGGTCGTGGCGGATGCCGAGGCGCTGCGCCGGCGTCTGATCGCTCGCGGGCGCGAGACGCTGGCCGAGATCGAGGCGCGACTGGCGCGAAGCGGCGAGGAGGAGACGCTTTCCGGGGTCGCACGAATCGATAACGGCGGCGAGCTGGCGGAGGGCGTGAAGACGCTCGAAGCCTGGCTCGACGACGCACCCGTATCGGACGATCCGGCGTGAAGCTGCGCTTCGCCGGCACCGGTGACAGCGCCCAGGTGCCTTGTTTCGGCTGCGACTGCCTGGCCTGCCAGCGCGCGCGGCTGCTGAGCTGCCACCGCCGCGAGCCCTGTTGCGGCGAGATCGAACTCGATGGCGCCCTGATTCTGATCGACGCCGGCCGCATGGATCTGGCCGCCCGCTGCGAGCGCCAGCGCCCGGCCGCCATCCTGTTGACCCACTATCACGCCGATCATGTGCAGGGGCTGTTGCATCTGCGCTGGGGCCGGGGCGAACCGATTCCGGCCTACGGTCCCAAAGACCCTCAAGGCTGTGCCGACTTGCACAAGAACCCCGGCATTCTCGACTTCCAGCCCGGCCTGAAGCCGTTTCGGCCCTTGCAGCTGGGCCGGCTCGAGGTCACGCCGCTGCCGCTGAATCACAGCAAGCCGACGCTGGGCTACGCGATCTCCGACGGCGTCAATCGGCTGGCCTGGTTGTGCGATACCGTGGGCTTGCCCGGCGCCACCGAACGCTTCCTGACCGAATGGCGGCCGCATGGTGTGGTGATCGATGCCACCCATCCGGATTCTTATAACTCCCCGCACCCGGAGTCTCACGCCGCGCCCCGCAACCACAACAACGTCAGCATGGCGCTGGAGATCATCGAGCGACTGTCGCCAGCGCGGGCCTGGCTGACGCACATCAGTCACGAACTGGACGCCGACTTCCTGGCAACGTCGCGAACCCTGCCGGAAGGCGTGGAGTTGGCCGTCGATGGCAGCGACATTCTTTTCTGAGAGGGATTCATGTCTTCACAGCCCGCTTCCCGACGCTTGAGCGCCGCCCCCACCGGCGCGCCCACGGCGAAACTCCACGAGAGTCGCCTGGGCGCCTGGACCGAGGTGGGCGATCGCTGCGTCTTCAACCACGTCACGCTCGACGACTACAGCTATGTCGAGCGCGATTGCGACCTGATGTTCACCGAGATTGGCAGATTCACGTCGATCGCCTCCAGCGTGCGTATCAATCCCAGCAATCACCCCTGGTGGCGGCCGACGCTGCACCATTTCAGCTACCGCCCCGGCAAGTTCGGCTTCGCCGGCAGCGACCAGGGCGTCGACGACCGGATCTTCGACTGGCGCGCCGAGGATCGTGTCGTGATCGGTCACGATGTCTGGATCGGCCACGGTGCCATCGTGCTGCCCGGCATCACCATCGGCAATGGCGCCATCGTCGGTGCTGGCAGTGTGGTGACCAAGAACGTTGACGCCTACACCATCGTTGTCGGCAACCCCGCTCGTCCGCTGCGGCCCCGCTTCGAGGATCCGGAAATCTCGGCACGCCTGGAAGCGCTGGCCTGGTGGGATTGGCCCCATGCGCGTCTGGCCCGCATGCTGCCGCTGTTCCAGGGCGATACCGGGGCGTTTCTCGAAGCCGCCGAGGGCGAGTCGCGCCCATCGCCATGATCTCAGCTGATGTTGTCAGCCAGCGTCCGATAGCGCGAGCCGCCGTTGCCGAGCTGCGACTCCACCAGGGCGAGATGGTCGAAGCGCCAGCGGATCGACGTGGGCAGCCGTGACTGGGGTGCCGCACGTTCGGCCTGGCGTACCAGGCTGACGTGAGGGGTGAATTCACGTTGCGGCGCGGTGAAGCCGTGGCGGGACAGCGCCTGCCAGAGCTCGGCATCGAGCGTCAGTAGCGCGTCGCTCGGCATCTGGCTGCCGGCCCAGACGATGCGAGGCTGGGGGAAATGCCCTAGCCGATCCAGCGTCCACTCGCCCTGCAGCGCCGGCCAGCCCTGGGCGAGGGCCACGAGGGGAGCGATCCGGGCTTCGTCGACATTGCCGAGAAACGCCAGCGTGATGTGCATGTTCTCTGCGGGCAGCGGGTAGCCGCCGCAGAGTGGCGCCAGGCGTTCGGCCTCGGCGGCCAGTGCCTGGCGAGTGGTGTCGTCGGGCCAGAGGGCGAAGAAGAGTCTTCTCATCGACGATCCGGTCGGTCACCAGGGGCGCAAGGCCGGCTCAGTCGCCGATGACCATGACCGCTTCGGCTTCCACCTGGCTATCCTTGGGCAGCTGCTTGACGCCGACGGCGGCACGGGCCGGGAAGGGCGGCTGGAAGAACTCTTCCATCACCTTGTTGACCACGGCGAAGTTGTCGAGATCGGTCAGGTAGAGGTTGAGCTTGACGATGTCCTGCAGCGAGCCGGCGGCTTCCTGGCACACGGCGGCCAGGTTGGTGAAGACTTGGCGGGCCTGGGCTTCGAAGTCGTCGGAGACCATTTCCATGGTGGTGGGGTCGAGTGGAATCTGGCCCGAAAGATAGACGGTGTTACCCGACTTGATGGCCTGTGAATAAGGGCCGATGGCGGCCGGGGCGTTGTCGGTGTTGATCACGGCTTTGTTGCTCATGGCGTACCCTCCAGTTTCTTATCCAATGCCTTTTCATAAATATTTTTCTAATGGCATGGCCATTTCGAAAAAACGCTGCCCCGCCGCGCATGACGCGGCGGGGCAGCCGTCACGGATCAGTTTCGGGCGCGAACGATGCGGCCGATGTGATTCAGGTTGCGCAGGCGCTTGATGATTCGCGCCAGATGAATGCGGCCCTTGACCAGGATGGTCAGGTTGACGATCGAGAGCCGGGCGTCGCGTTCTTCGATGCCGATGCGCTCGATATTGGCCTCGGCATCGGTGATCAGGCTGGCCAGTTCGGCGATCAGGCCGCGCCGGGTCTCGACTTCGATCCGTAGCGGGACCGGGAAATCCTGATCGATCTGCTTCGACCAGGTCAACGAGACCAGCTTGTCGGGATCGTCGCGCAACTCGTCGAGGTTACCACACTCGTGACGGTGGACGACGATCCCCTTGCCGATCGACAGGTGGCCGATCACCGGGTCTCCCGGCAGCGGGTGGCAGCAGCGGGCAAAGCTGATCGCCATGCTCTCGGAGCCGTTGATGACGATCGGGCCGTTGTGCGGCGAATCGGCCAGCAACCGGTCCAGATCCCGCTCGCCGCCGGCGATGGTTTCGACCGGAAGATCGTTCGTGACCAGCCGCCGCGCGGTGGTATGCGCCAGGCGGGTGCCGAGGCCGATGGTCTCGAGCAGGTCGTCTTCGGTCTTGAGCTCCAGCTCGTCCAGCAGCGCCGAGAGCCGTTCCGAAGGCAGCTTTTCCAGGCTGGTCTCGAAGCTGCCCAGGGCGCGGTTGAGCAGGCGGCGGCCGAGCTGGATCGCCTCGCTGCGTTGCTGGCTCTTCAGGGCGTGACGAATCGCCGAGCGGGCCTTGGCGGTAATCACGAAATTGAGCCAGGCCAGGTTGGGGCGCGCGCCGGGGGCGGTGATGATCTCCAGCGTCTGACCGCTTTCCAGCGGGGTCGACAGCGGCGCCAGATGGCGGTCGATACGGCAGGCGATGCAGCTGTTGCCGATATCGGTGTGAACGCTGTAGGCGAAGTCGACCGCCGTCGCCCCCTGAGGCAACTCCATGATGTCGCCCTTGGGGGTGAAGATGTAGACGTCGTCCGGGAACAGGTCGTTCTTGACGTGCTCGATGAACTCCAGCGAGTCGCCGGCGTGGCGCTGCATCTCGAGCAGACCGCGAACCCATTCGCGGGCGCGGGCATGGCTGCCGGCGGCGATGGGCCGTTCGGTCTGGCCGGCCTTGTAGAGCCAGTGGGCGGCGATGCCGTTGTTGGCCATCGCTTCCATCTCGCGGGTGCGGATCTGCACCTCGATCGGCATGCCGCTGGGGCCGAACAGCGTGGTGTGCAGACTCTGGTAGCCGTTGGCCTTGGGGATCGCGATGTAGTCCTTGAAGCGCCCCGGCACCGGCTTGTAGAGATTGTGCACCGCACCCAGCACGCGATAGCAGTTGTCGACGCTGTCGGTGATGATGCGAAAGCCGAACACGTCCATGATCTCGGCGAACGGTTTGCGCTGGTCGTGCATCTTGCGATAGATCGACAGCAGATGCTTCTGCCGCCCGACCACGCTGCCGGTGAGATCGTCCTCGTCGAGCCGGCGCTGCAGGCTGGTCTGGATCTGGCGCATGGTCGAACGGCGGTTGCCTCGGGCGCTCGCCACCGCGCGCTTGATGCGCTCGGACCGCATCGGGTGGATCGCCTGGAACGAGAGATCCTCGAGCTCGACGCGGATGGTGTTGATACCCAGCCGCCCGGCGATGCGGGCGTAGATCTCGAGCGTTTCGCGGGCGATCCGGCGCTTCTTGTCCGGACGCAGCGCGCCGAGCGTGCGCATGTTGTGCAGGCGGTCGGCGAGCTTGACGATGATCACGCGGATGTCGCGGGACATCGCCATGACCATCTTCTGGAAATTCTCGGCCTGGGCGACCGCCTTGTCCTCGAAGGTGATCTGGGTCAGCTTCGAGACGCCGTCGACCAGCTCCGCCACGGCCTCGCCGAACTGCGCTTCGAGGGCTTCCCGGGAGACGCTGGTGTCCTCGATGACGTCGTGCAGCATGGCGGCCATCAGGCTCTGATGGTCCATGTGCATGTTGGCGAGGATATTGGCGACGGCGAGCGGGTGGGTGACGTAAGGCTCGCCGGAGCGGCGCTGCTGGCCATCGTGGGCCTGCTCGGCATAGTAGAAGGCGCGCTTGACCTGCTGAATCTCGTCGTCCGGGAGATAGCCGCCGAGGCGATCGGCCAGGTCATCGATGGTGAACATGCGGCGCGCCTGCCCTATATGATTAACGGTCCGATTGACAGCCCGATTGACAACCCGTTATCGACATTCCGTTCGGCAACCGGTCCGCGGCGGTCGTGACGACGACACGGAAGCACAGGTCACGCCGGAAGCCTGGTTCAGATATCGTATTCCTGGGTCGGCTCGGGGCGCGGACGCGGCGGTGCGGCTTCGACCGGTTCGTCGAGAATGCTGTCGTCGATCTGGCCGGTGGCGATCTCGCGCAGTGCCATGACAGTCGGCTTGTCGTTTTCCCACGGCAGCAGCGCATCGCGGGAGCCGCGCGCGAGCTGACGGGCGCGCTGGGACGAGATCATTACCAGCTTGAAACGGTTCTCGATATGTTCCAGACAATCTTCGACGGTCACTCGTGCCATGATGGTAGCCCTGCTGCCAAAAAATGGGTAGACGCGCCCCGGAATACGGGGTCTGCGGGACCGAGCAGTCTACTGGAGTTGCGTTATCTCTGACAAGAGCGCGCCATCTCCGGCCAGCAAGCCCCGCCGCGACCACCGGGGTCAGGGCGGCTGCGGCACTCAGTCGACATCGTTGAGCAGCGACTCGAGCAGGGCGGCGTGGCGTGCCTGCATCTTGTCGAGCCGTGAACGGCGCGCATGGACGATGCACTCGAGCTCGTTCAGCGCGTGCTCGAAGTCGTCGTTGATAATGACGTGCTCGTACTCGTCGTAATGGGACATTTCGCTGACCGCGTCGCGCATGCGCCGCGCGATGATCGCCTCGTCGTCGGTGCCGCGTCCGGAAAGCCGCTCCTGGAGCGCGGCTCGCGAGGGCGGCAGGATGAAGATCGATTCGGCATCGGGAGCCTGTGCGCGCACCTGCTGGGCGCCCTGCCAGTCGATCTCGAGGATCACGTCCTCGCCCACGGCAAGGCGCTTTTCGACCTCCACCCGCGAGGTGCCGTAGTGGCGATCGAAGACCCAGGCATGTTCGAAGAACTCGCCGCGTTCGACCATCGTCTCGAACTCGGGCTGGCTGACGAAGTGATAGTTGACGCCATCCTGCTCGCCAGGGCGCATCGCCCGCGTGGTATGAGACACCGAGACGCCGATATCCGCGTTGCGCTGGAGCAGGGCGCGCACCAGGCTGGTCTTGCCGGCGCCGGAGGGCGCGGAAACGATGTAGAGCGTGCCCAGGGCACCGGCGCCGAATTCGGCGACAGGAGTATGAGGCGTCGGAGAAGCGTGCGACATGACAGAACGACCGTCCGGGAATGCATGAAGCGGCCTATTATGCCACGGAAACGCCATACCCCCGATAGCCCGCCATGCCGGGCGACGCTGCCGGAAGACGGGGCGAGATCGTCGGCACCGGCGCGGATTGGCCGAGCCCTATCGGCTACACTGCTTCCCCATTCGTGACATTCGGTCCCGCCAGCGACCGCGCCGAACCGACAAGGACGTCCATGAACGCCTCGAACGCTACCGAAACCCGCCGCGCCGGCCCATTTCTGGGGGTTGCCCTGGCTTTCGCAGCGACGATGATCGGCACCACACTGCCGACGCCGCTCTATCCCATCTACCAGCAACAGCTGGGTTTCTCGCAGTTGATGATCACGATCATCTTCGCCGTCTACGCTGCCGGCGTGATCGCGGCGCTGCTGATTACCGGGCGCTGGTCCGATCAGCTCGGCCGCCGCCCGCTGCTGTTTGCCGGCCTGGCGGCGTCGATCGTCAGCGACCTGGTGTTCTGGCACGCGGACGGATTGGGGATGATCCTGGCGGGGCGGGTGCTGTCGGGCGTCTCCGCCGGCATCTTCACCGGCACGGCGACCGTCGCCGTGATGGAACTGGTGCCGGCCTCTTGGCAGCGCGTCGGCACTCTCGTCGCCACTGCGGCCAACATGGGTGGCCTGGGCCTCGGGCCGATGCTCGCCGGCGTGCTGGCGGTACTCTTTCCCATGCCGCTGGCGCTGCCCTATATCGTCCACCTGGTGCTCGCCCTGGTGGCGGTGGTCTGCATCTGGCGTGCGCCGGAAACCGTGAAGCGCCCCGAGCGGATTCGCCTGCGGGTGCAGAAACTCAAGGTGCCCGCCGAGGTGCGGGGCGTGTTCGTCCCGGCGGCCATCGCCGCCTTTGCCGGCTTCATGGTGTGCGGTTTCTTTACCGCCGTGACGCCTGCCTTTCTGGGCAAGGTGCTGGGCTATACCAATCACGCGCTGATCGGCTTCGTGGCCGGGCTTCTGTTCATCGCGTCCACGGTCGGCCAGATGCTGCAGGGGCGTCTGGCCGAGGCGCGCCGCCTGCCGATCGGCTGCGGGGTGCTGTTCGTCGGCGTGCTTTTCGTCGCCTGGGGGATCGGCGCGGCGCAGCTGGCGGGCTTCATCATCGGCGCGATCGTCGCCGGCATCGGCCAGGGCATCGCTTTCCGTGCCGGAATGGGCGCGGTGACGGCGGCCAGCCCCGACGAGCACAAGGCGGCCGTCGTCTCCACCTTCTTCTTCGTGGCCTATATCGCCATCTCGCTGCCGGTCGTGGGCATCGGCCTCGTCGGCAGCGTTCTCAGCCTCAAGATGACCGGGCTGCTGTTCGACCTGCTCGTCGCGGTGCTGTGCAGCGTGGCGCTGTGGCTGCTGCTACGCCGGAACCGCCGCCAGGCGTCCGCCTAGGCGTGATGCGAGGCGAATGCCGGCGAGGCGGTCTCTGGTATCATGAGTGCCGATTCGCTCAACCGACTGCCAGGAGTTCCCGATGACCGCTTCGCCCGACACGCTTCGCATCCGCCGCCCCGACGACTGGCACCTGCACCTGCGTGACGGCGAGGTGCTCGAGACGGTGCTCCCCTACACCAGCCAGACCTTCGCCCGCGCCATCGTCATGCCCAACCTGGTGCCGCCGGTGACCACGATCGAGGCGGCCAGCGCCTACCGCGAGCGGATTCTGGCGGCAACTCCCGCCGGCCATGACTTCACCCCGCTGATGACCTGCTATCTCAACGAGAGCGTTTCCCGCGAGACGCTGGAACAGGGCCACGGCGATGGCCTGTTCACCGCGGCCAAGCTCTACCCGGCCAACGCCACCACCAACTCCCAGCACGGCGTCAAGCGGATCACCGACGTCTATCCGCTGCTGGAAGTGATGCAGCGCATCGGCATGCCGCTGCTGATCCATGGCGAGGTCACCCGGGGCGAGATCGACATCTTCGATCGCGAGAAGCATTTCATCGACGAGGTGATGACCGACATCCGCCGCCAGTTCCCCGAGCTGAAGGTGGTCTTCGAGCACATCACCACCAAGGAAGCGGCCCAGTTCGTACTGGATGGCGACGAGTTCCTGGGCGCCACGCTGACGCCACAGCACTTGGCCCAGAACCGCAACGACATGCTGGTCGGCGGCATCCGCCCGCACCTCTACTGCCTGCCGATCCTCAAGCGGCAGGAGCACCAGCAGGCGCTGCGAAAGGCCGTCGCCAGCGGCCACCCGCGCTTCTTCCTCGGCACCGACTCCGCGCCCCACGTCACCGCCGCCAAGGAGACATCCTGCGGCTGTGCCGGCGTGTTCAACGCCGAAGCCGCGCTCTCGATCTATGCCGACGTGTTCGAGCAGGAAGGCGCGCTCCAGCACTTCGAAGCCTTCTGTTCCGAGAACGGCCCACGCTTCTACGGCCTGCCGTTGAATGAAGGCAGCGTGACGCTGAGGCGCCGACCCACACCCGTTGCCGAGTCGATCGGCCAAGGCGACAACACTTTCGTGCCCTATAAGGCGGGAGAGTCGCTGAGCTGGTCGGTGGCGGTGGAGGCATGACCAGAGACCCTCTGAGCATTGGCCTGGCGCAGATCGGCTCGGTCGCCGGCGATTTTGAGGCCAACTTGGCGCGTCATCTGGTCGTAATTGAGCAGGCTGCTGCGGCTGGCGTGGGACTACTGATTTTTCCTGAACTCTCGTTGACGGGATATGAGCCAGCTCTCGCTGCGGAACTGGCGCTGCCACCGAACGATCCTTGTTTAGCGCCTCTTATCGAAGCAGCAAAGCGCCATGAGCTCTGTGTCGTCGCCGGCCTACCTCTGATGGGCAGCGAACGCCCTCGAGTAGGTGCTCTGACCATCTCCTCGACCGGAGAAGCATCTACCTACGCCAAGCGGCATCTCCATCCGGGGGAAGAGGCGGTCTTCGAGCCCGGTACGAAGCACTGCTTGTTGGATTTCAACAATGAGCGAGTCGCCATCGCCATCTGTGCCGACACCAATGCATCCGAACATGCCGAGCAGTACGCCAAGCTCGGGGCCACGGTCTATCTTGCTGGCGTGTTGATCACCGAAGGCGGATATGCCGCCGACACTGATCAACTTGCGCGAACGGCGGCGCGCCACAACCTACTGGTGGGCATGGCCAATCATAACGCGGCCACTGGCGGCATGATGGCAATCGGCAAAAGCGGATTCTGGACTCCGGAAGGAGAGCTGATGGTTGCCGACAATAGCGATATGCTGGTAGTAGCCACTCGTCAGGACGAAGGCTGGTCGGGTCGGCTCCACGCACTCAAATAGCGATCAATTGTGGAATTGTCTGGCCACGGATGACCGACGATAGTCAAGAAAACGCGTCTCGAACAGGAGCGCCCGAGGTTTCAGCAGCCGACTGAGCCGTTGGCCCGGGCGAGCGTTGTATCGAAGGGGATGATCGACCATGCGTGGCGTCCCTCCGGCGCAATCCACAGCGGGATCGCATTGGCCGAGCGCGGGCCGGCAGGCGTGCCATGAGCCAGCCAGCGTACGGCGCGTACCAGCCCGGAGTGGCCGACGATCAGCGGGGTGTCGGCTTCCTCGAGCAGCGCGTTGAGCGTGTCGGCGATGCGTTCGACGAACGCCTCCCAGGATTCGCCGCCTGCCGGCGTGCTCATGTAGGGAATGGTTTCCGGAATCGCCTGGCCTTCCAGCTCGCCCCAGTGGCGCTCCATCAGCCCGTCGACGACACGATCCGGCGCTCGGCCCAGCGCCAGTTCGGCGGTACGATAGGCGCGTTGCAGCGGGCTCGCGGCCACCAGCGACCAGTCGATATCGCCCAGCAGCGCCCGCGCGCGCCGGGCTTCTTCCTCTCCCTGCGGCGTCAGCGCCACGTCATGCTGGCCGCCGATCCGGCGTTCGAGATTGCGGGTGCTCTGGCCGTGGCGGAGGAAGACGAAGGGGCGGCGGATCAGGGCAGGCATGGCGGTTCCTTTGGCATGACGGTTGTTTTGGCGCGGGCGGTACGGCATGACATCGAACGGGGAACGCGATTCTCGCCGTTTCGCCGGGCGATGATTTGCCGGCTATGAGGTTTTACGGTAACACTGCGGGTTCGCCAATCGTCATACAACACGATCTTCATATAACACGATCTGCACACGACAACCGTCGGATCGGATGACGGCCGGATTTCATCACGCCCAGGTCAGCTGGCGATCCGGCCCTCCATGATCCCATCACCGCGAACCGCGCGCGAGGAGCCTCATGTCCACCGCTCTCGATATCCATATCTATACCGACCCTGATTTCCGGCAGTCGAAGGACTTCGCCGACGAGCGCGTCTTCGGCATTCTGAACGAGTTCGCGGGGCTGTCGTCGCGTATCGCGCTGAGCTTCAGCCACGACGAGGCCGCCCTCGATGCCGCGCTGGCGACGGCGGAGGTGCTGATTCTGGTCGGCGCGCTGGATATCGCCGACGTCGCCGCACGGGCGCCCGCCCTGCGATGGATCCATATCACCAGCGCGGGGGTGGACCGAGTGCCGCTGGACCGGCTGCCGGCCCATGTGCTGGTCACCAACGCCAAGGGCAACCACGAGGCGCGGGCCCGCGAGTTCTCGATGACCGCGCTGCTGATGCTCAACAACCGGTTGCCGGATTTCGTCACCCAACAGCGCGAGAAGCACTGGGAGCAGACCGCGATCGAACCCATCGACGGCAAGACGGTGGTGATCCTGGGCATGGGCGCGCTGGGCAGCGCGGCGGCCGAGGCGGCCAAGCGGCTCGATCTGAAAGTGATCGGCGTCAGCCGTTCGGGCAAGCCGCATCCGCTCGCCGATGTCAGCTTGCCGCAGAGCCGGTTGAAGGACGCGCTGGCCGATGCCGACTTCCTGCTGATCACGCTGCCGCTGACGCCGGAGACCCGCAACGTGGTCGGTGAGGCGGAGCTGGCGGCAATGCCCGCGCGTGGCGGCGTGATCAACATCGGCCGCGGCCCGGTGCTGGATGTCGCGGCGTTGGCGAAGCGGCTGGAAGCCGGGCAGCTGCGCGGCGCCGTGCTGGATGTCTTCCCCCAGGAGCCGCTGGCCGCGGATTCGCCCTACTGGACCACGCGCAACCTGATCGTCACGCCGCACAGCGGGCTCTACGACGCCGACTACGTGCCGCGCTGCCTGCGTTTCTTCTTCGCCAATGTCGAGCGCTATCTGGACGACCGGCCACTGGAGAATCGGGTCGATACGGCGCTGGGCTACTGATCGAAATCGAAGCTTCGCTCACACTGTCTGCCACAGCATCGGGTCCGGGTTGCCCAGCGTCTCGGCGATGATGTCCAGCGCGCGATCCAGCGCTTCCCGGCTCTCGGCGGCGCTGATGCAGATGCGGATCGCCTGCGGCGCCGCGACATTGCCGAGACAGAAGCTTTCCGCACTGCTGACGCTGACCCGACGCGCCTTCAACTGTTCGACCACATGGCTGGTGCGCAGCTCGCCGGGCAACGGCAGCCATAGATAGAAGCCGCCGCGCTGCCCGCGCGGCTTGAACCTTCCCAGCTTCTGCATGGCGTGATCGAAACGCCATGCCAGCTCCTCGCGCTGCCATGCCAGCAGGGCGGCGGCATCGCCACTGGCGATCCAGTGGCAGACCAGCGAGGTCATCAACGGCGGCGGCATCCAGCTCTGGGCGCGCAGCGCTGCCGTCAAACGGCCGTGCAACGCTTTGGGCGCACGCAGGGCGCCGACGCGCAGGCCGCCACCCAGCAGCTTGGCGACCGAGAACAGCGTCACGGTGCGCTCCGGCGCCAGCTGGTAGAGCGGCGTCGCGGGTTCGATATGCGGGTGCTGGTAGACCTCGTCCTCGATCAGCCAGAACTGCCGCTCCCGCGCCAATGTCACGAGATCCCGACGGCGCGATTCGCCGAGCCGCGCGGTGGTCGGATTATGGCAGTCCGGCATCACATAGAGCGCGCGAAACGGCTGCTGGTCGAAGGCTCTGGCCAGGGCGTCGATATCGATGCCTTCCTCGTCATGGGGAATCGCCACACTCTTGAGCGAGAGCTGCTGCAGCGCGCTGATCAGACCAGGGTAGGTCAGGCGTTCGGCGGCCAGCCGTTCGCCCGGCGCCAGCAGCGCGCTAAGGCTGAGATAGATGCCGTGCATTCCGCCCTGATCGATCAGCAGCTCGTCCGCCGAGACCGGCCGGCCAGACTGGGTGAGCCAGTCGGCGAAGATCTCCCGCTGGCCCGTCTGGCCCTGCTCCGGCTGGTAGTCGATCGCCGCACGCAGGCTGGCAGGATCGTGCTGGATCGCCTGCATTGCCCGCCCCAGTGCGGCCTCGCGCTCGGGATGCGCAGGCGGCAGCGACAGGCTGAGATCGATCATGTCGCTCTCGGGCGGGGTCTGTCGGACATGATTGAAGGGCTCGGTCCGCGGCTGACTGTCGCGCACGTAGGTGCCGCTGCCGACTCTTGCGCTGACGATACCTCGCTGTTCGGCAAGCGCGTAGGCGCGTGTGATCGTACCGACGGTGACGCCGAGCGCGTCCGCCAGCCGGCGCTGGGGCGGTAGCTTGGCGCCCGCCGGCAGTTCGCCGCTGGCCGTGGCGGCGGCGATGGCATCGGCCAGTTCGCGATAGCGCGGACCCTGGCCGGGGAGTGTGGGTATCCAGATTGTCATGGTGACAAAAATCGAGTTGACCGAAGAAACGGTGGGTTTATGCTCGGATTGTTCGGAAGATTAATCGCTGTGTCAATAAATTGAACCCATACAATTTTGGAAAACGACTTCCTGGAGAGGTATCCGATGTCTACCGTGCTGACGTTCCGCGAACTGCCCTACGCCCGTGAAAACCTGGCGACCGTGTTGTCAACGACAGGGGCAATCGGCGAAGACGGTGTGGTGGTCACGGATGCCACGCTGTTCTATCCCCACGGTGGCGGCCAGCCAGGCGATCAGGGCGTGTTCATCACCGCCGACGGGCGTACCCTGGCGGTGCGCGATACGCGCAAAGGCGACAATGGCGAGGTGCATCATCTGCTCGATCCGGCGGATGCACGGGAATACCGGCTGGAAGTCGGCCAGAGCGTCACCCAGCAGATCGACTGGGCGCGGCGCCATGCCCATATGCGCATGCATACCGCGCTACACCTGCTCTCCGTGGTCGTGCCCCACGGCGTGACCGGCGGCAGCATCGGCGCCGAGCGTGGCCGGCTCGACTTCGATCTGGGCGAGGCCAGCTTCGACAAGGACGAACTGACCGAGCGCCTCAACGCCCTGATCGCTGCCGACTATCCGGTCACCAGCGAGTGGATCAGCGAAGCGGAGCTCGATGCCCGTCCCGAGCTGGTGAAGACGATGTCGGTGACGCCGCCGCGTGGCGCCGGCGAGATCCGCATGGTTCGCATCGGTGATGTCGACTACCAGCCCTGCGGCGGCACGCACGTGAATTCGACCGCCGAGGTCGGCGCGATCCAGGTCGCCAGCATCAAGAATCGCGGCGCGCGCAATCGCCGCTTCACGCTGACCTGGGCGGAAACGCCAGGGGGTGGCAAATGACCTCGCTGGCCTGGTGGTTCTCGGTGGCGCTGTTCTCGATCTCGATGACCGGCACGCCCGGCCCCAACAACGTGATGCTGACCGCTTCCGGCGCGCTCTACGGCTATCGCCGCACGCTGCCGCACATCTTCGGCATCATGGCGGGCTGTTTCGTGCTGTTCATGGCCGTGGCGCTGGGTCTCGGCGTGCTGTTCGAGCGCTTTCCGGTCGTGCAGCAGGCGCTCAGGATCGTCGGCGCCATCTATCTGCTCTATCTCGCATGGAAGATCGCCACCGCGCCGCCGCCGGACCTGGCAGCCAGAGAAGGGGCACGACCACTGACCGCCTGGCAGGCGGCGGTGTTCCAGTTCGTCAATCCCAAAGCGTGGGTGATGGGCATCGCGCTGATCGCCGGTTTCATGCCGAACGATGGTTCCCTGCTGGTCAATGCCGCAATCCTGTCGCTGTTCATGGAGCTGGTCGCCTTCCCCTGCATTTCGCTCTGGGCCGGCTTCGGCATGGCGATCGGCAGGCTGCTGAAGACGCCGCGCGCCTGGCGCGTCTTCAACGGCGTGATGGGGCTGGCGACCGCCGCCTGCGTGGGATTCATCCTGAGCTGAAAGCCGAAGCCGCGATACAGCCAAGATTCACGACTAGAACGACGAGCCTGGCTGGCGCAGAAACTCGATCTCTTCAGGCGTCGATTCGCGCCCCAGAATCGCGTTGCGATGCGGGTAGCGGCCGAAACGCTCGACGATCGCACGATGGCGGTGCTCGTAATCCAGCTGCTCCTCCATGCCGGGCTGGTCGAACAGCTTGACCGCCTGATCGTGAATCGCCAGCGACTCGCTGTGCATGAATGGCATGTAGGCGAAGATGCGCCGGGTCAGCGGCAGTGCGTCATCCTCGCCTCGCGAGATCAGTTCCTGGGCGAGTGCCAGCGCCAGCGGGTCCTGGGCGAAGGCACTCGGCGTATCGCGATGGATATTGCGCGAGAACTGGTCGAGCACCACGATCTCCGCCACCCGGCCCGCGGGCGTCTCGCGCCACTGCCAGCACTCGCAGCGGGCCGCGGCGGCCAGCGTCTCGCCGAAGCGTTCGGTGATGGTGCGGTCGAGGTCGTCGCTCTTGATAAACCACTGTTTCGGTGTCAGCTCCTCGAACCAGAAGTCGAGTACCTGCTGCGAGGTGGCGAGGGTCATGAGTCGGTCTCCCGGTTGGCGATCGGTTTCATCGAGTCTGGCAGCATCCTGGCGCGCGGTCTCGCTTCGGCGTTGCCGGCCGCCCTGAACCCTCGACAAAGGGAAGATTCGAAGACGGCACCGCTACGCTGGCACCAGCGCCCGGTCACGGCGGCGGATCTGCCAGGCGAAGCCGAAGCCGACCGGCAGCACGGCGACGGTGGCCAGCGCCAGGGTCGGTGTCGTACCCGAGAAGGCGATGATGGCGCCGCCAATGCCGGTGCCGAGAGACTGGCCGGTGAAAAACGCGGTCGAGAACAGCGAGACGGCGGCGCCGCGTCGCTCCGGTGCCATCTGCGTCGCGGTGGTCTGCAGCGTGTTGTGGAGCATGTAGAACCCCAGCCCGAACAGATAGCAGCCAACGACGGCGACACCGGGCGTCGGCCAGCGGCAGATGGCGGCCAGCGCGATCGCGATCAGCACGCAGCCCAGCTGGCACAGGCCGGTTTCGCCCAGTTTGGGAACCAACCGCCGCGCCAGCAGCGCGAAACTCAATCCGCCGACGGCGAACACCGCCAGGATCAGCCCGGCCTCGGTCAGCGGCAGCCCGCCGGCGACGTGCAGATGGCTGGCTACGAACGCGAACCCGCAGAAGACCGCCGCGCCCTCGAAGAACACACTGATCAGCACCACGCGCGGCCACGGCTTCTGCAGCACGTGGCGCAGGCTCACGCCGAGCGATTCCGGCTTCCGGCCCTGGGGCCGTTCATGCCGCCCGACGCGATACCACAGCAGCCCGCTGGCGGCGGCGAACAGCACGGTGTAGACCAGAAACGGCCACTGCCACCAATCCTGTTCCGCAGCCAGGCCGCCGAAGGTCTGGCCGCAGGCGAGCCCGCAGATCTGCCCGATCAGAAAGCGCGCCAGCACGGCCTGGCGCTGCTCGTAAGGCACATTGTCGCCGATCCAGGCCATCGATAGCGGGATCACCGCTGCGCAGCCGACGCCTGCCAGCATGCGCGCGGCAATCAGCGTCGCCAGGCTTCCCGAGAGCGCGCAGAGCAGGCTGGCGACAGCGGCGACGACCGCGAACAGCGAGATGACGCGCAGTTTACCGTAGCGGTCGCCGCTTGGGCCCAATACCAGTTGCAGGCAACCATAGACGATCGCGAAGGCGGTGATTGCCCAGGAAGCGCCGCTCAATGTCGTGGTATAGACCTCGGCGATCCGCGGCAGCATGGGATCGAGAATGCGCTGCGTAGCGGCCGCGCAGAAGGCAGTCAGGGCCAGCAGAATAATGGTCGGCCAAGGCGTGGGCGTATCGGTGTGTGGCGTGGATTTGTCGGTGCGAGAGTCGATGGCGGGCACGGGCAGTCGGTTCCGGATGGCGGATAGCAAGGGATATTAGCACGCTAACGCCTCCCGTTACCCAAGGCGATCAGGAGCGTGGCCATCACGACTTCCCTGGACATAACGATCCAAGGCCGCAAAAGAGGCCTCGGATCTTCACTTGGGTTGCGATGCGAGATCACACTTCGACGTTCAGGGTCACATCGATATTGCCACGAGTGGCGTTGGAGTAGGGGCAGACCTGATGGGCCTTCTCGACCAGCGCTTCGGCCTGTTCCCGATCCATGCCCGGGAGCTTCACCGTCAGCGTCGCTTCGATGCCGAAACCCTCGCCCTTGGGGCCGATGCCGACTTCGCCCTGGATCCGGGTGTCGTCGGGCAGCTTGGCCTTCTCTTTCGAGGCGACCAGTTTCAGTGCGCCGATGAAGCAGGCGGAATAGCCGGCCGCGAACAGCTGCTCCGGGTTGGTGCCATCGCCGCCGGCGCCACCCAGTTCCTTGGGCGTCGACAGTTTGAGATCGATGGCACCGTCGGCGGCGGTGGCACGGCCGTCGCGGCCGCCAGTAACAGTCGCTTCGGCACGATAGAGGACGTTATCGAGTGACATGATGAATCTCCTTCCGGGTTTGTGATCGCGGTCTATTGAATCGTGTGCGATCTAGTTGGTAAAGATAATCTTCCGCCAAGCATGCTAACGCTTCACTGTATGTCGAGTCGCCGACGCAGTCCATGCAGCGCATCGCGCAGTTCGGCAGCCTCCTCGGGCGTGCACTGCCCCGCACAGCCGGCGGCATGGGGGATCGCCTTGGCCTGCTCGCGCAGCGAACGGCCCTTCTCGGTCAACGCGATCTCGACCTGGCGTTCATCCTGGCGCGAGCGCTGCCGGGTGATGAGCGCTGCCACTTCCAGCCGTTTCAGCAGCGGCGTCAGCGTGGCCGAATCCAGGTACAGCTGTTCGCCGATCTCCGACACCGTCTGCCGGTCCCGCTGCCACAGCACCAGCATGGTCAGGTACTGGGGATAGGTCAGATCGAGCTCGCGCAGCAGGCCGCGGTAGAGCTTGTTCATCGCCAGCTGGGTCGAATAGAGCGCGAAGCAGAGCTGCGATTCCAGGGCCAGCGTGTCGTCGGTATCGTTGGGTATCGTCATGCATTCAATCTATATCGCGCACGATTCAATCGCTAATTAGGTTTTGCTATGAAGGTGATCACGAGGAGGATCGCGTCAGCAGGCGTTGACGGGTCGAGCGATCACGCGGGAGCAGACCCACGCTAAGCCCGAAAGGGCGAAAGGCGCGATTGAGAGAACCCAGTGATTGGGTCCCGCTGTCGTTCTCGATGGCCGAAAGCGTTCGTCGGCTCACCGACGCCAGTGCGGCATAGCGGGTCTGGTTCATCTCCAGAACCTCCCGGCGCAGTCGTTTCAGAAGCACTCCCGTGGTGATTTTTTCCTCGAACAGTTGGTCGAGCAGATCGAACAGTAGCGCTTCACGTTCCTGAGGAGAAAGACGGCTCATGTCAGCCCCCAAGCATCGAGTTTTTCGTCGAGATAGTCGAATCCCAACGCGGGCAGATCGAGAATCGAATTCGGAACGCCTCGCTGCCGCAGGCGAGCTTTCAGGCCTTTCAATCGTCTTCCCAGCTGGCGGAGCTCGGCGAGCAGGTCGTCGGCGGGAACCAGCGGATCGAGCCGTTGAGCGATCCCTTGCCAGTCGAAACGGCCGCCTTCTTCGTAGGGCGCGCCCCATTGTGTGGTGCGTATGATGCCTTCGGGGTCCGCCTTCATGGGCGCGAAATCATAGACCGGCGCCAGCCCCAGGCCATCGGGCCGCTTGATCATCGCGGTATTGCGGCCATGATTGTCCGAGTTGCCGAAAGCGACGTTGAGAAGATCCCGCTTGACCCACTCCACGACGAAACGGGAAACGTCGAAGGTCTCGCCCATTTCTCTGACGCGATATTGCTGCTGACACTTGGCAACCAGCGTGTCGATCGCTTCAAAATGATTGAGGAAAGTGCCCGGAGGCTTCTCCAGCAGCGAATAAAGCGACTCCAGACCGAAGAGTGTGCGTTCTCCTTCGATGAAATCGACATCGAATCGAGGCAGCCAGAGGCTGGGGTAGCGGGTTCCTTCGATGAGTTCCATACCGCGGATATCGATGGTGTCGACGCCCAGTGCCTGCAGCTCGTGATAGAAGTGGTACTCCGCGCGCAGAATGTCGCAATCCATGTCCGAGCGGTGGCCGCGGGGGAATTTCACCAGATAATGTGCATCGGTATTACGGGGATCGTCCTGCCAGGTATCGATCCAGATTTCATCCTGCGCGCCGCGACGCAGCAGCAGTTTGGGTGCTTCGCCGCCCGCGCCGGTCGCACCACCACCGGCGGCGCCCACCTGCTGGGCATATTCCAGAAAGTCGGTATGGCGTTCCACGACATCGTCCAGCGTGAATCGATGGTGTTTCAGCTGACTGCCCGTCGGCAGTTGGGGCAGCGCCTGCTTGATGCGCAGATTGCCGACGGGCGCTATCGTGCCCTGGGCCAGCAAGGCGTGGTCCTGTTCGTGTGGGGGCAGTGACTGAAGTCCCAGTCGATTGACCCAGTAACGTCGGCTGGCCCCCGACGGCATGATGTCGTCGAGCATGGCGAACCAATTCGTCCGGCGATACAGGAGCATCAGCTCGACCGGCAGGTTCAGACTGCAGGCGTGCTCGTCATCCCGGCCCATCCAGTCGATGGCGTAATCGGTCGAGTACCCAAGCGCGATGGTGCCGCGCCGGCCTGCCTTCGGGTCATCGATCTGAAGTTCTGCGGCATCGTGCCATTGGCCATGATGGAACAACTGTATCGTCAGTGACATATCGATCGCACTGGGTAAATTGTTGCTCAAATTTATCATGCCTGGCTCAATTTGAGTCATTTCTTGCTCATTAAAATGTTCTCCCGACATTTATGAGTCATAAATTGCTCAAATAGGATGCTCTCATCCCGACCGGTCCCACAGCGGGGTGGGCAATATCGCTTCGGAGACATAATCGAGAAACGCGCGCACCTTGCGCGTTCGCAGGCGGTGCTCGGCGATCAGCACGTGGATGTCGCGGCGGCCGGGCATGACCTCGCCGCGCCAGGCGGCCAAGAGAGGAACCAGATCCCCTTCGACAGCGCATCGCCGATCAGCCAAGTGGGAAACAGCACCAGCCCCTGGCCCAGCAGCGCCGCGGCGACCACGTAATTCATCGGCACCAGTCGACGTGCCACCAGCGAGGAGTCGGCCAGATTGCCGACGCGAAAGGTGATGTCCTGGCCTTCTCGGCGCCGGTTTTCGTCGTCATGGAGTGTTAATGGCGGCCAGGTCACTATGCTCTGCTTGAAAAGTCGATGAGCGAAGGCAAGGCCGGGGCGCGTAGCTAAGGTAAAAATTGGCGAAAACGGACCGGACTGGCGCCCCAGTTTACGGGATGTAAATGAGCATGTGACTCGCTCCGCTCACCCTTCGGGTCGTCCTTCGGACGTTCTGAACGTCGTTCAGTGAGCCAATTTTTAACGCCGCCTGGGCGAGCGCAGGCACTTTTCAGACCAGGAACGCAAAATTGTCACGCAGCCGCTCCCAGTGCGCCCGCGAACTGGCCGCCAGCACGCTGCCCTGATGAATCGTCGGCTGATAGGGCGTGCCGTCTAGCAGCGCCGAATAGCCGCCGGCTTCCCGGTGGATCATCAGCCCCGCGGCGTGGTCCCATGGCATCAGCTTGCCGGTGAGCATGAAATCGACGAAGCCGAACGCCATGGTGCGGTACTCATGGCAGGCGCAGCCGAAGGCCATCATGCGCTGGAAGTCGGGGAAGGTCGCGGAGAGCTGATACTGCTGCGCCTTGGGGAACAGCCGGATCGAGGTGGAACCAACCATCTCGTCGAACCTGTCGGTATCCGAGACCTGCAGCCGGCGCTCGTTGCCATCGGGGCGGCCGAACCAGGCGCCTTCGCCGTGACGGGCAACGATCCAGTCGTCCGCCAGCGGATCGTAGAGCAAGCCGAAAATCGTCTCGCCGAAGCTGGTTGCCGCCAGAATCACCCCGAACTGATTCAGCCCGCGGGCGAAGTTCCAGGTGCCGTCGACCGGGTCGATGATCAGCGCCAGCTCCGCGCCGGCGATATCGTCGAGATTGGCGCTGGCGTCGGCCACCGCTTCCTCGCCGATCACCGTCGCCTCCGGCAACAGCTCGCGGATCGCCGCCGTCATCCTCCGCTCCGCGCCCTGATCGGCATCGGTCACCAGATCGTCCGGCGCGCTCTTCGAGCGGATGGCGTCCTCGGAGAGATTACGAAAGCGCGGCAGGATTTCGGTTTTGGCGGCATCGCGCACGATCTCGATCAGGCGCTGCTGTTGCTCGAGGCTGATGGCTCTGGCTGGCATGCGAGTCTCCGGGGTCGTTGGGTCTCACTCTTAGAGTAACCGATTCTGGCGCCCGGGTTCGTCGGCCCGAAACTTCAATCCGCGCCGTCAATCCACACCCGAGGTCGACGCCACCTGGCGGTCGCGCCCGGCACCCAGCGCCATCACCAACGCGCCGAGGGCGATCGCGCTCACCAGAACGCCCACCACGTTCCAGCCGCCGCTCCAGTCGTGCAGCACGCCGACCAGCAGCGGCCCCATCGCCGCCAGGGTATAGCCGATGCCCTGGGCCATCGCCGAGAGGCTGGCGGCCGTTGTCGCATCCGGCGCGCGCAGCGCCAGCAGGGTCAACGCCATGCTGAAGGTGCCGCCCTGACCCAGCCCCAGCACCACGATCCACAGCCATATGCTGCCGATCGGCGCATAGAGACAGCCCAGCAGCCCGATCAGGGTGAGCGCCATCACCCCGACCAGCACCGCCCGCTGGTCACGCATGCGGCTGCCGATCCACGGCGCCAGGATCGCCGTGGTCACCTGCAGCAGGATCGACACCGACAGCGCCAGCCCGGCGGTGACCGCTGCCAGCCCGCGGTCCTGCAGGATCGTCGGCAGCCAGCCGAACACGATGTACGCCAGCGACGACTGCAACCCCATGAACAGCGACACCTGCCATGCCAGCGGATCGTGACGCAGCCGCGCGCCGCGACGGGCGGGTACGCGAGCGGGTTTGGTGCCCTTGAGCTGCGGCAGCCAGAACAGCGCCGCGATCACCGCCGGCAGCAGCCAGAACGCCAGCGCACCCTGCCAGGAACTGTAAGAAGCCCCTTGGGAAGCGCCTTGCGAAGCGTCTTGCCAAAGCCCGCCCAACGCCTGACGCAGCGGCTCCGTGGTGCCCGCGGCGGCGGAAGCGCCGAGGTTGAGCGCCACGGTGTAGAGCCCCGTCATGAGGCTGACGCGACGGGGGAAGTCCCGCTTGACGATACCCGGCAGCAACACCCCGATGATCCCGATGCAGCCCCCGGCGACAGCCGTACCCAGAAACAGCCCCGCCGTGCCGATATAGGGCCGCACCAGCAGTGCCACCGCCAACACCACAAGCGCGGCAAACACGCTGCGCTCCGGCCCGATACGACGCACCAGCTTGGGCGCCAGCGGCGCCGCGAGACCCAGGAACAGCACCGGCAGGGTTGTCAGAATGCCCTGCCAGCTGGGGGAGAGCGCCAGCGCCTCGGCGATGCTGCCGAGCACCGGCGACACGCTGGTCAGCGCCGGGCGAAGGTTGAGCGCCACCAGCAGCAGCGCCACGAGAGTCAGAACGCCCCGGCGGGGCATCGCGGAAGTCGACAAGAGAGCCATCCTTGGAGATCGAAAGGTATTGCGTCACGGCGGCAAAGCCAGGGACGCAAGGGTAGCCGATCAAGGCCAAAATCGGGATGGTTCTACGCCAATGGTCGAGGGTGGGTAGTGGTTTCGACTTCAGGAACGGGGTTGGGCGTCGTGATGTGCTTTTGGCCTCGTGGGGGCACCTTGCCGAAATGGCCTAGTGCTGCACTCAGAATTTGCGGCCAAGAAGCATGAGATCGATATCTGATTGAGCGATTCGTCATTCGCTTCACTGCTCTGGCCCTTATGGCTGAACAACTTTTGACCGGGAGGATGGCTGTGGTGTGTACGTTAGCTGGATCTAAATTACTCCTGCCCGGTAGCTATTGGCCTCCAGCCACAGATGATCATACAGATCGCCTTGTAAACAAAACATCCGCGGTCGTTGCCGGAAGTCGAATAGGCGGAATAGATGGTAGCGATCGGCGTAAGAGCGGGAGCAGGCCAGTTCATTAGGGGAGATGAAGAAGGCGCTTTCGATGGCGAATGCGGTCGTTTTGACTTCGATCCATCGCTCCCGACCATCCGCTTCGAAAGAGAGCACGTCGAAACCTGCGCCATCGCCTTGCGTCTCCGCGATGTGTTCGACCTTATCGGCCAGCTTGGCATGGCCGGCCTGCTTCAAACGGTGTTGTTCGTAGCTGACCACGAAACGCTCGCCGGCTAGACCGAGTTCACGGTTCTGCGCCTCGCGCGCTAGATAGTCTCGCTTGCGCGGTTGCCGTTCGTAGGCGGCGGGCTTCTCGTTGATCCCATGGCGTGGCCGAGACGGCTCGGGTGGCATGACGATGATGGCATCGTCGGCTGGCTCGGCCGAATCGACTGCCGGGCGCTCGGCCGCAAAACGGGCGGCACGATCGAAGAGTTCGCTACCCAACAATACCCGCTCCACGGCTTCGACGAGCATCCCTTGGTAGTTGCTCAAGGGCTTATAGCCGTTCACGTAGGGGCAGTCCGCATCGCGCAGTACGGCGCTGATATTGCGGTGCTTGTATTCGATAGAAGATAGGGATCGATCATCAAGGCGTTCCATCAACGCTTGATTGAGTTGGCGCTTGTTGTAGCGCTGCCCACTCAGCTCGGCGACGAGCATTTGCCGGTACGTTGCGACAATGGCTTCGACTTCGATAACGCTCCAAGGCGATTGGGGCATGGTAATGACTCAACGAAGATTCATTTGGTGTTAGTGAGTGATTTCACATTCGGCAATGCTACAAGCGCGCTAGCCCGATCGGTCATTTTGGGACTCGGCGAATCGGTCCCGGATAACGTGCGACCAGTTCGCCCGCCGTCAGAAGCAGAAAGCCCTCGGACTCCGCCTGGGCGACCAGGATTCGATCGAACGGATCCTTGTGAATGTCCGGCAAGTGGCTGATCGCTAAGGTGTGTTGAGACGTGATGGGTAGCTCAAGATAGCCGTTCTCGATCAAGCCGCGGCGCAGGAGATGTGGATCTACCTGGAAGTCAGGTCGATCTAGCCCGGCTTTGATGACGATCTCCCAAAGACTCGCGGCGCTGAAATAGACCTTGTTGCCCTGATCGTTGATGAGCCCGACCGTCTCATCGGAGAGCCG
Organism: Salinicola sp. LHM; assembly: GCF_034479735.1. Taxonomy (NCBI): domain Bacteria; kingdom Pseudomonadati; phylum Pseudomonadota; class Gammaproteobacteria; order Oceanospirillales; family Halomonadaceae; genus Salinicola; species Salinicola sp. LHM. The sequence continues at coordinate 4,061,581 of NZ_CP140261.1, read as the reverse complement.
CTCTGGCTCTGCCGCTGCCCAGAGCAGAACATGGGTATCGAGGAGCAGGTTCATATCAGCCCCCGAACATGTCGGCTATTTCGTCTTGGCCCATGCGGTCGAAGTCTTCGGGAACCTTGAACTGGCCTTTCATGAAGCCAAGCCGCTTCTGCTGCCCGGCGTCCGGGCTATCGATGGCCGTGACCTTGGCGATCGGCTTGCCGGCCTTGGCAATGACAAAACCTTCTCCCTGCGCGGCTTTCGCGAGGAGCTGGGAGAGCCGAGTCTTGGCTTCGTGAATGTTGACGGATTCCATTGGATATTCCGGTGGCTTAGTTCATTGGGCTTAGTCTACTCGAAGCTGCCAATTCTGTCGCTATCGAGCTTGGCATCGTCACTCCAAATTCTGAATCTGCTCCCGCATCTGCTCGATCAGCACCTTCAGCTCCACGGCGCAGCGGGTGGTGTCGGCGACGATGGCCTTGGAGGAGAGGGTTGGCTTCAGGGAGTCTGGGCGGTGGCAATGCCAACCTGTAGTAGATGGTGCTACTCGAGAGTTTGCACTGCTCTCAGTGGCGCATGGTTTCGCCCAGCATTTCCCGCATCTGCGCTACCGGTGTTTCCTGGGGTATCACGCGAATATGCCGAGTGCTGGACAATTCGGCGGTAATTTCCCGGTAGCTCTGCGCTCGTTTGGCGTCCTGGCTCCGAGGTGCCTGGCAGACGAATACCGTGTCTTCCGGCATACCACCATGCTTTGCCAGACGATTCATCTGCATGATCCAGCGGTCGCCCTTGTCCAGAATGCTTTTGGGATCGTCCAGGTCGAAGGAGAGCGGCCGGATAGCCTGAAGTGGCGTGTGCTCGTTGTGCCGCCACACGAAAGGGAAGGTGACATGATAGAGCTCGTCGCCTAGACGCTCCTCGCGATAAACGCGATCGGCAAACTGTTCCTTGAGCAGCGTGTTGAGGCGGCGCTTGATCGTCGTTTCAGCCTCTTCTCGCTGATCGAAGTCGTGGTGGACATAGCGATTGAAGAGCTCGTCCAGCGTCCGAACAGGATCGCTGGAGGCGATCGTGCCTGGCGGTCCGAAGCGGAACATGGTCTCGCTCGGCGCGATCAGGTGCTTGAACAGACCCATCTGAAGCACGAAGTCGCCAGCATTGGCGTTCGCGAGTTCCGCGACGCGCTTTATTTCATCGGCGAATTCATGGCGTGCCCGCCGAAAAACGCCAGGATCGAGCTTGTCGAAGAAGTCGGTGACTCGTTTGCGAGTCCGTGTTTCGACGCGCTGAAGAAACTGTCCATCGGAACAGAGCATGACGATCCCCAGGTTCGCGAACTCACCTGTCTCGGGGTAGGGCTGGAATCGAAGCACCGCGTAATTGCAGAAGGTGCTCATGCTAGTCTCCAGAAATCGTCATGGTTGAATCGTTGCAGCAGCTCGAGCCGCTCATCGAGAGTCGGGCTTATCGCGGAGTCTTCATCCCAAGGATCTCGGTAGATCCATGCCTCCGGCAAAAGGCCGATGATGCTATCCCAGCCAGCCAAGGCCATGTCAAGCGCGGCGATATGCTCCGCGCGGGTCATCATGTCGTCGAAACAATGCCTCTGATCACTAAACACGTGATTCTCTAGGATCTCATCATCCTGTGATTCCATCGCAAAAGATACGTTGTGGTCTATCACGCTCAGGCCTTTATCAGGAGACCAGAGGAGATTGACATTGCCACCTAGCGCTGTGAGACGTCGATCGCCATTCTTGACCCACTTATCGAACACTAGCACACGTTGCTGAAGGGCAGTCTCGACGTGATTAATCTGGGGATAGATGAGTGTAGTCGCGTTCTCGATCAGTCGGCTGGCGAAAGCCGGTCCACCTTCCAGGTCTTTCGCACCATCGGTCGCGCTAAAGTCGATCAATGGCTGAGGTATCTTCATTAATCCGTACGAAGGGATGGGGAGCCCTAGGCGTGTACCGAGCTCGGCACATATCAGCTCTGACGTCAGGGCCGCTTTTCCTATGCCATCCACGCCTTTTACGACGTAGATGTCACCCTTTTCATCCCTGATTAAAAAAGGCCGGCAAAGACCTTGCTCGGACCGTCTCAGTATCTCTACCGCCTTTAGCGTCGGTTCAATCATGACATGCCTTTCATGAGGCGATTCCTGGCTGTACTTCCCATTCGTAAAATGATCTGGATCAGTGGCAGCCCATGTAGGAGCGACACCGATTTGCTCACTCCAGATTCTGAATCTGTTCCCGCATCTGCTCGATCAGTACCTTCAGCTCCACCGCGCAGCGGGTGGTGTCGGCGACGATGGCCTTGGAGGAGAGGGTGTTGGCTTCGCGGTTGAGTTCCTGCATCAGGAAGTCGAGGCGGCGGCCAATGGGGCCTTTCTGCTTGAGCTGGCGCTCGACTTCGGTGACATGGGTTTCCAGCCGGTCGAGTTCTTCGGCGACGTCGGCTTTCTGCGCCACCATCACCATTTCCGCTTCCAGCCGCTGCGGTTCGAGTTCGGCCCTGGCGCTTTCCAGCCGTTCGATCAGCTGCTTGCGCTGGCGTTCGAGAATCGTCGGCAGGTGGGCGCGAACCACGGCGACCTGTTCGCGCACGCCCTGGAGCCGGTCGCTGATCAGTTCCGCCAGGCGCTCGCCTTCGCGGGCGCGGCCGGTCTGCAGGTCGTTCAATGCGGTGTCGAACAGTTCGAGCGCGGCGGTCTTGACGCTCTCCAGATCCAGGCGCTGGGTCGCCATCACGCCGGGGTGGGCGAGCAGTTCCAGCGCGTTGGGCATTGGTGCTTCCGGCAACTGGGCGCGAACCTGTTCCAGCGCCCGGGAGAGCGCGGCGAGCTGATCGGCGTTGATCCCGGGCGCGGCGTTGCCTTCGGCGGGGTCGAAGCGCAGCGAGCACTCCACCTTGCCGCGGGCGAGACGCTGGCGCATCGCTTCGCGGAAGTGCGGTTCGAGATCGCGCAGGGCATCGGGAAGGCGGAAGTGAGGCTCCAGGTAGCGCTGGTTCACGGAGCGCAGTTCGAGCTGCAGGCTGCCCCAGTTGGCCTCATGGGTCTGGCGGGAGAAAGCGGTCATGCTGTGGGGCATGGGAATTCCTTGGATCGTCGAGCTGTCGGTCGAGTGTAACCCATCCGTGACGGCGTTGGCCGCCGCTCGCTAGCCGTGAATGTACGGCTGACCCGTGTAGAATGGCCGGCCTCCATGAGGCGCCTTCGGTGTGGCGCTTCTATCATTGATGTTTTGGATCGAGAGGCTTTCATGCGCCCGAGTGGACGACAACCCGATCAGCCCCGCGAGGTCACGCTGACCCGCGGTTTTACCCGTCACGCCGAAGGCTCGGTGCTGGTGAGCTTCGGGGATACCCAAGTGCTGTGCAACGCCAGCGTCGAGGCCGGCGTGCCGCGGTGGCTGCGCGGCAAGAACCAGGGCTGGGTGACGGCGGAATACGGCATGCTGCCGCGCGCGACCCACACCCGCGGCGGCCGTGAAGCGGCGCGGGGCAAGCAGGGCGGGCGCACGCTGGAAATCCAGCGCCTGATCGGCCGTTCGCTGCGGGCGGCGGTGGATCTGAAGAAGCTCGGCGAGTTCACCATCACGGTCGACTGCGACGTGCTGCAGGCCGATGGCGGCACGCGCACGGCGTCGATCACCGGGGCCTGCGTGGCGCTGGTCGAGGCGCTGCAGTACATGCAGCGCAAGAAGATGATCAAGACCGATCCGTTCCGTCAACTGGTCAGCTCGATCTCGGTGGGCGTCTACAAGGGCACGCCGGTACTCGACCTGGACTATCCGGAAGACAGCGCCGCGGATACCGACATGAACGTGGTGATGACCGAAGACGGCAAGCTGATTGAGGTGCAGGGCACGGCGGAAGCGGAAGCGTTCTCCCGCGCCGAGCTCAACGGCATGCTCGATCTGGCCGAGAGCGGTTGTCAGGCGCTGTTCGCCAAGCAGCATGAGGCGCTGGGCATCCGCCGCTAAGGAAACACTGCCTAAATGTCTGCGCAGGCGAATCGCTGCGTTGCGCGGTGCTGGAGCGCCAGCCCGGTCGGAATCCTCACCTATACCCCATAGGCTCCGGTTGCTGCGCTCCGTGCGCCTTGCGACTGAATGCCGCCTACTTCATCCTGCTCGACGATTTATTCAGCGCTTCCCTAACGCCTGCCGACAGGCAAACGAGAAACGCCCCGATCCTGTGATCGGGGCGTTTCTCGTTGTGGATGATGCAATGATTCGCGACGACCGTCTCGAACGATCGTCAGCGCGATCCGCGAGCCGGGATCAGGATTTTTCCTTGATCATCTTCTCGCGTGCCAGGCGTGCCTGCTCTTCCTCATAGGTGGGGAAGTCGACGTAGCCGCGAGCATCGCCGCCGTAGAAGGTGTCCGGATCGAACTCGGCCAGCGGCCAGTCGTTCTGCAGGCGTTCGACCAGATCCGGGTTGGAGGTGAACGGGCGGCCGAACACCGGCAGGTCGATGATGCCGTCGTCGACCAGGCGCTGCGCTTCCGCCTTGTCGAGGTTGCCGGCGAACAGCAGCGTGCCGTGATAGGCGTCGCGGAACTTGCGCAGGAACTCGCGCGGCAGCGCGTTCTGCCCTTGGGCGCCCTGATCCATGATATGGACATAGGCCAGGTTGCGCTTGCTCAGCTCTTCGGCGAGGTAGAGATAGGTGCCTTCGATGTCGTCATACAGCGGCATGTCGAACAGCGTGCCGTAGGGCGTCAGGCGCACGCCGACGCGATGCTCGCCGATCAGGGCGATGGAGGCGTCGATCGATTCGAGCAGCAGGCGGCAGCGATTTTCCCGCGAGCCGCCGTATTCGTCGGTGCGGTCGTTGAGGCCGCCATTGATGAACTGCTCGAGCAGATAGCCGTTGGCGCCGTGCAGCTCGACCCCGTCGAAGCCGGCATTGCGCGCGTTGAGCGCGGCCTGGCCGAAATCCTCGACCAGCCGGCGGCACTCTTCGGTCGTGGCGGCGCGGGGTTTGGTGGCCGCCAGCATGTCGGGCTGCCCGTCTTCGTTGTAGCCGAAGGCCATGCCGCCCTGCTTGTCGGAGCTGCTGATCGGCGCGGCGCCGTTCAACTGGATCGAGGTATGCGAGACACGGCCGACGTGCCAGGTCTGGCAGAAGATCACGCCGCCGCGTTCATGCACGGCCTGGGTCGCTTTCTTCCAGCCGGTGATCTGGTCGGGGCCGAAGATGCCCGGGTTGAACAGGTAGCCCTGGCCCTCGCGGGAGATCGGGCTGCCTTCGGAGATGATCAGCCCGGCGCTGGCGCGCTGGCGATAGTAGAGCGCGCCCATCTCGTCGGGCACGTCACCCTTGGCGCGGGCGCGGGTCATCGGCGCCATGACGATGCGGTTGTTCAGGCGGGTACCGGCGAGATCGAACGGTTCGAAAAGCGATGTCATATCGTGAACTCCTTTTTACGATGCCGTAATCAGCGATGATGTCGTAATCAATGATGACATTGGGCCTTGTGACGTCAGGCCAAAAGCAAAACGAGCCCGATCTGGGCTCGCGGTCATTGGACCAAAGTCTAGGAAACAATTAGCCAGCCAACAATGAATCCTTGCGACTGGCCCGATACAGGAAAGCTATCGCCGGCTAGCGGTGATCGCTGGATCGCTGGATCGCTGTCGTGAGGCGTGTTCAGACCACCGAGGTCATGCCGCCGTCGACGAACACGTTCTGCCCGGAGACGAAGTTCGATGCGCCGGAGCAGAGGTAGATCAGCGTGCCCACCAGTTCCTCGACCTGGCCCCAGCGTTGCGCCGGGGTGCGCTTCTCGATCCAGGCGTTGAAGTCGTCGTCCTGCCATAGCGCCTGGTTCATGTCGGTCTGGAAGTAGCCGGGGGAGAGGCAGTTGACCTGGATGCCGTAGCGGGCCAGATCCGCCGCCATGCCCTGGGTCAGCAACGCCACGCCACCCTTGGAGGCGGCATAGGGCACGATGGTTTCCCGGGCGAGCTTCGACTGCACCGAGCCGATATTGACGATCTTGCCGCTGCCGCGCTCGGACATCGCCGGGCTCAGCGCCTTGGAGACATAGAAAGCGCTGGAGAGGTTGGTGGCGATCACCGCCTCCCAGTCGGCGGGGTCGAAGTCGTTGAACGGGGCGCGCTTCTGCAGGCCGGCGTTGTTGACCAGAATGTCCGGCACGCCGAGACGCTCGACCAGCGGGTCGATGGCGGCCTTCACGGCCTCGGCATCGGTCACGTCGAATGCCACCGCATCGACGCTGGCGCCGGTTTCCGCTGCCAGCTTCCGGGCGGCTTCCTCGGCCGCTTCCTGCCGGCGCCCGTGAAGAATCACGTGGGCGCCCTGTTCGGCCAGCCCGTGGGCCAGCGCGTTGCCCAGCCCGCGCGTGGAACCGGTGACCAGCGCCAGCCGGTCTCGAATGTCGAATAGGTCTTTCATCGTTCTCCCTTATGGCCAATCTCAATGGCTAGCGCGTCTGCGATCTAGAAAATCAGGTAAACCACGCAGGCCAGCACGAACCCGACCAGGGACTCCAGCGCCTGCTGCACGGTCCAGGTCATCAGCGTGGTCTTCACATCCATTCCCAGCAGACGGCCCACCAGCCAGAAGCCGGAGTCGTTGACGTGGCCGGCGAAAACCGAGCCGGCGGCGGTGGCCAGCGTGATCGCGACCACCTGCATGGCGGAGAAATCGCCATTGGCCACGGCCGGCGCCATCAGCCCGGCGGCAGTCACCAGCGCCACGGTGGCGGAACCCTGCGCCAGACGCATCACCACGGCGACGAGGTAGGCGGCGGCGATGACCGGCAGGCCCAGGTCGCTCATCGAATCGGACAGCGCATCGCCGATGCCGGAAGCCTGCAGCACGCCACCGAACATGCCGCCGGCGCCGGTGATCAGGATTACCGAGCAGATCGGCCCCAGCGAGGAGTCGACGATCTTCTCCAGGGCGCTGCCGCCTTCGCCGCGACGGCTGCCCAGCACGTAGATCGCCACCAGTACCGAAATCAGCAGCGCGATCGGCGTCTCGCCCAGCGAGGAGAGGAACTGGAACCAGGTGGCGTCGCTGTCGGCCACGCCGGCGGCGCGGGCGAAGTCGAGCCCGGTGTTGAGAAAGATCAGTGCCAGCGGCAGCAACAGCAGCGCGATGACCGTGCCGACGCCAGGCGGATTTTGAATCTCGTCGTTGTCCTGGCCGCCGAACAGGCTCACTTCCAGCCGAAAATCGAAGCGGTTGGCGGCGAAGCGCCCCCACAGGTAACCGGAGAGATACCACATCGGGAAGGCGATGAGGATGCCCACCAGCAGCACCAGCCCGAGGTTGGCGCCGTAGAGCTCGGTGGCGGTGACCGGGCCGGGATGCGGCGGCACGAACACGTGCATCACCGAGAACGCCGCCGCCGCCGGCAGGGCGTAGAGCAGCACCGGACCACCCAGACGCTTGGCCACGGCGAAGATGATCGGCAGCATCACGATCAGGCCGGCATCGAAGAAGATCGGAAAGCCCATGATCAGCGAAGCGATGCCCAGCGCGAACGGGGCGCGGGCCTCGCCGAACAGCGATACCATCCGTTCCGCCAGCACCTGGGCGCCGCCGGAGTGCTCCACCAGCTTGCCCAGCATCGCGCCGAAGCCGACCAGCAGTGCCACCGAACCCAGCGTGCCGGCGAAACTGTCGGTCATGGTATCGACGATGGCGCCGGCGGGGATGCCGGTGGCGAACGCGGTCAGCAGGCTGACCAGCACCAGTGTCGGAAAGGCGTGCAGATGAAAGCGAATGATGAGGATCAGCAGCAGTGCGATCGCTGCAGCGGCGATACCCAACAGCGGTCCTGCCGTCAGGGTTTGCGTCCAGTCGTCCATGAGGCTCTCCCGGAAGTGGTCATTGCGATGCCACCGTTGCACGAAGCCAGAGCACGGCCAATACGACGTTGGTGGCCGGCCGCGCGAACGGTCTGAGCGGTGGCCAGATACGGCCAACACTGGCTGGGTCACTCTCAGCGTCGGACAGCTGGTCACGTATCGCCAATTTTTTATCGCCTGATGGCTGCAATCATTGCGGCCATCAGCCATGAGTCACTGGCGCATGCTAGGCTCAACGGCAGCCACGACTGTTTTCTCGAGCTGTTTTTTCGAGCTGTTTTTTCGAGCTGTTTTTTCGAACCGTTTTTTGAATCGGTTTTTGAATCGGTTTTTGAACCGTTTTCTGGACCGCTTTCTGGAGATGCCCGTGCTTCACTTTCCGCCTTGTCGTTACCAGTCGGCCGATCCCGAGACGGCCGGCGTCCCGAACGAAGACCCGTACCGCTGGCTGGAGGCGATAGATGGCGCCGAGTCGCTGGCCTGGGTCGAGGACCAGAACCGCCGGACGCTGGCGCGCTTCGCGGACGCCGAGTTCGCGTCGCTGGAGACCGGATTGCGCGAGATTCTGGACGCCGACGACCGCATTCCGTTCGTGGTGAAACGCGGCGAGCATTACTACAACTTCTGGCAGGACGCCGAACATCCGCGCGGCCTGTGGCGACGCACCACCTGGGATTCCTATCGGCAGCCGCGACCGGTGTGGGAGGTGCTGATCGACGTCGACGCGCTGAACGCCGCCGAAGGGGAGAACTGGGTCTGGCACGGCGCGAGCTGCCTGGAACCGGCGCATCCCGGCGAGCCCTGGGAGCGCGCCTTGATCTCGCTCTCCCGCGGCGGCGCGGATGCCGACGTCACCCGCGAGTTCGATCTCATCGGCAAGCGCTGGGTCGGGGGCGGGGTCGATCGCGAAGGCGAACACGGCTTCACGCGGCCGGAGGCCAAGGGCGGCATGAGCTGGATCGACCGCGACACGGTGTTCGTCTATACCGACTTCGGTGGCGCCGACTCGGGCTCGGAAAACGATTCGCTGACCAGTTCCGGCTATCCGCGGCGCGTCAAGCGCTGGCGGCGGGGCGAGCCGCTGAGCGAGGCGGAAACCGTCTTCGAGGCCGCCGAGCAGGATTTGATGGCCGTCGCCTTCCACGATAGCACTCGCGGCTTCGAACGCGACTTCATCCATCACGCGCTGGCGTTCTACGAGCAGCGTCTGCTCGAAATCACGCCGGATGGACAGCATGTGCCCATCGAGGTGCCGCTCTCCGCCCAGGCATCGGTCCATCGGGAATGGTTGCTGGTCCATCTGCGCGAGGACTGGACCCTGAATAGCGGGAACGGCGGGAACGGCGGGAACGGCGGGAACGGCGGGAACGACGCCGCCGTGACGTATCCCAGCGGTGCGCTGCTGGCGATCGACTACGAGACGTTCAAGCGCGGCGATCGCGACTTCACCACGCTGTTCGTGCCGGATGCGCACCGCTCGCTGGAAGGTTTCGAGTGGACACGGCACTACCTGGTGCTGGATGTCCTCGAGGACGTCAAGCATCGCCTGCAGGTACTGACGCCGGGGCAGGGCGACGACTGGTCGCCGCGGCCGCTGGCCGGGCTGCCCGCGACCGGCGAGATCGGCGTCGCGGCCGTCGACGACGAGGAGAGCGACGAGGTCTTCGTCATCATTACCGACTATCTCACCCCCACGACGCTGGCGCGCCTGGACCTGAAACATCGGGATTTGGCGCAACTAGACGCGCCGCCGGAAACGGTCAAGCGCGCGCCGAGCTTCTTCGAGACGCAAGGCATGCAGGTGACGCAGCGCTTCGCCACCAGCCTGGACGGCACGTCGATTCCCTACTTTCTGGTGCTGCCGGCCGGCGCGGGAGATCCGGCGAACGGCAACGCTGACAGGCCGACCGCGCCGCTGCCGACGCTGCTCTACGGCTACGGCGGCTTCGAGATCTCGCTGACGCCGCACTACATCGCCGGCGCCGGGCGCAGCTGGCTTTCCCGCGGCGGGGCCTACGTGGTCGCCAACATTCGCGGCGGCGGCGAGTACGGCCCGCGCTGGCATCGCGCCGCGCTCAAGGGCGAACGGCACAAGGCGTTCGAGGACTTCGCCGCCGTCGCCGAGGATCTGGTCGCCACCGGCGTCACCACGCCGGACAAGCTCGGCATCCAGGGCGGTTCCAACGGCGGCCTGCTGGTCGGCAACATGATCACCCGCTACCCGGATCACTTCGCTGCGGCGGTGTGCGAGGTGCCGCTGCTCGACATGCAGCGCTACCACCTGCTGCTGGCGGGCGCCTCGTGGATGGCGGAGTACGGCGACCCGGACAGCGACGACTGGGACAATTTCCTCAAAGACTACTCGCCGTATCACAACCTGTGCGAGGGCGTGGATTATCCGGCGGTGCTGTTCACCACCTCGACCCGGGACGACCGCGTCCACCCCGGCCACGCCCGCAAGATGATGGCGCGCATGGAAGCGATGGGCGCGGGCAACGTCTACTACTACGAAAACACCGAAGGCGGCCACGGCGGCGCGGCAGACAATGCCCAGCGGGCGAAGCTGGGCGCGCTGGCGTGGCGGTTCTTGTGGAACGAGCTGGGTGATGGCGAGTGAGGCATCCGAGGCCGAGCGGGGAGCTTTGAACGCGATCTCTTTTGGTGACGCGGCGAGAGCTGCGTCATACTGCGGCCCATTCAATACCTCTTCTGGAAGACCCGATCGATGAGCCAGAACGCTATTAAGCTAGGCGTGGTGATGGATCCCATCGCCGATATCACCTACAAGAAGGACACCACCCTGACGCTTTTGTGGGCGGCGGAAGCGATGGGCTGGTCGCTCTACTATCTCGAGCAGGAAGATCTCTACCTCTACGAAGGGCGCGCCATGGGCAGCGTGCGCCCGCTGAAGGTGCATCGCGATCCGCAGCACTGGTATGACCTGGGCGAGCGCGAGGCGATGCCGCTGGGCGAGCTCGACGTGATCCTGATGCGCAAGGATCCGCCGGTGGACAGCCACTTCCTCAACGCCGTCCATCTGCTGGCGTTTGCCGAGCGGGAAGGCACGTTGGTGGTCAACCCGACCCGGGCGCTGTTCGAGTGCAACGAGAAGCTGTTCGCCCAGCAGTTCGCCCACTGCATTCCGCCGACGGTGGTCTCCTGCCGTGATGCGGTGCTGCGCGCCTTCCAGGCCGAGCATGGCGACACCATCTTCAAGCCGCTGGACGGCATGGGCGGCACCGGCATCTTCCATATCGGCCCCGAAGGCCGCAATCTCGGCGCGGTGATCGAGCAGCTCACCGAGCGTGGCCAGCGCCAGGTCATGGCCCAGCGCTATCTGCCGGAGATCAAGGATGGCGATACGCGCATCCTGCTGGTCGACGGCGAGCCGGTGCCCTACGGGCTGGCGCGCATTCCCAGCGCCGGCGAGACCCGCGGCAACCTGGCCGCCGGCGGCCGCGGCGTCTCCCGCGAGCTGACGGATCGCGACTACTGGCTGGTCGAGCAGGTGCAGCCGATGATCCGCGAGAAGGGCCTGCTGTTCGTCGGCCTCGACGTGATCGGCGACTACATCACCGAGATCAACGTCACCAGCCCTACCTGCGTGCGCGAAATCGACGACCAGCGCGGCACCGATATCGCCGCCCAGCTGATGGCGGCGATCGTCAGACGTCTGGAAAGCCGGGGCTGATCGGGTCAAGCCTGGCACAGGTGGTACACTGGACCCATTTCCTCTACTGGCGGCTCGCGGCCTGATTGCCGGGCCGCTGCGCGATGCCCGACGGAGCCCTATGTCAACGATCAGGCCAACATCCATGCCCACGCCGATGCAGAGCCTCAAGCACTATTTCCTGATGGCGATGCCGCACCTGGAAGATCCCAACTTCGCGGGGACGCTGACCTATCTCTGCGATCATGACGACGACGGCACCTTGGGCGTCATCGTCAACCGCCCCTCGGAGCTGACGCTGGACGGGCTGTTCGAGCAGCTCGATATCGAATCCGAGCCCGGCCCGCACAACGACGTGCTGGTCTACAACGGCGGGCCGACCTACCGCGACCGCGGCTTCATCCTGCATCGCGGCAACGCCAGCGACTGGGATTCCAGCATTCAGGTCGCCGATGGTCTGGCGCTGACCACCTCGATGGACATGCTGCAGGCGATCGCCCAGCGACGCGGCCCGGAACAGTACCTGGTGACGCTGGGATGCGCGGGCTGGAAGTCCGGCCAGCTCGAGGACGAGCTCAAGCAGAACACCTGGCTGACCGTCGAAGGCGACGCCGCGATCCTGTTCGACCGCCCGCCGGAGCAGCGTCTGAGCGCGGCCGCCGGCATCCTCGGGGTCGATCTCAACCTGATGACCCGCGACGCCGGGCACGCCTGATGGCAGTGGCGATGGATGACAAGCTGGGCCGGCGTCTCGTCATGGCGTTCGACTACGGTACGCGGCGTATCGGCGTGGCGGTCGGCAACGAGATGCTGTGCTCCGCCAGCGGGCTGGAACCGCTGACCGCCCGCGACGGGATTCCCGACTGGATCAAGGTCGAGAAACTGTTGAAGGAGTGGCAGCCGGATCTGCTGGTGGTGGGGCTGCCGATCCACGACGACGGCAGCGAGTCCGACATGAGCGTGCGTGCGCGCAAGTTCGGCAACCGCCTGCACGGGCGCTTCGGCAAGCCGGTTGAGATGTTCGACGAGCGCGGTACCACCCGCGCCGCCAAGCTGATCGCCCAGGGACAGGGCCACAAGGGCAACTATCGCGATCGCGGCGTGGATGGCATCGCCGCGCAGTTGATTCTGGAAAGCTGGTTCAACCGCGAGTCGCCTCCGTCCGGTATCCCCGACGTACGGTGACCATCGCTTGAGGAAGAGAATGGATGTCTGATGATGTCGGCGCCCGCCTGCGAGCCCTGAGAACCTTTCGCGGCATCTCCCAGCGAGAGCTGGCCAAGCGCTGTGGCGTGACCCACTCCAGCCTGTCACTGATCGAGCAGGGCAAGGTCAGCCCCTCCGTCAGCTCGCTGAAGAAGATTCTCGACGCCATTCCCATGAGCGTGGGGGATTTCTTCACCATGGATCTGGAGAACCGGAACCAGGTCTTCTTCGGCGCCGACGAGCTGACCGACGTCGGCACCGGCGACGTGATCTACAAGCTGGTGGGAGCCAACCGGGAGTCGCGGGCGCTGTCGTTCATGATCGAGACCTATCCGGCCGGCAGCGATACCGGGCGCGAGATGATCGCCCATCAGGGCGAGGAAGCCGGGGTGGTGCTCGAAGGGGAGATCGAGATCACGATCGGCGCCCAGACGCGGACACTGTCGCCGGGCGAGGCGTACTACTTCAACACCAACATCCCGCACCGCTTCCGCAACCCCGGCAAGTCGGCCTGCCGGCTCGTCAGCTGCGCCACCCCCGCCAAGACGTTCTGATCGCTCGTGGCGGCCTGCCACGAGCGGTATCGTTTCATGACGACGGGTTCATGACGCCGGATTCATGACGACGGGTTCATGACGCCGGTTTCACGGCGACAGCGACATCCAGACACTCTTGAGTTCGGAGTACTCTTCCAGCGAGTGGTGCGACTTGTCGCGCCCGTTGCCGGACTGCTTGACGCCGCCGAACGGAACGGTCTGGTCGCCGCCGGCCCAGTTGTTGACGAAGACCTGGCCGGACTGGAGGCGCCGCGTGACCCGCATGATGCGATCGATGTCCTGGCTCCAGAAGCCGGCCGCCAGCCCGTAGTCGCTGTCGTTGGCCATCGCGATCGCTTCGTCCTCGGTATCGAAGCCGAACACCGACAGCACCGGACCGAAGATCTCCTCCCGGCCGATGACCATGTCGTCGGTGACACCGTCAAAGACGGTCGGGCCGATGAACAGGCCCGGCCCGTCGAGTGCCTTGCCCCCCATGCGCAGCCGCGCCCCTTCTTCCACGCCTTGGCGGATATAGTCCAGCACCCGCTCGTACTGCGTGCGGTCGACGATAGCGCCCATGAAGCTTTCCGGGTCCAGCGGATCGCCCGGCTGCATCGATTCGGCGGCCGCGAGCAGCTTGTCGACGAAGGCCTCGCGCACGCTATTTTCCACCAGCAGGCGTGATCCGGCGATGCAGACCTCCCCCTGGTTGTAGAAGATCGCCTCGGCGGCGTGGCGGGCCACCCGGTCCAGATCCTTGCAGTCGGCGAAGACAATGTTCGGGCTCTTGCCGCCACATTCGAGGTACACCCGCTTCAGGTTGGATTGCCCGGCATACTGCAGCAGCTGCTTGCCGACGCCGGTCGAGCCGGTGAAGGCGAGGCAGTTGACCTCCATGGACAACGCCAGGGCCTTGCCGACGGTGTGGCCGAAGCCCGGCAGCACCTGGAAGACTCCGCTCGGCAGGCCCGCCTCGTGCGCCAGCGAGGCCAGATACAGCGCGGAGAGCGGTGACTTCTCGGAGGGCTTCAGAATGACGCTGTTACCCGCGGCGAGGGCAGGGCCGATCTTCCATGCCGTCATCATCAGCGGGAAATTCCACGGCACGATGGCAGCGACGACCCCCAGCGGTTCGCGCAGCACCAGCGCAAGGGTATTGTCACCGGTCGGTGCCACTTCGCCGTAGAGCTTGTCGATCGACTCGGCCTGGTGGCGGATGCAGCCGATGGCGCCGCTGACATCGCTCTGGGCGCTGTTGATCGGCTTGCCCATGTCCAGCGTGTCGAGCAGGGCCAGCGTGTCGCGATGGCTCTCCATCAGCGTGGCCAGGCGCAGCATGACGAGCTTGCGCTCGGTGGGTGCCAGCCGTGCCCAGTCGCCACGCGCGAACGCCGCGCGGGCCAGCGCCACTGCCTTGTCGGCATCGGCGGCATCGCAGCTCGCCACGTCGGCCAGGGGTTCTCCCGTCGCGGGGTTGACCGTGGCGAAGGTCTCGCCGCTCTCGGCCGCCACGAACTCGTCGTCGATGAAGGCGCGCGTCTCGAGGCTGGCGGCAAGGGTGGCGGCCCTGGCCTGCCAGTCGGCCAGCGTTGGCGTCAGGCTCATGTCGTTGTCTCCTTCGTTGCCGAAATGGTGGCCCCTCGGGCCTGCAGCCGGCGTGCCGTTTCGTCCAGCGCGGCCGTCGCCAGCGCGATCAGTTCGTCGATCTGGGCCTCGGTGATGACCAGCGGCGGCGAGATGATCATCGTGTCGCCCACCGAGCGCATCACCAGCCCGAGCTCGAAGCAGATGTCGCGGCAGGTTTCGCCGGCCTTGAGAGACTTGTCGAAGCGCGCCCCGGAGGCCTTGTCGGCGACGATCTCGAGCGCGCCGATCAGCCCCAGGGAGCGGGCCTCGCCGATGAGCGGATGTCGTTCTAGCGCCTTCCAGCGCTTGGCCAGATACGGCCCCGTTACCTGGCGCACCTGCTCGACGACGCCTTCGCTCTTCATCAACCTGAGGTTCTCGAGCGCAACGGCAGCGCAGACGGGGTGCCCGGAGTAGGTGAAGCCGTGATGGAATTCGCCACCGTCGTCGATCAGCGTCCGGGCGACTCGGTCGCCGACCAGCACGCCGCCGATCGGCAGATAGCCGGACGACAGGCCCTTGGCGATCGGCATCAGGTCGGGTTCGAGATCGTAGTGAACGCTGCCGAACCATTCGCCCAGGCGGCCGAAGCCGCAGATGACCTCGTCCACGACCAGCAGGATATCGTAGCGCGACAGCACGTCCTTGATCGCCGGCCAGTAGCTCTCCGGCGGGATGATCGCGCCGCCCGCGCCCTGCACCGGCTCGGCGATGAAGGCGGCGACCTTGTCCGGCCCGAGCGCCTGGATGCGCGCCTCCAGCGCCTCGGCGCAGACCTTGCCGAACGCCTTGGGCGACATCTCGCGCCCTTCGTCGAACCAGTAAGGCTGGCGGATATGGGCGATGCCCGGCACGCAGGGCCCGCCCTGGGCCTGCATCGGCGCCATGCCGCCCAGGCTCATGCCGGCGACCGTCGAGCCGTGATAGGCGTTGTCGCGGGCGATGATCCACTGCTTTTCGGGCTGACCCTTGAGCGCCCAGTAGCGGCGCACCATGCGCAACACCGTATCGTTGGCCTCGGAGCCGGAACCGGTGAAGAACACGCGGTTGATATGATCCGGCGCCAGGCCGCAGAGGGTGTCGGCCAGCTCGGCCGCCGGCGGGTGCGTTGTCTTGAAGAAGCTGTTGTAGTAGGGCAGCTGCTGCAGTTGCCGGGTCGCGGCGTCGACCAGCTCCTGGCGGCCATAGCCCAGGTTGACGCACCACAGCCCCGCCATCGCATCCAGGATCTGCCGGCCTTCGTCGTCCTCGATGTAGACGCCGTGGGCGGCGGTGATGAGTCGACTGCCTTCGTCACCCAGCGCCTTGAAATCGGTGAAGGGGTGCATGTAGTGATCGCGGTCGAGCGCCTTGAGTCTTGCGGCATCTGGCGATGTCATGGCGTGCTCCTCCTGGGTGGACGTGCCGGATTTGGGATCGGCGGCGGTGATGCCGTCGTGGTGGCGTCGCTGGCGGTTCGCCGATGTGACGCTCCACGGGTCAGACGTGGCGCAGGTACCAGTCGTACTCGAGCCGGCTGACCACCTGCATGGCGGATGCCCGCTCGGCACGGCGGTTCGCCAGGAACACTTTCAGGAAGTCCTGGCCGAGCGCCTCGTTCAACACCTCGGACCGCTCGAGCAGCTCCAGCGCCCGAGACCAGCTGTTGGTCAGTGCCGGGTCGAACTGCTCGTAGGCATTGCCGGTGACGATTTCCTCGGGGGAGATCCGGTTGGCGATGCCGTGAATGACCGAAGCGAGCAGGGTGGCCAGCAGCAGGTAGGGGTTGGCATCGGCGCCGCCGACACGATGCTCGATCCGCCGTGCGGCATTGGGCCCGGAGGGAATGCGCAGGGCCACGGAACGGTTGTCGAAGCCCCAGGTCGGCGCCATGGGAACATAGAGCCCCGGCTGAAAACGGCGGAAGGAGTTGAGGTTCGGGGCCATCAGGGCGACCGATTCCGGCATCAGCCTGAGCAGGCCGCCGATGGCGTGGCGCAGCATCTCGGTGCCCAGCGGATTCTCGTCGGCGGCGGCAAAGACGTTGCGACCGTGGGCATCGAGCAGGCTCATGTGGACATGCATGCCGTTGCCGGCTTCCGCGTCGTAGGGCTTGGCCATGAACGTCGCTTCGAAGCCGTGGTTGACGGCGATGCCCTTGATCAGGCGCTTGAGCAGCACCGCGCTGTCGCACGCCTTGAGCACGTCGCTGCCGTGTACCAGGTTGATCTCGAACTGCCCCGGGGCGCACTCCTTCAGCGCCGTGTCCAGCGGGAGGTTCTGGATGGCGGCCGCGGCCTGGATGTCGCCCAGGAACCCGGCGTACTCGTCGAGCTCCGAAATCGAATACACCTGGCTCGTGGTCGCGCGTTCGCCGGTTTCCGGCGAGCGGGGCGGCTGCACCCGGCCCAGGTCGTCCCGCGTGCGATCGACGATATAGAACTCGAGCTCCAGCGCGACGACGGCCGTGTACCCCATCGCCTCGAGGCGCTGAACCTGCTGCGCGAGGACGTTGCGCGGGTCGGCGAAGAAGGGGCCGTCGTGCTCGTTGCGCATGGCCATCAGCAGCTGTCCCTGGTGGCCATCCCGCAGCCAGGGCGTCGGCATCAGGGTGCCGGGGATCGGGCGGCAGACCTGGTCGCAGTCTCCGATGTCCAGGCCCAGGCCGGTCTCCTCGATCGTGTTGCCGGTGATATCCAGCGCGAAGACCGAGCCGGGGAGATTGATGCCGTTGACGTAGGCCTTTTCGAGATTTTCCCGGGGAATCCGCTTGCCGCGCAGCACGCCATTGAGGTCGCTCAGCAGCAGATCGATGCTATCGATAGCGGGGTGACGCGCCAGGAAGTCACGAGCCTCGTCGACGGGAAGGGAGGACATGATGTCACCTGCGATCGTTTATTATGGTCGTTGATAGTGTTCCGCCTGCCCGGTATTGTTGTCAAATTATTTACGGATTATTCGCTTCGCTTCCAAGTAAGATTCAAGCTGTTTTATAAATAAGTTTATGAATTTAAATGGGTGTTAAGCGAATTTCTCGTTTTCCATGGCCGGTGCGTGGCAAGAAAGGCAGGCCATCACCTGTTGATAAAAACACAACGGATTCCGGTTCCGAGGAGGCATCATGCAGAAGCGTCCCCTGGTTGGTGTCATTGCCTGCCGCCGTGAGGTGGAAGGCCACCCCGCCCACATGGTCACCGACAAATATCTCGGCGCGCTGCGCGAGTACGGGCTGGAGCCGGTCATCCTGCCGGTCTGGCGCGACGGCGACGCTGGCGCTGCCGGCGCGCTGCTGGATCGTCTCGACGGCCTGATGCTGACCGGCAGCTACACGAACGTGCTGCCGAGTCGATACGATGCGGCGCGGGCGCCGGAAAACACGCGGGACGATCTGGATCGCGATCACGCCGCCATGCTTTGGGTGCCGCTGGCGCTGGAGCGGCGCCTGCCGCTGCTGGGGATCTGCCGCGGCTTCCAGGAGTTCAACGTGGCCCTTGGCGGCACGCTGCATCAGGCCGTCCAGCGTGTGCCCGGCCTGATGGACCATCGCGAGCCGGAAGGGTCGAAGGCACAGCAATATGCGCCGAGCCACGAGATCGACATCCGGCCCGGCGGCCGCCTGGCCAGCCTTTACGGCGAGCGCGAGGAAGGGCTGAAGGCGCGGGTCAACTCGCTGCATCAGCAGGGCATAGACCGGCTGGCGGAGGGCCTGTTCGTGGAGGCGGTGGCGCCGGACGGTCTGGTCGAGGCGGTTTCCCTGCCGGATGCCCCCGGCTTTACCCTGGCGGTACAGTGGCACCCGGAATGGGAGCCCCGGCAGCATGCGCTCTACGATGCGATCTTCCAGGGGTTCGCCCGCGCCTGTCAGCAGTGACGGGCGCTGCCAGCGCTCACCCGCATCTGGGTTTTGACCTCCCCATGCGCCCTGTCGGCGTCTGATGCCAAGAAACTTAGATGTCACGGAATCTAGATGACGAGAAACCTAGATGCCGAGCCGGTCGCGTGTCTCGTAGTACCAGGCGCCCATCGCCGATAGCGGCACGCGCAGCATGCGGCCGCCGGGGAACGGCTGGTGCGGCAGGCCGGCGAAAGCGTCGAATCGCTCGTCACGTCCGGTCATCACCTCGCTGATCAGGCGGCCGGCGAGGTGCGTGCAGGTCACGCCGTGGCCGGAGTAGCCTTGGGCGTAATAGACGTTGTCGTTGATGACGCCGAACTGCGGTAGCCGATTCAGCGTCATCAGGAAGTTGCCGCTCCAGGCGTAGTCCACCTTGATATCCTTGAGCTGCGGAAACGTCTTGAGCATCTTGGGGCGGATGACGCCTTCGATATCGGCCGATCCTTCGCTGCCGTAGTTCACGCCGCCGCCGTACAGCAGCCGGTTGTCGCGCGTCAGGCGATAGTAGTCGAGCAGGTAGTTGCAGTCCTCCACTGCCATGTCGTTGGGCAGCAGGCTCCGTGCGAGCTCTTCGCCGAGAGGCTCGGTGGTGATGATCTGCGTCCCGCAGGGCATGGATTTTCGCTCGAGCTCCGGCATCACGCCGCTCATGTAGGCATTGCCGGCCATGACGACGCGGTCGGCCCTGAGGGTGCCGCCGGCGGTCTTCAGCGTGACCGGGGCGCCATGCTCGAGGGACAGGACCGGGCTCTGCTCGTAAATCACGCCGCCCAGCGATTCCAGGGCGGCTGCCTGGCCCAGCGCCAGATTCAGCGGATGAAGGTGGCCGCCGGAGTGATCGATCAGCACGCCGGTATAGCGGTCGCTGCCGACCTCACGTTTGTAGGCGTCGCCTTCCAGCAGTTCGAGGCTGTCGTTGCCGTAACGCTGCCACAGCGCCTGATGATGCCTCAGGGCCTCGAGCTGCTTGGTGTTGCAGGCGGCGAACAGGTTGCCATTGCGCAGGTCGCATTGGATGCCGTAGGTCGCGATGCGCTCGCGGATCACCCGGTTGCCCTCGAACGCCATGTCGCCTAAAGCACGAGCCGTCTCGACGCCGTACTTGTCTTCGATCACGTCCATGTCGCGGCTGTAGCTGTTGACGATCTGGCCGCCATTGCGCCCCGAGGCGCCATAGCCGACGCGCGCGGCTTCCAGCACGACCACCTTCAGGCCTTTCTCGGCCAGATGCAGTGCCGACGACAGGCCGGTGAATCCGGCGCCCACCACGCACACGTCGCAGCTGACGTCGGCCGACAGCGCCGGGCGCGCCGGCGCGGCATTGGCCGAGGCCGCATACCAGGAAGCGGGATATTCGAGGGCTGACGGCGGGTGTTTCATGTCGGAAGGCGCGGCCATCCTGGTCTCCATGAATGAAAGGACGAAAGGGAGGAACGAAGGCCGATCAGCGAGACCGGGCTTCCGACCACAACTGCTGCAGCAGCTGCAACTGCTCGCCGTCGACGGAGGGCGTCAGCGACAGCCGGGAGCGGGTGTCGGCATCGGGCATCACCGGCGGCTCGCGCAGTGCGGCGGTCAGCATCGGCTGTGCCGCGGCGTTGGGCGAGGTGTACAGGTTGTAGTTGGAGAGCTGGGCCGCGACGTCGGGGCGCAGCAGATATTCGATGAATCGGCGCGCGCTCTCCGGATGGGGCGCCCGGGCCGGGATGGCCATCACGTCCACCCAGCGCTGCGAGCCTTCCCTGGGCACGAAGAAGCCGATATTGCCGTAGAGTTCCGGGTCTTCGTTTTTCTTGCTGGCCAGGTCGCCGTTGTAGGCGACGCCGGCATGGATGACGCCGCTGGCGATCTGCTCGATGGCGGCGGTGGCGTCGACGAAGCCGACGAAGTTGTCCCGGGCGCGGGTGGCGATGACCAGCTTCGCCGCCTTGACCCATGGCGCTTGCCCGACGCAGTCGAACCCTTCGCCCTGATAGGCGCAGATAGTGGAGAAGGTGAACTGGGCATCACCCTTGAGCAGGGCAAAGGGATAATCGGTATTGACGTCGGGATCGTACAGCAGCCCCCAGCTGGGGTCCGGGTCGGGGAAGGTGTCGGTGTTGTAGACGATGCCGGTCACGCCCCACTGATACGGCACGGTGTAGGTGTCTTCCGGGTCGTAGGCGGGGTGGCGGAAATCCGCCATGATATTGTCGATGCCTTCCAGAGCCTGGTCGTCCGGTGCGAGGGGCTGGATCAGACCCGCCCCGATGAGGCGCGGCACGAAGTAATCCGACGGGATGACGATGTCGTACTGGGCGTCGCCGCCGGCGTTCAGCTTGGCCAGCATCTCGGCGTTGGAGTTGTAGTAGTTCTCCACCACGTCGATGCCGGTCTCGGCCTCGAAATTCGCGATGATCTCCGGATCCATGTACTCGGTCCAGTTGAACAGGTTCAGCTGTGGCCGAGCGTCCGCCAGGGCGCCGCCGCTCATCACTCCCGCTGCCATCAAGACCGCCCAGCGCTTCGTTTTCATGGTGCCTCCTGGTTGCCTGTCCGTCGTCTTGCGAATCGTCGTCTTGCGAATCGTCGTCTCTAGAATCATCGTCTCAAGGACCGTCTCGTGAACCGCCGTCTCACGAATCGTCGTCACGGCCCGGGATCAGACCCGCAGCAGCAGATGCTCGCGTTCCCATGAGCTGATGACGCGGAAGTACGCGCGGTGTTCCGTGTGCTTGACGGCGAGATAGCTGTTGGTGAAGCGTTCACCGAGGATCTCCGCCAGGGCGGTACACTCCCGCATGCGATCCAGAGCCGGGCCGATGTCGTCCGGCAGCTTGTTGCCGCTGGCCCAGGCCGAACCGACCATCGGCGGGCGCGGTTCTATCTGGCCGAGCATGCCGAGATAGCCGCAGGCCAGCGAGGCGGCCAGCACCAGATAGGGGTTGGCGTCGGCCCCGGGCAGCCGGTTCTCGACCCGGGTCGCCGCCGGGGTGGAAACGGGCACCCGCAGGCCGACGGTGCGGTTGTCCGTGCCCCAATCGACGTTGATCGGCGCCGAGCCGCTGGCCTCGTGGCGAAGCAGGCGACGATAGGAGTTCACGTTGGGCGCCAGCAGCGGCATGGCGGCCGGCAGATAGCGTTGCAGGCCGCCGATGAAATGGTGGAACAGGGTGCTGGTCTGGCCCTCTTCACCGGCAAACAGGTTGTTGCCCTGGGCGTCGACCAGGCTCTGGTGAATGTGCATCGAGCTGCCCGGCTCGTTGGCCATCGGCTTGGCCATGAAGGTCGCGTACATGCCGTGGCGCAGCGCCGTCTCCCGGAGGACGCGCTTGAACATGACCACCTGGTCCGCCAGCGCCAGCGGGTTGCCGTGCTGGAAGTTGACTTCCATCTGGCCGGCGCCTTCTTCGTGGATCAGCGTGTCCAGGTCGAGATGCATTGCCTCGCAGTAGTCGTACATCTCCTCGAACAGCGGATCGAACTCGTTGACCGCGTCGATGGAGAACGACTGACGGCTGCTCTCCTGGCGCCCGGTGCGACCGATCGGCGGCTCGAGAGGGTAGTCGGAGTCGATGTTGGTCTTGACCAGATAGAACTCGACCTCGGGGGCGACCACCGGGCGCCAGCCTCGCTGTTCGTAGAGTTCCAGAACGCGCTTCAGCACGTGGCGGGGCGACAGGTCGACCGGCTCGCCCGTCAGGTAGTAGCAGTCGTGGATGATCTGGGCGGTGGGGTCGTCAGCCCAGGGCACCAGAAAGGCGGCATTGGGGTCGGGCACCAGCTCCATGTCCCGTTCGGCGGGATTCCAGAAGCGGATGTCCTCGTCGTCGGGATAACCCCCGGTGACGGTCTGGATGAAGATGGAGTCCGGCAGTCTTGGCCGCCCGCCGTTGAGATACTTGCTGGCCGGCATGATCTTGCCCTTGAGAATGCCGGTGAGATCGGTCACCAGACTCTCGACTTCGGTAATGCCATGCTGCTGAAACCAGTCCTTGAGCGTTGACGATTCCTGGTGGTGACTCATGAGCGTGTCCCGTGTGGTGTTTCTTGGCAGCCGGGCGCAGCAGCCTGCCGCGCCCGGCTGCTGCCGTTATCGGGCCTGGACTTCGGACCAGAGCTGCTGGAACGTCTGCAGCTTCTCGCCCTCGAGGCTGGGCGTGAAATGCAGACGCTTCATCTCCTCCTCGGTGGGCTGGGCGGGAGGCTGCTTCAGCGCTTCCTCGAGATAAGGCTCGGCCGCCGCATTGGGGCTGGCGTAGTAGTTGTAGTTGGACAGCTGGGCGCCGATCTTCGCGTCCAGGATGAAGTCGATGAACTTGTGGGCCAGATCCGGGTGCGGGGCGCCGGAGGGGATCATCATGGAGTCCACCCACATTTCGGCGCCCTCGTCGGGAATCGCGAATGCCAGGTGCTCGAAGGCTTCCGGATCCTCTCCCTTGAAGTAGAGATAGTCGCCGTTGTAGGACATGCCCACGTGGGTCACGCCCCGGGCCAGCTGCTGTAGCGCCGGGGTGCCGTCGGTGAAGCCGGAGAAGTTGTCGCGGCTCTTGGTCTCGATCATCAGCTTGGCGGCTTCGCGCCAGCTGTCCAGCGTGTCGCAGTCATAGGGCTTGCCCAGCGCACCGCAGGCGGCGCCGATGGCCACCTGGCCGTCGCCCATGATGGCGAACGGATAGTCGGGATTGACCTCCGGGTCGAACATCAGCGACCAGCTGTTGGGAGCGTCCGGGAAGGTGTCGGTGTTGTAGATCATGCCTGTCGTGCCCCACTGGTAGGGCGCGGAGTATGCGGAACCCGGGTCGAAGCTCGGATCCTTGAACTGCTCCTTGACGTTGGCAAAGTTGGGAATCTTCGCGTGGTCGAGCTTCTGGACCAGGCCCGTCTCGATCAAGCGCGGCACGTAGTAGTTGGAGGGGACGATGATGTCGTACTGGGACGCGCCGCCCGCGTTCAGCTTGGCGAACATCTCCGGCAGCGAGTTGTAATAGTTCTGCACCACTTCGACGTCGTACTTCTGCTCGAACGCCGTGATGATCTCCGGGTCCATGTACTCGGTCCAGTTGAACAGATAGAGCTTCTCTTCCGCGGCCTGTGCGCCGGTTCCCAATAGCAGGCTGCAGAAGGCAACGGCGGCGGCAGTCTTGGTGTGCTTCGACATGGGCTTTTTTCCTTGTTGTCTCTTCAATGTTTACCCGTGCGCGGGCTCTCAGGTCAGGATTGACGTTTGCGACTGTGCTGGTTTTTACGGCTGAACAACAGGCTGATCGCGGCGGCTATCGCTACCGCACCGATCATCAGCGTGGCGATGGCATTGATCTCGGGCGACACGCCTTTCTTGATCGCGCCCCAGATGTAGATCGGCAGCGTGGCGCTTTCCGGCCCCGCCGTGAAGAAGCTGATCACGAAGTCGTCCACCGACAGCGTGAAGGAGAGAAAGAAGGCGGATATCAGCGCCGGCTTGATGGTCGGCAGCATGAAGTGGACGACGCGCTTGACGGGCGTGGCGTAGAGATCCTTGGCCGCTTCGAACAGCGTCGGGTCGAGTCCGACGAAGCGTGAATAGACGATCAGCGCGACGAACGGAATCTGGAAGGTCACGTGGGCGATGACCATGGTCCCGAGCCCCGGCTGGAGCAGCCCGGTCAGCCGATGGAACTGGACGAAGAAGGCCATCTCGGAAATGCCGAAAACGATGTCCGGCAGCACGATGGGCAGGTAGATCAGCACGATCAGCCAGCCGAGCTTGCGGTGGCGGTGACGATACATGCCGTAGCCGATCAGGCAGCCGATGACGAGCGCGATGACCGACGAACAGATCGCCAGGATCAGGGTGTTGCCGAAGGCGGCCATGATCTGCTCGTTGCCGAGCAGCTGGTGATACCAGCGCAGCGACAGGCCGGTCATGCTGGCGGCGCTGTTGGAGGCATTGAAGGAGAACAGCACCACCACGGCCAGCGGCAGGTACAGGAACACCAGCGTGATCCACCAGAAGGCCGTCAGGCCGCGCTTGAGGGTTCGCTTTCTCATATCACCACCTCCTCGCCGCCACCCAGGCGCTTGCCGATGCGCCGCATCGCGAACAGCCCGATGAAGGTCGCGATCAGCATCAGGATCGCGCCGGCCGCGCCCAGCGGCCAGTTGGAACCGCCGGAGAACTGGGTAGCGACCAGATTGCCGAGCATCATCGCCTTGCCGCCGCCGAGCAGCTCCGGAATGACGTACATGCCGAAGGCGGGAATCGCGACCAGCACGATTCCGGCCAGCAGCCCCGGTAGCGTCTGCGGGAAGACGGCGTGCCAGAATGCTCGGGCGGGCCTGGCGTAGAGATCCTGGGCGGCCTCGACCTGTGCGGTATCGAGCTTCTCGAAGGCGGCATAGAGCGGCAGCACCATGAAGGGCAGGAAGTTGTACACCAGCCCCAGCGTCACCGCGAAGTTGGAGGGGTACAAACCCATGTTGGGGGAAATGAAGCCGAGCACTTCGGCCGCGTTGGAGAGCGGCGTGCCGGGCGCCAGCAGGTTCATCCAGCCGAAGGTGCGAATCACCTGGTTGGTCCAGGAGGGCACCACCACCAGCAGGAGCATGATCGGCCGCCACTTCGCCCGGCAGGTCGTGATGTAGTAGGCGAGCGGATACGCCACCAGCACCACCAGCCCGGTCGCGACCAGGGTCTGCCACAGCGAGCGCAGCAGGGTATAGAGATTGCCCGGGCTCCAGCCCAGGAAGCCGACCCCGGCCAGCTGCTTGAACGAGTTCAGCGACAGCGGCATCTGCGGCAGGCCGTAGGGGCCGTTGGACATGAAGGCAACGGCCATCAGGTAGAGGCTTGGCAGCACCAGGAAGATGACGATCCAGAGGGCACCCGGCGCCACCGTGAACAGGAGATGACGCGCTTCGCGGACCATGCCCTGGCCGCGTCCCATTACCGCAATATTGTTCGTCGACATGTCGGGTCTCACTCGCTCAGCGTCACGAGGTCTTCCGGGGCGACGACGACCGTCACCTCGTCCCCCACGTTCGGTAGCCGCCTGCCACGGTTGTTGACGGTGGCCTGAAGCGTCGTGCCTGCGATACTGATGCGAAACTCCGCATGGCTTCCGCGATAGAGCCGTTCCGTGATGGTGCCGGGCAGATGGTTGGGACCCTCGACGTGGCCCGGTTCGAGATCCAGCGTTTCCGGGCGCATCAGCACCAGCTCGCCCTCGCTCTCCCCGTCCATTTGCAGCGTGCCGATTTCCGTGCTCAGGCGCGAGCCGTCGCGGCGATGGATCCGATACAGGTTGCCATGTCCCATGAAGCGGGCCACGAAGGCGTTGGCAGGGCGCTCGTAGACCTCCTGGGGCGGGCCGACCTGCTGGATGTGGCCGTCGTCGAGCACGGCGATGCGGTCCGACATCACCATCGCCTCGTCCTGGTCATGGGTGACGAACACGAAGGTCATGCCGAGCCGCTTCTGGACTCGCAGCAGCTCGACCTGCAGCTGGCTGCGCAGGCCGGCATCCAGCGCTGAAAGCGGTTCGTCCAGCAGCAACACGTCGGGTTCGCAGACCAGGGCCCGCGCCAGGGCGATGCGCTGGCGCTGACCGCCGGACAGCTGATCGATACGGCGGTCGACCAGATCTCCCAGCTGGATGAACCGGGCGATCTCCGCCACCTTGGCTTCACGCGCCTTGGCCGCGACGCCGCGCATCTTCAAGCCGAACGCCAGGTTTTCCCGCACCGACAGATGGGGAAACAGCGCGTAGGACTGAAAGACCGTGTTGACGCTGCGCTGATGCGGCGGGGTATCGATGACATCCTTGCCCCCGATCGTCAGCTGGCCGTCATCGGCCTCTTCCAGCCCGGCGAGGATACGCAGCAGCGTCGTCTTGCCACATCCGGACGGCCCCAGCAGGGTGAAGAATTCGCCGGCGTGGATGTCCAGGTCGACCCCCGCCAGCGCAATGGCATCGCGTCCGAACTGCTTGCGCAATCCCTGCATCCTGATCGAGGAAGCGCCGCGCTTGCCTCTCGCCGCCGCATCTGCCGCCGCCACGCGAGTCTCCTCTCGATCCAGGCGCTCGGTGGTGTTCACGGCGTTCGTCAAATCGGTCATTGGGCACTCCTCGTCGTGCTTGCCGCTCGTCACAGCCGGTCGCGAAGCTTGTAGAAATTGGTTGCCAGTACCAGCAGGGGAGTCCGTAACCATCGGCCGCCCGGGAACATCCGGTGGGGCATGGCGGAAAAGATGTCGAAGCGCTCGCTTTGCCCGGCAATGGTCTCGGCCAGCAGCTTGCCGGCCAGTCCCGCCAGCGCCATCCCATGGCCGGAGTAGCCCTGGGCGTAAAAGACATTGGGCGCCAGCCGGCCGAAGTCCGGCGCGCGATTCATCGTGATGGCCACGTCTCCCCCCCAGCGATATTCGATATCGATCTCTTTCAGCACCGGGAACAGGCGCCGTATCTTGGCGTCGGTACGCGCCTCCAGACCTCGGGGCGGGCGGCCGTCGTAACTCACCTCCCCGCCGTAGATCAGGCGTCTGTCTCTCGAAAGGCGATAGTAATCGAGTACGAAGTTGGTGTCCGACAATGCATCGTTTCGGGGGAGAACCTGGGCGGCCTGCTGCTCACTCATGGGCGCGGTGGCGATCATGTAGTTGGCCGCCCTCATGATGCGCCCGCTCATCTGGGGCACCAGGCGGTCGCCGTAGGCGTTGGTGGCGATGACCACGTGATCGGCCACGACCCGGCCGCGTTCGGTGACGACGGTGGCCTGCTTGCCGTGCCGGATATCGACCACGGGACTGAACTCATGAAGGATCGCTCCGGCTTGCTGAGCGGCTCGGGCCAGGCCGAGTGTGTAATTGAGGGGGTGCAGATGGCCGGCTTCGCGCTCCCAGAGCGCCGCCGGATAGGCATCGGTGACGACGTGCTCGCGCAGCGCGTCGCCTTCCCGCCACTCGAGCCCGTGATAGTCGAAGTCGCGGACCATCCGCTCCTGCCACTGTCGGAGCTCGACGACGTGCCGAGGCTTGACCGCCGCGTGGAGATAGCCCCAGGACATCTCGCAGGGAATCTGGTGTTGCTCGACGAGGTGGGCGGTCAGCCTGACGGCTTCACGACTCATTTCCCAGATATCGCGGGCGGCGGACCGACCCAGGGCGTTTTCGACGGTACGTATGTCGGTGCCCAGGCCCGGCAGTATCTGCCCGCCGCTGCGCCCGGAGGCACCGTGCCCCACGTTCAGCGCTTCGAGCAGGATGACGCGATATCCCTGCTGCGCCAGATGCAGCGCGGCGGAGCAACCGGTAACGCCCGCGCCGATGACGCAGACATCGGCGCGATGATCGCCTTCCAGCGGGAGCGCTGGCTCGAGCTCGACGGCAATGGAGTCCCGATACCAGGAGGCGGTTGTCGCCGACGACGAATAAACTGTCATAGGAAGTCCGTCTTGGGTTGCGCGCTGCGCTTGTAATTGTTGATTCTGCCATGTCGCAGAGTGACGTGGCTCGCTCAGTGTGTCATTAATTCCGTGGTCGATGTCAACTATTTAATAACACCATATCCTGCCGGACGACGTGAATTCCGGTAGCCACGCAGCGCTTTTTGCTGATCTTTTTCCTGCCGAATTCGCGATGAAAGACCCGGTTTATCGCCGTTTAATGCCTGAATTTTTACGATGTTACAATAGAATTCGGAGCCGATCGGACTCCTCCGCCAGCAAGACTTTGGAATCGATGGATATTAGCTGGGTAATGGAATATTCGACAGGATGACGGTTCGTGTCGTGTTCGGGGCCGCGTCATTTCGACGGGTGAAGGTGAGGCGGATAGTGAGGCGGGGCTGGCGCGAGGAGATTGCGAGAAGAGTGCGAGATATCGACGTTCGACGGATGCCGGAGAACGGATTCCCGCACCCGGCGAGAACCCATTCCCAATTTTCAGAAGATGCTGCTTCACGCGTCGATATGCAACTCCGGCGTGGGTCGTCGGAAGCCACGGGTCAACCAAAGCAGCCATGCCAATCCCATCAAGAGCCACAGCGAGCCAAGCGTGACGGCTTTGTGATCGAGGCTGAACAGCAGCCACACGATCGCGCCGAGTCCGATCGCCGGACATACCAGATAGCGAAGTGTGTCGCCCAGGCTGCGGCGGCCGCCCTTGAGGTAGTAATGGAAGATCACCGCCAGGTTGACCAGGGCAAAGGCCAGAAACGCGCCGAAGTTGATGAACGAGGCCGCAGAAAGCACATCCATCGTCAGCGCCAGCAAGGCCACCACGGCGCTCAGAAGCAGCCCGCCCAGTGGCGTTCCATGACGACCCAGACGGCCGAGCCAGCGGCGCGGTAACACATCGTCGCGGCCCATGGCGTAGATCAGGCGTGCACCGCTGGCCTGGGCGGCGATGCCCGAGGCGAACTGACCCACGACCAATCCGATCAGGAAAATCGACACGAACACGTCACCGCCGATATTGCGCGCGATGGTGTAGGCGGCGGCGTCCGGATTGGCGAAGTCGAAGCCCGGCGCCGCGAGCTGGACGCAGTAGGAGACGACGATGAAGATCAGCCCGCCCAGCAGCGTGATCAACAGGATCGCCCGGGGCAGCGTGCGCTCGGGATCCTTGGTTTCCTCCGTCAGCGTGGTCACGGCATCGAAGCCGAGAAACGAATAGCAGGCGACGGCCGCACCGGCCATCAGTATCGGCAGCGAGGCATTGTCGCTACCCAGGAAGGGAGTAAGGCTGAACAGTGGCTGGGTCGGGTCGCCGAGAAGGTAGCGCAGGCTGAGGCCGACGAAGGCGACCAGCACCAGCATCTGGATCAGCATCATGGCGCTATTGACCAGGCTGGCCAGCTTCAGTCCCAGCACGTTGATCACCGTGGTCACGCCGATGAACGCCAGCAGCCATAGCGCCGTCGGGATGGTCGGGAAGGCGGAGTTCAGATAGGCCGCCCCGATCAGCCAGATCACCATCGGCAGGAACAGATAGTCGAGCAGAATGGCCCAGCCAGCAAGGAATCCCAGCCGATCATCGATGGCGTGACGAACGTAGGCGTAGGCAGAGCCGGCGACGGGATAGGCGGCGGCCATGCGGCCATAGCTGTGGGCGGTGAACAGCATCGCCACCAGCGCAGCGAGATAGGCGCCTGCCACTGCACCCTGGGTGACCACCGCCAGCACCCCGAAAGTGCCGAGCACGATGATCGGGGTCATGTAGGCCAGGCCGAACAGCACGACCTGGGATAGGGTAAGGGTCTTCTTCATTTCCGACATTGTCATGTCCTGTTGTGGTTGTTTTACGAAGTGTGGTTGTTTTACGAATCGTGGTCGTTGCGGCTAGCAGCAGTCGTCGTGATGAACGCAGGGAGCCGGTTCGGCGTTCAGTCGAAATGCCAGCTGCGCCGCGAGCCCTGGGTTTCAAGATGCCCTCTGAGGCTTAGACGTCGATCCTCTGCGTAGTGGTAGTCCTGTTTGGCACTGGAGAGGCGCGCCGGGTCCAGATGCAGCGCTTGAACGGTCTCCTCGCGACCGGCTCGGAACAGGGTGTCGCCATCGGGGCCGATCAATGCGCTCTCGCCAGCGAAGGTGAGCCCGGCGCCCTGACCGGCTCGGTTGCTCATGGCGAGGAAACACTGGTTTTCCTGGGCTCTGGCCTGAGCGGCACGAGCATGTACGGGGCCGTAGGGATCCATATTGCCGTTGGTCACCACCAGCAGGTCGGCCCCCATGGTTGCCAGCGCGCGGGCCGGCTCGGGGAATTCCAGGTCGTAGCAGATCAACAGGCCGATGCATCGGCCGCGCCATTCGAGACAATGAAGCGCATTGCCTGGCTGAACCAGCGTGCGTTCGTCCGGCCACAGGTGGGTCTTGCGGTAGCGTAGTGCGATACCGTCTTCGGGCGTGATCAGCACGGTAGTGTTGAACACGGTCTCGCCCTCTCGCTCCAGCAGGCCGATGGCGATCGCCAGATCGCGATCGCGACTGGCCTCGATCAATGCCTCGAGTTCCGGCCCGTCGAGCGTCAGGGCACGATCGAACACATGCTCAGGTTCGGCAAAGCCACTCAGATGCGTTTCGGGAAAGACGATCAGCGCGGTATCGTCGTCGACGGCATGAACGACCTCGAGCGCTCGGGTGAGGTTGTGCTCGATTTCGCCTTCACGGCTGGCGAGTTGTGCCAGGACAAGCTGCATGGAACACTCCGGGAAGTTGTGATTGGAACGGGAGCTGATGGCCTTCAGTATCCCCAATCTCGCGCCACTGCCTATCCCGCAAGCGGGGTAACCCGATTGGGGGATTCGGCTTGGCTTGAAAGAGAAAAAACGATGACCCAACGAGCTCGGCCGGAGACAGGCTCAGTTGAGATGACCTCGCTGGAAAGCCTGGAGTGGCATCGCGCCTTCGGCCAACTGGCGGAGAACGTGGACCGTGCCGGCTTCTGGCTGGCTCTCGTCCGGCGGCTGACGAGGGAAGTGCATTTCGACACCTGGGTGGCGCTGGTCTTCGACCGCCAGCAGCCACCCCGTATCCTCGCCGAAAGCGACGAGGACGACGGTGCCGACGACGCACTGTTTCAGGACTATCAGCGTGGCCTGTATCTGCTCGATCCGTTCTACATCGATGCCTGCGAGCGCGACCGTTGCGGCCTGTTCACGCTGGCCGAAGTGGCGCCGCAGCACTTCACTCGCACCGAGTACTATCAGCGCTATTTCCAGCGCAACATCGTCGCCGACGAGATCCACTTCAATCAGACGCTGGATGATCGCCGGATATTGTGCCTGTCGCTGGGCTCGACTCGCCCATTTTCCCGGGAGGCGCTGGGCAGTCTCGCCTTGATGCAGCCGTGGCTACTGGCGCTGATGCGGCTTCGCATGCATTTCGAGCCGGAAGAAGATGGTGCTTCCGGGCCACATCCGTGGCATCCGCAACCGGACAAGGAGCTTGACTTCGATTCACGCTACGCCTTGACCGAGCGTGAGCGCGAAGTCAGCCAATTGATGCTGGGTGGCAGCTCGACCAAGGAGATTGCCCGCCGTCTGGCAATCTCGATCGAGACGGTGCGCGCCCACAAGAAGCATCTCTACGCCAAGCTGGGTGTCAGCTCGCAATCGGAGTTGTTTTCGCTGTTCTGGCAGGCGCGGCGCTGATTCAGAGCGTGCGGTCGTCGACGCCGAAGCTCGGCGGCACGAACCAGCGTACGTCACGCGGATCCTGTTCGATCAGGTCCTCGACCTGCAGCAGGTGGGCGAAGATCGCCATGCGCATGGGAATGCCGTTGTCGGTCTGGCGGAAGATCGCCAGGCGCGGGTCGCCGTTCAGGTCGGTGCTGAGATCGTTGGCGCCGGGTCGGCTGTCACGCGGCAGTGGGTGCATGACGATGGTGGTCGGCGAGCAGCGGCGATCGAGGAAGCCGCGATCGACGACGAAATCCGAGGTCAGCTCGGCGAAGCTCTCCGACATCTCCGCGGTGAAGCGCTCGCGCTGGATGCGAGTGGCGTAGATCACGTCGACATCATCGAAGTTCTCCGCCAGATGGGGGCGCGTTTCGATGCGATGCCCGCGCGAGGCGACCAGATCGATCAGGTGCTGCGGCATTTCCAGCCCCGGCGGCGAGACCAGCGTGATCCGCAGCGGTTCGTAGAGCGACAGCAGCTTGATCAGCGAGTGCACGGTGCGGCCGTATTTCAGATCGCCGGTCAGCAGCAGGTGGGCACCGGCCAGCGGCTTGCCCAATCGCGCGAACTCCTTGGTGATGGTGTAGACGTCCAGCAGGGCCTGGCTCGGGTGCTCGCCGGGGCCGTCGCCGCCGTTGATCACCGGCACCTGGGTCGCTTCGGCGAATTCCGCCACCGAGCCCTGCTCGGGGTGGCGCATGACAATGGCGTCGACGTAACCGCCCATGACGCGGCTGGTGTCGTAGAGCGATTCCCCCTTGGCCATCGAGGAGAAGGTGAAGCCGGTGGTGTCGCAGACGCTGCCGCCGAGCCGGCAGAAGGCGGCGTTGAAGCTGATGCGGGTTCGGGTGCTGGCCTCGAAGAACAGATTGCCGAGCACGGCGCCTTCGAGCACGCGGGTCACCTTGCGCCGCTGGGCAATCGGCTCCATGCGCTCGGCAACGCGGATCAGGTGATCGACGGCGTCACGGGAGAGCGAGTCGACGGAAAGCAGGTGCGCGGGCATCGGGAAACCTCGTTGGCGGCAGGTGGCGAAATCGGGCTGGCCGAGCGTAGCGGCCTCGGTCGGGCGATAGTGTAGCGCCGTGCGCGGCTCGCTTCACGCGTGGCGATTCCGCATCGTAGGGAGCGGAATTAGCACCACCGTCTTCAAAATGACGCTTCAGGGCAAACATTGGAGCGGGCCTTGGCAGGTAAATCCTGAGCACGTATCGAAGACTCCGCTAACTGTCGCTTTCAGGCCATAGCTTGCTCCAATCGCTGCTTACGCCGCTCCCAGTCCGGCATGATCTTATCTAGGAGCTCATAGAATGCCGGGCCATGATGAGGCTCGGCCATGTGGCAGAGTTCGTGGGTAATCACATAGTCGATGGAATCGACCGGGGCCTGAACCAGGCGGCGATTGAGCAGCAGGCGACCGGCAGGAGACATGGAGCCCCAACGCTGCTGTGTCTGGCGCACAATGAGCCCCTGCGGCCGGAATGCCTGAGGCGCCGGAAAGCGGGCGAGGCAATGTTCGAGCCGCTCCGGGAACTTGAGGTGCGCCCGATCCCGGTACCAGGCCTCGACCAGTTCGCGTGTCGTCTCGGGGCTGTAGGGGCGAGGGGTCTGTACGACGATGAACCCTCGGATCAGCGTCACACGCTTTTGCGTATGCGGGATCACTTTCAGGCGATACTGTCGTCCGAGGTAGAGGTGCGTCTCACCGGCGAGATACTGCCGCTCGGGTGTCCGCGGCAGGAACTGTGAGAAATAGCGCTGTTGCCGCATCACCCAGGCGGCTCGCTTGCGCAGCCTGGCTTCGATGGCCTCCAGCGGTGTCTCAAGGGGGGCTGCGACCGTCACCGAGGCATCCGGCTCTACAGCGATTTCGAGCGTCTTTCTGGGCCGCCGGACGATCTCGTAGTGAATGTTCTGTGCTCCGTAGCGCAGGCAGTGCCGTTCCCGAGTCATGCGGTGAATCTGGCGCGGGCGAGGTTCATGATCTTCTGCTCCAGGTCGTCCAGCACCTCGACCGGCAGATCGACGCCCTTCTGGTCGCGGATGACATCGAAGAAGTAGTCGTCGATGGCGTTGCGTAGATCGTTCTGCGCCATCTCGTTCGACCACAGGTCGACGATCAGATGTGACTTGATGATCTCGATGATGTCCAAGGAGATGATGGCCGCTTCGTCGCCCGCCACCGTCGCCTCGTCCCGGGTCTGGAGTTGGCCGTCGAGAATACCGAAGAACGCCTGCCCATCCTCATCGCCTTTGAGGCGCTCCGGCACGTGATGGCCGCGCTCCTTGCGCGCTATCTGGCTCGCCAGCTTTACCACGCTCCGCAGGTACTCACGTTCGGAGAGCCGCTGCTCGCGATAGGCGCGGATCGTCTCTTCGAGCAGCTCCGAGAAACGTTTGTAAAAGGTAGGGTCCTCATCCATGTTCTCGGTGATCGCCCGCCGGGTGGCACTGGAAATGCGGTCGGCCTTCGAGGCTTCCGAGACACCGGTTTCCTCGACCACCGCCTTCAGCGCATCGGGATCGTTGATGTTGACCACATCGATGATCGTCTCGGCGGGCATCGCCACGACATGATCGTCGAGTAGCTTCTGGATCTTGGGCTCGAACTCGCGGATATCTACCGTTTCCTGATAGCGGATCTGGACCGAGCGCTTGAGTTCCGAGAACTGCTGCCAGTCGCGCTTTAGGGCGTCCACTTTATTCTGGTCGAAGACGTCGAGCAGCTTGTCCGACGACAGCGCAATATGCAGGCAACGGCTGAAGGCGCTCAGGCGCGCATAGAAGTCCTGGCGGCGCGCTTCGTCGGCGAGATGGCGCTCGAACTGCTCCATGTCGCGCTTGTTGCGCACCGACTTGAACAGATCCCAGAGCTGATCGTGACGCTGAGGCAGCTTGCGGATCTCCTCGCGGACATCGTGCACCGTCCCGGCGAGGTCCGCCGCTTCGTAGCCCTCGAAGGCGTTGTAGGTGGTCAACGCGCTGTCGAGCTCGCCGAGCAGGCCTTCGTAGTCGATGACGAAGCCGAATTGCTTCTCCGTATCGCCCTCCTCGAAGAGTCGGTTCACGCGCGCGATGGCCTGCAGCAGATTGTGCTCCTTGAGCGACTTGCAGATGTAAAGCACGGTGTTGCGCGGCGCATCGAAGCCGGTGAGAAGTTTCGAGACCACAATCAGGATCTCCGGATCGCCGGAACCCTTGAAAGCCTCGACGATTTCGCGGTTGTACGCCTCCTCGGTCTTGTACCGCGCCATCATCTGCGACCAGAAATCCTGCACCATATCCCTCGATTGCTGATCGACCTCTTCGTTGCCCTCGTTCTCATCGGGCGGCGATATGACGATCGCGCTAGAGACGTGGTCTATCTCGTCCAGGACTGCCTTGAAGCGAACGGCCGCAGCCTTCGACGGCGCGACGATCTGCGCCTTGAAGCCGGTTCCCTGCCAGTGCTGGCGATAGTGTTCGGAGATGTCGAACGCCTTGGCGCGGATTGCCTGCTCGGTTTTGTTCAGTGCATCCATGCGCGAGAACTTGCGCTTCAGATCGCGGCGCTGATCCTCGCTCAAACCAACGCTGATCTTGTCGAACCAGCGGTCGATCACCTGCCCCGAGACCTGCTGCTCGACCAGCCTGCCCTCGTAGAGCAGCGGCACCACGGATTCGTCGGCTACCGCTTCGTCGATGCCATAGCGGTGGATCAGCCGACCGAAGGTCTGTAGCGTGTTTTTCTCTTTCTTCAGCAGCGGCGTACCGGTGAAGCCGAGATAGCAGGCGCGGGGCAGCAGCCGACGCATCTTGGCGGCAAACTGGCTATGCCCGCCGTAGCGGCCGGTCTGGGTGCGGTGGCTTTCGTCGACCAGCACGAAGATGTTGGGATCGTCATCCGGCGGCTGATTTTGCTTCAGCGCGGTATCGAACTTGTTGATGATCGTGGTGATCAGTGGCGTCTTGTCGCGCACGAGTTCGAGCAGATGCGCACCGGTCGTCGCCCGTACCGGCTCCAGATCGCAGGACTTGAACGTCCCCTTGATCTGCCGGTCGAGATCGTCACGGTCGGTGACGATGATGATGCGGGGGTTCTCGATGCCGCTTTCCAGCGCCAGGGCACGCCCCAGCATTACCATGGTCAGCGACTTGCCCGAGCCCTGTGTGTGCCAGATCACGCCGCCCTTGCGCGCGCCGCGGGTATCGTGCTGACTGATGGTCTCGATCGCCCGCCGGATGCCGAAGAACTGCTGATGACGCGCGATCTTGCGCACACCGCCATCGAACACGGTGAAGCGACGGACCAGATCGAGCAGCCGCGACGGCCGACACAGCGCGTAGAGCGTTCGATCCTGCTCGGTCACGGCGCGCTCGCCTTCCTCCCGCAGCGCCAGGAAATGATCGCGGGCATCCGCTAGGCGGCCGGCATAGATCGCCTGCGCTTCCGCGATGCTCAGCGGCTGGTTGGCCGCCGCCAGCAGTCGCTCGGCTTCGTCCTCGCTGGCGAGTTCGGCCATCTGCTCCGGCGCCGGTGCAGCCGTGGCGGGGAGCGCGCGCGCCATGACGGAGAGGGCGTCCTCCGCATCATCCTCTTCCCGCCAACCGTGCCAGAACTTCGCCTTGGCACCGACGGTGGCATAACGCGCCTCCACCCGGTTCATGGTCATCAGCAGCTGCGCAAAGTGGAAGAGCTGGGGAATGCCATCTTCGCGCTGGTAGCCGATCAGCTGGCTATCGGCCTTCTTTAGATCTTCGGTGGGCCGCTTGTTCTCGATCACCACGAACGGAATGCCGTTGACGAACGCGACGATATCGCAGCGCCGGGTCTGGCGAGACGCCGTCCGCTCCACCGCGAATTCGGCGGTGACGTGGAAAACGTTGTTCTCGGGTGTCTCCCAGTCGATATAGCGAAACGAGTGGCTCTTGGAGTCGCCGTCGATGGATTTGGTGATCGTGGTGCCGAGCACCAGGGTGTCGTAGATCTCCTGATTGGTGCCGCGCAGCCCCTTCAGCCGGTCCGGCGTGGGCTTGAGCCGCCGCAGTGCCTCATGGGCATCCTGCAGGTCGAAGGGGTACTCTCGCCCACGATGGGTGAAGCGGTTGAGGCGCATCGACTGCTCGATCAGGATATCGTCCAGCACCACGTTCTTGAGCCGCCCGCCGCGCAGGCGCAGCGCCTCCGCCTGCGACAGCGGGGTAAAGCCCAGCGCCACCAGCAGCTGTAGCGCGGGAATCTGGGACTGGTGTTTTTCGGCGGCGTCGAAGGTCATTCGGTGGGCCTATATCCATGATTCCTAGCGATCCGGCCAAGAATTCCCTTGATGATGATATCGATTTGGGAGTTTTGCTCGTAATCCGCCGGCGCGACAAACTCGACACGGCTATCAGAGATCAGCTTGTGTATCTTCTTGAGATCGCGATCCGTTCTATCCGAATCATACACCGCAACAGAATGCCCTCCCTTGTGGGTCAGCATTTTCATCGTCGGAATATCGGTATCGCCGTCACCCAGAAAGATCATGCGGTCAAAGGGGATCGGGCGCTCATCCTCTGGCATGTAGCTATTGATCGACACGTTGTCCCAATGGTTATCGATGCCTTTGTTGATCCGAAATAAATATTGCGTCTTGGTCGTGTAGTTGATGCCGACACCTGGCCAGGCCGCCACATCATCGATGTAAATGAATTTGGAGGCGAAAACCTGGCGAAAAACGTCACGAATGGCGCAGCCTTCGATCATTTCGTGAATACCAGAGGACACAATGTAGTGCTCGAGTGCCAGCCCGCGCTCGGCAGCATGCTCATTGATCCGGTGAAACCACGACTTGTCTGCAAGGCCAGGAAAAAGAGGGGCTTTTTCCCCGTGGCGTCTCAGGTCCTTTGAGGTGATCTGAATACACTGCTCTTTTGCTTTTTCGAGCATTAGGTGCATGTAGACAAGAATTTCGTCGGCATCCTGGGCCCGGGTTCTTTCTTTGACCCTGGACCAGAATTCTTCCTTGGTCATGCCAATATCCGGGATAAAACTCGTCTCTTGAAGATTGCCACGAGCGAGTGTTCCATCGAAGTCATAAATCAGCGCCGTGCGTTTTAGGTCACCCATTTCTAGCATCTCCTCTGGCAAGCTAACTGCTCCGAATTTTCTGCTGTAGGCAATCAACCCTTCGGTGGATATGGGTCCTTGCCATAGGTGCTTCTGCCGCGAATTTTACCTTCGCGGTTTTTCAAAAAAGCCTCACCCTGTTGTTTAGCGGCACTCTCGCGTGAATGTGCCCAAGCATCGGACTGAGTGTCGGTGACTTTACTGGCACGCTGAGCGCCCTCGCGTTTGGATTCCCACTTTCCGTCCGGTCGTTGCTGGGTCCAATAGTTCTTTTCATTCGGCATGTGCGTTCTCCTTGAGGGTTTCGGAGGGCTCTTCAGAGGTGGGAGAGACCCGCCACTCTCCCGTTAGCAGTTTCTGCATCAGTCCGCGTTTCTGTCGAGTCACTGCGTCGATTTCTGCATCGAGAAGTGACAGCTCTTTCCGTGCGCAGGACAGGGTATCGGCGATGTGGTCCTGGGTGGCGCGGTCTGGCAGGCG
Organism: Salinicola sp. LHM; assembly: GCF_034479735.1. NCBI lineage: Bacteria > Pseudomonadati > Pseudomonadota > Gammaproteobacteria > Oceanospirillales > Halomonadaceae > Salinicola > Salinicola sp. LHM. The sequence goes on along the minus strand of NZ_CP140261.1, from coordinate 4,023,118 downwards.
CAGCGGTGAGGCCAACCAATCATCGGGAGCGATTCGTCGAGCTTTACGCTGGCCCCGGGCCAAGTGAACTTGCCTCGTGTAATAAGCGGGACGGGTTAGATATTCGATCAGCCATGCCTGATTGACACTGGGGTCACAATCGAAGGCGGGGAGATCTAACGTGGATTCACAGCCGTCGAGCTCAGGACCAATAAGGGCAAAAGCTCCGTTCAAAAAGTCCAGCTTACTCCAGATAATCTGCCCCGCCTTGCGACGATAGTAACGCGTGTTTGCGCTCCCGCTACGGGAGCTATTTTTCTCCAGTGTGCCTTTTCCATACAGACGGACCGAGATTTTCCGTGCCGTTGCTCCGTTGCTGCCGGGAATACGGCTTTCCGTGAGAAAGTCACCGAAACAGGCGGGCCGACCTTGGCGGCTGGCGCGTGCCATTAGGGAGTCTCGGAGTCCAAGGATGCGGCTCTCATAAGCGGTGCGCAGCCTATCGAGCTTCTCGATCGCCTCGTTCCAAGTCCGCATTATCTCGGCAATCTTGCGTTGTTCCCGAAGCTGAGGGAGTGGTATTTGATAGTCAGCTAGCTCAGAAGTATTGATGTGTAGCATTGAGGAGCCAACATGTAATCCTCTAAGTCTAGCCTGCCCAAGAGCGCTGTTCAGGTACTCTACGACGTAGTCTGGGTCAACTAAATCTCGATCAATATCTACGATTATTAGGGCGTGGCAGTTCGCTGCGCCAAACCCATCCGGTACACGTGCAGCTGTGCCAATATGTCCAGATTGAACGATGAGAATATCACCTGCTTTGAGGCAAGACTTCGGGTTCGACCTGTGAAAATCAGCTGTGACGTAGCTTCTTTTCGTAAGATCGATTCTCGATGGTCTAATATTGAAGCCTTGCAAGTATGATATGCCCGGCTCATCAAGCTGGTGTGGTAACGAAGAACCAACAAAACCATTGGTTACCTTATGGGAGACCGAGCCGATCGGATGTACTTCCCAATCACCAGGTAGCGGCCCAGGGTTTAAAGGCGTAAGCGGAACGGAGCGATTTTTGAGTGGATGAAGCTTTGCTTTAGGCGTGATCTCTATGGCTCTTTTAGTTTCCATCTCCACGCCCCCTCTTCCCCGACTTCGCAACATCAGCAATACGCTTCAGCTCCTCAATATCACCTGCTTCATCCGCCGCCTGCTGCTGGGCGGCCTTGCGCTTGGCATCGAACGCCTCGTAGCGCTCATGCGCGATACGCTTGGCGGCTTCCGCCGAGATGGAGCCCGCGCCCTCCAGCTTCGGCAGTTCGTTCGCAGTCAGGAAGGTGTCGAGCACGCGCTCCCACTCTGCCAGTCGCATGGTTTGCCGTCGCGTCGCGCGCAGTTCGGCGGTGTTGAGGAAGGTCTCGACGATCAGGTTGAGTTCCTTGATCTCGGCCTCGGCCAGGTAGTTCTTGGCCGTGGCGACATCGGCCTTGCGCAGCGGTCGCCCCTTATCGGCGTTTTTCCACGTCGTCAGGCCCATATTGGGCTGCTCGGGGTTGGCGCGGGCGCGAATCAGCTCTCCGGCGGTATGGCTGGTCACGGCGTTGAGCATCTTGTTCTGGATCGTGGCGTAAAAGGTGGGTACGGCCGAGGAGCTGGGGTCGTAATCCTCGCTGAGCGCCAGGATATCGCGCACTTTTTGATAGAAGCGCGCTTCCGAGGCGCGAATATCGCGGATGCGCTCGAGCAGCTCGTCGAAGTAGTCCCAGGCGGGCTCCTTCAGGCGTTCGTCGTGCATGACGAAGCCCTTGACGAGGTACGCCTTCAGGACCGCCGTGGCCCAGCGGCGGAACTGCACCCCGCGAGGGCTGCGCACGCGGTAACCCACCGCCAGAATCAGCTCGAGATTGTAGTGCTTGAGCGAGCGGCGCACCTGGCGCCCGCCCTCGCTGCGAACTTGTAAGAATTCCTTACAAGTTGCCGCCTCGGTCAGCTCTTCATCGTCGTAGATCGCGCGCACGAGCTGAGTGATGGCCTGCGGGCTGGAAGCGAACAGCTCCGCCATCTGGCCCTGGGTCAGCCATACGGTGCCCTCCACGGCCCGCAGCTGAATCTCGGCCTGACCGTCCTCGGTGGTGTAGAGGATGATTTCGCCTTCAGACATCGACACCGAGCTCCTTCAAATAGCCGGCCATCTTTGCGCGAACCTCGGCCAGCTCACCTTCGATGCGTTCGATGTCGCGCTGTACGGCTGCCACGTCGATCTCTTCCTCCGGCTCGAAGGTATCCACGTAGCGGGGAATATTGAGGTTGTAGCCGTTCTCGGCAAGCTCTTCGGGGCTGGCGCGATGGGAGTAGCGCTCGATCTCGGCGCGGGTGCGATAGGTCTCCAGCACCTTGCCGATATGAACGTCATCCATCACGTTCTGGGTCTTGCTCGGCGTGAACGCCTTGCTCGCGTCGATGAACAGCACGTCGCGGCGTGACTCGTTGGCGCCGCCTTCCTCCCGCGAGCGGTCGAAGATCAGGATGGCGACCGGAATCCCCGTGGTGGTGAACAGGTTGGAAGGCAAGCCGACGACGGTATCTAGCAGATTCTCTTCGATCAACTGCTGGCGGATGCGCCCCTCGGCACCGGCGCGGAACAGTACCCCGTGGGGCACGATGACCGCGACGCGGCCGGATTGACGCTTGGCGATCTCGATCATGTGGGTGATAAAGGCGTAATCGCCCTTCGATTTGGGCGGCACGCCGCGCCAGAAACGCGCGAACGGATCGGCACCGGCGTTCTCTGCACCCCATTTATCCAGCGAAAACGGCGGATTGGCCAGCACCACGTCGAAGCGCATGAGGTGGTCGCTCTCTACCAGCGCTGGGCTGTTGAGGGTGTCACACCACTCGATGCGCGCGGCATCCTTTGCGTGCAGGAACATGTTCATGCGCGCCAGTGCCCAGGTGGCGCCGTTGACCTCCTGCCCGTAGAGGGCGAAGTTTTCAGAGCCGACTTCCTGGGAAGCCTGGATCAGCAGCGAGCCGGAGCCGCAGGCGGGGTCGCAGATGGTGCTTCCCGGCTGGGGCGCGGCCAGTTTGGCCAGCAGGCGCGAGACCGCCGTGGGTGTGTAGAACTCGCCGGCCTTCTTGCCGGCATCCGAGGCGAAGCGCGAGATGAGATAGATGTAGCATTCGCCGATGATGTCCTCGGTCACCCGCGAGGGTCGCAGATCGAGTGCGGGTTTGGCGAAATCCTCGAGCAGGTTCTTGAGCCGGCGGTTGCGGTCCTTGGGGCGGCCGAGGTTGGCTTCCGAATTGAAGTCGATATTGCGAAAGACACCTTCCAGCTTGCTGCGGTTCGCATCTTCGATCTTCTCGAGCGCGATGTTGATCAACTCGCCGATGTTGGGTTCGTTTCGCTGAGTGTGAAGGTCGTAGAAACTGGCTCCTTCGGGGAGGATAAATCGTTCACGCTCCAAACGTCGGCGAATACGAGCTTGGTCGTCACCGTATCGTTCACGGTAGGTTTTGAGATGATCGTTCCAGAGGTCTGAAATGTACTTCAGGAACAACATAACCAAGATGTAATCCTTGTACTGACCCGCATCGACGGCACCTCTGAAGGTGTCGCAGGCTGCCCAGGCTGTCTGGTTAATCTGCTGTTGCGTAACTTGGTCAGTCATTGGGCAATTTCCTTCTGATCAGCAGCCATTGCGGCTTCGCTGAGAATGATGCTTGCAAGCTGTTCCTTGCGAGTGGCGATCTCTCGGAGCAGGCGACCCTCTTGCTGCGCCAAGGCACTCAGTTCGACGATACGTTTTTGCGTGCTCAGGTCGGGAACGGCGATATCAAGATTTTCAAGGACTCTCATCGGGATCATCCTGAGGCTTGTCCCCTGAGCCTCCGCACCGAGCCTTCGCTGCGCGCCAGGCTGGTTGATGGCCCAAGCCAGGTATTCCGGAAGAACAAAATTCGGGTCTGGACGCATTATTAAAAGCGGCACAATAACAGCGACAGGCTCTGCAAGGGCATTCCCAACGGCAGCCGCTGTATTCGGTTCCCCACGAGAGCGAAACACCACTTCGCCTCCTCGAACGAAGTAGTGATCGGACAGCTTGCCAAGATCGTACCGTTGGAAGTTGGGGCCTGGTGTTGCGCCGTCCACAGCGACGTCTCGCAGCTGTAAGGCAGGAACCCCACCTTTCGATACTGGCTCGAGCTTACCGCGCGCTGTATAGCCTGAGTGGATATTGCAAAGCCCAGCGAGTCTCATGCTTAGATCTCTGTAGGTCGATATACAGATTCTCAGTCATGACGCTGTTTGGGTCAAGCACAAATGCAGTTTTAGCTCTACAGAGATTTTTATCCGTTGCATTCTATGGAAATGGTTTCAGATGGGAATTGCAAAAGAGCATGGGTATCGCTCGAATCTTCTTAAGCGTTGCGCCGTGCGTCACCGGCTTCACGCGTGGCGGCGATATCGTCCTGGCTGTCGAGTATTTCGTTTATCGGTCGGGCCGACCGCCTACGGGCGGCCGTCTCCTGCAGCGTCGTCGATACCGTTAACCTGGCTTAAGATCCGGTAGCGGGATTTGAATGAATCCGCCCAGGCTTCCTATGCTTTGGGAGCGCCGTGGCAATCCATTGGAGGATTCGCCGCGGCGAGAAGAGACGGCACCATTCAGCCGTCATCGTTCATTCGATTCCATTCAGGAGGGAGCCGGAATGTCAGAATCGCATTTTCCCCCGCAGCATCAAGCGCAGCAGCCGGGCGACGAGCATGACATGCAGCCCGAGCCGGAGTTCATTCGCGACGACTATCGCGGCACCGACAAGCTCAAGGGCAAGGTGGCACTGATTACCGGCGGCGACAGCGGTATCGGCCGCGCCGTGGCGGTGCACTATGCCCGTGAAGGGGCCGATTGCGCCGTGGTCTATCTCGATGAGGATCGCGATGCGGAAGACACCAAGGCGCTGGTCGAAGCCGAAGGTCAGCGCTGCCTGCTGCTCAAGGGCGACGTGGCCGACTCCGCGTTCTGTCGTGAAGCGGTCGAGCGCACGTGTCAGGAGCTGGGCGGTCTCAATATCCTCGTCAATAATGCCGCCGAGCAGCACGACTGGGACGATGTCACCGAGATCACCGACGAACAGCTGCAGCGCACCTTCGCCACCAATATCTTCAGCCACTTCTATTTCGTGCGCGAAGCCCTGCCGCACATGAGCGCCGGTGACACGATCATCGCGACGTCATCGGTCAATGCCTTCAAGGGTAACGTGACGCTGATCGACTACTCAGCCACCAAAGGGGCAATCCAGGGGCTGGTACGCTCGCTGGCGCAGTCGCTGGTGGATCGCGAGATCCGCGTCAATGCGGTGGCGCCGGGTCCGGTCTGGACGCCATTGATTCCGGCCAGCTTCGACGACGAGAAGGTCGAAAGCTTTGGCGGGCAGGTGCCGATGCAGCGCGCTGGCCAGCCCAGCGAGATGGGCCCGGCCTACGTCTATCTGGCGAGCCAGGAATCTTCCTACATGACTGGCCAGACGATTCATCTGAATGGCGGGGTAATCCTGAATACCTGAGGATTCCAGAGGAAAAGTGCCTGCGCTCGACGACGTTTCGGGCCAAGCACCTACGCCGGCGGTTCGGTCGGCGTCTTGCCGCCGATCTTGGCGGTGATCTCGCGGGCCGTTTCCGCAACTAGCGCGGCAAGCTCGGGCAGGCGGGAGTCGTCGATCCGGGCCACCGGGCCGGAGACGGAGATAGCGGCCAGCGGCAGGCCGCTTTCGTCGTGGAGCGTGGCGGCAACGCAGTTGAGACCGATGGCATGCTCCTCGCGATCGACGGCGTAGCCCTGGCGGCGAATCTCGACCAGCTGCTCGCGCAGCCTGTCGACATCGGTCAGCGTGTTGGGCGTTTCCCCTTCCAGCGTGCGTCCGGCCACGATCTGCTCGAACTCCTGCGGCGGCATCCACGCCAATAGCGCCTTGCCGACGCCGGAAGCGTGAAGTGGCGCCCGCGAGCCGAGCCGGGTGATCATCCGCATCATCTGTTTGGATTCGCTCTGAGCGAGATAGACCACCATGCCGTCGTCGCGGATGCCGAGATTGGCCGTTTCCCCGGTGGTGGCGGTTAGACGGCGCAGAAACGGGCGCGCGGTGGCGACGAAATCCCGCGCTTCGAGAAAGCTGTTGCCGATGCGGAAGGTCTTGACGTCGATCTTCCACAGGCCGCTTTCGACATCCTGGGTGATGAAGCCCTGCTGGAACAGCGCCTGCAACAGGCGGTGCGTGGTCGAGGGCGCCAGATCGACGTCTTCGGCGATATCGGAAAGTGCCAGCCCGTCCGGGGCTGCGGCCAGCCCTTCCAGAATGGTCAGACCCCGTACCAGCGACTGGCTGTGTCCGCCGCTGCTCTTGGCGTTGCCGGCCGGCCGGCCGACGGCGCGGCGTTTGTGCTCCGCCGCGCCGTGTCGCTGCTGTTCGGTCGCTGTCGCCCGATTCTGCTTCTGGTCAGTCGCCCGATTCCGCTCCTGGTCAGTCGCCCGATTCCGCTCTTTGTCCGTCACCCGTCGCCGCTCTCGTGTTCGTCCGTGGTCAGGCGCTCAGGATAACCGCTCGCTCCCCCAGTGTCTGCGCGCTAGCGGCTACGACTTTCGGTCGTTCGCTGCTCCAGACGCAGCAGCGCGATCCGGTGGATCTGCTCGATGGCGGTGCGACGCTCCTCTTCCGGGGTGTGGTTCAGGCGTGTCTCGAACGCCGCGAGGATGGCGTGGCGGTCGAGCCCGCGAACGGCGATCACGAACGGGAATTCGAAGCGCTCGCGGTAGGCCTGGTTGAGCTTCTCGAAGCGGGCGAACTCTGCCGGCGTGCACTGGTCCAGGCCAGCGCCGGCCTGCTCCGAGCGGGAGTCGTCGGTCAGCTCGCCGGCCACCGCCGCCTTGCCGGCCAGATCGGGATGGGCGCGGATCAGCGCGAGCTGGGCCTCCGGCGATGCGGCGTCTACCTGCTGGCGCAGCCGCTCGGCCAGCCCGGCGGGGGTGTCCTGCGCCTCGCCGAGGCCGGTGTCCCAGCTCTGCGCCGCGATCCACGGCGAGTGTTCGTAGATCTCGCCATAACTGGCGATGAAGGCGTCGCGATCGAGCTGGCTGGGGCGCGGGGAGAGAAGCATTGTGGTCATGAGGACTCCGGTTGACCTTTGTATACAAACGCACTTGAATGAGGCTAACGCTTTCCGCGCCCGGCAATCCACTGTTTTCGCGCCCGCCGCGCATGCCACCCTATCGAGGTCTTCATGAGCGAAACTCCCCACGGCTATCTGACCACTCACGTGCTGGACACGGCGCTGGGCCGCCCCGCCAGCGACCTGCGCATCGAGCTCTATCGGCTGGAGGGCGACACGCGCCTGCGTCTGGCCGATGTGAAGACCAACGCCGACGGCCGTTGCGACGCGCCGCTGCTCGAAGGCAACGACTTCACCGCAGGCGTCTACGAACTGCTGTTTCACGCCGGTGACTATTTACGGGCCGGCCACACATCCGGCTTACGCGCCAGCCAGGCTGCCGAGAGGCATTTTCTCGATCGGATTCCACTGCAGTTCACGGTCGATGCACCGAACGAGCATTATCACGTGCCGCTGTTGCTGTCGCCGTATAGTTACTCGACCTACCGGGGCAGCTGATGACAACGACACTGATCCGCAACGCCGAGCTGATCGCGACGTTCGACGATGCCGAGCGCGAGATTCCCAACGCCAGCCTGCGCCTGGAGGACGACCGCATCGTCGCCGTCGGTCCTGCCGACGAATTGGACGGCCCCGCGGATATCGTCATCGATGCGCGCGGGCACATCCTGCTGCCGGGGTTGGTGAACACCCACCATCACTTCTACCAGACGCTGACCCGCAACCTGCCGGCGGGACAGAACGCCGAGCTGTTCGACTGGCTGGTGACCCACTACCCGATCTGGGCACGGCTCGATCCGGAGTCACTGTTCGCGGCCAGCCAGGTCGCCGCCGCCGAGCTTTTGCTCTCCGGCTGCGCCACGGCGGCGGACCACACCTACCTGTGGCCCAACGGCGCGCGGATCGACGACCAGATCGCCGCGGTCTCCGAACTCGGCCTGCGCTTCCACGCCTCGCGCGGCTCGATGTCGGTGGGCGAGTCCCAGGGCGGCCTGCCGCCGGACAGCGTGGTCGAGTCCGAGCGGGAGATCCTCGACGACACCCAGCGCGCGATCGAGCGCTATCACGACGCCTCGGAGCGGGCGATGACCCGCATCGTGGTCGCGCCCTGTTCGCCATTCTCGGTCTCGCCCGAGCTGATGCGCGACAGCGCCGAGCTTGCCCGACAACATGGCGTACACCTGCACACCCATCTGGCCGAGACCCGCGACGAGGAAGCCTACTGCCGTGAGCGCTTCGGCTGTACGCCGGTGGAGTACGCCGAGCGCCTCGGCTGGGTCGGCGACGATGTCTGGTTCGCCCACATGGTGCATCCGCATGCGGACGAGATTACGCGTCTCGGCCGGCACGGCTGTGGTGCCGCCCACTGTCCGAGTTCCAACATGCGCCTGGGCTCCGGCATTGCGCCGCTGATGAAGATGCACCGCGCCGGCATGCGGATCGGGATCGGCGTCGACGGCAGCGCCTCCAACGATGGCTCGCACCTGCTGGCGGAAGCGCGCCAGGCAATGCTGCTGGGACGTCTCGAGGGCGATCCGGGCGAGATCACCGCGCGCCGCATGCTGTGGTTCGCCACCCGCGGTGGGGCGGCGGTACTCGGGCGTGACGACATCGGTCAGCTCGCGGTGGGCAAGGCCGCCGATATCATCGGCTTCCGCCTCGATACACTGGCACTGGCCGGCGGCGCGCTGCACGATCCGCTGGCATCGCTGGTGTTCTGCCAGCCGCCCACGGTGGACCTGTCGATCGTCGGCGGCGTTCGTCGGGTCGAGGATGGACGGCTGCTGGGGATCGATCTCGAGACCCTGGTGGCACGACACAATGCCAGCGCGCGGCGGCTCGTCGCCTAGGCGCTGGTATCTCGCCGGGCGCCCGATACAATCGAAGCTTCCGACGACGCACGCGGGTGGAGCGAACGACGATGGGCAAGCGCGTGGACGCAGCGGCAGTACTGGAAGCAGAACGTGACGGAGCGACCGTGAAGGGTCGCAGAGGGGCCGGCAAGGCCGGCGACGGCGCCGAGCGTCACGAGACGATCTATCGCCAGATTCGCGAGGCGATCGTCGAGCATCGGCTCAAGCCGGGCGCGCGCCTGCGCGAGGATGCGCTGGCCGAGGTGTTCGGGGTCAGTCGCACCGGCATCCGCAAGATTCTTCAGCGGCTGGCGCTGGAATACCTGGTGACGCTGACCCCGCGGCGTGGCGCCAGCGTCAGCCGGCCGAGCATCGAGGAGGCGCGCGACGTCTTCGCCGCCCGCCAACTGGTGGAGTGTCAACTGATGCCCTGGGCCGCGCGGCGGCTGAAACCGGCGGACGCCAAGACGCTGCGCGAACTGGCGACGAGCGAACGCCAGGCGCTGCGTGCCGGCGAGCAGAGCCGCGCCATCCAGCTCTCCGCCCAGTTCCACCAGCGCCTGGCCCGGCTGGCCGGCAACACGCCGCTGGCGGAATTCGTCGAGCGGCTGTGTTCGCGCTCCTCTCTGATCCTGGCGGTCTACGGCAGCCCCGGTCATCTCGGCTGCGAATCCCACGACCACGACGAACTGGTCACGCTGCTCGAAAGCGGCAAGGAAGAGCGCGCGGTGGCTTTCATGCAGCGTCACCTCAAGGCGATCGAGGCGTCGCTATCGATCGAGGAGAGCCCGGACGAAACGCCGGATCTGCATGCGATCTTCGGCTAGCCATGTACACTCGCTCGATTGCTGCTGACTTAGTGGTTTGATTGCTCGAGACCATCAAGCCTCTCGATAGTTTAAGAAGCGCAAACTATCGTCTTTTGCAAGCGATTCGCTGCGTTAAGCAATTTCGAGGGCTTGCCTAATTCTTTCTGTGGCTGCTCCCTGCGTTTCTCATTCCTGGCCCATGTTTGGCTGATGCTGTTTTCTGTGCCTCTATCCGGATCAAACCTGTTGAGTGCGTAATAGTGCCGCTATACATTGGCTTATCAATTTAGGCTAGGGCTGCTTCGCCCGTGAGATCCTGCCGCCTCAGACGGGGCGGCAACACCATCGCCCATAGGAAGCGAAAACATGGCCGAGATGGAAGACCGCTGGTTATCCGTGGATGAAATAGGCAAGCACCTCGGTGTTAGCAATGACACGGTTTACCGCTGGATAGACAAACACTCCATGCCAGCCCACCGGGTGGGCCGTTTTTGGAAGTTCAAGAAAGATGAGATTGATGAGTGGGTACGCAACGGCGGAGCAAGTGACACCAGTGGCGACAATGGCAAAAAATCATAAGTCGCTAGCCCGGTTCGGGTTTCGTTTCGAGCGGGGAGGAGCACACAGCTCCCGAACCGTGATGCTTGACGAGCTGGCAGCGCTCCTTAGCTATGTCGACCGCGAAGATGCCTCGAAAGGCGACTACCTTCGGGCTGTCGAAGAGGACAACTGCCTGGCCAAACGCTCGGGAAAAACCCGTAGGTTGACCTACCGTCACCTGGCGGAGCTCTATTCTCTGGATACCGCCCACATCCTGTTTCGCGCTCTCCGGCATTTTTGGAAGCGAGATGAAGCAGGGCGCCCACTGCTGGCCATGCTGTGTGCCTATGCTCGCGACTCCATCTTTCGCTCCACGGCGTCCTTCATCCTTAAATGTCCGGAAGGGACAGTGATCAACCGGGAGTCTCTGGAAGAATTTATCGACAGCCAGGAACCTGGCCGTTTCAGCAAGGCAACCCTGAAATCGACAGCTCAGAACATCAATTCAAGCTGGACCAAGTCAGGCCACTTGACCGGTAGGGTGAAAAAAATTCGCACCCATCCCACACCCACTCCGGGGAGTGTTTCATACGCACTTTTGCTCGGATACTTGACCGGAGCCCGAGGGCAGGGGCTCTTTCGCACCGAATATATAAAGCTGCTCGATTGCCCACGCGACAAAGCCATCGAGCTTGCGGAGGAGGCCTCACGCAAGGGCTGGATAACCTTCAAACGGGTGGGGGATGTGATCGAGGTGCTTTTCCCGAGCCTTATCAACCAGCAAGAACAGGAGTGGCTGCGTGAGCAGGGTTAGACGGTTAGTACAATCGTACAACAGGCATATATCAATCCCTTGGCGGGATGATGCGGCTGCCGCACAGCGCGTCATTTTCTGTGTGTATAACGAGAACGAGGAGCGCTGGCTCCGTGCTCGGGTCGATGAGTTTGAAATTGTCACCAAACAGGCCGGTCACGACTGGGCGCTGTTTGATTTGACCAACACCTTTGCAGCTTGGCTCAGTAGCCAGCGCTATGCCAAGAGTTACTTTCAGAAGCCGCATTTACTCGCCACTGTGTTGCCCAAGTATCTCGATTACATCGTGAATGAGTTCGAGCGCTTTCTGGACAGCCGTAGTATTGGTGAGAACGCCGTGGTGGCAATCCAGGGCGTTGGATCACTGTTCGGCTTCCTGAAGGTGAAGGATGTGGTCGACAAGCTCGCTCCCCAGGTGCCCGGGCGGCTGCTGGTGTTCTTTCCTGGCAGCTATGAAAACAACAACTACCGACTGCTGGACGGTTACGACGGGTGGAACTATCTCGCTATGGCTATCACGGCGGATAAGGATTACTGAATAAGAGGTTGTTAATGAAGAATCGTGACATTTATCAGAAGGATCCAACCACCCGGAAGCTGGTCAACGAAGGGGTGGCAAGCGTCAACGACGAAACCAACAGTCATGCCCTCGCGGTTCTTCGCTACGAGCTGGAAACGTTCGTTTGCGATGGTCAGTACGAAAAAGGGATGTCACACATCCTCGAAACCTACCTCAAGAATATCGACCAGGCCCAGCAGCCGGCAGTGTGGGTAAGTGGCTTCTTTGGTTCTGGGAAATCACATTTGGTCAAAATGCTTCGGGCGCTTTGGCTGGATGCCACATTTGACGACGGGGCTACAGCGAGAGGAATTGCGAATCTGCCTAAAGGCGTTAGCGATCATTTGATTGAACTCAGCACTCAAGGAAAGCGCCACGGAGGGCTGCACGCCGCTTCCGGAACGTTAGGCTCGGGTGCGGAGGGAAGTGTTCGCCTTGCGTTGCTTAGAATACTTTTTAAGTCCGTCGGTTTGCCAGCGCAGTATCCTGTTGCTCGCTTCGTGCTATGGCTAAAGCGTGAAGGCATTCTTGATCAGGTGCGTAAGAACGTTGAGTCTAGAGGCTTCGACTGGCATGAGGAACTGGACAACTTTCATGTCGCTGAAGGCCTACCCCAGGCACTGGTGAGTGTTAAACCTTCGCTCTTCTCTTCAGAAGCCTCGTGCATGGAAGCACTGAATAATCAGTACCCGAATGTTCACGATATCTCTAGCGATGAAATGTTAAAAGCCATTCGTCAAGCACTAACGCGAGATGGCAAATTCCCGTTGACTCTGATCGTTCTGGACGAAGTTCAACAGTTCATTGGCGAAGACAGTCAACGCTCCATTGCTGTACAGGAGGTTGTTGAGGCCTGCTGTAAGAACTTTGGTGGCAAACTTCTATTCATTGGTACCGGACAGACAGCCGTGACCGGCACCAGTAATCTGAAGAGGCTTGAGGGGCGATTTACCATCCGCGTCGAGCTCTCGGACGCCGATGTCGATGCCGTTATCCGGCAAGTTATTCTGGCTAAGAAACCGGAGGCTAAAGCTCCCATTGAGCAGGTTATGCAAACCAACCTGGGGGAAGTTTCGAGGCACCTGAACGGTACCACTATTGGTCATCGTCAGGATGACTTGCCTTACTTTTCACAGGATTACCCAATTCTCCCAGTTCGCAGACGCTTCTGGGAAAACACCTTGCGTTCTCTGGATCCCACTGGCACGGATAGCCAGCTACGCAATCAATTGAGAATTGCGCACAAGGGAGTTCAAACCAACCTCGATAAAGACCTCGGAAACGTAATACCTGCTGACTACATCTATTTTTACTCTGCAGACGAGTTACAGCAGCATCGGATTTTGCCAAAAAAGGTCTATCAGAAGACCATGCAGTGGATTAATGGCACCGAAGACGAGCGTCTGATGGCCCGTGCCTGTGGCCTGGTTTTCCTGATCAACAAGCTGGGCGGCCAGAACAATGAAATCGGCATCCGTGCGACTATTGATACGTTGGCGGACTTATTGGTTGAAGACCTGAACCAAGGAAGCGCGGCTATCCGATCCAGGTTGGCAAAGCTTACTGAGGAAAAGCTCTCTAGTGGTGCCTTGAAATACGACTTACTTGTAAAGATCGGCGATGAGTACCGCATCCAAACCGAAGAGAGCTCCGCCTGGACAGACGAATTCCTCAGCCAACGCGCGGCCCTATCCAGCGAGGCACACCGCATTCATGCCGAACGGGATGACCGTATCCGCCGCACTTTTGGCGAAGCGGCCCGTAAGCTGTCGCTGGTTCAGGGTAATGCAAAAGTCACCCGCGATATCTACCCGGTATTCGACGCACAGCTGCCAGACGATGCCGACCAACGCATTTGCGTCTGGGTTCGGGATGGATGGAGCGGCGACGAGAACTCCGTACGCGCCGATGCCCGGCAAGCCGGTAACCAATCGCCCACCGTATTCGTGTTCATCCCCAAGCGCTCTGCCGATGACCTGCGGCACCATTTGATTGATTACAAAGCCGCCAGTGCCACCCTGGACAAGCGGGGCGTACCCAACACCCCGGAGGGCACAGAGGCCCGCGCTGCCATGGAAACCACCAAGCAGACTGCTGAGGGCAAGATCCGGGAATTGCTGAACGAAGCCTTCTCCGGAGCTCGTGTCTTCCAGGGGGGCGGTAACGAGATTCTGGGCAACGATCTCCAGGAAATGATTCTGGAAGCCGCCAACAACGCCCTGCAACGGCTTTACCCTCACTTCCATACCGCTGACCATGCCGGCTGGTCCAAGGTTTACGAAAAGGCCCAGAAAGGCGCGCCAGACGCCCTCAAGGCCGTGGGTGATGATGGCGAACCGGCCAAGAACCCGGTGTGCAAAGCCATTCTGGCAGCCATTGCCGGCGGCAAAAAAGGCGCGGATATTCGTACCCACTTTGAGTCTTCCCCCTATGGCTGGTCCCGCGACGCCGTGGACGGAGGCCTCCAGGCCCTGTTGGTGGCTGGCCTTATCCGCGCCCAGGACGAGCGCGGCCAACCTCTTGAGCCGTCCAGCCTGGAGCGCAAGAGCATTGGCAAAACCCTGTTCAAGGTAGAGTCCGCCACCGTCACTACGCCCCAACGTATTCAAATCCGTAAGCTGCTGCAGAAGGTGGGGTTGTCCGCCAAGCAGGGTGAGGAGCTGGCGTATGTGCCTCAGTTCCTGCAGAAGCTTTCCGGCCTGGCTGACGAGGCCGGCGGAGAGGCGCCCAAACCGGAGCGCCCGGATACCAGCTTCCTTGACGATATTCGCCTCACCGCCGGCAACGAGCAATTGGTGGCGCTCTATAACCGGCGCGAAGAGCTGGCCTCCAACATCGAGACCTGGGAGCACCTCTCGGAGCGCATTCACCAGCGCTGGTCCAACTGGGCGGTATTGAAGCGACTGATGTCCCATGCAGGCGGGCTCGACGATGCCGATGTCTTCCGAGCTCAGGTGGAAGCCATTGAACAGCAGCGACAGTTGCTGACCGACCCCGACCCGGTGGCCCCACTGATTACCAGTCTGACACAGGCTCTCCGGGATGCACTGAATCGACTGGACCAGGATTACCAGAAGCGCCACGAGCAAGGCATGGCTCGCCTGGCCGATGACAGCAACTGGCAGCAACTGGAGCCCGAACAGCGAAACCAGCTGTTGGCAGACCAGCGCCTGACCCTGGCGGATCGGCCCGAGGTCACGGTTCAATCCACCCAAGAGGTGTTGAACACGCTGGATCAGTGCGCTCTGGCCATGTTTGCCGATCGCGTCGCTGCCCTTCCCAGCCGCTTTGACAATGTGGCCGTGGCGGCAGCCGAGCTGTGCGAGCCGGAGATCCAGTTTATCCATGTACCCCGCCGCACGCTGAAGACCGATGAAGACATCGATGCCTGGGCCGAGGAAGTGAAGCAACAACTCAAGGCCGCGCTGCCAGACGGGCCCATTTCAGTCAAATAAAGAGCCCGTCAAATAAAGAGCCAGTCAAATAAGGGGAATGACTTCATCCATGAGGACTGCCGCCAACATAGAGTCCCTGCTCCCAGAACTGGAGCATTGCATAGCCGACGACCTGGAAGACCAGGACCTCGACTTCAAGCAGTGGGACACGCAAAGCCGCGACAAAGCGGTGAGAAGCGTGGTCCAGATGGCCGTATGCATGGCCAATGGCGGCGGCGGTACCGTGGTGTTTGGGGTAGCCGACCGGTCCCAAGGGCGTGAGAGTGCCATTATCGGCGTTCCGCCGGAAATCGACATCAACCTGCTGAAAAAGGCGGTTTACGACCAGACAGATCCGAAAATAACCCCGGTATTCGAAGAGCTGGCCGTACCGGAAGGCACCGGTCGCCTGCTGCTTATGCAGATCTACCCCGGTATGCCGCCCTACACCGACAGCGCTGGCCGGGGCACCATCCGTGTAGGCAAGGATTGCCAGCCGCTCACTGGCACCTTGCGCCGCAAAATCGGCGTGGAAACGGGCGAGACCGATTACACTGGCGAAGCCGTCTCCCCCGTGGACAACCAGTTACTATCCGCCACCGCCCTCGAGTCCCTACGCAATCAGGCCCGCAAGGAGCGGGCGCCGGAGGACTTGCTACGCCTGACCGATGTTGAGCTGCTGTCCACCTTGGGCCTGATCAAGCACGGCAAACTGACTCGCGCGGCGCTGTTGCTGGCCGGTACCGAAGCCGCCATCCGGGATCATCTTCCCGGCCACAACTGGACGTTCCTGCAAATGACTTCGGATACCGAGTATGGCATCCGGGAGGATCGGGTCAGTGCCTTGCCATTGTCCGTTCAGCGCATTGAAGAACTGCTGGTCCCCTTCAACCCCATCACCACCTATCAGCAGGGCCTGTTCCACTACGAATACCGCACCTGGCCGGAAGTCGCCGTGCGCGAGGCCCTGATGAACGCCTTCTGCCACGCGGATCTACGCATCGCCGGGCCGGTGATGGTTAAGCTTTATCCCGAGCGGCTGGAAATCAGCAACAACGGTGGCTTCATCGCCGGCATTACCCCCAACAACATCCTCCATCACCAGCCCGCCGCCCGAAATCCGCTGCTGGTGGAGGCGCTGACCCGCCTACGCCTGGTCAACCGCAGCAACCTGGGAATAAACCGCATGTTTTCCGCCTTGCTCATCGAGGGCAAGGAACCGCCGCAGATCCGCGAAATCGGTGAATCTGTGCTGGTGAGCTTCCCCAAGCGGGACCTGAATGCCGCCTTCCGTCTGTTCGTGGCCGAGGAGAGCGAGCATGGCCGCAACCTGGGCGTGGATGAGCTCCTGCTGTTGCAATACCTGTTGCAGCACCCGGAGCTGGATACCGGAACCGCTGCCACCCTGTGCCAGCGCAGCGAGGCGGAAATCCGCGAGCGGCTCTCTGCCATGGAGTCAGCCGGCTACATTGAGCATGGCGGCACTGGCCGGGGAGCCTATTGGTGCGTTCACCCGGACCTCTATAACCGCCTGGCCGAAGACGGTCAGGGCGAGGCCCGCCGCCGCATCGACTGGGAGGCCGCCAAAACCCGTGTGCTCAGCATTCTGATGGAGCGCGCACGCCGCAACGAGCCGGGCCTGAGCAACAAGGAAATCCGGCAAATCACGCGCTTTGACCGCAACCAGGCCCGGCGCCTGATGCAGGAGCTGATGCAGGAGAACACCGGCCTCCAGCAGGTGGGTGAGCGGCGCTGGGCGCGCTATGAGTATAGCAATGCGCGTCAGTATTAAAATGCGCATAGATAAAGCTCTATGCGCAGACTATGCGATTGTTGGTAAAATTGCGCATATCAAGTCGCACCGATGCGACAGGAAAAAGTGCTCTCACGGTACAAACACCGTAGCCGTGGCATCACTTTCAGAATTGGGGAAGTAAAAGAACATGCAGCCACTCGACAAGACTCTGAGAAGCCAGTTGGAACGCACCGTCAAGGCCGCCCGGGACACCGCCGAAACCGGTGCCCGCGCCGCCCTGGAGCAGCTCGGCGTTGGCGACCCGGCACCAGCCTCGCACTTGAGCGAGACCGACCGGGAGCTGCGCCGCAAGCTACGCGCCCATGGCCGCCAACTGGGCGACTCCCTCAACGGTGGCGGCAACGGAGCCAAAGCCCAGACCATGGACCGCCTGGTGGAGGAGGTTGCCTACGAGCACTGGCACCGCATGCTCTTTGCCCGCTTCCTGGCCGAAAACGACCTGCTGATGTACCCGGACCCGGACGAACCGGTGGCCATCACCCTGGAAGAGTGTGAAGACCTGGCTGCCGATGAAGGCGCCGCCAACGGCTGGGAACTGGCCGCCCGCTATGCGGCCCGTATGCTGCCGCAGATTTTCCGGCTGGACTCCCCGGTCTTCCAGCTCACCCTGCCACCGGAACACCAACAGGCCCTGGAACGCCAGGTCGCGGGCCTGTCGCTGGAGGTGTTTACCGCCTCCGACAGCTTGGGTTGGGTCTACCAGTTCTGGCAATCCAAGAAGAAGGAACAGGTCAACCAGTCCGAGGTCAAGATTGGCGCTCGGGAGCTCCCCGCCGTCACCCAGCTCTTCACCGAGCCCTACATGGTGAGCTTCCTGCTCGACAATTCGTTGGGTGCCTGGTGGGCGGCCCGGCGGCTCAGTGAAAGCGACCTGAAGAGCGCCGAAAGCGAAGAAGAACTACGCGAGAAGGCGGCGATTCCCGGCGTGCCTCTGGAGTATCTGCGGTTTGTGAAACAGGATGATGGGACTGGTAACAAGAGATGGACACCGGCTGCCGGCACCTTCGATGCCTGGCCGGAACAACTGGCCGACCTGAAGACTCTGGACCCCTGCTGCGGCTCCGGCCACTTCCTGGTGGCCGCCTTCCTGATGCTCGTGCCCATGCGCATGGAGCGAGACGCTCTGTCCGCTCGGGACGCCGTGGATGCGGTGTTGCGAGAGAACATTCATGGCCTGGAGCTGGACCAGCGTTGTGTGGAGCTGGCTGCTTTCGCGTTGGCCCTCACCGCCTGGAAATACCCCGGTGCGGAAGGCTACCGCCCATTGCCGGAGCTGCATCTGGCCTGTACCGGTCTGTCCGTCAGCGTCGCCAAGGAAGAGTGGAAGCAACTCGGCCTGGGCAAGCACAATCTCACCATCGCGCTGGATTGGATGCACGACACCTTCCGGGACGCGCCGGTACTGGGCAGCCTGCTTAACCCGGCAAAAGCCGACGCCGCCAAGCTGGTGAAGTGGGAGGAGCTGTCCACCACCCTGAAACAGGCCTTGGAAAACGAACAGCAAGGACTCTCCCAAGACCCGCAAGCGGGAGGGGGCGAAGCCCAACACGAGGCCGCCGTAGTGGCTCAGGGCCTGGCCAAGGCGGCCACCCTCCTGGCTGATCAATATCAATGGGTGGTTACCAACGTCCCCTACCTGGCCCGGGGCAAACAAAATGATCGGCTGCGGGACTTCTGTGGACGGCACTATCCGGCGGCAAAGAATGACCTGGCGACTGTTTTCCTCGACCGTTGCCTGGAGCTTTGTTCCCAGGGCGGGACATCCAGCATTGTTCTGCCTCAGAACTGGCTGTTTCTCACCAGCTACAAGAAGTTCCGCGAAAAGCTGCTCAAGAACGATACCTGGCATTTAATTGCCCGGCTTGGGCCTCAGGCTTTTCAAACCCCAATGTGGGACTTCAATGTTCAGCTAATTTCCATCAGCCGTGGCAATGACGCTCAGGAATCCGGCGGGCTCTTCGGTGATGCGGAACATGCCAACCTGATTCGGGGTGTGGATGTTTCGGAGCCGCGTACGGCGGCGGAGAAGGCTGAGCAGTTGCTGGCATCAAAAGTTCAAAGCGTAGATCAGTCAAAGCAGCTGGAAAATCCAGATGCTTCAGTGATGCTAGAAGACGGTGAACAGTTGCCTCTTTTATCAGAGTATGCGAGGTCAGTAACAGGACTTCAGACTGGTGATGATTTCCAGTATGCACGTTGTTTCTGGGAAATTGGTTACGTCGACCCGCCTAAGTGGATTTGGTTTCAGGGAGCATCAAAGGAAAAAACGCTATTTACAGGAAAGGGGCGAATTCTTAAGTGGGATAACGGAGAGGGGCCTCTTTCTGAAAGCCCAAGTGCCTATCTGAGAGGTCAGTTTGCTTGGAACAAAAAGGGAATATCAGTTCAAACAATGGGCGAACTCAATTGCTGCCTATTTAGTCACTCGTCATTTGACATGAACGCATCCACTATTATTCCAGTAAGCGAACAAAACATTGCTGCAATTTGGTCTTACATATCCTCTCCCGAGTACTATGCGGCTGTCCGGAAGATTAATCAGAAATTACGAGTTGCCGATGCAACACTGGTAAAAGCACCTTTCGACCTCAATCATTGGATTAAAGTTGCCGGAGAAAAATATCCCAACGGACTGCCCAAACCCTACACCGATGACCCCACCCAATGGATTTTCCACGGCCACCCCTGCGGTTCAGTCGTGTGGGACGAAGAACAAAAGTGGACGGCCGAAGGCCCGCTGCGAACGGACGACACAGTCCTGCAAGTCGCCGTTGCCCGCCTGCTCGGCTACCGCTGGCCCGCCGAGCTGGATGCCGACATGGAGCTGGCCGAGGAGCAGTGTAAATGGGTTAAGCGCTGCGAGGCATTGCTGCCATTCGCCGATGACGACGGCATCGTCTGTATTCCCCCGGTGCGCGGTGAGGCCTCGGCAGCCGACCGCCTGCTGAACCTGTTGGCCGCTGCATACGGCGAGGCCTGGTCCAACGATGTTCTGGCAGAGCTTCTCAAGAGTGCCGACCACGCCGGTAAGACTCTGGAAACCTGGCTGCGAGACAAGTTCTTCGCGCAACACTGCAAACTCTTCCAGCACCGCCCCTTTATCTGGCACATCTGGGACGGCCTGCCCGACGGCTTCGCCGCCCTGATCAACTACCACAAACTGGACCGCAAGAACCTGGAAACCCTGACTCACAACTACCTGGGAGACTGGATTAGCCGTCAAAAGCAGGACCTGTCCAGCGGTGTAGATGGCGCCGAAGAACGCCTTTCCGCCGCTGAATCCCTGAAAAAGAAATTGGAACAGATCCTCGAAGGCGAAGCCCCCTACGACATCTTCGTCCGCTGGAAGCCCATCGAACAACAGCCCATAGGCTGGGACCCGGACCTCAACGACGGCGTCCGCCTCAACATCCGCCCCTTCATAACCGTAGGCGACGTCAAGAAGAAAGGCGCCGGCATCCTGCGCGACAAACCCAACATCAAATGGACCAAAGACCGTGGCAAGGATGTGGAATCAGCACCCTGGTATCAGACGTTCGGTGGAGAGAGGATTAATGATCACCATCTAACCCTGACTGAGAAGCAATCTGCGCGAAAAGAAAACAACGAAATGAAGGAAGTCTGAAATGGCCAAAAAAATCACTGGCGCTGAGTACCCGTTGGCGAAGATCTTCAGCTCAGAGTTTGAATATGTCATTCCTTCCTATCAGCGTCCCTATGCCTGGACAGTGGATCAGGCATCGGAGCTGTTTGATGACCTCTTCGACTTTTATCGCTCAGATCTGGATGAAGGATATTTCCTCGGCAGTATTGTTCTCATTAAAGAGGAAGGAAAGCCGGCCGCAGAAGTTATTGATGGTCAACAACGTCTGACAACTCTCACAATACTACTGGCCGCTTTGGCAGCACGCTCCACGTCAGATGATCGAGCATTGCTGAAGAACTACATTGTCGAGGCAGGAAACAAATTCGAGCAGTTGTCGGCAAAGCCACGGTTAACTCTTCGTGAACGGGATAAAGAGTTTTTTGCCAAGTACGTGCAAGCTCTTCAATTTGAGGACCTTCTAGAACTCAACCCTGAGTCTCTCCAGAACGAATCGAGGAAGAACATTCAGGCTAACGCTCGCTTATTGTTAAGCCGGGTCGACCGATCCTTCGGCGGCGACACATCTTCACTCGAGGGATTTGTGGGCTTTTTACTTCAGCGTTGTTTTTTAGTCGCCGTTTCCACACCCAGCCAGCAGTCCGCATTTCGCGTTTTTTCTGTGATGAACAGTCGTGGCTTAGACTTACAACCTACCGACATCATCAAGGCCGACACTATTGGCGCTATTGACTCTCCGGATGATCAAGAAGTCTATAACGAGAAGTGGGAAGACATGGAGGTTGAGCTGGGCCGCGCTGGCTTCAATGATCTATTCTCCTACGTTCGGATGCTTTACGCCCGTGAGAAAGCTAAGAAAGCACTGTTGGAAGAGTTTCGCCAGCATATTTTGTCCCATGTTTCGTCCCCAAAGATCTTAGTAGACGACATTCTAGAACCCTATGCTGAATCCCTGGCAGTCCTGCGTTCCGCGAGCTATCAAGCTGAAGTGGATGCGCAGAAGATCAATGCTTACTTACGCTGGTTAAATCGGATCGATAACTCGGATTGGGTGCCAGCTGCCATGCTTTTTCTGGCCCAGCAGAAGAACAGGCCCGATTACGTTCTCTGGTTTATGGAAAAACTCGAGAGGCTGGCTGCGTGCTTGCATCTCACGGCCAAGAACGTGAATGAACGAATTGAGCGATACTCGACTTTGATTTCGGGATTAATGGGTAAGCATAGCGTTGATGACCCAGTTCAGTCTGTTTTGCTCAGTGAAAATGAAAAAAAGGCGATGAGTCGAGTGCTGAATGGGGATATATATACGCTCACGGCCAGAAGAAGAAACTACCTCATATTGCGTTTGGACTCTTTTTTGTCAGATGGCGCTGCGAGTTACGATGCAAGTCTGTTAACGATTGAGCATGTGCTACCACAGACAGTGAATAATGATAGTCAATGGGAAAGAGACTGGCCGGAGCCGGATGAGCGAGAGAAATGG
Organism: Salinicola sp. LHM; assembly: GCF_034479735.1. NCBI lineage: Bacteria > Pseudomonadati > Pseudomonadota > Gammaproteobacteria > Oceanospirillales > Halomonadaceae > Salinicola > Salinicola sp. LHM. The sequence continues at coordinate 4,001,065 of NZ_CP140261.1, read as the reverse complement.
GTTCATCGGCTGGCAAACCTTGTACCGTTAAACAAACGCCGCAACTCCAAGGCTCAGAATTACGATTTTGAGCGCAAAAAGAATGCTTATTTCAAGGGCCGTTCCGGCGTTAGCTCTTACACGCTTACGACTCAAGTTCTTAATGAGCAGGAATGGACGCCGGACATTGTAGCGAGAAGGCAAAGTGAGCTGTTAGACCTACTGGCTGAGAAGTGGGACCTGAAAGCATGCTGATCGGAAGCTTTTTTTATTTTAGGGCCACAAGACGGGTAATCGCATGAAAGCGCTCGATTGTCTGCTGACGGCCATTCGCGATGCGGGGGTTTATAACTCCGATATTCAGGTCGCCCCTGCCTGCATCCTCTGGCCAGACCGTGACCGACAATGGGAAGCGGTTATTCCAGTCCTTCAGGCGGAACTGCCGGAGCTTCTGGTGCTGGGTGACTATGCCCCCGAAAAACGCACCGGCCCAGCGATTTGGCTGCGCTGCGTGATTGCCGGCTTGGCGGATGAAGTATCCCTGGAAGATGGCAGGATACCCATTCTCTACCTGCCCGGCGTCAGCCGTCAGGATCTGCGGGCAGTGGAAGGCTGCCCGGACTCGCTCAAGCCGCTGGCTGAGTTGCAATACCGGGGTGTGATCTGGTCCCAGGTGAATGCCAAGGACTGGACCATCCTTGCCTACCTGAAGTCGGACCAGGGTGGCCTTGGCCTGGATGTGGCACAGGACAGCGAAACCCGGCACGCCATGCAACTGGCACTGTACCGACTGCTCGACGAAGACGTGGACTTGCTCAAAGGTAAGCGCCTGGATAAGGACTACTTCAATACTCTGTTAACCGGGGGCGACCCCATCCGAGATCTGCTGCTGTGGCTGGACCAGGGCGATGCATTCCAGGCCGCGAGGGGTGCGAACGAATGGCAGGCTTTCGTAGCAGTATGCACATCCCAGTTAGCTTTCAACCCCCAGCATGAGGGTGTGCTGGCAGGGTGCGCCAAGCTTGCGGCCCACGAGGGGCCTTGGCAGGCGGTTTGGCAACGTTTCTGCGAGGCGCCCCACCGCTACCCCCATATTCCCGCCCAAATTCGCAAGTGCCAACCGCCGGCCTTTGATCTGTTTGCCGATGAAACCGTGGCCGGTGGCTGGCCTCAGTGGAACCAGGGCCAGGAAGACCACCTGCGCCGTGACATGCTGACCCTGGCCCAGGCTCCTGCCCACCAGGCACGGGCCAGAATACTGGAACTCGAACAGATACACGGCGGCAGGCGATCCTTGGTATGGGCGGAGCTAGGGGAAGCTCCGCTGGCGTGTGCGCTGGAACACTTGGCCGTCATGGCCAACTATGCAAAATCGTCTCTGGCTGCGGGCTCTGTGGATGATCTGATGGACGGCTATGCCAACGCTGGCTGGAAAGTGGATGACGGCGTAATGCGCGCCTTGGCCCAGGTGGAGAGCGCGGCTGACTTTGAGGCTGTCACAACGGCCATCCGGTCTGTTTACCTTCCGTGGCTGGAAGAGTCCGCCCGCTACCTGCAGAAGATCGTTGATGGCGCCTCCTATCCGGGTGGCTCCTGCACAACAGAGGCCCCCTTTCCGGCCAGTCCCGGCGATTGCGTGCTCTTTGTCGATGGGCTGCGCTTTGACACGGGCAAGCGGCTGGCAGAGATGCTAGAAGCTTCAGGGCTGGATGTAGACGAGGCGCCCACCTGGGCAGCTTTGCCCAGCGTGACCGCCACTGGCAAGGCGGCGGTGGCACCGGTCCGGGATAAAATTCGGGGGGACGATGGCAGCGCGGACTTCGAACCCGCCGTGGCGGCGACCGGCCAGTCCCTCAAGGGAGGCTATCACCTCAAGAAACTGCTGAAGGACAACGGCTGGACGCTGCTGGATCGAACAGAGGACGGCCAGGGGGAAGGTTTCGCCTGGTGTGAGTTTGGTGACATCGACCATGAAGGTCACGACCGTGGCTGGAAGTTGGCCAAACACCTGGAAAGCCTTTTGAATGAAGTGCAGAACCGCATTACTGAGCTGTTGGCGGCGGGCTGGAAGCGAGTACGCGTCGTCACTGATCACGGCTGGCTGCTTCTGCCCGGGGGGCTACCCAAAATTGACCTGCCCAGCGTACTGGCTGAAAGCAAGTGGGGGCGCTGTGCCGCGCTCAAGGCGGGTGCGGAAACCCAGGAGCGACTGTTCCCCTGGTACTGGAACCCCAGTCACTACTTTGCCCTGGCCGATGGCATCAGTTGTTTCAAGAAGGGTGAGGATTACGCTCACGGTGGCCTGAGCCTACAGGAATGCCTGACACTCCAATTGGTGGTGGCGGGTGGCGCCTCCGCACAAGGGGCCATCGAGTTTACCGACCTGGTGTGGAAAGGGTTGCGCTGCACGGTGGCGGTGACGGGCGACTATTCAGGGCTCACATTGGATATCCGGACCCGCGCGGGTGAAGCAGCCAGCAGTGTGGTGGTCGGCTCGAAGCCGCTTAAGGCTAATGGTACCGCCTCCGTGGTTGTCGAAGATGAAGATCTAGAAGGGCAGAAAGCGGTGGTTGTTCTGCTCGACGAAAATGGTTCTCTGGTTGCCCAGACGGGCACCGTGATTGGTGGGGCTCTTTCTTAAGAGGCAAATGTGATGGAATTGGACGAAATCGACAGAAAGGCCGCAATGGCCCTGGATGGTTACCTGGTGCGAAAGGACCTGGTACGAACCTTCAGCCGCCAATTCCCGGTGCCCACCTATGTGGTCGAGTTCCTGCTCGGGCGATATTGCGCAAGCACCGACCAGGAGGAGATCAACGAAGGCCTGGAGATCGTGCAGCGGCAGCTCAAGTCCCGCACCGTCAAGGCCGGTGAGGAGGAGCTGTTCAAGGCCCGGGCAAGAGAAAACGGTGAAGTCAAAATCATCGATCTGATTACCGCCCGCCTGGATGCGAAAACGGACTCTTATATTGCTTCCCTCCCCAGCCTCCGCCTGAACGACGTGCGGATCACACCGTCTTTGGTAAACGAGCACGAGCGGATGCTGACCGGCGGTTTCTATGCCGAGGTAACGCTCAATTACGATGCTGCCATTGCCCAGGAAAGTAATGGTCGCCCCTTCGGTGTTGAAGCCCTGCGGGAGATCCAGCTCTCCAAGCGCGACGTTTTGGATACCCTTGCAGAGGCCCGGAAGGAATTTACGACGCAGGAGTGGAAAGAGCTGCTGCTAAGGTCCACGGGGATTGAGGCCAGCGGCCTGTCGGAGCGGCAGCAGGACGCAATTTTGTTGCGTATGGTGCCCTTTGTTGAGCGTAACTATAACTTGGTGGAGCTCGGCCCCAGGGGTACCGGTAAGAGCCATTTGTTCCAGCAGGTGTCACCCTACGCCCACCTGATTTCCGGTGGTAAAGCCACCGTGGCCAAGATGTTCGTAAACAACGCCAGCGGCCAGCGGGGTTTGGTCTGTCAGTACGACGTGGTCTGCTTCGATGAAGTGTCCGGCATTTCCTTCGACCAGAAGGACGGCGTGAACATCATGAAGGGCTACATGGAATCGGGTGAGTTCAGCCGTGGCAAGGAAAACATCCGAGCCGATGGCAGCATCGTACTGGTGGGAAACTTTGACGTCGATGTGGAACATCAGCAGCGGATAGGCCACCTGTTCGGCCCCATGCCCCCGGAAATGAAAGATGATACGGCGTTTATGGACCGTATCCACGCCTTCTTGCCGGGCTGGGACGTGCCGAAAATAAGCAAGGAGCTTTTAACCGACCATTTCGGCCTAGTCAGCGACTTCCTGTCAGAGTGCTGGAGCCAGCTGCGCAATCAGAGCCGGGTAAGCCTGATCCAGAACCGGGTGTTTTTTGGTGGTGCGCTGTCTGGGCGGGATACCAATGCGGTGAACAAAACGGTCAGCGGCCTGCTTAAGCTACTTTATCCCGGTGACGATGAGGTCTCGGACGAGGATATCGAATGGGCCGTTCGCATTGCCATGGAAGCCCGGCGCCGGGTGAAAGAACAGCAGAAGCGGATCGGTGCGGCAGAATTCAGAAACACCCATTTCAGCTATGTCATGGGCGCCGACGGTGTCGAGAAGTTTGTTTCCACCCCGGAGCTTCAGAGCGAGAACAGCATTGGTGACGACCCCTTGGAACCTGGCCAAGTATGGACCATCTCTCCGGGTGGCGGTGAGGAACATCCCGGCCTGTACCGGATCGAGGTGAATGAAGGCCCAGGGTCCGGCGTCAAGGTCCTGAACAAGCCGGTACCGCCCGCGTTCAAGGAAAGCATCGGTTATGCGGAGCAAAACCTGTACGCCCGGTCGGCGCAACTGGTAGGTGACAAGGATCCACGCCACCACGAGTTTACGGTTCAGTTGAGGGCTTTCGATGCCTCCAAATCAGGTGCCAAGCTCGGCATGGCGTCTCTGGTCGCATTGAGCACGGCGCTACTGAAGAAAAGCGTGCGCGGTGGTTTGATCATAGTGGGGGAAATTAATCTGGGGGGCTCCGTGGAGCCGATCCACAATCCGGTAACGATTGCGGAAATCGCCGTGGAAAAGGGCGCGACTGCACTGCTGATGCCTGTTGCCTGCCGCCGGCAGTTATTTGACCTGTCGGATGACATGGCGACCAAGGTTGATATCCAGTTCTACTCCGACGCGCGGGATGCTCTGCTCAAAGCCGTTGTGGAGTAGGTGCTCGGCTAGGCTTTAGTAAAATCACCGTGGCCGATGATCACTCACCCCAGTCGGCGAACCGCCCGACGAATGGCTTGGGCCGGGGAAAGGCGAGGTCGCCGTGCTTGCTGGTGCCGAGCCCCAGCGAGACCAGCGATTCCGCCAGCTTCACCGCGGCGCTGACGCCTTCGATGACGGGCATGCCTAGATCGTGGGTCAGCCGCTCGGTGAGATCCGCCATGCCGCCACAGCCCAGCACGATGGCGCCGATGCCGTCGTCGTCCCTCGCTTGGCGGCACTCCTCCAGCAGCGCCTGATAGGCGTTGCCCGCCGAATTTTCCAGCTCCAGCACCGGCAGGTCGGTGGCACGGACTCGCCGACAGTGATCGCGGAATCCATACTGGTCGAGCAGGTGCTCGGCAATGATCGCGGTGCGCTGCAACGTCGTGACCACGGAGAAGCGCGTACTGATCAGCGTCGCCAGGTGAAAGCCGGCTTCGGCGATGCCGATGACCGGCGCGCGGGTCAGTTCCCGGGCGGCGAGCAGGCCCGGATCGCCGAAGCAGGCGATGACATAGGCGTCCACTCCCATCGCTTCGCCGCGACGGATCTCTTCGAGCACGCCGACGGCGCTGATCGCCTCGTCGAAGTGGCTTTCGATCGATACCGGCCCGCTGTCGGGCTGGCTGACGTGGATCTGCGTGTTCCCGGCGGCCACGCGGCTGGCGCAGGCGCCGATCTTGTCTGTCATGCTGGCGGTGGTGTTGGGATTGATGACGTGAATACGCATGGCTTGCCACCTTGGCGAGAGGGAAAAATCGCGGTACGTTTATTTTGTCCACAAAAATAAACGACTTTGAATACAATATCGACAACGATGGCCGATGAGACGCGATTCGCGTCGATCGGTTCGGCAACCACAAGGGCGCTGCGCATGATCTCCCCAGACTACCCACGCGATCTGATCGGCTATGGCCGCACGCCACCGCAAGCCAACTGGCCGGGCCAGGCCCGTGTCGCGGTGCAGTTCGTCCTCAACTACGAAGAGGGCGGCGAGAACAGCATCCTCCACGGCGACAGCCACTCCGAACAGTTTCTGTCCGAGATCGCCGGCGCCGAAGCCTACCCCGCTCGCCACCTGAGCATGGAGTCGATCTACGAATACGGCTCGCGGGCCGGCGTGTGGCGCGTGCTGCGCGAATTCGAGCGGCGCGGCCTGCCGTTGACGATCTTCGGCGTGGCGATGGCGCTGGAGCGCAACCCGGAAGTCGCCCAGGCATTTCGCGAGCTGGGCCATGAAATCGCCTGCCACGGCTATCGCTGGATCCACTACCAGAACGTGCCGGAAGCGCTCGAGCGCGAGCATCTCGAACGCGCCCTGGCCATATTCCAGTCGCTCTACGGCGAGCTGCCGCTGGGCTGGTACACCGGCCGCGACAGCCCCAACACCCGGCGGTTGCTGCTCGACCAGGGCGGCTTCCTCTACGACAGCGACTACTACGGCGACGACCTGCCGTTCTGGAGCGACGTTCAGGACAGCCACGGTCAGACCCATCGTCACCTGATCGTGCCCTACACGCTGGATACCAACGACATGCGCTTCGCCTCGCCGACCGGTTTCGATCACGGCGAGCCGTTCTTCCAGTACCTGCGAGATGCCTTCGACGTGCTCTACGAAGAAGGCGCGGACAAGCCGAAGATGCTGTCGATCGGCCTGCATTGCCGGCTGGTCGGCCGACCCGGCCGCTTCCGCGCGCTGCAGCGCTTCCTCGATCATCTCGAAGCGCACGACCGGGTGTGGATAACTCGCCGTGTGGATATCGCCCGCCATTGGGCTGCCGAGCATCCGGCCTGAAAAGCAAGGAATCCCTCATGTCACAACGCAGCCACGATGCACCTGAAAGAACCTACTACGCCCCCCACGGCGGCCTGCCGCCGCAGAGCCAGCTGATTCACGGCCGTGCGGTCTTCACCGAGGCTTATGCTGTCATTCCCAAGGGGGTGATGAGCGATATCGTCACGAGCTTTCTGCCGCATTGGGAGAAGACTCGGCTGTGGGTGCTGTCGCGGCCGCTGTCCGGCTTCGCCGAGACGTTTTCCCAGTACATCATGGAAGTCTCGCCCGGTGGCGGCAGCGAGCGGCCGGAGCCGGACAGCGGTGCCGAGGGCGTGCTGTTCGTGGTCGAGGGCGAGATGATGCTGACCATCGCGGGCGAGACGCACGAGATGGCGCCGGGGGGTTACGCCTATCTGCCGCCGGGCTGCGACTGGCAGCTGCGCAACGCGAGCGAGGCGCCGGTGCGCTTCCACTGGATTCGCAAGGCGTACGAATTCGTCGAGGGGCTGGCGGCGCCGGAACCCTTCGTCACCAACGAGCAGCAGATCGCGCCGACGCCGATGCCGGACACCGACGGCCGCTGGGCGACCACGCGCTTCGTCGATCCCACGGATTTGCGCCACGACATGCACGTGACCATCGTCACCTTCCAGCCGGGCGGCGTGATCCCGTTCGACGAGACCCACGTGATGGAGCACGGCCTCTACGTGCTCGAGGGCCGCGCGGTCTATCACCTCAACCAGGACTGGGTCGAGGTCGAGGCCGGCGACTACATGTGGTTGCGCGCCTTCTGCCCGCAATCCTGCTATGCCGGCGGATCGGAGCCGTTCCGCTACCTGCTCTACAAGGACGTCAACCGGCACATGAAGCTGTCGCTTTCCGGGCGTTAGGGAAACGCTGAATAAATCGCCGAACGAGATGAAGGGCAAGGCGCACGGAACGCAGAAGGCGAGACATAACTTGGGGTTAGGCGAGCCTTCGAGTACCGCGCAACGCAGCCATTCGCTCGTGCAGGCATTTATGCAGTGGTTCCTTAGCCGAAGCGGGCGAGCCGATAAGGCTCCAGCGGCGGCAGGTCGTCCCGGCGGGCCGATGTGGAAGACGCATCGTGTTCGCCGGGGCCGGCCAGGTCGGCGATCATCTCGGCGGTGATCGCCGACTGCGTCAGCCCCAGATGATGATGTCCGAAGGCCAGCAGTACGCGGCCATTCTCGAGGCGGTCGATGATCGGCAGCGAGTCCGGCAGCGACGGGCGGAAGCCCATCCACGGCGTCGCGCCTTCGGCGTCGAGATCGTTCTTGAACAGGCCCCGGCTCAGGCGATGCAGCTGCCACGCCCGACCCATGTTGGGCGGTGCCTCCAGCCCCGCGAACTCCACGGTGCCAGCGAGCCTCAGGCCGGTTTCCATCGGCGTCATAATGAAGCGACGCTCCAATGAGGTGACCGCGAACGGCAGGCGGTCGGGCTCGCGGGGCAGCATCAGGTGATAGCCGCGCTCGGTATCCAGCGGCACTTGCTTGCCGGTGAGCTGGGCGGTCAACTCTGCCGAGTGGGCGCCACAGGCGACGAGCACCTGCCCGGCCTCGCGTTCGCCAGCATTGGTCGTCACGGCGACGCCTTTCGCGGTCAACCGAGTCGACTGCACGGTTTCCTGCTCGAAACGAACGCCTTCGCGCCGGGCGGCTTCCACCAGGGTTGTGACCACCCGCCACGGATCCAGTACGTGGCCCGTGGCGGGAAAGAACAGCCCGCCCAGCAGCGCGTTCGAGAGCTGCGGCGCCGCGCGCCGGATCGCGCTCCCATCCCACAGTTCGACCGGCACCTGCTGTTCGCGCATGCGAGACTCGAGCGCTTCCAGCTTGGCGTGCGACTCCGGCTTTTCGTAGACCAGCAGCGAGCCATCGGCCTTGAGCAGATGGCTGCCGTCGACCGATGCCAGCAGGCGCTGCCACGCTGCCAGGCTGCGCTCGTTGAGGGCGCGGATGCCGGCCACGCTCTGTCGGAACGGCGCCGGGCGCAGATTCAGGACCAGCCGGGTCAGCCACGGCAGCGCGCGGGGCAGATATTTCCAGTCCAGCCGCAGCGGCCCCATCGGGTCCATCAGCATGCCGGGCAGCGATCTGAGAATTGAGGCGTCGGCGATCGGGAAGACCTGCTCCGTGGCCATGTGTCCGGCGTTACCGTAGGAGGCGCCACGTCCCGGCTCCTGTTTGTCCAGCACCAGCACGCGCTGGCCCTGACGCGCCAGCGCCAGCGCGCTGGTCACGCCGACGAGACCGGCACCGACGACGATGATATCGGTATCGGGCGAAGCCGAAGGGGATGAGTCCGACATGCGCTACCTCATGACCAGGGCAACAGAGGGAGTGAAGGGCGACAGCGTATCAGCCGCTGCGCAGATTCTTTTCCAGCACCGCCGCGATGCCTTCCGCGGCGTCCTTGATGTGGTTTTCCAGCAACTGGCACGCCTTGTCGACGTCGCCCAGGCGCGCCAGTTCCAGCAGCTGACGGTGCTCGAGTTCCGCCTTCTCGATCTGGCGGGTATAGAGCAGCTGCATGCGGATATAACGCCCGGATTTGGTGTTCAACTGGCCGATCATGGCCAGCGTCTCGGGCAGCCCGGAAGGGGCGTACAGCGCATGGTGAAACGCGAAATTGTAGTCGCTCCAGTTGTCGATCTGGCTGCCGGAATCGAGCGCGGCGTCGTACTGGCGCAGGATGCTCTCGGCGTGATCGAGATCCGCTGCCGTCAGGTTCGGAATCGCGTAGCGCAGCACGTAGGTCTCGAGCAGCACACGCAGATCGAACAGTTCGCGGATCGCCGCCACGGAGAGTTCGGTGGTGAAGGCGCCGCGATGGGCGTGAAATTCCACCAGCCCCTCGGATTCCAGGGTCAGCAGCGCCTCCCGGACGGGAATGCGGCTGACGTCGTAGTCCTTGGCCAGCGCATCCTGTCGCAGCTGGGAGCCGCCCTTGAACTCGCCGCCGAGAATGCGTTCGCGCAGGTCGTCCGCCACGTGCTGGGCTCGGGTCTTGAAAGTCGCCATGAAGTGCCATCGTGTCCACAAAATGTTGGATATTGTATGCAATCCAGGAGGCGCTCGCCGACTTTTCACGCCGTTTCCCGTCTCGCCGGAACGCAACACCGGCTCTGGCGAGAGTGGTCATCGACCTGCTGGCAGCCCTTAGTCGACGTTGCCGAGCTGCGCCGACCACTGCTTGTACCATTCACGGAACAGCGCGTACTGGGTCTCGACGTAGCGCCGCTGGGCGTCGCTCAGGGCGTCGCTCTCGTTGAAGTGCAGTTCGTAGGCGCTGTCGCCGTTGAGCACCATCAGCTGCTTGTAATAGAGCACCAGATCCACGCCTTCATCGAAGGAGGAGAGCACCGCCAGCGCCGATTCCAGCTCTTGGGCCTGGCGCCGGGCCACGAGATCGCCCTTGGCGGCCTTCTCGCAGAGCGCGACCAACTGCAGCACCTCTTTCGGCAGCGCGTTGCCGACCCCGGTGATGGCGCCGGTGGCATTGCAGTTGACGAAGCCGTGGAACACCTGGGTGTCGACGCCGACCATCAGGCTGACCTCGTCATCCTGGGAGGTGATGTGCTCGGCCGCGTAGCGCAGGTCGTCTGCACCGCCGAACTCCTTGAAGCCGATCAGATTGGGATGCTCGCGACGCAGCTCGAAGAACAGCTCGGCGCGGGTGGTGAAGCCGTAATAGGGGCTGTTGTAGATCACCGCCGGCAGCTCGGGCGCGGCCTTCAGAATCGCCGAGAAGTGCGCCTTCTGGGCGGCGGGGGCGGTACCGCGGGAGAGCACGCGGGGGATTACCATCAACCCTTGCGCGCCGACCCTGGCCGCATGGGCGGCGTGGGAGACCGCTTCCTTCGAATTGACCGCGCCGGTGCCGACAATGACGGGTACGCCGGCGGCGACCAGTCGCGCCACGCCTTCCTGACGCTCGGCCTCGCTCAGCAGCGGCCAGTCGCCCATCGAGCCGCAATAGACCACCGCGCGCATGCCGAGATCGACCAGCTCGCGACCCTTGGCGACCAGCGCGTCGTAATCCGGCGTGCGGTCTGCGGTGCAAGGGGTCATCAGGGCGGGAATGCAGCCGGTGAAGATGGAGTCGTTCATGGTTGTCCTCTGAAATCCGTGAATGTCTGTCGGGAATGGCTTTTCGGGAATGGCTTTTCGGAAATAGCGTTTCGAAAATAACTTGCCGAACGGCTACGACGCGGTGATGCCCCAGGCAAACGGGTCGTTCTCGTCGATCAGCAGCGTGGCGTCGGCAGTCATGTAGGCGTTGCCGGTGATGGAGGGCAGTACGCGATCGCCCTGCCACTCGTAGCGCCCCTCGAAGCGGCTGCCGGTGATGCTGGCCTGCACCCAGGTCTCGCCGGGGGCCAGCTTGCCGTCCGCCGCCAGGCAGGCGAGTTTGGCGCTGGTGCCGGTGCCGCAGGGGGAACGGTCGTAGGCCTTGCCGGGGCAGAGCACGAAATTGCGACTGTCGGCCGGTTTGCCGGTGCTGGTGTCGTCGGCGGCGAACAGCTCGATATGATCGATGTGGCCGCCGTTCTCGCCGGTGATCGCCTGTGCATCCAGCGCCTGACGGATCGCCCAGGTGAAGGCCGTCAGCGCTTCCTCGTTGGCCAGCGTCACCGTCTGGTCATGTTCGCCGACCAGGAAGAACCAGTTGCCGCCCCAGGCGATATCGCCATGCACCACGCCGTAGCCGGGCACCTCCACCGGCACGCGCTGGCGATGGCGGTAGGCCGGCACGTTGCGCACCGTCACCGCGCCGTCTTCGTGCAGCGTGGCGCTGACCGGGCCGACGGTGGTGTCGATCCGGTGATCGCCGGGCTGGATCATCCCGAGATGATGCAGCGACGCCACCAGGCCGATCGTGCCGTGACCGCACATGCCGAGATAGCCGGTGTTGTTGAAGAAGATCACGCCGCAGGTCGCGCCCGGCGTGACGGGCTCGCAGTAGAGCGCCCCGACCAGGACATCGTTGCCCCGCGGTTCGAGCAGGCAGGCGCGCCGCCAGTGATCGTGGGATTCCCTCAGCGCATCGCGCTTCTCGACGAGAGTGTCGCCGGGCAGCGTCGGGAAGCCGGACATGACCAGGCGTGTCGGCTCTCCTCCGGTGTGGGAATCGATGACATGGATGCGCTTCATGCGTATTTCCTCCGATCCGGGTGGCCCCGCAAGACATGGGAAGGCGTCGCGACGAGAAATGTCGCGAATATTGTAGATTTTATACAATCTTCACAGCGCGATGGGAAGCGTACCGCGCGAGAAATGAGGGATGAAACAAAAAATTGTCGGAGCGATTTTTGACGCCGCACAGTGACGGCGATCAAAAAACCGGCACTGGAGAGTGCCGGCAACGGGAGAGAACGCGCGAGGCGTTCAGCAGACAGAGCGGGCGCTTACGAGGCGACGGCCGCTGCGACCGTCGCGCGTCGCATCGCCATGGCATAGAAAGTCGCGCCGAGTGCGCCGCCGATGAAGACCGAGAAGTGCCCCAGGTCGCCCAGCGGCAGGAAGTTGATCACGATGCCGATCAACGATGCAGCGACCACCGCCTTCACCGCGGCCGGATTGAAGCCGTTGCGATACCAGTAGGGGCCGTTGGGATCGACGCTGAACAGGGCGTCGACATCGATCTCGCCCCGGCGGATGCGGTAGTAGTCCATGATCAGGATGCCGTAGAGCGGGCCGATGGCCGCCGCGAGCAGATCGACGGTGTAATGGATGATCTCCGGATTGCTGAACAGATTCCACGGGGTCAGAAAGATCGAGCCGACAGCGGCGATGAAGCCGCCGGTACGGAAGCTGATCTTGCTGGGCGCCATGTTGGAGAAGTCGAACGCCGGCGCGACGAAGTTGGCGACGATATTGATGCCGATGGTGGTGGTAACGAAGGTCGCGGCGCCCAGCACGGCGACGAAGGTATTGTCGAGGCGGGAAACCGTTTCGATCGGATCGTCGATCATCTCGCCGAACACCGGCAGTGTCGCCGACACCATCATCACCGTGGTCGCCGAGAACACCAGGAAATTGACTGGCAGGCCCCAGAAGTTGCCCCGCTTGACGTCGTCGAAGGTGCGCGCATAGCGGGTGAAATCGCCGAAGTTGAGCGTCGGGCCGGCAAAATAGCCGGCGACGATGGCGGCGGCGATCACCATCTGCCACAGCTGCTCGCTAGGTGAGAGCTGGATGTCGCTCAAGGTAAAGCTGATGTTGGACCAGCCCGCCTGCCACACCAGCCAGGCGGCCAGGGCGAACATCACCAGATAGACCGCCGGGCCGCTCCAGTCGATGAAGCGCCGGATCGAATCCATGCCGCGCCAGAACACGATCGCCTGCAGACACCACAGCAGCATGAAGCTGATCCAGCCCAGATAGGAGAGGCCGAGAAAGCTGGGGCCGGCCAGCGATTCCATGTCGGGGAACAGGCGCAGGATCACGATGGTCAGGGCGTTGGAGGCCAGATAGGTCTGAATGCCGTACCACACCACGGCGATCAGGCCGCGGATCATCGCCGGGATGTTCGCTCCCAGCACGCCGAACGAGAGCCGGCAGATCACCGGGAACGGCACCGCGGCTTTCTGACTCGGTCTTGCCATCAGGTTAGCGAAGATCTGCACGATGCAGATACCGATCAACAGCGAGATCAGCACCTGCCAGCCGGCCAGGCCCAGGGCGAACAGGCTGGCGGCGACCACGTAGCCGCCGACGCTGTGCACGTCGGAAAGCCAGAAGGCGAGGATGTTGTACCAGTTCCAGTTCTGCCTGGTTGGCGCGAGATCGGCGTTATAGAGCCGGTCGCTGTACTGGTGGGGCGAGTGGTGCGGTTGCTGTGGCATGGCGGATGCCCTCCGCAGGGTGGTTTGTGATTGTGGTTCCTGTTTTTGTATACAAGATGCGTGCCATATCCGTCATCACAACGAGAAGAGAGAGTCGCAAACGATATGGGAAGGGGTCGCTTCTGGAAAAGACGCCAGCGCTCAAACTTTTAACCCAAAGACCAGCGCATGGCATGGTTCCGGCCAAACCTTGCGCCGGTTCATGAACCGAGTGCGGCGAGCAAGCTTTCGGACCCAATCGGGCTGGAAACGCACAATCGATGTGCGCTTGGATGGCTGAATGCACCATACGAGTGCAGAAAAGAAAAACGGTTTCGTTTTGTATACGATAAAGCGCTAGATTGAAGCGAAGCTAGATTGGAACGAAGCTAGATTGGAACGAAGCTAGATTGAAACGAAGCACCAAGGGGAGAGAGTCATGCTGGAATTGAAGGCCCAGAAGCTGACGCCGGAGGCTTTCGCGCCGTTCGGCGAGGTGATCGACGCACGTGTCAGCGAGTCATTCCCGATCAACGGCGGGCGCACGCAGCGCCATCACGATCTGGCCCGGGTGGAGATCCTGGGCGCCCCTTCGCGGCCGCTGATCAGCGTGTTCGTCAGCCAGCCGGTCACGCTGCCGCTGGAGCTGGAACTGCTCGAACGTCATCCGCTGGGCAGTCAGGCGTTCATGCCGCTGCACGAAGAGCGCTTCGTCGTCGTCGTGGCGCCGCCGGGAGACGACATCGACCCGGACGAGATCCGCGCCTTCGTCACCGACGGCCGCCAGGGCGTCAACTACCGGGCCGGCACCTGGCACGCGATCCATTCGGTGCTGGAACGGGAAGGCGAGTTCCTCGTCGTTGACCGCGCTGGGGCCGACAATCTCGACGAGCGGCCGATGGCAATCCGGGTGGTGGTCTAGAGTGGATCAGCGGGCGCGAGTCGAGAACGACGATGCCCCGCTAGTGCGGGGCATCGAAAGCATCATTTGCAGTTGGCTCAGGCGGTCTTGCCGCTGACGGCCGTCGCCGGGTCTTCCTCCAGCTCCATGCGCTCGCGTTCGTCATCGATGATCTTGAGCGCCTGCTCCGGGGGCACTTTGGAGGCCGGCGTGACCAGGCTGACGACGACGCCCACGACCAGCGCGACCAGCACCGCCGGAATGCTGGGGTTGCCCCAGAACGCCGTCCAGCTGTCCACATTGATCACCGCCAGCGAGGTCGCGGACGCGGCGATCAGCGTGGCGATGGCGCCCTGCCAGTTGTAGCGCGGCCAGAAGCGCCCCAGCACGCCACAGACGAACATCCCCGCCATCACGGTCGCGATCATGCTGGTGATGTAGCTGATGACGTTGTTGGAGGTCAGCGCGAACAGCAGCGCCAGGCCGATGGTGGCGACCAGCGCCAGCCGCGACAGGCCCACGACCTTGCGTGCCGACGGCGTATGGCCGGTGAACAGCACGTAGACGTCGCGCAGCAGGATCGACACGCCGGCAATGGCATCCGAACTCGCGCTGGACATGGTCGCCGACAGCCCCGCGACCAGCAGCAGCAGGCCCAGCCACAGCGGCAGGATTTCCGTCGCCAAAAACGGGAAGGCGAAGTTGCTGTTGTCGAGTCCGGGATTCAGGGCGTGAGTCGCCATGCCGATGATCGCCGGGATGATCGAGAAGAACAGATAGAGGATGCCGGTGATCACGAACGACTTGCGCACCGAGCCGACCGAGTTGCCGGAGTAGATTCGCTGGCGGTAGGAGGGCGTCGCCAGCACACCGACGGCAATGACCGCGGCGAGCGAGATGGCTGGCACCAGGCCGATCTTGTCGATGCCCAGGAAACTGGTGGCCGCGATGTCCATGTTGGCGCCGAGACCGGAGAAACCGCCGACCTCGAACAGCGCGATGATCGCCATCACGATGAAGCCGACGAACAGCACCACCGCCTGCACGGTATCGGTCCAGATCACCGCCATGTAGCCGCCGATCACGCAATAGACACCGAAGCCCAGCGCCACCAGGATGCGCGCGGTGGTCAGGTCGATTCCCGCCATCCACGAGAGGTAGAGCCCGCCGCCGAGAATGTGCGCGCCCAGCCAGCCGATGCAGGCGATATAGATCAGCACGGCAACGATATTGCGCACCCAGCGATTGGCGCCGACGTAGTAGGAAAGTTCCTCGCTCATGGTCATGAAGCGCAAGCGGCGCACCGGGGCGAACCAGAACGCCAGCAGCAGCACGCCGATGGAACCGCCGATGCCGTAGAGCGCACCGGCCCAGCCGTTGGCATAGCCGACCCCGACCGCGCCCATGCTGGAACCGGTGCCGACCATGGTCGCTACCGTCGTGCCGATGGTAAGAAAGATCGGGACGCTACGTCCGCCCAGCAGGAAATCGTCGCCGTTGCTGCGACTGTTGCGGGACACCCACCATCCGAACGCGATCATGACGAGCACGTAGGCGATGAAGGCCCCGAGGAAAACGTGACTGTTCATATTGACCTCTTATAATTGTCGTTCCGGTCGTTGCCGCGACCGGAGCAGTGTTAAACAACCTGGTCCATAGGGTTTTATGCTGCCGGTCGCGCCCTTGCCGGGGCGCGACCACCTTTCTTACAGATGTTTCAAAGCGTCTCGTCAACGCATTCGATCATCTTTCGAGCGATGCGTACGCGCAGGCACGTATCAGGCCCTGTCGGCGCGATAGCACTTGATGTCCACTTCGACTTTGCAGTCCACCACCAGGTCCTGAACGCTGCAGATCCGCGCCGGCGGATGGTCGCCGAACACTTCCTTGAACACCTTGTTGAACGAGCTGAAGTAGCGCGCGTCGGTGAGCACGGCGGTGACGTGGACCACGTCTTCCACACCGTAGCCGGCCTCTTCGGCGATCTTCAGGCAGTTGGCGAACGCCAGTCGCGACTGTTCGATGATGCTGCCCTCGACGACTTCGCCGTCGGTCATCGGTGTCTGGCCGGAGACGAACAGCCAGCCGGCTGCCTCGGTGGCGCGAGCGAAGGGCAGTTTCTGGCCACCGGTGCCGACGCCGCCTTCGACGCCATAACGTTTGATACTCATGGTTGAATCTCCTGGATTGACGGGATGGGGGATAACGGTTTCGGGTTATCGGGTGAATGAAAAATCATGAGGCGGTGCGGGAAGGCTCCGCCGACAGCCGGGTTCGGCGTCGCAGCAAACGTCCGGCTCGGTATTCGCTGGCCTCGCCCTGGCGATAGCTGACCACGCCGTTGACGATGACCCGCTCGATGCCGCTCGCCCTGGCGATCGGCGCGGTGTAGGTCGCGGTGTCCTCGAGGGCGTCGAGATCGAACAACACCAGGTCGGCGAAGGCGCCGACTCGGATCTCGCCGCGGTCGGTCAGGCCGAAGTTGGCGGCGGAAAGCCCGGTCATCTTGCGCACCGCCTCGGTCAACGGCAGCAGTTTCAGATCGCGGCTGTAGTGCGCCAGCACCCGCGGGAACGCGCCCCATAGACGCGGATGCGGATGCGGATCGTTGGGCAGCCCGTCGGAGCCGACCATCGACAGCGGATGCGACAGCACCAGGCGCATGTCCGACTCGCTCATGTTGTGATAGACCGCGCCGGCCGGCTGCAGACGCCGGGCGGCGTCCATCAGCGACAGCTCCCACTGCTCGGCGATCGCTTTCAGCGATTGGCGCGCCATCTCCGGATGCGGGTCGGACCAGGTGATGAAGATGTCGATCTCGTCGGTGACCTGACCCAGATCCAGCGTCGAGGAGCCGGCGGTATAGGGGTAGCAGTCGCAGTGCACGCTGTGGGAAAGCGCGGCGTCGTCGAGCTTCGCCAGTGCCCTGGGCGCGTTGCCCCAGTTGCCGGCACCGGCGCACTTGAGATGCGAGATCACCAGCGGCGCCTGGCCATGTCTGGCGGTGGCGAAGGCTTCGTCCATGGCTTCGGGGAGCCCGGCGAACTCGTCGCGCAGATGCGTGGTGTAGACGCCGCCGGCGCGGCCGACCGCCTCGACCAGCGCGTTCATCTCGGCGGTGGGGGCGTGATAGGCGTTGCGGTAGGCGAGCCCGGAGCTCATGCCCACGGCGCCCTCGGCCAGCGCCGTTTCCAGCTGCTCGCGCATGGCGGCGATTTCGTCGTCGCTGGCGGCTCGGTCGAAACGATCCATGACCTGGCTGCGCAGGCTAGTATGGCCGATCAGCGCCGCCACGTTGACGCTGGGTCGCGCCTGCTCGATCGCTTCGGCATAGGCGGCGAAGGTGGGGTAGCGGAAATCCTCCGCGCGGCCGAGCAGGTTCATGGGGTCCGGCACCTCGCCGGCCAATTTCACCGGGCTGGCGCTGATGCCGCAGTTGCCGACCACCACCGTCGTGACGCCCTGGGAAAGCTTGGGCAGCATCTGGGGGGTGCGAATCACGTTGGTGTCGTCGTGGGTGTGCACGTCGATGAAGCCGGGGGTGAGCATCAGCCCTTCGGCGTCGATCATTTCGCGGGCATCGGCATCACCCAGATCGCCGATGGCGACGATCCGGTCGCCCTCGATCGCCACATCGGCAATGAAAGGCTCGCGTCCGCTGCCGTCGATGACGCTGGCGCGGCGGATCAACAAATCATGGGGCATGGTGGCTCCTGAAAGCGGCTCGTGACGCTCAATCCCCCAGCGGCTGGCGGTTGTCGCCGCCGCGGTGGGCATCGAGAGTGATCTTGAGTCGTCGCAGCTTGTCGCGGGTGCGCGAGCGGTGGCGCAGCGCCAGACCGAGGGCCAGCATGTCGATGGCGGCCATCATGGCGTAGCGCGACGACGACGGAAAATAGATGTAATCGGTCTCGCGGGCGGCCAGCGGCAGCGTGATATCGGCCACCTTGGCCAACGGCGAGCCGACCGCGGTGACGGCCAGCACCCGGGCGCCGTATTGGCGCGCCAGCTCGGCGGCCTCGACGATTTCCGGGGTGTAGCCGGTGACGGACAGCGCGACCACCACGTCGCTGGGCTCCAGGGTCGAAGCGACCATGCGCGGCAGCAGCGATTGCGGATAGGCGCTGATCGCGTAGCCGAGGCGGACCAGCCGGAACTGCAGCTCCTGCGCCATCACCGTCGACCCGCCGCCGGCACCGAACACCAGAATCTGGCGGGCGTCGTCGAGCATCGCCACCGCGCCCTCGACGTCCGCCTGCTCCATCAGCGTGCGGTTGAGCGCCAGCGTCTGGGCGGCGGTGTCGTAGATCACCCCGAGGCCATCGTCCTCGCTGGCTTCCTGGATGAAACGGCGGCCGGCAGCCAGCGCCCGGGTCAGGCGCGTCTTGAGGTCGCGCACGTTGCGACAGTCCACCGCGCGGGCGAAGCGGGTCACCGTGGCGTCGCTCACCTCGGCGCGCCTGGCGATCTCGCCGATGCTGGCCTCCGCGACGAAGTCGATATCGTCGAAGATCAGATTGGCGACCTTCTTCTCCGCCTCGCGCAGACTCGGCAGGCAGGCGGTGATGTGCGACAAGATGTCGATTTCCTGGCTCACGTTGGGCTCGATAGTCGATAGGCAGTCAGTAGATGTTAGTCACTAACATATTTTTATTTTGTGTGTTAGTAAATACCCCAAAGGGTTGAGAAATAGGGTTGAGACAAAGGACTGGGACAAAGGACTGAGCTGAGACAAAGAGCTGAGAAGACAGACTCGCCCCGGCATTCTTGGTGACGACGATCACCACAAGCACAACATTCACGACAGGAGAAGAACCGATGGCTGACCCGATAACGTCTTCGGCGCCGCCGCAGAAAGGCACGCCGCTTTCGACCCCCGCCAATCTGCTAGCGGACGTGCCGCTGCCGGCGGCGGCGATCTTCGAGGCACCGCTGGCGCACAATCTCGCCTGGATGCAGCGTTTCGCGGACGATCACGGCGCCAAACTCGCGCCCCACGGCAAGACGACGATGGCGCCGGCGCTGTTCAAGCGTCAGATCGAGGCGGGCGCCTGGGGTATCACGCTGGCGACGGCGGTGCAGACGGTGGCGGCGCATGCGCATGGCATCGATCGCGTGCTGATGGTCAATCAACTGGTCGGCCGACCGAACATGGCGCTGATCGCGGATGCCATCGAGCGTGGCCTCGAATACTACTGCGTGGTCGATGGTGCCGATAACGTGCGCAATCTGGGGCGCTATTTCGCCGAACGTGGCCTAACGCTCAACGTGCTGATCGAGCTGGGCATCGACGGCGGTCGCTGCGGTTGCCGCGACGCCGAACAGGTCGAGGCGCTGGTGGCGGCGATTGCGGAACAGCCGGCGCTGGCGCTGGTGGGTATCGAAGGTTACGAAGGGATGATCGCTGGTGGCGACGAGGTCGCTGCCGTGCGCGCCTATGGTGAGCGACTGGTCGATACCGTCCGGACGTTGCAGGCCAGCGGCGTGCTCCAGCGCGAGGCGCCGATCGTCACCGCGTCCGGCTCCAAGTGGTTCGATCTGATTGCCGAGGCGTTCGACAAGGCGTTCTTCAAGACTGAGTCGCGCGAACGCTACACGCCGGTACTGCGACCGGGCTGCTACGTGGTTCACGATCACAAGTTGTATGCCGGTGCGATGGACGCCGTGAAGTCGCGCCACCCCGGGCTCGAGGGAGAGTTGCAGCCGGCGCTGGAGGTGTTCGCTCATGTGCAGTCGCTACCCGAACCGGGCCTGGCGATCGTCGCGCTGGGCAAGCGCGATATCGGCCACGAACCGGACCTGCCGTTGCCGCTGCGTCTTTATTCATCGGCCACGGAGAACGCGACGCCGAGCGATATCAGCACGTGGCGAACGACACACATCATGGATCAGCACGTCTTTCTCGAGGTGCCGGCGGATGCCGAGATCGCCGTCGGCGATGTCATCGCCTTCGGTACCTCGCACCCCTGCCTGACCTTCGACAAGTGGCGCCGCCTGCTGCTGGTCGACGAGCGGCTGGAGGTGAAGGACATTCTCGAAACCTGCTTCTGATAACGGCGCCGCATCCGCCATTAAAAAAGTGGAAACGGTTTCCATAAATATTGACGCTCGGGCGTTGCTCGCTTAATTTGGCACCCTGTGAGCATCGGTCGCGGCCATTTTTCCGCGCCGTTGGCTGCACGACAGTCATGCGATGGTTCGCGGATCAGGCCCGGCGGTATCCGGGCAGGCGTGCCATTCCCGAGCGCTCTTCCGTCGGGATGAGACCTAACGAATCATTGACGGAAGTTTGTGGCGAGCCATTGGCTCGCCTTTTTTATGCCAGGGGTTTATGCCTGGTTTATGCCTGGGGTTGCCGCTGTGAAGGCTGATGCCGGAGGGAAGGTTCGGTATATGCCACCTCTTGGTGACGCCTGAGCGAGCGACGGGGCTCTCCGCTCTGTCGCTCGTCGGCTCGGCGCCGTCGTTCGTTGGAACGGCTGGCCGTCTGGCGGCGCGCTCAATTCTGAACGGAGATGACGGAGCCGCCGTCGACACGGATATTGCTGCCGTTGACGAAAGAGGCGTGCTGTGACGCCAGCATGGCGATCACATGGGCGACTTCCTGCGCTTCGCCGCGGCGTTTGGCGACGATGCCGGGGCGCTCGTTCTCGAGAAAACTCGCGATCGCCTCTTCGAAGGAAACGCTCAGTTGATCGGCGCGCTGCTTCATCATGCCGTCGGTCATGGGCGTCGCGATGAAAGCGGGGGCCACGGTATTGCAGAGCACGCCGTGTGCCGCTTCCTTGTAGGAGAGGTTCTTGACGAAGGTGCTCAGCGCCGCCTTCGCGGTATTGTAGACCGCCTCTTCCCAGTAGGGTTGAACGCTGTTTTCCGACGTGATGCAGATGAAACGGCCCCAGCCGCGATCGCGCATGGCAGGAATGGTGGCGCGAGCCACTCGCACGGCAGAGAAGAAGTCGATCTGCCAGGCGTGCTCGTAATCCCCGTCGGTGAGTTCCAGCGGATCGCCCTTGGCGCCAGTCACGCCGGCGGTATGGATGACGATATCGATCGCGCCGAAGCGCTGCACGCCCTTGGCGACCAGTTCGTCCACTTCCGCTTGCCGCGTCACGTCTGCCGTCAGGCATAGCGGCTCGCCCGGCAAATCGTTGGCGGCGCGCTCGAGCGCTTGCGGGTCGAGATCGGTGAGCACCAGATTGACGCCTTCGGCCGCCAGGGTGTGGGCCGTGGCCAGGCCGATACCACTTTGCGCGCCCGTGATTAATGCGGTTTTACCGAGAATGCCCAAATCCATTGCCAAGCCTCCCTGCTTACGATTGGATTGCTCGAGGAATGCAGTATTCGAGCCTCCAGCATGGTCAAGGTCGCGAATTCTTGCCAACCGGCAGCCGTGAGGCTTGGCCTTGCGGGAGCGCCATCGAGGCGTAAAAATGGCGCCCGTCTGTGACCGTGCGAGTCGGAACGCTCGCCAAAAGCGACACATCACGTCTTCACAAGCCGCTGGAAAAGCGGCAACACCTCCATTGCAGGGAACGCCATGAAATTTCGCTACCTTCCAACGGCCCTATATCTGGGTGCCGTCCTGCCCGGCGTGGCACTGGCACAGTCCGGCACGGCACAGTCCGGCTCGGCGCCGTCTGCCGCGAGCCCGTCGGCGGCCGCGCAACCGGTGATCGAAGTGACCGCGCCGCGACTTTCCCGCGAGCTGTATGCCACGCCGGCCGCCGTCTCGGTGGTCGAGCGCGAGGAGATTCAGCAGGGGCAGCAGCGGGTCCGTCTGGACGAGTCGCTGATTACGGTGCCCGGACTCTTCCTGCAGAATCGCGACAACTTCGCCCAGGGCGAACGGGTTTCCATTCGCGGGTTTGGCGCGCGAACGCCCTGGGGCGTGCGTGGCATCACCGTGCTGGTCGATGGCATTCCCTACACGTTGCCGGACGGTCAGGCGCAGCTGGATGCGATCGATCTCGACAGCGCCGAGCGCATCGAAGTGATTCGCGGCCCCAGCGCGGTGCAGTACGGCAATGCCGCCGGCGGCGTGATCAGCGTGACCACCGCGGACGGCAGCGACGATCCGGGTAGCCATATCCGTATCGAAGGTGGCAGTGACGGCTATCAGAAGACGTCGGTCAGCAACGGCGGCGTCAACGGCCCTTGGTCGCACCACATCAGCGTGTCGGCGCTCAATGTCGACGGCTATCGCGACCACAGTTCGACCGAGAAATACCTGCTCAACGCCAAGCTGCGTCGCGAACTGGGGAGTGATCGCGCGCTCACGGCGATCGTCAATCTGCTGGATAGCCCCTACGCCGAAGACCCGGGCGGATTGACCGCGGCAGCCGTGGACGCCGATCGAAAGAGCACGGTCGACAGCAATTTCTACTCGCCGACCCGTATCGACGCGGGGCAGGAGGTCGATCAGCAGGTGCTCGGCCTGCAGTACGAGGATCTCTCCGCCGGCCCCGGCGAGTTCTACCTCAAGGGGTTCTATCTCAAGCGCGACTACCAGCAGCAGCTGGCCTATGCGGGTGACGACAACTTCGTTGCCTACGATCGCGACTACTACGGTGGCAGCGCCGAGTATCACCAGTCGCTGAGGCTGGGCGAGCTGCCGCTGCGCTATATGGCCGGCGTGGACGTGGGGCGTCAGGTGGACGACCGTTACCGGGAGGCGGTGAACATCGATGGCGATCATCAGGGGCGCACCGCCGACGAAACGCAGGAAGCGACCTCGCTGGGTGCCTTTCTACAGGGCGATCTCGACCTGACCGAGCGCTGGACACTCTCGCTCGGTACCCGTTACGACCGGGTCGATTTCGATATCGACGACGACTATATCGACCTCGCCAACGACGATGGCGACGACAGCGGCGACCGTACCTTCGAGCAGTGGAGCGGCAGTGCCGGGCTCAGCTTCCGTTACCTGCCCACGCATCAGGTCTATCTGTCGACGGGCACGTCGTTCGAGACGCCGACCTTTGCCGAGTTCGCCAACCCGGCCGGTGTCGGGGGCTTCAATCCCGGCATCGAACCGCAGAAGGCGTGGAATCGCGAGATCGGCCTGCGCGGCAATTTCGACAACGGCCTCGATTACGACGTGGCGCTGTTCTCGACCCGGGTGCGGGATTCACTGGTCTCCTATCAGATCGATGGTCGCGACTACTATCGCAATGCCGGCAAGAGCCAGCAGGACGGTATCGAGGCGGCGCTGGGCTGGCAGTTCCAGCCCAGCTGGCGCCTGGATAGCGCGCTGACGCTGGCCAAGTACGAATTCGATGACTTCGAGGACGCCGACGGCAACTATGACGGCAACCGGATTCCCGGCCTGCCGGAGAAGACCTGGGTCAATCGCCTGACCTGGCAGGGGCTCGGCCAGAGGTTCGCGACGGTGGAAACCCAGTACATCGGTTCGATGATGGCCGATGATGCCAACGAGGTGAAGATCGACGACGTCTGGCTGGTCAACCTGCGCGGCGGCGATGGCTGGCGGCTGGGCGGCGATACCTGGCTGAAGGGCTATGTCGGCATCCGCAACCTGTTCGACCGCGAGCACTATGCCAACGTGATCATCAACGCGACCAACGCGCGCTATTTCGATCCGGCACCGGGGCGGACGGTCTATGCTGGTATCGGTATCGACTTCTGACACGGCGATGTCCCGCGAGGAGGTTTCGCCTCGATGTCGTGTGTCGATAGCTGATGTCCGGTATGGATGTCCGGAGTGAATGTCTGGTGTGAATGACCACAATACGAGAGCGGCGTTCGAGCATCGCCGCCATCAACGATGATTCAAGGAACCGTTATGCGAATTCTCATTGCGTTTGCCGGGGCGCTGGTCCTGTTCTCCCTGATCGGCGGCTGCACGTTCAATCGTTACAACGACGGGCAGCGCGAGGTGAAAGCGGGCGTGCCTCAGGAAGGGCCGACCAGCAATCCGGCGGATGCTTCGCGTGGGCAGAATGGTTCCGGCGAGCTGCCGTAAACACGTAGCGATACGCCTGACCTGACGTAAAAAGCCGCCCAAGGACGGCTTTTCGATCGTCGGCTCATTAAAGCATCTTTTCAGGCCTGGTCGTGCTTCAGGCCTGATAATCGCTCTCGGAGTAGAGCACGCGCAGGCGCAGAGTATGGTCGACCTGCTTGAGCGCTTCCAGCGCCTGCTTGCCGTAGGCCTTGTCGACGTCGATGACGACGTAGCCGACCTTGTCGTTGGTCTGCAGGAACTGGCCGGCGATGTTGATGCCGTTTTCGGACAGCACGCGGTTGATCTCGGAGAGCACGCCGGGCACGTTCTCGTGGATGTGCAGCAGGCGATGCTTGTCCGGATGCGAAGGCAGCGCCACCTCGGGGAAGTTGACCGAAGTGATGGTGGTGCCGTTGTCGGAGTAGGTCACCAGCTTCTCGGCGACTTCGATGCCGATGTTCTGCTGCGCTTCCAGCGTGGAGCCGCCGATATGCGGGGTCAGGATCACGTTCTCGATACCGCGCAGCGGCGAGGTGAACTCCTCGTCGGCGCCCTTGGGCTCGACCGGGAAGACATCGATCGCCGCGCCCAGCAGCTTGCCGCTCTTGAGCGCTTCGGCCAAGGCCTCGATATCCACGACCGAGCCGCGCGAGGCATTGATCAGGATGCCGCCCTGCTTCATCAGCGCGATCTGCTCGGCGCCGATCATCCAGCGCGTCGACGGCAGATCCGGCACATGGAGGCTGACCACGTCGGCGCGGGCCAGCAGCTCCTCGAGGCTGCCCACCTGGCGCGCATTGCCCATCGCCAGCTTGGTCACCACGTCGTAGTAGAGCACGTCGAGGCCGAGCGATTCGGCAAGTACGGAGAGCTGGGCGCCGATGCTGCCGTAACCGATGATGCCTAGCGTCTTGCCACGGGTTTCATGCGAGTTCTTGGCGGATTTCAGCCAGCCGCCCTGGTGTGCGCGAGCGTTCTTCTCGGGAATGCCGCGCAGCAGCATGATCGTTTCGGCCAGCACCAGCTCCGCCACCGAACGGGTATTGGAGTAGGGCGCGTTGAACACCGGGATGGCGCGCTTGAGCGCCGCATCGAGATCGACCTGGTTGGTGCCGATGCAGAAACAGCCGACGGCAGTCAGCTTTTCCGCCGCGGCGAAGACCCGCTCGTTCAGCTGGGTCCGGGAACGAATGCCGATGAAGTGCACGTCGCGGATCTTTTCGATCAGAGCGTCTTCGGCCAGCGACGTGGAGAGCGTCTCGATATTGGTGTAACCCGCGTTCAGCAGCGTATCCACGGCGGACTGGTGAATGCCCTCGAGCAGGAGGATCTTGATCTTGCTCTTGTCCAGAGACGTCTTGGCCATTGGTGGATCAACCCTTCTTCATCGGCTTGTGGCGACGGTGGCATGAAAGCCGCGTCGCGGTCATGGGGGGAAGACCTGGCGGGACTGGGGCAGAAATCTCCGCCTCAGCGGCGCCAGCGGGCGCACAGCTTAACACAGGCACTGCCGGGCGGGATGAAAATGACGCGGCTTCGACATGAACCCCGTGCATTCAAGATCGGCCGCGATAGGCGGCGAGGGCTGGCGGCAAGGCAGCCAATGACGGACGCGAAACGCCCCGCATGG
The DNA here is from genome assembly GCF_034479735.1 of Salinicola sp. LHM. NCBI lineage: Bacteria > Pseudomonadati > Pseudomonadota > Gammaproteobacteria > Oceanospirillales > Halomonadaceae > Salinicola > Salinicola sp. LHM. The sequence goes on along the minus strand of NZ_CP140261.1, from coordinate 3,975,220 downwards.
GGGCGTCCGAGATGCCGTTTTGTTTTGTTGGGAGGGGGCGGCTTATTGGGGGGACGGTCGACAGCAGTGAAGCCTGCCGACAGCGCGGCGGTTCAGGGCGTCAGCACGATCTTGCGGCAGTCGTCCTGCTTGTCTTCGAACATGCGGTAGCCGTCGGCGGCCTGATCCAGCGTCATGCGATGGCTGATGATCGCCTCGGGCTTGAGCTTGCCCTGCTCGATGGCTTCCAGCAGCTTGGGCAGGTAGTGATGAACGTGGGTCTGGCCGCCTTTCATGGTCAGGCCCTTGTCGAAGAAATCACCGATCAGAAAGCCGTCGACGGCGCCGGCATAGACGCCCGGGACGCTGATGTTGCCGCCGCGACGCACCGCTGCCAGGCACTGGTGCAGAGCGATGTCGCTGCTCTCGACCTCGAAGTTGTCCATCGCCGGCAGTTTGCCGCCGTGGCCCTTGGCCTCGTAGCCCACGGCATCGATCACCGCATCCACGCCACGGTAGCCGTCGGTCATCTGGATGATCGCTTCAGCCACATCATCGACCTCATCGAAATTGAGCGTTTCGACGCCGTAGGCCTGCTTGGCGAAGTCGAGACGATAGCGCTGATTGTCGACCATGATGATCCGTTCGGCGCCTTCCATCCTGGCGCAGGCCGCCGACAGCAGCCCCACCGGACCGGCACCGAAGATCGCCACGCTCGAGCCGGGCGTGATGCTGGCGTTCAGCACCGCCTGATAGGCGGTCGGCAGGATGTCGGACAGGAACAGCACCTGTTCATCGTCGAGCCCGTCGGCGATGGGGAACGGGCCGGTATTCGCCTGGGGAACGCGCACGTATTCGGCCTGCCCGCCGGGGATGCCGCCGTACATGTGGGAGAACCCGAACAGCGCGGCCGGCGCGGGGATCGACTTCTTGTTGAGGGCGCCGCCCTCGTCGGGATTGGTGGTCTCGCACGCCGCATAGAGCGCGTGCTGGCAGAAGAAGCAGCTGCCGCAGGCGATGACGAAGGGCACCACGACGCGATCGCCTTTCTTGACGCGGGTGACCGCCGGGCCGGCTTCTTCGACGATGCCCATGAACTCGTGGCCGAAGATGTCGCCCGGTTCGGTGGCTGGCATCGACCCCCGGTAGAGGTGGAGGTCGGAGCCGCAGATGGCAGTGGCGGTGACCCGCAGGACGATATCGTCGTCCTGCTCGATTTTCGGTTCGGGAACGTTTTCGACGCGCACGTCGTGACTACCCTGATAGACCAGTGCTTTCATGCAGGTGGCTCCTTGCAATGATTTTGGCTTCCGTGATGACACAACGGTCGCTTGCGCCCACCTGAAGTTAGAACGCATGTCGGCTCTCTTCCAGCGCATCTCGGATGGAATGGCCGCGATAGTGCCGATAAATGCGGTTAACGGCTTTCAAGTTGATCTGGGTTAACAATGAAGGCGGAATTCGACCGAATCAGGAAGCGTGTCGATGGCGATAGCGTCGCGAGGCCGTCGGATTTGCCGCCAAGGGCAGACGACCCCGGGGGGCGGCGGTGTATACTGAGGAGCCATTTCCGAACCGGTGCGGCAGCGTTTCGACGCCCGTGCCTCGAAGAACGCTCTCGGCGCCATTGGGGCGTCCTCGAGCGATGACATGAGAGCCCCATGCCCGACAAGATGGCCGACAAGGACGTTTCACAGGACGTTGACGCCTCCCAGAACGCTGACGTTGCCAAGGACTTTGCCGCGACGCTGGATCAGCTCGAGACATTGGTTGCCCAGCTCGAATCCGGCGAACTGACGCTGGAAGCGTCGTTGACCGCGTTCGAGCGCGGTATCCGTTTGACGCGGGATGCCCAGCACCGCCTCGACAGCGCCGAACTCAAGGTGCAGGCGCTGCTCGAGCAGAGCGACGGCTCGCTGCAGGCGGTTCCGTTCGATGACCCGGAGCCGTTCGACCAGGAGCCGAACCATGAACGTTGAGACGCCTAACGCCGCGGGGCTGATCGACGCCGCGCGGTCGCGCAGCGAGCATGTGCTGGCCACATGGCTCAATCGTGCGGATGGCGCCAGCGCTTCGCTCGACGATGCCATGCGTTACAGCGTGCTGGGGACCGGCAAGCGGCTGCGGCCGGTGCTGGTCTACCTGGCCGGGCGCGCGCTGGGCGCCGATGACGAGGCGCTGGACGCGCCAGCGGCGGCGATCGAAATGATCCATGCCTATTCGCTGGTCCATGACGATCTGCCGGCCATGGACGACGACGACCTGCGCCGCGGCCGGCCGACGGTTCATCGCGCCTTCGACGAGCCGCTGGCGATCCTGGCGGGCGATGCGCTGCAGACGCTCGCCTTCGAGGCACTGGCATCCCGGCCGCATCCGCGTCTGGGCGCCTTGATCACGACGCTCGCACAGGCGGCGGGCCGTGACGGCATGGCCGCGGGGCAGGCGATCGATCTGGGCGCCGTCGGGGCGCCGATGGATCTCGCGGCGCTGCAGGCGATGCATCAGCACAAGACCGGCGCGCTGATTCGGGCCGCGGTCCGCCTGGGCGCGCTGGTGGCGGTCGACGAGTCCGATCCCCGAGTCGCGGCGCTGGACCGCTACGCATCGGCCATGGGGCTGGCGTTCCAGATTCACGACGATGTTCTCGACATCACCGGCGACACCCAGACGCTGGGCAAGACCTCCGGCGCCGACGCGCGCCGCGACAAACCTACCTATCCCGCCCTACTTGGCGTTGCGCAGGCGCAGCGCCGCGCCCGCGATCTGCTCGACGATGCGCTCGCCGCTCTCGAGCCGCTGGGCGAGGCCGGCCAGCCGCTGGCGGCGCTGGCTCGTTTCATGATCGATCGCGATCACTGACCGGTAACGACATGTCTATGAAGCTGTTCGACGAGATTCCTACTCAGCGCCCCCTGACGCCGTTGCTCGATACGCTCGAGTCGCCGGCGGGGTTGCGCCACCTGTCACTGTCCCAGCAGCGGCAGGTCGCGGATGAGCTGCGCGCCTACCTGCTCTATAGCGTGGGCTGCAGCGGCGGCCATTTCGGTGCCGGGCTCGGCGTGGTCGAGTTGACCGTAGCGCTCCACCGCGCCCTGAATACCCCCCACGACCGCCTGCTGTGGGACGTCGGCCACCAGGCCTATCCGCACAAGATTCTCACCGGCCGGCGCGAAGCGCTGTCGAGCATCCGGCAGTACGGCGGTCTTGCCGCGTTCCCGCGGCGCGAGGAATCGCCTTACGACACCTTCGGCGTCGGCCATTCGAGCACCTCGATTTCGGCGGCGCTGGGCATGGCGCTGAGCGCCCGGACCAAGGGCGAGCAGCGCCGCGTCTGCGCGGTGATCGGCGATGGCGCGCTGACCGCCGGCATGGCCTTCGAGGCGCTGGCCCATGCCGGGCACGTCAATGCCAACCTGCTGGTCGTGCTCAACGACAACGAGATGTCGATCTCGGAAAACGTCGGCGGCATGGCGAGTTACCTGACGCGGATTCTCACCAGCAAGCCCTATGCCGCCATGCGCGAGAACGGCAAGCGTGTACTGTCGCACCTGCCGGGCGCGCTGGAGTTCGCGCGGCGCACCGAAGAGCACGTCAAGGGCATGATCAGCCCGGCGACGCTGTTCGAGGAGATGGGCTTCAACTATCTCGGGCCGATCGACGGTCACGACTTGGCTGCGCTGAATCAGGCGCTGGAGGCCGTGCGCGATCTCGACGGCCCGCAGTTTCTCCATGTCCGTACCCGCAAGGGGCGCGGCTTTCGGCCGGCGGAAGCCGACCCGATCGGCTTCCACGCCATCACCAAACTGGAAAAGACACCGCCGACACCGCCCGAAATGGACGCGACCACGCCGCCGGCGAGTGGACTATCGGCTTCATCCGAAACCCGGTCCAAGCCCACCAGACCCAAGCCGCGCAAGTATTGCAACGTCTTCGGCGACTGGCTGTGCGACATGGCCGCAGCGGATTCGCGGCTGATCGGCATCACGCCGGCCATGCGCGAGGGCTCCGATCTGATCCGCTTCTCGCAGATCTATCCCGAACGTTACTACGATGTGGCGATCGCCGAGCAGCATGCGGTGACGCTGGCGGCGGGAATGGCCTGCGAGGCGATGAAGCCGGTGGTGGCGATCTACTCGACGTTCCTGCAGCGCGGCTACGACCAGTTGATCCACGACGTTGCCGTGCAGCATCTCGATGTCACCTTCGCCATCGATCGCGCCGGCCTCGTCGGCGAGGACGGCCCGACGCATCACGGGGCGATGGATCTTTCGTATCTGCGTTGCGTACCGGGCATGATCATTCTGGCTCCGGCGGACGAGGCGGAATGCCGGGCGATGCTCTCCACCGCCTATCACCACGATGGCCCGGCGGCGGTGCGCTATCCGCGCGGCACCGGCCCGGGCAGCGAGATCCCGGCGGATCTCGAGGCGCGAGTGCCGATCGGCAAGGCCGAGCGGCGTCGTGAAGCGACGGCGGAACAGGGCAAGGCGCGTATTGCGCTGCTGGCATTCGGCAGCCTCAATACGCCGGCGGCCGAGGTCGCCGAGCGGCTCGACGCGACGCACCTCAACATGCGTTCGGTGAAGCCGCTGGACCGCGAGGCGATTCTGGCGGCGGCCAGGGACCACGATCTGTTGGTCACCCTCGAGGAGAATGTCGTGGCCGGTGGCGCCGGCAGTGGCGTCATCGAACTGCTGGCGGCCGAGGGCGTGCAGGTGCCGGTGCTCAATCTGGGCATTCCCGACATTTTCGTCGAACACGGCAAGCCGGCCGAACTACTGCGCGATTGCGGGCTGGATGCCGATGGCATCGAAGCGGCCATCCGTCGTCGCCTGAACATCAACAACGACTGATAGGATCTTCATGTCAATTGCCATTCTGATCGGCGCCGTCATCGGCTATCTCTTCGGCAAGTTGCCGGGCCTTCTGATCGGCGCCGCCATCGGCTGGTGGGTCAGCCGAAAGCTGCGCAGCACGCTGCTGGGGCGCGTGGTCAATATCCAGCACCAGTTCCTGGAGTCGACCTTCGCGGTGATGGGCTGCGTGTGCAAGGTCGACGGCCACATCACCCAGGACGAGATCCGCACGGCGGAGATGCTGTTCGATCGTCTCAACCTGAGCGGGGAGATGCGCGAACGCGCCAAGGCTGCCTTCAATCGCGGCAAGTCGCCGGAGTTCGATCTCGACGCCGAGGTCGAGACGATCCGCCGTGTCACCGGCGGCCAGCGTGCGTTGCTGCAGGTATTTCTGCAGGTGCAGCTGGCAGCGATCGCCGCCGACGGCCAGATGCATCCCGCCGAGCACGACATGCTGCTGCGCGTGGCGCGCGGCCTGGGCTTCTCCGAAGCCGAGATCCAGCAGATCGAAGCGATGCTGCGCGGCGGTGCCCATCAGGGGGCGGGCGGTGCGACCAGCGGTCAGTCGCTGGAGGACGCCTATCGTGTGCTCGGCGTGTCCGAGGATGTCTCCGATGCCGAGCTCAAGCGCGCCTATCGCAAGCTGATGAGCGAAAACCACCCCGACAAGCTGGCCGGCAAGGGGTTGCCGGAGAGCATGCGCGAGATGGCCAAGGAGCGCACCAGCGAGATCAGCAACGCCTACGACCTGATCAAGAAAACGCGGGAGCAGCGCGGGGGCTGAAGCCGTCTTGCGCGGGCAGCGTTCGCTATTGTCTCCTGTCGGCGAACACGCTTAGATAGAGATTCGACCTCGAGACAGCCGCAACAAGGATGTGACTGCATGCCAGCGAAGGCTGATCTATATCGAACTGCCGCCCGCGTGTTGGGCACGATCGACAAGAGTGGATGGGTGCTGCGTTACCGTTACGGCGACCGGCGCCTGCTCGAGGATGTCGTGTTGCCCGCGCTGGACCGGGACCCGGAAGTGGAATCGCTGCTGCTGGTCGGCTGTGCCTGGTATACCCGGCACTATCCTCGGTTGCTCCCGCAGACGGACGTGGTCACGATGGAAATCGATCCGGCCAAGGCGGCGTTCGGCGGCGATCGGCATATCGTCGCCAACATGGCGGATATCGCCGATCACGTCGCGCCCGCCAGCTTGGATGCGGTGATCTGCAACGGTGTGCTGGGCTGGGGTCTTAACGAGCCTGACGCGGTGGAAGCCGCCTTCGCCGGCGCGGTTGTCTGTCTGAAGCCCGGCGGTCTCTTTCTGTTGGGCTGGAACGACATACCGCCGCGCAATCACTGTCCGCCGGAGTCCATCTCCGCACTCGGCAGGCTCGAAGCCGCCAACATTCCCGGCCTGGAGATACACTCGCTGGTCGCCCTCGAACGCAACCAGCACTGCTACCAGGCGTATCGCAAGCCGGAAAGTGCCTGATCAGCCTGCCATCACGCCCGCCCAGAACACCGACCAGACGCCTTCGAACCGGCGTTCGAGCTCGCGCTTTTTATACATGAACGTCTCCGAGAGCAGCCCATCGACGACGCAGTAGAACGCTGCGACGAAATGGTCGTCGGTCAATGTCGACCGCAAGGCGCCGATTCGGCGTCCCTCCTGCACGAAGGCAACGAGGCGTCGATCTATTTGTGATTCGCCCTGCTCGGTGATGGCCTCGGCTTCGGTGACGAGATCCTGCGGGGGGAACAGCAGGAAGCGCTTGTAGAACACGCCCTGATGTTCGCGGTAGGCAAACGTGGCGCACTGCTGCAGCAGGTGGCGCAGTCGCTGTTCGAACGGGGCGTCTGCCATATCGGCCAGGCTGGCATCGATCAGTGCGATCAGGTCGTCGTCGGCATCGCGGGATAGTTCCAGAAACAGCGCCGCCTTGCTGTCGAAATGGTTGTAGATCGAAGGCTTCTTGATGCCGGCAGCCGTGGCGATCTGCGCCAGCGTCGTGCCTTCGTAGCCATGGCGTGCGAACAGCGAAAGGCCGATCTGCTTGAGGCGGTCTCGGGTGTTCAAGGGAATCTTCCGATGTGATTGAAGGCGTAGCTTGCCAAGACTTGTGGGTCGAAATAAACTAACGACCGTTAGTTAGCCATTTTTTATCGAGTGGATCAAGCGATGATACGACCGCAATGGGGAATCCTGCCGCTGGCCGGCCTGGCCGAAGTCGGCTGGGCCGCCGGATTGAAGCATGCCGAGACGCCCACCGACTGGATGCTGACGGTGGTGCTGGCGATCACCAGCTTGTGGCTCGCCTCGCGCGCGGTACGTTATATGCCGACGAGCACCGTCTACACGGTCTTTGTCGGCCTCGGCGCCGCGGGCACCGCGATTGCCGACTGGCTCCTCTTCGGCGTGACGTTTCACTGGCCGGTACTAGCATTCATCGTGCTGCTGCTGGTGGGCGTGATTGGACTTCAACAGGTGAATGACTGATGGAATCGACGACTCTCCACTGGATCGCGCTATTGGCCTCGGGCTGCTTCGAGATCGTCGGCGTCGCCGGCTTCGATCGTCTCAATCGCGGCCAGAGTCTGCACGGCCTACTGCTGCTCGTCGTGGGTTTCGGCAGCTCGCTGAGCCTGTTGTCGATCGCCATGCGCTCGATCGACATGGGCGTGGCCTACGCCATCTTCACCGGCATCGGCACGCTCGGCAGCACGCTGATGGGCATGCTGCTGTGGGGCGAATCGCGGCGTCCGCTGCGGCTCGCCTTCGTCGGCATGATCGTCGCGGCGGTAGCGGGGTTGAAGCTGGCGAGCTGACGCAATCATGACGACCGGGATGGCGATGTTACTCGGAGACTACCCCGGCCGATGGCGATGATCTTAGGGATGCCGGCGGTCGTCGTCGGCATAGATAGCAGTGTGCAAGGTGCCTTTCTCGTCGCGCCAGGCGCGATACATGCCCGGGGTATTGAAGATCAGGCAAGTATCGCCATTAGGCGCGATGGCGATGACGCCGCCATCACCACCAATCTCCTTGAGTTCACCATGCACCACGGCATTGCAGGCCGTTGTCAGATCTACACCGCCATACTGCATGCGAGCGGCGATATCATGGGCGACGGCCGTACGAATGAAATACTCGCCGTGCCCGGTGGCGGAGATCGCCGCGGAACGGTCGTCCGCCCACGTCCCTGCGCCGATCAGTGGTGTATCACCGATTCGTCCGTAACGCTTATTGGTGATCCCTCCGGTAGACGTGGCTGCGGCTACGTGACCATGGATATCCAGGGCCACGGCGCCGACCGTACCGAACTTGTGACCTTCTGCATGGGTCGGTTCCAGCGCCATGGCGCCATTCGAATGACGATGCTCCTCCCACTGCTGTCGGCGTAGCGGCGTGTCGAAGAAATCATTATCGACCGGTTGCAACCCGCGTGAAGCCAGAAAGGCATCGACGCCACTGCCGCCGAGCATCACATGATCGCTATATTCCATCACCTGGCGTGCAGCGTGGATCGGTTGGCGGGCATGTCGGGCGCCGGCGATTGCCCCAGCGTTGCGGTCGCGACCGCGCATGATTGCTGCATCCAGTTCGTGGGTACCGTCCTGTGTGAAGACCGCGCCGTAACCGGCGTTGAACCAGGGACACTCTTCGAGTTGGATGACACAGGCTTCCACCGCATCGAGGCTATCGCCGTCAGCCTCGAGAATGCGATGTCCGGCAGAGATGGCGCGGTGCAGCCAGGCATGAATATCGTTTTCATCCTCTTCGCTGAGGCGGCCGGGCTTCAGGACGCCGGCGCCGCCATGAATGGCCAGAGCGATGGGTGAACTCATGTGGGAACTCCGTGATCGATGATTTGGTCGAGAAAGCGCCGCGTTCGCGGTGATTCGGGAGAGTGAAAGAATCGAGCTGGAGGTGCCTGTTCAATGATTTCACCGTCGTCCATGAACACGACACGGTCGGCGACCTTCTTGGCGAAGCCCATCTCGTGCGTCACGCAAAGCATGGTCATGCCCTCCTGAGCAAGCTGAACCATGACCTCCAGCACCTCGGCAATCATTTCCGGGTCGAGCGCCGACGTCGGCTCGTCGAACAGCATGACTTTCGGACGCATGCAAAGCGCACGAGCGATGGCGATACGCTGCTGCTGACCACCCGATAGCTGCCCCGGATACTTGTTGGCGTGCTCACGCATCTGAACCTTGTCGAGCAGCGCCAGCGATTTTGCGATGGCTTCTTTCTGCGGGACACGGAGATTGGCCGTCTGCGGCAGGGTGCAGTTCTCGAGGACAGTGAGGTGGGGAAAGAGATTGAAATGCTGGAAACACATGCCGACGCTGCGACGAATACGCTCGAGTCGCTTGACGTTATCGTCGAGTGTTTCGCCGAGTACCTCGATCGTGCCCCGCTGATGTTTCTCGAGTTGGTTGATACAGCGGATCAACGTCGATTTGCCGGAACCGGATGGGCCGCAGATCACGATCTTCTCGCCGGCGGAAACCGTTAGCGATATGTCCTTCAAAGCGTGATAGTCGCCATACCATTTGTTCAGGCTATTGATGTGGATGACGGCGGCGTCGGCCGCTGCTGGCGGGTTAGCGCTCATCGGCGACTCTTCTCCATTTGACGTTCGAGATAGCGCGCATAGCGCGAGAGAGCGAAACAGATCACGAAAAAGAACAAGGCCAGGAACAGATAAACTTCGTTTTCCAGGCCGATCCATTCGGGCGCCGAGGTCGTGCTCATGGCGATGCCCACGACATCGAGAACGCCCACGACCATGACCAGCGTGGTCTCCTTGAACAACCCGACGAACTGCGTCAGCAGGGGCGGGATGGTATTGCGCAACACCTGGGGAAGAATGATCAGTCCCATCGTCTTCCAGTAGGAGAATCCGAGGGCGGCGGCGGCTTCATATTGACCTTTGGACATACCCTGCAGGCCGCCGCGTACCGTCTCCGCCATATAGGCGGCAGTGAACAGGATAAGCACCGCGAGCACCCGCAGGAGGATGTCGATGTTCATGCCCGGCGGCAGGAACAGCTGAATCATCAGCGATGCCATGAACAGCAGCGTGATGACCGGCACAGACCTTATAAGTTCGATGTAGAGGATGCTCAGTATCCGGATGACCGGCTTTTTCGAGCGCCGTCCTAGTGCCAGAAGTATGCCGATCGGTAGCGCAAAGACCATCCCGACCACGCCTAAGAACACGGTCACTAGTATCCCGGCGAATTTCGTCGAGGAGATCGCCGGCAAACCCATGCCACCCTTGAGTAGCCACCACATCGCGAATGGCAGCAACGCGAGGTAGGCCAACGTCCAGCGGCGGTCTATGCGCTTGAGGTAGAGCAGCGGAAAGATGCAGACGGCTAGAGCAAAAGCGATATCGACGCGCCACGCCTGGGTCTGCGGGTATGAAGTGGACCCCATCCGTTGGACCACCTGACAGACGATTTAAGCTCTGACCGGATCATCATCAGGCGTCAGGCCGCCTGGGTCAGTGGTTGATCGCAGTACACCTCATCGGGTGTCGCATCGTCCAGCCCTTGATGGGGCCGCTGACGGTTGTACCAAGTGAAGTACTTCCTCAGCTCCCGGCGTAGGTGGGCACCATCTTCGAAGGCCTTCAGATAGACGCACTCGTACTTCACGCTACGCCAGAGCCGTTCGACGAAGATGTTGTCCCGGTAGCAGCCTTTTCCATCCATGCTGATCCGGACGCCATGGGCCTTCAGTACCTCGGTGAACGCCTGGCTGGTGAATTGGCAGCCCTGATCGCTATTGAAGATGCTCGGCGGCCCATAGCGGTCCAGGGCCTCCTCCAGTGCGTCAATGCAGAAGTCCGTATCCAGGGTGTTCGATACCCGCCAGGCCAGCACACGGCGACTGTGCCAGTCCATGATGGCCACCAGGTACATGAACCCTCGCGCCATTGGGATATACGTCACATCAGTGGCCCAGACTTGGTTGGGACGATCGATGACGCGATCCCTGAGCAGGTAAGGATAGACCCGATGCCCCACGCCAGACTGGCTGGTGCGCGGCTTCGGGTACACCGCGTGCAGCCCCATCTGCCGCATCAGGCGACGGATCCGCTTGCGGTTCACCGTGTGCCCCAAGCGGTTGAGATGGGTCGTCATCCGCCGGGAGCCGTAGACCGGCGTCCGCAGATGCTCCTCGTCGATCAGCCTCATTAGCATCAGGTCCTCGGCGAGTAACTCACGGCGCTGGTAGTATAGCGATGAGCGACTGATACCGAGCAATTGGCACTGCCGGCGCAGGCTGGGAGTGTCGGAGGATGGCGGCTCGATCAGGGCCAAGCGCTGAGCCCGGCTCAACGATCGAGCCTGCGCGACAAAAAATCGCGTTCCACCGTCAGCTTGCCGATCTCGCGGTAAAGCGTGTCGATCTCCTCCTGGCTCTTCTGGGCGGCTTTACCATCCTTGCCTTCGAAGACGCCCGTGGCGTTGTCCAGGAGTTCACGCTTCCACTGGCTGACCATGGTGGGGTGGATCTCGAAGCGGGCGGCGATCTCCGACGTTGTCTGATCGCCCTTGAGGGCTGCGAGAGCCACCTTGGCCTTGAAGTCACTGCTGTACTGCTTGCGTTTCCTGCTCATGATCATCGTCTCCAATCGTCATGATCAGAGCTTAACGCCTGGTCCTGATTTCGGGGACCACCTCAGTAGAAACCGTAGACAAACAGGTCGATGCGCTGCGTGATCGGCAACCAGCAGGCGCCACCGCCGGTGCAGTCGGCCTGGCTATCGCCGACGAACGTCGCCGAGAACACCAGCCAGTCCAGAGCCACGAAGAGAAACCAAGCCACCATGGCTAGCGTGGCGACTGAAAGAAGGGCGTGAAACGGCGTCGGGAATAGATGACGCCGTGCCCATCGCCAGGCCGGCGCGAGACCATGATGATCGGACGGCGACGTGGCGGGGGAGGAAGTCGGTATCGTCATGTCTGGCACCTCAGTGAGTCCGCAGTCCGATCCGGTGGTTATAGAAGTTCATCAGGGCGGATGTCACCAGGCTGAAAACGCAATAGGTCGCCATCACCAGCGCGATACATTCGATCGCCTGGCCCGTCTGATTGAGCGTGGTGCCACCGGTCGAGGAGACCAGCTCCATGAAGCCCACCACGACACCGAGCGACGAGTTCTTGATGATGTTGAGATAGGTGCTGGTGAACTGTGGAATCATCGGATAGATCGCCTGCGGGATGATGAGCTTCGCCATCGCCTTGCGCTCGCGGAATCCCAGGGCGTCTGCGGCTTCGTATTGACCGCGCGATACCGACTGAATGGCGCCGCGGACGATTTCGGCGATGTAGCTGGCGCTGTAGATCGACAGCGCCAGCCACAACGCGAGCAGTTCGGGGGTCAGTGCTACGCCACCACGGAAGCTGAATCCGTGGGAGACGGGTAGATCCCATTGCCACTGGGCGCTGCTGACCAGATAGCATGCCACCGGAATAAGCACGGCCCCGATGACGATGGCCGGCCAGCGGGCTGGCCCCAACCCTTTCCAGGGCTGGCGTGCGAGATACCTACCCATGACGAGATATCCCAGCAGACCGCCAAGGCACACGCACAGAAGCCCCCAGCCGATCAATGAGCCGTCGCTGGACCACGGCAACATCAGTCCTCGATTGCTGAGAAAGGCGACATCGAAAATCGGGATCGCTTGACGCACGCCGGGCAGCGCCAGCGTCAGGCTGTACCACCAGATCAGGTGGACGACGAGCGGGACATTGCGCAGAAACTCGACCAGTAGATAGCTCAATCGACTGACCAGCCAGTTGGGAGATACTCGGCAGACTCCGAGCAGGACACCCAGTACGGTAGCCAGGGCGATACTCATCAACGAAACCAGCAGAGTGTTGAGCAAGCCGACCAGATAGGCGCGAAAATAGGTGTCGTCAGGGGAGTAGTCGATCAGGTGAAACGTGATGTCGTAGCCAGCGCGATCCTTCAGGAAGCCGAAACCGGAGGCGATACCCTTGGCATCAAGATTGGTGCTGGCCTCGGAGATCAGCCAGTAAAGGCCCACTGCGACCAAGAGCAGTACAGCGCCTTGTTGCAAGGCGCTGAGCACGCGGGCGTTATGCAGACGTGGAGTCAGGAACATGAGGAATTCCAGGCCGCCCGTTGATGGGCGGCACGATGTGATTAGCGAATCGGTGCTGGATAGATTAGCCCGCCGTCAGTCCACAAGCGGTTCAAGCCACGATCGAACTTGAGCGGTGTTTCGGGGCCGACATTGTTGGTGAAGATCTCTCCGTAGTTGCCGACCTGCTTGATGGCTTGGTAAGCCCAGTCATTGCTGAGACCGAAGCGTTCGCCAATATGCCCGTCGGTGCCCAGCAGTCGAGCAACCTTGGGGTTGTCGGCAACCGGGGCGTCACGCATCTCGTCGACATTGTCGGAAGTAACGCCAAGCTCCTCGGCATTCATTAGAGCGAAAGCGGTCCAGGTCACGATGTCACGCCATTGCGCGTCGCCCTGGGAAACATAGGCACCCAGCGGCTCCTTGGAAATGATGGTAGATAGAATCGTATAGTCGTCCGGATTGGCGAACAGCGTACGCCGCGCCGCCAGGCCAGTCATGTCGTTGGTGATGGCGTCACAGCGGCCTTTCTGGAAAGCACTGTAGAGCTCGCTGCTCTTTTCGATCACCACCGACTTGTAGCTCAACCCCTTGCGACCGAAGTAATCGGCCAGGTTCTGTTCGGAGGTCGTGCCTGGCGAGAGGCAGAACGTAGCGCCATCGAGATCCTCAATCTTGCTGATGCCGAATTCCGCGTGGGTCATGAAACCTTGGCCGTCATAGAACCACGGCGTGGTGAAATCGGCGCCAAGATTGGCATCCCGTGAGGCCGTCCAAGTCGTGGAACGTGACAGGATGTCGATTTCACCGGATGAGATGGCGGTAAAGCGATTCTTCGATGAGGTAGAAACGTACTCTACCTTGTCGGCATCTCCCAGCGTCGCTGCCGCAACGGCGCGACAAAGATCGACATCCATACCTTTCCAGTGGCCATCGTCGGTGAGGTATGAGAACCCCGCCTTGTCGCTACTCACTCCACAGCGTACGGCATCGTGCTGTTGAACGTCCTGTAATGTGCCGGCCTGAGCCTGCCCCAGCCAGACCGAACCGAACAGTGCGCAGCCAAGAGAGAGGTATCGGGTCAACCCTTTGTTATTCTGCATGATCGAACCTTTCGATTGTTGTGTGTTCTGGACGCGCCGACTCTACGAGAACGATGCAGAGATGGCACTGCCGCTAGTAGCCAAATTACGTACAATCGAAAACCGAGAACAGCAGCGATTGATCCGGTTAGCTGCACCCATCATCGAATATTTGAATGATCTAATATGGAAGTCGCCTGGTACGAAGATTTTCTGGCGCTCGCCGATACGGGAAAATTCACCGCCGCCGCGAAGCTCAGAAACAGCTCGCAATCCGCGCTGAGTCGGCGGATTCGCCTGCTTGAGAAACAGTTGGGTGCGGCGCTCGTCGATCGCCAGGCGACGCCGGTCCGATTGACTGCCGCCGGCGATGCACTGCTGCCCACCGCCATGGAACTGGTGCGCTTGGCTCAGGAATGCGAGCAGAGCGTCAAGGTGATCGATCGTCCATTGACCTTTGCTTCGCTGCACACCTTGGCGTGCAACTTCTTTCCGCAGTGGATTTCACGCTATACCTGCATTCATGGCCCTCTCTACACCCGGATCGACACCGGCCATAAGACGACGGAAAACTATTACATGGCGCTCATGTCCGGGCGCTGTGACTTCATTCTTTTCTATCGTGACGAGGAGTCAGAGCGCTACTTCCAGCGCGAGGACTTCGAAGCCATTTCCCTGGGTCACGACGAACTGTACTGGGTCGGTACGCCGCAACTAGCGTCGGATTGTCTGCGAAGCGATCTGCCGATTCCCTGGCTGACCTATTCGCGCAGTGCCCAACTGCACGCGCTCGCGCGCGACCAGGTCAGCCGTCACCCACAGCCGCATCGCTTGAAGCGGGTATTCGAGGCCACCGTATCCGAGGCGCTCAAACCGATGGTCGCCATGGGGCATGGCATCGCCTGCATGCCGCACAGCATGGTGGAACCGCTGATCGACGACGGCAGCCTAGTGCGGCTCTACCCGGACATGCCGTCCGAGCATCTCGAGATCATCCTGGTGCGCTGGCTGGGTAATCGAAACCGGCCTGCAGATGCGTTTTGGCAGTCTCTGGACGCTGCCAGCGAATCGGCCGGCATCGCGAATTAACGGCTCCCCATCATCGCGTGGAGAGGGCAAGGCTACGCGGCTGGCCGCATCGCGCCACGGCACCTACGCTGACAGCTCCTCTATCACAGCTTGATCAGGAGTCTATCCATGCATCCGATCGTCCATACGATCGTCGTCGGGATCATCAGCTATCTGGTCCTGATCGCCATCATCCGGCTCTCCGGCAAGCGCACGCTGTCGAAGTGGAACGCCTTCGACTTCGTGGTCACCATCGCGCTGGGGTCGACGCTGTCGACGGCGCTGGTCTCGACCCAGGTTTCGCTGGCGCAGAGCATCACGGCGTTTGCGGTCATCGTCGCGCTGCAGTTCGTGATCACGTTTTCCTCGGTGCGCTCTCGTGCCGTCAAGAATCTGATCAAGTCGCAGCCGACGCTCCTGCTGTTCCAGGGTCAGTTCCGTCAGGAGGCGATGGCGCAGGAGCGGGTGGTCGAGGCCGAGGTGCGTGCGGCGATTCGCGAGAACGGTATCGCCGACGTCGAGCGTGTACATGCGGTGGTGCTGGAGACCGACGGCACCTTCAGCGTGATTCCCGACCCCGGCGGCAGCAATTCGGCGCTGCAGGGTGTGGCAGGGCTGTCGTCACATCGGGCGTGACGACAGCCCGCGCGCCTGTCAGCGCGCCTCGTCCGCCATGGGCTGGGCGGGTTCCGCTTCCAGAAAGCCGCCCGACTGGCGTCGCCACAGCCGGGCATAGAGGCCGTTCTTGCGAATCAGCTCGTTATGGCTGCCTTGTTCGACAATCCGGCCCTGCTCCATGACGATGAGCCGATCCATGGCCGCGATGGTGGAGAGGCGATGGGCGATGGCGATCACCGTCTTGCCCTGCATCAGCTGGTCGAGATTTTCCTGGATCGCGGCCTCGACATCGGAGTCCAGCGCCGAGGTGGCTTCGTCGAGGATCAGGATCGGCGCATCCTTGAGCATGACGCGGGCGATGGCCAGGCGCTGGCGCTGGCCGCCGGAGAGCTTGACGCCGCGCTCGCCGACATGGGCGTCGAAGCCCTGCCGACCGTGAATGTCGCGCAGCGACTCGATGAACTCCGAGACGTGGGCCTGTTTCGCCGCCTGCCACGCCATCTCGTCGGTGGCGTCGGGCCGGCCATACAGCAGGTTGTCGCGCACCGAGCGATGCAGCAGCGAGGTGTCCTGCGTCACCATGCCGATTTTCGCGCGCAGGCTTTCCTGCGTCACGTCGGCGATGTCCTGCCCGTCGATGCGAATCGCGCCGCCTTCCAGCTCGAAAAAGCGCAGCAGCAGGTTGACCAGGGTCGACTTGCCGGCGCCGCTTGGGCCGATCAGCCCGATCTTCTCGCCGGGGCGAATGTGGAGCGAAAGATCGTCGATGACGCCGCTGCCCTTGCCGTAGTGAAAGCGAATATGGTCGAACACGATCTCGCCGCGATCGATGGCGAGCGGCTTCGCCTCGGGCTCGTCCTCGATCTGGCGGGGCAGGGAGAGCGTCGCCATGCCGTCCTGCACCGTGCCGATGTTCTCGAACAGCGCGGAGACTTCCCACATGATCCACTGCGACATGCCCCATAGCCGCATGACCAGGCCGAGCGCCACGGCGACCGCCCCTACGCTGACGGCTTCGGTCAGCCACAGATGGATCGATAGCCAGCCGATGCTGAACAGCAGCAGCGCGTTGAGCAGGTAGAGCAGCCCGTAGAGGCCGGTGACCAGCCGCATCTGGCGATGCACGGTGACCAGGAAGCCATCCATGCTCTCCTTGGCGAAAGTCGCTTCGCGGCTGGCATGGGAGAACAGCTTGACCGTCTGGATGTTGCTGTAGCTGTCGACGATACGGCCCGTCATGCGCGAGCGCGCGTCGGCCTGGGATTTGGACACGCGACCCATGAGCGGCACGAATACCCGCAGCAGCACGAGATAGCCGGCCAGCCACGCCACCAGGGGAAGCGCCAGACGCCAGTCGGCGTTGCCCACCAGCAGCAGCGTGCCGAGGAAATAGACGCTGACGTAGTTGAGCACGTCGAACAGCTTGATCACGCACTCGCGTACGGCCAGCGCCGTCTGCATCACCTTGGTGGCGATGCGTCCGGCGAATTCGTCCTGATAGAAGCCCATCGATTGCCGCAGCAGATAGCGGTGCGCCAGCCAGCGGATGCGCATGGGGAAGTTGCCCATCAGCGTCTGCTGCTGGAACAGCGAATGCAGCCACACCATGCCGGGCAGCAGGAGCAGCACGACGAACGCCATGCCGGCCAGTTTCCAGCCCTGGTCGGCGAGAAACGTCTCGCGATCCTGGCCGGCCAGCCAGTCGACGATGTTGCCGAGAAACCCGAACATCCACACTTCGATGCCGGCGATCAGCGCCATCAGCAGTGTTGCCGCCAGCAGATAGGGCCAGGCGCCTTTGGTGTAATGCAGGCAGAAGGCGACCAGCGTGTCCGGTGGACGTTGCGGTTCCTGCGGCGGAAAGGGGTCGAGACGGTTTTCGAACCAGCGAAACATGGCAATCCTTGAAGGTAAGCACGGCGGACTGGCGGGCTTCCATTGCGGGGCACTGCCAGCCGCTACCGATCATAGCCGCCTCGGGCGCTTTGGCAATCCGCGTTTTGACATCAGCCGTCGCGGGTAGGAGTCAGGCCTGAAAGGGCAGCACGGCGGTGTAGATCGCGAAGAAGTGGCAGACGCTGCCGCCGATCACGAACAGATGCCAGATGGCGTGATGAAAGGGGATCGCGCGTACGGCGTAGAAGATCACACCCACGGTGTAGGCGATGCCGCCGGCGACCAGCAGCGCAATGCCGGTGTCGGGCAGATGGTCCGCCATATCGCCGGAGGCGATCAGGATCAGCCAGCCCATGATCAGATAGATGAAGACCCGCAGCACGCTGAACCGATGCGGCCAGATCAGGCGCAGGGCGATGCCGCCGAGGGCGAGACTCCAGACGACGGCGAACAGCGCCCAGCCCATCGGGCCGCGCAGGTTGACCAGCAGAAAGGGCGTATAGGTGCCGGCGATCAGCAGGTAGATGGCGCAGTGGTCGAAAGCCTGGAACACGCGCTTCAGACGCTGGCGGCGGAAACCGTGATAGAGCGTCGAGGCGGTGTAGAGCAGCAGCAGGCAACTGCCGTAGAGCGAAACGCTGACGATCTTCCACGGATCGACATGGGCTGCGATGCTGGCCAGCACGATGAGGACGATCATGCCGGCGAGGCTCAAGGCGGCGCCGATACCGTGGCTGATGCTGTGCAGCCACTCCTCGAGTCTCGAGAACTCTGCACCGGATTCATCGGCGCTGGGCCGGCTGCCCGAGGGAGCCGATCGTTGGGTCGGGTAATCCGGTTGAACGTCTGACATGATATTCGAACCCCCTCGACGATCAGGGCGCGCAGGATGCAAAGCGGTGTCCGATTGGACAGGCTGTTGCGGCCCGGGTTCAGTCTATGGGCTCATCATGACGCTGAGTTGACGCCGGTAAAAGCCCGCGAACGCAGGGTGCGAGAAGATTCAGGCGTCGCGCTCGATGTCCACGTCGCTGGCCGGGGTGAAATCGTCCAGATCCATCATGTGATTGAGCTTGCCGACCTTGGTGGTCAGGTAGTGCTCGTTGAACGGATTGCGACCGGTGGTGATCGGCAGGCGCTCGTGAATGGTCACGCCATCGTGGCTCAGGGCCTCGACCTTGCGCGGGTTGTTGGTCATCAACCGCAGCGACTGGATGCCGAGATGCTCGAGCATGGGCACGCAGATATCGTAGCGGCGCTGGTCGGCGCCGAACCCGAGCCGTTCGTTGGCCTCGACGGTATCGGCGCCGTCATCCTGAAGCGCGTAGGCGCGGATCTTGTTGAGCAGGCCGATCCCCCGGCCTTCCTGGCGCAGATAGAGCAGTGCGCCGCGCCCTTCGTCGGCGATCCGCTTGAGGGCTTCCTGCAACTGGTAGCCGCAGTCGCAGCGCATCGAGAACAGGGCATCGCCGGTCAGGCACTCCGAGTGCACCCGAGCGAGAACCGGCTCAGGCGTGGTGATGTCGCCGAGCGTCAGCACGACGTGCTCCTTGCCGGTGGACTCTTCCTGGAAGCCGTGCAGCATGAACGTCGCCCAGGGAGTCGGCAGTTGCGATGCGGCGATGAAGCGGATCGTCACGATGACCTCGCGATGTGGAAAGGCGCTCGAATACGGTTGCCGAAGCGCCGGACGATGAATAATCAAGGGGCGGCATTATAACAGGCTTGCCGGCCGATCCGTTACAAGGCTGCAAATCGCGCCGATAGCGGACATCAATTTTGACACCGGGAGGTTTTACTGCATGTTCGGGCGATCCGTTACAATGCGGAGGCTCTTGATTAAATCCTCTCGACTATGAAGGCTGCCATGACACTATCCCAGGATCTCCAGCCGCGGGCGCTGCACAACGATCGCCTGCTGCGGGCGCTGGCTCGCCAACCGGTTGACCGCACGCCGGTCTGGATGATGCGCCAGGCGGGCCGCTACCTGCCCGAGTATCGCCAGACCCGGGCCCAGGCCGGCAGTTTCATGGATCTGTGCCGCAACGCCGATCTGGCCTGCGAGGTGACGCTGCAGCCTCTCGAGCGCTATCCGCTGGATGCGGCGATCCTGTTCTCTGACATCCTGACCATTCCGGATGCCATGGGGCTGGGGCTCTATTTCGAGACCGGCGAAGGTCCCAAGTTCCGCAAGACGGTGCGTTCCGCCGCTGACGTCGCGGCGCTGACCGCGCCGAATGCAGAGCGGGATCTCGACTATGTCATGAACGCCGTCAGCACGATTCGCCGCGAGCTCAATGGCCGCGTGCCGTTGATCGGCTTCTCCGGCAGCCCGTGGACGCTGGCGACCTACATGGTTGAAGGCGGCTCGAGCAAGGATTTCCGCCATCTCAAGGCGATGCTCTACGGCGATCCGCAAACCCTGCATGCGCTGCTGGGTATTCTCGCAACCGCCGTCACCGACTACCTCAATGCGCAGATTCGCGCTGGCGCTCAGGCCGTACAGATTTTCGATACCTGGGGCGGGGCGCTATCGACGCCGGCCTATCGCGAGTTCTCCCTGGCCTACATGCAGCGCATCGTGGATGGTCTGATTCGCGAACACGACGGCCGTCGCGTGCCGGTGATCCTGTTCACCAAGAATGGCGGACAGTGGCTCGAGTCGATCGCCGACAGCGGCTGCGACGCGGTCGGTCTGGACTGGACCACGGAGCTGAGCGATGCCCGGCGCCGTGTCGGCGAGCGGGTTGCGCTGCAGGGCAACCTCGATCCCAATGTGCTGTTCGCGCCGCCGCAGCGGATTCGCGAAGAAGTGGCGCGCATTCTCGAGAGCTTCGGGCCGGGCGAGGGCCATGTCTTCAACCTGGGGCACGGCATCAGCCAGTTCACCGACCCGGGCCACGTCACCGCCTTCATGGACGCCTTGCATGAACTCAGCCCCGCCTACCACCGGTGAGCCTGTCAGCAGCGAGCCTGTCGCTAAAGAACCCGGCGACGGCCTGCTGCTGTTCGATGCCGACTGCCCGTTCTGCCGGCGTTCGGTGCGCTGGCTGCTGGCGCACGAGCGCCCCGAGAGCCGGCTGCGCATCGCCGGGCTGAAAAGCCCGGTATCCCGCCGACTGGGCGAACACTTCCAGATCGACTTCTCGGGTACCGACAGCATCTGGTACATCGCCGACGGCGAGCTCAGCCGCAATAGCGATGCCGTCTGGCGCCTCGCGACCCGGCTGCGGGGAGAATGGCAGCGTATCAGTGCGCTGCGCCGGGTACCGCGAGCGTTGCGTGAACGCACCTATCGATTCATCGGCGATCACCGCCATCGATTGGCCTTCCTCGGCGCCGACCGTCTCGAGAGCCATGAACGCTGGCTGACATCGCTGACGCCGGCACTCTGCCAACGCTGCGGCTTGCCGCCCGATCTCGCCGATGAAGGGTGAGCCTGGGCCCCGATGCAGTGAATGTCCCGGCAGACGAGACAGTGAACCAGGAGAGATGCCGATGCCCATGAGCGTCTGGCAAAAAGGGTGCGCGCTGGCCACGTTGATCTGGGCGGCGGGGATCGCCTGGGGCAGCTTGAGCCCGGCTACCGACCTGCCGCAGCACCTGCCGTGGGACAAGTTCAATCACTTCATTGCCTACGCTGGCCTGGCAACAGGTCTGCGTCTTACGGGTTGCCGGTGGCCGGTTGCGTGGGGCGCGGCAGTCGTCTTCAGTATCGGCATCGAATATCTGCAGATCTGGGTGCCAGGGCGTCATGGTGGAGACTGGGGCGATATTCTCGCGAATGCCCTAGGCGCTGGCGCGGGCCTGCTATTGCTGGCTCTGGCTCGACGCGGGAAATCGAAGCGACGCCGTCGTCTGTCTGGACGATAGCCGGTCTGGCCGGTCTGGAAAAAAGTCGGAAAGATCGATACGCCATCTCCAATGTATGCCCCGTTGACTCGCGCTTCGACTCAGGCACCTTTTTAGTGCGTCTGTGTTTTTTAAGCACTGTTTTGAAACAATTTATTGCCGCCAGGATGTCGATGCCGGGCGTCATGACGGGTCATCCGCCTCGAAAAGCCATTCAAAATAGACTTTTAAGCACAATAAGACAGATGTGGAATGGACTTTGCTACTGTCGTACGAGCATGCTCGGCATGCACTTATACGATAACGCTAGGGAGTTGATTCACTATGCGCCACAAGAACAAAAGCTTGGCCCTGCTCTCCATCGCTGCCCTGGGAACGCTGGCCGCGACGCAAGTTCAGGCCGCCACGCTGGATGACGTCAAGAGCAACGGTACTCTCCGTTGCGGCGTCAACGCAGGCCTGACCGGGTTTTCCGCTCCGGATCAGGACGGGCACTGGACCGGCATCGATGCCGATTTCTGCCGGGCGATGGCCGCTGCCACACTGGGTAAATCCGAGTCGGTCGCGTTTACCCCGCTGACGGCCAAAGAGCGTTTCACGGCGCTGCAGTCCGGTGAGGTGGACGTACTGTCACGCAACACCACCTGGACCGCCATGCGGGACAACGCCCTGGGGCTGAACTTCACCGGCGTGACGTTCTACGACGGCCAGGCTTTCATGGTCTCGAAGGATCTCGGGGTGAGTAGCCTCAAGGACCTCAATGGTGCAACGATCTGCATCCAGTCGGGCACGACCCACGAACTCAACATTGCTGACTACTTTCCGGCCAACAATCTCGACTATCAACTGGTGACGTTCGACACGCCCGACCAGACCGCCCAAGGCTTCGATAGTGGCCGCTGCGACGTGCTGACTTCCGACTCCTCGCAACTGGCGGCGCTGCGCCTGCAGCTCAAGGATCCGGACAGCGTCACCATTCTGCCCGAGCGTATTTCCAAGGAGCCGCTGGGCCCGGTCGTGCGCCAGGGTGACGATCAGTGGTTCGACATCGCCAAGTGGACGCTGTTCGCCATGCTCAACGCCGAAGAACTGGGCGTGACCAGCGACAACGTCGATGAGATGCGCGACAACCCGCCGAATCCCGGCGTGGCACGTCTGCTGGGCAAGGACGGCACGTACGGCGAGCAACTGGGGCTGGACAATGCCTGGGCCTACAACATCGTCAAGCAGGTCGGCAACTACGGCGAGATCTACGCACGCAACGTCGGCGCTGACTCTCCGCTGAAGATCGATCGCGGCATCAACGCGCTGTGGAACGATGGCGGCATTCAGTACGCTCCGCCGGTTCGCTAAGCGTCAAATCGTCCTCTCGACACCGCGCCCTTTCGGTCTGAGCGCCGGGGCGCGGTGCCTCTCAACGCTCGAGTAGAGACAGCTCATGCTGCGTCCATCCACTGCCCTTCCGCGACGGGGTCGGGGCCCTTTGTGGCGAAATCCCGCCGTTCGTGCCTTGATCATCCAGGCCGTGCTGTTTCTGGCCCTGGCGATTTTTATCGGTTATCTGGTTCACAATACGCTGCTCAACCTCGAAGCCCGCGGTATCCACACCGGCTTCGGATTTCTGGACGGGCGCGCCGGCTTCTCGATCCCGCAGACGCTGATCGATTACACCAGCGATAGCACCTACGGCAGAACGTTCGTTATCGGGCTGCTCAATACGCTGCTGGTATCCGCGCTGGGGATCGTGGCGGCGACGATCATCGGCTTTCTGGTCGGTATCGCGCGGCTGTCACCCAACTGGCTGCTGGCGCGCCTGGCGACGATCTACGTCGAGGCTTTCCGCAACATCCCGCTGCTGGTCCAGATCCTGTTCTGGTACTACGCCGTGCTGCGGGCACTGCCATCGCCGCGACAGAGCCTGTCGCTGTTCGATGCCTTCTTCTTCAACGTGCGTGGCATGGTGATGCCCGACCCTCAGCCGCTGGACGGATTTGCTGCCACGCCGTGGGCGTTGCTGGTCGCCATCGTCGTCGCGATCGTGTTCGGGCTGTTCGCCAAGCGGCGTCAGGCGCGCACTGGGCAAGCGTTGCCCGTCTACTGGATCGGTGCGGCCATCATCATCGGCTTGCCGCTGATCGTATTCCTGGCCACCGGATCGCCGCTCAAGTGGATGCTGCCGGAAATGGCCGGCTTCAACTTCCGCGGTGGCATCAA
Source organism: Salinicola sp. LHM (assembly GCF_034479735.1). Taxonomy (NCBI): domain Bacteria; kingdom Pseudomonadati; phylum Pseudomonadota; class Gammaproteobacteria; order Oceanospirillales; family Halomonadaceae; genus Salinicola; species Salinicola sp. LHM. The sequence goes on along the minus strand of NZ_CP140261.1, from coordinate 3,951,538 downwards.
TATTCTGCCGGAGCTGCTAGCGCTGTGGCTGGCACTGTCGATCTACACGGCTGCCTTCATCGCCGAGATCGTGCGCTCGGGCATTCTGTCGGTTTCCCACGGCCAGACCGAAGCGGCACGCTCGCTGAGCCTGCCGGAGGCCATCACCCTGCGCAAGATCGTCATTCCGCAGGCGATGCGTGTCATCGTTCCGCAGATGACCAGCCAGTATCTCAACCTGATTAAGAACTCGTCGCTGGCCACGGCTATCGGCTATCCGGATCTGGTAGCCGTCTTCGCCGGCACCACGCTCAACCAGACCGGTCAGGCGATCGAGATCATCGCCATGACCATGGCTGTCTATCTGGTCATCAGTCTGACGGTGTCATTCTTGATGAACCTCTACAATGCGCGCACGCTGCTGAAGGAGCGTTGAGATGGCTGACTCTACCTTCCGCACCGAAATGATCGAGGCGCGCGATGCGCCGGACCAGAGCCGGGGCGTGATCGGCTGGTTTCGGGCCAATCTGTTCAACGGCCCGATCAACAGTATCATCTCGGTGGTGGTGATCGTGCTGTTGGCGCGACTGGCCTGGCCGTTCCTCGAATGGGCAGTGATCGACGCCGACTGGGTCGGTACCACGCGTGATGCCTGTACCGGCGAAGGCGCCTGCTGGGTCTTCATCTCGGCGCGCTTCGAATCCATCATCTATGGCTTCTATCCAGAAGCGGCGCGCTGGCGGGTCGATATCGTCTTTGCGCTGCTGGCGATCCTGGTCGCCTGGCTGGCGATCCCGAAAATGCCACGCAAGAAGTGGGTCGCGTTGTTCACGTTGATCGGCTTTCCCATCATTGCCTTCGTCCTGCTGGTAGGCGGCATGTTCGGCCTTGAGCACGTGCCGACCCGCGCCTGGGGCGGGCTGATGCTGACGCTGACGATCGCGGTCGTAGGCATAGTGGGGTCATTACCGCTGGGTATCATCCTGGCGCTGGGACGACGCTCGAAGATGCCTTTCGTCAAGGGCGTCTGCGTGATCTTCATCGAGTTCTGGCGTGGCGTGCCGTTGATCACGGTGCTGTTCATGGCTTCGGTGATGCTGCCGCTGTTCGTGCCGGGTAACATCGATTTCGACAAGCTGGTGCGAGCCTTGATCGGCATCATGTTCTTCTGGAGCGCCTATATGGCCGAGGTCATCCGCAGTGGCCTGCAGGCGATCGGCAAAGGGCAGAACGAGGCCGGGCAGGCGCTGGGGCTGAGCTATTGGCATCGGATGGGGCTGATCATTCTGCCGCAGGCGCTCAAGCTGGTCATTCCGGGCATCGTCAATACTTTCATTGCGCTGTTCAAGGATACCTCGCTGGTGCTGATCATCGGCCTGTTCGATCTGCTGGCGATCATCCGCGCGGGTCTGACCGATTCGAACTGGCTCGGCTTTTCCACCGAGGGCTACGTGTTCGCGGCGGCGGTCTACTGGGTCTTCTGTTTCAGCATGTCCCGTTACAGCCAGTACATCGAGCGTCGTCTGAATACCGGACATAAACGATGAGAGCGATGAACGTCTCCGAATTCATGCCCTCACACAACAAGATCGTGATCAGGAAATCATTGCCATGAGCGAAGTGACAGCGTCTCCGACAACCGCGCCCGGCAGCGACCGACCGATGATCGAGATCGATCATCTCAACAAGTGGTATGGCAACTTTCATGTGCTGCGCGATATCAACCTGACCGTGACCAAAGGCGAGCGTATCGTCATTTGCGGACCTTCGGGTTCCGGCAAGTCGACAATGATTCGCTGCATCAACCATCTGGAAGAGCATCAGCAGGGCTCGATCGTGGTCAACGGCGTGCCGATGACCCATGACGTCAAGCGGATCGAGCAGATTCGTCGCAATGTCGGCATGGTCTTCCAGCACTTCAATCTGTTCCCGCACCTGACCGTGCTGGAAAACTGCTGTCTGTCCCAGATCTGGGTGCAGAAGAAGCCGCGCGCCGAGGCGGAGAAGACCGCCATGGAGTATCTGGAGCGCGTGCAGATCGCCGATCAGGCGCTGAAGTATCCCGGCCAGCTGTCCGGTGGCCAGCAGCAGCGTGTGGCGATCGCCCGGGCGCTGTGCATGCGTCCCGAGGTGATGCTGTTCGACGAGCCGACATCCGCCCTCGACCCGGAGATGATCAAGGAAGTGCTCGATGTCATGATCGAATTGGCCCATGAAGGCATGACCATGCTTTGCGTGACCCACGAGATGGGCTTCGCCAAGACCGTGGCCGACCGAGTGATCTTCATGGACCAGGGCCAGATCATCGAGGAAGCGCCGCCCACCGAGTTCTTCAACAACCCGCGCTCGGAGCGCACACAGCTGTTTCTCAGCCAGATCCTGGGTCATTGATGAACCCTGGAGCCTAGCTGCCTGTTGGCGTCGAAGAAGGTCTCATCCTGCGCCCTGCCGAACGGCAGGGCGTATTCGTTCAACCTCTAGTTGAGCGCGGCGCGATTCTCTACCACGCTAGAGGAACGATCCACGGAACAGGAGAATCGATCATGGACAAGACTTATGTAGTGGCTGCCGACGCGTCACGCGCCCGTATCTTCGCCCGCGAAGCGAGGGTGTTGCGCGAAGTGCATACGCTGACGCATCCCGAGGGGCGTTTGCATGCCGGCGATCTTCGAACCGGTGGTCAAGGCGAGGCGTTCTCCGGCCCTGGCGCCAGCCAGCGTCATACCGGCAATGACCAGGCGACTTCGGAGAAGGAAGCCGAGTTTTTCGCCAAGGAAGTTGCCACCTATCTGCGTGACGCCCGGACCCAGGGCAAGGCGGACGAAATCGTACTGATCGCCGAGCCCAGGTTTCTCGGCCATCTGCGCGATAAGCTCGACAAGACGACGATGAAATGCGTGACTCAGACGATCGATAAGGATCTCTCGAAAGCCAGCGAAGAGGAGATTGCCCAGAAACTGGGCTGGTGAAGCGTATATTCGTGATGCCGTCGATTTCTCAGGGAATCGACGGTAGATCGATCTGATCGCTGCGCTGAATGCCGGCGGTCATCTCCCGACACAGCCGCAGAAATTCCCGCATGCCGGTCGTCAGGTACTTCTGACGGTGCCAGATGAACGCGAACCGACGCGTCAGGTCCAGCTCGGGCGTCGCGATCGGCACTAGGCTACCTCGGCGAAAGGCGTCCCTGAGCGCCAGGCGCGATACGCAGCCGATCCCCAGACCCGATTCCACGGCGCGTTTTATCCCTTCGGTATGTTCCAGTTCCAGCAGAATATTGAAGCGGCCCCGGCGGTGGCGCATGGCGTGCTCCAGCGTCCGGCGCGTGCCGGAGCCGACCTCGCGCATGATCCAGGCTTCACGCAGCAGCCTCTCGACATCGGCGGTGCCTTCGCTGGCCAGCGGATGGCGGGGCGAGCAGAACACGGTCAGGTCGTCCTCGATCCAGGGCTGGATGACGATATCGTCATGCTGGCAGTCACCCTCGATCAGACCCAGGTCCAGCTCATGCAAGGCGATGCGCTCGACGATGGAGGCGGTATTGCGAACCTGCAGCCTGACCCGGCTTTCCGGGTAGCGCTGCATGAAGTCGCTGATCAGCAGCGTCGCCAGATAGTTGCCGATCGTCAGCGTGGCGCCTACCTCCAGCGAGCCGATGCCGCTCTGACCCTGCAGCAGTTCTTCGATCTCCTCCCCTCGATCCAGTAAGGCGACCGCCTTGGGCAATAGCTGAAACCCGAGCGCGTTCAGCTTGAGGCGCTTGCCGAGGCGATCCAGCAATTGGCAGTCGAACTGACGCTCCAGCTCCGCCAGTGCCGTGCTCGTTGCCGATTGCGACATCGACAACACTCGGGCAGCCCGAGAAACGCTCTGGTGCTGGGCAATCGCCACGAAAACCTCGAGTTGACGCAGGGTATAGCGCATGAAGAGCGTCCGTTATCGATTTTATGGATATAGGTTATCCAAATAACCCGCTTAACAGAATACCCATCTTTTCTTATAGTTAAACTATCTATATTGGATTTGATTTATTCTCTTTAGTTATTAGCGTTCGTATTAGAGATAAGGAGCGGGTCATGAGCAAATTTGCCTTGGAAGAGGTACTGAGCGTCCACCATTGGAACGATACGCTGTTCAGCTTCCGGACGACGCGCGAGCGGAGCCTGCGGTTCAAGAATGGCCAGTTCGTCATGATCGGTCTGGAAGTCGACAGCAAGCCGCTGGTGCGTGCCTACTCCGTAGCCAGCCCCAATTACGAAGACCACCTCGAGTTCTTCAGCATCAAGGTACAGGACGGCCCTCTGACATCGCGCCTGCAGCATCTCAAGGTCGGTGATCAGATCATGGTCAGCCGCAAGCCGACCGGCACGCTGGTGTGTGACGATCTGCTGCCGGGGCGCAATCTCTACATGCTCTCCACCGGCACCGGCCTTGCCCCTTTCATGAGCCTGATCCAGGACCCCGAAGTCTACGAGCGCTTCGAGAAAGTCGTGTTGATCCACGGCGTGCGGACCGTCAGCGAGCTGGCCTATGCCGACTTCATCTCCAAGGAGCTGCCGGCGCACGAATACCTGGGTGACGAGATCCGCGAAAAACTGGTCTACTACCCGACAGTGACGCGCGAAGAGTTCCACACCATGGGGCGCCTGACCGACCATATCCGCAGCGGCAAGCTGGTCGCGGATACCGGGTTGCCGCCGCTGGATCCGAAGCAGGACCGGGCCATGATCTGCGGCAGCCCGGCGATGCTCGAGGAAACCAGCGGGCTGCTGGACGAACTCGGTTTCGCCATCTCGCCGCGCATGGGCGAGCCGGGCGACTACGTCATCGAGCGGGCGTTCGTCGAGAAATAACCCTAGCCACGAGTCGCGAGCTACGGGCTTCGAGCAAAACCAAAAGCCGGTTTCTAGTTCCGAACGGAAAGATGCCAGCGACGATATCGTCGCTGGCATCTGCTCGCTCAAGGGCGATATCCTGATTTTCGCAGCTCGCAGCTCGCAGCTCGCAGCTCGCAGCTCGCAGCTCGCAGCTCGCAGCTCGCAGCTCGCAGCTCGCAGCTCGCAGCTTTAGACGGCGTCCTTGCCGGTCTCGCCCGTCCGAATCCGGATCACCTGCTCCAGCGGAGAGACGAAGATCTTGCCATCGCCGATCTTGCCGGTGTTGGCCACCTTGGTGATGGCGTCGATCACCTGGTCGCTCATGTTGTCGTCGACGGCGACTTCGAGCTTGATCTTGGGGAGAAAATCGACCACGTACTCGGCACCACGGTAGAGCTCGGTGTGACCTTTCTGACGCCCGAAACCCTTGACCTCGGTCACGGTAACGCCCTGTACGCCGATCTCGGATAGAGACTCACGCACGTCGTCCAGCTTGAACGGCTTGATGATGGCGGTAACCAGTTTCATGGAAGTTCTCCTCGCATGCGATAGACGAATGATGTGCGCTCAAGTCTGTAAGTAGCCATTGTAAATGGCCCGGCAACTATTAGTTTAAGCATACACCGCTGATCGCGGGAATTAAAAAAGGCCCCCCGAAGGGGGCCAGGGGAGCACGCCAGCTCACTCGGTGTATCGGCTTACTTCTTGCCGACGTTGAATTCAGGATAGGCCTCCATACCGCATTCCGCGATGTCGACGCCTTCGTATTCTTCCTCTTCGGAGACCCGGATGCCCATGACCGCCTTGATGATGCCCCAGACGATAAGGCTGGCGATGAAGGTCCAGGCGAAGATGGTCACGATACCCAGCAGCTGTGCACCGAAGGTGGCGTCACCGTTGGAGAGGGGAACGGCGATCAGGCCCCAGATGCCAACCACACCGTGGACGGAGATCGCACCGACCGGGTCGTCGACCTTGACCTTGTCGAGGGTCACGATGGCGATGACCACGAGCAGGCCGCCCACTGCGCCGATCAGCGTGGCGCCAAGAGCGGTCGGGGCCAGCGGCTCGGCAGTGATGGCGACCAGGCCAGCCAGGGCGCCGTTCAATGCCATGGTCAGGTCCGCCTTGCGGAACCAGAGCTTGGCCAGGATGATCGCGGCGATGACACCGCCGGCTGCGGCTGCGTTGGTATTGACGAAGACCTGAGCGACGGCGTTGGCTTCATCGATATTGGAAACCATCAGCTCGGAGCCACCGTTGAAGCCGAACCAGCCCAGCCAGAGAATGAAGGTGCCCAGCGTGGCCAGCGGCAGGTTGGAGCCCGGAATGGCGTAGATCGCGCCGTTCTTGCCGTACTTGCCCTTGCGTGCGCCCAGCAGCAGAACCCCTGCCAGAGCGGCAGTCGCGCCACACAGGTGGACGACGCCGGAACCGGCGAAATCCTGGAAGCCTGCTGCGTCGAGGAAACCGCCGCCCCATTTCCAGTAGCCCTGGATCGGGTAGATGAAGCCGGTCATGACGACGGCAAAGAGCATGAACGCCCACAGCTTCATGCGCTCGGCAACGGCACCGGAAACGATCGACATGGCCGTAGCGACGAAGACGACCTGGAAGAAGAAATCGGAACGCGCAGAGTAGTAGACATCGCCACCGCTGGACATCACATCGTCGACGCTGTTTTCTGCACCGATCAGGAAGCCGAGGTTCGGGAAGAAACCGCCGCTCTCGCTGGAGTACATGATGTGGTAGCCGACCAGCAGATACATGGTGCAGGCAATGGCGTAGAGGACAACGTTCTTGGTCAGGATTTCGGTGGTGTTCTTGGCGCGTACCAGGCCCGCCTCGAGCATGGCGAAACCGGCCGCCATCCACATCACCAGCGCACCCGTCACCAGAAAGTAGAAGGTGTCGAGCGCATAGGAAAGTTGAACTACTTGATCATTCATTCTTTTGTCTCCTCGTTCCGCGCCGTCAAACGGCGTCGGCCCCGCGTTCCCCGGTGCGAATCCGGATCACATCTTCGAGTGGCGTGACGAACAACTTGCCGTCGCCGATCTTGCCGCTGTTGGCGGCATTGCGGATCGAATCCAGCACACCATCGACACGATCGTCTTCGACAGCGACTTCGACCTTCACCTTCGGCAGGAAGTCGACGACATACTCCGCGCCGCGGTACAGCTCGGTATGGCCTTTCTGACGACCAAACCCTTTCACTTCTGTGACGGTGATGCCCTGCACGCCGTTGTCGGCCAGTGCTTCACGCACATCGTCGAGCTTGAAGGGTTTAATGATGGCGGTGATGAGTTTCATCCCTTATCTCTCCCGTAGTCGGCTTGCGCCTTCAGGTTACAGGCAGAACACATGCCACTCGCGCAAGATTATTTAAAAATCAATGGTTTAAGGAAGTATTGGGCGGTTCGTCGTGCCAATTCGTCTCTGGCGTCCAAGGCAAATGCACCAAAGAAATGCATTCGGGTTTTGCGTCTGCACCTTTTGTGCGCAAGCGAGATGGCGCGACTTTGCGTATGCTGAATGGCCAGCCATCAAGGCACTATCATCAAGGCCCGGGTTATCAACGCACCAGGCAGCAAGGAGAGAACGTCATGTCGGCACAGGATCGATTCGAACGCTTGACCAGACAACTGGGTGACAGGTTGCATGGCGCGTCTCAGGCGCCGGGGGATATCCAGCGTAACGTGCAGGGCGTGTTGCGCGGAGCGCTGGAGCGCATGGAAATCGTCTCCCGGGAAGATTTCGACATCATGATGGAAGTCCTGCAGCGCACGCGGGAGCGCGTCGAGGCGCTGGAGGAGCAGGTCGCCGCGCTGGAAAACACGCTCCAGAGCGAGCAGGCGTCCCAGCCCAAGATCGAGCCCCATGCGCCGCCCGCCGATGACGTGGATGGCAGCGCGGATGGCACGAAGCCCTGATCGAAACGAGTCCCTATCGGGGCCTATCTTCCGGATGGCTGGCTCCCGTCGAACCCCGTATTGCGACATATCCGCTTCCTGTCGTTACCAACGGTTGCGATAACGCGTAACAGAATGTAGTTGTATAGGCTGAAGGGCATGCCGCTCTGGCATGCTATTGGCCTGCGGCGACAGCCCAGGTGCCGACCTGGGAGACGACATGACCCTTGCCATCGTGCGCGCCCGCGCCAGCCTCGGGCTCGAGGCCCCGGAAGTCCTGATCGAAGTGCATCTCAGTAACGGCCTGCCGGGGCTGACGCTGGTCGGGCTGCCGGAGACGGCGGTCAAGGAGAGTCGCGAGCGGGTTCGCAGTGCGCTCATCAATGCCGGGTTCGAATTCCCCTCCCGCCGTATCACGCTCAACCTGGCGCCTGCGGACTTGCCCAAGGATGGCGGGCGTTTCGACCTGCCCATTGCACTTGGCATCCTGATGGCATCGGGCCAGGTCCCTGTCGAAGCGGCCGAGAAACTCGAGGTCGTCGGCGAACTGGCGCTGGACGGGGCGCTACGTCCCGTTACCGGTGTTCTGCCCACGGCGCTGGCGGCGCGCCGGGCAGGACGCGGCCTTATCGTTCCGCTCGCCAATGCCGACGAAGCCGCGCTGGCCGATGGCGTCGAAGTCTTCGCGGCAGGGCACATTCTCGAGGTGGTGGGTCATTTGTTGGGTCGCGAGAAACTCACCCCGCACCAATTTGGCGCGCCAATTCGCGCTCGCGTGGCGCAGCCCGACATGGCGGACGTCAAAGGTCAGCATCAGGCGCGCCGAGCGCTGGAAGTCGCGGCAGCGGGTGGGCACAACCTGCTGCTGGCGGGGCCGCCCGGCACCGGCAAGACCATGCTGGCGAGCCGCCTGGCCGGGATCCTGCCGCCACTGACCCAGGACGAATCGCTCGAGGTCGCGGCCGTGCGCTCGGTCTGCGGTCTGCCGATCATGGAGCGCTGGGGGCAGCGGCCGTTTCGCAACCCGCACCACACCTCGAGCAGTGTCGCACTGGTGGGCGGGGGTTCACGGCCGCGGCCCGGCGAAATATCGCTGGCGCACCAGGGCGTGTTGTTCCTGGACGAACTGCCGGAGTTCGACCGTCATGTGCTGGAGGTCCTGCGGGAGCCGATGGAATCCGCCCAGATCCTGATCTCGCGGGCCAATCATCAGCGCCGCTTTCCGGCCCGATTCCAGCTCGTTGCCGCGATGAACCCGTGCCCCTGCGGCCATCTCGGGGATCCGCGTCAGCGCTGCCACTGCAGCCCGGCGCAGATCCAGCGCTACCAGTCGCGGCTATCCGGGCCGCTGCTGGATCGCATCGATCTGCAGGTCGAAGTGCCGGCGCTACCCGCGACGCAGCTCACCGACCAGACGCCCGGCGAGTCTTCCGCCAGCGTGATGGAGCGGGTGCTTGCCGCCCGCGAGCGCCAGCAGGCGCGAGGATCACTCAATGCCCATCTGCCGGGCCCCGAGCTGGAAGCGGCATGCGCGCTATCCTCGGATGAACGTCAGTGGTTCGCCAGCGTGCTGGACCGCCTCAACCTCTCGGCTCGGGCCTACCATCGCGTGCTGCGCGTGGCGCTGACGCTGGCGGATCTGGCCGAAGAGTCCCGGGTCGGCAAGGCGCAGCTGATGGAAGCGATTGGTTACCGTCAACTGGATCGAATGCTGGGCGGCGACAGGCCTTGAGCCGACCCGAAATGCGGGGCAGCGAGCATCGATGAACAACGCAGGGGATATCAAATGAAGCGCCAGATCCTCGACACGCTGGGAGAACTCAGCTTCGTCAGCCGTGGTCGGCTGCAGGAAATGGCTCGCCGGGAGGGGATGACGCTGCAGCCGTTTCAGCAACGCGTGCTGTCGTTCGTAGGGCGCTTTCCCGATCAGAAGCAGCAGCAGTTGATGCAGCAGTTCGGGCGCGACAAGGGGCAGGTGGCCCGTGCCTTCAAGGCGTTGGAACAGCAGGGACTCATTCGACGCTGTGGCCGCTCGACGCCCAAACGCATCGTCCAGGCGGAAATGACGCCGGAAGGGGAAGCTTACTTTCAGCGGCTCGAGCAGGTGCGTCTGACGCTGGCCGAGGCGGCGCTGGAAGGGTTCAGCGAGCAGGAGGCCCATCAGCTCGAAGCCTTCCTGAGGCGAATCATCCATAACGTCGGCCGGACCGAAGAAACGCCATCTGGCCAAGAACCCCGCGAATAGCGCGCCGCACCTCGGGCGTCACCGAGATTCCAGGCATTGATACCACGGCTTAAAGTTGACAAGATCAACTTCACGCCGTAGGTTTCCCACCTTCCAAGGCCCGAGCCGCACTGCATGCTCTCGAAGGTCTGATCACCAATATCTACGCGGTCAGAGAGTTTTATGTCCCTGCGATTGATCCTAGGCCTGGTGGGCATGCTGCTGGCCTGCATTGGCGCGGATATCAACCAGGAGGCGACATCGCTTGCCCTTGCGGACATCCGCGGTGCGCTCGGTTTCAGTGTCGATCAGGGCAGCTGGTTCACGACGCTCTATGCGACCGGCGCCGCCATGGGCATGCTCGTGGCGCCATGGCTGGCGATCACCTACTCGATGCGCCGGTTCGCGACGGCAGCAGTGCTTGCGCTGGCATTCCTCGGACTGGCCTGTACGTTGACCGAATCACGCGCGCTGCTGCTCGGCCTGCGTTGGCTCCAGGGACTGACCAATGGCTTTCTGATTCCGCTGCTGATGGCTGTGGCCCTTCGCTTCCTGACCGCGCCGATCAAACTGTTCGGTCTTGCGGCTTACGGGCTGACGGCGACCTTCGCGCCGAATATCGCCACGCCGGTGGTGGTCTGGGCCAACCATGGCCTCGGTATCACGTTCGTGTTCTGGGCAGTGATACCGGTTTGCGCGGTCGCCGCCGCCCTGATTCTCTATGGTCTTCCCCAGGATCCGGTTCGCCAGGAGCGATGGCGGCATTTCGACTGGCTGGGCTGGCTACTGGGATGGGGGCTATGCGCTTCCGTCGTCATCCTGTTCACTCAGGGAGAGCGGCTTGACTGGTTCAATTCATCCCTGATCCGCGCTCTGGGGTTGGCGTCTCTTCTATTGCTGCCCCTGTTTCTGGTGCGCTGCAGCTTCGGCGCGAATCCGCTGATTCGGCCGCAGCTGGTACTACGCGTCAACTTCGGCTTCGGCGTCTTCATGCTGATGGGCGTGATCGCCCTCGGCGCCTCCAGCGCATCGCTGCCCGTGGAGTTTCTGGCCGACGTGCAGGGTTATCGTCCGCTTCAGAGCCTGCCGGTGACGCTTGCGCTCGCCTTGCCTTCGCTGCTGATGCTGCCGCTGACCGCCTATGTGCTGAACTTCGAACGCGTCGATGGTCGCTGGATCATGGCGCTGGGGCTCGTGCTGATGGCCGCGGCGAGCTGGTCGAACAGTTACGTCACCACCGACTGGATACGCGATCAGTTCTATCTCTCCCAGGTGATGGCGGCAGTGGGGCAATCGATGGTCGTGGTCGGCCTGCTGATGACCGCGACTGCCGTCGTCGATCCGATGGAAGGGCCGTTCGCCTCGGCCACGATCAACACCTCACGAGCGCTGGCGGGACCCATGGCCAGTGGCCTCATCGGCCACTACCTGGCGCTGGCGATCGATCGCCACGTGCATGGCCTCATGGAGCGCATCGGCGCCATGCGGTTCGCTCTGGCGAACTCGGCATCATTGACCGGGCATAGCCGCGAAGCCTTGAGCTGGTCTGGTGCCACGCCATCCAGTGATGCCCTGCTGCAACTCTATGAGCAGGTCGAAACCAAGGCGGCGGCGCTCGCCTACGCCGACACCTGGCGTCTGCTGGCGCTGATAGCGCTACTGCTGTTGCCGTTCTGCCTGCTGCCCAAGCGCACCTTTGCGCCGCGATTCAACCGACCCAAGCCGATATGACCGCCATGAACCCCAATCCCGATGAAGTTCAACCCCGCTCCCGTAAACCGAAGGTCGTTGCCGGCGTTCTGCTGTCATGCGCCGTGCTGGCGGTAGCGTATCTGGCGTGGATCAGCTGGGGTGACGATGCCGTGGCCTGGACCAACGACGCCAAGCTGGATGCCGACTACACGGTGATCGCGCCGCGTGTCTCCGGGAATCTGGTTGCCGTGCATGTCGAAGATCATGACTACGTTCAGCGCGGCGACACACTGGTCGATGTCGATCCGCGCGACTATCAGGCGGCCGTCGATGCAGCCGAGGCGCAGGTGGCATCCGCCCAGGCGTCGCTGGCGGAGATCGAGGCCGAGATCGCCAGGCAGCCGGCGCTGGTGCGCAATGCTCAGGCCGTGGTTGCCGGTGACGTCGCCAACGCCAACTATGCCCGGCTCGATGCCGAGCGCTACCGGCAGCTGCGTCGCAACGGCAACGGTTCCGAGCAGAGCGCGCAACAGGCGGCCTCGAAAGCGGAGGCGCTGAACGCTCAGCGTGACGCGGATCAGGCCAATCTCGATAGCGTGCGACAGCAAACAGAGGTGCTGAAGGCGCAAAGAGAGAGCATCGAAGCACAGCTTGCGCAGGCCAAGGCGCAACGGGAGCAAGCTCGATTGGCGCTCTCCTACGCTCAGTTGAAGGCACCGGTCGATGGCGTGGTAGCCGAGCAGTCGGCGCGTGTCGGCGCCTGGGTGGATGCCGGCACCGCGCTGATGGCGATCGTGCCGGTGCAGGCGATCTACGTCACGGCCTATTACCGGGAAGTCGACATCACCCAGGTGCGCGTCGGCCAGCCGGTGACCGTCTCGGTCGATGCCTATCCCGAACTGACGCTGAAGGGGCATGTCAGGAGCTTGTCGCCGGCTACCGGTATGACTTTCTCGCCGGTGTCGAGCAACGACGCCGCCGGTAATTTCACCAAGATCGTTCAGCGCCTGCCGATCAAGATCGCGCTCGACCCCGGTCAGCCCGGACTCGACCGCCTCAAGGTCGGGCTCTCGGTGGAAACCGAAATCCACACCGTGGCCGACTGAGCTCGCGGACTGTCGAAGTCTGGCACCATCGCCGCCAGCCGTCTCAACGCCCCAGCGCCGCGGCGAGCGCATCCAGCCGTCCCGGCACCAGCGCGTCGTCGAGCGCGCTGATACGCAGCACGTGGCCCAGCGCCGGGTGTGCCGGCCGATGAATCAGCGTGCCCTCCGCCAGCAACCGCTGGTGGACCGCCTGGGCCTGTTCGGCGTCGTTCAGTCGCAGCGCGACGAAATTGGTCGTGCTGGGCAGCGCCTCGGCGCCGCGCTCGCGCAGCCACTGGCTTAGCGCCTTGCGCCGGTTCACCACCGCCGCCACGTGTTCGCGAGTTTCGTCAGGATGCAGCAGCACGGTTTCCGCGGCCGCCAGCGCCAGCGAGGATACGGCGTAGTGAATCCTCACCTTCGACAGCATGGCGTGGGTTTCCGGCGTGGCGATGGCATAACCCACGCGCAGACCGGCGAGCCCGTGAGCCTTGGAAAAGGTACGGAGCCGGATCACGCCGGGCCATACCGCGTTGGCGGCCGGCGACCACGCATCGTCGCGGAAGTCATGGTAGGCCTCGTCCAGCACCAGCGTGCAGTCGTCGGGAAGGCTCTCGCGCAGCGTCATCACGTCGGCGTCGCTGTGGAGGTGGCCGCTCGGGTTGTCCGGGTTGGCGAGATAGACGACGCGGGCGTTCTCGCGATTGGCCGCGGCTGCCAGCGCGCCGAGATCCGGCGCCAGATACCCCGGGCCGGTCGCGTACTCGATTTCCACCTGACGACAGTCCTGTCCGTGTACGAAGTAGCTCCAGGTCGGATAGGTGCCCGCGCTGGTGATGACCGTGTCGCCCGGTTCGCACAGGGCGCGCAGCGTCAGCGCCATCAGGCTGTCCGCGCCCGCATCCACCAGCAGAGCGTCTTCCGGCAGCGCCAGGCTTTCGGCCAGCAGCCGGCGAACCTGCCACGCTTCGGCGTCGCCGTAGGTGCGGGCGAGATCGGCGAACTCGCTGCCGAATCGCGCCGTCAGTGCGCGGTGGGGCATATCGAGCCCCTCGTTGGAGCCGATGCGGTGGGGGAGGGAATGACCCAGGCGGCGTTCCAGCGCCTGCAGCCCGGGGAACGGGTTGTGGGGACCGTCCTGGTCGACGAGGTGACGAGCAAAGCGTGACATGGGCATCTCGGTCATGAACGTTGGCGATGTGAAGGGTGGTCGTGGTCGAGCGTAACAGTTGGCGATGGCGGACAAGGATAGCGGGTGATTGCCGGCGAGGCTCACGGCGCCGGCGTGGATTCGGTCGCCGGCAGCGCATCGAGATCCACCGCACCGCTGGCTTGCCACTGCCAGTGGGAGCGCTCTTTCCCCGGCCGGGAGAGGTCGAACCGCAGCCGATAGGGCTGCAGGACGCGATCGCTCAAGCGCAGTGGCGGCGCCTCGGCGCTCAGGCGAGCCTGCAGCAGCCACTGTTCGCTGCTGCTCCGCGACATCGAGGCGGGCATCCAGTCCAGGACATGGGGGGAATTTTCCTGGCTCAGCAGCCCGCGTGCCAACGCTTCGTTGAGCGCATCGGGCGTGATCGGCAAGGTGGCGTCGACCTCCGCCGGCTGCAGCAGAATGGTGACGGCAGCAGGGTCGGCGGGCGCCCAGGGCGGGTCTTCGAGCAGCCCGTGCGCCGCGTTGTCCGCCAGCCCCCGCAGCGCTTCGCGAGCGTCCGGCGGGCCCGGGGCCAGCCCCGCGCAGCCGCCGAGCATGACCAGCAGCGCACCGAGCAGGATCGTGTCGAACAGCGACTTCATGGCACCGACTTGGTCAGGGGAGCGGGCGGGTGCGTCGCGGCGAAGCGCATCAGGAAATCGTCGAGCGCCGCGAACAGGACGTGGCGAATCGGCTCCGCCTCGTTGACCAGGTGGTGCCGTGCCTCGGGGTGGCGCACCACCTGGGCCTGCGGAAACTTCCTGCGCAGTGCCTTCAGGTTCCAGCTCCAGTCGACGGTCAGATCCTGCTCCCCCTGCAGAATCAGCACGGGCAGCTCGCTGGGCGGGCGCTTGAGCAATGTCGGCATCCAGCGGCGCATCGCGGTGACCCAGGTCAAGGCCAGGTGATCGTCCTGCAGCGGGTCGTGAAGACGCAGGAAATCGGCGAAATCGAGGTTGGTGGTATTGGCGCGATACTTGCGGGGGATGGTATCCACGAAGGGGCTGGCGATACGGTGGAGCCAGCGCGACTGGTTCCAGCCCCAGGGGCGGACCAGCGGCGCCAGCAGTACCAGGCCTTGCCAGGGCGCCTGTTCACCGCGAGCCAGCGCATCGGTGGCCACGATCGAGGCGCCGGTACTCTGGCCGATCGCCAGCCACGGCCCCGGGGCGAGAGAGAGATCCGCTATCTGCCGTTCGATATGGTTGAAGCACTTCACGTAATCGGTAAAGTCATCAATGGTCGCGCGGGCGCCGCTGGAGAGCCCGTGTCCGGGCAGATCCCACATCACGACCTGCCAGTCCTGTGCCAGCAGGCGCTCGAGCAGATGGCCATAAAGGCCGAGATGATCGAAGTAACCGTGAACCACGAAGATCGTTCCGCGAGGCGCGGGCGGGGCCCATACCTGAGTCCACAGTTCGAAGGTTCTGCCTCCCTCTCCCTCGGCCTGCAGAAAGCCGGCATGAAGCCGGATGTCTTCGTTGGCCTGCAGTAACGCTGCCAGCTGGTAGTGATCGAGATAGCTCGCCAGCGGCGAATCGGTGGGCGCTTCGATATGGCGGACGGTGCCAACGGTCTTCAGTGGCGAAAAGTCGAGCATGCGTGTGTCTCCTGGTCCGCCTATGCTACTCGCCGTGCGCTGTCGAGGCCATGATGCAGGCCTGAACGGATAGTGGTAACGAAGGTCGAAGGAGACAACGCCCGCCGGGCTGATTATGATGTCGAACGGTTATGGAAATATTTTCCACAAACGGTCTTTCGGGCTCGATGGCGTCGCGGAGCGACGGCCATGGCTCGGGCGACTGCCGATCTGGAGGCTGACATGACATCCGATACGACAAAACGTACCACTCATCACCGGCTACAGGTAGCCGCCGAGCTCGAGCGCTTCATCATCGACGAAGTCCTGCCGGGCACCGGTGTCGAGGCCGAGTCGTTCTGGGCCGGCTTCGATGCGCTGGTTCACGACCTGGCTCCCCGCAATCGGGAACTACTGGCCGAGCGGGATCGTCTTCAGGCCAGGCTCGATGAATGGCACCGGGCCAACCCGGGCGAGATCAAGGACATGTCGGCCTACCGCGCCTTTTTGAAGGAGATCGGTTATCTGGTCGAGGCGCCGGCCAACGTGCAGGCCACCACGACCAACGTCGACGCCGAGATCGCGCGTCAGGCCGGGCCGCAGCTGGTGGTTCCGGTCAACAACGCGCGTTATGCACTCAACGCGGCCAATGCGCGTTGGGGCAGCCTCTACGATGCGCTCTACGGGACCGATGCGATCGACGAGGCCGATGGCGCCGAGAAGGGGAGCGGCTACAACCCCAAGCGGGGCGCCAAGGTGATCGACTATGCGCGCAACGTGCTCGATATGGCGGCACCGCTGGCCACCGGGTCGCATCGGGAAGCGGTTCGCTATGCCGTTCGCGACAACCGGCTGTCGGTCACGCTCGAAGGCGGGCGCGACACCGGCCTGAAGAATCCCGGCCAGTTCGTCGGCTTCCGCGGCGACGCGGCATCGCCCGAGGCGATCCTGCTCTCCAACCATGGCCTGCATCTCGAGATCCAGATCGATACCGAGCATCCGATCGGCAAGACGGATCCGGCGCACGTCAAGGATCTGCTGGTCGAAGCGGCAGTCACCACGATCATGGATTGCGAGGACTCCGTCGCCGCCGTCGATGCCGAAGACAAGACGCTGGTCTATCGCAACTGGCTCGGCCTGATGAAGGGCGATCTCGAGGAGCGCTTCGAGAAGGGCGGCAAGACCGTCACCCGGCGCCTCAATCCGGATCGCGACTACACTCTGCCGGACGGTGGCTCGCTGACGCTGCCGGGCCGCTCGCTGATGTTCGTGCGCAACGTCGGCCACCTGATGACCACGCCGGCCATTCTCGACGGCGAGGGCAACGAGATTCCCGAGGGCATTCTGGATGCGGTGATGACCTCGCTGATCGGCCTGCATGATCTGAAGCAGGAGCGCGGCAACTCGCGTGCCGGATCGCTCTATATCGTCAAGCCCAAGATGCACGGCCCCAAGGAAGTCGCCTTTGCCGACGAGCTGTTCGGGCGTGTCGAGCAACTGCTCGGGCTGCCTGCGGACACGTTGAAGATGGGTATCATGGACGAGGAGCGCCGCACCTCGGTCAACCTCAAGGCCTGCATCGACGCGGCCTCCTCGCGGGTCGCCTTCATCAATACTGGCTTCCTCGATCGCACCGGCGACGAGATGCATACCGCCATGAACGCGGGACCGATGCTGCGCAAGGGCGACATGAAAGGCAGCAAGTGGATCGCCGCCTACGAGCGCAGCAATGTGCAGATCGGGCTGGCCTGCGGCCTGCGCGGAAGGGCGCAGATCGGCAAGGGCATGTGGGCAATGCCGGATCTGATGGCGGCGATGCTCGAGCAGAAAGTGGGGCACCCCAAGGCCGGCGCCAATACCGCCTGGGTGCCGTCACCGACGGCGGCGGTACTGCACGCGCTGCACTATCACCAGATCGATGTGGGGGCGATTCAGCGCGACCTGGAGGCACAGGGTGAAACCGACCTGCTCGATGACCTGCTGACCGTGCCGGTCGATCCCAAGGCCGCCTGGAGCGCCGACGAGATCCAGCAGGAGCTCGACAACAACTGTCAGGGCATTCTCGGCTACGTGGTGCGCTGGGTCGAACATGGCGTCGGCTGTTCCAAGGTGCCGGATATCCACGACGTCGGACTGATGGAAGACCGCGCCACGCTGCGTATCTCCAGCCAGCACATCGCCAACTGGCTGCACCACGGCATCGTCGATGAAGCGCAGGTGCGCGAGACGCTGGAGCGCATGGCCAAGGTGGTGGACGAACAAAACGCCGGCGACCCGGGCTACACGCCGATGACTTCGCATCTGGCCGACTCCACCGCCTTCCAGGCCGCTTCGGACCTGATCTTCAAGGGACGCGAGCAGCCCTCCGGCTACACCGAGCCGTTGCTGCACCACTGGCGCGCCGTGGATAAGGCGAAACACTAGACTTCGAGCTACGAGCTACGAGCTACGAGCTACGAGCTACGAGCTACGAGCTACGAGCTACGAGCTACGGGTTACGAGCTACGGGTTACGACTGCGCCGGCTTCGGGGCGTTAAACAGCAACTGGGCCAGCGACTGATGTCGCTGGTCCTTTCCTTCGCTACAAGCACATGCTGACTTTCGCGGCTCGCGGCTCGCGGCTCGCGGCTCGCGGCTCGCGGCTCGCGGCTCGCGGCTCGCAGTTTTCCCTCTGTGACTCGCTGGTGGCTTGCGCTATCTTGACGGCAGCGCTGTTTCCCCGTCGAATCCTGTGCCGCCTGTCGCGCCGCCGTCCAGGGAGAGTCCGATGACCGTAATGACCGCCGCCGAAATCGAGGATTTCCTCGATGACGTCTTTCCCCAGCGTCAGGGCACTATCGAGGCCGTGGATCACATGCGGGCGACCATGAGCCTGGCGATCGAGGACGAGCATCTGCGCCCCGGCGCCTGTGTTTCCGGTCCGTCGATGGTCAATCTGGCCGATGTCTGTCTCTATGTGGCGATTCTGGCCCAGATCGGGCCGGAGGCGATGGCGGTGACCAGCAATCTCAACTGCCATTTTCTGCGGCGTGCGCGCAGCGACCGGGATCTGATCGCCAACGCACGCATTCTCAAGCTCGGCCAGCGCCTCGCGGTAGGCGAGGTCCAGCTCTTTTCCACCGGCGACGACGAGCCCGTGGCGCTGGTCACCGCGACCTACGTGCTGCCGGATCGGGATGATTGAAGCGCTGGCCCATGGAAGACGCCTCGATCTACGCCGTAGCCGGTCGCTGACGCCAGGCGCTCCACGCCAGCACCAGCCAGCCCGCCATCAATAGCAAACCGCCGAAGGGCGTGACGATTCCCAGCGGTTTCGTGCCGCTGAGCACGAGCGCATAGAGCGAGCCGCTGAACAGCACCATTCCCGCGAACCAGAGTCCGACGGCCAGCATCTGCCCTCGCAGGGCGCGTTGCCCCTGCCAGGCGAGAACGGCCATGACGGCCAGCGTGTGCCAGGCCTGGTAGCGTACGGCGGTATGGAAGACTTCGAGATTGCGCGGAGAGAGCGTATTGCTCAGCGCATGTGCGCCAAAGGCGCCAGCGGCGACGACGATGAAGCCGCTCAAGGCAGCGAAACTCCATGCCCACTTTTGATGCATGTTGCGACTCCTTGGTGGCGACTATGCTTTAGGGATGTTGGCGTCCGGCGCGGCCGTGCGTGAAGCGTCAGCCATCCCTAGGGGCCTCAGCCGCAGAATTGACGCCCGCTAGTCTAGCGCGTAAAAAGCCGCCTCGGCAGCCGCCCTGCAGCGCTTGCGACATCATCGTTATCCATAAGGATCTCCGAAATGGAATTCATCAACACGCTTCACGACGCGGTCTACGCGATCATGACTCCGATCAGCGAATTCGTCTGGACCTATATTCTGCTTTATCTGCTGCTGGGTGCCGGGCTTCTGTTCACTGTGCTCACGCGCTTCATGCAGTTCCGGCTGTTCGGTCACATGGCTCGCGTCACCTTCAACAGCCGCGGTTCCGGCAGTGGCGTCAGCGGCTTTCAGGCCTTCGCGACCTCGCTGGCGGCCCGGGTCGGCACCGGTAATCTGGCAGGCGTGGCGATCGCACTGTGGGTTGGCGGTCCCGGGGCGATCTTCTGGATGTGGATGACGGCACTGGTCGGCTTCGCGACCTCGTTCATCGAGTCGACGCTGGCCCAGACCTACAAGAAGCGCAACGAGGACGGCGTCTTCCGCGGCGGCCCCGCTTACTACATCGAACGGGCGCTGGGGCAGCGCTGGATGAGCGTGCTGTTCGCGATCTTCCTGCTGATCGCCTATGGCCTGGCCTTCAACGGCGCGCAGTCCAACACCATCGCGCAGGGCCTGTCCCAGGCATTCTCGATCCCCAACTGGGTGACCGGCGTCGCGCTGGTGATCATCACTGCGCTGGTGATCTACGGCGGGCTCAAGTCCGTGGCGCGCACCGCCGAGAAGATCGTGCCGATCATGGCCATCGGGTACTTCCTGGTGGCGCTGTACGTGCTGGTGGTGAACATCGGCGAAGTGCCCGCCATGCTGGAACTGATCGTCAAGAGCGCCTTCGGCTATGGCCCGGCAGTGGGCGGCGCTGTCGGCTACACCATCAAGATCGCGATGGAAAACGGCATCAAGCGTGGCCTGTTCTCCAACGAGGCGGGCATGGGCTCGGCGCCCAACGCCGCCGCCCAGGCCGACGTCAAGCATCCGGCGGCGCAGGGGCTGGTGCAGTCCTTCGGCGTATTCATCGATACCCTGGTGATCTGCAGCTGCACGGCGGTGGTGATTCTGCTCTCCGGCGTCTACGAGCGCCTGATGAGCACCTCGCCGGGCCAGGACATCGTCGGCATCCAGTTGACCCAGGACGCGATGGTCGATCACCTTGGCAGCTTCGGCGAGATCTTCATCGCGATCGCCATCTTCCTGTTCGCGTTCACCTCGATCATCGCCAACTTTTCCTACTCGCAGATCAATATCGAATATCTGTTCCGGGGCCGTGCCAAGGCCGCCGTCTCGGTCCTGCGAATTGCGGTGCTGGCGATGGTGATGATCGGTTCCGTGGCGCAGCTGCAGTTCGTGTGGGATTTCGCCGATCTCGCCATGGGGCTGATGGCCACGACCAACCTCATCGCGATTCTGCTGCTGTGCCCGATCGCGCTGCGCGTGCTCAAGGATTACGAGCGTCAGCGCAAGGCGGGCGTGCATGAGCCGACGTTCGATCCCAAGCAGGTGCTGAAGCGCCCCGAACAGGTCGACGCCGACGTCTGGCCTGCACGCGAAAGCACCGACCGAGTCGCGCGCGACGCCTGACCGGGATGCCTGCTTCTCCTCGAGGCGCTACAATGCGCCTCCTCGAGATCTGCTTCAGGGAGGCCGCCATGCAGATTCAGCTCAACGGTGAACCCCGCCAGCTCGATGGCGAGCAGACGCTGGCCCAGCTGGTCGATACGCTCGGCCTGACGGGGCGGCGCATCGCCATCGAAGTCAACGAAGAGATCGTGCCACGCAGCCTGCACGCGCAGACACGCCTGAACGACGGCGACAGCGTGGAGATCGTGCATGCCATCGGCGGGGGTTGATCCCTGCCAGATCCATGACCAGGAGTCATTCATGTCTCAGCTGATCCAGGACACCCCGCTGATCGTGGCCGGACGCCGCTTTGCGTCTCGATTGCTGGTCGGTACCGGTAAATACCGCGACTTCGACGAAACCGCCGCGGCCATCGAGGCCAGCGCTGCCGATGTGGTGACGTTCGCGGTCCGCCGGACCAACCTGGGCCAGAACCCGGACGAGCCCAACCTGCTCGATGCGATATCGCCTTCGCGCTACACGCTGCTGCCCAACACCGCCGGCTGCTACACCGCCAAGGACGCCGTGCGGACCTGCAAGCTCGCCCGCGAACTGCTCGACGGCCACAACCTGGTCAAGCTCGAAGTGCTGGGCGACGAGAAGACGCTCTATCCCAACGTGGTCGAGACGCTGGCTGCCGCCGAGACCCTGGTCAACGACGGCTTCGACGTGATGGTCTACACCAGCGACGATCCGATCGTGGCCAAGGAACTGGAGAAGCGCGGCTGCTGCGCGGTGATGCCGCTGGGGTCGCTGATCGGCTCCGGCAACGGCCTGCTCAATCCGGCGACGCTGGCACTCATCATCGAGCACGCTGAGGTGCCGGTGCTGGTCGATGCCGGCATCGGCACGGCTTCCGACGCGGCGCTGGCGATGGAGATGGGCTGCGATGGCGTGCTGATGAACTCCGCCATCGCCCACGCCAAACATCCGGTGATGATGGCTCACGCCATGCGCAAGGCGATCGAAGCCGGGCGCGAAGCGTTTCTCGCCGAACGCATGCCGCGCCGCCAGAGCGCCAGCCCTTCTTCGCCGTTCGCCGGGCGGATCAACGCCTGAGCCTTCCGGTCGACTCCCGTAGGGCCGCTGCCAGCCAGCGGCCATTCCCTTTACTTGCCCTGTTGACTCCTCCGCATGACTGACAAGACGACGCCCGATACCCAATCCCCCGCCGAAGAGGCGCCCGTGCGCCGTGGCATCAAGAGTTACGTGCTGCGCGCCGGACGCATGACGGCGGCGCAGGAGCGTGGCCTGAAGGAGATCTGGCCCAAGTGGGGGCTGACGCTGGCCGACGGCCGCCAGAATCTCGAGCAGCTGTTCGGCCGCAAGGCGCCCTGCGTGGTGGAGATCGGCTTCGGCATGGGCAAGTCGCTGGTCGAGCAGGCCGAGACGCATCCCGAGACGGACTTCATCGGCATCGAGGTCCACGCGCCCGGCGTGGGCAAGCTGCTCGACGAGGCCGACAAGCGCGGGCTCACCAACCTCCGCGTCTATCGCGAGGACGCGCTCGCTGTGCTGGCGGACTGCCTGCCGGAAGCGAGCATCGACACGCTGCAGCTCTTCTTCCCCGACCCGTGGCCCAAGAAGAAACATCACAAGCGGCGTATCGTGCAGTTGCCGTTCGTCGAGCTGGTGCGTTCCCGCCTCGAGCCGGGCGGCAAGCTGCACATGGCGACCGACTGGCAGGCCTACGCCGAGTTCATGGCGGAGGTGATAGCCGAGGCGCCGGGATTCGTCAACACCGCGCCGGCCGAGACGGCGCCGTTCGTCGAACGCCCCGATTTCCGCCCGCTGACCAAGTTCGAACAGCGCGGCGAGCGCCTGGGTCACGGCGTCTGGGATCTCATCTACCGGCGCGTTTGAGAGGCGGCAGTTGCTCGCGAACGGACTCCGTTTCGGTCATGTCGATGCAACGTTTCTTCATACCGAGGCGTCAAGGCTTGATACCGAGGCGTCAAGGCTTGCCTGCGTGCGGACCTGATCGAGTTGACACCCCTGCGTTTCGGCAAGGGTGTTGAGTGCTTCGAGATCGAGAATATGTATCTCGCGGCCCTGGATCGCCATCAGTTGCTGCTGCTGGAAGCGACCCAGGATGCGGCTGACGGTTTCCACGGCAAGACCGAGGTAGTTGCCGATATCGGTACGCGTCATCGGCAGGCGGAAGCTGTACGGTGAATAGCCGCAGCGTTGAAAGCGCATGGCGAGATTGATGAAGAAGCTTGCCAGGCGTTCATCGGCGATTTTGCGCGATAAAAGACGCATCATGCGGCGATCATCGCTCATCTCCTTGCTCATGCTGCGTAACAGCTGCAGGCGAAGCTGCGGGATGTGTTCGGCAAGGCTATCGAGATGATCGAAGGGGATCTCGCACACCGATGTTCTCTCGAGCGCGATAACATAGCCCGGATGCCGCTGTTCATTGATGCTGTCGAGGCCGACCAACTCACTGGGCAGGTAGAAATGGGTGACCTGCTCTTCGCCATTCTGATCGAGCGTCACCTGCTTGAGGCTACCGGAGCGAACGGCAAACACGCTGGAAAAGGAACTGCCTTGGCAGAATAGCGCTTCGCCCTTCTTGAGCGGCGCGCGGCGGCGAATGATGGCGTTGAACTGGTCCATGTCCTGGACATCCAGCGCCAGCGGTAAACACAGTGCGCTCAAGCTGCAGGTCTGGCAGCAGGTACGATGGAAGCGGGTGTATTTCGATCCGATGCTGGGAATGGGCATGACATGACTCCCGGAGACGATTCGCGGATCAGCATGGCGTGGCGGCAGTAAGGAAACGCAGCATAACATGCCTGCTTCTGCGGCCGATATGACGAGGCCTGCCAGCGTAGCGTGTCAACCGCTTTACTGACCGTCGCTGTTCGTCGGTATCTTCTAGATCTTATGGCTAGCCCTGGCCCTACGTTTACCAACGTAAAGTATTTTTACAAAAATTGACCTGAGTCAAAAAGGCCGCCGTCCTCAGACGAGAAAGTAGTCCCTGTCAGCCTCGCTTGGCATAAGGGGAACTATCGTGATGACTTCCGTGGCATTGCCCCACCGTGACCGACAGCGCGCGCTGGGGCTCTCGACCCTGGCCTTCACGCTGTGCTTCGCGGTGTGGACAATCTTCTCGATCATTGGCCTGCGTATCAAGCAGGAGCTGGGGTTGTCCGACACGCAACTGGGCCTGTTGATGGCAACGCCGGTGCTGACCGGTTCGATCAGCCGGTTGCTGCTCGGTATCTGGACCGACCGCTTCGGCGGGCGCTGGGTGTTTGGACTGGTGATGCTGACCTCCGCCGCCTGCGTCTACCTGCTTACCTTTACTTCCAGCTACGCCATGCTGTTGCTGGCAGCGCTGGGGGTGGGGCTGGCCGGCGGTTCGTTCATCGTCGGCGTGGCCTATGTATCGGCGTGGTTTCCCGCCGCGCAGCAAGGCACGGCACTGGGTATCTTCGGCGCCGGCAACGTCGGTGCGGCGGTGACCAACTTCGTCGCACCGTTTTTGCTCGTCGCGCTGGGCTGGCAGACGACGGCACTGATCTACGCCACGGTGCTGGCCGCCATGGGCGTGGCCTTCATCATGCTGGCCAAGAACGATCCGCTGCGCGACGAACGGGCACGGCAGCGGGTGCCGCTGTGCGATCAGCTTGCGCCCCTGGCCGAGCTGCGCGTATGGCGCTTCTCGCTGTACTACTTCTGCACCTTCGGCGGCTTTGTCGCGCTGGCATTGTGGCTGCCGCTGTATCTGATGAACGTCTACGGCCTGAGCCTGACCACGGCGGGGGTCGTTGCCGCGCTGTTCTCGGTGCCGGCCTCGCTGTTTCGCATCCTCGGCGGCTGGCTGGCCGATCGGATCGGTGCGCGGCGGGTGATGTACTGGACGTTCGGCGTGGCCGTGGCCTGCCTGTTTCTGCTCAGCTATCCGTCCGCCCACTATGCGATCGAAGGCGTGCGCGGCGAGGTCGATTTCTCGCTGTCGGTAGGGTTGCCGGCCTTCATTGCGCTGATCTTCGTGCTGGGCTTTTTCATGTCGCTGGGCATGGCGGCGGTCTTCAAGCACATCCCCGTCTACTATCCGCAGCATGTCGGCGCGGTGGGCGGTGTGGTTGGCATGGTTGGCGGGCTGGGCGGTTTCTTCCTGCCGCTGACCTTCGGCATGCTCAACGACGTGGTCGGCATCTGGCAGAGCTGCTTCATGCTGATGTTCATCATCGTGGCCGGTGCGCTGGGCTGGATGCACTACGCCATCCGCCGGGCCGAGCGCGACGAATGGGCTGCGCACCGGCCGAGCACCGACCTGCCCGAACTGGCGGCACCGAAAGGCTTCGTGCTCAACGAGTGGCACCCGGAGGATGCTGGCTTCTGGGCGCGCACCGGGCGCCGCATTGCCCGGCGCAACCTGTGGATCTCGATTCCCAACCTGCTGCTGGCCTTTGCCGTGTGGTCGGTCTGGTCGATCCTGGTGGTCAAGCTGCCGACATTTGGCTTTCCCTACACGCCCAATCAGCTGTTCTGGCTAGCGGCATTGCCGTCGCTGTCCGGCGCGACGCTGCGCATTTTCTATAGCTTCATGGTGCCGATCTTCGGCGGCCGGCGCTGGACGGCGATTTCCACCGCATCACTACTGCTGCCGTGCCTGTGGATCGGCGTGGCGCTGCAGCACGTTGAAACGCCCTACAGCGTGATGCTGATTCTCGCCCTGCTGTGCGGCTTCGGCGGCGGTAACTTCGCGTCGAGCATGGCCAATATCAGCTTTTTCTTCCCCCAGACCCAGAAGGGCACTGCCATGGGATTGAACGCGGGGCTGGGCAATCTGGGCGTTTCGGTACTGCAACTGGTTGGCCCGCTGGTGATCGCCGGCAGCGTGCTGGGGCCGATGGCCGGCGCGCCGCAGACGGCGATGACAGGCGCTGCCGAGGGCCAGGAGATCTGGCTGCAGAATGCCGCCTTCATCTGGGTGCCGTTCATCGTCATCGCGGCGCTGGCGGCCTGGTTCGGCATGAACGATATCGCTGCCGCCAAGTCCTCGTTCCGCGATCAGGCGGTGATCTTCAAGCGCAAGCACAACTGGCTGATGTGCTGGCTCTATCTGGGCACCTTCGGCAGCTTCATGGGCTTTGCCGCCGGTTTTCCGTTGCTGTCCGGCATGCAGTTTCCCGCGGTCGACCCAACCCGCTACGCCTTTCTCGGCCCGCTGGTCGGTGCGCTGGCCCGGCCGCTGGGCGGCTGGCTTTCCGATCGCCTGGGCGGTGCGCGGGTCACGCTCTGGAACTTCGCCCTGATGATCGTCGGCGTCCTCGGGGTGCTGACCTTCTTGCCCGGCGAGCACGGCGGGGGCAGCTTCTTCGGCTTCTTCGTCATGTTCCTGGTGCTGTTCATTGCCACCGGCATCGGCAACGGTTCCACCTATCGCATGGTACCGGTGATCTTTCTCAACCAGCGCCGACAGGCGCTCGGCGAAGCGCATGCCGAACAGGCACAGGTCGAAGCCAGCCGCGAGACCGCCGCCGTGCTCGGCTTCATTTCGGCCATCGCCGCCTACGGCGGATTCTTCATCCCCAAGGCCTACGGTACCTCCATCGGCCTGACCGGTGGTGTGGGCGCGGCGCTGATCGGCTTCATCGTCTTTTACCTGAGCTGCATGGCGCTGACCTGGTGGTACTACGCCCGCCGCAATGCACCGGCACCGTGCTGATACGCTCATTCAGGAGGAACCTTTCATGAGCCATTTTCTCGACCGTCTGAATTATCTGCGCAAGCCCCGCACGCCGTTTGCCGGCGGCCATGGCGAAACCCGTGACGAAACCCGCGACTGGGAAGACGGCTACCGCGCCCGCTGGCAGCACGACAAGGTCGTGCGCTCGACCCATGGCGTCAACTGCACCGGCTCGTGCAGCTGGCAGATCTACGTCAAGAACGGGCTGGTGACCTGGGAAACCCAGCAGACCGACTACCCGCGTACCCGCCCGGACCTGCCCAACCATGAGCCGCGCGGCTGCCCGCGCGGGGCGAGCTATTCGTGGTATCTGTATAGCGCCAACCGCCTCAAGTATCCGACGGTGCGCAAGGCGTTGATCCAGCTATGGCGTGAGGCACTGGCCGTACATGACGACCCGGTCGATGCCTGGGCCTCCATCGTCGAGGACCCGGCCAAGACCGCGCAGTACAAGAAGGTGCGCGGCATGGGCGGCTTCGTGCGCGCCAGTTGGGAAGAGCTCGAAACCCTGGTCGCTGCCGCCAACGTCTATACCGCCAAGCAGTACGGCCCGGACCGTATCATCGGCTTCTCGCCGATTCCGGCGATGTCGATGATTTCCTATGCCTCGGGGGCGCGCTATCTGTCGCTGATCGGCGGGGTGTGCCTGTCGTTCTACGACTGGTACTGCGACCTGCCGCCGGCCTCGCCGATGACCTGGGGCGAGCAGACCGACGTGCCCGAATCGGCGGACTGGTACAACTCGAACTACATCATCGCCTGGGGCTCCAACGTGCCGCAGACACGGACCCCCGACGCGCACTTCTTCACCGAAGTGCGCTACAAGGGCACCAAGACGGTCGCGATCACTCCCGATTACGCCGAGGTCGCCAAGCTGTGCGACGAATGGCTGAGCCCCAAGCAGGGCACCGACGCGGCGCTGAGCATGGCGATGGGTCATGTCATCCTCAAGGAGTTTCACCTCGACAAGCCCAGCGCCTACTTCACCGACTACGTGCGCCGCTACACCGACATGCCGATGCTGGTCGAGCTGGAAGCACGCGAGGATGGCAGTTTCGTGCCCGGCAAGCAGCTGCGTGCCAGCGATTTCGACGCCAGCCTGGGCCAGGACAACAATCCCGAGTGGAAGACCGTTGCCTGGGATGAAACCAGCAACCGTCTGGTGGTGCCGCGCGGCTCCATCGGCTTCCGCTGGGGTGAAAAGAGTGGCGAGCAGGACGGCAGCGAAGGCCGCTGGAACCTTGAGCCGCTCGATGCCGACGGCAACGAGGTCTCGCTGCAACTGTCGCTGGCCGGCAGCCACGACTGCGTCGCCAAGGTTGCCTTCCCCTATTTCGGCGGGGTTCCCCATGAGTATTTCAGCCATGTGGCCGGCAACGACGTGCTCTACCACAGCCTGCCGGCCAGGTGCCTGACCCTGGCGGACGGCCGCGAGGTACTGGCGGTGACCGTGTTCGACCTGATGGTCGCCAACTACGGCATCGACCGCGGCCTGGGCGGAGAAGGGGAGGATGACGGCGCCACCGCCTTCGATCAGTTGCGCCCCTATACGCCGGCGTGGCAGGAGGCGATCACCGGCGTGCCGGCGGCGCAGGTGATCCGGTTGGCGCGGGAGTTTGCCGACAATGCCGACAAGACCCATGGCCGTTCGATGATCATCGTCGGGGCGGGCCTGAACCACTGGTATCACATGGACATGCAGTACCGCGGCCTGATCAACATGCTGATCCTGTGCGGCTGCATCGGCCAGAGCGGCGGCGGCTGGGCCCACTATGTCGGCCAGGAGAAGCTGCGCCCGCAGACCGGCTGGCTGCCGCTCGCCTTCGGCCTCGACTGGAACCGTCCGCCGCGGCAGATGAACGGCACCTCGTTCTTCTACAACCACTCCAGCCAATGGCGTTTCGAGAAGGTCGAGGTCAAGGAACTGCTGTCGCCGCTGGCGCGGCGCGAGGACTACAGCGGCAGCCTGATCGACTTCAATGTCCGTGCCGAACGCATGGGCTGGCTGCCGTCGGCGCCGCAGCTCGACCGCAATCCGCTGCGCCTGGCCGCTGCCGCCGCAGAAGCGGGCCAGCCGCTCAACGATTACGTCGTCGACCAGCTCAAGGCCGGTACGTTGCGCTTTGCGGCCGAGGACCCGGACAGCCCGCAGAACTTCCCGCGCAACATGTTCGTATGGCGCTCCAATCTGCTGGGCAGCTCCGGCAAGGGCCATGAATACATGCTCAAGTACCTGCTCGGCACCCGCAACGGCGTGCAGGGCAAGGATCTCGGCGAAATGGACGGCGTGCTGCCCGAGGAAGTGGTGTGGCGCGATGAGGCACCGGAAGGCAAGCTCGACCTGCTGGTCACCCTCGACTTCCGCATGTCGACCACCTGCCTGTATTCCGACATCGTGCTGCCGACGGCGACCTGGTACGAAAAGGACGACCTCAACACCTCGGACATGCATCCCTTCATTCACCCGCTGACCGCGGCCACCGACCCGGCCTGGGAGTCGCGCAGCGACTGGGAGATCTACAAGGGCATCGCCAAGGCGTTTTCACGGGTGTGCGTGGGGCATCTCGGCGAAGAGACCGATCTGGTCACGCTGCCGCTGCAGCACGATTCGCCCGGGGAGCTGGCCCAGCCCGAGGTGCGCGACTGGAAGAAAGGCGAATGTGCGCCGATCCCCGGCAAGACCATGCCGAGCCTGGTGGCGGTCAAGCGCGACTACCCGGCGACCTATGAACGCTTCACCTCGGTCGGGCCGCTGCTCGATACGCTTGGCAATGGCGGCAAGGGCATCAACTGGCAGACCGAGTCCGAGATCGAGCTGCTCGGTAAGCTCAACCAGCGCAAGCATGACGGCGCGGCCCGCGGGCGGCCGCGCATCGAGACGGCGATCGATGCCGCCGAGATGATCCTGACGCTGGCGCCGGAGACCAACGGCAAGGTGGCGGTCAAGGCATGGGAGGCGCTGTCGAAGATCACCGGCCGCGAGCATGCCCACCTGGCGCTGCCCAAGCATGAGGAGAAGATCCGTTTCCGCGACGTGGTCGCCCAGCCGCGCAAGATCATCTCCAGCCCGACCTGGTCGGGGCTGGAAGACGAGCATGTGTCCTACAACGCCGGCTACACCAACGTCCACGAGTTGATCCCGTGGCGCACCGTGAGCGGCCGCCAGCAGTTCTATCAGGATCACGCCTGGATGCGCGCCTTCGGCGAGAGCCTGCTGGTCTACCGCCCGCCCATCGATACCAAGGCGATCAGCAGCCTCAAGGCGCCGCGCGGCAATGGCAATCCGGAAATCGCGCTGAACTGGATCACCCCGCACCAGAAGTGGGGCATCCATTCCACCTACTCGGACAACCTGCTGATGCTGACGCTGTCACGCGGCGGCCCGATCGTGTGGCTATCCGAGGACGATGCGCGCGCCATCGGCGTCGAGGACAACGACTGGATCGAGCTTTATAACGCCAACGGTGCGGTGGCGGCCCGGGCGGTGGTCAGTCAGCGGGTCAAGAACGGCATGGCGATGATGTACCACGCCCAGGAGCGCATCGTGAACATTCCCGGCTCCGAAGTGACCGGCACCCGCGGCGGCATTCACAACTCGGTGACCCGCGTCTGTCCCAAGCCGACCCACATGATCGGCGGCTACGCCCAGCTCTCCTACAGCTTCAATTACTACGGCACCGTCGGCTCCAACCGCGACGAGTTCGTCATCGTGCGCAAGATGCACCACGTCGACTGGCTGGATGGCGAAGGCAACGATTATGAGCAGGAGACTGTGAAATGAAAATCCGTTCGCAAGTGGGCATGGTGCTCAATCTCGATAAGTGCATCGGCTGTCATACCTGCTCGGTGACCTGTAAGAACGTGTGGACCAGCCGTGAAGGCGTGGAATACGCCTGGTTCAACAACGTCGAAACCAAGCCGGGTGTCGGTTATCCCAAGCAGTGGGAGAACCAGAGCAAGTGGAAGGGCGGCTGGCTGCGGCGCGCCGATGGTTCCATCGAGCCGCGCATCGGCGGCAAGTGGCGGGTGCTGGCAAACATCTTCGCCAACCCCGACCTGCCCGAGATCGACGACTACTACGAGCCGTTCGACTTCGATTACCAGCATCTGCACAAGGCCGGCGAGAGCAAGCATCAGCCGGTGGCGCGGCCACGTTCACTGATCAGCGGCCAGCGCATGAACAAGATCGAATGGGGCCCGAACTGGGAAGAAATCCTCGGCACCGAGTTTGCCAAGCGGCGCCGCGACAAGAATTTCGACCAGGTCCAGGCTGACATCTACGGCCAGTTCGAAAACACCTTCATGATGTACCTGCCCAGGCTGTGCGAGCACTGCCTCAACCCGGCCTGCGTGGCGTCCTGTCCGAGTGGGGCGATCTACAAGCGCGAGGAAGACGGCATCGTGCTGATCGACCAGGACAAGTGCCGTGGCTGGCGGATGTGTGTTTCCGGCTGCCCGTACAAGAAGATCTATTACAACTGGAAGAGCGGCAAGTCCGAGAAGTGCATCTTCTGCTATCCGCGCATCGAATCGGGCATGCCGACAGTATGCTCGGAGACCTGTGTCGGCCGTATCCGCTACCTCGGCGTGCTGCTATATGACGCCGACCGCATCGAGGAAGTCGCCGCTTCCGCCGATGAGCGCGACCTCTACCATCGCCAGTGCGAGATATTCCTCGACCCCCATGACCCGGAGGTGATCGCCCAGGCACGGCGCGACGGCATTCCCGACAACGTGATCAAGGCCGCCCAGGCGTCGCCGGTCTACAAGCTGGCGATCGATTGGCAACTGGCACTGCCGCTGCACCCCGAATACCGCACCCTGCCGATGGTGTGGTACGTGCCGCCGCTGTCACCGATCCAGTCGGCGGCCGAAGCGGGCCACGTCGAAAGCGACGGTGTGCTGCCGCAGATCGAGTCGCTGCGCATTCCCGTCAAGTATCTCGCCAACCTGCTCACCGCCGGCGAAGAGGCACCGGTGGTCATGGCACTCAAGCGGCTGATGGCGATGCGGGTCTACAAGCGTGCCCAGCAGGTCGAGGGTCGCGAGGCCAGCGAGGTACTCGATGCGGTAGGGCTGAGCGTGGCGCAGGTCGAGGAGATGTACCGCTATCTGGCGATTGCCAACTACGAAGACCGTTTCGTGATCCCTGCCAGCCACCGCGAGCTGGCCCGCGAGGCGTTCCCCGAGCGCGGCGGTTGCGGTTTCTCGTTCGGCAGCGGCTGCAACGGTGGCGACAATACCGTCAGCCTGTTCGGCGGTCGCAAGCAGACCGCGACGCTGGTCAAGCCGCTGACCGATCATGACGAGGCGGTGGGCTATTACTCGCCTGACGAGACCAGACAGTCGCGGGAGGCCAACGATGCGTAGTCTGATCGTACTGGCGCGCCTGCTCGATTATCCGACCGCTGAGTTGCAGCAGGCCGCAGCGGAAATGCTTGAGGTCATCGATGGCGAGGCACACCTGAGCCGTCAGCGCCGTTTCGAGATTAAGACATGGATCACCGCCATCGCCAATGCTGACCTGCTCGACCTGCAGGCCGATTACGTGGCGTTGTTCGACCGCGGTCGCGCCACGTCGCTTCTGCTGTTCGAACATGTCCACGGCGAATCGCGTGACCGTGGCCAGGCGATGGTCGATCTGCTCGCCCACTACCATGCCGCGGGTTTCGAGCTGTTGGCCCGCGAACTGCCGGACTATCTGCCGCTGTTCCTGGAGTTTCTGTCCACCCGCGATGACGAGGAGATCGCCCGCCAGCTCGGCGAGGTGGCGCATATCCTGGCACGGCTGGCGGCACGGTTGATCGAGCGTGACAGCGATCATGCCCTGGTGCCGGCGTCGCTGCTGGCGATGATCGGCATGGAGGACACCATCGACGACCATCTCGAACACGCGCGTGAGGAACCCCGCGACGATACGCCCGCCGCGCTGGATGCGGTCTGGGAGGAGGAGGCGGTGCGCTTTTCCGCCGCCTCCGATCAGGACTGTGCGCTGCAATCGGCCACCGGGCGGCGCCAGGCACAGCTCAAGCGCGATTTCCGGAGCGATGTGCCGCTGCGCATCGTCGAATCCCCGGCGTCTGACGCTAATCCCGATCGTCCGGTTTCCTGATGCAAGGAGTCCCGCCATGAGTTATCTCAATACACTGCTGTTCGGCTTCTACCCCTATCTGGCTGGCACGGTCTTTCTGGTCGGCAGCCTGCTGCGCTTCGATCACGGCCAGTACACTTGGAAAACCGGCTCCAGCCAGTTGCTGAGCCACCGCCGCCTGCGGCTGGGCAGCAACCTGTTCCATATCGGCATTATCGTCATCTTCTTCGGCCATCTGGTCGGGCTGCTGACGCCGCACTGGGTCTATGCGCCCTTCATCGCCGCGGGAAACAAGCAGCTTCTCGCCATCGTTGTCGGCGGCATCGCCGGCATCATGTGTCTGGTCGGCGGGCTGATCCTGCTCCATCGCCGCCTGACCGATCCGCGGGTGCGCGCCACGTCGAGCACCGCCGATATCCTGATTCTTGCCCTGCTGGTCGCGCAGGTGTCGCTGGGGCTGTTGACGATCTTCTCTGCCGTCCATCACCTCGACGGCAGCGTGATGCTGCAGCTGGCGGACTGGGCCCAGGGCATCATCTTCTTCCGCGGCGGTGCGGCGGATCACCTCGTCGCAGTGGGACTGATCTATAAGCTGCATATCCTGATCGGCCTGACGATCATCCTGCTCTTTCCCTTCACGCGGCTGGTGCATATATGGAGCGCGCCGCTGGGCTATATCGGACGGCGTTACCAACTGGTGCGTCGCCGGGCATAAGAGCGGCTGCCCGCACTCTGCGCGCTCCATTTCATCAGGTTCACCAAGGGGATCGAGATGCAAGAAATCGCCATCGAACAACTGCCGGCCGACAGTGACCATCCGGTCATTCGGGTCGGCGCCACGGTCATCGCGGAGGAGACCGTCGCCCGCGAGATGCAGTATTACAGCGCGGCCACCCCTGAGGAGGCGTTCAGGCAGGCCGCCCGAGCGCTGGCGATCCGCGAGTTGCTCACCCTGCGCGCTGATGAGCTGGGGCTGGCGCACGATCCTGACAATGAGCAAGCGCGCCTGACCCAACTGCTGGAGCATGAACTGGATACTCCCGAGCCGGACGAGGCGGCCTGCCGCCGCTTCTTTGCCGCTCATCCCGAGCGTTTCAGGACTCCGACGCGGCTCGATGTACGTCATATCCTGCTCGCTGCCGCGCCTGACGACAGTGCGGCACGCGATGCCCAGCGGCGGCTGGGCGAGACGCTGCTGGTCGAGCTGGCTGACCATCCCGAGCGCTTCGATGAGCTGGCGATGCGCCATTCGGCCTGCCCATCGCGGGAGGACGGCGGCCGGCTGGGCTGGTTGGCACCGGGGCAGACCGTCGAGGAGCTGGACAATGCGCTGCGCCATCTGCCGGAGGGGCTGCACAATCGTCCGCTGGCTTCACGCTACGGCTGGCATATCGTGGCGATCGACCGGCGCATCGACGGGCAGCCGCTGCCCTTCGAGCGGGTCGCCGGCCGGGTGCATCATACGCTGCGCGAGCAGGCGTCGCGCCGCGCGCTGCGCCATTATCTGCTCGCCCTGGCCAATCAGTATGGCGTCGAAGGCGTGGCGCTCGAAACGGACGGTGCGCTGATGCAGTAGGCTGCAACGATGCTTCGGTTGCATCACGCTTTCGAGCAGACTCCAGGAGAGCCGATATCGCAGCGTTCGAAATTGTCCTCGAAGAGGGGCCTGATGCCTCGCAGCAGAGGCTGAGAAGAGATGAGAACAAAAAAGCCGCCCTGGGCAGGGCGGCACTAAGGACCGTGACTAGCATGATGAGGAGATAACCATGGCAGGAACCTGACATTCGCTGCTGTGGTCAGTGGCGTTTGGCGACGCCACGATGTAAAGGTTAATCATTCTCATTCATCGTTGCAAGCGTAACGAGAATCTTTTTTATTTGGGGCAGTCGGCGCATTCCGAATCCGTGTGCTCAGTTCACGCCAAAAGCGTTCAAGAGCAGCGGCAATGTCGCCATCGCCAGCAGCGTCTGACCGGTAATCACGGCGGCCATCAGTTCTGCGTCACCGCCCAGCTGGCGGGCCAGGATATACGCCGATGTGGCGGTCGGCAGCGCGGCGAACAGCAGCGCGATGTCACGGTCCGCGCCGTGAAGGCCGACCATCCAGGCCAGCGTCAATACGATCAACGGGGTGACGAGCAGCTTGAGTGCGCTCGACAGCCAGAACGCCTTGCCGCTGTGCCACAGTGCCTGCGGGCGCAATGCCACGCCGACGGCGACCAGCCCCAGCGGCAGGGCCGCATCGCCGAGCAGTTCGATGGCCTCGAAGCTCCAGCCGGGCAGGCCGATACCGCCGAGATTCAGCGCGATACCCAATAGACAGGCGAGAATCAGCGGGTTGCGCAGCAACGCCACGGCGCTGCGACGCAGGCTGGCGCTACCCAGCGTGCCGGAGGCGATGAAGGCCAGCACACAGAGGATATTGGCGGTCGGCACCATTAGCGCGACTGCCACGGCCGCCACCGTGGTGCCGGCCGCGCCATGCAGCGCCGTGGCGCCGGCGACGCCGACATAGGTGTTGAAGCGCACCACGCCCTGAAAGGTCGAGGTGAAGGCGGGTGGCGCCAGCGCCAGGCGATGTCGCGCCAGCCAGAGACCCAGGCCCAGCAGTGTCATGGTGCCGAGCAGCGTCACGCCGAGCCGAAGCACCGGGACCTGGCGGACGTCGGCGGTCGCCAGCGTCGCCACCAGCATGGCCGGGAACAGCAGGTAATAGATGAAGCGCTCGAGTCGGGGCCAGAAATCGCCGCCCGGGAAACGTGCCCAACCCAATGCGGCACCGAGTAGAATCAATAGAAATAGCGGGCCAAGGGCGTTAGCGATGTCGCTCATGTGTCATCCTTGTCGAGCGCTTCGATGAGGTTCGGGGCGCCGGTGCCGGCCAGTTTATCGATTAATACCCAACGCTTGGAGTCTTCGAAAGTCCATGGCTGCCTACGAAGAGGAAACCACCAGACCGCGGATGCTCAACCTGCTGATCGGTGTCACCTTGATGACGATCGTCATCGCGCTCTGGTATTTGCTCGATTACTACTATCTGCGCGAGTCGACCCGTGACGTGACCTGGTATCCGCCGGCACAAGGCTGCGTGCTGCTGGAGGGAGGGTGCCACGCCAACCTGGGGATCGATTCCTCATTGGCGTTTGCGCTGCAGGAGACACGCGATGGCGAAGACACGTTGACGTTCGAGGTTCGTGTTCACGGTCGCGCGCCGCAATCGGTGACGGTGCAGTTCATCGGCCGCGACATGAACGTGCAATCGCGACGGCTGTCGCTTCAGTCGCAAGGGGGTGGCTTGTTCGTCGGGGAGGGGACGCTGGGGCTGTGCAGCGCTCACGTGGATGCCTGGCGCGCGCAGGTGGTAGTGCTGAGCGA
Organism: Salinicola sp. LHM; assembly: GCF_034479735.1. Classification (NCBI taxonomy): domain Bacteria; kingdom Pseudomonadati; phylum Pseudomonadota; class Gammaproteobacteria; order Oceanospirillales; family Halomonadaceae; genus Salinicola; species Salinicola sp. LHM. Next base: position 3,915,501 of record NZ_CP140261.1, on the reverse strand, counting down.
TCATGGCCTGAAGGGAAGCTGGTTCGACTTCGACAGCCAGGAGCTGGGCGGTCCATCGGCGGGGCGAGGCGACAAGCGCTGCCTCTGAACGCCGACGCCGGCCTCGATGGGCCGGCGTCGGTTGAAACGGTAAGTGAACGTGGCGAGCGAGACGAAAGCCACGCCGTCGGCGTTTAGCTGTCGCCGTCGTCACCCGCGTCGCTGCTGCTGTCGTCAGCGCTGTCGTCGGGGTTGACGGCAAGCAGCTCGACCTTGAACTTCAGCGCCTGATTGGGGCCGATGGGGCCGCCGGTGCCGGCCGGGCCGTAAGCGAGGTCGGAGGGAACGGCGATTTCCCAGGTATCGCCGACGTGCATCATCTTCAGCGCTTCCTGCCAGCCGGGAATGACCTGATCGACCTTGAACGAGATCGGCTCGCCACGCTTGTAGGAGCTGTCGAAGACGGTGCCGTCCGGCAGAGTGCCTTCGTAGTTGACGCGAACGGTATCGTCGGCGCTCGGGGATTCGCCGTCACCGGATTCCAGGACCTTGTACTGCAAGCCGGAATCGGTGGTCTCGACGCCGTCTTTCTTGGCGTTTTCGGCCAGGAAGGCTTCGCTCTTCTTGCGATTCTCGTCGGCGACCTTCTTCTGCTCGGCCTTCTGCTCGGCGATCTTCTGCTGCTGATACTGGGTCAGCGTGCTGCTGATCTCGTCCTGGCTCATCTGCAGGTCGGCGTCGCCGTAGACGTCCTTGATGGCCGCCGCGAAGGCGTCGACGTCGAGATCCTTGATGTCCTTGGACAGACCCTGACCCAGCGTGGCGCCGATGCTGTAGCTGAGCTTCGCCTGGTCGCTGTCGAGGTCGATCTTGTCCTGGGCGAAGGCTGTCAGCGGCAGCGTCATGATGCTGCCGAGCGCGACGGCGGTTACCAAACGTTTCATGCAAACTCCTTGGGTCACGAATGAAACCGATGTTGGCCAGAGTGTGAAGAAGCCTCGAACATCGGCCGGATAGTCGTGTTGTGACTCTAACAGGTGGGTTTTGGTTCCGCATCCGGGGCATCGATTGTCCAGCACGCCAGCAATCGGCGTAACGGCGGGTAATCGTCGGCCGTCATGTCGCGCAATGTTTGGCAGGAAACCAGTGCCTGCTCGAGCGGGGAATTCACCTCGGCGACAAACGTGGGGAGCGCTTCCAGGCGCGCCAGCATCTCGCGCTCGGCCTGCAGCTCGGCCTGCTTGAGCAGCTGTCGTAACGGCTCCAACTGCGGTCGCCGGTGCGCCTCGGCCTTTAGCGCGCGGCGGCGCTCGCGCAGCGGCACGGTCATCTCGCGTTGCCAGCGTCTCGCCTCGGCCAGGGCATCGGCTGCCGCGGGATCGGGGCGTTGGTGGCGTTCGCTCAGCCAGGCGACCCACAGCAGTTCGCAGATGTCCCAGCCGTGTTCATCCTGCAGCGCCAGGCATTCGGCCTCCACATTGGGGCGAGCGTAGCGGTCCAGGGCATAGGACCAGAGTGAATCGGACCAGAGTGAATCGGTCGCGGCGGAGGCGGACATGGCATTCCATACCGATGGCGGATGGCTGGTAGAATGAGCGCCCATTCGATGCGCCCTGGAGCCCGGCATGATCGCATTCCGCCAACTCGCCCTGCAACGCGGCACCCGGCGACTGTTCGAGGGCGCCGACCTGATGCTGCACGAGGGGCAGAAGGTCGGCATCGTCGGCGCCAACGGTGCCGGCAAGTCGAGCCTGTTCGCCCTGATTCGCGGTGAGCTCGGCGCCGATGCCGGCAGCGTGGAGATCGCCGGTGGCAAGCGGATCGCCCACATGGCGCAGGAGGTTTCCGCCATCGAGCGCCCGCTAGTGGAGTATGTGCTCGACGGTGACGCCGCCTTGCGCGAGACGGAGACCGCGCTGGCCGAGGCACAGGCCAACGGCGACATGCAGCGCGAGGCCGTGCTGCACGGCCAGATCGAGGCGCTCGATGGCTATACCGCCCGGGCCCGCGCCGAACAGCTGCTCGCCGGGCTGGGATTCGCCCAGGACGATCTCTACCGCCCGCTGGCGGCCTTCTCCGGCGGCTGGCGGATGCGCGTGGGCCTGGCCCGGACGCTGTTCACGCCGTCGGAGATCCTGTTGCTCGACGAGCCGACCAACCACCTGGATCTGGATGCGCTGCTGTGGCTCGAGCAGTGGCTGACGCGCTATCCCGGCACGCTGATGCTGATCTCCCACGATCGCGATTTCCTCGACGCGGTCTGCGATCACATCCTGCACATCGACCAGGGCCAGTTGATGCTCTATCGCGGCCACTACAGTGCCTTCGAACGTGCCCGTGCCGAGCGTCAGCTCCAGCAGCAGGCAGCGTTCGAGAAACAGCAGGCGCGGCGGGCCGAGATCGAAAGCTTCGTCGAGCGCTTCCGCGCCAAGGCGACCAAGGCGCGCCAGGCCCAGAGCCGGTTGAAGATGCTCGAGCGCATGGAGACCATCGCCGCGGCGCGGGTCGATTCGCCATTCCGCTTTCAACTGCCGTGTGCCGACAAGACCTCGACGCCGCTGCTATCGCTGGATCGGGCCTCGCTGGGGTATTCCGAGCGCACGATCCTCGAAGGCGTGAAAGCGTCGATCCTGCCCGGTGAGCGTATCGGCTTGCTGGGGCCCAACGGCGCGGGTAAATCGACGCTGATCAAGACCCTGATCGGCGATCTGCCGCCGCTCGCCGGCGCTCGCGTACCGGGCGAGAACCTGGTGGTGGGCTACTACGCCCAGCATCAGTTGGAACATCTGGATCTCGGCGCGACGCCATTCACCCACGTGCAGCGGCTTTCGCCCACGGCCAGCGATCTGGCGATTCGCAACTTCCTCGGGGGCTTCGGCTTCCGTGGCGATGACGTGTTCGGCGACGTGTCGCGGTTCTCCGGCGGCGAGAAGGCGCGTCTGGCGCTGTCGCTGGTAGCTTGGGAAAAGCCCAACCTGCTGCTGCTGGACGAGCCGACCAACCACCTCGATCTGGACATGCGCGAGGCGCTGGCCGAAGCGCTGGCGGAATACGAAGGCGCGGTGATCATCGTTTCCCACGACCGTCACCTGTTACGGGCCAGCGTCGATACGTTCTGGCGCGTTGCCGACGGGCGGGTCGAACCCTTCGATGGCGATCTCGACGATTACCATCAGTGGCTGAAGTCCCGGGAAACGGAGCGGCGGCGCGATCTGAAGCAGGAGGCGCGCCAGGAGAAAGGGCCGGCGGATGGCGGCGATCGCAAGGCGGCGCGGCGGGCGGCCGCCGAACGTCGCGAGCAGATGAAACCGCTGCGCAAGCAGCGCGACGCGGCAGAAAAGAAGCTCGACAAGGCGCAGGCTGCCCTTTCGGCCCTGGAGGCGCGGCTGGCGGATCCGGACATCTACGACGTCGCCCGCAAGGACGAGTTAGCGCGCCTGGTTCGCGAACAGGGCGAGCTTCAGGCCGAGGTGGAGCAGCTCGAGAGTGACTGGATGGCGGCGGAAGAGGCCTTGGAGGCGTTGGAGGCGGAGCTAACGCAGGCGGAATCCTGACGCCATCGACGCTGGCCGCTAGCGTCTGTGCTGGCTACGAGCTACGAGCTACGAGCTACGAGCTACGAGCTTCGAGCTTCGAGCTTCGAGCTTCGAGCTTCGAGCTTCGAGCTTCGAGCTTCGAGCTTCGAGAAAGGGATTGCGAACTGTCAGCGTGATCGAATCCTGAATTCCGCGGCTCGCGGCTCGCGGCTCGCGGCTCGCGGCTCGCGGCTCGCGGCTCGCGGCTAATCGGCGTAGATCATCTTCCTGGTCATCCCTCCATCCACGCTGATGTGCTGGCCGGTAATGAACCCCGCCTTGTCGCTGGCGAGAAAGGCTATCGTCGCGGCGACATCGGCGGGCTGGCCGACGCGTCCTGCCGGATGCTGGTTGCGATCGATATCGCGATGTTCAGGCTCGCTACGCTGGCTAGTCTTTTGCCACGGTCCGGTTTCGATCCAGCCCGGGCAGATGGCATTGACGCGAATCTCCGGTCCCAGGCTGACGGCGAGCGCGTGGGTCATAGAGAGCAGCCCGCCCTTGGCCGCCGCATAGGACTCGCAGTGGGGCTCCGATTGCAGGGCGCGCGTGGAGGCAATGTTGACGATGGCGCCACCACGGTGGCGCAGGCCGGGCACGGCGGCGCGGGTGCACAGGAAGGCTCCGGTCAGGTGGCTCTCCTGCCATCGTCTCCAGTCTGCCAGCGCCAGGTCCTCGATCGGGCCACACATCGGGTCGGCGAGGCCGGCGTTATTGACCAGCAGATCCACGCCCGTGGACTGATCGTTTTCCTGCTGCCAATCCGTCAGATGCTGAAAGGCTTCCTTGACCTGCAGTTCGTCGCTGACGTCGACCACCACGGCCAGCAGCGTTGCCTCGGGGTAGTCGGCATCGAGTTCGGCCACCGCTTCCGGATCGCGATCCAGCGCCGCGACACGCCAGCCTTCGTCCAGCAGGAGCTCCACCGTGGCGCGCCCGATGCCCTGGGCGCCGCCGGTAATGATGGCGAGGGGGTGAGTCATGATCGAGAATCCTTTCATCGCGGCTCGAATGGCCGCTGTTCCCTGTTTATGCACCGCCGAATCCGGCGGGCATCGTTATTACCCGAGCCGTCGGTCAGCTCAAGTTTCCAGCATGAAAGTCACCGGCCCGTCGTTGATCAGCTCGACCTGCATATCCGCGCCGAACCGGCCGGTTGCCACTTTGGGCCACGCCGTTTGGGCCTGCTCCACCAGATAGTCGAACATGGCCTGGCCGTGGGCCGGCGGCGCGGCGCTGGAAAAACTCGGGCGCAGGCCCTTGTCGGTCGACGCCACCAGCGTGAACTGGGAGACCAGCAGCAACCCGCCCTCGATCTGTTGCAGGTTGCAATTCATGCGTCCCTCGCCATCCGCGAACACCCGGTAGTGCAGCAGCTTGTGCAGCAAGCGGTCGGCGTTGGTCCGGTCGTCTTCCGCGGCGATGCCGATGAGCGCCAGCAATCCTTGATCGATACGGCCGACGGTCTCGCCGTCGATGTCGACCGAGGCCCGGCTGACTCGCTGGATCAGAGCTCGCATGGCGGTTTGGCATCTCTCTCGGTTGGAATGGGCGGTGAGCGAAAGGTTAGCACGCTGAGGCGCCGATGAAATGATCGAGATTAGTAGCAAGCAAAGCGTTATTGAAAACAGGCGGTACTAGAACGTATGTTTATGTTACCCATGCCTCAAGGGTTGGGTGACTGCTGGAAACGGCGCCACACGCTGCCTGCTCACGTCGCGATGGCCGAACCGCCTTGCGAATAGCGGGTTTCGACGGCGCCAGGGCGCAATTGTCATGGGTCAATAAAGGCTTTGACGCCCGCCGCTTGGGTGGTGCTACTATCCAGACGGATCGAGCTGCCACGAATTGTCCTGGTTTGTACAGGATGAATCATGACAATTTGGCAAGGCCACGCCAAGCTGGGCGAGATGAAAATGATAAATGCGCCCGTCACCGAAAACTTGAGTTAATCGTGATCCGCCGCTGCGGATCCGAACCTTGCAGACGGAGATTTGAACGATGCGACACAACATTAATAAAGGCGTTATCAATAAAGGCGTCACGACACTGATTGCCGGTTCCGTCCTTTCCTGCCTGGCCGTGGGCGTCGCGCAGGCCGCGTCTCTCCAGGAGATCAAGGACTCCGGCTCGGTCCGGATCGCGGTAGCCAACGAAATTCCCTATGGCTACATGGACATGAGCGGCGAGGCCAAAGGTGCCGGCCCCGATGTCATCCGCCACATCATGAACGAGATGGGCGTCGACGATATCGAATGGGTCACCACCAACTTCAGTTCGCTGATTCCCGGCTTGCAGGCGGACCGTTTCGATATCGCCGCGGCCGAGATGGCGGTGCTGCCGGATCGTTGTCAGCAAGTGATCTACTCCGAGCCCAACTCCTCCTACGGCGAGGGGCTGCTGGTCAAGGAAGGCAATCCCAAGGATCTGCACGCGTTCAGCGACTTCGTCGAGGGTGATGCCAAGATCGCCATCATGGCGGGCGCGGATCAGCTCGACATGCTGCAGGCGCTCGGCGTACCGCAGGAAAACATGGTCACCATCGCCAGCAATGCCGATGCGATCTCCACGGTGTCGACCGGCCGCGCCGACGCCTATGCCGCGACCAGCCTGACGGTCAGCGAGCTGGCGGGAAAGAGCGATGACGTCGAGCCGGCAGCGGAATTCGTCGACCCGGTCATCGATGGTGAAGAAGTACGTAGCTGGGGCGCGTTCGCGTTCAATAGCGACAACACCGAACTGCGTGACGCGGTCAACGAAGCGCTTAAAGAGTACAAGCAGACCGATGACTGGAGCGAGACGCTGATGAGCTACGGCTTCAGTCAGGCCGATGTCGACGGCTCCAGTCACCGCACCACGGAAGAGCTCTGCACCGCGGATTCTTGAGTTTGGCAATCGAACTTCTGAACCCGATGTGACAGCGAACGCTCGCTCGAGACCACGGTTCTCGGGCGAGCATTCGGTTCGTCCTTGAACGGTGCCGGTACTGCCGGGGCCGTTCGTTAGCGAATGCGGAGTCTCCCCGATGGAATGGACGAGCTATCTCGCCCCCTTGTCCCAGGGTGCGTGGGTGACCGTGCAGCTCACGGTCTACTCGACGATTCTGGGTGGTATCTGTGCCTTCCTCTTCGGTCTCGGCAAGCTGTCTCACAATCCCCTCCTCAAGGGGATCAGCGTTGCCTACATCGAAATCTTCCGCGGCACCTCGCTGCTGGTGCAACTGTTCTGGATCTACTTTGCGCTGCCCATCATGGGGCAGGCGATCGGTCTCGACCTGCGTTTTCCGCCGGTGGTGGCAGGGGTCGTCGCGCTGGCGCTGAACATTGGTGCCTACGGTGCCGAGGTCGTGCGTGGCGCCGTGCAGGCCGTGCCCAAGGAGCAGTACGAGGCGGCGACGGCGCTCAATTTCACCTCGCGCAAGCGGCTGTGGCGCATCACGTTGCCCCAGGCGATTCCGGAGATGATGCCGACCTTCGGCAATCTCGCGGTCCAGAATCTGAAGGATACCGCGCTGGTGTCGCTGATCTCGCTCGGCGACATGGCTTTCCGCGCCGAACAGATCCGCAATTTCACTCAGGACAGCGTGACCGTCTACACCCTGGTCCTGTTCATGTATTTCGGCATGGCACTGGTTCTGACCGCGTGCATGAAGCTGCTGGAACGCTACGTTGGCCGCTGGCGCGCGGCGGGGAGATAACGCATGTTTTTCGGCATCGAATGGGATACCAGCAGCCAGTGGGCCTTCGCGGTCTCGATCTTTCCGATTCTGCTGCATGGCCTGGTAGTGACCCTGCAGGCCACCGTGGTCGGCTTCTTCATCGCCCTGATCCTGGGGCTGGTGCTGGCGGCGCTGAAGAGCGCGCCGACCCGCTTCATCCGCTGGCCGGCCAAGCTGATCACGGAATTCATCCGCGATACGCCGCTGCTGATCCAGCTGTTCTTTCTGTTCTACGTCCTGCCCGAGTTCGGACTGACGCTGCCGGCGTTCCTGACCGGTGCGCTGGCGCTGGGTGTGCAGTACAGCGCCTACACTTCGGAAGTCTATCGCGCGGGCCTGGAAGCCGTGGCCAAGGGGCAGCGCGAAGCGGCGCGGGCGCTCAATCTGGCGTCTTCGCGAACCTTTACCCATATCATTCTGCCACAGGCGATTCCACGCATCATTCCCGCACTGGGCAACTACCTGGTCTCGATCATGAAGGACGTGCCCGTGCTGTCGGTCGTGACCGTGCTGGAAATGCTCGGTGTGGCAAAGATCATCGGCGACCGCACCGGCGGCTACCTGATCCCGCTTTCCATGGTGGGTGGCCTCTATCTGGTCATGACGATCATCGCGTCCTTCGGTGTGCGCTACCTGGATACCCATTTGCCCAAGCGAGGCCTTTCTCTCAAATGAACGACGCCACGAAAACTCGCGATCCGATCATCAAGTTCGACAAGGTCGTCAAACGCTTCGGCGATCACGTGGTTCTCGACGAGCTCAACTTCGAAGTCCAGCGCGGCGAGAAGGTCACCATCATCGGTCCGTCCGGCTCCGGCAAATCGACAGTGCTGCGCATTCTGATGACGCTGGAAGAGATCAACGATGGTGTCGTCTACGTCGGCGATCAGCCGCTGTGGCACCAGTGGCGGGGAGATCGGTTGATTCCGGCCAGCGAGCAGCATCTACGCCAGATGCGCAGCCAACTGGGCATGGTCTTCCAGCAGTTCAACCTGTTCCCGCACATGACGGTGCTGCGCAATCTCACCGAAGCGCCGGTGCAGGTGCTGGGTGTCAAGAAGGCCGAAGCCCGACAGCGGGGTCTGGAACTGCTGGAGATGGTGGGGCTCGCCGATCAGACCGACAAGTATCCCCATCAGCTCTCCGGCGGCCAGCAGCAGCGGGTGGGCATTGCCCGTGCGCTGGCGATGCGGCCCAAGGTCATGCTCTTCGATGAGCCGACGTCGGCGCTGGATCCCGAACTGGTGGGAGAAGTATTGAACGTCATTCGGACTCTGGCGGACGAGCACGATCTGACCATGCTGCTGGTGACCCACGAGATGCACTTCGCGCGCCAGGTCTCCGACCGTATCTGCTTCTTCGACCAGGGTCGGATCAAGGAGCAGGGCAAGCCGGAGGATATCTTCACGGCGCCGAAGGAGGAACGGACCAAGGCGTTTCTCAAGGCAGTCCTCGATCCGGACGATTGAACACGAGCCACGAGCCACGAGCCACGAGCCACGAGCCACGAGCCACGAGCCACGAGCCACGAGCCACGAGCCACGAGCCACGAGCCACGAGCTACGAGCTACGAGCTACGAGCTACGAGCTACGAGCTACGAGCTACGAGCGTTGCCGTGCTGCCTCCCGGCGCCGGTCCAGCCAGAGCATGATCGACCCGGCGGTCATGCCGTGGAAGAGGATGGAGGCCAGTACCAGGAAGCTGACCAGCGTCCATGCGCTGTCGAGCTCGCCGAATTCCGCCTTGCTGCTGGCGTAGGCGAGATAGTAGAACGAGCCGACGCCACGGATCCCGAACAGGCTGACCACCGCCTTTTCCCTCGGTTTCATCTTGGAACCGATCAGCCCGATCATGCCGGCCAATGGCCGGATGACGAACAGGATCACCAGCCCTGCCACCGCCATTGGCCAGGTCAGGCCATCGAGCAGCGGCCCGGCCAGGCTGCCGCCGAACAGCACCAGCAGGAACATCATCAGCAGCCGTTCGATCTCTTCGGTGAAATCGTGCAGGCGCACGTGATAGTCGTGGGCTTCCTCCTGGGTACTGCGCAGGGCCAGCGCGCCGACGAACACGGCGATGAAGCCGTAGCCGTGGATCGCTTCTGCGCCGGCATAGGTGACGAAAGTGCCGCCCAGGGCGACGAAGCCCTGTCCGGTGCTGGCGAGAGACATTCGACCCGATCGAAACATCAGCAGCCCCAGCAGCCAGCCAAAGAACCAGCCTGCCGCGACGCCTGCCGTGATCCGCCACAATACATCCATGGTGAACCAGTCCCACGTCCACGCGCCGGGCGAGGTGCCGTTGATGGCCACGGCAATCGCCAGATAGGTGAACGGAAACGCCAGGCCGTCGTTGAGGCCGGCTTCCGAGGTCAGGCTGGCGCGCACCTTGTCGCCGGGCCCGGAGCTCGGCGGGCCGACCTGAACATCGGCGGCCAGCACCGGGTCGGTCGGTGCGATCACGGCGCCGATCAGCAGCGCGGTCTCCCACGGCAGGCCCAGGTAGTAGGCGCCCAGCGCGGCAATGCCGCCAATGGTCAGCGGCATGGTGATGCCCAGAAGACGCTGCGTGTCCGTCCAATGGCGCCATTTCAGCGGGTCGTCGATCTTCAGCCCGGCGCCGGCCAGCGAAATGATCACTGTCAGTTCCGTGAGTATCTCGAGCGTCCTGACGTGTGCCGTGGGCTGCAATTCCTCCGCGCCGAGCTGCGAAAACAGGGCGAACCCGATACCGATGCAGATGATCGGCAGCGACAGCGGCAGTTTCGGTGTCAACGTCGGCACCCAGGCGACCAGCAGTATCAATGTACCCAGGCCACCCAGAACAATGATATGGGGGTCCATCCAGACTCGATCTCCCTATCTCTCCATCTCACTATGCGAGAGCCGGGATCCTTCCCGGCAGATGGTGAAGCAGTCACATACTATGGACCACAAACGACAAGTTCACGACTGCCGCAGGAGATGGCGAAAGCTCGCGTTTAATGCAGATCACCACCAGGCATGGAAATGGTGCGGTGGCCCTTTGCCCTGTCCGACATCGAGGCGCTCGCTGGCTATCAAGGCCTGATGCAGCCATTGCTTGGCCGCTTCGATGGCGCCGGCGACATCGGCCTTCTCGGGTGGCAGGTGGGCAAGGCTGGCGGCAATCGCCGATGAGAGGGCACAACCGGCCCCATGGAGGTTGCGTGTCGGCAGGCGTGGCGCATCCAGCCAGCGTTTGTCATTCGGCATCCACAACAGGTCAGGGCAGCTTTCCAGCGGCAGATGACCGCCTTTCAGCAGGCCATAGGGTGCTCCCAGCGCGGCGAGATCGCCGACCATCGACTCCATGCCGGCGAGGGTGCGGGGTGTCTCGGTGCCGAGCAGCGCGGCGGCTTCCGGCAGGTTGGGGGTGATCACGTCGGCCAGGGGGACCAGAATATCCCGCACGGCGCGTAGCCCTTCGTCGTCTACCAGGCGGTCGCCGCTCTTGGCGATCATTACCGGATCGAGCACGATCCAGCGCGGCCGGCGTCGCGTCAGCGCTTCGGCAATCGTTCCCGCTACCTCGCGGCTGGCGACCATGCCGATCTTGACCGCGTCGATCTCGACGTCGTCGAGCAGGTTGTCCAACTGGGTGCGAATCAGCGTCACCGATACCGGCTCGACGGCTGCCACGCCACGCGTGTTCTGCGCGATCACTGCCGTGATTACGTTGGTGGCGTACACGCCGAGCGCCGAAAACGTCTTGATGTCGGCCTGCAGGCCAGCGCCGCCGGAAGGGTCGGAGCCGGCGATCGTCAGGGCGTTGGGAATCGAGCGAGAAACCATGGGCGGATATTGCAAGCGACGGGAAAGCGTCTAGCCTAAGACAAGTTACCGCCATTGCCTAATGGCTAATGGCAAAGTCATTTCACGGGGCAGTAATTTTCGCAGGGTAGGGTGATCCTCGATAAGCCCGCCAGATTTGGCTACAAGCTGCAATAGGACTAATTAGCAGACTTGTTACTACGTTGCCATCGTGTAAAATCGTAAACTTACGAACCTGTCAGTTTCGGTTCTCAGTTTACTACCTCAGGTTTCATAACGTCTGCGAGGGAAGGCATGTCCGATCCGGTGTCAGCATGGATTGCCAACTACTGGGCTACCGGGTTGTTCGTGGTGGCCGTCGTTGGGCTCTGTGGATTGATGATCGGCGCTGCCAGCCTGCTGGGTGGCCGCAGCCAAGGACGCAGTAAATCCCTCCCTTTCGAATCCGGCATCGTTGGCACCGGCTCGGCGCGCCAACGGTTCTCGGTCAAGTTCTACCTCGTTGCGATGCTGTTCGTCATCTTCGACATCGAAGCCGTCTACCTGTTCGGTTGGGCCGTCTCCGTGCGTGAAGTGGGCTGGACAGGGTTTCTGGCAGCAGCAGTATTCATCCTCATTCTACTGGCCGGTCTGGTATATGACGCCCGCGTCGGCGCTCTCGACTGGGCGCCACGCAAGCGAGGACGCGAAGACGCGTCGAGAGCGCGTGAGCTGGCCGCCGTGCCGGGCGTCGACCGCCATGCACGCTGAAGGAAAAGGGCGCTTCGCCTCCGGCATATGGGATCGCGATGGCGATCGCCAAAAAGATAATGATGGAAGTCTGGCCTCCGTGACTGACCAGTGCTTCCTCGACCGTTTTTCTATCTGGTTTGTTGAGGCTCACTATGCAGTACACCCTGACCCGTGCGGAGGGAGGCGATTCCGCGGCTGATCGTTATCCTCTCGGCCAACGCGAGCTTGTCGACGATCCGATGAAGCAGCAGGTTCATCGCAACGTGTTCATGGGCAAGCTCGAGGACGTGCTTCATTCGGCAGTGAACTGGGGGCGCAAGAATTCATTGTGGCCCTACAACTTCGGCCTTTCCTGCTGCTACGTGGAAATGACCACGGCGTTTACCGCGCCTCATGACGTTGCCCGTTTCGGGGCGGAAGTGATTCGTGCCTCCCCGCGCCAGGCCGACTTCATGGTCATCGCCGGTACCTGCTTCATCAAGATGGCGCCCGTCATCCAGCAGCTCTACGACCAGATGCTCGAGCCCAAATGGGTGATCTCGATGGGTTCGTGTGCCAATTCCGGCGGCATGTACGATATCTATTCCGTCGTTCAGGGCGTCGACAAGTTCCTGCCGGTGGACGTCTACGTGCCCGGTTGTCCACCGCGTCCGGAAGCGTTCCTGCAAGGCCTTCAGCTGCTGCAGGATTCCATCCAGGAAGAGCGGCGTCCGCTTTCATGGGTGGTCGGGGATCAGGGTGTCTATCGCGCCGAAATGCCGTCTCAGCGTGAAAAGCACCGCGATCGTCGTATTGCGGTCAAGGAGCTGCGCACCCCGGATGGCATCTAGGGCGGTCGACCGTATCGATCGTCCTTGCCATTGATTCTTGTGGTCGTTCTCGACCATTGATTTTCGCACCGGGGGCCGCCAGCCATGACTGCAGCCGATGATTCTCAAAACGGCGCTTTTCAAAACGAGAGCACGATGACTTCCAGCGCTTCCCATGCCGCCGGCTCGGCCGACGTCGTGGCCGAACTGGCGCAACATTTCGGGGAAGCCGCCTTTACCCCGCAGGATACCCTGACCGGCATGCCGGTGATCTGGGTGGCGCGAGAGCATCTACGCGATGTCCTCGCGTATCTGCGCCGCGTGACCGGGCCCTTCTCGATGCTGTTTGACCTGAGCGCGGTCGACGAACGCTTGCGGACCCATCGTCGTGGCCTGCCGCCCGCGGACTTCACCGTCTTCTACCAGTTGCTGTCGGTCGAACGGAACGCTGACCTGATGATCAAGGTCGCGCTGCACGAACGGGATCTGACGCTGCCCTCGATCAGTGACATTTTCGTCAATGCCAACTGGTACGAGCGCGAGGTGTTCGACCTGTTCGGCATCGACTTTGCCGGCCACCCGCACCTGACCCGGATCATGATGCCGCCGACCTGGACCGGCCATCCGCTGCGCAAGGACTACTCCGCCCGCGCCACCGAGTTCGACCCCTATACGCTGACGGTGAAAGGGCAGGAGGTCGAGCAGGAGGCGCTGCGCTTCGACCCGGCCCAGTGGGGCATGAAGCGCGAAGGCGAAGAGACCGAGTTCATGTTCCTCAACCTCGGTCCCAACCACCCCTCGGCGCATGGCGCTTTCCGCATCGTGCTCCAGCTCGACGGCGAAGAGGTCGTCGATTGCGTGCCGGACATCGGCTATCACCACCGTGGCGCCGAGAAGATGGCCGAGCGCCAGTCCTGGCACAGCTTCATTCCTTACACGGATCGCATCGACTACACCGGCGGGGTGATGAACAACCTGCCCTACGTACTGGCGGTGGAGAAGCTGGCCGGCATCACCGTAACGGACCGGGCCAGGACGATCCGGGTCATGATGGCCGAGATGTTCCGTATCAACAGCCACCTGCTGTTCCTGGGTACCTACCTGCAGGATCTGGGGGCGATGACGCCGGTGTTCTTCACCTTCACCGACCGCCAGAAAGCCTATGAGGTGATCGAGGCGATTACCGGCTTCCGCATGCACCCGGCGTGGTATCGCATCGGCGGCACCGCCCATGACCTGCCCAATGGCTGGGACAAGCTGGTCCAGGGTTTCGTCAACTGGATGCCCAAGCGTCTGGCCGAATACGAGAAGGCGATGATGGAAAACGCCATCGTGCGGGACCGCACCAAGCACGTCGCCGCCTTCGATACTCAGCAGGCGCTCGACTGGGGCGTTACCGGCCCCAACCTGCGCGCCACCGGGCTCGATTTCGACCTGCGCAAGAAGCGCCCTTACTCCGGCTACGAGAACTTCGACTTCGAGGTGCCGACGGCCGTCAATGGCGATGCCTTCGATCGCGGCATGCTGCGTATCGAGGAGATGCGTCAGAGCGTGCGCATCCTTCAGCAGTGCATCGACCATATGCCGGCGGGCGACTACAAGGCCGATCATCCGCTGACCACGCCGCCGCCGCGGGAAAAGATGCTCCAGCACATCGAGACGCTGATCACGCACTTCCTGCAGGTTTCCTGGGGGCCGGTGCTGCCGGCCGCCGAGTCGATGCAGATGATCGAGGCGACCAAGGGCATCAACAGTTATTACCTGACCAGCGACGGCAGCACCATGAGCTATCGCACGCGTATTCGTACGCCCAGCTTCCCGCATCTCCAGCAGATTCCTGCCGTGATGCGCGGCGGCTTCGTGCCGGACCTGATCGCTCATCTGGGCAGTATCGATTTCGTCATGGCTGACGTGGATCGTTGAATGAGGCCGTTGGAGACGAACATGAACCAGACAACCGCCAGTTCCATCGCCGCGACGATCGCCAGCGATGCGTTTGCGCTCGATCCTGCCGATCGCGAGGCCATTCTGGAGGAGCGGGCACATTATCCCTATCCGCAGGCGGCGAGTATCGAAGCACTCAAGATCGTGCAGAAGCGTCATGGCTACGTGCCGGACGGTGCAATTCCGGCCATTGCCGAGACGCTGGGAATCCGTATCGCCGACGTCGAGGGCGTGGCGACCTTCTACAGCCTGATCTTCCGCCAGCCGGTCGGCCGTCACGTCATCCTGATCTGCGACAGCAGCTCCTGCTTCCTGACCGATTACGAGGAGCTGCGTGACGCCTTTGTCGCGCATCTGGGCATCCAGATGGGCCAGACCACGGCGGACGGACGCTTCACGCTGCTGCCGGTGTGCTGTCTCGGCGCCTGCGATCGTGGTCCCACGATTCTGATCGGCGAGGATCTGCATGGCCCGGTGACGCCGGACCAGATCCCCCGACTGCTGGAGGCCTACTCATGACCTTGATGCGCACGACGCAGGAGACAGAGACATGAGCCGCATTCTGCAATCCGCCAGCGAGCGTCGCGCCGAGACCCACCCGCTGACTTGGCGCCTGCACGACGACCAGTCACCCGTGCTGCTCGACGAGTACCGCAGCACCCAGGGCTACGAGGCGGTCACCAAGGCGCTCGAACAGCACACCTACGAGTCGCTGACCGAAGAGGTCAAGACCGCCAACCTGCGCGGTCGCGGCGGCGCCGGCTTCTCGGCGGGCTTCAAGTGGAGCCTGACGATGAAAGGCGAGGACGTTCCGCGCGGCTACATCGTCTGCAACGCCGACGAGATGGAGCCGGGCACGTTCAAGGATCGCCTGCTGATGGAGCAGCAGCCCCACCTGCTGATCGAGGGCATGATCCTGGCCGGCTTCGCCAACCGTTCGAAGCAGGGCTACATCTTCCTGCGCGGCGAATACCACCGCGCCGCCGCCTCGATTCAGCGCGCCCTGCGTGAGGCCCGCGCCGACGGCTGGCTGGGTGCGGACGTGCGCGGCAGTGGCTGGGATTTCGACATCGCCCTTCATACCGGGGCCGGCCGCTATATCTGCGGTGAAGAGACTGCCCTGATCAACTCGCTCGAAGGCAAGCGCGCCAATCCGCGGGCCAAGCCACCGTTTCCTGGTCAGTCCGGTGCCTGGGGGCTGCCGACGGTGGTCAACAACGTCGAGACGCTGTGCAACGTGCCGGGCATCGTCAATCACGGCGCCGACTGGTTCCAGGCGCTCTCCGACGATCTCAGCAGCGATGGCGGCACCAAGCTCTACGGGGTTTCCGGCAAGGTCAAGACCCCTGGCCTGTGGGAGTTGCCGATGGGCACCACTGGCAACCGGATCCTCGAGCTCGCCGGGGGCATGCGCGATGGGCTGACGCTCAAGAGCTGGCTGCCCGGCGGGGGCAGTACCGGCTTCCTGCTGCCGGAACACCTCGAGCTGGCGCTCGATTTCGATACCATCGGCAAGACCGGCAGCCGCATGGGCACCGGGCTTTTGACCGTCGTCGCCGACAACCAGAGCATGGTGTCGTTGACCCGCAATCTCGAAGAGTTCTTCGCCCGCGAGTCCTGCGGCTGGTGTACGCCATGCCGCGATGGCCTGCCGTGGAGCGTCAAGCTGCTGCGGGCGCTGGAGGCGGGCGAGGGCGAGCCCGGCGACATCGAGCTGCTGGAGCAGATGGCCCGCGACCTTGGGCCCGGCAAGACCTTCTGCGCCCACGCGCCGGGGGCGGCGATGCCGCTGGCATCCGCGATTCATTATTTCCGTGACGAGTTCGAGCGTGGCATCACCCGACCCAAGGGTGAAGCGCACGCGGACCCGATCCCGGTCGGCAGCGTGTAGGAGGAGTTCGACGCCATGGCCACCATTCACGTCGACGGCAACGACTACGAAGTCGAAGACAGCGACAACCTGCTCCACGCCTGCCTTTCGCTGGGGCTGGATATCCCCTATTTCTGCTGGCATCCGGCGATGGGCAGCGTCGGTGCCTGCCGCCAGTGCGCGGTGAAGCAGTACAAGGACGCCGACGACGACCGCGGCATGCTGGTGATGTCCTGCATGGCACCGGTCAAGGACGATGCCTACATCTCCATCGCCGACGAGGAGGCCAAAGCCTTCCGCCAGACAGTGATCGAGTGGCTGATGGTCAATCATCCGCACGACTGCCCGGTGTGCGAAGAGGGCGGCCACTGCCATCTGCAGGACATGACGGTGATGACGGGCCACGATCGCCGTCGTTATCGCTTCCGCAAGCGGACCCATCGCAACCAGAACCTGGGGCCGTTCATCGCCCACGAGATGAATCGCTGCATCACCTGCTATCGCTGCACGCGCTTCTACCAGGATTATGCCGGTGGCGAGGATCTGGGCGCTTTCGGCGCGCACGACAACGTCTACTTCGGCCGCGTCACCGACGGCACGCTGGAGAGCGAGTTCTCCGGCAACCTGACCGAAGTCTGCCCCACCGGCGTGTTCACCGATCAGACGCACTCCGACCACTACACCCGCAAATGGGACCTGCAGTTCGCGCCGAGCGTCTGCCACCAGTGCGCCAGCGGCTGCAACATCAGCCCCGGCGAGCGCTACGGCGACATTCGCCGGATCGAGAATCGCTACAACGGCGACGTCAACGGCTACTTCCTCTGTGATCGCGGCCGCTTCGGCTATGGCTACGTCAACCGCAAGGATCGGCCGACACGCCCCGAATACCGGGAGACCGATGGTGAAGCTCGCTCCATGGAAGTCGACGAGGCGCTGGACCGTGCCGCCGACGCGCTGCGCGGCGCCAGGCGGATCATCGGCATCGGTTCGCCCCGGGCCAGCCTCGAGAGCAACCATCGCCTGCGCCAGCTGGTTGGCGCGGACAACTTCTCCACCGGTATCGAAGCCGGCGAGCTGGCTCGAATCCGCCGGATGGAAGCGCTCAATCGCGAGACGGGGCTGGCGACGCCCAGCCTGCGCGAGATCGAACAGTGCGATGCGATTCTGGTACTCGGCGAGGATCTGATCCAGAGCGCCGCCCGCGTCGCGCTCTCGGTCCGTCAGGCGGTACGTGGCAAGGGCGCCGAGCTGGGTGCGGCCCGGGGCATTCCCGAATGGAACGCCGAAGCGGTGAAGACCATTGCTCAGGACGCCGGTCACCCGCTGTTTCTGGCGACGCCCGATGTCACCAAGCTCGACGGCATCGCGACCCGCGCCGAGCGCGCCGGACCCGACGACATCGCCCGTCTCGGGTTCGCCGTGGCGCATGCGCTCGACCCCACCGCGCCGGTCGTCGACGGGCTCGACGACGCGACATCGAAACTGGCCGAAGGTATCGCCGATGCGCTGATGGCGGCGAAGAAGCCGTTGGTCATCGCCGGCGAATCGCTGGGCTCGATGGCGATTCTCGAAGCGGCCGGCAATGTCGCCCGCGCCCTGGCACGGCGTCAGAAGGCAGACGCCGGCCTGACCCTCGTTCGTCGCGAAGCCAATAGCGTCGGGCTCGGGCTGCTCGGCGGCGAGTCTCTCGATTGGGCGCTGGAGCAGCTCGACACGGGCAGCGCCGACGGTGTGGTGATCCTCGAGAACGATCTCTATACCCGGCTGCCGGCGACGCGCGTGGACAGCGCACTCGCGCGGGCGGCAGCGGTCATTACGATCGATCATCAGCGTACGCCGATCTGGGAGCGCGCCGATATCGGCCTGCCGGCCGGGACCTTCGCCGAAAGCGACGGTACGCTGGTCAGCCTGGAAGGACGCGCGCAGCGCTTCTATCAGGTCTTCGATCCCAGCTACATGCGCCCCGATACCCGCATCCGCGAAAGCTGGCGCTGGTTGCATGCCCTGCATGCGACGCTGGATTGTCAGCCGGTGGAGACGGTTCTGCTCGACGACCTGACCCAGGCCGTCGCCGAGGACGCGCCGGCGTTGGCGCCGTTGCACCAGAACACGCCGGAAGCGATGTTCCGTATCCACGGCCTGAAGCTCGCCCGTGAGCCGCACCGCTACAGCGGCCGTACCGCGATGCGCGCCAACCTCAACGTCAACGAACCGCGCGCGCCGGTGGATCTCGACACACCCTTCGCCTTCTCGATGGAGGGCTATGCCGGCTATCAGGAACCGCGCCGCGATGTCGCCTTTGCCTGGGCGCCTGGCTGGAACTCGCCTCAGGCCTGGAACAAGTTCCAGGACGAGGTCGGTGGCCACCTGCGCGCCGGCGATCCGGGCAAGCGGCTGTTCACGGCGCCAGTGGCCGATGGCGACTACTGCACCGAGATTCCCGCCGCCTTCACGCCGCGCGCGGATGAATGGCAGGTGATCGATCTGCCGCAGCTGTTCGGCGGCGACGAGATGTCGCGTCGTGCCGAACCGATCCGCGAGCGGATGGCGGCTCCGCAGGTGGCGTTGAGCGAAGCCGATGCGGCGCGACTCGGCGTTGCCGCGGGCGACGTGGTCTCGATTTCGCTGGACGGTGCCGCCTTCGAGCTGCCGGCGCGGCTCAGTGCGGGAATGCCGAAAGGCATGATCGGGTTGCCAGGCGGCACGATTCAGGAGATCACCGGCGCGCTGACGCCGGGTGTCACGCGGTGGGGGCGCATCATGCGAGCCGGTGGGGAGCGTCAGGCTTCGGCCGAGGAGGTGCGTCCATGAGCTGGTGGACACCGCAAGTCGAAGCGACATTGATCGCGATGCTGCAGGCCGTGGTGATTCTGCTGGTCGTGGTCGTTTCCGGTGCGCTGCTGAGCATGATCGAGCGCCGCCTGCTGGCCCTGTGGCAGGACCGCTACGGCCCCAACCGGGTAGGGCCGTTCGGGCTTTTGCAGATCGCGGCGGACATGCTCAAGATCTTCTTCAAGGAAGACTGGATCCCGCCTTTCGCCGACCGCACCTTCTTCGTGCTGGCGCCGGCGATCGCCATGGCTTCGCTGCTGCTGTCGTTCATGGTCATTCCGATCACCCCCGGCTGGGGCGTGGCGGATCTCAACATCGGTATCCTGTTCTTCTTCGCGATGGCGGGCATCAACGTCTACGCCGTGCTGTTTGCCGGCTGGGCCAGCGGCAACAAGTACGCGCTGCTCGGTGCGCTGCGCGCCTCTGCCCAGACCCTTTCCTACGAAGTGTTCATGGGCCTGGCGGTGATGGGCATCGTCGCCATGACCGGCTCGTTCAACATGCGCGACATCGTCAACGCGCAGGAGAACGTCTGGTTCATCATTCCGCAGTTCTTCGGCTTCTGTACCTTCGTCATCGCCGGCATCGCGGTGACGCACCGTCACCCGTTCGATCAGCCCGAAGCCGAACAGGAGCTCGCCGACGGCTATCACATCGAATATTCCGGCATGAAGTGGGGCATGTTCTTCGTCGGCGAGTACATCGGCATCGTGCTGATCTCGGCGCTGCTGGTGACGCTGTTCTTCGGCGGCTGGCACGGACCATTGCTGCCGCCGATCGTCTGGTTCCTGCTCAAGACGGTGTTCTTCGTCATCCTGTTCGTGCTGTTGCGGGCGGCATTGCCGAGACCGCGCTACGACAAGGTGATGAGCTTCGGCTGGAAGGTTTGCCTGCCGCTGACACTCGTCAATCTATTGATCACCGGGGCGATGATTCTGCTCATCGACCCGGGTGTATAAGGGAGAGCGACCATGCTGAGTCAGATCCGGAAGATCGTATCCGGCACCGGCACGCAGCTGCGCACGCTGTGGATGGTGTTTTCGCATGCCTGGCGCAAGCGCGAGACGCTGCAGTATCCGGAAGAGCAGGTCTATCTGCCGCCGCGCTATCGCGGACGCATCGTGCTGACCCGCGACCCGGACGGCGAGGAGCGCTGTGTCGCCTGCAACCTGTGTGCGGTGGCGTGTCCGGTGGCCTGCATCTCGCTGCAGAAGGGCGAGAAAGAGGACGGGCGCTGGTACCCCGAGTTCTTTCGCATCAACTTCTCGCGCTGCATCTTCTGCGGCATGTGCGAGGAGGCCTGCCCGACCTCGGCGATTCAGTTGACCCCGGATTTCGAGATGAGCGAGTTTCGGCGTCAGGAGCTGGTCTACGAAAAGCAGGACCTGCTGATCGATGGTCCGGGCAAGGATCACAGCACCAATTTCTATCGCGTGGCGGGCCTGTCGATCGCGGGCAAGGACAAGGGCGAGGCGCAGAACGAGGCCGAGCCGATCGACGTCAAGTCGTTGATGCCATGAGTCATGGCATCGCTGCGCCGGAACTGTGGCGCCAACGTGCAGGTTGCGGTTCGAAGCCGTTTGCTGGGAGAGAAGCATGCAAATCGCGTTTTACTTGAGTGGGCTGGTCGCGATTCTCGCCACCCTTCGCGTCGTGACCGGCACCCATCCGGTACACGCATTGCTCTATCTGATCGTGTCGCTGATCGCCGTGGCGATGGTGTTCTTCGCCCTCGGTGCGCCGTTTGCCGGGGCGCTCGAGATCATCGTCTACGCCGGGGCGATCATGGTGCTGTTCGTGTTCGTGGTGATGATGCTCAATCTCGGCGAGTCGGCGGTGGAGCAGGAGCGTGCCTGGCTCCAGCCCAAGGCGTGGGTGGGGCCTGCGGTACTGACGGCGGTGTTGCTGATCGTGATGATCGTCACGCTGGTCAGCGGCGACTACGAAGGCAGCATCAGCGGCGAAACGCTGACGGCCAAGATGGTGGGGATCTCGTTGTTCGGCCCTTATCTGGTCATCGTCGAGCTGGCGGCCATGCTGCTGCTGGCGGCGCTGGTGGCGGCGTCGCATCTGGGTCGCAGCGAAGCGCACGATGAAGCCGACCTGGCCCGCGAGCGCCAGCGCGAGCTCAACGAGCAGGCTCGGGCAGATGTGGCGCCGGTTCGTGAAACCCCGGTCAATACACGCGAACAGAACCGCACGCAGGAGGGAAAGGCATGACGGGCATTCCGGTAGAACACGGCCTGTGGCTGGCGGCAATCCTGTTCGTGCTGGGGCTGGCCGGGCTGATGACGCGACGCAACATGCTGTTCGTGCTGATGAGCCTGGAGATCATGATGAACGCCGCCGGTCTGGCCTTCATCGTCGGCGGTACCCATTGGCACCAGCCCGACGGCCAGGTGATGTTCTTGATGATCATCACGCTGGCAGCGGCGGAGGCGAGCGTGGGGCTGGCGCTGTTGATGCAGCTCTATCGGCGCTTCAAGACTCTCGACATCGATGCGGCTAGCAGGTTGCGCGGATGAATCTACTTACCCTCACCTTCGTCTTCCCGCTGCTGGGATCGTTGATCCTGGCGCTCTCGTTCGGCCGGCTCTCCGAGCGGGCCAGCGCCACCATCGGTGTCGCCTCGATCGGCCTGGCGGCGCTATGCACGCTGTGGGTCGGGATCGATTTCTACGACCAGGGCCAGTCGGCGCAGACGCTGACGCTCTGGCACTGGATCACGGTGGGGGATTTCCAGCCCACCATGGGGCTGATGCTCGATGGCCTGTCGCTGACGCTGCTCGGCGTCATCACCGGCGTCGGTTTTTTCATCCACCTGTTCGCGGCCTGGTACATGCGCGGCGAAGAGGGCGTGACCCGCTTCTTCTGCCACATGAACCTGTTCGTGTTCAGCATGATCCTGCTGGTGCTGGGCGATAACCTGCTGCTGCTCTACTTCGGCTGGGAAGGGGTGGGGCTCTGCAGCTATCTGCTGATCGGCTACTACTACCGTACGTCAGCCAACGGCTGGGCGGCCTTCAAGGCGTTCGTCATCACGCGTACCGGCGACGTGTTCCTGGCGATCGGCATGTTCCTGCTCTATGTCGAGCTCGGCTCGCTCAATATCCAGACGCTGCTGGCGCGCGCGCCGGAGATCTGGAGCGAGGGCAGCCTGATGCCGCAGCTCGCGGCGCTGATGCTGCTCGGCGGGGCGATCGGCAAATCGGCACAGCTGCCGCTTCACACCTGGCTGGCGGACGCCATGGCCGGCCCCACACCGGTGTCGGCGTTGATCCATGCGGCAACCATGGTCACCGCAGGCGTCTATCTGATCGCACGCATGAACGGGATCTTCCTGCTGGCACCGGATGTGCTGCTGCTGGTTGGGGTAATCGGCGCGCTGACGCTGCTGGTGGCGGGGTTCGCGGCGCTGGCGCAGACCGACATCAAGCGCGTGCTGGCGTATTCGACCATGAGCCAGATCGGTTACATGTTCCTGGCGTTGGGCGTCGGCGCGTTCGATGCGGCGATCTTCCACCTGATGATCCATGCCTTCTTCAAGGCGCTGCTGTTCCTCTCTGCCGGCTCGGTGATCGTCTGTACCCATCACGAGCAGGACATGCGCCGTCTCGGTGGCCTGTGGCGCAAGCTGCCGCTGACCTACGCCGGGTTCATCGTCGGGGGCGCGGCACTGGCGGCCCTGCCGCTGGTCACGGCGGGTTTCTACAGCAAGGACGCGATCCTGGTGTCGGCGCTCGCTTCCGGCCACGGCGTGCTGATGCTCGCCGGCCTGCTTGGCGCGCTGCTGACCTCGATCTACACCGTGCGCCTGATTCTCGGCACCTTCCATGGTGCGCCGAAGAGCGATCATGCCCGCGACGCCCACGCCGGCAAGGGTCTGGTGCATGGCGTACCACTGGTCGTGCTGATCGTGATGTCGACCGCGATCGGGGCACAACTGACGCCGCCGCTGGACGAGGTGTTGCCTCCCGGGCCGGCGGGAGAGGGGCTGGGAACTCATGTTCTCGAAGTCGTCGCGATGATCGTGGCCGTCGGCGGCGTGCTGTTCGCCGGCTGGCTGTTCAAGCGTCGTCGCGACCTGATTCGCCGCGGGATGGCGGATCCACGCGGCGCTCGGCTGTGGACGTTCTGGCACAACGCCTGGGGTTTCGATGCGCTCTACGACTGGCTGTTCGTGCGCCCTTATCAAGGGTTGGTCAGGGTCAATCGAGACGACTGGATCAACTCGCTGTGCAATATCCTGCCGTGGCTGGCGCGAGCCTCGCACCACGGGCTGCGCATGACCCAGACGGGGCTGATGCGCCATTACGCCGTGTCGATGGTGCTGGGGGCGACGCTGCTGCTTGCCTTCCTGCTGGTGGGCTGACACATGAGCGCAGGAACGATGCACAGTGCTGGCGGCTCGGCGACATCGTGTCGGGAGCACACGGAATTCACTCTATCGCGGATGGCTGATTCATGACTCTGGTCTGGCTGATACTGATCCCCTTCATTGGCGGCCTGCTGTGCTGGCAGGCCGAACGCTTCGGCGACCAGGCGCCACGCTGGATCGCGCTTGGCACCATGCTGCTCGAGCTGGCGATGGTGCTGGGGCTGTGGGTCGGTAGCGACTTCAGCCTGCCGGCGGAAGGTGCCGCCAACGCCTGGACACTGGAGTGGCAGGCCGACTGGATTCCACGTTTCGGCATTCAGGTACATCTGGCGATTGACGGATTGTCGCTGTTGATGATCGCGCTGACCGGGCTGCTCGGCGCCATGGCCGTGATCTGCTCGTGGAAGGAGATCGTGCAGCGGGTCGGATTCTTCCACCTCAACCTGCTGTGGATTCTCGGTGGCGTGGTCGGGGTCTTTCTCGCCATCGACCTGTTCCTGTTCTTCCTGTTCTGGGAAATGATGCTGGTGCCGATGTATTTCCTGATCGCGCTGTGGGGCCACAGCGGCTCCCGGGGCAGTTCGCGGATCGGCGCGGCCACCAAGTTCTTCATCTATACCCAGGCCAGCGGCCTGCTGATGCTGATTGCCATTCTTGGGCTGGTGTTCGCTCACCATGGCGCCACCGGTGAATACACCTTCGCCTATGCGGATCTGCTCGATACGCCGCTGTCCGAAACCACCGCCTGGTGGCTGATGCTCGGCTTCTTCGTCGCCTTCGCGGTCAAGCTGCCGGTGGTGCCGCTGCACGGCTGGCTACCGGATGCTCACGCCCAGGCACCGACTGCGGGCAGCGTGGATCTCGCCGGCATTCTGCTCAAGACGGCGGCCTACGGCATGCTGCGCTTTGCGCTGCCGCTGTTCCCGGAAGCCTCCCAGGCTTTCGCGCCGGTGGCGATGACGCTGGGACTGATCGGCATCTTCTACGGCGCGATTCTCGCCTGCGGCCAGCAGGACCTGAAACGCCTGATCGCCTACACCAGTATTTCCCACATGGGCTTCGTGCTGATCGGCATCTACGCCGGTACCGAACTGGCGCTGCAGGGCGTGGTGGCGCTGATGGTGGCGCATGCGTTTTCCGCCGCCGGACTGTTCATTCTTTCCGGCCAGCTCTACGAGCGTCTGCATACCCGCGACATGCGCCAGATGGGTGGCCTGTGGGGGCGTATCCGCGGTCTGCCGGGGTTCGCACTGGTGTTCGTGGCGGCATCGCTGGGTCTGCCCGGTACCGCCAATTTCGTTGGTGAATTCATGGTGATGTTCGGTTCATTCGGCGTCGCGCCCTGGATCGTGGTCATTGCCAGTGTTGGCCTGATCCTGGCTGCCGTCTATTCGCTGTTCATCATGCAGCGGGTCTACTACGGGCCGCCGAGGGAGGAGACGCCGCTGGCGGGGCTGGATCGACGCGAGACGGTACTGCTGTTCGGCATCGTCGCCCTGGTGGTGTTCTTCGGCATCTATCCCCAGCCGTTGCTGGATACCTCTGCCGGCGCCATGCAGATCGTGCAACAGAGCGTTCAGCAAGCCGGGGCGATGATGGGAGGTGCCCAATGAGCCACGCTACCATGATGGCATTGCTGGCCATTTCTCCGCTGATTCTGGTCTGCCTGACCGTGATCGTGGTGATGCTGTCGATCGCCTGGCAGCGTAATCACACGCTGAGCGCGATCCTGACCGCCGTCGGGCTCAACGTGGCGCTGCTGGCGTTGCTGTTCGGCTGGAGCTTGGGCACGGTCGACGTCACGTCGGTACTGGTGGTCGACGATCTGTCACGCTTCGGCGGCGTGCTGGTGCTGATGTCGACGCTGGCCTGCGTCACGCTGGCCCACCACTATCTGGAAGGTTACGAAGGTCCGCGGGACGAGTTCTACCTGCTGTTGCTGAGTGCCGCGGCTGGCGGAATGGTGCTGGTGTCGGCACGCCACATGACGACGCTATTCTTCGGCATCGAGCTTTTGTCGATGCCGCTGTTCGGGATGCTTGCCTATACCTTCCGCGATCGTGGCGCGCTGGAAAGCGGTATCAAGTACATGGTGCTGTCGGCGGCAGCCACCGCCTTTCTGCTCTTCGGCATGGCGCTGCTCTACGCGGTGACCGGTACGCTGGATTTCGCCGAACTGGGCGAGGCGCTGTCGGCCTATGGTAGCGACCCCTGGCTGCTCGCCGGTGCCGGCATGCTGCTGGTAGGACTGGCGTTCAAGCTCTCCATCGTGCCGTTTCATCTGTGGACGCCGGACGTCTATCAGGGCGGCCCCGGGCCGGCCACGACGTTCCTGGCTACGGCCAGCAAGGTGGCGGTGTTCCTGGTGCTGCTGCGGCTGTTCCAGTCGACGCTGGCCTTCCATCAGGACTGGTGGCACGACCTGCTCGGCTTCATCGCCGTGGTCACCATGCTGGTGGGTAACCTGCTGGCGCTGACCCAGAACGACCTCAAGCGCCTGCTTGGCTATTCATCGATCGCCCATTTCGGCTATCTGCTGGTGGCATTGGTGGTCAACGACGGGCTGGCCGTGGAGACGGTAGGGGTCTATCTGGTGACCTACGTCCTGACCACGCTCGGGGCCTTCGGTGTGGTCACGCTGGTGTCGAGCCCCTACGTCGCTACCGGCGGTACGGCCGATGCTAGCCCGCTTCACCATTATCGTGGTCTGTTCTGGCGTCGGCCCTATCTCACGGCGGTGATGACGGTATCGATGCTGTCGCTGGCGGGGATTCCGTTCACGGCGGGCTTCATCGGCAAGTTCTACATCATCGCCGTGGGTGTCGAAGCGCATCGCTGGTGGCTGGTCGGCAGCGTGGTGCTGGGAAGCGCCATCGGGCTCTATTACTACCTGCGGGTGATGGTCACGCTGTTCCTGCACGAGCCCGGCATGCAGCGTCGCGATGCGACCCACGACTGGGCCGAACGCGCCGGTGGCATGGTGGTGCTGGGCGTGGCCACGCTGGTGATCCTGCTGGGGCTCTACCCGACGCCGATGATCAACTGGGTAAACTGGGTGGCGGGATGATGACCGGCGGATGATCGCTGGCCATCTCGATCCGGCATGAAAAGCGTCTCCTCGGAGGCGCTTTTTCGTATCTCAGTCGTATCTCAGGTGTCCGTGCTGCGATCGGCGCCGAGGCCGATGCTTCGCCGGCAGGCGACCGGCAGGTGGATGTCCACGGCAATGGGAAGGTGGTCCGAGAACATCGCCTCCAGCACCCGAGGCTGTTCGGCCTTCAGCGATGACGACAGCAGGATATGGTCCAGCGCCCGGCGGGGTTGCCAGGCCGGATAACTGAGCTGCGGCTTGAGCGGGTTGAGGTCCAGTGCGCGACAGAAGCGCGGATGCGCCAGCAGCTGCTCCGGCGTGCAGTTCAGATCGCCCATGACCACCACGTGATGCAGCGGCTCGATGATCTCGCCGAGGTAGTCGAGCTGCCGCAGGCGGCCGCGCTGGCTGAGCGCCAGGTGAGCGACGAAGACATGCAGGGCATCCGGTCCTTCACCGTAGCGGGCATGGATCGCCCCACGCCCGCGCATGCCGGGCAGACGGTGCTCGTCGACCCGGTTGGGTGTCAGACGCGACAGCAACCCGTTGCTGTGCTGGGCGACATGCCCCAGGTTGCGGTTGAGCTGCTGGAAGTGGAAATCGAACGCCGAGCGTTTGGCGAGGTATTCCACCTGATTGACGTGGCTGGAGCGGAAGCTGCCGCCGTCGACCTCCTGTAGCCCGACGATATCGTAGGCCGATAACGTACTGGCCACGACATCGAGGCGCGAACTGCGCTTGGGATGGGGCAGCAGATGTTGCCAGCTTCGCGTGAAATAGTGGTGATAGGCCGAGGTATGAATGCCGACCTGCAGATTGCAGGTCAGCAATTTCAATGTCGGCGCGACCTCGCTGGCGGGTGTCGAGGCGGCTAGGGACATGGCGTCACTCGCTCTCGGTGCGTTCCTCGCGAACCTTCTCGATCAGCGCGCTGGCGATCTTGGGCATGTTTTCCAGCGAGCCGGCGGAGTCTGGCGTGACGACATAGCGGCCGTCGACGATCAGGTCGGGAACGCCCATCAGCTTGTAACCGCGCATCTTGGCGGAAGCCTGCTGGATCTCGCTTTTCACGCCGAAGGAGTCGAGCGCCTTGAGCGCTTCATCCTTGCTGACACCGTAGTTGGTGAAGAACTCGGCAATGTCGTCCTTGTCGGTCAGGCGCTGGCCGTCCTTGTGGATGGCGTCGAAAAAGTCCTGGCGCAGTTTCTCTTCGATGCCGAGCTGTTCGGCCGCGTAGAAGGCCGTGGCGTGCTGTTCCCATACCTTGCCCAGCGGCGCTGCCATGCGATCGAAAGTGACGTCGTCGGGAAGCTGGGCGACCCACTCGTTGAGCGGCTCTTCCAGCGCGTAACAGTGGGGACAGCCATACCAGAACACTTCGGTGACCGCGATCTGGTCCGCCGGCACGTCCGTTTTCATCGGCTCGTCGACGACTTGATAGTCCTGACCTTCGACGATATCCGCCGCCATCACTGCGCCCGAGAATGTCAGTCCGGCCAATAGCGCCATAAAAGACTTGATCATGCGTTACTGCTCCTGAATATCGAAAATCATTGTCGATGACATCATGTTCCATGAAACCGTTGTCGGCGGTGGCGCCACGGGTATTGGAGCCCCGAAGGACCGCGAGGTTCCCTTGCTAGCCTGCTACCGACCGGTTTCTCTTAGCCTGACAGAAATGGGCGCAAAAGCGTAGGGCACCAAACGCTCGTCCGGGGAGCGTCGAACCGAAATCTCGTCTGCGGAAGCGTTGAACAGCAGCCTCGACGTCGGGAGCGCCGAACGTCACGCCTCATCCTGGGCGGAATACGCGTGGTACACTGCGCGACGTTACCGTCTCAAGATAATCGAGCCTGCCATGACTGCCACTCCCGAGCGCCGCAACTACCAGACGGCGACCTTTCTGATCAGTGCCCCGACGCTGGCCAAATGCCCGCCGGATCGAGGCGTCGAGGTCGCGTTCGCGGGGCGCTCCAACGCCGGCAAGTCCAGTGCCATCAACGCGCTGACTCAGCAGCGGGCGCTGGCGCGCACCTCGAAGACACCGGGACGCACGCAGTTGATCAACTTCTTCACGCTGCAGAACGACGACCAGATCAGGCTTGTCGACCTGCCGGGTTACGGCTACGCCAAGGTGCCGGAGGCGATGAAGAAGGAGTGGCAGGCGCATCTCGCCGATTACCTGCAACGCCGCCGGTCGCTGGGCGGGTTGATTCTGTTGATGGACGTTCGTCATCCGCTCAGCGATTTCGATATCCAGCTGCTCGAGATGGCGGACGATCGCGAACTGCCGGTGCATATCCTGCTGACCAAGGCGGACAAGCTGAAACAGGGGCCCGCCAAGGCCTCGCTGCAGCAGGTCAGGAAACGGCTGGCCGAGTGGGAGGACCTGGTCAGCGTGCAGCTCTTCTCCTCGCTGAAGCGCCAAGGGCTGGATCAGGCGTATGGCGTGATGGATCGATGGTTGGCAGATTGATCCACTTGGGCTATCGACTCATTCGAGTTGTCCCAGCTTACGTTGAATTCGCCACCCCAATGACGCCTATTCAGGGCAGCACTGCACGACGCATCGCTGAACCGGGTCTTGCGACAGGGATGTCGCAAGAGGCGCGTTGGACAGGATGTCCTTTCGCGCCGACCCGAGTGAAGCGATACGGCGTGCAGGCATAGCTGCCCTGTGGCGTCAAAAAGGGGAGCGTGAGGGGCTTGCCCCTCACAATAACGAGCGGAACGGAGGTTGATGCCCGTTCAGTAGTGACCTGCTCGGGCTTGAAACGATCTCCAAGCGATTACGCTCCAAACCTCCGCTTTCTCCAGATGATATGTCGTGTCGCTACGACGACGGCTGGTCCAACTGCGCCACGATACCCGGCAACTCCCTTACGTGCGTCACGCGATGCACCCGGGGTGGCAGCTCCCGCTCGCCTTCGTTCTTGGCGTCGATCCAGACCGCGTGCATGCCGAGGCGCTGCGCGGCGAGCACATCCTCTTCCCAGTTGTCGCCGACGTGCAGCGTGCGATAGGGCTGCGTGCCGAGCTGGGCCACGGCCGACAGGAACGGGCGGGGGTCCGGCTTCGAGGCGTGCATTTCACCGGCGAGAATGATCACGTCGAAATGGTGATCCAGCGACAGCCGGCGTACATCGACGTTGCCGTTGGTGATGATGCCGAGCCGGTAGCGCCGTGCC
The DNA here is from genome assembly GCF_034479735.1 of Salinicola sp. LHM. NCBI lineage: Bacteria > Pseudomonadati > Pseudomonadota > Gammaproteobacteria > Oceanospirillales > Halomonadaceae > Salinicola > Salinicola sp. LHM. The sequence goes on along the minus strand of NZ_CP140261.1, from coordinate 3,885,593 downwards.
CAGGCGTCGAACATCGGTACCACCTCGGGATAGAGCGCGACCTCGTGGCGCAACGTCATGAAGTGCTCGAAGCCGGCTGCCGCCCACTGCGCCGCCTCGTCGGGAGACAGGCCATGCTCGATCAGCAGTTCGCGCATGGCGCGCTCGCGAATCCAGCTGTGATCGCCTCGGCTCAACGGGAAGCGCTGCATCAGCGAGGCGCGGATGGACTGATAGGCTTCCAGCGGGAAGGCTTCGACCAGCGGTGTCGCCGCCGGCCCTCGGTGGGCGTCGATCCGTTCGGCGAGCCATTGATAGTGCGCCGGCTCGGCGTGGGCCATGACCGGGCCGTTGTGCCACAGCGTGTCGTCGAGATCGAAGGTGATGGCGTCCAACGGCATGTCGAATGACCTCTCCCTTGGTTGGTCGGTACGGCCGGGCGCAGGCGATTCCCGGCCCGGCCTAGTGTTCGTCGGTGGGCGAAGCGGGCCGGCGCCGCGCCCGAGGGTGGGCCTTATCGTAGACCTCGGCGAGCTGCTGCCAGTCCAGGCGCGTGTAGATCTGCGTCGTCGAGAGATTGGCATGGCCCAGCAGTTCCTGCACCGCGCGCAGATCCTGGCTGGACTCCAGCAGGTGACTGGCGAAGGAGTGACGCAGCCGGTGCGGATGCAGATGCTCCGGCAGGCCACGCTTGCGGGCGGTATCGGCCAGCCGGCTCTGGATCGACCGATGACCGAGCCGGCCGCCGTGCTGGGCGACGAACAGGGCCGTTTCGCCTTCTCTCGCCAACGCGCTGCGGAATCCGAGCCAGTCCTGGATGGCCTGGCCGGCACGCTTGCCCAGCGGCACCTGGCGTGGCTTGCCGCCCTTGCCCACGACCCGCACGTGGCGGTCGTCGAGGCTGGCAAGGTCGAGCGCCGCCAGCTCGGCCAGGCGCAGGCCGCAGGAGTAGAAAAGCTCCAGCATGGCCTGATCGCGGCAATCCAGGGGATCGCCATCGTGAGGGGTGTCCAGAAACTGGCCGAGCAGGTCGACATCCACCGGGCTGGGCAGATGGCGCGGCTGTCGTGGCGCCTGTGTCAATTGCACCGGGTTGTGGTCCAGCTCGCCCCGATGGACCAGTTCATCGGCGAAACGCGATAGCGCGGCGCGGCGTCTCGCCAGCGTTCTCGGCGCCATGCCGCGAGTCCGTTCATGAGCCAGATAGCGCCGCAGCAGCGTGACGTCGAGCTGGCGCCAGCTGTTCACGTCCTGCGACTCGAGATAGCCGATCAGGGCGGTGATATCGCGACGATAGGCATCCACCGTCGCCGGGCTGGCGCGCTGCGCCAGCCGCTTCAGGAAGGCATCAAGCGCGGCTTGCACTGGCGACCTCGGTACGCCGCAACAGCCGGCTGACCACCTCGCCCAGGTACTCGGTGAACAGCGTATCCAGGGTGGCCCGAAAGTGCTCGCTGTCATGGCTGGCCAACAGCAGAAATCCCATGGGCTCGCCCTGGGTCAGTCGCGTGATGGCGCAGGAGCCGGATCCCTGCGGCGGATTGCAGTGTGGCAGCAGGATTTCCCAGTCTTCCCGGTTCAGCGTGGTACAGCGGCTGGTCTGCTCGTTGAGCAGCAGTTCCAGGCGCTGGCGCGCCTCGTCGGTCAAGGCGAAGCGGGGCGGTTGCCAGGCATTGGTGTCGCGAGGCGTGGCGTGGCAGGCCGGCGGTGCGTTCAGCCACAGGCCGATGCCGTGGGTACGGAAGCGCTCCGCCAGTTGCGTCGATAGCGCTTCGGCCAGCGCGTCGGCGCTTTCGGCCTCGATCAGGCCGAGGACCAGCTCGCGGGTCCGGCGATACTGGGCTTCGTTGTAGCGGGCCGATTCGAGCAGGTTCTCGAGCCGCCATTCCGCATCCTCGGCCCGGCGGCGAAGGTCGTGAACCAGCCGCTCGAGCAGCGAGACAGCACCGGGAATATGGGGATGTGGCACCTTGAGCTGTTGCAGCAGCCCCTCCCGGCCAACGAAGAAGTCGGTATGCTGCGCCAGCCACTCGGCGACCCGATCGGGGTCCAGGGTCTGGCGGGGCTCGGGGGCCTGAGCGCGTGACATGCGTTGGTTCTCCTGTGAATCCCTCGCGACTTGGCGGAGTCTCGCCGCCGCGTCTTCTTATTTATTGATTCAGGTTGTTTGTTGGTTCAGGGCAATTTATGAGTTCAGGGCAATGCGTCCCTCGAAGACGCGCTCGGCCGGGCCGGTCATGATGATCGGAGCTTCGCCGCCTTCCCATTCCAGAGTCAGCCTGCCGCCGCGCAGCTCGACATCGACAGGGCTTTGCAGCAGGCCCCGGCGAATGCCGCAGGCCACCGCCGCGCAGGCGCCGGTGCCGCAGGCCAGGGTTTCCCCGACGCCGCGTTCGAAGACGCGCAGTCGAACGGCGTGAGGGGAGTCGACCTGCATGAAGCCGATGTTGGCCTGGCGCGGAAAGCTGGGGTGCTGCTGCAGCTTCGGTCCCAGCGCTTCGACCGGCGCGTCGTCGATATCGTCGACCTGCAACACGGCGTGCGGGTTGCCCATCGAGGCGACGCTGAACGCGACGGGGTGGCCATCGATCTCGAGATGGTGCAGCGGCTCGTCGCTGTCGGCCACGAACGGCACGTCCGCCGGTGCAAAGCGTGGCGTGCCCATGTCGACCCGCACGCGGCCATCGTCATCCACCTTCAGCGTCAAGGGGCCGCCCAGCGTCTCGACCTTGAATTCACGCTTGTGGGTCAGGCGCTGATCGATGACGAAGCGGGCAAAGCAGCGCGCGCCGTTGCCGCAGTTCTCCACCTCGCTGCCGTCGGCGTTGAAGATCCGGTAGCGAAAATCCATGTCCGGCTTGCGCGGTGGTTCCACCAGCAACAGTTGATCGAAGCCGACCCCGAAATGGCGGTCGGCCAACTGGCGGATCTGCTCGTCCCGCAGGTAGGCGCGCTGGGTGATCAGGTCGACTACCATGAAGTCGTTGCCCAGGCCGTGCATCTTGGTGAAGTTCAGCAGCATCAGCGCTCCTCCGGCAGCCGTGACTCGAGCGCCCACAGGGAGTCGAGGCTTTCGCGACGGCGTACCAGATAGCTCTTGTCGCCGTCGACGAGGACTTCGGCGGGGCGGCCGCGGCTGTTGTAGTTGGAGGCCATGGCGAAGCCGTAGGCGCCTGCCGAGCGTACGGCTAGCAGGTCGCCTTCGGCGACGGCCAGCTCGCGGGCCTGACCGAGGAAGTCGCCGCTCTCGCAGATCGGGCCGACCACGTCGTAGAGGGCGCTGTCGCGGGGCTGGCGAGTGTCGACGCGTTCGATGCCCTGCCACGCCTGATACAGCGACGGGCGGATCAGATCGTTCATGCCGGCGTCGACGATGGCGAAGTTCTTGGTTTCGCCAGGCTTGAGGTACTCGATCCGGGTCAGCATGACCCCGGCGTTGGCCGCGATGGAGCGCCCGGGCTCGAGCAGCAGCGTCAGTTCCCGACCGCGCAGGCGCTCGCGCACGGCGGCGACGAAATCCTCGGCTGCCGGCGGGCGTTCGTCCTGATAGGTCACGCCCAGGCCGCCGCCGATGTCCAGATGTTCGATGACGATACCGTGATCGGCGAGGCGGTCGACCAGGGCGAGCAGGCGATCCAGCGCATCGAGATAGGGCGAGAGCTCGGTGAGCTGAGAGCCGATATGGCAATCCAGTCCCACGACCTTGAGGTTGGGCCGTTCGGCCGCCCAGGCGTAGAGATCGAACACCTCTTCCGCGGCCACGCCGAACTTGTTGGCCTTGAGCCCGGTGGAGATGTACGGATGGGTCCTGGCGTCGACGTCCGGATTGACGCGAATGGAAATGTTCGCCACCTGGCCGCGCTCGGTGGCCACGCGATCGAGACGTTCCAGCTCCGGCTGCGATTCGATGTTGAAACACTTGATGCCGACTTCCAGCGCGCGGGCCATCTCGTCGGCCTGCTTGCCGACGCCGGAGAACACGACCTTGGCCGGGTCGCCGCCCGCGGCAATGACCCGCTCGAGTTCGCCGACCGACACGATATCGAAACCGGCGCCGAGACGCGCCAGCACGTCGAGAACGGCGAGGTTGGAGTTGGCCTTGAGCGCGTAGCAGACGAGATGCGGCATGTCGCCGAGCGCCTCGCTGTAGGCCTTGAAGTGGCGGGTCAGCGCCGCGCGCGAATAGACGTAGCAGGGCGTGCCGTACTGCTCGGCGAGCCGGTCCAGGGCGATGTCTTCGGCGTGCAGCACGCCATCACGAATGGGAAAAGCCTCGAACGTCACGGTAACTCCTCGGCGTTCGGTTGCGTGGCGGCAGGCGCCGGGCTTGCCTGTGGCGCGGCCGGTGCCTGGTCTGCGGTATCGGCGTCTTCCTCGCCGGGAGACTGGGCCGCCGAGCCTGACGGCCGAGCGTCCTCTTCGTAGACGCCTTGCGGGTCGTAGGTTTTCGCCGCTTCCTCGTCGCCGGGCATGTAGAGCGGCCCTTTCTGGCCGCAGCCGGACAGTGCCACCAGCGACAGGGTCAGCAGCGCCAGCACCAGCGGCTTCGATAGCTGCGGAAAGATGGCCGAAACGTTACGCGACATGATGGCTCTCCTGCAGCGTGCCGAGGGCGTTGCGCGCGCGCTGGGCGGCGGCGCGAACCTGATCCGGCGCGGTGCCGCCGATGTGATTGCGCGCGGCGACCGACCCTTCCAGCGTCAGCACCTCGAAGACGTCTTCACCGATGGCATCGGAGAAGCGCTGGAGCTCTGCAAGCGACATTTCGGAGAGATCCTTGCGCTGCTCGATGCCGTAGGCGACCGCCTTGCCGACGATCTCGTGGGCGTCACGGAAGGCGACACCGGCACGGACCAGATAGTCGGCCAGATCGGTGGCGGTGGAGAAGCCCCGGCGTGCCGCTTCGAGCATGTTTTCCGGCTTGGCCACCAGCGCCGGCGCCATGTCGGCGAAGGCGCGCAGGCAGCCCTTGACCGTGTCGAGGGTATCGAACAGCGGTTCCTTGTCTTCCTGGTTGTCCTTGTTGTAGGCCAGCGGCTGGGATTTCATCAGCGTCAGCAGGCTCATCAGATGGCCGTAGACACGCCCGGTCTTGCCGCGCACCAGCTCCGGTACGTCCGGATTCTTCTTCTGCGGCATGATCGAGGAGCCGGTGCAGAAGCGGTCCGGCAGGTCGACGAAGTCGAACTGGGCGCTGGCCCACAGCACCATCTCCTCGCTCATGCGGGAGAGGTGCATCAGCAGAATGCTGGCGAAGGCGGTGAATTCGATGGCGAAGTCGCGGTCACTGACCGCATCCAGCGAATTTTCCGCCGGACGATCGAAGCCCAGCAGCTCGGCAGTGACGTGGCGATCGATGGGGTAGGTCGTGCCGGCCAGCGCCGCGGCGCCCAGCGGCAGCACGTTGACCCGCTTGCGACAGTCGAGCAGGCGCTCGTGATCCCGGGTCAGCATCTCCTGCCAGGCCAGCAGGTGGTGGCCGAAGGTCACCGGTTGCGCCGTCTGCAGGTGGGTAAAGCCGGGCATGATGGTATCCGCTTCGCGGTCGGCCAGCTCGATCAGACCGCTGCGCAGGCGTGAGAGCTCGGCGGCGACGGCATCGATCTCGTCGCGCAGATAGAGCCGGATATCGGTGGCGATCTGGTCGTTGCGCGAGCGCCCGGTATGCAGTTTCTTGCCGGTAATGCCGATCTTGTCGGTCAGCCGCGCTTCGATGTTCATGTGGATGTCTTCGAGCGCGATCGACCATTCGACCTCGCCGCGTTCGATCTCGGTCTCGATGGCTTTCAGGCCGTCGATGATGCTATCCCGTTCGTCGTCGGTCAGTACGCCGACCCGGGCCAGCATGGTGGCATGGGCGATCGAACCGCGGATGTCGTGGTGATAGAGACGCTTGTCGAACGGGATCGAAGCGGTAAAGGCGGCGACGAATGCGTCGGTAGGTTCGCTGAAACGTCCGCCCCAGGATTGGTTGGTTGCCTGCGTCATCGAAATCGAGCTCTGCGTGGTCTGCGAATAACGGGTTTATGAAGCGCTGATCGGAGTGTATCAGAGACGACGTCGGCATAGGACGGTGTAAGGCGGTGTGAAGCGTGCCGCCAAGGTACAAAGAAAGCCGTAAAAAGATGCAAGGAAAATCGCAAAGGGAGGTGCAGGGAAAGCGGTAAAAAAGCACTACCGAAACGGTGCCCCGGGAAACTGACGAATTTGGCCGGTCATTCGACAACGCGGTCGATTTTTCCTCATCCAGCGACTGCTCTATCATGTAAGACAAGGTTCGTGAACGCGAACGCCCACTTGGTGACGAACCGAATGCACCCATCAACGGTGCCGACGGTACTCTCCATCAGACTCGGAGAACGGCGTGCTCGACGCAAACAGATTGAGAATCGCAACCCGCAAGAGCGCGTTGGCGCTATGGCAGGCTGAACACGTCAAGGGGTTGCTGGAAAGGTTTCACCCGCACCTGAATGTCGAACTGGTGCCGCTGTCTACCCGCGGCGATCAGATCCTCGACACGCCGCTGGCGAAGATCGGCGGCAAGGCACTGTTCGTCAAGGAGCTCGAGGAGGCGATGCTCGATGGCCGCGCGGATCTGGCGGTGCATTCGATGAAGGATGTGCCGATGCAGTTCCCGGAAGGCTTGGGACTGTCGGTGATTCTGGAAAGCGGCGCGCCCACGGATGCGTTCGTGTCCAATCATTACGCGAGTGTCGATGCATTGCCCGAGGGGGCGCGCGTCGGCACCTCCAGCCTGCGGCGCGGTCTGCAGGTCAGCGCGCGGCGTCCGGATCTCGAAGTGCTGCCGCTGCGCGGTAACGTCCAGACCCGCCTGGGCAAACTCGATGCAGGCGACTTCGAGGCGATCATCCTGGCCACGACCGGGCTCCAGCGGCTCCAGCTGGCGGATCGCATTACCGCGGAACTGACGCCGGAAGAGAGCCTGCCGGCCTGCGGCCAGGGGGCGCTGGGGATCGAATGTCGCTACGACGACGCTGAACTGATTTCGCTGTTGGCGCCGCTGGATCACGCCGCGACGGCGACGCGGGTGCGCGCCGAACGTGCCCTGAACACGCGCCTCGATGGCGGATGCCAGGTGCCGATCGGCGGCTACGCCGTGCTCGAGAACGGTGGCGATACGCTGTGGCTGCGCGGCCTCGTGGGGCATCCCGACGGTTCGGTCGTGCTACGTGCCGAGAGCCGGGGATCGGCCATGGAGCCCGAATCGCTGGGGATTCGCGTGGCGGAAGACCTGTTGGATCAGGGAGCCGGCGAGATTCTTGCCGAGGTTTACGGAAGCGCCGGTAACGAGTGATGCCTGACCGCGTGCTGCTGACGCGCCCCGGGGCTCGCGGCGAGGTCCTGGCGCGGGCACTGGGCGAATCCGGCTACGCCACGGCCGCGCTCGACGTGCTGCGTTTCGAGCCTGTAGCGCTGTCGGACTCGGCTCGCACTGCGCTGCTGGATCTCGATCTGTTCCAAGGCATCATCGTGGTCAGCCCGCAGGCCGCGACGTGTCTTGCCGAGGCCATTGCGTCATACTGGCCCCAGTTGCCTCTGGGCCTGCGTTTCTATGCCATTGGCAGAGCCACCGCGCAGACGCTCCACGCGGAACTGGGCGTGCCGGCGGTCATTCCCTCCGGAGCGAACGGCGAGGACAGCGAAGGGCTGCTGGAAGTGGCATCGCTCAAGGCGATAGCCGGCAAGCGCCTGCTGCTGGCTCGCGGCGAATCGGGTCGGGAACTGCTGGCGGAACGGCTGCGTGAACGTGGCGCCGAGGTCGAAGCGGTTTCGCTTTACCGGCGTTGTTATCATCCACCTTCTCCCCCCCTGGACACGTGTCTAGCAAGCGGAGATTTTGCCGCGTTGGTGGTGACCAGCGGGGAAATATTGCAACATTTGGTCACATGGTGTGGCCCGGTTGCGTTGAACCAACCGCTAATCGTGTCGAGTCCGCGGTTGGCTACACTGGCGGAAACGTTGGGGTTCGGCTCGCCTCATGTGGCGTCGGGCGCTTCCCCGGCGGCATTGAGCGCCGAGGTCCGCGCGGTGCTCGATCCGCGGGGCGCCACCTTCGATCAGGGTGATCACGAAAAAGGCAAGCGTAGATGAGCAAGCAAAGCAAAGATCAGCAACCGCCGTCGGCACCGACATCCGGTAGCGAGCAGACATCGGACGGCACGGCCAAACCGACCGGACATGACCCGAAGGCGGCCGCGGCGTCGAACGCGGACAATAGCCAGCCGTCATCACCTGCCGATCCCTCTGCCAAAAGCGGCTCGGCCAAGGCCGACCCGATCAAGCCGGATGTCGCGCAGCCGGCCACTACGGGTGATACGACTGGCGACACGAACGTCACCAGCAAACCGGATGCCACCAGCAAGTCGGGTAAATCCGGCGCTTCCGCATCGAACACGGCTCAGGCGGCCGCTGCATCCGGCGCCTCTGCTCAATCCGGCTCCGCGGGTGGCAAAAACGGCGCCACAGCCGGCAAGAAAAGCGGCAAGTCGGGTCCGGCAACGCCATCCTCGGGAGGCGCGGCCACTCCGCCAGGCGGTACTCCGCCAACGGCTGGCAAACGAGGCAATGGCGCCAAACTGGGGCTGCTGGCCTTGGTTCTGGTCATCCTGCTGGCGATTGCCGTGGCAATCGTCGGATATCTCGGCTGGCAGAAAATCCAGCAACAGCAGACGCAGTTGAGTCAGGTCGGTTCCAATAGCACCACGCTCGACCAGCTCGAGTCGAAAGTCGGCGAGCTCGGCCAGAATCGTCAGCAGAATCTGAGAATGATGCGTGGCGAGTTCGATCAGTACCGTCAGAATCTCGACAACACCCTGGACAAGGTACTCAAGGAGCTGGCCCAGCAGCAGCAGGCCGACCCGCGGGAGTGGCTGCACGCCGAAGCCGAATATCTGCTGCGCCTGGCCAACCAGCGGCTGCAGCTCGAGCGTGACGTCGAGGGCGCCAAGGCGCTGTTGAACGCCGCCGACGCGCGTCTGCGCGAGGCGGACAATCCGGCGCTGGTGCCGATCCGTCGAGCCATCCAGTCCGAGCTGGCTTCGCTCGATTCCGTGCCGGTCATCGATCGCACCGGCCTCTATCTGGCGCTGATGGCGCAGCAGGAGCAGCTGGCGCGTCTACCGCTGAAGCAGGACATCGAGGAGATCGCCGCCGGCGAGGGTGACGTCAAGCCGACCGGCGGCTGGCGGCAACAGCTGGCGACGCTGGGCAGCGAACTCAAGGATCTGGTGACCGTGCGGCGTCATGACCAGCCGCTGGAAGCGCTGATCACGCCGCAGCAGGAATCCTACCTGCGCCAGAACGTCCGGCTGCTTCTCGAACAGGCGCAACTGGCGTTGCTGAAATCGGAGCCCAAGCTTTACCAGGCGAGTCTCGACAAGGCGATCGAGCTGGTCGAAGGCTACTACGCGACCGACAACGACGGTGTGACCAACTCGATCGACAAGCTCAAGAGCCTGCGTGACAACGAGGTCCGACCGGAGCTGCCCGATATCAGCGAATCCTCGCAGTTGCTCAAGCGCTTCATCGAACAGCGCTTCGGCAACGGCAGCGGTAACCAGGGCAGAAACGGCTCGCAGAACGGCGGTTCACAGAACGGCGGCGCACAGGGTGGTACCAGCGGATCGGCACAGGGAGAGGGCGCATGAGAAAGCTGATCCTGCTGATCGTCTTCGGTCTGGCGGTCGGCGCGCTGTTTGGGCAGTTGATGCAGTCGCTGCCGGGCTACTGGTTCATTCGCGTTGGCGACACCTCCATCCAGACCTCTTTCTGGTTCGGCTGTGTCCTGCTGCTGGCCGCTTTCCTGATACTGCACTTCCTGCTGCGTGCGTTGACCCGCCTGCGTCGCCCGGTGAGCCGGCTCAAGGTCTGGAACAGCCGTACGCGTCACCGCACCGCGATGAAGCGCACCGTTCGCGGGCTGGTGGCGCTGGCGGAAGGCCGCTGGAAGCGTGCCGAGAAGTCTCTCACCAAGGCGGCCGACGATTCCGGCACGCCGCTGGTCAACTATCTTTCCGCAGCGCTGGCGGCCCATTACCAGGGCCGTTACGAGCAGGCCGACGTGCTGCTCAAGCGGGCGCATCACAGCACCGAGGGTGCCGATACGGCGGTGGGGCTGGTGCAGGCCCAGCTGATGCTGGATCGCCAGCAGTTCGAGGAAGCCCTGGCCACGCTGACGCGTCTGGAGCAGCAACTGCCGGAGCACCCGCAGGTGCTCAAGCTGCTCAAGCAGGCCTATCTCAGCGTCAATGACTGGGATGGCATGCGTCGACTGCTGCCGCGTCTCGACAAGCATCGCCTGATCACCGAAGACGAGCGTCGCGAGCTCGACCAGCGGGTCTATCGCGAGCTGCTGGTACAGGCCGCGCAGCAGGAAGGCAATCTGCCGCGCGTCCGTTCGCTGTGGGCGGACATGCCGGACAACCTGCGTGGCGACGTGGAACTGGTCGGGCTTTATGCCGAAGCGCTGATCAAGGGCGGAGAAGAGGGCGATGCCGAGCGTCTGTTGCGCAATGCGCTGAAGGAGCACTGGGATACGCGGCTGGTGCTGCGCTACGGTCTGCTCAATGTCGACGCCGCTCGCCAGCTGGTCTATGCCGAGAAGTGGCTGCAGGAGCGCCCCAACGATCCGGATCTGCTGCTCACCCTGGGCCGCCTGTCGCTGCGTAACGCCTACTGGGGCAAGGCACAGGAGTACTTCGAGGCGAGCCAGCGTCAGCGTCCGAGCGGGGTCGTCTGCGCCGAGCTGGCACGGTTGTATGCCAACCTCGGCGATCACAGCAAGAGCCAGCTCTACTACCGTCAGAGCGTGACGCTGCTCGACAAGTCGCTGCCGGCATTGCCGCAACCCAGCGACATGACGCGCTAATCCCGGCTGACGATCGATTGCTCTCCTGGGCGCCTGCGGGCGCCTTTTTTTCGTGCGCGGGCGCTTTTCGGGGCGACTTTTCGTCAATAGAACAACGCCATGGCCGGCTTGAGGAGGCCTTGCATGCATTACGGTATCGATGTCGGCGGGACCAAGACCGAGATCGCGATCTACGATCTGGATTGGCAGTGTCTCGATCGCTGGCGCGAGCCGACGCCGGCGGACGATGGCGAGGCCTTGCTGGCGCTGCTGGCCGGGATGGTACAAGAGGCGGATCGCCGTCATGGCGGACGCGGTTCGCTGGGGCTGGGTTTTCCCGGTGTCATCGATGAGCATGGCCGCCTGGTGGCGGCGAACCTGCCGGGGCTTCGCTCCTTCATCCTGGAGACGGCGCTGACGGCGCATCTCGATCGCGATGTCATCATCGAGAACGACAGCCGCTGCTTCGTGGTGTCGGAAACCGGGCCCGGCGGCGCGGCCGAAGGCGTGATGCACGCCTTCGGCGCGATCCTGGGAACCGGCGCGGGCGGCGGCGCGCTGGTGGACGGACGGCTGCTCAAGGGCGCCGGACGATTCGCCGGGGAGTGGGGGCATCTGCCGTTGCCCGCAACGGCTGCCCGGCGCTATGACCTGCCGCTGTTGCCCTGCGGCTGCGGTCTCGAGGCGTGCCTGGAAGGCTATATTGCCGGGCCCGGGCTGGTGAGACTGCACCGCCATTTTGGCGGCCGGTCGACATCCGCCGAGCAGTGGCATCAGGCCTGGCTGGCGGGGGAAGGCGCGGCGCGGCGCGCACGCGAGTGCCATTTGGCGCTGCTGGGCAGCGCCCTGGCCAATGTGGTCAAGCTGCTATCGCCTCGAGTAATCATCATCGGTGGTGGTCTGTCGGCCATGGATGACCTCGTGGCGGCACTGCCGGCGGCCATGGCCGAGCACCTGTTCCCGGGTGTCGAAGTACCCGACGTGGTGCGCTCTCGCCTGGGCGATGCCAGCGGCGTACGCGGCGCCGCTATGCTGGGCGCCGGGATGACGACGACCGCCTGACGCCAGGACGCAACGAAAAGGGCCGCCCGAAGGCGGCCCCAAGAGACGGGAGAATTCTCCCGGCGATTAGCGCGGTTCGTCCGTCTCGTCGCCATCGACATCGTCGTCGGTGGGTTTTCGATGCGTCTCGTCCTGCGCTCGCTGATTCAGCGTCGATTCTGACCGGCTCTCGCCCTCGATCGCCGTGGGCGCGTCGGTCTGGTGAGCCTTCGGCTGACCGGCGGGACTGCCGTCGATGGTGAAGTCCTCCTGCATGATGCGCAGGTTGGCGGGCGGCGCCGAACCGGTACGATCCTGTCCGAAGTAGAGCGTGGTATGCGGGAACGGAATCTCGATACCGGCCTTGTCGAAGTAGAGCTTGACGAGGCGGTTGTAGGCGCGCCCGACACCCCACTGATCCCCCGGCGTGGTCTTGATCACCACGCGGATGTTGACCGAGCTGTCGGCCAGCGCGATGACCCCTGCCACTGTCATTGGTGCCAGCAGTTTGTGACCGTGCTCCTCGCTCGCCTTGAGCTCCTCGAAGGCGGCTTCCAGCTGTTCGATGGCGTAATCGATGTTCTCGCGATAGGCGATACCGTATTCGCCGACATGGTTGCCGAACTCGCGCATGAAGTTGGAGACGGTATCCACGGAAGAGAACGGCACGATGTGATAGGTGCCGGACAGATCGCGGATCGCCACGGAACGGATGCTGATGCGCTCGGCGGTGCCGGTGATGCCGCCGGCGGTGACGACGTCTCCGGTGTTCATGGCGTTTTCCAGCTGGATGAACACCCCGGTGATGACATCCTGGACCAGTTTCTGGGCACCGAAGCCGATGGCCAGACCCAGCACCCCGGCGCCAGCGATGAGCGGCCCGATATTGATGCCGATCTGCGACAGCACGATCATCACGGTCATGATGATCAGGGTGATGGCCAGGGCGTTGCGGAACAGGCTCATCAACGTCTGCGCGCGGGCGGTGGGCGCGCCGCCTCCCGTTTCGGGATTGAGGTAGTTCTCGATCAGGCTGGCCAGGCCGATCCACACGATGGCAGCGATGATCAGGATCAGGATGACCTGAATCACGGTCGCCACGGTGTGCGATCCTGCGTCGCTGGCGTACCAGGCGGCGAGGTCGAACGCGCCCCAGGCATCCAGGGTGTACATCACTACCGCGATCAGAATGATGGCGCGGACGATCTTCAGCAGCGTCGGGATGTAGGAGTTCAAGCGCGGCTCGAGCAACGGCAGTCGCTTGCGCATGTTGTCGCCGAGGTCGATGCGTCGGCCGATGAGCTGGGTCAGCAGGCCGGAGACGAGCGTGCCGATACCGACGTAGATGATCGTCTTCAATGTCGCGATCAGGACGAACGGCAGCGCGGTTTCGGGATGCAGCAGCGTAACGGCGAACACCATGACGGCGTAGATCACCGCGATGACGTGCCAGATCCGCGCGAACAGGCGAAGCGCCACGCGCGATGCGGACATCTGTGCCGAATCCGCCTTGGCGATGATCAGGTCGCGCACGCCGATACGATTCTTGAACACGACGCCCAGCGACCAGATCAGCGCAACGAGCATGATCAGTACGCCCACCGCCTTGCCGAAGGCGGACGAGAGGTTGGCGTTGAGGATCGGCACGACCACCAGCATGCCGTAGCCGATGAAGCTGGCCAGTGTCGCCAGGAATCGGTTGCAGTACCTTGCCTGACCGGCCTCGATGGATACCAGGCGCAGCCCTTCATGGCGCGATGAAAAGAGTATCCGCAAGGCGCACTTGAACAGCTCGATCATCAGGAACGCATTGAGGAACAGCGAGAGTCGCGTATCGAGACTGCCGCTTTCGCCGACCAGAAAGGTCGCCACCAGATTGCCTGCCACATAGGCGAGGACGACGACGACGACATCGACGATGGCCGCCAGCACCACGGCCACGATGAGGTGTAACAGATGGCTACGTCCTTCGCCTTGCAGAGCCCAGTGGCTGAGGCGGGAAAACAGCGGTCTGGCGATGGCCCGCAGAATCAGGAAGGCGGCGACCGTGGCGATGATCACCAGGGCAAGTTCGATCGCCGCATTCAGGAAATCGCTCATGCTGAACGCCGGGCCGGTGCTCGCGGCGGCGCTGTCACTGGTGAAAAAGCCGCCGATCAAAGCCGCCAGGCTGGTGAGCTGACCGCCGATATCGCCTGCGAAATCGCTGGTGATCTGTGCCATCCGCCGAGGGAAGGAGGTGACTGTCTCGGCACTCTCGCCGCTTTCGTTGGCGGTGCTGCCAGTTGCTTGGGTAGCTTGCCCGGAGGCGGTGTCGCTACCGTCATTGTTCGCGGCCGCGTTGTCGGCCGCACCCCCTCTCTGAGCCGCGTCGGCTTGCGAATCGCCGGAGGAATCCTGTCGAGAAGCCAGCTGTCGCAACTGGTCGATCAAGGCTTGCCGCGATTCCGGATTTTCCAGCAGATCCGCCATTGTGGAATAGGCAGGGCCATCCTGAGCAGACTGCCCTTCGGTGCCACTTTCCTGAGCCAGTGCAGGAATAGCGAATATCAAAAGTAGTAGCAGTAGCCAGCGACTGAGCCAGCGATCGGGGCGAAGGGCTGTCAAGCTCCAATCTCCTTGTCTTGTGGGCGGTCCGATTTGGCGACACTCTGCCAGCCTAATCATTTTCAGGATAACACTTTATCGTTAATGGCAAAGTAACTATTCAGGTGGCTGCGGATGGCATGTCGCCAACCACCTGATTTTTTTGGCATAGTGTGCCTGATCCTTCGGCACGTCTATGCGGTGACATGACCATCAGCGATATCAACGTCGACGAGGCCCTGGAACGGGTCCGGCAGCAGCTCAAGGAAGACCACACGGTCTCGCCTTCCTTGCGTGCTGCCATCGACGTGCTGATGCTGCTGGTCAAGCTGATGGCCGACCGACTGGCCACCAGCAGCCGCAACAGCAGCAAGCCGCCGTCACAAGACCCCAACCGCCAACGCCGTTCCCGGGCCAAGGGCGAGCGTCGCCCTGGCGGGCAACCGGGTCACGAAGGCAAGACGCTGGCGCCGGTCACCGATCCCGACGAGATCGTGTCGTTGCGCGTCGATCGCCGCACCTTGCCCAAAGGGCGCACCTATCGCTCGGTCGGCATCGAAACGCGCCAGGTGCAAGACATCGTGATCCAGGCCGTCGTCACCGAGTATCGCGCCGAGGTGCTGGAGGACGATCTCGGGCGGCGCCATGTGGCGCCGTTTCCCGACGGCGTGACCCGCCCGATCCAGTATGGCCCACGTCTCAAGGCGCATGTCGTCTATCTCTCGCAGTATCAGTTGCTGCCCTATGCCCGCATCCAGGCGCTGCTGGCCTCACAGTGCGATCTATCGCTGAGCACCGGCACGCTGTTCGCCTTCAATCAAGAGGCCTATCAGCGCGCCGAGGCGTTTGCCGAGTGGGCGATCCCGGCGCTGAGGCAAGCCGCGACCGTGCATGCCGACGAGACCGGGATGCAGGTCGGCGGCAAGCGCTACTGGCTGCACAGCGCCTCGAATGACGCCCTGACCTACTTGGCGCCTCACGCCAAGCGAGGTCAGGAGGCCATGGATGCCATCGGCATCCTGCCCTATGTCCAGGGGGTGCTGGTGCATGATCACTGGAAGCCTTACTACCGCTACGCGGATTGCCGCCACGCACTTTGCAACGCCCATCACCTGCGTGAATTGACTGCGGCCTGGGAAAATGACCACCAAAAGTGGGCCAAGGCGCTGCATGATCTGCTGCTGGAGATGCATCAGGCCGTTGACGCTGCCGGTGGCACGCTCTCGCCCGAAGAGGCGCAACGCTGGCGAGTCCGCTATCGGCAGTGCCTGACAGAGGGTGAGACCGAGTGTCCGCCACCGATCCCACCACCACCGGGAAAGCGCGGTCGTGCCAAACGTACCAAGGCACGTAACCTGCTCGAACGTCTCCAGGCGTACGAGGACGACGTGCTGCGTTTCCTCGACGACCCCGCCGCGCCCTTCACCAATAACCAAGGGGAGCGTGACCTGCGGATGACCAAGGTCCAGCAGAAGATTTCAGGCTGTTTCCGCTCCTGGGAAGGTGCCGAGATCTTCTGCCGGATGCGCAGCTTCCTCTCGACGGCGGTCAAGCAGGGCCTGGCAGCGCACACCGCACTGGAACAGTTGTTTGCCGGTGAAGTGCCCGAATTCATGCGTCGGGACGGCCTGGATCAGGCAGCGTGACCTGAATAGTTACATGGCAAATTCGCGTGCCTACCAAGGCGGCGCTATCTCGTGAGGCTAGCCGATATGGGCGGGTTTTCCAGAGCAGGAGTCCGGCACTGGACGTCTGGCTGTGTGCCTTTTTCACCCGTTTCCAGTGAAAACGCCACTAGGCCTGTAGCGACAAACGATGAGATTGCAGGCCCCGAGATGCTGAAAAAGTTCATGCCTGGCGGGCGATGTCGAGTCAGGTCAGCGCTGGGATATAGTGAGGATGAATCGATAACTCAGAACACATGGCCGGTATGCGACGTCAACTACTTTGGCCGCTTGGCGACAATTAAAATGGCCGGTTGGGTGGGGTAGTTGTCGTCAGTCCGACGACCCAGCTTTTCCTCCTTGTAATTGTCGTTGATAAGCACGCTTACGGTAGCTCTCCCCGCTCAGCTCCATCAGCGTGGCGTGGTGCACCAACCGGTCGATGGCGGCCACGGCCATCATGCTGTCGGGGAAGATACTGTCCCAGGCGCTGAACGGCTGGTTGGCGGTGATGATCAGGCTGGCCGACTCGTAGCGATGGGCGATCAGCTCGAACAGCACTGACGTCTCGGCCTCGCTGCGTTGGACGTAGCCGATATCGTCGATCACCAGCACGGCGTACTTGTCGAGCTTGATCAGGGCGTCGCTCAGGCGCAGTGCCTGCTTGGCAGCCTGGAGCTCCTGGACCAGGCTTGAGGCGGTGGCGTAGCGCACCCGGTAACCCTGGTCGACCAGCGTATGCCCGAGCCCGGCCGCCACGTGGCTCTTGCCGACGCCGGAGGGCCCAAACAGCAGCAGGTTGTGAGCCTGGTCGACCCACTGCGTGTCGCCGGCCAAGGCGCTCAGTTGCTGGCGCTGCTCGGCCGCGATGGCGTCGAACTCGAAGGACTCCAGCGTCTTGCCCACCGGCAGCCGGGCCTCCTTGAGGTGCCGGGCCAGCCGGCGTCGCTCACGCTCGGCCAGCTCGTGCTCGCATAGGGCGGCCAGTGTTTGTGGCAGGCTCCAGTTTTCGGCTCGGGCGCGGGTTTCCAGCTGGGGCCAGCAGGCGGCCATGGTGGGCAGGCGGAGCTGTCGCAGTAGCAGCGGCAGCGTCTGGGCATCAGGCATGGCAGCACACCTCTGTGGTCGGCACGCTGGGCACCAGATGGTTGTAGCTGGCGATGTCATGCTGAGTCACCTGGGGGAAAACCAGCGTGGCGCTCGGCGTGGCGGCGAAGCGGGCCTGGAGCTCGGCCAGCGTCGGGCTCTTCCCGCGCGCCAGGGCGCCCAGCCAGTAACTGGCGATCGCCTCGGCCTGGTCCTGCTCGGCGGCCAACGCCAGAGCGCCAACGATGCGCTTGCAGGCCTCGGCGACCGGCAAGGCGGCGGTCAGCCGGGCGTACAGCTCGCGCCACTCCGCACTCGGCAACAGGTCGTCGCGGAACGTCAGCCCCGCCAGCGCCCGGGGCTTGCGGACCAGCCAGCCGATCACATGGCGGTAATCGATGACCCGCAACCGGCCGCTTTCCGGCGTGGCATGCAGCCGCCTCAGCGTCAGCAATGCTTGCTGTGCGTGATGCAGCACCAAGCGATCATCGTAAAGGTGCACCCGCAGGTTCTCGCCGATCAGCCGGGACGGCACCGAGTAGAGCACCTTGCGCACCTGGATGGTGCTGGAGGTAGTGACGCGCACCGTCACCTCGCTGTAGTCGGTACCGGGCCGGCTGGGCAGTGGCTGCAGCGCGCCACGCTCGACGGTGATCCGGGCCGCGTTGCGGCGGTTGATCGCGGTGGTCACCTCATCGAGGAAGGCCTGGTAGTCATCGAGGCTAGCGAAGTCCTGGGAGCCGCGCAGCGTCAGGCGCTGTTGCAGGCGCCGCTTGAAGTGGCCATGTGGCGACTCGATGCTGGCGTTTTCATGGCCGCGCCCTGGGTTATTACGGGTGGCCGTCATGCCGTAGTGAGCGCACAGGGCAGCATAACGCTCGGTGAGGTCGGCTTCCGCCTCCCGGCCGAGGTTGCGGAAGGCCGCCGACAAGCTGTCGGTGCGGTGCTCCGCGGGGACACCGCCAAGCCGCTCCAGCGCACGGGTCAGGCCTTCAGCCAGCGCCGGGTAGCTCTCGCCACCGAGCACCACCCGGACATAACACCAGCCGCTGTAGGCCAGGCGGAAGTGGTAGAGCCGGTGATCAAGCAGCTCCCCTGCCACGGTAATGACAATCCCCTTGAGCTCGGTGAAGTCGGAGAGGCCGCGCAGCCCGGGGCCATGGGTTTGCGGGAACATTACCTCTTTCTCCGGGCCGTGCGCGGCTCGCCAGCCCTTGACCCGGCGCTGCAGGGTTCGCAGCAGGCTGTCCGGGTACTGGCCGGGGTGCTGCTCCTGCAACCACTCCAGCAGGGTCAGTGCCTGCAAGCCCGGGGCGGCGGCCAGCTGGGGGACGAGCGTGGTCTCCCACACATCGGCGAAGGGGTCGGGCCGGGTTCGCCAGTGCCGTGATGCCGGCGGCTCGGAGGACTCGGCCCGGCGTTCGAGGCGGCGAGCGGTTCTGACGGAGAGGCCGGCCTTGGCGGCGGCGACCTCCTGGGTCTGGCCTTGTTGACGTTGCGACATATAGAGCGTGACCTGTTGGCTGGTGACCGCCATACCGGCTCCCTGGTGGGTCGGGACAAGCGGTCAAGCTTAGGGCAACCGGTCACAGTAGTTGTCGTCGGCCGGCCAGAGTAATTGTCGCTCTATAGGCCGGCATTGGGACGGTGCGGAGCGATACATTGACGACGTAAGCGCCGAGGCATGGGAAGGAGGGTCTCCCTAGCCGACGCTCTCGTGGATTACGCGGGCATGCGATGGCGAATACCAGCTCACCGATGGCCGAACCACGGCGCCGTATCGTCAGCCTCGCGCCCGGGGTCTACCGTTGCAGCCATCAGGGAGCCGTTATGAATTCATTGTCCGTTGCCGAACGCATCGAGGGGACGTCCGAGCCGCTGGCCGAGGCTTCTGCTCGGTTGGAAAAAGGCGATTTTTCGGGTGCCATTGCCTTGCTGGAGCCCGCTTTCAAGGCAGGAGACGATAGCTCCGATATCGTCGAGGCGTTGATGCGTGCCTATGACGGTGCCGGCGAGACTGCCAAGTACGAAGAGATGATGGCCGTTGCCCTGCAGGCATCCTCCCAGCCTTCTCTCAAACTGGCAATTTCCTATGCCGAATTGGCAATGACGCGGAAAGAATGGCCGGTGGCTGCCGAGAGATGGCAGTTCATCATCGATCATTGCGAGGGTTTCCCGCATCAGGTCTATGTTCGCCAAGCGCGTGCCTGGCTCGCGGCGCAACAATTCAGTGCTGCGCTCCATACAGTCAACCTGGGGCTGGAAAAACAGCCGGGAAACCCTGTCCTTAGTGATCTCAAGGACGTCATTGCCAGCCGGAAAGCAAAGAAATTCCAGTTGACGGCGCAGCAACTGGCGGCACCCATCACGATTCGCTGGGAGGTCGATGAAGGCGAGAAGCGGATCGCGACGCTCGAATCCTTTCGCCATTATCGAATTCGCGGCTGGATCGATGCCCGTCAGGATCAACGGCCGGAATTGCTCGTCTCGGCTCCCGATGGAGCGGACAGCCTTGTGCTCACCACGCTCGAACCGAGTACGCCCTCCCAGGAGGCTGGCTGGACTTTCGAGTACGGTTTCGATTTCTCTCAGGACCTGACACTTGGCGTCCGGTTGAAGAACGGCAGAGTCTACGAATGCTTGCGCTTTTCGTTGGCGCCGGTCATGGAAGTCCTCGAAGGGCGCGAAGGGTGGCTCTTCCTCGCCAACGATACCAACGCCAGTATCGATCAGTTCACCGGCAAGAAGCGTCTGGATGCAGAGCAGAAGCAGCAATGGCAGCATTTCGTTGACGGGATCGGACCGCTTCAGCGGCAGCGCTCTCTATTGCTGTTGATCGCCAATTCCAAGGAAAAGGTCAGGCCGGAATATTATCCTTACGCGAAAGCCAGCATCACGCCTACCGAGCAGGTCGAGAAGCTCCTCCAGGCAGAAAAGATCGACTACTGCAATCCCGTGGCGGCGATGCAGGCGGAGCCGGATAGCTATTACCCTACGGACACGCACTGGAGTGGCCGCGGTGCCTATCTTGCGTTTCTTGCCTGCATGCGGCATTTCGGCTTCGATGACGACTTCGCTTCGCTGTACGCCTTCGAACAGCGGGAAGTCGTGGGTGACCTGGGATCCAAGATGGATCCTCCCGCCAAATCCTTGTCGACCGTCGCCGTTTTTCGGGAGGAGAGCGGCGTGTACTGCCGTTTTTCCAATTATCTCCCGGGCACCGGCAACATCACGATCTTCGAGAATTCCAAGCCCATCCATGCCCAGACATTGGTCATCTTCGGTGGCTCTTCGGCCGGCGCCGGGGGATTTGCGCTGCTGTTCGCCAACGTCTTCCAACGGGTCGTCGTGGTCAATCTGCCTGGCAGCTATGTTCATGAAGTCGTCGAGCATGAAGCTGCGGATCATGTGATCCTGCAGACCAACGAACGCTACCTGGCCACGCCCGGACGGGTCATCAAGACATTGGCCGAGGCCAATCTCGACCATGCCGTGCAAGCCGTGCCGGCGGCCGAGAGAGTCAAGCTGCTGCAGAGGATGAGTCGCTACGCGAGCTGTGAGCCGTATCACGGTTTCATGACTACGCTACTGGCAGGATGAGCCGCGCTGGGCATCGCTGTCGAGCGGCGCATTGGACGTACCCATTTCTTTGAAGTTCACCTGGAGTCTCAAGCATCAGCTCGTGACATGACAACAAGGCCATCCATCAAGGGGCCCATACCAAGGAACGACAATGCTAAAAGTCACGTTGGGTCTACGTTGCAACGTTTGTGGTGGGGAACGGTTTTTGCTGCCGACGCTACATGAGGCGTCCGAAGATGTCCGTTGCGCTGACTGTTCCGCGTTCAAGTGCAAGAATGATGATCTGGAGCGCGCCATGTCTGCCGTGCAACGGCAGAAGGCCGCCATGGCGTCGGTTGCCTGAGAAACGCCGCCAGCTGGCATCTGGAAACACAAGCACAAAAAAAGCACCCGATCGGGTGCTTTTTCATGTTTGGTGGAGGCGGGGGGAATTGAACCCCCGTCCGCCGGCACTCGCCCATCAGCTCTACATGCTTAGTTCCGTCTTTTGATTTAACGCAGTGCACTCCGACGGGCAGGATGGCACCTTGCGATCTCTCTAAGGTTTAACGAATGTCAGGAGAGCGCTGACATCCGCGGTCCCATCAGCTTTAGCTCGTATCCCCGCCGCGATGAATGGGCACATCGCTTTGGGGCCAGGCTAACAACTAGCAGTTTTTACGCTGCCAGTGCGCCCTGAGCGTAGTTTTCGTCGTTTGCGACTATTCAATTGCAACGTTGGATTTACGAGATACGTTACGCTCTCGGCATGCACCTCAGGGATTGTCACCGGCGTCGAAGCCATGTCGCCCCCGTACAACTCTTTCATTCTACCAGATGGTGGCGAGCCCACGCCATATCAAGTGCAATCTCGAACATTCAGGGTAAATATCATGCTCAAGCGTGATCTCGCATGACCCGTGCCTTTTCGCGATTCCAGTCGCGCTCTTTCTCGGTGGCACGCTTGTCGTGAAGTTGCTTGCCGCGTACCAGGGCCAGTTCGCATTTGACCAGGTTCTGCTTCCAGTAGAGCTTGAGCGGCACGCAGGTGTGGCCCTTTTCCTGCGTCTTCGAGAAGATCTTGGCAATCTCCTTGCGATGCAAAAGCAGTTTGCGTGTCCTGGTCGGGTCCGCCAGAACGTGGGTGCTCGCCGTGTTGAGCGGCATGATATGGCTACCCAGCAACCAGGCCTCCCCATTCTTGACCAGAATGTAGGTGTCGGTCAGTTGAGCCTTGCCGGCGCGCAGACTCTTGACCTCCCAGCCTGCCAGTGCCAGGCCGGCTTCGAAGGTTTCGTCGATGTGATACTCGAACCGAGCCTTCTTGTTCTGGGCGATCGTATTGCTGCTTGGCGCGTTGCCTTTTTTCTTACCCATGACACCTCTTTACGGCGATATCCGGTATGCCCTCGGGCGGTATGATGAATGGCTGCACTCTGGCACGCCGCGTTCTGCGCTTCATGACGCCAGACGCCAGACGCCAGAGAGCGGCATTGGCGAGTATCGTGTGAAGCCTGGTTATGAGGGCAGCCGTGATACCATTCAAGCATCGAAAACGGTGCCCCATGATACGCATGTCGGGGCGATAAATCAGTGGAGACCTCTATGCCCAATGTGAATCGGTCTGCATTCGTTCGGCATACACCGGAACAGATGTTTGAACTGGTCAATGATTTCGAACGCTATCCCGAGTTTCTGCCCGGATGCCGGCGAGCCAGCGTCGTCGAGCAGGGAGAGGACTACCTGGTCGGTCGAATGACCCTGGCCAAAGGCGGTGTGGAGCAGAGCGTGACGACCCGCAACGATCTCGAGCGTCCCGAACGCATCGATCTGTCGCTCGTCGATGGCCCCTTCAAGCGGCTGAGCGGCTGCTGGTACTTCCGTGCGATGGGAGAGGATGCCTGCAAGATAGAGCTCGAAATGAGTTTCGAGTTCAGCAATCGTCTGCTGGGCATGGCGTTTGGCCGGTTGTTCCAGCAGGTGGCGGGCCAGCTCGTCGACGCCTTCACGCGGCGTGCCGATCAGATCTACGGGCGTTAGGAGGCAATCTGATGACGAATGTCGAAGTCGCGTTCGCGACACCGGAACATCAGATCATCGTGCGGCTCTCGCTCGAGCCCGATATGTCCGCCAGGCAAGCAGTCATGCTCGCCGACTTGCCGACCAGACACCCGGCATGGGCAGGCTTCGACTTCGCGACGGCACCGCTGGGCATATTTGGCGAGCGCCTGCGAGCACCGGAAGACTATTCACCGCTCGAGGGAGAACGGATCGAAGTCTACCGGCCGCTCGAGATCGATCCCAAGCAGGCAAGACGCGAACGGGCAGCCAGCGTGACTTCACGCTAGCCGCCCATTCATTGCCGGGAATCGTCAGCGCTTCAGATGCCGCTAGGGCCGATCTGCGGTACCGGTGCGCCTTCGCCGGCTCCTTCGACTGCCGGCCCGGGGCCGCCGTCCTGGTTCAGTTCGACGTCCGAATCCATATCGCCGGACTTGGCGATATCGGTCAGTTGGTCGTTCTGGAACGTCAGCGTCAGGCGTTTCTGCACGGTGCCGCCGTAGGCTTCGTCGAGGTAGAAGACGTAGTCCCACTGATCCGACGAGAACGGGGCTTCCATCAGAGGCGTACCCATGATGTAGGCGACCTGTTCACGGCTCATGCCGGTGTGCAGTTGCGACACCATATCCTGGGTGATGAGATTGCCTTGCGGGATGTCCCTCTTGTAGACGCCCAAGTAGCTGCAGCCTGCGACGAGAAAGACTGCGAGGAGGAGTACGACCGTGCTGATCAGTTTTTGCATTTGAGTCCGTCTTTCACTATCGTTGCGTGGATTGATCATACCCGACACAAGACGCTACTGCGAAGAGCGACCATGGCCGACGAAAACCAAGAATTGCGTAAGGCAGGCCTGAAGGTCACGCTGCCGCGCGTCAAGATTCTGCAAATCCTCGAAGCGACTCGCATGGAAGAAGAACTCCATATGAGTGCAGAGGACGTCTACAAGGCGCTGCTGGAGTCGGGTGAAGATGTCGGACTGGCCACGGTATACCGTGTCTTGACGCAATTCGAGGCGGCTGGGCTGGTCGTGCGACATAACTTCGACGGCGGTCATGCGGTTTTCGAGATGTCCCAGGAAGAGCACCATGATCATATGGTGGATCTGGAGTCGGGAGAGATCGTCGAGTTCTATGACGAAGAGATCGAGCGTCGTCAGCGCGAGATCGTCGAGGAACACGGTTACGAACTGGTCGAGCACGCGCTGGTGCTTTATGTTCGCCCCCGCGGCTCCAAGGCCACGCGCCAGGATGGCATCAAGAAGTAAGACTGGCAGACCGTATTGCAAGACGCCGACCCGAGGGTCGGCGTTTTTCGTTTGGGTGTCTGTACAAGCCCATGTTCGGGTTGGTGTCCGGGCTGCCGCCGATACCGGGTCGAATCAGTGCCTGACGGAGCGGCGTGTGGCTCGCAACGTGCGAGTCAATGCGTTGAGCCTTGGCTGGCCGCCAGCATTTCGCGCGCGTGAGCCAAGGTCTGGTTGGAAAGCTTCACTCCGCCCAGCATTCGCGCCAGTTCGCGGACCCGCCCGGCATCGTCGAGCTGGAACATTTGAGTCCGGGTCTCGTTGTCGCTGGAGCGCTTTTCGATATGCAGGTGCTGATGCGCCTGCGCGGCGACTTGCGGCAGGTGAGTCACGGTCATGACCTGGGCATCGCTCCCCAGCCGGCGCAGCAACTGGCCGACGATTTCGGCGGTCGCGCCGGAGATGCCGACATCGACCTCATCGAAGACCAGCGTTGCCAGCGTGCTGTGACTCGCGGCCACGACCTGGATCGCCAGACTGACGCGCGAGAGCTCGCCGCCGGACGCCACCTTGGCCAGAGGGCGCGGGGGCTGCCCCGGGTTGGCGCTGATCTGCAGACTGACCCGATCCAGGCCGTGGGGCTGGGGTGTTTCCAGCGGCGTGACATCGACGGCGAAGCGAGCCTTGTCCATGCCCAGGAACGCCAGTTGCTCCTGAACCTGCTGGGCGAAAGCCGTGGCGGTGCGCTGGCGTGATTCGCTGATCTGCTTGGCGGCGTCGCGGTACTGCTGGCGCAGGTCGTCGAGCCTGGCTCTCAGCGTTTCGAGATCGTCGTCGCCGCTATCGAGCGCTTCCAGCTCGCCGCTCAGCCGGCGGTGCAGGTCGTGCAACTCTTCCGGCATGACGTGATGCTTGCGGGCGATACGATGAATCTCGCCGAGCCGTTCGTCGACCCAGGCCAGGCGCTGCGGGTCGAGCTCGGTCGACTCGACATAATAATGGAGCTCGCGAGCGGCCTCCTCGAGCTGGATCTGTGCATCGTTCAGCATCACCAGGGCCTCGGACAGGCTGCCGCGGTCGCTGCCGGGCACCCGGGATAGCCGCTGGGTAGCCTGGGACAAGAGAGTCAGCGCGCCGCTCTCGTCGTGATCGCAGCTGTCGGCGGCGAACTGCGCCTCGCGCAGGCTCTCCTCGAGATGCGCCAGCGTCTCCTGCTCCTGTTCCAGGCTCCCCAGCTCGTCGGCCTGCAGGTCGAGCTGATCGAGCTCCTCGACCTGATAGCGCAGCAACTGGCGCTTGGCCTGACGTTCCTCGTCGTTCACGCTGCGCTCGCGATACTGTCGGCGCAATGCGTGCCATTGACGGTGCAGCTCGCCGAGCTCGGCCACCGCCTTGTTGTGACCTGCCGCATCGTCGAGCAGGCGGCGGTGCGTGTCCTCGTTGAGCAGCGCCTGGTGCGCATGCTGGCTATGCACGTCGATCAGGCATTCGCCGAGTTCGCGCAGATCCGCGATGGTACAGGGCTGGCCGTTGATCCACGCCTTGGAGCGTCCGCTGGCGGTGACGACGCGTCGCAGCAGGCAGTCGTCCGTGGCGAGCTCCCGCGCCGCCAGCCAGGCCTTGGCGTCTTCCCGCGCGGTGATATCGAAGCGGGCGCTCAGATCGGCACGGTCGGCACCATGGCGAACGCCGCCGGCGTCGGCGCGCTCTCCCAGGCAAAGCCCCAGCGCCCCGAGCAGGATCGATTTACCGGCGCCAGTCTCGCCGGTGATGGCGGTCATGCCGGCCTGAAACTCCAGGTCCAGAGCGTCGACGATAGCGAAGTCACGAATGGCGAGTTGGATCAGCATGCTGCCTCCCGAGGTCGATGGCGGCCATACGGTGTCTGGTTGTTGAGGTGTGATCACTGACGGTCTGGTTGTTTATACAGTAGTCCAAAAACCCCTTCAATGGCTCCTGTGATCCGCTATGCGGTCGGCGCTTGAGATCTGAATCGATAGCCCCATATAGGCAGACAACTCCGACGCTTGCCGAATCACGCTTGTCGAACAATTGTCACAACACCTTGCCAGGAGAGACTCATGGCTAGAGATCCGCAGAATCCCGTAGACGAAGAACTCGAGCGCGCCGAACGCGACGGTGAACCGCAGCAGCAGACCACCAATGAGGCATTGGACGGTGACCTGGAGCAGTTCTCGGAATCGCTCGAGCACGAGGCGGATGACATCGAAGGCCAGGCCAATCCCGAAGCCGAAGTGCTGGCGGCCAGAGTCGAGGAGCTCGAGCAGGCGCTGGCGGAGGCCAAGGATCAGTCGATGCGCGCCGCTGCCGAGGCCCAGAACGCTCGCCGTCGGGCAGAGCAGGACGCCGACAAGGCAAAGAAGTTCGCGCTTGAGAAGTTCGTCAAGGAACTGCTCCCGGTCGTCGACAGCCTGGAGAAAGGGCTGGAAAGCATGCAGGAGGTCGACGAAACGCACCGCGAAGGCGTCTCGATGACGCTCAGGATGCAGCTCGACGCGCTGAGCAAGTTCGGTGTCGAGCAGCTCGATCCCCAGGGCGAGCCGTTCGATCCGCAGTTCCACGAAGCCATGACCATGGTTCCCAATCCGGAGCTGGAGCCCAACACCGTGATGGACGTCATGCAGAAGGGATACACCCTGAACGGTCGATTGATCCGGCCGGCGATGGTGGTGGTCAGCAAAGCAGCAGGCTGAGACAACAGGCCGGAGAGCTGCCATCGGTGCGAGGCGATGCCATATCGGAATCGCCGAGCAAGGACTTGAAAGGCGCGTAGCAGCCCCCACATAGCAGTCAATCGCGCAGCAAAGCGCCGTCATCAAAACGAATTCAGTCGTCAACGAATAGTTATGAGGTGAGGAATTATGGGACGCATCATTGGCATTGACCTGGGTACGACCAACTCCTGTGTCGCCGTACTCGATGGTGACAAGACCCGCGTGATCGAAAACGCCGAAGGCGGCCGCACGACGCCTTCCATCATCGCTTACACCGAAGACGGCGAAACGCTGGTCGGTCAGGCGGCCAAGCGTCAGGCGGTCACCAACCCCAAAAACACGCTCTACGCCATCAAGCGTCTGGTTGGCCGCAAGTTCAAGGACGACGTCGTCCAGAAAGACATCAAGATGGTGCCTTACGAGATCGTCGAAGCCGATAACGGCGATGCCTGGGTCAAGGTCAACGACAACAAGCTGGCGCCGCCGCAGGTCAGCGCCGAAGTGCTGAAGAAGATGAAGAAGACCGCCGAAGACTATCTCGGCGAGGAAGTGACCGAAGCGGTCATCACCGTTCCGGCCTACTTCAACGACTCTCAGCGCCAGGCGACCAAGGACGCGGGCCGTATCGCCGGTCTCGAGGTCAAGCGCATCATCAACGAGCCGACGGCTGCCGCACTGGCCTACGGCATGGATCGCTCCACCGGTGATCGCACCATCGCGGTCTACGACCTGGGTGGCGGTACTTTCGATATCTCGATCATCGAAGTGGCCGATGTCGACGGCGAGAAGCAGTTCGAAGTACTGGCGACCAACGGCGACACCTTCCTCGGCGGCGAAGACTTCGACCTCAAGCTGATCGACTATCTGGTGCAGCAGTTCAAGAGCGACTCCGGTATCGATCTGTCCGGCGACAGCCTGGCCATGCAGCGCCTGAAGGAAGCTGCCGAGAAGGCCAAGATCGAGCTCTCTTCCGCGCAGCAGACCGAAGTCAACCTGCCGTACATCACGGCTGACAACACCGGTCCCAAGCATTTGGCGATCAAGGTCACTCGCGCCAAGCTGGAATCGCTGGTCGAGGATCTGGTCCAGCGTTCGCTCGGGCCCTGTAAGACCGCCATGGAAGACGCTGGTCTCTCCAACAGCGAGATCCACGACGTGATCCTGGTCGGTGGTCAGACCCGCATGCCGCTGGTTCAGCAGAAAGTCGCGGAATTCTTCGGCAAGGAAGCGCGCAAGGACGTCAACCCGGACGAAGCCGTGGCCATGGGCGCCGCGATTCAGGGTGGCGTGCTCGGCGGTGACGTGAAGGACGTGCTGCTGCTCGACGTCACGCCGTTGACGCTGGGTATCGAGACGCTGGGCGGCGTGATGACCCCGCTGATCGAGAAGAACACCACGATCCCGACCAAGAAGACGCAAACGTTCTCGACCGCCGAGGACAACCAGACGGCCGTGACCATTCACGCGCTGCAGGGCGAGCGCAAGCAGGCGGCGCAGAACAAGTCGCTGGGTCGTTTCGATCTGGCTGACATTCCGCCGGCGCCGCGCGGCGTGCCGCAGATCGAGGTCGCGTTCGACCTGGACGCCAACGGTATCCTCCACATCACGGCCAAGGACAAGGCGACTGGCAAGGAACAGTCGATCGTGATCAAGTCCTCCGGCGGTCTCTCGGACGAAGAGATCGACCAGATGGTCAAGGATGCCGAAGCGCACGAAGCCGAGGACAAGAAGTTCGAAGAGCTGGTCCAACTGCGCAACCAGGCCGACGGCATGATCCATGCGTCGCGCAAGACGCTCGAAGAAGCCGGCGACAAGGTCGATGCCGAGGAGAAGAGCAAGATCGAGACCGCAATCAGCGAGCTCGAGGAAGCGCTCAAGGGCGATGACAAGGATGCCATCCAGGCCAAGCTGGATGCCTTGACCGAAGCCTCCGGCAATCTGGCTCAGAAGATGTACGCCGAGCAGGGCGAAGGTGCTGGCGCGCAGGCCGGACAGCCTGGCGACGATGCCCAGTCCAGCGGTAAGAAAGAGGATGACGTGGTTGACGCCGAGTTCGAAGAAGTCAACGACGATCAGAAAAAGCAATAACCACGACGTCTGACGCCGTGTGATCGGCAGTAGCGCGGGAGCCAGAACTCCCGCGTTGCTGTTTGCACGGCGCCGACACGGAGGCGGACTCAGTAATGTCCCAACGTGACTATTACGAAGTATTGGGCGTCGACAAGAGCGCCGACGGCAAGGACATCAAGAAGGCCTATCGTCGGCTGGCGCAGAAGTACCACCCGGACCGCAATCCGGACGACCAGCAGGCAGCGGAGAAGTTTCGCGAGGTCTCCGATGCCTACGAAGTGCTCTCCGACGACCAGAAGCGCGCGGCCTACGATCAGTTCGGTCATGCCGGCGTCGACGGCCAAGGCGGCGGGTTCGGCGGAGGCTTCGGCGGTGCCGGCGCTGGTGGCTTCAGCGATATCTTCGGCGACGTGTTCGGCGATATCTTCGGTGGCGGCGGTGGGCGTCGCAATCCGAACGCGCCGCAGCGCGGCAGCGACCTTCGCTACAACCTCGAACTCGATCTCGAGAACGCGGTGTTCGGCACGACTGTCGATATCCGTGTGCCGCGCCACGTCGAGTGCGGGCACTGCGACGGCAGCGGCGCCGAACCGGGTTCCAGCAAGGAGACCTGCCCGACCTGCCACGGCCAGGGCCAGGTACGGATGCAGCAGGGTTTCTTTGCCGTGCAGCAGACCTGTCCGACCTGTCATGGCAGCGGCCAGAGCATCAAGGTGCCGTGCCGCAAGTGTCATGGCGAAGGCCGCGTCCGCGAGACGCGCACGCTGTCGGTGAAGATTCCGGCGGGGGTCGATACCGGCGACCGCATTCGGCTCAACGCCGAGGGCGAATCCGGGCTCAACGGTGGACCTGCGGGCGATCTCTACGTCCAGGTCGAGATCAAGGCACACCCGATCTTCGAGCGCGACGGCCGGCACCTGCACTGCGAAGTGCCGATCAACTTCGTCGACGCGGCGCTGGGTGGCGAACTGGAAGTGCCGACGCTGGAAGGCCGGGTCAAGCTCAAGATCCCGCCCGAAACCCAGACCGGCAAGCTGTTCCGGCTACGCGGCAAGGGCGTCAAGCCCGTGCGCGGCGGCCCGGCCGGCGATCTTCTCTGCAAGGTGGTGACCGAGACCCCGGTCAATCTCAACGAAGAGCAGAAAGACCTGCTGCGCAAGTTCCAGGACAGCCTGGGTAGCGCCAGCCGCCACTCGCCCAAGAAAGAGGGCTGGTTCGACGGCGTGAAGCGCTTCTTCGAGGATATGAAGCCGTAACGCTCCAGAACCGGCGTTTTGATACGGGCCCAGTCCGGTATTGCCGGGCCGGGCTTCGTTTTTATACAAGCTCGCGTTAGGCTCAAAGTCACACCCTCTCGCTCGGAAATGCTTGCATGGACCTGCTGACCTTCGTTCTAGCCGCGCTCGGTTTCGCTTATCTGCCCGGGCCGGCGATGCTGTACACCGCAGCACAGACGTTGGGGCGGGGCCGCCGGGCGGGCTGGCAGGCGGTGTTGGGCGTGCATCTTGGCTGCTATGTGCATGTGGTGGCGGCGACGCTGGGACTGGCGGCGCTGTTCGCGGCGGTGCCACTGGCCTACGTGGCGATGAAGGTGATTGGCGGGATTTATCTGCTCTGGGCGGGCGTACGGCTGTGGCGTCAGGGCCTGGGCGAGGCGCCGCAGCTCGAATCACGCGCCTCCGCACGGCGAGTGCTGCGTGACAGTTTCCTGGTCGAGGTGCTCAATCCCAAGACCGCGCTGTTCTTCGTCGCCTTCCTGCCGCAGTTCGTGCAGCCCCAGGCCGATCTCGCCATGACCTGGCAGCTGCTCTGCCTGGGCGTGGTCACCAACCTGATCTTCTCCTCCGCCGACGTCGTTACCGTACTACTGGCCGCACCGCTGCGACGATGGCTCACCGCCGACCGCCGCGGCGGTTCGCGCTGGCTGCAGCGGCTCGGTGGCGGTGTGCTGGGCGGTCTGGGCGTCAATACCCTGATCCACGCCAGCCGCTAGCCCGCGTCGGAGGTCTCCTCCCAGTCCTTGACGGTCGATGACATGGTCTTCAGCCGAGCGATCGCGAGACGCGATACCGGGCTCAACTCGCCGCCATCCGTGTCGGCATAGTCGATGATCTGGCGCTTCATGCTGCGTGCCCAGAATTTCTTGAGGTGCGCGGCGACCAGATCGGCCGCCTGGGCGTCATCACCATGGTGCAGATTGTTGGCGCTGATCTGATTGATCATCTTGATCAGCGGCGTGGTTGGCCCGCCATGACCTGAATCATTCATGCTCGAATCGCTCATCTTGCGAGCTCCCTGAGGTCGAAAGAGTGGCCGACGGCGCTCATTTGAGCGCCGCCTCGGCGGATTCCAGATAACCCTGCTGACGTTCGTCGAACCGCTGGAAATGCCGCTGCCAGGACGAGGGCTGGGAGACCTTTTCCACCTGCACCGCCGTCACCTTGTATTCCGGACAGTTGGTGGCCCAGTCGGAGTTGTCGGTGGTGATCACGTTGGCGCCGCTGCCCGGATGGTGGAAGGTGGTGTAAACCACGCCCGGCGCCATGCGATCGCTGACACGGCAGCGCAGTACCGTGCGCCCGACGCGGCTGCTGATGCCCAGCCAGTCGCCGTCGCGCAGGCCGCGAACCTCGGCATCCGAAGGATGGATCTCCAGCACGTCTTCATGGTGCCACAGGCTGTTCTGGGTACGCCGGGTTTGGGCACCCACGTTGTACTGGCTGAGAATCCGGCCGGTAGTGAGCAGCAGCGGATAGCGGCGGCTGGCACGTTCCTCGGTGGCCACGTACTCGGTGATGGCGAAGTGGCCCTTGTCGATAGGAAAGTCCCGCTCGTGCATGGTTGGCGTTCCCTCCGGGTGCGCGTCGTTGCAAGGCCACTGGATGCTGCCCAGCTCGTCCAGTTTCTTGTAACTGACCCCGGTAAACGTCGGCGTGAGCTGGGCGATCTCGTCCATGATGCCCGAGGGATGGCTGTAGTTCATTGGGTAGCCCAGGGCGTTGGACAGATCCTGTGTGACTTCCCAGTCTTCTTTCCCGGCCAGCGGCGGCATCACCTTGCGCACCCGGTTGATGCGACGTTCGGCGTTGGTGAAGGTGCCGTCCTTCTCCAGGAAGGTGGAACCGGGCAGCAGCACATGGGCGTACTTGGCCGTCTCGTTGAGGAAGATGTCCTGCACGATCAGGCAGTCCAGTGCGGACAGCGCCGCTTCCACGTGCTGGGTGTTGGGGTCGGACTGGGCGATATCCTCGCCCTGAACGTAAAGCCCCTTGAAGGTGCCGCTGATGGCGGCATCGAACATGTTGGGGATGCGCAGCCCCGGTTCGTCGTCGATCCTGGTGTGCCAGATCGCTTCGAACTTTCCACGTACCGCAGGGTCGGCCACATGCTGGTAGCCCGGCAGCTCGTGGGGGAACGAGCCCATGTCGCAGGAACCCTGCACGTTGTTCTGGCCGCGCAGCGGGTTGACGCCTACGCCTTCACGGCCGAGATTGCCGGTGGCCATGGCCAGGTTGGCGATCCCCATGACCATGGTGGATCCCTGGCTGTGCTCGGTAACGCCCAGGCCGTAGTAGATCGCGCCATTGCCAGCGGTGGCGTAAGCGCGGGCAGCTTCGCGTATTTGAGCTGCCGGG
Source organism: Salinicola sp. LHM (assembly GCF_034479735.1). Classification (NCBI taxonomy): domain Bacteria; kingdom Pseudomonadati; phylum Pseudomonadota; class Gammaproteobacteria; order Oceanospirillales; family Halomonadaceae; genus Salinicola; species Salinicola sp. LHM. The sequence continues at coordinate 3,853,065 of NZ_CP140261.1, read as the reverse complement.
ACGCCGGTCTCGGCCTCCAGCGCTTCCGGCGCGTTGCGCTGTTCGCTGATGAATGCGCGCCACTGCTGGTAGGCTTCGGGCTCGCAGCGCCGGGTGATGAAATCGTGATCTTCCAGGCCTTCGGTGACTACCACATGGGCCAGTGCGTTGACCAGCGCCACGTTGGTGCCTGGCTTCAGGGCCAGATGCATTGTCTTGCCGCCATGGGGCGTTTTGAGCAGATCGATGCGGCGCGGATCGGCGACGATCAATGTGGCACCCTGGCGCAGCCGACGGCGCATTTGCGAGGCGAATACCGGGTGAGCATCGGTCGGGTTGGCGCCGATCACCAGAATGGTGTCCGCCTTCATTACCGAGTCGAATGTCTGGGTGCCGGCAGACTCGCCCAAGGTGGTTTTCAAGCCGAATCCGGTGGGCGAATGGCAGACTCGGGCACAGGTGTCGGTGTTGTTGTTGCCGAATCCGGCGCGGATCAGCTTCTGGACCAGATAGGTCTCCTCGTTGGTGCAGCGGGACGAGGTGATTCCGCCAATGCTCTCGCGGCCGTACTTCGCCTGTATCTCTTTCAGGCGCTTGGCAGAAAACTCGATAGCCTCTTGCCAGGACACGGTACGCCAGGCCTGGTCGATGGATTCGCGAATCATCGGCGCCTTGATGCGATCCTTGTGGGTGGCATAACCGAACGCGAAGCGACCCTTCACGCAGGAATGGCCGTGGTTCGCGTCACCACCCTTGTACGGCACCATCCGCACCAGCTGGTTGCCTTTCATCTGGGCCTCGAACGAGCAGCCCACGCCGCAGTAGGCGCAGGTGGTGATCACGCTGTGCTCCGGCACGCCCTGGTCGATTACGCTCTTTTCCATCAGCGTCGAGGTGGGGCAGGCCTGAACGCAGGCGCCACAGGAAACGCATTCGGAGTCCATGAATGGCTCGTGCTGGCCGGCGACAATCTTGGAATCGAAGCCGCGCCCGTCGATGGTCAGCGCAAAGGTGCCCTGGACTTCCTCGCAGGCCCGCACGCAGCGGGAGCAGACGATGCACTTGCTGGGATCGAAGCTGAAGTACGGGTTGGAGTCGTCGGTTTCCGCATCCAGGTGGTTGGCGCCATCGAAGCCATAGCGCACCTCTCGCAGGCCCACCGCGCCGGCCATGTCCTGTAGCTCGCAGTCGCCATTGGCGGGGCAGGTCAGGCAATCCAGCGGGTGATCGGAGATGTAGAGCTCCATGACGTTGCGGCGCAGCTTGGCGAGTTTGCCGTTCTGGGTGGTGACCGCCATGCCTTCGGTGACCGGCGTGGTACATGAGGCCGGATAGCCGCGCCGGCCCTCGATCTGCACCGCGCACAGGCGGCAGGAGCCGAAGGCTTCCAGATTGTCCGTGGCGCACAGTTTAGGGATGGTGATGCCGGCCAGTGCGGCGGCACGCATCACCGAGGTACCCTCCGGCACGGTGACGGCTTGGCCGTCGATGGTCAGCTCGACCTGTGTTGCCGATAGCCGGGCCGGCGTGCCCAGATCGCGGTCGAACCGTCTAGGATCGAACTGTCCCGGATCGAGCTGTCTCGGATCGAAATGCTGCAGCATGACTACCTCCCGCCTTCGGCTTGTCGCAGTGTCAGATCATCGGGGAAGTGCTTCATCACGCTCTGGACGGGGAACGGGGTCATGCCGCCCATGGCGCAGAGCGAACCGTCGACCATGGTTTCGCACAGATCGGCGAGCAGCGCGAGATTGGCTTTGGCATCGTCGCCGGCGCGGATACGGTCGATGACCTCCACGCCGCGCACAGCGCCGATTCGACACGGCGTGCACTTGCCGCAGGACTCGACGCTGCAGAACTCCATGGCAAAGCGGGCCTGCTCGCCCATGTCGACACTGTCGTCGAACATCACCACGCCGCCATGGCCCACAACGCCGCCGAACGCGGCGAAGCCTTCGTAGTCGATCGGCGTATCCCACTGGCTCGCGGGTAGATAGGCGCCCAGCGGGCCACCGACCTGCACGGCCTTCAGTGGCTGGCCGCTCAGGGTGCCGCCGCCGAAATCTTCCATCAGTTCCCGCAAGGTGGTGCCGAAAGCCAGCTCCACCAGGCCGCCGCGCCTGACATTACCCGCCAGCTGCAGCGCCAGCGTGCCGCGCGACTTGCCCATGCCGTAATCCGCATAGGTTTGTGCGCCCCGATCGAGAATGAACGGGATGGCGGCCAGAGTCAGTACGTTGTTGACCACGGTGGGGCGACCGAACAGGCCCTTGATCGCGGGAAGCGGTGGCTTGGCGCGGACCATGCCGCGCTTGCCCTCGAGACTGTCCAGCAACGAGGTCTCCTCGCCGCAGATGTAGGCACCGGCGCCGAGTCGGACTTCCAGGTCGAAGTGCTTGCCGGTGCCGAGAATGTCGTTGCCCAGGTAGGCGGCCTGGTAAGCGCGCTCGAGCGCGTCGTTGAAGATACGATGGGCGAGCGGATATTCCGAGCGCAGGTAGACATAGCCCTGGGTCGCGCCAACGGCCAGCCCGGCAATGGTCATGCCTTCGATCAGCAGATAGGGATCGCATTCCATCACCAGGCGGTCGGCGAACGTGCCGGAGTCGCCCTCGTCTGCATTGCAGACGATGTATTTCTGGCCGGCCGGCTCGTCGTGAACGGTCTGCCACTTGATCCCGGTGGGAAAGGCGGCGCCGCCGCGTCCGCGCAGGCCGGCATTCTTCACTTCATCGATAATGGCCTGGGTTTCCATCTCGAGGGCCTTTTCCAGCCCGGCGAAACCGCGATGGGTCCGGTAGTCGTCGAGAGAGAGCGGATCCGTGATGCCGATGCGCGAGAAGGTCAGGCGTTGCTGGCTCTTCAGGTAGGGGATTTCATCGGTCAGCCCCTGAGCCAGCGGGTGTTCCAGCTTGCCGTCGAACAGCCCCGATTCGACCAGGCCGGCCACATCGGCCGGCTCCACCGGGCCATAGGCCACACGGCCTTCTACCGTTTCGATCTCGACCATCGGTTCCAGCCAGAACAGGCCGCGGGAACCGTTGCGGATCAGCTCGATATCCAGCTGGCGATTCCTCGCCTGCTGCTCGATCAGTGCGGCCACGTCGTCGGCGCCCATGGCCAAGGCGGTGGTGTCGCTGGGCACGTAAACCGTCACGGTCATCACTGCACCTCCAGGACCGAGGTAGTGAGCCGTTCCACTAGGTGGTCGAACTTTTCGGCGGTGACCCGGCCATGGATATCGTCATCCACGCGGATGGACGGGCCGCAAGCGCAGTTGCCCAGGCAATATACCGGCTCGAGGGTGAATTCTTTGTCACGACTGGTCTGGTGGTAATCCGCCCCCAGCCGCGCCTTGACATGGGCCTCGAGCTGGCGGCTACCCACGGCCTGACAGGCTTCGGCACGACACACCTGTATGACATGGCTGCCCGCCGGGTGTCGGCGAAAGTGATGATAGAAACTGATGATGCCATGAACCTCGGCGCGAGTATGGCGCAACGTTTCAGCGATGATCGGTACGGCGGCGTCGGGTATGTAACCGAAGCGATCCTGGATAGCATGAAGTATCGGCAGCATGGCCCCGGGCTTTTCCTTCAGCGCATCGACTTCTCGCTGAAGTGATTCGTGGGTCCATGCCTGCGGCTGGCGTGTGCCGGAAGGCGTCATGGCTAGGCTCTCATCTGTTTATTGTCAGTCAGGGAAACATTGCCCAGGGCCAGCGTGAATCGCCGGTTGCGTCGTGCGCGTGTCACTGGGCGACTGTGCCGGAGCAATTTATGAACGAGCTTGCTTAATTGTCATCGCCTCAATAGGCTTTTTGTTGAAAGTAGCACGCTTGAAAAGCCTCCTGAATATGAAAAACGATGCATAAAAGAAAGCTGCAAATATCTCCGGTATGGCACTTCAAGACCGATACCGGCGAGCTACTCGATCCCGTTCTCTTTTGCCTGCTCAAGAGCGTGCGCGATAGCGGGAAGCTGACTCTGGCTGCAGAGCAGGCGGGAATTTCCTATCGGCATGCCTGGAACCTCTTCAAGCGCGGCAACGATTTCTTCGGCTTGCCACTAGTGGTGATGCGCAAGGGGCACGGTACTCAGCTGTCGCCGCTTGGAGAAAAGCTGCTGTGGTCCGAGCAGCGGATCAAGGCGCGCCTGGGCCCGCAGATCGACAGCATGGCTTCCGAGCTCAACATCCAGCTCCAACAACTGCTTGCCGGCGCCCATCCCGTGCTGCATCTTCACGCCAGTCACGGCTATGCGGTGGCATTGCTGCCGAAGTTTTCCGATTGGGTCGAACTGGATCTGCAATACACCAATCCGGCGGATGCCTTGAGCGCGCTGGCCTCGGGCGAGTCCGACCTGGCCAGCTTCCACTTTCCGGCCTGCCCGCGGTTGGCGAAACAGATCATGGAAATTTACAAGCAGCAGCTCGATCTCAAGAATCTGCGGGTGATCCGTTTCGTGACTCGCAAGCAGGGGCTGATCGTTCGCAGCGACATTCGCGAGGCAATCATCGGGCTGGAGGAGCTCACCAGGCCAGACATCCGCTTCATCAACCGCAACCGGCGCTCGGGAACGCGTATCCTGTTCAACCTGCTGCTCGATGAGCATGGCATCACCGAGCGTCAGATCCGTGGCGCCCAGCACGAGGAATTCACCCACACTGCGGTGGCCGCCTACGTTGCCGCCGGGATGGCCGATGCCGGGTTTGGCGTCAAGGCTGCTGCCGCTCAGTTCGGTCTCGAATTCCTCGATCTGACCACTGAACATTACCTGCTGGTATGTCGCGAGGAGCGCCTCCAGCAGCAAAACATCCGTCAACTGCTTTCGCTGATGACCTCGCCGCAATTTCTAGCGGAGATCGATAAGCTGCCGGGCTATGCGCCGGACCGCTGCGGCGAGATCTGCACCTTTGCCGAGTTGCTCGACAGCGATCGGCATTGACGGCCGGGCGCTGCCAAGGCGCCCGGCTTCCTCCCGGACAGCGTTGCCGTCTTTCTCAAAAGAGCGCTGCCGCTTTGGCCAGCGCGATATACAGCCCGATCAGGAAGGGCACGCCCACGCCCAGCCAGGCCAGTATGCCACCGATACCGAAGTTGCCCCGCGCCGCGGTTTGCGCATTGCCGGGGAGGCTGCTGTCGTGCTGCAGAGAACGCTCGTGCTCCACTTCCTCGTCGGTCATTTGATCCGACTCCTTTACCGGTCGTACCAGGGCGTTGCAGATCAAACCCAGAAACAGCAGGCCGGCCATGATATAGAGGGTGCGGTCATACACTTGGCTGGGGGCCAGACCGGCGTTGAGCTGGGCTTCACGCAGAGCGGCGATGATCAGTGGCCCCACGATCCCTGCCGCCGACCACGCCGTCAGTAGACGGCCGTGAATGGCGCCCACCATCTGCGTACCGAAGATATCGGCCAGATACGCCGGCACCGTGGCAAAGCCGCCGCCATACATGCTCAGAATGATGCAGATGGAAATGACGAACATCGCCGGCATGCCCAGATGCCCCCAGGTGGGGAGCAGGCAATAGACGATGATGCCGAGAACGAAGAACGTGTAGTAGGTGTTCTTGCGGCCGATCTTGTCCGACAGGGAGGCCCAGAAAAGACGGCCGATACTGTTGAACAGGCTGATCAGGCCCACCAGGCCGGCAGCGGCTGCCACGACGGCGGCTTTCTGCGCATCCGTCAGTCCCGCGGCTGTGTCCTGAATACCCACCAGCGCGCCGCCGAAGACATCCTGCAGCATCGGGCTGGCCATGGAGATGACCGCAATGCCGGCGGTCACGTTCAGAAACAGCACGCCCCAGATCAGCCAGAACTGCCTGGTCTTCCAGGCCCGGTCGAGGTGGACATGACGGCGGGTAATCATGCCGCTGCCGTGATCTTCTTCTGGCGGCGTCCAGCCTTCCGGTTTCCAGCCATTGGGCGGAACACGGAAGCCGATGGCGCCGGAAGCCATGACGACCATATAGAGTGCCCCCAGCACGATCAGGGTCATGGCGACGCCGGTGCCGTCGGTGCCGCTGAAATGACCCATCAGCAGTACCGCTAGCGGAGCGCCGACCATTGCGCCACCGCCGTAACCCATGATGGCAAAGCCAGTGGCCATGCCACGGCGATCCGGGAACCACTTGATCAGCGTGGATACCGGCGTGATGTAGCCCAGCCCCTGGCCGATACCGCCGAGAACGCCTGCGCCCAGATAAACCAGCCACAACTGGTGCATCATCACGCCGATGCCGCCAACGATCAGGCCGCCGCCCCAGCATAGCGCGGCGATGCAGCCGGCCTTGCGCGGACCGGCGTGTTCCAGCCAGCCGCCCCAGAGGGCGGCCGAAATCCCCAGCATGGCAATGAAGGTCTCGAAGATATGCGTGACCTGCGGCACCGTCCAGTTACAAGTCGTGGTGAAAAGCGCCTGAAAAAAGCCGATGTCGCCACACATCGCCGCGTCGGTATTCGCCAGGATATGGGTCATCGGCAGCCAGAACACCGAAAAACCATAGGCCATGCCGATACACAGATGGATCGCCAGAGCCGCCGTGGGCACCAGCCAGCGATTGAAGTTAGGTCCCGCTATCGTTCTTTCGCGAGAAAAGAACCCCGCGGGGTTGCCGCCACCGCTTTCCAGGACGGTCTGATCGATTCCATTCATCCGAATCCCCTTACTGGTGTCGTGTCGTTATTGTTCCAGTGATGCCGAAAGCGCGTGCTACGCCGGCCCAGAGGTTGCTATCTATGAATTGGCATTCTTGTTATCAGAGTCGTGTGCCAAGGAGGAGGAAACAGGATTGCAGTGTTCCAAGGCAACTAGCGAAAATAATTATGCTTCACCATTCCTAATTGACTGGCGGTTGCCGCAGGCGAGACAGGTGGCACCCGATGATGGCGTGTCCCTTTGATATACTGTTGATTAACGATGCCATTTGCGTAGCGCTGTTACGCAATTCGTAGCCAACGACGAGGGAAAAGCATGACGCGGATTGCGATCATGGGAGCGGCCGGACGGATGGGGCGTATCTTGCTGGAAGCTACGCACAATAGCGAAGCCGCGCAACTGGGAGCGGCGATCGTGCGTCCCGATAGTTCGCTCCTCGGATGCGATGCCGGTGAGATGGCTGGGCTCGGCAAGCTGGGCGTCGCCTTGCGGGGATCGCTGGATGAAGTCAGGGAGGAATTCGATGTCCTGATCGACTTTTCCACCCCGGCCTTGACCCTCGACAACCTCGCTTGGTGCGCCGACAACGGCAAGGCGATCGTGATCGGCACGACGGGGCTCGACGAAGCCCAGCTGAAGACGCTGGACAGCCATGCCGACCGGCTTCCGATGGTGTTCGCGGCCAACATGAGTACGGGCATCAACCTGACAGTAAACCTGCTCAAGACCGCGGCCAGGGCGCTGGGGGATGCCGGCTACGACATCGAAGTCATCGAGGCGCATCATCGTCACAAGGTTGATGCGCCCTCCGGCACGGCGCTGATGCTGGGCGAGGCGGTGGCCGAGCCGCTGGGTCGGGACCTGAAGACCCACGGCGTGTTCCAGCGCGTCGGCCAGGTCGGCCCCCGCGATCCCAAGGAGATCGGCTTTGCCACGGTGCGCGGTGGCGATATCGTCGGCGAGCATACGGTGCTGTTTGCCGCCGAAGGCGAGCGCATCGAGATTACCCACAAGGCCTCGAGCCGCCTGACCTTCGGCAACGGCGCGGTCAGGGCGGCAGTCTGGCTGGCCGAGCGAGCCGCTGGACGTTACGACATGCAGGACGTGCTGGGATTGAAAGCGTAGCGTTATCGAACGGCCAGGTGCGAACGTCCGGGCGCCGGGGAAGCGCCGTTCAAGGCATCATTGGGTCGAATTGCGTTCGGTACTGGAGCCGGGCGTTGGTTTCCGGTATCATTTCGCCAATTTGGCCGGGCCAGAGCCGCAGGCAATAGAGATTCGCCGCAGATGATGCAGCAGTCAGGACAATAAGCGGGATGAAATCGGTTTTCCGGATTTCGTCCCGCTTTTTTACGACCTTGCGGCGGCTCGCTCGACCAATGCACGAAGCAGGGGCGTGATGCTAGACCTCGACGTAATGTGTTGATGACCAGTTAAGGAGGATGTTGCCTTGAACAGACCCGCGATACTGGCTCTCGAAGACGGCAGTGTGTTTTACGGTACTGCGATCGGAGCTGATGGACAAACTAGCGGGGAGGTGGTCTTCAATACCGCCATGACCGGTTATCAGGAAATCCTCACCGATCCCTCCTACACCCGCCAGATCGTTACGTTGACCTACCCGCATATTGGCAATACCGGCGTCAATCTCGAAGACGTCGAATCGGATCGCATCTGTGCGGCCGGTTTGGTGATTCGGGACTTGCCGCTGATCGCCAGCAATTTCCGCAGCACGATGTCGCTTTCCGAGTATCTGACCGCGCAGAACGTCGTCGGCATCGCCGACATTGATACCCGCCGCCTGACGCGCATTCTGCGCAACAAGGGTTCGCTGAATGGTGCGATTCTGGCCGGTGATGCCGCCCAAGGCGATGACGCCGTCGAGCGGGCGCTGGCGGCGGCTCGCGACTTCCCGGGGCTCAAGGGGATGGACCTGGCCAAGGAGGTCTCGTGCGAGTCCACCTATGAATGGACTGAGGGCGAATGGACGCTGGGCCAGGGTTACGCCGATACCGCCGACGGCGAGCGTCCCTCAGATGGCGCCCAGGACTCGCGCCGGTACCACGTGGTCGCCTACGACTACGGGATCAAGCACAACATCCTGCGCATGCTCGCCTCTCGCGGCTGCCGCCTGACCGTGGTGCCGGCCCAGACGCCGGCCAGCGAGGTGCTGGCGATGAACCCGGACGGTGTCTTCCTGGCCAACGGCCCGGGCGACCCCGAGCCCTGCGACTACGCGATCAGCGCGATCCGGGAAGTGCTCGAGACGGATATCCCGGTCTTCGGTATCTGCCTGGGTCATCAGCTGCTGGCGCTGGCCGCGGGTGCCAGGACGGTGAAGATGAATCATGGTCACCATGGCGCCAACCATCCGGTCCAGGATCTCGACAGCGGCCAAGTGATGATCACCAGTCAGAACCATGGCTTTGCGGTGGACGAAACCAGCCTGCCCGGAAACGTGCGCGCCATTCATCGTTCACTGTTCGACGGCACGCTGCAGGGCATCGAACTGACCGATCGTCCGGCGTTCAGCTTCCAGGGTCATCCGGAAGCGAGCCCGGGGCCACAGGATGTCTCGCCGCTGTTCGATCGCTTCGTGACGATGATGCAGCGTCGTCAGCAAGCCGCTTGAGTCAGCAGCGGCGGTTTGGAATTCAGTCTATCGGGTCGGCGCCAGTCGCCGACACCCTCATTTTCGACGAGTGTTAGCGCATGCCAAAACGTACGGATCTCGACAGCATTCTGATCATCGGCGCCGGCCCCATCGTTATCGGGCAGGCGTGCGAATTCGACTACTCCGGGGCCCAGGCCTGCAAGGCACTGCGTGAAGAGGGCTACCGCGTCATCCTGGTCAACTCCAATCCGGCGACCATCATGACCGATCCGGTGATGGCCGATGCCACCTACATCGAGCCGATCACCTGGCAGGCGGTGGAGCAGATCATTGAGAAGGAACGCCCGTCGGCGATTCTGCCGACCATGGGCGGGCAGACCGCGCTCAACTGTGCGCTGGAGCTCGACAAGCATGGCGTGCTCGAGAAGTACGGCGTGGAGATGATCGGCGCCAATGCCGATGCCATCAACAAGGCCGAAGATCGCGATCTGTTCGACAAGGCGATGAAGAACATTGGCCTCGAGTGTCCCAAGGCCAAGGTCGCCCATACCATGGACGAGGCGTGGGAAATCCAGGCTTCGCTCGGCTTCCCGGTGATCATTCGCCCCTCGTATACCATGGGCGGTTCCGGTGGTGGCGTGGCCTACAACAAGGAAGAGTTCGAGGAAATCTGCGGTCGCGGCTTCGAGCTTTCCAACAACCATGAGCTGCTGATCGACGAGTCGCTGCTGGGTTGGAAAGAGTACGAGATGGAGGTCGTTCGCGACAGGAACGACAACTGCATCATCGTCTGTGCGATCGAGAACTTCGACCCGATGGGCGTGCATACCGGCGACTCCATCACTGTCGCGCCAGCGCAGACGCTGACCGACAAGGAGTACCAGATCATGCGCAACGCATCCCTTGCGGTGCTGCGCGAGATCGGCGTCGAGACCGGTGGCTCCAATGTCCAGTTTGGCGTCGATCCGGACACCGGGCGCATGGTCGTGATCGAGATGAACCCGCGCGTGTCGCGCTCCTCGGCGCTGGCTTCCAAGGCGACCGGCTTCCCGATCGCCAAGATCGCCGCCAAGCTGGCGGTGGGCTATACCCTGGACGAACTTCAGAACGACATCACCGGCGGCGCCACGCCGGCCTCCTTCGAGCCGTCGATCGACTACGTCGTCACCAAGATCCCGCGCTTCACCTTCGAGAAGTTCCCTCAGGCCAACGACCGCCTGACCACGCAGATGAAGTCGGTCGGCGAGGTGATGGCGATCGGGCGGACCTTCCAGGAGTCGATGCACAAGGCGCTGCGTGGCCTGGAAATCGGTGTCGACGGGCTCGATCCGAAGGTTACCGACTTCAACGCCGAGAACATGGCGCTGATCAAGGGCGAGCTGCAGGCTGCCGGTGCCGACCGGATCTTCTATATCGCCGACGCCATGCGCAGCGGCATGAGCGTCGACGAGGTCTTCGCGCTCACCAATATCGATCGCTGGTTCCTGGTCCAGCTCGAGGATCTGGTGCTGGCCGAGGCGGCCGTCGCCAAGCGCTCGCTGCACGACTTGAGCGCCGACGATCTCTACCGTCTCAAGCGCAAGGGCTTTTCCGACGCGCGCTTGGCATCGCTGCTGGGCGTCTCCGAGAGCGAGTTCCGCCAGCGGCGTCAGCAGCTCGACATTCGCCCGGTCTACAAGCGGGTCGACACCTGCGCGGCGGAGTTCGCCTCCGATACCGCCTACATGTACTCCACCTACGAGGAGGAGTGCGAGGCGGAAGTCAGCGATCGTCAGAAGATCATGGTGCTCGGCGGCGGTCCCAACCGTATCGGCCAGGGAATCGAGTTCGACTACTGCTGCGTGCATGCGGCGCTGGCCATGCGCGAAGACGGCTACGAGACCATCATGGTCAACTGCAACCCGGAGACCGTCTCCACCGACTACGACACCTCGGATCGCCTCTACTTCGAGCCGGTCACGCTGGAAGACGTGCTGGAAATCGCCGACAAGGAGAAGCCGGTCGGGGTGATCGTGCAGTTCGGCGGCCAGACCCCGCTGAAGCTGGCACGAGCGCTGGAGGCGGCCGGCGTGCCGATCATCGGCACCACGCCGGACGCCATCGACCGCGCCGAAGACCGTGAGCGTTTCCAGAAGATGATCGACAAGCTGGGTCTCAAGCAGCCGCCCAACGCCACTGCGCGCAGCTTCGAGGATGCCTTCGCCAAGGCCGAGAAGATCGGCTATCCGCTGGTCGTGCGCCCGAGCTACGTGCTTGGCGGCCGCGCCATGGAGATCGTCTACACCGCCGAAGAGCTCGAGCGCTACATGACTCACGCGGTCAAGGTCTCCAACGATTCGCCGGTGCTGCTGGATCACTTCCTCAATGCGGCGATCGAAATCGACATCGATGCGGTCAGCGACGGTGAGCAGGTGGTGATCGGCGGCATCATGCAGCATATCGAGCAGGCCGGCGTCCACTCCGGTGACTCCGCCTGTTCGCTGCCGCCATATTCGCTGCCTGCCGAGGTGCAGGACGAGATGCGTGAGCAGGTCAAGCGCATGGCGGTCGAGCTGGGCGTGGTCGGGCTGATGAACGTGCAGCTGGCCTGGCAGGATGGCGAGATCTACATCATCGAGGTCAATCCGCGCGCCTCGCGTACCGTACCGTTTGTCTCCAAGTGCATCGGTACCTCGCTGGCCCAGGTCGCGGCGCGCTGCATGGCTGGCAAGACGCTGGCCGAGCAGCAATTCACCCGCGAGATCATTCCGGGTTATTTCAGCGTCAAGGAAGCGGTGTTTCCGTTCAACAAGTTCCCGGGTGTCGATCCGATCCTGTCGCCGGAGATGAAGTCGACTGGCGAGGTGATGGGCAGCGGCACGACCTTCGCCGAAGCCTTCTACAAGGCCCAGTTGGGCGCAGGCGAAGCGATTCCGAAGCTGACCGGCGAGCGTCAGGCGTTCCTCTCCGTACGCGAGCCGGACAAGCAAGGTGTTATCGAGGTGGCGCAATCTCTGCTAGCCTTGGGCTTCAGTTTGGTTGCAACGCGTGGCACGGCCAGGGCTCTGGAAGAGGCTGGTCTGTCCGTTGCTGTCGTCAACAAGGTTTTTGAAGGCCGTCCGCATATCGTCGATCTGCTCAAGAACGACGAAATCGCCTATATCGTGAATACCACGGAAGGCCGCCAGGCGATCAACGATTCCTCGGTCATCCGGCGCACTGCGCTGGCCCGCAAGGTGCCCTATGCCACGACGCTGGCGGGGGCGCGGGCCGTGTGCATGGCGCTGGAATACGGTAACGAGATCACGGTGCGGCGGCTGCAGGAACAGCACGCAGGAGTAGTTCATGAATAAGGTCCCGATGACCGTCCATGGCGAGCAGGCCTTGCGCCAGGAATTGGAACAGCTGAAAGGCGTCGAACGCCCGCGGGTGATCAGTGACATCGCGGAAGCCCGGGAACACGGCGATCTCAAGGAGAACGCCGAGTATCACGCTGCCCGTGAGCAGCAGGGGTTCATCGAAGGGCGCATTCAGGAGATCGAAGGCAAGCTGTCGTCGGCACAGGTCATCGACGTGACCAAGATGCCGAAGACCGGCAAGGTGATCTTCGGCGTGACCGTCGAGCTGCTCAATCTCGAGACCGACGACGAGGTGCGCTACCGGATCGTCGGCGAGGACGAGGCCGACATCAAGGCCGGCAAGATCTCGGTGACGTCACCGATCGCCCGCGCGCTGATCGGCAAGCAGGAAGGCGATGTGGTCAACGTCCGCACGCCGGGTGGCGACGTGGAGTATGAAATTTCCAACGTCGAGCATCTTTGAGCTACGAGCTACGAGCTACGAGCTACGAGCTACGAGCTACGAGCTACGAGCTACGAGCCAAAAAAACCGCGACGATGTCGCGGTTTTTTCGTATGGAACGGTCAATGCTCATTTCGCGGCTCGCGGCTCGCGGCTCGCGGCTCGCGGCTCGCGGCTCGCGGCTCGCGGCTCGCGGCTCGCGGCTCGGCTTCAGTGCCGCCCGTGATGTTCTTCGGCGCGCTGAATGTTGGAAAGCTTGGGATTGACGTTGGGGTTGTGACGATAGAGCAGTGCCACTTTGCCCAGTGTCTGGACCAGTTCCGCGCCGGAAAGCTCGACCAGTTCCTCGACCATGGCCTGGCGCTCCTCGCGCTCGGGGATCGCCAGCTTGACCTTGATCAGTTCATGATCGCGTAGCGCGCGCTCGAGTTCCTGCTGGGCACCTTCGCTCAAACCGTTTTCACTGACGGTGACGATCGGCTGCAGGTGGTGGCCGATGCTGCGGAAGGCTTTCTTTTGTGCGGATGATAGGCTCATGATAGTCTGACCGTTGAACTTCGCGATAATTGTCAGCGGTGCTGCCATCGGTCTCACCACCGCACTGTCGAAACGCCTCATGGTACGGGTTTCGACCGCAACAGGAAAGATGTCGTCGGTTCAGAAGGCGTGTCCCGAAACCGGCAGGAATGTCCGGGACTTATGAAGGCAGCGCCTCTGGTTCTTTCGCTTCGGGCTTCGAGCCTCGCATCTCCGCTATACGTTCTTTGGCTATTCTTTCAGGTGATCATCAGTGGCGCGCTCTTCCAGCTCAGGCCCCAAATCCAGTCCCGAAAAGACCGGTTCTTCTACCCGGCAGAGCAAAAGCAGCGCTGGCTGGTTGAAGGAGCATTTCGACGATCGCTACGTGCAGCAGTCATGGAAAGACGGTTATCGTTCGCGTGCAAGCTATAAGTTGCTGGAACTGGACGAGCGTGACAAGTTATTACGCACAGGCATGACGGTGATCGATCTAGGTGCTGCTCCTGGCGGCTGGAGCCAGATTGCCGCGGAAAAGGTCGGCAGCGAAGGTCTGGTGATCGCCTCCGATATCCTGGAAATGGATGCGCTGGCGGGCGTCAGCTTCATCCACGGCGATTTCACCGAAGAAAGCGTACTGGAATCGATTCTGGCAGAGCTTGGCGGACGCCCCGTCGATCTGGTGCTTTCCGACATGGCGCCGAACATGAGCGGCATGGCGGCGATCGACCAGCCACAGGCGATGTATCTGGTCGAGCTGGCGCTCGATCTCGCGAAACAGACATTGTCGCCCGGTGGCTATTTTCTGGCCAAGGTATTTCAGGGCGAAGGATTCGATGACTACCTGCGTGATCTGCGAGGCAGCTTCCGCAAGGTGGTAACGCGCAAGCCGGAGGCATCACGGGCCCGTTCTCGCGAAGTCTATCTGCTGGCGCAAGGATTTCAGGGCTAGGCTTGCAAGCGTGGTTGAACGCCCCCATCTGGTGTAGTGTCAGATCACGGCAAGCGCAGGCAGCAAGATTCGTACTACGAGGGTGGTGTCTTGAACGACATGGCGAAGAATTTAATTCTCTGGTTGGTCATCGCGGCTGTGCTGCTGACGGTGTTCAACAACTTTAGCGTCGATAGCTCGCCGCAGACGACGAGCTATTCACAGTTCGTGCAGCAGGTCCAGAACGACCAGGTGCGCAGCGTGACCATCGATGGCTACACCATCAATGGCGAGCGCAAGGACGGCACGCAGTTCCAGACGATCAGACCGGCGGCGCAGGATCCCAAGCTGATGGACGATCTGCTGGCGCATGACGTCACCGTGGTCGGCCAGAAGCCCGAAGAGCAGAGCCTGTGGACGCGCTTGCTGATCGCCAGCTTCCCGATCCTGCTGATTCTGGGCATCTTTATCTTCTTCATGCGCCAGATGCAGGGTGGCGGCAGTGGCCGAGGCGGCCCGATGAGCTTCGGCAAGTCGAAAGCCAAGCTGCTGAGCCAGGATCAGATCAAGTCTACCTTCGCCGACGTCGCGGGCTGTGACGAAGCCAAGGAAGAGGTCGTCGAGCTGGTCGACTTCCTCAAGGATCCGTCGAAATTCCAGCGTCTGGGCGGTCAGATTCCGCGCGGCGTGCTGATGGTGGGGCCGCCGGGTACGGGCAAGACGTTGCTGGCCAAGGCGATCGCTGGCGAGGCCAAGGTGCCGTTCTTCAGCATCTCCGGCTCCGATTTCGTCGAAATGTTCGTTGGCGTGGGCGCTTCCCGCGTTCGTGACATGTTCGAACAGGCCAAGAAGCAGGCGCCGTGCATCATCTTCATCGACGAGATCGATGCCGTCGGTCGCCATCGTGGTTCCGGCATGGGCGGCGGTCACGACGAGCGCGAGCAGACGCTGAACCAGTTGCTGGTCGAAATGGACGGCTTCGAGGCCAACGACGGCATCATCGTCATTGCCGCCACCAACCGTCCGGACGTTCTGGATCCGGCGCTGCTGCGTCCCGGTCGTTTCGACCGTCAGGTCACCGTGCCGCTTCCCGACATTCGGGGGCGTGAGCATATTCTCAACGTTCATCTGCGCAAGGTGCCGATGGCCGATGGCGTGCAGGCGAGCATCATCGCCCGCGGTACGCCGGGCTTCTCCGGCGCCGACCTGGCCAATCTGGTCAACGAGGCAGCGCTGTTCGCGGCTCGCCGCAATCGCCGCACCGTCGGCATGGAGGAGCTGGAGCTGGCCAAGGACAAGATCATGATGGGCGCCGAACGTCGCTCCATGGTCATGTCGGAGAAGGATAAGCTGAATACCGCTTATCACGAGTCAGGGCATGCCATCATTGGCCTGATCATGCCGGAGCATGATCCGGTCTATAAGGTCACCATCATTCCCCGTGGCCGAGCGCTGGGCGTGACCATGTTCCTTCCCGAGGAGGATCGTTACAGCTACTCGCGCCAGCAGATCATCAGCCAGCTCTGCTCCCTGTTCGGCGGTCGTATCGCGGAAGAGATGACGCTGGGGCCGAATGGAGTGACCACCGGTGCTTCCAACGACATCAAGCGTGCTACCGAGCTGGCGCACAGCATGGTCGCCAAGTGGGGGCTGTCCGAAGAGATGGGGCCGTTGATGTACGACGAGGACGAGTCCCATCAGTTCCTCGGCGGGCCGGGCCAGGGCGGCGGCAAGCTGACCTCCGGCGAGACATCGACCCGTCTCGATAAGGAAGTGCGTCGCATCATCGACGAGTGCTACGCGATGGCGCGCAAGATCCTCGAGGACAACCGCGACAAGCTCGATCTGATGGCCGAGGCGCTGATGCAGTACGAGACCATCGATGCCGCGCAGCTCAAGGACATCATGGAAGGCCGCAAGCCGCGTCCGCCGAAGGATTGGGGCGACGACGGGCCGACTTCGGGTTCCGGTCGTCCTGTCGATGACCCGGAGCCGCAGCCGAGCGGTGAAGGTTCGCCGGATGACGAGTCGGGAAATCGACGGCCTTCGGATCCGCTGGGCGGGTCATCGGGGCTCTGATGTGGCCCATTGACGAAATGAAATGACAGACTTGCAGCGGGGCGTCAGAGATGGCGCCCCGCTGTATTTCGGACGGTTGCACAACACTCTCGGCCTGCCTAGAGTGAACGCTTTTTGAGCGACGACTCCCATGACAGATTCGGTATCCACTGGCGTCCAATTACGCTGTGGTCATCATCATCTCGACCTTTCACGCCCCCGCGTCATGGGCATTCTCAATGTGACGCCGGATTCTTTTTCGGATGGCGGTCGACACGACCGGCTGGATGCTGCTCGCCGTCATGCCGAGCGTCTGCTGCAGGAAGGTGCGACCATCATCGACGTGGGCGGCGAGTCGACACGGCCGGGGGCCGAGCCGGTGACGCTGGAAACCGAACGGGAGCGCGTGTTGCCCGTGGTCGAGATGCTGGTGTCGGAGTTCGATGCGCTGGTTTCGGTCGACACCAGTGCGCCCGAACTGATGCGGGAAGTCGCCGAAGCCGGTGCCGGCATGATCAATGACGTGCGCTCGCTGATGCGCCCAGGCGCGCTCGAGGCGGCGGCGGACACTGGTCTGCCCGTGTGTCTGATGCACATGCTGGGAGAGCCGCAGACGATGCAGCAGGCGCCGCACTACGATCGCCCCGTCGAAGCGGCCGTCGCCGATTTCCTGCGCGAGCGTGTCGCGGTTTGCGAGGCGGCGGGCATTGCGCGGGAGCGGCTGCTGCTGGACCCGGGTTTCGGCTTTGCCAAGACTCTGGAGCACAACCTGCGGTTGCTCAATCGCATGGATACGCTGGAAGCGCTGGGACTGCCGTTGCTCGTGGGAATGTCGCGCAAGAGCATGATCGGACAGGTACTGGAGCGCCCCGTCGATCAGCGCTTGCCTGGCGGGCTGGCGTTGAGCGTGATGGCGGTCGAGCGGGGCGCTAGAATCATCAGAGTGCATGATGTTGCGCCCACGGTCGATGCCATCAATATGGCTTGGGCAGTACTTCAGGAACGACCAGCTTCAGGAGCGAGGCGATCATGAGTAGACGTTATTTCGGTACCGACGGGATTCGCGGCACCGTTGGAGAGTATCCTATCACCGCCGACTTCATGCTGAAGCTGGGCTGGGCCATGGGCCGAGTGCTGGCGCGCAAACTGAGCAGCCATCAGGTTCGGCAGAAGTCCGCCCAGTCGACGCGGCCCAAGGTGATCATCGGTAAGGACACGCGCATTTCCGGGTACATGTTCGAATCGGCGCTGGAAGCGGGGCTTTCGGCTGCCGGGGCCGATGTCTCGTTGCTGGGGCCGATGCCGACACCGGGCATTGCCTATCTGACACGCACGTTCCGAGCCGATGCCGGGATCGTGATTTCGGCATCGCATAATCCCTATCAGGATAACGGCATCAAGTTTTTCTCGGCGGAAGGGCTGAAGCTCGCCGACGAGGTCGAGACCGAGATCGAGAACGAGCTCGACAAGCCGCTGGAGACCATGGCGCCGAACCAGCTCGGCAAGGCGGTCCGTATCAATGACGCCGCCGGACGCTACATCGAGTTCTGCAAGTCCACGGTTCACAATCGCCTCGAGCTGCACGGTTTGCGAATCGTGCTGGACTGCGCCCATGGCGCGACCTATCACATCGCACCCAACGTCTTTCGCGAGCTCGGTGCCGATGTCAGCGTGATCGGCGGCGAGCCCGACGGTCTCAACATCAATCAGAACGTGGGCTCGACGCATACCGAACGCTTGAGCGAGGCGGTTCTGGCGCGCCAGGCCGACCTGGGTATCGCGTTCGACGGCGATGGCGATCGCGTCCTGATGATTGATCGGCACGGAAAGCTGGTAGACGGCGACGAGATCCTCTATATCATCGCTCGTGACCTGCACGCTCGCGGTAAATTGAATGGCGGCGTCGTGGGCACGCTCATGACCAATTTCGGCCTGGCGGCAGCCTTCGAGAAGCAGGGGATTCCCTTCGAGCGGGCCAAGGTGGGGGATCGTTATGTCGTCGAACGTCTGCTCGCCAACGACTGGCTGCTGGGAGGCGAGGCCTCCGGTCATATCGTCTGCCGCAACGTGCAGACCACTGGCGACGGCATCGTTTCCGCGCTACAGGTGCTGGCAGTGATGGTGCGGGAAGAGGTGCCGCTGGAGCAGTTGCTGGAAGGCTTCGAAAAGGCACCGCAGTCGCTGGTCAACGTGCGCCTGCCGAGCAACTATGATGCCAGAACCTTGCTGGACAGCGAGGCGCTGCGCCAGACGGTGAGCTCGGTCGAGGATGAGCTTGGCGGCAGTGGTCGAGTGCTGTTGCGTCCTTCGGGCACCGAGCCGCTGATCCGAGTCATGGTAGAGGGGCGGCCGCGCTTCGACGTCCAGGCCATGGCGCAGCGAATTGCTGATAGTGTCGAAACTCTGATTGCCTGAGCCGACCAGATAGCCAAGAGCACTTGTTGTCTTGCTGTCAAGGCTCTTATACCATGTCGCACCACCGACAGGAGGTTGCATGCGCAAGCCGCTGATCGCGGGTAACTGGAAGATGAATGGCTCGGCGGAATTGATCGAGACGTTTGGCCGAGCATTCGCCGAGACGGATCTGGCGTCGTCGGTCGATGTCGTGATCCATCCTCCGTTTCCCTATCTCGATGCTGCACGCCGCGCCTTTGCGGATACGTTCGTCGGCCTGGGAGCGCAGACGCTCAATCCGTTGCATTCCGGTGCCCGGACCGGGGAAGTCAGCGGGCAGATGCTCAGCGAGTTCGGGGTCGAGTACGTATTGGTCGGCCATTCCGAGCGTCGCCAGCTCTATCATGAGAGTGATGAACAGGTTTACGAGCGCGTGATAGCGGCGCTCGGCGCAGGGCTCAAGCCGATTCTCTGCGTGGGTGAAACCCTTGAAGAGCGTGATGCCGGCCGATCCGAGGATGTCGTGCTGCGCCAGGTGGGGTACGTCATGGCCCGGCTCGAGCCGGGGCAGCGCCAGCAGATGACGATCGCCTACGAGCCCGTCTGGGCCATCGGCACCGGGCGTACGGCGACGCCAGAGCAGGCTCAGCAGATGATGGCTGCGATTCGCGGCTATCAGGCCGGTTTCGATCGTGAACTGGCCGATGCATTGCGTCTGCTCTATGGCGGCAGCATGAACGCGGGTAACGCCCAGGAGTTGCTCGCGCAGCAGGATATCGACGGCGGCCTGATCGGCGGTGCGTCGCTCAAGGTCGACGATTTCATAGCGATTTGTCAGTCAGCAGGTTGATTTCATGCAGATAGCGATTTTGTTGGTTCACGTTCTGGCCGCCATTGCACTGGTGGTGCTGGTCCTGTTGCAGCAGGGCAAGGGTGCCGAGGCCGGTGCAGCTTTTGGTGGCGGATCCTCGCAGACCGTCTTCGGCTCACGCGGCAGTGGCGGGTTCCTGTCCAAGCTGACCGGCGGCCTAGCGGCGCTCTTTTTCGTCACCTCTCTGGGGTTGGCCTATTTCGCGACCAGCGCCAGCAGCGCGCCGCAGAGCGGTATTCCCGATGCGCAAGTGATCGAACAGCAACATAATGGTGCGCCGACCCTTGACGACGGCGACCAAAGCGGGAATAATGCTGCGCCAGCACTCGAGGAAGATGGCGGTCAGAAATCGTCAAATCCTTGAGTGGAAAGGAAATTCACAGCCTTCGATGAAACGGTTGAAAGCAGTGAATTGGTGTGGCGCCTAGGCGCTGCACGCCCCTGATGCCGAAGTGGTGGAATTGGTAGACACGCTATCTTGAGGGGGTAGTGACCTTACGGTCGTGCGGGTTCAAGTCCCGCCTTCGGCACCATCGTCAAGTCTTCCGGTCGAGCTGATTCGGACCTCTTAACGATACGCAAGACGATTCTTGTGAAAAGAATCAGGCGATATCGCGGCCTTCCTTGACCCATCCCAAGGTCGTTCCTATAATCGCCAACCTGATGTTGCGGGGTGGAGCAGTCTGGTAGCTCGTCGGGCTCATAACCCGAAGGTCGTCGGTTCAAATCCGGCCCCCGCTACCAAGTTTTTATGAAAGGCCCCTTCCTGAGAAGGGGCTTTTTGTTAGCAGCTTTGTCATTGTCAGCGCATTGTCGTTGTTAACGGCGCTGCTGACGTCATTGCCAGTCAGCCACCTAGCACCTTGCATTTCTCTCAACTCCCGGTCAGGTGCCTGATGCAACTGCTGTAGGAGTCGTTTGTGGTCACCAAGGACGCAGCACTGTATGCGATCATCGAGCCGGTGGTAACTGCCATGGGCTTTGAGTTGTGGGGCCTCGACTATCTGGCTCAGGGCAAGCATTCCAAGCTGATGATCTATATCGACAGCCCCAACGGGATCTCGGTTGACGATTGCGCCGACGTCAGCCGCCAGGTCAGTGGTGTCATGGATGTCGAAGATCCGATCTCGGGCAACTACAACCTGGAGGTGTCTTCTCCGGGACTCGATCGCCCACTCTATACGCTCGATCATTTTTCGCGCTTCAGCGGTCACGTGGTGCAGCTCAAGTTGCGCACGGCGTTTGACGGTCGACGCAAGTTCCAGGGGCGCCTGGCCGGCATCGACGGCGACGAAGTGCTGCTGCATATCGACTCGGAAGAGTACTGCTTTCCGATAGAAAGCATCGATCAGGCTCGTGTCGTCCCGCAGTTCGACGATTGATTCGACCACCTATCATTTGGTGACCCAGTTATTCGTGGCTGACTCAGGATTCGACACCGATTCAGTTATTCGAGATCAAGAACCGGTTTTTCGGCGAGGCATAGGCATGAGCAAAGAGATACTGCTGGTCGTTGACGCCATCTCCAACGAGAAGAGCGTGCCCCGAGACGTCATTTTCGAGGCTGTCGAAGCGGCGTTGGCCAGCGCGTCGCGCAAGCGTTTCGAAGGTCAGGACGTCAGTATTCGCGTCCAGATTGATCGCCGCACCGGCGAGTACGATACTTTCCGTCGCTGGGTCGTGGTCGAGGACGAAGAGTACCTCAGCGAAGATCGTGAAATTCCGCTCTCCGAGGCAGAAAAGCGCGAGCCGCCGCTGGTGGTGGGCGATGTCGTCGAAGAACAGATCGAATCGGTGGCTTTCGGGCGTATCGCGGCGCAGACAGCCAAGCAGGTCATCGTGCAGAAGGTGCGCGAAGCCGAGCGTGCCCAGATCGTCAGGCATTACGCCGAGCGAGAAGGCGAACTGGTCGCGGGTATCGTCAAGAAAACGACACGTGACGGCCTGATCATCGACCTCGGCGAGAACGCAGAGGGCTTCTTGCCGCGGGGCGAGATGATCCCCGGCGAGCGCTACCGCATGAACGAGCGGGTACGGGCCCTGTTGTGGAAAGTCGATGCGGAAGCGCGCGGTTCCCAGCTCATCCTGTCCCGGACCAAACCGGGCATGCTGGTCGAGCTTTTCAAGATCGAAGTGCCGGAAATTGCCGAACAGCTGATCGAGATCAAGGGGGCCGCCCGCGATCCGGGGGCGCGCGCCAAGATCGCGGTCAAGACCAATGACAGGCGCATCGACCCGGTCGGTGCCTGTGTCGGCATGCGTGGTTCACGCGTGCAGGCGGTATCCAACGAGCTGCGTAACGAGCGCGTGGATATCATTTTATGGGACGACAACCCTGCGCAGTTGGTGATCAACGCCATGGCGCCGGCGGAAGTCGCTTCTATTCTCGTCGATGAAGATGCCCATTCGATGGACGTCGCCGTCGGCGAAGACAACCTCGCTCAGGCCATCGGTCGTAGCGGCCAGAACGTCAGACTCGCCAGCGAGTTGACGGGGTGGACGCTCAACGTGATGACCGTTGACGAAGCCGAGGGCAAACGCGAGCAGGAAGTCGACAGCCTGGTCGAATATTTCATCAACCATCTCGAGATCGACGAAGACGTCGCCCGTATCCTGGTCGAGGAAGGGTTCACGACGATCGAAGAGCTGGCCTACGTGCCGCTCGAAGAGATGCTGGAGATCGAAGAGTTCGATGAGGATCTGGTCGAGGAACTTCGTGCAAGAGCCAAGGATGAGCTTCTCAACTTGGCCATCGCGACGGAAGAGCAATTGGATGGCGCTCAGCCCGCCGAAGACCTTCTCACGATGGACGGCATGGACCGCCACCTGGCTTTCATTCTTGCCAGCCGTGGCATCGTCACCATGGAGGACCTCGCAGAACAGTCCATCGAGGATCTGAAGGATATCGACGACGTGGACGAGGAGCGCGCAGCGGCACTGATCATGACTGCCCGTGCGCCTTGGTTTCAGAGCGAAGAGTAACGTGGTCACGGGTTCAGGAGGGTCGTAATGTCAGACATGACCGTAAAAGAGTTTGCCGGCAAGGTGGGACGCGATGTGTCCCGCCTGCTTGAACAGATGAAGGATGCGGGTCTGCCGCATCAGAAGGAAAGCGACGCCGTCTCCGAAGAGGACAAGCAGCGTCTGCTCGATCACCTGACCAAGAGTCACGGTGGGGGACGCGGTCCGCGTAACCGCATCACATTGACGCGCAACACCCGCAGCAAGATCCGCTCGGGCGATCGCGGTAAGACCATTGAAGTGCAGGTGCGCAAGAAGCGTACCTATGTCAAGCGGGAAGAACCGGCCGAAGAAGCGCCGGTCGAAGAGACTGGTCCGCGTCAGTTGGTTGGCGACATGGCCGATCAGGCGCAACAGCAGGCCGCCGAGCAGGCCAGTGCCCAGGCTGCGGCGGCGAGCGAAGCGGCTCAGAATCAGACCGCAGGTCAGGAAAGCTCCAACAAGGCTGCCGCGCCGGCGCCTCAGCCCCAGGCACCCGGGGATGACATTCCCGATGAGCCGCAGGTCGAGGACGACGAGCCGACTTCCAACAGTCAGCCGTTCGTCGAGCCGCCGCCCAAGGAGCCGCGCACCGAAAATCGTCGCGCCCATCCGAAGAAGGACAAGGAGCGTGATCAGGGTCGCCGTGGGCGCCGTGATGACGACGACGACCGTTCCGAGCGTCGCCGTGGCGGCGGGGCCAAGAAGGTCAAGCGTGCCGAGCGTCGCGGTAGCCGTCGTGGTCGTGGCGACAACCAGCACGGCTTCCAGAAGCCGACCCAGCCGATCGTACGCGAAGTCGCGCTGCCGGAATCGATCAGCGTTGCCGAACTGGCCGACAAGATGTCGATCAAGGCCAACGAAGTGATCAAGGCCATGTTCAGCATGGGTGCGGCGGTGACCATCAACCAGACCATCGATCAGGATACTGCCGCGATCGTGGTCGAGGAGATGGGTCACAAGCCGAAGCTGGTCAAGGAAGATGCGCTCGAGACCGAAGTGCTCGAAGGCATCTCCTACGAAGGTGACGAAATCACCCGCTCGCCGGTCGTCACCGTCATGGGTCACGTCGACCACGGCAAGACCTCGCTGCTCGACTTCATCCGTCGCACCAAGGTCGCGACTGGCGAAGCCGGTGGCATCACCCAGCATATCGGTGCCTACCACGTCGAAGGCGAACATGGTGGCGTCACCTTCCTGGATACGCCGGGTCACGCAGCGTTTACCGCCATGCGTGCTCGTGGTGCCCAGGCGACCGATGTCGTCATCCTGGTGGTGGCCGCCGACGACGGTGTCATGCCGCAGACGATCGAGGCGATCGAGCATGCCAAGGCTGCCGGCGTACAGCTGGTCGTCGCGATCAACAAGATCGACAAGGAAGGTGCCGACCTCGACCGGATTCGCAACGAGCTGTCACAGC
Source organism: Salinicola sp. LHM (assembly GCF_034479735.1). Classification (NCBI taxonomy): domain Bacteria; kingdom Pseudomonadati; phylum Pseudomonadota; class Gammaproteobacteria; order Oceanospirillales; family Halomonadaceae; genus Salinicola; species Salinicola sp. LHM. The sequence continues at coordinate 3,828,839 of NZ_CP140261.1, read as the reverse complement.
ACGGCGTGATCTCCGAAGAGTGGGGCGGCGACACCCAGTTCGTTCCGGTCTCGGCGAAGACCGGCGAAGGCATCGATCAACTGCTGGAGTCGGTGCTGCTGGTCTCCGAAGTGCTTGAGCTCAAGGCCGTTCCGGAAGCGCCGGGTAAAGGCGTGGTGGTCGAGTCTCGCCTCGACAAGGGGCGCGGTCCGGTTGCTACCGTGCTGGTCCAGAACGGTACGCTCAAGCGTGGCGACATCGTCCTTGCCGGCCTGCACTACGGCCGTGTGCGGGCGCTGACCAACGAACTCGGCAAGCAGGTCGAGTCGGTCGGCCCGTCCATGCCGGTCGAGATCCAGGGTCTCGACGGCACGCCGGAAGCCGGTGAAGACTTCATGGTCCTGGCCGACGAGAAGAAGGCGCGTGAAATCGCCAACTTCCGTCAGGGCAAATACCGTGAAGTTCGCCTGGCGCGTCAGCAGAAGGCCAAGCTGGAGAACATGTTCAGCCAGATGGGCCAGGACGAAGTGGCCAAGGTCAATGTCGTCCTCAAGGCCGACGTCCAGGGCTCGCTCGAGGCGATTCGCGGTGCGCTGGAAGAACTTTCCACCGATGAAGTGCAGGTGGCGGTCGTCTCTTCCGGGGTCGGCGGTATCACCGGTACCGACGCCAACCTGGCGCTGGCCAGTGAAGCGATTCTGGTCGGCTTCAACGTCCGTGCCGATGCTTCCGCCCGTGAGATCGTCGAGCGTGAAGGGCTGGATCTGCGCTACTACAGCGTCATCTACCAGCTGATCGACGAGGTCAAGCAGGCCATGAGCGGCATGCTGGCGCCGGAGTGGAAGGAAGAGATCGTCGGTGTCGCCGAAGTGCGCGACGTGTTCAAGGCGCCGAAGATCGGTGCCATCGCTGGCTGTATGGTCATCGAGGGCTCCGTCCACCGCAACAAGAAGATCCGCGTCCTGCGCGACAACGTGGTCATCTACGAAGGCGAGCTGGAATCCCTGCGCCGCTTCAAGGATGACGTCAACGAAGTCCGCAACGGCATGGAGTGCGGTATCGGCGTCAAGAACTACAACGACGTTCAGGTCGGCGACAAGATCGAGGTCTTCGACCAGGTCAAGGTCGAGCGTACCCTGTAAGCGACAGGATCCCGCCGGCGTCTAGGTTTTCACGAAATAGGCGCCTGCGGGATCTCGAGAGGCAACGATGCGCGAATTCAAACGAACCGATCGGGTCGCCGACCAGCTGCAGCAGGAACTGGCCGTGCTGATCCAGCGCGAGATCAAGGATCCGCGTCTGGGGATGGTCACGGTCAGCTCGGTCACGGTCAGTCGGGATCTCGGCTACGCCGATATCTACGTGACGCTGCTGGGCGAGAACGATCCGGCTCGGGTCAAGGAAAACCTGGCCGTGCTCAAGCGGGCTGCCGGCTTTCTGCGTTCGCAGATCGCGCGCCGCATCAAGCTTCGTCACGTACCCGAGCTGCGTTTTCACTACGATGAAAGCGTGGTACGCGGGCACAAGCTGTCGGCACTGATCGACGAGGCCGTCGCCAGCAACCGCCCGCAGGAGAGTGACGAAGCGGCGCCGCAGGATGAAGCGCGGGAAAGCGATCCTCGAAAAGAGGATGGAGAGCCACGCTGATGGCACGCCGTCGCAAGGGGTTGCCCATCAACGGCGTGCTGCTGCTCGACAAGCCCAAGGGCGTATCGAGCAATCATGCACTCCAGCGTGCCCGGCGGCTGTTTCAGGCGCGCAAGGCGGGCCATACCGGGACGCTGGACCCGATGGCGACCGGGCTGTTGCCGGTCTGCCTGGGCGAGGCGACCAAGTTCTCCGCCCATCTGCTCGAAGCCGACAAGGTCTACCGCACCCGGATCCAGTTTGGTGCAGTGACCGATACCGGAGACGCCGAAGGCGAAGTGGTGGAGCGTCGTCCGTTGCCCGAGACGCTGGATCGTGACGCCGTCGAAGCCGTGCTCGAACGCTTTCGCGGCGAGATCGAGCAGGTGCCGCCGATGTACTCGGCGCTCAAGCATCAGGGCCGCAAGCTCTACGAGCTCGCGCGCCAGGGTGAAACGGTAACGCGTGCGCCTAGGCGCGTGACGATATATGATATGCGCCCGCTCCAGTGGGAGTCCGATGGTGTCTGGTTGCAGGTTCGCTGCAGCAAGGGCACCTATATACGGACGCTGGCCGAAGATATCGGCGCAGCACTCGGCTTCGGCGCGCATATCACGGCATTGGAGCGCCTGGAAACGGGTCCCTTCGACAGTGCAACGCGGCTCTCTTTCGAGACGCTCGAGGCGATGAGCGACGAAGAACGGCTGGCACAGCTGTTGCCGGTCGATGTCATGCTCGATCATCTGCCGACGCTCAGCGTGGCGGAGACGGTGGCCCAGCGCTTGCTGCTGGGGCAGCGGGCGTCGGTAGCGGATACCGAGCTGGCGCCGGGCACGACGGCAAGATTGTATCGCGACGAATCCTTTCTGGGATTGGTCGAACTGACCGCGCCGGGGGAAGTCACGCCCCGGCGTCTGGTCGACACGACAGCATTGAATGCGGTCCAAACCTGAGCCGGGATCGAAACCCGACAGGTGAAGCCGATCGATCTGTCAGCATCGATTCGATGCACCCCGTCCCCGTGACGGTCAACCGGGAGGCTGCAAATATGCGTGGTCTCCGACATTCATCATTCAGGCATATTGCTTGCTGGAGAGTTTTTCATGGCATTGACTGCTGAAAAGAAAGCCGAGATCGTCAAAGAGTTTGGTCAGGGCGAAAGCGACACCGGTTCCCCGGAAGTCCAGGTTGCACTGCTGAGCGCCAACATCGACGGTCTGCAGAGCCACTTCAAGGATCACAAGCAGGATCACCACTCTCGTCGTGGCCTGATCCGCATGGTCAACCAGCGCCGTAAGCTGCTGGACTACCTCAAGGGCAAGGACTTCGATCGCTATCAGTCGCTGATCAAGAAGCTCGGCCTGCGTCGCTAAATCGCTCGGCCGTCGAATCCGGCGGCTCATGCATCCGCGACAACCGATGGCCTCGTGCCATCGGTGACAAAAGCCCTACCGACCCCGTTCGGTAGGGCTTTTTCTTTGTCTGGAACTCCGCATTTCCTGTCTCGAGCGAAGTCTTGCTCATGGCATAAACTGAGACGACCGTATAAAGACAACGATCACGGGGTTTCTCCATGGCCGAACATGCAATCGACATCGGCGGTCGTCGCTACCGCTTCGACAGCCTGGGCACGTTGATGGCCGCCGCTTCGCCGCGCCGTTCCGGTGACGAGTTGGCCGGCATCGCTGCCAGCAGCGCGGAAGAGCGGGTCGCCGCCCAGATGGCGCTGGCGGAACTGCCATTGACCACCTTTCTGGAAGAGCCGCTGATCCCCTACGAGGAAGACGAGGTCACGCGGCTGATTCTCGATCGTCATGATCGTGCCGCGTTCGCGCCGGTTGCCTCGCTGAGCGTCGGCGAATTCCGCAACTGGCTGCTCTCCGAGCACGCCGATGGTGAATCGCTGAAGGCGCTGGCCTCCGGCCTGACGCCGGAGATGGCCGCAGCGGTCTCCAAGCTGATGCGCGTGCAGGATCTGGTGCTGGTAGGCCGAAAGTGCGAGGTCATCACGCGCTTTCGCAACACCATCGGCCTGCCCGGACGGCTGTCGACGCGGCTGCAGCCCAATCATCCCACCGACGACGCTTCCGGCATCGCGGCCAGCATCCTCGATGGCCTGCTTTACGCCAGCGGCGACGCCGTGATCGGCATCAACCCCGCCACCGACAATACCTCCACGGTGGTGACGCTGTTGAAGATGCTCGACGAGATCATCTCCCGCTACGAAATCCCCACCCAGAGCTGCGTGTTGGCCCATGTCACCACCGCCATCGAGGCGATCGAGCGCGGCGCACCCACCGATCTGGTATTCCAGTCGATCGCCGGCACCGAGGCTGCCAACCGGGGTTTCGGCATCGACCTGGCCCTGCTGCGGGAGGGGCGCGAGGCGGCACTGTCGCTCGGTCGCGGAGGTCTGGACAGCAACGGCCTGAACAATAACGTGATGTACTTCGAGACCGGCCAGGGCAGCGCGCTCTCCGCCAATGCCCACCACGGTCTCGACCAGCAGACGCTGGAGGCGCGCGCCTACGCGGTCGCGCGGGAGTTCGAGCCGCTGCTGGTCAACACCGTGGTCGGCTTCATCGGCCCCGAGTATCTGTTCGATGGCAAGCAGATCATCCGCGCCGGGCTGGAAGATCACTTCTGCGGCAAGCTGCTCGGCGTGCCGATGGGCTGCGATATCTGCTACACCAATCATGCCGAGGCCGACCAGGACGACATGGACATGCTGCTCACCTTGCTGGGGGCGGCGGGCTGCAACTACATCATGGGCATTCCCGGCTCCGACGACATCATGCTCAACTACCAGACCACCTCGTTCCACGACGCGCTCTATCTGCGCCAGGTACTCGGTCTGCGCCCGGCGCCGGAGTTCGAGGCCTGGCTCGAGGCCAGCGGCATCTACCGTCACGGCCAGGGCATCGCCTTCGATCGAGACTTGCCGTCACGCTTCCAGCACGTGTTGGGGTCAATGGGCTTGGGCACGGTTGATACGGGAGCAGCACGATGAACGACGAGGATTTCCACGATGGCGATGGGGGTATCACCGTCACCAACCCCTGGCAGCGGCTGCGTGAACTCACCGACGCCCGGATCGGATTGGGTCGAGCCGGCGGCAGCCTGCCGACGTCAGCCCAGCTGGCCTTTCAACTCGACCATGCCCGGGCCCGGGATGCCGTACACATGGCGCTGGATACCGAACGCCTGATGCCGGAGCTGGACGCGCGCTTCCCGCTGGCGCTGCGTCTGCACAGCCGCGCCATTGACCGCGACGAGTACCTGCGCCGGCCGGATCTCGGCCGGCAGCTGTCCGAACAAGCGAAGCAGGAGCTTGCCCAGCTCTCGCTCGAACCCTGCGATGTCTCGATCTGCATAGTCGACGGCCTTTCCGCGCGGGCGATTCACGAGCAGGCCATCCCGTTTCTCGACGCCGCGCTACCGGAGATCGAACGGCTGGAGCTGTCGCTGGGGCCGGTCGCGCTGGTGGAGCAGGGCCGGGTCGCGATCGGCGACCCCATCGGCGAGGCGTTGGGCGCCCGCATGAGCGTGGTGCTGATCGGCGAGCGTCCCGGACTCAGCTCGCCGGACAGTCTCGGGCTCTATTTTACCTGGGCACCCCGGTCGGGCCGGCGCGACAGCGAGCGGAACTGCATCTCCAACATTCGCCCGCGCGGTCTGAGTTACGCCAATGCCGCCAGGCTGCTGGCTTATCTGATGCGCGAGGCACAGGTGCTGGGCGCCTCCGGCGTTGCATTGAAAGACGACAGCGAAGTCGACTCCCACCTCGGCGATGGCCGGCAGGGCAACTTCCTGCTGCCGCCCTAGACTTGGCCCACGTTCAGCCCAAGCCTGCCTTGGCCTCAGGCGTCGAATTGATCGTTTGTGCTAATCCATGCGTGGCGCGCAAGCTGGGCGTATCTCGAATGTCCAATACAACGACGCAGGGAGGGGAGCATGACGCGACCGAATATTCTGGTGCTGATGGCGGATCAGGTGAACGGCACGCTGTTCAAGGATGGGCCGGCGGATTTTCTGCACGCGCCCAACCTGAAGAAGCTGGCCAGGCGGGCGGTCAATTTCAACAACACCTACACGCCGAGCTATCTGTGCGCGCCGGGTCGGGCGGCCTTCATGTCGGGACAGTTGCCCTCGCGTACCGGCGTCTACGACAATGCCGCCGAATTTCGCTCCGCCGTGCCGACCTGGGCTCATCATCTGCGTCGCGCCGGCTACTCCACCTGCCTCTCGGGCAAGATGCACTTCGTGGGGCCGGACCAGTTGCACGGTTTCGAGACCCGGCTGACCACCGACGTCTATCCTGCCGACTTCGGCTGGACGCCGGACTATCGCAAACCCGGCGAGCGCATCGACTGGTGGTATCACAATCTGGGCTCGGTCACCGGCGCCGGCGTCGCCGAGATCTCCAACCAGATGGAGTACGATGACGAAGTCGCCTTTCATGCCGAGCAGAAACTGTTCGACCTCTCCCGCGGGCACGATTCGCGGCCGTGGGCGATGTGCGTGAGCTTCACCCACCCGCACGACCCGTATGTGGCGCGGCGCAAGTTCTGGGATCTCTACGAGGATTGCGAGCATCTCGAGCCGGAACAGGACGTGGTGCCGTTCGGCGAGCTCGATCCGCACAGCCAGCGGATCTTCGAGGCCAACGACTACACCAAGTTCGACATCCAGCCGGAAGACGTACGCCGGGCGCGGCGGGGGTATTTCGCCAACATCTCCTACATCGACGACAAGGTCGGCTCTATTCTGGACGTGCTCGAGCGCACCCGGATGCTTGACGACACCATCATCGTGGTGACGTCCGATCACGGCGACATGATTGGCGAGAAGGGGCTGTGGTTCAAGATGAGCCCGTTCGAAGGCTCGTCGCGCGTACCGCTGATGATCGCCGCGCCGGGGCTGGAGCCGCGCTCGGTGGAGACGCCGGTGTCGACCATCGACATCAACGCGACGCTGGCCGACCTGGTGGGCATCGATCTCTCCGAGATCGAACCCTGGACCGACGGCGAGTCGCTACTGCCCCTGGCTCGCGGCGGTACGCGCGAGGCGCCGGTCTACATGGAGTACGCCGCCGAAGGCACGCAGGCACCGCTGGTGACGATTCGCGAAGGCAAGTGGAAGTTCAATCACTGCGAGATCGACCCGCCGCAGCTGTTCGATCTCGAGACCGATCCCCACGAGACCCGCAATCTGGCCGAGGACCCGGACTACGCCGAGACACTGGCGGAATTCCAGGCCAAGGTTCGCGAGCGCTGGGACATGCAGCGCTTCGATGCCGAGGTCCGCGAAAGCCAGGCGCAGCGGCTGATCGTCTACCAGGCGCTGCGTAATGGTCACTACTATCCGTGGGATCACCAGCCGTTGCAGGACGCCTCCCAGCGCTACATGCGCAACCATATGGATCTCAATATCGTCGAGGCGTCCCAGCGCTTCCCGCGTGGCGAGTGACATCGTGGCCGCTGGGTGCCGCGGCGTGAATCATTTCGCTCGCGGCGTATGAGCGGCCACCGCATCCGCGTATAATCCAGCTAATACGAACGTCCAAGACGGAAGTCGAGTTCGCCTCGGCTTTCGTCGTTGTATCGATACTGTCGTCGCTCCATTCACGCCGTTTCCCGCGAGATTCCCCGCTGTGCTCTCTACTGCCAACATCACCATGCAGTTTGGCCCCAAGCCGCTGTTCGAGAACGTATCCGTCAAATTCGGCGGTGGCCATCGCTACGGCCTGATCGGCGCCAACGGCTGTGGCAAGTCCACCTTCATGAAGATTCTGGGCGGTGACCTGGAGCCGACCGGCGGTCAGGTGATGAAGGACGTCACCACGCGGCTGGGCAAGCTGCGCCAGGATCAGTTCGCGTTCGAGAACGAGCGCGTGATCGATACCGTGATCATGGGCCACGAGGAGCTGTGGGAAGTCACGGCGGAGCGTGAGCGCATCTATTCCCAGGCGGAGATGAGCGACGAGGACGGCATGAAGGTCGCCGACCTGGAAGTGCGCTTCGCCGAGCTCGAGGGCTACACCGCCGAATCCCGCGCCGGCGAGTTGCTGCTGGGGCTGGGCATTCCGCTGGAGCAGCATTATGAGCCGATGAGCGTGGTGGCGCCGGGCTGGAAACTGCGCGTGCTGCTGGCCCAGGCGCTGTTCTCGGACCCCGACGTGCTGCTGCTCGACGAGCCCACCAACCACCTGGATATCAACACCATCCGCTGGCTGGAAGAGATCCTGCGGGCGCGCAGCTCGACGATGATCATCATCTCCCATGATCGCCACTTCCTGAACAGCGTCTGCACCCACATGGCGGATCTCGACTACGGCGAGCTGCGGCTGTTCCCGGGCAACTACGACGAGTACATGATCGCCGCGACCCAGGCCCGCGAGCGCCTGCACGCCGACAACGCCAAGAAGAAGGCGGAGATCGCCGAGCTGCAGCAGTTCGTCAGCCGCTTCTCGGCCAATGCGTCCAAGGCCAAGCAGGCCACCTCGCGCCAGCGCAAGATCGACAAGATCCAGCTCGAGGAGGTCAAGCCCTCCTCGCGTGTCAGCCCGTTCATCCGCTTCGAGCAGAGCAAGAAGATCCACCGTCACGCGCTGACGGCGGACAAGCTCTCCAAGGCGTGGGGCGACAACGTGCTGTTCGAGCGTTTCGGCCTACAGGTCGAAGCCGGGGAACGGGTGGCGATCATCGGCCCCAACGGCATCGGCAAGACCACGCTGCTCAACTGTCTGGTCGGCACGATGACGCCGGATGCAGGCGAGGTGAAGTGGACCGATGCGGCGGAAGTGGGCTACTTCGCCCAGGATCACGCGGCCGACTTCGAGGGCGGCGAGACGCTGTTCGACTGGATGCGCCAGTGGACCACCGAAGGCGAGCAGACCGTGCGCGGCGCGCTGGGGCGGATGCTGTTCTCCAACGACGATATCGGCAAGTCGGTGAAGGTGATCTCCGGTGGCGAGCAGGGGCGGATGCTGTTCGGCAAGCTGATCCTGCAGAAGCCCAACGTGCTGGTGATGGACGAACCCACCAACCACCTCGACATGGAGTCGATCGAGGCGCTCAACCTGGCGCTGGACAACTACCCGGGCACGTTGATCTTCGTCAGTCACGACCGGGAATTCGTCGGCTCGCTGGCCACACGCATCATCGAAATGAAAGAGGATGGTATCGTCGACTTCAGCGGCAGCTACGACGACTATCTGCGCAGCCAGGGTGTTTACGGCTAGGGGACGGGCCCTGGTGACAATGCTTTTGTAGACTTGACCAGCCGAGTCTTGCGGCATAGCTTCAAGTCAATTTGACACGTAACGGTCCTCCGCTTTCGGGCGGAGGGCCTTTTTTATGGAACAAGGCCCTGCCCGTGACGAGGCCTTGATTCTGGCGCCGAAAGCAATGAGGTTTGCATATGTCGAGCGAGACTTATCTCATCATCAACCGGCTTGATGCCGAACGTTTGCGACGTTTGATAGAGCATGCCGATGACAAGGATCTCGAGGTGGCCGAATATCTCGATGCCGAGATCGAGCGGGGCGACGTGGTCGAACCGGAGGACGTGCCCCATGATGTGACGAGCATGAACAGCAGGATAAGCTTCACCGATCTCAGCCGCGGTACTCAATTGACCAGAACACTGGTTTATCCTCAATCGGTCGCCAAGCATGAGGATGGTCTGTCAGTGTTCGCCTCGATCGGCGCCGCGCTACTCGGGGTGCGGGTCGGTGATACCACCAAGGGGCCCCTGCCGGGTGGCCGCGAAGTTGAGCTACGGGTGGACGAGCTGCTTTACCAACCCGAGCGGGCAGGGGAATTTCACCGTTGAGCGAGCCAGGGGCGAGTCGTCGCAAGTATGGTTTCCAGCGGTGACTGGATCGCGAATCGACTATGTTGAGGCTTGATCGAAGCACTGACGCTGCAGGCCGGCTTTCTGCCCAACTGCTGCGTGGAATCGACCATGCGCACCGGCTACGAGAAAGGCCGTTAGCGATAGTTTGCTATCATCATCATCGGCCAAGCTGATATCGCCGACACACCGAAGTGTCGGCCAAACCCGCGCATGGCGGGACTCGACGAAGGAGCGACGAGCGATGATGTCACGGACAGGATCCGTTTCGATGTTACTGGGTGCCCTGTTGACGGCAACGGCAACCGCAGCGGTCGCCTTGCCCAGCAGCTTTCCCACCGGAACGACCTACTATGATCCCGAGCGGGCCTACAACGGCTTCGTGCTGTTCCCCGGCGGCGACGGTAAGACCCACCTGATCGACATGAACGGCAACGAGGTCCACCGCTGGGACTACGAAAGCTTCCCGCCGGTGGCCTTGAGTGCCGACCAGGCCAACGGCGAGAAAGGCCACCTGCTGGTGCAACTGGCACGGGCGAAAGAACTTCCGGAACACGCCAGCCCCGGCAACGGGTTGACCAATGCCACGGTCGCCGAGGTGGATTGGGACGGCGAAGTGCAGTGGCAGTGGGGCAGCCAGCAGAGCCCGGTCTATCAGCACCATGACATGCGTCGCCTGCCCAACGGCAACAACCTGGTGATGACCGCCGAGATGCGCGAACTCAACGGGTTCGACTATCCGATCATCGAGAACGGCATCGAGGAGGTCGACGACGACGGCCGGGTAGTGTGGGAATGGATGGCGGGCGACCATCTCGGCGAGATGGGGTTTTCCGACGCCGGCCTGCGGTCGCTCAAGGACTCCGAGGATCCCGACTTCCTGCATCTGAACACGGCGGTGCCCGTCGGGCCCAATCACTGGTACGACGCCGGCGACGAACGTTTCGCGCCGGACAATATCCTGGTCAACTCCCGCAACGCCAACGTCACGTTCATCGTCGACCGGCAGAGCGGCGAGATCGTCTGGCGCATCGGCCCCGACCTGCCGGCACTACAGCTCAACGGCAAGCTCGGACGCCCCGTGGACCAGACCGTGGGCTCCCACGATGTTCATCTGATTCCCGAAGGGTTGCCGGGCGCGGGCAACATGCTGATCTTCGACAATCAGGGCAATGCCGGCTTTCCGCCTGCCAAGCAGGGGTTCTTCTCGTCCTCCCGCGTGATCGAGGTCGATCCGAGCAGCGGCAAGATCGTCTGGCAATACACCGGCAACATGTCGGGAGGTTCGCCGTATACCTTCTACAGCTCGTTCATCTCGAGCGCGCGGCGACTGCCCAACGGCAATACGCTGATCGATGAAGGCCAGAACGGCCGCCTGTTCCAGGTCACCCCGGAAGGCGAGATCGTCTGGGAGTACGTGAGCCCGTTCTTCGGCAAGTCGATGCCGAGCGACGACTACGTCACCAACCAGGTCTACCGTGCGCAGCTGGTCGATTACGACTGGGCGCCGGACGGCACGCCGCACGAGAAAACCGCGGTGAAGGCGGACTGCAGCCTCTATCCGGCGGCGCCGGGCTGCCATCCGGGCGAGTCCGACGATTCGTCCCACGGCTGAGCCGCGCGATCGGCCGGCGTGGCGGCAAGTCGTCGCATGCCGGCCGGATGCAGGTTGCGTGGTGTCTGCGTAGACTGCCAATGACATTTTCTCGTGCGAGTCATCATGGACAGTCAGGCTGCAGACGTTTCGACCGCGACGCCTCGTTCCCCCAGCGAGGCCCTTTCCGATACCTTGATCGTCGGCGCTGGCGCTACCGGGCTGGCGGCGGCCTGGGCGCTGGCCAGCCGTGGCCGGCGTGTCACCCTGCTGGAGGGCAACTCCCAGGTCGGCGGTAACCTTCGCACCGAGCGCGACGGCGAGTGGCAGATCGAACACGGGCCCAACACCGTCATCATGAAGCCACCGCTCTACGCGCTGCTGGACGAGCTCGATCTGCTCGACGAGGCGCAACCCGCCAATGCCGTTGCCAACAAGCGTTATGTCGTGATGAACGGCGAGCCGGTGGCGCTGCCGATGAAACCGCTCGACGCCCTGACCAGCCCGCTCATCGGCTGGCGTGGCTGGGCACGGCTGGCTCGCGAGCCGTTCATCGGCCGTTCGAGCGCGCCGGAGGAAACCCTGGCCGCCTTTGTCGAGCGGCGGCTCGGTCCACGGGTTCTCGCGCGGATGGTCGATCCCTTCGTCTCCGGCGTCTACGCGGGCGATCCGCGCAGACTGTCCGTCCAGGCCGCCATGCCGCGCCTGGCCGCTATCGAGAAGGAAGATCGCTCGCTGATCCTCGGCGGGGTGAAGCGTCTGCGCCAGGCGCGTCGCGACCCCGCGGGCGTTCCCGCCGAATGGCGCGGCAAGCTGGTGAGCTTCCCGCAGGGGCTGCAGCATCTGGCCGATAGGTTGGCGGAGCGCATCGCCGCGCAGCCGACGGCCGCCATTCATACCGGCTGCTCCGTGCAGAGCATTCGTCGCGACGACGAGCAGTGGATCGTCACGGATGGTCAGGGTGGCGAGTGGCGAGCCAGATCACTGGTGCTGGCGGTGCCCGCACCGGTCGCGGCCCGGCTCCTGCAGCCGCTGGACCCGGCGTTGGCGGAGCCGCTTCAGCGCATCGTCTATCCGCCGGTCAACGCCATCGCGCTGGGCTTTCGCGAGCAGGACATCGCCCATCCGCTGGACGGCTTCGGCGTGCTGATCCCTCGCGCCGAAAAGCGGCGCACGCTGGGTGCGCTATTCTCGTCGACGCTGTTTCCGAACCGCGCGCCGGCAGGACACAAGCTGCTCAACGTCTTCATCGGCGGGCGGCAGGATCCGCCAGCGGCGGACGGCGACGACGACACGCAGGTCGCGCGGGTGCTCGATGAGCTGCGCGCTCTGCTGGGCATTCGCGGCGAACCGGTATGGCAGAAGGTGACGCGCTGGCCGCAGGCGATTCCGCAGTACGAGGTCGGCCATCTAGCCCGAATCGAGGCCTTGGACGATGCGCTGCGGGCGCATCCCGGCTTGCATCTGGCGGGCAACTGGCGCGGCGGTATCGCGGTGGGGGACTGCCTGGAGAATGGCCGACTGCTGGGTGAGCGTCTGCTGTCGGAGGCTTGAGCCGAGGCGGCGCGGGAAACGCCGCCTCGACTAGACAGCTAGCGTTACTTGTCCACCAGCTCCGCCACCGACGACAGGATCTCCTTGGGCCGGAACGGATAGCGCTCGATATCGGCCTTGTCGGCGATGCCGCTCAGCACCAGCACCGTGTGCATGCCTGCCTCGATACCGGCGACGATATCGGTATCCATGCGGTCGCCGATCATGCCGGTGCCATCGGAGTGCACGCCCAGCTTGTTGAGCGCCGAACGGAACATCATCGGATTGGGCTTGCCGACGATATACGGCTTGCGCCCCGTCGCTTCGGTGATCAGCGCGGCGACCGCCCCGGTGGCCGGCAGCACGCCTTCCTGGCTGGGCCCGGTGGCGTCCGGATTGGTGCAGATGAAGCGCGCACCCTGATTGATCAGGCGGATCGCCTTGGTGATCGCCTCGAACGAGTAGGAGCGGGTTTCGCCGATCACCACGTAGTCCGGCTTGGCATCGGTCATGATGAAGCCGGCTTCATGGATCGCCGTGGTCAACCCGGCCTCGCCGACGACGAAGGCCGAGCCGCCCGGTGCCTGGTCGCGCAGGAACGCTGCCGTGGCCAGCGCCGAGGTCCAGATCTTCTCCTCCGGGACTTCGAGGCCGCTGTGCCGCAGGCGCGCGCTGAGATCCCGCGGCGTGAAGATCGAATTGTTGGTCAGTACCAGGAACGGAATCTCCCGCTCCCGCCATTGGTTGATCAGGTCCGCCGCGCCGGGGATGGCCTTGTTCTCGTGCACCAGCACGCCATCCATATCGGTCAGCCACGATTTGATGTTGTGACGACTCGTGGTGTTGTCCTTTTTGCTAGCCATATGTCCCCTTAGCATGCGCGTGAAAGGTTGGTCGATATCCCGCTCATCTGTGGCGCCAGTTTAGCAAGTTGTCGCCTTGGCGTGCGGCCGAGGTTACTGCCGGCCACCGCTGATCGATGGCGCCATCAATATCCACGTTCGGCGTCGGCCAGATCCTCGACGTGCCCGGTCATCTCGAAGCGTTCGATATTGGCGGCGACGATGCGACTGCCGGTCGGCGCGTCGATCAGCGAGGCGATGTGCGGCGTGACCGTGATGGCGGGATGCGCCCAGAAGGGATGTTCGCTCGGCAGCGGCTCGACGTGGAAGACGTCCAGCGTGGCGTGGCTCAACTGGCCGCTTTCCAGCGCGTCGAGCAGGTCGTCTTCGACCAGGTGAGGCCCGCGACCGGCGTTGATCACGCTGGCGCCACGCGGCAGTCTGGCGAAAAGGTCGGCGTCGAGAATCCCCGTCGTCGCCTCGGTCAACGGCAGCAGGCAGACCAGGATCTCGCAGCGCGCGAGGAAGTCGGCGAACTCGGCTTGACCGGCATAGGTGGTGACCCCGTCAATCTCGCGCTTCGTGCGCGACCAGCCCAGCGTCTCGAAGCCGAGGGAGGCCAGCGTGCGCGCCGCAGTGCCGCCGAGATTGCCCAGACCCATGACGCCCACGCTGCGCTGCGTCGCTGGCGGCACCACCAGCTGTGCCCAGCGCCGTTCGCGCTGATTGGCGCTGATGGCCGGCATGTCGCGGTGGTGGCGCAGCACGTGCAGCGCCACGTACTCGCGCATGCGCTGGGTCAGGTCCGTGCCCACGGTGCGGATGATCGGCACCTGGCGTTGCAGTTCGGCATCGGCCAGCACGTGGTCGATACCAGCGCCCAGCGACACGATCGCCTTGAGATTGGGGAAGGGCAGGAAAGCACCCGTCGCCGGCTTCCACACCACGGCGTAGGTGACGGCCTCGACATCACCCGGGTCGTGAATGGGGCGGATCGTCCAGTTCGGGAGTAGGGCCTGAAGCTGCTCGATCCACCAGTTCGTTTTATCCACATCCGGTATTGATACAACGATAGACATCTCGGAATCCTGGTAGTGAATCAGGGCCGCACGACCGGCTCGTCGTCGAGCGGTTCAATCTGAAACGGCGCCGGTGTGGCACCGCCGCCGATCGGCTGGGTCGGGTCGTTGATGCCGATGCACTCGCCGCTTTGAGGATCTCGCGAAACCGCCGAGACGCAGGCGTAGAGCTTGGGAAAGACCAGTTGCTGGGCGATCTCCAGCTCGAAGCGCTCGCCCAGCTTTGCCAGCGTCTCGGGATCGAAACGCGGATCGACACGTACCGAACCGCGATAGCTGGCGTCCAGGCGCGGATGATGCACGGCGTCTTCCAGGTTCATGTCGAAGTCCATCATCAGCGCGGCCACCTGGGTCACCGCCGGCATGATCAGATTGCCGCCGGAGGCGCCCACCGAGAAACGTGCCTCGCCGCCCTTCACCGCTACCGTCGGACACATGTTCGAGGAGTTGATGCGCTTGCCGCCGGCCATGGTGGTGGGATAGCCGGGGCGCGGATCGAAGTAGCTGACGCTGTCGTTCATCAGCATGCCGGTGGAGGGCAGGGTGACGCCGGAGCCGAAGCGATTGAGCAGGGTGTAGGTGAGCGCCACCATGTTGCCCTCGGCGTCCACCGAGGACATCGACGAGGTACAGGCGCCATTCTCGATATCAATGCCACCGAAACCGCCATCCGTGGGCGACAGCACGCCGTTGCGAATCTTGTGCCGCTTCCAGCAGTGTTCCAGCGCCTCGGCGTAGGCGAGCCAGGTCTCCGGTGTCGGCGTTTCCGGCGGGGTCGGCATCGCCTCCAGCGCGTGCGCCAGCATCTCGCGCTGGCGCAGGCCACCGGAAACCTCGCCCGGCGTATAGAGCGTGTAGCCGCGATGCGCGGCGGCCATGGGGGCGTATTCGAATACCTCGTAGGCGGCAAGATCCTCCCGCGAGATGCGCGAGCCGCCCGCTTGCAGATCGCCAACGATCTTCTCGGCCAGGGCGCCGCGATAGAAGGTGTCGGCGCCGCTCTCGGCGATCTCGCGCAGGGTGTCGGCCAGTTGCGGAATGCGCAGCCGGCTCTCCGGCGTCGCCGGGTGCCCGCCGGGCAGATAGATCGAACGCGATACCGGATCTCGGTCCAGCGTTCTGGCGCAGACACCGATCTGCAGGCTGGTGAACCAGTCGACGTGCAGGCCCCGCTCGGCCAACTGGATCGCCGGTGCCATGACCTCGGCGCGCGGCTTCGAGCCGAAACGGGCGAGCGCATGCTCGAGCCCGGCCACGGCACCGGGGATGGTGATCGAGCGGTAGCCTTCGATATTGGCGTTGTCGACCACCCCAGGAAAACCCATCGGCGTCGCCGGCAGAGCCGGATCGACCGGATAGTCCTCGAGTCGCGTATCGCCGGCGAGCACGCCCTGGAAATCGAGCGCCACGGCGCGCTGCTCCTTCGCCAGCCAGATCACCATGAAGCCGGCGCCGCCGAGACCGCACATCCATGGCTCGACGGCATTGAGCGCATAGGCGGTGGCGACGATGGCATCGACGGCGTTGCCGCCGGCGTCCAGTTGCGCCGCGCCCGCCTGCGCCGCCACACGATGTTGCGAGGCCACCACGCCGCGTATCGATCGGGCGGCGGGTGTGGTGAGGTGCCAATTGTCGCGGTCTCGGTGGGGATGTTTCACGGGGAGGATTCCTGATGGGGACGATTGGTCGCCTCGATCAACTCGGCAATCAGCGCTTCGACGTCGTCCAGATAGTCGCTGCCGCTGGAAGGCGGCGTCGGATCCGAAGTCATCACCACGGTCATGGCGCGAGACGGCACCACGTAGAGCAGCTGGCCGCCGTAGCCCCAGCCATAGTAGACGGGCTGGCCGGCGATGCGGGTGATGAACCAGCCGTAGCCGTAATCGTCGCCGTTGAAGAACGAGCGGGTGCGCGGCTGCCAGGAGCGTTCGATCCAGTCGGCCGAGAGTAACGTGCGATCGTCGCGGGTACCATGCTGGCGGATCATCTCGCCGAAACGCAGTAGCGCCTGCGGTGTCAGGCCCATCTCGTTGCCGCCGAAATAGATGCCCTGCGGGTCCCGTGTCCAGGGAGGAATCGCGATCCCCAGCGGATCGCCCAGCCAGTCGCGTGCCAGTGCCAGGGTGCTGCGGCCGGTCGCTTCGGTGAGCGCCGCCGAGAGCAGGTGGCTGTTACCGGTAGAGTAGAGCATGCGCCCGCCGGGTTCGGCGACGAAGGGGCGTTCCAGCGCATCGGAGACCCAGTTCGAACTCGCCACCCAGGCGCCATAGTTGCCGCCGGAGGTGCTTTCGAGCCCCGCCTGCATCGAGAGCAGGTTGCCGACGGTGATATCGCTCATTCGCGGGTCGATATCCGCGGGAACCCGGTCGCCCAGCAGTTCGACCACCGGCTGATCGACGCTCTCGATCACGCCGCGATCGATCGCGGCGCCCACCAGCGCCGAGATCAGCGCCTTGGAAAGCGACTTGATGTTGGCCGTCTCGTTCGTTTCGTGGCCGCGAAAGCCTTCCTCGATCACGGTGTCGCCATCGACGGCGACCAGCAGGGAGTGACTGCGCGGCAGAGTGCCCGCCTGCTCGGCGATGCTGTCGCGAGCGGCCTCGGGCAGCGGGGCGGCCAGGGCCGGCGACGCCAGCGTCGCCAGCAACAGGAAAACGGCGAAACGCCGCCCGCGGGAACGGGCGGCGACGGTCGGGAATCGAAACGAGGGCAGTATCGGCATGCGTCCAGTCTGGCGCATGCCGTGGCGTTCTTCCATGACGCCAGGGCCGTGGCGCCGGATTGCAGCAGCGTACGATGCGCCGGCGGGCATCAGCCGCCGAGGAAGGAGGACATGGCCTTGTCGGCAATCATGCCGCAGGCGCGCTCGCCGACCTGATCCTTGAGGTTGGTCAGGCTGAAGGTCTGGCCGTTGCCGCTATCGAGCAGCCCGCCCAGCCCCTTTTGGTAGCCGTCGCTCTCCTCGGCCTGGCTCTGGCCGCCGATCTGCTCGAGCAGGCGGTTCTTGACCTTGTCGGTGGTGCTTTCGGTATAGCCCTGTTCCTGGCAATAGCCGAGCACGCCGGCCACGTTCTGCATGCTGCCCAGGTTCAGGGAGCCGGAACTCAGCGCGCCGAGCAGCGAGGCGCCACCGGCGGACTCGGTGTCCTGAGAGGACTGGCCGGACAGCATTTCGCCGGCGCTCTTCTTGACGCTATCGAAGCTCACGGCCGCGGCCATCGGGGAGGCGACGACGGAAGCGGCCATCAAGGCGGCGGAAAGGAAACGAAGATTCATGAGTTAACACTCCTGGCGGAAAAGACACCCTGCAAGCGAGGGTTCGATGAAGCGATCCGCGAATGGTGACGACAGGGCGATGAGGCGCCGCGCTAGCGCCATCCTGCGCTAGGGTGACCATGGTCGGTGGTTCGGGGATGGGTAGCAACGGTCATTCTGTGACCGAATGACACGATGGCGAAACGCCGCCCGGCCTCATGGTCTAGTCTTGGGGTATCGGGAGGCGTTCGACGTTCCCTCGGACGTTTCCTCGAACCGTTCCCTCGAAAAAAGGAGAGGTCATGATCATTACCGTTGGCGAATTCAGGAAACTGCTCGAAGAGTACGATGACCAGCTGGAACTGAGCTTCAGCGGTCTGGAGTACCACCGCCTCCGAGCCAAGGGCGAAAAGCATCTGGAGGTCGAGTTCGAGGAGAAGGTTTTCAAGGACAAGCTGGGCCACGTCAAGGTTCACAGCGAAAAGCAGTGAACGCGCCTGTCGGCCTTGGAATCGCATCGGCTCGAACACCGCTGGCGTGAACACTGCCAGTTCGAACGCCGGTAGAGGCAATATGGGCCATCCGATGCCGAACCGGCGGGATGATGGCGGCGTTGACCCGGGATGCGACGGGTGAGGCTTCGCCGTGGCACCTTTTTCCGTTACCGTTACGCCCCATTGACGCTAGGGAGCGGCACGAATGGATGATTCAACCCCTGTGACGCAGGTCGACGTCGCCATTGTCGGTGCAGGGCCGATCGGCCTGTGTTTTGCCAATGCGCTGTCGCGTCATGGCGTGAGTTCGGTGCTGATCGATCGTCAGCCGCGGTCGGCGATGGTGGAGCCGGCCAGCGACGGGCGGGAGATCGCGCTGCCCCGGGCTTCCCAACAGATTCTCGACAAGCTCGGCGTATGGTCGCGAGTCGAGCCGGACGAACGCGCCCGGATGCGTGCCGCCAAGGTCTTCGATGGTCAGTCGCTGTTCGCGATGGAAATTGCGCCTGGCGCTTCTCGCAACGAGCCCCTCGGCTGCTTGGTGCCCAACCAGGTGATTCGACGTGCCGCCTATGCGGCGTTGCCGGCCGGCTCGGCGGGCGCGGGAGAGATCCTGTGGCGGGATGAACGGCAGATCGAGCGGTTCGAGGCCCGGGACGACGAGGTCGATATCACTCTCGCCGGCGGCGAGCGGCTGCAGGCCTCGCTGCTGGTGGCGGCGGACAGCCGCTTTTCCACCACCCGCCGTGCCATGGGCATCCCCGCCTATACCTACCAGCACGGTCAGCATATGCTGGTCTGCCGGATGCAGCATGAAGAACCGCACGACCAGACGGCCTGGGAGTGGTTCGGCTACGGCCAGACGCTGGCGCTGTTGCCGGTGGATACGCACTGCTCGTCGCTGGTGCTGACGCTGTCACCGGCAGAGATGGAGAAGCAGCTGTCATTGAGCGACGAGGACTTCAACGCCGATATCACGCGGCGCTTCGGTGGCCGGCTGGGCGCCATGCGCCGGGTCGCGGCGCCTCATCGCTATCCGCTGGTCAGTGTCTATGCCGAACGCTTCGTCGGGCACCGCCAGGCGCTGATCGGCGATGCCGCCGTGGGCATGCATCCGGTAACCGCACATGGATTCAATCTCGGGCTGCAGGGGCTGTCGCGACTGGCAGACCTGATCGGCGAGGCGCGAACGCGAGGGCAGGATATCGCCTCGCCAACGCTGCTGGCACGCTATCAGCGCGAGCAGCGTCTGGCGACGGCGCCGCTGTTCGCCGCCACGCTGGCGATCGTCGGCCTCTACACCGATGACCGCACCCCGGCCAGATGGCTGCGCAAGGCGGTACTGCGCGCCGGTGAAGCGGCCTGGCCGGCCAGACGCCTGATCGCGAGTCATCTGACACGCTCGATCGGCTAGCCTCACACGCCAACCGTAGGCGCCGAGCGCGAGGAGCATCTCGGCCAACGACGCCTTTCTCGACTCAGGAGGAGTTCGTATGGATCTTGCAATGGTGGGACTCGGGCGCATGGGCGCCAACATGGCGGAGCGCCTGGTGCGCGGCGGGCACCGAGTGGTGGGGCACGACCCCAGCGCGGAAGCGATGGCGAAGGCGGCGGAGAAAGGGATCGAGCCGTCGGACTCGCTGGCGGCGGCGATCGACGCCCTGCCGTCGCCCAGAATCGTGTGGCTGATGGTGCCGGCCGGCCCTCTGGTCGATACGCTCATCGGCGAGCTCGAACCGCTGCTGTCGAAGGACGACATCGTCATCGACGGCGGCAACTCGATGTACAAGGACACGGTGCGCCGGGCCGAGACACTGCGCGAGCGCCACCTTCATTATGTCGATGTCGGTACCAGCGGCGGTGTCTGGGGCCTGCAGGAGGGCTACAGCATGATGGTCGGCGGCGAGACGCCGATCGTCGAATCGCTCAGGCCGCTGTTCGAGCGTCTGGCGCCGGCCGCCGACAAGGGCTGGGGCCATGTCGGTCCCAGCGGCTCGGGCCACTTTACCAAGATGGTCCACAACGGTATCGAGTACGGCATGATGCAGGCCTATGCCGAAGGTTTCGCGATCATGGAGCGCAAGGATTTCGATCTCGATCTGCATCAGGTCGCCGAGATCTGGCGTCATGGCAGCGTAGTGCGCTCCTGGCTGCTGGATCTGACTGCCAACGCGCTGGAGAAGAATCCGTCGCTGGAGGGCATCGCGCCCTTCGTGTCGGACTCCGGCGAAGGACGCTGGACCGTGGCGGAAGCCATCGAGCTTGACGTCAGCGCACCGGTGATTACCCTGTCGCTGCTCGAGCGCCTGCGCTCCCGCGAGCAGGATTCCTATGGCGACAAGCTGTTGTCTGCCATGCGTAACGAATTTGGCGGACACGCGATCAAGAAGGGGTGATCTGGGCTCTGCTGTCGATACCGGATCACTCCTTTCCTGCTACCACATAGTGTGTTTCGACGCGCCGGTTTGGCACAAGCCACCGGCGCGTTTCCGGTTACGGGGTGGGGCGTTTTTATCCTTGACATGACGGAAAGCGGGCTACCATGCGGGCTCCGCGAGGGTGAAAAGTTGTCTACAGGAAATTAACAGAAAAACAGCACATCTATGCTTGGAAAAAGACGCGGCTACCATATATAGTATTTTGCAGAAGCGGCGGACACGCGCAAAAACGCGTGATTCCCACGTCGCCCCCAAGCCAGCACCATCGATCTCGATGGCGTCTTTCCCAGTCAAGGATGGTTATCATGAGCATCACGATCTATAGCAAACCTGCCTGCGTCCAGTGCAACGCCACCTATCGCGCTCTGGACAAGCAAGGAATCGACTATACCGTGGTCGACCTGACGCAAGACGCCGATGCGATGCAGCGCGTCCAGAACCTGGGCTATCGCCAGGTGCCGGTCGTGGTCGCGGGTGAAGATCACTGGGCCGGGTTCCGCCCGGACAAGATCAGCACGCTGGTTGCCTGATCCGACGATTTCGAATTTTTTGACTCGAATCTTTCCGGCTGGCGCGGCATTCGAATCGCGCTGCCGAGAACCGCGCAGGGCGCAGGAGACTCGTCATGGCCGGGCTGGTCTACTTTTCGACCAAATCAGGCAATACGCGTCGCTTCGTCGAAAAGCTGGGTTTGCCGGCCAGCCGGATTCCATTGAACCGGAGCGACCCACCGCTGCGGGTTGAAACACCCTATATTCTCGTTGTACCGACCTACGGTGATGGCGACCCGCGTTCTGCGGTGCCGTCACCGGTCATTCGCTTTTTGAATGACGAACATAACCGGTCCCTGATTCGCGGCGTCATCGCTGGCGGCAACACCAACTTCGGTGCCTCCTTCGGGCTGGCCGGACGGGTCGTCGCGGAGAAATGTCAGGTACCGCTTCTCTACCGTTTTGAACTGATGGGCACCGTAGACGATGTCCACCGAGTCCTTTCAGGGGTGAACGAATTTTGGAAACGCTCAGCCTAGAGTCAGAGACGTCAGCACGCCCTGCTGCCGGCGCTGAACACAACGCCAAGACGCTCGACTATCACGCGCTCAACGCCATGTTGAACCTGTACGACGCCAATGGCCGTCTACAACTCGACAAGGATCGCGAAGCGGCGCGTCAATATTTCCTGCAGCACGTGAACCAGAATACGGTGTTCTTCCACTCGCTGAAGGAAAAGCTCGATTACCTGGTGGAAGAGGGCTACTACGAGCAGCAGGTGCTCGATCAGTACGACTTCAGCTTCGTCTCGGCGCTGTTCGATCAGGCCTACGCGGCGAAGTTTCGCTTCCAGAGTTTCCTGGGGGCGTTCAAGTACTACACCAGCTACACGCTCAAGACCTTCGATGGCAAGCGCTACCTCGAGCGCTTCGAGGATCGTGTCTGCATGGTCGCGCTGAGCCTGGCGCGAGGCGACGAGGTGCTGGCCAGACAGCTGGTCGACGAGATCATCCACGGCCGTTTCCAGCCGGCGACGCCGACCTTCCTCAACTGCGGCAAGCGTCAGCGCGGTGAGCTGGTGTCGTGCTTCCTGCTGCGCATCGAAGACAACATGGAGTCCATCGGGCGCTCCATCAACTCGGCGCTGCAGCTCTCCAAGCGCGGCGGTGGCGTGGCGTTCTCGCTCTCCAACGTGCGCGAATCCGGTGCTCCGATCAAGCGCATCGAGAACCAGTCCTCTGGCATCATCCCGATCATGAAGATGCTGGAAGACGCCTTCTCCTACGCCAATCAGCTGGGAGCGAGGCAGGGCGCGGGCGCGGTCTATCTCAACGCCCACCATCCGGACATCCTGCGGTTCCTCGATACCAAGCGCGAAAACGCCGACGAGAAGATCCGTATCAAGACGCTGTCGCTGGGCATCGTGATGCCGGACATCACCTTCGAGCTGGCCAAGCGCAACGAGGACATGTATCTGTTCTCGCCCTACGACGTGGAGCGCATCTACGGCGTGCCGTTCGGCGACATCAGCGTGACCGAGAAGTACGAAGAGATGGTCGCCGACGGGCGCATTCGCAAGAAGAAGATCAACGCCCGCGAGCTGTTCCAGACCATCGCCGAGCTGCAGTTCGAATCCGGCTATCCGTACCTGATGTTCGAGGACACGGTCAATCGTGCCAACCCGATCCATGGCCGGATCAACATGTCGAATCTCTGCTCGGAGATCCTGCAGGTCAACACGCCCACCGAATACGACGACGACCTCGGCTATCGTCACATCGGCGAGGACATCTCCTGCAACCTGGGCTCGCTCAACATTGCCAAGACCATGGACTCGCCGGACTTCGGCACCACGGTGGAGGCGGCCATTCGCGGTCTGACCGCGGTCTCCGAGATGAGCAACATCACCTCGGTACCGTCGATCGCCGAAGGCAACGCCAAGTCCCACGCCATCGGCCTGGGGCAGATGAACCTGCACGGCTATCTGGCGCGTGAGCACATTCTCTACGGTAGCGAGGAAGGGTTGGATTTCACCAACATCTACTTCTATACCATCGCGTTCCATGCCATCCGGGCGTCCAACCGCATCGCCATCGAGCGCAACCAGCGCTTCGCCGGCTTCGAAAAGTCGACCTATGCCAGCGGCGAGTACTTCGACAAGTACACCGAAAAGGCGTGGGAGCCGAAGACCGAGAAAGTGCGCGGCCTGTTCGAGAAGAGCGGCATCGAGATCCCGACCCAGGACGACTGGCGCGAGCTGAAGGCCTCGGTCATGGCTCACGGCCTGTTCAACCGTAACCTGCAGGCGATCCCGCCGACCGGTTCGATCTCGTATATCAACAACTCCACCTCGAGCATCCACCCGGTGACGGCCAAGGTCGAGATCCGCAAGGAAGGCAAGCTGGGGCGCGTCTACTACCCGGCGCCATACCTGACCGACGAGAACCAGGAGTACTACCAGGACGCCTACGAACTCGGCCCCGAGAAGATCATCGACACCTACGCCGAGGCGACCCAGCACGTCGACCAGGGGCTGTCGCTGACGCTGTTCTTCCGCGACACGGCGACGACTCGCGACGTCAACAAGGCGCAGATCTACGCCTGGCGCAAGGGCATCAAGACGATCTATTACATTCGTCTGCGGCAGGCCGCGCTGGAAGGCACCGAGGTGGAAGGTTGCGTTTCCTGCACCTTGTGACGCCTGTCTCTCGATAACGACCGACTTTGCGTGAACGCGCCGGGGCCCGATGTCTCATGAGGCATCACCCGCCCCGGCGCCAACCGAACGAGAACACTCTCATGGATATGCCCGCTACCGCCGCCGCCCGCCGTCTGAGCCGGGTCGACGCGATCAACTGGAACCGTCTTCAGGACGACAAGGATCTGGAAGTCTGGAACCGGCTCACCGGCAACTTCTGGCTGCCGGAGAAGATCCCGCTTTCCAACGACATCCCGGCCTGGAACACGCTGACCGAGCACGAACAGCAGCTGACCATTCGCGTCTTCACCGGCCTGACCCTGCTCGACACGATCCAGGGTACGGTGGGCGCGCCGACACTGATCGAAGATGCGGTCACGCCGCACGAAGAGGCGGTGTTTACCAACATCAGCTTCATGGAATCCGTTCACGCCCGCTCCTACAGCTCGATCTTCTCGACGCTGTGCGCGACTCGCGATGTCGACGACGCCTACCGCTGGAGCGAGGAGAACCCGTTCCTGCAGAAGAAGGCGGAACTGATTCTCGAGCGTTACCGCGCCGAGGACCCGCTGATGCGCAAGATCGCCAGCGTGTTCCTGGAATCGTTCCTGTTCTACTCCGGCTTCTACCTGCCGATGTACTGGTCCAGCCGCGCCAAGCTGACCAACACTGCCGACCTGATCCGCCTGATCATTCGTGACGAAGCGATCCACGGCTACTACATCGGCTACAAGTTCCAGCGTCAGCTTGCTCAGCTGCCGGCAGAGCGTCAGGAAGAGATCAAGATCTACGCCTACGAGCTGCTCCACGAGCTCTACGACAACGAGGTCAAGTACACCGAAGCGCTCTACGACGATGTCGGCCTGACCGAAGACGTCAAGAAGTTCCTGCACTACAACGCCAACAAGGCGTTGATGAATCTGGGCTTCGAAGCGCTGTTTCCGGCCAGCGTCACCGACGTCAGCCCGGCGATCCTCGCCGCGCTCTCGCCCGGTTCCGACGAGAACCACGACTTCTTCTCCGGCTCCGGCTCCTCCTACGTGATCGGCAAGACCGTCAGTACCGAGGACGAAGACTGGGCGTTCTGAGACACCTGGACGAACCGAAAATGCTGGCGAGGTCGATCAGGTTGGTTTTGCCACTCTAATGACGCCTGCCAGATGGTGCTGGACGACGGTCACCCGTGCCGGATCTTGCGTCAGGATGACGCAAGAGGCGCGTTGGGCAGGATGCCCTTTCGCGCCGACCCGAGCGCGGGCGATTGACGTTCAGGGTTCCGCTGTCTGTGGCGTTCTGCGCAGGCGGTTCCGTTACCCATCTTTTGACGATTTCGTGATTCAGGCTTCCTTGTTCGCTGCACACTGTCTGCAAGAAACAACGCGATAGTGTTCCTGCACCGCGTCTCGGTGCGCAACCAGGAGCGTGAAGTCATGAATTTTTCGAAAAAGAACCTGTTGGCGCTGGCCGTTGCTGCCTCCATCCTGTCACCGCTCGCTCAGGCCGCGCAGACCGAACAACCCCGACCGCCAGTTGCCCATGGTGAGTACAAGCCGCACGCCGATCCGCTCAAGGATGCCGTGGTCGCCAGCTGGAATCTCGATAAAGACCAACTGGCCAGCCTGGCGCAGGCCGACAGCGATTTCCGTACCGGCCTCCAGCAATTGCGTCATGACAGTGACGACAAGGCAGCGCCCGAACAACGTCGCGCCGCGATGGAGTCGCTGCTCGAGCAGCAGCGCGAGCAACTGGCCGACGTACTGACCGACGAGCAGTTGCACGCCTACCAGATGCTGGAGCGTCCGCGCCCGCCGATGATGCACCATCGCAGTGGCCCGAAGATGGACCCCGAGCGGATGACGGCCGGGTTGGAGGATCGCTACGCGCCGTTGTTCGCCACCTGGAACCTGAGCCAGGAGCAGAGTGCCGCCGTGCTGAATGCCGAGCGCACCTTCTTCGACGGGCTGCATCAGCTGAAGCGTCCCGATGGCAAGTCGGACGAAACGATAACGATGAAGGATTCACGAGGCGCGCAGTTCAAGCAGCTGCTGGAGCAACGTCACAGCGCACTCTCCGAGGTGCTCGACGACGAGCAGCTCGCCGCCTTCGAAGCGCTGACGAAACCGCCTCGCGGCATGCACAAGGGGCCTCGCCACGGTCCGCAGCCGGAAGGCGAAGCGCCCACGGCCGGCTGATACGGTCGAATGCCTCTTGCGTCGATCACACTGTATCGACGCGCACCACACGAGCCCTTCTCCGGAAGGGCTTTTTCGTGCCTGATGCCGCCACTGCCTGACGTTGTCGGCCGCAGTTGTTAGTCTTCAGGTGAACGTTACCTACCCCTGAATCGGAAACCGCCTCATGGAAGATCAATGGCTCGCCTGGGCCAAACGGCTCTCGGCACTCGCCGACACCGGGCTGCACTATTGCCGCGACAAGTTCGACCGCGAGCGCTATGAAGAGGTCGCCGAGATTTCGACGTCGATGATGGCGGTGCTGGGCGATATCCCCATCGGCCGCGTGAATCTGGCGCTGGGTGCCGGCGAAGGGCACGTCACGCCCAAGATCGACGTGCGCGCGGCGATCATCGACGACGGCAGGATCCTGCTGGTCAAGGAGAAGATGGACGGAGGCTGGACGATGCCCGGCGGCTATGCCGAGATCGGGCTGTCGGCGGTCGAAAACACGGTCAAGGAAGTGTGGGAAGAAGCCGGTGTCAGGGTCGAGGCCAGGCGGCTCTATGCCGTTCGCCACAAGGCCAAGCACGCCTACCCGGCGGACGTGCTCGATTTCTACAAGCTGTTCTTCCTCTGCGAGCGGCTCGATACCAAGCCGCTCGACCCCGGTCATGAAGTGCACGATGCGGCCTACTTTTCTCCCGATGAACTGCCGCCGCTCTCCGAGCCTCGAGTCATCGTGCGGGACATCTTTGATGCCTTCGCGTTTCACGCCGATCCCCGGCGCCCGGCACTGATCGATTGAGCGAATCGACGCCAAGCGTTAAACCTCCTCGCCCCGAGACGGTCTATAGCAGTGCGAGACGGTCTATAGCAGTGCGGAACATTCAGGCAACGGGGTAATGGAGGATCGATGAACGCGCAGAAAATTCTTTCGCAGATCATGAAACAGGCTGGCAGCAGCCGGAAAACGTCGTCGAGCGGTGGCGGTTTCGATGCCAAGTCGCTGCTGGGTGGCGGTGCGCTGGGCATGCTGGTTGGCAGCAAGCGGGGTCGCAGCATGGGCGGCAAGGCGATCAAGTACGGTGCGCTGGCCGGACTGGGGGCGTTGGCCTGGAAAGCCTGGCAGGCGCATCAGAATAAATCCGATGCGGCTTCCTCCGCTGGCGAAGCCGATCGGCCGCTGGAGCAGCTCTCCGGCGATCGGCAGGAGAGCCGCAGCCTGGTCATCCTGCGTGCGATGATCGCCGCCGCGCGGGCCGATGGTCATATCGACGCCGCCGAGCGGGCCGCACTGGCCGAGCAGATCGACGCGCTGGGCGCGGACGCCGAGCTGCATGCCTGGGTCGAGCAGCAGATGTCCGCGCCGCTGGACGCCGAGGCGATCGCCCGCGATACCGATTCGCCGCAGGCTGCGCGGGAAGTCTATCTGGCCAGCGTGGCGATCATCGACGAGCAGAACCCGATGGAGCGGGCCTGGCTCGATCAATTGGCGGCGGCGCTCAATCTCGATGGCGATCTCTGCCGTACGTTGGAGCGCCAGGCGGAAGACGCTTCCTACGCTTTGTCTGAAAAATGCCTGCGCTCACCCATACGGCGTTAAAAATCGACTCAAAATGCTCATTTACTCCGCGTAAACTCCGTTTTTTCGCCGATTTTTGCCTTGTCTGGCTATCGCTCGTCGATTTTTTAGACAGAGCTTAGACCCTGGACGGGAAAGGCGGAGGCTAGAACGTCTCCCACTCGTCTTCTTCCTGACGCGCGCTGGCCGGCAGGGGTTGGTTGCCGGATTGGTTGCCGGGCTGGGGTCGTGTCGGCTGCGGCATCGCCGGAATGGCGGCGCCTTTGCTGGCGCTTTCGCTGGCGCTGAGCCGGAAGACCGCCACGGCGGCCTGCAACGCCTCCGACTCCCGCTCCAGCGCGCGGGCATTGTCGGCTGCCTGCTGTACCAGCGCCGCATTCTGTTGCGTGACCTGGTCCATCTGCGTGATCGCCTGGTTCACCTGGTCGATGCCATGGCTCTGCTCCTCCGAAGCCGTGGCGATTTCATGCATGATGGCGTCGACATTGCCAATGGCCGTGACGATCTCCTTCATCGTCGCCCCCGCCTTGTCCACCAGCCGGGCGCCATCCTCGACGCGCTCCGCTGAACGCTGGATCAGTTCGCGAATCTTCTTCGCCGCATCGGCGGAGCGGGTCGCCAGCGTCTGGACTTCATGGGCCACGACGGCGAAGCCGCGCCCCTGCGCTCCGGCCCGGGCGGCTTCCACCGAGGCGTTGAGCGCCAGAATATTGGTCTGGAATGCAATCGAGTCGATCGTATCGAGGATTTCCACCACCTGGCGCGACTGGTCGCTGATGTCATGCATGGTGGTGACCACCTTGCCCACCACATCGCCGCCCTCGCGAGCGACGGCCGAGGCATCGTCGGCCAACTGACTGGCCTGGCGGGCGTTATCGGTATTCTGGCGTACCGTCGAGGTCAGCTGCTCCATGCTTGCCGCGGTCTCTTCCAGCGCCGCCGCCTGCTGTTCGGTGCGCGCCGACAGGTCGGTATTGCCCTGGGCGATTTCTATGGCTCCCTGATGAACGTTGTCGCTGGCATCCCGGGTATTGCCGACGGTGTGCAGTAGATGCGCCTGGGTGCGCTCCAGTGCGGCGAACAGGCGGCCGATCTCGTTGTTGCCCCGGCTTTCGATCTCGCCGGAAAGATCGCCCTCGGCCAAGCGCTCGAAATGCTCGACCAGACGTTTCAGCGGTCGAATGACGTTGACGGCTACGCCCCAGAGAATGATCGCGACCAGAACCAGCGTGAACACGACGGCGGTGCCGATGGCGAGGTTCAACCAGCCCGTCGACACCGTGCGGCCAGCGTTGGCCGCATAGGCGGCAAGCCCGGCAACGCTGAGCACCAGGAAGGTAAAAGCCAATATCACCAGTAGCCAACTGGTTTTAACCGTCAGGTCGTCGAGTCGTTTCATGCGATAACATCCCAAGGAGTGGAAAGCCTGCCAGGCCATGCGTAGCCTGCCGGCACGATCGTTACACGCTGGTTACCTGACGAATTATCGGCATTGCCCGTGAAGACTTGCAACGAGTCTGGCGAGACCGGCGGCTTCGACCGCCTGGAGGGAGAGGGAGAGAGCGGTATTTTCGACGATTTTGGCAGGATATTGGCGCTGAAGAAGAGGATTCGTCGCGATTATGCGGCGCATCCGGGGCGACGAAATGTCACGGCACGGCGACTGATCGATGATTTTCGTCGTGTGCCGCAACGCCAGCGGAAGAGATTTGCAGATGCCGGTTAGGCGGGGGTGCGGCTGCAAGCCCGGGGCCGGGACTCGGGCTGGCGCTGCGTCAACGTGCCGACGAAGGCGGCGAGAGAGAGCAGGGCCACCAGGCTGCCGTAGACGTAGGTGGTGGGGATCAGCCCCAGATGCTGGGTCGCGATACCGCCGCACAACGCCAGCGTGCTCGCGGAGAGATAGCAGATCACGTAGAACGCCGCCATCAACGCCGAACGCTCGGTGGGTGGCGCCAGGGGCATGACGACGCGCATGGCGCCCATGAACGCGGCGCCGAAGCCGATACCAGCGATCGCCGTACCCGCCAGCAGGATCGCGACCGACTGCTGATGGACACCCAGCAGCAGCCCCAGCATGCCGACGATCAGGCAGGCGGTGCCGAGCAATACGGCCAGCCTTGGCGGCCTGGCGCGAAGCGTCAGCACGCTGATACCGCCGATGAAAGGCAGCAGGAAGGTAATCAGGCAACCGACCAGCGGATTGTGAACGCCGCTGATTCTCTCCACCAGCGTCGGCCCCAGCGACAGCGAAAAGCCGCCCAGCGCCCAGGAGGAAACCACCGCCGGGATGACACGAAACAGCGGGCCGCGCACTGCCGGTGGAATATGCGCGCGCGGACGCAACGCCGCCAGCGCACCGGGCCGCGGTGTCACGCTCTCCGGAATCCGCGTGAGCCATAGCCCCATCACGACGAGCAACACCATCAATATCAGATAGACCAGACGCATCGGCGCCGGTGCGTAAGCCACCAGCACGCCGGCGAACAGCGCCCCGATTCCCATGCCCGATAACGGCGCGATGCTTGCCAGTACCGGGCCGCGAGTATGGTCGCTGTCGAGCATCGCCGCTGCCAGCGCGCTGGTCACGATCCCGGTGGCCATGCCTTGCAGGATCCGGGCCGCCAGCACCCATGCCAGCCCGTCGGCAACCAGGAACAGCACCAGCGACAGGAGCTCGCCCACGATCGCCATGGCGACGACCGGCCGCCGGCCGATGTAGTCGGACAGCGAGCCGGTGGTCAGCAACGCCAGCAGCAGCGCGAACACGTAACTGGCGAACACCAGCGTCAACCAGGTGGTCGAGAAATGCCAGGTCGTCTGGTAGAGCTGATACAGCGGCGTGGGTGCGCTGGAGGCCGCAAGAAACGTCACCATCAAAATCGCGTAGTAAACCAGTGAACCGAGACGAGGAGACGGATAGACATTGGTCTTGGGCGCAGACGCGGGCGGTGACATCGAGGAATCCATTAATGCTAAAATTTTGCGTTAGCGGAGTTTGAGCTTAGCAGGCTCATAAAGCAAATATTTTGCGTTTGTGTCTTTCGCAGAGTCCTTTCGTATAGTTCTTTCGTGTAGTGGATAGTCATGCCGATCAAAGAAGCCGTCAGACCGGGCGGCCGCAGCGCCCGGGTGCAGGAAGCCGTTCACCAGGCCGTTCGCGAACTGCAGGCCGTGACGCCACGCGACGAACTGACGGTGCCCCGAATCGCGGAGCGAGCCGGTGTCACGCCATCGACGATCTATCGCCGCTGGGGCAACCTTTCGGAGCTGGTTGCCGATGTCTCGCTGGAGCGGATGCGCCCCGACGACGACCCCGTGGATACCGGTACGCTGGCCGGCGACCTGCAGGCCTGGGGCGAGCAGTATCTCGAGGAGATGACCTCGGTGCCGGGGCAGCGCGCGCTCAACGACGTCATGGCCAGCGCCGACGGCGGGCGCCGGGAGCGTTGCTATCGCTACGGCGAGTCGCTCATGGGCACGCTGCGAGAGCGGGCCCTGGTGCGCGGTGAAGGCGCGCCCTCGGTGGCACGGCTCATCGACGGCATCATCGCGCCGATGACTTATCGGCTGCTTTACGATCCGGAAGCGGCCACGACCGACAACCTGCAGCGATGGATCGCCGGCACGTTGACGAACGAGGAGTGAGTCGGTACCGAGACGGCCATCGCAGCATCCCAAGACCATGGCTCGCGGTCGTCCGGTTGCGCATCGGCGAGCCAGAACTGTCGAGTTGGCAACCCGGCGATCAAAGTCCAACCCGCGTTAACTTGATTAACGTCAACGACACGAATTAACCAGGGTGAATTTTTTCTTTAAATTCAATCATTTATTGATATCTGGCGGGCAGGCGTCTATAGTCTGAACCCTCCTTGGGGAGTAGCCGATCACCGCCGACCAGACCTCGGCGGTGATGTTCGTGTCAACATGCTCGGCGATGCCGTGGCACGAACGCCGGATCCGGTTGGCGAGACCATGGACATTCGCGGTGCAGAGTCGGGCACGGTGGATGTCGTGGTGATACCACCGGCTGGATAAAATCATGAACCCTGCTTCTCTCGTCATACTCGCCTTTGCCATGTCGACCGATGCGTTTGCCGCGTCGATCGGCAAGGGTGCTGCTCTCAGACGTACTCGCTTCCCCGAAGCGCTTCGTATCGGCGTCATCTTCGGCACGGTCGAAGCGATCACACCGGTCATTGGCTGGGCCATCGGGCTGGCGGCGACTCGCTTCGTCTCCGAGTGGGATCACTGGATCGCGTTCGTGCTGCTGGGCGCGCTCGGTACCCACATGATCTGGGAGGGGTTCAAGCCCGTCGAGCCAGAGGCGAACGACGAGCAGGCGCCGGAGCGAAAGTCGGTCTGGCTGCTCGCCGTCACGGCCCTGGCGACCAGTATCGATGCCATGGCGGTGGGAGTGACGCTGGCGTTCGCCGACGTGAATATCGTGGTGGCGGCGGTAGCGATCGGGCTGGCGACGACGCTGATGGTTACCATCGGCATCATGCTTGGCCGTGCGATCGGCTCGCTGATCGGCAAGCGCGCCGAAATCGCGGGTGGCGTGGTGCTGATCGCCATCGGCATCACGGTCGTCTACGAGCATCTGTTCGTCCAAGTGGGTTGAAGCGCCGCTTCCCGGCCCATACCTTCCTGCCACGGCCGCATGACCATGCGGTCGTGTCGTGTCTGATACTTCGACATTCTCCCGCTATTCAGGAGCCGATATGAAACCGCATCCCATCCGGGACAACGCGCTCAAGGCGGCGTTGCGCTCGCCTCAATTCCGTCAGCAGCAACAGAAGCCCAAGAAAGGCAAAGGCAGCTATTCGCGCAAGGGGCGTGCGCCTCGGGGAGGGCACTATCGCCAAGCGGCTTGAGGCAATTTCGGTCTCGGGCTGTTTCGCCATGGTGCCTTCCCCTCTCTCTTTTTCTGCTGCTATCTCTCCGTCCGCTTCCTCGTCATCTGCTACCGCTCCACCCGCGCTCTCCCGGCTCGCATTCACCTCCTCTGGATTTGCCATGCTTCGCGTGGCGGCGTCTATGCTGAGACATCGATCATCTCCGGGAGTCCCCATGTCGACCTCGTCTTCGCTCTGGCAGAGCTCGCTTGCCGATTTTCAGCACGCCGTCGAAACGCGCTCCACCCCGGGCTGTGGCGCCGCTGCGGCGCTGAATGGATGCCTGGGATTATCGTTGATCCTCAAGGGAGTACGGTTGCATCGCGGCGAATCCGACCGCGACCTTCACCGCCAGCGGGTCGCCGAGGGCGATGCGCTTCATAAAGCGTTGGCCAGCGCCGTGGATGACGATGCCGCGGCGTTTGCCGGCTATCTCGACGC
Source organism: Salinicola sp. LHM (assembly GCF_034479735.1). Classification (NCBI taxonomy): domain Bacteria; kingdom Pseudomonadati; phylum Pseudomonadota; class Gammaproteobacteria; order Oceanospirillales; family Halomonadaceae; genus Salinicola; species Salinicola sp. LHM. The sequence goes on along the minus strand of NZ_CP140261.1, from coordinate 3,795,858 downwards.
GCAGCATCTGCCGCACGATACCGATGCCGAGGCGAGCCGGCGTGATTCGGCGCTGCGCGAGGCCCGCGACGCCTCGATCCGGATTCCGCTGGCTGCCGCCGAGCGGTGTCGTGACGGGCTGGCGCTGGCGGTCGAGGCGTTGCCTCTGACATCCAAGGCGATGCGCAGCGATACCCTGGCCGGCGCCACGATGCTCAGGGCGGCCCTGGAGGCGTTGGTGATCGGCGTGGAGGCCAACCTGGAAGCACTGGCCGACCAGGCGTCGCGCCGGGAGCTGGAGGCGCGCTGTGATGCGCTTCGTGCCGACGCTTGCGCCTACTGTCGGCGGCTGGGCCTGGATGCCTGATCGTGGCGTTGCGCTGTCGGCGATCTGTTTCAGCCCGGTATCGATACGCTCCACCACGCCACGCTCAACAGCAGAAAAGCCAGCCCCCGGTTGAACCATTGCCACTGACGCGAGGTGCGAAACAGCCGGCCGACGCCGCTGCCCATCAGCGCCCAGCACGCCAGACAAGGCACGGCGATGCCGCCGAAGATGAGCGCCAACACGGCAATATGTATCGTGCTGGTGGTGCCATCGGTGAACACGCCGACGACCGAGAACGCCATCATCCAGGTCTTGGGGTTGACCAGTTGCAAGCCGGCGGCCTGCAGGGCACCGAAATGCGGTGCCCGGCCAGATGCCTCGCTCTCCAGCGTCGGTGGCGGGCTGCGATAGAGCTTCCAGGCTAGCCAGCTCAGCCAGGCGACCCCGGCGATTGCCATGACTTGGCGAATGAGAGGGTAGGCAAGCAGGGTCTGCGCCAGGCCGCCGCCGACGACCAGCACGATCATCGCGGCCGCCAGGCTGGCGCCGAATACCGCGGGTAGTGCGCGCTGCCAGCCCCGGCGCGCGCCTTGCGTCAGGATCAACAGGTTGGTCGGCCCCGGCGTGATCGAGGCGACGAAGGCGAAAAGGGTGAAGGGCAACCAGGACGACATGACAACTCCTCGAAAGGCGGGAGCGTCACTATGACGTCGGCGGGCGTTGGCGTCTGGAAGGTTTGAGCAGCCGTGCGGCACGAGCGGGCTGAACGACTCGATCCCGTGAGCCATTGTCAGCGCGATGGCCGGCAACGACGGCGATAGTCGGCCGGCGTCAAACCGTAGGCGCGGCGAAACCAGCGGCCCAGATGGCTCTGGTCGGCGAACCCCAGTTGGCTGGCCACGATGGCGGGTGACTCGCCGGTGGCGAGACGCTGGCGGGCGAGACTCAAGCGCAGCTGGATCAGATAGGCATGGGGCGCCAGGCCGAAGGCAGCCTTGAAGGCGCGGGTCAGGCGGAAACGGTCGACGCCGCACTCTTCGGCGAGCGTCTGCAGACCGATATCGCTGTCACAATGGGCGTGCAGATACGCTTGGGCACGTCGCGCCACGCGGGGCAGGCGCGGGTCGTCGTCCCGGCGTCGCCGGCGCCAGCCCAGATGCGGAAGCATGCCCTGCAGCAGGGTGTCGAGCGCAGCGTCGCGCTGCAGCCGCGTGCCCGGCTCGCGCAGCGTGGTAAAGGCATGGGCGACGGCGGCGATCAATGGCGCGTCGTCGACCAGGGTCGTGGTAAAGCCCGGCTCCCCCGAGGCGAGGCCTGGCGTACCGAACTGGCGCAGTTCGCGTTGCAGCCAGGCCGCATCGATGTAGAGCATGGAGTAGGTGAAGCCGCCGCTGGCCGGTGCGTGTCCATCATGGATCTCCCCCGGCTCGACAAAGAAGAGGCGGCCCGGCGTGCTGTCGTGTCGCGAGTGTCGGCAGTGGAACTGCTGCACGCCCTGTTCGGTGAAGCCGACCAGGTAGCTGTCGTGCCAGTGCGGATCGTAGGCATGGCCCTCGAAATGGGCGCGGATCGTCTCGATGCCCGTATCGCCATCCTGTTGCAGGTCGATCCAGTTCGTCGATGTCATGCTGCCTCCCGCCCCACGGTCGATGCGGTATGCCGTCTCGATCCGTCAGCATGCCAGCACGAGCGATGCTTGTCTGGAACGTTCGTGCAGCTAAACCTTCGAGCCAGCTCCCGAGGCGCCTCAGTCCGGGGCCGGGGTCTCGAAGGTATCGCGTCGGCGCACCGTCAGCGTGGTGCCGATCGAGGCGACGATGATCAGGCCGATGGCCAGCCACTGCAGGCCGCTCAGGAGCTGGCTCAGGAACAGCAGGCCGGAGAGCGCGCCGATCGCCGGCTCCAGGCTCATCAGCGTGCCGAAAGTCTGGGTCGGCAGGCGCGGCAGCGCCACCATTTCGAGCGTGTAGGGCAGGGCCGTGGAGAGCACGGCGACGGCGAATGCCAGCGGGAGGACTTCCGGGGCGAAAATCGCCGGGCCGACGTCGATCAGGCCGACGGGGGCGATCACTATCGCCGCGATGGTGATGCCCAGCGTGGCGCTCTGGGCCCCGTTGATCGAGCCCGCCTTCTGGCCGAACAGGATGTAGAGCGCCCAGCAGACGCCGGCTCCCAGCGCGCAGGCCGCGCCGTAAGGGTCGACCGGGCCGTTGCTGTCATCGCCCAGCAGCAGGAGACACGCCAGGCCGAACACGGCGAATGCCACCCACAGCAGGTCCAGCCAGCGTCGCGAGGAGAGCAGCGCCACGGTGAGCGGCCCGGTAAACTCCAGCGCCACCGCGATCCCCAGCGGCACCGTCTGCAGCGCCTGGTAGAACAGCAGGTTCATGATGCCGAGCGCGACGCCATAGACGAGCGTCGACTTCCAGGCGCGGCGGCTCAGTGGCTGGCGCCAAGGCCGCATCACGATCAGCAGGATCAGCGCAGCGAGAATCAGGCGAATCGAGGTCGTGCCGGTGGCGCCGATGACCGGAAACAGCGATTTGGCGATGGACGCGCCGGTCTGGATCGAACACATCGCCACGATCAGCATGGCCACCGGCCAGGCTCTGGCCACGAATTCACGCATGGCGACTGACATGACACCTCCTGAGGTCTGCGGCATGATGGCTCGCCAGACGTTGCCACTCGCCGAACCGGCGGTCGAGGGGCATTCGACGAGAGCCGCAATTGTACGGATGGGCAATATATTGCACAAGTCTAGCGAGCGCCCCGACGTGCTGGTTCATGTGGCGGCCAACGTCCGGCGCCTGCGTCAGGCCGCGGGGCTGAGCCAGCAGGCGCTGGCGGATCAGGCCGGCGTGAGTCGGCGCATGCTGGTCAATATCGAGAAGGGCGATGTCAACGTCAGCCTGAGCACGCTGGATCGCCTCGCTGAAGCGCTGGGCGTGCTGTTCTATGCGCTGGTCCAGCCGCCGGGCAGCGAGGATTCGGCGCGCATCGACGAAGTCGCCTGGGTGGGACGTTTCCCCGAGAGTCATGCCCGGCTGCTGGCGAGCAAGCCGGCGCGGCAGGAGGTCGAGCTGTGGTCCTGGTCAATGGAGCCGGGGGAGGTCTACGAGTCGGCCGCCGACGACACCGGCTGGCACGAGATGCTGGTGGTGATCGAGGGCACGCTGACCCTGGAGCTGGACGATCGCTGCGTGACGATCGAGGCCGGCGACTTCCATGTCTATCCCAGCGACCAGTCCTACCGCTACCGCAATGAAGGGCCGGGTCGGCTGCGCTTCATCCGCAACGTGGTGCACTGAACAGCCAGCGCGCAGGCCGTGGAGGGTGTCGCTTTAGCAGGCTGGCGGTTCCGGTTCATGGCCTTTTCGCGCATGATGGGCGGCACCGTTTTTTGCGCCCGACGATGCCCGTCGGCGCACAGTGCCGAGGATCGAAATCGTCATGAAAGGAATCGTGCTAGGGGTGTCATTGTTGCTGCTGGGTTCGTCGGCCGCCGTATCGGCACAGAGCGACGGAGCGGATATCCGGGAAGCCGTCGATCCGGTCATCGAGTCGCTGATGCGCCAGCAGAGCATTCCCGGCATGGCGGTGGCGGTGATTCGCCCGCAGGGGACGCAGATCCTGAATTACGGCGTCGCCGACCGCGATGGCAGCACACCGGTCGACGATGACACCCTGTTCGAGCTCGGCTCCATCAGCAAGACCTTTACCGCGACACTGGCTTCGCTCGCCGCCGTCCAAGGCAAGCTCGACCTGGACGCGCCGGTCAGCCGTTATCTGCCCGAGCTCGAGGGCAGCGCCTTCGACGAGACCAGCGGGCGCAACCTGGGCACGCACACCACCGGCGGGCTGCCGCTGTTCGTGCCCGACGAGGTGACGGACCGCGACTCGCTGATGGCCTGGTATCGTCAGTGGCAGCCGACCGAGCCGATCGGCGAAAGCCGCACCTACTCCAACCTGGGCATCGGGCTGTTGGGCCTGGAAGCCGCCGCCAGTCTCGATCAGGCATTCGGGCCGGCGATGCAGGCTCGCGTGCTGGAGCCGCTCGGGTTGGCGCACACCTTCTACGATGTCCCCGAGGCGCAGATGGCGCATTACGCCATGGGCGAGGACAAGCAGGGCGAGCCCATTCGCGTGGCGCCCGGCGTGCTCGATGACGAGGCCTACGGCATCAAGACGACCGCCGGCGATCTGGCCCGATTGGTGCAGGCCAACCTCGGTCTGCTCGAGATCGATGACGATCTGCAGCGAGCGATTGATGCTACGCGCCAGGGTTATTTCCAGGTCGGCGACATGACCCAGGATCTGATCTGGGAGCAGTACCCGCTGCCGGTCTCGCTCGATACGCTGCTGGCGGGCAACGGCTACGACATGATCCTGAAGCCCAACGCGGCCGAGGCGATTCAACCACCGCAAGCGCCGCGCAGCGATGTCTGGATCAACAAGACCGGCTCCACCAATGGCTTCGGCGGCTACGTGGTCCTCGTGCCCGGCAAGCAGGTCGGATTGGTCATGCTGGCCAACCGGAACTATCCCAACGACGCGCGAGTGAAGGCGGCCTACGAGATGCTGTCGAAGCTGAATGTGATCGACGCCAGCAGCGCCATGGAATAGCTAGTCTCGGGACGTTGTGGGGGCGAGCCCGCCCGCAACGGAAACTCAGGTCTGCCAACGCAAACCGCCCGCCTCGGCTTGGCCGAGGCGGGCGGTCGTCGCTGCCGGAGACGCGATCCATATCAGCTGCCGCTGATTTCCGGCTCCGAGGTCGAGGCGGGGGTCGTGGTCAGGTCCGGCTCGCTCAGCTCCAGCAGCTCACGTGACATGGCGCGCACGTCGTAGAGCAACTGAGGATTGTCGGCCAGTGCCTTGCCGTAGGAGGGTATCATCGCCTTCAGCTTGGCCTGCCATTCGTCGCTGGCCACCTGTTCGGGGAAGACTTTCTCGAGCAGCGTCAGCATGATCGAGGGTGCCGTCGAGGCGCCAGGCGAGGCGCCCAGCAGCGCGGCGATGGAACCTTCCGCGCCGCTGACCAGTTCGGTGCCGAACTGGAGCGTGCCACCCTTGCCTTCGATGTCCTTGATCGTCTGCACCCGCTGGCCGGCGGTCCACAGCTTCCAGTCTTCACGGTTGGCTTGTGGATAGTAGTGCTGAAGCTCCTTGAACTGGCCGCTTTCGGACATGCGCAGCTGGCTGATCAGATACCGCACCAGATCCATGTTGTTGATGCCGACCTTGGTCATCGGCCACAGATTGTTGGGCGTGATCGAGCGCATCAGGTCGGTCCAGGAACCGTTCTTGAGAAACTTGCTCGAGAAGGTGGCGAACGGCCCGAACATGATCGCCGGAGTGCCGTCGAGAATGCGCTTGTCGATATGCGGTACCGACATCGGCGGCGAACCGGCGGGCGCCAGACCGTAGACCTTGGCGTCGTGCTTGGCGACGACTTCCGGATTGGTAGTGAAGAGGAACTGACCACCGACCGGAAAACCACCGTACTGCCGGGCTTCCGGAATGCCGGATTTCTGCAGCAGGCGCAGCGCCGCACCGCCCGCGCCGATGAACACGAAGCGGGCATTGACGGTGCGCTCGTTACCACCGTCGCTGGTGTTGGCCACGGTGACTTTCCAGGTGCCGTCCACGTTGCGCTCCAGGTCCTGCACCTGGGTATTGACGGACAGATGGAAGTTATCGCGGCGGGCCAGCGCGTTCATCATCTGGCGAGTAATCTCGCCGAAATTGACCTCGGTGCCGATCGGCATCCGCGTCGCGGCCACGGGCTCGCTGGTATCGCGCCCGGTCATGACCAGCGGTATCCACTCCGCGATCTTCTGGGGATCCTCGGAATATTCCATGCCGGCGTAGAGCGGGTTCTGGCGCATCGCCTCGAAGCGGGTCTTCAAGAACGAGACGCGCTCGCCGCTCCAGACGAAGCTCAGATGCGGTACGGTATTGATGAAGGAGCGCGGATTGGCCAGTACGCCTTCGCGAACCTGGCTCGCCCAGAACTGACGCGACACCTCGAACTGCTCGGTAATCTTGACGGCACGTTGAATGTCCACGCTGCCATCGGGCTGAGGCGAGGTGTAATTCATCTCGGCGAAGGCCGAGTGGCCGGTGCCGGCGTTGTTCCAGACGTTGGAGCTCTCTTCGGCTGCCTTGTCCAGACGCTCGTAGAGGTGGATGGTCCAATCGGGCTGCAGTGACTGGAGCAGGGTTCCCAGGGTGGCACTCATGGTGCCGCCGCCGATGAGGACGACGTCGACGTTTTGGGTGTCGCCGGATTCGGCTCCAGGCTGGGTCTGCAGGCTGGAACAGAATGTCATGCCGTGACGCAATTTCATGAAGGTTCTCTGTCTGATGGATACGGACAGGCGCGAACGCGACTAGGACGACAGTTTAATGAGGTCGTGGCGTTAGTGCCATGATTATGACGGCCCCGGTTTGGCGACGAGCGCGGTGTGAACTCCTTTTTTATCTTATCAATCAATAATCTATTGTTGAATTACGGAATTTTTACAACATTGAAAGGAGCGCGGGATGAAGACGGATCCAGACGGCTGGACGCTGGCGGACCCGGAGACGGCACCGAACGCCCGCATTGCCTCGTCGAATGCTGGCGCCAGCCGGAGCATGTTGATCGGGCTTCACATCATCGAAACGTCGAGGAAAACGCCATGACACGACAAGCGGCACGCTATCTGATGACGGCGATCACGATTCTGCTGGTTGCCGGATGCACCCAGTCGCGAACACTGCCGGACGGCGAAACGGCAGGTAGCCATCCGGCCCGCAGTGGTCAGGCCGTGACCAATATTCGTTACCAGCTCGGCCCCTGTCACGGCATGTGCCCGGTTTACGGCGTCGATATCAGCGAGGATGGCACGACCCGATTCACCGGGGAGCGGTTCACGGCCGTCGCGGGCGAGCGTGTTCGCATCAACGATCCCGAGCGATTCACGCTGGTCGAGAGGCGGCTCGCCCCGTGGCAGCCGGCGATGGGGACGACGACCGCCACGCCGGACTGCGGCCCGCGCGCGACGGATCTGCCCCATTACACCGTGACGTGGACGAATCGCGACGGAGAAACGGCGACCCTCGAGCATGACAGTGGCTGCCATTCGGCGGATGCTCGCGAGTTGACGCAGCAGCTTCGCGCTCTGCCCCAGGCGTTGGGCATCGAGTCCTGGGTCGAGCGCTGACCGACCATCGGGGAACGACGAGGCCAGAGACGCTACGACTATTCTGTGCTTGACGAGGGGATATTCGTTTAGCATGCTAATTAGGCGTCGCGACAAAACGTCGCAGGGAGTCCATTACCGAAGGAGTGGTCATGAAAGCGTTCAATAAATTGTTTTCGATGTTGGCCGCCATCGTCGTCTCCGCCGTGTTGCCGTTTTCCATGGCTGCGGAGAGCGAAGCCAGCCAGCACCAGAGTTCCTACAGCGGCACCAGCGTCAATTCCTCCGTGGTCAGCGAGGACAAGCAGGACGACGAGTCGGCCTGAATATCCCTGGATTCTGAATGCCGCGATGAAGTACCCGAATGACGACAAAGTCCCGATGTCGACACGATATCGGGGCTTTTCGTTTGCGCAGGATATGACGTGTGTCGCTATAAGGCAGATTCTCTGGGCCTAAAGTCGGCTGGCAGCCGATGCGGCCGCAGGCGAGGATGATGTCACCTTTCAGCCGGAGTCATGCCCATGCCTGTCTATGCCTATTTCGATGCAGTGCCGAATCTGCCGGACAAGGGGCGCTACTGGGTCGCGCCTAGCGCTCACGTCATCGGGCAGGTCGAACTGGGAGAGGACGTGGGCGTCTGGTTCAACGTGGTGATCCGGGGCGACAATGACCGGATCCTGATCGGCGAAGGCAGCAATATCCAGGAAGGCTGCATGCTGCACACCGATCCCGGCTTCGTGCTGCGCGTCGGCCGTGGCTGTACCATCGGCCACCACGCGATTCTCCATGGCTGTACCCTGGGCGACAACACGCTGATCGGTATGGGGGCGACCGTGCTCAATGGCGCGCAGATCGGCAATAATTGCCTGGTCGGCGCCAACGCGCTGGTGACCGAAGGCAAGTCTTTCCCCGACAATTCGCTGATCGTCGGCGCGCCGGCAAAGGCGGTGCGCACACTGGACGACAAGGCAATCGAGGGGCTGAAGGCCTCGGCAGCGCATTACGTCGAACGCTGGCAAGCCTTCTCCCGAGGTTTGAAACCGATCGACATCGATTGACATTCGAGGGCTATCCAGCCCCTGATCCAACCCCGATAAGCCTATTCCGCTTTCCTGCTTCTTCCCGAATATCGGCATGAAACCCTTGTCATCGGCGAGGGTTTTGTCATTTGCGACTATCTTGTATTCAACACGGCGAGCTTGTGTTCGACATAGCGAACTTGCGCTCAATATTGCGAGAAACCGGTTCCCAGGAGGATGCCATGACGAGCCAGTACACGACCGACGAACCCGCCCGGGAGGCGCTGTACGACATCGCCGGGCCCGCCGTGATCGAATTCGGCGCGCCCTGGTGTCCGTGGTGTCAGGCGGCCCAGCCGCTGATCGCCGAAGCGTTCGAAGGCGCGCAGGAGCTACCGTACTTCAGGATCGAGGATGGCAAGGGCCGGCCGCTGGGGCGGGCCTTTCGAGTCAAGCTCTGGCCGACGCTGGTCTTTCTGCGTGACGGCGAGGAGGTCGCTCGCTGTGTCCGGCCGGAGTCGACGGCGCCCTTGAAGCAGGCGCTGGCGAAAGTCGTCACGCCATCGTGAGGATTTCCGCTACGCTTGGCGCATTCCTGATTCACCGATAGAGGACTCTTCGTGGCCGCAGGCAGTCTACTGACACTACTCGACGATATCGCCACGTTGCTCGACGACGTTTCCCTCATGACCAAGGTGGCCGCCAAGAAGACGGCGGGCGTGCTGGGTGACGATCTGGCGCTCAACGCCCAACAGGTCACCGGCGTTCGCGCCAGCCGCGAGCTGCCAATCGTGTGGGCCGTGGCGAAAGGGTCGCTGCGCAACAAGCTGATTCTGGTGCCGGCGGCGCTTCTGATCAGCGTGATCGCTCCCTGGCTGATCACCCCGCTGCTGATGCTGGGCGGCGCGTTTCTCTGTTACGAGGGCGCGGAAAAACTGGCTCACAAGTTTCTGCACGGTGGCGCCGAGGCGAGCAAGGAAGATGTCCGCGCCGCCGCGAAGCTGAAGACGAAGGAGGAGCGGCTGGCGTTCGAGAAGGACAAGATCAAGGGCGCCGTGCGGACCGACTTCATCCTCTCGGCGGAAATCATCGCCATTACGCTGGGCACGGTGGCCAGCGCCAGTTTCACCCAGCAGGTCGTGGTCCTGGCGATCATCGCCGTCGCCATTACCGCGGCGGTCTACGGCCTGGTGGCCGGCATCGTCAAGCTCGACGATCTCGGCGTCTATCTCACCGAGCGGTCGGCGAGCTTCGCCCAGTCGATCGGTCGCGGGATTCTGTGGGCGGCGCCCTATCTGATGAAGCTGCTGTCGATCGTCGGCACCATCGCGATGTTCCTGGTCGGCGGTAGTATCCTGACGCATGGCGTTCCCTTCATTCACCATGCCATCGAGAATCTCGCCGAAGCGCCGGCCGATATTCCCGGCGTGGGTGCGATCATCCAGCCGCTGGCTCCCATGCTGCTCAACTTCGCTTGCGGCCTGCTGGCCGGGGCGGTCGTGCTCGGGGCGGTGCAACTGATCAAGAAGCTCCGGTCCGGCGGCGGTCACTGACAAGGCAAAGCGCTGCCCGTGAGAAGCGGGCGAACTCACGGATCAACCCGCGAGCAGGGCGCGCTCCAGGGCGAAGACATGGGCGTCCTCGAATCCCAGCTCGCGCAACGCGGCAGCCAGGTTGAGCAGGTAGTCACGGTTGGAGCCGCTCGGGCCGTGAGACGTGGCGATCTGGCGCGCGATCTCGGCTTCCGAGGCCGGGCCGAGATAGGCAGCGTTGTCCTCTCCCGCCAGGTACACCACACCCTCGGCACGGCTGGCATGACCCGAGGGCGCGTCCTCGAACTTCATCTCGGTAATGACGCGCAGATACCCGTTCTTCTCGCGGATATCCAGCGGCTCGAACACGCGGGGAGAGATGCGATAGGCCATGCCGTGGCAGATCGCATCGGCATCCGGCGTAAGCGTCACCACCCGCCCCGGCGCTTCCGGCGTGCCGCGATGATCGTGGGAGCCTTGCCAGAAGCGCCGCGTCCAGCCGCGGATCGACGCCGGGCGGCGTTCCAGGTAGTCGAAATCCACCTTCCAGATCAGCGAACCGTAACCAAATAGCCATACCGATTCGTGATCGTCGAAGTAGGTCATCCGGCGATTGTGGGCAGTGGTATCGAAAGACATGGGACTCCGGCGTTGAAGACTGGCGAACGGGCGTGTGCCGCGGCGGGGGAATAATATGCGGCGGCGCGCGGTCGATCTCAAGGCCGGAGGGGCGCGCGTTTCCGTCATTCGTCGTGGTGGTCCCTGCCGATTTGACAGTTGGCCCGGCGATGCCATGTTGAAGTTCCATCACCATTGAAATGCCGTCATCGCTCTCGGGAGTCATCATGGCCAGTCAAAAACGGATCATCGCGGCACTGATGCAGCGTCATGGACGCACCTTCGCCAGCGAACTGGGGATCGACCTGCGCAAGAACACGCCGTCGCCACTGTTTCGTCTGCTCTGCTATTCGCTGCTGACCAGTGCGCCGATCAGTGCCGAGCTGGCGATGCGTGGCGCCAGGGCGATGGCCAGGGCCGGCTGGACGACGCCGCAGAAACTGCAGGCGAGCGACTGGGAAACCCGGGCGCGGGTACTCAACGAGTCCGGCTACGCGCGCGTCGACGAAAAGACCGCCACGCAGCTGGCGGACATGAACGCCGCACTGCTGGAAACCTACGATGGCGATCTGCGCAAGTTGCGCGAGGCGGCGGAAGGTAGCCCCAAGGCGTTGCGGAAACGGCTCAAGGCTTTCAAGGGAATCGGCGGCACCGGTGCCGATATCTTTCTGCGCGAGATCCAGTTGGTGTGGGACGAATGCTACCCCTATGCTGACAAGGCCGCGCTCTCCGCGGCCGAGAAACTGGGGCTCAAGGCCGACGCCGACAAGCTGGCCGACAAGGTATCCCGCGAGGATTACCCCAGGCTGATGGCCGCGCTGGTGCGTTGCAAGCTGGAGAAGGATGCCCAGGGCGTGCAGGATGCGGCCAAGGGCTGAGCGTCTACCACTGGCGCTTCGGGTCGCTCAGCCACTTGCCCACCGGCCCGATCCCGTCCGTACACCAGGGCTCGCTCAGCCGGGTGATGAAAAAGCGGGGCTGCTTGCCGAACGCCCGGTTCAACCGCGAACGCAGAAACTCGATCGGATCGGTCGACTCGATCAGCCAGGTCGTGCGAAACAGCGGGATGGATTCGAACCGTCCGAGCATCGACTCCAGGCGATGGCTATCCATTCTTCCCAGCGGTCTGTCGAAGGTCAGGCAGTAAATGCCCATGGCATGCTCCTTGCTGCCGAATTAGCCAACTCTCATCCAGCGTAGACCGACCGGCGACGGCTTGTCCTTGTCCCCGATCGAATCCGTTGGTCATGGGCGCTCAGAATGCCGGATCATCCGCCTTTGCCGATTCGTCAGCGGCCTTTGGCAGGATCAGGTTGAGCACGATCGATACCAGCGCGCCGGGGATCAAGCCGGATTCCAGCAATACGCCGATCTGATCGGGCGCGCCCGCGTAAAGCCCGCTCTGGGCCGGCAAGCCGATGGCGACGGCCAGCGAGACGCCGACGATCAGCATGTTGCGCTTGTTGAACGCAGCATGGGAAAGCATCTTCACCCCCGCGCTGGCGATCATGCCGAACATGATGATCACAGCACCGCCCAGCACCGCAGCGGGAATTGCCGAAACCACCGCGCCGAGCTTGGGAACCAGCCCCGCCAGCACCAGGAAGCCGCCGCCAATGGCGACCACGAAACGGCTGGCGACGCCGGTCAGCGCGACCAGCCCGACGTTCTGGCTGAAGCTGATCTGCGGGAAGGCGCCGAATAGCGCGGCGAAGCTGCTGGAAAGACCGTCGGCCATCACGCCACCGGAAAGCTCGCGCTTGGTGGCCTCGCGCTCGGCGCCGCCGATTGCGGTGCCGGAAATGTCGCCGATCGATTCGGCGCAGGTCACTACCGCCATCAGCGCGATGGCCATGATCGCCGCCGGATCGAAGCTGAGACCCATCTGCAAGGGCACCGGCAGCTGGAACCAGCTGGCATCGGCGACCTTGGAAAAGTCGAGCAGGCCGAACGGCGCCGCCGCCACGCAGCCGACGAGGATGCCGATCAACACTGCAGCCTCGGAGAGAAAGCCGCGACAGAACTGGTGGAACGCCACGGTGACGACGAAGACCAGCGCGGCCAGCAACAGATGATGCGGCGCCCCGAAGTCCTCGGCACCGACGCCGCCACCGACATAGGCGAAGCCCACCGGCAACAGCAGGATGCCGATCAGCAGCACGAAGGTGCCCGAAACCACGGGCGGGAAGAACACGCTCAAACGCTTGTAGAAGACGCCCACCACGGCCATCGCCAGCCCACCGATCAGTGCGCCGCCGAAGACCGCCGGCAGCCCTTGGCTGGCAGCGATCGGAATCATCACCGGCACGAAGCCGAAGCTGGTGCCCATGACGATCGGCAGGCGCGCGCCCAGCGGGCCGATACCCAGCGTCTGGACCAGCGTGGCGATCCCTGCCACGAACATCGCCATCTGCACCAGGAAGACGGTATCCGCCCCCGAAAGGCCCGCCGCGCCGGCGATGATCAGCGGTACGGCGGCATTGCTGACGAACATCGCCAGCACATGTTGTATACCAAGTGGAACCGCCTTTCGGAGTGGCGGGAAGTAGTCGATATCGCGTAGCCGACTATCGTTTTCGTTGACATGAAGGCGGCATTCTTCCTCGGAATGACGGCTTGCCGTGGTGGTGTCCTGATTCATCGAATACTCCAGAGTCCGTTGTTGTTGTCTACCTTTGTCTAACTACTCTAGAGCGTTTTTGTGTACAAAAAACCGGTAAAGCGAAAGGCGAGGACGGTGCCGGCTTCAGATCCCGTTGTCCTCCGGCCACCAGCGCGCCAGGACGGATTCAGCCTGGCGCTTGATGTCTTCGTCGATGTAGATCGACACGGCCACCAGCGCGGCGGCCAGTACGCTGGCGTCATCGGTATAGCCGACACCGGCGACGAAGTCGGGGATCGCATCCAGCGGCGAGATGAAATAGCCGAGCGCCCCAATGATCGTCGACTTGGCCCAGAGCGGAACATCGGGTCGCTTGAGCACGAAATAGAGCTGCAGCGCCTTCGACGCGACCTCGCGCCCGGCGCGCTTGCCGAAGCGGGTCAGCTTGCCCCAGAAGCGCTCGTCGCTGTAGCTGTCCTGATGCTTGGCGGCGGCCTCGGAACCGGAACGCGGTGATTCGGCCGCCACGTCAGCGGGCAGATAGAGGGTGTCGTCGTGTTCGATACGGCGGGAGTGGCGAGAGAAGATCTTCATGGTCGGGCTCCGTCATTGCGGGCGGTATCCCAGTCTAGGCAGAGGATCGGCCAACGCCCAGTCTCTTAGAGCACCGGCAGGCACGGGCGGAAGCCTCGAGGGCGATCCTCGGCCCAGACCTGCGAGCCAGTCGCAGTCGAGCGCCGCAGTCGAGCGGCGACAGCGAGCGGCGACAGCGAGCGGCGGAATCGTCTGGTGAATGCCGAGCGGCATTTTCGGACTTTTGATCAAGCATGCCGGAGCTTTAGTGATAGAGGCGCCTTCGGTACTACTTTAGTCTAGGCGCCATCCCAAGTCTTGATCGGAAATCTCGAAATGACGACGCAAGAAACTCAACGCTCGACGCAGGCGGCGCCGGAGCCCTCGCGCTGGATCGCCGTATTCTCGCTGACGATGGGCGTGTTCAGCCTGGTGATGGCGGAATTCCTGCCGGCCAGCCTGCTGACGCCGATGGCGGAGTCGCTCGCGATCAGCGAGGGGCAGGCCGGGCAGGCCGTTACCGTAACGGCGATCGTGGCGCTGCTTTCAGGATTGCTGGTGACGGCGGTGACCCAGCGGCTCGACCGCCGCCATGTGCTGCTGGCGTTCTCCGTCCTGATGATCGCCGCCAACCTGACGGTGGCATTCGCGCCGCATCTGGCCTGGCTGCTGCTCGGGCGAGTATTGCTCGGCGTGGCATTGGGCGGATTCTGGGCGCTCTCGACCGCGACGGTCATGCGGCTGGTGGCCGAGCATGACGTGCCGCGCGCCCTGTCCGTGATCTTCACCGGTGTGCCCATTGCCACCATCAGTGCCGCGGCACTGGGCAGCTATCTCGGCGATGTGATCGGCTGGCGCAATGTCTTCCTGCTGGCGACGGCGCTCTCGGTGGCGACACTGGTGCTGCAGTATGTCACCTTGCCGCGAATGACCCCCGAGCGCCCGACGCCGCTCGGCACCCTGGTCAGCGTGATCAAGCGGCCGGGCATGGGCGCGGGCATCGTCGCCATCGTGCTGGTGTTCTGCGGCCACTTCGCCTTCTTCACTTACGTTCGCCCGTTTCTCGAAGGGGTGTCGCGGATGAGTATCAACGAACTCTCCTCGACCCTGCTGGCGTTCGGCGTGGCGAACTTCGTCGGCACGCTGGTCGCGGGATTCCTGCTCGAGCGCAGCCTGCGGTTGACGCTGTTGCTGATGCCGCTGGTCATGGGCGTGCTGGGCTGGCTGCTGGCCAGCCTGGGCGGTTTCTCGATGGGCACCGACGCCATCATGGTAGCGATGTGGGGCTTCGCCTTCGGCGCGGTGCCGGTCGCCTGGTCGACCTGGATCACTCGCATCGTGCCGGACGAGGCCGAAAGCGGCGGCGGTCTCATCGTGGCCTCGATCCAGCTGGCGATTGCGCTGGGCGCGGCCGTCGGCGGCGTCATGTTCGATATCAGCGGGGTCCTGGGCGTCTGTGCGACGGCCGGCACGCTGCTGCTGGCCGCTGCCGCGCTGATCCTGGTGGCGGTCAGGACGCGGCCGGAGGCGTCGGCCGATCGCGACGCCATGGTGGCAACCTGTCAGTCAACGTGAAAGCCTCGGCAGCCCGGCCGGCGGTGCCGGGGGCTCGTCCGGGATTCGGTCGGGAGGATGGGCGAGCTCATCTTGCTTGTCGGGCAGGGATGATGGTCTGCTATAAGCAATCCGCCCCAAGGACCATCGAAAGGAACCGACGATGAGTATCGATCCCCAAGCAGGACGCTTGCCCGACGAACACAGTCTCGCCAACCTGCCGCGTCTGGTGTCGCGCTATTACAGCGAACGCCCGGACGCCAGCGACCCCGGGCAGCAGGTCGCCTTCGGCACTTCGGGCCACCGCGGCTCGTCGCTGAAGACGAGCTTCAACGAGTGGCACATCCTGGCGACGACCCAGGCGATCTGCGAGTACCGCGAGGCCCAGGGGATCGATGGGCCGCTGTTCATCGGCATGGATACGCATGCGCTGTCCGAGCCGGCATTCGTCTCCGCGCTGGAAGTGCTGGCGGCCAACGGCGTCGAGACGCGGATCGATGCCGGCTGCGAGGAGACCGGCGGTGAGGTCGGTTACACGCCGACGCCGGCGATCTCCAACGCCATCCTGGTCTACAACCAGGGGCGCACCAGCGGTCTGGCCGACGGTATCGTGATCACGCCGTCGCACAACCCGCCGACCGACGGTGGCTTCAAGTACAACCCGACCAATGGCGGCCCGGCCGACACCAATGTCACCAAGTGGATTCAGGAGCGCGCCAACGAGCACCTCGCCGGCGGGCTCGAGGGCGTTCGCCGCGTCAGCTACACCGAAGCGCTGAAGGCGCCGACCACCCAGCGCTTCGATTTCATCGACAGCTATGTCAGCGGATTGGACAAGGTCATCGACATGGCCGCGATTCGTGATTCCGGGCTCAAGTTCGGCGTCGATCCGCTGGGCGGCGCCGGCGTGCACTACTGGCCGCGCATCGCCAAGCGCTACGATCTGCCGCTGGAAGTGATCTCCACCACCGTCGACCCGACCTTCCGCTTCATGCGCGTCGACTGGGACGGCAAGATCCGCATGGACTGCTCGTCGCCCCACGCCATGGCCGGGCTGATCGAGAACAAGGATCGCTTCGACGTCTCGTTTGCCTGCGATACCGATCATGATCGCCACGGTATCGTCGCGCGCTCGACCGGGCTTCTGAATCCCAACCACTATCTGGCCGTCGCCATCGAGTATCTCTTCACCCATCGTCCGGACTGGGGCGACAAGGCCGCCATCGGCAAGACGCTGGTGTCGTCGTCGATGATCGATTACGTCGCCGAAGGCCTGGGCCGGGACGTGGTCGAGGTGCCGGTGGGCTTCAAGTGGTTCGTCGATGGCCTGATCGAGGGCACTCTCGGCTTCGGCGGCGAGGAATCCGCCGGTGCCTCGTTCCTGACGCGGGACGGCAAGCCCTGGTCCACCGACAAGGACGGCATCATTCTCGGTCTATTGGCCGCCGAGATCACCGCCGTCACCGGCAAGGACCCGGGCGAGCGCTATCAGGCGCTCACCGAACGCTTCGGCGCGCCGGTCTACGAGCGCGTGGACGCGCCGGCCAACCGCGAGCAGAAGGCCAGGCTCGGCAAGCTCTCGCCGGAACAGGTCACCGCCGACACGCTGGCCGGCCATCCGATCACCCGCAAGCTGACCGAGGCGCCCGGCAACGGCGCCGCCATCGGCGGGCTCAAGGTGGTCACCGACGCCGGCTGGTTCGCCGCGCGCCCCTCAGGCACTGAGGATGTCTACAAGATCTACGCCGAAAGCTTCGAGGGCGAGGAGCATCTCAAGCGGATTCAGGAAGAGGCCAAGGCGCTGGTCGATCAGGTGCTGGCGGGCTAGATCCGGCAACGAGACGACCCTGCAGGAAAAACAAGAGCGGGCTGCGCATGCAGCCCGCTCTTTTTTGCGTTTCAAACCCGACCCATCACCTCTTGTCGATCATCCATGCCAATCACCCCATATGGGTGACCAGCTTGGTGGTGAGATAGGCTTCCAGCGCTTCGCTGCCGCCTTCGGAACCGTAGCCGGAATCCTTGATGCCGCCGAAGGGAAGTTCAGGCAGCGCGATGCCCAGGTGGTTGATGGTCAGCATGCCCGCCTCCAGCCGGTCGCTGAGCGCCTGGGCGGTCTTCGACGAGGCGGTGAAAGCGTAGGCGGCCAGCCCGAATGGCAGGCGGTTGGCCTCGGCCAGCGCCTCTTCCAGATCGTCGAACGGAACCAGCAGTGCCAGCGGGCCGAACGGTTCTTCGTTCATGGCACGCATCTGCGGCGTCAGCCCGGTCAGTACCGTCGGTTCGAAGAAATAACCGGGGCCGTCGGAGCCCTTGCCGCCGAGCTGGACGGTCGCGCCCTGGCTGCGGGCATCGTCGATCAGAGCTTCCAGTGCCGGACGACGGCGCTCGTTGGCCAGCGGCCCCATGGTCACGTCGGGGTCGAGTCCGTTGCCGACCTTGATCTCGCGGGCCAGAGCGACGAAGCGCTCGAGGAAAGTTTCGAACACGCCGCGTTGAATCAGGAAGCGGGTCGGCGAGACGCAGACCTGGCCGGCATTGCGGAATTTCGAACCGACCAGAAGCCGTGCGGCCTGTTCGACATCGGCATCGTCGAAGACCAGCGCCGGCGCATGACCGCCCAGCTCCATGGTCGCGAGCTTCATGTGTTCGCCGGCCATGGCGGCCAGTTGCTTGCCGACCGGGGTGGAGCCGGTGAAGGTGACCTTGCGGATCGTCGGATGAGGAATCAGGTAGCTGGAAATTTCCGACGGTACGCCGTAGACCAGACCGATGACGCCGGCCGGTACGCCGGCATCGGCGAAGGCGCGAATCAGCTCGGCGGGAGAGGCGGGCGTCTCTTCCGGCGCCTTGACGATGATCGAGCAGCCGGTGGCGAGCGCCGAGGAGAGCTTGCGAACCACCTGGTTGATCGGGAAGTTCCACGGCGTGAAGGCCGCGACCGGGCCGACCGGCTGGCGGACGACACGCTGCTCGACGCCGGCTGCCCGCGCCGGCACGACGCGCCCGTAGGTTCGGCGGCCTTCTTCCGCCAGCCAGTCGATGGTATCGGCGGCGGCCAGGGTTTCACCGCGTGCCTCGGCCAGCGGCTTGCCCTGTTCCTGGGTCATCAGCCGTGCGATGCCATCGGCGCGTTCGCGCAGCAGCTCGGCCGCCTTGCGCATGATCTTGTAGCGCTCGAACGCGGAAGTGGCGCGCCAGGTCTGGAAGCCGCGTTCGGCGGCGGCCAGGGCCGCGTCGAGATCGCTGGTGGCGGCATGCGCGACCCGGCCGATCACTTCGCCGGTAGCCGGGTTGACCACGTTGATCTGGCGGCCATCCTGGCCTTCGCGCCATTCGCCGTCGATATAGAGTTTTACGTCGGAGTAGGATTGCTCCAGGGACATGCGATGCTCCTTATTGATGCGTTGTTTGTCGGTGCCATGCGTCGCCGTTCAGCCATCATAACCGTTCGACGCCGGCTATGGCGTCGTGCTGGCCCAACGCGCGGTCAGCGCACAGAAGAAGTCGATGTACTGGGTGTGGCCGCCGGGAAAGATCACGTCCAGCGTCAACGGATCGTCGGCATCGCTGATCCCTTCCAGCGCCGGCCAGACATCGATGTCCGGATCCTCGGCATGGCGTGACAGCCGCTCGATATCCACCTCGGCGCGCCGCACTTCGCCGCCGCTGCTGTCGACGTAGAGCACCCGGTTGCCGCTGTCGAACGCGTCCCCTAGCTGCTGAACCAGGGTCAGGAAGCCGCGATCGCTGCCGCCGCGCTGGCGCTCGGCCTGCGGGTTGCCCGGCTGGATGAACGAGGTCACGGTATCCCCGACGCCGACGATACGCGGCATCAGGGCGGGATCGAAACGATCGCGAGCCAGCTGCAGCAGCGCGGCGTGGTCACGGGGCGCTTCCCGGGCGTTGAAGGTTTCGCCCAGCGGATAGTGGCCGGTATGGCGATGGTAGTAACGGTTGAGTATGACCAGCACGCCGACTTCCTTGACGGCGCCACGCAGCATCAGCTGGAAGTCGGTGGTGCCGGCGTTGCCGCCACTGTTGTTATCGTCGTCGCTCTCCCGCAGGCGCTCGTTGCCTTGCGCGTCCCGGCCGGCATTAGGGGCGTAGTGGATGAAAAAGGCGTCGTCGAGGCCGGCCAGACTGGCGGCTTCCAGGCGTTCGCGCATGAAATCGGCAACGGCGATCTGCAGCGCTCGATAGCGCGCGGGAGCGTCCCGCCAATGGCGGTAGAAGACGTTGAGGTTGAGTGTCGGCGACGCCAGATTGTCGAGCACCGCGGCGGCGATCAGGTCGCGTCGCACCTCGGCCGGCAGGTCGTAAGGCGGCCGGGACAGCAGCGCGTCGAGAAATGCCTCGGCCTGAGCGGGGAACGCCTCGAGAAACGCCAGTTCGGTATCGGTGACGCCGGGATGGCTGACGCTGCCGAAGCGGTCCTGCCACTGCACCCCGCCGGCCGCCAGACCCGGCAGATAGCGACCCTGACCGCCGGCGTGACCGGGCGTCTCGAACAGCGCCTCGACGATGCCGTTCACCCCGCGCGAGCCGATGTGCTCGCCGTTGGTCAGCACGAAGAAGTGGCCGTCGAGCTGGCGCGTGGCATCGAGGTAACGGCGCTCCAGGCGCCGGGTCAACGGGTCACCGACCAGTCCCATGCAGACCCCGTCCAGATCCTGAATGATCAACAGGTTGTCGGTAGTCGCCAGTTCGTCCAGCAGGCTGGCGTGATCGAGAGAGAAGGGGCGAGTCGGGGGCATGGTCAACGTCTTGTTCGGAGGCGAATAGTGATGGCGCGGAAACCGCGATTCGCCACTAGTATAACGTCAGGCTTCGAGACGAATAGCGGCGGTTTGCCCCGCCGGAAAGCCGCGACTAGGCTGCAGGAAGTCGCCATTGCCGTTGTCGTCACCGACAGAGCGCGGCGACGGTGCTGGAAAGCTGGAAGGTAGTGCAGAAACGGCAAGACGCTCACGCCCGGATGGCGTGATAAGAGCCCGGTCAGGGCAACATTGGCAAGGAGGCAACGATGTCCAGTCCCGAACACAAACAGAAGATCTGGAAGCTGATCGAAAAGATCAAGGTCGGCATGTTGGTGACCCTCGACGATGGCGTGCCGCGCTCCCGCCCCATGCATCTGGTGCAGGATGCCTACGATGGCAAGCTCTGGTTCTATACGCGACGCAGCGCGGAGAAGACGTTCGAGGCTCGGGCCGATCAGGATGTCTGTATTTCCTTTTCGGACCAGGATGACGGCATTTATGTCTCGATGTCAGGCACGGCACGCCTTAATCACGATCCCGAGCTGATCGAGAAATACTGGAATCCGTTCGTGGCAGCCTGGTTTACCGGCGGCAAGGAGGATCCGGACCTCACCATGATGGAGATCGACATCCACTTCGGCGAACACTGGCAGTCGCGGGAGAGCAAGACGTTCCAGCTCTATGAATTCGCCAAGGCCAACGTGAAGAAAGACCACCAGCCGAATGTCGGCGAGAACGAGAAGTTCGGTCACTGAGGCTGGCCGCCGCCAGCGTCCAACCGGCGCTGGCGGCTTTATGTATTCCGGATCATTGACAGTAGCGCGCCAAGTCAGGATAAAGAGTCCTCATTAGTCATATAGCGACCCCCCATGTTTCTGCTGACGGCATTCGTCGTTCTCTCGATCGGTTTCTCCTTTGTCTGTTCGGTGCTGGAGGCCGCGCTGCTTTCGCTGACGCCAAGTTATATCGCGCAGCTCAAGGACTCCCGCCCCAAGCTCCACGACAAGCTCAACAAGCTCAAGTCCAACATCGACCGCCCGCTGGCGGCGATTCTGACGCTCAACACCATCGCGCACACCGTTGGTGCCACCGGCGTCGGCGCGCAGGTGTCGATCGTGTTCGGCGACGCCCATGTGGCGATCGCCTCGGCGCTGATGACGTTCGGCATTCTGGTGTTCTCGGAGATCATTCCCAAGACCATTGGCGCAACTTACTGGCGAGCGCTGGCGCCGCTGCTGCCGCGTATCCTGAACATCATGGTGCGCACGCTGCTGCCGTTCATCTGGCTCTCCGAAAGAATCACCAACCGTATCGCCAAGAGCGAGAACGACGTCGACATGCGCGGCGAAATCAAGGCGCTGGCGCGGATCGGGCTCGACGAGAAAGCGCTGGATCCGGACGAGACCCGCACCATCACCAACATTCTCAACCTGCACGAGATCCCGGTGAAGAGCGTGATGACGCCGCGAACGGTATGCGAAACGGTAAGACCCGACATGACCGTGGCCGAGTTCGACCAGCGTTTCGGCAAAACCCAGTTCACGCGCTTTCCGGTCATGGACGGCGCCGAGGACGCGCTGGGTTACGTGCACAAGGCCGATACCTACCACGCCGAGGACGGAGAGACGCTGAAATCGCTGATGCATCCAGTGGCTATCGTCGATGAAGCCGATAGCGTCGAACACGTCTTTACCGCGATGCTCAAGGACCACAACCATCTGCGGGTGGTCTACGACGACCACGGCAACTGGGTGGGCCTGATCACTATGGAAGACGTGATCGAGACGATCCTGGGGCAGGATATCGTCGACGAGACCGACAACGTGCATAACCTGCGCAAGTACGCCAAGCAGCGCTGGCTGAAGCGGATCAAGCGCGGCGAATCCGCCCAGCCGCCGCCGGGCTGATGTTGATGATCGATAGCCCGGCGCGCGATCAGATGACCTTCTTGCGTAGCCAGGCCGCCAAGGCCTCGCCCAGGATGACCAGCACGATGATCGCCAGCAGGATGGTGGCGACGGTCTGCCAGGCCAGGGTGTCGATGGCGCCCTGGAGAATCACGCCGATGCCGCCGGCGCCGACCAGACCCAGCACGGTCGACTCGCGCAGGTTGATGTCCCAGCGCAGGATGCCGACCGCGAAGAAGGTAGGAATCACCTGCGGCACGATGGCGTAGAGCACTACCTTGGCCCGCGACGCGCCGGTCGCTTCCAGCGCCTCTACCGGGCGACGGTCGATCTCCTCGATCGCCTCGCCCAGCAGCTTGCCGAGAAAGCCGATCGACCGGAACATGATCGCGATGATCCCGGCCAGCACGCCGGGGCCGAAGATCGCCACGAACAGCAGCGCCCAGATCAGCGTGTTGACCGACCGGCTCGAGACCAGAATGAAACGGCCCAGCCACAGCGTGAAACGGTTGGGCGTCGTGTTCTGGGCCGCGATGTAGGCAATCGGCAGCGACATGAACACGGCGACGAAGGTGGCGATCGTGGCGATGTTGAGCGTCTCGACCAGCGCCCAAAGAATGGCATGCAGATTGCTCACGTCCGGCGGCACCATGCGGCCGAACAGGTCGCCGACCTGGGCGGGAGCATCCCATACCCAAGGCCAGATGATATCGATGCTCTCCACTGCCCAGACTACGGCGGCAACCACCGCCAACAGCGTGACGAAGCGCTTCCAGCGTTGTTGCGGGGTATAGCGCGCCCAGGTGCGTTCGGCAACGGTCGGGGTCGTTCGCATGGTCATCCGATGTTCCTCCTGATCCGACCGCTGACCGCTTCACTGACCAGAATCACGCCGATGATCACCATCGTGATCGCCAGCGCAAAGTCGTAATCGTAGCGGCCGAAGGCATTCATCAGCGTGGAGCCGATACCGCCGGCGCCGACGATGCCGACCACTGCCGAGGCGCGCAGATTGCTGTCGAGCTGATAGATGCCGAGGCCGATCTGGCGCGGCATGATCTGCGGCAGCACGGCGAACTGCAGCACGCTGATATAGGGTGTGCCGCTGGCGCGCAGCGCTTCCACCTGCCCCCAGTCGATCTCCTCGATGCGCTCGGCCAGCATCTTGGCGACGAAGCCGATCGAGTAGAGCGTCAGGGTCAGAATGCCGGCCACCGGGCCGAAGCCGACCGCCTTGACGAACAGGATCGCCACGATCACCGGGTGAAAGCTGCGTGCCACGATGATGATCGCCCGGCCCAGCAGATAGATCGGCTTGGCGGCGATGTTGCGCGCCGCCATGAACGCGATGGGCACGCTCAGCGCGAGGCCCAGCAGCGTCGCCAGAATGGCGATCTGCAAGCTTTCGAGAAAGCCGTCGATCAACAGCTCGTAACGGTCGAAGTTGGGCGGGAAGGCACCGGAGAAGATCCGCGCGGCGCGGGTCATGCCCTGGCTGATGCGATCGAGATCGAATGGCAGAATCGAGATCGCCCATATGGCATAGATCGCGACACCGATGACCAGACCCCAGCGCAGCAGCGGGTTGGCGATGAACGGCGGCTTGCGCCAGTGTCGGCGCGATGACGGGGCTTCCCGTTCGGCTCTCGTGCTCATGACGTGACCGCCCGAGTCTGCGCCGGGCCAGCGTCGGCTTGCTGGCGCTCCTCGCCCGGCGTGCCGCTGTAGACGGCATCCATCGCTTCCTGATCCAGATCGGCCGGGACGCCGTCGAAGATCAGCTTGCCGAAACGCATGCCGACGATACGCTGGGTGTACTCCCGCGCCTCGGCCACGTTATGGATATTGATCAGCACCGGTAGCGACAGCTCCTGGGACAGGTTCTGCAGAAGCTCCATGATCTGGCGCGAGCTGACCGGGTCCAGCGATGCAGTGGGTTCGTCGGCCAGCAGAATTTCCGGTTGCTGCATCAGCGCACGCACCACACCGACACGCTGGCGTTCGCCGCCGGAAAGCGCGTCGGCGCGCTTGTTGGCGTAATGTGCGATGCCGACGCGCTCCATCAGGTGATAGGCGCGTTCGATGTCCTCCGCCGGATACTTGCGCAGCGCCGCGCGCCAGTAGGGGATGTAGCCCAGGCGCCCGCACTGGACGTTCTCCATCACCGTCAGCCGGTCCACCAGATTGAAGCCCTGGAAGATCATCCCGATCCGTCGGCGCGCCTTGCGCAGCTCTTCCCGTCCGAGACGCGTGAGTTCCAGGCCGTTGAGCTCGATGCTGCCTTCCGTAGGCTCCACCAGCCGGTTGATGCAGCGCAGCAGGGTGCTCTTGCCCGCCCCGGAAGCCCCGATGATCGACACCACCGATTCGCCGGGAACGTCGAGATCGAGCCCGCGCAGCACCGGTTCGCCATGGCCGTACCGTTTGACCAGATTCTGAATGCGCAGCATGGAAGATCCTCTTCTGACGGCGCCATCGCCTTTCATGGCGGGCGGCGCCGTCTGGCGTTGGCAGGCTTATTCGACGTTTTCCTGGGAGTAGACGACGCCGTTGGCATCCTGGATGTCGCGTATCACTTCCCAATCCTTCTGATAGGTGACCGGCACGAACTTGGTCACGCCGTCGAATTCCTCGCCCAGCTCGGTCCCTTTCATGTCGAAGCTGAAGAAGGCTTCCTTGATCTTGTCGATCAGTTCGGGCTTGAGGTTGTGGGCATAGGTATAGGAGGTGGTAGGGAAGCGCTTGGATTCGAACACGATCTTGACCTCTTCCGGGTCGTAGAGCCCGCGCTCGGCCATGCGATCGACCACTTCGGAGGCGACCGGTGCGGCGTCGTAGTCACCCGCGACTACGCCCAGCATCGATTGGTCGTGAGAGCCCGAGTAGACCACTTCGTAATCCTCGTCCGGGGTGATGCCCTGCTTGGGGAACAGCGCGCGAGGCGCCAGATTGCCGGAGTTGGAAGTGGGCGAAGTGTGCGCCACGCGCTTGCCCTTGAGATCGCTCAGCTCGTCGATGCCGCTGTCCTTGCGGGTATAGACCTGCAGGGTGTAGCCGAATTCGCCGTCGTCGCTGCCCATGATCGCGAAAGGCACGGCACCGGCCAGATTGACCGCGAACGGCGTCGGCCCGGTGGAGAAGCCGGCGACCTGAATGCGGCCGCTGCGCATCGCCTCGATTTCTGCCGCATTGGACTGCACAGCATAGAAACGCACGTCCTTCCCGGTCTCCTCGCGCAGATGCTCGATGAACGGTTCCCAGATATCGGCATAGATTGCCGGATCCTCGACCGGGGTGTAGGCGAAGACCAGCGGATCGGGATCGAGATACTGGGATTCGTCGCTCGGCGCGTCGGCGACCAGATCGCCATTGGCGTCGCAGTACATCGGCGCCAGATCGCCGCGCTGTGGGCACTCTTCAGCGGCCTGGGCCGTGAAGGCAAGGCCGCAGCCGAGCGTCAGCGTGGTCAAGAGCGAGAGGGGCAGGCGTAGCGAGCGAGATTTGGATCGTTTGAGGCGTCGTAGCATGGCGAAATCTCCTGAGACGGAGGTTGTTATAAGCGACACCGACCGCGCGATCTTGTATGTCTCGTTAGGCCGCGTTCAGTGTCATGGTTTTGTCACAGTGTGGGCAAAATCTGCCAAAAAGCGCATTCGACTTTCGCTAATAACGGCATTGATGTTCGTTTCCGAGCAAAGAGCGGCAAGGATGTTGTTTTTTTCCAAATATATATTGCTCGCTTGCGCTGATTTTCATACCAGCCTGCCCGGCGTTGGCCTGCTGATTCATGCGCCTCTCCGGTCGATGCCTAAAATCTCGGTCGATGCGGTCGATAGTAGTGGCAACGTACTCAGGATTTAGGCATTTCATGCGCGTACTCACCGAACCGCCAATGGCTCGCAAAGCGCTCGACGAACCGTAAAAAGGAACGCAGGACATGCCCCTATTTCGTTCGCCGCACCACCATGAAGCCGTGCTCGATGCGATTCATCGCGCCATGGCGGTCATCGAGTTCTCCCTCGACGGCACCATCCTTTCCGCCAACACCAATTTTCTCGACATCACCGGCTTCGATGCCGATGACTTGATCGGCCAGCACCATCGCCGACTCTGCGATCCCGAGCTGATCGCGAGCCGGGAGTACGCGGCCTTCTGGGAGCGACTGCGTCAGGGCGAGTTCATCGCCGGGCGCTTCAAGCGCAGAACCTGCGACGGCCGCGCGCTGTGGCTGGAGGCCTCCTACAATCCGGTCATCGATCGCCATGGCAAGGTCATCCGGGTGGTCAAGACGGCGATCGACATTACCGCGCGGGTACGTGACGAGCAGGACATGCACAGCCGGCTCAGCGCCATCGACCGGTCCATGGCGGTCATCGAGTTCACCCCGGACGGGTACATCCTCAACGCCAACACCAATTTGTTGAGCACGGTGGGCTACGCGCTCGATGAAATCCAGGGGAAGCATCATCGAATCTTCTGTGAGCGCGACTATGCCGCAGGCCAGGCGTACCGCGACTTCTGGACCCACCTGAACGCCGGCGAATTCATGTCGGGACAGTTCAAGCGACTCGACAGGCAGGGCCGGACGCTGTGGCTCGAAGCTAGCTACAACCCGGTCTTCGATGCCGAGGGGCGGCTCTACAAGGTGGTCAAGTTCGCCACCGATATCACCGACCGCGTGACACGTGAAAACGAGAGCACCCGGATGGCCTATCGCATCTCGTCGAATACGGAAACTTCCGCCAACGACGGCTCTCGCATCATCAACGAGACCATCACTGAAATTCGTCGTATCGCCAGTCAGGTCGCGACCACGTCGCAGCAGCTCGATACCCTGGCGCAGCGCTCGGCCGACATCAATGCGGTGATCGAAAGCATTCGCGAGATCGCCGAGCAGACCAACCTGCTGGCACTCAACGCCGCCATCGAAGCGGCCCGCGCCGGTGAACATGGTCGTGGTTTCGCGGTGGTGTCCCACGAAGTACGCCAGCTGTCAATACGCACCTCGCAAGCCACCCGCGACATTGCCGCCACCATCGCCAGCCTGCGCAACCTCACCCAGGAGGTGAGCGGCGGCATGCAGGCCTGTCTAGGCAGCGTGGAAAACGGCGTTCGCATGGCGGGTGAGGCGGGCAATGCCATCGACAGGATTCGCGCCGGAGCCAACGACGTCGTCAGTGCCATCGCCCACGTTGCCTCGACGCTGCACGACCTCGAAGCCTCCAAAGGTCCGGCGTCCGCGCCGACCACCGCGCGCGCCTGAGATATCCGCTCACTGCCGTTTCGCACCGGCCTGTAGGAGCAAATGGTTGGCCCCGCTCGAATCGGCGGGTATTGCTCGCGGCTGCCGGTCGGGGAGAGGCATTGCCAAACAATTATTAGCCAGCTACATTTTTGCCATCATTCATCCCAGGAAGCGCATTCATGGCATCCCCCAAGCTTTTCACGCCGCTCACGCTCGGCGAGCTGGAACTTCCCAATCGCATCGTCATCTCGCCAATGTGCCAGTACTCCGCCGATACGCATGGCAACATGACCAGCTGGCATACCATCCACCTCGGCAACCTGGCGCTCTCCGGCGCCGGGCTGTTGATCATCGAGGCCTCGGCGGTCGCGCCGAAAGGGCGGATCACGCCGGGCGATGCGGGTCTCTATTCGGACGACAACGAGCAGGCGATGGCGCGCGTGCTCGAGTCCGTGCGTGCCCACTCGCCGATGCCGATCGGTATCCAGCTCGGCCACGCCGGCCGCAAGGCCTCCTGCCAGGCGCCGTGGGAAGGCGGGGCGCAACTGGGGCTCGACGAGGGCGGTTGGGAAACGGTGGCGCCGTCCGCCGTGCCCTATTCGGAAGGCCAGCGTCCGCCGCAGGCGATGAGCCTCGATGATGTCGAACGGCTCAAGGCGGATTTCGTCGCCGCGGCCAGGCGCGCCGACCGTCTCGGCTTCGAGCTGATCGAGCTGCACGCGGCTCACGGTTACCTGTTGCACGAGTTCCTGTCGCCGATCTCCAACCAGCGAGACGACGAATACGGCGGCAGCCTGGAAAACCGCATGCGGTTGATTCTCGAGATCTTCGATGCCGTTCGCGAGGTATTTCCGAGCGAGAAGCCGGTGGGCATTCGCATCTCGGGCAGCGACTGGGTCGAAGGCGGCTGGGATCTGGAGCAGAGCGTCGCGCTGGCGCGAGCGCTTGATGCCCGCGGCTGCAGCTTCATCGACTGCTCCGGCGGTGGTCTCGATCCGCGCCAGGCGCTCGACGTCGGTCCCAACTATCAGGTGCCGTTCGCGCGCCGCATGAAGCAGGAAGTCGCCATGCCGGTGATCGCGGTCGGCCTGATCACCGAGCCGGAGCAGGCCGAAGGCATCGTCTTCAGCGGCGAGGCGGACGCCGTCGCCCTGGCACGCGGCATTCTCTTCGATCCGCGCTGGCCGTGGCACGCCGCCGCCAGGCTCGGCGCCAGCGTGCACGCGCCGAAGCAGTATCTCCGCAGCCAGCCGCATACGCTGAAGAACCTGTTCGACGCCTGAGCATCATTCACGGGTGCATCACTCGCGGGAGTATCATTGGCGGGGAGGCGAAGCGGCAGCGGCGTCGTCATCAGATGGCCTGAGCGCTTCGATCGCTTGCCTCGCGTCCTCCAGGCTGGTCGGATCGTCGATGGTCGAGGGCGTATCGAACGCCTCGCCATCGGCGATATGGCGCAACGCCTTGCGCAGGATCTTGCCCGAGCGGGTCTTGGGCAGGCGCTCGACCACCAACACCTGCTTGAAGCAGGCCACCGGGCCGATGCGTTCTCGCACCAGCGCAACCAGCTCTTGCTCCAGCGTTGTCGTGTCGCCTTCGAAATCCGCTCTGGGAATGACCATTCCCAGCGGCAGTTGCCCCTTCAATGGATCCTGGGTGCCGATCACCGCGCACTCCGCCACCGCCGGATGCGAGCCGAGAACCTCTTCCATTTCCCCGGTAGAGAGCCGATGTCCGGCGACGTTGATCACATCGTCGGTACGTCCCATCACGAACAGATAGCCATCCTCGTCGAAGTAACCGCTGTCTCCGCTGAGGTAGTAGCCGGGGTGCGCCTTCATGTACGCCTGCGCCATGCGTTCGGGATCGCCCCAGATGCCGCTCAGACAGGCCGGCGGTAGAGGGTGCTTGATCACGACGCTGCCGTGGGTAAGGGCGGGAACCTCTTCGCCCCGGCGATCGAGAATGCGCACGTCATAGCCCGGCACCGGCATGGTGGCCGAACCCGCCTTGGTCGGCATCGGCGTGAGTCCGAGCGGATTGGCGGCGATCGGCCAGCCGGTTTCGGTCTGCCACCAGTGATCGATCACCGGCACTTGGAGGTGCGACTTCAGCCAGTGATAGGTCGGTGGATCGAGACGTTCGCCAGCGAGAAACAGCGATTCGAGTCTATGGATGTCGTACTCCGCCAGCAGCCGCGCATCGGGATCTTCTTTTCTCACCGCGCGGAAGGCGGTCGGTGCGGTAAAGAAGCTCTTCACGTTGTATTCCGAGATCAGCCGCCAGAAGGCGCCGGCATCGGGCGTGCGTACCGGCTTGCCTTCGTAGACGACGCTGCTGCAGCCAGCGAGCAGCGGAGCGTAGACGATGTAGGAGTGCCCCACGACCCAGCCCACGTCCGAAGCGGAGAAGAACACCTCGCCCGGCGCCATCGCGTAGATCGCTTCCATCGAGTAATGCAGCGCCACGGCATAGCCGCCGGTATCGCGTACCACGCCCTTGGGTTTGCCCGTGGTGCCGGAGGTATAGAGGATATAGAGCGGATCGGTGGCCGCGACTGCCACACAGTCCACCGGCCTGGCCGATGCCATCGACTCCTCCCAGTCGTGGTCACCGGGGCCGAGCTCGGCGCGCACGGCGTCACGCTGCAGATAGAGGCAGCCTGACGGTGCATGGGCGCTGTGGCGGAGTGCGTCCGCCACGATCGGCTGATAAGGCACCACACGATCCACTTCGACACCGCAGGAAGCGCTGATCACCAGCTTGGGTCGCGCGTCGTCGATGCGCAGGGCCAGCTCGCGGGGGGAGAAACCGCCGAACACGACCGAATGGATGGCGCCGAGCCGGGCGCAGGCATACATCGCGATCAGTGCCTCCGGCACCATCGGCATGTAGATCACCACCCGGTCGCCTTGGGTCACGCCAAGTTTTTGCAACGCACCGGCGCACAGCGCGACCTGGTCGCGCATCTCGCGGTAGGTCAGTTGCCGTTTGCCACGCGTCACCGGCGAGTCCCAGTAGATCGCGACCTGATCGCCTCGCCCCTGATCGACATGATGATCGAGGGCGGCATGGCAAAGGTTGAGCTCTCCGTCGGCGAACCAGCGGGCATGTCCTCCGTCGCCGGTGGTGAGTGCCTGGGTCGGAGGCCGGAACCAGGGGATACGCGCCGCCTGATGCATCCAGAAGGCGTTGGGGTCATCGAGCGAGCGGCGATAGTCGTCTTGATAGCGGTTCATGCAAACCCCCGGAGGCAGTGATCGTTCCTCCACCACGGGGAGGCGTCAATGACACTCTAGGGCCGAAGCGAAGCTTTCAGACTTCAACCATCGGCTAATTTCGACGAATGGATGCGTAACGAGGCTCTCCGGCGGAGGAAGATTCTGCTCACACCGTGTCCTCGATCCGCCAGTTGACCGGCACTTCGGCAATGCTGGCCGACGGCGGCAGTTCCAGCAGCAGGCGAACGATGCGTGTGACGTCCTCGGGCTGAGTGACCTCCTCGGCGTCGACATCGGCACCCGCCGCCATGTCGGTGGCGACGAAGCCGGGGCAGATCGCGGTGGCGCGCACGCGGGTCTCGGCACTACAGTGGCGCAGGCCGTGGACGAACGCCTGCGCCGCGAACTTGCTCATGGCGTAAAGCCCCGACCCCGGCGAGCGCACCCGCTTGCCCGAGAGCGACACGATCGACACCACCTTGCCCTGCCGGGCGTCGACCAGATGCGGCCAGGCCTGCTGGGTCAGCAGCATGGGCGCCTTGGCGTTGACCGCCATGACCCGGTCGAATTCGTTGCCGTCCGCTTCCAGCACCGAAGCGCGGCTGAGCACGCCGGCGTTGTTGACCAGCGCATCGATACCGCCGAACACGCGTACCGTCTCCTCGACCCAGGATCGGGCGCTCTGCGAATCCAGCGCATCGTAGTGGCAGACCAGCCAGTCATTGCGCTCCGGGCGTTCGGCGGGCTCGGTCCGACAACCGAGGCTGACGCGCCAGCCAGCGGCGTGAAGAGTCTCGGCGATGGCGGCACCGATGCCGCGATTGGCACCGCTGACCATGACCACGGGGGCGTCGTTGGACATCTCTGGTTCCTCGAGTGGAGACGGAAGGTGGCGGGCCGAGTGACAGGCCGCCGACTTCCCGGTCAGCCTAGCGGGGCGTTGCCCATCCCGCGAGCGAAGCCGCCAGCGCGTCGCTCAGTCTGTCCACGTGTTCCCGGGCGAATACCAGCGGTGGGCGGATCTTGAGCACGTTGCCGTAGGGGCCGGTGGCGCTGATCAGCACACGGCGCTCGCGCAGCAGGGTGGCGGGCTTCCGCTCATTCTGGCGGACTCGGAATGGCGCGAAGGGCAACTGGTCCGAGCCCTCGAACCGGTCCGGGATATTCCCGTCGAGATTCACACGACCCGCGCCAGGACTTCGCTGCCGGCTTTTGCCGAGGCGTTCTGGCAGCGCCTGACGACGTTGTCTTCGACCGTCACGCTGCGTTCGAGCTTCCCTGAGCCGGATGCTCCGACGCCGGCCCCGTTACTCGCCTCCGATACGATCCAGCAACGCCATCTGTGCCTCGGGGATCTCCAGCGCCGCCGCCTCGATGTTCTCGCGCAAGTGCTCGGGCGATGACGTGCCCGGGATCAGCAGGATGTTGGGCGAGCGCTTGAGCAGCCACGCCAGCGCCACCTGCATCGGCGTGGCGTCGAGCGTCTTCGCGACGTCGGAAAGCGTGTCGGACTGCAGGGGCGTGAACCCGCCCAGCGGGAAGAACGGCACGTAGGGAATGCCCTCCGCGGCCAATTGATCGATCAACGCATCATCGGCGCGATTGGCCAGGTTGTATTGATTCTGCACGCAGACGATGGGCACGATTTTCTGGCCATCGGCGACCTGCGTGGCGGTGACATTGCTCAGCCCGATGTGCTTGATCAGACCTCGTTCCCTGAGTTCGGCGAGCGTCGTCAGCGGCGCCTCCAGCGAGCCTTCCGCCGGCCCGTGGACGTCCAGCATGCTGCGCAGGTTGACGACTTCCATCTGTTCCAGCCCCAGATTGCGGAGGTTGTCTTCTACCGCCCGGGTCAGCTCGGCTGGCGAGAGCGCGGGCAGCCAGGCGCCGGTCTCGTCGCGTCGGGCGCTGACCTTGGTGACGATGCAGAGTTCGTCGGGATAGGGATGCAGCGCCTGCTTGATGAGCTGGTTGGTAACGTGCGGGCCGTAGAAATCCGAGGTATCGATATGGTCGATGCCGGCGGCGAGCACGTCCTTGAGCACCTGAATGGCGCGTGCTGGATCCTTGGGCGGACCGAACACGCCGGGGCCGGCGAGCTGCATCGCGCCGTAGCCCAGCCGTTTGACCCGGCGGTCGCCGAGGAAATAGGTGCCAGCCTTGTCGATGAGGGACATGCGTTCACTCCTGTGTCGAATAGCGGATGTCAGACGCCCTTATGGGTCCTTATGGTAGGCCTGTCGATGCTGTGCAACTATGCCGATCGATCCAGACAGGCCGCCCGGCTGCCCCAAAATCGAAAAAGTGGAACAGGCGCTGGATGCGATCGACGAGTTTCGAGGCCTCGCCGGCTGTCATGATCGGTCTGTCACCTGGCAGGCGCTGGGCTACTTTCTGCCGCTGTTCGCACTGGATACGGTTAGGGCCGAAATGCCTTACCCCGCGTCCGCTTCTCTTCTCGCCGTACGCCGGTTGGAAACGACGAAGGCAATGCCGAAGACGATCGAGAACAGCAGCACGATGGTCGGAGCCGGCGCGCTGTCGATGAAGAACGAGAGATAGACGCCGAGAAAGGCGATGACTGCGGACAGCGTCACCGAGAGCAGCAGCATGGTGGCGAAGCGTCGGGCCAGCAGGAAGGCGATGGCGCCGGGCGCGATCAGTAGCGCGATGGCGAGGATGATCCCGGCGGCTTTCAGGGCGCCGACGATGGTCAGCGAGATCAGGCAGAGCAGGCCGTAGTGCAGTGCCCGGGTTCGCAGGCCCACCGCCCGGGCCTGGGTCGGGTCGAAGGCGTGGAGCAGGAAGTCCTTCCATTTCAGGCCGATGACGCCGACGGTGACCAGGGCGATCAGCGCCGATTCCAGAATGTCGCGCCAGGCCACGCCGAGGATGTCGCCGAACAGGATGTGGTCGAGATGCACCGTCGTCTGGATCTTGACGTAGAGCACCAGGCCGGCGCCGAACATGCCGGCGTAGACAATGCCCATCACCGTGTCCTGCTTGATCCGGCTGTTCTCCTCGAGGAAGCCGGTCGCGACGGCGCAGAACATGCCGGCGACGAAGGCGCCGATGGCGTAGGGAATGCCGACGAGATAGGCAATCACCACGCCCGGGAAGACGGCGTGGGAGATGGCATCCCCCATCAGCGACCAGCCCTTGAGCACCAGGAAGCAGGAGAGCAGGGCCATCGGTATGGTGACCAGCACGGCGATGATCATGGCGTTGACCATGAAGCCGAACTGGAACGGCATCAGCAGCGTATCGAGCCAGCTCATGGTCGCGGCTCCTCGTCGGGTTCTTGCGATTCTGATAGAGGCGCTGACGATAGCGGCTGGCGTGCTGGCTCACGAGCCAGCGACGCCGCAGCACGACGTCTTGCCGCCAGCATCCCGTGCTTGGGCGCGAACACGAACGCGACGAGGAAGATCGTCGTCTGCAGTACCACGATGATGCCGCCGGTGGCGCCGTCGAGGAAGTAACTGGCGTAGGCGCCGACGAAGCTGGTCAGCGTGCCGATCGTCACCGCGATGATCAGCAGCCGCGGGAAGCGGTCGCTCAGCAGGTAGGCCGTCGCCCTCCGGGGTGATGACCATGCAGATCACCAGAAACGCGCCCACCGTCTGCAGTGCCGCGACGGTCGATGCCGCCAGCAGGGTGAAGAACAGGATCTTGAGCGCGGTGGGGTTGAGCCCGATCGAGCGGGCGTGGCTCTCGTCGAAGAACGTCACCATCAGATCCTTCCACTTGGCCAGCAGAATGACCAGCGAGATCACGCCGATTGCCACCAGCTGCAGCGTGTCGGCGGGCGTAATCGCCAGGATGTTGCCGAGCACGATGGTCTGGATGTTCACCGAGGTCGGCGACAGCGACACCATGAACAGCCCCAGGCCGAAGAACGAGCT
The DNA here is from genome assembly GCF_034479735.1 of Salinicola sp. LHM. NCBI lineage: Bacteria > Pseudomonadati > Pseudomonadota > Gammaproteobacteria > Oceanospirillales > Halomonadaceae > Salinicola > Salinicola sp. LHM. Next base: position 3,761,422 of record NZ_CP140261.1, on the reverse strand, counting down.
GAAGATCAGCCCGATGATGACGTCTTCTTTCAGCTTGCTGCGCTGATTGAGAAACAGCATCGCCGCCGAGGCGAGCCCGCCGGCGAGGAAGGCGCCGAGCGAAAACGGCAGCCCCAGCATGTAGGCACCGGCGACACCGGGCACGATCGAATGCGATAGCGCATCGCCGATCAGCGACCAGCCCTTGAGCATCAGGTAGCAGGAGAGAAACGCGCAGACGCCGCCGACCAGCGCCGACACCCACATGGCGTTGCGCATGTAGCCATAGCCGAAGGGTTCGACTAGCTGGCCGAGCGGCTCCAGCAGCAGGTCGGCTGGCATGAGCAGGGCCTCCATCAGCCGGGATCTCCCTCGCCGCCTTGGCGCCGCGCGGCGATGCCGTTCTGCAGCACCAGCGGTCGCTCGTCGTCGGTGAACACGCCCACGGCGTGGGGTGGCGCGCCGGCCGGCTGGGACTGATCGAGCACGAAATGGCGCAGCACGCCGCCGAAGGCGCGTTCCAGGTTGCGCTGGGTGAAGATCTCGTCGGTGGGGCCGTAGGCGAGTACCGTGCCCTTGATCATCACCGTCCGGTCGCAGAACTCCGGCACCGAGCCGAGATTGTGGGTCGAGACCAGCATCACGCGGCCCTCGGCGCGCAGTTCGCGCAGCAGTTGAATGATCTGATCCTCGGTCTGGACGTCGACGCCGGTGAACGGCTCGTCGAGCAGGATCACCCGGCTATCCTGGGCCAGCGCGCGGGCCAGGAAGACGCGCTTCTTCTGGCCGCCGGATAGCTCGCCGATCTGGCGCTGACGGAACTCGCTCATGTTGACGCGTGCCAGCGCGGTGGCGACCGCCTCGTGGTCGGCGCGTTTGGGGATCCGCAGCATCCCCATGTGGCCGTAGCGCCCCATCATCACCACGTCTTCGACCAGCACCGGGAAGTTCCAGTCGACCTCTTCCGACTGCGGCACGTAGGCGATCAGGTTGCGCTTGAGCGCTTCGCGCGCTGGCAGGCCCAGCACGCGTATCTCGCCCCGGGCCAGGCGCACGAAACCCATGATCGCCTTGAACAGCGTCGACTTGCCGGAACCGTTCACGCCCACCAGCGCAGTGATCGTGCCGGTGGGAATCTCGAAGCTGGTATCGCGCAGCGCGGTATGACCGTTGCGGTAGGTCACGGCGGCATCGACGACGCGGATGCCGGCGCCGGCCTCTTCACGATCGATGGACGTCTGCTCGGGGCCGGCGAATGTCGTCTCGGCCGTCGTGTCGGCATGAATCGTCATGATGAAGCCCCCTGGGTCAGGCCTTTCACGATCGTCTCCGAAGTGACGCGCAGCAGGTCGATATAGGTCGGCACCGGGCCGTCGGGTTCGCTGAGGGAGTCGACGTAGAGCACGCCGCCGTAACGGATGCCGGTCTCGCGGGCGACCTGCTGCGCCGGCTTGTCGGAGACGGTGCTCTCGCTGAAGATCGTCGGAATGTCGTTGGCGCGGATCACATCGATGACCTCGCGAACCTGCTGTGGCGTGCCTTGCTGATCGGCGTTGATCGGCCACAGATAGCGCTCTTTCAGGCCGAAATCCCGCGCCAGATAGGAGAATGCGCCTTCGCTCGTCACCAGCCAGCGATCCTGCTCCGGGATCCGCGCCAGTGACTCGCGGATGGGCGCGAAGGCAGCTTCGATCTCGTGCTTGTAACGCTCGGCGTTGTTGCGGTAGATCTCGGCATTGGCGGGGTCGTGCTCGACGAACGCATCGCGGATGTTGTCGACGTAGATCAACGCGCTCGTCGGTGACATCCACGCATGCGGGTTGGGCTTGCCATCGTAGGGGCCCTCGGCGATGCCGATCGGCGCGATGCCATCAGACACGACGACGCTCGGGACATCGCTGAGATTGCGGAAGAAGCGTTCGAACCAGCGTTCCAGATCGAGCCCGTTCCACAGGATCATGTCCGCATCCTGGGCGCGGAGGATGTCGCGCGGCGTCGGCGCGTAATTGTGGATCTCGGCGCCCGGCCGCGTGATCGACTCGACGATGGCCGCGTCCCCGGCCACGTTCTGCGCCATGTCCGCGATCACCGTGAAGGTGGTCACGGCCTTGAACTTGTCCTGGCTCACGTCTTTCCCGGTGTCCTGCGCGCTGGCGGACATCGACAGCAAAACCAGCGCGGCGGTCGCCACGACCATCCAGCGGCGGTGCATCAGCCTCGGCATATGACTTTCCTCGATCGACAGGGAAACGGCGGCAGAGCCGCGGATTCGATATCGTCCGCTATTGCGTTGCTTCGATAGCGAACCGTTAGCACGATTGCTTCTTATACCTTGGTTAAACAGTATTCCCTTGGTTTCGATGTATAGCACTGGTTGATTCGGCTGTGAAGTCGAGCAAAGGCGACAAACGCAAAGGACAGACGCGAAGAGAAGAACGAGGCGAGACAAGAAGTGGGGCGGGGAAAGTCATCAAGCCGGCACGGAGCCGGTAAAGAAAGAGCCGGTAAAGGAAAAGAAGCGCGCGCTGAGCGACGCACGCCTGCGTGAATCGAAACTCAGAGTTGTGCCAGCAGCTGCCGGCAATCCTGATGATGCCAATCGGTGAGTGCCGGCCAGCGGTTCTCCGCCACGTTGACCAGAATCGTGCGGGTACCGGCGGCCCGACCACATTCGAGATCCAGCGGGCTGTCGCCCACCATCACCACCTGCGAGGGCGCCACTTGCCAGCGGCGGATGAAATGCTCGAGCCCGCCGGCGTGCGGCTTGGGCGGCGCCTCGTCGCGACCGAGCACCTCGTCGGCGGCAAAGCAGCCGTCCAGGCCGATCGCTTCCAGCGTGATGTGTGCCAGCTCCTTGGCGTTGCGGGTCAGAATGCCGAGGCGGCAGCCGCGCTCGCAGAGCGCCTGAACCAGTTCGACCGCCCCGGTCGCGGCAGTCGAACGCATGGCGAGTTCCCGTTCGTGCTCGAGCAGCCAGGCGTGCTTGGCGTCGCGCTCGGCGGCGGGCAGCGTCTCCAGGTGATGCAGAATATCGGCGCCATCCGGAATCTCCAGTTCGCGCCGGATCGCCGGAAAGTCATGCACGCCGACGGTCAGCGTGCCATCCATGTCGAAGACCCAGTGGGTCAGGCGAGCAAGGTTGACGCTGGGGGAATTTGCATCCGTGGCGTTCGATAGCGTCATGGCAGCCTCTTCTGATAAGGGATCGATCGTGCCCATCTTCGCATGCCGAAGCCGGTCTGCGTCGAATGTGTTCGAATACTGGGGGTTCTCATGTTCCGTATTCGCGCCGACGCTCACGTTCCCGGCAAGCCGTGGCCCGAGCTATATGTGGTAGCAGCGAGTGCTATCATTGATATCATCCATGGGAGGTCTCATGGCATCGATCACTATCCGTAACCTAGACGAGCAATTGAAGGCTCAGCTCCGCATGCAGGCGGCCAGCCATGGTCATTCCATGGAAAGAAGAGGCGCGTATCATTCGGCGTGGTGCCCTGAGTCGGGCGCCACAGGAAGGCCTGGGAAGCCGTATACGGAGGCGGTTTGGCGAAGCGAAGGGCGTCGAACTGGAATTGCCGAACCGGTCCGACAGACCGCGCGACCCAGGACTCGACACATGATCCTGCTGGATACCAACGTGCTCTCCGAGCTGATGCGGCCCGCGCCGGACTTGCGGGTCGTCGAGTGGCTGGATCGCTAGAACGCGGACGCGGTGACGATCTGCTCGATCACCGTCGCGGAAATCCTCTACGGTATCGAACGGTTGCCCGAGGGCAGGCGCAAGCGTGATTTCTCGGCAATGGCGGCGGCCATGTTCGAGGAAGATTTCGCCGGCCGTATTCTTCCGTTCGATAGCGGGCCGCGGCTTACGAGCGGCCATTGCGATAGCGCATGGGCGCTGGTGCGATTCGGTTGCCCGAAGTCACCGCACTCAGGGCTTCTCTCTCCCGAAACATCTCCACTATCCGCTGCTGGGCGATGCCGATGGCGCGACTGGACGAAGATCGATTACCGGCGAGCCTGGTGGATCGCCACGCGGGTTATTGAGTTCGAGATGGATGGCGGAACAACAAGGACAACATCGATGAAGACATTCTTTCACGACGATCAACTGTTGCACCAACCGCAGATCTATTTCTCGCGCGGCAAGATGCGCAAGCCCCAGGAAGTGCGCGACCGCGCCGAACATTTGCTGGCGGCGGCCAGGCGGCTCGGCTTCGAGACTCAGGCACCCAAGGACCACGGAGTCGCGCCGCTGCGGGCGGTGCATTCGCTGCCGTATCTGCGCTTTCTCGAGAGCGCCTATCGGCGCTGGCACGATGTCAGCGAGAACGGGGGCGAAGATTGGGGCGAGGAGGTGATCTCCAGCATCTTCGTGCGTTCGCCCAACGCGCTGCGCGGAATCCTCGCCGAGGCCGCGCGCTATCTGGCGGATGGCAGCGCGCCGGTGGGCAAGCACACCTGGCAGGCCGCCTACTGGGCGGCACAGAGCGCGGTGGCCGGGGCCGAAACGCTGCTGGCGGGCGACCGCTTCGCCTATACGCTGTCGCGCCCGCCGGGGCACCACGCCGGCATCGACTCCGCCGGGGGCTTTTGCTTTCTCAACAACGCCGCCATTGCCGCGCAGCATCTGACCTCACGCTATCCGCGCGTCGTCGTGCTGGACACCGACATGCATCACGGTCAGGGCGTGCAGGAGATCTTCTACGAGCGCGATGACGTCATGTACATCTCGATCCATGGCGACACCACCAACTTCTACCCGGCGGTCACCGGCTTCGAGAACGAGCGCGGGCGCGGCGCGGGGCTGGGTTACAACCTCAATTTGCCGATGCCCCACGGCTCCCCGGAAGCGGTGTTCTTCGACCGCCTCGAAGAAGCCTGCCAGGCCATCCGCCTGTTCGAACCGGACGCGCTGGTACTGGCGCTGGGCTTCGATATCCACGAGAAGGACCCCCAGGCCAGGGTGTCGGTCTCCACGCCGGGCTTCGGCCAGCTTGGGCGCGAGATCTCCGGTCTCGGGTTACCAACGCTGATCGTGCAGGAGGGCGGCTACTACCTGGAAGGGCTCGAAGCCAACGCAGTGAGCTTCTTCGAGGGGTTGTTGGAGCGCTGACAGATTGGTTTCGTAAGATAGCCGCCTAGAGATTCTGCGCCCGGAAATCCCTCGATCGGTCGATCTCGTCGCCGGCGACCATGAAGCGGCCGTGGCCACGGTAGTGGAGCGTCCGGGGGAGTTCGATAGAGGTGTCGACGTGGGCCTTGACGATTTCCCAGATGAACAGCTTGTGGCGGTCGATCTGGCTGTCGTCGACCAGCCGGCATTCGAAGCTGGCATAGCACTCCGCCACCAGCGGCGCCGAGACGATTCCGCCTGAAACCGGTGTCAGCCCGAAGGCGTCGAACTTGTCGAGTTCATCGCCATCGCTGTTGCCCACGCCTACCACGGCATCGACGAGTTCCAGCGTCGGCACGTTGATCGTGCATTCTCGGCTTTCCCGCACCAGCCGGTGGCTATGGTTGCCGGCGCTGATCAGGCAGCCGAAGTGGGCCGGCGAGAAGCCGAGCATCATGTGCCAGCCCATCACCATCAGATTGCGTTCGCCCTGCCACTGAGAACCGACCAGTACGATCGGCCCGGTTTCCAGGTGGCAGCGGCATTGATCCAGCGGGAAGTCGGTTCTGTTTGGTCTCAAGAGTGGTGCCTTTTTGCCGATACGGTGGTTCCAGCATAGATCACCGGCGTCGATGTTCACCGGCATCTGTGATTACTGAAATCCGTGATCACTGACATCGATGACTCGTATATCGGCTATCGATGCCTTCAATTTTTCGTCACATTCGTGTGGTTCTATCCTAGCTGCCATCCCCCCGGACGACAGGCACCCCCGACTCAAGGAGAAGCAGCGTGAAGATTTCAGGGCGCATCAAGGCGTTGATCGTTATGGCAGTGGTTGTCTACGTGCTCGCGCACGTGGTGCGCGCCATGCTGATGACGCTGATCCGCTCGAATGCGCTGCTTCATCCGCCGCATCAGACGCCCAGAGTGCCGCGACGAACGCCTCGCCGCGAGTGCGATGATGCCGAAACCCTGAAGCAGTGCACGCGCTGCTGACGCACGCGATCTCGACGCGTCGATATCCACGAACCCGGCCGCTCAGGCCGGGTTCTTTTTTATGTCGCTGCTTTTTTATGTCGTTAGTGGTCAGGTTCGACATCGTGCGACCACCCACGTCGGCTATGATGAAAGCCAGCCGTGGCAATCGTGTTCTGCCTACGGTGACGACGCCCCCGACGCCAATGACAGGATTTCCATGCAACCCATCAAAATCGCCCTGATCGGCGCTGTCTTCTTTAGTGCGGCCGCCCAGGTCGCTGCGGCGGATAGCGTCACCCTCGGTACCAACAACTGGGCCGAGAATGTGGCCGTGTCCAACATGTGGCAGCAATTGCTGGCAGAGAAAAACATCGACGTCGAGCTCAGCGAAATCTCCAAGCCGCTTCTCTTCGGCGGTCTGGCCAGTGGGGATATCGATCTGTTTCTTGAGGTATGGATTCCCAGCGATCAGACCTATGTCGATCGCTACTCGCAAGATGTCGAGCTCCACGAAACTTGGTACGACGATGCGCGCGACACGCTTGTCGTGCCGAGCTACGTCGAGGGAATCGACAGCGTCGCCGATCTGGCCGAGCGCGAGGAGGATTTCACCTACCAGGGCCAGCCGACCATCTTTGGTATCGGCCCCGGCGCCACCATCTCGGATGAAACCGATGCGGCGATCGAGCAGTATTCGTTGCCTTTTCGTCAGTTGAGCAGTAGCGAAACGGCAATGTTGGCCCAGCTCGAGGAAGCTTACCGCCGCAAGGAGCCGATCGCGCTGACGCTCTGGCAGCCGCATTGGGTCTTTGCGAAATACGACCTCAAGATTCTGGACGATCCCAAGGGCGCACTGGTTTCTGGCCAGCAGGTCAAATGGCTCGCCGAAAAAGGCTTCGATGAATCGCATCCGGGCGTCGCCGCGATGCTGGATGCCTGGCACATGACGCCGGAGCAGCTTTCCACGCTGATGTTGGAGATCGAAAAAACCGGCGATCCTGACCAAGGCGCTGCGCAATGGATCGACGACAATCGAGAGCTGGTCGACGGTTGGCTGGCGGCGGACGACGACGGTTGAGCGTCAGCTCACCTTCTTTCCACCCCATATTTCCACCATACCGCGCTCGTCATCAAAAACGCCCGCATTCCTCTCGAGGAATGCGGGCGTCGTCGCTTCTGCTTGGCATCGGCTGCGTCACTGACGCGATGCCGCCGCGGTCACTTGTTCGGCTGCTTGGTGACGCGCAGGTAAGGCTTCTTCTCGTCCCAGCCGTTGGGGAAGAGTTCCTTGGCCTTCTCGTTGTCGATCGAAGGCACGATGATCACGTCGTCGCCGTCCTGCCAGTTGACCGGCGTGGCGACCTTGTGGCTGTCGGTCAGTTGCAGGCTGTCCAGCACGCGCAGGATCTCGGCGAAGTTGCGGCCGGTGCTGGGCGGATAGGTGATCGTCAGGCGCACCTTCCTGGCCGGGTCGATGATGAACACCGAGCGCACGGTATTGGTACCGCTGGCGTTGGGGTGAATCATGCCGTAGGCCTCGCTCACCGAGCGGTCGGCGTCGGCTAGCAGCGGGAAGTTGAGCCCGCAGCCCTGGGTTTCCTCGATGTCGCCGACCCAGCGGGTGTGATCGTCGAGCGGGTCGACGGAAAGGCCGATCGCCTTGGTGTTGCGACGCTCGAATTCCGGCTTGAGGCGCGAGACTTCCCCCAGCTCGGTGGTGCAGACCGGCGTGAAATCGGCCGGGTGAGAAAACAGAATGACCCAACTGTCGCCGGCCCACTCGTGGAAATTGATCGGGCCGTCGGTGCTTTCCTGGGTGAAATCGGGAGCGGTATCGCCAAGTTGCAAAGCCATGACTTTCTCCTGTTGCCGTTGACGGCTTCTGTGCGAAGCCTCGAGTCGAGTGCTTATCATGACGGGCGAGAGCAGTGTCGTGAAACAATCGATAGCACTAACGACATGCCAACGCTCGTGATGTGTGAATGACCTACCTATAACGTGGTAGCCAAGGCCCGATATCTCAAGGGCGAGTCCGTTTTTCCCTTCGCCGTCGCGTTCGGGTCAATTCGCTGGCGCGGCCGCCCCCAGGTAGTGCTGGCGCCAGTAGCGAATATCCAGCGACGAAACGCTGACCGTGCGGCCGCTACCGGGAGCGTGGATCATCTGGCGATCGCCCATGTAGATGCCGACATGGGTCGCGCGATTGCCGGAGCCGAAGAACAGCAGGTCGCCGGGCCGGGCGACATCGATCTCGTCGAGGGCGTGGAACTGCTCGTTGGAGGTGCGTGGCAACGAAATACCGATCTTGCCGTAGGCCATCTGGACCAGGCCCGAGCAGTCGTAGCCGCTGGGCGTGGTGCCGCCCCAACGATAAGGCGTGCCGAGCGCCTCCTTGGCCGCCGACATCACCAGAATGCGATCGATGGAGAGGTTGTTGCCATCGATGGCCGGGCCATCGTCGCGGGTGACGATCGCCTTCTGGGTACTGCAACCGGCGAGCAGCAGCAGGAACAGGCCGATGAACAGCAGGCCCGGGTGGGAGAGCGTTGCCTGGCGATTTGATCGGGTCGAGGGAGTCTGCCGCGCCGCGGTGAATCGAGAGAAATGGTGGGTGGTGGTGCCTGTCGCCATGCCCGCGGGCCCTGTCTGCCGGTTTCAACCGAGTGTAGAGCAGGTGCCCGGTGCTGCAAAGTCGTCCGGTTCAGGCGTTTCGGTATGCGGTCGTCGTGATTCTCTTCGAACCGAGGGCGGGAACCGCGACGCTTGAGAGCGGCAGAGGTTGCCCCCACTGTCTGGTGTCGCCCATCGGCGTTTCGGCTGTCTGTCGATATCGTCATCCGGACCCACAGGAGGATCCCATGTCCATTGCCGAAGACCAGGTTCCCGGCGTGCAAGCCGCCCCGACGGAAACGCGAGGCTTCGTGTTCAACCACACCATGTTGCGCGCCAAGGACCCCGAAGTTTCGCTTTCCTTCTACACGCGGGTGTTCGGCATGCGTCTGCTGCGCAAGCTCGACTTCCCAGAGATGCAGTTCACGCTCTATTTCCTGGCGCGTGTCGATGACGCCGACGCGATCCCCGAGGATGACGGCGAGCGCACCGCCTACACCTTCTCCCAGAAGGGCGTGCTGGAGCTGACCCATAACTGGGGCAGCGAAGAAAATCCCGAGCTTTCGTATCACGACGGCAACGCCGAGCCGCAGGGCTTCGGGCATATCTGCTTCTCGGTGCCGGATCTCGCGGCGGCGGAGCAGTGGTTCGATGCCAACGATGTCGAATTCAAGAAGCGTTCGGATCAGGGCAAGATGAAGAACGTGATCTTCGTCAAGGACCCCGACGGCTACTGGATCGAGGTCGTGCAGCCCTCGCTGTCGAAAGGGCTGGGAGCCTAGTCGTTCGACGGCTCCTGCCGTCATCGCTTTTTTGTTCGAAGTAGCTCGAGACGCCTAGGGCACGTCACCCGGCGTCTCCCCACCCGGCAGGGCATCGCTCGGGCGTTGGGGCGAGTCGCCTCGGGTCGAGGCATAAGGGGAGCGCCGCAGGCAGCTGGCATCGAGCTGGGCGAGCGTGGGTCGGCCGAGCTGGGCCATCAGGTTATGCAACTGATCCTTGAGCAGGTCTATGGCATGGGCCGCGCCGGCCTCTCCGCCCAGGGCGAGGCCGTAGAGGGTCGCGCGCCCGCACAGCACGCCCTCGGCGCCCAGTGCCACGGCCTTGGCGATGTCGCTGCCGCGCCGGATGCCGCTATCCAGCAGTATGTGCATCGAATCTCCCACCGCGTCGACGACCTCGGGCAAAGCATCGAGCGTCGCTGGCGCGCCGTCGAGCTGGCGCCCGCCGTGGTTGGTGACGACCACGCCGTCGGCGCCGATGCGCTTGGCCTCGAGTGCATCCTCGGCGTTGAGAATCCCCTTGATCAACAGCTTGCCGGGCCAGCGTTCGCGAATGTCGGCCAGCACTTCCCAGGTCAGCCGGCGCGTCATGCGCTGATTGATATAGCCGGCGGCGCTGCCCGCGCTCTGCTGCTCCCTGGGCAGATACTTCACCAGATTGCCCAGCGTCGGCAGCCCCTGAGGCCAGAGCGCGCGATAGGCCCATTGCGGATGCAGGCCGGCATCCAGCAGGTAAGGCCACGCCAGGCGCCGGGGGTTGAGGTAGCTTCTCGAATCCCATTCGCGGCGCCCCAGCACGACGGTGTCCGTCGTCACCATCAGCGTCTCGACGCCGACGTTCCTGGCGCGTTCGAGCATGTCGTTGCGCACGGCTTCGTCGTCCAGCACATAGAGCTGAAACCACAGCCGCGCGTCCGGCACGGCGGCGGCGAGGGTTTCCAGGCTGGCACAGGAGACCGTGCTGAGCGTGAAGGGGATGCCACGACTGGCCGCGGCCCGTGCCAGGGCGATATCGCCATCCCGCCACAGCATGCCGTTGTAGCCGGTGGGAGCGATGGCCAGCGGCAGTTCGGCAGGGCCATCCAGCAGTCGGGTACGGCTGTCTCTGGCCTCGACATCGACCAGCGTGCGCGGTTGCCAGCCCCAGGCGGCGAAGGCGCGACGGTTGTCGCCGAGCGTGGTTTCGTCCTCGGAACCGCCGTGGACATACTCCCAGGCGAAGGCCGGGAGACGTTGGCGCGCCATCCAGGCGAGTTCATCGATGCTCTGCGCGCGGCGCCAGGCATAGTGGGAGGAGTAGCGACGTTTCACGAAACCTCTCGATATCGGCAGGGATCAGGGCGTCCCGATACTCTCGACGTTAGCACGCCATGCATTCGTCGACGATGCCACCAAGGGCGGGGTGAAAGGTGGCCTGGCCGTCACCAGGTGAGTCGCGATTCGGCCAGGGGAACCTGCTCGGCGCGAGGGCGTCTGATGAACGATTCTCTTCGGTGCAGCCCGATTCGCGATGATCGGGTATGCTGCCAATTCGACTGCCGACACACAAAGGAAGGGGTGTTCATGGATCGTAGAAGTGTGCTGAAAAGCGCGATTGCCCTGGCTGCCTGGTACGGCCTGCCCTCGGCGCCACTATTTGCGGCGGCGCGCGCCACTAGCGATATCGCCGACGGCGAGGCGGCGGCTTTCAGTTTCGACTGGCTGCAGGGCTTCGCCCGCGATCTGGCCGCCAAGGCGTATCAGAGCGACGTCGAGAAACTGCCGCCGACCCTGGCCAATCTCACGCCACAGAACTACAACGCCATCGGCTACGATCCCGACCATTCGTTGTGGAATAGCATGAATGGCCCGCTGGACATCCAGTTCTTCCATGTCGGCATGGGGTTCAACCAGCCGGTCCGGATGTACTCCATCGACCCGCAGACCCAGCAGGCCAAGGAGATCCATTTCCGTCCCGACCTGTTCGAATACGCCAGGGCCGGTGTCGATGTCTCCCAGCTCGAGGGGCAGAGCGATCTCGGCTTCGCCGGATTCCGCGTGTTCAAGGAGCCGTCGCTGACCGAGCGGGACATCGTCTCCTTCCTCGGTGCCAGCTACTTCCGGGCCGTCGACGACACCTATCAGTACGGCCTTTCGGCACGCGGCGTGGCGGTCAACACCTATACCGACGGCAAGACCGAGGAATTCCCGGCATTCACCCGCTTCTGGTTCGAGACGCCCAAGCCGGGTTCGACGACCTTCACCGCCTATGCGCTGCTCGATTCGCCGAGCCTGGCCGGTGCCTATCGCTTCGTCATTCACTGCGAGGAGGAGCGCGTGGTGATGGACATCGACAAGCACCTCTATCCGCGCGAGTCGATCGCCCAGCTCGGCATCACGCCGATGACCAGCATGTTCAGCTGCGGCACCCAGCAGCGCGACATGTGCCTGACCTTCCACCCGCAGATCCACGACTCCGACCGGCTGTCGATGTGGCTCGGCAACGGCGAGTGGGTCTGCCGGCCGCTCAACAATCCGCCGCGGGTCCAGTTCAACACCTTCGGCGACGACAATCCCAAGGGGTTCGGGCTGCTGCAGACCGATCACGACTTCAAGAGCTACGAGGATATCGTCGCCAACTACCACAAGCGCCCCAGCCTGTGGGTCGAGCCGAAGGGGCAGTGGGGCAAGGGCGAGATCCAGATGCTGGAGATTCCCACCACCGGGGAGACCATGGATAACGTGGTCGCGTTCTGGAAGCCGGAAAAGGCGATCGAGCCGGGGCAGGAGCTCAATTACGGCTACAAGCTCTACTGGAGCGCACAGCCGCCGGTGAAGCCCGAGCTGGCGCGCGTCCGCAAGACGTTCACCGGCATCGGCGGCTTCCCCGAGGGCTGGGCGCCGGGAGAGCACTACCCGACAGTCTGGGCCAAGCGCATCGCGGTGGATTTCGTCGGTGGTGAGCTCAAGTACTTCTACGACAACGATATCGATATCAAGACTCAGCTCGACGTGCCGGAAGGCGACGTCAAGCAGCTCGATATCCTGTGGGTCAAGGAGATCGAAGGCTTCCGTATCCAGTTCGACTGGTACCCGACCAGCGACTCCACCGATCCGATCAACATGCGCCTGAACCTGACCGCCGACGGCAAGACGGTGAGCGAGACCTGGCTCTACCAGTACTTCCCGACGCCGCCGGAGGAGCGGGAGTATCCGGCGCATCCGGCAAGCTAGGCTTTGTCTGAAAACTGCCTGCGCTCGGCCATACGGCGTTAAAAATCGGCTCAAAGTACTCATTTACACCGCGTAAACTCCGTCTTTTCACCGATTTTTGCCTTGTCTGACCTTCGCTCGACGACTTTTCAGACAAAACCTAGGCCAGACGCAAATCTGCAAAAACCCACGGGGCGGCCATCTGGCCGCCCCGTTTCTTTCAGGTGTCGTTAGCGCCACTTTCACCGCGCCACGAACCTGCGCAGCCCGAAGCCCGCGACTAGTACCCGAACCGCGCCGCGACGGGGCCGGTGATCTCGGCGATCGTCGCCACTTCCGCATCGCTGAACCTGGGCTTGTAGTAGGTCGGCGCGTGCAGGCCGCTGGCGGCTTCTTCCAGCGCTTGCGGCTCGAGTTCGAGCTCGGCATGGTCGAAAACCGCCTGCAGGCTCTCGCGAGGCGTGCCGCAGAGATCTTCGTAGCGCACGACGAGACACGCCTTGCGCAGCTCGGGATCGTTGTCGAGCGTATCGGCGACGTGAGCATAGATGGCGGCCCAGTAGCGCGCCCATCCCTCGACTTCATTGCCGGCTTCCCACAGCGCGGTGATGCGCCGGGTTTCCTCGTCGTTACCCACGTTGATCGCCCGCCGGTCGAGACCGAACTCGTAGTGCCCTACCCGGCGCATGTGCTCCAGCGCGCGTGGTTCGCTGGTCTCGCCGGCCACGAATAGCGCCTGCTGCTTCATCAGCGAGGCGATGTGCCAGACCGGGTCGCGAACCACCACCACGAACTTCGCCTGCGGATAGAGCCGGTGCAGATAGCCCAGCCGCACCAGGTTGTAGTTGCCCTTGGCGACGTAGCGCTGGCGCTTGCGCACCGTAAGCAGCTTGCGGATATGTTCGTCGTAGAAGCGCTCGAAGGCGGGATGCTCGGCATGGCGTCCTTTCACCGAGCTCTGGGTCGGATCGTGGGTCTCTGGAAAGAACGCCATCCACAGCATCTCCTCGAACGCCTCCGGGCTCTGCGAGGTCACTTCGATGCCGTCCTTGTGGGCGCGCTCCTGCGCCTTCTCCTGGCCCTGTTTCTGTGACTGAGGGACCAGCGCCAGCCAGCGGTTCCACCAGTAGGGCGTCAGCAGCGGCGGAAAATCGACGTAGCGATGGGTCGCCACGGCGGGGTGGGAGGCGAGATGCTCGAGCAGAATGGTCGTGCCGGAGCGGGCGAGGCCGGCGACGTAGACGGGGCGATCCACGCGTCTATCGGCGATCGCATCCTGCACCGCTCGCGTTTCCAGGTTGCCGAGCTTGATCCAGGTGCCGGGCTTGCGGTGAATCCAGCCCCCCAGCCAGTGCATCCAGCCGGGCACCACGAAGCCGGGGTCGCTGACCTTGCCGCTGGCGGCCGGGCCAGTGCTCGCGTTGCCGGTACCTGCGTTGCGGGATTCGACCGGCCGAGAGGTCGAATTGTCGGAATCCGAGGTGCTCATTCGATTTTCGCCCAGCGATAAGTGAGAAGAGACACGATCGTCATGATCGGAAAGAAAATGGCGAGCCAATGGCGCATCCAGCCCGGCCCGAACGACAGATATTCGGGTTGGGGCAGGTCGAAGGTGATGCGCTCGATGGGGCTCTCCGCCGGCAGGTAGCCCAGCGGGTTGGCGGCCAGCCAGTTCCACCAATGGCGCTTTTCGATCACCGGGATAGGGGCAGTCATGGCAACGTTGGCCAGCTCGCTGCTGGCGTCGTTGACGATCACTCGCAAACCACTGCCTTCCCGAGTCCATCGCGCGTCGTAGGGGGTGTCGCTGTTTTGCGGAGTCACTTCCACGGAGGGCGTCACACCCTCTGCCGGCAGCGCGTGGGCGTAGTGGCTTTCCAGCCAGGTCAGTAGCGCCAGCAGCGGCAGGATCGAGACGAGCGTGGGCAGAAACACCAGCCCGAGATGCCGAAAGGCGCTGATGAACTGGTCGCGAATCAGCGGGCCGGCATCGCTGAATTCCCCATCGAAGTCATTGAGTCGCCTGCGCGCCGTGCGCGCTTCCCGTTTGGCATTGGCGATCCTGCCTTGCGGTGACACCAGCCGATACAGGAACAGCGTGCCGACACCGGCGATCGCCGCCCATACCACCAGCCGCAGCGTGGCGGGCAGGACGCTTTCCATCCCGCCATCGATGGCGGCGAAGATCGGATCGGGCAGATCCAGTAATCCCATGTGTCCTCCTGACACCAGCCCATCGTCCGCGCGTCACTGGCTACCGGAGCCGAATGCCCCGGCAGGATGACGAGCGCGCAACGCGGGCATTTGAATCCAGGCTTCTAAACTCAAGCTTCCAACCCCAGGCTTCCAACCCCGGGCTTCCAACCCCAGGCTTGCTGGAAGAGACGGGCCGACGGCGACGCCGTGCCGGCCCGCTTTGCGGGTATTAAAGGGATGGTATTGCCAAGGCGTGACGCGGCTAGGAGCGATGTCCGGCGTGGGGCGCTCCGCGCTGGCTCTCCTCGACGCGGGTGGTGGTCGGTGGCGACTCCGGATCCTGCGCGGTGCGGGCCTGGGCCGTGCTCGAACCGCTCTCGGCCGCGCCGCGTTCCGCCGAGGCGGCGGCTTCGGCCTTGCGTCGGCGCCGCATGCGCCGGATCGGCCACATGATGACGAAGAACAGCGCCATGCCAATCGCGGCGATGATGCCCCACAGCGCGGTCAGCAGGCTCAGCCCCGCGCCCGGGCCCACATAGGCTTCCGCGGCGAGTGGCAGGGTAGCGCCGATGGCGATGAGGACGGTCGGCAGGCGTGTGGCGTGTCGTTGGGTCGGTCGAGTCATGACGGTTACCTCTCAGTGGCTGAATCAGCCCCTTCAATCACCCCGAGGGCACCCCGACGTCGATGTCGTCACGTGGGGCCACTCCAGCCGACGCTTGTGGCGTCGATCATTATGGTCGGTTCAGCTTAAGCGGCGTCAGCCGGAAATTGAATGAGGTTTTTTGTTAGCACGTTCGCCGACATTGGCGGCATTTTGTAATCAAGAGTGAGCTGGGTAACCGTGAGTTTTATGGTCGGCCGGTTCTCGCTTCCGGAATTTTTCTGGCGTTCGCCGACTGGGCCGATATCATCGGCGGCTTCGTCTGCCGGCTGCGCTCGGCAGGCATGGTTCACGGTTTGAAATGGGGCGATGCATGAATGCTGTAGTGCTGGCCATTCTGATAATGGTCACGTTGAGTCTGGCGCGGGTCTCGGTGGTGTTTGCGCTGATCGTCGCGGCGCTCGTGGGCGGGCTGTATGCCGGCATGCCGCTTGGCGGGATTCTCGATGCCTTCAACGACGGGCTGGGCAATGGGGCGACGGTGGCGATCTCCTACGCGGTGCTGGGGGCGTTCGCGGTAGCCCTGTCACGCTCCGGCATCACCCAGGGGCTGGCCCGCCGCGCCGTCCGGCGATTTCATCTCGAGGGCTCCGGCCTGCGCCAGCGCCGCGTGGTACTGGCCCTGCTGGGTTGCCTGCTGCTGGCGGCGATCAGCTCGCAGAACCTGATTCCCGTCCACATCGCCTTCATTCCGATCCTGGTGCCGCCGCTGCTGGCGCTGATGAACCGGCTCCGGCTGGATCGCCGCGCGGTGGCCTGCGTCATTACCTTCGGGATCACGGCGCCCTACATGCTGTTGCCGGTCGGGTTCGGAGCGATCTTTCTCAACGACATTCTGCTCAACAATCTCAACGCCAGCGGTGCGGAATTCGGCCTGCAGATCGAGGCGGCCCAGGTGCCGCTGGCGATGGCGATCCCGATCGGCGGCATGGCGTTGGGCCTGCTCGTTGCCGTCTTTTTCAGCTATCGCCGCCAGCGCACCTACGAAGACCGGCCGCTGGTAGGCCAGCAGGACAGCGAGGAGTCCGCGTCGTCCGGCGCCGATCGATCCCTTCGCGGCTGGCAGAAGATCGTGCTGGCCGCGTCGTTGATCGGCACCGTGGTCGTCCAGCTGCTGACGGATTCGATGGTGCTGGGCGGTCTGTTCGGCTTCGCGCTGCTGTCGCTGAGCGGCGTGTTCCGCTGGCGGGATCAGGATGACGTGTTTACCGAAGGCATGCGGATGATGGCGCAGGTCGGCTTCATCATGATCGCGGCGGCCGGTTTCGCCGGCGTGATGCAGGCGACCGGCTCGGTGGACAGCCTGGTGACCAGCTCCGCGGCGATGATCGGCGATCACAAGGGCCTGGCCGCGCTGATCATGCTGCTCGTAGGCCTGTTCATCACCATGGGGATCGGCTCCTCGTTCTCGACCATTCCGATCATCGCCTCGCTCTACGTGCCGCTGGCGCTGAGCTTCGGCTTTTCGCCGCTGGCGACCGTTGCGCTCGTCGGCACGGCGGCAGCGCTGGGCGATGCCGGCTCGCCGGCCTCGGATTCCACCCTGGGGCCGACCGCCGGGCTCAATGCCGACGGCCAGCACGACCATATCTGGGACAGCGTGGTGCCGACCTTCCTGCACTACAACGTGCCGCTGCTGATCTTTGGCTGGATCGCGGCGATGGTGCTTTGACCTCGGGCTTCGAGCGGCGGGAAACGGGAAGCGAGAGCCGGCTTCGGGGATGCGAAGAGCAGCGTTGGCGGGTGGTGCCTGTTAAGCTGGCTGACTATTAGCGGAAACACATTGCCTGAAACAAGGAGCTCGAGATGAGCAAAAGCGCTGATAAAACGCCCAAGAATACCAAGACGACCAAGCGCAACGCAGCGCCGCTCGACGCGGATGCGATGACGTTTCTGGAGCGCTATCTCAACAATGCCTCGCCCACCGGCTACGAGTGGGAAGGCCAGAAGCTGTGGATGGAGTATCTGCGCCCCTACGTGGATGAATTCATTACCGACACCTACGGCACCGCCGTCGGCGTGATCAATCCGGAAGCCGAGTACAAGGTGGTGATCGAGGGTCACGCCGACGAGATCTCCTGGTACGTCAACTACATCACCGACAACGGCCTGATCTACGTCATCCGCAACGGCGGCAGCGACCATCAGATCGCGCCCTCAAAACGGGTCAACATCCATACCGACAACGGCATCGTGCCGGGCGTGTTCGGCTGGCCGGCGATCCATACCCGCCGTCAGGGGCCGAAGGAGAAGCCGCCGGAGCTCGACAACATCTTCATCGATGTCGGCGCGAGCACCAGGGACGAGGTCGAGGCGCTTGGCGTTCACGTCGGCTGCGTGATCACCTATCCCGACGAATTCTTCGTCCTCAACGGCGACAAGCTGGTCTGCCGCGCCATCGATAACCGTATCGGCGGCTTCATGATCGCGGAAGTGGCGCGGCTGCTGAAGGCGCGCAAGCAAAAGCTCGATTTCGGCCTCTACATCGTCAACGCGGTGCAGGAAGAAGTGGGCCTGCGCGGCGCGGAGATGATCGCCGAGCGCCTGAACCCCAACGTCGCCATCGTCACCGATGTCAGCCACGACACCTCGACGCCGATGATCGAGCCCAAGCGCGAAGGCGCCAACAAGATCGGCGACGGCCCGGTGATCTGCTACGCCCCGGCGATCCAGAACAAGCTGCGCGAGCGGCTGATCAAGGTCGCCCAGGAGCAGAAGATCCCGTTCCAGCGCCTGCCGCGTTCGCGGGCCACCGGCACCGATACCGACGCCTTCGCCTACAGCAATTCCGGCGTCGCCTCGGCGCTGATCTCGCTGCCGCTGCGCTACATGCACACCACCGTCGAGATGGTCCACAAGCAGGACGTCGAGAACGTGATCGAGCTGATCTACCACGCCCTGCTCGACATCAAGCCCGGCGAGACCTTCAGCTACTTCGATTGAATGGCTTTCGATTGAACGGCTTCGATTGAGCGGCGTTTACCCCGCTGCCCGCGCCCCGACGAGCGATCGTCGGGGCGCTTTCGTAGGGCTCAGATACTGATCAATCCTTCCCACCACTGGCGAATCGGCTTCCACCAGTCTGGCGCCTGCTCGCGGCCCTGGCGGTCGCTGTCGAGATAGACCGTGGCGGTGAGGCCGGCGGAGAGCTTGGTGCCTTCGGGAATGTCATCCAGCGCGATGCGCACGGGAATGCGCTGGGAAAGGCGTACCCAGTCGAACGAGGCGTTGACCGAGGCTAGCCCGTTTTCCTGGCTGCTCAGGCTGCTGTCGCTGATACCGCGGGCGAAGCTGTCGACATGCCCCCAGATGGGCTCGTCGCTGGAGAGCAGTTGGACCCGAACGGGCGCGCCGACATCGATGCTGTCGAGCTTGGTCTCCTCGAAGTAGCCCAGCACGTAGAAGCTTTTGGCATCCACCAGGGTCATGGCATCGGTGCCTACGGTCACGTATTGCCCGGGGCGCAGCAGCAGGTTGGTGACGTAGCCGTCGACCGGTGCGCGAACGGTGGCGCGTTCCAGATCCAGCTCGGCCTGGTTGACCTCGACTTTCGCCTGTTCGACGGCGGCCTGGGCCGTGGCCAGTGCGAAGCGGGCGTTGTCCTTGTCCTCCTGGGAGACGTAATTCTTCAGACGCTGGCGACGGCTGTTGGCGGCCTGTGCTTCGTCGCGCTGCTGCGTCAACTGGTTGAGATTGGCCCTGGCTTCGTTCAGCGCCAACTGGTAACGCTGCTGGTCGATGGTGAATAGCACATCGCCTTTTTTCACCAGCTGGTTGTCGTGCACCTCGAGACTGTCGACGAGGCCGGCGACATCGGTGCCGAGGTTGACCACATCGGCACGAACGCGACCGTCGCGGGTCCACGGGTCGTGCATGTAGTGATCCCAGATCTGGGCAACGGCGACGATCGCGGCAATCACCAGAGCGATGGTCAACAGTAGCCGCAGGGTCTTGCGGAGTCCGGTAGGCCAATTCATGAAGGTCTTTTCCTCATCCAGCGATCGGCAGCGAGCCCGTCAGGGCGAGTACCGACCACAACAGCAAAGCGTAAATCGCGATATCCAGCAGTACTGGTTGCCAGAACCAGTGATAGAGCCCCAGGCGCACGAACACGCGCCGCAGGATCAGATAGAGCCCGAGGGCCAGCAATACCGGCACCGTCAACGGCGGTATCAGGAACCCCAGGAACGACCATTCAGCGAGCATGTCGAGTGTCTCCGGTGGTTGCCTTGGGCGCATCGTGTTCTTCGTCCGCGCGGGTCTCGAGTGCCACGCCCGGCGCCGCGCGCATCAGATGCCCCAACATGGCGATCTCGCCGATGCTGGCGATCGGCAGGCGGGTTTCATGATAGAGCCGCTCGACCCAGGCAATGGCCTCGTCGGCCAGCTCGCGCCAGACGGCCGGGTCATGATGGCGGCGCGATACCACGCGAGCGCCGATGTCGCCGAGCCAGGCTTCGATCTCCGTGCGGTGAGGGCCGAGCGCGTCGCGCAGGCGCCGGATTCGCCACACGCACAGCGCCATGGCATGGAGGTCGATGGCTTCGCGTATGGCCTGGTCACTGCCCCCCAGCGCAACCAGTTTGCCAAGGCGGTCGTAAAGGCGGCTTTCCAGGCGGGCGCGATTGGGGAGCGACTTCTCCCGCAGCAGCCGGCCCAGGCCACGCCAGTAGGCTGCCATCAGCGTTTTGATACGCCCCCCGGCAGAGCGTTGGCGCAACAGTGAATAGGTCGCCATGGCCGCGATGGTGCCGATGATCGAGGCGAGTCCGCCATTGATGTAACTCGTCGGCGCGAAGTTGTAGGTCGAATGCAGATTGAGCAGCGTCATCATCGTGATGGCCCCGGCCAGCCCTATCGCGGACCAGCGTGGGTGCGGCGTGAGCAATGTGCCGATGGTCACGGGAACCGCGACCGCAATGGCGAGCAGAGGAAAGCCACTGATGGCCGGCATGACGAGAAACAGAAGTATGCCGCCGAAAAATACCGCCGCGATCGATCCCCACAGAAACTGATAGACGACGGCTGCCGGGTTCGGAGCCTTGGCGAACAGCATGGTGAACACGCCAAGCAGCATCATTGCCAGATAGCCCGAATGCCAGCCACTGTGAATCCAGAATTGGCCCAGCAGTTCGAAGGCGATGAATACGCGAAAGGCGTTGAAGCGGGCGATGAAGTGTTCATTGTGGGTGGCACGGGAGCGGCGCTCGCGGGGCAATGTCTTGATCTTCGACGAAGCGGGATCATTCAAGGCATGGCGTAGCCGACGGCCATGCTGTAGTAAGCCGATCACCTCGCCCAGACGCTGGCGGACCAGCTCGGCACGGGTGCGGGTACGTGGCTCCACCGTCGCTTCGTCCCACTCGAAGTCGGCCATCAGCAACCGCTCGCTCGGCTCGCCATCCGGTCGTTGTTCGATTTCCTGCAGCAGGGGAACGACCTGCCGGGTCAACTGCGAAAGCCAGCGCTCGCCGTCGTCACAGTCGCGCAGATAGTCCAGTGCCGTTTCCAGCTCACGGACGGCGGTAATCAGCGCCAGGCTATCGCTGGCGAAGCGATCCAGCGCGGGGATGAAATGGCTCAGACGGCGGGTTTCCAGCCGCGTCAGCCCGCGCAGCTTCTCGAACTGCTGATAATGCTGGAACAGTGTCTTCAACTGGGCGTCGCGATCGTCGCGAGCGCGAGGTTCGGCGAGCGTCGCCAGCGTTTCGGTAGCGGCCTGCGAGAGAAACCGGGAAAGCGCGCTCGGCAGGGCATGACTGCCATAACGCGGGGCAATGACCACGTGCATCAGCAGCCCACAGCCGATTCCCAGTGCCGTTTCGGTGAAGCGCCCCTGCGCCACGGACCAGACATTCTCGATGCCGGTACCGATCGCGGTCAGCGACACCAGCGTCGAGGTGTAGCCGCTGAGCATCATCACGTAGCCGAGATACTCGTCCTGCTCGAGTATGACCCAGTACATGCAGAAGGCCAGCCACGCGCCGGCAAACAGCAGATAGAGCATCGGCTGCTGGCCGAACAGCGCGATTAGCACCAGGCCGACGATAGCGCCGAACAGCGTGCCGAACAGGCGCGCCAGGCTGCGGCCGATAATGATGCCGATCGGCGGCGTACCGCCGGTGAACATGACCGGCTGCAGGGTCACGATCATCACCGCCAGAATGGCCCAGGCAGGCTGGTAGAGATCGAGGCGCATGGACAGGAACAGTGCCAGCCAGACGGCCAGCACCGTTCGCAACGCCAGTAACCAGTGATCGGCAGGAATTCGAATCATAAATGACCAAAACCCGTGAATGCGGGCATCCACGGGGCATGTCCATGGACACATCCACGGGACATTCATTCCACGGGGCAGTGTATTGAAGCGCGATGGATGCGTATCAAAGCGCCATAAAAGTTAGGCTGCGAATGATCACATTGTCTTCGACCTATGTCTATAGCTTTGTGCAGAACAGCTTGCGCAGAACAGCCGGTTCCAGGTGGAAGCGCCAGAAAGGTTGGACGGTACGGAGGGGGAGAACGAAAAATGGCCACCGAGTGGTGGCCATGAGATTACCGGTTTGGGTCCGAATACGGCGGCTTCAAAAACGGTAACCGATGCCGCCCATCACCACCCAGGGGTCGATGTGAACGGTGGTGTCATAGGATTGGCCACCGACCTCGGCGGTCGCGTCGGAGTCGATGTCGATATACCAGGCGGCGGCGTTCATCGACCAGTGATCGTCGATCAACAGGTCCACCCCCAACTGGCCGGCAGCGCCCCAGGAGTCGTCGAGATCGAGGCTGCCGCCGTCCAGGTCTTCATCGGAGAAATGGGTGTAGTTCACGCCCGCGCCGATGTAGGGCTGCACCCGCGACTGGGTGCCACCGAGCGGATAGTACTGCAGCGTCAGTGTCGGTGGCAGATGCTTGGTCGAGGCCATCTCGTTGCCGTTCAGGTTGATATCGTGCTCGAACGGTTCGGCGGCCAGCAGTTCGACGCCCCACTTGTCGAGAAAACGGTAACCCAGCGTGAAGGCGAAGCCGGTGTCGTCGTCGACATCGACATCCATGCCCAGACCATCGAAGTGGCCATTGTCGCTCTTGGGCGAAACCTTGGCGATACCGAAATGGGTGAACAAATCACCGGCACCATAGGCAAAGGCGTTGCCGGCGCCCAGCGCGGTGACCAGCGCCATCCCGGCGACGGAGAAGCGGCGAAGGATCGTGTTCATGATGATGCTCCCTTGTCCTTGTGACTGACATTGACTCGCCTCGGCAGCGGTAGCCTCGAAGACGATGATGTCAGCATATGCGTAATAACCTTATTGTTCGTGTGGTTATTTGCCGCAAGGTCGTCTTTGAGCGATCCATTTTGGTGCAGATGGACTCAAGATGGAGCAACTTTGGTGCACAGAGCTTCGAGGTTTATCACATGACAAGAGACAAAAATGATTAACTATTTGTTTTTGAAAGGGGGGATAGGTGTTGGCACGTTTTTACCATATAGTTCAATAGAAAGTGGTGTCTTGTTTACAATATATTTCAATGGCAAGTGGGGCTTGGTTAGCCAGCCTGTAAATCTTGTACAGAACAGCGCGCCGCTAGGCGCTTGGCAATGAAGCCCGGATGTCCTCCCGACGTCCGGGCTTTTTTTGTGGAAACGACCATGACATTCACGTTACCCATCGGGATGCTCTACTCGACGACCGGCACCTACCAACGCATCAGCAAGAATGCGCGCAGCGGCGCCTTGCAAGCGGTCACTGATATCAATGCCGACGCGACATCGGGCGTGACGCTGGTGGTGCATGAGTACGATCCTCATGGCGAACTCGAAGCCTATCATCAGGGTGTCGAGGCCTTGCTTGCGCGGGGCGTGCGTCACGTAGTGGGCACCACGACCTCGGCGAGCCGCAAAGATATCGTGCCGGATGTCGAACGCGACGATGCCCTGTTGTGGTACGCCTGCCCCTACGAAGGCTTCGAGTGCAGCGAAAACGTGCTCTATTCCGGCGGGTGCCCGAGCCAGAATCTGGTGCCGCTGTTGGCCTATGCCCTGCGCGAGCACGGCAAGCGTGGCGTGCTGATCGGCTCCAACTACGTTTGGGGCTGGGAGAGCAACCGCATTGCCCGCGAACTGGTGGAAGCCGCCCATGGCCGCATCGTGGCGGAGAAGTACTTCCACTTCGGCGATTGCGACTTCGACGCCATCATCATCCGGATTCTGGAAGGCGTCACCGACTTCGTGCTCAACAACCTTGTCGGCGAGTCCTCCTATGCCTTCCTGGCTCAGCTCGATGCCGCCTGTGAGCGCCAGGGCACCACCATCACCGTACTCAGTTGCAACTTCACCGAGTGCGAGCTGCCGGCGATTCCTCGCTTACGGCATGTGCGCCTGTTGTCGTGCGGGCCATGGTTCGATCATCCCGGCAACGGCTTCAGTGCGCGCCAACGGGTGCGTCATGGCGTGCAGATCTATTCGAGCTGTTATACCAACGCCTACAACGCCGTGCAGTTGCTGGCGCGAAGCTGTGCCGCGGTGGGCAGCGACGACCCCGCAGCGGTGCTGGCGTGGCTGCATGCGAACTCGCATACCACCTTGATGGGCGAGTTGGCTTTCAATCCGAGCAACAACCATCTGGCGCTGCCGTGCTGCATCGCCGAAGCAGGGGACGAAGGGTTTTGCATCGTGCATCGCGAAAGCGGTGTGCTGGACGCCGACCCTTACCTGACCCGCACCGGTATCTCCCAGTTCCGCGACGTGGTCGGTGCCGCACCCACGTCGCCCCGCTTGAGGGTCGTGAAATGAAAGCGGAAACCTTGACTCCACGGCTGCTGCTGGTGGATTGCGAGCCGCGCTCGCAGGCGATGCTCGACAAGAGCCTGGCGCGCCTGGGCTTGCACGGCTGGACCGTGGCCGAGGATGCCGAGATCGCCCTGACGGATGTCGATGGCGTGATCGTCGAATTGGATCACTTCGCCAGCCCGCGCCTGCTTGAGGCGGCTCGCGCGGCAGGCCTGCCGATCGTGGCGATGACCCACCACCAGACGCTGTCGCAGATCCAGCGCGCGCGGCGGCTGGGCGCCACGGCTATCCTCAACAAGCCAATTACCCAGCATACCGTCTATACCACGCTGGCCATGGCGCGGACATTGCGCGAGCGGCTCACCGAGCTCGAAACCGCTCATGATCGGCTGGCCGCGCAGGTGGACCAGCAGGGGCTCATCGCCCGGGCCGTGGCGCGCATCATGGTCAGCGCCGAGCTGGATGAAGCGCAGGCGTTCGAGCGGTTGCGCAGCGATGCCATGTCACGACAGCTCACCCTGGTGCAGGCCAGCGAGCGGCTGCTGACGCAGATGGCACCCGCACGGCGTCAGGGAGGAGCGTCATGACGGTGCTAAAGGCATTGCTCAAACGCAAGACCGTGGCCATCGCGCTGTTCTATATCCTGATCGTGGTCGTGGCGGCGGTCTTCGCCCCTTGGTTGGCACCGCACGATCCCACCGAGCAGTTCTTCGAAGGGCTTTCGCTGGAAGGCGCGCCGTTACCGCCCGGCGGCGAGTTCTGGCTGGGCACGGACCTGCTGGGGCGCGATTTGCTTTCGCGGGTCATCTACGGCGCGCGTACCTCGTTGATCATCGGCATCGTCTCCAACGGTATCGCGGTAGTGATCGGCACGCTGGTGGGCGTGACCGCGGGCTTCGTGCGCGGCTGGCTGGGCTCGGTGCTGATGCGCCTGACCGATTTGATGATGGCCTTTCCTGCCTTGCTGCTCGCCATCGCGCTGGCGGCGATCCTGCAACCCAGCCTGTGGATCGTGGCGATGGTCATCGCCATGGTGAACTGGGTACAGATCGCGCGCGTCATCTATTCGGAGACCATCTCGCTGTCGTCGAAGGATTTCGTGGCGGTCGAGCGCACCATCGGGGTCAGCGCGCCGCGCATCCTGTTCTCGCATCTCCTGCCGCATTTGCTGCCGACCATTCTGGTCTGGGCGACCCTGGGCATCTCTACCACGGTACTGCTCGAAGCCACGTTGTCCTTCCTGGGGGTCGGCGTGCAGCCGCCCATGCCGAGCTGGGGCAACATCATCTTCGAGAGCCAGACCTATTTCATCTCCGCCATGTGGCTGGTGCTGTTCCCCGGCATCGCCATCATCGCGCTGTCGTTGAGCTTCAACCTGGTCGGCGACGCGCTGCGCGACGAGCTCGACCCGACACTCAAAGGAAGACGCTAATGGTCTGGTACATCGCCAAGCGCATCGCCTATTCGCTGCTCATCCTGCTGGGCGTGACTTTCATCACCTACCTGCTGCTCTACATGATTCCGGCCGACCCTGCGCGGCAGATCGCCGGTCGCAGCGCCACCGCCGAGGTGGTGGCCAACATCCGCCACCAACTGGGGCTGGATCTGCCGTTCTACGAGCAGTACGTCCGCTATCTGGGCAACCTGCTGCAGGGCGACCTGGGGCGCTCCTACGTGCAGCGCTCGGAAGTCTCGACGCTGCTCGCCTCGCGGGTGGGCCCGACGCTGCAACTGATGGCCGCCGGCATCGGCTTCGAGCTGCTGATCGGCATCACGCTGGGTATCGTCGCGGCGCTCAAGCGCAATTCGGTACTCGATCAGGTGCTGATGGCGTTCTCGTTCATCGGCGTGTCCTCGCCGCATTTCATCGCCGCGATGCTGGCGCTGTATTTCTTCGCGGTCTATCTCGGCTGGTTCCCATTGGGCGGCTACGGCGGCGTCGAGCACTTGCTGTTGCCGGCCATCACCCTCGGTGTGCTGGGCAGCGGCTGGTACTCACGCATGGTGCGCTCGTCGATGATCGAGGTGCTGCATCAGGACTTCATTCGCACTGCGCGCGCCAAGGGGTTGGGACGGGCGCGCGTCCTGCTGCGCCACGTGCTGCCCAACGCCATCGTGCCGGTGATCCCCATGATCGGGATCGACATCGGCATCTTCATGAGCGGGCTGGTCGTCGTGGAGTCGGTGTTCGGCTGGCCGGGCCTGGGGCAACTGGCCTGGCAGGCCATCCAGCAGGTGGATATCCCGATCATCGTGGGCGTCACCATGCTCTCGGCGGTCGCCATCGTGCTGGGCAATCTCGTGGCCGATCTGGCCGTGCTGTTCGTCGATCCGCGCATCGACGTCACCCAAACCTGAACCTCAAGGGAACAATGCCATGAACAACAAATTGAAAGGCTTCGCACTCACCGCCCTGTGCGCGACGATCTCGAGCCAGGCGCTGGCGCAACAGACGCCCCAGGAAGGCGGCGACATCGTGGTCACCTACCAGAACGACGTAGCCACGCTCGACCCGGCGATCGGCTACGACTGGCAGAACTGGTCGATGATCAAGAGTCTGTTCGACGGCCTGATGGATTACGAGCCGGGCACCACCGAGCTGAAGACGGACCTCGCCAAGGATTACGCGATTTCCGACGATGGCCTGACCTACACCTTCCATCTGCGTGAAGGGGTCAAGTTCCACAATGGCCGCGAAATGGTCGCCAGCGACGTGAAGTACTCCCTGGAGCGGACGGTCAACCCCGAGACCCAGAGCCCCGGCGCCGGCTTCTTCTCCTCCATCGAGGGCTTCGACGCCGTGGCCTCGGGTGAGGCGACGACGTTGAGCGGTATCACCACGCCCGACGAGTACACCGTGAAGATCCAGCTGTCGGCGCCGGATGCGACCTTCCTGCACATCATGGCCCTCAATTTCGCCTCGGTGGTGCCCAAGGAAGCAGTCGAGAAATGGGGCCGCGATTTCGGCAAGCATCCGGTGGGCACGGGGGCCTTCGAATTGCAGGGCTGGGCGCTCGGCCAACGTCTGACCTTCGTCAAGAACGACGACTACTACCGCGAGGGCATTCCGTATCTCGATAGCATCGATTTCGAGATCGGCCAGGAACCCAACGTGGCCCTGATGCGGTTGCAGCGTGGCGAGGTGGACGTCGCCGGCGACGGCATCCCGCCCGCGCAGTTCCTGCAATTCCGCAACGATCCCGATTTCAAGGATCTGATGGTCATCGGCAACCAGTTGCATACCGGTTACTTGACCATGAACGTCACCATGCCCCCGCTGGATAAGGTCGAAGTGCGCCGCGCCATCAACATGGCGATCAACAAAAAGCGCATCGTACGCATCATCAACGGTCGCGCGATTCCCGCCAATCAGCCACTGCCGCCGGCGATGCCCGGTTATGACAAGGAATACAAGGGCTACCCTTACGATGTCGCGAAGGCCAAGGCGCTGCTCGAGGAAGCCGGCTACGGCGATGGGTTCGATACCGAGATCTACGTCATGAACACCGACCCGCAGCCGCGTATCGCCCAGGCAATCCAACAGGACCTGGCGCAGATTGGCGTGCGCGCCGAGATCAAGTCGCTGGCGCAGGCCAACGTGATCGCCGCGGGCGGCGACAAGGATCAGGCGCCGATGGTGTGGTCGGGCGGCATGGCGTGGATCGCCGACTTCCCCGATCCCTCCAACTTCTGGGGGCCGATCCTGGGTTGCGAGGGCGCGGTGCCCGGCGGCTGGAATTGGGCGTGGTACTGCAACGAAGAGCTGGACGCCGAGGCCGCTGCCGCTGACGCCATGGTCGCACCGGACCAGCAGCAGGCACGTGCCGAGCGCTGGGGCAAGATCTTCACCACGGCGATGGATGACGCTCCCTGGGTGCCGATCTTCAACGAGCAGCGTTTCACCGTGCACTCGGCGCGCATGGGTGGTGACGATGCTCTGTACGTGGATCCGGTCCACATTCCTGTCAACTACGACTACATCTGGGTGAAATGATGTGTGATAACGGACTGATCAAGACCATTCACGGGCACCATTGCCACCTGGGATGGGATAATGCCATCGCCCCGGCCGCGCACGTCGCGCCGGGGACCCGGCTGACGTTCGCCTGCAATGACTCCTCGGGCGGACACTTCACGCCGACCTCGGATGTCTCGGCAGTGGCCAACATGCCATTCGACCGGATCAACCCAGTGACCGGACCCATCTTCGTGGACGGCGCCGAGCCTGGCGACATCCTCGTGGTCCATATCGACGACTTCGCCCCGTCCGGCTTCGGCTGGACGGCCAACATCCCCGGCTTCGGGCTGCTGGCCGACCAGTTCGAAACGCCCGCGCTGGCTTTGTGGCACTACGATACACAGGCCATGACACCGGCTGCATTCGGCACTCACGCACGGGTGCCGCTGAAGCCGTTCGCCGGGACGCTCGGCGTCGCGCCGGCGGCGCCGGGCACGCACTCGATCGTGCCGCCGCGCCGCGTGGGGGGCAATCTCGACGTGCGTGACCTCGGCGCCGGCAGCACGCTCTATCTGCCGGTGGAAGTCGCCGGGGCCTTGTTCTCGATCGGCGATACCCACGCCGCCCAGGGCGATGGCGAGGTCTGCGGCACGGCGCTGGAAAGCGCCATGGATGTCTCCTTGCGTCTCGACCTGATCAAGCAGACGCCCCTGGCGATGCCGCGCTTCTCCACGCCGGGGCCGGTGACCCGCCATCTCGACGGCGCCGGCTACGAGGTCTTCACCGGCGTCGGACCGGACCTGATGGAAGGCGCGCGGCAGGCCTTGAGCGGCGCCATCGAGTGGCTGGTCAAGACCCGCAACATGCCGGCCGAGCAGGCTTACATGCTTTGTTCGGTGTGCGGCGATCTGCGCATCAACGAGATCGTCGACATGCCCAACTGGGTGGTGTCGTTCTATGTGCCACGCATCGTGTTCGAGTGAGGGGATGGCGATGACAACTCAGCCGGGGCCGGGTGATGGACGCGTGCTCTCCGTCGAGCACTTGTCGATCGACATTTCACACGAGCATGACACGCAGCGCGTGGTCGACGACCTGAGCTTCACCTTGCGTGCCGGTCGCACGCTGTGCATCGCCGGCGAGTCGGGCAGCGGAAAGTCGCTCTCCTCGCTGGCGATCATGGGCCTGCTGCCCAAGGTGGCGCGGTTGCCGAGCGGCGCCATCCTCTATGGCGAGCGGGATCTGCTGGAGCTGCCCGAACGCGCCATGCAGCGCCTGCGTGGGCGCGACATCGCGATGATCTTTCAGGAACCGATGACCTCACTCAATCCAATGATGACGGTCGGGCAGCAACTGGAAGAAACCATTCGCCGCCACAAGCTGGCCGAGGGCGGGCAGGCCCGTCGCCGCGCCCTCGAGATGCTCGACGCGGTACGGGTGCCGCATGTCGAGCAGCGGCTCAAGCAACATCCGCACGAGCTGTCCGGCGGCATGCGTCAGCGGGTGATGATCGCCATGGCGATGGTCTGTCATCCCAAGGTGCTGATCGCCGACGAGCCGACCACGGCGCTGGACGTGACGATCCAGGCACAGATTCTCGAGCTGATGCGGGAACTGCAGCGCGAGTTCGATACCGCGCTCCTAATGATTACCCACGACATGGGCGTTGTCGCCGAGATGGCCGACGACGTGGTGGTGATGAACCGTGGCGTCGTCGAGGAGTCCGCCCCGGCGCGTGCGCTGTTCACCGACCCGCAATCGGCGTACACGCGCAAGCTGCTGGCGGCGGTGCCCCGCCTGGGCACGGCCGCGGTACGGCCATTGGCTAGCGAGACGCACGCCCCGGTGCTGACGGTGGAAGGGTTGCGGGTGCGCTTTCCGGTCAAGCGGCGCTCGCCGTTCGAGACTCGTCGCGAGGTCTGCGCGGTGGAAGACGTCAACTTCACGCTGAACGCCGGGGAAACGCTGGGCATCGTCGGCGAGAGCGGCTGCGGCAAGTCGACCACCGGCAAGGCGTTGATGAACATGCTCGACTACACGGGCAGCGTCAGGTTCGAAGGGCGCGAACTCAACGGCTTGCGCGGCGCCGCGCTCAAGGCCGTGCGCCGCGACATCCAGATGATCTTTCAGGATCCCTTCGCTGCGCTCAACTCACGCAAGAGCGTGGGGGACCTGATCGGCGAGCCGTTGCTGGTGCATGGCCTGGCCGACGCCGCCGAACGCCGGCGGCGCGTGGCCGAACTGCTCGAACAGGTTGGACTGCCGGCCGAGGTGGCACTGCGTTATCCACACCAGTTCTCCGGCGGGCAGCGTCAGCGCATCTGTATCGCCCGCGCGCTGGCGCTCAATCCCAAGGTGATCATCGCAGACGAAGCGGTCTCGGCGCTGGACGTCTCGGTACAGGCTCAGGTGCTGGCGCTGCTGGAGGATCTGCAGCAACGCTTGAACCTGAGCTACCTGTTCATTTCCCACGACATGGCGGTCATCGAGCAGATCAGCCACCGTGTCGCGGTCATGTATGCCGGCCAGATCGTCGAGATCGGCAGCTGCCAGCAGGTGCTGCACGATCCGCGCCATCCCTATACCCAGCGCCTGCTCTCCGCCGTACCCATGCCGGATGTGGACGCCAAGCGCGACTTCGCCACATTGTTGCAGGCCACGGAGGTGCCCGATCCCATCAAGCTCCACGGCCATCGGTTGCCCGCGCTTCGCTACGCTGAGCTACAGACGGGGCACTTCGTCGCGCTGTCCGCCGCCAGCGCATGAAAGCCAAGGCTAACCGGGTGTTCGACACCGGTTGCGACGTCAGTACAACAGGTTGTGCCGGCGGCTGACATCCACCGGCCACAGGGCGCTCAGGCGCTGGGCAAGGGGTCGCTCGCAGGCCAGATGAATACGCGGTAACCCGAGCCAGCGTGCCAGCCGTTCGAGCTGGCCGGCCAGCGCGTCGAGTTCGGCGTCACGGAACGTCACGGCGGGCTCGGGATGGATGGCGAGAACGCTCAGCTCCCCGTCGGCGCGCCGGGCACGCAGGTCGAGCCGGGCGATGAGCCGGTCGCCGTGGAGGAACGGCATGACGTAGTAGCCGTAGGTTCGTTTGGCCGGCGGGACGTAGAACTCCAAGCGGTAGTGAAAGCCGAACAGGCGCTCGGTGCGCTCGCGATACCAGATCAGGGAGTCGAACGGCGAGAGCAGCGCGGCGGTCTCGACTCGGCGGGGGATGCGCGGCTCGCCGACGACATAGGCCGGCTGCCGCCAGCTTTCTACCTCGACCGGCGTCAGCGCGCCGTCCTTGATCAGCGTCTGCAGTGCGGCACGGGTATCCTGCGGCGCCAGCC
Source organism: Salinicola sp. LHM (assembly GCF_034479735.1). NCBI lineage: Bacteria > Pseudomonadati > Pseudomonadota > Gammaproteobacteria > Oceanospirillales > Halomonadaceae > Salinicola > Salinicola sp. LHM. Next base: position 3,729,815 of record NZ_CP140261.1, on the reverse strand, counting down.
GGTAGTAGTCCCGCAGGTCCTTCTCCGTCGCCACGCCCAGCGCCTCGGCAGACCGGAGCAACAGCTGGCGATGCGCCTCGAGCAGATCGGGTTCGGCCTGGTTCAGGACGGCGCTCGGCAGCACCCGTTCCGGCAGGTCGTAGAGCCGTTCGAAACCCCGGCGGCGGGCGACGGTGACCTCGCCAGCAGCAAACAGCCACTCCAGTGCGTGTTTCTCGTCGCTCCAGTCCCACCACGGGCCGGCGGGGCCTTCCCGCGTGTTCAGCGCGCCGGCGCCCAGCGGGCCATGTTCGCGCACGTTGGCCAGCACGCGTTCGATCACGTCCCGCCGTTCACGGCCGAATCGCGCCAGATGCTTGTAGATGCCGATGCCTTCCCGCGCGCGGCGCATGCGCCAGCGCATCGCCGGGTAGAGCGAGAGCGGCAGCAGCGACGCTTCGTGGCCCCAGTATTCGAACAGCGACCGATGGCGATTGCCCGCCCAGGCGGCTTCGTCGAGGTGCTCGGTCGGATAGGGGCCGAGGCGCGAAAAGGCCGGCAGATAGTGGGAACGTGCCAGCGCGTTGACGGAATCGATCTGCAACACGCCGAGACGATCCACGAGGCGCCGAAGATGGCCGCGGTTGACGGACTCGGGGGAGCGGGACGTGAAACCCTGCGCTTTCAGGGCGAGACGACGCGCCTGGGAGAGCGTGAGGCGGCGTTGCGGCGGCGGGATGGCTGACGACATGCGAGACGACACTTCTCGGTAGAGGCTTGAGCGGATGCTGCCCGGAAAGTGTCGTTCAGTCTTGAAGAAGAGGGAAGAGGGAAGAGGGAAGAGGGAAGAGGGAAGAGGGAAGAGAGCAGGGAGCAGGGAGCAGGGAGCAGGGAGCAGGGAGCAGGGAGCAGGGAGCAGGGAGCAGGGAGCAGGGAGCAGGGAGCAGGAATTAGAGAGTAGGAAATAAAAAGTAGGCCAGCGCCGCCGTCGCGGGCTGGCCTGTCGGGGTCAGTCGTCGGCTTCCAGCGCGTCGAGCAGGGTGTCGACGTTGTGCTGGAACATGCCGAGGTAGGTGCTGCCTTCGCCCTCCGCCGTCAGCGCGTCGGCGTAGAGGGTGCCACCGATGGCGATGCCGGTCTCTTCGTGCAACTGGTTGATCAGCGCCGGGTTGGTCATGTTCTCCAGGAACAGCGCCCTGGCGTGGCTGGACTCGATCTGCTGGATCAGATGGCCCATGTCGCTGGCGCTGGGTTCCGCCAGCGTGTTGATGCCCACCGGCGAGAGCAGCTCGAGATCGTAGGCGTCGGCGAAGTAGCCGAAGGCATCGTGACTGGTGATGATCAGCCGGTCGGCCGCCGGAATCCGCGATAGCCGCGCTTTCGCCTCCTTGTCGAGCGCTTCCATCTCATCGATGTAACGCTCGGCGTTGGCGCGGTAGGCGTCGGCATGAGCCGGATCGGCCTTCACCAGCGCATCGCGGATGTTGCGTGCGTACTGCTCGCCATTCTCCAGATCCTGCCAGGCATGGGGGTCGACATCGCCGTGGTGGTGATGCTCCTCTTCGCCGTCGGCCGCATGATCGTGGTCGTCATGGTCGTCATGGTCGTCATGGTCGTCATGGTCGTCATGGTCGCCCTCGTCCTCGTGCCCCTCGAACGAACGCGTGTCGATACCGTTGCTGGCGACCACGACTTCGCCCTCGTAACCGCTGGCGTCGATCAACCGGTCGATCCACCCCTCGAGCTGCAAGCCATTGACCACGATCAGATCGGCATCCGCGAGCGACTGGGCATCGGCGGGCCTGGGCGAAAAGGCGTGAGCATCGCCATCGGGTCCGACCAGCGACGTGACGCTGACGTGATCGCCACCGATCGTCGACACCATGTCATCGAGAATGCTGAAGCTCGTGACCACCTGCAGCGGTTCCTGGGCATGAGCGATGTTGGCCGAAAGCGCCGAGGCGCCGAGCGCACCCACCAGCACGGCGCGAAGGGAAACGTGAGCCATGATGTAACGATCCTTGTGGCGAGAAAAGAAAGGGTCAGCCGTGGGCATCGGGCGGCAGCATGGGCTGCACGCGCCGGCGCCAGCGGGCGAAGACACTGTGGTAACGCCCGAACAGGGCGGAAAACAGATAGATCACGCCGGCCAGCAGAATGATGCAGGGCCCCGAAGGCAGACCGGCATGATAGGAGAGCAGTAGCCCGCCCACGCTGGAGACCATGCCGATGGCGATCGCCAGCCCCATCAACCCTTCGAGCCGCTTCGACCAGAAGCGCGCCGCCGTCGCCGGCAGCATCATCAGGCCGACCGCCATCAACGTGCCGAGCGTCTGGAAGCCGGCGGTCAGGTTGAGCACCATCAGACCCAGAAACAGCCCGTGCACCGCGCCGCCACGAATCCCCTGGCCGCGCAGGAATAGCGGGTCCAGGCACTCGACCACCAGAATGCGGAAGATCGCCGCCAGCACGATCAGCGTCAGGCTCGACACGCCGACGATCAGCCACAGCGCGGTACTGTCCACCGCCAGGATCGAGCCGAACAGCACGTGGGTCAGGTCGACGCTGCTGCCGCGCATCGAGATCAACATCACCCCGGCCGCCAGCGAAATCAGATAGAAGCTGGCGATCGCCGAGTCTTCGCGGTGGCCCGTCAGGCGCGACACGCTACCCGCCAGCCCCGCCACCAGCAGCCCTGCCACCAGACCACCGAAACTCATCGCCGGTAGCGAAAAGCCCGCCAGCAGAAAGCCGACCGCCACGCCCGGCAACACGGCGTGGGCCATGGCATCGCCGACCAGGCTCATGCCGCGCAGCGTGAGGAAGACCCCCAGCGGCGGCGCCACCAGCGACAGCGCCAGCCCGGCCACCAGCGCGCGGCGCATGAAGCCGAAATCCACCAGTGGAGAGAACAGCCAATCGATCATGCCAACGTCTCCGCCGATGAAGAGGAATCACCGATCATCGCGGGCGTGGACCAGATCCCGTGCCCACGTTCCAGCCGCAGGACGCGATCGGCCAGCCGCGTCATCTGATCGTGATCGTGCAACACGATGATGATCGCCGCGCCCTCGGCCGCCATGGCGCGAAGCACATCGATCAGGACCTCGACCGTGGCGGCATCGACATTGGCAAACGGCTCGTCGAGCAGCAGCAGCTGAGCCTCCTGCATCAGCGTACGGCCGAGCAGCGCGCGCTGGCGCTGGCCGCCGGAGAGTTCACCCAGCGGCCGGTGTTCGAACGACTGCAGGCCGAGGCGCTGCATCACCGCCTGGCCGCGGCGATACTCCGCCGGCCCGTAGCGCTTGAAGCTGCCGTGGGTCGGCCAGCAACCGCTCATGACCAGCTCTTCGACGCTCATGGGGAAGGTCAAATCCAGCGCCAGCTGCTGCGGCAGCCACGCGCGCCGCGCATTGGGAACCTCGCAGCGAACGCGGCCGCTGACCGGGCGCAGCTCGCCCATGATCCCCTGGACCAGCGTGCTCTTGCCGGCGCCGTTGGCCCCCACCAGCGCAGTGATGGTGCCGGCCTCGAAATGGCCGTCGATATTCTCCAGCACCATACGGTTGCCCTGCGCCAGCGACAGGGATTCCAGCGCCAGCAACGTGTCGGGCTTTGCTATCGAACGAGCCATCAACCGAACACCCCGGCAGCCCAGCCCGCGACGAGCCACAGCACGGCCAGAGGAATGAGCGCGAGCAACACGCGCCGCCCGGCGCCCAGCGACATCAGAGAAAAGTGACACGGCCCATCGGGGCGGTGCCGGTGACGATGTGACATGAAGAGACCCTTTGGATGAGGCAGAAAGGTTATATCATAACAAAATTGGTGCCAAGCGGAGATTGGCTGACACCATTTGTAAGAGATCCCTGACAATCCTTTTGGCGGGCTTGTCGGTTCGTAAAATTTGCGTTACCAACGGTTACAAGACAGCTGGCAGGTGACGCCATGATGGAAGATCTCTCTTCAAGCGATCTCAAAACGATCCTGCACTCGAAGCGTGCGAACCTGTACTACCTGCAGCACTGCCGCGTATTGGTCAATGGTGGGCGTGTCGAATACGTCACCGACGAAGGCAAGCGCTCGAAATACTGGAACATCCCCATTGCCAATACCACTTCGCTGCTGCTGGGAACCGGCACCTCGATTACCCAGGCGGCGATGCGCGAGCTAGCCAAGGCCGGCGTGCTGGTCGGCTTCTGCGGCGGTGGTGGTACGCCGCTGTTCGCAGCCAATGAAGTGGACGTGGATGTCGCCTGGCTGACTCCGCAGAGCGAATACCGGCCGACGGAATATCTACAGTACTGGGTTCGCTTCTGGTTCGACGACGACAAGCGGCTGGAAGCGGCCCGATGTTTCCAGCGTGCCCGGCTCGCTCAGGTCGAACGCCTCTGGACGGCGCCACGCTTCCAGCGCGATACCGGCTTTACCCCCAGCAAGGCAGAACTGGACGCATTGCTCACGCGTAGTCGGCAGGCGATCGACTCGGCTCCCGATACCACCGCGCTACTGACCGAAGAAGCTCGGCTCACCAAGCAGCTGTTTCGGCTGGCAAGCCATGCTGCCCAGTATGGTGAGTTTATCCGCGTCAAGCGCGGGCAGGGCGCCGATCCGGCCAATCGCTTCCTCGATCACGGCAATTATCTGGCCTACGGGTTGGGCGCTACCGCGACCTGGGTGCTGGGGATTCCACATGGCCTCGCGGTGCTGCATGGCAAGACACGCCGGGGTGGCCTTGTCTTCGATGTCGCGGATCTGGTCAAGGACGCCGTGATCCTCCCACAAGCGTTCATCTCGGCCAGCCGCGGGGATGAAGAACAGGAATTCCGCCAGGCGTGCATCGATAGGCTCACGCAGGTGGAAGCCCTGGATGTGATGATCGATACCCTGAAGGCGACGGCCGAACGCCTCGGCCATGGGATCACACCATGAACGTGCTGTTGGTGTCGCAATGCAGCAAGAACGCGCTCAAGGAAACGCGCCGTATTCTCGACCAGTTCGCCGAACGTCGCGGCGGACGCACCTGGCAGACCTCGATTACCCAGGCCGGGCTCGACACACTACGCAAACTGTTGCGCAAGACGGCCCGCAAGAATACCGCCGTGGCGTGTCACTGGATTCGCGGCCATGACCACAGCGAGCTGATGTGGGTGGTAGGCGATGCCTCGCAGTTCAACACCCGGGGCGCGACGCCGACCAATACCACACGGCGCAATATTCTGCGTACGGAAGATGAGAATGATTGGCACACGGCAGAAGATATCCGCTTACTCGCGCAAATGGCGGCGTTATTGCACGACTTGGGAAAAGGGAGTGTTGCCTTCCAGGACCGTCTGGATGGCAAGCTAAAGGAGAAAAACCTTTACCGGCATGAGTGGGTGTCGCTGCGCCTGTTCCTGGCTTTCGTCGGTCTGGATGATGATGAAGGCTGGTTACAGCGGCTAGCGGATCGAGACGGTTTCAATGAACGGGAATGGATCGCTTCTGGCCGTTATCAACGCGATGGGCTGGATGCTGACAACAAGTATCCGTTCCGTGACCTGCCTCCACTGGCTGCCGCCATTGCCTGGCTGATTGTAAGCCATCACCGCTTGCCGGTAGTGCCGGTCAAGAATGCCGATGGGACACAAGAGCGGCTTGGAAAACGCTCGCAAAGTCACAACTCGCTCTGGTTGGAAAAACCGCTCTCGCTGGTCGCCCACGATTGGAACGAGATCCGCCAATCTGCCGAGCGTGCGCAAATCAAGCCCTACTGGCAATTTGCCGGTTCGCTGCCGATGAGTGAACCAAAGTGGCGTGAGATAGCGGCACGGCTCGCCAGGCACCTCTTGGCGTTACGTCAGCGTCGTAACGACGAGTGGCTCAGTAACCCCTATGTCATGCACTTGGCCAGGCTTAGTCTCATGCTGGCCGACCATTATTATTCGGGGCTGGGCTTGGACAAGGAGGATAAGCCTGTTTGGGAGCGTAAGCGGTTCCTGGATTCCGAAGCATCGCTGATGGCCAACACGACACGAGACCGACATGGTTCTACGGTAGCGAATCAGTCGTTGAACGAGCACCTGCTTGGCGTGACTCACACGGCAGGCTTGATGGCTCATGCTCTGCCCGGTTTCGAGCGTTATCTACCACGATTGGCCAACCACCGTGGGCTGCGCAAACGAAGCAAGGTCGATCGTTTCAGGTGGCAGGACAAGGCAGCCGATGCCGCCACGGCGTTGCGCGAGTCGGCACGCGAAAATGGCGCCTTTATCGTCAACATGGCTTCTACCGGCTGCGGCAAGACCCTCGCCAATGCTCGCATCCTCTATGCATTGGCTGACCCTCAGCAAGGCATGCGTGCTACCTACGCTTTGGGCTTGCGTACCCTGACGCTCCAGACGGGGCGTAGCTATCGCACCGACCTTCATCTCGGTGATGACGAACTGGCTGTTCAGGTTGGCGGTTCAGCCAGCCGCAGTCTGTTCGAGTTTTACGAAGCACAAGCCGAAGCGCATGGTTCAGCATCGGTGCAGAACCTGATCGAGGAAGACAGCTACGTTCTCTACGAAGGCGTCACTGCCGATCATCCGTTACTGTCACGCGCGATGAGAGATAGCAATATCCACAAACTGCTGTCGGCACCGATACTGGCCTGTACCGTGGATCACATGGTGCCAGCGACCGAATCGCTGCGTGCCGGTCGTCAGATCGCCCCCATGCTGCGCCTGATGAGCAGCGATCTGATACTGGACGAACTGGACGATTACGATCTCAATGACTTGCCCGCGCTGACCCGATTGGTGCATTGGGCAGGCATGCTGGGTACACGGGTAGTGCTCTCTTCGGCGACCTTGCCGCCTTCGCTGGTGACCGGCATGTACCAGGCCTATCGCGCCGGACGTCAACAATATCGGCAGAACCGAGGCCGCGACGGCGGCCGTACCGACGCAATGGTAGAAGTGCCCTGTCTATTTGTCAACGCCGACTGAAAAGTGACCCTCTTTGGCTCTGAATCGCCGAAGTAATATTGACCCCCTGGATCCGTCGGTTATTCGGCTGCCGTTGCCGGCGGAGTGGTACCAGCTCTTCGCTTGTCCTTGAGACGGTAGCTCTCGCCGGTGATCTGCACGATGTGGGCGTGATGCAAGAGCCTATCCAGCATCGCGGCGGTCAGCGTCTGATCGTCGGCAAAGGTCCCGGCCCACTGCGTGAACGGTAGGTTGCTGGTCAGAATCATACTGCCGCGCTCGTAGCGCTTGGCAACGACGTTGAAGAACAGGTTCGCCTCGTCGCGCCCGAAGGGCAGGTAGCCGATCTCGTCGATCACCAACAGGCGCGGCCCCATCACTACGCGGTTGAAGTACTCCCTGAGCCGTTCCTGGCGGTGTGCCGCCGTGAGCTGCAGCATCAGGTCGGCCGCGCTGACGAAGCGCGTCTTGATCCCCGCCATGACGGCGCGGTAGGCCAACGCAATCGCCAGGTGGCTCTTGCCCACGCCGCTGGGGCCGAGCAGGACGATGTTCTCCGCGCGCTCGATGAAGCTGAGTGCCGCCAGTTCCTGAAGCTGCGCACGTGGGGCTCCCGAGGCGAAGGCGAAGTCGTAGTGCTCCAGCGTCTTCACCGCCGGGAAGGCGGCCATCTTCAACAGCGTCTGGCGCGAACGCTCGGCCCGGGCATCGGCTTCGGCGCTCAGCAACGTCTCGAGAAAGTCGGCAAAGCTCGCCTCGCCGTTGGCCGCCCGCTGCGCGAGGTGCGACCAATCGCTGCCGATGCGTTCGAGCTTGAGGCCCTGGCACAGCTCGCTGATGCGGTCGTGCTGCAAGTTCATGGGCGGGCCTCCAACAGCTGGTCATACACGGACAAGGGATGCTGCAGGCTCTCATGCGGTAACGCGCGCCCCGGCCGCAACGCCGGTACCGGAACGATGCTGGTGGTCGTCGCCGGCAGCGGTAACAGGACCCCGCGCTCCTCGGCCAGTCGCATCGCCGGCGGCACGCCGGTGGTGCCATGCACCCGCTGATGGGCGATCTCATCGAGCCAGCGGCCGATGTGGGCATTGGCCGTCGGCACGTCCAGGATCAATCCGGCGCTCTTGAGCGTGGCGGCCAACGGCGTGATGAAGCTGCCCTTGAGATAGCCGTTGAAGCGCTCGACCTTGCCCTTGGTCTTGGCCCGGTAGGGGCGACAGACCCGAGGGCGAAAGCCGTACTCCTCGGCCAGCGCCGCCAGGGCCGGATGCCAGCGATGCCGGCTGTCACCGTAGGCGTCGCGCTCGGTAATGATGGTGCCGGCGTTATCGAACAGCGCCTCTTCGGGGACGCCGCCAAAGTAGACAAACGCCTCACGCAGGCCGGTCAGCCATGCCTCGCTGTCCTCGCGTGTCGAGAAGCGCACGAAGGTCGCTCGGCTGTAGCCGAGTGTCGCAACGAAGGCCTTGAGCGGCTCGCGGCCGCGCCGGATCGTGGTGAAGTCGACCTGCAACTGCTTGCCCGGCGGCGTCTCGAAGCGCACGACCGGGTCCTCCGGTCGGCCCTTGAAGGGCGCCAGATAAGCCTTTAGCTGGCTGATGCCGCCGGCGTAGCCTTGCGCCTGAATCTCACGCATCAGCACGGTCGCCGGAATCCAGTGCGGGCGGGCCGCCGCGATACGTCCCTGAAGATAGGGCTTGAAGGCGTCGAGCTTGCCGGGTCGCGGTACTCGCGCCTTATAGCGTGGCAAGTCTTTCTCGCCGCGTAGGTACTTGCGGACGGTATTGCGCGAGAGCCCCAGCTCCCGGGCGATCGCCTTGATGCCATGGCCCTGACGGGCCAACACTTTGATCTCCACTGACTGCTCCTGGGTCAACATCTCGGCGGCTCAAAAGCCACCATCTTCGCCCAGAGGGGTCAAATTTACCTCGGCGTCAGGGGGTCAGTTTTACATTGGCGATGACATCTATGGACCGATGAGTTTGGTGTGCATACCGCCTCCTGCTCCAATGGCCGCGAGTTCCTCAGCGAGCACAACACGTTTGTCGGTAAACGCGCCACACAACTGGTAAACGCAGAGAAGAAAAGTGGGCCTTTGCGGCGCGGTGCAATCCTTCCCCTGACTATTGCCACCAATCTTCCAGGCGAAAAGATACACGCCGAGTTCGCTCGACAGGTGCGGGAGGCCTGCCTGCGGCTACACCAGGACCACGCCGAAACCGATCCCGTCAGCAGTAAGCAAGTCAGCTTCGGCTTGGTACGCATGGCCAACATCGACCCGCTGTTCGATGTGGCGCAAACCTTGTTCGCTCTCGGTGCGCCGGATGATACCCGCATTCATCTATGCGTTTATCATGCTCGCTTCCCGCTGGTACAGCGCTCGGCTATCGAGTATCAACTCGATGCCGCTTTCAACCGACGTGGCAAGGAAGGACAAGCGGTATACGAGTTGCCCAGCGTTCGCAATGCACTGGATGCTTATCCTGAAAAACATCATTTATTTATTGTCTTAGCGAGTCCTGTATGTGAGGTAGGCAGAGATTGGGATGCCGGCTGGGCCGTGGCAGAACCTTCATCAATGCGCTCGTTGATTCAGTTAGCGGGGCGCGTACAGCGGCATCGCGGCAAGTGCGGCGATAAACCCAACATGCTGATCTTCGACACCAACTTGAAGCATTTCAAGAAAGGCGCTCGGGATGGCGTGGCATATATCCGGCCGGGATTCGAAAAAACGGGAGGTGGTGAGCGCGCACACCATTTTCAGTTATCTACCCACCGATTGAGTGAGCTATTGACCGAGGAAGAGTACCGGGCAATCAATGCGTTGCCACGTGTCTTTCCCCGCCCAACAGAGGCTTGGCAACCTAACCGTAGTCTGGTCGATCTCGAACAGGCCAGAACGGCCACCAGCATGCTGCCACCCGCCCGCAAGCCCGGCGCCGAAGCGCCCCCTTTGGAGCTGGATGCAGCCTTCGCTACTTGGAAATACCCCGGCGCAGCCCTGACAGGTGTACTTCCTCAGCAACAACCCTTTCGTGACGATCCTTCTCGAACCACCACGCTGGTCTTCCTGCCGGATGACGAAGAAGAGATGTTGAAGCTGCACCGCATCGAAGATGACAAGACACGACGAGGCCAGAAGCTCTACCCGCTTGTCGAAGGCAACCAGCGTCACGATGTGGTGTTTGAATTTGGGGAACGTATCGGTCCGTGGGGCGAGTTTGACTTGATGAAGCTGCTGGCCGAGCAGGCTGACTATCTCGATTTGCCACTGTGTGATTGCGCTAAACGCATGGCAACAGTGGAAGTGCCTGCCAACGATGAAGGGTGGCGGTATCACCCGCAACTGGGCTTCGGAAAAAAACGGTAGGGGCCTTGCGGCCCCAGGCTGCCTGTGCGGCAGCTAACGTGCATGGACAGCATCAGCCATACAGTTTTCTGAGCGACCTATCCGGCCGTTAAGCAAATGTATCGCATTAACCAGACAGTGGTAAAGCATTAGTCAGACAGTGGCATTGACAGGCGGTAGGCAGGGTGTCAGGCTTAAGAACGCTCAGGAATCGCGCTAACGATTCCTGAGCTTAACAGCAAGCCGATTGAGCCCGGCTCCTACCCTACGCAAGCAGAGCTAAGGAGGAAGTGTGTTTTACCAACACATGATCAGAAGCGCCAAATAAAAGACTTTGGTCTTTTAGCAACGCCTCTACGGCGGCTTGCTGCCGTAGAGATTCTACATGCACGACCCGTTAGGGTCGAATGCAATGGAGTCTCAATGAGTAAAGAATCGAAACGTTCCGGGCACTTTCGCTCAGCCATCGCCGCCTTTATCGAGGCACGACGCGAGGTCAAGCTGAAAGGCAAGGAAGACGATGCCGAAGCGGCCGCAAAATATGAGTATGCGGCTTGGCTGGCCGATGCTGCCCGGCGGGTCACCCAGATTCAGGCTGTCACCCATGTACTCAAGGCCTCTCACCCCGACGCACGCGGTAGCAGCTTACACGCCGAACCTGAAACATTGCCTAGCCATGCCGAAGTTGGCTCCCATCTGTTGAGGGATAGCTACTCTGAGGACATCGTCGGCAATGCGGCAGCCTTGGACGTGTTCAAATTCCTCAAACTAGAGGTGGAGAACCGTCGCCTGCTGGATTGGATGCGGGATGGCGATCCCGATCTTCGGGACGCCCTGAGTGCTGATGCCGAGCTTGCTTCCGGCTGGATGGAAGCTTTTAGCAGCCTGGTGCGCAGTAATACCGCCCCTGTCTCGCATGAAATGGCTAAGCAGGTCTATTGGTTGATTGGCAATGAGCCGGCACGCAATGATCAGTATCACCTGCTACAACCGATGTTCTCCAGCAGCTTGGCACATGCCGTTCATGCCGACATTCAGGATGCACGCTTCGGTGAAGCCAACAAACTGGCACGACAGGCCTTCCGCGCAAAAGAAACTTATAACGAAGAGTATCGTGATTATCGCAATCTCATTGCGCGCAAATTAGGCGGCACCAAGCCCCAAAATGTCAGCCAGTTAAATAGCGAACGGGGAGGGGTGAACTATCTGCTGGCATCGCTTCCTCCCAAATGGCAGCAAGAACGTAAACCAAGGCTGCTCAATCTGGATTCGGCCGTAGAGCGGTTCGCGTGGTACGAGGGAGTGCCATTCCTGCTGCGCAAATTGGCAGCTTTCCTGAAATCCGTTGCCGACAAGCCACGCAATATGGATCTCGTCGAGAAGCGCGAAGCCATCGAGCAGGCATTGGGACAGCAACTGGCCCTTTTTGCCGTATCCATCCGCGCCAGCCTTGAACCGGGCTGGACCCGAGACCCTGACTGCACGCTGCCCTTGTGCGAAAAACTGTGGCTGGACCCGGAGCGCACCGAACTTCCTCTTCGCCGCGATCCCGAGCAGGCTGATGATGACCGTGCATTCAACGCAGCTTATACATTCGGCGACTGGCCGGATGAGGTCGCCGGCCGTTTTGCCAACTGGGTCAATGAGCGGCTGCGCGAAGCCGGGCTTACGGCGGTAAGCGAAGTCGAGTACCGGCATTGGGCCAAGCAGGCCATTATTGATGCCGCCTGGCCGGTGCCTATGCAACGGCGTGCCTCCGCGGGAGGTGAAGCATGAGCACCTGCCCGAACTTCAACCATTTGCTGGTACTGCCTCGCCTGCAGGTACAAAACGCCAACGCCGTTTCCAGCCCGCTGACCCACGGCTTTCCCTCGATGACGGCCTTCCTCGGTTTGATGTGGGCGTTGGAGCGCAAAGCGCATTCGGCGGGGTTGGACCTCAAGTTCAAAGCGGTCGGCGTGGTTTGCCACGACTACCAGGAACTCGTTACCGAGAGCGGATTCGTAAAGGCTTTCCGTCTGACTCGCAATCCCGTTGGCAGGGACGGCAAGCCGCCCGGCATCGTCGAGGAAGGCCGTATCCACCTGGATCTGAGCCTGGTGCTGGCGGTCGAAAGTAACCATTGGCAAAAGGAGCCGGAAGCTCGCCAGGACGATGCTGCGGCCGTGGCGGAATTACTTGCCAGCATGCGCATTGCCGGCGGTACGCTGATACCTCCAGCCCACCCTGGGCTTCCTCGTTATCAACCCTATGTACTCGACTTGACCGGCACGGAAGCCGATTGCGATGCCATTTTCCGCAAGGCACGCATGCGCTTACTGCCCGGCTTTACCTTGGTCTCCCGCGATGACCGGCTGAAAGAACGCTTGACCGAAATGCAGGCAAATGACCCGAAGGCCAGCCCGCTTGATGCCTGGCTTTCCTTGTCGCGCATCAACTGGCATTACGAAGTAGACGAGGAAACAGGTAAGGGTAAATGGCTCAACGATCGCCGGGGAAAAGGTTGGGTCGTGCCGATCCCCATTGGTTACGGTGCACTTGGCGAACTACATCCGGCAGGCAGCGTCAGCAATGCACGTGATGCCGAAGTTCCATTCCATTTTGTTGAAAGCCTCTATTCCGTAGGCGAATGGATAAGCCCACACCGTATCCAGTCTGCCCGGCAACTCCTCTGGTACGCCGACAGCCAGCCGGAAAATGACTTGTATCGCTGCCGCAACGACTATGACCAGGCCGCTGATAGCGAAGAGCCCGCTTACCACTTCGAATTCGATCTCGACTGACTAGACAAGGAATTTCATCATGGCTAAATCCAATAATGCTTTGACAACTGCCTCCGTCCTCGCCTTCGAACGCAAACTCGACCCCTCCGATGCGTTGCTCTACGCCGGACAGTGGGCGCAACGTAGTGATCTCGATGCCTGGCAGCCGATCGAAGTCCGCGAAAAATCTGTGCGCGGCACCATCTCCAATCGCTTGAAAGCCAAGGATCAGGACCCTGCTAAACTGGACGCCAGCATCCAGAACCCCAACCTGCAGACTGTCGATGTCGCCACCCTGCCCCATGAGGCTGATACGTTGATGGCGCGTTTCACTCTGCGGGTGCTGAGCGGTGCCGGCACCCCCTCGGCCTGCAACAATGCCGACTATCAGGCCAAGTTACAGCAGACCGTAGCGGGCTATGTAAATGAACACGGCTTCAGCGAACTCGCACGGCGCTACGCCCACAACCTCGCCAACGGGCGCTTCCTATGGCGTAACCGCGTCGGTGCCGAGCAGGTTGAGGTACGCATCCGGCATATGGAGCGTGGTCAGGTTGCCCAGGAATGGACATTCGACGCGCTGTCCCTTTCGTTGCGTGACTTCGGTGATGATGGACAGACAGCCGCACTGGCACAGTTGATTGCTGATGCGCTGGGAGGTAAACGCTATCTACTGCTCGAAATCGTTGCCTTCGCGCATGTCGGTGCCGGTCAGGAAGTCTTCCCCTCGCAAGAGCTGATTCTGGATCGCGGACGCGGCGACAAGAGCAAGACGCTCTATCAGGTCAATGGCATTGCCGGCATCCACTCCCAGAAGCTGGGTAATGCCCTGCGCACCATCGATACCTGGTATCCGGCGCCGGAAGACGGCAGCGACCTTGGCCCCATCGCCGTCGAACCTTACGGCTCCGTGACTACTCAGGGCACTGCCTATCGCCAGCCGAAGCAGAAGAAGGATTTCTACAACCTGCTCGATAACTGGCTACTCAAGGATCAGGCTCCCGCCCCCGAAGACCAGCACTTCGTGATGGCGACGTTGATTCGCGGCGGTGTCTTCGGCGACGCGGGGTAAGTCATGGACCACTACATCGACATTCGCCTGCGCTCCGATCCGGATTTCCCGGAATCGATGTTGATGGGCGCGCTCTACGGCAAGCTGCATCGGGCGCTGTTTGACCTGGAAGCGAACGATATCGGCGTCAGCTTCCCTGATCACAAGATCGGTGCGCGCGCCCGTACACCAGGTGATCGGCTGCGGTTGCATGGCAGCAAGGAACGGCTGGAGCAACTGATGGCGATGCCGTGGCTCGCCGGTATGCGGGATCATGTACAGCTAGAAGCCGTTCAGCCGGTGCCCGCCGAGGTGAGCTATCGGATCGTCCGGCGCAGGCAGTTCAATACGGGCAGCCCAAGCCGGGCAAAACGCTATGCCAAGCGCCATGGCATCGAGTTCGACGAAGCGCAACGCCTGATGGAGAAGCCCGCCGAACGGCAAATCGCCTTGCCCTTCGTACAAGTCAGTAGCCGATCCAGTGGCCAGCGTTTTGCGCTGTTCATCGAACACGGCGAGACGCAGTCGCAGCCCACTGCCGGTAGCTTCAATCACTACGGCTTGAGCTCGGAAGCCACAGTGCCCTGGTTTTGACCCTTTTTTATAGAATAAATATGGGTCTTTAAAAATCAATCATTTAGCGGCATTGCTCGAAAAAGGGGAATGTCGCTTTTTTTCATCCAAAGCTCTTTAACAATCAGGACGTTATTTGTAGTAATCTCTAGTGCGCTGTCGCCCAGGCAGCTCAGAAAGTGCCGTGCGCGTCACGCACGGCGGTGATCTGGTGCGCTGTCGCCCAGGCAGCTCAGAAAGCTCAACGTCGCGCCTGGTGACGAAGCCACCGGTGCGCTGTCGCCCAGGCAGCTCAGAAAGTCGCCGAGGCGACGCCGCACCTGCATGTCGCGTGCGCTGTCTATAGAGCGACAATTACTCTGGCCGGCCGACGACAACTACTGTGACCGGTTGCCCTAAGCTTGACCGCTTGTCCCGACCCACCAGGGAGCCGGTATGGCGGTCACCAGCCAACAGGTCACGCTCTATATGTCGCAACGTCAACAAGGCCAGACCCAGGAGGTCGCCGCCGCCAAGGCCGGCCTCTCCGTCAGAACCGCTCGCCGCCTCGAACGCCGGGCCGAGTCCTCCGAGCCGCCGGCATCACGGCACTGGCGAACCCGGCCCGACCCCTTCGCCGATGTGTGGGAGACCACGCTCGTCCCCCAGCTGGCCGCCGCCCCGGGCTTGCAGGCACTGACCCTGCTGGAGTGGTTGCAGGAGCAGCACCCCGGCCAGTACCCGGACAGCCTGCTGCGAACCCTGCAGCGCCGGGTCAAGGGCTGGCGAGCCGCGCACGGCCCGGAGAAAGAGGTAATGTTCCCGCAAACCCATGGCCCCGGGCTGCGCGGCCTCTCCGACTTCACCGAGCTCAAGGGGATTGTCATTACCGTGGCAGGGGAGCTGCTTGATCACCGGCTCTACCACTTCCGCCTGGCCTACAGCGGCTGGTGTTATGTCCGGGTGGTGCTCGGTGGCGAGAGCTACCCGGCGCTGGCTGAAGGCCTGACCCGTGCGCTGGAGCGGCTTGGCGGTGTCCCCGCGGAGCACCGCACCGACAGCTTGTCGGCGGCCTTCCGCAACCTCGGCCGGGAGGCGGAAGCCGACCTCACCGAGCGTTATGCTGCCCTGTGCGCTCACTACGGCATGACGGCCACCCGTAATAACCCAGGGCGCGGCCATGAAAACGCCAGCATCGAGTCGCCACATGGCCACTTCAAGCGGCGCCTGCAACAGCGCCTGACGCTGCGCGGCTCCCAGGACTTCGCTAGCCTCGATGACTACCAGGCCTTCCTCGATGAGGTGACCACCGCGATCAACCGCCGCAACGCGGCCCGGATCACCGTCGAGCGTGGCGCGCTGCAGCCACTGCCCAGCCGGCCCGGTACCGACTACAGCGAGGTGACGGTGCGCGTCACTACCTCCAGCACCATCCAGGTGCGCAAGGTGCTCTACTCGGTGCCGTCCCGGCTGATCGGCGAGAACCTGCGGGTGCACCTTTACGATGATCGCTTGGTGCTGCATCACGCACAGCAAGCATTGCTGACGCTGAGGCGGCTGCATGCCACGCCGGAAAGCGGCCGGTTGCGGGTCATCGATTACCGCCATGTGATCGGCTGGCTGGTCCGCAAGCCCCGGGCGCTGGCGGGGCTGACGTTCCGCGACGACCTGTTGCCGAGTGCGGAGTGGCGCGAGCTGTACGCCCGGCTGACCGCCGCCTTGCCGGTCGCCGAGGCCTGCAAGCGCATCGTTGGCGCTCTGGCGTTGGCCGCCGAGCAGGACCAGGCCGAGGCGATCGCCAGTTACTGGCTGGGCGCCCTGGCGCGCGGGAAGAGCCCGACGCTGGCCGAGCTCCAGGCCCGCTTCGCCGCCACGCCGAGCGCCACGCTGGTTTTCCCCCAGGTGACTCAGCATGACATCGCCAGCTACAACCATCTGGTGCCCAGCGTGCCGACCACAGAGGTGTGCTGCCATGCCTGATGCCCAGACGCTGCCGCTGCTACTGCGACAGCTCCGCCTGCCCACCATGGCCGCCTGCTGGCCCCAGCTGGAAACCCGCGCCCGAGCCGAAAACTGGAGCCTGCCACAAACACTGGCCGCCCTATGCGAGCACGAGCTGGCCGAGCGTGAGCGACGCCGGCTGGCCCGGCACCTCAAGGAGGCCCGGCTGCCGGTGGGCAAGACGCTGGAGTCCTTCGAGTTCGACGCCATCGCGGCCGAGCAGCGCCAGCAACTGAGCGCCTTGGCCGGCGACACGCAGTGGGTCGACCAGGCTCACAACCTGCTGCTGTTTGGGCCCTCCGGCGTCGGCAAGAGCCACGTGGCGGCCGGGCTCGGGCATACGCTGGTCGACCAGGGTTACCGGGTGCGCTACGCCACCGCCTCAAGCCTGGTCCAGGAGCTCCAGGCTGCCAAGCAGGCACTGCGCCTGAGCGACGCCCTGATCAAGCTCGACAAGTACGCCGTGCTGGTGATCGACGATATCGGCTACGTCCAACGCAGCGAGGCCGAGACGTCAGTGCTGTTCGAGCTGATCGCCCATCGCTACGAGTCGGCCAGCCTGATCATCACCGCCAACCAGCCGTTCAGCGCCTGGGACAGTATCTTCCCCGACAGCATGATGGCCGTGGCCGCCATCGACCGGTTGGTGCACCACGCCACGCTGATGGAGCTGAGCGGGGAGAGCTACCGTAAGCGTGCTTATCAACGACAATTACAAGGAGGAAAAGCTGGGTCGTCGGACTGACGACAACTACCCCACCCAACCGGCCATTTTAATTGTCGCCAAGCGGCCAAAGTAGTTGACGTCGCATACGCTGTCGCCCAGGCAGCTCAGAAAATGAGCTGCTGACCCTCGACGACCGTGCAAACGTGCGCTGTCGCCCAGGCAGCTCAGAAATGGCGAATCAGCCAGTCGATGGCCTCCTCGCTGTGCGCTGTCGCCCAGGCAGCTCAGAAATGGTCGCGCAGCTCCGCGAGCTCTCGCTCGTAGTGCGCTGTCGCCCAGGCAGCTCAGAAACGCGAGCTGGGGCGCGAGCTGTCGCTGCCGGTGTGCGCTGTCGCCCAGGCAGCTCAGAAAAAGTCGTCGCTCGAGTATTACGCCGCCGTAGCGTGCGCTGTCGCCCAGGCAGCTCAGAAATGGGAGGGTCTGCGCTTTGGCGATCCGCGCACGTGCGCTGTCGCCCAGGCAGCTCAGAAACTCCAGGTCACCGATATCGAATCGCCAGATCAGTGCGCTGTCGCCCAGGCAGCTCAGAAAATCGAGCAGATAACCACTGCCGTCGAAAATGAGTGCGCTGTCGCCCAGGCAGCTCAGAAATTGCGTGCTACACCGCTGAAGCGCTGATCAATGTGCGCTGTCGCCCAGGCAGCTCAGAAAATCGAGCAGATAACCGCTGCCGTAGAAAACGAGTGCGCTGCCGCCCAGGCAGCTCAGAAAACGTGCACGCCCCGTATCCACCGGCGTGCGGGGTGCGCTGCCGCCCAGGCAGCTCAGAAAGCCAACGCTGACAGGCTTCGCCCGTACCCCGGGTGCGCTGCCGCCCAGGCAGCTCAGAAATTGATGGCAGCGAAGACGCCTTCAGCTCGTTCGTGCGCTGCCGCCCAGGCAGCTCAGAAAAACTGGAAGCCGCCTTGGCTTGAAGGCGTGCTGTGCGCTGCCGCCCAGGCAGCTCAGAAAAGTCGATCGGCTCTATCTCGTTTTTTAACGTGGTGCGCTGCCGCCCAGGCAGCTCAGAAAAGCAAAACAATGCTTAACACGGATGCGGTACGGTGCGCTGCCGCCCAGGCAGCTCAGAAAAAGTGCCCCCGTGGCGATAGACAGCCTATCTGGTGCGCTGCCGCCCAGGCAGCTCAGAAAGCCGGTGAGTTCGATGCCGTCCCAGATCAGCAGTGCGCTGCCGCCCAGGCAGCTCAGAAATTCGTCGTAAGCCAGATTCAGGGCGTCGACAAGTGCGCTGCCGCCCAGGCAGCTCAGAAAATGGAGCAGCGCGCTCAGGATGTTGATGATAGGTGCGCTGCCGCCCAGGCAGCTCAGAAAATTGTTGCGACGTAGCTGCCCATCGCCTTGACGTGCGCTGCCGCCCAGGCAGCTCAGAAATTGACAGCGGGAAGAGCGCCGCCAAAGCTATCGTGCGCTGCCGCCCAGGCAGCTCAGAAAGACCCGAAGAACTTCTATCGCGACTACTACGCGTGCGCTGCCGCCCAGGCAGCTCAGAAAGAGCGAGGCCAGCAGCGCCTCGTTACGCAAAAGTGCGCTGCCGCCCAGGCAGCTCAGAAATGCTCGGACTGCCAACGCTGGGCACTGCTGCTGTGCGCTGCCGCCCAGGCAGCTCAGAAATTGCTATTACCTAGGTCGAGCGTGATCGAGAAGTGCGCTGCCGCCCAGGCAGCTCAGAAAGTCACGTTCTCGGCGCAGGATGACTCGCCGACGTGCGCTGCCGCCCAGGCAGCTCAGAAAGGAGATCCAAGGCGACGATATCGACGAAGACGGTGCGCTGCCGCCCAGGCAGCTCAGAAATGTGGGAAAACACGCTGGAGCGCATGGACGATGTGCGCTGCCGCCCAGGCAGCTCAGAAAGTTGTGGCCATCGTGATAAGGAAGAGAAACCCGTGCGCTGCCGCCCAGGCAGCTCAGAAATTCGGCTCGCTCACTCATACCGCACCTCCGCCGTGCGCTGCCGCCCAGGCAGCTCAGAAATTATGGTCATTCACCGTGCGCACAATGCGGTCGTGCGCTGCCGCCCAGGCAGCTCAGAAAGCCGCTCGGCTTGACCTGCACGCCGATATCGCGTGCGCTGCCGCCCAGGCAGCTCAGAAATTGAGCACCTCGTCGGCGAGCTCGTTGCCGGTGTGCGCTGCCGCCCAGGCAGCTCAGAAAACCATCGGCAACCAGGCCGCGCCGGTCATCGTGTGCGCTGCCGCCCAGGCAGCTCAGAAATGGAAGAACGCCCGCTCGCACCTGTACCGCATGTGCGCTGCCGCCCAGGCAGCTCAGAAACGGGGCCGGTTCGGGCCTCGACGCCGACAAGCGTGCGCTGCCGCCCAGGCAGCTCAGAAATCGACGGACAAGGCCCAGGCGAGATACGGCAGGTGCGCTGCCGCCCAGGCAGCTCAGAAAGGCATCGCTCTGCGCGACGTAGTCGATCGCGAGTGCGCTGCCGCCCAGGCAGCTCAGAAATGATCGGCGCCGCCCTGCCCGTGGGCGTGACCGTGCGCTGCCGCCCAGGCAGCTCAGAAAGCTGGGCTACGTGCGATCGAGGGCGTCAAGACGTGCGCTGCCGCCCAGGCAGCTCAGAAAGAACGCTACGACGCGATAGCGACCGTCAAGGCGTGCGCTGCCGCCCAGGCAGCTCAGAAACGCCAGCATTACCGCCAGCTACTGCATACCCCGTGCGCTGCCGCCCAGGCAGCTCAGAAAAACTGGACGTCGACGCCCCAGCGTGCCTTCTGGTGCGCTGCCGCCCAGGCAGCTCAGAAAAGACCAGCACCTCGTATTTCCTCAATATGTAAGTGCGCTGCCGCCCAGGCAGCTCAGAAAGCCGCGATGGCCTGGCAGCAACGCTGCGCAGTGTGCGCTGCCGCCCAGGCAGCTCAGAAATCTTCCGGTTGCCGTGTCATACCCTATGTAGCGTTCGCTGCCGCCCAGGCAGCTCAGAAACCGGACATGTCGCACAACCAGCACTCGTCGCGGTTCGCTGCCGCCCAGGCAGCTCAGAAAAGAGGCTCTAAACCCGTTTCCGCGCTACGCGCGTTCGCTGCCGCCCAGGCAGCTCAGAAAGTGATGAGAATGCCAAAGCTCGATGAGGTCAGGTTCGCTGCCGCCCAGGCAGCTCAGAAAGGTGACGTCGCCGAGCCCCTCGCCGGCGCCGGGTTCGCTGCCGCCCAGGCAGCTCAGAAAAGTCTCAACCGGCAGTTATCCGACTACCAGATGTTCGCTGCCGCCCAGGCAGCTCAGAAAATTGGGCGAGCGGTACCCAGGCGTTGGATAGCGTTCGCTGCCGCCCAGGCAGCTCAGAAATCAAGGACGCGACGGCGCTGACGGGGGAGCAGGTTCGCTGCCGCCCAGGCAGCTCAGAAATTTAACCTTGCCCTGCCCCCGCTTGCTGAGCAGTTCGCTGCCGCCCAGGCAGCTCAGAAAATCGACCTGTTCGACACCATCTGGATCGTCGGGTTCGCTGCCGCCCAGGCAGCTCAGAAAAACCGCCGCCGCTGCGGCAGCGTCACCGTAAAGTGCGCTGCCGCCCAGGCAGCTCAGAAATCAGCCATCATCATCGACCATCCGATGACCGGGTGCGCTGCCGCCCAGGCAGCTCAGAAAGTCGAGGCCGCCACCGGCGGGCGCTGCACGATGTGCGCTGCCGCCCAGGCAGCTCAGAAAATTGCTCAGGGCAGGCAGCGACACGGCGGTGCGTGCGCTGCCGCCCAGGCAGCTCAGAAACAGACCGCCAAGCCGACAGCCCGCGAGCCATTGTGCGCTGCCGCCCAGGCAGCTCAGAAATTGATGCGTTCATGCCATATGGTTTCGCAGGTGTGCGCTGCCGCCCAGGCAGCTCAGAAATGATGGACACGCAGTACGGGGTCAACGGCTACGTGCGCTGCCGCCCAGGCAGCTCAGAAAGCGATAGCTGGGCGGCGCAGATCAAGGATGCCGTGCGCTGCCGCCCAGGCAGCTCAGAAATTTTCGAGCGTGCGCTTGGTGGCCTCGCAGCGGTGCGCTGCCGCCCAGGCAGCTCAGAAATGCTTGCTGAGAACGAACGCCCGCGCTTCCAGGTGCGCTGCCGCCCAGGCAGCTCAGAAAACGCTTCCCACGCGCACTGAACGTGATAAAGCGTGCGCTGCCGCCCAGGCAGCTCAGAAATGTAATGTGCCTCGCAGTAATGCAGATCAGGCGTGCGCTGCCGCCCAGGCAGCTCAGAAAATCTACGCCGCTGCCGACGGCAACCTGCAGGCGTGCGCTGCCGCCCAGGCAGCTCAGAAAGGACTATCGCGGGCGAACGCCGGTCGGCACCGGTGCGCTGCCGCCCAGGCAGCTCAGAAAGGTTAATCCCCACGTTTGCGGGGAACGGATCGTATGCTGCCGCACAGGTAGTTCAATAGCATGGCAGGGGGTATGGCGGGCAGTTGGTGCCCATCAATCCCGCTGATACTCGACTTTGTGCCAATTTATTAGCCACCTAATTAGTTGGCCTCCATAATCTCGTCATCGGTTAGGCCAAGGGGCCTGCCACGCAAACGCAGATATTGGAGTGTCATCATGAAAACTCGCATTCTCGCCGCTATCGCACTGGTCGTTGCACTGCCTGCCGCCGCTCAGGCCAACAGCGTCATGGAAGAGCGCGCATTCGCCCAACAGCACGAAGCGCTGAATACCCAGACGACTTCCGGCTATCAGTTGCTGCCGACCGACTATCGCATCGATACCGTCAGCGGTGGTCATAGCACCGCAGCCGACCATTCACTGGCCTATGTCGCGGCAGTCACGCAGCGAGCAACCGATATCGCTGGCGGCAACGTTGGGCTCGTCGGCCAGGGTCAGAGCGTGGCCGCGGCGCAGGCGCTGCAGAACGTGAACGGTGGCGCCGATGCCGGCCAGGGCAATGTCGAAGTGACCTTCGCCAGCCTCGACTGATCGCGCCATATCAACGGTTGGCGCCCGAGAGGCGGGCGCCGAGCAGCGTGTCCCTCGATTTCCCCCATACCTCCAACTTCCCCGGTCCATCCCTTGGTCCGGGGCTTTTTATGGCTGGTGTTCGGGAGCTTCGGGATGCGCTGGCGTCAATGGGAGTCTAAGGAGCTGTTCGGGTTATCGCCGACCGTTCCCTCAGCGCCTCGCGGCCGGTCGGCGATCAAGGGTCGCCGACTTTTACATACTCTTCGCGAATGGGCTGACCGGCGAAGTAGGCTTCGAGAATTTCCCGTACGCCAGCGGCGTAGCGCGCCTGGGCCGGCAGCGTCGAGCCCGAGACGTGCGGCGTCATGTTGTTGTGCGGCATGGTTCGCCACGGATGATCCTCGGCCGGCGGTTGCGGATACCACACATCGCCTGCGTAGCCGGCGAGATGGCCGCTCTCCAGCGCCTCGACCACCGCGTCGCGATCGCATAGCTCGGCGCGGGCCGTGTTGATCAGATAGGTGCCGCGCTTCATCTTGCTGATCATCTCGGCATCGACGATATGCCGGGTCTCCTTGGTCAACGGCGCGTTGAGGGTGATCACGTCGCAGGTTCTGGCCAGTTCCTCCATGTTGTCGCACCAGGTCAGGCCATGTTCCTTTTCGAGTTCCTCGGAACGGCGATGGTGCGAGTTATAGTAGAGCTCGACGTCGAAGGGCTTGAGACGCTTGAGCACGGCGAAGCCGATTCGGCCGAGCGCCAGCGTGCCGACCTTCATGCCTTCCAGATCATAGGCGCGCTTCACGCAGTCGGCGATGTTCCAGCCGCCATCGACTGCCCACTGATGGGAAGGGACGAAATTGCGCACCAGGCTCAGGATCAGCATCACTACGTGTTCGGCCACGCTGATGCTGTTGGACTGAGTGATCTCGACGACTTTCACGCCGTGCTTCTCCGCGGCGTCCATGTCGACATGATCGGAGCCGACCCCGGCGGTGATCGCCAGCTTCAGCTGCCTGGCCTTTTCCAGCCGTTTGGCATCGAGATAGGCCGGCCAGAACGGCTGGGAGATGACGATATCGGCCTCTGGCAGCTCGCGCTCGAACTCCGAATCCTCGCCGTCCTTGTCGGAGGTGACGATGAGTTCATGACCGTTGTCCTCGAGGAATCGGCGTAGCCCCAGCTCGCCCGACACGTCGCCCAGCAACTCGCCGGGCGTGAAGTCGATATGGCTCGGCTTGGGCATGGCCTGACCGTCCGGATACTTTTCGAGCTTGGGGATGTCCTCACGGGCATATTCGGTGGGGTGCCCATCGATGGGATCGTCATACAGAACACAAAGCACTCTTGCCATAGCCTGCCTACCTCCTTGTAGAGAGTGAAACCGCACGCTGACTTTCAGTCGGCTGTCTTCATGCGGTCTAGATAGGCAGCGTAGAAAAGGATGGCGGGATTGATACACGCGCAGCGCGTAAAACAGGATTCAAAATGTATCTCGGTCAATAACCGGATACGACTGAACCGATCGAGCCGGAACCGCCAGTGATCGGCGATGGAGCCTATCGCTATCCCGCCCTACGCCTGGAGTGAATCGCTTCGAACGCCGGGCGCTCTGCCGCCAAGGCAGCGCGAAGTGGCAAGACGCTGACAGCGAGCCGCTATCCATCAATCCCGCTGATACTCGACTTTGCACCAACTGATTAGCCACCTAATGAGTAGGCCTCCATAATCTCGTCATCGGTTGGGCCAAGGGGCCTGCCACGCAAACGCAGATATTGGAGTGTCATCATGAAAACTCGCATCCTCGCCGCTATCGCACTGGTCGTTGCACTGCCTGCCGCCGCTCAGGCCAACAGCGTCATGGAGCAACGGGCATTCGCTCAGCAGCATGAAGCGCTGAATACGCAGACGACTTCCAGCTATCACGTGCTGCCGACCGAGTATCGTGTCGACACCGTCAGCGGTGGTCATAGCGTCGCAGCCGATCGCGCTCTGGCAAGCGTCGAAGACTCGACCCGGCACGGGACGCATCTCCTTGGAGGCAATGGCGAACTCGTCGGTCAGGGTCAGAGTGTTGCCGCGGCCCAGGCGCTGCAGAACGTGAGCGGTGGCGCCGATAGCAGCGGCCATGGCAATGTGGAAGTGACGTTCGCCAGCCTCGACTGATCGCGCCGTATCAACGGTTGGCGCCCGGGAGACGGGCGCCGAGCAGCGTCTCCCTCGATTTCCCCCACACCTCCAACTTCCCCGGACCCTCCCCTGGTCCGGGGCTTTTTTGTGCCTGGCCTTCGCCATTCTGGCAGGGCTCGTGATTCCCGGTCAGGTGGCGTCCGTATTCTGCTGGCTCAGGTGTTCGATGAAGCGCCGGCGCCATTCGAGCAGGCTGTTGCGCCTGAGCACGCCGATCATCTGCTGGTAGCGTTCCTGGCGTTCCTCGAGCGGCATGTTCAGGGCCTGTTCGATGGCGCTGGCGATGGCATGCACGTCGTAGGGATTGACCAGTAGCGCGCGGCTCAGCTCTTTGGCGGCGCCGGCCAGCTCGCTGAGTACCAGTACGCCGGGGTCTTCGGGATCCTGGGCAGCGACGAACTCCTTGCAGACCAGGTTCATGCCGTCGCGAAGCGGGGTCACCAGGCCGACCCGGGCGGAACGGAACAGGCCGATCAGCGCATCGCGGGGGAAGGTCTGGTTGAGATAGTGCACTGGCATCCAGTCGAGATCGGCATAGGTGCCATTGATATGCCCGGCCATCTCCTCGAGTTGGCGGCGCAGCTCGTCATACTCGGGGATCGCGCTGCGCGAGGGGCTGGCGATCTGCATGAAGATCGTCTTCTGGCGGCGATGCTCGAAGTTGGTGAGCAGCGCCTCGATGGCGTTGAAGCGCTGTACCAGGCCCTTGGAGTAATCGAGCCGGTCGGCGCCGATGATCAGGTCGCGTTCGCCGAGATCCGCCTTGAGCTGACGCGCCTGTTCGTTGTCGCGGGAGTGCTCGGCTTCGGCGGTTAGCTCGTCGACATCGATACCCACCGGGTAGACGCCGGTACGAATCTTCTGGCCGTTGCACTCGATGGTGTCGCCGGAAATCTCGGCGCCGAAGGTTTCGATCGCGGCCTGGCGGAAGGCGTGCAGATCGTTGTTGGTCTGGAAGCCGATCAGGTCGTAGTGGAGCAGGTCGTCGAGCAGTTCGCGGTAGCCGGGCATTGCGCGCAGCAGGTCGTAGCTGGGGAAGGGGATGTGCAGATAGAAGCCCATCGGGTCCTTGACGCCTTCCTTGCGCAGCGCCTTGCCCAGCGGCAGCAGGTGATAGTCGTGCACCCAGATCAGTTCGCCACCTTCGAGCAGGCTGCTCAGGGCGCCGGCGAAGCGGTCGTTGACCCGCTGATAGGCCTTGGCGTACTCCAGCCGGAAGTCCATGGCGCCAAGGTTGAAGTGGAAGACGGGCCAGAGGACTTCGTTGGAGAAGCCCAGGTAGTAGTCTTCATAGTCTTCCCGGGATAGCGGCAGGGTGGCGTAGGTGATGTTGTCGCGCTGAACGGTGGTGGGCTCGCTGACGGCCGTTTCGCTGACCTCGCCGTCCCAGCCGAACCAGAGCCCGCCGTATTCGTCGAGGGCGCCGGTGATCGCCACCGCCAGGCCGCCGGCCTGGGACTTGTCGGGTTCCGGGATGGATACGCGATTGGAAATGACGACGAGACGTGTCATATGGCCTCCTCCCGGTTACGACTGAAATGTGTTGCCGAGTCGGTCAACTCGACCATGCGGCAGGTCTGCGGGGAGAGGCTCCACGGTTCGTGATTCCCGGTGTGGAGGCCTTCGGAGAGCCGTCCTTTGCCGTTCCCCTGGTCCGGGAGCCGTGCGCCGATCCGAGGGTTGTCGATGAGGCCGGGTTCGAAAGTCCGGCCCGCATGACGAAGCGGGGTCAGGGATCTGGCGTTGTCAGAGTCTCCAGCCATGTCAGTACCTCCTGTACTGATTGCAGATGATAGGTTGCGGCAGTCTCATCCTGGCTGCCGACGCGTACGGAATGGCCACCGCGAGCGTTGACGGTGCGAAAGGCGTCTTCGTCGGTGACATCATCGCCGATGAACACCGGCGTGCGGGTCTGGAACGTTGATTCTTCATCGAGCAGGCGGGCAACGGCGGTTCCTTTATGATAGCCGCTGGGACGCAGCTCGAAGACGCACTTGCCGGGGATCAGCTCGAAGGTATCGCCAAGTGCGCGATGCTGGGCCTCGATGAACTCGCGACATGTCTCGGCGAGTTCGGGCGCGGTGCGGTAGTGCAGGGTCAACGAGACGCCCTTGTCTTCGTAGTGCAGGCCTGGGTGGGCCTCGACGAAGGATGCCAGGGCGTCACGACAGGAGGCCAGCTGGGCGGGCTGATCGACCGCCGTGTGCCGCGTGCCGTCGGGGTTGCGCCATTCCAGCCCGTGAATGCCTGCCATCGGTAGCGACACCGGTGCGAGCAGACGCTCGAGCTGGTCCAGCGGGCGCCCGCTGACCACGGCCACGGCGCCGTCGAAGGCTCTGTCGAGTTGACCAAGCAATGTCTTCAGGCGCGGCGATACGTGAACGTCGTCGGGATGGGCGGCAAGCGACACCAGAGTGCCGTCGAAATCCAGAAACAGCGCCCAGTCGCGGCTTGGCAGGGGGAGCTGCGAAGAAGGGCGTCGTGACGGAGAAGGGCGTCGCGACGAAGAAGAAGGCGTCGAAGATGTGGGCATTGGCTTGCGCGAACTCCTCTGGGTGAAAGGGCGGGTTCGTCTCCGTATCTTGCTCGGGTCGCTCCAGGAGAACGCCAGGCGCGGGCTCCATGATGAACGACTCGAGATGACGGTCGGCAACGCCGACCAGATTGCCAGCGCTGCCCTGGCGCGCCCTCGCCTTGGGCGCGAACCCGGTGGATGAGCGTGCCGTGCGGCCTAGTGCTCGGCCTGCTCGAATTGCTCGGCGGCACGCAGCGCCTCTTCCTGGCTTGCATGCTCGGAGACGACGTTCTCGTTGTCGGGCTGGCTTTCGTCGATGACCACCCAGCCGGTAATCGTCTCTTTCAGGTCGCTGCTGTCGAAAACCGGTTCGACGCGGGCTTGCTTTTGCATTCTCTCTTCCTCCATGAAGCAATAGGAAACCATCGTCTTGATGGCTTGATCGGGATTGGCGGCGTAGCCAGGCCGCTCAATCGTCTTCGTCATCGGCTGGCGCCTGGAAGGCCCGCTTGTCATCGGGGAGCCTTACCATATCGCCGAGACCGAGTCCGCCGTGGCTATCGTGACGTTTGCCGTCGTCATCGATCAGGGCGGCGACCTTGCCGATGCTGACGCCGTCCTTGTAGGCCTCGACCTGAACACGCACCGTGGCACCGTGATAGCGAGCGGTCAGCATCATGCCTGGCTGCGGGGTAACGCGATGCTGCTCATCCTTGGCGTAATGGGCATCGACACTGGCGCCGCCCGGGGTATCCCACTCGATATGCTTATGCATGTCGCTCTCCTTGTCATTGATGTGGATTCAGCGTAGCTGCCAATCGGCTGATTTGCTGCCAGTATAGCGTTCTCCCCGGCGCTCTCGGCGCAGTGAGAGCGCCGTCGGGAAAGTGGTCGGACACGCCGAAAGCCAAAGACACGAACGGTTACGAACGCTTGTCTTTTGGTCGGCGTGCCAGCAGAGTGAACATTGTCTTTCAATAGCCAATACAGTCTTTTGCAACCCAACCCAATACAGTCTTTTGCAACCCAACAAAGAGTGACAACAACGATGAAGAAGACAGTACTCGCCCTTGCCATTGCTGCCACCACGGCATGTGCCGGTGTCGCGCAGGCGGAGGTCAAGGTAGGATTTCTCGGCGGCTTCACCGGAGGTATCGAAAGCCTGACACCGCCGATCTTCGATGGTGCCAAACTGGCGGTAGCCGAGGTCAACGAGCAGGGCGGCCTGCTGGATGGCGAAGATATGGTGATGCCCTCCGGCGATACGACCTGCTCGGATGCGTCTGCGGCATCCAACGCAGCCGACCGGCTGGTGAACAGCGAGAAGGTGACCGCGATCGTGGGGGCGCTGTGTACCGGTGCGACGATCGCGGCGGCCAACAATGCCGCAATCCCCGGTGGCGTGGTGATGGTGTCGCCGGCTTCCACGGCGCCGGCGGTGACGGATCTGGACGACAACGACCTGGTCTTCCGTACCGTGCCTTCCGATGCGTTCCAGGGCGTGCAGCTGGCCAAGCTGTTGCTGTCCAAGGGGATCGAGGACGTGGCGGTGACGTTCGTCAACAACGACTACGGCCAGGGGCTCGACGACGCTTTCACCAAGACCTTCGAAGCCGAAGGCGGCACGATTTCCGCCAACCTGGCGCATGAAGACAACCGCGCCGACTATCGTTCGGAGATCGGCCAGCTTTCGTCCGGCGGTTCACAGACGCTGGTCGTGCTGGCCTACGCCGACACGTCCGGCCAGACGATCCTGCGCCAGGCCTATGAAAGCGGGGCGTTCACCCAGTTCGCCGGCGGCGACGGCATGGTCGGCAACTCGCTGGTCGATGCCGTGGGGGCGGATGTGCTCGAGGGCATGATCGCGACACGTCCGGGTTCGCCGGATGTGCCGGGGGCGGATGTCTTCAACGGTCTGGCCGAGAAGGCCGGTATCGACCCGAGTGCGGTGTTCGCGGCGCAGTCCTACGATGCCGCCTTCCTGCTGGCGCTCGCCATCGAGAAGAACGGCAGCGCGGATCGCGAAGGGCTTTCCGCGGCGCTGCGCGATGTCGCCACGGCGCCGGGCGAGACGATCCTGCCGGGCGAGTGGGAGAAGGCCAAGCAGTTGATCGCTGAAGGCAAGGAGATCGACTATCAGGGTGCTTCCGGCAACCAGGAGTTCGATGACAACGGTGACGTGCCGGGCATCGTGGTCGAGATGGCCGTGGAAGACGGCAAGTTCGTGACCAAGGGCGCGATCGAGAAATAATCCTCGTCGACTTCAGGCGTCGACTCCAGGGCAACGCCCGGGAAGACAGCGCCAGGACCCAAAAGCCAAGACACAAAACCCCGAGCTCAGGCTCGGGGTTTTTGCGTTCTAGTGTTGCGGTTCGCGTTCGGCTGTTCGAGCGTCGCGATCAGTCGTGATGCTTGACCTTCTCAGGTATCAGCCCGCGCGGCGCGAAGCGCAATACCAGCAGGATCAGCAGGCCGATCACGAACACTCTCGCCTGCAGGGCGCGGCTGTCGAGGTTACCCGGCTGCCAGTCGAACCAGTGGGCGCCCAGCGCGGTGACGGCGTGCATCACGGCCAGCGCCATCGGCCCCGACATGATCCAGATCACGTAGACCAGTACCGCGCCGAACAGCGTGCCCAGGTTGTTGCCGGGGCCGCCGAGAATCACCATCACTAGCACCAGGAAGGTGTGGTTCAACGGCAGGTAGCCCTGCGGGTCGAACAGGCCGTTGAAGCTGGTCAGCGCCGCGCCGCCGATCCCCATCAGGATACAGCCGAAGACGAAGATCTCCTGGCGGCGGCGATTGATCGATTTGCCCATGGCGGCGGCGGAGACTTCGTTGTCGCGGATGGCGCGGATCATGCGGCCCCAGGGCGCGTGGTAGGCGCGATGGAGCAGGAAGAAGATCACCGCGATCATCACCACCGTCACCGACAGATAAAGCGCGCGGGCGGTCAGGAAGCCGACTTCGCCGGGGTCCGAAACCGGCCACGGCAGCGGCGAGATGGTCGCGGTGCCACGGGTCAGCCAGTCGGAGTTCTTGAGGAAGGCCTTGATGATCTCGGCGATGCCCAGCGTGGCGATGACGAGATAGTCGCTGCGCAGACCGAGACAGATGTGGCCGATGAAGTAGCCGACACCGCCGGCCAGCGCGCCCCCGACGATCCAGCCGAGCCACACCGGCAGGCCCAGGCCACCGATGAACTCCACCTGGGATTCTATGTCGCCGGTGACGCTGCGCAGCCAGCTGATCACCACCAGATAGCCGACGAGCCCCGCGACGACCGCGAGGATGGTGCGCAGCAGCCTGGGAACGCCGATGCGGTCGAGGCGGCTGATGCCGAAGACGATCGCCGTGACCGCCACCATCGCCAGCAGCACCCAGCCCAGGCGTCCGGGCAGGTCGCTGGCCCAGAACTCGGGATTGACCGGGATGCTGAAGAAGGTGGCCGAGAAGCCGCCCAGGGCGACGAAGCCCATGATCCCGGCGTTGAACTGGCCGGCGTAGCCCCACTGGATGGTCAGGCCGAGCGCGAGGATGGCGTAGCAGGATGCTTCCACCAGCATGCGGGTGGAGTAGGCAGGCCCCATGGTCGCGAACACGGCAAGAACGACGATGGCCAGCCCGCCGAACAGCAGCAGCTCGCGAGCGGGGAGCGCGCGCGTCGGCGGCCCAGCGGGGCGCTGGGGTGCGGGCTGTTGTGGTGAAGGCTGTTGTGGTGAAGGCTGTTGTGGTGAAGGCTGTTGTGGTGAGGACTGTTGTTGTGAAGAAGCTGTCATCAGATCACCTTCCCTTTGAAGATGCCGGTCGGTCGCCAGATCAGCACCGCGACCAGAATGAAGAAGGGTACGACGATCTTGTATTCGGTACCCACCAGCGCCAGGTTGTTCGGCAGTTCCAGCCAGGTCGGCAGGCTATCGCGTATCGGTCTGAGCAGGACCGACCAGTTGAACACGGCCAGGGTCTCGGCGAAGCCGACCAGAAAGCCTCCGGCGATGGCGCCGTACGGATGGCCGACACCGCCGACGATGGCGGCGGCGAAGATCGGCAGCAGCAGGAAGAAGCTGAGATCCGGCTTGAAGGCGACGTCCAGCGACAGCAGGGTGCCGGCAATCGTGGCCAGCGAGCCGGCGATGACCCAGGTCAGGGTGATGATCAGCTTGGTGTTGATGCCGGAGGCCCGTGCCAGATCGGGGTTATCGGACATTGCCCGCATCGCCTTGCCCAGTCGCGCCCGGGTCAGGAACAGATGCAGCCCGACCACGGCGACGATGGTGACGATGAACAGGATGATCTGCGGCTCGGTGAGAATGATCGGCCGGGTGACGCCGGGCAGGTCGATGCGGAAGATATCCTTGCGCGCGTCGACGTAGAGGCTCTGCGCGCCGGTGCCGGAGAACAGCCGGATCAGGCCCTGCAGCATCAGGGTGACACCCAGCGAGGCGATCACCATCACGATCGGCTTCACGCCGTGGCTGCGCAGCGGCTGGTAGAACGCGCGGTCGATGCCGACGGCGATCAGCGAGGTGACGGCCATGGCGATCGGCAGCATGATGATGGCGGTGGGCAGACCCAGCGCATCGCCGGCATGGGGAAAGGCCATCGTCAGCAGCAGGACGATGAGGGTGCCGAGGGTCATCATGTCGGCATGGGCGAAGTGGGCGAAACGCAGGATGCTGTAGATCAGCGTCACGCCGACGGCGCCGATGGCGTAGATGCTGCCGGTGACGCTACCGGCGACCACGACGTAGTTGAAGAAGTAGATCAGCTCATTCACGACGAAATCTCTGTTGGAATCGGTTTGACGCTAGGCTTGATGTCTTCGAGCTTCGAGCCGGGCCGCGAACCTCGGGCGTTCCAGAATACGGCCTCAACCGCCGAGGAAGCTCTTGGCCACCTGCGGGTCGTTCAGCAGCGCCTCGCCGGTATCGGTAAATCGATTCTGGCCGGCCGCGAGCACGAAGCCCTTGTGGGCGATCCGCAGCGCCTGCTTGGCGTTCTGTTCGACCATCAGTACCCCGACGCCGGCGGCGTTGATGGTCTTCACCCGATCGAAGATTTCATTCATGTAGCGCGGCGAAAGCCCGGCGGTGGGTTCGTCCAGCAGCAGCACGCTGGGTTCGTTCATCAGCGCGCGCCCCATCGCGACCATCTGCCGCTGACCGCCGGAGAGTTCGCCGGCCGGTTGGCGGCGCTTTTCCAGCAGCGGGGGAAAGAACTCGTAGATCTGCGCCTTGAGACGCGAGGCGGTGGCGGGTTTGAGAAACGCGCCCATCTCCAGGTTCTCCTCGACGGAGAGACTGGGGAAGATGTTCTTCTCCTGCGGCACGAAGCCCATCCCCATCTCGACCAGCTTGTGCGGCGAAAGATTGGTGATGGGTTCGCCGCGCAGGCGGATCTCGCCCTGGGTGATCGTCAGCAGGCCGAAGACAGCCTTGAGCATGGTCGATTTGCCGGCGCCGTTGGGCCCGACGATGACGCCGATCTCATCGGACTCGATCGTCATGTTGACGCCATTGAGAATGTTCATGCCGCCGTAGCCGCCATGAACGTCGATTGCTTCGAGTAGTGGCATGTGTCGCTCTATGATTGTTGTGTCGCTGATGTCCCACGAGCCCGTCGCCTAGGGCCGGTTCGCAATCCTAGGCCGGTTCGGCGCCGAAGTAGGCTTCGATCACTTCCGGGTTGTTCTGGATCTCGGTGATCGAGCCTTCCATCATCACCTGCCCCTGGGCCAGCACGATGACGGGGTCGCACAGCCGTCCGATCATGTCCATGTCGTGCTCGATGACCAGGAAGGTGTAGCCCAGCTCGCGGTTGAGCCGCTCGATGTTGCCCATCAGGTCGCCGAGCAGCGTGCGGTTGACGCCGGCGGCGATCTCGTCGAGCAGCACGACCTGAGCGTCGGTCATCATGGTGCGGCCGAGCTCGAGCAGCTTCTTCTGGCCGCCGGAGAGATTGCCGGCCAGTTCGTTGCGCACGTGAGAGAGGCCGACGAAGTCGAGCACTTCGAGCGCCCGCCGACGCACCTCGTCTTCCTGGCGGCGGACTTCACCGGGCTTCAGCCAGGTACTGAACAGGTTCTCGCCCTCCTGACGGGGCGGCACCATCATCAGGTTTTCCAGCGAGGTCAGGTGGCTGAATTCGTGGGCGATCTGGAACGTGCGCAGCAGCCCCTGGTGGAAGCGCTGGTTGGCGGAAAGGTGGGTAATCGCCTTGCCGTTGAGCAGCACCTCGCCGCTGTCGGGCGCAAGGCTGCCGGCGATGATGTTGAACAGCGTCGATTTGCCGGCACCGTTGGGGCCGATCATGCCGGTGATCGAACCCTTGGCGACCTGAATCGAGCAGTCGTCGATGACCGTCAGGCCCCCGAACGATTTGCGGATATTGCGGACATCGATGATGGGCGTCATCGCGTCTCCCCTGCAGCGTTATTGCTATTGTTCGTGAGAGCGCCGGTGGCGCAGCGCTCCTGGCCTCGTTGTAGCTGTATCGTTGTATCTGTACTGCCTACGGCGGGATACCCACGTCGGTACGGCGACGTACGATGAACGACGGTTGCCATTACCTGGGTACCCGGGATGTTGCCGATTGTACAGCCGTCTATCGGCATGAGTCGTGTTTCTTGAAGTACGAAGAGTCAACGCTATCGGCCCCAAACGACGACACCCGCCGAATGGCGGGTGTCGTGGATGCTGCAGCAGCGCGTGATCAGCCTTTCTTGCCGGCTCGCTTGCGCTCGTTTTCGGTCAGGTGCTTCTTGCGCAGACGAATATGGCTTGGCGTCACTTCCACCAGTTCATCGGAATCGAGGAATTCGATCGCCTGTTCGAGCGTGAACTTGATCGGTGGCGTCAGCACGATGTTTTCATCGTTACCCGTCGAGCGCATGTTGTCGAGCTTCTTGCCCTTGGTCGGGTTGACCACCATGTCGTTGGCACGGTTGTTGATGCCGATCAGCATGCCTTCGTAGACTTCCGTGGCGTGATCGATGATCAGCTTGCCGCGCTCCTGCAACGCGTAAAGCGCGTAGGCCAGTGCCTTGCCGCCGACCATGGAGACCAGCACACCGTTACGACGCTCGATGGAGGCGTCCGGCTTCAACGGGCCATAATGATCGAAGCGGCTGGTCAGGATGCCGGTGCCCGAGGTCAGCGTCAGGAACTGACCACGGAAGCCGATCAGACCGCGCGCGGGGATGATGAAGTCCAGACGCACACGACCCTTGCCATCCGGGTTCATGTTGGTCATCTCGCCCTTGCGATAGCCGAGCTCTTCCATGACCGCGCCCTGGTGCTGCTCTTCGCAGTCGATGATGACTTCTTCGTACGGCTCCTGCTTGACGCCATCGATCTCGCGGATGATGACCTCGGGGCGGCCGACGGCCAGCTCGAAGCCTTCACGACGCATGGTTTCGATCAGCACCGAAAGGTGCAGTTCGCCGCGCCCGGAAACCTTGAACTTCTCGGCGGACTCGCCCTGTTCGACACGCAGCGCCACGTTGTGGATCAGCTCCTGGTCGAGACGATCCTTGATGTTGCGGCTGGTGACGTACTTGCCTTCCTTGCCGGCGAACGGCGAGTCGTTGACCTGGAAAGTCATCGAGACGGTCGGTTCGTCGACGGAGAGTGGCGGCAGCGCTTCGACGACGTTGACGTCGCACAGCGTGTCGGAAATCGCCAGATTGTCGATACCGGTGATGCAGACGATGTCGCCGGCGGTGGCTTCTTCGGTCTGCACGCGCTCCAGACCCATGTGGGTCATGACCTGGCCGATCTTGCCCTTACGGGTCGCACCTTCCTTGGTGATGATGCTGATCTGCTGGCTGGGCTTGACGCTGCCGCGCTTGATGCGGCCGAGACCGATGACGCCGACGTAGCTGTTGTAGTCCAGCGCGGAGATCTGCATCTGGAACGGGCCGTCGAGTTCGACCTTGGGCGGCTCGACGATGTCGACGATGCTCTTGAACATCGGCGTCATGTCGTCGGCGAGCTGATCAGGTTCCATGCCGGCGATGCCGTTGAGCGCCGAGCAGTAGATGATCGGGAAGTCGAGCTGCTCGTCGGTGGCGCCGAGATTGTCGAACAGATCGAAGATCTGGTCGATGACCCAGTCCGGGCGCGCGCCGGGGCGGTCGATCTTGTTGACCACGACGATCGGCTTCAGCCCCTGCGCGAAGGCTTTCTGGGTCACGAAGCGGGTCTGCGGCATCGGGCCGTCGACGGCATCGACCAGCAGCAATACGGAGTCGACCATGGACATGACGCGTTCGACTTCGCCACCGAAGTCGGCGTGTCCCGGGGTGTCGACGATATTGATGTGGTAGTCCCGGCCGTTACCGTCGTTCCAGCGGATCGCGGTGTTCTTGGCCAGGATGGTGATGCCGCGTTCCTTCTCCTGATCATTGGAGTCCATGATCCGGTCTTGGCCTTCGGCCTTGCGATCCAGCGTGCCGGACTGGCTCAGGAGCTTGTCGACCAGTGTCGTCTTGCCATGGTCGACGTGGGCGATAATGGCAATGTTCCTAATGCTCTCGATGCGAGCGTTAGAGGCGTTGTCACTCATGGGGCGGTTTCCATCGTAAAATGTGTGCGCCCATGTCTAGGGGCTGTTGACGTTTCAGCGCGAACCGCGTTGCTGGGTCAAATGGCGCCAGGCCAGGCGCGGGATGCAGAGAAGGGTGGTTCCCTTTTCCAATCCCGCAACGCCGCATGGCGCCATTTGCCGCGCAACCCGAAGGGCCGGGCCAATTTTTGCACGTTGCTGCGTTATTCGTCGTGCATTTGGAATGACCAAACTACGCTCCTCACGCCTTGCCCCGCACAAAAACTGGCTCCGGCGCGGCCGTGCATGAAACGCCGACAGCCCCTAAGTCGATGATCCACGCTCTGCGCTGGATCGACGAGTCCCCTGGGCACTGAGTAGGAGGGTCGGGCGCGCATTGTACAGGCAAGCGCGCGACACTGGCTACTTTAGTCTATCGGCGTAGCGCAAGATCTTTTTTCACGGCGATCCTGCGGGCGCGAGAGAAGGTCGTTTGCCCCGGACCCGGTTCTGGCGCGCCTTTTATTGTCATCACAACTAGCTGAAAAATAGCGGTTTTTATTCTTGCGAGGATCCCGTGGAAGACGCTGAGCAGATAGGCGAGTGGATTCGTGACGACGCCTGGCGCATGGAGGCGCTGCGCCAGGCGCGGTCGCTGTGCCTGCCCGACTGGTGGCTGGCCGCCGGCTTCGTGCGCAATCTGGTCTGGGATCGCCTGCACGGCTATTCGCCATCCACGCCGCTGAACGATATCGATCTGATCTATTTCGATCCGGCCCATGCCGGCAAGCGCGCCGATCGCAAGTACGAACAGCGCCTGCAGCGCGCCTCGACGCTGCCCTGGTCGGTCAAGAACCAGGCGCGAATGCACGAGCGCCACGGGCATCGCCCCTATGAGTCTATAGAGGAAGCGCTGAGTGTCTGGGTCGAACGTGAGACGGCGGTGGGCGTCACGCTGGGCGATGATGATTGCCTCCGCCTGATCGCGCCGTTCGGTGTGGCCTCGCTGTTGGCCGGGCGGGTCACGCACAACCCGCGGCATGGCGATCGCGAAGAGTTCCGGCGCCGTGTCGCCGCCAAGGGGTGGCAACGACGGTGGCCGAAGCTCGACATTCCCGAGCTTTGAAGCCGGGCTCTGCGGCAATCTCAGGAGCGCAGGTTGCCCAGCAGCCAGTCGAACAGCCGCCCGGGGCTGTTGGCGACCGGTTGGGTAATGACGAAACGGGGCAGGAGTACCGTATCGACCGGTGGCTCCAGCCAGCCCGTACGGCGAGTCAGCACGTGTTCGATGCCCGCGCCGGTCGCGAGCCGTGCCAGGTCGTCGTCCTCGCCGCCACCGGCATAGGCGGCGATGGGCAGCGGATGGCGGCACAGAATGGCCAGCTGGTGCTGGCTCTCGCGTAGTCGGGCCAGCGCCCGGGCGTCCTGGGTCAGGAATCGTGGCGGCATCAGGCTGCCGAAACGGAAAAGCCCACCTTGTTCGAGCCGCCGGATGCTGAACGCGTCCAACGTCTCGTCGGAGAAAATCGCTTCGTTACCCAGCGTCGCGGCGACAGCGTACAGCGTCGCCGGCTTGTACGACTGGTCGAGCTCGTCAACGTAAGTCTTGATCGCTTGACTGTAATGCTCGTCCCGGCTGCCGGCGACAACCGGCGGCGCGGGCAGGCCGGCTTCGACCAGCTGCTGGGCGGCACGCTCGGCCGTGTCTTCATGCCATAGCGCTTCGCCGAACGCTTCATGCCAGGAACTCCAGGCTCGCTGAGTGACCGGGCAGGGGAGGAAGACGTTGGCCGGCAGTGCCATGCGTTCCAGCGTGGGTGCAACCTGCTTGAGCGTGTCACGCCAGCCGCCGTCGAACGTGAGTGCGATGCGGGGCAACTGATCGTGATGAAGCTGCAGCACGCTCTCCAGACTGACGATCTGCGCGCTGTCGCTGAGACTTTCCAGCAGCTTTTGAAAACTGTCCGGGCCCAGACACCAATCGGCGCGGTGGGGCAGGCGTGCCTCGGCTTCATCATCCAGTACCCGGCGCAGTGCGAGAATAGCGCTTCGGCCCCATAGCGGCTCGCTGAGATTGAGACGCCAGTGACCGCGTAGGCGCTGTACCACATCCTGTGTGCGATCCAGCCTGGGCATGGGTAGTTCCATTACTGAGTCATTGATCGCCATGAGTCACGGCGCGTACGAACAGTATCCGTCGCCTATCGGGTTTCGGCAAAGTTTCCGGCGACGACTCAATGCTCCATATTGGTGCATATGGGTGAAATGGTGCGCCAAGTTGGTGCTTTCAGCGATTCGTGATCCGGCGGGATGAACGGTTTGCGTGCATTCAGTCGCCGCTTAGCCTACGAATGGATGTCAAAATTATCTTTCTCGTCATGCGGTTATATCAGTCGCTCACTGTCCTGCTTCATTTTGGCACATTCTCTGCATAGCTATGTAAAAACGGTGTGCGCGTGGGCAAGAGCGCTAACTTCGTGCTACAAAACACGCATGCCAAAAAACGGTGTTGGATATTCGCCAACGAATCGAGCCATGGCTCACAGTGGAGGACAACATGTCTGAGAAAACCCTCGCCCTTATCGAAGAACACGACGTCAAGTGGGTGGATCTGCGCTTTACCGATACCAAGGGCAAGGAGCAGCACGTCACAATTCCTGCCAGTGCTGTCGATGCGGAATTCTTTGAAGATGGTCAGATGTTCGACGGCTCCTCCATCGAAGGCTGGAAGGGCATCAACGAGTCCGACATGATTCTGCGTCCGGAAGACGGGACTGCCTTCCTCGATCCGTTCACCGAAGACTCCACGCTGATCCTGCGCTGCGACATCATCGAGCCGGCCACCATGCAGGGCTACGAGCGCGATCCGCGCTCCATCGCCAAGCGTGCCGAAGCCTATCTGAACAGCACCGGCCTGGGCGACACCGCTTTCTTCGGTCCGGAGCCCGAGTTCTTCATCTTCGACGAAGTGCATTGGAAGACCGATATCGAAGGCTCCATGTACAAGATCTCTTCCGAAGAGGGTGCCTGGTCCACCGATCGTCAGGTCGAAGGTGGCAACCTCGCCCACCGTCCGCGCGTCAAGGGTGGTTATTTCCCCGTGCCGCCGGTCGACAGCTTCCATGACATCCGCAGCGCGATGTGTAACACGCTGCAGGCGATCGGTCAGAGCGTCGAAGTGCATCACCACGAAGTGGCCAACGCCGGTCAGAACGAAATCGGCGTCAAGTTCAACACCCTGGTGAAGAAGGCCGACGAAGTTCAGGAGATGAAGTACGTCATCCACAACGTGGCACATGCCTACGGCAAGACGGCAACCTTCATGCCCAAGCCGCTGGTCGGTGACAACGGTTCCGGGATGCACGTTCACCAGTCTTTCTGGAAGGACGGTACCAACCAGTTCGCGGGCGAAGAGTACGCCGGTCTGTCCGAAATGGCGCTGTACTACATTGGCGGTATCATCAAGCACGCGCGTGCTCTGAACGCCTTCACCAACGCTTCGACGAACTCCTACAAGCGTCTGGTGCCGGGCTTCGAAGCGCCGGTCATGCTCGCCTACAGTGCGCGTAACCGCTCTGCGTCCATTCGTATTCCGTACACTTCCAACCCGAAGGGCAAGCGCGTCGAGACCCGCTTCCCCGACCCGACTGCCAACCCGTACCTGGCGTTCGCAGCGATGCTGATGGCCGGTATCGACGGCATCAAGAACAAGATTCACCCTGGCGATGCCATGGACAAGAACTTGTACGATCTGCCGCCGGAAGAAGGCAAGAAGGTCCCGACCGTGGCCACCAGCCTTGATCAGGCGCTGGAAGCACTCGACGCCGATCGCGCCTTCCTGACCGAAGGTAACGTGTTCACCGACGACATGATCGATGCCTACATCGAGCTGAAGAGCGAAGACGTCGAGCGTCTGCGTCTGGCGACGCATCCGGTCGAGTTCGACCTCTACTACAGTGTCTAAGGTTCGCACCTTGGCCTGACAAAAAGCCCCACCTCGGTGGGGCTTTTTCGTGGATGGCTCTTATTTTGCCAGTGGTTGCCAGCGGTTCGTCTCTTGCTGGAATACGCGCACGGAGACGTTCGGTGGCTCGAGAGCCAGGCGGCGCCGGACACATTCAGGCCCTGGTCGGTGTCGGCCGATAAAGCGGTGTCATGAACGGTGGCAACAAGGAGAGGATAACGATGCAAGCACGACGGGTTGGGTGGATGGTCGGCGGTATGGCGGCGCTGCTTGTGGCGTTGCCGACACTGGCGGCTCCGGTCTATCGGCATGTCGATGCCAACGGCAACGTGGTCTACAGCGACGAGCCCGGGCAGGGCAGCCGGATCGATCTCAAGCCCATTACGGTGGTTGATCCCGCGGAGGTCGAAAGCCGCTCGCGCCCGGCCGACTCGACGACGACGTCGCCTTCGGCGGTCGATTACGACCGCTTTGCGATCGCCAGCCCGAGCAATGGCGAGACGCTGCCGACCGGCCAGGGCGGCAATGTTCAGGTGCAATTGGCGATCGAGCCCGAACTGCAGCCGGGCGACCGCGTTCAGCTCCGGGTCGACGGCAAGGTGAGTCAATCGCCGATGCATACCAGCGTGTTCGCGCTGAGCCAGCTCGAGCGCGGCGAGCACCAGATCCAGGCTGAGCTGCTGGACGCTCAGGGCCAGGTGCGGCTGTCGACGCCAGCGGTGACGCTCTACGTCCAGCGGGCCAGCGTCAACCTGCCCGCCAATCCCAATAACCCGAATTCGAATAATCGATAGGCAGCGATTTGAGAATTGCACCATTTTGGTGAATGAAGACTTGGTTGCTATTGAGCGTTTCCCGGTCCTGAGCGAAATCGGGGAGTGGCGCGGTTTTTGCACTGTATAAGCACATACCGGATCACCACGATGGAACGACGCATGTATCAACGTTTGCTGGAGCACTTGACGACCGCCGTCCTGCTACTCGACGAGCATCTGCACGTGCGCTGGCTCAACCCTGCCGCCGAGGCGCTACTGGCCGCGAGCCGGCCCCGGGTGGTCGGCCATTGGCTGGAGTGCCTGAACGGCGAGGACGGCAGCATCCGACAGGTACTGCTCAAGGCGATGAAGGAGTTTCATCCCTACACGCAGCGGGAAGCGGCGATGGTGCTGACCGCCGGGGAAGTGATCACGGTGGATTTCACCGCGACGCCGATCACCAGCCGCGAACTGCTGCTCGAGATCGAGCCGCGGGATCGGCTATTGCGAATTTCCCGCGAGGAGGCGCTGATCGCGCGCCAGGAGACGGTCAAGGTGCTGATGCGCGGCCTCGCCCACGAGGTCAAGAATCCACTGGGTGGCATCCGCGGCGCCGCGCAGTTGCTGGAGCGGGATCTCCCCGATCCGCAGTTGGCCGAATTCACCCGAATCATCGTCGAGGAGGCGGATCGCCTGCGGGATCTGGTCGATCGCATGCTGGGCCCGAATACGCTGGTGCACCACGAGCCGCTCAACGTTCACAAGGTGCTGGAGCGGGTTCGGGCGCTGCTCGAGGCGGAGCATCATCAACTGAGCTTCGAGCGCGATTACGACCCCAGCATGCCGGATCTGGTCGGCGACGAGCCGCAGTTGATCCAGGCCGTTCTCAATATCGCGCGCAATGCGGTGCAGGCCATGGAGGAGTTCGGAACGCCCGAGCCGCGCCTGCTGCTGCGTACCCGGGTTCGCCGTCAGTTCACCCTGGGCGCCGAGCGCCACCGGCTGGTGTGTGAAGTCGCGATCGTCGACAACGGCCCGGGCATTCCGGAGCACATCCGCGAGACGCTGTTCTTCCCCATGGTCTCCGGTCGCGCCGAGGGTAGCGGCCTGGGATTGTCGATCGCGCAGTCGATTCTGCATCAGCATCAGGGGTTGATCGAATGCGAATCCCAGCCGGGCGCCACGGAGTTCCGGCTGCTGATCCCGTTCGAGGCGCAGCAGTGAGATTGGCCGCATCCCTTCTTCGTACGCGAGCGCCTCGACCGGGTCGTGCGCGCGGGCCGTTGGCCCATGTTGTCGAGAGTATCGACGTTGTCGAGGGTATCGAAGCTATCGAGAGTATCGAAGTTATCGAGAGTCCCGAAGTTATCGAGAGTCCCGAAGTTGTCGAGAGTCCCGAAGTTATCGAGAGTCCCGAAGTTGTCGAGAGTCCCGAAGTTATCGAGAGTCCCGAAGTTGTCGAGAGTACCGAAGTTGTCAGGGTACCGAAGTTATCGAGAGTACCGAAGTCGCTGAGAGCGCGATTCACCGTTCTGCTGGAGAACTGCCATGACTGAAGTCGCTCGTATCGCGATCGTCGATGACGATCGTGCGATTCGCTGGGTTCTGGAAAGGGCACTGGCACAGCCGGACCTGGAAGTGCAATCCTTCGAGCGGGCCGATGCCGCGCTCGAGTCGATCGAACGCAACCCGCCGGACGTGCTGCTGACCGACATTCGCATGCCGGGGCTCGACGGGCTCGATCTGATGGCAAAAGTCCGCCAGATGCATCCCGACCTTCCCGTGATCGTGATGACGGCGCACTCCGACCTGGACAGCGCCGTGGCGTCCTATCAGGGCGGCGCGTTCGAATACCTGCCCAAGCCGTTCGATGTCGACGATGCGCTGGCGCTGGTTCGGCGCGGGGTGGCGCACGCCCGCGAGCGGCGTTCTCCCGCGGCGATGCCGGAGGGTCTGTCCGCCGAGATCATCGGTGAAGCGCCGGCGATGCAGGAGGTGTTCCGGGCGATCGGCCGGCTGTCGCAGTCGCACATCACGGTGCTGATCAATGGCGAATCGGGCACCGGCAAGGAGCGCGTCGCCCAGGCGTTGCACCAGCACAGCCCGCGTAGCGGGCACCCGTTCATCGCGCTCAACATGGCCGCGATCCCCAAGGATCTGATGGAATCCGAGCTGTTCGGCCACGAAAAGGGCGCGTTCACCGGCGCTGCCGCCCAGCGTCGCGGGCGTTTCGAGCAGGCCGATGGCGGCACGCTGTTCCTGGACGAGATCGGCGACATGCCCGCCGATACCCAGACGCGCCTGCTGCGCGTGCTGGCGGATGGCGAATTCTACCGGGTCGGCGGGCACGTGCCGGTCAAGGTGGATGTGCGGATCATTGCCGCGACGCACCAGAACCTGGAAAAGCTGGTGACGGAAGGGCGCTTCCGTGAGGATCTGTTCCACCGGCTCAACGTGATTCGCGTTCATCTGCCCCGGCTGTCGGAGCGCCGCGAGGACATTCCGCGCCTGGCCCAGCACTTTCTCGCCGAGGCCGCCAAGGAACTCTCCGCCGAGTCCAAGGTGCTGACCAAGGAGGCCGAGACGCATTTGACACGCCTACCCTGGCCCGGCAACGTTCGACAGCTGGAAAACACCTGTCGCTGGCTTACCGTGATGGCCTCCGGTCGCGAGGTGCTGGTCGACGATCTGCCGCCGGAGCTGCGCGAACTCGAAGGCAACGAGACGCCGAGCGGCGACTGGCGCAACGCGTTCCGCGAGTGGGCCGATCGGGCATTGGCCTCGGGGCATACGCACCTGCTCGAAGAGGCGGTGCCGGATTTCGAGCGCATCCTGATCGAGACCGCCCTGAAGCACACCGGCGGACGCAAGGGCGAGGCTGCCGAACTGCTGGGCTGGGGGCGCAACACGCTGACGCGAAAGGTCAAGGTGCTGTTGCCGGCACTGGCTGACGAATAGCCCGGTGGGCATCGGGCATGGCCGGGGGTTGTAGCAAGGCCGCAGCCGGCACGGCCGTGATCAAACGACATCAATGTGGGAAGTTCCATGTTCGACTCGACCCAATGGTGGCGTGGCAGCGTCATCTACCAGATCTATCCACGAAGCTTCATGGATGCGCGCGGCGACGGCATCGGCGATCTTCCCGGTATCACCGCCAAGCTGGACTACGTGGCCGAACTGGGCGTCGATGCGATCTGGATTTCACCGTTCTTTCCGTCGCCGATGAAGGATTTCGGCTACGACGTGACCGACTATCGCGGCGTCGACCCGATGTTCGGCGCCTTTCACGATTTCCAGATGCTGCTCGAGCGCGCCCACGGTCTGGGACTGAAAGTGATCATCGACCTGGTGCTGAGCCATACCTCCGATCAGCACCACTGGTTTCTGCAAAGCCGAAGTTCCGGGTATCCGGATTATCTGGTTGGTATGCGAGAGCTAAAGGTGGCCGACAAACTCAACCCACAACGGATTAGCTGGTTGATGGCTCGCTGAGTACGCTCACTTGCTAGAGAGCAGATACTTCACCAAACAGGCGATGCCGAGGACCAGTAGCAATAGTAGGGCAATTCCGATCACTGGCATTATCCAGCCCATCGCCCCCATCATCCCGCAATCTGGTAGTGTCGTGTTCATCGTGACAGGGCTCCCTGTGGTGTCCATGCCCAAAACCCGTGGTGCCGCCGCCCAGTGGCACCACGGTCGCGCTCATATCGTTCACCCGGCACAGCAGGACAACTGCGTCACATCCTTGGTGAAAGTCTGGGCACAGAGCTTGAGCCCTTCCACCATGGTCAGGTAGGGAAACAGCTCATTGGCGATGTCGTGTACGGTCATGCGTGCGCGTAGCGCCATCACCGCCGTCTGGATCAGCTCACCGGCTTCCCCCGCCACCGCCTGCACCCCCAGCAACCGGCCCGAGTCGCGTTCGGCCACCAGCTTGATGAAACCACCGGTGTCGAAATTCACCAGCGCACGCGGCACGTTTTCCAGGTCCAGCTCACGGGTATCGACGCTGAAGCCTTGCTCGATGGCCTCGGCTTCCGTCAGGCCGACGGTGGCCACCTGGGGGTCGGTGAAGATCACCGCCGGCATGGCGCTCAGGTCCAGGGTGGCTTCGCCCCCGGTCATGTTGACGGCAGCCCGGCTGCCCCCGGCGGCGGCGACATAGACGAACTCCGGCTGATCGGTGCAGTCACCGGCGGCATAGAGCCCCGGCACCGTGGTGTGCAGATGCTCATCGACCAGAATAGCCCCATGTGCGGTTTCCACGCCGAGGCTCGCCAGGTTCAGGGCCTCGGTATTGGGTGTCCGTCCGGTGGCCACCAGCAGTTGATCCGCCCGCAAGGTGCCGGCGTTGGTGTCGACAATGAATTCATTGTCGGTGTAGTCCACACGGC
This sequence comes from Salinicola sp. LHM, assembly GCF_034479735.1. Lineage (NCBI taxonomy): Bacteria > Pseudomonadati > Pseudomonadota > Gammaproteobacteria > Oceanospirillales > Halomonadaceae > Salinicola > Salinicola sp. LHM. The sequence continues at coordinate 3,685,195 of NZ_CP140261.1, read as the reverse complement.
TCGCCTGGGTCTGCTTGAGGACCTCGATGCCCTCGCGGCGAAACGCCGCCTCCACCGCATCCCCTACCGCCGGGTCTTCCTGGGAGAGCAGGCGGCTGCGGGCCAGCACCGTGACCCGGCTGCCCAGCCTGGCGAAGGCCTGGGCCAGTTCCAGGGCCACCACCGAGGCGCCGATCACAATCAGCCGCTCGGGAAGAGTGTCCAGGGCCAGAGCACTGGTAGAGGTCAGGTAGGGGGTGTCGGCAAGACCCGGGATCGGCGGTACTGCCGGTCGGGCGCCAGTACCGATGAAGGCGCGGTCGAAGTGGACGACCTGCTCGCCGCCCTCGTTCAGCTTGACCATCAGGCTATGGGCATCGATAAACCGGGCCTCGCCGTGCAGGACAGTGATGGCCGGGTGGTCGCGCAGAATCCCCTCGTACTTGGCGTCACGCAGTTCCTCGACACGTCGCTGCTGCTGCTCGAGCAGCTTGGCCCGATCCACCACCGGCGCCTGGGCGCTCAGGCCTGCATCGAAGGGACTTTCCGTACGCAAGTGGGCAATATGGGCCGCGCGAATCATGATCTTCGAAGGCACACAGCCTGTATTGACACAGGTACCGCCGACGGTGCCGCGTTCGATCAGGGTGATCCGGGCGCCGCGCTCGGCGGCCTTCAGGGCCGCCGCCATGGCGGCGCCGCCGCTGCCGATCACCGCGATGTGCGGGGCGTCTTCATCACGGCCCTTGGACACCGATGCGCCTGCCGGGGAAGTGGGCCCACTGTTGGCCAGTCGAGCTTGGTAGCCAAGTCGGGTCACGGCAAACGTCAACGCCGAGGCCGGTGTCCCCGGATCAACGGCTACCGATGCCGTCCTCTGAGGATAGGATACCTCCACCGACTGCACGCCGGGCAGCTTCTCCAAGGCTTCCCTGACATGATCCGCACAGCGGTCACAGGTCATGCCGCTCACGTTGAGTTCAATCATCACGTTTCTCCGAGTCTTCATTAGTAAAGCCGGCATCCTGCTTCCGCTTGTGGTATCGCGCGTAGAGAGGTAAGCCGATGACGATGGCCAGGACGGCAAACAGCAGGTAATCGAGATAGCCTGCCAACGCGGCCAGGCCCGCCGTACCGAATAGCACCAGGGCGATTGGCCCGGCGCAACACAGCACCATCAACCCGGTGCCAAGCACGACGCTTAAAAATTTCTGCGAATCTTTCACGCTTATTCCTTCACCGTGACGGACAAGCTCGTAAACAACTCACCCGATGACCGCGATGTGCAGCTGCTTGATGTCACTCAGGGGGCGTATTCCTTGATTTGATAGAGCAGTTGTCACAACAGGCGTCGAACTGCTTCTTACGCCAAATCGCATAAATGGTCAGGCCGATGAAGAAGGCCAGGGCCGGCAATAACACAACGTCGAGATAGCCCGTCAGCGCCGCCAGGCCCACCGTGCCAAGCAGGATCACCAGGATCGGCGTAAAGCAGCACAATGCCACCAGGACGGTGCCGATCACGCTCACGCGCAGCAGGGTCTTGGGATTCTTCATGATCACTCTCGATCCGCTTGCGAGGATGTCGGGGTTGATGGATACCCAGCGTTGGTGGTGGCCTCGGTCAATGCCTCCACCGACGTTCGGGCGTCGTCAAAGGTGACCACGGCCTCGAGATCCGCGTAGCTCACGTCGACTTGCGAGACGCCGTCCACCTTGTTGAGGGCGGCCTTGACGGTGATCGGGCAGGCGGCACAGGTCATGCCCGGCACCGACAGCTTCACGGTCTGCAAGGCCGCTAAGGCGGGCGTGCTGAGCAGGGCGAGTAGCGCGATGAAGGCGAAACGAGCTTTCATGGTAGATCTCCTTTTAATAGAACAAGGGCAAGACGTAGGGGAATACCAGGGCGATTAGCACCAGCAGCGATACGAGCCAGAAGATCGCCTTGTAGCCCGTCCTGACCCGTGGCACGGCACACACCTCTCCCGGCTGGCACTTTTCCACTGGCCGAAAGACGCGACGCCAGGCGAAGAACATCGCCACCAGCGCGACGCCGATAAAGAGCGGGCGATAGCGCTCCAGCGACGCCAGATTGCTGATCCAGGCGCCGGAAACGCCCAGCGTGATCAGAACCAGCGGGCCGAGGCAACACGCCGAGGCCAGGAGGGCCGCGACTCCTCCGGCGGCCAGGGGCCCTCGCCCCGTTTTAGATGTCCGCATTGACGATTCTCCTTTCGGGATGGGGGGAGCTACGATAAGGTTACTTCCGTAGCTTGGTACGGAGTCAAGCATCATGAAGAGACATGCAGATAAAGTGGCGGACACCATGACCATTGGCGGCCTGGCCAAGGCGGCCGGCGTCAATGTCGAGACAATCCGCTATTACCAGCGACGAGGGCTATTATCGGAGCCCGAACGACCTCCCGGAGGTATTCGACGCTATAGTGCCGCCGATATCGACAGGTTGACGTTCGTGAAAACGGCGCAGCAGCTAGGCTTTAGTCTGGATGAGATCAGTGACCTACTTCGGCTGGAAGATGGCGCCCACTGTCAAGAAGCCAGTGCTCTCGCAGAGCACAAGTTAGGGGACGTTCGCGAGAAGATCGACAGGCTTGAAAGAATTGAGAAGGTGCTGAGCGAAATGGTCGACCGATGCCATGCACAACAAGGCAATATCACTTGCCCGCTAATTGCGTCATTGCATGAAGGGCTCAGAGAAGCAGAAGACCCAAGGGAGTAACTCACCTTCAGTTCGTAGAAAACAACGCGGTCAAAGAGTCGCGATCATCTATAGACCATGTCGACAAGGAAAGTTTGCATGACCAGCTTGCCTGACAACATCCTTCACCTTCCCGAGTACCACGTCCTAGCCACCAAGATGGAAGAGCATGATCTCCACTACCAGGTTGAAGCTCCTGAGCCTCTAGCTTGCGAGGAATGCGGCGTTGAGAGTGAGTTTGTCAGGTTCGGTAAGCGCGATGTGGCCTATCGCGACCTACACATCCACGGAAAGCGGGTCACCCTCTGGGTGGTCCGTCGCCGCTACACCTGCCGGGCGTGTGGAAGGACGTTCCGGCCAGCTCTTCCGGAAATGGTAGACGATCACCGCATGACGCGGAGGCTTTACAACCACGTCGAGAAGGAAGCCTTCAATCACCCCTACGCCTACGTGGCTGATACCACGGGCCTCGACGAGAAGACTGTCCGCGAGATATTCAAGAAGAAGGCTGAGTTCCTGGCAGCCTGGCATCGCTTCGAGACACCCCGCTGCCTGGGGATCGACGAGCTGTACCTGAACCGCCGCTACCGCTGCATCCTGACCAACCTGGAGGAGCGTACCCTACTGGACCTGCTGCCCGGTCGCCAGCAGGACGCGGTGACGAGGCGCCTCATGAGCATGACCGAGCGCCACCAGGTCGAGATCGTCAGCATGGATATGTGGAAACCGTACCGCCGTGCTGTCCAGGCGGTGCTGCCGCAGGCTCGCATTGTGGTCGATAAGTTCCACGTCGTGCGAATGGCCAACGAGGCCTTGGAAAAGGTCCGCAAGGGGCTCAGGAAAAAGCTGACGTCCAACCAGCGCCGAACCCTCAAGGGTGACCGGAAGATCCTGCTGAAGCGCGCTCACGATGTCTCAGATCGCGAACGGCTCATCATGGAGACCTGGACAGGGGCATTCCCCCAGCTCTTGGCGGCCTACGAGCACAAGGAGCGGTTCTTCCACATCTGGGACGCCACAACCCGGCGTGACGCCGAGAAGGCGCTGACTGCCTGGATTGACGACATCCCACAGGGGCAAAAGGAGGTCTGGAAAGATCTCGTCAGTGCTATCAGTGGCTGGCATGAGGAGATGCTGACCTACTTCGAGACCGACATCCCGATCACCAACGCCTTCACGGAGTCAATCAACCGGCTGGCCAAGGATAAGAACCGCGATGGCCGTGGCTACTCATTCGAGGTGATGCGGGCCCGGATGCTCTACACCACCAAGCACAAGAAGAAGGTGCCGCAGACCAAGGAATCCCCCTTCCTGGGCAAGGCCACCATGACCTACAGCATGGGTCTTCCCGAGCCTGAGATAAACTACGGCGTCGATCTATCAACCTTCTGGGAGAGTTAAGGGTTCGAAGGAGCAAGGGGGCTCCATCTACCACTTAATCCGAATACCCGAAACCAATATGGAGCGCCAGACCAAGCTTGTGGGAATCACCTCGGCGTGCATTGATTGCGTCGCGCTCGGCACCATCGAAGGTGAAAAATGCCTTCATCTCGAAGTCGCTGATATCGCGGGGGAGCCCACGCATCCCCAAAAACGTTGTGTGCCAACCCTGCATCGTGAACCTCAAAAGTGGGAGGCCACCATACCCGTTTACAAAGCGAACAGGAAAGTCAATGAAATCAACGGTCTACCCAGACCACCCCCGCGCCAGTGCTAGCTTTGCGTACCGTCACTTATTGCACTGAAAACGAGGAGACCCCCAGTTGGAGCGCACCCGCCGGATGTCGGGCGGCGGTGCCCAGGACGCGGGTGTCGCGCAAGAGGCGCGCCTGCTGATCTGTGCGGTGGCGCAAGCGCTGGGATGTGTCGGCCCGGCCAGAGCGCTGACGCTGCCGGATCGCTCCGAATCGATCGCATCGACGCTGATCCGCTCCTTCGGGTGCGAGACCACGCCCGCGCGGATCCGGGCGGTGAACGCGCTGCTCGTGCTTCTCGCTGACCACGAACTGCCGCCCGGCACCCTGGCCGTCCGCGCGGCGGCCTCGGGAGGCGCGAACCTTTTCGACTGTATCGCCGTGGGCATCTGCGCAAGCGCCGGCACCGAGATCGCCGGGCACTATGCGGTCGTGGACCGCTTCCTCACCGCAAGACCGTCCGCGACAGCGCTGCGTGACAAGGCCCTGCGGCTGCACCAGCGGGCGCAGCGGATCCCGGGCTTCACGCATCCGCTCTACATGGGCGGCGACCCGCGCGCGAGGCACCTGCTCGCCATCGCCGCGGAGCTGGCCGACGACTCCTTCAACATGCGACAGGTGACCGATTTCGTCGGGTGGGCGCAGGAGAATCTCGCGGACCATCCCAGGCATGAGTTCGCCGTCGTCTGCCTGGTGCGGGCGCTCCGGCTTCCCGTCTGGTCGGCTGCGGTCTTCTTCCTGGTGGCGCGCATGGCCGGCTGGGCTGCGCATGTGGAGGAGCAGCGCAGCGTGACCGGCCTTTGGCGGCCGCGCGCCCGTTACGTCCCCCGCCCATGAGCGTGGCGAGGCACGTGCGGGTCGCTCGCGCCGCCCTGTGTCGCTCAGAGCCGAGAGGCGGTCCTCTGCGAGAGCGGACTGGACGCCGGGCATTGCGGGCTAGCGGCGGCCGGCCTGCCGCTGCGAACTCGTGCGTCTTCTCTTTCCAGGGAGCAGTCCCCGATGATGGGCGATGGCCACGCCGCAGTTGCGCTGCGGCCTGCCAAACGGTGCGTCCGCGCAGTGGCGCTGCGCGAGGGGCGGTTGGAAGAGGGCATGGTGCGGGTGGAAGCCCTGCCGCGCGACACTGACCTGGCCTGCCTTAACAGCCTGCGCCACTGGATCGCGGCGGCGTCGGCCCGAGCGCTGTCCGGAGGTGCTAGGACGCCGAGGCGGTGAACTTGCCGGTCTGCAGCCAGGCCGCAATACCGGCTGCCAACTGGTCGCTGTTGCTCTCCATCATCATCATGTGGCCGTTGCCCTGGATGCCCCGGTCGCCCAGCGGAATGAACTCCGCGCGCGCGCCGATGTCGTTCAGCCAGTCGACGATGGGCTTGTCGATGGCGGCCGTGTGGTCCGCGTCATTGGTGCCCATGACCAGGGCCACGCGCTTGCCCTTGTAGCCCGAGGGGTCGGTCACGCGGGGCGCGCTGTTCTCATAGTTCACTCGCTCCAGCAGCAACCGGGGCGGAATGACGGTGAGGCTGGCCAGGTAGCTGTCCAGATACTCGCGCGGGAAGCGCGTGCTGCTGCCGACCGCCTTCTTGGTGGCCCAGCCCGGTTCGGCAACGAAGGGTAGCTTGCGGCTGAGCTTGAGCACCGGAGCGCCGGGCGCCAAGCGGACTTCCACGTGGTCCGGCGTGCTGGACAGGAACTCGGTCGGCGCGCTAACGTTGGCCGGCCCGCCAGGTGCGATTGCCACCAGGGAGACGATGCGGTCGCCGAAGAGTTCGAGCAGCTTCCAGCCGAAGGGGCCCGACATCGAATGCGTCATGACGATCGCCGGGCGGTCCAGCGTGGCCAGCACCTTGCCAAGGCCCTTCACCACCGTCTCGCCCGACAGCTCGTCGTAGGGGATGTAGCCGCTGCGACCGGTGCCTGCCCAGTCGGGCACCACCACCTGGTAGCCCTGGGCCGCGAAGAAGGGCGCCCAGCCCGGGCGGCCGTCGGCGGTCGCCATGTAGCAGGAGCCGGTGTGCGCCCCGCCGTGGATCATCACCATGGGCGGTTTGCGGGTCTTCGCGACCGGCTCCAGAACCTCGTAGTAGGTCGAAGGATCGGCCACAAAGCCGTTGCGCACCCGCACGGCAGCGTGGGCGCACGCGCTGGCACCGGACGCGCCGGTGCTGGCGGCGGCTAGGATGGCACCCATGCCAGCGCTGGTGCGGAAGAACTTCCGGCGGGATGCGGGGGGCGTGTTGTTCATCTTGTCTCCTGGTCCTCTGTGGAATTGGCATCGACTCTGGCACCGCCGGGCGGTCGCTGGGACGACTGGCGAGGACGGCGCAGCGCGGCCGACCCAGTTCGGCGCATTATGGGGTCTCCTCGTTTTCAGTGCAATAAGTGACGGTACGCAAAGCTAGCACTGGCGCGGGGGTGGTCTGGGTAGACCGTTGATTTCATTGACTTTCCTGTTCACTTTCAAATCTGCGATTCGTGGCGTCAAACCGTGGTCGGTTTCATCCATTGGTGCCAGTTATCGATGCATTTGGCCGCGAAGGCAGGATTTGGTCAGCATAGCGGTCAACCGGGAAGCGAAACACACCCCGCAAGTTGATGCTCTCCAGCCTGGTGGGCGCAATCTTCCCGATCAGTTCCGGTGGAATGACCTGGCGGCGGTTCGACCAGCGATCCAGGACCGCCTGCATCTGTGAGGTATTCCACGCCATCACGATGTTGGCCATCAGGCTCAACGCATCGGCCACAGCCTGCATTTCATCGACACGTTTGGCCTGCGCCGGGCTGATCCGGCCGGTATAAATGGCGCGCTTGAGGGCGTTAACAGCCTCGCCCCGATTGAGCACCCGGCGCAACTCGTTCCTGAAAGCGTCCTTGACAAAGTAGTCAGCCAAAAACGCCGTACGCAGCAACCGCCCCAATTGCACGCCAGCCTCATAGATTGGATCGCCCTGGGCGGCAGAACCGAACCGCGCAAGAGCTGCCACCGCACTGGCATGTCCGCTCATGACCGAGGCTGCCAGGTGCACCAGACTATCCCAATGCTTTTCGATCAAAGCGACGTCGACATTGGCTTCGCACACCGCAGCGATTTCTGCGGGCACTTTGGTGCCGCGTGGCACAAAGAGGTGGCGCTGTTTGAGTTCCTTCAACCGCGGGCAAAGATCAAAACCAAGCAAACGGGCATGTGACATGGCAAAGTCGGTGTAGCCATGGGTATCCACAGCAAGCTGGCTGGTCTCCAGCTTTTCTTGGCGGATGACACCTTCAATGGCCACGCCCGCCTGGCGCTCATTGAGCACAAAGGGCTGCGCATGGAAGATGCCCCACCGGTCTTTTACATGGGAGTAGATTCCAATGGAAGGTGTGTTGCGCCGAGGATCAAGCCGGGCTTGCCACACCCGTTTGGTGGTCTCCATGGTCATCATGTCAGAAGATGCCAAATCGGACCGCCCCCAGGTGGCGGCAATCGGGTGTCGCTGCATGAATTCCAGCACAGCCTGGCAGGCCTGGCTCAGACGCCGTTCGTCCCGCGCCCAGCGCATGGCCTGGCGAATGCTGGTGGCAGACAATTGCGGAATCATGCGCGCGCATTCGACCGCAGTCAGACTGGTGCCGTGGGCCATGATGCCGGCATAGACCATCAGCAGCTCGTCGGTAGAGCGCGGCTCACGTCCGAGCATGATCCAGCTAAAGCGCACCTGGGCGTCAACGGCCAGAATCACTTCCGGCAATTGAACCTCACCGATGCGGTGATCCAAAGCCGCGCGCAGCTTGGTCACTTCTGGGTCTTCGTCCTCTGCGGGCAATGGCGACAAATGGAGTTCATCATCCACGCGCAGTACGCCACTGCGGGCTGCAGCGGCCACCGCATCGACACCGGCAGTTACTCTGGCCAGCAAAGGCTTCAAGAAAGTGGCAGCCTTGCTGGGTAACGATAGACGGGCATAGTGTTTCTTGGACTCTGCCTGCCAACGCTCGTCCGTGAAGAACAAGCGCGCACGACCCCGAAAGCTCAGGCTGTGCTCAATCCAGACCGAGCCATTGCGCACCGCGCGGCGCAGGGCAAACAGGGTGGCCACCTCCAACGCCTGAAACGCCCGTTCCCGGTCTGGGCTGGAGATCGAAACCTGCCAGATCATTCCCAGACTTGGTGCCACCACTTCAACTGGCAGCTTTCTGGATCCTTTGAGATATAAAGCTTGCAGCTTGGCAAGGTACTCGATGGCAGGATGCTCGCCGGTGGCCTGCCAGGGCAGCTTTGCAATGGCGACGAGCAACGACCGCACGGGGCGAATTCCATCAATCAATCCCTCGCGGACCAGGGAGGCCCTGCTCGGTGGTTTGCGTTTCTGGGTTTCGGTGATCAAGGCTTCAAGACGGGCACGCAACTCAGCATCTGGCACCGCACCTTGCGCGCTCAAGGCAACAAGTTCGCCGAGCAGCGTTTTGTACATTGCGGCCCAATTGACGGTAGCGGGGACATCGGCGGCAGCCTGACGCCACAGATCGGCGATCCGGCGCTGCACCATAAGGATCAACTGGTCTGTGGTGGTGAACAGGCAATACCGAAGAAAGCATGCGACCTCCACGGTGCGCGCTGGCTCTTTGATCTTGGCTCCGGCTGAGGGCGGCCTGGAGACAAGTCGGCGCGCGTAGCGGCGCAAGATGAGATCGGGGATGTCTGCCAGGTGCTTATGAACGTCCAGCGTGTAAAGCAGGTCGATGCGCTCCAGTACCTCGCTGATTTGGCGGGTTGAGTGTTTCGCCGGTGCAGCCCATAGCCAACTCTGCTGGGTTTGTCCATCTGGGCGCAGCTCTGAAACTGAGGCTCGCCAGCGATCAAGTGTTGCTGGATCAACGCTGGCGGCGATGGCGGTGCCTGTTTCAACTTCAAGCTGGGCAAGTGCCGCCGCAATCAGTGTCCGAATTGCCCGCTCGTGCACGATCACCAGCTTGTTCTTGTACAGCCATTGACGCGCCCGCACGAGTAGCTGATCGCGGTCGGCGCAGCGCGCCACTTCGTCGCGCAGTTCACGTACCAGTGAGCGGCGCTGGTGCTCGCTCATCCACTGGAATCCAAGGACCGTGCAGGCTACTTGTTGGTGATCGAATAGCGTGCGCCCGCGTTCATACATGGCTCTCAGCGAGGCGACTTCTGGTGCTGCAATGCCAAGCTCGTTGCCAAGGTGGCGCCACAAGGCTACTGGAATTACCCGAAAGGCACCGAGCAAACGCCCACTCATGCGCAGGAAACCAAGGGTATCCGGATTATCTGGTTGGTATGCGAGAGCTAAAGGTGGCCGACAAACTCAACCCACAACGGATTAGCTGGTTGATGGCTCGCTGAGTACGCTCACTTGCTAGAGAGCAGATACTTCACCAAACAGGCGATGCCGAGGACCAGTAGCAATAGTAGGGCAATTCCGATCACTGGCATTATCCAGCCCATCGCCCCCATCATCCCGCAATCTGGTAGTGTCGTGTTCATCGTGACAGGGCTCCCTGTGGTGTCCATGCCCAAAACCCGTGGTGCCGCCGCCCAGTGGCACCACGGTCGCGCTCATATCGTTCACCCGGCACAGCAGGACAACTGCGTCACATCCTTGGTGAAAGTCTGGGCACAGAGCTTGAGCCCTTCCACCATGGTCAGGTAGGGAAACAGCTCATTGGCGATGTCGTGTACGGTCATGCGTGCGCGTAGCGCCATCACCGCCGTCTGGATCAGCTCACCGGCTTCCCCCGCCACCGCCTGCACCCCCAGCAACCGGCCCGAGTCGCGTTCGGCCACCAGCTTGATGAAACCACCGGTGTCGAAATTCACCAGCGCACGCGGCACGTTTTCCAGGTCCAGCTCACGGGTATCGACGCTGAAGCCTTGCTCGATGGCCTCGGCTTCCGTCAGGCCGACGGTGGCCACCTGGGGGTCGGTGAAGATCACCGCCGGCATGGCGCTCAGGTCCAGGGTGGCTTCGCCCCCGGTCATGTTGACGGCAGCCCGGCTGCCCCCGGCGGCGGCGACATAGACGAACTCCGGCTGATCGGTGCAGTCACCGGCGGCATAGAGCCCCGGCACCGTGGTGTGCAGATGCTCATCGACCAGAATAGCCCCATGTGCGGTTTCCACGCCGAGGCTCGCCAGGTTCAGGGCCTCGGTATTGGGTGTCCGTCCGGTGGCCACCAGCAGTTGATCCGCCCGCAAGGTGCCGGCGTTGGTGTCGACAATGAATTCATTGTCGGTGTAGTCCACACGGCTCGCCTGGGTCTGCTTGAGGACCTCGATGCCCTCGCGGCGAAACGCCGCCTCCACCGCATCCCCTACCGCCGGGTCTTCCTGGGAGAGCAGGCGGCTGCGGGCCAGCACCGTGACCCGGCTGCCCAGCCTGGCGAAGGCCTGGGCCAGTTCCAGGGCCACCACCGAGGCGCCGATCACAATCAGCCGCTCGGGAAGAGTGTCCAGGGCCAGAGCACTGGTAGAGGTCAGGTAGGGGGTGTCGGCAAGACCCGGGATCGGCGGTACTGCCGGTCGGGCGCCAGTACCGATGAAGGCGCGGTCGAAGTGGACGACCTGCTCGCCGCCCTCGTTCAGCTTGACCATCAGGCTATGGGCATCGATAAACCGGGCCTCGCCGTGCAGGACAGTGATGGCCGGGTGGTCGCGCAGAATCCCCTCGTACTTGGCGTCACGCAGTTCCTCGACACGTCGCTGCTGCTGCTCGAGCAGCTTGGCCCGATCCACCACCGGCGCCTGGGCGCTCAGGCCTGCATCGAAGGGACTTTCCGTACGCAAGTGGGCAATATGGGCCGCGCGAATCATGATCTTCGAAGGCACACAGCCTGTATTGACACAGGTACCGCCGACGGTGCCGCGTTCGATCAGGGTGATCCGGGCGCCGCGCTCGGCGGCCTTCAGGGCCGCCGCCATGGCGGCGCCGCCGCTGCCGATCACCGCGATGTGCGGGGCGTCTTCATCACGGCCCTTGGACACCGATGCGCCTGCCGGGGAAGTGGGCCCACTGTTGGCCAGTCGAGCTTGGTAGCCAAGTCGGGTCACGGCAAACGTCAACGCCGAGGCCGGTGTCCCCGGATCAACGGCTACCGATGCCGTCCTCTGAGGATAGGATACCTCCACCGACTGCACGCCGGGCAGCTTCTCCAAGGCTTCCCTGACATGATCCGCACAGCGGTCACAGGTCATGCCGCTCACGTTGAGTTCAATCATCACGTTTCTCCGAGTCTTCATTAGTAAAGCCGGCATCCTGCTTCCGCTTGTGGTATCGCGCGTAGAGAGGTAAGCCGATGACGATGGCCAGGACGGCAAACAGCAGGTAATCGAGATAGCCTGCCAACGCGGCCAGGCCCGCCGTACCGAATAGCACCAGGGCGATTGGCCCGGCGCAACACAGCACCATCAACCCGGTGCCAAGCACGACGCTTAAAAATTTCTGCGAATCTTTCACGCTTATTCCTTCACCGTGACGGACAAGCTCGTAAACAACTCACCCGATGACCGCGATGTGCAGCTGCTTGATGTCACTCAGGGGGCGTATTCCTTGATTTGATAGAGCAGTTGTCACAACAGGCGTCGAACTGCTTCTTACGCCAAATCGCATAAATGGTCAGGCCGATGAAGAAGGCCAGGGCCGGCAATAACACAACGTCGAGATAGCCCGTCAGCGCCGCCAGGCCCACCGTGCCAAGCAGGATCACCAGGATCGGCGTAAAGCAGCACAATGCCACCAGGACGGTGCCGATCACGCTCACGCGCAGCAGGGTCTTGGGATTCTTCATGATCACTCTCGATCCGCTTGCGAGGATGTCGGGGTTGATGGATACCCAGCGTTGGTGGTGGCCTCGGTCAATGCCTCCACCGACGTTCGGGCGTCGTCAAAGGTGACCACGGCCTCGAGATCCGCGTAGCTCACGTCGACTTGCGAGACGCCGTCCACCTTGTTGAGGGCGGCCTTGACGGTGATCGGGCAGGCGGCACAGGTCATGCCCGGCACCGACAGCTTCACGGTCTGCAAGGCCGCTAAGGCGGGCGTGCTGAGCAGGGCGAGTAGCGCGATGAAGGCGAAACGAGCTTTCATGGTAGATCTCCTTTTAATAGAACAAGGGCAAGACGTAGGGGAATACCAGGGCGATTAGCACCAGCAGCGATACGAGCCAGAAGATCGCCTTGTAGCCCGTCCTGACCCGTGGCACGGCACACACCTCTCCCGGCTGGCACTTTTCCACTGGCCGAAAGACGCGACGCCAGGCGAAGAACATCGCCACCAGCGCGACGCCGATAAAGAGCGGGCGATAGCGCTCCAGCGACGCCAGATTGCTGATCCAGGCGCCGGAAACGCCCAGCGTGATCAGAACCAGCGGGCCGAGGCAACACGCCGAGGCCAGGAGGGCCGCGACTCCTCCGGCGGCCAGGGGCCCTCGCCCCGTTTTAGATGTCCGCATTGACGATTCTCCTTTCGGGATGGGGGGAGCTACGATAAGGTTACTTCCGTAGCTTGGTACGGAGTCAAGCATCATGAAGAGACATGCAGATAAAGTGGCGGACACCATGACCATTGGCGGCCTGGCCAAGGCGGCCGGCGTCAATGTCGAGACAATCCGCTATTACCAGCGACGAGGGCTATTATCGGAGCCCGAACGACCTCCCGGAGGTATTCGACGCTATAGTGCCGCCGATATCGACAGGTTGACGTTCGTGAAAACGGCGCAGCAGCTAGGCTTTAGTCTGGATGAGATCAGTGACCTACTTCGGCTGGAAGATGGCGCCCACTGTCAAGAAGCCAGTGCTCTCGCAGAGCACAAGTTAGGGGACGTTCGCGAGAAGATCGACAGGCTTGAAAGAATTGAGAAGGTGCTGAGCGAAATGGTCGACCGATGCCATGCACAACAAGGCAATATCACTTGCCCGCTAATTGCGTCATTGCATGAAGGGCTCAGAGAAGCAGAAGACCCAAGGGAGTAACTCACCTTCAGTTCGTAGAAAACAACGCGGTCAAAGAGTCGCGATCATCTATAGACCATGTCGACAAGGAAAGTTTGCATGACCAGCTTGCCTGACAACATCCTTCACCTTCCCGAGTACCACGTCCTAGCCACCAAGATGGAAGAGCATGATCTCCACTACCAGGTTGAAGCTCCTGAGCCTCTAGCTTGCGAGGAATGCGGCGTTGAGAGTGAGTTTGTCAGGTTCGGTAAGCGCGATGTGGCCTATCGCGACCTACACATCCACGGAAAGCGGGTCACCCTCTGGGTGGTCCGTCGCCGCTACACCTGCCGGGCGTGTGGAAGGACGTTCCGGCCAGCTCTTCCGGAAATGGTAGACGATCACCGCATGACGCGGAGGCTTTACAACCACGTCGAGAAGGAAGCCTTCAATCACCCCTACGCCTACGTGGCTGATACCACGGGCCTCGACGAGAAGACTGTCCGCGAGATATTCAAGAAGAAGGCTGAGTTCCTGGCAGCCTGGCATCGCTTCGAGACACCCCGCTGCCTGGGGATCGACGAGCTGTACCTGAACCGCCGCTACCGCTGCATCCTGACCAACCTGGAGGAGCGTACCCTACTGGACCTGCTGCCCGGTCGCCAGCAGGACGCGGTGACGAGGCGCCTCATGAGCATGACCGAGCGCCACCAGGTCGAGATCGTCAGCATGGATATGTGGAAACCGTACCGCCGTGCTGTCCAGGCGGTGCTGCCGCAGGCTCGCATTGTGGTCGATAAGTTCCACGTCGTGCGAATGGCCAACGAGGCCTTGGAAAAGGTCCGCAAGGGGCTCAGGAAAAAGCTGACGTCCAACCAGCGCCGAACCCTCAAGGGTGACCGGAAGATCCTGCTGAAGCGCGCTCACGATGTCTCAGATCGCGAACGGCTCATCATGGAGACCTGGACAGGGGCATTCCCCCAGCTCTTGGCGGCCTACGAGCACAAGGAGCGGTTCTTCCACATCTGGGACGCCACAACCCGGCGTGACGCCGAGAAGGCGCTGACTGCCTGGATTGACGACATCCCACAGGGGCAAAAGGAGGTCTGGAAAGATCTCGTCAGTGCTATCAGTGGCTGGCATGAGGAGATGCTGACCTACTTCGAGACCGACATCCCGATCACCAACGCCTTCACGGAGTCAATCAACCGGCTGGCCAAGGATAAGAACCGCGATGGCCGTGGCTACTCATTCGAGGTGATGCGGGCCCGGATGCTCTACACCACCAAGCACAAGAAGAAGGTGCCGCAGACCAAGGAATCCCCCTTCCTGGGCAAGGCCACCATGACCTACAGCATGGGTCTTCCCGAGCCTGAGATAAACTACGGCGTCGATCTATCAACCTTCTGGGAGAGTTAAGGGTTCGAAGGAGCAAGGGGGCTCCATCTACCACTTAATCCGAATACCCGAAGTTCCCGCGACAATCAGCGCGCCGACTGGTACGTCTGGGCCGATCCCAAGCCCGACGGCACGGCGCCGAACAACTGGCTGTCGTTCTTCAGCGGCAGCGCCTGGACCTTCGATAGCCGGCGACGCCAGTACTACCTGCACAATTTCCTGTCCTGCCAGCCGGATCTCAACTTCCACAACCCGGCGGTGCGCAAGGAGCAGCTCGACAACGCCCGTTTCTGGCTCGATCTCGGCGTCGACGGCTTCCGGCTGGATACCTCGAACTTCTACTTCCACAGCCTGGGGCTGCAGGACAATCCGGCGCTGGGCAGCGGTGAGCTGAAGACCCCTAGCGTGCCGGCATCGAACCCCTATTCGATGCAACGCCATCAATTCGACATCAGCCAGCCGGAGAACATCGGGTTCCTGAACGAACTGCGCGCGCTGATGGACGAGTATCCCGGCACCATGACGGTGGGGGAGATCTCCGACGACCGGCCGCTGGAACGCATGGTCGAGTACACCATCGGTAATGACCGGCTGCACATGGCGTATACCTTCGATCTGTTCGATGCCGAATTCAGCGCCCAGCGACTTCGCGACATCATCGAGCATTTCCAGTATTACGCGGGCGATGCCTGGCCCTGCTGGGCGCTCTCCAACCATGACGTCATGCGCGTCGTGTCGCGCTGGACCGAGCACGAGAACCTGGAGCAGCACGGGCCGCTGGTGGCCAAGGTCGCCACGGTCATGCTCTGCTCGCTCTATGGCAGCATCTGTCTCTATCAGGGCGAGGAACTGGGATTACCGGAAGCGGACGTGCCCTACGAGCGGCTGGTCGATCCGTATGGGCTGGCGCTGTGGCCGGATTACAAGGGGCGTGACGGCTGCCGCACACCGATGCCGTGGACGAGCGGCGAATACGGTGGCTTCACGTCGGTGGAGCCGTGGTTGCCGGTGGATGGACATCATCGCCAACTGTCGGTCGAGAAGCAGCACACCGATGCGGAAAGCACCCTGAACGTGACGCGTCAGTTCCTGCATTGGCGCAAGTCTCAATCGGCGATGGTCGACGGCACGCTAATCCTGAGCGACTTCGACGACGAGCTGCTGGGCTGGCTGCGGGTCTCTCACGACCAGGCGATCCTGGCGGTCTTCAATCTCACCGATGAATCGCGTTTCACCAGTCTGCCGGCCGGTGCCGGCGAGATCGTCTATCAGGCCGGGTTCACGGCGCACCTGGGCGAGGACGGGCTGACGCTACCGCCCTTTCAGGCGGCGTTCGTACATATCGACCGGGAGAGCATCGATCCCAGGGCGCTGATCGAGCAGGAGCCCGATCCCGAGCGGAAGGGCTTCCTCAGCCGTCTGCTGGGGTCGCTCATCCGCCACGACGAAAGCGAGCCCCGCTAGCCGGCGGCCCTGCCGGGGAGACGTTGCGTCTCACCGGCAGGGCACGATCTTCGTGGGCTTTCAACCCTGGCCCCAGTAGGCGTTGGCGATCTCCAGCGTCAGCCGGATCTTTTCCCACTGCGCCTGCTCGGCAAGGTTATTGCCTTCTTCGGTGGAGGCGAAGCCGCATTGCGGGCTCAGGCAGAGCTGCTGCTTGTCGACGAACTGCGTGGCCTCGTCGAGACGCGCCCGGACGGCCTGCGGATCTTCGAGTTCGCCCACCTTGGTGGTGATCAGGCCGAGCACCGCCTGTTGATGGCCTTCCGGAATGAAGCGCAACGGATCGAAGCTGCCGGCACGGTCGCTGTCGTATTCGAGGAACCAGGCATCCACGCCGACCTTGCCGAACAGCGTCTCCGCCACCGGCTCGTAGCCACCTTCGCTGATCCAGGTGGAGCGGAAGTTGCCGCGGCAGACATGGAGCGAGACGTAGAGGTCGTCCGGCTTGTCGGCCAGGGCGTGATTGAGCATCTCGGCGTAGATCGCCTGCAACTGGTCGGGGTCGTCGCCGCGGTCCCGCGCGGCCTGCAGCTCCTTCTCGGAGCAGAGGTAGGCCCAGACGGTGTCGTCGAGCTGCAGATAGCGGCAGCCGGCGTCGTAGAATGCGCGGATGGCATCGCGATAGGCATCGGCAGTGTCGGCGAAGAAGGCATCCAGGCTGGGGTAGACGCCGCTGTCGATCTTTTTGCGACCGCCACGGAAGTGCAGCACGCTGGGGCTGGGGATCGTCATCTTGGGCATGACGTTGGCGACGCCGGCCAGATAGCGGAAATGATCCAGCATCGGGTGTTCGGGATTGAATCCGACCTTGCCGTCGACGCGGATCTGCTTGGCACTCGTCTGCACGCCCTGGAACTGGATGCCCTGATCGCCCTGGTATCCCGTGACGCCGTCGAGCTGCTCGAGGAAATCGAAATGCCACCAGGCCCGGCGGAATTCGCCGTCGGTCACCACCTGAAGACCGGCAGCTTCCTGCTGTTCGACCACGCGACGAATTTCGTCATCCTCGATCTTTTGAAGTACCGAGGCATCAATGGCGCCGCGCTGAAACTGGAGGCGGGCTTCCTTCAATGCGGCCGGACGCAGAAAGCTGCCGACGATATCGGCTCGGAATGGGGGATGCGTTTGCAACATGGGATTTCCTTTCGAGAGACGCCGACCCGATGGTGGCACGTGGATCAAATATCGATACTGAGGCCGCTAATGATGCGGGTTGGAGGGAATTTCGGCCAATGAAGCGCGCTCACGATCATCATGCATGACATTCATCGATCGTCAGGCGGCGCCCGGTACCAGCGTCGTTTCTCAAACTTTAGTGGTAGGATTGTCGGTCCGCGCCGATGCCTTCATCGCGGTTTCATCGGCTATCGGCGGGCGCCCGAGTGTGCCAAGGGCGAAAGCATCGCCTTCATGAAAACCATGTTTCCCGGGTGAAAGAAAGGTCCCCAGGGAAGCAAAGCCCGCAAGGGTGATAGAGATAGGAGTGTTTCGTGACAACCCCCTCGCAACACGATTTGCGTAACGCGTTCCGCAAGCTGCTGGCCAGCGACGCGTGCTACTACACGGCGTCGGTCTTCGATCCGATGTCGGCTCGTATCGCCGCCGATCTCGATTTCGAAGTCGGCATTCTCGGGGGCTCGGTCGCCTCGCTGCAGGTACTGGCAGCACCGGACTTCGCCTTGATCACGCTGAGCGAGTTCGTCGAGCAGGCGACCCGCATCGGCCGCGTGGCCCGCCTGCCGGTGATCGCCGATGCCGATCACGGCTATGGCAACGCGCTCAACGTGATGCGCACGATCACCGAGCTCGAGCGGGCCGGCGTGGCGGCGTTGACCATCGAGGACACGCTGCTGCCGGCGCAGTACGGCCACAAGTCGACCGATCTGATTCCGGTCGAAGAGGGCGTCGGCAAGATGCGTGCGGCACTCGAGGCGCGTATCGATCCCGCCATGTCGATCATCGCGCGCACCCATGCCGGCCAGCTCGACGACGATGCCGCCATTGCGCGCATTCGTGCCTACCAGGCCGCCGGTGTCGATGCCATCTGTCTGGTCGGCGTGCGGGATTTCGAGCATCTGGAAAAGCTCGCCGCACCGCTGACGGTGCCCTTGATGCTGGTCACCTACGACAACCCGGCGCTGCGCGACCGCGAACGGTTGGCGAGGCTCGGCGTACGTATCGTCGTCAACGGCCACGCGGCCTACTTCGCGGCGATCAAGGCGACCTACGACTGCCTGCGCGAGCAACGCAACATCGCCACCAACGATCTGGATGCCTCGCAGCTGTCGACGCGTTATTCGACGCTCGACGAGTATCGGATCTGGGCGCGCGAATACATGGACGTCAAAGAATAACGAGCTACGAGCTACGAGCTACGAGCTACGAGCTACGAGCTACGAGCTACGAGCTACGAGCCAAGAGCCAAGAGCCAAGAGCCAAGAGCAGGGATGATGGGCCGCAAGCCGGGCGTGGATGCTTTTCTTTCCGCGACCCGGGCGGCATCCTAGTCGGTTCGAAGCCCTAAGCCCTAAGCCCGAAGCCCGAAGCCCGAAGCCCGAAGCCCGAAGCCCGAAGCTGCCTTTACTGTCAACGGAGACCAAGATGACCACCATGCAATGGGAGCGCCTGCTCGATCCCGTCCGTCTGCACGATGCCCGGACTTCGCGTGGTGAAATCGGTCGTAGCCCTTTCCACAAGGACTACGATCGCATCGTCTTCTCCGGTTCCTTCCGCCGGCTCGGGCGCAAGACCCAGGTTCACCCGCTGACCGACAACGATCATATCCACACCCGGTTGACGCATTCGATCGAGGTGGGCTGCGTCGGCCGCAGCCTGGGGATGATCGTCGGCGAGCAGCTGCGCGACAGCCTGCCGGGCTGGGTGACCCCCGCTGATCTCGGCGTGATCGTCCAGGCGGCCTGCCTGGGGCACGATATCGGCAATCCGCCGTTCGGCCACGCCGGCGAGTACGCGATACGAGACTGGTTCAAATGGGCCGAGCTGCAGGGCAGTGGCCTGCTGGAAGGGCTCGACGACGCGCAGCGCCGCGACCTGCTGACCTACGAAGGTAACGCCCAGGGTTTCCGGGTCGTGACCCAGATCGAGTACAACCAGTTTCGGGGCGGCATGCGGCTCTCCGCCGCGACGCTGGGCACCCTGCTCAAGTATCCGTGGACGGTCGAGCACGGTGGTCAGATGGGCAAGTTCGGTTGCTACCAGTCCGAGAAGCAGCTACTGGTCGAGGTGGCCGAGCGTCTGGGGCTGAAGGCGGTCGACGAGTCGAAGTGGTGTCGGCATCCGCTGGCCTACCTGGTCGAGGCCGCGGACGATATCTGCTATGCGCTGCTCGATCTGGAGGATGGTCTGGAAATGGGCATCCTGCGCTACGAGGAAGTGGCGCAGGTGCTGCTGCAGATCGCTGGCGAGCCCCCGGCCGGCTACGAGCAGATGGCCGCCGATGGCGTATCCCAGCGTCGGCGTATCGCGGCGCTGCGGGGGGCGGCGATGGAGCGGGCAGTCAACGAGGTCGGGGATGTCTTCGTCCAGCACGAAAGGGCGCTGCTCAATGGCACGCTGAACGATGATCTGCTCGAGCTGTGCCACCCGGACCTGACCTGGGGCGTCTCCTCGGCCAAGCAGTTGGCCCGCGAGCGCATCTTCCAGAACGAGCGCAAGGCCAAGCTCGAGATCGGCGCCTACACCACGCTCGGCATTCTGCTCGAGGCATTCATCGGGGCGGCCCACGAGCTGCATCACACCGGCCATTCATCCTTCAAGCATCAGCGTGTGCTGGCGCTGATCGGCGAGAATACGCCGAAGCCGAACTGGCCCCTTTACGACAGTTACCGCCGGATGCTCGATTTCATTGGTGGCATGACCGACCACTATGCCGTCGAGCTCGCTCAGGAAATGGGCGGGCGCCTCAAGGCCGAGTAAGTCCGCGTTCTCTTTTCATCTCTCTTTCAGCTCCTTTTCCCTTCCCTTTTGCTTCCCTTTTGGTTCCCGCTGCGACGTCGGATCCGTATCCGGCGTCGTCGCTTTCGGTGCTCTGGCCCTCGCGGCTGCTCGAGAGTCTGACGGTGTGGCTGTTGAAAGTTGATTCATAACGCCGTATTTTAATTGAACGATCAATCAATAAAAATCACGTCATCGGTAGCGTCGTCGATACCGAATGGCGCCGACGCCAGCGTGCGTCGAAACCGCGTACCAACCTGCCGAGCCTTCAAGAGTTCGATGTGAAGCGCTTTGTCACGAAGGGCTTTGACACGAAGGGCTTTGACACGAAGCGCTTTGACACGAAGCGCTCGACGGCAAGAGCCGATGAGGCAAAGCGCTGGGAATTCGAGCGGTGAAATAGCACTCGCATTTGTGCCGCAATGGATCATAGTTCAAGCATTGGCTCGGCCCGACACCGGGCGATTACAGGAGCATCGGCAGTGGTAGCGATTCCCTGGTCAGGTGGTTGCAGGACAAGGCAAGAGGCCGGGGAGAGTGGATCGGGTCGGCGACTTTCGTTGAAGACAGCGATGGATTCGACGACCGAATCGATCTGACTCGATCCGAGGTCGCAAGGCCTCGCGGCGGTAAAACGGAAACGAGTGAAGGGCCATTATCGCGCAGCGACCCCCGCAGGCCGGTACGGGCTTCCGGGGCGCCCTGACCTCTCGTCAACGCAAACTATCTGAACATGATGGGAGCCGCATGAGTACAAGCCCCGATAATAATTCCACGACCGAGGACAGGCTGAATCCAGTCGTCTTCTATGGGTCGGTCATTGGTATCGTCCTCTTCTCGCTATGGGCGATGGTCGCTACCGAACAGGCCAGCGGCATCATCAATGCGCTGCTGGGTTGGATCTCCAACACTTTCGGCTGGTATTACTTTCTGACGGTCGTCATCTATCTGGCGTTCGTGCTGTTCGTGGGGGTGTCCCGCTTCGGCAGGATTCGCCTCGGGCCCGAGCATTCGCGACCCGATTTCAACATCTTCTCCTGGTCGGCAATGCTGTTCTCCGCCGGTATCGGGATCGGGGTCATCTTCTTCGCCCTGGCGGAGCCGCTGACCCAGTTCTACAACGCGCCCAATGCCCCCGATGACCAGATCGCGGCCGCGCGCCACGCGATGCAGCTGACCTTCCTGCACTGGGGGCTTTCAGGGTGGGGCATCTATACCCTGGTGGGGATGTCGCTGGCCTTCTTCAGCTATCGCCACAACCTCCCGCTGACCATCAGTAGCGCCCTCTATCCCATTTTCGGCAAGAAGATCTACGGCCCCGTTGGCCACGTGGTGGATATCGCCGCCGTGCTGGGAACCGTGTTCGGCATCGCCGCCAGTCTCGGGATCGGTGTCATCCAGCTCAACTACGGTCTGAACTTCATGTTCGGTATCGCGGAGAGCGCCTGGACGCAGACGATCCTGGTCCTGCTGATCGTGCTGTTCGCCACCATTTCGGCGGTGACGGGTGTCGAGAAGGGGATCCGTCGGCTTTCCGAGTTCAATGTCCTGCTGGCCATCGCGCTGTTGCTGTTCGTGCTGTTCGCCGGCAAGACGGTGTTCCTGCTCAACGCGCTGGTGATGAACGTCGGCGACTATCTGTCCAACTTCATCTCGATGTCGTTCGACACCTACGCCTTCGACCGCCCGACGGAGTGGCTGAACGGCTGGACCCTGTTCTTCTGGGCCTGGTGGATCGCCTGGGGCCCGTTCGTCGGCCTGTTCCTGGCGCGCATCTCGCGTGGCCGCACGATTCGTACCTTCGTGGCCGGTACCCTGACGCTGCCGATCGCGTTCATGATGATCTGGATGTCGATCCTGGGTAACAGCGCCCTCGACATGGCGATGAACGGGGCGGCGGACTTCGGCCAGCAGGTCATGGAAACGCCGCCGGCGGGGATCTATCTGTTCCTGCAGGAATATCCGTTCCCGGTCATCACGACCGTTGCCGTGAGCATTCTGGCGATCGTGTTCTTCATCACCTCCGGCGACTCGGGTGCCCTGGTGCTGTCGAATTTCACCTCCAAGCTCAAGGACGTTAACAGCGACGCGCCCATCTGGATGCGTATCCTGTGGTCGGCCGTGATCGGGATTCTGACCCTGTCGCTATTGCTTGCCGGGGGGCTGTCGACGCTGCAGAGCGCGGTGGTCATCACCGGGCTGCCCTTCTCGATCGTGCTGTTCTTCATGATCGCCGGGCTCTACAAGGCACTGAAGGTCGAGGCATTCAAGGAAGACAGCCATCGCCTGAGCCTGTCCGGCTCGCTGTCGGGCCGAATGTCTACCGGTGGCCGCGATCGCCCTTACGACTGGAAGATGCGACTCAAGCGCGCCATGTCCTTCCCCAATCGCCAGCAGGCGCAGCAGTTCCTGGAATCGACCGGGCGCCCGGCGATGGAAGCGGTGCGTGAAGAGCTGTTGAAGCAGGGCGTTCAGGTCGACATCAGCGATGGCAACCAGAACGACGACGACTACCTGTCGCTCTACGTCGATCTCGGCAACGAGCAGAACTTTGCCTACCAGATCTGGACGCATCCGTTCTCCACGCCGTCCTTCGCCATGCGCACGCCGCGGAGCAGCAACCGTTACTACCGTCTGGAGGTGTATCTGCTGGAAGGGAGTCAGGGTTACGACCTGATGGGTTATACCCGTGAGCAGGTCATCGATGACATTCTCGACCAGTACGAGCGCCATCTGCAGTTCCTGCACCTCAACCGCATGGAGCCGGGCAGCATCAACATGCCCGACAGTCCCGAGCAGCCGCCAGGCTGAGATCGCTCCGTGTTGCACCGACTCCGACTCCGACCCCGGCCACCTGGCCGGGGTTTTTCGTTTCAGCAGTGCCGGCGAGCGGGTCCGGTCACACCGGAAACGACGTGCTACGCTGAATTTGTCGATAACAAAAAAGCGAGGACTCGGATGTGGGAGCCTTTACCTGGTGGGACACCGTCGTTCTGATCGTCTACGTGGTGGGGATCGCCTGGGTGGGCGCCCGCTTCGGCAAGGATCAGGAGAGCACGCAGGACTACTTCCTCGGTGGTCGCAAGATTCCCGGCTGGGCCATCGGACTGTCGGTCATGGCGACGCAGGCCAGTGCCATCACGTTCATCGGCGCGCCCGGCTGGGGTTTCGAAGGCGGGCTGGAGCGCCTGGCGACGTTCATCAACGTACCGCTGGCGATGGCGGCGCTGATCGTGATTCTGGTGCCGATCTTCCACCGCGCCGGGATCTACAGCATCTACGAGCTGCTCGAACGTCGCTTCGGGGCGCTGACGCGGTCGCTGGCCGCGCTGCTGTTCCTGGTCGCCCGCGGTCTCGCCACCGGCGTCGTACTCTACGCGCCAGCGCTGGTGCTGTCGGTCGTCACCGGCTGGAACGTCAACCTGACCATCGTGCTGATGGCGGTCATCGCCGTGAGCTACACCGTGCTCGGCGGGATCAGCGCGGTGATCTGGACCGACGTGATCCAGATGTTCGTGCTGTGGCTGGGGGCGATCCTGAGCATGGTGCTGATGGTCTCGAGCCTGCCCGGCGGCTGGAGCGACGTGTTCGCCTACGGCGCCGCCAACGGCATGTTCGATACCCTCGACCTGTCGCTCGATCCCACCGTGACCTACTCGCTGTGGGCCGGGTTGATCGGCGGCGTGGTGATGCATATCGCTTATTTCGGTACCGACCAGAGTCAGATCCAGCGAGTGCTGACCAGCCCGTCGATCGCCGAAGGGCAGCGTTCGTTGCTGATCGGCGGCTATCTGCTGGTGCCGCAGATGCTGCTGTTCCTGTTCATTGGCGTGATGCTGGCGGCCTACTACCAGCAGCATGGCCTGACCGCACCGGACAACCTCAACGAGCTGTTCCCGCGCTACGTGGTCAACGCTTTCCCCGTCGGGATTACCGGGCTGGTGATTGCCGGTGTCTTCGCCGCGGCGATGTCTAGCCTGGATTCCGCGCTCAACTCGCTCTCCGCGGTGACGGTTCGCGATTTCTATGCCCGCTACGTCAAGCCCGATGCCGACGAGAAGCACTATCTCAAGGCGTCGCGCTGGGCCACCATCTTCTGGGGGCTCTATGCCACGATATTCGCCTTCTTCGCTGGCAACCTCGGGCCGGTCATCGAGGCGGTCAATCGCATTGGCTCCTGGTTCTACGGGGCGCTGCTGGGCACTTTCCTGCTGGCCGTGCTCAGCCATCGCAGCAATGGGCGCGGGGCGGTCGCCGGTATCGTCCTCGGCATGATGGCGGTGTGGGCCGTCTCGCAGACGGACATCTCCTGGCTCTACCAGAACTTCGTCGGGCTGATCGTGTCGGTGGTCGTCGGCTACCTGGTGAGCCTGACGGCACCGGCACCGTCGGCGGCTCAGCTGTCGGATGTGGTGATCGACGAAACCGCGCCGGACATGCAGGCGATGCTCAAGGGGCGCCATGACGGTGCCGCCGAGATCGGCCGTGATGCCCGCCTGACGCGACGTCGCTGCATCGGGTTGGTGGCGTGGTTCTTCGTCTCGCTTGCTGCGCTGGCGCTACTTCAAGGGTGGGCCAATGGATGAGCTAAAAGCCGCGATGCCGGAACCGCTATTGCGGCTGCCTCGGCGCGTGAACGCCGCCGTCGCCGAACCCAGGCTGCGCCGCTTTGGCGCCGAGCGGTTCGAACCGGCGTGGCTGTCGCTGTGGGCCGTGGAGATCGGCCGCGAGGCGGCAACGCCGCTGGCCTGGCTCCTGGCCGCCGAGAACCTGCCCCGGGCGTTGTTGGTGGCGGGGGAGCTGGACCTGCAGCCGGCAGAGGACGATGACGCCCTTGCGCTTGGCGGCGGCCAGCGGCCGACGGTTGCGCAGTTCGAGCGCTGGTGGCTCTGGGAGCGGCTGGCCCGGCCACGCCGCTGGTCGCTGCGTGTACAGCCGTCGACGATGCGCGCCGTCGAGCTGCCTCTGTGGCTGGGTTATTCCCAAGGGCGGCCGGGCTATTCGCAAGGACGACAGGGCTATTCGCAAGGGCAACAGAGCTATCGGCAGCGCCGCCAGACGCGGCTCATCGTTCTCAGCGGGCTCTCGGGCGAAGCGCTGGGAGCGCTCAAGCCCGCGGTGCTGGCGGGGCTTCGCGATTGCCTGAACGCGAAGCCGTACGCCACGAATCATACGAGCCGGCAGGTTCGCGACGACGATCCCGTGCCGGGTTAGATCGCCTCGCCGCCAGGGTTAAATTGCTTCGCCGCTACGTTCCATATCGACCAGCTGCTCCCGGCTGGGCAGGCCTTCCATGTCGCCGATGACCTGCACCTGGCGGGCGCCGATCAGGTTGCCGCGATGCAGCGCGGCCCGCCAGTCCAGCCCGTCCAGATAGGCGCTGACGATGCCCACCGCGAAGCCGTCGCCGGCGCCGACGGTATCGATGACCTGCTTGACGGGCGAGCCCTCGACGGTGCCTTCGCTGTCGGCGGTGCGGAAGTAGCTGCCTTCCGGGCCCAGCTTGATGACCACGACCTTGGCGCCCCGGTCGAGATAGTCTCCGGCGATGTCGTAGGCCGTGTCGCGGCCGGTCAGCAGGCGCCCTTCGCTGAGCCCCGGCATGACGATGTCGGCCTCGGCGGCCAGCGCGTTGAGCGTTTCGATCATGACCTTTTCGCTGGGCCACAGGCTGGGCCGCAGGTTGGGATCGAACGAGATCGACAGGCCGGCGCTGCGCGCCCGGCGCAACAGATGAAACGACAGCTCTCGCGCCGACTCGGAGATGGCCGGCGGGATCCCGGTGGCGTGAAGGTGGCGCGCGGATTCCAGCGCCACGCCTTCGCTGTCGGCGACGTTGAGGTAGCTGGCCGCGCTGCCCCGGCGAACGTACTCGACGTGAGGGTCGGCACCGTCGACGGCGCGCTCCTTGAAGACCAGGCCGGTGGCGTGGGTGTCATCGCGCTGCACATGGCGGCAGTCCAGCCCTTCAGTCTCCAGCGCCCGCTGCAGGAAGGTGCCGTTGTGATCCGCGCCGACGCGACTGAGCCAGCGCACATCGAAGCCCAGTCGTGACAGCCCGATCGCCACGTTGGTATCGGCACCGGCCGTGCGGCGGTGGAATCGCGTGACCTGGTCCAGCGGGCCGTCGTCGTCGGCGACGAACAGGGCCATGGCTTCACCGAAGGTCAGCACATCGTAGCGAGAATCGTGGCGGGAATCGGAACGGGGCATGGCGTCTCCTGGCTTGTGGAAAAGTTTTTAGGCCTCTTTGAGAGGTCGTTTTGAAGCTTTTGTTTGAAGCCCTTGTTTGAAGCGCTCTCTGGAAAAAGCCTGGGAAAAGTCCGAGGCGGAGACTTTCAGGCTCCGTCAGTTGGCCGGCGCTTGCTCTCGAAGCGCCGATAGCGGGCATTCAGGGTATCCACCAGATGCTGGCGCTGGGCGTCGTCGATGACTTCGACCTGGGCGGTGCCGAGCTGGGTGGCGAGATCGACGCCGTCGACCACACGAATGTCGCGGCTGTCGCCGAGATGCTCGGTTTCGTCATCGATGATCCAGCCCGGAAGCACGAGGATGCCTCTCACCGGCACGCTCAATTTGGCGTGGCGCGACAGCCACTGGCGCAGCCAGACCGTCGACAGCTGAACCTTGCGCAGGATCTGACGTTCGCTCCAGCCGCGGAAGCGCAGGCGTTCGTTCTCTACCGATACGGTGTTGATGGGGTGACCCTCGAGATCGAGCGGAAAGTCGCGGGCCACGGTCTGGATCACGAACACGCCCTGGGGCGTTACCAGCACGTTGTCGATACTGTAGCTGTCGGCGGGAAAATCATGAAAGACGAAGTAGGGCTTGGCCAGCGGCCGGATCAGATGATCCAGTGCCTGGCCGACCGCCAGCTCGCAGGCCAGACTGCGCGTCAGGCGACGGAGACGCTGCACGTCGCGCAGGATCAGAAAGCAGAACAGCATGGCCAGCAGCGTGCTGACGACGCCATACAGCGACCATTCCAGCCAGCTCTGTCTTTCGGCGAACAGCATGCGGCCCATGCCGTAAACCAGTGGCATCAAGGTGAGCGTCGGCGCCAGCGTGGCATCGAGGAAGAACGTCATACGGGCTTTCTCGAGACGGTCGCGATGGGCCTGGGCGATCTCGCGGATGGGCTTGCCGTCATGCGGAGAGCGAAGGCCGACGGTCTGCACGTCGCGCAGAGTGATCGCCACCAGGGCGGCGGCGCCCAGGGGAGCGAGGAAGATCAGCGGCAGCACGTACTCCAACCAGGCCATGAGCGGGTGTCCTTGCGGCGTGGGCGGGAAGAGGTCCCATTCTAGCCGAGGTCGAGCATCGTCTGCGATGTCGATGGATTCGCCGGTCGAACCGTGGCGATGCCCGGTGGCTCATCACGACGGCATGATGCGGGGGCCGGTGCGACATGATCGGCCATCCGGCATGCTACGGTGAATACTGCAAGCGGGTCGATGAGAAACGTCTTTCGATGGAAAACATCATGTTCGAAGATACCAGCCAGGACGTCGAGGCGCTGGCCGAGTTTGTCTCGCGCCATCGACGGCTATTCGTGCTCACGGGGGCCGGGGTGAGTACCGATTGCGGCATTCCCGACTATCGCGATGCGCGCGGCGACTGGAAGCGGCCGCCGCCGGTCAGTCATCAGGCTTTCATGGGCAGTCACGGCGTGCGGCAACGCTACTGGGCCCGCAGCCTGGTCGGTTTCCGGGCGCTGGCGGCCGCCCATCCGGGCAAGGCGCACGCGGCATTGACCGCGCTGGAGCGTCAGTCGCGAATCACTTCGCTGGTGACCCAGAACGTCGATGGCCTGCATCAACGCGCCGGCGCCCGCCGCGTCATCGACCTGCACGGTCAGGCCGATGTGGTGAAGTGCATGAACTGTGACGCGACCCTGATGCGTCATGCATTGCACGACGAACTGGCACGACGCAATCCCGAGTGGCTGTCATTGAGCGCCGAGGTGGGGCCGGACGGCGACGCCGATCTCGACGGTTACGACTTCTCGACGTTCGACGTGCCGAGCTGCCATCGCTGCCGCGTCGGCGTCTTCAAGCCGGATGTGGTGTTCTTCGGCGACAACGTGCCCAGGGCCCGTGTCGAACAGGCTTTCCAGGCGCTGGAGGAGGCTTCGGGGATGCTGGTGGTCGGCTCGTCGCTGATGGTCTATTCGGGGTTTCGCTTCGCCCGTCAGGCAGACAAGCTCGGCAAGCCGATCGCCTGCGTCAATCTCGGCAAGACGCGCGCGGACGCGCTGTTCGATCTCAAGGTCACCGCACCGATCGGCCCGACCCTGACGGCACTGATCGACGCGCTGGAGCCGCTGCAACGCCTGGCGCGCTGAAGCGACAGAACCCGGCCGAGGCCGGGTTCCAGATTGGCGATGAATCACTTCACGTTCATTGACGCGTCGGCGGCGCCATGAATTCGGGGCCGACTGGATCCTTGACGTGCCGGGTCAGAATGGCATCGATGTCGGCCATGTCCTCGTCGCTCAGCTTCCAGCCGGTGATATCGCCCAGCGGTTCGACCTGCTCCGGCTTGCGGGCGCCCCACAGCGCGACGATGTTGGGTGAGCGATCGAGAATCCAGCGCACGGCCAGCGCCAGCACGCTCTTGTCATGACGCGTGCGAGCCAGTTCGGCCAGCGCATCGACGGCGGCCAGATACTGGGCGAATCGCGGCGACTGGAACTTGGGATCGCTGTTGCGCAGATCGTCACCGTTGAAGGTATAGCCTTCGTGCATCTTGCCGGTGAGCAGCCCGCGGCACAGCGCGCCGTAGGTTAACAACGTCAGGTCGTTGTTTTCGGCGTAGGGCAGGATCTCGCGGTCGATGTCGCGCTCGAACAGATTGTAGGGCGGCTGAAGGGTATGCAGCGGCGCCGTCTGGCGGAAGGTGTCGCACTGCTCGGGGGAGAAGTTGCTGACGCCGATTGCCCGGATCTTGCCCGCGCGATGGAAGCGTGCCATCGCCTCGGCGGTCTCCTGAATGTCGACCAGCGGGTCCGGCCAGTGGATCTGGTAGAGATCGATGTGATCGGTGTTCAGCCGACGCAGCGAATCGTCGAGCTCCTTCTCCAGCCGCTTCGCCGTGGCGTTGCGGGCGACGCTTGCGTCGTCGTACCACTCCAGGCCCGCCTTGGTCGCCAGCACCAGCTTGTCACGCTGGCCGGCCTGGGCGATGGCCTTGCCGACGACCTCTTCCGAGTGACCGAAGCCATAGGCCGGAGCGGTATCGATCAGGTTGACGCCCTGGTCGATGGCGGCATGAATGGTGCGGATGGCGTTGGGATCGTCGGTGCCGCCCCACTGGCGGCCGCCCATGGCCCAGGTGCCGAGGCCAATGCGCGATGTGACGATATCCGTACCCGGTAATGTCAATGTTTCCATCTTGTCCTCTTTGACGATGAATCGAGTCCCTACAGAGTGGCGGGGCATGTCGTCTTCGGCAAGCCGTACCTTGGGCGAGTCAGGCGCTTCAGCGGTTCGTTTCGACACCCGTGGTCGACACCGGAATGTCCGGCTCGGCGGGGTCGCCGTCGGCGAAGACCGATACCGGCTCCGGATTCAGGTAGAGAATGCGATCGCCGTCGCGGATCTGCGCGCTGAGGCGGTAGAGATCGTCCGGGTCGATCGCCTCGGTGGCGTACTGCAGGGTGATCGGAATCGGCAGCTGGCCCAGCCGTTCATAGCGGCTGCTGGCCAGCACGTCTCCCGTGGAGATGTCCTTCAACTGGACCTCCAGCGTGGCG
The DNA here is from genome assembly GCF_034479735.1 of Salinicola sp. LHM. Lineage (NCBI taxonomy): Bacteria > Pseudomonadati > Pseudomonadota > Gammaproteobacteria > Oceanospirillales > Halomonadaceae > Salinicola > Salinicola sp. LHM. The sequence continues at coordinate 3,655,265 of NZ_CP140261.1, read as the reverse complement.
GACTCGGGCAGCGTGATCGGCTTCTCGGATACCACGCGGGCGGCCAGCGTGTCGAACTGGGGCCCGCCGGCGCAGCCCGCCAGCACGACGAGCGCGAACAGGATGGTGACGAGACGCAAAAGTCGCGGAACCGTGGGCGAAAGCATCGGAACCCCTCGAGGTGGAACGGTGGAACTTGGGAAAATCGGCGTCGACGCGGGCGGCACGACGACCGTGCGGCTATGACAAGCCAGCGTGCGGGAAATTCCCGGTGGCGGGAAAAGCGACGAGCCCCGATCAGCCGCCGGCGAGCTTGACCTTGAAACCGCGCGACTCCAGCTCGGCCTTGAGCACGTCGCGATGATCGCCCTGGATTTCGATCACGCCATCCTTGACCGCGCCGCCGGTGCCGCAGCGCTTCTTCAGCGTCTTGGCCAGGGTTTTCAGCTCGTCGCTGCCCAGCGGGACGCCCTGGATCGTGGTGACGCCCTTGCCCTTGCGACCGCTGGTCTCGCGCCGAATGCGCACGATACCGTCGAGTGCGGCGATGCGTTCGGCTTCCTCGCGGTCGCGGCATTCGCACTGGGCCACGGGTTGGCGGCAGTCGGGGCAGGTCTCGCCGTGTTCGGTCGAGTAGACCAGGCCGCGCAGCTGATCCTGTAACGAAGGCATGGGAACTCCGAATCGAGACATGAAAGCCCTATCATAACGCGGCGATCCGCCTGCGAACGACCACTCGAAGCGACCGAACCGATATCGACTGAACTAAAACGACCGGCCAAAAACGACCGGGCCAAAAACGATCGCGGCCCGAGCGTTTGGCTCGGGCCGCGATCGTCGTTCTGCCATTGAGACTGGTCGGCGTCGGTACCTGAACCGAGCCGATTAGAGATTGCTCACCGCCAGGGCGGGCATCAGCTTGTCGATCACGGCCGGCAGCTCGCGCATGTCGCGAATCCCGATAGCGCCGGCCGGGGTGGGTTCGAGATCGGCAAAGCGGTTGATGTGGACGACCCGCATGCCGGCTGCCAGCGCGGCGCGTACGCCGACCTGGGCGTCATCGATCACGATGCATTCGCCCGGCTCGAAGCCCATGTCGCGGCCGGCATGAAGGAAGAGCCCCGGCGCCGGCTTCCAGCTGCCCACGGTGTAGGCGCTGTAGATATTGTCGCCGAAGAAGCCGCGCAGTCCGGTGCTGTCCAGGGCGCGGCGAATCTTGGTCTCGGGGCCGTTGGAGGCGACGCAGCGCGGCAACGAACCCAGTGCGTCTAGCGCTTCCCGCACGCCAGCGATCGGCTCGAGCTCGTCCGCCATGCGCTCGTGCATCTCCTGGCGCATCGCTGTCTCTATCCGCTGGCGAACGGCGTCATCGAGATTCCCGTGCATCCGCTCGAGATGGGAGACGATGCTGGCGAATCGCGCGCCGCGAAAATCCGTCATGTAATCATGGGGCTGAAAGGGCAGGCCGGCCTGATTCAGATACTTCGCCATGACTTCGGCGAGAAGCGGTTCGCTGTCGACCAGGGTGCCGTCGCAATCGAAAAGCAAGCAGAGGGGATCGGGCATGATGGGTCGCCTCGAGGGCGCTGTCAGTGAATAGGTATGCAGGTCGTCGATAAAGCGGCCTGCCGATGACTGGCTCCAGTTCTGTCGTTTCCAGTTCCGTTGTTCCAGTTCTACCCTTATCGGCATCGCAATCCGGAAATGCAGGATTATGGAACACTGTTTTCAATCTATCTTGCAACTTTAGTCGCCCCGGCTGTCGTTGACAAGCCGGAGCGAATGACTCCCCAGAAATTGCACACTTTATGATCGGCCGGTTTCAGCCCGCGTCCGGACCGAAAGTCTGAGGCAGATAGAGCGTCAGCTCGGGGAAGGCGATCAGCAGGCCGATCACCACCAGCATCACCAGCAGGTAGATCATCGTCGTGCCCAGCGCCTTGAGCAGGGGGATGCCACCGATCTTGGCCGAGATCATCAGGCAGAGCCCGTAGGGCGGGGTGATCAGCCCCAGACCGAGTGCCATGACGCTGATCACGCCGAACTGCAGCGGGTCGACGCCGGCCTGGGCCGCCAGGGGCTGGAAGATTGGTGCCAGGATCGCCATTGCCGGCAGCGAATCCATGAAGGTGCCCACCAGCAGCATGACGATGGTCGCGATGATCAGCAGCGTGGTCGGATCGCTGATTTCCACGCCGGCCATCAGCTGCGGTGGAATCCGATAGAAGCTGATCAGGTAGCCGAAGATCGCCGCGCCGACGAGACTGAACAGCGACAGCGAGCACAGGCGCACCGTGTCGGTGGAAGCGTCGAGAACGCTCTTGAAGGTGAGTTCGCGATAGACGATGAAGCCCAGCAGCAGCGCGTAGAGCACCGCCATGACCGCGGCCTCGGTGGGCGTGACGATGCCCAGGGTGATACCGCCGATGATCAGCACCGGGATGCCGGCGGCGAGCAGGCCATCCTTGCCGGAACTGGCCAGTTGCCTGAGCGTGGCGCGCTTTCTTGTCGGCACGTCATAGCGGCGTACGTAGCCGAGGTTGAGCAGCAGCTGCGCGGCGGCGATCAGAATCCCCGGCACGATGCCGCCGAGAAACAGCCCGGCGATCGAGGTGCTGGTGAGCGCGCCCCACACGATCATGTTGATCGACGGCGGAATGATGATCCCCATCACCGAGGAGGCGGCCGTCACCGCGACGCTGAAGTGGGTCGGATAACCCTCTTTTTTCATGGCCGGAATCAACACCGTACCGATGCCTGCACTGTCGGCCGTCGATGACCCCGAAACCCCGGCGAACAGCATGCTGACCAGCACGTTGACGTGGGCCAGCGCCCCTTTGACATGGCCGACCAGATGCAGGCACAGCGTGATCAGGCGGTCGGTGATTCGGGCGGCATTCATCAGGTTGCCGGCGAGCAGGAACAGCGGCACCGCCAGCAGCACGAAGGAGTCCATGCCGTAGTACATGCGCTGGAACAGAATCCACGGCGTCAGGCGCGGATCGAGCACGATGATGCCAAACGAGGTGAGCACCAGCGACATCGCGATCGGCACGCCCAGCACGATGAGGACGCCGAGCAGCGCGAACAGCAGCCACGGCAGCAGGTAGAGCCAGTCGGCAGGCATCATCGCGAGGTCTCCTTCTCGTGTGACGAGGGCAAATCGAATTCTTGCGTGGGCGGGGCGCTCGCATGGTCCGGATCGATGAGCTCGTCGATCTCGGAAGGCGTGTTGAGCTCGCTTTCCATGGCATCGACGCCCTGGCTGGCGGTCACCAGCAGGCGCTGCAGGCTGAACAGCACGATCAGCACGCCGCTGACGAGGAAGGTCGAATAGGTCACGACCATCGGCAGCTGCGAGGCGCTGGCAATCCGGTTGAAACCGGAAAGGGCGAAGGCCTGGCCGAAGACGACGAAGATCAGCCCGACGATCAGGCAGGCGACATCGCGGATCACCCGGGTCACCCGGTCGGGGCGGGAGCCGCGGGGGAAAGCCTCGAGCACGAAGTGATCGGCATGCAGCACGCCGATCGCGGTGCCCAGCATGATCATCCACTGGAAGGCGAAGCGGCTCATCTCCTCGGTCCAGTAGAGCCTCGGCAGGAAGCCCAGGTTGCGGCTGACGATCTGATAGACGATCAGCACGATGAAGCTGGCCAGCAAGAACAGCAACACCCCGTGAAGGAGGCGTTCCAGCTGGCGGTTGACGCGGCCCAGGGCCGTTGCGAATGCCATGACACGACTCCTTTACTGGGTATTGATGATGAGTTCGTAGAGATCGCGCAGCGCCATGTCATCGATCACCTGGCCCAGCGGGCCGGCGACGATCTGCTGCATGCGCTCGCGATCCATCGGGTAGAAGGTGGCGCCTTCGGCCTCGAGCTTGTCGCGGGACTCCTTGTCGAGGCGGATCTGCAGGTTCCGCGCGTACTGCTCGCTCTCGTCGGCGGCGGCCTGAACCGCCTGCTGCTCGGAGGGCGTGAGCGACTCCCAGGTATCGTCGGAAATGGTCAGCAAGCGCACGGTGATGTCGTGTTCGGAAAGCCCGATATGGGGCGCGACTTCATGGAAGCGCATGCGGTAGATCCACTCCGCCTCGTTGAGCAGGCCGTCGATGGCGCCCAGCTGCAGCCCGGTGTAGATCTCCTTGTAGGCCATGACCGTGGGCTGGGTGCCCAGCGCCGCCCAGGCCGTGATCACCGGCCGGGTCGGGTTGGTGCGCAGCTTCATGCCCTTGAGATCGTCTAGCGTTTCCAGCGGGCGGGTACTGACGATCTGACGGGTGCTGCCGCCGTAGTAGGCGAGCACCTTGACGCCGGTTTCCGCCTCGATGCGCTGGGCGATCTCCTGGCCGGCCTCGCCATCCAGCACGTGCCGCCAATGATCGAGATCGCGATACAGAAACGGAATCGAGAAGATGCTGGCGGTATGCGAGAACTCCGAGATCAAGCCGGGATTGATGATCGAGAAATCCAGCGCACCAGCGGTCTGCTGCTCGAACATCTCGGTTTCATGACCGAGCACCGAGTTGCTGTAGAGGTTAACCGTGAGTTCGCCGTCGGTTTTCTCTTCCAGCAACTGTTTGAAGCGCTCCGCGCTCAGGTGGTAGGCGGTATCCTCCGTGGCGCCGTGGCCGAAGATCAGCTCGCGGGCTTCGGCCGGCGTGGCGAGCGCGGCGAAAAGAAGGCCCGTGGCGACGATGAGCCGCCAGCCGGACAGATAGCGTGGAACCTCGTGAAATCTCATGGTGACTCCTGGGGGCGAGCGAGCGAGGGTTGGGAGCTGGCGCGAACCATCAAGGGTGCCTCGAGAACGATGCGTTCGCGTTCGCCGTCGGGCGTCCGTATCCGCTTCAGGGCCAGTTCGGCGGCGCGGCGGCCGATCGACCGCGGGTGGGTCGCGATACTGGTCAAGGCGGGGTCGGTGAGGGCGGCTTCATCGATGTCGTCGACGCCGACCACTGCGCAGTCCTGCCCCGCACGCAGGCCAAGATGGGAAAGCGCCAGCAGTGCCCCCAGCGCGACCAGATCGTTGTGGCAGATCAGGGCCGTGGGCGCGTCGTCGCCACGCATCAGCTCGAGGGTGGTCTCGCGCCCTGCGCAACGGGTCAGGGGGCCGCGAACGATGCGCGACAGGTCATCGAGTCCGGCCTCGCTCATGGCCTGGCGGTAGCCCGCGAGCCGTTCGCGGTCGGCGGAATGATCGGCGGTCCCCGCCAGAAGGGTGATACGACGATGCCCCAGGGCGACCAGGTGACGAACGGCGTTGGCGATGCCCGTCCGGAGATCCGCGCCGACATAGTCGCCGAGCGGTGACGGGCCGACGTGCCGCATGACCTCGATGCAGGGCATGCCCCAGTCGGCGATCGTTTCGATCAACGACGCAGGCGTCTCCTCCGCGGGGCACAGCAACAGCGCATCGACCCGATGTTCCCGCATGCGTGCCAAAAAACGCGCCTGGCGGGTCAGGCTGTCGCCGCTGCTGACCAGAAAGGGAACGTAATCGGCGTCCTGCAGTGTTTCGTCGATGCCCGCCATCAGGGCACCGAAGAACGGATTGGCGATATCGTGAACCACCACGCCGATGGTCGCGGTACGTGGACTGCGCAGCGTGGCGGCGCCACGGTTGTAGACGTAGCCCAGTGCGTCGATGGCATCCCGCACTCGCTGGCGTGTGGACTCCGCCACCAGCGAGCTTTCCTGCATCACCAGCGACACGGTCGAGCGCGAGACGCCGGCATGGGCCGCGATATCTCTCAGCGTGACGCGAGGGCGGGAAGAGACTCTGAGGTTTTCGGGCATGCTGCATTCCGTTTTGGATCGATCCAAAAAGCTGTCAGCAGGTTAGTCGCGCCCCGGGAATGCGCCTATTCGTCTTTAGTGGCAAACGATGTCGGTGAACTACAGCAGTGTCCGAGCGGGGATCTTCGTCACGAGAGACAGGCAAGGGCGTCACGGACTTCTGTCACGCCATGTCTCGATGGCATGAGGGCGAGACGTGGGCGACGAGCTGCCGCCCACGCAATTTGCATGCTCGCTACTTCTTGCATGCTTGCTACTTCGTCTGACATTCCGCTTCGGCCTTGGCCGAATTGGCACAGTCATCCGTTTCTCCCCAGTGGGAGATCATGTAGATACAGCCAATCAAGCTCAGCACTAAAACCACGATGGCTATTTTCATGGTGTCCCTTAGTCGCTATTGGACGTCGCTATCGGAAAGACTCAATCATCGTAGTTCAAGTCCGATAGAAGCCACCTGGCATCTTGCCTATTCGTAAACGCGATTCCCGAATCATGAAGGTCGCGTTTTACCTTGATCAATGGCCAGGCGCCGCTTTCCATGAAACGGGAGGGTGTATCAGTTCAGCCTGTCGCTCCAGGCTTCCTCGTTGAACGGGCTGATCGGTCGTTTGCCGTCCAGCGCGAGCATGATGTTGTCGACCGCGCGCTGGGCCATGGCGGTGCGGGTCTCGTGAGTGGCGGAACCGATGTGCGGCAGCGCGACCACGTTGGGCATCTTGGGCAGCGGAGAATCCGCCTGGAGCGGTTCCTGCTCGAACACGTCGAGACCGGCGCCGCGAATCTGGCCGCTTTCGAGGGCCTGGATCATGGCCTGTTCGTCGACCACCTGCCCGCGGGAGATGTTGATGAAGATGGCGCTCTCCTTCATCAGCTCGAACTCGCGGGCGCCGATCAGTTGGCGGGTCTCCGGGGTCAGCGGCACGATAGCGCAGACGAAGTCGGACTGCTGCAGCAGCTCGTCCAGCTCGCAGCGGCGGGCGCCCAGTTCCGCTTCCAGATCCGGTTTGGGCGAGGCGTTGGAGTAGAGGATCTTCATGCCGAAACCGAGAGCGCCGCGGCGGGCCACCGCCTGACCGATGCGTCCGAAGCCGACCATGCCCAGCGTCTTGCCATGAACGTCGCTACCGAACTGTTCGGGGCCGATGCTCGACTTCCAGTCGCCGCGCTTGACGTACTCGGCCAGCTCCACCACCCGGCGGGCGCTCGCCATGATCAGCGAGAAGCCGGTGTCGGCGGTGGTTTCGGTGAGCACGTCCGGCGTATTGCAGAGCAGGATGCCGCGGCGGGTCAGCTCCTCGACCGGATAGTTGTCCACCCCCACCGAGATACTGGCGATCGCTTCCAGGTTGGGCGCGGCATCGAGCAGTTCCGGGGTCATGTTGACCCCCGCGCCGATCAGCCCGTGAGCTTGCCCCAGCGCCTCGCGGAATGCCGGATCGTCGGCCGATTCGAGCTTGCCGAAGTAGTCGACGTGAAAGCGTTCGCGTAGCTGGTCGAGTTGCTGGTCGTTGAGGCGACGGTACGCCAGGATGCGCTTGCTCATGAAAGACTCTCCGGCTGAAAAATCGAATATCCGCAGGCGACGACATCGCCGCCTGCGAGGTGAGGGACGCACGAGCTTACCGACAAACCCGGCCCCCTGAGGCAGTGCTTCGACGAAAGTCTAGCGGGAAAGAGGCGCTCGGAGACAAGTCCAAACGAAGGAATTGGGGTGCTTGTTCCCCGATCATGCGCCCGGCAGCGGTGCTCGACGCGTTACGCGGAGGCTCGGCCGGGCCGCTTGATCAGTTGGCGGAATTTCGGCAACTGCCGGGCGATGGGCGGAATGCGCAGAATCATCAGGAAGGCGCCGACGGCGGCATAGAGGCTCCACTGTTCCATGTCGGCGCGGACCACCCAAAGGAAGTGCAGCAGGCCGAGCCCCAGCACCAGGTAGACAACTTTGTGCAGGGTCTTCCAGCGCTTGCCCAGTTTGCGCATCGACCATTTGTTGGAGGTCACGCCCATCGCGATCAGCCCGACGAGGGCCAGCATGCCGACGATGATATAGGGCCGGCGGACGATCTCGCTGCCGAGTCGCGACAGATCCAGCCCGAGAATGAAGACGGCGTAGCAGAACAGGTGCAGCAACGCATAGGCCAGCGTCCACAGGCCGAGCTGGCGGCGGATCAGCGCGAAGCCTTTCCAGCGGGTCAGCTTGGTCAGCGGAGTCAGGCTGAGGGTGGAAAGCAGCATCCACAGTATGCCCTGGCCGATGTTGAGCAGCAGGTAGCGGCCGGGCTCCGGGCCGGCGGCGTTGATGGCGACCTGGGAGCTCCACCAGGCCAGCGGCACCAGCGCGGCGATGAACACCGCGATGCGCCAGAGCGTCAGCGTATAGCGCGGCATCGCCATCAGAAGTTCTTCCTCAGGTCCATGCCCTGATAGAGACTCGCGACCTCCTCGGCGTAGCCATTGAACATTCGCGTATCGATGATGTTGGGATTGAATAGACTGTTGGGCAGCCGGCGTTCGGTGGCCTGGCTCCAGCGCGGGTGGTCGACCTCGGGATTGACGTTGGCGTAGAAGCCGTACTCGTCAGGGGCGATTGCCTGCCAGGAGTTGACCGGCTGCTCCTCGACCAGCGAGATCCTGACGATCGACTTGATGCTCTTGAAGCCGTACTTCCACGGCACGATCAGCCGGAAGGGGGCGCCGTTCTGGTTGGGCAGCTCACGGCCGTACATGCCGAGCCCGAGAATCGCCAGCGGATGCATCGCCTCGTCCATGCGCAGGCCTTCGGTGTAGGGCCAGTCGATCAGCGCGAACGAGGAGTCCTGCCCCGGCATCTGGTCCGGCGCCACCAGCGTTTCGAAGCGCACATACTTGGCTTTCGAGGTTGGTTCGGCGCGTTTGATGACGTCACCCAGCGGGATTCCCAGCCAGGGGATCACCATCGACCAGGCCTCGACGCAGCGCAGCCGGTAGATGCGCTCCTGCAGGCGGGAAGGCTTGGCGATATCCTCGAGATCGAAGCGCCCGCCGTTATTGACCTCGCCGTCGATCACCACGCTCCACGGCTGGGTCTTGAGCGCATCGGCATTGCGGGCGGGGTCGCCCTTGCCGGTGCCGAATTCGTAGAAATTGTTGTAGTGGGTGGCGTCGTCGAAGGGCGTGAGCTTGTCCAGTTCCCGATCGGCAGGCACCACACTCTCCCACTCGGCATTTTCCAGCTTGAGCTCGAACCAGCCTGGCGGATTGCCGGCCGGCACGTCCTGGTAATCGGAGGCGGCCGCCAGGGCACGTCCCGACAGTGCCAAGCCTGCTCCTGCACTCAGACCCAGGCCAGCCAGCCCGCCCATGAAGCGGCGACGCGAGAGGTAAACCGATTCCGGTGTGACGTCCGATTCGCGCAGGTCGCCGGGTTTGGCAATCTTGATCAACATGATGAGTCTCCAACCGCCGATGATGGCATGTGGTGGATACGCTGGCGGCGCGCGCCTGGATGCGTGTACCGAGACTCCGGCGTACGCCGTGACACCGCATGACGCTCAGTCTAGGCGATCTATTCCCGCGACCGATATGAAACCGGAAAAAGCCTCGAGCGGATCAGATCACGCCCAGCCAGCGCCACCAGACGAAATCGAGTGGCCACAGCAGCAGGATCGTGATCACCGCCAGCGGCAGCGTGATGCGCATGGCCTGGCGGATGCTCACGCCGGAGGTGAGCAGGCCGATGATCAGCGGCGGCGACTGATAGGGGAACACCACGGTCGAGAATCCGATCACCTGAGACATCACCACGGCGGATGGCGACCAGCCGGTGACATCGGCCAGTTGCGGGGCCAGCGGCATCATCACTGCGGGAACACCGGGCAGCGTGACCAGCATGCCCAGGATCGTGGCGATCACCGAGAGCCAGGCGAAGTTGCCGACGGTCGATTCCGGCGATAGCGGCAGCACATCGAGAAGCTGGCCGGCGATCGCCTCGCCCAGCCCGCTGCCGTGCGCCAGCGCGCCCAGACTGACGATCCCGGCGATATAGATGAACGGTTCGAGGTTCATCTGCTGCAATGGCCTGGCCGGCAGCAGGCCGCTGCCCGGGAACAGGCAGACCAGCCCCACCAGCATGCCGATCCAGGCCGGCGAGATGCCGTGCCAGGCATCGGTCATCCACATCACCACGGCAAAGGCCAGCAGCACGCTCATCAGTCTGCCGCCGCGGTCGAGCTCGGATGACGTCTCGGTCGTGAAAGGGGATGGCGCCGCGGCGCGGAACTGCCACAGGATCAAGCCCATGATCAGCACCCACTTGAGCAGCCCCAGAACGGGAAAGTGCAGCAGCAGATATTCGCCGTAGCTGGGCGAGAAGCCGAGCACTGCTTCGCTGGCCCCCATCAGCACATTGTTGGGCACATTGGCCGGCAGAATGGTGAAGGTCGGCAGAAAGCTCGACATGATGCCGCTGAGCAGGATGCCGGCGCGGCCAGGATTGCCGGGCTCGTAGCCGAACCGCTCGACCAGGGTCAAAAGAATCGGCACCAGCAGCACGATCCGGCCCATCGCCGACGGCATGACGAAGGAAGCGATCAGCCCCAGCAGGCCCACGCCGACAACCGCCTGTGGATAACCTGACGCGAGATGAGGTCCGATCCGGGCGGCGACGCGTTCGCCCAGGCCGGTGTGATTGATCGCGGCGCCGATCACCATGCCCGAGAACACCAGCCAGGTCGCGGCCGACTCGAAGCCGGCAAACACGGTGGCGGCCGGGGCGACTTTGGCCACGACACAGAGCGTGAAGAAGATCAGCGCCGTCAGCCATTGTGGCAGCCAGCCAGTGGCCCACAGACCGATGCAGAGCACCACGACGATCCCGGCCTGCAGGACCGAGCCGTCGGCGCTACCCAGCAACAGCCAGCCGAGCGCACCCAACAGAGCCAGCAGTGACATTCCCTGACGCCAGGGGAGAACGGTAATCGAAGAGGACATCGCGACAGATCCGAAGGCGAGCGAGGCGGCAGTATACCAGCGTGCAAAGCGACCATCGGCCGAATCGGGGCGGATCAGCGCTGCAGGCTCAGCAGGGTAATGGTGACCAGAATGATCGCCATGCCGAAAAGCTGCAGCGGGGCGAGCGTCTGTCCCAGCACGACGAATCCGAACAGCGAGGCCGTGACCGGCTCCACCATGGCGATCATCGAGGCCGCCGAGGGGGACGTCCGTCTCAGCCCGGGCAGATAGAGATAGAAGGAGATGCCTGCGCCGAACAGGCCGAGCAGCAGGAATCCGTAGGCGTCGTCGGTGAACGGCACTTTCTGCATCTGCCCGACGTCGACGAACGCGAACAGCAGCAGCGTCAGGGTCAGGAAAGCGATCGTCAGGACCGCCTGCGCGGGGCCTTGGGTCCTGGCGTAGCGAAAGCCGAAGATGAATAGCGCATAGGACAAGCCGGAAAGCAGGCGCAAGCGATGCCCCAGACCGAAACCTGGCCCGTGCCGCTGCGCAGGATGTCGGTCAGCAGCACGATACCGACCATCACCGCCGTGATCGACGCCCATTTGCCCAGCGTCGGCTTCTCCAGACCGCATGCGAACGACACCAGAAAGACGAACAGCGGCGCGGTGTACATCAGGGTGGCGGCGATCGCCACGTTGGCGTTCGAGATGCTCAGGAAATAGAAGGTGAAGTTGCCGGCCACACCGACGCCAGCCACGACCGACCAGGCGATGAGCCGCCAGTCGAATCGCAGGTTGCGCAACGGATGGAGGACGAACCAGGCTAGCATGCAGATCAGGCCGATCGCGCCGCGATAGAACGAGATGACGTAAGGGTCCCAGCCCTCATCCATCAACAGGCTCGCAAGGCCGCCCGATAGGCCCCAGAACATGGCCGCAAGCGTGATGTAGACGGTGCCCTTCACCGAACTCGACATGGTGTGATGCGCTCCTTGGCAGATGTTGTCTGTCGCCAGCGCTTCAGTCTGTCGCCAGCGCTCCGGATTGCGCCGGCTCGGGCGCGCGACCCCGCCGTCAGCGTAGATGAGGAATCGGATTCGCGAACCTGTGGCGTCGTGACGGTTTCCTTCTAGGCTGAACATCCAGACGAGCCAGATTGGTGGCTCCTGCCAGCCAGGAGAGAACGCGTGAAGCAGGTAACGACAACCGCGATGGCGACGCTTTGTCTGAGCGGAGGATTGACGAACAAGCTGGAGGCTATCGCGCGGGCTGGCTTCGACGGCGTGGAGATTTTCGTCGACGACCTGCAGTCGAGCGGTCTGGCGCCGCGAACCGTGGGGGAGCGTTGTCGGGAGCTCGGGCTGACGGTCATCGCGCTACAGCCGTTCCACGATGTCGAAGCGCTGCCGCCGGTACTGCATCGGCAGATGCTGGAGGAGGCCAGGCGCCAATTCGATACGCTGGCCGATCTCGGCGGCGACTTCCTGCTCGCCTGCAGCAATACCCGCGAAGAAGCCGAGAACGACCGGGGCCGAGCCGCCGACAGCCTGCGCGACCTGGCCGAGCTGGCGGCCGAACGGAAGATGCGCGTGGGCTTCGAGGCGCTGGCCTGGGGGCGGTATGTCTTCGACTATCGCGAGGCGTGGCGGATCGTGCAGCAGGCGGATCACCCGGCACTTTCCATCGTGCTGGACAGCTACCACATCCTGGCTCGCGAACTCGAGCTGGAAACGCTTGCCTCGATCCCCGGCGACAGGATCGGCCTGGTGCAACTGGCCGACTCGCCATGGCCGCGCGGGCAGGATCTGCAGGCGTTGAGCCGCCATCGGCGGGCGTTTCCCGGCGATGGTGAATTACCCATCGAACGCTTCATGGAAGCCTTGGGCAGGACAGGGTATGCCGGGCCGCTGTCGCTGGAAGTCTTCAGCGACGCGCTGGCGGTCATGCCGACGGGAATGGCAGCGCTCCAGGGCAGGCATGCGCTGGATTCGTTACTGGCTGCGCAGCGGTAGGTACGCCTCGGCCGGCGGTTATGCCAGCCACAGATGGCTCAACCAGATTCCCAGCGCCAGTGTCAGCGCCGACAGTATCGTCGCCATCACCATCGCCGCCGTGCCCAGTTCGCCGAATCCGTAGCGCTGGCCCAGCAGCGGATACATCGAGAGCATCGGCGCACAGGCGAAAACGATGGCGGCAGTGGCGAATATCGGATCGAGCCCCGGGATCAGCAGCGCCATCAGCAGTATGCAGAGCGGGTGCAGGGTGAGCTTGGCGAGCGCAATCCGGGTCACACGCTTGACCATGCCGCGCACGCGCAGGCCGCACAGCGTGCCACCGATCACGAACAACGCCACCGGCGACGACGAGGCGGCGAGCATCTCGAGCACCCGGGCAATCGGGGCCGGCGGATGCAGGTTCAGGGCGGCGAGCAGCGTACCCACGGCGATGGCGATGATCAACGGATGGCGCAGGATGCGCAGCGCGACCGGTTTCGCCGTCTTCCACACGCCGCCTTGGGCCTGGCGGCCGAGTTCGGCGAGTACCAGCGCCGTAGGGATCACCAGCAGATTCTCGATCAGCATGTTGAGCGCCAGGGCAATGCCTGCCGTGGGGCCGACCACCAGCACTGCCACCGGATAGCCGATGAAGCCGCTGTTGGAGGCCGACGTGCCCAGGGCGTACATTGCCCGGCGCTCCAGCGGTGCGTTGCCGCGCAGTGTCACCAGGCCGAAGGTAAGAGCGAAGGCGAGCCCGGAACCCAGCCCGTAGACCAGCAGGTAGGGGACGTTGAAGACCTCGTCCAGCGGTCGCTGGAGCAGCGCCTGGATCACTAGCGCGGGCAGGGCGATATTGATCACATAGCGGCCCATGCCCTGGATATGGGCCTTGTCGACGATGCGCTTGAGCACCGCGAGATAACCGATGCCCAGCAGGATGAAGATGGGAATGATGGCGCCGAGGATGGTGTTCACGAAATGTTGATCGCTGCCAATTAGACTTATGCCTAATAGCATGAGCCCATGATGGGCTACCGGCAAGTGGATTCACTCGCACGGCGCCCGCCAGCAGGACTCTCGTTCAGCGTTGCCAGCCGATGACCTCCAGGGCGCGCTGGCGATGCGCCTCCGTGATCTGGCCGACTGCCCGTCGCGAGTTTTCAGTTGACCTGCTGGGCTATCAGTTTCGCCTTCTCGCGAAGCAGGGGCAGGAAGTCTTTCGTTAACGTCTGTATGTCGATCCGAGCCGCGTTGGTGCTGATATTGATGGCGCCCAACAGTTCGCCATTGGCGTCGAAGGCCGGGATTGCCAGAGAGCGGAGCCCCGAATCCAGCTCCTGATCCACAATACAGTAACCCTGCTCGCGAATCTCGATGAAGAGCGCCGCCAGTGTCGCCTTGTCGGTAATGCTGTGTTCGGTGTGCCGCGAGAGCGTGACCCGCTCGAGATAGGCGGCGCGCTCTGCATCCGGTAACTGCGCCAGCAGAATCCGACCCATGGAGGTATAGGCTGCCGGAAGGCGGGTGCCGATCGACAGTGAAATGGACATCAAGCGGTGATGAGCCGCCGATCGCGCCACATAGGTGACGTCGTCGCCATCGAGTACGCCCATCGACGAAGACTCGCCGGTAACATCGGTGATGTCCTCGAGGTGTTGTTGAATGACGCTGCGATAACCGTTCGAGGAGAGAAAGGCATAACCCAGCTGTAGCGCCTTGGGCGCCAACTCGAACGAACGATGTTGTTTACGCACGTAGCCCAGCGCGTGCAGCGTCAGCAGAAATCGACGGGCACGCGCACGATTCATTCCCGTCTTGGCAGCGACCTCGCTCAACGTCATCCGTGGTGACTGCTGATCGAACGCGAGTATCACCTCGAGTCCGCTGGCCAGTGCGGTGACGAAGTCGCGATCATCAGGGGTGAGCATTTCATCCTTGCTGGGCATGCCTGAAATTCCTTGCCGTCTGTCGAATCGATGGTTACGAGCTTAAGGGGTAAAAGAAAAGTTCGAAAGCCGAACATCTGTTCTAACATGATTCGCTGCTGAAGCGGGGAGATCATCGCTGGCAAGAAGAGGTCTAGAAGGGATTTCGCCAGACGATTACCACGGACTTCGGATACAGATGAGACCAAAGTCGTGGTTCGGCCTCAAGTCGCGCAGTTGCTGTGTTCTACCCGAATTTCAATGAGCGACGATAGCGGATCGCCGGGTGGAACTTGACACCCGCCGATAGTGAAAGTTCATAATGCGAACTTATTGACGCTATTCGAACAATCGGACGCCGAGCGTATCTGTCGAGCCGGCATGCCTGTCCCGACTGTCAGCGGTTATTGCCAACAGTGAGGTCATGGAGGTCATCATGCGAGCCATTGCCACCGTCTGTCTGAGTGGGGATCTGCACAGCAAATTGGAAGCCATTGCGCGAGCCGGCTTCGATGACTCTACAACGAGGTCTTTCGTGCAGTGCCTACTGATGGCCACCCTAGACGGCCTGTATTCAAAATTGTCGTGCCGACACGCGGGCTCGTGACCATGCGTATGCCGTGTTGCCCATCTATCACTATCGGCAAACGCTTCGCTTGATAAGCCGTGTATTCGCTAGGCTGATAGCCATATTATGTCAGGTGCCAAAAAGCGCCGGATAGGAACTCCACATGTTCGATCACTTCTTTCGCCATCCCTTCATGAGTCGCACGGGAATTGTTGCCCTGCGTGCCGAATGCGTCGTCGCCGCCCTGTGCAGGGTAGAGCTGGCGCTGGCCCAGGCCGAGGAAACCGCGGGAGTTCTGCCCGCAGGCACCACCGAGGCAATGACCGACGCGCTACGGCCCGAAGCGTTTGATCTCGAGGCGCTGGCGGATGATGTCGGCAAGGGTGGCAATGTCGCCATTCCTTTCGTCAAACAGGCCAAGGCGATGTTGCCGGAGAGGCTCAAACCGGCCTTTCATCACGGCGCCACCAGTCAGGACATCGTCGATACCGCACTGATGCTGCTGATAAAGCCACGCTTGCAAGCTTGCCTGTCGCATCTGGCGAAGCTGCGGCAGGCGCAGGGCGAGCTGATGCGACGTCATCGGGATACGCCGATGATCGGGCGGACCCTGATGCAGCAGGCGCTGCCGATCACCTTCGGCGCCAAAGTCGCTCAGTGGGCTTGGGGGCTGGCTCAGGCGGAACGGCGATTGCAGACAGTGGCCGACACGGGGCTCTACGTGCAGTTCGGCGGCGCCGTGGGAGTTCATTCCGGACTGAACGCGAGCGGGATGACGATCATGGCCGATCTCGCGCGAATCCTGGCGCTGGCCGAACCTGTATTGCCCTGGCATACCGACCGCCAACCGATTCTGGAACTGATCGGCGCCGTGGATGCCGTGGCGGTCGCGGCGGAGAAGACGGCGCTGGACATTGCGCTGCTGTGCCAGAGCGAGGTTGGCGAGCTCAGCGAGCCTGCCGCGCCGGGAGTGGGCGGTTCCTCGTCGATGCCGCATAAACGCAATCCGGTCGCCTGCGCCCGCATCCGTGCCGCCGCGCGCCAGATTCACGGTCATCACGGCGTGATCCTCAACGCCGGGGCGCAGCCGCTGGAACGGGGCTTGGGGGAGTGGCACGCTGAATGGGCGCCGCTGCTGGATGCCGTGATCAGCCTGGAAGGGGCGCTGGAATCGATGATGCCGCTGATAGAAGGACTGGAAGTCCACGAAGAAGCGATGACCCGCAATCTGCGTCTTAGTGGCGGGGCGATCATGGCCGAGCCGGCGACGTGTCTGTTGTCGCGCATCATGGATTTCGACGAAGCGCGGGATCTGGCGCAACGAGCCGGTGACAAGGCACGTCACGAACGTCGCGATTACGCTGAAGTGCTGCTCGAAGAACCTGACGTTGTCGGCCGTCTCGATGCCGATGGCGTGCGCGCGGCATTGGCCATCGACCTATACATTGGTAGTAGTGGAACCCAGGTGGATCGCCTGCTTTCTTGTCTCTCATATTAATAGCTTTTCAATTCAAAATAATAAAAGCCGTTATGACTAAAGGGTCCGTTGCGAAGTTGTACGAAAAACACCGTCCTAGGTTGGCAAGAAAGCCGTGGATTCGCCGGAGATGGTTGAGCTGGGCCTCGGTAAGGTCTAGGCGGATACCGTTAGCCAAAAGCCTTTGCCATCCGGCGATTTGCGCAGCTCTATATTTTGCCTATCCGAATAAAGGTAGGTCCTTATCCTCATTTAGCATGATACGGTGGCCTAGATTCGATTACTCAAGCTAACCAACCGGCTGGTCACTCTCATGGGTTGACCGACCGTAGTCCAAGTTTTGGATGGCCAACTATGAACGATTTTCCTCTCACCGAAGCCAATGTCTTGCCGGGTAACCTTCTCAGACGTTGTCACCAGATCAGTGTGGCGATTTTTCTTAGGAAATGCGAAGCCTTTAGATTAACACAATTACAGTACGTGATTCTTTCCGCCTTGGAGGAAATGGGGGCGCTAGATCAAATCACGCTTGGCGGCTTCACGGCGCTAGATCGCAACACGGTGGCCGTGGTGGTGCGCAAGCTTGAGGAGCGAGGTCTGGTCACACGACGCCGCAACCCGGAGGACCGACGCTCGATGCTGGTCACTCTCTCCGATGTTGGACGCAGCCTGCGCCATGATGCCGAAACAGCCGTCAGAGAGACCCAAAAGGACATTCTTGCACCACTCGACGACGATGAGCGGGAAATTTTGAGCAAACTTCTACGAAAGATGGCGGATACCAACAATGAGCTTAGTCGGGTGCCGATAAAGGATACTGGTTAATAGAAAATAGCGTCTTTAAGCCGGAAGGCGCTGCTATTGAGGCCAACAATACCGCTGCTACTAAGAATAGCCAGCGGAGCGCTCAATAAGCTGAGCGAGAGCCGATGCGCTCTCTGCCCAGAGATTACCATGAACCGAGTCAGCCCTTGGGCCAAGACGCATATGTCAGTCTGCATCGAGCATAAAGCCAGCGAAGAATGCCGCTAGTTCTTCATGAGCATCGAGTGGTAAGACATGGGCAATGTGCTGATCCGGCCTCACGATCACCATGCACCCTTTTTCCCGTTCAATGGCCCGCATATCAAAGATATCTTGGCCACTCTTCAGGTCTGGGCAAAATACCTTCTCGTAGTCATGTAGACCATAGCGTCCTTTCCTAGGCCATAGCATGGCCGGGAAGACATCGAGAGAGAGCTTCCTAAAACTCTGCTGGCAAATAGCGCGCACGTCGATCACCGAATCAATATCTGCACCTGATGGTGTATAACGTCTGATAGGCGAGTCCGATGATTCGCAGAGGAACTTACACAGAAGATAAATAGCCGAATCTATCTTGGTGGGATCACCTGACCCCGCGAAGAGGAAAAGCCGCCAGCGACCATCTGCCTTTACCGTATGGCCCAGATGAATAGGCTTGGCATCCGCCAAGCGGATGACCGGTGCAGAATGAAAGCGTTTACCGATTTCAAGACCTTTTGCGAGATGCTGATAGGTCGGTTCGACGGAGATAAGCGAAGGGTAATACTGGATTGCTGTCCCCGCTGTAAAACGCCCCTGCTGTACGAAGTATTTCTGAAATTCCGCCGGATCAATGCCGTTGCCCTTGTCTTCGGGCGATCCCTTGGGTGGGGCGCTGAACATCTTGGCAAACTCTCGATCGAAATCGATCAACTCCTTCGCCACGGTCTGACGTTCCGTTGTATAGGTATGCAGGATCTGCGGAGAGCACCGTCCCAGGAGTACTGAAGCCAGTTTCCATCCTAAATTGAATGTATCCCGCATCGAGATATTCATGCCCTGGCCCGCTTTCGGGCTATGAGTGTGGCAAGCGTCCCCGGCGATAAATACATGAGGCAAGCGATCGTTAACTGCTTCTGCCGGGACATCATCGAATTTTTCACACAGACGCTGCCCAATCTCGTATACCGACCACCAAGCGATCTCTTTCACGTCTAAAGTATAGGGATGCAGGATGCGCCGCGCCGCGGCCACCAGTTGATCGGAAGTAATGTTGCGGTTAGCGACTCGTTCGTCCTCTTTGAGCTTGTCGAGCTCGATATACAGCCGCACCAAGTAACCACCTTCCCGAGGAATAACCAGGATATTGCCTTCATTGGCGGAGTGAATCGCCGCCTTCATGCGGATATCTGGAAAATCCGTCACTGCCAGTACATCCATAACTCCCCAGGCCTGATTGGCGGAATCTATGCGACGTCAACTACTTTGGCCGCTTGGCGACAATTAAAATGGCCGGTTGGGTGGGGTAGTTGTCGTCAGTCCGACGACCCAGCTTTTCCTCCTTGTAATTGTCGTTGATAAGCACGCTTACGGTAGCTCTCCCCGCTCAGCTCCATCAGCGTGGCGTGGTGCACCAACCGGTCGATGGCGGCCACGGCCATCATGCTGTCGGGGAAGATACTGTCCCAGGCGCTGAACGGCTGGTTGGCGGTGATGATCAGGCTGGCCGACTCGTAGCGATGGGCGATCAGCTCGAACAGCACTGACGTCTCGGCCTCGCTGCGTTGGACGTAGCCGATATCGTCGATCACCAGCACGGCGTACTTGTCGAGCTTGATCAGGGCGTCGCTCAGGCGCAGTGCCTGCTTGGCAGCCTGGAGCTCCTGGACCAGGCTTGAGGCGGTGGCGTAGCGCACCCGGTAACCCTGGTCGACCAGCGTATGCCCGAGCCCGGCCGCCACGTGGCTCTTGCCGACGCCGGAGGGCCCAAACAGCAGCAGGTTGTGAGCCTGGTCGACCCACTGCGTGTCGCCGGCCAAGGCGCTCAGTTGCTGGCGCTGCTCGGCCGCGATGGCGTCGAACTCGAAGGACTCCAGCGTCTTGCCCACCGGCAGCCGGGCCTCCTTGAGGTGCCGGGCCAGCCGGCGTCGCTCACGCTCGGCCAGCTCGTGCTCGCATAGGGCGGCCAGTGTTTGTGGCAGGCTCCAGTTTTCGGCTCGGGCGCGGGTTTCCAGCTGGGGCCAGCAGGCGGCCATGGTGGGCAGGCGGAGCTGTCGCAGTAGCAGCGGCAGCGTCTGGGCATCAGGCATGGCAGCACACCTCTGTGGTCGGCACGCTGGGCACCAGATGGTTGTAGCTGGCGATGTCATGCTGAGTCACCTGGGGGAAAACCAGCGTGGCGCTCGGCGTGGCGGCGAAGCGGGCCTGGAGCTCGGCCAGCGTCGGGCTCTTCCCGCGCGCCAGGGCGCCCAGCCAGTAACTGGCGATCGCCTCGGCCTGGTCCTGCTCGGCGGCCAACGCCAGAGCGCCAACGATGCGCTTGCAGGCCTCGGCGACCGGCAAGGCGGCGGTCAGCCGGGCGTACAGCTCGCGCCACTCCGCACTCGGCAACAGGTCGTCGCGGAACGTCAGCCCCGCCAGCGCCCGGGGCTTGCGGACCAGCCAGCCGATCACATGGCGGTAATCGATGACCCGCAACCGGCCGCTTTCCGGCGTGGCATGCAGCCGCCTCAGCGTCAGCAATGCTTGCTGTGCGTGATGCAGCACCAAGCGATCATCGTAAAGGTGCACCCGCAGGTTCTCGCCGATCAGCCGGGACGGCACCGAGTAGAGCACCTTGCGCACCTGGATGGTGCTGGAGGTAGTGACGCGCACCGTCACCTCGCTGTAGTCGGTACCGGGCCGGCTGGGCAGTGGCTGCAGCGCGCCACGCTCGACGGTGATCCGGGCCGCGTTGCGGCGGTTGATCGCGGTGGTCACCTCATCGAGGAAGGCCTGGTAGTCATCGAGGCTAGCGAAGTCCTGGGAGCCGCGCAGCGTCAGGCGCTGTTGCAGGCGCCGCTTGAAGTGGCCATGTGGCGACTCGATGCTGGCGTTTTCATGGCCGCGCCCTGGGTTATTACGGGTGGCCGTCATGCCGTAGTGAGCGCACAGGGCAGCATAACGCTCGGTGAGGTCGGCTTCCGCCTCCCGGCCGAGGTTGCGGAAGGCCGCCGACAAGCTGTCGGTGCGGTGCTCCGCGGGGACACCGCCAAGCCGCTCCAGCGCACGGGTCAGGCCTTCAGCCAGCGCCGGGTAGCTCTCGCCACCGAGCACCACCCGGACATAACACCAGCCGCTGTAGGCCAGGCGGAAGTGGTAGAGCCGGTGATCAAGCAGCTCCCCTGCCACGGTAATGACAATCCCCTTGAGCTCGGTGAAGTCGGAGAGGCCGCGCAGCCCGGGGCCATGGGTTTGCGGGAACATTACCTCTTTCTCCGGGCCGTGCGCGGCTCGCCAGCCCTTGACCCGGCGCTGCAGGGTTCGCAGCAGGCTGTCCGGGTACTGGCCGGGGTGCTGCTCCTGCAACCACTCCAGCAGGGTCAGTGCCTGCAAGCCCGGGGCGGCGGCCAGCTGGGGGACGAGCGTGGTCTCCCACACATCGGCGAAGGGGTCGGGCCGGGTTCGCCAGTGCCGTGATGCCGGCGGCTCGGAGGACTCGGCCCGGCGTTCGAGGCGGCGAGCGGTTCTGACGGAGAGGCCGGCCTTGGCGGCGGCGACCTCCTGGGTCTGGCCTTGTTGACGTTGCGACATATAGAGCGTGACCTGTTGGCTGGTGACCGCCATACCGGCTCCCTGGTGGGTCGGGACAAGCGGTCAAGCTTAGGGCAACCGGTCACAGTAGTTGTCGTCGGCCGGCCAGAGTAATTGTCGCTCTATACGGAATCGCCATGTAGAGAGCGTCCCAGCGAATTCCGAACTGCACTACGTGCCCCGTCGCAACCCACCACATAGCGAGCACGTACGGTTTCCCTTTCTCCTTCATTAGCCAGGTCAGTGCGTTCAAGGACCGCCTTTACTGGATAGTCGACCGCACCGAGCGTTACAGCCGCAGACTTGTCTGGGTCGATTTCAAGGTCCACTAACCGACGGGAGTAGTGGGGCCTCAGTCGGGAGGGAGAATGGCGCATTACATCCAGATAGAAGTCATGAACCCGTGCCTGGTTGAGTACTACATGAGGAAACTCGGAAAGCCCGTCTTCGGTGTCCTGGATTCGGCCGCTGCGAACAATGTTTTGCCGGTTAGTCTCATCCGGCTTCCAGAATACTGTCTCGCTGATCCAACAGGCCTCCTTCAGCACCCGCTCGCTGAAGCCGAAGGCCTCAAACATTTCCATGGTTCGGCAGGCGATGCCATCTGCCTGGCCAAGCTTCAGAGGGCCATCCTTCTGCTCAACGATAAGCGTCTTGATTTCTGGGAAAGCTGACAGCTGTGCCGCCAAGGTCAGGCCTGCCGGACCGCTTCCGACTATCAGGACATCAACTTCCTTGGATAGCCGATCAGTGTCAGCGGACTCACCGTTAGCGTCATGAATGGCGGGGTCACCGGTTTGAAGGCCGTTGAGATGAAATTGCATGGGATACCTCTACAGGAACATGTCGATGGGCTGTTCTAAGAATATTGATCACTATTGTGATTAATCGTGGTGCATGCAATTAGACGTTTTGCCAATCAAACGACGATGTCACAACGATAGTTGAGATTCCATTGATTGAGCGACTCAACGCTCGGGCTTGTCTGAAGGTGCGTATCACCTGCCAAGCCCCTAATGTTCAACATGCTGCAGAGAGCAGATAGTGCTGGGCGAGATTGATCTGTTTGCGGGCTCGGGACGGCGTACACCAAACAGGAATTTTTCACCTGCTGCATCAGGAGTGACCTGCCACTGAACTTTCATCCGGCAGCTATTGGAGTCCGATCAGCGTTCGTGCCAATAGGCACGCTTGTGAGAGCCTGCGCATAAGCTGCTGGCGTTTCATAGCCCCTGGCGTTTCATAGCCCAGCGCCGAGTGCGACGTTCCGTATTGTAGTCATTCGCCCAGGCAGCGATCACGACTCGCGCATGAGCCAGGTTCCCGAACAGGGTCTCGTTGAGAAGTTCGTCCCACATCTGGCCGTTGAAGCTCTCCAAGAAGCTGTTCTGCATCGGCTTGCCCGGTGCGATGTGGCGCCATTCGATTCGGTGCTCGGTGCACCAACACAGGATTGCATGGGAAGTCAGCTCCGTGCCGTTATCCGAGACGATCATTCAAGACTTTCCGTGGCGCTCGATCAAGGCTGTTAATTCACGAGCGACTCGCCGCCCTGAGGTCGAGGTGTCCGGGATAGCGGCAAGGCACTCACGGGTGACGTCATCGACCACATTGAGCACTTGGAAGCGCTGGCCATGGGTAAATTGGTCGTGGACATCCAGTGACCACCGCGCGTTGGCGCGCGGCTCGACCAGGATTGGCGCCCGTGTCCCGACGGCTTTACGTCGGGCCTTTCGTTGGCGCACCGTTAGCCCTTCCTCGCGATAGAGCCGATAAATTCGGTTGATGCCAGAAAGTTCACCCTCGCGACGCAGCAGGACGAAGAGGCGCCGATAGCCGAACCTACGGCGCTCGTGGGCCAGCTCTCGCAGCCGATCACGCAGCGTTGTATCCGAGGCGCGGCGAGAGACGTAGCGAATCATCCTGCAATCCGCTCCGGCTAGCCGACAGGCCCGGCGCTCGGAGAGTCCAAGCGATAGCCTCAGATGCGAGACGGCTTCCCGCTTCGCGACGGGCGTCACCACTTTTTTGAGCGCAGCTCCTTCATCGCTGCCAGGTCGAGCATCTGCTCGCCGAGTAGCTTCTTCAGCTTGGCATTCTCGTCCTCGAGCGCTTCAGCCGTTTGGCTTCTGGCACGGTCATGCCGCCGAACTTGGATTTCCAGTTGTAGAAGGTGTCTTCTGACATGCCGTACTTGCGGCACAGGTCCGCGCATTTCGCACCGGCTTGGTGCTCCGACGGGATGCGGGATGCCGATGATCTGCTCTTCCGTGAATCTCGTTCGCTTCATTGTCCGTCCTTAGTTAGGTCGGACTCTAATCGACGAGGAAAATCCCGTGGCAGGTCAGGTCAGCGCAGGAAGCTCAGCAGGGTATTAGCTTCTATCTGATGAAACGTTACAACTGGCTGCGTCCTCATCAGTACAACGGTGACATGCCGCCCGCTCGTGCGGAAGAAAAACCAATCCACTGCCCGGGACCAGTTGAACACTACAACCGGTCCTATTACCAAGGAAAGGGCGGTATGCACCTGCGCCAAGGCTGGTATCGCCTCTGGTTGGCCATATCCGAGTAGCGACAGAGGTCGTCGATGGGCTCAAAAACCCCATCGCACGTTATACATTAGTCGTAATCACATAGTGCGAAGTCCTATGAGATGACTGTTAAGTAATGGCTAAGTAATTGATTAATTAGTCATTATTGCTTTCAGAGAATCTTTGACGGTGAGGTTTTTCGCTTTTGCCTCGTTTGACCGCAGGGGATCGAGACGATAGTTTGTTCGTATCACAAACCTGTGTTCGTTTAGCGAACATCATCGAGAGTCGAACGCACATGGCTGAATTTCTCTCTCTGCGCGACGCTGTTGCGCGTTACGTCGAGGATGGCGCGACCCTTGCCATGGAAGGGTTTACCCATCTGATTCCCTTTGCCGCCGGTCATGAAGTGATCCGTCAGCGCAAACGTGATCTCACGCTGATCCGGATGACGCCGGATCTGCTCTACGACCAGATGATCGGCGCCGGTTGCGCCAAGCGGCTGATCTTTTCCTGGGGCGGCAATCCTGGCGTCGGCTCGCTGCATCGGCTGCGCGATGCGGTCGAGAAGGGCTATCCCCATCCGGTCGAGATCTTCGAACACAGCCATGCGGCCATGGCATGTGCGTTCGAAGCCGGCGCCGCCGGGCTACCGCTGGCGGTACTGCGCGGCTATGTCGGCAGCGATCTGCCCAAGGTCAATCCCCAGATCCAGTTCATTGAATGTCCGTTCAGTGGCGAACGTCTGGCGGCGGTGCCGTCGGTTCGTCCGGACGTGGGCATCGTTCACGCGCAACGGGCCGACCGCCAGGGCAACGTACTGGTCGAGGGCATCATTGGCGTGCAGAAGGAAGTCGTGCTGGCGGCCGGGCGCAGTATCGTCACGGTCGAGGAGATCGTCGACGATCTCGCCGCCGGCCCCAACGCTTGCGTGATCCCGGGCTGGGCGATCGATGCCATCGTGGTGGCAAAACACGGTGCCTACCCTTCCTACGCCCACGGCTATTACCCCCGGGATAACGCCTTCTACAAGGCCTGGGATGCCATCGCCCGCGATCGCGAAACCTTCGATACGTGGCTTCAGGACCATGTCTTCAGTCAGGGAGACGACGCATGAGCGATACGACTGTCACTCGACCTTATACCGCCGCCGAAATGATGACCGTGACCGCCTCCCGGGCGCTGAGCAACGGCTCTACCTGCTTCGTAGGCATTGGCCTGCCCAGCGAGGCGTCCAATCTCGCGCGCCTGACGCACGCTCCGGAGGTGGTGTTGATCTACGAATCCGGCACCTTGCAGACCCGGCCCAACGTGCTGCCGCTGTCGATCGGTGATGGCGAGCTATGCGAGACCGCGCTGACCACGGTCTCGGTGCCCGAAATGTTTCGCTACTGGCTGCAGGGCGGCCACGTCGACGTCGGCTTTTTGGGCACCGCGCAGATCGATCGCTACTGCAATCTCAATACCACCCTGATCGGCGATTACCGCGAGCCCAAGGTGCGCCTGCCGGGCGGCGGCGGGGCGCCGGAGATCGCGACCAATGCCCGGGAAGTGTTCATTACGGTCAAGCACTCCAAACGCACCTTCGTCGAAGCGGTGGATTTCGTCACCACGGTCGGCTTCGGCCGCGACGGGACCGCGCGTGACGGTCTGCCCAACATCGGCCGCGGGCCGACCCGCGTCATCAGCGATCTATGCGTGATGAAGCCGGACCCCGAGACCAAGGAACTGGTAGTGGTCTCGTTGCATCCCGGCGTCACTCGCGAGCAGGTGCAGGAGGCGACCGGCTGGGAGATTCGCTTCGCCGACACGCTCGAGTCGACGCCGGAACCTGATGAGACTGAACTGACGATTCTGCGCGAGCTCAAGGCGCGCACCGATCGCCACCATGCGGGCGATCAGGCAGACAAAGGGGCCAAGGCATGAACGACGTCTATCTGTGCCACCCGCGTCGTACCGCCGTCGGCAAGTTCGGCGGTGCGCTGTCATCGCTCCGACCCGACGACATGGCGGCGCGCATCTTCGAAGCCGTGTTGCGGCAGGCGCCGGATCTCGATCCCGCCGCTATCGACGACGTCATCATGGGCTGCGCCAATCAGGCCGGCGAAGACAACCGCAACGTCGCGCGCATGTCATTGTTGCTGGCCGGGCTGCCCACCAACGTGCCGGGATCAACCATCAACCGCCTGTGCGGTTCGAGCATGGATGCGATCGGCACCGCAGCGCGGGCGATTCGCGCCGGCGAAGCCGAGCTGATGCTGGCCGGCGGGGTCGAGTCGATGTCGCGGGCGCCGTTCGTTGTCGGCAAGGCCGAGACCGCCTTCTCGCGCACCCAGGTCATGGAAGACACCACCATCGGCTGGCGCTTCATCAACCCACTGCTGAAAGCGCAGTACGGCGTCGACTCGATGCCGGAAACGGCGGAAAACGTCGCCGAGCAGTTCAAGATCTCGCGGGAGGATCAGGATCAGTTCGCTTTTGATTCGCAGCGCAAGACCAAGCTCGCTCAGGACAGTGGCCGCCTGGCGCTGGAGATCGAGCCGCTCGAGATCCCGCGCCGTAAGCAAGAGCCGCTGATCTTCGATACCGATGAACACCCGCGCGAGACCAGCCTGGAGAAGCTCGCCAAGCTGCCCACACCGTTCCGTGCCGCTGGTTCCAGCGTTGCCGGCACCGTTACCGCCGGCAACGCCTCCGGTGTCAACGACGGCGCGGTGGCAATGATCGTCGCCAGCGAGGCGGCGGTGAAGCGTTACAACCTGGTGCCAATGGCGCGCATTCACGGCATGGCTACTGCTGGCGTCGAGCCGCGCATCATGGGTATCGGTCCGGTGCCCGCTTCGCAGAAGTTGCTCAAGCGCTTGGGCATGACGCTGGATCAGCTCGATCACATCGAACTGAATGAAGCCTTTGCCTCCCAGTCGCTGGCGTGTCTGCGCGAACTCGGTCTCGACGACAACGATCCGCGCGTCAACCCCAACGGCGGCGCGATTGCGCTAGGCCACCCGCTTGGCATGTCGGGCGGACGCATCATCACCAGCGCCATGCACGAACTGCAGCAGAAAGGTGGTCGCTTCGCGTTGTGCACCATGTGTATCGGCGTTGGGCAGGGGATCGCTACCGTCATAGAGCGGATGTGATCGGCGTCGATAGATCGATTTTGGGGAAAAGGTTTCAATGGAAGCAGTTACGCGATTTTCGGTGCGTATCGTTCAGCGTTATCTGCCCAGTGCGTTCGTACTGGCGGTGATTCTGACCGCTATTGTCTTTGTTCTCGGCGTGACGCTGGGGGGCCAATCGCCGATAGCAATGGCCGGTTACTGGGGCGACGGCTTTTCGTCGCTGTTCAAGTTCGGCATGCAGATGGTGCTGGTGCTGTTGACCGGCTATGTGCTGGCGCTGACGCCAGTGATGCAGCAGCTGTTGAGCGGGCTAACGCGGCAGGCCAGTACGCCTCGCCAGGCGCTGGTGCTGACGATCGTGGTCAGTTTTGTCTGCTACTACCTCAACTGGGGCTTCGGTATGGTCGCGGGGGCGATTCTGGCCCGCGAGATGGGGCGCCGGGTCGCGATTCATTTCCCGTTGCTGGTTGCCGCCGCCTATGGTGGCGAGCTGGTGCGTGGTCCGTCCTCCTCGATTCCGCTGGTCATCGCCACGCCGGGGCACTTCATGGAGGATGCCATCGGCATCGTGCCGGTCTCCGAAACGCTCTATTCGAGCTGGAACATCCTTCTCACTCTGGCGCTGCTAGGATTGCTGGTGCTGTTTTTCCTGTTGCAGAAACAGCCCGACAAGGTCGTGCGTCTGGAAACCTCAGATGCCGACGACAAGGAGACCGAGTCGGATGCTCGCCACGATGGCAGTTTTTCCGATCGCATCGAGAATAGCCGTCTGCCGACGCTGTTCATGGGCCTGTTGGCGGCAGCCTATCTGATCGACCAGGTAATCGATCAGGGATTCAGTCTCAACCTCAATACCGTAATCCTGATCTTTCTGACGCTGGGTCTGTTGCTGCATAACAGTCCGGCTGCCTATCTCGGTGCCGTCGAGAAGGCGGTCGGCGCGGCGCGTGGCATCATCGTGCAGTTTCCGCTTTATGCCGGGATTGCCGGAATGATGACCAATGCTGGCCTTGTGACCCAGTTTTCGGAAATGATCATCTCATTGGCGACACCGGAAACTTTCCCGTTGTGGACGTTTCTTTCAGCTGGCGCGGTGAACTTCTTCATTCCCTCCGGCGGCGGTCAGTGGGCTATCCAGGGGCCGATCATGATGCAGGCCGCGGCCGCTATCGGTGCCGATCCCGCTCGCACGATCATGGCGTTCACTTGGGGTGACGGCTGGACCAACCAGATCCAACCCTTCTGGGCGCTGCCGCTACTGGGCGTCGCCGGGCTGTCAGCGCGTGACATCATGGGCTACTTGTTGATCTGGCTGGTGATATCCGGCGTGGCGATTGCCGGCACTTTCGTGGCGCTGGCGACCTTCGCCTGACAGGAAATACTGACTTCTCGAGGAGCGCGACATGCCTTTTGCCAACGTTGAAGAGCGTACCGTTGCCTACCGACTGCTGGGTGCCGAGGTCAACCCGCTGGTGGTTCTGGCCCATCCACTCGGAATGACTCAGGCGGTGTGGGACGACCTGTTGCCACAACTGCTGCCGCGCTATCGCGTGCTGACCTGGGATCTGCCGGGGCACGGTGCCAGTCAGGCCTGGCCGGCGGACGGCGGAGCAATAACACCGGCGCTGCTGGTCTCCGAAGCACTGGCGCTGGTGAAGCTCGCTGGCGTGGAGCGCTTCCACTTCGTCGGCACCTCGATCGGTGGCGTCATCGGTCAACAGTTGATCGCTGCGCATGGTGAGCGCCTGCTGACGGCCACCCTGACCAATACCGGCGCGGTGATCGGCAGTGCTGAGCTGTGGAACACCCGAGCCGGACGCGTACGTGTCGAAGGGCTGGCAGCGATGGCCGGTGAGATCGTGCCGCGATGGTTCGCGCCGGCACGCCTCGAGGCCGATCCGGCGCTCAAGGACGGATGGTGCGTTCAGATGGGGCGCGGCGACGCCGAGTCCTACGCCCGGCTGTGCGAGATGCTGGGGCGAGATACGTTCACCGGGCGCCTGCAGGGCAAGCGGGTGTCGATCCGTTTGCTGGGTGGCCGCGAAGATGCGGCGACCCCGCCGACGACGCTCGAAGCATTGGCTGCGGAGTGCGACGGCGCACCGCTGGAGATCTTAGAAGGTGTCGGGCACGTGCCCTCGGTGGAAGCGCCAGAACGGTTCGCGGCTTTACTGCTGGCGACATTGGCGGTGGAGCTTGGCGATGTCGGCGAGCGCGGCGTCGATTACTCGACCGGTCTGGAGACTCGCAAGCAGGTGCTCGGCGAAGAACATGTCGCCCGTTCGACGGAGAATGCCACCAGCCTGGACGCGCCCTTCCAGCAGATGATTACACGGCTGGCCTGGGGCGAGTTGTGGAGTAACAACGACCTGACCCGGCGGGAACGCAGTATGATCACTACCGGCATCTTGGCTGCGCTGGGGCGGGAGGAACTGGTGCTGCATCTCAAGACCGCCAAGCGCATCGGTCTGAGTGAAACCGAGCTTCGCCAAGTACTGATGCACGTGGCCATCTACGCCGGCGTTCCGGCAGCCAATCACGCATTCTCGCTGGCCAAGCAGCTGGGTTGGGGAGAGGGGAGCTAGCGAAGGCATTCGGCCTTCATGGAATTCGCCAAGCGAACTAACGTTCGTCTAATAGACGAAGTGTGGCTGAGCCGCAAAGGTGTAAGTCGAATATCGAAAGCCGCCGAATAACAGGGAACTCAACCATGAACCGCATCTTTGCTCGCACCATTCTTGCGCTCTCGGTAGCCGGAGCGGCCGCTGCCGCCCACGCCGACACCACGCTGCGCATGTCGCATTTCTGGCCAAGTGGTTCCGCCATCAACCAGCAAATCTTCGAAAAGTGGGCCAAGGCCGTCGAAGAGGAGTCGGGCGGCTCGCTCAAGGTTCAGAACTTCCCCTCGCAGACCTTGAGCCAGGCCGACGAGACCTACGATGCCGCTGTCAACGGCATTGCCGACATTGGCATCACCGCCCAAGGTTATACCAACGGGCGCTTTCCGCTCAGCCAGGTCGTCGAGCTGCCGGGCGTTGCCGAATCGGCTCCGCAGGGTGCCTGCGTGCTGCAGACGCTTTACGACGATGGCCGGCTGAGCGATGAGTACGACGATTCCCACGTGCTGTTCATGTTCACCACCGGGCCGGGCTACCTGCACACGAAGGACACCGACATACAGAAGCCCAGCGATCTCGAGGGGCTGCGCATGCGGCGTCCCACCGCGGTGGCCGGCGATATCATGAAGAACATGGGCGCACAGCCGGTGGGTATGCCCGCGCCGGATATCTATACCTCGCTGCAGCGTGGGGTGATCGATGGGTTGAGCATTCCCTGGGAGGGCGTCAAGAGCTTCCAGTTGGGCGAACAGCTCAACTATCACACCCAGGTACCGTTCTATACGCTGATTTTCGTCGCCACCATGAACAAGAACACCTACGAATCGTTGTCGCCGGAGCAGAAGAAGGCGATCGACGATAACTCGGGCATGAAGTGGGCCGAGAACGCCGGCCAGGTATTCGCTGCCGAGGACGAAGCGGGCCGCAAGAATGCCGTGGAGAAAGGTGACACCATCAATGTGATCGACAATCCACTGGAAAATCCGGACTGGCAGAAGCCGCTCAAGGATGGCATAGAAATCTATCTGAGCGATCTCGAATCGCGAGGCCTCGATCAGGCGCGTGACGTCTACCAGGCTGCGATGGATGCAGCCCAGTCCTGCAAGCAATAGCCGGAGCCGGTCCATGTATGCGCTTTTGCGACTCAGCCGTTGGCTGGAAGTCTTCTCGCGACTCATCGCCGGCATTGCCTTGGTTAGCCTGCTGGGGGTGACGGTCGTCGATGTGGCGCTGCGCTTTCTCTACCGCTTGAGCGACGGGGCCCTCTCGCTGAGCGTGGTAGGTAGCGTGGAGCTTGTCAGCTACCTGATGCTGTTCGCGTTGTTGGCGGCGATGGCCGCCAACGTCGAGAAAAGTCAGGTGGTGGTAGAGGCTTTCAGCCACGGCTTGCGTGATTCGCTCAAGGCGCGCATCGCCGGAGTCTATCTGCTGGGCTTCGTGGTACTGGGGCTGGTCCTGGCGTTTGGTCTATGGGATGCAGCGGCCAGCGCCGCGGCCCACGGCGAAACCACTCAGGATCTGCGCCTGCCGATGGCCCCGATCTATTACATCGCCTCGGGATTGTGCGTGCTGCTCGGCATACGCTGCCTGGTGCACGCCGTGCTCGGTGCGCTGTTCGCCCATCAAGTGGAGAGCGTCGAATGAGTAGCGAAATGATCGGCGCGCTGGGCCTGGGGCTGTTGCTGGTGCTGATGGTGCTGCGCGTGCCGGTGGCATTGTGCATGTTGATCGTCGGCGTCGGCGGCTTTGCCCAGGTGATCTCCTGGAGCGCGGCCATGTCGATGGTCAAATCGGTGCCGGTCGAAGTGCTGTCGAATTACAGCTTCAGCGCGATCCCCATGTTCATTCTGATGGGCGTATTGGCTGCGCATTCCGGCATGGCCGGCAAGCTGTTCAACTCCGTGCGGGTGATCTGCGGCGGCTGGAAGGGTGGCCTGGCGATCGCTGCGGTGGGCTCGTGCGGGATCTTCTCGGCAATCTCCGGTTCGTCGCTGGCCACCGCCAGCACCATGACCCGCGTCGCGCTGCCGGAAATGGAGCGTCATGGCTACAACCGCGGTCTGGCAACCGGGGCGCTGGCCGCAGGCGGTACGCTGGGGATCATGATCCCGCCGAGTATTGCACTTCTGATCTATGCCATCCTTACCGAGCAGTCGGTGGGCGACATGTTCATGGCCGGGCTAATTCCCGGCCTGATGGGGCTTTTATTCTATGCCCTGACGGTGACCGTGGTGGTGCACCTTCGGCCCTCGCTGGCGGCGTCGGGCGAGCGCACCTCGTGGCTCGAGAAGTTCGCCTCGCTGGCCGGGCTGCTGCCGTTTTTCGGCGTGTTCCTGGTGATCATCCTGGGCATCTATTTCGGGTTGTTCACGCCCACCGAGGGGGCCAGCGTGGGGGCCTTCGTCACTCTGCTCTATGCGCTCTTCAAGGGACTGCGCGGCAGAGAGCTGTGGGCCGCGGTACAGGAAACCCTGGCGCTGTCGACGGTGGTGTTCTTCATGCTGGTGGGCGCCGATACGCTGGGCTATTTCATCTCGGTGTCACGCATCTCGTTCTCGATCAGCGATTTCATTTTCGGTCTGTCGTTGTCGCCGATAGCGGTGCTGCTGTGCATTTTGCTGCTGTATTTCGTGCTGGGAATGTTCATGGATTCGATCGCCATGCTGGTGATCACTGTGCCGGTGGTCTACCCGATCGTCCAGGCGCTGGGCATTGACCCGGTCTGGTTCGGCATCGTCACCGTGCTCACCGTAGAGCTGGGTCTGATTACCCCGCCGGTGGGCATGAATGTGTTTGTGATAAAGGCGATGGCCCCGCACGTCGGGCTTGGCGAAATCTTCAAGGGCGTGGCGCCGTTCATTGTCTCGGACTTCGTGCGGCTGACGCTGCTGATCGTCTTTCCGTCGTTGAGTCTCTATCTGCTGACGCTGTAGAGACCGCTATTACCGGAAAGCCCGGAACGAGATCGATTGACGCGCTCTCGTGGCTGGGCTTTCATCGGTTCCAGTTGTCATCCGGGCCGCACTTTGGCCCGTCCGAGTTCATGCTTCAGGAACATCGCCATGCTCAATGCCCGCGTCAAGCTGCGTCATCTCATGGCGTTTCAGGAAGTGGCGCGGTTGCAAAGCCTGGCCAAGGCCGCGCAGGCGCTTTCCATTACCCAGCCGGCAATGTCCAAGACGATTCGCGAGCTGGAAGAGATTCTCGAGACGACGCTCTTCGAGCGCAGCCCGCATGGCGCGACTTTGACCGCCGCCGGCTTGACCCTGTTGCGTCACGCCGGCCCGGCGCTGCGCAGCCTGGGCGAAGGGTTTCAGGCGGTACGGGACGCCGCCCAGCAGGAAGCGGTGTTGCGTCTGGGCGCGCTGTCGACCGTCGAGGAAGGCCTGCTTCCTCGGGCGCTGCATCGCCTGCATGCTCAGGCACCGCAGTGGTGCGTTCATGTAGTGACGGGGCCCAGTGCGTACCTGCTCTCGCGTCTGCGAATGGGAGAACTGGATGCGGTGGCCGGACGCATGAGCGAGGCCCGCGAAATTCGCGGATTGCAGTTCGAGCACTTGTATTACGAGCCGCTGGTGCTGGTGGTGCGCGCCGGGCATCCGCTGTTGGCGCACGACACACTGGAAGGCGCAGCGATGACCGTCCATGCATGGATCGTTCCGCCGACATCGACCACCCTGCGCGATCAAGTCGAGCGCTTCTGGGTCGAGCAAGGCGCCGAGCCGCCGCGTATCGCGCTGGAAACCCTATCGCTCTCGCTGAGCCGACGTTACGCCCTGGCCAGCGACGCGCTTTGGGTCGCGCCTCTCGATGCGGTACGCGAGGATCTCCGCGATGGCCGCCTGGCACGCTTGCCCGTGCGTCTGGAATCACGGGGCGGCTCCGTAGGGGTATGCACCAACATCGCCCTGCCGCACAACCCCGGTGTCGACGCCTTGAGCGCGTGTCTGCGCGATATCGTCGCCGAGATGGCAGTGCCTTCGGTGTGACGGCGCTCGGTCGAATGCTTATTCCTTAGTCGCATAGACTTTTGGCCGATATATCCTATGGGTTATGGCGGTGGTCGGCCATTTCAATTGGCAGGCGGCGCTAGGCCCGGACAATGAGGCATGATATCGCGGCATTCGCTCGTGCCGCGGTCCTTTCGATCAGGAGATTCGCATGCCTCGCAACGATAACAAGCGCTTCGTCGAGCGCGACCGTAACTGGCATCCCCCGGCCTATGCGCCGGGCTACAAGACCTCGGTGGCGCGCTCCCCCAGCCAGGCCTACGTCAGCATGCAGGCGCCCAGTGTCTCGGAACTCGGCGGCCCCGACTTCTCCCGACTGCGCATGGGGCCGCACGACAATGACCTGCTGCTCAACTATCGTGAAGCTCCCGCGCTCGCCGGACTGCCTATCGGCGAGCGTATCATCATGTTCGGTCGCGTCGTCGACCAGTTCGGCAAGCCGGTGCCCAATACGCTGGTGGAAATGTGGCAGGCCAATGCCGGTGGGCGCTACCGCCACAAGAAGGACGGCTACCTGGCACCGCTCGACCCCAATTTCGGCGGCGTGGGGCGCTGCCTGAGCGACGACGAGGGCTGGTATCGCTTTCGCACCATCAAGCCCGGCCCTTATCCCTGGCCCAATGACGTCAATAGCTGGCGGCCGGCGCACATTCACGTTTCGGTGATGGGACCGTCGATTTCCACACGGCTGATCACGCAGATGTATTTCGAGGGTGACCCGCTGATTCCGCTGTGCCCCATCGTGCATACCCTGCGCGATCCCGAGGCCGTGGAGACGATGACCGGTCGTCTCGACATGGCGCGTAGCCGCTCGATGGATTGCCTGGCCTACCGTTTCGACCTGGTGGTCCGCGGTGAACTGCAAACCTATTTCGAGAATCAGGGGTAAACCATGCAACAGCCGAACTCACAGCCCTGCGCTGCAACCCTGCTGCGTGAAACCGCGTCACAGACGGCCGGCCCTTACGTGCATATCGGCCTGGCCCTGGATATCGCCGGCTTGCCGCCGCGCGAGGAAGAAATCTGGAATCGGCTCGCCTCTCCGGAGGCCGACGGTGAGGCCATCGAACTCGTGGGTCGCGTCATCGACGGCAATGGCGACCTGGTGCGCGACGCCTTGCTGGAAGCCTGGCAGGCGGACGCTCATGGCGACTACCAGTGCGAATTCGATCTACGTGCGCCTTTCAACAGCTTCGGACGCACCGCGACCACGGTGGAAAACGACGGCGAATGGTGCTTTCACACCATTAAACCGGGCCAGGTCGCGCGCCGCGATGGCCGCCTGATGGCGCCGCACGTCACGCTCGCGGTGTTCGCCCGTGGTATCAACATCCAGTTGCATACGCGTCTGTACTTCGAGGACGAAGCCGAGGCCAACGCGGCCTGCCCGGTACTCAACGCGGTCGAATCGCCCACGCGGCGCCAGACACTAATCGCCAAGCGCGAAGAGGGCGAGGGTAAGCCCCGCTATCGCTTTGATATTCGCCTCCAGGGCGAGGGCGAGACGGTGTTCTTCGATTTCTGAACCCGGATAGGATCTGAGCGAGCTGCCGTTGGCTTCAGATCCCAGACGCAGCGCTGGCGGAGGACCTTCGGGAAAGGCTTGCCGCTGCGCATGAAAAGGCGGGAGCCGTCGTTGGGCTAGGAGAAATCCGGCCTTTCGCTGATATGAGCGATGCGCCGGTTAGATGTCGAGTTGTCGCTTGGTCTCGAGCAGTAGGCTAGGTAGGCGAGCCCCTGTTGCAGCGCACTGTGACCGGTCAGGCTGCGGTATAAAGCCGGATTACGCCTTGGCCCGAGCAAGGGCCAGAACGATGACACCCGCAATGGCCAGCAGCGATGCGATGACAAAGCCGCGTCCCGGCCGTGGTTCGGTCTTGACGACGTAAGCGGCCAGCCAGACGGAAAGAAACACCTCGATCGTGCCGATGATGGCCACGACGGTCACGCTAGTAAATTTCAAGGCGACGAACTGTGAGGTCTGTCCGATCGAAATCGAACAGGCCGCCACCGTTTGCCATATCGCCGGTTTCCGGAACAGATCCTTGAGGTAACCGCGGTATTCCTCGCTGAACAGAGCGGCGAGACAGAACCACATCAATCCCGTCACGGCGCCGATGAAGGCTCCTGCCAGTGGGTCGGGCAGCCATTGCATGCCGAATTTCCGAGTCACGTAGGATCCACCATAGCTGGCCGCCGAGGTCACGGCGAAGGCCCGGCCGGTCGTTCGCTGCCTGCGCGCCCGTGCTGCGACTCCGGCATCCGTCCCGCGCCGAGGGGAGGCGGGGAAAACCGCGATGGCGACACCGAAAAACACCAGTACGAAGGCCAGCCCGATCCAGATCGTGATCCGTTCGCCCAGCAGGACAACCGCCAGAGCCGACGCGAAGACCGGAATCAGTCGGCGCATCAGCCCGGTTTCGATCGCCCCGACGAGTTCGACGGATCGGAAGAAGAAAAGCCGCCCCAGAACCGTCGACAGAATGCCTGCAAGGGCGAAATAGCCCACGCCCTTCAACAGGCTGAAGCCATCTCCAGACAAAGGCGGGCCCATAAACAGCCACAGCACGCCGGAGATTACAGCGGTCAACACGACCGACAGCAGCACGGCATTGCCGCTCCCGCCGTTATCGCGCGCGTTCTTGGCAATCGCGACCGATCCGAACGAATAGCAAAAAGCCGCGAAAACCGCGAAGAGCTCGCCGATCAGAGGCATCACTTGCCCTTTTTCCGCAAAGAACCGATCTCCATCAGGCGTCCGACAGCAGTTCTTCGAGGAAGCGGGTGGAGGACATGACCTCGCGCAGTGGCAGGGTTTTCTGCGCCTCGTCCAGTTCGGTGGCATAGGTCAGACCCCGACCATCCCAAAACCACCAGTAGACTATCTCGCCCTGCTTGTCGCGGATCGGCATCCGAAAGGTAGGAAAATTCCGCTCTTCCTGCGGCAGTGCGAGATGCCCGGCCTTCTCGTGCGCGAGGCCCAGCCTCTCCAATGCGCTGTCGAGCGGAATCATCGCGATGGATCGCACGTTTCCTTTGGCCAGTTTCTCGAGGTCGTCCGGGCGTGTTCGGTGGACTCCCTTCAGCAGGCGGACGACCGGCGGGTAGCTGGAGTGGTCGTGGGTCAGGTGGACGTAGGCGAACCCCCGATCTGTCTTGATCTCGACGATGTCGCCGGAACGGTAATTGGTCATTTCGGATCCTCGCTCACAGGCTGTAGGCTTCGAGGGTGGAGGGATGGAAGAGCTCCTCGATCTGCACCCTGCGTGGGGACAGCCCCTGCGCGGCGTGATAGTCCAGGAAGCGGTCGAGGACATGGGCATTGGCGCCCAGGCCGTAGCTCCAGGGATCGTCGCCCATCAGCGCGTGGACCCGGTTCAGCGTGTCCTCGACGAAGGGCATGGTGACCTTCGTCGCCGAGGTGTCCGACAAGGCTTCCTCGGCCAGACGCTTGGATTCGTTGAACGCCTTGAACAAGGCCGCCGGCAGGAACGGATACTGCTCGGCAAGGCTGCGGCGTAGGCCGAGGACGTGCATGATCGGGAAAATTCGTGTGCGACGGAAATAGTCCTCGGCCGCGCCGATGCTGTCAGAAAACAGCCGCCCGACATGGGGGTGTCCCTCGGCGAAGCAACGGGGCCAGCGTGGGCCGATGAAACCATCGATCTCGCCCGCGGCGAGCATGCCGTTGAGCGTCGCTCCTTGCGGCGCTTCCTCGACCGTGAGGTCGTCGGGTAACTGCACCTTGATCTTCTCGGGTCGGCCGGGTGTGTCCATTCCGCCACGGACCCAAGTCACGTCGGCGGGTTTGACGCCG
The DNA here is from genome assembly GCF_034479735.1 of Salinicola sp. LHM. Lineage (NCBI taxonomy): Bacteria > Pseudomonadati > Pseudomonadota > Gammaproteobacteria > Oceanospirillales > Halomonadaceae > Salinicola > Salinicola sp. LHM. Next base: position 3,617,909 of record NZ_CP140261.1, on the reverse strand, counting down.
TGGTTCTCTTCCAGGATGCCGCGAACCCAGACATTGGCCGAAAGCTGATACTCGGCGATGCCGATCCGGCGGCCTTTCAGATCCTCCGGTTTCTCGATGCCACGATCGGTTCGGATATAGACCGAGGTGTGTCGGAATGCCCGGCTGAGGAAGACCGGGATGGCGACATAATGCGGCTCGCCGCGCGCGACCGAGATCGAATAGGAGGAGAGTGAGAGTTCCGATATATCGAAGGCCTGGTGCCGAAAAGCGCGGAAGAACATCTCCTCCGGCGACAGCAGCATGGGCACGGGATCGACGCCATCGATTTTGACTCTTCCATCGACGATGGCCCGAGTCCGGTCGTAATTCCCCATAGCGAGGGACAGCTTTAGATCGGTCAACTTATGTCTCCTTGTTTATGCGATACCGCATTGACGCTTGAGCTTGCTGGCGCGGCCGAGCCCGGCGAGGCCCAGACGAACGGGAATTACAGGTCGAGAACCAGTCTTTCCGACTTGGCCCGCGAGACGCAGATCATGATGAAATCGTCTTTTTCCTCGCCCATCAGCACCATGTCACGGTGGTCGGGATTACCTTCCAGAAGGCGGGTCTTGCAAGTGCCGCAGGTGCCGCTTTCGCAGGAACTGACGGTCGCGAAGCCCGCATCCCGCAGTGTCTCCAAAATCGACCTGTCGTCGGGAATGGTCACGGTCTTGCCGCTTTTCTTGAGCTCGACCTCGAAAGGCGTATCGTCCTCGCGCACGACCTCGACCGGCTTGAAGTCCTCGAAATGCACGCGGCCTTCGGGCCAGTGTCCTGAAATCGCGTCGATTTCCTCCATCAGCGGTGCCGGCCCGCAGCAATAGACGTGCATCGGCTGCGGCTCCGCGAAGTGATCCCAGAAGTCATACACTTTCTCGGGGTCGCCGTCGTCGTGATGGACCGTGATCCTGTCGCCGAACTCGCTCGACAACTCGTCGAGATAGGCGGTTTCCTCTTCGCTCCGGGTGCAGTAGATGATCCGGAAATTCTTGCCCTGGCGCTCCAGATCGCTGGCCATCGCATAGATCGGCGTAATACCGATGCCGCCCGCGATGAGCAGGTATTCCTGTGCATCCGACGACATGGGAAAGTCATTCTCGGGCGGCTCAACATTCAGTTCAGTCCCCTTGGCCGCTTCGTCATGCATGGAGGCCGAGCCGCCGCGCGATTTGAACTCGCGCTTGACGGCAATGACGTATTCCTTTGGCTCCGAACCGTCATTGACGAGCGAATAGCGCCGCATCGCGCCGGAGGGCGTCTCGACGGTGATATGGGCACCGGACATGAAACCGGGAAGTTCAACGTCTTCAATAGGCTTCAACGTGAATTCGGTCACGCTCGGGGTCAATTCGCGCCGGCGTTCAACGCGCATTTTGATAAATTCCATACAGTTTCTCCAAAAAACCGTCATGCCACTTGCTAACTTAGATATCTAAGTATATGGTGTCAAGTGTCGCAAGATCGGCTAGCACAACCGACATAATTGGGTTGGAGGAGTGATCTCATGCTTACCCCCGAAGAAAATGAAGTTTTGACACGTGTCACTGGCGATGCGCCGATGGCCAGGCTTATGCGTCAGCACTGGACCCCGGTCTGCTTGATCGAGGAAGTCGCCGAACCTGATGGCAAGCCACTGCGCGTGGAAGTTCTTGGTGAAAGCTATGTCGCTTTCCGCGATACCAAAGGACGGCTCGGTTTGCTCGACGAGCGTTGCCCGCACCGGAAAGCCTCGCTGGTCTTCGGTCGCAACGAAGAATGCGGGCTGCGCTGCCTCTATCACGGCTGGAAGATGGATGTGGACGGCAACGTATTGGCCATGTCCTCGGAACCCGAGGGCAGCCCGCTGATGAACAAGGTGAAGGCACGCTCCTATCCGGTGCGCGAGTGGGGTGGGTTTGTCTGGGCCTGGCTTGGCGAGAAGGACGATATGCCCGAGTTTCAGCCTCCAGCCTTTGCCCCGGAGGAAGATACGCCGGTCTCGATCCTCAAAATCCGCGTGCCTGCCAACTGGGCGCAGATCCATGAAGGTCAGATCGACAGCGCGCACTCGTCGTCGCTGCATTCGTCCGACATGGTGCCGGCGAGGGTCGAAGGCGCCTCGGCCGATGACAAGTCCTGGTACCGGCCGTCCACCGACAAATCGCCGCGGATGCAGACCGAGACGACCAGCTACGGTTTTCACTATGCGGCTATCCGTAAGCCGATCAAGAAGGCAGCCACACACAATTATCTGCGTATCACCGAGTTTATTGCACCGTATTACTCACTGATTCCGCCCAACAACAATTACAAGGTGGCCAGCGTGATCGTCCCGATCAACGACGACGAGACCGCTTTCCACTTCATCGCCTTTGGCGGGCCGAACGTCCCCACGACCGATGAGTGGCGTAAGTTCGCTTACGCAGTCCCGGGTGTCGATGTGGATGATAAATGGCGTCCGGTCAGAACGCTGGAGAATGACTTTCTTCAGGATCGCGAGGCCATGAAGGAAGGCAACTTCACCGGGGTACCGGGAATCCCGAATCAGGACATCGTGATGTGGGTTTCCATGGGTAGCCGGGTGCAGCGCCATACCGATGTGCTGGGCGCTTCGGACTTGGCCATAGTCGAGTTTCGCAGGCTGATGGTGGATGCGGCGCAGAAGGTTGCCGGAGGAGGACGAGCCATCGGCACCGACTCACCGATTCGGCAGGCTAACATCGCCTCGCACGAGGGTGTCCATCCCAAAGAGATCGACTGGCGGACACTGGTCAATGCGTCGGAAGTGCCTCAAGCGTCGGACACTGTCCAGGCACAGGACATGGCCCAGACGGCGGAATGAACCCGTCGACTTTCTCACGAAAAATGTCCGCGCGATCTCCACGGCGATTGCGCGGGTCTTGTTTGACCGGGTGGAGCTCCCCTCCGGGCTTCTCATGTCGTGCTTCCGCCCTTTTCTCAGCGCTTCTAAGCGGTCAGTCCTCATTCGGCGCACGCCTCGTGGCCCAGTTTACGTGAATATCGATACCTCGTTTCAGGAAGCGAAACTGGAGACGGTGTTACCCGATCTCGACATAGGCCGTCGTACCGCACCGTTGCCGGGGATACCGGCGCCGACATTGGTGAGCGAGGCGACCCAGTTGTTGACCGAGGTTCGTCGCGTCGTCTTCCTGATGGGACGGCTGTCACGCAGCGAAGCGGACTGGCAGCGGCGCATTGCCTTGGTCGAGCGGCTGGGCGCCGAGGTGATTACTGATATCAAGACAGGGGCCACGTTCCCCAGCAGCCATCGTGCCAATATCGGACGTGCGGGGTATTTTCCCGATGCCGATGTGATCGTGAATCTCGACTGGGTCGATTTCGGCGGCACGTTGCGTACCGTATTTGGCGATCAGCCGGTGCCGGCGAAAATCGTTTCAGTCACGCTCGAGTCATATAACGCTCAGGGTTGGGTCAAGGATGGCGGTGCTCACGCATCGGCCGATATCTGCTTTCTCAACTCACCAGGCCAAGTCGTTGCCGCCTTGCACGAGGCGTTTGGAACTCCGCCACCATCGGCATCATTCGGGCACCGGCATGGCCGTGGGAGCCGCCCTTGCGCTACGCGATGCCGGATCCCCGTTGCTGCCCTTGGCGGTGTTGGGCGATGGGGACTTTGTGGACGGCGGTCAATCAGCGGGTTGCTGGTCGTGATCATCAATAACCGCTCCTTCTATAACGACGAGGTGCACCAGGAAGCGGTCGCCAAGGCAAGGGGGACGCCCGGTGGAGAACAAGCGGGTAGGAATCGTGCTGGACGAGCCCGGCATCGATGTCAATGCCATTGGCCAAGGTTTCGGTGCAACCACCTACGGCTTGTTATGTACGCCCGAAATGGTGCTTTCGGCATTGGCCGATGCGCTAGACGTGGTTGCCAATGGTGGCGTGGCGTTACTGGAAGTAGAAGCGGTCAAGGGGCACGCCCCGTCCATGGTCCAATCCATGCGTTAGGCTTTGTGCGAAAACTGCCTGCGCTTGCCCATACGGCGTTAAAAATTGGTTCGGAGTGCTCATTTTTAGATCGTAAGCTACTATTTTTAATATATTTTTTATTGTGTCTCACAGGGGTGTGGAAAATGCGTCGGTCCGTAGGGAACGGGCCTAGCCCAGGGCTTCGCTCGCCGACTTTTCGCGCAGAGCCTAAGCGTCTTGCTCGCGTAGGGAGCGGATCAGCTCTTTGCTCATCGTGCTCTGAAACCGGTTGAGAGTCTTGTTCTTGCGGCGCACCAGATACACGGGAACCTGCAAATCCATGCCCGGAGTATCGATGCGCTGCAAGACGCCCGAGGCTAGTTCGTCACGGATGGATGAGTGGAATAGAAAAGCGACGCCAGCACCGGTACGGACCGCTCGTTTGATCGCCTCGGGGTGGCCGAATTCCATCGGGATGTGACTGCGGGAAACGCCGTGCTCCATTAGCAGATATTCCTCGATGTTGCGTCTCGGCGTGCCATGCTGGGCGGTAATATAGGGGAGTTCGTTCAATAGGGTGCTTGCCGCCTGGATTTCGAAGTGACTTGCGGCGACCAGGATCAGGGGTTCATCGCGAACATGCTCGATCTGAAGATCCTGAATTTCTTGGCGTGGATCAAGGATTGTGAAAGCGAAGTCACACTCGCCTTGACGAATGGCGTCGGTGACCGATAACGAGGTCATGACGTGTACTGAAATCTGCCCCAGCGGGTAGCGCTGACGTATTGATGCGACAATGCTGGGCAACACATACGACCCCGGTGTCATCGAGGCGCCGACGCTAACTTTGCCGGCCACTCCAAGTTGTGTATCGATGAGTTCGCGCTCCAACTCGCGAGTCCGCACCACAACATCCAAGGCCCATCGATAGACACTTTGTCCTTCTTCGGTCAACTCAGTACGGCGACCGCTGCGCCTGGTCAACGTTACGCCCAGCTTTTCGGAAAGCGACTTAAGGTGGGTCGAGACCACTGGCTGAGCAATGTTGAGATGCTTGGCGGCGAGAGACACGCTTTGACGTTCAGCGACCGCGCAAAAGACTTCGAGTTTATGAATGGAGAGCTGAGAGGTAGATGAGCGCATTATAGCCTATTGGATATGAAATGGTAGGTAAATATATAGTAACTATTCAGGTCACGCTGCCTGATCCAGGCCGTCCCGACGCATGAATTCGGGCACTTCACCGGCAAACAACTGTTCCAGTGCGGTGTGCGCTGCCAGGCCCTGCTTGACCGCCGTCGAGAGGAAGCTGCGCATCCGGCAGAAGATCTCGGCACCTTCCCAGGAGCGGAAACAGCCTGAAATCTTCTGCTGGACCTTGGTCATCCGCAGGTCACGCTCCCCTTGGTTATTGGTGAAGGGCGCGGCGGGGTCGTCGAGGAAACGCAGCACGTCGTCCTCGTACGCCTGGAGACGTTCGAGCAGGTTACGTGCCTTGGTACGTTTGGCACGACCGCGCTTTCCCGGTGGTGGTGGGATCGGTGGCGGACACTCGGTCTCACCCTCTGTCAGGCACTGCCGATAGCGGACTCGCCAGCGTTGCGCCTCTTCGGGCGAGAGCGTGCCACCGGCAGCGTCAACGGCCTGATGCATCTCCAGCAGCAGATCATGCAGCGCCTTGGCCCACTTTTGGTGGTCATTTTCCCAGGCCGCAGTCAATTCACGCAGGTGATGGGCGTTGCAAAGTGCGTGGCGGCAATCCGCGTAGCGGTAGTAAGGCTTCCAGTGATCATGCACCAGCACCCCCTGGACATAGGGCAGGATGCCGATGGCATCCATGGCCTCCTGACCTCGCTTGGCGTGAGGCGCCAAGTAGGTCAGGGCGTCATTCGAGGCGCTGTGCAGCCAGTAGCGCTTGCCGCCGACCTGCATCCCGGTCTCGTCGGCATGCACGGTCGCGGCTTGCCTCAGCGCCGGGATCGCCCACTCGGCAAACGCCTCGGCGCGCTGATAGGCCTCTTGATTGAAGGCGAACAGCGTGCCGGTGCTCAGCGATAGATCGCACTGTGAGGCCAGCAGCGCCTGGATGCGGGCATAGGGCAGCAACTGATACTGCGAGAGATAGACGACATGCGCCTTGAGACGTGGGCCATACTGGATCGGGCGGGTCACGCCGTCGGGAAACGGCGCCACATGGCGCCGCCCGAGATCGTCCTCCAGCACCTCGGCGCGATACTCGGTGACGACGGCCTGGATCACGATGTCTTGCACCTGGCGCGTTTCGATGCCGACCGAGCGATAGGTGCGCCCTTTGGGCAAGGTGCGGCGATCGACGCGCAACGACACGATCTCGTCGGGATCGGTGACCGGCGCCAGCGTCTTGCCTTCGTGACCCGGTTGCCCGCCAGGGCGACGCTCGCCCTTGGCCCGGGAACGGCGTTGGCGGTTGGGGTCTTGTGACGGCGGCTTGCTGCTGTTGCGGCTGCTGGTGGCCAGTCGGTCGGCCATCAGCTTGACCAGCAGCATCAGCACGTCGATGGCAGCACGCAAGGAAGGCGAGACCGTGTGGTCTTCCTTGAGCTGCTGCCGGACCCGTTCCAGGGCCTCGTCGACGTTGATATCGCTGATGGTCATGTCACCGCATAGACGTGCCGAAGGATCAGGCACACTATGCCAAAAAAATCAGGTGGTTGGCGACATGCCATCCGCAGCCACCTGAATAGTTACAATATATATTAGTTTTCCTTTCGGATCGCAATTAACCTGAAGTAGGGTCCAATTTTTGGGGAGTGGATCAATGAGCGAAGATAGGAGTATGAACTTGGAGAAAGAAATTATTGACGCTATCGTCGGCAATCTGGTGATCGCGAATCGTATCCTGGCGAAGGAGGGTGTGATCGATGATTTCGGCCATATCAGTGTTCGAAATCCCCTGAATCCGGAGCGTTATTTTTTATCGAGGTCACGAAGCCCCGAGGTCGTAACGCGCAACGATATCATGGAGTTTACCCTTGATGGCAAACTGATTGGAAATGATCCCCGTCGGCCCTATGCCGAGCGTCATATCCATGGATCTATCTATAAGGACAGGCCGGATATCAATGCAGTAACGCACCACCATGCTCGCTCGATCATTCCTTTCACGATGAATGACATATCCCTGAGGCCAATTTTTCATATGGCCGCTGTGATCGGTGAACGGATCGATACCTGGGATAGCCAGGATGAGTTTGGCGATACCAACATGCTCGTGGATTCGATGGAAATGGGCCACTCTCTATCTAGGGTCCTAGGGGATAAACGGGTGGCTCTGTTACGTGGCCATGGGTGCGTCTGTGCGGGAGAAAACATCAAAGCCGTATGCATGATTTCGACAGCTCTCAAGGACAATGCCAGCCTAATACAAGACACTCTTCAGATGGGTGAGCTACATTACCTGACCGATGGTGAAATCGAGAAAACCAGCGCTATGCTTCTCAGTGAAATGCCACTAGAAAGAGCCTGGGATTATTGGGTGTCCAGGGCCGGTTTCGGGGGGCTTTAACAGTATATTATGACTTCATAGGTGTGTCGAATAACTCAATATTAATAAAAGGTGAAATAAAGAATATTTTCAGCAGTAAAAGTAAATGAGGAGCCAAGATACGAAAATGCTAAAATAGTTTTTGCTGTGCTATGCGCCGGATTTCTGGCTTCCAATGTCGCCAACGCACAATCACTGGGGATCGGTGCCGGCCGACAAGGAGCGCAGAATTACGCTGTCAATGCCGGATTGGCGAAGTTTCTGAGCGATGCGATCGATCTGGACGTTCGTGTCCAGGCCTATGGTGGCTCGGGACAGTCGATGCCGATGATCGATTCCGGACGGCTGGATATCCAGTTGGCTCCCAGCCTGACGTTCTGGCGGCTGTGAAGGGAATAGAGCCTTTTGACGGTCGCGTGCTCAAGAATTTGCGCGTCATCGCTTCCTGAATTTTTTCGCCTACGGCTTCATGATCCGAGAGGATTCGGTGTACGAAACAGTGTCCGATCTCAAGGGACATAGCCTCACCTATGGTTTTACCGCGCAGCCAACCTTACGGCTCCAGGTCGGTCGATGATTTCATTTCCAGAAATGTTGATGCGGCATTTTTCTCGTTGGAGCGGGAAACCCGCGAAGCCGATGCCATCGTGGATATCCGCTGACGGGCGTTCGATGATACGCCCGAAGCCGAGGCGGATATGCAGAAATTCGTCCCGACGGCTTATATCAAGACTATTGAACCGGAAAAAGACAAGGTTGGAATCGATAAGCCGACGCCCGTGATAGGGTACGATTATGCACTCATTGCGGGCAAGTCAGTGCCTGACGACGTCGTTCAACGCATCGTCAAGGCCATGCAAGACAACCCGGATAAGGTGCGCAATATCTACAAAGCGTTTTCCCAGTTCACGCATGAGAACATGATGCCGATATTTCCGAGGATGACCGTTCATAAAAGGGTCGAAAATTACTACGCCGAGGCCGGACTCATGGAGTAACCTATGCAGACGAACAACGGGGAAGAGAAACGTCACTGGAGTCACGCAGCCATCGTTTGGGCGAAGCGGTTTCGTGCTGCTGCCGGTGACCTATACCGGGGAACTATACCATATACTGGGGATTTCTTTCTATGATGCGCAAATCTTGGTCATGGTGCTGGCTTGTGCATTAGTGTCGGGATTTATAATGATAGCGGAACGGACTCGGCACCCGGCAATCGGTTTATCGTCCGTCATTGGTGCTATCGCTACCCTGGGCGTGGGGAGTTATATCGCGCTCCACTACCCCACCATCTCGATGGAAGCGCCCTTCATACCCGGCTGGCTCATCGTATTGGGCGGAGTGATGTTTGCGGCGCTGATGCTTAACCTGTCCCCCCTCCGCCGGGATGGGGATCCTCGCGGTGGTGGTGCTGTTTCTGGCCTATGGCTTGTTTGGGAACCTCGTGCCGGGAGCCTTGCAAAGTCGTCCCCATATCCCTGTCGGAACTCGTAGTGTATCTGCCATTGATGCCAACGGCATCCTCGGGACTGCCCTCAAGGTGGCGGTGATCGTGGTGGTTCCCTATATGCTGTTTGGCCAATTCTTTTCCCGCTGCGGGGCTGCTGATTTCTTCAACGATATCGCGCTTGCCGGCATGGGCCGGTTTCGCGGCGGCCCCGCCAAGGTGGCGATCACCGAATCCGGGATCTTCGGTCCCATATCGGGGAGTGCGGTTGGTAACGTCGTGGGCACCGGCGTCGTCACCATCCCGATGATGAAGCGCGCCGGTTTTCCCTCGATCTATGCCGGCGCCATCGAGGCAGTGGCCACGATGGGCGGGCAATTGGGGCAGTCGATGCCGATGATCAATGCTGGATGACTGGATAGCCAGTTGATACCCAGTCCTGATTTTATGTCGGCTGTACAAGAAATAGGGCCATTCGAGGGTCGTTCATTCGAGAATTTACGCGCTATAGCCTTACTAAATCTCTCGGCCTACGGCTTTATGGTTTGCAAGAATTCGGAGTATGAAATAGTATCCGATCTCAAGGAGCATAGCCTCAACTATGTTTATACAGCGCAGCCAACCCCGCAGCTTAAGGTCGACAGTATTCTCGCGGTAGGGGGTGTTCATCGACGACGTTCAGGCTTATATGTTTCCCTCGGTACCAATGGCGTGGATGATTTCATTTCCGGAAATTTCGACTCGGAATTCTTTTCTCTGGATGGTGGGAAACCCCGCGAAGCCGATACCAATATGGGTATTCGCTGGCTGGCACTCGATGATATAACCGAGGATGAGGAAGCCATGCGGAGACTTATTCCGATGGCTTATATCAAAACCATTGAACCGGCGAAAGACGCGGTCGGAATCGATAAGCCAACACCCATGATGGGATATTGTCATGTTCTGGTTGCGAGCAAGACAGTGCCAGACGGTGTCGTTCAACGTATCATCAAGGCTATGCGCGACAGTCCGGATAAGGTGCGCAATATCAATAGATCATTTCCCCGGTTTACTCCCGATAGTATGGTACCAAAATTTCCGGGTATTATCCTTTACGAAGGGGCATGAATTATTACGCCGAGTCTGAGCTCATTGAGTGATCCATGCAGACGAATAGCAGGGAGATGAGTGCCATTCTGTTACGTAAAGTGTCTCGGATTATCGAATGTCACTTAACTTGTGAAGGTGCTGGTTGTCAGAGTGGATCTCTCATATGAGAGGGAAGCGTATGTTTAAAGACCACGGTCATTTCATGCATCCACTAAAAACAGTACCGGCGGCCTGATGGCCGCCGGTACTACACTACCTTTGACGTGGGTAGTTATTCGCCAGAGCGACGCGCTACGTTCGACTGACCGACATGCGCCACACGGGCAGATAATGGACGTTGGAGTCGCAGGTGCGGGGTCATGACGATGGCGAAAGCGGCGAAGGCCAAGCCCAGGATGATCGCCCATACGTTGGGTACGATGAAGAGGAGGCCGGCGATACCAAAGCCGAGCCTAGGAAGCGCGGACAAGGGTTGCCGCCAGTAGCCTTCCACAGCGAAGCTTAGCAGGATCACACCCATCACGGCGGTGACGCATGAGACGACGATAGTCATGACGTTGCCCTTTAGCAGCAGGCCCTCACCATAGACGAAAGCGAACGGCACGATGAAGGCGGTGATAGCGAGTTTCACGGCACCGGCCGCGATCTCCAGCGGTTTGGCTTCGGCAATGGCGGATGCGGCAAAGGCGGCGACTGCTACGGGCGGCGTCATTGCCGAGAGAACGGCAAAGTAAAGAATGAACATATTGGTTTGTAGAGGACTGAAGTCCATCGCCGTCAATGTGGGGCCGACCAGAACCGCAGCGAGAATGAACGCCGACGGCGTCGGCATGCCCATGCCGAGGATGATCGCCAGCACCGCCGAAATGACCAGTGCAAGGAAGGCGCTGTTCCCGGCCAACAGGAAGACGAGATCCGAGAATTTGCTGCCGAGTCCAGTCATCGAGATGCCCCCAATCACCAAGCCGGCCGCGGCGCAGGCGGCGACGACCGAGACCATGCGTAGCGAGGTCTCGGCCAAGGTGTTCCATATCGCACGAAGTCCCATGCGTGTCGATCGTCGCACCACCGACACTGCTAGTACCACTACCGTGGCGATGGCAGCGACATAGGTCGGCGAATAGCCCATGAGCAAGGCCGACGACAAGGCTACCAGAGGAAGAATGAACAAGCCGCCATTCCTTAGCGTCTGGCCCAGGGGGGCTATCTCTTCCTTGCTTAGCCCGCGCAATCCCAATTTTTGCGAGCGTAGATGGACCTGGGCATAGACGCAGAGATAATAAAGGAGGGCGGGCACCAAGCCGGCTATCGCGATATCACGATATTCGATGCCGGTGTATTCGGCCATGATAAAGGCGGCCGACCCCATGACCGGAGGGAGAAGACTGCCGCCAGTGGAGGCCGCTACTTCGACGCTACCGGACAAAGGCTTGCTATACCCCAGACGCTGCATGATGGGAATGGTGACGGAGCCTGTCGTGACCACGTCCGATGTCGGGCTACCCGACATCGTGCCGTACAGTCCCGACGAAATGACAGCGATCTTGGCCGGTCCGCCCACCCGGCGTCCGGCAATTGCCGATGCAAGATCGTAAAAGAAGTCAGCACCACCTGCTTTGGCCAAGAAAGTGCCGAACATCACGAATAGAAAGGCATAGGTCGCGGCGACGCGCAGTGGTACACCGAACAGCCCGTCCGAGGTGAACATCATGATATCGAGGAAATGATTGTAGCCCACTTCCCGAAAGCCGAGCGCTCCCGGGAGGGAGTGTCCGAACAGATTGTAGACCAGAAAGAGCAGGACAATACTGGTCAGACCAAACCCCACGGTACGCCGTGTAGCCTCGATCGTCATAGCAAGTAGCACGCTGGCCGCGATCAGGTCCGGCATGCTTAGGGGATAGAGCAACGTAATCCGCTCCGCGATTCGACCGCTTTCCACGGAGAAATAGATTCCGACGGCGATGCTGGCCGCCACGAACAGCCAATCGAGCAAACTGGGGCGATCCATGCGCCCTCTGGGGCCTGCGCTTACCGTCAGGAATAGCAGGGCGAGCATGGCCGAAAGGAATACGACGGTCATGACATACAGGTCGATATAGACCATGGTGGTCGTATAGACCACGGCCAAGGCTATCAGGGCCGCGCAGCCATATACGAGCGCGCCCAGCTTGCCAGTGAGAGACCGCTTGGTACCGGTCTCCATTAATAGCGCGAGAGTCGATTTCATGGGAAACCTCTTGATGAATCGCTATATCGATTAACGAAGACCTGCTTCTTTCAGGTAGCGCAGGGCTCCGGGGTGGAAAGGCACGCCTTCCACGGAGGCCATGATATTGGGCTTCAACCGATACATCGCCGGATGGACCTTGGCGATCTGCTCGTAGTTTTCGTAGAAGGCCTTCGTCAGGTTGTAGGCAGTCTCTTCGTCCATGTCGTCACGTACCGCTAGGGTGGTACTGATCGAGATGGTCGGTATTTCGCGGGGTGCCCACTCGTAGGACCCTCCAGGGATGACGAATGTGTGCGTTCCAGCCTCCTCGTTTACCTGGGAGATGGTCTCCTGAGAGAGTGGGAGCAGCTTGAGATCGACATTGGAGGCAGCCTGCATGATCGAGCTCTGGTTGATGAATAGACTGTTGATGAACATGTCGGCACGCCGATCCTGGATCAGCTCCGACTGTTCGCTGGAAGCGGCATAAATGATCTCACCACCCCAGCTTTCGATCTGCTCGGGAGTAGCCCCGATCGCGTCGAGCATGTCGGCGGCAACGTTCGAAGCGATGTTGCCGCGTTTGTTGATGGCGATGGTAATGGGTGGCTTGACCTTGGCGATATCCGCGAAGGTCTCGATGCCATACTCTTCGGCAAACCCCTTGCGCATTAACGCTTGCATCGGGGCCCATGTATAGAGAGAGGACAGGACCTGGATGTTTCCGATGGGCTCGCGAAACGGTGGCTTACCTTCTCGTGCCATTTGCAGCACGGAATCCTCGATCAGCGCCATATCCGCGCTGCCGCGTGCGAGCACGGCGACGTTGGGGATGCCGCCTCCCGAGGTCTGGTAGGTCACGGTGGAGCCGGGATAGCTTGCCTTGAGGGCCGAGTCGAGACCGGCTCCGAGCAACGACCAGAGCCCCCCCGGCGAGGCACCTGCCACGGTCAGGTTATAGCGTTCGGCTGCAGGGGCTTCATTCATCATCATCAGCAGACCTGGAATGACAAGGATGGCAGCCAGCACGGATTTTTTGATAAATGCTTTCATTATTTTACCTTCTTTCAAGGATGAAACGGTCATGGTATTTCGCCGTCATGTCGGTTGATTGGATACGATTTCTTTGGAAAGACAATCAGATATCCAATCGCGATGCATGATCTAACTCTTCGGAGTTTCCCCCCGATATGGTGTAAGAAGGCTGTTTTTTGCTTGGGTCAGCATAATGAATAGTCTCCGGTCAGGAAGATGTGTAAGCGTTGTATTTTGTCAAATGCTTAGATATCTAAAATTATACGACAAAGGTAGCCCAAGCGAACGTGACATCAAACTCGCCAATAGTCGTACTTGACACTGAGTCCGCCCCTAGGGGGCTTGCATACAAAGAGAAACGTAACTATTCAGGTCACGCTGCCTGATCCAGGCCGTCCCGACGCATGAATTCGGGCACTTCACCGGCAAACAACTGTTCCAGTGCGGTGTGCGCTGCCAGGCCCTGCTTGACCGCCGTCGAGAGGAAGCTGCGCATCCGGCAGAAGATCTCGGCACCTTCCCAGGAGCGGAAACAGCCTGAAATCTTCTGCTGGACCTTGGTCATCCGCAGGTCACGCTCCCCTTGGTTATTGGTGAAGGGCGCGGCGGGGTCGTCGAGGAAACGCAGCACGTCGTCCTCGTACGCCTGGAGACGTTCGAGCAGGTTACGTGCCTTGGTACGTTTGGCACGACCGCGCTTTCCCGGTGGTGGTGGGATCGGTGGCGGACACTCGGTCTCACCCTCTGTCAGGCACTGCCGATAGCGGACTCGCCAGCGTTGCGCCTCTTCGGGCGAGAGCGTGCCACCGGCAGCGTCAACGGCCTGATGCATCTCCAGCAGCAGATCATGCAGCGCCTTGGCCCACTTTTGGTGGTCATTTTCCCAGGCCGCAGTCAATTCACGCAGGTGATGGGCGTTGCAAAGTGCGTGGCGGCAATCCGCGTAGCGGTAGTAAGGCTTCCAGTGATCATGCACCAGCACCCCCTGGACATAGGGCAGGATGCCGATGGCATCCATGGCCTCCTGACCTCGCTTGGCGTGAGGCGCCAAGTAGGTCAGGGCGTCATTCGAGGCGCTGTGCAGCCAGTAGCGCTTGCCGCCGACCTGCATCCCGGTCTCGTCGGCATGCACGGTCGCGGCTTGCCTCAGCGCCGGGATCGCCCACTCGGCAAACGCCTCGGCGCGCTGATAGGCCTCTTGATTGAAGGCGAACAGCGTGCCGGTGCTCAGCGATAGATCGCACTGTGAGGCCAGCAGCGCCTGGATGCGGGCATAGGGCAGCAACTGATACTGCGAGAGATAGACGACATGCGCCTTGAGACGTGGGCCATACTGGATCGGGCGGGTCACGCCGTCGGGAAACGGCGCCACATGGCGCCGCCCGAGATCGTCCTCCAGCACCTCGGCGCGATACTCGGTGACGACGGCCTGGATCACGATGTCTTGCACCTGGCGCGTTTCGATGCCGACCGAGCGATAGGTGCGCCCTTTGGGCAAGGTGCGGCGATCGACGCGCAACGACACGATCTCGTCGGGATCGGTGACCGGCGCCAGCGTCTTGCCTTCGTGACCCGGTTGCCCGCCAGGGCGACGCTCGCCCTTGGCCCGGGAACGGCGTTGGCGGTTGGGGTCTTGTGACGGCGGCTTGCTGCTGTTGCGGCTGCTGGTGGCCAGTCGGTCGGCCATCAGCTTGACCAGCAGCATCAGCACGTCGATGGCAGCACGCAAGGAAGGCGAGACCGTGTGGTCTTCCTTGAGCTGCTGCCGGACCCGTTCCAGGGCCTCGTCGACGTTGATATCGCTGATGGTCATGTCACCGCATAGACGTGCCGAAGGATCAGGCACACTATGCCAAAAAAATCAGGTGGTTGGCGACATGCCATCCGCAGCCACCTGAATAGTTACAGAGAAACAACAAGAAGAAGCCAGCGGAAATGGCCGGGCGGCTAGTGCGCGGAGAATCTCACAAGGCGACGGGCCAAGCCATTCGGTGGCTTTGGCTCATGGACGCGTGATGATTTCATAGATCGCTGGACATGAAGGATGGAACGAGCAGGGTGGCATCGTTGCCGGAAACAGGGGGCGGTCAATTTCTCAGCGACGGTTATGGTCTCTTGAGGGAGAGAAGGGGGAGATTCATCATTGTCGTGGGCTACCGGCAAAAGCCGCTAGGCGGGTGCCTACAATGTGGCCGCTTTCGCGCATCCGGCGCATTGCGGAGTCGACACCGACGCTACTCGGTAGTTTCCGCCAAATTCATGATGATGGCGAGGAGGGTTCGCCGGGTCGCCTTCAGATCTTCCGGGTCGATGCCACGTACCGCATTCTCGTTAACCGCTTCGGCCAAAGGGGTCAGGGTTTGCTTGAGATCACGACCTTTGGGTGTCAGGTAGATGTGGATATTCTTGCGATTGCCGTTGAGTTGGCGCCGCTCGATCAATCCATTGGCTTCCATGGCCTTCAATGCGCTATAGGTTGTGGGCTCCATGAGGCCGGCCTGTTCACTGAGTTCACGTTGGGTGAGACCTTCGTTTACCCATAGAATGCGTAGAAATGACCAGTGGCCGAAGCTGACGGAGTGTTCTGTCAACTTCGTTTGCAGGCTCTTGGCAAACAGGCGCCCGGCATCGCGAACCAGGTGTGCCAAGCGATCGTCGGGAATGTCTTCCTGCCAGTGCTGAAGGACCGTTCTCGCCTCTCGCTCGTTGCTTCGCGACATATCTGTATCCTAACCAACTGACTGATAGCCACAGTTTACCTCGATGTGGCGGGACAGGGCAGCCCCACTTGGTGACAAAGCGTCATGTCGCGACCGGTGGTCGCGGACTCGAGAATACCCAAGCAGACTTCCATGGTGGCAAGGCCCCATTCTCCGGAATGAACGGGCGCGAGATCGTGACGCACGGCGTCGATCAACTCGTCGAGAACCTCGCGGCGAGGCACTGCCGGCGATGGCAGAGACTCCAGATACCGCCGCGTATCGGCGTAGACTTGCACGCCGGCGGGAGAGGGGCGCAGGTCGGCGTGGTCACAGGAGACCATGATGAAGCCGAAATGGTTATGCGTGACATCCTTTAGGCTACTGTTGGCGAGAGAGAGGCCTGCGCCATAGGTTCGAGTGTTCTTTAGTGCGGCTTCCTCTTCGGCACTATGCACTTGAGCGAGATGCGCCCGGGCATGGCCATACTGACTAGGATCGCGAGGCTTCCCCAATTCGCTGGTCCAGCCGCAGAGCTCGTCGCTATCGAAGTGTGCAAAACCGCTGTAAGTCAGATTGGCGAAGGCGCCGTTGTCGAAGCTAAGTAATGCGCTATAGGCGCCCTCGGTGGGGCGGGCGGCGTCCCAACTGCCAGTGATGGCGCGAACAGACTTCGTTCGTCCTCCGGCAAGCAGGCGAACGATGTCGACTTGATGTGCCGCCTGACTGAATACCACGCCGCCGCCGCGTGCGGTGTCGAGCTCCTCGGGACGCCGAGGACGGTAGAGAAAATCAGTGAAGTTGAGTGCCTGTATCATGCGCACCGCACCAAACTCTCCGCTATCGATCATCTCGCGAGTGCGTAGGTAGGGGACGTCGAAGCTATGACTGTGGCCCACCATCAGCCAACGCTTGGCTTGTCGCATCGCCGCGATCATGGCCTGGCAGTCCTCAAGTGACAGTGCCATCGGCTTTTCGACAAGGACATGCTTGCCGTGCCTTGCTGCCAGCTCGACGTGTTCGCGGTGAAACTGGTGTGGTGTGGCGATATAGAGGGCTTCGACATTGGGGTCGGCGCACAGCTCGGCGACCTCGGCATAAGCGATGCCGCCGAAATCAGTCTCGAACTGCTGGCGTGCCTCATCGCGAGGGTCGGCCGCTGCGACCAGGCGAATGCCAGGATGTGCCGCGAGAGTGGGTAGTAGCAACATGAAGCCGCGGCCCAAGCCGGCGATTCCGAGTTGCAGGCGAGATTCTGTCATTTCCATCTCCATATGGTCGATTCACTTTCAGTCAGTCGATCGCCTATTCGCTTGAACAGACACGCGAGAGGCATGCCATGATGACGTCCCGACACTCGGACTCGGAGAGGCGAGATCTCGATGCTTCGTCTCGCTTTCCGTACCCATGGACTAGAGCCTTCGTGGGGTTCGGAGGTCTGGTTTTCCTGGGAAGCAGCGCAGAGCGCACAGCGGCGTACTGGGTCGTTGGGCATCTGCACAGACAGATGTGCGCCAAGCGTGATCAGCATGGGAAATCCCTTCTCGGATTGCGGATATTGTCAATATAGTTTTATATCTAAGTATTTGGGTCGATACAATGCAAGTGCGCTAGGCATTCGACTTTAGCCACGTGGATATGAACCTGAGGAAGTGTTGAGTTGCCCGCAGTGCTAAAGGCTTTGGCCATCGCGAATCCTGTAGTCAGGCGTGGTTGCCTGGTCCCGGATAGATCCAGCGCGCTGAAATGCGGCAAAGCGAGGCTGCGCGATGAACGAACGCTTGCGATTCTGATCGCGAGTTACTCTCCGGCCTATGGCTGCCCGCCGGACAGTCCGACCCAGCAGGTACTCCATCTGCTCGGCCGTCACGGCCAGCGCCCGGCGCACATCCACTACTTCATCTCGGCGCCGGGGCACCAGCACCTGACCACCCAGATCAACCTTGCCGGCGATCCCTACACCTTCGACGACTTCGCCTTCGCCACGCGCGAGGAATTGGTGGTCGAGGGGCATCGGGTCGAGGACGCCGCTGCTATCGAGGCACGCGGATTCGAGGGGGTCCTTCACCGAGGTGATGTTCGACGTTGCGCTGTCGCCGACCGATGCCGCCGAGCTGCAGGTGCGCCACAAGCGTCCGCGGGCCAAGGAAGACGAACAAAGCCAGGCCAGCCAGCAGGCGGGCACGGCCAAGGTCGGAGCGCCGGCGGGCCTCTCTGAACCTCCACCATCCGTGAGGAGCCTGATCATGACGAGTAAGCTCGATCGTCTCGAACAACACATCCATGGTGCTGTCGTCGACGGTGCCGAGGCTGACACCTTCCGCGTGCATCGCAGCATTTTCACCTTCACCGCCCCCCGAGTTCTCGACCATCATCTAGCAGTACTGCGGCGTGCTGCTCAAGTTCGGCCTCGACAGGGTCGCGCCGCTGGAACACGCCATCGTGCCGGCGACGATCATGATCCTGGCCTTCTTCCTGTCGGCACGCTTTCTGCGCCGGATGCCGCCGCTGATCGTGGCCATGCTAGCTGTGTAAACCCATCAGGTTGTTCACGGAAAGGCCCAATCGGCTAACCGGAGGATGGTAATCCAGGCTGACATGCGGCCGGTGCCAGTAGTACTGATGAAGGAAGGCAGGCAGGTGCTCGCCGCGCTCTTCCGAGCTGGCATAGGTGCGAGCGTAAGCCCACTCACGTAGCGCTGTCTGAATGAACCGCTCCGCTTTGCCGTTGGTGCGTGGGCTATACGGTTGAGTTCGGCGGTGTTTCAGCTTTAACCGCCGGCACAGGCGCTGGAAGCGGTGGGACCGATAGCAGGCGCCGTTAACGGTGAGTACCCGGTTAAAGCGGATGCCCAGGCTGGCGTAATAGCGCACAGTCCTGAGCAGGGCCAGGCAAGCGCTCCAGCCCGTCTCCGTGAACGCTGCTGTAGGCCAGTCGCGAGTGGTCGTCGATGGCAACATGAACATACTCCCATCCAGCGCCTGCGGTATTCTGCTGGTGATCGCCTGTCGTGCGATGCCCCGACCGCTCGAAGCGCCCCAGCTTTTTGATATCCAGATGCAGGAGATCCCCTGGTGCATCGTGCTCATAACGATTATCGGGTCTTGCCGGTGACAGCACTGCCAGTCGGTTCAGCCCCTTGCGCTTGAGAATCCGTGCCACTGTGCTCTGGCCGATTCCCAACGCCTGGGCGATCTGGCGATAGGTCTGGCGCTGCTGACGACGCTGGAAGATCTGCTCCACAGTGGCTGCATCTGTCTCAAAAGGGCTTCGGGCTGGGCGTGATGTACGGTCTTGGAGGCCTGCGCGGCCTGCTTCACGGAAGCGACGAACCCACTTGTAGACCGTCCTCATGCTGACGCCCTGGGCCTGTGCCACCTCTCTGGGGCATAGGCCTTCGTGGATGACACATTCTTATGGGTGTTTATCCGGGCCTCCTGGAGGTTGGTTGGGTTCGTACCCCCAGTTTTCCGGGTAGGCTCCGGATGAACGACCTACCGAGAGATCACGCCTAGGGGATAGATGTCTACATCAGTCCGACCTGACGAGAGAGTCGGCTAATTTCTTCAATCTGCTGGCGTACGAACGCTTCAAAATCCTCTCCTGTCTTGGCAAAGGGCATCAAACCGTTCTGCGCCATCACCGCTTGCCACTCTGCGCTGTGGTTGAGCTGGTCGAGTGCCGCAACCCACCAATCACGTTGCTCGTCGCTGATCCCCCCGGGGGCATAAAAACCGCGCCAAGTGGGGGCTACGGCATCGATTCCCTGCTCCTGGGCGGTGGGAATATCGTCTAGGTTGCCGGGCAAACGTTCCTCGGCAAGAACTGCCAGGATGCGAAAGTCACCGGATTTATAGAAACCCAGAGCTTGGGAGATGTTGCCGGAAAAAGCATCGACATGTCCTCCTGCCACTTGTGTCGCAGCGTCTCCAGCGTTGTTGTAGGAAAGATATTTTAGCGCTTCTGGTGCTGTGACTCCGGCTTTCTCCGCAGTCATTAATATCTTCAGATGATCCCAACCCCCTGCCGCGCTGCCTCCGGCAAAACTTACGCTGCGAGGATCTTCTTTGATGGCTTGCATTAACGTCTTGAGATCCGAGTATGGAGAGTCGGCACGCACGGCAATGATTCCGTAATCGGCTCCCACTGCACCAATCCAGTGCATCTGGCTTACGTCCATTCCGGGAAACTGGTTCTGGGCCAGACGTGTAGGTGTCGCGGTGCTGGCGGCAGCAAACAAGGTCGGATCGGTATCCCGTTTGCTGACAATATGGGCATAGGCTACACCACCTCCAGCGCCTGGCATGTTGACGGTCTGTACCGGATTTTCGACTAGTCCGAGCTGGTTCAGCGTTCTACCTACGCTGCGACAGGTAAAGTCCCAGCCGCCGCCGGGTCCGGACGGGGCTATACAAGTGGCTGATGGCAAAGGGGGCAGTGGCTCGGCGGCGGCGAGTGAGGAGAAACCCAGTGAGGCCGCGGCTGCAATCGGCAAGATTTGCTTGAGCATGATGTCGTGTCTTCGTGATTGTGAAGTTTCCACTTTGTTCGATTCACGTATGTTCGTAAATTGTACTTTTGTTTGTTATACGAACTTCATCGCCCGCCACGCTGACGAAACGCCTTTGGCGTCAGCTTGACGCTGCGCTTGAAGAAACGGGTGAAATAGGCTGGTTCCTTGAAGCCCAGCCTTTCGGCGACCTGGCCGATGGTCATGTTGGTATAGGTCAGGTGGCGCTTGGCCTCGAGAAGCACACGCTCGTGCAGCAACTGCTGGGCGCTGCGCCCTGCCAACCGTTGGCAGATCGCGCTGAGGTGCGCGCTGCTGATGCCCAGATGCTCGGCGAGTTCGGGAATGCTGGGCTGCTGATGGTAGTGCGCTTCAATGAGTTGTTGAAAGCGGGCGAGATGCGCTTCGCCGCGTTCATGATGGCGCGAGCGTCGGGCCTGGCGCCGTGTGGCACGCCGTGAGGCAAGGACCAGGAGGCTGTTGAGCAAGGCCTCAAGCAAGGCATCGCGTCCTTCGGCCGGCTGGCGATACTCGGCATCGAGCTGGGCAACGAGCGTGGCGATGGGCACGCGTTCGGCCTGATCGGCCAGTGGATAAAAGGCCGCACGCGCCAGTACCTGGCCCTGAGGGTGAAGCGTATCGGCGATATGGGTCGCCAGCGGCATCGCCAGGGTGATGATGTGGCCATCGACATCGTGCGAGAAGCGAAACGCATGCACCGTCATCGCGGGGACGATGATCAGCAGCGGCCCCCGAACGCGCTGCAAATCATCATCGAAGGTCAAGCGGACTTCACCATGGGCGATGTGCAGGATATGCACCAGATCGGCATGGCGATGCGAGCGGATATGCCAGTCATGCAGACTGCTACGTTCGGCGATGGACTCGCAGTGCAGCAGGTCCGGCGTCGGCCATTGATGCGTTTCGCCATAGAGTTGGAAGACCGGGATGGCACCTTGTCGCCGTGTCGTCATGCCCTTCTCCCTGTTCGACGAAGGTCGATATTTCGACCAAAGTTACGCACTGATCTTGGAAAAGTATAAATTCATCCGGGGTTTTTGTCTTATTCGTGGCTTTTTATCGGTGAAAAATGCAACCCGATGACTGGGCAATGCCTAGAACCGAATAAGAGGAGATCACCATGAAAACCCAAGTCGCGATCATCGGCGCTGGGCCGTCGGGGCTACTGTTGGGCCAGTTGTTGCAACGTGCGGGGATCGACAACGTCATCCTCGAGCGCCGCAGTGGGGAATACGTCCTGGGCCGCATTCGTGCCGGTGTGCTCGAACAGGGCATGGTCGATCTGCTGCGCGAAGCCGGCGTCGACCGCCGCATGGACGAAGAAGGACTGCCGCACGACGGCGTCGAACTGGCCTTCGACAATCGCCGGGTACGCATCGACCTGGCGGCGCATACCGGCGGCAAGCAGGTCATGGTCTATGGCCAGACCGAAGTGACGCGTGACCTGATGGAAGCGCGCGAGGCCGAGGGCGGTCAGACCCTCTATGAAGTGGATAACGTGCAACCTCACGCTCTCGATAGTGACGCACCCTACGTGACTTTCGAGCACAACGGCGAAACGCAGCGGCTCGACTGCGACTATATCGCGGGTTGCGACGGATTCCACGGCGTCTCGCGCCAGTCGATTCCAGCCGACCGGCTGAAGACCTTCGAGCGCGTCTATCCGTTTGGCTGGCTGGGGCTGCTCTCCGACAACGCCGCCGGTCTCCGACGAGTTGATCTATGCCCGCCACGAGCGGGGGTTTGCCCTATGCAGCATGCGTTCCCGGACCCGTAGTCGCTATTACGTGCAGGTACCGCTGGAAGAGAAGGTCGAGGACTGGTCAGACGAGCGCTTCTGGGACGAACTCCGGCGTCGTCTCCCCGAGGAAGTTGCCGCCAATCTGGTGACGGGGCCCTCACTGGAAAAGAGCATCGCACCGTTACGCAGTTTCGTGATCGAGCCGATGCAGTATGGCCGCCTGTTCCTGGTCGGCGATGCCGCGCATATCGTCCCGCCCACCGGCGCCAAGGGGCTCAACCTGGCGGCCAGTGACGTCAATACGCTGTATCGGTTGATGCTCAAGGTGTATCACGAAGGCCGTACCGACCTGGTGCCGCATTACTCCCAGACCTGCCTCAAGCGCGTCTGGAAGGCCGAGCGGTTTTCCTGGTGGATGACCTCGATCCTCCACAAGTTTTCCGAGGAAGAGGATTTCGGCGCCCGCATGCAGCAAGCCGAATTGGATTATGTCACCGGCTCCGAGGCAGGCCTGACGACCATCGCCGAGAACTATGTGGGCTTGCCCTATGAAACCCTGGAGTAACCTATTGATGACGAAGCGGCGACTCCATCGGCTATTGAAGAGAGCAGGGGTGCGCTATCAGCGCTGGCTCGAACGGCATGTTCGGGATGCCGATCACGAGCCGCTGTTCTGGCTGTGATCGCCACCCCGGGATTGACTATCCATCAAGCTCAGCGCTGCCAGCCGATGACCTCCAGCGCTCGCTGGCGATGTGTCTCGGTCACCTGACTCATCACGCTGCCGCCCACGCACACGACCAGGTTGAGCAGCAGCCCCCACAGACCGCTGTAGACGCCGAGCGGGCGGTAGCCGGCAAAGGTGAAAGCGGCGGCGAGCACGGTACCGGCGAGCATGCCGACGAACACGGCCTGGGTATTGAGTCGACTCCAGTAGAGCCCGAGAATCAGCGCCGGCGCGGTCTGGATCAACACTTCGAATTTGAGCACGAAGATCTGGTAAAGCGTGCCCGGCGGATACCAGGCGATCAGCACCAGTACGATGACCGCAGCGACCCCCACCAGTTTGCCCACCAGAATCTTGCGCGCTTCATCGGCGTTCGGCGCGATGTAACGTCCGTAGAGGTCGTTGGAGATGATCGACGAGAAGGTCAGCAGTACCGAGTCGGCGGTCGAGACGATCGCCGCGATCACGCCGCCGAACAGCAGCACCATCGTCCAGTAGAAGAAGGCATTCTGATTGGCCAGGGCATTGGCCATCATTCCCACCAGCTGTTCGGACTCCGCCGTGGTCAGGTCGGGAAAGGCGGAGATACCGATGATACCGACCATGAACACCACGCCTGCAGTCAGAAACGGCATGTAAGCCATACGGATGAAGGAGCGCTTGAGCGTACGCTCGCTACGTGCGGCGAATATCCGCTGGAAGGCATGCGGATAGATCGCCGCGCCGATGCCGACCAAAACCAGCAGGCAGAACCAGGTGGTGAGGCTTCCCCCTGTCGGGGCGCCGAGTTTCTCTGGTGCCTCGGCGATCATCGTCTCGGCCGCCGTGGGTAGCCCGCCCAGATAGATCAGCGAGCCGATCAGTAGGGTGAACACGCCGAACAGTAGCGCCAGTCCCTGGATGGTGTCGGTGTAGGCCACCGAGCGCATCCCGCCCAGCCAGCTGTAGGCGACCATGATCACGATGAAGAACACCACGCCGACCTGATAGGGAATCGTGCCGCCGGTGAGGCCGGAGACACCCTGGCCGATGGCGACGAACTGCTCGAGGAGATAGTTGCCCAGGCCATAAAGCATTAGGATCGCGGCCAGAATCGTGACCTTTTTCGAGCGAAAGCGAAGGTCGATCCAGTCCACCGGCGTCAACAGATTGAAGCGCCGCCCCAGCGCATAAAGCCGAGGGGCGAACAACAGATAGACCATGATGATCATGATGAAGAACGGTACCGATACCAGATATTGGTAGCCGAGACGATAGGCCGTGGGCGGGTAGCCGACTACGGTATTGCCGCTGTATTGGGTGGCGAAAAAGGTGAAGAACAGCACCATCACCCCGAGGCCACGCCCGCCGAGATAGTACTCGTCTAAGCTCTCGCGAACGCCTCGATTACGCAGGAACGCGTAGACGCCAACGGCCAGCATCAGACCGCCGTAGAGCATCAGAACCAGAATGCCGGACCATCCACCGAACGCAAGTTCCATCTCCATCGTTATCGCTCCCCGTCTTCGTCAGCGCCGGTTTCCCACTGGGTCATCACCACCCAGGTAATGAAGATCGACAGGGCGAGCGAGGCGAGCAGGATGACCAGCGCCCAGTAAGGCACGCCGAAGAACAGAGGCGACCACGAGCCATCGGGGAAATACCAGGGGTTGATCAGAGCAAAGAGAATGATGAAGCCGATCCAGACCAGCGGCTTCTTGACCGGTTCACAGATTTTTTTCTTCATGAAAACACCTCGATGACGTGCGCGATGGCGATGCGAATTCAGGCAGAATGCGGCCAGAATATGCCAGCGGCGGCAAGCGAGGAGACTATAGCCATCCGTGGCGATGGATGGCCATTATCGGTTCGGAAAGCGAGGCTTCGTCTACGACGAAGATCTGCGACATTGGTCGCAGATCTCTTGGAGAAAAGGGTAGAGCACTAGCTGGCGATCACGGTGCCCGTTACCGCTTCCGCAGCATCCAGGCGGCACCCAGGGCGGAGAGCAGACAGCCGGCGGCCAGATAGACGGCAACCGGGACCCAGCTGCCGTCGTAGAGGTCGACTAGGGCGGCGGCGATGAACGGGGTGAAGCCGCCGCCAATCACGCTGGCGACCTGATAGCCGACCCCGGCGCCGCTATAGCGGTAGGCGGCGCCGAACAGCTCGGCGAAGATCGGCTGCTGCACGCTGACCACCATGTCGTGGGCCAGATTGGCCAGTGCTACGGCGAAGATCACGATCCACAGGATCGAGCCGGCCTGCAACGCCATGAAGAACGGAAAGGCGGCCAGCACGCCGACGATGGCGCCGGTGATATAGACGCGCCGACGCCCCAGCGTGTCGGCCAGCCAGGCGAACAGCGGGATGGTGACGCAGCTGATCGCGCCGACCAGCAGACCGATATGCAGAAACAGATCCCGCGACAGATCGAGATAGCCGGTGGAGTAGCTCAGCGCGAAGGTGGTCACGATATACATCGTGAACAGCTCGGCCAGGCGCATGGCGATGATCGTGACGAAGGCGCCGGGGTGGCGTTTGAGCGCTTCGAGTATCGGTGGTCTGACCGCCTTCCGGTCGTTACGTTCGACCGCTTCGACGAACTCCGGCGACTCTTCGAGGCTTGAGCGGATCTTTAGCGCGACCAGCACCAGCACCACGCTGAACAAAAACGGCAGGCGCCAGCCCCAGGCCGTGAAGTCGGCGTCGCTCAATCCGTAGCTGAGCAGCGAGACGCTACCGGTGGCCAGGATCAGGCCCACGCCGTAGCCTACCTGCACGCCGCTGGAGTAGAACGCGCGACGGCCAGACGGTGCGCTTTCCACCGCCATCAGCGCTGCACCGCCCCATTCGCCGCCCACCGCGAAACCCTGGATCGCACGCAGCGTGACCAGCAGAATCGGTGCCCACACGCCGATCTGCGCGTAGGTGGGCAGCAGCCCGATCAGTGCCGTCGCGCCACCCATGAGGATCACGGTCAGGATCAGCATGCGCTTGCGACCCAGGCGATCGCCGAAATGGCCGAACACCAGGCCGCCCAGCGGGCGGAACAGAAAACCCACGCCGAACGTCGCCAGTGCCGCCAAGGTGCCCGCCGCCGGACTGACGTTGGGAAAGAACTGCGAATTGAAGACCAGCGCGGCAACGATGCCGTAGAGCAGAAAATCATACCAGTCGACCACGGCACCGACGAAGCTGCCGATGGCGGCGCGTTTGGCCTGGCTTGTCGACTGGGCAGGGGCAATGGTCGTCGCATCTACGCTCATTGGGGATTCTCGGTCATCGGTATCTGTACATCGAGGTGCGTGCTTGGGAGTCTGGTCTCGATGCGTCGGCGGCGCCGTATCTTACGGCATTGCGAGAGCGGGTACAGCGGCAATCCGGAAACCGTCGTCACGCCGGTATCGCCCACTCCGACATCTTCATTCTGAAAGAATCCGGATTTCGCGATACCAGCGGCGCAGGAACGCCTGGCGGCGCAGCGGATCGACGAACGCCAGCAGCGTGGCATTGATCGGGATCGGGTAGAGATGGTCGCCGACCTGATCGCGCAGCCGCTGGGCGGTGTAGGGGCCGATGACATCGTCGCGCACGCTGAACAGCGGTGTCTGGCCGGCCAGGATGTGCTGGCCGCGCTGGCTCAGCAGAAAGCTGACGAAACGCTTGGCCGCCGCGGGGTGCGGCGCGTCACGGTGGACGAACGCCATGCGCATCAGCACCAGCGAGTAGTCGTTGGGAACCTGGACGATGATGTCGGGGTGGGTCTGCGCCCAGAGCATCGCATAGGAACCCAGCAGGTTGTAGCCGAGCCAGTAGCGGCCGTCGCTCAAGCCTTCCAGCATGCGCTGGGTGGTGGTTTCGAGATTGATGTTGGCCGCGCCCATGGCAGCGATTAGATCCCAGGCGCGGGGCGTATAGCGGGCATCCTGCTGGAACAGGGTATAACCGACGCCACTTTCCCGCGGCGAGTAGCTCACCACGCGATCATCGAGCCAGTGACGATAGTGAGTCAGCAGATCGAGCAGGTCGCGATGGGTTTCCGGTGGCGGCATGTGCGAGGCGAGTTCGAGGCGATAGGCCATCACCACCGGCTCGAAGGTGAAGCCGAACACCTCGTTTCGCCATTTCGCCCACGCCGGCCACTGGTCGACTTCCGGCGCGTCGAGGGGCTGGGCCATGCCTTCGTTGCTGAGCGCCAGTTGCCACGGCATGGCCGAGCTGATGACCACGTCCGGCGGCGATTCACGGTCCCGGGCACGTCGGTCGGCCTCCAGCGTCGAGCGGTCTCGATAGTCGAGATCGATCTGCGGATTCTCGGCGGCAAAGGCGTCGAGTATCGGCTCGACGATGGGGCGGTCCAGCGCGGCTTCGATGATCAGCTTTTCGCCGGCTCGGGCGGTGCCAGTGCCGACAAGAATCAGCCACAGAGCAAGGCCGAGCATCACCTGCAGGCGTCGTTTCATGCCCTGTGCTCCTCAGGTGGCCGACAGCGGGCCAGCGTCAGGGTGACCCGGAGTCCTCGCGGCTGCCGGTTGGAGACCGCTAGCTGGCCGCCGTGGCGCAAGGCGATGGATTCGGCGATGGCGAGCCCCAGCCCGGAGCCACACGTATCCTGGCGCCGGCCGCGTTCGAACGGCTGGGTCAGGCGGCCGAGCGATTCGGCATCGACGCCGGGGCCGTCGTCCTTGATGGAGAGCGTGACCCGCTCGTCGTCGCCCTCGAGGGTCAGCGTGATTTCGCTGCCGGGCGGCGTGTAGCGACAGGCATTGTCGATCAGGTTGTTGAGCAGTTCGTGCAGTGCCCAGCTTTCCCCTTCGACCCATACCGGCGTGGACATGTCGATGACCAGGCCGAGATCGTGATCGCGGCTGTCCTGGCGATCGGCCCAGTCGGTGGCGACCTCGCGTATCAGCCGATCCAGCGCCAGCGGGTGACGTTCGTGACCCGGCCCCAGGTGCTGCAGTCGGGTCAGGCTCAACATCTGGCCGGCGAGACGGCTGGTGCGTTCGGCGCTGTCGTGAACGGCTTCGAGCGCCTGGTGCCAGATGGCCGGCTCGCGGCTGGTCAGCGCCAGTTCGCTGGTGCTCTGCAGCCCGGCCAGCGGGGTCTTGAGCTGATGCGAGGCGTCGGCGATGAAACGCAGCAGCGCGTCGCGATGGTGACGCTGGTCGGCGAACAGCCGGTTGAGGGTCTCGACCAGTTCGAGCATCTCCTTCGGCACGCCGAGCCTGAGCGGGCTGATGTCGTCGGCGCTTCGGTCGCGAAGCGTCTGGCGAAGGCGACGCAGCGGCGCCAGCATGGTGCGCATGGCGATCGCCACCAGCGCGGCAGTGATCAGCACCATGGCGGCAAAGCGGGTGGCGCTCTTGCGGAACAGTTCCTGCGCCAGCAGGTCGCGGCCGCGCCGGGTATGGCCCACCCACAGCTGTACCGGCTCCTGAGTGTCCCAGCCGGCGGAATCCACCTCGCGGCCGCTGAGGCGAATCGGCTGGTCATCGTAGACGGCGTCGAGATAGACCGGCTGCCGCCTGGCCTCGGCCTGCATCGCGTCGGTGATGAGCAGATCGGCGTTTTGCGTAATCAAGACCCCGTTATCTGCCTGCAGCCAGTAGAACACCCGCTCCTGCCAGCGGGTGGCGAGGATCTGCAGTGCCGAGGCGGGCATCTCCACGGTGGGGTTGCCTTCCGGCCATTGCAGCGATTCGGCGATGGTCAGGCTGGCGGCTTCCAGTTGACCGTCCATCGCTCGATCGGCGGCCTTGCACGCGCTGGTGTAGGCCTCGATCAGTAAAAGCGTCCCCAGCCCGGCGACGATGGCGATGAGCCATAGCGCCAGGCGTCGCTTGAGCGATGTCTGTGGCGGTATCACTCGAGGTGTTCCTGCGGTGCGCCAGGCTCATGTTTGTCCGCTGTCTCTTCCAGCCGATAGCCCAGACCGCGCAGCGTACGAATCGACAGGCCGGAACCCGCCAGGCGCTTGCGCAGCCGGCTGACATAGACATCGAGCGCGTTGGCGCCCACCGCCTCGAAGCCGAACAGCCGGTTCTCCAGCGCCTCGCGCTGCACGATTCGCCCGGCGTTGAGCATCAGCGCCTCCAGCAGGCTGAATTCCCGTCGTGGCAGATCCAGCGAGGTCTCGTTCAGCCAGGCACTGGCAGAGCGGGTGTCCAGTTTCAAACCGCCGAAGCGCACGCTGTTGTCCAGCCGCTGCTGACTACGCCGCAGCAGGGCGCGAACCCGCGCTTCCAGTTCGCTGATCGAGAACGGCTTGGCGAGATAGTCGTCGGCACCCAGATCCAGCCCGCGGACTCGATCCTCCAGCGCATCCCGCGCGGTCAGAATCATTACCGGCGTGGGGTCGGCGTGGGCGCGTAACCATTCGAGCACGCCGAGACCGCTGCCATCGGGCAGACCGAGATCGAGCAGGACCAGATCGAAGCGGCCCTGGCGTAGCGCCTGGATGGCATCGTCGACGCGTGATAGTGCATCGACGGTGTAACCGTGGCGAGTCATCGCCTGGCTCAGCGAGCGTGACAGCAGCGGATCGTCTTCGATCACGAGCAGGTGCATGGCGGTTTCTCGAGATCATCTGCTAGCCATGTCTTGTACGACTAATGTCCTATACGACAAAGGCTTAGATGACAGGTTGATGAAAGGTTAGCGCTCTAGCATCGCGCCGTCGGTAGGCAAAACCGGCCCGAGTCCGGTGCCCGCCACGAGATTTTGCGAGCATAACAACCCAGGTAGGAGACGCACAGCATGCCCAACTCTCGATTCCTCTCTCGCTGGCTGGTTGCCGCCGTGACCGGCGGCGCGCTGCTGGCCGGCGCCGTTCAGGCCCAGGCCAAGCCGCCCGAGTGTATCGCACCAGCCAAGCCGGGTGGCGGTTACGACCTGACCTGTCGTCTGGCGGCCAATGGCCTGCAGGACGCCAAGCTGATCGACGAGCCGATGATGGTCAGCTACATGCCGGGCGGTATCGGCGCCGTGGCTTATAACCATGTCACTGGCGTGCGCGACGACGATCCCAACCTGATCGTGGCCGCAAGCACCGGCGCTGCGCTCAACCTGGCGCTGGGCAAGTTCGGTCTCGAGCACAAGGTCGATGACGTTCGCTGGCTGGGTGCGCTGGGTGTCGACTACGGCGCGATCGTGGTCCGCAAGGATGCGCCGTGGAACAACCTCGACGAGCTGATGAAAGCGCTGAAGCAGGACCCGTCCGGCGTGGTGATCGGTGCCGGCGGCACGGTCGGCAGCCAGGACTGGATGAAAGCGGCGTTGATGGCCAAGGCCGCCGATGTCGATCCGCGCAAGCTGCGTTACGTCTCCTTCGAGGGCGGCGGCGAATCACTGGCGGCCCTGCTTGGCGAGCATATTCAAGTCTTCACCGGCGACTTGGCCGAGCTCAAGCCGCAGCTCGACAGCGGCGAGATCCGCATTCTGGCGGCGCTCTCCGAAGAGCGCATGGGCGGGCCCTACGCGGACATCCCCACCGCCAAGGAGCAGGGCTACGATGTCCAATGGCCGATCTGGCGCGGCTACTACATGGGCCCCAACGTCAGCGACGAAGCCTATCAGCAGTGGGCCGATCGCCTGCGCGAGCTGAACGACACCGAGAGCTTCAAGAAGCTGCGTGAAGGTCGCGGCCTGTTCCCGATGTCCAAGTTCGGTGACGACTTCCATCAGTACGTGAAGCAGCAGGTCGCCGACTTCCAGCAACTGTCCAAAGAAGTGGGTCTGACGCAATGAAACTCGCCGCCGACCGAATCCTGAGTTTGCTGTTGCTCGGTCTGGCGGCGTTCATCGCCGTCCAGGCCTGGCAGCTACAGGTGCCGTTCAGCTACGACCCGGTCGGGCCGAAAGCATTCCCGCTGCTGCTGTCGGGTCTTCTGGCGGTTCTGGCGATCGTGCTTTTCATCCGTCCCGGCGCCAGCGGCCAATGGCCGAGCGGCGCGCTGCTGTTGCGCCTGGTCATCACCATGGCAGTGCTCGGACTCTACGCGGCGCTGTTCATCAATCTGGGTTACCTGGTGACGACCGCTCTGGTCAGCATCGTTATCGCCTGGCTGTTCGGCGCCACGCCGATGAAAGCGATCATCGGCGGATTGCTGCTGGCGCTCGGCAGCTATCTGCTATTCACCTACGGATTGGGGATCTCGCTGCCGACCGGTAGCTGGATCGAGCCGCTGCTGGGGAGCAACTGAATGTTCGATTTTCTGATCCAGGGCTTCGGTGTCGCCCTGACCCCGCTCAACCTGGGGCTGGCCTTCCTGGGCGCGCTGCTCGGCACGCTGTTCGGCGCCCTGCCGGGCATCGGGCCGATCAACGGTATCGCCATCCTGATGCCGCTGGCGTACACGCTGGGGCTGCCGGCGGAGTCCGCGCTGATTCTTCTGGCCGGCATCTACACGGGTTCCGAATACGGCGGCCGCATGTCGAGCATTCTGCTCAACGTGCCCGGTGACGCCGGCGCGGTCATGACCACGCTGGACGGCCACCCGCTGGCCAAGAAGGGCCTCGCCGGGCCGGCCCTGGGTCTGTCGGCGGTCAGTTCGTTCATCGGCGCCACCGTGGCGATCATCGGTTTGACCCTGTTCGCCCCGCTGCTGGCGATCGTTGCCGTCAAGTTTGGCCCCGCCGAATTCTTCGCGCTGATGATCTTCGCCTTCGCTTCCATGTCCGCGATGATGGGCAAGGATCCGGTCAAGACGCTGATCGGCGCCGTGCTGGGCGTGCTGATCTCGACGGTCGGCGTCGACTCCGGCACCGGCGTGCTGCGTTTCACCTTCGACATGCCCGAACTCTACGACGGCATCGACTTCGTGGTGATGATCATCGGCCTGTTCGCGGTCAGCGAGATCCTGCTGATGCTCGAGCACGCCTTCCGTCACGACCAGGAAGGCGAGATGGCGCCGATCGGCCGTGTCATGGTCAAGATGAGCGAAGTGCTGTACTGCAAGTGGGCGATCCTGCGCTCCAGCGTGATCGGCTTCGTCATCGGCGTGCTGCCGGGCACCGGCGCCTCCGTCGCCAGCGCCGTGGCCTATACCACCGAAAAGCGCATCAGCGATCACGACAACAGCTTCGGCACCGGCAACATGCGCGGCCTGGCCGCGCCGGAAGCGGCCAACAACGCCTCCGCCGCCGGCTCGTTCGTGCCGATGTTGACGCTGGGCATTCCCGGCTCGGGCACCACCGCGATCCTGCTGGGCGCGCTGATGCTCTACAACATCAACCCCGGCCCGATGATGTTCCGCGAACAACCGGTGGTGGTGGGCGGTCTGATCGCCTCGCTCTATATCGGCAATGTCATGTTGCTGCTGCTGAACCTGCCGCTGGCCGGCGTATTCGCCCGCGTATTGCAAGTACCGCGCTGGCTGCTGGTGCCGAGCGTGGCGATTCTCGCCTTCGTCGGCGTCTACCAGCTGCATTCCGATTTGATGGCTATCTACCTGATGCTGGTCATCGGTGTGTTCGGCTACCTGCTTCGCAAGTTCGGCTTTTCGCTGGCGCCGGTGGTGCTCGGCTTCGTGCTCGGCGGGCTGATGGAAGAGAACCTGCGTCGGGCGCTGTCGATCAGCGGAGGCGACGTCGGCATCCTGTTCCAGTCCGGCCTCTCCATCGGGCTATGGATCGCCGCCGCGCTGGTCGTGCTGGTACCGATGTTTGCCGGCAAGCTCAAGGCGAAGTTCATGCCGGCGGCTAAGCCTTCCTGATACCGCGATCGAGATCAATCGAATGACGTGCTGCGTCGACGGCCCCGCTCTGGCGGGGCCGTCGTCGTTGAGCCGGAGGCGTTGCCGTCGGAGAGCGCCTCAAGAAGCCGATGTCACGAGATTCAGTGCCCGCGCTGGCACCGACTCCGGCTATAGTCCGAATAGCCCAACTTGTGGCGATGCTGATCACTGGGAGCAACCGATGAGTGATGACAAGTCTGCGGTAATCGAAGCGCTGGCACCGCATGGGCGACTGCGTGTCGCCATCAACTACGGCAATATCGTACTCGCGCAGCGGGGTAAGGACGGCGAGCCTGCCGGCGTCTCGGTTGCGCTGGCGCGGGCGTTGGCATCGGAGCTCGATGTGGCGATCGAATTCGCCACTTTCGACGGCGCCGGCGACGTGTTCGCCGCTATCGACGACGACGCCTGGCGGATCGGCTTTCTCGCCCGCGATCCGGTTCGTGCGGAGAAGATTCATTTCACCGCCCCCTACGTGATCATCGAAGGCACCTATCTGGTACCGGAATCTTCGCCGTTTCAGGATATCGACGAGCTGGATCGCAGCGGCGTTCGCATCGCGGTGGGCAAGGGTGCGGCCTACGATCTTTACCTGACCCGCGCGTTGCAGCAGGCGAGCCTGGTGCGTGCTGCCACGTCGGCGGCGGCCATCGAGCTGTTCGTCGAGAGCCAACTGGATGCCGCAGCTGGCGTTCGTCAGCCGCTCGCGGCCTACGCCGCGTCGAACCCGGGCTATCGTGTCCTGCCCGGTCGCTTCACGGCGATCGAGCAGTGCATGGCGATACCCAAGACACAGGCGTCGGATGCGGTCACGCGTTACGTCGAGGACTTCCTGGCCCGCATGAAGCGGGAGGGCCTGGTGAAGCGTGCGCTGTCGGAAAGCGGCCAGGACGAGACGCAGGCGGCGGACTGAGCCGGCAGTCGTCGAAAAGCGGAAATATTCAGGTCACGACGTTAACGTTTCGATTCTTTTCTGTTATTTTTCCGCCGCGGGATGATCGTGAGCCGATAGTCGACGCCATGAGCGTGGGTGAAGGGGCTTGGCGCGAGTCCCGCCAAGGAGAGGTGGCAGAGTGGTCGAATGCACCGCACTCGAAATGCGGCATACCTTCGCGGGTATCGAGGGTTCAAATCCCTCCCTCTCCGCCACGAATGATGAAAGCCGGCTCATGTAGCCGGCTTTTTCGCTTTTTGAACTCCTCGCAGCGCAGGCGTTCAGCCGCTTGCTCTCGCCGGTATCACCTCGAGCACCGCGGCGGCAATCACCAGAACGGCGCCGACAATCTGGATCGTCGCCAGCGGTTCGTCAGCGAACAGCGCCGCCGAAAAGACGCCGACGAGCACTTCGCTCATCATCAGGATACCCAGCCGGGCCGGGGGCAGATGGCCGGCTGCCCAGACGATGAGAGCCAGCGATGCCGACCACCACAGAATCGCCGCGGCGAGGATCCAGCCTGCTACGCGCCATCCGGTTTCCAGCGGCGGCAAGCCGGGCCAGGGAGAGAGGAAGGGCGCCAGCAGCACGGCGGCGACCAGTGCACCGACCGCGAACAGGAAGCTGCCTTCTCCGGGGCCGAGGGTATTGTGCGAGCGCATGCCGCTGGAAGCGACTGCCCACATCAACCCCGAGGCCAGCCCCAGCCAGTCACCGATGCCATGCGGTAGCGGGGAGCCATTGGCGCCGAGCACCAGCCCCAGGCCGATCAGCCCCACGAGGATGACGGCTACGCGTCGGCCGGTGAGCGGCCAGCGCCACCATAGCCGTTCGATCAGGGTGCTCCAGACTGGGGTCAGGTAGAACAGCAGAATGACCACGGCGACCTGGCCATGAACCAGGCCGATGGAGTAGAGCATGAATGCCGCTCCGCCCAACGTGACCGAGGCGAGCCCCAGCGCGGAAGAACGGGCGAGCCGGCGACGCTGGGCCAGCGCCCAGGGGGAGAGCACCACGCACGCCGTGGCGGCGATGATCAGCGATCCCCAGGCGCCGCCGAGCTGAAGCGCCTCGATGCGGCGAATGGGATACCAGTAGATACCCCAGAGCCCGCCGGCCAGCAGAACGCCCAGCGCTGCCAGCCGTGCCGGAGAGACACGGCTGGCGATGTCGAGAGAGAACGACGTCGCCTTCCTTGGCACGCTAACTCCTTGTCTGTCGTGAGTGGGAAGTCAGCTAGAGGTCTTTCCCTGCGCGACTTTCTCCAGTGCTGCCACGGCGGGCAGGGTCTTGCCTTCGACGTACTCCAGGAAGGCGCCGCCGCCGGTGGAGATGTAGGAGACCTGATCGGCGATGCCGTACTTGTCGATCGCGGCGAGGGTGTCGCCGCCGCCGGCAATGGAGAACGCCTGGCTTGCGGCAATCGCCTTCGACAAGACTTCGGTGCCTTTGCCGAACTGGTCGATCTCGAACACGCCGACCGGGCCGTTCCAGAGGATGGTGCCGGCGTTTTCCAGCAGGCTGGCGAGATGCCTGGCGGTCTCCGGGCCGATATCCAGGATCATCTCGTCGTCCCCGACCTGATCGACCGGCTTGACCGTCGCTTCGGCGGATTCGGAAAACTCGGTAGCCACGACGACGTCGGTGGGCAGCGGGATCTCGACCTTGGCCATCAGCTCCTTGGCCTTGTCGACCAGGTCGGCTTCATAGAGCGATTTGCCCACGCCGTAGCCGGCCGCGGCGATGAAGGTGTTGGCGATACCGCCGCCGACGATCAGCTGATCGCACTTCTCCGACAGCGAATAGAGCACGTCGAGCTTGGTCGACACCTTGGAACCGCCGACGATGGCGGCCATCGGACGCTTGGGCGCGCTGAGCGCCTTTTCCAGCGCGTCGAGCTCGTTGGCCAGCAGCGGGCCGGCGCAGGACTGCGGCGCGAACCGGATCACGCCATGGGTGGAGGCCTGGGCGCGGTGGGCGGTGCCGAAGGCGTCCATCACGTAGACATCGCAAAGCGCGGCATACGCCTTGGCGAGCGCTTCGTCGTCCTTCTTCTCGCCCGGGTTGTAGCGCACGTTCTCGAGCAGCACGACTTCACCGGCGGCGATCTCGACGTTGCCGTCGAGGTAGTCCTTTTCCAGGCGCACCGGCTTGCCGAGTAGCTCGGCGAGATGCTCGGCCACCGGCGCCAACGTGAACTCGTCCGCCGGCTCGCCTTCGGTGGGCCGCCCCAGGTGGCTCATCAGCATGACGCTGGCGCCAGCGTCGAGCGCGGCCTTGATGGTCGGCAGGCTGGCGCGGATGCGCGCATCGCTGGTGACCTTGCCGTCCTTGACGGGTACGTTGAGATCTTCGCGGATCAGTACGCGTTTGCCGGAGAGATCCAGGTCGGTCATCTTGAGTACGGTCATGAGATCCTTTCCTTAGAGGGTATTTAATAAAGGGCTGCACTCGCCGATACGGCGTTGAAACCCTCTTCAACATGCTCATTTACTGCTCGTAAACTCCGCTGTTTCATCCGGTTTCGCCTTGTCTCGTCTTCGTTCGCCTGTTTCTTAAATATCCTCTCCTGAGGAGGTGACGGGTTCGGCAATGGAAGATGGCAGTTCGAGCCAGTGGCGGGCGACGTCGAGCATCCGATTGGCGAAGCCCCACTCGTTGTCGAACCAGCACAACAGCTTGAGCAGGCGGCCGCCGGCCACGCGGGTCTGGGTGGCATCCACGATACCCGAGCGCGGATCGTGGTTGAAGTCGACCGAGGCCATCGGTTCGTAGGTCATGCCGAGCAGCCCCAGGTAGCGTTCGCGACTGGCGGCGGCCAGGCAGGCGTTGACGGCAGGGGCGTCGGTCTCGCGCTCGAGCGAGATCGCCATGTCCATGGCCGAGACGTTGATGGTCGGCACCCGCACGTGAAGACATTCGAAACGATCCGCCAGATGCGGCATCAGGCGGCCGATGCCCCGGGCCAGGCCGGAATCCACCGGGATGATCGAGTGCATGGCCGAGCGTGTCAGGCGCAGGTCGCTGTTGTGGTAGGCGTCGATCACCGGCTGGTCATTCATCGCCGAATGGATGGTGGTGGTGACGCCGTGCGATACGCCGAAGCTGGCTTCCAGCACGTCGAGGATCGGTATCAGGCAGTTGGTGGTACACGAGGCCGCCGAAACGATGCGCATGTCGCGGTCGATCGCTGCATGGTTGACGCCATAGACGACCGTGGTGTCGACGTCGGTCTCCGCCGGCTGGGAAAACAGCAGCCGCGCCGCGCCGGCCTGGAGATGCCGCTCGGCAGTGGCGCGATCCTTGAAGCTGCCGGAACACTCCAGCAGCAGGTCGATACCGAGCTCGCCCCACGGCAGCGCTTCCGGTTCGGCAGCGTTGAGTACCCGAATGGTGCGGCCGTTGATGACCAGGCAGCCATCACGTGCTTCTACCTGACCGGGAAAGCGTCCATGAGTCGTGTCGTAGCGAGTCAGGTAGGCGATCGTCTCCAGATCGGAAAGCTCGTTGATGGCAACGATTTCCAGCGGCAGGTCGGGGCGTTCGATCAGCGCACGCAGCACGCTCTGGCCGATGCGGCCGTAGCCGTTGATGGCGACGCGGTAGGTCATGGGCGAATCGTGAATCCTGATAACCCTGGGAAGAGCGAATGGGAGCATCTTAGCGCATTCGGTCGTGTTGGGCAGAATTCGAGCCTGACACGCTGGACGGGAAAATCGATCGAATCGGGCAAACCGCTGGACGACGCCAGGGCTGCCCCATAGTTTGATGTGACGTTCCGCGTTGCTGGGTGATATCTCCGATGTCTATCGTTGCGAAGGCGCTGCCGAGATTGTCGGGTTCGGCGTCGCATTCTCGGGCCCGTTCGTCATGAGGCGCCATCTCGAGTCGTTGTCGTTCTATCTTTCCGCCACTGAATGTCTGGTCGAGGGCGAGGGCAGCGGGGTGGTGCTGGCCAGTTCGACGCCGCTCAGCCTGTGGGGCGGCGTGGACCCGGACCGAGGCGAAATCATCGATCGCCACCACCCGCTATGCGGCGAAGGCATCGCCGGGCGAGCGCTGGTCATTCCCCACGGGCGGGGGTCGTGTACCGGCAGCGTGGTGCTGCTGGAGGCCATCCATGCCGGGCAGGCGCCGGCGGTGATCGTGCTCAACCGGGTCGATGACATCATCGCCCTGGGCGCCATCGTCGCCGAGGAAGTCTTGTCGCTGGCGGTGCCGATCGTGGTGCTGGACGACGCGCGTTTCGCCATGGCGCAGGCGGCGCATCTCATCACACTCCATCGGGGCAGGCGGCTGGTATTGAGCGGCCCGCGCCTGGCGGGCCTGGCCAGCGTGACGGCCGGCGGGGAATTGGGGCACGAGCCGGCACCGGCGATCGCTGCCAACGACGGGTTCCCGCTCTCGCCGGCGGATCGGCGCTGTCTCGACGGCGAGAAGGGCCCGGCGGCCCAGGCTGCGATGCGAATCGTGTTGCGCATGGCGCGTCTGCAGGGCGCGCTCGGACTGCTCGATGTGACTCGGGTACATGTCGATGGCTGCATCTACACCGGCCCCGCGGGCTTGGAATTCGCCGAACGACTGGCCGGCTGGGGAGGAACGGTAGGTATATCGGCGCCTTCCGACCCGGCTTCGATACCGGGGGCGTCGACGCGGCTCATCGAGCTGTCTCGGAGACTGGGTGCATCGCCCGTGTCCACGGCAGAGCCGAGCGGGGAACACCCGCCATGGCCTTGGCTGCTCGGTCTCTGCATCGCGGTAACGGGCCGGGCACCGGCGCTACCCGATGGCCGGCCAGGTTCAGATCTGCCGTTCGGCGGCTAGCGCCAACCGACTTGAGCTCGTCTAGTGAAGCTCATCGACTCGAGCCGATCTGGGCGGCAATCGCGTTGAGCTGTTCGGCCAGGGTTTCCGGCATCTCCATGGGAAGCAGGTGACCATAGCCGGGAAAGACCTCGAGCCTGCCTTGCGGAAGGTGCGGCATGACGTCTTCGCGCTGGGTGTCGGGCGGCAGCGATGGATCCCGGTCGCCGACCAGTACCCAGGCCGGATAGGGCAGCTTGCCGACGGTTTCGCGCCAGTCCTCGACATAGGTCGTCGTCGGCCAGGCGCGCCACGCGGCCGGGTTGGCGTTGATGGCATCTTCCACCGCCTGCTGGTAGAGCGTCGGTGCGAGTGATACCTCGCTGGCGCCGTCGATGAACTGGCGCGCCTGGGCCTCGCTGAAGTCGAATTCCAGCTGGAACCGATGCTCCTCCTCGCCGATCGACTGCGGCCCCGGCGGTGACGGTGCTATCAGGATCAGCGCGCGTAGCCATGCCGGACGATTGGCGGCGACGGTCATCGCGATACGACCGGAGAACGAGTGACCGACCAGAATCACGTCGTCGAGCGCAGCGGCATCAATGCACTGCTCGACGTGCCGTGTCATCGAGGCGACGTCGAACCCGGCCACCTCGCTGGCGCGGCCGAAGCCCGGCATGTCCAGCGTGACGACCCGGTATCGATCGTCGAGCAGCGGCACTACCTCCTCCCATTCGTGATGGGAACTGCCGAAGAAGTGCATGAGCACCAGCGTCGGGTCTCCCTGACCGCTGTCACTGGCTATCGTCATCGGGTGTCTCCTGTCGAGGTCGTCGAAACGTTCGACGAACTGCTATCAGCGTAGCGCGATCTGCGCCGCTGTCAGGGGCGAGCGCGGTACGGCACGCCGTCGATGGAGAAGCCATTCGGCAGAACGCCTGCAGAAAGCGGCTTCAATAGACAGAAACGGCTTCAATAGACATAAGCGGTTTCAATAGACAGAAAACGCCTTCAGTAGAAAAGATGCCAGACGAGCGGCAGCACGATGGCGGTAAAGGCGCCGGTCAGGCTCATGCCCAGCGAGGCGAAGGCACCGGCGACCGTGCCGAGTTCGAACGCGCGTACGGTGCCCAGGGCGTGCCCGTTGATGCCCAGCGCCAGGCCGATCAGCCGTGGGTCACGAATACGCAGGATCCGGCTCAGCCACTCCACCCCGAAGATGGCGGTAATGCCCGTCGTCAGCAACGCTCCCATCAGCAGCGCCCGCGAGCCGCCGAGTTCTTCGGCCAGCCCGAGCGCGATGGGCGAGGTCACCGACTTGGGCGCCAGCGAGGCCAGCACGTCCTTCGGCGCGCCCATGATGGCGGCGATGATCACCGCGTAGCAGGCGGCCAGCGTCGCCGACAGCGGGAGCGTCATCAGAATCGGCTTCCACAATGCGCGTATCTGCGGCAGCTGCTGGTAGAGCGGGACGGCCAGCGCGACGGTAGCCGGGCCCAGCAGCAGCATCAGCCAGCTGGCGCCCCGGTTGTAGTCGTCGATGCCGATGGGCAACGAGGCGACGACCATGGCAATCGTGATCGCTGCGATCAGCATCGGTGGGCACCAGCTGGGTCGGCGCATCAGCTTGAACAGGCGAATGCCGAAGAAGTAGGCGCCGAGAGTGAGCGCGATCGCCGCGATCGGCGACTCGAACCACTGTTGCGGCAACTGCGAAAGACGCGCGAGCCACTCATTCATGGTCGACGCTTCCGAGAGGATTGGCAGACTCGTCGTTGGCGGGGAGATAACGGCGCATCAGTAGCAGGCTCGACAATACGCTGAGCAGCGTACCGGCGATCAGGGCGGTCAGAATCGCGGCCCATTGATCCGCAAATTGATCGGCGACAAAGAATATCTCGACAACACCGGGCATGATCAGCAGTGCCAGCATGGCGATCAGCGGTTGGCTGACATGCACGACATCCGGATTCATGTCGCCGCGGTAGCCGAACCATAGCGTCAACAGCAGCATGCCGATCACGCCGCTGGGCATCGGAATGTGAAATAGCCGCACGAAGGTCTGCCCCAGCAACAGAAAGGCGAGCAGCCACAGAAAGCCGCGCAGAACGGACATCGCTGAAATCCCGGATCGCTGAAAGATTGGCATCATACCAAAGGCGCAACGTTCCCCTGCAGGTGGATGTTCGAGACGTAATCCGTGGCGACGACTCAGGATTGTGACTCGAGTCGTGGCTCAAGACTTTCCCATGACGATTTTCAGCCATCGCCGGGATACGAAATGTGACAATCTGGGAGGCCCCGTCAGGCGTCCGACAGAAGAGACAGGCTATGCAGAAACGGTGCATGGACGTGAACTGCGACGCATTGTCGCTTATTCTTGGCGACGTTCTACGGCTAATCGATGATCGCCGCGGCTGGAGAAGGGGCTGCAGTATGGGCAGCGCGGCGTGAAACGGTTGCGCGTGGGGTCGAAGAATGCGCGCCTGATCGGGTTCTGTGGGACCGGCCGTGCGACGTCATCGGCTGGCGCCAGCCTTTGCGGACGGTACGCGGCGCAGCAACGCGGTTCGCGCTGAAACGGCAACAGGCCCTAGAGCAGCCATTATCGGGTAGCCATCTTTGGTAGAGAGGGAAGCGGCCCAGGTCGAGATTCCCCGGATGACCCATCTTGAGGACAGAGGAAAAGCAACATGACCGATATTGCCAAGTTACTGGGCAAGGAAGCCGACAGCCTTCTCAGCTATACCTGTACGGGTTTCAAGAAAGAAGACCTGTACCTTCCGGGGCCTGATTTCGTCGACCGCGTGTTCTCCGATACCGACCGCAGCCCGCACGTGATGCGTAACCTGCAGACACTGTTCAACACCGGCCGTCTGGGTGGCACGGGCTATCTCAGCATTCTGCCTGTCGATCAGGGTATCGAGCATTCTGCCGGCGCCTCATTCGCGCTCAACCCGATGTACTTCGATCCCAAGAATATCGTCGAACTGGCACTGCAGGGCGGCTGCAACTGCGTCTGTTCCACCCTGGGCGTGCTTTCGTCCGTCGCGCGGCGCTACGCCCACAAGATCCCGATGATGCTCAAGCTCAACCACAACGAGAGCCTGACGCTGCCGGCGATGTACGAGCAGACCATGTTCGCGCAGATCGAGCAGGCCCACGACATGGGCTGCATCGCGGTCGGCGCCACGATCTACTTCGGCTCCGAGGATAGCCGACGCCAGATCCAGGAAGTCAGCGAGGCCTTCGAGCGCGCGCACGAGCTGGGCATGGTCACCGTGCTGTGGTCGTACCTGCGCAATCCGGAGTTCAAGAAAGACGGCACCGATTACCACGTCTCTTCCGACCTCACCAGCCAGGCGGTGCATCTGGCGGCGACCATCAAGGCGGACATCGTCAAGCAGAAGCTGCCGGAGAACAACGGCGGCTACAAGGCGATCGGTTTCGGCCATACCCATGACAAGGTCTACAGCGAGCTGACCAGCGATCATCCGGTCGATCTGGCCCGTTACCAGGTGGCCAACTCGTTCATGGGACGCGCCGGACTGATCAACTCCGGTGGTGGTTCCAAGGGCCATTCCGATATGGGTGAAGCCGTGCGCACCGCCGTCATCAACAAGCGGGCCGGCGGCATGGGTCTGATCTCTGGTCGCAAGGCGTTCCAGAAGCCGCTGAAGGAAGGTATCGAGCTGCTCAACGCCGTCCAGGACGTCTACCTCTCCAAGGACGTGACGATCGCCTGACAGGCTCGTCGAACGTTAGACGTTCGCCAATCGTTGCAGAAGCCCGGCCATGGCCGGGCTTTTTTTCGCCCCGATATCAGCAAGTTGCCCAAATCGAACGGATGCGACTTTGGTCGGGAGACTTAAGTTGAATTGTCTGACAAAGTCGCTTTCTCTACCGTGCAAGGCGTGTTCGATGATAACGCTATCATTTGGTTCCCACCGGGGGCGGCGCATCGGGTTGCGCTTCGCATGTGGGACAACGGTATGAGGGAGACGCATCATGAAAGCGATTTTGGGTAAGACCTGTCTGGCCGTGCTGACCAGTGCCGCCATCGGCGTATCGGCTTCCGCCCAGGCCGCCGAGGACTGTCCGCTGCCGGGCAACCTGCGCGTCGTGATCGGTTCGACGTCGACCGGCGGTGATACCTATCAGGTATCCAGCATGGTGGTCGATCAGCTGGCCGAGCAGCTCGACATCAACGCCAAGGTCGACGCCGTCGGTGTCATGCCCGGCTTCCAGGCGCTGGAGCGTAGCCGCCACGGCAACACGATCATGATCTTCCACGACGGCTCCTACCTGGGTCACCTCTACGGCGTGAACGGCTATCCCGACATCTTCAGCAAGTTCGTCGTCGGGCCGACCATCGCCATCAACCCGGGCAACGCTTACCTGGTGCCGAAAAGCTCGCCATACCAGTCGATGAGCGACATCATCGAAGCGGCCGGTAACGGCAAGCAGGTGAAGGTCGCCATTCAGCCGGGCGGTGTTTCCGAGATCGGCTTTACCGCATTGAAAAATGCTGTGCGGATGCAGTATCCGGGCAAGGAGAGCAACATCGTTGCCGTCAACACCGGCTCCCAGGCGGACAAGAACCAGCTGCTGTTCGACGGGGCGGTGGACGTGATCAACGGTTCGGTCCAGGCCAACGAGCAGTACACCCAACTGCCCGCCGACGACCAGAAGGCGATGCGCTTCGTCTGGATTACCGCTCGCGAGAAGACCATTGCCCAGACCAACGAAGAGGGCATGGGCGATACCACGCGCGAGCAGTTGCTGCAGTACGTGACGCCGAACGCCAGCGTGCCGATGAGCGAGGATCAGGACTTTACCTTCGATAAGGAGTTCTTCCTGCTGTACAACAAGGACATGGATCCTGCCGCGATCGACTGCATCGACAATGCCCTGGCCGACGTGTACGAGGGGGACGAGCTCCAGGAGCAGCTGAAGCGTTCGTTCTTCGTGCCCGACTACAAGCCTACCCAGGAAGCGGCCAGCTATCTGGAAGAGAAGAACGACGAATACAAGACCATCATCAGCGACCTGAAGGGCTGATCCTGCCGCGTGCCGGCCGGCGAACGTCGGCCGGCACGATTCGTTTCCACCACTGATGCCGCCGGTGACGCCCGGCGCAGGAGCCGCTTTCCATGGAAAGCCAATGGCTGTCGCTGCTCGATGTCAGCATCGACTTCGACCAATCGCATCTCTTCTTTCCCCGCATCGTCACCTGGATCCTGGTCATCCTGCTGGCGATGATCGTGATCACCCGCTATCGGCTGCTGGTGCCCGGCCTGAAGCGTGCCGGCCGTGTACTGGCAGGGCGCGAGGGCGAGTTCGACCACAAGCGCTTCTTCGGCACGCTGGCGTTGACGACGGCTTACTTTTATCTGATGAGCGTGCTGAGCGACGTGTTCCCCAACACCGGCTACAGCTTCCTGATCATGTCGGTGCTGTTCGTGTTCCTGCTGTCGCTTCTGTACGTCGATCATCTGACGCGGCGGCTGTTCATCATTCTGGTGCTGAACGCGCTGATTGCCCCGACGCTGGCCTGGTATGTGCTGGCACAGCTGTTCCGCATCACCTTGCCCTGATCTTTTTAGCCTGACCATCGGAGACTCGTCTCATGGATATCCTGTCTCACCTCACGCCGATGTTCTTCGGGCTGATCGCCGCGGGAACCCTGATCGGTATCATCTTCGGCGCGATTCCCGGCATGACCGCCACCATGGCGGTGGCCGTCTGTCTGCCGCTGACCTATGCCTTCGGGCTCGAGAATGGCATCGCGCTGCTGCTGGGGCTTTACGTCGGCGGTATT
The DNA here is from genome assembly GCF_034479735.1 of Salinicola sp. LHM. Taxonomy (NCBI): domain Bacteria; kingdom Pseudomonadati; phylum Pseudomonadota; class Gammaproteobacteria; order Oceanospirillales; family Halomonadaceae; genus Salinicola; species Salinicola sp. LHM. The sequence continues at coordinate 3,573,670 of NZ_CP140261.1, read as the reverse complement.
TCGGGCGGGATGGTTCCCGCCGTGCTGATCAACATTCCCGGCACGCCCTCGTCGATCACCACCACCTTCGACGGCTATCCGATGGCCAAGCGGGGCGAGGGCGAGCGCGCGCTCAAGATCGGCATCGTCGCCTCGGTCTTCGGCGGGCTGTTCAGCGCCGCGGTGCTGTTCTTCTTCGCGCCGGTGCTGGCGGACTTCGCGATCAAGTTCTCCTACGTCGAGAAGTTCCTGATCATCCTGCTGGCGCTGACGGTGATCGCCTCGCTCACGTCCAACATGCTGATGGGCATCTTCAGCGGCGTGCTGGGCGTCTGGCTCAGCCTGATCGGTACCTACTCGATTACCGAAGGGGGCAACGGCGAAACCCGCCTGATGTTCGATTTCATGGAGTACTACCTGATCGACGGCTTCTCGCTGCTGCCGGTGCTGATCGGTATTTTTGGCCTGACTACCGTACTGCTGGACGCCGAGAACGGCTTCAAGGACGAGACGGGTCAGGGGCCGATTTCGCTCAAGGGCGGTGCGAAGTTCAAGTTCAACGTATTCAAGGGCCAGTTGCTCAACCTGGTGCGCTCCTCGAGCATCGGCACCTTCGTGGGAATTCTGCCGGGCGTCGGTGGCAGCGCCGCTTCGGTGCTGGCCTACAGCCAGGAGAAGAACTTCTCGCGTGACTCTTCCCAGATGGGCAAGGGCGCGCCGCAGGGGATCGTCTCTTCGGAATCTTCCAACAATGCGTTGACCGGTGGCGCGCTGGTGCCGCTGCTCTCGCTGGGCATCCCCGGGGATTCCACCACCGCGATTCTGATCGGTGCCTTCACGCTGCAGGGCATTCAGGTCGGCCCGCTGTTCATCGGCAACAACATCGATACCTGGTATCTGATGATCATCGCCTTGCTGGCGGCCAACGTGCTGATGTTCGGCATCATGTACTTCGCAATCCGCCACATTGCCAAGGTGATCGAGGTGCCGAAGTACATCCTCTATCCGCTGATCATCATGATGTGCGTGGTCGGCGCCTACGCAATCAACTACGGGATCATGTTCGACGTCTGGACCCTGCTGATCTTCGGGATCTTCGGCTGGGTCGCCCACAAGATCGGCCTGGAGACGGTGCCGCTGATCATCGGCTTCATTCTGGGCAAGTCGGCGGAGGTCTACTTCGTCAAGAGCATCGAGTCCTACGGCAACCTGTCGATCTTCTTCACCAAGAGCCCGATCGCCATGTTCCTGTGGGTGCTGATCGCGGTCTCGCTGGCCTTCGCGATCTATCTGCGGGTACGCAACCGTCGGCAGGCGACCGCCGCAAGCTGAGCCCGAGCCCGCCCTTCAGATAAGCCCGAGCCCGCTCTGTCAAAAAGCCCACGCCATCGAGGATGGCGTGGGCGCTTTTCATCGGGATGACGAACGATCAGTCGGCGCTGAGCTTGCGCACCTGATTGAGGTTTTCCATCGTCGTCAGACACGCCTCGGCCGCTTCGCGCCCCTTGGTCAGGAAGTGCTGCTGGAAGAAGGCGGCATGCGCCTCGTGCTCGTGGAAGTGATGCGGCGTCAGCACGGCGGAAAGCACCGGCACTTCCTGCTCGATCTGCAGCGACATCAGTGCGTCGATCACCGCGGTGGAGACAAAGTCGTGACGATAGATGCCGCCGTCGACGACGAACCCGGAGGCGACGATGGCGGCGTAGCGGCCGCTCTTGGCCAGCAGTTTGGCCTGCAGCGGGATCTCGAACACGCCGGGAACGGTGAAGGTATCGACCTGTTCCACGGAGAAACCGCGCTCGGCGACGGCATCCAGGAAGGCACTGTGGCAGTTGCCGACGATATCGCCGTGCCAGTCGGCGCGAATGAAGGCGATGCGTTGCGACAGCGTCTGGGAGGAGAGCTGCGGCGGATAGGGCTGATTCATGGTCGTTTCCTATTCAGATGACCGAGGTCACGTTAACCAGAATCAGGGCTGCGGATCCGCTTGGAAATCACGGGAGGCGGTTGGCATGGGCGTGAATTGGTGAAAATCACCGATAGCCACGCAAGGCTGACCGAGTCGTCGTAGCAAGTGGAACCGTTCTCTTTCATCCGGACTGTGACCGTCGGCTTCGGAATTGCACCGAATCTGCTGACCTCGAAGGCAACGCCTTCGAGCGCTCGCGGGCTGAGAGGCTGGCGTGTCTTTTCACGCCGCATCATTACCGCCGGTGGGGACTTTCACCCCGCCCTGAGAACCGATTGCGGCGAACCGCAATCCGTCGATAGTCTACGCCGTTCCTGGCCCGCGAGAAAGTCGGAGTCGAGGGCGCTTGTGGTATCGTGAGGCGGCCAAGCCGAGCCGGATTCGACCTCTCAGAATTCGATCTTCTCAAAACATGGAAGCGTGCATGAACGAGCGCAACGAAAACGCCGATATTGCCTTGATGACGGAAATTGCCACCCTCTATTACACCGAGGGGGAAACGCAGGAGGTCATCGCCAATCGGCTGGGGATCTCTCGCGTCAAGGCGGGGCGGTTGCTCAAGCGCGCGCAGGCCGAAGGGATCGTCGACGTTCGGGTTCGCCAGCACCCTGCGGTCAGCGCGGAAATCGAGCAGGCGCTCAAACGCCGTTTCGGGATCAAGCGCGCACTGATCGCCCTCGATCACGCCGATGCCGACGTCCAGCGGGCCAACGTGGCCAGTCTGGTGGCCGACCATCTTTCCCGGCAGCTGAGCGACGGGGCGATCGTCGCCGTCGGCATGGGCCGCAACGTCGGCGCGGTGGCGGACAACGTCTTCGAGCAGGGCCAGCGCCAGTGTTCCTTCGTCTGCGCCATCGGGGGATCGGTGCGGGCCGGGGAGTACATGAACCCCGACCATATCTGCCGACGGCTGGCGATCAAGTTCGGCGGCGACAGCGAGACGCTCTACGCCCCGGCCCTGGTGCAGAATCTCGAGCTGCGCGATGCGATGTACGAGAACCCGACCATTCGCCAGACGCTGGACCGCGCCCGGCGCGCCGATCTCGCTCTCATCGGCATCGGCGACCTCAGCGAGAACAGCAACATGGTGCGGATGGGCTGGTTCACGCCGCAGGAGACCGCCGAGGCGCGGCTATCCGGTACCGTCGGTGACATGATGGGTTACGACTTCATCGATATCTACGGCCGCCCGTCGCTGACGCCGATGCAGGGCCGCGTCATCGGCCTGACCATCACCGATCTGGCTCGAATCCCCGACGTGATCGCCATCGCCGCCGAGAATACCAAGGCGGCCGGCATACTCGGCGCGTTGCGCACTGGGGTGATCGACACCCTCGCCACCAGCGTCACCAATGCACACACGATTCTGCGCCTGGATGAAGCGACGCGGGTCGACGACGAGCCAGCCTGATCGCCACGCCGCGCGACCCGTCGTGTAACGAATTCGCCAACGAAAAACGCCCGGCCAAGGCCGGGCGTTTCATTGCTTGCTTCAACGTGCGATCTTCAACATACGATCTTCAACGTGCAATCGAGGCGCTGTCGATCAACCCAGCAGCGTCTCGGCGCGGGCGACGACATTGTCGACGGTGAAGCCGAAGTGCTTGAACAGATCGCCGGCCTTGCCTGATTCGCCGTAGGTCGTCATGCCGATGACATCGCCGTCGAGGCCGACGTACTTGTACCAGGTCGACGGGATCGCCGCTTCCACCGCCAGCCGTGCGCGTACCGAGCGCGGCAGCACGGATTCGCGATAGCTCTCGTCCTGCTCGTCGAAGGCGCTGGTGCACGGCATGGAGACCACGCGAACCTTCTTGCCCTTGCCTTCGAGCGTCTTGGCGGCGTCCATCGCCAGGCCGACTTCAGAGCCGGTGGCGATCAGGATCAGCTCCGGCTGGCCGCCTTCGGCCTCTTTCAGCACGTAGCCGCCGCGGCGGATGTTCTTCAGCTGCGCCTCGTCACGCGACTGCGCCGGCAGATCCTGACGCGAGAAGATCAGCGCCGTCGGCCCCGTTTCGCGCTTCAGGCCCTCGACCCAGGCGGCCGTGGTTTCGGTGGCATCGCACGGGCGCCAGGTCGCCAGGCCCGGCAGGTTGCGCAGGTCGGCCAGCTGTTCGACCGGCTGGTGCGTGGGGCCGTCTTCGCCCAGACCGATGGAGTCGTGGGTGAAGACGTGGATGATGCGGGTGTGCGACAGCGAGGACATGCGCACGGCGTTGTGCATGTACTCCATGAAGACCAGGAAGGTGGCGTCATAGGGAATGAAGCCGCCATGCGTGGCGATGCCGTTGGCGATCGCGCCCATGCCGAATTCGCGCACGCCGTAGTGCAGGTAGCCGCCGTTGAAGTCTTCCTTGGTGATCGCCTTGGCGCCTTTCCACAGGGTCAGGTTGGACGGTGCCAGGTCGGCACTGCCGCCGAACAGTTCGGGCAGGTTCGGCCCCAGTTCGTTGAGCACGCCCAGCGAGGCCTTGCGGGAAGCGGTGGTCTCGGACTTCTCCTGAGCGGCCTTGATCAGGGCATCACCATCGAAGCCGGCCGGCAGTTCACCGTTGTAGCGGCGCTTGAGCTCCTTGGCGAGTTCCGGGTGCGCCTTCTCGTAGGCGGCCAGCTTCTCGTCGTATTCCGCTTCGAGCTTGCGGCCCTTGTCGCGGGCGTCCCACGCCTGGTAGTACTCGTCGGGGATCTGGAACGCGGGGTATTCCCAGCCCAGTTCCTTGCGCGCGGCCGCGACTTCGTCTTCACCCAGGGCGGCGCCGTGGCTCTCTTCCTTGCCGGCCTTGTTGGGCGAGCCGAAGCCGATCACGGTCTTGCAGATGATCAGCGTGGGCTTGTCGGTGACGCGCTTGGCTTCCTCGATCGCCTTGTTGATCTGCTCGGCATCGTGGCCGTCGACATCGCGGATCACATGCCAGTGGTAGGCCTCGAAGCGCTTGCCGGTATCGTCGGTGAACCAGCCTTCGACTTCGCCGTCGATGGAGATACCGTTGTCGTCGTAGAACACGACCAGGTTGCCCAGGCCGAGCGTACCGGCCAGCGAGCACGCTTCGTGGCTGATGCCTTCCATCAGACAGCCGTCGCCGGCGAAGACCCACACGCGGTGATCGACGATCTCGTGACCGTCACGGTTGAATTGCGCGGCCAGCGTGCGTTCGGCGATGGCCATTCCGACACCGTTGGCCAGACCCTGGCCGAGCGGGCCGGTGGTGGTCTCGATGCCGCGGGTGTAACCGTGCTCCGGGTGGCCGGGCGTCTTCGAGCCCAGCTGGCGGAAGTTTTCGAGTTCCTTCATCGGCAGGTCGTAACCGGTCAGATGAAGCAGCGAATAGTGCAGCATCGAGCCGTGACCGTTGGAGAGAATGAAACGGTCGCGATCTTCCCAGTCCGGGTTGGCCGGGTTGTGCTTGAGATGGTCGTTCCACAGGACTTCCGCGATATCGGCCATGCCCATCGGCATGCCGGGATGGCCGGAGTTGGCCTTCTGCACGGCGTCCATGGAAAGCGCGCGGATAGCGTTGGCTAGCTGACGACGAGATGGCATTGGCTTTCGGATCCCCTGGGTTGTCAATGAATGATGGTCGTAAATGGATGATGGAGCGAGACGCGATCTGGCGCTCAATTCGACTTAAGCAGCGAGGCTTCGTTCACGATCGCCTCGAATGCGGCTGGATCATGTGCGAACCGCCCCAGAAACAGCCCGTCGACCTGTCCTGCCAGCCGAGTCAACAGGTCGGGGCCGGCACTGCCGCCATAGATCACGCTGGCTGAAGGATGCGCGCCCAGATGCTCGCGCAACCCCTGGCAGACTGCCGCAATGTGCGCAAGCGATGCCGGTTGTGCCGCACCGATGGCCCAGTGAGGCTCGTAGGCGATCACCAGTGGCTGAGACCGCTGCGCGGGCGTCGCCAACGACAGCGCCGAATCGATCTGGTCACGGCAGTCGGCAACGGCATCCAACGGATCGCCACGGTCAGACTCGCCGATGCACAGCACCGGTATCAAGTCATGCGCCAGAGCCACCTGGGTCTTGGCGGCGATGATATCGGCATCTTCCCCGAACAGGCGTCGCCGTTCGGCGTGGCCGATCTCGACGTAGCGGCATCCCATTTCGGCCAGCATGGCCCCACTCACCTCGCCAGTATAAGCACCGTGCGGCGACTGATACAGGTTTTGGCCGCCGACGCCGACGGGCGTACCGGCAAAACATTCGAGGACCGGGGGCAGGGCGGGGAAGCTGGGCAGCACGAACAGCGCCACCCGGCCGTCCTGAACGGCCGGGTGGCGAGAAAGGTTGTCGGCGACCTGGCGGCACCAGGTCACCGTCTGGGCGTAGCCGAAATACATCTTGAAGCTGATGCCCAGCGTGATCGGAGGCTTTGCCATGTGGTTATCGAGTCGCTCCTTGATTCGTCGCTGATCGGTTCGTCGCCGCCCGGTGCGCTGGCGTCTGGTTCAGTGCCGATCGACGACGGGCTGAATGGCGCCGACGATCAGGGACAGCGAGATCGCCCCCGGATCGGGTGTACCGAGACTCTTCTCGGCCAGCGGCCGTGCGCGGCCCATCTTCGGTTTCATGTCGGCCGTGGCCTGGGCCGCGGAGGCCGAGGCGTTGACCGCCTTGCGCCAGGCCTGCGGGAAATCGTCGCCGGCAGCGACGGCCCGTTCGAGCGTCTCGCTGAACGGTACCAGCGCATCGACCAGCGTCTTGTCGCCGAGCCTGGCCTTGCCGAAGGTCATGACGTCTTCTCTGGCCTTGGTGATCCCCTGCGCATAGCGTTCCGGGGTCGGCTCGTCTTCGTCGCCGAGCGTCACGCTCAGAGCGTTGAGCATGACGCCCCAGATGGCGCCGGAGGTGCCGCCCGCGCGATCCGCCCAGGCTTCTGCCGCCAAGCGTAGCAGAGTGCCGGCGCCAGCGTTGCGGCTGACGGCGTCTTCTGCGGCCAGTTCGGCCGCGACGGCGCCGCGCTGCATGCCGATGCCGTGATCACCGTCTCCGGCGATGGCGTCGAGTCGACCCAACTGCTCGGCCTTCTGGTCGATGAGCTTGCGCGTCGCGCTCAAGGCCTGGTAGAGGCAGCGAGCGGCGGCGATCGATACCTCGCTCGCGGGCGGGATGGCGTCGGCATCGGGGATGTCCAGCTCGGAAGCATCGATCGGTGGCGCGGCTTCGAGACTGCCCTTGCGATAGGCCGGGGCATCCGCCGGCGCTTTCCACAGCCGCTCCAGTTCCTCGTCGAGCCAGAACAGGGTCAGTGAGGCGCCGGCCATGTCGAGACTGGTCACCAGTTCCCCCACTTCCGGCTCGACGATCTCCAGGCCGGCTTCCGTCAGCAGTTGATTGACCCGACGATAGACCACGAACAGCTCTTCGTACTTGATCGACCCCAGGCCGTTGAGCAGTACCGAAGCTCGAGCCCCCTTGACGCTGTCGATGCCATCGGGAATCTCTTCCATCAGGTGAGAAACGAGCAGTTCCGCCAGCGCATCGGCAGTGGGTACATCCTGTTCGCTGATGCCCGGCTCGCCGTGGATGCCCAGCCCGACCGCCATCTTGCCCGCTGGCACATGGAACAGTGCATCCTTCGCCCCCGGCAGCGTACAGCCATCGAATGCCACGCCCATCGAGCGCGTGCGGAAATTGGCCGCGCGCGAGACGCGAACCACCTCCTCGAGGGAATAACCGGCCTCGGCCGCTGCTGCCGCGACCTTGAACACGGTCAGGTCACCGGCGATCCCGCGGCGTTTGTGAATCTCTTCCTGGTCTGCGCTGGAAACATCGTCGATGACGGCGACGATCTCGCAGGGAATGCCTTCGCGAATCAGGCGTTCCCGTGCCTGGCCGAAGTGAAGGACGTCACCGGCGTAGTTGCCGAAACTGAGCAGCACCCCGGCGCCGTTGTTGGCCGCCTTGCAGACGTTGTAGACCTGCTGCGCCGACGGCGAGGCAAACAGGTTGCCCATCACCGCGCCGTGGGCCAGGCCCTGGCCGACCAGCCCGGCGAAGGCGGGATAGTGTCCCGATCCGCCACCGATCACGACTGCCACGGTGCCCGGCTTGCTGCGCGTACTGCGAATGACGCCGCCAGGAACCTGACAGACGCGTTGCGCGTGCGCCGCGACGAAGCCTTCGGTCGCTTCGTCGACGAAATTCACTGGGTCGTTGTAAAGGCGTGTCATGACCGACGCTCCCACAGGTTGGGTAAATGCCGCGCTGGAAAGTCCCGCTGTGCTTCGACTTTTCAGCTCTTGAGTATTTGATCCTTTGATGCACATTTGGTTTGTGTGCGGTATGTCGACCATCATAGCGACGCCAGAAGGCGACGATATGCGACTTTGGTGGCGATGAGGACGCCATTGCGGCGGGTTTTGATACGTTCAAGGAGCGATGACACCCCTCGCCGCCACGGCATTCAGGGCTTTTTCGTCCGCTTTTTGCGCTGCCGTGATGAGCATATGAATAAAATTTGTTCATATGAGCGGAGTGGGTCTATGATGGCGTCGTCGACTGAACAGGAGGCGAGCAATGGCTCAGAAATGGCGGGTAGCGCTGGGATGTGATGAAGCGGCCTACGAGATGAAGCAGGCGATGATCGAGCATGTCAGGTCGCTGGGGCACGAAGTCAAGGACTTCGGAACCCACGATGCACAGCCGGTTCTCTATCCGGATATCGCCTTCGAAGTGGCGCAAGCCATCGCCGACGGGCGTTTCGACCGCGGCATCCTGATGTGTGGCACGGGTATCGGCGTGGCGATCTCGGCCAACAAGGTGCCGGGCATTCGAGCGGCCCAGGCGCACGACACCTACTCGGCAGAGCGGGCACGCAAGAGTAACGATGCGCAGATCGTCACCATGGGCGCGCGCGTGATCGGCATCGAACTGGCCAAGACGATTGCCGAGACGTTCCTGAGCAGCGAGTTCGACCCGGGTGGGCGATCACAGCCAAAGGTGAACCGGATCGAGGCTTACGAGCGCGATCATCGCTGAGCAGGTTTGTTGTGAGATAAGGCGCCCGGTTGGCGCCTTTTTAGTTTCTTTTGAACATATGATCGATTTAGTCTTTTTTTGATCGGCTAATTAGACCTGATATGTTTTGGCATGGTTAAAATTTAAGCAGTGACTTTAGTCTTATATATTCTACCTGAATATTAATAAGTTATTGTTTTTAAAATAATAAAATTCGTTTTGGCTAAAGTCTTAGAGGCTTGGCTATTGATATTCAATGGGTAGGAAAGCTAAAAACATATGACCTAAGTTTGAACATGTGTTTACCCACGGGAGATCTTCCATGAGCGAGTCCACCGCCACGTCCATGCAAACGGCTTCCACCGGCGATATCCCCAAGACGATGAAGGCGGTGGTCGCCTATGCCCCCGGCGACTATCGCTACGAGGAAGTGCCGGTTCCCGACATCGATGCCAAGGAGATCCTGGTCAAGGTCGAGGGATGCGGTATCTGCGCCGGGGATATCAAGTCCTACGATGGCGCGCCCAGCTTCTGGGGCGACGAGACGCAGCCGGCCTATATCAAGGCGCCGATGATCCCCGGTCACGAGTTCATCGGCCGGGTGGTGAAGGTCGGTGACGAGGTCGAGGGGTATGCGGTCGGCGACCGCGTGATCTCCGAGCAGATCGTGCCGTGCTGGCAGTGTCGCTTCTGCAATCGCGGCCAGTATTGGATGTGCGAAAAGCACGATCTCTATGGCTTCCAGAACAACGTGAACGGCGGCATGGCCGAGTACATGAAGTTCACCAAGGAGGCGATCAACTACCACGTTCCCGAGGAACTGCCGCTGGAGAAGGCGATCCTGATCGAGCCTTACGCCTGCTCGCTGCATGCGGTGCAGCGCGCCAGGATCGAGCTGGGCGACGTGGTGGTGCTCTCCGGCGCCGGCACCTTGGGCCTCGGCATGGTAGGGGCAGCCAAGAAGGCGGGCGCCGAGAAATTGATCGTGCTCGACCTGTTCGATGAACGTCTGGAGCTGGCGAAGCAGTTCGGCGCCGATCTGACGCTCAACCCCAAGCGCGACGATGTGGTCTCGATCATCAAGGAGATGACCGAAGGCTACGGCTGCGACGTCTACATCGAAGCAACGGGGCATCCGAAATCGGTGGAGCAAGGGCTGTCGATGATCCGCAAGCTGGGCCGCTTCGTCGAGTTCAGCGTGTTCAAGGACCCGGTCAGCGTCGACTGGAGCATTATCTCCGACCGCAAGGAACTCGACGTGCTCGGCTCGCATCTCGGTCCCTACTGCTACCCGCTGGTCATCGAGGGGATCCGCAACGGCGACTTCCCCACCGAGGGCGTCGTCACCCACAAGCTGCCGCTGGAGAAATACGAGGAAGGCTTCGAGCTCATGAAGAGCGGTTCGAAGTCACTCAAGATCGTACTGATTCCCTGAGTTGTGATTCGTGCCGGGCGACGATCGGTTTCGCCGCCCGGCGCAGACGAGCGGCAGCAGAAGTTTCGTGGCAGAGATTTCGCAGAAGAGGGCTCGCAGTGATGAGTGCAACAGTTGCCAGTCGGCCCGCGGCGCCGAAGAAGATGAAAGGACGTCTGGCCATCGGCGCCTGCGTGGTCGTGGTGCTGGCGGCGATGGCCTGGGATACCAAGGTCGTCGAGATCGGCACCGAGGCCGAGCTGGCCGGCGGGTTTTCCGCCGAAACCTATGGCGGAGAGCACTTCCCGGCGATTCGGGACAGTGTCGAGGCGCGTGCCGTCGAGGCCGGCGAGCTGGCGTCCGCCGTTCTCGAGGACTCGACCGCGGCCGGGCAGAAATATGGCGTTGGCGAGAGCTTCGGGCCAGTGGTGCCGGTGACCTTCACCGGGACGTTCGGTGAAGCCCGCTCGGGCATCTATACGGTCGAGGCCGAGGGCGTACCCGACGAGATCACGATTCGCGTGCAGACCGGCCCGGCGATCAACGGCACCGATCTGCGCGATGCCACCGGGGAGATCTCGTTCGGCGAGTTCACCAACCAGATCGAATACCAGAACGCGGGCGCGTCGATCAACGAGGCGATGAAGGCGGCGGTTCTGGCGGACATCGACACGGCCAGCCTGAGCGGCAAGACCGTCGGCGTGACCGGGGTCTTCAAGCTGATCAATCCGAAGAACTGGCTGATCACGCCGGTCAGCATGGAGGTGCAGTAATGGCTTCCGCTTCGATTCGACCGACGGCCGCGAGCGAGCGGGGCGATGACATCGTGCTCTCGGCGCGGGACGTCGCCAAGTCTTTCGGCAGCGTGCATGCGCTCAAGACCGTCAACTTCGACGTCTACCGCGGCCAGGTGACCACGCTGTTCGGCGAGAACGGTGCCGGCAAGTCGACGCTGATGAAGATCCTTTCCGGCGTGATCCAGCCCACGTCTGGCGAGATCCTACTGGAGGGCGAGCCGGTACGCTTCGCCTCGACCACCGACGCTCAGCGCCTGGGCATCTCGATCATTCACCAGGAACTCAGCCTGGCGCCCAATCTCAGCGTTCGAGACAACATCTTCATGGGTCGCGAGCTGAAAGGGCCGATGGGCATCGACTATGCCGAAGAGGCGCGTCAGACCCGCGCCCTGATGGAGGAGCTCGACGAACCGATCGACCCGCTGACGCCGGTGGAGGATCTCCGCCTGGGGCAGCAGCAGATCGTCGAGATCGCCCGCGCGCTGTCGGTGAACTCGCGAATCCTGATCATGGACGAACCGACCTCGGCGCTGTCGGCGACCGAAGTCGAGGTCCTGTTCCGGGTCATTCGCGATCTCAAGAGTCGCGGTGTGTCGATCGTCTATATCTCCCACCATCTGGAAGAGGCGCTGCTCATCACCGATCACGCGGTGGTGCTGCGGGACGGTGTGATGACGGCCTACGCCAGGCGCGCGGATATCGACCTCGAATGGATCGTGCGCAACATGGTCGGCGAGAACTTCGATCTCGGCTCGCCTCCCACCGGCCACGCCATGGGCGAGGTGGCGCTGTCGCTCGAGAATGTCAGCGTCGCCGACACGGCCGTGCCGGAGCGGTCGGTAGTCGATCGCCTGTCGCTGGACGTTCGCGCCGGCGAGATCGTCTGCATCTACGGGCTGATGGGCGCTGGGCGGACCGAGCTGCTCGAGTGCGTGGCGGGACGCGTGCCGCTGAGCGGCGGACGAGTGGTGCTGGAAGGCGAGGACGTCTCGCATCTGAGCATCGCCGAGCGCATTGCCAAGGGCCTGGTGCTGGTGCCGGAAGATCGCCAGCGCGACGGCCTGGTACAGACGATGACGGTAGGCGAGAACCTGTCGCTGGCCAGTATCAAGGCGTTCACCCGATGGCTGCTGACCTCGGGCAACCGTGAACGCAGCGTGGTCGACGAGTCGATTGCCAACGTCCACATCAAGACCGACGGGGCCAGGGCCGAGATCGGTTCGCTCTCCGGCGGCAACCAGCAGAAGGTGGTGATCGGCAAGATGCTGGCGACCCATCCGCGCGTGGTGGTGCTGGACGAGCCGAGCCGCGGCATCGATATCGGCGCCAAGGCCGAGGTATTCAAGCTGCTGGCGGAAGGCGCGTCGAAGCAAGGCCTTGCGGTGATCTTTTCCACCTCCGAGGTCGGCGAATGCCTGAGTATCGCTCACCGCATCGTGGTGATGAGTCGCGGGCGGATCGCGGCCGAGTTCGGTGCCGACGCTTCCAAGGAACAGATCATGGCTGCCTCCGGCGAAGCCGTGGTCGCCTGACAAGAGCACGTTAGCGCCTTTCCTCGAATGGAGTTTTGACATGTCCAAACACAGCCAAGCGGCAGAGCGCCAACGCGGTGGCTTCGACCTGGGTCGATTGCTGCTGGAAGGGCGCGCCTTCTTCGCCCTGATCGCGATCATCATCATCTTTTCGGCGCTATCGCCGGTCTATTTCTCGACCAACAACTTCCTGACGATGTCGTCCCACGTGGCGATCTTCGGGCTGCTGTCCATCGGCATGCTGCTGGTGATCCTGACCGGCGGCATCGACCTGTCCGTGGGCTCGACCCTGGGCCTGGCGGGAGTCGTGGCCGGCTTCCTGATGCAGGGCGTGACCTTCGACATGTTCGGCGTGACGCTCTATCCGCCGGTGTGGGTCGTGGTCATTCTCACCTGCGCGCTGGGCGCGTTCGTCGGTGCCATCAACGGCGTGCTGATCGCCTACTTCAAGGTGCCGGCCTTCGTCGCCACCCTGGGGCTGCTCTATGTCGCTCGCGGCGTGGCACTGCTGATGACCGACGGTCTGACCTACAACAATCTCGGCGGCAGCCCGGAGCTGGGCAACACCGGCTTCGACTGGCTTGGCTTCAACCGGCTGTTTGGCGTGCCGGTGGGCGTACTGATTCTGGCGGCGGTTGCGGTCGTCACCATTCTGGCGCTGGCGCGGACTCCGTTCGGTCGCTGGGTCTACTCGACCGGGGGCAACGCGCGGGCGGCCGAGCTCTCCGGCGTGCCGGTCAAGCGAGTGCAGGTCTCGGTCTACGTGCTCTCTGGCATCTGCGCGGCGATCGCCGGGCTGGTGCTTTCTTCTCAGTTGACCTCCGCCGGCCCCACCGCCGGTACCACCTATGAGCTGACCGCCATCGCTGGCGTGGTGATCGGCGGTGCCGCATTGACCGGCGGCCGCGGCAACGTGCGCGGCACCCTGCTCGGCGCTTTCGTGATCGGGTTCCTGTCCGATGGTCTCGTCATCATTGGCGTCTCTTCCTACTGGCAGACCGTTTTCACCGGCGCGGTGATCGTGCTGGCGGTCCTGCTCAACAGCATTCAGTACAGCGGGCGCAAGAAACGCGCGACCCAGTCGTCCGAGCCCGAATCGCCGCCCGCTTCGCCCACGTCTCCATCCTCGAGCGACGACGCATCCCGCGCGACGCCCGGGGCGGAAAGTAGCGCCGGCAAGCCGGCAACGCAGCATTAACCCGTACGTGTCGATCGACACGGGTTAGAAACACAACCGCAAAAGAAGGGTGATCCATCATGTTCAAGACAGGAAAACGCCTGCTGATCGCAGCCCTCGCCGTCAGTGCGCCGTTGCTCGCCGGAAGCGCCATGGCGCAGGACAAGGGGCTGATCTCGATCATCGTCAACGATACCTCCAACCCCTACTGGTTCACCGAGGGCAAGATTGCCCGCGAGACCGCCGAGGAGCTGGGGTACGAAGCCAACGTCAGCGCTCACAAGGGGGATACCAACGCCGAAAGCCGCCAGATCGACACCGCGATCACCAATCAGGCCAAGGCGATCATTCTCGATCCCGCCAACGCCGATGGCTCTGTCGGGGCGGTGCGCAAGGCCGTCGAAGCCGGCATCCCGGTCTTTCTGGTCAACGCCGAAATCAACGAGCAGGGGCTGGCCAAGGCGCAGCTGGTTTCCAACAACGCTCAGGGGGCAGCGCTGGGCGCGCAGCAGTGGGTGCAGACGGTCGGTGACTCGGCCAATTACGTCGAGTTGAAGGGCGCGCCGTCCGACAACAACGCCGCGACTCGCTCCAACGGCTATGAAACCGTACTGAGTCAGTACCCGGATCTCAACAAGGTCGGTGAAGATGTTGCCAACTGGGATCGCACCCAGGGCTTCAACAAGATGCAAAGTCTGCTGCAGGCCAACCCGGATATCCAGGGGGTGATCAGCGGCAACGACGAGATGGCGCTGGGCGCGATCGCTGCCCTCAAGGAAGCCGGCAGGCTGGACGACGTGGTGGTCGGCGGCTTCGATGGCTCGCCCGATGCGGTCGAGGCAGTCAAGTCCGGCGAACTGGCGTACACCGTGCTGCAGCCGGTAGCGATCTTCTCCAAGGCGGCCGTGCAGATGGCGGACAAGTTCATTACCACCGGGGAAACCGGTGTGCAGGGCGAGAAGCACCTGTTCGATTGCCTGCTGATCACTCCAGACAACGTCGACCAGTACACGTCGCCGTTCGTGCTCCAGCAGTAAGACGCGAAACCGTTCGTCGATTCACCGCCGCGGGCTTTGGCTCGCGGCGCTTTTTTGTTTGTTGGGCGTGGGATCAGAGCTTGGTCAGACGGTAGCAAATGCCGGCGTCGTCCAACGCCTGGCGATGCTCGTCGGCAAGCCCCGAGTCGATCAGGATCAGTTCGAACTCGCTCAGGTCGGCGAGGCGGTGGAGCGCGCTACTGCCGAACTTGGCGCTGTGAATCAGCAGAATGCGCCGCTCGGCCGCGGCCATCAGGGCGCGCTTGATCTGGGTCACGGCCGGGTCCTGAACGTAGGCCATCGTGCCAAGGATGGCCGATGCGGAAAGCACCGCAACGTTGGCGCGCAGATTGGCGAGCGTCTGCTCGCACAGCAGGCCGAAGGTGGCATTGAAGCGCGGCTGGTAGTCCCCTCCCAGGGTGATCAGCTTGATGCCGGCCGCAGTCTTGAGCCGGTCGATGCTCTCCAGGCCGTTGGTGATCACCGTCAGCGGCTCGCGGGCGGGCAGCAACGATGCCAGTTCGCTGGCGGTGGTGGAGTCATCCAGCATCACCGCTTCGCCGGGGGCGATCTCCTCCAGCGCCGCGCGGGCCAGCGCCTGCTTCTCCCGGGTCGCGATGTGCGAGCGCAACGCGAAATTGCTTTCGAACACGCTCGACGAGCGGGTGGTGACGCCGCCGTGCTGCTTGTTGACCATGCCCTGTTCGGCAAGCGTGTCGAGATCGCGGTGTACTGTCATGCGGCTGACGCCGAACCGTTCGGCCAGCTCGTCGACCTGGGCCGAGCCGGCTTGGATGAGGTAGTCCAGCATCGCCTGTCGGCGCGCCGAGGCGCCCTTGATCGCAGGTTGCGGCGCCTGGGTTCCGAACGAGGTCATGGCTCTCCCGTGGTGTGAGAAATGAGAGGCGTAGTCTACCGCGACGCAGCGATTCGATGGCGCTCCCCGTCAGCTCTCGCTGGCGGTGAGCACGACCTTGATCGAATCGCGCCGGGCGGCGATCTCGAAGCCGCGTTCGAACTCGGCCAGCGGAACGTGGTGCGTCACGATGCCACGAGTCGTCACCAGGCCCCGGGCCAGCAGGTCGATCGCGACCGGATAGGTGTGCGGTGAAAGGTGCGAGCCGCGAATATCCAGTTCCTTGCGGTCGCCGATGGTCGACCAGTCGACGGTGGTGGGCTCCTTGAACACGCTGAATTCGACGAAGCGCCCCAGTTTGCGCAAGGCTTCCAGCCCCTGGATCACGCCGCTCGATGAACCCGTGGCGTCGATATAGACCTCGCAGCCGTAGCCGCCGGTGAGCGCGCGGATCTCCTTGGCGATATCGTCGCGGTGCGGGTTGAAGCCGTGATCGGCGCCGTAGTCGCGGGCCAGCGCCAGGCGATCGTCATGGGTATCGACCAGAATCAGCTGTCTGGGCGTCTTGAGTCTGGCGAGCTGCACCATGGCCAGGCCGATCGGCCCGCCGCCGGCGATCACCACGGTATCGTCGAACTGGATGTCGGCACGATTGACGGCATGGATGCCGCAGGCCAGCGGCTCGAGGAAGGCGGCGTCCTCGACGCTCAGGCGCGGATCGACCGGATGCAGCACCGCGTTGGCCGGCACGCGCAGATATTCCGCCATGCCGCCGTCGGCGACACCGCCCTGGAAGCCGAAGATGTTGTGCACCTCGCACATCCAGTAGTGGCCGCGCTGGCAGTAGAAGCACTGCCGGCAGGGCAGGATCTGCTCCGGCACTACGCGCATGCCGAGTTCGACGTCGAAATGCTCGGCGGCGCCTTCACCGAGCGCGACCACTTCGCCGGCGAATTCGTGGCCGATGATCATCGGTGGCTTGACCCAGGGCGGGAAGCGTTCACCGTCGCCCCAGTACATGGCGGCGCCATCGCGGCACTTCAGATCGCTCGAACAGATCCCGCAGGCCTGGATCTTGAGGATCAGCTCTCGCGGACCGGGCCGGGGCGTCGCCACACTCTCCAGGCGGTAGTCGCCGGGGCCGCGGCAGACCACGGCTTGCATGCTATCGGGAAGTGACGCTCGAGAATCGGACATTGGATACTCCGGCGCTAGATTGGATGGGCATGAAACGAATAACGAAGGAATAGAGAAGAAATAACATCAAAAAGTGACATGTTGCCGTATGACTTTGGTCTTGGATAAGTTCCCTGTCCGGCCGGTAATGGTTAATTGCTTGATTAATATATTTTTATTTAATGTAAGAAAGAGGGTTAACACTAACGTCTAACGACTTTTCGTCACAGAATAATGTTAGAAATACCCCCCAGTGGCGCTCATGCAAGCCACTACCGAATGATTCGGCGAAGGCGATAGCAGGGAGGCAGCCATGTCACGCGGTTATCTGCTGGGGCTCGATGGCGGCTCCAGTTCCACCAAGGCGGTGATCTTCGATACCGAGGGCAACGTCATGGGTGTCGGGCGGGAGGCGTGCCGTCTCGAACACCCTCAGGCGCACTGGGTCGAGCGTGACATGAACGCCGCCTGGGCGAGCGCGACAGCGGCGATACGCGGTGCCCTGGCAGCGGCCGAGCTGGACGGTGACGAAATCCTGGCGGTCGGTGTCACCGGTCATGGTGACGGGCTTTACCCGATTGACGGGAAGGGTGAGCCGCTTGGCCGGGCGATCACCTCACTGGATAGCCGCGCGGCGGGTATGGTGGAGCGCTGGTGCCGGGAGGGTGTCCGTGATGAAGCGCTGGCGCGGATCGGGCAGACACCTTTCGCCTTCTCGCCGGTAACCTTGCTGGCATGGATGCAGGATCACCAGCCGGAACGGTTCGCCGCGCTCGGCCATGTGCTGACCTGCAAGGACTGGCTGCGTTTCAAGCTGACCGGCACGGTAGCGACCGACTTCACCGAGTCGAGTACCGGCTATACCGACGTCGAGACCCAGCGCTACAGCCGTGACGCGCTGTCGATGCTGGGGATCGATGGCGCCTTCGAGGCGCTGCCGGAGGTGCGCATGTCCGACGAGATCGCCGGGCACGTCTGCGAGGCGGCGGCCCGCGAGACCGGATTGAAAGCGGGGACTCCCGTGGCGACAGGGCTTCACGATGTCACGGCCAGTGCGGTGGGCCTGGGCAATATCGAGTCGGACACCCTGACCATTGCAGCCGGCACCTTCAGCATCAACGAAGTCTTCTCCGATGCGCCGAAGCCCGATCCGCGCTGGGCGACCCGCAACGGCCTGCGCCCGGGCCAGTGGCTCAACATGGCGATTTCACCGGCGTCGTCGAGCAATTTCGAATGGTTTCATCGTCAGTGGGGCCGGGCCGGGGATGGCGGCGCCGGGGCCTTTCTCGCCGATATGGAGTCGGCGCTGGACGAGGCGTTCCGGAGCCCGTCGCGCCTGGTCTATCACCCTTTTCTTTACGGTTCTCCCTACGACGAACCTGCCAGCGCGGGGCTGTTCGGCCTGCAGGGCTGGCATGGTCGCGGCCACGTGCTGCGCGCGATTCTCGAAGGCGTGGTGTTCAACCATCGTGTCCATGTCGATGCGCTGGCGTCGACCTTCGCCATCGATCGCATCCGTATCACCGGCGGCGGTAGCCACTCGCCGCGGCTGGCCCAGCTATTCGCCGATTCTCTCGGTCGGCCGCTGGAAACCTCGCGCATCCAGGAGGCGGCGGCCTGGGGCGCGGCGATCTGCGCGGGCGTCGCGGCCGGTGCGTTCTCGTCGATCGACACCGCCACGCGGCTGTGCGAGGTCGACCACCGCTACGTGCCGGATACCCATCGCCAGGCCGAGTGTCAGCAAGGCTTCGAACGTTACCAGCGACTGGTCGAGTGTCTGCGCCCGCTGTGGGCGATGCTCGATGCCGACGCCTCGTCGCCAGCGGCGTCAGACGCTGAATCCGAATCCAGGCCGATGGCGGGAGCCACCCGATGACGGAATCTCTGAATCCACCCCCGCTGACTCGCCAGCAGACGCTGGAACGCCTGCGGGCCGATCATTCGGTCTCGGTGCTGATCATCGGCGCCGGCATCAACGGTGCCGGGCTGTTTCGCGATCTGGCGCTGCAGGGTGTCGATACCCTGATCGTCGACAAGCAGGATTTCTGTGCCGGGGCCAGTGCCGCACCTTCGCGGTTGATCCATGGCGGCCTCAAGTATCTGGAGACCGGCGAGTTCCGGCTGGTGGCGCAGTCGACCCGGGAGCGCAACCTGCTGTTGCGCAACGCGCCGCACGTGGTGCATCCGCTGCGTACGGCGATGCCCACGCACAGCTGGTGGGGCGGCATCTGGCCGTCGATCCAGCGCTTCTTTCGACGTCCGGCGAAGATCGACGACCGCGGCATCCTGATCAGCGAAGTGGGACTGACGCTCTACGATTTCTTCGGACGTCACTTTCGCAGTATGCCCCGCCATTCGGTGATGCTGGGACGCAAGGTGCATCGGTCGCTGCCGGATATTCGACGCGACGTGCGGGCGCTGCATACCTATTACGACGCGGCGATCAGCCAGGCGGAGCGGCTCGGGTACGAGCTGATCGACGACGGCTGCCGAACCCATCGCGGGGCGATGGCGCTGAACCACGTCAACCTCGTCGGCGCCGATGGCGAAGCGGTCATGTTCGAGGACGAAAAGGGCGGCGCGTTCACGGTGAAGCCGCAACTCATCATCAACGCCGGTGGCGCCTGGATCGATGAGATCAACCGCCAGCTGGGGCGGGAAACGCGGCATATCGGCGGCACCAAGGGTGGGCATCTGATCGTCGACGTGCCGGCCATCCGGCGCCAGCTCGACGGGCGCATGATCTACTTCGGCACGCCGGACGGGCGTATCTGTCTGATCTACCCGTTCATGAACCACGTGCTGGTCGGGGCGACGGACATTCGCTGCACCGATCCGGACCAGGCCGTCTGCGACGATGACGAACGCGATTACATGCTCGAGGCGGTACGCTATCTGTTTCCCGGCGTGGCGATCGGACCGGAGCAAGTGCGCTATCGCTACAGCGGGGTGCGCCCGCTGCCGCGCAGCGATGCCGCCGATCCGGGCCAGATCAGCCGCGATCACGCCATTGTCGAGGATCGTATACACGACTGGCCGGTGCTGTCGCTGGTGGGCGGCAAGTGGACCACCTTCCGTGGCTTTGCCGAGGAGGTGGCGGATGATGTGCTCGCCAGGCTCGGTCGGCGCCGCGAGATCGATACCCGGCAGCTGGCGATCGGCGGGGGGCGGGATTATCCCCGCGATACCGCGTCGCGCGAGGCGTGGCTTTCCCGCGTGACGGCGCTCTGCGAGGGCGACCGGCAGTGGGCGATCACGCTGCTGGATCGCTACGGTACGCGGGGCGAAGCGGTGGGGAGGCACTGCGCGAGAATGAGCGCCGAGGGCGTGAATCGGCAGCGTCCGCTCGCCTCGCTTGCCGATTATCGGGTGGGGGAGATCGATTTCGTCTGTCGCTTCGAGCGCGTCGAACATCTGGCCGACGTGCTGTTCCGGCGTCTGCCCATCGCGCTCTCCGGCCAGCTCGACAGCGCGGTGATCGACGAGGTCGCGACCCTGTGCGGCGCGGCGCTCGGCTGGGCCGAGACACGCCGCCGCGAGGAGGTGGACGCGGTGTACGAGATCGCGACACGCCAGCATGGCGTTGCGCTCACATCCGGGCAGGAAAGCCCGACAATCTCGACTCAGGAGAGCACGTCATGACGACCGTCTTTTCTTCCAGTGGGTTACGTGTCGGGCGGCTGTTTCGTCGCGACACCGGCCTGAGCTGTATGGTGGCTTTCGACCGCACTCTGCTGGCGGGGCCGGTGGAACATGCCATCGATGCGCGCCGAGCCTGCGAGGCTATCGTCGCGGCCGGGCCGGAGGCGGTGCTGCTGTCGCCGGGTGTGCTCAAGTCCTGCGGCGACCTGTTTGCCGATAATCGGGCGCCCAGGGTCGTGCTGCGGATCGACTACCCGATGGTGGGCGACTTCACCCTGGCGGGAGAGGAGCATCACCGCATGATCGCAACGCCGGCCCAGGCGCAGGCGATGGGTGCGGATGCCGTGGTGATGTGTCTGATCTCCGGTTACGACGACCCCAGGCGAGAAGCCGACAATCTCGAAGCGGTGGCGGAGGCCGCCCGCCAGTGCGAGGTGATCGGGCTGCCGCTGATCGTCGAAGCGGTGGTGTGGGGGCATCGTGAGAAAGGGCTTGAAGACGGGCGTCTCGATGGCGAGCGGATTGCGCGGGTCGCGAGGATCGCCGCGGAGCTGGGAGCGGACCTGGTCAAGGCGCAGTTCACCGGCGAGGCCGAGGACATGCGCGCGCTGGCCGACAGCTGCCCGGTTCCGGTGCTGGTGCTGGGCGGGGCGGCAATGAACGACGACGAGGCCCTGGCAAGCTTCACCCGCAATGCACTGGATAACGGCGCGCGGGGCGTGATCTTCGGGCGCAATGCCTGGCAGCGGGAGAACGCCACGGCGGGTATCGAGCAACTGATCGAGATCGTGCACGGTACGTAGAGCGTCCATACGTAAAGCGTCCGATAGTGCCGATCAATCGGCGGCTTAGGTGGCAAAGAATAGGCAGCTAGCTATTCTGTGTGTAGACTTTTATGCCCTGCCCCGGCGCCTTGGGGACAGTGATGTCGTGCGTCGTTTTCATCCGTCCTTCCGACCGGCGGCGCTGCGTGTTTTGTCAGGCGGGTCGTGACCGCGAGCCGCAACCAGTGAACGAAGGGATCCCCGTACGCCATGAGCGAATACTCTCTGTTTACCTCCGAATCCGTGTCCGAAGGTCACCCGGACAAGATCGCCGATCAGATTTCCGATGCCGTCCTCGATGCCATTATCGCCCGGGACAAGCAGGCTCGCGTGGCCTGCGAGACGTTGGTGAAGACTGGTGTCGCCATCGTCGCCGGCGAGATCTCCACCACCGCCTGGGTCGATCTGGAAGAGCTGGTGCGCAAGGTGATCATCGATATCGGCTACACCTCCTCGGAAGTCGGTTTCGATGGCGAAACCTGCGGCGTGATCAATCTGATCGGCAAGCAGAGCGTTGATATCGCCCAGGGCGTCGATCGCAGCAAGCCCGAAGACCAGGGCGCGGGCGATCAGGGGCTGATGTTCGGCTATGCCACCAACGAGACCGACTCGTTCATGCCGGCGCCGATCCACTATTCGCATCGTCTCGTCGAACGTCAGGCGGAACTGCGCAAGAACGGCACGCTCTCCTGGCTGCGTCCCGATGCCAAGAGCCAGATCACCTTCACTTATGATGAAAACGGCAAGCCCAATGGCGTCGATGCCGTGGTGCTGTCGACCCAGCACGACCCGGATATCTCCCAGGAAGACCTGCGCAAGGCGGTAGAGGATCTGATCATCCGTGACGTGCTGCCGGCAGAGTGGATTCACGACAAGACCCGGTTCCACATCAATCCGACCGGCAAGTTCGTGATCGGTGGCCCGGTAGGGGATTGCGGCCTGACCGGACGCAAGATCATCGTCGACACCTACGGTGGCATGGCGCGCCACGGTGGCGGGGCATTTTCCGGCAAGGATCCGTCCAAGGTCGACCGCAGTGCCGCCTACGCCGGGCGTTACGTGGCCAAGAACATCGTCGCTGCCGGCCTCGCCGACAAGTGCGAGATCCAGGTTTCCTACGCCATCGGCGTCGCCGAGCCGACTTCAGTCTCGATCAACACATTCGGCACCGCCAAGGTCAGCGAGGCCAAGATCATCGAGCTGGTGCGCGAGCACTTCGATCTGCGCCCTCATGCCATCACCCGCATGCTCGATCTGCTCCATCCGATGTATCAGCTGACGGCCTCCTATGGTCACTTCGGACGCGAGCCGTTCGAACACAGCTACACCTGGACCGACGTCAACGGCGAGATCCAGACCGAAACCTTCACCGCTTTCCCCTGGGAAAAGACGGACAAGGCCGAGACGCTGAAGGCCGCTGCCGGCCTGTGATCGTGGATGCATCGACTCGATCGATGCGCTAGATCGGTCAAAAGACCCGACTGGTCAGTAACGCAAAGCGGACCCGCCATCACGGGTCCGCTTTTTTGGTTGCTCGCTTTTCCAACGAATTGCCGTCGGGATAAACCCGCATCATGGCTGCCATCGTCATGAGCCACTATCGTTACGGTATGGGGCAGGACGCCTATCGATCATTCGCCACGGCTGGCGGCGACAGGAAAGGATGCCATGCTGGAAATCGCAGCACTCTTCATCACGATCACCGCGCTGTTCGCGTGGTTCAACTACCGCTTCATCAAGCTGCCGGCGACGATCGGCGTGATGTTCATCTCGCTGATGGCTTCGTTGCTGCTGATCGCCCTGAGTCACCTCGGATTCGACGCGATTACCGATTGGGCCGAAGCCTGGCTGGGGCAGATCAACTTCAATGCGCTGTTAATGGACGGCATGCTGTCGTTCCTGCTGTTCGCCGGCGCGCTGCATGTCGATTTCCATAAGCTGAAGCGCTATCGCTATTCGATCAGCTTTCTTGCCACCATTGGCGTGGTGATCTCGACCGTGGCCATCGGCAGCGCCGCCTGGTGGCTCTTCGCTACCTTCCATATCGCGGTGCCCTATCTCTACTGCCTGGTCTTCGGGGCACTGATCTCGCCGACGGACCCGATTGCAGTGCTCGGCATCATGCGCAGCGCCGGCGCACCCGAGGACATGGAGATCAAGATCGTCGGTGAATCCCTGTTCAACGACGGCGTCGCGGTGGTGGTCTTCACCATGATGCTGGGGGCGGCGACCGCGACCGAAGCGCTGACGGTCACGCATTCCGCGATGCTGTTTCTGGAAGAGGCCGGCGGTGGCATTCTGCTCGGGCTGGCGATGGGCTACATCGCCTACCGGATGATGAAGAGCATCGATCAGTATCAGATCGAGGTGCTGGTCAGCCTGGCGCTGGTGCTGGGCGGTTATACGCTGGCGACGCATCTGCACGTCTCGGGGCCGATCTCGATGGTCATCGCCGGGCTGTTCATCGGCAACCGCGGCCGCGAGCACGCCATGTCGGACACCACGCGCCGCTATGTCGACGGCTTCTGGGAGCTGATCGACGAGATCCTCAACGCGGTGCTGTTCGTGCTGATCGGCCTCGAGCTGCTGCTGATTCCCTTCGAGTGGTCGTATCTGATCGTTGCCGCGCCAATCATCGGCGTGATTCTGGTGACCCGGCTGATCACCATCGGCCTGCCCATGATGATGCTGAAACACTGGATCCACTATCGTCCCGGGACCACGCGGGTGCTCACCTGGGGCGGACTGCGGGGCGGAATCTCGGTGGCGCTGGCGCTGGGCCTGCCCGAGAGCGATTACCGCAACACCATCGTGATGGTGACCTATCTCATCGTGCTGTTCTCGATTCTGGTGCAAGGTCTGACCATTGGGGGGCTGGTTCAGCGAGTCTTATCGCAAGAGGCCGACAAGTCTTAGACTTTGGTCGTGCATGACGGTTCGGGCATGGTATCGCCGCCGGGCGTTCCTTACTCTTGGGACCATCATGGTGTGTACATTTTTCGGCCGGACAGGCCGATGACAATCAAATGACGGGGTGAAACATGAAGTTACGTACAGGAATGCTGATCGCCGCGCTGGGGCTTTCCAGCACGCTGCTGGTCGGTTGCGGTGACGACAGTGATGAGCAGAAGAAGCAGGCTGACGAGAACCAGCAGACGTCTCAGGAGTCGTCGACGTCTCAGTATGCTGGCGGAACGTCGGATTCTGACGAGGCCGAGTCGACCAGCGACAACGGCCAGTCTGGCGGCGAAGACAACCAGCAGGCAGCGGCCGGTGGCGGCGAGCCGGTCAATCTGATCTTCGGCACCGGCGGTACCGGCGGCAGCTATTATCCGATCGGCGGCGCGCTCAAGAGCGTGTTCGAGGAGAGCGATCTGGTCGATGGCGTACAGGTCGTTTCCACTGGTGCCTCCGTGCAGAACATCAACAACATCACCGACGGTCTGAACCAGGTCGCCATCGTGATGAGCGACGTGGCCTACGATGCGGTCAAGGGTCAGAACCAGTTCGAAGGCCAGGCCGCCGATATCCAGGCCATTGCTGGTCTCTATCCCAACGTGGTTCAGGTCGTCGCGACGGCCGACAGCGATATCCAGAGCATCGCCGATCTGAAAGGCAAGCGCGTCGGCGTCGGCAAGGTCGGCTCCGGGGTCGAGCAGAGCGCGGCCAAGGTGCTGGAGTCCGCCGGTCTGAGCTACGACGACCTGGCCCAGGTCAGCCACACAGGTTATGCCGACAGCGTGACCGAAATGAGCAATGGCAATCTGGATGCCGCGTTCTTCACGTCCGGCGTGCCCAACTCCAGCATCACCGGGCTGATGCAGAGCACCGACGTGACCTTCGTGCCGGTCAGTGGTGACGTTGCCTCCACGCTGCTGGAAAAGTATCCGTACTACGAGAATTACGAAATTCCGGCCGGCGCACCGGAGCGCTATGACCTGGGCGATGCCGTAAATACCGTGGCGATCCGCAATATCATGATCGTGCCGTCCTCCATGCGTGACGATGTCGCCGAGGATCTGGCCAAGCGCTTCCATGACTATCTGGAATCCGGCAACGTCTCCGTCGGCGCGCTCAAGCAGTTCGATCCCGCTACCATGGACAAGAACCTGGTCGTTCCGGTCCATCCGGGAGCCAAGGCTTTCTACGAGACGCTATCGTCTTCCGAGAGCACGGCCACTGATGGCGGCGATGTGACCAATGCTGGTGATGATAGCGATCTGTCGGAAGAGACCACTTCCATGCCGGCCAATGAGCAGGCAGCCACGACCGAAGCCGATGGCGCAGAGGCCGATCCTGCCAAGCAGACCAGCGCCGAGACGCCTGAAGACAACGCTCAGCCTACCGAAGGCAGCGATACCAGTGGTGGCGACAACGCTCAGGACAAAGAACCGCAATCCTGAGCAGATGCGCTCGCGTGTCCCGCAAGCCATGACACGTCCTGGCGATGCGTAAAATCTGGCTGAGTATTGCAGCGGTGGTGGTCCTGGTGATCGCCACCGCTGCGTATCCGCTACCGTGGCTGGTCATTCGTGACGGGCCGCAGTGGCGGTTCGCTTTTCCGGGGTGGGAAGGGACGACCTTCACGCTGCGCTGGATGCATTCGGTCGAGAAGGAAGACTGGGAAGAGTGGTTCGCGGTGACCGAGGGCGATGCCATCGAAATCACCGGAACGCGATTCAAGACCTTCGGTGCCGGTGTACCATCCCATGCCGGCAACGAGACCCATCTCGAAAATGGCTGGGTGGTGATGACCGGGATCGATCGTGTGGTCGATCCGCTGGCGGTACAGGCGGCGGTGGAAGAACACTACCGCCTGATATTTGCCGGCCATGTCATTCCCCTGTCGCGTGGCGATCCGCCGCCGATTTTGACCTTTTCCATACTCAGGGTGCCCTTGTGGCAAGTGCTGCCGGCACTGGTGCGGCCCTGGTTGTCATAGATTCCTGCGTGGCGAGGAAGACATATGTCCGAACAGAAGAACACGATCTCCACCGATGGGCCGGAAGATCCGTCGGTCAAGGAGGCGCTGGAGAAATTCGATCGCGAGAGCCTGGTACGGGACAGGCTGCCGCGCGCGGTGGTCCGGTTCGTCATGGCGGTATCGGTGCTGCTGGCGCTGTTTCACCTCTACACTTCGTTTTCGGGGCCACTGGTCGATGTCGCGCAGCGCAGCATCCACCTCTATACTTTGCTGGGCCTGGCCTTCATTCTCTATCCGCTGACCCGCAAGGGCGCCCGGGATCGCGTGCCTTGGGGCGATGCCATCGTGGCGTTGATCGCCTTCGGGATCGGCGTCTACATGCTGATGGTGTCGGACCGGGTCATCGCTTCGGCAGGGCGCATCAATAATGTCGACATGGTCGTCGGCCTCGTGGCGATTCTGCTGGTACTCGATGCGACCCGGCGCGTCACCGGCTGGGGGCTGACCATCCTGGCGGCCTTGTTCCTGATCTACGGCTTCTATGCCAAGCTCTCTTTCTATCCGCAGTTGAACGAGGCGATCGTGCTCGCCACCTGCAAGCAGATCGTCTCGCACCTGGTCTATATCACCGAGGGGCTGCTGGGGACGGCGATCGGGGTTTCGGCGAGTTACATCATCCTGTTCATTCTGTTCGGCGCCTTTCTCGGCAAGTCCGGACTGGGACAACTGTTCAACGATCTGGCGCTGGCGATCGCCGGGCATACCCGCGGTGGGCCAGCCAAGGTGGCGGTCATCGCCAGCGGCTTCCTGGGCTCGATCAATGGTTCTGCCATCGCCAACGTGGTGACGACGGGTGCCTTCACCATTCCGCTGATGAAGAAGACCGGCTACAAGCCGAACTTTGCCGGCGCGGTGGAAGCGGCCGCCAGCGTCGGCGGACAGATCCTGCCACCCATCATGGGAGCGGCGGCGTTCATCATGGCCGAGGTGCTGGCCGTTCCTTATACCCAGGTCATTCTGGCCGGCATCATCCCGGCACTGCTGTTCTATCTCGGGGTGCTGTTCCAGGTGCATCTGCGCGCCATGCGCAACGGGCTGGAAGGCATTCCTCGTTCCCAGTTGACCCCGCTCAAGGAGGTCATGCTCAAGCGAGGCCACCTGCTGATACCGATGGCCGTGCTGCTGTGGTTGCTGTTCGAGGGGCGGGCGCCGTTCTTCGCGGCGTTCTGGTCGATTGCGGCGACGGTACTGATCTGCGGCACGCGCCGCGTCACCATCGGGCTCAGCCTGGTCCTGGCGCTGTTGATCTTCGAGCCGCAGCTGCGAGCGCTGATTGGCGGCCATGCGATGCCCAACTTCCCGGCCAGCCGCTGGATGCTGTTCGTGATCATTGCGATCCCGGTAGCGGTCAACGCGATGCGCGCCAGGCTGGGCATGGTGGCGGAGAAGATGGATGTCGCCGATTGTCGCGATGCCATGCACGACGGGGTGCGTAACGCGATTCCCGTGGCGGTGGCATGTGGCGCGGTGGGCATCATCGTGGGGATCGCCACGTTGACCGGTATTGCGCTGGAGGCAGCGGACGCGGTGGTGACGCTGGGCCAGCAGATACCGATTCCGATGATCCAGCTGCTGGTCACGCTGTTCTTGACCATGATCGCGTCGATCGTGCTCGGCATGGGGCTGCCCAGCATTCCGACCTATATCATCACCAGCACCATGGCCGCGCCGATTCTGCTCAACCTGCCGATGTTCCGCGAGCTGGCCGGCAGCAACGAGACGGCGATCTTCGTGGCGCACATGTTCGTGTTCTACTTCGGGCTGTTCGCCAACCTGACGCCGCCGGTGGCCCTGGCCGCCTACGCCGGTGCCGGCATCAGCGGCGGGTCGCCCAACGCGACCGGCTTCCAGGCGATGAAACTGGCGATCGCCGGCTTCGTGGTGCCGTACATGTTCGTGTTCGCGCACAGCATGCTGATGATCGACGCGACGCTATGGAACACGCTGTGGGTCATCGTGACCGGAGTGGTCGGCGTGCTGCTGCTGGCCGTCGCGGTCGAGGGCTATCTGCGGCGACCGCTCAATCCGTTCTGGCGGATACTGGCGGCGATCGGCGCGTTGGCGTTGATCTTCCCGGGGATGACCAGCGATATCGTCGGCGCGGTCATTACGGTCGTGCTGTTCCTGCTGGCCAAGGCGAAATCGGAGACCACGCCGGCCCGCACGGCATAGCGTCCCGAGCCTTCGGGCCTTGATGACGCCCGCTCTCCTTGCGAGGAGAGCGGGCGTTTTTTCGTTCGGGGCCACGAGTCGGGGTCGCGACATCGGGGTGGCATCGGCGCCGTCACGTTCGGGTATGGTCATGAGCGACGATTTGTCTAGAGTTCACGGCAGCATCCGTCGCCGATGTTTGATATAAGATAATCAAGGCACCCGTCGGTAGAGGTGCCGGTTAATGACCGATGAGGATGATACATGTCGATCAATGTCACTCGGCGCCAGTTTTTCAAACTGGGCGGGGCGGGATTGGCGAGCTCGAGCCTGGCGATGATGGGGTTTGCCCCCGAACCTGCCGAAGCCTCGATTCGCCAGTTCAAGCTGACCCATGCCAAAGAGACGCGCAATACCTGCACCTACTGCTCGGTGGGTTGCGGTATTCTGATTTACAGCAAGGGCGATGGTGCCAAGAACGTCGAACAGAACGTCTTCCATATCGAAGGCGATCCGGACCACCCGGTCTCGCGGGGTTCGCTCTGCCCGAAAGGCGCCGGCCTGCTCGACTTCGTTCACAGCAAGGGACGTCTCGAATATCCGCAGGTGCGTGAAGCGGGCACCAGCGAATGGAAGCGGATCAGCTGGGACGAGGCGCTGACCCGAATCGCCCGGCACATGAAGGACGATCGCGACGCCAACTTCGTCCAGCGCACGGCACACGGCGAGACGGTCAACCACTGGACGACGACCGGATTCCTGGCGGCGTCGGGTTCTTCCAACGAAGCCGGCTACATCACCCACAAGGTGGTGCGCAATCTCGGCATGGTGGCGTTCGACAACCAGGCGCGCGTCTGACACGGACCGACGGTGGCAGGTCTTGCCCCAACATTCGGTCGCGGTGCCATGACCAATCACTGGGTCGACATCCGCAATGCCAATCTGATTCTCTCGATGGGCGGCAACTCTGCCGAAGCACACCCCGTGGGCTTCCGCTGGGTTACCGAGGCCATCGAACATAACAAGGCCGAGTTGATCACGATCGACCCGCGCTTCACCCGTACCGGCGCCGTGGCGCAGGACAAGGCGTTCATCCGTACCGGCACCGATATCGCGTTTCTAGGCGGCCTGATCAGCTATCTGATCGAGACCGACCAGATTCAGCACGAGTACGTGTTGAACTACACCGACGCGGCGTTGATCGTTCGCGAAGGGTATGGTTTCGAGGATGGCCTGTTCTCGGGCTATGACGAGTCGACGCGCAGCTACGACAAGCAGTCGTGGATGTACGAGATGGGCGACGACGGTTTTGTCCGTCGCGACGAAACGTTGCAGGACCCGCGCTGCGTCTACCAGCTGCTGCGTGAACACTACGCGCGTTATACCCCGGCCATGGTCTCGAGCATTACCGGTATCGCGGTCGAGAACATCCAGCGCATCTGGAAGAAGATCGCGGCGATGGCGGTCCCCGACAAGACCATGACCATCCTCTACGCGCTGGGGTGGACGCAGCACTCGATCGGCTCCCAGATCATCCGTACGGCCGCGATGGTGCAGCTGTTGCTGGGCAACATGGGCATGCCGGGTGGCGGCGTCAACGCGTTGCGCGGGCATTCCAACATTCAGGGGCTGACCGATCTGGGCCTGCTTTCCCAGTTGCTGCCGGGCTACATGACGCTGGCCAACGCCAAGGAGCAGGATTACCGCGCCTATATCGACAAGCGCACCAAGCAGCCCACCGTCGAAGGCCAGGTTTCCTACTGGAAGAACTACGAGAAATTCCATGTCAGCCTGATGAAGGCGTGGTACGGCGATGCCGCCAACGAAGCCAACAACTGGTGCTTCGACTGGCTGCCCAAGCTCGAGCGGCCGCTCTACGACATTCTCGATACGTTCGAGCGCATGTCCAAGGGCGAGCTCAACGGCTACTTCTGCCAGGGGTTCAACCCGTTGGCGTCGTTCCCCAACCGGGCCAAGGTGACCAAGGCGCTCTCTTCCCTGAAGTATCTGGTGGTGATGGATCCGCTCAACACCGAGACCAGCGAATTCTGGAAGAATTACGGCGAGTACAACGATGTCGACTCCAGCCGGATCGACACCGAGGTGTTCCGCCTGCCGACCTGTTGCTTCGCCGAGGACGAGGGATCGATCGTCAACAGCGCCCGCTGGCTGCAGTGGCACTGGTCCGCGGCACCGCCGCCGGGAGACGCGCGACCGGATACCCGCATCATGGGCGAGCTGTTCCTCAAGCTGAAGCAGCTCTATCAGGAGGAAGGCGGCGTATTCCCGGACCCGATCCTCAATCTGACCTGGGATTACCGGATTCCGGCCGATCCGAAGGCGGACGAACTGGCACGCGAGTTCAACGGGCGCGCGCTGGAGGATCTTACCGACGAGCAGGGCAACGTGACCCGGCGCGCCGGTGAGCAGCTGGCCGGTTTCGCCGAGCTGACCGCCGACGGGCGCACCGCGGCGGGCTGCTGGATATTCACTGGCTGCTGGACCGAAGCCGGCAACCAGATGGCAAACCGCGACAACTCGGACCCCTACGGCACCGGCAATACGCTGGGCTGGGCATGGGCCTGGCCGATGAACCGGCGAATCCTTTACAACCGGGCCAGCGCGGACGTCCAGGGACGCCCCTGGGGGGCTGACAAGGCGTTCATCTGGTGGGACAGCGAGCAGGGCGCCTGGGTCGGCGCGGACGTGCCGGACTTCCCGACCAATTCGCCGCCATCGCAGGGGCAGATGCCGTTCATCATGCAGCCGGAAGGCGTCGGTCACCTGTTCGCCGGGCAGAGCATGGTCGATGGCCCGTTCCCCGAGCACTACGAGCCGTTCGAATCGCCGGTGCCCCAGAACCTGCTGCATCCGGGCAAGGAGAAGGCGCGCAACAACCCGGCCGCGCGCATCTTCGAGGAGGATCGCGAGGCGCTGGGCACGCCCGAGGAGTTCCCGCACGCGGCGACGACCTATCGTCTCACCGAGCACTTCCACTTCTGGACCAAGCATGCCGAGCTCAATGCCGTCGTGCAGCCGCAGCAGTTCGTCGAGATCGGCGAGGCGCTGGCCGACGAGATCGGCATCGCGGCGGGCGACTGGGTGAAGGTCTCCTCCAAGCGGGGCTTCATCAAGGCCGTGGCGGTGGTGACCAAGCGCCTGCGCCCGATGACGATCGGCGACAAGCAGGTTCACCATGTGGGGATTCCGCTGCACTGGGGATTCACCGGGGTGGCCAAGAAGGGCTATCTGGTCAATGCCCTGACGCCGTTCGTCGGCGATGCCAACACCCAGACACCGGAATACAAGTCGTTCACCGTCCGCGTCGAGAAGGCTTGAGGAGCGTATATGGACAATTCCCAGAACATTATCGCCCGCTCCGCCACCACGACGACGCCCCCGCAGGTCCGGGGGCATGTCGACGAGGTCGCCAAGCTGATCGATGTCTCCAAGTGCATCGGTTGCAAGGCGTGTCAGGTGGCGTGCATGGAGTGGAACGACCTGCGCGACGATGTCGGCGAGTGCCACGGCACCTATGACAACCCTACCGACCTGACCTCGGAATCCTGGACCGTGATGCGGTTCAGCGAGTACGAGACGCAGGAGGGCAACCTCGAATGGCTGATCCGCAAGGATGGCTGCATGCATTGCGCCGAACCGGGCTGTCTGAAGGCTTGCCCGGCCCCCGGGGCGATCGTGCAGTACGCCAACGGCATCGTCGACTTCGACTCCAACCACTGTATCGGCTGCGGCTACTGCATCACCGGGTGCCCGTTCGATATCCCGCGAATCTCGCCCAAGGATCAGAAGTCCTACAAGTGCACCCTCTGTTCCGACCGAGTCAACGCGGGAATGGAGCCGGCGTGCGTCAAGACCTGCCCGACCAACTGCATCGAGTTCGGCACCAAGGAGGACATGCTGGCGCGGGCGGAGAAGCGGGTGGGCGATCTCAAGGAGCTCGGCTTCCGCGACGCGGGTATCTATGATCCGGCCGGGGTCGGCGGCACGCATGTCATGTACGTGCTGCATCACGCCAATGATCCCAATCGCTACAGCGGGTTGCCCAAGGATCCGCGCATCTCGCCGCTGGTTGGGGCGTGGAAGGGCGCGACCAAGCCGATCATGTCGGCGATCATCGGTATCACTGCGTTCGCTGGCGTGATCCATTACATGACCAAGGGGCCGAAGGAGGAGCCGGAGGAGCACGCGGGGCATGGACAGGATGACGCGCCACCGCCTCATTCGCTCGGCTACGATGCCACCCGTCCGCGGGGAGAAGACCGATGAAGATGCCACGCGATCGTCTGATTCGTTATTCGCCGCTGGATCGCGCCAACCATTGGACCATGGCGATGGTCTTCGTGCTGTTGGCGCTCTCCGGACTGGCGTTCTTCCATCCGGCCTTCTTCTTCCTCAGCCATACGCTGGGCGGGCCGGTCTGGGCGCGGATCCTGCATCCGTTTCTCGGGGTGGTGCTGGTGCTGCTGTTCTACGCCATGGCGGCGCGGCACGTGCGGCGCAACCTGCTCGGCGAGAACGATGTCCAGTGGGTGCGCCAGATCGGCGACGTGCTCGACAACCGCGACGAGAAGCTGCCGCCTATCGGCAAGTACAACCCGGGCCAGAAGCTGGTCTACTGGGCCCTGGTAGTGTCGATCGCGGTACTGCTGATCAGCGGCGTGATCATGTGGCGGCCCTGGTTCGCCGGCTATTTCCCGATCCCGCTGATCCGCTTCGCCAGCCTGCTCCACGCCGTGTCAGCATTCGTGGCCATCGTCACCATCGTGGTTCACGTCTATGCGGCCATCTGGGTCAAGGGCTCGATTCGTTCCATGACCCGAGGCTGGGTGACCCGCGCCTGGGCGCGCCATCACCACGGCCTGTGGGCCCGCGAACAAGAGGAGGCGCAGCACCGTGAGCAGCAACCCTGACAACGAAAGCGAGCCGGCTGGCGCCGGCGCGCACGCCTTTGGCCAGGCGCCCCCGTCACCGGGGGCGCCACCCATGGTCGGTCTGCCCTCGCGCAAGCTGTTTGCCGAGCGCGCCCGGCGGCTGCGTCAGCTGGCCGAGCGTGTACCGGCGATGGCGGCCTACCTGCAGTTCA
The DNA here is from genome assembly GCF_034479735.1 of Salinicola sp. LHM. NCBI lineage: Bacteria > Pseudomonadati > Pseudomonadota > Gammaproteobacteria > Oceanospirillales > Halomonadaceae > Salinicola > Salinicola sp. LHM. Next base: position 3,540,064 of record NZ_CP140261.1, on the reverse strand, counting down.
TGGCAATGGTGGTCGAGGCGCAGCACCGAATCGTTCAGCAGTCGCGTCCGGCGTTGACGAGCGGGGCGGAGCTGGCGATGCGTCATGGCATTCCACCCTTGTCGATCGACGGCCTGTGGCGGGACATGTCGTGGCACGACGATCTCGAGGCGTTGCTGGAGGAACTCGACGCGCAGGTGGTGGAACCGCAGCGAGGCTGGTTCGAGGCGTTGCGCCGGCTTCCGCAGACGGAGCGTGCCGAGCTGGCCCACGCCATGCTCGAGGGCCGGCCGCTGTCGCTGGAGCAGCGTGCCATGGCACCGCTGATGGGCGCCGCGCTGCAAGTCGCCTGGACGCGTCAGGCGCGGATGCTGCCCGCCACGCCGCCCAGACCGGCAGGCGTGACCAGCGGCCTGTGCCCGTGCTGCGGGGCTCCTGCCGTCGGCAGTCTGATCCAGATCGGCATGGCGCGTTCCCGGGTGCGCTACCTGCAGTGTGGCCTGTGTGCCAGCGAGTGGTACGCCGAGCGCGCCAAGTGCGCACAGTGCGGTGACAGCAAGACACTGGACTACAGCGGGCTCGAGGACGAGCAGGGCGAGCGGGTATTGCCGATTCAGGCCGAGACCTGCGATCACTGCCACAGCTATCTGAAACGGGTCAATCGCGAATGGGAGGCGGACGCCGACCCACTGGCCGATGACCTGGCCAGCCTGGCCCTGGACATGATGATTGCCGATCGGGATCTGGCAAGGCGCGCATTCAACCCCCTGCTGGTGCTGGGAGAGCCGGCCTAAGCTTCGAGCTTCGAGCTTCGAGCTTCGAGCTTCGAGCTTCGAGCTTCGAGCTTCGAGCTTCGAGCTTCGAGCTTCGAGCTTCGAGCTTCGAGCTTCGAGCTTCGAGCTTCGAGAAAGGGATTGCGAACTTCGCGAGCTGACGGGATTGTCTTCGCGGCTCACGGCTCACGGCTCACGGCTCACGGCTCACGGCTCACGGCTCACGGCTCACGGCTCGCGGCTCGCGGCTCGCGGCTCGTGGCTTGTATTGGCGCCAGCTCGACGATTAAATCGAGGTCCCAAAATCAGCGACCTCGAGCCACTCATGCCCGACACGATCGCCTCATCGATGGATATCCGACGCCAGTTGCCGGGAGTGACGACACTGCTCGAGCATCCCGAACTCCAGCCGTGGCGGCAGCGCCACGGTGATCGGCTGTTGATACGCGCCATTCGCGAGACGCTGGCGCTCTTTCGCCAGCGTCTGAGCGATGGCGCGGCGACCTCCAAGCATGTCACCGGGCCGGCCGATGGCTGGCCCGGTGACTCAGGATTGGTCGATGCGATCACGGCCAGACTCCAACGTCTGGTGCTGCCCAACATGCGGTCGGTCTTCAACCTGACCGGCACCGTCATACACACCAATCTGGGGCGTTCGCCGCTTTCCGAGGCGGCCATCGAGGCGGTGGTCCAGGCTGCCCGCCATCCGGTCGCGCTCGAATACGATCTGGAACAGGGACGGCGTGGTGATCGCGACCGTCTGGTGGAGTCGCTGCTGATCGAATTGACCGGCGCCGAAGCGGCAACGGTCGTCAACAACAATGCCGCTGCCGTGCTCCTGGCACTCTCAGCCCTTGGGGCCGGCCGCGAGGCGGTGATTTCGCGTGGCGAAATGATCGAGATCGGCGGCGCGTTTCGGATACCGGACGTGATGTCCGCCGCCGGCTGCCGGCTGGTCGAGGTCGGCGCCACCAATCGTACCCACGCGCGGGATTTTCGCCAGGCGCTCGGCGACGACAGCGGGCTGATCGTCAAAGCGCATACGTCCAACTACGCGATTACCGGGTTTACCAGCAGCGTGCCGGAACATGAGCTCGCCGCCATCGCCCACGATCACGGCATTCCGTTCATGGTCGATCTGGGCAGCGGCGCACTGACCGATTTTCGCGCCTTGGGCCTGCCTCATGAGTCCCTCCCGGCGGAGGCGATCGCGGCCGGTGCCGACCTGGTGACCTTCAGCGGTGACAAGCTGCTCGGCGGCCCGCAGGCGGGCATCGTCGTCGGCAGGCGCGAGCTGATTGCCAGGCTCAAGCAGCATCCGCTCAAGCGGGCGCTGCGCTGCGACAAGCTCACGCTGGCGGCCCTGGAAGCCACGCTCCGCTGCTACCGGGACAGCGATTCTCCGGCACTCGCCTTGCCGGCGCTGGCGATGCTCTCCCGTGACCTCGACGCGATCGTCGAGCAGGGAAAGAGATTGCAGCCAACGCTCGAGGCGGCGCTCGACGGACTCGCCGGGGTGAGCTGCGAGGATTGTCGCAGTCAGCTCGGCAGCGGATCGTTGCCGGTCGACCGTCTCGATAGCCGCGCTCTGGTGCTGCGTTGCCGGAGCGGTCGCGAGCTATCCCGGCTCGAGCGCGCGCTGCGCACCTTGGCGCGTCCGGTGATCGGGCGTGTGCATGATGGCGCGCTGTGGCTGGATCTGCGCTGCCTGGCGACTGAGGCGGACGAACGGCAGTTCGTCGAGCAGCTCGGCGACATTCGGCAGCGATGTAGTGAGCTGGCATGATCATCGGCACGGCGGGTCACGTCGACCATGGCAAGACGGCGCTGGTTCACGGTCTGACCGGCATCGCTACCGACCGCCTGAAGGAAGAGCGCGCGCGCGGGCTGACCATCGAGGCCGGCTACGCCTATCCCGAATCGCCTCCGGCGTTCGCCGGCGCCACGCTGGGCTTCATCGATGTGCCCGGTCACGAGCGCTTCATCGCCAACATGCTCTCCGGCGCCGTCGGCATCCAGGCGATGCTGCTGGTGGTCGCCGCCGATGACGGCATCATGCCCCAGACCGTCGAGCATGCCCGCATTCTGGAGCTGCTGGGAGTGACGCGGGCCTGGGTGGCGCTGACCAAGATCGATCGTGTCGAGCCGGCGCGCGTGGCCCAGGTGACGCAGGAGCTGCAGCGCTGGCTGGCCGGCACGGTCTTCGCCGATGCGCCGGTATTTCCGCTTTCCAACACGTCCGGAGAGGGCGTCGAGGCGCTCGGGCAGACGCTTTGGACGGCAGCGGCCGATGTGTCGAGAGACAATGTGTCGAAAGACAATGTGTCGAGAGACGGTGCGGCCTTGAGCGAACCTTCGGCGGCGCTGGCCGGTGCGGGCCGTTTCCGGCTCGCCATCGACCGCGTCTTCGTCAAGCGTGGCGCCGGCGTGGTGGTGACCGGCACGGTGCGCAGCGGACGGATAGCGAGTGGCGACAGAGTACGGCTGCTGCCCTCGGGCCTGACCGCACGCGTGCGAGGACTGCGTTGCCAGAATCGCGACACGGCATCCGCGAGCCGTGGAGAGCGCTGTGCCATCAATCTCAGCGGCGCCGATATCGAGTCCGGACGTCTCGCGCGGGGGGACTGGGTGGTCGCCGAGGCTTCCCGGGTCACCGATCGTCACCGGCTCGACGTGGTGCTGCGCGCGCTGCCCGAGTCGCCGCCGATCAAGCACTGGGCCCCGGTTCATCTGCATCACGGCAGTGCCCACGTCACCGGACGGATCTCGCTGCTGGAAGGGGAGACCCTGGCGTCTGGGGCGTCGATGCTTGCCCAACTGGTGCTCGAGTCCCCACTCCAGGCGGCGCATGGTGACCGGATCGTGGTGCGCGATCACGGCGCCAGCCAGACGCTGGGAGGCGCCAGCGTGCTCGATGTCGCGCCGCCTCGAAGGGGCGCGCGAAAGCCGGAACGTCTCGCCTGGCTGCGCCAGTTGCGCGAATACCTGCCGGATGCCTGCGGCCATCAGGACAGCAGTGCTTTCTGGCAGCGGCCGATGACCGACGGGACCGGTATCGATCTGTCTGCGCTGTCGGACAATCTCGACCGGGAAACGAGCGAACTCGAGCGTAGTGCAACGCTTGCCGGCTGGTGGGTCGTTGCCGGTCAGGGAAGCAGTCATGCGCTCCCCGAGATGACGCAGCAGATGCTCTATCACAAGGCGCTGGACCGGCTGGCGCAACTGCACGAACTCGAACCGGCGATGCGCGGCGTCGATATCGATCGCCTTCGCCGGATGGTAGCGCCCCAACTGCCGGCCAATCTGTTTCGGCCACTACTGGAACGCTGGAAAACGGGTGGCGAGATCGTGCAGTATGGTCCGTTTGTGGCCCTGGCCTCCCACGAGGCTTCGCTGTCGCCGGAAGAGGCCCGGCGCTGGCAGCAGGTTCGCCCGCTGCTGGAGGCCTCGCCTTACGATCCGCCGCGTGTGCGGGATATCGCCCAGCAGTTCGGCTGGGAGGAAGGCGAGGTGCGGCGTCTGCTGAGAAGCTGTGCGCTGCTCGGAAGCGTCTACCAGCTGCGCCACGATCATTTCTTCCTGACGCCCCATGTCGCCGAGCTGGCTGGCGTGATTCGCGAGCTGGATAGCGAGGCGTCGCCCGGGGCGAAGGCGGCGGATTTTCGGGATCGGGTCGGCTGCGGGCGGAAACTGGCGGTGTCGATTCTCGAGTTTTTCGATCGAATCGGCTTCACGCGGCGAATCGGGGATAGTCACAAAGTGATCCGGGAGGATATGCTATTCGAATGACGGGTTTGGCCTTCGATGGCCGAACGCCTGGAAGAGAATCGTTCCCCGGTGGGGCGCCAGGACTTCAACTCCTGTAGGGGCTGCCAGCAGTCCCTGGTGGGTTCGACTCCCTCTCTCTTCCGCCACCCTTTCCTGTCCGGATGCGGCGGTTGTTGCCTGCGACCGCCGTTGATGTCTCGCCCTGCGTCGAGCGCCTGAGCGATGATGCTTGCCGGCTGCAAAAAATTACGCACTTTTATCGAAGCGCTGATCACTTATAAGCGCATGATTAAGAACACTTAAGTTTTTGATATTAAGAAAACTGATAGATAGATTACGAAAAATACGTTGGAGAGCCAGCGATGACGGTTCATCCTGAGTGTGCCCACTTAGCCAAGTGGCTCTCACCGCAAAGGAACGTGGGAGTGGGCTCTTCTTTCCAATCGCTGCATTTTGCTCTCTGCCTTCATTTGTCCGTGCTTTTTCTGTCCCGTTCTGGCGTGTGCGACACGTCGGCGCCGGTAATCCGTTCGTTCTCTTCACGCTGTCCATATTCGCTCCATCTCATATTCGCTCCATCCTGCCCGCTCTTTCCGTGCCGTGAGGCCGCCCTTCCCTGTAGGGGCCTGTCGACAGGGCGCTTTCTCTTCGAGGCGCAATCCTTACAATGAGGCGCATCAAAGCATCGCTATCGATGGAGAGACAATGCAAGGTTCCCTGATAGGTATCGTGGTCGGGCTGGTCGTCTGGATGTCGACGGCCGAGTGGAGCTGGGGAATCGGTGCCGGCATCGCCGTCGGGATCGCCTGGGATCTATGGCGACAGCGACCGGGGCGCGGTGACGACTGATACCGTTGGTCGAGACTTCGGGCTTTCGTCACCGGGATGGCGGTGATCTCGCGTTGCTGTCGATGGCGGTGCCTTCGGTCCCGGAATATCGCTGGGCAGGGAGGGCGTTGTAATACAATAGCGTCGGGGTCGTGCGCTAAGATTCGAGGACATTTCCGTCAGGACGGGTCTCATGACCTCGCACGAGCACTCTCGTCACGATTCACACGATCACGCTGGCAAGGGCCATTCTCATGACCATTCCCATGGCCGTTCCCATGGCCGTTCCCATGATGGTCACGCTCACGCTCACGACCACTCGCACGATCATGCGCCAACCGTAACGGCGGACAGCGCCAAGCGGGTCAGGCTGGCGATGATCCTGACCGCCGGGTTCATGCTGGCCGAGGTGGTTGGCGGCTGGCTCTCCGGTTCCCTGGCCCTGCTGGCCGATGCTGGGCACATGTTCAGCGACAGTTTCTCGCTCGGCCTCGCGCTGTTCGCCTTCTACATGGGCGACAAGGCCCCGGACAAGCTGCGCACCTTCGGCTATCAGCGCTTTCAGGTGCTTGCAGCCTTCATCAACGGCCTGACGCTGCTGGCGATCGCGGTATGGATCCTCATCGCCGCGATCCAGCGTTTTACCCAGCCGATCGAGGTGCTGGCGGGGCCGATGATGACGGTGGCGATCCTGGGGCTGCTGGTCAACCTGGTGGTCTTCAAGATCCTGCACGGCGGAGACCAGGAGAATCTCAACCTGCGCGGCGCCGTGCTGCACGTCATCGGTGATCTGCTGGGCTCCGTGGCGGCGATCGTCGCCTCCGTCGTCATCCTGCTGACCGGCTGGACGCCGATCGATCCGCTGCTGTCGATGCTGGCTGCCGCGCTGATCCTGCGCGCCGCCTGGAAGATTCTGCGGCGCTCGTCGCATACCTTGCTGGAGGGCACGCCGGAGGGGGTCGATGTCGGCCAGATCCGACAGGCGCTGCTTGGCGTCGACGGGGTCAAGAGCCTGCACGACATTCATGTCTGGGGGCTGACGCCGCAGGATCCGCTGCTCAGCGTGCATCTGGTGATCGAGACGCCGGAGCTGCACGATGACGTGATCGAGCGTGCCTACGACATGCTGCAGAGCCGCTTCGGCATTCAACATGCCACACTGCAGGTCGAAACCCGAGACTGCCTGACCGGCGGGGAGTGCAACCACGGCATGGTCGTGCATCCATGAATCGGCTGCCGTCTCGATGACTGAGGTTCATGGTGACGGCGGGAAAGTTTCATTGGCCGTTATCGTCTCGGGCAGGCAAAATCGCCGATATCCGTCGTCAATCCATCATCGGTGGTCGTTTTCAGGTCACGATCCGAGAACGACACCCGCGGCTGGCGTACTGTCACGCTGGCTTGTATCGAAGAGAGTCATACCATGAGCACGCAGCCGCCGCTGGGCATCAGTTTCGAATTCTTTCCTCCCAATACCGAAGCAGGAAGGGAAAAGCTCGGCGGGGTACGCGATGCACTGGCCGCGCGGAATCCGCGCTTCTTCTCCGTGACCTACGGTGCCGGCGGTTCCACCCAGGCCCGCACCTTCGATACCGTCAAGACGGTGCGTCGTAGCGGTGTCAGTACGGCGCCGCATCTGTCGTGCATCGGTAGCGAAAAGGGCGCGCTTCGCGAGCTGCTTCAGACCTATCGCGAGGATGGCGTGGACAGTCTGGTGGCACTGCGCGGCGATCTGCCGTCGGGCATGGGCGGCGCTGGCGAGCTGCGTTATGCCAACGAACTGGTCGAATTCATCCGGGCCGAAACCGGCGATCATTTCGAGATCGCGGTGGCGGCCTATCCGGAGGCGCATCCCCAGGCACCGAGCTTCGAGCGGGACCTGGAAAATTTCGCCCGCAAGGCGAAGGCCGGCGCCGACCTGGCGATTACCCAGTACTTTTTCACTGCGGACGCCTATTTCCACTTCGTGGACCGGGTGAGGGCGATGGGGGTCGAGATCCCGATCGTGCCGGGGATCATGCCGATTACCAACTACACCAAGCTGGCCCGCTTCTCCGATGCCTGCGGCGCCGATATCCCGCGCTGGATCCGCAAGCAGCTCGAAGCCTACGGCGACGATAGCGAGAGCATTCAGGCGTTCGGCACGGAGGTGATCTCGAATCTCTGCCAGCGCCTGCTGGATGGCGGGGCGCCGGGCCTGCATTTCTACACGCTGAATCAGTCGGCGCCGACGCTACGGGTACTGGACAACCTCGCGTTCAAGCATTGACCCGAACTCGATCATTGACCGGGTGGTTCGCGTCATCGTCGTGTGTTGTCTAGTTTGAAGTCTGTCACCCACGGACAGGAAGACGACATGCGACAGAAGACACTATTGGCGCTCGGCGCAGGTCTGGCAATGACGCTGAGCACTGCGGCCCAGGCCGAGACCCGCGTAGAGATGCATTCGGTTTCCAGCGACGGCGTCGGCGATAGCGTCGGCACCGTGATGGCAGAGGACACCGACCACGGCTTGCTGCTGACGCCGGATCTTTCCGGTCTGAATCCCGGGATTCACGGGTTCCACCTCCACCAGAACGCCAGCTGCGAGACCAGCAAAAGCGATGGTGAAGTGACGCCGGCTGGCGCCGCTGGCGGGCACCTCGACCCCGAGGGGACCGGCACTCACCGAGGGCCATACAGCGACGAGGGCCATCTTGGCGATCTTCCCGCGCTGATGATCGATGAGGATGGCAATGCCACGACGCCGGTATTGGCCCCTCGCCTGGAGGAGTCCGACTTGAGCGGTCATGCTCTCATGATCCATGAAGGCGGCGACAACTATTCCGACGAGCCCAAACTCGGCGGTGGCGGTAGTCGGGTTGCGTGCGGGGTCATCGAGAGCAAGTGATCCGTGCCTGTCAGAAACCCACCGACGACGGCTCTGCCACTGGCAGGGCCGTTCTGCGTTGCGGGATGGTGCGCGTTATCCGTTCATTCTCTGTAAGCTATTGTTTTCAAGACGGCCCACGCGCCATAATCTGTTCATTTATCCAGTTATGGGGCGCCCGGGGCCGATGGCCAATTTTCGAACGCATTTGGGCGTGGCGAGCGTCGGGGGAGCCGTCGTCGCTCAGGCCGGCTGGCAGGCGGGGCAGTGGAGCGGCTGGCAGGCGATGGCCGTGGCCTTGCTCGTGGCGTTCGGCGGCATTCTGCCGGATATCGATGCCGACCAGTCCCAGGCCATTCGTCTGATCTTCAATATTCTGGCTGTCGTTGCGGTGGTGCTGACTGTACTGATGCTGCAGCACAGAGTCACGCCAGCCTATCTGTTCGTCGCCTGCGGTGGTGTCTATGTCGGCGTGCGCTATCTGGCCGGCGCCTTGTTTGCCCGCTTCACCGTGCATCGCGGACTCTGGCATTCGCTGCTGGCGGCGGGCGTCAGCGGGCTGTCGACCGCGGCGATCAGCTTTTCGCTACTGGAGCAGCCGGAGCGGCTGGCCTGGATCCACGGCTTGGCGATGACGCTGGGCTTCGTCATTCACTTGACGCTGGACGAGTTGTACAGCGTCGATCTCACCGGGGCGCGGCTCAAACGCTCTTTCGGCACGGCGCTCAAGCTGTTCAGCTGGCAGGCGCCGGGAAGCGCGCTGATGCTGGCACTGGTATCGGCGCACCTGCTGAGCTGGCTGCCTTCCTTCGCGGCGCTGCGCCAACTGATCGCGCAGGGCATGGCGTTCTGGCACTGAGGCGGGACCGTCCGCATTCATAGCGAGGAACGCACGATTTGCATTTACGGAGCGGGCGCGAAGATCGGCAGGCGCTCGGTCTGGTTTCTTTCTACACTCATCATCCATCTACACGACTCATCGTCCATCTACACTCGTCTTCTCCGACAACCATCCTCTCTACGCACTCGAGCGGTAGACGCTCATCTTGTCTGCTCGATGTTCCGTCCATCTCACCATTCACGACAAGGAGGTCGCGATGCATCTGGTATTCGACGTCAATGAAACGCTGCTCGACACGCGCGCGCTCGACCCGCTGTTCCTGCGCTGGTTTGACAGCGAAGCCGCACGTCCGGAGTGGTTCCTGACCCTTCAGGAGCGCTGGATGACGACCAACCTGATCGGGCGATTCGAACCCTTCTCCAGCCTTGCCAAAAGCGCACTGCGCCAGCTTGGCGCCAAGCACGGCGTCGCGATAACCGCCGACGACGAGCAGGCGCTGGTCGACGGTATCCTCTCGATGCCTGCCCATGGCGACGTCACGGCGGCACTGACGACGCTTCGTGATCAGGGCCATACGCTGACGGCACTGACCAATAGCGCGTTGAAGGCGGCGCATCAGCAATTAGAACATGCCGGGCTGGTGGGCTACTTCGACGCCATCCTCAGCGTGGAGAGCGTCGAATGCTACAAGCCGGCGCCGGAGCCCTATCGGCACGCGGCGGCACACTGGGGCGTGGAGACGCATGAGATGGCGATGATCGCCGCCCACGGCTGGGACTTGATCGGAGCCCATGCGGCTGGCATGCGAACCGGCTTCGTCGCGCGGCCGGGCAAGGCGATGGATCCGGCACTCGAGGACGTGCCGGATTGGCAGGATGACGATCTGGCACGTCTGGTAGAGCGGATCATCGCTGCCTGACGAGGCCGACCGTCAATCTCATCATTCCCGATATCAATGCGGTTTGCGGGGATCGAGAATGCGCACCGGCGTGATCTCCTCGCTCGCGGGCCGCTGGCGCTCCCGAGGCTGGTTCACCCGAGTGGGAACTTCCGGGATCGTGTCGTCCTCGATGGGCAGCTGTTCGAAGAAGTCACAGCTCACGCAGTCCCGATAGCGGATGCCGTTCTGTTCCCACGAACGGATGCGATCCATGGCCGAACAGCGCGGACAGATCGCACCGGCGATAAAGCGTTTCGGCGTCTGGGTCATGCGTTACCTCGCAATCGTTGAGCGGACGCCGGCAGGCGCCCACTCGGCTCATTGGCGAAACCGGCGATCATGCCGCGTTCCGGGGTTCGATACCGGCATGGCGCAGCAGCGGATCGATGCTCGGCTCGCGGCCGCGGAAGGCTTCGAACAGCTCTGCGGCTTCCCGCGAACCGCCCTGTTCCAGGATCGTCTCGCGGAAACGGCGGCCGGTTTCGGGATCGAAGATGCCGGCTTCCTCGAAGGCGCTGTAGGCATCCGCGGAAAGCACTTCGGCCCACTTGTAGCTGTAGTAGCCGGCGGCGTACCCCCCGGCGAAGATGTGCGCGAAGCCGTTCTGGAAACGGTTGAAGTCGACGGTGGGTACGACCGAGGCCTTGGCGCGCACGTCGTCGAGCAACGCTTGAACGTCCGCCGCGCTCGGCTTCTGGCACTCGTGGTGCAAGCGGAAATCGAACAGCGAGAACTCCAGCTGGCGCATCATCTGCATTGCCGACTGGAAGTTGCGTGCGGCCTGCAGCTTGTCCAGCAGGTCGTCCGGCAGCTTTTCGCCGGTATCGACGTGACCGGCGATCAGGTCTAGACCCTCGCGTTCCCAGCAGAAGTTTTCCATGAACTGGCTCGGCAGTTCGACGGCGTCCCAGGCGACGCCGCTGATGCCGGAAACGTCGGCGACCGTCTGCTGCGTCAGCATGTGATGCAGGCCGTGGCCGAATTCGTGGAACAGCGTCAGCACTTCATCGTGCGTCAGCAACGCCGGCTTGCCGGCGACCGGAGGCGTGAAGTTGCAGGTCAGATAGGCGACCGGCAGCTGCAGCTCGCCATTCTCGCGCTGCAAGCGAGTCCGGCAGACATCCATCCAGGCGCCGCCACGCTTGCCTTCGCGGGCGTAGAGATCCAGATAGAAACCGGCGATGGGGCGATCGCCGTCGAGCACGTCGAAATACTGTACGTCGGGGTGGTAACGCGGCGCTTCCGGGTTTTCCGCCATGCGGATGCCGTAGAGCTTTCCAGTGACGCGGAACAGTCCTTCGACGGCACGCGGGGCGGGGAAGTAGGGGCGCAGCTGCTCCTGGGAAATGTCGTAGCGCGACTGCCGGAGCTTTTCGCTGGCAAAGCCGGTATCCCAAGGGTTCAGCGAATCGAGGCCGAGTGTCTCTTTGGCGAAGGCTTCGAGTTCATTGAACTCGCGCTGGGCCTGTGGATGCGCACGCTCGGCGAGGTCGTCGAGGAACCCCAGCACCTGCTCGGGCGTTTCGGCCATCTTGGTGGCCAGAGAGTAGTCGGCGTAGGTATCGAAACCAAGCAGCTTCGCCAGTTCCTGGCGCAGCGCCAGTGTTTCCTCGATGACCGGGGCGTTGTCGTTCTCGCCGGCCTTGGGCCCCTGGTCGGAAGCGCGGGTGACGTAGGCGGTATAGACTTCGCGACGCAGCTCGCGATCTTCGGCGAAGGTCATGACCGGCAGGAAGCTGGGCACGTCGAGGGTAATCCGGTAGCCGGTCTTGCCCTTGGCTTCGGCATTCGCCTTGAGCGTTTCGAGCGCGCTTTCCGGCAAGCCGCTCAGACGCTCGGCATCGTCCAGGTCCAGATGCCAGGATTGCGTGGCGTCTAGCAACTGGTTGGAGAAGGTGTTGCCCAGTTCCGACAGGCGGGCCTGGATCTCGCCGTAGCGCTTTTTCTTCTCGGCCGGCAGGTCGACGCCCGCCAGGCGGAAGTTGCGCAGCGTATTGTCGATCGCCTTGCGCTGGGCGGTATCGAGCGTAGCGTACTCGTCGCTCTCCCGCAGGCGTTCGAAAGCCTTGAACAGCGCGGTGTTCTGGCCGACCCAGGTGCTGTACTCGGACAACATGGCGAGGCACTGCTGGTAGGCTTCGCGCAGGGCATCGTTGTTCATCGTCGAGTTGAGATGCGAAACCGGCGACCAGGCCTGGGAGAGGCGGTCGTCGAGCGCTTCCAGCGGCGCGGCGAGTGTCTGCCAGCTCACGTCCTGCTGCTGGGCGAGCGCCTCGGTGGCCTGACGGTTGTCGGCAATGATTTTCTCGATGGCCGGGACGACGTGTTCGGGGCGAATCGCTTCGAACGGCGGCAGGGTATGATGCTCGAGCAGCGGGTTATTCGACATGGTCACCTCGGGCGATGGAATCAGTGTCATTCTATATGGGGGGAGCTGGCGCCGCTTTCAATCCGAAGGCCCGCCCCGGTTCCGATCCAGACCGGTCCCGGGATCCCGACACCCATGCTCGTTCCAGATTCCGGCCCGGCATGCGCGGAGCGAAAGCGTCGGCATGCTCGAGATTGGCGCTCCGCCGGGTGCCTGATAGGCTCTTCGCGTTTTCGTTATCGTCGCATGGCATCATGGCCTGCCGACATCGGCCGCAACCGTCAGACATAGGTCTCGAATGATGAGTGAAACTCTGGAGCGCTGGCAGTCCCGCCGCGCCTTTATTCTGGCGGTCACCGGTGCTGCCGTCGGCCTGGGCAACATCTGGCGCTTCCCTTACATGACCGGCGAGAACGGGGGCTCGGCCTTCCTGCTCCTTTACGTCGTCTTCGTGGTGCTGCTGGGGCTGCCGATGATGATGGCGGAGATCATGATCGGGCGCGCCGGCCGCCGCAGCCCGATGCAGGCACTGGCGTTCCTGGCGGAGGAGGCCGATATCAGTCGCCACTGGAAATGGCTGGGGCTGTTCGGCGCGATCACCGTCTTCTTCATCCTGTCGTTCTACTCGGTGGTTTCCGGCTGGTCGATCGAGTACCTGGTGAGCGCGGTGAACGGCAGTTTCGTGAACCGGTCGCCTCAGGAAATCGGTGCGAGCTTCGATGCGTTTCTGGCCGACCCGCTGCGCATGACCTTCAACCATACCTTGTTCATGCTGCTGACGATGTCGGTGGTGGCGGCCGGCATCGTCAACGGCATCGAGAAGCTCAACAACGTAATGATGCCGCTGCTCTACGGCATCCTGATCGTGCTGGGAGGCTACGCCGTGACGACCTCCGGCTTCGGCGCCGCCATGCACTGGCTGTTCACTCCCGATGTGTCCGCGATTACCTGGGGCGTGGTGCTCAACGCCATGGGACATGCCTTCTTTACGCTGGCCGTGGGAGCCTGTGCGCTGATGGCGTATGGCGCCTACATGCCTGACGAGCAGAGCCTGCCGAGGGCGGTCTTCGGCGTGGCGGTGCTCGATATTATGGTGGCGCTGCTTTCCGGCATCGCCATCTTTTCCATCGTTTTCACCCATGGGCTCGACCCCAGCGAAGGACCGGGACTGATGTTCGTCACGCTGCCGATCGCTTTCAGCGAACTGCCGGGCGGGCAGGTCTGGCTGGGTGCCTTCTTTCTGCTGCTGCTCATCGCGACCTGGACCTCTTCAATCAATCTGGCCGAGCCGATGGTGTCGATGCTCGTCGGGGCCGGGTGGCGGCGTAGCCGGGCTGCTATCCTGATCGGGGGGCTGGTATGGCTGGTGGGGCTGCTGTCGGTGTTGTCGTTCTCCACGCTGGCGGATGTGCATTGGGTCGGGGAGATGAATTTCTTCGCGCTGGTGTCGACCATACCGCCCGATATCTTTCTGCCGGTCGGCGGTCTGCTGATCGCTATCTTCGCGGCATGGAAAATGTCCCGGGAAGCTGCCGTGGCAGCATTGGGCGTCAGCCCCGGCGCTTTCCGCCTGTGGCTGGGACTGGTGCGCTATGTGTCGATTCCGCTGACCGCCGTCGTGCTGGTGACGAGCCTGATATAGACAATATGCTTCCGATGGTCCGACGGATTCCGGATAGCGACAGGAGTGAAAACCATGGCAATTCGAACGTTTCAGGGCGTCACGCCCAGCCTTGGCGAGCGGGTGTTCATCGATGACACCAGTGTCGTGCTGGGAGACGTCGCGCTGGGCGATGACTGCTCGGTATGGCCGATGGCGGTCATTCGCGGCGATGTGCACCGCATTCGTATCGGCGCACGAACCAGCGTGCAGGACGGCTGCGTACTGCACTGCACCCACGCCAGCGACTACAACCCGGGCGGCCACCCCCTGGTGATCGGGGACGAGGTCACGATCGGCCACCAGGCCACGCTGCATGGCTGCAAAATCGGTAACCGCGTGCTGGTCGGGATGGGCGCCGTGGTGCTGGATGGGGTCGTGGTCGAAGACGAGGTGATCATCGCTGCCGGCGCCATGGTGCCACCCGGCAAGGTGCTGGAGAGCGGCCATGTCTACGCCGGCAACCCCGCCAGACCGCTACGTGAACTCAAGCCCGCGGAGCGGGAGTTCTTTGCCTACTCCGCCGCCAACTACGTCAAGCTGAAGGATCAACACCTGACCGGCGAATGATCAACTGTCGCGGCGGTCGTTCAACAGCTGCGACCGCCTTTCGGCGCGCTGGGCTCGAGACTCGGCGCGCTGCAGGTCCATCAGCCCCGCCTTGACGTAGTCGAGATGCTCGTGTGCCAGTGTACGGGCATCCTCGGCTCGACCTTCCTGAATCGCCTCGAGCAGCGCGCGGTGCTGTGCCATCAGTCGTTCGCGGGCGTTGGGGCGCTCGAACAGATGCGCCAGGTTGGCCACTATGCTCTTCTCCAGCAGGTGAAAGAGACCGCGAATGGTGTGCAGCATCAGGACATTGTGTGCCGCCTCGGCAATGGCCAGATGAAAGGCGGCGTCGGCCTTGGCTTCGCGTAGCGGATCGCTTTGCTGATCGGGGTCCTTGTAGCTTCTGTCCAGCGCCTCGAATCGCCGTTGCAGCATCTCCTTGTCCGCCGGTGTCGCCCGCATCGCCGCGTGATAGGCGGTGATCCCTTCCATGGCGTCGCGGAATTCCAGCACGTCCAGATGAAATTCTTCGTGACGTGACAGCATCTCCAGCATGGGATCGCCATAGCTGTCGGCGAGACGTTCGCTGACATAGGTACCGCCACCCTGGCGACTGGTCAGAAGGCCGCGAGCGGCCAGCTTCTGGATGGCCTCGCGCAACGAGGGGCGGGAGACGCCAAAGCGCTCGGCCAGCTCTCGTTCGGCTGGCAGGCGATGGCCGGGTTTGAGGCTGCCCTCGAGGATCATTGCCTCGAGGCGTTCGGTAAGGACATCGGCCAGGCGAGGTTGTCTGACGGAGGGGTAGGCCACTGATCGGGCTCCTGGTGGTCATTCTGAAATTGGTTTTACCAATATTGTGGCATCTTTCAAGGATGTCTGGTCAGAGAAATGCGCTTTCTGGCGGCAGATAAACCAAAGTATAAGCGTGTAGAGGGGGAATTCGCGGGCTTTCATTTGACCCCCGTTTCTGGGCAGTAATAATGGGGTGAAATTGAAGTGTCAATTGGTAAAACCAAAAGCGGGCCTGTGCGGACAGCATCCAGTCCGTGCGGCAGGATCCCGACGAACCAGGACCATGACATGACGCCAGTCAAGCTCTACCCCGCCAAGCCCGAGAAGGTTTATCTGTTCGGCACCTGTCTGATCGACCTGTTCTATCCCGAGGCGGGGATGGATGTCGTCCATCTGCTCGAGCGGGAAGGAATCGAGGTCATCTACCCGGACGACCAGACCTGCTGCGGCCAGCCCGCCTATACCTCCGGCTATCATGACGAAGCGCGCGCCGTCGCTGCCGCGCAGCTCGATCTGTTCCCGGAACCGTGGCCGATCATCGTGCCGTCGGGCTCCTGCGGCGCAATGATGCGCACTCACTACGCTCAGCTCTTTGCGGATAGCGAACGCCAAGCGCAGGCAGAGGAGGTCGCGTCGCGAGTCTTCGAGCTGACCGAGTTCCTGGTCCATGTCTGCCACGTACGGCTGGTCGATCGGGGTGAGCCGCAGCGACTGGCGATGCATACGTCGTGCAGCGCTCGACGGGAGATGGGGCTGGCGGAGACGGGGCCGCAGCTACTCCAGCAACTGAGTAACGTGACGCTGGTCGAGCAGGCGCACGCCGCGGAGTGCTGCGGATTCGGCGGTACCTTTGCCGTGCGTCATCCGGAAGTTTCCGCGGCGATGGTGGCCGACAAGGGCGCGGCGTTCGAAGCCGCGGAGGCGGAGCACTTCGTGACGTCCGATTGCGGTTGCCTGATGAATATCGATGGTCATCTGCAGCATGAACGGCGCGCGCTCCGTGGCGAGCATATCGCCAGCTATCTATGGAGGCGCACGGCATGAGTGCTCCCTCGACGGCCAAGTCCCCCAAGGAAACGCTTCAGGGCGGGGCGGCGACGCCGGAAGTCCAGACGTTCGATCCACGGCATTTCCATGCGCAGGCGCACGATGCGCTCAACAACCCGCAGATCCGAAGTAACTTTCGCAGCGCAATGGATGGGCTGATGCGCAAGCGTCGGGATGTCTTTGCCGAGTGGGATCTCGAGACCCTGCGTCAGCTGGGAGCCAACGTGCGCGCCCGAGCGCTGGCCAAGCTGCCGGATCTGCTGGAGCAGCTCGAACGCAACTGTCAGGCCAACGGTATCCAGGTCCACTGGGCAGAAAATGGCGACGAGGCCTGCCGCATCATTCGCACGCTCTGCGAATCGCGGGGCGCCAGGCGGATGATCAAGGGCAAGTCGATGGTTTCCGAGGAGATGCATCTGAATGCGCATCTCGAAGCGGCGGGCATCGAGGCGCTGGAGTCGGATCTCGGTGAATACCTGGTGCAGATGGCCCACGAAACGCCATCGCACATCATCATGCCGGCGATTCACAAGAATACCGGCGAGATCGCCGATCTCATGCATGACAAGACCGGCATCGCGCGAACGCTGGATGCCGATACGCTGACGGCGGCGGCGAGGGGGCAGCTCAGAGAGCGCTTCCTGACCGCGGACGTGGGGCTCTCCGGCGTCAATTTCGCGGTGGCCGAGACCGGCACGCTTTGCCTGGTGGAAAACGAGGGCAATGGGCGGCTGACCACCACGGTGCCGCCGATGCACATCGCGGTGACGGGAATCGAGAAAGTCGTCGAGCATCTGCAGGATGTCGCGCCTCTCTATGCCTTGCTGACGCGTTCCGCCACCGGGCAGCCGGTGACGACCTACTTCAACATGATCTCCGGGCCACGCAAGAGCGAAGAGCACGACGGCCCGCAAGAGGTCCATCTGGTGCTGGTCGATAATGGCCGGTCGCGCATCTATCAGGACGACGAACTACTCGATACGCTGCGCTGCATCCGCTGCGGTGCCTGCATGAACCATTGTCCGGTCTACACGCGGGTCGGCGGGCACGCCTACGGCACGACGTATCCGGGGCCCATCGGCAAGATTCTGATGCCGCACTTGCTGGGTCTGGATGCGACGCGTGATCTACCCAGTGCGTCCAGTCTGTGTGGCGCCTGCGGTGAAGTCTGTCCGGTCAAGATTCCGATTCCCGATCTGCTGGTGCGGCTGCGCAAGGAGTCCGTCGGCGAGGGGCGCGGCAACGTGCCGGGGGCCGGGGTCAAGCGTAATGCCAAAGAAGTCGCGGCCTGGAAAAGCTGGCAGTGGGTAGCGACGCATCCCGCTTTCTGGAGGTTGGGTACGGGCGTGGCCGGGCGCTTTCGCCGGCTATCTCCCGGCCACCTGCCGCCATGGACGGACTACCGTGTGGCGCCCAAGCCTGCGAGCAAGACACTGCATGCCATGATGCGAGAGCGGTGCCGAACGGAGAGCGACTCATGAGTGCAAGGGAAGCGATTCTCGAACGCCTGCGCCAACGCCTGGATGGCGATATTGCGGTTCCGACCAGCGACTTTACCGTCATGACGGCGCGAGGCTGGAGTCGGGAAGAGCGGCTGGCGCGTTTCGAAGCGATGATCACGGCTGTGCGAGGCGAAGTCGTGAAGACGTCCCGCGCGGACTGGACTCGGGCTCTGGTTCAGGTCCTGGCCGACAAAGGAGTCGGAACGCTGGCGTTGGGGCGTCTCCATGATGTGGCTAGCGAGGCTCGAGAAACGCTGGCGGCGCATGACATCGAACTGGTCGACGCCGATCGGGATATCGAAAGCTGGAGTCGGGAGCAGTTCGAGGGTGTCGATGCGGGCCTGACATCGACGCTGGGCGGTATCGCCGAGACGGGGAGTCTCTTTCTCTGGCCTACGCCTGACGAGCCGCGTCGGCTGAGCCTGGTGCCGCCATTCCATATTGCGGTATTGGATGCCGACCATGTTCACGACACCTTCTTTGATGTGCTGCGCGACAAGCGCTGGGCAGATCGGATGCCGACCAATGCGCTGCTGATCTCGGGGCCGAGCAAGACGGCTGATATCGAGCAGACGCTGGTCTATGGCGTGCACGGGCCGAGGCAACTCGTCGTGCTGTTGCGTCAGGATTGAGGCACTGCTGACGACTCGGTCAAAGGCGTGCTTTGAGCCTATCGTGACAGGCGATTGTCATTGATTTCACTTTTTTTGAATCAGGGGCTTGCCAAGCGGGCATCGGATCCGTAAAGTACGCATCCGCTGACGCCGAGACAGGGTTTCGGAGGCAGCGGAGAAGAAAGCCAAGCGTTTGATTTGATTGAAGAAATCGGTTGACGCAAGGCGGTGAGGCCGGTAAGATCGCTTCCCAGTTCTTCGAAGGATCGGCTCCACCCAGTTTGACCGGAGCCAGCGGGATTCAACGGAAAAAGATGTTGACATCGCCGCCAAGATCCTTAAAATACGCCACTCCTTACGGCGGCCCAGAAAACAAGCGCTGACAAGCACTTGGGTTCGACAACGGCAAAGTAAGGCGCTCTTTAACAATCGATCAGGTAATTGATGTGGGCGCTTGTTCTCGCGTGACAGCCAGTCACGACATATCGAGGCAAGCGACTCGTCAAGATTCGTTTGACCTTGAACCAAGTTTGGTCCGCTTTTCACTCTATCTTCGGATCGAGAGAAGTAAGGACTATCAGACTTTAAACTGAAGAGTTTGATCATGGCTCAGATTGAACGCTGGCGGCAGGCCTAACACATGCAAGTCGAGCGGCAGCACGGGGAGCTTGCTCCCTGGTGGCGAGCGGCGGACGGGTGAGTAATGCATAGGAATCTGCCCGGTAGTGGGGGATAACGTGGGGAAACCCACGCTAATACCGCATACGTCCTACGGGAGAAAGCAGGGGATCTTCGGACCTTGCGCTATCGGATGAGCCTATGTCGGATTAGCTAGTTGGTAAGGTAACGGCTTACCAAGGCAACGATCCGTAGCTGGTCTGAGAGGATGATCAGCCACACTGGGACTGAGACACGGCCCAGACTCCTACGGGAGGCAGCAGTGGGGAATATTGGACAATGGGCGAAAGCCTGATCCAGCCATGCCGCGTGTGTGAAGAAGGCTTTCGGGTTGTAAAGCACTTTCAGCGAGGAAGAAAGCCTCTGGGCCAATACCCCAGAGGAAGGACATCACTCGCAGAAGAAGCACCGGCTAACTCCGTGCCAGCAGCCGCGGTAATACGGAGGGTGCGAGCGTTAATCGGAATTACTGGGCGTAAAGCGCGCGTAGGTGGCTTGGCACGCCGGTTGTGAAAGCCCCGGGCTCAACCTGGGAACGGCATCCGGAACGGCCAGGCTAGAGTGCAGGAGAGGAAGGTAGAATTCCCGGTGTAGCGGTGAAATGCGTAGAGATCGGGAGGAATACCAGTGGCGAAGGCGGCCTTCTGGCCTGACACTGACACTGAGGTGCGAAAGCGTGGGTAGCAAACAGGATTAGATACCCTGGTAGTCCACGCCGTAAACGATGTCGACTAGCCGTTGGGACCTTTAAGGACTTAGTGGCGCAGTTAACGCGATAAGTCGACCGCCTGGGGAGTACGGCCGCAAGGTTAAAACTCAAATGAATTGACGGGGGCCCGCACAAGCGGTGGAGCATGTGGTTTAATTCGATGCAACGCGAAGAACCTTACCTACCCTTGACATCCAGAGAAGTTGGCAGAGATGCCTTCGTGCCTTCGGGAGCTCTGAGACAGGTGCTGCATGGCTGTCGTCAGCTCGTGTTGTGAAATGTTGGGTTAAGTCCCGTAACGAGCGCAACCCTTGTCCTTATTTGCCAGCGAGTAATGTCGGGAACTCTAAGGAGACTGCCGGTGACAAACCGGAGGAAGGTGGGGACGACGTCAAGTCATCATGGCCCTTACGGGTAGGGCTACACACGTGCTACAATGGCCGGTACAAAGGGTTGCGAGACCGCGAGGTGGAGCGAATCCCAGAAAGCCGGCCTCAGTCCGGATCGGAGTCTGCAACTCGACTCCGTGAAGTCGGAATCGCTAGTAATCGTGAATCAGAATGTCACGGTGAATACGTTCCCGGGCCTTGTACACACCGCCCGTCACACCATGGGAGTGGACTGCACCAGAAGTGGTTAGCTTAACCTTCGGGAGAGCGATCACCACGGTGTGGTTCATGACTGGGGTGAAGTCGTAACAAGGTAGCCGTAGGGGAACCTGCGGCTGGATCACCTCCTTAAACGATTAGCTTAGCGTGGTTCAAGCGCTCACAATCAATTACCTGATCGGCCAGAGCAAGACTGTTTGGGTCTGTAGCTCAGTTGGTTAGAGCGCACCCCTGATAAGGGTGAGGTCGGCAGTTCGAGTCTGCCCAGACCCACCAAATTTTATCCAGTTCCACGTTATTTCGTGACTCGCATAGCAGGCTATGCGTCGCCCCGAAATGCCTCGATCTGAATAAAATTAAACAGATCAAATAAAAGAGAAAGTCTTCTTGGTTCTTTTTACGATCTGTCTATCCGGGGCCTTAGCTCAGCTGGGAGAGCGCCTGCCTTGCACGCAGGAGGTCAGCGGTTCGATCCCGCTAGGCTCCACCATTCTCTCGCGGCAACTCGAGAGACAAGCACAACCCGACAGTCTGACCATAAGTTTTAAGCTATACGCTTGACGTGACGATGAAACACTCGTGACAGCAAGCTTACAGCTTAGAGCTTATCGCTCTAAACGCTCTTTAACAATTTGGATCATGCTGACAGTTCTTCTCTCTAGAGAAGAACAAAACGAGATACGTCTCAAGCGTATCCGGCAATTGTCGAATGATTAATCACTGACCAGACTCCTTCGGGTTATATGGTCAAGCGATTAAGCGCACACGGTGGATGCCTTGGCAGCCAGAGGCGATGAAGGACGTTGTAGCCTGCGATAAGGTTCGGTGAGGTGGCAAACAACCTGCGACCCGGACATTTCCGAATGGGGAAACCCACCCAGCATAAGCTGGGTATCCCACACTGAATCCATAGGTGTTGGGAAGCGAACCGGGAGAACTGAAACATCTAAGTACCCCGAGGAAAAGAAATCAACCGAGATTCCCCCAGTAGCGGCGAGCGAACGGGGAGTAGCCCTTAAGCATGTGACTGGTTAGACGAACGCGCCTGGAAAGGCCGGCCATAGTGGGTGATAGCCCCGTAGTCGAAAACCTGAATGTGTGAAATCGAGTAGGTCGGGGCACGTGAAACCCTGACTGAACATGGGGGGACCATCCTCCAAGGCTAAATACTCCTGGCTGACCGATAGTGAACCAGTACCGTGAGGGAAAGGCGAAAAGAACCCCGGAGAGGGGAGTGAAATAGATCCTGAAACCGTGTGCGTACAAGCAGTGGGAGCAGACGCGTTCTGTGACCGCGTACCTTTTGTATAATGGGTCAGCGACTTATATTCAGTGGCGAGCTTAACCGTATAGGGGAGGCGTAGGGAAACCGAGTCTTAACTGGGCGACCAGTCGCTGGATATAGACCCGAAACCGGGCGATCTATCCATGGCCAGGGTGAAGATTGAGTAACATCAATTGGAGGCCCGAACCCAAGTATGTTGAAAAATGCTGGGATGAGCTGTGGATCGGAGTGAAAGGCTAATCAAGCTCGGAGATAGCTGGTTCTCCTCGAAAGCTATTTAGGTAGCGCCTCACGTATTACCGCCGGGGGTAGAGCACTGTTTCGGCTAGGGGCCCATCCCGGGTTACCAACCCGAGGCAAACTCCGAATACCGGTGAGTAGAGCGTGGGAGACACACGGCGGGTGCTAACGTCCGTCGTGAAAAGGGAAACAACCCAGACCGTCAGCTAAGGCCCCCAAATTCTGGTTAAGTGGGAAACGATGTGGGAAGGCATAGACAGCTAGGAGGTTGGCTTAGAAGCAGCCATCCTTTAAAGAAAGCGTAATAGCTCACTAGTCGAGTCGGCCTGCGCGGAAGATGTAACGGGGCTCAAACCAGATGCCGAAGCTACGGGTTCATCCTTATGGATGAGCGGTAGAGGAGCGTCGTGTAAGTCTGTGAAGGTGTGTTGAGAAGCATGCTGGAGATATCACGAGTGCGAATGCTGACATGAGTAACGACAAGGGGAGTGAAAAACTCCCCCGCCGGAAGACCAAGGTTTTCTGTTCTATGCTAATCAGAGCAGAGTGAGTCGGCCCCTAAGGCGAGGCTGAAAAGCGTAGTCGATGGGAAACGGGTTAATATTCCCGTACCGGATGTGATTGCGATGGGGGGACGAAGAAGGCTAGGTGAGCCAGGCGTTGGTTGTCCTGGTGAAAGTCAGTAGGCTGAGGACTTAGGCAAATCCGGGTCCTTTAGGCCGAGAGACGAGACGAACGGACTACGGTCCGGAAGTCATCGATGCCACGCTTCCAGGAAAAGCCTCTAAGCTTCAGATCACATGCGACCGTACCCCAAACCGACACAGGTGGTCAGGGTGAGAATCCCAAGGCGCTTGAGAGAACTCGGGTGAAGGAACTAGGCAAAATGGCACCGTAACTTCGGGAGAAGGTGCGCCGGCTTAGGGTGAAGGACCTCGCGTCCCGAGCTCGAACCGGTCGAAGATACCAGGTGGCTGCAACTGTTTATTAAAAACACAGCACTCTGCTAACGCGTAAGCGGACGTATAGGGTGTGACGCCTGCCCGGTGCCGGAAGGTTAATTGATGGTGTTAGCCCTCGGGCGAAGCTCTTGATCGAAGCCCCGGTAAACGGCGGCCGTAACTATAACGGTCCTAAGGTAGCGAAATTCCTTGTCGGGTAAGTTCCGACCTGCACGAATGGCGTAATGATGGCCACGCTGTCTCCACCCGAGACTCAGTGAAATTGAAATCGCAGTGAAGATGCTGTGTACCCGCGGCTAGACGGAAAGACCCCGTGAACCTTTACTATAGCTTCACACTGGACGCTGATGTTGCTTGTGTAGGATAGCTGGGAGGCTTGGAAACCGGGACGCTAGTTCCGGTGGAGCCAACCTTGAAATACCAGCCTGGCATCATTGGCGTTCTAACTTGGCACCGTGATCCGGTGTGAGGACAGTGTGTGGTGGGTAGTTTGACTGGGGCGGTCTCCTCCGAAAGCGTAACGGAGGAGCACGAAGGTACCCTCAGCACGGTTGGAAATCGTGCATTGAGTGCAAGAGCATAAGGGTGCTTAACTGCGAGACAGACACGTCGAGCAGGTACGAAAGTAGGTTCTAGTGATCCGGTGGTTCTGTATGGAAGGGCCATCGCTCAACGGATAAAAGGTACTCCGGGGATAACAGGCTGATACCGCCCAAGAGTTCACATCGACGGCGGTGTTTGGCACCTCGATGTCGGCTCATCACATCCTGGGGCTGAAGTCGGTCCCAAGGGTATGGCTGTTCGCCATTTAAAGTGGTACGCGAGCTGGGTTTAGAACGTCGTGAGACAGTTCGGTCCCTATCTGCCGTGGGCGTTGGAGATTTGAGAAGTGCTGCTCCTAGTACGAGAGGACCGGAGTGGACGCACCTCTGGTGTTCCGGTTGTCACGCCAGTGGCATCGCCGGGTAGCTATGTGCGGACGGGATAACCGCTGAAAGCATCTAAGCGGGAAGCCTTCTTCAAGATGAGATCTCCCCGAGACTTCGAGTCTCCTAAAGGGTCCAGCAAGACTAGCTGGTTGATAGGCACGATGTGGAAGCGCTGCAAGGCGTTGAGCTAACGTGTACTAATGCCCCGTGAGGCTTGACCATATAACCCCAAGGGGTTTACGGCACCGGTACGAGACGTACCGCGTGCGATCGGTGATGATCACCGACAGACTGGATACGCCCTGTCTTGAAGAGCAGGCAGGCGAGACGTGTCTCGGTCAGCATGATCCGAATCGGTTGGGATGAGGGCAAATTGCAGTCACGCCACGCATCCCGACGTCAGTTTTGCCTGACGACCATAGCGAGTGGGAACCACCTGATCCATGCCGAACTCAGTAGTGAAACCGCTCAGCGCCGATGGTAGTGTGGGGTCTCCCCATGTGAGAGTAGGTCATCGTCAGGCATCTATACCGAACCCCGGCCATTGGTCGGGGTTCACTTATTTAGGGGTCTCCCATGGAGAGTCCCGGAACGCCGGCCGAATCATCGTCAGGCATCTATCCGAAACCCCAGCCCAACAAGGCTGGGGTTTTTTTATGCCCGCATGAAACGTCACGGGCCATGCTGGCCCGACTCTATCATGCGGGTTGGAGGAGAGTTCCTTCGTTACTTCATCGTTATTCCTGCAATCTCATCGCAAACGGAGGAATCCTGACGCCAGGCGCAGACACGCTTTTGACCGCTTTCGAATAATTAGGAGAAATTAGGGAAGGTCGCTTCGAAGTTGGCTGATTCTGCAAACTGTAGCTATGGTTGTTAGGGCAAATACATGGAAGCAGTTGCTCAGGAGGATGCGAGATGCGCACTGACCTATTGAAGAAAATGGCGATGGCTATGCTATTAGGCCTGATGGCATTTGGCGTTGTGGCTTGCGATAACGACGAAGGGCCAGCAGAAGAAGCCGGAGAGTCGGTCGATAATGCCGTGGACAACGCAGGCAGCACGATGGAAGACGCTGGCGAAGAGATTCAGGAAGAAGCAGAGGATGCGCAGAATTAATTCTGTCATGGTGTCAGCGTAGGGTAAGACAAAAAACTCTGCGTTTGTCACCGTGGTTGCCTGAAAACTAAATCAGGCGGTAATGGAGAAAAAGCCCGAGTGCCTTTCTTTCGGTACTCGGGCTTTTCATTGCTATTGGGATAGACGTCCAACAGTGAACAATGAGATAGTCTTGGCCTACGCTATCACCATCTCGCGATAAAAGAACGGGCGGCAGTGTCGGTGACACCGCCGCCCATTATTCTTTAGCGCTGACTTTTTGCCGGCTCCCTGAATGGATTTTATCCAGACAGGGAGTGGCGCTGGCCGAGACCAGTAATCAGCTATCGTCACTCTTGGGGAGTGCATAGGCGATCACATAGTCACCGGAAGGGGTCTCCATGAAGTGGTGCCCGGTGGCGACGATAACGACGTACTGACGTCCATTGGCTTCATACACCATCGGGTTGGCTTGGCCACCTGCCGGCAGCGGTGCCTGCCAGACGGTCTCACCACTCTCGATGTCGATGGCGCGGATCAGGTCGTCGGTTGCTGCGGCGATAAAGATCAAGCCGCCGGCAGTAACCACGGAGCCGCCATTGTTGGGCGTACCGATATCGATCGGCAGACCGGAGCGGATACCCCACGGGCCATTGGCTCGCGCCGTGCCCAGCGGTCGATCCCAAAGCGTGTCGCCACTGGCCAGATCGATGGCGCGGATGTGTCCATAGGGCGGCTGCTTGCAAAGCATGCCGGTGTAAGGCACGCGCCAGCCGGCATTGACGTTGATCGCGTAGGGCGTGTTGGCCTGCGGATCACCGGCGCCCTCGGCGCCACCGCTGTCCTCTTGCTGCTCTTCGCGCGGTACCCAGCCGAGCTTGTTGGCGACATCGCGCGGCACCAGCTCGTTGTAGTTGGGCATGTCATTGTAGTTGGCAATGATCACACCACGACGCGGATCGATCGCCACGCTGCCCCAGTCTGAACCCCCGTTATAACCGGTGTACTGGATCCACGGCTGTTCAGCGGTCGGCGGCGTGTACATGCCTTTCCAGCTCGCTTGCTGGTACTGGATGCGGCAGAACAGCTGATCGAACGGGGTCATGCCCCACATGTCTTTCTCGTCGATATCCGGCTGACGCAGCGTTGCATAGAGCGAGAACGGCTGGGTCTCGCTGCGCTGATCCGGCTCGGCACCGCCCTGGGGTACCGGCCGCTCTTCGGCACCACCGCCCAGCAGTTCGCCGGTCTCGCGGTTGAAGACGTAGATCTCACCCTGCTTGGTTGGCATGACCAGGGCCGGCACTTCGCCGTTTCCAGTGGGAAAGTCGATCAGTGTCGGCTGTGACCCTGGATCGTAGTCCCAGACATCCTTGTGGGCGGTCTGGAAGTGCCACTTCGGTAGACCGGTCTCGACATCGAGCGCCACCATCGAGCTGGCCCACTCGTTCTCTTCCGGGGTCCGCGAGCTGCTCCAGTAATCGGCGGCGCTGTTGGCCATTGGCAGGTAGACCAGCCCCAGCTTGCTGTCACCGGCCGCAGTGGTCCACATGTTGGGCGAGCCACGCACATAGGTGTCGTCACCGGTCAGGGGTTCGCTCTGATCCGGGCGACCCGCGTCCCATGCCCACTGCAGTTCACCGGTGACGGCATCGAATCCCTTGATCACACCGGAGGGCGGATAGCGGCGCTGACCATCGAGCACCTGGTGGCCAGTGACCACAACGTCGCGGACGACGACAGGCGCGGAGTTGATCGAGACGTAGCCCGCCGGGGTTTCACCCATATTGCGCTTGATATCGACCTGGCCGTTGTCACCGAAACCGGTGCAGGGCTCTCCCGTCGCGGCGTCGACTTCGATGATACGGCCATCGAGCGTGCCGGAGATGATACGCGTACGGCAGGCCTGCTCGTCATTGGAGGCAACCGCCGGCTGCTGCGGTGCATCACCGGCAGGCGCTTGCTCGTCACCTTCCTGGGTGGCGGTGGCCGCGGTCTGCTCACCCTGATCATCGGTAGCTGCCGTGTCGGTCGGCGGATTGAGCCGATCCTCCGGCACTTCGTAGTAGGTCACACCGCGGCAGGCAGCGGTATACGGAATCGCGTCTTCCGAAACCACCGGGTCGTAACGCCAGTTCTCTTCGCCAGTTGCGGCATTCAGAGAAATCAGAATGTTGCGTGAGGTGCACAGGAAAACGTTGTCGCCGACTTTCAGCGGCGTCGTTTCGGCGCCCCAGCGATGATCCAGCACGTCGCCGGTGCGATACTGCCATGCCACTTCCAGATCGCCGACGTTATCGGGCGTGATTTGAGCCGAGGGCGAATAGCGCGTGGCAGCGGAGTCGCGGCCGTACGCGGCCCAGTCCTCGTCGGCTGGCACATCGGCAGGCTGCGCATTGCCGACATCCGTCGACAGCGACTGTTCTGCCATTGCCGGGACGTCCTCGAGGTGCTGGTAACCGCGGCCGGGCAAGAAGGCCAGGGCGCCAGCGACGACCAGCCCCAGGAAGAGAACGCCAGCGAGGGAGAAGCCGGCCTTGCGTGATGGGCCATTCTTGAGCCCCGGGGTTACCAGTGCGACCAGAATGGCGAGAATGAGCACGACATCCAGACGGGGAATCCAGCGCCAGTAGTTCAGCCCTGACTCCCATGCCGTCCATAAAAACGTGCCGATGAAGACAACGCCGAAGATCCCCGCGCCGGAAACTCGACCACGAAATAGCTGAATGCCGGAAATCAGCATCAGCACGCCGGCGATGACGTAATACCAAGAGCCTCCGAGTGTCGCCAGATAGGCGCCCCCCGCTCCCAGCGCTAGACCCACGAGCGCGACGATAAGTCCGACGAGCTTGGCGAAGACGCCGCCAGCACCGCCGGAAGAAGTCGAAGTGGCCATATCTTCTCCCTTGAATGACATTTTGAGTTCAAACTGACCGCATGCTCCGATGCGGCGCTTATCAACGCGGCTAAATGCCACATTGGATAAGGGTAGTCATGGTACATCAGACTGGCGATGAATTCAGATCAAATACGAACTCATCACCGTCCTTTTTGAATGCGTCGGCCACCTTGGGAAGCCGTTCGAGCACGCTTCGGTGTCTGGCCGACCCTCTTCTGGATGGCGACGTGGACCCGGTGTCATTCAAGCTTCTTGTATATTTTATACAAAGCGCATAGTGTCGACGAAAAGCCGGGTGCCACAAGCGGCCATTTCATGGCAGGCTTTACAAGATGATTACAAAAACGGGATCGGAACGGCATTGCGCCCGACCCCTTTGCAGTACCCACAAACGTGTTGCACGAACAATAAACGCTGAAGGGAGAGGTTGCTGTTATGGGTAAGCTACTCAAATTGATTGCGTCTGCCGCTGTCGTCAATCTGGCGGCGGGTTCACTGGCCATGGCTCAGGATGGCCCGATCACCCTGGGTGTCCAGGTACCGACGACCGGTTCGGAGGCGACCTACGGCAAGGATATGTTCAACGCCATGTCGCTGGCCGCCGATGAAATCAATGCCGAGGGCGGTTTGCTGGGCGGCCGTCAGATCGAGTTGGTGACCGGGGATACGGCCTGTGATCCGCAGCAGTCCGTCAACGCGGCCAGTCGCCTGGCCTCTCAGGAAGTCGTCGGTGTGGTTGGCGGCTACTGCTCCGGCGCGACGCAGCCGACGCTCAAGACCTACGGCGATGCCAACATTCCCTTCGTGATCGTGGCCGCCAACTCCACCCAACTGATCCCGGCGAACCCGGGTAACGCGGTGATGATCAACTCCACCGGCGACGATCAGGCGAAGACCGCGCTCGAGTTCTTCGAGGGCAAGGGCATCGAGAAACTGGCAATCGTCAACCAGGGCGACGCCTATTCTCAGGATCTGGCCAATCTGACCCGAGACGCCTGGACCGGTGCCGGTCACACCGTCTCGGCCTTCGAATACGTCAACAAGGGGGAGCAGGACTTCTCCGCGCTGGTCAACAAGATCCGTGGCTCCGGTGCCGAAGCGGTTTTCTGGACGGCCTACTACGCCGATGGCGGTCTGCTGATTCGCCAGCTGCGTCAGCGTGGCTTCCAGGGCACCATCGCCGTGGGTGACGGATCCAACTCGCCGGAACTGTTCAATATCGCCGGTCAGGCTGCCGAGGGCGTGTTCGCATTCTCCAACCCGACAGCCGACTTCCTGCCGGCCGCCAAGCAGTTCACCAGTGACTACCAGGCCAGGTTCGGCAATTCGCCGGGGCCGTATGCGCCGCTCGCCTATGACGGCATGCAGCTGATGGCCTGGGCGATCGACAAGGCCGGCTCCACCGATGGCGATGCCATCATCAAGGCGCTGAACAGCGCCGACGGGCAGGAGTGGCTGGCCGGTCCGATCTCCTTCACGCCGCAGCACACGCTGGCACGCAGCAACTTCGTGGTGCTCGAGGGCCAGGGCGGCAAGTGGACTCGCTACGAGGAATGACGATTCCCTCTTCGGTTCGAGTCTTGGCTCGAACCGAAGGCGTCGTCGCGCGTCGCGGGGCGTGAAACCCGCGACTCGCTCGCTCTCCTCATCCGCTTTCCGCTGTTCAGAGACGCACGCCCATGACCTGGTACGATTCTTTTCTGCAGCAGCTCGTCGACGGGCTGGTGCTAGGCTCTTTCTATGCCCTGGTGGCGCTCGGTTACACCATGGTGTTCGGGGTCATCAAACTGCTCAACTTCGCCCATGGCGATCTCTACATGACGGGCGCCTTCGCGGGCTTCGGTGGCCTGTCCCTGGTTTCCGGATTCCTCGGCGCTGGCTGGATCGGCATCTTCGTTGCGATGCTGCTGGCCATGATCGCCGTCGGCTGCCTGGGGGTGGTGATCGAGCGGGTGGCTTACCACCCGATGCTCGGCGCGCCGCGGCTTTCGATCCTGATCACGGCGCTGGCAGTGTCGCTGGTGCTGCAGAACGCAGCGCTGGCGCTGACCGGTGGTCAGTACACCGCTTTCAGCACCGATCTCGGGTTCGGCGGCTTCAATCTCGGCAATCTTTTCCTCTCTCACAACCAGATCGTGCTGGTGGCGACCGCTGCGGTATTGATGATCGCGCTCGAGCTGTTCGTCTCCAGGACGCTTTACGGCCGGGCCATGCGGGCGGTTTCCATCGACAAGGACATGTGCCGGATGATGGGGATCAACGTCTCCGCCGTCATTGCGGTGACCTTCTTCATCGGCTCGGGGCTGGCGGCCGCCGCAGGCACCATGGCTGGCGCCTATTACGGCAGCATCTGGTACTTCATGGGCTTTCTGATCGGGCTCAAGGCATTCACAGCCGCGGTGATCGGCGGGATCGGCAGCATCACCGGCGCCATGCTGGGCGGTCTGATCCTGGGGTTGCTGGAGTCCTTCGGAACGCACATTCCGTTCATCGGCAGCGAGTGGAAGGACGTCTTCACCTTCTCGATCCTGATTCTGGTGCTGGTGTTCAAACCCACCGGCCTGCTGGGCAAATCCGAAGTGGAGAGGATGTGACATGGACAGACATTCGCCACCCACGACGCCCGATACCCACAAGCCTGATTTCCACGAGTCTGATTTCCACGAACCCAGGCCACGCAATCTTTTCCAGCGTCTCTACGCGGCGTTTGAATCGCCAGGCCGGAGACGGGCACTTCATCTCGCCATCATTGCGATCCTGATCGTCACGCCCTGGATCTCGAGTCAGTACACCACGGTGATCCTGACCAACGCGCTGCTCTACGTGGTGCTGTGCCTGGGACTCAATATCGTGGTCGGCTACGCCGGTCTGCTCGATCTCGGCTACGCCGCCTTCTTCGCCGTTGGTGCCTATACCATCGGCATTCTGACGCAGCAGTTCGGCGTCAATTTCTGGGCGGCGATTCCCTTCGCGCTGCTGGCAGCGGCACTGGCCGGCGTCATCATTGGCGGGCCGACGTTACGCCTGCGCAGCGACTATCTGGCGATCGTGACGCTGGGCTTCGGCGAAATCGTGCGCTTCACCGCCCGAAATCTCGAGATCACCGGCGGCGCCAGCGGTCTATCGCACATTCCGGAGCCATCACTGTTCGGCTGGCACATCGATAGCTCGATCGACTTCTACTACGTCTTCGTGGTGTTGGCGGTGCTGGCATACATTGCCAGCCAGCGGCTGTTCGATTCGCGTCTCGGCAGGGCTTGGCTCTATGTCCGCCATGATGAAGATGCCGCCGAGGCGATGGGTATCAACCGGGTCGCGACCAAGCTGGCGGCGTACGTGATCGGCGCCATCTTCGGGGCGATCGGCGGCATCTTCTTCTCGGTAAATCTGGGCGCCATCTCGCCGGAAAGCTTCAGCTTCCAGCAGTCCGTGCTGATTCTGCTGGCGGTGGTGCTCGGCGGCATGGGCAAGATACCCGGCGTCATCCTGGGCGCCTTCATCGTGGTGCTGGGGCCTGAATTGCTGAGGGATTTCGGCACCCTGCGACTGCTGATATTCGCCGTGCTGCTGTTGCTGATCATGCTGTTCCGGCCGAGTGGTATCTGGCCCGAGAAGCGTTCATGAAAGGTACCTACAAAAGGGCTGCGCTCGACGATACCGCGTTAAAAATGGCCTCGGAGTACTCATTTACCCGAGTAAACTCCGTTTCCTCGGCCATTTTTGCCTTGTCTCGCCTTCGCTCGCCTGTTCTGTAAGCACCTTTTTGAGGAGTTCTTGATGCTGCTGCAACTGAAACAGGTGTCGCTGAGCTTTGCCGGCAACACCGTCCTGCACGAGGTCGACTTCGGCGTCGAATCGGGACGCATTCATAGCCTGATCGGCCCCAACGGGGCCGGCAAGACATCGATGTTCAACGTCATAACCGGGTTCTATCGCCCCCAGCAGGGGGAAATCACGCTGGATGGCGAGTCCATCGTCAAGCGCAAGCCGCACGCCGTGACGCGGCTGGGCATCGCGCGGACTTTCCAGAACGTTCGGCTGTTCCGGGAAATGTCGGTGCTGGAGAACGTCATGGCCGGCCAGCATTGCCGGACGCGATCGGGGGCGCTTGCCGCCATTCTCCGGCTGCCGAGTCAGCGTGCAGAGGAACGCCGGATTCTCGAAACTAGCCTGGAGTGCCTCGATTTCGTCGGTCTGCTGGGGCATCAGGATCGGCTGGCCACCAACCTCGCCTATGGTCATCAGCGGCGTGTCGAAATCGCCCGCGCATTGGCGACCCAGCCCAAGCTGCTGCTGCTCGACGAACCGGCAGCGGGCCTCAACAGCGGCGAGAAGGAGGCGCTGGTCGAGTTGATCCGGCGCATTCGTGACGAACGCGGCATCGCCGTGCTGTTGATCGAGCATGACATGAGCCTGGTGATGAATGTCTCCGAGCGCATCAGCGTGCTCGACCACGGCAGTCTGATCACCGAAGGCGACCCGCACACCGTGCAGAACGATCCCAAGGTGATCGAGGCCTATCTCGGCCAGGACGATGAGGAGCTGGCACTGTGACGGAAACCCTCACTCAAACCGATAGGCCGGCAAGCACCGTGCGGCCTGGCAAGGTGCGGCTGAGCATTCGCGATGTCGAAGCCTTCTATGGCCAGATCCAGGCGTTGCGGGGCGTGTCGCTGGATGTCCACGAAGGGGAAATCGTGACCCTGCTGGGCAGCAACGGAGCCGGCAAGTCGACCACGCTCAAGACCATCTCCGGACTGGTCCGAGCCCGGCGCGGCGACGTCCAGCTCGAAGGGGAATCGATCGCCACGCTGGCGGCCCACGAGATCGCCCGTCGCGGCGTGGTTCACGTCCCGGAAGGCCGGCGTATCCTGCGCGGGCTGACAGTCAAGGAGAACCTGGAACTGGGCGCCTTCACGGTCAAGGACAACGCCTTGCGCCGCCAGCGGCTCGATGAAGTCTACGAGCTGTTCCCGATCCTGCACGAGCGTCGCCATCAGGACGGTTCGCTGCTCTCCGGCGGTCAGCAGCAGATGCTGGCGATGGGACGCGCGCTGATGCACGGCCCCAGCGTGATGCTGCTCGACGAACCCTCCATGGGGCTGGCGCCGAAGCTCGTTACCGACATCATGCGCATCATCAAGCGCCTGAACGAAGCGGGTACCACCATTCTGCTGGTCGAGCAGAACGCACGGCTCGCGCTGCGGCTGGCGCATTACGCCTACGTGATCGAGAACGGCGAGATTCGCATGCAGGGCGAGGCGGCGAGGCTGCGTGAAGACGAATCGATCGTGAAGGCCTACTTGGGTGTGGGTGAATGACAGGGCGTCGGTGAATGACTCGGTAAATAACGAAGTATCGGAGAATCGTATGCAGACCACTCGCGTGATCCATAGCGTCAGTTGTCATGCCGAGGGAGAAGTAGGGGATGTCATCGTCGGCGGCGTGGCGCCGCCACCCGGCGAGACGCTGTGGGAGCAGTCGCGCTGGATCGCGCGTGACGAAACGCTGCGCAACTTCATGCTCAACGAACCCCGTGGCGGCGTCTTCCGGCACGTCAACCTGCTGGTGCCGCCCAAGGATCCACGGGCGCAGATGGGCTGGATCATCATGGAGCCGGAAGACACGCCACCGATGTCCGGCTCCAACAGTCTCTGTGTCGCGACCGTGCTGCTCGAAACTGGGATCCTGCCGATGCAGGAGCCCGAGACACATCTGGTGCTGGAAGCGCCCGGTGGTCTGATCGAGGCCGTGGCGCGCTGCGAAAATGGTCGGGTGCTAGACGTCACCGTGCGCAATCTGCCGGCGTTCGTCGATCGGCGAGACCTGCGGCTCGAGGTGGAAGGGCTCGGTACGCTGCGTGTCGACACGGCATTCGGCGGCGACAGCTTTGTGATCGTGAATGCCGAGGACCTCGGTTTCAGACTGGAACCGGACGAAGCGCGGGATCTGGTCGAGGCCGGCATTCGGATCACCGATGCCGTCAACGCGCAGTTCGGTTTCCATCACCCCACCAATCCCGACTGGAAGCACGTCTCTTTCTGCCAGATTGCCGCGCCGCTCAGGCGGGAGGGTGATGCCTGGCTTGGCCGCAATACGGTGGCGATCCAGCCGGGCAAGCTCGATCGTTCTCCCACCGGAACCGGCTGCTCGGCGCGCATGGCGCTGCTGCATGCACAGGGCAAACTCAAGCAGGGCGAGACCTTCATCGGTGAATCGATCATCGACTCGCGCTTCTACTGCCGGCTCGATGGCACGACGCGGGTCGGCGACAAGGAAGCGGTGACGCCGCTGATCCGGGGGCGAGCTTTCATCACCGGTACACATCAGCACACCCTCGACCCGCGTGACCCGTGGCCTGCCGGCTACCGTCTCGCCGACACCTGGCCGCGTATCGGTCGTCGATGATAGGCATCAGGCCGCCGGTCGCGATCAGGAGGTGACGGGTTCGGGCTGGCGGTCGGGCTTGATATGCGGGCGCTCGGCCATGATGTGCCCGAGGCGTTCCAGCGCCAGTTCCAGTCGTTCGACCAACCCCACCAGCAACACATGGTGATCCGTCGAGGCATCGCCATGTTTGACTATAGCCTCTTCCAGACGCTCGCCCGCCTCGCGGATCCCCTGCGGCTGGCGGCCGTTGGCACTCTCCTCGAAGCCGGTGGCCAGCGCCTGAAGCAGCTGGCGATGGGCGCGTCGAATGACCGGATGGGGCGCATCATCGAGTCGATCGCGCAGGCGTAGCGTAGCGGTGCCCAGATCCAGCCCCGTCAATCCGAGTATGAAAAGGTGGCGCTGATCCTGGGGCAGCATGTCGTCGTGCTGGGCCAGTTGCAGGATGCGATCCGCCATATGGCCAATGAAGCGGGTTTCGGCATCGCGTATCGACCGCCGCCGCAGATGATGAATATCCCTGGAGATCGCATTGATCAAGCGGCGCCGACGCAGGCGCGTGCCCAGACCGGGCAACAGCCGGAAGCCCACCACCACGCAGGTGAGGCCGATGATCACCGCGACCGCGCGATTGGCGAAGCTGTCGAAAGAGAAGTCCATGTTGTTGCCGGGCATGGTCAGCAGGATGTTGAAGATGGTGAAGGCCAGGCAATAACCCATCGTCGCCGGATTGGTCGCCCCCATCAGCCCCAGAAACAGCGGCGTGCCGAACAGCAGCGCCAGCATCGGAAAGCCGTTGGCCTGCGACAGCAGTACATGTCCGAACAGGAACGCGCTGGGAATGGCGGCGAGCATGCCCTTGTAGAACATCATGGTGATCGCGACCGGATTGTCTCGGCTGGCAAAGAAGGACGAGAATAGCGTGCCCAGCAACATGGCAATCATGGCGCTGTTCCAGGCCGTGAGAATCCAGAACGTGGCGAGCGTGCCGAAAACGATGCCCGAGCGAATCGCATTGATAGCGGCGGCGAGATGATCGCGGTGCCAGGCCAGAGAAGCGGAGCGCAACTTGTGCGAGCCAGGTGAGGCGATCGCTTCGCGGGCGTTCAGCATGACCATGGCATGGCCGATCGATTCGCGCAGCCCCAAGTGTGCGCGTCGGTCCAACGGTGCCATGCCTTTTTCGTCGCTCTGGTGCACGAGGTGACGCAGCTTCTGAAGTTCCTGACGCCCTTTGACAACGCCCCTGACTTGCTCCGCCTCGCGAAAGCCTTGGGCGACCTGGCGTGCGATCTCGATGCTGCGCGGATCCAGCTTGTCGGCATGGTCACGCATCATTTGATGCAGCGCCTGGAGATTGGCCAGGAAGCGCAGCGTGCGTCGGGTCAGAACGTGGGTGGCACGGACGCGGCCCGGGCCTTCCGGACCCTCGAAGCGCGCCGCCTGGCTATCCGTTTCCAGCGTGGTCAGCGGGCCGAGGCTACCCCGCAGCGCCTTCTGCATGGCGGGAATGTCGTCGCTCGCCTCCAGGCGCAGGGCCGCGTTCTCGAACGCTTCGTTGATGACGCTATCAGCTTGAGTTGAGAGATGCTTGCCGACTCGGGAGGGCCACAGCAACGAGCTGACCAGGGTGGCACAGATCGCGCCCAACCCCAGTTCCGACAGTCGCGCCACGGCGATGTCGAAGATCCCGCCGGGCGTGCTGCCGTTGGAGATCACCACGATCAGCATGGCGGTGACGGCTGCCATCAGACAGCCGTAGGTATAGTTGTTGCGCCACAGCGAGCCGACATAGGTACACAGCATGATCCATAGCGTCAGGGTCATCAGCGCGGGCACCCTGGCCTGGGCAAACAGCGACATGATGACGATTCCCGCCACCGCCCCGACGAACGTGCCGCCGAGCTGGCAGATGCCTTTCTCGATTACCATGCCGCTCATCGGGCGGATCTGCAGAAAGGCCGCCGAAATCAACGCCCAGTAAGGGCGGTCGAGGTTGAACCAGAGCGCCAGATAGAGCGCGATCATCATCGCCACGGTGGTCTTGATGGCGAACTTGACCGCCGTGGCGTCGGGCATCAGGTAGGTCTTGACGAGCGGTGGCATGGCGCTCACTGCGTGTCGTCGGCAGCGTTCCCGGCTGGCATTGCGTCAGCCGGTCTCGATTGAGCCTGCTCGGTCGGGCGCCGGTCGGCTGGCTGGGTCGGCTTCGTTGTCGTACTGACGGGGTCGGCAGGAGACTCGGATGGCGGCGTGCCGTCGCCGTGCTGAATCCTGACCGTTGCCGTCATGCCGGCGCTGAGCAGCGTCTCGTCCGGAATGTCGTCCAGGGTAATGCGAACCGGAATGCGCTGTGCCAGTCGCACCCAGTTGAAGGTTGGCTGCACTTGCGGCAACAGCTGGTTGTTGAGGCTGGTATTGGTATCGGCGATCCCCCGGCCGATGCCGGCGACATGTCCATGCAGATGGGTATCGCCATTCATCAGGATGACCTCCGCGGGATCGCCGACATCGATGGAGGACATCTTGGTCTCTTCGAAATAGCCCATGACGTAATAGGAGTTCGACTGCACCAGCGCCATCACCGATGTGCCTCGACTGACATAGTTGCCGGCCGACAGCTGCAGGTTGAGCACATGGCCGCTGACCGGCGCGACGACGCGGGTTCGCTCCAGATCGAGTTTGGCGCTGGTCAGATCGGCCTGGGCCTGCTTCAGATCGGCAGCGGCGACACGACTGTTGATCTGAGCAATCTGGCGATCTTCTGCGCTGATCGAACGGTTGCTCAGTTGGTTACGGCGCTGGGCTTCCGTCTGGCGTAGCTGCAAGGTGGCCTCGCGGTTTTCCACCGTCGCCTGGGCCTGATCCAGCGCCGCCTGATAACGCGCCTTGTCGATCTCGAACAGGGTATCGCCCTTGGCGACGAAGTCGGTGTCGTTGACGTTGAGCGTGCGTACCCAGCCGGAGACATCCGGCGCGATCGTGATCACTTCCGCCCGCACGCGGGCATCCCGCGTCCAGGGGGTGAAAAGATAGTAGTTCCAAAGCCAGATGCCGGCGGCCACGGCGATCGCGACGACGACGAGGGTCATGAGGATACGTAGCGAATTGCGCATCAAGTACTCTCGAGCAGGACGGAAAACAGAAAGGTAATGCCGGCAGTGAACAGCACGAACAGCGAGACGTCGAACCAGGCTTCATACCACAAGGCGCGCTGCCCGATCACCCAATGCAGCAACCAACGCAGGAAGAGGGTGGCGATGAAGCCAAAGAAGGCATAAATCAGCAGTGGGCTGAGAAAGATCCCGCCAACGGCAATTTCCTGTAGACCCATATCTTCCCTGTTGGCCGCGTCGTGATTCGACAAGCGATCAATGTTAGCACGCTATTCAAGTCGCTGTCAGACATGCGGCACTGGAGTCGCCGCGTCTCTCCTGCAGTCTAACCGGAAAAGCCGGAATTCGCGTACCTGGCCCGTATGAAGGAAAGGGGCATCAGTGGCATGCAGGGTAGGTATCGAAAGAACGAGTATCGAAGGAGCGGGTAGAGCCCCTTTCCAGTGATCAACCAGACGAAATCGAAAGGGCCTGCCTCGCCAGCAGACAACTGCAAGGCATCGCCTATGCGATAGTCGATCCACTTTGCCAGTCCGGCCCGTTCGGCCATGTCCCGCGCATAGAAGGACTTTTCGGCTTCCAGCCCCATGGTAATGACCTGACCACCCGCAGGCGTGCGGTATCGGCAAGGTGAATGGTGTTCAGCGATCGACGGCCGGGGCTGGCAGCTCCGCTGTCTCGCGTTGCCAGGCGGCCGGTACCGATTGGCGTAACTGCTCGATCAGTGCAGTGATCTTCCGGGGCTGATGGCCATAGGGATAAAGCAAGGTGACCGGTAACGGCGGCGCCTGCCATTCTCCCAGACACGGCACCAGGGTTCCCGGGTGATGGCGCAGACGGCGTTCGGCCATCCAGTGGGGCATCAGCCCCAGCCCTTGGCCACGAGCGATGGCATCGGCATGTAACGCCAATTGATCGACACGCAGCCGGCTGCCGGCCGACGGAAGGTGGTAATGGCCCTGGTAGGGGTGGCTCAGCGTCACGCCGCTTTCGGTATCGCCGAGCAGGTCGACCCAGGCGTGGTTTTTCAGTTCATGCGGATGGCCTGGCGCGCCCCGGTGACGGAGATACTCGGGATTGGCGTAGATGCCGCGCGTGATCCAGCCCAGCACCTCCTGGCGAAGGCCGCATTCCACCACCGCTCCGACCCAAAGGTGAAGAGCACTGCCATCCGGTATCGAAGGGGCCGATCGAAGGGTGCGCACTTCCAGCCTGGCCTTGGGGTGGCGCTCCAGGAAGCGCTCTGCCTGCCTCGCCACGAAACCGCGCGCCAACGCCGAGTGAACCTTGACGATGACCTCACCGCTGATTTCCGCCTTCAAGTCGTCCAGCGCCAGATGGCTCTGTTCTGCAATGCGCAACATCTCCCGCGCGTAACCCAGGAAAAGCCCGCCGGCCTCCGTGGGCATCAGACGGTTGGCCTGGCGCCGGAGCAATGGTTGGCCCAGCCGGGTTTCCAGGTGCGCGATGCGGCGACTCAAGGTCGATTTGGCGACGCCCAGGCGACGAGCGCTCACCGTCAGGCTGCCGGATTCCATCACATCAGCGAAGGTCGCGAGTTCCTCGAGATCGTACATGAATTCCCTGGCAAGCCAGCCCGGTGGCGTGGGCGAGTTATAGCGTGAATGAAAATGGTTATCAGAAACTTTAACGGTTTTATCGTTTCGACGCGATCTTCCAGTGGTTGCGAAAAACGCAACGCACTGTCGCGAGATTTTAGACAGGGAGTATGGAAGAATCTAAATGATAAGAATTTGCATTATCGATCAGGCTGGCGCTTCATCTCAAGGGAACCGATGAACATGAATTCCGCTATCTCGCCACGCATCACGTGGTTGGGCTTGGCCATCGCCGGCGTTTCCGGCTTCTCCCCTCCTGTCATTGCGGCCGAAAATATGAGCCCAATGGTTGTTACCGCATCGGGCTATGCGCAACAGATCACGGATGCGCCGGCTTCCATCAGCGTGGTCAGCCGTGAAGAGCTGGAGAACAAGCATTACCGCGATATCACCGATGCCTTGATAGATGTGCCTGGGGTCGTCGTCACCGGCGGCGGTTCATCCCAGGACATCAGCCTGCGTGGCATGGGGGCCAAGTACACGCTGATCCTGGTCGACGGCAAACGACAAGGCTCGCGAGAGACGCGTCCCAACAGCGATGGCCCCGGCATCGAGCAGGGTTTCTTGCCGCCGCTTTCGGCCATCGAGCGCATCGAGGTGATTCGCGGCCCGATGTCCTCGTTGTACGGCTCCGATGCGCTGGGTGGCGTCATCAACATCATTACTCGGAAGGTCGCCAACAAGTGGGGCGGCAGCGTGACCGCCGATACCACCATTCAGGAGGATTCCGACTCCGGCGATATCGATCAGACACGTTTCTACGTCGGTGGGCCGCTCAAGAACGACGTGCTGGGCTTGCAGGTTTACGGCCAGTATTCGCAGCGCGACGAGGACGAGATCGTCAATGGCTACAACGACCAGAACATGAGAAGTGGTACCGCCAAGCTCAGTTGGACGCCAACGGACAGTCAGACTCTCGACTTTGAAGCCGGGGTGAACAAGCAGGAGCGTACCTCCAACCCGGGCAAATCCAGTGAAGCATCGGATACGCGAAACGAGCAGGATTATATTCGCCGCCACTATGCCGTGACGCACCAGGGGCGCTGGGACTTCGGTACCACCGACAGCTATGTACAGCGCGAGGAAATCGACAACCCTTCACGCGACATGACTTACGATAGCACGGTGTTCAATTCCCAGACCGTGATGCCGCTGGGGATGCATATCGTCACGCTGGGTGGGCAATACGAGTACCAGAAGCTGAGCGACGAGGGTAACGAGGCGGGTGACCTGGACGAGCTTACCCGCTGGCAGTGGGCGTTATTTCTCGAGGATGAATGGCTGCTGACCGAAGACTTTTCCCTCACGGGCGGTGCACGCCTCAACAAGGACGAAAACTACGGGACACACTGGTCGCCGCGGCTGTACGGGGTGTGGAACCTCGCGCCGGAATGGACGGTCAAGGGCGGCGTGACCAGTGGCTATCGGGCACCGGATCTACGTCAGGCCTCTCCTGGCTGGGGACAATCCACGGGGGGGCGCAACGGCAATGCCGTGATTCTGGGGAATCCGGATTTGAAACCGGAGAAAAGTCTCAATCATGAGCTGGGCGTGATCTGGGATAACCAGCAGGGCACCCAGGCCGGATTGACCGTCTTCTACACGGACTTCAAGGACAAGATCACGGAAGACCGGATCTGTGATATCGACAACGGCGATGCAGTCTGCACCTACGATGGGCATGACTATGACTTCATCAGCAAGCGCTATAACGTCGACAAGGTCACCATGCAAGGTATCGAGGCGATGCTGACCTTGCCGCTGGGCAGGGATTACTCGCTGAGTACCAATTACACCTACACCGATTCCGAGCAGAAAAGTGGCGAGTACGAGGGCATGCCCCTCAACAACCTGCCCAAGCACATGGCCAATGCCACCCTGAACTGGCAGCCGGAAGGCGCGCTTTCCGCCTGGGCGCGGGTCAAC
Organism: Salinicola sp. LHM; assembly: GCF_034479735.1. Lineage (NCBI taxonomy): Bacteria > Pseudomonadati > Pseudomonadota > Gammaproteobacteria > Oceanospirillales > Halomonadaceae > Salinicola > Salinicola sp. LHM. The sequence continues at coordinate 3,499,075 of NZ_CP140261.1, read as the reverse complement.
TATCGCGGCCGCACGAGCGAAGGAACGGGCCATCGGGGCATCGAGAAGAAGATTCCTTCCTATACCTTCGTCGATGTCGGTGCAGCCTATCGATTGACCTCGAGTGCCACGCTGTTCGGCGGTGTCTACAACGTCTTCGACAAGAACGTGGATTACGAAGATTTCGAAAAAGTGCTGGATGGTCGCCGCTATAACGCCGGTATTACCGTGAAGTTCTGAGCCATCGCTCATTTGGCAGTTGTTCATCCGGTCGGAGAGCCTGCCGCGAGCCGTGGAAAGCGGCTCGGGCAGGCATTCGATCAGGCTCAAAAGGAGTACAAGATCATGTCGTCAATTTTCAAACTGTCTCGAGCGTGTCAGGTCCTGGTGACGAGTTTCGCCCTGGCAAGCGGGCTGCTGGCGGCCACGGCCCAGGCCCGCACGCTGGATACGGCGTACGGCGATGTCAAAATCGATGGCCAGCCCGAGCGCGTGGTGACGCTGTACGAAGGGGCGCTGGATACCGCCCTGACAGCGGGCGTGACGCCGCTAGGGGCGGTGGCGACTCGCGGCGGCGAGGGCGTGGCGAGCTATCTGGGAGAGGCCGCCGCGGATATTGCCATCGTCGGCACCGCACGCGAGACCAACATCGAGGCGGTCATCGCGCAGCGGCCGGATCTGATCCTGGCCTCGTCGCGCCTGCCCGAGTCGCAGTACCAGTTGCTGTCGCAGATAGCGCCGACGGTGGTGCCCAAAACCGAAGGATTCGAGCCGGAAGCCTGGAAGGCCGAAGCACGTCTCTTCGGCGAAGCGCTGGGCCGCGAGGCGGCGATCGATGACGCCATAGAAGCAATTGAAAATCGTTCTCGATCGCTTGCACAACGCCAGCCCAATGGTGACACTACCGCCACGCTGGCGCGCTGGATGCCCAACGGCCCGCTGGTGATGTCGACCCAGCTGTTCGCGACCGGGCTGCTGGCGGCTAGTGGTTTCGATGTGAAGGACGGCGGTGTGGTCAAGACCGGGCGTCCGCACAGCGATTCGCTGAGTCTCGAGAATCTGTCGAGTATCGACAGCGACTGGCTGTTCCTGGCGACGCTGAACGACGACGGCGAAGCAGCGCTGGAATCCGCCCGCCAGTCGCCGGCCTTCGAGCGCCTCGATGTCGTGCAGCAGGGCCATGTGGTGCCGGTGGACGGCCAGCTCTGGACCAGCGCTTCCGGGCCCATCGCCGCGCAGCGCATTCTCGATGATATCGAGGGCGTGTTGACGCAGTGACTACTGATGCCCTGATCCTGGATTCGATTCCATGCCTCGGATTTCATGACGACCTGCCGTGACTGAAACGATTTCCCGTGAGCGCTCGTCTTTTCGTGAACGATCGTCGCTCCTCAATCTGATGCTCGTCCTGCTGGCCAGCCTCCTGCTGGTCGGCGTGACGAGCCTGCTCCTGGGCGCCGGCGACGTTGGCCCGCTCGACGCCTGGTCGGTTCTGACCGGTGGCGGTAGCGACGAGGCGCGTTTCGTCGTCGAGTCGCTACGCTTGCCGCGCACACTGATCGGCGTGGCCGTCGGCATGGCGCTTGGCGTGGCGGGGTCGCTGATCCAGGCAGTCGCCCGTAATCCGCTGGCCGAGCCAGGGCTTCTCGGTGTCAGCGCGGGCAGTGCCCTGGCGGTGGCGATCGCGCTGGTGCTGGGCGCCAGCGCGGCGACGCTGCGAATCTCCGTGGCGCAGCTGGGGGCGCTGGCCGGATGCCTGTTCGTGCTGACGATGGCGCGCGTCAACGGGGTCGGCAACGATCCGGTCAGGCTGGTGCTGGCCGGGGCGATCCTGTCCGGGCTGCTGGGGGCATTGACCTCACTGCTGCTGCTGGTCGACCAGCGCAGTGCCGACGAAATCCGGTTCTGGGTCATCGGCAGCCTGGCCGGGCGTCGGCTCGAGGACCTTCGCGCTATCCTGCCCAGCCTGCTGTTCGCCGGTGTGCTGATCGTCGCCATCGCCCGGCCGTTGGCGGCGCTCGCGCTCGGCGAACGAGTGGCCGTCGGGCTGGGCCATCATCCCCGCTGGATCCGGCTCCTGTGCGTCATCGCGGTGGCGGTACTGGTCGGCGCGGCCACGGCGGTTGCCGGCCCGATCGCTTTCGTGGGGCTGGTGGTGCCGTTCGTCGCCCGGGCGCTGGCCGGTCCCGACATTCGCCGTACCCTGTGGCTGACGCTACCGCTGGGGCCGATCATGATTCTCAGCGCCGACATTCTGGCGCGACTGTTGGTGGCGCCCTCGGAGATGCCGCTGGGTGTGATTACCGCGCTGGTCGGGGCGCCGGTGCTGATCGCTGTCGTCCGTGCCCACCGATTGCCCGCGCTGTGACGCCTGATGAAGACTCGTACCCTGACACCGCCCGCCTGCCCGATGAATCGTCCTGATGCCGGCGTGACGCCTCCGCCCGGCTCGTGGCGCCTGAGCTGGGCGCTCGGCGAGCGCGACTATTCGATCCTGATCGAGCGTCGCGCCTGCTTCGTCTGCCTCGGCTTGCTGGCTGCGCTGCTGGCCGTTTCGCTTCTGTCGCTATGCCTGGGCACGCTGACGTTGAGCCCGCGGGAGGCGCTGGCCGGCGTCTTCGGTTACGGCGATCCGGTCAGCGCTTTCGTCGTCCAGGAGCTGCGTCTGGTGCGATTGGCCGCGGGTGTCGCGACCGGCGCGGCGTTTTCGCTCTCCGGCTGCCTGATGCAGACGCTGGCCCGCAACCGTCTGGCCACGCCCGGGATCGTCGGCATCGACAACGGCGCCACGGCCTTTGCCGTTGCCTCGGTCGTGGGGCTCGGCACGAGCCTGGCGCCGCCGCCGATGGCGCTGGCGGGGGCCGCCACGGCGACGGCCATTACCTTTGCGCTGGCCAATGACGTCGGGACGCGCGGCTATCGCTTCATCGTGACGGGGATTGGCGTCGGCGCGGTCTTCGGGGCGTTGACGCAGCTGCTGATGGCGCGGGTCGCCATCGACACCGCCAACGCCGCCTATCCCTGGACCGTCGGCAGTCTCAACGCCCGCGACGGTGCCGCGCTGGTCTGGCTCTGGTACGGTCTGGCGATCGGCCTCGTGGTGGCGTGCTATCTCTCCCGGGCGATGCGGATACTGCGCTTTTCGGACGCCGTGGCCCAGGGGCTGGGCTACCGCGTGCGCGCCTGTCGTTACACGGCGCTGGTGGTGTCGGTGGCGCTCGCAGCACTGGCGGTCGCGGTCGCTGGCCCGGTCGGGCTGGTCGGGTTGATCGGCCCGGAAATCGCCCGCCAGCTCTCTTCGCACCGGGGCGTTTCGCTGATCGCTTCGGCACTCTCCGGGGCGATCGTGATGGTCGCCGCGGATCTGGTCGGGCGGTTACTGCTGGCGCCGATCGAAGTGCCCGTCGGTATCGTGACCGCGATCGTCGGGGCACCGTTTCTTCTGTGGATACTGTTACGTCCTGCACCGAGGTTCCAGTCATGAACTCGTTTGCCGCTATCTCGTCCGATGCGTCACTGTCGAATGCGTCGCCCTCGAACGTGTCGCCGGACGTCGCACCGCCCCTGGCCGCGCGCCAGCTCTCGTTGAGCTACGGGCGGGGCAGCGCGCGGCGCACGGTGATCGATGCGCTCGATCTCGAGCTCCCTGCCGGGCAGGTGACGGCGATCGTCGGCCCCAACGGCTGCGGAAAGTCGACGCTACTGGCGAGTCTGGCGCGTCTGCATGTGCCGGATCGGGGCGCGGTGCTGCTCGACGGTCACGATATCCAGCGTCTGCCGGCGCGCGAGATGGCGCAGCGGCTGGCACTGCTGCCGCAGGAAACTCTCGCGCCGGAAGGCCTGACCGTCGCCGAGCTGATCCGCTTCGGACGGCAGCCGCATCAAAGTCTGTTCAAGCAGTGGTCGAGGGACGACCGGCGCGTGGTCGACGAAGCGCTGGCGGCGGCGGATCTGCACGCGCTCGCCGACCGGCCTCTGGATGCCATGTCCGGCGGTCAGCGCCAGCGCGCCTGGATCGCCATGGCGATCGCCCAGCAGACGCCGCTGCTGCTGCTCGACGAACCGACTTCCGCGCTCGATCTCGGCCATCAGCTGGAAGTGTTCGAACTGATTCGGGACCTGGCCGCGGCAGGCAAGACGCTGGCAATGGTGGTCCACGATCTGGTCAGCGCCTGCCGCTTTGCCGACTACCTGGTGGCGATGCTGGACGGCAGGATCGTCGCTGCCGGCAGACCGAGCGACGTGGTGACGACGGCGCTGGTTCGCGATCTCTACGGCGTGGAATGTACCTTGATGCAGGATCCGGCTACCGGCAGCCCGCTCTTGACCAACATCCGCTCGGCTCGTCACTCCGCGGAACCATCCACCTAGGGCGGGTCCGGCTCAGGCGTTGGCATCTTCGACCAGCACGCGGGAAAACTTGACGATCTCGTCGCGGCGATCGGCCCAGCCCAGATGCTGCCAGAAGCGGTGGGCTTCGTGATTGTCCGCCAGGGTGTCGAGATGCACTTTCTCGATGCCCGCTTCCAGCAGCGCCGCCAGGCAATGATCGACCATCGTCCGGGCGAGCCCCAACTGGCGATAGTCCGGATCGACCATGACGTGTTGCAGATAGCCGCGGCGGCCATCGTGGCCTGCCATGGCGCAACCCACGATGCCTTCCCCGTTGGCCGGGCGCGCCACGAAGCTCAACCCCGGGTTGCGCTCCAGATAGCGTTGCGTGGCCGCGTAGCCGTCGGCGGTTCTCAGCACCACGCCCGGCGTGCGTAGCATCATCGCGGTGAAATCCGCGTGATCGTCGAGTGTCATGGGCAGGATATCGGGGAGGGCGGGATGACTCATGAAACGGGCCTCGGCTTGCGTTGACGGCGAAAACGGATGTTGATGATGGCCAGCCCGGCGATGACCATGACGCCGCCCGCGACCTTGTTGATGCCCAGCGGATCGTCGAGCAGCCAGACGCCGAGCATGACGGCGAACACCGGCATCAGCAGCGTCAGCGGCACCACGCGGCTGACGGGGTGCTTCTGCAGTAGCCGGTACCATAGCCCGTAAGCGGCGATCGAGGACATCACGGCGGTATATACCACCGCGCCCCAGCCGGCCCAACTGGCCTGGCGAAGCGCCAGCCACTGGTCGTCCTCGAAGATCCAGCTGCCCAGCGCGACCAGGGGAATCGCGAACAGCGAGATCCAGCCGGTCATGGTCAGCGGCGCGATGGGCGGGGCGAGCTTGATGATCATGGTCGAGACCGCCCAGAAAAAGGCGCTGGCGAGCAGCAGGGCGGTGGGGGCCGGTGGCGGCAGCGACGGGCCTCCGGCCAGCACCACGACGCCACCGAAGGCGAGGATCAGGCCGACGACCCGGCGGGGCCCCAGCTTCTCCTTGAGAAACATCGCTGCCAGCAGGGTGGCAAACGGGGTGCCCATCTGGACCAGAAGTGCACCGGTACCGGCTTCGGATTGCTGGAGCCCGAGAAACAGCAGCGGGAAGTGCAGGCCGCCGAAGGTGACTGCCAGCAGCAGGATCCAGGGGAGTTGCTGACGCGAGATCCGGGTGAACGGCACGACCAGCACCGCGACCAGCATGAAGCGCAGTACCGTCACCAGCAGCGGCGGCAGATCCTCGACCCCGAGCTTGATCACGATGATGTTGAAGGCCCAGATGATGATGATGCCGAGACCGATCAGTAAATCCTTGAGGGGCACGCGCAGTACTCATCGTTGAATGATGTGGTTGGAAGACGTCGCTGAAAGGCGTCGTCGAGACGTTGCTAAATGGCGTCGATATTCCATTGTCTCAACGACTCGGGCGAGAGCAAGGTTATTTTGAGATGTCACGCGACCGGCCATGAAACGCCGACAGGCCCTGGCATGCCATCGCAAGAGTCACGGGCGATGTCCGCCTGCCGGCGGCGAACTCGGCATCCCGCTATCCGAGGAATGCGCTACCATGCGTCAACGTCTTCCGAAGGTTGACGCCCCGATTTCGAAATCATCGCCACCGAGAGCCCGGAACATGTTCAAGGGAATCGTCTTCTGCCTCTGTTTTCTCGTCGTCCAGCTGTTCGTGCTGTCCTACATCGACCATCGGGTCGGCCAGGGTGAATCCGCCACGCGTCAGGCGGCCACGGCGCAGAACGGCTCGCGCCAGCGCGAATCCGGGACGGAGGAGCAGGCGTGACGGCATGGCACTGGCGTGAGAGGCATGGCATCCCGCCGGCGGGAGCCGTTGCATGTATTCACTGATTCAGCAGGCGGTCGATACGCTGAGCTACTTCGGGCTGGTGCTGCTGATGTTCGCGGAGAACCTGTTCCCGCCCATTCCCTCCGAACTGATCATGCCGCTGGCGGGTTACCTGTCGAGCCAGGGAAAGCTTTCGCTGATCGGCGCGATCGTGGCGGGCACGGTCGGCTCGGTGCTGGGAGCACTGCCGTTCTACGGCGTCGCTCGCTGGTTCGGCCATGACCGGATGTCCGCTTTCGTCGAGCGACACGGCCACTGGCTGGCGCTATCGCGGCGGGACCTGGATCGCGCCGATCGCATCTTCAAGCGCCACGGTGGCTGGATCGTCCTGTTTGGCCGGCTGGTGCCCGGCGTGCGGTCGCTGATTTCGTTGCCGGCCGGGGTCTACGCCATGCCGATCGGGCGCTTTTTGCTGCTCACCGCGTCGGGCAGCGCGATCTGGAGCGCCTTCCTGGCCGTGGCCGGTTATCAGCTGGCCGAGAATTTCCGCGCGCTGGAAGCCTATATCGGCCCGGCGTCGAAGCTGGTGCTGGGTCTGCTGGTGCTGGCCTGGCTCTATCATATCGGTAAGCATTACTGGCGCCGTCGCCACGGGTGAGGCGGCACAGCAACGGTGAGGAGGAAGGGCATGCTGGCGAGGGTTCGGGACTGTGGGGTATGGGCATTGTGCGCGCTCTTCGCGGTACCGGCATGGGCGGAGACGTTGCCGGGCCAGACGGTGACCCTCGACGACGGCCGGCATGAGCATACGCTGCATGTCGAGGTGGCGCGGACGGCATCCGAGCGCGCGCGCGGGCTCATGGAGCGCGAGTCGCTGGCGGAGAACGCGGGCATGCTGTTTCTCTACGACCGCGAGCAGCCGGGCAGCAACGCTTACTGGATGTACAAGACCAGGATCCCGCTGGATATCGCCTTCATCGGCGGTGACGGCATGATCCGCTCGCTCAGGACGATGCCTCCCTGTCATGCGACCTCGTCTCGAGAGTGCCCCGTCTATCCGGCAGGCGCGCCGTTTCGGGCCGCGCTCGAGGCCAACGCCGGCTACTTCGACGCCCATGGCCTGGCCGTGGGGGATCGAGTCGATCTCTCCGCCTGGCTGACGCCATGACGGCATTCGCTTCCGGCATGAGGCATGCCGATCGTGAAAGGTCATTGGCGCGAAACGAGCCCCGGAGCCTCTGGAGGCGGTAAGCAATGGCAATGGCAGGCCAACCGTTGGGCGAGACGGGCGGCAGACCGTCATCTCGCGGTTTTGCCTGGCTCGAACTCACTATATGATGGCGCGCCGTCAGGGATAAGATATGTTGCAATAGGCAAGTCCACGGGCACGGTGCGATTCGAATCACACCCTGACGCACGCCGGCCAGCCCGTTGTCTTCGCGGTCGGGAAACCGATCAACACAATAAACGGGAAATCTTCGAGGTATGCGCATGAAACGCCATGCATTAACCGCAGCCGTTCTCTCCTCCGCCCTGATGGGCGCCGCATCGATCTCCACGCCGGCCATGGCTCAGGATCAGCAGTACATCACCATCGGTACCGGTGGCCAGACCGGCGTCTATTACGTCGTCGGCCAGTCCGTCTGCCGGATGGTCAACCGCAGCGCCGAAGAGAGTGGTATCCGCTGTAACGCACCGTCCACCGGTGGTTCCGTTGCCAACATCAACGGCATCAAGTCCGGCGAGCTAAACATGGGTGTCGCCCAGTCCGACGTCCAGTACAACGCCTTCAATGGTGAAGCGCAGTTCGACCAGCCGATGGAAAACCTGCGCTCGGTCTTCTCGCTGCATGGCGAGCCGCTCACTATCCTGGCCCGCGAAGACGCCAACATCCATTCCATCCAGGATCTGAAGGGCAAGCGCGTCAACATCGGCAACCCGGGTTCCGGCCAGCGCGCCACCATGGAAGTGCTGATGGACGCGGAAGGCTGGGACACCAGCGTGTTCTCGCTCTCCTCCGAGCTGGGCGCCGCCGAGATGGCTTCCGCGCTGGCGGACAACAACATCGACGCCATGGCGTACGTCGTCGGTCACCCCAACGGTGCGATCCAGGAAGCGACCACCACCGTCGCCTCCAACCTGGTGCCGCTGAACGACGAGGCCGTCAAAGGGCTGGTCGAGAAGTTCCCCTACTACAGCATGTCCACCATTCCCGGCGGCATGTACGAGGGTAACCCGGACGACGTCGAGACCTTCGGTGTGCGCGCGACCTTCGTCACGTCTGCCGACGTCGACGACGAAGTCGTCTACCAGACCGTCAAGGCCGTGTTCGACAACTTCGACCGCTTCAAGCGTCTGCACCCGGCATTCGCCAACCTGACACCGGAAGACATGATCAGCCAGGGGCTTTCCGCACCGCTGCATGAAGGCGCCAAGCGCTACTACAAAGAGCAGGGCTGGCTGTAATTGCCCACGGCGTCATTCCTGACGGAATGCGTTGAATCTTCGGCGCGGCGGTTGGTTGCAACCGCCGCGCCGTTGGATCGATACCCCGCGACGTCGACCGTCGCATCGAATCAAGCGCGAAATGATGTCTCCCGATATCCTTTCGCCTACCGGCTGCCAAGTCAGGATCTGCTCATGACGGATAACAAGGCTTCTGGCCCCGATCAGGCCAAGCTGGACGAACTGGCTGCGACCGACACCGGTGGTCGCAAGCTGACCGGAACGCCCAACCGCATCCTGCTGGGTGTGGCGGCGCTGTGGTCGCTGTTTCAGCTCTGGATCGCTTCGCCGCTACCCTTCATCGTCGGGTTCGGCGTCTTCAGCGCCACCGAGGCGCGCTCCATTCATCTGGCGTTCGCCGTTTTTCTCGCCTTCATGGCCTATCCGGCGTTCAAGCGCTCCCCGCGCGAGCGCATGCCGATCCTCGACTGGATCATGGCAATCGTGGCGGCATTCTGTGCTTCCTATCTCTACTTCTTCTACGCACAGCTGTCCCAGCGTCCCGGCGCGCCGATCCTGCAGGACGTGATCGTCGGCGTGGTGGGGATCGTGCTGCTGCTCGAGGCGACACGTCGTGCGCTCGGCCCGCCGCTGATGATCATCGCGCTGATCTTTCTGGTCTACTCGCTGGCCGGACCGTACATGCCGGGCATGCTGGCCCACCGTGGCGTAAGCTTCTCGGGGCTGGTCAACCATCAATGGCTGACCACACAGGGCGTCTTCGGCATCGCGCTGGGGGTCTCCACCAGTTTCGTGTTCCTGTTCGTGCTGTTCGGCGCGCTGCTCGACAAGGCCGGTGCGGGCAACTATTTCATCAAGGTGGCGTTCTCGCTGCTGGGACACTATCGCGGCGGTCCGGCCAAGGCGGCCGTGGTCTCTTCCGGTTTGACCGGTCTGATTTCCGGTTCCTCGATTGCCAATACGGTCACCACCGGCACCTTTACCATCCCAATGATGAAGCGCGTCGGCTTCAGCGCGACCAAGGCCGGTGCGGTGGAAGTCTCTTCGTCCGTCAACGGTCAGATCATGCCGCCGGTGATGGGCGCGGCAGCCTTCCTGATGGTGGAATACGTCGGTATTCCCTACATCGAGGTGATCAAGCATGCGTTCCTGCCGGCGGTAATCTCCTATATCGCGCTGCTCTACATCGTCCATCTCGAAGCGCTGAAGGCGGGCATGCAGGGGTTGCCCAGCGGTAATCCGCAGCGGCCGTGGCTCAACAAGATCCTCGGTTTCCTGACCGGCCTGGTCGGCATCATGGCGATGGCATTCGCGGTCTATTACGGTATCGGCTGGCTCAAGCCGGCGCTGGGCGGTGCGGCGCCCTGGGTCATCGCGCTGGGTGTCGGCGTGATCTATGTGGCGTTGATGAAGCTCGGTTCCCGTTATCCCGAGCTGGAAGTGGACGATCCCTCACAGGAAATCACCCAACTGCCGCGCACCCGGCCGACCGTCATGGTGGGTCTGCATTACATCCTCCCGGTGATCGTGCTGGTGTGGTGTCTGATGGTGGAACGTCTGTCGCCGGGCCTGTCGGCATTCTGGGCGACCGCCTTCATGATCTTCATCATCCTGACCCAGCGGCCGATCGATGCCTTCTTCCGCGGCAAAAGCGACCTGGCCAACGACATCAAGCGCGGCGGCATGGATCTGTGGGACGGGCTGATCGATGGTGCCCGCAACATGATCGGCATCGGTATCGCCACCGCCACCGCTGGCATCATCGTCGGTGCCGTGGCCCAGACCGGCGTCGGCCTGGTGCTGGCGGATCTGGTCGAGACGCTGTCGATGGGCAACCTGCTGCTGATGCTGCTGCTCACCGGCGTGCTCAGCCTGATCCTGGGCATGGGCCTGCCAACGACCGCCAACTACATCGTGGTGTCGGCGCTGCTGGCGCCGGTCATCGTCCAGTTGGGCGAGCAGAACGGCCTGATCGTGCCGCTGATCGCCGTCCACCTGTTCGTGTTCTACTTCGGCATCATGGCCGACGTGACGCCACCGGTGGGGCTCGCCTCGTTCGCGGCGGCGGCGATCTCCGGCGCCGATCCGATCCGGACCGGCTTCCAGGCGTTCTACTACAGCCTGCGAACGGCGGCGCTGCCGTTTCTGTTCATCTTCAATACCGACCTGCTGCTGATCAACGTCGACTGGCTCCACGGGATCCTCATCTTCATCGTGGCGACGGCGGCGATGCTGATCTTCGCCGCGGCGACCCAGGGCTTCATGCTGGTCAGGAGCCGCTGGTACGAAAGCCTGCTGCTGCTGCTGGTCGCCTTTTCCTTGTTCCGCCCGGGTTTCTGGATGGACATGGTCGATGCCCCCTATGAAGAAGTGCCGCCAGCGCAGTTCGAGCAGGCGCTGGGGGAGATCGGGCCTAACGAACACCTGATGACACGTATCGAGGGTCTCGACGCCTACGGCGCGCCCACCAGCTTCGTGATCCAGGTGCCGGCGACGGAAGGCGACACCGGTGCCGAGCGGCTCTCGAGCCTCGGCCTGCATCTGATGCAGGAGGAAGGCAAAGTGCTGGTCGACATGACCGATTTCGGCAGCCAGGCGGAAAAGCTGGGCTTCGATTTCGATCAGGAGATCGTCTCGGTGCGTATCCCCACGTCGCAACTGCCGAAAGAGCTGATGTGGATCCCGGCGCTTTTGCTGTTCGGGCTGGTGGTAGCGCTCCAGCGACGTCGGCGCGAGCCCAGGGCCAACAAGCCCCAGCAGGTCGCGGCGACCTGACGTAGCATTAAAGGCGTGGCAACATGACGGTCGTCTCCTCGGAGACGGCCGTTTTTCGTCCCCGCGATGTCTCGCGCCGCCTTCGCCGCGCGATCCGGTCGCGACCCTGAGCGAGGTGACCGTGAGTTTCCCCGATGCGTCCATCGATTATCGTCGGCATCCGGAATGCTATCGGATCGGCCACGGCGAGCGCGGTGTGTTCCATGTCCAGCCCTACAAGGATGAGCTGCTTCCGTTGTGGGCCATCCGCAACGAGGCCGACGCCAGACAGGCCGTCGCCGAGCTGCACGCGCGGTATTGCGACTATCGTGAACGAGGCGACTTCGTGGGCATGGACATGGCGCGGAAATATCTGCAGATGGGATATACCCGCGCGCGACGCTATGCGCGCTACCCGGGTGGGCGCAAGAAGGACGCCCAGGGCCGTCTGCGCCAGCCGCGCAACGTCGATGCCGAGAAGGCTCGCATCGCCGAGTGCTACCGCGAAAGACTGGATCGCGTGCGCGCCGACGAGGTCTATCAGCAGGCCAAGCGCGAGCATCAGCGTCGCCTGAAATCCAGGCGCTGATCGCCCCGAATCAAAAGATCATCTTTGCGACAGGAGCCTTTCATGCCAGCGCTTGCTGCCATTCATCGTTATCCGATCAAATCCACGGCCGGCTCGTCGCTGCAGCGCGCTCGGGTCGAGGAAGAGGGCCTGGTCGGCGATCGCCGCTTCATGGTGGTCAAGCCCGACGGCACCTTCCTCACGGCGCGCACGCATCCCCAACTGCAACTGGTGCGGGCGCAGTTCGATGGCGAGCGTCTGACCTTGACCCACGGCACGCTGCCGCCGGTGGATGTGGCGCGCCAGGAGTTCTCGGGGCAGCCGTTCGACACCCAGGTCTGGGCCGACCCTTTCAGTGCGACCACCACGCATGCCTCGCTCGACGACTGGTTCAGCGAGGCCGCGGGCGAGCCCGCACGGCTGCTGTGGCTGGGGGAGCGATCGCCGCGCTATCGGGAGTCGATCGGCGTGAGGGTCAGCTTCGCCGACGGCTATCCGCTGCTGCTGATCTCCGAGGCCTCGCTGGAAGATCTCAATGCCCGCACCGACGGGACTCATGTGATGGCCCAGTTCCGGCCCAACCTCGTCGCGACCGGCACCGAGCCCTACGCCGAGGATGGCTGGAAACGCATCCGGATCGGCGACGTGACGTTTCGGGTCGATGCGCCATGCTCTCGCTGTGCCATGGTGACGGTCGACCCTGCCAAGGGTGAAAAACGGGCCGACAAGGAACCGCTCAAGACCCTGGCGGGCTACCGCCGAGGCGAGAAGGGCAAGGTCTATTTCGGTCAGAATCTCGTGGCGGAAAATAGCGGTGACATCGGCGTGAACGACCCGATCGAGGTGCTGTAATCGTCGCTGTGACATGAACCGGGCATGAACGTTATCGGCGGGTAACGTTCATGCTCTCCGAGCCCCCTTGCTGGCATGAAAGGGTTCATCTTCACGCAAGGTTGTCGTGCCTTCTGTTACATTAGATTTTATTAAATTTCTGATGTTTCCCACCTTCCTTTTCCCTCCCTGAAGCCTACTGTCATGCAGGGTTCATAAACGCGATCGACGGCGGGTGGAAGGCCCGATTTTACGTTTCTTGACAATTGGCAGCTGTCAGCCCAGCAAGACAAGACGATGATTTCGTCGTCATCCTTCGTTATTCCTGAATCAACATTCAATCACGTAGCCTTACAAAATTTGCAGGCTGCAAAGCGGTTTTTGCTTGCCCATTCTGCCTCTCCACCGTACGACTAAAAGCCAGGTCTGCGCCTTTCGTCTCATGCTCGAGTCGCCGCAATGACGACGACGGCCAGGCCGACATTACCGCTGGGAAGTCGAGCTCGAATGCCGAAACGACCGTGTGAAAACCGGGTTCGTCGATCGTCGCTATCGCCACTACACAAAACGCCACTGCACAACACTGCACAAGGAGTGCCTCCATGCAATTCTGCGACCGTCTGCTTCTCGAGAACCGGGCCTGGGCCGATGACATGATGGCCTCCGATCCCGACCTGTTCGAGCGTCTGAACCAGGGGCAATCGCCCGCCGCGCTGTGGATCGGCTGCTGCGACAGTCGGGTGCCGGCGGAGCAGATCTGCAATGCCAGGCCCGGAGAGCTCTTCATCCATCGCAATATCGCCAATCTGGTGCATGAAGACGATGCCAACGTGTCGAGCGTGCTCGAGTACGCAATCAACGCGCTGAAGGTGGATCACATCATCGTCTGCGGGCACCGCGGCTGTGGCGGCATCCAGGCAGCGGTGGGCGGCGGCGACGCCCTTCGGACGTTGCCCCATGTCGACAGGCATCTGGGGCAGGTCAAGCAACTGGTCGCCGAGCGGGGCGCCGAACTCGCGCAGTTCTCGCAACTCGGCGACAAGGTCGATCACCTGGTCGAGCTCAACGTGATCGCGCAGATCGAACGGCTTGCCGGCCTGAAACTGATTACCGAGAGCTGGCAGGCGCGGCGGGCGCCGAGCCTGCATGGCTGGGTCTACGATCTGGCGAGCGGGCACCTGGAGGAAGTCTATCGTCGCGAGGTCGAGGGAGCGGAAGACAGGCTCGACGAGCAGCACTGGCAGCACGTGGCGGCTGGTTAAAAGCTGATCTTCGAGAGCAACCAAGAGCAATAAACCACGCCATTTTCACGCTGTGACTCAAGGATTCGAGGACACGACAATGACGGCATCGAGACAGACGGCATCGAGACAGACGACATCGATCCAGAAGACATCGGCCCAGAAGACATCGAGACGGACGACGCCCGCAGCGTCGGCGTCTCAAGACGGCTCCGATACGTTCCATGACACCGGCCACGACAGCCCCGATACCTTCTCGTTCCGACACCTCTCCCGCGATGTCCCGGCGGGCATCGTGGTCTTCCTGGTCGCGATTCCGCTCTGCCTGGGGATCGCGCTGGCCTCCGGCGCGCCGCCCATCGCGGGGCTCGTCGCCGGCATGGTTGGCGGCCTGGTAGTGACGATGTTCAGCGGCTCGGCGCTCAGTGTCAGCGGCCCGGCAGCGGGACTGACGGTGATCGTGCTGGATGCGATCGAGCAGTTGGGCAGCTTCGCCGCATTTCTGATAGCAGTCATATTGGCCGGCGTACTGCAGCTCTTGATGGGCGTGTTCAAGCTCGGTCGTATCGGTGCCTTCGTGCCAACCTCGGTGATCAAGGGCATGCTGGCGGGGATTGGCCTGATTCTGGTGCTGGGGCAGTTTCCGATGGCGCTGGGGCATCCGCTGGACGACATGCCATCGATAACCGATCCGGTGGCGCTGTTCAGTGGCATCTCGCCGCTGGCGACCGGGATCGCGCTGTTCAGTCTGGGCCTGCTGATACTCTGGGAGCAGCCGGTGATCAAGCGTCATCGCGTGCTGGCACTGATCCCGGGGCCGCTGCTGGTGGTGCTCGGCAGCATCGCGATCGATCGCCTGGTCGGCGGTGCGATGCCTGGCTGGGCGCTGGGGGCAGGGCACCATATCGATCTGGGCGGGTTGTCCGGCCCGGCGGAACTGATCGGGCAGATGACCCATCCCGACCTCGGCGCACTGGCCAACCCGGCGGTCTATACGGTCGCGATTACCATCGCCATCATCGCCAGTCTCGAGACCCTGCTGAGCCTGGAGGCCATCGACAAGCTCGATCCTCTCAAGCGCCACTCGCCGCCGCATCGCGAATTGAAGGCGCAGGGCATCGGCAACATGGTCTGCGGGCTGGTGGGCGCACTGCCGGTGACGGCGGTGATCGTGCGCAGCTCCGCCAATGCCAACGCGGGTGGCCGCACCCGGCTGTCGAGCCTGATCCACGGCAGCCTGCTGCTGGTCAGCGTGGCGTTCCTCGCCATGTGGCTGGAGCTGATTCCGCTGGCGACGCTGGCGGCGATCCTGCTGCATACCGGCTACAAGCTGGCCAGGCCGGCGCTGTTCCTCGATCAGTATCGCGAAGGCATGCGCCGTTTCATCCCGTTCACCGTCACGGTGATCACGATCCTCGCCACCGATCTGCTGATGGGCGTGCTGGTGGGGCTGGTGTGCAGTCTCTACTTTCTGCTGCAGTCCGGTTACCGCTCGGCAATCGCCTGCACCCGGCGCGGCGATCACATGCTGCTCAAGTTCCAGCAGGACGTCTCGTTTCTCAACCGCGAAGAGATGCGCCAGTGTCTCGATACCGTGCCGGACAACGGCGAGCTGATCATCGATGCCATCGGTGCCAACTACATCGATCCGGATATTCGCGAGGATATCGACCGTTTCGTCGAGCACGCCGCGGCCAGGGGAATCGTGGTCGAACTGCGCGATGTCGAAGGGACGACCGGCACGTTTGGCGATGTCGAGGCGCTACCGGGCACCGCTCGCGCCGGTTGACGAAAGCGCGACACCGCGCGCCCACCGCCGCGTCCTCTACCGGGCGCGGCGGTGGGCGTATCGAGACGAAGGCGCGTTACAGCGACTTGCGCAGATAGATCCGCTTCAGCCCCCGCTCTTCGGCGCGGTGCGTCTCGACATAGCCGTAGCGTCGATAGAGCGCCAGATTCTCGTGCATCTGCTCCTGGGTATAGAGCGTGATGCTGTCGAACCCGTGGTCGCGAGCGTACGTTTCCGCCATCTGCATCAGTCGCTTGCCGAAGCCTCGGCCTTGCGCGGCGGGGGAGACCGCCACGTTGTCCAGCAGCAGCGTATCGGGCTTGGGAATCAATACGAGAAGTCCGACCGGAGCACCGTCGTCGCTATCGCAAGCGTCATCGACATCGAACAGCAGGTTCACGTAGCCGGCGGCGATGTAGGGCGCATAGCCGTTATCATCGACGTCGCGCATCGGCCCTGGCGTCATGCCGATGCGGGCAACGTAATGGCCATAGGCGGCGTCGACCAGCGCCTCGACAGCGGCGAGATCCGGGGCCCGGGCCAGGCGGATCGTGCTCATCGGTGTTCCTCGTGGAAACGAGTGTCGCAGTCATCGGCGCCCAGTTGCATGACTTCCCGGGGCGCGCCCTGATCGTCGAGCAGGACCTGGCCGATACCGGCCCGGTTCCACAGCCGCTCGCCCTTCGAGGCGCGTTCGGGATAGTAGGGATCCACTGCCATGCGACGCCGCTTGGTGAGCCAGTTGAGCGGCGACCAGGGCGCGTAGAGCCAACGGTTGAGGCGGTCGAACCAGTCGAGCAGGGTGTCGGGGAAGGTGTTCTTGAGGCCGCTGCTGGTGATCTGCCACATGCGGGGGCTGTTGCGATGCTGGCGAATGGTGATGGCGTAGACGAACGAGTAGTGCACGTCGCCGGAGAGAATCACGTAACGCTGGGGTGTGCGGCTGTGGCGCAGGATGTTGAGCATGGTGTGGGCCGCGCCGGGATGCGCCATCCAGTTCTCCGCGTCGACCAGCAACGGCTTGCCGAACCAGGTGAAGACGCGCTGGATGCCTTCGATCAGCTTGACCCCGAAGATCGGCGCCGGAGAGACGATGATCACCGAAGGTTCCTCTAGCAGTTCCTGCTGGAATTCGCTCAACGCCTCCCAGTCCATCAGGCCCGAGGGGTGATGCCGGCGACGCTCGCTACGCCAGCGCCGGGTGCGTGTGTCCAGCACCACCAGGCGCGGCGTCGAGTCGAGGGTGTAGCCCCAGCCGGTGAAGCGCAGCAGGCGCGTCACGAGCCGGTTGTGCGTCTCGCAATCGAGCCGGCCGTCATGGCCGGCCGAGTCGAGCCATTCTCGGCTGGCGGCCAGCGGCTCGGCCAGGCCGTCGGGATCGTTGCCCCATCCCTGACACAGCAGGTACGCGATCAGCGCATTACCCACGATCCGGCGCGAGAACGGATGTTCGTAGACTGCGGCCTCCCAGGCGGCGGAGAGATTCCAGTCGTCGGTGACGTCATGGTCATCGAAGATCATCAGCGTGGGCAGATGGGCGAACAGGCGCGCCACGCCCGGCAGGCCGGCAACGAATGCATCGATGTGGCGCTGTTCGGCGCGGTAGCGATCCTGCTCCTCGGCGGCGAGTCGAGGAACCTCCACCTCGATCAGACGCCACGGTGTCGGCGACCACACCAGCAGATACATCGCCAGCAGCTCGGCGAAGGTGATCAGGTGATTTTCCGCGCTGGCAGTGGTGAAGATCGGCTTGCGCACGCCGCCGAAGAACTTCTCGCGCAGGGCCTCGGTGGAGCGGATCGCCGGCAGCAGATCGTCGCGGTGATAGTAGGTTTCGTCGCGGGCGTAGAGCTCGCTGCCGCTGGCGATCTCCGTCCCCTCCAGGCACTCGTCGTAGAGCCCGAGCCGGGCGATCAGTGCATGAATGGCGGCGAGCATCGGGCCGGCCACGTCGTCGGCGTAGATCTGGTCGCCGGTCATCAACAGCGCCGCCGGCCGCGCGGCGCTGTCGGCGTGGCGCTCGCTCAGCCAGCGGTCGGCGCGAACCAGGCCATCGGCGCTGGCGTGATGCGGCTTGCGGCAGGAGCCGTGGAGCAGATTGTCGTAGCGCGAACGCAGCACCAGCGTAGGCAGCGGCTCACCGTCGTAGCAAAGGGCCTCGCCCCAATCCCGCATCGAGCGCCAGCCGGTGCCTTTCCCTTCCTCATTCACGCCCCCTTCGGCATTCACGCTCCCTTCCGCATTCGCACGATAGGCGAGGTCGTAGGCGATGCGGACATCCCGGGGCAGGGCGTCGTCGAGCGGCAGGTCGATCAGGTGAAGATGTGCGTGGCGACCGACGGCCAGGCGAGTCGTGGCCGACTCGAGATCGTGGTGCTGCGAGAGGTCATCGGTACATAGCGTCAACTGAAGTTCTAGCGGGCGCGAAGCGACCAGCCACATCACCAGTCGCTGCGGCATGGCGCGACGGAGCATCGGCCCGGCCAGGATGTCGGGAAGATCGTCTGACAAGTGTCGTTCCTGATACGTCGGTGGACTACGCTCTGTCCGAAAATGGCTGCGCTCGCCAGCTTTCAGCTAGATTGCAGACAAAGCTCAAGCATACTTCAGTCGCGACGTTCAGCCCACGCTCTGCCGTGGGCGATCCGTCTCGCCCGGCATTCACCGTCGTTCAACGTCGACGCTTGAGCGTCCTGTCGATCACGTCCAGCCCCGGCACGTACTGGCCGCGGGCCGCCTGCATGGCGCGCGCCAGGGCCTGTTCGGCGACCCGGTCGTGATCCTGGGGGAGCGAGTTGACCTTGCACGGCAGGAAGTCGAGCAGCCGATCGTCGCCGAATGTCGCCAGATGCAACTTGGCGGGTGGCGCACCGTGTTCGAGCAGAACGTCGAGCAGCCCGTCCATCAGCGTGTAGGAGGCGGTGACGATGGCATCCGGCAAACCGCCCTCGTCCAGCAGGCGGCGCATCAGTGCGGCGCCGCTGTCGCGATCGTAGCGTTCACCGCTGAAGCAGCGCGGGCGGCACAGAGGCCTGTCGAGCAGGGCGTCGAGGAAGCCACGCCGCCGCTCGGTGCTGATCGACAGATTCGGCACTGCGTCCAGCCACACCACGTCCGACACGTCGTCGGCCAGCACCGAACGGGTCAGCATTTCCCCGGCAGCGCGACCGTTGGTGACGATGTTGACGAATCGCTCGGGGTCCAGCGGGCGGTCGATGGCGATCACCGGCAGCCCCTGGGCCGACAGTTCGGTATAGAAGGGATCCTCGGGGCTCAGGCTGCTGGCGACCAGCAGCACGTCGCAGCGCTGGGCGCGCAGCGACTTCGCGACTTCGCGCTCGCTTTGCGGATCGTCGTCGGAACCGGCGATCAGCAGTTGATAGCCCTGCTGGCGCGCGCCGTGTTCGAGCCGCTTGGCCAGGCGCGCATAGCTGCCGTTCTCCAGATCCGGCACGATCAGGCCCAGCGTCCGGCTGTCGCCGCCGCGCAGGGCCGCCGCCTGGGCATCGATCCGGTAATCGTGGGCACTGGCGATGGCCAGCACGCGGGCTACCGTGGCCTCGCTGATGCGACGCGTCCTGGCCTGGCCGTTGAGCACATAGCTGGCGGTGGTACGAGAAACGCCGGCCAGTCGGGCGATATCGGCAAGCTTCATGCAAGGCTCCTGCAACGTTCATGATCGACGATGACGCGTCCGCACGGTGGGGAACGATACCGCGTCGGGCCGCCCCGGCCCAGCCTGATTTTACGCTCGGCGCTATCCGGCCCGTTCCGTCGCAGAGATCGGCGGCGAAGGTCTGCGGCGAAGGTCTAGCTTGTCAAACGGCCGACGAACGGAGAGCATGTCGACACGACAGGTGACACGATTCAGCAAAAAGTCGGAACATCGCGATGTCCCGGTGGTATCGGAAGCGCCGCTGCCCCATGCTACGGACATCGAACGACCATTCGGAGAGATCGTTATGCTGACCCTCCAGCCGCAGGACGCGGCGCTCAATTGCCAGGCCGACAGCTGGCAGGATGCACTGGATCAGGCCGCCGCGTCGCTGCACCGGGCCGGCCTGGTCGAGGCGAGCTATCGCGACGCGCTGCACACCCGCGAGGCGCAGGGTTCGACCTTCCTCGGCAGCGGTATCGCCATTCCCCACGGCACCCCGGAAAGCCGCGAACAGATTCACCGCACCGGCGTGCGGCTGCTGCAGTTTCCCCAAGGCGTGACATGGCACGACGGCAACCGCGTCTATCTGCTGGTGACGATCGCCGCCGCCAGCGACGAACATCTGGACGTGCTGCGGCGATTGACGCACGTGCTCGACGACGAGAGCGTGGCCGAACGCCTGGCCAACGCCGACACGGCCGAGGCGATGGTCGCTCTGCTGGCCAAACCTCGGCTCAAGGCGCGTCTGGATGCCGGCACGCTCTGCCTGGGCTTTCCGGCGCGGGACCGTTTCGAGCTGGCGCTGGCGGCGGCCGCGCGGCTGCGCCAGGCCGAGTGCGTCGATGCGCGCTTCGTTGCCGCGATCACCGAGCAGGAACCGATCCCGCTGGGCCAGGGGCTGTGGCTGGTGAGCGCTGCCGCAGGCGTCAGTCAGCCGGCGCTGGCGCTGGCGACGCCGGAGCGCTCGTTCACCGGCCCGAAAGGCGTGGTCAATGGCGTGTTCTGCGTGGCGGCGCAAGGCGACGTTCATCGGGAGCTGCTGGAGCGGCTGGCGGATCTGCTGGATAGCGGCGAAGGCGAAGCGCTGGTCGACGTCGATGCCGACCACGTTCTGGCGCGGCTGTCCGGCGAGTCGAGCCACGCCGAGACTGCTCGCGTGACACTGCTCAACGCTCACGGACTGCACGCCCGCCCGGCCAAGCTGCTGGTCCAGGCGGCCCGCGAGCAGTCCGTGCCGGTTCGCGTGCGGCTGATGGAAGGCGCGGCGGAGACGGTTTCCGCCGCCAGCCTGACCAAGGTGATCGGGCTCGGCGCCCGGCGCGGCCAGACGCTGATCTTCTCCGCCGAAGGCGGGGGCGAGGGTAAGAGTGCCCAGGCAGCATTGGCGGCGATGGTCGCCGCCGTCAAGGGTGGGCTCGGCGAGTCCGTTCGGCCGCTGGCGGATGCCGCCGGCGCCAGCCACGTCTCGCGGCGCGATGCCGTGGGCGAGGCAACGGGCGAGATCCCCGGAACGGCGGCACCGGAGCCCATCGCCGACGATACCGCGTTGCCCGCCACCGCCGCCTCGCCGGGGCTGGCGATCGCGCCGGTCTTCGTGATGCGCGCGCCCAGCTTCGACTATCCCGAGCGGGCCCGCGATCTGGCGCCGGAAAAACAAGGTGGCGCAGAACGTCAGCGCGAGCGCCTGCGCGCCAGCCTGGTCGAAGCGCGTGACCAGTTGCGGGCGTTGATCGGCACCGCCAAGGGCGGGGACGTGGCCGAGATTCTCTCCATGCATGCCGAGATGCTCGATGATCCCGAGCTGCACGAGGCTGCCTTCGAGGGCATGCGCGACGGCATGAGCGCCGAAGCGGCGTGGTGGCAGGCGATCGATACCGCCGCCCGCGCCCAGGAGGTGCTGGCGGATCGGCTGCTGGCCGAGCGCGCCGCCGACCTGCGCGACGTGGGGCGTCGCGTGCTGGGCGTGCTGTGCGGGGTCTCCATGCCGGCACCGCCGCAGCGCCCGTACATTCTGGTCACCGACGATATCGGCCCCTCCGACGTGGCGCGCCTCGATACCGCCCAGGTGCGGGGGCTGTTGACCGCCCGTGGCGGCGCGACCTCGCACAGCGCGATTCTGGCGCGCGCTTTGGGTATTCCTGCCGTGGTCGGTGCCGGTGAGCGAGCGCTGACACTCGCCAACGACGATGAGCTGATTCTCGACGGCGATCTCGGTCGCGTGATCGTGCGGCCCAGTGCAGAGCGCCGCGATCGTGCCGAACTGCGACTCAAGGAGCTGGGGCGGCTGCGTCGCGAAGCGCACGGCCTGCGCTTCGAAGAGGGCCGCACGGCGGATGGCCGGCGTATCGAAGTCGCTGCCAATCTGGGCAACACCGCCCATGCCGAAGATGCGGTCGAACATGGCGCCGAAGGCGTCGGATTGCTGCGCACCGAGTTCCTGTTCATGGCGCATCCCGAAGCGCCGGATCTGGAGACCCAGATCGGCGAGTACCGGCGTGCCTTCGATGCGCTCGACGGCCGCCCGCTGGTGGCGCGTACGCTGGATGTCGGCGGCGACAAGCCGCTGCCCTACTGGCCGGTAGCGGCGGAGGACAACCCCTTCCTCGGCCTGCGGGGCATCCGGCTGGCGCTGACCCGCCCGGACGTGCTGGAAACCCAGCTGCGGGCGCTGCTCACCGCCGCCGGGGATCGTCCGCTGCGGATCATGTTCCCGATGGTCAAGGACGTCGACGAGTACCGTCAGGCCAGGGCGATCGTCGACCGGCTGCAGCAGGAGATTGGCGCGTCCGATGTCCAGGTCGGCGTGATGATCGAGATTCCCTCCGCGGCGCTGCTGGCGCCGAGCCTGGCGGCGGAGGTCGACTTCTTCTCCATCGGCACCAACGACCTGACCCAGTACACCCTGGCGATCGACCGCGGCCATCCCGAGCTGTCGTCCCAGGCGGACGGCCTGCATCCGGCGGTGCTGCGGCTCATCCGCATGACCGTGGATGCGGCTCACGCCGAGGGCAAGTGGGTCGGCGTCTGCGGCGAGCTGGGCTCGGACGCTGCCGCCGTGCCGGTGCTGGTCGGGCTAGGCGTCGACGAGCTCTCGGTCTCCGTGCGCCAGGTGCCGATGGTCAAGGCACGCCTGCGCGGGATCACCGAGGAGAGCGCCCGCCTGCACGCCGAGACGGCGCTGGCCCAGGCCACCAGCCAGGCCGTGCGCGATGCGCTGGAGGCGCTCTAATGGCGCACGTGCTGGTGGTGACGCTCAATCCGGCGCTGGATCTGTCGATCCAGCTGCCGCGGCTCGAGCCGGGCGCGGTCAATCGCACGCGGTCGTCGCATCTGGCGGCGGCCGGCAAGGGCCTCAACGTGGCGCAGGTGCTGGTGTCGCTAGGTCACCGGGTCACGCTGTCCGGCTTTCTGGGGGCGGACAACGACACTGCGTTCGTCCAGGCCTGTCGGCGCGACGGGATCGAGGATGCCAGCCTGCGTCTGCCCGGCGAGACCCGGATCAACGCCAAACTGGCCGAGGACGACGGTCGCGTGACCGACATCAACGGCCCGGGCATCGAGGTCTCCGAGGCGGCGCTGGCCGAATTGACGGCCGATCTGGTCGCGCGCTGCAAGGCGACATCGCCGGCTGCGGTCGTGGTGACCGGCAGCCTGCCGCCGGGCGCGACGCCGGAGGCGCTGGCGGCGCTGATTCGAGCGCTCAAGGCCAGCGGTGTGCCGGTCTGGATCGACACCAGCGGCCCGGCCCTGACCGCGGCGCTGGCGGTATTGCCCGACGCGGCCAAGCCCAATGAACAGGAACTGGCCGACTGGGCCGGCGGCCCGCTGACCGATCCGGCGGCCCAGCTCGATGCGGTCCGGCGTCTGCACGCTTCCGGCGTCGAGGAGGCGATCCTGTCGCTGGGTGGTGACGGCGTGCTGTGGGTCAGCCGGCGCGGAGAGTGGCGCGCCACGCCGCCCCGGGTCGAGGTCCGGAATACGGTGGGCGCGGGCGATACGCTGCTGGCCGCCCTGCTGCATGGCGTGATCGCGGATCAATCACCGCAGGAGGCGCTGCGCCAGGCGACGGCACTGGCCGCCGAAGCGGTGCGCCATATCGGTGTCGGCAATCCGCACGCCGGCGACTTCCAGGAATTACTGCAACAGACGAGCGTCAGCCGCTGCGGCGAAGCGCGCGTCGGGGGGAATGCATGAACGGGGAACGTATGGATGGGGAGCGCATGAACGTCATTCTGATTACCGCCTGCCCCAGCGGCATGGCGACGACCTTTCTGGCTGCGAGACGCCTGGAGCAGGCCGCCAAGCGTCGCGGCTGGGAGGCCCGGACGGAGATGCATGGCGAGCTCGAAGCCGTCACGCCGGTGTCGGAAGCGGCGATCGCCGCGGCGGATCTGATCGTCGTCGCAGCAGAGCGGGTGCCCGAAGCCGCTCGCTTCGATGGCAAGCGGCTCTATCGCGCGCCGATCCAGCAGGCGCTGCCCGACCCCGAGGCATTTCTCGAACGCGCCGCCCGCGAGGCGACGACGTTCGATGCCGCCAGCGAGCCCGCGGCGCCTCCGACGGCGAAGTCGCCCGAGGCTTCCGGCGTCAAGCGCATCGTCGCGGTCACGGCCTGCCCGACCGGCGTGGCGCACACCTTCATGGCGGCCGAAGCGCTGGAGCAGGCCGGGCGGGCGCTGGGCCATCGGATTCATGTCGAGACGCAGGGATCGGTGGGTGCGCAGAACCCGATCAGTGACGAGGATATCGAAGCGGCGGATGTGGTGCTGCTGGCCTGCGACATCGAGATCGACGACGCCCGCTTCGCCGGCAAGCGGGTCTATCGCACTTCCACCGGCAGCGCGCTCAAGCAGCCGCAGCAGACGATCCAGCGCGCGCTGGACGAGGCGCAGGTGGAGTCGGCCGGCAGCGAGCGCAAGAGCGGCGGATCCCCGAAGAGCGCCAAGGAGCGTGGGTTCTACAAGCACCTGCTGACCGGGGTCTCGTTCATGCTGCCGATGGTGGTGGCGGGCGGGCTCTGTATCGCGCTCTCGTTCGTGTTCGGAATCAAGGCCTTCGAGCAGGAAGGGACGCTGGCGGCGGCGCTGATGCAGATCGGCGGCGGCACCGCCTTTGCGCTGATGGTGCCGGTGCTGGCCGGTTACATCGCCTATTCGATTGCCGACCGTCCGGGCATCGCGCCGGGCATGATCGGCGGGATGCTGGCTTCGACGCTGGGCGCCGGCTTCATCGGCGGGATTCTGGCCGGCTTCCTGGCCGGCTACTCGGCCAAGGCGGTGACGCGCTACGTCAAGCTGCCGGCCAGCGTGGAGTCGCTGAAGCCGATCCTGATCATTCCGCTGCTGGCGAGCCTGGTCACCGGCCTGATCATGATCTACGTGGTCGGCACGCCGGTGGCGGCGGTTCTGTCGGCATTGACCGCTTTCCTCAACGACATGGGCTCGACCAACGCGGTCCTGCTGGGCGTGCTGCTCGGCGCGATGATGTGCTTCGACCTGGGCGGGCCGGTCAACAAGGCAGCTTATACCTTCGGCGTCGGGCTGCTCTCGACCGAGACCTACATGCCGATGGCTGCGATCATGGCTGCGGGCATGGTGCCGGCCATCGGGATGGGCCTGGCGACGTTCCTGAGGCGCAGCCGGTTCGCCCAGGCCGAGCGCGAGGCGGGCAAGGCGTCGTTCGTGCTGGGGCTCTGTTTCATCAGCGAGGGGGCGATACCTTTTGCCGCCAAGGATCCGCTGCGCGTGATTCCGGTGTCGATGGTCGGCGGCGCGGTGACCGGGGCGCTCTCCATGTGGTTCGGCGTCAAACTGATGGCACCGCACGGCGGCCTGTTCGTGCTGCTGATCCCGAATGCCGTCAACCTGGCGCTGCTCTATCTGCTGGCCATCGCTGCCGGCTCGGTCATCACCGGCGTCGGCTACGCCCTGCTCAAGCGTGGCGAGGCAGGCATGACGCCGGCCGCTGCCTCGTCCGAGCCCACGCCCGCCGAGGCGAGCCGTCAGGCCTCCTGATTCGAAACGGCTCTGGTTCGGAACGGCTCTGGTTCGAAACGGCTCTGGTTCGAACCGGCCTAGGTTCGCCAGCGTCGGCATCGCAGCCTACATTGTTTGAAACGATGGGTTGGCAAACACGGGTTGGCAGCGATTCGGTCGTTGCCAACCTTTTGCGTTTTGCCAATCGGGTGTTCGTGAACTGGAGGGAGGCTATGAAGATTCACTGGCAGGGCGACCGTCTGGTCGTTGCCGAGGGCGATATCACCCGCTTCGATGGTGATGCGATCGTCAATGCCGCCAACAAGAGTCTACAGGGCGGTGGTGGCGTCGATGGCGCAATCCATCGCGCAGCCGGCCCCGAACTTCTCGAGGCGTGCCGCGAATTGCGACGCACGACCTGGCCGGAGGGGCTACCCGTGGGCGAAGTGGCGATGACGCCGGGGTTCCGGCTGCCGGCCTCTCATGTGATCCACACCGTGGGGCCGGTTTTCGCCAAGTCGGCGGATCGCTCCGAACAGCTGGCCGACTGTTACCGTAACTCGCTGCGACTGGCGGAAGAGCATCGATTCACGCGGCTGGCGTTTCCGGCCATCTCGACCGGTGTCTACGGTTATCCGGCCGATGCAGCTGCCGCCATCGTGGCCGGCGTGATGCGCGAGCTGCTGCCCACGCTTCCCGACCTCGAGGTGACGCTGCTGTTCTTCTCGGCGGCGAATGTCGATACCTTCCTGACCCACGGCGCCCCGGGCGGCTGACCGGGGCCGGCGCTTGCCGGCCAGCGTCGAGACCGGGCCGGGAAGGCATCACTCCTCGGGCTGATACTTGTAGCCGACGCCGTAGACCGAGCGGATGATGTCGCGGTCCGGCCAGACATCGGCGATCTTGCGCCTGAGCTTCTTGACGTGACTATCGACGGTACGCTCGGAAACGATGCGATGATCGCGATACATGTGATCCATCAACTGGTCGCGGGAGAAGATGCGGCCCGGACTATGCATCATCACCTTGAGGAGCTGGAACTCGACGGCGGTGAGATTCAGATCCTCGCTGCCCGCCATCGCGCGCCAGCCATCTTCGTCCAGCGTCAGGCGGTCGCCTTCGGAGAGCGACTCGTCCGCGCCGGTGGTGCCGTAGCTGCGGCGCAGCACGGCCTTGACGCGAGCCACGACTTCCCGGGGGCTGAAGGGTTTGCAGATATAGTCGTCGGCGCCCAGTTCGAGCCCCAGCAGGCGATCCACTTCCTCGACACGGGCGGTCAGCATGATCACCGGAATGGTGGGAAATCGTTCGCGGATCTGGCGGCACAGGGTGAGGCCATCGGTGCCGGGCAGCATCAGGTCGAGCAGGATCAGCATCGGCTGGTTCTCCTCCAGCCACGCCATCACGGCGTTGCCGTGATCGATGTGATCGGAAGCGTAGCCGCTCTTCGACAGATAGTCGGCGACCAGGCGTGCGATCTTGGGTTCGTCCTCGACGATCAGAATGGTGTCGTTCATCAAACCGGCTCCCTGTCAGTTGGCGTGGCTGCCGTGTCTATCGGATGGTTCGTTATATCGCTTGCTGGATCTTTCATCGGGCTGTTCGTGGCACGGCGCATGGGCGGGCGGACCGGATGAATCGTCGGCGCGCTCGGTGAATGATTCCGTGGCCATGTCGGCGGGAAGCTCCCGCGGAAACGTCAGCGTCCAGCGCAAACCGCCGAGTGGCGAAACCGAGGGCACCAGCGTGCCGCCCTGCGCTTCGATCAGCGCATTGGCGATCGACAGCCCCAGGCCGCTGCCACCGCTGCGGCGATTGCGCGACCCTTCCACCCGGTACAGCCGTTCGGTCAGGCGGGGCAGTTCGTCCTCCGACACGCCGGGGGCGGTGTCCTCCCAGACGACGGTCGCCTGATCGCCATGGCGCTTCAGCGTGACGCGCAGCGTGCCGGGGCTGTCGGTATAGGCGATGGTGTTGGACAGCAGGTTGTCCCAAAGCTGACGCAGACGCTGGCTGTCGGCACGCACCCACAGCGGTTCGGTTTCGAGCTGAAGCGCGAGGCCGAGGCTTTCCAGTCTCGGCTGACTGTCTTCGAGACGCTGCACCAGCGACTCCTCGAGATCCACGGGCACGAGGTGCATGTCCAGCGCGCCGGCGTCGCTCTGGGCCAGCAGGCGCAAGTCCTCGACCAGATGCCCGAGCTGGTCGACCTCCTGCTGCAACGATCCCAGGTTGTCCACCGACAGAGGGCGGACGCCGTCCTGCATGGCTTCGATTTCGCCTCGCAGCACTGCCAGCGGCGTGCGCAGCTCATGGGCGATATCGGCGACCCAGCGCTGGCGCGCGCGACGGTTGGCCTCGAGCGTCTCGGCGAGCTGGTTGAAATCCGCCGAGAGACGCGAGAGCTCGTCGCGGCCGCGTTCGGAAAGGCGCACGCTGTAGTCTCCCAAGGTCAGGCGGCGCGTGGCCAGGGTCATGAGCCGGGCACGACGGCCCAGCCACCAGGCGAGCCCGCCGGCCAGGAGCAGGGAGGCGAGAAACAGCGAACCGACGATGATGGTCAGGTTGCGCTGCTGGCGCTCGAGAAAGATCTGGTCCATCCGCGCCATCAGCCGTTCCGGCGGCAGGTAGCCCAGTTGGCCGACCAGCTTGTCACCACTGCGGATCGGCACGAAATGGGGCTCCGGCGGCGGCGGCATGTCCAGGTCGCCCCGGGGAGGCGGCTTGAGCAGGGGCTCGCCGATCACCGGATTGCTCAGCTCGTCGAGCAGGACATAGCCGCGGGCGTCGGAAAATTCGCGGTCGATCCCGCTGGGAGGGCGCTTCTCGCTGGACCAGAGCTGGCTGCGCACCAGACTTTGCCAGGCGCGAGGATTGTCGCGCAGCCACTGCCAGCTGCCGCGCTGTGTCCACTGTTCGCCCAGTGCGTTGGCCAGTGTCTCGGCGCGTGTCGACTGGCTGCGCTCGAGATAGTTGACGAAACCTTCGTCCAGGCTGCGCGAGACGAACACGAACACCAGTCCGCTGATCAAGACGTTGGTGATCAGGATGATGGCGAACAGTTTGATGCCGAGACGCGACAGTCGAGGCCAGTCGCGCCATCTGCTATACGATAAGGACATGGGATCCGGCTTTTTCACGGGCGGTATCGATTCCTCCAGTGTGTCTCAACGCGCAGCAGTGACAGTTCAGACAATGGGCAAAGAAGATGGAGATTGCGAGTGCTTCATCGTTGCTGGTTGCCGTCAGGCATCGGTGGCGCGGGAAACGAGTCGGCCTTTCCACCGGAAGTCCACCGGCCAGTGAGGTTGAGCGCGGGATTGATCGGCGGCGTCGAAGGCGGCCCATAGCGCCCCGAACGTGCGGCCGTCGACCGGATGGGCGTGGGAGGGCAGCAGGTCGGCCAGCGGGTGCAGCACGAAAGCGTAGCGCAGAATGTCTTCGCGCGGCAGGCAGGCGTCGCCATGGCGGCCGACGGCCTCGCCCCACAGCAGCAGGTCGATGTCCAGCGTGCGGGCGACGAACTTGGTCGGGCCGGCGGGCCGGCCATTGTCGCGCTCGATGCGCTTGCAGCGGTCGTTGAGCGCGGTCGGCGACAGCTCGGTCTCGAACGCCACCACCAGATTGTAGAAGGGGCGATCGTCCTCGAAGCCGACTGCGGGACTCTCGTAAACCGGGGAGAGTCGTAGCGGGGCCGGGTCGGCGAGGGTTGCCAGCGCGTCCAGGGCGCGGGTCAGGTGATGCCGGCGTTGGATGTTGCTGCCCAGCCCGAGAACGGCCAGCGGCATC
Source organism: Salinicola sp. LHM (assembly GCF_034479735.1). Classification (NCBI taxonomy): domain Bacteria; kingdom Pseudomonadati; phylum Pseudomonadota; class Gammaproteobacteria; order Oceanospirillales; family Halomonadaceae; genus Salinicola; species Salinicola sp. LHM. The sequence goes on along the minus strand of NZ_CP140261.1, from coordinate 3,469,839 downwards.
AGTCGGCACTGCGCTCGATGCGAATGCCCACGGCGCGTGCCGCGGCCACGGCGCCGGGCTTGCGCACGGTCAGGCGTAGCTGGCGGACGCCGAATTCGTCGATCAGCAGTGCCGCGACGCGCTCGGCGAAGGTTTCCACCAGGCCGTGGGCGTTGGCGTCGGCGTAATCGGCAAGACGCTGACAGATGGCGGCGTAGTCGAGCGTCCGGTCGAGGTCGTCGTCCCGGGCGGCCGGGCGGATATCGGTGCCGAGTTCCAGATCCAGCTCCAGGCGTTGGCGCACCGTACGTTCCCAGTCATAGACGCCGATGACCGTCTCCAGGCTCAAGCCTTCGATCAATACCTGATCCACGCTAACTCCTCGTCGGCAGCGATGCTTTTGGCGGTGATTGCCATCGGCGGGCCGTTCCCGCTCGACGCAACGGCCATCGATTGTACGCGAGGAGAGTGGCAGAATCAGGGCTCGATGATGACCGCCACGCGGCCAGGGGAGTGTTGTCTTGCCACCGATCCTTGTTACCGGCCTGCTGGTGGGGGCCGGCTATCTCAGCGGTTCGCTGCTCGGGGCGATCTGGGTATGCCGTGCCTGGGGCCTGCGCGATCCTCGCTGGGCGGGCTCGGGGAATCCGGGATTTTCCAATGTGCTGCGTGCCTTCGGCTGGCGGCCGGCGCTGGTGACGCTGACCATCGATGCCGCCAAGGGCATGCCGGTGCTGTGGCTGGCCTGCGCGGCGTCGCTGTCGGTCTGGTCCCAGGGGCTGGTCGGCCTCGGCGTGCTGATCGGGCACAGCTGCCCGGTCTGGCATCGGGGGCGCGGCGGCAAGGCGGTGGCTAGTGCGTTCGGCGTGCTGCTGATGCTGGCGACGCCAGTGGCGCTGATCTGCGCGACCTGCTGGTTCCTGCTCGCCTGGCGGGTGCGCACGGCGGCGGTGGCCTCGCTGGCCACGGCGTTGATGGCGCCGCTGCTGAGTTATTGGCTAGTGCCGCCGATGACGGGCGTCATCTGCGTGTTCTCTCTACTGGTTCTGGCTCGGCACGCCTGGAACATCCGGTTGTGGCGGGAGCGACGCCGCGAAACGCACGAACCAGCGCTGGCCGATCCGTTCGACGAAGAAGATGCCCTGTGCGATCGCCGCGGGCTCAGGCAACAGGACGGCCAGCAGGTCAGACCGCAGGAGGAGTGAGCTCCGCCAGCGGCCAGCGTGGGCGAGGCTGCAGGGTCTGGCTGCGCTGGCCGGCGGCGAGACGCTGCGCGCCGGCGTAGGCGATCATCGCGCCATTGTCGGTACAGAAGTGGCCACGCGGGTAGAACGCCTGGGCGCCCAGTTTGGCGAGTGCCGTATCCAGCGTCTCGCGCAGGCGCCGATTGGCGCTGACGCCACCGGCAACGACCAGGCGTTTCCGCCCGCTCTCCTTGAGGGCGCGCCGGCACTTGATCACCAGCGTGTCGACCACGGCATCCTCGAAGGCGCGGGCGACGTCGGCGCGCGCCTGGGCGTCGAGGGCGTCCTGTTCGCGAAGCGTGCGCAGTGCGGTCAGGGTGTGGGTCTTCAGTCCGGAGAAGCTGAAATCGAGCCCCGGCCGGTCGGTCATCGGGCGGGGAAAGCGAAAGCGCTCGCTGCGCCCCTGCTCGGCCAGCGCGGCCACCTGCGGGCCGCCGGGGTAGGGGAGTTCCAGCATCTTGGCGACCTTGTCGAACGCTTCGCCGGCCGCATCGTCGACGGATTCCCCCAGCAGCCGATAGTCGCCCAGGCCGCGGACGTCCACGAGCTGGGTGTGCCCACCGGAAACCAGCAGGGCGACGAAGGGAAACGCCGGCGGATTCTCCTCCAGCATCGGCGCCAGCAGGTGGCCTTCCATGTGATGCACGCCGAGTACGGGGATTCCGAGTGCGCGCGCCATGCCGTGAGCGGTGCAGGCACCCACCATCAGCGCGCCGACCAGGCCGGGGCCGGCAGTGTAGGCGATGGCATCGAGATCGCGCTTGGCCAACCCGGCCTCGTCGAGCACCTGATCCACCAGTGGCAGCAGCTTGCGGGTGTGATCGCGGGAGGCGAGTTCCGGCACCACGCCGCCAAATTCGGCATGTAGCGCTATCTGACTGTAGAGCGCATCGGCCAGTAGCCCGGCCTCGGTGTCATAGAGGGCGACGCCGGTTTCGTCGCAGGAGGTTTCGATGCCCAGCACGCGCATGATCGGGTGTCCGTCGGGGTCGTGAAGCGAAAAGGGGCGTTAGTTTACGCTGTCGAAAAGCCATTTGCATTGGTTCCGGGGCGCGACTAGAATACTCTGCTCTGTAGAACTGGGTCGTGCGCCTTTAACACGTCCTCGGCTGTCGATCGATCTCGTGAGACAGATCTGGGCCGGGAAGATCCGGATAGCGACACGTCAGGATTCGAAGCCTTTCGCGGCGTTGTCTCGAATTTCTCGGGTCGTGCGTTCAAAAGGGCGTGCGTTCAAACCGAACTCAATTCCCAAGGTAGGTGAGTGCTTCATGCCCGCTGTTAAAGTACGTGATAACGAGCCGTTCGACGTCGCGCTGCGTCGCTTCAAACGCTCCTGCGAAAAAGCCGGAGTCCTGTCCGAAGTCCGCCGTCGCGAAACTTACGAAAAGCCCACTGCAGTCCGCAAGCGTAAAGCCGCGGCTGCCGTGAAGCGTCATGCCAAGAAGTTGCAGCGTGAGCGTAAGCGTTTCGAACGCTTGTATTGATCCGTACTGCGGGTGACTTCGGTCACCCCAGAGGGACGATCAAACGGCCGCCGTTCAGGTGGCCGTTTGTTTTTGTTCCGCTGCCATTGCGCCAACGTCCATGGGATCAAGATCCATGTCGGCGCGGATGCAGTGTTTTCTTGCCTGTCCTATCTTCAGCTGGATATCTCTCCATGACAGGCATGGCAGTTCGCAGCCTGGCCTGCGAGCGGATCCCCCGAGAGCGTCTGATGATATGGCCGGACAGATTTCCCAACGTTTCATCGATGACCTGTTGGCCCGTACCGACATCGTCGATGTGATTTCCGAGCGGGTGCAGCTCAAGAAAAGCGGGCGCAACCACAGCGGCCTCTGCCCGTTCCATCAGGAAAACTCCCCGTCGTTCACGGTAAGCCACGACAAGCAGTTCTATCACTGCTTCGGCTGCAGCGCGCACGGCAATGCGCTGCGGTTTCTGATGGAGTTCGACAATCTGCGCTTTCCCGAAGCGGTCGAGCAGTTGGCATCCCGGGCAGGTATGCAGGTCGAGCGGGAAGGCGGCGAGGATCCGGGAGCGCGTCAGCGTCAGCAGAAGCGTGAAGAGGGCGTCAATCTGCTGGAGCTGGCTTCGCGCTTCTTTCGCGAGCGCCTGGCGCTCGGCGGCGGACGCCAGGCCCGGGAGTATCTCGATCGTCGCGGCCTGAGCCAGGAGATCATCCGGGATTTCGGCATCGGTTACGCCGAGGACGAGTGGGAGTCGCTCAAGCGCTATCTGCTGCAACAGGGCATCAGCGAAGCGGTCCAGGTCGAGTACGGGCTGCTGGTGCACCGCGAAGAGACCGGACGCACCTACGATCGGTTTCGTGACCGGGTGATGTTTCCGATTCGCGACTGGAAAGGCCGCACCATCGCCTTCGGTGGCAGGGTGCTGGGCGATGCCAAGCCCAAGTATCTCAATTCGCCGGAGACGCCGGTCTTTCACAAGGGACGCGAACTCTACGGACTGTTCGAGGCGCGTCAGGCCAATCGGCAGCTCTCCCGGGTTCTGGTGGTCGAAGGCTACATGGATGTGGTCGCGCTGGCGCAGTTCGGCATTCGCAACGCCTGCGCCACCCTGGGTACGGCGCTGACGACGGACCATCTGCAGCGGCTGTTCCGGCTGGTCGACGAGGTGGTGTTCTGCTTCGATGGCGACAACGCCGGCCGTCAGGCTGCGCGTCGCTCGTTGCAGACGGCGCTGCCGTCGATGATCGATGGGCGGCAGGTGCGATTCCTGTTCCTGCCCGAGGGCGAAGACCCCGATACGGTGGTTCGCCAGGAAGGTCAGGAGGCGTTCGAGAAGCGCATCACCTGCGCCAGCCCCCTGTCGGAGTTTCTGTTCGAGCAGGCGGCGGAAGGGCGTGATCTCAAGCAGGTGGAAGGGCGCGAGCGCTTCGTGACGGCGGTGCTGGACGCCCTGAAACTTTTACCGGAAGGCGTGCTCAAATCGCTGCTGGTCAAGGAGCTGTCGGTCAGAAGCGGGATAGACCAGTCGCACTTCGCCGGCTGGCTGGAGAAGCACGCGATGCCTGAGCCGCGCCAGGCGATGACGCCGGACGCTGGCTACGAAGCGCTGATGATGACCTCGGATGGCGATATCGACGCCACTTCAGACCCGGGCGTGACGGTCGATAATAGCAATAATCGTGCAAGGCGGCGCGGACTCCCGGCATCTCGCCCAGGAACTGCTACGCTTTCTCTGAGCATTCCGGCTCGGATATTGCATCTGTTGTTGCACGAACCGGGATTGGTCGAGGGGCTGCCGGAGACGGTCGAGTGGTGTCCGATCGAAGCATCCGATGGGCGCTTGTGCCGCGAAGTGGTGCAGTTGTTGCGCGCCGGACGCTATCGCAGCCCCCAGGTACTACTGGCTCACTTCCACGGCAGCGCGGACGGTGAGCGCCTCGATCAGCTGGCGCGTCGTGAACTGGAAATTCCGCGCGACGTCCGGGCCAGCGAGCTGGAAAACTGGGTACGTTATCTCGAGCGCGAGAGCGCCCGTTTGACGCCGGTGGAGGAGTACCACCAGCTGCTGGAAAAGAGCCGTCAACCGGGAGCGCTCAGCAGCGCGGACAAGCAGCGCCTGAGAGAGCTGATCGGAAAGTTGGCCGGAGGGCCGTGAGCCACGAGGTTCGTGGGGGTACGAATGTCGCGATTGAAATCAGGACTACTAGCAAGGAAGCGTGGAGTGGTCAATCGACAGGGCGGTCGAAAGGTTGAAATGGCGGTGATCGCCACCAGATAGGTTAACCAAGCACACTAGCACACCTGGCAGGCAAGGTAATAGAAGCTGGCAGCAAAAAGCGGGGGCGCGCTATACTAGCCGGCTTTTGGGTCGTCGCGCCGTCACCCCAGGTGCTTCATTCTTCTTCGTCGAGTAGGGTTTCTATGGCTGGAAATGCGCAGCAGTCACGTTTGAAGGAGCTGATCGCACGCGGCAAAGAGCAGGGCTTCCTGACTTATGCCGAAGTGAACGATCACCTCCCCGAAGATATCGCTGATCCGGATCAGGTGGAAGACATTATCTCCATGATCAACGACATGGGGATCAATGTCGTCGAGGAGGCACCTGACGAAGACACGCTGATGATGTCCGACGATTCCACCGACGAATCCGCGGCGGAAGAGGCCGTGGCGGCGTTGGCAGCGGTGGAGAGCGATGTCGGACGTACGACCGACCCGGTGCGCATGTACATGCGCGAGATGGGCACGGTGGAACTGCTGACCCGCGAAGGCGAAATCCTGATTGCCAAGCGCATCGAGGAAGGCCTGCGGGAAGTCATGTCCTCCCTGGCCTATCTGCCCGGCGCGGTGGATTCCATTCTCGACGTCTACGATCAGACCCAGGACGAGGAAGCTCCCGGACGCCTCTCGGATCTGTTCTCCGGTTTCATCGATCCTGACGAAGGGATCCCCGGGGTCGCCGAAGTCGAGATGCCGGAAGAAGTCGAAGCCGACATCAGCGGCGACGAAGACGACGAAGACGACGAAGACAGCGAAGACGACGACAACGCAAGCGAAGGCGGCCCCGATCCCGAAGAGGCACGGGTGCGCTTCGAGCAGATTCGCGAGCAGAACGAAGCGGCCAAGGCGGCTATCGAGAAGCACGGGCGCGGCTCCGAAGAAGCCGATATCGAGCAGGCGCGTCTGGCCGAGCTGTTCTCGCCGATCAAGCTGTCGCCCAAGCATTTCGAGCGTCTGGTCGGCCAGGTACGGATCAGTGTCGATCAGGTACGGAGCCAGGAAAAGGCGATCATGCAGGTGTTCGTCAAGCAGGGCAAAGTGCCGCGCAAGACGTTCATCAGCTCGTTTCTGGGCAACGAAACCGCCGAAGGCTGGTTCGACGAATTCATTGCCAAGAACGGCAAGTATGCCGATCGTCTCGAACCGTTCCGTGGTGACGTGCAGCGCGCCCAGCGCAAGATCGGTTTCGAGCAGGAAATGGTGCTGCTCGACGTCGGCCAGCTGAAGGAAGTCAATCGCCGTCTTTCCATTGGCGAGGCCAAGGCGCGGCGTGCCAAGAAGGAGATGGTCGAGGCCAACCTGCGTCTGGTCATCTCGATCGCCAAGAAGTACACCAACCGCGGTCTTCAGTTCCTGGATCTGATCCAGGAGGGCAACATCGGCCTGATGAAGGCGGTGGATAAGTTCGAGTACCGCCGTGGCTACAAGTTCTCCACGTATGCCACCTGGTGGATTCGCCAGGCGATCACGCGTTCCATCGCGGACCAGGCCCGCACCATCCGTATTCCGGTGCACATGATCGAGACGATCAACAAGCTCAACCGCGTATCGCGGCAGATGCTGCAGGAGATGGGCCGCGAGCCTACCCCGGAAGAGCTGGGCGAGCGTCTCGAGATGCCGGAAGACAAGGTACGCAAGGTGCTCAAGATCGCCAAGGAACCGATCTCCATGGAGACGCCGATCGGTGACGACGAAGACTCGCACCTGGGCGACTTCATCGAGGACAGCACCATGGTGCTGCCGATCGACTCCGCCACCGGCGAAGGTCTGATCGAGGCCACCCGTAACGTTCTCGGCGGCCTGACCGCACGCGAAGCCAAGGTGCTGCGCATGCGCTTCGGCATCGACATGAACACCGACCACACGCTGGAAGAGGTCGGCAAGCAGTTCGACGTCACCCGCGAGCGTATCCGTCAGATCGAAGCCAAGGCGTTGCGCAAGCTGCGTCATCCGTCGCGTTCCGAGCCGCTGCGCTCGTTCCTCGACGAGTAGGACATAGCCGCAAGCCACGGGCTTCGGGCCGCGAGCAAAAGCTAGTTGCCTTGCTGTGCGGAGTGGTTTGATTTCGGCTTTGAATAAAAAATGTCAGCGGCGCTAGCGTCGCTGACATTTTTTTGTTCAAGGACGGCATCCTGATTTTCGAAGCCCGAAGCCCGAAGCCCGAAGCCCGAAGCCCGAAGCCCGAAGCCCGAAGCCCGAAGCCCGAAGCCCGAAGCCCGAAGCCCGAAGCCCGAAGCCCGAAGCCCGAAGCCCGAAGCCCGAAGCCCGAAGCCCGAAGCCCGAAGCCCGAAGCCCGAAGCCCGAAGCCCGAAGCCCGAAGCCCGAAGCCCGAAGCCCGAAGCCCGAAGCCCGAAGCCCGAAGCCCGAAGCCCGAAGCCCGAAGCCCGAAGCCCGAAGCCCGAAGCTTAGTCGCTCGACAGCCTCGCCGCACGACTCGCCTGCAGCGTTCGCGTCAGCAGGGCGCGCAGGGCGGCCGGGCGCACCGGCTTGAGCAGGATCTGGTAGCCGCCGCGCTTGATCTCCTCGGCGACTTCTTCGGTACGATCGGCGGTGATCACGATGCCCGGTACGGCTTGCTCGCAGAGCTCTTCCAGTGCTTCCAGGGCCATCATGCCGGTGACTTCGTTGTCGAGGTGGTAGTCCGCGAGAATCGCGTCCGGATCGCCACCCATGTTGCGAAGCGCCGACTTGGCGCCACCGATGGAGGTGGCCGTGTAGACTTCGCACTCCCAGCCTTCCAGCATCGCCTTCATGCCTTCGAGGATCAGGCGTTCATTGTCGATACAGAGAATGCGCGTGCCGGCCAGCTTGTTGCTGACCCGCTTGTTGGATGACGTCTCTTCCGGGGTGGCGGCGCCGCGACGATCGGCGATCATCGGGACGGAGACCGAGAACACGGTGCCTGCGCCGACCCGGGAGCGGACGAGAATCGGATGGTCCAGCACGCGGCTCATGCGCTCGGAGATCGACAGGCCCAGGCCCAGTCCGCGCTCGCTCTCCTTGTGGCGGGAGGCCTGATCGAGACGCCGGAATTCCTGGAAGATCTCGCTCAGCTTGGATTCCGGTATGCCGGGACCGGTATCCCAGACCTCGATCATTACCCGCCCGCCGGCGCGCCGGCAGCCCAGCAGGACGCGTCCCTGCTGGGTATAGCGCAGGGCATTGGACAGGAAGTTCTGAATGATGCGTCGCAGCATCTGGGCATCGCTGTCCACCCACAGGCTGGTCGTGACCATGTCCAGATCGAGGCCGCGATCGTCGGCCATGACTTCGAATTCGGCGCGCAGCGGACGCAGGATATCGGCCAGCGGGAACTGGCTGCGGCGCGGCGTGAGCGCGCCGGCGTCGAGCTTGGAGATGTCCAGCAGCGTGCCCAGCAGCTCCTCGGCAGCCTGCAGGGAGTTGTCGATATGGCCGATGGTGCGGCCGTGATCGGGATCCTCGATCTGCTGGCCCAGCGCCGAGGTGAACAGCCTGGCAGCATTGAGCGGTTGCAGCAGATCGTGACTGGCGGCGGCCAGAAAACGCGTCTTCGAAGCGTTGGCGTCCTCGGCGGTCTGCTTGGCCTGGCGCAGCGCCTGTTCGGCCTCGGCGCGAACGCGGTTTTCCTGGCGCAACGCCGCGTTGGCCTCCGATAGCGCCTGGGTACGCTCGCGAACCCGCTCCTCGAGGTTTTCATTGGTCTCGCGCAGGGCGATCTCTGCCAGCCGGCGCTCGGTGATGTCCTGATAGAGCGCGAAGAAGCCGAGGATCCGCCCCCCTTCGCCGAAGTGTGGCGTATAGGTCACCAGCATGTAGCGAATGCCGCCGTCGCCGTCGTCGAGAGAGATCTCGAAGGTGACCCGCTCGCCGCTCAGCGCACGCTGCATCCAGGGCGTGCGCTGACGCGCCGTCTGCGGCGGCAGTACCTTGTCCGCCCGCTCTCCGATCACCGCGTTGCGGTCGATCCCCATTGCCGCTTCGTAGGCGCGGTTGGTGAAGAGATAGCGACACTCCTTGTCGAAGTAGGCGATCAGCGCCGGCACGTTGTCGGTGTAGATACGAATGTTGCTTTCGGAGCGGATCAGCGCTTCCTCGGTGCGCTTCTGCTGCGTGATGTCCTGATAGGTGTAGACGAAGCCGCCACCCGGCATCGGGTTGCCCAGCACCTCGAGCACCGAGCCGTCGGGGCGGTAGCGCTCGTAGCGGTGCGGCTGGCCGCTGCGGATGTTCTCGATCAGCTGCTCGACGTGTTCCTCGGGGTCGCCGGGGCCGTATTCGCCGTTGTGGGCGTTGTAGCGGAACACCTTCTCCATCGGCGTGCCGACACGGATCAGGTTGTCGGGGAAGCGGAAGATTTCCAGATAGCGCTGGTTCCAGACCACCAGGTTGAGGTTCTGGTCGACCACGCCAATGCCCTGGTTGATGTTCTCGATGGTCGCCTGCAGCAGCGCCCGGTTGAATTCCAGCACTTGTGACGCTTCGTCGACGATCGAGATGACGTCCGAGATACCGATACCGCGGCCCTGGAGCGCGGAATTGACCACGATGCGGGATGACGACGCGCCAAGTACCGAGGCCAGCAGGCGTTCGGTGAACTGGATGACGTCGATCGAGGCTCGGGTGTTGTTGTCCATGGGCTTGGCGTTGCGCCGGGCGTAGTCCTCGAAGGCACGCTCGACCTGCGACTTGCCCAGGAAGCGCTCGCACAGCACCTTGAGGTCGCCCATGGTCGTGGCGCCCGTCCAGGGGCGGTTGACCGTGGTCTGACGGGTTTCGATGCTGTCGACGAACAGCGAGGCCTGAATGCGCTCGACGACCCGCTGCGGGGTCAACTGCGAGATGAAGATGTAGAAGAACAGGTTGAAGCCCAGCGACAGCATCACGCCGTGGGCGAAACTGTCGGTGACGTTGAGACCGAACAGATGCAGCGGCGAGAGCCACTCCAGCCCCAGCGGGCCGCCGGCCAGCCACGCATCCGGCAGCAGGTTGGCCTGGATCAGCGCCGGCATCAGCAGGGTATAGGCCCAGATCGCGAAACCGACGTTGAGACCGGTCACCACGCCCAGGCGATTGCCGCGCTTCCAGTAGAGCCCGCCAAGCAGCGCCGGGGCGAACTGGGCGGCGGCCGAGAGCGACAGCAGGCCGGTGGCGGCGAGCGAGCTGTACTCGGCGACCAGCTGGTAGAACAGGTAGGCCAGGGCGAGAATGACGACGATGGTGAGGCGTCGGGCGCGCAGCACCAACCGGCCGTAGTCCCGTGGCTGCTCCTCGAACCAGCGCAGCCGGAACAGCGCCGGCAGCACGATCTCGTTGGAGATCATGATCGCATTGGAGACGACGGCCATGATCACCATGCCGGTGGCCGCCGAGAGACCGCCGACGAAGGTCATCATCGCCAGCCACGGCTGGTCGGCGACGATCGGCAGGGCGAGGACATAGCTGTCCGGCGAAATGCCCTCGCCGGGAAACAGCGACAGCCCTGCAGCAGCCAGGGGCAGGACGAAGAAGCCGATGGCTACCAGATAGACCGGGAACAGCCAGCGGGCGCGCTTGGCATCGTCGGTGTGGGTATTTTCGACCACCGTGATATGGAACTGGCGGGGAAGGCAGAACACCGCCAGCATCGCCAGCAGCGTCTGGGTCCAGAAACTGGTATCGAAGTTCTGCTCGGTCAGCTGCTGCTGCAGCTTCAGATAGGTATCCGCGCGCGTCAGCAGTTCGCCCAGGCCATCGAACATGCCCCAGGTGACGTAGGCGCCCAGCACCAGAAAGACCAGCAGCTTGACCACCGATTCGAAGGCGATGGCCTGGATCAGCCCTTCGTGATGCTCGGTGGCGTTGGTATCGCGGGTGCCGAAGAGGATCGCGAAGACCGCCATGAAAATGGTGATGTAGAAGGCGGTGTCGTCGACGATCGGCGCCTTCACTGCATGGCCGTCGCTGGTCATCACGCGGAAGGCGCTGGAGACGGCTTTCAGCTGGAGGGCGATATAGGGCAGCGTGCCGATCAGGGCGATCAGGCTGGCAAAGGCGGCCAGCGATTGAGACTTGCCGTAGCGCGAGGCGATGAAATCGGCGATCGAGGTCACGTTCTGGCGCTTGGCGACACGGATCATCTTGGTGATCACCGGCCAGAACAGCAGGAACGCGAGCACCGGGCCGACGAAGATGCTGGCGAACGACCAACCCGATGTCGCGGCCTGGCCAACGCTGCCGTAGAAGGTCCAGGAGGTGCAGTAGACCGCCAGTGCCAGGCTGTAGACGATCGGCCGGCGGCTTGCGGCGCCGTGGCGTCTGGCGTGCCGATCCCCGCGCCAGGCAATGACGAACAGCGTGGCGACGTAGAGCAGTGCCACGACGATCAATAAACCGCCTTCGAACATGAACTCTCTCCCTTGATATGCGGCCATTCTAGGGCAACGCCTACCTCGAGGGCAGCCGCGATCCTGGGTTTGATGTCGATGGTGCCGCGTGCCGGATCAGCTTTCGGAGCAGACCGTCTCGAGTGGCGGGTCGTCGCCCGCGAGATGACGCAAACGGCCGATGTCGGGCTGGCGGCTATCGCCCACGAGCGGGACGCTCTCGCGAGCGCTGCAATTGACCAGATACGCCTGGTGGGTCAGCACGTCGCGATACTGCATTTCGAAACGATAGAGAACGAACTCGACGAGGCGCTCGCCGTTGGCTTGCGATTGCACCAGTTTGTCGCGGTCGACGACGCTGAACGCCGTCGTCAGCGGATAGAGGTAGGTCCATGGGCGCCATAACATCCGGCTCTTCTCGGTCGATACCACTTTCGCTGATTCGGGCAACTGCTGGCGCTTGTATTCATACCAGCCGTATTCGTAGTTGATCTGGTAGGCCAGTAGGCCCAGCCCCGCGCAGGCCGGGATGATCCAGCGCGGCAGACGTTTGCCGCTGAGAGAACGTAACAGTAGCGCCGCGCCGGCGGCGCCCAGGCCGGCGGAGGCTGCCGCGACCAAATGCCATATCATGGTGATTCCTTGCTCAAAGAATCGGGCTTCCCGCTGGGAAGCCCGATTCGAGTGGTGCCAGTTAGCCTGACTCTTCAGGAAGCATTGTCGCTTAGTGATCGATCGCGGCACCAGCCCCCTTGGGATAGCGCACGCTCTCCACCAGATCCTGAATTTCCTGCGGCGGCTCCTCGGTGACGCTGGAAACCATGTAGGCCACGGCGAAGTTGAGGATGGCGCCTACGGAGCCGATGGACAGCGGCGAAATGCCCATTACCCAGTTGGCTTCGGTGTCCGGCAGGTTGTTGGTATCGGGAATGAAGAACCAGCCCTTGTAGACGAAGATGTATACCAGGGTGAAGATCAGGCCCGAGAGCATGCCGGCGATCGCTCCCTTGTTGTTGATCCGCTTGGAGAAGATTCCCATCATCAGCGCGGGGAACAGCGAGGCGGCGGCGATACCGAAGGCCAGTGCCACGACCTGGGCGGCGAATCCGGGAGGATTGACGCCGAGGTACGTCGCGACCACGATCGCCACGGACATCGAAATGCGGGCTGCCCGCAGTTCGCCCCTTTCGGTGATCCTCGGATTGATCGCCCCTTTGATCAGGTCATGACTGATCGCCGAGGAGATCGCCAGCAACAGCCCGGCGGCGGTGGACAGCGCTGCGGCCAGGCCGCCCGCGGCGATCAGACCGATCACCCAGCCGGGCAGGTTGGCGATTTCCGGGTTGGCCAGCACCAGGATGTCGTTGCTGACCTCCAGCTCGTTGCCCTGCCAGCCGCGCCCGGAGAAGTCGGCGCTGTTGTTGTACATCTGGATGTTGCCGTCGTTGTTCTTGTCCTCGAAGGTGATCAGCCCGGTCTCTTCCCAGGTGCGGATCCAGCCGGGACGGTCCGTGTAGGCGATGGAGTTGGCTGTGACCTCTTCGACGTTCTCGATCTGACCCGCCGCCATGTCCGGGTAGATGGTGGTCACCAGGTTGAGGCGTGCCATCGAGGCCACGGCCGGCGCGGTCAGATAGAGCAGGCCGATGAACACCAGCGCCCAGCCGGCGGACCAGCGTGCGTCGGCGACCTTGGGAACGGTGAAAAAGCGCATGATGACGTGCGGCAGCCCCGCGGTGCCGATCATCAGCGATAGCGTGAACAGCACCATGTTCAGCTTGTTGTCGACCATCGCCGTGTATTCACTGAAGCCCAGTGCGGAGACGACTTCGTTGAGCTTGGCCAACAGCGGCTCGCCGGAGACGCTGTGATCGGAGAACAGGCCGAGCGGCGGTATCGGGTTGTCGGTCAGTTGCAGCGAAATGAACACCGCCGGGATGGTGTAGGCGATGATCAGCACGATGTACTGAGCCACCTGGGTATAGGTGATGCCCTTCATGCCTCCCAGGACCGAATAGAAGAACACGACAATGGCGGCGATGATGAGGCCGGTGGTCGCGTCGACTTCCAGGAAGCGCGAGAAGGCTACGCCGGCACCGGCCATCTGACCGATGACGTAGGTGAGCGAGGCGATGATCAGGCAGACCACCGCGACCATTCGGGCCGACCTGCTGTAGAAGCGATCGCCGATGAACTCGGGAACGGTGAACTTGCCGAACTTGCGCAAGTAAGGAGCCAGCAGCAGAGCCAGCAGGACATAGCCTCCGGTCCAGCCCATCAGGAAGGTGGAGGCGCCATAGCCTGCCGAGGCGATGATGCCCGCCATGGAAATGAACGAGGCGGCGGACATCCAGTCGGCGCCGATCGCCATGCCGTTGGTGATGGGGTGTACCCCGCCGCCTGCGACGTAGAAGTCCTTGGTCGAACCGGCCTTGGCCCAGATCGCAATGCCGATGTAGATGGCAAAGGAGCCGCCGACGAAGAGAACGTTGATGGCAAATTGACTCATGCAGGCTTACTCCCCGAGACCGAATTGTTTGTCCAGCCGGTTCATCTTCCAGGCATAGAAGAAGATCAAGCCGATGAAGATCAGAATGGATCCCTGTTGCGCGAACCAGAAACCCAGGTCAGTGCCACCGATGGATATGCCAGCCAGCAAGGGTCGTAACAGGATGGCGCAGCCATAGGACGCCAGCGCCCAGACGATCAGGCAGCCGGTTATCAGGCGAAGATTCGCCTTCCAATAGGCAGCAGCGTTGGATTTGTCATCTGCCATATTATCGTTCTCCGCGTCATTGAAGCTGGGAAGTGTTCCGAGTTTATGCCCGCCGGCGGGGCAGCCGCTCGACTACAAACTACATTTATCATGAGTGATTCACATGCGTACGAATTTTCCGCGGGAAGATTCGATCGACAGGCGCTTTTCGATCACTCGTTTTATGGAGACTAAAGTCGCCTTTATTCGCGCCTTGGCTCGTCGACGGGATACGTTATCGACTTGCCATCTCCCTATAGTGCTCAATAGCAATATTGATTAACGAAAACAAGGTGTTAAATCTTCTACCTTAGTATCGTGGAAACGATTGACTAATGTCTTATATATAGTTGATTGGATATAAAGCCGCTGTTCAATGATTTTTGATTGAGGTCTATAAGACCATGGTCTAGCCAAAAGTGCGGGGCGTTGATTTCGGCTGGGTGTAGATATTCTACTTTGCTATAAAAGTGACAATTCACGATCAATAAAAAATGGGAGATTCGTTAAGTTATAATGAGCTGGCAAACAAATCGCTAAATGTAGAGTGTCGGAAGGATATCGGAAGAGTATGCAGAGCGCCGTAGATTGCGTCTCTGCCTGCGCATCGCTGCATGGGCTTTTTCAAGGGTGAATTCTCGTGGCTGAAATGATACGACAGTTCGAGCATGCCTTCCTCGAGCCCGCTCGCGGCAGGGTGCTCGGCAAGAGTGCCATTGCGATGACGGGAGCCGCCTGATGGTCGATATGGACCTTTCCCAGCCGCCTTTCACGCTGCTCGACGATAGCGGGCGTGAGCGTGTCGTTCGTGGCGTCGATCTGCTCTACTTCAATCGCGGCGAGATCATTCTCGATGCCGGCCAGCCCGGCGAGTTCGTGTACATCATCCACAAGGGAGAGGTCGCGGAGCTCGACCCCCACGCGCCGAGCGATCAGGCGCGCATTGCCCATTACACGGCTGGCGACCTGTTCGGTGCTATCAGCATTCTCAAAGGGTCCAGCCGATATCGCTTCAAGGTGGAGCAGGAAAGCCTCTGCTATGCGATGCCCAAGACACTCTTCGAGCACCTTTGCGACGATTACCCGGCTTTCGCCGACTTCTTCCAGCGCGGGCTGGCGCAGAAGACCCGCCTGCTAGCCGAGCGTCGCGCCGAAAGTGGCGTGAACATGGCGGGTTTCATGCTGGCTCGGGTCAGCGCCTGCATGCGAGCGCCGTTGATCGTCGAGGCGACCACCAGTATTGCCGCGGCGGTCAACCGGCTCAACGAGAGCCATGCCGACAGCTTGCTGGTCGGCAAGGACGGTCGCTTCGGGGTGGTGACCAAGACCGATCTGCTCAATGCGTTAGTGATGGAAGGCGCGACGCAGGCGCGTCCGGTGGTCACCATTGCTCACTTCGAGCTGGTTTCCGCCGCTCCCGATCAGTATCTGTTCGAAGCGCTGGTGCAGATGACCCGGCATCAGGTAGCCAGGGTGGTGGTGGTCGAGCAGGACCGGCCGGTTGGCGTGGTGGAGTTGACCGATGTGCTCAGCCATTTCTCGAGCCGTTCCTACATGGTCAGTCTCGAGCTCGAGCAGGCCGGCGATCTCGAGGCCCTGGCTCGCGCCAGCGCACGGCTGCCGGAGCTGGTCCAGGCGCTGATGGCCCAGGGGATCAAGCTCCGCTTCGTCATGGATCTGCTGGCGGCGCTCAACGGGCGTATCGTCGACAAGGCCTATCAGCTTCTCGTCGCCCCCCGCTACCGCGCTCAGAGCTGTCTATTGGTAATGGGCAGCGAAGGACGCGGTGAGCAGATCCTCAAGACCGATCAGGATAATGCGCTGATCGTCACCGACGAAAGCGATTGGCCCGATCGCGAAATCGCCATGCAGCGTTTCACCGAGACACTGTATACGCTGGGCTACCCGCCCTGTCCGGGCAATATCATGGTCTCGAACCCTGCGTGGGTAGATAGCGAGAGCGGCTGGCGAAGGACGATCACGCGCTGGGTCGAGCGCCGTGACGGCGCGTCGCTGATGAATCTCGCCATCATGCTCGATGCCCGTGGCGTCGCCGGCGATACTCGTTTGCTGGATCGCGTGCGCGAACATCTCTTCGCCAGCTGCTCCCACGATGAATTGCTGCTTTCCTACTTTGCTCGGGCCGCGCTGCATTTCGCCGCGCCGTTGACCCTGTTCGGCACGCTCAAGACGCCCAGGCACGGTATCGACATCAAGAAAGGCGGTATCTTCCCGATCGTGCACGGGGTGCGCACCCTGGCGCTGGAATGTCGCATCAACGAGACATCGACCCTGGCTCGGCTGGCGGCGCTTGCCGAACAGGGACGGCTGGAAGCGGACTTTGCCGCGGATCTCGGCGAGGCGCTGGCGCTGTTCATCGAACTGCGCCTCAAGCAACAGCTGGCCCAACTCGACGGACGGCAGAACAGCGACGAACCCAATCTGGTCGTGGTTCAGTCCCTGTCGTCGCTGGAGCGCGACCTGTTGCGCCAGGCGCTGCATATCGTCAAGGATTTCCAGCAACGTCTGACGCACCGTTTTCATCTCGAATACTGACGAGGACTGCGATGATACGTTCGCTACGCCGTGTGGCCGATCGCCGCCGCCAGGCGGATGGCCGCTATGGCTGGCTGTTCAGTCCCTACACCGGTGACGAGATGGTGGCCATCGACTGCGAGACCACCGGCCTCGATACCAGGACCGCCGAACTGGTTTCGATCGCTGCGGTACGCATTCAGGGCGAGCGCGTGCTGACCAGCGGCTCGCTGGATCTGCGCCTTCAGCCGCCGGCCAGCCTGCGCGGTGATTCCATCAAGATCCATCGCATGCGCGGGGTCGACTTGAATGATGGTGACGAGCTGGGGGAGGCGTTGGAAAAGTTCCTCGATTTCATCGGCAATCGCCCGCTGTTGGGTTGGTGCATCGATTACGACCGAGCGGTGATCGACCGTCAGCTTCGGCCGCTGTTCGGCTTCAGCCTACCCAATGCATGCCTTGACGTGGCACGGCTCTATCTGCGCGAGATGCATCGGACGCGCCCGCAGCTGGAGCCGACGGTAAATTTCGAGTCGGTCGCCGAGGCGCTCAATGTGCCGGTGATGGGTCGCCACACCGCCCTCGGTGATGCGACAACCACGGCCTTGATGTACATACGCCTGAAGAAGGGCGCGCTGACGACAAGTTAGCGAGGGCGCATCGCAAGTCGCCGGGCGCAGTGATAGCATGAGCGCGCCTTCATACCCATATGTGTCGTTCGACCCATGCAAGCATCTACCGTTACCCAGAAGTACGAGTTCAACAAGCTGCAGAAGCGCCTGCGCCGTCAGGTCGGCAACGCGATCATCGATTACGGGATGATCCACGAGGGCGACAAGGTGATGGTGTGCCTTTCCGGCGGCAAGGACTCTTACACCATGCTGGAGATTCTGATGAATCTGCAGCGTAACGCGCCGGTCAATTTCGAACTGGTCGCGGTCAATCTCGATCAGAAACAGCCGGGTTTTCCCGAACACGTGCTGCCCGAATATCTGGATGCCAAGGGGGTGAACTACCACATCCTCGAGCGCGATACCTATTCGGTGGTCAAGGAGAAGACGCCGGAGGGCAAGACCACCTGTGCGCTCTGTTCGCGGCTGCGTCGCGGCTCGCTCTACGGCTTCGCCGAGGAGATCGGGGCGACCAAGGTGGCTCTCGGGCACCACCGCGAGGACATTCTGGAGACGCTGTTCCTCAACATGTTCTTCGGCGGTTCGCTCAAGGCGATGCCGCCCAAGCTGCTGTCGGACGATGGCAAGAACATCGTCATTCGCCCGCTGGCCTACTGCCGCGAAGCCGATATCGCCGAGTTCGCGCGCCAGATGGCGTTCCCGATCATTCCCTGCAACCTGTGCGGCTCGCAGCCCAACCTGCAGCGTCAGGTGGTCAAGGAGATGCTGGCGGAGTGGGAGATCAAGCATCCCGGGCGGCTCGAGACCATGTTCAAGGCGGTGACCAACGTCGCGCCCTCGCAGCTTGCGGATCGCGACCTGTTCGATTTCGAGGGGCTGGAGGCGAAGCAGCGTCAGATGCAGAAAACGCGGATCGATGCCTTCGATCTGCTCGCCCGCGAAGCCTGAGCGAACACGGTGCCCACAAGGCCCGCCGGAGGTGATCTCCGGCGGGCCTTGTGCATTCATGCCAGCGGACCGCCAAGTATCGTCTTGCTCATTCCGCCCATGATGTGGGTGCCGTCCTCTTCGGCCAGTTCGGCGTACCAGGCGCGTGTCTTGGCGGGATCGGCGCCATGGGTCGTGTCGGCACGCTGGCGTGCGCGCGTGACGATACTGCCGACGCGCTGGACGCGGGCACGGTCGTAGGCTTGCAGGGCGGCGGGAATGTCGCCATCGGCATCATCGAGGGCGCGAGCCAGCACCCAGGCGTCTTCCATCGCCTGACAGCCCCCCTGGCCCAGATCCGGCGCCATGCCGTGCGCCGCGTCGCCGAGAATGGCGGCACGTTCGCCGATCAACGTCTCCAGCGGTTCGATGTCGTGAATCTCCACGCGGGCCATCGCGGCGGGGTCGAGGCGTTCGATCAGCCGCTGAACCGGCGGTGCCCAGCCGGCGAAATGCCGTGCGAGCTCGTCACGATAGCTGGCGGGGTCGTTGGTCGTGCCGGCGGGCAGCGGGACGTCGAAGAAACAATAGAACTCGGGCGAGGCGCCTTCGCCGCTCATCGGCATCATCGAGACGCGCTGATGGTCGCCGACGTACTGCACCCACTGGTCGAGCGGGGCGAGATCGGGCGTGGCGGCGACCCGCACGTTCCAGTTGACGTAGCCGCAGTAGCGACGCTCCACGGCATGGCCAAGCGCCCGTTCGCGCAATCGGGAGTGCGTGCCGTCGGCGATCACGATCAGGTCGGCCCGGCGCGTCGAACCGTCGGAGAGGGTGGCTTCCACGCCGCTGTCGTCGCAGCGGTAATCGGTACAGGCCAGACCGAGCGTGACGTTGTCCGACCCCACGGCATCCAGCAGCAGCTGCTGGAGCGACGCCCGCGCGATGGGGCAGGCACGCTGTCCCACCTGGTCATAGAGCGGCTGCAGGCTGAAATGGGTCAGGGGCTGGCCGTCCTTGGTGAAATAGGCCATGTCGTCCATGCGCCCGCTGGCCTGCTCGACGGCATCGCCCAATCCCAGGGCCTTGAGCACCTTGACGCCGTTGGACCAGACCGAGATGGCTGCGCCCACCGGGCGAAGCTCGGCGACGCGGTCGATGACCTCGACCTGATGGCCTGCCTTCTGGAGCGCCAGGGCGGCGGTGAGCCCGCCCATGCCGGCGCCGATGACGAGAACGTTCAGCGTCATGGGAATGTCCTGGTTGTTGTCGTTAGCTTGTTGTCGTTGGCTTGTTGTCATCAAGGAATGCGTCGTTGAACGACGTATCCTGACAAACCTGTCATGCGAAATGAGCACGACCAGAAAACCTGACCGATTGATCAGGTTTTGTCATCCTACGCAAAAAAGAGGCCGCATGGGAATGCTGGGGCATCGTCGGGCTTGCCGCGAGGCCTCACCGATTCCTCGCTGGCACCGGCCGAAACGGCATGATCTGCCGGAACCGATCGACAAGGGGGCACGATGACCGGAACGGCCGCAGTTCCATCACTCGAGACTCAGGATAGCGAAGCATTACGTGCAGCGCTGGCAGCGGGCGACGGCGCGCACCATGAGGCCGCCCTGGGCGGATTCGTCGTCGAAGGAGAGGCGAGGCGTGCGCGCCTGATGCTCTGTCACGGGGCAGGGGCCGGGCACGATTCCCCGTTTCTGGTCCGGTTGCGCCAGCAGTTGGCCACACGCGGCATTCAGGTCGTGGCGCTGGAGTTCGATTACATGGCGACCATGCGCAAGGAGGGCAAGCGACGGCCGCCGCCCAGGATCGAAAGACTGGTGGCGGAGCTGGCCGAATGGCGTCGGGCGTTGCTGGCGCTGGATGGCGAGACGCCGCTGTGGGTCGGCGGCAAGTCCATGGGAGGCAGGGTCGCCAGCCTGCTGGCCACGCAAGTCGAGGTGGCGGGGCTGGTCCTGTGTGGTTATCCGTTTCATCCCCCCGGCAAGCCCGCGCGCCTGCGACTCGATCACTGGCCGGAGATTCGTTGCCCGCTGCTGTTGCTCCAGGGGACGCGCGACCCGTTCGGGCGACGTGACGAGGTAGAGGGATACGATCTGCCGGCACAGACGGAGTGCCACTTCCTGGAGGGCGGAGACCACGATTGGAAGCCGCCCAAACGCCACGCGCAGACGCAGTCGACATTGATCGACGAGGCTATCGGCCACGTGGCGCGGCGGCTGAGCGCAAGTGAATGATCCGGATGGAAAATAGTGATGTGAAAAGCTGTTGACTTTCGACCGGTCACAGGTAGAATGCAGCGCCACGTGACCACGGGTGGTTAGCTCAGTTGGGAGAGCACCAGCCTTACAAGCTGGGGGTCACAGGTTCGAACCCTGTACCACCCACCATTACGTTTTCGTAATGCTCGGGATCACGTGTTGCAAGAAGCAATTGGAAAATGCGGACCGGTAGTTCAGTTGGTTAGAATGCCGGCCTGTCACGCCGGAGGTCGCGGGTTCGAGTCCCGTCCGGTCCGCCATTTCCATCGACATTGACAAGCCCCAAAGGCATGCAATGTCACCCGCTAGTCGCGTAGTTGGTATCGTTGGTCTGCGTTTCGACTCATACCCCGATGCATCGAGTGGACCGGTAGTTCAGCTGGTTAGAATGCCGGCCTGTCACGCCGGAGGTCGCGGGTTCGAGTCCCGTCCGGTCCGCCATACTTCGCATTGCTGGTGCTTGTTGTATCGAATTGTTTGACGTCTGGGTGGTTAGCTCAGCTGGTTAGAGCACCAGCCTCACATGCTGGGGGTCACAGGTTCGAGTCCTGTACCACCCACCACAGCGGACCGGTAGTTCAGCTGGTTAGAATGCCGGCCTGTCACGCCGGAGGTCGCGGGTTCGAGTCCCGTCCGGTCCGCCATCGACGTCTTCTGTTCCGATCATCTCCTCGCCGTTTTCCCCGCTGTTGCGATGTCGTCAAGCCGACGCGTGACTCATTCGATGTTTTCACGCCATTCGGCGGTCTTCGCGCCATTCGATAGTCTTCGTGCCCCAGCCTCGCTCGTATTTTATCGATCTGTCTTGTTTTGCCTTGTCTTGTTCCGTTCGGCTCAGCGCTGCTCGTCCTCGGCCGCACCTTGATACCGCTTTGGTGGAATGGTTCCCGTCGGCGTTTTCGTTACACTGATGTTCATACGTGCGTTTGAAAGCCGCTATCGGCGGTAAGCGCCCCGACATGAGTGGATCCGACCGTGACGCGTTTTCCCCATCTCTTTCGCCCTCTGCAAGTCGGCTCGTTGACACTGCGCAATCGCGTGGTGATGGGGTCGATGCATACCAATCTGGAAGAAGTGCCGAACGGCTTCGAGCGTCTGGCGGCGTTCTATGCGGAACGGGCGCGTCATGGTGTCGGCTTGATCGTTACCGGCGGCATCGCGCCCAATGCGGAAGGGGCGGTCTTCCAGGGCGCAGCCAAGCTCACCGATCGCGCCGAGGTCGAGCGGCATCGTCCCGTCGTGGAAACGGTTCACGCCCACGGCGCTCATGTCTGCCTGCAGATACTGCATGCGGGCCGCTACGCCTATTCGCCGGATCTGGTCGCGCCCTCGGCGATCGCCGCGCCGATCAACCGTTTCACGCCACGTGCGCTGAAGGGCGACGAGGTCGAGCGGCAGATCGACGACTTCGTCCGCTGCGCCAGGCTGGCCCAGGCCGCCGGGTACGACGGCGTCGAGATCATGGGTTCGGAAGGTTACCTGATCAATCAGTTCCTTTGCCGCCGTACCAACCATCGCGATGACGCCTGGGGCGGCGATAGCGCGGGGCGCCGGCGCTTCGCGATCGAGATCGTGCGACGGATTCGCGAAGCCTGCGGCACGGATTTCCTGCTGATCTTTCGACTGTCGATGATCGATCTGGTCGAGGAGGGCAGTACCCGAGAGGAGATCGTGGCGCTGGCGCAGGCGATAGAAGGCGCCGGGGCGGACATGATCAACAGCGGCATCGGTTGGCATGAGGCGCGGGTGCCGACCATCGTCACCAGTGTGCCGCGTGCGGCGTTCGTTCCCGTCAGCCGGGCGGTACGCGAGGCGATTTCGATACCGCTGATCGCGACCAATCGTATCAACATGCCGGCGGTGGCGGAGGCGGTGCTGGCCGAAGGGCATGCCGATCTGGTGTCGATGGCGCGTCCCTTCCTGGCCGATCCGGCGTGGATGAGCAAGGCCGAGCAGGGCCGGGTCGACGAGATCAACACCTGTATCGCCTGCAATCAGGCCTGTCTCGATCACACCTTCAAGGGCAAGCTGACTTCCTGCCTGGTCAATCCGCGCGCTTGCCACGAAACCGAGCTGACGCTGACACCGACCGATACGCCCAGACGGATCGCCGTGGTGGGAGCCGGCCCGGCCGGGCTGGCTGCCGCCGTTGCCTGCGCCGAGCGTGGGCATCGGGTCACGCTGTTCGAGCGTGATTCAAGGATTGGCGGCCAGTTCCGGTTGGCGCAGCGGATCCCGGGAAAGGAGGAGTTCGCCGAGACTTTGCGCTATTTCACCACTCAGCTGACGCTGCGCGGCGTGGAATTGTGTCTCGATACCCAGGCCGATGTTCAGCAATTGCGGGGCTTCGACGAGGTTGTCATCGCTACTGGCGTCAAGCCTCGCGAGCTCGAGATCGAAGGCATCGATCACCCCAGCGTGCTGCCCTATCCCGTGGCGATCCAGCATCCCGAGCGAGTGGGGCGACGAGTGGCGATCATCGGTGCCGGCGGGATCGGTTTCGATGTGGCCGAACTGCTGGCCCATGCGGACTCGCCTGCCGAGGACGTCGAGCGCTGGTGCGACGAGTGGGGCGTTGACCTGTCGGTGGCTACCGCTGGCGGGCTGAAGCCGCGGGTGCCGCCAGCGGTGCCGCGCCAGATCACGCTGCTACAGCGAAAGGCCGGCAAGCCGGGCGAAGGGCTTGGCGTGACCACCGGCTGGGTTCATCGTGCCGCGCTGCGGGCGCGCCGGGTCGAAACGTTGTCGGGCTGCATCTATCAGCATATTGACGATGATGGATTGCATGTCAGCGTCAACGGGGAGGCCAGGCTATTGGCGGTCGACAATATCGTGGTCTGTGCGGGTCAGGAGTCGCAGCAGACACTTCATGAGGCGCTGGTCGCAAGCGGCGTGAGGGCTCATCGAATCGGCGGTGCCGATCTGGCTGCTGAGCTCGATGCCAAGCGTGCCATCGAGCAGGGCGTGCGACTGGCGGCGAGTCTATGAGCTGGGGCCGGTTGCGTTGAGTCAGCGTGAGTGGCGAGTGCTCGTGCGCTGCCGAGCGTGGAAGACAGGTGTTAGACTGGAATTTCACCAGTGAGCGCGAGCCGTGCGACGGCGACCCCGTCGCTCCCCGGGTTGCGCTTCTTGTTATTCAGGCTGCCGTGTCTCGTGACCGCCATGCCTGACCCTCAGAAAACGCAGACTCTCGTGCCGTGATCGGCCTTGGTCGCTTTTTCTCGATGGAGGGATCGTACAAGGACCCCCAGATGACATCCGATTGTAGCCCTCGCTATCTGGCGAGCGATAACACCTCCGGCATCTGCCCGGAAGCCCTCGATTACTTGATCCGGGCGAATGCCAGCGATGATCTCGCTTACGGCAACGATGCCTGGACCCACCGCGCCGCAGACCGCTTCCGCGAACTGTTCGATTATGACTGTGACGTCTTCTTCGTCTTCAACGGCACCGCCGCCAACTCGCTGTCGCTGGCGGCGCTGGGCCAGAGCTATCACAGCGTGATCTGTCACGAACTGGCTCATATCGAGACCGACGAGTGCGGCGGGCCGGAGTTCTTTTCCAACGGCTCCAAGCTGCTGACCAGCCCCGGCGAAGATGGCAAGCTGACGCCCGAAGGCATCGAGCGGCTGGTGGTGAAGCGTAACGACATTCACTATCCCAAGCCGCGGGTCGTCTCGATCACCCAGGCCACCGAGGTGGGCACCGTCTACTCCCGCGAGGAGCTGCTGGCGATCCGCACCGTCGCGGACAAGTACGACCTGCGTGTTCACATGGACGGGGCGCGCTTCGCCAATGCCTGCAGTGCCTTGGAGGCGTCTCCGGCAGAGCTGACCTGGCAGGCCGGTGTCGACGTGCTCTGTTTCTCCGGTACCAAGAACGGCTTGCCGATGGGCGAGGCGATCCTGTTCTTCAACAAGGAACTGGCCGAGGACTTCGCCTACCGCTGCAAGCAGGCGGGACAGCTGGCATCCAAGATGCGCTTCATCGCCGCCCCTTGGCTGGGGCTGCTCGAGTCCGGCGCCTGGAAAAGCAATGCCGATCATGCCAATGCCATGGCGCGTTATCTCGCCGACGGGCTGGCCGCGCTACCCGGTGCTTCGCTGATGTTTCCGACGCAGGCCAACAGCGTCTTCGTCAGCCTGCCCGAGCCGGTCATTTCGCAATTGCGCGCCAAGGGCTGGACCTTCTACACCTTCATCGGCGCTGGCGGTGCGCGATTCGTGTGCTCCTGGAATACCACGTCAGAGCTGCTCGACCAGCTATTGGCCGACGCCCGGGCCGCTTTCGACGCGCCCTGATGCAGGCCGGCGCCCTGAGGGCTCGGGCGCCGGTTTTCCCGTCTTTTTCTCCTTGCTCGATTCGCAAAAGAATTTTGTCGTGATTTTTCTGTGAGTTACCGAAAACCGCGCGATGCGGCGCGTTTTATCGGCGCAAAATTCCCCGTGCATCGAAACCGGATCGTGGTAGCGTGTTCTAAAGCGTGTGTTCCGACGCTGCGTTGAAAAGACTCGCGAAACGGGTCTGCCCGACGCTTCGTGCATCTGTCTATGCTGTTAGTCAGCTAGCCCGGCTGGCAGGGCATCCGTCCTGCGCGGTTGGGGGTCATGACCAGGAGGCTTCCATGAGCATCTTCGATCACGTGCAGAGCCGTTACGAACAGGTTCAACAGGAAGAAATGAGCCTGCAGGAATATCTAGAGCTGTGCCGGAAGGATCCCCGTGTCTACGCCAACGCCGCCGAGCGGATGCTGAGTGCCATCGGGGAACCGGAAGCGATCGACACGGCCAAGGATCCTCGCCTTTCCCGTATTTTTTCCAACAAGGTCATTCGCCGCTATCCCGCCTTTGCCGAGTTCTATGGCATGGAAGAGGCGATCGAACAGATCGTTGCCTACTTCCGGCATGCGGCTCAGGGGCTCGAGGAGCGCAAGCAGATTCTCTACCTGCTGGGCCCGGTCGGTGGCGGCAAGTCGTCGCTGGCCGAGCGCCTCAAGCTGCTCATGGAGCGTGTGCCGTTCTACGCGATCAAGGATTCGCCGGTCTACGAGTCGCCGCTCGGGCTGTTCTCGCCGGAAGAGGATGGCGAGTTGCTCGAGAAGGAATACAACATTCCGCAGCGCCATCTGCGGGGGCCGATGTCGCCCTGGGCCGCCAAGCGCCTCAAGGAGTACGGCGGCGATCTGTCGCAGTTCCGCGTGGTGCGTCTGCATCCGTCGCGACTCAATCAGATTGCGGTGTCCAAGACCGAGCCGGGCGACGAGAACAATCAGGATATCTCGTCTCTGGTGGGCAAGGTCGATATCCGTCAGCTGGAGCTCTATTCCCAGGACGATCCGGATGCCTACAGCTTCTCCGGCGGCCTGTGCAAGGCCAACCAGGGGCTGATGGAGTTCGTCGAGATGTTCAAGGCGCCGATCAAGGTGCTGCATCCGCTGCTCACGGCCACTCAGGAGGGGAACTACAACCCTACCGAGGGCATGGGGGCGATTCCCTTCGATGGCATTATCATGGCTCACTCCAACGAGAGCGAGTGGCAGCAGTTCCGTAACAACCGCAACAACGAGGCATTTCTCGACCGCGTCTATATCGTCAAGGTGCCTTACTGCCTGCGCGTTTCCGAAGAGATCAAGATCTATCAGAAGCTGCTGGAGCATTCGTCGCTCAACGAAGCCCCCTGCGCGCCGGATACGCTGCGCATGCTGGCGCAGTTTTCGGTGCTGTCGCGGCTCAAGGAGCCGGAAAACTCAAGCATCTATTCGAAGATGCGGGTCTACGATGGCGAGAACCTGAAGGATACCGATCCCAAGGCCAAGTCGATCCAGGAGTACCGTGACGCGGCCGGGGTCGATGAAGGCATGAACGGACTCTCCACGCGTTTCGCCTTCAAGATCCTCTCCAAGGTGTTCAACTTCGATGCCCACGAGATCGCCGCCAACCCGGTGCATCTGCTTTACGTGCTGGAGCAGGCGCTGGAACGCGAACAGTTGCCCAAGGAGGTCCACGAGCGCTACCTGCGGTTCATCAAGGAGTACTTGGCGCCACGCTACGTCGATTTCATCGGCAAGGAGATCCAGACTGCGTATCTCGAGTCCTATACCGAGTACGGCCAGAACATCTTCGACCGCTACGTGACCTACGCCGACTTCTGGATCCAGGACCAGGAGTATCGCGATCCGGAGACCGGCGAGCTGTTCGACCGGCAGTCGCTCAACGAGGATCTCGAGAAGATCGAGAAGCCCGCCGGGATCTCCAACCCCAAGGACTTCCGCCACGAGGTCGTCAATTTCGTGCTGCGCGCCCGCGCCCACAACAACGGCATGAACCCGAGCTGGCAGTCCTACGAGAAGCTCCGCGGCGTGATCGAGCACAAGATGTTCGCCAATACCGAGGAGTTGCTGCCGGTCATCTCGTTCAATGCCAAGGCGTCGGCGTCGGATCAGCGCAAGCACGAGGATTTCGTCGATCGCATGGTGCAGCGCGGCTACACCGAAAAGCAGGTGCGCCTGCTCTCCGAATGGTATCTGCGGGTGCGCAAGTCGCACTAGCGCGTGGTTAGTTGATGTCAGCAGGAGCGGCGGCTGCGAGTCGGGCCGCGCTCCCCGAGGCTGAAGGCCATTCTCGGATGGCCGCTATCGCAGCCAGTCTGCGGGAGGTGCCATGAGTTACTTCATCGATCGACGCCCCAACGCACGCCACAAGAGTGCGGTCAATCGTCAACGGTTCTTGCAGCGCTATCGTTCCCACATCAAGCGCGCCGTGGAAGAGTCGGTGAATCGGCGCTCGATCACCGATATGGAGCGCGGCGAAAAAGTCTCGATTCCCACCAAGGATATCTCCGAGCCTTCGTTTCAACATGGGCCGGGTGGCCGGCGTACGGTTGTGAGTCCGGGAAACAAGGAGTTTGCCGAGGGAGATCGATTGCGCCGCCCCGGGGGCGGAGGCGGTGGTGGCGGCAGTGGCGAGGGTCAGGCAGGGAATCAGGGCGAGGGCATGGACGAGTTCGTGTTCTCGCTGTCACGAGAAGAGTTTCTCGATTTCGTCTTCGATGGCCTGGAGCTGCCGCATCTGGAGCGCAAGCAGCTGCAGGTCCTGGAGGAGACCCGGCCGGTAAGGGCAGGCATCTCCAAGGAGGGCGTGCCGGCGCGCATCAATATCGTGCGTTCGATGCGCGAGGCCCAGGCCCGGCGTATCGGCATGCGGGCGCCATTGAAACGAGCGCTGCGCGAGGCCCAGGAGGCGCTCGACATCGAAGAGCGCAAGGACCCGGTGTTGCGCAATCCGGCGCGTATCGATGAGCTGAAATCCGAAATCACCCGGCTGGAGAAGCGGATCGCGTCGATTCCGTTCCTGGATACCTACGACCTGCGCTACAACCACCTCACGCATCAGCCGATGCCATCGAACCAGGCCGTGATGTTCTGCATCATGGACGTCTCCGGCTCGATGACCCAGGCGCACAAGGATATCGGCAAGCGCTTCTTCCTGCTGCTCTATCTGTTTCTCGAACGCAATTACGAGAAGGTCGAGCTGGTGTTCGTGCGCCACCACACCGTGGCCAAGGAGGTCGACGAAGAGGAGTTCTTCTATTCGCGGGAGACTGGCGGCACGATCGTCTCCAGTGCCCTGACGCTGGTCAACAGCATCATCGAGGCGCGCTACGCGCCCGAACAGTGGAATCTCTACGTGGCCCAGGCCAGCGACGGCGACAACTGGGATGACGACTCGTCGACCTGTCTCGAGCTGCTCAATGAATCGTTGATGCGCAAGTTGCAGTACTTCACCTACGTGGAGATCACGCCTCATGCCCACCAGGCGCTGTGGGAGGCCTACGATACGGTGCGGGCGGCCTATCCCGAGCGCTTCGCCATGCAGCAGATCGTTCAGGCGGAAGATATCTATCCGGTCTTCCGCGAGCTCTTTCGGCAGCGTGCGCAAGGCTGACATCGATATCGCGGGCAGCAGGATGGGACGGACGCAGCGAGGAAACCACGATGACGCGACGCAAGCCCATAGCCACCGGCTCGGATTGGAACTTCGAGGCGCTCGAGTCCTACGAGCGTGCCATCGCCGAGTTGGCCAGGGAGTATCGGTTGGACACCTATCCCAACCAGATAGAGATCATTACCTCCGAGCAGATGATGGATGCCTACGCCAGCGTGGGCATGCCGATCGGCTATCACCACTGGTCGTTCGGCAAGCAGTTCCTGTCGGTGGAGCAGGCCTACCGTCGTGGCCAGATGGGGCTGGCCTACGAACTGGTGATCAATTCCGATCCCTGCATCGCCTATCTGATGGAAGAGAATTCGCTGATGATGCAGGTGCTGGTCATCGCGCACGCCTGCTACGGGCACAATTCGTTCTTCAAGGGCAACTATCTGTTCCGAACCTGGACCGATGCCTCGGCGATCGTCGATTACCTGGTCTTTGCGCGCAGTTATGTGGCCAAGTGTGAAGAGCGTCACGGAGTCGAGGCCGTCGAGCAGTTGCTCGATGCCTGTCATGCCCTGCAGAACTACGGCGTCGATCGCTACAAGCGGCCTTCGCCGATTTCGGCCGATGAAGAAGCGCGTCGTCAGGAGGAGCGGGAGGCGTATCTGCAGACGCAGGTCAACCGACTCTGGAGCACGATTCCGCCGGTAGTGAGCGAGCTGGCCCAGGAGCCGCTGCATGATCACGAGAACGATCCGCTGGGGCTCCATCGTCACGGTCGCTATCCCAGCGAGCCGCAGGAGAACCTGCTCTATTTCCTCGAGAAGAATGCGCCGCTGCTGGAGCCCTGGCAGCGCGAGATCGTGCGTATCGTGCGCAAGCTTGCCCAGTATTTCTATCCGCAGCGTCAGACCCAGGTAATGAACGAGGGCTGGGCGACGTTCTGGCACTACACCTTGATGAACCGCCTTTATGACGACGGCCTGATCGACGAGGGCATCATGCTCGAGTTCCTGCAGTCGCATACCTCGGTCATCACCCAGCCGGGTTTCGACAGCCCTTATTTCAACGGCATCAATCCGTATGCGCTGGGATTCGCGATGTTCAGCGATATCCAGCGCATCTGCCGGGCACCGACCGAAGAAGACCGCGAGTGGTTCCCCGACATTGCCGGCAGCGACTGGCTGGAGACGCTGCATTTCGCGATGCAGAACTTCAAGGACGAATCGTTCATTCAGCAGTTCCTGTCGCCCAAGGTGATTCGCGATCTCAAGCTCTTCAGCCTGGTCGATGATGACCGCGACGACAGCCTCCAGATCGAGGCGATTCACGACGACCGTGGCTATCGCCGGATCCGCGAGGCGTTGAGCGTGCAGTACGCGCTATCCGCTCGCGAGCCCAACATCCAGGTCTGGGAAGCCGACATTCGTGGCGATCGATCGCTGACGCTGCGCCATGTGCAGGATCGTCGGCGTCCGCTGGGGCAGAGCCTGTTTCCGGTCATGCGCTATCTGCACCAGCTGTGGGGATTTCCCATCAAGCTCGAATCGACGGAAGAAGGCGATATCGTGCGCCGCTATCAATGGCCGATTCCCGAGCCGACGCGAGAATCGGCGTGAATACGCCCGTGCGGCATGCCCAGTCGC
Organism: Salinicola sp. LHM; assembly: GCF_034479735.1. Taxonomy (NCBI): domain Bacteria; kingdom Pseudomonadati; phylum Pseudomonadota; class Gammaproteobacteria; order Oceanospirillales; family Halomonadaceae; genus Salinicola; species Salinicola sp. LHM. Next base: position 3,439,824 of record NZ_CP140261.1, on the reverse strand, counting down.
AGAGCTGATATACTCGCCCGATCGCTATCATTCTGGTTATGGGTCTGCCGGTTGCGGGCCTGATTCGGTGGGAGAGGGAAATGCAGAACGCCGTCATTCTGATCAATGTTGAAAAGGGCCGGATTCGCGGTGTCGCCGAACAGCTGGCCGACCTGGAGGGAATCAGCGAAGTCTATTCGACCTGCGGTCGCTATGACCTGATCGCCATCGCCCGCACGCGGGATTTCGAGTCCCTGGCCACGCTGGTGACCGAGCGCCTGATGAGCGTCGAGGGGATTCGCGATACCGAGACGCTCAATGCCATGCAGGTGCATTCGCGCCACGATCTCGATGCCATGTTCTCCGTCGGCCTCTGAGTTCCGGTGGCGCGTCGTCGAAGGCGAGGGCTGCTGGGGCAGTTGGCTCGCTCGTCTCGGATAGGGCTTGTTTTTGTCGTCGTCATCAGCGGGCTGTGGTACTGGCAGGAAGGCGATGTTCGCGACCGGCTAAGCTGGATGGGCGTGCCCGAGTGGCAATGGAACGACTGGCGGGGCTGGAACCGTGTGCTGCGCAACGACGGCTTCCTGGTGGGGTGGTCGGACGTGCGGGGCGAGGCGTTGTGGGCGGGCTATGTCCTGAATCGTGTCGATGACCCCCATAGTCAGCCGCGGCCCGATCGCTTCGAGTCCGACTGGCGTAGCCTGTGGCCGATCAGCAGTGATGACTACACCCATAGTGGCTACGATCGGGGGCATCTGGCGCCGAATTATGCGATGTCGGTCGTTCACGGCCGCGATGCGCAGCTGGCCAGCTTCCTGATGACCAACATCACCCCGCAACGGCCCAAGCTCAATCGGCAGCTGTGGCAACGCCTGGAAGAAGCCGTCATCGATGACTTCGTGCCGCGTTTCGGTCGCGTGTGGGTCATTACCGGGCCAGTCTTCGATGATCAACTGCTGCATCGGGTGGGCTTTACCCAGATCCCCGTGGGCTTCTACAAGATAGTGGTCGTTCCCGATCAAACGCCGCGGGCGCTGGCGTTTTTCATGCCCCAGAACGTGGCCGGCAACGAGCCGCTGGACCGTTTCCTGATCACCATCGACGAACTCGAGGCGCGTACCGGGCTCGATTTCTTCCCGCAACTGGCCGACTCCGTCGAGCGTCGAATGGAAGGGCGCGTAGAGACCGCCGGTTGGGGGCTGGAGGCCGTTTCGACACGTCCGGGGCGTTATCAGTAACGTCCGTGGGCGTCGTCGAGCCTGCGTCTTGATGCCGAGCGTTGATGAAACAGAAAGGTGTTGATGAAACAGGAGGGCGTTGAAAAACGGGAAAAGCTAGAGAACGGGAGAGGCAGAAACAATGACAAGAGGATGAAGCAGAGTGTCGCGAGGAAACGATCACATGACACATGGTGCCCAGGAGAGGACTTGAACCTCCACGTCCGTAAGGACACTAGCACCTGAAGCTAGCGCGTCTACCAATTCCGCCACCTGGGCGTGTCATGCAAATCTGATACTGCAGTCTGGATGGTGCCCGGAAGAGGACTTGAACCTCCACGTCCGTAAGGACACTAGCACCTGAAGCTAGCGCGTCTACCAATTCCGCCATCCGGGCTTATCCGGCCTTGAATGCATGGCTTTCGCGAATTTTCATTCCCGAAATCCCCACCGTAAGCGATGGTGCCCAGAAGAGGACTTGAACCTCCACGTCCGTAAGGACACTAGCACCTGAAGCTAGCGCGTCTACCAATTCCGCCATCTGGGCCAAGGCGCGATGCATAATACCGACTCTGTGTCCGAATGCAAGCCTCTCGTGTGCGGTATCTGTTTCGCTCCGGCATCACCTGGTGTTGCGGCGATACGCGCCGTCGGCACGGCAATTGGTCACGTTGGACAGTGCATGGTTGGGTCGAGCAGACGTGGCCGCTATACTTGGGGCATGAATCCCAAAAAATCGAACGGCCCAGGCCGCCCGCCGCGTGACTATTCTCTACAACCCAGGCCCCGCTGGCTCAACGCAAGGATGATGGTTGCATGACTCATTGGACGTTGAACGATGATCCGCACGCGGCTCGCGAAACCCAGAAATACGATAACCCCGTGCCCAGTCGCGAATACCTGTTGTCGCGTCTGGAGGAGTACGGCAAGCCGATTACTCATGAAAACATGAGCGCCATGCTGGGGCTCGAGGACGAGAACCAGCTGGAAGCCGTGCGTCGGCGCCTGGCCGCCATGGAGCGCGACGGTCAGATCCTCAGGGACCGCAAGGGCGCCTATGCCCTGATCGACAAGCTCGATCTGATCAAGGGCCGGGTGCAGGGCCACCGGGACGGCATGGGCTTTCTGATTCGCCATGATGGCGTCAAGCCCGACCTGGTGTTGCCGCCGCGCCAGATGCGCCGCGTCTTCGATGGCGACGTGGTGCTGGCACGCATCAGTGGTCAGGATCGTCGTGGCCGCGCCGAAGGCACCATCGCCGAAGTGCTGGCGCGCAATACCCAGACGCTGGTTGGCGTGTTCCGTCAGAACACTTCGGAATTCGCCGTGCTGATACCGGAAAATTCCCGCATCAACCAGGAAGTGATCATCCCGCACAGCGTCAGCGGTGGGGCAAGAGACGGCCAGATCGTGTCGGTGCGCATCACCCAGCAGCCGGAAACCCGCAAGCAGCCGGTCGGCGAGGTGGTGGAGATCCTGGGGGAGAGGATGGACCCCGGTCTCGAGATCGATATCGCGATTCGTTCCCACGATATCCCGGCAGAGTTCCCGCCGGAAGTGGAGCATCAGATCGCTGGCATGTCGGCCGAAGTGAAGGAAGAGGACAAGGTAGCGCGCATCGACCTGCGCGAGATGCCGCTGGTAACCATCGACGGCGAAGACGCCAAGGATTTCGACGACGCCGTCTGTGCCTGGAAGACGAAATCCGGGAGCTGGAAACTGGTCGTGGCGATTGCCGATGTTTCCCATTACGTCCGTGGCGGCAGTGCGCTGGATAACGAGGCCCACATTCGCGGCAATTCCGTCTATTTTCCCGGGCAGGTCGTGCCGATGCTGCCGGAGCTGCTCTCCAACGGGCTCTGTTCGCTCAATCCGCACGTCGATCGCCTGACCATGGTCTGCGAGATGAACATTTCGCAGAACGGCACGATCAGCCGCTACAAGTTCTACGAGGCGGTGATCCAGTCTCATGCGCGGCTGACCTACAACCAGGTCGGCACCATGCTGGAGGAGCCGGACAGCGAAGAGGGAGTGGCGCTACGCGAGCAGTATCGCGAGCTGGTGCCGTCGCTCGAGAATTTGCACGCGCTCTACAAGGTGCTGCGCAAGGCGCGGGAAGTGCGTGGCGCCATCGACTTCGATACCACCGAAACGCAGATCGTCTTCAACGACGAGCGCAAGATCGAGAAGATCGTTCCGCGCACCCGCAACGACGCCCACAAGCTGATCGAGGAGTGCATGCTGGCCGCCAACGTGGCCACGGCTCGCTTCCTCGACAAGCATGACCTGCCCGCGCTCTATCGTGTTCACCAGTCGCCAGCCTCGGAGCGACTGGAGAACCTGCGCGTGTTCCTGGGTGAGCTGGGCCTGACCCTGGGTGGCGGCGACGAGCCGACGCCCAAGGACTATCAGGCGCTGCGAGAGGTGATCCAGGATCGCCCGGATTTCGACATCATCCAGACCGTGATGCTGCGTTCGATGAGCCAGGCCGTCTATTCGCCGCAGAACGACGGGCACTTCGGGCTCGCCTATCAGGCCTATGCGCATTTCACCTCGCCGATCCGCCGCTATCCCGATCTGCTGGTCCATCGTGCGATCCGTTCCGTCATCCGGGGACCGCGTCAGACCCAGACCGTGCTGCGTGCCGAGGGTGCGCCAGTGGAAAAACCCTCCACCTGGTGCCCGTATACCTTCGAGCAGATGATCGAGCTAGGCGAGCACTGCTCGATGACCGAGCGCCGCGCCGACGAGGCGACCCGTGACGTGACCGACTGGCTGAAGTGCGAGTTCCTCTCGGACAAGGTCGGCGAGGTCTACGAAGGCACGATCGCCTCGGTGACGCAGTTCGGAATTTTCGTGCGCCTCGACGACGTCTACGTGGAAGGGCTGGTGCACGTCACCTCCCTGCCATCCGACTACTATCACTACGAAGCCGAGAAACACCGCCTCAAGGGCGAGCGCAGCGGCGTGGCCTATCGCCTGGGCGACGGCGTGACCGTTCGCGTGGCGCGGGTGGACCTCGACGACCGCAAGATCGATTTCGATCTGGCCGACGCGACACCGCGTCATCACCGCACGCCACGCAGCCACAAGCCCGGTGGCGGAGCCGGCGACAGCGCTGCCCCGGCCAGGAAGTCGTCGGGCAAGAATCGCCCCGGCAAAAGCGAGCGTCAGGGCGCCTCTGCCGGCAACGAAGAGGGCGGTGCGCCCAAGCGCCGGTCTCGTGGCCCGCGTCAGCGTCGAGGCAAGCGATGAGCACGTCGATCGTTAGAGGCGCACCGGATGGTCCAAGGTGGGTGATGCCATGAGTCGTTCAGCGAACCGGCGTCAATCGGCCAGAACGGGGGAACGTCCCCGCACTCCAGACGGGCTGGAGCCGGTCTATGGCGTACATGCCGTTCGGGCGTCGTTCGAACGGGGCCAGCCGCCCAAGGTGCTGTGGATTCAGCAAGGGCACGCCGAGCACCGCCTGGAAGCCCTTTTACAGCTGGCTCACGCGGCGGGCTGTGATTTGAAGCGGGTGACGCGAGAAACACTGGACGGGATTTCCAACCAGGCCGCCCATCAGGGGGTGATCGGGTTCTGCGAACCGCTGGTCGCGGAGAGCGAAACTACCTTGTGGTGGCGTCTCGAGCAATGGCTGGCGGACAAGCCCCCTCTGCTGCTGATTCTCGATGGCGTCACTGACCCGCACAACCTGGGCGCTTGTCTGCGCAGTGCCGATGCTGCCGGCGTCAATGGCGTGATCGTGCCCAAGGACAAGTCTGCACCGCTGAACGCCACCGTACGCAAGGTGGCCTGTGGCGCGGCCGAACTCGTGCCGGTGTTTCAGGTCACCAACCTGGCGCGCTGCATGGAGAAGCTCAAGCAGCAGGGCGTCTGGATCACCGGCACCGCCGGCGAGGCCGATGCGCTCGTCTATGACGCCGATTTCACCGTGCCCTGTGCGCTGGTGATGGGCGCGGAAGGCAAGGGCCTGCGCCGCCTGACTCGCGAAGCCTGCGACGGCCTGGTCAAATTGCCGATGCAGGGTGGGGTTTCCAGTCTCAATGTTTCGGTTGCCACCGGGATTTGCCTGTTCGAAGCCGTCCGCCAGCGCGGGCTCGTTGCCGCCGGTTAAACTTGCACCCGGTGGCCCCTGTCTCTACAATTGCGCGGTTCTATGGGCAGGCTATGCTCATGGAATGCGGTTCTGTTCCGGAGTGCCTGATGCGCCAGGCTCGCCTGACGGCTCGGAAGCGCCGGGATAGAGCGCCAATTGGTCTGAATATTCGGATATAGATGCGGTCGAGTACCGCAATCCGGTATCGACTCCTTGCTTCTCGTGGTGGCCCTCTATTGATGATCGGCACCGCGCGGAAGCTGCCAAACCGAAAGGAGCTAACATGCGTCATTATGAAATCGTGTTCATGGTCCATCCGGACCAGAGCGAGCAGGTTCCCGCCATGGTCGAGCGCTACACCAGCCTCGTGACCGAAAACGGTGGCACCGTGCATCGTCTCGAAGACTGGGGTCGCCGTCACCTGGCTTACCCGATCAACAAGATCCACAAGGCACATTACGTGCTGATGAACATCGAATGCAGCGGCGAGACCCTCGACGAGATCGAGAACATCTTCCGCTTCAACGATGCCATCATCCGCAGCATGATCGTGCGCAGCAAAGAGGCCGTGACCGAAGCCTCGCCGATGATGAAGCCGGCTGAAGAAAAGAGCCGTCGCCGTGACGACAAGTCCTCCGAGCGTGGCGATCGTGAGCGTTCCGAGCGCCCCGAGCGTTCCGAAACTGCCGCAGAAACCAACTGATCCGATTTCGCTAAGGAGAGACTCTCATGGCACGTTTTTTCCGTCGCCGTAAGTTCTGCCGCTTCACCGCCGAAGGCGTGAAGTACATCGACTACAAAGACATCGATACGCTGAAGGCCTACGTCACCGAAACCGGCAAGATCGTTCCGAGCCGTATTACGGGTACCCAGGCACGCTACCAGCGTCAGCTGTCCACCGCTATCAAGCGGGCGCGTTACCTGGCGCTGCTGCCGTACTCCGACAGCCACCAGTAAACCCTGATTCGATATCCTTGATCGGTAAACCCGGGTTCCGGTAAACCCAGGTTTCGGTAAACCACAGCGAGGCATCATGCTGGTACTGGCCCGTTGGATCATGCGCGGTACGCCGCAGGCCGTTGCGGCAGCCGCACTGACAGCGCTGGTGCCTTGGCTATTCTGGTTCAGCGCTGCCGTGGCGGGGCTCGTCACGCTGCGTCGAGGCATGACGACCGCAGCACCGGTACTGATCGCAGCGGCGCTGCCTGCCGGCTGGTGGTGGGTGCAGGGCGACGCGGTGCCGCTGGCCAGCATTCTGCTGGTAACGCTGATGGCGACGGTACTGCGATCGCGCATGCGCTGGGCGGAAGCCCTGATCGTCGGCAGCGTGGTCTGCATGGTGATGGTCCAGCTGGGGATCTTTCTCCCGGCGGGCGGCACCGGATCGCTGCTGACGGAGCTTCGCCAAAGCTCGTCAGAGGTTGCCCGCATGCTGGATCAGCTATCGGCGCAGGGCGTCGATACCGAAATGATGGCAGCGCTGGTGATCGGCGGCGCGACCGGCCTGGTGGTATTGCTCGCCGGCATTGCCTGCCTGGCATTGGCTCGTAGCTGGCAGGCCGGGCTCTACAATCCGGGCGGGTTCCGCGAAGAGTTTCACGCGCTGAGGCTCTCGCGGAAGCAGCTCCTGCTGCTGATCGCGCTGATGGTACTGGGTGTAGTGCTGGCCGTCCCCGCTGCCAGCCTGCTGGCTTGGGTGCCGTTACTGGTCGCCGGTGTGGCGCTGGTACATGGGTTTATCGGTTTGAAGGGAATGAGCGGGTTCTGGCTGGTAGGCTTCTATGCCTTGCTGTTGACCACCTGGCCCACGATTCTGATTGTACTGCTGTTGGCGTTGGTAGATACCTTCGCGGATTTTCGCGGTCGTCTGACACGCAGTGATTGACGAGAGGTTCACGAGAATGGAAGTCATTCTGCTCGATAACATCGGCAAGCTGGGCGATCTGGGTGACAAGGTCACCGTCAAGCCCGGTTACGGCCGTAATTACCTGGTTCCCTACGGCCTGGCCGTACCGGCAACCAAAGACAACGTCGAAGCGTTCGAAGCGCAGCGCGCCGAGCTCGAAGCCCAGGCTGCCGAGCGCAAGGCTCAGGCCGAAACACGCGCCGCTCAGCTCGCCGAAATCGAGCTGTCTCTGGTCGCCAAGGCGGGTGACGAAGGCAAGCTGTTCGGTTCCATCGGTCCGCGCGATCTGGCCGAAGCCATGGCACAGGCCGGTATCGAAGTCGCCAAGAGCGAAGTTCGCATGCCGGAAGGCCCGCTTCGTCAGACTGGCGAATACGACATCGCGCTGCAGCTGCACGCCGAAGTCACTTCCAGCGTTCGTGTCGTGGTCGTAGCCGAGTAAAATCTCGACTGCTATCGTCGATTGACGTCTGGCTCAAGGCACGCAGGGCTCACGCCCTGCGTGCCTTTTTCGTGATCTGCCGGCGTGGCGATGGCCGCGACCGGCCAGGGTCTGTTGCTATTTCAGCGTGAACTGCGTTGCCGCGCCGCATGGCGCCATTTGCCGCGCCACCTTAAGGCGGGCATGAAACGGCAACAGGCCCTAGGTAGAATAGGCCCAGACCAATTTCGCTTGTCCAGCGCACGATCATTCAGCGCAAGATGACATAGGTGAACGCCAAGCATGAACCAACGCGTCGACAACGATCAGGAAACCGCGCAGCTGAAGGTACCGCCGCACTCGCTCGAGGCGGAGCAGTCGGTACTGGGCGGGCTGATGCTCGACAACAGCAGCTGGGATACGGTGTCGGAACGTCTGGTGGCAGACGACTTCTACCGCCACGAGCACCGGTTGACGTTCAATGCGATGGCGGAGCTGGCCGAGAGCGCACATCCGCTCGATGTCGTGACCCTGTCGGAAGCGCTCGAACGCCGGGATCAGCTCGAAAGCGTAGGCGGGCTCGCCTATCTGGCGGAACTGGCACGCAATACGCCCTCTGCAAGCAATATCCGCGCCTATGCCGATATCGTTCGCGAGCGGGCGACGTTGCGCAAGCTGATCCAGGCCTCGCGCCAGATCGCCGACAGCGCCTATTCGCCGGAAGGGCGGCTGCCGGACGAGCTGGTCAACGAAGCCGAACGGCTGGTATTCCAGATCAGCGAGTCCCGGCCCAAGTTCGGTGGCCCCATCGGCATGAGCCAGCTGCTGACCAAGGCCGTCGATCGGATCGACGAGCTGTTCAACATGAAGGGCCAGATGACCGGGATCTCTACCGGGTTCCGCGATCTGGACGACATGACATCGGGTCTGCAGCCGTCGGACCTGGTGATCATCGCCGGGCGCCCGTCGATGGGCAAGACGACGTTCGCCATGAATCTGGTCGAACATGCCGTCGTCTCCAATGACAAGCCGGTCATCGTCTTCTCGATGGAGATGCCCGCCGAGTCATTGATGCTGCGCATGCTCTCTTCCCTGGGCAGGATCGATCAGACACGCGTTCGAACCGGCCAGCTCGAGGACGAGGACTGGCCGCGGTTGACCTCGGCGGTCAACCTGCTCAAGGATCGCCAGCTGTTCATCGACGACACTCCGGCGCTGTCCCCCAACGAATTGCGCTCCCGCGTGCGCCGAATCGCTCGCGAGCACGGCAATATCGGTCTGGTGATGATCGACTACCTGCAGCTGATGCAGGTGCCGGGGCTTTCCGAGAATCGTACCGCAGAGATCTCCGAGATTTCGCGATCGCTGAAGGGCATCGCGAAGGAGTTCAACTGCCCGGTGGTGTCGCTGTCCCAGCTCAACCGATCACTGGAGCAGCGTCCCAACAAGCGGCCCGTAATGTCGGATCTGCGTGAGTCGGGTGCCATCGAGCAGGATGCCGATGTCATCGCCTTCGTCTATCGTGACGAGGTTTACAATACCGACAATCCCGACAACAAGGGGTTGGCGGAGCTGATCATCGGCAAGCAGCGTAACGGCCCGATCGGTACCGTCCATATGGCATTCATCGGCAAGTACACCCGTTTCGAGGATCTGGCGCCGGATAGTTACGGTCAGCACTACGAATAAGTCGGTACGTCCAGTTCGCGATACGTCCAGTTCGATACGTCCAGTTCGATACAACCGAAACATGTCGGCAGCGCCGACGTAGAAAAGACATCAAGGAGTCAAACCATGGCAGGCGGTTTTCAGCGGGGTCGTCGTCAGCGTGTGCCCAAGATCGAAGTACGCGGCCAACTGGAAAAGCTCGAACGGGAAGGGCCGTTCAAGGAGTGGCTGGGCATGCCGGATCTCTACCGTCACTGGCTGACCGTCGACGGCGAGCTTTACAGCTACCAGACGGAAGACGCCGAATTGCCGGTAGCCGTCGGTGATCGGGTCGTTTTCCGCTACAAGGAAGCCAAGGCAGGAAAGTGGATCGACCGCAACTCCCTGGGCAAGGCGATCGATCCTTCCGCTTACCAGTAGGCTGTCGATCGGTCCCTGAAACGGCGCGCTCTTGCCATGTAATGTTTTGTGTCACCATGTTGTCATGACCTTGCGGCTCAATGGCGTTCATGGACCAATCCGCCGTTTCTCTTGCCCCCGGCTCTCTCGAAGCCCTGATCGCCCAGCGCGATCTAAACGTGCACTTTCAGCCTATCGTCTCCGTCGCCACCGGTCGGGTGCTGGCTTACGAGGCATTGTCCCGCGGGCCGCGAGACTCTCGCTTCTCCAGCCCGCTGGCAATGTTCCAGACGGCCCGTGGCCGCGGTCTGCTGGCTTCCCTGGAGCGGGTCTGTCGCGAGAGGGCCTTCGAGCGCTGGGTCGAGACGGGACTGGATGAACTGCTGTTTCTCAATGTCAGTCCGGAAGTGCTGATCGACCCGGCCCACATCAGCGGCCAGACGTTACAACTGCTGTCCGATCATGGCCTGACACCGTCCCAGATCGTCATCGAAATTACCGAGCAGTCTCCCGGCATCGATCCAGAACTGATGGCCGAAGCCGCCGAGCATTATCAGTCGATGGGGTTCTCCATTGCGCTCGACGATCTTGGCGACGGCTATGCCGGACTCAGGCTCTGGTCACAGCTCAACCCCGACTACGTCAAGCTGGATCGCCACTTCGTGGCGGGAGTGGATCGCGACCGCGTGAAAAGGCGCTTCGTGCGGTCGATCATCGACATCGCGCACAGCCTGGGAAGCCGCGTGGTTGCCGAGGGCGTCGAACGAGAGGAGGAGCTCGATACCCTGCTCGAACTCGGGGCCGACTATTGCCAGGGGTGGCTGTTCGCTCGTCCCGAACCGGCGCCTCATCGATCGCGTGACGTACTGGATTCGCGTCTGATCGCCCTGGCGGCATCGCGTCGTCCGGCGGCGGCAGCCACGGAAATTCGCCGGCTATGCGTACCCTTGCCGGCGCTGATGGCCACGCTCAGCATCGGAGAGGCCGCGGAGCGCTTCAGCCGTCTGCCGGAGGCCAATGCCCTGGCGGTGGTCGACGAGCAGGGAGTGCCGGCGGGCTTGCTCGGGCGCCGGCAATTGATGGCCTTGCTCGGCAACCGCTTCGGCTTCGATCTCTACGGCCGCCAGTCCATCGACAAGGTCATGCAGAGACGGGCCCTCTGCGTCGAGGCGGGGGAACCGCTCGAGCGTGTATCGCGCAAGGTGACCGGACGCGACGACTCGACGCGTGACGAGGACTTCATCATTACCGATGGCGGGCGCTATCTCGGCATCGGACATGTCATCAATCTTCTGCAGCTCTTTACCGAACAGCAGGTCCAGATCGCCCGCCAGGCCAATCCGCTGACTCAGCTTCCGGGAAATCGGCCGATCCGTGCGGCGCTGGAACATTATCGAGGCCAGGCAAGACCCTTCGTTGCCTGTTATCTCGATCTGGACCATTTCAAGCCGTTCAACGATCGTTTCGGCTACGCAATGGGTGACCAGATGATCCTGACACTGGCGAGAGTGCTGAGCGATGCGGCGGGGCGGAACGACTTCCTGGGCCATCTCGGGGGCGACGATTTCATTCTTCTGTTCAACGACGACAGCCGCTTGCAGTCGAAACTGAGCCGGATCCAGCGCTGCTTCCGCGATGAGAGCCTGCAGTTGCTGCCGGAATCGGAACGGCAGGCGGGCGGCTTTCATGCCAAGGATCGCTTCGATCAATGGCGATTCTTCCCCATCACCCGGCTTTCCATCACGGCGTTGCGGGTACCGCCCACCGCGCGGATCGACAATTTCGGTGATCTCTGGAGCCGCTTCAAAGGTGCGGCCAAGCGGGCCGAGAACGGGCGCGTTGTCGTGACCGTTCGCACGAATAGCGACGAAATCCCGCGCTGAACTCTCGTGGTGCAACATAGTCTTAATAAAGATGAGGCTCAATTGGCCGATTGGTCCCGGTAAGGCCGAGGCGGATTCCGCATCGGCACTCGGGAAGCGGCTAGTCAAAGGTTCGGCAAGGAGTGCCGGCCTGCCGTAACGATTCCATACTCAACCCACAGGAGGGAACCATGGAGCTCAAGGAGCTTGAACACTATCAGCGACACCATGAAGACTTTGAAATACGGGTCATCGCCCATGCCGGCAGTCGCTACTATCAGGTCATGCTGGAGCCCGGGGATGGCGCCACGCAGGCCTTGACCCGGCGCGGCAAGCCGATGCTGTTTCGTTCGCTCGAGGACGTCTACGGCGAATTGAAACGGGCCGGCATCCATCGTGCCTACCTGGTTCAACAGGTCGCCAACGACGAGATCGTCGGCCACGAGCCGCATTATCATGATCCGCTGCTGTCGCGAATGCCGCTGGTCTTCTGATCCGGAAAGCGTCGGCTAGTCGACACGTCATTCATCAATCCATTTCATTCGCCAACCATTTCATTCATCAATTCAGTTCCCTCCGGCGAGTCGAAGAGTGACTTGCCTCGACACGGAGGGAAGTTCGCCGTCCACGCCTTTCCCCTCGTTCCTCTCCAGCTTCTCTGCCCCCCGTTGAAACCGTCCAGGATGCCGAAACGATCGCCGAAGTGCGCTTCGATCAGCACGTTGACTTGGCTTGTGATGTCGTTCCGATACGGATACGGCGGCCGCTCGGCTTTCTGGAGCAGATTGCTGCTGGTTGCCATCGTCTTCGGGTCTGCTGTATGAACCTGATACCCTTTGTCGCGCAGGGTATCGGCAAAGTGGCGCATCATCGACAATATCAGCGGGCGGACGCGCCCATGGGTTATCCATAACTTATACACATGGTATTGATCGTATAAGATGATCGGGCCGGTTCACGCGGCAGTGGTAGAATTTCGTCCAAAGTCGGCAGGGAAAGGAGTGGTTTTATGGCGGCCCGTTTCGGAGTGCTGCTGGTCAATCTGGGAACGCCCGAGGCACCCACGCCCAAGGCCGTGAGGCAGTACCTTGGCGAGTTTCTCGGCGACCCGCGGGTCATCGATGCGCCGCGCTGGCTGTGGTGGCCGATTCTGCATGGCGTCATTCTTCGCATCCGCCCGCCCAAGGTCGCCAAGGCCTATGCGTCGGTATGGCAGGAGGAAGGCTCGCCATTGCTGGCGATCGGCCGCCGCCAGCAGCGAGCGCTACGCGAGCGGCTGGCGAGCCATATGGGCGAGTCTATCCCGGTCGAGCTGGCGATGACCTACGGCAAGCCGAGCATGGAGGAAGCCGGCCTCAAGCTGCGCGAATCCGGCGTCGATCGTATCCTGGTGCTGCCGCTCTATCCGCAATTCTCGCGCACCACTACCGCTGCCGTATTCCAGCGGCTGGCCAAGGCGCTGGACCCTTGCCCGCACCTGCCGGAGCTGCGCTTCGTGCGCGACTATCACGATCACCCTGACTACATCTCGGCTCTCGCTGCCAGCGTTCGCCAGCACTGGGAGGCCAACGGCGACCGCGGCCGGTTGCTGATGTCCTATCACGGCATCCCCAAGCGCTATGTCGACAACGGCGATCCCTATGCCAGGCATTGCGAGAAGACCAGCCGGCTGCTGGCGGAAGAGCTCGGACTGGGCGAGGGCGAGTGGTTCCAGAGCTACCAGTCGCGCTTCGGGCGTGAAGAATGGCTCAAGCCCTATACCGACGAGACGCTGAAGGCATGGGGCGCGGACAAGACCGAATGCGTCGACGTCATCAGCCCGGCCTTCGCGGCGGACTGCCTCGAGACGCTCGAGGAGATCGACGCCGAGAATCGCCACTACTTCCAGGAAGCCGGAGGCGGGCGCTATCGCTATATCCCCGCTCTCAACGATCGTCCGGAGCACATGACTATGCTGACCAGGCTGATCGAACAGCACACCGCCGGCTGGTGACGCCGGCGGCGCGCGCCGTCTCGGAAAGGCGGTGCGTGCCTTTCAGGGGCCTTCAGGGGAGAGGAGAGTCGCCCTGGGGAGCTTCCTCGATGGTGTGCTTGGGTTTCTCGCTCTCCAGCTCGACCGGATTGCCGCGGGTGCGAGGATCCGGCTTGAGCTTGTGGTGCAGGGCGCTCTTGGCCAGCATGTGTGCCGACACCGGCGCGGTAATGAACGCGAAGATCGTGATCAGCAGTTCCTGAACGATCGGGCCGTCTTCCTGGCTGAAATAGATCAGCGAACCGATCAGGGTACAGCCGACCCCCAGCGTCGTCGTTTTCGAAGGGCCGTGCAGCCGCATGTAGAAATCCTTCAGATGCGTCAGGCCCAGCGAGCCGATGAAGGCGAACGCGCCCCCGGCGATCAGCATGAAGGCGATCACGCCCTCGATGACCGTATTCAGCATCGTCATCCCTCCTATTCGATGATGTCGCCGCGAAGCAGGTACTTGCAGACGGCGATGGTGCTGACGAAGCCGAGCATCGCGATCAGCAACGCCGCCTCGAAGTAGTCCTTGTTGTCGACCCAGATACCGAACAGCACGATCAGAGCGATCGAGTTCATGTACATGGTATCCACCGCCAGAATGCGATCCGGCAGGCTCGGTCCGACCACGGCACGATAGAAATTGAGCACGACGGCAGCGCAGAACAGCGCCAGCGCGATCCACAGAGCCATATCGATCATGATTCGAAGATCTCCAGCAGTGGGCGCTCGTAGCGCTGGTGAATGTCGTCGATCAGGGCGTTGATATCGCCCACGTCCAGCGCATGAATGAGCAGGGTCTTGCCATCCAGGCGCAGGTGGGCCGAGACGGTACCCGGCGTCATGGTGATGGTGCTGGCCAGGATGGTGATCGGGAAGCTCTCCTTCAGCGTCAGCGGATATTCCACGAAGGCGGGGCGCATCCGGCCGCGGGGATCGAGGATCAATTTCGAGACCTGCAGATTGGCGGTCACGATGTCGCCCAGTACCCGAAAGAAGTAGCCGACCAGCTTCAGAGGACGCTTGATGGTCGGCTGGCGCTCCCAGAACGGTCGGCAGATCACCGGAATCAGGATCGCCAGGACGCCCCCGAGAATCCATTGCCCGAGCGCCACGCTCTGCTGCAGCAACAGCCAGACGACCAGCAGCAGCAGAGACAGCACCGGCATCGGCAGCCAGCGAATGGGAGGAATCATGAGTCACCTCCGGTAACGTTCGGGGAGAGAATCGCCTCGCTGTAGGCGCTTTGATCGAGCAGCTGCGTAGCACTGGCATCGGTGAAGCGAGTGATCGGCCCGGCCAGGATCGAGAGTATCGGCGAGGCGCCGAGCAGCAGGATCAGGCCCGCCAGCATCGCCGTCTTCAGCCTGGGGCCGTCGTTGTCGCCGCGGCCCGCTTTCCAGAAGACGGTGGAGCCGCTGCGCGCCATGGCGACGAGACCGGCGAGGCTCGACAGCAGCAACAGCGACCACAGCCATGGCTGTTCGCTCGGCAGGGCCGAATCGAGCAGCAGTGCCTTGCCGATGGCGCCCGAGAACGGCGGCAGCCCGATGATGGTCGCCGCACCGATGAAGTAGAACAGACCCAGCAGCGCCGGCTGGGTGACGCCCCGGCCGGGCACGATACGCGCCCCGGCCTTGCCGCGCTGTTCACCGATCGCATCGGACAACAGGAACAGGCCGCCGCTGACCAGCGTGGTGTGGATCATGTAGTAGAGCAGGGCGGCAATGGGCGCCTCGCGATTCATGCTGACGCCGACCAGCAGCGTGCCTACCGAGATCAGCAGCAGATAGGCTACCTGATTGCGCAGATCCCGCGCCGACAGGACGCCCAGCCCGCCGAGGGCCAGCGTCGCCAGCGCGAACCACCAGAGCCAGGGCTGAACGAAATTGGCGAGCTCGCCTGCGCTGTCGCCGAAGATCAACGTGTAGACCCGCAGAATGGCGTAAATCCCCACCTTGGTCATGATCGCGAACAGGGCGGCGACGGGCGCTGGCGCGCTGCTGTAGGCCCGCGGCAACCAGAAGTAGAGCGGCAGGATCGCCGCCTTCAGCCCGAACACCACCAGCAGCAGAAACGCCCCCGCCTTGAGCAGACCAAGACGATCCGGGTCGAGCGCGGCCACCTTCTGAGACATGTCGGCCATGTTGAGCGTGCCGGTCGTGCCGTAGAGCACCCCGAGCGCGATCAGAAACATCGCCGAGCCTGCCAGGTTGAGCGCCACGTAATGGAATCCCGCCTGGGTGCGCTCCTTGCCGCCGCCGTGCATCAGCAGCGAGTAGGAGGCGATCAGCAGCACTTCGAAGAAAACGAACAGATTGAAGATGTCGCCGGTCAGGAAGGCGCCGTTGATCCCCATCAACTGGAGCTGGAACAGGCCGTGAAAATTGCTGCCCTTGCGATCGTCGCCGGCACAGGCGTAAGCCACGCTGCCTAGCGCCAGGAAGCTGGTCAGGCACACCATCAACGCGGAGAGTCGATCGAGTACCAGCACGATACCGAACGGCGGCTGCCAGTCGCCCAGGGCGTAGTAGGTGATGTCACCGCTGTCGCTCTGGACCACCAGCATGGCACTGACTGCCAGCAGCAGCGCCGTGCTGACCAGGGCGATCGCCCGGCGAGGCAGTACGGCCGAGTCCCGCTTGACCAGCATCAGCAGGCCGCTCAACAGCGGCAGAAGGATCGGAAGGATGATCAGATGATGCATCACGACTTGTCCTCCTTCGACTCTTCGCCACGCTGGTCGTTGACCTGATCGCTGCCCAGGTCGCCGCGCACGCGCATCGCCAGGATCACCGAGAACGCGGTCATGGCGAAGCCGATCACGATGGCCGTCAGCACCAGGGCCTGTGGCAGCGGGTCGGCGTAATAGTCGACGCCGTCACGAATCACCGCCGCGCCATTGGTGGTCAGGCCGCCGGTGGAAAAAAGGAACAGGTTGACCGCGTAGGAGAGCAGCGTCAGCCCCACGACCACGGGGAAGGTGCGGCCACGCAGCGCCAGGTAGAGCCCGCTGGCGGCCAGGAAACCGGTTACGGTGGCAAAGAGCGCTTCCATCAGACGGTCTCCTTTTCATTCTCTTTGCTGGGACGGTGCCGTGTCGTCAACTTGCCCAGATTGGCCAGAATCATCAGCGTGGCGCCGACGACGGTGAGATAGACGCCGAGGTCGAACAGCATCGCCGTGGCGAGCTCGATCTCGCCGATATAGGGAATCGAGAAGTGCCCGAAGGCAGAGGTCAGGAAGTTGTGGCCGAAGGCCCAGCTGCCGAGTCCGGTCAGCGCGGCGATGGCGACACCGACCACGGCGATCGGCTGGTACTGGAACGACATCCGCTGCTGGGTCCAGTCGACCCCGCGGGCGATATACAGCAGGATCAAGGCCACGGCCGTCACCAGGCCGGCGATGAAGCCACCACCGGGTTCGTTGTGACCCCGCAGGAAGATGAACACCGACACCAGCAGCGCCAGCGGCAGCAGACTCTGCGATACCGTACCCAGCAGCATGGGATGCAGATCCCGGGACCAGGGGCGCCCTTCGCTGTCGCTCGAGGGCATGAACAGACGCAGGCGGTTTAGCAGCTTGTAGATGCCGATGGCGGCGATGCACAGCACCGTGATCTCGCCCAGCGTATCGAAGCCGCGGAAATCGACCAGGATGACGTTGACCACGTTGTGGCCGCCGCCGCCACTGACACTGTTCTCCAGGAAGAAGCCGGAAATGGTGTCCAGCGGTCGCGTCAGCATTGCGTAGTTGAGGCTCGCGACGATGCCGCCGAAGCCCGCCGCCAGCAGAACATCGCGGACCACGCGCGCGCCGCTGGACTCCTTGGGCGTGCGCTGGGGCAGGAAGAACAGCGCCAGCATCAGCAGGATGACCGTCACCACCTCGACCGCCAGCTGGGTCAGGGCGAGATCGGGGGCCGAGAAGCGGGCAAAGGCCAGCGAAACCATCAGCCCCACCACCGACAGCATCATCAGCGAGACCAGACGTCGGCGATGCAGTACCGCCGTGCCCAGGCCCGCCAGAATGGTGATCAACGCGCCCGCGATCAGCAGGCCATCGAGCGCCTGGAGCTGGCGCGGCCCGCGCAACTGGGTAAGGTCCAGCAGGCCGCTGCCGGTGAGGAACAGCACGGCGATGATCAACCACAGCATATAGCGCTGCAGCGAGCCGTTCTCGAAGCGATCGATCGCTTTCTGGGTCCACTGCAGCAGGCTGCGGACGTTGTGTTCGAAGATCATCAAGGCGTTGCGCTGCGGGAACTGGCGCTGGAAGGCGAACAGCTTGCGACGTACGGCGTAGATGCCGACCCCGCCGGCCAGGGCGATGACACTCATCAGCAGGGGCAGATTGAAGCCGTGCCAGATCGCCAGGTGCAGCTCCGGTCTCGGCGGCAGAATCGTGACCTGTGCGGCAGCGTCGAGCAGCCCGGTGACGATCAACGCGGGCAGCAGGCCGATCGCGACGCACAGCGCGACCATCAGCAGCATCGGCAGGCGCATCAGGAAAGGCGCTTCGTGAGGTGTCTTGGGCAGCTCCTGCGCTTCCGGGCCGAAGAAGACGTTGCGCACGTAACGCAGCGAATAGGCCACCGACAACACGCTGCCAAGGGTCGCGAGCACCGGGATCAGCCAGGCCAGGCCGCCGAGGATCCCGGTTTCCAGCGTCTCGGTCAGCATCATCTCCTTCGATATGAAACCGTTGAGCAGGGGAACGCCGGCCATGGAAGCCGCGGCGAGACCGGCCAGCGCTGCCGTCATCGGCATGCTGCGTCGCAGGCCGCTCAGCTTGCGGATGTCTCGCGAACCGGTCTCGTGATCGACGATGCCCGCCGACATGAACAGCGTCGCCTTGAACATGGCATGGTTGAGAATATGAAACAGCCCGGCCGCCACCGCCATCTTGCTGTCCAGCCCGAACAGCATGGTGATCATGCCCAGATGGCTGACGGTGGAAAATGCCAGCACGCCCTTGAGATCGTACTTGAGCAGCGCGAAATAGGCGGCGTAGATCATCGTCACCAGCCCGGTCAGGGTGACGATATAAAGCCAGAGCTGCGAGCCGGCCAGTGCCGGATGCATGCGCGCGAGCAGGAAGACCCCGGCCTTGACCATCGTGGCGGAGTGCAGGAATGCCGAGACCGGCGTCGGCGCCGCCATGGCGTGGGGCAGCCAGAAATGGAACGGGAACTGCGCCGACTTGGTGAAGGCACCCAGCAGCACCAGCAGCAGCGCCGGCAGATAGCGCGGATCGGCCTGGATCAGATCACGGCTGTCGAGCACCGTCTGCATGTCGAAGGTCCCGACGATATGGCCGATCAGCAGGAAACCGGCCAACATCGCCAGCCCGCCCATGCCGGTGACGGCCAAGGCCATGCGGGCGCCGCGTCTTGCCTCGCTCTGCTGGTACCAGTAGCCGATCAACAGAAACGACGACAGGCTGGTCAATTCCCAGAACACCCACAGCAGCAGCAGGTTGTCGGCCATGACGATGCCGATCATGGAGGTCATGAACAGCATCAGGTAGGCGTAGAACCGAGGCATGCTGTCGTCCGGCGACAGATAGTAGCGGGAATACAGAATGATCAGCAGCCCGATGCCCAGGATCAGCAGCAAAAACAGCAGCGAGAGCCCGTCGAGCCGGAACGCCAGATCGAGCCCCAGTTGCGGCACCCAGCTCATGCTGAAGTGATACACCTTGCCGGAGATCACTCCAGGCGCATGCGCAATGACGATGCCCAGCGCGATCGCAGGGAGCAGCGCGGTGGACCAGGCGTTGAGCGTGCGTTGCCGGTTGTTGCTCAGCAACGGTACCAGGCTGCCCAGTAGCGGCAGTAGAACGATCAGCGGCAGTGACATGAAATCGTCGCTCTATTCTTGGATCAGGGAGGCTCGATCATCGGTCCGGCGCAGGGCGACGTTCCGGTGGGTTCGAGCTTCGTTCTCGCGTTCATCGCGATCGGTCCGCGACCGTATCTCGCTCCAGTGTAAGCGATGTTGCCAGCCGCACGAGCGTAGGTCGCGAGACTATGGCAGAGAGTCGGTGCGGTAGGGATCTTCCCCGCGTGACATGCTTGTGTTCGCGGGCAAGAGACGACGGCGAGCGGCGATCCCGCAATGGCGGCGCGCATGGCGCCACGGGACTCGTCGCCGGATCAGAGACGCTGGGGCGGATCGGTCAGATAGGGGCGGCGCACGCCGCGAGGCGCCAGCATCCAGGCGGGGGTCTGGTTCAGGGTCGTGATCGTGCTGGCACGGGACGGCAGAGCCCGGGCACCGATACGAGTCTGGGCACCAATACGACAGGTCGCGCATGTCAGCGACAGCTGGCTAGGCATGTGGCCCGGCATGGTGTCTCTCCTCCCTTCAGAAAGCGCCCGATCATAATTTGCGATACGCGAAATTATTGAAAGTATTGATGATTTATGAGAATCGGGCGACAGCGTTGAACCGACTTTACCACGCCGATATGCCCCTAGCCATAGGGGGCGGTACCGGAGAAGGTCACCTGGGCAGAGTCGCCGGAGGGCGTCGAAAAGAGGGATTCGGGCCGTGAGCCTGGCGCTTCCTTCGGTGTATCCGGGTGTCGGGGCGATCACCGTTCGAGGTTTCCGGGGCGGCGGGATACGCTACACTGCGGGAGCAATTTGGTTGGCGTATCCACGCCGACATACAGGATATTCAGCATTAAGGATGTGCTTCGTGAAGCGTTCACTGCCGGTCAAGGCTCCTGCCACACTCTCGCTCTGTCTTTGTCTAGCGCTTCTGGGATGTCAGAGCGTTGCCGATACGAATACTGCGTCGAACGCCGCGAGCGCGAGCGGCGCCGTGGCCGGAGAGGCCTCGTCATCGTCGTCTTCCGCCACCCCGGAGTCGGCCTCCTCGGGCTCGGCTGATGCTGCGGACAACGCTGCCGAGCGTGCCGAGGCCAGCGCTGATGCTGACGCGAACGCAAGCCCGGAGACCCCGAAGGATCCGGCAGCGTTCGACGCCTGGGTGGCCAATTTCCGGCAGCGGGCCGCCGCCGAAGGTATCGACCCGGCAACCCTGGCCGAGGCGTTCGACCCGGTCAGCTATCAGCCCCGCATCCTCGAGTACGACCGCTCCCAGCCCGAGTTCACCCGCCAGATCTGGAGCTATCTCGACAGTGCCGTCTCGGCGCAGCGCGTCTCCACCGGCCGCGAACGTCTTGCCGAACATCGCGCTACGGCGGATCAGGTGGCGCAGCAGTATGGCGTACCGGGGGAGGTGATCGTCGCCATCTGGGGAATCGAGAGCAATTACGGCAGCAACTTCGGCAACTTCGAGACCATCGACGCGCTGTCGACGCTGGGGTTCGATGGCCGCCGCCAGTCGTTCGCGCGCGGCGAGCTGATGGCCGCGCTCAAGATCCTGCAGAACGGCGATATCGACCGCGATCGCATGCGGGGTTCCTGGGCCGGGGCGATGGGTCATACCCAGTTCATCCCGAGCAGTTTCCTGGCCTACGCAGTGGATGAAGATGGCGACGGCCGTCGCGATATCTGGGGCAGCATTCCCGACGTAATGGCGTCGACCGCCAACTATCTGGAGGCTTCCGGCTGGCAGCGGAGGCAGCCCTGGGGCGTCGAAGTCACATTGCCGGACGACTTCGACTATTCGCAGACCGAGCTGTCGGTACGCCACGACGCCCGGGCGTGGCAAACCCAGGGGGTAAAGCGTCTCGACGGCAGCCCGCTGCCGGACTTCGATCAGGCCTCGGTCATCGCGCCCGCCGGCGCCAAGGGGCCGGCGTTCCTGGTCGGCCACAACTTCCGCGTGATCATGCGCTACAACGCCTCCACCAGCTACGCGCTGGCGGTGGCGACGCTGTCGGATCGACTGGCCGGACGGCCAGGCATCCAGGGCGAGTGGCCGCGCGAAGAGCCGGCCTTGTCACGCGATCGCATTCGGCGCATGCAGCAGGGGCTCAATGACCACGGCTTCGATGTCGGTACGCCGGATGGCCTGGTCGGCCCCAATACCCGTGCCGGATTGCGCGCCTACCAGCGCAGCATCGGTGTCATTCCGGACGGTTACCCCACGCAGTCGCTGATCCGGCGCCTGACCGAGAGCTGAACCGGCAGGGAAGGCTGAGCCGGAAGCAAGCGCTGCTCCGAGTGCGGATCCGGCAGGGCTCGCTGTCTGGCTGTCCGGTCAGCCCTCGAATTGGCGCCGGTTTGATGGCCATTCCAACCCATGCCCGCGATCTGCCGACTGGCAGACTGTGGGCGCGAAACTCCAGAGGCGGTCAGCGGTAGAGCGGCAGACTGCCTCGAATCATCGAGGAAGTCATGGGCGTCCAACGTTTCACTGCCAGCAATAGCCGCGAAGCCATGCGTCAGGTGAGGGCGGCGCTGGGGGATCAGGTACTGATCCTTTCCAACCGTTCCGTCGAGGGTGGCGTCGAGATCATCGCCATGCCCGAGCAGGAGCATGAGCAGACGCTCTCCAGCCTCGAGTCGCCGGCGGCGGAAGCTCCCGCTGCGGAAGCGCCGGCGCCGGCTCCGACCCCCAACCCGACCCTGGAAACGCTGCAGGCCCTGAACCGCCAGTTGCTGGAGGACGTGCGCGCCATGCTTGGCGGGGGCATGGCTTCCTCGCAGAGCGACGCAGCATCGTTGACGACCGCATTGCGCCAGCGTCTGATCCAGGCCGGCTTCAGCGCTTCGCTCGCCGACGAGGTCATTCAGGACCCGCCGGAAGAGCTGCGCGACGAACAACCGGAGTCCCCCGCCGCGAAGGCCTGGCTCGTGCGCCAGCTGCGCGCTCGCCTGTCGCTGCTGGATGACGAGGAAGCCCTGTTCGAGAGCGGCGGCGTGTTTGCCCTGGTCGGTCCCACCGGCGTCGGCAAGACCACCACCACCGCCAAGCTGGCTTCCCGCTACGTGATGCGTCACGGTCCGAAGGACGTCGCGCTGGTGACGACGGATAGCTACCGTATCGGCGCGGCCGAGCAACTGCGCATCTACGCCCGGCTGCTGGGCTCGGAAGTCCATGCGCTCGAGGAAAACGGCAATCTCGGCGACCTGCTCACGCGTCTGACCCAACCACGCCGGGCGCTGCTGTCACGCAGCGGCGGCAAGAAGCTCACGGTGATCGACACGGTGGGCATGAGCCAGCGGGACCAGCGTCTGGTGGGCGAGATCGCACGGCTGGGAGCCGGCCCGGCGCCGGCTCGACGGGTGCTGGTACTCAACGCGGCCAGTCACGGCGACACCCTGGCGCAGGTCATCGAGGCCTGGCAGCAGGCCTCGCAGGAGGCGGGAGAGCCGCTGTGGGGCTGTATCCTGACCAAGCTCGACGAAGCGGCGCGGCTGGGGAACGTACTGGACGTGGTCATTCGCCACCGGCTCAGGCTCTGCTACGTCTCCCGCGGGCAGCGCGTGCCGGAAGATCTCGAGCTCGTCGATGCCGACGCCCTGCTCGACGAAGCGCTGGCACTGGCCGGCGATTCGCCCTTCGTCAGCGAGGCGGCGGCCACGGTGCCTCCGCAGCAGGCGCGACAGCAGGCGCTCTCGCGCGGCGTTCTGCGCCAGCGCGATGCCCTGGTCACGACGCTCGATACCTTGAGACAGCACAACCTGGGCATGACGCTGCTCGAGCAGATCTGGCGCCGTGCCAAGCGCTCGACGCAAGCCGGGAGCGACGAGTTCGCCCGGCTCATGGCGGGCGCCACCCAGCAGAGCCTGCTGTCCGCGGCGGATGTGCCCCACGCGCTCTACTGGTCCAAGACCACCAGCGTCAGTGGCGCCGAACAGGCAATGCCGCTGGTGTCGCTGGATCATCACGGCATGCCCCAACCGCTGACCTGGCCGCGACACCGGCTCCCCGCGGGCAGTGCCGAACAGTTTCGCTGGGCCGACGATCTCGGCGCGGGCTGGCATCTGCTGGCGCAACTGCCGGCCGTCGCCGACCTCGAATGTTTCGAGGCCGCCGGGCGCGGCTGGCTGGCGGCCGTGACCGGCGCGCGCCGGATTCGTCATGCCGGCGAATGGCTGCCGCTGTCCCGGGCGATGACGCTGGGCGAAGCCGTCGAGCCGCAACCCCTGCGCCACCAGGGGCGTGCCGCCACTCTTCACCTGACGCGGCTGGAAACGAGCGTCAGCCAGCGGCGCCAGGATGCCTACAGCCTGCCGGTGGTGGCGTGGTACGGCGAAATTCGCGACGCCGACGATGGCCGCAGGCTGGCCAGACGTTACTGGCTGAGCAGCAGCCAGGCGGGGCTCGATATCGCATCGCGCCTGCCCCCGGCGGTCATGGTCGAGACCCTGCCCGGGCTGACCCGGCAGGCCGATCAGGCAATGCAGGAGCGCGGACTGGTGAAAGATCGGGAGCAGCGCTGGCAGCTGGCCTCGACGCTGGCGGCGCTGGCGGTGCGCTTGAGTGCGGAAGAGGCGGGCTGGGCGATGGACGTTCGCGCACGGCTTTCCGGTATCGCCCAGCGCCGTTGCGGTCGTCGGCCCAAGGCGCTGATGGAAGCGCTGATGGATACGCTGAGCGCCCATGACGCACTGATGGGGCTCGACGCCAGTGGCCGGGTGCAGGCGGCATGACCGATCAGGCGGCAGGGCTGCGCGCCTGGGCTGCTCCCGGTTCCGTGTCGCTGGGGGTGATCGGCGAACCGGACGACGAGGCGCTGATGCAGGCGTTGGCGCAACTACCAGCTCCTGCGGGCCGGCGCTGGCAGGTCACGCTGGAAGCTCAGGCCGCGTCGGCGACCGTGCGGGCCTGGGTGCTGTGGGTCGATGCCGCGCAGGTCGACGTGGCCGATCTCTACCGGCGGGTGAAGCGGACGCTGGCACCGGTTGCCTCGAGCGCTGGCCCTGCCGTGCCTCTGCTGCTGTGGGTGCAAGACGCCGGCAACAGCGGGACCAGGCCCACCCTGGATGCCGCGACGGCGCAGCTGCTCACCAACCTGGGCACGACGCTGCGGCGCTTTCTGAATATCGAACTCATCCGCGACCTGGCTGACTGGCAGCGCCGCCTGCCCGAGGAGTTACCGAAGCCGGCCACGGATTTTTGACGCGTGCATGAATGTTCTGACGCGCGCGGGCGCTCTCGGCCCAGCCGCCACGCCGCGGCATCGGGCCGGCAGCCGGCGGCTCAGAACAGTCGAGACAGTAGCGCCGTCACGGCCGTCTCGACGCGCAGGATGCGCTCTCCCAGATGGATCCCCTCGAAGCCCAGTTCGAGAAACTTCTCCACCTCGTAATCGACGAAACCGCCTTCCGGACCGATGGCCAGCAATGTGGCATCGCTGATGCCGCGCGGGCAGGCCTGAGCCAGCCCGGGGTGGGCCAGCAAACCGCGATGATCCGCGAGCATGGCTGGCAGTCGATCTTCCGCGAACGGCTTGAAACGGGTTTCGAACGCGATCTCCGGCAGCCGGGTATCACGGGCCTGCTCCAGCCCGAGCAGCAGGTGCTGGCGGATCTTTTCCGGCTTCAGCTCGGGAGATTGCCAATAGCTCTTCTCGACGCGGCGGGTATGCATCAGCGTCAAGCGTTTGACCCCCAGCGCCGAGACGTGCTCCAGCGTTCGCGCCAGCATGCGCGGCCTCGGCAGTGCCAGCAGCAGATGAACAGGCAGCGGCGCCGGCGGCTCGCGATCGAGCGTGACCCGGAACTGTGCTTCGGTATCGGTCAACGACAGCAGCTCGCCGCGGCCGATCAGGCCGTTTAGGGCGCCCACGGTCAGGCAGTCTCCCGGCGCGGCGCGGTGGACTTCGCGGAGATGGTGCAGGCGGCGCGGATCACGGAGACAGGCGTGAGTGTTGTTCGCCCAATCTTCGGGCTGGAGCAGAATCAGGTTCATGGAGATGGCGGTTCAGCGCATGGCAACAGGGAGTCGGGCAGGCGGCCATTCTGCCTGAACGGCGCACGCGAACATAGCACGCGAATATAGCCGCCCAGGGCCAGCGGGATGCCGAACACAGCGGCGAGCAGGACACCTTTCTGACATAATGCCCGTTCACTCTCTCACTCAGCCACTCACTCAGCCAATCAAGGCTCGACAGAAGAAGGTTAGCGATGAAGGTTCTGATCATTGGCGGGGGCGGGCGCGAACATGCGCTGGCATGGAAAGCGGCACAATCACCGCAGGTCGAGACGGTTTTCGTGGCACCGGGCAATGCCGGCACCGCGCGGGAGCCGGGGCTGACCAACGTTGCCATCGATGTCATGGACAGCGAAGCGCTGATCGTCTTCGCGCGTGACAACGCCGTCGATCTGACGATCGTCGGGCCGGAAGCGCCGCTCGTCGCCGGCGTCGTCGACGCGTTCCAGGCAGCGGGGCTGGCCATCTTCGGCCCGACCGAGGGCGCCGCGCAGCTCGAGGGCTCCAAGGCATTCACCAAGGACTTCCTGGCACGCCACGCGATTCCGTCCGCCGACTACCAGACGTTCAGCGAGGTCGAATCCGCTCTGGCCTACCTCGGGCGGAAGGGCGCGCCGATCGTGATCAAGGCCGACGGGCTGGCCGCGGGCAAGGGCGTGGTAGTGGCGATGGCCGAAGCCGAGGCCGAAGCGGCGATCCGTGACATGCTCGAGGACAACGCCTTCGGCGATGCCGGAGCGCGGGTCGTGATCGAGGATTTCCTCGAGGGCGAGGAGGCCAGCTTCATCGTCATGGTCGATGGCGAGCACGTGCTGCCGATGGCCACCAGCCAGGATCACAAGCGCGCCGGCGACGGCGATACCGGGCCCAACACCGGTGGCATGGGCGCTTACTCGCCGGCGCCGGTGGTCACCGATAGCGTTCATCGACGCATCATGGATGAGGTGATCCTGCCCACGGTGCGGGGCATGGCCGCCGAAGGCCACCCCTATACCGGCTTCCTCTACGCCGGGCTGATGATCGATGCCGACGGCGCCCCTAGAGTGATCGAGTACAACTGTCGTTTCGGCGATCCGGAAACCCAGCCGATCCTGATGCGGCTGAAGAGCGATCTGGTGGCGCTGTGCCAGGCCGCGCTGGAACGGCGTCTCGATCAGGTCGAGTGCGAATGGGATTCCCGTGCCGCCGTGGGCGTGGTGCTGGCGGCGAAAGGCTATCCCGGCAGCTATCGCAAGGGTGACGAGATCACCGGGCTCGACGCGGCGGACGCGGCCGGCTGCAAGGTGTTCCACGCCGGTACCCGCATGAGCGACGATGGTCGCGTCGTCACCAGCGGCGGGCGCGTGCTATGTGTGACCGCTCTCGGCAACACGGTCGGCGCGGCGACGTCGCAGGCCTATGCCGGGCTCGAGATGGTCCGCTGGGACGGCGCCGAATATCGCCGCGACATCGCCCATCGCGCCATTGCCCGAGAACGTCAGTCGTCCTGAACGATCGGGCGTCATAGAGACAAGGAAACCCGCCATGCAGCGTGCGATGCGCCAACGACCGGCCAATCGCCGGCTCGATCTGTCGAGCTATTGCGGGGCCAAATCGAATGGCCGCGGCAGCGCGCTGATCTGGCGAAAGCGAGTTTGGCGAAACAGAGAGGCATCGCATGTCGCGTGAATTTCCGATCATCGCGGTGACCGGCTCGTCGGGAGCCGGTACCACCACGGTCAAGCGAACGTTCGAGCGCATGTTCGCCCGCGAGGACGTGCACGCCGCGTTCATCGACGGCGATGCCTTCCATCGCTACTCGCGGGCGGAGCTGGCGCAGATTCTGCAGACCGAGCCGGAGCGCAAGGCCGAGCTTTCTCACTTCTCGGTCAACGCCA
This sequence comes from Salinicola sp. LHM, assembly GCF_034479735.1. Lineage (NCBI taxonomy): Bacteria > Pseudomonadati > Pseudomonadota > Gammaproteobacteria > Oceanospirillales > Halomonadaceae > Salinicola > Salinicola sp. LHM. Next base: position 3,412,518 of record NZ_CP140261.1, on the reverse strand, counting down.
ACCTGCTCGACCGGCTCGACGCGCTGTTTCAGGAGTACGGCGAGAGCGGCAAGGGGACCTACCGCCACTACATTCATGCCGAAGACAAGCGCATGATTGAGGCGGGCTGGCAGGTCGGCACCTTCACCGACTGGCAGCCAATCCCCAGCGGCACCGACCTGATGCTCTACGAGGGGCTTCATGGTGGCCTGGTGACCCACGAGGTCGACATCGCCCGCCACGTCGACATGCTGATCGGCGTGGCGCCGACGATCAATCTCGAATGGCTGCAGAAGATCGATCGCGATACCAAGCTGCGGGGCTACTCCCAGGAGGCGGTCATCGACACGATTCTGGGCCGCATGCACGACTACGTGCGCTATATCCAGCCCCAGCTCTCCCGTACGCACATCAACTTCCAGCGCGTGCCGACGGTCGATACCTCCAACCCGTTCGAGCTTCAGGACGTACCCAACGATGGCGAATCCTTCGTGGTCATCCGCTTCCGCGACCCGGCGGCCGTCGACTTCCCCTATCTGGTCACCATGATTCATGATGCCTTCATGAGTCGCCCCAACACGCTGGTCGTGCCCGGCGCGCGACTGTCGCTGGCGATGGATCTGATCCTCGCGCCGCAGGTACGACAGCTGCTGGCCCAGCGACGCTTTCGCTGAGGCCGGGACATCATTTCGATATCAGGAGTTCTCATGGAGCCGACACTTTTCAGCAAGATCATCGATCGCGAGATACCGGCAGACATTGTCTACGAAGACGACGAGGTACTGGCCTTCAACGACATCGACCCCAAGGCACCCACGCACATTCTGATCATCCCCAAGAAGCCGATCGCCACCCTCAACGACATCGAGGAAGAAGACCTGGCGCTGATCGGCCGGCTGCAGTACACCGCCGCCAAGCTGGCCAAGCAGCTCGGATTCGCCGAGGACGGCTACCGCGTGGTGATGAACTGCAACGAAGCGGGCGGGCAGTCGGTCTATCATATCCACATGCATCTGCTGGGCGGGCGCCGGATGCAGTGGCCGCCGGGCTGAGGGCAACGGCGCAACGCGCGCCGGCCCACTCGACAGTGACCGACCTTGTTCAGTTGCCAGACCGCCAGGAGACTCCGATGACACGCCAGATTTCCCGTGCCGACAATCTGATCCATCAGTTCGATACCGTGCTGCGCACGCTGGTACCCAAGGCGGCCCAGCCGAGTCGCCCATCCCCGGCCAACGTGCAACCCGAAAGCTTTCTCGACGAGGAGCAGCGTCGTCAGGTCGCGGGGTTGATGCGCATCAACCATACCGGCGAGGTCTGCGCGCAGGCGCTCTATCAGGGCCAGGGCCTGACGGCGAAGTTGACCGAGACCCGCGAACGCATGGAAGAAGCCGCCGCGGAGGAGATCGATCACCTGGCATGGTGCGACCAGCGCCTGCAGGAGCTCGACAGCCGCACCAGCTATCTCAACCCCGCGTTCTACGCCGCCTCCTTCGGCTTGGGCGCGCTGGCCGGCGCGATCGGCGACCGTGTCAGTCTCGGCTTCGTCGCCGCCACCGAGGAGCAGGTGGGTCGCCATCTCGAGTCGCATCTGCGCAAGCTGCCGATCGACGACAAGCGCTCGCGGGCGGTACTGGAGCAGATGTCTATCGACGAAGCGCAGCACGAACGCTGGGCGCTGGAATCCGGCGGCAGCCGCTTCCCGCTACCGGTGAAGTGGGGCATGCGGCTGGTGTCGAAGGTCATGACGAAAAGCGTTTATCGGATCTGAACCGGGCTTCGCCCGAAGCTGTAAGCCATAAGCTTGAAGCCGCAAGAAAGGCCAAAAGCAAAAACCAAATCGTTTGATTTGATAAGTGGACGTGGTTTGAGCTTGGCTTCCAGCTTGCACTGGTCACATTTCCGCTTCGGATGTGTCGCCACGAGTCGTTCTCTCGCGCTTGAGTTCGCTGTATTCACGGTAATGTTCATAGGCCGCCTTGGCGACCACGGCCAGCCCGATAGCGGCGAGAATGTTCTTGAGCATAGGTTTTTCCTTGGTTAGGTCGACAAGCGTATGCACTGTCATTGGCAAACTGGTTCGAAACGTGCCGGTCAGACGTTGGAAACACCGCTACCAGGCGGAACGACAGCTATTTTCGGGACTGTCCAGGGGCTTGAGAACGGCAGCAATATTCTTGGTTGGCAAAGTGACCTTGCTGCCTTCAGCGGAAATCTGTAACCGATTGGCCTTGCGCAGCACTTCCCAGAAAGCGGGGAAATTGGCACCGCAAACGTGGCAGTCGGTATAGAAAGGGTTGGTGTAGGTCTCGCCATCGACGATTACATCGAACCCCTCATCCTCCGAACTATATGACTTGCCATGAATGGTGGCGTAGGCACTGACATAGCCGTCTTCCGCGTAGTCTGGGCAGGAAACGTTCAATTCGTTGCCATTGCCGTCATCCACCAGGTGCTCACTCACGCCCATACCCCAGCCGGAGGTCCACTCGTAGGTGCCGGCGGTGGCTGAGCGGCCTGCCGCAATCATGGCGCAGAACAACAGGAACGAAAGGCACAAACGTTTATTCATGGTGATCTCCAGCGTCTTCGGGGTTTTAGGCAACCATCAACCGATACGGCCTAACCATGATGGGATGAAGAAAGCCACTCGATGCCAAGCTGCCATCTTTCCCTCAGCGTTGCCGGCCTGGAGTCCAATTGATCATGCTCGCACTGCGGACACTGGCGGAACCAGCTCCGGCCCGGCACGAGAACATCACTGGAAGGCAGGGTGATTTTCTCCCACTCGCAGGCAGGGCAAGAGAAATGGATTGGCTTGGCAGGGATAGGCATGATTTTCCGTTCTGGTTGCCGATTCGATAGCCACTATGCCAGCGCAGGGCGACAAGCTGTGTCGCTTGAATCGATCCATTCAGATCGTCGGTGGTAGTGTTTAAAGCCTATATGGAGAGTGATAAGTGAAAGTCACCCAATATGAATCCAAGACGCTGTATTACAGCAACCCGGATAGGGAGCGAGGGGCACGCGTTACACGTGACATGATGGTGAGGTTATGCAGTGCCTTGGGAGACGTTTTCAATGAAGAAGATACACGGGAGTTTATTGGAAATACACGGATTCCCAATGAACGTGAATTATACGGATTGTTGGTCAAGGCACTAATCAGAGAGTTCGAATCGGAAGTTGGTCATGTGGCGACTGAAGTTCAGGTAGCCAGGGAATCAGAAGGCGAGAATGGCAAGGGGCGAGTAGATATCATTTTCGATTATCGAAGCACGAGCTTTCTTGTCGAACTGAAAGTCATCAGGGCTTCAGCCAATGCCCGCTTTATGGAACAGGAAGGTTCTCCAACGCAGCGCTTGGTCCGTCCATGGAGGAAGGCCGTTAAGCAGCTACGAGAGCTTGATACGACCAGTTTGGGAAAGGCGCTGAAAAAGAAAGTAGTTAAACTCCCTATGGCTATTTACCTGCATATTGATAGTAAAAAATTGCAAGACGAGATCCCTAAATGGCAGGATCTCTCTGTTACAACCCATCATAATATCGTGAATCATCTTGAAGCCTCTGCCTACAGCAATGAGACTGAGACCTGTTACTTTAGTTATTATCAGTCATTGGGAAGGCCGGTCATGACTTCGAAGCGACGAGATAGTCTGGTCGAGGGCATACCAAGCGTAGGGTTCTATGGCTTTACCATCATTGCCGGTATGCCGGGAGAAAAGTGATAGTGCTACCTATGCTTCATGCGCTCTTGCCCAGTATTGAATAGATGTATCCGAAACGATGCCCTGTTCCGTACCGATCTTGATTACGGCTGACTGAAGGGCCTGGGCCAAGGATGGCTGATGGCAGAGGTGCAGGCTGCGGATGATCCGCGAGATACGCAGATGGTTGTGGCCGCCCCGTTTCAGCCAGATATGCTTGCGCATGTTGAGTTCGGGCAGCGCCTCAATGATGAGCTCCCGGCGAGTCAGCCCGAAGAACGCCAGCATCACATCTAACGAGCTGTGCTGGTTGGCCCGAAGTACTTCGTCAGCAGCGAAGGCGGCCCGCTCCCTCTCTCCCAGCAGCGGCGCGAAGCCATTGAAACGCCCCGCCTCTGGAATCGGAAACAGCCACTGAATATAGTCATGGGTATGTTCCAGCCAAAAGGGTGACATTGCCCAGATAACTTCGATGTAGCGTCCCTTATGGTCTGGAGATTCTCCTCGATAGAAGTTGACCAAAGGTGAATTGGCCTGGCTCATTCGGCTTCCTCGTTACCTGCTTGAATGTCAGAGTGGGAGATTTTACGCGCTATTTTATAGAGCGACAATTACTCTGGCCGGCCGACGACAACTACTGTGACCGGTTGCCCTAAGCTTGACCGCTTGTCCCGACCCACCAGGGAGCCGGTATGGCGGTCACCAGCCAACAGGTCACGCTCTATATGTCGCAACGTCAACAAGGCCAGACCCAGGAGGTCGCCGCCGCCAAGGCCGGCCTCTCCGTCAGAACCGCTCGCCGCCTCGAACGCCGGGCCGAGTCCTCCGAGCCGCCGGCATCACGGCACTGGCGAACCCGGCCCGACCCCTTCGCCGATGTGTGGGAGACCACGCTCGTCCCCCAGCTGGCCGCCGCCCCGGGCTTGCAGGCACTGACCCTGCTGGAGTGGTTGCAGGAGCAGCACCCCGGCCAGTACCCGGACAGCCTGCTGCGAACCCTGCAGCGCCGGGTCAAGGGCTGGCGAGCCGCGCACGGCCCGGAGAAAGAGGTAATGTTCCCGCAAACCCATGGCCCCGGGCTGCGCGGCCTCTCCGACTTCACCGAGCTCAAGGGGATTGTCATTACCGTGGCAGGGGAGCTGCTTGATCACCGGCTCTACCACTTCCGCCTGGCCTACAGCGGCTGGTGTTATGTCCGGGTGGTGCTCGGTGGCGAGAGCTACCCGGCGCTGGCTGAAGGCCTGACCCGTGCGCTGGAGCGGCTTGGCGGTGTCCCCGCGGAGCACCGCACCGACAGCTTGTCGGCGGCCTTCCGCAACCTCGGCCGGGAGGCGGAAGCCGACCTCACCGAGCGTTATGCTGCCCTGTGCGCTCACTACGGCATGACGGCCACCCGTAATAACCCAGGGCGCGGCCATGAAAACGCCAGCATCGAGTCGCCACATGGCCACTTCAAGCGGCGCCTGCAACAGCGCCTGACGCTGCGCGGCTCCCAGGACTTCGCTAGCCTCGATGACTACCAGGCCTTCCTCGATGAGGTGACCACCGCGATCAACCGCCGCAACGCGGCCCGGATCACCGTCGAGCGTGGCGCGCTGCAGCCACTGCCCAGCCGGCCCGGTACCGACTACAGCGAGGTGACGGTGCGCGTCACTACCTCCAGCACCATCCAGGTGCGCAAGGTGCTCTACTCGGTGCCGTCCCGGCTGATCGGCGAGAACCTGCGGGTGCACCTTTACGATGATCGCTTGGTGCTGCATCACGCACAGCAAGCATTGCTGACGCTGAGGCGGCTGCATGCCACGCCGGAAAGCGGCCGGTTGCGGGTCATCGATTACCGCCATGTGATCGGCTGGCTGGTCCGCAAGCCCCGGGCGCTGGCGGGGCTGACGTTCCGCGACGACCTGTTGCCGAGTGCGGAGTGGCGCGAGCTGTACGCCCGGCTGACCGCCGCCTTGCCGGTCGCCGAGGCCTGCAAGCGCATCGTTGGCGCTCTGGCGTTGGCCGCCGAGCAGGACCAGGCCGAGGCGATCGCCAGTTACTGGCTGGGCGCCCTGGCGCGCGGGAAGAGCCCGACGCTGGCCGAGCTCCAGGCCCGCTTCGCCGCCACGCCGAGCGCCACGCTGGTTTTCCCCCAGGTGACTCAGCATGACATCGCCAGCTACAACCATCTGGTGCCCAGCGTGCCGACCACAGAGGTGTGCTGCCATGCCTGATGCCCAGACGCTGCCGCTGCTACTGCGACAGCTCCGCCTGCCCACCATGGCCGCCTGCTGGCCCCAGCTGGAAACCCGCGCCCGAGCCGAAAACTGGAGCCTGCCACAAACACTGGCCGCCCTATGCGAGCACGAGCTGGCCGAGCGTGAGCGACGCCGGCTGGCCCGGCACCTCAAGGAGGCCCGGCTGCCGGTGGGCAAGACGCTGGAGTCCTTCGAGTTCGACGCCATCGCGGCCGAGCAGCGCCAGCAACTGAGCGCCTTGGCCGGCGACACGCAGTGGGTCGACCAGGCTCACAACCTGCTGCTGTTTGGGCCCTCCGGCGTCGGCAAGAGCCACGTGGCGGCCGGGCTCGGGCATACGCTGGTCGACCAGGGTTACCGGGTGCGCTACGCCACCGCCTCAAGCCTGGTCCAGGAGCTCCAGGCTGCCAAGCAGGCACTGCGCCTGAGCGACGCCCTGATCAAGCTCGACAAGTACGCCGTGCTGGTGATCGACGATATCGGCTACGTCCAACGCAGCGAGGCCGAGACGTCAGTGCTGTTCGAGCTGATCGCCCATCGCTACGAGTCGGCCAGCCTGATCATCACCGCCAACCAGCCGTTCAGCGCCTGGGACAGTATCTTCCCCGACAGCATGATGGCCGTGGCCGCCATCGACCGGTTGGTGCACCACGCCACGCTGATGGAGCTGAGCGGGGAGAGCTACCGTAAGCGTGCTTATCAACGACAATTACAAGGAGGAAAAGCTGGGTCGTCGGACTGACGACAACTACCCCACCCAACCGGCCATTTTAATTGTCGCCAAGCGGCCAAAGTAGTTGACGTCGCATACGCTATTTGCCGGTTCAATAGCCACTATGCCAGCACAGGGCGGCAAGCTGTGTCGCGCGAATCGCTCCATTCAAAGCCTCGAAAAGCCGCCTTGTCGCCTATTGTTTGATATCGTTGTGTGACTCTCCGTGAAGGAACGTCACATGCAATACGCGACCCTGAAACAGCGCCACCGCCAGGAACGAGATAGCCAGCCCGTGAATCTCAGCCTGCGATTGCATCGTGCATTGAGCTGGCTCAACCGCGCCGAACAGTTCGAGGATGACGACGGACGTTTCATTTTCTTGTGGATCGCCTTCAATGCCGCCTATGCCACGGAAATCGACGAGCGCTACCGTCTTTCCGAACAGGCGACATTCAGGGAGTTCTTGAAAAAGCTCTGCGATCTCGACACCAGCCAATGCCTTTCCAATCTAGTCTGGCAGACATTCCCAGGCGCCATTCGCGTACTGCTGGATAATCCTTATGTTTTCCAGAGTTTCTGGGATTTCCATAGTGGCAAGATAGACGAGGCCGAATGGCAGAAACGCTTCACGGAGGGCAAGCGGCGTGCCCACCAAGCGCTTGCCAACGGCAATACCCCTGAACTGCTCGGCGTCGTCTTCAACCGTATCTACACCTTGCGCAACCAACTGATTCATGGAGGTGCCACCTGGAATAGCGCCGTCAATCGTGATCAGCTACGAGACTGCGTCAGACTCATGAGCCAGCTTGTTCCGCTGGTGATTACGGTGATGATGGATAACCCGCATGCCCTGTGGGGCGATGCGTGTTATCCGGTGGTGGGAGTAATGTTTTTCTTGTTTGTAACGAAGCCTAGGATTTCACTTGGGCGACACTAATGTTTCTTGTGGTTCTAATAGCACCGCTATATTGTATTATTTTTATGTGGTGCTTTTGATGGATGACAAGAAAAATTGCCTTGACGTCCTATAAGTCGTGAATCACTTGTTCATCTCTTCTTCTATATCTGTCGGGTCCCGTGTGATTAACCACCCGCCTGGTAAATAAGTCAGGCCGTTTAGTCTGCCATTCTTTCATCATCGCAATAGGTGATTGATGGTGCAGTGCCTTCTGCGGGATGTGGTGATTGTACAGCCAGGTATAGCGTTTCAGCGTCTGTTCCAGGTCCTCGCCTGAGGCATAGCTCCGAGTCGCCAGCACGTCGCTGATGCGGCCGTTGAAGCGCTCCACCATGCCGTTCGTTTGCGGCTTTCCCGGCTTGATCAGGCGGTGTTCGATGTCATGTGCCTGGCACTCCTGGTCAAACGGATGCCGGCCGCTGGGCTTGCGCTCACCTGCACGTGTGAAGCGATCGGTAAAGGATTTGCCGTTGTCAGTCAGCACCGTCTGGATCTTGAAGGGCGCCTTCTCTTCCACCTGCTTCATGAACGCGCGAGCATCCTTCGCGGACTGACTGCTTCGGATCTCCAGATACACCCAACGCGTGGCGCGATCGATGGCGACGTACAGGTAGCGTTTCTGCTGCTCGTCGGGCATCCGAGGCAGGTGCTTGATGTCGATGTGCACATACCCCGGTTCGTAGTCCTTGAAGGGCTTGTGCCTCGGCTTCTCGTCATCTCCGATGTCCTGCCGAGCCAGTTCCGCCAGTGTCGGCACGCCGCGCCGCTGGAGCATGCGATGCAGGCCGGAGCGAGACAACCGGGAGTTTAGGAACTCACGCGCCACGACGAGGAGATCATCCAGGCCGAGGCGAAGGAATTCGCGTGCTGCGATCAGCACCTCCTCCTGCTCGGGCGTGAGCGTGGCCAGCAGGTTGTGACGCGTGTGCGATCGATCATGGACATCGTCACGGTAGCGCCAGCGCCGTATGGTCGCGGTGGCGACGCCATACTGGCGAGCCAGCTCGCTATCCGTGATGCTGGAGGGCGCTGCCTGGATCTCGGCCCGGATCTTCGGTGTCGTGGTCGCTTGTTTATGCAGCTTGATGTCCATGAACTTGCTCCCGGATGAATTGCTGAAGAAGCTCTCTCGCTGCTAGCAGAGGATAACTTCTATAGGCGATCCGATCATCCGGGACCCTACATATATATCTTTCAAGATGCCATCCCGTTCGGCTTGGTGTTTTTTGCGAAGTAGAGCCACTTGAATGACTGCTGGCATTGTGACCCGATAGGCAGGCCCAGCAATATCCACCACAGTCCAAGCCCCCGTCAGTGCCCATCCTACAGGACCAGTTAACAGTGCTGTAGTTCTCATCAAGGCGGCATTTCCTGCAAGAGCCAGTCCACGGCCTAGGACCGCTCGACTCACTGCATTGGCAACAATAACCGTCAACTGAAAGGACCTGAATCCCCCAGCCTTGAACGCCAGTTGGATCGCGGCAGAGAGGGCGTGCGGAGTGAACGTTTCCAAGTTGGCGATGCCGATGGTTTTAGCAAATTCGGCGCGTTCTGCATCCGACATCTTCTCCAACGTATCGTCGAGGATTTTTTCCAGCAGTTTGTTTTCGATTTCCAAAACACTGCCTTTTTTGTCATATTTAACTTTTAATTTGTCACAGACATCGGTTAATACCTCTTTGTATAGGACGCCTTTCCCTGCTCTTAATAGTGTCGCCAGGCTGTTTGCGCCAAAACATTGCAGTTCGGCAGCAATGAAAGGCCAGTACTTGGAGTGATCTGGGTAATAGAGCTTATATGAATCGCTTTGCGTCAGTTCTTCTGTCCAGAGAGGGTCTCCCCCCTTGTCTTTGGTCAAGCATTCCACTAGATCATTCAAATCGGCGCTCGACATCTCTCCGAGAAATTTTAATTCCGAATCTTCGCGATAGGCCATTATTTTTATCCTTATTTTGCTTTTTTAATCAAGGAGAGGAGTGTTGTGATAGCCAATTTTATGTTGTTAGGGTCGATAATAATGTCCCCTAATTCCTTTGCGAGTTTTTCAGTTATATCTTTGGCTATCTCTTTTATTGAATTCCAGATAGACTGTTCTGCCTTTTCATGGTAGTCGTCTTTACCATCATTGGATTGGAAGTTGGCCTCGTTTTTGTTAATATTGAAGGCAATAGTTACTCTCTTTTTTTTGGGCAACCTATCCAGTATGAAGCTAAGAAGTTTCTGCAAGTTGTATGGTCTTGATAACACTTCTCCACCAATCATGCATCCGGCCGAGTAATAAATAGGATCGATATCCAAGCCTGTATCATTTTTAATGCGATTTTTGACGGTCTGGGAGAGTTCATCCAATCGTTCGACCAATTTGGATTCTGGCTTGTTCTCTTCCTTGTTCCAATAATGACCCTTCATGGCTTGGTCCGCTTGGTTTAGACCAATCAAAATACGGTTCTGATCACTCTCGTCCAGATTGGGTAGGATAACATCCCTGATCAAGATATAAGCAGAACTGAAGTCCCGGCTTCCAGCATCCAGGATCAGAAATACCAAGTCAATCAGGGGTTGATTATTCTCATCCTTTCGATGCAGTAGATCGACGATTTTCTCCTGATGTGCCTTGTCCTTTTCTGGACTGTCGCCCAGCCCTGGCGTATCCCAGATGACGAGGTTTTCCAGTGCATAATCGCCAATTTCCATGGTTTCGGGTGTAGTCCCCTCTCCAACCACGGCATCGCTTTTCTTCTCATGGCTTTGGAATAAGGCATTAATAGTCGAGCTTTTTCCTACGCCGGTTCCGCCTACTAACAAGACGTTGATCTTGGTTTGGCGGATGCGGTCACGGATTTTGCGAAGTTCCTCATTGCTGAGTTCTGAAAGGGGGTTGTATGTCATTTTATATTCCTATCTAGTGTTGATGGTTAGGGTTTACAGACTGTATCTACTTGTAGCCATAGTTGGGGAATACCGCGAAAGCATATGATGACCTTTTTCTATGATTGAATTCCTCATCTGGATTGGAGCATAAACAACGATGTTTTCCCCTAACCCAAACACCCACCACAAGGTTTCCTGATCATCGGGTACCTTGGCGTGCAGCCGATACCAGTCGCTGTCTGGCAGGGCTTCCAGCCGTTGTTCGGCACTCAATGGGGTTTCGCTCAAAAGCCAGGCGATCGATGGAGAAACATCGGCAATCAGTTCGACTTCCGTTATAGGGGCCGGGTTGTTGAATCCACTGTTCAAAAATTCGTCGATATCGAACGAGGCGTATTCTTTTGCTGGTGTGTCGAGGCATTCCACGTGTTTGATACGGTGAAGGGCGAATTGGCGCGGGTCGTCGTAGCCTTCGACGGTAGCGATCAGATAGCTGATGGAGTGGCGGGAGACGAACCCTGCCGGATGAATCATCAGTTCCTTGAGCGTTTCCTTGCTGCGGCTGAGGTAACTGACTTTCAGGCATTGGCGTTCCAGCAGCGCCATCGACACGGCCTGCCATACGGCACTATCTACCTGTGCCGGTTGCAGGGCCTTGCCATTGGGTTTGGTGCGCACCCGACGCGCCCAGTCGGCTAGGCCATTTTCTTCAAGACCATCGAGATAATCGCGCGCGCGACGAAATTGCGGTGCCAGTAGATCGAGCACGCTTTGAGGCAGTAGAGATGTCAGGTGGCCTTCCGCCAGGTAGAGGGCCAGGGCAGCGGATGGGTCAATGTCCCTGAGATCCAGTGAGGCGTCCTTGGTGAAGCTCCAGCGATAGGGCGTTACGCGCTCGTCGCACATCAAGGAGAACATGCTCGAGAGTCGATTCAGATCACGTTGCACGGTACGCATGTCGACTGAAAACCCGCGGTCGCGCAATTTTTCCAGCAAGGTAGTCGTGGCGATATAGCCGGGTGCGCGGGGAATGTGACGTAACAACGTCAGCAGACGGGCGATAGTATCTTTAGCTTGTGACACTCACAGACCTTTCGATTCGTAAATGAAAGTCATCTCACGCTAGCAAGAAAGGGCGACAAATCTTGTCGCGCTATGGCGTAAATGGCTTCTTTCGAATATCGGCCGGCGATATTGTAACTGGAGGGTAAACGGTAAAATCGAGGAGAAATTGGTGGGCAGGATGGGGAGGGGAGAATGAGGTGGAGATGGGGCATATAACGAAAATGCCAGCGATAAGCATCGCTGGCATTTTGCGTTTGCGGCAGGAGCCTGCTCTTCGCGTCTCGCGTCTCGCGTCTCGCGTCTCGCGTCTCGCGTCTCGCGTCTTACGCCTCGACGATTTCGTAGGAGTGGGTGATTTCCACGCCGCCCTTGGCGAGCATCAGCGAGGCGCTGCAGTATTTCTCGGCGGAGAGGTCGACGGCGCGCTTCACCACGGCATCCTTCAGCCCTTTGCCGGTGACGACGAAGTGGACGTGGATTTTGGTGAACACGCTGGGGGTGCCGTCGAAGCGCTCGGCTTCCAGGGTGGCGACGCAGTCGGTGACGTTGGCGCGGGCCTTTTCGAGAATCTGGATGACGTCGAACGACGTGCAGCCGCCGAGACCCATCAGCACCATTTCCATTGGCCGCGGGCCGGTGTTGCGGCCGCCGTGGTCCGGGTTGCCGTCGATCACGACACTATGGCCGCTGCCGGATTCGGTGACGAACTGGCGGCCGTCGGTCCATTTGACTGTGGCTTTCATGAGGAGAATTCCTTGCTGGGGATTCGTTGTCGAATCACGTGTTGATCGATGAGGGCAGGATAACATTCCCGGCGCTTGCTGGTGATGTCCGCGCCGTCATGACCGCAGCCTGGCTTCCAGTTCGGCCAGCCGTTGCGGGGTGCCGACATCGACCCAGTCGCCGCGATGGTGCCAGCCGCCGACACGGCCCTCCTGCATGGCCTCGGTCAGCAGCGGCGCCAGCTTGGCGACCATGCCGATCGGCAGATCGGCAACCAGTTGGGGGCGGATGACGCCCAGGCCGGCGTAGATCAGGCGCGGTTCGCCTTCGGCATGCAGGCGGCCGTCGGTATCGAGGTGAAAGTCGCCGCGACGGTGGAAATCGGTGGTGTCCACCATCACCAGCGAGGCCAGGTCGCCTTCGGCCAATGCCAGCCGCTCGAGGGGGAAGTCCGTCCAGACGTCGCCGTTGACCAGTGCGAAAGGCGCTCCGCCGAGCGCGGGCAGCGCCTTGCGCAGGCCGCCGGCGGTTTCCAGCGGGGTCTCTTCGACGCTGAAGGTGAGCGAGACCCCGTAACGGTCGCCGTCGCCGAGCGCATCGATGATCTGCTGCGCTCGGTAGCTGACGTTGATCACGATGTCGTGAATCCCCGCCGCTGCCAGACGTTCGAGATGATGGACGATCAGCGGTTTGCCGGCGACCGGCAGCAGCGGCTTGGGGCAGTGGTCGGTGAGCGGGCGCATGCGGGTGCCGAGGCCGGCGGCGAGAATCATCGCCTTCATGAGTCGCCTCCGCCGCCGTTGGCCGCGCGGTGCTCGGCCAGGCGCGCTTCCATGGCCGGGCGATAGCTTTCGCGTAGCCAGGCGTGGAAGTCGCCGAGGGCGGGCAGTGCTTCCAGTCCGTCGTCGAGATGCGCGTAGAAGTGGGGCAGCCATTCGAGATAGCGCGGCTTGCCGTCGCGCAGGCAGAGCCGGCAGAACTGGCCGAGGATCTTGAACTGGCGCTGGGCGCCGATCGCCTCGACGCTCGTGCGGAACGCTCGGGCGTCGATGTCAGGTGCGATGCGCCCCGCGGCGAGGCAGCGCTGGCGGAAGCCTTCGATCCAGTCGTCCATCTGCTGGCGCGACCAGCGATGGTAGCGCCCCCGCAGCAGCGAAATCAGATCGTAGCCGAGCGGCCCGGCCAGCGCGCCCTGGAAATCGATGATCCACAGCCGGTCCTCACGGATCATCAGGTTCATGGCGTCGAAGTCGCGGTGCACGGCGACGGTGGGGAGTCTGGCGATGCTGTCGAGCAGATGGCGCTTGACCTCCGGCCACTGTGGCGGCGTTTCGATCCCGAGCCAGCGCGTCAGGCCCCAGTCGGGGAAGCGGTCCATCTCTTCCTCGAGAAACGCGGGCTCGTAGCGCGGCAACGAGGAGAACGGTGCGCGCTGTTCGATGGCGTCGAGCAGGTCGAGCGCCTGCGCGGTGCCCGCCCGCGCGCCGGCATCGGTATCAAATTGGTGATGCAGGCTATCATTGCCGAGATCGTCGAGCTCGATGAATCCCTGTTCGAGGTCGACGGCATGGATCGTTGGCACCGGTAGCCCTGCGGCGTGCCATTCCCGGCCGATGGCCACGAAGGGGCCGCTATCTTCCAATGCCGGCGGCGCATCCATGACGATCCGGGTGGTGGCGTCGGGAAAGGTGACACGGCAGTAGCCGCGCAGGCTGGCATCGCCGGCGACCGCTTTCCATCGGCATTCATCGGGTGAAAGATGGTGCTGGGTGGCGATCCAGTGACGAAGGGAGTCGAGGCGCAAGGTCATGCAGGCTTCCGGTCGTGATGATAGGGCGTGTCGATGCGTCGCCGCGGCCAGCTCGCGTGGCGAGTTGACGGGCCGGAGATGGCACCGCATGCTGGGCCCTAATCTGGGTGCGCCGTGCGAGTCGTCGATGCATCGATCGGGTGCAGGGCGATACGTTTTCGAGCGCGACGGCGAGACATCGAACGGCTGGCGAGCAGTGTGCCGCGTTTGGCCCGCATCGCCAAATCGAAAGGTGCCGTCGAATTCGATGTAATAGACGCGGTAGACACTCGGACGGTTCAACAAGGAATGGCTTCGCGGCAACTCCCGTCGAGGTCTGTATAATACCGACTCCACTCGGCAAGGACACAGAGGACATGGGCAAGCGACTGGTCTGGACTGCCCTGACTGGCCTGATTTCATCGACGGCCCAGGCGGCGCCCCCCGCACCGTTACCCGCGGATCAACTGGATTGGGCGCCATGGGGCGATCAAGCGCCGGCCGGCGCCCTGTGTGGTGGCCGCTATATCGAACCGGGCTATTTGCTGCCCGAAGGCAAGACCCCCGAAGAGGTGCTGTCCGACTCGGGATCGGCTCTGTACGGCAACGACGGTGAAACCATCCTGGGCGGGAACGTCGTGCTGCGGCGCGGCGAGAGCCAGCTGGAATCGCCGCGGGTTCGCGTCAATGCCGCGCGCGACACGGCATTCGCCGACGGGCCGCTGGCCATTCGCTATCCGGGCATGCTGGTACGTGGCGAAGAAGGCCAGGTATCGCTCGACAGCGATGCCGCGCGTATCGATGACGCGCACTACGTGGTTCACGATCAGCGGATTCGAGGCGACGCCCAGTCGATGCAGCGTCTCGCCGATGGCCGCTACCGCATGCGTGAGGCCAGCTTCACTACCTGCGCACCGGATAGCCGGCTATGGCGTCTGGTGGGAAGCGACGTCACCATCGATCGCGAGCAGGGGTTCGGCACCGCATCCAACGCGCGGCTGGAAATGGGAGACGTCCCCGTCTTCTACTGGCCTTGGGTGCGTTTCCCCATCGATGATCGGCGTCAAAGCGGCTTTCTATGGCCGACGATGGGAATCTCCAGCGACGGTCTCGATTACAGCCAGCCCTACTATCTCAACCTGGCGCCCAATTACGACGCCACGATCACGCCGCGGGTCATCTCCGATCACGGCTTCATGCTGGGTGGCGAATTCCGCTATCTGTTCGGCAGCGACCAGGGCTCGATCGAAGGCTCCTACCTGCCCAACGACAACGGTGGCGAGAGCGACAACCCCAACGATCCCGACGACGCCTTCGACGGCGAGGATCGCTGGTACGTCGATTACAGCCACTACGGTCGGTTCACCGAACGGCTGGATTACGCCATGCGCTACGGCGCCGCGAGTGACGGGCGCTACTTCGATGACTTCGGTCGCGACTTCGGCGAGCAGGATACCGAGTATCTCGAACGCCTGGCGCGGCTGAGCTATCAAGGCACGACCTGGAATCTCGATGCGCGGGCGCAGGGCTACCAGCGGATGGACTACCCGCTGGACGAGGACGACCGTCCTTACTATCAGTTGCCGAGCCTGACCGCCAACGCGCGCTGGCAGCAGGACAACGGCTTCTACCAGGAGTGGAACTCCAACGCGACCTACTTCTGGCGCGATCTGCAAGGCGTCGACAGCGACGGCTTCTGGGAAGACGAGGAAACCGGCAACACGCGTCGCATACTGCTGCGCGAAGCGGCCAACGGTTCGCGAATCAACCTGACACCGGCGGTCGGCTGGCGTGCTCAGCCCAGCTGGGGTTTCCTCGAGCCGCGCTTCCAGCTCTGGCAGACCAATTACGAACTCGACTACGGCAACCGGGATACCGACCGCGACGAGAGCCTGTCGCGCACCGTGCCGGTCTACTCGGTCGACTCCGGGCTGATCTTCCAGCGCGACGTGTCGCTGTTCGACAGCGACTGGAAACAGACCTTCGAGCCGCGTCTCTACTACGCTTACGTGCCCGAGCGCGACCAGTCGGAGTTCCCGGAGTTCGATACCGACGAGCGTTCGGTCTCCTGGAGCCAGCTGTGGTCGCCTTACCGGTTCACGGGCGCCGATCGCGTGGGAGACGTCAACAAGCTCTCTTATGGGGCCTCGACGCGCTTCCTCGAGGACGATACCGGTCGTGAGCGGCTGTCGCTCTCTGTAGGGCAGAGTGCCTACTTCTCCGATCGCAACATCGACATTGAAGGCGATCCGGATACGTTGCCGGACAAGGAAACCAACTACGAGGACTGGTATCGCGCCACCCGCGATCGTTCGCCGGTCATCACCCAGCTCGATTGGCGCATCAACGACCAGTGGCGCTCGCGTTACGAGTGGTTCTACGATCCCGATCGTTCCACCACCGAACGAACGTCGGCGTATCTCCAGTATCTGAGTCCTGTCGGTCACGTAGTGAACCTTGGCTACCGTTGGCAACTCCAAGGGTTCGATCCCTCGGGTGAGGCGGAGGATCGTCTGGGCTACGACCGGGAAGATTTCGACGTGTCGTTCGCCTACAAGGCGACGTCGTCCCTGGATCTGATCGGCCGCTACCTCTACGACAATACCAACAGCCGCGATCTGGAAACCCTGGCCGGTGTCCAGTTCAACAGCTGCTGCAGCGCGGTGCAGGTGGTATGGCGCGAATGGGTCGAGGACAATGACACTGCCAACACCATCGAAGACGATTACACCGACCGAGGCCTGTTCCTGCGTTTCGTGTTCAAGGGGCTGGGCGGCGTCGGTCAGGAAGCCGACAGCTACTTCGCGCAGGCCGTGCCGGGTTACGAAGCGACGCAGTTCTGAAGCATCGAATCGTCGAGAGATCGCAGTCAATCAATGTTTACGGCGAGCCCAAGCGGCTCGCCTCTCCATCAAAGCAAGAGAGGTAGGCATGCGTCCTAGAGTATGGATCCCCCTGGCGCTGGTAATGCTGCTGTCGCCGTTGTCCGCGATGGCGGAGGTGGTGCCGCTGGATCGTATCGTTGCCGTGGTCAACGACGATGCCATCATGCACAGTCAGCTCGAAAGGCGTGTCGTCCAGGCGCGCGACCAGCTGCAGGCCAACAATATCCCGATGCCGCCGGGACAGGCACTGGAGCGTCAGGTGCTGGATCGCATGATTGTCGAGCAGATCGAGCTGCAGATGGCCGAAGATGCCAATCTGAGCATCGATGAAACCCAGCTCAACAGCACCATGCGTGGCATTGCCGAAAACAACGGCATGAGTCTGGACGAGTTCGCCAATACGCTGGAACAGCAGGGCCAGAGCCTGGCCGAAGTGCGCGAGCAGGTTCGGCGCGAGCTGCTGATTCGCCAGGTACAGCAGAGCCGGGTCGCCAGCAGGGTCACGGTGTCGGATCGGGAGGTCGATCGTTTCCTGAGCCAGCGCAGCGAAAACAGCAACGTTGCCTACCATCTCGCTCAGATCCTGGTCGCCGTGCCCCAGTCGCCGACGCCGGATCAGGTCACCCAGGCGCAGGCGGAGGCGCAGAAGCTCTATCAGCAGCTGCGGGATGGCGCCGACTTCCAGCAACTCGCCGTGGCCGAGTCCGACGACGCCCAGGCGTTGCAGGGGGGCGATCTCGGCTGGCGCCAGTCGGCGCAGATTCCCACCATCTTCTCCGACGTCATTCCCGATCTCTCTCCGGGAGAAGTCAGCGAGCCGATCCGCAGCCCCAGCGGCTTCCACCTGGTCAAGCTGATCGAGACCCGTGGCGGTGACAGTGGCCAGATGAGCCGGGAGCAGGCCAGCCAGGCGATCTTCCAGCGCAAGGTGAGTGACGAGCTCGAGGCGTGGACGCAGGAAATCCGTGCCAGCGCCTACATCGACAACCGTCTCGACCGGAACTGATGACATTGCCGGTACTGGCATTGACCACCGGCGAACCGGCCGGTATCGGTCCCGAGCTCGCCCTGGCGGCGGCGCGGGACTGGCAGCAGCTGGATGCAACGGTAGTCGCCGTCGGCGACCCGGACCTGCTGGCCGAACGGGCAAGGCGGCTGGGCTGGTCGGTCGAGCTCGACGTGCTAGCTCCCGGCGATGCATTGCCGGCGCCAATCAATGGCCGGCTGCCGGTCTGGCCGGTGTCGCTGGCAGCGCCCTCGACGCCAGGACGGCTCGATCCCGCCAACGCTGGCTACGTGCTGAAGACGCTGGATGTCGCCATCGAGGCCTGTCAGCAGGGCATCGCCGATGCGATGGTGACGGCGCCGCTGCACAAGGGCGCGATCATCGAAGGCGGGCATGTCGGCTTCACCGGACATACCGAGTATCTGCGTGACGCCTGCGGTGTCGAGGAGGTGGTGATGATGCTGGCCACCGAACGCACCGCCAGACCGCTGCGGGTCGCCCTGGCCACCACGCATCTGCCGCTCTCCCGGGTCTCGAGCGCGATCACCGGCCCCGGCCTGATACGTGTCGTCCGGATCCTGGCGGCCGAGCTGGAGCAGCGCTTCGACATCGCGTCGCCGCGCATCCTGGTCTGCGGGCTCAACCCCCACGCCGGCGAGGATGGTCATCTGGGCCGCGAGGAGATCGAGGTCATCACGCCCGCGCTGAACCGACTGCGCGAAGAAGGGCTCGACCTGATCGGGCCGTTACCGGCGGATACGCTGTTCACGCCGCGCCATCTCGATCACGCCGATGCGGTGCTGGCGATGTATCACGACCAGGGCCTGCCGGTGCTCAAGTATGCCGGGTTCGGGCAGGCCGCCAATATCACGCTGGGGCTGGGCATGGTACGGACCTCCGTCGATCACGGCACCGCACTCGATCTTGCCGGCACTGGCCTGGCCGATGTGGGTAGCCTCCGGGTGGCACTGCAGGTGGCCCGCCAGATGACGGCCCGCGTTCACTGAAGGAATTCGTTTTTCATGTCTACACGCTCCTCCGACCGTTCTCCGATGCCGCGTGCCCGGAAGCGTTTCGGTCAGAACTTTCTCCGCGATAGTGGAGTGATCTCCCGCATCGTGCGTGCCATCGCCCCGCGTAGCGGCGATCGCCTGATCGAAATCGGCCCCGGCCAGGGCGCGTTGACCGGCCCGATCCTCGAAGCGGCCGGCGCGCTGGAAGTGATCGAGCTCGATCGCGACCTGATCCCCGGATTGCGGGTGCAGTTCTACGACTACCCCGATTTCAGGATTCACGAAGGCGACGCGCTCAAGTTCGATTTCCACGCGTTGTCGCAGCAGGATGGCAGGCCGTTGCGGGTGGTGGGCAACCTGCCCTACAACATCTCCACGCCGCTGATCTTCCATCTGCTGGCCGCGCGCGGCGCCATCCAGGACATGCACTTCATGCTGCAGAAGGAGGTCGTCGAGCGCCTCGCCGCCGAACCCGGCGGGCCGGACTGGGGGCGACTGTCGGTGATGACCCAGTATCACTGCGCGGTCGAATCGCTGTTCATCGTGCCGCCCGGTGCCTTCGTGCCCCAGCCCAAGGTGGACTCGGCGATCGTGCGATTGACGCCCTATGCCGAGCTGCCGTCGCCCGCTCACGACGAGGCCCATTTCGCCGACGTGGTGCGGGTGGCCTTCGGCCAGCGGCGCAAGACGCTGCGCAACAATCTCAAGGGGGTGATCGACGCCGAGGCGCTGGAGTCGCTGGGCATCGACCCCGGCCGCCGCCCCCAGACGCTGCGCGTCGAGGAGCTGGTCGCCATCAGCAATCACCTGACAGGCAGCGCGACGAGCCACCCAGTGACGGAGAAGACCTCATGAGCGAGACGACACCAGACATCACGGTCGACGTCGAGCCAGCGTTTCGCGAGGACGAATCGTCGCCCAACGACAAGCGCTTCGTGTTCAGCTACACGGTGACCGTTCACAACCATTCCGACCGCAGCGTGCAGTTGCTGTCGCGTTACTGGAAGATCACCCAGGGCCATGGCAAGGTGCAGGAAGTGCGTGGCAACGGCGTGGTCGGCAAGCAGCCGACGATCACCGCCGGGCACAGTTTCCGCTATACCAGTCGCGCGGTCATCGAATGCCCCGTCGGCGTCATGCAGGGCAGCTATACCTGCATCGATCTGTCTACCCAGGCTTCCTTCGACGTCGCCATCGCGCCGTTTCGGCTGGCCGGCCCCAACCAGATCCACTGATCGACGCGGGCGAATCGACCCTCGCGGCCGCGTCTCGAACGGCATCGAATCGCCAATCCGATCGCGCCATCAATACGAGATCGCATCATCAACACGAGGAAGCGCATGGCGACCTACGCAATTGGCGATCTGCAGGGCTGTTATGCCGAATTCGAGACCCTGCTCGAACGTCTCGACTTTTCGCCCTCACGGGATCATCTGTGGCTGGCGGGCGACCTGGTCAACCGCGGCCCGGACTCGCTCGGCTGCCTGCGCAGGAGCGTCGCCCTGGATGGCGCCGCCAGCGTGGTATTGGGCAATCACGATCTTCACCTGCTGGCGGTGGGACGTGGTCACGGCAAGCTCAAGCGCAACGACACCCTGACGGACATTCTCGAAGCCCCGGACCGCTCGGAGATGCTCGAATGGCTGCGCGGCCAGCCGCTGCTGGTCGCCGATCGCGAGCGTAGCCCTGTCAAAAATGGCTATGTGATGACCCACGCCGGCCTGCTGCCGCAGTGGTCGCTTGCCGAAGCCATCGAACTCGCCGCCGAAGCGGAAGCGGTCCTGCGCGGCGACGACGTGGATGCGTTCCTGAGCGTGATGTACGGCAATCGTCCTGCCCGGTTCACGCCCGAGCTGACCGGCGAGGATCGGATTCGAGCCATCGTCAACGTCTTTACCCGCATGCGCTTCATCGCCGACGACGGCACGCTGGACTTCGCTGCCAAGGAGGGGCTGGACAGCGCCCCGGCCGGGTTCGCGCCCTGGTTCACCTATCCGCGTCACGATGAACTTGCCGGCGGTGGCAGGCTCACGCTGCTGTTCGGCCACTGGGCGGCGCTGGAAGGGCAGACGCCGGGAGCGCGAATCAACGCGCAAGCGTTGGACACCGGTTGCGTATGGGGCGGATCATTGACCGCACTCGATCTCGACAGTGGCGAGCGCATTAGTGAACCGTCGCGTCAGCCCTAAAGACCAATCCCGACACTGAATGTTAGGGAAACGCTGAATAAATCGGCGAGCAGGATGAAGCGCAAGACGCACGGAGCGCAGGAGCCGGAGCCTATGGGGTATAGGTGAGTATTCCGACCGGGCTGGCGCTCCAGCACCGCGCAACGCAGCGATTCGCCTGCGCAGCTATTTAGGCAGTGTTTCCCAAGGAGCGATCCATGACAACCCCGTCTTTCCAACATCTCGACCCGGCGACGCTGGCGCAGTGGCTGAGCGAGGGGCGCTCATTGCAACTGGTCGACATCCGCGATCCGCTGAGCTTCTCGCAGGGGCACATTCCCGGCAGCCGCCACCTCGACAACACCACGGTGGCGGAACTGGTGGACAACACGCCCAGCGAAACGCCGCTGGTGGTGGTCTGCTATCACGGCCACTCCAGCCAGCAGGCCGCGAGCTGGCTGGCGGGCCAAGGCTTCGACGAAGTCTACAGCCTGGATGGCGGCTTCGTGGACTGGGCGCATCGTCGACCCGAAAGCGTCGAGCGCTAGACGGTCTTATCGAACCCAACCCGGAGCCGGACGATGAACTCGCAACCCGATTCGCGTCTCGACCCTCAAACCGATCCCAGGCTCGACGGGCTCAAGGTCTATCTCGTGGGCGGCGCCGTTCGCGATGCCCGCCTGGGCTGGCCGATCGGCGACCAGGACTGGGTCGTGGTCGGCGCGACGCCGGAAGCGATGCGCCAGCGCGGGTTCAAATCGGTCGGCCGGGACTTTCCGGTCTTTCTGCACCCCGACACCCACGAGGAGTACGCGCTGGCCCGCACCGAGCGCAAGCAGGGACGCGGCTATACCGGATTCGAGGTCCACGCCAGCCCCGACGTGACGCTGGAGGCCGATCTGGCGCGGCGCGATTTCACCATCAATGCGATGGCCGAGACACCGACCGGCGAGCTGGTCGACCCCTACGGCGGCGCTGCCGATCTCGAGGCCAGGCAGCTCCGGCATGTTTCGGCCGCCTTCGTCGAGGACCCGCTGCGGGTATTGCGAGCGGCCCGGTTTCTGGCCCGCTATCGCAAGCTGGGTTTCACCATCGCCCCGCAGACGATGACCCTGATGCGCCAGCTCACCGACAGCGGCGAGATGTCGTACCTGGTTGCCGAGCGCGTCTGGACCGAGACGCACAAGGCGCTGGGGGAAGCCGATCCCGCTGCCTATTTCCAGACGCTGGAATCCTGCGGCGCCCTGGCGGAGCTGATGCCGCCCCTGTCGACCCCGGCGTTGGAACAGGTGCTGGCGCGACTCGAGCACGTCCCCGACGCATCGGCTGCCTGCCCGCTGACGCTCTGGCGCTGGGCGCGGCTCGGCGAGCACCTGCAGGACGACGAGCAGTCCCGGCTCAACGACGCCGTCAAGGCACCCAATGCGTTCCGTGATGCCATGCGGCTGGCAGCGCTGTCCTACCGGTTGCGCCAGCAGATCGGTGGGCAGCGGCCCGGTGTCGAAACGGACCATGCCGGCACGATCATGGCCTGGCTCGACGCCATTGATGCCTGGCGACGCCCCGAACGGGTCGCGCCCTTGCTGGCCCTGATCGCCCACGACGACGGCAGCCTGGCGGACGATCTGGTGCTGGCCTGGCGGCTTGCCTCGCAGATCGTGCCGAAGGCGCTGCTCGACGAAGGCTTTCGCGGGCCGGCGCTGGGCGAAGAGCTATCCAGACGGCGGAAGGAAACAGTGCGGGAAGCGCTGGGAACGTCATAAGGTCGTTGGCCCGATGTCGGTCCGGCCCATAGAAAACGCCTGATTCATGAAAGACGCCTGATTCATGAAAGACGCCTGATCCATGAAAAACGCCCGCTGCGGAAAACTCTCCACAGCGGGCGTCTTGTATCGCATGGCGCGTGTCGGGTCAGACGAACAGCCCGATGATCAGCGACATGACCAGCCCGACCAGCCCGATGATGGTCTCCATCACCGTCCAGCTTCTCAGGGTCTGCGCTTCGGTGAGGCCGAAGTAGCGGTTGACCAGCCAGAACCCGGAGTCGTTGACGTGGCTCAGTACCGTGGCGCCGGAGGCGATTGAGATCACCAGCAGACCGAGCACCGGGCCGTCGAGGTTGAGCGTGGTGATGACCGGCGCCATCAGGCCGGCAGCGGTAATCATCGCGACCGTGGCCGAACCCTGAATCACGCGCACCGCGGTGGAGATCAGGAACGCCAGCAGGATCGGGGGCAGGGCGCTTTCGGCCATGATGTTGCCCATCACTTCGCCCACGCCGGAATCGATCAGCACCTGCTTGAAGACGCCGCCGGCCCCGGTGACCAGAATGATGATGCCGGCCGGCTCCAGCGCCTTGGTGGCGACTTCCATGACCTGCTCCCGCTTCATGCCGCGGCGGGTGCCCAGCAGCGTGAAGGCAAGCAGCGTGGCCAGCGTCAGCGCCACGAACGGGTGGCCGAGGAAGGTCAGGGCGGCCAGGACCGGGCTATCTTCCGCCAGGATCACGCCGGAAACGGTGTTGAGCACGATCAGCGCCAGCGGCAGCAGGATGATCGACAGGATCAGCTTGAAGCTGGGCAGACCGGTGGTATCGACATCGTTCTTCGGCAGCTCCATGTAGTCGGGGATCTGCGCATCGATGCGCTTGCCGATCCAGCGTCCGAACAGCGGCCCGGCGATGATCATGGCCGGCAGGCCGGCGATGGCGCCGAACAGGATCACGTAGCCGAGATCGGCACCGATCAGCTTGGCGACGGCGATTGGGCCCGGCGTCGGGGGAATGAACGAGTGGGTCACGGCGAGACCCGCCAGCAGCGGAATGCCGTAGTAGAGCAGCGAGCGACCGGTGCGACGCGTCAGGGCGTAGATCAGCGGCACCAGGATGATGAAGGCGACATCCAGAAACACGGGAATTGCTACCAGAAAACCGGTGACGCCCATCGCCCACTGCGAACGGTTTTCGCCGAACTTGTCCAGTAGCGTATTGGCCAGCCGGTCGACACCGCCGGAGACCTCCAGCATCTTGCCGAACATGGCGCCAAGCCCGACGACGGTCGCGACGAACCCCAGCGTGCCGCCCATGCCTTTCTCGACGGTATCCAGCAGTTCCTCGACATTCATGCCGGTGGCCAGCCCGACCAGGCCACTGACGACGAGCAGGGCGACGAAGGCGTGCAGGCGCAGCTTCATGACCAGATAGAGCAGCACGATGATGCTGCCCAGCGCGGCAAGGATCAGGGATGTTGGGCTATCCATGTCAAACGAATTCCTTGGTGAGAGCACACGGTGCCAAGACGGGATATACGCCCTTGGTGGCGTTGTGCTTCGCGGTGGAGTTGGCGAAAATGAATGTTACCGGTAACAGCTGGATCTCAACAATGCGCCTAAAGGTGTAGAGACAACCGTGGCCGAATCGGTTTAGGCCGATAGGCGAGTCAGCAAAACGAAACGGCACGAATCATACATGCATCAATCGGAAGGCAACGTCATGGACGCAAAGATGGGTCAGCGCATCGTCGTGATGGGCGTATCGAGCTGCGGCAAGACCGAAGTCGGGCAGCGGCTGGCGACCGCACTGGGTGGGCGGTTCCTGGACGGGGACGATTATCACTCGCCGGAAAGCGTCGCCAAGATGTCTCGCGGCGAGCCCCTCAACGATGATGATCGGGCCGGCTGGCTCGAACGGCTGGCGTCGTTTCTGGCCGAAGCCAGGGCGCAGGGCGAAACGCTGGTCATCGGCTGCTCGGCGCTCAAGAAGCGCTATCGCGATACCCTGCGCAAGGGCGACGAGGCGTTGACGTTCGTCCACCTTGCCGGCAGCCGCGAGCTGCTGCTGCAGCGCATTCAGTCGCGCCAGGATCACTTCTTCAAGGGCGAGGCGATGCTCGACAGCCAGCTGGCGACACTCGAGGCGCCGGGCGATGACGAAGCCGTCACCGTCGATATCGCCGGCACCCTCGATCAGGTGGTCAACGAAGCGGTATTGAGGCTCGAGAAGCGCTTTCTCGCCGCCGAGAGCTGAAGTCCGGAGGCGTGATGTCGGTCACAGACTGCCGCCACGCCGAATCCGGAACCCCAGGTTCTCGCTGGTGGGCTGCAGTGGCGCACCCTGAAGACGTGCCAGCAGGCGCCTGGCGATGGTCTCCCCGATGCTGCGCCGGGGCGTGACGACCGTCGCCAGTGGCGGCGCGGTCGCCTCGGTGATGTCCAGCCCGTTGAAGCCGGCCAGGGCCAGCTGATCCGGCACGTTCAGGCGGCGACGCTGGCATTCGAACAGCGCCCCCGCGGCCAGGTCGTCGTTGCCGCAGAAAATGCCCTCCAGATCCGGCCAGCGCTCCAGCATGGAGGCCAGCATCTCTCCGCCCAGCCGATAGGAAGACGGATGCGGCGTCGTCAGGCAGCGCTCGGCCGACAGCCCCGCCTGGCGCATGGCCGCCTCCCACCCTGCCATGCGCAATTGCGCCCGATAATCCATGCGTGCGCCCAGAAAGCCGATCTTTCGGTGGCCCCGATCGAGAAAGGCCTGCGTCATCGCCTTGCCGGCTTCGTGCTGATCGAGCCCGACATTGATATCCAGCGGCGTCTCGGTCAGCTCCAGCGTCTCGACCACCGGCACGCGCGCGCGGGCCAGCAGGCGACGGGCGTGGTCGGTATGGCGGGTGCCGGGAAGAATCAGCGCCTCGACGCCATAGCTCAAGTAGGTATCGATCAGCCGCTCTTCCTCGAGGATCGAGTAGCCGGTATGGCCGATCAATACCTGATAGCCGGCGTGGCTCAAGCCTTCCTCGATCCCGCGCTGGATCTCCGAGAACACGGCGTTGGAGAGCGAGGGGATCAACAGCGCGACACTGTGCGACCGTCCGCTGGCCAGGGCGCCAGCGGAATGATTGGGAATGTAGCCGAGCTCGTCGATGGCGGACTCGATGCGCAGTCGCAGCGCCGCGGAGACGAGATGCGGCTCGCGCAGGGCGCGCGACACCGTGATCTTGGTAACGCCGACGCGTTCGGCAATATGCTGCAGCGTCACGCGTCCTGAAGAACGACGTGGCATGGAGATCCCCGCAAATCGATTATTCTGTCCGGTGTTACCGGTAACTTTCGGGGGAGATTATCATGCCGAGGCTGGCGAGCACCCTAAGCCCATGGTCGTAGAGAACGGCGTCGACGCGGGTCAGAACGACAGCAGCAACAGAATCAGCGGCGGCGACAGCAGCGACAGCAGAAAGCCGCTGACGATCGCCAGCGGCACGCAGGTGATGCCGCCATACTGCTGGATCACTGGCAGGCTGACGTCCATGGAAGTGGCGCCGGCGTAGCCGATCGCCAGCGGCACGGCGCGCCGAACGAACAGCGGTACCAGCAGGAAAGCGAGCAGTTCGCGGG
The DNA here is from genome assembly GCF_034479735.1 of Salinicola sp. LHM. Classification (NCBI taxonomy): domain Bacteria; kingdom Pseudomonadati; phylum Pseudomonadota; class Gammaproteobacteria; order Oceanospirillales; family Halomonadaceae; genus Salinicola; species Salinicola sp. LHM. Next base: position 3,386,014 of record NZ_CP140261.1, on the reverse strand, counting down.
CCAGATCGTTGAAGAAGGCCGCGCCGCCGAGCACCGGACCGAGCTGGTCGCCGATCAGAATCCCCGATAGCGAATACCAGCCGAACCCTGCCGCCATCGCCATGCCCTGATTCCACGGCAATTGCAGCAGCGGCGCCGCGATCAGCCCCGCCAGCATCGAACTCAGGAATACCGTCACCGCGATGGCCAGCCCCAGCCGGTTGAGCAGGATCTGGCGCAGCCCCAGCCCGGAATTGCGCAGCTGGCAGCCGATCAGGAAGAGCAGGGCGTAGAGCGCCCAGGTCGCCAGCGTTCCCGCCAGCGAGGCCAGATGCCAATCCAGAAGATGGGCGCCCGCGCCGAGACAGACGCCGAGAAGCACCACGCCCGCCAACTGCAACGAACCCAGCATCGCCTGCAGCTTGCCGGCGGGGGCCGCGCTGCCTTCGCCGTCCGTCGGCGATTTTCGACGGGCCAGTCGTCGGCGGGCGAGCCAGGCCAGCGCCAGCAGGTTGATCGGCGTGATCACCAGAAACAGCGTCAACGCGGTCGTCCCGATGCGCGACAGCTGGCCGAGCAGATCCTCGAGCCCGCCGAGGCTCACGCCCATCAGCAGCAGAATCACGTAGACCGAGGCGCCGACGCCTTGATCGATCGCCTGACGGATCCCGGCCTGGCGTACGGGTATCAGGTAGCCCACGATCAGAGGGAGCAGAATCCACAACAGTCCAAGCAGCATGCCGACTCCAGGCGCGTATCAAGGGAAAGCGAGCACAACACGAAAACGGACGCCGATAAATCGGCGTCCGTGATTGGCTAAAGACTCTAGAGGATGTGGGATAAAGAGGGAAGAAGAGCTGAACGGTTATTGCTCGGCAGTGCTTCTTGCGGCGTTGTCCGCGGCGTCGCTCAGCCGATCCAGTGTCAGATCGGTCAACGTCAGGTGGCTGCGCGCTTCATCCTTCTTGACGTAGCGCATCTCCAATAGCAGACCCGGTATCTCTCGGTGGAAAGTGAAGTAGATATGGCGGTCGCGCTTGTCCGGATCCCAGGTATCCACGGTAACGCCGGGAAACGTGCCGGCCGGCGTCTCGATATCGCTGCGGTCGGTCACGCGATAGAAAAGCCGCTCCGTCTTGCCCTTATGGTTCTGGTAGTCGAGTTCGCAGGGCGACACCTGCGGGTTGGCGCAGCGAGCGTCAGGCGCCTTGCGCGACAGCTCGAACAGAGCAGTCTGGCGATCCGGCAACGCCTGCAACTGATCCTTGTCCAGATGGTAGTCGTCACCGATGCCGACCAGCGAATACGCGCTGGTGTAGTCCAGCGCCTGCACCCGACCGCCATCCAGCCGGAACTGGCCCCGTTCCTCGCCGCTGGCGACCTTGATGCTGGCGCGCATGTCGCTCTCCCATACCTCGCCGGGGGAGGAGACATCGTCCTGGCGCGACAGCGTATGGGTGATCGTCGCATCCGGCCAGCCGCTGATATCGAGCCGGTAATGGGCGGTGAACGGCGTCGGTGCGGCAAGTGCCAGCGAGCTGGCAGCCGTCAGCAGCAGCGTGGCAAGGGTCTTGATCGTTAGAAATCGGTATGACATGAACATCCTTGAAAGCGAATCGGTGATCTGTCCGTATCAGACGCCGATCGAGGTGAGACGTTCCGGGATGCAGATTGGCTTTCTCAATTGGCGAATGGACTCATGTGGATGCCATCGTAATGTTAATTCGCGTTACTGTATGCAAGAGGCGGAATGGAGCATGCAATGACGGAGAGCAAGTGCCTGATAGATCGTGACGGGGTTGATCAAGGGCCAGATCAGATTATCGATATCGCGGACTGGCCGATGTACGGGGACTACGAAGTTTACCCAGTAGGCGCCCGGGATAAGTCGTTGCTAATTTCTCCGGATCCTGCCCCTCATACCTTCTGTCTGCCAGGGCATCGCTATCTGTTCAAAGAAGCGATCAAAAGCGTCAAGAATCCTGGGCAGCCACGGCATCCTGACCAGTACTGGGCCGAGGTCATCGCTTTTCGTATCGGGCGGTTCATGGGACTGACGCTGCCGCCAGTATTCGTAGCAATCGACTCATCGAGAGACGAGCCTGGCACGATCAACGAGTGGTTCATGGGCTATCCGGATAGCGGAGAGGAGCGCCACGTCCCAGGCGGTGACTATATGCAACGCTTGATTCCTGGTTATGACCGCGAAAAGGGGCGTGAGCACAATCTATCCACCATCCTCTCCCTCAGCCGGGCATTGGCACGCACTGGCACGCTCACTCATGATTGGGAGATATATTGGGGGTTGTGTTTATGCTTCGATGCACTGATTGGCAATACGGACCGTCATCAGGAAAATTGGGGATTGATATGGCGTGACAATGGCTCGACCGGGCGTTTCACACCATACTTCGATAATGGCACCAGCCTTGGTCATGAGTTGCAGCCGCAGAAGATGGGGCGCATGATGCGCGACCCCAATGAGCTCGATGCCTATCTGAACCGGGGGCGGCACCAGATGCGTTGGTCCAGAAGTGAACCGTCGCGACTACCGCTGATCGAAGGCGTGGAGCGCTACTGTCGCCGCTATCCGGCTGTGAAGCCGGTCCTGATAGAACGTCTGCGCGGATGGAGTCATGAGTCATTGAAAGCGATGCTTCATGAATTGATGCTTTTCGACATGCCTCATCCTTTGACCGAGCAACGTGCCGAATTCGTTACTTTACTGACCTCAACGAGGAGAGAGCGCCTGCTTCAGGCTCTGGAGAACTGACATGAATCGTCTAATCGAACATCTGGTAGAACCGCAACGCTTGCTGCTGTGTTGGCAGGCGCGTGAGAGCAAGAACCGCTCTCGCTACTGCGTGGGCCAGTTGGTCAAGCATGGCGATGACGTCTGGCTTCAGTACGGCATGGATGAACAGGATATGGCCGAGGCCATTGAAATGGGATTCCAGGGTTATCCAGCATTCCCTCTGAACCGGGCAGAACATCGGCATCATGTTCTTGACGCTTTCATGCGGCGTTTACCGCCGCGTAGTCGGCGAGACTTCGGTCGTTATCTCGAACTGCGCGGCATTCCGCCGGATGCTGACATCAGTGACTTCGGTCTGCTGGGGTACACAGGCGCAAAATTGCCCAACGATGGGTTCGAGCTGGTACACCCCTTCGACAACGCACCCGCAGCCTTTGAGATGCTGCTGGAAGTGGCCGGTTTTCGGCACGAGACACAGATAGCGGTTTCTCAGCTTCAGACAGGCGAGCCAGTTCGATTCGTTCCCGAGCCTGACAATACTTATGACCGCCTGGCTATCCGTATTGAGGCCCAGGGACACAAGCTGGGTTATGTGCCGCGCGGGCAGCTTGAACTGCTGCACCGAATGATAGGTCAGGGTGCGGGTCTGGAAGGCATGATTTTTCGTATCAACGGCACCGATGACCGCCCCCTCGTCTATGTATTGACGAGCGTCACCCGAGATCAGTCGGCTATACCGAAAACCACCCAGCGGCTGAAAGCCTAACCAGTCGCCAGCCGTTTATAGCTAGTTCATTGCCATTCCCGATTGGCCCTCGCTTTCGTGAGGGCCAATTTGTATGGCGGTTACTGACTCGTGGCGTTGGCTACCACCGCCTCGGCTAGCCGGGTGCGGGGCTCACCGGCTTCACCCAAGCGGGCCTTGAGCTGGTCGCAGAGGGCCATTAGCCCGTCGACTTTTTTGACGATGCGATATCGTTCATTTTCAGGAGGAGCTGGCTCAAGAGCCGGCGTGATGAACCTGGTACCGATATCGCGTTCGGTAAGCGTCTTCTTGTTCACCGCATCCCTCGCAGACGAGTAGCCCAGCCGGTTGTAAATCCGACTTTACGTTCTGAAACAGAGGCTATCATCGTCTTTGGGTGAAATCAGGTGGCCCGGCCGAAAATGGCGATGCCGGCTCCCGTCTCGCTCAATACCCCGCTTCGGGATCGATGGTTTCGACCGCCTTGCCTTTCGACATCGCGTCCAGCGCGTCGGCGACCTGGTCGGCGGCGGCGCCGATCGGCGTCGGCCCGGCCATGTGCGGGGTGATCAGGATGCGGGGGTGGCGCCATAGCGGGCTGTCCGCTGCCAGCGGTTCGTTGGGGAAGGCGTCCAGCAGCGCGCCGCGCAGGCGACCTTCGGACACTCCATCGCGCTCTCCATAACCCAGTGCTTCGAGCAGGGCGGGCTCGTCGATCAGGGTGCCGCGACCGGGGTTGATCAGGCTGGCGCCGACGGGGAGCTTGGCCAGGTTGTCGCGGTTGATGATGTGGCGCGTCGCGGGCGTGTCCGGCAGCAGGGTAACCAGCGTCTTGACCTGGTGCAGCAGGGTATCGAGCCCGTCGTCGCCGTGATGGCAACTGATCCCGTCGATCCGTTTGGGCGAGCGGCTCCAGCCGTGAACGGGATAGCCGTCGGCGGCGAGCATCTTCGCGACACGGGTGCCGATCGCGCCGAGGCCCAGCACGCCGATGGGCCAGTCGGGCTTGTCGATCACCGGCACTTCCCGCCATTCGCTCGTCGCCTGTTGTCGGCGATAGCGGTCGAAGTCGCGCTGGAAATGCAGCACGCCGTAGCGGGTGTAGTCACCGATCAGTTCGCCCATGCCGGCGTCGCGCAGCTTGACGATGGGGATCTCGCGGGGCAGCGATGGGTTCTGCAGCAAGGCGTCCACTCCGGCGCCCAGGTTGACGACGCCCTTGAGCACCGTCTGCTCGTCGAAGACCGAGGCCGGCGGTTTCCAGGCGACCAGGTAATCCACCTGTGGGTTGCCGCTGTCCGCCGCGACGTGGAACTCGGCATTCGGCAGGCGTTCGAGCAGGATGTCGCGCCATTGCTCGGCGTCGTTGTGGTAGATCAGGACTCGCATCTGGGCTCCGTCGCCGTTGTCTTGTTGGAGCCGGTCATCATCGCAGGTTATGGGCGGCGAAAGAAATCGCCGCTCGCAGCTCAGTACGCGATCTCCAGCATCGGCGGCGGCGCTTCGCCCAGCAACTGGCTCAGTACGTCCAACCCGCTGGAAAGCCGGGCCAGATCCGGCTCCGCTCCCAGGCTGATGCGCACGCGACGCGGCATGGCGGACTGCTCGACCAGAAACGGCTGGGCGGTGGTGATGGCGACGCCTTCCTGGCGGGCCTGCTGCTGCAGTTCCTCGGCGCGCCACGGCTCCGGCAGCGTCAGCCACACATGCAGGCTGCTGGGGCGCGATTCGATGGTATGGCCCGCCAGCTTGCGCGCGGCCAGCGCCTGCCGTTCCGCCAGCAACTGGCGCTGCTCGTGGGCGAGCGTGTCGACCATGCCGCTGGCCAGCCAGTAATCCGCCAGTTCGAAGATCAGCGGGGTCGCCATCCAGCTGGTGGCGCGCAGGCGCGGCAGGGTGTGATGCATCTGGCCGCGCGGCACGGTGAGATAGCCGGCGCGCAGCCCGGGCACGGTCGACTTGGTCAGGCTGGTGACATGGAAACTCTGCTGGGGCAGGCGAGCGGTCAGGGACTTGAGGCCCGGCGGTTCCAGCAGCGCATGAACGTCGTCCTCGATCAGCCAGACGTCGTGACGCAGCAGGATCTCGGCCACGGCGTCGCGACGGGCGTTCTCCATGGTCGCGCCGGTGGGATTGAGCTGGGTCGGCGTCAGGCAGACGGCACGCGGCCGGAATTTCACGATGGCCGCCTCCAGCGCTTCGGGGATGACGCCCTGCTCGTCGATCGCCACGCCGTGAAGCTGGAAGCCCAGCGTGCGCGCGAGCGCGATCAGGCCGTGGTCGGTCAGCGTCTCCGTCAGCACGACATCGCCGTGCTGGACGACCGTGGCGATCGCCAGCATCAGGCCGTGGGCGGCGCCGTTGCAGAGTAGCCGGTCGTCGGCCTCGCCGGGCACGCCGAGGCGCTCCTTGAGCCAGGCGTTGGCGCGCTCGCGCTGATGCTGCAGGCCGGCGATCGGGCGGCAGGCGCCGATCACGTCGGCGTGGGCGGTCTCGGCGAGCTCCGCCAGCGCATCGCGAAAGCGCCGATGGTGGGAAGGCGGGCAGACCGGATGCGCGATCGACAGGTCGATGGGCGCCGCATCGGTGACCGCCGCCGGGGCGCGCAGGTATTCGTTCTCGGAATCGCCTTCGGCATCGCGAATCCAGGTGCCGCTGCCGACCCGGGCCTGGACGAGGCCGCTCTTCTCGGCCTGTTCGTAGGCGCGGGAAACCGTCTGCACGCTGACGCCCAGCGTCTCGGCGAGCTCGCGGTGCGTGGGCAGGCGCATACCGGGAGAGAGCACGCCGTGGCGGACCGCTTCGGCGAGGGCGCGGGCGATGGAAAGATATTTGGGGCCGTGGCCGCCGAGGAAGGGCGTCAGATCGATTGTCATGATGCAATAAAGCCTTTGACGGCACGCTGAGCGACGATGCTACTATCGTCCTCGATGCATTGACCGATAATTGTCATGAATGTTGATAGTTAAATCATGACAATTTCACACCCGGTCGGCAAGCGGCAGGACACCCGGCACGATCCCCTCGACCGCCGATGTCCCTACAATTTGGTCCCGTTAGTCGAGTGGCTCCATGTTTCAGGTTTCTTTACCTTTCTCGCGTGAAGAGTACGCCAGTCGTTTGCACAAAGTGCGCGTTTCCATGGCGAGCCGCGGAATCGATGTTCTCGTCGTCAGCGATCCCTCCAACATGGGATGGCTGACGGGTTACGACGGTTGGTCGTTCTATGTGCATCAGTGTGTGCTGGTGGGTCTGGAAGGCGAGCCGGTCTGGTACGGGCGACGTCAGGATGCCAACGGCGCCTGGCGCACCTGCTGGATGGACGCCGAACGCGTGCGCTACTACCCGGATTACTACGTCCAGAACCCGGACATGCATCCGATGGAATATCTGGCCCAGTCGGTGCTGCCGGAGTATGGCTGGCATACCGGCAATGTCGGGCTGGAGATGGACAACTACTACTTCTCGGGCAAGGCCTATACCAGCCTGCTCAAGGAGTTGCCGCATGCCCAACTGGTCGACGCCACGGCGCTGGTCAACTGGTGCCGTGCGATCAAGTCGCCGCAGGAAATCGCCTACATGCGCACGGCGGCGCGAATCGTCGAGTGCATGCATACGCGCATCCTCGAGATGATCGAGCCCGGCCTTGCCAAGAGCAAGCTGGTCTCCGAGATCTACCGGGTCGGCACCGAGGGCTGGACCGACGAGCACGGCACGGTCCACGGCGGCGATTATCCGGCGATCGTGCCGTTGCTGCCGACCGGCAGCGATGCCGCCGCGCCGCACCTGACCTGGGACGACACCCCGTTTCGCAAGGGCGAAGGGACGTTTTTCGAGATCGCCGGCTGCTACAAGCGCTACCACGCGCCGCTGTCGCGAACCGTCTTCCTCGGCAAGCCGCCGCAGGACTTCATACGCGGCGAATCGGCCCTGCTCGAGGGGATCGACAACGGCCTGGCGGTGGCCAAGCCTGGCAACCGCTGCGCCGATATCGCGCTGGCGCTGGGCGCGGCGATGGACAAGTACGGCTTCGACCGGGGCGGCGCGCGCTGCGGCTATCCGATCGGGATCAGCTATCCACCGGACTGGGGCGAGCGCACCATGAGCCTGCGCCCCTCCGACGAGACGATCCTCGAGCCCGGCATGACCTTCCATTTCATGCCCGGCATGTGGATGGACGACTGGGGGCTCGAGATCACCGAAAGTATCCTGATCACCGAAAACGGTGCCGAGCCGCTGTGCAATTTTCCGCGCCAGCTGTTCGTCAAGTAAGTCGCGTCAGCTGTTCGTCAAACAAGAACGTGCCGGGCGTCCGTGAAAGTCGATCGTTCGTGAAAGTCGATCGTGGAACAAGGCCAAACAGCGGGTCTGGAGCCCGCCACGAATCCGGCCCGCCCGGCTATTTTGCTACTTTTCAATGACGCACCTGCAGCGATCCGCCAGGGCGCGTCATCCGCTTCATTGAGGAGAGTTCGCATGTCCGCAACCCTGCGTCCCAGCCCGATCAGCGCCACCGTCGACTTCGATGCCCAGGGCGTTCAGCACGGTTTTCTCAAGCTGCCGATCTCGGTCGACGAGTCGGCCTGGGGCGCGGTAATGATCCCGATCACCGTAGTCGCCAACGGCGAAGGCCCGACGGCGCTGCTGACCGGCGGCAACCACGGCGACGAGTACGAGGGCATCACCTCGCTGCTGAAACTCGCCAGCACGCTCGAGGCGAAGGACGTGCGCGGTCGCGTGATCATCGTGCCGATGATGAACACGCCGGCGGCGGAAGCGGGCAGGCGGACCTCGCCGCTGGATGGCGGCAACCTCAATCGCAGCTTCCCCGGCGATCCCAACGGCGGCGTCACCTCTCAGATCGCCGACTACTTCAATCGGGTGCTGGTGCCGATGTGCGACGTGGCGCTGGATCTCCACTCCGGCGGTCGCACGCTGGACATCGTGCCGTTTGCCGCCGCCCACCGGCTCGACGATCTCGCCCAGGAGAACGCGAGCCTGGCCGGCGCGGTCGCCTTCGGCGCGCCCTACGCGATGATGATGTTCGAACTCGACGCCACCAAGCTATACGACACCGCGGTGGAGTCCCAGGGCAAGACCTTCGTCACCACCGAACTCGGTGGCGGCGGCACCTCGACGCCGGAAAGCCTGGCCATCACCGAGCGCGGCGTGCGGAACTTTCTGTTGCACTATGGTTTATTGAAGACGGGTTTAATCGAGGGCGAGATCGAGAAGCCAACGGAGCCGATGATCTACGTCGATATGCCAGATGCCAGCTGCTACGTCCAGAGCGAGCACTCCGGCCTGCTGGAGTTGACGCTGTCGCTGGGTGATACGGTCGAGAAGGGCGAAGTGATCGCCCGGGTCTACGACATGACGCGCACCGGCGCCGCGCCGGTCGAATACCGCGCCCAGCGCGACGGCATCCTCATCGCCCGGCGGTTCCCGGCCAAGGTCGGGATGGGCGATACCATTGCCGTGGTGGCCGAAGTGGTCGAGTCGCTGGAGCGTGCTCAGAACCAGACCCAGACCAAACGCCAATGAGCGAAGGTCAGACGAGGCGAGCGCTGTTGAAAGAGCGGAGTTTACGAGGGGTAAATGAGCATTTTGAAACAGCGCTCAACGATGTATGGCCGAGCGTAATCAGTTTGGATGGTGTCTGGTATGAAGCTTGATCGCTACGATTTCAAAATCCTCGAGATCCTCAGTCGCGACGGCCGCATCACCAAGTCGCGGCTGGCGGAGGCGATCAGTCTTTCCGTCAGCCCGTGCTGGGAGCGGGTCAAGCGGCTGGAAAAAGCCGGGGTCATCGAAGGCTACAGTGCCCGGATCAATCCCGACGCCATCGTCAAGCGCACGCCGGTGTGGGTGCAGATCGAACTCAAACAGCACAACGCCGAAAGCTTCGCCCGCTTCGAGCGCATGGTGGCGGAGACCGATGCCGTGGCCGAGTGCGTCGCGGTGGGTGGTGGCGTCGACTACCTGGTCAAGATCGCCGCCGACAGCATCGACGCTTATCAGCGCCTGATCGATGCCTGGCTCGTCTCCGATCTCGGCATCGAGCGCTACTTCACCTATATCGTCACCAAGACGGTCAAGCGCGAAGGGCCGCCGGTATTATCCGGGCCAAATGAATCGTTTGTCTGAAATCGGATGACAATGAGCCCGGCCTTGGCCGGGCTCATTGGTTCTTGCCTATATTCCGCCAAAAAAACCGAAACTCCCCCGCCAAAAAAACCGCAACTCCTGGCCGGGCTTTCGAAAGAAAGCGTGGCGCAAAGCGGTCGAGACAAGAAAATTCCCTCTCGCCGAGTCGGTACCATGATCGTACTCGCAGGATAGGCCACTTGTTCTGCCCCACCGCCGACAGCCTTTTTTGTCCAGAGCCAAGCAGGAGGCGATATGAAACTCAACGATCCCCGGCTTTTCCGCCAGTATGCCTATGTCGATGGTAAATGGACCCATGGTAGCGAGGGCCGCGAGGAAGCGGTCGTCGATCCCGCCACCGGAGAAACCCTGGGCCATTGCGCCCTGCTCGAAGCGGCACAGATCACCGACACGGTGACGGCGGCCGAGAACGCCTTCGCCGAGTGGCGGGCGATCAATGTCCACGAGCGGGCCGAGAAGCTCAACGCCTGGTACCGCCTGCTGCACGAACACAAGGAAGACTTGGCGCTGCTGATGACCTACGAGCAGGGCAAGCCGCTCGACGATTCCCGTGGCGAGGTCGACTACGGCGCCAGCTTCATCCAGTGGTTCGCCGAGGAGGCCAAGCGCGCCTATGGCGTGACCATCCCGAGCCATATCCCCAACGCCGCATTGGGCACGATCAAGGAGCCGGTGGGCGTCTCGGCGATGTTCACGCCCTGGAACTTTCCGCTGGCGATGATCACCCGCAAGGCCGGTGCCGCGCTGGCGGCGGGCTGCACGGTGGTCGTCAAGCCGGCCAACGAGACGCCATATTCCGCGCTGGCACTGGCCGAGCTGGCCGAGCGGGCCGGGATTCCGGCGGGCGTGTTTAACGTGGTTACCGGCGATCCGGCCACCGTGTCCGAAGTGCTGTGCAACGACAACCGCATCCGCAACATCTCGTTCACCGGCTCGACCCGCGTCGGCAAGCTGCTGATGCGCCAGAGCTCGTCCAGTGTCAAGCGCATGTCGCTGGAGCTGGGCGGCAATGCGCCGTTCATCGTCTGCGACGACATGGACCCGGACGCCGCGGCGAAGGAAGCGGTCGCCGCCAAGTTCCAGACCGCCGGCCAGGATTGCCTCGCCGCCAACCGTATCTTCGTTCAGCGTGGCATCTACGATGCCTTCGTCGAGCGGTTCGTGGCGCACATGGAGGCACTGAAGGTCGGCAACGGTCTCGAGGAGAACGACATCGGGCCGCTGATCCACAAGCGGGCGGTGGACATGGCCAAGGGTATCGTCGAGGACGGTATCAGCAAAGGGGCGCGCCAACTGGGCGGAGAGGGCCAGGCGCCCGGCGAGAACTTCTTCATGCCGACGCTGCTGGCCGATATCACGCCGGAGATGCGCGTGTTCCGCGAGGAGACCTTCTCGCCGGTCGCGGGTGTCTGTGCGTTCGATGACGACGACGAAGTCATTCAGCTCGCCAACGATACCGAATACGGGCTCGCCGCCTACGTCTACACCCACGACGTGCGTCGAATCTGGAAGCTGATGCGCGGGCTCGAGTACGGCATGGTCAGCGTCAACAGCGTCAAGATGACCGGCGCGCCGATCCCGTTCGGCGGCGTCAAGCAGTCCGGCCTCGGTCGCGAGGGCGGCGCCGCGGGGCTCGATGAGTATCTCGATACGAAGTACTACTGTCTGGGCGATATGCCGTCGGCCAGCTCTTCTTGAGCCAGCGCGGAATCGCTGACTGCGCGAGCGAATCGCCGCGTTGCCCGATACTCGGAGTCCTCACCTATAACCCATAGGCTCCGGCTCCTGCGTGTCGTGCGCCTTGCGCTTCGCCCGCTCGCCTAGTGCTTACGCGCTGTCTCGTGAACGGCGGCGCGTTGTTCTGACGGTGTCGCGCCCGCGCGTCGCTGACATGGATAATGACCGGCTGGACGCCACTGGCCGGTCCAGAGATAACATTCTACAAGCGGGTATTACACAAGGATCGCTCCGATCGCTGCGCCCGCCCCTGAAACGCCGTCCGGACAGATGGCGGCGTTTCGTTTTGGTTAAGGAAAGGTTATGACCGATACTCGTGCTCTGATCGAAAACGATCGCCGCCACGTTTTCCATGCGTCCACCCATCTGCGCGATTACGCCCAGGGCGATGCGCCGGGGCGCGTCATCACCGGTGGCAAGGGAATCTCCATCGTCGATCGCGATGGCCGCGAGATGATCGATGCCTTCGCCGGGCTCTACTGCGTCAATATCGGCTATGGACGCACCGAGATCGCCGAGGCGATCTATGCCCAGGCCAAGGAGCTGGCGTACTACCACACTTATGTCGGCCACTCCAACGAGCCGCTGATCGCGCTCTCCGAGCGCATCGCCAAGCTCGCCGGCAACGGCCTGAACAAGGTCTACTACGGCCTCTCCGGCAGCGACGCCAACGAGACTCAGATCAAGCTGGTGCGCTATTACCACAACGTCATCGGCCAGCCGAAGAAGAAAAAGATCATCGCGCGCCAGCGTGGCTACCATGGCTCCAGCATCGCTGCCGGTTCGCTCACCGGCCTGCCGGCGTTCCACCAGCATTTCGATCTGCCGATCGACGGCGTGCTGCATACCAAGGCGCCTTACTACTATCGGCGTGAGCGTGGCGACATGAGCGAGCGCGAATTCTCCGCCTACTGCGCCGAACAGCTCGAAGCGATGATCCAGCGCGAGGGGCCGGACACCATCGGCGCCTTCATCGGCGAGCCGGTTCTGGGAACCGGCGGCATCATCCCGCCGCCGGAAGGCTACTGGGACGAGATCCAGGCCGTGCTCAAGCGCCACGATATCCTGCTGATCTGCGATGAAGTGGTCAGTGGCTTCGGCCGCCTGGGCAGCGAATTCGGCTTCCAGCACTACGGCATCCAGCCGGATCTGGTGACCATCGCCAAGGGGCTGACCAGCGCCTACCAGCCGCTTTCCGGCGTCATCGTCGGTGAACGGGTGTGGAAAGCGCTGGAAGACGGCACCGGCGAATATGGCCCCATCGGCCACGGCTGGACCTACTCCGGCCACCCGCTGGGTGCCGCCGCCGCCATGGCCAACCTGGACATCATCGAGCGCGAGAACCTGGTGGGCAACGCCGCCGAAACCGGCGCCTACTTCAACGCCCAGCTCAAGAAGACCTTCGGCGAGCATCCGCTGGTCGGCGACGTCCGCGGCGAGGGGTTGATGGCCGCGCTGGAATTCGCGCCCACCAAAGGCGAGTACACGCCGTTCGAGCCGTCGCTCAAGGTCGGCGCGCGCGTTGCCGCCGCAGCGCTCGAGGAGAACCTGATCGCTCGCGCCATGCCCAACGGCGACATCCTCGGCTTCGCGCCGCCGCTGGTGATCGACCGCGGCCAGGTTGACGAAGTGATCGCCCGCGCCAAGCGTGCCATCGACAAGGTGACCGACGAGCTGACGCGTAGCGGTGATCTCAAGGGCTAAGTCGAAGCCATCGCCACATCGTCTTGCCATAGCCACATCGTCTTGCCATAGCCATATCATCTTGATGACACGACAAGCCTGCGGCAGGGTGGAGAGATCCACTCTGCCGCACTTGTCTTACCAACCGGGATTCCCCAACGATGTCCGACCCCGTCACGCTTCATGACATCTACCTGGCCCGAAGCCGCATCGCCGGCCAGGCAATGCGCACGCCGCTGATTCTCTCCCAGAGCCTGTCGACGAGATTCGATGCCGAGGTCTATCTCAAGCTCGAGACGCTACAGCCGAGCGGCGCGTTCAAGCTCAGGGGTGCGCTCAACAAGATCGCGTCGCTGTCGCCCGAGCAGCTCGAGCGTGGCGTGACCACGGCTTCCACCGGCAACCACGGTCGCGCGGTGGCGTGGGCCGCGAAGCGTCTCGGTGCCCGCGCGATCATCTGTGTCTCCGAACTGGTGCCGGCCAACAAGGTGGCGGCCATCGAGGCGCTGGGCGCCGAAGCCCGCGTGATTGGCCGCTCTCAGGACGATGCCTTCGTCGAGGCACGGCGGCTGGTGAGCGAAGAAGGCATGGCGCTGATCGAACCCTTCGACGATCCGCTGATCGCGGCCGGCCAGGGCACCATCGGGCTCGAGCTGATGGAAGACCTTCCCGAACTCGACCGGGTGCTGATCGGGCTTTCCGGTGGCGGCCTGCTGGGCGGCATCGGCCGCGCGGTGAAGGGCATCAACCCGAAGGTAAGAGTCACCGGCGTGAGCATGCTCGAGGGCGCGGCGATGATCGAAAGCCTGGCCGCCGGCAAGCCCGTCGAGGTCGAGGAAGAGGCATCGCTGGCGGATTCGCTGGGCGGCGGGATCGGTCTCGACAACCGCTGCACCTTCGAGCTGGTCCGCGAGGTGATGGACGATCATCACCAGGTCTCGGAAGCGGCCATCGCCCGCGCCATGCTCCATTTCTTCGAGCAGGAGAAGATGCTGGTGGAAGGCGCCGCGGTGGTCGGGCTCGCCGCCATCGAAGAGCACGCCATCGATATCCGTGGCGAAAAGGTGGCGCTGATCGTCTCGGGCAATGGCGTGGACGCGGATACGTTGATGCGGGCGAAGACGCTGATCGACTATCCGGCGCGCTGAGCGACTGAAAACTGCCTGCGCTCGGCCATACGGCGTAAAAAATTAGCTTAAAGTACTCATTTACAACCCGTAAATTCCGTCTTCGCGCTAATTTTTGCCTTGTCTGGCCTTCGCTCGCCGACTTTTCAGACTCGCTCAGTCTTAACCATAGCTATTGAACGGGTTAAAAGGATTGAATATGGAACTCTATAACCGCGAACAGATTCAGGATGTCGTCAGCCTTGATCGCGACGCGCTCGAGGCGGTCGAAGCCGGCTTTCGCGCGCTGGGCGAGGGCAATGTCGTCCAGCCGCCGATCCTGTCGATGGCGATCGAGGAGGCCAACGGCGAGGTCGACGTCAAGACCGCGCACATCAAGGGCAATGAGCGCTTCGCGATCAAGGTCAGCCCCGGCTTCTTCGACAACCCGAAACTGGGTCTGCCGAGCCTCAATGGGTTGATGATCGTGTTCTCGGCGAAGACCGGACTGGTCGAGGCGGTGCTGTTCGACGAAGGCTATCTCACCGATATTCGCACCGCGCTGGCCGGCGCCATCGCCGCCAAGCATCTTTCCCGCGCCGACAGCAAGCGCGTCACCGTGCTGGGTGCCGGGTTGCAGGCGGAACTGCAGGTCGCCGCGCTCAAGCTGGTACGCGACATCGATACGCTGGATGTCTGGGCGCGGGACGTCGCCAAGGCCGAAGCCTACGCGGCGCGGATGCAGGAAAAATACGGGCTGGCCGTGGCGGTGCATACCGATATCGCCGACGCCTGCCGCGAGGCGGACATCATCGTCACTACCACGCCGTCGCGAGAGCCGCTGTTGAGCGGCGAGCATCTGCGCGAAGGCGTTCACGTCACCGCCATGGGCTCCGACAGCCCGGAGAAGCGTGAGCTGGACACCTCCGTCATGGAGCGGGCCGATCATTTCGTCGCCGATACCCGCGCCCAGAGCGAGAACAACGGTGAGCTCAAGGCCTACGCCGGCCACCAGCCACCGTTCACCGTTAACGAGCTGGGCAAGGTGATCGCGTCCGGCAAGAGTCTGCGCACGGCGGACTCGCAGATCACCGTCTGCGATCTCACCGGTACCGGTGTGCAGGACACCGCCATCGCCGGTTTCGCGCTGAGCCGACTGGTTTCCTGAGACGTTCGAAAGACGTGTGAAGCGCTCGGCGGTTTCGCCGAGCGCGGAGTCTCATGAAGGCGACTTCTCGCCACGCTTCGGCACCGGTGCCACGCCAGGGCCGGTGGGCTCGCCGACCTTGTGCCACAGACGGCCGTCGCGCTGGATCAGTTCATGGGCGCCGCTGGGGCCGTCGGTGCCTGCGGCATAACCTTCGATGCCCGATTTTTCGCTCTCCGATTCTCCGGTCCCCGATTCGCGGGACCAGGCTTTCAGAAACGGCTGCACGGCGCGCCAGCCGTTCTCGATGGTATCCGCACGCTGGAACAGCATCTGGTCGCCGGTCAGGCAGTCGTAGATCAATGTCTCGTAGCCGGTGACCGCCGGCAGGTCGAAGAAATCCTTGTAGGCAAAGCCCATCTTGACGGTGTCCATTTCCAGCTCGGGGCCGGGCCGCTTGGCCTGGAAGTCGAACCACATGCCTTCGTTGGGCTGGATCTGGATGATCAGCCAGTTGGAGGCCATCCGCTCCACGTCGGTGTTGCGAAACTGCGCGTAGGGCGCCGGCTTGAAGCAGATCGCGATCTCGGTGTCCCGCGCGCTCATGCGCTTGCCGGTACGCAGATAGAACGGCACGCCGATCCAGCGCCAGTTGTCGACCATCACTTTCATGGCGACGAACGTTTCCGTCTGGCTGTCGGCGTCGACACCTTTCTCCTCGAGGTAGCCGGGCACCTGGCGGTCGCCGAGCGTGCCAGCCTCGTAGCGTCCGCGCGCCGAGTTGTGAGCGGCCTCTTCCGTCGTCCAGGGGCGAATGGCGCCCAGCACCTTCGATTTCTCGCTGCGCAGGGCATCCGCGCCGAACGCGGCCGGGGGTTCGATGGCGACCATGGCGAGCAGCTGGAACAGGTGATTGGGCACCATGTCGCGCATGGCCCCGGCCTTGTCGTAGAAGGCGGCCCGCTCCTCGACGCCGACCGTTTCCGCGGCGGTGATCTGGATGTGGTCGATGTAGTGATTGTTCCAGAACGGTTCGAACAGCACGTTGGCGAAGCGGGCGACGAGGATGTTCTGAACCGTCTCCTTGCCGAGAAAATGATCGATCCGGTAGATCTGATCTTCCCGCATCACGTCGAGCAGCTCGGCATTCAATGCCTGGGCCGATTCGAGATCGTGGCCGAACGGCTTTTCGACGATGACCCGGCGGTAGTTTCCGCCTTGCTCCGTCAGTAATCCGGCCTGGCCCAGTTGCCTGGCGATCTCGCCAAAGAAGCGGGACGCGGTCGCGCAATAGAAGATTGCATTGCCGCTGTCGGATGACGCAATCGCGTCCTCGATCTGGCGGTAAATCGCCTCGTCGGTGAAGTCGCCCTGCAGATAATGGAGCCGCTGCTCGAATTCGCGCCAGCGCGATTCGTCCAGTGCGCTGCCGCGGCCTTCCGAGTGGTGATCGGCGGCCTTGTCGGCAATGAACTGCTTGAGATGGGCGCGAAATCCCGCGTCGTCATGCTCGGCGAGATCGACGCCGACGATCCGCATGTTGGGATCGATCAGCTGATCCCGGTCCAGATTGTAGAGCGAAGGAATCAGCAGCCGTTTCACCAGATCGCCGCCGGCACCGAAGACGAACATCGTGGTGTTGTCGGCCGCTGGCGTCTGCTCGTACTGCGCTTGCATCGAATGGGACACGGACTTTCACCTCTTCATGTCGGTTGCCGGAGCAGGTCGTCTCGTTCGACTTCATCATGGAAGACAATCCGCACGGGAGCCAGTGAATCCGCTTCGAGCCGGGCGCTGCCTTTGCGGAGCACGGTGGGCTGGACCAGAATGTCGTGATCAATCTCGAAGGGAGCGAAAGTGACATGAACGAGAGGACACGACAGCGTGACGCCCATTCAAACAGCACCAATGAACCACTGACTCTTCACTTCGGCCGGGATGAGCTGGTCATTCGCCAGCGCTATGAAGTCGTGAGCATCGTCAACGATATTCTGATCGGTATCTGGTTCGTGATCGGCAGCATTTTCTTCTTCTACGACTCCCTGACTTATGCCGGTACCTGGCTGTTCGTGATCGGCAGTATCGAGATGTTGATTCGTCCGGTCATTCGCCTGCTTCGGCGCCTGCATCTGCAGCGCATGAACGCCGCATCGCCCTCTCCATCCGAGGCCGAGCACGATTTCTGACGTGCTGAAAGTCGTCATCCTTCCGGTAGCGACGTTGCGCGTCTTTCAGGACGCCGACTAACCTTGGCGACATGAAACTCGTACCACAGGACGTGGAGGAATCGTGAGCGACACCGACCTTGGCAATCTGGACGCTGGAAAACTCGAGCAGCTCTATCGAACCGGCGAGGCTTCGCCGCTGGAGGCGACGCGGGCGGCGCTCGACCGTATCGACCGCTTCAACGACGCCGTGAACGCCTACGTTCATGTCGACCGCGAGGGG
Organism: Salinicola sp. LHM; assembly: GCF_034479735.1. NCBI lineage: Bacteria > Pseudomonadati > Pseudomonadota > Gammaproteobacteria > Oceanospirillales > Halomonadaceae > Salinicola > Salinicola sp. LHM. The sequence goes on along the minus strand of NZ_CP140261.1, from coordinate 3,368,246 downwards.
GCCGAGAAGGCGGCCAAGGCTTCTGCCAGGCGCTGGGGGCAGGGCAAGCCGCTGAGCGCCATCGACGGCATTCCCGTCTCGATGAAGGATCTGGCCGAGGTGGCCGGCATGCCGGCGCGTGGCGGCTCGCTGACCACATCGGAATCGCTCTGCGAGGAAGACTGCCCGCCGGCCCGCATGCTCCGCGAAGCCGGGGCGGTGATTCTCGGCAAGACCAACACGCCGGAGTTCGGCTGGAAAGCGGTGACCGACAACCGGGTGTTCGGTGCGAGCTACAATCCCTGGGATACGCGCCTGACGCCGGGCGGCTCCTCCGGCGGGGCCGCTGCCGCTGCCGCGCTCAACATGGGCGTGCTGCATCAGGGGGGCGACTCCGGCGGCTCGATCCGCATTCCCGCCGCGTTCACCGGCGTCTTCGGCTTCAAGCCCACCTACGGCTGGACCCCGCAATGGCCGCCGGCGACAGAACCTTCGCTCTCTCATATCGGCCCGTTGACTCGCAGCGTCGACGACGCGGTGCGCATGCTCAACGTGATCGGGCGCTACGACTATCGTGACCCTTACGCCACGCGGGGCCAGCCGAAGGATTGGGGGGCCGATCTCGGCAAGGATCTGCGCGGGCTGCGCATCGCCTACTCGCCGACCTTGGGCTATGCCGAGGTCGATGACCAGGTCGCCGCTCGCGTGCGCGAAGCGGCTCGCAATCTCGAGCAGCTTGGCGCCGAGATCGAGGAGATTCACCCGGGGTTCGAGTCGCCGATCGATATCTTCCAGAAGCTCTGGTTTACCGCGTCGCTGGATTTCTGGTCGAAATGCAGCGACCGGCAGCGCGAACAGCTCGATCCGGGCCTCGTTGCCAATGCGCGTACCGCGCAGCAGTGGAGCGCGCTCGACCTGTTCCAGGCGCTGGGTCGCCGAGCCAATTTCACCGAGGGCCTGGAGCGCTTCAATCAGGATTATCATCTGTTGATGACGCCGACCGTACCGATCGAGCCGTTCGAGGCGGGTCACGAAGTCCCGCCCGGCAGCGGCATGCGCGACTGGGAAGAGTGGGCGCCATTCTCCTATCCGTTCAACCTGAGCCAGCAGCCGGCGGCGTCCGTTCCCTGCGGTTTCACCGAATCCGGCCTGCCGGTGGGGTTCCAGCTCGCCGGTGGCAAGCACGATGATGTCCGCGTCCTGCGAGCCTGTCACGCCTACATGAAAGCCCATCCGCCGCGGTTTCCGCGCGTGCCCGATCCCGCGCAGAAGTTGTAGCGACACGATTGCAAGTTGGCTCGACTCGCTTGTCTCAACCAAAGGGGCATAGGGTTTGTATGACAATTGAGCTTGAATGAATAGACGAAACATTCAACCCGAACGGATGGAACCCAATGACTCGGACGACGCTCGCTGCACTAACTGCCGGATTTTGTTTGACGCTGCATGGGGTTGCCGCTCAGGCGGCGACTTACGTCTATGTCTCGAACGCGGGCGATGGCGTCATCTCCAGCTACTCCCTGGATCGCGACCGGGGAGCGCTGGAGCCGCTGGCGAAGACACCGACAGGTGGCGAGGTCATGCCGTTGGCGTTGAGTCCCGATCATCTTCATCTCTATGCGACGCTGCGCAATGAACCTCCCCAGGTAGTGAGCTTTCGTCTCGACCCCACCAACGGCGAGTTGAGCCGTCAGGGCGCGGGTTCTCTGCCGGCCAGCATGGCGAACGTGGACGTCGACCCCAGCGGTCGCTACCTGTTTGCCGCCTCCTATAGCGATGATCTGCTCAGCGTCAGTCCTGTCGATGCACAGGGCGTGATCGGTGATGCTCAGGCGACGCTGCCGACGGGCCAGCGCGCGCACGCCATGCACGCCTCGCCTGACGGTCGTTTCGCCTACGCCACCAACCTGGGCGAGGACCAGCTCGTGCAGTACCGCTTCGATGGCGCAAGCGGAAAGCTGTCCCCGTTGTCGTCGGCCGCGGTGTCGACCCCGTCTCAGACCGGGCCGCGTCACTTCGTGTTCTCGCCCGATGGACGCTTCGTCTATGTATTGGGGGAATTTTCCGGTGCAGTCACGACTTACGCCTACGACGAGCAGAGCGGTCAGCTCACCGCACTGGGCACGGCAACGGGCGTTCCAGCGTCCTCGAAGCTGATTCGCGGCATGGCCCGCGAGGACATTCCCGCCGGTGACGACACGCCACGTATCTGGGCGGCGGACATCCACACGACGCCGGACGGCCGCTTCGTCTATATCAGCGAGCGTACGCGCAGCCGCATCAGTGCCTTCGAGGCTGATCCGGATAGCGGCAAATTGACGTTCCTGCGCACCACCGAGGTAGAGAAACAGCCGCGCGGTTTCAACATCGACCCGAGCGGGCGCTTCATGGTCGTCTCAGGACAGCTCGACGATGAGGTGGGCCTCTACCGAATTGCACCGCAGACAGGAGAGCTGACCCGGGTCGACGAAGCGCCAACCGGCAAAAACGCCAACTGGGTCGAGATCGTCACCTTTGACTGAGCACAGGCCGTGGCGTAAACGCCGGTATTCCGTGAAGCCGCGCCATCCCGTGGCGAAGTCACACCACTGACCCGAACAGGCATCGCCACCTCGAGTAGAGAGTTCGTGCCAAGGAATCCCCGGTCGAATGATTCGATCGGGGATTTTGCGTTTGTTGCCCTGGTCGTCAGGCGCCACTGATGGCACAGGGCAAAAGGCGCTCCGTCACTGACGAATATCTCGAAGCGGGATGAATCCGGCCCATATCCTGCGTTTGCCATCGAAGGTCATGGCGGTCTGCATCGTGTCGATCTGCATATCGACGCGTTCTTCGCTCTGTATTCATTGAGCCCTGTAACCCAGGTTGTCCCGTCCGGCCATGCGAGGATGTCGCAAGGTCGCCGTCGCCTGTTCCCTCATGGCTCGATAGGTATCGTGCCTGCCTTCAAGCGCGGGAACGATGGAGCCCTGTACGTAGTGCGTGATCAGACCAGGCGCGTGGCAATGTCCGCTACGACTCTGGGTCCGCTACGACTCTGGTGACGAGAAACCGCTGGAGGCCTTCGATGGCTCTTTGAGCGACGGATGCACTCGATTGGCAAACTCGATCCGCCTGTCAATTCGATCGGACGGTAAAATCCGAGCGGCCAGCTACGCTTGAGGAGAGCGCCGCGAGAGTGAGTCGCCGTTCAGTTGTCTTTCATCCCAGTTCATCGGGCCGCTATGGCATCGACTGCCGGAGACCATGCACGAACCGTGAGTATGGCGCTGCTGGCTTTCGTTGCCGCGAAAGGAGTCGCATCATGAGTCATCAGAATGTCGCTGAAATCATTGTCGAAACGCTTGCCGAGGCGGGCGCCAAGCGCTGCTATGGCGTGGTTGGCGACACCATCAATCATTTTACCGACGCGATCCGGCGCAGCGATCTCGAATGGGTGCATGTCCGCCACGAGGAGGTCGGCGGTTTCGCCGCCGGTGGCGAAGCCTACATGACCCGGGAGCTGGCGCTGTGCGCCGGTACCTGCGGTCCGGGAACGCTGCACTTCGTCAACGGGCTGTTCGAAGCCCATCGCAGCGGTTCGCCGGTAGTGTTGATCGCTTCTCAGGTCGGCACCGCCGATACCGGCATCGGCTTCCCGCAGGATGTCGACCCCAAGCCGATCTACGAGCAGTACAGCGTCTTCTGCGAGACGATCATCAACCCCGACCAGGCGCGTAGGATGACAGCGTTGGCAGCACAGGCGGCGTTGTCGAAGAACGGCGTGGCGGTGCTGATCGTGCATGGGGACCTGTTCACGCAGAAACCGAGCCAGGATCTGCCCTATCGGGTGCATCGTTTCGATCCGATCGCTCGTCCGAGCGCCGAGGAACTGGTGCCGGCCATCAAGGCGCTCAACGCCGGCGGCAAGATATCCATTTTCGCGGGCTCCGGCTGTCAGCACGCGCGCAATGAGGTGATGGCGCTGGCGGCCAAGCTGAAGGCGCCCGTGGCGTGGACCTCGAGGGCCAAGGATTTCATCGAGCCAGACAACCCGTTCGAGGTCGGCATGACCGGCGTCTTCGGGCTGGCCGGCGGTTACCATGCCGTTGCCGAGTGCGACACCTTGCTGCTGCTGGGCTGCAGCTTCGCCTGGACCCAGTTCTACCCGGAGAAAGCGACGATCATTCAGGTCGATATCGATCCGCAGCAGATCGGCAAGCGACATCCCGTCGACGTCGGCCTGCTCGGCAGCGTGCGCGATACCTGTGCTGCGCTCGCCCAGATCGTCGACGAGCATAGCGACACGAAATGGCTGGAGCGGTGCCGCAAGAGCTATCACAAGGCACTGGAGCGCGATGCGCACGAGTCCAGCGACGACGGGCTGATCCATCCGCAGGAACTGACGCTGGCGCTCGACGAAGCCGCCCACGACGATGCCATCTTCACCGCCGATGCCGGCAGCCCGATGGTTTGGATGCTTCGGCACATTCGTACCAACGGGAAGCGCCGCACGCTGTCGAGCCTCGTCCACGGCACCATGGCCAATGCCTATCCCCAGGCGATCGGCATACAGAAGGCGTTCCCCGGGCGTCAGGTCATCGCCATGTGCGGCGATGGCGGCATGACCATGCTGATGGGCGATCTGCTGACGCTGAAGCAGGAGAAGATTCCGCTCAAGATCGTCGTCTTCAATAACAGCTCGCTGGGCTTCGTCGAGCTGGAGCAGAAGGTCGACGGCCTGCTCGACAGCTACACCGATCTGGAGAATCCGGACTTCGGGCTGCTGGCTCACTCCATCGGTCTGTGGGGTCGGCGGGTCGAGCAGGAGCACGAACTCAAGCACGCCATTGCCGAATGGCTGGCCCATCCGGGGCCGGCGATTCTCGATGTCAAGGTCAATCGCATGGAGCTGGTGATGCCGCCCAAGGTCGAGCCGGGGCAGGTGACCTCCACCGCGCTCTACTCGGGCAAGGCGGTGCTCAACGGTCGCATGAGCGATGTGGTCGATCTGATGAAGAGCAATTTCTGGAAGTAGGTCATGTTCCCCGGGCCTGTCAGCGTGTGGTAACGATCCGCTGACAGGCTGACGGCAATGCCCGATGAATTGTGGTTGGCCAGGAGAACCCGAATGAGCCAAGTCAATGATCGTCCCCGGTTGCGCGACATGCGTCGGCTGGTCGATAAGCGACCTTTCACGCCGACGGCGGCATTTGACCACCCGCGAGCGCAGGCGACATCCCTCGAGGAATTGGCTAATCGTCAGGGCTACGACAAAAACTTTCTGAGCAAGATCGTCGTTCCCCTGCCAGCGCCCGTGGGCGATCTCTTCGAGGATGTAACGCCAGTGGCCGGTAGCGAGGAAGGCAGCCTCGATTACACCCACTTCTCCATCGTGATGTCTCGCTCGCGAAGGCTGGCGATTTTCACTGCGCTCAATCTCGACGGACGTGAGCTGGTCGACGTGCCGCGAGAGAATGACGACTGGCGGTTCGATCCGCGGCTGGCGGAAGATCGGCAAGTTGGCGAATCGCTTTATGCCCGCAATCCACTGGATCGCGGGCATCTGGTGCGCCGGACCTCGGCCAACTGGGGCAGCGACGCCGAGCAGGCCAATGCCGATACCTTCCACTTCACCAACTGCACGCCGCAGATGGCTGGCTTCAATCAGCAGACGTGGCTGGGACTGGAGGATTATCTGCTCGAGCACGCCAGAGCGGACCGTCAGCGCATCAGCGTCTTCACCGGGCCGGTGTTTAGAGAAGGCGACCGCCGATATCGCGGCGTCCAGATCCCCGAAGCCTACTGGAAAGTGGTGGCGTTCATGGGTGAGGACGAGCGGCCCTCGGCCACGGCCTACATGATCGAACAGGCCGATGACCTGGACCAGCTAGGCTTCATGTTCGGGCAGTACAAGACCTACCAGCGCAGCGTGGCACGTATCGAGACGCTGACGCAGCTCGATTTCGGCGAGCTGGCGAATTTCGACGGCTTTTCCAACGAAGAGCGAGAGACCGGCACGCGTATCGAAGCCGAGATCCGCGGACCTTCGGACATCCGAATCTGATTCGCGGAGGCGAGCGGCGGGTGCCGTTCACTTCCAGCCACGTTGAACAGGGACGAGGGAGCGTCTTTCATCAAGGAGGTCGAAATGCGTAATCACGGTTTTATCTGCGCCACCTGCGGTGTGCAATATCCTTCTAGCGAGTCACCGCCGGAGCACTGCGCGATCTGCGAGGACGAACGCCAGTACGTGCCCATCGAGGGGCAGCAGTGGACGACGCCGAGTGAGCTGGCGGCCGGTCACAGCAACCTGTTCCGTCATATGGCGCCGGGCTTGACCGCCATCGGCACGGTTCCCCATTTCGCCATCGGCCAGCGCGCCTTTTTGTTGCGCACGCCAGCCGGCAATGTGCTGTGGGACTGCCTGACGCTGCTCGACGAGGCCACCATCGAAATCATCGAAGGGCTCGGCGGGCTCGATGCCATCGTGCTGTCGCATCCACACTACTTCAGTACCATGGCAGAGTGGGGGCAGGCGTTCGACTGCCCCGTTTACGTTCACGCGGCGGATCGTGACTGGGTCACCGTGCCGGATGCGCGCATCGAGTTCTGGGAAGGGGAGTCACGCGAGATACTGCCCGGTATCGACGTATATCGACTGGGCGGTCATTTCCCCGGTGCCAGCGTGCTGCACTGGCCCGAGCACGAAATACTACTGACCGGCGATACGCTACTGATCACGCCGGACCGCATGGCATCGTTCATGTGGTCCTATCCCAACAACATTCCGCTGGACGCGGGAACGGTCGAGAGCATTGCACAGCGTCTCAGGCCGATAGCGTTCGACAGCGCTTACTCCGCTTTCTGGGGTCGCGAAATTCTGATCGATGCCAAGCATGTCATCGAGGAATCGGCGCAGCGCCACTGTCGGGCGCTGCGGGGCCAGCCCAACGTCTCGACGTGATCAGCTCGCCGAATCGGTATCGGGTCGAGAAGTCGGCCGGGATTCGCCGTCACCGCTGATATCGATGTCTACCTCGACCATCATGCCGGGGCCAATGAGATCGATGGGGCCATCGTCGAAACGGATGCGCACGGGAATTCGCTGGGTGATCTTGGTGAAGTTGCCTGAGGGGTTGGGGTCCGGTAACAGCGCGAACTGGCTGGTGGCGGCACGACCGATGACGGCGACATGACCGCTGAAGGTCTGATCGGGAAAGGCGTCGACGGTGATAGCGACGGGCTGGCCGACGCGTAGCGCGCCGATGTCGGTTTCCTTGACGTTGGCCTCCACCCACAGCTTCGAGGGGTCGTGCATCATCAGGATCGGCTGGCCGGCACTGACGTACTCGCCCTGATCGATCAGCGTCTTGTTGATCACGCCGTCGATCGGGCTGTCGATCTGCAGATCGGCGATGCGAAGCTGCTCCTGCTCCAGTTTCGCCTCGGCTTCGGCCAGCTCCTGGCGGGCAATCTGCACCTGCTGGCGCAGTACGTTCGGATTGGGCAGCGGCATCTGCGAGCCATTGATGAAGCCGACCTGAGCATTGTCGGCTAGTGCCTGGCTGACCTGAACCTCCTGCTGGGCCTGGGCATGTTCGGCGAGCGCTGCCTGGTAAGCGTAGTAGTCCTGATCACGGCGCTGTTCGGAAACGGAGTGCTTCTTATACAGCGTATCGGAACGCCGGAAGTCCCGCTCGGCCTGGGTCAGCCGTGCTTGAGAGGCCTTCTCGGCGGCCTTGCTGGCCTCGAGCTGGCGGTGCGTCAGGTTCATGCCACCTTTGAGCTGCTTCTCGGCCATCGACAGCCGCGCTCTCTCGTAATCCAGCCGCGCCTGTTGCGTGGCCACGTTGGCCGTCAACGCCTCAAGCTTGCGCTGATCCGGCTTGTCGTAGAGGGTCGCCACGGCATCACCGCGATGCAGCGTATCGCCCTCGGTCAACTCGAACGTCGTTACCCAGCCGCCCAACCGGCTGCTGACGGTCACCTGATCGGCCATCACGCGCGCATCCTGGGCGCTGACGTGCGACAGGCGATGGGCGATGGCCAGGCCGATCCAGATCAGACACAGCACCACGACGATGGCGAGTATCAACAGTTTGCCGCTGCGTGGCAGGCGGCGCTTGGCGGGTCGAGCTGAGTCAGCGGTCATGGCGCAAACGGGTCCTTCGATGATCGAGTGAACGGAATCAGGTGCGAGGCAGGCCCCGCCAACGGCTGAGCAACAGCGAGGGCACGACGACGAGAAACAGGCTACCGATCAGAATCCAGAAGCCATCCTGATAGGCGAGGATCGAGGCCCAGATCGACTCGATGCGACCCATCAGATAACCGGCCATCGCCTGCTGCTGGGTATCGGGCACTCCCAGGCGGCCGACCAGTTCGGATAACTGGCCCAACTGCTGCCGAGCGATGGCGTTGTCGGCATTGACGCCGGCGTTCAGGTATTGGCCGTGAAAGGCGGTCTGTCGATCCAGAAGAATGACCAGGCCTGCCGTGCCCAGAGCGCCGCCCAGTTGCAGAGCGAAGTTGATCGCACCCGAGCCATGGCCGGTGAGATGGCCGGGCAAGCCCGCGATGGCGTTGGACAACGTCGGCGGCGGGAACGCGGCCATGCCGACCGATAGCACGGCCATGGCCATGGCGAGATAGAAAAACGAGGTGTTCCAGTCCATCTGCGCCATCAACCACACCGAGAGCAGCGCACAGGCCAGCCCCGGCAGGGTGATCCAGTGCGGTGGATAGCGGTCGCTTAGCCAGCCGACCAGGGGTACCAGCACGGCGAGGACCAGCGTCGAGGGCAGGAATATCTTGCCTGCGGTAATGGGACTGTAGTGCAGCACCGCCTGCACGAACTGGGGCAGCAGGTACATGATGCCGTAGAAGGTACCGCCGAACAGGCCCATCGCCAGCGTGCCGACGACGAAGGTGCGGTGGCCGAAGATCGCGAGATCCAGAAGCGGATGAGAGATCCGGTTCTGCCAGGCGACGAAGCCGGCGCCGCAGAGCGTGGCCAGCAGAACCAGTTCCGACACGCGCGGGTCGTACCAGCCCCAGCGTTGACCGTTGGAGAGCGCCGCCAGCAGCGAGAAGACGGCGACGAACAGCAGCACGACACCGGCCCAGTCGAACGGCGGGCGCGGTCCTTTGTGTTCCCGCGATGGCAGGAAGAAGAAGCCCATCACAATGGCCGCCGCGCAGATCGGCAGGGTCACGAAGAAGACGTAGCGCCAGGTGAAATGCTCCACCAGCCAGCCGCCGATTACGGTGGCCAGCGTCAACGGCAAACCCAGACACATGCCGTACATGGCGGTCGCCATGCCGCGACCTTCGGGCGGATAGGCCGCGAACAGCGCCTGCATCGCCACCGGCCGGATCAGCCCGGTCATGCCGCCTTGAACGATCCTGGCAGCGACCAGCGCGGCCATGCCCTGACCCAATCCCCCCAGGATCGAGGCGGCGATGAAGGCCAGCAGCAACCCGATGAAAGTCGCTCGTTGGCCGACGGCGGCAACCAGCCATGGCGCCACCAGCAGCGATACGGTCGTCGACGCCAGAAATCCAGTGGAAAGCCACTGGACCTGGGAGTCGCTCATGCCGAACGCCCCCTTGATGTAAGGGATGGCCACGTTGACGATGGTGATCGACATGCCCAGAGCTACCAGGCCCAGCATGACGGTAAGCGTGACCCAGAGCTTGTAGCGCGGGCCGTAGCGCTCGAAGAACTGCTCGACCTGCGTCATGCGTCGTCATCCCGGCTATCGATGGTGGAGGCCGTCCGGCGGGTGAAAGGCAATGGTTGTCCTTGTTCGTTTCGTTGACGCGATACCGTCCAAGGCCACGCGGGTAGACGAGGCAGTGAGCATCCAACCTGGGCAGGAAAATCGATCCGGAAGCCCCTGACAGGGCGTGGAGTCCGGCGTCTAAGAAAGCAGGCGAATCGATAACGCGTCTATTTTTTGCTCGCTAATCGATTATCCCGATTCAGTTGTCTGACTTTCAAGGTGCTTGCGACTAAGGTCGCGGAACGTGCTGATGCTTCGACATCGGCGCGGATGGCAGCGCGCAGGCGCCAATCGCTGCGGTATCGTCTACGCTGGGAATTCACGTTCATCGACGACGCCGTTCTGTCAGTGGCGTTTTCATTCTTCGGCGTCGTGTCTAAAGGAGGTGTTTCATGTCCATGCCCAATTCTCCCGTGTGGCTTATCACCGGGTGTTCCACCGGCTTCGGCCGCGAATTGGCGAAACTGATTATCGAACAGGGCGGGAAAGTCATCGTGACGGCGCGTTCCCGGGAGCGCGTGGCCGATCTGGTCGAAGGCGTCGAAGATCGCGCACTTGCGCAGGCATTGGATGTCACCGACGACGCGCAGATTCGCAAGGCCGTCGATGCCGCCGAGGCCAAGTTCGGGCGGATTGATGTACTGGTCAACAATGCCGGCTACGGTTATCAGGCTTCCTGCGAGGAGGGCGAGGATTCGGCCATTCGCGATCAGTTCGAGGCCAACGTCTTTGGCCTGTTCGCGATGACGCGAGCGGTATTGCCCGGCATGCGCGAACGCCGCGCTGGTCACGTCATCAACATCAGTTCGGTGGCGGGCTTCATCGGCTTTCCGGGTTCGGGCTATTACGCCGCCAGCAAACATGCGGTGGAAGGATGGTCCGACTCGCTCAAGACAGAGGTCGAGCCGCTGGGTATTCGTGTCACCTGTGTCGAGCCGGGGCCGTTTCGCACCGACTGGGCCGGCCGCTCCCTGCAGCAGACGCCGAGCCGGATCGACGACTACGCCGATACGGTCAAGGCGCGTATGGAAGGTACCAGCGGCAATAGCGGCAAGCAGCCGGGTGATCCGGTGCGCGCCGCCCAGGCGATGATCGATCTGGTGGCGCATCCCCAGCCGCCACGCCACCTGGTGCTGGGCGCTTGGGGCGTCGACAAGGTGATCGAAAACCTTGAGGAGACACTGGCGGAAATTCGCGAGTGGCGCGCGGTAGGCGAAGCGACCGATTATCCGGAAAGCTGAGCGGGAAATACCGACGGCAGTAGCGTGTCGGTAGACTGAGTGACCAGAAACGCCCCTCCATGGAGGGGCGTTTCTGGTTTACTGCCGAAGCGTTACGAAGCGGTCTTGGCTTCAGCCTGGACCGAGGGGTGCGGGTTGATGACCCGGGAGCCGCGGAAGCCATAGAAGGCGATGAACAGGTAGCAGATCAGCGGCAGCACGAAGGCGTGATGGATGCCGACCGTGTCGGCGATCGCGCCCTGGGCGACAGGGAGAATGGCGCCGCCGACGATGGCCATGATCAGCAGGCTGGAGGCCTTGCTGGTCAGCGGGCCGAGCTTGGCGATCCCCAGCGTGAAGATGGTCGGGAACATGATCGAGTTGAACAACCCGATGGCGACGATGCTCCACATCGCGATGTGGCCGGAGGTCAGCATGGTGGTCAGCACCAGCAGCGCCGCGACGATGGCGAACAGGCCCAGCAGCAGGCTGGGGCGGAATCTCTGCATCAACGCCGAGCCGATGAAACGGCCGATCATGGCGCCGCCCCAGTAGTAGGCGACATAGCTGGCAGCGCTGCTTTCACTCATGTTGCCGATCTCCGGCAGCGACAGATAGTTGATCATGAAACTGCCTATGGAGACCTCGGCGCCGACATAGGCAAAGATGCCGATCACGCCGAACAGCACGTGCGGGTGGCGCAAGGCCTGGGCGGCGGTGACGTTCTCGGTCGGGCTGTCGTCGCTGGCCTGCTCCTTGAAGTTGGGCAGCTTCCACAGATAGACCACCACTGCGAGGATCGCGAGCACGGCAGCCAGCAGCAGGTAGGGCAGCTGCACACTCTGGGCCTGCTCGACCTTATAGGCCATCCGATCGGCGGCGGACATGTCGGCCAGCTCGCTGGCGCCCAGTACCGCCGCTCCCAGAATCAGCATGCCGCCAAAATAGGGCGCCAGCGTCGTGCCCAGCGAATTGAACGCCTGCGCCAGGTTGAGCCGGCTGGAAGCGGAGCCCTCCGGCCCCAGCAGGCTGACATAAGGGTTGGCTGCGACCTGCAGCATGGTGACGCCGCTGGCCAGCACGAACAGCGCGGTGAGAAACAGCGGGTAGGAGGGCGCCCGGGCGGCCGGGTAGAACATTACCGCCCCCACGGCCGCGACGAGAAGCCCGAGACTGATGGCATTCTTGTAGCCGACCTTGGCCAGTACCTTGCCCATCGGTAGCGACATGATGAAATAGGCGCCGAAGAAGGTGAACTGGATCAGCATGGTCTGGGTGTAGTTCAGCGAGAAGACCGCTTTCAGGTGAGGAATCAGAATGTCGTTGAGACAGGTAATGAAACCCCACATGAAAAAGATCGTCGTGACGACGACAAGCGCGCTGCGATAATTCGGCCGTTGCGTTTCGGGCATGATCGGAATCCTGTTGGTGGAGCGTCCAGAGAGGTGGCTGCGGACTCGAGGTTAATCGTGTCAGCACGCGTGCTGGAGCGGAATGATGCATTAAGGAAGCCAGCTTATAAAGTATGCGTTCATTATTAGAACGTTAATATGACGAACGCCAGTCGATGAATTATCAGCAATGACGAACGCCATTAACGGCATCGAGAGGTCGAGGTTTCGTATTGTTTTTTCTTCATTGGCGTAAGTTGGTCGAAATCTCGGATGGCTTGATTGCTTTGTCGTAAATTAACCACGACGTGTCGTTGCAATATGATCTTTTAGACGGACGCGTTTGCGCGACCTTTGTGCCGGACGTCGCTCATGAGAGACGCCCAGCCTGGCCATCGCAGGTCCATGCCACGGGAAGCGGCCTGAAAGACTGAACGGAGAGTGCGGTTCTGTTATTTTCTGGCGCTTGTCCATCGCGCCGGTTCATCGCGCGCATTTTCCCGCGCCAGGCTAGCCGTGGCGCTCGTTCATCAGGTGGCGTCATGGCCCAGCGCTCGCGTGTGCAATCTTCTTTTCGCTCATCGATTTTGTCTTCGAACCTGCCTTGGGGCGCCTTGACGCTGCTGTGGCTGGTCGGTCTCTACATGCGGCTGCCGATTCTGATCGCGCCCCCGCTGGCCGGAGAGATTGCCGAATCGCTGTCGCTGGGCAGTGCCGCCGTCGGCGCCCTGACGACGGTGCCGTACGTGGTACTGGCATTGAGCATGATGCTGGCGGTGCGATTCGCCCGGCGTATCGGCATGCTGCGCGCCCTGGCGTTGGCGCTGGCAGTCGTGGCGATCGGTTCCGGCGCACGCGGGATCACGCTTTCCGCGCCCTTGCTGTTCGGCGCCTCGGTGGTCATGGGGCTCGGGCTGGCGGTCATGCAGGTGACGATACCGGCGCTGCTGCGGGACTGGACACCGGCCCATCTGGCGCTAGGCAGTTCGGTCTATCTCAATGGCATGACCGTCGGCGAGCTGATCGGCGCGGGGGGCACGCGCCCCGTCGTGCTGGCGCTGGCCGGGGGGAGCTGGCAGGTGGCGATGCTGCTGTGGTCGCTGCCGGCACTGGTGATCGTCGCGCTGCTGGTGTGGCGCCTGCGACGGCGTCCGCAGCGCCCTGACGAAATCGCCAACCCCGAAGAAGCACCGCGTCGCTCGATCTCGTTGCGCACCGCTCGTGTCTGGCTGATGGGCGTGCCGCTGGCGGCCTCGGTGGGGCTTTTCATGGCAACCAACGCCTACATGAGCAGCATTCTCGATGCCCGCGGAGAGGCGGATCTGCTGGCGCTGGCGCTGCTGCTCTACAACGCGAGCCCGCTGGCGGCCTCGCTCTCCATGCTGTGGCGGGGGCGACGCTGGGTTTCCCGCCGCTGGCCGCTGGGGCTGTTCGCCACGCTCGGCGTTCTGGGTCTGGCCGCCTTCCTTGTGCTGGAGGGATGGCCGGCGCTGGTCGCGCTGGTGATTTCCGGCTTCGGCATCACCCTCGAACTCACGCTGATCATGGCGCTGCCCCCGTGCCTGGAACGAGGTGACGCCGTGGCTTCGCTGACCGCCGGCATGTCCTTCGTCGGCTACTGTCTGGCTTTCGTCATGCCGATGATCGGCGGCTGGCTGGCGGAGGCGTTCGCCAACGAGAACCTGGCGCTCTGGCCGATGCTGCTGTTTGCCGCGCTGAGCCTCTGCGCGATCCCGCGCATGCCGATGTCGGCAAAGGAGGCTGGCGATTCCGCGGCTATCACCTAGGTTTCCAGGGTGTCGAGCCGAAAACCTGGATCTGGAATCGAGGAGGAAACCATGACGACGCCCCAACCCGAGATGCTGATTCTGGAACCGGATGCGGCGAGCGGCTTCCCCAACTCGCCGCTGCCGGTGCTGCTCTATCGCCAGGTCCTCGATGCCTCCGAGGAGAACCCGGCGGCGCGGTTCGAAGCGCTGTTCGACCATCACCGGTGGCCGCCGCAGTGGCGCTACGGTCTCTACGATTTCGACCATTTCCACTCCACCGCCCACGAGGCGCTGGGCGTCTTTCGCGGCCGCGCGCATATCCGTCTCGGTGGCCCCAACGGTAGCGAGCACGATATCGCTGCCGGCGACGTGCTGGTACTGCCGGCGGGCGTCGGTCACGCCTGTCTCGACGCCAGCGAGGACTTCACCATGGTAGGCGCCTATCCGCCGGGGCAGTCGTGGGAAGTGGAGCGCGGCAAGCCCGGCGAGATCGAGGCCGCCTGCCGGCGCGTCGCTGCAGTGCCGCTGCCCGACGACGATCCGGTTGGCGGGACACTGCTGTCGTCCTGGAAGGCACGGTAATTGTCTTGGAAAGTAAGGTAATCGTCTTGGAGAACGGTAATCGATCCGGAGAGGCCGATCATCCGGGCTCGGCACGATGACGTCGCCCCTGGCCTCGAGCGAATCTGCCTTGAAGTGCGCGACGTTCGTCTATAGTTAGGAGCCTACACTTTTTCCAAGGGTCAACCCGATGTCCGATTCTCGTTCCGTCGCCGTGCTGGGCCTGGGGGCCATGGGGCACGCCTTCGCGGCCAATCTGCTGAAAGCCGATTTCGATGTCACCGTCTGGAACCGTTCTGCCGACAAGGCAGAGGATCTGGTCGAGGTAGGCGCGCGGCTGGCCGATTCGCCGGCCGATGCCGTCGCGCGAGCCCAGGCGGTGATCCTGATGCTGCCGGATCTCGCCGTGACGCGTGACGTGCTGCTGGGCGGCGGCGCGCTGGCCGCGATGCCGGCGAGCGCGACGTTGATCCAGATGGGCACCCTCGGCGTGGCCGAGACCGACCGCCTGATCGCCGAGACCGGCGATGCGCGTGACGACGTCGTCTTCATCGACGCGCCGGTTTCCGGTACCAAGGCACCAGCGGAGCAGGGCAAGATCGCCATCCTGGCCAGCGGCGATCGCGAGCGTGCCGCTGCCGTGGTCGAGCCGATCTTCGACGTGCTGGGCAAGCAGACCCACTGGCTGGGCCAGGCCGGCCAGGGGGCGCGGATGAAGATCGTCGTCAACGCCTGGCTGGTCTCGATGATGCAGGGAATCGCCGAGACCGCGCATCTCGCCGACACGCTCGGCTTCACCACCGACGATCTGTGGCAGGTGCTCGATGGCGGGCCGCTGGCCACGCCCTACATGAAGCTCAAGCTGGACATGATCGCCAGCGGCGACTTCGACCCGCAGATGGCGATGCAGTGGGGGCTGAAGGATGCCGGGTTGGCGTTGGAAGCGGGCGATGGCAAGGCACTGCCATCGCTGACGCAGATCCGCAATCTCTGGTCCGATGCAGTCAGCGCCGGATATGGCGAGGAGGATATCGCCTCGATCCACGCCTATCTGGAGAAGTATCGGCACCGATAAAGCGGTGCCATCACCTTCGGCGAGACGCGACGCCGAACCGGAGGGCCGGATGATGTTCGAATTCGGCCCGGCGATTTTCGTTTCAGACCTCGGACCTCAGACGCTCAAACCCGTCGTCTCGTCCACGCCCAGGTGAACGTTCATGTTCTGCACCGCGGAGCCGGCAGCACCCTTGCCGAGGTTGTCGAGCCGGGATACCAGGCAGACCCGCTCCTCGTTGCCGAACACGAACAGGTCGACGCGGTTGGTCTCGTTGGCGCCCCGGACGTCGAAGAAGCCGTTGTCCAGGTTGTCGATCTCCTCGAAAGGCCTGACCTGGACGAACGGCTCGTCGGCGTAATGGGCGCGATAGGCGTCGAGCAGATCTTCCGCCCGCACCCCGGCCGGCAGATGGGAAAGCTGCAGCGGTACGTTGACCATCAAGCCTTTCAGAAAGGGGCCGACGATCGGCGAGAAGACCGGCGGCCGGGCCAGACGGCCGTGCTGCTGCATTTCCGGCAGGTGCTTGTGGCCGAGCGCCATGGCGTAGGGGCGCGGCGCGTCGAGGCGGCCCTCGCTGCTGGATCTTTCCTCGATAGCGGCTTCGTAGTCCGCGATCATCTTCTTGCCGCCGCCGCTGTAGCCGGTAAGCGAGAAGGCGGAGAGCGGGTAGTCCGCCGGCAGCAGCCCGGCATCCACCAGCGGGCGCACCAGCAGGATGAACGCGCTGGCGTGGCAGCCGACATTGGCGATGCGCTTGCTGGCGCGAATCCGCTCCCGCTGGCCGTCGCTCAGTTCGGGCAGCCCGTAGACCCAGTCGGGATCGGTGCGGAACGCCGTGCTGGCATCGATCAGGCAGGTCTCCGGATTCTCGACCATCGCCGCCGCCTCGCGGGAGGCCGCGTCCGGCAGGCACAAGAAGGCGACATCGGCGGCGTTCAGCAGCCGTGCCCGTTCGGCCGGATCCTTGCGCTTGTCGCTGTCGATGCGCAGCAGCTCGATGTCGTCGCGAGCCTGGAGATAGTCGAACAGCCGCAGGCCGGTGGTGCCTTCCTGTCCGTCGACATAGACTTTGAACAAGTCCTTGAGTGCCATGAGCGTTTTTCCTGCCGTTGATCTTTGACGATGCCGCGATCGCGATATTGTGCGGATTCGGGCTCAGCTTGTCATGCCGTTGAGCGGTCTGGCCGCCAGTCGGGATTCTCCCTGGCACTCCTGGGCGCAGCGCTCGATTCGCCGGCAGGCCTCGCGCAGGCGCTCGGCGTCCACGGTCAGGCTCAGGCGCACGAAGCCCGCGGCGGAGGCGCCGAAGGCCTCGCCCGCGAGTACCGAAACGCCGTGCTCTTCGAGCAGCCGGTCGGCGAAGGCGTGCGTGCCGAGCCCGGTGGCGCGGATATCGATCATCATGAACATGCCCGCGGCGGGCGACAGCGTGGCGACGATCTCACTGTCGCGCAGCGTCTCGACCACGGCATCGCGGCGTTCCCGGTAGGTATCACGCATCGCGGCCAGCGCTGCCGGCGGTTCGTCCAGCGCGGCGATGGCGGCGTCCTGGATGAACGGCTGGCATCCGTAGAGCATGCACAGGGCGAGGTTGACCAGGTGCGACATCAGCTCGCGGGGGCCGACGACCCAGCCGAGCCGCCAGCCGGTCATGGCATGGGACTTGGACAGGCTGCTGATGACCACGGTGCGCTCGCGCATGCCCGGCAGGCTGTCGGGGCTTGCGTGTTCGCCGTCGAAGATCAGATCGGCATAGACCGCATCGACGATCAGCCACAGATCGTGTTCGCGACAGAGCGTGGCGATCGACTCCCACATCGCCGGCGTCAGGCACTGGCCGGTGGGATTGTGCGGGCTGTTGAGCAGGATCGCCTTCGTGCGCGGCGTGATCGACGCCTCGATGGCCGCCACCCGCGGCTGGAAACCGTCGTCGGCGGACAGCGGCACCCAGACCGGCACGGCGGCGGTGGCCTGCACCACGGCCTCGTAGGTGACGTACGCCGGCTCGGGGATGATGACTTCGTCACCCGGATCGAGCAGGCACTGGGCCGTGGCGTAGAGGCCGCACTGCGCCCCCGCGAGCACGGCGACGTGTTCCGCGTCGGTCTCGGCATGGCCACCGTGGCTGCGGTGGAAGGCAGCGATGCGCTCGCGCAGGGCGTGCTTCCCCTGCACGTCCGCGTAGTGGGTGGCGCCACTGCGCAGGCTGGTGACGGCGGCCTCGACGATGGAAGGCGGCGTGTCGAAATCGGGGTCGCCGACCGACAGGATGATGACATCCTCGCCGCGGGCCTGACGCGCCTTGGCGCGGAAATGGATGTTCCAGGCGCTGGCGCCTTCGCCAGCGATGCGCTGTGTCAATGCGGAATAGGGCATGGCGGTTCCATGTTGCGGGCAAGGATATCTTGGCAGCCTAACGGTTCGTCGGCTTGGCGAACAGAGCGTCCAGCCCATGCAGTGGCGGTAGCGTTATGCAACGAAAGTTTTACAGGATACGAATTGCCGGTTGTCGCTTCCGGTCAATGTCGCGGCGCCTCATGACAACAGGTGAGCCTATTCGATATCCACAATGAGAGCCATCCCAACGCACCTGCCGGTGCACTCATACACTGCCCCGTGCCGAGATCGGCTCGGGGCCGGACCGAGAGGCTCTTCCATGAATCGCGACGTCATCCTCACCTGCGCCGTTACCGGTGCCGGCGATACTGCCGGCAAGCATCCGGATCTTCCGATCACTCCGAAGCAGATCGCCGACAGTGCGCTGGACGCCGCCCGCGCCGGGGCCAGCATCGTTCATCTGCACGTTCGCGATCCGAAAACCGGCGGCGCTAGCCACTCCACCGATCATTTCCGTGAAGTCGTCGAGCGCATTCGCGAGTCCGATGTCGATGCGGTGATCAACATCACTGCCGGTGGCGGCGGCGATCTGTTCCCCGAGATCCGCGACGGCGTGATCTACGGCCTCGAAGGCACCGACCTGCAGACGCCGGCCGAGCGCCATGAGCCGGTCGGCCAACTGCTGCCGGAACTGTGCACGCTGGATTGCGGCAGCTTGAACTTCGGCGACATGGTCTACCTCAACAGCGCCGACTGGCTGCGCGAGCATGCGCGTCTGATCCAGCAGGCCGGGGTCAAGCCGGAACTCGAATGTTTCGATCTGGGCCACGTCTGGTTTGCGCGTCAGCTGGTCGACGAAGGGCTGATCGACGGCGATCCGCTGTTCCAACTCTGCCTGGGCATTCCCTGGGGCGCGGAAGCGGACACCGAAACCATGCTGGCGATGCGCAACAAGCTGCCGGAGAACGCGATCTGGTCGGCGTTCGGGATCGGCCGCCAGCAGTTTCCCATGGCGGCGCAGTCGATGATCATGGGTGGACACATGCGGGTCGGCCTGGAAGACAACCTCTATCTGAGCAAGGGCGTGTTTGCGACCAACGCGCAGCTGGTCGAGCGGGCCGCGACCATCGTCGAGAATCTCGGCGGCAAGGTGCAGACGCCGCATCAGACCCGTGAAAGCCTGAAGTTGCGCCAGCCCTGATTGCTTGCTGATTCTCCCCTGGGTTCGCGCCCACGGAACCGGCCGCCGCATCGTCCGGCGGCCGCTACCTTTTTCCCTACCCGATTTCGAGAGATGTGATGAACGCTACCACGCTTCCCAAGACCGTCGCCGTCATCGGCACCGGGGTGATCGGCAACGGCTGGATCGCCCGCGCCCTGGCCGCCGGCTGCCGTGTGACCGCTTTCGACCCCGACCCCGCTGCTGCCGAGCGCACTCGTGCCTTCGTCGAGCGTGCCTGGCCGTCACTCGAGCGACTCGGGCTTGCCGATGACGCCGACCCGCAGGCGCTGACCTTCGTCGACTCGCTGGAAGCCGCGGTGAAGGGCGCCGAGCTGATCCAGGAAAACGTGCCCGAGCGACTGGCGCTCAAGCACGACGTGCTGAGCCAGCTCGACGCACTGGCCGAGCCGGACGTGGTGATCGGCTCCTCGACCTCCGGCATCAAGCCCAGCGACCTGCAGTCCGCCTGCCAGAAGGCACCGGGCCGCGTGATCGTGGCGCATCCGTTCAACCCGGTCTATCTGCTGCCGCTGGTGGAGCTGGTCGGTGGCGAGCACACCGCGCCGGTGGTGATCGAGCGCGCTCAGGCGCAGTACGCCGCGCTGGGCATGCGTCCGCTGGTGGTGCGTCGCGAGATCGAAGGTCATGTCGCCGACCGGCTGATGGAAGCGCTGTGGCGCGAGGCGCTGCACCTGGTCAACGACGGCGTCGCCACCACCGAGGAGATCGATGCGGCTGTGGTCTACGGCTGTGGCCTGCGCTGGTCGCTGATGGGGACATTCCTCACCTTCCATCTGGCCGGTGGCGATGGCGGCATGCGCCACATGCTGCACCAGTTCGGGCCGGCGCTGAAACTGCCGTGGACCAAGCTGGAAGCGCCGGAACTGACCGACGAGCTGATCGACAAGGTGGCCGATGGCTGCGAGCATCAGGCGGCCGGACGCAGCGTCGCCGAACTCGAGACACGCCGCGATGCGTTTCTCACCGAGCTGCTCGAGCTGACTCAGAAATACTGGCCGGAAGCCGAAGGGCTCCAGGGCCGGATTTAATGAACGAGACGGATTTGATGAGCGAGGCACATCCGATGACCACGATCCCGGACGATCCGCTGTTCAAGACCCGGGTGCAGGACGCTTGGGTCGACTACAACGGCCACATGAACGACGCCGAATACGCCCGGGTCTTCTCGCTGGCGGTGGAGGCGCTGATGGATCGCGTCGGGCTCGACGAGGCCGGCCGTGCCGAGCACGGCTACACGATCTATACCCTCGAGACGCATCTCTGCTATCGCCAGGAAGCGCATCGTGGCGAAGCGCTGGCGGTGGCGCTGACGCTGCTGGATAGCGACGCCAAGCGTCTGCACGTGCTGTTCACGCTGACCAATGCCGACGGCGATACGCTGGCGACCAGCGAGCAGATGCTGATGGGGATCGACGTGGCGAGCGGTCGCCCGGCGCCGCTCCCCGAGCCGGTAGCCGCGCGCGTCGAGGCACTGCCGAAAATCGGAAGCGAATGGCCGAAGGCCGCCGGCCGCAGAATCGGGATCCGACGCTGATCGGTTCACCGGCTGTCTGAAACACCAACGACCCCGCTGAAAACAGCGGGGTCGTTGCGTTGTTGCGTTGCATTTTTGCGTTGCGTTGTTGCACTGCGAAAAGTCGCTGGTCGGTCTCCAGGGCTCCGGTGGCCGTCTTCCCAGGTGACGGTCAGGATGTGGGCGTCGTGGGCGTCGCGTCAGGGCGGCGCGTATCGCTCGGCGCCTGGGCGTAGCGCTGGCGGTAGGCGCGGGAGAAGCTCGAGGCCGAACTGAAGCCGCAGGCCAGGCCGATGCTCAGGATGTCGCGGTCGGTCTCCTCGAGAAGATGACGGGCGCGGTCCAGGCGCAGTTCGAGATAGTAATCCCGCGGACGCTTGCCGAGTTCCTCGAGGAACAGGCGCTGGAGCTGACGCAGCGACAGGCCGATGCGCTCGCTGAGCGCCGTCATCGACAGCGGCTGCTCGAGGTGCTGCTCCATCAGCGCGACGGCATCGACCAGCGGGCGGCGATGCGTGCCCAGGCGTTTCGCCAATGGCAGGCGTTGATGGTCCTGGCGCGGGCGCAGGCGGGCGTGGATCAGCTGTTCGGAGATAGCGTCGGCCAGGTCCTGGCCATGGCGACTGGCGATCATGCTCAACGTCATGTCCATGGCGGCGGCACCGCCGGCGCAGGTGAAGCGGCGGTTGTCGATCTCGAACAGCGATTCCACTGCGTCGAGTCCCGGGAAACGCTCGCGAAAGGCGGGCAGGCTTTCCCAGTGCAGCGTCAGGCGATGGCCGTCGAGCAAGCCGACCTCGGCAAGGATCAGCGGGCCGGTATCGATGCCGCCCAGCAGGCAGCCTTCGCTGGCCTGGCGATGCAGCCATTGCGACAGGCGACGCGACAGGTCGCGCTCCGGCTCGAAACCGGCACACACCGCCAGGGTCGGCAGGGAAGGGGCGTCGGCCAGGCCGCAATCGACGAGCAGGGTCATGTCGTTGCTGGCGGTGACCGGCTGGCCGTCTTCGCTGATCAGCAGCCACCGGTAGAGCTCGCGGCCGGCCAGCCGATTGGCGATTCGCAGCGGCTCCACCGCCGAGAAGAACGCCATCATCGAAAAGCGCGGGACCAGGAGAAAGCCCACGGGCTCGGGGAAGGGGCCTGCGTAGTCCAGGCGCATGATTCGTTACTCCGAAGCGGCGGAACAAAGCGGTGGGCTTTGGGGGTCCGTACGACTGCTGCGCTCATGATGACAAAAAAACCAAGGGAAAACACAAGGCGCGGGAGCCGAGCCGCCAATGCCGGCACTTGCTCTGGATACGCTCGGGCGTCGGCGAGCCGATCGGCACCATGATCCAGCGGCACGAACCCGGGAAACTGGCTACGCTGCGAACATGACCGATTCCACGAGCCACTCTCGCAGACTTTTGACGCACCGACAGCGCTGCGCCTGTTGGCTCGTCTGCCTTTTGTTGGGCGGCATCCTGGCAATGACGGCGCTGGCCCAGTCGCCGGCCGCGAATCGGGCGCTGGTGCTTACCCTCGACGACAGCATCAACCCGGCGACGCGGGATTACGTCGAACGCGGCATTCGCCGCGCCGAGTCGATGGACGCCGAACTTCTGGTCATCGAACTCGACACGCCCGGCGGCCAGGTCGAGTCGATGCGCCGGTTGGCGCAGACGATCCTCGCCGCCAGGGTGCCGGTCGCGACCTACGTCACTCCGAGCGGGGCACGGGCAGCCAGCGCCGGCACCTATCTGCTCTATGCCAGCCCCATCGCGGCGATGACGCCGGGCACCCATCTCGGTTCGGCCACGCCGGTGACTCTGGGCGGAGAGACGCTCGAGGACGCCAACAGCCAGGCGATGCGCCAGAAGATGATCGAGGATGCCGTGGCCACGATTCGTGGCTACGCCGAGCGTCACGGCCGCAACGCCGACTGGGCCGAGCAGGCGGTACGCGAGGCGGCCAATCTCGGCGCGAAGGAGGCCCTCGAGCGCAACGTCATCGACGTGGTGGCCGTGGATCTCGATGATCTGATGGCGCAGCTGGATGGCAGGCAGGTCGAGCTGGAAGACGGGATGCGAACGCTCTCGACCGCGGAGATCGAACTCGTTCGCGAAGCGCCGGACTGGCGCACGTCGCTGCTTTCATTGATCGCCAACCCCACCGTGGCCTACGGCCTGCTGTTGATCGGCTTCTACGGGCTGGTGTTCGAACTCGCCAGCCCCGGCACGCTGGTGCCGGGCGTCATTGGCGGCATCAGCCTGATGCTGGGGCTGTTTGCCTTCCAGGTGCTGTCGATCGACCTGGCCGGCCTGGGACTAGTGCTGCTGGGATTGGCCATGATCATCGGCGAGGCCTTCCTGCCCAGCTTCGGCGCGCTCGGTGCCGGCGGTATCGCTGCGTTCGTGATCGGTTCCATCCTGTTGATGGACGAGGCCAACAGTGCCGTGGCGTGGCCGCTGATCGGTGGCACGGCACTGGTGGCGGCCGGTTTTTTGCTGTGGGGGGTAATGCGTCTGATGAAGGTTAGGCGACGCATGCCCTTGACCGGGCGCGAGGAGTTGATCGGTGCCGAGGCCGTGGCGCTGGGGGATTTTTCCGCCGAACGCGGTAAGGTGCTGCTGCACGGAGAGCGCTGGCAGGCGCGTGGCAAGGGGCCTATCCGGAAAGGCGACAGGCTGCGCGTCATGGCGCTGGACGGCTTGACCGTCAGCGTGGAACCCACGAGCGTCGAGCGTCCGTCGACGTAAGCCCGATTCTGAAGCCGGTCACGTAGTTGACCACATGGTCGACCGCGTGGTCGAACCGAAGAGACGACGGCCGGCTTTCCCCATGGAGGAGACGAGATGATGTTCGCCTATCTGGTACCTGTGGTACTGCTGATCCTGCTGTTGCTGGCTTCGATCCGGATTCTGCCGGAATACCGTCGCGGCGTGGTGTTCTTCCTGGGCCGCTTTCAGGACGTCAAAGGCCCCGGTCTGTTCTTCCTGATTCCGGTGGTTCAGAAAATGGAGGTCGTGGATCTGCGCGTCATTACCATGGACGTGCCGGAGCAGGACGTCATTTCCCAGGATAACGTCACCGTTCGCGTCAACGCGGTGCTCTATTTCCGCGTCGTCGATCCGCAGAAGGCGATCATCCAGGTCGAGAATTACGTCAACGCCACCAGCCAGCTGGCCCAGACCACGCTGCGCTCGGTACTGGGCAAGCACGATCTCGACGAGATGCTCTCCGAGCGCGACAAGCTCAACGATGACATCCAGGAGATCATCGACGCCCAGACGGAGGCCTGGGGCATCAAGGTGGCCAACGTCGAGATCAAGCATGTCGATCTCGACGAAAGCATGATTCGCGCCATCGCCCGCCAGGCCGAGGCCGAACGCGAACGCCGGGCCAAGGTGATCCATGCCGAAGGCGAACAGCAGGCGGCCGAGAAGCTGGTCGAGGCGGCCGATATCATGTCGCGCAACCCGGCGGCGCTGCAGCTGCGCTACCTCCAGACCATGAGCGACATGAGCAACAAGAACGCTTCGACCATCGTCTTCCCGCTGCCGATGGACATCATGGAGGCGTTCAAGACCATGGCGGGATTCGATCCCCGAAAGTCCGACTCCAGGCCGCCGGAAGAGATCTGACTCCGGGTCACCGTGGCGGCGGGAGCGTGTATGCTTGAGATTCATTCCGCCGATAGAACAGGGAGTCTCGCTTGGCCACGTCACAACCTCCTTCGCCACACCGGCCATCCGCGCTCGCCATCTTCGATCTCGACGACACGCTGCTCGACGGCGACTGCACGCATCTGTGGCTCGAGTGGATCATCGATTGCGGCTGGGTCGAGGATGGCGAGGCGCTGCTGGCACGGATGCGCGAGCACGACAGACAGTACCACGCCGGTACGCTGAACATGACCGATCATCTGCGTTTCACGCTAGCGCCGCTGGTCGGCCGTTCCCGTCAGGTCGTGCGGGAACAGGTCGAGGCGTTCGTCGGTGCCAGGGTGCGTCCGCGCCTGATGCGGGAAGGGGTGGAACGGCTCCAGACACACAGCCGGGATGGACACGCCACGCTGGTGATTTCCGCCTCGATGCACCATCTGGTCGAGCCCATCGCGCACGCCGTCGGCGCAGACGGTGCGCTAGCCTCGCTGCCCGAGTTCGATGCCGACGATCGCTTCACCGGCGAGCCGACCGGCATCCAGACCTACCAGCGCGGCAAGCTCGAGGCGTTTGCCCAGTGGCTCGACGCTCACGACACCGGCTTCGCCGAAGGCTGGGAGACCTGGGGCTACAGCGATTCCTTCAACGACCTGCCGTTGCTCGAATTCGTCGATCATCCGCATGCCACGCAGCCGGACGAGCGCCTGCGCAAAACCGCCGAGGCGCGGGGCTGGCCGATTCTGCGGTGGCGCTAGTTTTCTTGCGACTCCAGATTGCGGCTGGAAGCCGCCTGGGCCTGCCCGTTGTCGCGACGCAGGGTCATCGGGCTTGGGTGAGATAACCATGGGAATCAATCGTCCTGATTGAAATAACTCATGACGGGACACCGTTGCGTCGTTGGTAACTGGGGTATATTTTGTCAACCAAGGTTTAACTTGATAACCAGGGGATCATCACCTTGGCGTTGACCATCTCCAGAGGCAATCGTGTCCAACTCCTTGACCCAAGCCCGTGACGAACATCTGACGGCGCCAGCAACTGCCCGGCGTCGTTCGACGCTGTCGCGCTTTCTGCCGTTCTTCGGGCCGGCAATGATCGCGGCGGTGGCCTATATCGATCCGGGCAACTTCGCCACCAACATCGAAGCCGGCTCGCGCTATGGCTACGTGCTGCTGTGGGTCGTGCTGTGGGCCAACCTGATGGCGATGGTGATCCAGACGCTGTCGGTGCGGCTGGGGCTGGCAACCGGCAAGAATCTGGCGGAGATGATTCGGGAGCGCTATCCGCGGCCGCTGGTCTGGTTCTACTGGGTCCAGGCCGAACTGGTGGCGATCGCGACGGATCTGGCCGAATTTCTGGGCGCCGCGCTGGCGTTCAACCTGCTGTTCGGCATGTCGATGCTCGAAGGGGCGCTGCTGACCGGGGCGATCACCTACGCGGCGCTCTACATGCAGCGTTTCGGCTTTCGCCTGCTCGAGATCATCATCGGCAGCATGCTGCTGGCGGTGGCTGCCGGGTTCGTCATCCAGATCGTCATGGGGCGCCCCGAGGCCGCGCCGGCGCTCGAGGGCTTGCTGCTGCCCGGGTTTCCGGATGGCTATGCGGTATTTCTCGCCGCCGGCATTCTGGGCGCGACGGTGATGCCGCACGTCATCTATCTCCACTCGTCGCTGTCGCAGCGACGCGTCGCGACCCATACCGACGAGCAGCGTCGCCGTGCCATGCGCTACTACCGGTGGGACGTGGTGATCGGCATGGGAATCGCCGGTGTCATCAACCTTTCGATGCTGGCACTGGCCGCTTCGGTCTTCTTCGGCAATGGGCGTACCGGCGTCGCTACGATCGAGCAGAGCTACCAGTTGCTGGCGCCGCTGATGAACCAGGAGCTGGCGAGCACCCTGTTCGGCTTCACGCTGCTGATGGCCGGGCTGTCCTCGTCGATCGTCGGCACCCTGGCGGGGCAGGTGGTGATGCAGGGCTTCGTTGGCTTCACCATCCCGCTGTGGCTGCGGCGCCTGATGACCATGCTGCCGGCGATCGTGGTGATCATGCTGGGATTCCCCGAGCAGCAGGTTCTCGTCGCCAGCCAGGTGGTGCTGAGCTTCGGGATCCCCTTCGCGCTGATCCCGCTGATCCACTTTACCGCCCAGCACCGTCTGATGGGCAATCTGACCAGTCGCCCCTGGGTGACCGGGCTGGGATGCGTCATTGCGGCAGTCATCATCTTGCTGAATGGTTATGTGTTGGCCTTCGAGTTGCTGTAGGCTCTCTAAGGACGCGCGCGGGCGGACTCCTGAACGACCCCCGCCGCCCATCATTTCTGCCCGTCGACGAGAACACCATGTCAGCAACGCCACGCCCACGTTATGCCCGCTTCGAGCGCACGCGTCTCGATCACCAGCAGGAGCTGGTGGAAGATTACGTGGAGGAGATCGCGCAGTTGCACCGCGACCACGGCGAGGCCCGGGCCAGCGATCTGGCCGAACGGTTCGGCGTCAGTGCCGCTGCGGTCTCCAAGGTGATCGCCCGGCTCAAGCGTGACGGTCTGGCCGAGGCGCGCCCGTATCGTGGCGTCTTTCTGACCGAGAAGGGCAGCGAACTGGCCGAGAAGGTCGAGGCGCGCCACCAGCTGGTGCTGTCGACACTGCTGGCGCTCGGTGTACCGCCCCATGTGGCCGAAGCCGATTCCGAAGGGATCGAGCACCACTGCAGCGATGCCACCGTCGAAGCCATGCAGCGCTTTCTCGAAGTGCATGATCGCTGATACGCCGATACTTTCCTGATCTGCCGATAGCCGTTCCCGGGAATTCCGTCTGGGAACCTTTCGACGTTGATGGTAGACTGCGGCGCGCTATCAGCCACGATCATTCCACGACATATTCGACAAGGTCGATTGTCATGCCAGACCGATTCGACAATGTCATCGCCAGTATGACGCCACCCTAGCGTAACGCCCCACCCCGGCGTGCCTCTTGCGCGCGCTTCGCTGTCTCCGATACCCCTGTATCGGCACGACGGCATGTTCTTGTTCGACCCATTCAAATCCAACTCTTGCCGCGACTGCGTGGCCGTCGTTCGACTGCACGCTGTATCGATCCCGTCGACGACCGGGCGATACCGGTGGCCATTCCGCTTTGGCTGACGGGCGGATCGGCGCGATCGGCAACGGCCTATCGCGGCTC
The DNA here is from genome assembly GCF_034479735.1 of Salinicola sp. LHM. Lineage (NCBI taxonomy): Bacteria > Pseudomonadati > Pseudomonadota > Gammaproteobacteria > Oceanospirillales > Halomonadaceae > Salinicola > Salinicola sp. LHM. The sequence goes on along the minus strand of NZ_CP140261.1, from coordinate 3,340,580 downwards.
ATGACAGGGAACTGCCCATGTTAGAAACGATAAAACAGCACTGGTTTTCCAATATTCGCGCCGATGTGCTGGCCGGCACCGTCGTCGCGATGGCGCTGATCCCCGAGGCGATCGCCTTCTCGATTATCGCCGGCGTCGATCCCAAGATTGGTCTCTATGCATCGTTTTCCATGGCGGTGGTGATCGCTTTTGCCGGCGGTCGGCCGGGGATGATCTCTGCCGCCACCGGCGCCACGGCGCTGTTGATGGTGACCCTGGTGCGCGATCACGGTCTGGAGTACCTGCTGGCTGCAACGCTGCTGACGGGGGTAATCCAGATCGTGTTCGGCTATCTCAGGCTGGGCGAGCTGATGCGCTTTGTGTCGCGCTCGGTGGTCACCGGTTTCGTCAACGCCCTGGCCATCCTGATCTTCATGGCGCAGCTGCCGGAACTGACCGGCGTGACCTGGCATGTCTACGCGATGACGGCGGCCGGGCTCGGCATCATCTACCTGTTTCCGTACCTGCCGGTGGTCGGCAAGATGTTGCCATCGCCGCTGGTATGCATCGTGGTGCTGACGATCGTCTACATGGTCAGCGGCATGGATATCCGTACCGTGGGCGACATGGGCGAGCTGCCGGATTCCCTGCCGGTGTTTCTGTGGCCCGACGTGCCGCTCAATCTCGATACGCTGATGATCATCCTGCCGTATTCGCTGGGCATTGCCGTCGTCGGCCTGCTCGAGTCGATGATGACTGCAACGATCGTCGATGAGCTGACCGATACCTCGAGCGACAAGAACCGCGAGTGCAAGGGACAGGGCATCGCCAACATCTTCTCCGGCCTGCTCGGCGGCATGGCGGGCTGCGCGATGATCGGCCAGTCGGTGATCAACGTGAAATCCGGTGGACGCACGCGTCTCTCCACGCTGGTGGCCGGTATCTTTCTGCTGATTCTCGTCGTCTTCCTGGGCGACTGGGTCTCGCAGATTCCGATGGCCGCCCTGGTCGCGGTGATGATCATGGTTTCGATCGGGACGTTCAGTTGGGAGTCGATCGTCAACCTGCGCCGCCACCCGATGTCGACGAACATCGTCATGATCGCCACCGTCGCCGTCGTCGTCACCACTCACAACCTGGCGATCGGTGTGCTGGTCGGCGTGCTGCTGGCGTCGCTGTTTTTCGCCAACAAGGTGGGGCAGATTCTCTACATCGGGAGTCGCATGGACGATGACGGCAAGACGCGCAACTATGAGGTCGTGGGACAGGTGTTCTTCGCATCATCGACCCGCTTCAATGCCGGCTTCGATTTCAAGGAGGCGGTCGAGCGCGTCACGATCGACGTTTCCCGCGCCCACTTCTGGGATATCACGGCGGTCGAGGCGTTGGACAACGTGGTGATCAAGTTCCGCCGCGAAGGCGCCGAGGTCGAAGTGGTGGGCATGAATCAGGCCAGTGCCACTCTGGTCGATCGTTTCGGGGTGCATGACAAGCCGGATGCCGTAGAGAAGCTCATGGGTCACTGACCCCGATTATCGGGCCGAGCTGGCCCGCTTTCGATCATCAACCAAGAACGGCTGAGAGGAGAATCCCATGAGTGAACGCCAGGTTCTTGCCTGCATCGACGATTCGCGTCACGCTTTCGCGGTGTGCGCCGCGGCTTCCTGGGCCGCCGAACGGATCGGCGCCCCGCTCGAGCTGATGCACGTGCTGAGCAAGGCGCCATGTCTCGGCGCTACCGATGCCAGCGGGCAGATCGGACTCGGAAGCCGCGAGCACCTGCGCGAACAGCTGACCGAGCTCGACGAGCAGCGTGCCAGGCTGGCTCAGCAGCACGGTCGCGAATTGCTGGGAGCCGCCCGCGGCCAGGCCGAGCGCCTGGCCCCGAATACCACGGTCTCCACTGCGCTGCGTCACGGCAATCTGATCGAATCCCTGGTCGAGCGTGAGCCTCAGGCACGCCTGGTCGTGCTGGGCAAGCGCGGCGAGTCGGAGGATGAAACGCTAGAGCATCTCGGCGGCAATCTGGAGCGGGTCGTGCGCACGCTGCATACCCCGATTCTGGTGACGCCTCCGGAATTCCAGCCGCCTTCGAGACTGCTGCTGGCTTTCGACGGTGGCCGGACGACCCGCAAGGGCGTCGAGATGATCGCCGAGAGCCCGCTGCTCAACGGTCTGATCTGTCACGTGATCATGGTCGGGGCCGGTACCGACGATCAGCGAGCCCAGCTCGAGTGGGCGCTGAATCGGCTTCGCGAGGGGGAAGTCGACGCCCAGGGCACGATTCTGGCCGGCGACGTCGACGAGATGCTCGCCGACTACGCCGACCAGCATCAGATCGACCTGATGATCATGGGAGCCTACGGCCACTCGCGGATTCGCCACCTGCTGGTCGGCAGCACCACGACGGCCATGCTGCGCCATGCGCGGACGGCAACGCTCATTCTGCGTTGATATTGGTACCGCACTGACTGGGGTACCTGTAACCGACCGATCGCCACGACGCTCGTCGTGGCTTCCGATCAGACGTCGTGGCGGGAGGGCGGCGCCGGCTGATGTTGCAGAAAGCGCGACAGCCGCTCCGCCTGACTCTCGCCGACCTGACACAGCTGCCAGGCGATTTCGGCGTACTGCATGAGTGTCGGCAGCATCAGCTGCAGGCGATGTGCGTCGTTCTCGTGGCGCTGTGCCTCGGCGTCCAGCCATTCGAAGAGTTGCGCCAGGCGAGTGTAATTCACGTCACCCCGGCCGCTGTTGCCGCGCAGGGCATCGACCGCCAGACAGCGCATGACGCTGCGCTTGTTGGGATCGAGACCCTCCTTGTCCAGCAACGCTTCGGCATGCTGTACGAACTGGCTCATCAACTGGGACAGTTCGGCTGCTTCCAGCTGGCGGCGCACCGCATCCTGGCTTTCGATCAGCGCCTGCTGCTGGTGCGTCAGCCCTCTCACCAGAATCACCAGTTGCACGCAGAGCCAGCCGGCCAGTACCAGCGTCAGTAGATACAGGCCCAACGGTGCCAGCGCATCGGCCGGCAGCGGCCAGCGCAGGTCGCTGGCGAGCACGCCGCCAGCGGCCAGCGCCAGCAGCACGATGATGATCAGAGCAATGGAAATGCCAGATTTCATGCGATGTCCATAAAAGAGGGGCGTCTAGAAGAGGGCGCCTAGAAGAGAGACGTCGTCTCCATGACGCTTTATCGGCGCTGGATGGCTATCCTTGAGCATTGTCTAAAATGGGTCTTCATGCGTCCCGTATAGGGAGGCATTGCACACGTGGCCAATTCGAATGTGGGTTCATCCTCTGCATTGCACGAATGCCGATTCTCCGCATACTGAATGGCAGTTGGCTTCCTGTGGTCTTTGGGCGCTTTCATTCAGATACGATCATCCGGAGAGCGTTTCGGGAATCGTGCCGCCGATAGGACAACCATTGTCATTGACAGAAGCGTGTCGGGATTAGAAGAAGCGTGTCGGGATTAGAAGAAGGAGAGGTCATGTCACTGGAATCCACGGTGCCTTCCGAGGTCCAACTGGGGTGCGACGAGCTGTCCCGGCGTCTGGGCGAAGCCTGTCTGGCACGAGGCGTTCGGGTGACGACGGCGGAATCCTGCACCGGCGGCGGCGTCGCCAGCGCCATCACCGCGATCGCCGGTAGTTCCGCTTATTTCGAAACCGGTTACGTGACCTATTCCAATGCCGCCAAGCAGCGCCTGCTGGGAGTCTCGAACGTGACGCTGGAGACGCACGGCGCCGTCAGCGAGGCGACCGTGCGCGAAATGGTCGCTGGCGCCTGCCGTGACAGCGGCGCGGAGCTTGGCGTTGCGGTCAGCGGCATTGCCGGCCCGGAGGGGGGCAGCGCCGAGAAGCCGGTGGGTACGGTGTGGTTCGCCTGGGGCGATGAAAGAGACCAGCACGTACGCTGCCTTCGCTTGCCCGGCGATCGCCAGGGCGTGCGTGAGCTGGCCGTGTCGGTGGCATTGGCAGGATTGATAGAATCGCTGTCGCAAAGTGGCCCTGACGCATGATCCGCATCGGCGACGACACTGACGTCGCGACCGTTATCAGAACTTGATCGAAAAACTTCGAACGGGGATAGGCGCGCGACGGTTTTTTCGCCATACTACTGTCTAATCATACAGTATGTGAGCCGAGCGCCGTGACCGGCGTTGCCCCGTCTCACCCTGCGCATTCATAGGAGACGTTCATGGCACAGGACGAAAACCGCAGCAAGGCACTCAATGCGGCTCTGTCACAGATCGATCGCCAATTCGGCAAAGGCACCGTGATGCGCCTGGGTGACACCCCGCGTACCGCGATCCCGGTAGTCTCGACGGGCTCTCTGGGGCTGGATATCGCACTGGGTGTCGGTGGCCTGCCTTACGGCCGTGTCGTCGAGATCTTCGGCCCGGAATCTTCGGGCAAGACGACGCTGACGCTGTCGGTCATCGCCCAGGCGCAGAAAGACGGCAAGACCTGCGCCTTCATCGATGCCGAGCACGCGCTCGATCCCAGCTATGCCGAGAAGCTGGGCGTCAATCTCGACGACCTGCTGGTATCGCAGCCCGATACGGGCGAGCAGGCGCTGGAAATCTGCGACATGCTGGTGCGCTCGGGTGGTGTCGACGTCATCATCATCGACTCCGTGGCGGCCCTGACGCCGCGTGCCGAGATCGAAGGGGAAATGGGCGACTCCCACGTTGGTCTGCAGGCGCGTCTGATGTCACAGGCGCTGCGCAAGATCACCGGCAACATCAAGAACGCCAACTGCATGGTGGTGTTCATCAACCAGATCCGCATGAAGATCGGTGTCATGTTCGGCAGCCCGGAGACCACCACCGGTGGTAACGCGCTGAAGTTCTACTCCAGCGTGCGCCTCGATATTCGTCGCATCGGCTCGGTCAAGCAGGGCGACGAGGTCACCGGCAACGAGACCCGGGTCAAGGTGGTCAAGAACAAGGTGGCGCCCCCGTTCCGGCAGTCCGAGTTCCAGATCCTGTACGGCAAAGGCATCTACCACGCTGGCGAGGTCATCGATCTCGGCGTCCAGTGCAATCTGGTGGACAAGGCCGGTGCCTGGTACAGCTACAAGGGCAGCAAGATCGGTCAGGGCAAGGCCAATGCCGCGCAGTATCTCGAGGAGCATCCCGAGACGATGACCGAGATCGAAGACCAGATCCGGGCCCAGCTGCTCGCCACGCCGACGACGCAGGAAAAGGCGCCCGAGGCTGCCGCTGCCGAAAGCGACGACGCCAACGATTCGTTGCTGTAAGGCTTTCCGGGAGCTACGGATGTTCGGTAACGGCGGCGGCGAGCCCTCAGGCGGCGCCAGGTCCCGCGAGGTCTCCCCCCGGGACATGGCTATCCAGTATCTGGCCCGGCGCGAGTACTCTCGCGCCGAGCTGGTGAGCCGGCTGAGCGCCAAAGGCGTCGACGGCGACGATATCCATCGCGTGCTGGGTGATCTGGCCGATGAAGGTCTGCAGTCCGATGCACGCTTTGCCGAAATCTTCGTGCGCTCGCGTATCGCGCGGGGGCAGGGGCCGGTCAGGATTCGCGTCGACATGGGCCAGCGCGGCATCGCCGAATCGCTGATGATGTTGGCTCTTGAGGCGGAGTCCCCCGATTGGCGGAGCCTGGCTTGCGAAGCACTGGCCAAGCGTTTCGACGGCCCTGGCGCAACGCCACGGGAACGCGCCAAGCGCGAGCGCTTTCTGGCCGGGCGCGGCTTCGAATTCGATCAGGTTCGCCACGCCATGAGGCATGCCTGGAACGACGGAGCGTGATCTTCGGTTCCTGAAGTTCGGCCTTCTGGATCTCTTTCGCGGGGTCGCTCACAGCCTCGTGCCACTGGTTCAAAGCGGCACGATATCTCGAACGTTCCACCGCTTCTCTTCCCGCATCTGCTCTCCTCCCCACGCCATCTTCGGATGCCTCGTCTTCCGGTTTCCCGTCAGGCCGGCGAACCGTCTCCGGTACGTCTGATATCGCTTTTCCCGGCGAAACGCATCCGGTTTCTTCGGCGACTGGCAGCGAAGAGGCCGAGTTGTCGAATCCCGCCGACAGTGGCGTCGCACTCGACAGACTATCGGCCCTCCACGTTATACTAATGCGCTTTGCGATGGCCGGAGAGGTGTTGATAGCGCCTTTCCGTTGCCGGATTTTGCGTCGCCACGTGGTCTGCTAGCCGCCGTGGACGCGCCTATCGCCACGGATTGTTTATGAAAAGTGCAGATATCAGACAGGCTTTCCTGAGCTTCTTCGAGGAGCGCGGACACACCATCGTGCCTTCCGCCTCCCTGGTGCCGGAAAACGACCCGACGCTTCTCTTCACCAACGCTGGCATGGTGCCGTTCAAGGATGTGTTCCTTGGTCGGGATCCGCGTCCTTACGTGCGTGCCACGTCGGCACAGCGCTGCGTGCGCGCCGGCGGCAAGCACAACGACCTGGACAACGTCGGCTACACTGCCCGCCATCACACCTTCTTCGAGATGATGGGCAACTTCAGCTTCGGCGACTATTTCAAGGCCGATGCCATCCGTTATGCCTGGACGTTCATCACCGAAGTGCTGGGTTTGCCCCAGGACAAGCTCTGGGTCACCGTCCATATCAGCGACGATGAAGCGGCCAGAATCTGGATCGAAGACATCGGCGTCGATCCGGCGCGTCTGTCGCGTCTGGACGAAGACAACTTCTGGCAGATGGGCGACACCGGCCCTTGCGGACCCTGCTCGGAAATCTTCTACGATCACGGTCCCGAAGTCTGGGGTGGCCCGCCGGGCAGCCCGGAAGAGGACGGCGATCGCTATATCGAAGTGTGGAACCTGGTTTTCATGCAGTTCGACCGTGACGCCTCCGGCAAGATGACGCCGCTACCCAAGCCGTCGATCGATACCGGCATGGGCCTGGAGCGCATGGCGGCGGTGATGCAGGGCGTGCACTCCAACTACGAAATCGATCTGTTCCGGAACCTGTTGAAGGCCGCGGCCGAGCTGACCGGCCACGGCGATATCAAGACGCCTTCGCTGCGCGTCATCGCCGACCATATCCGCTCCTGCGCCTTCCTGATCGTCGACGGCGTGCTGCCGTCCAACGAAGGGCGCGGCTACGTGCTGCGTCGCATCATTCGCCGTGCGATACGCCATGGTCACAAGCTGGGCGCCAGCGAGCCGTTCTTCCACAAGCTGGTCGCGGCGCTGGATGCCGAGATGGGCGAGGCCTATCCCGAACTCCATCAGGCTCGCGATCAGATCGAACGCGTGCTGCTAAAGGAAGAGCAGCAGTTTGCGCGTACCCTCGATCACGGCATGGGGCTGCTCGAAGAGGCGCTTTCCGCGCTGGAAGGCAATGTCCTGGCGGGCGAGACGATCTTCAAGCTCTACGATACCTACGGCTTCCCCTACGACCTGACCGCGGACGTCTGCCGCGAGCGTGGTGTCACGCTCGACGAGGCCGGCTTCGAGCGTGAGCTGGAGGCGCAGCGTCAGCGCGCGCGGGCCGCCAGCCAGTTCGGCGGCGACTACGGTGCCGCGCTCGAACTCGAAGGCAGCACCGAGTTTACCGGTTACGACCGTCTCGAGGATTCGTCGACGGTAACGGCGATCGTCGATGAAGAGGGCAATGCCCTCGACGCGCTCGAGGCGGGCCAGAAGGGCGTCGTGGTGCTGGATCGCACGCCGTTTTACGGCGAGTCCGGCGGCCAGGTGGGGGATACCGGCTATCTGCAGGCCGGTGGCGGCCGTTTCCAGGTCACCGATACCCGCAAGCAGGCCGGACATCATCTCCACGAAGGCATCATGATCGACGGCCGTTTGGCCGTGGGCGAGGTACTCACGCCCCAGGTGGACGCCACGCTGCGTCAGGCCACCATGCGCAACCATTCGGCCACTCACCTGCTTCACGAGGCGCTGCGCCTGACGCTCGGCGACCACGTGCAGCAGAAGGGCTCGCTGGTCAGCGCCGAGCGGCTGCGTTTCGATTTCAGCCATTTCGAACCGGTCACGCCGGAACAGCTGGCGCAGATCGAGCGTATCGTCAATGCTCAGGTGCTGGCCAACGCGCCGACGCAGACCGAATTGATGACGCTCGACGAGGCCAAGGCCAAAGGGGCCCGCGCGCTGTTCGAAGCCAAGTACTTGGATAGCGTGCGCGTACTGACGATCGGCAGCGACGACTTCTCGATCGAGCTCTGCGGCGGCACGCATGTGGCGCGCAGCGGCGATATCGGGCCTTTCCATATCGTCTCGGAGTCGGGCACGGCCGCTGGGGTGCGCCGCATCGAGGCGGTCACCGGCGAGGGCGCTCTGGCCTGGTTCGATGCCCAGTCGCGGGAGCTCAATGCGGTCGGCGAACGGCTGAAAGCCAAGCCGGAGCAGGTCGTGGAACGCCTGGATGCCGTGCTCGAGCGTCAACGCTCGCTGGAAAAGGAGCTCGAGCGACTCAAGGCCAAGCTGGCGAGCGCGGCAGGCAACGACCTGCTGGCCGAAGCACAGGACGTTGCCGGGGTTCGGGTACTGGCAACGCAGGTCGAGGGAATCTCGGGCAAGGAGCTGCGGAGCCTGCACGATCAACTCAAGCAGAAGCTGGGCTCGGGAGTCCTGGTGCTGGCGACGGCTCAGGATGGCAAGGTCAGCCTGATTGCCGGCGTGACCGACGACCTGACCGCCAAGGTCAAGGCCGGCGAGCTGGTCAATCACGTCGCTGCGCAGGTGGGCGGCAAGGGCGGCGGGCGAGCCGACATGGCGCAGGCCGGCGGTAGCGATCCGGCCCAGTTGCCGGCTGCGTTGAAAGCTGTGCAAGACTGGGTTGCCGCGAAGCTGGGCTGAGCGCAGCCGAGCTAAATGCATTCACGGCCGGCGCCAGCGCCGGCCGACAACGCTAGGGAGCGATAAGCAGACTCATGGCGCTATACGTACAAAAGTTTGGAGGTACATCGGTCGGCTCGGTCGAGCGGATCAAGGCGGTAGCCGAGAAGGTCAAGCGGGACCGCGACGCGGGGCATCAGGTCGTGGTTGTGGTGTCGGCAATGAGCGGCGAGACCAACCGGCTCATCGAACTGGCCAGCCAGATCAACGAGGACCCGACGCCTCGCGAGATGGACATGCTGGTCTCGACCGGGGAGCAGGTCACCATTTCGCTGCTGGCCATGGCCTTGCATCAGCTGGGCGTGCCGGCGACCTCCTATACCGGTGCTCAGGTAGGAATCCGTACCGACAGCGCGCACACCAAGGCGCGGATCCAGCGCATCGAGACCGATGAGATTCAGGACGATCTGAACGATGGTCAGGTCGTCGTCGTCGCGGGTTTCCAGGGCGTCGACGAGGAAGGCAACATCACCACGCTGGGGCGCGGCGGTTCGGACACGACCGGTGTCGCCCTGGCCGCGGCCCTGAATGCCGATGAGTGCCAGATCTACACTGACGTCGACGGCGTCTACACCACGGACCCCCGTGTCTGCTCCAAGGCTCAGCGCCTGGAGAAGATTACGGTCGAGGAGATGCTGGAACTCGCCAGCCTGGGCTCCAAGGTGTTGCAGATCCGCGCCGTGGAGTTCGCCGGCAAATACAACGTACCGTTACGCGTGCTTTCGAGTTTCGAGGAAGGACCGGGCACGCTGATCGTGGCAGACGAGGAATTCGAATCGATGGAAGAACCGCTCATTTCCGGTATCGCCTTCACGGCGAACGAAGCCAAGCTGACCCTGCTCAATACTCCTGATGTGCCCGGCGTGGCCTCGCGCATCCTGGGGCCGATCGCCGATGCCAATATCGAAGTCGACATGATCGTGCAGAACGTGGCCCCGGCTGGCGACTACACCGATTTCACCTTCACCGTGGCCAAGGGCGACTACAAGCAGACCATGCGGATTCTGCAGAATGACGTCATCCCGGCGCTCGGCGGAGGGGAGCTGCGTGGTGACGAAAACATCGCCAAGGTCTCGCTGGTCGGTGTCGGCATGCGTTCTCACGCTGGCGTCGCGTCCAGGATGTTCCGGGTGCTCTCCGAAGAGAACATCAACATCCGCATGGTATCGACATCCGAGATCAAGATCTCCGTGGTGATCGACGAAAAGGCAATGGAACTTGCCGTGCGCGCATTGCACACCGCTTTTGGCCTCGATAAAGACAGTATTCAGAGCGAATAGCTGAATAACACCTTCAACAATGTCTCAGGCGTTCTACGCTAAGGGTGAGTTGGAAGGAAGTGAAAGGAACATGCGTTCTTTCAACGTTGCCGCGGGTTTGCATGGAACGGCGTCATTGGCCTGAAGGCCCGTATGACGCATAATCGCTTCTCGGGTGGCAGGCTTGCCTCGCGGAAGCCCGAGAATGTGACCCGAGAATGGAAGAAGGCCCTGAGAAGGAGATCAGATAATGCTCATCCTGACCCGTCGCGTGGGAGAGACTCTCATGATCGGCGACGACATTACCGTCACGGTTCTGGGAGTGAAAGGGAATCAGGTGCGTATCGGCGTGAATGCGCCCAAGGATGTGGCCGTCCACCGTGAAGAGATCTATCAGCGCATTCAGCGCGAGAAATCCGAAAACGAAGACGGCGATCCTGGCGCGTGAGTGCTGGATAGGCGCTTTGGTTCCGTCTGGGCTGGTGAAGTCGTCCCCTTTATCGGCTCGGGCTACCCCTGAAGACCTTCTTCGTCCACAGGTATCAGCCTTCTATACTTGGCTTTCTGGTAACTTCTTCATCCTCTAAGGTTTTTTTCGAAAAAAGTTTGTCTGTTGGCTGGACAACACTCATCGGAATCGGTAATCTACGCGCCGTGCTGATCGGGGAGAGGTGGCCGAGTGGCTGAAGGCGCTCCCCTGCTAAGGGAGTATAGGGTTTATAGCCCTATCGAGGGTTCGAATCCCTCCCTCTCCGCCATTTCCGGGAAATCGGAAACCGCGATCAACACAGTGTGAAGAAAGACAGTGTAAAAGAAGTTAGTGGATCAAGCGCCCGTAGCTCAGCTGGATAGAGTACCTGACTACGAATCAGGTGGTCGGAGGTTCGAATCCTCCCGGGCGCGCCACTCACTGAAGTCGGGTAAACCGACATTGCTGCTTCACAAGATTTCAAGCGCCCGTAGCTCAGCTGGATAGAGTACCTGACTACGAATCAGGTGGTCGGAGGTTCGAATCCTCCCGGGCGCGCCATATAGACGAAAACCCCCGCACTCATGTTCTCATACAGGGTGCGGGGGGGTTTGTTTGTCGGGTATTTGATCGGCGGTATCTGGCCGATCGCGGCCGAACGCCGCCGGGGCTTCGGCGCGCCGGCCACATATGGCGGTTTAGCCGGCTGGAGACGGTGAGGACGCTTTCTAGGCGAGCGCTGTCGAGGTGTCGCTAGTCGATGGCGGAGCCGGCTCGGAGGCGTTCAGGCCCGCGAGGAAGGCATCCAGTGCTGTCTCCCGGCGCAATGCCATGAAGCGCGTCGCCGCCTCCGTATCTCGGCCGCGCATGATGTTCAGCCACTGCTTCAACAGTGACACGATCACCTTCTCCGGCATTCCCGCGCTTCGTTTTGCCTCGGCATAGCGGTTCAGCATGGCGCTACGTACCGACCACGGCGTAGCGGGCAGGCGCTCGCCGCCCGAGATCTGCCAATGACGAATACGCCGTGCCAGCCAGGGGTCTGCCAGCATGCCGCGGCCCAGCATCACATCACGGCAGCCCGAGAGCGTGCGCGCCTTCCAGTAATCCTCCAGCGACCAGATATCGCCATTGGCCACCACCGGCACGCTCACGGCGGTTCGAATCCGGGCTATCCATTCCCAGTGAGCCGGCGGGCGATAGCCCTCGCGTCGCGTTCGGGCGTGAACGACCAGCTCGTCCGCACCGCCGGCTTCGGCCGCTTGCGCGCAGGCCAGGGCCAATTGCTTGTCATCGAAGCCGAGGCGCAGCTTGGCATTGACCGAAACGCCGAATCGCTTCCCGACATCCGATACCGCCGCGACGGCAGCGTAGACGCGCGCTGGCGTACGCAGCAGCGACGCACCGCCATCGTGACGGTTGACGGTCTTGGCCGGGCAGCCAAAGTTGAGATCGAGCCGCGTCGCCCCCTGTGCGATGGCCTGTTCGGCATTGGCCGCCAGTGCCTGCGGATCGGAGCCGAGCAACTGCAGCGTGACGGGCGTGGCCGAGGGCGTGATCGGCCCGCACGAACCTGCTGTCGCCAGCTCGGGGCAGTGGCGCAGAAACACCCTCGGCGGCAATTTCGCATCGACGACCCGCACGAATTCGGTGACACACCAGTCCAGCGCGCCGTCCTCGCTCAACAGCGCACGGGTGTCGGCATCGATGACACCCTCCATTGGCGCCAGACCGATTCGGCCTGTCGCCGAGGCGGCTCGGGAAAACGGCGTTTCGCCACGAAAATTGAGCGTGTCGCCACGAAAAGTGGCCGTATCTGGATAGGGGAAAGGCTGTGCCATGCGACCTCCGATGATCGGTCGCCATGTTAGGGCCTATTGCCGTTTCATGCACGGCCGCGCTGAACCGGCATCAGGCCCTGGCACATCTCTCGCTGAGAGCGAATGAAAAGATGAACGGATGAGCGGTACGCCCAGTGCGGGAGTACCGCTCGCTTCTGTCAGGCGCGGGCGGCGGCTCGTTGCTGGAGGATGCGTCGGGCCGTAAACGCCACCGACAGCACGGCCAGAATCAGGAGCCCGGCCGAAATCGGCCGCGTGAAGAACAGCGTCCAGTCCTCGTCGGCCATCAGTGCGCGACGCAGATTGGTCTCGGCGATCGGCCCGAGAATGACGCCGAGCACCAGCGGCGCCAGCGGATAATCGAGCTTGGCCAGCAGATAGCCCACCAGGCCGACGCCGATCAGCAGGTAGAGGTCGGTAACCCGGTTGTTCAGCGCCAGCGCGCCGACTGCGCAGCAGACCAGTACCACCGGTACGATGATCGACTTGGGAATCTCGGTGATCCGCAGAAACCAGCGCATGCTGATCAGACAGAAGGCCAGCACCATGCCGGCGGCCAGGAACATTGCCAGAAACATGCCATAGACCAGATCGGCGTTGTCCATGATGAGTCTGGGGCCCACGCTGACACCTTGAACCATCAAGGCTGCCATGAGTACCGCATCGACGGCGCTGCCGGGAATGCCCAGCGCGATCATCGGGATCAGACCGCCGCCGGCAGTCGCGGAATTCCCGGACTCGGAGGCCACCACGCCGTCGGCTATGCCGGTACCGAAGCGTTCCGGTGTCTTCGAGGCGCGTTTGGCCTGATCGTAAGCGATCAGATTGGCGATACTGCCACCGGCGCCAGGTACGGCACCGATGACCACGCCCAGCATCGAAGAGCGCAATAGATTCACCGGACGGCTCAGCACTTCACGCATCACCGCGAAAGGGTGGAATCGTATCTTGCCGCCCACCAGCGCTTTTCCTTGATGGAGTTCTTCGGGATTCTCGACTTCGCTGGCGAGTTGGCTGACCGCGAAGATGCCGATCAGCACCACCAGGAACGGGATACCGGCAGCCAGCACATCGACACCGAAGGTGAAGCGGGGAACGCCCATCATCGGATCCTGGCCCACGGTCGCGATGAAAAGTCCCAGCAGGCTCATCATCAACCCCTTGAGGATCGATTTGCCCACCAGGCTCGCCACCACGGTGACCGCGAACAGAATGAGCGAGAAGTACTCCCAGGGGCCGAGTTTGACCGCGATCATCGCCAGCGGCGGGGCGGCGACGATCAGCACCACGGCACTGACCAGGGCGCCGAAGAACGAGGCCCAGATACCCAGCGCCAGCGCCCGTCCTGGCTCACCCTTGCGCGCCATCGGGTAGGCATCGAAGGTGGTCGCGACGGCGGAAGGGGTGCCGGGAATGCCCAGCAGGGCGGCACTGATCAACCCGCCCGAGCCACCGCCGACATACACGGCAAGCATGGTGGCCACGCCCTGAAGCGGCGACATGGTAAAAGTCACCGGCAGTGTCAGCACGATCGCCATGGTAATCGTGAAACCGGGAATGGCGGCGGCCACGACACCTGCCACGACGCCAATCATCATGCTGACGAGGGTCGCCAGCGAAAACAGTTGTTCGACGCTGCTGAGCAGCGCATCTGTCATCGGCATGGAAAGCTCTCTTGATCCCGTTGATCTTGTTCGATTCGGATCGGCAGTTCCGGGCGATCGACCCGGGGTTACCGGCTTCGGATTACCACAGGCGTCCCGGAGGTAGCGAAATCAGGAACACTTGGCTGAACAGCAAGTGCAGGCCAAGACCGAAGACGACGGCGATGATCGCGGCGATCAACAATCGGCGGCCGCGACGAGCCCCCAGAATGAACTGGACCGCGAGCAGGAACAGCAACGACGCCAGAGCGAATCCGATCCACGGCATGAGCAGTGCGTAAACGGAAAATGCCGCCAGCGTCGCGAAGGCCAGGCGTCGCTGCAGGAACCACTGTCTTGCACCGACGCTCGCCGATCGGTCAGTGTTGCGCAGCGCCGTCATCGACTGCACCACGATCGCCAGGTTGAAGATCACCAGCGCCCCGAGAACCAATCGCGGGAACGAGCCGGCACCCAGCGGTTCCCACATCGATGATGGCAAGTCGCCGGCCTGCACGAACAGCCCGAGGAATAGCGCGGCCAGGGCGATGTTGAAAATAACGTTGGCGAGCGCCTTGCCGCGCTCGCTGCTGGCCTCCCGCGCAGGGCGGGAGACCATCTCGGCGTTATCGTTCATCTTGCCAGCGTTCATCTTGCCAACTTTCCAGAGAGGCGCTTGATCGTTGCGTCGACGTCAGAGAGATAGTCGGCGTAGGCCTGAGGCCCCATGAAGTCGACCTCGGCGCCGGTGTTATTGACCCGCTTGATGAACTCGGGATCTTTGGACATCGCTTCGAAGCCCTGAGCCAGCGTCTCTACCTTGGCCGGGTCGATCCCCTTGGGAGCAACGATGCCGCGGTTGATGCTCAGGTTGAGATTGTCGTAGCCGAGTTCCTTGAAGGTCGGTACGTCGGGCGTCTGCTTGAGGCGCTCCTTGCTGCCGACGGCCAGGAAGCGCAGATCCCCATTCTTGACGAACTCCAGACTCGACGAGATATCACCGATCGAGGCGTTGATATGGCCGCCGACCAGCGCGCGAATGCGAGCGCCGGTCCCCTCGAAGCCGACGTATCGGAACTGTGCCCCGATGGCGTCCTCGATCATCGCCGCGTGCACGTGAGGAATGCCGCCGAGCGTGGCGCCAACGCGAATCTCGCCCGGGTGCGCTTTGGCATATTCGGCGAAATCCTCGAAGGTCTTCCAGTCGCTGTCGGCATTGACCACCAGATACTGGGGCGATGAGGCCAGCGAGGCGATCGGCTGGAAGTCGTCCCAGTTGAGCTGAGTCAGGCCGGTGGCGTTGGAGGCCATCAGCCCTTCATGGATCTGGCCCACGGTGTAGCCGTCGGGATCTTTCTGCGCCAGCTCCTTGAGGCCGATGGTGCCGCTGACGCCAGGCATGTTGATCACCGGCATCGGCTGGCCGAGATCTTTCGGCGCAGCGTTGGAAATGATGCGCATCAGGGCATCGCTGCCGCCGCCGGGTGACCAGGGCACGATGAACTCGATGGCATGGTCGGGATAGTCGTCGGCTTGTGCGAGCTGGCTGGTCGCCAGTCCGGTCGCGCCGAGTCCCAGCGTCAGAGAGGCGATCGCGCCACTGGAGGCGAGCATTCGGCCCAGCTTGCCCTGGGCGGCATTACGGAGTACGTCGTAGAACATGAGTTGTCCTTGTTTGGCTTGTAGATTTTGACGTCGTATCGAATTTTTCCGTTAACTTTCTTCGCTTCTTGTATTGCTGCTTGTCGAGGACGCAAGCGCTCGCGCTTCGGCCTCTACCCGAGCAGTAGCCCTCCATAGATCAGTCCCAGAAGAACGGCCCACACCGGATGGAGCTTGAGACGCCAGAGCATCACCACGGCGATCGCGCCGATGATGACGGTGTGAATCCAGCCGGAGTCACTGACGCCTTCGTTGAGGAACGACCAGGTGAGATAGCCCATCAGTACCATGATCACCGGTCTGACCCACTGGCTCATCGACTTGACCTTGATCGAATCCCGGTAGCGATACAGGGTCCCCAGCGCTACCAGCATCAGGATCAGTGAAGGGGCAACGGTGGCGAACGTGGCCACCAGTCCGCCGCCGATGCCGGCCACGTCATAGCCGATATAGCCGGCCATTTTTGTAGCGATGGGGCTGGGCAGGGTATTGCCCAGCGCCAGCGTCTCGGCGAACTGCTGGGAAGTCATCCAGCCATAGCGGCCAACGACTTCGTTCTCGACCAGCGGAATGATCGCCGGCCCGCCGCCATAGCCGATGATGTTGGGAATGAAGAAGGCGACGAAGAGATCCCAGTAGATCATGACTTCGTCTCCCCGCTGCGCTTGCGCCACCGTTCCGGTCGCAGCAGTGCGGCAATGAGGATCGCGCCAATCACCAGGCCTGGATGAATGCCGAGTCCATAGATCAGGCCGCCGGCAATCGCCCCCATGATCAGGGTCGCGATCCAGCCGAGCACGATGCGGGATTTCTGGAAGAAGTCCCAGGTGAGCTGGGCCATCATCACCATGACCACCGGAATGACGCCTTCGCTCATGCCCTGGATCCAGCGCTGATCGCGGTAACGGGTGAACAGCCCCAGCAGTACCACCATCGCCACGATGCACGGCACGATGACCGCCAGAACGGCATTGAGGCAGCCGACCACGCCGCCGACCCGATAACCGATGGTGCCGGCCATCTTGGTGGCGATGGGGCCGGGCAGGGTGTTGCCGATGGCCAGCACGTCGCCGAACTCCTCATCGTTCATCCACTGATAGCGAGTGACCGCCTCGGCGCGAACCAGCGGAATCATCGACGGCCCGCCGCCGAATCCGAGCAGGCCGATGCGCAGGAACGCCACGAACAGATGACGCTGGGTTGTCAAAGACGAAGACATGGATCAGAACACCGCGATGCTGGAGTCGGTGCGCGGCTCGGTGCCGCCGCAATAAACCCCGCTTCGAGGGTCGCGCAGGATGATCTGGCCGCGGCCATAGGCGGTACTGTCCACGGCCATGGTCATCTGGTGGCCGCGTGCCGCCATCTCGCGGATCACGTGAAGCGGATAGCCGGGTTCGATGCCGATCTTGCGTCCACCCATCCACTGCCAGCGTGGCGCATCCAGCGCCGCCTGCGGATTGAGATCGAAGTCGACCAGATTCATGACGACCTGCATGTGTCCCTGGGGCTGCATGAAGCCGCCCATGACGCCGAACGGGCCGAGCGCGGTATCGCCCCGAGTCAGGAAGCCCGGGATGATGGTATGGAAAGTGCGCTTGCCGGGCGCCAGCACGTTGACATGATCCGCCTCGAGGCTGAAGCCGTGGCCCCGGTTCTGCAGCGAGATACCGGTTTCGGGCACCACGACGCCGGAGCCGAAGCCGTGATAGTTGCTCTGGATATAGGAGACCATGTTGCCATCGCTGTCGGCGGTCGCCAGATAGACCGTACCGCCGGCCTGCGGCTGGCCGGGTTCGGGGTCGATGGCATTCTCGCCGATCAGGCGGCGGCGGGTATCGGCATACTCGTCGCTGAGCAGCGAAGCGACGCTCGTGCGCATGTACTCGGCCTGGGTGATGTGATGGTGGCCATCGGTGTAGGCCAGCTTCATCGCTTCCAGCTGACGATGCAGCAACTGCGGGTCGTCGCGGACCGTGACATCGAACCCTTCCATCATGCGCAGGGCCATCAACGCGACCATGCCCTGACCGTTGGGCGGAATTTCCCAGACGTCATAGCCCCGGTAGTTGACCGAGATCGGCTCGACCCATTCGGGGCGATAATCCGCAAGGTCGTCGGCGCGAAGGTAGCCGCCCGTCGCTTGCGAGAACGCATCGATCTTCTGCGCCAGTTCGCCGCGGTAGAAGCTTTCGCAGCGGCTCTCGGCCAGAGCTTCGAGGGTTCTGGCCTGAGCTTCGTTGCGATGGAGTTCACCAGGGCGAGGCGCATGCCCTTCGGGTGCGAAGGCCTCCAGCCACGTCGCAATGGCAGGATCGCTTGCCTTGGCACGAAATTCGATTTCGGCGCGTTGCCAGAGCTGGCTGATCACCGGCGAAACCGGGAAGCCTTCCCGGGCGATGCGGATCGCCGGCGCCAGCAGGGTGGCGAAATCCAGCTTGCCGTACTGCTTCGACAGCTCGGCCCAGGCAGCAGGAATGCCGGGGACGGTGACCGGCGTCCAGCCGTGCAGCGGCATCTCGTCGTGGCCGGCGGCCTTGACGGCTTCCGGCGTCAGCCGCTTCGGCGCGTGGCCGCTGGCGTTGAGACCGTGGAGCTTGCCATGGCCGTCGTTGCCTTCTGCAATCCAGACCAGGGCAAAGGCATCACCGCCGATTCCATTGCCGCTGGGTTCGACCACGGTCAGCACCGCTGCCGTCGCGATGGCGGCATCGATGGCATTGCCGCCCTGGGCCAGCATGTCTCGCCCGGCCTGGCTGGCCTGGGGCTGCGATGCCGCGACCATGCCGCGATCGGCATAGGTGGCGCTACGGCGAGAGGGATAAGGATTGTTGTGGTCGAAAGTGAGGGACATGGCGTTTCTCGATTATTTTGAGCCGATTCATCGTAAGGCGCATCGCTGAATGCGAAGGTCATACGGTAAATTGATGTTAATCGTTTATGATGTAAAAAATCGATTTTTTACTATGGCGTCGAATTCTTGTGCAGGTCAAGACCTGAGTCGGCAAGATAGTGAGTTTCTGTCACTGGATCGGAAGGTCAGCACTTATGAGAGCTGAAGCACCCACCGCCAACACGACGGCCAGCCAGCTGTACACGGCCTTGAAGCGCGATTTGATCGATGGGCGTTTCGCCGCCGGGCAGAAGCTGGCGATCACCACGCTCAAGCAACGTTACCGGGTCGGGCTCAGCCCGCTGCGCGAGGCGCTCAATCGATTGGCTGCCTATGGCCTGTTGGTGCAGGAAAACCAGCGTGGCTTCCGGGTTCCCGCATTGACGCGTGCCGAGCTGGACGACATCGCCGAACTGAGGCAGCGTTTCGAAGGGCAGGCGCTGGCGCAGGCGCTCGAGGCGGGCGACGATGAATGGGAAGCCGGCCTGCTGGCGGCGTTTCACCGTCTCAAGCGGGCCGACGAGACGCCGGATCAGCTGGAGCACTGGGAGCAGATGCATCTGCAGTTCCATCGTCATCTGCTGGAGCCCTGCGGTTCACCCTGGCTGTTGCGTTTCATCGAACAGTTGCACGACCAGTTCGATCGCTACCGGCGCATGGCGCCGGCCAACAATGCGGTGCGAGAGACACTCAACGACCAGCACGGCCAACTGGTCGATCTGGCCATGGCGCGCGATACCGCCGCGGCGCGAGCGCTGCTCGAAGAGCACATACGGCTCTCCTACGAAGTGGCGCAGGGGGCTTGCCAAGAAAACGAGACGAGCGAAGGGAAAGGCGGGGCGACAGGGAAAGGCGGAGCGACAGGGAAAGGCGGAGCGACAGGAAAAGCATGACGATGATCACAACGGCGTGATCAGAGCTGCACGAGTGCTCCTTTCAGGCGCCGCTCCAGCACGGCCAGCGAAATGCTGTCATCGGCCGGCCACTCCAGTAGCAGACGCGCCCCCTGGCTATCGTAGTCGGCGCTGACCACCGGGATGTCGTGCTCCGCCAGCCAGCGGCGGGCTTCCGCTTCGTTGCTGAAATCGACCTGGATCGTCACGTCGCGACGCTCGGTGAATTCGCGCCGGGGCAGGGTATCGAGTGCCTTGAGCACGGCCTGGGTGTAGGCGCGCACCAGCCCTCCGGTTCCCAGCTTGGTACCGCCGAAGTAGCGCGTCACCACCGCACCGATCTGCCCCAGTCCGCTGCCTTCCAGCGCCTGAAACATGGGGCGTCCGGCGGTGCCGCCCGGCTCGCCGTCATCCGAAAAGCCGATCGCGATCTGCTCGCCGGGCGCGCCGGCAATGAAGGCGGAACAGTGGTGGCTGGCATCGGGATAGGTCGAACGCGCGTCGTTCAGCAGCGTGTCGAAGGCGGCGTTGTCGGGTGCGTGACAGAGCCAGCAGATGAAACGGCTCTTCTCGATCTCGACGGTATTGGCGTGTCGCGCACGCGGAGCAAGATCGGGAATCGGGTAGCGCATGGAGATCTCTTGGCTGACTCGGCTCAAGCCTTTCGCTCGGCCTGGAAGATTTTCGCCCGGCCTGGAAGACTTGGGGCGATTCCGGGGAATCAGGCCACCTGGGGTGGGTTGCGCATCACGCCCATGACCAGGCCGAGTACCTGCACATCCTCGTTCTTCAGGTAGATAGGCGGCATGCTGTCGTTGGCGGGCTGCAGGCGGACACCAGATTTCTCAATGAACAGCTTCTTCAGTGTCACTTCCTGATTGTTGATCAGGACTACCGCCGTTTCGCCGTTTTCGGCCGACTCATAGCGCTCGATGATGATGACATCGCCATCGAAGATGTTGCTGTCGATCATCGAGTCGCCGCGGACGCGTAGCGCATAGGTGTTTCGACGGACCAGCTTCGCGGGGACATGAACCGTGGCGTCGTCGAGGCAGGCTTCCATCGGCAGCCCGGCGGCGACCTGCCCGAGCAGGGGAATCTCGACCAGATCGGTGGCATCGATGGGTTCCCAGTTGCCGTCGATCAGCGGCAGGTTCGGCTGGCGCTGCAGATAGCTCGGTGCGGCGTTTGTCATCGTCTTCTCCCGAGGTGGTGTCGACATCATAGCAAGGCAAACGGCATCGGCAAGTCGGCCCGGTGTGAGCGGTAGTCGTTCGCCTTCGCCATGGCGGCATTGCTCGGCGGGCGGCTGGATGGCGTCGAGATCGATGGCGCCAGGACATTGACGCTGGATATCGACCACACGGTGCCTTAGGCTCTGCCGAAACCGGCGATGGCGGGCTACCGACCGGGTAGTTCGCCATCGCCATATCGGTTCAGGAGCTCGATTCCCTGCATGCGTCTCAAGTCCATCAAGCTGGCCGGCTTCAAGTCGTTCGTCGATCCGGTCACGGTGCCGTTCGACAGCAACATGACCGCCATCGTCGGACCCAACGGCTGCGGCAAGTCCAACGTCATCGATGCCGTGCGCTGGGTCATGGGCGAGTCCTCCGCCAAGACCCTGCGCGGCGAGTCGATGACAGACGTCATCTTCAACGGTTCCACCGGCCGTTCTCCCGTCGGCCAGGCCTCCATCGAGCTGATCTTCGACAATCGCGACGGCGATCTCGGCGGTGCCTATGCCGGCTACAACGAGATCGCGGTCAAGCGCCAGGTCACCCGCGAGGCCCAGTCCAGCTATTTCCTCAATGGCCAGAAATGCCGCCGCCGCGATATCGCCGACATTTTCCTGGGCACCGGGCTCGGGCCGCGTTCCTACGCGATCATCGGCCAGGGCATGATTTCCCGGCTGGTCGAGGCGCGGCCGGAAGAGCTGCGCAACACGCTGGAAGAGGCGGCGGGAATCTCCAAGTACAAGGAGCGCCGGCGAGAGACCGAAAACCGCCTGCGGCGCACCCAGGAGAATCTCGAACGTCTCGACGATATCCGCGAAGAGCTCGACAAGCAGCTCGAACGGCTCAAGCGTCAGGCCGAAGCGGCCAAACGCTATCGCACGCTGAAAGAGGAAGAGCACCGCCTGCGGGGAGAGCTTGCGGTACTGCGGGAACGCGCGCTGCGCAGCCAGCAGCGCGAAGAGGAGGCGCGCGTGCGCGACTGCGAGATCCAGGTCGAGCGCGAGATCCTCGGCCAGCGCCAGTGCGAAACCCGGTTGGCGGAAGGCCGAGAGGCCCACGATGCGGTGGCGGCGGAGCTGGAAACGCATCAGGCCGAGTTCTACCAGACCGGCGCCGATATCGCCCGGCTGGAGCAGTCGCTGGAACACGCCCGGCAGCGTGAGCAGCAGCTCGCCGACGATCAGGAGAGCGCCCGACGCGAGCGCGATGCGCTGGCACAGCTGGTCGAGCAGGACGAGGCGCGCCGTGCGGAACTCGACATGCGACTCGAGACGCTGCTGCCCGAAGCCGAGATCGCGGATGAATCGCTGCTGACGCTGGAGTTGCAGCTGGAAGAGGCCGAGGCCCGGGCCGACGAGCACCGGCAACAGTGGGAAGCGTTCAGCGAGCGGGACCGGGACGCTCATCACCGGGCCGAGCGTGAGCAGGAGACGATCCGGCGTCTCGAACGCCAGCTCGAAGAGGCGGCCCGCCAACTGGAGCGGCGCCGGCAGCAGCGATCCGAACTGCCGGATGTCGGTGATCTGGAGGCGGAAAGAGACGCGCTCAGGGAAGCCCTGGCAATGCTGGACGAACGGCAGCAGGCGCTGGAGATTCGTCGCGAAACGCATCGGCAGTCCCGCGAGCGGGCTCGGCAAAGCCAGGCCGAGGCGCAGGCGGCAAGGGACGGCGAACGCGAGCGTCGACATCGCTGCCAGGGAGAGATTGCCTCGCTGGAGGCGCTGATCGATGCGGCGCTCAACGATGACGACGCCAGTCTGGCCGAACAGCTCGGCGATCACCCGCTGGGCAACGCGCCGCGAGTCGCCGAGCGTCTTCAGGTGACGGCGGGCTGGGAGCGCACCGTGGCCTGGGTGCTCGCGCCGTGGCTCAAGGCGCGTCTGGCGGATCCGGGAGCAGTACGTGAACCGCTGAATTCACTGACCAGCGGAGAACTGCCGGTGGTGTCGGAACAGGCACCGGAGACCGCGCCTTCCCGATCGCTGGGCGCCCGGGTCGAGGGCGCCGGCGCGCTGTCGACGCTGCTGTCGGCGATCCATTGCGTCGAGGATCCGGAAGCGGCCTGGCAGATGGCCGCCGACCTTCCCGCGGGGCAGAGCGTGATCACGCAGGATGGCCTGTGGCTAGGGCGGGGCTGGGCCCGGCGTCTCGGCCGGGACGACGCCAACGCGGATAGCGTCCTGCTGCAGCGACAGCGCCGCGATGCCCTGATCGAGGAAATCGCGACGCTCGACGCCACGCTGGCCGAGCATGAAACAGGGATCGCTCGCTGGCAGGCCGAACTCGAGGCCAGCGAAGCGGCGCTGGAATCCTTGCGACAGGACGAACGCGAAATCGCCCAGCAGCGTCAGGCGCAGTCGACCCGGCTGGCGACGCTGGAAAGTCGTCTCGAACATGTCGCCTCGCGGCTGCAGGAGTTCGATGCCGAGCAGGCCCACGGACAGGAGCGACACGCGGAGCAGGAGCTGGAACTGGAGAACGCGCGGGAGCGCTGGCAGCAGGCGCTCGATCAGGTCGAGGCCAACAGCGCCGAGCGCGACGCGCTGCAAGCGGCCCGCGAACAGAGCCAGTCGCGGCTCGCGGAGCTGCGTCAGCAACAGCAGCAGACCCGCCAGACCCAGCAGCAACTGGCGCTCGAACGTCAGCGTCTCGAGGCCCAGCGCGGCGAACTTCGACAGCAGGCCGAGCGCAGTGGGGAGCAGCTGTCGCGACTCGACGAACGCGTCGAACTGCTGCGGGAACAGCTGGAAACCTTGCGCGAACCCGACGACGATCAGCGTGAACGGCTGGCGCAATTACTCGAGACGCGATCCCGACAGGAGGCCACGCTCAACCGCTGCCGGGATCGCGCCAACCAGATCGGCGAAACGCTGCGCCAGACCGAGATAGAGCGTCAGCAGCACGAGCGCAACCTGGAAGGGCTCCGCCAGCGGTTGCAGGAAGGCCGGATGCAGGTGCAGGCGTTGACGCTCAAGGCGGATGCGCAACAGGAGACGTTGGCGGAGCAGCAGCAGGACGCCCGACACTTACAGGAAAATCTCGATCCCAATGCCACGGAATCCGCCTGGCAGACCCGTCTGGAAGAGACCGGCGAACGCATTCGGCGGCTCGGCGCCATCAACCTGGCGGCTATCGAGGAGTACGAGCAGCAGGCCGAGCGCCGCGATTATCTCGAAGCCCAGCACGCCGAGCTGAGCGAAGCGATCGAAACGCTGGAGCGCGCGATCAAGCGTATCGATCAAGAGACACGCACCCGTTTCAAGCAGACTTTCGAAGAAGTGAACCAGGGCCTGATGGCACTTTTTCCCCGAGTCTTCGGCGGCGGGACTGCATGGTTGACGCTCACGGGAGAGGATTTGCTGGAAACGGGCGTGGCTATCATGGCGCGCCCTCCAGGCAAGAAAAACAGCACCATTCATTTGCTGTCCGGCGGCGAAAAAGCGTTGACGGCGCTGTCGCTGGTGTTTGCCATCTTCCAGCTCAATCCGGCCCCTTTCTGCATGCTCGACGAAGTCGACGCGCCGCTCGACGATGCGAACGTGGGGCGCTATGCGAAACTGGTCAAGGAAATGTCAGAGAGCGTGCAATTCATCTTCATCACGCACAACAAGATTGCCATGGAGGCGGCAGAGCGTTTGATGGGCGTGACGATGCAGGAGCCGGGGGTGTCACGCTTGGTATCGGTGGGCGTGGAAGAAGCGGCATCGATGGCGGATACATCCTGATACTGGCGAAAATAGCCAAACCGGCTTACGGCGTAATAGGATATCGCGCACGGGATGAATTGAAGGGTGATTGCTGGTGGGCAAAACTTCGCTTGACAAAGAAAAAAAGTGGCCCATTTTTGACAAATCACGCTATGCTAGTGCGGACATGCATGAGCATGTTGTCCTCTTCCAGCATAGTGGCACCGCGAACAGGCAAGACGACCCATGGAACTAAGAGAGTGGCTGATCATCCTGGGGCTGGTTTTGGTGGCGACCATCGTGATCGATGGTTTCCGTCGTCTTCAGCGCCAACGTCGGGTTCCACGCCTCGATCAGACGATCGAAGACAGTGAGATCGACGGCGGATCCGAAAGGGATCCGGAGCAGGCGGCCCGCGAGGCCGAGGTCAACTGGGAATTGCCCAATGGAGGGGCACGTGTCGTACGTCCGGCGACGTTTGAACGCAGCGGCAACGGCTCGGAGCCGATCAGGCCTTCCGAACCCAAGCGGCAGGCGCGAATTCCGAAAGAGGAACTGCAGAGCAGTATCGTCGATCGCCGAACGCGCTCTTCGTTTGCCGACAAGCAGCACAGTGTCGATGTGCAGCAAAAGTTCAAGAATGCCGTTCGTGCCGGTGCCAAGCGTGTCAGTGATTCGGCGCATCGCCTGAGTCACCGACGCGACGATGCCAGACGCGACGATGCCGGCCGTGAACCGGAAGCAGTCAGTCGCGACGCCGAAGCGGCGCGGATTCAGAAAGCTGAACGCCATCAGCAACCAGGTCCGGCGTCTCGGGAGGCCGATGCCGCCGATCACGCCAGCCGCCTGAAGATCACGACGCTGGTGCCGCCGGAAGGTGCGCCAATGGCGTATGACGGTGACCGTGGAGCCGATGAGGTGCAACCGGTCGATCAGTCCGAGCCGACCCTTGCGGAACGCCGTGTCGAACCGGAGATGGCCGAACGGCCCGTCGCGCCAGCCGACGAGCTCAGCGTGTCGCCACGACACGACGTCGTGACGCCGCATCCGGCGGTGGAGCGCGCCAAGCGTCACCACGTGAGTGCCGCCCGCGCTCGCGAGACCCTGTCGCACGCCGAAGAGATCATCGTCATCAGCGTATTGGCGAGAACCGACGACGGATTCGACGGTGCCGACCTGCTCAACCTGATGCTGGCCTGCGGCCTGCGTTTCAGCGAGATGGGCATTTTCCATCGCTACGAGACCGAAGCCGATGACAGCGAGCTTCAATTCTCGATGGTCAACGTGGTCAAGCCGGGCGTCTTCGATCTCGACAGCATGCAGGAAATCGTGACGCCGGGGGTTTCCTTCCTGATGCCGCTGCCGGGCGCCAACGACACCGCGGCCGCTTTCGAGGCGATGCTGGAAACCGCGATGGTGCTGGTGCGCAACCTCGGTGGCGAACTCAAGGACGAGAACCACAGCGTGATGACCGCCCAGACGATCGAGTTCGCGCGCCAGCGGGTGCAGGAGTTCGAGCGTCGCCATCGGCTGCATCGCTATCAAGCCAATTGAGTTGGCAAAGGCTCGAACCGAGCCGAACTTGACGACGGGGCCCTTCGAGGCCCCGTCGTCGTTTCGTTTCAGGGGCTCGGGCTGGGTCCGGCCCTGACGTTACGGCAGCCATGACCGGCTTCCGCTACAATGCGGGTCACTTTGTGCAGCGATCGAATCGAGCGTCATGAGCCAGATCCCCCAAGCGGTCCTCGAACGGGCCGATGCCCTGCGCCAGCAGTTGGACGATGCCAACTACCACTATTACGTCGAAGATCAGCCGCAGATACCGGATATCGAGTACGACAAGCTGCTGCGCGAGCTGCAGTCGCTGGAAGCCGATCATCCCGAACTGGTGACGCCGGACTCGCCGACGCAGCGCGTCGGTGCCTCGCCAGCCGAACGCTTTCGGGAAGTGACGCACGCCGTGCCGATGCTGTCGCTCGATAACGCGTTCAGCACGGAAGAGCTCGAGGCATTCGTCAAGCGTGTCGCCGACAAGCTCGAAAGCGATCCGGAGACGCTGAGTTTCTGCTGCGAACCCAAGCTCGACGGGCTGGCGGTATCGCTGGTCTACGAGAACGGCCGGCTGGTCCAGGGCGCGACGCGCGGCGACGGGCGGACCGGCGAAGACGTCACACTCAACCTGCGTACGCTCCACTCCATTCCCCTCAAGTTGCGCGGCAAGTCGGTGCCGTCGCTGATCGAGGTGCGCGGCGAAGTCTATATGCGCCATTCGGGTTTCGAGGCGATGAACCAGCGCGCGCGGGAGAACGGCGACAAGGTCTTCGCCAACCCGCGCAACGCCGCTGCCGGCAGCCTGCGGCAGCTGGATTCCTCGATCGCCGCCAAACGGCCACTCGAATTCTGCGCCTATCAGGTCGCACGGCTCGAGGGCGACGATAGCGCGCAATCCCATTCGGATTACCTGAAGCGATTGCGCGAGCTGGGCTTTCGCACCAGCCCGCTGCTCGATGTTGTCGAGGGTGCGAGCGGTGTCGTCTCGTTCTGCCGGACGCTGGGCGAGCAGCGCGAGACGCTCGACTACGACATCGACGGCGCCGTGCTGAAGGTCGACAGCCTGCGCGATCAGCGCGAGCTGGGCTTCGTCTCCCGCGCGCCGCGCTGGGCCATCGCCTACAAGTACCCGGCCCAGGAACAGACCACGACGCTCAACGACGTGGCGTTCCAGGTCGGCCGCGTCGGCACGCTGACGCCGGTGGCCAAGCTGGAGCCGGTGCAGGTCGCCGGCGTGACGGTCTCCAATGCCACGCTGCACAACATGGACGAGGTCGAGCGGCTTGGTGTGCGTATCGGCGATACCGTAATCGTGCGGAGAGCCGGCGACGTCATTCCGCAGATCGTCGGTGTCGTCGAGTCGCAGCGCCCGGAGGGGACCCGCGCCATCGAGATGCCGACGGCCTGCCCGGTCTGCGGCTCGCAGATCGAACGACTGGAAGGCGAGGTTGCGGCACGCTGTTCCGGTGGTCTCTACTGCCCGGCGCAGCGCAAGGAGGCATTGAAGCACTTCGCCAGCCGGCGCGCGCTGGATATCGACGGTCTCGGCGAGAAGCTGATCGATCAGCTGGTCGAGCGCGACTGGGTCAAGACGCCGGCGGATCTGTTCCGGCTCAGGGCCGAGCGGCTGGCCGAGCTTCCCCGGCTGGCGGAAAAGTCCGCCAACAATCTGGTCAACTCCCTTGAGGCAGCCAAACACACCACGCTCGCGCGTTTCGTCTACGCCATCGGCATCCGTGAGGTGGGCGAAGCCACGGCGGCCAGCCTGGCGCGCCACTTCGGTACGCTCCAGGCGCTGCGCGAGGCCTCCCTGGAAGCCTTGAAGGCCGTCGACGACGTCGGCCCGGTGGTGGCCCACCATATCCATACGTTCTTCCGACAGGCGCACAATCAGGAGACGCTGGACGATCTTTTGAAGGTGGGCGTGACCTGGGAAGAGGAGGATATCGGCGAACGGCCGCAGCCGCTGGCAGGGCAGACCTGGGTGCTGACCGGCACACTGGAGGCGATGACCCGTGACGAAGGCAAGGAACGCCTGCAGGCGCTCGGCGCCAAGGTTGCCGGCAGCGTCTCGAAGAAGACCGCCACCGTCGTCGCCGGCCCCGGCGCCGGCAGCAAGCTGGGCAAGGCCGAAGAGCTGGGCGTCGAGGTGATCGACGAAGCCACGTTCATCGAACGGTTGAAGGCATGGGAGGCAGGAACATGAGTGGACGCTTCATCGAAGTCCCGCACCGCATGCTGCCCGCGGAGACGCTGGATGCGCTGCTGGAGACGTTCGTCACGCGGCAGGGATACGACACCACCGATGTCGCGACGGACATGCATGACTGGGTGCGGGATCTCAAGCGACAACTGGAGCGGGGCGAGCTGCTGATCGTTCATGACCTGCAGACCGAGAGCACCGAAGTGATGACCCTGACCCAGTGGCGCAGCTTCGGGCGGGACCTGGCCGATGACGAGGAGGAAGGCTAAACGGTGTGTCCGTTTTGCCAGGTGACTAATTCGAGCAGCATTTGCTTACCACTGACCGAGCATCAACCGCCCTTTTGCTCATTATTGCGAGGGGCAAGCCCCTCGCGCTCCCCTTTCTTGACGCCCCAGACGGCGAGACCCTGAACGCCAACCGCCCGCGCTCGGGTCGGCGCGAAAGGGCATCCTGCCCAACGCGCCTCTCGCGTCATCCATGACGCGAGACCCGGCGCGGCGATCGTCGTTCAGCGCCGTTCTGGAAGGCGTCATCGGGTGGGGAATTCAAGCGTATCGGTTTATCAGCAAACCAAAACGGCGCCTCCGTTCTTGAGAACGGGGCGCCATTGTCGTTGCGGTCAGAGCCGGTTCAGGTGAAGAATAGCGGCACCACGATGCTCGAGATGAGCAGGATCAGCGCACCACCGAGGCGTGACGAAATCTGCGCGAACGGCATCAGTTGCATGCGCTTGGCAGCGGAGAGCACGGCCACGTCCCCGGTGCCGCCCATGTTGGCCATGCACAGCCCGGCAGTGATCGCGGACTCGATCGGGTAGAAGCCGACCAGCTTGCCGACCAGGCCGGCACCGAAGGCTGCGCCGGCGACGACGGCGAACACGATCAGCACGTAGGTGATGGAGATGGCGTCGATCACCTGGCCAAGATCGGTATAGGCGATGCCGATGCCAAACAGCAGGGCAAAGGTCCAGTTCTTGGCGACGAACTGGAACCACTGCGCCGCGGCGTCGTTGATCGATTCCGGCACGACGTTGGCGATCTTGAGAACGGCGACCAGAATGATCATCAGTGCGTACGGATGCAGCGGAATGAACCCGCCCAGAATCTCGCCGGCGACGAAGAAGGTGAGTGCAGCGACGACGCCGATGCCCAGCTTGGAGAGCTCCAGCTTGCTCTCGCGCTCTTCGATTTCCACGCCCGGCATCATCTGGCCGTTGCCGGTCAGGCTCGGCATGCGGTTGGCCAGGCCATTGAGCAGGCCGGCGATGATGATGGCGAAGACGTTACCCAATGCCAGTGCCGGTACCAGAATGGAGATGTAGTAACTGGCCGGCTGACCCAGCAGTTGCTCGTAGATCTGGCTCATCGGTACCGCACCGGCGCCCATGCCGCCGCCCATGATCGGCAGGGCGATGACCACGACCGCGTCCTGCGGCGAGAAGCCCATCACCCAGCCGACGGCGATCGCGAACAGGGCGGCGAACAGCACGGCGCAGACCAGCGGCAAGGCGTAGCGCGAGCCGACCTTGACCAGCACGCGGGAGTCCATGCCCAGAATGCTGCCGGTGATCAGCGCGGCGATATAGAAATTGAGGAAGCCGCCGCCTTTCATGAACTGGGTCACGTTGTCGACGACGCCGGTCGGCAGCCACTGCACATAGACCAGCGCGGCGGCGCCGAAGATAGCCAGGATCGCGCCGCCGCCGAGATAGCTCTTGACGATCGGCAGCCGATCACCGATGAAGCCCATGAGCTCACCGAGGATCATCATCACCAGCAGGGCGCCGATCATTCCGGTCGGGATCGTGTCCGTCGCCATGGAGATGATCAAGACAATGGTGGCGATGGCGAAAAGCGGTAGGGGAATGCCGAAAATCGGCGTCGACAGCCAGCTGTCTCGATGGCCGGAATCGGCCTGTGCAGTTTGCGTCACGGTTGAAGTCATGGTTGGCTCCCCATGGATTCTCGCCCAAAGGGCGGTAAGCGGGATTCTTGCCCGGCGGGCAGTACGGTGCCGAGGATAGTGACCTCACGGTGTCGACCAAGTTTTAGGAAATTATTAAAGCCTTTATAAACTATTGAAAGAAACGTGCTCGAAGGCTGCACAGGCCTGGCCTGGAGGGTATACCACCATGGTCTAAAGCCATGGCGGTTACCGGCTGGTTACCTCAAAGGGCAACTGGCGGGTCGGTATCGCAAAGAGGAGTAGTGGAAGATGTCCGAATTGGCTCGACGCGGCGGCAGACCTGGCGAGATCGAGTCCATGCGCCCGGCTGGTGGGAACGTGGCGTGAAACGGCTACGTCTGAGTGCCCAGATATTCATCCTGGTCGCCAGCATGATCGTGCTGACGCTGGGCGTGGCGCTGTTGCTGTTCAACTACCAGCTGCGCGCCAATCTCGAGGACACCCAGGGCGAGAGGGTGATGGGGCTGGCGACGGTGCTGGCCGACCGCAGTGATATCAAGGCGGCGCTCTCCGCCCGCCCCATCGTCCACGACCCCGATTCCGCCCTGCGTCAGCAGATCGAGAGACTGCGCGAGCGCCTGGGGGTGGATTTCATCACCGTCATGGATCTCGATCATCTACGCCTGACGCATCCCGATCCCGACGAGGTCGGGCGGCACTTCCGGGGTGGCGACGAAGACCCCGCGCTGGCCGGGGAATCCTACGTCTCTCGCTCGGAGGGCACGCTGGGCGTCAGCATTCGCGGATTCTCGCCAGTGTTCGATGCCGGCGGCACGGTCATCGGTGCCGTCTCGACCGGGGTCACGCTCAGCCGTGTCGGCCTGTTGCTGGCCGAGCGGCGCCAGGGTTTGCTGCTGGGTATCTCACTACTGATGCTGATCGGGGCCTCGGGCGCCTGGTGCCTGGCGCGCTATATCAAGCGGATCCTGCTGGGATTCGAGCCGCACCAGATCTCCCAGTGGGTTCGGGAGCGTCAGGCGATGCTCTCCTCGCTGCACGAAGGAGTCCTGGCGATCAATGGCGAGGGAGAGATCACGCTGGTCAATCCGGCGGCCTGCCAATTGCTGGGTTCCTCGGCGGCGGAGGACGGTTCGGGGATTCCGGCCGCGACGCTAAAGGAGCTGTTCGACAGCGGCGTTTCCTCGCTC
Source organism: Salinicola sp. LHM (assembly GCF_034479735.1). Taxonomy (NCBI): domain Bacteria; kingdom Pseudomonadati; phylum Pseudomonadota; class Gammaproteobacteria; order Oceanospirillales; family Halomonadaceae; genus Salinicola; species Salinicola sp. LHM. The sequence goes on along the minus strand of NZ_CP140261.1, from coordinate 3,309,287 downwards.
GACCGCCGGCTGACGCTGAACGGGCGAGCGCTGATCGTCAATCGGGTGCCCATTCGCGGCGAACGCGGCGCCGACGGGAGCGTGGTGACGCTGCGAGATCGCAGCGAAGTGAATCGGCTCGCCGAAGAGCTGACCGGCGTCAGCCGATACGCCCAGGCGCTGCGCGCCTCCACCCATGAATTCAAGAACCGGTTGCACGTCATCCTGGGGCTCGTGCAGTTGCGTGATCTGGGGCGCCTGGAGCGTTATCTGCGCGAGCTGGACGACACCCTGATCGCGCCGGCAGCGGCCCGGATCGCCGGGGTCAGGGATCCGGTCCTGGCCGGCTTTCTGCTGGCCAAGGGAAGCGAGGCCAGAGAGCGGCGAGTGGCGTTCGAGATCGATCTGGAAAGCGAGATTCCGGCGCCCGACGAAAGCGAGACCATCCATCTGCTGGTATCGATCATCGGCAATCTGGTGGAGAACGCGTTCGAGGCGGTAGCCGGGCGCGAGGCGCCCCAGGTGAGCCTGACACTGGGCGTCGACGCCGGCGCGCTCTCGCTGCACGTGTCGGACAACGGCAAAGGCATGGCCGAGGATCAGCAGCGGCTCGCCATGGAGCAGGGGGTTTCTTCCAAGGGCGAGGGTCGAGGCTATGGGTTGGCCATGGTCAAGACGCACGTGGAATCGCTCGGTGGCTCGCTGGCTCTCTATTCGACGCTGGGGCGTGGCACGCTGATCGAGGTGACAGTACCCTATGCGATGGCGGTAACGCGGGTAACCGACGGAGTGACGTGATCCATGCGCGTATTGGTAGTAGAAGATGATCCGATGGTGATGCGGCTCAATGTCGAGTTTCTCAATCGCATTGACGGCATCGATCTGGTGGCGCAGTGCGAAGACTTGCCGGCGGCCAGAGACTTGCTGGCGCGGGAGTCGGTGGATCTGCTCCTGCTCGATGTCTATCTCCGCGGGCATAATGGCCTCTCGCTGGTGCGCGACCTGCGTCGCCAGGCCAGGGATATCCAGATCGTGCTGATCACGGCGGCTTCGGAAATGGAAACCGTGCGTGAAGCCAAGCATCTCGGCGTCAGCGACTATCTGGTCAAGCCCTTCGAGTTCGAGCGCTTCAAGGAGGCCCTGACCCGCTGTCTCGATACCCACCGGCGGCTGTCCCGGCTGCCGGCGCGCGCACACCAGCGCGATCTGGATGCGCTGTTCCGTCGCGACTCGGTCGCTGCCCAGCCGGCCCGCCCCGGCGACCTGCCCAAGGGGCTGACGACCAACTCGCTCGCCCAGGTGGCGAGAGCCGCCGCCGAACAGGACGGCGAACCTTTCACCACCGAGGCGCTGAGCGAGAACACCGGCATGTCGCGGGTATCGGTGCGCAAGTACCTCAAGCATCTGGTGGATCGCGGCGTGCTCGAGGAGTCCTTCCATTACGGCCAGATCGGCCGCCCCTCCTTCACCTACCGCTGCCTCGATGGCGAGACGCTGGCGCATCTGGGAGAGACCGGCATGCCGGGCTCGTGAGGCCAGCAAACCTGATTGACGATTCCCTTGGGCAATACGGCGTCAATCGGCGGCTCCCCGGAACGCAGAGGGCGTCTCAGCGCCCGCGAATCAGGTCGGCAATGATGCGTCGACCGGGGTGGAGGTGATCCACCAGTCCGCGTTCCAGCGGCATTGGTTCATCGTATAGCCGCGAGGCGATCAGTTCGGCACACAGCGGGGCGCTGACCATGCCGCGGGAGCCGTGCGCGGTCGTGACCCACAATCCCGGGTAGTGGCTGCCGGGGCAGTCGAAGCGGCGCCTGGCATCCTTGCCCAGCGCGGCGTAGTCGTTGCGCCAGCGTGCGACGTCCGGCAGCGGCCCGACGTAGGGCGTCTTGTCCGGGCTGGCGGCACGAACGCTGGCGCGGCCGCCGCAACGGGCGGGATTGATTCCGGCAAACTGGCGGGCCAGCGTCGGAGCCGTCCGGGCCAGCTCGTCGAGATTGCGGCGATGATCCGATTCGCGCAGCGTCGTATCGGCATCGTGGGGCGAGAAGGTCGCGCCGAAGGTGAGCATTCCGTCGCGGGCCGGCATCACGTAGCCGTCGGCGCAGAGTACGCGCTCCAGGGCCGGACCGTTGCCGGACTCGGCCTGCTGCGGTAGCGCCAGGGTGGACACCTGGCCGCGAACCGATTGCAGCGGCAGGCCATCGAGCCAGTCGCGGCTGGCGTGGCCGGTGGCGAACACGACCTGGTCGACGCACAGCGGGCTCTGGCCCAGCTGCAACTGCCAGCCGCTTTCCGTCTCCCGCAGTGAACGAAGTTCGGCCTGGCGTATTTCGACGCCGGGCGTCGCGGCGAGGTGACGACACAGCGCCACCGGATCCACCCAGCCTGCCCGGGGATAATGGAGGGCAGCCTGGTCCAGATCGATGCCGGCGAGTGACGTGGCGTCGGCGGGCTCGCTGGCGGAGACGACCGTCGACGGCAGATCGTAGAGGTCCAGGAACCGGCGCTGGCGTTCGACGCCACGCGCGTCCCCGGCCAGTTGCAGCAGCCCGCAGTCCGACCACCAGCGGCGCTGGGGATCGAGGCGCGCCAGCCAGCGCTGCGTGTAGAGCAGCGCGGCGAGATAGAAGCGGCTCTGGAGATTGGGTTCCACCGCCAGTTTGACGTAGAGCGCGGCCTGGGGATTGCCGGAGGCCCCGGCCGCGATGCCCGCGCGATCCACCAGCGTCACCCGACTGCCCCGGCGCGCCAGTGCCGCCGCCACGCTGGTGCCGGCGATACCGGCGCCGATCACGGCCACGTGCGCCGCCGGCCGAGCGGGCGGCGGCTGAAACCAGGGGGTCGCCGCTCGGGCGGGAATGGCCTCGGACGCAGGTCGCGTCGACTCGTCCCGCTCGCCGCGCAGCATCTCCCGCTTGCGGCCGAAGCCCGGCACCTTGCGCCAGTGGAAGCCGGCCGCGGCCAGGCCACGGCGAACGAACCCCGCGCAGGTGAAAGTGGCAAAGGTCGCCCCCGGCCGGCTGGCGGCGGCCATGGCCTCGAACAGCTCAAGGCGCCACATGTCGGGATTTTTCGACGGCGCGAAACCGTCGAGGAACCAGGCGTCGACCTGGCCGTCCAGCTGCGACAGGCAGTCCGCGGCATCGCCGAAGTGAAGGTCCAGGATGACGCGGGCATCCAGCTGCAGCCGGTGGACACCAGCCACGGCCGGGGGCCACTGCTCGAGCAGCGAAGCGGCCCGGGACGATAGCTGCGGCCAGCTGCGCCAGGCGCGTTCCAGCGCCTCGCGGGTGAGCGGATGCTTCTCGGTCGAGACCAGATGCAGCCTGGCCTCGGCAGGAGCGTTCTCATCGAAGCACGCCCAGGCGCACAGCATGTTGAGCCCGGTGCCGAAGCCGGTCTCGCCGATCGTGAACGGCCGCCGAGCCCGCCAGGCGGCCAGGCGTCGTGGCAGATCGTTGTTGTCGATGAAGACGAAACGGCTCTCCTCGCGGCCATCCTGACGCGAGAAATAGACATCGTCGTAAGCGGTCGAGAAGGGAGCCTCGACGTCGCCATCGTCGACACGCCAGTCCAGTTCGGCATGTCGGATGGAGTAGCGGATGGCATGGCGATGAGGAGGAACCGAGTTGCCGGTCATGGTTTCCACGTCCAGCGCCGCCAGGCAATCGCTTCAGGAAAGCCAGGCGGCGAGCTGTATAAAAATTGAACACTTTCCGCCAGGCGGCGGCTTGTCGGCGGCACGGAAAGACGTCCGCGGGATCTTAACAGTGTTATCCACAGCCATTGTGCAAAACCGTGACGCGAGCGGTTGTGGATAACGGGCGACGGGTGCTTCCGGCTTACGGCAGTACCCGCTTGAACGGCTTGACTTGCACTTGGGAGTAGACGCCGGCCGCGACGTACGGATCGGCGTCGGCCCAGCGCTGCGCGGCTTCGAGCGATTCGAACTCGGCCACGATCAGGCTGCCGCTGAAGCCGGCCTCACCCGGATTGTCGCTGTCGATTGCTGGATGAGGCCCGGCGAGCACGAGTCGGCCTTCGTCCTTCAGCGCTTCCAGACGCTCGAGGTGCGCCGGGCGAACCGAGAGCCGCTTTTCCAGGCTGTCGTCGACATCGTCACTGATAATGGCGTATAGCATCAGGAACCTTCCTCCGATTGTGATTGCGAAAGATGGCGGGCCAGGAACAGGGCCTGCCCGACCACGAACAGCAGCGTCAGTCCCAGCATGCCGAAAAGCTTGAAGTCGACCCAGGTCGCCTCGTCGTAGTAGCTGAAGACATAGACATTGAGCGCCGCCATGGCGAAGAAGAACAGCACCCACGCCAGATTGAGCCGCCGCCACACGGCCGCGGGCAGCGCTACCGCCTTGCCCATCATCCGCTGGGTCAGCGTCTGCCCGCCGAACAGCGGCGACAGCAGAAACGCGACGCCGAACAGTGCATTGATGACGGTGGGTTTCCACTGAATGAATGCCGGGTTGCGAAACGCGATGGTGGCGCCGGCCGAGGCGATCACGATGATCGAGGTGATCAGCAGCATCTTCTCGATGCGGCGCTGACGCCACCAGACGATGCCCAATTGCGCCACGGTAGCGGGAATCAGCACCATCGTCGCCATGATGATGTCGCCGCTCAGGTGGTACACGGCGAAGAAGATCGCGATGGGCAGAAAGTCGAACAGCAGTTTCATACGGGCTAGGCCTCTGGCGGGTGGTGGCGGCGCAGACGTTTGACCCGGCTCGTCGCGCCCGTCACCATAGTCGATCTATTCTGACAAAGACGCTGGCTGGCGTCATGCCCATGAGCGTTTTTCCCACCGATGATCGCGAGACTCGTTCGTTGACGCTGCCAGAAACGCTGGAAAGCGTTCGCGGGGTCGATCTGCACCTGCACTCCACGTCTTCCGACGGCAAGCTTTCACCCACCGAACTGGCGGACCTGTGCCATGCCCGCGGGATGACGCACGTCGCGCTGACCGACCACGACACGCTCGATGGCGTCGAGGAAGCGCGACAGCGATGCCGTCACCATGGCATCCACCTGATGGCGGCCGCCGAGCTCTCCTGCCAGTGGCGGGGCATCGCGCTTCACATCGTGGCGCTGTTGCCCCACGGCACCTCCCGCGCCCTCGATGCCGGCCTGGCGTCGCTGGCCCACGCCCGCGAGCTGCGATCCCGAGAAATTGCCCACCGTCTGGAAAAGGTCGGCCTGGACGACGGGCTCGCCAGGGCGCGGCGGGAAGCGGGAAGCGAGCGCCCGCTGGGGCGGCCGGATTTCGCGGCAGCGCTGGTCTCCGCCGGCGTGGTGCCGGATATCAAGACGGCGTTCAAACGCTACCTTGGCGCCGGCAAGCGCGGCGACGTCAGGATGCACTGGCCGGAGTTGGCGACGGTGGTCGGCTGGATTCGCGACGCCCAAGGCATCGCCGTCGTTGCGCATCCGCTGCGCTACGGCATGACCCGGCGCAAGCGCGACCTGATGTTCTCGGCCTTCATCGAGGCCGGCGGCGAGGCGGCGGAGCTGGTCAGCGGCTACCAGAATCCGGATACGACCCACGATCTGGCCCGGCAGCTCGACTTCCATGGCCTGTACGGCTCGATCGGCAGCGATTTCCACTATCCCGGCGGTGCGCTGTCGCCGGGAACGATCAGCCCGCCGCCGCGTTCCCACGTCGAGCCGGTGTGGTGTCATCCGTCCCTGCGAGGCTTTGCCTGCGGCGAATGACGCGGCGTCTGTTACGCTGAAAGGCGGTGACGCTCGGAAAAGCGAGGGTCATCCTACGGACGACCGCTGTCATGCGTGTCGTGGCGGGTTTCCAAAGCGGTTTCAGGAGAGCGTGCAATGACCCAATTCTTCCAGATTCATTCGCAGAATCCGCAGAAGCGCCTGATCGATCAGGCCATCGAGATCCTGCGCCAGGGCGGCGTGATCGCCTACCCCACCGACTCCGGCTATGCGCTGGGTTGCCGGCTGGGTGAAAAGAAAGCGATCGAGAAGATCAAGTGGCTGCGCCAGCTCGACGACCGCCACAACTTTACCCTGGTGTGCTCCGACCTGTCGGAAATCGGCACCTACGCCAAGGTCGACAACAGCGTGTTCCGCCTGCTCAAGTCGCATACGCCCGGCGCCTACACCTTCATTCTCACCGCTACCAGCGAAGTGCCGCGTCTGCTGTTGCATCCCAAGCGTCGTTCGATCGGTGTCCGGGTGCCGGACCACAAGATCACCCACGCCCTGCTCGATGCTCTCGGCGAGCCGCTGATGAGCGTGACGCTGATTCCGGTGGGAGAGACCTTGCCGATGACCGACGCAGAAGAGATCCGCGAGCGCTTCGGGGCGCATCTGGAGCTGATCATCGACGGCGGCGCCTGTCAGCTCGAACCGACCACCGTGGTCGACCTGCGCGAGATCCCGCCGGTGATCGTCCGCGAAGGGCGGGGCGATTCCGAAGCCTTCCGTTAAGCGAAATCTCTATCAAGCCGGTAACGGTTCAGGGGCCTTGTGCCTCGTATCGGCGACCGACCTCGAGTCGACGGTCGAGTCCGTATCGGCGGGCGCGGCAGGGGAGAGCGGTTCCGGTAGGAGCGTCGCGGCTGCGGCAGCGGGTGGCGGTGCCATCAGCTTGAACGCGTCGCAGCGTTCCTGCTGGCGCTGAGCGCGGTCGTCGAGATCCCGCGTGGCGTGGAGCGTTCGCTCCGCCAGCGCGACATTGCGCTGGGTGGCGGCATCGATGGCGTTGATGGCCTGGTCGATCTGGCGAATGCCGTCGCGCTGTTGCTGGCAGGAGAGGGTGATGCCGTCCAGCAGCTCGCTGAGCTGCTGACTGGAGCCCATGGCCGTGGTCAGCGTTTCCCCGGCGTCGACCAATACGCGGGTGCCTTGCTGTACCTGGCGATGCGTGCCTTCGATCTGCTCGCGAATCGTTCCGGCGGCCTCGGCGGAGCGAGCCGACAGGCGGCGAACCTCTTCGGCGACCACCGCGAATCCGCGCCCCTGCGTGCCGGCCCGGGCGGCCTCGACCGATGCGTTGAGCGCCAGCAGGTTGGTCTGGAAAGCCAGCGAGTCGATCATGGCGATCACTTCCAGCGAGGCCTCGGAGCGAGCCCGGGCAGCTTGCATTTCACTGATCGCCGTCGAGACCTGTTCTCCGCTGGAATCGATCCGGCGCTGGTTTTCCGCCGACAGGGCCCGCCCCTGATCGGCATGCTCTGCCGTGTGCGAGACGGTCGCGGTGATCTCTTCCATGCTCGCCGTGGTCTGCTGCAGCGCCTGGGCCTGCTGTCGGCTCTGATCGTTGAGGGCGTGGCTGGCGTCGGTCAATCCCAGCGCGTCGTCACGTAGTGCCCGGCTTCCCTGCTGCAGCTGAGAGACCAGATCCAGCAGCGCGAGCTGCATGGCATCCACGCCGGATTTGAGCAGTGCCATTTCGCGCACGCCGCGGGTCGACAGGCGCGTGCCGAGATTGCCCTGGGCGATATCGGCGCAGTGCCGTCTGACTTCGCCAAGCGGGCGCAGCAGATGGCGCTGGAACAGGTAGAAAGCAAGCAGGACCAGCAGCGCGGTGACCGCTGCGGTCGCCGATAGCCCTAGCTGCAGGTGACGAACGTTGCGTGCCATGGCCTCGGCGCCCGACGCCGCGTTGGCGTTCGCGGCGGCGGTCAGCGTTGCGAGACTGGCATCCAGCGCCGCGGTCAGGTCGCTGGCTCGCTGCACGCTGGCCTGGTACGCCGAGACGTCCCAGGCCTTGAGCGAGTCGAAACCGGGCTGTATGCCGTCTTCGATCAGTGCCTGGAAACGGCTTTGCAGGTCGCGATTCGTTCGGCTCTGCTCCGAAGAGGGGTTGCCCGTCGGGGAAAGGTCGGCAAGCCGCTGTTTCGCGTGGTCGAAGGTGGCTTCGGCCTGTGCCCAGGTCTTCTTGGCGGGCTTGACGCGCAGGCGGTTGTAGTCGGTCTGGTAGCTGTCCAGCAGGACGCGGGTCTGCATCAGCGCCGCGTAGATCTCGCGCGCGGTGCCGAGCTGGACGACATTGAGCGCATGGACGGAATCGAAGGCATCCCTGGCTTGCTTCATCGCCAGGTAGCTGCCGCCGCCAATCAGCGACGTCAGCAGGGCGAAGAGCAGCAGCATGGCGATGAGGCCGCCCCGCAGCGTGAAACGAAACGATTTCATGACAGACTCCCGATGAATACACACCGCTCGAGGCGGGCTCGAAGGAGTCTGTCGCGGTCATGTCACAGAATGATGACAACGGTAACGTTTCTCTGGCCCAAGGTCAGTGCGACAGGGGCAGTGCGACAGGGTCAGTGCGACGGTTGGTCGTCGTTGGCCGGCGTCTCGTCCTCGTTGCGCGCGTTCGGGTCCGGCGTCTCTTCATTGAGCCAGGTCCCGCAGAAGCGGCAATATCTGGCGTCGCGCTCGTGACCTTCGCGGCCGCAGCCCGGGCAGGCTTCCTCGGAATAGCGCTCGCGCTGGATCGAGCGAATCACTTCGGCCGAGAAGACCCCGGTCGGCACGGCGATGATCGAGTAGCCCAGGATCATCATGAAGGCGGAGATGAACTGCCCCAGTGGTGTCACCGGGGCGATATCGCCGTATCCCACCGTGGTCAGCGTGACGATCGCCCAGTACATCGAACGCGGCATGCTGGTGAAGCCCGCCTCCGGCGGCTCGATCATGTAGATCAGAGCGCCGAAGATCGTGATGATCAACAACACCGTGGTCAGAAACAGCAGGATCTTGCGCTGGCTGCGCTGCAGCGCCTGCATCAGCATGCGGCCCTCGCCGACGAACTCCATGAGCCTGAGAACGCGGAACACGCGCAGGACGCGCAGGACGCGCACCACCAGCAGCGATTGGGCGCCGGGTATCAGCAGGCTGAGCCAGGTCGGAAGAATCGCCAGCACGTCGAGAATGCCGTAGAAACTGCGCAGATAGCGCCAGGGCCGTTCGAGACAGTAGAGCCTGAGCGCCAGCTCCAGCGTGAAGATCAGCGTGAAGCCCCATTCCATGACATAGAAAATGTCTCCGAAGCGTTCATGCAGCCCCGGCACGCTGTCGAGGAAGACGGTCCCCACGCTCACCAGAATGAGGGTGATCAGCGCAATGTCGAAAGCCTTGGCCTGTGGCGTGTCCGATTCGAAGATGATCTGGAATAGCCACTTGCGTAGCGATGAGTCGCCCGATTGCATCGATTGAGTTCCCGTCCCTGGTGTTGAGTGGCGCCGTAGCGCGCGCCTGGCAATTCGTTTACGGCACATTTCAGTTCTCGGCGTGGATACCGATAATACTAAGATTACTTAGAATTGCTGGATGTCATTGGCCGTCAGCTCATGCGCATTTGAAGTTCGTCGAGTCATTGCGTTGTACCGGTACTATTTTCAGCCACCTGTCCCAGCCACCTGTCCCAGCCACATGTCCCAGCCACATGTCCCAGCTACATGTCCCAGCCACATGCGATGTATCGGAACCATGCCCAGGCATAAACTGACGCGAGGGTAGTATTTTCATGATCGGGTTGATTCAACGTGTTCTCATTGACCATGTCGAGGCCAACTACGGCGAAACGGCCGTACAGGTGATCGCGGAGCGGGCAGGCGTGCCGTCGCCTGGACGACGTATCGACACGGATTACGACGATGCCGATACGCTGGCGTTCTTCGCCGCGGCCGGCGATTACCTCGAACTCGATCATGAGGCGCTGATGGCGCTGTACGCCGATCTGTTCATCCAGTGGACGCGCCGACACTACCCCATGTTCTTCTCGATGGCCGAATCGGCGCAAGCCCTCCTGGGGCGCCAGCCGGCCATCCATGCGTCCCTCGGCGCCGGTGTGCGTGACCCCAAACTGCGTAGCCGGGTGAATGACAAGTTTCGGGTCGTCGAACAGAGCGCTTCGTGGCTGGTCATCGAGTACCGCTCGCCGAATGGGCTCTGTTCGCTCTACCGTGCCATCTTCCCCCGGGTGCTCGAGGAGTATGGTCAGACCGGCGAGCTGGTCGAGACGTGCTGCCGGCATCGCGGTGACGATTGCTGTCGATTCGAAATGACGTTTGCGGAAGAGGCAGCGGCATGAGAAGAGGGCCTGGGGGTTCGGACGCGTGCGAGCGGCACCTGATGGCAGAAGTCGAGTCCATCAGCAACCAGCTATGTCAGGCCGTGGACGGCAATTTCGAGTTTTACGTCCATACCGACAGTGATGAAATCGCGGTGCAGAAGCTGGCTCAGCTCAATAACTTCGTCCTCGATTCGGTACGACGCACGATCCGGGATCTTCAGGCCTCACGCGACGAGCTCGAAACCCGCGTCGAGGAGCGGACGCAACGGCTGAACCTGGTACTGACCGCCACCAACGATGGTATCTGGGAGTGGGATATCGCCAGTGGCAACATCACGTTGTCGCAGCGCTGGTCCAGCATGCTGGGGTTGCCGTATGCCGCAGGGCCGCAGCATCCCGATGAATGGTTGCGTCGGGTTCACGACGACGACCGCGCCAAGGTCCAGCGGTCGCTGTACCAGCATCTGGACGGGTTGACCTCGTCGGTCAATGTGGAATACCGCATTCGCGACGCTTACGGCGGCTGGCGCACGATGCTGTGCCGAGGGTTATGCCAGCGCGATGATCGCGGTGTGGCGATTCGCATGGCCGGCACCCAGACCGACACCACCGAACAGCGTCTCGTTGATCCGCTGACGCTGCTGCCCAACGGCGATTATCTCGACCTGCTGCTGCGAGAACGCCTGTCGCGGTCACCGCAGTCACCGTTGGCGCTGGTCAAGTTCCAACTGCTCAATGTGGCCTCGCTGTTCGAAGGCGTGGCGGTCGAGGAGGCCATCACTGCGCTACGGGGTCTGGTTCAGCAGATGCGCCGCCAGTTGCCCCCGCAAGTGGCTTTGATCGCCTTGCCGGAACATACCTTTGCGATGATTTTCGAGATCAATGACGCCGAATGGCTCGATTACGCCCTCGAGCCGCTGGAGGCGCTGCTTGCGCAACCAGTGGAGATAGACGGGCAGCAGGTCTGGCTGTCGCATGTCAGCGGAGTGGCGGTATTGAGCCCGTCAGAGCCGGTGAGTGTCGACGAATGGCGCCATCGGTCGCGTCTGGCCCTGGCCAATGCACGCCAGTCGGATATCGGCTCGCGGCGCTATTACAGTGAATCGCTGCGGCAGTGGGAGCGACAGAACAGCCAGGCCGAGCAGTTGATTCGCGGGGCGCTGGCGACTCGCGGGGTTCGCTGCTTCGTGCAGCCGATCATCGATGTTTCGAAGGGCGAGGTGCGCTGCTTCGAGGCGCTGATGCGCCTGCAGGCGCCCGGCGGGAAAATCGTGGAGCCTGGCAGCTTCATCGAAGTCGCTGAACGTTCCGGATTGATCTCCCCGCTATGGGAAGCGCTGATGAAGCAGGCATTGCCGATGCTCAAGGACGATGCCATCCGTCAGCGCTTCGGCGACCGCTTTCTGTTGAGCGTCAATCTCTCGACGCGCCAGGTGATGGACCCGAGCCTTCTCGACACCCTGCTCGAGGCATTGGACCACCACGGGATTCCCTGTCATCGACTCCAGATCGAAGTCACCGAAACCTCGGTGCTCAGCGATCCGGTCAAGGCGTTTCGCATTCTCGACCGGATCCGGGCTGCCGGCATCCGTGTGGCGCTGGACGACTTCGGCAGCGGCTATTCTTCGCTGGCGCAGTTGACCTCGATGCCGATGGATACGGTCAAGATCGATCGCGAGCTGGTCACGGACGTCACCACGCTGCCGCGCAAGCGCCATGTGCTGTCGGCAGTGATCGCGCTCTGTCAGCGCCTCGACTACGGCATTGTCGTGGAAGGTGTCGAGGAGTGCGAAACCCTGAACCTTCTGTGTGCATGGGGCGTCACCGACATTCAGGGCTATGTCTACGCCCGGCCGCTATCGCTGGATCGGCTGGTCGATGACTTCCCGTCACTCAAGCCTTGTCGGCCTGACATTGATGCCGAGAGCGCTAGGGTCTGTTGACGTTTCAGCGCGAACCGCGTTGCTGCGCCAAATGGCGCCAGGCCAGGCGCGGGATGCAGAGAAGGGTGGTTCCCTTTTCCAATCCCGCAACGCCGCATGGCGCCATTTGCCGCGCAACCCGAAGGGCCGGGCCAGTTTTTGCACGGTGCTGCGTTATTCGTCGTTCATTTGGAATGACCAAACTACGCTCCTCACGCCTTGCCCCGCACAAAAACTGGCTCCGGCGCGGCCGTGCATGAAACGTCAACAGACCCTAGGGATCCTGACGCCTGAGAGCCAGCCAGTCCTGGCCGCCCCAGGGTACGACCCCCTGGTTCAGGGCGGTGTGAATCCGCTCGATCGCCGGAAGGCGGTCGTCATGTCGACGAGGGGCTTCCCGCCACTGGCGAACGAGCCGTTCGCACTGTGCTTCGGCGCTGGCGAGCCAGGCAGCATGCTGGCTGTCCTGCCAGTTGTCGATCGCGTCGATCAGCGTATCCACGGAAACCTCTCGATGCGAAGAAGGTTCGGGCCATCCGCTGCCCAGGCAGGCGGCACGGCTGGCCTTGCTGTGGTTGGCCGGGCGCGCCGGTAGCGGCGTCGCCTCCGGAGTCGACGGTTCGCACAAAGCCTGCGCCAGCTCCCAGAGCTGCTCGGGGCGCCCGCGCTTGAGTTCGAGCTCGAGTTCGCAGATCGGCAAACTGGCATCGCCGGCGTGAATGGTGCCCTGATCCAGCGCTATCTCGATATCGCTGCCCTCGGCCTGGTAACGCCAGAGCCGACGCTCGAAATCCGTGGTGAAAACCGGGCGCAGCGTGGCCAGATCCAGATCGGCGAGGGCAGGGTGCTCGAGGGCGCGCAGCCCGTTCACATCGAGGCCCACGGCATTGCACTCGGCCTCATCGATAGACCACTCCCATTCGCCCCGGCTCGACAGCCCACCGCGGCTCTCTGCGGCACTCTTGAGAGTCTGCAGACGTTGCGCTCCCTGGCGACGGACCCGCAGCGCGACCCGGCGCGACTGCAATATCGCCTCGGCGGTGTCGTAATACTGGTTGCCCAGGGAGACCGTGCGCGAGGCCATCTTCCTCAACAGGGGGTGATCGATCAGGCGGGCAGGACCCTCGGGCGACAGTGCCAGTTTGAGTTCGATCTCGTCGCTCATGCATGCTCCGCAGTGATTGTCTGTTCTTGAAGGAACGGCCATCCTGAATTGAAAGACCGTCCTGGACAAAAGACGAACGCTGTCTCGAATACAAGACAGGACGTCGGTATCAACATGAATTTTTCATGACGCATCCAGATGCAATCATTATACTGACGCCGCCACTTCCAACGCATCCAGGCCACGTTATGGTGAGTACCAATCCGTTCTCGGCGCTGTTTGGACGATCGCCGTTCCAGCCGCTTCTGGCTCATATCGTCAAGACCAGCGAGTGCGCCAGCCAGTTGTTGCCATTCTTCGATGCCGCGCTGGGTGGTGATTGGGAAGAAGCGCGCAAGCACCGCGAAGCGATCACCCGTCTCGAACACGATGCGGATGAGCTCAAGACGCAGCTGCGCCTCAATCTGCCCAATACCATGTTTCTGCCCGTCTCGCGCTCCGATCTGCTGGAACTGATCAGCGTCCAGGACAAGATCGCCAACAAGGCCCGGGATATCACCGGCATCATGCTGGGCCGGAACATGATCATTCCCGAGCCGCTGGCGGAGCCGATGCGCGACTATCTGCGTACCGCCGTGGCCACCGTCGACCAGGCGCGCAAGGCGCTCGAGGAGCTCGAGGATCTGCTCGAGTCCGGTTTTGGCCGCAATGTCTCCGATGTCATGCAGGAACTGATCAAGGAGCTGCATGATCTCGAACACCAGGCCGATGACCAGCAGATCGATATTCGTCGCCAGCTGTTCCAGCTCGAGGCGGAATTGCCGCCGGTCGATGTCATCTTTCTCTATAAAATCATCGAATGGATCGGCGAGCTGTCCGACCGCGCCGAGCGCGTGGGCAGCCGCCTGCAGATACTGACGGCCCGCTGATCGCGGGCTTTGTCATTCTATGCCTTCGTCACGCCACTCAAGCGAATAAAAGCCTATGTCCATCATTGCGCAATACGGTGATGTCTTCATCATTCTTGCCTGTGTCTTCGGTTTCTTCATGGCATGGGGGGTTGGAGCGAACGACGTCGCCAACGCCATGGGAACCTCGGTCGGCTCCAAGGCGATCACGATCAAGCAGGCGATCATCATTGCGGTGATCTTCGAGTTCCTCGGCGCCTGGTTGGCCGGCGGGCAGGTCACCGAAACGATCCGCAAAGGCATCATCGACCCGGCCCTGCTCGAGAATGACCCGCAGATGCTGGTCTACGGCATGCTGGCTTCGCTGCTTGCTGCCGGCTCCTGGTTGCTGATCGCCTCGTTGAAGGGGTGGCCGGTTTCCACCACGCACTCGATCGTCGGCGCCATCGTCGGTTTCGCGGTGGCCGGGCTGGGCGTGCAATCGGTCAGCTGGGGCGCGGTGGGAACGATCGCGCTCAGTTGGGTAACGTCGCCGCTGATCGCTGGCGTGTTCTCCTTCATGCTGTTCCGCTCGGTGCAGGTGCTGATCTTCGACAACCCCGATCCGTTCGCGGCGGCCAAGCGCTATGTGCCGGGCTATATTTTCCTGGTCGGTTTCATCGTCTCGATGGTGACCCTGGTCAAGGGGTTGTCCCACGTTGGCCTGCAGCTGACCTTCGGCGAGAGCCTGCTGCTGGCGGTGGCGTTCGGCGTGATCATCATGATGTTCGGCCTGCTGCTGGAAAACCGGATCAACCGCGGTGACCGCCGTGCCCGCAGCAACTACGACTTCTCCAGCGTGGAGCGCATCTTTGGCGTGCTGATGATGTTCACCGCCTGCGCCATGGCCTTCGCCCACGGCTCGAACGACGTCGCCAACGCGGTCGGTCCGCTGGCGGCGGTGATCAGCGTGGTCGAGAACGGCGGCGGTGTTTCCGGCGCTGCCGCCATGCCCTGGTGGGTGCTGGTGCTCGGCGGCGGCGGGATCGTGGTCGGCCTGGTGACCTACGGCCACAAGGTCATCGCCACCGTCGGCACCGGCATCACCGAGCTGACCCCGAGCCGCGGTTTCGCCGCGACGCTCTCCGCCGCGTCGACCGTGGTGCTGGCCTCCGGCACCGGCCTGCCGATCTCGACCACGCACACCCTGGTCGGTGCCGTGCTCGGCGTGGGCCTGGCGCGCGGCATGGCTGCACTCAACCTGCGCGTGCTCGGCTCGATCGTGCTCTCCTGGCTGATCACGCTGCCGGCGGGTGCGCTGCTGTCGATCGCCTTCTTTTTCATGTTCAAGGGCATGTTCGGCTAAAGCCGATTCGCATCTACCGACCCGTAGCCGCCGGTGCTGGTCTACCGACCCAAAGACGCTCTGGTATAGTTCGAGGCAGACCCCTCGCGGGTCATGCCTCATAGCCCACAGCCGGAGCGTCTAATCCTTGGACTCGCGTTTTCCCTTCGTCGACTGGTTTCGTCATTCATCGCCTTACATCAACGCCCACCGCGGCAAGACCTTCGTCATTCTGGTCGAAGGCGAGGCGATGGCGTCGTCGCGACGTGGCCAGCTGCTGCAGGATCTGGCGTTGCTGCATACGCTCGGCGTTCGGGTCGTGCTGGTCTATGGCATCCGGCCGCAGGTCGGCGCCGCGCTGGAAGCGGCCGGGATCACGCCGGTGCGCATCGGCGGGCGCTGGGTCGCCGATCGCCAGGTCATGGATCACGTCGAACGCATTGCCGCGGTAAACCGTCTCGAACTCGAAGCCCAGCTCTCGCTGGGGTTGCCCAATACGCCGCTGCATGGTGTCGAACTCACCGCCGTCTCCGGCAATCTGGTGACGGCGAAGCCGCTGGGCGTGCGCGGCGGGGTGGATTTCGATTACAGCGGCGAAGTCCGCCGCGTGCGCAGCCAGGCGATCGAGAGCCTGCTCGCCGGCGGCAATCTGGTGATCCTGCCGCCGCTGGGATACTCCCGCACTGGGGAAGTCTTCGATCTCGACGCCTCGGAGATCGCCCAGCATGTCGCGGTGTCGCTCAAGGCGGATAAATTGATCCTGCTGGGTGAATCGGCCGGGCTGCACGACGACAGCGGCCAGTTGCAGCGCCAGCTGACACCTGACGAAGCCGACACCCTGCGCGAGCGGGCGACACCCGGCAGCGAGCTTGCCCGCCATCTGGGCGCGGCCTGCGGCGCGGCCCGTCACGGTGTCGGCCGTACCCACCTGCTTTCCTGGCACGATCACGACGCCCTGCTTGGCGAGCTGTTCACCCGCGACGGGGTCGGCACCATGATCACCCAGAACCGCTACGAGCAGTTGCGGCAGGCGGTGCTGGACGATGTCGGCGGCCTGCTCGCGCTGCTCAAGCCGCTCGAGGCCAGCGGCATGCTGGTGGCCCGGACCCGGGAGCGGCTGGAGCACGAGATCGAGGATTACATCGTGATCGACCGCGACGGCATGGCGATCGGCTGCGCGGCGTTGCACAGTTACGCCGACGCCAGAATGGGCGAACTGGCCTGTCTGGCCGTGCACGACGACTATCGGCGTGGTGCCCGGGGCGAGACGCTGCTTGCCGAGATCGAGCGTCGCGCCCGGCGACAAGGGCTCACTGAGCTGTTCGCCCTGACCACGCATACCACGCACTGGTTCGTCGAACGCGGCTTCTCCCTGGCCACGCCGGAAGCGCTCCCTGCTTTGAAGCGCGAGACCTATAACCAGGCCCGACGCTCCAAGGTCTTGCTGAAGTCGCTCTAGAGCGACACCCCTGACCGCGTAGATTGCGCTTTGGCGTATCCAAATGGAGACGCTTTAACTTTTTGATTTTTCTCTTATATTCTGAATAGGGCAAAAAGGTGTCTGCTTATGGAGACGTTTTTGAGCCCGTTTTTGCGTTTCTTCGGGGCAGAGACGGCCGGCAATCCGTTGTCGAATAATTTGCCGTATTTAAGCTATTGATTTAAATAGTTTTTTATAAAACTGGCACGGCTGTCGCAATACTGTTCATCGAGAGCGACGAGATGATCTCTCCGGAAGTCATCTCGGCGGATCTTTTCAGGCCCCCAACTACCCTGTGCAGGGCCTGGCAAGATTCGACAGCGTCTGCTCCACGCGATGTGTGACTTAGGTTGCGATGAGACGGGTGCGGCCCATCGGGCAAGGAGATGCACCATTAGGGCAAGGATGCCCCGGCAAGGATGCCTTCCCCCTCGAAAGAGGGGACCCATTGCGACCGGTCGCAGCGTTTTTCGAAACGTTTTTTTCGTAATCACGCTTTCGGAAAGCCAGGCGACCGGTTCAGACACGAAGCAGCGGCTCGCCGCCACGATATTCGATAGCCCCTGAATGGCCGAATCGAATACCGGCTTCGGGGCCTACGGGGCTCTCGGGCCCTTCAGGCCAGGGGAGCGATCTCGAATGACTGATTCAGGCAGTGTTTCAAGGTCGTTCTCGACCCTTCAGTTCCCTGCGTACCTTGGGCCGGCTCTGCCGGCCTTCTTTTTTTGTGCAGTTTTTTCGAGCCCACGCCAGTGTGGCCCAAATTAGACATCGATAATAATGCTATTCTTGCGGAACGATCCATGACCCCGATGGGCATCCTGCATAGAGCGATTTTCATGACCACCAAGCTCTCCCGACGCTGGCGTCCTCGCTCGCTACTGCAACTCGTGTTGCTGGCCTTCGTCGTCGTCATGTTGCCGATAGCGGTGCTGATGTTTCAGGCCGGGCAGGCATTGTCACAGCTGTCGACGCTTGCCGACCAGAGCGCCCGGGAAGCCGTCGAAGAGACGCGCCGGGCACGCATGTTGAGTACGCTGGCGCTGCAGATGGAGCGCAGCGCCCGCCAGTACGCAGTCATCGAGGAAGAAGGGCTGCGCGACATCTACGACCAGAAGGTTCGACAGTTCGGCGAGCTGCTGCAACAGCATGAGTCGTTGATGCGCAATAACCCGGATTTTCAGTCGCTGGCCGAGCGCTACCAGCAGTTGCGCTATCTGCCCCAGGCCTCGGTGGAGGATATGAGCGCGTTTCTGGAGCGCTTCTCCGGTTTTGCCTCGGAGTCCGATGCGGTCAGGAAAGCCACCAACGATCTGATCGACACGCGCATCGCCAATATTCGCGAGCAGGCGGATGCGGTCAAGGCGCGGCTGTGGATGCAGACCGCGGCGCTGGTTTCCGCCAGCCTGATGCTGATGCTGTTTTTCACCTGGTTGATCACGCGTCCCATCCGCCAGCTCGAACGGCGTATCTTCGGTTTGGGCAGCGGCGAATGCAGCGACACGCCGATCCGTATCCAGGGGCCGGCGGAGCTGGTCCAACTGGGTGACCGGCTGACCTGGCTGTCCGGGCGGCTTTCGGAGCTGGAAGCCCAGAAACAGCAGTTTCTGCGCCACATGTCGCATGAGCTGAAAACACCGCTGACCAGCGTCCGGGAAGGGACCTCGCTGCTGTCCGACGGTGTGGCCGGCGAGCTCAACGAGCGCCAGAGTGAAGTCGTCAGGCTGATCGACGAGAACGGGCAGGAACTGCAGACGTTGATCGAGCAGTTGCTGGACTACAATCTGTTGCAGAACAGCCGCCGAATGAAAGTCACCTCGTTCGATGTCGCGACGGTGATCCAGGAAGTGCTGTCCAAGCACCGGCTGGCGCTCGACAACAAGGGGATGCGCGTCAAGAGCCCGCATCATCCGCTGAAATGGCAGGCGGACCGTGAGCGAACGGCGCGCGTGCTGGACAATCTGATCTCGAATGCCATCGCCTATGGCGACGACGGTGGTCAATTGGTGATTCGTGTCTCGAACCAGCATGATTGGTTGGTACTGGATGTCGCCAACAGCGGCGAGCCCATTGCCGAAGCCGATCGCGAGCACCTGTTCGAAGCCTTCTACCAGGGCAGCGTGAGACGCAAGGGCCCGTTGAAGGGATCGGGCATCGGGCTTTCGGTCGCCGCGGACTGCGCCAAGTTGCAGGATGGCCAATTGGCGCTGGTGGACGATGCCGAGCTGCCGGTCTGCTTCCGTCTTACCCTGCCGTGGGCGGATTTCCCGACGCATGGAACGCAATACGAAAATGACGCCGCACCGGACGAGACGCTGCCGGGCGGTGATTCAAGGAAGGAAACATGGTCAGTCAAATGAGAACGACGCTTGCCCTGTTCGGCGTGATGGCGCTGGCAGGCTGTCAGTCCCTTACCAGTGAGCCCGTGCCCTACGGTTGCGGCGAGATCCCGACCTACGCCGATAACGTATGCCTGGTCGATACCTGGGTCGAGTTCGGCCTGCAAGCGCAGCGCGGGGATGACGACTGGCGCGAAGAGACCCTGGCCAGGGTCGGCCAGGGCCGCATGGACCAGAAGGCCGTGCGCGCCGTGGTGCTCTCCTGGGATGGCCCCGGTGAATGGCGGGAAGCCTCCGATCTCTACAAAGCCTCCATCGACGCCGCGCCTTCCCGATTGCAGCCGCTGCTTCGGCAATGGCTGAACGGTCTGGAAGCGCGGCGACAGCTCTATGCGCAGCGGGGTGCGAGCCAGGGCGGCCGGCGCGACGACACGCAGGCACTGAAAGACGAAAACGAGAAACTAAAACAACAACTCCAGGAGATGTCGGACAAGCTGGATGCATTGACCGACATCGAGCGGACCATCAACGCACGCGATTGATCTCCGAGGACGCTCGCGACCGATCTTCAAGACAAGATCCCCGCGAATATCAACACACACGTAAAACCAGGCCATCCGTGCGACCCAGGCGATACCGGCGTCGCACGACCGCGTCACATCGAGCGTGACACGCCTTTATCGGCATCGATAGGGTGAAGCGGTGGCAGGAGGTGCCCATCCCATGTCATTGAATATCGAAACACCCAAGACCCGACCGGTGAGAACCCCGGCCATGCAGCCGGGCAAGAGCAGCAACACCGCCCACATTCTCCTGGTCGACGACGACACCAGCCTGCTCAAGCTGCTGGGCATGCGTCTGGAAAGCCGCGGCTTCCGGGTGACCACGGCGGAGAGCGGTCGCGAAGCGCTGACCCACATCGAAGAGACCTCGCCGGATCTGGTGCTTTCCGATCTGCGCATGGACGAAATGGATGGGCTGACCCTGTTCCACGAGCTGCAGCGGCGGGTGCCGGGTATTCCGGTGATCATCCTCACTGCCCACGGTTCGATACCGGATGCCGTCAGCGCCACCCGTCAGGGCGTGTTCAGCTTCCTGACCAAGCCGGTCGATCGCGACGAACTGTTCGAAGCGATCGACGAAGCGCTCAAGCAGACTCCGACCACGCGAGGCGAGGGCGGCGAAGCGTGGCGTTCGAAGATCATTACCCGCAGCCCGCAGATGGAGCGCGTGCTCGAACAGGCCTACATGGTCGCCGCCTCCGATGTCAGCGTGCTGGTGACCGGCCCCAGTGGTACAGGCAAGGAGCTTCTCGCCAACGCCATGCACCAGGCCAGCCCGCGTGCCGACAAGCCGTTCGTGGCGATCAACTGCGGCGCGCTGCCGGAGCAGCTGCTGGAGAGCGAGCTGTTCGGTCACGCTCGCGGCGCCTTCACCGGCGCGGTCAGCCAGCACGAAGGCCTGTTCCTGGCTGCCGACGGCGGCACGCTGTTCCTCGACGAGATCGGCGACATGCCGCTGCCGCTGCAGGTCAAGCTGCTGCGCGTATTGCAGGAGCGCCAGGTTCGCCCGCTGGGCAGCACCAAGTCGTTTCCGATCGACGTGCGGATCATCTCCGCCACCCACCGGGATCTCGACCGCGCCATGCACGAAGGCGACTTCCGCGAGGATCTCTACTACCGCCTCAACGTGGTCAATCTCAAGCTGCCGCCGCTGCGTGAGCGAGCCGAGGATATCCCGCTACTGGCCAAGCACATGGTGGCCCAGATTTCGGCGCGGCATAAACCGTTCGTCAAAGGCTTCTCGCCGGAAGCGCTCAACCTGCTCGCCTCGAGCGGCTGGCCCGGCAACGTGCGCCAGCTCGTCAACGTGGTCGAGCAGTGCGTCGCCCTGACCAGCACGCCGATGATTCCGGAAGCGCTGGTGTCGCAGGCGCTGGCCGCCGAGGAGAACGCGCTGCCCTCGTTCAGCGAGGCGCGCGCCGGGTTCGAACGCAGCTACCTGATCAAGGTGCTCAAGATCACCGAAGGCAACGTCACCCAGGCAGCGCGCATCGCCGGACGCAACCGCACCGACTTCTACAAGCTGCTAGCGCGTCACGACCTCGATCCCGGCTCTTTCAAGCCGAGCGCAATGCCGGATCCGGGCGATTGATCGGTTGCCACGCGCCGTCAGGTCGTTGGAGATAGACGCTGAGATAGAGCCGGAGACAAAAGAGAGAGCCACCGTCGGCAATGAACTGCCGGCGGTGGCATTTTGTTGGTGACCTGTCGCCAATTACCGAAATTACCGAACGGTAATTTTTCGCGAAAAATGGCGGTTGAACGCCGATTTCTTACCGAGCGGTAATTTTCTGCTTCTGGTCTGCCTCAGCGCTTCAGCCGTCGCTTCACTTCCAGTTTCAGGCGGCCTTCGCCGAGACGGGCCGTCAGCGTCTGGCCGGGCTGGGTCTGGCTGGCGGCGCGGACAACCTGGCCGCTGTCGTCCTGCAGGATCGAATAGCCCCGGCCCAGCACGGCCAGCGGGCTGACCGCATTGAGCTCGCGGGCGATTCCCTGCAGGTTCTGGCGCTCCTGCTGCAGTTTCCGCCGCTGGCCGGCTTCCAGCCGCTGCCGGAGCTGTTCGACCCGTTCGCGAGCCTGGCGCAGCGTCCGGCTCGGGTCATGCAGCGTGAAGCGCCGAGTGGCGGCATCCAGCCGCTGGTGATCGCGTTGCAGGCGCTGGCGCATCGCCAGTTGCAGCCGGCGATCCAGCCCCGCCAGATGCTGACGCTGCTGGGCGAGGCGTTCGCCGGGATGGCGCAGCCGCGCGCGCAGATGATCGAGCCGCTGGGACTCGGCGTTGAAGCGCCCGCGCCAGGCCTGATGAAGCCTTCTCCGCTGCTGATTCAGCGTCGCCTCGAGATCGCGGCGATCCGGCACCAGTCGTTCGGCGGCGGCGGAGGGCGTCGGGGCGCGCACGTCGGCGGCGAACTCGGCCAGGGTCACGTCGACCTCGTGGCCGATGGCGGCCATCACCGGCAACTTCGAATGGAAGATCGCCCGTGCCAGATGCTCGTCGTTGAACGCCCACAGGTCTTCCAGGCTGCCGCCACCGCGGGTGATCAGAATCGCATCGAAAGGGTCGCTTGCGTCTTCCCGTCGCGCCTGACGATTGGTTCTCACCTGACGATTAATCAGGGCCAGCGCCCGGATCAGCGCTGGCGGCGCCTCCCGGCCCTGCACCGGCGACGGAAATACGCTGACGCGAACCATCGGCCAGCGCGCCCGCAGCACCGCCAGCACATCGCGAATCGCCGCGCCGGTAGGGGAGGTGATCAGTGCCAGATGCCGGGGCGGGTAGGGCAGCGGCCGGGCGTTGGCGAATACGCCCTCGGCGCTCAGCTGTCGTTTGAGCCGCTCGTAAGCCGCCATCAGCTCGCCTTCGCCGCTGGGCTGCACGGCATCGACGATCAACTGGTAATCGCCCCGCGGCTCGAAGATCGACACCCGCCCGCGCACCTTGATCCGGTCGCCATCCTTCAACGGCGTGCGGGAAAGGCTCGCCCGGTTGCGGAAGAACGCGCACCTGAGCTGCGCCCTGGCATCCTTCAGCGTGAAGTAGATGTGGCCGGAAGCGGGCCGCGCCAGCCCGGAAATCTCCCCCTCGACCCAGCAGTCGCCGAAGCCTCGCTCCAGCATCTGGCGGGCCTGGCGGTTGAGATCGCTGACGGAGATCGCCTGCGGCGACGGCGTTGTCGTGAACGCGGACATGGCGTGATCCGGAAAGAGAACGTGTGAATGACGAATGGCGGCCAGACTAACACGAAGCCGCCCGGCATCGCCCCGACTCGACGACACGACACGACCCGCGACTGCCATTGAGCAGCGTCGGCCAAGCGACTATAATGCGCGATTAACTTTTCGCGGCTCCCGGTTCATTGCCGAGTCCACACTGCAAGAACGGTCCCCAGGGGCTTGTCCCAGGGCATTCACCTTCAAGGACCATCGCGGTGCCGCAGGCTGTCACAGGCTCCCCACCACCTGCCAAATTGGGTTTCCGACCATGCTACGTATAGCGCAAGAAGCTCTTACGTTCGATGACGTATTACTCGTACCCCGCTACTCGGATGTCCTGCCCAGAGACGTCGACCTCAAATCCCGCCTGACCCGCAACCTGACCCTGAACATTCCGCTGCTCTCTTCGGCCATGGATACCGTGACCGAAGCGCGTCTGGCGATTGCCATGGCCCAGGAAGGCGGCATCGGCATCATCCACAAGAGCATGTCGATCAACCAGCAGGCCGCCGAGGTCCGCAAGGTCAAGAAGCACGAAAGCGTTATCGTCAAGGACCCGGTCACCGTCGGTCCCAACGCCAAGCTGCAGGACCTGCTGGAGATGGCCAAGGAATACGGTTATTCCGGCTTCCCGGTGGTCGAAGGCGAGACCCTGGTCGGTATCGTCACCGGGCGTGACATGCGTTTCCAGCCGGATCACAGCGACAGCGTCGAAGCGATCATGACCCCGCGCGACAAGCTGGTCACCGTGCTCGAAGGCACCCCGCTGGACGTGATCAAGTCCAAGCTGCAGGAAAACCGCATCGAGAAGATCCTGGTCGTCGACAAGGACTTCCACCTGCGCGGCCTGGTCACCGTGCGTGACATCGAAAAAGCCCGTACCTACCCGATGGCCGCGAAAGACGCCGATGGCCGCCTGCTGGTCGGCGCCGCCGTCGGCACCGGCCCGGAAACCCCGGACCGCATCGCCGCGCTGGTCGAAGCCGGTGTCGACGTGCTGGTCGTCGATACCGCCCACGGCCACTCCAAGGGCGTCATCGACCGCGTGCGCTGGGTGAAGGAGCACTACCCGGAGCTGCAGGTGATCGGCGGCAACATCGCCACCGGCGAAGCTGCCGTGGCGCTGGCCGAAGCCGGCGCTGACGCGGTCAAGGTCGGCATCGGCCCCGGCTCCATCTGTACCACCCGCGTCGTCACCGGCGTCGGCGTTTTGCAGATCACCGCCGTCGCCAACGTCGCCGAAGCGCTCAAGCCGTTCGACATCCCGCTGATCGCCGATGGCGGCGTGCGTTACTCCGGGGATATCGCCAAGGCGATCGTCGCCGGCGCCAGCACCGTCATGCTCGGCAGCATGCTCGCCGGCACCGAAGAAGCGCCGGGCGAAGTCGAACTGTTCCAGGGCCGGACCTACAAGGCCTATCGCGGCATGGGCTCCATGGGCGCGATGTCCCAGACCCAGGGCTCCTCGGATCGCTACTTCCAGAGCAAGGACGAAGGCGTCGAAAAGCTGGTGCCGGAAGGCATCGAAGGCCGCGTGCCCTACAAGGGCCAGATGAGCGCCATCGTCCATCAGATGATGGGCGGCCTGCGTGCCTCCATGGGCTACACCGGCTGCCACAACATCGAAGAGATGCGCACGCTGCCGGAGTTCGTCAAGATCACCGGTGCCGGCATCACGGAATCCCACGTGCATGACGTGCAGATCACGAAAGAAGCGCCAAACTACCGCGGCGCCTGATCGTTCGTGATTCAGGAAACCATCTGCGCTCGCTCAGGCTTTGTTGAACGGCGGCTCGATATGCTCATTTACCAACACGTAAACTCCGCTATCTCGCCGCCGTTCGCCTCCCCTGAGCATCGCTCGAAAGGTTTCTTTTCATGGTCGAGTCCATCTTGCATGGGCTCGATCATCGAAACAGTTTCCAGCCATTTCCGGCTTCATCAGCGGCGCCTAACAGCGCCGCTGCTTGTTTTAGGTTCACTTCCAGGGCTCATCCGATGACCGACATCCATTCGCACAAGATCCTGATCCTCGACTTCGGCTCCCAGTACACGCAGCTGATCGCGCGCCGCGTGCGCGAGATCGGCGTGTTCTCCGAGATCCGCGCCTTCGATATCACCGAAGAAGAGATCCGCGAATACAACCCCAACGGCATCATCCTCTCCGGTGGGCCGGAATCGGTCTCCGAGCTGGGCTCGCCGCGCGCGCCTGCGTGCGTGTTCGAGATGGGCCTGCCGATCTTCGGCATCTGCTACGGCATGCAGACCATGGCCGAACAGCTCGGCGGCGCGACCGAAGGCTCCAACAAGCGCGAATTCGGCTACGCCCAGATCAGCGTTTCCGCGGAAGACGACCTGCTCGGCGGCATCAAGGATCATGTCGACCATGACGGCGGCGCCTTGCTGGACGTGTGGATGAGCCACGGCGACAAGGTCGCTCGCGCACCGGCGGAATTCACCGTTACCGCCTCCACGCCGAGCTGCCCGATCGCCGCCATGACCTGGCCGGAAAAGCGTTTCTACGGCGTGCAGTTCCACCCGGAAGTGACCCATACCCTGCAGGGGCAACGCATTCTCGAGCGTTTCGTGCTGGATATCTGCAAGGCGGAAAAACTCTGGACCCCGGCGCAGATCATCGAAGACCTGACCGAGCGCGTCCGCGAACAGGTCGGCGACCGTCACGTGCTGCTCGGCCTCTCCGGTGGCGTGGATTCTTCCGTGGTCGCGGCGCTGCTGCACAAGGCGATCGGCACGCAGTTGACCTGCGTATTCGTCGACAACGGCCTGCTGCGCAAGCAGGAAGGCGACCAGGTGATGGAAACCTTCGGCCAGCACATGGGCGTCAAGGTGATCCGCGTCGATGCGGAAGACGAGTTCTTGGGCAAGCTGAAAGGGGAGAACGA
The DNA here is from genome assembly GCF_034479735.1 of Salinicola sp. LHM. Classification (NCBI taxonomy): domain Bacteria; kingdom Pseudomonadati; phylum Pseudomonadota; class Gammaproteobacteria; order Oceanospirillales; family Halomonadaceae; genus Salinicola; species Salinicola sp. LHM. Next base: position 3,283,491 of record NZ_CP140261.1, on the reverse strand, counting down.
CCCCGAAGCCAAGCGCAAGATCATCGGCAACACATTCATCGATGTATTCGACCGTGAAGCCGCCAAGATCGACGGTGTCGAATTCCTCGCCCAGGGCACCATCTACCCGGACGTGATCGAATCCGCCGCCAGCAAGACCGGCAAGGCCCACGTGATCAAGTCGCACCACAACGTCGGCGGCCTGCCCGAGACCATGAAGCTCAAGCTGGTCGAACCGCTGCGTGAACTGTTCAAGGATGAAGTGCGCAAGCTCGGCCTCGAACTCGGCCTGCCGTACGACATGGTCTACCGCCACCCGTTCCCCGGGCCGGGCCTCGGCGTGCGTATCCTGGGTGAGGTGAAGAAAGAATACGCCGACATCCTGCGCGAAGCCGACGCCATATTCATCGAGGAACTGCACAACGCCGACTGGTACCACAAGACCAGCCAGGCATTCGCTGTGTTCCTCCCGGTGAAATCCGTTGGCGTCGTCGGCGACGGCCGCCGCTACGAATGGGTCATCGCCCTGCGCGCCGTCGAAACCATCGACTTCATGACCGCAAGATGGGCGCACCTGCCGTATGAGCTGCTGGAGAAAGTCTCCAACCGCATCATCAACGAGATCAGCGGCGTCTCCCGCGTGACCTACGATGTCAGCAGCAAGCCGCCCGCGACGATCGAGTGGGAGTGAGGGACTAGCAGGTCTTTAGAAGCCTTTCCTGATTATATGGAAAGGCTTGCCTTGTCTTTTGAATAATACATCGAGCGTGGCCAGACGTGCCCCGTCTGGTGCCGTTATTGTAGTCATCCACATTAAGAATCAGAACACCGTTAGCCCGCAATGATCGAGAGGGTATACCGCACGAAGCGGATAAGCCTATGAATTATACTAAATCCAAACAGCGCGTAGCCGATCACGGGGAGGTGTTCACTCCGCCGTGGATGGTGGAAGCCATGCTCGACCTTGTGAAGGGCGAGACGGAGCGTATTGACTCCCGATTCCTGGAGCCGGCCTGTGGAAGCGGCAATTTCCTCGTGCAGATTCTGCGGCGCAAGCTCGCCGCGGTGGAGCTCAAGTACGGCAAGTCTGGTTTTGAAAGACGTCACTACGCGCTACTCGCGCTGATGTGCCTCTATGGCATCGAGCTGCTGCCGGACAATATCGCCGAGTGCCGTGCGAATCTACTGGTGGTCCTCGCGGAGTACCTTGGTGTGGACGCCTCGGACGATTTCTATCGTGCAGCCTCCTATGTGCTGTCGCAGAACCTTATCCAAGGTGATGCGTTGAAGATGCGCACCCACTACGACCGACCGATCACCTTTGCCGAATGGGGCTATCTGGGAAAGGGAAAATTCCAGCGGCGTGATTTTCTTCTCGACGTCCTCGCTACATCGTCACTGTTTAGTGCAGAGGATTCGCTCTTCGCCCACCTCGGCAAACAAGAGATCTTCCAGCCGATAAAGGCCTGGCCACCCATGGCAATAAGCGAGCTGGCCGCCACTGGGCTTGCCGGTGCACAAGAGGGGACGCCGTTATGAGCGGGCAGGCTGCCTTCACGCTGCGCGGACGCAATCCAGATGTGCTGACTTGCATCGCCAATCTCTCGAACGATGAGGTTTTCACGCCTCCGGAGTTCGCCAACCGGATGCTAGACACTCTGGAAGAGGCATGGGCGGCAGACCACGGCGGCGCGAACCTGTGGGCGGACGAGACGGTAAAGTTTCTCGATCCTTGTACGAAGTCGGGCGTGTTCCTGCGCGAGATCACCAGCCGCCTCACCAAGGGGCTGGCGGACAAGATTCCGGGTCTCGAAGCCCGCGTCGATCATATCTTGACCAAGCAGGTGTTCGGCATCGGCATCACGCAGCTCACGAGCCTGCTGGCGCGCCGCAGCGTGTATTGTTCGAAGCACGCCAATGGCCCCCATTCAATCGGCAAGAGTTTTACGTGCGATGCTGGCAACATCTGGTTTGAACGGATGGAACACACCTGGGAGGGTGAGCGGTGCCGATTCTGTGGCGCCAGCAAAACGATGCTCGACCGTGGCGAAGGGCTGGAGTCCCATGCCTACGCTTTCATTCACACCGACGACATCAAGGCTCGAATGGCCGAGCTGTTTGGGGGCGATATGCAGTTCGACGTGATTATTGGCAACCCGCCGTATCAGTTGAGTGACGGCGGCTACGGGACGAGTGCCGCACCGATTTATCACATGTTTGTGGAGAAGGCCTTCGATCTTGACCCGCAGTACGCTGTGTTCGTTACGCCGTCACGATGGATGGCTGGCGGCAAAGGACTAGATAAGTTCAGAGAACACATGCTCTCCGACAAGCGGATGCGGCATATCGTGGATTACCCAAAGCTCTACGAGGGCTTTCCAGGAGTGAAGATTCGCGGAGGGATTTCATACTTCCTGTGGGACCGGGAGCACAGCGGCCCGTGTGAGGTACAGACGATTTGGGACGGCCAACCAACAGGGCCAGCGGTGGCACGGCATCTCGATGCCTACGACATTCTGGTACGGCGCAATGAAGCCGTACCGATCTTGGAAAAAGTTAGAGCCAAAGGCGAACCTACGCTCGATGCTCGCGTGTCAAGCCGTAAGCCTTTCGGTCTGGCCACGAATTTCAAGGGAAAGTCGTCCAAAACTGGCCTGCAAAGACCAGTCAAGCTTTTCGAAAACCAGAAGGTTGGCTGGGTCGAGCGTAGCAGCATTCCGACGAATGCCTCGTGGATTGACGAATGGAAAGTTTTAATGACGCGCGTTCAGGGTACGAGCGCCGCGATCGAAACCAAGTTTCTTAGCAAGCCCATCATTGCAGAGCCCGGGACGGCATGTACCGAAACTTACCTGGTCGCAGGGCATTTCAATAGTAAGGAGGAAGCATTGAGTTACGCTGCTTATCTGCGTACTCGTTTCGCTCGCTTCCTTGTTTCGCTCCGCAAGTCCACCCAAGACGCACCGAGAAATGTCTATGCTTTCATACCTGACCTACCGCTGAACCAAACATGGTCGGATGCAAAGCTTTACAAGCGCTACGGGCTGACCACGGACGAGATTGACTTCATCGAATCTCAAGTCGCGGAGCACGATAGAGAATTGTCCGACCAAGAAACTTCTAAGAACAGTGACGATGAATAAAACCATCGATGAAATCCTCGCCCCTAAGCCGCAAGTCCGCCCGCGCATCTACGCCTACTCCATCGCCGACGAGGCACACGAATTCCTTCTCAAGGTGGGCCAGACCACGCGCGACGTGAAGCGTCGTGTCGCCGAGCAGCTCAAGACCGCCGCCATCCAAAACTACCGAATCGAGCTCGACGAGCCCGCCGAGCGAGATAATGGTAGTAGATTCTCTGATTTCGAAGTCCGTGCCGCGTTGGTGAGGAAGGGGTTCGAGAGTACCACCGGCGAATGGGTGCGCTGCTCGGTCGCGGATGTGCAGACGGTACTGGCCGAGCTACGCTCTGGCCAGCGTTTCACCGGTACGCACCACCAGACCTTCACCATGCGCGACGAGCAGGTTGAAGCGGTCAACAAGGCCTACGATTACTTCCAGTCCGTCTGGAAGGAACAAAAGCAGACCGTTCCGCGCTTCCTCTGGAACGCAAAGATGCGCTTCGGCAAGACCTTCGCCACCTACCAGCTCGCGAAGAAACTCGGCGCGAAGCGTGTGCTCATCGTGACGTTCAAACCTGCCGTCGAGGATGCCTGGCAGACGGATCTCGAAAGCCACGTGGACTTCGATGGCTGGCAGTATATTTCACGCAACTCGGGTGGCGATCCAACGCAAGTCCCGGCCAATCAACCGCTCGTCTATTTCGGCTCCTTCCAGGACCTGCTCGGCCGCGACACGGTGGGGAACATCAAGGCCAGAAACGAATGGATTCACACGATCAACTGGGACCTGGTTGTTTTCGACGAATACCACTTTGGCGCCTGGCGCGATAATGCGAAGGAGCTTTTCGAGGGCGAGGAAGACGTCAAGGGGGAGATTAAGGCGGAGTATGGTACGACCCTTTCCGGTCGGACCGCCAAGAGTGTCAGTATTGAAGACTTCGAGCGGGAATTTGAGGAGCTTGCCGAAGCCGAGACCGATTTTTTGCCGATCACCACCGACGCCTATCTCTACCTTTCCGGTACGCCGTTTCGGGCACTGGCCTCGGGCGAGTTCATCGAGGAGCAGATCTTCAACTGGACCTACACCGACGAGCAGCGGGCTAAGGAAGCGTTTTCTGTAAACCATCCTGACGAGTGGAATCCTTATGGCGCCTTGCCCCAGATGCGGCTCTTGACCTATCAGATGCCAGATGAGCTGCTGGGGATCGCCAGCGCCGGGGAGTTCGACGAGTTCGACCTCAATGCGTTCTTCGAGGCGTCCGGGATCGGCAGGGAGGCGCGATTCAAGCACCAAAGCGACGTGCAGAAGTGGCTCGACATCATCCGCGGCCAGTACCTGCCAAAGGCGTCTGACTACCTGAAAACCGGCACGCGTCCGCCTTTCCCGTATTCGGATGTGCGTTTGTTGCCCTATCTCCAACATTCGTTCTGGTTCTTGCCCAACGTGGCCGCCTGCCACGCGATGGCCAATCTGTTGGCCGAAAAGCACAATGTGTTTTGGCACGTCTATAACGTCGTTGTGGCCGCCGGCGCTTCGGCGGGTATCGGTCTCGACGCGCTACCGCCGGTGCGCCAGGCGATCGGCAGCGGCTTTGATACCAGTACTATCACGCTCTCCTGCGGTAAGCTCACCACTGGCGTTACCGTGCCGCAGTGGTCGTCCATCCTGATGCTGCGCAACCTGAAGTCGCCTGAGTCCTACTTCCAGGCCGCATTCCGCGTGCAGTCGCCGTGGTCCATCAAGAACCCCAACGGCGACGACCCGAACCAGGAAGAGATCCTCAAGCCAGCGTGCTTCGTGTTCGACTTCGCGCCAACGCGCGCGCTGCGCCAACTCTCCGAGTACGCCATCGGACTGTCGCCCAACGAGCCGAACCCGGAGAACGCAGTGAAGGACCTAGTGTCGTTCCTGCCGGTGTTGGCCTACGACGGCGCGAACATGACGCAGATCGATGCCGGTGGCATTCTCGATATTGCCATGGCGGGCACCTCGGCTACGCTGCTCGCCCGCAAGTGGGAGAGTGCGCTGCTGGTGAACGTGGATAACGACACACTGCGGCGCATTATGGATAACGCCGAAGCGATGGCCGCCGTGGAGCGCATCGAAGGTTGGCGAGCGCTGGGCGATCACATCATAGAGACCATCATCAACAAGAGCGAGAAGGTCAAGGAGCTCAAGAAGAAGGCCAAAGAAGAGAGTTTGTCGGCAAAGGAGAAGAAGGAACTCAGCGCCGAGGAGAGGGAGTACAAGTCCAAACGCAAGCAGGTGCAGGAGAAGCTGATCAAGTTCGCGACGCGGATCCCCGCGTTCATGTACCTGACCGATTTCCGTGAGAATACGCTCCAGGATGTTATCACCCGACTCGAACCGGATCTGTTTCTCGCCGTGACCGGCCTGACGGTGCAGGACTTTCACATGCTCGTGAGGCTCAGGGTTTTTAACACCGAACAAATGAACCAGGCCGTGTTCGCTTTCCGCCGCTATGAAGATGCCTCGCTCCACTACACCGGCATAGAGAGCCACTCGGGACTGGCGAATTACGGGCTTTACGACACCGTGGTGGCGAGGGAAGCAGCAGCGCCATACGACATAGCGGGCTAACAACAGTATGCAACGGGCGCCCTTGTGGCGCCCGCTTTCTTAGTAACTTCACATTCAGAAGCGGTCGACGCGGAACGGGGTCATATCCACTGCGGGCGCTTCGCCATCCATCATCTGAGCGAGCAGTTCGCCGGTGGCCGGGCCCAGGGTAAAGCCCTGATGGCCGTGGCCGAAGGCGAGCCATAGTCCTGCCTTGTCGGGGGCCGGGCCGATCACCGGTTTCATGTCGGGCAGGCAGGGGCGGGCGCCTTTCCAGGGCTGGCTGTCGCGACGCTTGCCCAGCGGGAACAGCTTGCGTGCCACCTTCTCGGCGGCGGCCAGCTGCTTGTACTGGGGCGGCGAGTTCAGATCGGCCAGCTCGGCGCCGGTGGTCAGGCGAATCCCGGCGCGCATCGGCTCGAGCAGGAATCCCTTCTCCGTGTCCATCACCCAGTGGTTGAGCTTGGCCTCGTTTTCGGCGGAGTAGTGCATGTGGTAGCCGCGTTTCACGAACAGCGGCACTTTCATGCCCAGCCTCGTTAGCAGTTCACCGGTCCAGGGACCCATGGCCACTACGATTTCCTCCGCCTCCAGATCCCCCTCGCTGGTCTTGACTTGCCAGCCGCCCTCCACCTGCAGCACGTCCTCGACGCTGGCCTGCTTCACCTGGCCGCCCTGTTCGGCAAAACTGCGTGCGTAGGCTTGCACCAGGCCGCCGGGGTCCGAGACCATCCAGGGCTGCGTCCAGTGGATCGCCCCGATCAGCCCCTTGCCCAGATGCGGCTCCTTGGCGTAGAGCGCCTCGGCGTCTAGCATTTCATACTCGACCCCGAAGCGCTCGTGATTCTCCTGGGCCACTTGCTGGCGTTCCTCGAACTCCTTGCGGGTGCGGTAAAGCTCCAGCCAGCCGCCCTTGCGCACCATCGCTTCGGCACCGGCGGCCTCGATCATCGGGGCGTGGGCCTCCTGGCAGCGCATGATCAGCGACGCCCACTCGCGCACGATGCGCGCGTAGCGCTCACCGCTCGAGTTCAGCCAGTAGTCCAATAGCGGGCCCGCCGCACTCATCATGCCGATGGGGCGATAACGGATGTCCACCTCGCGGTTGGGCAGCACCCGCAGCAGGGTGCCGATATCGCGCGGAAAGGCGTAGGGGCGCACTGCCTCACGCTGGATGATGCCGGCATTGCCGAAGGAGGTCTCGAGCCCCGGCTCGCGGCGGTCCACCAGCGTGACGTCATGACCGCGACGCACCAAGTGCCAGGCCACGGATACGCCGACCATGCCGGCACCCAGAACGATAATATTGCGGGCCATGGAAGTCTCCCTGCCGATGGATACGGAAAACTCCGCCGAGAGGCAGAGCCGTCATGCATGGAAGTTTATCAGCGCTTCCCATAAGATCGGCTATGTGCTGTTAATTAAGATTTTTGCTCTATTAATTAAACAATAAGGAGATCATTTATCTGTGAATGGTTAATTTAACAGAATTATCTGTGTACCCGTCTCCTGGGACCTGCGCGCGCCATTATCGAAGTGTTGAGTCAGTGCACTGAGGGCCGCTAGCCTAGGCGTCCTTAGCACGTTGTGAGCCTGGTGGCGCGGCTACGCTTCAGTCTGCGAACCATGGTTGGGCAGTTCCTCTCCCTGACGAGTAGCCGCGCGGACAAAGGCGGTCGGGGGTTGGCCGAGCACCTTGCGAAACATGCTGGAGAAGGCGCCGGGGCTGTCGTAGCCGAGTTCCAGCGCGGTACGGGTAACGGAGCTACCGGCTAGCAGTCTGGGGAGGGCTGCCATCAGGCAGGCCTGCTGGCGCCATACGCCGAAGGACATGCCGGTCTGCTGACGGAACAGGCGATTGAAGGTTCGCTGGCTGCGGTGCAGTTGCCGCGCCCACTCCTCGGGCAAGCTACGGATACTCGGCTGGCCGAGAAAGTTTCGGCACAGGCTGGCCAGTTCGGGATCGTGCGGCAAAGGCGCAAACAGCGGCAGCGACGGCGCCAGTTGGAGCTCGTGCAGCAGAAGTTGGGCGAGGGCACCATCGCGACCGTTCTCATCATAGAGCGCGGGCATGTTGGCGGAGGCCAGCAGCAGCTGATGCAGCAGCGGCGACACGACCAGCACTTCGCAACCGGGGGAGGGGCGCGGAGCCGCGTGGGGCTCGATATACAGGCTACGGGTACTGACGCCGTTCATCCGCACCCTGTGGCGCTTGCCCGCCGGCAACCAGACGCCACTATAAGGCGGCACCATCCAGGTGCCGTCATCGGTATCCACTTCCATCAAGCCTGTCATGCCGTAGAGAAACTGGGCGCGGCGATGGGTATGAAAGTCGAGAAGGGTGCCGGGACTGTAGTCGGTGCCGATGGCTACGATGGGCCGGGCTACGCGATCCACGTCCGCCAGAGGGATATTGAGCATTGTCGTCAGCGTGGCCGAAATACAACGATTATTGGCCAGGCGACGAATGTCGGCCACCCCTCATCGGAATATCGTTCCTGTCGTTGAGTTCAATCAGGAGCGTTCCGATGTATGGCCTATTGCTTCTCTGCGGCGGGCTGGCCGGTGTGACGACCGTGCTGTTCGGTTTCGGTGGCGGCTTCGTCGTCGTTCCCTTGATGGTTACCTTGTTGATTGCCGTGCACGGGCTGGATAGCGCGACCGGGCAGGCGGCCATGCATATCGCGGTCGCCACTTCGACCGCGCTGATGATCTTCGCTGCCTCCCTGTCGACATGGCGTCACCATCGGCGGCGAACCGTGCAATGGCGCCTGGTGCGTCCGCTGGTGGGTTATATCGCCATCGGTGCCGTGCTCGGGGCGGCCGCGGCGGTGTCGGTGAGTGGAGAGTGGGTGCGCTGGATGTTCATCGGCTATCTGGCGATCACGATTGCGGACGCCATCCTGCGGCCCGGTTTTCTGCACCAGGCGAGTGGGGAGGTTCGTCCCATGGGCCGTCTGACGACGGTGATGACAGGCATCTTCATCGGCATGGTCGCCGCCCTTCTGGGCGTGGGCGGGAGCGTGATGACCGTGCCGCTGATGCGTCGCAGAGGCGCCAGTATGACGGCGGCGACGGCGATGGCCAATCCGTTGTCGCTGCCCATGGCGATCAGTGGCACCGCGACCTATGTGTTGCTGTCGGCCGGCGATACCCCTCTGGGCGCCTGGTATGCGGGGTATGTGGATCTGCGCGCCTTGCTGGCACTGGCGGTGGGGTCGTGGTTCGGCATCCGCCTGGCATCGCTGGGGATCGGGCGCATTCCCGATCGCGTTCATGCCGGGGTCTACCTGCTACTGCTGACGGTCGTGCTGGTGGTGATGGTCGTCATGAGCTGAGACGATTCGGATTTTCACGACGGCGGCTGAGCGAATACGTTCCATAATCAGGGGGTCCCTTGGCGTAGGCGGCAAGTGGCCAGCCGGCAGGCTGCCAAAGCTTTCAATGTCGTCGCGCCAGCTGCAATGCTTGGGATTATTCGTAATCATCTATATTTGAGGTAAAAAATCCAATAAATGTTCAAATATGGCATATTGGTATAGCGTTGCGCTTGATTTGCTTCTGTTGAGGTGGTCAAATTTGAATCTTAAAAAGAATCTATAGTTCATATTTGGATGGTTTGGGTATGGTGTCTTCAGGTTCCAATCGCTCTGGCAGCCAGGTTGCAATGCCGCCTCCCGTGGCGCGTGCCCTGAGTAATCTCGGCCATGATCTATCAACGGCTCGCCGCATGCGTCGATTGACGCAGGAAGACCTGGCGCAGCGTATGGGGACATCACTCAGTACGGTCCGACGCATGGAAGATGGTTACCCTGGGACCGCATTGCACACGTTCCTGCGCGCCCTGCATGTGCTTGGTCGCCTCGAGGATGTGGTCAGGGTCATGGCGCTGGAACAAGACACATTAGGCCTGGAACTGGCGCAGGAACAGTTGCCCCAACGGGTACGGGCAGCCGGTGGGAAAAAACAGAAGGCAAGGCCATCGGAGGAGTCGGGGAGAGAAGGCGGTGCCACTGGTGGCGATGAGCTCGAGGGCTTTTGATGGCGACCAGGAAAGCACAACGCCAGGATCTCGACATCCATCTCGGTACGGATGGCAAACTTATCGGACGCCTGTACCTGGGCAGCGGAAAGCGCAGCGCCTTCCGCTACGACGAACGCTGGTTGCAGGACCCGCGGTTCTTTACGGTATCACCAGACCTGCAGCCGGTTCCCGGAGTCCAATATCCACAGGGCGTGTTTTTCCGGGCGTTGGAAGACACGGCGCCGGATTCCTGGGGGGAGCGGGTTATCCGCCGCGCGCACGCCAAGTCGCGTCAGCAGGGGCGTGACGTCCCGCCGTTGGCGCCGGTCGATTTTCTCACCTGGGTCGATGATGAAGCACGTGTCGGGGCCTTGCGCCTCTTCGATCCTCAGCGCGGTATCTATCTGCACACTGAGGGCGCTCATCGTCATGTTCCTCCGCTGGTGGAGCTGGACAAGGTTCTTCATGCCGCTCGGGCGCTGGAAGAGGGTGTGGAGAGTGCGCAAGATCTGCAATATCTCCTCGGGCAGGGAACGTCGTTGGGCGGCGCGCGTCCGAAGTCGACGGTCCTGGATACCGATGGCTGGCTGGCTCTAGGCAAGTTCCCGAGTCAGACGGACCAACGTGACGTGATTCGGGGGGAGGTGCTGGCTATGAACCTGGCGATTCGGGCAGGCATTCGTGCCGCGTCGGCGCGTGTGGAGCTCATCCAGGGCACGGCCGTGGCGGTGATTCGCCGATTCGACCGTACCGGTGGAGGACGCATCCCGTACGTGTCGGCCGCTACCATGCTGCAGACGAGCGGACGCGACGACGATCACGCCTATACCGAGCTCGTGGACATATTATTGCAGTCCGGTTCCGACCCTATCGCCGACATTCACGAGCTGTGGCGACGTCTGGTTTTCAATTTCCTCATTTGCAACACGGATGACCATCTGCGTAATACAGGGCTGCTTTATGACGCTCGGCGTCGTGGTTGGCGTCTCGCTCCGGCATTCGATCTCAATCCCATGCCGGGCGATCGCCGTGAAAGCAAGACATGGTTGACCGAAGACTCTGGCCCGATCGATAGTCGCCTATAGAGCGACAATTACTCTGGCCGGCCGACGACAACTACTGTGACCGGTTGCCCTAAGCTTGACCGCTTGTCCCGACCCACCAGGGAGCCGGTATGGCGGTCACCAGCCAACAGGTCACGCTCTATATGTCGCAACGTCAACAAGGCCAGACCCAGGAGGTCGCCGCCGCCAAGGCCGGCCTCTCCGTCAGAACCGCTCGCCGCCTCGAACGCCGGGCCGAGTCCTCCGAGCCGCCGGCATCACGGCACTGGCGAACCCGGCCCGACCCCTTCGCCGATGTGTGGGAGACCACGCTCGTCCCCCAGCTGGCCGCCGCCCCGGGCTTGCAGGCACTGACCCTGCTGGAGTGGTTGCAGGAGCAGCACCCCGGCCAGTACCCGGACAGCCTGCTGCGAACCCTGCAGCGCCGGGTCAAGGGCTGGCGAGCCGCGCACGGCCCGGAGAAAGAGGTAATGTTCCCGCAAACCCATGGCCCCGGGCTGCGCGGCCTCTCCGACTTCACCGAGCTCAAGGGGATTGTCATTACCGTGGCAGGGGAGCTGCTTGATCACCGGCTCTACCACTTCCGCCTGGCCTACAGCGGCTGGTGTTATGTCCGGGTGGTGCTCGGTGGCGAGAGCTACCCGGCGCTGGCTGAAGGCCTGACCCGTGCGCTGGAGCGGCTTGGCGGTGTCCCCGCGGAGCACCGCACCGACAGCTTGTCGGCGGCCTTCCGCAACCTCGGCCGGGAGGCGGAAGCCGACCTCACCGAGCGTTATGCTGCCCTGTGCGCTCACTACGGCATGACGGCCACCCGTAATAACCCAGGGCGCGGCCATGAAAACGCCAGCATCGAGTCGCCACATGGCCACTTCAAGCGGCGCCTGCAACAGCGCCTGACGCTGCGCGGCTCCCAGGACTTCGCTAGCCTCGATGACTACCAGGCCTTCCTCGATGAGGTGACCACCGCGATCAACCGCCGCAACGCGGCCCGGATCACCGTCGAGCGTGGCGCGCTGCAGCCACTGCCCAGCCGGCCCGGTACCGACTACAGCGAGGTGACGGTGCGCGTCACTACCTCCAGCACCATCCAGGTGCGCAAGGTGCTCTACTCGGTGCCGTCCCGGCTGATCGGCGAGAACCTGCGGGTGCACCTTTACGATGATCGCTTGGTGCTGCATCACGCACAGCAAGCATTGCTGACGCTGAGGCGGCTGCATGCCACGCCGGAAAGCGGCCGGTTGCGGGTCATCGATTACCGCCATGTGATCGGCTGGCTGGTCCGCAAGCCCCGGGCGCTGGCGGGGCTGACGTTCCGCGACGACCTGTTGCCGAGTGCGGAGTGGCGCGAGCTGTACGCCCGGCTGACCGCCGCCTTGCCGGTCGCCGAGGCCTGCAAGCGCATCGTTGGCGCTCTGGCGTTGGCCGCCGAGCAGGACCAGGCCGAGGCGATCGCCAGTTACTGGCTGGGCGCCCTGGCGCGCGGGAAGAGCCCGACGCTGGCCGAGCTCCAGGCCCGCTTCGCCGCCACGCCGAGCGCCACGCTGGTTTTCCCCCAGGTGACTCAGCATGACATCGCCAGCTACAACCATCTGGTGCCCAGCGTGCCGACCACAGAGGTGTGCTGCCATGCCTGATGCCCAGACGCTGCCGCTGCTACTGCGACAGCTCCGCCTGCCCACCATGGCCGCCTGCTGGCCCCAGCTGGAAACCCGCGCCCGAGCCGAAAACTGGAGCCTGCCACAAACACTGGCCGCCCTATGCGAGCACGAGCTGGCCGAGCGTGAGCGACGCCGGCTGGCCCGGCACCTCAAGGAGGCCCGGCTGCCGGTGGGCAAGACGCTGGAGTCCTTCGAGTTCGACGCCATCGCGGCCGAGCAGCGCCAGCAACTGAGCGCCTTGGCCGGCGACACGCAGTGGGTCGACCAGGCTCACAACCTGCTGCTGTTTGGGCCCTCCGGCGTCGGCAAGAGCCACGTGGCGGCCGGGCTCGGGCATACGCTGGTCGACCAGGGTTACCGGGTGCGCTACGCCACCGCCTCAAGCCTGGTCCAGGAGCTCCAGGCTGCCAAGCAGGCACTGCGCCTGAGCGACGCCCTGATCAAGCTCGACAAGTACGCCGTGCTGGTGATCGACGATATCGGCTACGTCCAACGCAGCGAGGCCGAGACGTCAGTGCTGTTCGAGCTGATCGCCCATCGCTACGAGTCGGCCAGCCTGATCATCACCGCCAACCAGCCGTTCAGCGCCTGGGACAGTATCTTCCCCGACAGCATGATGGCCGTGGCCGCCATCGACCGGTTGGTGCACCACGCCACGCTGATGGAGCTGAGCGGGGAGAGCTACCGTAAGCGTGCTTATCAACGACAATTACAAGGAGGAAAAGCTGGGTCGTCGGACTGACGACAACTACCCCACCCAACCGGCCATTTTAATTGTCGCCAAGCGGCCAAAGTAGTTGACGTCGCATAGTCGCCAAATACTCATGGAGGGGGCGCCGTACTTCAGGTTGAGTGTACAGGAAGCGGTGGCAATCTGGGATGAAGTGGCAGAGGCCGTAGAAACATGGCGCTCCTTGGGGAAGAACATAGGTATGAAGAGTCGGGATTTGACCGATTTTTCGCCCGCTTTTGAGTCTGGTTTGTGAGCTGTGTCGTGGGCTTTGAGATGCAATTTTAAAATTTTATTTCTGATTCTTGATAGTCTGTGACGGTATTTCTTCGGGAAAGCATGGCGCGAGATGACACAGCGTTTGGCGTAGCCAGCCGGGCGTAATGTGTTCCTGTTCCAGGCGCAATCTCGGGGCAAGCCAGTCGTCGCGAAGCGCCCGATATAGATCCTGTTCGCTGTCGTCGAGGTTGGGCAATTCGCCCGTGAAGCGCTTGCTGTCATCTTCCTCGCCCCATAGCTCGCGATGCGCTTCCAGGGTGGCGCGATCCATCAACAGCGAACGCGCCTCGGGCAGGTAGTGGCGCAGCCGGTGGAGAATCGCGAAACCATGGGTGTCGATATCGCCCCAATAATAGAGATGACGCTTCGCCAGCCAGGAAACGTCCGCGAGAGTTTCCACGCCATAGCCCAGACCGAAGATCACCAACGACTGAGGATGATTTGGGAAGGCGAGACCGTTGATTTCGTTTTCGGTAATGAAGACGGTCTCCACGGGGAGTTCCAACCGAGCGAACTCTGCCACCGGCACCGTCAGGTCGGTGAGTCCCTGGATTGCCAGGCATTCGTCGAGCAGACGAAAGCGCACGCGGAGCGGTTTGTCGCGCAGCCCGTAGCGGCGGTTGAAGCCGCGCGCGCCGATGGCCCGTGCGTCGATGGCGTCTGCTGGCATTACCTGATCAAGCAGCTCCGCCAGCAAACCTCGGTGGGATTCGATGAACTTGCTGTGTACGCCGGGAATTTCCAGCTCGCGCAGGTAAAGGCCGGGTCGGGGATGATCGCGAAACCAGGCCAGCACGGCCAGCGTCCTGGGCCAGATCGTGGCGTGTTCGAGCAGCCGCAAGGGGTGCTTGCTCAGCCAGACGTGAAGCGTGGGAAAGCGATGCAGGGTGTCCTCGGCAAGTTGCGAGAAGCGCTCGGCGTCCGCTTGTCGGCCGAGCCAGCGCAGGGCATCGTCTTCCGTCTCCACGCTAATAGCGTCCGGCAAGTCGTTGGCGCCCTGCACCCGGTGGCGGCGTTGCCGCCAGTGCACCGTATAGCCGAAGCCTTTCTTGTCCCTGGAATCCTCGCGCAGGACACGCACCCAATCGGCGACCTCGGCGAAACGCTCGGTGAGATCTCGGGCGGCGGGCTTGCGCAGCCGCAAGCTCAGGGGAAACGGCGATTCGCTGTCCAGGCGGGCGCGCAGGATGTCGCCCCGCTGCCAATGTTTCTCCATCTGCTGGCGCAAATTGGTCGGCGATGTCCAGCTCATGATTGCACACTCATGGCTGTACGCGAATCCGCTCGTGGGCGGCTTTTTCCGCCAGGTACTCCTCGATGCCGAGATTGCGTACCTGGGACTCGCGACCCTCGCGGTTGTGTACGAAACCGACGCTGTGTACGTAGGGCTCGATGACATGAATCTTCTGCAGCGGCGTGACGATCAGCAGTTGCAGATTGAGCCGCTTGAACAGCTCCAGCCCGTAGCGGGCGGATTCGTCGGAGCCGCGGCCAAAGGCTTCATCGATGACCACGAAACGGAACGAACGGGAGCGCTGCTCGCCCCATTCCAGCCCGAACTGATAGGCCAGGCTGGCGGCCAGCACGGTGTAGGCCAGCTTCTCCTTCTGGCCGCCGGACTTGCCGCCGGAGTCGGAATAGTGCTCGTATTCCCGGTCGTCCTCGCGCCAGCGTTCCGAGGCGGAGAACACGAACCAGTTACGCACGTCGGTGACTTTTTTCGTCCAACGCTTGTCCAGTTCGCCGGTGCCCTCGCGGCCACGGAAGCGCTCGATGATATGTTTCACCTGCAGGAACTTCCGTTCGGTGTACTGTTCTTCCTCGCTGCCGCTGAGCGCGCCCTCGGTGCAGGCCCGCAGCTCCTGTTGGAAGTCGCGCACTTCGTTGTCGGTGGTGGGCTCCGCCAGCAGCGTGATGAAGCGGCCCGGGTTGTAGTCGATGCCCTTCAGGGAACGATTGATGATGTCGATGCGCTCGCGGATCGCCTCGCGTTCCTTGTATAGCTGCCCCTGAAACGCCGCCACCTCGCGGATAGTGTTCTCGTTGAGGAGTTCCTTGAAGCGGCGCTCGAAGCGGGGCAGATCGTCGCGCTGCAACTCCTCCAGCATGGCGCGGTAATCGCCGCCGGCGGCCAGGGTGGCATCCACCTCGCGGCTTTCCAGCGGCCATTCGTGCTGGTGGCGCTGCATGGCGCTGACGATCCTCTCGCTCAGTGTTTTCAGTTGCTTGTCGTGCTGATCGATGCGCTTTTGCAGCCAGTCGCGCAGCTCGCTTTGCTGGTTGTCGCAGGACTCTACCGTCAGGGTGCGCTCGCCCAGCGCCTCGTCCCGATAGCCCGCGAGTGTCTCGAAACAGGCGCGTTGCGCCTCGTCGGCCTCGACCAACAGAGCGGTGCTCTCCCCTCGCTGGGCGGTGGCGGTCTCGGTCTTGTTGTGGTTGGCGCCTTCCTCCTTGCCCAGGGCCGACAGGGCGTCCTCGGTCTCGCTCAGGTTCTGCTCCAGCTCCTTGAGCTGCCGCTCCAGTTCCCGCAGCAGGTCGTTGGCGGCCTCCAGCACCTGGCGCTCGCGTTCCAGCTGCTCCAGTCGCCGTGCCAGCGGTTGCCAGTCCAGCTCCTCGAAGTCGGTGAACATGGCGAGCTGATCCAGCTTGCGCAAGGCATCTTCCAGGGTCTTGCGCTGCGTCTCCCAGCCTTGAATCCGTCCGGCCAACGCTTCGCCGCGCCGGGCCAGCGATTCCGCCTCCGCTTCCAGGGCGCGGATCTTGGCCTGGTTGTCCCAACCCAGCACGTAGCGGCTGGCGTCATCGAGGCGGTGGCGATCATCCTTTTCATGGCGACCGCCGGGGGCCTTGACCTGACCGGCGCGGGTCACGGCGCGCTGTTCGCGGCGGAAGCGGGTCATATCCTCGCAACAGACGTAATCGAAGCGGCGCACCAGCTCCCGTTCCAGCCAGGCATAGAAGGCGCTTTCCGGCTGGATGCGCAGCTTGTGTACCAGCGAATCCGGCGCGGCCATCGGCACCTCGCCGCGCGCTTCATGGACCCGGAAGTACACCAGCCGGCCACGTAGTCGGGTGCGCTCGACCCAGTCGGAAACCCGCTCGTAGAGAGCCTCCGGCACCAGCAACGAGAGGCCGAAATTGTGCAGCAGGCGCTCGATGGCGCCTTCCCAGTCGCGTTCCTCGGCAGGCACCTGCAACAGCTCGCCGACGAACGGCACCTCGTCTTCGTTCAACCCCAGGGCCTCGCACAGTGCCTCGCGGATCGCCAGTACCCGGCCGGGAATGTTGGAGCGGCGGCGGCGCAGGGAGTCCAGCTCCGTTTCCAGCTCGCCGTGCTGGCGGTTCAGCGCGTGCAGTTCCGCGCCGGCCTCGTTGATATGGTTCTGCAGTTGCGCTCGCTGCTCCTGCAATTCACCTTGCCGTTGCTCACGCTGGCGGCGGTTGTCGACGAAAATATCCAGGTTGTCGGCGTCGGGCAGCGACAAGGCCCGCGCCAGTTCGCGGTACTGCTCGGCCTTGTTGTGGCGCTGCCGCTTTTGTCGCTGGCACTCCTGCATTTCCGTCTTCAGTCGTTGCAGCCGGTCGCCGCCGTTGTCGGCGATGGATTGGCGCAGATCGTCGCGGCGCGCCTGCTGGTCGCGGCGCTGTGTTTCCAGCGATGCCCGCCGCTGCGCCAGGCGTTCCGCCTCGGTGGCCAGATTGTCCAGGCGCTTGTCCAGCAGGTCCATCTTCAGGCTGGCGAACCAGGGCCGCAGCGCCTCGCGGCTTTGCCGCAGTTTCGCCACTTGCCGCTCGCGCTCGTCGTGGCGGTCCAGGTCGGCCACCAGCGGTTCGAGCATGTCGATGCGCCGGCGCGCCTTGAGCACCGCCTCGTGGGCGTGGTTGAGATCGTCGAAATGGCGAATCAGCGCCTCGATGCGCCCGCCCACAGGAAAGGGTTCCAGCATGTGGTCGCGCACGAAGCGGGTGATGTTGTCCACCGACTTCATGGAGACGGTCTGATTGAACAGCTCCATGGCCTGTTCGTTGTCGATGCCGAAGCGACGGCGAAAGGCGGCGCCGTAACCGGGGAAGGCGTCGAACACCTCGATGCCGGCCTGTTTCTTCATCCGTTTTTTCAGGTCGGCGATGTCGTTGCCGAAATCGGCGAAGTCTCCGGCCAGGGTCAGCGTGTGGTCGGCCACAACGTAGAAGCGCTCCGGCTGGCCGGCGCTGTCCTTGATCCAGAACACCTGGGCCAGCGTCACGTCCTGGTCGTAGCCCGCGTTATAAAAGTGGCCGAGGATCACCGAGTAACTGTTGTGATCGCGCAAAGCCACCGCCTTGGCGGAAAGCCCGGCCTCGCCGCGTTCGGATTTGTAATAGCCCAGCACGTAGGAGCGCAGGGAACGCTCCTTGCTTTCCGCGCCGGCGGCCTTGTTGTAGGTGATGCGCTGTGCCGGCACCAGCAGTGTGGTGACCGCATCCACCAGGGTGGACTTGCCCGAGCCGATGTCGCCGGTCAGCAGGCTGTTGTCGCCTTGCGGGTTTAGTGCCCAGACCTGGCGGTCGAAGGTGCCCCAGTTCAGCACTTCCAGCCGTTGCAGCCGAAAGCCGGCCTGTTCGTTGGAAGCGGCAAAGTCGAGTCCGAGGCTTTCCATGTTCACTGGCTCTGCTCCCGATATTCCTTGAGGCGTTGCTCGAACTCGCCCAACCACTGGGCGTCCACGAACGATTGCAGGATGCGACGCACTTCGTAACGGTCGCTTTGGCCGCGCAACCGGCGCAGAAAACCCAGCTCGATCACCTTGTTGATGTCGCTCTGCACGCGATCGGTCAGTTTCGCCTCGTTGGCGGTATCCGGCAGAAACAGCCGCGTCAGTTCCACCATTTGTTCCTGGCTCAGGATCAAGCGCGGGTCGCCGCCGCTGGCATCGTGCTCGGCGAGTTTCTTGCGCAACAGCGCCAGCAACAGGCTGACCGGGTAAGACAACTGCCGGCGCGGCACCAGTCGCGGCGGGCCTTGATCGTCCTCGCCGCGCTCCACCTGGCGCAGGTAGGCGTAGCCTTCCGCCTCGTCCAGCACCAGCTCCAGTCCCAGCACCGCGACGTAATCGCGCACCCGGCCTTGCAGGGTCAGCAGGGATTGCCACAGTGCCTCCTGGCGGTCGCGATAGAGCACGCCCTTGAGCAGATGAATCAACAGGGGCGACAGGTCGGAAGAGGTATCGATATCGGTTTCACTCATGCAATCACCGGCTGAATAGAACTTCGGGAACGGTGGCGCGGCGCAGCGTGCCGTGCTCGTCGCGCCAGCTCACCACACACTCGCCGGTCTCGTCGATCAACGCCTTCGGATCCTCGGCGGCCAGCGCCAGCCAGGTCACCAGCTCCGCCAGACCGCGCTCCAGCGGGCTATGTTCCAACAGCGCCGCCAGGGTGATCTGATCACGGGTTTGCAGCGCGCGTTGCAGCCGCGAGCGCAGCGCCGCCCGGTCCACGTAAAACTGATCAAACAGGATGCCGGCATCCAGATCGGCGTCGCCGGTGGTCAATTCGTTTTGTTCGATACGTGGTTTCAGCGGTGGCCGGTACAGCGGCCGCTCCATCGGCAGGATCACTTCCGGTGCCAGTTCGTCCAGCGTCATGCCCGGTGCTTGTGAGGGTGCCTCGCGCACCGCCAGGGCGTGCTGCTCCACATCGTGAAGCAGCTGCATGATACGGCGGTTTTCCAGCCATGCCTGATCGTCCAGATAGCGGCGCAACTGCTCGGAGAGCCGCGCCACGGTGCGCAACGTCGTCTCGCCCGCCTCCAGCCAATCGTAGTGTACCCGTTGCAGGCGCGGGTCCGGCTCCAGCTCACGCACCGGCTCCAGCGCCAGTACCTTTTCCAGCAGCGCGGACAGCTCCTCCTGCCGGCTCGGCGACATCAGAAAGTCCCAGAACGCCCGGAAGGTACGGCCCTGGTCGGTGTCGGTGATGGCATCGTGCTCGCCGAACACCTCCGCCAGCATGTCGCCTTTGCCGCCGTCCCAGGACGCCACCTTCTCCCGTACCTGGCGATCCAGATCGCGGAAGTTCTGCTCCACCTGGCGGAAATCCGCCAGCAGCGCCCGGGCGGTGTCCGACATTTGCAGAAAGCGCTCGCGCAGGCGGGTGTTGTCCATCATCCGCAACCGCCCCGCGCCGATCTCCTCGATCTCCCGCTCGATGGCCTGCTTGCGCCGGGTCAGCTCCTCGATGCGCGCTTGCGGGTCGGTCTCGCTGCCCTCGGTGATCTCGCGCAATAGTTCGAACACCGTCAGCAGCCGCGATTCGGCACCGATGAATCGCTGTCCCTGCAACGAGGCCAGCCACTGCAACGCTTTTTCCGTGGCCGGGGCCAGATCGTAATGCGGTTCGTCGCTGTCGTGGGGGTAATACTTGCGCAACCAGCCCCGTTCGTTCGTCGCCCAGTCGTTCAGATACTGTCGCGCGGGCTTGGGGAAAACTGCCTCGCCCAGCCGCTCGCGCAGGTGGAACAGGAAATCCTCCAGCCGGGACGCCAGCTCCGCCTCCGCGAAGGTGCGCTGGTTAGGCTCGATGAAGTAGCGGTGCAGAAACGCGGCCACCAGCGGCCCATGGTCGGCGGCCAGCAGCCGCCAGCCCGGATGCTGACGGCGCAGCGTGACGAGGGAATCGTAGTCCATGAAAATCCGCGCGGATAGAAGGCTTGCCGACAAGTGTCTCGAACTTGTCCTGAAGTTAGCAACGGCTTCAACCGCCACGCGTCTATCTTCAGTGCTGCGATGGGGTTGGTTTTCGTTTTCGAACCGTCCCTCATCCAGGCCCAGGAGCTCAAGGCATGGCAAAGATCGTACTCATCGGCACTTCCGGCAATGTGGGGTCATGCCTTCTCAAGGAACTCACCGACCGAGGTCACACCGTCACTGGGTGGTCTCAATAACCAAGTGCAACACCCGACCCATCAGGTACCGTGTTGCCATGACTCGTTACTATCGCCACCTCACCGCTGAAGACCGAGCTGCCATCATGATGATGCTCACGAAATAGAGCAAATGCGCGGCTTTCGACTCGATGCTAGGGTAGGCCGGCTCGCCGAAGACGGACTGGTCGAGGTTGCCAAGCAGTGATGCCAACCCATCACCCCGATCTCGCGCAAACAGCTCAGTTGCCTCTCCCCGCCCCATCAGTTCCGCTTTCAACTCGTCCAGCGCCGATCTCGCCGTTTCCAACGAAGGAAGCTGACCGCCCGCCTGCACGTCAGGGTGTCTGGCGCGAGAGCTCGGCACGGGCATCGGCTTCGACGCTCAGCAACGTCTCGAGAAAATCGGCAAAGCTCGCCTCGCCTCGCCTCGCCTCGCCTCGCCTCGCCTCGCCGCTGACCGCTCGCTGCGCGAGGTGCGACCAATCGCTGCTGATGCGTCCGAGCTTAAGGCTCTTGCACAGCTCGCTGATGCGGTCGTGTTGCAGATTCATGGGCGGGCCTCCAGCAACTGGTCATACCACCGGTTCCTCCGGCCGACACTTGATAGGCGCCAGATAGCGCTTCAACTGGCTGATGCCGCCGACGTAGCCTTGCGTCTGAATCTCACGCATCAACACGGTCGCCGGAATTCAGTGTGGGCGGGCCACCGCGATACGCCCCTGGAGATAGGGCTTGAAGGCGTCGAGCTTGCCGGGTCGCGTCGCCCGCGTCTTATAGCGTGGCAAGTCCTTCTCGCCGCGCAGGTACTTGCGGACGGTGTTGCGCGAGACTCCCAGCTCCCGCGCGATCGCCTTGATGCCATGGCCCTGACGGGCCAACGACTTCTCGCCCACCTGACGATGCTCGGCGCCAATCCCAAAAAACCGTCGCTCGTCCGCTCTAGTGTCGCATCATGAATCCTCTTCATGATGAGCTGAAATCATATCGCTTTTCATGCATCTACAGGCTCTGGCATAAAGAGCGCATCCGCTTCGACGACAGGCGCTGTGGCGCCTGTCGGTCGATACGCCAGACAGGGTATTGGCAAACACGTGCTGGCAAACATTGCATTGACGGGCGCTGGGCCTTCTGACGGTGCCAGCGCCTCTCTCGATTAACAGGGTGCTTGTTCGCGATGAGTCACGATTTCACATTCGATATCAAGAGCGTTCGGTTCGACGAAAACTATCGCCCGGCCGAGAACACGCGCACCACCACCAACTTTGCCAACCTGGCAAGAGGGGAGCGTCGCGAGGATAACCTGCGCAATGCCCTGACAATGATCGACAACCGTTTCAACACCCTGGCGCATTGGGACAACCCCAAGGCGGATCGCTATGCCGTCGAGCTCGACATCATCACCGGCGAGCTGAGCGTGGGGGCCGAGGACGAGGACGACACCTTCCCGGCGATCGAAATGCTCAAGACGACGATCATCGACAAGCACGCTGGCAAGCGCATCCCGGGCATGGTGGGGAACAACTTCTCTTCCTACGTGCGCGACTACGACTTCAGCGTGTGGCTGTCGGAGCACAACCGGGATCGAGCCGAATTCGGCATCCCGGAAGGGTTCGGCGATCTGCACGGCAAGCTGTTCAAGCGCTTCGTCGACTCCGATGCGTACCGGGCTTCCTTCCGCAAGGCGCCGGTCATCTGTCTCAGCGTCTCCAGCAGCAAGGTCTATTGCCAGACCGACAATCGCCACCCGGTGCTGGGCGTGGAGTACGCAAACGACGACTCCTCGCTGACGGACTTCTACTTCGGCAAGATGGGCCTGCAGGTGCGCTACTTCATGCCGCCGCATGCCGTCGCGCCGCTGGCGTTCTATTTCTCCGGCGATCTGCTCTCCGACTACACCGATCTCGAACTGATCAGCGCCATCAGCACCATGGAGACGTTCCAGAAGATCTATCGCCCCGAGATCTACAATGCCAATTCGGTGGCCGGCAAGCTCTACCAGCCCAGCCTGAAGCACCAGGACTACTCGCTGACGCGCATCGTCTACGACCGCGAAGAGCGCAGCCAACTGGCCGTCGAGCAGGGCAAGTTCACCGAGCGCCACTTCATCAAGCCCTACCGCCAGGTGCTCGAGCAGTGGTCGGCCAATTACTCTCTTTGATCAGCCCGTTCCAACGACTCTTTTTGGTCAACCTGTTTCAACTTGATCGACTCGCTCCAACGACATTCTTTGATCAACCCGTTATGAAGGTCATTTTTGCATGAAGACTTTGTTGCCCACGTCGACGGCCGGTAGCCTGCCCAAGCCCGCCTGGCTGGCCCAGCCCGAGACGCTCTGGTCGCCGTGGAAACTGCAGGACGAGGAACTGGCCGAGGGCAAGCAGGATGCATTGCGGGTGTCTCTGCACGATCAGCAGCACGCGGGCATCGATATCGTCAGCGACGGCGAACAGACCCGCCAGCACTTCGTCACCACCTTCATCGAGCATTTGAGCGGCGTCGATTTCGAAAAGCGCGAGATCGTCAAGATCCGCGACCGCTACGACGCCAGCGTGCCCTCGGTGGTCGGCCCTGTGGCGCGCGAGAAGCCCGTCTTCGTGGAGGATGCCAAATTCCTGCGCCAGCAGACCGACCAGCCCATCAAGTGGGCGCTGCCGGGCCCCATGACCATGGTCGATACGCTCTATGACGGCCACTACAAGAGTCGTGAAAAGCTGGCCTGGGAGTTCGCCAGGATCCTCAACCAGGAAGCCCGCGATCTGGCCGCCGCCGGTGTGGACATCATTCAATTCGATGAACCCGCCTTCAACGTCTTCTTCGACGAGGTGAACGACTGGGGCATCGCCGCGCTGGAAAAAGCCATCGAAGGGGTCGAGTGCGAGACCGCCGTGCATATCTGCTACGGCTACGGCATCAAGGCCAACACCGACTGGAAGAAGACCCTGGGGACGGAGTGGCGCCAGTACGAGGAGATCTTCCCCAAGCTGCAGGCGTCGAACATCGATATCGTCTCGCTGGAGTGCCAGAACTCCCATGTGCCGATGGAGCTGATCGAACTGATCCGCGGCAAGAAGGTGATGGTCGGAGCGATCGATGTGGCCACCAACACCATCGAAACACCGGAAGAGGTCGCCGATACCCTGCGCAAGGCGCTTCAGTTCGTCGATGCCGACAAGCTTTATCCCTGCACCAACTGCGGCATGACGCCCTTGTCCCGCCAGGTCGCGCAAGGCAAGCTGAAGGCTTTGAGCGCTGGCGCGGAGATCGTACGGAGAGAGCTCGCAGCTCGATAGCGGCTTTCTATCCTGCGAATGACGCGACGGTGGTCATGAATACTCTGGTCGGTGCGTTGGCAACGCGTTGCCGGCACCGGCCTTCAGCGTTCCCGAGAAACCTGCCATGACCAGCGTCGCGATCTTCGTCGACACCCAGAACGTCTATTACACCGTGCGCGAAGCCTACGGCAAACAGTTCGATTACCGCCGCTTCTGGGCGAGGGTGACGGCGAATCGGAAGGTGGTGACCGCGCGCTGCTATGCCACCGACAAGAATGATCCCAAGCAGCGCGGCTTTCAGAACACGCTGCGAACGATCGGCTTCGAGGTGAAGCTGAAGCCGTTCATTCAGCGCTCGGATGGTTCCGCCAAGGGCGATTGGGACGTGGGCATCACGCTGGATGCCATCGAGTACGCGGCACTTGCGGATGTGATCGTGCTGGTCTCCGGCGATGGCGACTTCGATCTGCTGGCAAAGAAAATCCGTGAGGTGCATGGCAAGCGGGTCGAGGTCTACGGCGTGCCCAAGCTCACCGCGAACTCCCTTATCCAGGCCGCAAGCCAGTTCATTCCGATCGAGGGCGATCTGCTGCTCGGTTGAGGCGTGGGTGTGGCGTCGAGGCAATTCCTGTGCGTGACTTCCTGTGCCTGACTTTCTGTGCATGCCATCGTGGCGCGACTGGAAGCCTGAGCCCCCCACCGGGGCCGATGTTGTGCGCTTGCCGACGCGTCCAGTTCAGGTGCTCGAACGCGCCCGGGCGTGATCCTCGCGGAAGCGTGCGTGATCGCGGTGCCTGCATCGTCCTCGGCGGCCAGCAACATGCGAAGGGCGGCCGCTTCTTTGAGCGAGCCGATCCTGGCGGGGAGGCGCCGCCGGGTTGGGCATGAATCCAGCCTCTGTTTATGGAGGTCACGATTCATTGTCGTTAACATGAGCCAAATTCAGTCGCCAACCCTTGCTCATGCTCAAAGCCAGTCTTCGTCGATATCTGACTCTGTGGTTCGCTGGACTGTCCCTGCTCACACTGCTGATCGTCGGTGTCTATGTGGGCCATATCGCAACCGAACAGGTGAAGCGCGCAAGTGGCAGCGCGCTGTCAAACGTTGCCGGGTCGACTGCTGCGCTGTTGGGCATGCAGTTGCGGGAACACCAGAAGGAAATCTCTCTGCTCGGCCACGACCCTCTTCTGGTGCGGGGCGATCTGGACGATCCCGACATATTGCGGTCGATGGAGCTGCGCAGTCAGTCCCGCGCCGAATATGCCTGGATGGGCGTTGCCGACACCGATGGCCGTGTGCGCCAGGCAGTGAACGATTTGCTGCTTGGTCAGTCGGTCGAAGCCCGCCCCTGGTTTCAGGCCGGATTGCGCGGCCCTTACACGGGCGACCCTCACGAAGCCTTGCTGCTGGCCAAAATGCTGCCGTCCAATGCCAACGGCGAGCCCCTGCGCTTCATTGATTTCGCCGCGCCGATCATCGATGACAAGGGCCGGGTCATCGGTGTCCTGGGCGCCCATGCCCACTGGAGCTGGGTGACTTCGATCATTGAATCTGCCGTGCTACGGGCCGGCACGACCCCTGACACGCAAGTGCTGATCGTCAACCAGGACGGTCTGGTCCTGTATCCCAAAAAGCTTGCGGGGCAGCAGCAGATTTTGCCCAAGAATGCCGCCGAGGAGCCGGCCTGGTCAGCGGACGAGGAGTACGTGAGCAGCATCGCGCCGGTGCCGATGTCGCTCGGTTCCGATCTCTCCTGGTCGGTCATGGTCCGACAGCCGCTGGACACCGCGTTGCAACCGGCGCATCACCTGCTCTACAAGCTGCTGGGATTGGGGGTGCTGGCGGCGTTTCTCTTTACCGCGGTGGCCTATTACCTAGCGCGGAACCTGAGCAAGCCGATCGAGCAGTTGGCGCGTGCCGCCAGGCAGGTACAGGACCAACGAACCGGCGTCTCTTTCCCGTTGCACCACCCCGTGCGGGAAATCTCGCAGTTGGGGCGCTCCCTGCAACGCATGACGGACTCCCTGCTGGGCAAGGAACGGGAGCTGCAGAAAGCCAACGCGTCGCTGGAAGCCACCGTCGCGCAACGGACCGAGGCCCTAACGCAGGCCAACGCCGAGCTGCTGCAACTGGCGACCCACGATTCGCTCACTGGTGTGCATAACCGCAGGTGTCTGGATGGAAAGCTGGAAGAGTGCAGCCAGCTTTTCAGACGAACGAACCGCAGCTTCGCCTTGCTGCTGATCGACGTCGATCACTTCAAGAGCATCAACGACAACTATGGTCACGCCACGGGAGACGATGTCCTGACCCGGCTTGCCCAACTGTTGAAGCGCAACACCCGCGCGACGGATTTCGTGGCCCGCTACGGCGGCGAAGAGTTTGCCGTGGTGCTGCCCTGCGGCGAAGACGACCGAGGCCCACAGGAGGCCGCCAGGAACATCCGTGCAGGCATCGCCGCCGCTACGTTCGACGTGGTCGGCAAGGTCACGGTCAGCATTGGCGGGGCGATAGCATATGCCTCCGATCCCGACGCCGTAGCGCTGATCGAACGCGCCGACCGGCAGCTCTATCAGGCGAAGCAGGCGGGCAGGAATCGGGTGGCCTTCGCGGAATGAGGCCGGCGGAGTCGTCACGATCAGTGGAGTCTGCGCTACGCGCGCCGCCAAGGTCGAGCGGACGTCCGTGGGCTACGCATGTCCTGTGCGATCGCTGACTCGTGGCCGTCTTGCGCTGAGTCTCGTCAACGACGCTTCCCTTGTCTGACGCACCGATGCATTCGACATGGGCGTTCGAATACGGCCCGCCCATGATTGCAGACGACGATAGAAGTTGACATTAATAACGCATCATCAAGAGCGGTATTCGCCGAGTTTACCCATGGGAATGGTGTGTAAATTCAGAAAGATAGGAGCCATAAAAAAAAGCACCTTGTCAAAGGTGCCTTCTATTGAAGACAAGGCGTTTCCAAGCACACATGCCAAGGGACGACGGGGACGTTTCCCTTGGCATGTCGCGGTGAATATTCACCTTACTTGCTTGAAGCTCTCTTGGTCAAAATCGAAGCTCTCTTGACCTTTCATTGAGCTCAGGAATTTCGGCCGCCACTGTTACTGTTATGGCCACCTTTCTTGCCGGCTTCAGAAGCTTTTTCGCGGTCATTGGCGAAGTTTCCACCACTATGCTCTCCGCCTTTCTGGCCAGCTTCGGAAGCTTTCTGGCGGTCATTGGCGAAGTTGCCGCCGCTGTTTTGTCCGCCTTTATGACCAATTTCCTCGAAGTGCTCGCGATCGTGGCTTTCGGCGTTCGCTTTACCGCCTTTCTGGCCGATATTCTCGAAATGCTCACGATCATGGGTTTCGGCGTTGGCTTGCCCACCTTTATGGCCGATGTTCTCGAAATGCTCACGGTCATGGCTTTCGGCGTTGGATTGCCCGCCTTTCTGACCCGCTTCGTTGACGGACATACCTTTGTCTTCGTTACGCTTGCTAGTCATAAAAGCCTCCAGATCATCCAATGATCTTAGAAAATTTATCTGCGTTACATGGATATAGCGTGTGATAAACATGTAACCGTCTTGACCACGCTATGTGATCTAGACAGTGCTCAGAATAGACGGGCCATAGTTGTCAGCAAGCTCTCAATGAGGTTGGCGTTTTCCTAGGTTAAAGGGGCGGCGGCGATACAGAGACTCCGTCTTTTACTGCGGGCCACACTGCCTCATGGCGTTGCTGATCGATCTATGCGACTTCATTGATGGTTTGGCACGTTGATGTGACCAACCATCGTCTTTCGTCTGCTCCGTCGCTCGCTGACCGATACCTCCCGGCCAGATGCTCGAATGCCCCGGCTCACTGCAGGTCGGCCCGAGCCTTCCCCTCGGCCCGGGCACGGGCGAGCAGGGCTGCGCCCGCGGCTCGCAGCGTGACGCATGAAGTATGCAGCGCGGAACTCGTGTCTTCGATGGCGCCGAGGAAGCCATGACGCTGGGCATCACGGTCTCGGCAACCCAGGTCCGCTCGAGCGGAGCCCAGTTGAAGGAAGTAGGACGCTTGCTCGACGACGGGTCGATCCGCGTCGTCGTGGACAGCACCTACCCGCTTGCCGACGCTCGCAAGGCCCACGAACGCGCCGCCTAGGGCCATGTCCAGGGCAAGATCATCTTGGCCGTCGAGTAGAGAAAACGAGGGGCAGGCTGCGTCAGTTTCGGCATGCCAGTTTCGGCATGAAAGAGGGCCGCTGGACTTCGATTGTCATCGACTCGCCGGGGTCACCGGAGTATTTCGATCCGCCTCAATCGCGGCGCGGCGAAATCGATGAAGGCGCGGACCTTCGCGGCCGCGCGACGACCTTCCACATGCACGAGATGCACCGGCAGCGGGGCGGGCTCGTGACCTTCCAGCACGGTCTGGAGCGTGCCGGCCTCGAGATCGGGCCCGACCTGATACGACAGCACGCGACACAGGCCCCAGCCTCGCCTGGCGATA
This sequence comes from Salinicola sp. LHM, assembly GCF_034479735.1. Lineage (NCBI taxonomy): Bacteria > Pseudomonadati > Pseudomonadota > Gammaproteobacteria > Oceanospirillales > Halomonadaceae > Salinicola > Salinicola sp. LHM. Next base: position 3,255,388 of record NZ_CP140261.1, on the reverse strand, counting down.
TCGATGGCCGCGGCCAGGCTGCTGACCGTGAGTCGAGGATTCACCCTGACGCCATGCGCCCCATCCCGCCCGAGCCGCCACTCGTTGAGGGGAGGCGTGGAGCCGCTCGAGACGATGCGATGAGAGACGAGATCGCTCGGCGTCTGCGGGCGTCCCCGCGTGGCGAAATAGTCCGGCGAGCCGCAGATGACGCGGCGAACCTGGCCGATCCGGACGGCGGAGAGCTCGGATGCGGGCAGGTGGCCGATGCGCACGGCAATATCGAAGCCTTCCTCGACCAGGTTGACGATGCGGTCGACCATCAGCACGTCGGCGCGAACCCGGGGATAAGCATCCAGAAACTCGGTCAGCAGCGGCGCGACATGGATTCGCCCGAATTCCTGCGGGCAGGTGATTCGCAGTTGCCCGACGGGCGTATTGGCCGCGCCCGAGGCCATGTAGTCGGCGGCCTGCAGATGCGCGAGGATTTCCCGCACTTCCCCGAGATACGTCCGGCCGACCTCGGTCAATCTGACACGTCGCGTCGAACGGGTGAAAAGCCGGGCGCCGAGGGCAGTCTCGAGCATGTTGATGGCACGCGTTGCGGAAGGTGCGCTGAGCCCGGTGGCGCGGGCGCCCTTGGCGAAGCTTTCGGCGTCGGCGACCGCGACGAAGACATTCAGGGCCTGAAGGCGATCCATGGTGTCTCGCTGGGTTCGAGCTAAACGATAGTTTTAGAATACAAAACAGTTCCTTTCAGAATAACCCTATTCTTTCGCCTTTGGTGAGGTTCTAGAGTAAACGGCTTCGATAACCCACTCATCATCACGATGAAGGAGCCTGTCATGTCGAACGCCGAGCTTGAAACCAACGCTCTCGACGACCAGTCCGTGACGCTGTATCGCCACCCCAAATCGGGCCACTGCCACCGTGTCGAACTGATGCTGGCCCTGCTCGAGGTGCCCTACGACACCGTCGATCTCGATATGGCCAATGGCGCCCACCGCGAGCCCGACTATCTGAAGATCAGCCCGCTGGGGCAGGTGCCGGCGATCGAGGACAACGGCATCACGCTTTCGGATTCCAACGCCATCATCACCTACCTGGTCGAGCGCTACGGTGATCCTGCCCTCTGGATCGGTACCGAGCCGCTCGAAAAGGCTCAGGTGCAGCGCTGGCTCTCGATTGCGGCGGGCGAGATCGCCGCCGGCCCCTGTGCTGCGCGTCTCGTCACTGTGTTCGATGCGCCGCTCGATCATGAGGCGGCGAAGGCCAAGGCGCATGCCTTGCTGGTGATGATGGACGCCCACCTCGAGGGTCGCGACTGGCTGGCGGCTGATCGGCCGACGCTGGCCGACATCGCCGGCTACAGCTATATCGCCCACGCGCCGGAAGGCGGCGTCGGTCTCGCCGACTATCCGCACGTTCGGGCCTGGCTGGCGCGCATCGAAGCACTGCCACGCTTTATCGGCATGGCCCGCTCGCCGGCGCTGGCCTGAATCGCGGACGTTCGAACGGAGCCGGTCATGACACTCGAAACGATGCCCTTTCAAGAAACGCCCTTTCAAGAGACGCCCTTTCAAGAGACGCCATTCCACGCAGGCGAGCTCGAGGCGCAACGGTGCGCCGGGGTGGAGAGTATCGCCAGTTCGGCCGGCAGCTTCATTCGCGACGCCATGCCCGAGCAGCATCGGGCGTTTTTCGCCCAGTTGCCGTTTGTCGTCATGGCCGCCGGCGACGCGCAGGGGCGCCCCTGGGTCACGCTGCTGGAGGGCGACGAGGGTTTCATCGACTCGCCCGATGCGCGCACGCTGAGAATCGCGACAACGCTCGGTTCCCAGGATCCGCTGGCCTCGGCGATCGTTGCCGGGGTCGACGTCGGTCTGCTCGGTATCGAGCTGGCGACGCGTCGACGCAATCGACTCAACGGGGTCATTCGTGCGGCCGGTAACGGGCTGAGCATCGAAGTGCGACAGAGCTTCGGCAACTGCCCGCAATATATTCGCGAGCGCGAGTGGCGGCGCGTCGAAGCCGCGGCCACGTCGGAGGCCACCATCTCGGATCGGCTCGACAGCGGGCAACGCGCGCGAATCGCTACGGCGGATACCTTCTTCATCGGCTCCGGCTTCAGGCCCGCCCCGAGCAACGATTCGAGCGACGATTCGGGCAGCGGACCAAGCCCGAGTCGGGGTTATGATGCCTCTCATCGGGGCGGCGAGCCCGGCTTCGTGCAGGTGAACGGGAACGGGAACGGGACGCTGCGAATCCCGGACTATGCCGGCAACAACTTCTTCAACACCATCGGCAACCTGATTCAGGACCCCCGCGTGGGACTGCTGTTCGTCGATTTCGAAACCGGCGGCATGCTGCAGATCACCGGTCGCGCCCGCATCGACTGGGCGCCGCAGGAGAGTCAAGCTGAGAGCCAGGAGCCGAACGCCAAGCGATGGATCGACGTGACCATCGAGCAAGTGGTCGACCGGCCGGCTGCGCTGGCCCTGCGGTGGCGCCGGGAAGACAAAGCCCTGCTGCGGCTGACGGTCGTCGACAAGGTGATCGAAAGCGACCAGATCACCTCCTTCTATCTGGCCGATGCCAATACCGATGCCGATGCCGATGCCGATGCCGGCGCGCTGCCGCCATTCCAGGCCGGTCAGCATCTGGCGCTCGAGCTGGAGATACCGCATCAGTCTATTTCGAACCGCCCGGGACGAGTCGGTCGCAGCTACTCGCTCTCGGGATCGCCATCCGCCGGAACGTACCGAATCAGCGTCAAGCGCGAGGAGAAGGGCACGGCGTCGCGTTTTCTGCACGACAGGATCGATATCGGCGACCGAATCGCGGCACGCCCGCCGTCGGGTGAGTTCGTCCTGCCTCATGGGCATGGGCCGCTGGTGCTGGTCAGCGCCGGCGTGGGCATTACACCAATGCTTGCGATGCTGCACGCGGTCGTGGCGGAAGCGGAGAACGAGCGCCGCCCGGTCTGGTTCGTTCACGCCACGCGCCACGGCGGGACGCACGCCTTCCGGGCCGAAGTCGAGGCATTGATGGCCCGATCCGACAGCGTGACGCGGCGCGTCTTCTACAGCGAGCCGCGCCCGAGTGATACGGCAGGTGTCGATTACGATATCGAAGGGCGAGTCACCGCCGGCCAGTTGCTCGCACTCGGTGCGGGGCCAGAGGCGAACTACCTGCTCTGCGGCCCGGCCCGGTTTATCGCCGAGATCAGCGCCGGCCTGGAGGATGCCGGCGTCGCTGCGGAGCGGATCGGTTTCGAGACGTTCGGGCCTACGGGATGAGCAGCATCGTACGGATCAAAAAATACCCCAAGGGACAAACGCCCTTGGGGTATTGCGCTACCTCATCACTGTGTCAGGCCATCATGAAACGAGGACATTCAGGGAGAGGTGTTGGTTGCGGCCGGTTCGTCGCCGGAGGTGGTGGCGTCGTCCGAGGTGGCAGCGCCGTCCTCGGCTGTGGCGGATTCATCGCCGGTCGTCGAGGAATCGTCTTCGGACGGGGTCGCGCCATCCTCAGGCCCGGTTGCGCCATTCTCTGCGGTAGCGGATTGCTCCATGCCCGTGGCCTGCTGCGAGTCGGCGCCGTCCCGTGTCACCCGCCATACCGCGTTGGTCATGTCGTCGGCGACGATCACCGAGCCATCCGGGGCGACGGTGACGCCGACGGGGCGGCCGCGGGTCTTGCCGTCGCCGGTCAGGAAGCCGGACACGAAGTCGACCGGATCGCCGGCGGGCTGGCCGTTCTCGAACGGAACGAAGACGACCTTGTAGCCGGCGAGGTCCGAACGATTCCAGCTGCCGTGCTCGCCGATGAAGACGCCGTTGGTGAACTCGCCGCCCACGGCGTCGTTGGAGAAGTCGACGCCGAGCGGCGCGCGGTGCGAGCCGAGGCTGTAGTCGGGGGAGATCGCCGCTTCCACTCGCTCGGGGTTCTCCGGCTTCACCCGCGGGTCGACGTGCTGGCCCCAGTAGCTGTAGGGCCAGCCGTAGAAGCCGCCCTCCTGAATCGAGGTGAGGTAGTCGGGCACCAGGTTCGGCCCCAGTTCGTCGCGTTCGTTCACCACGGCCCAGAGCTGGTCCGTCTCCGGCTGGATGGTCAGCGCGGTGGGATTGCGCACGCCGGTGGCGTAGGCGCGATGCGCGCCGGTCTCGGCATCGATCTCCCAGATCTCGGCGCGATCCACTTCCGCTGCCATGCCGCGCTCGGTGATGTTGCTGTTGGAGCCGATCCCGACGTAGAGATATTCGCCATCCGCGCTGGCGGTCAGTGACTTGGTCCAGTGGTGATTGATCTCTGCAGGCAGCGGCGTGACCAGTTCCGGCGGGCCGCTGGCTTCGGTCTGGCCTTCCTGATAGTCGAAGCGGACGAGCGAATCCTGGTTGGCGACGTAGAGATCGTCATCCACCAGGGCAAGGCCGTAGGGCGCGTTGAGGTTCTCGGCGAACACCGTCTGCTCCTCGAACGTGCCGTCACCGTCGCCATCGCGCAGCAGGGTCAGCCGATTGCCGCCCTTGACCGAGGTGGTGCCTTTCGACTTGATGATGCCGGCGATGAAATCCTTCGGCCGCGACTTCGGGGCGTTGCCGCCACCTTTGCCTTCCGCTACCAGGATATCGCCGTTGGGCAGCACCAGCGTCTGGCGCGGCACTTTCAGGTCGGTGGCGATGGCGGTGATCGTGTAGCCATCGGGCACCGTGGGTTTCGCATCGCCCCACGGCGCCTGCTCGGGCACGGCCATGTTGGGCAAAAGGCCGCGCTGCGGCTCTGGCAACTCCGGGTTGGCACCATACTGGTCCGGCTCGGCGGCGGTGGCGCCACCGGCGAGCAGGAGCAACGAAAGTGGCGCGGCGTAGCGCATACGAGTCAATGTCATGACTGGCCTCCGGTCTTGCGGCTGGTGAATCCGATCCAGATCGCGGCGAAGGCGAGTACGGCAACGACGATCGAAAGCGTAAAACCCGTGGGCATCGCGGCCCAGGCATCCCTGGCGTGGATCAGGGCATTGACGAAGCCCAGTATCCAGGTCACGAGCAGCAGCACGAAGTAGAAGATGGACAACCCCCGGCTACCGGCAGGGCGGAATATGCCGATGAGCGCGCAGATCAGGGCGAAGCCACTGAACACGAGGCCGCCGGCAATCAGCCAGGAGGAGAAATGGGTCCACTGGATGTTGAAGGTCGTGGAGTAGGCGTAATCGCTCAACGCGGCACCCAGGAAGAGCGGAAAGGCGCCGGCAAGCAACATTCCATGAAGCGGGTTCGGCCCGCTCCGGATCGGTCGTTCGGCAATGTCAGTGGCAGTCACGGCAAGCTCCTTTTGCGGTTGAGTCGTGGGGTTCGCACCAGCATCGTCCTCGACCGGAAGGATCTCCCGGTAACGAGAAAGTCATTCCGGTGCGGACATGCTGTCCCCGTGGCTGGAGTCTAGACGACGTGAAGTGTCTTCACCCAAACGATGACACGGCTGGCTTTCAGCGGCCGTCGTTGCCCCGCCGGGCTATGATGAATGGCGAAATCGTTTGGCGATGAGATAGCGCAGCCGTCCCGCAGCCAGAAGGGGCAAACGGCACTTGCCGATCACGACGGCGAGAGCAGGGGGAACCTCGGCCGAATAGCCGACTCCGATATCCGTCTGCTGTCTTGATTCGCATGAGCTGTCTCGATTCGAATGCGCTGTCTTGACTCGAATGAAAGACGCGCCCCGGCGAAGGCGGCATGATCCGCCGGGCGGTATACAAGGACGACCACGGACCGGTGAAACACGGATGAAAAGCATGAACTCATGGCGGCGATGGTTGCTAGCCGCAACGATAGGACTGGTTTCCAGCCTGTGTCTGGCGCAGGCGCAGGAAGAGGGGGGCGAGAAGGATTGGTATCCCCTCGACTCGTTGAATACCGGGCTTGGCCAGGCGCCGGAATCCGTCAGCCTGAGAACCCCTCGGGAATCGATGCGTAGCTTTCGGGATATGACCGACAGGAGCGACTTCGAGGCGGCGGCACATATCCTCAATCTCGCCGATCTGACCCCGGCGGAGCAGCGCGAGCGGGGCGCCGAGCTGGCCCGCCAGCTTTCGGAGATCTTCCAGCGCGGCGAATCGATCCAGATTTCCCGTCTCTCCGGGCGGCAGGACGCGGCCATCGAGGATCCGACAGGGGAGAACCCTAATGCCGGCGAGCCCCGCCGAGATATCGAGCTGGCCTCCCTGGAGGCCAATGGAGATGCCTACGATATCCGCCTCGGGCGATATCGGGTCGGGGAAGAGGAGCCGATCTGGCTGATCATGCCGGAGAGCGTGGCCGCGATTCCGGCGCTTTACCGGGAGTACGGCCCGACGGCTTTCGAGCGCCATATTCCCGATAGCCTCAAGAAGCCTTTCGGCCTGTTGCGGGTCTGGGAGTGGATCGCCATTCCGCTGGTGCTGCTGGTGGTGGGGTTGCTCGGCAAGGGCGTCTATCGGCTGATCGAGGTCATGACCCGCTGGTTACCTACCGGCTCGCCGAGCATCTTCGCCACCCAGATTCGCGGCCCCGTGGCGTTCATCGTCATGTCGCTGTTGACCCAGGCGCTGCTCGATTACGTCGTCTCCTTCTCGGCAGTCGCGACCACGACGCTGCGAGTGGTGCTGATCGCCATCCTGGCCTGGGGGACCGGCGCCGTCGCGCTGCGTCTGGTCGATACCATCATGCTGAAGATGACGCGGCGTCTCGCCGGGCAGATCGACGACTCCAAGCCCAAGGACGACCGCAAGCTGTTGACCACGCTCTACGCGGTGCGTCGGATCATCATCCTGATCATGGTGACGGCGGTCACGATCTACGTGCTGGGACAGATCCAGCTGTTCGAGACGCTGGGGCTGTCGATTCTGGCATCGGCGAGCGTGCTGGCGGTGCTGGTGGGCGTGGCGGGTCAGGCCGTGCTGGGCAACATCCTGTCGTCGTTCCAGCTGTCGCTGGCGAAGCCGATACGGGTCGGCGATCTGGTGATGTTCGAAGGGCAGTGGTGTTACGTCGAAGGCATTTTCTACACCCATATCCGGCTGCGAATCTGGAACGAGCGACGCCTGATCGTCCCGGTTACCTATTTCGCCTCGAAAGCCTTCGAGAACCTCTCCGCCAAGAGCACCAAGGAGTATCGGAGCGTGGTGCTCACGCTACACCTGAGCGCCGATATCTCGCTGCTGCGGGAGAAGTTTATCGAGTTCGCCAAGGCGGAGGATAACGTCATCGAGCATCACAAGCTGCTCTGTGCCGTGACCGACCAGACCGGCCCGGCGCAGACCGTGACCTGCTACCTGATGACCGTCGACCCGCTCTCGGGGTGGGCCGCCGAAGTGAGTGTCAGAGAGAAGCTGCTGACGTTCATTCGCGACAACCACCCGGAATGGTGGCCGAGGGAGGTGGTGGTGATCAGTCACCGGGATGTCGCCCGAGGCCACGCGACAGGAGACGACGGCGAAACGTCCCAGTGAGCGGCGGGGTTCGTGCGCTGTCGGTTCAACCCGTTGAGGGTTTCGTTCGTTGACGGTTTCGTTCGATCACGACGTCTTTCGTCGACAGGGATTGGCCTCGTTTCGACGCCTCGAGATGGGAGGCCTAAGATGGGAGGCTTAAGATAAGAGGCCGGTCATCGGTTTCCCCGGTGACCCGGCTCCCTCACACAGCGTCTCTTACCTGCAGTTTCTCTCACATAAAGCCTCTCTCACATGAGTATCGGCCATGAGCAACTCTGGAAAGCGCGGCGGCGATAAGGAGATATCGGGGCTGCAGCTCTATCTGCATGGGCTGGGCATTTCGGTGCGCGACAATGCGCAGGCCTTTGGCTTCTCGATCCTGATCACCGTGAGCTACGGCATCGTCTCGGGGGCGGCCGGCAAGCCGTCTTCGCTCGAGCTGGTCGGCTTCGCCCTGTCGGCGGTTGCCGGCATATCGCTGTTGAATGTGCTGGTTACCCTGCTCAAGGCGGAGGGGCCGGACGACTCCGAGCGCTCCTACGTGGTGCTGGTCGGGACGGCCACCGATTTCCTCTCGGTGGGCGCCGGTCTCGGCGTCGTGTTCGCGGCCAGCATGCTGGGAGGATGGCTGCCCTGGGTTATGGCGCCCTTTCTGGCAGGGGTGACCTACTGCCTGGTGCAGGGGATGCAGATCGCGCTGGCGAAGTTCGGTTCCGACGAAGAAGAGAAGAAGTAAGCCTTCGAGCGGATGCGGCGCTGGTGACGTTGAATCTGCGGCGCCGCCAGGGCAACGAAGCACGAGGACGAACGGCACGAGGACGCAAGCGGCACAAGAGAGCAAGAGCAGACGGTGCAAGAACACCGGGGCAAACGAAACGAGCCCAGGCGATGAATTCGAGTGAAGATAGATTCGAGCGGCGATAGTTTAGAGCGATGAGGATGACGGCATGAAACACGAATTCTGGCAGGCCCGATGGGAGAACGACCAGCTCGGCTTTCATCTCGCCTTCGTACACCCCATTCTCAAGCGCAATCTGGCGAGCTTCGGGCTGGCGGCCGACGCGCGAATCTTTCTGCCGCTGTGCGGCAAGACGCTGGATATCGGCTGGCTGCTCGAACAGGGGCATCGCGTCGTCGGTGCAGAGTTGAGCGAGATCGCGGTGTCGCAGCTGTTCGAGGCGCTCGGCGTCGAACCGTCGGTCGATGAATGGCGCGGTGGCCGGCGGTGGCAGCATGCGGGGCTGACCGTCTTCCAAGGCGATATCTTCGAATTGACCGCCGCCGAGATGGGCCCGGTCGACATGATCTATGACCGCGCCGCGCTGGTGGCGTTGCCGCCCGCCATGCGGCCCGGCTACGCCGAGCAGATTCTGGCGTTGGCCGGTGGTGCGCCGCAGCTGCTGATCACCTTCGAATATGATCCGGCCGAGAAGGATGGCCCGCCGTTTCCGGTGCTGCCCGAAGAAATCGAACGGCACTACGCCAATCGCTACACGCTCGAGATGCTATCGAGAAAGGACGTGCTCCAGTCGTCGCTCAACTTCCGCGATGCCGGCGTGACCCGATTCGTCGAGGTCGCGTGGAAACTGCTGCCGGCACGGACTGGCCAGGCCGCGGGTTTCATCCCGCCAGCGCCTCGTCGATGATCTCGAGCCCTTGCCGGGCTTCGGCCGGGGTGACGATACATGGCGGCACCACATGAATGCGATTGGCGACCACGAACGGCAACAGCCCGCGGTCGATCATCCCCTGCTTGAGCCGGGCCACTTCGGCGGCCGGCAGCGGGGCGCGGCTCTGCTTGCTCTCGACGAGTTCGATGGCGTGAAAGACGCCCAGGCCGCGCACGTCGCCGATGATGTCGTGCTTGTCCCGAAGCTGCTCCAACCCCGGCGTCAGCACCGATTCACCGATGCTGGCCGCGTTGCCCACCACGTCTTCCTGTTCCATCACCTCGAGCGTGGCGCAGATCGCGGCCATCGCCAGCGGATGCCCGGAGTAGGTCAGCCCGCCGTAGAACATCTCCTCGTCGAAGTGGCTGGCGATGCGCTCGCTGATGATCACGCCGCCGGCCGGGACGTATCCCGAGTTGACGCCCTTGGCGAAGGTGATCAGGTCCGGTACCACGCCGAAATGCTCCAGCGCCAGCCATTTGCCGGTGCGGCCGAATCCTGCCATCACCTCGTCCAGGATCAGCACGATGCCGAACTCGTCGGCCAGCGCCCGGACGCCCTCGAGATATCCTCGCGGCGGCACCAGAACGCCCGCAGTGCCGGGGATGGTTTCCAGCAGCAGGCCGGCGATGCTCGCCGCCCCCTCGCATTCGATGACGCGCCGGAGATGGTGCAGCGCGCGCTGGCATTCCTCCTCTTCGTTACCGGCCCAGAATTCGCTGCGGTAGAGAAACGGGTTGAAGAACCGGACGTGGCCGCGGGAGAACTCGTTGGGAACGCGCCGGAAGTCGCCGGTCGCGGCGATCGCCGACCCCGTGCCGCCGTGGTAGGAGCGGTAGGCGGAGAGGATCTTCTCTCGGCCGGTCACGGCGCGTGCCATGCGGATGGCGTTCTCGTTGGCATCGGCGCCGGCGTTGGTAAAGAACACTTTGCTGAAACCGGTCGGCGCCAGGTCGAGGATCTTCCGGGCGGCGCGGCCCCGGGCCAGGTTGGCGTGAGCGGGGGCGATCGTGGCGAGCTCGTCGGCCTGGGCCTTGATCGCCTCGATCACGCGGGGGTGCTGATGGCCGATGTTGGTATTGACCAGCTGGCTCGAGAAGTCGAGATAATCGCGACCGTCGTAGTCCCACAGGCGGCACCCCTCGCCACCCTTGAACACCATCGGCTGGAGCGCGCCCTGGGCAGACCAGGAGTGGAAGACGCCGGCGCGGTCCAGCGCTCTGACGTGATCGTTGTTCACGCTCCCGGTTTGCGAGCTTTCGCGGATTGTCATGATCGGATCGCCGTGTCAGAGAGTGGGCATGGTGTACTGGTTGGTGGCCTCGCGTAGCCCGGATGGCCAGCGGGCGGTGACGGTCTTCATGCGGGTATAGAAGCGCACGCCGTCCGCGCCGTGGACATGCAGCGCGCCGAACAGCGAGCGCTTCCAGCCGCCGAAGCTGTGGAACGCCATGGGCACCGGGATCGGCACGTTGACGCCGACCATGCCGACCTGAATCCGCTCGCAGTACTGGCGGGCGCTGTCGCCGTCCCGGGTGAAGATGGCCGTGCCGTTGCCGAACTCGTGATCGTTGACCATCTTCACCGCGGCATCGAAGCTCTCGGCGCGGGCGATGACCAGTACCGGGCCGAAGATCTCCTCGTCGTAGATGCGCATGCCGGGCCTGACGTGGTCGAACAGGGTGCCGCCGATGAAGAAGCCGTCCGTGCCGTGGTCGAGACGACGGCCATCCCGCACCAGCTCGGCGCCTTCCTTGACGCCCTGTTCGATATAGCCGCTGACCTTTTCCAGATGCTGGCGGGAGACCAGCGGCCCCATGTCGTGATCCGGGCCGTCGGTGATGCTTTCGCCCACCCGCAGCTCGTCCAGTCGGGAAAGGATCTTCTCGCGCAGCGCCTCCGCTGTCTTTTCGCCCACCGGCATGGCGACCGAGATCGCCATGCAGCGTTCGCCGGCACTGCCGTAGGCCGCGCCCATTAGCGCGTCCGCGGCCTGATCGAGATCGGCATCCGGCATGATCACCATGTGGTTCTTGGCCCCGCCGAGCGCCTGTACCCGCTTGCCGTGGGCCGAGGCGGTAGCGTAGACGTACTCGGCGATGGGGGTGGAGCCGACGAAGCTGACGGCCTGGACCCGCGGATCGGTCAGCAGCGTATCGACGGCTTCCTTGTCGCCGTTGACGACGTTGAGCACGCCGTCGGGCAGGCCGGCTTCGCTGAACAGCTCCGCGATGCGCAGGGTGGACGACGGGTCCTTCTCCGAGGGCTTGAGCACGAAGGTGTTACCCGCCGCGATGGCGATCGGGAACATCCATAGCGGCACCATGGCGGGGAAGTTGAACGGCGTGATGCCGGCACACACGCCCAGCGGCTGCATCATCGAGTACGAATCGATGCCGGGGCCGACGTTGAGCGAATGCTCGCCTTTCTGCAGGTGCGGCATGCCGCACGCGAACTCGACCACCTCGAGCCCGCGGGTCAGCTCGCCCCTGGCGTCGGAAAGCACCTTGCCGTGCTCCTTCGCAATCAGCCGGGCCAGTTCGTCGGCATGGGTTTCCAGCAGCGCCTTGTACTTGAACAGCACCCGGGCGCGCTTGAGCGGGGAAAAAGCCGACCACTGCTCGAACGCGGCCTGCGACGAGGCGATGACCCGCTCGGTGTCCGCTTTCGATGCCAGCAGAACCTCGCCGGACTGTCGGCCGGTGGACGGATTGAAAATCGGGCTGGTGCGCGTCGAATCCAGCGCGGCACGCTTGCCGTCGACGAAGTGAGTCAGCTGCTCGGACATGTGACATCGATCCTCTTGTTCGTCAATCGACGATGGAAAACCCGGATGCGGCGCGACGCCGAGCGATTGCCCGGCCGGCCTTCGGCCAAGAGTGAGCCAGGGAGATAGCGTCAAACAATCCCGGTATGCTTAATTTCACGTAACTATTCAGGTCACGCTGCCTGATCCAGGCCGTCCCGACGCATGAATTCGGGCACTTCACCGGCAAACAACTGTTCCAGTGCGGTGTGCGCTGCCAGGCCCTGCTTGACCGCCGTCGAGAGGAAGCTGCGCATCCGGCAGAAGATCTCGGCACCTTCCCAGGAGCGGAAACAGCCTGAAATCTTCTGCTGGACCTTGGTCATCCGCAGGTCACGCTCCCCTTGGTTATTGGTGAAGGGCGCGGCGGGGTCGTCGAGGAAACGCAGCACGTCGTCCTCGTACGCCTGGAGACGTTCGAGCAGGTTACGTGCCTTGGTACGTTTGGCACGACCGCGCTTTCCCGGTGGTGGTGGGATCGGTGGCGGACACTCGGTCTCACCCTCTGTCAGGCACTGCCGATAGCGGACTCGCCAGCGTTGCGCCTCTTCGGGCGAGAGCGTGCCACCGGCAGCGTCAACGGCCTGATGCATCTCCAGCAGCAGATCATGCAGCGCCTTGGCCCACTTTTGGTGGTCATTTTCCCAGGCCGCAGTCAATTCACGCAGGTGATGGGCGTTGCAAAGTGCGTGGCGGCAATCCGCGTAGCGGTAGTAAGGCTTCCAGTGATCATGCACCAGCACCCCCTGGACATAGGGCAGGATGCCGATGGCATCCATGGCCTCCTGACCTCGCTTGGCGTGAGGCGCCAAGTAGGTCAGGGCGTCATTCGAGGCGCTGTGCAGCCAGTAGCGCTTGCCGCCGACCTGCATCCCGGTCTCGTCGGCATGCACGGTCGCGGCTTGCCTCAGCGCCGGGATCGCCCACTCGGCAAACGCCTCGGCGCGCTGATAGGCCTCTTGATTGAAGGCGAACAGCGTGCCGGTGCTCAGCGATAGATCGCACTGTGAGGCCAGCAGCGCCTGGATGCGGGCATAGGGCAGCAACTGATACTGCGAGAGATAGACGACATGCGCCTTGAGACGTGGGCCATACTGGATCGGGCGGGTCACGCCGTCGGGAAACGGCGCCACATGGCGCCGCCCGAGATCGTCCTCCAGCACCTCGGCGCGATACTCGGTGACGACGGCCTGGATCACGATGTCTTGCACCTGGCGCGTTTCGATGCCGACCGAGCGATAGGTGCGCCCTTTGGGCAAGGTGCGGCGATCGACGCGCAACGACACGATCTCGTCGGGATCGGTGACCGGCGCCAGCGTCTTGCCTTCGTGACCCGGTTGCCCGCCAGGGCGACGCTCGCCCTTGGCCCGGGAACGGCGTTGGCGGTTGGGGTCTTGTGACGGCGGCTTGCTGCTGTTGCGGCTGCTGGTGGCCAGTCGGTCGGCCATCAGCTTGACCAGCAGCATCAGCACGTCGATGGCAGCACGCAAGGAAGGCGAGACCGTGTGGTCTTCCTTGAGCTGCTGCCGGACCCGTTCCAGGGCCTCGTCGACGTTGATATCGCTGATGGTCATGTCACCGCATAGACGTGCCGAAGGATCAGGCACACTATGCCAAAAAAATCAGGTGGTTGGCGACATGCCATCCGCAGCCACCTGAATAGTTACAATTTCACTAAAGCGAACGCTTAACTTTATCGACCGTTCCCGGCGGCGTGGGCTGTGTGCTGAGCGGCGGGCGGTGACGAGCAGGTGGTGACGAGCGGGTGGTAACGAGGGCCAGGGTCTGATGAGTCAACGCAAGATAACGCTGATGGGGCAGCTGGGAGACGTCGATCTGCGGCTGCTGCGTATTTTTCGCAAGGTGGTCGAATGCGGCGGCTTCTCCTCGGCGGAGGTCGATCTCAACATCAGCCGGGCCGCCATCAGCATGGCGATGAGCGACCTGGAGGCGCGGCTCTCCATGCGGCTCTGCCAGCGAGGCCGCAGCGGCTTCCAGCTGACCAGCGAGGGGCAGGCGGTCTTCGACGCCACCATGCAGCTGCTGGCGGCGGTGGAGGACTTCCGCACCCGCGTCAACGGGCTGCATTCCCAATTGACCGGCGAGCTCAATATCGGCATTACCGACAACCTCGTCACCATGCCCAACATGCATATCACTGAGGCGTTGAGAGCCCTCAAGGCCAGGGGCGACAGGGTGCACATCAACATCCGCATGGCGCCTCCCGGCGATATCGAGATGGCGGTTCTCGAAGGCAGCCTGCACACCGGCGCCGTGCCCAGGCTCAAGGCGATCCCCGGCCTCGATTACGTGCCGCTCTACGAGGAGCGGTCGGCACTCTACTGCAGCAGCCGGCATCCTTTGTTTGAGGATCGAGCCACCGGGCCCGATCGGATCGCCGAATACGACGCCGTCGTGCCGTCCTACGCCCAGACGCCGGAGATCCGGAAAGCGTACGAAAGCCTCAAGCCGATGGCGTCGGCCACCGACCGGGAAGGCGTCGCCTTTCTGGTGCTGACGGGGAGCTACATCGGCTTCCTGCCGACCCATTTCGCCCAACGCTGGGTAGAACAGGGCGAGATGAAGCAGCTCTGCCCCGACGATTTCGGCTACGAGACGAGCTACTGCCTGATCACCCGCAAGGGTCGCCCGCCCAACCTGGTTCTGGAAAGCTTCTTCGAGGAGCTGGATGACCTGATGGACGAATGGCGCCGCGCCGGACCGGCGTCTGGCTGAGGTTCACGGGCTCGGATTTTCGGGCGTGCCGAAGGCTTCCCAATAGATACCGGCGATCCAGTCCAGAAAGACGCGCACCCTTGGCGAAAGCTGGCGTCGCTGCGGGTAGACCGCATGGAGAGGGAGCGCCGGTTTCTTCCACCCGGGCAGGATTTCCACCAGCTCGCCGCTGGCCAGATGGGGCGCCAGGCTGAAGCGGGGGAGTTGAATCAGCCCGAAGCCCGCCCGAGCTGCTGCCACGTAGCTTTCGGCATCGTTGACGGTCAGCCAGCCACCGGTAGTAAAGGCCCGCTTTTCGCCATCGACGATCAGATCGAGAGTCCTGTCCGGAGCCTTGAACCCGGAGACAAAGTGAACGCCGTGATGGTCGCGGAGCGAGTCGGGTGTGCGCGGTATACCCATGCGTTCCAGGTAGGCCGGGCTCGCACAGATGACCTGCTCGAGTGTCGCCAGCCGCCGTGCGACCAGGCTGGAATCCTCGGGTTCGCCGCTGCGCAACGCGCAATCGATACCTTCGCCGACCAGGTCGACCCGTCGATCTCCCGTCGTGATGATCAGCTCCAGCGCGGGATAGCGCGCATGGAAGGCATCGAGCCGGGGCAGAACGATTCGACTGGCGTGCGTGCCATGCAGTTCGACACGCAATACGCCTCGTGGGTTGTCCGCAACCGGCTGCAGGATGGATTCGGCATCCTCGAGTTCCGCCAGCAGGTGGACACAGCGTTCGTGAAAGGCTTCGCCCTCCGGTGTCGGCCGAACCTGACGTGTGGTTCGCTCCAGCAGCCTCACACCGAGGCGAGTTTCCAGTTGCTGAATCGCCAGCGTCGCCGTGGCGCGGGGAATATCCAGCGCATTGGCCGCGCGCGTGAAACTGCCGCTTTCCACGATCCGCACGAAGAGCGTCATCGAATCGAACCGGTCCATTATTGTTCGCCTGGGCTGAATAGTGTTGGCAGATTAGTCGATTTATTCAGCTCATGGAAACGCCAATACTGCCTCTCGCTGGGCTGGTGGAGGCGACGACAAGGCATTGTTCGCCGGGCACTCGCTTCGCACCTGCCGATCCATCGAATGAGACAAGGAGTCGACTCATGACGAGTACTGAACAGAAAGTCGCGCTGGTTACCGGCGCCTCTCGCGGCATCGGCCGTGCCATCGCCCTGCAACTGGCCGCCGATGGTTTCGCCGTGGTGGTCAACTACGCTGGCAACACGGCGCTGGCCGAGGAGGTCGTGGCGGACGTCGAAGCCAAGGGTGGTCGCGCCCTGGCGGTCCAGGCCGATATCGCCGATGCTGACGCCGTGGCGCGCCTGTTCGAGCAGACGCTGGCGACCTTCGGCCGGCTCGATGTCGTGGTCAACAACGCTGGCATGATGCAGATGGCGAAGATGACCAGCGACAACGTCGCGATTCTCGACCGGACGCTCGAGATCAACCTGCGCGGCAGCTGGCTGGTAATGGCGAAAGCCGCCGAGAGCCTGGGCGAAGGCGGTCGCATCATCGCGTTGTCCTCTTCGGTGCTGGGCAAGTCCTTCCCGGGGTATGGCGCCTACATTGCCAGCAAGGCCGGAGTCGAAGGGCTGGTCAAGGTGCTCGCCAACGAGCTTCGGGGCCGCAATATCGCCGTCAATGGCGTGGCGCCCGGCCCGGTGGGGACGGAGCTGTTCTTCGAGGGCAAGAGCGAGGAGCAGATCCAGTCGATCGCCAACCTGGCGCCGTTCGAACGCCTGGGCCAGCCGGAGGAGATCGCCGATGTCATTTCGTTCCTGGCCGGACCGCAGGGCCGCTGGGTCAATGGCCAGATCCTGCGCGCCAATGGCGGCATGGTGTGACGCCTGGCCCCCGGGAAAGGAGATGCCGAGACGCCGCCGGTACGAAACCGGCGGCGCCCGGTGGCCTGCTGCCGTGTAGTGAGCGTCAGCGCTGCGCGGCCAGCGTCGGCGTCCGGTCGAGCAGGCGGATCAGGAACGCGCCCAGCGCCGACAGGGTCGCCAGCGCGATCACGCCCGGCCAGCCCCACGTGCCGAGCAGCAAGCTTCCCAGTGCCGAGCCCGCCGCCATGCCGATGAAGATCAGCGTGAACATCACTGCGTTGAGACGGCTGCGGGCGGCGGGGTCGAGTCCGTAGATCAGGGTCTGGTGGGAGACGAGCGTGGCCTGGATGCCGAAATCGAAGCCCAGCGCGCCAATCACGATCAGCCCCAAGGCCAGCGGCGCGGGCAGCCAGGATTCGGCCGCCATCGCCAGGAAGAAGAGCACCACGATCGCACTGCCGATGCGGGTGACCTGATGCGGGCCGCTGCGATCGGCCATGCGACCGGCGAGCGGAGCGGCAAGTGCACCGGCGGCGCCGGCCAGCCCGAACGCGCCGGAGACCGCGCTTCCGAGCTGGTAACTCTCGAGCAGGTGGATCGAAAGGGTCGACCAGAAGGCGCTGAAGGCGACCGAGAGCAGCGCCTGCGCCGTGGCGGCGCGGCGCAGTTCCGGCTGATCGCGCCACAGGTGGTACAGCGTCGCCAGCAGGGCGCGATAGCTGAGTCGCGAGGTCGGTTCGAACCGGGGCAGGCCGCGCCACAGCGCCACGCTGATGAGCATGATCAGCCCCATGGCGATGAGGAACATGGCGCGCCAGCCGAACGCTTCGGCGACCAGGCCGCTGACGACACGCGACAGCAAAATGCCCAGCAGCAGGCCGGTCATGACGGTGCCGACGACCTTGCCGCGCTCGCGATCGGCGGCCAGCACGGCGGCGGCGGGCACGATGTCCTGCGCGATGGTCGCGGTCAGGCCGACGGCGAGGCTCGCGACCAGCAGGGTAGCGATCGACGGCGCCAGCGCGGTCGCCAGCAGTGCCAGGGCCAGCAGAATGGCCTTGATCACGATCAGACGGCGGCGATCCACCCGGTCGCCCAGCGGGATCAGCAGCAGAATGCCCAGGGCGTAGCCGAGCTGGGTCAGCGTCGGGATCAGGCCGGCCGTGCGGGCATCGATGTCGATATCCGCCGCCAGAATGCCGAGCAGCGGTTGCACGTAGTAGAGCGAGGCGACGCTGAGCCCGGCGCTGGTCGCCAGCAGTAGTATCAGCCGGCGGGGGAGCGCGGGCGGCGCCGTCGCGTTCGAAGCGCAGTTCATGACGAGTTCCTGATGCGGTTTTGGGATGTCGTGCATTCTGATGGTGTATGACCATCGCGTGTAGTAGCGTGATTCGCACAACGCCTATGCACAGGATGAATGACACGCCATGGATGACGCCCGCTTTGGCTCCGCCGATCGCCTCGAACTGTTGCAGACCTTCATGCGTATCGTCGAAACCGGCAGTCTGTCCGCCGCCGCCCAGCGCCTGGACGTGAGCCAGCCCACCGTCAGCCGGCGACTCAAGGCGCTGGAGAGCATGCTGGGGCTGCGGCTGGTGCAACGCTCGACCCATCGTCTCAGCCTCACCGATGACGGCGAGCGCTGCTTTCGCCATGCCCAGGGCGTGTGCGAGCGCTGGGATTCGATGGCCCAGGACCTGCAGGGATTGACCGAGACGCCGCGCGGCAGGCTGCGGGTGCTGGTGCCGCATGCCTTCGGCCAGGAGCAGCTGCTGGAACTGCTGGAATCCTATCTTCGAGACTGCCCGGAGGTCAGTGTCGAGTGGCTGCTGCACGATCGCTATCCGGACTTCATCGCCGAAGGTATCGACTGCGTGATTCGTGTCGGCAAGGTAGAGGACCCGGCGGTCGTCGCCGTGCCCGTAGCGGAGGTGCCGCGTATCGTGGTGGCCGCGCCGGAGGTCGTCGCCGGGATCGAGATCGACGATATCGATGCCGTGGCTTCGCTACCCTGGCTGGCGCTGCGCACCTTCTACCGCGATCGCGTCTCGCTGACGCACGCCGTCGACGGTCGCGAACAGCACTTCGCCATAACCCCGCGGGTAAGTACCGACAATCTGGCAGCCATCCGTCGGCTCGCGGTTTCGGGCTTCGGCGCCGCCATCGTCTCGGCCTGGCGGGTTGCCGACGATCTGGAAGAGAAGCGTCTGGTCCAGCTGGTGCCGAGCTGGTATCCGTCGCCGCTGCCGGTCTATCTGGTCTATCCCTACGCCGAGGACTACCCGCCGCGCCTGCGTCGCTTCATCGAGCTGATGCGCGAGCAGGCCCCCGGCATGTCGGGCATGACGATGCGCCGGGAGAGCCCGCCCGCCGCCCGGTGAAGTACCGCTAGCCGGTGGATGCCTGACGCCGCCTTTCGTGCAGGATCAGCCTTGTGGCCACGGTCGCCGCGATCAGGCCGGAGGCGGCGGCCACCATCATCGCCCAGCGCGGCCCGGCATGGTCGGCCAGCCAGCCGACGATCGGGGCGCCGAGCGGTGTGCCTCCCATGATCACCGCCATGCGCAGCGCCATCACGCGGCCGCGCATGGCGGGATCGGTGGTCAACTGCATCAGCGCGTTGGACGCCGTATTGAAGGTCAGCGCCGAGAACCCGGTCATCGTCAGCATCGCGGCGAACACGATGACGTTGGGCGCGACGCCGGCCAGCGTGCAGAAGACGCCGAAGGCGAGCGTCGATACCGCCAGCAGCGGCAGGTTGGGTCGTTCGCGACGGGCGGCCATGAGCGCGCCGCCCACCGAGCCGACCGCCAGTGCCGAGGTCAGAAGGCCATACTGGTCGGCGCCGCCGTGAAACACGGTGACCGACATGGTGGAGATATAGATCGGGAAGTTGAAACCGAAGGTGCCGATCAGAAACAGCATGACCATCATCGCTTTCAGGTCGGGGCGTCTCCACACGTAGCGAAAGCCTTCCAGCAGGCCGCCGGCGCGCCGGCCCGACCTGAGCGACGTATAGAGCTGATCGGTCCTCAGCAGGAACAGCGAACCGAGCACTGCCGCGAAGGAGACCGCGTTGACGAGAAATACCCAGCCGGTGCCGATGGCGGCGATCAGCACGCCGGCTACCGCCGGGCCGATCATCCGCGCGCTGTTGAATGAGGTCGAGTTGAGGGCGACGGCATTGGCGAGATAGCGCTCGCCGACCAGATCGTTGACGAACACCTGGCGGGCGGGGCCGTCGAAGGCAGTCACGCAGCCGAGTCCGAGCGCGAACGCATAGACCTGCCACAGCGTCACCACGCCGGTCACCGTGACCAGGCCGAGCCCCAGCGCCAGCAGGCCCAGCAGCGCCTGGGTCAGCATGATCAGCCTGCGGCGGTCGAAGCGATCCGCCGCGTAGCCGGTGAACGGCAACAGCACCAACTGCGGGCCGAACTGCAGCGCCATGGTGATGCCCACGGCGCTGGCATTGTGGTCGGTGAGAATGGTCAACACCAGCCAGTCCTGGGCGACGCGCTGCATCCAGGTGCCGATATTGGAGACCAGCGCGCCGATGGCCCAGACCCGATAGTTGTAGAGTCGCAGCGAGCGGAAGAGGCGGGTATCGCTCATGATGCGCGGCATGGCCCGCGGCGGGGCACGACTATCGTGGGCAAGGTCGTTATCGAGACCGTCGTTGCGAAGACAGGCGTTATCGAGATCGTCGTTGCGAAGACAGGCGTTGTGGGAAAAATCGTCGTCATGCGAAGTTCGAAGGTTCCTTGTCCATGAAGCCGAAGCCGGCCGGGGTTCCTGGCCGGGGTCGCCCGCCGTCACGGGCGAGTGCTGTTCTCTAGTGTAGCGCGTCGACCTGCGAGGAGGGCGAGAAGGACGGGCTCTAGAAGGGCGGTGCGCGATGCCCACGCTGGCGTTTGCCCGCCTCGGTCCACCAGGCCAGGTCGTCGGCAAACCGGCCGAAAGCACGCTCGAAGGAGGCACCGGCATCGCCGAGAGGCGTGCCACTTTCATCCAGCGTCTTGCCGATCTGCCCGACGGCGACCGTGCTGGAGATCACCACCATGCCCATTTCGGCCAGCGTGCCGCGCCAGGCCATGTTGGCGTGGGCGCCACCGAGGCGGCCGGCCGAGTAGCTGACGATCCCGGCCGGCCGCCAGAACCACTCTTCCAGGAAGTGGTCGGTCAGGTTCTTGAGCCCCGGTTGCATGCCCCAGTTGTATTCGCCGGTGACGAAGACGAAGCCGTCCGCCTCGCGGATCTTGCCGGCCAGGGCTTCCATCGCCTCCGGCGCCTCGCCCTCGGGATACTCCTTGTACATGCGATCCAGCATGGGAAGATCGATTGCCCTGGCATCGATCAGTTCGGCGTCGATGCCGCGCGCAGCGAGCGTACGCACCGCATAGTCGGCCAGGCGGATACCGGCGCGGTCGGATCGGTAGGAACCGTAGAACACCAGGATGCGATCGGTCATGAGTAGCTCCTTGAAGCAGACAACGGCATTGACGGATTCCGTCAGATTAGGCTCTGAATGAAAAGTCGGCGAGCGATGGTGGCTGCATCCGGACATCGCCTTCGGCGGAATCGGATGACAGCGGCCGAGAGGTTGGTTTTTGCTCGAGGGGTCGCAAGATAATCCTTAACACGCTACCTTCCCTGGTAACCCTTACGACTCGCCATGCGTTTTTTCGTCATACGGTGCCGAGTCTTCATCGAGAGGAAAACTTCATGAGCCAGCAAAACGAGTACGTTCCGCCGAAAGTCTGGACGCCCAATAAGGAGAGCGGCGGAAAGTTCGCCAGCATCAACCGTCCTGTCGCCGGGCCGACCCACGACAAGGCGCTGCCGGTCGGCAAGCATCCGTTCCAGCTCTACTCGCTGGCCACGCCCAACGGGGTCAAGGCCGGGGTCATGTTCGAGGAGCTGCTGGCGCTGGGCAAGGACGCCGAGTACGACGCCTGGCTGATCAATATCGGCGACGGCGATCAGTTCGGCAGCGGCTTCGTCGAGGTCAACCCGAATTCCAAGATTCCGGCGCTGATGGATTACAGCGGCGACAAGCCGGTTCGCGTGTTCGAGTCCGGCTCGATCCTGCTGCACCTGGCCGAGAAGTTCGGGGCCTTCCTGCCGACCGATCCGGCCAAGCGGGTCGAGACCATGAACTGGCTGTTCTGGCAGATGGGCAGCGCACCGTATCTGGGGGGCGGCTTCGGCCACTTCTATGCGTATGCGCCGGAGAAGATCGAATACGCCATCGATCGCTTCACCATGGAAGCCAAGCGGCAGCTCGATGTGCTCGACCGGCGGCTGGCCGAATCACGCTACCTGGCGGGCGACGAGTACACCATCGCCGACATCGCCACCTGGTCCTGGTATGGGCAACTGGTGCTGGGACGGCTGTACGAGGCCGCGGAGTTCCTGGACGTGGAGAGCTACGAGAACGTCCAGCGCTGGGCCAGGGAGATCGACGCCCGCCCGGCCGTGCAGCGCGGCCGCATGGTCAACCGTACCTTCGGCGAGCCGGAAACCCAGCTTCACGAACGCCACGACGCCAGCGACTTCGAAACACGAACGCAGGACAAGATCGGCGGTTGATATCGCGCATTTGCCGCCCGGAGCCCGGCTACGTGCCGGGCTTTTTGCGTTAGGCTTTAGCTTTGGTCATGAGCTTTATCTTTGGTCATGAGCTTTAGCTTTGGTCATGAAGAGAAGATCCGGCAGAGCCATGACGCCTACTGCTTGCGATAGGGCATATCCATGAAAACGCTATTTCGAGGCTACCTCGACGCTTCGCTAATCCTGCGCGTGACCATCGCGCTGGTTCTCGGCGTGGTGGTCGGATTGATCGGTGGTGAGACGGTCGCGGGCTGGCTGGCGCCGTTCGGCGATCTGCTGCTGCGATTGCTGCAGTTTCTGATCGTGCCGATCGTGCTGTTCACCTTGATCGTGGGCATCAATCAGGCCGATCTCGGCCGCATGGGACGCATCGGTGGCAAGGTGTTTGGTTATTACGTGGCGTCCTCAGCCATGGCGATCGTGGTCGGGCTGGCGGTGGCGTCGCTGTTCTCGCCGGGCAGCGGCATGACGCTGGACGACGGCGCCAGTGTCGACGTGCCGGAAAACCCGGGCCTCGTCAGCGTGCTGTTGAGCATCGTACCGGACAATATCGTCGGCGCGCTCGCCGAACCCAACCTGCTGGGGATCATCTTTACCGCTTTCGTGTTCGGCATCGCGCTGCTGAAGATGCGCCACAGCGAGGGCCAGGGCGAGCTGGGCGAGAAGCTCTACGGCGTCATCGAAGGCTTGAACGCGGTGACCATGAAGGTGATGGCGGGCGTGCTGCAGTACGTGCCCATCGGGGTGTTCGCCATCGTCGCGGGAACCGTGGCCAGACAGGGCATGGATACCATTCTGTCGTTGGGCACCATGGTGATCGTGCTCTATCTCGCGCTGGCCATGCATCTGGTTCTCTATTGCGTATTGATGAAGGCGTTCGGGGTGCGCTTGAAAGCGTTCTTCCGTGAGGCGCGCACGCCGATGGCAACGGCCTTCGCGACCCAGAGCAGTACCGGCACGTTGCCGCTGACGCTGAACGCGGCACAGCGGTTGGGTATTTCTCGGAGTCTTTACGGCTTCAGCCTGCCGCTCGGCGCGACGATCAACATGGACGGCGCGGCAATCCGGATCGCGATCTCGGCGGTATTCGCGGCCAACGTGGTCGGCATGCCGCTGGATTTCATGACCATGGTCGAAATCGTGCTGATCGGCACATTGACCTCCATCGGCACGGCGGGCGTGCCCGGTGCCGGTATCGTGATGATCGCGACGGTCTTCGCTCAGGTCGGGCTGCCCATCGAAACCGTGGCGCTGCTGACCTCGATCGACGCGCTGGTCGGCATGGGCTGTACCGCGCTCAACGTCACCGGCGACCTGACGGGAACCGCCGTGATTGCCCGGAGCGAGGGCGAAGCCGAGCGGACAGCGTCGCAACCGGGCGAAGGCTCGTCGGCCTGATATCGGTTGCAGAGACGGGTCGCAGGGCTCGATTGCAGGAACCGGTTACAGGTCCGATTGTAGAGACCGATTTCAAGGGCCGATTGCAGAGATTATGGAATGTATTCCGAGACACATACGAACTATCTGATCATCGGTGGCGGCAGCATGGGGCTGGCGGCGGCGGATTACCTGGCCGCCCATTCCGGCGCCGGTGGCCACGTGGTGAGGGTGCTCGATGCTCATCGCCCGCCCCACGATCAGGGGGCGCATCACGGTGAAACCCGGTTGATTCGCCTGGCCTACGGCGAGGGCAGCGGCTATGTCTCGCTGGCTCTGCGTGCGCTGGAGCGCTGGCGCGAGCTCGAACGGGAAACGGGCGAATCGTTGTTTCTGCCCACCGGCGTGCTCAATCTCGGCCCGGCTTCGGCGCCGTTCATCCAGCAGGTCGAAGCCAGTGCGCGGCAGTACGGTCTGCCGCTGGAGGGCATGGATGGCTCGGCGGCATCCGAGCGCTGGCCGGGATGGCAACTCGATGCCTCGATGCGTGGCGGTTTCGAGTCGCGCGCCGGTGTGCTGCGGGTCGAGCGGATCATCGAGTGCTGGCGGCAGCGAGTCGAACGAAGTGCCAACGTGACGCTGACATCGGATGCTCGTGTCGTGCGCCTGGAACCTCTGGAGCAGGGCGGTTATGCGGCGACCTGTGCTGACGGGCGGCGATTCAGCGCCGACAGATTGCTGGTCTCCGCAGGGCAGCACGTAGCGCCGCTTTTGGCCGAGCTCGGGATCGAACTGCCACTGACGCGGGTGCGCAAGACGTTCGCCTGGTTCGAGGCCGACGACCGCTATGCCCCGGAGCGCTTCCCCGGCTTCAGCCTGACCGACGACGAGCTCGGCATCTACTATGGCTTCCCTGACATCAAGGGCGCCGGGTTCAAGATCGGCCGCCACGACAGCGGCCAGGTTCTGGCGCCGGGCGAGCCGATGGCGCCGTTTGGCGAACATCCCGAGGATATCGCCGAGCTCCAGCAGGTGATCGACCGCTATCTGCCGGGCGTCGGTACGTTGCGTCATGGCGCTGTCTGCCAATATATCCGCACCCCGGACGAGCACTTTCTGATCGATGAGCTGCTCCCCGGCCTGATCGTGGCCGGCGGCTTCTCCGGCCACGGCTTCAAGTTCGCCAGCGCCATGGGGGAGTCGCTGGGTCGCTGGCTGACGAGCGGTCGCGCTGCGCCGGAGCTGGCAGGGTTCGGGATGAGCAGGCTATCGGGGCGCGACAGCCAGGGCCCGCTGTCGTAGTCGTTCGTTCTGAAGCGCCGAGGCCTCGAGCGATGATGGATTTCGCGTAAACTGGCGGGCTTCACGAGCAAGTGGTGGCACCATGTCCTTCATTCCTTTTTCCGCGCTGGCCTGTCCGCTGGACGGAGACCCGCTGCATCGCCAGGGCCAGACGTGGCGCTGCGCGGCCGGTCACAGTTTCGATATCGCGCGGCAGGGCTATACCCACCTGCTGCCCGTCCAGCACAAGCGTTCCCGCGATCCGGGGGACAGCAAGGCGATGGTGGCGGCACGCCAGCGCTTTCTGAATGCGGGCCATTACCAGCCCATCGCCGAGGCGGTATCGCGTCTTGCCCTGGCGGAACGACCCGCCGGCGACGCGTTTCGCTGCCTGGATGCCGGCTGCGGCGAGGGGTATTACCTGCGTCGGCTGGCGGCGAGCGCCCCCGATGCCGTCTTGTCACTGTTGGGCCTGGATATCTCCAAGTGGGCGGTGCTGTCTGCTGCCAAGCAAGAGCGAGCGATATCGTCTGCTGCCAGGCAGGACAAAGACGCCGAGACGCCGGAAAGCGCAGCCGGTCGACAAGTTTCGACACATGGGCGAGAAGAGCGTGCCAGTTGGATGGTGGGCAGCAACGCCAATCTTCCGATACAGGATGGTTCGCTGGACTGCGTGCTGTGTCTGTTCGGCTTCCCGGTCTATCCGGAATTCGTTCGCGTGCTCGAGCCGGGTGGGGTGCTGATCCAGGCCGATGCCGGGCCGGACCATCTTCGCGAGTTGCGCGAGATCATCTACCCCAGCCTGAAACCGGAGCGCGAGCGATCGGCAGCGGTGCCCGAGGGGCTGGTGCGGCAAGACGTGGAGACGATCCGTTATTCGTTGGCGCTGGAGGAGCCGCAGGCCATTGCCGATTTGTTGGCGATGACGCCGCACCTCTACCGCGCCAGTGCCGAAGGCCGGGCCAGGGCGGAGGCGCTGGAAGCGCTTACCGTGACCGTCGATGTGCGCTTGACGCGGTTCGCGCGAGGGGCTGGTAACCGGGAGACCACACCGTCGGGAGTCGATTCTGCGCACACCTGATCCGGCCATTCAGGAGTGGTTCAGTGTCGCCGTTGGTAATTCTCCGCCCATTGAAGAGCCTCGTCGAAAGGTAGGGCGGGGCTGTAGTAGAAGCCCTGCCCTATGTCGCAGCCGAGATCCTTGAGATGCGCCTCGATCGAGCCATTCTCTACCCCCTCCGCAATGGACTGCCGATTGAAGCTCTTCGACAGACCGATGATCGCCGCGACAATGGCTTCGTCCTCGGGGTTGTCGAGCATTCCCATCACGAAGGAGCGGTCGATCTTGACCTTCTGGGTGGGGAAGGTGCGTAGGTAACTCAGCGACGATTGACCGGTGCCGAAATCATCCAGCGATAGCTGCAGGCCGAGCCGGAGGCAAGTCTGGATATTGGCGGCAATGGCTTCCATGTCTTCCTGCGGCGAGGTGCTTTCCAGGATTTCCAGCGTGAGCCGCTCCACGAAATTCCTATCGTGGTGCGAGAGGGTGCGGTGCAAATGGTCGACAAAGCCGCTATCCAGAAAACTGGATGGGTTGACGTTGACACTGACCGAATAGGGCAGGCCACGCCGCATGATCTCTTCGATAGCCGTCACTGCCTTGTCGATGACGTATTTGCCTATCTCGATGTCGAGCCAGGTGTGCTCTATCTGCGGGAGAAAGCAGCCCGGCGGCAGAATCTTGCCCGAGGGCAGGCGCCAGCGCAGCAACCCTTCGAATGCCGTCACCGTGTCGAAATGGTAGTCGATCTTCGGTTGATAGAAGAGTTCCAGCTGTTGCTGCGACAGCGCCAGACGGACCTTGCGGGCGGTGGCCAGGCGCTCGCGACGAAAGTGATGAAGTTTGAGATCGAAATAGCAGTACCCGTTCTTGCCCGACTCCTTGGCCGAGTACATGGCCTGGTAGGCATGGTGTAGCAACGCATCCGCATCCGCTTCGTCATCGGGGTAGCAGGTAATGCCCATGCTGGCGGTAAGGCTATGGACGTGCTCCTCTGTCTGGACGGGCATACGGATCTGATCGAGAATGCGTTGACTGATCGCTGGCTTCAGCACGTCGCGCAGAATGATGGCGAATTCGTCCCCTCCCAGATACGTCACCACGTCCTTGCGACGCACGGCATCGCGCAGGCGTTCGGCGATGACCTGCAGCACGGCGTTACCGGCGGCGTTGCCGTGCGATTCGTTGATGCTCTTGAACCCGTCCAGATTGATCAGACAGACCGAAAGGTTGCCCTGGGATTGCCTGGCAAGTGCCAGCTCTTCTTTCATCAGCTTCTGGAGCAGACCCCGATCGGGCAGGCCGGTCAGGGTGTCGATCTGATCGGGCGTCAGCCCTGGCGGACGTTGGGTCAGCAGGTAACGGCCGATCTCGTCCTCGATCTGGTGGGCAAGGACATGAAGCATCTCGAAATCCAGCGTCCGAGCCGGAATCGGCGACGTATGCAGGAGACAGAGCGTACCTATGCAGGATCCCTCGATGTCGCGCACGGGCACGCCGGCATAGAAGCGCCAATGGGGCGATCCGACGACCTGGGGATGGCTGGCGAACTCGGGATGAAGCGAGGCATCCTCGATGACGAAAAGTTCGTTGTGGCGCAGGGTGTGATGGTTGGGCGACAGGGCATTCGGGATATCGGTCGATACCGACCCGTCGCTGTTCCTGCACCATTGCTGATCGCTACCCACCAGGGTGAAACAGGCATCCGTTACCTTGTAATGCTGCCTGGCGATCCAGCGTACCCGGTCGAGCCATTCTTCGGTCAGTGCGTCGATTTGTCTTGTTTGGTCCATGACGTCTTGGCGCCATGTTTCGTAGCAATCCAGGTTCACGGCGTGGCACCTCATCAAAGCCTTTTACCTCGCCCCATCCCTGTGGCATTCAACGAGCATTTTCTAGTGAGACTGCGACCCAACGGCTACTATCGACTCCAAAATTCGATAGGGGGTTGAATTAATAATTCAATACAAATTTGAACTATGGTTCAACGGAAATTGAACAAATAGTTCAAATTCAATCCATGGATGAAAAAAGCATGTTCGCGTTGCGCCTAAAGGCGGCGCTTACCGCCGCTGGGTATGAACCGCGGCCTTCAGTGCTGGAGCGTGAGTTCAACTTGCGCTACTGGGGATCGCCGATCACTTTCCAGGCGGTCCGTCGGTGGTTGCGAGGCGACTCGATACCCTCGCAGGACAAGCTGCAGGTACTGGCGAGATGGTTGAGCATCGAGCCGCAGGTCTTGCGTTACGGTGAACAGACTTCGCAGGCTCACGCCCCCATGCAGGCGACCTGGATCGTACCCGTCAATGGCGAGGAAGACGAGGTGCTGCGGATCTACCGTAATCTGCCAGAGGAGCAGCGTCAGGTCTTGCGGCAAGTGATTCTGGCGTTCGCCAGGGCAAACGATCTGCAGCCAGGCGGTTCACAGGAGTCGAGCTGATACCCATCAATGGCTGGCGCCTTTCGTGCCCGAGGCGCTACGGGAAGCCGGTCCGGGATCGATCGTCGCCACGGACGGCCTGGCCACGATCGATCCATCGGATCAGGGCAACATGTCGGGCATCATCCGATAATAGAGGTTGAATAGAATCCACAGCGTACCGCCAACCATGATGGCCAGGATCAGGACGGTAAACAGGATCAACTGCAGATCCTCACGCTTGTTCCTGGCCAGCGTAATGTGCAGGAAGAAGCGGAAGTGCACCACGATCTGGATCACGGCGCAGCCGGCAATGACGAGATAGAGCGTTCCTGCTGCCATCTGCGTATAGGCCGCCAGGCCGAACGGAATCAGCGTCAGGATCAGTGCCAGCCCGAACCCCCAGAGATAGCTGCGCAACTCGCTGGATTTCTCACGCGCTTCCTGCTCGGAAAGTTGGCGATGGCTCATACGATGCCTCCCAGATACACCAGCGAAAAGATGCCGATCCAGACCACGTCCAGAAAGTGCCAGAGAATGGCCAGCCGCATCAGGCCGGTCTTGGTGGGTGGGTCGAGCCCATGCACGGCAATCTGGCCGAGCAGGGCAATCAACCAGATACAGGCCCCGATGACGTGAAGGCCATGCAAGGGCACCAGCGAGAAGAACGCCGAGAGAAAGCCGCTTCGGCTGGGCACGCCGCCTTCGGTAAACATCTTGTGGAAGTCGTAGAGTTCATGGGCGAGAAAGCCGAGGCCCAGCAGCAGCGTCACCAGTAGCCAGATGACGAGGACCTTCCGGTCGCTGCGATATTTCAGCGCCAGCGATGCCATGCCGAACGTGAAGCTGCTGGTCAGCAGCAACATCGTTTCGATGAAGGCGCTCTTGAGTTCGAACAAGTCACTGGGGCCGGGGCCTCCGGCAGTACCGCCTAGCATGGTGACGTAGGTCGCGAAGAGCAGGCCGAAGATAATCAGGTCGCTCATCATGAACACCCAGAATCCGAACACCATCTCTTCGCGAGTATCCTCGCTCTCTTGATGGGCTGGCCCGAGATTGAGGCCGGGATGATGCACGCGGTGCGGCGTCCGATTGGCGTGGCCGTCGTTTGGCTTCGTGATCGTCGTCATTGAACGGCTCCTTCCACGGGCGGCACGGGGAGCCCCCGGTTTTCCCTCGTCTGCTCTTTCGAACGGTCGACCGGCGTCGTTCGGCGCACGCATTCGATCCAGGCCAGGTGCGTGCGGCGAACTTCGTCGCCGGGTATGGTGCGCGTGGTCTTGCGCACGTAGCCGCGTGCAATGATGGCGACCAGCGTGACCATCGCCGCGAGAATCACCAGCCACCACATGTACCAGGTCAGACCAAACGCCATCGCCGTACCGGTCACCGCGATGATCACGCCCATGGCGCTGTTGGCGGGCATTTCGATATCGGGGAACTCGTCCGGTATCTGATACGCCTTGCCTTGCTCTTTCTCGGCCATGAAGGCGTCGCGGCTGAACACTTCGGGGATGACCGGGAAGTTGTATTCCGGCGGTGGTGAACTGGTCGCCCATTCGAGGCTCCGTCCATCCCACGGATCGCCGACAAAGACGTTGTTATGATGGCGGTCTCGGACGCTCACCCAGAGCTGGATCAGCAAGAACAGCATGGCAAAGAGAATGACGATCGCGCCGCAACCGGCGGCAATGGTCCAGGGCAGGTACGCGGGCTCGAAGAAGGTCAGCGAGCGGCGCGGCATGCCCAGTACGCCGAGCGCATAAAGCGGGAAGAACGCCAGCATGAAACCGATGACCCAACAGTAGGCGGCACGTCGTCCCCAGCGTTTTTCCAGACGGAAGCCGAAGGCCTTGGGGAACCAGAAATTGGTAGCCGCCAGCATGCCGAAGAGCGTTCCGGGAATCAGCATGTTGTGAAAATGAGCGATCAGGAACAGCGAGTTGTGCACTTGATAATCGACGCTCGGGGTGGCGAGAATGATGCCGGTCAAACCGCCGATCACGAACAGCATGATGAATCCGACGGCGTAGATCATGGGAGCCGATAGTCTGACTCGTCCGCGATACATGGTCAGCATCCAGTCGTACACTTTTACACCGGTCGGGATGCCGATCAGCATCGTCGCGATGCCGAAGACGGCATTGATGGCGGCGCTCTGCCCCATGGTGAAGAAATGGTGGAGCCAGACGGTAAACGAGAGGAAGGCGATACATATGGTCGCGATCACGAGCAGGGTATAGCCGTAGAGTCGTTTTCCTGAAAAAGTCGAAAATACCTCGGAATAGATACCGAATGGCGTCAGAATCAGAATGTAGACTTCGGGATGACCGAAGGCCCAGAAAAGGTTGATGTAGTTCATCATGTTGCCACCCAGATCACTGGTGAACATGTGAAAATCGAGATAGCGATCCAGTGCCAGCAGGGCAGTGGCGACCGTCAGCGGCGGCATGCCGAAGATCATCAGGATGGCGGTGCTCAGCGCGGTCCAGGTAAACAGCGGCATACGAAATAGCTTCATGCCGGGCGCGCGCTTTTTATAGATCGTCACCGCGAAATTGATGCCGGTCAGCGTCGAGGAGAGCGTGGATAGCGTCACCGCCCAAATCCAGTAGTCGACCCCGGCATCTGGGCTGTAGGACAGTTCCGTATAAGGGGGATAGCCACTCCAGCCGCCGGTGGAGAATGGCGCCAGCACCAGTGAAATCATCACGATCGCCGCGCCCGCTGCGGTAAGGCCAAGGCTGATCTGATTCATGACCGGAAACGACAGATCACGGGCGCCGATCTGCAGCGGCATGACGTAATTGATGATGCCGGTCAGGAACGGCATCGCCATGAAGAAGATCATGATCGTGCCGTGAGTCGTGAAGAACTCGCCGAAGTGTTCGGGCGACAGAAAGCCCCCGTCCAGCCCGACTGCCTGCTGCGCGCGCATGAATGCCGCTTCGATTATCGCGCGAGAGAGCATGACCATGGCGATGACGATGAACATGATCCCGATTTTCTTGTGGTCCGGACTGGTCAGCCATTCCGACCACAGATATTTCCACTTGCCCAGCCAGGTCACCAGGATCACGGCGCCGAGCACGCCCAGCACGACCATTCCAGCGGCTCCGCCGGCAATGATGCCGTTGATGATATTGAAGGTCGTCGGGTCGCGAACAGCCTCCCAGAAGGGCAGGGCATCCCAGCCCAGGCGACCGAAGACAAAGTTCCAGATATCGCTCACGTTGCCTTCTCCCCGCCGTTGTCGTCAGCTTCATCGTGAGTGTTTTCCTCGGCATCAGGGGGCGCGGGGGTAGCGTTCGAGGGTGGCATCCGTTCGTCCATGATTTTGCGATTTTGGGGTGGCGATATCGTCAGTGACGTCCAGTCGATCGGTGCGTGGTGGGCGATGGCGTCGAAGAGTCGCGACGGAATGGGCGAAAATGCCATGAGATCGCCATGCTGATAGTTCTCGATTCCCAGCATGCCAGCGAAATCGGTGGCATCGCTTTTTTCGTTCAATTGGTTGAAGCGTTGCCGGTCGAGCCGATAGCCGTCACGTCGAGCATGAGCGACGAAATCATCGAATTGCGCATCGTCGACGACTTGGGTCATGAAGCGCTGACGATGAAAGCCACTGCCGTTGTACTGCATGTTCTTGCCCTGGAAGCGTCCCGTATTGTCGGCTTGAAGATGAAGCTTCGTGACCATGCGGTTCATGACGTCGATCTGGCTGCCGAGCGCCGGGATGAAAAATGACTGCAGCACGGTGGCCGACGTCAGTTGAAACGCGATAGGGCGATCTACCGGCAATACCAGTTGACCCATGCTGGCAATGCCTTGTTCGGGATAGATGAAAAGCCACTTCCAGTCGAAACCCACCACTTGAACCTGCAATGGCTGCTTGTCGGAATCGAGCGGGCGGTAGGGATCGAGCTGATGGGTTTCTCGCCAGAGCACGACGGCCAGCACGATGACGACCACGAACGGCACGCCCCACATGGCGATATCCAGCCAGCGCGACATGGCCCAATGCGGTCGATAGACCGCATTGCCGCGGTAACGGTAGCGCCAGAGGATGATCGGGGTCTGGATGATCACCGGTAATACCACGATCAATGTGACGAACACCACGAACCAGAAATGGTGCTTCTGTGCCTCGGCGATCGGCCCCTGAGGGTTCATGAATCCCGGCAGAGAATGGCTACAACCCGAGAGCAATGCCATGACGAAGAGTATTGTCCCACCTCGACCGAGAGGGACGAACGAGTCG
Organism: Salinicola sp. LHM; assembly: GCF_034479735.1. Taxonomy (NCBI): domain Bacteria; kingdom Pseudomonadati; phylum Pseudomonadota; class Gammaproteobacteria; order Oceanospirillales; family Halomonadaceae; genus Salinicola; species Salinicola sp. LHM. The sequence goes on along the minus strand of NZ_CP140261.1, from coordinate 3,222,901 downwards.
ATGATTCCTTTCACGCCATGCTCCGTGAATGCGCCGTAATGCTTGGTGAATGGTGTGACGAACCTTAACTATAGAAACGATTTACGGTCCCGGCATTGATGTAATTTAGCCATGCGGTGGATTAGATCGATTTATAGGGTGGAGAAAGCGATTTAATGGCTTCAGGAGCGGTATCAAGAACGTCGTATGCTTCTTGATGATGGAATTTTTCCATCGTTTTGATTTTCTCTGCCTATCGGTGGATAGAGCCGATTAGCTATTGACTATCGTCAATGTCAACAGAGCCGGGCCTTTGCGACGGGAAGGCGAGGCTTCCGGATAAATTCACGCGAGGTCTTGACGCGACGATGGGGCGATCGGGCCGATTGGCTTGGTGGACAGAACAGCAATCACTATTTATACCTGACATTAACCTGTGTTGTGATGCTTCGACGATAGAGGTTCCGCGCAGGGGAGTCGAAGGTAGAGGCGATGCGCCAAACCCAGGGCCAAGCGACCGATAGAATCGGCAGTGCGAATCGCCAGATACACGATTAGCGTGGCAATGAATGCCGCGTGATGAAGATAACGGAGATAGCCTGTGACTAGCGACAATCGCAAACCGACGACGACAGAGGCCGGTATTCCGGTAGCGAGCGAAGAGAATGCGCTTTCCGTCGGCCCTGATGGCCCGATCGTGCTTCACGATCATTATCTGATGGAACAGATGGCGGCATTCAACCGTGAAATGATTCCGGATCGTCAGCCGCACGCCAAGGGCGGCGGTGCTTTCGGCCATTTCGAAGTGACGCATGACGTCAGCCGGTATACCAAGGCCAAATTCCTGCAGCCGGGCAAGAAGACCGAGATGGTCGCGCGCTTCTCGACCGTTGCCGGTGAATCCGGCAGCCCGGATACCTGGCGCGACCCGCGCGGCTTCGCGCTCAAGTTCTATACCGAGGAAGGCAACTTCGACATGGTGGGTAACAATACCCCCGTCTTCTTCGTTCGCGATCCGATGAAGTTCCAGCACTTCATCCATTCCCAGAAGCGTCGTGCCGACAATGGCCTGCGCGATCACGACATGCAGTGGGACTTCTGGACTCTGGCGCCGGAAACGGCCCACCAGGTGACCTGGCTGATGGGCGATCGTGGTGTGCCTGCCACCTGGCGTCACATGAATGGCTACTCCAGCCATACCTACATGTGGGTCAACGCCGAGGGCGAGCGCTTCTGGGTCAAGTATCATTTCAAGACCGACCAGGGCATCAAGTGTATGACCCAGGAGCAGGCGGACCAGATGGCCGGTAGCGATGCCGACTACCACCGCCGCGACCTGTTCAACGCGATCAAGCGGGGCGACTATCCGACCTGGACGCTACACGTGCAGATCATGCCGTTCGAGGATGCCAAGACTTATCGTCTCAACCCGTTCGACCTGACCAAGGTCTGGCCGCACAGCGACTATCCGCTGATGGAAGTCGGCAAGATGACGCTGGATCGCAACCCGGAAGATTTCCATGCCCAGATCGAGCAGGCCGCCTTCGAACCCAACAACATGGTTCCCGGTACGGGACTCTCTCCGGACAAGATGCTGCTGGCACGCTCCATCTCCTATGCCGATGCGCACCGCGCACGTCTCGGGGTGAACTACAAGCACATCCCGGTCAATACGCCCAAGTCGCCGGTCAACAGCTATGGCAAGGGCGGCGCGATGCGCATGCGAAATGCCAGCGATCCGGTCTATGCGCCCAACAGCAAGGGCGGGCCCAAGGCCGATTCCGCCCGTTATCCGGAAGACGCGGTCTGGTCGGCGGATGGCGAATTCGTCCGCACGGCCTACACGCTGCGTCCGGCGGACGACGATTTCAGCCAGGCCAACGACCTGATCAACAAGGTGATGGACGACGCGGCCCGAGACCGCCTGGTCAGCAACGTCGTCGGCCACGTTTCCAACGGTGTCGAAGAGCCGGTACTCTCGCGCGTGTTCGAGTACTGGCGCAACATCGACGAGACCATCGGCCGTCGTATCGAGGAAGGCGTCAAGGCCAACCGCGGGAAGTGATGATGGCCTGACGATATGGGTCCAGGTATGTAAAGAGGCCCCGTTCACCCTTGGTGAACGGGGCCTCGTCATGTCATGGACCCGTCAGAAACTGGTCCACTCTTCTATCTCTTCCTTTGGCTCCGTCGACGTCCTTTTGACAGGACGAGCGGAACGAGCCAGTGTCGGAGAAGCGGCGGATGCGAGAGGCGGACGATGATTCGCCGTGGCGGCAATCTCCGGGTAGCCGTGGAAGAAAGCGATCTCGCGGGCCAACTGCTCGGCCTGGGTCTGCAAGCCTTCGGTCACGTTGGTGGATTCCTCGACCAGCGACGCGTTCTGCTGGGTGACGCTATCCATCTCGCCGACCGCCAGGTTGATCTGCTGAATACCCGTCGACTGCTCACGGCTGGCCACGGCGATTTCCGAGACCAGATCCGTCACCTTTGCCACGTTATTGACGATATTGGCCAGCGTCTCGCCGGAGCGATTGACCAGTTCCGATCCGCGTGCGACGCGCTGTGCGCTCTCCGATACCAACTGCTTGATCTCGCCGGCGGCATCGGCGCTGCGACTCGCCAACTGGCGCACTTCCTGGGCCACGACCGCAAACCCTCGCCCTTGCTCGCCAGCGCGGGCCGCCTCGACGGAAGCGTTGAGCGCCAGAAGATTGGTCTGGAAGGCGATCTCGTCGATCATGCCGATGATGTTGGCGATCTTCTGGCTGGAGCTATCGATCTCCTGCATGGCGCTGATCGCTTCACTGACCACTTCGCCCCCTTTCTTGGCTTGGGTGCTCACATCGCTGGCGAGGTTGTCGGCCTGCGCCGCGTTGTCGGCATTCTGGGTGACGGTATGGGTAATCTGCTCCAGGGCGGCAGCGGTTTCCTGCAGACTGGCGGCCTGCTCCTGGGTGCGCTGACTGAGATTTTCATTGCCGGCCGCCAACTCCGCGGAGATCGATTCCACGCTTCGCGCGTTCCGGGCGACTTCGCTGATGACGCTGGAAAGTCTATTTCGCATCTCGGCCATGGCATCCAGCAAGCGGCCGAATTCATCGTGATATTTGACGCTGAGACGCACGCCGAGATCGCCCTTGGCCAACGATTCGGAAAAATCCGTGGCCTCTTTTAGAGGGCGGAGAATACCGCGGCTCAGCCACCAGCCAATGAGGATGGCCACCAGCAGACCGATGGCGATGACGGCGATGACGATATTCAGATTGGTTTCGTAATTGGTGACGCTCCGATCATAGTTATCCAGCGTTACCTGGCGCGCCATTCGATACAGAGACGTCACGGCATCGTAGACTTCTTCATAGCGCTGATTGATTGCGGCTTTCGTGGCCTGTTCACTATCCAGTAGTTCGCGCAGAGACTGTGCGGCACGGAGGTAGCTCTTGGCTGCTTCCCGTTCCGCGTCGCTGGTGACCAGTGCTGGATAGTAGTTCTGCCAGGCCTCGTCGATGCGTTGGCGGTTCGCCTTCACGTTCTGCCGCTGTTCGGCGGTCAACGTCTTGGTACCGACCTCTGCATAGATCGCGCGATTGTCGCCAAAGGTGGATCTCACTGTCGCGAGATAGATCATCGCCTGCAGATTCTTCTCGACGATGGTCTGTATGGACTGCTGCGTATGCTGATTATTGAGTACACCTTGGCCCCCGATGCCGATCAGCAACGCAATCATGAGTCCTAGGGCTATCACCAGCCTGGCTTTGACGCTTTTCCCAAGTTTTGACATTCAGTTCACCTCGCCCGAATTTTTTTAATTACTTTTTTCTGTTGGACGCGTGTCTTCTCTTACGGATAGATTGGCGTGCCAATATAGTTATCGGCGCGGCGCGAGATAGGTTTAGGTGATTGATATTCAGGCCTTTTTTTGCCGGCTGCAAAAAAAATTGTCATTGCATGAGGGTCGGAAGGGGAGGTTGCGATGGCTCGCTTCTGAATCCTGACGAGAGCGGAGGGATTGGCGCCCCGCCAAAACCCGCCCGGGAGGAGGGTTGATACCCTCCTCTGCGATATCGACGATGGCGGCGTCGGCCGAGCGGAGATCGGCAACGCGGCAGGAACGAGAGGTATGCCCTGGCGTCAGCCCTTGCGCTGCTTGATCTGATCCTTCAACTGCCCGGGGACCTGCTTGATGATCAGGCGGTCGCGCTCGTCATCGTATTCGATGCTGTTGCCGAGCAGGTGCGAATCGAAGCTGATCGAGACGCCGCTGGCGCGGCCGGCAAAGCGCTTGAACTGCTGCAGGGTACGCTTGTCCGGCGGAATCTCGGCGGCGAGGCCGTAGTCCTGATTGCGGATATAGTCATAGAACGCCTTGGGTTGCTGCTCGTCGACCAGTTCCGACAGTTCGTCCAGCGTGATCGGCTCGCCGCGCTTGGCCTGGCCGTTGGCGTAGTCGATCAGCGCTTCGGTCTTCTCCCGGCTGGCCTCTTCGGGCAGGTCCTCGCTTTCGACATAATCGCTGAACGCCTTGAGCAGGGTGCGGGTCTCGGCACCGGCATTGACGCCTTCCTGGCAGCCCAGCCACTCCCGGAACGCTTCGACCAGCTTCTTGTTGCCCCGATCCTGCACGTAGGTGATGTACTGGCGCGACTGCCCGCGCTGCCACTGGGTCAGGTCGATCCGTGCGGCCAGCATCAACTGGCCAAGATTGAGCTGCTGGACGGCAACGAGGTTGAGATCGTCATCGAACCCGTAGCCGTCACGCTGATGGAGCATGGCCAGCGTCAGAGTTTCCGCCTCGCCCTGACGGGAGTGCACGAACCACCAGTGGCCGCCGATCGAAAGATGCGCATCGAGCAACGGCATCAGGCTTTCGGTGGTCTGGCGGGTAAAGTCGGTAAAGTCGATTTCCCCGCTGCGATAGCGCTCAAGCTCGAAGGCGAAGCGTGACGATGACGCAGGCGCCGCTTCGCTGTCTTCGCTGTCTCCCTCCACGCCGGCTTCGCTGAAGTGCCCCCATGCCTTGGGCTTGCCGTGAAAGCTCGAATTGAAGTTCGCGAACAGCGAGTCCGCGATTGCCGTGTCGGTCATCGCCTCGCCGCAGGTCAGCGTGGCGGGTTGTTCGGCGCTCTGTTTATCGATGCGATGGGCGCAGGCTTGCAGTATCGGCATGACGTGACTCGTGAAGCGGTGGGGGCGGGCCGCTGGGCAGCCCGCCAGGGTAAACGATGGCTTATTGCTGTGTGTTTCGGGCTATCGGCTACGGGTTGCGAGACCATGAACTAGGGGCGGAGGCGGTAGCCGGTGCGGAATATCCAACTGATCACGGCCAGGCTGACCGCCAGGAACACGCCGATCATGACCAGGCTGGCGACCACGCTGACATCGCTGATGCCGTAGAAGCTCCAGCGAAAGCCGCTGACCAGGTAGACCACCGGGTTGGCCAGGGTCACCGCCTGCCAGAACGGCGGCAGCATGTCGATGGCATAGAAACTGCCGCCGAGGAACGTCAACGGCGTGATGATCAGCAGCGGCACCAGCTGCAGCTTCTCGAAGCTGTCCGCCCAGATGCCGATGATGAAGCCGAGCAGGCTGAAGGTGATCGCGGTCAGCAGGAGAAACAGCAGCATCATGAAGGGGTGCTGTATATGCAGATCGACGAAGAAGTTCGCCGTGCCGAGAATCACCAGCCCCAGAATCGCGGACTTCGACGCGGCGGCGCCGACATAGCCGAGCACGATCTCGAAGTACGAGATCGGCGCCGACAGCACTTCATAAATGGTGCCGGTGAACTTGGGAAAGAAGATCCCGAACGACGCGTTCGACACGCTCTGCGTGAGCAGCATCAGCATGATCAGGCCGGGCACGATGAAGGCGCCGTAGCTGACCCCTTCGACCTCCTGAATGCGCGAACCGATGGCGGCGCCGAAAACGACGAAGTAGAGCGATGTCGAAATGACCGGCGAGATCAGGCTCTGCAGCAGCGTGCGCCCGGCGCGGGCCATTTCGAAGAAATAGATGGAGCGGACGGCTTGCAGGTTCATTGGCGCTCTCTGACCAGGTTGACGAAGATATCTTCCAGCGAACTTTGCTTGGTATGCAGATCCTTGAAGCGAATCCCGGCGGCCTCGATCTCGTTGATCAGCGCACTGATGCTGACATGGTCGCTGTCACCGGCCTCACTGGCGTCGTAGGTGTAGACCAGTACGTTGCCGTTCTCCGCCAAGGTCAGCGGGTAGTGGGCCAGCGCCGGCGGCACGCTGGCCAGCGGCGTCTGCAGGTGCAGCGTCAACTGCTTGCTGCCGAGTTGCCGCATCAGGGTCGCCTTTTCCCGTACCAGCACGATCTCGCCGCCATTGATGACGCCGATGCGGTCGGCCATCTCCTCGGCTTCCTCGATGTAGTGCGTGGTCAGGATGATGGTCACGCCGCTATTGCGAAGCTCCCTGACCACCTCCCACATGTCACGCCGGAGCTCGACATCGACACCGGCGGTGGGCTCGTCGAGGAACAGGATTTCCGGCTCGTGGGCCAACGCCTTGGCAATCAGCACGCGGCGCTTCATGCCGCCGGAGAGCGTGATCAGCTTGTTCTTGCGCTTGTCCCATAGCGACAGCGCCTTGAGCACGCGCTCGATATGAGTGTCGTTGGGGGCCTTGCCGAACAGCCCGCGACTGAAGCGCACCGTGTTCCATACGGTCTCGAAGGCATCGCTGGTCAGCTCCTGCGGCACCAGGCCGATCTTGGCCCGCGCGGCACGATAGTCGGTGACACTGTCGTGACCGTCGACCGTCACGCTACCGCCGGTAGCGTTGACCAGCCCGCAGATGATGCTGATCAGGGTCGTCTTGCCGGCGCCATTGGGGCCGAGCAGGGCGAAGATCTCGCCGCGCTGGATCTCCAGGTCGATCTGCTTCAGCGCCGAGAAGCCGGAATCGTAACGCTTGGAAAGGCCGCTGATGGCGATCACCGGGGAAGGGCGCGCGGCAGGCGTCTCGGTGCGCGACGTGGGTTCCGGGGCTATGGGCGTCTCGTGACTCATGCAAACCCTGCTTCGTGACGGCGTTAGGGGCCGTTATTGTAGGCGAAAAGCGGGCTCGTCTGGAGTCATCATCGGCCACGGAGAGAAAACGCGCCGGATCGAACGGCGGCATGGGTGCGTCGCATGTGATGAGTGGGCTGAACGAACTGGAAGGACTGGAGGAACTGGAGGAACTGGAGGAAAGAAACGGGTGAACAGGTCACGGCGGGACGAGATCGGGAAACGTCGTGGTTCATGCTGTGTCCGGTCGAGCTTCAGGCGCCTGTAGCCTGTCCGGAGGTCACGACTCGGGAGCCTTGGTCTGTGCCAGCAGCTCGATCACCTCTTCGTCGGTGGTCTGGTCGAATTCCTCGTAATGACTGCCGACGGCGCTGAAATCGATCGGTGCCGAGAGGCAGACGATCTCATCGGCCCAGTCGCGAAGCTGGTCCAGTGCCTCTCTCGAGGCAACCGGCACTGCCAGTGTGACATGCCTGGCGCCCTGCTTCTGCATCGCCTCCAGCGCGGCCCGGGCGGTGCCTCCCGTGGCGATGCCATCGTCGACGACGATCACCGCGCGTCCGGCGACATCGACGGCGGGGCGGTCGCCCAGGTAGCGGGTCCGGCGGCTTTCGATCGTCTTCAGCTGACGCGCTTTCTCGTCCGCGAGATAGGCATCCGATGCACCGGCCATCTCGACCAGTTCGGCATTGAGATACAGCTGGGGAGGATCGCCATCCACGACCGCACCGATACCGAATTCCGGACGGCCCGGTGCCCCGATCTTGCGTACCATGATCAGGCTCAATGGCAGATCCAGCGTTCGGGCGATTTCGAAGGCAACGGGGACACCGCCGCGCGGTAGCGCCAGGACGAGATCCGCTCTTGGCGCATCGATCAACTGCTCGGCCAATTGACGCCCGGCATCGCGGCGATCGGCGAAGCGTGGGATGACGGTGAAAGAATGACGCATCGGCCGTCTCCTGAATCCATGAGGGCCTTGGCTTGGTGCGACCATAGCTAGGTGCGACCACGGGCCGCGCAGCGCCTCGGTAAGCGAACCGCGAAGCTCGCTATCCGCAATGTTCGAGATTCAGGATTTGTGATTGTGCTTGGGTTTGTCCTTGCGAGAGGCCGATGCCATCTTCTCGAGTTCCTTTTCATCCATCGAATCGTACATCGACTTCGATGCACCCTTGAGTTCGCTGGCCTTCTTCTCGCCACGTTTGGCAGCGAGCGCGGCACCAGCGGCCATTTGCTGGGATTCGGACTTGGCTGGCATGAGCTGTCTCCTTCGTGTCGGCACCTTTGGCTATTCGTTGGCGTTGAACCGCCTATTCGCTAGCGTAGAGCGTCGGATAACCCTTGCCCAAGTCTGTGGGCCACGAATGGTGGCGTTCCTTAATCGCCATTAATCGGCGTCTGGCCCGCTCGAGCGCAACGCCAGGAAGCCGCAGAAATCGCCAGGCTGGGCTATACCTAATAGAGCAAACGATATTCACAAGACACACGACGAAACGGCAACGTCAACGAAATGACTCATTCAGGAGAACCACGCATGTCGCATATCCTCTGGCGTCGAATTGCCTTGAGCATCATGGCTGGTGTGTTGCTGGCCGGCGGGCTTGGCGCCTGCACCACGACGACTTCCTCCGATCGCGAAAGCCGAATGTCGCAGCGGGAGCAGCTGGATCAGGACGTACAGCAGACGCTTGATCGGCTCTATCGATCGGTGCCGGCTTCCCGGGCGTTGGCCGACCGTGCGGAAGGCGTGCTGGTCTTTCCGGGCGTACTGGGCGCCAGTTTCATCGTTGGCGCCAGCCACGGTGATGGATCGCTGCTGGTCGATGGTGCCAAGGCGGGCTACTACACCACGACCAGCGGTTCCATCGGCTTTCAGGCCGGCGCGCAGTCGCAGGCGGTCATCTACATGCTGATGACGGAAAAAGCGCTCAATCGGGTACGTAGCGACAACGGCTGGTCCATCGGCGCCAGTGCCGGCGTCGCGGTCGCGGACATCGGCGCCAACGGCCAGATCACCAACGACACCGCCAATCAGGAAGCCGTCGCGTTCGTGATGAACAACCAGGGTATTCAGGGCGGGGTGTCGTTGAACGGCGCCAAGATTTCCAAGGCCAGCCCTTGAAGCGGTTCGCCCCTTGACGCCGAATTCACCGGCCCGAACGCAAGAAACCCACCGCGAGGTGGGTTTCTCGTTGATGACCGAGCAGATCTCGAAGCGAGCGCGTCAGGCGTTCTGGGGCAGCTCGGCGTTGTGATAGACGTTCTGCACGTCGTCGAGATCATTCAGCAGGTCGATGAACTTCTCGAACATCGCCACATCGTCGCCTTCCAGCGGCGTGTGGGTCTGCGGCAGGAACTGGATCTCGTCGGCTTCGAACTCGATCTCGCCGAAGGTATCGATCAACGCCTGCTTCGCCTTGGCGTACTCGGTGTGCGGAGCGAAGACCGTGATGCGGCCCTCCTCGTTCTCGATGTCGGTAACGTCGACATCGGCTTCCATCAGCGCTTCGAGCACCGCTTCCTCGTCCTCGCCGGCGAAAGCGAAGATCGCGCAGTGGTCGAACATGTGGCTGACCGTGCCTTGCGTGCCGATCTTGCTCTTGGTCTTGGTGAAGCAACCGCGAACGTCGCCGAAGGTCCGGTTCGGGTTGTCGGTCAGGCACTCGACGATGACCATGCAGTTGCCGGGACCGAAGCCTTCGTAGCGCGCCGGCGAGAAATCTTCGCCCCCGCTGCCCTTGGCCTTGTCGAGGGCCTTTTCAATCACGTGCGAGGGCACCTGATCCTTCTTCGCCTTTTCGATCAGCCCGCGAAGCGTCAGGTTGCCGGAAGGGTCGGTACCACCGGACTTGGCGCAGACATAGATTTCGCGGCCATACTTGCTGTAGACCTTGGTCTTGGCATCGGCCGTTTTGGCCATGGATTCCTTGCGGTTCTGGAAGGCCCTACCCATTGTCACTACCTATCAGGTTGTCAACGACGGGCGAGATTTTACGCAACATTGCGCTGATGTTGCAGGTTTATTTGGCCTTTCTTGCCCGGATCGGCTGCCCCGGGCGACGGGACGGCGTCAATCGCCGCGCGCTCTGGTATTCTGCCGCGCCCGAACATGACATGGTGAGACCCGAGACGTCCGCCGGTTGATTGTATCGATCCCTTCTTCTCGACCAGGAGCGCTTGCCATGTCCGAGATCAACCATGCCAAGACCAACCATGCCAAGACCAACCACGCCGAGGCTGGTCACTCCGAGGCGTTCTCTTCGCTGCCGCTGGTGCCGGCGCTTCTGGATAATCTGGAATCGCTGGGCTATCTGGCGATGACGCCGATCCAGGCCGCCAGTCTGCCGCCGATCCTGCGCGGCCGGGACGTGATCGGCCAGGGCAAGACCGGCTCCGGCAAGACCGCCGCCTTCGGCCTGGGTCTGCTGTCGGCCCTCGATGTGTCGCGCTTCCAGGTTCAGGCTCTGGTGCTTTGTCCCACCCGCGAGCTGGCGGACCAGGTCGCCGAAGAGCTGCGCCGGCTGGCGCGCATGCTGGCCAACGTCAAGATTCTCGCGCTGTGCGGTGGCGCGCCGCTGGGTCCGCAGTTGAACTCGCTGTCGCACGGGGCGCATGTCGTCGTCGGCACGCCGGGGCGCATCGAGGAGCATCTGCGCAAGGGCTCGCTGGATCTCTCGTCGCTCGCGGTGCTGGTACTGGACGAGGCGGACCGCATGCTCGACATGGGATTCCAGGCTGCGCTGGAGACCATCGTCGCGGCCACGCCGACGGCACGCCAAACGCTATTGTTCAGCGCTACCTACGGGGACAGCGTCCGCCCGATCGCCGAGCGCATGCTGCGCGAACCGGTGACGGTGGAAGTGGCCTCGACCCATGACGAGCAGAGCATTCACCAGCACTTCCACCAGGTCGCCGACGAGCCGGCCCGTCTCGCGGCGCTGCGCCAGCTACTGCTGCACTACCGGCCGGAATCCAGCGTGGTGTTCTGCAATACGAAGCGCGAGACACAGGCGGTGGCGGACGAGCTGGTCGCCATGGGATTCAGCGCGGAAGCCTTGCACGGCGACCTCGAGCAGCGTGACCGCGACCAGATCCTGATCCGCTTCGCCAACAAGAGCCTGTCGGTTCTCGTCGCCACCGACGTGGCCGCGCGCGGACTGGACATCGATGCGCTGGATGCGGTCTTCAACTACCAGATCGCCCGCGAACTCGAAGTTCACGTGCACCGTATCGGGCGGACCGGCCGCGCCGGCGCACGCGGCGTTGCCTGCACGCTGCTGACCGAGAAGGAAGCCTATCGGCTCGAACGCCTCGAAGAATTTCTGGGCGAGAGCCTGCCCGTGGAGCCGCTGCCCGGTCGTGCCGGCGCCGCGCAGCCGCCCTTTCAGCCACGCATGGCGACACTGCAGATCGACGCCGGCAAGAAGCAGAAGATCCGCCCGGGGGACGTGCTGGGGGCCTTGACCAACGGCGACGATGCCATCGATGGCGATCAGGTCGGCAAGATCAAGGTGCTCGATCGCAGCGCCTATGTCGCGGTCGAGCGCGAAATCGTCAAGCAGGCGCTGGCGACGTTGAGTGCGGGTAAATTGAAAGGGCGCAGCTGCCGGGTGCGCCGAATTGGACGCTGAGGCCAGCAGGAACCTGTGAGGATAGCGAAAGCATGAAAGTACCCAAGCGATTGCAGCCGTTGGTCGAGGATGGCCTGGTGGACGAGGTCGTCAGTCAACTGATGAGTGGCAAGGAGGCCCAGGTTTTCGTCGTTCGCTGCGGGGAGGAGCTGCGCTGCGCCAAGGTGTTCAAGGAGGCCAGACAGCGCAGCTTCAAGCAGGCGGTGGCCTACCAGGAAGGGCGCAAGGTACGTAACAGCCGCCGGGCGCGGGCGATGTCGAAGAAGACGCGCTATGGCCAGCGCGAGCAGGAGTCGGCGTGGCTGAACGCGGAAGTCGACGCGCTCTATCGCCTCGCCGAGGCGGGTGTACGGGTGCCGACCCCGCATGGCTTCGTCGACGGTGTGCTGCTGATGGAGATGATCGTCGATGCCGAGGGCGACGTGGCGCCGCGCCTCGACGACGTCGAATTGACGCCGGAGCTGGCGCTCGACTATCACCAGCGTCTCATCGGCGAAGTCGTCCGGATGCTCAGCGCCGGCCTGATTCACGGCGACCTGTCGGAGTTCAATATCCTGGTCGGCGCCGACGGGCCGGTAATCATCGATCTGCCCCAGGCGGTGGATGCGGCCGGCAACAACAACGCGCCGTGGATGCTGGTACGCGATGTCGACAACCTGCGCGGCTATTTCGGCCGCTTCGCCCCGGCACTGTTGAAGACCGACTACGGCAAGGAGATCTGGGCGCTCTACGAGGCCGGCGAGCTCCATCCCGAAGTCCGCCTGACGGGACGCTTCACGGCGGATACCACGCTCGTCGACGTCAGCGACGTCATGCAGGTGATCGACGATGCGCGCGAGGAAGCGGCGGAGCGACAGGCGCGGGAACGGGACGACGACGAAGAGAACTGGTGACGCGACCCGCGCTCCGCAATCTGCAATGGCGTGCCGGCAACGGGCAGCGGCATCGCCGACAGAGCTTGATTGCCGACAGAGCTTGATCGCCGCAGGAGGAGAGCGTCTACACTCTCGTTACCATCAAAGCGATCCATCGAGGTCGTTTCGTTCAAGGAGTGTTTCATGCAAGTCGTCAATCTCAAATCCCCCGGTGGCCTGGATCAACTCAAGCTTCACGAGGTCGAAGGCCCCGGCGAGCCGGGGCCGGGAGAGATCCGGGTCCGTCTCCATGCCAGCTCGCTCAACTTTCATGACTATATCGTCGTCAGCGGCAAATCTCCGACCGAAGAAGGGCGAATTCCCATGGCCGATGGCGCGGGTGTCGTCGAGGCCGTGGGCAAGGGTGTCACGGAGTTCGCGGCCGGCGATCGTGTCGTCTCCACCTTTTTCCCGCACTGGCTCGAAGGGCCGGCGCGGGTGGCCGACTTCAAGACGGTGCCGGGCGACGGCGTCGACGGCTACGCCCGCGAGCAAGTGGTGCGGCCCGCCCAGTGGTTCACTCACGCCCCCGAAGGCTACTCCCATGCCGAAGCCGCCACGCTGACCACGGCGGGACTGACGGCCTGGCGTGCGCTGGTCGTCGACGGCGGGCTCAAGGCGGGGGACACCGTGCTAACGCTGGGGACCGGCGGCGTCTCGATCTTTGCGCTGCAGCTTGCCAAGGCGATGGGCGCGACCGTCATCTCCACCTCGTCTTCCGAAGACAAGATCGCCCGCCTGAAGGCACTGGGCGCCGATCATACGATCAACTACCGCGAAGAGCCGGAGTGGGGCAAGAAGGTCCAGCAATTGACTGACGGGCGCGGTGCCGATCACGTCATCGAAGTCGGCGGCCCGGGCACGTTGCCGCAGTCCATCGATGCCGTGGCCATTGCCGGGCATATCTCGCTGATCGGCGTGCTGACTGGTCGCGGCGGGGATATTCCCACCTCCAGGCTGATGGCGAAGCAGGCGCGGCTGCAGGGCCTGATCGTCGGCAGCCACCGCCACCAGATCGAGATGATCCGCGCGCTCGAGGTCACCGGCCTCAAGCCGGTCATCGACTGCTCGTTCTCGCTGGACCGGATTGCCGACGCCTTCCGTCATCAGGAATCCGGCAAGCACTTCGGCAAGATCTGTCTGGAGTTTTAAGCGCTTGGCAGGAAGAGATACGAAGCGCCAGAACGACAGCGCCGCCGGGCTATCCCGGCGGCGCTTTTTATCGTCTCGGTATCAGGTATCCGACTTGCGAGAGGCGGGGCGCAGATCGTAATCGAAGTACTGGTGCATCAGGTCTTCGAACGTGCCGTCGGCATAGACGCTGTCCAGCGCCTGATTGAAGACTTCGGCCAGTTCCTTGTCGCGGGGGCGAACCGCAATCGCGTTGCCTTTGCCGAAGATCGACTCCGGACGGTCGATCCGCGGGCCGACCTGAACGAACTGGCTGTCGGCGTTGCCGATCTCCAGCGAGTCCAGCGCGACCGGATAGTTGAGAAACGCCAGGTCCAGGCGCTGCGATTCCAGATCCAGCGCGACATCCGCCGCCGTGGCGTAGCGCTGGATATCCAGGGTGTCGGCGTACTGCTGCGTGATGTAGCTGTCCTGCGTGGTGCCTCGCTGCACGCCCACCGAAAGCCCCTTCAGCGAGGCCGGATCGTCGAGAGAGATATCGCTGCCGCGCCGCGCCACCCAGACCTTCGGCGACATGGCGTATGGCCTGGTGAACAGCACCTGGCGTTCGCGCGCCGGCGTGATGCGCATCGATGACATGATGGCGTCGTACTTACGCGAGAGTAGCCCGGGGATGATGCCGTCCCAGCCCTGAACGACCCACTCGCAGTCGAGTTTGGCACGCTCGCAGAGGATGTTGCCCAGATCGATCTCGAAGCCCGCCAGCTCGCCATCGGCGTTGCGATACTCGAACGGCGGGTAGGGCACGTCGACAGCGATGCGAACGTGCTGCGGCGTGGCGGCATGCGCACCGCCAGCGAGACCCAGGCCGAGGGCCAGTACCGCGAAGGGACGGGCAAGGCGAAGATTGAATCGTTGTGTCACGCAATGATCCTCATATTGTTGTGGTGATGGGATTCCACCATCCGATCATCGCGCAGGGCAGTGATGAAGACCAGAGGGAGAACACGAGGGCTGGCAGTCGAGGGCGATGAAGAACTTTCACTTCAGACGCTTTATGATCCGACGATCGGTTATCAGTTCGAAGGGAGCAACCTCTATGAGCTGCATCTTTTGCGACATCGTCGCCGGTCGTGCGCCGGCCCACCGTATCTGGGAAGACGAATCACACTTGGCTTTTCTCTCCATCTTCCCCAATACCGAGGGCTTTTCGGTGGTGATCCCCAAGGCGCACCACCCCAGCTACGCCTTCTACTGCGATGACGAGGTTCTGCGCCAGCTGATCGTGGCGACCAAAAAGGTGGCCCGGCGCCTGGATCGGGCGCTTTCGGGCGTGGCCCGTTGCGGCATGTTCTTCGAGGGCTACGGTGTCGACCACCTGCACGCCAAGCTGTTCCCCATGCATGGCACGGGGGAGGACGCCGCGTTCAAACCGATCGAGTCCAGGGTCGACAAGTACTTCGATGTCTACGAAGGCTATCTCTCCTCCCATGACTACCGGCGTGCTGACGATGCCGGGCTGGCAGCGCTTGCCGCCCGGATCCGGGCCACCGGCGACGCGGAGTGAGCACCGGGGAATCACCTTCCCATGGCGCCGGCCAACCTGTAACTTGGCGTCATCGTCGTCTTGCCATCTTCGAACCCGCGTGACGCGTTCGAGCTATCGAGACGACACGCCATGATTTCTCATCAGGAACCCTTCATGCAGACACCCGTGACCGCTCTCTCCTTCGCCGCCCGTCAACCCTGGCGATGGATGTTGCTGCTGGTACTGATGCTGTCGCTGTCAGGCTGCGGCATCAACAACATCCCGACGCTGGACGAGAAGGTGAAATCGTCCTGGTCTCAGGTCGAGAACCAGTATCAACGCCGCGCGGATCTCGTGCCCAATCTGGTGCAGACGGTAAAAGGGTTTGCCAGCCAGGAGCGGGAGACGCTGACGGCCGTTACCGAGGCGCGGTCCAAGGCGACCTCGATCCAGGTCGATGCCGACAGTCTGAACGATCCTCAGAAGCTCAAGCAGTTCCAGCAGGCCCAGAGCCAGCTGACCGGCGCGCTGAGCCGGCTGATGGCGGTTTCCGAGCGCTACCCGGATTTGAAGTCGAACCAGAACTTCCTGGCGCTGCAGTCGCAGCTGGAAGGGACCGAGAATCGCATCGCCGTAGCGCGTCGCGATTTCATTCAGGCGGTCGAGGCGTACAACACCGAGATCCGCACCTTCCCCGGCAAGATCTGGCATAGCGTGCTCTACAGCGACATGCCGATTCGCGAGAACTTCGAAGCCACCACGGAGAATGCCGATCAGGCGCCCAAGGTGGAGTTCTGATGCGCTGGCCGGTTCGACAATCGTACAAGTGCGCTGCATCGCTGATGCTTGGCCTATGGCTACTGGCCTTCGCGCTGGTCGCCCAGGCGGCGCCGGATTTCCCCGAGCTTACCGGCCGGGTCGTCGACAATGCCGAGCTGCTCGACCCCGCTACCCAGTCGCAACTGACCGATATGCTGGCGGCCCACGAAGAGGCGACCTCCGAGCAAGTGGTGGTAGTCACGCTGCCGGATCTGCAGGGTGAAGCCATCGAGGATTACGGCTACCAGCTCGGGCGACACTGGGGTATCGGCCAGGAGAGCGAGGACAACGGCGCGCTGCTGATCGTGGCGGTGGACGAGCGCGCCGTTCGCATCGAGGTCGGCTACGGCCTCGAAGGCCGGCTGACCGACGCCCAGTCTTCGATGATCATCAACCAGATCATCACGCCCGCATTCCGCGAGGGCGACTTCGCCGGCGGCATTACCCGCGGGGCCGAAGCGATGGTCAAGGTGCTGGGTGGCGATCCCATGGCGGAAGCGGCGCCGCAGCAACAGCCCGATCGGCAAGCGTCACGCCATATCGGCGGCGCAGGTTTCTGGTTCTTTGCGCTGTTCATGATCGTCATGCTGATCGTTCGTAGTGGCGGCGGCGGTGGTGGTCGTGGCGGCAAACATCGCCGGCGCCGTGGCGGTTTGGGCGGTTTCCTGCTCGGCGGTGCGTTGGGTAGTGGAATGGGTGGCGGTTTCGGAGGTTCCGGCGGCTTCGGCGGTGGGGGCTTCGGTGGCGGTGGCGGCGGTTTCGGCGGCGGCGGTGCCTCCGGTGGCTGGTAGACGACAGGATAACGACAGCATGTCTTTACTGAGTGAAAGCGAACAACGGCAGGTCGGCGACGCGATCACGCGGATCGAGCGCGACACCGATGCCGAAGTCGTTACTGTCCTGGCACGCCAGGCCGATGATTACACCTACATCCCGCTACTGTGGGCCGGGCTGACGGCGCTCATCGTGCCGGGTGCGCTGAGCGTCATCGCCAACTGGCTGGGTTGGCTGGACGGCGTCAGCGCCTGGTATCTGCTGCTGGTGCAGTGGCTGGTCTTCATCATGCTGGCGGTGGTGTTTCGGTTGCCGTCGATACTCACGCGGCTGATTCCGCGCCATGTGCGCTTCTGGCGCGCTTCCAACCTGGCCAGGCGCCAGTTCCTGGAGCAGAACCTGCACCATACCGACGCCGGTACCGGCATGCTGATCTTCGTCTCGGAAGCCGAGCGCTACGTGGAGATCATCGTCGATCGCGGGATCTCGGCCCAGTTGAGCGACGACAGCTGGCAGTCGATCGTCGAAGCGTTCACTGCCCGTGTCAAAGCCGGCGAGACGCTGCAAGGCTTTCTCGACTGTATCGAGAGCTGTGGCGACCTGCTGAAGACCCATGTGCCGGCGACCCACGAGTGTAACGAGCTGCCCAATCGGCTGGTCGTGCTCGACTAGGCTTCCCGCGCCGGCACGGGGCCGGCACCCGGATACGACAACGCCACCGTCGATGACGGTGGCGTTGATGCCGAGTCGGACGTTGCGGGTCAGACGTTGCCGTTGGGCGTGCCGCCGCCACTGCGGCGTTGGCCACCCTGCGAACGCCGCCGACGACGTGCAGGCGCGTCGCCATTGCGGTTGCCGCTGTCGCCCCGGTTGCCTTCACTGCGATTGCCACTGGCGCCGCTGCGCTGGCCCGAGGATGAGCCACGACCACCGCCGTTGCCGCGTCCGCCCGCGTTGTTGCCGCGACCGCCACCATTACCGCGACGCTGGCCACCGCGTGGCTGACGGCCCTCGTTGTCGTCGACCTTGGGGCCGCCGCCGGGTGTCGGTTCGAACCCTTCCACCGCTTCGCTGTTCAGGCGCTGGCTGATCAGACGCTCGATGCCGGCCAGTTCCTTCTTCTCGTCCAGGCTCACCAGCGAGACAGCCTGACCGCTGGCGCCGGCGCGGCCGGTACGGCCGATACGGTGGACGTAGTCTTCCGCCACGTTGGGCAGCTCGAAGTTGACCACCTGCGGCAGTTGGTCGATGTCCAGTCCGCGGGCCGCAATATCGGTCGCGATCAGGGCGCGGACGCTGCCGCTCTTGAAGTCGGCCAGCGCCTTGGTGCGCGCGTTCTGGCTCTTGTTGCCGTGAATCGCCGCCGCCTCGATACCCTGGCCTTCCAGATACTTGGTCAGACGGTTGGCACCATGCTTGGTGCGGGTGAAGACCAGCACCTGCTGCCACTGATGCGTCTGGATCAGGTGCGACAGCAGCGCCGGCTTGCGGCTCTTGTCCACCGGATGGACCCACTGCTTCACTGTCGCCGCCGCGGCATTGCGTGGCGTGACCGACAGTTCGACCGGATCGTTGACCAGGCCCTTGGCGAGATTGCGGATATCGTTGGAGAAGGTCGCCGAGAACAGCAGATTCTGACGCTGCTTGGGCAGCACGGCCAGAATCTTGCGGATGTCGTGGATGAAGCCCATGTCGAGCATGCGATCCGCTTCATCGAGCACGAGGACTTCGAGCTTATCGAAGCGAACCACTTTCTGCTGATGGAGATCGAGCAGGCGGCCCGGCGTGGCGACGAGGATGTCGACGCCCTGGCGCAGGGTGGCGATCTGCGGGTTGATCTTGACCCCGCCGAAGACTACGGCGCTCTTGAGCGGCAGGTGCTTGCCGTAGGTCGCCACGCTTTCTCCCACCTGAGCGGCGAGTTCACGGGTCGGGGTCAGGATCAGGGCGCGTACCGGGATCTGTGAGCCGCCCTGGGGGCGCTCACCTTGGGACAGGCGGTGAAGAATCGGCAGGGTGAACCCCGCCGTCTTGCCGGTGCCGGTCTGTGCGGCTGCCATGACGTCTCTTCCCTCGAGGACGGCGGGAATCGCCTGTGACTGAATCGGGGAAGGGGTGTCGTAGCCCTGTTCGGCAACGGCTTTCAGCAACGGGGCACTAAGGCCCAGTGAGGCAAAACTCATTCGGTATTCTCTAGGTCGCGGCGAATGGCGAAGCGAAGCGGCTACGCTCTACCGGGGAATGCCAGTGCTGGCTGATGCGCCTGGAGGCGGCAAATAGGAGGGTCGTCAACTCTTTCAGCTTCGCGTGACGACGGTCAGACAGGTAACGGCAATGGGAACGCAGCTTAACGCATGTCTGCCCCCGCCGCCATCCCGGAGCCGCGACTATCGAGAATTGATCCGGCGACTCGTCTGGCCCGGAAGGGGAAATGGCTCGGCACCAATGACAAGGGCTCCAGGCGAAGTAAGGACTGACTGGGGCGATGGCGGGATGTCACTGCGCCCGGCGCTGGCTATGCTGGTGCCACGATCGTGCTGGCGTGGGGTCGGGTTAGCGTCGGCGTCGAATCCGGTTGGAAGGCTCGATAACGAACGAAGGAGATAGCGATGACCACTGCGACACGTCACTGGCTACTGGCCTGTGGTGTCAGCCTGATGCTGCCGATCGGCGTGGTCCAGGCCGCCGATACCGCCGGCGACGGCGAACCGCAAGGCTCGACACTGTGCACCAAGATTCCGATTCCCTGCGATGCGGTGATCGCCCACCGCGGCGCCTCCTACCAGGCACCGGAGTCGACCCGACCGGCCTACCTGCTGGCACGGGATCTGGGCGTCGACTATCTGGAGCTGGATCTGCAGCGCACCCAGGATGGCGTGCTGGTGGCCGTTCACGACAACTCGCTGGGTCGCAACACCAACGTCGCCGAGGTGTTCCCTGACCGGGCCGATGCGCCGGTGTCGAGTTTCACGCTGGACGAACTCAAGCGGCTCGACGCCGGCAGCTGGTTCAATGCCGCCTATCCGGATCGTGCCCGTGACAGTTATTCGGGTCTCGAGATCCTGACGCTGGACGAGGTGATCGACATCGCCGAAGGCGGTCGGAATCATCCCGGGCTCTATATCGAGACCAAGGTGCCCGAGCAGTTCCCGGGGATCGAACAGGACCTGCGTGACAAGCTCGAGGCGCGGGGCTGGCTCGGCAAGGCAGCGAAATCTCGACCTGCCGCCGAACAGGGCGCCGTCAGGGTTGGCGATACGCCGGGCCGCGTGGTGATGCAGACCTTCTCGAAGGCCAGCCTGCAGGCGCTGGGAGAGGCCATGCCGCAGGTGCCGCGCGTGCTGCTGCTGTGGCTGGGCGAGGGCGGCATCGAGGCCGCACCGGGCAGGCCGCAGGGCGACGGCGAGAGCACCGCCGACTATTATGCGCGCCAGCAGGTCGCGTCACCCGAGGCATATCGATCCTGGCTCGATTTCGCCAAGGATCATGGTGCCATCGGTATCGGACCTTCGGCGGTGCAATCCGAGCATGACGGCGCGTTCAGCAGCCAGTTCAGCTACATGGACCTGGCCGAGCCGTGGATGATCGGCATGGCCCATGACGATGGCATGCTGGTGCATCTCTACACGGTGGACGAGCCGGCAGACTTCGAGCGTTATCGGCAGCGCGGCGTCGACGGCTTCTTCACCAACCGGCCGGAGCAGCTGCTGGAATTCTACGGCCAGCCGTCTCAGGATCAGGACGCCATTCTGAAGCGTTACGGCTACTGAGCCAGTTTTTGCAGCGTGTGCCGGTGTAGCGTCGGCGCCGAACACCTCTATTTATCGATTGAAGGATTGGAATCATGAACTCCTCGCGGCCACAGGCCAAGTCTACCGTACAGGTCGACAATGACCGAGTCACCGTCACCGAGTGGCGTTTCCCTCCGGGTGCCGAAACCGGCTGGCATGCGCATGAGCACGACTATGTCGTGGTGCCCCAGAGCACCGGCAAGCTCGAGCTCGAGACGCTGGATGGCCACACGTTTTCGGTGCTGGAAGCAGGAGTTTCCTACTATCGGGACAAGGGCGCCGAACATAACGTGGTCAACGCCAACGATAGCGAATTCGTGTTCGTCGAGATCGAGCTCAAGTAGCGCACGCGGGCTGCAAGACGATGGCGCCACCGCGATCCGTGGAGGATAATCGCGCCCCGGTTATCCTCCCTTCGTTACGGTATCGCCAGATGACTCAATCACACGTTCACGGCCCGGACTGTCAGCACGATCACAGCCACGACCATAGCCACGACCACGGCGCCCCCGGCCACGTTCATGGCCCGCACTGCCAGCATCACCACCACGAACCGCAAGCCCCGGTGCGCAACGCCTTCAAGGACGTGGGCCGCAACGACCCTTGCCCATGCGGCAGCGGCAAGAAGTTCAAGAAGTGCCACGCCGGTTGAAGGTCATCACGGCTTGCCGGTTTCCATCATCTCCTTGAGATGTTCGAGAAATGCCTCGGTCGCTGCCGGCAGGGTACGGTTGGCCAGTGTCTGCAACTCCACGTGGCGGGCATCCATGCCAGCATCGCGAATCGGCACCGCCACCAATCGGTCATGCAGAAGCCGATGCCGAATCGAGATTTCGCCGGCCAGTGCAATGCCGCCACCCAGCATGGCGAAATTCACCAGCGCCTCGGTGTAGTTGCTGGTGAAGGTCGATTCGAAGATCAGGTTCTGCTGGCTACAGCAGATATCGAACAGCTGGCGTAACGTCGTTTCCGGCGGCGGCAGGGCGACTGGATGCGGCTGCAGTTGCGCCAGTGTCACCTGTCGTCGACCGGCCAGCGGATGGTCGTGGGCCATCAGTGCCTGAATGCGCGAACGCTGGCGTGACGCCACTTGGATGTCGCGCTCCGGCGCCAGACTGAAGGTCAAACCGATATCCGCTTCTCCCTCGCGCACCTTGCGCGTCACTTCGGCCGGCGAACTTACGCTGAGTCGAAACTGGATGCCCTGATAGCGGCGTCGAAACTCGATGATTGTCAGCGGGATGAAATCGACTGCGAACCCTTCCGAACAGGCCAGGCGCACTGTGCCGCGTTCGAGCCCCTGCAGGGCCTGAATTTCGCTGGACACACGCTCGGTTTCCAGTTGCATTCGCCTGGCATGTGCGGCCAGCAGCTCCCCGGCGGCGCTCGGCACCATGCCTCTGGCGCGCCGTTCGAACAGCTGGGTACCGAGCTCGTGTTCGAGACGTGCGATCTGCCGGCTGATCGCCGAGGCGGCGACATTGAGTCGAACCGAGGCCTCGCTGATCGAACCGCTTTTGACCACCGTCAGGAAATAGCGCAGTGCGGTTTCCTGCAGCGCGCGGCTATTCATCTCCACGAATACCGGACATGAAATGCTCCCCATTGTTTTTATTAAAGTTTGCCGAAATGGCAATGGTTGTTTCTAAACATTGTACTTGTGGCATGGGTAGGCGTTCGATAGCTTCAAGTGAAAAGGCGTCGACCCGAAGGCGGTTCAACAACACAACGACAGGGCCGCTGGAAAAGACGCTGCCGGTGATACGCCGGGCTCTCGTCCGATAACAGACTCTCGTCCAACAACACAAGAACGAGGTTGATATGCGCTCTAACTTGACGCTTCGCCATATCGTAGCCGGCACGGCGCTGTGCTGCCTGTCGCTGCCTGCGCTGGCCAACAAGGCCAACGACACGCTGGTCTACGCTTCCGACAGCGAACCCGAGAACATCAGTCCGTATCACAACAATCTGCGGGAAGGGGTCATCATCTCGCACCTGGCGTGGGATACGCTGGTCTACCGCAACCCCGAGACCAACGACTACGAGCCGATGCTCGCTACCGATTGGCAGTGGGTCGATGACACCACGCTGGAGATGACGCTGCGCCAAGGGGTCAAGTTCCAGAACGGCGAGCCGTTCAATGCCGATGATGTCGTTTTCACCTTCAACTATGTGGTGTCGCCCGACTCGAAGGTGGTCACGCGGCAGAACACCGACTGGATCAAGAGTGTCGAGAAGATCGACGACACCCATGTTCGCTTCCATCTCAACGGACCCTTCCCGGCGGCGCTGGAGTATCTTTCGGGGCCGCTTCCCGTCTTCCCGGATGAATACTTTCAGAAGGTCGGCCTGGAAGGTTTCAGCAAGAAGCCGATTGGCACCGGCCCCTATCGGATCACTGAAGTGACGCCCGGCGAGGGCGTCAAGCTCACCCGCAACGAGGACTACTTTGCCGACAGCCCTATCGGCAAGCCGCACATCGGCAAGCTCGAGTTCAAGGTGATTCCCGATCAGGACTCCCGCGTGGCGCAGTTGATGACCGGTCAGGTCGACTGGATCTGGCGCGTGCCGGCGGATCAGGCCGAGCAGATGCAGGGCATGCCAAACTTGACCGTGGATAGCGGCGAGACCATGCGTGTCGGATACATCTCCTTTGATGCCGCCAGACGCGAGAACTCGCCGCTGAGTCACCTCGAAGTGCGCCAGGCGATCAATCATGCGATCAATCGCCAGGGCATGGCCGACAATCTCGTGCGGGGTGGCAGCCGCCCGCTCTATGCGCCCTGTTTTCCTGCCCAGTTCGGCTGCGAGACCCAGGATGTGGTCGAGTACGCCTATGACCCCGACAAGGCGCGCCAACTGCTGGCGGACGCCGGCTACGGTGATGGCTTCGAGTTGAACCTATACGCTTATCGCGAGCGGGACTACGCCGAGGCGATGATCGGCGACCTGCGTGACATCGGCATCGACGTCAATCTGCGCTTCATGACCTCGCCGGCTCTGCTCGAGCAGCAGCGCAGCGGAAAGACCGACATGTCGTTCAAGACCTGGGGCTCCTACTCGGTCAACGACGTTTCGGCTTTCGCCAGCGTCTACTTTGGCGGCGGTGCCGACGACCACTGGCAGGACGAGCAGGTCCAGCAGTGGCTGCACACCGGCGATACGTCCGTCGACCCCGAGGTGCGCAAGGAGAATTATCGCAAGGCGCTCCAGCGGATCTCGGAGCAGGCCTACTGGGCGCCGCTATTCTCCTACTCCACCTACTACGCCTATACCGCCGATCTGAATTTCACGCCCTATCCGGATGAGCTGCCGCGCTTTGCCGAGGCCAGTTGGAAGTAACGCTTTCCGATATCCGCAAATCAACCTGTGCGGCCCTGTACTTCATGAGACGAGGCCGTGCGGCGTGAGGAGGTTTCATGGGCACTTTCATCGTCCGCCGGTTTCTGATCGCGATGAGCGTGGCGCTGACCATTTCGATCGTCAGTTTCATGCTGCTGCATCTATCCGGCGACCTGGCGACATCGATCGCCGGACCCGAGGCAACCGCCGAACAGGTCGAACAGATCCGCACGGATTACGGGCTCGATCGGCCCATCGTCAACCAGTACCTGGATTGGTTGGGTGGTGCGTTGACCTTCGACTTCGGCCGCTCCTACTACTACCAGAGCACGGTGGTCGATCTGATTGTGGATCGCATGCCGATCACGTTGACACTGGGTGGGCTGGCGCTGGCGCTGGCGATAAGCATCTCGATTCCGCTGGGTGTGCTGGCGGCGCTCAAACGTGATACCTGGATCGATCGGCTGGCGCTGCTATTCGCGGTGGTCGGGCAGGCGATGCCGAGCTTCTGGTTCGGCCTGACACTGATCGTGGTTTTCGCGGTGACGTTACAGTGGCTACCGGCGGCGGGCAGCGACGGCTGGCAGCATTTCGTTCTTCCGGCGATCGCGCTGGGCTACTACGCCACGCCAGCGATGATGCGACTGACGCGTACCGGCATGCTCGAGGTACTCGAGTCCGACTATATCCGTACGGCAAGAGCCAAGGGGCTGCGCACCGGATCGGTGATCTTCAAGCACGCGCTGCGCAACGCGATCATCCCGGTGGTTGCGCTGGCCGCCGTCGAGCTCGGCTTCATGCTCGGTGGTTCGGTGGTCATCGAATCGGTCTTCTCGCTCAACGGCCTGGGGCAACTGGCCTGGGACGCCATCTCGCGCAACGACTATCCCGTAGTGCAGGCCGTCGTGCTGATCATCGCGCTGTTCTACATCGTGCTGACGCTGCTGGCGGACGTCGCCAATGCGGCGCTCGACCCCCGCATTCGCACCCGCTGAGGAGAACGACATGACGACTTCGAGCGTTTCGCCAACCGCTTCTTCAGCCTCGACGCCTGGCACCGGCCTCGGCGAAATTCCGCTGCAGCCACCGGCCTGGTCCCGAGTGACCCGTCGGCTGTTCGGCCATCGTGGGCTGGCGATCGGCCTGATCGTGGTCGGGCTGGCGATCCTGATCGCCATCTTCGCACCGTTGCTGGCGCCGCATGATCCGTATCACCAGGACATCGCCAATCGCATGGTGCCGCCGGTCTGGCATGACAAGGGATCTTGGGAGCATGTACTGGGCACCGACAAACTGGGCCGCGACACCTTGAGCCGGCTGCTCTTCGGCACCCGCATTTCGCTGACCATCGGGCTGGTGGTCGCGCTGATCTCTGGCGTCATCGGCACCACGCTGGGCGTGCTGGCCGGCTATTTCGGTGGCCGCGTGGATGCGGTCATCAGTTACGTCATTACCACGCGACTGGCAATGCCGGTGGTGCTGGTGGCGCTGGCGCTGGCCTCGCTAACCGGCGGCTCGCTGACCACTGTGATCGTGCTGCTGGGGCTGTTGCTGTGGGATCGCTTTGCGGTCGTCTCGCGCTCGGTCACTCAACAGATGCGCGATGCCGAATATGTCTACGCGGCACGTACGCTGGGCTGTTCGCTGCCCTATATCCTGCTGCGCGAAGTGCTGCCCAACATCGCCGGCTCCCTGATCGTGGTGATGACCCTAGAAATGGCTCACGCGATCCTGCTCGAGGCGACGCTGTCGTTTCTCGGCATGGGCGTCCAGCCGCCGCTGCCGTCCTGGGGGCTTATGGTCGCCGAGGGCAAGGCCTACATGTTCTTCCAACCTTGGGTCATCGCGATTCCCGGTATTGCGCTGTTCGTGCTGGTATTGGCGATCAATTTGCTCGGCGATGGGCTGCGGGATCTCAATGCACCGGGAGGGCGCAACTGATGCCATTACTCGAAGTGAACAACCTGCGCGTCGACCTGCCGGTGGAGGCGGGTACGCTGCACGCCGTGCGCGGGATCGATTTTCATGTCGAGCGTGGCGAGATGCTCTGTCTGGTGGGGGAGTCCGGCTGCGGCAAGTCGATGACTTCGCTGGCCCTGATGGGGTTGCTGCCTTGCAAGGCCAGGCTCAAGGCCGATCGCCTCCAGTTCGACGGCATCGACCTGACCACGCTTTCCGAGCGTCGCCGCAGTGATCTGCGCGGGGCGCGAATGTCGATGATCTTCCAGGAGCCGATGACCGCGCTCAACCCTGCCTACACCCTGGGCAACCAGCTCTGCGAAGGGCTGATTCGTCATCGCGGCGTCAGCCGGCAGGAGGCGCGCGAGCGGGCGATCTATCTGCTGGAGCGCGTCGGCATCAGTGCCGCCAGGGATCGTTTGGACCAGTATCCGCATCAGCTCTCCGGCGGGCTGCGTCAGCGCGTGATGATTGCCATGGCGCTGATGTGCGAGCCCGACCTGATCATCGCCGACGAGCCGACCACCGCGCTCGACGTGACGATACAGGCACAGATCCTGCGGCTTTTGCGAGAGTTACAGCAGGAGTTTGGCACTGCGGTGATCTTCATTACCCACGACCTGGGTGTCGTGGCACGCATTGCCGATCGGGTCGCGGTGATGTATGCCGGCGAGGTGATCGAATCCGCGCCGACGCCGACACTCTATGCCAACCCCGGCCATCCCTACACGCGTGGACTGTTGAGCTGCATTCCCGCGCCGGGCAAGACACCACCTGGGAGCCGGTTACAGGCGATCCCGGGTGTCGTACCCAGTCTGGTGGGGCATGTCGAGGGATGCGCCTTTCGCAATCGTTGCCCGCAGGCGCAGCCGATCTGTGAGCGGACCCCACCGTTGATGTCCTTGTCCGGAGATCATCGCGCCCGCTGTCACTATGCCGACCGGCCGGTATCGGCACCGCCTCAACCGGAGACGATTTCATGAACGCACAACCCATCATCGAGGTCGCCGAACCACGCCAGTCGCCGTCGACGTCGGACTCCGCTTCAGCATCCCGCGCCGCTACCCCCGCGCTGGAAATTTGCGGACTTTCGAAAACCTTCACGCTGGGTGGTGGCCTGTTCAAGCGCGGACGCACGCTCGGTGCGGTCAGCGATGTTTCGCTGCGGATCCCGCGAGGCCAAGTCATGGGGCTCGTAGGCGAGTCGGGTTGCGGCAAGAGCACACTGGCCAAGATGCTGCTGGGGCTGACGACGCCGAGCGACGGCGACGTGCTGGTCGATGGCAGGCCGGTACGGGATGCCGATCAGAAGGCACTGGCCCGTCACATCCAGCCGATCTTCCAGGATCCGTACTCTTCGCTCAATCCGCGTAAGCGAATCGCCCAGATAGTCGGGTTGCCGCTGCGGGTGCACGGCATTGGCACGCCCCGCGAGCAGAGGGCGCGTATCGCCGAAACCTTGGATGTGGTGGGTCTGCCCCGGCGCGCCGCCGAGCAGTTCCCCGGGCAGCTTTCCGGCGGTCAACGCCAGCGTGTGGCCATCGCCCGTGCACTGATCATGCGTCCGGACATCGTGATCTGCGACGAGCCGACCTCCGCGCTGGACGTCTCGGTCCAGGCGCAGATCCTCAATCTGCTGCTCGATCTCAAGGCTGAATTCGGGCTGACCTATCTATTCATCAGCCACGATCTAGCCGTGGTCGAGCATCTGGTCGACCGGGTCGCGGTGATGTATCTGGGCCGCATTGTCGAGGAGGGCACGCGGGAGCAGATCTTCGGCTCGCCACGTCACCCTTATACCCGGGCGCTGCTGGATTCCGCACTGACCCCAGAGCCGGGGCTGGGCGTGCCGGATATCGGGCTAGGCGACGCCACGCCGGACCCGAGCGATCCGCCCGCCGGTTGCGCCTTCCATCCGCGTTGCCCCAAGGCGCAGGCGGCCTGCCGGCAGCAACGGCCACGGCTGGAAGATATCCGGAGCGATAACGCCCGGGTGGCCTGCCATCTGGCTTGAACCGCTCCCACGGCTATCGCCAGTTCAATGATTGTTCCTAGTCAACGAGGAGAAATTCATGGCGCGTTCACAAGCGCTGCAACACGCCTGGCAAGCCTTCGACAGCGGCGACTTCCTGCGCCAGCTCGAGGCCCGCGTCGCGGTACGCAGCGAAAGCCAGGAAGCCGGGCGCGACGACGAGCTGCGGCGCTATCTGACCGATTTCGTGATTCCCGATATCGAGAAGCTGGGCTTTACTTGGGAGATCGTCGACAACCCGGTCGACGGATTCGGGCCGTTCCTGCTGGCCGAGCGCATCGAGGCCGAGGCGGCGCTGACGCTGCTGACCTACGGCCACGGCGATGTGGTGCGGGGTTACGACGGGCAGTGGCGGGAAGGGCTGTCGCCGTGGCGGATCGTGGTCGAAGGCGAGCGCTGGTATGGTCGCGGCACCGCCGACAACAAGGGCCAGCACACCCTCAATTTCGCGGCGCTGGAGAGCGTCATCGCCGCGCGCGGCGGCACGCTGGGCTACAACGTCAAGTTGGTTCTGGAGATGGGGGAGGAGACCGGCTCGCCAGGCTTGAAGGCCGTCTGCGAAGCTCATCGTGATCGCTTGGCGGCGGATCTGTTCATCGCTTCCGACGGCCCGCGCCTGTCGGCGGATTCACCGACGCTCTTCCTCGGCTCCCGCGGCTCGTTCAATTTCGACCTGCGCCTGCGTGCCCGCGACGGTGCTCACCACTCCGGCAACTGGGGCGGGGTGCTCTCCAATCCGGCGACGCGGCTCGCCAACGCCTGGTCGACGCTGGTCGACGCCCACGGCAGAATCCTGATCGACGGTCTGCGGCCGCCGGCCATTCCTGCTGCCGTGAAGGAGGCCGTTGCTTCCCTGGAAGTCGGCGCGACGCCGGGCGACCCCCCGATCGACCCGAACTGGGGCGAGCCGGGCCTGTTGCCGCCGGAACGGCTGTTCGCCTGGAACACCCTGGAGCTGCTGGCGATCAAGGCCGGCAACCCGGAGGCGCCTGTCAACGCCATTCCCGGCGAGGCCTACGCACACTGCCAGCTGCGCTTCGTCGTCGGCAGCGACCGTGAACGCTTCCTCGATCACCTGCGCCAGCACCTCGACGCCCACGGCTTCGAGGATATCGAAGTCAGCAGCGCGCGCATGTCGCAGATGAACGCGACGCGGCTCGATCCGACGGATCCTTGGGTCAATTGGGCACTGGCATCGATGCGTGAATCCAGCGGTAAGACGCCGACGCTGCTGCCCAACCTGGGCGGTTCGCTCCCCAATGATATCTTCGCCGAGACGCTCGGTCTGCCGACGCTGTGGGTGCCGCACTCCTATCCTGCCTGTTCCCAGCACGCCCCCGACGAGCACGCGCTGGCGAGCATCGTGCGGGAAGGCCTGGGTATCATGGCCGGGTTATGGTGGGATCTGGCCGAACAGGGCCGAGACATAGTGAAGGAGCGTGAGCAATGGCATCGCTGACCGACGCGGAGACGATGATGATCACGGCCTGCGACTGGCTCGCCAGCCAGCAGGCGGAGATGATCGAGTGCCTGAAGACACTGGTCGATATCGATTCCAACAGCTATGACAAGGCCGGCACCGATGCGGTGGCGGACGTCATCGTCGAGTGGCTGGAGGCCGATGGTATCGACGTTACGCGCACGCCGCGTCCGGAATCCGGCGATATTCTCGAGGCGCGGCTGGAAGGCGATGGCAGCGACGCCAGCGCCGGCCATGTGCTGATGATGGGGCATCGCGATACGGTGTTCCCGACGGGGACGGTCGCCGAGCGGGGCTTCACCCGCGAGGGCGATACCGCGTTCGGCCCCGGCGTCGCCGACATGAAAGCCGGGCTGGTGATGAATGTCTTCGTGCTGCGGGCACTCAAGCGGCTGGCGCCATTGCCGTTCCCGGTGCGTGCGCTGTTCACCGCGGACGAGGAGATCGGCTCCCGCGACGGCACGGCGTTCATTCGCGAAGCGGCCAGCGGGGCGCGGGCCGTGCTCAATGCCGAACCCGGTAGAATTAGCGGCAACGTGGTCACCGGCCGCAAGGGCGGCGCCGCCTTCCAGATCGAGGTGACCGGTGTGGCTGCGCACTCCGGCGTCAGCCACGCCGACGGCGCCAGTGCCATCGAGACGCTGGCGCGCAAGATCATCAAGCTGCACGCGCTGACCGACTACGACAGCGGCGTGACCACCAATGTCGGCTTGATCGAGGGCGGCGTCTCGCGCAATACCGTGGCTCCCTCGGCGACGGCGCAACTGGATACGCGCTTCGTCACCAACCAGCAGCGTGTCGAGCTGCTGGCGGCGATCGAGGCGATCATCGCCGAGGAAGAAGTCCCCGGAACGCAGGCGACGATTCGTCAGACCTCCGGCTTCCTGCCGATGGAGCCGGCCATGAGCGAGGCACTGTTCGCGCGCTATCGGGCGCAGGCCGAGAAGCTCGGATTCAGCGTCGAGGGCGAGTTCACCGGCGGCTGTTCGGACGCCGGCACCACGGCGAGCCTGGGCATTCCCACGCTCTGCGGCACCGGCCCGGTCGGCGCCAAGATGCATACCGACGACGAGTGTTGCCGTCTGGATACCTTCGTGCCGCGGGCGCAGGCGGTGGCCGCGACGATTCTGGATCTCGCCGCCGACGCATCACGCTGAGACGCGCCGGGACAGCCTACGGAAACCGGCGGATGGCGGCTCAGCGGCGATCGGCGAAGCGGTCGGTCGCCCGTACCAGCGCGGCCAGAGTTTCGGGTTCGCTGAACGCGTGGCCGGCGGCCTCGATGATCTCGAGCGTCGCGTCGGGCCAGACCTTCGACAGATCCCAGGCGTTCTGAAGCGGGCAGACCATGTCGTAGCGGCCGTGAACGATCACCCCGGGAATGCCGGCGAGACGATCGGCTTGGCGTAACAGCTGGTCGTCGAATTCGAAGAAGCCCTTGTTGATGAAGTAGTGGTTTTCGATCCGCGCAAAGGCCAGGGCGAAATGATCGACGGCATGCGAGGCGGTGGCGTCGACGGGAATCAGCTTCGAAGTCTCGCCTTCCCAGACGCTCCAGCGGCGAGCCGCCTCGAGCTGGCGCTCGATATCATCCCCTTTGAGCAGTTCGTGAAAGGCGGGAATGATATCGTCGCGCTGTTCCTCGGGGAGGATTTCCACCAGCCGCTCCCATTTTTCGGGGAACATGTTGCGCGCGCCGTGCTTGTAGAACCAGTCGAGCTCCTGCTGGCGCATGGTGAAGATGCCGCGCAACACGAGTTCGCTGACACGCTCGGGGTGTCGCTCGGCGTAAGCGAGGGCCAGCGTCGAGCCCCAGGACCCGCCGAAGACCTGCCACCGTTCGGCACCGATCATCTCGCGCAGGCGTTCCATATCCTCGATCAGATGCCAGGTGGTGTTGTCGTCGAGACTGGCGTGCGGCGTCGAGCGGCCGCAGCCGCGCTGATCGAACAGCAGGATGTCGTAGCGGGCTGGGTCGAACAGCTGACGATGGATCGGTTTGCAGCCGCCGCCGGGGCCGCCGTGGAGAAAGACCACCGGCTTGCCGTCCGGGTTGCCGCAGCGCTCCCAGTAGACCTGATGGCCGTCGCCGGTATCCAGATGACCGTGGGCGTGAGGTTCGATAGGCGGATAGAGCGGATTGGATTCAGACATGGTTGACCTTGTTGGAAACGGGACGCTGTCATTGCACTGACAAAAAGCGTCGCGCTGACAAAAACGTTGCATTGACGAGAAACCAGCATAAAGGCCGCGTGGGGCAGGGGCCAGGCATGGCGCCGACTCGATGCGAGGCCGGTGATGTCGTCATGCGGCTCTGCTACTATCGTCGCCATTCAATTGGCTTCGGCGCGCCGAGATCGGTGCCGAGCTATCGTTTCGTTGCCGAGGGGGCGATCGCCAGCGCGGTCGAATCAGAGAGTCCATGAAATCACGTTCCGGCGATACCGGTTTTCGCCACCTGTTTCACTCCACGGGCTACTCGTTGAAGGGGCTGGTTGCCGCCTTTCGCAACGAGGCCGCCTTTCGCCAGGAGGTAGCGCTCTGCGTCATTCTGGTGCCGTTGGCTTGGTGGATCGGCGAGAATCCCGTCGAATGGCTGGTACTGGTCGGCAGCTGCGTCTTCGTGTTGATCGTCGAGCTGCTCAACAGTGCGGTGGAGACGGTCGTCGATCGAATCGGCCCGGAGCATCATGAGCTTTCCGGGCGCGCCAAGGATATCGGGTCCGCGGCGGTGATGCTGGCGCTGGGCATGGCGGCGGTGACCTGGGGGTTGTTGGCCTGGGACAAGTTCGTCGGCTGAATTCCCAGGCCCACCGTCCGCCCCGCGAGTTCGATACCAATCGACACCTTCTGGCTCGACTCAAACCGGCGCTTCCAGATCCCGTGGGCTATCGATGTCCCGCCAGATGCCGTCATCGTCGACGTCGATGGCGTGAACGGCTTGGCGATTCGCCTGCATGACGCCCCTGGCGCCTTCCCCTTCCTTCAGTTCGGCCAGCGCTGGCCACAGATCACGCCCGAACAGCACCGGATGGCCACGTTTCCCTTGATGGCGTGGCATGACAATGCGTCCCGGGCCGGCGTGCCGGTTGAGTCGTGCACAGGTGGCGGCGTTCAGCCACGGCATGTCGGCCAGAACCACGGCGGCGGCGACAGCGCTGTCTTGCTGTGAGATCAACTCCCGAAACGCGTCGCCGAGACTGCCTCCCAGCCCGTGGCCGGCATGCGGGGCCGCCATGCGGTGGAGATCCTCGTAGCCCGCCAAGGCTTCGCCCAAGTCATCCTCCGGACGGGTGATCAGCCAGCATCGCGGATAGACCTGCGAGACGGTTGCCAGCGTCGTTTCCAGCAGGGTTCGCCCGTCATCCAGCCTGGCCCGGCGCTTGTCGCTGCCGAACCGGCGGGAGACGCCAGCGGCCATGACCAGCGCGACGATATCGGGCGTCTGCTCCTTGCCCCGAAATTCAGAGCTCATGGCGTGACTTGCCGCGACGCACGCGCAGAATGTCGGCGACCACGGCGAGGGCGATCTCGGCGGGGGTCTTGCTGTCGAGATTGAGCCCGATCGGCATGTGAATCCGCGAGATGGCTTCGTCATCCAGGCCGCCGGAGCGCTTCAGGCGCTCGGCACGCTTCTCGGAGGTGCGCTTCGACCCCATCACGCCGATGTAGAACGCTGGCGTGCGCACGGCTTCGATCATCGCCAGGTCATCGATGCGGGGATCGTGGGTCAGGGCGACGATGGCGGTGGCGGCGTGAGTGGCGCCGGAGCCGATGAACAGCGACGGCAGCACCGCCTGCACCTCGACGCCTTCGACCCCAAAATCGCGGCGGACCTCTTCTCTCGGGTCGCAGACGATCACTTCGAACCCCAGCGCGCGGGCGAATTCGGCACAGAAGTGCGATACCGGCGAGATGCCGGCGATGATCAGGCGCAGGGCCGGGCCGACGCGAAGCTGGACGATCTGGCCGTCGCGCTCGACCCGCGGGCCGTTTTCGCCGGCCTCGACGAAGCGTTTGCGACCGCTTTCCAGGTCGATCCGGCGTACCAGCGAACGTTGGCCCAGCAGCGTGGCGTGCAGCACTTCCAGATGCGTCAGTGTGGCGGCATCCGGCGTCAGGCGCTCCACCAGCACGTCCAGAATGCCGCCGCAGGGTAGCGAAACCTGGGGAGATTCGTCGGCCCCTTCACCGTAGCGAACCACCGACAGCGCATCGCCGAAATGCCCCTCGGCAATCCTGCCGAGAAAGTCCTCCTCGATGCATCCCCCGGAGAGCGAGCCGACATGGCTGCCGTCCGCTTTCGCGACCAGCATCGAGCCCGGCTCGCGCGGCGACGAGCCGAAGGTCGCCAGCACGCTGCAGAGCCAGATCGTCTCGCCGTCGTTGGCCCATTCGAGGGCGGTATCGAGAACCTGTAGATCGAGATGTTGCATGTTGCATCCGTTGTTATGCGGGAATGCCGCGTCGTCTATAACGGGCCGGGGTCGTCGTGGTCTCTAGGGTCTGTTGACGTTTCATGCACGGCCGCGCCGGAGCCAGTTTTTGTGCGGGGCAAGGCGTGAGGAGCGTAGTTTGGTCATTCCAAATGAACGACGAATAACGCAGCACCGTGCAAAAACTGGCCCGGCCCTTCGGGTTGCGCGGCAAATGGCGCCATGCGGCGTTGCGGGATTGGAAAAGGGAACCACCCTTCTCTGCATCCCGCGCCTGGCCTGGCGCCATTTGGCGCAGCAACGCGGTTCGCGCTGAAACGTCAACAGACCCTAGGATAAGCGATCGTCGACCGGGCATGACAGCCGATGGTGTCAGTGCCGGGCCAGCTGCTTGCAGAAGTCCTCGAAGCGCCCGCTGTAGTAGTGCTCGCGCGGCCAGCCGGTGCGCGGAAGGTAGAAGAACATCTCTTCGAGACGTGACTTGATGGTGACGTGGTTCTTGGTGTCGATGACGAACACGTGCTTGCCCTTGGCGTCGTTGGGGCTTTCGGCCAACTGGCGCAGAATGAAGCGCACCAGCGAGTCCTCCTGCGGCATGCTGTAGCCGACGATCACCAGCACGTCGGTTTCCCGCAGCAGGCGAACCGCCTTGGGAAACACCTGATGGAAGTAGGGCTCGTCGTAATCCTGAACCTGAGAGGGCAGGATCAGCAGAGGCGGCTCCTGACGAATCTCCGCATCGCTGCGGCGTCGGTATTCGAAGTCGAACCCCTGTGCCGTGGGCAGGATCTCGAACCCGCCGTTGATCTTGATCACGTTGCGGTCGACGGTTCGCGGCAGGTGCTCCCAGATCGAGCCGCCGCAGATGCGCTGCGGGGTGATGCCGCGATAGAGCCTTCCGAATACCGGTGCCTGCTGGCGATAGACATGCTCGAGAATGGTCTCGATGGTGAAGTCGTAGTTGGTGGTCAGGAAGTGGTAGAGCGGCCAGTTCTCGTCGAGGCCGGCCCGGCCGGCGCGGTCCTCCAGCGAGGCGAAGAACTGCATGATCGCGCGTTGGCCTTCGCTGTCGTAGGGCGAGGTGAAGCGTAGCGTGTCGTCGTCGACGTTGTGGATATCGCAGGCGGCGCTGAAGCGGCGCATGACCAGCGTGCGCAGTTCATGGATGCTCAGCCGCAGGTTCTGATCGTCGAAGTAGCGATTGCGGATATCGGGATAGCGCACCTGCATGTCGAGGACGTAGCGCAGGTTCTTGAAGCGCTCGAAGTCCAGGTGGCGGTAGTCCTCCCAGCCGATGACGTGCATCACGTGCTGGAGGTTGGGGAAGTCACGGATGTCGTCGAGATCGATGGCGAACAGCTCGCCGTCCGTGGGCGAGCGCGGGTCCCACGCCTTGGAGAATCCCGCCCCGCACCAGAAGGTGACCACGGGTGGCTTGCGCAGGTCGAAGTCTTGATCCAGCAGCCCGGTCATCAGTGTTTCGAACGCCTCGACCGTGGCGGCATTGTTGATGTCGGTGGAGGACATCGAGTCAACTCGCCTGCATAGACGGGGCATCCACGTCATCGAGACCGATGTCGACTGCCGGTGCCGACTGGGTGATACGACCGACCGAGATGAAATCGACGCCGGTTTCGGCGATATCGCGAATCGTCTCCAGGCGCACGCCGCCGGAGGCTTCCAGCGGCACGCGGCCGTCCACCAGCTCGACCGCCCGGCGCATCGTCTCGACCGGCATGTTGTCGAGCATGATCACGTCCGCGCCGGCCGCCAGAGCTTCTTCCACCTGATCCAGCCGGTCGCACTCCACCTCGATGCGCGTCAGCACCGGCACCCGGGATCTGGCCCGTGCCACGGCTTCGGCAATGCCACCGCAGACCGCGATGTGGTTGTCTTTCAGCATCACGCCGCTGTCCAGGCCGAGACGGTGGTTGCGGCCGCCGCCGCAGGCCACGGCGTGTTTTTCCAGCGCGCGCAGGCCGGGGGTGGTCTTGCGGGTATCGACCAGTTGCGCGCCGGTCCCGGCAATCCGCTCGACGTACCGGGCGGTGAGCGTGGCGATGCCGGACAGATGCTGGATCAGGTTCAGCGCCGTACGCTCCACGGTCAGCAGGCTGCGGGCCGGGCCCTGCAGTCGCATCAGCACGGCACCCTCAGGCACCGTCTGGCCGTCTGCCGACAGGCGTTCGATATCGATACCGGCGTCGTAGAGCGAGAAGACGCGTGCCGCGACAGCGAGCCCGGCGATGGTCATCGGCTCTCTCGCGCGCATCTCGAACCGGCCTGTCATGGCTTCGTCGACCATCAGGGTGGCGGTCAGGTCCACATGGCCGATGTCCTCCTGCAGGAAGTCGCGCAGGCGCGCGTCGAGCGCCATGGGATCCATCTGCCAGACGATTGAGGTGTTTGATACGTTCGCGGCGTTAGAGACGGTCGAAACGGGCGAGGCGTTCGAAGAAAGATGCGTTGCGGTCATCGAAAATTCCATTGCGGTTTCATCGTCCCCGAGACTATCGCGTTATCATGGGCGCTGCAGCGCGCGCGTGCGCCGCCAAGAGCAAAACGTCCGGGAATTCGCAGAAACGTTCCGGGAAGTCGCTTTCAGGAAGTCGTTTTCCAGAAACATGTCATCTAAAAACATAGCAGGGGAATCGCCAATGAGCGCTCGGCGCTGGATATGGGGCGTCTGGATACTGGTCCTTTCATGTTACGTCGTGCCGTATGGCCTGCTCGGCCAGGTCCAGGCCTGGTACGGCAGCTTTCTGTTCTGGTGTGTCGTCGGTGTGCTGGTCATCGTCGCCAATGTCATGATCACGCGCTCCTTCCGGGATGAGGCGCCTCGCGACACGGCGCCTCGCGACACGGCGTCTCGGGCAGACGAGCTTTCCGCTGGCGGGGAGAAGCGACCATGACGACCGGACTGATCTGGAGTGCGGTCATCGTCTACCTGATCGCGGGCCTGGCCGTTGCCTTTCTCTCGCGCGGCAAAACGACCAACGGGGCCGGCGTCGACATGTCCGGCTACTTCCTCGGCAACCGGCAGATGAACGGCTTCGTTTCCGCGCTGAGCTACAGCGCGACGACCTACAGCGCCTTCATGATGGTGGGGCTGGCGGGGCTGACCTACGCCGGCGGCGTCGGGGCGTTCGGCTTCGAGATCGTCTATTTCGCCGGCGTGTCGCTGGTGGCGATCTTCGGGCCCAAGTTCTGGGCGGTGGGCAAGCGCTTCGGTTACGTCACCCCCAGCGAAATGCTGGGCCACCGCTACGGTGACAAGAAGGTCGCGGTGGCGACCGCGGCGGCGAGTTGCCTGTTCCTGATTCCCTACGCGGCGGTGCAGCTGGCCGGCGTCGGCTATCTGCTGGCGGGGATGAGCGGCGGGTCGATCTCGTTCACTACCGGCGTGGTGGTGGCGACGATCCTGGCGATCCTGTTCTCCTATATTGCCGGGATTCGTTCCGTGATGTGGACGGACTCGCTGCAGGCGCTGTTCATGATCGTGGCCTCGACGCTGGTCGCGCTGCTGGTGGTGCACTCGCTTGGCGGCTTCTCGGTGCTGTTCGACACGCTCGCCACGGAGCATCCAGCCTCTCTCACCGTACCCGGGCCGGGGCTGTTCAGCTTCACGACGTTTCTGGGGCTGACGATTCCGTGGTTCTTCTTCAGCCTTTCCAACCCTCAGGTGAGCCAGCGGCTGTTCATGCCGGCGTCGCTCCGGTCGATGCGTCAGATGCTGATCGGCTTTCTGATCTTCGGCTTCATCTACACCGTGGTATCGGTGCTGTGGGGCTTCTCGGCGCTGGTGGCGTTCCCCGATCTGGCCAAGTCGGATCTGGCGACGCCGACGCTGCTGGCCTCCGAGCACGTGCCGCCGGTGCTGGGCGTGATCGTGATGGTGGGCATTCTCGCCGCGGCGGTCTCGACCATCGATTCGATCATGCTGACGCTCTCCTCGATGCTGTCGCGGGATGTCTACGCCAATATGGCGACCGGCGCCAGCGAGGCGAAGCAGCTCAAGGTGGGCAAATGGGTACTGCCGATCGTTGCCATTCTCGCCTTCCTGTTCGCTGAGCTGCAGCTCAGCCTGATCGCGGTGCTTTCGGTCGCGGCTTCCACCGGCCTGGTCGTCATCGTGCCGGCGATCATCGGTGCCTTCTACTGGAAGCGTGGCACGGCGGCCGGTGCCTTGGCGAGCATCGTCATCGGTGGCCTGGCCGTCATTGCGCTTTACGCGAGTGGCGCCAAACCGCTGGGACTGCCGCCGGGCATCTGGGCGCTGCCGGTGTCGGTGCTGCTGTTCGTCGGGACGAGCCTGTTGACCCGGCCGAAACGCGAGCTGGCCGAAGCGTTCATGCGCGCCGCCGGCACCGCTCCCTCGGTTCGGGCTGCCGATCCTGCGGCACGTCCCGCCGACGTTTCCTGAACCCTCGCCGTTTTCTCACTCGGCATCCAGCCCAGCGGTTCGCTGGGCTTTTTCGTTATCCGCTTTTGACAGCGCCAGCAGGACGACCCACATCGCCGCGACCAGCGGGATCAATGTCATGTTGAGCGTCTGCCAGCCAAGCCAGGCATTCAGTGGGCCGGCCAGCAGCGCGGAGAGCGTCGTCAGCGAAAAGACGGCGCAGTCGTTGATGGCCTGGACGCGGGGCGCCTCGCCGGGCTGGTAGGTGGTGGTCAGCCAGGCGCTGGCGGGCAGGAAGGTGAAGTTCCAGCCCAGCCCAAGCAGGAAGAGGCCGAGGGCGAAAGTCCAGAATGACGCGGGCAACAGCGTGCAAAGCAGGCTGGCGAGCAGACTCAGCGAACCCAGAGCGATCATGCGCTGATGCCCGAAGCGCCGGGTCAGATCACCGGTGACGAACGAGGGCGCGAACATCGCCAGGATATGCCACTGAATGACGTTGGTGACGTCGCCGAAGTCGTGTCCGGCGTGGGACATGGCCAGTGGTGTCGCGGTCATCGCCAGGTTCATGGTGGCGTAGCTCAAGGTGGCGATGGCGATAGCTGCCAGCAGCCGTGGCTGACGTAGCAGAACGCCGGGCCGGCGAGGCGTGGCCGGGTCGGCGGCGGTGTCGGTGGCGTGAGGGGAGGGCAGTTCGAGCCGTGTCAGCAACAGCAGTGCCGATACGTAGAGCACGGCCAGGCCGACGAAGCAGCCCAGAAAAGGTGTCTCGAAGCCGTGCTGTGAAGTCCGCGCCAGCCAGGGGCCGAGGAAGGCCGCGATGACGCCGCCGGCCATTACCAGGCTGAGCGCGCGATCGCGCTGGGCGGGGCCGGCCGCATCGATGGCAGCAAAGCGGTACAGCATGCCGGCGCCGATGCTCATGCCGATGGCGAAGGTGCCGAGATTGAACAGCGGGAACGCGGAAAGCCTCAGCGCCAGCATGCAGATAGCGATACCGACGAGCCCGACGCCGTTGGCAATGACGAAGGTTCGCTTGCGCCCCAGTCTGGCGGTCAGCCAGCCGGACGGCAGGGTCGCTGCCGTCAGACCGAGCAACTGGGCGGCAACGGGCAGCGTACTCCAGTCGGCGCTGCCGGCGAGTCGATCACCGATTAGCGGCGAAACGGCGATGAGCAGGATGTTGCCGCTGACCAGCAGGGCCTGACATAGCGCCAGGCCCCAGACGGCGAGCGGCAGGCGCCGGGAAACGGTCTTCGTCATGAGGCATCTCGCGTTTCGACGTTGGATGGGGCGCGGCCGAACCGGGCGCGATAGGCGCTGGGTGCCAGGCCATAGCGGCGTTGGAACTGGCGGCGTAGCTGCTCGGCCCCGCCGACACGGCAGTGCTCGGCAATTTGCGTCAGCGAGGCGTCGCTCTCTGCCAGCAGGCAACGGGCCGATTCGAGTCGCAGACGGGTCAGGAACTCGATCGGCGTCATCTGCAACTGCTGGCGAAACAGCCGCTGGAAATGTCGCGGAGTGACGGCGATCGCTTCGGCCAGACGTTCGCTGTTCCAGTCCGCCAGCGGGTCGTTCAGCACCCGGTCGATCAGCCTCCTCAGCCTGCCGTGACTGGCGAGCTGGCAACGCAGCCCTTCGCTGAACTGCGCCTGATCGCCGGGCCGATGCAGAAACATCACCAGTTCGCGGGCGACTTCTCCGGCGAGACGGTGGTCATGGTCCTGGGCGACGAGTGCCAGCGCCAGGTCCATGCCCGCGGTGACGCCGGCACTGGTATAGATCCCGCCGCTTTCCCGGTAGAGCGCGTCGGCGGCGACATCGACCTCGGGAAACTCCCGCGCCAGCCGTTCGGCCTGGCGCCAGTGCGTCGTGACGCAGCGGCCATCGAGCAGCCCGGCGCGGGCCAGCGCAAAGGCGCCGGTACAGATCGAGCCGACACGCGGCGTGGCGGCCGCCCGCCGGGCCAGTGTCTGGATGACCTCGTCGTCGAGATCGTGTACGCCGTGGCCGCCGGCCACGAGCAGCGTGTCGCCGGGTGGTGTGTCGGCCGACCGACCGCCGAGCGGGTGAGTGGCCACCAGCGTCATGCCGCCATTGGTGCGGATCTCGCCGGGCGCGATGGCGTTCAGGCGCAGTTCGTAGTGCGGCCGCCCCAGCAACGTGTTGGCGCTGGCGAAGACCTGCCAGGGCCCGCTGGTATCCAGCA
Organism: Salinicola sp. LHM; assembly: GCF_034479735.1. NCBI lineage: Bacteria > Pseudomonadati > Pseudomonadota > Gammaproteobacteria > Oceanospirillales > Halomonadaceae > Salinicola > Salinicola sp. LHM. The sequence goes on along the minus strand of NZ_CP140261.1, from coordinate 3,182,435 downwards.
GTTGGCAGTTCGGATAGATGAAGAGATCGACGGTATGCGACATGGGATCGTCCTCGGAGTCTGGAGGCTAGTCTGCGAGAGTGGCGTCATGTCGGCAAGGACGCGGACCCCACCGAAACCGTCATCATGCGTCGGCATTCGAAGGATGCGGAGCCGGCGGCGAGCCGGGGCGAGGGAGCCGAAGCGGCAAGCTGGAAGGCAGGGGAAAGGAACGGAGCGGAAGGGTCGCGGCATTGGGGGGGGAAGGGCGCCAACGAAAACGCCGCCGGAGTGGCCTCCGGCGGCGTATGGCTGGCTGGATACGTGGCGATCAGGCGAGATCGAAACGATCCAGGTTCATCACCTTGGTCCAGGCTGCCACGAAGTCCTCGACGAACTTCTGTCTGGCGTCGTCGCTGGCGTAGACCTCGGCCAGGGCGCGCAGGACAGAGTGCGAGCCGAAGATCAGATCGTTGCGCGTTGCGGTGTACTTGACCGCGTCGCTGTCGCGCGAACGTCCCTCGAACCGCTCGGACTCTGCATCCGCCGGCGTCCATACCGTGTTCATGTCCAGCAGGTTGACGAAGAAGTCATTGCTGAGCACGCCGACGTTGTCGGTCAGCACGCCGACATCGGAGCCGTCATAGTTGGCGCCGAGAACGCGAAGGCCGCCGACCAGTACGGTCATCTCCGGGGCGGTCAGGGTCAGCTGCTGCGCCTTGTCGACCAGCAGCGACTCGGTGGGCGCGCCCTGCCGGCCACGCTTGTAGTTGCGGAAGCCGTCTGCCCGCGGCTCCATCACCGCGAAGGAGGCGACATCGGTCTGCTCCTGGGTGGCGTCGACACGGCCCGGCGCGAACGGCACCTCGATCTCCACGCCTGCCGCCCTGGCGGCCTGTTCGATGCCGACGCTGCCCGCCAGCACGATCACGTCCGCCAGTGACGCCTTGCCGGATGTCTCCTGGATGCGCTGGAGCGTCGGCAGTGTCTGGCTGGCGATCCGGTTGACCTCCCAGTCCTTCTGCGGTGCCAGCGCCAGCCGGGCGCCGTTGGCGCCACCGCGCTTGTCGCCGCCGCGGAAGGTCGAAGCCGAAGCCCAGGCGGTCGCCACCAGTTGCGAGACCGAGAGACCCGAGTCGGCGATCTGCGCCTTGATCTCGGCGATGTCATTGGCGCTTGGCTGGTGCGTCGGCGCGGGCAGCGGATCCTGCCAGACCAGGTCTTCCTTCGGCACTTCCGGGCCGAGGTAACGGGCCTTCGGCCCCATGTCGCGATGGGTCAGCTTGAACCAGGCGCGGGCGAAGGCGTCGTCGAAGGCCTGCGGGTCCTCGAGGAAGCGCCGGGAAATCTTCTCGAACTCCGGATCGAAGCGCAGCGTCAGATCCGTGGTGAGCATCGTCGGCTTGCGCATCTTCGACGGATCGAACGGGTCGGGGATCGACGCCTCGGCGTCCTTGGCTTGCCACTGGATGGCGCCGGCCGGGCTGCGCACCTGTTCCCACTCGTATTTGAACAGGTTCTCGAAGAAGTGGATGCTCCAGCGCGTCGGCGTCTGGGTCCAGATGACTTCAAGGCCGGAGACGGTGGCATCGGCACCCACGCCGCTGCCGTGGGCGTTGGCCCAGCCGAGCCCCTGCGACTCGATCGACGCGGCTTCCGGATCGACACCGATCGCTTCGGCGGGGCCGGCACCGTGGGTCTTGCCCAGGGTATGGCCGCCGGCGATCAGCGCGACGATCTCTTCGTCGTCCATGGCCATGTTGCCGAAGGTTGCGCGAATGGCCGGGGCGGCGGAGAGCGGGTCGCCGCTGGCGTTGGGGCCTTCCGGGTTGACGTAGATCAGGCCCATCTCGGTGGCGCCGAGCGGCTGGTCGGCCAGCGTGGTCGGGTCGCGGTGTTCGAGCCAGGTCTTCTCGTCGCCCCAGTTGACGTCCATGTCGGGTTCCCAGACGTCTTCACGCCCACCGGCGAAGCCGAAGGTGCGGAAGCCCGAAGACTCCAGCGCCACGTTGCCGGCGAGGACGATCAGGTCGGCCCAGGAGATGTTCTGGCCATACTTGCGCTTGACCGGCCACAGCAGACGGCGCGCCTTGTCCAGGCTGACGTTGTCCGGCCAGCTGTTGAGCGGGGCGAAACGCTGCTGGCCGCGACCGGCGCCACCGCGACCGTCGGCGAGACGGTAGGTGCCCGCACTGTGCCAGGCCATACGAATGAACAGGCCGATATAGGTACCCCAGTCGGCCGGCCACCAGGCCTGCGACTCGGTCAGCGTCTTCTCCAGATCGGCTTTCAGCGCCGCGTAGTCGAGCTGCTGGAAGGCTTCGCGGTAGTCGAAATCGCTATCCAGCGGGTTGGAGCGCTCGGAATGCTGGTTCAGCAGGTCCACGCGAAGCTGATTGGGCCACCAGTCGGCATTGACGGTGCCACCACCGGCGACCTGCGTCTTGGCGCCCTCGGATACGGTCGTTCCGGAGTGGCCGAAGGGGCATCTGGATTCGGTTTCGTGCGACATTCTCTTATCTCACCTGTTCGTCTCGTCAATCCGGGCGTTCCCTGGCGTCGCGGTCTGCGAGTCTTCGTTCAAGGCCAGTCGGCCGACTCGATGGCGCCAGGGCTGAAACAGAGACTACTGGGCAAGCTTTTATTATAGAAATTAAATGATAAGAAAAAATCGATAGTAAATTGCTATTTCTAGCAGGCCTTCATCGTCGTAAGGCTGGCGGTTTCCTGGCTCATTCTTTAGTCGTTTCTGTCCGTCTTCAGGGCTTATCGGCTATCGATGCGTGAGGATTAGGATTATCATTCTCTGCGCATTAATAACGTGCTAATTATATTTTTTTGGAGGCCAGGCCATGGCAGATGCCACATCACGGGTTATCAGAATCGGCGGCGCGTCGGCGATTCTCTTGGGCAGTCTTGGGGTGATGGGTTCCGCGCAGGCGTATTCGGCTTTTTCTCCGGATTCCCCCTACATGCTGGGAGATTGGGGCGGCGAGCGCACCGCGCTGGAAGAGGCCGGCGTATCCTTCGACTTCGACTACGTGGGCGAAGCGGCGACGATTCTCGATGGCGGCTACCGCGACAGCCACGTCAGCAAATACGCGGACCAGTTCGCGGTCGGTGCCAACTTCGATCTGGATCGCCTGCTGAGCATTCCGGATGCGGAATTTCAGGTCACCGTCACCAACCGTAACGGGCATAGCGTCAACGACCGGATGAGCGATCCGGACGCGACGGTCGGCGGCTCCTCGGTGCAGGAAGTGCAAGGGCGCGGGCCGGTGACGCGGCTGACGCAGTTCTGGTATCGCCAGCGCTTCTTCGACAATGCCCTGGCGGTCAAGCTGGGCCGAATCCCGTTCGGCGATGACTTCGCTACCATCGACAGCAATTTCCAGAACCTGGCCTTCGGTGGCGCGCAACCGGGCAACTGGGGCAACAACATCTACAACTGGCCGATCGCCCAGTGGGCAGCGGTGATCCGCGCCAATATCACGCCTGAGTGGTACGCCCAGGTCGGCGCGTTCAACATCAACGACAGCAACCTGGAAAACGATAACGGCTTCGACCTGCGCACCAGCGGCACCGAGGGGACGCTGTTCCCGGTGGAACTGGGTTATACCCCGACGCTGAACGGCATGGCCGGCGCCTACAAGCTCGGGTTCTATACCCAGAACGTCGACAACCGCGCCTATGGCGATGGCCCGGCGGATCGCACCAGCGATACCAACACCGGGCTCTACTACGTGGTCCAGCAGCAGGTGACGACACGCGATGGCAGCCCGGATCGCGGGCTGACGCTGTTCAGCATGGGCAACACCAACCATGGCGATACGGCGGGTATCGATCGTTACGTCTCGATCGGCGCGACCTACGAAGGGCCGTTCGATGCGCGTCCGCAGGACGATGCCGGCATCGGTCTTGCGTATCTGCACGTCAACGACGATGTCAACGACTTCGTCGATTATCACAACGCCACGCCGAGCGGTTCGCTCTCGCCGCTGCCGCGCCAGGGCCACGAGTACGACGCCGAGGTCTACTACAGCTTCAATCTGACCGGCTACCTGACACTGCGGCCCAACCTGCAGTACGTGGTCAATCCGTCGGCAGTGGATTCGGTGGACAATGCCTGGGTGGCGGGTACGACGATCAAGGCGAGCTTCTGATCAAGGCGAGCTTCCAGCCTGCCGGCGCAACGAAAAACGGCTGCCCGAGGGCAGCCGTTTTCATGGGTGACGCTTCGCTGAGATCAGTTCGAATCGTCGCCTTCGGGCAGCGCATAGGCGACGACATAGTCGCCTTGTTTGGTGCCCAGCGAGCCGTGACCACCGGCCATGACCAGCACGTATTGGCGGCCGTCCTTGCCTTCGTAGGTCATCGGCGTGGTCTGGCCGCCTGCCGGTAGCCGGCCTTTCCACAGCTCCTCGCCGTTGGTGACGTCATAGGCGCGCAGGTACTGGTCCAGCGTGCCGCTGAGGAAGGCCACGCCGCCACCGGTCATGATCGGTCCGCCCAGGGCGGGCACGCCCATCGGCAGCGGCATCGGCACCGGAGCGCTATCGCGGACCGTACCGTTCTTGTGCTGCCAGACGGTCTGATGATTGCTCAGGTCGACACCCGCCACGTAACCCCAGGGCGGTGCCTGGCAAGGCAGCCCGAGCCTGGAAAGAAACGCGCCCATGATCACGCCGTAGGGCGCGCCTGCATTGGGCTGAACGCCTTCGGTTTCGCTGATCCGCTCGCCGCCATCGGCCTGTTCGCGCGGCACCAGCTGGGAGGTGAACGCCATGTAGGCCGGGCTGGCAAAGGCGATCTGGCGCTCGGGGTCGACCGCGATGCCGCCCCAGTCGAACACGCCGAAGTTGCCCGGATAGACCAGCGAACCCTGCAGCGAGGGCGGCGTGAACATGCCTTCATAGCGCAATGACTGGAACTGGATGCGGCACAGCATCTGGTCCAGCGGCGTCACGCCCCACATGTCCTTGCCGTGGAGCGTGTCCGGCGAGAAGCTCAGCTCGGAGTGCGGCTGGGTGGCTGCCGTGTGGTCGCCTTCCACGGCGCCCTGCGGCGCGTCGATCTCGTGGATCGGGACGATAGCCTCGCCGGTGCGGCGGTCGAGCACGTAGATGCTGCCCTGCTTGGTGGAGGCCATCAGCGCGGGCTTGACGCCTTCGTCGGTCTGGATGTCGACCAGCGACGGCTGGCCGCCGACGTCCATGTCCCACAGGTCATGATGGGTGAACTGATAGGTCCAGCGGACCTGGCCGGTATCGATATCCAGCGCGGTGACGCCGGCGCTGTACTTCTCGGCTTCCGGCGTGCGGTTGCCGCCCCACTGGTCCGGCATCTGGTTGCCCATCGGCAGGTAGATCATGCCGAGGTCGCTGTCGACGCTCATCACCGACCACATGTTGGGCGAGTTGCGGGTATAGGTCTCGTCGGGGCCGATCGGCGTGGTGTCGTCCGGGTTGCCGCTATCCCAGTTCCAGACCAGGTGGCCATCCTTGGCATCGTAGGCGCGAATCACGCCGGAAGGCTCGTTGGTGGACTCGTTGTCGGTCACGTGGCCGCCGATGATCACCAGACCATGGGCCACGGAGGGCGGAGAGGTGGAATAGTAGCCGCCAGCGGTGAAGCTGCCGATGTTCCGGGTCAGGTCGATGGAGCCGTTATCGCCGAAGCCGGGGCACATTTCGCCAGTGTCGGCATTCAGCGCGATCAGGCGCGTGTCGGCGGTGGGCAGGAACAGGCGGCGCGGGCAGGCATCGGCCAGGTCGGCGGCGACGCCGGACGCGGGAGCCTGATCGGCGGCTTGCTGCTTGCCTTCCTCGGTGACGGGCGCGGCGTCGCCATTCGCGGCGCCATCGCTGGCGGGCGGGGCGAGGCCGGTGCCGATCTCGGCGCTGGCATAGGCCGGTTCGGCAGCCGCGCCGTCATCTTCGTAGTAGGCGACGCCACGACAGGTCATGTGCGCCCAGCCCTTGAAGCTGTCGGCATTCTGGGTACTCAGCTTGGGATCGAAACGCCACAGCTCCTTGCCGCTGTCCGGATCGAGGGCGATCACCTGGCTGTGCGGCGTACATACGTACAGCTTGCCGTTGACCTTGAGCGGGGTGTTCTCGGCGGTGGTTTCCGACGGATCGTTTGGGCCAGGGATGTCGCCGGTGCGATAGCGCCAGACTTCTTCCAGCTTGCCGACGTTTTCTGGGGTGATCTGGTCGAGGGGCGAGTAGCGCTGACCACGTTCGGTGCCGCCGTAGGAGGGCCAGTCGCCGTTCATGGCATTGGCCACGGCATCGTTCGGGCCGGACGCGTCACGGACGATCGTTCCTTCGATGTCATGCGGGTTGGTGAACTGGCTGGCGATGGCGGTCAGGCCGGCGAGGATGACGGCAATCGAGAGTGCTGCGGCGCTGGCACTTTTCATGCGCGTGACGCCCAGCGGACGGCGAACCCAGGGCAGCAACAGCACGATGCCGACCACGAACCATAGCGCCAGACGGGGGACCAGCTGCCACCAGTCCAGGCCGACTTCCTGGAGCGACCAGATCGTGGAGGCCAGCAGGAAGATGGCGAAAAGCCAGATCGCGGCGCGTCTGGCGGCGATCAGCAGCAACCCGCTGAGACCGACGCCGACACCGGCGATCAGGTAGTACCAGGAGCCGCCAAGCTGGCTCAGTTTGATGCCGCCAATCAGCATCGCAAGACCCAGCAGGACCAGGATCAGGCCGACCAGGCTGGGCAACAGGCGTGTCTTGCTCAACGCCCCGCGCGTTTTCATGAATGTCTCCCTTGAAGGATCGAGTAGGCAAGGCCGAACTCGGAGATCGAATGCGGCTAAAGTCTAATACTGCAATGTAGCGGGATGTAAAAATACACCATGTAATTAACAGGCTAAAGTTATTCCTGCCTGCCCGAGAGCTGCCGGTCGGTGAGAATCAAGGCTGTTGGCGGCAACGAAGCATCCGGAATGAGGGTCGCCGCTAGCCGGCGAAGCTGGAAAAGTGGTTTTTTTACGACTTTTATACGGCCCTGGATGGTCGTGAGCCTCGATGAAAACGAGCGGAGGCGCGCATGCCAAAGCGCCGCCATCGTGATGAGCGATGGCGGCGCTATGCCGGTTGGCGCGAGCCTGTCAGAGGAGCCGGCAAGAGGAGCCGGTTCGATGGGAAGGTCGACGTTACGCCGGTCGCGTCCCCAGTCCGCGGTCCTTGGGCTTGCGGATCACCATGAAGTAGAAGAACACCACCGTCAGGGCGATGAAGAACAGGCTATCCGGGCTGGTGAAGAAGATCGACGGGTTGCCGTCATTGATGGAGAGCGCGCGACGGCAATACTCCTCCAGGCTCGGGCCGAGCACGAAGCCCAGCAGCAGGCAGACGGTGGGATACTTCTGCTTGCGCAGGAAATAGGCCAGCACGCCGAACACCAGCGCCAGCGCCATCTGGAACGTGGAGTAGGTCGCCACGTAGCTGCCCACCAGCGCGACGATGGCGATGCTCGAGTAGAGCACGTCGCGGCGAATCGACACGATCTTGAGGAAGTAGGGGCCGAGCAGGTAGAGCGTCAGCGGAATCAGAATCAGCGCACTGACGAACAGCGAGGCGAACATCGGCGCGATCAGATCGAGCTGCTGGGTCATGAACTGCGGGCCGGGCTGCAGACCGTTGATGACCAGCACGCCGAGCACGATCGCGGTGGTTGGATCGCCGGGAATGCCGAACGTCAGCATCGGCACGAAGGCGCCGCCGCACATCGAGTTGTTGGCGCATTCCGCCGCCGCGATGCCTTCCGGATTGCCCTTGCCGTAACGCTCGGGGTGCTTCGAGGAGCGCATCGACTCCGCATAGGAGACGAAAGCCGCCATGGAGCCGCCGGCGCCGGGCAGGATACCCACCGCGTAGCCGATGACCGCGCTCTTCAGGTAGCGCATCACGCCGATTTCCCGAACTTCCGACAGCGGCGGAATGAAATCGCGACGGCGCACCTTGGCCGCCTGGATCATGCTGGGATCGACGGTTCGGCTGCTGCGGCTATCGGCCTGGATCAGCAGTTCGCTGATGGCGAAGGTGCCGATGATCAACGGCATCATGTCGATGCCCTGGACCAGCACGCTGGTGCCGAAGGTGAAGCGGGCCAGCGGCTGCACCACGTCGATGCCGATGGTGGCGATCATGACGCCGAACAGCGTGGCGATCATGCCCTTGGTGATCGACCCACGCTGGGAAATGATGATCACGATCAGTGCAAAGGCGATCAGCGAGAACTTGCCCGGCGTGCGGATCAGCAGGGCGACGTCGGCCGCCAGCGGCGCCATGACCATCAGCAGCAGCGCGCCCAGCGAACCGCCGATCATCGAGCCCAGTGCGGCGTGACCGAGCGCCTTGGCGCCTTCGCCGCGCTGCTGCATCGGGTAGCCTTCCAGCGCGGTCATCATCGACGACGGCGCACCGGGAATGTTGATGGTCGTGGCGGTGATGCTGCCGCTGCACATGCCTGCCATGAAGATGCTGGCGCAGGCGACCAGCGCCGTGGTCACGTCGAGGCTGTAGGTGAGCGGCAGCAGCAGGGCGATGGCCAGCACCGAGGTCAGGCCCGGCACCGCGCCGAAGAAGGTGCCGATCAGAAAACCGCCGATCATGTAGAGCAGGGTTTCAGGATTGGCGAGGGCGGCGAAACCGCCCAGCAGACCGGAAATCGAATCCATGATCATTGACTCCAGAGCGTGGGCAGGCGGACCTGGAAGACGACCTCGAACAGCAGGTAGCCGGCGACGGTAATGACGATGGCGGCGATCAGCTTGGTCAGCCATTTCTCCCGGAAGCCGCCACTGAACAGGCCGGTCAGCAGCAGCACGTAGACGAAAGTGGCGACGAAATAGCCGATCAGGTCGAACGCCAGCAGGTATCCCGCCGTCAGCACGACGACGCCGATCGCGCCGAGGGAGAGGCCGACGTACTGCCTGCGGCGCGGGGCATCGTCGCTGCTCTCGGCGTTGGCGGCGGCCTCTTCCTCGGGCGCCTTGGCCTTGCCGCGTAGCGCATGAACCATGGCGCAGGCCAGCGCGATCAGCATGAGGATGGCGGTGGCGATGGGAAAGAAGGACGCGGTCATGTTGCCGCCCTTCATTGGCGGGCCGAGCTGGATCGCCGAGATCAGGTAGACGAGGGTGATGAGCGCCAGCGCCGCCGGCACGAAAAACTCACCGCCCAGACTCGAGCGCTGGGTCGACTGTCGAGATGAGGGTTTAGATGTCATGAAGGCACCTGTGTAGACGACAAGGCGCCATGCGAGGGGCATGGCGCAGCGTGAATGAGAATGATCGGAGACTTATTTCTCCAGCACGCCCTTGTCGACCAGTTCATCCATGGTGTCGAAGAGCTGCTGCTGGGTGTCGTTCGCCCATTCGGTCACGTCGTCGGCACCCAGCCAGGCGGGCGTGACGCCGATCTTCTTCAGCCACTGCTGGAACTCGTCGCTCTCGTAAGCCTTGTGGTAGGTGGCTTCCAGCTTCTCGATCACATCGTCCGGGGTACGCGCCGGTGCCACCATGACGATGAAGCTGCCCATCTGCAGGTCCAGGCCGGTATCGGTCTCGGTGACCGGCGGCACGTTGGGGAAGCCTTCGTTCTGGGTGTCGGAGAACTCGACCAGGCCGCGAGCCTGACCGGATTCGATCAGCGGCGCCAGGTCGCCGAGGCTGGTCACCACGGCGTCGACCTCGCCATTGAGCAGCGCTTCCTTCTGCGACGCCGCGCTGTTGTCGTAGGAGACGATCTTGAACTCGGCGCCGGTGAGATCCTGGAGCTGCAGCAGCGTCAGGTGGGTTCTGGCGCCCATGTTCTGAATACCGATGCGAATGCTGCCAGGTTCTTTCTTGGCGGCGGCGATCAGGTCATCCAGCGTCTGGTAGGGGGAGTTTTCCGGCACGGTGATTGCGTCGGCTTCGCTGGTGATGCGGGCGATCATGCGCATCTTGTCCATGTTGAATCCCGGCAGCATGTTCTTCCACGGGATCGTGATGATGCTGTCGTAGGTGATCGCGGCAACGGTCTGCCCATCCGGACGCGCCTTCATCAACTGGAGCAGGCCGGTTGCCGTCATGCCGCCTTCCACGTTCTCGACATACATCGAGACGGGCAGCGACTCTTCGGCGATATTGGAAACCTTGCGGACGATGGCATCGGTACCGCCGCCGGCGGCTGCCGGCACGATCACGCGGATATCCCGGTTCGGGAAATCGGCCTGGGCGGCGCCGGCGGCCAACGATGCGAGGCAGGCGATGCCGAGGAGTGTCTTCTTGAGCTTCATGGCGTATCCCTTGCTTGATGGTGCAGTTCTAGAGTGAGATCCACGGGCCAGCGTTCTCTCGTTCGAGCTAACGCTTCCTGGACCCGACGAATTGGCTTGTGCCTTTGTAGCTGCTTTATTCGTACGATGTAATACAACCTTGGTGTGACATCATCGATAATCTGCGACTCAGGTTTTGTCTGAAAAGTCGTCGAGCGAAGGTCAGGCAAGGCAAAAATCGGCAAAAAGACGGAGTTTACGCGGTGTAAATGAGTACTTTGAGCCGATTTTTAACGCCGTATGGCCGAGCGCAGACAGTTTTCAGACAAAGCCTAGGCTCGGGCACGATCTGCATCGCTTGGGCCTGACGCGGGGCTTTCGCTATGCTGGCGGGGTCATTCATCCAGTGAAGACCCCGCCAACAGCCGTCTGGAGCACCCGATGCCGTTACCCGAATCCTGGTTCGCCGAGATCGATAGTCCCGCCATGCTTGCGGGGGCTTGGGCCGAGGCCAGACAGCGCCTCGACGAAGGGCTGGATGCCGCCAGTGCCGATCCGGTCGTCACCGACGCCTGGCTCTCCCTGAGCGATGCGCGTCGGCGCGAGCTCGCCCGGCTGGTCCTGCTGTCCGACTTCGCGCTGGACGCGCTGGTGACGCGACCGGCGCTGCTGCCCGGTCTGATCGACAGTGGCGAGCTCGAGGCGGCGCCGAATCGGGCACAGATCGAAGACGCGCTGCACCAGGCGCTGGCAGACGCGGACGACGAGGCGTCGCTCCACAGGGCGCTACGCCGTTTTCGTCAGGCGCGGATGGTCGGCATCGTGTGGCGGGATCTCAACGGCGCCGAGATGTGGCAGACCGCCGCCAAGGTCTCGGAACTTGCCGAGGTCTGCCTCGAAGGCGCGCTTGACTGGCTCGAGACGCATCTCGCCCCCCGCTGGGGCAGCCCTGCGCCGCGCCGTGACGGCTCGCCTCAGCGTCTGATCGTGCTGGGAATGGGCAAGCTCGGCGCCGGCGAGCTCAATCTCTCCTCGGATATCGATCTGATTTTCGCGTTTCCGGAGAAAGGCACGACCCGGGGCGGCGAGCGCGAGTACGATCATCAACAGTACTTCACCAAACTGGGGCAGAAGCTGATCGCCGCGCTGGACGCGATCACCGCCGACGGCTTCGTCTTCCGGGTCGACATGCGCCTGCGACCGTTGGGCGATGGCGGGCCGCTGGTCGGCAGTTTCAACACCTTCACCAGCTACTATCAGGATCAGGGACGCGAGTGGGAGCGTTACGCCATGCTCAAGGCGCGCCCGGTCGCGGGCGATCTCGACGCCGGGCATGAACTGCTCGATGAACTCAGGCCCTTCATCTATCGCAAGTATCTGGATTTCGGCGCGATCGAATCGCTGCGCGAGATGAAGGCGATGATCCACCGCGAGGTCAAGCGGCTGGGGCGGGACGACAATATCAAGCTGGGGCGCGGCGGGATCCGCGAAGTCGAATTCGTGGTCCAGGCGTTCCAACTGATCCGCGGCGGCCGGGATACCGAGCTTCAGGTCACCTCGCTGCGGGAGGCCATGGCGCGTCTGGTCACGCTCGAACTGCTGCCGCAGCCGGTGGTCGACGAGCTGCGCGAGGATTACGTCTTCCTGCGGGATCTGGAGCACGCGCTGCAGGCGCAGCAGGATCGTCAGACACAGCAACTGCCCGACGACACCGAGAACCAGGCGAGGTTGGCGATGGCGATGCGACTGCCGGACTGGGCTGCCTTGAAAGATGCGCTTTCGGCCTGCCGCGAGCGGGTTCGACGCCATTTCGATGCCGTGGTCGCCGATCCGGACGACGAGTCGCCGGCATCCGACGACTCGCCCCGGGATGACACTGCCTGGCGACAGCTGTGGCAGGGCGAGATGGACGATGCCGAAGCCGAGCGGGTAATGGCGGCGGCGGGCTACGAGCTGCCCGAGGCGCTGCGACGACTGAAGACCTTTCGCGACTCCCGCGGCGTGCAGTCGATGCAGCGTATCGGCTACGAGCGCCTCGAGGCCGTCATGCCGATGCTGCTGGAGGCCGCGGCCGAGAGCGAGGCGCCCACGACCGCTCTGGAGCGGGTACTGCCGCTGATCGAAGCGGTATTGCGACGCACTGCCTATCTTTCGCTGCTGCGCGAGAACCCGCAGGTTCTGCCGTCGCTGATCCGGCTGTGCGCGGCCAGCCCCTGGATCGCCGAACAGCTGGCGCGTCACCCCATTCTGCTCGACGAACTGCTGACCCCCGCGACGCTCTATTCACCCGCCGACAAGCAGCGCCTCGCGGACGAGCTGCGCCAGACCCTGGCGCGGATTCCCGAGGACGACGAGGAGAACTGGCTGGAAGCGATGCGGGTCTTCAAGCAGACCCAGGTGTTGCGCGTTGCCGCTTCCGACATTGCCGGCGGGCGCGTGCTGATGAAGGTCAGCGACTATCTGACCGCGATAGCCGAGGTGGTGCTGGATAGCGTGCTGCAGATGGCGTGGCGCTCGCTGACGGCCCGATACGGGCACCCCAGCGCCAGAGACTCGGCCGGTCAGGCGGCCTTTCTGATCGTCGGCTACGGCAAGCTGGGCGGCATCGAGCTGGGGTACGGCTCCGATCTCGATCTGGTATTCCTCTATGATGCCGCGCCTCGGGGCGTGACCGACGGCGCCAAGTCGATCGACAATCTGGTGTTCTTCACCCGGTTGGGGCAGCGCGTCATTCATCTGCTCACCGCGACCACACCCAGCGGCACGCTCTACGAAGTCGACATGCGCCTGCGCCCCTCGGGGAACGCCGGGTTGCTGGTGTCGTCGCTGGACGCCTTTGCCGAGTACCAGCGCAACGAGGCCTGGATCTGGGAGCACCAGGCGCTGGTGCGCGCGCGTGCCGTGGCGGGCGACGACGTATTGAAGGAACGATTCGAGGCCGTTCGCCGGGAAGTGCTGGCGCGGGAGCGCGATGACGATGAACTTCGTCGCGAAGTCGTCAAGATGCGGCTGAAGATGCGCGAGCATCTCGGCAGCGGCGGCGAGGCGCGCGAGGCCGGCCAGTTCCATCTCAAGCAGGATGCCGGCGGTCTGGTGGATATCGAGTTCATGAACCAGTATGCGGTGCTGGCGCTGTCGGCCCGGACGCCGGCACTGCTCGAGGTCACCGACAACATGCGGCTGATGGATGCGCTGGCCGAGAGCGGCAAGCTCCCCGAACAGGATGCGCGGAAACTGCAGGCGGCGTATCTCGCCTATCGCGATGCGAGCCACCGCGCGGCGCTGGCCAAGCGGGGCAGTCTGGTATCTGCCGAGGCATTCGCCGATCACCGCGAGCATATCCTGGCGCTGTGGCGACGCTGGATGGAACCGGCCGCCGAACGCGAGGCGAACGATCAATGAGAACAGCGTTTGATTAAGTTATCATTATAGAGGCATGACGTCTCAATGGCGGCTCGGAGTGGCCCGCAATGTATCGACTTGTTTCTGCCAACGAAATTGCCCACGGCAACGATCGGGCCATCTTCCGGCATCCGGAACGCCCCGGATGCTGTATCAAGGTGCCGCGCTTTCCCGAGCGCGGTAGCCAGCAGAACGAGCGCGAGAAGGTCTACTTCGAGAACCTGTTGCGCCGCGGCATGGTCGATTGGCGCCATGTGCCGGCGTACTACGGGACGGTGGCGACGGACCAGGGCGAGGGTCTGGTCTTCGACTTGATCAGCGATGCCGATGGCCAGGTCTCTTCCACCATTCGGCAATACCGTCAGCGAGACGAGACGGCCTGGCTCGAGACCCAGGCCTTCTCCGACGAGCTGCAGCGGCTTTATCTTTACCTGCGCGACAACTGGATCGTGCCGTCCGACATCAACGACCGCAATATCGTCTGTCAGCGTCTGGCAGACGGCACTCAGCGGTTGTGGCTGATCGATGGCGTTTCCAACCCCGATTTCATGCCGCTGGCCAATATCTGGCCGTGGTTTGCGCGTCAGAAGATCGATCGCCGCATGAAGCGGTTCTTCACCAAGCTGACGGCCTCCGGGCTGCTGCCGGAAGCGGAAAGAGAGGAACTGCTGCGTAGCGTGCAATGAGCCCGCGATGCAGCAGACATCGATAGAAGAGTAGACATCGACAGAAGGGCAGGCGTCGATGGAAGAGCAGGCGTCGATGGAAGGCCTGCGACAAAGCTCATCGACAAACGCCCATCGATAAACGCCAGTCGATAAAAGAAGACGGCCTCTCGATCGCTCCGGGAGGCCGTCGTCGTTTGGCGGAGCCGATCAATGCTCCGTGGTGGTCTCGCGCGGGTTGCGGCCGATCGGATGCGGCTCGTTGCGGGCTCGGGCCAGTTCGATCTGTTTCTGGCGCTCGCGGGCGCTGGCGCGGGTCTTCTCCGGTAGCGAATCCCAGCAGTGGGGGCAACTGATGCCCGGCGAATACTGCTCCGACGCCTGGTCTTCGACCGAGATCGGCATGCGGCAGGCGTGGCACTGCTCGTAGGCGCCCTCGCTCAAGTCATGACGAACGGTGACCCGGTTGTCGAACACGAAGCAGTCACCGCGCCAGCGGGTTTCGGCCTCGGGGACCTTTTCCAGATAGCTCAGGATGCCGCCCTTGAGGTGGAAGACCTCCTCGAACCCTTCGTTGAGCATGAAGCTCGAGGCCTTCTCGCAGCGAATTCCGCCGGTACAGAACATCGCCACCTTCTTGTGCCGGGCGGGATCGTAGTGCTGCTTGACGTAATCGGGGAACTCGCGGAACGACTTGGTCCTGGGGTCGATGGCGCCCTCGAAACTGCCGATCGCCACTTCGTAGTCGTTGCGGGTGTCGATCACCAGCACTTCCGGGTCGTCGATCAACGCGTTCCACTGCTCCGGCTCGACGTAGGTGCCGACGCGCCGGTTGGGGTCGATATCCGGCACGCCCATGGTGACGATCTCGCGCTTGAGCTTGACCTTGGTGCGATAGAACGGATGTTCCTCGCAGTAGGACTCCTTGTGCTCGAGTGCGGCGAAGCGGGTATCGCGCTTGAGCCACCCGAGCAGGGCATCGATGCTTGCGCGCGTGCCGGAAACGGTGCCGTTGATGCCTTCATTGGCGAGCAGCAGAGTGCCCTTGACGTCGAGACGCTTCATTTCGTCGAGCAGAGGCTCGCGCAGGGCTTCGAAATCATCGAGCGTGACGAACTGGTACAACGCCGCGACGACGATCGGTTGATCGCTGATTGACATGCGGGACTCCTGGTTGTCGCCCTCGCAAAGGGCGGACCGGGTGAGGTAAGGGGCTGTCGATGCCCCGATGAACGTCGCGCATTTTACGCCGCTGAGCGCGAGCGTCCAGTGACCGACTGCCGCAGCGCGAACGGCGCCGAGCGTCGTCCTGCGTTACTGAACGGTCTCGGCGATATAGCGCGCGATCATCAGGTCGAGATGCGCGCCGCCGCCATTCTTGAATACCGTGATATCGCTGTCGCGGGTTCGACCCGGTTGTTTTCCGTGACAACCGCTATCGCGAGCGTCGTCATCGCGAGAATCGCCAGCCAGCAGATCGTAGAAATCCGCGATCACGTCGCTTTCGGCAATGGCTCCTGCGGCAATGGGAATCTTCAGCTCGCCGATGTGGTGGATCGTGGTCTCCCGGCTATCGACGAACAGCCGGCCGGTTTGCAGCAGTTCGTCGTCCGCCTCGCGCATGTCCGCCTTGAACGCACCGATGAGGTCGACATGCGTGCCGGGCTGTATCCACTTCCCCAGTATCAACGGCGCACGCGCCATGGTGGCGCTGGAGATGATGTCCGCCGAGCGGGCGGTCGCTTCCAGATCGGTTACGGCGGTGACGTTCAGGCCGCGCCTGACACAGCGCTCGGCCAGCGCCACGGCTTTATCTTGGGTGCGGTTCCAGACGCTGATACGCGCCAGATCGGGGAAGAGCGCGGTGTAGGCATCGATCAGGCTCGCCGCGACCGTTCCTGCGCCGCAGACCAGCAGATGACGACTGTCCGGTCGCGCCAGCAGGAGCGCGCCCAGCAACGAATCGCTGGCCGTCTTGATCTCGGTGACCAGCCGGCTCTCGATGATCGCTTTCAACTGACCGTCATCGGGCGAGAAGTAGAGCATCGCGCCCTGCACGGTATCCAGCCCGCGGGCGGCGTTGCCGTCGAACACGGTGACCGCCTTGGCGCCGTAGCCGAGGCCGGGAATGAAGCACGAACGGTTGAGCAGCGTCCTGTCGGCCGGCCCCAGGAAGGTATCGCCGATTTCCGGCCGGGCGGCGCGGTGACCCTGTTTCAGGGCCTCGACTGCATCGGACCAGGAGAGATGATTGCGTGCTTCGTTATAGGTGATGAGTTGGGTCATTTCAGGTATCTCAGGGGTCGACGATCTCGGTCACGACATCGGTCTTGACCGAATTGGCGATGAAGCAGTCGCGATGGGCCTGGTGGTGCATCGTTTCGAGCTGCTCGCGTGTCGGCCGACGCTCGCCAGAAAACGTCACGGCCGGCCGCAGCGTCACTCGCGTAATTGAGAGTCTTCCTTCAGGATTCTTTTCCATTATGCCGACGGCCTGGTCTTCGTAGCGATCCACGGTAAAGCGTCGTTTGGCGGCAATGCCCAGGAACACCAGCATGTGACAGCTGGCCAGCGAGGCGACGAACGCCTCCTCGGGATCGACATGGGACTCGATGGAGTAGGGCAGCGGAACCACGTGGGGCGATGACGATGCCGGTACGTTGACACCCCCATCGAAGCACCACTCATGGCCGCGGCTGTAACGGTTGTCGGTGAAGGTTTCGTCGGGGTGTCGCTGCCAGTGAACGCAGGCGGAATATTCGGACATGGCTGTTCCTCCTCTAGTCGATTCCGCTCAAGCAGAGCGAGTCTGCGTCATCGTAACCGGACTCGTCGCGCAATCCCTGCTGGATCGACTCGCGCTCTTCCATCGGCTTGTGCTGGCTCGCCTTGCGCTTGCCTTCCAGCCGCTCGATGGTCAGTTCGATGCCAACGATGGCACGGCACATCCCGGCAATGTAGTCATCCGGCGCGTCATCGATCGACCAGGGGGCGGGCCGGTCGCGCTCGAACCGCCGGGTCAGGAGTGCCACGGTTTGTCGCAGCCAGTCCGTGTCGTTGATCAGGCGCAGCCGGCCGTGGGCGTGCACCACCTGATAGTTCCAGGTCGGTACGACCTTGCCGTGCTCGCGTTTGGCCGGATACCAGCTCGGCGTGATATACGCCTGCGGGCCGTGGAAAATGGCCAGGGCTTGACAATCCGCGCGGCTCGAAGCCAATGGATTGGCGCGCGCGATATGCCCGCGCAGCGTACCCGGCGATGGCCCGCCGTCGGCAGCCTCGAACAGCAGCGGCAGATGGTCGGCGGTAAACTCACCTTTCTCGCTCTGCGTGACCAGCGTGGCAAACGGTGCCTGATCGATGGCCTGCTTCAAGGCGTCCGGATCATCGAGACGGAACTGATTTGGCTGGTACATGTTCAATGTCCCGGTTTTGTCAGTTCGGCCGTCATCGTCGAAAGCGATTGGCGTTGGCGGCCGCCAGCATCGAAGTTGTCCGGTGCCAGCCAGCGACGATGGCACTCGCGGATCGCCGGCCACTCGCCATCGAGAATCGAAAACCAGGCCGTGTCGCGGTTGCGGCCATTGACCACCCGATGCTGGCGAAAAATCCCCTCGAAGCGAAAGCCCAGGCGCTCGGCGGCGCGCCGCGAGGGTGCGTTCAGCGCATCGCATTTCCACTCCACCCGGCGGTAGCCGAGTTCGAAGACATGACGGATCAGCAGCATCAGCGCCTCGCTGGAGATTGGCGTGCGCGCCATGCGCGGCGAGAAATTCAGATGCCCGATCTCGATGCTGCCGTCGACCGGCACGATGCGTAGATAGGTCGCCATGCCGACGGCCTGGTCGTCTGCCGGATCGATGATGGCGTAACAATGCGGATCGTCGCTTGCGGTCATCGTCTTGAGCCAGCGTCGACAACCCGCTTCGTCGTCGAATCCGCGTCCGCCTAGATAGGTCCAGCGTGCCTTGCCGTCATGATCGTCGGCGATATCGGGATCCGACGGCTGCCAGGCTCGCCAGAGCGTGGGTGCGTGAGCCGAGACGTCCAGCGGCTCGAGGCGGCAGAAACGGCCCTCCAGGATTTCGGCCCGAGGTGTCGGCGGCGGCTGCCAGCCATCGATAACCGGGCCGACGGGCTGGCCATATTCGTTGATGAACGGGCTCATGGCATCACACGCTCAATAGATAGGTATAAAACGCTTCGTCGCGTTGCCAGCCAAGCGCCTGGTAGCAGGACTGGGCGGTCACGTTGTCGGTCTGGGTGCGCAGCATCAGCTGTGGCACGTCGTGGTCGACTGCCCGTGCCCGGGCGGCTTGCAATAGCGCGCTGCCGATACCCTGACGACGGGCTTGGGGGGAGACGAAGAGATCGTTGAGGATCCAGCGTGTCCCGAGCGAGGTGGTGGAGGGCACGGGAAACAGCTGCACGAAGCCGATCGCCGCGTCGCTCTCATCCAGCGCGATCAGCAGATGCGCATCGTCCCGTTCGAAGCGTCGGGCCAGGAAATGCCGAGCGCCTTCCAGGTCGCTGGGTTGTCGATAGAACTGGCGGTAGCCATCGATCAGTACAACGAGGCTGTCGATGTCCTTGGGGGTGGCGGCACGAATGGTAGGCATCGCGGGCTCCCTGGCGAGCGAACGGGGTGACAAGCGTGACGTGAAGCCAGTTTGGCCTCATGCTGGTTCTTCGATAAGGGCCAGTTGAGGCAATAGTGAGGGAACCAGTGCCGCCATCTCAGGACCACCGGCTGTGGATCGTCGAAGCGCTGACCATGCAACTCGCGTTGCCATCAGCGGCGACCTTGACCCAGCGACTCTATCAGTCGCTACGAGACTGGATTCAGGAGGGCAAGCTTGGTGCCGGCACGGCGCTACCTTCCTCACGTCAGCTGGCTCACGAGCTCGGGCTGGGCCGCAATACCGTGCTGGGCGCCATCGACCGGCTCGCGGCCGAAGGATTCGTGGAGACTCGCCGAGGCGCGGGTGTCTTCGTCGCCGAGTGGCGACCGGAAGCCCTGACGGCGGCGGTATCGGCATCCGGTATTGCGGCGCCGTCGCTTTCCGCTCGGGGCCGGCGCATTCTCGATTTCAGCGGTGTGCTGAGCGATCGCTATACGGCCTTCGCGCCGGGCGTGCCCGCACTGGACCGGTTCCCCCGTGAACGCTGGCAGCGGTTGTTGCGCCGCCATCGCCAGCGGGCGCCGCTCGAATGGCACGACTACCAGCATCAGGGCGGTGTCCCGGCATTGCGAGAAGCGCTTTGCGACTATCTGCAGTTATCGCGTTCGGTGCGTTGCCGGCCCGGGCAGATCCTGATCACCCAGGGCGCCCAGCAGGGCTTCGAGCTGATCGCCCGATTGCTGGCCGATGCCGGTGAGGCCGCGTGGGTGGAAGAGCCGGGCTACGGCGGGGCGCAGTCCTGCTTCGTGGCGGCCGGTCTGGATACCGTGCCGCTGGCCGTCGACGAGGAAGGGGCGAACGTGGAGCGCGTGCCGCGGGCGACGCCACCGCCGCGGCTGATCTATGTCACGCCCTCGCACCAATATCCCAGTGGCGTGACGATGACCTTGCCGCGCCGGATGGCGCTGCTGGATGCGGCTCGGCGTCATGGTGCCTGGATCATCGAGGACGATTACGACAGCGAGTTTCGCTACGCCAGCGCGCCGATCGCGTCGCTGCAGGGGCTCGTCGACAATGCCCCGGTCATCTACGTCGGCACCTTCAGCAAGGTGCTCTATCCGGGGCTGCGGCTCGGCTATCTGGTGCTGCCGGAAGCGCTGGTCGATGCCTTCAAGCGAGCCAATGCCCGGCTTCACCGGGAAGGGCAGTACGTGGCGCAGGCCGCGGTGGCAACGTTCATTGCCGAGGGGCATTTCGTGAGGCACGTCGCGAAAATGCGTGGGCTCTATCGCCAGCGTCAGGCGCAGTTGCGACGAGCACTGGCCCCGGCGGTCGCGCGCGGGCTGGTGCTCTCGGCGGGGCAGGCGGGGATGCATCTGGTTGCCGAGCTGGACAGTTTCGAGCTGGAGACCGAGCTGGTCTCGCGGGGGCAGGAGGCCGGGATTCTGCTGTCGCCGCTATCGCGCTATTTCCTGCAGCCGCCCGGCCGGCCAGGTCTGGTGCTGGGCTACGCCGGCGCCACCGAAACCGAGATCGCGTCGGCAGGACGCTGGCTGAGCGATAGCTGGTGCCAGTTGCGCATCCGCCACGGGCCCTGAGCGCGGGCGGCCGATTCAGGCGTCGCCGTCGTCGTCCTGCGGGTCTTCCGTCTGACGGGGGCCCGGATTCGAATGGCGGCGTTGGTCATCGGACGAACGGCGCTCGGTCCGCGACGAGGCAGTGTCGCGGTCGCTGCGTGACGTGGCGTCTCGTTCCTCGTCATCAGGGCGGTCGCGTTCTGGCTCCTGGTGGCGAATGCCCTCGGGGAAATAGACTCGGGATGCCGGAATGGCCAGCTCCGCGCCGTGGGAGTCGATGATGTCACGGATCTTCAACAGGATGTCCTGCTTGATCTCGTGGAAACGCTGCCAATCCGTCTCGTGGGTGAAGGCGTAGACGATGATATCCAGCGAGTACTGGCCGTAGGTGGAGAAGTTGACCGTGATCAGTTCGTCCTGATTGATCTCCTCGTGCTCCAGCAGCAGGTTGCGAATATCCCGGGCGACGTTCTCGACGGCGCCGATGTCCTGGTAGCGGAGGCTGATGGTTTCCCACAGGCGACGGCTGACCATCCGGGTAGGTGTCTCCACGGAAATCTGGCTGAACCAGGCGTTGGGCACGTAGAGCGGCGGCCCGGCGAAGGTTCGGACGGTGGTGAGGCGCCAGCCGATATCCTCGACGATGCCTTCGATCTGGCGTTCGGGCGAGCGGATCCAGTCGCCGACCACGAAGGGCTTGTCCAGATGGACCACCATGCCACCGAAAAAATTGGCAATGACATCCCGCGCGGCGAAGCCGATGACCAGGCCACCGAAGCCGCCCATGGCCAGAATGCTCGACATCGATACGCCCAGGATCTGTAGTCCGATCAATATCAGCGTGACGATCAGGATGGCGCCGACGATCTTGGTCAGGGCTGATGCCGAGGTGGGATCGACCGGCTTGGCATGGCAGTTGCCCGGCGGAAAGACCAGGCGCTGCTCCAGCCGTCGGAAAAGCCGGATGCCGCCCCAGGCGACCAGAAACAGCGTAATCAATGCCCCGACCCGGGACAGTACGATGTTCAGCCGCTCGATCTCGAAATGGTTGCCGATCACGCCGAGACCGACCATCAGCGCGGTGACCCAGACCCACCAGCGCAAGGGAAGACGCAGTCCGTGAAGGATGGGGTCGTCCCAGCGCCGCGGCGAATTGCGCAGGCGTCGCTCCATCCGGTTGAGAACGAAGTGCAGGGCGATGTCGACGATGACCGCGATCAGCAGTATCAGCGCAGGCAGCACGATCCAACCCGGGATATGGAGCCACTGGCCGAGTTCGGTCTGGAAGCGGGAGATAAGATTCGTGGCGCTATTGGAAATATTCATGCACCTGCTTTTTCATGTCCGGAAATCGAAGCGTTTCGACGCTGCAACAGAGATCGAGCTTAGTGTGTCGATGAGTATCCGGCGCGTCGATTCGCTAAAAGCGTAGCGGGACGAAGGGGCATATTCCACAAGGTGACTCGATTCGGCGTGCTTGCGATCGGTTCAGCGCAGGCAGCAGCGCTTGGCCTTCTTGCCGCTGCCGCAGGGGCAGGGCGCGTTACGCGAGGCGGCGGCGGGAGGCGGGTCGATGATGCCGTCGATGTAACGCCACAAGCCCTGGCGTCGGCGAAAGCGCGAACGCTCGTGAAGCACTTGCGGCGTTACCGCTGGCCCTGCACCGAACGGGCGGCAGTGTGCCTTGAACTCGACCGTTGCCTTGGCGCCGTTCTCGTGGGCATCGAGAATCTCGAGCCGCAGCCATTGTTGTTCCTGGCGGTCCAGTTGCTCCGCCGTCAGGGCCGGGTCGATGGTGTCGGCGTCCCAGGTCCTGACGAGATAGTCGCCGAGCCCGCCCAGCGCAAAGGCGGTGTAGCGTGAGCGCATGAGCGCTTCCGCCGTTGGCGCGGGCGCTTCCCCGCGATGGTAGATCCCGCAGCAGCGGCGGTAGGGCAGGCCGTTTCCGCAGGGGCACGGTCGAGTCTCGATGTCTTCGGAGGCTGTGGTTGGAACATTCATTTGGGTAAACTACGCTATCGTTTGTCTCTAAATGTTAATGGTGCGCTGCGATTTGCCCTAACATGTGGTAAAAGTGCGGCGCCTGGAATCCCAACGCCAAGTCATTCGATACGTGGGTCGACCACTTATGTTTCTCGACGAGTTCCATTCTACCGACGCGGACCGTATCTGTATCACCGCAGATCAGGCCAGTCAGTTTGCGCGTCAGATCGCGGGAGATTACAACCCGATCCATGATCCCTGTGCGCGGCGTTTCTGCGTGCCGGGCGACCTGCTGTTCGCGCTGGTGCTGTCCCGTTACGGGCTGTCTCAGCAGATGACGTTCCACTTCTGTGGAATGGTGGGGGACAGCGTCTCGTTGAGCTTCGTCGAAGAGGAAGAGACCGGCACCATCAGCGTCGTCGACCAGAGCGGCAAACAGTATCTGAACGTCAAGCGCAGCGGCTGGACGATCCATGACCCGGGCACTGTCGAGACGTTTACCCGTCGCTATGTGGCCTTCTCGGGCCGCAACTTTCCGCATTACCTCAAGCCCCTGCTCGAAGAGAAGGGCGTCATGTTCAATCCCCAGCGCCCGCTGGTGATCTACGACAGCATGGGATTCACGCTCGAGGATCACGACCCCTGTGATCTGGATCTGGACTTTGCGGGCGCCAATCTGGACGTCAAGGGCAAGCGTGGAGAGGCTCATCTCGAATTCCGCATGAGCTGCCATGGTCGTGACGTGGGCATCGGCTCCAAGAAACTGGTCATCAGTGGTCTCCAGGACTACGACGCGGAAAAGATGGATACGTTCGTGACCAATTTCACCCAGCTGAAACTGGCTAATCCCTGTTCGGCCTGATCGCACGCGACTCGTGTGCGCTGCTGCCTCGGGGGCGTGTATTACTCGGCGGGCGTTGAGCGGGCGATTCGCGTCGCATCGGCCCATTTGCGGATAATGCCGTTCATCCTGTCGCGGCCAAAGGGCTGGCGGGATCGGGGCGTACAGGTGAGCGGGACTTGCCATGAAGGAACATGTCACCCCTTTTCAGTTTTTTATCCTGGCGCTCTCGTTCTACGTGCTGGGAGCCATGCTGGCCGAGCTTTTCCTCGATCTGCCTACCGATATCCTCCAGTTATTCGGCTATCTGGACTACATCGTCTGCTTTTTCTTCTTCATCGATTTCTGCCAGCGGTTCTACCGCGCGCCCAATAAATGGCACTACATGCGCTGGGGGTGGCTGGATCTGTTGGCGTGCATTCCTGCCGGATGGTTCCAGGCTGCGCGCCTGGCCCGTGTCGTTCAGGTCATTCGCGTGATCCGGGCGCTGCGGTCGCTGGAGTTGATCTGGCAACTGCTGTTTCGCAACCGGGCCGAAGGCGTGTTGGCGTCGGCGGCGACAGCGACCGTGCTGCTGGTGTTTTTCGGTGCGATGACGGTATTGATGGTGGAAACGCCCAACCCGGACAGCCCTATCAATACGGCGGAAGAAGCATTGTGGTGGGCGATCGTGACCGTCACCACGGTCGGTTACGGGGATTACTATCCGATCACGACGCTGGGGCGCATCGTCGCCGTGTTGCTGATGGTCTGCGGGGTCGGGCTGTTCGGTAGTTTCGCGGCTTACGTGAGCTCGCTTTTCGTCGAAGATCAGGAAGAGTCGGAATCCCGCCAGCACAAGGCGAACCGGCGCATGATGCGCCATATGATCGAGCAGGTGAGCGAGCTTCAGGTCGAGATCGAATCGCTGCGCCAGGAGCTGCGCGATCATCGTCGGGAGTTGGCCGAACGCCAGACGCGCGAGCACGAGGATCGTGACCGAGAGGACGATAAAGCGAAACGATGAGCGCGATGACGATATTGCATTGCCAGGGAAATATAAGGGTGCTAATATAATTTCCATCGAATGTAGATACTTCGATTAGCAGTCGTTCGAGTCGCGTCTCCTAGTAACACCCCGCCTCGCCCGCGCATCCCCCCTCTTGCGCGGGCTTTTTTTGTCCTGATTTCGCGCATTGTTTTCCAGTTACGTCATCACGAATCCGCCCCCACGGGGATGTGAAGCACCACGTCGTCGCCGTCCCACCCGACGGACCAGGTACGCAAGCGCCGCGTGGCATCCTCGAGACACTGGCCATCCGTCAGCCGAAAATGCTGTTTGTAGATAGGCGAGGCGACCACCAGCTCGCCCTTGAGATCGCCGACGATGCCGCGGCCGATCACGTTGGCGCCGGAAAACGGGTCGTGGTTGTCTACCGCGTAAAGCTCACCGGCGGCTTCGGGCCGGTTGAACGACTCACCGGCGGCTTTGGGCCGGTTGAACGACTCACCGGCGGCTTTGGGCCGGTTGAACGACTCACCGGCGGCTCCGGGCCGACCAGGTAGCCCGTCAGCGGCTCCGGGCTGACAAGGTAAATAGAAAAGCGCTATCTGATGCCCTTCATGCCAGGCGACGATGCCGGAGCCGGCAACCAGGTCCGCCCGGCTGCACAGGCGAACGGGGCGTGAAGAAGAGGCAGACCGTGCTGCCTCGGTTTCCAGGATGAGCTCGCTCATGACGTTACCTCCACTGCCAGTGCGGCAATCTCTTCGGGGCGCGCAGGTCTCGGCTGGTCGCGCTCGCTGGCGGCGATGATGTCGGGATCGCTGCGCTTGTCATTGACGAAAGTGCGGAAGCGCTTGAGCTTTTCCGGATCCTTCAGCGCCCCGGCCCATTCGCACTCGTACTGATCGACCACGTGCTGCATCTGGGCTTCGAGCTCGTCACCCAGCCCCAGGCTATCCTCGAGAATCACCGCCTTGAGATAGTCGAGTCCGCCTTCCAGGTTCTCGCGCCATACCGAGGTGCGCTGAAGTCGATCGGCGGTGCGGATATAGAACATCAGCAGCCGGTCGATGATGCGCAGCAGCTCGGTGTCGTCGAGATCGGTGACGAACAGCTCCGCATGGCGCGGGCGCATGCCGCCATTGCCGCAGACGTAGAGATTCCAGCCGTGCTCGGTGGCGATCACGCCGACGTCCTTGCTCTGGGCTTCGGCACATTCCCGCGTGCAACCGGAGACGGCGAACTTCAGCTTGTGCGGCGAACGCAGGCCCTTGTAGCGATTCTCGATGGTCAGTGCCATGGCGACGCTGTCCTGAACGCCGTAGCGGCACCAGGTGTTGCCGACGCAGGACTTCACCGTGCGGGTGGATTTGCCGTAGGCGTGGCCGGTCTCGAAGCCGGCGGCGATCAGCTCGCTCCAGATGTCCGGCAGTTCATGCAACTGGGCGCCGAACAGGTCGATACGCTGGCCGCCGGTGATCTTGGTGTAGAGATCGTACTTCTTGGCCACTGCGCCGATGGCGATCAGCTTGTCCGGGGTGATCTCGCCGCCGGGAATGCGGGGAACCACCGAATAGGTACCGTTCTTCTGCATGTTGGCCATGAAGGTGTCGTTGGTGTCCTGCAGCGGCACCAGCGATGGGTTCGTGATCGGCGCGTTCCAGCACGAGGCGAGGATCGAGGCGACGGCCGGCTTGCAGATGTCGCAGCCCATCCGGCCTTTACCGTGACGCGCGTGGAGCGCCTCGAAGCTTTGAATGCCTTCGACCCGGATGAGGCCGTAGAGCTCCTGGCGGGTGTAGGCGAAGTGCTCGCACAGGCTGCGGTCGACTTCGACGCCACGGCTTTCCAGCTCGTGTTCGAACACTTGCTTGAGTAGTGCCGTACAACCGCCGCAACCGGTGCTGGCCTTGGTGTCGGCCTTGAGCGTGCCGAGATCCGTGCAGCCGGCCTCGACCGCCTGACAGACCGCCCCTTTGGAGACGTTGTGACACGAGCAGATGGTCGCTGTCTCGGGCAGGGCATCGGCACCCAGCGTCGGCGCGCCTTCGGTGCTGGGGAGGATCAGCGCGGCCGGATCCTTGGGCAGTTCCAGGCCGTTGCTGTAGTACTGCAACAGGGTATCGTAGTAGCTGTTGTCGCCTACCAGCATGGCACCGACCAGCTTCTTGCCATCGCTGGAGACCACCAGCTTGCGGTATTCCTGCTTGATCTGATCCAGATAGCGGTACATGCGAGCCCCGGGGGTGCGGTCGCCATGCGCATCGCCGATCGAGCCGACATCGACGCCGAGCAGCTTCAGCTTGGTGCTCATGTCGGCGCCCTGGAAGGTGAGTTCGCCCTCGACCAGGGTGTCGACGGCGGCCTTGGCCATCTGGTAGCCGGGGCCCACCAGGCCGAAGATGCTGTCCTGCCATAGCGCCACTTCGCCGATGGCCAGAATGTTCGGATCGCTGGTGCGGCAGTTGTCGTCCACCACCACGCCGCCGCGCTCGCCGACCTCCAGCCCGCAATCCCGAGCCAGCCGATCCTGGGGGCGGATGCCGGCGGAGAACACGATCAGGTCGGTTTCCCACACTTTCTCATCCTGGAAAACCATGCGGTGCTGGTGGTCCTGGCCGTCCTCGATACGCTGAGTGGCCCGGCCCGTCAGTACCTGAACCCCCAACTGCTCGATCTTTTCGCGCAGCAGATCGCCGCCTTCGGTGTCGACCTGCATCGGCATCAGGCGCGGCGCGAACTCCACCACGGCGGTGTCGAGATTCAGGCCGCGCAGGGCGTTGGCGGCCTCCAGCCCCAGCAGGCCGCCACCGACGACCACGCCACTGGAAGCCGTTTCGGCCGCGGCGCGGATCGCATCGAGATCGTCCAGAGTACGGTAGACGAAGCAGTTGGGGCGGTCGTTACCCGGAATCGGCGGCACGAAGGGGTAGGAGCCGGTCGCCAGAATCAACTGATCGTAAGCGTGGCTGTCACGTTCGGTGACGACGAGGCGGGCTTCACGGTCGATGGCGCTGACGGTTTCTCCCAGGCGAAGGTCGATGCCATGTCTGGCGCAGAAGTCCGCTTCGCCCAGGGCCAGGGCATCGGCATCGCTACCGGTGAAATAGTCGGACAGGTGCACGCGATCGTAGGCGCGGTGGCGTTCCTCGCCGAAGACGGTGATGGTGTAGTGCTGATGCGCCTGGCGTTCGACCAGCTGCTCCAGGCAGTAGTGGCCGACCATGCCATTGCCGATCATGATCAGGCGAGGCTTGCGGGACGGGGTCGGGGTGTCGGCTTCGAAGGTCATGCCGCTTCCTCCAGTGAGTGTTGAGTGTCTTCGGTCAGGCGTTGCGCGACATCGCTCGCGCCGAACAGCAGCAGATCGCGATGGTGGCCGAGATCCGCACCGGCTCTGGACAGTTGAAACAGCGTCGGACCATCGCCGGTATCGCCATAGAGCACGGCGCCGATCAGCCGGTCGTTGCGAAGCAGCAGGCGGCGATAGTCGCCGCCTTCCGGGTCGGCGTAGGTCAGGGTGTCGTCGTCGGGTTCCGCCTCGACGGGGCCGAACGCGTAGAGAGAGATGCCGGCGACTTTCAGCCGCGTGGCGCAGGCGCTGCCGATATAGGGTGCCGGCGTCTGGCCGCCGAGGAGATCCGCCAGGGTCTCGACCTGCTGCCAGATCGGCTCGACCAGGCCCACCGTGGTGCCATCGAATTCGCAGCATTCACCGATGGCATGAATGCGAGGGTCGCGGGTGGTCAAGGTGGCATCGACGCAGATGCCGGCGCCGACATCGAGACGGGCCAGGCGGCCGAGCTCGGCGTTGGGCGTGATGCCGGCGGCAATCACCACACAGTCGGTGGCCAGTCGGCGGCCGTCGGTCAGCCGCACGGCCTGGACGTTGCCCTGGGCGTCGGCGTCACAGCCGGCCAGGCTCGCATGGGTCTCTATCGTCAGTCCGCGCCGTTCGAGCGTGTCACGCAACCAGGTGGCGGCGGTGACATCGAGCTGGCGGTTCATCAGCCGATCGCCGCGCTGCAAAAGCGTGACCGCCAGGCCGCGCTTGCGCAGGCCTTCCGCCGCTTCCAGCCCCAGCAGCCCGCCACCGACGACCACCGCCCGGCTGCCCGGCGATCGGGCGATCAGCCAGTCGACATCGTCGAGATTGCGAAAGCCGCCGACGTTACCCAGCTCGATGCCAGGAATGGCGGGCAGCGTGGGGCGTGAACCGGTGGCAATGACGAGACGGTCGTAGTGAACCGGGTCGCCGAGGTCGGTATGGACAAGTCGATGGGTACGGTCGATCGTCACCACGCGCTCGCCCAGCCGCCACTCGACGCTGGCGGACATCTCGTCGCTCAGCCGGGTGTCGAGGGAGTCGCGTTCGATCTCGCCGGCCAGCCACGGCGACAGCAGGATCCGGTTGTAGGCCGGAGAAGCCTCCGCGCCGATCATGGTGATGCGAGTCGGCCGGGTCGGGCGGTCCTGTAGCGCCTGCAGCAGCCGGTGTCCGGCCATGCCATTGCCGATGATCACCAGGTGTTCCCCGGCATCGGCTGGGGTTCTGGATGGAGCATCGGCTGGTGCTTTGAATGAAGAAAGGGCGGTCCTGCTCATGTTGATCCCCCGTCAAGCGACGTTTTCAAGCGCAGCCGTTTTCCGAGTTCGGAAGAGATGCCTGGAAAACGGCGACGCAACGCAAAAAGGCGCCTGATGACACGGAGTATTGAACTCCGCGGCATCAGGCGCCTTTGCCTGAATATCGATGTGCCTGAATATCGATGCGACGCCCGAGAGCCGACGAATGAAGCGGCATCGTCAGCCTACCGGGGCGTGCCATGGCTATCTGGCGCGACGCTGCCTCGATGCAGCGCCGGCCTGGCGATCGCGACCGCCATTGGTCGCCGATGGTGGAACTCAAGCGAAGGCCATGCCAGCTCACCGATCTTCAAATCGATTCAGTGGGTTGGTGGCAAGGAGCGCTGACGAAAGCGGGCAGGAAGAGGGCGGATGGGCGCTGGCTTGCGCAACGCCGGTGCAGCGTTGCGCGCTTTCGCACCAAAGGTTGGCATGAACGCCCCGAGACCGGGTCTCTCGACTGCCAGGCGCGGGGTGGACGCGGCTGCAGAAGGTTGTCGAAAAAGGAAAAAGCGGCCGGTGGCCTGCTTATTGCTCTGATCCTTTATCCAGGCGTGCCAGTTGCCAACGCCGGCAACGAGCAACGCTCCGGCACGCAACACCGGCAATGATCACAACGCACCGCGGATACCGGCAGGATCACGCGGCAGCAGGCAAAGAGGCCTGACCTCACGTTCAGCGTGAAGTCAGGCCTCTTTGCGTTTCAGGGAGGCGTTCATGCCCAATCCGTACAGCACGACCGATCCACAGCCTCGGCGGACGACGCCCCGCGAGTCGTTCGGCGGCACCGGCTCCTCTTTCGAGCGCACCGCCACCAGATCCTCTCCAGATAGCACCACGACCTGCCCGCCATACAAGGGCACCACGACCTGCCCGTATTGCGGCGTCGGTTGTGGCGTTGTCGCGACGATCGAGGACGGTGCGCTGGTCGATGTCGCCGGGGACCCCGCGCACCCGGCCAACCAGGGGCGTCTCTGCGTCAAGGGCAGTGCGTTGCACGAGACGATGGGCGAGCGGGGGCGCCTGTCGCATCCCGTCGTCGATGGCGAAGCGGTGGGCTGGGAAGAGGCGCTGCAGTGCGTCGCGTCGCGGCTGGCATCGACGCAGCGCGAGCATGGCCGGGAGTCGGTGGCGGCCTATCTCTCCGGACAGCTGCTGACCGAGGATTATTACGTCGCCAACAAGCTGTTCAAGGGCTTCCTGGGGACGCCTCATGTCGATACCAATTCGCGGCTGTGCATGGCCTCGGCGGTGGCCGCCTACAAGCGATCTTTCGGCGCCGACGCAGTGCCTTGCTGTTATGAGGATCTGGAGTGCGCGGAACTGGTCGTGCTGGTCGGCTCCAACCTGGCCTGGAATCATCCGGTGATCTATCAGCGGCTGAAGGCCGCCAAGCAGCGCAACCCGCTGATGCGCATCGTGGTGATCGACCCCCGGGTGACGGACAGCTGCGAAATCGCCGACCTCTATCTCGGTATTGCGCCCGGCAGCGATGCCCGGCTGTTCAACGGACTGCTGGCCTGGATGCACGCCGCTGGCCGGGTCGACCGGATCTATCTCGAACGCCATACCCGAGGCTTCGAAGAGACGATGCAGGCTGCCTGCGAAGACGATGTCGGCATCGAGGCGGTCGCTCGCGACTGCGATGTCGACGCCGAGCGGCTGGAGACCTTCTTCTACTGGTTCGCCACGCAACTGCACGTGGTGACGCTCTATTCCCAGGGCATCAACCAGTCGAGCAGCGGCACCGACAAGTGCCAGGCGATCATCAACTGCCACCTGGCGGGCGGCAAGATCGGGCTGCCGGGCGCAGGGCCGTTTTCGATCACCGGCCAGCCCAATGCCATGGGCGGGCGCGAGGTCGGAGGTCTGGCCAACCAGCTCGCGGCGCACATGGACTACCACACGCCGGGAGCCATCGATCGGGTCACCCGGTTCTGGCGCACCGAGACGCTGACGCCGACCTTGCCCGGTGCGCCGGGTTTCAAGGCCACCGAGCTGTTCGACGCCATCGAGCGAGGGGAGATCCGGGCGGTCTGGATCATGGCGACGAATCCGGTGGTCAGCCTGCCCGAAGCCAATCGCATCAAGCGCATTCTGGCGGCGTGCCCGCTGGTGATCGTTTCCGACTGCATGGCGAATGCCGAGATTCTGGAGGTCGCGGACATCGTGCTGCCGGCCACTGGCTGGTCGGAAAAGGATGGCACCGTCACCAATTCCGAGCGCTGCATTTCCCGCCAGCGCGGGTTGCTGCCGCCGCCTGGAGAGGCGCGTCACGACTGGTGGATCATGACCCAGGTCGCCGCACGTCTCGGCTTCGCCGAGGCATTTCCCTATGTCGATCCTTTCGAGATCTTCGACGAACATGCCCGGCTCTCCGGTTTCGAGAACGCGGTCGAAGGCGAGGGTAGCGAAAGCGACGGCGCCACCTGGCGGCCGTTCGACATTTCGGGGCTGGCGGGGCTGGACCGTGCCGGCTACGACGGCCTGGCACCGGTTCAATGGCCGGTGACCGCCGCGGCCCCCGCGGGCACGCCGCGGCTATTCGAGAACGGCCGCTTCGCGACGCCCGATGGCCGTGCCCGGCTGTTGCCGGTTCGTCCGCAGGCGGTACGCCAGGAACTAACCCGGGAAAGGCCGCTGCGCCTGAACACCGGTCGGGTACGGGATCAGTGGCATACCATGACGCGGACGGCGCGGGCCTCCCGCCTGATGAACCATCGCGGCGAGCCCTTCGTCGACATTCACCCGCTGGATGCCGAACGCCTCGGCGTCGCCGACCAGCAACTGGTCGAGCTGACGGGGGGCGATGGTCTCTATCGCGGCCGGGCCAGAATCGCCAAGTCCCAGCGGCCGGGAGAGCTGTTCGCGCCGATGCACTGGAACGACGCCTTCAGCGGCCAGGCCAAGGTCAATGGCCTGGTGGCGGCGGTCGTCGATCCGATCTCCGGGCAGCCTGAATCGAAGCAGGCTGCAGTCAGCCTTCGTCCGCTGCCGATCTCCTGGGAAGCGACATTGATCGTCGCCGCCGACATCGCGGCCGAGATCGCGCCTGCTATCGAGAGTGGGCGCGAAGACTGCGCCTACTGGGCTCGGATTCCTCTCGCTCATTCCGTGCGCTGGCAGCTTGGCGGCCAGCCGGATGCCGCTGGACGCGACTGGCTGGCGTGGGCCGAGTCCCATCTGCCTGTGCCGGCCTCGCAGTGGAGTCACGACGAAACGCGCGGACGGCTGCGCGCCAGCGGTATCGATAACGGCCGGCTGCGCTGGTGGTTGATGGTCGGGCCACCGGAGGGGCTGCCGTCGTTGCGCTGGCTGGACGACTGCTTCGCCAGCGAAGGCGACCAGTTGCTCGATCGAGAGACGCGGCGTCGCATCCTGGCCGGCTGTGCCAGCGGCGCGCGCAGCGACGGCCCGATCGTCTGCAGCTGTCATCAGGTCGGCCAGAATTCGATCATTGCCGCCATCCGCGCCGGCGATACCAGCGTCGAGGCGCTGGGTGCACGCCTCGCCTGCGGTACCCAATGCGGTTCCTGCCAACCCGAGCTGAAAGCCCTGCTCGAAGAAGAGACACAAGAGGAGATGGCCGATGCCAGCCTATGATGCAACTCAAGGCAATACGCGCGGGAAGAGGCTGGAGACGGCCGGCTGGATGGCTCGGCTCTATCAGGCGGCTCGAAACCGAGTCGTGACCACGAGATCGACGAGAAACGTCGTCGACTCGGCTGACGATGCCGGCCGGGTCTCGCTGGTCGGCGCCGGGCCCGGCGCCGCGGATCTGCTGACCGTGCGAGCCCTGCGACGAATCGAGGCCGCACACGCCGTGGTCTATGATCGGCTCGTCGGCCCCGACATTCTGGCCTTGCTGCCCCGGGGCTGCGAGCGCTACTACGTCGGCAAGGCGCGTGGCAACCACAGCGTGCCCCAGGCGGAGATCGGCACGCTATTGGTGCGGCTCGCCGCCGAAGGAAAGCGGGTGGTGCGTCTGAAAGGTGGCGATCCCGGAATCTTCGGGCGCATGGGCGAGGAGCTGGCAGCGCTGGCCGAGGCCGGCATCACCCCCGACATCGTGCCCGGGATTACCGCCGCGTCCGGCGCCGTTGCTGTCATGGGGCTGCCGCTGACCGACCGCGCTCACGCCCAGCAGGTTCGCTTCATTACCGCGCAGGCGTGCCGGGACGATGTCTCCCTCGACTGGCACGCGCTGGCTCGGCGTGACGAGACACTGGTCTTCTACATGGGGTTGAGTCGTGTCGAGACCATCTGCGAAGGGTTGATCGGCGCCGGGCTGCCGTCCGACTGGCCCATCATGCTGATCGCCAACGCCTCGCTGCCGCAGCAGCAGACGCTGGTGGGCACGTTGGCGGACATGCCGCGAACGCTTGCCGCCAACCCGATGCCGTCGCCGTGCCTGATCGTCGTCGGCAGCGTCGTCGAGATGATCCCTTCTACCGCTGACCGGCTCTTGAGCCTCGAACGCCCGGTTTGACTGGGCAGTTCGAGGCGGGCGGCGTAGACTTCGCGGCTTTCCGAACGCCAGGAGTCTACGCGTGAGCCAGTTACCGCCTTGCCCGCAGTGCGGGTCCGAATACACCTACGCTGACAGCCAGCTTGTCGTCTGCCCCGAATGCGGCCATGAGTGGTCCGAAGCCGAAGCGGCGGCCGACGAAGGGCATGCAAGCGTCGTGACCGACGCCCATGGCACGCCGCTGGCCGATGGTGACAGCGTCACCGTGATCAAGGACCTGAAGATCAAGGGGTCGTCGCAGGTCGTCAAGGTAGGGACCAAGGTCAAGAATATCCGCCTGGTCGATGGCGATCACGATATCGATTGCAAGGTCGATGGTGTCGGCGCCATGAAGCTGAAATCCGAGTTCGTCAAGAAGGCCTGAACCGACGTCAGGCCTTCGGTGGATCCATCGGGCTTCTTTTCGCCGTCGACCGGCTCGGGATTCGTCATCACAGGCGGGGGACCACAATGGCTTGGAAGATCGCGCGGTTGAATCGCGATGACACGCTCGGCATCGAAACGGTGTCGCGTTGGACCTTCGACGCCTGGGGCGGACTTCACCCGCGCACGACGTTCGAGGAGTGGCGGAACGAAACCCGCAACGACTGCGGTGCCAAAGGCGTGCCTTCGATATTCGTGGCCATGAGCGCCGGAAAGCCGATAGCTACCGCGAGCCTGACAGTCAGCGACATGAGCATTCGGCCCGCCATGGGGCCTTGGCTCGCCTCCGTTTTCGTCCTGCCGGCCTGGCGCGGCCGCGGTATCGCCTCGGCATTGGTGGCGACGGTGGAAGCGGAGGCCCGGGCAGCGGGTTGGCGACGACTTCATCTCTATACACCGGACCAGATGGCGCTCTACGCGCGGCTGGGTTGGGTGCCCTCCGAATCTCTGACCTATCGTGGCGAGCGCGTCACGCTGATGCACCGAAATCTCTGAAAAGAGCCGCTACCCGAAGGCAGCGGCGAAGATCGCATGGACACGCGATGGAGAAGGGCGTGATGACAAAGCGTCATCGAAAAGGGGTGTCGCTCAGCCGGCAACGGCCTCCCGCTCGACATCGCGCTCGACGCTGCGCTTGCCGTCGGCCTGATGATAGGCCTGGTGCTCCTCGGCCTCCGTCGCCGGAGAAAAGCGCACCGCCAGGGCGAACAGCGAGGCGGCGATGACCGTCAGCCCCAGATAGAAAAGACCCTGTTGATAGGAAAGGGATTCCGAGCGGAACAGGAAACCGGCTGCCACGGCGCCCGCGTTGCCACCGGCACCGACGATCCCCGCGACGGCACCCAGCGCCTTCCTGTTGATGAACGGCACGACGCCGAAGGTGGCACCTTCCGCCATCTGCACGAACAGGCTGAACACCAGCATGATGCCGATCGCCACGGCCAGGGTCTGCATCTGGGCGAAGCCGGTCAGCGCGATGCCCTCGCACAGTAGCGCGATGAACAGCCAGCGTACCCGTCCCTTGAGCCCGCCGTTGCGGGCGAACAGGTCGGAGAAGATGCCGCCCAGGGTGCGCGCGAACAGGTTCATCATCCCGAACAGCCCAGCGATCAGCCCGGCCGTGGCGAGGTCGAGCGAGAACGTA
This sequence comes from Salinicola sp. LHM, assembly GCF_034479735.1. Classification (NCBI taxonomy): domain Bacteria; kingdom Pseudomonadati; phylum Pseudomonadota; class Gammaproteobacteria; order Oceanospirillales; family Halomonadaceae; genus Salinicola; species Salinicola sp. LHM. The sequence goes on along the minus strand of NZ_CP140261.1, from coordinate 3,147,373 downwards.
TCGAAGAAGTAGATGGCAGCGATGTTGTTGATCGTGAGTTCGACGCCGAAGCAGGCCGCGTAGACCACGAACAGCGCCCATACGCGGATATCCTTGGCGGCGGCGGCGAAGCTTTGCAGGGCGCCGTGTTCACGGGTGGCTGGCGGCAGTTCGCCGCGGGCCCGCAGATCGCTGAAATTGCCATCGGGTGCATCCTGGGTAAAACGGTAATAGGCCAGTCCGGTCAGGAACAGCACGATACCGGGCACGACCATCGCCAGCCGCCAGCCCAGCGTTTCGCTGACGCCCAGCATCAGCACGCCGGAAAACACCAGCGGCATCAGGATCTGGGTGGTGCCGCCGCCGAGATTCCCCCAGCCGGCGGTCGTGGCGTTGGCGGTGCCGACCACGTTGGGAGCGAACATCATCGTGGAGTGATACTGGGTGATGACGAAGGAAGCCCCGATCGCGCCGATGGCGAGGCGGGCCAGCAGAAAGGTTTCGAAACTGTCCGCCAGGCCGATCGCCATCACCGGCAGCGACCCGAGGCAGAGCAGCCAGGTGTAGGCCTTGCGCGGGCCGATGCGATCACAGAGCAGACCGATGACCAGGCGCACGAGAATGGTGATCGCGACCGAAGCGATGATCGTGTTGCCGATCTGGGTCTTGGTCAGGCCGAGATCGTCGCGGACGACGGCCATGAGCGGGGCGATGCCGAACCAGCCGAAGAAGCAGACGTGGAAGGCGAACCAGGAGAGATGGAAGGCTCGCATCTGAGGGGTGGAAAAGCTGAACAGACGTATCTTGTTGGCTTTGTGACGGATGTCCATGAAGATCACTCTCCGATGGTGGCGACGACACCGGCCGGTGCCGAGGGCATGAAAAAACGGCGCCCATCTCTCGTCATGCGGTGCATGAAGAGCGATGGACGCCGTTGTCCGTTGCGTCAGCCGGTCGACCTTGACCGTGCTTCAGCGAATGTCTGGCTCGGAACCGCTGGAGCAGGCTCCTGTCGGGCCGCCATTGGCCCGGACTTCTCTATCCAAGCAGAAGCCGTACCAGAATCCTCGAAAAGGCGTCGATTCAAGTAGATAAGGTGTGAAGTCGAAGGCGGGCAGGCACCAATGCGCCATGACAGCAGGCAGGATCGCGACCCGACGGTGCAGCATGTGGGAGGCGTGCACCAGCGGGTGGCGTGGAAAGACGATGAGGGCTCAGGAACGCTCTCGAGACAGCATGTCGACGAGGTCGATCACGTTTCGGGCCACTTCGATCAACGGCTTGCTCTGGTCCATGGCGGTCTTGCGCATCAGGCGGTAGGCCTCTTCCTCGGAGAGGCGCTGATGGGTCATCAAAAGCCCCTTGGCGCGGTCGATCTGCTTGCGATCGCGCAGCGTCTTGCGCGTGCTCTCGAGTTCGTCGCTGATCTGCTGCAATCTTGCGTGTTGCGTCTGCACCAGGCCGACCAGCGAACGGCTGAAGCGTGACTCCATGGTGCTGGCCGTCAAGGCTCCCAGGCTTGAGGCCGGCTCTGCGTCCGGCACTTCCAGCAGCAGGTTCACCGGTGCCGCCCAGAGCTCGCCATTGAGCGCTTCGCGCAAGCCGACGCCGTTCTCTATCTCGCGCTCGGCCTGATGAATCCGGTCACGACAGCTGCGCTGCAACTCCTCGACCAGGCGATCCTCGATGTCTTTCATGGCATCGATCCGCTGGGTCATGATGGCGTACCACTGTTCCCCGGGATCATTGAGATCGTTCGGCAGCGGGGTGGCCTGGATGGCCAGATCGCGCAGTTGAGCGATGGCCAGATGGATCGGCTGGTCGAGCTCTTGCTGCCAGTGCGAGAGCAGCTCGGTGCTGGCGAATTCGCCGAAGGTTTCGAAGCAGCGATGTTGGGCATCTATCAACTGCTGCAACGTCTGGCGGTGCGCATCGTCGAACACGCCGAGCGTGAAGCCGAAGGCGCCACAGGCCCGTTCCTGTCCGGCGAGCTCCTTGCCCTGGATGAAATGAAACAGACACACCAGCACGCGGGTGATCTCGGTGTCGCTGGCGGTATCCGCCGCCTCGAAGATGACCGACAACAGGTTGCTGATCAACCGGTTGAACAGGCGCACCGCATCGTCGGCGGTGAGGCGCTGCGCCTCGATGTCGTCGCGAATCGGCGGAAGCGAGTCGAAGCCGTGCCACACCGCCGCGATACGGGTCAGCAGGCGTGCGTTGGCGAGATGGCGTGACGTGCGGTTGGCGTCGTCGAAGGAAGCCCACTCGTCCAGGCGCTGGCGCAATGTCGCTTCCGCCAACTGGCTATCGACGATGCGCTGCCGGCGCTGGTGCGTGAAACGCCGGCCAGCGGAACCGAGATAGATCGTGGAGGCGCCACGCTCCCGCTGCAGGGCGTGGACGAAACGGCAAATATCGCCGACCACCGCAGCGGTTTCCGCCAATCCGGACAGTTGCTCGATTTCCGATAATTTGGCTGCGCGCAGCAGCCGTTCGGTCGCATTCATGAGTCACCGCATCCCGTCTCAACTTGTTATTGTCGATACCGTTTGAGCAGAGCGTACGTTGGCGTGAGGGGAGAGTTCGACCAACGTCGAATATGACTCTACCGCGTACGTCCGATCGACGCACGTGGAGACGGGGACCGACTCGATGAGGCGCCACGCTCGAGGCGCGGCGCTGAAGGCGTTCGAGGGGAAGCGGAGCGCGTCGAGCGCAAGCAAGAGAGCGTGATCGAAAAGCGCGCGATCAAAGCGTGCACGATCAAGCCCCGACGCGGGGAATCGATGCAGGGAAGCGATGCCGGTAGCGTGTTCAGGAGTCTTTCGAGCGCACCTCGTATTCGCCATCGAGCACTTGCTGGGAACGCCCTGCCGAGTGGTTGCCGCCGTCGGGATCGGCGCTGCCGCCGGCATACTGCGCTCGAGAGGCGCGGAACTGTTCGGCGCGCTTTTTCATGCGATGGCGGAGAAACGGCAGCATCGCCCAGCCGACGACCAGGAAAAACAGGCCGAGCAGGGTGCCGACGATCAGCATGACGCCGAAGAGCAGCCAAGTGAACAACAGGCGCAGGCCTCCGGCACCCTGACTGGGACGAGTCTGCTGAACGCGCTCGCGCCATTGCTGCGCGGCACGCCAGGCCGCGTTGCCGGTATCGTGGCGGTTATCGGTCATCCACTTTCTCCTCGGTTGCTGAGAGGGTGTTTACAAAACAGGCGAACGAAGGCAAGACAAGGCAAAATTGGCCGAAAACACGGAGTTTACATGGAGTAAATGAGTATTTGAGGCCGATTTTAACGCTGGATTGTCGAGTGCAGCCCTTTTGTCAACACCCTCTGAGGGCGGCAGCGTTGTGATCATCTGTTCAACTCGTCCCGATGCAGGTCGAGATCGAGTTCGTTCTGCTGCGCGTTGTAGCCTTCTATCTCGATGCGACCATCACTGTCGACTTCGAGTTCCGCGAAATGCTGCATGCCGCGATTCTGGGCCTGGGCCAACGCGTTCTGCAACTCTTCGGCCGTCAGGCTCCAGTCCGGGATGTTCGATTGACGCTGACTTTCCCGCATCAAGGCACCGTCGTCCAGCGCCATCGAGACGTCCAGTTCCCAGCCGTCATCGCGCCACCCTTCGACCTCGAGCCGGTTGTCGTCACGATCCACATCCAGCTTTTCGTAATGGGTGAAGCCATGGCTTTCGGCTTTATCGAGCAGCGTCTTCAATTGACTGTAGGATAGCGTCGCCTCGTCGGCCAAGGCGCTGGCACTGATCCCGCTTCCCAGTGCGACGGCAGGCAACACCCATAGACGGTATTTCATGATCGATCTCCTGAAGTTCGATATCGGTAGACGCGTTCTTCGCGATGGACCGGCCTTGTCGATGTCCATCGTTATACTCGGGGAGACCTTGCCTCGAACTGACAGAGGCATTCATCCGGGGTTCATCATCTGTCGCCCGCGGTATGCCCGGCGGGCAGTGGCGTGTCACGGGCTGACGTATTCATGTCGGATTCATCGCCTTTGCGGCACACTGCCGACATGAAACTTCGCAACCGTCTCTTGCTGTTGACCCTGGTGCTGCTCACGAGCGGCGGGACACTCCCGTTGGCCAGTGCCGGTGACGATGACTGGCGCGATCTTCACCAGGAGGTCAAGGAGGGCCATCTGGTCGGCATCGGCGAGATCATGGATTGGCTGGAAGCCCGCTATGATGGTGAAATTCTGGAGGTCGAGCTCGAGCAGGAAAAGGGCCAGATCGAATATGAAGTGGAGATGATCGGCCCCCAGGGGCAGGTCGTCGAATTCGAGTTCGACGCCACCAATGGCGAGTTGCTAAGTGTCGAAGGGGTGAATATCGAGGCGATGAAGAAATCGCCTTAGACTGTCGTTGATACTGACGACATCTGACCGGAGCCGCGTTTTGGCATGGACGAACTCCGCCAGGGACGATCGTTGCAGTGAAAGATGAGTCTTGAATCAGGGAGTCGGTAATGAAGGTACTGCTGGTCGAGGATGATGCGGCACTGGCCGAGGCGTTGGCAGCTGCGCTGGCCGAGGCCGGCCTGTTGATCGAGTCGACGACCACCGGGCAGGAGGCTGACTTCCTGGTGCGCACCGAGCGCTACGATGCGGTCATCCTCGATCTCGGGCTGCCCGACGGTGATGGGACGCGCTGGCTCTCCCAGTGGCGCGAGGACGCGATCGATCTGCCGGTGCTGGTGCTGACGGCCCGCGAACGCTGGTCCGACAAGGCGGCCGGATTCTCCGCCGGCGCCGACGATTACGTCGTCAAACCGTTCGAGACCGCCGAGGTGCTGTTCCGGTTGCGAGCGCTGGTTCGCCGTAGTCACGGTCATGCTCATCCGGTGATTCGGATCGGGGAGCTGACCCTGGATACCCATTCGGGTAGCGTCTCGCTGGCTGGGCGGCCAATCACATTGACCGCGCAGGAATCCCGCCTGCTTTCGTACCTGATGCATGCCTCGCCGCGTATCGTCAGTCGCGCCGAGCTGGTCGAGCATGTCTACAACCGCGATCACGAGCCCGACTCCAATGTCATCGACGTCCAGATCAGCCGTCTGCGGCGCAAGTTCGGCCGCGCCCGGATCGAGACGCTTCGGGGGCAGGGCTATCGCCTGGTGGATCTCGAGGCCGAGGCTTGAAAGACCAGAACTCGAAAGGCCAGGACTCGAAAGCCCAAAGCTCGAAAGGCCAGAACTCGAAAGGCCAAGACTCGAAAGGCAGCGTCCTGAAACGCTGGCGGCCTCGCTGGATATCGCGCTGGGGGGAGCGGTTGCGGTTGGCGCCGTTGGGGGCGCGCCTGCTGGTGGCCTCGCTGCTGCTGGTCATCGTGCTGCTTCCGCTGGCCGGCGTCGGGTTGAGCTACACCTTTCGGCAGTCCGCGACGGCCTCTTTCGATACCCGTCTCGAATCCCTGCTCAATGCGCTGTTGGCCGGCATTCAGGTCGACAGTATCGGCCAACGTCTGCAATTGAACCGTTCGCTGGGCGATGCTCGCTTCGATCGCGTCTATTCCGGCTGGTATTGGCAGGTGAGCAACGGCAGCGATCTCACCCTGACGTCGCGTTCGCTGTGGGACCAGCGCCTGCCGATTCCCGAGCACCAAAGTGGTTTGGCCGTCTACGAGGTCGAAGGCCCGCGCGATGACGACTTGCGCATGATCGAACGTGGCCTGCGCTTGCCGGGGCACCAGGACGTGATCCACGTGGCCCTGGCCGGATCGACCGCGGAACTCAACCATGAGGTCGAGCGCTTCGAGCGCCTGCTGATCGTGTCGCTGGCCACGTTCGGCGTGCTGCTGCTGGCCGGGTTGGCACTGCAGATGCGCTGGGGGCTCGCGCCGCTGCGGCGGATGTCGGCCAATCTGCGGGCGGTGGAGGAAGGGGATATCGAGCGCCTGGACACGCAACTGCCGGTGGAACTGAAGGAGCTGGCGCTGGCCATGAACGGCGTGCTCGAGCGTGATCGGCGCCTGATCGAGCGCGGGCGCGCGGCGGCCGGCAACCTGGCACATGCGCTGAAGACCCCGGTCAGCGTGCTCAAGACGCTCTCGGAACGTTTTCCCGAGGCCCAGCGCCAGCCCATCAATACCGAATTGACTCGGATCGACGATGCGGTGCGTCACCATCTGGCCCGCGCGTCGGCAGCCGGCGGCGTGGCGTTCTCGGGGCGGGTCTCGATCGGTGAGGCGATCGCGCCGGTCGTTCAGGGGCTGGCCAGGCTGGCCGAACGGCGCGGCATACGGTTCGATGCCGATATCGATCCGAACGCGGCGGCGCGCATCGACCCGCAGGACATTCAGGAGCTCACCGGGAACCTGCTGGAAAATGCGTTGCGCTGGGCGGACAGCCGGGTTTCGTTCCAGGTCTCCCGGGTATCGCAGGGCGTGCGCCTGCGGATCGAGGACGACGGCCCGGGCATGACCCGCGCCCAGGGGGAATCCGCCCTGGCGAGGGGTGTCAGGCTGGATGCCCGCGGCTCTGGTTCCGGCTCCGGGGGTTCAGGGCTGGGGCTGGCGATCGTCGAAGACCTGATGATGCTCTACGGCGGCACGCTGCGCCTGGAGCGTGCCGCCCTGGGCGGGCTGGCGGCGGATGTCTGGCTGCCGGCATCGCCGGTTTCGGCACGAATCGGCGACACGGCCAGCCAGCCGCCGCCAGCCGACTGATCGTTGACCACGCCACCGTCACTCGGCGCTGTCGGGATTCGGCTGCCTCTGCTCCGGAATCAACGAGTACGAAGCTGGCCTCGCACCACGGTGCGGAAGCCGCGCTGTTCCGGTGACTGAATCGCCGCCAGCGCCAATTGCAGCGCCTGCTGTGCGATTTCCGGCAGATTGTGATGAATGCAGGGAATCCGCACCCCGAACACGTCGCTGTGCTCGATGTCATCGATGCTGAACAGCTGGACGTCCCGCTGCGGCACGACTCCTTGCTCGTGGCAGAGTTTCAGTACCGCCATGGTGATCTGGTTGTTGGCACCGATGATCCCTTCCGGCCACGGATGCTCCTGCAGATAATCCCGCAGCGCCTGATAGGCGGGCTCGAAGCTGAAATCGCTGTACACCACGTCGAGCGAGATCGGGCGGCTGCCGATCGCCTCGCGCAGGCCCGACATGCGGCCGATCGAGACCATCGAGTCGGCCGGTCCCGATACGGCAAGCAGTTTTTCCAGCCCCTGCTCGAGACAGTAGCGGCCCGCCTGGTAGCCGCAGTCGAGATTGTCGATGTAGACCCCGCCGTAGTGAGCCGCCTTGAGCTCGCGGTCGACCAGCACGACCGGGATCCCCGCCGCCTCGAGGCGATCCAGGTAGGCCGGGTGGTAATCGATGTCCGACGAGATGACCGACAGGATGACCGCATCGACGGAGAACTCGATCAGCTTGCCGATCGCTTCGGCTTCCAGCGTCTCCGATTCGTAGGAGTCGAAGACCAGCACGGTGTAGCCGCGGGCTCTCGCCGCCAGCGTGATCTCTCGGGTCATGCGACCGAAGAAGGGGTTGTTCATGTTGGGATTGACGATGCCCAGTGTCCGCGTGATGGCGGTCTCGCGCTGGGCCGTCTGTGACGGCGACACATAATTGAGCTCACGAGCGATGCGCAATATCTGATCACGCGTTTCGGCATGAACCTTTTCCGGCGAGGAAAACGTGCGTGAAACGGTGATCTTGCTGACCCCGGCCTGGCGGGCAATATCCGCGAGCGTGGTTCGAGGCATTGACCTCATCTCCCTGATAACACCCGTGATTCCATGAAATCCAGGCGATGACCCTGGCTTTCATGCGCTGAGACGTCAGCAGCCCAGCCGCTGATACGCCATGATCATCGATATCATTTTGTGTCATTTTCTATCATGGAAATCGTACTGTAGAGCTGATTTTTCCGTACTACTTAAGTCTAGTTGAGACATTAAACATTGGTCTAATGTAATTTAAGTCTTTGATTTTTATGGTTTTAGCGAAAATGAAATGACTTGCGTCAATCAGTGTTAACGCTATGATTTGATGCTGATGTCATGGCGTTTGAACATGCATCAATAAAAACGGTCGATCTTCGTCAACTAACGCCAGCCTGGAAAGATCAGGTCCGATCATATCCGCGGGATCGTCCGATACTCGGCGTGACAGCAGTCGAAAACGATAGCCGTCGACAACATAGCAATAACGAGCGCTACGAGAGGAATTCCAGATGAGACTTGCCCTGTTAGTTTCAGGCATCGGTATCGCGGGCCTGGGTGCCTGCTCCGCCGCCATGGCGCAGAGTACGGAGATCACCGTCGCCACCGTGAACAATCCCGACATGGTGACAATGCAGAGCATGATGTCGGCATTCAACGAGGCGCATCCGGACATCAAGGTCAACTGGGTGACGCTGCCGGAAAACGAGCTGCGCCAGAAGGTCACGACCGATATCGCCAGCGGTGCCGGCCAGTACGACGTCGTCACCGTCAGCAACTACGAGACCCCGATCTGGGCGCAGAACGACTGGCTGGCGCCGATGGAAAATCTGCCTGCCAGCTATGATGCAGATGATCTGCTCGCGCCGGTCAAGGAAGGGCTGTCGGTGGATGGCACGCTCTACGCGCTGCCGTTCTATGCGGAGTCCTCGGTGACTTACTACCGCAAGGACCTGTTCGAGAAGGCCGGTATCGAAATGCCGGACAAACCGACCTGGACGCAGATCAAGGACTTCGCTGCCAAGATCCAGTCGTCCTCCGATGGCGTCTACGGCATCTGTCTGCGCGGCCTGCCGGGCTGGGGCCAGAACATGGCGCTGTTCGGCACCATGGTCAACAGCTTCGGCGGTCGCTGGTTCGACATGGATTGGAAACCTCAGTTGACCAGCGACGAGTGGAAGAACGCGGCCAATGCGTACGTCGAGCTGCTCAACAACTACGGCCCGCCGGGCGTGACCTCCAACGGTTTCACCGAGTCCGAGACGCTGTTCGCCAATGGCCAGTGCGGCATGTGGGTCGACTCCACCGTGGCGGCCAGCTATCTCAGCGACCCGGAGACGTCCCAGATTGCGGACAACGTGGGTTTTGCCCAGGCACCGTACGAAACGACCGAGAAGGGCTCCAACTGGCTGTTCACCTGGGCGCTGGCCGTGCCGCAGTCATCCAAGCATCAGGAAGCGGCGAAGACCTTCGTCGACTGGGCGACCTCCAAGGACTACATCCAGGCCGTCGCGGATGACAAGGGCTGGCTGGCGGTGCCGCCGGGAACGCGTCAATCGACCTATGCCAGCGACGACTACGTCAAGGCGGCACCGTTCGCGCCGCTGGTCGAAACGGCAATCAAGAGCGCCAGCCCGAACGATCCCAGCGCGCAGGAAGTGCCCTATACCGGCGTACAGTTCGTCACCATTCCGCAGTTCCAGGCGATCGGTACCCGCGTCGGTCAGCTGATGGCAGCGATGCTTTCCGGTCAGAGCAGCGTCGACGAGGCGCTCCAGCAGGGGCAGACCTTCACCGACCGCATCATGCAGCAGACCGGCAAGCCGCAGTAAGCGATTCGCCTTTGGACACCGCCGGTCGGCCGATCGGCGGTGTCGCTGCGTAAGTCGGACCGTTTGACTGAACCGTTTAGCCGGACCAGTGGTTGCGTCACGCAATCCCAAGCCACGGGAATCACGCATGAAAGCCATTTCTCGAACCGTCTCGACCGCCACGCCCTCCGCCGAAGTCACCGGGGCGCGCTCTTTCGCCCACACTACACGACTGTTGATGGCACCGGCGGTCATCTTCCTGCTGATCTGGATGCTCGTCCCGCTGGCGATGACCATCTATTACTCGTTCCAGCAGTACAACCTGATCATGCCGATGTACAACGGCTTCGCCGGGTTGAACAATTTCGCGATTCTGCTGGGCGACCCCACGTTCTGGAAGTCGCTGGCCAATACTCTGATCATCGTCGCGGCCAGCCTGGTCATCACGGTGTGCCTGGGTCTGGCGCTGGCACTGCTGTTCAATCGCACCTTCGTCGGCCGTGGCGTGGCTCGCACGCTGGCGGTGGCGCCGTTTTTCGTGATGCCGGTAGTGACCGGCCTGATCTGGAAGAACATGCTGTTCCACCCGGTCTACGGGCTGTTCGCCTGGGTGGCGCGGCAACTGGGGCTGGAGCCGGTCGACTGGCTCGCCCACTATCCGATGCTGTCGGTGATCATCATGATCACCTGGGAATGGATGCCGTTCGCGCTGCTGGTGCTGCTGACCGGCCTGCAGTCGCTGCCGGAAGATCAGATCGAGGCGGCCAGGCTCGATGGCGCCAGTGCCTGGCAGGAGTTCCGCCATATCGTGGTCCCGCACCTGGGGCAGGTGCTCTATGTCGTGGTGATGCTGGAGAGCATCTTCTTCCTGACCTCGTTTGCCGAGATCTACACCACCACCAGCGGTGGCCCCGGTACCGCGACCACCAATCTGCCGTACTACATCTTCCAGACCGTGTTCCAGCAGAACGACATCGGCATCGCCTCGGCGGCCGCCATCGGCGCCGTAGTCCTGGCGAACATCTTCGCCATCATGCTGATTCGCTTCATTGCCGGGAACCTCAACGCGGGAGCCGCACGATGAAATCGCAACGGTTTGCCAACACTGCCATGGGCGTGCTCGCGTGGGTCGTGGCGCTGCTGATCTTCTTCCCGATCCTGTGGCTGCTGCTGACCGCGTTCAAGACCGAGCAGCAGGCCTTCACGGTGGTACCGAACTTCTTCTTCTCGCCGACACTGGAGAGCTTCAAGACGGCCCTGGCGCAGGGCAGCGGCTACTGGCACTACGCCTGGAACTCCGCATTGACCGCCGTCGCCTCGACCGTCATCGGGCTGGCGCTGGCGGTACCGGCCGCCTACGCCATGGCTTTCTATCCCAACAAGCGCACCGACTTCCTGCTGGTGTGGATGGTCTCGACCAAGTTCATTCCGGCGGTCGGCGTCCTGATTCCGATCTATCTGGTCTATAGCGCGGTCGGACTGCTGGACAACGCCCTGGGGCTGACGCTTTTGTTCACCGCGATGAACCTGCCGATCATCGTGTGGATGGTCTACTCCTACTTCCGTGACATCCCCAAGGACATCGTCGAAGCCGCCGACATCGATGGCGCCAGCATCATGCAGACCCTGTTCAAGGTGGTATTGCCGCTGGCGCTGCCCGGACTGGCTTCGACCGGTCTTCTGGCGCTGATTCTGGCGTGGAACGAGTCGTTCTGGAGTATCACCATGACTGACCACAGCGCTGCAACGCTGGCGGTTTACATCGCCTCGTTCAAGAGCGCCGAGGGGCTGTTCTGGGCCAAGATGTCCGCCGCTTCGGTGCTGGCGATCGCGCCGATCATCGTGCTCGGCTGGTTCACGCAACGCCAGATGGTCAGAGGGCTGACCTTCGGCGCCGTCAAATGACCGGCGATCGTGCTGGTACCGAATTTCATCGAGAGGGTTAACGACATGGCCATCGTCGAACTCAAGAACGTCGCCAAACAGTACGGTTCAAGCAGCAACAACGCCGTCGACAATTTCAACCTCGTGACGCGCGACGGTGAATTCGTGGTGCTGGTCGGGCCTTCGGGCTGTGGCAAGTCCACCACCATGCGCATGATTGCCGGTCTCGAGCGCAACACCGGTGGCGAGATCCTGATCGGCGGCAAGGACGTCAGCCAGGTGCCGCCGAAAGAGCGCGATATCGCCATGGTGTTCCAGAGCTATGCGCTCTATCCGCACATGAGTGTGGCGGAGAACATGGGGTTCAGTCTGAGACTGAAGAAGCGTCCGGCCGAGGAGATCAAGCAGAAGATCGACGAGGCGGCGCAGACGCTGGGTATCGAACATCTGCTGGACCGCAAGCCGCGCGAGCTGTCCGGCGGTCAGCGTCAGCGCGTCGCGCTGGGACGGGCGATCGTGCGCAACCCGCAGGTGTTCCTGATGGACGAGCCGCTCTCCAACCTGGATGCGAAGCTGCGCGTCGATATGCGCGCCGAGATCGTCAAGCTGCACAAGCGGCTCAACGTGACCACGTTCTACGTCACCCACGATCAGGTCGAGGCGATGACCATGGGCGAGCGTATCGTGGTGATGAAGGACGGTGAAATCCAGCAGATCGATACGCCGATCAATCTCTACGACTTTCCGGCCAACCGGTTCGTGGCCGGTTTCATCGGCAATCCGTCGATGAACTTCCTGCGTGCCCGGCATGCCGACGGCGCGGTCAGCGGACCTGGCTTCGCCTTCACGCTGGACGCGGCCCACACCCAGGCCATGGCATCACGGCGTGTCGTCGATGTCTGGGTCGGCGTTCGTCCGGAACACCTGCGGATCGGCGACGCGGCCGGTGCCAATCGCGTCGAAGGTACGGTGGATGTCGTCGAGACGCTGGGCGCGGTGACCATGGTGCAACTGAGCGTGGGGGAACATGTCGTCACCGCGCAGTTGCCGGGCCATCAGACAGTTCGGATCGGCGACACGCTGACACTGACTTGCGACAGCGACAAACTGCACCTGTTCGACAGCGAAAGCGAGCTGGCCATCGGCCGCGAGTCGGCGGCGGCGTCTTCCGCGACTGCCGAAGCCTAGTCGAGCCTGCGTTGTGCTCAGTATCTTTCCCGGAGCAGTGACTTTTTCAGGAGAAACCCCATGGCATCGCTGAATTCGGCGGCTCTCGACCAACTCGACGGCGCCGTCGCCAAGCCTTCCTACGATCGTAGCCAGGTCACGCCGGGCATCGTCCACTTCGGTGTCGGCGGCTTCCATCGCGCCCACCAGGCGATGTATCTCGACGACCTGATGAACCGAGGCGAAGCGCTGGACTGGGGCATCGTCGGCGTCGGCGTCATGCCGGGCGACCGGCGCATGCAGGCGGCGCTGTCCGCCCAGGATCACCTCTATACGCTGGTGATCAAGCATCCCGAAGGGGAGTATCAGGCGCGAGTCATCGGCTCGATCATCGATTACCGATACGCGCCGGACGACATCGAGGACACGCTGGAGCTGCTGGCGGACCCGAAGATTCGCATCGTCTCCCTGACGGTGACGGAAGGGGGCTACAACTTCCACCATGTCACCGGCGAGTTCGATCTCGGCAACGAGGACATCAAGCACGACCTGGCCTCGCCACAGGCGCCCAGGACGACCTTCGGCATCGTCGCCGAGGCGCTGGCGCGCCGGCGTGAGCGGGGCATCGAGCCTTTCACGGTGATGTCCTGCGACAACATCCAGGGCAACGGCGAGGTGGCGCACAAGATGTTCGTGGCCTATGCCAAGGCGCGGGATGCGGAACTGGGCGACTGGATCGATGCCAACGTCCGTTTCCCCAACTCGATGGTCGACCGCATCACGCCGGTGACCACCGATGCCGACATCGAGGAGATCCACCAACGCTTCGGTATCGAGGACCGCTGGCCGGTGGTGTGCGAACCCTTCACCCAGTGGGTGCTGGAGGACCACTTCAACAGCGGTCGGCCCGCCTACGATCAGGTCGGCGTGCAACTGGTCGATGACGTCATGCCCTACGAGCTGATGAAGCTGCGTCTGCTCAATGCCAGTCACCAGGCGCTGACCTACTTCGGCTATCTGGCCGGCTATCGCTACGCCCACGAAGTGTGCAAGGACCCGCTGTTCGTCGACTTCCTGCTCGACTACATGAATCGAGAGGGCACGCCGACCCTGCGGCCGGTGCCGGGCGTCGACCTCGACGACTACAAGCGCACCCTGATCGCGCGTTTCGCCAACCCGGAGATCAAGGACACCCTGGCGAGACTGTGCGCCGAGAGTTCGGATCGCATCCCCAAGTGGCTGCTGCCGGTGATTCGGGAACAGCTGGCGCAGGATGGCGAAATTCATCGCAGCGCGGCGGTCGTGGCCAGCTGGGCCCGTTATGCCGAAGGCGTCGACGAGCAGGGCGAGCCGATCGTGGTGGTCGATCGGCTCAAGGACGAGTTGATGGCGATCGCCAAGCGCAACCGTGACGAGCCGACCGCGTTCATCGAGAATCGCCAGTTGTTCGGCGATCTGGCCGATGACGAACGTTTCCGCACGGCCTACCTCGATGCGCTAGAACGGCTGTACCGGGACGGCGCGCGTGCCTGCGTCGAACATCTCGTCGCCAATTGACCTCAGCGACTGACGGGGTAAGGTCGGCGTTCACGCCGGCCATGGCGCCGGGCTGGAATCTGAACTGATCGAGGGATGGATGCGATGTATATCGGTGTGGATTGTGGCACGCAGAGCACCAAGGTCGTGGTGGTCGATGGAAGCGACGGCTGCATCGTTGGCGAAGCCTCTCGTCCCCACAAGCTGGAGCAGGGCGATCACGGCCGGCGGGAGCAGCGTATCGAAGAGTGGACCGAGGCATTTCGTGGCGCACTCGGGGAGGCGTTGAGCAACGCCGGCGTGGAGGCGGTCGCGGTCCGTGCCATCGGTATCTCGGGGCAACAGCACGGCATGGTCGCGCTGGATGGCGACGGCGTGCCGGTGCATCCGGCCAAGCTCTGGAACGATACCGAAACCGCGGAGTGGAACGAACGGCTGATCGACCGGCTCGGCGGGGAGCAGGGTTGTATCGACAAGCTGGGCCTGGTGCTGCAGACCGGCTATACCGCTTCCAAGATCGCCTGGCTGCGCGAGACGCATCCACAGGTGTATCGGCGGATCGCCACGCTGTTGCTGCCGCACGACTATCTCAATTTCTGGCTGACCGGGGAACGTGTCGCCGAGCCGGGCGATGCTTCCGGCACCGGCTACTTCGATACGCGCACGCGGACCTGGCGTCGCGACGTGTTCGAGATTATCGCCCCGGAGCTGGATGCCGACAGCGTGCTGCCCAGGCTGATCGATTCCCGCCAGGCGGTCGGCACGGTTCGCCCGGCGCTGGCGCGGGAGCTGGGCCTTGGCGACGACGTGCTCGTCTCCAGCGGCGGTGGCGACAACATGATGGGCGCCATCGGCACCGGCAATATCGAGCCGGGCCGCGTCACGATCAGCCTGGGTACCTCCGGCACCATCGCCGTCCATTCGCCGGATCCGGTGGTGCCGGACAACGCCATGGTGGCGAACTTCTGCGCCAGCCACGATGGCTGGCTGCCGCTGATCTGCACCATGAACGTGACCTCGGCCACGACGACGCTGCGGGAACTGGTCGGGCTCGATATCGAGGGTTTCAATCGTGCCGTCGCCAAGGCCGAGCCGGGGGCGGGCGGCATCACCCTGCTGCCGTTCTTCAGCGGCGAGCGGGTGCCGGCGCTGCCGCAGGCCCAGGCGAGCATGAGCGGCATGACCAGCTTCAATACCACGCCGGAAAACCTCTGCCGTGCCGCCGTCGAGAGCGCGACGTTCGGGCTGCGTTATGGACTCGAACTGCTCGGCCCGCTGGCGAGCCAGGCCACCCAGGTACGCCTGGTCGGCGGCGGCGCGAAAAGCCCGATCTGGCGCCAGATCGTGGCCGACGTGCTCGATGTCGAAGTGGTCTGCCCGGAAGTGACCGAGGCGGCAGCCTTCGGCGGCGCGATTCAGGCGCGCTGGTGCGACGATCGCGAGTCCGAGGTGGCACTGGACACGCTCTGCCGGGACTGGGTCAAGCTGGACGAATCCACCTTGACCCGACCCCAACCGGAAACCGTGGCCAGCTATCACGGTATCTATCGGCGTTACCGCGACGCGCTGAGCCGCGAGCACGGTATCGCTTGAAACCTTCGTTGCCTGGCGGTGGGTGACGACCGCCGGACCTTGAAATCGGGGCATTGCCCCCTCATCGAAGAGCCATGGCACGACGTTTTCCGATGACCGTTTTCCGATGGCGTTTGCCCCGTGCAGGTCGCGATCCTGATCCGGTGCCGTTGGGTTGAACGTACCCACGCCGAATGGCCCGAAACTCGGCAAGGTCCACGGCGTGAGCCGGGCATCGGTGTTATGCTTTCAGGATCAGGATTGCGACGGGATGCAATCACACGCCACGACGATGGAGCGACTCATGACACAGCAACTTGAATCTCTCAAACAACTTTCCATGGTGGTTGCCGACACGGGCGATCTGGATGCCATCCGCCGCTATCAGCCCCATGATGCGACCACCAACCCGTCTCTGATCCTCAAGGCGTTCGATCTCGAGGGCTATCAGGATCTGATCGAAGAGACCCTGAGTGCGGTCAAGTCGGAAATTTCCGATCCCGATGCCCGTATCGAAGAGGCGGTCGATCGTTTGTCGGTCGCCATCGGCACCGAGATCACCAAGCTGGTGCCCGGCCGGGTATCCACCGAGGTGGCCGCCAAGCTCTCGTTCGACGAGCAGGCGAGCATCGACAAGGCCCACCACCTGATCGATCTTTACGAAAAGCGCGGCGTCTCCAGGGATCGTGTGTTGATCAAGCTGGCCTCGACCTGGGAAGGCATTCGTGCCGCCGAGAAGCTGGAGAAGGAAGGCATCAGTTGCAACCTGACGCTGCTGTTTTCCGACGCCCAGGCCCGTGCCTGCTTCGAAGCCGGCGTCTATCTGATCTCGCCATTCGTCGGCCGTGTCACCGACTGGTACAAGAAGGCGACCGGCACCGAATCCTACGCGCCGGACGAAGACCCGGGCGTCAAGTTCGTTCGCGGCGTATGCGACTACGCCAGCCGTTACGGCTATGACACCGTGGTCATGGGCGCCAGCTTCCGCAATACCGACCAGATCCTGGCACTGGCAGGCTGCAACCGCCTGACCATCTCGCCGGCGCTGCTCGAGGAACTCTCCTCGGCGGAAGGGGAAGTGACCCGCAAGGTGACCGATACCGGTAGCGGCAGCGAGCATCTCGACCCGATCGGTGAAGCGCAGTTCCGTTGGGAGCACAACGAGGACGCCATGGCGACCGAAAAGCTGGCCGAAGGCATTCGCACCTTCGCCGCCGACCAGAAGAAGCTGGAAGGGCTGTTGGCCAAGCGTCTCGGCTAAGTCTTTTCTTTCAAGCTCGACGCAGAGACACCCGGCCATGTGCCGGGTGTTTTTTATTGGTGGACCGGACTTGGTGGTGGACCGGACCTGGCTGATTCTTGAGTGAAGAGGGCATCACTGATCGTGAATCAGCCATCCTCACCGTTGGTTGACGAGGGGGCTTAACGCTCGCCCCCTCGCCGCTCCCCCTCTTTTTGACGCCGCCGGTCGGCGAAACCCTGGTCGCTCGAGTGTCGATCTCGGGTCGGCGCGAAAGGGCATCCTGCCCAACGCGCCTCTTGCGTCATCCATGACGCAAGACCCGGTTCGACACTCGATTGCCCAGCGCCGTCCGGGAAAGGCGTCATCGGGTGGCAGTCGACAGGCTTTGAGGTCGAAATCTACCCGAGGCGTCTTCTGTCGATCGGAGGAGTTACGCCTTCTTCCAGACATCCGCCAGAATCTCGTAGGACTTCACCCGATCGGCGTGATCAAAACAGTCGGTATTGACCATAATCTCGTCGGCACCGGTGCGTTCGAGCAATTCGTCCAACTGCTGGCGAATGCGCTCCGGGCCACCGACCACGGCGGCGCCGAGATTCTGCGCGACCATCGCTTCTTCCTGCAGCGACCAGTCGAGTCTTTCCACCGGCGGCTGGGTGCGCGTGCTCTTGCCGCGAATCAGGTTGAGGAATTTCTGCTGCTGCGTGGTAGCCAGGAAGCGGGCGCGCTCGTCGCTCTCGGCCGCGACCAGCGGAATGCCGATCATGGCATGGGGCTTGTCGAGCACGCCGGGCTGGAAGCCTTCGCGATAGAGATGCAGCGCCTCGATCATGTAACCCGGCGCGAACTGGCCGGCAAAGGCGAAGGGCAGCCCGAGCCGGGCGGCAAGCTGGGCACTGTAGCCGCTGGAACCGAGCAGCCAGATGGGCACGTGCGTGCCTTCGCCGGGAATGGCGCGCACGCGCTGACCGGGCACGCTGTCGCCCAGGTAGCGGCGCAGTTCATCGAGACGATCGGGGAAATCGTTGACGCCGGCACGAGGATCGCGACGCATCGCCTGCATGGTCACGCCATCCGACCCCGGCGCACGGCCCAGGCCGAGATCGATGCGATCCGGGTAGAGCGTGGCCAGCGTGCCGAACTGCTCGGCGATCGCCAACGGCGGGTGGTTGGGCAACATGATGCCGCCGCTGCCGACGCGAAGGGTCGAGGTGGCCCCGGCGATATGACCGATCAGGACGCTGGTCGCCGCACTGGCGATCCCGTCGATGTTGTGGTGCTCGGCCAGCCAGTAGCGGTTGTAACCCAGCCGCTCGGTCTGCTGGGCCAGGTCGACGCTGTGGCGGAAAGTCTCCGCCGCTGTGCCGTCGCGCGTGATCGGTGCCAGATCCAGCACCGAGAGAGGTATATCGGCAAGTCGTGACATGAGCGTTCTCGTCGGAGAAATGGGCGGGCGCTCGTTAGCGCCCTCATGATCCTCATCATGAGGGCACTCGGGATGAATGCAACCGATACTCGCTTTTCGCTATGCCTCCGGGCTTCTGGCGCCTGAACGAGGCGTACGCCTAGATTTCGCTCAGCAGGGCCTGGATTTCCTGGCGACGCCCGGCGTCCGCCGTCTCCCTGCCGGGGCGGGGCGCAGCTGCCATGGCTTTCTCGAGCGCCTGGCGGGCTTGCGCATCGTCGCCCTGGTCATGAAGGAAGTCGGCCCAGAAATAGTTGCTGTCGATCCCGTCGGGATTGAGGCTCAGGCCTTTCTGCAGCAACTGGCGCGCCTTGTCGTCGTCACCGAAGCTGATCGGCCAGCCAGGAACCTGATGATAGAGCGTACCCAGACTGGTGTAGGCCGAGCCATCCAGCGTCGTCGGGTCGATCGCTAGCGCCTGCTCGAACTCGGCGCGGGCATCCTTGACCTGGGAGAGTGCGCTCAAACCGCCCTCCGCGCCGGCCTGGGAGCCACGGATGATACCCGCCCATGTGTGCAGCTCGGCGCTCTGCGGCTGCGCTTTCAGCAACGCCTGGGCGCGCTGGTAGAGCTGCTCGAAGGCGTCGGCACGCCGCGCTTCCGGTGTCTGGTACTGAATATTGGCCCAGCGGCTCTGGAGTTCGTGCAGGCCCGCGGCGGCCGTTGCCGAGTCTGCGGTCGAGGCCGAAGGCGTCGAAGAGTCCGACGCCAGGGCTGCTGGAGTGTTGACTGGCGCGAGGCCTGTCATCGTGGCGACAACCACGGCGAGGATCATGGCCTTCGAAGCATGGCGTGCTTTCATGGTGATTTCCCTGTGCGAATCAGGACGATGGGGAAGCGCGGCGCGCGTGCTGCTGGATCGTCGACAGCTGTTTCTTGAGGGCGCGATCGACGATGCCGGGCAGAATGCCGTTCAACCTGACCAGCAGACACTCCGGCCAGCCGAGCTGTCGGTCGGGCGCGTGCTTCTCGATACCGCGGATCACGTCTGCGGCCACCTGAGCGGGTTCGTCCACATGGTTGCCGAGCGCGGCATTGAGGGCATCGGCGCGGTCGCTGTTCATGCCCGTGCGGGTGGCGCGGGGCGAGATGTGAAGCACTTTGACGGGCGTATCGGCCAGTTCCCGGCGCAGCGCCTGGCTGAAACCCCGCAGGGCGAACTTGGTGGTGCAGTAGGCGGTGTAGCCGGGGTGCCCGATCGCTCCGAAGGCGGAACCGAGATTGACGATCCAGGCGCTGTTCTCGTGCAGCAGTCGCGGCAGCAGCGCCTGAGTGAGCAGCAGGGTGGCCGTCACGTTGAGGTCCACCATCGACGAAATCACGGCGGGAGACTGCTCATCGAAGAGCCCGAAGTGATTCACGCCGGCCGCGTTGATCAGCATGTCGACGCGGACGTCTTCCGCCATCTCGACGATCTGGCGACGGTCATCGGGCTGCGTCAGATCGGCGGACAGCGCACGGATATGCCCGGGGGCCAGCGCCGTCAGCTCCTTCAGCACGCTCTCGTTGCGCCCCACGATCAGCAATCGGGCACCGCGTTCGGCCAACAGTGTCACCAGCTCCCGCCCGATGCCGCCACTGGCGCCGGTGATCAGAATGCGGCGATCAGACCAGCGCATGGCTCAACCCCTCGTGACTGGCCGTGTCGCCGGCAGCCCGCTCGAGATTGCGGAACATGGCACCGTAGAGTCGGTAGACCATGTTGGCGGCATCGATCACGGCTTGCAGATCGGCAGGATCGTCGAGCCGGTTTATCTGCTCTTCGAAGAACGCCAGATGCCCGATATCGAGACTGCCGTGGGACTCGAGATAGCGAAAGGCATTGGCCGGGAGCCCTGCGCCGTCGCGCATCTGCTCGGCAGCCTGCGTGGCGATGGCGGTGCTGGTGCCTTCGAGCACGTGAACCATGCCGAAGAAGCCGACCGGGTTGTCATGCTCGATCACGTCGCGAACGTAGCGCACCATCAGCTCCGTGGCCGGTGCGGGCGTGGCAGCGACGACGGCATCGGCGTCGCCGCCCAGGGCGCGGATGTCGTCGAGGATCCAGGCCTGGTGGCCGTACTCTTCCTCGATATATTCCACCAGCGCGCCGCGCAGCCATTCGAGCCGCTCCGGCAGGCGGGCGCCGCACGCCATCATCAACGGGACGGTCTGCTTGACGTGGTGATAGGCCTGGCCGAGAAACGCCAGATACAGCTCGCGCGTGATGTTGCCTTCCAGCGCCTGGCGGATGACTGGCGTGTCGAGCAGCCACTGGCGATGGCTGGCGGTTGCCTGTTGCAGCGTTTCGTAGTGAGTCATGGTGTCGTCTCCTCGGACGAGGGGCGGATATTTCGCGGATCCGCCGAATCGGGAACCGGGCTTTCCAGCCAGGTGGAGTAATGTGCGGCGAGGACATCGCGGCGCAGGCGACCGTTGGCGGTTGCCTGACCGTTCTGTGGCGTGAAAGGCGCGCTGCGTTGCCATCGCGAGACACGGGCATAATCGGGCAGGCGGGCGTTGGCGCGTGCCACCGCC
Source organism: Salinicola sp. LHM (assembly GCF_034479735.1). Classification (NCBI taxonomy): domain Bacteria; kingdom Pseudomonadati; phylum Pseudomonadota; class Gammaproteobacteria; order Oceanospirillales; family Halomonadaceae; genus Salinicola; species Salinicola sp. LHM. The sequence goes on along the minus strand of NZ_CP140261.1, from coordinate 3,126,505 downwards.
TCTTCGATCTGGCGGTCGTTCACCCAATCCCCGCGCGGGACCAGCAGGGCGCGATTGGCGGTCTGCGCCTCGCCGGTGACCCAGGCCTGGGCGATGGCCGGCTCCGCCGTGAGTTCGGCTTCGACCCAGGCGGGGTCGACGTTGCGTCCGTAGGCCGTGATGAAGACCTGGCGGCGGCGCCCCTTGAGCGTCAGGTTATCGCCATCCCATTCGCCGAGATCGCCGGTGGGCCAGACGTCCGGCGCCGGTGTCTGATCACCCAGATAGCCCAGCATCACGTTGCCCTGGACCAGCACTTCGCCATCCTCGGAGAGGCTGACACGGGCATGGGGGAGCGGTTTGCCGACGCTGCCGGGGCAGCACTCGCCGGGCCGGTTGAGCGTGACCACGGAGGCGCATTCGGAAAGCCCGTAGCCTTCGAAGACCGGCCAGCCGGCGCGTTCTGCACGGGTCAGTAGCGCTGGCGAGACGGCGGCGCCACCAACGGCAAAGAAGCGCCCGAAGTCGAGTGGCTTCTCGCCCTGTTGCGTCAGCAGCGCCGAAAGCAGCTGCGGCACCAGAATCAGGCTGTCCGGCGCCTGGCGATGGATGACTTGCCAGCCGGCGGCGCTGTCGAAACCGCTGGCACCCTTCCAGCCAAGTGTTGCCAGCGACGGCAGGCTGACGCTGCCACCGAGCCATAGCGGCGCGTAGAGGCCGCCGATGTTCTCCAGCAGCGTCGCCAGGGGCAGCAGTGCCAGGTGGCGCCGTACGCCGACGCTGTCGGCGACCTGCGCGAGACTCGCGGCGACCGAGAGCTGGTTGTCGCTGCTCAGGCACACGCCTTTGGGCGTGCCGCTGGTTCCCGAGGTGAAGGTGATCTTGTGCGTGCCTTCCGGCAGTGCCGGCGGGGGAGTAGACATGGGGCGTCGCCATAGCATGGCATCGTGGCCGGCTTCGAAACGCAGCGCGCTTGCCAGCGGCTCAGGGCCGATCAATGTGTCGACGCCGGCCTGATCCACCACGTGAGCCAGTTGTGCCGGCGTGAAGAAGCCGGGCAACGGCACGTTGACGATGGTTTCCTGCATCATCGCCAGATCCCAGAGCGCCCAGTCGATGCCGTTATCCAGCGCCAAACCCACGCGTCGACTGCCGAGCCGGCGCAACTGCCGTGCGCGGGATTCGACGAGCGTCATCAGCTCGCCATATCGGATCGAGCGGGTGTCGTCTTCCAGAGCGACACGATTCGCCTCGGTGCTGCTCAGTGTCCTGAGCTGGTTCAGAAAGCGGTCACGCATGATCGGTATCCTCGAGAAGCGAGACAGCGGCTGGCTCGATGGCAGTGATCAGCCCGCCTGAAGCCGGGGCAAGACGGCGCCAGGCGGCAAGCAGGTCGCCACCCATGACCCAGGGTCGATGCAGGTAGTAATTGCCCCAGTCGTTTCGGGCGTTGCCCAGGCGTGTCGGGTCCGCATCCGCCAGGCGGTGGACGTCCAGACCAAGGCGACGGAATCCGTTGCGAACGGTGGCGGTCGCGGTGAATGCCAGCCAGCGGCACTCTTCAGCCACGAGCGTGTCGATCAACGCGCGAATCAGCGGGACCGTCATGCCGGGGCGGCGTGACGCCAGATTGCCGATTTCCGCCAGGGCCGTGCGCTCGACCGGTTGCGCCAGGACCGTAGAGAGCGCACGTTCGATCGGCACGTCCAGGTAGTGTTCGAGAAAGAGCGAGGTCGCATCGGCGCGCTGAACACCCACGGCCGCCTGCAATCGATCGTGCTCCCACAGGCCGTAAAGACGCGGCGAGAAATGGACGATCGTGGCGCCGTGCTGTTGCCGGTAGGTGGCAGCGATGAAATCCTCGAGCACCCTGCGTTCCCGGTCGTTTCGACTTTCACGCCAGATCAGGTTTGTCGCTGGGGCTGGTAACCCTGGCATCGGATAGCCCTCCGGCAATGCGTTGGAGGGTAGACTGAGGGAGGGGGGCTTAACGGAGTCTTACGCTGGGGCAGCGCTGGCGTGATATCGTGAAATTCCTCGAGAGCATGGCTCGAGACAGGCTGACAGGTAGCGTCGAGGTACAGAGCGTCGTCTACACTGATGATGTCAAAAGGAAATCAGCACAAACAAAAGGGGACGACATGCCCAGACTCGGTAAACAAGGCGTATTCATCGTCTCGGCTGTGGTAATTGCGGCAATCGTAGCCGTTGGCGCCATTTTCCCGACAGGATTTGGCAATATCGCTAACGCCGCATTGGGTGCGACTACGCACTACTTTGGATGGTTCTATCTTATCTCGGTGTTCGGATTCGTCATCTTTCTGGTAGGGCTGGCATTCAGCAAGTATGGAAAGATTCGCCTGGGACCGCAGGATAGCAAGCCAACCTATGGCTTCTTTTCCTGGGTGAGCATGCTGTTGGCGGCAGGGTTCGGTGTCGGCCTGGTGTTCTACGGCATGGCGGAACCGATGACCCATTACATGACGCCGCCCTACGGCGACGTGGCGCCGGAATCCGCCGAGTCGGCGCGCTATGCCATTCAGTACGCCTTTTTCAACTGGGGCATTCATCAGTGGGCGGCTTTCTCGGTCGTCGGCCTGATCATCGCCTACTACCAGTTCCGCAAGGGGCAGGCGGGCATGGTGTCCAACGTGTTGTCTTCGGTGACGGCGAAACGTCCCAAACTGCGCCGTCTTGGGCCGATCCTCGATATCTTTGCCGTCGTCGCGACGGTGATGGGCGTGGCGACCTCTATCGGGCTGGCCGTGTTGCAGATCAACGGCGGCCTGCATTTCGTGTTCGACGTGCCCGAAAACATGATGTGGCAGTTCATCATCATGGGGGCGATGTTCATCTGCTACATGCTCTCGGCGACGTCGGGGCTGGACAAGGGCATCAAGAACCTGTCCAACCTCAATCTGATCATCTGTTTCGCGCTGATGTTCTACATCCTGTTCACGGGACCGACCATCGCGATTCTCGAGACCATCACGCTGGGCATCGGCGACTACCTGCAGAACTTCATCGGCATGAGCCTGCGAATGTCTCCCTTCGATGACAGCCAGTGGGCGTCCAACTGGACGATTTTCTACTGGGCCTGGGTCATCGCCTGGTCACCGTTCGTGGGCACCTTCGTGGCGCGTATCTCGCGCGGGCGCACCATCAAGCAGTATGTCTTCGGCGTGCTCGTCGTGCCGCCGCTGCTGGCCTGCCTGTGGATCGGTGTGTTCGGCGGCGCCGCCATCCAGATGGAAATGAACAGCGATGCGGGTCTCGCCCAGGCGACGGCCGACAACATCACCTCGGCGCTGTTCCAGATGTTCGATCTGATGCCGTTCTCGAACGTGCTGTCGATCGTCGCGCTCTGCCTGATCTTCATCTTCCTGGTGACATCGGCGGATTCCGCGACCTACATCGTCTCGCAGATGACCGATAATGGCTCGCTCAATCCGCCGCTGATGAAGCGGATCATCTGGGGGGTACTGATCGCGGCGATCTGTCTGACGCTGCTTTCTGCCGGTGGCGAGAACGGGCTGAAAGGGTTGCAGTCGGCATCGGTGCTGGCGGCGTTGCCATTCACGTTCATTCTCTACGGCATGATATTCGTGACTCTGAAAGAGCTGCGCGCCGACCGCAAGGCGATGCTGACCGCGCTCTATCGTCGCCATAGCGATACGCCGGTAGGCGCCGATGCATTCGAAGCCGAAGAGCTGGCGGAGGAAGACCGTTACCGCCGCGCGCCGGACATCAAGAACCGTCGCATCAATCCGCGATAGTCGGGCGTGATATCGCGACGGCCCCGGTCCGCCAGGATCGGGGCCGTTTTCGTTGGTGGCATCGTTCTGCCGGCATCAAGTCGAGGGGCGAGGGGCGAGGGGCGAGTGGGCGCGGGGAAAGTGGCGAAGATCGGCGAAAAGACCTAATTTGAAGCTCAATTCAAGAGGCGTGCCGCCGTTAACATAATCATATGACTTGCGGAACTTGCCCATGCGCCCGGCCATGAAGCCCACCAGCCAGCTAGGCCGACACCAACCAGGCCGACACCAGCTACGCCAAGGCGCGACTCGGCGTTCGCTGGTGCCTGCCGAAGCGCCTGTCGACCGGTGGCTCAATCTGCTGGTCAGCGTATCCGTGGTCACGGCGCTGCTCGTCGGCGGCGTGGCGCTGGTCGTTACCTTGCTGTTCCACTGATCGCCGCGATCGTGGTTATCCGGTGAGCCTCGTTCTCGAAGGCTGCCGATCTCAAGACGAACCTTCTGGCGTCGATCGCTCTTCGCGGCGCCGACGCTGCAATCGCTGCATCGATGCCACCAGGTCGTTGAACCGTTCCCCCTGAATCTGGATGTGAGCCTTGATCGCCGCTTCGGCAGCGTCGGCGTCGCCGCGCTCCAGCGCCGCCATGATCGCTTCGTGCTCGTCGAAACTGCTGGCGAGACGGCGGCGGGCATGCAGCTGCAGGCGGCGATAGGGCTTCAGAATGGCGTGCAGGCGCGAGGCTTCCTGCGCCAGGAAGTCATTATGGCTTGCCTGGTAGATCAGGTGATGAAAGGTCCCGTTTTCGTAGTAGTAACCGTCGGCATCGCCGGCAGCCATGCATTCGCGGCAAGCCGCCTGGGCGCGATGCAGCGCCGCCAGTTCTTCCGGTGTCATGCGCCGCGCCGCCAGACGTGCGCACATCCCCTCCAGCTCCGCCATCACTTCGAAACGCTCGACCAGTTCGGTCACGCTCAACTGGGCGACGAATGTCCCGCGCTTGGGCAGCACGCGCACCATGCCGGATGCGGCGAGCTGCTGCAGCGCCTCGCGGATCGGCGTGCGCGAGCAGTCGTACTCCTGCGCCAGTGCCGCCGGGTCCAGCCTGTCTCCAGGCGCGTAATGGCCTTCGACGATGGCATCCTCAAGCAGGTCGCGAAGCCGCTGGGCATGCGGGATGCGGGCCATATTAGACTTTCTCCTATGTTGACACCGGGCTGGCCGGGGCATAACTGTTATATATAACAGAGCGATGACATGTATGTTAACAGTCGGTTTCGGAATTCATGCCGACGTTTTCCTGCCAGACCGCTTCGCTCTGCCGAACGCTCGTCGCTGCCGCCGCTGGTGACAGCCCGAGCTCCAGCCACAGACCCGAGAGGGCCGGCATGAACGTCAACATGAATTTTCTGCAGGATCTTCTCTCCAGCATCGGCCGTCGGACACGGGGCCAGCATCTTGCCGGTAGCGAAGATGGCGGGACGCCGAGCAGTCTGGCGCGACTGACATCGGTATGCGAGACGCTGATGCAGCCCGGTGGTGAGGCGTCGCAGATTCTGATCGCCCAGGAGGCACTGGAGCGCTACGCCTCGCTCGGCGAGAGCGATCGGCTCGCCTTCTTCCAGTTGCTGGGGGAACGCTACGCCGCCGAGCCCGACGCCATTCACGAGGCTTATGCGGCGTATCGCGACAACGGGGACAACGCCAGTCTGCAACGGCTGTTCGCGGCCTGCGAGCCTCGTCGTCAGCACCTACTGCGGCGGCTGAATCTGTGCCCGGGCGGCACCTACGAACTGGTCAAGATGCGCGCGGATCTGTTGCGCTGCCTCAAGGCGAACCCCGAGCTGGCGCCGCTGGATGCAGATTTCGATCATCTCTTCGCATCCTGGTTCAACCGCGGCTTTCTGGTGCTGGAGAGCATCGACTGGAACACGCCGGCGGCGGTGCTCGAGAAGATCATCCACTATGAAGCCGTCCATGCCATCGGCGACTGGTCGGACTTGCGTCGGCGCCTCGACCCCGAGGATCGCCACTGCTATGCCTTCTTCCATCCGGCCACGGGTGACGAGCCGCTGATCTTCGTCGAAGTGGCGCTGTGCCGGGGTATTCCCGACAGCATCCAGACGATTCTGGAAGGTGGCGACGAAGTGCGCCCGGAGGAGGCCGATACCGCCGCCTTCTACAGCATCAGCAACTGCCAGGCCGGCCTGCGGGGAATCTCGTTCGGCAACTTCCTGATCAAGCAGGTGGTGCAGGAACTCAAGCGTAATCTGCCGAATCTCGAAAACTTCGTGACGCTCTCGCCGGTTCCCGGTTTTGCCAAGTGGCTGGCAGCGGAACGCGAAAGTGGAACCTGCCAGCTCGCCGACGAGATTGCCGAGGGGCTCGACGACGGGCGCTGGCTGGAAGATCCCAAACTGCGCGACAAGCTGAATGCCGAACTGCGGGGGCTGGCGGCGCATTACCTGATCGACGTCAAGCGCGACAGCGGCCTGCCGCTGGACCCGGTGGCCCGCTTCCACCTGGGCAACGGCGCCAGCCTGCACCGGCTCAACTGGCCTGGTGATACCTCCGAGAACGGCCGCCGCCAGTCTCATGGGCTGATGGTCAATTATCTCTACGAGCTCGGTCGGATCGAGCAGAACCACGAAGCGTTCAGCCGCGAGGGCACGGTGGTCTGCACCAGCGAGATCCGCCGCGATGCCAAGCAGGGGCGCTCGCGCTGCCGTCATGGCTCCCGGACCGATGCCTGATCGTTCGTGACCTGTTTCATAAAACAGGCCTGACCGTTTCACAAAACAGGCTTGGCCTTTTCAAAAAATAGGCGTGACCGTTTAACAAAGCAGGAGAGGTGGGATGAATCAGAATCTGTATCTGCAATTCTCGGGCAATTTCGAGCGCCGCCCGGACAAGGTGATGATCGATACGCCGAGCGGCGAGCAGTATCGCTATCGCGACGTGCTTTCCACCTCGCGTCGCATGGCGCGGGTTCTTCGCGACAACGGCGTAGTGCCGGGTGACCGCGTCGTGGTGCAGGTCGACAAGAGCCCGCAGGCGATCATGCTCTATCTGGCCTGCCTGCAGACGGGAGCGGTCTACCTGCCGCTCAATACCGCCTACACGGAGGCGGAAGTCGAATATTTCCTCACCGACGCCGAGCCGCGATTCCATGTCTGCCGCCCGGACGACATCGACACCGCGCGGCGGTTGGCACAGCGCTGTGGGGTGGCGGTCGTCGAAAGCCTGGGCGCGGAAGCCGACGGTTCGTTGATGGAACGGGTCGCCGAGGCCGAGGAAGATCCGCACATCGCCGAGCTGGAAGCCAACGATCTGGCGTCGATTCTGTATACCTCCGGCACCACCGGGCGTTCCAAGGGTGCCATGCTGAGCCACGGCAATCTCGCTGCCAACAGCCAGGCGCTGGCGCAGACCTGGCGCTTCAGCGCCGACGATCATCTGCTGCACGCCTTGCCGATCTTTCACACCCACGGCTTGTTCGTGGCGTGCAACATCGTTCTGACCGTCGGTGCTTCGATGACCTTTCTGCCCAGGCTCGATGCCGAGCAACTGCTGGATCTGATGCCACGGGCAACGGCATTGATGGGGGTGCCGACGTTCTATACCCGCCTGCTGGCCAGCCCGCGGCTGAACAGGGAGACCACCGCGAACATGCGCTTGTTCGTGTCCGGCTCCGCGCCGCTGCTGGCGGAAACCCATCGGGAATTCCGCGAACGTACCGGCCATGCCATTCTCGAACGCTACGGCATGACCGAGACCAACATGAACACCTCGAATCCCTACGACGGCGAGCGCCGTCCGGGCACGGTCGGCTTCGCGCTGCCGGGTAGCGAGGTGCGCATTACCGATCGCGAAACCGGCAAGGCATTGCCGGCGGGGGAAACCGGCCTGGTGGAAGTTCGCGGGCCGAACGTCTTCCAGGGCTACTGGCGAATGCCGGAAAAGACCGCCTCCGAGTTTCGCGACGACGGCTTCTTCATCACCGGCGATCTCGGGCTGATCGACGAAGACGGCTATCTGCATATCGTCGGGCGCGACAAGGATCTGGTGATCTCCGGTGGCTACAACGTCTATCCCAAGGAGATCGAGCAGTGGATCGACGAGCTGCCTCAGGTGGTGGAGTCGGCCGTCATCGGTGTTGCCCATCCCGATCTGGGCGAGGGAGTGACCGCGGCGGTGGTGCTGAAGCCGGGGGAATCGCTGGACGAATCTGACGTGCTGGCGGCGCTGAAGGACAAGGTGGCGCGCTACAAGCAGCCGAAGAGAGTGTTCTTCATCGATAGCCTGCCGCGCAACGTGATGGGCAAGGTCCAGAAGAACGCGCTGCGCGAACGCTATGCCGATATCTACCTGAGTGCCGAAACGGCAAATCCGTAGCATTACGGGAGGTTTTTCACCCTCGCCGCGTGGGTAACGCGGCACGGCCGTCACGCCGGGCGTGGCGGTTCCGATACACGCCAAGCTCCGATAACCGGGCCAATCATGACGATGTCTTTGTAAAACGTTCTATAACAATGCCCAAGAGGTGACAACGATGGTGATCTACGGTGTAGCACTCCTGGCCGGCTGCATGCTGGTCGGGCTAATCATCGGCGACGTACTCGGCCAGTTGCTGGGAATCGATGCCAATCTGGGCGGTGTGGGCATCGCCATGCTGCTGCTGATCTTCGTGACCGGCTACCTCAAGGATCGCGGCAAGCTGCCGGAGACGACCGAGAGCGGCATCAACTTCTGGAATGCGATGTACATTCCCATCGTCGTTGCCATGGCGGCCAGCCAGAACGTGGCGGCTGCCTTCAGTGGCGGCATGGTGGCGATCCTGGCCGGAGTGCTGGCCGTCGTGCTGGGGCTGGCGCTGGTTCCCGTGCTGACCGGCAGGAAGGTCGACGATGCGAGCCCGCTCGACTCGACGCCAACAGCCCATAGCGGCCACTGAAAGGGGAGGCTCGCATGAACGATTCCATTGTTTCGCTGGTCGACAAGTATCACCTGATTGCCGCTTTTGCCGTGATCGGCCTGACCATGTACGTGGCGTACTGGCTCAGTCGCCATCTCACCGCGGGCCGTCTGCATGGCTCGGCAATCGCGATCATCATCGGCTTGATCCTCGCCTATGTCGGTGGGGCATCCACCGGCGGCAGCAAGGGGCTTTCGGATGTCACGCTGTTTTCCGGTCTGGGATTGATGGGGGGCGGCATGCTGCGGGATCTGGCGATCATCGCCACCGCGTACGGCGTGCGTCTGCAGGAGGTCAAGAAAGCAGGCCTGCGTGGCGTGATCGCCCTGTTTCTCGGCGTGCTGGTGTCGTTCGTGGCGGGGGCCGTCGTCGCGATCGGCTTCGGCTATACCGATCCGGTCGACATCACCACGATCGCGGCCGGCGCGGTGACCTATATCGTCGGACCGGTAACCGGGGCCACGCTGGGCGCGAGTTCGGAAGTGATTGCGCTGTCGATCGCCGCCGGCCTGGTCAAATCGATCCTGACCATGATCGCGACACCGATGACCGCGAAGCTCATCGGGCTGGACAACCCGCGCTCGGCGATGATCTTTGGCGGCCTGATCGGGACGACCAGCGGCGTCGCGGCGGGTCTCGCGGCCACCGACGCGCGGCTGGTGCCCTACGGTGCGATGACCGCGACGTTCTATACCGGGCTCGGCATCCTGCTGGCGCCGACGGTCCTGTTCCTCGCAGTGCGGGCGATTTTCTGAATCTCTGTCCGAAAGACCGCTTCGGAACGACCCAAGTCCGGGCGCTCGTTCCGGAAAGGCAGCCAGTGGCGACCGCCCGGGGGGCGGTCGTCAGCCCTGAAACGAGGGAAACATTCGAGCGTGGCAGCGCTCTTGGCAGGTGCTGGAAACGGGAGCGATCGAAACACAGCCTCGGCCGGCCGATTTCGCCTGGTAAAGCGCATGGTCGACTTCCTCCAGCAACCTCTTGGACATCTGGTCGCGATACTCGCCCACGCCAGCGGAGAAGCTTACCCGGAGGCGAAATGTGCTCAAGGTACATTGGCGAAGTTGCTTCAGGACACGGTCTATCGTGGTCTGTGCCGAGAAGCGATCGACCCCGGGCAAGATCACCAGGAACTCCTCTCCGCCCCAGCGAACCAGGGTATCGCTCGAACGCAGCGCGCCGATCATGAAGTGGCTGAATTCCGTCAACACCTCGTCGCCAACGGCATGGCCGTAGCGATCGTTGATCTCCTTGAAGTGATCCAGATCGAGCATGGCAATGGCGACCTTTTCGCCATAACGCTGGCTTCGTTCCAGTGTCTGTTCGAGCAGCTCCAGGCCGAAACGGCGGTTGTGCAATCCCGTCAGATCGTCTCGCGTTGCCAGATATTCGAGGCGACGGTTCTTTTCCTGCAGCCGGCGTTCGATATCGCATCGCTCGGTGATATCCACGAGAAAGGCGATCCGCTGGGGGCGGCCCGCTTCGTCGTGGCTGATCGTGTCCTCGATGATGACGGTACGAGATGACCCGTCATGCAGCCGGACCTCCACGGCACGACGTTGTTCCAGTGCCTCGAGGAAGCTGGCTGCGTGCTGCTTCTCGGCAGCCTGATGATGCTGCGAGGGCAAGAGCTTGCGGAAGTGAGCATTGAGCAGCTCGCTTTCCGCATAGCCGAAGAACTCGCAGAAGGCATGATTGACCAGCCGCAGATACCCTTCGAGATCGATGATACACACGCCCATGGGCAAGTTCCCGAGCACCTGGCGTAGATGCGGTTGCGCCTGTGGCAGTAGGCCCGGGGTATCGTCGATAGCGGTGATCTCGCCGATGGCGATGAGCACGTGACGCGTGGCACCCTCGTCGGCTCGTGTTTCCAGCGGAGAAATCTTGAGTTTCAGCGCTTGCAGCGGCTGCGCATGTTGGCGGATGTGAAAGCACTGCCATTGTCTCGAGTTTTCCGACGAGACATTCAGCAATGCCGGATGATCGAGGCCAGCCGCCGGATAGCGATGAGCGTCCAGCCATTGCCAAGGGTCGGCCATGGGGAAGCCATCACCCAGGTGCAACTGACGTTTCGCCGTCTCGTTGGCATCGGCCAGCAGGGGAACGCCGGCATCGAGCCGGTAGATCAGCGCCGCGATATTCAACGTGTCCAGCCCATCCGGCGTGGAAGGACCCTCGGCGGTCTGATGGGATGGCGAATTTTTCGAAGCAACCATAAGCCAGGGTACCGTGATTCGGACGGTGGAAGGAGTTGCCAGTCGTATCGCGGTCGTCAGTGTTCGCCACGAACCAGCGCGAAGCGCGATTCGGGGCAAACCGGTAGTTGTCCTGCGGCCGGTCTGGCAAACCAGTATCCCTGCTGTCTGGCAATACCGTGGCGGTAGAGCCAACGAGCTTCTTCTAGTTTTTCTATACCTTCGGCGATCAGAGTGATGTCCAGCTGATGCGCCAGGGTAATGATGTGTTCCAGAATTCTTTGCTGGCGGGGGGACTGGTGGATATCGCTGACCAGATGGCGATCGATTTTCAGCACGTCTGGCGAGATGTCGACCAGCAGGTCCAGATTGGCGTATCCGGTGCCGAAATCATCCAGCGCCGTCTTCATCCCCATCTCGTGATAACTGGTCACGATGTTCTGCAGATGGCATCGATCCTTGACGCTTTCGGATTCGGTGATTTCGAAGCAGAGCCGGCTTGTCGGCCAGCCGACACGCCTGGCTGTATCAAGCGTGGCCTGGATGCATGCCTGCGGTTCGTAGACCGCGTTGGGCAGGAAGTTGATCGAGAGCATCCCCTCGGCCCCAAGATCGTGGGCCATTTCGATCGCCTTGACCCGGCAAGCCTGATCGAAGCGGTAGAGGTTGGCGTCGTCGACCCGTGCCAGCACCGAACCGGCGGATTCCCCGCCGCTTCCCCTGACCAGCGCTTCGTAGCCATAGATTCGACTCTCGTCGATGTTCACCAGTGGCTGAAATGCCATGGTGAATTCGAAATCCAGCGGTACGTCGCAGCGACCGCAAACGTTCTCGTGTCTGGCACAGCCCGGCATTGTGTCCTCCTTGACGACATGCACGGTAATGATTGTTTTCTGCTCGAATTGAAATGCGTTCGTCAGCATTTCTGCAAGTTAACTAAGCTTAGAATATATGACTACGATCGAATAGCACCGATTTAGCAGAAAAGTGTGAATCGCGCTATCCAATGCGTCGCCGATTACCGACGTCGCGAAAATCCGCTATCAGCTCGCCGGAGTCCATGAAACCTTCCTCAAAACCTTCTTCAAGGCCATCTTCAAGCACCCTGATTTGTCTGATAGCGATCGCTGTTGGTGTCGCTTTCGACAAGGGAGTCTGGCAGATCCCGCGGGAGTGGAACCCGTTCGCGCCGCTGGTCGTGAGCGATCCCGTGACGCCGGTCACGCGCTGGAAGCTGAAAGCGCTATCCGGGGATCGGGAGGCGTGTCTTGCGGCGTTGAAGACGGCGACGGATATCGATTACACCCCGTTGGGGGATTACACCGCGGCGGCCGGTTGCCCGCTCGAGAACGTGGTTCGGCTCTCGAGCACGCAGGTCGCGTTCAGTTCGAGCTTCGTGGCCAGTTGCCCGCTGGCGCTGGCCTGGACCATGTACGAACGACACGAACTGCAGCCGTTGGCTCGGCAGATCTTCGGCGAGGGTGTTTCCCGCGTGCAGCATTACGGCTCTTTCGCATGCCGCAATATCTACCATCGGGAGAACGCCAGACGCAGCGAGCATGCCACGGCGTCGGCACTCGATGTCGCGGCCTTCCGGCTCGAGGATGGGCGTCGGATCAGCGTACTCGAGGACTGGGGGGACGGGGGCGAACGTGGTCGGTTTCTCGAAGCGGCTCAGGCGGGTGCCTGTCACTATTTCGGTACCACTCTGGGGCCGAACTACAATGCCGCGCACGCCAATCACTTTCATCTCGGCATGCGCGGCGTTTCGTTCTGCCGCTAGGCTGAAACAAGTCAGGGAAGTCGCAGCGGCGGCTCAGTCGTCGAGGTCGACATCGTCTTCGTCGGTTGCCGCGCCCGTGGCTGCACCGACACCGCCGCCGATCACGGCACCCTGAGTGACGTCGCCTCCGGTCGCAGCCGCCGCGCCCGCGCCGACGGCGGCACCAACGCCCGCGCCGCTGGCCGCACGCTCGCCGGTCGAGGTTCCGCATGCGGAAAGGCCGAGGGCGAGAAGCAGGGTCAAAAACGTCATCCTTAACATAAGTTATCTCATATCAAGTGTGGTTACAGGCTAGAAACAAACCTGGCACGCTGCAACTCGGGAGCGGGAGCCATCGAATCCAGGCGTATACATCGAAAGTCGACTGTCCCTGTAAATATGATGTATGACAATTTAGCGCCTGATCGTCGACTGCATCGCCTTTTCAGGTCGAGTCGGCACCCTCGATATCCTTGACGTTCCCGGAGAACGCCGATGCCCTCGGACCCGATTGCAGTGCGGTATTCACACGCCATGCTCCCGCTCGACCCGCCGATCCATGTTGCCAGGGTCACGGCTGCGCATCAGACATCGAGAAGGGTGGTGTCATGAGCGCGATGGAGCCCCAGCCCCGTTTTCGAAATGCGGTGAATTCGAACCTCGGCATTTCCTGGTTCGAGCGCTGGTGGTTTCGCCGACGTCTGCGACACATCCTCTGCCTGGCGGATTTCGAGCGTTTCGCGAGGCGGGTGCTGCCCAAGCCCATCTTCGGTTACGTGGCCGGTGCGGCGGAAACCAATGCCTCCTACGATGACAATTTTCGGGCCTTTCGCGAGATCGGGTTCGTGCATCGCTCGCTGGTCAATGTCAGCGGGCGGACGACCAGAACCTCGCTGATGGGGCGCGAACATGCCCTGCCGTTCGGCATCGCACCGATGGGCGTCAGCGCGTTGACCGCCTACCGTGGCGACATTCGCCTGGCCAGCGCTGCCCGGCGGGCCGGTATTCCCATGGTCATCAGCGCCTCCGGACTGATCGCGCTGGAGACGATTGCCGAGGTCAATCCCGATGTCTGGTACCAGGCTTACATGCCACCCGATCCGGCATCCATTCATGCCCTGGTGGCGCGTGTGGCTCGTGCCGGAATCCAGACGCTGGTGGTGACGGTCGACTCCGCCGTGGTGCCGAGCCGTGAAAACAACGTGCGCACCGGGTACAAGACGCCGATTCGCCCCGACCTTCGCCTGCTGTGGCAAGGCGCAACGCATCCCGAATGGGCGCTGTGTACCTTCCTGCGCACGATCCGTCGTCACGGCATGCCGCATTTCGAGCATGTCGGTGCGGAGCGCGGCGTTGCCCTCGTCGCCAAGAACGTCGAGCGGGACTTTTCCGGCCGGGAGCATCTCGATTGGGAGGACATCCGCCGCATTCGTGAGCAGTGGGGCGGCAAGCTGGTGCTGAAAGGCATCATGGCCGTGGAGGATGCGCGCAAGGCCGAGTCCCTGGGTGTCGATGGCATCATCGTTTCCAACCACGGCGGGCGGCAACTGGACGGTGATGTCTCGCCGCTGCGTGTGCTGCCCGATATCGCCGCGGCCGTGAGTCTCGACGTGATGGTCGACAGCGGCTTTCGGCGCGGCTCCGATGTGCTGAAAGCGCTGGCGCTGGGGGCGAAGTTCGTGTTCGTCGGCCGCCCGTTCAACTATGCCGCGGCGGTGGCGGGAGAAGCCGGGGTCGATCATGCCATTTCGCTTCTCGCGACCGAGGTGCACCGTAACCTGGGGATGCTGGGCATCAACTCGCTGGAAGAGATGACCGCCGACCGGCTCTATCCGCTCCCTCGGATATCCTGAGCCGTCAATGCGCCTGGGCGCTATGGGTCGTCACCGCGCCCGATCATGACAAAAGCCGCGAGGGCACTTAAGGTTATCGGTGAATCGTCGGCGTGCGCCGGAGCCGTTTGCGATGGCGCGCCCGTACGGGGATCAATACCTGTTTCACTATCGATGAGGAGTGGCCCATGCGTTTGACCATCAAGGGTATCGAGGAAGGCAAGCCGATTCCGGCGCAGTTCGCTTTCGCCGTACCCGATCCCGAGCAGCACATGCGCCTGAGCGACAACCGCAACCCGGAAGTGCGCTGGCTGGACGCGCCGCAAGGCACGCAGAGCTTCGTGCTGCTAGTGACCGATCCCGATGTGCCGGGCGTGGCGGACGACGTCAATCAGGAAGGCAAGACACTCCCCGCGGACCTGCCGCGCGTCGATTTCTACCATTGGGTACTGGTGGATATTCCCGTCGAGGTCAACCTGATCGAGGAAGGCGAGATGGCCGACGGCGTGGTCCCCAAGGGCAAGACGCCTGGGCAGACCGCCAAGGGCATCAGCGGAATCAACGGCTACACCGGGTTTCTGGCCGGCGACCCGGACATGGCCGGCGTCTACGGCGGCTACGATGGGCCTTGCCCGCCCTGGAACGATGAAATCGTCCATCGCTATACCTTCAGCGTGTTCGCGCTGGATATTCCCACGCTGGGTCTGTCGGGAGAATTTACCGGCGAGCAGGTTCGCGAGGCGATGGCGGGTCACGTGCTGGCGGAATCCAGCATCACCGGAACCTATACCCTCAACCCGGACCTGCGCTGATCCTCATGACGGCGCCAGGCCATGAGGCGAAGCGGCGCCGCGCGATTCGCCTGCAACAGTGCGATGGTTGCCATGGAGAATGATTCTCGCGGTGTCCGTCGAACCGGCATCGGCATGATGGTGCTGTTCTGGATTCTGCTGCTGTTGCTGGCGGGTTGGTGGTTCCGTGGCGTGGAACAGCGGCGCAGCCAGCCCAATGCCGAGTTGGCCGGCGCCGTTTCCGTCGGGCAGGCCCCGGTCACGCTGGAGCGCAACGCCTACGGCCACTTCGTCGCGCCGGGCGAGATCGACGGCCAGAACGTGACCTTCTTGATCGATACCGGCGCTACCTACGTTTCCCTCTCTCGGTCGCTTGCCGAATCCCTCGGGCTCGAGCCGGGGCGCGAGGTCACGTTCACTACCGCCAATGGCCGCGTCGATGGCCATCTGACGACGCTCGACAGCGTCAGGCTGGGTGGCTTGCAGGTCCGCCGTGTGCCGGGATCGATCCATGCCGGTATCGATGACGACGTCGTGCTGCTGGGCATGAGCTTCCTGGGGCGCTTCGATATCCAGATACGCGGTGACCGGATGATCCTCGGCCCGCCTGACGGGTAAACGGATAAGTTGAACCATACTGGGTCAACGTGAGGCCTCGCCGGCAGGCGAGGCTGAACCGGAAGCGTGGCGATATCGACAGGCATCACCGTTCTGCACCAGTATCGACATAGGAAAGCGGCGCGGGATAATCGCCGTCCGGTTTCAGTTCGTCGGGAAACAATGGGCTGACCTGATAGCATCTCTTGCGTTGCGGCCGGTGATTGACAGTCAGGGAGAGAATCGATGGTGGCAGGGAATCTTCGGGTGGGTGTGTTGGCGCTGATGATGCTGGCGTTGGCAGGTTGCGAAAGTCTATCGACGGGATCGTTTCAGATGCCCGATATCTTCGATCGCTCCGGCAGCGATGAGGCCGTGGTGAAACGCCAGATTCCCTTCCCTGCCGAGGAGTATGCCCGGCTCGAAAAGCGCGGGACCTCGGCCGTCCAGGGGCGGTTGACCTATAGAACGTCGGATGGGCAGACGCTCGTGGGTTCCGATGAGACGGTTTCGGTGGCGCCAGCGACGCGCTATGCGGCCGAAGCCGCCGAGGTGGCGCTTTCGGGACGCAAGATCGAACCGGCCGACTCCCGTGCTCGTGAATATACGCACTACGCCAAGACTGACGACAATGGCTATTTCGTCGTCAGAGGCATACCTGCAGGCGTGTTCTACGTTGCCGGCAGCGTGCTGCTTCCCGGTGGCAAATCACGCAGTCCGATCATCATCAAGCAGATCGAACTCGGCAAGGGGCAGACGCGGGACGTGGACTTGAGCCGCTGAGTTCAGGATAGAGTCGGTGAGCGCCAGCAACGCCTGGCGCCTCGAGATGGCTTGCCAAAGCGCTACTGACATTGTCGTTTTTGTAAGCCAACCTTATCGGTCTCTTGTCTGAATTTATCCATTAACCGCGTAGTCCATTGCCGATACCGGGTTACAAAGGGAACAATTCGGGTATGATGCTGTTTAATCCGCTAGGCTCTCTTCAGGCATAGCTGATTATCTAAGACATTAGCGCAGTAACGGTGAATTATATCTGCCTGGCTCTTGAAGCCGCTTGATGCCGTTAGCTGCCAATAATAAATCAAGACCGTGGTATGCAGGGTTTCGAGGCCAACTCAAAGGGATGGATGACAGCTTGGACAGCACTGCACATCAAGATCGCGTATTGATTATCGAAGACGACGAACGTCTGGCGCATCTGACACGCGAATATCTGGAGGCCAACGGCTTCCAGGTCGAGCTCGAGCACGATGGTGCCCACGGGGTGGAACGCATCATCGAGGAGCAGCCGGACATGGTAATCCTCGATTTGATGCTGCCGGGTGAGGATGGATTGTCGATCTGCCGTCGGGCACGACCGCATTATGCCGGCCCCATTCTGATGTTGACGGCACGGACCGACGACATGGATCAGGTTCTGGGCCTGGAAATGGGTGCCGACGATTACGTTCCCAAGCCGGTTCAGCCACGAGTGCTGCTGGCGCGCATGCGCGCGTTGATGCGTCGCGCCGATAGCCTAGTTTCCTCGAGCGGGGCGACGCGCCTGACGTTCGACAACCTGGTCATCGACAGCGCCACTCGCGAGGCGTGGCTGGAAGAGGAGCGTATCGACCTCACCAGCGCGGAATTCGACCTGCTCTGGCTACTGGCCGACAGCGCAGGCCGGGTGTTGACGCGTGAAGAGATCTTCTCCCAATTGCGTGGAATCAAATACGACGGGCAGGATCGTTCCATCGATGTGCGCGTTTCGCGCATTCGCCCCAAGATCGGCGACGATCCCAACCACCCTCATCGCATCAAGACCGTACGGAGCAAAGGGTATCTGTTCGTGAGAGACAGTTGAGGGAGAGCGGCGATCGCGGTCGCCGTCTCCCCCTGCTACTTGCCCGACATTGCCCGCGAGATCCAACATGCGTCGTTCCTTTACCGACAGCACCTTCCTGCGATTCTACGTGTCGCTGCTGGCGGCGTTGGTCATTACCTTTGCGCTGGTACTGTTCGGCTTCCTGGTCGTCGACAAGGTGCGTCAGGAGCACTACCGGGAAAATCTCGTCAGCGGCCCGCTGGCACTGCTTTCCGATCTCGTCTCCCGCCAGCCGTTGGCGCAGCGCGATGACTGGCTGGCGTCGATGGCGTCGACACTGGGCATGCCGTTGGGATTGTTCCAGCTCGATGACCTGTCGCTGAATTACTTCGAGCGGGCGCGACTGCGTGAGAACCGGCCGGTGATCGAATCCATCGATGATGGCTGGCGCTCGCTGTACCAGCTGCCTAACTCCAGTTGGGTGCTGGCGGCGCGGATCAACAGTCTCAACGAGATGCAGCTTCGTGGTATCACCGAAGTGCTGCGTAGCTGGTTGAGCGGCGAAGAGGAGGAGATTCAGGCTCGCCGGCTGGCGCGCGTCCAACAGCAGTTCCATATGCCGGTTGGTCTCTATACTTCGCCGCCGACGGATGTCGATCCTATCCAGGCGACGCGTCTCGACGCCGGCGAAGTGGTGGTGCGTCTCGAAACGGGGCTGAGTGCGCTCTACATTCACGCCCGGGTCGGGCCGGATCGCTGGTTGCGAATCGGCCCGCTGCCCAGTTTCGAGTCGATGCCGCTGTCGCTGGCGCTGGCCCTGCTGATCATGGTGCTGACGACGCTGGCCGGCGCCATCTATCTCATCGTGTGGGGCGTCGAAGGCCGGGTGGGGCGGCTCGAACGGGCCGCGACGCGCATCGCGGCAGGTCATCTCAACTCGAGAGTGCGGGTCGACAGCAACGACTTCATCGGTCGTCTGGGCATGGCGCTCAACGGCATGGCGGCACAGGTCCAGACGCTGCTGCGCAGCCAGCAGGAGATGATTCGGGCCGTCTCCCACGAGCTGCGTACGCCGGTGGCACGCATTCGCTTTGCGGTACAGATGCTGGAAGATCTCAGCAAGGACGAGGTTGCGCAGCGCCAACTGGCGGGGATCGATGAGGATATAGCCGAACTCGACCGGCTGATCGATGAAATCCTCACCTACGCCAAGCTCGACAGCGAGAATGCCCAAGGCGTGACGCTGCAGACGGAAAGCCTGGAGTGTCGCGCGCTCGCCTGGCGAGTACTGGAGACGTTGAGCCCGCTGCACCCGCACCTCGAACTGCGCGTTGCCGATGGCGAAGAGCTCGAGGTGGAAGCGGAGCCGCGCTATCTGCAGCGGGCGGTCCAGAACCTGGTCGCCAATGCCTGCCGGCATGCGGAGCATCAGGTCGTGGTGAAGGTCCATCGCGAACCCCGAGCCGTGCGCATCGATGTCGAAGACGATGGCCCCGGGGTGCCGGAAGAGAAGCGCATCGCCATCTTCAAGCCGTTCGCCCGGCTGGACGACAGTCGCACCCGACGCTCGGGCGGCTACGGTCTGGGGCTTTCCATCGTCCAGAAGATCATGGCCTGGCACGGCGGCAATGTCGTGGTCGATCGCAGCGAGAGCCTGGGCGGCGCTCGCTTCAGCCTGCTGCTGCCGCTACACGGCCGGGAGGCGATTCGGCCGCTGACATTCGACGAAGAGACGGTCTGACGACCCTTCGCGGTTGCCCCATTCGCGGCTTCGGTAAGCGCCCGATCGTCAGGCGTCGTCCGGCGTGCCGGCTGGCTTGACGCCACTGAGCACCGCAAACGACGTGTCTCTTGCGGTGCGGATGAAGTCCTCCATCCACGGCAGTTCCAGATTGTCCTCCCGCACTGCCGCGTAGAGCGTGCTCCACACCCCGTCCTTGCCCAGCGGCAGCGCCTTGACGTAATCCCGCTCCAGATACTCCGTCAGCGCCCAGTTGGGCAGGGCGCACACTCCGCGGCCACTCGCCACCAGCTGCATCATCATCACCGTGAGTTCGGCGCTGCGGATCTCCTGCGGGCGTACGCCGGCAGGATCGAGAAACTGGGTGAAGACATCCAGACGGGCGTGCTCCACCGGATAGACGATGAGCGTTTCCGTGGCGAGATCCGAAGGCTCGACCCAGCTTCGGGTCGCCAGCGCGTGCTGCTTGGAAACGGCGAGCAGGCCTTCGTAGCGGAACAGGGGGGCGTAGTGCACGCCCGGCAGCGGCTCAGGGTTGTCCGTGATGACCAGATCGAGCGCTTCGCGCGTCAGCCCCGGCAGCAGATCGAAATTCTGGCCGCTGGGAATATCGACTTCCACCTCCGGCCAGTGGTCGCGGAAATGGTCGATCGTCGGCATCAGCCACTGGAAGCAGCTGTGGCACTCGATCGCCATGTGCAGGCGACCCTGTTCGTGGCCGGCCAGCCGTGCCAGATCGCATTCCGCCAGACGCAGCTGGGGCAGCACCTGTTCGGCCAGGGTCAGCAGCCGTTCCCCGGCGCGGGTGAACGATACCGGACGCGTCTTGCGGGCAAACAATGGCATGCCGAGCCGCGACTCGAGATCCTTGATCTGGTGCGATAGCGCCGACTGGGTCAGGTGAACGCGCTCCGCCGCTTCGACCAGCGAGCCGGTGTCACGCAGAGCGATCAACGTGCGGAGATGGCGAAGTTCGAGCATGTGATGAACTGTGCTCACGTTGAGGATTAGATAAACGCGTTTGATTCAAGGTGCGTTGCCGGAGAGACTGCCCGCCAAGCCATGATCTTCTCCATTCTAACCGTTAACTCCGAGAGACCCCACAAATGACCACCCTGGTGCACACTCTGGGCTATCCGCGCATCGGCGCGCATCGCGAATTGAAGAAAGCCGTCGAAGCCTACTGGAAGGGCGAGCTGGACCGAGACGGACTCGAAAAGGAAGGCGCGCGACTGCGCAAGGCGCACTGGCAGGACCAGATCGACGCCGGCCTGGGTGTCGTCACCGTCGGTGACTTCGCTTTCTACGATCAGGTGCTCAACGTTTCCGTGCTGATGGGGGCGGTGCCGCCACGCTTCGGCAGCGTCGAAGGGGAGGTCGATCTCGACACCAGTTTCCGCATGGCACGGGGCCGCGCTCCCTCCGGCGAGCCGGCGCCGGCCTGCGAGATGACCAAGTATTTCGACACCAATTATCACTATCTGGTGCCGGAGTTGTACGAAGGGCAGACGTTCCGGATTGCCAGCAAGCGGCTGTTCGAGGAAGTGGCCGAAGCCAAGGCGCAAGGGCATCCGGTCAAGGTGGCGCTGACCGGCCCTGTCACCTGGCTGTGGCTGGCCAAGTCCAAGAGCGAGGGGCTCGAACGCCTTTCGTTGCTCGACGATCTGGTCGCGACCTATGGCCAGATTCTGGCTCGGCTCGCCGACGCCGGCGTCGAATGGGTGCAGCTGGACGAGCCGGCGCTGGTCCAGGATCTGCCGGGCGAGTGGCAGCGCGCGTTCGAATCCGCCTACAACCAGCTGCAATCGGCCCCGGTCAAGCTGCTGGTGGCAAGTTACTTCGGCGGCCTCGGTGACAACCTGGGGTTGGCGGTATCGCTGCCGGTCGAGGGGCTGCACGTGGATCTGGTGCGGGCACCGCAGCAGCTCAGGGCCGTGCTCGATCGCCTGTCGCCCTACAAGGTGCTTTCCGTCGGAGCCATCGACGGCCGCAACATCTGGCGCGCCGATCTCGAACGTCTCGCCAGTGAACTCAAGGATGCCAGATCTCGCCTGGGCGACCGGCTGTGGCTGGCTCCGAGCTGTTCGCTGCTCCATGTGCCGGTGGATCTGAACAACGAAACCAAGCTCGATCCGGAGCTGAAAAGCTGGCTGGCGTTCGCGCGTCAGAAGCTGGATGAAGTCGTGACGCTTGCCCATGTGCTCGACGGCGCGGAAACGGCGGCGGATCGTCAGCGCGTCGAGGATGCCAGTCGCGCCCTGGCGGCGCGGCGCGAGTCACAGCGCATTCACAAGCCGCAGGTTGCCGAGCGTCTATCGAAGGTCGGCGATGCCGACACGCGTCGAGCCAGCGTCTATACGGTTCGGGCCGCGGCACAGCGTGAGCGACTGAATCTGCCGCTGTTCCCGACGACCACGATCGGCTCCTTCCCGCAGACGCAGGAAATCCGTGCGGCCCGCCGCGACTTCAAGCGGGGCGAGCTGGACGCGGCGGATTACGAAGCCCGCATGCGCGAAGAGATCGCGCTGGTGGTCGAACGCCAGCAACAGCTGGGACTCGATGTGCCGGTGCATGGCGAGGCCGAGCGTAACGACATGGTCGAGTATTTCGGCGAGCAGCTCGACGGTTTCGCCTTCACCCAGAACGGGTGGGTACAGAGCTACGGCTCCCGCTGCGTCAAGCCGCCGATGATCTTCGGTGACGTGACGCGGCCTGAAGCGATGACGGTGCGCTGGAGCGAGTACGCCCAGTCGCTGACCGACAAGCCCATGAAAGGCATGCTCACCGGGCCGGTGACGATCCTGCAGTGGTCCTTCGTGCGTGACGATCAGCCGCGAGCCACCACCTGCCGACAGATCGCGCTGGCGCTGCGTGACGAGGTCGCCGATCTCGAGCGCGCCGGTATTGCCATCATCCAGATCGACGAACCGGCGCTGCGGGAAGGGCTGCCGTTGCGCCAGGCCGAATGGCAGGCATATCTCGACTGGGCGGTGGAGTGCTTCCAGCTGAGCGCTGCCGTGGTGGCCGACGAGACGCAGATCCACACCCACATGTGCTATGCGGAGTTCAACGACATCATCGGCGCTATCGCCGCCATGGATGCCGATGTCATCACCATCGAGACCTCGCGTTCCGGCATGGAACTGCTGGACGCCTTCCAGCACTTCGGTGATTCCAGCAAAATCGGGCCCAACGAGATCGGGCCGGGCGTCTACGACATCCACTCGCCGAACATTCCCGAGCGTGCCTGGATGGTCGATCTGATGGTCAAGGCCGCGGAAAAGATCCCGGCCGAGCGGCTCTGGGTCAATCCGGACTGCGGTCTCAAGACGCGGGGCTGGGCCGAAGTGGAGCCGGCACTGGCCAACATGGTCGAGGCGGCGCGCGAGTTGCGCAAGCGCTATACGTGAAGCGATTTTCCAACGATGAACGGACTGTGTTCGGGTCCGCCGCCGGGTCTGGCCAGCCGCTGGGTTTGGCCCATCGATGACGCTGACATGTTAGGCTGAGCGTTGCGCCGCGAGACGATCTCGCGGCGCTTTTTTGTGACCTGCCATCCCTGGCGGTCACCCTCCGGGCCGTCGCTGCGCGACGTCAAAAATCGCTCCCGGCGATTTTTTGTGACGGCTATCCGTGTCCAGACACCTCTCGGGAACCTTGCTCATGTCCAAAGCGCTTCAGGCTGGCAAAGACCGCCGCGCCCTCTATCGTCATCGTTCATCGGTTCGCTGGCTGACGCTGTCGGCCGGCATGCTCATGCTCGCGGGTTGCGCCAGCGGCGGGCATCAAAACGTGTCTTCCACCGCGCCGCCGTCAGGGCTGGATACGCTCAAGTCACCGCTGATGCCAAGCGCCTTCTTTGCCGATGGAGGGGAAACCTTTACCGCCTGGCGCTGCACGCCGTCGCAGGATCTGGTGACGACCACGCCCGACGATCGGCGGCTGCGATTGTGGACGGCGCTGGGGGAAACCGAGCTGCCCAGTGCCGTGGTCGGCACCGGCTCGCGCTACCAGCTCGGGGGCCTATCATTCTGGCGCCAGGGGCGCGATGCCCGCGTCGAGAGCGACAACGGGCGGCTGGTCTGTACCCTGGCCAGTGAGCGCAAGACGACCACGCGGCAGGAACACCCCGAAAGCATTTTCTACGCCAGCGGCAACGAACCGGGCTGGAACCTGTCCCTGGATCGCAACAGCCACTCGCTGACGCTGGTGTCCGACTACGGCCAGGCCGAGGATACCTTCGACTACCGGGTCGCCTCGGTGCAGAACGGTAGCGAGGCACGCATGGTGCTGGTCAGCGACAGCGGACGATACCCCATGGAGCTGGATCTGCGAGCCGGCGCCTGCTTCGATGACATGAGTGGCAAACCGTGGCCGGTCAAGGTGACGCTGCGCTATGGCGACCGGGAGTTCCACGGTTGCGGACAAGGCGTCGAAGCCAGCCGTTGATGGCAGATGGCGGCGGGGCCGTCATGGCGGAGATCGGAAAGAATCGATGCGATCGAACGTTTCATGCCATATTTCGCGGTTTTCATTCCAAAAACCACAATGAATAATGCCTCCCATGTAGCCGTCAGGTAGCGGCATCTCGCTGTAGTGCAACCCACATTGGAGGCAGTTTCATGGCGCAGCGCATTCTTCTCATCACCAGTTCCCTGTTCGGCGAAGGCGGCCAGTCCAGCGCGCTGGCAGCATCCTTCAAGTCGGCTTTGGAAGGCCGTGACGTCGAGCTCGTCGAGCGCAACGTGGTCGAGCAGGCACTGCCGCACCTGACCGGCGCCGAAATGACGAGCTGGATGACCGAGCCCGGCGAACGCAGCGCCGATCAGCAGGCGCTGGCGCGGATCTCCGACGACCTGCTGGCGGAAGTGGTAGCCAGTGACGTGCTGGTGCTGGCCGTGCCGCTCTACAACCTGGGCATCCCTAGCCAGCTCAAGTCCTGGTTCGATCGTATCCTGCGTGCCGGCAAGACCTTCCAGTACACCGCCAACGGGCCGGTGGGGCTGCTCGAGGGCAAGTCCGGTCTGATCCTGGCGGCGCGCGGCGGCATGTACGCCGGCACCGAGATGGACTCCCAGACTCCGCATCTCAAGCACATGCTTCGCCTGATGGGTATTGAGGACGTGCACACGATCTACGCGGAAGGCTTGAATATGGGCGAGGATCGCAAGCAGCAGTCGCTCAAAGAGGCTCAGCAGGCGATCGGTCAGTACGTGGCAAGGCGTTTCTGAACACCTGATGGTCCGGTCGCCATGACGTCGAAGGCCCGATATCGATGATGTCGGGCCTTTTCGTCTGCCTTCCGGAGCGTTCGCCGATGGCGAGATAGGCGGTAGGCCGGTCCACGATTCACCGGACGTCGGTCGTGGTCTACCATAGAATGGTTCAACGTTTTGACGAATCAGGAAGATGTCATGGAATATTTGCACACGATGGTTCGCGTCGCCGATCTCGACGCCTCGCTGCACTTCTACTGCGATCTGCTGGGACTGCAGGAAGTCTCGCGAAAGGAGAGCGAGAAAGGGCGCTTCACGCTGGTGTTTCTGGCAACGCCCAACGATACGCCGCGCGCCAAGGCCGAGCAGTCGCCTATGGTCGAACTGACCTACAACTGGGACCCGGAAGAGTACACCGGGGGGCGCAACTTCGGCCATCTGGCCTATCGGGTCGATGATATCTACGCGCTGTGCGAGAAGTTGCAGGCGGGTGGCGTCACCGTCAATCGTCCGCCGCGAGACGGCCACATGGCCTTCGTGCGTTCGCCGGACGGCATCTCCATCGAACTGCTGCAGAAAGGCGACGCCCTGGCGCCGCAGGAGCCGTGGGCCTCGATGGAAAACACGGGTAGCTGGTAATTGCCGTGAGTCGCTCGAGTCGTCTCTTCTGCGGCTGGTTGCTGCTGGTGGCGATCGCTGCCAGCAGCGGCATTCTGGCGCCGCCCGGCGAGTGGTACGCCGCGCTTGCCAAACCGCCACTGACGCCGCCTGACTGGCTGTTCCCTGTCGCCTGGACGCTGCTGTATCTGATGATGGCCGTGGCGGCCTGGAAGGTGACGCTGGTTGCGCCGCGCGACGAACGCGGAAAGGCGCTGTTGCCTTTCGTGCTGCAACTGATCGCCAACGGCCTCTGGTCGTGGCTGTTCTTCGCAGCCCACTGGATGCTGATCGGCCTGCTCGATCTGCTTCTGCTGTGGGGGTTGATCGTCTGGACGATCGTGACCTTCTCGCGCCATTCACGCCTCGCTGCCGGCTTGCTGTTGCCTTATCTGGTGTGGGCCGGTTTCGCGGCCTATCTGAATGCCGGAGTGCTGGTACTCAACGCGCCATGGAACTGAAGGCCGGCAGCTCGATGGTCGGTCTATTCAGGGCCAGTATTTATCGATGGCCAGGCCCTGTTGATGGCCAGGATCTATCGATGGTCAGAACTATCGGCTAAGAACTATTAGTTAAGGACTATCGGCTAAGAACTCTTGGTTAAGGACTCTTGGCTAAGGACTATTGATGGCTAAGGACAGCGCATGAATCATCAAGCTCAACCCCTGCCGGCCGAGATCGACAAGGCCATGCGCCAGGAAGCCGCCGAACTCGATCGGCTGGATCGCGACGTCTATCGCCAGTTCGATCGCGATCCGCTGGCACCGATCGTCGGCCTCGGGCCCAAAAACGCCAAGCTCGCCGTGTTCGGGCGGGATCCCGGCAAGAAGGAAGTCGAAGTGGGGTTGCCGTTCGTCGGCGCTGGCGGGCAAAAGGTGCGGGAGGCGCTCTATCGTCACCGCCACGGACAACCGCTTCCGGACTTCGAGGCGTCACTGACGGTGGGGGACGACCTGTTCTGGATCAATACCGTTCCCTACAAGCCGGTGGGCAACAAGGCCTGGTCCATGGCCGTAAAGCGCCGCTTCCAGCCATTGGTGGCGGCACTGCTGACTCGACAATGGGACGGTGACCGGGTGATCACGCTGGGGCGAGAGGCGTTTCTCTGGTTTGGTATCGGGCAGTCCCGGGAGGTCCGGGATGCGCTGGAGGCCTTCTGGTCGCGAGAGGACCGCTTCACGGCGACGCATGTCACCCAACTGACTCTGGACGATGGGGAGACCAAGCGCTTCGTTCTCGCGCCGTTGCCTCATCCTTCGCCGCTCAACCAGCGCTGGTTCAAGCGCTTTCCCGAGTTGCTGGCTCAGCGGCTGGCGGATTTGAAGATCGGATGAGGTTGCCCTGCGCTACCCGTCAGTCGGGTCTGGCTGCCATGCGCCCGCTTCCCAGGAACATGATCGCCAGTGCACCGAACAGGAACATGCCCTGCAGTTCCAGCGTCCAGCCGCCCTGGCTGTTGAGAGTCCACAGTTGGGAGGTATGGACGAGAATCAGCGCCACGACCATGTTGACTGCCATCAATAGCCCGCCAATTCTTGCCTGCCAACCGACGATAGCCATCAGCGGCGCGACGATCTCGCCAATCAGCACGCCATAGGCGACGAACGACGGCAGGCCCATCCCCGCCAGTTGCTGGGCAATGCCGTTGAGACTCGTGGGGTCCATCAGCTTGCTGATGCCGTGAAGCAGGATCAGAGCACCGACACACAGTCGTAGCAGCAGTTTGCCCAGATCGTCGTTGTGCAGAAAACGCATAGGAAATTTCCGTATTAGCCAAGTCCAGTGCCGTGTCGGCGCGTCTAGGCTACCAGAACTCGTCCTGATTCACGGCTATAGGAAATGGTTAGCGAATTGTAAGACCTGGACTACAATGTTGTACGTGATTTTGACAATGTTAATTTTTGTCAAAAGCAGTGATACTCGGCCACTCTCTTCCCGGTACTGTGTCAGCCCGCAGCTTGGGTGATTGGCGTTTCGACCAAGCCAGGCCTACGAAGAGCCCCTGCAAAAAACGGGTCATACCCAAGCACAATAATGAGTCGCCAATGCGCAGCTTGTTTCTTTCTATCCGGCAGAAAGGTACCGAGTTCTGGCGGAAATGTACCGAGGCGCCTGATTCTCTCCCGGCAGAGCGTCGGCGTAGCTTCGAGATCATGGCTGAAATCTATCTGCTCGCTTTCTGTCTGCAACTGGCAGTAGCGCCTGTGTTGTATCTGGTCGATCGTCCGCTGCTAGGTGGGCTCAATCTACTCTGTCTGGCAGGTTATGTGGTAGCCCTTGTATTGCATCGTCGGCTCTTCGTGGCCACGGCGTTGACGATCAAGCTATCTACCTTCCTGATCTTCGTCATCATCGGGATCGCCATCACCGCTGACTCATCCAGCTTGATCTACTATCTGCTGTTCGCCGAAGTCGAGCTGATGCTTGCTGATCTCAGAAGACGCACCAAGATCTTGGCTACCGGCTGTTTGATTGCGCTATCTTTTGGCGTACTCCGTCTGCCTCCGCTGTACGGCACGGACGCGACGTTATCGACGGTCGATGTGCTGCTCTCCGATTTGGGGCTGGGGCTGGTCTTCGTCATGCTGTGCGTAGTGATCCTGCGTATGTTGGCGATCACCGATCGCCATGAATATCGCTATCGACGTGATGCCATGCATGATTCCCTGACTCGCGTGCTCAATCGCCGCGCCATCTTCGAGCGTGCCTCGTTCTGCTGGAGAGCCCAGCGTGATTTCGTCGTCGTGCTGGTGGACGCCGATCACTTCAAGAACATCAACGACAATCACGGCCACACTGCGGGTGACGCCGTGCTTCGTCACTTGGCTCGTCTGCTGCGGCAGTCGCTACGTGATGAAGATAGCGTTGGGCGAGTCGGAGGCGAAGAGTTCCTGTTGCTATTGCCCGATACGAGCAAGCACGATGCCATCGCGGCAGTCACGCGGATCCGCAAACGGCTGGCGCTTCATCCTTGTCGGTTCGATGATATCAATCTGCCGGTGACACTCTCGATGGGCATCGCGACGTCGAACGAGGAGTCACAGCTGCAAGATCTGATCGAATTGGCCGATCGCCGGCTCTATGCCGCCAAGGACACGGGACGCGACCGAATGGTGACCGAAGGGTGCACGGACAAGACGGCATCGGATAATGCGGAGCGTCTGGTGCAAGGGGTCGAGCGCGCGCTGGAAACTGGCGATGCCTGAGCGATTCGACGGGTCGGTTAACTGACCGGATTCAACGAGCGATGGGCAGGCGCTGTAGCCCTCGCTGAACCAGCGCCGTCATGCCGGCTGCGAGCGGCGTGCAAAGAATCCACGGTAGCGCGAGCAGGGCGATGCTCAGCGCGCCCATATAGACGTCGCTGAACCAGTGCGCGCCGACCATGATCCGGGGTGCGCTCAGCAGTAGCACGAAGGCACCGCTCCAGGCGGCGGTGCGGCGATCGGCAAAGCGCAGCATGAATCCGGCGAAGATCATCAACATCAGCCCATGGTCGCCGGGGAAACTGTTCGACGCCGAATCCTTGGTGGGTATCGAGACGATATCCGTCAGGCGAGCGGCGTGCGCGAAGAATCGTGTCGGGCTGGGGTGCCCATAGGTAATGGCCTTGTTGGTCACGATCGCGATGACGCCGGCGGTCAGCAGCATCGTCACGCCGATGCTGAACCAGCGACGCAGGCGGTCAGGATGCGGATCCCGACGCATGGCGATGGTGAACAACACCCCCATGACGCCGAACGAGGCGGCGTCGAAGAAGCGCGTGTTGAGCAGCGCCAGCAGATCGTCCCAAAGCCCGTTTTCCGGCGTGATCCACTGGTTGAAGGCCCAGAAGATCCTGTCGTCCAGGTCGGTCCAGGGTAGCCCGTGGGGCAGCGCCCAACTGAGCAGCAAGAGCAGGCCGGTCACATTGAGCCCTAACAGGCGCTTCCACTGTATGTTCATCGAACGCTCGCAGATAATTCGTTTGCGAGGAGTATAATTTAAGAATCACATAAGGAACAGTGTTCTAAAACTTGCCCGTGAATATCCCGCTATGACGTTTCGCCGCGCCGACTCTGGTCTCGCTAGAATGAAAAAAGCCCTCGATGAACTGTCGAGGGCTCGAGGCGCGGTGGTAGCGACAGGTCAGCCGTCGAGTTCGGCGATCTTGGTCCGCTGCTCGACCAGCACCTGACGCGCCGCCAGATACTCCTTGAGCTTGCCGCGTTCCTTCTCGACGACCGCTTCCGGTGCCTTGGCGGTGAAGCTTTCGTTGCCGAGCTTCTTCTCGATGCCGACGATCAGCTTGTCCTGCTTGTCGATCTCCTTGGCGAGTCGCGCAAGTTCCGCGTCCTTGTCGATCAGATCGGCCATCGGCACCAGCACTTCCATGTCGCCGACCAGTTGCGTCGCCGACAGCGGTGCCTGTGCCGGATCGTCGAGCCAACTGACACTTTGCAGCTTGGCCAGCTTGGAGAGGAACAGGCGGTTGGCCTCGAGGCGGTCGCGATCGCCGGCGTCACCCTTGGTCAGCAGCACATCCAGCGGCTTGCCGGGCGCGATGTTCATCTCGGCGCGGATGTTGCGCACCGCAACGATCACGCCCTTGAGCCATTCGATATCGCGGATCGACTGCTCGTCGATGCGCGATGCATCGGCTTCCGGCCAGGGCTGGTTCATCAGGCTTGCGCTGCCGGCATCCGCCGTTTGCGCAAGCGTGCCGGCCAGCGGCGCGACGCGTTGCCAGATCTCCTCGGAGATGAACGGCATCATCGGATGCGCCAGGCGCAGGATCACCTCCAGCACGCGGACCAGCGTGCGGCGAGTGCCGCGCTTTCTTTTTTCCAGCTCGGCCGCTCCCGACATCCTGTCTCCCGCGGCATTAGTACCTCCCTGTACGTCATCCTCCCACAGCACTGGCTTGGAGAGCTCCAGATACCAGTCGCAATACTCGTTCCAGACGAAGTCGTAGAGCGCCTGGGAAGCGTGATCGAAGCGGTACTCTTCCAGCGCCCTGGTGACCTGGGCTTCGGTCTGCTGCAGGCGCGAAATGATCCAGCGGTCGGCCAGCGACAGCTCGACGGGCTCGCCACCAAGTCCGACATCCTGACCCTCGGCATTCATCAGCACGTAGCGCGAAGCGTTCCACAGCTTGTTGCAGAAGTTGCGGTAACCGTCGAGGCGGCCCATGTCGAACTTGATGTCGCGACCGGTGGTCGCCAGCGACAGGAAGGTGTAACGCAGCGCGTCGGTGCCGTGCGACTCGATGCCGTCAGGAAACTCGCTGCGGGTCGCTTTCTCGATTGCGCGCGCCTTCTGCGGCTGCATCATGTTGCCGGTACGCTTGGCTACCAGCGTTTCCAGGTCGATGCCGTCGATCAGGTCGATCGGGTCGAGCACGTTGCCCTTGGATTTCGACATCTTCTGACCTTGGGCGTCGCGCACCAGACCGTGGACATAGACGGTCTTGAACGGCACTTCGCCAGTGAAGTGGCCGGTCAGCATGATCATGCGCGCGACCCAGAAGAAGATGATGTCGAAACCGGTGACCAGCACGCTGGTGGGGTGGAAGGTCTCGAGTTCCGGTGTCTTCTCGGGCCAGCCAAGAGTGCCGAAGGTCCACAGTCCGGAGCTGAACCAGGTATCGAGCACGTCGTCGTCCTGGGTCAGCGTCACATCGCCGGCAATGTCGTATTTCTCGCGCGCTTCCTGCTCGGTGCGGGCCACGAACACGTTGCCGTCGGCGTCGTACCAGGCCGGAATGCGATGACCCCACCACAGCTGGCGCGAGATGCACCAGTCCTGCAGGTCGCGCATCCAGGCGAAGTACATGTTCTCGTAGTTCTTGGGGACGAACTCGATATCGCCATTCTCGACGGCTTCGATGGCCGGCTTGGCCAGCTTCTCGACGGCGACGAACCACTGGTCGGTCAACAGCGGTTCGATGACGTCACCGGAGCGATCGCCGTAGGGCAGGGTGTTGGTGACCGTCTCGATCTGCTCGAGCAGGCCGGCGGCCTCCATGTCGGCGACGATGCGCTCCCGCGCGACGTAGCGATCCAGGCCGGCATAGGCGGCGGGCAGGGTATCGTCGACATCGGGCAGCCGCCGCCCCTGCAGATCGAACGCTTCGGCGCGTTCGAGAATGGTCGCGTCTTTCGAGAAGACATTGATCAGCGCATGATCGTGGCGCTTGCCGACCTCGTAGTCGTTGAAGTCGTGGGCCGGGGTGATCTTGACGCAGCCCGAGCCCTTTTCCATGTCGGCGTGCTCGTCGGCGATGATCGGAATGCGGCGGCCGACCAGCGGCAGCTCGATGAACTTGCCGATCAGCGACGCATAGCGCGGATCTTCCGGATTGACCGCCACGCCGGTATCGCCCAGCAGTGTTTCCGGGCGGGTGGTGGCGACGACCAGGTAATCCTTGCCGTCGGCGGTCGTGACGCCATCGGCCAGCGGATAGCGGAAGTGCCAGAACTGGCCCTGCTGCTCGCGGTTTTCCACCTCGAGATCGGAGATCGCGGTGTGCAGCGTCGGGTCCCAGTTGACCAGGCGCTTGCCACGATAGATCAGCCCCTCGTCATGCAGGCGCACGAAGACTTCCTGCACTGCCTTGTAGAAGCCATCGTCCATGGTGAAGCGTTCGCGGCTCCAGTCGACACTGGCGCCCATGCGGCGCAGCTGGCGGGTAATGTGCCCGCCGGACTCTTCCTTCCACTCCCAGATCTTGTCGATGAACGCCTCGCGCCCCAGATCGTGGCGCGTCTGGCCGGTTTCCGCAGCCAGCTTGCGCTCCACCAGCATCTGGGTGGCGATGCCGGCGTGGTCGGTGCCGACCTGCCATAGCGTGTTGCCGCCGCGCATGCGCTTCCAACGCACCAGCGTATCCATGATCGTGTCCTGGAACGCGTGACCCATGTGCAGGCTGCCGGTCACGTTGGGCGGCGGAATCATGATCGAGAAGGGCTCGCCTTCTCCGCTCGGCGCGAAGCGGTTGTCGGCTTCCCAGCTTTCATACCAGCGGGTTTCGATCTGATCGGGTTGGTACGTCTTGTCCATGGCGGCTATCGGGCTCGAATCGGTGACGACGACACGCGGCACGGCGAAATGCCGCGTAGCGAAAAATGGCGGGGATTATACCTTGTCGACGGCCATGGAGTCAGGTCGGTATGTTGGATACGAAGGCTGGGTGTCAGCCATTACCCGGATCAGAGCTTGTGTGCCTCGACGCGGTATCCCCGATCCTTGTAGGTCTTCCAGCAGGCGCGCTTGGTACGCAGCACGTCCTGATGCTGGTTGATGATCTCGGCGACCCGCTCCACCCGCGAGAACCACTCGGGAATCTCGTCGTGCAGATTCAACATGGCCTGCACACCCGGTTCCGGCACGGTTTCCCAGCCGATCGTCACCGGCGGTGGCGGCTCCATCGCATCGCCCGCCACCCGGTGCGGGACGTAGCTCTCTTCGCGGAAGGTCCACAGCAGCTCGTCCAGCTCGCGGGCCATGGCCTCGTCCTGCGTATGGATGTGCAACTGATACCCCTTGCGATAGATCGTCTCCGCCAGCCGGCAGGCGAAGTCGAGCCGGGCTTCCAGCGTGGTATCGGGCAGAATGTAGAAATCGACCTTGGTCATAAATCCCTTCGGGGAGCGGTAAGCGGTAAGAGCGGCGCTTCGCGCCTGGACGCGGTAGGAAAATCTAATCCCGGCTACGGGCTACGGGCTACGGGCTACGGGCTACGGGCTACGGGCTACGGGCTACGGGCTACGGGCTACGGGCTACGGGCTACGACGCTGCGAGAAAAAGTCGCAGGATATCGAATTCTGTCCTTGGCGGCTCGTCTACGGGCTCGAGTCGGCGCCGAGCGCACCTACTTCCCTGTGCTTCCGAGCGATTGAGCGAGCTAGCCTCAGGCAAGGCGAATCCAGCTAAGCGAGCGCAGTTGAGGGTTCTTCAATGAGCATCGCGAAGCTGGAATCAACGCCGCCTGGGCGACGCGCAGCCAATCGATGGTGACTAGACGCCGCCGTCGATGTCGACGAGTGCACCCGTCGTGAATCCAGCCTCGGCCAGCCACAGAATGCCGTTGGCGATCTCTTCCGGCTCGCCGATGCGGCCCATGGGGATCACCGAGCCGGCCACCTCTGGCTTGTCCGGGTTGCCGCCGCTGGCGTGGATGGTGGTGCGGATGACGCCGGGGCGGACGGTGTTGACGCGAATGCCTTCGCCGGCCACTTCTTTCGAGAGCCCTTCGGTCATCACGTCGATGGCGCCCTTGGAGGCGGCATAGTCGATGTATTCACCCGCGCCACCGAGATGCGAAGCGGCCGAGCCGACATTGACGATGACACCGCCCTTGCCGCCGTGCTTGATCGACATGCGCTTGATTGCCTCGCGGGCGCAGATGAACGGGCCGACGACGTTGATCTTCATCATCCGGTCGACGCGCTCGAAGCTCATCTCGTCGACGCGGCTGATCTGATCGACCACACCGGCATTGTTGACCAGGACTTCGACCCGGCCCAGCTCGCGGTCGACGGTCTCGAACATGGCGACGATGGCGGCTTCGTCGACGACATCGGCCTGGACCGCGATCGCGCGACCGCCATCGGCTTCGATTTCGGCCACGACCTTGTCCGCGGACGCCTTGTCGCTACGGTAGTTCACGGCGACGGCGTAGCCTTTCTGGGCGGCCATGAGGGCGGTGGCGGCGCCAATGCCGCGTCCGGCACCGGTAATGATCATCACGGGTTTCATCACATCATCCTTTCGTGAGTGGGTCGCGAGAATCGCGAGACGAAGCGACCGCCGGTGGGCGGTCGTTCCGGGCTCGGGATGCGATCCCGAGCTCAGCGTCTTGCACGGTTTCAGCGTAGGACGGAACCAGGGCCTGCGCACCAGAGCCTGTCGTATCAAGGCTCTGTCGTATCCAGACCCTGTCGTATCATGGCCCTGTCGTACAGAGACCCCGTGCTTCAGACCCTGAGGGCATTAGGCCAGTCGCATCAGGCCAGCCGCATCAGCCAGCCGCGAGTGTCTTCGCTACGGCCGTACTGGATGTCGAGCAGGCGCTTGCGCAGCTTGGCGCTGACCGCTTCGCCTTCGATCTCCGGTGTGACGATACGGTCGTTTTCGGTCACCAGCTGGCCGATCTGGGTGATGACGGCGGCGGTGCCGCAGGCGAACACTTCGACGATCTCGCCACTGGCCACGCCGTCGCGCCATTCGTCGATGCTGATCGGCCGCTCTTCCGGCGTCAGGCCGGCATCGCGGGCGAGTTCCAGGATCGAGTCGCGAGTGACGCCTTCCAGGATGGTGCCGGTCAGCGCCGGCGTCACCAGGCGGCCATCGCGGTAGACGAAGAACAGGTTCATGCCGCCCAGCTCTTCGATCCACTTGTTCTCCGCCGCGTCGAGGAACGCGACCTGATCGCAGCCGTGGCTTTCGGCCTCGGCCTGGGCCAGCAACGATGCCGCATAGTTGCCACCACACTTGGCGGCGCCGGTGCCGCCCGGTGCGGCGCGATTGTAATGCTGGGAGAGCCAGATCGAGACCGGCTTGCCGCCGCCCTTGAAGTAGGAGGCGGCCGGCGAGGCGATCAGGTAGTAGTCGACCTCGGCCGCCGGCTTGACGCCCAGCGACTTGCCATTGCCGATCATGAACGGACGCAGGTACAGGCTACACTCTTCGGCATCGTTCTTCGGCGTCGGTACCCAGGCGGCGTCCTGCGCCACCAGTGTCTTGAGCGAGCCGAGGAAGGTTTCGTCATCGAGCTCCGGCAGGGCCAGGCGACGAGCGGAGGCGCGAAAGCGCGCCGCGTTCTTCTCGGGACGGAAGGTCCAGACCGACCCGTCGGCATGGCGATACGCCTTGATGCCTTCGAAGATCTCCTGACCGTAGTGCAGCACCGGAGAGGCCGGGTCGATCAGCAGCGGCCCGTAGGGGCGGATCTCGCCGCGCTGCCAGCCGCCCGACTTGGTCCAGCGTACGTGTACCATGTGGTCGGTGAAGTAGCGGCCGAAGCCCGGGTTGGCAAGAATCTCGTTGCGCAGAGCGGCATCGAGCGGGTTGGAGGAAAGATGGGCTTCGAAACCTGAGGTGGACACTGCGACTTCTCCTGACAGTCCATGATGCCTGACGACGCGAGCAGGGCGGCAGGCGGTCGATGACTTCGGTTGGGGGCTGCCCGGTGGACGGGCAGCGGAACATTTAAATTAGCATGCAAATCGTTGGCTGCGAAGAGGGCGGCGGCGGTTATCTCTGGCGCCCGATTCCGCGCCTGTCCCGGCGCCTGCGAGTTTCAGCGCCTGCCTGCGGCGAGCTGATATTTTCCCGCGTGGCGCCGCCGCTCTCCACGGCCAAACTCCACAATGATCAGGCCTCCGGTGTGACCACCAGCTCGCTCTCGCGGTCCAGCAGATAGCGCGTCAGCAATCCTACCGGGCGGCCGCTGGCGCCTTTCTGCTTGCCGCTGTCCCAGCCGGTGCCGGCGATATCGAGATGCGCCCACGGATACTTGTCGGCGAAGCGTGACAGGAAGCAGGCGGCGGTAATGCTGCCGGCCGGACGCCCGCCGATGTTGGCGAGATCGGCGAAGTTGGAGTCCAGCTGCTGCTGGTAGTCGTCCCACAGCGGCATGTGCCAGGCGCGATCCCAGGAGGACTCACCCGCTTCGAGCAGGTCCAGCGCGAGGTCGTCGTCATTGGAGAACAGGCCGCTGGCATGATCGCCCAGTGCGATGACGCAGGCGCCGGTGAGGGTGGCGATATCGACGACGCTGGCCGGTTCGAAGCGCTCGGCGTAGGTCAGCGCGTCGCACAGCACCAAGCGGCCTTCGGCGTCGGTGTTGAGGATCTCGACGGTCAGCCCCTTGAGCGTGGTGACGATATCGCCGGGCTTGATCGCGCGACCATCCGGCATGTTCTCGGCGCTGGCGACGATCGCGATCACGTTGAGCTTCGGCTTCAGTGCGATCACGCTTTTCATGGTGCCGAAGACGCTGGCGGCACCGCACATGTCGAACTTCATCTCGTCCATGCCGGCACCCGGCTTGAGCGAAATGCCGCCGGTATCGAAGGTGATGCCCTTGCCGACCAGAACGTGTGGCGACTCCTCGGCGTCGTCGGCACCCTGGTACTTCATCACGATCAGCTTGGAGGGTTCCGCACTGCCGCGACCCACGGCCAGCAATGAATGGGCACCAAGTGCTTCCAACGCGGCTTCGTCGAGAATTTCGACTGCCAGCGAGCCGGCGGATTCCGCGGCCAGCGTCTCGGCCTGATTGGCGAGGTACGTCGGGGTACAGATATTGCCGGGCAGATTGCCCAGGGTACGGGCCAGATTGATACCGTCGCCCAGCGCGGCGCCGATGCTCGCGCCTGCCTTGGCATTGTCGGCCTGCCCCGGTTCGCTCACTAGCAGTTCGATCCTGCTAAGCTGCGGTGACGGTGCCGAGGTCGACTTGCACTGAGTAAAGCGATAGACCGCGCGAGTCGCGGATTCCAAGGTCATCTGTGCATTCCAGGCGGTGTCGCGATCTTCGACTTCGGCATCGGCAAACGCTACCGCAGCGCTGTCGACCGGCAGCTTGGCCAGCGCGGTGAAGGCGGCATCGAGTGCCTTGCGCAGTGCGCCTTCGTTGAAGGCGTCGCGTTTGCCCAGGCCGACCAGCAGCAGCCGTTCGGTGGCGAGACCCGGCGCAAACGGAATGAGCTGAACATTGGCGAGCTCCGGGGTGAAATCGCCGCGCTCGACGAGTTGCGCGATCAAGCGTTCGCTGGCGTCATCCAGCTTGGCGACGGCGGGCAGCAGGTCGCCATCCTCAAACAGCGGTACGACCAGACAGGCTGTTTCGACCTTGGCTGGATTGACGGTCAGTACGGAAAATTCCATGACATCTCCACACGACAGAGGCTTCATCCACACCACCGACATCTCACGAAGAGACAAGGGCGAGCGGTTTCTGGATAATGCTGGCACGTCGCCAGCCTCGAACGTTTCTCAGTGTACGCAAAGCGGTGCCGTATTGCATGGACCGGCAACCGGCGTCGATAGGAAGACAGGCCAGCAAGGAAGCCATTTCGGGAGACACTTTTGATTATTTTTCGTTATCTGACTCGCGAGATACTCACCACCATGGCCGCCGTTGCCGGCGTGCTGCTATTGGTGATCATGGGCAACCGCTTCATCAGCTACTTTACCGATGTGGCGCAAGGGGACTTTCCCGCCAGGCTGCTCGGCACCTTGATGCTGTATCAGTTGCCGAACTTCATGCAGTTACTGCTGCCGCTGGCATTCTTTCTGGCTATCCTGCTGGCATACGGGCAGCTCTATCTCAACAGCGAAATCACCGTGCTGGCGGCCTGTGGCGTCAGCCCGCGCAAGCTGTTGCATGTGGCATTATGGCCCGCCGCGGTCGTGGCCCTGCTGGTAGGTGTCTGCAGTCTATGGTTGACACCGGCCGGCCTGGTGCATAACGAGAGCATGCTGGATGATCAAAAGCAGAACGCCGATTTCAGTACACTGACGCCCGGACGTTTCCAGGAGCTTGGCGATCGTACGGCATACACCGAGTCGCTCGGCGACGACGCCAGCCGCATGCAGGACCTGTTCATCGCCGAACAGGAGGAGCAGGCCAACGGCCCGCCGAGACAGGTCATCACGCGTGCCCGTAGCGGTTACCAGGCGACCGACCCGGAGACGGGCAGCCGTTACCTGGTTCTCAAGGACGGTTACCGTTACAGCGTCGTGCCGGGCAGTGCGGCGAGTGACCGCCTGCAGTTCGAGACCTATGCCATTCGCCTCGCCGGCGCCGCTACGACGCCGCAATACGACGACGTCGAACTATTATCCACGCCTTCCCTGCTTGCCAGTGACGATCCGGAGGCCCGCGGGGCGCTTCAGTGGCGCGCCAGCCTGCCCTTGATGGTGCTGATCCTGACCCTGATCGCGCTTCCGCTGTCACGCGCCAATCCACGCCACGGGCGTTTTGCCAAGCTGCTGCCGTCGATCTTTCTGTACATCTGCTACATGAGCCTGCTGCTGGCGGCACAGAGCGCCATCGCCAGGGAGCAGTTGTCGGCGACGCTGGGGGTATGGCCGATCCATATCGCTTTTCTCGCGTTCGGTTTATGGCTGAACCGAGGCCGACGTCCACGCAGGAGACGTGTCCTATGAACCTTATCGACCGCTACACTGCGCGAAATGTGCTTGCCGCGATGTTGGTCGTTCAGGTCCTTCTGATGGGGCTGGATCTGGTGATCAACTACATTTCCGGGCTCGATGACGTGGAAAACCATTACGGTGCTTTCGAGGTGCTGTTGTACACCCTCATGCGGCTGCCGTGGCGCTTTTATCAATACGCACCGGTGGGTGTCCTGCTCGGCGGGTTGATCGGGCTGGGTGCGATGGCATCGAATAACGAGCTGACCACGATGCGCGCGGCGGGATGGTCGCTGGCACGCATCATCTGGGCGGTGATGAAGCCGCTCGGAGTGGTGATCCTGCTGACCATGGTGGTCGGCGAATACGTTGCACCGAGTACCGAGCAGTATGCCAAGTCATGGCGGGCGGAGCAGCGCCAAGGGGATAACGGCTTGGCTGAACAGGATGGCGGGTGGCAGCGTGAAGGCAACGATTTCTACCGATTCGCCTCGATGCGCTCCGATAATACCGTGATCGGCGTCCTACGCTACCATTTTGACGGCCAACGCCTGGAGAGTGCCCTGCATGCCGAGCGCGCCGTGCCGATGAAAGGCGGATGGCAGTTGCAGAACGTACAGGAGACCCATTTCGAGCCAGACCGTACCGTAACCGACACCTATGCCAGCGAGCCCTGGCGGACATCGCTCGATCCGAAACTACTCAAGCAGATCATCACCGACCAGGACAGTCAGTCGAT
Source organism: Salinicola sp. LHM (assembly GCF_034479735.1). Lineage (NCBI taxonomy): Bacteria > Pseudomonadati > Pseudomonadota > Gammaproteobacteria > Oceanospirillales > Halomonadaceae > Salinicola > Salinicola sp. LHM. The sequence continues at coordinate 3,087,315 of NZ_CP140261.1, read as the reverse complement.
CGCCGATCTGTGGCGCTATGGCCGCTATCTCAATGCTCAGGGCACCGACGCCACCGATACTTGGCTGTATTTCTGGCAGAAGCTGCTGCAGCCGCTGGTGCTGGCAGGGCTGATGCTGGTCGCTGCTTCGTTCGTGTTTGGACCGCTCAGAAGCGCTGCCGCCGGCACGCGGGTCTTCTACGGCACCCTCGTCGGCTTGTCGTTCAAATACCTGCAGGACCTGCTTGGCCCAGCCTCGACGATCTTCGGTTTCTCGCCGATCTGGGCGGTACTGACGCCCACCCTGGCCTGTTTCCTGGTCGGGTTTTTCCTGCTCAGGAGAGCGGAATGAGGGTGGTAGCGTGTCATTCCCTGTAATTTCCCATCTCATTTAGCCTTGGCCAGCGAGTGCCACCTTGGGTGGTGGGCTCGCTGGACGCTTTCCTTAGCGGCATGCTGAACTTCCCTTGTGCCTGGAATTTTCATATTTCGGTGTGCCCGTCTGCGCTTATTCCGATATATTAAGAAAATATTAAAATTTTATTAAAGATGGCGAAGGGGCAGGGCAATGGCATTAGGCATCCAGCGGGGAGGTATGCAACGGTGCCGACCGCAGTTCCTGACTGCCCGCTTCGACGGGCCGGTAGCCTTCTCCAACTCGGGATGGCAGTGGTGGCTTGGCGAGGGGCAGGCACATCGGCCAGCGCAGACGATCGATCATCATTTTCATGCCGGCGCCGGGTCCGGCGTTACCCTGTTACGTGAGAAAGTCGCGAGGTCGCGCCGACTTTATTCTCTTGCGCCGCCGAGCTTGCCGGCAACACCGCGTCACTTCGTCAAGCAGATGGCGGTATCGCCGCGCAAGCGGCTGGGAGCGCTGCTGGGGTGCAGCAATGCACTGCTCGGGTTCAGCCACGGCACGGCGGAGCTCGCTCATAACCTGGCATTGCACGAGCGAACGGTGCATGGTGTCCGGACCTTGGCCTTTGGCGAGCGCTTCCGCCACGGCCTGCCCGTACAGCAGGTATTGCTGCAGGAGTATCTGCTCGGTTGGCAGCCGTTCAACGTCGTCTGGCAGGCGCATGAGCACGAGGCAACCCGACGCCACGCGCTACTGTCGAAGTTGATCGCCATGTTGGCGTCGTTGCGCGATACCGGCATCACTCATCTCGATCTTCATCCCGGCAATGTCATGGTATCGCCCGACCCGCTGGCACCGCTGCGCGCAATCGACTGCGGGCAGATGAGCATGGCGGACGATCCCGCCATCTCGGCGGCTATACATCTTGGCGTGTTCCTGCATGAACTCAATGGCAAGCGTCTCTTGCCGTCACCGCAGCTAGAAGAGGGTGCCCGAACGCTGCTGTACCGTCTCGTAGGTGGCGAAGCCGAGTTTGCTGGCGCCGAGCGGCTGGTGTCGCTGCTCGTGCGCTATTCGAGCAAGAAGCCGTTCTCGAGACGTCGGCTGCTGCAGCGCAGACGAGAACGGCTCGATACCAGCATCATCGAGACGCGTCTGCAGGCCCTCTCCCATAGTCGCAGTCTTCCTGCCCAGGTTGCCCACGCATCGTCTATCGGCAGTCGGCAGGAGTTACGGCTTATTGCGTCTATCGAGGACGTGGTGACCATGGCGCCTTGAACCGATCAGGCCGCGCGTCCGAACAGCCCCTTGAGCCTCTTGGTAAACTGCTTGAGTGGGCGGCGTTCGTTGATGACCGCGATAAAGACCTTGCGGTAGTGCCCTGGCGGACAACTGATCTCGCGTACACCATGCCAGGAATTACCACGTCGGGTGAACAGCAAGCTGTAGTTGCCCATCGCATGGGATTCGGTAGCGCTGTCGAAATCCTCGAAGGCTGGCGCACTTTTGCTGTCGAAGCGGCCATTGTCATCGAGCACCACGGTTTGCCCGCCCCAGTCGGGCTGCCAGTCGTCTTCGCCATTGAAGTAGAAGATGTGCGAGCCCAGCTTTTCGCGGGCGTCACAGTGTGGCGAGACCGAACAGCTAGCCGGCGTGTAGTGCCAGTGAAAGCGCAAGCTGAAGGCCTGGGTGCCTAACATGCGTGCCATGAACTGCCGATAGTGCGGTCCGTGCAGTTCCTGCATGAAGGCTTGCCAGTGCGGCGACAGTTCTATGTCCGGCGAGTATTCCAGCGCCAGCCGGTCGTGGGGTTGCTGACCGTAACGACGCGTCTTGCCGAATATTTCCTCGAAGTGCTCGGCGGCGGGCAGGCTGTCGCGCAATGCCGCGTAGCCTTCCTCGGTCAGCAGACCCGCCGGGTTGGCCCATGGATAAGGGGAACGCTGCTGGAACGCCTTGGCATCCATGTGCTCCAGTGCGTCGACATCCAGATAACGCATGACATGTTCCTTCAATAATCACTGATGATCAGTTTCTGTCTGCTGGCGAATCAGCCATGAACTTGAACGTGCGGCCTCAGGATGCCAGGCGGCGCAACAGCGTCGCGGGTAAGCGCCTGGCCAGCGGTGAGCGTATCAGGCGCAGATAGGCGGCGGACCCGAGCTGGCGGCGTGCATGCCAGCACAGGTCTATCCAGCGTTCGGTCATGACCCGTGTCAGCGCCTCGGGCACATGGCGTCGGCTACGCCGGTTGGCGGCGTCGAGCCGAGCCAGCCACTGATCGGCCCAGCCGAGATATTCTTCGTTCAGCGCCGCGCCGAGTTTCTTGGGTCGCGCCAGCGCATAGTGACGATCGAGATCTGCCTCGCTCGGGACGAGTCCCGTCTCGATGAGCGCCCGGCGACAGATTTCACGCTTGCGCTCACGGCCCAGCGCATCGGTCTGCTTGGTGAAGCGTCCGCTGTGTTCGCGTCCGCAGACCAGGATGTCAGCGAGGTTGGCCATCCGCTGCGTGCGCGACAGTCGCTGGTGCAACTCGTAGTCCTGACAGCGCGGAAAATCCTCCCTGTAGCCATGCTCGCGCAAAATAGCCGTGCGCGCCATGATCGTACGGTTGGTCAGTGCGCAGTAGAACGCCAGGCTGGCGGCGACGTCATCGGCCGCCAAGGGCTGGCGCCGCACGCGCTTGAGACGCTGTCCCTGATCGTCCATGAAATCGCAGGCGCTGCCGACCTGCGCCAGCTCCGGATGGCGGTCCAGGGTCTCGACCTGGCGGGCGAGCCGATTCGGCCATGACTTGTCATCGCTATCGAGCAGGGCAATATATTCTCCACGCGCCAGCTCGAGGCCGCGGTTGCGGGTTGCCGGAATGCCCAGATTGCGCGCATTGCCCTCCACGCGCAGGCGTGGATCCCGGTAGCGGGATAGGACCTCGAGAGTGGCATCGGTCGAGCCGTCATCGACGATCAGCAGTTCGAAGTTCTCGAATGTCTGCGCCAGGATGCTGTCGACGGCCGTCGTGATGTAACGCTGGCGGTTATGTACCGGAATAAAGACCGTGACGCGCGGCGTGCTCATCGGCGCTCCCGCCAGTAGTGCTCGCCGGCGCGCAAGCGAATGCTTTCTACCGTGGCCTGCACCTCGTCGGCAATTTCGAGGCGCTGCCGGCCTGGCGTCGCATCGTCCACTATACTGATATCGTCAAGCAGGTTGCGCATGGCAAGTACCTTGTGCAGGCGCTCGGTATTGCGCGGTGCGGTTATCAGACCTAAGCCGAATGCACGGTCGTACAGTCGGCCTTTCCAGTCCTGCTGGCGATGGGTGCCGCGGGTTCCGGTCGCCTGTGTGCGCCCGTGCATGAACGCCTCAAACCGATGCCCGAGACGACTCCATGATGTCGGCGGCAATGCGAGCGGAAAGACATGCACCGGTTTTTTGGTCCGAATGGCTTCGGCCTGCATCGATACGCTGTCGCCTGACACGACGAATGCGTCGCACAAGGCCAGATAGGCCCGGTAGGGGTTGTCTGCACCGTCTTCGTGGTGCCAGGCGTAGCGATAACTGGGAACATCGATGCCAGCGAAAAAGGCGTCCGCCGCGTCGGGTGGCGTGCGCGGGCTGGTGGTGATCAGCAGTGACCCTCCGCGAGCCTTGGCCAGGCGACAGGCGGCCTGAGCCATCGCACGGGCAACGGTGGCATCGAAGTGCTGCGTCTTCGTTGCGCCGCCGACCAGCACGCCGATACGGGGCCGGGGAAGATCGTCGAAGCGCGCTTGCCAATCCGCGGCGGCCTGATCGAGCGCCGCAGGGTCGGGCGCGTTGAGAGGCAGGAGGTTATGGATGACATTGTCCCGTGCCGGCAGGCCATACTGAGGCGTGGTGATGATCAGATCGAACCAGTCCAATGGCGCGCGCGGGCGGCCGAGGAAAATCAGCTGTGTGCGTCCTCCTGACTGCTGCTTGACCCAGCGTGCTGCGCCGACACTGCGCCGGCCCGTGCTCAGGATCAGATCCGGCCAGGGGGGCTCGAGACGATCGGACTGGGTCAGATCGATGTTGGCAAGAGATGGGCGGCTGAACAGCGCGGGTCTTGGCGCAGACGGTTTGAAGTTCAGCCGTTTTTCCTCGCTGGGCCAGCCCAGTCGCTGTGCAAGTAGTGACAGCTGCGCATTGTCACCGTGATGCCGGCCCAGCAACAGCCATACCCGTGGAACGCGACCATGCCCCTGGCGTGCGCCGCTCAGTCCGGACTGGACGCACTCTCTCATGCCGGTTCCCGTGCGCTGGATATCAAGATGCCAGACGAGATCGGGATAGGCCCCGCTGATGCGGCGCAGCTGTTCGCGCCACCAGTGGGTACGGTAGAACGGCTGATCGTCGACGCGCCGGGGATCGGGGAGCTGAATGCCGACATAGAGTAAACGGCGGGCGCGCTGAGCCAATTCTCCCATGAACCAATGGATGTCTTCGGCGGGAAGATGTTCGAGCACCCCTGTGACGGCGACACCATCGAAGGCGGCATCCACCGCAGCGTCGCGCTCAGGATGCCAGAGCTGGCTCGCTTCCAGATTGAGCGGCGAGGGCGGCGCGGTCTGCCGAGCGGGCCGGCACCATAACAGCGAGGCGGCGTCGCACTCGCTTGCCAGCTGTGCGGCGCGGGGGCTGCTGCGCAATGCTTCATCGCTATCATCAGGCGTGTCGAGCGCTTGCAGCGCCTGCTCGAACCAGGGGCTTGGCGCCTGGCGGGAAAAGGGTCCGTAATACTGAGCATCCGCTTCCTGCTCCAGGCGGTGCCATAAATCGCCCAGCGCGTTGGGATGATAAGAGTAGATCCTCGGCGTCGGCTGCCAGGGCTGCTGGTGCAGCGCGGTATAGTGCAGCACATGGGTCCGGTTGTGTTCGTACTCCTCGTCGCGGGCGTTCCAGTGGCCGTCGAGTTCGCCCCACAGGCCGGGCTGTTCGGCCGGCGTGTCGGTCAGCGTCTTCTTGGCGGCCTGCCTGGCCTGATCGAGGTTCCACCACTGCGCCATGCGGGCGCAATCCATCACCATGACCGACGTGTCCTTGGCCGAGATGGCAAGATAGCCATGTTCGGCCATCGGCAGGTCGAACAGCACGGCGGGATCGGTGAAGTAGATCTGGTCGACGTCGTTATAGATGGCGCGCCCTTCGCGGCCGGCGAAATCGGGAATCGCGAAGCGGTAATTGGTGAAGCCGGTGCGCCATGTCGACTGATCGAAACCGGCGATATCCTTCATCAGGTAGATGCGGTATTCCCGTGCAGGATCGCGTACGCGTTCGACCGAATAGAAGAATATGCGCTGGGCTCTTACCTGGGCTTTCTCGGTGCCCAGGAAAATGCGCACCGGAGGACGCGGCGAGGGTGCTGAGGTCAACGCCGGCAGTATCACGCAGTGGGGCTGATGCGAGGTATCGGCGCGCTCGACTCGAATCGGTCGGGCGGCGATGGTCAAGGTCTCCTCGTTGAGACATGAAGCATTGCTTGTCAACGGAAAATCCCCTTCATTAAGCGCGCCTAAAGCGGTTTGTTGGCATGCTACACTACGATAAATCAAAAAGCAGCGTTGGCGCCGATTCGACCATGAGCCCGGTTTTTGCGTGACACAACAACTCCCCAGGATTGCCCTGCTATTGCCTTCGCTTGCTGCCGGTGGCGTAGGCCGTTCGATACTTCATCTGGCTGAAGCGTTTTGCGCTGCCGGCCATCCGGTGGATCTGGTGCTGTGTCGTGCCGAAGGCCCTTATCTATCGGCGATACCGGCAGGCGTCAACATCGTGACGCTCCAGCCACGGAGCGATCTAGTCACACGGCTGGAGCTCGTTCGCATGGACCCCGCCGGCCTCACTGCATTGGCGCGCCCGGTGCTGCTGACGCGGCATCCGGCGCCCGTCCAGCCCTATCTGGCCGATCTGGCTCGTTATCTGGCCAGCGTGCGCCCGGCGGCGCTGCTCGCCGCCAAGACGCCCACCAATCTGCTGGCGCTGTGGGCTCGGCGCTTGAGCGGCGCGCCCACCCGTGTCGTCATCAGCGAGCGTACTCAGCTTTCTCGGTCCATCATGCTCAGCCGCAAGTGGCGCTGGCGTCATATTGCGCCGCTGATCGCACGCACCTACCCACGGGCCGATGCGATCACTGCGGTTTCCGATGGTGTCGCCGATGATCTGGCGATTACCGCCGGGCTGCCGCGCGGCGCCATCGATACCGTCTACAATCCAGTGGTCACGCCGGGGTTGGCGGTCCGTGCCGCCGCGCCGGCACCGCATCCGTGGCTGGAGGATGATGGATCACCGGTCATTGTGGCGGCGGGGCGACTGGTGCCACAGAAGAACTTTACGTTGCTGCTGAACGCCTTCGCCCGGCTGCGTGAACAGCGTGCGGTGCGGTTGATAATCCTGGGCGAGGGGCCCGAGCGGCCCCGGCTTGAAACGCTGACCCATACGCTGGGAGTAAGTGGCGATGTGGCACTGCCCGGCTTCGTGGACAACCCCTATGCGGCCTTTTCCCGGGCGGCGCTGTTCGTGCTCTCTTCCGATTACGAAGGGCTAGGCAATGTCTTGATCGAGGCGCTGGCCTGCGGCTGCCCTGTGGTGAGCACGGACTGCCCCAGCGGTCCGACGGAAATCTTGCAGGGCGGGCGCTTTGGCGAACTGGTGCCGGTAGATGACATCGAGGCGCTGACCGCGGCCATGACGCGCACGCTCGATGCGCCGCTGCCGGCGGAGACGCTGCGCCGGCGCGGTGGCGAGTTCAGCCTGGAACGCAGCGCCAAGCGCTATCTGCAACTGCTGTTGCCGACCGAGTTTGCCCGGACAGAGAAACTGAACCCTGACGGAAAGGCGAGTTCAATGTGACGGCCAGCAGCGAAACGACGGCGCAAGGCATCCTATCCATGCCTACGCCGTCGTCGAATCGGTTCAGGCGGGTTGATATGCAAGATTGTTGTCGCCGATCTCGACCGCCACCAATTGCCCCCGTTCGAGCCGATAGACATGATCGGCGGCCTGCACCAGCGCGGGCTGGTGAGAGACGGCGATAATGGTGAGTTCGCTCTTGAGGCTCTGCAGGGTTTTGCTGATCGCTGCCTCCGCTTCCATATCGAGGGCACTGGTCGCTTCGTCGAGGATCAGCAGCTTGGGGCGATGGGCCAGGGCTCGGGCAATGACAATGCGCTGGCGCTGGCCTCCCGATAACCGCGAGCCGCGCTCGCCTACCGAACTCTGCATCCCTTCGGCCATCTGGCTGACGAATGACCAGGCATCGGCCTGGCGCAGCGCACGTTCGGCGTCCGCCTCGGTCAGGGTAGGGTCGCCAAGGGTGACGTTGGCCAGCACGCTGTCATGCAGCAGCAGCGTTTCCTGCGGGACGTAGCCGATCAGACGCCGCCAGGCGAGCCGGTCGATCCGCTCGATCGGCATACCGTCGATACGGACCTGACCGGTACTGGGCTCCAGCAGCATGCACAGGATGTCGAGCAGGGTGGTCTTGCCGGAGCCGGAGGGACCGATCAGCGTGATGAACGAGCGGGCCGCAATGGTCAGATCGGCCTCGCTCAGAATCGCGTGGTCGCCATAATGAAAGCGCACGCCCTCGAAAGTGATCTCCCGTTCGAGGGTCGGCACCTGATCACCACCGAGGGGTTCGGCATTGTCGCGTGCCGCCTGTACCGCATCCTTCAATGCCCAGTAGGCGCTTTCCTGGGTCTGCATCTGCTGATAGCGACGCTGCAGCTGATTGAGCTGCATGACCACCCGTGCCAGCAGAAATACCATCACCATCACGGACGGTAACGAGAGGCCCCACACGACGAGGGCCAGATAGAGGCCTATGGCGACGAACAGCGTCAGGATCGGCTCCTGAATGGCCTTCATCCCTTCGCGGGCCAGCACCTGACGCTCCATGGCGCGGTTGAGCTTGTGGGTCTGGCGCTTGAGCAGCGCGTCGGCGACATCGTAGCGTGCCATCGCCTTGAGCGGCTTGACCGAGCCCAGCGTATCGGTCAGGCGTGAGAGCAGTTCACGCATCAGTCGGGTCTGCTTCTTGCCGGCGCGCTTGGAGGCGCGGACCAGCCGATACAGCATGATCGACATCAGCACGCCGAGTCCCAGCGAGACCATCGTCGCCTGCCAGCCGATCATCAGCGCGACGATCGCGTAGACGACCACCTGGATGAACAGTGAAATGACGTTGGCGCAGTGCTCGTAGCCGGTGGCGGCGCGGGTAGCCTCGGTAGCCACCGAGTTGGCCATGCCGCCGGTGGGCTGGCGCAGATAGTGCTCCCAGCGGCTGGCCAGCAATGAGTGGATCAATTCGAGGCGCAGATCGGTGGCGACCCGCGCGACCGTGTAGCCGACCTGGCGGTTGGCCAGCAGGACCAGCGCGCTCTTGACCGTCATGCCGATGACGATGATCGTCAGGATTACGCCGACGGTGGTCGGCAGCCCGATGGCGTCCATGATGGCCAGCACCTTCTGTGAGAAGGCGTTAGGGTGCTCGTCCTGGCCGAGCGCCACCGATAGCAGCGGCAACACCGTGGTCAGGCCGATCCCTTCAGCGATGCCTGCAAATAGCAGGCAGACCAACATGATGATCGTGCGTCGGGGATAAAGGCGAAAGAATGCGAAAAGCAGGCGCATGTGCGAATCCGTGGGCGGTCGTGGCGACCGCCGGTGCTCACTCGTGCCCGTGACGGTCGAGCATGGGTTTCAGGGCGGCGAATGCGGCGATGATCTGGTCGATCTGGGCCGTGTCATGGGCCGCGCTGACGCTGATGCGCATTAGCGCCTGGCCGCCCGGCGTGGCCGGCGGCAATACCAGGTTGACATAGATGCCACGGTCGAGCAGCCCGTGCCAGAAGGCGACCCCTTGCTGAGGTGACCCCAGCAGCGTGGCGACCACCGGGCCGGGCTCTGGCCCCAGTTCGAAACCGAGCCGTGCCAGTCCGTGATACAGACGCTCGGCATTGGCCCACAGGCGCTGGCGGAGTTCGTCTCGCGAATGGACGATATGCAGGGCGGTGCGTACCGATGCGATCGTCGCCGGGGACGGCGAGGCAGTGAAGATGTACGGCCGACTGGCGTAGCGGATCATGTCGAGCTGCGGATGATGACTGGCGGCGAAGCCGCCGATGGCGCCCAGGCTCTTGCTGAAGGTGCCGACCACGAAGTCGACGTCGGCCTCGACGCCTTCGGCTTCGGCCAGACCGCGCCCATGGGCGCCCAGCACCCCCAGCGAGTGGGCTTCATCGACCAGCAGGTAACCCCCATGGCGGCGCTTGACGTCGACGATCTCGCGCAGCGGTGCCTGGTCCCCCAGCATGCTGTAGATGCCTTCCACCACGATCAAGGCATTGGCGGTGCGCTCGCCCAGACGGCGCAGGCGTTTCTCGAGATCACTGGCGTCATTGTGACGAAAGCGGATGATGTCGGCACCAGTGAGGCGGCAGGCATCGTAGATGCTGGCGTGACAGTCGGCGTCGAGCACGATGACGTCGTCGGCACCGGCCAGGGTGCCGATCAGGCCGAGATTGGCCATGTAACCGGTGGAGAACACGACCGCCGAGGGGCGCGCGAAGAAGTGCGCCAGCTCTTCCTCGAGGCGGGTGTGGCTGACGTAGCTGCCGTTGGCCATGCGCGACCCGGTGGTGCCGGTGCCTTCTTGATCGAGAGCGTCGTGTGCCGCCGCGATGCAGTCGGGATCGAAAGTCAGTCCCAGGTAGTTATTGGTGCCGGCGAGGATCACTGACCTGCCGTCTACGCGCCCTTCGGTAGGCGACAGGACTTCATCGATGCGCGTGCCGATCGGGCTGGGTTCTGCCTGGATCAAGGCGTGGCGCGCATCGCTCAGAGACTGGAATTTATCGAACAGGGACATCATTGGCTCTCGAGCAGCTTATTGATCGCCTGGGCCAACTGGTTGGGCGTGCGGATATCGGCGAGGACGTTCAGAGGGACGGAGATGTCGAATTCGTCTTCGGCATCCAGCATGAGATCCATCACCTTGACCGAGTCGAGCCCCAGCTCGCTGACCATATCGATGTCGGGATGCAGATTGCTGTCCGGCGGCGCCAGGCGTTCGAGATGCGCCATCAATCGCTCGAGTACCTGTTCATGTTGCGGCATGCGTTCTATGTCCGTTGCTGGCGGCGTGCGCCACGTTGAATGTCATGAAAAAGCAGGGTGGTGGAAAAGCAGGTGGCACGGTCAGTCCACCGCCCACTGCCGACGATCGCCAAGCGCCTGCTCCAGCGTGATCTGAGGGGTCCAGCCAATCGCTCGAGTGAGCGCACTATTGTCGCATGTCCAATCGTGATGTCTCAGCTCGCGAAGCTTCTCGGGTGTCAGCATCGGTGAACGGTTGAGGCCGCGCGCCAGCATCAGGTTGGCCTGCGCCAGCGCGCGCAACATGCCAGCGGGAATTGGCAGGCGGCGCACCGGAGCGCCGCGCACGCCAGCGCCGATCTCTGCAATCCGCGTCCAAGTGTAGCCGCCCGGGTAGCCATCGTGAAGCTCGAACGAACCATCGACGCGCGCTCCTGACGGTGAGTGGTGCAGCCAGGTCTTGGCAGCGGCCACCAGGTCGTCGACATGTAGAAACGATAGGCGGGTCTCGGACGGGCCGGTCATCAGCAACCAGCCGCGCATCAGCGTCTCGAACAGAGGGCGTAGCTCGCGGTCTCCGGGCCCGTAGACGGCAGTGGGGCGAAACACCGTCACCACTGGCTGGGCCGACGAGGCGAGACGTTGCTCCGCCTCGTACTTGGAGGTGGCATACCAGGAGAGTTCGGGATGGCGCGCGGCCAGTGAGGACATCAACAGCAGGCGGGCGCACCCCTGACGCTGCGTCGCCTCGAACAGCCGACGGCTGCCGTCGACATTGATGCGCCGGAACGTGGCCTCATTGGCGCCACGCACCGCGCCGGCGCAGTGGATGACGGCTTCGACACCATCGACGAGCTGATCGAGTGCCGTCGCGTCATCGAGCGACCCGCGGATCCACTCGACCTGCGAGTCTCTCTGCGTTGCCGGCGCGCTACGCGTCAAGGCACGCACCTGGACGCCGTCTCTGACTAGCCCGGCGATCAGTCGGCGACCGATGAAGCCGGTGGCTCCAGTAAGCGCGACACTCGTGGCCATGGGGATCAGGGCGCCCCGGTCCCGGTCAGCGACGCGGCTGGCGGTGCCAGCCCCAGCGACTCGCCACCGTCCTGCAGGTAGCGTCTGCACGCCTCGCTGCGCGAAAGCTTGCCGGACGACGTGCGCGGCAGCGAGCGGGGGGGGAGCAGGACGACACGGCAAGTGACACCGAAATCGCTGCGAATCAGGCTGGTCAGCTCGTTGACCAGTTCGCGTCGACGTTGCGCATCGCTGAGATGGCACTGAACCAGCATGACCACCGCCTCCTCGTCTTCCGCCGCCGCCGTGAACGCGACGACATCGCCATGCCGGATGCCCTGGCAATGCCCGGCGAGATGCTCAAGATCCTCGGGCCAGATGTTGCGGCCGTTGACGAAGATCAGGTCGCGATGACGCCCGGTGATGAACAGCCCATCCGGGGTCAGGTAGCCCAGATCGCCGGTGTCGAGCCAGCCGTCACGGAGCACCTTGGAAGTCTTTTCGGGATTCTGGAAGTATCCCGACATGACGCTGGGGCCGCGCACGGTGACGCGGCCTACCGCACGCTCGGGCAGGGGTTGCCCCTGCTGATCACGAATCACGATTTCATGGCCGGGCAGCGCGTGACCGCAGTTGACGAAGCTGGTAACGGCCATGTCGTCACATGCCGAGGCCGGGCGGGCGTGAGCATGGTGCTCGAGGTGGGCGCGGTCGATGTGCTCGACGGCGATGCCCTGATCGAGCGGCGCGAAGCTGACCGCCAGGGAGCATTCCGCCAGACCGTAGCAGGGCAGAAAGGCCTGCGAATCGAAGCCGGCAGGCGCGAGACATTCGGCGAAACGTTCGAGAACATCGGTACGCACCGGTTCGGCGCCGACGCCGGCGACGCGCCAGCTCGACAGATCGAAGCGTTCGAGATCGCCACTGCGCAGGCGGCGAGCGCAGATGTCGTAACCAAAGGGTGGTGCAAAGGCGATAGTGCCGTGATTGCGGCTGAGCAGCGTCAGCCACTGCATCGGTCGCATGGCGAATTCGCGTGCGCCCAGATAATCCACCGACAGCTGTGATGCCATGGGTCCGAGAACGAAACCGACCAGCCCCATGTCATGGTAGAACGGCAACCACGAGACGCAACGGTCGCCCGGGCGCACCCCCAGGCCGTGGGTGACGATCCCGCGCAGGTTGGCCATTACGGTGGCCTGATCGATCATCACGCCACGCGGAAAGCCGGTACTGCCCGAGGTGTACTGCAGATAGGCCAGCTCATCCGGACGCGATGGCTCGAGAGGCTGGACATTGGCGTCGAGCCGATGAAACGCCTCGTCACCACCGCTGAACAGCAGATCGAGTTCGCTGCAGGCCTCCGTCAGGAAGGACTGCATCTCGGCGGGCGCAACCGCAACGCGGGCCTCGCAGCTGCGCAGCAGGCGCGCGAGGCGTTCGACATAACTGGCATGGTTGCCAAGGCTCATGTTGATCGGCAGCGGTACGGGAACGAAGCCCGCATACTGGCAACCGTAGAAGATCTCCATGAACAGTGGGCTGGTGTCGGCGATAATGGCCACCTTGTCGCCCCGTTTCAACCCCAGGCGACATAGACGGTAAGCCGCCGCCAGGGCGCGCTGACGCAGCTCAGCGTAGCGCAAGGGAGCGGTGAGGCGTCCGCGGCCATCGTGGAAGTTGTAGCCCGTCACACCCTGCGCGGCATAGTCGAGCGCTTCGGCCAGAGTGGTGAAATCGGCCAGCCGCTGGGGAAGCGGGTTCCGTGTTGACGTTTTGGTGATATAGAGTTCGGTCATTATTGAGGAGAGTCTCGATCATCGAAGCAGAGGGGGTTGTTATAAAGACAATGCGTAGCAGTTGGACACACCATAGTCAGTGGTAGTGTCCCGGATGGCCTTGACCGGCTCGATATACCTTTGTTTCTGCGCGCGGTGTGACACAGACCTTCGATCTGCCGGCGGCGATCCTGGAGGCTGCGGCATGTCATACAATGGTCATGCCCAATACTGCATGATCGTTGACTGTATCCGTGCATTGAGCGCAGCGTCGCTGGCATTGACGACATCCAGCCTGGGGGGGCCGGGCCAGCCGGCATCGGCGAAATCATGGCCATCGAACGTGCGTGGCGTCGCGTAGCGAGGGACCACATGAAAATGGACGTGAGGATCAACCATCATCAGCATCAGGTAATTGATCTTGTCGTAGGCAAAAGCCTGGCCCAGAGCGGCTTCGATGTCGGCAGTCACCTCGGCCAGCTCGTTGAATGCCTCGCGGGACAGGTCGGGAAAGGCAGTTTCCGGTCCCTTGGCAATCAGCACCAGCGCGCCCACGGTCACTTGGGCCTCGCGAAACAGCACGCTCCAGTGGCGATAGTCATGCACGATATTGTCGGGAGCACCGAACTTCACCATCGTCGAGTTCGGCTTGGCTTGTGGTTGCGTATGCACGATCCTTGTCTCACCTTTGCTTGCCGTATACCGAGTATAACGAATAAAACCTTAATGACGGCTTAATATATCTAGCCATCTATCGGGAATCACCAGGCAACCTTTCTTCCTTTTTCATGGTAGTCGCAGACGCCTTTCATGGTAACCGCAGACGCCTTCGCGTTGCAGTGATGCGTGAAGATACCTATGATGCGGCATCCGATGCAAAATTCCTGAAGCGATCCGCTTGTCTGGCTACGGCTTTCGATCGCCTCCCATCCCGCCGAATTCCGTTGTCGCGCTGCATCATGCTGCTCGGTGTGAGGCGATGGCATGCTTAAGGCTTCACGTGAATAGTAACGCTCCTTCCGAAGTGCGTGTCTCTTCCGACACTCATCATCACGCCGCCCCCCGTCACTCGCCTGCCGAGATTGACGTCAGGCCGGTCAAAGGGCGCCGGGATCTGGCTACCTTCGTGCGTTTGCCGGGCGACCTGCTGCGGGATGATCCGCAATGGGTTGAACCGCTGCACCTGGAGCGACGCCTGCATCTGACCAAGAACCCGGCCTTCGACCATGTCACCTGGCAGGGGTTCATCGCCTGGTCTGGCGATAGACCGGTAGGGCGGATCAGTGCCCAGACTGACAGCCTCCACCGCCAGTATCACGGCGCTGATAGCGGCCATTTCGGCATGCTCGACGCCATCGACGACCCCGCCGTATTCGCGGCGCTGTTCACCGCTGCGGAGACCTGGCTGCGCGAGCGTGGCGCGCGGCACATAACCGGTCCCTACAACTTGACCATCAACGAGGAGTGCGGATTGCTGGTTGACGGTTTCGAGTGGCCGCCTTCGATGATGATGGGACATGCCGGGCGCTACTATGCCTCCCACGTCGAGGCGCAAGGCTATACGCCCGCCAAGGATCTGCTCGCCTATTGGATGTCGACACGTGGCGTGAATTTTACGCCAACGATGAGGCGCATGATCGATCGTCGGCGCGAGCGAATTCACCTACGCCCCCTGCGTCGCGACCGCTTCGACGAAGAACTCGATATTCTACGCGACATTTTCAACGACGCCTGGGCAAAGAACTGGGGATTCGTACCGTTCACCGAAGCCGAATTTAACGAGTTGGGCACCAGCCTGAAGATGCTGGTGCCGCCGGAGTTGATCCAGATCGCCGAGATCGACGCCAAGCCCGTCGCGTTCATTGTCGGCTTGCCCAACCTCAACGAGGCGATCGCGCCACTGCACGGACGCTTGTGGCCGGTGGGTTGGCTGCGTCTGCTATGGCGACTCAAGGTGCGCAGGCCAAAGACCGGACGCGTGCCGCTGATGGGGGTACGCAGTGAATACCAGTTCAGTCGCCTCGGGCCGACGCTTGCCTTGGTGTTGATCGAGTCGATCCAGGCGTCGCTCATCCGCCATGGCATCGAAGCTGTGGAAATGTCCTGGATACTCGAGGACAACGCTGGCATGCGAAATATCCTCGAGCATATCGGAACCGACCTCTACAAACGTTACCGTCTCTATGAAAAGCATCTCTGAAGGGCAGATTGCGGCCGTGGTGCTGGCGGCGGATCGCGGCGTCGACGACCCGGTCACGCGGGAGGCCGGTGTCGCCTGCAAGGCGTTGACCCCGGTCGCCGGTGTACCGATGCTGCGTCGCGTGTTCGGCGCGCTCGACGGCAGTGCGCGTATCGCGCGTATCTGTCTAGCCGGACCGTCGGCGGCGATCATCGAACACGATCCGGTGCTTGGCGAGCTGCTTAGCCGCGACGATGTGAGCTGGGTGGAGAATGCCGCGACGCCCAGCGCCAGCGTCGGCGTCGCCCTGCGGTCGCTGCCCGATGACGTGCCGGTCATGGTGACCACCGCCGATCATGCCCTGTTGACGCCGACCATCGTCACCGCGTTTGTCGGTCGCGCCTTGGCCAGCGATGGCGATTTCGTGGTGGGCGTGGCACGCCTGGAGACAGTGACGAGGCGCTTCCCCGATACGCGACGCACGGCGATACGGCTGTCCGACGGTCCCTACTGCGGCTGCAACCTGTTTGTCTTCACCACACCGCAAGGCCGCGCGCTCGCCGACTTCTGGCGCCAGGTCGAACAGCAACGCAAGCGGCCCTGGCGGGTCATCGGCGGAGCGCTGGGCTGGGCGGCGGTGCTGCGTTACCTGCTCGGACGTCTGACGCTCGAGCAGGCCCTGGACAGGCTATCCCGCCGTCTCGGCATACGCATCCGGGCCGTAGTGCTGGATCATGCCGAGGCGGCCGTCGACGTGGACACGCCCGCCGACCGGCAACTGGTCGAAGCGATTCTCGCCGGCGAACGCTGATCGGCTAGGAGCCTGGCAGCGCTCGCAGAAGCCGACGGGTCCGAGAAGGAGAAGAGACGTTCAGCCGCGCGCGGCCTCCACCGTCGCGTCGCGGGTCTGCCAGCGAGTCACCAGATCGCGCGCCTGTTCGAGATCCTTGGGAAAGTCGAGTTCCGCCCAGCGCAACCCCTCGATGGACTGGACGAAAATGTTGCCGCTTGCCGCAAGTTCGTCGATCACGCTCAGATACCAGCGCTTGAGCGCCTCAGGGTCGTGCATGATGCGTTCCAGCGTGTCGCGGAACAGCGCCGCGCCTGCGCCGCGGAAGGTCATCATGCCGATCGACTCGCCGTTTACCGTATCCAGATCGAGCGTCTTGCCGACCCGCACCAGGCGATCGCCGTGCAGGCTGACCTTCATGTCGTCGGCGTCATAGCGCGCCTTGCGGTCGATGGCCAGGGTGACCGGATGCTGCGGCGCCTCCAGCAAGCGTTCCACCACCGGCTGGTCGAACAGGGTATCGCCATTGAGCAGCAGGAAGTCTTCCCGCATCGCCTCGCGCGCCATCCAACAGCTGGCCAAGTTATCGGCGACCTCATAGAAGGGGTTGAAGACGATATCGACCAGATCATCTGCATAGCGATCATGCAGGCATTGCGTCACTTGTTCGATGCCATAGCCGAGTACGACGGTGATCCGCTCGAAACCGGCGGCGAGCAGATGATCGATCTGATGTTCGATGACGGTCTTGTCGCCAAGGCGAATGAGACACTTGGGACAATGTTCGGTATAAGGCAATAGACGTTTGCCTTGGCCGGCGCTGAGAAGGATGGCTTGGCGTGGCCGCGAAGGATTCGATTGCTGCATGGTGGGTCGATGTCTCGTCTGTATGGTGCTGTGCATGAAGGCCGGGAAGGCGAGCGCCCGCTCCTTGGTGCTGAGAGCCAGGCGCTGCCTTTCGTTACGGCACTCGACTTTAGCAATTTTACCCTGCTCATTCACTTTTGAATGTATCATCTAGACCTGAACAAAGGCTTACCCGGTGGATACAGCTTCTGAGTGCAACACGGTTATTGAATCGAATCCAGTTTCCATTCGACCTGCCGCTACCCGACTTCTTTCCGCGTTACGGGACCGAAGCCCAGTGCCAAGTCGCGCTCGAACAGACGTGCAAGCGCCCGGCTTCACTCAGGTAGCGGTGCGTTGCCGTCAGGGTCCAGCGATCCACCTGGCGCGCGATGCGGAACAGCGTGTACCCGGCAGCCTTCGTCACGTCGTCGTTCGGCAGCAGCGAGGCCGAGGGCGCTCCGAACACCGCTGCCTGCCCGTGCGGCGTGGGCAGGCAGGCGTCCATGCGGCAATGGGCGTGACCATGCAGGACTAGCTCGACGCCCGCGCGTGCCAGTACGCGACGCAGCGCCGGCGCATCGGTGAGGCGTTTGCGCCAGTTCACGGCGTTGCGCTGTAACGGATGATGGATCAACAGGATACGAAAGCGACCCTCGCGCCCCGCCCGGTGCAGACAGCGCTCCAGGCGCACGAGCTGTGCATCACCAAGCGCGCCGGTAGCCAAAGGCCAGTGCGTGGGTATCGCCGTAGAGACGCCGATCAACGCGACCGGTCCACGATAGCGAACGAAGGGGAAGCGCGGCACAAGCGGTGCATCACTCGGTGCCGTTGCGTCGCCCATCGTTTCACGCATTTCATCATGCATGTAGTCACGCCACAGCCCGACGGTGCCGGCCCATGGCGCCGGTGCATAGGCGTCATGATTGCCGGGGACGACGGAGACGTCATGCGGTGCGCCCAGCGCTTGTAGCCACGTCAGCGCCTGACGACATTCGGCAGGCGTGCCAAGATGCGTCAGGTCGCCGGTCACGGCAATGTGGTCGGGCGCCGCACCGCGCAGGTCGTCGACAAGCGTCGCCAGCACCTCCGCCCGATGCACGTGCCGGCGCTTGCGTCGCCAAGCCCAGTATCCTAAGGCACGCTTGTTGAACAACTCTTTCCATGGCGGCATGTCGAAAGAGGTCAGATGGGGGTCGGAGAGATGCGCCAGGCACAGCGACATATCTTGCCCAGCGAAAATCGGGGGTGCCTTCGTCGTCATCGGCATAATATAATCGCAGGATTTTGAAAGGAAAAGGATCATTGGTGGCATGATGACGATACGCGTATATTTCGAAGAGGATTCGCCTGTCCAGTTATGGGGTCTGACGCCTCGTCAGCGGCTGGTGAAATCGCTGGCACCGCTGTCCAACGTGATCCTCGCGGATGACGCCACGTCCCCCGGGTCCGGCAGCGATCAGCCCGGCACCGATATCCTCGTTCTGCGCGCCGACTACATTTACGATCAACGCGTGCTGAATGGCCTGCTGGATAGCCAAACCGGGCAACTCGCGCTCACTGACCCCAGCGATGACAGCGTAGTCGCCGTACGGGCATGCGCCGATCAGTGGCCGCCGAATACGCGCCCCTCCCTGGCCAATGGGCCATTGTCGGCGTTGAAACGCTTGGCGCCTCCCGCCGTGGCCAGCAGCGAGCAGTCGAAACTGCGCAAGTTCGATACGCCCTGGGTGGCCCGGGTGTCGGCGTCGGCACGCCGACGTCTCGAAAACGCCCTGTTCAGTGCCGCCTACAAGGGCGTGACCGATCTCGTCACCAAATGGGCCTGGCCGCTGCCGGCACGCGCCGTCACCCGGCTATGCGTGCGCTGGGGGCTGCGGCCCAATCACGTGACGTCGCTGAGCTACGTGCTGGCGATCTTGGCCGGGGTGCTGTTCGGGTACGGCGAGTTCGGCGCCGGCCTGCTCGCCGGCTGGATCATGACCTTCCTCGATACGGTGGACGGCAAGCTGGCCCGCGTGACGTTGACGTCGAGCCGCTTCGGCAACGTTTTCGATCACGCCTTGGACCTGGTCCACCCGCCGTTGTGGTACATCGCCTGGGGCGTTGGCCTGGCCGCCGGCACCGCGGATGTGACGATGCTGTTGTGGCTGACCGTGATCGGCTATGTCGGCGGACGCTTGTGCGAGGGAGGGTTCAAGTTCGCGGCGCCATTCTCGATGTTCACCTGGCGCCCCTTCGACTCGGTCAACCGCCTGGTCACCGCGCGCCGCAACCCCAATATGATCCTGTTGACGCTGGCCTGGTGGGCAGGCTTGCCCTATATCGGCCTGGTCCTGGTCACGCTCTGGACACTGCTCTCGACACTGGTCCTGGCGGTGCGCCTCGCGCAAGGGCTGCTGGCCCGCGCCAAGGGCGAGCCGCCTCGGGCCTGGCTATACAGCGACGACCCGCGCGCCGGACGCCATCCGCTGATGGTACGCTGGTTCACCTTTCCCGCCATCCGCTCGGGCGGGTAGGGCACCGCCGATGCTTCATCCCGCTGATCTCCCGCGCCGGGTTGGCGTATTGTGCAATCCGCACAGCGGGCGCAACCGCCGCCATCTGGAGGCGATCCGCCGCATTGCCGAGCAGCAGGCGGCGTTGTTCGTCTATCACGAGGCGACGACGCCGGAGGCGGTTGTCGAGACGTTGCGTGCGTTTCATGCCGAAGGTGTCGAACTGATCGCGGTGGCGGGGGGTGACGGCACGCTGCAGGCGGCCCTGACCGGCCTGCTGCGCGACCTGGCACTACCGGCCGAGACCTTGCCGAAGCTGCTGGTGATTGGCGGCGGCACGACCAACATGAGCGCCGCCGATCTCGGCACGCGCTGCCAGCCGCCTGTCGCGCTGACCAGGCTGGCGGCTTGGCTCGAACGCAGGGGCCCGGCGCCGCACTGCTGTTCCCGCCCACTCGTGCGCCTGGCGCTGGGGCGCCCGGAGGCGGTGCAGTATGGCCTGTTCTTCGGTAGCGGCGCGATCCAGACCGGCGTCGACTACTTCAACAGCCGGGTACGTTGCGGTCCGGTAGCGGGCGCTTGGGGGCCACGCCTGGCCTTCCTGCGGGTGATGGTGTCGATGCTGCGTGGCCGGCCCCATCCGCTGCTGCCTGCTGCGTCGTGCCGGCTGGTGCTGGATCGCGACGAGGTGCTGGAAGGCCGTTACCTGCTGGTACTGGTATCGACCCTCGAGCGGCTGCTGCTGGGCTCGCGACCGTTCTGGGGAGAACAGTCCGCGCCGCTGCATTTTACCGCGGTACGCTACCCACCGCGCGCCCTGTGGCGGCGCTTGCCGGCCATTCTGCGCGGGCGTGGCGGCCGCGCCGTACGCGACGGGGAAGGCTATGTCAGCCGCAACCTGACGTCGCTGCGTCTGGAGCTCGATGCCGGCGGCATCCTCGACGGTGAACGCTTCCGCGCCGAACCTGGCGAGGCCATCGAGCTGTCGGCGACGCTGGCGATCGATTTTCTCGTCTTCCCATGATTTTCTCGTCCATCCTCCGAGGCCCCATGCGTACCCTCCATTTATCTCCGCCCGCGGCGCTGGTCGCTCAGGTGGCCGAACAGGCCGCCCGTCCGCAGCCCGAGGGGGTGGCACCGCTGGTGGCCCGCGTGCAGGAGCGTTTCGGTCAGGCTACCTGCGCGGTGCTCTTCTACGGCTCCTGCCTGCGTAGCCACGATCCGGGTGATGGCGTGGTCGATCTCTATGCGCTGGTCGACCGCTACGCCGCCGTCTACGATCGCCGTCTGCTGCGGCTGGTCAACGCCTGGCTGCCACCTAACGTGTTCTATCTCGAGACACAGGATGCCCAGGGGCGGCGTCTGCGCGCCAAGTGCGCGGTCATCACCCTCGATGACTTCGCACAGGGGGCGACACGCTGGTTCGAAAGCTATCTGTGGGGGCGCTTCGCCCAGCCCTGTCGCCTGGCCTATTGCCGCGATGAAGCCACCCGGATGCGGGTGAACGACGCCTTGGCCGGGGCAGTGCTCGCGTTGTGGCATGCTGCGCTGCCCTGTCTGCCGGACACCTTCGAGGCCGCCGAGGGCTGGCAGCGGGCCCTCGCGCTGAGTTACGGTGTCGAGCTGCGACCCGAAGGCGCATCGCGCCCGGCCTCGCTGCTGGCTGGACAGGAGGCGGAATACCGCGGGCGGCTGGCAGCGGCGGCCGAGGCGCTGCCTGGGCTGTCGGCGACCGGCAACGACCACTATCGCAATGTACTGGAAGCGGCACAGCGCCGCCGGGGACGACGCGTCTGGCGCTGGCGACGCCGACAGGGACATATCCTGCACATCGCCAGACTGATGAAGGCGGTTCTGACCTTTGAAAACGGTGTCGATTACATAGCCTGGAAGCTGGAACGCCACAGTGGCCGGCAAATTTCCGTCAATGACCGCTTGCGCCGCTATCCGTTGCTGTTCGGCTGGCCGCTACTGTGGCGGTTGCTGCGCGAGCGTGTGCTGCGCTGATATACGAGGAGACGAGCATCATGAAAGAGTCCTCACCCCCTCCAACTGAAGCAGGGCCTCCTGCCAAGCGCAGGAAGCCCTGGTACATCAAGACCGGGCGCAGGTTGCTGGTCTCGGTAGATCGCTTTATCGCCCGTCATTCCCGGGTAGGCGATCCCACCTTCTTCGATCCTGCCGAGTTTGCCTGGGTCAGTCCGCTGGAAGCCGAATGGCAGGCCATTCGTACGGAACTCGATGACATCCTGCGCGAGCGTGATGCGCTGCCAAATTTCCAGGACATTTCGCAGGACCAGGCACGCATCAGCCAGGATGATCGCTGGAAGACCTTCTTCTTCTACGGCTACGGTTATCGCATGGATGACAACTGCGCGCGTTGTCCCCAAACGACCCGCCTGATCGAAAGCGTGCCGGGAATGACGACCGCGTTCTTCTCGATCCTCGCACCCGGCAAGCACATCCCGCCGCATCGCGGCCCCTACAAGGGCGTGATGCGTTACCATCTGGGGCTGCGGGTACCGGAACCGCGCGAGCGTTGCCGCATCCGCGTCGGCGACGACACCGGCTACTGGCGGGAAGGCGGCAGTCTGCTGTTCGACGATACCTACGAGCACGAGGTGTGGAACGACACCGACGGCGTCAGGGTGGTGCTGTTTCTGGATGTCATGCGGCCTATGCGCTTCCCGGGCGCACTGGTCAACCGCTTGGTCTTCAATCTGATTCGCTTGTCGCCCTACGTGCAGCGCGCGCGCAGGAACCAGCAGCGCTGGTCGCAGCGCTAGCCTATGCCATGCTTGACGGTACCTGGGAGGGTATCGGCCGGACTGCGCTTTATCGACCGTCTTGACGAATTGATCGCTCTTGGCGAGATCTGGCCCGCCGGGCTTTGAGATTCCTTTGGCTATATCATGATGGCTGCCATGATCTGCGGTGTGCTGGTGCCAGTTGCCGTGCTGGTGCCAGTTGCCGTGCTGGTGCCAGTTGCCGTGCTGGTGCCAGTTGCCGTGCGGGTGCCGGGGGATGCGTCACGGATCTCCTGAACGATGGCGAAGTTGACCATGTTTTTTTCGCGGTTCGGTCTTGCGATTCATTATGAGAATAATTTACATTTCACTTCGTAATGCCAAGCGAGGTGTTTATGTACGTCTGTCTCTGTGTAGGGGTCACCGACCGCGATATCGAAAATGCCGTTTCGGACGGTGCCCGCAGCTGGCGCGAAGTCCGCGAGACGACCGGCTGTGCCGGCCAGTGCGGCAAGTGCGCCTGTACGGGCAAGAGCATCATGCGCGAGGCGATCAGCCAGGAACTGACGATGGATCCGGATCTCGCCTACGCGGTATGAGCTGGATTACGGAATGCTTTCCTAAGCCTGGCTTCGGGCATCGAACTAAATAGCTGTGAACGTCGAGCGTTGGTCGATATTTGTCTTCGCAGCTCGTAACTCGTAACTTCAGGACGCAAGTCATTATCAGCCGCGTTTTCATCTGCCAACGGCTTGCAGATGAGATCTTGTCGTAACCTACTGTAATAGTTGTCATTTATTCTCTCGCTGAGCGATACTGCCTCTATCGGATCGACGCTGCCGATTGTGGTAGCGTGGTCCAGACGGGAGAGCGTGGCCGGAACGTGCCTCCCCATCGCCAGAGACCAATCACTCGATGCGAATCGCTCGAGGCAATGAGGAGAATACGACAATGAAAGGCGACGCCAAGGTCATTTCCTATCTCAACACCGTGCTCGGCAACGAGCTGGTCGCGATCAACCAGTACTTTCTGCACAGCAAGATGTACAAGGACTGGGGCTTGAGCGTGCTGGCCAAGTGGGAGTACGAAGAATCCATCGAAGAGATGCAGCACGCCGACAGGCTGATCGAGCGCATCCTGTTCTTGGAAGGCATTCCCAACCTGCAGGATCTGGGCAAGCTGAACATCGGCGAGAACTGCCAGGAGATGCTCGAGAGCGATCTCAAGATCGAGCACAAGGCTCGCGCCGACCTGCAGGAAGCGATTCCCTACTGCGAATCCGTCCGCGACTACGTCAGCCGCGATCTGTTCATCAAGATCCTCGACGACGAAGAAGAGCACATCGACAAGCTCGAAGCGGAACTGGGCCTGATCGACAAGGTCGGCATCCAGAACTATCTGCAGAAGCACATGTTCACGACGGACAAGGAGTGAGGCGCGACGCCTGATCAGGCACGCACTTTACGCATACGCAAAAGCCCCGATGTCATCGACATCGGGGCTTTTTTGCTGTGGACCGCCGATTTTTCCGGCTCAGCCCAGCTCATTGACCAGCAGTGCCTCGACGGCCTCGATGCGCTGGGTCAGCGTCTCGTCGTCGGCCGCGAGCACCGTGATGTGACCGATCTTGCGGCCGGGGCGGGGCGCCTTGCCGTAATCGTGCCAGCGGGTGCCGGGCAGAGCGAGCACGGCGTCGCGCTCGGGGAAGGCGCCGATCACGTTGAGCATCGCACACGGCGCCAGGCGTGCGGTCTCGCCCAGTGGCAGCCCGGCGATCGCGCGGACGTGGTTCTCGAACTGGCTGGTCACCGCGCCTTCGATGCTCCAGTGGCCGGAGTTATGCACTCGCGGGGCGATCTCGTTGGCGAGCAGCCCCGCCGCGGTGACGAAGAACTCGAACGCCATCACGCCGACATAGTCGAGCTCGTTCATCACCCGGCTGGCGTAGTCTTCCGCCTGTGCCTGCAGCGGATGGGAAACCTGCGGCACCGAGCAGTGCAGGATGCCCTGGCGATGCTCGTTGCGCACCACCGGCCAGTGGCGGATCTCGCCGTCACGGCCGCGCACGGCGATCACCGAGATCTCGTGATCGAAATCGATGAAGCCCTCGAGAATCAGCGGCACGCCGCCCAGCTCGTCGAACGTCCCGGCGACATCTTCCGGCGCGCGCAGCACCTTCTGGCCCTTGCCGTCGTAGCCCATCGTGCGGGTCTTGATCACCACCGGCAGGCCGATCTCGTCCACCGCGGTGTCGATATCGGCCTGGCTGTCGATCCGGGCGATCGGCGGCACGTCGATATCCAGCGAGCGGAACAGCGACTTCTCGAGCCAGCGATCCCGCGCCGTCGCCAGCGCCGAGGCGGGCGGATAGGCCGGGCGTTGTTCGGCCAGACGCTCGACGGCTTCGGCCGGCACGTTCTCGAATTCGAAAGTGATCGCGTCGCAGGTCGCGGTCAGCGTGCTCAGCGCCTGGGCATCCTGCCAGTCGGCCTGCAGGTGCTCTCCATGCGCAGCAGCACACGGCTCGGCGCCGGGATCGAGAAAGGTGAAACGCAGATCCAGCGGCGCGCCCGCCTGGGCAAGCATGCGCCCCAGTTGGCCGCCACCGACGATTCCGATACGCATAGTCACTCCTGGTCTTCGGGTCGAGGGTCGGGATTGTCGAGCACCTGCTGCGTCTGCTCGGCGCGGAAGGCTTCCAACGCCTCGCGGATGCGCTCGTCGTGGTTGGCCAGCATGGCGGCGGCGAGCAGGGCGGCGTTGATCGCGCCGGCACGGCCGATCGCCAGCGTCGCGGTGGGAATGCCGGCCGGCATCTGCACGATGGAAAGCAGCGAATCGACCCCGGAAAGGGTGCTCGACTTCACCGGCACGCCGAGCACCGGCAGCCGCGTCTTGGCGGCGCACATGCCCGGCAGATGGGCGGCGCCGCCGGCACCGGCGATGATCACTTCCAGGCCCCGGTCGGCGGAGGTTTCGGCGTACTCGAACAGCAGATCCGGCGTGCGGTGGGCGGAGACCACCCTGGTTTCATGCTCGATACCCAGCTTTTCCAGGGTCTCGACGGTATGGCAGAGAGTCGACCAGTCCGACTTCGAGCCCATGATCACGCCGACGCGTACGCTCATGCTTCCTCCCGTGGGAAATGGTTCGCCGGTCCTTGGTAGGGGGTTATCGGACCGTCGTTTGGAAAGCAGCGAATTGTACGGGAATACGGAGAATCGATCAGCCGTTAATCTTTTAGCCGACATTGACTGCAGATCTTTTCCGCGCGAACCGCCATCCGCCGGCAGCGTTCAGCGAAACGCCTTTTCCAGGGCAAACCGGGCCACCGGCTCGTCGCTGACGCTGACCTGCTCGCAGAACATGGTGAGCGGGCGCACCCACAAGCCGTAGTCGCCGTAGAGCGCCCGATAGACCACCAGCCACTCCTCGGTTTCGCTGTGCTGGGCCACGTCCAGCACCTCGTAGAGCTGACCCTTGTAGTGGCGATAGATGCCCGGCACGGGCTTGTGCTGTTCACTCATGAGGAGGTCTCCCGGGTAGCGGCCGGCGCTGTCGTTGATGTTGTTGGCGTTGGCGTTGGCGTTGACGTCGTTGAGGTCGTCGTCGCTGTGTTCGATGCCTTTGACGTCGTTGCCGAGGTGGCGGCCGATGTCTGTGCGTCGTCGGCCGCGCGCTTGGTTTTATCGGCGAGCCGGGTCAGAACACGGCCGGCCGCGACGAAACCGAAAGTGCCGGTGACCACGCTCACCGCACCGAAGCCGGCAGCGCAGTCGAGCCGCGTGGCCTGGCCCGGCGCCGGCTTCTGCAGACAGACCTCGCCATCGTCGCCGGGGTAGACCAGTTGCTCGTCGGAGTAGACGCACTCGACGCCGAAGCGGCGCTTGGGATTGCGCGAGAAGCCGTGATCCCGGCGCAGCTTCGAGCGCACCTTGGCCAGCAGCGGATCGTGCTCGGTGCGGCTGAGATCGGCCACGCGCACGCGGGTCGGATCGCTCTGGCCGCCGGCGCCGCCGGTTACCGTGATCGGCAGCTTGCGCCGGTTGCAGTAGTGGATCAGCGCCGCCTTGGCGCCGACGTGGTCGATGGCGTCGATCACGTGATCGGCATCGGCCGGAATCCGCTCGGCCAGATTGGTCGGCGTGATGAAGGCTGCATCGGCGTGAATCTCGATACCCGGCCAGATGGCGCGGCAGCGCTCCGCCAGCACCTCGACCTTGGGCCTGCCGATCTGGCCGTCCAGCGCGTGGAGTTGGCGATTGACGTTGGAAACGCAGACATCGTCCAGGTCGATCAGGGTCAGCTTGCCGATCCCGGAGCGCGCCAGCGCCTCGGCGCTCCAGCTGCCGACGCCGCCCACGCCGATCACCACGACGTGCGCGCGGCGGAACGCATTGGCCGCCCGGGCGCCGTAGAGACGCCGGATACCGCCAAAGCGGAAATCGTAGTCGTCGCTGCCGGCGTCAACGCTGCCAGCGCCGGGAGAGCTGTCGTGGATCATGGAATCCTCGCTCATGGAGTTTCGATCACCGATTTTCGATCACCGGTTTTCGGTCAAGGAATAGCGTCGACCGATTCGGATTCGGCCCGGGCCGCGCTCGTGGCGGGCGTCATCCAGTGGGCGCCATTCTGCGTCAGATGCCTCTGCCAGCCGAACCGGGCCAGCAGGGCGGAAAAGTGATCGTCGGACGCCGCTTCCAGTCTTAGCTGGCGGCCCTCGAACGGGTGGCGAAATTCCAGCGCCACCGCCGACAGCAGCAGGTGCGGGCAGTCCAGATGATCGCGGAAGTAGCGATTGTGAACGCCCTTGCCGTGCTTGGCATCACCGATGATCGGGTGGCCGCAGCGCGCCAGATGACGCCGGATCTGATGGCGCCGGCCCGTCTCCGGCCGTGCTTCCATCAGCGAATAGCGCGACTGCGGATAGCGATCGATCTCCACCGGAATCTCCGCCGTCGCCAGCCGCCGGAAGTGGGTCAGCGCCGGGTGCGCGGGCATCTCCGCCTTGGGCCGGATGCCATCTTCCTCGCGCAGGGGCGCATCGACACTCACCGTCTCCGGCCCCCAGCCGCGAACCACGGCCAGATAGCGCTTGCTCACCCGATGCTCGGTGAACGCCCGCGTCAGCGCGGCGGCGGCGTCGCTGTCCAGCGCGAACAGCAGCACGCCGCCGGTGGGGCGGTCCAGGCGATGCACCGGAAAGACATGCTGGCCGATCTGATCGCGCAACGTCTGCATCACGAACCGGGTTTCCCCGCGGGCCAGTGCCGTGCGATGCACCAGCATGCCGGGCGGCTTGGCGACGGCGATCAGGCGCGCATCGCGGTAGATCACCGGCAGCGGCCCAAGGCGCTCGGTTGGGGTGAGCGGCACGGTCATGGCACTGGCCTGGGTAAACGAACAGGGCGCTATTGTCGGGGCTGGCGAAGGCGATCTCAAGGGGCTGACCGAGTGCCCGGATGTCCGACGCATGCTAGCCTCGGAAACAGTGAAGCAGCGAACATCAGGAAGCCTGTCGCCATGAGTGATACCCGTTCCCCGCATCTGGTCGTGCTGACCGGCGCTGGCATCAGCGCCGAAAGCGGCCTCAAGACCTTTCGCGATGGCGATGGCCTGTGGGAAAACCACCGCCTCGAGGATGTCGCCACCCCGGAAGCCTGGGCGCGCGACCCCGAAACCGTGCTGCGCTTCTACGACGAGCGCCGCGAGCAGACCCGCCGGGCACGGCCTAACGCCGCGCATCTGGCGCTGGCCGAACTCGAGGCCGCCGGGTTTCGGGTCAGCGTGGTCACCCAGAACATCGACGACCTGCACGAACGCGCCGGCTCGCGTCACGTGCTGCATCTGCATGGCGAGATCCTGCTGGCGCGTTCCTCGGTCGATGCCAACCTGCGCTACCCGTTGAGCGATCCCGCGACCGGGGGCCGGATTGCCCTGGGCGATCTGTGCGACAAGGGCAGCCAGCTGCGCCCGGACGTGGTCTGGTTCGGCGAAGCCGTGCCGCGCTATGCCGAGGCGTGCGATATCGTCGCCGGGGCCGACGCGCTGCTGGTCGTCGGCACCTCGCTGGCGGTGATGCCTGCTGCCTTGCTGCTGGATCAGGCGCCGTTCGAGGCGCCGTGCTGGCTGGTCGACCCGCACGCCCGCGATCTGGCGCCGCCGGGCGTCAGCCCGATTGCCGAACCGGCCAGCCGTGGCGTGCCGGATCTGGTGGCGCGCTGGCGGGAGCAGGGCGGCTTCGCCGACTGATTTTCCCGTCTGGCTTTTCCGCCCGGATTTTCGCTCCGATGCGCTTCCTGCCTTTTTGCCTATTTAGTCGCGGCACGCGCTGCGGCAAAATAGCGCGCCCGGTCGATGCCGGATCCGCTGCCGTTTCCGGATCGACCCCAACAGAGCCGCTCGAGCGGCCCCGGTTCGCCAATCGGTGAGCCAAACTATCGCTAGGACACATCATCATGTTTGAACGCATCAACCGGTTGTTCCCGGTCTGGGCCGTCTTGCTGGCCGTTATCGCCGCCTTCGCACCGGAGCTCTTCGTCGGGCTGAAGGGGGATATCAAGACACTGCTCGTGGTGATCATGTTCGCCATGGGCCTGACATTGACCCGCGAAGACTTCGCCCGCGTGATCAAGGCGCCCAAGCCGATCGCCGTCGGTGTCATCCTGCAGTTTCTGATCATGCCGGTCGCCGCGCTGCTGGTTTCGCGCGTGCTGGGGCTGAGCCCGGAGCTGACCACCGGGATGATCCTGGTCGGCGCCACGGCGGGCGGCACCTCTTCCAACGTCATGACCTGGCTTGCCGGCGGCCACGTCGCGCTGTCGGTCTCGATGACCATGGTTTCCACCGTGATCTCGGTCGTCGCCACGCCGTTCATCACTTGGCTGCTGGTCGGCCAGAGCATCGACGTGCCGGTTCTCGGCATGCTGATGAGCATCGCGCAGCTGGTCATCGCGCCGATCGCGCTGGGTGTCATCGTCCATCATCTGCTGGGCGCGCGCATCCGCAAGATCGAACCGGCACTGGCGACGCTCGCCATGGCCGCCATCGTGCTGATCATCGCCATCGTGGTCGCGCTCAACGCCGGCAACCTGGCAACGCTAGGGCCGATCGTGGCGATTGCGGTCATCGCCCACAACGGCATCGGCCTCGCCGGTGGCTACTGGCTGAGCCGAGCGCTGGGCTTCGATATTCGCACCGCGCGCACCATCGCCTTCGAAGTCGGCCTGCAGAACTCCGGCCTGGCGGTCACGCTCGCCAACCAGTTCTTCACTGCCGGCGCCGCGCTGCCGGGTGCGCTGTTCTCGGTCTGGCACAATGTCTCCGGCTCCGTGCTGGCGGGTTACTGGAAGCAGCGCGGCATTCCCGCCCGTGGCGCCACATCGGAAGCTGGCGAAAGCATCAGCCGCTGAGATTGCTACAGATATTGTCTTAATTCCGGGGCTAGGAAAGCGGGGCGAAGTGCTAGAATGCGCGCGCCCCGCTTTTTCGTAGGCCGGAGAGGGCCGATCCATGCGTGATGATGCCGAACTGACGACCGAATCCTGGTCGCCGAGCGAGACCGAATTCTCGAATGCTGATGCCCGGCGTGACATGGCTGGCGGAGACGAGCACCCGCCGCGCCGCGAATTCAAGGCGCGGGGCAGTTTCGTCGAACGCTGCGACGGCTGTCGCCTGCCGGTGCTCAACTGTCTCTGCCCGTACCGCGTGACGGCGACGAGCGACGCCCAGGTGTGGTTGCTGACCCACCCCTACGAGCACAACAAGCCCACCAACACCGGGCGCCTGATCGCCGACGTGCTGCCGCAGACCCAGACCTTCACCTGGTATCGCACCGCGCCGGAGGCACGGCTGCTCGAGCTGCTGGCGGACCGGCGCTACGTGCCGTACGTGGTCTTCCCCGACGATCAGCCGGACTATCAGCATCGCTTGGTCGACGAGCGTGCCGTAGTCGTCGCCAAGCAGGATGGCTTCATTCCCGTCTTCATTCTGATCGACGGCACCTGGCGTCAGGCGCGGCGGATCTTCCGCAAGAGCCCGTACCTGGAAAACCTGCCGGTGCTGCCGCTCCACACGGACCGGCTGACACGCTATCGGCTGCGTAAGCCGGCCTCCGCCTCGCATCTCTGTACCGCCGAGGTCGCGGCCGAGCTGCTGCGCAATACCGGCGACGTCACCGCCGCCAACGTGCTCGACGACTACTTCGACGCCTTCAACGAGAGCTACGCCGCGAGCCGCTTCTATCACAAGATCGAGAAGCCCAACGCCGCCATGCAGCGCCTGCTCGAGCGTCGCGCCTTCGGCGCCGCTTTCTCCTGAATCCGGCTGCCATCGCCGCTTTCCGATACGCCTCGCCCATCGGCGAGGCCGCTTCTGGCAGGGTAGGGGCGATGAAGGGCCGATCTCTTCCGTCTGGTGCGCCGCATTTCGGCGCCGGTGCATTTCCAGCGCCGGTGCATTTCCAGCGCCGACGGCCTCGCATAAACGGCCCCGGTAATGTTATCGTCTGCGCCGTGCGCCCGAGTGGCTCAACTGGATAGAGCAACGGCCTTCGAAGCCGTGGGTTGCAGGTTCGAGTCCTGCCTCGGGCGCCAGATCGACTTCCTAAGCGTTCCAAGATGTTCCAATAAACCGCTGAAACGCATAGATTTTTAGAGAATTTCCTTCCTCGTTGTTCCTCAGTATTCCTACCCAATCTGGCATACAAACGGTATAGTTTTTGGCCTATTGTCTGTTCGAATAGGGTCGCTATACCTGCATGCCGCTAACTGCCCGAAAGATCGAATCAACCAAACCAGCGGACAAGGTGATAACCCTTTCCGATGGATCGGGACTAGAACTCAGGATCACGCCCAACGGTAAGCGTGGCTGGCGCTTTCGCTACGTCCGTCCGGACGGATCAAAACGCCGCAACATGATCAGCCTCGGGGTCTACCCGACCATTACGCTCGCCAGGGCGCGAGAGCTTGCGCTGGACATTCGCCGACAACTCGTCGAGGGGATCGATCCAGCCGAGCACCGAAAGGCCGAGAAGGAGCAAGAACGGAACCCGCACGCCCATACCTTCCGCGTGATCGCCCAAGAGTGGCACGCCGGGAAGGCTCAGCAGTGGAAAGCGTCATCTCGGCGCGCCCAGGGAAGCTGGGCCGCCCTCGAGCGCCACGTTTTCCCCTTCGTCGGTGACAAGGGGATGGATGAAATTACCCCCATGGAGTGGCTAGAGCTGCTGCGCCGTTTGGAGCGAGAGGGCAAGCACGAGCAGAAGCGAAAGGTTCACTTCTTTTGCCGCGATGTGTACCGGCTTGCTGTAGTGACGGACAGGGTGTCAGCGTCGGCGCTATAAGTCCGTAAATCATCAAAACAGATTGTCCCCCCGACCCGCATGACCTTTCCTTGCTGGTGACCAAACCTGTAAGGGCCGCGCCATGCTAAGCCGAGAGGACTTTCTCATGATAAGGCAACTTCATCAGCGAGGCGCCCACCTCGTGGACATCGCGCATCAGATTGGCTGTTGTGAACGGACCGTGCGCCGCCATCTGGCTCGCGAAGAGGCGCCGACCGGGCGGCCAAGCCGGCCGCGAGCCAGCAAGCTGGATCCCTACAAGCCGATCATCGATCAACTGCTGGCCGACAACGTCTGGAACGCCGAAGTCATCTTCCAGTTGATCCGCGAGCAGGGATACTCCGGTGGTCCCACCATGGTGCGGATGTACATCCACCCCAAACGCGCCCTGCGTCCCAGCAAGCGAACCGTACGTTTCGAGACCCAGCCCGCCTTCCAGCTCCAGCACGACTGGGGCGAAATCGAGACCGTCATCGCCAGCCAACGCTGCAAAGTGTATTTCGCGGTCAACACGCTGGGCTATTCGCGGCGTTTCCATGCCTGGGCGGCCTCCAGTCAGGACGCCGAACACACCTACGAGGCGCTGGTGCAGGCTTTGCGCCACTTCGGCGGCGTGCCGCGCACGGTGCTGGTCGATAACCAGAAGGCAGCGGTGTTGAAGCATGACCGCGATCACCGCGTCATCTTCAACGCCGGCTTCCTGCAACTGGCCAATCACTATGGCTTCGCTCCCAAGGCGTGCCGGCCGCAGCGGCCACGCACCAAGGGCAAGACCGAGCGCATGGTGGGCTATGTGAAGCAGCACTTCTTCCAGCGTTACCGGGCTTTCGAGAGCGTCGCCCACCTGAACCAGCTGCTGCTCCTATGGTTGGAACGCGTCGCCGATCAGCGGCCGTTGAGGCAGTTCCGCCAAACCCCGGCCGAGCGCTTTACCGACGAGGTGGCGGCGCTTCAGGCGCTGCCAGCGACGGACTTCGATACTCGCTATCACGATCTACGCCAGGTCGGTTGGGATGGCTACATCGAGGTCCGTGGCAACCGCTACAGCGTTCCCGAGCGCTACTGTGGCCAGGCAGTGGTGATCCGGTTGAGTCTGGACGATGAACTGACCGTTTACTCCGCGGTCGGTGATGTCATCACCCAGCACCGCCTGCAAGTGCCACGGGCTGGATGGCGTACCGTACCAGAGCATCATGCCGCCCTGTGGCAGCAGACCCTGTCGGTTCAACAGCGTGACCTGCGGGTCTACGAGGAGGTGCTGTGATGGCTCTGGAACCGCTACTCCACCGCCTGAAGATGGAACATCTCCAGGCCTCCCTCGACAGCCTCTGCGAGTACGCCAGCAAGCAGGACCTGAACTACCGCGAGTTCCTCGAACAGGCTCTCGCCCAGGAGTGGGGCGGGCGTCATCAGAAGGGCCTGGAGTCCCGCCTGAAGCAGGCTCGGTTGCCGTGGATCAAGACCCTGGAGCAGTTCGACTTCAGCTTCCAGCCCAGTATCGATCATAAGATCGTGCGCGAGCTGGCCGGCCTGAGCTTCGTCGAACGTGGTGAGAACGTCGTGCTGCTCGGCCCGCCCGGCGTTGGGAAAACGCATCTCGCCGTAGCCCTGTCGGTGAAGGCCGCCGAAGCCGGCCATCGGGTACTGTTCATGACGCTGGATCGGCTGGTTAGCACCCTGATGCGAGCCCGTCAGGAGAACCGCCTGGATCGGCAACTCCAGCAACTGACCTACCCCAAAGTGCTGGTACTCGATGAGATGGGCTACCTGCCGATGACCCGCGAAGAGGCTAGCCTGTTCTTCCGCTTGATCAACCGACGCTACGAGCGGGCCAGCACCCTACTCACCTCGAACA
Source organism: Salinicola sp. LHM (assembly GCF_034479735.1). Classification (NCBI taxonomy): domain Bacteria; kingdom Pseudomonadati; phylum Pseudomonadota; class Gammaproteobacteria; order Oceanospirillales; family Halomonadaceae; genus Salinicola; species Salinicola sp. LHM. Next base: position 3,053,806 of record NZ_CP140261.1, on the reverse strand, counting down.
AATCGTTCATGGACTGGGGGGAGATCTTCGGCGACCAGGTCATCGCCACGGCGATCCTGGATCGGCTACTTCACCACTCAACGACCCTGAACATCAAAGGCGAAAGCTACCGGCTGAAAGACAAGCGGCGAGCCGGCCTGGTAACGACACTTGCGACAAAGGAGGACAAACCCACAAACGACTCTGAATTGGTTCCGATGAAAGAGCACCGATAAAAACCGGACAATCTGAAACGATGAAAAGCGGACATGCTTCGTCAGCGTTGACAAGGGCGGCCAATAACCCGCTCAACGACCTCGCTGTGGCGCTGGTACGCGGCAAGTCCAAGCATATGGCCCATCTCAACGCCGACGAGGTACCAGAGCTTGTCCAGGCCATAGAAGCCTACACGGGTAACGAACTGGTCAAGCATGGTCTCAAGCTACTGCTGCTCACGGCAGTACGCCCAGGCGAGCTAAGGCTGGCCAAGTGGGAAGAGTTCGACTTCAACAAGGCCATCTGGACGATCCCTGCCGATCGGATGAAGATGGCGCGGCAGCATCGCGTTCCGCTACCACGTCAGGCGATGGCCACGCTACGCCAAATGCAGCGAATCTCTGGCCACTACCCGCATCTATTCCCCAGCCGTAACGACGCCACCAGGATCATGTCGAACATGACCTTCAGCATGGCGCTCAAGCGAATGGGCTTCGAGGGCCGGCACGTGCCCCACGGCACACGCCATACTGTCGCAACCGGGCTCAAGGAGGCTGGTTTCCCCGGCGAATGGATCGAGATGCAGCTCTCCCACAAGCTCCCAGGGATCCAAGGCGTTTATACTCATGCTGAACACATGGCACCGGAACAGCGGCCTGCCATGATGCAGTTTTGGGCGGACTCTCTTTATAAGGATTAGAAATGAAAGGTTTGGGTAGGGGGATTTTCTACTTTTTGGTGTTTATGTTATCTGCTTTTGCGGTAGTCTTCCTAATCAAAGTCTCTGTGGAACAACCCAATCTATTAGGTGGTTACAGCGCAATGGTTGGTGCGTTAGCTACGGTTTCGATCGCCGCCTTGACTTGCGTACTTGCTTTAGAGACGTGGAGAATGAGAAACCAACAGTATGCGCAAATACAAAAACAAAGAACAGATGAAGTAAAGCCTCTAGTGGTTTTTGAGCTCGCTGAAGGGCGAGTCATTAATGACAGAACCATGGTGATTAAAAACCTTGGAAGAGGAATAGCTTATGATGTTAGCTTCGAGATACGTCGCTACAACCCTGGCCTCAAGAGCGAAGACGTGCTAGTCGATAGACTTAATGCGCACGGAGTTATAAAAAAGGGGATCAGAAATCTTGGGATTGGCCAAGAAATCGAGAGCCATGTCGTTTTAATAAATGAAATGGGAAAAGACTTTCTCGAAGCATGCGTTGATGTTGAGGTGTTTTATAAAGATATATTTGGAAATCCATTAAGAAACAGCTTCACTCTCGACTTCTCAGAATATGAGAATGTTAACAGACTTGGTGGAAAGGTTGGCTTTGAAAGAAACGACCATCTTAAGCAGATTGCCGAAACCCTTATCAAGATTGAGAGAAACTTTCCTAAAAGGTGACACTATTTCTTCCACAAGGGCAAATTATTTGCAGCAGGTGTAGGACTTCTAAAACTGGGTATCCGGAATTTCTGGTTGATAAAATGCCAAAGATGTAAAGAAGAAAATCTTTCTCAGCGGATTATCTGATTGATCCTCTTCAGCCTACTCTACTGCCAATTTTCTGTTTCCACCTTCGCCTGAGTCTTCATAGCGATGCTGACTAGGGAGGACAGCGAGAGCTGGGCAAGCGTCAAAGCGGTTCTGGTTCATGCGCAATCCGGACACCTGCACAACATTCCTCTAGTAAGAAACCGATCAAATTCTCTAGGTGCCCATACTCGGGTATACAGACAATCGTGCGGCTATGTTTCTCCTGCCGGATCAGCCCTACCTTGGCCATGCGCGCAAGGTGATGTGATAGCGTCGAAGCAGGAATACCCAGCCCCTTCTGGATATCTCCGACCGAAGCCCCATCATGGCCAGCTTTGACCAGAAAGCGGAACACGGACAGTCGGTGACTATTCCCTAGCTCAGCTAAGCTGGCTGCAACCTTTTCGTGATCCATAGCACGCCCCAATAATTCGATGTTTCTAGAATTATAGTTGACAGGTCGGATAAACGCAAGTAGGCTGCGTACATCATTTCGATAAAACTAGAAATATAGGAGTAATATTGAATGTCACCTCAACTCCAAGACGCTCTAGGCATGTTCGCCTTTCTCGCTATCGAGCTATCGGTTTTATTCATTGGCATTAGCTTGCTGGTCGGAGTTCTTCAACGTCACATCCCACCATCCAAGGTGGAAGCGTTACTGACTTCCAGTGGGAAGCGAGGCTATTTTCTTGCTGCTGGTTTAGGAGCTATAACGCCCTTCTGTAGTTGCTCGACTATCCCCATGTTGAAAGGGTTGATTCGGGCACGGGCCGGTTTTGGGCCGATGATGGTGTTTCTTTTCTCATCTCCGTTGCTGAATCCTATCGTCGTCGGCCTGCTGGTTGCCACGTTTGGATGGACACTTACTGCTATCTATGTGCTCGCCGCTTTGGTGGTCGCGGTAGGTGCCGGATGGCTGCTTCACACGCTTGGCTTCGAGCGTTATGTGCGCCGGACGGCGACACAAGAGAGCAGTGGATGTAGTTCATCAGCAAGCCCGTGCAGTGCTACATCGACCGCATCGAGTTGCGGCACCAACAGCTGCGACACCACTCCGAAGACGGCTTCTTGCGGGGCTGATAGGAAGACAACAGTCTCTACGTCTAGCGAATGCTGTGACAGTCAACCCACTGTCACGGTTAAGAAAGAAGGGAAGTACAGTGGTGTGTGGCGGGAAGCTTGGTCGGACTTTATCGATGTGTTGCCTTACCTGCTCATCGGTATTGCGATTGGCAGCGTGGTCTATGGTTTCATGCCCACTGACTTATTGGAGCAGTATGCAGGCCCAGATAATCCCTTTGCCATTCCAGTTGCCGCTGTCATCGGCGTGCCGTTGTATATTCGCGCTGAAGCCGTCATACCTCTGGCAGCGGCTCTGATGGCCAAAGGCGTGGGTGCCGGGACGGTGCTAGCGTTGATCATCGGCAGTGCCGGAGCCAGCCTGACTGAGCTCATTCTGTTGCGCTCTTTGTTCACGCTGAAGCTTTTAGCGGCGTTTTTAGCAGTCATTTTTGCTATGGCGATGATTGCCGGTTACGCCACCTACCTGTTTTTCTGATCAAGGCGGGAGATGATTAATTCGTTAAGCCTTCCTGGGTACCAGTTGGTGGATTCTGATGAGCAGAATGAAGACATACATTTTCGGCTTGAAGCACCTACACCAGTAGCCTGCGAGGGGTGCGGCGTGCAGGGTGAGTTCGTACGGTTCGGCAAGCGTGACGTTCCCTATCGTGATCTGCCCATCCACGGCAAGCGGGTCACTCTCTGGGTGGTCCGCCGCCGATACACCTGCCGGGCCTGCAAGACAACATTCAGGCCCCAGCTACCAGAGATGGTGGACGGATTCCGTATGACACTGCGGCTGCATGAGTACGTGGAGAAGGAATCCTTCAACCACCCCTACACCTTTGTGGCGGCACAGACCGGCCTGGACGAGAAGACGGTGCGCGACATCTTCAACGCCCGCGCCGAGTTCCTGGGGCGCTGGCACCGCTTCGAGACGCCCCGCATCCTGGGCATTGACGAGCTATACCTGAACAAGCGCTACCGCTGCATTCTGACCAACATTGAGGAGCGAACCCTGCTCGACCTGCTGGCCACCCGCCGCCAGGACGTGGTGACCAACTACCTGATGAAGCTGAAAGACCGGCAGAAGGTCGAGATCGTCAGCATGGACATGTGGAACCCCTACCGGGCAGCGGTCAAGGCTGTGCTGCCCCAGGCCCGTATCGTGGTCGATAAGTTCCATGTGGTGCGCATGGCCAACGATGCCCTAGAGAGAGTGCGCAAGGGCCTCAGAAAGGAGCTGAAACCGTCCCAGAGCCGGACTCTCAAGGGAGACCGGAAAATCCTGCTGAAACGCGCTCACGAAGTCTCAGACCGGGAGCGCCTCATCATGGAGACCTGGACAGGCGCGTTCCCGCAACTGCTGGCCGCCTACGAGCACAAGGAGCGCTTCTACGGCATCTGGGACGCCACCACACGGCTCCAGGCAGAAGCCGCCCTGGACGAGTGGATAGCCACCATCCCGAAGGGCCAAAAGGAAGTCTGGAGCGATCTGGTCAGGGCAATGGGAAACTGGCGCGAAGAGACCATGACCTACTTCGAGACGGACATGCCCGTCACCAACGCTTACACGGAGTCCATCAACCGACTGGCCAAGGACAAGAACCGTGAAGGGCGCGGTTACTCCTTCGAGGTGATGCGGGCACGAATGCTCTACACCACGAAGCACAAGAAGAAGGCACCGACTGCGAAGGTCTCTCCTTTCTACAAGAAAACCATCGGTTACGGACTGCCGGACTTCGCAGAGGAACTCAACTACGGAGTCGATCTATCAACCATCTGATAATGGTATCAGGTTGGTGGGGTAAAGGTGCCCCATCAACCATTAAATCCGTATACCCCTAAAACTTAGTCTGGGGAATACATGCGAGGAATGGACATTCATTGCGAGCACTGCGGATCGAACATGCGCACACGCTCGAGCAAGCAGCTGCATCCAGATTACCGGAAGCTCTATCTCGAGTGCCTGAATCCAGCCTGCAAGGCGAAGGCACAAGCCGAATTCGTCGTTACCGAGACCCTGAGCCCCAGCGGTAGGCCAAACCCCGACTACCAGGAAAGGCTGGCCGCCACCATCCCTTGGCGGCGCACAGACCAGCACTGACTGCTCACCAAACTGGACCCTGCGTAAGCCGCACCCTCCTTGAGGGCTGCGGCTTTTTCGTGTGCGATTCCGAGCCGCGGCCGGCGTGTCTGGCCATCTTGTGAAGGCGCGTTTTACAACGCAGATCGGTCGAAGTCCTCCTTTGGCCCCGGCAAGCTATCCATGTCCTGAGCGAAAACGTCGGGACACGCAATGGAAGCCACCGAGGAACCACCATGGCCAACGTCTCATCGACAGCCGCCCCTTACCGCCAGGTCGAGCGCATCGAACTGGGCAACCGCCTGTTGCGCCGCCGCGAGGTGGAGCTCAAGACCGGCAAGAGCCGATCCGCAATCTATGCCGGTGTCAGAAACGGCACCTTTCCGGCACCGGTGCCCATCGGTGACAAGAGTGTCGCCTGGCTCGAGGAGGAGGTGGATAGCTGGATCGCTGCCCGACTCGCCGAGCGCAACCGCACGCTAGCCGGCCGCCAGATTCACCACTTCGCCAACACCGCCCAGGAGGCCCGCGCATGAAACGCTTCACACTGACCGTGGGCGCGCAGTCGCTCAACTTCACCGAAGAAGATATCCCGGCACTGGACGAGGCGTTGAACGTCGCGACCAACCGCGCCGGCCGCGAAGTGATCCGCCATAGCGCCAGCGGCACCCGCGTGGCGGTGCTGATGGAGCGCAAAGGGAGCGGTGGCCAGCATTCCACGCTGCCGCGCGATCCCAATACCGTTCTGATGCGCGACCTGCATCGCGGCCCGACGCTCGAGACCGACTGCTAGACCGCTCGCACTCCGACCCAACCCGAACCGATTCATACAGCCGCTCGACGTTCACGCCGAGGGGAATAGGGAGGCTTTGTGCCTACGAAACGCGAAAACCCCGGTCAGCGTGGGGCTGCCGGGGCTCTCAAAGACACTCAATGCACCAGCGATCCTACCAAAATCCGGCGCAGTGTCACGCCCCGACACACGCCGATTTGCCGGGGAATGACGCTCGCCATTCGTCATCCTTTGGCCGGGGAGGGCTTGCGCCTTCCCAAAGGATCCGGCTACGATACTCGCGTCACGGCAAAATCCGTGACCGGGCGTGGAAACCCGAATTCACAAAGGCGCAACAGCGCCCCTACCTTTGCAGGCGCTTTTTTTGTGTCCGCAAAGCGTCGTTATGGCGGCTGTGCGTGGGCGGGCTTCGGCCCGGCCGGTTTCCTTTGTGACCGGTTTTCCACCCCGCGTACAGTCGCCACCAATCTTGTGGAAAGGATTTTTGGCGGCTCCGATCACAAAGGAGCTAGTCCCATGGCAGAACACGCCAGTGCGTCCGCACGACCCGATATTACCCTCGATCAAATCGCTACCGCGCTCATCGGCGCGAACCTGATCCGTTTTCGCGTCAACCGCCGCCCCGACCAGCTTCAATACCTGATGGGGCTGTCGCGGATGGCCGCCGAATTGGGCGTGCTGTCCCGTGACGAACATCGCAAGCTGCTCGAAGATCTCGACGCGCTGCTGGCCGAAGAGGTGCGTCATGGATAAGCGCCTCGAGCAAGCCAACTGCCTGACCGAAACCGAGTGCCTGTTGATCGATCCGCGCAGCGACCGCGAGACGTTGCTGGATAACGCGGAGATGCGGCTCGACGCGATCAAGGATCTGATGTTCACGCTCTCGACCATGAACGGCCGGGACAACGATCTGACGTCGGTGGATCTTTCGAATCTGGCCATGGTGTCGCGGTTCCTCCTTGGGGACGCCAGCGATCTGCTGGTGGCGGCCCGGCGCATCGACGCACAGCAGCGCGTGGCGACGAGAGCCCGTGCCCAAGCGCCGGTCGCCCGACGTGCGGGAGGTGGCCATGTCTGAGGTCGTCGCCAAGATCCAGCGGGTTTCCCGCGCTTCGCTCTCCCACGCCGAAACCCTGACCCGTGAGTGGCTGCCGCAAGGCAGCCGCCAGGGCAGCGAGTGGGTCGCCCGCAATGTCGCCCGCGGCGACCGCGCCAGCGGCTCGTTCGGCGTCTCGCTCGTCACCGGCAAATGGAACGACTTCGCCGACCGTAACGCCCACGGTGGCGATCTGGTGTCGCTTTACAGCTACCTGTTCGGCTGCCGGCAGGTCGACGCCGCCATGGCGATCGATCGGCGTCTGGGGCTGGGCGTGTTCCGCTGGGGCGCGGCTCCCAGCGTGTCCCAGCCGGCACCCCATGACGCCGACGCGCACCGGCAGCGCCTCGAGGCCCACGCGGCGGAAAAAGCCATCGCTCGCCAGGAAGCGGCGGCCCGCGCTCGCACGGTGTGGGACGCCGCCAAACCGGCCAGCGCCACCCATCCTTATCTCATGAGTCGGGGCGTTCCGGTCTATGGCCTGCGCCAGTGCCGGCGCGGCTGGCTGCTGGTGCCGCTCTGTGCCGGTGGCGAGCTGGTCAACCTGCAATGGATCCTGCCCAACGGCAAAAAGCGCTTCCTCAAGGGCGGACAGGTCCAGGGCGCGTATTCGCTGATCGGCGAGCCCGTCGCCGGTGGGCGGCTGTTCATCTGCGAAGGCTGGGCCACCGGGGCGACCCTGTATCGTCTCACCGGCGACCCGGTGGCGTGCGCCATGAATGCCGGCAACCTGCGCGCCGTCGCCGAATCCCTGCGCGCTGCCCTGAATGGCTCGCTCGATCTGGTGATTGCCGGCGACGATGACCGCCAGACCGAGGGCAACCCAGGGCGGCAGGCGGCAAACGATGCCGCCCTGGCCGTGGGCGCGATGGTGCTCTATCCCAAGTGGCCGGAAGGCTGCCCGGACGATCTGACCGACTTCAACGACCTGTACCGCTGGCACCGCGCCCGGCTCGATTCCGAACAGGCGGGAGGTGGCCATGAGTGAGTCACAGCCCCATCTGACCGTGGTGGGTGAACCGGCCGCGCCGGAGCGTATCGGCATCGCTCGACCCGGCTTCGAGGTCTACGCCGGCCCGACCACCGTCGATGGCCGCGTGTACCGTGCCGGCGTCTGGTATCACGGCATCAAGCAGACCAGCCCGGACGAACCCGGACAGCCGTTCGACCTGTGGGTATGCGGCCCGCTCCACGTCACCGCCGAAACCGTCGATAGCGACGACGGCAGCATCGGCCGGCTGTTGAAGTTCCAGCACCGGGGCCGCGAGCGCGAATGTGTTATCCCCATGGAAGCGCTAGCCGGGAAGGGCGAGGACGTACTCAAGACGCTGATGCGTCAGGGGCTGGTGATCGAGTATCACCATCGCAAGCACGTACCGGCCTATATCGCCAGCCACCACACGCCATCGGTGGTGCTGGATACGATCACCCGGCCCGGCTGGCACGAACGCAGCGGCGCGTTCGTGCTGCCCCATCGGATCATCGGCAGCGACCGGGTTCGCTTCCACAGTTCCGGCCGGGAGGCGCGGATCTTCGACACCCTCGGCACGCTCGAGGGCTGGCAAAGCGAGATCGCCGAGCCCTGCCTGGGCAACCCGGTACTGATCCTGTCGGTGTGCTGCGCCCTGGCCGGTCCGCTTCTCAAGAAGGTGGGCGTCAACGGCGGCGGTGTGCATCTGGTCGGCGACTCCTCGAGCGGTAAATCGCTGGCCCAGGACATCGCCGCCACGGTGTGGGGGCCGGCGGATCGGTTCAAGGTCTCCTGGGATATGTCGGGCGGTGGTGTCGAGATCGAAGCCTCGTCGCGTAACGACACGGTGATGATCAACGACGAGATGAGCCGCGCCAGCCCCAAGCAGATCCAGGGCCACGCCTACGCCATCGCCAACGGCACGGGCAAGGGGACGATGACCCGCGAACGGGAAGGTCGGCCCAAGAACTACTGGCGCTTGCTCGCGCTATCCAGTGGCGAGCGCTCCCTGGCAGATCACGCCGCCATGGCGGGCAACACCGCCCACGCCGGCGCCGAACTGCGCATGGTCGATATCAACGCTGGCACCCGGAAATACCGCGCCTTCGATGACGTTCACGGCACCAGCGGCGAAGCCTTCCACCGCACGCTGACCGGCGCGGTTGCCCGGCACTATGGCCACGCCGGTCCTGCTCTGGTCGAGAAGCTGCTCGAGGCTGAGATCGCCGACGGCCTGATGTGGCGCTTCGGCGAGATCCGCAAGGCGTTCAACGTCTCGAGCTCCCAGGCGGGCCGCGTGGCGGATCGCTTCGCGGTGATGGCGCTCGCCGGCGAGCTGGCCAGCGACTGCGGCATCCTGCCCTGGCCGGCCGGGACATCGACCGGCGCATGCCGGCTGTTGTTCGCCGAATGGCTGGCCACCATTGGCGACGGCAACGCCGAGGATCGCCAGATTCTGTCCGCGCTGTCCGACTTCATCGCCCTGCACGGGGATAGTCGGTTCTCGAGCATCCATGCCCAGTTCGCCGATCCCAACGTCAGACAGCGGGCGGGGTACTTCGAGATCGAGGGCGACAAGCGCTATTACCTGTTCAACCGCGCCGCGCTCACCGAAGCCGCCGAGGGATACAGCCGCGCCCGCATCCTGCGCACGCTGGGCCAGCACGACGTGCTGGCCAAGATGGACGAAGGCCGCAAGCAGAAGAAATATCGCCTGCCAGGGGGCGGCATGGGGCGGTTCTTCGTCATCGATCCCGAGCGACTCGACCCGGAGGGCGGAGCCTGATGCGACCCGACAACGCCCCGCACGGCCAGAGCGTGCCGACCGAACCACACCCAAGCTACCCACAGCCGGGCGGCCTTGCCGCCGCCCAGGCGAACGCCGACGCCACCGCCGATACCATGACCCAGGAGCCAACCCGCATGACTACGCCGACCGAGAACACTCAGGACACCCAGACCAACGCCCAACCGACCGGAGAGCAGCACGCCATGACCCAGGCCGACGCCAATACCCATGAGACGGATACCCAGGCACAGCCCCCAATCCGGCCGCGCCTGACGGGCCAGTCTCTGAACTTCGTGCCGGAGACGAACGCAATCAGCGCCCTGACGCCAGAACGAGCCCGGAAGCGGATCGAACAGGCCCGTACGGAATACCTCGCCCAGCGTGAACGGCTGGAGCCGGCCGCCCAGGAACTCGAGCGGCTACGCAAGATCCGAAGCGCTGCCGAGCATCAATCCCGGCAGTCCGGCGAAAGCTGGCGCAAGGGCTTTCTGGAAAACTTCGGCAAGCAGGGCAAGACGATCCGGGATCAACAGAAAGCGGAACGGGAATGGCGTCTCGAGGCCGAGCAGACCGACGCCATGATCGAACTGCTAGCGCCCCAGGTGGAATGGCTGCGCCTGCATACCCAGGTCGCCCGAGAGGAGTTCCAGCGCACGCGCAAGGCTGCCCGTGAAGTGCTGAGCCAGCAGACGCTGTTGGCCGCTGCCGAGGCGCTATGCCAAAGCGAAGCGGCCGGGGCGTTCTATGCTGCATTGCCGGCGCTGTTCGACCGGGTGGCGACCGATCTTTGCAACAACGCGTCCTACATGGCGCATCACTTCCAGGTGGACACCTCCGCCGAGCCCGGCACCGCCATCAAGCGCTCGCTGAACAACCAGGAAACCCAGCACCTCGATCACGAGATCCGCAAACGCCAGTACGCCGCCATTGGCGAGATGGTCTGGCGTCTGCGGCCGGACAACCTCGACGCCGCCCAGCCAGAAACCCTGGCCGACATCGCGCCGCTGGGTTGCGAGGACGGGCGCAACGTCTACGGCAGCTCGATCAAGCGCGCACAGCGTCTCAAGGAGCTCCAGGCCCAACTCGAGCTGCCAGCGCACTGACGACGCCCAGCGCCTCGAGAAGCAGACCCGGCAACCAGCCCCGCCCAGTGCGGGGCTTTTTTCGTGGCGCGACGTCCAATCCCGACGTCATCGGGAGATCCGCCACGGTGACCCAGCCGCGAAACCATTCGCTCGCCAGGAGATAGGGAATTTGCCTAATCCTATGATCGGTGGCGTTCGACACGTTCGAGGAAGGAATCAGGAACATCTGGGTCAGTTCTCACATGAACCTGAAAAAAAGCGGGAACACCGGGAACAGTGGGAACACCGCGCTACAACCCGCATGGTTGAGCGGTTCCCTTGTTCCCAGTATTGAGTGTGTAAACGGGAACAAGTGGGTACAACAATGGGTACGGGTGTCGTTTGACCTTGGGAGAGGGCGATTCTGTTCCCACTGTTCCCAAAACCGGGAACGGTGTACCCATCCTGTAACCCGCATGGTTGAGCCTTGTTCCCGGTGTTCCCACTGTTCCCACTAAAAAATCACGTGTGTAATAACGCATTGGGGAGATGAGAAACGTTATCGACTGTGAGACGACGCAGAATTGCACGATCGTGCGGCTGATCATTCGCCCCCTGGCGAGCGAATGGGTTAGGTCTTGGCGTTCACGCTACCAGTTTCTCGACCATCAAGATGATCGAGTGAATCACCTTGATATGTATCTCCTGGATACGGTCGGCGTAGCCGAAGTGAGGAACCCGAATTTCCACGTCGGCGAGACCCGCCAATTTGCCGCCATCCTTGCCGGTCAGCAGTATGACGTTCATGTTCTGGACTCGGGCGGCTTCGACAGCCTTGACGATGGTCTCGGAGTTGCCCGAGGTGGAAATATGCGACGTCAACTACTTTGGCCGCTTGGCGACAATTAAAATGGCCGGTTGGGTGGGGTAGTTGTCGTCAGTCCGACGACCCAGCTTTTCCTCCTTGTAATTGTCGTTGATAAGCACGCTTACGGTAGCTCTCCCCGCTCAGCTCCATCAGCGTGGCGTGGTGCACCAACCGGTCGATGGCGGCCACGGCCATCATGCTGTCGGGGAAGATACTGTCCCAGGCGCTGAACGGCTGGTTGGCGGTGATGATCAGGCTGGCCGACTCGTAGCGATGGGCGATCAGCTCGAACAGCACTGACGTCTCGGCCTCGCTGCGTTGGACGTAGCCGATATCGTCGATCACCAGCACGGCGTACTTGTCGAGCTTGATCAGGGCGTCGCTCAGGCGCAGTGCCTGCTTGGCAGCCTGGAGCTCCTGGACCAGGCTTGAGGCGGTGGCGTAGCGCACCCGGTAACCCTGGTCGACCAGCGTATGCCCGAGCCCGGCCGCCACGTGGCTCTTGCCGACGCCGGAGGGCCCAAACAGCAGCAGGTTGTGAGCCTGGTCGACCCACTGCGTGTCGCCGGCCAAGGCGCTCAGTTGCTGGCGCTGCTCGGCCGCGATGGCGTCGAACTCGAAGGACTCCAGCGTCTTGCCCACCGGCAGCCGGGCCTCCTTGAGGTGCCGGGCCAGCCGGCGTCGCTCACGCTCGGCCAGCTCGTGCTCGCATAGGGCGGCCAGTGTTTGTGGCAGGCTCCAGTTTTCGGCTCGGGCGCGGGTTTCCAGCTGGGGCCAGCAGGCGGCCATGGTGGGCAGGCGGAGCTGTCGCAGTAGCAGCGGCAGCGTCTGGGCATCAGGCATGGCAGCACACCTCTGTGGTCGGCACGCTGGGCACCAGATGGTTGTAGCTGGCGATGTCATGCTGAGTCACCTGGGGGAAAACCAGCGTGGCGCTCGGCGTGGCGGCGAAGCGGGCCTGGAGCTCGGCCAGCGTCGGGCTCTTCCCGCGCGCCAGGGCGCCCAGCCAGTAACTGGCGATCGCCTCGGCCTGGTCCTGCTCGGCGGCCAACGCCAGAGCGCCAACGATGCGCTTGCAGGCCTCGGCGACCGGCAAGGCGGCGGTCAGCCGGGCGTACAGCTCGCGCCACTCCGCACTCGGCAACAGGTCGTCGCGGAACGTCAGCCCCGCCAGCGCCCGGGGCTTGCGGACCAGCCAGCCGATCACATGGCGGTAATCGATGACCCGCAACCGGCCGCTTTCCGGCGTGGCATGCAGCCGCCTCAGCGTCAGCAATGCTTGCTGTGCGTGATGCAGCACCAAGCGATCATCGTAAAGGTGCACCCGCAGGTTCTCGCCGATCAGCCGGGACGGCACCGAGTAGAGCACCTTGCGCACCTGGATGGTGCTGGAGGTAGTGACGCGCACCGTCACCTCGCTGTAGTCGGTACCGGGCCGGCTGGGCAGTGGCTGCAGCGCGCCACGCTCGACGGTGATCCGGGCCGCGTTGCGGCGGTTGATCGCGGTGGTCACCTCATCGAGGAAGGCCTGGTAGTCATCGAGGCTAGCGAAGTCCTGGGAGCCGCGCAGCGTCAGGCGCTGTTGCAGGCGCCGCTTGAAGTGGCCATGTGGCGACTCGATGCTGGCGTTTTCATGGCCGCGCCCTGGGTTATTACGGGTGGCCGTCATGCCGTAGTGAGCGCACAGGGCAGCATAACGCTCGGTGAGGTCGGCTTCCGCCTCCCGGCCGAGGTTGCGGAAGGCCGCCGACAAGCTGTCGGTGCGGTGCTCCGCGGGGACACCGCCAAGCCGCTCCAGCGCACGGGTCAGGCCTTCAGCCAGCGCCGGGTAGCTCTCGCCACCGAGCACCACCCGGACATAACACCAGCCGCTGTAGGCCAGGCGGAAGTGGTAGAGCCGGTGATCAAGCAGCTCCCCTGCCACGGTAATGACAATCCCCTTGAGCTCGGTGAAGTCGGAGAGGCCGCGCAGCCCGGGGCCATGGGTTTGCGGGAACATTACCTCTTTCTCCGGGCCGTGCGCGGCTCGCCAGCCCTTGACCCGGCGCTGCAGGGTTCGCAGCAGGCTGTCCGGGTACTGGCCGGGGTGCTGCTCCTGCAACCACTCCAGCAGGGTCAGTGCCTGCAAGCCCGGGGCGGCGGCCAGCTGGGGGACGAGCGTGGTCTCCCACACATCGGCGAAGGGGTCGGGCCGGGTTCGCCAGTGCCGTGATGCCGGCGGCTCGGAGGACTCGGCCCGGCGTTCGAGGCGGCGAGCGGTTCTGACGGAGAGGCCGGCCTTGGCGGCGGCGACCTCCTGGGTCTGGCCTTGTTGACGTTGCGACATATAGAGCGTGACCTGTTGGCTGGTGACCGCCATACCGGCTCCCTGGTGGGTCGGGACAAGCGGTCAAGCTTAGGGCAACCGGTCACAGTAGTTGTCGTCGGCCGGCCAGAGTAATTGTCGCTCTATAGTGGAAAGGCCGAACAGCACGTCTCCTTGCCTGCCCACGGCTTCGACATAGCGTGAGAACACATATTCGTAGCCGAAGTCATTGGCGACGCAGGAGAGGTGGCTGGGATCGGAAATGGCGATGGCGGGCAGGCCCCGGCGGTTATCACGGAAGCGCCCGGTGAGCTCTTCGGCGAAATGCATGGCGTCGCAGTGAGAACCGCCATTGCCGCAGGCGAGAACCTTGCCACCGGCTTTGAAGCGTGCCGCCAACAGCTCCGCCGCCTGAGCGACCGCTTCCAACTGGGCTTCATCCTGACTGAAGCGGGAAAGCACGTCGGCGGCTTCTTTCATCTGATCTCGGACGATCTCTTTCAATTCCACGGGGGCTTCCTTCGGGCTGGCATTGCTGAAGAGGATAGCAAGCCTGCACGTCCGATGCGGTAAAGCAGCGCTTCGGGTGGCCGTTCGTCACCTTGCCAGCCCGATGGGGGCGACGCACACTCTCACCGATCCCTTTTCGAGTCTGGTGGCCGTGTGAGTGTCGAGACGATTGTCATCATCGCCTGCGCCTATTTCGTGGCCGCCTTCGTCAAAGGGGCGACGGGCCTCGGGTTCTCGACATCCGCATTGCCCATCCTCGCGCTTGGCCTGGGCCTCAAATCCGCCATGCCGCTGGTCATCATTCCCTCGCTGATCAGCAATGCCATCGTCATGCGGCAGGCAGGGCACTTCGGCGAGACGATCCGGCGCTTCTGGCCCATGTTCCTTGCCACCATTCCCGGCTTGCTGCTGGGCCTCGCCGTGCTGGATCTGATCGATAGCCTCGTCGCCGGCGCGATACTGGGCGTGGTGCTGATCGGCTACGGCGCTTTCACGCTGTTTCGCCCAGGGCGGCCGATGCCGGATGCCCTGGGCCGGAAGCTCGCGCCGGTCTCGGGCTTTCTCACGGGGCTGGTCAATGGCATGACCGGATCGCAAGTGATGCCGGTGCTGCCGTTCCTGCTCGCGCTCCGGCTCGATCCCAAGCGGTTCATTCAGGCGATCAACATCTCCTTCAGCCTGTCGAGCGTCATCATGGCGATGGGGCTGGCGAAGCTCGGCCTCATGACGGTCGAATCGATCTGGATCTCGCTGCTGGGGCTGATACCCGTCTATGCCGGCACCCGAATCGGCGGCATCGTGCGTCAGCGGATGGACGCCGCCACGTTCCGCCGAGTGGTCCTGCTGATGCTGATCGTCTTCGGTGTGGTGTTGGTCAGCAAGACCGCCCTGGCCTAGCGCTCGCCAGGTAGCCACTGGCCATCCTCACCGGTAACAAGCTCTCCCCACCTGCGCGCAGCAAACGCCTACCTGATTCCCGCCATGCTCGACGCTATCGGCCAAGCCGGGTAGGGCGGGTAGGGCGGGAAGCGCTCAAGCATGGCCATCCGTAAGCCGATAGGGAAAGAAAGGTTCCCGAGTCGACCCGAGGAAGCCGGAATGTTCCAAGAACGCCACAGGTTAGGCGGTTGTGGCCACTCCAAGGCGCTGGATGCCCCCGGCTGCGCCCTTCACCGCCGGCGCGCTGTCGACTCCCCGCCCCGCCTGCGCGCTAAATGGGTCGGTTCTGATGCAGCGTTGCAGATGGCGTAAAGCCGCGCCAGTACTGGGGCGGCGGTTGGTTTAGTAGCCCTGAAAAATCATGCGGAATGTTGCGTTTTGCAGCCTACTCGACGAAAGGCGGGGGGAAGTGAATAGAGAAATGAAACTGAATGTGGCAGATTGATACGAAAGGTATTCCCGGTAGTGCTTCTCAGAGCTGAGCCGTTCCGACACGCAGCGGCTGGCTCCATAATAAGTGGAGGCGGTTACTGGCTCATCAAAATATCGGGCTCGCACAAAAGGGAAAGCGAGCTTGCGATCTGACACCTGGCTGACGATAAGAGGAAACGCTAATGGCTAATCATCGCGTTCAGTGCATCAATAAAAGTGATCGCCAAAATCCGCATGAAAGAATAATTAATATTGGCGGTATAAATGCCGATGGTAGTAGATGGAAAATAAGCCAGCCGCGTGCTATAGCCGGTATCGAATCTGGGGAATGGAAATTCTGGGTAAATACAGGCGGTGACTCAGTCTGGGTGGTTGTAGCAATTAGCTCACATGGTAATAAGTACTTGAAGACAGAAAATGATGGCGAGCAGCCAAATAACTTACTGAGCCTTCCAGAATGCCCTTAAGTTAATAGCTAGTTATAGGAGGCTGATAGCTCTTTATAATTAACCGATTGAAATGCTAAATTATCGGCCTCCGACTCTCGTCCGCCAGCTAGATGCGGACTGATTGGTACGTCGCTGTAAATGGATTGTTGGGGCAAGAATTAGCGGCATGGTTTAATTCATCGATTTTTAATGCTTTCTATTATTCATGGCTCTATTTCAATCTAAAGAGTAAAAATCAGGGGGGGCGATTATCTGATTTTTAAGTTTAGATAAATATCTAAAATATTGAATTTAAGTGTATTATGTTAGGGAGGTAGAAATGGTTGGGAATAATATAGAAATATCTTTGGATCGATTGCTACTGGACGAAAGTAATTTTCGTATTGACGAAGTGGATCATCAGTTGGCAGCAATTAAAGAAATAATAAAGCAGCAAGATAATGGGGCTAAGATTTTTAACCTGGCTAAACATATATCTGAGAAAGGTCAGCTTGCTCCTGGTGAACGGCTCTTAGAGCACGTTTCAAAACCTGTTCTGCAGTCGATTAAAGCAGATCAGCGAGCATCCGATCAGGGTCAACGCATAGTGGATATCGACTCGGCGCTCATATCTTGTGACCAGCCGCCTGAAGCCGCTCAACCATGAGAAGGTACGCTCGACCACCCAGCGATGGCGCCCGAGCCGTCGGCTGTCTTCCACGCCTCGCCGGGCGATGCGTGGGCGAATGCCACGCCTGCGACACGATCGCCGACAACGACGATGATCATACGCCTTGTCAGCGTGCAGCTTGCGAGGGCGATGACGCGGGCGGCCTCGTCGCCCCTGAACCGGGGAAACATGATCGAGCAGCGCGGCCAGGGGCACACTGTCATTCATGTTGGCACCCGACAGCAGAACCGCCAGAGGCGTGCCCCGACGATCCGTCAGCAGGTGTCGTTTGGTGCCCGGTCGGCCCCGATCCGTTGGGTTGGGGCCGATGGCCGATCCCCCTTTTTGGCTGACAGGGTGGCGCTGTCCATGCAGGCTCGTGACCAGTCGAGGCGATCGGCGTCATGCAGCTGTTGCAGGAGTGCCTGATGCAGGCGCTCCCATACACCGGCCTGCTGCCAATCCCGCAATCGACGCCAGCAGGTCACGCCCGAGCCGCAGCCCATTTCCAGCGGCAGCATGCGCCACGGGATGCCCGAACGCAGTACGAAGATAATGCCGGTCAGGGCGGCGCGGTTGGATATCGGTGGCCTGCCGCCGCGAGCCCCCGTTCTGGGCTCGGGCAACAGGGGTTCAACGATGATCCATAACTCGTCGGAAACAATCTTCGAAGTCATGCTCTCAGGCTATGAGCGAGTAAGCCTCTCTTCAAGGTTTTGAAACGTACTCTTAGTTATTCCTAATGATCAACAAGCTAATGATAATGAAGGCGAGGACGATTTTTATGTAGTAATGGAAGGGAATCGACGGGTCACGGCCCTGATGTTGCTTCGAAGTCCTGAGCTTATAAAATCTAGCTTTCCTAAGCTATATAACAAATTCAATAAGCTGAATCGGCAGAACTTAAAAGGAATTTTCGAAAATGTACCTTGTTCATGGATACCAGACCGAGATACAGCATTAGAGTGGATAGAAATTAAGCATGGGGCCAATCTAAATGGAGTTGGCTTGGAAAAATGGGATTCAGATGCGTCTGCAAGATTTTTAGAACGCAGGGGGTCTTATAGACGTTGGCGCATTGCTCTTAAAAAGCTAGAGGAAGCTGGGTCTGTACATTTTGTAAAAATCAATGCTGGCATACGGAGTAAAACTACAGCAGTTGAAAGGGTGTTGTCAGCGAAAGCAATTAAAGATTCGCTCAAGATGGAGTTCAAAAATAATAAAGGCGCTCTAGACTTCAATGGGATTAGTGAGGGCTTGGGAGTTAAGGTTCTTGAGGAAATAATGCTGGCTATGGCTGCTCCGGAATTTAATACAGCTACGGTCCATAGTTTAAAAGATAGAAATATTTTTATTTATAAGTTCGAGTATCTGTTGGGTGCAAACGACGAAGGAAAAGGTCCTAGAATAGCCGAGGCAGCTAACATTTCTATTGACAATGATAGAGATGCAAGTACATCGGGTTCGAACTTTCCATCGAGTCTAGATGTTACCGTTGAGAGTGACGCGGGCCAAAAGAAGACAAGCCATGATGAAAAAAGCGGCAAAAATATGGTGTCTGAAAGCTCTTCGAATAGCGAGAAGGGTAAAAGGCCATTGAAAGATTCTTTGGATCGAATTTACCTTGCACCAGCGAATAAGGGGCTCACTTATCATATACCTGATCCAGCAATAAACAAGATCTACCACGAAGCTAGAAGATTGAATGTTGAAGGTTATGAACGAGTATCCGGGATTATGACTCGAGTTTTTCTTGAGTTGAGTTGCGATTTTTATTTAGAAGAAAAAAATGTCCCGATGCCGGATCACTTCGAACGTAAAAGAATCACTAAGTGGTCCGATGCCAAGCTAAAAGAAAAGGTGGCAAAAGTTATAGAAGCTCTTGATCCCAAGGGAAGAGATGGTGGTTTAAACCAAGTAAAAAAGGCGCTGGGGTCTGATGATTGGCTCCACTCTATAGGTACATTGCATAGTTTTGTACACGATAGGCTGGGTAACGCCACATCCAAAGAAATCAAAACTATTTGGGATCGCTTTCATCCTTTGTTTAGTAGGATATATAAAGACATGGAAAAATGATAAAAAATAAATTATAATTTGCGGTATTAATTAGCTAGGGTCGACAATGTCTATAAGTTGTTACAGCAGCCCTCTACGTTATCCTGGTGGTAAAGGACGTCTTACGCAATATGTTGCAAATTTGCTTGCTATTAACGAGCTTAGGGATGGTGCGTATGTAGAACCATATGCAGGAGGGGCCGGGCTAGCCTTGTCTTTATTATTTTCTGAATGCGTGCGGACTGCGCATCTCAATGATATTAGCAAACCTATCTATAGTTTTTGGTATTCGATTCTTAACGAAACAGAATCATTTTGCCGTTTGGTTAGGGATGTTCCAGTCACTGTAGAGTCATGGGAAGAGCAAAAGAAAGTTCAAACGTCACAGAACGCGTCATCCCTTGAGCTAGGATTTAGTACTTTTTTTCTTAATAGGGTGAATAGGTCAGGTATTATAAAAGGAGGGTTGATAGGTGGTCGTGCGCAAGCTGGCAAATGGAAAATGGATGCTCGGTTTAATAAGAGTGATCTTATATTGCGCATTGAAAAAATCGCACAGTATCGAAATCGCATCAAATTTTATTCTTCCGACGCGAAGGATTTTTTGATTGATATTAATCAGCGCTTAGGAAGTCAAACATTTATTTATTTGGATCCTCCGTATTATGTGAAAGGGGGAGGTTTATACGAACACAATTATCGGCCAAACGATCATAAGGAAATTGCAGATTATGTTCAGGGCAGTTTGTCTCGACGGTGGATTGTGTCGTATGACAATCACGAAGCTATCAAGGCTTTATACGCCCAGCGCCGTCAGCAAACATTTAGCTTGCATTATTCAGCCAATAATCGATTCGAAGGTACAGAGTTAATGATCTATTGTGATGAACTAGTAATTCCCGATGAGGTCATTCCAAGTCGATCAGTAGTTATTTAAGGATATGCAGCGGCTATTAAACTTTAATGAATGGTATAAATATTGTAATGGAATTTTACAGCCTCCGCGAAAATCGACATTATACGCGGATGGCGAAAGTTCACGTTGTCCGCATGGCGGTCGCTTATCAGGCGAGAATGCTGCGCATAGTCCGAATGACCGGATCGAAGGAGCGCTATGCAGCGTTCAGTCATCTGATCGAGGTCTGGTTTGTCCGTAAGCGGTTTCTGTTCTCATGTGGTGATAAGGTGATTGGCTTCATGGCATACTGAAAGGCATATTTCATAAGGTTTTCAGATTTTTAATTTCTATAAAACAAGGTATTACGGCAATTTTATAGTCCTGCTTCGGGCGACGATCCGGCCACGCTACTACTATGTGTGCCGCGAACGAATGACTATCTACCTTCGATAACCGCCTACAGGGAAACGACATGGAGTGGGATTTCCTGCTGGTGTTCCTGCCAGCCTGCTTCGCGCTGAACATGGCATTCGGCCCCAACAATCTGCTGGCGACGACGAACGCGGCTCGTGTCGGGCCGCTGAAGGCGATCATCGCTTCGTCGGGGCGGATCGCTGCATTCACTCCCATGATTGCCATCGCGGGCGTCGGGCTGGGCACGTTGCTGACGACTTCCATGTGGTTTTTCATCGTCGTGAAGTGGGCGGGGGCGCTGTACCTGGCATGGCTCGGGCTCAAGCTGCTGATGAGCAAGCCGCAGTCGGCGATCATCGAAGGCGGGCAGCCCCAGTCGATGCGTTCGCTGATCCGTCAGGAATTTCTGGTGGCGGCCGGCAATCCCAAGGCGATCCTGATCTTTACTGCGTTCCTGCCGCAGTTCGTGGTTCCTGAACACTACGCCTTGAGCTTCACCATCACGGGCGCGCTGTTTCTGGTCATGGAAGTCGTGGCGATCGCGATCTATGCCGTGCTGGGCAGCAAGATCGGCCGTTATCTGCGCAATGGCAAGGCGATGCAGTGGTTCAACCGCGTCAGTGGTGCGCTGATGGTCGTCTTCAGCATCGGCTTGCTGGCGATGAAGCGGCCAGCTGGCTGAAATCGCCTCCTGCGGCCTTCTCGATGCCCGGCCATGGCGGGCGAACGGCGCCCGTATGGCGCTTGTGGTTCAGCGTCGCGCCCCGGCTCCGGGCTTATTCGGGCTTAGGCGTAGGCTGCGATAGCATCTTTTTGGTTTTCGATGAACATAGCTGTTGACTAACACCGGACGAGAGCGCAGACTGGCGATCAGTTGGTTAGCAAGTCGCATATTGTCAGTTGCACTCGAATCATTCGGTAGCCTGGTTATATCCCCTTGTTTTACCCACTATCTCGGGTAGCACCCGGCAATCGTAATTACGCGCTAAGCGCATAAGGAATTCGGAACATGGCAACTGGCACAGTTAAGTGGTTCAACGACACTAAAGGCTTTGGCTTCATTTCTCCGGCAGACGGTGGCGACGACCTGTTCGCACACTTCTCCGAGATCCAGGCTGACGGCTTCAAGTCTCTGCAGGACGGTCAGGAAGTTTCTTTCGACGTCACTCAGGGCAAGAAAGGTCTTCAGGCTGCTAACATCAAGCCGCTCTAAGACTTCCGGTAGATCCTTCGCCCTAGGGCGATAGAGCTTCCAACACCAAGGCCCGCTAACGCGGGCCTTGGTGTTTTCGTGTGCGTGAAATGTGGCATTCACATGAAGCGAGCCAGCCGATCACTCGGCTGGCTCGTTGTCGTTGGGGAAGGCTCGGCTCAGCTCTGGCGGCGCGTTGCGATGCTGCCGAACCGGCGCTTGAACTGCGCGGCGCGGCCTTCGGTGCCGACTTCGCGCTGCTTGCCGGTATAGAACGGGTGAGAGGCAGAGGAGATATCGAGGTGAACGAGAGGGTAGGTGTTGCCATCTTCCCACTCGATGGTTTCCGTCGATGTCATGGTCGAGCCAATCTTGAAGTATTGATTGACGCTGGTGTCGTGGAAGATGACCTGGCGATAATCAGGATGGATACCGGCTTTCATGGAATTCTCCTTTCGATCGATTTGGTAATGTTATTACATAACATCCGTTAGAGCAAATTGGCGCTTTCACTAGTAGGCGCGGTCGGGCGCGTTTGTGCGAAACGGGGCGTGATCCGCTATCATCGCGTCTCCTCCCAGCAGCCAGACAGCCATCGTTCATGCATAACCTCTACATTCCCGTCATTGCGATTCTGGCAGCTTTTGCCATTATCTTCGGTGGTCAGGCCATCTCGGATAGCTACGTCGACGATGACATCAAGTCATTGATTTCAAAGCAACTTGGCGTCGACAGCGAGATCGAGTTGCAGGCAATGAAAGAGGTTCAGAAGGGCTACGGCGTGTGCGGCCTTTATCAGATCGCCGATCAGGACCAACCCTTCGCGCCTTTCTACTATAGCAAGGTCAACGAGCGCGTGACGCTGGACGCCGAATCCGAGCGGTATCGGCGTCACTGCGGTGACTGAGGAAGGATTTTCAAATCTGCTGGAATCGGTCGATGCGTTCGCGAATCGCGTTCTCGGGGCCGATGAGATTCTGAAGATCGGCTTCGGTCAGCCCGATGTCCTGGTGGCCTCGAGCAATCGAGGTGTAGTTTTCCCCTTCGCGAATGGCTTCTTCGACCAGTAGCGACAGTTCCTTGCGATCATGCAGCGAGGCCGGATCGTAGCCCTGGCGCGAACGCTGGAACTGGTTGGCCTGTTCTCGACGACAGCGCTGCAGCAGACTCTCGGTGATGAATGGTGTGCTTTTCATGAACCGTACCCCCTCGGCGGCGAAATTCCTCCTGAGAGTAGAACCGATTCGAAGAGCGTCACCATTGCCATTTTGGTGTAGATGCGATGCCGTCTTGCGGGCGGCAACGGCAGTGCCATGGCTTTTCCCGGCGGTGAAAGAGAAGGGCTGGCGGGTCGATTTTAGCGTTAACGAATTTGCGGTCTTCGACCAAGGTCGGTAGGGTTTCGCCCTTCATGCCTAACGAACCGATCTGAATATGACCCCCGATAACAACATGCCGACGCCGCGTGGCCGGTTTGGCGATCCCGTCGTGCTGGTGCTGACCATCGGTTTCATCGTCGCCTTCGTGCTGCTTTCAGCCATTTCGCCGGGTGCCGTGACCGATGCCATCGGAGCGGGCTTCACCTGGACAGCGAGTACCTTCGGCAGCTTTTTCCAGTTGCTGCTGCTGTTGACGTTCTTCATTGCCATCGGCGTGGCGCTCTCGCCTGCCGGCCGGGCGCGAGTTGGCGGTACGGATCGCCCCGAGATGAGCACGTTCAAGTGGATCTCGATCATTCTGTGTACGCTGCTGGCCGGTGGCGGCGTGTTCTTTGCGGCGGGCGAGCCGGTCTACCACTTCGTGGTCACGCCGCCTGCCTTCGATAGCGAGCCCAACTCCGCGGCTGCCGTACCCCATGCCCTGGCGCAGTCGTTCATGCACTGGGGCTTTTTGGCCTGGGCCGTGCTCGGCACGCTGCCGGCCATCGTGCTGGCACACCAGCATTATCATCGCGGCCTGCCGCTGCAGCCGCGCACGCTGCTGGCGCCGGTTCTTGGCGAGCGTCGTGTTCGCGGCATGCTGGGCAGCGTGGTCGATGCGGTCTGCGTCATCGCGCTGGTGGCGGGCACGGTCGGGCCGATCGGCTTTCTCGCGACCCAGGTGAGCTTCGGCTTTCACGAGCTCTTCGGCCTGGCGGACGGCTACGGCACCCAACTGATCATCATGGCCGTGCTGGGCGCCGTCTACGTGACCTCGGCGGTCACGGGCATCGATCGCGGCATCCAGATCCTCAGCCGCTTCAACGTGATTCTGGCGATGGCTATCGCCGCGGTCATCCTGCTGTTCGGGCCGACCCAGTTTCTGGTCGATGCCTGGTTCCAGGGATTCGGCTCCTATCTGGGCTCGTTCTTCGAGATGGCGTCGATGACCGCCCAGACCGCGCCGGGCTGGTGGATGAAGTGGTGGACGGTGTTCTTCTTTGCCTGGTTCATCGGTTATGCGCCGCTGATGGCGATCTTCGTGGCGCGGATCTCCAAGGGCCGCACCATTCGCGAGATGATCGTCGCGGTGGCGATCCTCGCGCCGCTGGCGACCACGGTGTGGTTCACGCTGCTCGGGGGGTCGGGCATCTTCTATCAGCTTCAGGGCCTCATCGATCTCAGCGAGCCGCTGCAGAATTTCCGTTTCGATGTCGCCACGCTGACGGTGGCCCAGGCGCTGCCGGGTGGGGTGTTCATGGCGCTGGCGATCCTGCTGCTGACCACGATCTTCGTGGCGACCACGGGCGATTCGATGAGCTATGCCATTTCCGTGGTGTGCGCGGGGCACGATGAGCCCAAGCCGGCATTGCGCGCCTTCTGGGGCGTGGCGATGGCGTTGATGGCGGCGATCCTGCTGAAGATGGGCGCCGGCCAGATCAGCGTGCTCCAGCAGTTCATCGTCATCTCGGCGATTCCCGTTTCCCTGGTGCTGCTGCCGACCCTGTGGCACGGGCCGAAATCCGCCTACGCGATGGCGCGGGAGCAGGGCCTGCTGGGCGATACGGTGAGCGCCGTTCGGGGCTGACCGCGGCCCCGGTTCGATCGATGCATCGCCCCCGGCAGTCCGTTTGCCGGGGGCGTTTCTCGTTTGCGTGAAAGCGTCTTCGCCGCCGAAGATCGATCGATTCGATTTGCCGCCGCACTCGTGTATCTGTAGTGTGGCGCGCTTCATGCCTAAAGAACCCTCCCTTTGATATGACCTCTGACACCAACGTGCCATCGACGCAGGGTGGCCGTTTTGGCGATCCTGTCGTACTTGTTCTGACCATCGGTTTCATCCTGATATTTCTGTCGGCATCGGCGATCGCCCCCGAGACCGTTGCTCAGGTGATCGATGTCGCCTTTACCTGGTCCGCGAAAACCTTCGGCAGTCTTATCCAGCTTCTGATGTTGCTGACGTTTTTCATCGCCATCGGCGTGGCGATCTCTCCGGCCGGGCGGGCGCGGATCGGCTCTCTGGACCGGCCCGACATGAGCACCTTCCGGTGGGTGTCGATCATCCTGTGCACGCTGCTGGCGGGCGGCGGCGTGTTCTTTGCCGCGGGCGAGCCGATCTATCATTTCGTGGTCACGCCGCCGGCGTTCGATTCCCAGCCCGGCACCGCCGATGCCGTGCCGGATGCGCTGGCGCAGGCGTTCTTTCACTGGGGCTTCACCGGCTGGGCGATTCTCGGCACGCTGCCGGTGGCGATCCTGTCGCATCAGCACTACCAGCGCGGCATGCCGCTGCAGCCGAGAACCCTGCTGGCGCCGATGCTGGGCGACCGGCTGGCGCGCGGCGTTCTGGGGGGCGTGGTCGATGCGATCTGCGCCATCGCCGTGACCGCCGGCACGGTGGGGCCGCTGGGCTTTCTGGCGACCCAGGTCAGCTTCGGCCTGCACGATCTGTTCGGCTTTCCGGGCGGCTACGAGGTTCAACTGGCCATCCTGGCCGGGCTGGGGGCGATCTACGTGACCTCTGCGGTGACCGGGATCGATCGCGGCATTCAGTTCCTGAGCCGCCTGAACGTGATTCTGGCCATGGTGATCGGTGCGGCCATCCTGCTGTTCGGCCCGACGCAGTTCCTGGTCGACAGCTGGTTCCAGGGGTTCGGCACCTATCTCGGCAGTTTCTTCGAGATGTCGGCGATGACCACGGTGACGGCGTCGCCGGACTGGATGAAGTGGTGGACGGTGTTCTTCTTCGCCTGGTTCATCGGCTTCGCGCCGCCCATGGCGATCTTCGTCACGCGGATCTCGCGAGGCCGCACGATCCGCGAGATGATCATCGCCACCGCCGTGCTGGCGCCGATCGTCACCACGGTCTGGTTCACCCTGCTGGGCGGCTCGGGCATCTTCTACGAGCTCCAGGGCGCGATCGATCTCAGCCAGCCGCTGCAGAACTTCGAGTTCGACGTGGCGACCCTGACGGTGGCCCAGGCGCTGCCGGGCGGCGCGTGGATGGCGCTGGCGATCCTGGTGCTGACGACGATCTTCGTCGCCACGACCGGGGATTCGATGAGCTACGCCGTCTCCGTGGTGTGTGCCGGTAACGACAATCCGGGCTCCGCGCTGCGGGCGTTCTGGGGCATCGTCTTCGCGCTGATGGCGGCGATTCTGCTGGGGATGGGCGAAGGGCAGGTCAGCGTGCTGCAGCAGTTCGTGGTGATCCCCGCCGTGCCGGTGGCGTTGGTGCTGATACCGACTCTGTGGCACGGGCCAAAGGCGGCCTACGCGATGGCGAGAGCGCAGGGCGTGCTGGACGACTCACGCAGCGCGCCGGCACCGCACTGACGCCGTCTCCAATGCCGGAAAAGACGACGCCCCCGACGGAGAGCCTCCGTCGGGGGCGTTGCGGTCTACTCGGCCGCCATTGGCTCGGCGGCTGGCCTTATACGATCACGCGGTTCAGGCCGTGACCGTCTCGGCGGTCGATGACGTCTCGGTCAGGCGGCGCTGGCTGCCGTTGATCGGGATCTGCCGCGGGCGCTGCTCTTCGGGCACGACGCGGAGCAGATCGACGATCAGCAGGCCGTTCTCGAGCCGGGCGCCCTGGACCTCGATATTCTCGTCGAGCCGGAACGACAGCTTGAAGGCGCGCTGGGCGATGCCCTGATGCAGATACTGCACCTTGTCGTCCTCCTGGCGCTCGCCCTTGCCGGCGGTGATCGTCAGCACGCGCTTCTCGACGTTGACATCGAGCTCCTGCTCGGCGAAGCCCGCCGTGGCCACGGCGATACGGTAGTCGTTCTCGCCATGTTTCTCGACGTTGTACGGCGGGTAGCTGGGCACGTCGTTCTGCATCGCGGACTCGAACAGATCGTTGAGACGGTCGAAGCCCACGGAGCGACGGAACAGCGGAGAGAGTGACAGTGTGTTCATGGTACTAACCTCCTGATTGACAGCGAAGTCCGGAAATACGTCATTACATGTACGCCTTGCGCTTTCTCCCGCTCGGCGGGGTATGGCGGTATTCCCGTGGTCTACGCAGACCCGCTTGGCGGCATCTGCCGTCGAGGGGAGTGGCGCATCGACGATGCCGTCCTGAGTTGCCCGCTCGACATTATGTTAAATAGGGCCGTCGAATCCGTTTTCAAGCGGTCGATGCAAAAATTCGTGAAAGCGAATCCGCCAAAAAACCGATAAGGCCCGAAACCGGCGTGGTTGCCGGCCTCGAGCGCTATATGGAGATGCCGGAGCGGGTTTCAAGCGTCCGCTGTCGGTGGGAGATCGGCTCGAATCAGCCGAACAGCTGCCCGGCGATGCGCAGCCCGGCGACCCAGGTCGCGATGGCCGAGCCGAGGCTCGAGAGCAGGAAGACCAGCAGCGTGCGGGCGACCCGGTTGCGCCACCAGCCGCGCCAGTGGCTGACATCGCTGCGTAGCCGCGAGAAGTCGCCGACGGTGGGGCGGCGCAGGTAGAGCTCGACCCCGGCGGTCACGAAGCCGACGCCGATCGTCGGGTTGAGCGAGGTCAGCGGCGCGCCGACGAAGGCTGCGGCGATCGTCAGCGGGTGGCCCAGCGCGATCAGCGCGCCCAGGGCGGAGAAGCTGCCGTTGATCAATACCCATTCGCCCACCAGCGACCAGCCGAGGGAGGTATCGCGGCTGAAGCCGATGGCGAAGCCGGTCAGCACCAGCGCGACGATCACCCAGGGAATCGCTTTCCACCAGCGCGAACGGGGCGCGGTCGACTCCAGGTTGGCACGTTCCTGGATCACGGCATCCAGCGCCGGCGGCTGGCGATTCAGGGTCTCGAGGTGATCCTTCATGCCCTTGAGATGGCCGGCGCCGATCACCACCAGCACGCGCTTCGATTCGCCGTCGGGCAGTTCCTCGATCAACTTGAGCGCCATGTAGCGGTCGCGCTCGGTAATCAAGGGTTCGTAGAGCGTCTGGGACTGTTCGGCGAACTCGGCGAAGGTGGATTCGAGCACGTCGCCCTGCTTGAGTTTCTCGATCTCCTCGCTGGAGACCTTCTGCCGCGACAGCACGCTGCCCAGCAGTCCGGAGATCAGGCTGAAGCGCTTGTACCAGGGCACGTTCTGGTAGATGCGCTTGAGGGTGACGCCGATCTCGCGGTCGATCAGGTAGAGCGGCAGCCCCGCCCGCTGGGTCTCCTTGACCGCCGTGCGCATTTCCGCGCCGGGTTCGATCCCGGACTGTTCGGCCACGCGCTGCTGGAAGGCGCCCAGCGCGAGGCTGGCGGCGACCATGCCCGCCTTGCCCTGCTTGAGTACCTGGAACAGATCGAGCTTGGCCATGGCGTTGGGCTGGACCAGGCTCTGGTGGCGGGAGGTGCAGAGTTCGATCGCGACGGCGTCGAATTCGCCGGAGCGAATCAGTTCGCGAACCTCGTCGGCGCTGGCCTGGGAAACGTGGGCGGTGCCCAGAAGCGTCAGGTGGTGATCGGCGAGCTCGGCGGTCTCGCGAGGTCCGGCGGCGGTGTCAGGCATCTAGGGGCGTTCCAAGACTGAAAGGACTGAAGGATAGTCGTCCCATATTGCACGTCACGCCGCCAATTCCAAGCCGTGGGCACGGAAAACCCATCGCGGACACCGAAAACGGCTCGGTGATGGCGGCGCTGGCCCGGTTGCCGGTCAATCGCTCCCGGCGAGGCGTGCCCGGGCGCGGGGCGAACGGCAGGCCGCGGCGGTAAACAGCACGTCGGTGGAGGAGTTGAGCGCGGTCTCGGTGGAGTCCTGAATCACGCTGATGACGAAGCCGATCGCGACGACCTGCATGGCGACGTCCGCCGAGATGCCGAACAGGCTGGCGGCCATCGGGATCAGCAGCAGGGAGCCGCCGGCCACGCCGGAAACGCCGCACGCCGCCAGTGCCGAGACGATGCACAGCAGGAACGCCGTGGCGAAGTCCACGCCGATGCCCAGGGTGTTGGCGGCAGCCAGCGTCATCACCGTGATGGTGATTGCCGCGCCGGACATGTTGATCGTGGCGCCCAGCGGGATCGAGACGGAGTAGGTGTCCGGGTGCAGGTCGAGCCGTTCGCACAGCGCCATGTTGACCGGAATGTTCGCCGCGCTGCTGCGGGTGAAAAACGCGGTGATGGCACTGCCGCGCAGGCAGGCGAAGACCAGCGGATAGGGGTTGCGGCGCGTGTAGAGGAACACGATCAGGGGGTTGGTCACCAGCGCCACGAAGACCATGCAGCCGAGCAGCACTGCCAGCAGTTGGGCGTAATCCGCCAGGGCGCTCATGCCGGTCGAGGCGAAGGTGTTGGCGACCAGCCCGAAGATGCCCAGCGGGGCGAGGCGAATCACCCAGCGCACCAGCCCGGAGACCGCATCCGACACGTCGGCCAGCGCCCGGCGCGTGGTGTCGCTGGCGTTACGCAGCAGCAGCCCGAGCCCTACCGCCCAGGCCAGGATGCCGATGAAATTGGCCTCGATCAGCGCATGGACCGGATTGTCCACCGCGCTCATGGCCAGGTTGCGCAGGATCTCGGCAATGCCGGTCGGCGGCGTGCCATCGGCTCTGGGAGCGTCGATGATCAGCGAGGTCGGAAAGAGAAAACTCGCCGTCACGGCGACCAGTGCGGCAACCAGCGTGCCGATCAGATAGAGCATCAACACCCCGCGCACCTGGGTCGGCTGGCCGCGCTGATGGCTGGCGATGGCCGCCATTACCAGCACGAACACCAGAATCGGCGCGACCGCCTTGAGCGCGCCGATGAAGAGATCGCCCAGAATGGCGAACGACGCGGCGGTCGACGGCGCCAGCGAGGCCAGGATCAGGCCCGCCACGATGCCGATCAGGATCTGGGGAATGAGCCCGATGCGAGGCAGGCGCGAGGAAGCGGTTCGGGTGTCGGAACTGGCGGACATGACTCTCTCTTATGACTCTTGCTTGAGGATACCGAGATGGATGGCAGCGTAGCCACGAAGGGCGGCATTCTATCATCGCTGCCGGCGCGAAACTCGCCGGAAACCCTGCCCGGCGCGCGATCCCTGGTGGCATCGACCAGCGCGGCAGCGGATTGGTGGTAAAAAAACGATGGATTTCGGGGAAACGATGGATTCGAGAAGCGGGGAAATGGATTCGAGAAGAGGGGAGTGAGCGCCGGCCGCTCAGCGACGCCAGAAGGCCGGCGTGAACAGTACCAGAATGGTGAAGATCTCGAGGCGTCCCAGCATCATCGCCAGCACCAGGATCCATTTGGCGGCACTGGGGATGTCGCCGTAATCGGTCGAGACATCACCGAGCCCCGGGCCCAGGTTGTTGAGTGCCGAGCCGATCGCCGACCACGCCGTCACCTGATCGAGCCCGGTGGCGAGCAGGGCCAGCAGCATCACCACGAACAGCATCATGTAGACAGAGAAGAATCCCCACACGGCTTCGGCGACCCCCTCGGAAATGCGCATCTTGCCGACCTTGACGGCGAACACGGCGTTGGGGTGGATCAGGCGGTGAATCTCGCGAATACCCTGTTTCAGGATCAGCAGGATACGAATCACCTTCATGCCACCGCCCGCGGACCCCGAACAGGCGCCGACGAAAGCCGCCATGAACAGCAAGATCGGCAACACGCCGGGCCACAGCGTGAAGTCGGCCACGCTGAAGCCCGAGGTGGTCGCCACCGAGACCGCCTCGAACAGCCCGTGGCGGATGCCGGTGGCATCGTGATAGGTGCCGGTGGCGAACAACGTGACGACGGTGATGGCGATCAGCAGGCCCAGGAAGGTCACGAAGAAGCGAAATTCCGGATCGCGGATGTACTGCAGCAGGCGCCGCTCGCGCCACACCGCGAAGTGCAGGCCGAAGCTGACCGAGGAGACGATCATGAAGAATACGCAGATCATCTCGATGGTGGTGCTGTCGAAGTGGCCGATGCTGGCATCGTAGGTGGAGAACCCGCCGACGGCCACGGTGGCGAAGCTGTGGCCGATGGCATCGAACCAGTTCATGCCGGCCGCCCAGTAGGCCAGCGCGCACCCCACGGTCAGGATCACGTAGATGTACCACAGCGCCTTGGCCGTCTCGGTGATTCGCGGCGTCAGCTTGGAGTCCTTCAGCGGGCCGGGGATCTCGGTCCGGTAGAGCTGCATGCCGCCGATGCCCAGCGTCGGCAGAATCGCCACCGCGAGCACGACGATCCCCATCCCGCCCAGCCACTGGAGCTGCTGGCGGTAGAAGCGAATCGACGCCGGCAGGTGATCGATGCCGCTGAGAACGGTTGCCCCGGTCGTGGTGAGCCCGGAAAACGACTCGAACACCGCATCGGTGAACGACATCGACGGCGCTTCGGAGACCATGAAAGG
Organism: Salinicola sp. LHM; assembly: GCF_034479735.1. Lineage (NCBI taxonomy): Bacteria > Pseudomonadati > Pseudomonadota > Gammaproteobacteria > Oceanospirillales > Halomonadaceae > Salinicola > Salinicola sp. LHM. Next base: position 3,022,766 of record NZ_CP140261.1, on the reverse strand, counting down.
AATCGTCCCGAACAGTCCGAGAACGCTCCAGAACAGCACCGTGATGAGGAAACCGTCGCGGGTGCGCAGCTCGCGCTTGGCCTTCCGGTTGGGCCAGTAGAGCAGCGCGCCGGTGACGATCGAGATTGCCATGCCGGCGCCGAAGGCGTGCCAGTTGCCATCGTGAAAGATCCGGGCAATGACCATGGGCGGTACCATGGTCAGGCTGAACAGCATCAGCAGCAGACCGACGATGCGAAGAATGACCAGCAGGCTCACGGAAACTCGCTCCCTACCGGCCAACGCGGGCGGGCTGTGCCGAAGGTGTCGAACATCAGAAAAAGGTCAGGCCGACTTGGAATAGCCGCTCGACATCGCGAATGCGGCGCTTGTCGATCACGAACAGGATCAGGTGGTCGCCGGTCTCGATCATGACGTCGTCATGAGCGATCAGGACCTCCTTGCCCCGTACGATGGCGCCGATACTGGTCCCGCTGGGCAGGTCGACTTCGCCGATGGTGCGGCCGACCACGCGAGAGGAGCGCTTGTCACCGTGGGCGATGGCTTCGATCGCCTCCGCCGCGCCGCGACGCAGCGAATGCACGTTGACGATATCGCCTCGGCGCACGTGGGTGAGCAGGCTGCCGATGGTGGTCTGCTGCGGCGAGATGGCGATATCGATCTCGCCGCCCTGGACCAGATCCACGTAGGCGGCATTGTTGATCAGCGTCAGCACCTTCTTCGCACCGAGGCGTTTGGCCAGCATCGACGACATGATGTTGACCTCGTCGTCGTTGGTCAGCGCGCAGTAGATGTCGCAATCCTCGATGTTCTCCTCGAGCATCAGCCGCTTGCTGGTGGCGCTGCCATGCAGGACCACGGTGCGGTCGAGCTTTTCGGAGAGGGTGCCGCAGCGGCCGAGATCATGCTCGATGATCTTGACCTGATGCTTGTGTTCCAGCGTTTCCGCCAGGCGCTCGCCGATGTTGCCGCCCCCGGCGATCAGCACGCGACGGAAGTCGCGGTCGACCTTGCGCAGCTCGCCCATCACGGTGCGGATATCGCGCCGCGCGGCGATGAAGAAGACCTCGTCGTCCGCTTCGATGACGGTGTCGCCGGTGGGAATGATCGGCCGGTCGCGGCGGTAGATCGCCGCCACGCGGGTATCGATGTCAGGCATGTGGCGCCGCAGAAAGCCGAGCTCCTGCCCCACCAGCGGGCCGCCGTAGTAGGCCTTGACCGCCACCAGCTGGGCCAGGCCGCCGGCGAAGTCGAGCACCTGCAGCGCGCCGGGGTATTCGATCAGACGGCGGATATGGTCTGTCACCACCTGCTCCGGGCTGATCAGCACGTCCACCGGAATGGCGTCGTTGGAGAACAGGCTCTTGCGCGTCAGGTAGGCCGTCGAGCGCACGCGGCCGATCTTGGTCGGCGTGCGGAACAGCGTATGCGCGACCTGGCAGGCGACCATGTTAATCTCGTCGGAACTGGTCACCGCGATCAGCATGTCGGCGTCTTCGCCGCCGGCCTGACGCAGAATGTTGGGGTAGGACGCGGTACCGATCACCGTCCGGATGTCGAGACGGTTCTGCAATTCGCGCAGCCGCTCCTCGTTGATATCCACGACCGTGATGTCGTTCTCTTCATTGGCCAGATGTTCGGCCAACGTGCCGCCGACCTGACCGGCACCCAGAATAATAATTTTCATGCCAAACCATCACGGAAATACGGCGTACCGCCTGCCAGTTTACCCGGCGCCGGAAAACCGGGGCGAAACCCGCCGGGCGCCGAAATCAGCGCGTAGCATAACGAGGTGGACGACCGAATGACAGGGCCGCGGGCGACATCTCGCCGGCGGCCCCGAGTCGTATCCAGTGCAGCGTCATTCAATCCAGCGTGACGCCGACCTTGATGGTCACCTGCCAGTGGGAAAGCTTGTTGTCTTCCAGGTGGCCGCGGGTTTCGGTGACCTCGAACCAGCGCATGCCGTGCAGGGTCTTGCTGGCCTTGGTCAGCGCATTCTGGACGGCATCCTCGATGCTGGTGGTCGAGGAACCGGTGAGTTCGATCTGCTTGTAGACGTGGTCGCTCATGGTAAAGCTCCTTGGTTGAAAGCGTCGGCCGTTGCCGACGACTGAAAGCCCCTGGACTCCCTGGGGCCTGGAAAGAGGTACGATTCAGGCGCGCCGTTGGCTCAGGCATCGACGATGGCGATGCCCAGCGACGAAAGACGCTGGCGGGTATCGTCGTCCGTCTCGAACGTGACCGGCCGCGTCAGCGGCCAGAGGAAATGGGTGTTGAAACCGGCGGCGACGGCGTCTTCGGCAGTCCACAGTACGCAGACATCCCGCGCCAGCCCGCAGACGTAGACATCGGTGACGCGGCGATCGCGCAGCCAGCCCGCGAGCCCAGTGGCAGGGCGATGGCCGTCGGGGCCGATGTTGTTGCGAAAGGCGCTGTAGGAATCGATGCCGGGATCGGTGCCCTTGCGAATGATCGCGTCGCAGGCGGACCAGTCGATCGCCGGATGCAGCGCCGCGCCCTCGGTGCGCTGGATGCAGTGATCGGGCCATAGCGTCTGGGCGTGGCCATAGAGCTCGATCGACTCGAATGGCTGATGGGGCGGATGCCGGGAGGCGAACGAGACGTGCCCCGGCGGATGCCAGTCCTGCGTCGCCACGACATGGGCGAAGGCATGTTGCGCCAGCAGCCACTCGAGCCCCAGCAGGATCTCGTCACCCTTGGCACAGGCCAGCGCACCGCCCGGCATGAAGTCCGGCTGGACATCGACGACGATCAGGGCGCTATGCGGGGCGACGCCGCCGACGGCGAGTCCGGCGGGCTGGGTCTCGGGGCTGGCAGGGTTATCGAGAACGTCGTTGTCAGGCACGGCTGGCGCTTCCTGCGTGGCGAATTCTCTCTCAGTATCGAAGGCTGGCGGGAATGTCGCAAGCCGGCCCGGCATCGGGCTGTCCGGACCGCACACCGGGACGTTGCGTAGCCCCCGGTATGGCTGGTCATCCGCCTGGCCCGCCCAGCGGAACGACCGGGGTGCGAGGTGGGGCGGTACCGCTGCGAACAAACGATGCCGCAGCGAGAGAACGACTCAAGCGAGAGAACGGCTCAGGCGCGCTTGCGCAGGCGGGCGTAGAAGAAGCCGTCGTGGCCGGCAGGTGTCGGCAGCAGTTGCCGGCCGTGGCCCGCCGCTTGGCCCCAGTCGAGATCGTCGGGCATGTCGGCGACGGCATCCGGCGTGCGCGAGAGAAACGCCTCGATCTGGGCGCTGTTTTCCGCCGGCAGCACCGAACAGGTGGCGTAGAGCAGGGTGCCGCCCGGCGCGAGCCTGGGCCACAATGCGTCGAGCAGGCGTGCCTGCAGCGCGGCCAGTTCGGCGACGTCGCTGTGGCGGCGGGCGAGCTTGATGTCCGGGTGACGCCGGATGACCCCGGTACCGGAGCAGGGCGCGTCGAGCAGAATGGCATCGAACGGCTGGCCGTCCCACCAGCGTTCGTCGGCGGCCGGGTCGCTGGCGTCGGCCGCCTGGAGCGTGGCTTCCAGCCCGAGGCGCTGGAGAGTCGACGAGACACGCTGCAGGCGCGTCGGATCGACGTCCAGCGCGGTGAGGTCCGCCTCGAAACGCTCGAGCAGATGCGCCGTCTTGCCGCCGGGGGCGGCGCAGGCGTCGAGGACCCGCTGGCGATCCTTGTCCGCCAGCGCCGGCGTCAGCAGGTCGGCGCAGAGCTGGGCGGACTCGTCCTGAACGCTGACGTCACCCTCGGCGAAGCCGGGCAGCTGGGTCACGTCGCAGGGCGTTTCCAGTTGAATGCCGTCCTCGGCGAAGCGGCAGGGCGCGGCGTCGAGCCCCGCCGTTTCGAGACGCTGCAGATACGCCTCGCGGGAAGCGTGGCGGCGATTGACGCGCAGGGTCATCGGTCCGGCTTCGTTGTTGGCCTCGCAGATCGCCCGCCAGGCGTCCGGCCAGGCATCGCGGAATTCGAGCAGCAGCCAGTTTGGGTGCCACAGCGCCACCGGCGCATCCCGATCGACCTTGGCCTGCAACGCCACCGATTCGCGCTGGAACCGACGAAGGCAGCCGTTGAGCACGCGAGTCGCCCACGGCTTGCCGAGGGCGCGGGCGGCGCCGGCCGTTTCGCTGACGGCGGCATGGGGCGGCACGCGCATGTACAGGATCTGGTACAGGCCGATGAGCAGCAGTGCCTGGATGTCGGTATCGCGCTGTTTCATCGGCTGGCGCAGCAGTTGGCTGGCGAGCGCTTCCAGGCGCGGATGCGCGCGGCAGACACCGAAGCAGAGCGCCTTGACGAAGCCACGGTCGCGCTCCTTGATCGCGCTGGAGGCCAGCTCGGCGTCCAGGCTCGACAGCGAGCCCTTGCCGTTCAGGACCGGCACCAGCCGTTGCGCGGCAAAGGCGCGGGTATCGCCAGGATTCATTGGTCGGTTTCCTTGGAGGGCTGGTCGGCGGCGCGGCCGAGGCGCTGGTCGGAACTTCGGCCGAAACATTGGCCAGGGCCGAGACGGGGATGGTTGGCATTGAGCAGGTCGCGCGCCGCGAGCGGTTTGCCGCCGGGCAGTTGCAGCTTCGTCACCCGCAGGACCTCGCGGCCACTCTCGCCACAGGCGATCCGCAGGGCGTCCGCGGCGGGTTCGAGCAGCGTGCCTGGCTCGCGATTTTTGTCACCGGTTTCGGCTTCCGCCATCGCGAACCACAGCCGCAGCGGCTCGCCGTCGAGGCGCGTCCAGGCCACCGGCCAGGGGTTGAAGGCGCGAATGCGACGTGACAGCACCGCCGCCGGCTGGCGGAAATCCAGCTCCGCTTCCGGCTTGGAGAGCTTGCTGGCATAGGTGACGCCGTCCTGCGGTTGCGGCGTGGCGGTCAGGCCTTGTGCGGCCAGCGCGTCGAGGCCCTCGACCAGGGTTTCGCCGCCCAGCGCGGCGAGGCGATCATGCAGGTCGCCGCCGGTGGTGGTGTCGTCGATCGGGGTGCGCTTGATCAGCAGCATGTCGCCGGTATCGAGACCGGCATCCATCTGCATCAGGGTGATGCCGCTTTCGCTGTCGCCCGCCTCGATGGCGCGCTGGATCGGCGCCGCGCCGCGCCAGCGCGGCAGCAGCGAGGCGTGCACGTTGAGGCAGCCCAGCCGGGGAGTGTCGAGCACCGCCTGCGGCAGCAGCAGGCCGTAGGCGACGACGATCATGATGTCGGCCTCGAATTCGGCCAGCCGTCGCTGGGCCGCTTCGTCCTTGAGGCTGAGCGGCTGTTCCACCGGCAGTTCGTGCTCGAGCGCCAGGCGCTTGACCGGGCCGGGCGTGAGCTTGCGGCCACGGCCGGCGGGGCGGTCCGGCTGCGTGTAGACCCCGACGACCTGATGGCGGGAGGCGAGCAGGGCCTTGAGGCTCTCGGCCGCGAAATCCGGCGTGCCGGCAAAGACGATACGCAGCGGCTGCCCTTCAACACGGTGACTCATTCGATACGTTCCTGACGAGTGAATGCCTGAGGATGAGTGATGCCTGCAGTGGATAAACCCTGAAGAGCAATGACGAAAGGCCGGCGTCGCGAGGACGGCCGGCCTTCGAAAGCCTGAAGATGACGCGACGGGCGATCAGGCGTCCTGCTTCTGGCGCTTCTGCATCTTCTTGAGAACCCGGTCGCGCTTCAGCGGCGACAGGTAGTCGACGAACAGCACGCCCTCGAGATGATCGCACTCGTGCTGGATGCAGTGGGCCAGCAGGCCGTCGGCATCCAGCTCGTAGGCGTTGCCGTCGCGATCGGTCGCCTTGAGATGGACGCGCAGTGCCCGCGGTACCTCGGCGTAGTAGTCGGGGATCGACAGGCAGCCTTCCTGCAGCGGCTCGCGTTCGTCGTCCAGCGGCTCGTAGGTCGGGTTGATCAAGACCAGCGGGTTGTTGCGATCGTCGCTGACATCCATGACGATCACGCGCTGGTGGACATCGATCTGCGTGGCGGCCAGGCCGATACCGGAAGCGTCGTACATGGTTTCCAGCATGTCGTCGACCAGCGTGCGGATCTCGTCGTCGACCTGGGTGACCGGCGCTGCCTTGGTGCGAAGGCGCGGATCGGGATATTGGAGAATGGTTCTGATGGCCATATTCGTTTGCGTGCCTATCGGCATGAGTGACGTGATCTGCCTATTGTAGAGCGCCAGCGCCGACGGGGAAACCGCTGTGCCGAGGCCATGCCGTGATCCATGGACGGGGCTGGCCCTCAAGTCCGTCCTGCCGGCGCCGATCTATAGTGGAAGATGTCGATGACCCACCCTTGGGGATGATAACTGCAATGATCAGTCTGGATGGTTGGCGAGCGTGCCGCTCCCGTTGTCGCGCCGTGGCGGGACGGCTGCTGCTGGTTGGTGGCCTGGGTCTGCTGGCCGCTTCGCCGACCCCGGTGTGGGCGCTGTCGGCTCAGGAGCCGTTGTCGCTGAAAGCGGATGCGCCGGCCAGCTACACGGTTCGCGAGGGGGATACGCTGTGGAGCATCGCGGCGCGCTTTCTCGATTCGCCGTGGCAGTGGCAGGCGCTATGGCAGCGCAACCCGCAGGTGGCCTCGCCACGGCAGCTTTATCCGGGAGACGTGATCCGGCTGGTGGCGACCGATGGCGCGCCGCATCTTGCCCTGGAGCGCGGGCGTGGCGAGACGGTTCGGCTCTCTCCCAGCGTACGCCGCGCCCCGGCCCGGGAGGCGGTGCCCAGCCTGCCGCTGGATCGCATCCGGGTCTTCCTCGAGTCCTATCAGATCGTCGACCCCGGCGTGCTGGCCGATGCGCCAACGGTGGTCGCTGGCCAGGCCCAGCGATTGTTGAGCGGCGCTGGCGATACGCTCTATGCCCATGGCCGGTTGCCGGCGACGGGCACCACGTTGGGCATCTATCGGCCGGGCAGCGATTACCGTGCGCCCATGTCGTCCGAGTCGGAAGGGCAGGGCTCGGAGACGAGGTCGCTGGGGCTGGAGCTGCATCGCCTCGGCCATGCGCGGGTGCGGCGGAACGTCGATGGTGTCGGCGAGCTGAAGGTGCTGGATGCGGTACAGGAGATTCGCAATGGCGACTATCTGCTGGCGCTGGACGAAGGCGGCATCGCGACGCAGTTCCAGCCGAGGGCGCCTGAAACACCGATCGTGGCAACCATTCTTTCCGTGCCGGACGGTGTGCGCTTCATCGGCCGCCATGATGTCGTGGCGATCGATCGCGGCCGTGCCGACGGGCTCGAGACGGGCCATGTGCTGCAGGTGATGCGTCAGGGCGAGCGCGTGCGCGACGATGTGCGCGACGAGTGGGTGACACTGCCGGATACCGAAGCCGGCGCCGTGATGGTGTTCCGGGTCTTCGAGCATCTCAGTTACGCCCTGGTGATGCGCGCCTCGCAGGCGCTGGCGGTGGGCGATCGACTCGTGGTGCCGAGCGATCTCCGAGAAGTCGTAGCCAGCGGAGGCGCGCCGTGATCGGCACCGCGCCGATCGGGGCGTCGTGGATCGGGGCGTCGTGGATGGAAGCCGTCTGGCGAACGGTCGGTCACGCCGTGGATGAGGGGCGGTCATGAGCCCGGAGCTGCGTGACTGGCTGGCACTGGATGCCCTGCCGGGGCTGGGGCCGGCCAGACTGGCACCGCTGCTGCGCCGCTGGCGCGAGGGCGACGATCTGCCCTGGCCCCAGGGATGGCTGGCGGCGCTACCGTCGAATCTGGCCCAGCCGCTGCGCCTGTGGCTGGATCATCCCGCGCGCAGCCCGCTTGCGCCTGCGATCGACGCTGCGCTCGAGTGGGAACGGGCCGATGCCCGCCATCATCTTCTCCACCCCGGACATCCGGCATGGCCCGACCTGCTGACCCAGCTGCCGGACCCGCCGACCGTGCTGTGGGCCAAGGGCGATCTCGAGGTGCTGAATCGCCCTGCCATGGCGGTCGTCGGCACCCGGCGACCCACGCGGGAAGGCCAGGACAACGCCGTGCGTTTCGCCCGGGATCTCGTCGCGAAAGGATTCTGCATCGCCAGCGGCATGGCCCTGGGCATCGATGGCGCCGCCCAGCGAGCGGCGTTGCAGGCCGGCGGCGCCACCATCGGCGTGCTTGGCTGTGGCGTGGACGTGATCTACCCGCCGCGCCATGCTTCGCTGTATCGGGAGCTGCTGGCGGGGCAGGGCTTGCTGCTGTCCGAACATCCGCCCACGACCCGAGCCCATCCCCGCTTTTTCCCGCGGCGCAATCGTCTGATCACGGGGCTATCTCAGGGCGTGCTGGTGGTGGAAGCCGCGGAGAAGAGCGGTTCCCTGGTCAGCGCGCGCCTGGCGCTGGAGCAGGACCGGGAGGTCTTCGCGATACCGGGATCGATTCACAACCCGCAATCGACGGGCTGTCTGCGCTTGATCCGCCAAGGCGAGGCGGCGCTGGTTCGCCATGTCGACGACATTCTCGACGATCTTGCCGCCTGGCAGGTGCCGGCGTCCGGCGTTTTCCCGACAGCGCATACCGAGTCGAGCCAATTCTCGCCGTCATCGCCACGGATCGCGACGAACCCGCCATCGCCTGTCGTCGCGCCTGCCGCCCCCGACTCGCCCTTGCTGGCAGCGCTCAGCGACGCGCCGACGCCGGTGGATCTGCTGGTCGATCTGACCGGGCAGTCGGTGGCCGACATACAGCTGGGGCTGCTCGAACTCGAGCTCGACGGCTGGGCGGCCCAGATCACCGGCGGTTGGGTCAGGAGAGGGGGCTGACGCCCCGCGTCATCGCTACCGGGATCGGGCCGCCACGCAGCGCGGCGGATGCACCTACTCGCCGGCCGGCCCTCCCCACACTTCCAGATGGTTGCGGCGAGCCCGCGATTTCTCTTCGTCGCTCAGGCTCCAGTCGCCGCCGTAGATCGCTTCTTCCCAGGCACCATAGGCCGGATTGGGCAGCATGATGTAGCGGCTGCCGAAGGCGTCGGCCTGGGCGTTGACCGCGGCCCGGCGGGCGGCGGCGGTATCGCGGTCGAAACCGGCGGAGAAATCGCCGAGGTTGTCGCCCATCAGCAGCACGACCCAGTGCGACTGCGATACGCGCTGACGCCGCGGTGTCTTGTCGCTGGAGTCGCTGCGCGGCAGCAGATGCTCGCCATTGGCATCGGGGAAGCCGACCCGCTGCAGGTTGCGCAGCGTCGCCTCGGCTTCGCTGTCGCGGCGGTTGGTGACGTAGAAGATCTCGACCCCGCGCGATGCCGCGTAGTCCAGGAACGGCTTGGCGCCCGGCATCGGTACTGCGCTGGCCTTCTCCACCCACTGGTGCCAGCTGTCGCTGGCGTAGTTCTCGTCGTTGGCAATCAGCCACGCTTCGTAGGGCGAGTTGTCGAGCACGGTTTCATCGACATCGACGACGATCGCCGGTGGGCGCTGCCCGCTCGTTCCGGGAGCGGAAAGGGCGCGATCCAGATTCATGCGGGCCAGGTTGAAGGCCTGATGGCTGAGCGCGGCGTATTCGCCGGAGGACTGCATCCACACCGTTGCCATCACCAGTTCGTCGGAGAGGGACACCTGCGGGGCTGGCGGTTGGGCGGGCTGCTGGGCGCAGGCGGTGAGACCGCCGGCCAGTGCCAGCGAGAGCAGCGATAAGGAGAGTGATGAACGGGGCATGGTCGGTTCCTCTTCGTCTTGTTGGCTTCGTCTTGTTGGCGTGTGTTCCGGACGGCCCGACAGGGCGGGCGATAGTCGCACTTGCCACGCCGGATACGGGGCGGGGTGCGACGTTGAGGCACGGCGGGTCGTCGTTCGGGCATGGTAGAATTTAACCCATATCCAGCGACAGGTCGGCTCGCGGAAAGAAGGATCAAGATCATGCAGGACTTTACAGCAGCCGTTGCGGCGCTCCGGCGCGGCGGCATCATTGCCTATCCCACCGAAGGGGTGTGGGGGCTGGGGTGCGATCCGGATGACGAACGGGCGCTGAGCGCGTTGATCGCGCTCAAGGGTCGTGCCAGCGAGAAGGGGCTGATCCTGATCGCCGGAGACATCCGGCAGCTCGCGGCGTGGCTGGAAGGCGTCGACGACGACGCGATGGCGCGTCTCTCCGCCAGCTGGCCCGGCCCCAATACCTGGTTGATCCCCGACAATGGCCGGGCCGCGCCGCTGCTGCGAGGAAGCCATTCCACGCTGGCGGTTCGCGTCAGCGATCATCCGCTGGTCCAGGCGCTGTGCGCGGCCTGGGGCGGCCCGCTGGTGTCGACCTCGGCCAACCGGGCCGGCGAACCGCCGGCAATGAGCGCGTCACAGGTGCGCGAGACGTTCGGCGAGGCGCTGGACGCGGTGGTGGACGGTCAGCTTGGCGGGCGCGATCGGCCCAGCACCATTCGTGACCTGATGACCAACGAGGTGCTGCGCGCCTGAGCGCTCGCCTTTACGCAGCGACATTTTCTCGCTTCACGCTCCGGATTTTCACGACTCTGGACGCTCACTCTCCCGACCTGAAGGAACGACGACCGTGGCACATCCGCATCTCGAACGCGTCAAGGACTATCTGCTCACCCTGCAGGACTCACTCTGCGACTCGCTGGCCGAGCTCGATGGCGGGGAAGGCTTCCGCGAGGAGACCTGGGACCGCCCCGAAGGCGGTGGCGGGCGGTCGCGGGTGATCGAAGAGGGCGCGCTGTTCGAGAAAGGGGGCGTCAATTTCTCCCACGTCTACGGCGAGAAACTGCCGCCTTCGGCAACCGCGGCGCGCCCCGAGCTGGCAGGCCGCAGCTTCCATGCGGTCGGCGTCTCCTGGGTGCTGCATCCCCGCAATCCGCACGTGCCGACCGTCCACGGCAACGTGCGTTTCTTCATTGCCGACAAGCCGGGCGAGGAGCCGGTATGGTGGTTCGGCGGCGGCTACGACCTGACGCCCTACTATCCCTATCTCGAGGATGTCCAGCATTGGCATCGGGTTGCCAAGGCGGCCTGCGATCCTTTCGGCGAAGCGGTCTATCCCCGCTTCAAGGCCTGGTGCGACGACTATTTCTTCCTCAAGCATCGCGACGAGACCCGAGGGGTCGGCGGGCTGTTCTTCGATGATCTCAACGAATGGTCGTTCGAGGAGTGCTTCGCTTTCCAGCGCTCGGTCGGCGACAGTTTCGTCGATGCCTTCGGGCCGATTGCCCAGCGCCGGCGCGATACGCCGTTCGGCGAGCGCGAGCGGGAATTCCAGTCCTATCGACGCGGTCGCTACGTCGAGTTCAATCTGGTGTGGGACCGAGGTACCCTGTTCGGTCTGCAGAGCGGCGGGCGCACCGAGTCGATTCTGATGTCGATGCCGCCGCTGGCCCGCTGGCAGTACCAGTGGGCGCCGCAGCCCGGTTCCGAAGAGGCTCGGCTGCTCGCCTATCTCCAGCCCCATGACTGGCTGAATACGCCGGAGGAACAACTGTCGACATGACCGACCGCTACGCCGTTTTCGGCAACCCCATCGGGCACTCCAGATCACCGCGGATCCATGCCGCGTTCGCCGAGCAGACCGGCGAAGCCATCGACTACACCGCGATCGAAGCGCCGGTCGCGGATTTCGCGGGGGCTTGGCGTGCCTTCGTCGAGGCCGACGGCCGGGGCGCCAACGTGACGGTGCCGTTCAAGCAGGAAGCCTTCGCGCTGGCGGAAGTGCTCTCGCCACGGGCCAGACAGGCCGGGGCGGTGAATACGTTGATGCTGGGTCATGATGGCAAGGTCTACGGCGATACCACCGACGGCGTGGGGCTGGTTCGGGATCTCGAGGCTCATGCCGCGCCGCTGGCGGGCGCTCGCGTGCTGCTGCTCGGTGCCGGAGGCGCTTCACGCGGCGTGATCGAGCCGCTGCTGGAAGCGGGTGTCGCATCGCTGACGGCCGCCAACCGCACCGTGGCCAAGGCCGAGGCACTGGCGGCCCTGTTTGCCGATAAAGGCCAGGTGTCCGGATGCGGCTTCGAGGACGTGGCGGGGCCGTTCGACCTGGTGATCAACGCCACCAGCGCCAGCCTGGCCGGCGATCTGCCGCCACTGCCAACGGGAATTTTCGCGGCCGACGGGCTGGCCTACGACATGATGTATGCCGTCGAGCCGACCGTGTTTCTGCGCTGGGCGGCAGAGCAGGGCGCGCGGTCGGTCGACGGGCTCGGCATGCTGATCGAGCAGGCCGCTGAATCTTTCTGGCTGTGGCGTCAGGTGCGCCCGGATACCGCACCGCTGCGGGAGATGCTGCGGCGGGAATTGTAACTTGGGTTTCGGTAAAGCAACGAATTCCAGCAGAGTCAGCTTACCACTGTCCGAGTCTCAACGATCCTCTTGCTCGTGATTGCGAGGGGCAAGCCCCTCGCGCTCCCCTTTTTTAACGCCACAGACGGCGAAACCCTGAACGCCAATCGCCCGTGCTCGGGTCGGCGCGAAAGGGCATCCTGCCCAACGCGCCTCTTGCGTCATCCATGACGCAAGACCCGGCACGAGCGACCGTCGTCCAGCGCCGTCTGGAAGGCGTCATTGGGTGGCGGATTCAAGCCTATCGGTTCTACCTGCCAGCAACCTGTCCCGCAGATGCTGACAGGAGGGGCGTTAAACCTTGCAGCTGGGCCGCTTGCCTTCGGCCTTGGCCTGCTCATAGCGTGGCTGGGCTTCATCGAGGCGACTGCGCAGACCTTCCATGCGTTGGCTGTTGCTGGGGTGGGTGGACATCCAGGCCGGCGGTTCGCCCTGGCTGTTGGCAGACATGTTCTGCCACAGCTGCAGGCTGGCGCTGGGGTCGAAGCCTGCATCGGCCATCAGGTCCAGCCCGACCAGATCCGCTTCCGACTCCTGCTGGCGCGAGAAGGGCAGGATGACGCCGTACTGTGCGCCGGCGCCCAACAGCCCCATGACCTGCTCGCCCCCGGCGCCTTCGAGGCCGGCAACGGTCTGCAGTATCGAAAGCCCGCTCTGCGTCGCAGCCTGGGTGGAGACCCGCTCGTTGGCGTGGTGTGCCAGCACGTGGCCGACTTCATGGCCGATGACCGCGGCGAGTTGATCCTGGTTGGTGGCGACATCGAGCAGGCCAGTGTTGACGCCGATGTAGCCGCCGGGCAAGGCGAAGGCGTTGGCGGTATCGTCCTTGAACACCTTCACTTCCCACTCGGAGATGCCGGCGCTGGCGGGCACTTCGGCGGTGATCGCCTTGGCCACGCACTGCACGTAGGTTGCCTGGGCACCGCTGACCGTGGGCAGCTCCTGCTCGTACTGCGCGAAACTCTGCTCGCCCATCTGAGCCAACTCATCGTCGGAGTAGAACGCCAGCTGGTTGCGCCCCAGCGGCGACGTGCTGCAGGCGCTGAGCAGCGCGGCAAGGCCGAGGGCGCCGATCACCCGGCGCGAAGGTTTTCCTGACATGAGAGGCTTCGAATCTTCCATGATGGTCTCCAAGATCTGCCTGAATCGTATGTTGTCGGGGTGGTTGGCCGAGACGGGTCATCGATTGGCACAAGATACCCGGCCTGTCGGGGCGGTCAACCGTCCACCGGCACGGTATCTGGTGCGGACGTGGTCTGCTCGCCGATGTCGAGGATCAGTGTCGGTGCGGTGACGATGCCGTCGAGCGCTGCGGGCAAGGTCGGTGTCAGCGACAGCTGGCTGCCTGCCGGCAGTTCGCCGCGACGACTGAGCTGGCGGGCGAGCGAAAGCAGCGACGAGACGCGCTCGGCGCGGGAAGCCAGGGCATCGATACCGGCCGGTTCGAGTGCCACGGGAAGCGTGACAGTGGCCGGTTCACCGCCCTGCAACTGGATCGGCTCGTCGACTTCGCCGCTGGCGGGTTCGGCGCCCGGCACCTGCAACTGCCAATCGAAGCCCTGCAGCTCGATCGGCGGCGCGCTGGCGGGCAATGTCATGGCGAGGGGAAGATCGATATTGACCGGCAGGCCGGCCAGCGCGAGTCCGGAGCTCAAGAGCGTGAGTTCGTCGATATCTTCCAGGCCGGGCGAAAAGTGGTAGTTCCCGATACGGACGTTTTCGACACCCATCGAGGAAAGGGCGATCCGCCCCAGCATGAAGCCGACCTGCGGCAGCGCCAGGCAACCGCCCAGCAAGGACACCAACATCAGCGCGATGAACGGGCGGGAACGAGACGGCATCGCCTCTCTCCTTGAAATTAGCGGCGGTCGGGAAAGGGTAGTGAAGCGGCGGTGCATGGAAACATCCTGCGTCGAGTCCGGGGTGCTGCAAGAGCCCCCGCGACTGGACCCACGGAACCAACCGGCACAAGATACGCTGTTTCCGGCAATCCGCAATCGTCGCGAATGACGATCTTCAGCGCTGTTTCATGAGGTTGCCGGTATGGTCTCGATCGTGAATGTCAATGAGGAGAGTGGAAGATGGATGGTGATCTGGCGCTACGTTTGAGCCGCCTGCTGGACCGTGTCGAGGGGTGGTTGCCGGAGCAGTCGCCAGCGGTCGACTGGAGTCGCGATATCGCAGCGCTATGGCAGTCTCACCCGCTCGGTGGGCAGTTGGTGGCGGTATCGCCCCGCGACGGGGTTCGGCTCGATGATCTGATCGGCGTCGAGCGTCAGAAACGAGCCCTGCTCGACAACACCCGCGCCTTTCTCAAGGGCTATCCTGCCAACCACGCCTTGCTGTGGGGCGCGCGCGGCAGCGGCAAGTCCTCGATGGTTCGTGCCTTGCTCAACACGCTGGCCGGTGAAGGGCTGCGCTTGATTCAGGTCGATCGCCACGACCTGGTGGCGTTGCCGATCCTGGTGCAGCGCCTGCGCGACCGGCCAGAGCGTTTTGTCGTCTATTGCGACGATCTCTCTTTTGAAGGCAGCGACGATGCCTACAAGGCATTGAAGAGCGTGCTCGATGGCACGCTGACCGGGCCGCCGGAAAACGTGCTGCTGTACGCGACCTCCAACCGTCGTCACCTACTGCCGGAATCCATGGCCGACAACCAGGAAACCCACCTGGTCGATGGCGAACTCCACCATGGCGATGCCGTGGAAGAGAAGATCTCGCTGTCGGATCGCTTCGGCCTGTGGCTCGCCTTTCATCCGTTCAGTCAGCAGGCCTATCTCGAGACCTGCCAGCACTGGGTCGCTCATCTGGCCGGTGAGGGCGCGTGGAGCGAGGACGCCCGCGCCGAAGCCGTTCGCTATGCCACCCTGCGCGGCGTGCGCAGCGGCCGGGCGGCGTGGCAATTCGCCTGTCAGTGGGTTGGGTCGCAGTCCATGCAGAGAACCGTGGGGTAGGGGCACACCACCCCAGTGAGCCATTGATACAGAGCCGCTCGAGCCTGAAACGATTTACCGAAACGGCGCGTAGCGATGCGCGCCGACCGTTTCTGCACTGGCTCTCGATTCAGCCTCGATTCTCGCTTCAGCGGCGGTTCTTGCGCGCCTCGCGGGTCCGGCTCAGCTGCCGTCCACGCGCCTTTTCGCGATCGCTGGCGCCGGCCTGATTGTCGTAGGGGTTGTTGCCGGAACGGAATTCGAAGCGAATCGGCGTGCCACGCACCTTCAATACCTTGCGGAAGGTATTGGTCAGATAGCGCCTGTAGGCTTCCGGCAGGGACGATGTCTGGTTGCCATGAACGACGATGATCGGCGGGTTGCTGCCGCCCTGGTGCGCCATGCGCAGCTTGGGGCGACGGCCATGGATCATCGGCGGCTGATGCTCGCTGACCGCATCCTGCAGGATCGAGGTCAGGCGGTTGGTCGACCAGTGGCTGTTGGCACTGTCGAACGCCTTGTCGACCGACTTGTAGAGATCGCCCACGCCGGTGCCGTGCAGCGCCGAGATGAAGTGCAGCTCGGCATAGTCGGCGAATCCCAGGCGGCGCTTGATGTCGGAGCGCATCTTGTCTCGCGCTTCGCTTTCCAGGCCGTCCCACTTGTTGACCGCCAGCACCAGCGCGCGGCCGCTGCTGAGGACGTAGTCCAGCAGGTGCAGATCCTGCTCCACCAGGCCGGTACGCGCATCCAGCACCATGATCGCGACATGGCACTCCTTGATCGCTTCCAGCGTCTTGATGATCGAGAACTTCTCGGCGATCAGGCTGACGTTCTTGCGACGCCTTACGCCGGCGGTATCGACCAGCACGTAGGGCTTGCCGCGGCGTTCGAAGGGAATCTCGATGGCGTCGCGGGTGGTGCCGGCTTCGTCGAACACGACCACGCGGTCCTCTCCCAGCATCCGGTTGACCAGTGTCGACTTGCCGACATTGGGGCGACCGATGACGCCGATATGAATGCCGGGATGATTGCCGGCGGGGCCGGCGTCCGGGTCACGCTCCGGGAAGGGCGCCAGCACTTCGTCGATCAGCGTGGTGACGTTACGTCCATGCGCTGCGGCGATCGGGTGCGGGTCGCCCAGACCCAGCGCCCAGAAGTCGGCCATTGCGGTCTGCTCTTCGAGCCCGTCGGTCTTGTTGACTACCAGCCAGGTTTTCTTCTGGTTTACGCGCAGGTGGTTGGCGATCGCCTGATCGGCCGGCATCAAGCCCGCACGCCCGTCGACCATGAACAGCACGATATCCGCCTCGTCGATAGCGGTCAGGGACTGCTCCGCCATGGCCGCGTCGATGCCTTGTTCGTCACCGCTGATGCCGCCGGTATCGATGACGGTGTAGGTCTTGTCGCCGAGCTGGCCGCTGCCGTACTTGCGGTCGCGGGTCAGACCGGGGAAATCGGCCACCAGTGCATCGCGGGTGCGTGTCAGGCGGTTGAAAAGCGTCGACTTGCCGACGTTGGGTCGGCCAACCAGGGCGATAACGGGATTCATGGCGATTCGCAAAAGGGCGGTGACAAGGTGGACGATCGGAGGGAGGGGTCGGGTGACCCGGTACGATCGATGCTAATAGCCCGGCATTCTAGCATGCGAGAAGCGCGAAGTCCGAACCTCTCGATATCGCCTTCCATAACGCCATCGGCCCCGCCGAGGCGGGGCCGATGAGCCATCACCCGATGCCGATCAATTCCGGTCGGAAAGCGTCTCGAGGTCGTAGGCGACGAGGGTGCCGTCGTTGCTCAGCGCGTAGATGCGCTGATTGCCGGTCAACAGCGGCAGCGTCAGCCCATCACCGCCGATCTCTACCCGTCCATTCATTTCGCCGGTCGAGGCGT
Source organism: Salinicola sp. LHM (assembly GCF_034479735.1). Taxonomy (NCBI): domain Bacteria; kingdom Pseudomonadati; phylum Pseudomonadota; class Gammaproteobacteria; order Oceanospirillales; family Halomonadaceae; genus Salinicola; species Salinicola sp. LHM. Next base: position 3,005,698 of record NZ_CP140261.1, on the reverse strand, counting down.
CGATGAGATGGATATAGCCATCGTAGTCGCCCACCACGATGTTGCCGTCGACGAACGAGGGCGCGGTCAGCGAGCGGCCTTCGAGGGTGTCGGAATCCCACATTACCCGGCCGGTGTCGGCCTCGATCGCGATGACGTGGCTCGCTTCGTTGACCGTGAACAGGTAGTTGCCGACCACCAGCGGGGTCAGATAGCTGGACTCTTCATGCTCCCACAGCACCTTGCCGGAAGTGGCTTCCAGCGCCAGCAGGCGGCCGTTGTAGCTGGTCACGAACAGGCGCCCGTCCTGGGTCAGCACCGGCTGGCCGTCGAGATCGACGAGCTGGTCGACTTCGGTACGGCCCTTGGGAACGGCGACGCGCATGTCCCACAGCGGCTGACCGCTACGGTTGTCCAGCGTCACCAGGCGGCCGTTGGCGAACCCGGCAAAGGAGACCGGCTCGATGACACGGGGCGCGCCGGTGCCGCGCAGGGTCAATGCCGGCTGGGAGCTGGAGTAGACCCACTGCTCGTTGCCATTCAGGCGGTCGAGCGCGGTGACGGCGCCATCGACGCTCTGCACCACGACCAGTTCGCTGTTGACCTGGGGAGCGGCCAGCACTTCGCTGGAGACCCGTGATTTCCAGTCGATGCTGCCGTCCCCGCGATCGATGGCCAGCACTTCGCCGTTGCGGGTGCCGATATAGAGACGGCTGCTGTCGGCGCCGATGCCGCTGGAGATAGGCGTGCCCAGCTCGACCTCCCACTGGGTTTCGCCACTGTCGGTGTCGATGGCGTGCAGGTCACCGGTTTGGTCGACGGCGTAAAGGGTGCCGCTATCGACGAGGGGGGTGAGCGGATAGCGGGCGCGGCCCAGGCCTTCGCCGATTCCCTGGTCCCAGCGCTCGTCGAGGCTGACCTTGGGCGTGAAGTCCTGGAGTTCCTTGGGCGGATACTGCGGCTCGACGCTGCCGGCGCAGCCGGCCAGCAGTGTCGCGGTCAACCCCAGCGGCAGAAGTAGGTGAGTCAATTTCATCAGGTGGCGTCCTCCGCACCGAGATCGTCTAGCTTGAGCTGCAGGCCGTAAAGGGTCTGGTCGGCATCCTGCGCCAGACTCTGCGCCTGCTGGTAGGCGTTACGCGCATCCTCGGGGCGTTCGAGCGCGACGTAGGCATCACCGAGCACATTCTGGCGCTGCGCTTCCAGTGCGCTCGGCACGCTCTCCTCGAGGGTCGTCAGGGCGGTTTTTGCATCGTCGCCGGCAATCTGCAGGCGTGCGAGATCGATGCGCGCCAGGCTCTGCATGTAGGGGCGGTCACTGTTGGCGACGACATCGTTCAGCGCCTGGCGGGCGCGTTCGTTGTCTTCGGCATTGATCGCGATCTTGGCTTCCAGTAGGCCGGCCAGATCGGCATAGAGCGTATCGCCGTGGTCGCTCTGCAGGCCGTCGGCCAGGTCGAACGCCTGGGTGCGGGCGTTGTCGTCGAGGGTGTCGCTGCTGGCGATCGCGATCAGCTGCTGGTAGGCATTGGAGGCCTCGGCGGATTGGCCTTCCTGGTAACGCTGCCACGCCTGCCAGCCGAACACGCCGGCCGCGGCGATGACGATGCCCACCAGCAGGGCGCTTCCGTTGGACTTCCACCACTGTTTGATCGCGTCCAGCTGCTCTTCTTCGGTCCTAAGCTCCGCCACGGGCGGTCTCCTTACACTATTGACTACGAGCTACGAGCTACGAGCTACGAGCTACGAGCTACGAGCTACGAGCTACGAGCTACGAGCTACGAGCTACGAGCTACGAGCTACGAGCTACGGTTAGCGCCAGCGTCGGGGCGCTATGAAAGCCGTGCGAGCCAGGCAATGGCGTCGTCCAGCGCCAGCGTCTGTTGATCGCCATCGTCACGCAGCGGTTTCAGGGTCAGTTGGCCCTTGGCGATTTCGTCCTCGCCGAGAATCAGCGCTACCCGGGCGCCGCTGCGATCGGCACGCCGGATCTGACTCTTGAAGCTACCGCCGCCGCAGTGTACCTGAAGTCGCAGCGCGGGCAGAGCATCGCGCAGGCGCTCGCCCAGCAGCAGCGCCTCGCGCTCGGCGGCATCGCCCATTGCCAGCAGGTAGGCATCGGCGCCGCCCTTGGCGTCTTCTGGGATCAGGTCGAGGGTATCCAGCAGCAGCATGAGGCGCTCGAGACCGATGGCGAAGCCGACGCCCGGTGTCGGCTTGCCGCCGAGCTGTTCGACCAGGCCGTCGTAGCGTCCGCCACCGCAGACCGTGCCCTGGCTGCCGAGGGCGGTGGTGGTCCACTCGAACACGGTACGCGAGTAGTAGTCGAGACCACGCACCAGTCGCGGGTTGATGCGATAGCCGATACCGGCGGCATCCAGCGTCGATTTCAACTGTTCGAAATGCACGCGGGACTCCTCGTCGAGGTGGTCCAGCAGCTGTGGTGCCCCGGCGAGCATTTCCGACATGGCCGGATTCTTGGAATCCAGGATCCGCAGCGGGTTGGTCTTCAGCCGCCGTTGCGAATCCTCGTCGAGGACTTCGCGATGGGACTCGAAGTAGGCGACCAGGGAGTCGCGATAGTTCGCGCGGGCTTCCGGCGAGCCCAGCGAGTTGAGCTCGAGAGTCACGTGTTCGGCCATGCCGAGCTGACGCCACAGTCGGGCCGAAAGCAGGATGATCTCGGCGTCGATATCGGGGCCGGTCATGCCGTAAGCCTCGATACCGATCTGGTGGAACTGGCGATAGCGGCCTTTCTGCGGGCGCTCGTAGCGGAACATCGGGCCCATGTACCACAGCCGCTGCGTCTGGTTGTGCAGCAGGCCGTGTTCCATGGCGGCACGCACGACGGCGGCAGTGTTTTCCGGGCGCAGTGTCAGGCTTTCGCCGTTGCGGTCGTCGAAAGTGTACATCTCCTTCTCGACCACGTCGGTCGCTTCGCCGATGGAGCGGGCGAAGAGCGCGGTCTGCTCGACGATCGGGGTGCGGATCTCGCGATAATCGTAACGGTCTACCAGCGAGCGCAGTTGTCGCTCGACGTACTGCCATGCGGGGGATTGATCCGGCAGCAGATCGTTCATGCCGCGAATGGCTTGTAGTTTGTTGCTCAACTGATACTCCTGCCTATAGCAGAACGCCACAGGCAGCCTGCCTGGGCGTTCGTCGGTTACTCTCTGATTGTGGGTCGCGAGGCGTCAAGCCTCACGGGGCACTCTGTTACGCTTCGCCTGCTCTTTCATGCTTGGCGCGCGCTTTCTTGCTTCACGTACACCCAAGCTTCGCGCGCACTTTTCTAGGCTTCTCGTGCAATCAGGTCGCCGGCGCGGCTCTCTTTCTCTTTGGCCTTGGTGCGGATCAACGCTTCGAGATCGTCGACCAGGTGGTCGTTGCGCAGCTTGCTGGCCGGCTTGCCATCGATGTACACCAGATTGGCCGGGCTGCCGCCGGTGAGGCCGATGTCGGTTTCCTTGGCTTCACCGGGGCCGTTGACCACGCAGCCGATGACCGAGACGTCGAGCGGCGTCATGATGTCTTCGAGACGCTCCTCGAGCGCGTTCATGGTCGCGATCACATCGAAATTCTGACGCGAGCAGCTGGGGCAGGCGATGAAGTTGATGCCCTTGGCACGCAGCTTCAGGCTTTTCAGCATATCGAAGCCGACCTTGATCTCCTCGACCGGATCGGCGGCCAGCGAGACACGAATCGTGTCGCCGATGCCGTCCATCAGCAGCATGCCGAGGCCGATGGAGGACTTCACTGTGCCGGAACGCAGGCCGCCGGCTTCGGTGATGCCCAGGTGCAGCGGCTGCTCGATCTGCTTGGCCAGCAGCCGGTAAGCCGACACGGCCATGAAGACGTCGCTGGCCTTGACGCTGACCTTGAAGTCCTGGAAATCGAGCCGGTCGAGATGGTCGATGTGGCGCATGGCCGATTCGACCAGCGCTTCCGGGGTCGGCTCGCCGTATTTCTTCTGCAGGTCCTTCTCCAGCGAACCGGCGTTGACGCCGATACGGATCGGGATACCGTGATGGCGCGCGGCGTCGACGACGGCCCGCACGCGATCCTCCCGGCCGATATTGCCGGGGTTGATGCGCAGGCAGTCGACACCGAGCTCGGCGACACGCAGGGCAATCTTGTAGTCGAAGTGGATGTCGGCCACCAGCGGTACGCTGACCTGACGTTTGATCTTGCCGAAAGCTTCGGCGGCATCCATGTCCGGCACCGAGACGCGCACGATGTCGGCACCGGCTTGCTGCAGACGCTGGATCTGCGCGACGGTGGCGGCGACATCGTTGGTGTCGGTATTGGTCATGCTCTGTACGGCGATGGGGGCACCGCCACCGACAGGCACATGGCCGACATGGATTTGTCGAGAGAGACGGCGGGTGATCGGAGATGGCGTATGCATGGCGCTTCTCAGTCTCCCAGGGTGAAGCGGGCAACGTTGTTGCCGCCCGTGTATTGACTCAGGTCGACCGATTCTCCGCGGTATTCGAGCGTCACGCCACTGGCGTTGCCGATGGTCAGGCGGAAGGGCGGTTCACCCTCGGCGCTTGACTGGCTGCCGGCGGACTGCAGACCGCTGAAGATCCGGTCGTCGTTGGCATCATAGATCTCGGTCCATGACTCTTGGTTGAAAGTCAGGGAGAGCGTGTCGTCGTTAGTCGCAACCGGAGTCGCTGTATCTGTCGCCGCGGTGTCTTCGGACGGCGCAGAAGTCACGTCGTCCGCCACAGAGCTGACCTGTTCAGCCTGCCGAGCACCGGCGTCCGGAGTCGTCGTCTCCGCGGACGCGGAGACGCCAGTGCCGGCCTCGGTATCACTGCCGGTGTCGGTGAGCGTGGCGTCGTTCAGCGAGGTCGAGGAGCTGTCTGCCTCGGACGAGGGCGTATCCTGCCGAGTGGGCACCGGCGGTAGCTGGGTGTCGGTGTTGGGTGTCATCGCGGCACTGCTGGAATTCGCGGCGTCGGCATTGGCATCGTTGCCGTTCAGGCGATCGACGGCGATCGGACTGTCGTCGCTGCCGCCCCCGAAGATCTCGTTGCCTTCCCGACTCTGCCACCAGAGCAGCGTCAGCGAGATCAGGCCGATGATCACCAGGAGGGTGAACAGGCGGAAGATCCAGGCGCCGACCCGGGAGGGCGGGCGCGAGGTATGGACCGGTGCCAGCTTGCGCTCCATGTCGCCTCGCCCGTGGGTGGCATCGTAGGCGCTGACGACCCGTGACTCGTCCATCCCTAGCAGGCGCGCGTAGGCACGCACGTAGCCTCGTCGATAGGCGGCGATCGGGACCTGGTCGAAACGATCCTCTTCGATGCCGGTCACGACGATCGGACGCAAGTTCAACTGCAGTGCGACGTCCTCGATGCCAAGCCCCTGGCGTTCGCGCTCGCGCTGGAGCATGACCCCCGCCATCTCGTGGGAGGGGCTGGGTGCATCATGCTGCTTGTTCGGTGATTCGTTCATTTCGCTCATGGGCGAAAATCCTTCTGATCTCTTCTCGAGTCAAGACTCGAGTACGGGGTCTGTTCGCCTCAGGAACCGCCAAGCTGCTGACGATAAAAGGCGGCACGCGTCGAGTCGCCCTGAGCGCTGGCGATATCGCTCGCCAGTTGCAGGCTCTCGGTGTCGGTACCGGCCACGGTGAAGTAACGCTGCAGGCGTTCCCAGGCGCGTTCGTTGTTACCCTGCGTGTGATCGATGCGAGCCAATGCCAACAGGCTGCGCCCGTTGCGCGCATCGATGTCGAGTGCGCGTTCGTAATGTCGGCGAGCGGCGGTCGTGTCGCCATTGGCCATCTCGCACTGGCCCAGGTTCGCGAAGAGCTGGGCTCTGTTGGTATAGGTGATGTCCCCACTGGCGATACGCAGCTGTTCGCACGCCTTGGCGTACTCGCCGCGCTGATACAGCAGCGCCGCATAGTTGTTGCGGATGCGCGTCGCCTCGGAATCGGCTTTCAAGGCCTGCTGGAAGAAACCGTCAGCCAGATCGAACTCCTGCTGACGTTGATAGAGCAGCGCCAGACCTTCCAGCGCACCGCTGTCGTTGGCGTCGAGGTCGAGCGCGTGTTCCAGGGCCTGCTGTGCACGGGGCAGGTTGTTCTCGGCGAGATAGGCCTTGCCCAGCCGCGTATAGGCTGCCGCCGCGTCTTCGGGGCTGTCCTGCTTCGGCCCGTTGGACGAGACCGCCGTGGCGCAGCCGCTCAACAGACACACCACGCCCATCGCGATACAAAGCGACCGTATCGAACAAGGGCGAGTTTGGTGGGTCATGCACGGCTCTCCCACGTTACGAGACAGCGACGATAGTCGGTCGCGTCCCGAACAGCTGAAAACAAAGCGGTTTTGGGGTTCCCATCAAAGCGCCGCGTCGAGTCGAAGTCAAGGCGACAGCGGGCCGATTCGACGTCGATAGCGGTTCGACTCGTCGATTTCGGCGGCCCGATGCGAGGCCCGGCAGCCAGGTCTCAATCGGCATCCAGTTGAATCGACTGGATGTAGCGCTCGTGGCGGCGCGTTCGATCCTTTACCCGGCCGACCAGCTGGCCGCAGGCGGCATCGATATCGTCGCCACGCGTGGTGCGCACCATGGCCGTGTGGCCGAGTTCGTAGAGCCAGCTCTGGAAGCGCATGACCTGGTTGCGCGACGGCTTCTCGTATCCCGAATGGGGGAACGGGTTGAAGGGAATCAGATTGATCTTGCAGGGCAAGTCGTCGAGCAGCGCGATGAGTTCCTGCGCATGCGCCTGCTGATCGTTGACGTCCTTGATCAGGGTGTACTCGATGGTGATATGGCGCGCGTCGCCGCACTTGGCAAGATAGCGCTTGCAGGCATCGAGCAGCTTCTCGATGTTGTACTTGCGATTGAGCGGCACCAGCTCGTTGCGCAGTTCATCGTTCGCCGCATGCAGCGAGATCGCCAGGCTCACGTCGATATCGTCGCCCAGCTTGTCGATCATCGGCACCACGCCGGACGTGGAGAGCGTCACGCGGCGCTTGGAAAGGCCGTAGGCGTTGTCGTCGAGCATCAGCTTCATCGACGGCACCACGTTGTCGTAGTTGAGCAGGGGTTCGCCCATGCCCATCATCACCACGTTGGTGATCGCCTTGCGCCCATCCGGTGCGCTCATGCGGCCGCCGGCGCGCTGCTGGGCCACCCAGACCTGACCGATGATCTCGGCGCTGGTCAGGTTGCGCTGGAAGCCCTGCTTGCCGGTGGAACAGAAACTGCAGTCCAGCGAACAGCCCACCTGGGACGAGACGCAGAGCGTGCGGCGCGTACCGTTGTCGGCCGGGATCAGCACGGTTTCGACGTAGCTGCCGTCCTCGACTTCCAGTACCCACTTGCGAGTGCCGTCGCTGGAGGTGCCTTCGTAGACCACGCTCGGGCCACGGATCTCGGCATGTTCCGCCAGACGGGCACGCAGCGGCTTGGAGAGATTGGTCATCGACTCGAAGTCGTCGCAACCTTCCTGGTGGATCCACTTCATGACCTGGGCGGCGCGGAACTTCTTCTCGCCCAGCGAGACGAAGAACGCCTCCATCTGTTCGCGAGAGAGCCCCAGTAAATTGGTGCGCGGAGTAGCGGTAGCAGCGCTCATAGCAACGGAATCGGCTCGAGGGTGGCGGGGTGTCCGGAGACGAGGATGACCGACCGGCACGAGCGGCCGGCCGGTCGACGAATCAGCTGCGCGAGCAGAGTTCGTCGTCGTTGAAGAAGTAGCTGATTTCGCGGGCGGCGGATTCCGGTGCATCGGAACCGTGCACGGCGTTGGCGTCGATGGAAGACGCAAAGTCGGCGCGAATGGTGCCCGGTGCGGCTTCCTTCGGGTTGGTCGCGCCCATCAGCTCGCGGTTCTTGGCGATCGCGCCTTCCCCTTCGAGCACCTGGACCATGACCGGACCGGAGGTCATGAAACCGACCAGATCGGCGAAGAAACCGCGCTCCTTGTGCTCGGCGTAGAAGCCTTCTGCCTGCTCCTTGGAGAGGTGGAGCATCTTGGCGCCAACGATCTGCAGGCCGGCTTTTTCGAAGCGGCTGTAGATATCGCCGATTGCGTTCTTGGCAACGGCATCGGGCTTGATGATGGAAAGCGTGCGCTCGGTGGCCATGACTTCGGTCTCCTGGCTTTAGTGAATCGATCGCGGTTGTCGCGAGCGGAAAATGAATGACTGAGATACGAGACGACGCGCCCCCGACGCCTCGTCTCGAAGCCTGGCTTCGAGGTCGATCGCATCGGCAGGTGGCGCGTCGCCCGGAATTCTCGTTGGCTGGCACGATGAGCGGTTTCAATCACCGTCGTGCCAGCCGCAAAATCGCGCCATTGTAGCGCAAGCCCGCGGCCGGCGCACCCTGGGCGGCACCAGCAAGGGGCGCCCGGCCATGGCGCGGACGGGGCACTTCGAAGCGGCGTTCAGACGTTGAAGCTTTCGCCGCAGCCGCACTCGTCGGTCACGTTGGGGTTGTTGAAGCGGAAGAATCGATTGAGTCCTTCGCTGACGTAGTCGACCTCGGTGCCGTCGAGAATGGCCAGGGCTTCCCGGTCGACCAGCACCTTGACGCCGCGCTCCTCGAACGCGATGTCTTCGTCCCGCAGGTCATCGGCGATGTCCAGAACATAGCTGTAGCCGGAGCAGCCGCTCGGCTTGACCGCCACGCGCAGCCCCAGGCCGCCGCCGCGCTCCTCGAGGACATGGCGAATCTGGGTCGCGGCGGATTCACTGATCGTGATGTTTTGCATGGCATTTCTCCTTGCCGTGAATGAAGGGCAGTTAAGCCTTCATCTCAACGATGGTTCATGGCGGGCTTGGCCGATTGGCGCAATCCGCTCAGCGCGCGGCGGATCTCACCGACCGCGCCATCTATCTCTTCAATGGTGGTGAAACGGCCGAAACTGAAGCGGATCGACGCCAGCGCCTGCGAATGGGGAACGCCGATCCCCTTGAGGACGTAGGACGGCTCCACGCTGGCCGAATTGCAGGCCGAGCCGGTGGAGACGGCCAGGCCGCGTAGTGCCATCAGCAGCGACTCGCCGTCCACGCCGTCGAAAGCGAGGTTGACGATATTGGGCACCGACTGTTCCAGCGGCGAATGGTTGTGAATGCCGCCGCAATCGGCCAGACCATCGAGAAAACGCTGGCGTAGCGCGCGAACGCGCTCGCCATCGGCTTCGCTCTCGTCGCGTGCCAGCGCGAACGCTTCGCCCATGCCCACGATCTGGTGCGTCGGGAGCGTCCCTGAGCGCATGCCGCGTTCATGACCGCCTCCGTGGATCAAGGCCTCGATACGCAGGTCCGGGTCGCGGCGAACGTACAAGGCGCCGATACCCTTGGGGCCGTAGGCCTTGTGGGCGGAGAGCGACATCAGGTCGATCCCCATGGCCTCGACATCCAGCGCCAGGCGGCCCGAGGCCTGCGCGGCGTCGACGTGAAAACGCGCGCCGAATTCATGGGCCACGGCGGAGAGGGCGGTGAGATCGTTGACGCTGCCCAGCTCGTTATTGACCGCCATCAGCGAGACCAGCACGGTCTCCTGGCGCATCGCTTCGCGCAGTTGCTCGGGCGAGATGCGGCCGTCGGTTCCCGGGGTCAGCCAGGTCACTTCGAACCCTTCCGCCTCCAGCGCCAGCGCGGTATCCACGACCGCCTTGTGCTCGATGATCGATGTCACCAGATGGCGTCCGCGGGCACGATTGGCGCGCATGAACCCGATCAGCGCCAGATTGTCCGCCTCGGTGGCGCCGGAGGTCCACACGATTTCGCGCGGATCGGCCGCGATCAGGTCGGCGACCTGGCGGCGGGCGTTTTCCACCGCCTGTTCGGCCAGCCAGCCGGGCATGTGGCTGCGCGATGCCGGGTTGGCGTAGACCCCGTCCAGGGTCAGGTGTCGCATCATCTGCTCGGCCACACGTGGATCGGTCGGGGTGGTGGCGGCGTAATCGAGATAAATCGGAGCGCTCATGGCACGGAAGATCTCTGGCAATCGATCGAAATGGATTCGGCAGCGTCAGCTCGAAGCGTAGTCGTTTACGAGCTCGCCCGGAGCAACGACACGATGACTGGTGCAACGACACGATGAATGTGTAGCGATTCGGTGATCCGTGCACCGACATCGTGATCAGTGCGACGACACCGTGATCGTGGCGGCGTCGTCGGCGAACGAGCGTACGTCGGGCTCGGGCCGGGCGGCGGCGCGGGCCTGTTCCCGGCGTACCAGCTCCTGCAGGCTGATATCGCTCAGGAAGCGCTGGATCTCGTCGGAGAGGTCGCACCACAGATGATGAGTGATGCACTTGCTGCCCTGATGGCAGTCAGCCTGGCCATGGCAGCGGGTAGCGTCCACCGACTCGTTGACCGCATCGATCACGCCCGCTATCGAGATATCGGCGGGCGCTCTCCCCAGCAGGTAACCACCGCCAGGGCCACGCACGCTGCTGACGAGCTTGGCACGCCGCAGTCGCGCGAACAGCTGCTCCAGATAGGACAGCGAGATATCCTGGCGCTTGGAAATATCTGCCAGACAGACCGGTCCCTGATCGGCGTTGAGAGCCAGATCAAGCATCGCGGTGACGGCGTAGCGCCCTTTGGTAGTCAAACGCATCGGCGGGTATCGGCTGTCGCTGCATCGGTAGCGGCATTATGGAAAAACCCAGTAACACGGTCAACCTTTCTGCCGGCGATCGACGCTCGCTGTTTCGATCGCCGGTGTCTTCCGGTTCGAGCGCCCTATGTCGGAACTGTCAGGTCGGAGCTGCCATGTCGCGTCTTGCGTTACGGATGGCGCCCCGCGACGGTCAGGACTTCTCCCGCAGCCGTTTGTCGATCGTGCCGAGAATGCCGCGCAGGATATTCATCTCCATCGAATCGAGATGGGCGCGCATGAAGAGCCGGCGCAGGCGGGCCATCAACTGGCGCGGGTTGTCCGGATCGTGGAATTCGATCGCCGTGAGCGTACTCTCGAGATGAGCGAAAAAGCGCTCCAGGTCGGCGTGGGTGGCAGGCGGGTTGTCCCACGTCACGCCGAAGGGCAGGTCGGCCTCGCGGTCCGGCTCGGCAGCAGGAGTCGCCGAAGCGTCGTCCAGGGCGAGGAATGCCTGACGACATTCGTAGGCGAGCACTTGCACGGCCGCGGCCAGATTCAGCGAGCTGAAGTCCGGGTTGGTCGGAATGTGCACGTGCTGATGGCAGCGCTGCAGTTCGGCATTGGTCAGGCCAGTATCCTCGCGGCCGAATACCAGTGCGGCCCGCGCGCCTTCGGGTGCCAGCGCCGCCGGCAGGCTCTCCGCCAGGGCCCGGGGGGCGACCATCGGCCACGGCAGATGGCGCGAGCGCGCACTGGCGCCGACCACCAGCGTGCAGTCGGCAACGGCCTCTTCGAGTGCGTCGAATTGCCGCGCAGCGTCGACGAGCGTGTTGGCCCCGGAGGCGCGCGAATAGGCGTCCTGGTCCTTGGGGTCGCAGCGGGGTGTGACCAGAGCGAGATCCTCGAGGCCCATGTTGCGCATGGCGCGGGCGGTGGCGCCGATGTTTCCGGGATGGCTGGTGCCGATGAGGACGATACGGATACGGTCGAGCATAAAGGCGGCTATCAGGGCTGTGGCAATCGGGAAAGCGCGCAGTCTAGCATGACTCGGCAAGCCTGCTTCTGTTAGACTGCGCGGCGTTCTTTAACAGCTCTCGACTCCGCTCTCGATTTCCCCAAGGCCAGATCCATGCACCCGATGGTTCAATATGCGCTGCGTGCCGCTCGCAGTGCCGCTGAGCAATTCGTACGTATCCGTGACCGTCTCGAGGTCAACCATGACGAGCAGGTGTCTGCCAGTCTGCTCGAGGATACGGCACGCAACGCCGAAACGCTGATCGTGCATCAGCTCTCCCGTGGTTATCCGCAGCACGGTATTTCCGGTCGCTATACGCCTTACCGCGAAGGCAAGGGGACCGACAAGGACACCGTCTGGCACATCGAGCCGATCCACGGCGAATCCAATCTCGGAGTGGCGAGCCGCCAGTTCGCGATTTCGATGGTGTGCCTGGTCAAGGGGCGTCCGGAACATGCGGTGGTCGTCTCGCCGTTCAGCGACGACGAGTTCCTGATCAGCCGCGGTCGTGGCGCCCAGGGCAACGGCAAGCGCATGCGTGCCTCCAAGACCATCAGCGTCAATGGTGCCCGAGTGGCACTGGCATGGCCGACGCTCGAGGCGCGCTCCCAGTGGCTGCCGCAATATCTCACCGTGGTCGAACGCCTCGGCCCCCAGATCGATACCCTGACGGGCACGGGCTGCGCGCTGCTCGACATGATCGAATTCGCCTCCGGCCGTGCCGACGCGATCTTCGTTCTCGGGCTGGAAGAGCAGGACCGCCTGGTCGGCTCGCTGCTGCTGAAGGAAGCCGGTGCGTTGACCGGCGCCATCGACGGCTCGCCCAGCGTCGAAGACGGCGGCAGCCTGATGGCCGCCGGCCCGCGCCTCTACAAGGCACTGGCGCAGCAGCTCAAGGCCAGCGTCTAGGCTAGCGGTCTCGGTCGGCAAGCTTCGTCACCAGGCGAATCACCAGAAAGCGCCCTGTCGGGTTATCCCGGCAGGGCGCTTTTGCGTTGGGGTTGAGTCGCGAGTTCAGGTCGAATCAGGGCGTCGGTGCCACCATCGAATGGGGGGCGGGTAAGCAGACTGCCCACGACGAACGCGATCATACCGAAGGCGAGCCCGGCATAGATCGGCGAGTTGGCGAGCAACCCATCCTTGAGCATGAAGCCGATCGCACGCTCGCCGAACGGCTGGGTATCAGTCAGCCGAGCGTGGTGCGCAAGTTGAGACGTCACGGTCTTCGGCTCGAACGGTAGCGCCCCGGCCGTTCTCGCGACGATGAACCGGCGGCAATGAGCCCGCGACGAGGCTAGCGGCTGATATCCGCATTGGCGTCGGCGTTCGTGCTCGCCGCCGCTCGCATGCCCCTCGAATCGTCTCGGCGTGTGGCGGAGGAGCGTCTCGTGGCGGCCGGTCTGCGCTTGCCGTAGCCCCAGCGCTCGGCTTCCGACGGGGCATCCGGGGCGCTGTCGTCATGCAGCCATTCGCGCCAGCTGGCGACCAGCAGCGCCATCAGCACCGGGCCGACGAACAGGCCGACGATCCCCATGGTTTTCACGCCCCCCACGAGACCGAAGAAGGTCGGCAGAAACGGGAGCTTGATCGGACCGCCTACCAGGCGCGGGCGCAATGTCTTGTCGACGACGAAGAGTTCGAAAGCGCCCCAGATGAACAGTCCGATGCCGTTGGCCATGTGTCCAGTTGCCAGCAGATAGAGCGAGACCAGCGTGAACGTCAGCGGCGCGCCACCGGGCACCAGCGCCATGAACGCGGTGATGACGCCGAGCACGACCGGGGACTGAATGCCGGCGATCCAATAGGCGGTACCGAGCACCAGGCCTTCGCCGAGGGCAATCAGGCCCATGCCCATCACGGTCGAACTGATCGTCGCCGGCACCACGCGCGAGAAGCGCTGCCAGCGCGCCGGCAGTACCCGTTCGCCGACGATGTCCAACTGGCGCGCCATGCCGGCGCCATCCCGGTAGAGAAAGAACAGCGTGATCAGCATGAACAGCAGGGTCAGCGCCAGATGCAGCGCATTGCTGCCAAGAGCGAGCACCCAGCGGGAAATGTTGCCGATATGCTCGCCGCCTACCAGTTGAATCAGAGACTCCGGCGCGTGGGGTTCGGCCAGGGACGCTTGCCACTGCTCGGCCAGCCAGGTTCCGATGCCCGGAAGAGATGCAACCCAGGAGGGCGTCGGAATGCCGCGCTCGTTGGCGACCATCAGCCAGCCGACCCAGCCCTTCAGTTCCTGGAAGGCGTAGGAGCAGGCAAGCACCATGGGGATCACCAGGCAGAGAATGATCAGGCCCAGCGCGATGCTGGCGGCCAGGGCCCGGCGCTGGCCGCAACTCGCCAACAGCCGCCGGTAGAGCGGCCAGCTGGCGACGCAGATGATCAGAGCGGCCAGCACGGGAATCAGGAAGTCGATGAAGAAGTAGACGCCGGCGATCATCACCAGCACGAGAAGCCAGCGGGCGACGCTGCTGTCGGCAAAGATGGGGGCCATGAAAGACTCGTGAACGTGACGGAGGAAACCGGATACCCGGGCGAAATCGAACGGCATGCCAATCGACAGCGAATCATCATACCTCACGGGATTCGATTCGCACTTATCGGCGTGCCGGGAAGCCATGGGTGCAGTTGACTAAACGCTTCGACCGGCAAGGTTTCAGGAAGGGTCTCAATAGGTTGGGCGTAAAAAACCCCTCCGAAGAGGGGTTTGCGAGGCTGTTGCCGAGTTGCCGATGAGGCGCTTTGCGGGCCTTCCGGCTCAGGGCAGCTCTTCTTCGACCTCTTCCTTCTTCACCGGAATCAGGTCCTGGCGTTCCAGCTTGAACACGATCAGCAGCGCCGCGGCGACATAGATCGAAGAGAACGTGCCGGCCACGATCCCCAGGATCAGCGAGATCGCGAAGTTGTGGATCATGTCGCCGCCGAGGAAGAACAGCGCGAACAGGACCAGCAAGGTGGTGCCGGATGTCGCCAGGGTGCGCGACAGCGTCTGGTTGATGGCTTCGTTGAAGATCTGGACCAGGTTGTCGCTACGGGACAGGCGGATGTTCTCGCGAATCCGGTCGTAGACGATGATGGTGTCGTTCAGCGAGTAGCCGATGACCGCCATGATCCCCGCGAGCACCGTGAGATCGAACTCCCACTGGAACAGCGCGAACAGTCCCAGCACGATCAGCACGTCGTGGCCCAGCGAGATGATCGCGCACAGGGCGAACTTGTACTGGAAGCGGAAGGCGACGTAGACCGCCACGCCGGCCAGCGCCACCAGCATGCCCAGGCCACTCTGGTCGCGTAGCTGGCCGCCGACCTGGGCGCCGACGAACTCGGCACGAACCAGGTCGATCTGGGCGCCGCTGCTGCTCAGTGCCGAAACGACCTGATTGCCGACGTCATTGCTGAAGGTCTGCTGCAGGCGTACCAGAATCTCGTCGGCGGCACCAAACGTCTGTACCGAGAAGTTTTCGAAGCCGCTGTTGGCCAGCAGCGTACGGATGTCGTCGAGCGACGGTACCGCGGCATAGTGGAGCTCGACGACCGTACCGCCGGTGAAGTCGAGACCGAGATTGAGGTTCAGCAGGGCCAGGGCCGCTATCGATACGATCGTCAGCACGATCGAGACGATGAAAGCGATGCGGCGCTTGCCCATGAAATCGAATTGGCGCATTGCTCGCGTCTCCTAGATCCACAGTTTCTTCACCGGCTTGCCGCCGATGGAGAGGTTGACGAGGGCACGCGACACCAGAATGCCGGTGAACATCGAGGTCAGGATGCCGAGTGACAGCGTCACGGCGAAGCCTTTCACCGGGCCGGTGCCGATCGAGAACAGCACCACCGCGACCAGCAGCGTGGTCAGGTTGGCGTCGACGATCGAGGTGAAGGCGCGGCCGTAACCGGCATGAATCGCCTGCTGCGCCGGTGTCTTGCGCCTGAGTTCTTCTCTTATGCGCTCGTAGATCAGCACGTTGGCATCCACCGCCATGCCGAGCGTCAGCACGATGCCGGCAATGCCGGGTAGCGTCAGCGTGGCGCCCAGCAGCGACATGGCCGCGATCAGCAGCACCAGGTTGACCGCCAGCGCGGCGTTGGCGATGACGCCGAAGGCCTTGTAGCGGATCAACATGAACGCCACGACCAGCAGGCCGCCAACGATCACCGAGAAGATGCCGCGCTCGATGTTCTGGGCGCCAAGGCTAGGCCCGATGGTGCGTTCCTGAACGAAGTAGATCGGGGCGGCGAGCGAGCCGGAGCGCAGCAACAGCGCCAGTTCGCTGGCTTCGGTCGGCGAGTCCAGGCCGGTGATGCGGAACCGGTTGCTGAGCGCACTCTGTACCGTCGCCAGGCTGATGATGCTGCGGCTCGTCGTCGGAATACGCTCCTGAACCTGCTGCCCATCCTTGGTAACGGTGCGCATTTCGGTGCTGTGATCGATATACAGCACCGCCATGTTGCGACCGATGTTGGTGCGGGTCGCCTGGTTCATCAACGAGCCGCCGGTGCCGTCGAGGTTGATGTTGACCTGCGGGCGGCCGTTCTGGTCGAAGCCCTGGCTGGCGCTGGATACGCGGTCGCCGGTGATGATCACGTCACGCGACAGCGTCGCGGTGCGCTGCGGGCTGTTGCGGAACGGGAACGTCTCGGTTTCGGCATCCGGCGTGTCCGGGCGTGCCTCGAGGCGGAACTCCAGGTTGGCGGTGGCGCCGACGATGCGCTTGGCCTCGGCGGTGTCCTGCACGCCGGGCAGTTCCACTACGATGCGGCTCGGGCCCTGGCGCTGGACCAGCGGCTCGGAAACCCCGAGTTCGTTGACGCGGTTGCGGATCGTGGTCAGGTTCTGCTGGACCGCGTAATCCTGAATGTCCTGGATCGACTGCTCGGTCAGCGTCATGTCGAGGAACGCGCGGCGGCCCTCTTCACGATTCTCCAGCTGGAACTCGTTGAACGTCTGGCTGATCTGCTCGCGGGCGGCATCACGGTCTTCGCTGTTGGCGAATTCGAGATGCAGGGCGTTGTCGTCGATGTCGGTGGACCGATAGCGGATGCGCTCGTCGCGAAGATCGGCACGGATGGCGCTCGCCGTCGCCTCGAGTCGCTGTTCGACGGCGGCATCCATGTCGACTTCGAGCAGGAAATGCACCCCGCCCCGAAGATCGAGACCGAGTTTCATCGGTGCCGCGGAGAGGCTGGTCAGCCAGGACGGCGTGGAATCGGCGAGGTTGAGCGCCACGGTGTAGTCGTCGTCGAGCGTTTCGTCGACCACATCGCGGGCGGGAAGCTGCTGTTCGGCGTCGGCGAGCCGAATCAGGGCGGTATTGTTACCGGTCATCGCTGCCGATTTGACCTGGATATCTTCCTCGGCCAGCGCCCGGGTAACACGGTCGAGCTGCTGATCGCCGAGAGAACCGTTGGTCGTGCTGATCTGGACGGCGGGGTCCTGTGGGTAAAGATTGGGTAACGCGTAGATGACGCCGACAACACAGACGATGAGTATCAGCAGATACTTCCACAGGGGGTAACGATTGAGCATGGAAGCCCTGTCCTTTCAATCAATGACGATCTGGCGACGATCGTCGTGCGAAGAGTGTCGCAAAAAGAGATGGCTGCCGATGGGAAGCATCGGCAGCCAGTAGCGTTACAGCGACTTCAACGTGCCTTTGGGGAGAACGGAGGCCACGGCGCTCTTCTGAACGCTGACGATGGTGCCCTCGGCAATCTCCATGCTGATGAAATCGTCGGTCACGTTGGTGATGCGGCCGAGCAGCCCGCCACCGATCACGATTTCGTCACCCTTGGACAGGTTGGTGATCAACTTCTTGTGTTCCTTGGCGCGCTTGGACTGCGGGCGCCACAGCAGGAAGTAGAAGATCAGCACGAAGCCGACCAGCATGATGATCTGGGCAATACCACCGCCGGCAGGGCCGCCCGCCTCCTGGGCGTGAGCCGCAGGGATGAAAAAGTCCAGCATGGATGTATCTCCGAAGGTTGTGTAGGGAAATGGTCGTGTAATGAAACCGTTACCTGGATGAGACTGACGAAACGACATACCGGCCGACGGCCGGTTTGAATCCTGTCAATCGACCCTGGGCGGCACGGGCAGTCCGCGTCGCCGGTAGAATTGTGCTACGAAGTCGGCCAATGTACCCGCTTCGATAGCCCCGCGCAAACCCGCCATCAGGCGCTGATAGTAGCGGAGATTGTGAACCGTATTGAGCATCGAGCCGAGCATTTCGCCGCACCGATCCAGGTGGTGTAGATAGCCGCGAGAAAAGTGCTGGCAGGTGTAACAGTCGCAGTCGGCTTCCAGCGGGTTGGTGTCCTGGCGATGGGTCGCGTTACGAATCTTGACGGTGCCGTCGGCGGTGAACAGGTGGCCGTTGCGGGCGTTGCGGGTCGGCATGACGCAGTCGAACATGTCGATACCGCGACGTACGCCTTCGACCAGATCCTCCGGCTTGCCGACGCCCATCAGGTAGCGCGGCTTGTCTTCCGGCATCCAGGTCGGCAGATAATCCAGTACGCCGATCATCTCTTCCTTCGGCTCGCCCACCGAGAGGCCGCCGATGGCCAGGCCATCGAAGCCGATCTCCAGCAGCCCTTCGAGCGAGCGCTTGCGCAGGTCGGGGTACATGCCGCCCTGAACGATGCCGAACAGCGCCGACGGGGAATCTCCGTGCGCGGCGCGGGAGCGGGCCGCCCAGCGCAGCGACAGTTCCATCGACTTTCGCGCCTCGTCTTCGGTGGCGGGGTAGGGCGTGCACTCGTCGAAGATCATCACCACGTCGGAACCCAGCGAGCGCTGCACTGCCATCGACTCTTCCGGCCCCATGAAAACCTTGGCGCCGTCCACCGGCGAGCGAAAATGCACGCCCTGCTCGGTGATCTTGCGCATTGCCCCGAGCGAGAACACCTGGAAGCCGCCGGAGTCGGTCAGGACCGGCTTTTGCCACTGGGAGAAGTCATGCAGGTCGCCGTGGGCTTCGATCACCTCGGTGCCCGGCCGTAGCCACAGGTGGAAAGTGTTGCCGAGGATGATCTCGGCGCCGATCGCCTCGACATCCTTGGGCGTCATGCCCTTGACCGTACCGTAGGTACCTACCGGCATGAAGGCCGGCGTTTCCACCGTGCCGCGCGGGAAGGTCAGCCGGCCGCGACGGGCACGACCTTCCTGGCCCAGTCGCTCGAATTTCATGAAGCATTCGTCTCGCATGGTGTCTCTCTTGATTTAACGCGCCCGAAGCCGCGCGATTTAACGCGCCCGAATCCGCGCGCAAAGCCTGTGATATGGACGCGCCCGAGGCCGCGCGCAAAGCCTGTGACATCGGCGCGCCTGACATCGCGCGCAAAATGTGTATGGTTCAGTTGCGTCTTATGACAACGCGCCCGAAGCCGCGTGCAAAGCGTTTGTGGATCAGTTGGGCTGGCGAGTCAAAAACATCGCATCGCCATAGCTGAAGAAGCGGTACTGCTCGGCGACGGCTTCCTGATAGGCACGCATCACGGTCTCGTAGCCGGCGAACGAGGAGACCAGCATCAACAGCGTCGATTCCGGCAGGTGGAAGTTGGTGACCAGCGCATCCACGCAGCGCCAGCGATAGCCGGGATAGATGAAGATATCGGTCTCGCCACGGTACGGCGCCAGCTCGCCATCGCCGCCCTGGCTGGCGGTTTCCAGGCAACGCACGCTGGTGGTGCCGACGGCGACGACCTTGTTGCCGGCGGCATGGGCGCGATTGACCTGTTCGCAGACCGATTCATCGACTTCCAGCCACTCGCTGTGCATGTGATGTTCGCGAATGTCGTCGACGCGCACCGGCTGAAAGGTGCCGGCGCCGACATGAAGCGTGACGAAGGCCGTCTCGACACCTTTGGCGCGCAGGGCTTCCATCATCGTCTCGTCGAAGTGCAGCCCGGCGGTGGGGGCGGCCACGGCGCCTTCGCGGCGGGCATAGACGGTCTGGTAGCGCTCGCGGTCCGCCAGCTCGTCCTCGCGGGTGATGTATGGCGGCAACGGCATGTGGCCGTGCTGCTCGAGCAGGGCGATCAATGGTGTCTCGCCCAGGAAACGCAGTTCGAACAAGGCGTCTCGGCGGCCCTCGACGACGGCATGTATATCGCCCTCGAAGATCAGCTCCGTGCCTGGCTTGGGCGATTTGCTCGAACGCAGATGAGCCAACCCGCGGTGGGCGTCCAGCGGGCGTTCCAGCAGCATCTCGACCTTGCCGCCGCTCGCCTTCTGGCCGAACAGGCGTGCCGGAATCACGCGGGTATCGTTGAATACCACCACATCGCCGGGTTCGAGCCTCGACAACAGATCGGGGAAGCGAGCATGTTCCAGTGCACCGGATTCACCGTCGACGCACAGCAGGCGGCAGTCGGTACGCTGTTCGGAAGGGTAACGAGCGATCAGCTCGTCGGGCAGGTCAAAATGAAAATCGGCGCGCTGCATGGCGTAGGTCGCGTATCGGCTCGAATCAGGATGGTCGGGTAGCGTTCGAAAGGGCGCCATCATAAAGCACCCGACCGATTAAGTCAGCGTGGTGATTGACGCCGGGCCAAGCGTCCGTATAATGCCTCTCCGCTGCCGGCGTGGCGGAATTGGTAGACGCAGCGGATTCAAAATCCGCCGCTGGAGACAGTGTGTCGGTTCGAGTCCGACCGCCGGCACCATTCCAACCCTTCAATTGCTCTCTATTTATCCTTTCCTCATGAGAGCGATATGAGCACTCGAACCTGTAGGCTGAAGTGACACATATCGTGACGCTCGCCTTCCTTCGCCGCGACTGTGACACATTCAGATTTCTCTCTTCCCATCCGATGGCTTTTCCCGAACCCGGCCTCAACCGCTCTTTTCATATCTCTGTGCAAGAGCTGAGCATCTTCAGCGCGCGCATGAAGTTGCCAAAGTCCTCCTGAGCTACTTGGCTGCCCTGGTTATATTGAAATAGCCATCCTCGCGGAAAGTAAGATCGCAACCAGGAAGTTTGTGAGCTATTGAGCTATACAGAGTGGCAGATTGCTTATCAGGCAGGAGGCCATATGACTCGTACAGCACGTATCGAACCCATCAAGGAAGAAACACAAGAGAGCATTATCGTGTCTGGCTGGCGCGTGGTAGACGTCACGGATCCCAATGGGAAGCGCGAGATTTCTCGGCATGAGACCGAGCCGCAAGCCATTGAAGCCGCTCGCAATTACGAACGCGAGACTTCCAGCGAGCCTGGATCACAGCCGGACGATACTCAGGACTACGACGGTTCGGAACTTCCTCGCGACTAGCTATGAGGCATGATGGCTAACATCCCAGCATCGGCAATTCGGCGATGTTTTGTTGATGCCTCATAAGACCCGATCCATGACGAATGGCGCAGCGCCAATCGATAACGCGGTGTGGTAGGTTATCAAGAGTCAGGCTACGGAGATTACAGGGTGATACTCTCGTACCCCATGATTCTTGGTTCGATTACCCTACCTGCTTTGGCGGTCGGCTTCATTACCTATGGCGTCAGCAGCCAGGTGCATGGAGATTCGGATATCGCATTTCACAGCAGCATATTGGCAGCTCTCCTGGCGATCGTCTCGATATCCATAGCGCTGGTGATTTTTCACGGGTTTGGTTTCATCGGTTTGTAATGGAACCCTAACCAGGTGCCAGTCATACCTTTCGTTCTGCGACTAAAACCTTATAGAGATAAATTCAAACGCTCGTTAGATTGCGGCTACGGATCTTTATGGAGCGATGTCGATGCGACAGCCGTGGCGGCAGGGCCCTCAGTCCTTATTTCCTCGTTATCGATGGAGACATTTCCCGAAGCTTTCGAGATGGCTGGTCATGACACCGCTGCTCGGTTTGATCTGGGTAACGGTGGCGGTCGCGCAAATGCCGGATTCAACGCTGTTTTCGCTGATGCAGCGGTGGGGCAACGTCGAATATCAGATGCAGGGCGATGCGCAGTTGAAGGCGTTCGAGGACCTTGCCGACGAAGCCGATGCGTTGGCCCGCAGCCAGCCTGGGAATCCCCATGTCTTGACGGCTCAGGGCGTCGTCCTGGCCTCTTTCGCCAAGGCGAAGGGCGGGCTGGGGGCGCTGGATCTGGCCAAGCGGGCTCGCACGGTGCTGGAAAAGGCGATCTCCCTCGACCCACAGGGGGAAAGTGGCTCGGCTTACGTGACGCTGGGCGCGCTCTACCAGCATGCCCCGGGCTGGCCGATCGCTTTCGGAGACTCGGACAAGGCCCGGGAGCTCCTGCACAAGGCGGTCAGCATTCGTCCCGATGGCATCGATACCAACTTCTATTACGCCCAGTTTCTCGAGGAGCAGGGTGAGGCTGCCGAGGCATTGACGTACGCCAAACGCGCCGTCGATGGCCAACCTCGGGCCGGCCGTCCCTCCGACGAGGCGCTGCGGCAAGAGGCCGGGCGCTGGCTGGCCGAGCATCAGTAAGCGCTACCCAGTGCAGAGCGGCCTTGAGAAGCGGCCCAGGCCGATAGTCCAGCGCGCGTTTTCGTTGATCTATTCATCCGAGCGATCCTGCCTGATGGCGTCTCCTGTTCGATGGTGTCGTCGCCGATCCGCCTGATTGGCGCGGGCTCCCGTGAGTTCTGATTGAAGCAGGTGCTAGTCTGGCTTCCGCGTGAAACTTGCCGCATCGCACGGAAGTGTTGAAGCCTCCACCATGGCTGCCGGAAATGCCAACTGCCGGCGAAACAGGACGGCAGCGGTTGGAATCGGTTCTCGGTGCCGCAATAATGAGGCTCCTGTTCCCAGGCAAGGAGCCGCGACATGGATCGTGAGATCGACCGGGTCAATCGTTTCGATGCCAAGGATATCGAGCGACTCGAAGATCAATCGCTGTACTCGGGCTTCTTTGGCCTGGAGAAGCGTCGCTTGCGTCATCGTCGGTTCAATGGCGAGTGGGGCGAGGCCATCGATCGGGAAGTTCACGTTCGCCGGGATGCGGTCGGCGTACTACTCTACGATCCGATTCATGACCATGTCGTGCTGGTCGAGCAGATCCGCGCCGGCGCTTTGGACGATCCTATCTCGCCGTGGAAGCTGGAGCCGGTCGCCGGACTGGTGGAGCCCGGCGAGACACCGGCGGATGTCGCGCGCCGCGAAGCGCAGGAAGAAGCGGGTTGCGATATCGGTGAACTGATCGAGCTCCATCGCTATTATCCGAGTCCTGGCGCCTGCACCGAGCAGGTCACGCTGTTCTGTGGCCTGATCGACAGCACGGGGCTCGGCGGCATACACGGCGTCGAAAACGAACACGAAGACATTCTGGTTCACGTCATGTCGTTTCCCGAGGCATGGGATCGACTGATGGCGGGACAATTGGACAATGCCATGGCGTTGATTGGCTTTCACTGGCTGGCACGCGAGCGCGCCACGCTGAGAGCCAAGGCCTGAAGCGAGAGTCGGTAGCGCAGCAGTGGCGGCAAGTCGTCGACGATCATTTGCGGCTGCGCCGGACACTCGAGCTGACTGGAGGCCGTCATGCGCCAGGAGAACACCATGAGAAAGACCGCTTACGTCACCGATCTCAAGACGCTTCAGGCGGAGTGCAGCAGCAATTATCTGCGGCTGTGCCGTCTCGTCATGGATATGGAGCCGGGTGACATCAAGGAAGTGCCGCTGGCGGGCGAACACGCACGCTTCGGGACTCTGTGGTTCGAGGTGCTCGAGCAGGCGCCGTACACCACGGTTGCGCGGGTTTCCCAGACCGGCGTGCTGGACAGCTTCGTCGATTCGCCGCGGATGACGGTGCATCTCTACCACGATGCGGATATGGCGGAAGTGACCGACTTTCAGCGTCAACGCCATTTCCAGGGTCGCTATCGCTATCCCAACCCGCAGATGCATCAGCCCGATGAAAAATTGCAGCTCAACCGCTTTCTGGGGGAGTGGCTGCAGCATGGGCTGGCGCACGGTCACGCCGTCGACGTACCGGAAACGCCTTGATGCGCCTGATCCAGATCACCGATTGTCACCTGTTGGCCGACCCTCGAGGCACGTCGCGCAAGGGGTTTCCGCTGCGCCAGTTGCAGGCGGTCGTCGAGCGCGCCAGGGCGTTGCGGCCCGATATTCTGCTGGTCACCGGCGATATTGCCGAGGATGAGACACCTGCTGCCTATCGCCACGCCAGCCAGGCCTTCGCGGCCGTGGGGTGCCCGTGGTTCTGGATCCCCGGCAACCACGATCAGCCGGAGCTGATGGAAGAGTGCCAGCCTTTTCACGAAGAGCTCGATCTCGACGGTTGGCGGGTGTTGTTGCTGAACTCTCGGATCAGCGGTCAACCCGGCGGAGAATTGGGGCAGGACCAGCTGCAGCGGCTGGCGTGGCAGCTCGAGGCGGACGATCGCCCGACGCTGGTCGCGCTGCATCATCCGCCGCTGGATATCGGTTCGGTGTGGATGGACGCCATCGGTCTGAAGGACCGGGACGCGCTGTGGCAAACGCTCTCGCCCTATTCGCAGGTCAAGGCCTTGATCTGTGGTCATATCCATCAGGCGTTTGCCGCCTGGCAGGGCGTCGTGGCCGTCTATGGGTGTCCGTCGACCTCGGATCAGTTCCTGCCGAAGAGCCACGAGTTCGCGATCGACGAGGCGGCGCGGCCCGGTTTACGTGTCGTCGATCTGCGCGGCGAGTCGTTGTCGACCTGGATCGAACGCGTCGATCTCTAGCTGTTTATAACCAAAAACGCTTTTTGGATCATCTTTGATTCTTTGACGTTATTACCGAAGTCTCGCTAGGGTTGACTCCCAGAGAAGCCCATATTCTGTTTTGCCATCTGATTTCAGAGGGCGACCGTGAGACATCGACCATGACAGCTCCTATCGTCAGCGCTCAGCGCCAGACCCATCTCAAGCAGCTCGAAGCCGAGTCCATCCATATCATCCGCGAGGTCGCCGCCGAGTTCGGCAACCCGGTGATGCTCTATTCGATCGGCAAGGACTCCTCGGTGATGCTGCACCTCGCACGCAAGGCGTTCTATCCCGGGCCGCCGCCGTTCCCGCTGATGCACGTCAACACCACCTGGAAGTTCAAGGAAATGATCGAGTTCCGCGACCGGATGGCCGCGGACGTCGGGATGGAGTTGATCGAGCATATCAACGAGGAAGGCCGCGCCGCCGGCATCAACCCGTTCGACCACGGCAGCGCCAAGTACACCGACATCATGAAGACCCAGTCGCTCAAGCAGGCACTGGACAAGTACGGCTTCGATGCCGCCTTCGGTGGCGCCCGTCGCGACGAGGAAGCCTCCCGCGCCAAGGAGCGCGTCTACTCCTTCCGCGACAAGCACCACCGCTGGGACCCCAAGAACCAGCGCCCCGAGCTGTGGAACCTCTACAACGGCAAGGTCAACAAGGGCGAATCGATCCGCGTCTTCCCGCTCTCCAACTGGACCGAGCTGGATATCTGGCAGTACATCTATCTCGAATCGATCCCCATCGTCCCGCTGTACTACTCCGCACCGCGCCCCGTGGTCGAACGCGACGGCATGCTGGTGATGGTCGACGACGACCGCCTGCCGCTGGAACCCGGCGAAGTTCCCGAAGAGAAATGGGTCCGCTTCCGCACCCTGGGCTGCTACCCGCTCACCGGCGCGGTGGAATCGAAAGCCGCCACGCTGCCCGAGATCATCCAGGAGATGCTGCTCACCCGCACCAGTGAGCGCTCCGGCCGCGCCATCGACCGCGACCAGGTCGGCTCGATGGAGAAGAAGAAGCGGGAGGGGTACTTCTAAGCTACGAGCTACGAGCTACGAGCTACGAGCTACGAGCTACGAGCTACGAGCTACGAGCTACGAGCTACGAGCTTCGAGCTTCGAGCTTCGAGCTTCGAGCTTCGAGCTTCGAGCTTCGAGCTTCGAAAAGGGATTGCGAACTTTCGGCGTGATCAAATCCTGATTTTCGCGGCTCGCCCATAACCTGACCACTGAACATGCAGAGTGCACAGCCTGCTCGTAGCCCGAAACTCGTGGCTCGCAGCGCTCGTGTTCTCCACTCATGAGGGAGAAAGAACCGTGTCCCACCAATCCACGCTGATCGCCGACAATATCGGCCAGTACCTCAAAGAGCACGAGCAGAAAGACCTGCTGCGCTTCATCACCTGCGGCAGCGTCGATGACGGCAAGTCGACCCTGATCGGCCGGTTGCTGCACGACTCCAAGATGATCTACGAAGATCAGCTGGCGGCGATCACCCAGGCTTCCAAGACCAGCGGGACTACCGGCGACAAGGTCGATCTGGCGCTGCTGGTCGATGGCTTGCAGTCCGAGCGGGAGCAGGGCATCACCATCGATGTCGCCTACCGGTTCTTCTCCACCGACAAGCGCAAGTTCATCATCGCCGATACGCCGGGCCATGAGCAGTACACCCGCAACATGGCTACGGGTGCGTCGACCGCGAGTCTGGCGGTGATCCTGATCGACGCGCGCTATGGCGTGCAGGTGCAGACCCGGCGGCACAGCTTCATCGCCGATCTGCTGGGGATCAAGCACCTGGTGATCGCGGTCAACAAGATGGACCTGGTCGACTACTCCCAGGCGCGCTTTGACGAGATCGTTGCCGACTATCGCGAGTTCGCCGAGAAGCTCGACGCGACGGACATCCGCTTCGTGCCGATGTCGGCACTCGACGGTGACAACGTCGTCAACCGCAGCGAGCGCATGCCGTGGTACCGGATCGACGGCGCGCCGGGGCCCGCGATGCTCGAACTGCTCGAAAGCGTCGAGATCGCCCACGACAGCAACCTCTCCGACCTGCGCCTGCCGGTCCAGTACGTCAATCGGCCCAATCTCGATTTTCGCGGCTACTGCGGCACGCTCGAAGCGGGCATTCTGCGTCCCGGTCAGGCAGTCAAGGCGCTACCGTCGGGCAAGCGTTCCGTCATCGATCGTATCGTCACCTTTGATGGCGACCTGGAAGAAGCCTATCCCGGCCAGGCGATCACCGTGACCCTGCGCGACGAGATCGATATCTCCCGGGGGGACTGGCTGGTGGCGGCGGATGCGGAAGTCGCGCAGTCCGATGCGCTGGAAGCCGACATCGTCTGGATGCATGATGCCGCTCTCGAGCCGGGCCGGCTCTATGATTTCAAGATCGGCACGCAGGAAATCGCCGGCAAGGTCGCGGCGATCGACTACCAGATCGACGTCAATACGCTCGAGCATCACGAGGCCGCCAGCTTGCCGCTCAACGCCATCGGCCGCTGCCGGGTCGAGCTGACCGCCAGCGTGCCGCTGGACGACTATCGCAAGAGCCCCGGCACCGGCAGTTTCGTGGTAATCGATCGGCTGACCAACATCACGGTCGGCGCGGGCCTGATTCGCGGCGCGGCGGAAGGCGGGGCGACTGGAGGTGAAGTCGACTGGCAGGCGTTCGAAATCGAATTCAATGCACTGATCCGCAAGCACTTTCCGCACTGGGAAGCGAAGGATGTAAAACAGCTATTTCAAAATTAGTGTTCTTTGATGTATCTTGATGTAACGGAATGCGTTCACGCCACTCCCGGGAGTGGCGTTTTCATGTCCGCACTCTGCAAACCCATGGATTCATGGGATAACCGCGCAGTTTGCAAACGGATGATGCTCTCTATCAGTTGACCGCTTCTCGCTCCCAACCGGCCGGGAGGAGAACGTGACTGTCGTGCCTGGATGCTCGCCGCGGGTAGCCCGACGTTTGGCCGGAGCCACAGACCGAGGTAGATATGACCACGATCGTATGGGATGGAACGACATTGGCGACGGATTCGCTGATCAGTGTCAATGGATCGACATACAACCATGCGCAAAAGCTCTTTCGACTCGACAACGGCGAATGGGTGGCATTCGCCGGTGAGCAACAGGGCTGGTGGGAAGTAATGGAGTGGCTCAATGCCGGCTCCCCCAGACATGCCAAACCCCATGTCACGCGGATCGAAATGATCATCGTGGGGCCCGATGGCGTGTTCGAGATGTTCGACCGCCTGGTGCGCATGCCCGTCACGGGCCCCATCGCCTATGGTACCGGGTGGAAATGGGCGCTGGCGGCTATCGATCACGGCAAGGATGCGGTCGCTGCCGTGGAATATGCGGCCACGCGCGATCACGATACCGGCGGCGAGGTCCAGGCGGTAACGCCCCGAACGCAGGCTCCCGTCACGTTCGATGACGTGATGAAGGAAGCGGAGACGAGCGTGGCCTGACGCTGCGAAGGCATGCGTGCCGATTCGCTGCGCTATGGCTATTTCTTCCTTGGGGCTTATCATTGACGGATGGCACGTTGGACCCCGTTCGCGACCTCGATGTCGGGAACGGGGTTCGCATTCGAAAACGTGCGTCTCGTTTCCAAAGGATGATCGGCATGCAACACGTCAACTGGCAGCTCGACGGTATCGTTACCCAACTGCGCGCGACTCGTGAGCAGTGGCGCGCTCAGAATGGCCGGGAGAGAGAGAAGGGCTGTCGTGAGTTGCCGTCACGACATCGCATTCGGGAAACGCTGGAACTCCTGAGCGGGGCCATCTTTCCGATGCGCCTGGGGCCTTCGGATCTGCGCAAGGAGAGCGAGGACTTCTACGTCGGCCACACGCTGGATCGTGCGCTCAATGCGCTGCACGAGGAAGTGCTGCTCGAGTTGCGCTACATGGCACGGCTCAACGGCAACAAGACCTCCGAGCACCAGGCGGCGGCAACGCAGATCATTCAGGGCTTCGCGGATGACCTGCCCAGCCTGCGCCGGCGTCTCGATGGCGATGTGATGGCCGCCTATTATGGCGATCCGGCGGCGCGCAGCGTCGATGAAGTCCTGCTCTGCTATCCTGGCGTCCACGCCGTGATCTACCACCGCATCGCTCACTATTTCTATCAGGTGGGCGCCGGGCTGGTGGCTCGCATCATCGCCGAGCTGGCGCATTCCGATACCGGCATCGACATTCATCCCGGCGCCCAGATCGGCGAAGGCTTCTTCATCGATCACGGTACCGGTGTGGTCATCGGCGAAACCGCGATCATCGGCAACCGGGTACGGCTCTACCAGGCGGTCACGCTCGGCGCCAAACGCTTCCCGGCCGACGAGAAAGGGCATCTCGAAAAAGGGCTGCCGCGTCACCCGATCGTCGAGGACGACGTGGTCATCTACGCAGGCGCGACGATTCTGGGACGCATCACGGTGGGGCAGGGCTCGGTGATCGGCGGTAACGTCTGGCTGACCTGTAGCGTACCTGCCCAGAGCAACATCACCCAGGCCAATATCCAGAGCGGGCCGTGCCCGTGAAGCGCCGTCGTCTCTAGTTCAAACCAGGTCTAGTTCAAACCAGGCCTAGTCCAAATCGGGTCTAGTCCAAATCTCGTCCAGCGCAACGCCCGCTAGCGTCAATCTTTTCCCAATCCTGTTGCGCAGACATCGGCCGGCATCGCAATGCCGGCCGATGGTCGCTCTGGTAGGCCGAACTCCGGCAGCGCTGCGTTTATCGCTTCGGCTTGCGGGCGATCAGCGTCGCCCGACGCGGCGCAGGGTAGCCTTCGATGGTCAGGCTGCGATCCTCGGGGTCGAGGAAATCGGCCAGCGAATGAAATTGCATCCAGTCGGTCGAGCGCTGTTCGTCGAGCGTGGTGGCCGTTTCGTCGACACAGCGAATGGCTTCGAAGCCGCAGCGCTCGAGCCAGTGCGCGAGGGCGCTTGACGAGGGCAGGAAGTAGACGTTGGGCATGCTGGCATAGCGTTCGCCGGGCATGAACACGGTGCGCTCGTCACCCTCGATCACCAGCGTCTCCAGCACCAGCTCGCCGCCGGGCACCAGCGCATCCTTCAGCTGCAGCAGGTGATCCAGCGGTGAAGGGCGATGATAGAGCACGCCCATCGAAAACACGGTATCGAAGGCGGCGAGCTTCGCCGGAACGTCTTCGATGCCGACCGGCAGAAAGTGGGTGCGCTCGCCATCGGCATCGCCCACGAAGTGACGTACGGCATGGAACTGATAGTAGAAGCGCGGCGAGGGGTCGATCACCAGCACGAACGCGGCACCGGCGCCGGCCATGCGCCAGGCGTGATAGCCGTTGCCACCGCCGACGTCGAGAATCCGGCGGCCGGCGAGCGGGGAAAGATGCGGCGCGACCCGCTGCCATTTCCAGTCCGAGCGCCACTCGGTGTCGATATCGATGTCGCCGAGGCAATAAGGCCCCTTGCGCCACGGCATCAAAATCTTCAGCAGATTCTCGCAGCGCCGCCGCTCGGCGTCGCTCAGTTCGAGCTCCACCGTGATGCTGTCGGCCTGCAGGTCCACCTGGCGCGCTGTCGGCAGCGCCGGCAGTTTGGCCACTGCCTTTTCCCACGCGGGCAGGTCGCCGTGACGACGCCGATCGAGCCCGCGCGCCAGCTGTTCCGGAAGCAGCGCCAGCCAGCGGGTCAGGCCGTGTTCGAGGAAGGCGAGATAGAGCCGGCGTTCGGCGTCCTTGAGCGTATCGATAGCGACGTCAGACATCCTCGAACGCGGCCTTCTCTTGGGATGTCGCCTTGTCCTTGAACGCAGCCTTGTCCTTGAAAGCGACCAAGGAGGCGAAGTTGAGATACTGGAACCAGGTCGTGACGCGCGAGAAGCCGGCCTGGGTCAACCGTTCGTGATGCGCCGCCAGCGTATCCGGCACCAGCACGTTTTCCAGCGCGGTGCGCTTCTGGCTGATCTCCATGTCGCTGTAGCCGTTGGCCCGCTTGAAGTCGTGATAGCGCTCCACCAGCCAGGCGTTCTCCTGCTCGTCTTCCGCGACGATCTTCTCCGACAGCACCAGAATGCCGCCGGGCTCCAGTGCCGCGAACAGCCTGGCGATCACCGCATCGCGGTCCGCCGGCGGCAAAAACTGCAATGTGAAGTTGAGCACGACCATGCCGCTGGGCCGATAGTCCAGATGGCGGATATCGCCCTCGATGAACTGGATCCGATGATCCGGGCTTTCGGCGGCGGCGGTTTCGCGGGCCCGGGCGATCATCGTCGGAGAGAGGTCGACGCCGGTCAGCTCGAAGGCGTCGGCAGGCAGTCGCCCGGCCAGCGCCAGCCCGACCGCGCCCAGCGAGCAGCCCAGATCGTAGACATGGGCGCCATGGCGCAGGTGGCGTTCGGCGATGACGCCGAGCATGCCGAGAATCTGGCCATAGCCGGGAATCGAACGCCGGACCATGTCCGGGAAGCACGCCACGACCTGCTCGTCGAACGAGAAGCTCGCCACACGATCAAGGGGTGTCGAAAAGATGGCGTCACGGTAAGATGCGTCAATCATTGCCGGAAGATATTCTTAATTGGGAGAGCGTGAAGCGAGCGGAACACCTGCAGTACGCCCGCCGCGGCCATAGTGTACGTTTTGCGCCTCTTCGCTGCACGTGACAAGGAGAGCATTAGATGTCGATTCGTGAGACCCAGGCATGGAAAGCGCTCGAGCAGCAGCTCGAAGGGGGAATGCGGGAGGTTCATCTGAAGACCCTGTTCCAGCAGTCGCCGCGCTTCGAGACGTTCTATCTGGAAGCCGCCGGCATCCAGATGGATCTGTCCAAGCAGCGCTGGACGACGGAAGTCCGGGAGCAGTTGCTCTCGCTGGCGCGGGAAGCCGGCGTGCCCGAGGCGGTGCAACGCCTGCTCTCGGGTGAGCGGGTCAATCACACCGAGGACCGCCCGGCGCTGCATACTGCATTGCGTCTGCCGCGGGATGCCAGGCTCGAGGTCGAAGGCGTCGATGTGGTCGGCGAAGTGCATGCCACTCTCGACAAGATGGAAACGCTGGTCAACAAGCTGCTGAACGGCCAGTGGCGCGGCGCGACCGGCAAGCCGATCACCGATGTGGTCAATCTCGGCGTCGGCGGTTCGGACCTGGGGCCGTTGATGGTCACGTCCGCACTGACCGATTTTGAGCCCGATGATGTCTTCGAGGTATCGACCCACTTCGCGTCGACCATGGACGGCTCGCAGCTGGCCGACTTCCTGAGCTGGCTCAACCCCGAAACCACGCTGTTCATCCTGTCGTCGAAGTCCTTCGGCACCATCGATACGCTGTCGAACGCCTCCACTGCGCTGGACTGGATCGCCACGCGCCTGGGCGGTGACGAAGCGCTGATCAAGCGCTTCCACTTCGTCGGCGTTTCCACCAAGCCCGACAAGATGACCGAATGGGGCATCGATCCGGCCAACCAGCTGCTGTTCTGGGACTGGGTCGGCGGTCGCTACTCGCTGTGGAGCGCCATCGGGCTGCCCATTGCCATTCGTGTCGGCATGGACAACTTCCGTCAGCTGCTGGCGGGTGCCCACGCCATGGACGAGCACTTCCGTACCGCCGAGCTGAAGGACAATCTACCGGTCCAACTGGCGCTGATCGGCATCTGGAACGTCAACTTCCTCGATATCCGCTCCCACGCGGTGCTGCCGTACGATGGGCGCCTCAAGCACCTGCCGGGGTACTTCCAGCAGCTCGAGATGGAATCCAACGGCAAGTCCGTCACCAATAATGACGAAGTGGTCGACTATTCCACCTGCCCGGTGATCTGGGGCGAGATCGGCCCCAACGGCCAGCACGCGTTCTACCAGCTGCTGCACCAGGGCACGCAGCCGGTGGCGTGCGACTTCATCGCGCCGGTCAACCGTTACAACGACGTCGAGGACGAACGCTTCCGAGACGACCTGATGGCCCAGCACCGGCTGGCGCTGGCCAACTGCTTCGCTCAGTCCCGCGTGCTGATGCTCGGCGACGACGCGGTGAAGTCCGAGAGCACGCCGCCCAGCTACAAGCGTTACCGCGGCAACCAGCCTTCTTCCACGCTGATGTTCGACAGCCTCAACCCGGCCACGCTGGGTGCTCTGATCGCGCTCTACGAGCACAAGGTGTTCGTGCAGGGCGTGATCTGGGACATCGACTCGTTCGACCAGTGGGGCGTCGAGCTGGGCAAGAAGATCGCTACCGAGACCGAAGAGATCATCGCCACGCAGAACGGTCTGGAGACGCTCGACGACTCCAGCCGCGGGCTGATCAAGGCGATCTGGAAGGGGCAGGAGTCCCGGTGATCGGCGGGTGTCGCGAAAGCGGCGAGGTCTCGGATGTCCAGCGAGCCAGGTGAGGGAGCCATGTCGAGCGAGTCGCTTTCGGTAGCAAGGCCGGCCAGGGCGCTGCTGTACCTGCATGGCTTCAACAGCAGCAGCGCTTCGCCCAAGGCCCGGCTGGTCAAGGCGGCCTGCGAGACGCTGGCCCGACACGAGGGTCGCCCGTTCGCGTGTCTGACCCCGGATTTGTCGTACCGGCCGGACCTGGCCTGGCAGCAGGCCGAAGCGGCACTCGAGTCGCTGGGCCATGAAGATACTCTGCTGGTCGGCAGTTCCATGGGTGGCTTCCTGGCCACGCTGCTGGCGGAGCGCTACGGGCTGCGGGCCGTACTGATCAATCCGGCGGTACGGCCCGCCCGCTTCGTGGCCGATTACCTGGGGCAGACGTTGCTCAACGACGCCTCCGGCGAGCAGTTCACGATCGACAATAGTTATTTCGATCAATTGACCGCCCTGCAGTGGGAACGCATCGTGCATCCCTCGCGCTATCTTCTGCTGCTCGGCAGCGCCGACGAGACGCTGGATTGCCGTGAGGCGCTGCGCGCCTATGCCGGCAGTCGCGCCCTGATTCACCCCGGTGGCGACCACAGTTTCGGTGTGCTGCCCGAGTATCTGCCGGCGCTCTTCGCTCACGGCGGCTGGCACGTGCCGAGATCCCTCGTGCTGTCCTGAGAGCCTCGCGTCAGCATCGGGCGGCAACGCGGTACTGTAGATTTGACCAGTAGGGTGTATCATCGTCGCCAGCCTGCATGGGGTGGAGACGTCGCGATTCGGCTCGTACCGGCGATCACGCCTCGCTAGCGCCAGCCATGGCTCGCGCCAGACGTGCCGCGACGAATCGATGACGCAGCGGTCTCCGCCCTGCAACGTCGATCCTGCAACTTTGACCCTGTGACTTTGACCTTACAAACGTGGCGAGACCCTGCATGACGCAATACAGCGCCAGTTCCATCGAGGTGCTTTCCGGCCTCGATCCGGTCCGCAAGCGGCCGGGCATGTACACCGACACCACCCGTCCCAACCACCTGGTGCAGGAAGTCATCGACAACAGCGTCGATGAGGCCCTGGCAGGGCACGCTCGCGAGATTCGCGTCGTTCTGTTGGACAACGGGGGCATCGAGGTTTCCGACGACGGCCGGGGCATGCCGATCGACGTGCATCCTGAACATGGCGTGACCGGGGTCGAGCTGATCCTCACCCGGCTGCACGCCGGCGGCAAGTTCTCCCAGTCGAGCTACCGCTTTTCCGGCGGCCTGCATGGGGTCGGCGTATCGGTGGTCAACGCGCTGTCGACGCGGCTCGAGGTCGAGGTGTGCCGCGAGGGCAATCGCTACGGTATCGCCTTCGAGAAGGGAGAGAAGGCCGAGGAACTCTCGATCATCGGCAGCTGTGCCAAGCGTGCCACGGGAACGGTGGTGCGTTTCTGGCCGGAGGCGGAATACTTCGACAGCCCCAGGCTGTCACTGCCGAAGCTGAAACACCTGATGCGCGCCAAGGCGGTGCTCTGCCCCGGCCTCAAGGTGGTGCTCAAGGAAACCGATGGCGCCGAGAGCGTCTGGCAGTACGAAGACGGCCTGCGGGACTATCTGGCCCAGGCAGTCGACGGTTTCGACGTGCTGCCGGCATCGCCGTTCACCGGCCACTTCGAGGACGAGGAGCAGGGCGTCGACTGGGCCATTCAGTGGCTGCCGGAAGGCGGCGAGCCGGTCCTGGAATCCTATGTCAACCTGATTCCCACGCCGCTCGGCGGTACCCACGTCAACGGCTTCCGCAGCGGCCTGCTCGAAGCGGTACGCGAGTTCTGCGAATACCGCAGCCTGCTGCCGCGCGGGGTCAAGCTGTCGCCGGAGGATCTGTGGGAGAAGGTATCGTTCGTGCTCTCGATCAAGATGCTCGACCCGCAATTCGCCGGGCAGACCAAGGAGCGGCTGTCGTCACGCACGGTAGCGGGCTTCGTCTCCGGCGTGGTCAAGGACGCCTTCTCGCTGTGGCTCAACCACCATGTCGATCAGGCCGAACAACTGGCCGAACTGGTGATCAGCGCCGCCCAGCGGCGCCAGAAGAGCGCCAAGAAGGTCGCGCGCAAGAAGGTCACCTCGGGGCCGGCGCTGCCCGGCAAGCTGGCCGACTGCTCCGGCCAGGATCCGGTGTCGAGCGAACTGTTCCTGGTCGAGGGGGACTCCGCCGGTGGCAGTGCCAAGCAGGCAAGAAACCGCGAGACCCAGGCGATCCTGCCGCTGCGCGGCAAGATCCTCAACACCTGGGAAGTCGAATCCGCCGATATCTACAGCTCGCAGGAAGTGCACGACATCGCCGTGGCGATCGGTCTCGATCCGGGCAGCGACGATCTCTCCAAGCTGCGCTACCACAAGGTCTGCATTCTCGCCGACGCCGACTCCGACGGGCTGCACATCGCCACGCTGCTGTGTGCGCTGTTCGTGCGCCACTTCCCGGCGCTAGTCGATGCTGGCCACGTCTTCGTCGCCATGCCGCCGCTCTATCGCATCGACCTGGGCAAGGAGGTCTTCTACGCCCTCGACGAGAGCGAGAAGGCCGCGACGCTCAAGCGCCTCGAAGGCAAGCGCGGCACGCCCAACGTCCAGCGCTTCAAGGGCCTGGGCGAGATGAGCCCGCTGCAGCTGCGCGAGACCACCATGGCCGTGGACACCCGACGGCTTGTCCAGCTCACTCGCGAGCTCGACGACGGCACGCTGGAGATGATGGACATGCTGCTGGCGCGCAAGCGGGCGAGCGATAGAAAGAGCTGGCTGGAAGATTACGGCAACATGGCCGAGATAGAAGTCTAGCTACGAGCTACGAGCTACGAGCTACGAGCTACGAGCTACGAGCTACGAGCTACGAGCTACGAGCTACGAGCTAAAGAAGGGATTGCGAACTGGCGATGGTCACCGTTAACAAGTTGCTGACTCGAAAGTGAAGTCCGCCAGCTGACTCGGCCCGCTCGTAGCTCGCGGCCCGTAGCTCGTGGCGGCTCAAAGGTTTAACGAGGGCGCTGCCCTCAACGATTCCACAATCGTGAACAAGGTCAAAATCGTATGACCATGGATATTCAGGTAGCGGAGGGCGACGTCGAACGCCTTTCGCTCAAGGAGTACACCGAGAAGGCGTATCTCGATTATTCGATGTACGTGATTCTTGATCGCGCGTTGCCGCATATCGGCGACGGCATGAAGCCGGTTCAGCGGCGCATCGTCTATGCCATGCGCGAGCTGTCGCTGAACGCCAACGCCAAGTACAAGAAGTCGGCGCGTACCGTCGGCGACGTGCTGGGCAAGTTCCATCCCCACGGCGACAGCGCCTGCTACGAGGCGATGGTGCTGATGGCGCAGTCGTTCAGCTATCGCTATCCGCTGGTCGACGGCCAGGGCAACTGGGGCAGCCCGGACGATCCCAAGTCGTTCGCCGCCATGCGCTACACCGAAGCCCGCCTGTCGCGTTTCTCCGAGACGCTGCTGGCGGAGCTGGGGCAGGGCACGGTCGACTGGACACCCAACTTCGACGGCACCATGAACGAACCGGCGGTGCTGCCGTCGCGGCTTCCTCACGTGCTGCTCAATGGCGGCACGGGCATCGCCGTCGGCATGGCGACCGATATCCCGCCGCACAACGTGGTGGAGGTGGTCGAGGCGACCTGCCATCTGCTGCGCCATCCGCAGGCCAGCGTCGTGGATCTGATGCAGCATCTGCCGGCACCGGATTTCCCGACGGATGCCGAGATCATTTCGCCGGCGGCCGATCTGCGCAAGCTATACGAGTCCGGCCGCGGTTCGGTCAAGCTGCGTGCGCGCTACGAGCGCGAGGATGGCAACATCATGATCACCGCGGTACCGTATCAGGTCAGCGGGGCCAAGGTACTCGAGCAGATCGCCGCCCAGATGCAGGCCAAGAAGTTGCCGATGGTGGCGGATCTGCGCGACGAGTCGACCCACGAGACGCCGACGCGTCTGGTGATCGAGCCGCGCTCCAACCGTATCGATGTCGAGGGGCTGATGGCGCACCTGTTCGCCACCACCGATCTCGAGAAGAACGTTCGCGTCAATCTCAACGTGATCGCGCTCGATGGCCGGCCGCGGGTCATGCCGCTCAACGACATGCTCGGCGAATGGCTGACGTTCCGCCGCGCCACCGTGCGCCGACGCCTGGAGCACCGTCTCGGCAAGGTCGAGGATCGTCTGCACCTGCTCGAAGGTCTGCTGGTCGCCTATCTCAACATCGACGAGGTGATCCGCATCATCCGCGAGGAGGATGAACCCAAGCCGGCGCTGATGAACGCATTCGGCATCACCGAGCGTCAGGCCGAAGCGATTCTCGAGTTGCGTCTGCGTCACCTCGCCAAGCTCGAGGAGATGAAGATTCGCGGCGAGCAGGACGAGCTGGAAGCGGAACGCAAGCAGCTTCAGAAGCTGCTGAGCTCCGAGGCGGCGATGACCGATCTGGTCGAGAAGGAGCTGCGGGAAGCGGCCGAGGCCTACGGCGATGCCCGCCGCTCGCCATTGGTGGAGCGTGCCGAAGCCAGGGCGCTTTCCGAGGTCGAGCTGGTGGGCGCCGATCCGGTGACCGTGGTGCTGTCCGAGAAAGGCTGGATTCGCGCGGCGCGAGGCCACGATATCGACCCTGCCGGGCTCTCCTACAAGGCGGGCGACAGCTTCCACCTGGCGGCACGAGGGAAGACCAACCAGCCGCTGGTGCTGCTCGACGACAGCGGTCGGGCCTACACGATGACGGCCCACAACCTGCCCTCGGCGCGCGGCCAGGGCGAGCCGGTGACCGGGCGGATCAACCCGCCGGCCGGCTCCAGCATGGTCGGGCTGATGCTGGATATCCCCAGCGCGCGCTATCTGCTGGCGTCCGACGGCGGCTATGGTTTCGTGGCCAGGGTCGAAGATCTTCTCGGCAAGAACAAGGCCGGCAAATCGGTGCTTTCGGTGCCCAAGGGATGCAACGTGATGCCGCCCAAGGCGATCCCGGAGGGCGACGGCGTGCGGGTGGCGGCCGTTTCCAACGAGGGGCGCCTGCTGGTCTTCGCGCTGTCGCAATTGCCGGAGATGGCAAAAGGCAAGGGCAACAAGATGATCGACATCCCGGGGGCCAAGGCCGCGAGACGAGAGGAGTTCGTGCGCGACCTGGTGCTGCTGCCGGAAGGAGCGTCGTTGATCGTCTACGCCGGCAAGCGCAAGCAGACGCTGAAGACGGCGGATCTCGAATACTATACCGGCGAGCGTGGCCGTCGCGGCAGCAAGCTGGCGCGTGGATTCCAGAAGGTCGACCGGCTCGAAGTCGAGTCCTGAACGACATCCGACGCTGTCGGATGTTCAAGACAGCGACGACCGAGGGATAGTGATAGCCGGTTACGGGCGCTATTCCTGACAGGTCGTCGGATTCATCGATAAAGAGAGGGCGCAGCTTGGCGCCACGTGGGGAAAAGATGTCACAACGTTTCGTGGTGCGAGCCACTGGGCCCGCACGGCCCGGCCAGACGGCTGCACTGGGTACGGCGCTGGTCAGCGCCCATTGCCGTCTGCTGGATCTGAACCAGCATGTCGCCTTCGGCGAAGTGACGCTGGAGGCGCTGGTCGAGACTGCCGAGGATCTCGAGGCCTTGCTGCCGTCGGCTGGCGACGTGTTCGGGCTGGATTGCCGTGTCGAGAAGGTGTCCTCTGAAAGCGAGGCGCTGTGGAGGGATGTCGCCAAGGACGCCCGCTGGGTACTGACCTTGATGGCACCGACGCTCTCTGCGGAAGTGATGGCGGAAGTCGGCGCGCTGACGGCCGAGCAGGGTCTGGTCATCGAGCGGGTAAAGCGGCTGTCGGCCGGCTGCCAGCTCGACACGGCCGACTCGCTAACCGGTGCCTGCCTCGAGTGGCGACTCAGCGGCGCGGTAGCCGATTCCGCGTCCCTGCGCGAGAAGATCCTGGCGCTGAGCGAGCGCTTCGGCGTCGACGTCGCGCTGCAGCCGGCGAATCCGTGGCGACGGCACCGCCGGCTGGTCTGCTTCGACATGGATTCGACGCTGATCCAGGCGGAAGTCATCGACGAACTGGCGCGGCGCCATGGCGTGTATGACGAGGTGGCCGCGATAACCGAGCGTGCCATGCGGGGCGAACTCGACTTCCAGCAGAGCTTTCGCGAGCGCATGCGCAAGCTGGAAGGGCTGGACGAGTCGGTGCTGGCGGAAATTGCCGAATCGTTACCGCTGATGCCGGGGCTGGAGCGATTGATGCGCTATCTCAAGCGCCTGGGTTATCGGACCGCGATTCTCTCCGGGGGCTTTACCTATTTCGCCCGTTATCTGCAGGAACGGCTGGGTTTCGACGAGATTCATGCCAACGAGCTGGTCATCCGCGACGGCAAGGTTACCGGCGAAGTCCAGGAGCCGATCGTCGACGCCGACCGCAAGGCGATGATGCTCAGGCAGATCGCCGAACGGGAAGGCTGGGATCTGGCCCAGACCGTGGCGGTTGGCGACGGTGCCAACGATCTCAAGATGCTGGCGGCCGCCGGCATGGGCGTGGCGTACCATGCCAAGCCGCTGGTGCGTCAACAGGCGCAGCAGTCGGTGTCCTCCTCCGGTCTCGATGGGCTTTTGTATCTGCTGGGGTATTCGGAATCCGATCTGGCGGCCTTGTCGGAAGACTGAGCAGGGGCCATGGCCGGCACGCCGAACGAGCGAACTCCCGGGTTTCCTCGGGAGTTCGGGTTGATGGAGATCAAATTATTTTGTTCGGACAATAACGAAAAGTTACACTGCTCGCTCACCGGCCGTGACGCGGCCATGCCTGATTGCTTTACCATCGGCTCTTCGTCATCGAGCCTTTTGTCATCAGCGCTTTGTCATTCGCCGTTTGTCATCGACCACGCCTTATCGAAATCTCATGCCCGACTCTGCCTCCACGGATATCCACCAAGCTAAAGCCATAGGGGAGTGGCTCGAGCCACTATGCCTTCAAGGTGGCGCCAATCTGGCGTTCGACACGGCCGGTAGCACTTCCTGGCCGGTATTGCTGGATGACATCGTCATCGGCCAGGCGCTGGTCGTCGATGTGTCTGCGGTGCCGGCGCTGGAAAAGCCTCTTGCCCGGGGGGATGAGTTTCATCTCATCGGTCATGTCAGCGGAGCGCTGGTTCGCACCGCGCCGCTCACGGTGATCGAGCCCCTGGAAGATGCGCAGCGGATACAGTTTCGCTGCACCTACCCCGAATACATCAGCACCATTCACCGGCGCGGTACCTTTCGCGCCCCGCTGCGGGCCGAGATGGGCGTCGAGACGCATCTCACCCTGACGGCGGATGGACCTGTCATCGATACCGAAATCCGCAATCTCTCGCTGGGCGGATGCCTTCTCGCCATGCGTCTGGTGGATGCCGTGGCGCTGACGCCCGGCCAGCCGATCGAGGCTCTCGAACTACGCTTCCCCAATCGGCAGCGCCTCAAGCTCAAGGGGCATATCCGTCATGTACGCACCGATGACGACTGGACGATGGCGCTGATCGGCTGCGAGTTCGATGAATTGCCGATCGACAGCGAGCGGCAACTCTGGCACTGCGTCAAGGAAATCGAACGCGAGGGTGCACGCAAGGCTTCGATCAGCGACAAGCCGCTCGAGCCTTCTTCGCTGTTCCTGCTGCCGCAGGGACGCCGGCCGCAACCGGTCAAGTCGATCCTGACCGCCCCGGCGCCAGTCGCGGGCGCTGACAATACGGTCGTCCGGCGACTGCGGAAGATCGCCGACTATCTGAACGCGCAGAGCCTGCAGCTTCAGAATGGTGGCCTGATTGCCTCATCTTTGCTGTCCCGACATGCGGACACGCTGCTGTCGCTTGGCGCGCAAAGTCGGGAATCGCTGCTCTATGCGCTGGGATATCTCGAGAACGAACCGGTCCAGGTCCAGCATGCGCTGGCGGTCGCGGTTCGTGCCGTCGATCTGGCGCGCAGGCAGGGCTACGACGACAGCACCCTCAAGGCGATCGCGGCCAGCGCCCTGATCCACGATCTCGGCAAGGCGTCGTTGCCTGCCACGCTGCTCGAGAGCCGCGTCCCGTTGAGCGACGCCCAGCGGGCGCTATTGCCGGGGCATGTCCAACTGATCAGCGAGCGGCTGGCCGATTGTCGCTGGCTTTCGACGGATGTCGCCACGTCGGTGGTCGAACAGATCAACGAACGGCTCGACGGCAGCGGCTATCCTCGCGGACTGCGCGCCGAGGCGATCGATGATCTGGGTCGGATGGTGGCGGTGGTCGATGTCATCGATGCGCTGACGCGCCCGCGCGCGGACCGCGAAGCCTGGCCCCTGGTCAATGCTTATCGCCATGTGCTGGGGAACGCCGCGCTCTTCGACAGTGTCTGGGCACAACGCTACTTGCGTCTCTTCGGCATCACGCCAGTAGGCTCGCTGGTGCGATATTCCAGCGGCGCCCTGGCCTGGGTTCAACGTCTGGATGCCAAAGGGCGGCCCTCGCAGGTCCATATGGTGCTCAATGCCAATAGCCGGCAGCGTCGTCTCGATCTGGTACTGGGTCGACACGATCTCGATCAGCTCGGTCGGCTGGAAGGCGTGGCCAAGCCCGGCGATTATGGCTTGTCGCGGAGTGGCAGCGCCTCGCCAGGAACGGCCTGATTTTTCCTTTCCGATTCGCCGGCGAGCGCTAACGCTGGCGTTCCCGTGCCTGACGGGGTGTGATGCCGAAGGTACGGCGGAACGCGGTGGCGAAGTTGGTAGCGTCGTTGTAGCCGGCGAGTTCGGCGGCCTCGCTGACGCTGACATGGCTATCCTGTAGAGCCCGGTTTGCCGCGTCCAGACGCCGCTGACGCAGGTGACGCTGCAACGGCATTCCATAACGCTGCTGACTGAGCCGCTGCAGTGTGCTCACGCTCATGTTTAGATGTCCGGCGATCTCCGTGAGGGTCTTGGTATCGCCACTCCCGCTTTCGATGAAATCCCACAGTCGCCGTTGCTGGCGGGTTTCCCTGCTGTCTCTGTCCGATGTCCGCAACAGCGGTGCCAAGCCTTCGCCGGCCATGGTCAGCGCCAATCCTTCACGCCGCAGGCGAGTGGAAAAATCATCAGCGGTGCGAGGAGTCGAAAGCTGGGTACGAGCCAGCGTCAACAAGCCGGCGCTAGGTTGCCATTGGCGTAGCCCCAGGTGTGGCAGGTCATCGAGCAGACGTGCCGTTTCCGGCAATGTCTGAAGCCAGGCTGGCGACAAGGTCAGCGTTAAACTGAATTCGTGGGTACCGGCCAGAGCGTGGCGCTCGAACGTTGCGGCTTCCCGCAGATGGACCAGTAGGGCCGTCGGCCGTTCCGCGGCGAGTGGCATTGGGCGGCCGTCGAAGCGCACGTCGACCGTACCGGCCATGAACAGGATCAGCTTCAAGCCAGGCATCATTTCTGCATGATTGCTCATGCGATGGCGATTGCGGATCGCGGCATGGCGCAGCACCAACCCCTCTTCGATCACATCCACGCCAAAATTGCCGTCGAGCAGCGGCTCCCCCGGCACGCTGTCGATACGATAGTCGCGTCCGAGATGGATAGCGTGGTGCCTCAGTGCGTCATGCCCAAGCGCTTCTGGGCGAGGCGGGAGGGTGAAATGAGAAGAGATCACGATTGACTGTCAGGCAAAGGTAATTGGAGGTTTCCCACAGGTGAGGTAGAGAATCTTCTGGAATAATGCGTGTCGCCAATCTCATTTGCAACTCATTCTCATTATCATGAACGCCCGGTTTCCGATAAAGGGTTACGGGCGTGGGAGCAAGGAACGACACCATGATTCGCCATCCCCAGCGCTTTCGCTACTGCGTGCCGGTCGCCGTTGGCCTGAGCCTCTCCGCGCCTTGGGCCGCTTCACAGGCCCAGGAACCCCGGTCGGTCGGGGATACATCACTCGAAACCTTGACCGTCAAAGGCAACCGCCTCTACGAGATGCTGCCGTCCGAAACGACCGGCGGATATGCGGTGGATGCAGCGACGGTGGGCACCAAGACACCGGCAGCGCTGCGGGACATACCCCAGTCGATCAGCGTGGTGACGCGGGATGCCATCGAGGATCGCAACCTCGATACGCTCGATCAATTGGCACGGCGTACCCCGGGAGTGCGAGTTCTGAGTAACGATGATGGCCGTTCTTCGATCTACGCGCGTGGCTACGAATACGACGAGGCCAATATCGATGGTCTGCCGGCACCGATGCAAAGTATCAACGGCACGGTACCGGATTTGGCGGCGTTCGATCGCGTCGAGATCATGCGCGGGCCATCGGGGTTGTTCAACAGCACCAGCGAGATGGGCGGCATCGTCAATCTGGTTCGCAAGCGTCCGACCTACGATTTTCAGGGCCATGTCACCGGTCGCCATAGCATTTCGGAACAGGGCAGTTGGGACCAGCGCTATCTCGAAAGCGATTTGAGCGGTCCGATTACCAGCGACGGGCGGGTGCGGGGACGCCTGGTGGTGGCGGATAGTGACAGCAACGGCTTTGCCGACCATAACGAAAATCAGCATCAGACGTTCTACGGGGCGATCGACGCCGATCTCGATGACGCCACGACGCTATCGCTGGCATTCCTGCGTCAGCATCGGGACCTGGTGCCAAACAACGGCCTGCCGACCGATGCCAACGGTAATCTGCTCGATTTCACCCGATCCGCTTTCGTCGGCGCGGACTGGAACGACTTCACCATGCAAAGCAATGACTGGTTTGCCGAGTTGACGCATCGTTTCGCCAATGGGGGATACGGACGTTTCGCGGCACGTTACTCGGATCGCAACGCTTCCTATAACTATGCCTTCGGCGGCAGCGCGCTCGATGACGGGAGTCTCGGCATCGCTGGCACCGCAGCCGACATCGATCAGCAAGCATTGTCCATGGATGCCAGCTACAGCCAGCCGTTCGAAGCCATGGGTAACGTCAGCGAGTTCGTGGTAGGAACGGACTATAAACGTTTCGAAACCGACAACGCCTCGGCGCGGGCAAAGCTTGGCAATACCACGCTTGCCGATTTCAATGACATCGCCTACGTCGATATTCTTGACGACTATCTGAGCGCCGACACACGTCAGACGCTGGAAGAGTACGGACTCTATGGCAAGCTGACGTTCCGTCCGGTTCAGCCCCTTGCGTTGATTGTCGGCGGGCGAGTCAGCCGTTACCGCGTCGGACTCAGCGACCATCTCAGCGGCGAGCGTTACACACGGGACGACGACGGCAGGTTCACCGGTTATGCCGGTGCGGTATTCGATCTCGATAGCTACCACGCGCTTTACGCGAGCTACTCGCAGGTGTTCAAACCGCAAACCGAGTACGACGCAAGCGGTGACCTGCTCAAACCGCGCGAGGGAGAACAGTACGAGGTCGGTATCAAAGGGGCCTACTTCGGCGGCAATCTCAATGCTCGTATTAGTGCGTTCCGTCTATACGACGACAACTATGCTGCGAGCGTCGTGAATGAGGATTACTCAGCGGATATTGGGAAACGTCGTATTCAAGGCGCAGAGTTCGAGGTGACCGGCGCCCTCACGCCTCAGTGGGATATCATTGCGGGTTACACTTATCTGGATACCGAAGTCGAGCGTGGCGATACCGAAGCGACATTCGCCTTGATGCCGCACAATGCGGTCAATCTCTGGACCCAGTACGCTTTCGCTCCGGGCCCGTTGGATGGCTGGCACGTAGGGGGCGGGGTTACCGCAATGAGCGATTTCCATACACTCAGCAACGCTCCGCGGATCAACGCGCCCGGTTACGCAATCGTCGACGCCATGGTGGGTTACGACTTCAGCTCTCATCTATCGGGCCAACTCAACTTCAACAACATTTTCGACCGCGACTACTACTATCGCGTCGGT
Source organism: Salinicola sp. LHM (assembly GCF_034479735.1). Classification (NCBI taxonomy): domain Bacteria; kingdom Pseudomonadati; phylum Pseudomonadota; class Gammaproteobacteria; order Oceanospirillales; family Halomonadaceae; genus Salinicola; species Salinicola sp. LHM. Next base: position 2,961,201 of record NZ_CP140261.1, on the reverse strand, counting down.
AGCGTGGGTACCTTCAACCTGATCGGCGAACCGGCCAATGTCGTCGCGTCACTGCGTTATGACTTCTGATGCATTACGTCTCTGGCTCTTCGGCTGCCTGTCATGGGCGGCCGTTTTCATCATGCCCGCTGCCGTCGCTGAGGAGCCGACCATGACCACCGATCCCGCGACGCAGCCCGTGATGCTGCCTGATACGCAGCAATGGATGCTCCATGGCGAGTCCACCGGGCGCGACTATCTGATTCAGGTCTCGATACCGGATTCGCCGCCACCGGCCAGTGGCTATCCGGTACTTTATGTCCTCGATGGCAATGCGCGCTTTCCGCTGGCAGTGGTGGGGCGTGACAGCCTGACGCTGCGCGGCCCCGATGGCGGCACCAGTCCCTGGCTGATCGTGGGAATCGGTTACTCCGATACCCGTCGTTTCGACAGCGAAGCGCGTAGTGAAGACTATACGCCGGCGGTATCGAGCATGCTGGCGGTCGACTCGCGTGGCCGCCCCGTCGGCGGCGCGGATCGTTTCCAGGATTTTCTCCAGAATCAGCTGTTGCCGCAGGTCGCCGAGCGGTTCGAGGTCGATGCCTCCCGCCGTGCGCTGCTCGGCCACTCCTACGGTGGCTTGTTCGCGTTATACACCGCGCTGACCCGACCGAAGCTCTTCAGCGATTACCTCGCCATTAGCCCATCGCTATGGTGGGGAGACGGATTCCTGTACGCGCTGCCTTCGGCAGGAGCCAGCGGAAAGACGCGGGTGCTGCTGGGCGCGGGCGATCAGGAGCGGGGACAGCGGCCGGCATTTGCAGAAGCCACTGATACGCCATCCACGTCCGTGCCGGCAATGTGCGACAACGTGGTCTGCTTTGCGCAGTGGCTGCAAACCGGGCACGCCGATTGGGTCATCGACCATCGCTCGTTCGAGAGTGCCAGCCATGGCAACGTCATGTGGCCCGCGATGCAGGCGGTATGGGCGTTTCTTGACAAAAAGGAACAGTGACGCAGCGGCCACATGGGAAAGATTGAACCACACTGTGAGTGCCAAGCTCTGACGCACAGGAGGTGATCGCATGGCTGGATTGGACGGTTCCAAGTCTTTCGCGGGCTTCATGCCGCCCCATGTTCTCGAACGCATCATGTCGCATGGCAATGCGCGGCTACAGCAGTGCGCGCGCATGACCCTGCAGGCCGATGCGCAATTTCGGCTGCGCAATGCGGCACCGCCGGCGGCGCGACCCGCGGATGGCAGCCGGCCCGGCGAGGTCGCGCGCTATATCTATTCGGCAGGCAATCAGCAGACGCTACCCGGTGACCTGGTTCGTCAGGAGGGCGAGCCGGATAGCGGCGACGCCGCCGTCGACGAAGCCTACCGGTGGCTGGGTGCCACCTACCTTTTTTACTGGCAGGTCTTCGAGCGCGACTCCATCGATGGCGAGGGCATGGCCTTGCTGGGAACGGTGCACTACGGCGAAGACTACGACAACGCCTTCTGGAACGGCGCCCAGATGGTGTTCGGTGACGGCGACGGCGAGCTGTTCAACCGTTTCACTGCCGCGCTCGATGTCGTCGCCCATGAATTGACCCATGGCGTCATCGAGCGCGAGGCCGGTCTCGTCTACGCCGATCAGTCGGGGGCGCTTAACGAGTCTCTGGCGGACGTTTTCGGTGCCATGGTCAAGCAGCATCACTTCGAGCAGAGCGTGGAAGAAGCCGACTGGCTGATCGGGGAAGGGCTGCTCACCGATCGCGTCAACGGTCTCGCGCTGCGCTCGATGGCCAATCCGGGCAGCGCCTACGATGACCCTGTACTCGGCAAGGATCCCCAGCCGGGCCACATGGACGACTTCGTGCGCACGTCCTCGGACAACGGCGGCGTGCATATCAATTCCGGGATCCCCAACCGCGCCTTTTTTCTCGCGGCGACGGGGCTGGGTGGTTTTGCCTGGGAGAAGGCGGGCCCGGTCTGGTTCGACGCGCTCACCGATTCGCGCCTGCAACGCGATGGCAATTTCGCCCAGTTCGCCCAGCTCACGGTCGACTGTGCGGCGAAGCGCTTCGGCAACGACAGCGAAGTCATGCAGGTCGTCAATCGGGCCTGGGTCGAGGTAGGTGTTCTCTCATGAGCGACAGCGCGGGCCTCGAGCTCGAGCCGACCAGCGTGCTGCTGGTCACTCGGGAGGGCGGCTTCGTGGTCACGCCCGGCTTGTCCGCTCCGCGGCGTATCGACTGCCGGGAGCTGACCGAGCGCCAGCGGCTGAGACTCCAGACGGTGCTCGAGGAGCTCGATCATCGCCGTGGCGACTTGCCAGCAGCCGGCGCCGACAGACGATCCTTCCGGGTGACGCTGACAATGCCCTCGGGTCGAGCCGAAAAGGAGTGGGAGCTGGAGGAGAGCGCCGCACCCAGGTCATTGATCGTGCTCTGGAAACGAGGCGCCCGGGGGCTCGATGAGAGTGACGACTAACCGGCCAGCCATCGTCGGGCCGAGTTTTTTTACGTTTTCGTGGAACTCTATCGGAATATCGAACTCTGACCTAGTAGCCCAGGATGGGCGCACAGCGTAGGCCGGGCCTGAATTGGGTCCGGCTTCTTTTTGTCCGTTTTTCAGCTGTCCTGCGCATTCGGTTTACGCGATACCGCGGCTTTTCGATCGACGTTCGGTCGATGGCCCTCTTCCTCGTACGGGTCAACGGACCCGTTTCCCTGTGTTATCTTGCAGCCTGTCGTCGAGACTCGGCTGAACCCATTGCGACTTCACGGTAGAAAGATGCGACGAAGATCCATCAAGGTGCGACGTCGGCCGATGCTGGCGGGGTTGCTGGTCGCCATCGTCATCGCGGCACTTGCCAGTCAACTGGTTGGGGGCGGGGGAGGCGCAAGCGAGCCCTCGTCTCGGTCCGGCGTTGATCTTTTGCCGGGTGCCGGAACGCAGGCCAGCGCCGAAGCGACGCTTCAGCGTGCCTTCGACACGCATCGGGAAGGATTCTGGATCGAGGCGTCAGGGCAGATCGTGCGGGTGCTGGCGGATGATCGGGAAGGCAGTCGCCACCAGCGGGTCATTGTCACGCTGGATACCGGCCAGACGCTGCTGATTGCTCACAATATCGATGTTGCGCCGCGCGTCGAACGGATAGAAGTGGGCGATCGCCTACGCTTTCGCGGCGAATACGTGTGGAATGCCCAAGGTGGCGTCATTCACTGGACCCACCACGATCCCGACGGCACCGAACTCGGCGGCTGGCTGGAGCATCAGGGGCGCCGTTATCGGTGACCGGGCGCCGATGACGCCTCAGCGGGCGTAGCCGCGAACCCGGCGTTTCCCCGTAATTCGCTGGGCGTGCCAGCGTCGCGATAGCCACCACATGCCCAGCCAGTCTCGGGCGTGCCCCGCGAGATTGGCGGGAAAATGCCAGAGCGAGAAGCGGGCAGCTTGTGTCCCGTGGCGCAGATTGACGCGGTAACTGCCGATGTGGCCACCGCTTCGCCGAATCAGCAGAGGGAGAAAGCGGTGCAGCCGGTCGACGGACGGCAATGCGATCAGCACGTCGCGACGAATCAGTCGCAGGCCGGCCCGTTCGCTGTCCGCGAGTTCGATGCCCAGGCTTCGGCATGCGCGAAAGAGCGACCTTCTCCAGCGGCAGCGCGGGTCGAGCGGAATGCCCTCGACCAGCGTCAAGCCTTGATGCCGGGCTTCGCTGAGCATCTCGGGAATGTCATGAGGATCGTCTCGCCCCTGGGCGTCGAGCGTCGCGATCCATTCCCCCATGGCAAGCCTGCCGGCTTGCCATAGCGCCGCGTCGGCGCCGATGGCCGTGGCCTGGCGATAGAGCCGAATCCGGCTATCGCTGGCCGCCAGTTGTGACAGCGCATCCTCGTCGTTTTCGGAGGTGGCGTCGTCGATGACGATGAATTCCAGGCCGGCAGCGTGGCGAAGTGCGCTGGATGCCTCGGCCACGACCTGACCGACCGCATGAGAGGCATCGTGGACAGTGATGACAAGTGATAACTTGGGTAGTTCGAGCATGATGAAATCCCGTTGGTTTTCAAAGCGTCGACTTTGCTCGTCCCGTCGGAGGCGTCACTATGACAGCCTATTCTTAACACCGGCTTAGTGATCTGCGGTGTTAGCGGTCACTTATGTTTCGAATTGTCCGGCTGGCACGCGACAATGTCATGTCAGCAGGGCGGGAACCAATCCGGCGGTGCCATTGTATTGATAGGGCAACGTTTTGAAAGCCGAGTTCGCCAGGAGTGGCGACAGTTAGAGAGAACGTCATGAGGGTAATGCTGGTTGAGGACGACCCGTTGTTGGGAGAAGGCGTCGTCGACGTGCTGCGACGCGAGCAGATGGTGCCTGAATGGCTCACCGAGGGGCGCGGAGTCTGCGAAGCTCTCGAAGGATCCACTTTCGATGCGCTGATACTGGACTTGGGGCTTCCGGATATCGACGGCTTCGAGTTGCTCAAGCAGTTGCGGGAAGCGCAAAGTCAGATTCCGGTGTTGATCCTCACGGCAAGGGACGACGTGGTCGATCGCATCCGGGGGCTCGATGGCGGGGCGGACGATTATCTCGTCAAGCCTTTCGACAACGGCGAACTGCTGGCGCGGTTGCGTGCACTGGTACGGCGAAGCGCCGGGCGCGCATCGCCGGTGGTGACCTGCGGCCGACTGACGCTGGACCCGGCAGCGCACGAGATTCGTTTCGATCAGTCGGTGGTGGCGCTGGGGCGCCGCGAGCATGACCTGCTGGCGTACCTGATGACGCATCCGGGGCAGGTGTTTACGCGCGACCAACTGGTCGAGGTGCTCTACGGCTGGGACGCCGAAGTCGAGAGCAACGTCATCGAAGTCCATGTTCATCATCTGCGCCGGAAGTTCGGCAGTGGCGTGGTGACGACCGTGCGTAACGTCGGCTATCGGCTGGGAGCTGCGGGTTGAGATCGATTCGTCGTTACCTTCGACGTGTCCTGTTGATAACGGTGACGCTGATCACCTCGTTGGCCGCGCTCTGGAGTTATCACGACACTCGCGATCAGATCAACGAACTGTTCGACGCCGAACTGGCGCAGACCACGCGAACGATGGTCGCGCTCTATTTCGAATATCGCGGCGAGCAGGGGCGGGACCCGCAGGAAATGATCCACGACCTGCAGCTTCAGCCCGTCATGCTGCCGGACAGTCTCACCGACGAACCGACTCCGCTGGGGCATCCCTACGAGAAGAAGCTGGGATTCCAGATCTGGGATGACGATGGTCACGCCTTGCTGGGCATGAGAACCCCCGGTGTGCTGGAGACCATGATCCCGGCACCCGGCTACGCGCACACCGAGGGCGAGGGCCACGACTGGCGCACCTTCACGCTGTATGACGAGGTCCACGGCGTCTGGGCCAGCGCCGCTCAGCGCGACGATGTGCGCGACGAGCTGACCTGGCAGATTGCGCTGCGCAACCTGATGCCACCGGTGATCGGCGTGCTGTTGATCGCGCTGCTGATCCCCTTCGTCATCGCGCGTGGTTTTTCTCCCCTGCTGCGCATCAGTCGCCAGATCACCGCTCGCCGGCCGAGCTATCTGGAGCCCATCGACGGCAGCGAGGCGCCGGATGAAATTCGCGGCATGGTCGATGCACTCAATGGCCTGTTCGGCCGCCTGGCCGAAACGCTGGAAAAAGAGCGTCGCTTCACCGCCAACGCCGCCCACGAGCTGCGTACACCCCTGGCGGCGATCAAGGTGCACGCGCAGAACCTGATGACGGATACCACCGAAGCGCGCTCCCAGCGCGGTGCGCGCTCCATCATCAACGGGGTCGACCGCATGACGCGCGTGGTCGAACAGCTGCTGACACTCTCCCGGCTCGAGAGCGGTGAGGGCATGAATCGGCAGACGGTGGATCTGACCCGGCTGGGACGAGAGCTGCAGCGGGACATGCAACCGCTGATCGAGCGGCGGGGCATCCGCTTCACCCAGGAAATTCCCGATGCACTCCAGATTCGCAGCTACGAGAACGGCCTTTACGTGCTGCTGCGCAATCTGCTCGACAACGCGCTGCGTTATACCCCGGAAGGGGGCGAAGTCTGCCTGCGGATGCGGCAAGCCGAGGATCGGTTGCACATCGAGATCGCCGACAGCGGGCCGGGGATTCCGGTCGCCGAGCGCGAACGGGTATTCGAGCGCTTCGTGCGCCTGGCCGGGCAGCGCACCAGCGGATCGGGGCTGGGGCTGTCGATCGTTCAGGAACTGGCCGAACGGCTTGGCGGAGAGATCCGCCTCGACGAGACTTCCCTGCCGGTCGCCAGCGGCCTGAGCGTTCATGTCACGCTGCCGATAGAGTGAGGAGAGAGTCGAGGCGAGGGCCGGGGTGCGGCCCTGGAGCGAACGATCGGCCAGGAACTCAGAGCGGTGTCTTGCTCCGTTCGCCGGGCACCTCGCGGACCAGCCGCGGCATCAGGAAGCCGGCCAGCCGCTGACGCAGGGCATCCACCAGATCGCGGGCTTCGTCGTCGGGCACATCGAAATGCGCCGCGCCCGATACCGGGTCGAGCACGTGCAGGTAATAGGGCAGGATCCCGGCCTCGAACAGTCGCTCCGAGAGCGTGGATAGCGTGTCCACGTCGTCGTTGATCCCGCGCAGCAGCACGCTCTGGTTGAGCAGCGTGACGCCAGCCGCCTTGAGTCGAGCGCAGGCTGCCACCACCGCTTCGTCGATCTCCTGGGCATGATTGATGTGCAGGACCATCACCTTCTGCAATCGAGTGCTACCGAGCCATTCGAGCAGCGCATCGTCGACGCGATCGGGTATCACCACCGGCAAACGGGTATGAATGCGCAGCCGCTTGAGATGCGGAATCGCGTCCAGCCGTTCGACGAGCGCGGCCAGCCGACGATCCGGCGAGGCCAGCGGATCGCCGCCGGAAAGGATCGCTTCTCGGATCGAGTCGTCCTCGCGCAGGTAATCGAGTGTCCGTTCCCACTCCCGCATCGACGGTGCGTTGTCGGCATAGGGGAAGTGACGGCGGAAGCAGTAACGGCAATTGATTGCACAGGTCGGGCTGGCAATCAGCAACGCCCGGCCGGGATACTTGTGAATCAGCCCCGGCTTCGGCGTGTGGTCGCGCTCTTCCAGTGGGTCATCGACGAAGCCTCGCACGGCATCGCCTTCCGCGCCCAGCGGCAGGACCTGACGCAGCAGGGGATCGTTCGGGTCGCCACGCCGGATCCGCGAGAGATAAGCCAGCGGCACGCGTACCGGAAACAGGTCGTGCCCGAGTCTGGCGCCCGACGACCACTCGAAATCGAGTTCCAGGTGCCGGCAGAGGGCGGCGGGGTCGCGGATCACGTCGCGCAGTTGCTGCTGCCAGTCGCCCACCGGTGTATCGGACACGGGCGCTTCGGGTTCGACCTCTTCGCAATGCACAGCGATCGGGGTTCGGGTTATCATGCTGGCCACTCGAAATCAGAGCGCGTGCCCAGGAAACTCTGAATCGATGGCTGCGCGAGCGATTCGCCGCGTTGCGCGGTACTCGAACACTCTCCTAACACCAGGTTATGTTTCGTGTTCTGTGTGCCGTGCGCCTTGCGTATCATCTCGCTCGCCTATCGCTTCAGCGCTTCCCAACAGCGCGCGGTTAGGGATTTTTCGTCGCGGGCGAACCGCGAACGGTTACTAGTGAGGAATCATGGCGAACTATTCTACCAACGAATTCAAGGGCGGCCTGAAGGTCATGCTGGACGGCGACCCGTGCAACATTCTCGAGAACGAATTCGTCAAGCCCGGCAAAGGCCAGGCTTTCAACCGCGTCAAGCTGCGCAACCTGATCACCGGCCGCGTCTGGGAGCGCACGTTCAAGTCTGGCGAGTCGCTGGAAGGCGCCGACGTCATGGACCTGGACATGGAGTACGTCTACACCGACGGCGACATGTGGCACTTCATGAAGACCGATGGCTCCTTCGAGCAGTACGCGGTCGACAAGAAGGCCATCGGCGACGTCGAGAAGTGGCTCAAGGAACAGGCCGTCTATACCGTCACGCTGTGGAACGATAACGCCATTGCCGTCTCGCCGCCCAACTTCCTCGAACTCGAAGTGGTCGAGACCGATCCCGGCCTCAAGGGCGACACCGCGCAGGGCGGTTCCAAGCCGGCGACGCTCTCTTCCGGCGCCGTGGTTCGTGTGCCGCTGTTCATCAATCAGGGCGAAGTGCTGAAGGTCGATACGCGTAGTGGTGAGTACGTCTCCCGCGCATAATTCATTGTCAGCGCTATTGCGCTCGGTGATACCGCGTTGAAACCAGGCTCCCCATGCTCATTTACGACTTGTAAACTCCGCTGGGTCGCCTGGTTTCGCCTTGTCTCACCGTCGCTCATGATGCGCTGAGCAGTGATTATTCGTGTTCGCCGGCCACGCTTTTGCGTGGCCTTTGTCGTTGAAGACGACCCCTTGGACGAAAGCTTGCCAGGGTGGCTTCGGCTGTCGCTCGTCGATCACACTATTGTTTGCCAGATGGCTTGCCAGATCGTGAACAAGGGGGCATGGAATGGCTAGATTGACGGGACGCAAGGCTTTGGTCACCGGTGGTGCCAGCGGCATCGGCCTGGCGACGGTGGCGCGCTTTCTTGCCGAAGGCGCCGATGTCGTCATGCTGGATCGCGATGCGAAAAGCCTCGAGCGCGAGTCGGCGAGGCTCGACGCGCGCTTCGACTCGAACTGTCATGGTGTCGAGGTCGATGTGGCCGATATCGATAGCGTGGCAGCCGGCGTCGAGAAAGCGCGTGCGATGCTGGGGCGTGTCGATATCCTGGTCAATTCGGCCGGCGTCAACGTGTTCGGCGATCCGCTGAGCCTGGCAGAGTCGGATTGGCGCCGCTGCCTGGCGATCAATCTGGAAGGCGCCTGGCACATGATCCAGGCCGTGTTGCCCGACATGCTGGAGCGGAGTTACGGACATATCGTCAATATCGCCTCGGTGCACGGTCACAAGATCATTCCGGGCGCGTTTCCCTATCCGGTGGCCAAACATGGTTTGATTGGGCTGACCCGATCACTGGGAATCGAGTACGCGGATCGCGGAATCCGGGTCAATTCGATCTCGCCTGGGCTGATCCGCACGCCGGCAGCCGAAACCTGGCTCGCCCAGTGCGACGAGCAGGAGCGCCAGCGCCAGATCGAGCTGTTGCCCTGCAAGCGGCTGGGTGAGGCCGACGAAGTCGCCAGCACGGCGCTGTTCCTGGCCAGCGACGAAGCACGATTCATCAATGCCACCGATATCCTGATCGACGGTGGCCGCAGTCAGGTCTATCACTCGTGACGGAACTCACCCGCGCCGACGACTGGCAACCCACGGCAACGATCGCGACGCTGCGCGAGCGGGCACGACTGCTGGCGACGATTCGCGGCTTCTTCGCGGCGCGCGGCGTGCTGGAAGTGGAAACTCCGATTCTAGGTCACGGCGGCAGTACCGACCCGTATCTCGATTCGCTGTCGCTGACGGCGATGACACCGGCGGGGCGGGAGCGACTGTGGCTGCAGACCTCGCCGGAGTTTCACATGAAGCGGCTGCTGGCGGCGGGCAGCGGGCCGATCTTCCAACTGGCGCGCAGCTTTCGCGACGGTGAAGTGGGGCGGCGCCACAATCTCGAATTCACCATGCTCGAGTGGTATCGGCCGGGTCTGTCGCTGACGGCACTGATCGATGAATGCGAGGCGCTGATTCGCGAAGTACTGCCGACCGATCCCGGTCCCTTGCGCCAGCGCCGTTATCGGGCGCTCTTTCGCGAAGCGCTCGATGTCGATCCGTTCACGACATCGTTGGCGGACCTGCGTCGCTTGGCCGGGCAAGTCGGCGAGCTGGCGATGGATGACGCCGACCGTGACGGCTGCCTCGACCTGCTGATGAGCTTCGTCATCGAACCGCAGCTGGGCCGAGGCGGTATCGATGCGGTCGTCGACTATCCGGCCTCTCAGGCGGCACTGGCGCGCAAGCGGCTCGATCCCGAGGATGGGGTCGAAGTCGCCGCGCGCTTCGAAATCTATCTCCACGGGCTCGAACTCGCCAATGGCTACGACGAGTTGACCGATGCCGCGGAACAGGCCTCGCGTTTCGCCGAGGACAACCGCCAGCGCACGACGCTGGGCAAGCCGGCTGTCGATGTTGACCGCCGGCTGATCGCCGCTCTCGAGCATGGCATGCCCGCCGGCAGTGGCGTGGCGCTGGGTGTCGATCGCCTGATTCAACTGGCGCTGAACAGGGAGTCGATTGCCGAGGTCATGGCGTTCCCGACGCCGCGGTGTTGACCTGTCCTCTAAGGCTCAGTCTTCGATACGCCCGCGAAGACGTTTCTTCTGGCCATGTTTCGTCTTTTGATCGACTCGCTTTCGCTTCGCGCTACGGCTGGGTTTGGTCGCTTGGCGAGGTTTGTCACCGTAGAGCACGGGTTTGATCAACTGCTTGAGCCTGGCCAGCGCGGCTTCACGGTTGAGTTCCTGCGTACGATGCTCCTGCGACTTGATCACGATGACCCCGTCGCGGGTGATGCGCTTGTCGCTGAGCGCCAGCAGCTTTTCCTTGAACCCGGAGTGCAGGCTCGAGGCGCGGATATCGAAGCGCAGGTGAATCGCCGAGGAGACCTTGTTGACGTTCTGGCCGCCGGCGCCCTGGGCGCGGACGGCGATCAGTTCGATCTCGTTGTCGGGGATCGATACGTTGCGGGAGATTTCCAGTGGCATTGCTAACTCCCGGAGTCGGTGGTCATGAAGTGTCCTTTGCCGGGCGCCAACGTTAGGCCATGCCCGGCAGGGCGCCCATCGTCTGCCCCATGCTGATCGGGCTGCCTTTCGGGTCGAAATCCCCGAAAGCCGTCTCTCGGCCCATGCACATCACCACGGTGGAGCCGAGCTTGAAGCGTCCCATTTCCTGGCCTTTCTCGATCACGATCGGCTCATCGAAACGCGTGGTCTGCACGCGACCGCTCAGCGGCGTGACCTGGCCGGCCCAGGTAGTCTCGATGGCAGCGACGATCATCGCGCCGACCAGCACCATCGCCAGCGGCCCGTGCTCGGTATCGAAGATACAGACCAGGCGCTCGTTGCGGGCGAACAGCCCCGGCACATGGTTGGCGGTGGCCTGGTTGACCGAGAACAGCCGTCCCGGCACGTAGGTCATCTCGCGCAGGGTGCCGGTCATAGGCATGTGGACGCGATGGTAGTCCTTCGGCGACAGGTAGACCGTGGCGAAGCTGCCCTGGCGAAACGGTGCCGCGCGGGAAACGTCGCCGCCGAGCAGGGCGCCGAGGGAGTAGGTCTGCCCCTTGGCCTGGATCAGGGTGCCATGTTCGATGCGGCCATAGCGAGACAGTACGCCGTCGGCGGGGGAGACCAGGCTTTCACCGATGGGGCGCGCGTCGGGCTTGAGCGCGCGGGTGAAGAAGTCGTTGAAGCAGGCGTAGGCGGTCGGGTCCGGCTCCAGGGCCTGGGTCATGTCGACACCGTAGGTGTGAATAAAACGCCGGATGAACAGATCCTTGACCCAGGGAATCCGGCAGTCGGCGCCCAGGCCGATCAGTCGCGAGATCGCGTGGTGAGGTAGCGGGTACTGAATTCTGGCGAAGAGTTCCTGGCGATCCACGATGACGACCCCGGTATTGGAGAGACGGACGAACCGAAAGGCGGACAAGGTAGCGGGAGTCCTCGGTCCGCGCAATAGACTGAGCTACGAGCTACGAGCTACGAGCTACGAGCTACGAGCTACGAGCTACGAGCTACGAGCTACGAGCTACGAGCTACGAGCTACGAGCTTCGAGCTTCGAGCTTCGAGCTACGAGCTTCGAGCTTCGAGCTTCGAGCTTCGAGCTTCGAGCTTCGAGCTTCGAGCTTCGAGCTTCGAGCTTCGAGCTTCGAGAAAGGGATTGCGAACCTCAAGCTTTAGCCGGTTACTTTCTTTGCGGCTCGTGGCTCGTGGCTCGTGGCTCGTGGCTCGCGGCTCGCGGCTAGTTTTCGATAGGCGTATCGTCGCGATTGCCCCATTCCTTCCATGAACCGGGATAGGCGCGAACGTTGTCGTAACCGAGCGCCTTGGCGGCGAGCCAGGTGAGTCCGCTGCGGTGGTGAGTCTGGCAGTGGGTGACGATCTCCTTGTCCTGGGTCAGGCCGCGGGCTTCCAGTTCGGTAACGAGTTCGGCGTAGTCGCGCAGGCGCAGGTCGTGGTCTTTGTCCATCACGTCCAGCCAGTCGAGGTTGACCGCCCCGGGAATATGGCCCCGCTTGCGATTGTCGCCCTTGGTGCCTCGATATTCCTCGTCGGAGCGGGCATCCCAGATCGCGAGCGCAGGATCGCCGAGTCGCTCCATCAACTCCTCGCGCCGGATCAGAACCTGCGAATTGAGGTAGGCCGCTTCGTACTGGCTGGGCTTGGGCGAGGCGGGCGTGGTGGAAACCGGCTGACCGTCGGCACGCCAGGCGTGGATTCCACCGTTGAGATACGAGTAACGGCGGTGGCCGATCAGTTCCAGCGTCCAGAGTAGACGCCCGGCCCAACCGCCACCTTCATCGTCGTAGGCGACGACGTGGGTCTCCGGGGTCAGCCCGAGTTCGGAAAACAGCGTGCTCAGGGCGGCTTCGGAAGGCACATCGTTGGGCACCTCGCCCGTGCCGGCCAGCAGGCGACGGGATTCGAGGAAGATCGCGCCCGGCACGTGACCCGATTGGTAACTTTCGGCCTTGAGCGGCACGTCGATGATCAGCAGGTGCGGATCTTCGAGGTGCTGCGCTAGCGTGGCCGGGTCCAGAATCAGTGGCAGCTGAGGGGTTTCCGAGCTCATGAGCGGTGACTCCAGTCGTGATCGTTTCTGTCGTGATCTTGATGCGGCAATGGCCATGATGATGGCACACGTGCCTCTCGCTAGGGTAGCGGATGGCGTCGCGGAGCGGATCCGCTATACTGCGCGCCGCTCGAGAGTGGCGTCTACCTGTTCGCAAGGTCGAATTCGGACGGGGTTTTTCGGCCCGATGACCTCTCGGCTCTTTTCATGGGGACCATCCTCGTATACAAAATTCACGGACGCGAGCGGTTCGCGTCACCAATAACAATCATGATTGCCAGGAGATTGCTGCGTGCTTGAAAAAATGTTCTCTCTGCGCTCGCTGGGGACGACGGTCAAAACCGAAGTGCTGGCGGGCATCGCGACCTTCCTGGCGGCGATGTACATCATCGTGGTCAACCCTTCGATTCTTTCCAGCGCCGGTGTCCCGTTCGCCGGCGCCCTGACGGCCACCGTGCTGATCAGCTTCTTCGGCAGCGTGATGATGGGCCTCTATGCGCGCAACCCGATCCTGGTGGCGCCGGGCATGGGGATCAATGCGCTGTTCACCTACACCATGGTGCTGGGGGCGGGCATCGAATGGCAGACCGCGCTGGGCTGCGTGTTCTGGTCCGGCGTGCTGTTCGGGCTGCTGGCGCTGTTCAACGTGCGTCGCTACGTGGTCGATGCGATCCCGGCAACGCTGCGTCACGCCATTGCCTGCGGCATCGGCCTGTTCATTACCGTGATCGGCCTGGTCAACGCCGGCATGCTGGTTTCCAACCCGGCCACGGTGGTGGGCCTGGGCGAGATGACGCCGACGCTTGTCACATTCCTGATCGGGCTGGGGATCACCGCCGTGCTGGTGGCGCGCCGTATTCAGGGCGCGCTGATCCTGGGTATCGTCATCACAACGGTACTCGCCATCCCCATCGGCCGGCTGTGGGGCGATGCCAGTGCCATGTCGCCGACCGGTACGCCGACGCTGGTCAACTTCCAGGGTATCTTCGCCTGGCCCGATTTCGGTGCGCTGTGGCAGGTCGATTTCGTCGGCGCGCTGTCGGTGGCCTACTGGCCGTTCATCTTCGTGATTCTGTTCACGACGTTCTTCGATGCGATGTCGACGTTCATCGGCGTATGCCAGGCGGGCAACCTGCTCGACGAGGATGGCGAGCCGCGCAACATTCGTCGTTCGATGATGGTGGACGCGTTCTCGGCGTTGATTTCCGCGCCGCTGGGCACCAGCCCGGCCAACGCCTATGTCGAATCCGCGGCCGGCATCAGTCAGGGCGGACGTTCCGGACTGGTCGCCGTGGTCGCGGGGCTGCTGTTCCTGCCGTTTCTGTTCCTGTCGCCGCTGCTGGCACTGGTGCCGGCGATTGCCACCGCGCCGGCGCTGATCATGGTGGGCGTGTTCATGCTCTCGCCGATCCGCACCATCGACTGGCAGCAGTACGACGACGCGATCCCGGCCTTCGTGGCGATGATGCTGATCCCGCTGACCTACTCGATCACCCATGGCGTGGTGTTCGGCTTCCTGACCTTCGTCGCGGTCAAGGTGGGGGTTGGCAAGTCGAAGGAAGTGCGCCCGGCGATGTGGGTGCTGTTCTTCCTGTCCATTTTGATGTTGTTCGAAGGCTGAACCAGACGGCCTGCGCTCGATCAGTCTTTGTTCAAAAGCGGCCCCTGATTGTCATCTTCTGGCGCGGTGTCGCATTGCTGAGCCAGGTTGGCTTTCTCGAAGGCTTGCACCCGAGACGCCTTTCGGAACGGCGCTGAACGCAGAGCGTCGAACCGGGTCTCGCGTCATGGATGACGAGAGATTGCAGTGGAACTACGACTGCCGAGTCCAATCCAGCCTATGGCTCACCGTGACGAGGGGGCTTAACGCTCACCCCCTCGTCGCTCCCCCTCTTTTTGCGCCACAAGACGACGAAACCCTGAACGACTTTCCGCTTGCGCCTGGGTCGGCGCACAAGGACATCCCTGTCCAGGCGCGCCTCTTGTGGCATCCATGCCACAAGACCCGGCTCAGCGGGCGCCGTTCAGCGTCGTCTTGAAAGGCGCCTGGGGCGGCGGCTTCGATAAACCTTGGTGACTCTCAGGACGCGGCGATGTCGTCTCTGATGCGCTGAAAGCTGGCGAAGCGCTGGGGATGAATGTCGCCACGTTCGACGGCGTCGATCAGGGCGCAGCCGGGTTCCTGACGATGGCGGCAGTCGCGGAATCGGCAGTGGCCGAGAAACGGGCGAAACTCGATGAAGCCTTCCGCCAGCTCGCGCTCGTCGAGATGCCAGAGGCCGAATTCCCGGATGCCGGGCGAGTCGATCAAGTCGCCTCGTCGTGCTCCGTCGGCCGCCGCCTTCAGTGGTAGCGGGTAGAGGCGGGCCGTGGTGGTGGTGTGCTTGCCTTTGCGGGTATCCGTCGACAGTGCGCCGATTCGCAAGGTTTCGTCGGGCAGCAGTTTGTCGATCAACGAGGATTTGCCGACTCCGCTCTGGCCGACGAAGACGGAGGTGCGCGCCGCCAGGCGAGCCTGCAGCGCATCGAGGCCATGCTCTCCACGCGCGGACGCTTCGACCAACGGATAGCCGAGCCCATCGTAGCGCGCCAGCAATTCACGCAGCGCGCCGCCCTCGGGTGGCAGCAGATCACTCTTGTTGAGCACCAGTACGGGCGGGATCCCGGTATGTTCCGCGGCGACCAGGTAACGGTCGATCAGGTTGGGGTGCGGCTCCGGCTCGACCGCGACCACGATCAGGATCTGGTCGATATTGGCGGCGACGGGGCGCAGTTGCCCGTGGGCATCCGGGCGTTCGAGCACGCTGCGACGCTCGCCGCGGGCGACCACCACGCCGCTGCCGTCGTTGGCCTGGCGCCAGACCACCTGGTCGCCGGTCACCAGCCCTTCGAGATTGGCGCGCAGATGGCAACGGTGCAGCCGGATCTGGTCATCCTCGACGGATTCTACCTCCAGCGAGCGGCCGAAGTGGGCGGCGACGCGGCCTGGCTGCTCGGCCCCGTATTCGCCGGCATCGAGACGTTCGCTATCGCGGTCGTCCTTTTTCAACGCTCTTTCGGTGCGTTCGGCCTGGATCTTCTCGACGCGCCAGCGCTGTTGGCGGCTCAGTTTGCGGCGGCTCATGGTTTGCGGTGACTCATGGTTTTCGGTTCTGGCTGTTGGTGTTTGCCCATCCGTCGTGCCCCGGGGGTAGAATGGCGGGCATTGTAGCCTTTACCGACTTGCCGTGTCCGCCCGCGTCCGCGAGGTCGAGGACACCGACTCTGGAGTTGTTCATGTCTGAACCATCCGCCTCTAACTCATCCACCACTGACTCATCCGCCTCTGCCCCATCCGCCGCCGGCACACGTAGCGATCTTCTGGTCTGGATCGATCTGGAAATGACCGGTCTCGATCCCGACCGGGAGCGCATCATCGAGGTGGCAACGCTGATCACCGATGCCGAGCTGAACCTGATCGCCGAAGGCCCGGTGCTGGCCGTGCATCAGCCGGACGCCCTGCTCGATGGCATGGACGAGTGGAACCAGAAGACCCATGGCGAATCCGGGCTGATCCAGCGGGTCCGCGAGAGCGCCATCGATACGGCGGAAGCGGAACGCCGTACCCTCGCGTTTCTCGCCACTTATGTCTCGCCTGGCACCTCGCCGGTCTGCGGCAACAGCGTCCATCAGGATCGTCGTTTCATGGAGCGCGAGATGCCGGCGCTCAACAACTTCTTCCACTATCGCAACCTGGATGTCTCGACGCTGAAGGAGTTGGCCAAGCGCTGGAATCCGGCGGCGGCGAGCGGCTTCACCAAGCGCAACACGCATCAGGCGCTGGACGACATTCGTGAATCGCTGGCGGAGCTCAAGCATTACCGCGAGACATTCCTGAAGCTGTCTTCCTGAAGAGCGGATCGTGACGGGCGCGCGACCCGTTCGTCATGGGCTAGGGTCTGTTGACGTTTCAGCGCGAACCGCGTTGCTGCGCCAAATGGCGCCAGGCCAGGCGCGGGATGCAGAGAAGGGTGGTTCCCTTTTCCAATCCCGCAACGCCGCATGGCGTCATTTGCCGCGCAACCCGAAGGGCCGGGCCAGTTTTTGCACGGTGCTGCGTTATTCGTCGTTCATTTGGAATGACCAAACTACGCTCCTCACGCCTTGCCCCGCACAAAAACTGGCTCCGGCGCGGCCGTGCATGAAACGTCAACAGACCTTAGGCGCTGGCGATGCGCGCCTCGCGCTTGCGCCGTTGTTCTTCCAGCGCCCAGCGCACATGTTCTCGAACCAGATCTGAAGGGTAGGCCAGACGGGCGCGCAGAGCGCTTTCGACCCGCTCGCTCCAGGGCGCGTTGCCCAGCCCGACGGCGAGATTGCGCAGCCAGCGCTCGTAGCCGATGCGCCGAATCGGACTGCCTTCGGTGCGCTTGAGGAATTCGGTCTCGCTCCAGGCGAACAGGTCGATCAGCTCGGCACGGTCGAGATCGTGACGCGGCGCGAAATCCGGCTCTGCACTGGCGCGAGTGAAGCGGGTGAAAGGGCAGAACAGCTGGCAGTCGTCGCAGCCGTAGACGCGATTGCCCATGGCCCGGCGGAACTCGAGGGGAATGCTGCCGTGGAGTTCGATGGTCAGGTACGAGATGCAGCGCCGCGCGTCGATCACCTTGTCGTCGATGATGGCGTCCGTCGGGCAGGCGGTCTGACAGCTGGAGCAGGAGCCGCAGTGCTCGCGCTCGAAGGGCGGGTCCACCGGCAGCGGCAGGTCGGTATAGAGTTCGCCGAGGAAAAACAGCGAGCCGGCCTGCGGGTTGAGCAGCATGGCGTTCTTGCCGAACCAGCCCAGTCCGGCTTTCTGGGCCAGGGCGCGCTCCATCACCGGTGCGGAGTCGACGAAGGCGCGATAGCCGATCGGGCCGACTTCGTCCTCGATCCGGCGGGCCAACTGATCGAGGCGCTTGCGAAACAGTTTGTGATAGTCGCGGCCCAGCGCGTAGCGTGAAACGTACGCCTTCTGCGGTTGTCCCAGTATCCTGGTGGTCTCGACCTCGGGCGGCAGGTAGTCCATGCGCGCGCTGATCACCCGCAGTGTTCCGGGGACGAGTTCCTGCGGCCGGGTGCGTTTGCTCCCATGCTTGGCCATGTAGTGCATTTCGCCATGATGTCCGGCGTCCAGCCAGCGCTGCAGATAGCGCTCATGGGTCTGCAGATCGGTATCCGTGATACCGATCGCCTGGAAGCCGAGTTCTCGTCCCCACTGCTTGATGCACGAGGCGAGTTCGTCGAAGTCGATGCTGGATGGCTGTGACATACCGCAGAGAAGCCAACGGAGATAGAAGTGTCGGGTGCGCTACCCTACACCACTAATGAGCCGAGCGTCAGTCGAATGGTAGATGGGACGCCATCTGGCGCCACTCATCGGCAAATCCTCTATCGGAAGATGACAGGAGTCACGATGACCGCCTCTTCTTTTCAGCGGCCGCTCTATCTGGCCGAACAGGTGCGTGAGCTGGATCGCCGAACCATCGAGGCCGAGGGCGACAGCTTCGCATTGATGCGGCGTGCCGGCGAGTTGGCCTATGACACGCTGCGTGCCCGCTGGCCACAGGTGCGTCGTCTCTGCGTGCTATGCGGTGGCGGCAACAATGGTGGCGACGGCTACGTCGTCGCCGCGTTGGCCGCTGCGGATGGTCTGGCGGTCGATCTGGTGGCGCTCAAGCCGATTTCCGAACTCGAGGGCGATGCGCGGAAAGCGGCGGTACTGGCGGCTGAGGCGGGGCTGGAGCCGGTCGATTGGAACGACGAGCTGACCCTGGATGGCGAGCTGATGGTCGATGCGATGCTGGGTACCGGCGCCAAGGGCGCGCCTCGTGCGCCTTATGCCGCTGCCATCGCCGAGGTCAATGCCAGCGGTCGTCCGGTCATGGCCGTCGACGTGCCCTCCGGGGTCGATGTCGATACCGGCCATGTCGAGGCCGAGGCGATCAGGGCCATGCTGACGGTCACCTTCATCGGCGACAAGTTCGGTCTGCATACCGGAGCGGCGCTCGATGTGGTGGGGGATATCGTCTATGCCTCGCTCGGCGTCGATCCGTTACGGCATGGCGATATCGTGCCGGTGGCCTGGCGCCAGGCGCGCAAGGATCTGGCGATGGCGCTGCCGCCGCGAACGCCCAACAGCCACAAGGGTGCCCATGGCCACGTGCTGGTGGTCGCCGGCGCGCCGGGCATGGGCGGGGCGGCGCTGATGACCAGCGAGATGGTGGCGCGCGTTGGCGCCGGCAAGGTGAGCCTCGCCACCGATGCCGCTCATGTCTCGGCCAGTCTGACCCGTTTTCCCGAGATCATGGCGCGAGGCGTGCGTGGTGCGCCGGATCTCGAGCCGATGGTTGAGGCGGCCGATGTCGTGGCCGTGGGGCCGGGGATCGGCACCGGTGCCTGGGGGCAGGCCGCGTTGCAGCGCGCGCTCGATGCCGGCAAGCCCTGCATCATCGATGCCGATGGCCTCAACCTGCTGGCGCGCGACGAACGGGCGCGCCGTCGGGACGACTGGATACTGACGCCGCACCCCGGCGAAGCGGGGCGCCTGCTGGGCATTTCCACCGCCGACGTCCAGCGGGACCGACGCGACGCCGTCATCGCCCTGCATCGGCGCTGGGGCGGTACCATCGTGCTCAAGGGGGCGGGCACGCTGGTCTACGACGGCGAGCGGCTCACACTCTGCCCGTTCGGCAATCCGGGCATGGCCAGCGGCGGCATGGGCGATGCGTTGACCGGCATCATCGCGGGGCTCGCCGGACAGCTCGAGTCGCTCGGCGAGGCAGCGAGAATCGGCGTGCTGCTCCACGCCCTGGCAGCGGATGCTGCAGCGCTGGATGCCGGCGAGCGTGGTTTGCTGGCGACTGATCTGGCATCCTATGCGCGAACTTTGGCCAACCCTCAACCTGTCTCGAGTCATGCCGATCACACTTAGCGATGAAGCCGCCCAGGTGGCCTTTGGCGAATCCCTGGGCCGAGCGCTGGCCGGACGCGGTCAGGTCCACCTGATCGGCGATCTTGGCGCCGGCAAGACCACGCTGGCCCGGGGCATCCTGCGCGCCTATGGCCATGTTGGCGCCGTCAAGAGCCCGACCTACACGCTGGTCGAGCCCTACGAGACCACCGCGGCCCGGATTTTTCATTTCGACCTCTACCGCCTGGGCGATCCCGAGGAGCTCGAGTTCATCGGCGGCCGTGACATGCTTGGCGACGACGCGCTCTGCCTGATCGAATGGCCAAGCCGCGGCGTCGGCTGGCTACCCACGCCCGATCTCGAGATCCATCTTCGGGTTCATTCCGCGGGGCGGATCGCCTGGGGCATCGCACACAGCGAACAGGGACGTGCCGTCATGGAAAAGTTGCCGACGGGGCTGCGCGATCCGATGAGCGGTGAGGAACCAGTGAGTCACAAGGAAGATGAATGCTGAAAGAAGTGCAAGAGACGCGTCATGATGTCCAATCCGGTCTTGAGTCGTTATGGAATCTCGTCGTCATCCTGAGTCATGCCGCGTTCTTGCTGTTGGGGAGAGGCGTGCGCGCCTGGCCGGCCAAGCGCAAGGGGGCCCGGCATCGTTGGTTGGCCGGTTTGATCTCCCTTTTCTGCCTCGGGGCTGCCGCGCAGGCACAAGCCGTCGAAGTGGACAACATGCGGCTGTGGTCGGCACCGGATCACGTCAGGCTGGTGTTCGACATGTCGGGGCCGGTCAACGCCAACATCTTCACGCTGGAAGGCCCTGATCGCGTCGTGATCGACCTCGACAGTACCGAGCTGGATTTCGACATCGACAAGCTCGATCTGGACGACAGCGCCATTTCCAAAGTGCGTACCGGGGTGCGGGAAAGCGGCGGATTGCGCGTCGTGCTCGACGTCAATCGCTCCGTCGTGCCCAAGAGCTTCACGCTGCCGCCCAATGACCAGTACAGCGACCGTCTGGTGGTGGATCTCGACTATCCCGGCGCCAGCGCGGTCAAGGATCCCATCGATCCTATCGAGGCAATGATTCGCGATCAGGAGATCGCTGCGCAACGAGCACAAACCGAAGCCGTCGCCGAAGGCAAGCCGCAGGAAGCCGAAACGGTGGCTTCCGCCGTCGAGGCGCAGCCGCATCCCAAGCGGGACATCATCATCGCCGTCGATGCCGGTCACGGTGGTGAAGATCCGGGAGCAACCGGTCCTCACAATACTCAAGAAAAGGATGTCGTGCTCCAGATCGCGCGCAAGGTGAAGCAGCGTTTCGACCAGACGCCGGGGTTCAAGGCGTTCCTGACCCGCGATGGCGACTATTACGTCGGCTTGCGTCAGCGCACCCTGATCGCCCGACAGCAGAAGGCGGACTTCTTCGTCTCGGTCCATGCCGATGCGGTTCGCAGTAGCCAGCCCTATGGTAGTTCGGTCTACGCGCTATCCCAGGGCGGGGCGACGTCGGAAACCGCACGCTGGCTGGCGGCGAGCGAGAACCAGTCCGACCTGATCGGGGGCGTCGACGGCAACTTGAGCCTCGACGACAAGGATGAAGTGCTGCGCGGCGTGCTGCTCGATCTGACGATGACCGCGACGATGAACGATTCGCTGGCGACTGGCGGGCAGGTGCTCGATCGACTGGGGCGGATCAACAAGCTGCACAAGTCGAGCGTCGAGCAGGCGGGCTTCGTGGTGCTGAAATCACCGGACATCCCGTCGCTGCTGGTCGAGACCGGCTTCATCTCCAACCCGCGCGAAGAGGCGCAGCTAAAGTCGTCGGCACACCAGGCCAAGCTGGCCCAGGCGATCTACGACGGCATCGTGGCCCATTTCCGCCAGCATCCGCCGCCCTCGAGCCTGCTGGCCTGGCAGCGTGATCAGGGACGCGGCAGCGCCGGCAACGAGTATCGCGTCCAGAGAGGCGATTCGTTGTCCCAGGTAGCGGCCAGCCATAACATCAGCATGAAGGCGCTGAAGCAGGCCAATGGGCTGGACAGTGACATCTTGCGGGTAGGGCAGGTGTTGACCATTCCATGAGTGTCTCCAAGGCTTTCTATACGATAGCGGCAGGAGAGTGTCGATGACCGAGGTATCACGCATTCGCATTCTCGATCCCCGCCTGGCCAACCAAATCGCCGCGGGGGAGGTGGTCGAGCGGCCGGCCTCGGTGGTCAAGGAGATCGTCGAAAACGCCATCGACGCCGGCAGCCAGCGTATCGAGGTCGAGCTCGAAGCGGGCGGCTCACGGTTGATCCGTGTGCGTGACGATGGCGTCGGCATCGGCGAAGGCGACCTGCCGTTGGCGCTATCCCGGCACGCTACCAGCAAGATCGCCTCGCTCGACGATCTCGAGGATGTCTCCAGCCTGGGCTTCCGCGGCGAGGCACTGGCGTCGATCAGCTCGGTATCGCGCCTCGAGCTGATCTCCAACGCCAACGAAGATCCCGCCGGCGGCTGGCGAGTGGTCGCCGAAGGGCGCCAGATGGAGCCGCGGGTCACGCCAGCGCCGCATCCTCGTGGCACTTCGGTGCTGGTCCATGATCTGTTCTTCAACACGCCGGCGCGGCGCAAGTTCCTGCGAACCGAAAAGACCGAATTCGGTCACGTCGAGGAGGCCTTTCGGCGTCTGGCGTTGTCCCGTTTCGATATCACCTGGCTGCTGCGTCACAATCAGAAGGTTGTCCATCAACTGCCTGGCGTGGCTGCGGATCAGGCCGGCCGGGAGCGGCGTATCGGTGCGATGCTGGGCAAGCGCTTCCTGAACGAGGCTCTGCACGTCGACCTGGAGGCCACGGGGCTCCGCTTGTGGGGCTGGGTCGGCGAGCCGAACTACTCTCGCGCGCAGGCCGATCAGCAGTATTTCTTCGTCAATGGCCGCATCGTCAGGGACCGACTGGTCGCCCATGCCATTCGCCAGGCCTATCGCGACGTGATGTTCCATGGCCGGCATCCGGTGTTCGTGCTCTATCTCGAGCTCGATCCGCGGGTGGTGGACGTCAACGTGCATCCGACCAAGCATGAAGTGCGCTTTCGCGACGGCCGCCTGGTCCACGATTTCCTGTTCTCGAGCCTGCATCGCGCACTGGCATCGGTGAAACCCAACGGGGCAGTGACGGCAGGAAAGAACGCGGAACTGGCAGGCGATGCCGCCGACGAGGAGACCGGCGCGCCAGCTCGGCAATCGCCCGAAGGGCAGGCTCGTCCCTCCACGGCCTACGATGCGCCCGGCTGGCAGCAGCAGCGCATGCCGCTGGCCGGGCAGCATGCGTCAGGCGGAGAGTCGTCGGCACAGAGTCGCCCCGCGGCCCAGCGGATTCGTGAGTTCATGGCGGGCTATCATGCGCTGCATCCGGAACACGAGTCGTCGCTGCTGACGCCGCGTGATGGTCGCGCTGATGCTCCGGGGGGCGAGGCGGCCGATGTGGCGCTTCGGGAGCGTCCGGCGACGCCGCTGACGACGCTGGCCACTGATATCAAAACCCAGGACGATACCCAGGCGCCACCGTTGGGCTATGCCGTGGCGCAGCTGCACGGCGTCTACATTCTGGCCCAGACCGAGCGCGGGATGGTCATCGTCGACATGCATGCCGCTCACGAGCGGATCGTCTATGAACGCATGAAGCAGCAAATTCATGCCGGCGCGCTCGATGCGCAGCCGCTGCTGGTGCCGGTCTCCATGGCGGTCAGCGCCGGCGAAGCCGAGATCGCCGATCAGGAGCGGGAGGCCTTCGCCCGGCTGGGTGTGGTGCTCGACGCCGCCGGCCCCGAGACGCTGCTGATCCGCCAGGTACCGGCACTGCTGGCGGATGCGGATATCGAGCCGCTGATACGGGACATGCTCGGCGATCTCGAGCGCTTCGGGCGTTCGGACCGTCTCGAGACCCGGATCAACGAGCTGCTCAGCACCATGGCCTGCCACGGCAGCGTGCGCGCCAATCGCCTGCTGACGCTGCCCGAGATGAATGCGCTGCTGCGCGACATGGAACGTACCGAGCGTAGCGGGCAGTGCAATCACGGGCGCCCCACCTGGACCGAAATGTCGATGGCGCAGCTCGACAAGCTGTTCCTTCGCGGCCAGTGAACGAGGATGTCTGTGAACGAAAACGATGGTCGCATGCACGACGAATCTTTTGGTCCGAGAGAGCACGGTGGCTCGAGGCGGGATGATCGTCCGCTGGCGATCCTGCTGCTCGGACCGACGGCCGCCGGCAAGACCGACAGCGCGATTGCGCTGCATCGGCGCTTCGACGCGGAACTGATCAGTGTCGACTCGGCGATGGTCTATCGCGGCATGGATATCGGCACGGCCAAGCCGTCCCGGGAAGAACTGGCAGCGGCGCCGCATCGTCTGATCGACATTCGCGATCCGGCCGAGGTCTATACCGCCGCAGACTTTCGTCTCGATGCGCTGCGTGAAATGAAGGCGATCACGGCCTGCGGCAAAACGCCGCTGCTGGTGGGTGGCACGATGATGTACGCCAAGCGCCTGGTCGAAGGCGTCGCGACCATGCCCGGGGCGGACCCGGTCACGCGCGAACAGCTCCGTCAGCGCGGCGAGCGCGAGGGCTTCGAGGCGCTGCATGCGGAGCTCGCCGAGGTCGATCCGCAGGCCGCCGCTGCCATCCATCCGCGCAATCGTCAGCGCCTGATCCGTGCGCTAGAAGTCTATCGGCTGAGCGGTGTACCGCTCTCCGAGCACTGGCAGCACCAGCAGCGTGAAAACTTTCCGTGGCGATTGTTGTCCATAGCTCTCGCGCCTGCCGAGCGTCATGTCCTGCATGCGCGTATCGCCCGGCGCTTCGATGCCATGCTCGCTGGAGGATTCGTGTCAGAAGTGTCTACATTGAAACAGCGCGGCGACCTCCATGCGGATCTGCCGTCGATGAAGAGCGTCGGTTATCGGCAGGCATGGGAGTACCTCAATGGGGCCTATGATCGCGGTGAACTGCGTGAACGAGGCATTGCCGCCACGCGCCAGTTGGCCAAGCGGCAGTTGACCTGGTTGCGGCGCTGGCCCGATCTTCATTGGGTGGATAGCTGCGCGCCGGATGTGGGCGAGCGGATTGCGAAAATCGTGCGTGACCACGGCAGTTAGCGTAAAATGGCGGGCTTCGTCCAGACCTATACTCGCGGCGTTGCGATGCCGCCGGTGTGATGCCGAGTCAGAACGAATCGCCGCCCAACTAAAACAGCACTACTCATAACAGTATTAGGGAGAGCAACATGTCCAAAGGACAGTCCCTTCAGGATCCGTACCTGAACATTCTGCGCAAGGAGCGCATCCCGGTTTCCATTTTTCTGGTCAACGGCATCAAGTTGCAGGGACAGATCGAGTCGTTCGATCAGTTCGTCATCCTGTTGCGCAACACCGTCAGTCAGATGGTCTACAAGCATGCCATTTCGACGGTCGTGCCGTCCCGTAACGTCCGGTTGCCGCCGCAGGATCCTACCGCTGCACCCGGACTCGATAGCTAATCGAGAGGTAGTGATTGTTTTTCGAACGTCCCGACGCCGGCGAAACGGCGATTCTGGTCCATGTGGACTTTCAGGACGAGCAGGAACGCGAAGATCCGGGTGAACTCCTGGAGCTGGTGCGCTCTGCCGGGGCGGAGTCGGCTACCCTGATTCAGGGTAGTCGGCGCCGCCCCGACCCTCGTTCTTTCATCGGCAGTGGCAAGCTCGAGGAGGTCAAGGCCGCACTCGAGACCCACGGTGCCGAACTCGTCATTTTCAACCATGCCCTGTCTCCGTCCCAGGAACGCAACCTCGAGCGTGCGCTCAAGTGTCGTGTGCTCGATCGGACGGGGCTGATTCTCGATATCTTCGCGCAACGCGCGCGGACTCACGAAGGCAAGCTCCAGGTCGAACTGGCTCAGCTCGAGTACATGTCCACCCGGCTGGTGCGGGGCTGGACCCACCTCGAGCGCCAGAAAGGCGGTATCGGTCTGCGTGGCCCGGGGGAGACCCAGCTCGAGACCGACCGACGCCTGCTGCGTGAGCGCATCAAGTCGATTCACAAGCGTCTCGAGAAGGTCCGCAAGCAGCGCGACCAGAATCGGCGCGCCAGAGCGCGGGCGGAAATCCCCAGCGTTTCGCTGGTGGGTTACACCAACGCCGGCAAATCGACGCTGTTCAATGCGATCACCTCGTCCGAGGTGTACGCCGCCGATCAGCTCTTCGCCACGCTCGATCCGACACTGCGTCGCCTCGACGTGCCGGATGTCGGCGAGGTCGTGCTGGCGGATACGGTCGGCTTCATCCGGCATCTGCCGCACAAGCTGGTCGAGGCCTTCCGGGCCACGCTGCAGGAAGCGACCGAGGCCAGCTTGATCGTCCATGTGATCGACGCTGCCGACCCGGACCGCGAACTCAACGTGGCTCAGGTCGATAGCGTGCTGGCCGAGATCGATGCTGACGACGTGCCACGGCTGTTGGTGATGAACAAGATCGACCTGCTGGGAACATCGCCGCGGATCGAACGTGACGAACAGGGCTTCCCGCAGGTCGTGTGGCTGTCGGCGCGTGACGGCGAAGGCCTGGAACTGCTGCGCGAAGCGCTCGGGGAATGGCTGGCCGAGGATATCCTCGATATCCGCTTGACGCTGACGCCCGAGCAGGGTCGACTACGAGCGGCGCTGCACGAGTTGCAGGCCGTGCAAAACGAAACGTTCGACGAGCACGGTCGCTCGAATCTGGAGATTCGCTTGCCCCGGCGAGAGTTTATGCAGATGATGGCTCGCTTGGGCGAACGCGCCGACGATTACTTGCCCACCTCGGAAAAAACGCCGGTTGCCGATTGGGAACGGGTTTGAGGTGAGGAAAACTACGCAGGGAGCTTCGTGGTCTGGCGAGCAGATCCGAGCGATGCAGGGTGACAGGGGATTCGGCATCCGTCCGAACCAGCCCTTTGCACGTCAGTGCAACGCCACGGCGGCTCATGCTCCCGATGCCATGCGTAATGCTTTGGCCTGACGCAACGCTTTGACTGCATCATTGGAGACTAGGTATGGCTTGGAATGAGCCTGGTGGTGGCAACAACCAGCAGGACCCTTGGGGCGGCGGAGGGGGCCGACGCCCGAGTGGTAATGGTGGCAACAACGGCGGTGGCAATCAGGGGCCACCGGATCTCGATGAAGCGCTGAAAAAGTTTCAAGACAAGATCAACCGTCTGCTGGGCGGCCGCGGCAAGCGTTCCGGTCCTGGCGGCGATGGTTCCGGCGGCAGCAATGGTGGCGGTGGCAAGCGCAACCCGTTTTTGCTGCCGATCCTGGTGCTGATCGTGGCGGCCGTGATCTGGGCCGGATCCGGTTTCCATCTGATCGATCAGTCCGAGCGCGGCGTGGTGTTCCGACTCGGCAAGTACACCGAAACCTTGAATCCCGGTCTGCACTGGAATCCGCCGATCATCGATCGCGTGGACAGCGTCAACGTGACCAGCATCCGCTCTGCGACGCAGACGGATTCGATGCTGACCAGCGACGAGAACATCGTTCGCGTCAGCGTCTCGGCGCAGTATGTGGTGAGCGATTCGCATGCGTTTCTGGTCAACGTCAACGAGCCTGAGATGACGCTGCAGAACGCCATGGACTCGGCCTTGCGCCAGGAAGTGGGCAACATGCACCTGCAGGAAATCCTGACCACCGGTCGTGATCGGCTGGGGCAGCGGGTTTTCGAGCGGTTGACGGCCTATATGGAAGCTTACGGTACCGGTCTGCGTCTGCAGACGGTCAACGTCGAATCGACCGCGCCGCCGGATCAGGTCCAGGACGCCTTCGACGACGTCATCCGTGCCCGGGAGGAGCGTCAGCGCTCGATCAACCAGGCCAATGCCTATAGCCAGGCCGTCGTTCTCGAGGCCAAGGGTCAGAAGCAGCGTCTCATCGAGGAAGCCAATGGCTACAAGGCTGCTTCGGTATCCGATGCCATCGGTCAGACCAACCGCTTCAATTCGCTGCTGAGCGAATATCGGCAGGCGCCGGACGTGACGCGTCAGCGTCTCTATCTCGAGACCATGAGCGATGTGCTGAGCAAGACGCCCAAGGCGCTCGTCGATCTGGGTGACGGCAATGCCATGACCGTGCTGCCGCTCAATCAGATGCAGGCTGGCGGTAACAGCAGCCAGAGCGACTCGTCGCCGATGAGCATGCAACAGCTCGAACAGATTTCACGGCAGGTGATCGATCAGATGAACAGTGGCTCGCAGCAGCCGACACGTAGTTCCAGCCTGCGGGAGGGTCGCTAATGTTTAATAATCGCGCCCTGTTTGGCGTCATCATCCTGGCGTTGCTGGCCTGGTTTGCCAGTGCCAGTTTCTACGTCGTCAACGAGACAGAACGGGCCATCAAGCTGCGTTTCGGCGAGGTGATCGAAAACAACATTGGCCCCGGTCTGCACTTCAAGCTGCCGATATTCAACACCGTGCGAATCTTCGACGTACGCGTGCAGACGGTCGACTCCAGCGCGACGCGGTACCTGACGGCGGACTCCAAGGCGGTGATCGTCGACTCCTTCGTGAAGTGGAAGATTGCCGACCCACAGCAGTTCTACGAGGCTACGCGTGGCAACATCCAGGTCGCCGAGAACCTGATCGCGCCACGGACCGACGAAGCATTGCGCAACAAGTTCGGCCAGACCGAGATGTCCTCGATCATCCAGGAGAGAATCGCAGCAGAGAGCGACAATCAGGAACTGGTGGGTGAAGACAAGGGCGCCGACACCGTCGAAGGGGCGCGGGAAGAGCTGATGGTCGAGCCGGTACAGCAGCTCGACCAGGCGATGCGCGACGAGCTGGGTGTCCATATCCTCGATATTCGCGTCAAGCGAATCGAGCTGCCACCCGAGGTGACTCAGGCGGTTTACGAACGCATGAATTCGGAGCGGGAGCAGGCGGCGAGAACCTATCGCGCGGAAGGTTCCCAGCAGGCCGAGGCGATTCGTGCCGACGCCGATCGTCAGCGTCAGGAAATTCTCGCCAACGGTCGCCAGGAAGCGGAGACCACACGTGGCGAGGGTGATGCCCAGGCGGCGCAGATCTATGCCAGCGCCTATCAGCAGGCACCGGATTTCTTCTCGTTCTATCGTTCGCTGCAAGCCTATCGCGACAGCTTCAACGGCAAGGGCAAGGATCTGCTGGTATTGAGTCCGGACGACAGCGACTTCTTCCGCTATCTCAAAGACCCGACGCCTGCCGAGGCTTCGGCGCCATGAGGGGCGGGCGGACGAACGGCCTCATCTAGGAAAACGAACGCCCGCGGGATTTCCCCGCGGGCGTTTCGTGGTACTATTGCCTAGCCGGGTTTAGCCCGGCTTTTTTGTGCGGCCTGTTTTTGCGCAATCACGTCTTCATACGATCAAGTCTTTGCGCAATGCACCCGCCTCGCAGCGCTCCGGCTGCAACTGTCACGGGATGGCGAAGCTGGCCTTTGCCTCCGATCTTTACCGACTTACCGCTGGGCAGGAAAAGCTCATGACGATCGCTGACCGCTGGTTGCTACCCGACGGCATGGATGAAGTATTGCCGCCGCAGGCAACCCGGATGGAGGAGTTGCGTCGGACGCTGCTCGACCTGTACGACCGCTGGGGCTACGACCTGGTCATGCCGCCGCCGGTCGAATTTCTCGACTCGCTGCTGACCGGCACCGGCACCGATCTGGATCTGCAGACGTTCAAGCTGACCGATCAGTTGACCGGCAGGATGATGGGTGCCAGTGCCGACGTGACGCCTCAGGTCGCGCGCATGGACGCCCATTCGCTGAAGCGTCAGGGTCCCGTGCGCCTGTGCTATTGCACGACGGTACTGCGGGCCAAGGCCGACAAGCATCAGGGCGGCCGCAGCCCCATGCAGGTTGGCGTCGAGCTCTTCGGTCACGCCGGGCTGGATGCCGATATCGAAGTATTGAGGCTGGCGCTGTCCAGCCTCGAGGCGGCCGGCGCCAAGGAGATTCACCTGGCACTGAGCCACACCGCGATCTACCGCGAATTGGTGCGTGCCGTCGACTGGAGCGACGACGTCGAACGGGCGCTGTTCGATGCCATCGAACGCAAGGCTTATATCGTCATCGACGAACTGGTGGCCGCCAATGTTCGGGATTCCGGGCTCGCGCGGATGCTCAGCGAACTTCCGCGGCTGCATGGCGGGGCGGAGATTCTGGAGCATGCCCAGCAGGTATTGGCCGAGGCCCCGAGCGCCGTTCTGGACGCGCTCGATCAGTTGATGCGGCTGCATCGCGGCGTCGTCGCCGAGCATCCCGAGGTGTCGTTCTACTTCGACCTGGCCGAGCTGCGCGGCTACCAGTACCACACCGGAATGGTATTCGCCGCCTACGTGCCGGGATACGGCCAGGCCCTGAGCAAGGGCGGACGCTACGACGATACCGGCCAGGCCTTTGGCCGTGCCCGCCCGGCCACCGGATTTTCCATGGATCTCAAGCAGCTGGCGACCTTGGCCGAACGAGAGCCGCCAACCAATGGCATCTGGGCACCGAACCAGACGGACGCCGCGCTCAATGAGACCATCAATCGGCTACGGGCGCAGGGGGAGCGCGTGATCCAGGCGCTGCCCGACCAGCGGACCGGTCCCGAGTCACACCGCTGCAATCGTCATCTGGTGCTTCAGGATGGCGAGTGGCGTATCGAGCCGCTGAATTGAGCCAACGCTGTCAGAACCTGTTCACAGACGCCAGCGTGGATACAGCAAATGGATCGCGACGAACGACCGGATCGCGACGGGTTGATCAAGAGACGAGAGCAATGGGCAAGAACGTAGTCGTATTGGGTACTCAGTGGGGCGATGAGGGCAAGGGCAAGGTCGTCGACCTGTTGACCGAGTCCGCCAGTGCCGTGGTGCGATTCCAGGGCGGGCACAATGCCGGCCATACGCTGGTGATCGACGGCCAGAAGACGGTTCTGCATCTGATTCCTTCCGGCGTGTTGCGCGACGACAAGATCTGCGTGATCGGCAATGGTGTCGTGCTGTCGCCGGAAGCGTTGATGGAGGAGATCAAGGAGCTGGAGGCCAAGGGCGTGCCGGTGCGCGAGCGCCTGCGTCTGTCGCCGGCCTGTCCGCTGATCCTGCCTTACCATGTGCGCCTCGACCAGGCGCGTGAAAAGGCTCGCGGCATTGCCAAGATCGGTACGACCGGACGCGGTATCGGACCGGCCTACGAAGACAAGGTCGCACGTCGCGGCCTGCGCCTGGGTGACATCCTGCATCGCGAGCGTTTCGCCTCCAAGCTGGGCGAGGTGCTCGATTACCACAACTTCGTGTTGACCCGTTATCACGGTGAACCGGCCGTCGATTTCCAGGAAGTGCTGGATCAGGCGATGGGCTTTGCCGAAGAACTGCGCCCCATGGTCTGCGACACGGTCTCCCTGGTCCACGATATCCGCAAGTCCGGCGAAAACATCCTGTTCGAGGGCGCTCAGGGCTCGTTGCTGGATATCGACCACGGCACCTATCCCTACGTCACCAGCTCCAACACGACCGCTGGCGGCACGGCGACCGGCTCCGGGGTCGGCCCGCTTTATCTCGACTACGTGCTGGGCATCACCAAGGCCTACACCACGCGTGTCGGCTCCGGCCCGTTTCCCACCGAGCTGTTCGACGAATTCGGCCGGCACCTGGCCGAGAAAGGGCACGAGTTCGGGGCAACCACCGGTCGTGCGCGCCGCTGTGGCTGGTTCGACGCCGTGGCGCTGCGTCACGCGGTGCAGATCAACTCGGTCTCCGGCATCTGCCTGACCAAGCTTGATGTGCTCGACGGGCTCGAGAACATCCGCGTCTGCGTCGGCTATCGCAGCAAGGATGGCGAAACCATCGACAATCCGGTCGATTCCGAAGGGTACGAAGTGATCGAGCCGCTCTATCACGATCTGCCGGGCTGGAACGAATCCACCATCGGGGTGCGTAGCGTCGAGGATCTGCCGGCGAACGCGCGCGCGTATATCGCCTTCCTGGAAGAAGAAGTCGGTACGCCGATCGATATCATCTCTACCGGCCCCGACCGTAACGAGACGATCGTGCTGCGCAATCCGTTTGATTGATCGCTCGCGCCGAGTCACTCGGCGAAGCAATCGGACGGTGAAGCAATCGATCGATAAAGCAGTCTATCGATAGAGAAGTCGATAGATGACAGAAGATGGCCCGCTGCCCTGGCAGCGGGCCATCTTCGTTCAAGGGAGGGCAGTGGGCGCCTTCGCCAAGGATAGCAACGCCGTTGCCGCCATGGCCGAGTCACGATCAGGGTCCTGTACCCAGCGCTGGAAGAGCGGTCCGATACGGCCACTGTCTTGCAGCAGGCTGTCGTCTCGCAGCAGACGATGACGCGCCGCTGTCACCAGATTGGGGAGCGCAATGGCGGGGTCGAAACCGTGAAGTTCCTGATACGACCAGTCATCGGGGTTGGCCGCATGATCGGCGACCCAGCGATAGGCGGCCGCCAGACGCGTCCGATCCGCTTCCTCTTCCGGCCAGGTCAGCCCCAGCGCCGAAGCTTCGCGGAGCATCACCGACCAGGCTGCCAGATTGAAATTGGCATAGTGCCATGGCCGGGTTCGTTTCAGTTCCAGCGGTTGACGCCCGTCGGGCTCGAACTGCGCTTCCAATCGGTCAAGCGCTTCATGCAACTGGCGCTTGGCCAGGGCCGGGCGACCGACGAAGCGGGCAAAGGCCACGACCTGCGCGTCATACCAGGTGCCGTGATTGTTGCGCTTGGAATGCTCCTTCCGGCCGTTCTCGCTCGTCAGCATCCAGTCCAGATAGTCGCCGTACCACTGCTTCAGCGGGCCGAGCGTTTCGTCGGTCAGCGCGGGGGAGGGCGCCAGTTGCCGGATCGATTCGGATAGGCCGATCAGCAGCCGACTTTCGATGATGCCGATGCCGCGCCCTTCGACCCGTCCCGGTATGGCCTGGGCGTAGCGCAGGTTGGGGGCCATCCGCGTCTCGGGCGTGACGAACCAGTGGCGCAGTTGCGCGACGGCGCGTTGGGCATGGCGCTCGTCACCGGTGAGGCGGTAACTCCAGGAGAGCACGTTGACGGTGTCGATGAAATCGATCAGGCGCTGCTTGTCGGTTGCATCGCCGAGCGTCGCTTCATTGTATTCACCATCACGCCGCACGTAGGGCAGGCCATCGTCACTGTCCGGGTCCGGCCACCAGTAGGGTGCAAAGCTGAAGTAGTCGTGGGCGTCTTCGCTGGCCGGGAGCCGGGTTTTGTTCACCACGCTGTAGAGCGGTTTCCGGCGTTCGCTCTCGGCCCGGTCGATCACGGCCGAAGCCGCGATGTCCGTCGCGGCCTCGGGGATCGTGGTTCCGGCTGTTGCCACCGGCGCCAGGGTCGGGAGCGCCAGCGCGGCGAGTACCAGTGCCAGCGCTTGTCTTTGGCGATATCGAATCATGTGGAGGATGCATCCCCGGCAGCGGTAGCCGCCTCGGGATTCTCCAGCAGATCCTGGAGGGTATCGATCGCGGTTTCGCTGTCGCCTTCCATGACACCGTCGAGCCAGATCATCGCCTGTTGCTGATTGACGAACTCGACGCCACGCGTTTGCAGAAAGGCCTGAGCCAGCGAGATGCGAGCGGAGCGGTGCCCCTGACGTGCGGCATCGACCAGCAGTTCCGCGCCCTTGTGGGGGTCCCGCGGCAGAACTTCTCCGCTGAGATAGGCGCGTCCGAGTGCGGCCTCGGCGCCGGCATGGCCAGTCTCGGCGGCGGCGGTCAGCAACTGCTTGCCCTTGTCGATGTCCTGGGTGACGCCACCCTGGCCTTCGAGATAGGCCGAGCCCAGCGCCGCTTGCGCGGAGGCATTGCCATTGCTCGCCGAACGGGAAAGCCAGCTCACGGCTTCGTCGGCGTCCGCGTCGACGCCGTTGCCTTCGAGGTAGGCCAGCCCCAGTACGCGCTGGGCGTTGTCGTCACCGCGTTCCGCTGCCTGGGAGAGATAGCGTACGCCACGCTCCGGGTCAGCGGCGACGCCGGTGCCGTTGAGATAGGCTTCGCCGAGCGTTACGCCCGCGGAACCATGCCCGGCGTTGGCCGCGCGGGTCAGCAATCTGACGCCGCGTTGCGGGTCGGCGGGGATGCCGTCGCCGGTCAGCAGCATTTGACCGAGATCGGCCTGGGCTCCGACATGGCCGGCGGCGATCGCTCGTTCGAAATAGCCTGCGGCGCGTCTCTTGTTGACGCCGACACCCAATCCTTCGGCATACATCTGACCGAGCGAGGCCGTCGCGCCGGGGTGACCCGCATCGGCGGCTTTCGACAGCCATTTGCGTGCGCTGGCGTAACTGGCGCTGACGCCCTGGCCGCGCAGATAGGCCCGGCCCAGATCCGCCATGGCCGGCACTTCGCCCATATTGGCAGCGCGGATCAGGTCGTCGATGTTGCCTTGCTCGCCGCTGGCGCGGTAGGTACGAGCCAGCGCCTGTCGTGCCGATGGGTGGCCCGCACGCTCAGCCCGCTGGAGCCACAGTTCCGAGCGGTTCAGGTTCGGCGATACACCGACCCCCTCGCGATAGGCGCGACCGAGCACCACCATGGCGTAGGCGTCACCTTGGTCAGCGGCTTCTTCGAGCAGTTTCACGCCCTGGTGGCTTGCGCCGGGAAGCTTGCCCTCCAGGTAACCCTGGCCGAGCCGTGTCTTCGACGTGGTGTCGGCGGGATCCTGTTCGACGGCCAGGCTCAGCCACCGTTGCGCCTTGGCCGGATCGCGCTGCAGGCCGGTGCCATCCATATAGGCGATACCCAGAGTACGCGCGGCGCCGCTCTGTTTCTGGTTGGCCGCATCCGTGAGCAACGCAACGCCCTGAACCGGATCGGCGGGCATGCCTTCTCCCTCGAGATAAGCCTCGCCCAGGCGAGCGGTGGCGTAAGGGTGGCCGAGCCGATTGGCGCGCTTGAGATATTCGACGCCACGCTGCGGCTGTGCCTGGACCTTGTCGCTATCGAGATAGATGTTGCCCAGCAGGGCGAGGGCGTAGGCATCGTTGTGCTGTGCGGCTTGCTCCAGCAGTTGAATGCCTCGCTGGGGATCTTCGGATAACACCACGCCATCGAAATGGGCTTGCCCCAGGCTGCGCGTGGCGTCGAGCTGGCCCTGCTCCGAGGCTTTGGTCAGCCACTTTTCGGCGAGCGCCGGATCGGCTTCGACCTGGCCTTCGCCCAGATAAGCCTGACCCAGCCAGTAGGCGGCATCCACGTTGCCGGTTTGCGCTGCGCGTTCGAGCATGTTCAGGCCTTCGGAGGGATCCTGCCGGTCGAGCAGCAGATGGCCGGCGGCGGCCAGCGCTTGCGGGTCGCCGCTTTCGGCTGCCCGGTTCAACCACTGCTGCTGACGCTCGGGTTGGGGCAGCAGGCCATCTTCGGCGTAGAGTCGCGACAGCGCGAGCATGGCATCGACATCGCCGCTCTCGGCGCGCGAGGTCATTGCCTGCGCATAACGCTCGGCATAGGCCCGTGCCCGGCTCGGGTCGTTGCCGAAAGCACCGCCGGTGGCATAGTTTTCGGCCAGTTTCTCGAGGGCGCGCGGCTCGTTCTGGGCCGCTGCCTTTTCCAGCTGTTCGCGGGCGGCATCGACATCACGCGGCACGCCTTCGCCTGCCAGCTGCATCTCGGCGACCTCGATGCGAGCGCTGGGGTTGCCGTCGTGGTCGATGGCCTGCTGGAACAGATTCCAGGCCAGGGCGGGGTCCCGCTTGACGCCGTCCCCGGCGAGATAGAGTCGTCCCAGTTTCAGCGAGGCGTTGTCGAGCCCGCTGAATTCATAGGGAACGGCCTGGCGATAGTAGTGAACGGCCAGTTCGGGATCGCGGGGGACGCCGGCGCCGTCATCGTAGATTCGCGCCAGCTCGTAAAGGGCTTCGGGGTGCGTCCGTGCCATGGGCTTGAGCAGTTCGATGGCTTTCAGGCTCTGGCCCTCGGCCTGCAGATTGCGGATGTATTCCATGCGGTTCCAGTCGGTCGAAGGCATCGACTCGACGTAGCGATGGGCAAACAGCGCCCGATCCTGGGCGGCGACGGTTTGCATGTCCTGGGTACCCTGGCCGGCGCAGGCGGTCAGCATGATGGCCGAAACCAGGGCCGAAGCCAGGCCCGGTATGAATCGGCTGGCAGGCCGGCGTGACAGGGGCAGCAGGTCAGTGCGAGTGGATATCGTCATGCGAGTCTCCTTTGGGTCGGAGCCGTTCCGTCCCTGGAACGGTCCTGAACAGTGAATCGTCGGATCCCGAGGCCGTGGCAGGGCTCGAACTCGAGCCTCGGGGCGAAATCAGGTATCGGGCGCGAAATCAGGTATCGGGTTCGAACGTGGCGAGTTGCTGCTCTTCGGGTTCCGGCAGCGCGCGAGGCTGGGCTTTCGGATCCATGAAGTAGAGGGTGACGTAGCCCCCGGCGCTGC
The DNA here is from genome assembly GCF_034479735.1 of Salinicola sp. LHM. Taxonomy (NCBI): domain Bacteria; kingdom Pseudomonadati; phylum Pseudomonadota; class Gammaproteobacteria; order Oceanospirillales; family Halomonadaceae; genus Salinicola; species Salinicola sp. LHM. Next base: position 2,925,027 of record NZ_CP140261.1, on the reverse strand, counting down.
GGTTGTCGATGGGCCGCTTCTGGCTGACGTAGTGGGAGATTCTCGGATCCTCTCGGTGCTGGAGATAGACCTCCATCCAGGCCAGGTACTGCTCGTCGTCCAGAAAGCCGTAGTACTGGGAGTGGGTCGCCAGGTCACCCAGCGCTGCCGGGTCGTCGAAGGTGTCCAGCGCAAACTGGACCGCATCGTCGACGGTATGGCCGTCGTACTCGAAGTCGAACAGGTCGTAGCCTTGGCGATAGGCCACCTGCATGATGTTGACGAGATACAGCAGGGCATAGTTCTGGTAGTGGCTGGCGCGTCGTCCACGAGCCATTTCGTGGGGCAAGGCCCCGCGCGGGGTCATGTCGCTGAGCGCCGAGTAGACGGCGCTGACGCCGAACTGGAAAAGCTCGTCGTCGTCCGTCAGTACGCCGATCATGCTGGCGTAGAGCGCTCGACGGTAGAAGTGGTTGTTGCAGCAGCTCGGGTCTCCGCCGCGAATGGACGAGTGCTGGTGGGCCAGCGTGTTGAGCCAGTGATTGATGCGTTCGATCGCCTCGGGACGCTTGTCCGCCACGACCGGACGCACGATGGAGTAGGCCATGGCGGCGGCAAACATCATCGACTCGGTCGAGTACCAGCCCTGGGGTTCGAGACGGTCGTAATAGAACTGGCTCAAGGCGTCTTGAGTCGCCCATTTGTCGAGAAACCGCACCAGGCAATCGGCGTAGTAGTCATCCCCGGAGGCGACGTAGGCGCCAGCCAGATTGGAGACGGTGTCCTCGAAATCGAACAGTGGCTCGGAAGCCAGCTTCCAGGCCTGGGGCTGCGGATAGTAGCCGGGAATCCGGATGACACTGTCCAGCGCCGGCTTGGACAGCTCCTGTTGACAGCTGGGACCGGGCTCGAGCTGATCACTGTTGTACTGCAGCAGATCGTTGTCCGTCTGCTGCAGCAAGGCCATGCGTGCCTTGACGTCGAAATAGGAGGCATCGGGATCGGTGACCGTATATTCCGACAGATCCAGCTTCTGGCGCTGTTCGTAGCTCATAGCCTGGGCCGAAAGCGTCAGCCCCAAGGCGGTTACGCCCAATAGCATCGTGAGAGTGAGACGCAGGCCCACACGGCCTGCGAGTGACGTCCGTTTCATGAAAATCGACTCCCTGTCGAAAGGATGGATCACGCCCTGGGGGCCATCAGGGTGAAGTCGGCGAAATCGACGACCTGGTGACGCGGCGTGCGCCAGTCGCTGCCGTGACCGCCAAAGAAGGTCGAGAACATCAGGCCGTCGATATGCACGTCTTCAGTGGTGCGATAGACGATGCCCTGCTGCTCGAGAATCGGCTGGCCGTCGATCCAGACACGCGCAATGCCGTTGTCGCGGTCGGGATCGTTGAGCACGATCTCCTGCTCCACGCTGACCCACTGTCCCGGGGTGAAGCGCCATCGGCCACGGCCGACCGATTCGCCGTAGTCGGCGTCTTTATTGGCGACGTACTCGTAGAGCTCGCCCTGACCCTGCTTGCGCCACATGAAACGCATCGAGAAGCCGTTCTTGCCGGTGACCTCGTCGCCGCCGGTGGGGCCGTCGCCGCCGTAGAGGCCGGGCAACTTGCCACCCTTGACGAAGTCGAAACCGGGCTGGAAACGCACCTGGTAACGCAGGCAGGCGCGATCGGCCTGACGCAGCGCCGGCACCGGCATCACGAAACCGGCGCCGCCCTCTGCGGCATCGCTGGGCGACGAGCTGCCTTGCGGGTAGCTGACACGCAGGGCGGGCGCGTCGAGTCCGCTCTCCTCGTTGCTCAGCACCTGCAGGTTCTGTTCGCCCCAGCGTCGCTCGGCATCGAGCCCGCTCTTGACCCAGGCCTTGGGATCCGCATTGGCCGGGATGTTCATGCCCGGGGCGTGTACCGGGGCGTAGCGTGTCGAGCAGGCCGACACCTGGGGCCGGGTGAGATCACCGTCACTGGCGGCCTGCGCGGGCAGGGAGACGACAGTCAACGCGCCGGCGAGCAGCGCCGCCGTGCCCGAAAGGCGCAATGAGCGGCGGTTGGCATTGTCGAGCTGGGATCGCGTCATGGTCATTTCCTCGGCAAGTTCGTTTGCGATGGGTTTCGGTAGCGCTTCACGGTCGCTTCACGCGACGGCCAGTCGAAGGCTCAGTTCATGGCGCTTTTCATTCCGTCGGCGGCACTCGTCCACAACGATTGAACGCCTTGATACATGGCGCGGCCCGCCTGGTAGGTCCACTCGGCGGCCGTGTCGAGCATCGGCGCTTCGGTGAAGCGGACATCGACCGGCGTACCCACGGCGCTGGCCGGCAATGTCTCTTCCGGTACCAGCAGCACGCTCGCCACGTTCTGCTGCTGGCGCACCCAGTCCGGGAAGCCGGCACGCGGCTGGCGTTCGACATCGAGTGCGACGCTACGCACACGCGCGGGAATCGGCTCCGAGGCATTGGGCAGGGCGATATAGGCCTGCTGGTGGTTCTCGATATCGCCGATATCGTCCATGTGCACCAGCGCCTCGACCATGACGTCGTTGTTGTGGGTGCTGACCAGCGTCATGACACGGTCCCCTTCGTTGACGTAGGTGCCGCCGGCAGCGCTGAGTGCCCAGGCCACTTCGCAGTCACACGGGCTGTAGATGGTGTTGGCCGATACCCGTGCCTTGTAGGCATCGATACGCGAACTTTCGTAGTCGCGGGCCGTCTCGAACTGCTCTACCCGTGTCCTCGCGATTTCCGGCGACAGGGTCTCGTAACCCAGCTCGCCGTCTGCGGGGTTGGAGGATGTCGCCACGCTGACCTTGTGGTTTCCAGCATCGTCGAGGCTGTCCTGGAGGTTATCGATCAGGCGCTTGTTGTAGTCGAACGAGGCCTGGGACAGCAGCAGATCGTTCTGGAGTTCGGCGTTATTGACCCGGATCAGCGGCTGGTCGCGCTTGACCTTGTCGCCGGCGTTGAGCTCCAGGTCTTTCAACTGGCCGGCGCCGGGCGCCAGGATATCCGTCCGCGGCGCCGTTACCGCGGCGAAGCTCGGCTCGATCAGAAAGACATTACGATAGACGGTCGCGGCCACTGCCGCCGTCAAGACGCCCGCGGCGACGAGCAGTGCCAGGTAGCGGAACATGGGAACGCGACGCTTGGGCTTGGTGGCCGGTGTCGCGACGTTGCCACGGCGCTTGCGGGGGGTCTGGGCATCCTGCGGGTCGACCAGGCCATCGAGGCTGACGTGGCGTCCGCTCATCTGGGCTCGAATCACCCGGCGCAGAATATCGCGCTGGCGGGGTTCCATCTGGGTGAACTCGAACGCGACGCGCTGTTGGCGCGCGTCGCCGATCTCGCGCAGTGGGCGCGCCATCGCGGGCAGGGCCAGCTCGACACCGCTGGCGGTCAGCATTAGCGCAACGGGGATCTCGCGGTGGCGCTCCAAATGCATCGAGGTCTCGGCGGAAAAGCCTCCCATCGAGAGATCGTGGCCCTTGACGACCCGATCATCCCCCAGACGAACGTTGAAGGGCATTTCGACGCGGACATGGCGGCGCTCGTCGCGGCGTTCATGGCGCAGCTGATCCGGATCCCGGCGTGTCTCGTTGTCATGGCCTGACTGGCGATCGTGATCTGACATGGTGAAGTCTCCTTGAAATTCCCTGGCTACTGGCGGTTCTGTGCCAGCGCGTTGTCTTCCATGTGGCTGCCTTCGAGCGACAGCGATAGCGCCGTCAGCTGGATAGCGTGACCGGCAAGCTGAATCTGACAGGGCTGCTGGGCGTCACAGTCGAACTTGCCAGCGCTGGCGAGCGTGGTGTCGCCGAAGCGGATCTGCGAGGCGAGTCCGGTGCCGACTTCCAGCGTGGTCGGATCGTCCGGGTCGCCATAGCCGTGAAGGCTGGTGCCGCGAATCCTGTCCAGCGAGGCGACCTGGTCGTTGAATCGGGCATCGATCCGGTAGTGGCCGGCGGGCAGATGAACGCTGCCGCCCTCCGGTGCGTCGGCCAGCGTCAATGCGAGCCAGCGATTGTCGGCGGCGTCTTCCTCGAGCGTCTCCGGCTGGGCGCCGGTCATCGCCGCGATCGACAGGCGATCGGCCGGGGCCATGATGCCGCCGAAGACGGCCAGCACGAATATCAGCCCGCCCAGGTAGAGGGCGTGGATGAAATGGCCACCCAGTCGCTGACGACGGGCTGCGCGAGGATCGTCGGGCTCGCCGGCGGAAATGCCCTGACGTGACCATTTCTGACGGTTGAAGCGAAAGCTGACGTAGGTCTTCAGGATCGCGCCGCTGAGCTGGTTGTAGTAGAGCATTGGCACCCACAGTGCGCTCCAGCGTCCGCGCTGCCAGGCCAGTACCAGGCTGGTCAGGCCGCGGGTCATCAGGATCCACAGCAGATAGGCGAAGATGAACGACGGGCGCACGAACAGCGTCAGCATGATGGCGATGGTCGGGCCGATCAGCGTGGTCCACATGGAAAGCCGCTGGTCGACGAGGCTCCACCAGGTGAACCAGCCCATGCGGCTTGGCCCCAGCGCGATGGCACGGCCGTTGGTACGCAGCATGTTGCCGAACCAGCGGCGCATCAGATCCAGCGTCGACTTGAAGAATCGGCGACGCTCGGGCAGCTCCTCGAAGCCGGTGACGTAGACATCCGGGAGATAAAGCATCTTCCAGCGATGCTTGAGCAGCCAGAACCAGGTCGACTTGTCATCGCCGGAGAGGAACTTGAAGTTGCCGAAACGCCAGTGCTCGACGTGGTCGTTCTCGACCAGCTCGATGAATTCGGGCTCCGTGGCGAGATCGGCACGAAACGCGCTGTAGCGGCCGGTCAGGACGAGCAGTCGCTCGGATACCGAGGTCGAGCTCATGACCAGATGGCGCTGGGCGTAGCGCAGGTCGTACCACTCCTTGGTCACATCGTTGCCGATGACCACCGCGTTATTGTTGGTGGTGATCGCCCCCAGGTCATCCTTGGCCAGAAAGAACGATAGCGAACGTTCCAGCGTGCCGGGTTCGATGCGGATGTCACCGTCCATGCTGACCAGCAGCGAGCGGTGTGTCGGCATGCAGCGGGAGATGGCGCGCAGTACCTCGGCCATGGCCGAGCGTTTGCCGTCACCTTTCTGAAACATATAGCGGACACTGACGTTGTCGGGCCAGCCATGTTCTTCCATCACCTGGTCGATGATGTCGACATCGCTGCGGTCGGCGATGGCGGCGAACAGCGTCGTCGGCACGCCGTAGTCCGCGGCATCGCGGATCAGCGCGTCGTAGACGGCAAAGGTGACCTCGGTGTCGATCCGAAACGAGGTGCACAGGATATAGAGCGCGTCCGGCGTCTCTCTGGCGCCGACGGCATCAGCCTCGGCCCGCAGCCGAGGAAACATGCGGCGGTTGTACCAGACGGAGCGTACCGCCTGCACGAACCACCACGAGTAACGCCAGGCCCCTATCAGGCCCACGGCGAAGATGAAGCTCTTCGAGCCGGGGTGAAAGACTTCGCCCGGCAGATGGGTCACCAGCAGCAGGGTCAGCGCCGCCAGCAGCAGGATGACCGTTGCTTCGGTCGCCACTGAGGCTTTGCTGGGCCTGGCTCGGGTGTAGTTGATATGGCTCATCGGGATGTCCTTGGAGTCGTTCCTTGACGTCGTCCCTTGCGGGTCTGCCGAACCCGCCGAGCAGACGCTACGCTTTGTCTGAAAAATGTCAGCGCTCACGCATACGGCGTTAAAAATCGGCTCAAAATGCTCATTTACTCCGCGTAAACTGGGACGCCAGCCCGGTCCTTTTTCGCCGATCTTGATTCGCTACGCTTACCCTTCGGGCCAGCCTTCGGCTGTTGCTCCCTACGGTCGTTGCGCCTTGTCTGGCTATCGCTCGTCGATTTTTCAGACAGCGCTTGATTCCTGCAGGCCCGTGCAATGGCACCAGCCTGGACCGTGACGGAAATCGGGGCGGCGGCGGTCATTGCCGCCGCCGACGGCATCGCGCGTTATAGCGTGTAGGCGATGCCCGGGCCGCTGCGCTCGGTCTGTGACGCCAACGGCGCGGGGGCCTCGGTGGGCTGGGAGATGCGAAGCGAGTCGGCGCGACCGACCGCGAAGTAGAGCAGGCCGGCGGCACGCACGCTTTCCGGGTTGAACAGGTTGCGGCCATCGATGATCGCTGGCGTGGTCAGCTGCTCGCGCAGGCGGCGGAAGTCGACGGTGCGGAAGGCTTTCCACTCGGTGCAGATGACCAGCGCATCGGCGCCTTCGAGGGTGTCGTCACGACGTTTCGTCAGCACCAGGTCGTCCCGCTCGCCGTAAATTCGCTGACACTCCTTCGTGGCTTCCGGATCGTAGGCACGAACCTTGCCGCCGGCTGCCCATACCGCTTCCATCAGCTCGCGACTCGGGGCCTCGCGCATGTCGTCGGTGTTGGGTTTGAACGCCAGCCCCCAGACGGCGATGGTCTTGCCTTGCAGGTCACCATCGAGTGCTTGAGACAGCTTGGTGAAAAGACTCGCCTTCTGACGGTAGTTGACCGCCTCGACCGCGTTGAGCAGTTCCGCCTCGTAGCCGACGCCGCTGGCGGTGCGAGCGAGCGCCTGGACGTCCTTCGGAAAGCAGGAGCCGCCATAGCCGCAGCCGGGATAGATGAAGCTGTAGCCGATGCGCGGGTCGCTTCCGATACCCCGGCGCACGTTTTCGACATCGGCGCCGAGCCGCTCGGCCAGATTCGACACTTCGTTCATGAAGCTGATCTTGGTCGCCAGCATGGCGTTGGCGGCGTACTTGGTCAGTTCGGCGCTGCGGATGTCCATGAACATCAGCTTTTCCTGGCGCCGGTTGTAGGGGGCATAGCACTCGCGCATCAGCGGTTCGACGCGAGGAGAGTCGCAGCCGATGATGATGCGTGCGCCCTGCGAGAAATCTTCGACGGCAGAACCTTCCTTGAGGAACTCGGGGTTCGAACAGACGTCGAAGGGGATGTCCACGTCGCGCTGCTGCAGCCGGCGGGAAATGGCGTCAGTGACACGGTCTGCCGTCCCTACGGGCACGGTGGACTTGTCGATGACCAGCTTGTACTCCTGCATGTGGGTAGCAATGGTATCTGCCACGCTGAGGACGTATTTCAGGTCGGCGCTGCCATCTTCGTCCGGCGGCGTACCCACGGCGATGAACTGCAGGGTGCCGAAATTGGCCGCCACCGCAGGGTCGGTGGTGAACAGCAGGCGTTCTTCGGCCACGTTCTGTTTGATCAGTGCTTCCAGACCGGGCTCATAGATAGGGACGATGCCGTTCTCGAGACCGGCGATCTTGTCGCTGTCGACATCCATGCACATGACTTCATGGCCGGCATCGGCGAGACAGGTTCCGGTAACGAGACCTACATAACCCGTTCCAAAAATGGTAATCCGCATGATGGCTCTCCTTGCTGATTCGTATCGTTATGTGTCCGACATTCACGAGCTGTCCCGTGGCGTCGGCCACTCGATCTGCCAATCACTGGCATTCATTCATTGGTGTTGAACACGGCAAACTGTCATTTGCTGTAAAGACTTACGTTCTGCAAAGCATCGCGTAATGGCGGCGACAGGAATTACAAAAGCCGGCCATATCGCGAGGCTAGTTTTTATTAGGATGTCAAGTGATTGATTCTACAGGCCTTTAGGACCTCGCCTCTTTACAGCTAATGACAAACAGTGTTTCCGAAATACAGGGACAACGTTAGTGTCAAAGTGCCTTTCGTTCCAATTAAGAAAAATCTCATGTAAACGAGAATGCGGCTTTAGTGTCGTTCTATTGCACAGCGTGTGACTTTATGACGACATCCCTTGTCTCGAGTTGGAGACGCCAAAAAGGCGTCCTGAAGCGGTTTTGGTAACTTCCAGTTACTAAAGGTGTGATTGAGAATCTTAGTTTTCCGAGTTTTTCTTTTTGTGTTCTTTTGATGTTGCGTAATTCAACGACATCGCTTGCCTGTGAACGGGTTCCCCGTTCCGATCGGCGCCGGGGCGCTTGCCAGGCAGGTGGGGCCGCGATTCGCTGGCGAGACCAAGGGTTCACAGCGTGGTTAAAGAGGACTAAAATGGTCCTATATAGCGGCTGTCAGGATCGAGAGGGCATCAAGGCATGCTGAAACTATCGAAATTGACGGATTATGCGGCAGTGATCATGGCGCAGATCGCACGGGATCCCGAGCAGGCGCATACGGCAGCCGAACTGGCGGTACGCGTGAGCCTGCCTCATCCCACGGTAGGAAAGACGCTAAAGATGCTTTCCAAGAGCGGGTTGCTCGAGTCGCGTCGCGGTTCGCATGGGGGTTATGTGCTTTCCCGGTCGCCGGCGGAGATCACCGCCAGCGACATTATTGCCGCCATCGAGGGGCCGATCGGCATGACCGAGTGCAGCCATGCCGACGGAGACTGCGAGCTGATGGATACCTGCGGCGTCGCCGACAATTGGCAGCGGGTGTCACAGGCGATACGGACACTGCTCGACTGTGTCACGTTGGCGCATCTCGCTCAGTCCGGCCCGCTCAAGTTGCCGGTACAGTTACCGATTCAAAGCGTGACGTTGCCCTCGACGACCGGGGCAGTGCGCGAACATTAAGAAGACGTGGCAATGGCAGGTGCAGTCGCGGTGAGGGTCTTGCCGCTTCTCGTGTCTGTTCGGGACTGCGTCTTCGTCATAAGACTCTCGGTGGAGAGGAGAGAAGACCATGGCTAGCGAAGAGATGGAGCAGTTGGTCCGTCGCGAATACAAGCAGGGATTCGTGACCGACATCGAAAGCGATACCGTGCCGCCGGGCCTGGATGAAAGCACGATCGCCTTCATTTCCCAGAAGAAAGAAGAGCCGCAATGGATGCTCGAGTGGCGTCTCGAAGCCTATCACCAGTGGCTCAAGATGACGCCGCCGTCCTGGGCGCATCTCGAATATCCCCCCATCGACTATCAGGCAATCTCCTATTTCAGTGCGCCGAAGAAGCCGGAAGACCGCCCGCAGAGCCTGGACGAGGTCGACCCCAAGCTGCTGGAAACCTACGAAAAGCTGGGTATTCCGCTGCACGAGCGGGCGGCGCTGGCGGGGGTGGCCGTCGATGCCGTGTTCGATTCGGTATCGGTGACCACGACGTTCAAGGAGAAGCTCCACGAGGCCGGGGTCATCTTCTGCTCCATCTCCGAGGCGATTCGCGAGTACCCGGAACTGGTGCGCCAGTATCTGGGGACGGTAGTGCCGCAGGCCGACAACTATTTCGCCGCGCTCAACTCCGCGGTCTTCACCGATGGCTCGTTCGTCTACGTACCGGAAGGCGTCAAGTGCCCGATGGAGCTGTCGACCTACTTCCGGATCAACGCCGCCAATACCGGCCAGTTCGAGCGTACGCTGATCATCTGCGACAAGCAGGCGCAGGTTTCCTACCTCGAAGGCTGTACCGCGCCGATGCGTGACGAGAACCAGCTCCACGCGGCGGTGGTCGAGCTGGTCGCGCTGGAAGACGCCTACATCAAGTACTCCACGGTGCAGAACTGGTATCCGGGCGACGAGGAAGGCAAGGGCGGCATCTACAACTTCGTCACCAAGCGTGGCGACTGTCGTGGCGATCGCTCCCGCATCAGCTGGACGCAGGTCGAGACCGGCTCCGCCATCACCTGGAAGTACCCCTCCTGCATGCTGCGTGGCAAGGAGAGCATCGGCGAGTTCTATTCGGTCGCGGTGACCAACGGTCGCCAGCAGGCCGACACCGGCACCAAGATGATCCATATCGGCGAGAATACCCGCTCGACGATCGTCGCCAAGGGGATCGCCGCCGGTCGCAGCGACCAGGCCTACCGCGGTCTGGTCAAGATCGGGCCGCGGGCCAAGGGCGCACGCAACTATACCCAGTGTGATTCGCTGTTGATCGGCGACCAGTGCGGCGCCCACACGTTCCCTTATCAGGAGATCGGCAACAGCACCGCCACCGTCGAGCACGAGGCCACCACGTCCAAGATCGCCGATGACCAGCTGTTCTACTGCCGCGCGCGCGGGATCGACGAAGAGGACGCGGTAAGCATGATCGTCAACGGCTTCTGCAAGGATGTCTTCCAGGAGCTGCCGATGGAGTTTGCGGTCGAGGCCGAGGCGCTGCTCAACGTCACGCTGGAAGGTTCGGTGGGCTGATTCGCCGCCACGAATTCATATGCCAATTCGGGAGGCTGCGTTGGCGGTCTCTCTCGTTTCAAGGGTTTCACATGCTCGAAGTCAAAGATCTTCACGTTACGGTCGAGGACAAAGCGATCCTCAAGGGCCTCAATCTGACCATCAATGCCGGTGAGGTCCATGCCATCATGGGGCCGAATGGCGCGGGCAAGTCGACCCTGTCGGCGGTGATCGCCGGCAAGGACGGTTATGAGGTGACGCAGGGCACGATCCTGTTCGAAGGTCAGGATGTGCTCGAAATGGAAATCGAGGAACGGGCTCGCGCCGGTCTGTTGCTGGGATTCCAGTACCCGGTCGAAATCCCCGGGGTCAAGAATATCTACCTGCTCAAGGCGGCGCTCAATGCCCAGCGCGCCGCGCGCGGTGAAGGGGAGATTCCGGCGCCGGAGTTCATGAAGCTGGTGCGCGAAAAGAGCGCCGAGATGAAGATGGACCCGAGCTTCCTGCAGCGAGCGGTCAACGAAGGATTCTCCGGCGGCGAGAAGAAGCGCAACGAGATCCTGCAGATGCTGGTGCTGCAGCCGAAGCTGGCGATGCTCGACGAGATCGACTCCGGTCTCGATATCGACGCCATGAAGGTCGTAGCCGATGGCGTCAACTCGTTGCGTGACGCCAATCGCGCCATTCTGCTGGTGACGCACTATCAGCGCCTGCTCAATCACATCGAGCCGGATCATGTTCACGTGCTGGTCGATGGTCGTATCGTCAAGAGCGGCGACAAGGACCTGGCGCTGGAACTCGAAGCCCGCGGTTACGATTGGGTGCTGGAGGGATCTGCCGCATGAGTGCACCGGAACGCTTTCTCGAGCGTCTGACCGCACGCCGCGCCGAAGACCCCAGCTGGGTCGCGGCACGGCGCCAGGCCGGCGCGGCGCGCTTCGAGGCCTTGGGTTTTCCCACGCGACGTGACGAAGAGTGGAAATATACCGACGTGCGCCGTATTGCCGAGGGCGATTTCGCTCTGGCGACGGACGCCGCGTTCGACGCTGCCCGCTTCGACGAGCAGCGCCTGGATATCGACGCCTATCGGCTGGTGCTGGTCGACGGCGTGTTCAGTGCCGAGCTGTCCCGGCTCGACGGCCTGCCGGCCGGCGTTTCCCTCGAACCGCTATCCAGGGCGATGGCTGCCAACCACGAGGCAGTAGGCGGTTCGCTCGGCCGTCTGGCGGGTGTCGATTTCTCGCCGTTCACGGCGCTCAATACCGCCTTCGCCGAAGAGGGCGTCATCGTGCGTCTGGCACCCGGTACGGTGGTCGACAAGCCGATCTACGTGCTGCTGCTGTCGCGGGCCAACGAACGGCCGGTGATGAGCCATCCGCGGGTACTGATCGAAGCGGGCGCGCGCGCCGAGGCGACGATCGTCGAGCATTATTCGGGCGAGCCCGACGCCGCCAATTTCACCAACGTGGTGACCGAAGTGCTGCTCGATCGCGGTGCCATCGTCGATCACTACAAGTTGCAGGAAGCGGCGCTGACGGATCTGCACGTGGCCAGCATCCACGTCGATCAGGGGCGCGACAGCCGCTTCAACTCGTACAACCTGAACCTTGGCGGGGCGCTGGTACGTACCGATCTGGTGACGGATCTCAATGCCGAAGGCGCCGAAGCGGCCTATAACGGGTTGTTCTTCGTCCAGGGGCGTCAGCACGTCGACAACCACACGCTGGTCAATCACAACGCGCCGCGCACGTTCTCCAACGAGAACTACAAGGGTGTGCTAGATGACCGTTCTCGCGGCGTGTTCAACGGCAAGGTCTTCGTCAAGAAGGACGCGCAGCAGATCGAGGCGTACCAGAACAACGCCAACCTGCTGCTGTCCGACCGTGCCGAGATCGACACCAAGCCGGAGCTGGTGATCTACGCCGACGACGTCAAATGTTCCCACGGCGCTACCACAGGCCAGCTGGACGAGGAAGCCGTCTATGCGCTGCGTAGCCGCGGCATCGACGAGCCGATGGCTCGGGCGCTGCTGACATTGGCCTTCGTCGGCGAAGTCATGGACAAGGTGCGTCTCAACGTCATCGCCGAGCGCGTCGAAAGAGCCGTCGCGGGTCGTCTGCCGGAGCGCTTCAACCTGGCCGACCTGGTGGAAACCGCCGAGGCGATTCAGGAGGCTTGAGATGACCGCGATTACCGATCTGACGCTGGACCTGGCGGCCATACGTCGGGATTTTCCGATTCTCGATCGTGAGGTTCACGGTCGACCGCTGATCTACCTCGACAACGCCGCCACCAGTCAGACGCCGGTGGCGGTCATCGACAGCCTCAGCGACTACTACCGTCGTTACAACGCCAATATCCATCGCGGGCTGCATACGCTGGCCGACGAGGCGACGGCGGCCTTCGAAGGCGTGCGCACTACGGTTCAGCGCCACCTCAATGCGTTCGAGCCGCGCGAGATCGTGTTCACGCGGGGGACCACCGAGGCGATCAATCTGGTCGCCAACAGCTGGGGCCGGGCCAACCTGAAGGCGGGCGACGAGGTGGTGATCTCGTTGATGGAGCATCACTCCAACATCGTGCCCTGGCAGTTGCTCGAGCGTGAACTGGGGATCGTGATCAAGGTCATCCCCGTCGATACGCGAGGCGTACTCGATCAGGAGGCCTATCGCGAGATGCTGGGCGAGCGGACCAGGCTGGTCTGCGTCAACCATGTCTCCAATGCGCTGGGCACGATCAATCCCATTGCCGAGATGGCGCGCGACGCCCATGCCTGCGGTGCGCTCATTCTGGTCGATGGCGCCCAGGCTGTGCCGCATCAGGCAGTGGACGTGCAGGCGCTGGATGCCGACTTCTATGTGTTCTCGGGTCACAAGGTCTATGGACCGATGGGGGCCGGGGCGCTGTATGCCAAGGCTTCCCTCCTCGATTCCATGCCGCCGTGGCAGGGCGGCGGGGAGATGATCTCGCGAGTCTCCTTCGATCATGGCACCGAATTCGCGGCCGTTCCGCACCGGTTCGAGGCGGGAACGCCTTCGGTGGCCGATGTCATCGCCATGGGAGCGGGATTGGACTGGGTCAACGCGCTTGGCATCGAGCGGCTGTCGGCCTGGGAGCAGTGGCTGCTGGATCATGCAACCCAGAAGCTCGAACAGATCGACGGGCTGAGAATCATCGGCACGGCACCGCAGAAGGCGGGCGTGATTTCGTTTCTCGTCGACGGTGCGCATGCCCAAGATATCGGTCTGTTGATCGATCAGTTGGGTGTGGCGATTCGCACCGGGCATCACTGCGCCCAGCCAGTATTGAGTCATTTCGGTGTCGAGGCGACCTGTCGTGCCTCGCTGGCGGTCTACAACACGCCGGAAGAGGTCGATGCGTTCGTCGAGGCCTTGCAGCGCGTGCTGGGCATGCTGCGCTGAGCCGGTTCCGGCGTCCGGCGTGTCCGGGCCGGCAATTCTGTCAGGAGCAATGATGGATCCGTTAAACGAGGTCTACAAGGGTCAGGAAATGCCGCTGCAGCGGGATGTCGATGTCATTTCGATTCCGTTCGGCAAGACCATCACGCTGGCCGAGGACAGCACCGTAGTGGTGATGCAGGCCAAGGGCAACTCGATCAGCGTCAGCTACGAAGGTCGTCTCTATCTGATCGAAGGTCATGATCTCGACGCGCTGGGGCTGAAGGCACTCGAGCGGCCGACGCTGAATCCCGATGCGACGGAAGCGGAAATGGAAGCTTTCGTCTGGGAGCAGCTGCGGACATGCTTCGACCCGGAGATACCGGTCAACATCGTCGATCTCGGGCTGGTTTACGGCTGTCGTATCGAGCGCCTGCTCACCGGCGAACGCATGGTGACCATTCGCATGACGCTGACGGCGCCCGGTTGCGGCATGGGCGATGTGATCGCCGAGGACGCGCGGCGCAAGATTCTCGGGGCGCCGCAGTTCTCCAAGGTTCATGTGGAAATCGTTTTCGATCCGCCCTGGAGCCGTGAGATGATGAGCGAAGAGGCGCGCCTGGAGCTGGGAATGTTCTAGGGTCGACGGATCCTGGGCACGCTGCATGAAGCCACGCTCCTCGGGCTGCGCGAGCCGGTTTCTGGCAGGACAATGAACGCGACATGCTGATCGACATTTCTCATCGCCATTCGACTCCCGGCCGGGGTGCCCGACGATCGTTTTTCCCTCACCGTTTCTGTGTCGTTCACTTATGCTCGAGCTGCTGAAGGGATTGCTCAAGGCGCTGCTTGCCGGCCTGTTGATGCTGGTGATCGGTGTCGTGGTGATTAATCTCTGGATACTCCAGAAGACCCACGCCCGAGTCGAACACGAGGTGCCTCTATGCGCCATGCAGCCGGTCGGGCTGGTCTTCGGTACCGCACAGTGGCTGCGGGAAGGGGGCGCGAATCCCTACTATCAGGCCAGAATGGAGACCTCGGCAGAACTGCTGAGGCTTCATCGTGTCCAGCATCTGCTGCTTTCCGGCGACAACCGCACGCGATACTACAACGAGCCGATCAGCATGTGGCGCTCCTTGCGGCATCGCAATATCAGCGATAGGCACATGACGCTCGATTATGCCGGCTTCAGTACGTTCGATAGCGTGGTTCGCGCCAAGGAGGTGTTTGGCGCGGATCGACTGATGCTGATTTCACAGGGCTGGCACTTGCCGCGGGCCCTGTTCATTGCCGATGCGCTGGGGATCGAGGCTACCGGCTGTGCGGTGCCCGATGATGGCGTCGAGGGAGAATGGCGGCTGCGTCTACGCGAATGGCTTGCCCGTGCCGCCACCTTTGGCGATCTTTACATCTGGGGGCGAAAGCCTTACTTCCTGGGGCCTTTGGAGCCGATTCAGCTGTAGTCGCCATGACACGCTTCCAAGCCTGAGGCGTTGCCAGCAAGGTAGCGTGCCCCCAGGAACCGCTTCTCAGCGTTGGCGTTGCTGCAGCTTGTTGATCTCCCGGATCAATGCACGGCAGTTCTTCCAGCAGCGTTCCAGCGCGGGCTCCAGGGCTTCCGGCAGAGGATGCGTGAACGCCGTGCCCAGCGCCTGCATCAAGACGCGCTCCTGCTCGAGCAGCTCTCCGAGCAGCACGGCACTGTCGTTGCCGACGAAGCTCTTGATACGGCTCCAGAGCCAGAGGTAATCGTCGCGTTCGACATCGGCATCGCGGGGCAGGATATCGAGATGTTCGCGAACCAGCTGCTGCAGTTCGCGCATGGCGGCCCCACGTTCCTCGTAATGGGGTTTCAGGGCATTACGCAGCGCCGGTCGCAGGCGATCGAGATTGTCCTGAAAGTAATCGAGACTGTCGGCCAGCGCTTCGAGTACGCTGTCCATCGCCACTTGGCGATTGTCGAGAAACATGTGCGGCCACCTCCTGAGGTGACACAAATTGTGCGGCCGGAAACACTGTTTTGCCACCCCCGGGCGCAGAAAAAGTTTAGGATTTTCGGCCATTTGTTCGACCGCTATCTATCAGCCCTTGGGTTTCGGCGGCGCTTTCCGTGGCGTGCTGGCATTTTTCTCCAGATGCTCGACGATCAGGCCCGCGATATCCTTGCCGGTCGCGGTTTCGATACCCTGCAGGCCAGGGGAGGAATTGACCTCCATGATCACCGGGCCATGGTTGGAGCGCAGCAGATCGACACCCGCCACGCCGAGCCCCATGGCCTTGGCTGCACGAATCGCGGTAGAGCGCTCTTCCGGCGTGATGCGGATGACGCTGGCGGTGCCGCCGCGGTGCAGGTTGGAACGGAATTCGCCGTCGGCAGCCTGACGTTTCATCGATGCCACGACCTTGTCGCCTATCACGAGACAGCGAATATCGGCGCCCTTGGCTTCCTTGATGTATTCCTGAACCATGATGTTCGCCTTCATGCCCATGAAAGCCTGGATGACCGACTCGGCGGCCTGGTTGGTTTCCGCCAGGACCACGCCGATGCCCTGCGTGCCTTCCAGCAGCTTGATCACCAACGGTGCGCCCTTAGCCATGGTGATCAGGTCGGGGATGTCGTCGGGCGAGTGGGCAAAGCCGGTGACCGGTAACCCAAGCCCCTTGCGGGAGAGCAGTTGCAGGGAGCGCAATTTATCTCGCGAGCGAGTGATCGCGACCGAGTCGTTGAGCACGTAGGTGCTCATCATCTCGAACTGCCTCAGCACGGCGCAGCCATAGAACGTGACCGACGCGCCGATGCGCGGGACGATCGCATCGAAGGGCTCGAGCTCTGCGCCCTTGTAATGGATCGAAGGGCGATGCGAGGCGATGCTCATGTAACAGCGCAGCGTGTCGACGACTCTGACGGTATGGCCACGCTGCTCGGCGGCCTCGACCAGGCGCCGCGTCGAGTAGAGATTACGATTGCGTGACAGAATGCCGATATGCATGCGCTTGGGACTCCGATGCGTGAATGGAAGGACAGATGAGGTGAAGCGGGCCGTCAGGGTTCGCCGTGCAGGAACGCGGCACCAGGGGCAACCAGAAGCCGCCGCATGGCGCGCCTTCCCAGTAGCATGGGGTGGCGCATGTTGCTGCGATCGGTCAGGGTCAGCTCGATGGGAAAATCCAGGCCGCCGAGCAGAAGACGCGTACGAATGACGTAGCGCCATTCCTGCTGGCCGTTGGAACTCCTCACCCGGCGGCGATCGTGCAGTGGCAGCTGACATTCATGGTGCGTGCTCTGCTGACCACTCGAGCGAGTGATGAATCGAACCCACGGATGGCCGTTCTCCTCGTAGGGTTCGATCCGCTCCGCATGCAGGGCCGATGTTCTCGCGCCGGTGTCCGCCTTGCAGCAGAGTGTCATGTGCAGATCCGGTAGCGTGACCATTTCACGCCGGCCGATGACCGCCTTGGCCTGGTAGGGTAGTGCTTTCATGGGTTCAAGCATTCCATTCTCTGACGAGCCGGCCCACGGGAGAGTGCGCCGGCGCCTGACGCAGCATCATCAATATGGGCAGCCGCAGGCGGGGGATCAATGCCAAATCACGGACGACGCGGCGAAAGTTGGCATTCCTGCAGCTTGCCAGACGTTCCAGAAACCGCATGAGCCGGGTTTCATGTTCGAGGTGCTGCCAGCCGCGGGCGGCAATGGCGGCAAGACAATCGGCGGCCATGAGGTCGTCGTCGTCGAGAATACGATCGAGCCATTCTCCGACCCTGGGGTCGTCGCTGCCCAGCAGCGCTCTCAGCAGGGCGCAGAACGTTTCTATATCCTGCGCTTCGCGGGTGGTGGCGAGTGCGTGCCAGAGAGTGGGCAGCAGCTCGGCCGGCGTATCGCCATGCTCCATCAGGTAGCACAGCGGCAGAATCACCTCGCGGGGCAGCGCGTTCAGGCGCAGCGTCAATGCCTCGATGACGGCAGGATCACTGTCGACCACCTGATCGGCCAGGCCCTGGAGGCCGAGCATTTGCCAGTTGAGAGCGTCGTCACCGATGAGGTAGCGACGCACCATGTCCGAATGCGATGACGACGGTTGCCCGAAATGGCGAGACAGGCGAGCATGCAGCAGCGCGCGCTGGTGCAGCTCCGGCTCGAATGCCAGGGGGTTGTCCTGCATCAGATTGGTCGGCTCCAGCTTGCCTTGTGCGAGCCCGTTCTGTGTTGGATCGGCAGGCTGGGTGCCCAGAGTCTGAAGCAGGCGATCGAGAAATTCGTCGCGCGCGGCAGGAACCAGCATGCCCTGTTCATCCAGCGGCAACGACAGAAACCAGATCGCCGGATCCTGATAGGCCGCCGGCCAGCGCAGGGCGCAGGCGACCTGCGCATGACCGTTCCAGGGTAGCGGCCATGGTTCGCGCTCCTGTTCGAAGGCAGCGAAAGTGTCCTGACGCATTGGCGCCACACGCCGACCCAGGGTCGACAGCGCAAGCTCCGCGCCGCTATGGGCGAAAAAATCGCTCAGCGTTTGCATGGTAGACGGTCGTCATGTTCATCGAGGCGCGCACTGTAACTTGCGGTGACGGCGCTGGATAGGGGGTGGCCAAAAATTGAACAGTTTCCGCCAGCGCATGGCTTGCGGCGCTCCAATCAAGGTGTCCCAAGTTTATCCACAGGCTCTTTCAGGGTTTCTGTGAGCAACCCTGAAGGCGCCATATCCAGACAGCTCCAGACAGCAACAGGAGAGAGAATGAGTCCACACGATGAATTGGCCAGTGCCTTGCGTGAATTGGAAACGGCCCTGATGGAAGCCGGCTTCTGGGAGGAATCCCGGCCGGACGCTTCGGCGTTCGAAAGCCGGCAGCCATTCTGTGTCGATACCATGTCGCTGCCGCAGTGGCTGCGGTACGTCTTTATCGCCCGCCTGCAGGCACTGATCGACGCCCGTGCGACATTGCCGGAGAGCTGTGCGGTCGCGCCGGCAATGGAGGTGTGGCTCAAGGATGAACCGGCCTCGAGGAGAGAGCCGGTGATCCGTGAACTCGCCGTCGTCGACCGCATCGTCACCCAGGCGTGAGCGGTCACAGCGAGTGTGGTCGTTCGCTTTCTGAATCGCGGACACAAAAAACCGGGCCTGAGGCCCGGTTTTGCTATCGATCGCCGATCGCTTAGAAGCGAGCGGTGACACCGGCACCGACGGTGACCGGATCGAGATCGATATCGCGGCCGCCACTGATGTCGGCGCTGACATCGGTGTACTGCGCGAAAGCGTTGAAGCCGAAGTTTTCGGTGACGTTCAGGTCGACGCCCAACTGGCCGGCTGCGCCCCAGGAATCGTCGACGCTACCGACACCGCTTTCGTCGGAGAACGTGGTGTAGTTGACGCCGACACCAGCATAGGGCTGGACAGCAGAGTCCATGCCGCCGAGCGGGTAGTACTGAGCCATCAGGTTGATCGGAACCTGCTTGAAGTTGCCGCCTTCAGCGTGAACCTTGGTTTCGGTCATGGAGCTCAGCTCGACACCGATCTTGTCGTGAACCATGTAACCCAGGCCCAGGTAGGCGCCCTTGTCGTTGTCATCGGTATAACCGGTGTCAACGTCGGTCTTGGCAACGCCCAGACGGCCATAGAAGTCGCCGGCGCCATAGGCGAAAGCGGCTTGGGTTCCGAATGCGCAAGCGCCGGCAACCACCATTGCAGAAAACAGTTTGGTCTTGGTCATGATAAGTACTCCCTTCCTTTCATCATGAAGCCGTGTTACCGGCCTTCACATTCTATGAGACAACGTCGCCATGATAGGAAACAGTGTTTTTTATGTCCAGTAAAATTTTGAAACAGCGTTTTTTTACGGCTCAGTAGGCGTTACGCCTGTTTGTGCGCCATCCGCTGCTACCGGCTAGGATTACCGTAGTAGCGAATGACTCAAGCTGCCAATACGAGATGAGGTGGCAGCACATCGCGCAAGGAGTGCTCGTGGAGCGTCGTCAGAGAGACTGGATGTTGTCGATCGTGGTGCCGGTAATGAACGAGGAAGCGGCCATCGCGCGTTTCCTGGAAGCCGTGGATCGCACGCTGGGCGATGCGGTGCCGCAACTGGAAATTCTGTTCGTCGACGACGGCTCCACCGATGCGACGCTTGTCACGTTGCGAGAGCGGGCAGCGCTGGATCCTCGCACTCGGGTGATATCGCTGACGCGCAATTTCGGCAAGGAAGCTGCCATGACCGCCGGTCTCGACCATGCGCGCGGTGATGCCGTGGTGCCGATGGATGTCGATCTGCAGGACCCGCCGGAGGTGATTCTGGAATTCATTCGTCTGTGGCGGGAGCATGGCTACGACATGGTCTACGGCATTCGGGGATCGCGGGATGAAGATACCCAGGCGAAACGGACCTCCGCCGGGCTTTTCTATCGCTTCTTCAACCGGCTGGCGGAGACGCCCATCCCCAGTAACGCGGGGGATTTCCGGCTGATGGATCGCCGTGTCGTCGAGGCGATCAAGCGATTGCCGGAGCGTAACCGGTTCATGAAAGGACTGTTCAACTGGCCCGGATACCGCTGCACCGGCGTCTATTACAACCGGCCGGCGAGAGAGAGCGGAGAGAGCAAGTTCAACTTCTGGAAACTCTGGAACTTCGCCATCGACGGCTTCGTCAGCTTCTCGACCTGGCCGCTGCGCATCTGGATGTATTTCGGTGCGGTCATCGCGGGGCTCGCGTTTCTCTACATTCTGCTTCTCGTGGGGCGTGTGATCGTGGTGGGTAGCGATGTCCCCGGCTATGCGTCCTTGATGACGGCGATCCTGTTCTTCGGTGGCATGCAGCTGCTGTCCGTCGGGATTCTGGGCGAATACGTGGGACGCCTGTTCATCGAGGCCAAGCAGCGGCCGCTCTACCTGATCGCCGAAGATAGCCTGGAGGGTAAGATTAGCCTGGAGGCCAAAGATAGCCTGGAGGCCAAAGCGGGTCTGGTCGATGAGGCCTCCCGCACCTCATGAAACGTCGACTCAAGCGCGAAGCCAAGACCGCCGCACGTTTCGGCCTGGTAGGCACGGTGGCGACGGCGGCCCATCTGTCGGTTGCGGCTGTCCTGAGCGCGCTATGGCCGACGCTGTCGGAATTTATCGTCAACCTGTGCGGGTTTCTGGTTGCCTTCCAGATCTCCCTCGTCGGCCATCGGCGGCTGACGTTCCGGCGCCGCGGACGGGCAAAACGATTTTTTACCCTGGCGGTGCTGGGATTCGTACTCAATAACGGGGTGCTGGCGGCGCTGCTGGCGTCCACCAGGATCGCGGGATTCTGGGCCATCGTCATTGCTACGTTGACTGTGCCGTTGATCACCTACGTCGGTTCGCGGCTGTGGGCGTTCCGCGAACACCATGTCTAGGGCTCGGATGGAAAGTCGCTGAGTATGCGGGACGTAGGCGAGCATGCTGGTCGTGCATCGGCGGAGCATGAAAAAGGGCTCCCGTAGGAGCCCTCAGACTGCTGACGAACCCACCGATTTCGGTGGGTTCGTTGTTTTCAGGATGGCACTACCCACACCGTCGCCATGCAATCGGCATAACGCGCTGTTGCGATGTCAGCCGAGAGAACACGCCCTGAGGGCTCTGATACGCCTTCAGGTAGCTCAAAATCGCGCTAAAAAGCCGGCGCCATCGCGCCAGCGCTATCTTCTTGAGGTTTTGGCACGCGGCGGCTAGCAGACACTGCTCTCTCACCCGCTTTAGCCCACGCATTCGCGCATAGCGATGCCCATGTAGCTGTTTGGCATCGGCGAAGCTGCGCTCCACCGTTTCTTTCCTGCGTTTGTAGAGCTTCTTGCCCGGCTCCGTCAGCCGTCGGGCATCCACCCGATCCTTGTCGTCCTGCCACACATGTCGCGTGACGGTTTTGATCTGTTTAGCGTTACGGGTACAGGATGCGAGTCGAGGGCAGTCCCGGCAGATTATGGGGTCGCTGCGATAATGGCGGTAGCCGTTGCGATCGGTCGTGGCGTAGGTCAGGGAGTGGCCTTCCGGGCACTGATACGTGTTGCTCTGCGTTTCATAAGTGAACAGTCGCTTCGGCAGATAACCCTTGAGTTTGCTGGGTCGGCGATAGCCGATGACGCCGTAGAGACTGCGCGCTTCCAGCCCGTGGCAGATGGCGGCCGTGAAGTAGCCAGCATCGAGGCCGACACCGATGGGGTTGAGTCCGAAGCGCTGGCACTGATGATCGAGTCTTGCCAGATAGGGAACACTGTCATGCACGCTCGCCGGCGTCACATGGGTATCGGTGATGATGGCGCATTTGCCGTCAACGGTGCGGTGATCCAGGTAGAAGAAGCCGGTAGGCTTGCCGTCGCGCACCATGTAGCCGCTATCGGGATCGGTGAGGCTGATCTTCTTCTCGGTCGTCGCCGGTGCCTTGGCACGCGGCGTCAGGGCTTTTTTCCCTGCTGAGCGCGATCCTCCTCGACCGCCACATCCAGCGCTTCCCAATAATCTTGCGTGCTCGTTTCGACTTCGCGTCGCTCGAGGCGATGCTTGTTGGCGTTGGCCTTGAGATGGGTGCTGTCGGTGTACAGTACCTCGCCGCCGACCAGTCCCTGCGCGATGGCCTGCTCGACCACGGTGTCGAAGATCTCCTGATGGATCGTACTGTCGGAGAACCGGCGGCGCCGGTTCTGACTGATCGTCGAGGCGTCGGGTATCTTGTCGGTCAGTCGCAGCCCCAGAAACCAGCGATAGGCGACGTTGACCTGGATCTCGCGCATCAGTTGGCGTTCGCTGCGAACGCCGAACAGATAGCCGATGAACAGCGCCTTGAACAGCAGTACCGGATCGAGTGCGGGCCGGCCGTTATCGGCGCAGTAGAGATGACGCACCCTGTCGCGAATGAAGGTGAAGTCGAGCGCGGCATCGATCTGGCGCAGGAGGTGGTTGTGGGGAACCAGCTCCTCGAGCGTGACCATCTCGAGTTCATGTTGTTGTGGGGAAGGATCTTTGAGCATGTCGGCAGCTGCAGCGAAAACGGGTCTGCCAATAACAACAAAGCTCCGGCGAAGACGCCAGAGCTTTGTCAGCAGTCTGAGGGCTCCCGTAGGAGCCCTCTTCCGTAGGAGCCCTTGGAGGCCCCGAGTGCGTCATGCGCGCGTTGCTAACGCGAGATCTGCTTGTACTCCCCGGCATCGCTGGTCACGCTGCTCACCACCAGGATGGCAATGAAGGAGGCGATGAAGCCGGGAATGATCTCGTAGACGCCGGGACCGCCCATGAACTCGCCGTTCCAGCCTAGCGAAATCCAGATCATGACGGTGGCGGCACCCACCACCATGCCCGCGATGGCGCCGGCGCCGTTGGTGCGAGACCACATCAGCGAGAGGAGGATCAGCGGGCCGAATGCCGCACCAAAGCCGGCCCAGGCGTTGCTCACCAGCCCCAGCACCTGAGAGTCCGGGTCGGAGGCAATGACGGCGGCCACCAGACCAACCAGCACGACACTAATTCGGCCGACGGCCACGGTTTCCTTTTCCGTTGCTTCCTTGCGCAGGAACAGACGGTAGAAGTCCTCGGTCAGTGACGAAGAGGCCACCAGCAGCTGGCTGGAGATCGTGCTCATGATCGCCGCAAGCAGTGCCGCGTAGAGGAAACCGGTGATCAGCGGATGGAACAGCAGATTCGCCAGGATGATGAAGATCGTTTCCGGATCCTGGATCTCCAGACCGTTGCGGATCGCATAGGCACGGCCGAATATACCCAGAGAGATCGCCCCGACGAGAGAGATGAGCATCCAGCTCATGCCGATATTGCGGGCGACGGGTACATCCTTCAGCGATCGGATGGCCATGAAACGCACGATGATGTGCGGCTGCCCGAAATAACCCAGCCCCCAGGTCACCGCAGACAGCCAACCAATGAAGGTCAGGCCATCCGTCCACGATAGCAGCGTGGGATCGACTTCATTCAAGGTCTGCGAGGCCTGGGAAAAACCGCCGCCACCGTCACCGAAGATGACCACCGCCGGCATGATCACCAGCGCCAGCATCATGATGCAGCCCTGCACGAAGTCGGTCATGCTCACGGCCAGGAAGCCGCCGACGACCGTATACGCCAGTACCACGCCCAGCGTGATGATCACACCCGCCGCATAGTCGCTCAGGCTACCGATGTTGATGACGTCGGCAAAGGCGCTTTCGAACAGCTTGCCACCTGCCACCAGGCCGGACGCCGTGTAGACCGCGAAGAAGACGACGATGACGATAGCGGATACTGTTCGCAGCGACATCGCCCGGGTGGGAAACCGGTTTGCCAGGAAGGCCGGGATGGTGATTGCGTTGCCATAGTGAACCGTCTGTTCACGAAGGCGCGGTGCGACCAGGAGCCAGTTGAAGAATGCCCCCACGAACAGGCCGATACCGATCCAGGCCGAGCCCAGGCCGGAGACGAACATCGCCCCGGGCAACCCCAGCAGCAGCCAGCCGCTCATGTCCGAGGCGCCGGCCGACAGCGCCGCCACCTGCGGGCTGAGCGTCCGGCCGCCCAGCATGTAGTCTTCCGACGTGGAAGTGGATGTGCGCATGGCGTAGAGGCCGATGGCGATCATGAGCGCAAAGTAGGCAAAAAGGCTTATCCAGACACCAATAGCCATAAAAACGTCTCCTGTTTCTTAATTGTTAGGCCGGACGTGGCGATCACTCGTCTCCCATGGCAAGCAGTGAAGCGTTCCCACCCAGCGCGGCCGTATTGATGGTGCGCGTCTTTTCGGTGACGAAGCGTAACAGATAATGGGGGCCGCCCGCCTTGGGTCCGGTACCGGAGAATCCTTGCCCGCCGAACGGCTGTACGCCGACGACCGCGCCGATGATATCGCGGTTGACATAGACGTTGCCGACGCGGATGCGGCTGGCGACATGGTTGGTGAAGTTCTCGTTGCGACTATGAACGCCGAACGTCAGCCCATAGCCCTTGGCATTGATGGAGTCGATGACCGCTTCCAGTTGATCGGCGCGGTAGCGGGCGATGTGCAGCAGGGGGCCGAACTGTTCGGTTTCCATCGACTCGATGCCGTCGATATTGAATGCCATCGGCGCAACGAAGGTGCCGTTGCCGGTCTGGGCCGGATCGAGCTTCGCTTCGGCGATCAAGCGGCCTTCGGCCTTCATGGTCTCGACATGCTTGAGCAGACCCTGGCGGGCGTCTTCATCGATGACCGGGCCGACATCGGTGCCCAGGTCACGCGGGTCACCGATGCGCAATTCATCCATGGCCCCGCGCAGGATCTCGATCACACGGTCGGCGATATCTTCCTGGAGATAAAGAACGCGTAGCGCGGAACAGCGCTGCCCGGCACTCTGGAATGCGGAGTGGACGACATCGGCCACGACCTGCTCGGGCAGGGCGGTCGAATCGACGATCATTGCGTTCATGCCACCGGTCTCGGCGATCAGCGTGGGAAGCGCGGCATTTTCCCTGGCGGCCAGGGCCCGGTTGATGATCTGCGCGGTATCGGTCGACCCGGTGAAGACCACGCCGGTGATGCGCGGATCGCTACTCAGGACGCTACCCACGGTGGGGCCGTCGCCGGGCAGCAACTGCACCACGTCACGGGGCATGCCGGCCTCGTACAGCAATTCGATCACGCGGTTGGCGACCAGCGAGGTCTGCTCTGCAGGCTTGGCCAGTACGGTGTTGCCGGCCACCGCGGCGGCGACCAGTTGGCCGGTAAAGATGGCGACGGGGAAGTTCCAGGGGCTGATCGCGGCGAAGACCCCTTTGCCCTGCATCACCAGCTCGTTGGATTCGCCGGTCGGCCCTGGCAATACGGTCGGCTCGGCGAACAGTTCGCGTGCGCGCGCCGCGTAGTAGCGACAGAAATCCACCGCTTCGCGAATCTCGTCGACACCATCGGTGAGCAGTTTGCCGCCCTCGCGGGAGCAGAGCGTCATCAGTTCCGCGAGATGCGTCTCCATCAGGTCGGCATGACGTTCGAGGATGGCCGCACGCTCCTCGACTGGCGTTTCGCTCCAGCGGGGGAAGGCCTGCCAGGCGATACCGACGGCCTTTTCGGCCTGCTCGCGCGTCGCCCACTGCACACTGCCTACGGACTGACGGCGGTCATAGGGGCTGGTGACCCGCTGGCGTTGGGTTTCGTCGTCGGCGACATCGATTCCGAGCAGCGGCTTGACGTGATGCTCACGCTCCATGAACTTCGCCATGCGATCGATGAGCGGCTGATATTCGCTATTGATGTTCAAGTTGACGCCCCTGGAATTTTTGCGTGCAGGACCATAGATCTGGCGCGGCAACGGAATCTTGGTATTGGCGAAGGTCGGGTACTGCTTGAGCGTGGCGATCGGGTGAACGCAGAGCGATTCCACTGGAACGCGGGGGTCGACCAACTGGTGGACGAACGACGAGTTGGCGCCATTTTCCAGCAGGCGCCGGACCAGGTAGGGCAGTAGATCCTTGTGCGCTCCCACCGGGGCGTAGATGCGGCAGTAGGTGCCTTCGGGCGCCCGGGTCAGCGCGGCATCGTAGAGGGCTTCACCCATGCCGTGCAGGCGCTGGAATTCGAATGCGCGATCGGCATGGTTGGCCCGTTCGAGAATGTTGGTGATGGTGTGCGCGTTATGGGTCGCAAACTGGGGGAAAAGGCGGCCGCGAGTGTTCTCGGATAGCAGGAACTGGGCGCAGGCGAGATAGGCGACATCGGTACACGCCTTGCGGGTATAGACGGGATAACCATCGACGCCGAGCTTCTGCGATTCCTTGATCTCAGTGTCCCAGTATGCGCCCTTGACCAGACGCAGCGGGATCTCGTCGCCCTGTCGATCGGCCAGGCGATTGATGTAGTGAAGGACCGGCAATGCACGCTTGGAGTAGGCCTGAACCACCAAACCGAAATGACCCCAGCCACGGCAGACATCGCTTTCGAAGACAGCGCGGAAGACCTCGAGCGACAGTTCGAGGCGATCCACTTCCTCGGCATCGATGGTCAGCGCGACGTGACGCTCGCGAGCCAGTTCGACGAGCTGCTTGACCGTACCGACGAGCTCTTCGAGTACCTGGGTGCGGCGGCCGAACTCATAGCGCGGATGCAGCGCCGACAGCTTGATCGAGACGGACGGCGCCGGTGTCCTGGCGTCCAGCTTGAGGCTGGTCTTGCCCACCTCGAGAATCGCCGCGGCGTAATCGTCGAAATAGCGCTTGGCATCCTGACGGGTACGGGCGGCTTCGCCCAGCATGTCGTAGGAGTAGGTGTAGCCCTTGTTGAAGAGCGGCCGGGAGCGCTTGAGCGCTTCGTCGATCGTGCGGCCCAGCACGAACTGCTGCCCCATGATCTTCATCGCCTGATACATCGCACTGCGAATGACCGGCTCGCCCATGCGATTGACCATCTTGTTGATGAAGTTGGCCGGCTTGCCTTCTCGCGGCTTGTCCATCTGGATCACGTTGCCGGTCATCAGCAGGCCCCAGGTCGAGGCATTGACGAACCAGGATTCACTCTGGCCCAGATAACGCTTCCAATCGGCGACCCCCAGTTTGTCCTCGATCAGCGCGTCGGCGGTGGCCTTGTCGGGAATGCGCAGCAGCGCTTCGGCCAGGCACATCAGCAATACGCCTTCCTGCGTGTCGAGGCTGTACTGCTGAAGCAGCTCATCGATGGAGTCGACGGCGGTATCCATGGCCCGGACATCACGTACCAGTTGTGCCGTCTTGTCGCCGATGCGTGCGAAATCGGCTTCACCCGCCCCCAGCAGCGTACACAGCTCGGTCAGATAGGCGTCTTCGTCGACGATGTAATGGTCGCTGATTCTGGCAAACAGCTCGTCGAGCGAAGTCTGCCAGGTGGCAGTGTCCAGCATTTGATCGGCTTTTAGCATTGTTGAAGCCCCCTATAGCAGTATGGACCACGGCAGTATGGACCACAGGAATCGGCGTTAGCCTCGGCGATCGCTCGCGGCAAGCAGGCGGTGGCCGGTAATAATGGAAAGGCGTGGTGGCTGACTCTAGCGTGAAACGGGGGAAGGGTTCTTGCCAATTATCCGGGGAGATTTGCGAAAAAGCCCGGGTTATCCATTGGCAGAGGGGCGACGCAGTTGCATGGGGGAGTGGCCGTAGCGACGGCGAAAGGCATGGCTCAGAGCGCTCTGGCTGGCGAATCCGGTGCGTTCCGCGATGTCGGCCAGTGGCATATCGGTCAATGTTGTCAGCTCGCGAACCCGGGTCAGCCGCAACCGCATCACGAACTGATACGGTGTAATGCCTGTCTGTTCGCGAAAGCGCTCGGAGAAGTGCGCCTCGCTGAGGCAGGCGAGATTGGCCAGGTCGGATACGCTCAGGCGCTGGTCCAGCCGTTCCAGCACGAACTGCTCGAGTCGTTGAATGTCCAGCGACCGGCTGGCTCGCCTGGTCAGCGGCGGAGAGCAGAGCGCCGCGCCGAGACGGGCATGCAGCGAACTCAGTAGCGTCGTGACCAGCAGATCCGCCGGCGCATGGCTGGCATGGGTCATCTCCTGAATCAGGAACTGGAGATAATGCTGCAGCGACTCGTCCAGCGAGAAGTAGCCTGGACGGTCGAACAGGCTTCTCAACTGGCGGTGCATGCCGGTCAGGGAAGTGGCGTCGTCCGGCAGATCGATGATCAATTGACGATTGTCGCCGATCCCTTCGTAGTAGTGTTCGACATTGGCCGGCACCAGGCAACCGGAAAGCGGCGCCACGACACCGCCCTGGCCGGCAATCTCGAATTCCGCGTAGCCGGACAGCCCGATCACGATCTGGTGATAGTCGTGATGATGATGCTGAATGGCGTTGTCGAGCGGTGCCAGGCGAATCGTATCGGTCATGATGTCTGCCGCAAGAGAGCCGGATCAGGCACGATACTCGCCTCCCTGAAGCGCCTGGTGGGCGGCCAGATGATCGCGCAGCGCCACCAGCTCTTCACGTCCGCTGCGGGAAAACAGCGACCCGCCCTGGGCAGCTTGCCAGGGGCGCCCGTGGGTTTCCATCAGATGCTGGCTTCGCCGGCGCAGGTTTTCCAGATAGGCATCGTGGCGGATCGGATAGCCGATCAGGGTATGCCAGCGTGCTTCGCTGGCACGGTTATCCAGCACCGCATCGAAGAGATCGAGCATATCCTGCGCCTGGGTGCGGTAGCGGGGCGTGCGAGACAGCATCAGCGCCGTCACGGTGGCCACACTGACCAGCAGACAGACGGCGAAAACCACGAGAAAGAGTGACATGGAGACGCTCCCGGTGCGCGACAACCGGCGCAGTTTACCACGCTGGTTGCCGCAGCCTCCAAACGAACGCAGACACGACCGTTAGCGGATCATGCCCAGCTCGCCGCCGATCTCCCGGATGTCGGTAATCTGTTGATCGACGAAGCGGTTCAGCTCGTCGCCCGACTTGTGGAACGGCAGCAGGCCATTCTGGGTCATGATCTGCTTCCATTGGGGAGAGGCGTAAAGATCGTTCAGTGTCTGCTTCCACCACGTGTAGCTCGCTTCGGATGCACCTGCGGGGGTATAGAATCCGCGCCAGTTGGGGGCGACCACATCGATGCCTTGCTCTCTTGCCGTAGGCATATCGCCCAGCTCGCCGGGCAAGCGGTCCTCGGCGAAGACCGCCAGAATGCGAAGATCGCCGCTGTCGACGAAACTCTTGGCTTCACTGAGGTCGCCGGTGAAGGCGTCGATGTGTCCGCCGAGCAACTGGCTGATTGCCACCGAGCCGGAATCGAAGGCCAGATACTTGATGTCGCGAATGGACTTGATACCGGCCTTGCGGGCTGCCATCAGTACCTTGATGTGATCGAAACCACCGGCAACGTCACCGCCGGAGAACGTCACGCTGCCGGCATCTGCCTTGAGATCGTCGAGAAGCTCGGGAAGCGAGTGGTAGGGCGAGTCGGCCGCCACGGCGATCACGCCGTAGTCGGCGCCAAGCGTCGCCACCCAGCGAACCTGATCGGCGTTGCCGTTAGGGTAATTGCCCAGCGCCAGTTGCGTGGTCGTAGCGGTCGACGCTGCCACGATCAGATCGTCATCGCTGGAACGTTTCGCCTGTACATGGCTAAAAGCCACGCCGCCGCTCGCGCCGGGAACGTTGAGCGTCTGCATGGCCGCCGGGATTAGCGAGAGCTCTTGGAGCGCTCTGGCTACCGAGCGACAGGTGAAGTCCCATCCTCCGCCCGGCTGGGCAGGCGCGATACAGTCGACCTTGCCTTGCGGAGCGGCGTGAACGGGAGCAGCGAGCATCACCGCCAGCAGGGGCAGCGTTCGGCACGCAAGCTTGAAGAAATTGGTTGGAGAAGCCGTGATTCTGGAAGCAGAGGGGGTGGGGGAGCGCATGAGTATGAGTCCGTACGGTGTCTTCAGCGAAATATCAATATCGTTATTCAGGTCGCGCTTGTTGTGGGGTTGTGGAGCGACCGCGAGACAGTAACGGATTGGGCAGGCATTCGCTATTGCCCTTTGGCGGGAGCTGGCTGGCGGCGAACGGCGAGACGGTAAAAGACGGGAGAAAAAAGCGAGCTGGGTGCTATCGTACCGACAAAAAATCGCCGCGCATGGCGCGGCGATAACGATCGTTACAGTAAGCTCGAGAAACCGCATAGCAACTGCTGTCGAATCTCTTGCCTAGTGAGAGCACCCACTGACGGAAAAGTTCCTCGGTGGCAGAAATTCAGGTTGAAAACAGAGGCGAGTTCATGATGGCGGCTTTCCAGGGCACGCTTTTGGCTTTTGCAACGAACCCTGCATGTCCGGCTCCCGTTCGACCGAGCGACTCCCGCGCCCGGTAGCTATCTTGTAGATTCACCCGCTCTGAAGAGGGTTTCATGATGTCGCGCCTTGTCGTTCAGTCAGCAGGAAACATCGAAAGATAACGCGTCAGCGGTTTCCAATCCGTGGCGAGGCGTGAATAATCGAGACCTTTTCGTCTTAGACCAAAGTAGGGGTGGTTTGTGGCTGACACATTCGAGACCGGCGCTGCGAAGCCGTCGCGGCGGTTTGCTCTGTTGATAGAGCTGGCGCTGGCCGTAGGTGGCTTTGCCATCGGGGTCGGCGAATTTACCATCATGGGGCTGATGCCCAACGTGGCCGAGGCGTTGCACATTTCGGAGCCGCAGGTCGGCAACGTCATCAGCGCCTATGCGCTGGGGGTGGTCGTTGGCGCGCCCTTGATCGCCGTCATGGGCTCGCATTTCTATCGACGCCATCTCCTGCTGATGCTGATGGCGTTTTTTGCGCTGGGCAACATCGCCAGTGCTCTGGCGCCCAATTATCACACCCTGATGATCTTCCGCTTCATCTCGGGATTGCCGCACGGCGCCTATTTCGGCGTGGCGTCTCTGGTCGCGGCCTCGCTGGTTCCGACGCACAAGCGTGCGCAGGCGGTCAGCCGGGTCATGTCGGGCCTGACGATCGCCATGCTGGTAGGCAATCCCTTCGCCACCTGGTTGAGCCAGATGATGAGTTGGCGCCTTGCCTTCGCGATGGTCGGCGGCATCGCCATTCTCACGGTGGTGCTGGTGTTCATCTATCTGCCGTTGAATCGCCAGGAGAAGCGCAACAGCCCTGCTCAGGAACTGACGGCGCTCAAGCGCTCCCAAGTCTGGCTGACGCTGGGTGTCGGGGCGATCGGCTTCGCCGGCATGTTCTGCGTATTCAGCTATCTGGCACCGGTGCTGATCAACGTGACTCAGGTGTCGCCCTACTGGATACCGGTCGCTCAGGCGGCATTCGGTGCGGGCGCCATCATCGGCAATATCGTCGGCGGGAAGCTCTATGACCGGATGCAGCTCAAGGGCGTCGGCTGGCTGCTGGTCTGGTGCATTGCCATCCTGCTTCTGTTTCCGCTGGCGGCGCAGTCGCTCTGGTCGATACTGCTGATTTGCATAGCCATCGGCACCATGGTCTCACTGTCGCCGGCACTGCAGACACGCCTGATGGATGTGGCGGCAGATGCGCAAACGCTGGCGGCTGCGTCCAACCATGCGGCCTTCAATGTCGCGAATGCCCTGGGGCCATGGCTGGGCGGGGTGGCCATTGGTGCTGGTTTCGGATGGACCGTGACCGGTTATGTCGGCGCGGCTACTGCGGCGGGCGGGCTGGTCGTGTTCTTCTTTGCCTATCGCCAGCAACAGCGCCACGGCTGAACGAAGGCAATTGAACAGGAGTGCCTGATAAGGGCCGGGCCACGCGGTGATTCAGCGATCGCCGCGTGGCCGGATCGGCACTGTCTACATTGCGAATTCCAGACTACAGATTTCAAACTCCGACTTTCAGGCAAGGAATTTCAGGCCTGAATTCCAGGGTACGGCTATCCAGGCTGCTACTGACGACACCAGCGGGCTCTGACATAGCCTACGATGCGAAAGGGGGGGTGGCGGACGCTTTCCACGGTCGCGCCTTGAAGCTGTTCACCGCTGACCCGCATTCTGCCGGAAGCGAGATGTTCCAGATACTGGATCTGCAACAGACCCTCGCGCTCCAGCAGATACAGTCCGTCCTGCTGGAACTTGTCGCAAGGCGCGATGGCGGCGAGGTCTCCTTCGAACAGAAAATCGAAAGACTCGTTCTCTGCTGGCGTTACCAGGTGACAGTCCTGGGTCAGCATCTGCAGCGTGGACATCTCTCCCGGTTCGTCCTCCCGCTGCTCCCAGGGTGCAGCAAGGTTCGCCTGCAGGCTGAGCACGGTCCCGCCTGACGTACGAGAGGCGGCCGCCATTGCGTTTAACGAGTCATCATCGAGCAGCTGTTTGATCGAGCAGCACAGCGCCGAGGTCAGCGCGACCAGGCGCTCATGGCCGATCTGCTTGATCGTGCCTGATTCCCAGTAGGAGATCGTGACGTCGGAGACGCCTACCCGTCTTGCGAGCGCGGCCTTGCTCATGCCGGCCTGAAGGCGTAGCTGTTTGATTCGTGGTCCTAACCCGTCCATCCATGAATCTCGCCTGCGTTATTGATGCAGTGAGGATATCCACTCACCGCCGAAGTATGTTTCGGGTTACGAACTTGTCGCCCGAAACCTTCTGGAAATTCTTATCGTGATTCATGTTTGCGGTCGTCTGCGCGTGCCGGGAGGACGGAAAGCCGGCACCTTGGAATTGCAGTCGATCAGTCCGATAGTAGTCCCTCGTCGGCATTGCCACCATCGAAAAGCGCCGAAGACGACGAGTCGAGCGCTGCAGCCCATCGCCTTGGGGGCGTATAATGTGGCGGCTCGTTCATCAACGGAATGGATTTCATGACGGTACGCACGCGTATTGCGCCTTCGCCCACCGGCGATCCGCACGTCGGCACGGCTT
This sequence comes from Salinicola sp. LHM, assembly GCF_034479735.1. Taxonomy (NCBI): domain Bacteria; kingdom Pseudomonadati; phylum Pseudomonadota; class Gammaproteobacteria; order Oceanospirillales; family Halomonadaceae; genus Salinicola; species Salinicola sp. LHM. Next base: position 2,892,239 of record NZ_CP140261.1, on the reverse strand, counting down.
ACATCGCTCTCTTCAATCTCTGCTTCGCTCGCCAGCATGGTGGGCAGTTCGTTCTGCGCATCGAGGATACCGACCGCCAGCGTTCTACGCCTGAGTCGGAACAGATGATTCTCGATTCTCTGCGCTGGCTGGGGCTGGACTGGGACGAAGGGCCGGATGTCGGTGGCCCTCACGGCCCCTATCGGCAAAGCGAGCGCGGTGATATCTACGCCGAGCATGCCCAACAGCTGCTGGAGCGCGGACACGCCTTCAAATGCTATCGCACCAGCGAAGAACTCGATGCCTTGCGCGATGAACGCAAGGCAGCGGGGCTCCATCTCGCGCTGAAGCCGCAGGATCTCGCGCTGGATCCGGAGGAACAGCGGCGGCGGGAGGCCGAGGGCTATCCCTATGTCATACGCATGAACGTGCCTTCCGAAGGCGTGTGCGAAGTCGACGACATGCTGCGCGGGCGGATCGAGGTCGACTGGGCTCAGGTAGATGCCCAGATTCTGATGAAATCGGACGGTATGCCGACCTACCATCTCGCCAATGTGGTCGACGATCACCTGATGGGAATCACTCACGTCCTCAGAGGCGAGGAGTGGATCAATTCGGCGCCCAAGCACAAGCTGCTTTACGAATATTTCGGCTGGTCCATGCCGCAGCTGTGTCATATGCCGCTGCTTCGCAATCCCGACAAGTCGAAGCTGTCCAAGCGCAAGAACCCTACCTCGATCAACTACTATCGGCGCATGGGATTCCTGCCGCAGGCCGTGACCAACTATCTGGGCCGGATGGGGTGGTCGATGCCGGACGAGCGCGAGAAATTCAGCCTCGACGACATGATGGCCCATTTCGACATACAGCGGGTCTCGCTGGGGGGGCCGGTATTCGATCTCGACAAGCTGACCTGGCTCAATGGTGTCTACATTCGAGAAGACCTCGATGACGCGGCGCTGTTGAAAGCGTTGCGCGACTGGGCGTTCAACGAGGCGTATATCGGCCAGATCCTTCCGCAGATCCGTCCGCGTATCTCGACGCTGTCGGATGCCATGCCGCTGGCCGGACATTTCTTCGCGGGGCTGCCCGACGTTCGCGAAGCCAGCTTTGCCGATCTCGACCTCGAGCGCGATACCTTGGTGGCGCTGTTGCAGTTCCTGGTCTGGCGACTGGAAACCGTGACGCGCTGGGAAAAGGAGGAGCTGCTGGCCCAGGTCAAGCTTCTGGCCGAGCACTTCGAGTTGAAGATGAAAGCCTTTCTGGCCCCCGTGTTCATCGCGGTAACGGGCAGTGCCCATTCGACATCGGTACTCGATGCGATGGCGATTCTTGGCTCGGACATGACACGGGCCCGTCTCCGGCATGCTATCGAGGTGCTGGGTGGCGTTTCCAAGAAGCAGGCCAAGCGTCTGGAAAAGCAGTATCGGGAGCTATAGCGGGCCAGAATGCCGGCACGGATCGAACCGTTGAGTTTTTCTGGCAATAAAGCGTTGACTTATCAGTGGGATGACTGTATATTTCGCCCCGTTCTTGAGACGGGGCCTTAGCTCAGCTGGGAGAGCGCAACACTGGCAGTGTTGAGGTCAGCGGTTCGATCCCGCTAGGCTCCACCAAGGAACCGGCCGACAGGCTGTTTTCCGCGTCCCATTCGTCTAGTGGTCCAGGACACCGCCCTTTCACGGCGGTAACAGGGGTTCGAACCCCCTATGGGACGCCACTCTATTTCCTTCCTTCCATTTCTTCTTCGATACCGGATTTTCCAGGTATCTGCAGCTGTTGATAACCTCTCCAATTTTGCTGTCGAAGTGCTTGACATCGGCAAACTTTTCCACTGTTTGTTCCTCGCTTGCTGGCACCAATGCTAACTTGCTGAAAATACGTGGATGTAGATTTTTCTCATTGAAATCAGTAAGTTATATTTGATTAAAATTTAGTCAATCTGCTGCCAGGGCGCTTCTGAAGGCGGTTTCGTGACATTATCGAAGGGTTTTGAACAGGGTTATCCACAGGAAGTGTGGAAATCTTTTGTGCCGCTGGGCAGGCACAAAAAAGCCGCCGACAGAAGTCGGCGGCTTGCGTTCCGGCGCTGGATCGGGTCAGGCGTTATTTCTTGGGGTAATCGCGCTTGTCATAGCCGGTATAGAGCTGGCGAGGCCGGCTGATTCGATAGCCGTTGGTGATCATCTCGTTCCAGTGAGAGATCCAGCCGACGGTTCGTGCCATCGCGAAGATGACGGTGAACATGTTGGTCGGAATGCCGATGGCCTTGAGAATGATGCCGGAATAGAAGTCTACGTTGGGGTAGAGCTTGCGCTCGATGAAGTATTCGTCTTCCAGAGCGATCTGCTCCAGGCGCTTGGCGATCTGCAGTTGCGGGTCGTCGCCGATCCCCAGCTCGCCCAGCACCTCGTCGCAGGTCTCCTTCATCACTTTGGCGCGAGGGTCGAAGTTGCGGTAGACCCGATGACCGAAGCCCATCAGCTTGAACGGATCCTCCTTGTCCTTGGCCTTGTCGATGAAGCGCTGGATGTTTTCTTCGGAGTCGTCGCCGATCTCGTCCAGCATGGCCAGGACCGCCTCGTTGGCGCCGCCGTGCGCCGGCCCCCAGAGTGCAGCGATGCCGGCACTGATGCAGGCGAAAGGATTGGCGCCGGTGGAGCCTGCCAGGCGTACGGTGGAGGTCGAAGCGTTCTGCTCGTGATCGGCGTGCAGCATGAAGATACGATCCATCGCCTTGGCGATGACCGGATTGACCTCGTAGTTCTCGCACGGATTGCCGAACATCATGTACAGGAAGTTTTCCGAGTAATTGAGGTCATTACGCGGGTACATGAATGGCTGGCCGATATTGTACTTGTGGCACATCGCCGCCAGGGTCGGCATCTTGGCTATCAGGCGAATGGCACTGACGTGGCGCTGATCGGCCTGCGTGATGTCGAGATTATCGTGATAGAAAGCTGCCAACCCGCCGACGACGCCACAGAGGACGGCCATCGGATGCGCATCACGCCGGAAGCCCTTGTAGAAGTTGACGATCTGCTCGTGAACCATGGTATGGCGGGCAATCGTGCTTCTGAACGTCTCGTACTCTTCGGGAGAGGGCAGCTCGCCGAACATCAGCAGATAGCAGAGCTCTACATAGTTGGAGCTTTCGGCCAGCTGTTCGATGGGGTAGCCACGATGGAGCAGCGTGCCGGCGGCACCATCGATGTAAGTGATGCCGGATTCGCACGAGGCAGTAGCAACGAAGCCAGGGTCGTAGGTAAACAGGCCTTCTGCGGTCAGGCCGCGGACATCGATGACGTCGGGGCCAATGGTACCGGGGTATACCGGTAGCTCAATGGCATTGTCGACACCATCGACCGATAATTTCGCTTTTCTGTCAGCCATCATGGCCTCCTTTATCGTGACATAAGCCTTTGTCTTTACTGCCGTGCGGGCGAAAAATAGTTCGCCCACTATAGATTTCCGCGGGGGATTGTCAATTCGCCTGGGCCTCCCTGGTGCCGTGGCTTCGGCGCTGTTGCCGAGTTGCAAGGTGGCGGAGGGGGCGGGCTTGTGCGAAGGGAGCTCGTTGTTCTGCCAATCTAGCCACTATCATACCAATTGAGTGGGGCAGGCTGACAGTAACGAAAGAATTTGAGCCAAATGTCGACAACCCGAAGGCCGTGCTGGCGCGGTTCTGACGCATTTCTTCCGTCTTTGGATGCCGGAGCGATTTGTCATACGGTTGCCCAAACCCTATAATCTGCTACCGCACGATATGGCATCGTCAGCCGGTTTGGGCCGCATCGGAACTGCTTCCGCGACCGTGATCCTGCTTCTAAAAACCACCGCCCCTGAACGGGCACAACCCGTCAGGGTTAAGAGAGTGTTTAAGAGCCGTGAATAGCAAACGTCCAGTAAACCTCGACCTATCCACCATCCATTTTCCACTTCCCGCACTCACCTCCATCGCACATCGCATTACCGGCGTCATCTTGTTCGTCGGGCTGATCTTCGGCTTCTGGGCACTGGATGCTTCGCTGTCCTCTCCCGAGGGGTTCGAATCAGTACGCGACGCGCTGGCGAATAACGTGTTGGCGAAACTGATCGCCTGGGGCCTGCTGTCGGCACTCGGCTTTCACTTCGTGGCGGGAATCAAGCACCTGCTCATGGACACCGGTTACGGTGTCGATCTTGAAGGTGGCAATCGCAAGGCGCAAATCACGGTCGTGATCAGTGCTGTCCTGGTGGTTCTGGCGGGAGTCTGGGTATGGTAACCAATATTACGAATCTCGGTCGCAGCGGGCTGTCGGACTGGCTCATTCAGCGCGTGTCCGCCATCGTTCTGGCGCTTTATACGCTGTTCGTCGTGGCCTACCTGCTGTTCCATCCCAATCTGGACTACGCCACCTGGAGTGGCCTGTTCGCCCAGACCTGGATGCGTATCTTTTCCTTGCTGGCCTTCATTTCCATGGCCGCTCACGCTTGGGTCGGTCTGTGGACGGTTTCCACCGACTATCTCAAACACACCGGTGTTCGCTTCGGCTTCCAGGCCATCGTGATTCTCGCCATCTTCGTTTTTCTGGTGTGGGGCGTTCAAGTCCTCTGGGGAGCCTGATTCATGTCTACCATGCGTAACCTGACATTCGACGCCATCATCATCGGTGGTGGCGGTTCCGGCCTGCGAGCGGCGCTCGAGCTGGCCAAATCCGGCAAGAAGACTGCCGTGCTGTCCAAGGTCTTTCCGACCCGTTCGCACACGGTGTCCGCACAGGGCGGTATTACCTGTGCCATTGCCTCGGCCGATCCCAACGACGATTGGCGCTGGCACATGTACGACACCGTCAAGGGTGGCGACTACATCGCAGACCAGGACGCCGCGGAGTACCTGTGTTCCGAGGGCCCCAAGGCGGTCTTCGAACTCGAGCACATGGGGCTGCCGTTTTCACGCTTCGACAATGGCCGTATCTACCAGCGTCCTTTCGGTGGTCAGTCCAAGGACTTCGGCAAGGGTGGCCAGGCAGCGCGTACCTGCGCGGCTGCAGACCGTACCGGCCATGCGCTGCTGCACACGTTGTATCAGAACAATCTGAAAAACAACACCGTCTTCCTGGACGAGTGGTATGCCATCGATCTGGTGAAGAACGCCAACGGCGACGTGGTCGGTTGTATTGCGCTGTGCATCGAAACCGGCGAAGTCGTGCACGTCAAATCCAAGGCGACGGTTCTGGCGACCGGCGGGGCGGGGCGTATCTTCGCCTCCACCACCAACGCGCTGATCAACACCGGCGATGGCATCGGCATGGCACTGCGCGCTGGCTTCCCGATGCAGGACATGGAAATGTGGCAGTTCCACCCCACCGGTATCTACGGTGCGGGGACGTTGGTCACGGAAGGTTGCCGCGGTGAAGGTGGTTACCTGATCAACAAGGACGGCGAGCGCTTCATGGAGCGTTACGCGCCCAATGCCAAGGATCTCGCCGGACGTGACGTCGTGGCGCGCTCCATGGTCATGGAAGTGCTGGAAGGCCGTGGTTGCGGCGAGAATGGCGATCACGTCATGCTGAAGCTCGACCACCTGGGCGAAGAGGTGTTGATGAAGCGCCTGCCGGGGATCGTCGAGCTCTCCAAGACCTTCGCGCACGTGGATCCGGTCAAGGAGCCGATTCCGGTCACGCCGACCTGCCACTACATGATGGGAGGTATTCCCACCAACGTGCATGGGCAGGCCATCATGCAGGATGGCAATGGCAACGATCAGATCATCAATGGTCTGTTTGCCTGCGGTGAAGCTGCTTGCGTCTCGGTTCACGGCGCCAATCGCCTGGGCGGTAACTCGCTGCTCGATCTGGTGGTGTTCGGTCGTGCCGCCGGCATCTACATCGACAAGGCGCTCAGCGAAGGCATCGAGTATCTCGAGGCTTCCGCATCGGATGTCGAGCGTGCCACGAGCCGCCTGGCGCGCTGGAACGAGTCCAGTGGCGGCGAGTCGGTTTCCGAGCTCAAGGCCGAGCTGCAGAACACGATGCAGAACGCATTCGGTGTCTTCCGCCAGGAAGACAACATGCAGGAAGGCGTCAAGAAACTGGCGGAGCTGCGCGAGCGTATCGGGCAGGCGCATCTGGGCGACAAGTCCGACGTCTTCAACACGGCGCGTGTCGAGGCGCTCGAGCTAGACAATCTACTGGAAGTGGCCGAAGCCACCGCCATCGCTGCGCTGGAACGCAAGGAGAGCCGTGGGGCTCACTCTCGCTACGATTATCCGGATCGCGATGACGTCAACTGGCTCAAGCACTCGCTCTTCAATCCGGGCGAGAAGACCGTGACCAAGCGTGAAGTCAACTTCACGCCCAAGACGGTCGACACCTTCGAGCCGAAAGTCCGTACCTATTAAGAGGGTTGTCACCGATGTCCAGTCTTCAGGTTTCCGTTTATCGCTACAACCCTGAGACCGACTCCGCACCGTACATGCAGGAGTTCCAGATCGATACCCAGGGCCGCGATCTGATGGTTCTCAACATCCTGACCATGATCAAGGATCAGGATAGCTCGATGGCGTTTCGTCGCAGCTGCCGCGAGGGCGTTTGCGGCTCTGACGGGATGAACATGAACGGCACCAACGGCCTGGCGTGCATCACGCCGCTGTCGTCCGTGGTCAAGGACAACAAGCTGGTGCTGCGGCCGCTGCCTGGCCTGCCTGTCATGCGTGACCTGGTGGTCGACATGGGGCTGTTCTACAAGCAGTACGAGCGTATGCAGCCGTATCTGCAGAACGATACGGCAGCGCCGGCGATCGAGCGTCTGCAGTCCCCGGAAGAGCGTGACAAGCTGGACGGTCTGTACGAGTGCATTCTGTGTGCCTGCTGCTCGACCTCCTGCCCGTCGTTCTGGTGGAACCCGGACAAGTTCGTCGGCCCGGCCGGTCTCTTGCAGGCCTACCGTTTCCTGGCGGACTCTCGCGACAACGCGACGCAGGCCCGCCTGGCCGAACTGGAAGATCCGTTCAGCCTGTTCCGGTGTCGCGGCATCATGAACTGTGTCGCGGTTTGTCCCAAGGGGCTGAATCCGACTCGGGCGATCGGAAAAATCCGTGAAATGCTGCTGTCCAACGCGACTTGATGGTCAGGGGCGGCATCTACGACTTAAATCGTAGCGCTTGGCTTGTTATCATGTTGCCACGCTATTGGCTGCGACGCGTTGTCGCAGCCGATTTAGCTCAAGATATTGGCCGGTGCCTCGCGCACCGGCTTTTAACGATCATGACGACGCCTTGAATTGGCATGGTCGTTGGCCGTCTCGCGACGGTTCCGGAGTGACGCCGAGGCGCGCAGCTGCGACCGGCGCCGACAACACCCCATCAGTGTAGGGTGAACGAGAGATGCAAGAAGGCATAATGGAGTTGATGTGGCGCACTTCCCATATGAGCGGCGGCAACGCCCACTATGTGGAAGCGCTCTACGAGCAGTATCTGAATGACCCCGCGACTGTCCCCGATGAATGGCGCCAAGCGTTTGATCAGTTGCCGCGCCTGGAAGGCACTCCCTCCCAAGACGTTCCTCTCAGCCCCATTCGGGAACAGTTCTACCAGCTGGCGCGCGAGCGTCGTCCCACCGTATCGGCCGCCACCGGCAGCAGCGAAAACCGTAAGCAGGTCAAGGTTCTTCAACTGATCAATGCCTATCGGTTCCGTGGCCATCAGCGTGCCAATATCGATCCGCTCGGTTTGCGCAAGCCCGATACGGTCCCCGACCTCGATTTCTCTTTCCATGACCTGACCCAGGCCGACATGAACACCGAGTTCCAGACCGGTTCGTTCTTCCTGGGCAAGGAAGAGGCGCCGCTCAAGGAGATCGTCGAGGCGCTGGAGCAGACCTACTGCCGCTCGATCGGCTGTGAGTTCATGCACATCGTCAACACCGAAGAGAAGCGTTGGCTGCAGCAGCGCTTCGAGTCGGTGCGTTCCAAGCCGAAGTACAGCCAGAGCGAACGGGAGCATCTGCTCGAGCGCCTGACCGCCGCCGAAGGGCTGGAAAGCTATCTTGCTTCCAAGTATCCCGGCACCAAGCGTTTCGGCCTGGAGGGTGGCGAATCCTTCATTCCGATGATGGACGAGGTAATCCAGCGCAGCGGCAACTACGGCGTCAAGGAAGTGGTGATCGGCATGGCCCACCGCGGCCGTCTCAACCTGCTGGTCAATATCCTTGGCAAGAGCCCGTCGGAACTGATCGACGAGTTCGACGGCAAGAAGCAGATCGAGCAAGGGTCGGGCGACGTCAAATATCACCAGGGCTTCAGCTCCAACGTGATGACGCCCGGAGGCGAGGTCCACCTGGCGCTGGCGTTCAACCCGTCGCATCTGGAAATCGTTTCGCCGGTGGTGGAAGGGTCCGTTCGCGCTCGTCAGGATCGCCGCCAGGACGTCGAAGGCAAGCAGGTCTTGCCGGTCGTGGTGCATGGCGATGCCGCCTTCGCCGGTCAGGGCGTGGTGATGGAAACCTTCCAGATGTCGCAGACCCGCGGTTACAAGACCGGCGGCACGCTGCACATCGTGATCAACAATCAGGTCGGTTTCACGACGTCTCGCGCCGATGACGCGCGTTCCACCGAGTATTGCACCGATATCGCCAAGATGGTTCAGGCGCCGATCTTCCACGTCAATGGTGACGATCCGGAAGCGGTGTTGCATGCGACCCGGGTCGCCGTCGACTATCGCAAGGAGTTCCAGCGCGATGTCGTCATCGATCTGGTCTGCTACCGTCGCCGGGGACACAACGAGGCCGACGAACCTTCCGGTACGCAGCCGCTGATGTACGCCAAGATCAAGTCGCACAAGTCGACGCGTACCCTGTACGTGGAGCAGCTGATCAAGGAAGGCGTGCTGACCGAGGATCAGGCCAAGCAGATGGGCGAGCAGTATCGCGACGACCTGATGGCCGGCAATCACGTTGCCAATGCCCTGGTCAAGCAGCCCAATACGGGCTTGTTCGTCGACTGGACGCCGTATCTCGGCCACGAGTGGAGCGGCGACACCGATACCAGCTGTGATCTCGAACATCTGACGCAACTGGCGCAGAAGATGAGCGAGATTCCCAACGGGATCGACGTGCAGCGGCAGGTGGCGCGAGTCTATGAAGAGCGGCGCAAGATGCTGGCCGGCAACCAGCCGCTCAACTGGGGCTTTGCCGAAACGCTGGCTTACGCCACCCTGGTCGATGCCGGTCATCCGGTCCGCCTGACCGGGCAGGATACCGGCCGCGGGACGTTCTCCCACCGTCATGCCGTGGTGCATAACCAGGCCGACGCCTCGACTTATGTTCCGCTTCAGCACATCAAGGACGATCAGCCCTCGTTTGCCATCTATGACTCCTTCCTTTCGGAAGAGGCCGTGCTGGCGTTCGAATACGGCTATGCGACGACTGCGCCCAACTCGTTGATCATCTGGGAAGCCCAGTTCGGTGACTTCTTCAACGGTGCGCAGGTCGTGGTCGACCAGTTCATCTCCTCGGGCGAGTCGAAATGGGCGCGTCTGTGCGGACTGACGCTGCTGTTGCCGCATGGATACGAAGGCCAGGGCCCTGAGCATTCCTCGGCGCGTCTGGAGCGTTTCCTGCAGCTGTGCGCCGAGCACAACATGCAGGTCTGCGTACCGACCACGCCGGCCCAGATCTTCCACTTGCTGCGCCGCCAGGTCATCCGTCCGCTGCGCAAGCCGCTGGTGGTGTTGTCGCCGAAGAGCCTGCTGCGCCACAAGGACGCGACTTCGACCATGGAAGAGCTGGCCGAAGGCCGTTTCCAGATGGTCATCCCCGACGTTGGCGAACGGGATCCCCAGCAGGTCAAGCGAGCCGTCCTCTGCTCGGGCAAGGTCTACTACGACCTGGCGACCTATCGTTCTGAAAACGAGCGTGACGACACGGCAATCATCCGTGTCGAGCAGCTCTACCCGTTCCCCAAGGACGAGCTGTTGGAAGCGCTCAAGACCTATCCGAATTTGGAGCAGGTCGTCTGGTGTCAGGAAGAGCCGCTCAACCAGGGCGCCTGGTATCAGAGCCAGCATCATCTGCGCCTGGTGGCGAGCATGGTGCGCGAAGGGTTGGATCACAGCCTCAAGTTTGCTGGTCGTCCGGCATCCGCCGCGCCAGCCGCAGGCTATATGTCTGTCCACGTGGCACAACAGAGCCAACTGGTCGACGACGCTTTCAACGCGTAAGGCGCCTTGCCGCTGAGACAGGCGCGAGAGAAAAGAGACTAAGGATACGACATGGCTACTGATATCAAAGCGCCGAGTTTTCCCGAATCCGTTGCCGAGGGAACGGTCGCCACATGGCACAAGAAAGTGGGCGATAGCGTCGAGCGCGATGAGTTGATCGTCGAGATCGAAACCGACAAGGTCGTCCTCGAAGTGGTGGCGCCCGAGGCCGGCACGCTCTCCGAGATCAAGATCGAAGAAGGCGATACCTGCGAGTCCGAGCAGGTGCTGGGCGTCCTCGGTGCTGCCTCCGAAGGTAGCAAGAGCGAGGCCAAGAGCGAAGAAAAATCAGGCGGTGAGCAGAAGTCGGGCGGTGAAGAGAAAGCGGCTGCCAAGCCCGCTGCCGCCGGCAAGAGCTTTGAGGTCAAAGCGCCGAGCTTCCCGGAATCCGTACAGGAAGGCACCGTCGCCAGCTGGAACAAGAAGGTCGGCGAAGCGGTCAAGCGTGACGAAGTGCTGGCCGAAATCGAGACCGACAAGGTCGTGCTGGAAGTGGTCGCTCCGGCTGACGGCGCGCTTTCCGAAATCAAGGTTCAGGAAGGCGAAGTCGTCGAGTCCGAGGCTCTGCTGGCGACCTTCTCCGAAGGCGCAGGCGGCGAAGGCTCTGGTGGCGACAGCGGCGCTTCCGCCGAATCCGCTGGCGACCAGGATCAGGCGTCCGCTGCCGATGGTGAAGAAGATACCAAGGTTGGCGACAAGATTCTGGCACCGGCGGCACGCAAACTCGCCGCGGAAAACGATCTCGACGTGAGCAGGATCGAGGGCACCGGCAAAGGCGGTCGCGTTCTGAAGGAAGACGTCCAGAAGGCGATCAAGGACGGTTCGGCGAAGAAATCCGCCAAGCCGGCCGCTGCAGCACCCAAGGCCGCTGCCGCTCCGGCGGTCGAGGGCGAGCGTCCCGAACAGCGCGTACCGATGAGCCGCCTGCGTCAGACCATCGCCAAGCGCCTGGTGCAGGCTCAGCAGACCGCCGCCATGCTGACCACCTACAACGAGGTGGACATGAGTGCGGTCATGGCGCTGCGCAGCCAGTACAAGGACACCTTCCTCAAGGCGCACGACGTCAAGCTCGGTTTCATGGGCTTCTTCGTCAAGGCGGCGACCGAAGCGCTCAAGCGCTTCCCGGACGTCAACGCCTCCATCGACGGTACCGACATCGTCTACCACGGTTATCAGGATATCGGCGTCGCCGTTTCCACGCCGCGTGGCCTGGTCGTGCCGGTGCTGCGTGATACCGACAGCATGAAGCTGGCCGACGTCGAGAAGGCGATCGGCGACTTCGGCAAGCGGGGTCGTGAAGGCAAGCTCGGCATCGAGGACATGCAGGGCGGTACCTTCACCATCACCAACGGCGGTATCTTCGGCTCGCTGATGTCCACCCCGATCCTGAATCCGCCGCAGACCGCGATCCTGGGTATGCACAAGATCCAGGAGCGTCCGATGGCGGTGAATGGCAAGGTCGAGATTCGCCCGATGATGTACCTCGCCGTTTCCTACGATCACCGCATGATCGATGGCAAGGATGCGGTCCAGTTCCTGGTGGCGATCAAGTCGCTGCTGGAAGATCCGGCGCGCCTGCTGCTGGACATCTGAGCGTATTCGATCTCTAAACACCGGACTTTCGATTCGCCGGGTTCGCCCGGCGAATGGCAAACGAAGCGAACAGGAAATATCTCATGGCCGATAAATTCGATGTGATCGTCATTGGCGCGGGCCCTGGAGGCTACGTCGCCGCGATCCACGCCGCTCAGCTGGGTCTCAAGACGGCCTGCGTCGAGAAGTGGGTCAACAAGGAAGGCAAGACGGTCCACGGTGGTACCTGTTTGAACGTGGGTTGTATCCCCTCCAAGGCGTTGCTGGAGACCTCGCACAAGTTCGTCGAGACTCGCGACCATTACGCCGAGATCGGCATCAACGTCGGTGACATTTCCACCGACGTGAAGAAGATGCTGGAGTTCAAGAACAGCGTCATCGCCAAGAATACCGGCGGTATCAGCATGCTGTTCAAATCGAACGGCGTCACCGCGCTGGAAGGCACCGGCAAGCTGCTCGACGGGAAGAAGGTCGAAGTGACCGGCCACGACGGCAAGACCGAAACCTACGAGGCCGAGAATGTCATCATCGCCTCCGGTTCGGTGCCGGTGAACATTCCGCCGGCACCGATGACCGACGATGTCATCGTCGACTCAGCCGGTGCGCTGGAGTTCACCGAAGCACCCAAGCGTCTGGGTGTCATCGGCGCCGGTGTCATCGGCCTCGAACTGGGCAGCGTGTGGAATCGCCTGGGTAGTGAAGTCACCGTGCTCGAAGCGCTGGATACGTTCCTGCCGATGGTCGATCAGGCGATCGCCAAGGATGCCCAGAAGCTGTTCAAGAAGCAGGGTCTGGACATCAAGATGGGCGCGCGGGTGACCGGCTCCGAGATCAAGGGCAAGGGCAAGTCCCGCGAAGTCGTGGTCAAGTACACCGACAGCGAAGGCGAGCAGGAGCAGACCTTCGACAAGCTGATCGTCTGTGTCGGGCGCAAGCCTTACACCGAAAATCTGCTCGATGACGCTGCCGGTATCAAGCTCGACGAGCGTGGCTTCATCTTCGTCGATGACCAGTGCCGTACCAACGTCTCCGGCGTCTACGCCATCGGTGACGTGGTCCGTGGTCCGATGCTGGCCCACAAGGCGTCCGAAGAGGGCGTCATGGTGGCGGACATCATCGCCGGGCAGAAGCCGGAGATGAATTACGATGCCATCCCCAGCGTCATCTACACTGCCCCGGAAGTGGCATGGGTGGGTATCAACGAGCAGCAGGCCAAGGAGCAGGGTATCGAGGTCAAGACCGGTGCCTTCCCGTTCTCGGCCAGTGGTCGCGCGCTCGCCAACAACGCGCCGGAAGGCATGGTCAAGGTAATCGCCGATGCCGAAACCGACCGCGTTCTCGGTGTCCATATTCTGGGTCAGCACGCCGGCGAGTTGATCGCCCAGGGCGTGATCGCCATGGAATTCGGCTCCAGTGCCGAAGATCTGGCGCTGACCTGCTTCGCGCACCCGACCCTGTCGGAAGCCGTGCACGAGGCGGCGCTGGCCGTCGATGGACACGCCATTCACATGGCCAACCGCAAGAAGCGCAAGTAAGTCTTTCCTTTCGCGTTTCCTGCACTAGGTGCCATTCCCTGTCGGAATGGCACGGGGGCAACGAGCCGATGTCTCGGCTCGTTGCCATTCGAGTCACATGCAACCTAATGGCATGAATCGATGAACCTTCACGAGTATCAGGGCAAACAGCTGTTTGCCGATTACGGTCTTCCAGTGTCCAAGGGTTTCGCCGTCGACACGCCGGATGAAGCCGCACAGGCCTGCAAGAAAATCGGTGGCGACAAGTGGGTCGTCAAGGCACAGGTTCACGCGGGCGGCCGCGGCAAGGCTGGTGGCGTCAAGCTGGTCGATAGCCCGGAAGCCGCCAAGGCGTTCGCCGAGCAGTGGCTGGGCAAGAATCTGGTGACCTATCAGACCGACGAGAAAGGTCAGCCGGTTGCCAAGATCCTGGTCGAGAACTGCACCGATATCGCCAGCGAGCTGTATCTGGGCGCCGTCGTCGATCGCGCCACGCGTCGTGTCGTCTTCATGGCCTCCACCGAAGGCGGTGTCGAGATCGAGAAAGTCGCCGAGGAAACCCCCGAGAAGATCCTCAAGGCCGAAATCGATCCGCTGGTCGGCGCACAGCCGTATCAGGCGCGTGAACTGGCTTTCCAGCTGGGCCTGAACAAGGACCAGATCAAGCAGTTCACCAAGATCTTCCTGGGTCTCTCCAAGCTGTTCCACGACAAGGATCTGGCGCTGCTGGAGATCAACCCGCTGGTGATCACCGACGAAGGCAACCTCCACTGCCTCGACGCCAAGATCAACCTCGACGCCAACGCCCTGTATCGTCACCCCGACCTGCAGGCGATGCGTGATCCGTCGCAGGAAGACGAGCGCGAAGCGCATGCCCAGGAGTGGGAGCTCAACTACGTTGCGCTCGACGGTAACATCGGCTGCATGGTCAACGGCGCTGGCCTGGCCATGGGCACCATGGATATCGTCAACCTCAACGGCGGCAGCCCGGCCAACTTCCTCGACGTTGGCGGCGGCGCGACCAAGGAGCGTGTGGCGGAAGCGTTCAAGATCATCCTCTCCGATACCAACGTCAAGGCCGTTCTGGTCAACATCTTCGGCGGTATCGTGCGTTGCGACATGATCGCGGAAGGTATCATCGGTGCCGTCGAGCAGGTTGGCGTCAACGTGCCGGTAGTGGTGCGCCTGGAAGGTAACAACGCCGAGCTGGGTGCCGAGAAACTGGCTTCCAGCGGACTCAACATCATCGCTGCTACCAGCCTGACTGACGCGGCTCAGCAGGTCGTCAAAGCGGCGGAGGGCAAGTAATGAGTATCTTGATCGACAAGAACACCAAGGTCATCTGCCAGGGCTTCACTGGCGGCCAGGGGACCTTCCACTCCGAGCAGGCGATTGCCTACGGCACCAACATGGTGGGTGGCGTCACGCCGGGCAAGGGCGGCCAGGAGCATCTGGGCCTGCCGGTGTTCAACACCGTCAAGGAAGCGGTCGAGAAGACCGGTGCGGAAGCCTCCGTCATCTATGTGCCGGCTCCGTTCTGCAAGGATTCGATCCTCGAAGCCGCGAATGCCGGCATCAAGCTGATCGTCTGCATCACCGAAGGCATCCCGACGCTCGACATGCTGGACGTCAAGGTCAAGTGCGACGAGCTGGGCGTTCGCCTGATCGGCCCGAACTGCCCGGGCGTGATCACGCCGGGCGAGTGCAAGATCGGCATCATGCCGGGTCATATCCACAAGCCGGGCCGCGTCGGTATCGTGTCGCGTTCGGGCACGCTGACCTATGAAGCGGTCAAGCAGACCACCGATCACGGCTTCGGCCAGTCCACCTGCGTGGGCATCGGCGGCGACCCGATCCCGGGCTCCAACTTCATCGACATCCTCGAGATGTTCGAGAAGGATCCGCAGACCGAAGCGATCGTCATGATCGGCGAGATCGGCGGCACCGCCGAAGAAGAAGCCGCGGCCTACATCAAGGCCAACGTCTCCAAGCCGGTAGTTTCCTACATTGCGGGCGTTACCGCGCCTCCGGGCAAGCGCATGGGTCACGCCGGTGCGATCATCTCCGGTGGTAAAGGCACTGCGGACGAAAAGTTCGCTGCGCTGGAAGACGCTGGCGTCAAGACCGTACGTTCGCTCGCCGAAATCGGTGATGCACTGAAGGCGGCTACTGGCTGGTAAGCCGTGAGCTGACCGCTCGAGACAATACGTCTCTGTCATCGCCCCGTCAGGCCTGCCTGACGGGGCGATTGCATTTGCGTGCTCCGTGAACTGCGTTATGCGATGTGTCGGTATCAGCGCTTGATGTATCGGTATCAGCGCTTGATATATCGGTATCAGCGCTTATCGGAGGCTTTGCGCTTGTTCATCATCCGCAGGAACGCCTTGCCGGCGGTGGCGATGAATATCGGAAATCCGGCCAGCAGATAGAAATAGTAGGTGACGAAACGCCAGATCAGTACGGCAGCAGCGGCACTCTGCGCGCCGATCAGTGGCGTCAGCAGCGCGGACGATGTCAGCTCGGCGCCGCCCGCGCCACCCGGCAGGAAGCTCAGCTGACCTGCGGCCATCGATACCATCTGGACCAGGAAAGTCCACGCCCAGTCGATATGCTGCCCCAGCCCCTGAACGACCAGATAGAGAATGCTGTAACGGATCAGCCAGTGCGCGCAGCAGAGCAGGAAGACGCCCAGCAGCAGCCAGCGCGGCAGACGCAGGGTTTCCATCAGGGAGTTGCGAAAGTGCAGCAACCGGCGGGCGAAGCCGAAGCGTGAGCGCCGCTTGACGTTGAGCCTGGCCAGCCAGCGACCGGTGACGTGCATGACGCGGGCGTAGTTGTTGAGCGTGAGCCACAGCAGCACCAATGCCGAGACCAGTAGCAAGGTGGGCAGCCCCACCAGCCAGCCGAGCTTGAGATCGACCGCCTCGATCAGTACATAAATGGCGACACCTACCAGGCCGGACAGGAAGAACAGCAGGTCGGTCAGTTGATCGACGGCGAAAATGGCGGAGGCCTGGGCCGGCCGAATGCCTCGTCGGGCCAGCAGGCCGAGCAGAGTCAGTGGCCCTCCGGTACCACCCGGTGTGGCGCAGATCGCAAACTCGGTGGCCATGACGATCGAAAAGGCGCGGGTCTGGGACAGCTTCCCGGCGCGACCCGCCAGCAACAACCTCAGACGTAGGGCGTTGAGATTCCAGCAGACGAAGATCATGCCCAGCATCATCAGCAGTTGCGAGGTAGGAAAGCCCCGCAGTTCGGTGACGATGCCGCGCCCACCGATCAGGATCGGTATCGCCAGCGCCGCCACCAGACCCAGCGCCAGTAGCCACAGGATACGCTTCATGCCGCGGGGCGATCCTTGTTCGCCCGATTGGCGAGATTGCCGGGGGCGAGGTCAGGAGCTTCATGGGCCAGCCAGTCCTGCTTGGTCACCGGCTGTCGTCCCTGTCGGAGCAGGTGTTCGACGAAATGCAGCCAGTAGTCGTACGAAGGGCGATGGCGCATGTCCACCGGATGCAGCGCCAGGCGTAACAGTTGGGCGTGCTGAAAGCGGCGATACTGAATGGCGCTGACCACTCTCGACATGCCGCGCCGCCACGCACTGCGCGCGCTCCATACGATGCTAGGCGCTTCCAGCGCGGAAAAGGCTGGCAGGCGATAGAGCCGTTGCGGGTCGCTGGTATAGGTGAATGGCCGCTCCTGCAGCGCCTCGCGGGTGCCCTGGCTCATCAGCCAGGCCGGGGCCACGAAGCCGCCGTGAGGCCAGCCGCAGGCGTCGAACTGCGCCATGCCTTCATCGAGCAGGGCACCAGCGCGAGCACGATCCAGGGTGTAGAACTCGCCTTCCCAGGTGTAGATCCTGCGCATGTAGAAATCGCGCAGCGAGCGCGGCGCCGGGGCATCGTCCCGATGGAAGTAGCCATGCAACGTCAGCTCGTCGCCCAGTTCCAGACGGGTGTCGAGCACGCGGCGCAGGGTGTCGCTGTCGCGACATTCGCCACGGCCGTGGAAGTTGGGCACGACCAGCCAGGTGATGGGAATGCGCCGGCCCAGGCGTTCGCCCAGACGATCGATCGCCTCGACGAATCCGCGATAGTCCGGCCAGGTCTCGGGGGCGATATCGTGGAGTACCAGCGAAAAATGGCGATCATCCATGCTGGGAACCCTGCTGGGCCTCTCCTGCGCCTTCGGTGGCACTGGTCAGTCGGCGATAGTGGGAAAGCAGACCGTCGATGACGATGTCCCAGTCGTGATTGTTTTCCACGTACCGTCGGGCGCGACGGCCGGCTTGGGCGGCATCGTGATTGGAAAACAGCTCTTTCACGGCGCGGGCCATGTCGGCCGGTGAATGCGGCTCGCTCAATAATCCACAGCCCAGCGGCACGTTCTCGGCCAGCGCCCCCGCACGCGCGGCGACGACGGGAATGCCGCTTGCCATCGCTTCCAGCGCGACCAGGCCGAACGTTTCCTGGGTGCCGGCATGGACCAGTGCATCGCTCGATGCCAGCCAGCTCGCGACCTCCTCGGTCGGGGTGTAACGGTCGATCACGCTGACGTTGTCGGGGACACGGCTAGGCATGCTCGGCCCGACCAGCAGCAAGTGATAGCCCTTGCCGAGCAGGCGTGCGGTTTCCAGCAGGTCGTGAAGGTTCTTCTCGCGAGAGCCGCGACCGACGAAGATCAGCAGTTTCGTACCGTCGTCGAGATCGAGCTGCTGGCGCAGCGCCGGGTTCCGGCGACTGGGATGGAATGTCTCCAGGTCGACGCCCAGCGGCTGGATGGCGACCTGTTCGATGCCGAGACGGGTCAGTCGCTCCGCCATCACGCGGCTTGGCGCGAGCACCTGGTCGAACCGCCGGTAGAGCTGGTAGACATAACGCTCCACCAGCTTGTCGATACCGCTGCCCATGCGATTGCTGATCAACCGCGGCAGGTCGGAATGATAGAACCCGACGACGGGGATATCGAGCTTGCGTCCGGCCCGCACGGCAGCCCAGCCGGTCACGTAGGGATCGCCGGCTTCGATGATGTCCGGTGACAGACGAACGAGCTCGCGCTCCCAGCCGCGACGGCGAAGCGGAAATCGATAACCCTGGCTGAACGGCAACGGCGGTGACGGAACTTCATGAATGCCGTTGTGAGTAAAGAGCTGGGATCCGGGTATCAATAGACTGCAGGTAATGCCCGGTCGCTTGGCAAGGCGCCGATGCTTGGCATCGAGGTAAGTACGAACCCCGCCGCTGGCGGGGGCATAGAACATCGTGACGTCGGCAATGTGCAACGAGCCGCTCCTCTAAAAGGCTTCCCTGTCGAGAACGTTCCTGTCGATAAAGCACATTCCGGAGAATGGCGATGACTACATTGCAGTATATCGGGTTACTGCCACAGGGCGTTCACACCATAGTGGTAGCTTGGCATCGCCATAATATCCAGCGCTGCCAAGCCATTACCACGCTCACTCGGCGGGAGTGGCCACTAGCGAGCGTGTCGCTTCACGGGCTTCGACCAGCTTGACGCGCAGGGTGCCGCCGAGCGCGTAGCGAGGCTCGCCAGCGACCTGGATGCGGCCTTCCTTGTCGTCGATCACGACCTGGTTGCGGTCGCTGTGAATCAACGGTGCCGGCACGAAGGCGGTGGCACCGTTGGCGGTCAGGCGAACCCGCATGCCGCCTCGGCGGATATCGATGATATCGGCATCGAATACATCGCCTTGCTCGATGGCGGTAGCCAGATAGCGCACGTAAAGCCAGTCTTTGACGTCACGTTCGGCCATTCGGTTCAGTCGGCGGCGCTCGGTCAATTGTTCGGTCAACTGCTGGCTGGCTTCCGCCGGGGCTGCCTCGGCCTTCAGTACCCGCTTGATCAGGCGATGATTGACCATGTCGCCGTACTTGCGGATCGGTGATGTCCAGGTGGCGTAGGCGGCGAGCCCCAGGCCAAAATGCGGCCCCGGCCGTGCCGACATGTTGGTATAGCCCTGGAAGCGCCGCAGGCGCGCATCCAGCCAGGCGTCTTCCCGAAGATCCAGCGCCCGGCGCAACTCGCGATAGCGGGGGAGCTCGGCGAGCTGCTCGCGCTCTACCGGGATCTCCTGGGTGGTCAAGAACTCCAGCGCCTGATCGATCTTTTCCGGTTCGAAGGCGTGGTGCACGTTGAAGATGCCGTGTCCCACTTCCTTGGCCAGCAGATCGGCGCAGCAGGCATTGGCGACGATCATCGCCTCTTCGATCATGCGCTGGGCAATGCGACGCTCCTCGACGCGGATGCCCAGCACGTTGCCGGCATCGTCGAGGTCGAACACGTAGTCGGGACGGTCCTTGAACACCAGCGTGTTGGCTTCGCGCCAGGCGGCACGAGCGCGCGAGAGCTCGGCCAGTGCCTTGAGCTGCTCGGCGATCGGGGCTGCCGGCGCCTCGGCGCCTGCCTTTTCTTCCAGCCAGTCGGAAACGTTGTCGTAGACCAGGCGAGCCTGGGAACGAATCGTCGCGGCGAAGAAGCGGTACTCGCCCAGGGTGCCATCGCGACCGACCTGCAGTCGGCAGGCCAGCACCGGCCGCTCGACGTCCGGCTTCAGCGAGCACAGGTCGTCGGCCAGCGCTTCCGGCAGCATGGTGATGTTCTGGCCCGGCAGGTAGACCGTGAAGGCGCGCGTGCGCGCTTCCTTGTCCGCGGCGTGAGATTCGTCCACGTAGGCCGTCGGATCGGCGATCGCGACCGTCAGCGCCCAGCCGTCGTCGGTGGTTTCGATGCGCAGCGCATCGTCCATGTCGCGCGTCTTCTCGCCGTCGATGGTGAAGAACGGCTCGGCGGTGAGGTCTTCGCGCGTCAGTCCTTCGTCTTTCAGCGGCCAGGCGTCGGCAGCCGGCGGGCACTCCTGCTCCAGGGCATGACGTGCCAGAGTGACGCGCCACGGCACGGCCGGGTCTTCGCTCTTGACCACCAGCTCGTCGATCTGGGTGAAGAAGGCGCGATCGTCCGGGCGCAGCGGATGACGGATCAGGCGCGCCACGACCCAGTCGCCATCGGCGATGTCGGACTCTTCCAGCGAACGCTTGAGACGGGCCTTGAGCGACAGATTGATCGAGGGGTGGTCCGGCACCACGGCCAGGCGGCCGTCGCGCTTCTGCACCCGTGCGACGAAGCGATCCAGCGATGCCTCGAGCAGCGTCTCGGGGTCGGCCTGCTTCTTGTCGCCGTTCTCCTTGATGATCGCTTCGATGCGATCGCCGTGGAGAACCTGCTTCATGGCGGGTGGCGGGATGAAATAGGAGGTGCCGTCTTCGGCTTCGAGGAAACCGAAGCCTTTGTCTGTCGCCTTGATGGTGCCCTGAACGCGCGGCGTGTTGGCGCGAATATCTTGCTTCAGCTGGGCCAGAAGAGAGTTGTTCTGCAGCATCGGATCGGATCGGTCGGTGGACGAGAGCGACACTATACGGATTCCGCGTGGGGCACGCCAATCATGCGGTGGTCGACGGCTGCTCGTGGCGGGCCGTATGGCAGGCGGTGGCATTCGACCAATGTCGGCAGTGGCCGAACTGGCAGATTGGTATTCGACTGGTTATGTTGGTGGTATTGAAGTGGTATTAACTACGAGTTCCACCACTACGAGCTCCACCACAGCGACGCCGGAACCAAAATGCCATGGCTCCCACGCTTTCTCGGCTGAAACTGGACGCCGCCCAGTCGACTCCGCTCTATCGCCAGCTGGCCCAGCAACTGGTCGAGGCGATCGAAGCGGGCGACTGGGAGACCGGCGAGGCACTGCCCTCGGAGCGAGTGCTGGCGGAATCGCTCAATATCTCTCGCATCACGGCCAGAAAGGCGCTGGATCGCCTGGTGGCGCTGGGGCTGATTCAGCGGACCCACGGCTCCGGCACTTTCATCGCCCCGCGTCTGAATCAGTCGCTGACACGATTGACCAGCTTTACCGAACTGCTGGTTCAGCGCGGTCACCGCCCCAGCTCGCGCTGGTTGAGCCGGTGCCTGGGCACGCCAACGGTAGAGGAGAGCCTGCGCCTCGGGCTGAGCGCGGACCACCAGGTCTCGCGGCTCAAGCGGCTGCGACTGGCGGATGACGTGGTCGTCGCGGTCGAGGAGAGCTGTCTGCCGAGCCATGTCCTGTCGGATCCCGAGAGCGTGACCCATTCGCTCTATCGCCGTCTCGAAGACCTGGGTACGCCGATCGTACGGGCCTTGCAGCACGTGTCGGCGGTCAATGCCGATGCCGAGCTGTCTCAACTGGCTCAGGTGGCGCCATCCCAGGCGCTGCTGATGATGACCCGGCTCGGCTATCTCGCCGACGGCCGGCCCGGCGAACTGACGGTGACTTATTGTCGCACCGACTATTACGACTTCATGGTGGAACTCACCCAATGACGGCAGCCCAGGAAAATGAATGAAGGAAATGACCCAGTGAGAGCGTTCGAGCAGGAGACGACATGCTTTACGGCAACATTCTGACTCCGGAGGGGTGGCGGCTCGGCACGCTCGACTGGCATGACGGACGAATCGTCAACCTCGAGGGGAAGGCGGTCGATCCGGACGCCAACGACCATCCGCGCCTGCTGCCGGGGTTCGTCGATCTGCACGTTCACGGCGGCGGCGGGGCGGATGCCATGGAAGGTGGCGATGCCGCCACCACCATGGCACGAACCCATGTGCGCTTCGGGACGACAAGCCTGCTGGTCACCACCATGACCGCGCCGGTATCCGATATCCGCCAAGCGTTGCGGGATATCGCGCGGCGGATCGATGAGCCGCCGGTTCAGGCAGCGCGACTGCTGGGCGTGCATCTCGAAGGGCCTTATCTCAACCCCGGCAAGCTGGGAGCCCAGCCGCCGTATGCCCACCCCGGCGTGATCGAGGAGGTCGAGGCGCTGATGGCCCTCGCCCCGATCCGGCTGCTGACGCTGGCACCAGAGCTGTCCGGCCATGCCGAGCTCATCCGCCAGCTGCGCGAGCGCGGGGTGCGGGTGCAAATGGGCCATACCCTGGGCAGCTATGAAGAGGGCGTGGCCGGGCTGGCTCACGGCGCCCAGGGTTTCACTCATCTCTTCAATGCCATGACCGGGCTGCATCATCGCAAACCGGGAATGGTCGGCGCGGCGCTGGCGCATGCCGACTACGCCGAGATCATTCCCGATCTGCTGCACGTCCATCCCGGGGCGATTCTGACGGCCTTGCGCTGCATTCCTTACCTCTATGGCGTAACCGACTCCACCGCCGCGGCCGGCATGCCCGACGGGGAATATCGGCTCGGCGAGCAGCATGTCACCAAGTGCCTGGGGGGCGTGCGCCTGGCCGACGGCACGCTGGCCGGCAGCACGCTGACCATGGATCAGGCGCTGCGCAATCTGGTCCAGATCGGTCTCGATCTCGGTGATGCCAGCCGGCGGCTGTCGCAGTACCCCGCCGATTTCCTCGGCGAGACCGAGATCGGCCGGCTCGAGATCGGTTGCCGTGCCGATGTCGTGGTCATGAATGCTCGACTCGAGATCGATGCCGTCTATGTCGGGGGCGAGCTCGCCCACCAGGCATCGGCAACGTCACGAGAACAGACGACAACACGGGCGGCCGGCGCGCCGCGGGAGAGCCACTGATGTCACTGATGCTGGAAGAGGCGCAGAGCGCCCCGGAATGCCTGCGAGCCCAATGGCAAGCCAACGCTGGCACGCTGGCCGAGTTCGGCCAGATTCTGCGCGAGGCGGATCTGCATGGCGCGCTGACGGTGGCGCGTGGCAGTTCCGACCATGCCGCTGCCTATTTCGGCTATCTCGGGATGAAGCATCTCGGGCTGCCGGTGGCGTCGGTGCCGCCCTCTCTGACGACCGTTGCCAATGCGCCATGGCGTGTTCAGGGGCAGTTGTCGGTGGCCATTTCGCAGTCCGGCGCCAGCCCCGACCTGGTCGCGACACAGAAGGCGCTGGCCGTGGGCGGGGCGCGTAGCCTGGCACTGGTCAACACGCCCGGTTCGCCGCTAGGGCAGGCTTCCGAGCGTGAAATCGCCCTGCATGCCGGAGTCGAGAAGAGCGTGGCGGCAACCAAGAGCTATCTCGCCACGCTTGCCGCCGGCGCGCATCTGGTGGGCGCCTGGGCCGATGACGAGGCGCTGCTGTCGGCACTGGAGGCGCTGCCGTCGAGACTCGAATCGGCAGCACGACAGGACTGGCAGCCGGCGATAGATGCACTGGTCGGCGTCGACAAACTGCTGGTGATCGGTCGCGGCGTAGGGCTCGCCATCGCTCAGGAAGCGGCGCTCAAGTTCAAGGAGACCTGCGCCATCCAGGCCGAGCCGTTCAGTGCTGCCGAGGTTCGCCACGGGCCGATGGCGCTGATCGGGCCGGGCTATCCGGTGCTGGTCTTCGCCCCGCCGGGGCCGGACCAGCCCGGTCTGCTGGAGTTGGCGAAATGGCTGGAGAGCATCGGCGCCAGGGTGCTGCTGGCGGCCGATGACAGTGTCGCCGAGCGTCATCTGCCGTTGATCGACGCCGGTCATGACGATCTGCAGCCGCTATCGGTGATCCAGAGCTTCTACGTGATGGCCGCGAAGCTGGCGGTGGCACGCGGTGGTGACCCGGATCAGCCGCGCCACCTGCAGAAGGTGACGCGCACGCTCTGAATCGCCAGCGGTTCGCTGGTCTCGGGTAGCAACTCAATACCGGGCGTTCGGCGAGTGCCGGATCGAAACAGGATCGAAATCGAAACAACAACAAGTCGGGAGTCTTCATGTCATCCACGTTACGGTTTCTCGGTGCCCCGATGCGCGGGGTCGTGGTCCCGCTGTCGGAAGTACCCGACCCGGTCTTTGGCGAAGGCGTCATGGGGCCGGGTATCGCGATCGACCCGCTGGGGGAAACGTTGCATGCCCCCTGCAACGGCGAGGTCATCCAGTGCGCCCGGACCGCCCATGCGATCACGCTGCGAGACGATGGCAACCACGAATGGCTACTGCACATCGGGCTCGATACCGTCGATCTGGGTGGCGAGGGGTTCGAACTGCTGGTCTCGGCCGGCGAGCGCGTCTCGGCCGGTGATCCGCTGTGCCGGTTCGACGCCGACCGGCTGGCGCAGCGCGCCACGGCGCTGGTCAGCCCCATCGTTCTGACCAATGGCGCCGAGATCCAGCTGGAAGCGCTGGTCACGCCGGGAACGGTCGTCGAGATGGGCGAAGCGCTTCTTCGCTGGCAGGTAGCCGTCGAGGCAGCAAGCGCAGGCCACGACGAGCCCGGGCGCGAGGAAACCGCGCATGACGAGGCAACGATCACTTCGGCCAGCGGCTTGCATGCCCGTCCGGCGGCACGGCTGCGAGCCATCGCCCAGACGCACGCGGTCGAGCTGACGCTGTCACGGGCTGGCGGTAGCCGCGTCGGCGAACCCCCTGTGGGGGAAGCCAGCGCTGCCAGCCTGAGCGCCCTGCTCAACCTGGGGCTGGCTCGGGGGGATCGGGTCCGGATCATGGCGCGAGGGGCGAGCGCGCAGGCCGCTGTCGAGGCGGCGGTGGCGCTGCTCGAAACACCCGAAGCCGCCGATGATGGTGGCCAGAATGAGCCGCTTCAGGCACGGCCTGGCGGGCAGCAACGGGCACCACAGGCAGCTGCCATCGAGTCCGCGCCAGGCGTTCTGACCGGTCTGGCGGCGAGCGCCGGCCTGGTGGTGGGGCCGCTGGTTCGTTACACGGTCGCGCTACCGCATGTGCCTGACATAGGGGAGAACCCCGAGCGGGAGCGCCAAGCGCTGTCGCAGGCCGTGGCCGATGCCGACGCTTCGCTGGCTCGAGCGATGGAAGTCGCCCGGGCGCGGGGCCGGGAAGACGAGACGGAAATCTTCGAAGCCCACCGCGCCTGGCTGGACGATCCCGATCTGCGCGCAGCGGCCGAGGCGGAAATCGCCAGCGGGCACAGCGCCGGGCGGGCCTGGTTCTTGGCGCTGGAGCGCGAGATCCAACGTCTGCAGACCGGCGATAATCCCTTGCTGGCGGCGCGGGCCGACGATCTGCGCGACCTGCAGCGCCGGGTCATGCAGCCTCTCGCGACCGAGGCGGCGACAACCGTTTCGGGAATCGACGGCGCGATCCTGACGGCACGGGAGCTCACGCCCTCGCAGTTCGTCGAGGTGGCGGATCGGATTGCCGGACTGTGTCTGGCAGCCGGCGGTTTGACCTCCCACGTCTCGATTCTGGCGCGAGCGCGGGGTCTGCCATGCCTGGTGGCAATGGGCGAGGCGCTGCTGGAAGCGGACAGCGACGAGGCCTGCCTGGATGTCCGTCGCGACAGACATCATGGCGTGCTCGAGCTCGCGCCCGACGAAAGCCGCCTGGCGGCGGTCGACGCCGAACTGGCCGGTCAGCGGCGGCAGGCGTCAGCGGAGCGCGCGGCTGCCTTCGACCCGGTATCGACCCGAGACGGGCGGCGCCTTCATGTCGCGGCGAATATCGCCTCCCCTATGGAAGCGCGGGAGGCTGCCGGGGCGGGCGCCGATGGCGCCGGGCTGATGCGCAGCGAATTCCTGTTTCTGGAGCGGCAGGCTGCGCCCACGCTGGCCGAGCAGCAGGCCGAGTATCGCGCCGCCGTCGAGGCGATGGGTGGCAAACCGGTCGTCGTACGGTTGCTGGATATCGGTGCCGACAAGCAGCTTCCCTATCTCCCGCTATCGGCGACGCCCAACCCGGCGCTGGGTGAGCGGGGCGTCAGACTCTGGCAGACACATCCCGATCTCTTCGAGACTCAGCTCGACGCGCTGCTCGAAGCGGGGCGCGGCCTGCCGCTTTGCGAAGATGGACTGCCGACGCTGCGGCTGATGGTGCCGATGGTGGCCGATGTCGGCGAATTGCGCTGGGTGCGGGAACGACTCGTATCACGGGCGACGGAGCTGGGCATCGAGCGGCTGCCGGCGCTGGGGGCGATGATCGAGGTGCCGACCGCGGCGCTGTGTGCGGCCAGTCTGGCTCGCGAAGCCGATTTTCTCTCCATCGGTACCAACGACCTGACCCAGTACGCCCTGGCCATGGATCGCGAGGTCGCGTCGCTGGCGCTGCGCAACGATGTGCTCCATCCCGGGGTGTTGCGACTCATCGCGCTGTGTCTCGAAGGGGCGGCGGGCCAATGCCCGGTCGCTGTCTGTGGCGCGGCGGCGGGGGACCCGCTGGCGGGAGCCTTGCTCGCGGCGATGGGCGTCGACGAGCTTTCCGTCGAACCCGGGCGTATCGCCGCGGTCAAGGCCGCGCTGCGTCGGCTGGACGCCGGCGCCCTGGCCAGCCGGCTCCCCTCGCTGTTGGCGCTGGAAGATGGCGCCGCCGTGAGACAGGCGCTGGGCGACCTGCCGAAAGCGATGCTCGACGCGGACGACGACGTACCAGACGACGGCACCCAGGGTATCGACGGCGTGTCCTCGAGCGTCGGCGAGGTCAAGTCCGGCATCGGCAACGCGACAGCAAAAGATAACGCGACAAGAGATAACACGACAACAAGAGATTGAGGAGCGCGTCATGACCACGACCTTCGGTTCCCGGCTCATGGCCGGTCTGCAGAAACTCGGGCGCTCGCTGATGCTGCCCATCGCGGTATTGCCGGTGGCGGGTTTGCTGCTGCGCCTGGGCCAGCCGGATCTGCTCGATATTGCCTTCATCGCCAATGCCGGCAATGCGATCTTTTCCAACCTGGCGCTGATCTTCGCTATCGGCGTGGCGGTCGGCTTTGCCGACGACGACAACGGTGCCGCCGGGCTGGCGGGGGTGATCGGCTATCTGGTGCTCAACGCGGTACTGGAAACGCTGAATCCCGATATCAACATGGGGGTGCTCTCGGGCATCATCATCGGCAGCGTGGCCGGGTTGCTCTACAACCGTTACAAGGCGATCAAGCTACCGGACTACCTGGCGTTCTTCGGCGGGCGGCGCTTCATTCCCATCGTCACCGGGCTTTCGGCGGTGGTGCTCGGCGGCATCTTCGGCCTGGTCTGGCCACCGGTCCAGCAGGGCATCGATCAACTGGGGCAGTGGCTGATCGACGCCGGCGATCTGGGGTTGTTCGTCTATGGCGTGCTCAACCGCATCTTGATCGTGACCGGGCTGCATCACGTGCTCAACAGCTTCGTGTGGTTCGTGTTCGGCAGCTTCGACGGCGCCACCGGCGATCTCAACCGCTTCTTCGCCGGTGATCCGACCGCGGGGAGCTTCATGGCGGGCTTCTTCCCGGTGATGATGTTCGGCCTGCCCGCGGCGGCGCTGGCGATGTATCACGCTGCACCGCGATCGCGTCGCGCCCAGGTCGGCGGCTTGTTGCTGTCGCTGGCGCTGACCGCTTTCCTGACTGGCGTCACCGAGCCGATCGAGTTCTCGTTCATGTTCCTGGCGCCTGCGCTGTATGCGATGCATGCGGTTCTCACCGGCATCTCGATGGCGCTGATGAACATGCTCGGCGTCAAGCTGGGCTTCACCTTCTCCGCCGGGGCCTTCGACTACGCGCTCTCCTACGGCTTGTCGACCAACGGCTGGATGATGATTCCGGTGGGGCTCTGCTACTTCGTGCTCTACTACGGCATCTTCCATTGGGCCATCGTGCGCTTCGATCTGCCTACGCCGGGCCGCGAGCCGGAAACCGCTGGGGCTGCCGGTGCCCCGGTCGAGGCCGGCGAACGGGGCCCGGCGTTCGTGCGCGCCTTGGGCGGCGCGGCCAATCTGACCAGCGTGGGGGCCTGTACGACGCGCCTGCGGCTGGTGCTGGCCGACGACAAGGCCATCGACGAGCCGGCCCTCAAGCAGCTCGGCGCGCGTGGCGTATTGCATCTGCGCGGTGGCGGGCTTCAGGTGATCCTGGGGCCGATCGCCGATGGTGTCGCCGACGAGATCCGTGCGGCGATGCGGGATCACGGCAAGACGCCGGACGTACCGGCGGCGTTGGAGAGCGACACGGCACTGGACGATGCCGAGCTGGATGCGGATTCGCGACGAGCGTGGCTGGCGGCGTTGGGCGGCGCGGAGAATATTCGCACCGTCGCGGCCGTGGCAACGACCCGGCTGCGGGTGGAACTGGGGGATTGCGAACGCATCGATGAATCTGCGCTCCTGGCGCTGGGAACTGCCGGCATGCAGAAAATCGGTCACGGCGTTCTGCATCTGGTGATGGGCCGGCAGGCCCGCGCGGTGGCCAATAGTCTCGAGGCCAGATGACAGACCGGAGTCGAGGGCTGCGATTCTGGGAGAGTGTAGAGAGCGGGAGAGAAGGAGAGTGAGAGAGCAGCGGGAGAGCGTACGGCGGCCAGCGGGCAATTGACGCCCGCCGGCCGGCCGTCGACACTGAATGCCCCGAGTTCGAAAACCGTGGCTGACATTTGGCCGCTGAAGTTCGACGCCGTCCATTCAAGGAAGACTCCATGGCCCAGCATCTGATCGCCAGCGATCTCGATAATACCCTGTTGAATGCCGAGCATCGCGTCGACGCCTTGACGCGAGACACCCTGCGGGCGTTGTCGGCGCAGGGGCATGTGATCGCGTTGGCCTCAGGGCGGCACTATCACGATATCGCGGCGATTCGACGACAGCTGGAGATCCCGGCCTGGATCATCAGCAGCAACGGCGCCCACGTTCACGATGCCGACGATCGGCTCGTCAACGAAACGCTGGTGCCGACCGAGCTGGTTCAGGCACTGGTGGCGCTGCCGCGTCCGGAGACGGTGCGGCTCAATCTCTACACCCATGACCGCTGGCTGATCGACGCCGAAGCGCCGGAACTGTTGCCGCTTCATGCGATGACAGGGTTCACCTATCAGGTCGACGACATGCGCGACCTGAAAGATGAACACGTCGGCAAGGTACTTTACATCGGCGAGCCGGCACTGCTCGAACCGCTGGAGCGCACCCTGCGGGAGGCGTACGGGGAAGCGCTGCATATCACCTACTCGGCGGCCAATTCACTGGAGGTCATGCATCGGGGCGTGAACAAGGCGACCGCGCTGAGTCGCGCGCTCAAGGCGCTCGATCTTCCCATCGAGCGGGCGCTGGCGTTCGGCGACAACTTCAACGACGTCGAAATGCTGACGCTGGTGGGCAATGCCTATGTCGTCTCCAACGCCCATCCCGAGGTCATCGATCAACTGCCACGGGCCAAGAGGATTGGTGCGCATCACGAATCTGCGGTGGCCCACACGCTGCGAGCGTTCTTTTCGCTCGATTGATGTCACGGTGTCGCTTCACCGCTCTCGATCGATGCGGCGGCTGACTTCCGTTCGCCGAGTCAACCCTTCCCCGCAGTGTCATCCAGCCGGCGCAGTTGCTGCCACACTTCACGCCGCAGGTCGGCGAGGCGCGGCTGTTCGCCGGACTCGAAGGCGATCGGCCGGGTAGTTCGCATGGCGCGCAGGCCCAGACGTGCCGTCAGCAGCCCGGCGCCCAGGCCCTGACCGGCGCGACTCGATAGCTTGGCTGCCAGGTTCATCGACAGCAGATCCATGCCGGCGTCGGTGATCATCTCGCTGGCACCGGCGAAGGCCATGTTGCGCAGCACTTCCCTGAACAGCCTGAGGCGGCTGGCGTAGCCGAGCTGCAGCCCATAGAGCGCGGCGATGCGATCGAGCATGGCAATGTTGCGCCAGGCCATCAGCGACATGTCCACCAGGGTCAACGGGCTGACGGCGACCATGACGGCGGTTTCTCCCGACATTCGCGTCACCAGCCGCCGTGCCGCCTGGTCGCGCGGCGCGAGGATGTGGTATGCGATCAGTTCGCGGGTCTCGTGCGCCGTATGATGCGACTGGTGGGCGCGCAGGAAGGATTGCCAGTGCGGATGATCCCGGGAGAGCCCCATCTGGCGACGGAGCTCGTCGGCCAGCGTGGCGGGATCCGTACGGGCATTGTCGGTGTCGTCGATCCACTCGTCATCCAGCTGCTGCCGCAGGCGCGCATGCCGACGCAACTTGCGTAGCCGCCACACCTCGCCAGCGAGCGCCTTGGCAGCCAGCCCGACGGCAAGCAGGCCGAGCATGCTCCAGGCGCCTGATAGCCAGTCGCCGCCGAGGGCCGAAGTATAGAGCGACTGCGCGGCCTCGATCGTGCCGAGCGCGAGCGTGCCGCCGAAGATGGCCAACAGCCCCCAGCGGCGCTTGCGCGGCGGTTCGATGGCGGCATCGAGCGCGGGCGAGTCGTCGTCCGCGGAGTAGGGATCGCTGGCCTGTGTGGGGGCGTAGACTTGCGCGCCGTTCAACGAGGCGTCGTCGGCAGGCTTCGGCGGTTCATCGAACGTGAAGCGCTGCCCGGGGCGGGGGTCGCTCATCGCAGTTTATCTCCCATCAGCCATTCCAGAGTCGCGTCCATGCGAATATGGGGTAGTGCGGCTGGCGTGAACGGTGGCGGCCGGAAGGCCGTGAAGGCAAATCCCTGGCGCTGCCAGAATTCTGGCTCCGGGAGCCGGGTCGGGACGTCGCCGGGATAGACCAGCAGCGGCTCGCCGTCGAGGCCATGTCCCCGCAGCGCCGGTTGACGTCTGCCGTCGCTTTCGACTTCGCGGGTCTCGGTGGCCCGAATCGAGGCCAGCGAGAAAGCCCGAACCGGGACATCGGCGTAGCGTAGATCCTTGATCGGTTCGGCCAGCAGTGATTCGAGCAGCGTGACCAGATTGGCATGCTGGTCCGGCGTGACGTGGTCCGCCTTGGTAGCGGCGATGGCGAGCCGGTCGATACGCGGCGAGAACAGCCGGTTCAGCAGGCTGCGTTTGCCGTAGTCGAAACTTCGCATCAAGGTCGTGAGCGCACGCGACAGATCCTCGAAGCGTTCGGGGCCGGCGTTGAGCGCGCCGAGTACGTCGACCAGCACGATCTGGCGGTCGAAGCGGCGGAAGTGCTCACGATAGAAAGGCTTGACCACATGCTGCTGATAGAAGCGAAATCGCTTTTTCAGCGTCTGGTAAAGGCTGGAGGCGGGCAGGGCTTCCAGCGTCTGACGATCCTTCTCGGTGACGCCCGGCAGCGGGAAGAACTGCAGCACCGGTGCGCCTTGCAAATCCCCGGGCAGCAGGAAGCGGCCCGGCTGCAGGTGAGAAAAGCCGGCTTCCCGGGCCTGGCGCAACGAGGCAGCGTAATGCTCGGCGAGCTCGGCCAGACGCGACTCGTCCACCGTCTCGTCGGCTGCATGGGTCGCAGCGGCGTCTTGCCAGGTCCTGGCGTAGCGTCCACGCTCCGGGCCCATGCTTTCGAGCTGGGCCTGGCTCCAGCTGAGGAAGTCATGCTCGAGCAACGGCAGGTCCAGCAGCCATTCGCCGGGGTAGTCGATCAGATCCAGCGTCAGCGTCGCCGTGTCACCCAGCAGGCCACGAGCGCGTCGCGTCTTGTAGCGTAGTTGCAGACGCAGCTCGCTGATACCACGAGTCGGCTCGGGCCAGTGGGGCGGTGTCGACTTGAGGGAGGCCATCGCTTCGTCGTAGGGGAAGCGCGGGATCCCGAGATCGGGCTGGGAGACGCGCTGCGCACCGAGCAGGCGCTCTTCACGGGCGGACTTGAGCAGGTCGAGACGGGCATCGATACCCGCATGGCGCAGCTGGTTGACCAGCGAGGTCAGGAACGCCGTCTTGCCGGCGCGGGAAAGCCCGGTCACCGCCAGGCGCAGCTGGCGATCCCGGCTGCGATCGATCAGGTTCTGAAATTCATGAGTCAGTTGTCGGCGCATCGCCTCGTTTCCGAAGAAAACCTGCCTGCATGGTAAACGATCTGAGCGGATATGCGGGCGTGGCGGCGAGGCCATGAAAGGATTTTGCCCCGAAAAGAGGCTGAAACGACGACGCCTCTCACGGTGGCGAGGCGTCGTCGGTGTTGTGCCGGGTATCTGTCGTCGCGATCAGCCGGCAAAGGCGAAGTAGATCGCGAAGACCAGGACCAGCAGTACGATGCCCACCGGCACGGCACCTTTCCAGGGCGTCAGGTCGACGGCCTTGACGTCTTCATGGACCCAGGCTTCGCGGCGCGGCGCGATCTTGCCGATCAGCAGCATCACGACGATGAGCAGCACGAAGACGCCGGCGACGAAGTGGTACTGATTGGTGATCTCGAGGATGCCGTTGAACGGCGGCACGAAGTAGCCCGCAGCGATCAGTATGATGCCCCCGACCAGGCCAAAGATGGCGGCCGACTCCGGCACTCGCTTGGTCAGCAGGCCAACGATCACCACCGCGAGGATCGGAATGAAATAGATGGCGTTCATGGTCTGCAGGTAGTCGAACAGGCTGTCCTGGCCGGCCAGCAGCGGGGCGATGGCCATCGACGCGACGGCCATGATCCAGCCAAAGACCTTGCCGGAGTTGACGACTTGCTGCTCGCTGGCGTCCTTCTTGAGCACGCCCTTGTAGATACCCAGGCTGAAGAGCGTCGTGGTGCTGTTCAGCGCCGAATTGAACGACGACAGGATGGCGCCGACCATGACGGCCGCGAAGAAGCCTGTCAGCCACGGTGGCAGCAGGTGGAAAACCAGGTAGCCGTAGGCCTGGTCGCCAGCGATGCCTTCATCGGCATAGAGCTGGTAGGCGATGATGCCCGGCAGCACCAGATAGAGTGGCCCGAGCAGCTTGAGGAAGCCGGTCAGCAGCACGCCTTTCTGACCCTCGGAAAGGCTCCTTGCCGCAAAGGTGCGCTGGATGATCTGCTGGTTGGTCGACCAGTAGAACAGGTTGATCAGGAAGACCCCGGTGAACAAGGTCGGCCAGGGCACTTGCTGGTCCGGGCGCCCTAGCGAGTTGAGACGCTCGGGCTGGGCCTCCTGGATTGCCTGCCAGCCGGCCGCGATGCCGTTGCCGTCTCCTACGGCATCGAGACCGAGATAGACGATGACGAACCCGCCGACCAGCAGCCCGATGGCATTGATGCTGTCGGAAACCGCGACCGTGCGCAGGCCGCCGAACAGGGCATAGACAGCGCCGATGATGCCGACGCCCCAGACCGTCAGCCACAGCAGCGTCGTGCTGGAATCGATGCCTGTCAGTACTGGCAAGTCCAGCATGCCCTGCAGGCCGACGGCGCCGGAGTAGAGGATGATCGGCAGCAGAATGACGGCGTAAGCGACCAGGAAGATGACGTTGCAGATCAATTGCGTCGTCGGGCCGAAGCGTTCCTGCAGCAGTTGCGGAACGGTGGCGATGCCGCTGCGCAGGAAACGCGGCAGGAAGAATAGCGCCAGCAATACCAGGGCGACGACGGCGACGACCTCCCAGGCCATGACGCTCAGCCCGTCCGAGAAGGCCGAGCCGTTCAATCCGACCATCTGCTCCGTCGAGAGGTTGGTCATCAGCAGGGAGCCGGCGATCAGCGGGAAACTGAGACTGCGTCCTGCGAGAAAGTAGCCGCGCGTGTTACTGAGATCGTCACGGTGAGTGATGCGCCAGGTAATCAAGGCGACCAACCCCGTGAAGAACAGAAACGAGATTAAAGTCCACGCATGCATAGGGGTATCCTTGTTGAATGCATCCCGAGGGTCGCACCAACGTAATTAACGTTGAGTTGCGCCACGTTACCCTGCGAATTGTTGGTCAACTAGCTGTAAACCGCCATTCGCCATTTGTCTGACATAACCAGCCCAATGTGTAGGTGTTTATTGAACGCCGGTTCACGAGGCAATGACAGAAAGCGTGGCAGAGCGCGGTCAGCAGCGGGAAGAGGCATGCCGGATCGGCTCAGTCATCGATCGGAAGTTCGGTCGTGGTCAATGCGTGATGGCACTTGCGATCGAAAGACACCACGTAATGCCCCTCGAACTGGTAGAGCGTATACCAGGCGCGCTGGGATAGCGGTGTCAGATGGTGGCACTGCGCCTCGAAACGTCGGCGTAGCGGTGGGTCGTCACCGAGTTCGAAGGCAGAGGAAAGCCCGCGACGGTAGAGATCCTGATAGCCCCACCAGTAGCCATCGTCGAGATAGGGATGGATCAGCTCGCCAATCAAGGGATGCACGGCGATCGCGTTACGTGTCGCACGCGTGAAGGGCAGCGTTCCATCGATGACCAACGGCGCGGCTGATGGCTGTATGGCGAGATCGTCGATCAGTTGCATCGACACCTCATCGGCGAAGAGCGCCTGTTGACGCTGTGCGTTGCCGTAGGCGTAAGCCAGGGTCAGTGGCGTGCCGAGTGCCAAGACGATCAGTGGCCAACCCAGCAGGGACCAGCCCTTGGACTGGCGTGGACGTCCCAGCCAATGAAGAACGCAGAACAGCAGGCCGGCATACAGCGCGCCGAAACCCATCATCACCCTGGGTTGCCAGATCGGATGGGCCAGGGCCGAGAGGAATCCCAGCCCGCCGAAGGGCAAGCAGACCAGCACCAGCACCATTACCGGCAGCCCGGGGACGCTGCGGCGACGACACGCGGCGACCAGCAAGCCTGTCGGTGTCACGATGGCCAGCGCCGTGAATAGCCACCAGGTGGGCGTGTCCACCATCGTTGCCGCGTAATGCCAGAATTGCCCGGTCTGGTCGAGCAGGTGGCCGGGCAACTGCCCGAGCGGCGCCAGCCTGCTGTGCTGCTCGCTGTAGTCGCCCTCGATCAATGCCGCGGAGACGAGCTTCGATATCACCAGTGCCAACACGCCCACCGCCAGTGCCCCCAGGTGCCGGTTCCAGTCCGGGCGGCCATGGTGCGAGATGGTCAAGGCAATATGAAATGCCAGCAGGATGAAGTAGACGTTGGCCGCCGGCTGGTAGAACAGCAGCGAAGCCAGTACGCCGGCCCCGCCCGTCAGCCAGCGAAACCGCGCTTTCCAGAGATGATTTTCGCGCGGGTCCAGGGCGCAGGCGATACCGGCAATGGCGCAGGCCAGGGCGAGCGCCATGGGCAACGCATCGAAGTGATAGGAGAGGTTTTGTAGGAAAAATGGCTGTACGACCAGTATCAGCATCGCGAGCCAGGCATAACCCGTGTCAAATGCAAGCAGGCGACGGCGCCACAGCAGAATCGCCGCGGTGATGGCAGCCAGCCCCAGCCATAGCGGCAGTGGCGCGAGATCGGCAAGACGTGGGCCACCATTGACAAGGAAGGCGATCAGGCTGGAGAGCGGACGCCCGTTGGAGACCCACCCCATTTCGCCATGGAAGCTGCGCCAGATATCGTCACGGTAGAGGTGGTCGGCGTGGACGAGGGGGTAGCTGAAAATGACCAGATACGCCATTATGCCCAGCCAGCGGCGTAATCCGGTTGTCATGTTCACCTGGTTGGGGTGCGAGTCGATACGCATTCATCGGCCTCATCCGTCGGTGAACCGGGGCGCGGGCTAATAAAGTGTGTGTGAATAGAACATGAGTCAAATAGCGCGGTCGCAGACCGGTATCGAGGTCTTTCCGTGTCCGCAGTGTAGCGTATGCTAGACTTCGGCCATACGAAGCACGGAGGCTTCGCTATCTCGTCGTCCTTCATCGTGAGTTGCGTCCGCGTCCTGAATACCGGCAGTGCGGCTACCGGCTGGGCTGACCGTTTACGATATGGCTATGTGCGGTCTTGAACATTTCGAGCTCGTTGATATCGGCCAAGATAGTTATGACAGGAGTATGAGTGTGAGTGCATCGATCCGGCGGAGTAACCTTGAAAAACGCAAGGCGCTTCTTCCGGTGGTAGCCCTGACAGGGTTGCTACTCAGCGGTATCGCCCAAAATGTATTGGCTTTTGGTTTCGATGATGTCGCGAAGAAAGCCGAAGACCTCTCGAAGCAGGGTTATAGCGAACCTGAGAAAAATCTGCCGGAAGCGCTGCGTAATCTGGACTACGGCCAGTATGAGCAGATCCAGTACAAGCGTGACCGCGATGTCTGGAGTGGAGACGGGGTGCCTTTCACTCTGAGCTTCTTCCATGAGGGCATGCATTACGACAGTGCCATTCAGCTTCATAGTGTCGATGATCAGGGCGTTCAGGATTTCGCCTACAATCCCGATGACTTTACCTACGGCAATCTCGATTTGCCGGACAGCGCCAAGAACGACGATGACTTGGGCATCGCGGGCTTCAAGGTCAATTACGCCCTCAACCAGGCGGATCGCAAGGACGAGACGATGGTATTCCTCGGCGCGAGCTACTTTCGCGTCGTCGGCAAGAACCAGGTCTATGGCGTTTCCGGTCGCGGCCTCGCCGTGGACACGGGGTTGCCTTCCGGCGAAGAATTCCCTCGTTTCAAGGAGTTCTGGATCGTCAAGCCGAGCAAGACGAGCCAGTATCTGACCATCTTCGCGTTGCTGGATTCTCCCAGCCTGACGGGCGCCTATCGCTTCGTTCTTCGCCCGGGTGCCGACACCGTGGTCGACGTCAAGTCGCGGCTTTTCTTGCGTCGCGCGGTCGAGAAGCTGGGTGTGGCGCCGCTCACCAGCATGTATCTCTATGGTCCGGAGCAGCCCTCATCGACGCTGAACTACCGTCCGGCCATTCATGACTCCAACGGCCTGCTGATCAGCGACTCTCAGAACGGCTGGACCTGGCGGCCGCTGGCCAATCCGGCGAAGCTGATGATCAACGAGCATGCGACACCGCGCCTGCGTGGTTATGGTCTGATGCAGCGTGATCACGAGTTCGACAGCTACCAGGATCTGGACAGCCGTTACGACCTGCGGCCGAGCGCCTGGATCGAACCCCAGAACGAGTGGGGCGCGGGCAAGATCGAGCTGATCCAGATCCCGACCCCCAATGAAACCAACGACAACATCGTGTCGATGTGGCTGCCGGAAACCGCTCCGCAACCGGGCACGCCGCTGGATTACGATTATCGCTTCACCGTGACCAAGGACGAGAGCCGTTACGTCGACCCATCGCTGGCCTGGGTCGAGCAGACCCGCCGCTCGCGTGGCGAAGTGCGTAAGGACAATCTGGTGCGTGAAGCAGACGGCTCGCTTGCCTTCGTGCTGGATTTCGAAGGCCCTTCGCTCTCCGGCCTTGGCGATGATGCCAACCTGAGCGTTCAGGCCAGTGTCGGCGACAATGGCGAACTGGTCGACGCCTCTACCGAGCGTAACCCGGCGACCGGCGGCTGGCGTGTTTTCGTCAAGATCAAGCGCAGCGACAACGCCCAACCGCTGGATATCCGCGCCTATCTGAATCAGGGCGACAAGCGGGTCTCCGAAACCTGGTACTACCGGCTGCCTGCCAATGGCTGAAGCGACGTCCAGCTCAAGGATGACGTCAGCCGAGCAATACCTGGAGCGGTTGGCACTGGAAACCCAGGATCGTGACGAGCGGCGCAAGCTGCTCGCCAGCGATCTGAACACTCACGATATGGCATCGCTGCATGCGGCGTTGGGCGGGCGAGAGGTCGACAGCGATGATCCTGCCGCCACATCGGTGGGGCGTCGCCTGGCGCTGGCTTATGCCGAGCCGCCGCTGGCGCCGCCGGACGTTCTGAGCACCGACGAGCATGGGATCACCCGCCTGCAGACAGCGCCGCCCATGCGGCGGACGCCACTGGCACCGGAGGCGTGGTCCACCAATCCCTTCGTGCGGTTTGGCCAGCGTCTGAAGAACTGGGCAGATCGTGGCTATCGGCGCAGACAGCGCGAGGCCAAGCCGACCCCGCGCTGGCAGTGGATCGCGAGCGCGCGGCGCTGGGTATTGCTGGTGCTGATTTTCGGCCAGAGCGTCGTAGCCGCCAACCAGATGCGAACGGTATTGCCCTATCAGGGCCAGCAATGGCTGGAAGTTGCCATTCTGGCGCTGTTCGTGCTGCTGTTTGCGTGGGTTTCCGCCGGCTTCTGGACCGCCCTGATGGGCTTCTTCCAGCTGTTGCGAGGCCGGGATCGCTACGCCATCGATTCCGAGGTCGGCGACGAGCCGATCCCGGACGATGCGCGCACGGCATTGCTGGTGCCGATCTGCAACGAGGACGTCCCGCGAGTTTTCGCCGGCGTTCGCGCGACGATCGAATCCCTGCGCCAGAGCGGCAACGGTCGCCATTTCGATGTCTTTATCCTGAGCGATACCTACGATCCCGACATCGCGATCCAGGAGACCCACGCCTGGCTGGCTCTGTGCCGCGATCTCGATGCCTTTGGCCAGGTGTTCTACCGTCGTCGTCAGCGCCGGGTGAAACGCAAGAGCGGCAACCTCGATGACTTCTGTCGTCGCTGGGGCGCGCTCTATCGCTACATGCTGGTACTGGACGCCGACAGCGTGATGAGCGGGGCCTGTCTCACACGTCTGGTTCAGATGATGGAGGCGCATCCGGATGCCGGTATCGTCCAGACGGCGCCCAGGGCTTCCGGGCGATTGAATCTCTATGCCCGCATGCAGCAGTTCGCTACGCGGGTATATGGGCCGCTGTTTACTGCCGGACTTCACTTCTGGCAACTGGGCGAATCGCATTACTGGGGGCACAACGCCATCATCCGCATGGCGCCATTCATGCAGCACTGCATGCTGGCACCGTTACCCGGCAAGGGCTCGATGTCCGGCGAGATCCTGTCTCATGATTTCGTCGAGGCGGCGCTGATGCGGCGTGCCGGCTGGGGCGTCTGGATCGCCTACGAGCTGGAGGGAAGCTATGAGGAGATGCCGCCCAACCTGCTCGACGAGCTCAACCGGGATCGACGCTGGTGCCACGGCAATCTGATGAATTTCAGGCTGTTTCTCTCCAAGGGGATCCATCCCGTTCACCGCGCGGTGTTCCTGACCGGCCTGATGTCCTATATCTCTGCGCCGTTGTGGTGTCTTTTCCTGGTCCTGTCGACGGCGCTGCTTGCCGTTCATACGCTGAGTACGCCCAACTATTTCCCGGAGCCGGGGATGATGTTCCCGGTATGGCCGCAGTGGAACCCCACGCTTGCCGTCGGGCTGTTCGGTGCCACCGCAACGCTGCTGTTCCTGCCCAAGGTGTTGAGCGTGATTCTGGTGTGGGTTCAGGGAAGTCGCCAGTTCGGCGGGCCGCTCAAGGTACTGGCGAGCATGGTGCTGGAATCGCTGTTCTCGATGGCGCTGGCACCGGTACGGATGCTGTTTCACACGCGTTTCGTGCTGACCTCGATCATGGGCTGGGCCATCCAGTGGCGGTCGCCGTCTCGTGAAAACAGCGACACGACCTGGGGAGATGCGATTCGCAATCACTGGAGTCAAACCGTGATCGGGGCGGTCTGGGCCGTGGGGGTCTATCTCATGGAACCGACCTTCCTGTGGTGGCTGTCGCCGATCGTGGGGGCGATGATGATATCGATACCGGTCTCGACGCTATCCAGTCGGGTATCGCTGGGAAGCGCCTGCTTCCGCGCGCGGCTGTTCCGGATCCCTGAAGAGACTCATCCTCCGCGTGTACTGCGCCGGATGGTGCGTCATCTGGGCAGAATGAATGCCGCTGCGCCCACGCCGACTTTTGTTCAAGTGGTCATGGACCCGATATCGAATGCCTTGGCAACGGCGCTGGGGACGGCTCGCCATGCACATGCCGAGCCGCTGAAACGGAGACGCCATGAGCGCGTCAGCCAAGCCGTCAAG
Source organism: Salinicola sp. LHM (assembly GCF_034479735.1). Lineage (NCBI taxonomy): Bacteria > Pseudomonadati > Pseudomonadota > Gammaproteobacteria > Oceanospirillales > Halomonadaceae > Salinicola > Salinicola sp. LHM. The sequence continues at coordinate 2,852,494 of NZ_CP140261.1, read as the reverse complement.
CAGGGGCCGATGTCGATGGGCAATCTCGAGCGCCTGGCGTTTCTGGATGATCCGGTGATGCTTTCCCAGTTGCACTGGCGAGTGTGGGAGGATCCCGAGGCTCACGCTGCCTGGCGTCATTACGGATTGCCGCCAAAAGTATCGCTACGGGTGCCGGCATTCCATTGAATTGCGGCTGCCATGCGCCTGTCGACGCGAAAGCGGTTCCACACATGTGGGCCCGTTTTGGTCTCGAACTTCGAACAATTCGAGAATGCTGTCTATGCTTGGACTAGGCAATGAGAAGTTGCCCGATGAGCTGTTCATGCTGAAGGGAATCAAGGAGTAACACTATGGGCTTCATCCTGTGGCTGATTATTGGTGGCATTGCGGGCTGGATTGCTGGAAAAGTCATGCGAGGCGGTGGGTTCGGTATTCTTGGGAATATCGTCGTCGGCATCGTCGGTGCCGTGATCGGCGGCTTCCTGTTCAGTCTCCTGGGGCTATCGTCGAACGGGCTGATCGGGTCCCTGGTCGTGGCGACCATTGGTGCGATCATCCTGTTGTGGATCGTCGCCAAGGTGAAGAAAGCCTAGGCGGACTCCGTACCGTTGGGTCCAGGAGAGAAAGCCGCGCGTTGCGCGGCTTTCTTGGTTCTGGCTGACCGTCGCGCTCGCGGAAAGCAATTCAGGCCAAGTGTTTGCTGACAGGAATCGGGTACACTAGCGCCTTTGACGGACAGAGATCTGCAAGGATGCCCGATTCAACGACCGGCACGCGTAAAGAGCGCTTCATTGGGCTCGAATGGCTGCGCTTTCTGCTCGGCCTCTACATCGTCATTTTCCATACGCTTCACAACTATCCTTCCATTCGCGATTGGTCGCACTACGTGACCGATATCGGTTTCTTCTCGACCAGCGCCTTTTTCGTGCTATCCGGCTTTCTGTTGACGCACGTCTATCTCGATTCGTCATACCAGATGCGCGAGCCACCCAGAAGCTTCTGGCTCAAGCGCTTCTCGAATCTCTACCCGATCCACATCGGATCACTGCTTCTCGCCATGGCGGTATCGGCATTGGTCGGCTACCTGGCAATCGCACCGGGGGATAGCGATATCTCGCTGCGGTTCGTCGTGTATGACGTCAATAACGATATCGGCCAGCTCGACTGGAAGAGCCTGAACCACACCATGGGGCCGCTGGAAACCGGCATCAATCTGCTGCTCAATTTCACCTTGCTGCATGCCTGGAATCCGCTATATCTGACCTTCAATCCGCCGTCCTGGTCGATCTCGGCGTTGTTCTTCTTTTACCTGACGTTTCCCTGGCTGGCGCCTCGACTGCGCCGCGTTCTGCACCCGCGTCGCGCCATGCTGCTGGTCAATCTGATCTACTTGATTCCGCCTTTGTATGTCATTCTGACGACCGATTACGGCGTGCCCGAAACCGGCATCCTGCACCGCAACCCGCTGATTCGTCTGCCTGAGTTCGCCGCCGGCATCTTGCTTTGCACGTTCTATGCGCAACGCAAGGCGCAGGGGCGGCTGATGACGCTTCCCCAGTGCTGTCTGACGCTGTTGCTCGTTGCCGTCAGCGTGGTCGTCGCAGTGACGCTCCTGGGGCTGGGACATGCCTGGTACTACGCCCTGCATAATGGTCTGCTGCTGCCAGCGCAACTGGCGCTGATCTACGTCGCCGCGCATTGGGGGGAGCCTCGCAATCGCCGTCTGATGCGCTGGGCAACCCGACTGGGCGGCGCATCGTTGCCGATGTTCGCGCTGCATGTGCCGCTTTATGCCGTGTTCTCGCGAGTCGAGCGTGTGTTCTCCGGTGATCCGGGCTTGTGCTTGACGGATTTTCAGGGCTGTCTGGCGGCGGCGGGTGAGTTGCACCTCTGGCTGTACCCGTTATTTCTCGTTCTGACCGTGCTCTTCTGTGTGCTGTTCCAGGAGCAGTTCGTGGTGCGCGTCAGGAAGTTCCTGTTACGCCACCTGCTCGGCGAGTCCCCGCGTTCCCATACCGAGAAGTTGAACTAGGTCTCTGTCATGTCGTCGTGCGCCGTGCCATCGGCGCGCGAGCACCTTTCCGGTATACTGTGCCGCCGCATGCGCCCTGTCGGAATCCATTCGGCGTCCGGCGCAAGCCGTTTCTCGTAGCATGAGGTCTCTCTTGAGCGAACTTCTCGCCCCATGGTGGGCCCAGCAACTGACGCTTTGCGGTTGGCCCCTTGTCAGCGATCCTCGACTGGCACTCAGCGCCGAGCAGGCGTTCGAGCGCCTGACGTTGCTCGGGATCGATAGTCGGGACGAGTTTGCGTGGCGACTCTGGGAGAACGCGTCCGACACAGGCGAGCTTTCAATCGCACGGCTGGCCGCTCTGGAGTTGCTGGCGCTGGGAAGTACCGTGGGCTGGACCCATCCTCGAACGGATGAGGCTTGGCTGCTTGCCCTGGCGCGCGACATCGTGACCAGCATGCCGACGCTCAAGGCCTGGTTGCAGGCATTGGCACATCTGGGTGACCCGGCGCTGGATATGGCGGGGCAGGCGCTAGTGGCCCGGGAACGGCAGCAGCGAGGCGTTTCCTGGCTCAAGGTTCGACACAGCCTGAAATCGATCGATGCGCCAGCTCCGCTTTGGCCCGCCGATCTGTGGCGATCCAGAGCCGCCATCGCGCCGGTTCTTGCCTGGCCAATCCAGTGCTCCGCGGAAGAACAGCGGCAGCAACAGGCGTTGCTGTGTGAGCAGGGCGAGGTCCGTGGTCCGGATGAGCTCAAGTCCCTGTTGTTCTGGCTTGCGGGTCAGGGGCATCGCTACGGTTGGGAGATGGACGCGGTTCGACTCGCGCGCCAAGGGGCGGAAGCTCGCGTCGAGTGGTTATCCGGATTGGGCGACCAGCAGGATTACGGCCGGGTGCTGTTGCGGTTTCTGGCCGAAGAGGAGCCGCTGGACTGGGCCGCGTGGGACTGGCTGCGGCTCGTCGATCAGGCTTACCTTGGCTACTGCGCTGGCTGGCTTTCTGCCTCGGAGGCCGAAGTGTTCGCGGCCCATGCCATCGATCTCCTGCAGCAGCGCTACACCGACTGGGAAGCGGTTGCGCGTGCCTATCAACGAGGGCGCAGCCTGTTCGAAGGTCGGGATTTGCGGGAGACGTTTGACAGCGATTGGAGTGGGCTGCTGGTCGCCAGCCGAAGCCCGTGGGAGACGCCTCTTTCCCGCATTCTGGAAGAGGAACAGCGCCACCTGGCGCGAGCGTTCATCCAGCGCCAGCGTGGAGAAGCCGACAGCTGGGTGCTGGCCATTGCGGCGATACGGGACCCGGATCTGATTCATCGGCGGCATCTCGATGAGCCGCTGGGGCAGGCTCGGATTCAGGATGCCGAGCGCTACCTCGAAGAAGTTCTCGGTCTGCGCCGGGAAGAGGGAACCGCTGGGCTGGCGAGGTTCTGGATGCCTGCGCAGGCGCATCATCTCAATCAGCTGGCGGCGGACTCTCGCCATCGCGTTGGTCGAAAATCGTCTCAGAAGGCATCACGGCGTCTGGCTGCCTGTGCCGATCATGCAGCGACGATCGCCATGGCGGAAAAGTATGCGTTCTATCTGGTGATGGCCGCCGATAGCGGTCGCTATCCGACTTCCGAGATCAAGGCGCTGGCCCAGTCGCTATGTGATGTGTTGAGTCGGTTTTATAGCGACCCCTTGCGCATGCTCTCGGCCTGGCATGCCTGGGAGACCGTCCTGAGTCAGGATGAAGCGCCTGACGAAGTCTCGCTGGCGGATGATATTGCCTGGCATCGACATGATCCGGGGTCGCCGTTTCACTGGCTGACACCGTCGCGGTCACTGACCTGGCTCGAGCCAGGCGTGCGACCAACATTGACGCGCTTCACGGCGATATCGCTCGCTGGGCCGCTCAATGAAGCACTGTGGCAGGCGCCTCAGCCTCTGGCGCCACAGGATCGGCAGGCGTTGGGGGAGTGGATAGAGCACCAATATGCCTTGCAGGGTGCCTCCGGGCTCATCGACTTCCTGGATTTTCTGGTCGAAGCGGGTGACCGCCAGGATTACCAGGTCAATTATGCGCCCTACACGCTCAATCGGACTCGGCTCGAGGCGGAAATCGCGATTCTCGAGTCGGGAGAGTGTGCGGACGAGGAGCGAATTCATCTATTGCGTCTGAAGCACGTGCGGGACAATGCCTGCCATTGCAACGATCAGGACATGACCGCCTGGGATATCGCGCAGCTGGTGGATCTCGCCTTGGCGGGTAGGCAGCTCGATTGGCTCGACGAGGATCGGCTTTCCTACTATCTCGATGCCGCGATGCGCCTGGCAGGGCAGCATTACAGCAGTTGGCACGATTACGCCGAAGGGCTGTATAGCGGCTTCGGATTCTTCATGGACGACACGCCTGAACGCGAGGCCTTTCTGATGCGCTTTCGGGAGGCTCTCAACGCCTGGCTGGAAGCCAGGCCGCTGTTGGCCGGCGCCTGGGCGAGCCTCGATTTCCCCGGTAGCGCCATGACGCACTGGACATCGCTCCATGTCGATATCCTGCCGGGCGAGGCGCATCATCTGCATTGATGCCGTTCGTTGATCCGGAAGACTCGCCAAAGCGTTTTCAATGACATATGATCTCCGCTGTGCTACGCCCACTGGAAAGAGGGCGTGGCTTTTTTCTGTCCGATTGATCGATGATTCGAGCCGAATACAGGCCGTTTTGGCGGTGACACCTCGTCGAGGTGTGTCACCACCACAGCGACTCCATTTCGCCGGGCGACTCCTCACGAGTCGCCTATAGACAGGCGGTGCCCGTGACGGCTCACAGGCGAACGAGGTCGCGCTGAATGCTAAGACGCACAGCCATGGGGCTGGCACTGGTGATGGTCATGTCCGGTTGCTCGGCTCCTGTAAAACAACAACAGGTCAACGCGCAGTATTCACTTCCCCTGGTCAAATCCCCGACCGTTGCTGCCAGCGAAAACCGGAGTGTGGCACCTGTGCCTCGGACAATTCGGGACTTTCGTCCGCAGAATGTCTCTCCGGCAGTTATTCGCAAGGCGCTGCTGGACGAGCATGAGCGTTGGGTGGGAGCACCTTACGTGCTCGGCGGGACGACGCGAAACGGTATCGATTGCTCCGCATTGATGCAGCACGTGTTCGTAGAAGCCTTCGCTCTCGAGCTGCCGCGTACGACAGAAGAGCAGGTACTGGAAGGGAGTCGAGTGGCGGAGAGTAGCCTCAAGGCGGGGGATCTGGTCTTTTTCCGGCCGCCGGGACCCTACAACCATGTCGGCGTCTACGTGGGCGATGGTTATTTCCTCCACGCCTCGTCATCTCAGGGCGTGAAATTGTCTCGTCTCGATAACGTCTACTGGAAGCGCTACTACTGGCAGGCGCGGCGCCCCGTCGAGCGCACGCAACTGGCCCAGCGGGTCATGCTGGCCAGCGAAGGTTGAGATCGGTCGTGAGTGTCGGCGTCTCGATCGAGCATTCCGCGAGCATTAAAAAGGGCAGCCATGAGGCTGCCCTTTTACGTGGTGGCGGTGACACCGATAGTGGATCCCGTTAGGCGGGATCCGACACGATCAATGCTGGTGACCACCTTCGCCATGGACATGACCATGGGATACTTCTTCTTCGGTCGCTTCGCGAACTTCGGCGATCTCGACATCGAAGTTCAGCTTTTCACCGGCCAGCGGATGATTGCCATCGACCGTCACGGTATCGCCTTCTACCTTGGTGACGGTGACCATCAGCGGGCCTTCCTGAGTCTGCGCCTGGAACTGCATGCCGGGCTCAACGTTATCGACACCCTGAAAGGCATCGCGCGGAACTTCCTGAACCAGTGCCGGCTGGACTTCGCCATAACCTTCGCTCGGTGCGACGGCGACCTGAAGCTTATCACCGCTGCCGTGACCCTCGAGTTCCTTCTCGAGGCCCGGAATGATGTTGCCCGCACCGTGAAGATAGGTCAGCGGCTCACGACCTTCGGAACTGTCCAGCACCTCTCCCGCATCATTGGTCAGTGTGTAGTGGAACGCGACCACGGAGTTCTGGGCAATCTGCATCTCGAAACCTTTGCGTTTGTGCATGTCTTTCCCATCCTAACGTGCCACGGCCTTTCTGTCAGGTCGCAATGACGTTGGATATTGGTCTAGCCGGCTCGATGCGGCCCTCGGACCACCTCCATAGCAGTTGCGCCGTTTCATGGGTGTGGTTACCCTGATTCGAGGATAAACCACCGTGATCCTGCGGTTGAGGAGAAGTTCGTCATGACCGTTTTCGTCGTTTGGCTCATTGCCTTCGCCGTTTTGCTTTTTCTATTGCTCAAGGCTTGGGATGGTGCGCTTGGAGGGGCGGTCAAGCGCCGGCTGCCGGCACAGCTACAGGGAGACCCCGCCCAGGATCGCTGGATGATGGCGATCGCCCTGGCCGTGCTTGGGGCAACCTTCATCGTGAATCCCGTCTCCATGCTGTTGACGCTGATCCTGCTGGCAATCGGTCTCTGGGTGGGCAAGCGCGTCGTCTGCTGGGGAATGCGTAAAGCCAGATTGCACTGAATGGCCGCTGGCCTGTCATTCGGGCCAAGGTCATCATGTACGACGGGCGATGCTTGAAGCATCGCCCGTCGTGCGTTTGAGATGTAGATGCTTGAGATGCGCTTGCGGTGACGAGCACCGACGACGTTACAGCCAGGTCGACAGCGTGATCGAGCCAAACTGATCGCCGCTGTCCTGTGTTTCGAACTCGTGGGTACGCCAGACGGAGCTGTAGGTCAGCTGCCAGCGATTCCAGGAGAGCGCCAGGCCGGCCTGAGCATCGCCGACCCAGGGGCGTCGGTCGACGGAGTGACTGTCCTCGAACGTATTGCCGTCGAGCAGCATGTTATAGGCCATGAACCGACCTTCGACATTGGCAAAGACGTACCAGTTGAAGCCACTGTTGGCTTCGAAAAAGATCTGGCTGCCTTGGGCGGGTGCCACGGCCGGAACGCCGAAACTCTTGTTCAATCCTTGACCCAGGCGCAGCCCGAGCCCCGTTGCGGCATAGGTATAGAGATTGCCGGCCGCGAATCCGACCGAAGGACCGTATTCGGCTTCCAGTGCGCCCAGTTGGCTTTGCTTCCACCAGGCGGTGTTGTAGGCCACGTTGACGAACGGCTCGTTATGAAGCTGGTTGTGCCAGCCCTTGGGTTCATCGCTATTGATGAGATGGTGGAAATTCTGCTGTACGGTATGGCCGCCGGAGCCTGGTCCGACGAGGCCGACATCGAAATACAGGCCGCTGGTGTGACGCCATCCGACGAGCTGTTCGTCATCGAACAGGGAAAGTCCGGCATAGAGGACGCCAGCATAGGGGCGGTCGTCTTCGATCAAACGTCTCTCGTCGATATCTTCGGGAGTATAGATCTGTTGTCCGAAACGATAAGCGGCTCCATCGAGCGAGGCTGCGCTCCAGCCGGGCAGGGCCTCGGCAAGAGCGCGAGTCCAGTGATCCCGGTCGGGTTTGAAAGACCAGTCGATCTCCAGCCCGTTGGTATAGTGGCCGTCGTCACCACTGGCAAAAATATCGTTTTCCGATTTCAGTGTCAGGATGCCATCAGCCCAAACCGAGCCGGATATTCCAGCCAGGGCGATGGCAAAGCCGGTTCTTGTCCACGTGAGTCCCTTCATGAATCGTATTATTCCCTTGAACGAATGTGACCTACACAACATACAACAGTGTAGGTAAAGCGTCGATAATCTTTGGAATTAATACTACGCTAACGAAAACGGCGCCCCGAGGGCGCCGTTGACGTCTGCTATAGACGGCTTTCTACACCGGACACGCTTTTAGCCGTCCTGGTTGCCTGGATCCGTCGTTGCCTGAATCCGTCGTTGCTTGGATCAATAGGGGGCCACGCTCACGCTCGAGCCGCTGGCAACCAGCTTGACGCGCTGACCCACCTGCCAGTTGCGGTCGGCCTTCTGAACGACCACGACGTTCTGACCGCTGTCCTGACGAATTTCGAGCTCGTAACCGTCGACGCGGTCCGTCGCCTGCTGAATCTTGCTGCCGGCGACGGTGCCACCGATGGCGCCGGCGGCGGTCGCAATGGTACGCCCAGAGCCGCCACCGACCTGGTTGCCCAGCAGACCGCCGATCACGGCGCCGCCGAGGCTGCCGAGAACGCTTTCGCCGTTGCCGCCCTGGATCTGTACCGGACGAACCGACTGAATGGTGCCGTAGCTGACGGATTGTGCGGTACCCGCCTGATCGCCGCGGTAGACGTCACCTGAATACGTCGAGTTGTTGGTACAGCCAGCCAGGGCCAGCAGGCTCATGACCAGCGCGGGGGCGATGAGTCGTTTCATATCGATTCTCCTTAACATCCAGATTTGGCTTCGTGCCGGGTACACTGAATCAATACATTAAAACAGTGTTCTAAAATGCGTCCAGTACAGAATGTCTTCCACGACACTACGTCTCTCTACTCGGAGTGTAGGCATCGCTGCCACTGCCCCCGATGATCCTGATCACTGATCATCTTCCTCGGGTACGCTCAAGCTTCCGCTATCGACGAGAGCGGCGAGCAGGGATTCGCTATCCGGAAACTCGAGTACCTTCGCGTCGAGGCGAGGGTTAGCCGACAGATACTGCGCCAGCTCGAGATCGCAGACGATGGCGTCTCCATCGGCGAACAGCGTGGCCCGGGCGTCATCCAGCCGGCGCCAGGCAAAGCGCGAGCCGAGGGTGTGGGTCAACTCGCTGCCGCTCTCCAGGGCGGCTCGAAGATCGTTCGGATCGCTTGGGGACTCGGGCGGGATCAACTGATCCAGGTACTTGGGCTGGGTCATGGCGCGACCGAACCATTGCGCCATCTGTTCCGGCCTGTCGATGGCATCCAGCAGCAAGGCGCGGACACGGGCGATCGCCTGATCGTCCAGTTCGCCGATGGCGGCCGGCGGCTGCAGATCGGAATCGCCATAGCGCTGACTGTCGCCGAGTTGCTCGCCGATATAGTCGGCAAACGAGGTCACGACCTCGTCGCCGGAGGGCGCCCGGAAGCCGATCGAGAAGGTCAGGCAGTCGTCGGCGTCGCTGATGCCGTGATGAGCGACGCCGGGGGGCAGATAGAGCATGTCGCCCGGCTCCAGCACCCAGTCCTGGTCGGCTTCGACGGTGAAGTCTTCCAGAATCCGCAGATCGATACCGGGAATCAGCCTGGCGTCGTTACCGGGCGTGCCGCCCAGTTGCCAGCGACGCCGGCCGCTGGCCTGCAGCAGGAAGACATCGTACTGATCGACGTGCGCGCCCACGCTGCCGCCAGGCGGGGCGTAGCTGACCATGATGTCGTCGAGGCGCCAGCGCGGTATGAAGTCGAACGCTTCCAGCAGCTCGGCGACTTCGGGCACATAGTGATCGACTGCCTGCACCAGCAGCGACCAGCCGCTGACCGGCAGGCGCGAGAAAGTCTCCTCGTCGAACGGGCCATGGCTGACCTGCCACGCCTTGTCGGGGCCATGCTCCTCGACCAGCCTGGCTTCGATGCCTTCCTCGCAGGCCAGGCCCGCCAGATCGTCCGGCTCCAGTGGCGAGACGAAGCCGGGCAGTGCGCCGCGGATCAGCAGCGGCGATTTCTGCCAGTGCTGGCTGAGAAACTGGGCGGGCGTGAGGCCGCCGAGCAGGGTGCGGGGCGAGTTGGCCGACGTCATATCGATCTCCAGCTGGGTATCGTTGAGGGCTTAAAGCGCTTTGGCCTGATCGATGGCGTTACCGATGTAGCTTGCCGGTGATAGCGCCTTGAGCTCGATCTTGACTTCGTCCGGCAGGACGAGCGTGTCGATGAAGGCGGCAAAACCGGCCTGGTCGATGCGCTTGCCGCGGGTCAGTTCCTTGAGTTTCTCGTAGGGCTTTTCGATCCCGTAGCGGCGCATGACGGTCTGGATCGGCTCGGCCAGCACTTCCCAGCTCTGGTCCAGGTCGTCGTCGAGACGCTGCGGATTGGCCTCGAGCTTGCCGATACCCTTGAGCGAGGCTTCGTAGGCAATCAGCCCATAGGCCAGGCCGACGCCGAGATTGCGCAGCACGGTGGAGTCGGTCAGATCACGCTGCCAGCGGGAGATCGGCAACTTGCGGGCCAGGTGATCGAGCAGCGCGTTGGCCAGCCCCAGATTGCCTTCGGAGTTCTCGAAGTCGATCGGGTTGACCTTGTGCGGCATCGTGGAGGAGCCGATCTCCCCGGCAACGGTGCGTTGCTTGAAGTAGCCCAGCGAGATGTAGCCCCACACGTCGCGATCGAAGTCGATCAGGATGGTGTTGAAGCGGCTGATGGCATCGAACAGCTCCGCGATGTAGTCGTGGGGTTCGATCTGGGTGGTATAGGGGTTGAACGTGAGCCCGAGCGATTCGACGAACATGCGGGCGTTGTCGGCCCAGTCGATCTCCGGATAGGTCGCCAGGTGAGCGTTGTAGTTGCCCACGGCGCCGTTGATCTTGCCCAGCAGTTCCACCGACTCGATCTGCTTGAGCTGGCGCTGCAGGCGGTAGGCGACATTGGCCATCTCCTTGCCCAGCGTCGTGGGGCTGGCGGTCTGGCCATGGGTACGCGACAGCATCGGCTGTTCGGCATGCTCGTGTGCCAGCTTGGCGATGGCATCGTGAACCTGATGCATCGTCGGCAGCAGCGTGGCCAGGCCGTCGCGCATCATCAGGGCATAGGAAAGGTTGTTGATGTCCTCGCTGGTACACGCGAAGTGAACGAATTCGGTGATGGCGTGCAGCTCGGGCTGGTCGGCAATCGCTTCCTTGAGGAAGTACTCGACGGCCTTGACGTCGTGGTTGGTCGTGCGTTCGATGGTCTTGATGCGTTCGGCATCGGCGATGGAAAATTCCTTCACCAGCTTGTCCAGAAACGCCTGTGCCCCTGCGGAAAGTGGCGGCACTTCGGCGATACCGGGATGGGCCGCCAATCGTTCGAGCCAGCGCACCTCGACGGTGACGCGAGCCCGGATCAGGCCGAACTCGCTGAAATGTTCGCGTAGCGGCGCGGCTTTGGCTGCGTAGCGGCCATCGACGGGGGAGAGGGCGGTCAATGCGGAAAGTTCGATCATCTTGGGTTCCCGAAGGCTCGCACGAGCTCGAAGCTCGCGGTTAACGAATTCATGGGGCTCGACATCAGTGGGCGTCGAGCTCGCGCAGCGTGCGCCTGATGGCGCCGCGCTGGAAGATCAGACGCCAGCGGCGGCCGCCCTGCTGATGCCATAGCAGGGCGAAGCGCACGCCGGCGAGAAGGGCGGTGCGGATACGTTCCGGCATCATTCGGCTCTGCAGCAGGCTGGGCTCGCCCTGCACCACGATCCGGTAGCGAAAGGTGGAAAGCGTCTCCTGATACAGCTCGCCGAGACTGGCGATGACGTTCTCGTGCGTCTCGCCGAAATGTTCCGCCTGGCCCTGGATTCGGCCGAGACGCTGGCCGAGGGTGCTCATCATGGCATCGTCCTTGCGCAGCCGTTGCATCAGCAACACCATCGAGAAGCCGTAGCGCATCACCGCCGGCTGGGCATGCTGGCGGGACATCACCGCGAGCAGGGTATCGATGCCCAGGCGCAGGTTGTTGTGATGGCCGCCGTAGATCGATTCGAAACTCGGCGGGTTGGTATCCAGCGTCGCGCGGAGCAGCGTGTTCCAGGCGCGTTCGTCGCACTGGCCGGTACGGGCGAGCTGATCGACCACGGAAGCCGCTTGAAAGACACCGGCCAGGGCCAGCGCCTGCCGGCCATTGCTGTCGAGCGGTGCCGATTGAATGGGCGTTGGATTCATGCCGAACGCTGGCTCCCCGTCGTTGCGGTAAGGTTGGTGTCGGGCCGCGCTGCGCCGGTCAATTCGGCGACGGCCGCCGTATCGGCGGTCTCGGTGGCGCGGATGACAGCGCCACCGAGACACACGTCGCCATCGTAGAGCACCAGCGATTGGCCGGGCGTGACCGCCCGCTGAGGCTCATCGAAGCGAACCTCGATCTCGCCATCGGCCAGCAGTGTCACCTCGCAGGCGACGTCCTGCTGGCGATAGCGGGTCTTTGCACTGAGACGCGACTTCGCCGGCGGTTCGCCCGCCACCCAGGCTGCCGGCTCGCAGTACACGACATCGCTGTAAAGCAGCGGATGTTCGCCCTGGACGACGATCAGGACGTTGCGCTCGAGATCCTTGGCGGCGACGAACCACGGTTCTTCACTGTGATCCTTGAGACCACCGATACCCAGGCCGCGTCGCTGCCCCAGGGTGTAATACATCAGCCCCATGTGCTCGCCGACCAGATCGCCTTCCGGCGTCTCGATGCGGCCGGGCTGGGCGGGCAGGTACTGCTTGAGGAAGTCGCTGAAGCGGCGTTCACCGATGAAGCAGATGCCGGTGGAATCCTTCTTGCGCGCCGTGGCCAGGCCGTGACGTTCGGCCAGCGCCCTGACCTCGGGCTTTTCCAGTTCGCCTACGGGGAACAGCGTGCGTGCGATGGCATCGCCGGAAACGGCATGCAGGAAATAGCTCTGGTCCTTGTTGCCATCGAGACCCTTGAGCAGTTGCGCCCGGCCATCGGCATCGTCGGCACCTCGGCGAACGTAGTGGCCGGTGGCGATCAGATCCGCGCCGAGCATCTCGGCGTAGTCGAGGAAGACCTTGAACTTGATTTCACGGTTGCAAAGGATATCCGGATTCGGCGTGCGGCCTGCCTGATACTCCGCCAGGAAGTGCTCGAAGACGTTATCCCAGTATTCGGCGGCGAAATTGGCCGTGTGCAGCTTGATACCAAGCGTATCGCTGACCGCCTGGGCATCGGCCAGATCCGCCATCGCCGTACAGTACTCGGTGCCGTCGTCCTCGTCCCAGTTCTTCATGAACAGGCCTTCGACGTGATAGCCCTGCTGGATCAGCAGCAACGCAGTCACGGAGGAATCGACGCCCCCCGACATGCCGACGATGACCTTCTTGGCCTTCTCGTGGGACGGCAAGTCGCCTGCGTTGGGTGAGCGCACGCTATCGCTGGGCAAGCTGTCAGTGGTCATGGCGATTCCCGAGGACAGGTGAAGGCGGGCGATGACATCGGATGCGTCGGCGGCTGGGCGCGACGACGAAACGGGCGCCGCCCTGAATAAATGACCCGGGATTATAGCCGAAAGCGGGTCTGGGCATCGAGCCTGACAGTATTCCCGCCACGCGAGCGGCCCTCGACCGCACCTGGACGCGGGACCGGTCTCAGCGCTCGCGAATGAGATCGAGCGGGTAGCGGCGGCCGTCACGCGCGTCACGCAATCGCTGCATCACTACCGGGCTGCGCAGGCGGCGGCTGCGATCGAGATCGTCGATTTCGTCGTAGGTCAGCCAGTGAGCGCCGATGATCCCCTTGTCTAGCGGATTGCCCAGATGCGCCAGCGGCAGGCTGATGAAGGCGTGGCTATGGAACGTGAGGCCATCCGAAGTCTGGTGAACGTAGAGTCCCAGGTAATCGGTGATGGCGATCTGCCAGGCGGACTCTTCGCGAACTTCGCGTTCGGCCGCGGCGATCAGGCGCTCGCCGCGCTCCAGATGACCGGCAGGCTGGTTGAACAGACTGAACGGCCCGCCGCGATCCTCTTCCACCATCAGGTAACGACCGGCCCGTTCCACGATCACGGCAACGGTCACGCGGGGTGTCCAGCGATTCATTTCTTCATTCTCCCAACTCGGTGCGCGGCCCTCGACACCGGGCCACGGGGTTCAGCCGATCATACCCGGTCTGGGGCAATTCGAAAGCCCGCGGTCGGAAGAAGGGCTGCGCCGCGAGGGCCGGAACGGGAACGGTATGGCGGTCATCGAGTGCGCCGTGGCTTCGATCGCGGGTTCCGGTCCTGTCGCGGTGAGCGCTTGCGGGGGGCGTTCACGGTCTCGTCGCGCCAGTCTCCGGGCTGCAGATCGCCCAGTCGCCATGGACCGATGGCGGCGCGAATCAGGCGTAGCGTCGGGTGGCCGACATGCGCCGTCATGCGACGTACCTGTCGATTGCGCCCTTCGCGCAGCTCGATTTCCAGCCAGGTCGTGGGGATGGACTCCCGATAGCGAACCGACGGGACCCGTGGAGCGGGCTCTGGCCGGGTCAATCGTCGAACCCTGGCGGGCCGGGTCGGGCCGTCTTTCAGCGTGACGCCCTGTCGTAACGCCTCGAGCGCAGCGTCGTCAGGCGTTCCCTCGACCTGCACCCAGTACTGCTTCGGTAATTTGTGACGGGGGTCGCTGATATGGTGGATCAGGGCGCCATCGTCGGTCAGCAGCAGCAGGCCTTCGGAGTCGTAATCGAGGCGTCCGGCTGGATAGACGTCGGGAACCTGCAGATAGTCGGCCAGGGTGGATCGCCCTTGATCATCGGTAAACTGACAGAGCACATGATAGGGCTTGTGCAATAGATAGATTCGACTCATGCCGGGTCGCCAACGCTCCTCTTGAATAGCCGCGACGGTGATATCGCGGCCACGATGCCATGGCGGTAGCGGCCTGTCGCGACTATTTTCAGTGAAGGCTTGCATACGGGCTCTATCGGCCGCATCTTCAGGGAACCTCGGGCCTTCGATGGTATCCAATACCTGACCCAGTCCCAACTTGATGTACCCGACCCACTTGATGTACCCGAGCCGATGCATCCAGGGACTCATCCAGATCGTGCCAACAACCGTATGTCAGAGATCGTAGATAGAGTGTCGTTGTACCTTTCCAGGGAGCCGGCGCGCATGGGTATGACACGCCCTCCCGACCCTGATCACGAAGAGCAGGGCGATGTCGCCGAGCAGGTGTCCGACCCGCAACTGGCGCCGCCGCCGATGTACAAGGTCGTGCTGTACAACGATGACTACACGCCGATGGAGTTCGTCGTCGAGGTGCTGCAGCGGTTCTTCGCCATGGATAGCGAGAAGGCGGTTCAGATCATGCTGGCCGTCCATACCCAGGGAAAGGCGACCTGCGGCATCTTTACCCGCGATATCGCGGAGACCAAATGCCATCAGGTCAATGAATATGCAAGAGAGTGCGAGCATCCTCTCATGTGTGACGTGGATGCCGCAGAGTAGGACGCGGACACACATCGTCGACGCTTTTGTCTTCGAAGACTTGCGAAACCGCTGTTTGTGCCCGATTGTGAAAGTGCCGACCGACGCCCTCAGTGGCTAAAAGGGGACTGCCATGTTGAGTAAAGAACTTGAACTCACCCTGAACACGGCCTTCACCGTGGCGCGCTCCAAGCGACACGAGTTTATGACCGTGGAGCACCTGCTGCTGGCGCTTCTCGATAATGCCTCGGCAGCCGATGTGCTGAATGCCTGTGGGGCGAATCTGGAAAAGCTTCGTGCCGATCTGCAGGATTTCATCAATTCCACGACGCCGCTGATTCCCGAAGAGCAGGACGATCGGGAAACGCAGCCGACGCTGGGCTTTCAGCGCGTGCTTCAGCGTGCCGTTTTCCACGTCCAGTCTTCCGGCAAGAGCGAGGTGACCGGCGCCAACGTGCTGGTGGCGATCTTCTCCGAGCAGGAGAGTCAGGCCGTCTATTTCCTCAAGCAGCAGAGCGTGGCCCGGGTCGATGCGGTGAACTACATCGCCCACGGCATTTCCAAGGTGGCCGGTCATGGCCAGGCCCAGCAGCCTTCCCAGGAGTCCGAGGAGGGCGAAGAGGCGGCCACCGAAAACGGCCAGAGCCCGCTGAGCAACTACGCCACCAACCTCAACGATCAGGCCCGTCTGGGCAAGATCGATCCGTTGATTGGACGTGACCACGAACTCGAGCGTGTGGTGCAGATCCTGGCACGCCGACGCAAGAACAACCCGCTGCTGGTGGGTGAAGCGGGTGTCGGCAAGACCGCCATCGCCGAGGGGCTGGCCAAGCGTATCGTCGAGGAGGACGTGCCGGATGTCATTGCGGATGCGGTGGTCTATTCGCTCGACATGGGCGCATTGCTGGCCGGCACCAAGTATCGGGGCGACTTCGAGAAGCGCCTGAAAGGGCTGTTGGCCGAGCTTCGCAAGCAGGACAACTCGATCCTGTTCATCGACGAGATCCATACGGTGATCGGCGCGGGCGCCGCTTCCGGCGGGGTCATGGATGCGTCCAACCTGCTCAAGCCGCTGCTCTCTTCCGGTGAGCTGCGCTGCATCGGTTCGACCACGTTCCAGGAATTCCGCGGCATCTTCGAGAAGGATCGGGCACTGGCGCGTCGTTTCCAGAAGGTAGACGTGCCGGAACCGACCGTCGAGGACACCATCCGCATCCTCAAGGGGCTGCGCGGTCGCTTCGAAGAACATCATCAGTTGAAATACACCGACGGTGCGCTGGAAAGTGCCGCGCGGCTGGCTGACCGGTATATCAACGATCGTCATCTCCCCGACAAGGCGATCGACGTCATCGACGAAGCCGGCGCGCATCAGCGTCTGCTGCCGCCGGAGGCGCGGATTGCCACGATCGATGTCGATCAGGTCGAGGCCGTGGTGGCTTCCATCGCGCGGATTCCGCCCAAGAGCGTGTCCAGTTCGGATCGCAAGCTGCTCTCCAACCTGGAGCGCGATCTGAAGATGCTGGTCTTCGGCCAGGATGAGGCGATCACCAGCCTGTCCGCCGCGATCAAGCTGTCCCGTGCCGGACTCAAGTCGCCGGACAAACCGGTGGGCAGTTTCCTGTTCGCCGGGCCGACCGGCGTCGGCAAGACCGAAGTGGCACGGCAGCTGTCCCATCTGATGGGCATCGAGCTGGTTCGCTTCGACATGTCGGAGTACATGGAGCGTCACACGGTATCGCGCCTGATCGGCGCCCCGCCGGGATACGTGGGCTACGATCAGGGCGGTCTGTTGACCGAGGCGATCAACAAGCAGCCGCATTGCGTGCTGTTGCTCGACGAGATCGAGAAGGCGCACCCCGAGGTCTTCAATCTGCTGCTGCAGGTCATGGACCACGGTCGCCTGACCGACAACAACGGCCGCGAGGCGGACTTCCGCCATGTGATCATCATCATGACGTCCAACGCCGGAGCCGAGCAGATCTCGCGTCGTTCGATCGGGTTCCAGACGCAGGATCACTCTACCGATGGCATGGAAGTGATTCGCCGAACGTTTACGCCGGAGTTCCGTAACCGTCTCGATGGGATCATTCAGTTCCACGGCCTCGAGCCTTCCATCGTCCGCAACGTGGTCGACAAGTTCCTGGTCGAACTGCAGGCCCAACTGGACGAGAAGCGCGTGCAACTCGACGTCGACGAAGACGCTCGTGTCTGGCTTGCCCAGAAGGGTTACGATCCGGAGATGGGGGCGCGGCCGATGGCGCGCGTCATTCAGGAAAAGCTCAAGAAGCCATTGGCAGAGATGATCCTGTTCGGCGATCTGGCCGACAACGGCGGCATCGTGCACGTGCGGGTCGAAAACGACGAGCTGCAGCTGGAGACCGAGGCCGAAGTCGCCTGACGGCGCAACGTCTCGATCCCGCGGAAACGATAACGCCTCGCCATGGCAACATGGCGAGGCGTTTTTCGATTCGTGTCATCTCATCTCACCCGTCTGACGCAAGACTACGATGTCAGATGTTTTTTCAGGATGACGGGCAAGGCCGCCAAAGCAGGGCGGGAAGCGCGAGATGGGCTCGCGAATTAGCGCGAACGGTAGACGATGCGGCCTTTGGAGAGGTCGTAGGGAGTCAGCTCTACCTTGACCTTGTCACCGGTCAGGATGCGGATGTAGTTCTTGCGCATCTTGCCGGAAATGTGGGCGGTCACGACGTGGCCGTTTTCCAGTTCAACGCGGAACATGGTGTTGGGAAGCGTGTCGACGACCACGCCTTCCATTTCGATATGATCTTCTCGTGCCATATAGGCGATCCCTCTTGAACGTTGTGAGCATGGGCTTGGTATGAGGGCCTGGCATGGCGCCGCACGGTCGTCAATCGACGTGAGATAACGCGAATGGCAGTGTTGCCATCCACGTCGTCATCTATCAGCCGCGCTTGGGCCTCTGAAGTGCGCGATATTATGGGCCATCTCGTCAGGGAAGGCAAAAATCCCGCTTGAAATCGCGCTAAAAGGCCATTCGGGGAATGACGCTGTCGTTCGTCGACATGCAAAGTTGCCCGCGCCGGGTTCCCTGCGCTTCTAGGAAAATGCTGTTGCCGGGATCACGCGTTGCCAGCGGCCGCCGCTGAGATACTCGAGTGGCTGGTAATCCTGCTTGTAACGCATTTTCTGGCACGCCTGGATCCAGTAACCCAGGTAGACGTGGGGGAGGTGGCGCTTACGTGCCAGCTCGATCTGGCTGAGGATGGCAAAGCTGCCCAGCGAGCGCCGCTCGAAAAGCGGATCGGGATCGAAGAAGGTGTAGATCGCCGACAGGCCATGGCTGAGCATGTCCGTGGCAGCGACTGCCATAAGATGATCACCCAGTCGACATTCCAGCAGCTTGGCGAACGGATGGGTCTGGGCCAGAAACATCCGGTACTGCTCCCGGCTCGGCGGGAACATGTCGCCATCCGCATGCCGGGCGCGAATATAACGGGCGTAGAGAGCATAGTGCTGCTCGTCGAATTCGGCCGGTCGCAGCCTGAGTGTCAGATCCTGGTTGCGATTGATCAGCTTGCGCTGCGTCCGCGATGGGGTGAAGTCGTCGACCGGGATTCTGACCGAAGTGCACGCGCTGCAGCTCTCGCAGTGGGGGCGATAAAGGTTGCTGCCGCTGCGCCGAAAGCCCAGTAGCGTGAGCGCATCGTAAACCTCCGGGGCGACCGTCTCCTGAGGATCGAGAAATAGGGTCGTTGCCTCCCGCCCCTCCAGGTAGCTGCAGGGGTGGGGAACCGTCAGGAAAAAACGAAGATCGCGTGCCTGACGCTGCGGGTTGCTCGCATTGTCGCTGCTCACGTTGACTCCGTCGGCCAGAGGCTGGCCGGGTTGGGTGCGTTGACGTTCTTCTCAAGGTAGTCGAGGAATGTCTCCCGGGCGATGTCTCTGGCACCCATGCTGGCCAGATGGGGCGTATGCATCTGGCAGTCAATCAACGCGAAGTCGTGACGCTGAAGGTGTCGCGCCAAATGCACCAGCGCTACCTTCGAAGCATCGGCAACCTGGCTGAACATCGATTCGCCGAAAAAGACGCGCCCGATCGAAAGCCCGTACAACCCGCCGACCAGCGTCTGCGCCTGCCAGACTTCGACGCTGTGTGCATGCCCCAGGCGGTGAAGATCCACGTAGGCTTTCCGCATGGCGTCGTCGATCCAGGTTCCTTCGGCATCGGCGCGGGTTTCGGCGCAAGCGGCGATGACACGCGGGAAGGCACGGTCGAAGCTGACTTCGAAGCCTCCGTTGCGCAGTCGTTTGTCCAGACTTCGGCGGACGCGTATCTCCTCAGGGAACAGCACCATACGTGGATTTGGCGACCACCACAGAACTGGCTGGCCCTCGGCATACCAGGGGAAGATGCCCTGTCGATAGGCACACAACAGCCAGTCGGAGCTCAGCGCGCCTCCTGCGGCTAGCAGACCGTCGGGTTCATCGAGCGCCTGGGAGACTGGCGGGAAGGCGACGATATGTGGCGATAACCAGGGCAGCATGCGTTTGGCCGGACAAGAGAGCGGCCAACAGCATAGCAAACCTCGAAAGGTGTGATGCCTTTTGCATCTTTCGTCGCGAGTGTCATCAAGATTGTCTTCGCCGCCGCCGATAAGGGCCTTGATTCCTTCAATCTCGGAAACCACCATGGCTGCATTTCGACAGCGCCTTCGCCGTGCCGGCATCGGTACCAAACTGGCCCTTATCGTTGCCTTTCTTCAAGCCGCCGTGCTCATGGGGCTGGCCTTCGCCATGGCCCAGGCGAGTACGACGCAACTGCGCGAAGCCACGACGCATGAATTGAAAACCCAGCAGGATTCCATCGGCGGCATGTTGTCGCTTTTCAATTACAGCCTGCAGCAACAGGCAGATCGGTTTCTGAAGATTCTGTCGGATCAGTATTCGGGGCGCTTCGCATTGAGCCCTGACCAGCTCATCGAGGTCGCGGGGCGTCAGACGCCGACGCTCAAGGATGGTCTCGAAGTTCTCAACGACAACACCTGGAAGCTCGATCGCTTCACCAATCAGACGGGTACGCCAGCGACGATCTTCGCGCGCGACGGGGACGATTTCGTGCGCATTTCCACGTCTCTCAAGAACGAGAACGGCGAGAGAGCGATGGGAACGTTGCTCAGTCGGGGCTCGAAGAGCTACGCCAGGCTGATGGAGAATCGACCTTACACGGGTCTTACCACGCTTTTCGGCACTCCCTATATCACCAAGTATCAGCCCATTCAGGATAAAGATGGCAAGGTCGTCGGTGCGATGTTCGTGGGCGTGGATGTCAGTGCCGAGATGGCTCAGGTTCAGGATCGCATTCGTAAAACGGGCATCGGTGATGCTGGCTACACCATGCTGATCTCGGCAGCCGGTGACCAGCAGGGAGAGGTCATCGCCGGTGGGCCCTACGAGGGGCAGAACGTGTTGAATGGCGAGATGGGAGATCTTTTCGCACCGCTGTTCGAGGCGTCATCCGGCGAGGTCGAGTATACCGCCAGTAGTGGCGAAGGGCGGCTAGTGCTCTACTCGCGCTATCCCGAGTGGCAATGGGTCGTGGCCGGTTCGGTCTCGGTCGATGAAATGCAGGCAGGAGTGATGGCGGCGCGGGATCGCTTCCTGCTGATTTCGCTTGCGCTGGCCGCGGCGCTGAGTCTGGCGCTCTACTGGATCGTCAAGCGGCTGGTGACTCGGCCCATGAATCGTGCTGTCGGCCTGGCCCGGGCGCTGGCGGAGGGAGATCTGTCACAGCGTATCGAGACGCGACGGCATGATGAAATCGGACAACTGGTCGCTGCCATGAACGGTATCGGCAATGGGCTCGAGCGCATCGTGGGGCAAGTACGTACTGCGGTTGCGCAGACCGAGAGCCATACCCGAGAGCTGACGTCCGGCAATACCGAGCTGGCGTCGCGCACCGAATCCCAGGCGGCGAGCCTCGAGCAGACCGCCGCCAGTACCGAAGAGATCAACGCGACGGTTCGTCAGAATGCGCAACGGGCGCAGGAAGGCGATGAACAGGCACAGCGAACCGTGGCGGCAGCGGGTGAGGCGCAGAGCACCGTCGAAGCAACGGCAGAGGCAATGCAGCGCATCGTCGGCATGGCGACGCAGATATCCGAAGTGGTGGGCGTGATCGACGGCATCGCCTTCCAGACCAACCTGCTGGCGTTGAACGCCTCCGTCGAAGCCGCTCGGGCCGGCGAGCATGGCCGCGGTTTCGCCGTGGTGGCTCAGGAAGTCCGGAGTCTGGCGGAACGCTGCACGACCTCGGCGCAGGAGATCAAGGCGCTGATCGGCAAGACCGTCAGCGAGGTCGACAGTGGCAACCTGCGCGCCGCCGAGGCGGGGCAGCGGGTCACCGAGATCGTGTCCCAGGTCGAGCGCATCAGCACGCTGATCTCGGAGATCCGGCTGGCATCCGAAGAGCAATCCCACGGTATCGAACAGATCAATGTGGCGATTTCGCAGATCGACGAGACCACCCAGAGCAATGCCGCGCTGGTGCGTCAGTCCAGCGTATCGACCCGACAATTGAACGAGCAGAGTCGGCAGTTGGCAGAGACCGTTTCGCTGTTCCGGTTGCGTAGCACACCGCAGAGCCAGACAGAAACGCCTGCGGCTGTCTCGCGTTCGGCCGAGACAGGGCGGCGATTGACGGCCGACGAGCCTCTGCCGAGTTGATCTGGCGCCACGCAGATCATGAGTTCCATGACCTGCGTGCGCCCCCTGTGATGTCGGCGCGGCCCCCGGTATGATGGCGGGTTGAAGAGGTCGGGCCCATCAGCGGTTCGGCCGTTGATCGTCAATGCCGCGAGCGGAATGGAATGCCGCCAGCGGCGTGGCTGCCGATCGTGTTACGCCACGCCGGATCGGGCGCGAGGGGGTTGATCATTTGAGTGCCAAAAGTTCGGCCAAGAGTTCGGCCAAGAAAGGCCGTCGTCCACTAACGCAAGCGCAAGCCAAGGAGCAGGCCCGCCACGTGATCATGCGCCTACAGGGCGTGACTCGCGAAGGTGCCGTGATTCTGTTGCTTGCCATCTGCGTGTTCCTGCTGTTGGCGCTGTTCAGCTACACGCCGACGGACCCGGGCTGGTCCCATAGCGGGCCGGATCAGTCGGTTTCCAACTGGATGGGCAGGATCGGTGCCTGGCTATCCGATGTGCTCTATTCGCTGTTCGGCGCCAGTGCGCTGTGGTGGCCAGGCATGTTTGGCCTGGGCGCCTGGCGACTGATGCGCCAGACCCAGGTGCAGATCGCCTGGGACCCCATGGCGCTCGCCGTTCATACCGGCGGGCTCGTGCTGCTGTTGATGAGCACGACCACGCTGGGCGACCTGCATTTCTACAACGCTGCCAGCGATCTTCCCAACCAGGCGGGCGGCATTCTCGGCCGTGGTATCGCCGGTTCTCTCGGCTCGCTGGTCGGTGTGCGAGGCACCACGCTGATCGCCATCGCGGCATTCATGTGCGGCTTCACGCTGTTTTCCGGCATGTCCTGGTTGACGGTGATGGATGAGCTTGGTAGCTCGCTCAATCGGCTGTTCCATTGGACGAAAGCTCGCGCTGGCGAGCGTCGCGAGGCTCGGGAAACCCGTCGCCTCGACAAGGCCGAGGCACGCAGTGCGGCCGCCGATGACGCGGCAGCGGCGGACGATGCCCTGGACGAAGAAGACGCGCCGCGCCGGAGCGCGTGGTGGGCCAGGGTGCTGCCCTGGAACTGGCTGCCCTGGAACTGGCTGCCCTGGAACAGGGCGCCGGATCTGGAACAGTGGGAAGACGAAGACGCGTACGCCGATCGACCAGTCCGGCAGGAGCCTGCCTGGGAAAGCGCCGTTGGGGCGGCCACCGACGGAGGCGAGCGTCGCGACACCTCGATGTGGCGTCATGACGGTCGTACGGATATTCCGTGGGATGTTCCGGCGCGAACGCCGTCTGCCAAACGGCCTGAAGCTTCCTATACCGCTCGCCAGCAGCGTGACGAAGCCCGCGAGCCCACGCTGGGGCGGCTACCGGGCGAGGAGCCCGACGTACCGCAGCGAACGGCGCCGGCCCCTCGCCTTGGAGGCGAGGTCTCGGCACGGCAGCCATCTTTCGCCGAGCCAGTGCCGGGCAGAATATCGGCAACCGATGATTCGACGAGTGCCGTCGCTGCCTCGTCAGCGATCTCGGCCGCCGAGGCTCGGGACAAGCCGGATGCCGGGGAGGAATCCCGGCCGGAAAGCGCGCCGTTCCGTGCCGATGTCACCCGGCGACGCATTCCCGATGCCTTTCAAGCGCCAGCAGGCGAGCCTTCGCCCATGTCTCCGACTCTCCGGGAGGACACCGACGAGCGCCAGCACGGTGAGGCGTACCGGCACGGCGAAGCGTTCCGGTACGGTGAAGAGCCCCGAATTGACGACGAGAGCCGTCAGCCGCAGGAACCCGCGCAGAGCGAGCCTTCGCTCTCCGCAAGCGACGAGGACGCGCCGACCCAGCAGTGGGGAATTCGCGCGGAACGCCAGGAGCCGATGTCGAATTGGGGGTCCGTAACGGCCTCCCAGGCCGACGAACCGGCAATGGATACTGAAGCACCGGTCATCGACACCGAAAAATCGATAACCGATATCGAAGGATCGGCAATGGCGTCGGACGAGGCGTTCTCGTCCGAGCCGGCAGACGTTCAGCCGCGACACTCGGGCATCAATTGGCGGGAAGTCGAAGCGGACAGCGGCGAGATACCCTCGGAGCCGATGATCTCTTCATCGCCAACGCCATCACCATCATCAGTGCCAGCGCAGGAACCTAGCCGTTCAGTTGCCGAGCGAACACCGCAGCGTCAGGAACCGCGCTTCGATATCGAGGACGATCAGGTATCCGTGAGCGGCGGCGACAGGCGCGAGAGCAGAGGCGAGAGAGGCGAAAGCATGGCCGCCGGGCTCTCGGCGGCGCCGCAGCCTTCGCCAGCGCCGACGTCGACGCCCCCGAGCGAGGGGCGGCTGGCGACGGCGGCCCAAGCCAGGGCTGCCGCCGATGACCAGCCGACACTGTGGACCGTCGAGCACCTGCAGAGCCAGCGCCCGGTCATGGACGATCTGCCGGAGCCGAGCGGCGATCTGCCATCGATCCGCCTGACCACGCCCGCCGATCCGGAGCAGCCCAACTATACGCCGGAGCAGCTGGCCGACATGGCCGATCTGCTCGAGATGCGGCTGCGCGAATACGGCGTCAAGGCGGAAGTGGTCGAGACCTGGCCGGGGCCGGTCATCACCCGCTTCGAGATCCGCCCGGCGGCCGGCGTGAAGGTTTCCAAGATCAGCAACCTGGCCAAGGATCTGGCACGCTCGCTGATGGTGAAGAGCGTGCGCGTGGTCGAGATCATTCCCGGCAAGCCGACGGTGGGGATCGAGATTCCCAACCCCAACCGGGCCATGATTCGCATTCGCCAGGTGCTGGATTCCGACGTCTACCAGAACGCCGAGTCGCCGGTCACGCTGGCGCTGGGGCAGGATATCGGCGGCAAGCCGGTAGTCGCCAACCTCAACAAGATGCCTCATCTGCTGGTCGCCGGCACCACCGGTTCCGGTAAATCGGTGGGGATCAATACCATGCTCGTGTCGATGTTGCTCAAGGCAACGCCGGACGAGGTGCGCATGATCATGGTCGATCCCAAGATGCTCGAACTTTCCGTCTATGACGGTATTCCGCATCTGCTGGCGCCCGTCGTCACCGACATGAAGGAGGCAGCCAACGCCTTGCGCTGGTGCGTTGCCGAAATGGAGCGGCGCTACAAGCTGATGGCGGCCATGGGCGTGCGCAACATCGCCGGCTTCAATGCCAAGCTCGACGAAGCCGAAAGTCACGGCGCCCAGGTGCAGGACCCGCTGTGGGAGCCGCAGCCCTGGGAAATGCACGAGCAGCCGCCGGTGCTCGACAAGCTGCCGTACATCGTGGTGGTGATCGACGAATTCGCCGACATGTTCATGATCGTCGGCAAGAAGGTCGAAGAGTTGATCGCCCGCCTGGCCCAGAAGGCGCGTGCGGCCGGTATCCACCTGATCCTGGCTACACAGCGGCCTTCGGTCGACGTGGTGACCGGGCTGATCAAGGCCAATATCCCGACGCGCATGGCGTTCCAGGTGTCGTCCAAGATCGATTCGCGCACCATCCTCGATCAGGGCGGGGCCGAGAATCTGCTGGGCCACGGCGACATGCTCTACCTGCCGGCCGGTGCCGGCATGCCGCAGCGTGTGCATGGCGCCTTCGTCGATGACGACGAGGTGCATCGCATCGTCGAGGACTGGAAACGTCGTGGCGAGCCCGAGTACATCGAGGAGATCCTGTCCGGCGGTGTCTCCGCCGATGCCCTGGCCGGGCTCGAGGCCGATGGCGGCGGCGATGGCGAAGACGCCGAGCAGGATGCGCTCTACGACGAAGCCGTGCAGTTCGTCACCGAGACGCGCCGCGCCTCCATCTCCGCCGTCCAGCGTCGCTTCAAGATCGGCTACAACCGCGCTGCCCGACTGGTGGAAGCGATGGAGCAGGCCGGTGTCGTCTCCTCGATGGGCACCAATGGCTCGCGGGAGGTTCTCGCGCCACCGCCGGTCGGCCATTGATCGAGAGCTGACGGCCACGGGGAGAGGTAAACCCTGTGGCCGTTTTGCTGTCTCAGCAATGACCACGATGTTTTCACGTCATTACCACAATGATTCCACGCCATTGATCCACGATCGTCGATGAGAGTTCGACGATTCACGATAAGGAATGCCCATGCGCAAGATGAAGAGGTTGGCTTTCGCCGGATCGCTGTTGCTGGCGCCGGTGTTGATGACGCAGACCGCGCTGGCGGACCAGGCTTCCGCCGACCGCCTGACCCATCTGCTGGAGCCGCTGAAGACCTACTCCGCGGACTTCGAACAGCAGATCCTGGATGCCTCGGGTTCGAGCCTGCAGGACACCAGCGGGCACATGTGGTTGTCGCGTCCCGGGCATTTCCGCTGGGAAGTGAACGAGCCGTACCGCCAACTGGTGGTCTCCGACGGCAACGAAGTCTCGCTCTACGACCCGGATCTCGAGCAGGTCACCATTCAGCCGCTGGACGATCGCGTCACGCATACGCCGGCGCTGCTGCTCTCCGGAAGCGCCTCGGAGCTCTCCGACAATTATGACGTGTCCCGTCAGCAGCAGGGCGCCAGCGAGACCTTTACCCTGGTCCCGCAGGCCAACGATACCCTGTTCGAACAGCTCAAGCTGACCTTCTACAGCGAGAAGCTCGATGCGTTGCAGATGACCGACAGCACCGGCCAGCGCACGGCCATCGACTTCGACAACGCGCAGACCAATATCGATATCGATCCCGCCCAGTTCCAGTTCCAGGCGCCCGAAGATGCCGACGTGATCCGCGAGCAGGCGCCCGCGACGCCCTGACCCTATCGCTTTTCGGTCGACTCGCCCCCGTCGTGTCCGTCACGGCGGGGGCGAATGCGTTCGGGGAAGCGTCTGATTTGTCAATCAGGACTCGTTGTCCGCCTGCCGATCCAGTTCGGCACGCCATACCTGCATCTGCTGGAAGCGCTTTTCCTGGCCGTAGTCGCTGGGGTCGTAGAAACGCACGCGAGGCAGGTTCGACGGCCAGCAGTCATGTTCGGTGCCGGCGGGGTAACCATTGGGTTCGTTGTGGGCATATCGATAGCCGTCGCCGTAACCGAGCGACGACATCAGTTGGGTAGGCGCATTGCGCAGGTAGACCGGCACTTCCAGGTCGGGATGCTCGGCGACGAACGCCTTGGCCTGGCTCCAGGCCTGGTCGATCCGATTGCTCTTGGGGGCGATCGCCAGGTGGATCGCGGCATGGGCGATGGCGCGCTGCCCTTCGTAGTCGCCCAGTCGCAGATAGGCGTCCCATGCCGCCATGACCAGCGGTAGCGCGCGGGGATCGGCGTTGCCCACATCTTCCGAAGCAATCGCGGCCAGGCGCCGGACGATGTCCAGCGGATCGCCGCCGCCGCTGATGAACTGGGCGATGTACAGCAGTGCCGAATCGGGGCGCGAAGAACGCACCGACTTGTGAACGGCCGAGAGCAGGTCGTAGTAGTGCTCTCCCTGCTTGTCGAAGGCCGCGCCCTGATGGCCGATCACTTCGATCACGGCATCCCGATCGAGATGTTCGCCATGCTCGTCGGCCTTGGCGAAATCGCAGGCGGTTTCCAGCAGGCCCAGGGCGCGGCGGGCATCTCCGGACGCTGCGCGGGCGAGGATCGAGAGCGTTTCGTCGCTGGCGCGGATGTTGCGCGCACCCAGGCCCAGCGTCTCGTTGCCGAGCGCGCGCTTCAGGACCGTGATCAGCTCGCTCTCGTCGAGTGTCTTCAACACGTAGACCCGGGCGCGGGAGAGTAGTGCCGAATTGACCTCGAACGACGGATTCTCGGTAGTGGCGCCGATCAGCGTGAGCAGGCCGGATTCGACATGGGGCAGCAGGGCGTCCTGCTGGCTCTTGTTGAGACGGTGGATCTCGTCGAGAAAGAGCAGGGTCTGGCGTTCGCGCATCTGGCCTTCCCGCGCCCGCTCGACCGCTGCACGGATGTCCTTGACGCCGGCCATGACGGCAGACAACTGCTCGAGCCGGGCGCCGGAGGCTTCCGCCAGGATTTCGGCCAGCGTCGTCTTGCCGACGCCCGGCGGCCCCCACAGGATCATCGAGCGCACGCTGGCGGTTTCCGCCATGCGCCGCAGCGGCTTGCCGGGCCCGACCAGGGCCTGCTGCCCGACGTAGTCCTCCAGCCGGCGCGGCCGCATGCGGTAGGCGAGAGGGGCGTTGTCGGTGCGGGAGGCACCTCGAGAGGTGTCGTCGGCAAAAAGGTCCATGGCATCTTCCAGGCTGGCTGACGGCAGCGAAACGGTACATTTCGCTACAGCGATTCAGACGTTAGGCGTAGAGCGTTTATCGTAAAAACCGCTAGGGTATGAAATTCTAGCGTGTCGTCGATTGCCGACCCAACCGATCCTTGGCAGGCACAGGCGGCACGCTGACACTTGGACATTGGCACTTGGTGGCGAAGTCCAGGACAGTATGCGTTCCAGCGCAACCATGGCAACAAGCACTACACTAGGCTGACAAGGCGGTGTTAACCGACATCGCGCTTCACGGACAGGAGACACACCATGCCCATGCTGACCCAATTGCGTCAGGACCATGCCAACATGGCGCGCCTGCTGCATGTGTTGCAACTCAAGCACAAGACGCTGGCTGACGGTGATCGCCCCGACTTTCGTCTGATTCGGGAAGTCGTGGATTATATCCTCGACTACATGAACGGCTTCACGATCCCGCTGGAGCGTATCTGCAGCGATCGACTGGTGGCCCGGGAATCCAGGATCAACGAACTGACCGAGCGCCTGGCCAGCGATTATCAGCACCTTCATCAGCAGTTGATGCGGCTCTCCCAGGACATCGACATGATCCTCATGGATGGGGTGATGCCGATGGACAAGTTCGCCGACGATCTCAAGGTCTATCTCGAAGCGCACCGGGCCTACCTGCGGGCCGAACGCGAAGAGCTGTTCCCGCTGATCCGGGAGCATTTCGACGAAGACGACCTGGCACGGCTCGCCGCCGAACTGCCTGCACAGGCCGGCGCCGAACTGGCGCGGTTGCAGGAAGCCTACCCGGAGCTGTACACCGAATTTCGCGAGGCACCCTCACCGGTGTAGCTTCGGGGCTGTCCAATTCCCGCCGGTTTTCCGTCCTGCCCGATCTGCCTTTGCCCACGACGACGATCGCCACTGCGCGATCGTCGTCGCTTGCGTAGAATGATCCCCTGTAAACGGTGGCAGGGGGCAGGATGGATCGGCTGCAAGCGATGCAGGTTTTCCGTGCGGTGATCGAGTCTGGCAGCTTCGCTGGCGGTGCCCGGCGCCTGGGTGTTTCCAATGCCATGGTCAGCAAGCAGGTCTCGCGGCTCGAGGAGGCCCTTGGTGTACGCCTGCTGGTACGCACCACGCGCCGCCTGCAATTGACCGCGGAAGGAGAGCGCTACCTGACGACAGCGACCCGCCTGCTCGACGAGTTGCAGGAGCTGGAGGCGGGAATCGGGGAGCAGCGCGGCGAGGTGCGTGGCCGCCTGCGTCTTTCGGCGCCGGTGGACTTCGGCGCCCGCTCGCTGATGCCGGCGCTGCAGGCTTTCGAGGCGGCGCATCCTGCGGTGTCGCTGGATCTGGTGCTGGAAGACAGACGCGTCGACCCGCTGGCCGAGGATTTCGATCTGGTGGTGCGTATCGGCGAGCTGGAGGATTCCGGTCTGATCGCCCGTCCGCTGATGCGGATGCCGTTGCACCTCTACGCGTCGCCGGCCTATCTCCGCCGTCACGGGACACCGCAGCATCCCCGCGATCTCAAGAATCACCGGTGCCTGCACTACACCTTGTCGCGGCATGGGCTCTACTGGCCGTTCTGGGTCGATGGCGAGATCTATCGCTGGCGATTGCAGCCGGCGTTGTCCTGCAACAACGGGCGGGCGCTGGTAGAAGCCGCGGTGCTGGGCATGGGGCTGACATTGAAGCCGGCCTCCTTGGCGGCGTCGGAAGAGCGTACCGGCCAACTGGTTCGTGTGCTCGAGGCGTTCGAGATGCCGCCGCTCGATGTCCATCTGCTGTATGCCGAGCGCGACTACATGCCGGCCCGGTTGCGGGCCCTGATCGATGCCTTGCTCGACTACTTCGGAGACGATCGGCAATATGATTGATGCGCTGATTTTCGACTCGGGCGTCGGTGGCCTCTCGGTCAGCGCCGACATTCGGCGGCGGATGCCGTGGCTTTCGCTGGGCTACGTCTGTGACAATGCCGCATTGCCTTACGGCACCAAGGATGACGCCTGGCTGGTGGCTCGAATCGTCGCCGTGTGCGAAAGCGCCTGCCGGCAAGCCCGCCCTCGCGCGCTGGTGATCGCGTGCAATACCGCCAGCACCTTGGCGCTGGAGGCGCTGAGAGCGCGGCTATCGATGCCGGTCATCGGTACGGTCCCGGCGATCAAGCCGGCAGCCGAGACGACGCGAAGCCGCACGATCGGTCTGCTCGCCACCCGCGCCACCGTCCGCCGCCCTTATCTGGATCGACTGATCGACGACCATGCGCGGGGCTGTCGTGTCATACGGGTGGCGGCGGACACGCTGGTCATCGAAGCCGAACATCTGCTCAAGGGGCAGACGGTCGATCCAGCCAGGGTTCGCGAGGCCATCGCACCGCTCAGGGCGGTGGAGAATATCGACGTCGTCGTGCTGGGCTGTACCCATTTTCCCCTGCTGCGCGATTATCTCGAGCCCTTGTTGTCGCCGGGCGTTCGCTGGATCGATTCCGGGGCAGCCATCGCCAGGCGTCTCGAGTCCGTGCTCTCGGAGGCTCCGGCGCGAGCTGATCGATCGACGCCGGCCGCCGCTGTCGAGGCGGGAGGGCGCGCCACCCCTTCGCCGGATGCCAGCAGCTGGGCGACGGCCGCCTCGGCGCCGGGACTGGCACCGGCGCTGATGCGTTTCGGTCACGCGCCGCCCGCGATGCTCGAGATCGCCTCGCCAGCCGTTGCCGTTCACGTTTCATGAGTCATTGCGCTATTTCTGCCTGAGGATTTCTGGTTTGGTGATTTTCGATATCGACCCTTCCCGCTACGACGCTCAGCTCGAGGCCAAGCGTGAGCGCATCGAGCGCCAGTTCGCCCGCTTCTCGCCACCGCCGCTGGAGGTGTTCGCGTCGCTGCCGTCGCACTACCGCATGCGCGCCGAGTTCCGGGTTTGGCACGAGGGCGACGACCTCTACTATGCGATGTTCGAACCCGATCCGGAGGCGCCGCGTCATCGGGGCCGGGTCGCGCAGCGTGTCGTCCGGGTCGATCGCTTCCCGGTCGCCAGCGAGCGCATCAACGAACTGATGCCGCAGTTGCTGGACGCGATTCGCGACGAGCCATTGATGCGGCGCAAGCTGTTCCAGGTCGAGTTCCTCACCACTCTGAGCGGCGAGGCACTGGTCACGATGATCTACCACAAGGCGCTGAACGATGACTGGGAGGCACGCGCTCGCGAGCTTCAGGCGCAGCTCGGCGTGTCGTTGATCGGGCGCTCCCGCAAGCAGCGGCTGGTGCTGGATCGCGACCACGTCTGGGAACGGCTCGAAGTGGACGGCCGGGAACTTTGCTATCAGCAGGTCGAGAACAGCTTCACCCAGCCCAATGCCCAAATCTGCCGCTCGATGCTGCACTGGGCGCGCGACGTGACGTCGGACAGCCAGGGGGATCTGGTCGAGCTCTACTGCGGCAACGGCAACTTTACGGTGGCGCTGGCGGAGAACTTCCGCCGCGTGGTGGCCACCGAAATTTCCCGGACATCGGTCGCCTCCGCGCAGGCCAATCTCGAAGCCAACGGCATCGACAACGTGCACGTGGCGCGGATGTCGGCCGAGGAGTTCGCTCAGGCGCTGACCGGGGAAAAGCAGGGCCGTCGCGTCGCCGCCATGCAGCTCGACGAGTGCGAGTTCTCCACCGTGCTGGTGGACCCGCCGCGGGCCGGGCTGGATGCCGAGAGTTGCACGCCGCTGATGCGCTATCCCCGCATCGTCTATATTTCGTGCAACCCCGATACCTTGGCCGTCAACCTGGAACAGCTGAGCCAGACCCATCGCGTGGTTCGCATGGCGCTGTTTGACCAATTCCCCTGGACGGACCACTGTGAGTGCGGGGTTCTGCTGGAACGCCTGCCGGCAGCGTGATTCGAGCCACCGTTTGCCAGTGATCTGGCTGGAACGGCGAGCGTTGTCAACTGTCAGGGTGCGCATAGTAGTGCCGCCGATGATGCATAACCGACATGCGTCATGACGAAGCTTCACTTGTGTAGGGCGCCATGCGGCACTGGCGTAAGCTTCCAGTCTATTGAATGTGGCCGCCATGTTGACGGTCGATGCCAGCCGAGGTGATAGATGCAACACGTCGCGATCGAGGGAAAAACGGAATTCCTGGAACAGCTGCAGGAAAAGCTTTCCAAGCGTCTCCCCGAGGATAAGGTCAAGCGGATAACGGCGTTCGCCGAAGATCTCTACGCTACCGCGCCGTTCGAAGAGGCCGCGGATCGACAGCTGGACGATATCTATGGCGCGACATTGGCGGCATGGCATTTCATGCGCACCTTCGATCCCGACGAAGCCAAGGTGCGTGTTTTCAATCCCAACTTCGAAACCCACGGCTGGCAGTCTCCGCATACGGTGGTCGCCGTATTGCACGAGGACATGCCGTTTCTGGTCGATTCGGTCCGCATGGAGCTCAACCGCCGGGGGCTGACTCTGCACGCGATCCATAACGCCGTGCTGGCGGTCGAGCGCGATGCTCGCCACCATGCCACGCGAATTACCGGGACGCGCGCCCAGCAGGCGCCGGAAGCGCGCGAGTCGATCATTCTGATCGAGGTGGATCGTCATACCGATGGCGAGACGCTGTCCGACCTCGAGCAGGGGTTGCGCGACGTGCTGCTCGACGTGCGCACCGCCGTGGCCGATTTCGACCCGATGTGCGACAAGGTTCGCGACGTCATCGAGGCGCTGGAGAGCCAGCAGGCGGGCAGCGTCACGGCGGCGGATCGCAAAGAGACCGTGGCCTTTCTCAAGTGGCTGCTGGACGAGCATTTCACGTTTCTCGGCTACGCCGAAAGCCGCTTCGTCGGCAGCGGCAAGAACGTCCACAGCGAGCGGGTGGAAGGCAGTGCCCTCGGCGTGCTGAAGCTGGACCAGCCGCGCTACCAGGAGCCCGTGCGATTCGAGAAGGACGAAGAGTCGGCGCTGCTGCATTTTGCCAAGAGCGCCTACCATGCGCGCGTGCATCGCCCTACCTACCCCGATTACATCGCCATCACGCGCCACGACGGCAAGGGCAAGGCGATCGGTGAATGGCGCTTCTTTGGCCTGTTCACCTCGCTGGTCTACAACGAGTCGCCGCGAACCGTGCCGATCCTGCGGCGCAAGGTTCAGGCGGTGATCGACGCCGCCGGGGTCAATCCGAAAGGGCACAATGGCAAGCTGCTGTTGCAGGTGCTGGAAGTACACCCGCGGGACGATCTCTTCCAGAGCTCCACCGAAGAACTCAGCCGGACCGCGTTCGGCATTCTCAATATCCGCGAGCGTCGCCGGGTGCGCCTGTTCATCCGCGAGGACCGCGCCGGGCAGTTCTACTCCTGCCTGGTGTTCGTGCCGCGGGACATCTTCTCGACGGATCTGCGCCTGCGCATCCAGAAGCTGCTGTGCGAGGAGCTCGACGCGACCTTCGCCGACTTCAACCCGTATCTGTCCGAGTCGATTCTGGCGCGTATCCAGTTCACGCTGCGCT
Organism: Salinicola sp. LHM; assembly: GCF_034479735.1. Lineage (NCBI taxonomy): Bacteria > Pseudomonadati > Pseudomonadota > Gammaproteobacteria > Oceanospirillales > Halomonadaceae > Salinicola > Salinicola sp. LHM. The sequence continues at coordinate 2,819,114 of NZ_CP140261.1, read as the reverse complement.
TCAACGGCGACAAGCCGGTGAACTTCGACAGCCGCGCACTGGAGAAAAAGGTCATCAATCTGGCGCGCAACTGGCGCGAGGACCTGCATGCGGCGCTGATCGAAAGTTTCGGAGAGGAAGCGGGCAATCGTCGGGCACAGGCTTTTCGCGATGCCTTCCCCAGCAGCTACCGGGACGACTTCTCGGCGCGTACCGCCGCCAACGACATTCGCCATCTCGAAGCGCTCGATGACGGTGCCCCGATCGGTGTCAGTCTCTATCATCTGGCCGAGAGCGCCGCGGAGAGCGTCAATCTCAAGCTCTACCACCAGGATACGCCGGTTCCGCTCTCCGACATGCTGCCGGTACTGGAAAATCTGGGCTTGCGTGTCATCAGCGAACGGCCCTACCGCATCGCGAGCGGGCAGCAGACCTACTGGATCCATGATTTCACCTTCGAATATCACGGCCAAGGCGAAGTCGATCTCGGCAAGATGCGCGACAACTTCATTGATGCCTTCACCAAGATCTGGGTGGGCGATGCGGAGAACGACAGCTACAACCGCCTGATCATCGGTGCCGATCTGGATTGGCGTCAGGTGGCAGTCCTGCGGGCGTATGCGCGCTACATGAAGCAGCTGCGCATCGGGCTTTCGCAGGCTTACATCGCCAATACCCTGGCGGCCCATGCCGATATCACCCGGGGGCTCTCGCGGCTGTTCACGCTGCGTTTCTCGCCGGAGGGCGATAAGCGTGACGAACAGTGCCAGCAATGCATCGACGAGCTCAATGCGATGCTCGATCAGGTCGCGAGTCTCAACGACGATCTGCTGCTGCGCCGCTATGTCGATCTGATCCAGGCGACCGTTCGCACCAACTATTTCCAGCCGCGCGAGGATGGCAGCGTCAAGGAGTACATCTCGTTCAAGCTGGAGCCCAGCAAGGTGCCGGGCATGCCCAAGCCGCGGCCGATGTTCGAGGTCTTCGTCTATTCGCCGCGGATGGAAGGCGTTCACCTGCGCGGCGGCAAGGTGGCCCGTGGCGGCCTGCGCTGGTCGGACCGCAACGAGGATTTCCGCACCGAGATCCTGGGCTTGATGAAGGCGCAGCAGGTCAAGAACTCGGTCATCGTCCCGGTCGGGGCCAAAGGCGGCTTCATCTGCAAGCGGATGCCGGAAAACGCCGATCGCGATGCGATCCAGGCCGAAGGGATCGAGTGCTACCGTACCCTGATCCGCGGCTTGCTGGACATCACCGACAATCTCGACGGCACCACCGTCGTGCCGCCGCGCTCGGTCGTGCGCCACGATCCGGACGATCCGTACCTGGTGGTCGCCGCCGACAAGGGCACGGCCACCTTCTCCGACTACGCCAACGCGATCTCGATCGAATACGACTTCTGGCTGCGGGATGCCTTCGCCTCCGGCGGTGCCCAGGGCTATGACCACAAGGGCATGGCGATCACCGCCCGTGGTGCCTGGGAATCGGTCAAGCGCCATTTCCGCGAGATGGGGCTGAATACCCAGAAGGACACGTTCAGCGTGCTGGGTATCGGCGACATGGCCGGCGATGTCTTCGGCAACGGTATGCTGCTCTCCGACAGGATTCTGCTGGTGGGCGCGTTCAACCACCGCCATATCTTCGTCGACCCCAGTCCCGATGCCGCGAAGTCGTTTGCCGAGCGGAAGCGTCTGTTCGCGTTGCCGCGTTCGAGCTGGTCGGACTACGACGAGAAGCTGATCTCGGAGGGCGGCGGCGTGTTCTCCCGGGATGCCAAGTCGATACCCATATCCGCAGCGATGAAGAAGGTCTTCGGCATCAAGGCGGACAAGCTCTCGCCCAACGACCTGATCAACGCGATGCTCAAGTCGCAGGTCGATCTGATCTGGAACGGCGGCATCGGCACCTACGTCAAGGCCTCCAGCGAGAGCCACGCGGATGTCGGCGACAAGGCCAACGATGGCCTTCGCATCGATGGCCGCGAACTCAACTGCCGCGTGGTGGGCGAGGGCGGCAACCTGGGGCTCACCCAGCGGGGCCGAATGGAAGCCGCGGAGAAGGGCATCCGGGTCAATACCGATTTCATCGACAATGCCGGCGGGGTCAACTGCTCGGATCACGAGGTCAACATCAAGATCCTGCTGGACGGTATCGTTCAGCGTGGCGACATGACCGAGAAGCAGCGCAATCAGCTGCTGGTCGAGATGACCGAGGAGGTCGGCGAGCTGGTGGTGCGTGACAACTACCGCCAGACCCAGGCGCTGTCGCTCTCCGAGTTGCAGTCGAAGGAGGGGCTCGGCCCGTACCGCCGATTCATCAACGAGCTGGAAGCGGCCGGCAGCCTCGACCGCGAGCTCGAGTTCCTGCCCACCGACGAACAGCTGATCGAACGCAGCAATGCCGACGGCGGCCTGACGCTGCCGGAGCTGAGCGTGTTGATCTCCTACGCCAAGAGCACGCTCAAGAGCGATCTGATCGCGGCCGGTCTGCCGGCGGACGGGCAACTGCAGCAGCATGTGACCAAGGCGTTCCCGACGACGCTGGCCGAACGGTATCCGGACGATCTTCATGAGCACCGTCTCAAGCGGGAGATCGTGGCGACCCAGATCGCCAACGATCTGGTCGACCACATGGGCATCACTTTCGTGCGCCAGTTGCGCGATTCCACCGGTGCTTCGCGAGTCGAGATCGCCCAGGCGTACGTCATCGCCCGTGACAGCTTCGGTCTCAACCCGCTGTGGGAGCAGATCGAGGCACTGGATTATCATGTCGACAGCCAGACGCAGTACGCGATGATGCTGGATCTGATGCGGCTGTTGCGTCGTGCGACGCGCTGGTTCCTGCGTCATCGCGGGTCGCTCGGGGTCAAGGAGTGCGTCGAGCAGTACGCGCCGCAGCTGGCGCAGTTGAAGGAGGATATCGGCAACCGTCTCAGCGGCGACGAGCGCGAGGCATGGAGTGCGCGGCGCGATGAGCTGGTCAAGGCGAAGGTGCCGGAAGCGCTGGCATCGGTCGTTGCGGCGGCCTCGAGCCTCTACGCCGGGCTGGGCATCATCCAGGCGGCGCGAACCAGCGGTGAAAAGATCCAGCGGGTCGCCGAGACCTACTATGCCATCGGTCAGCGTCTGGAACTGCCGCGGATGATGCAGCAGATCAATAGCCTGGAAGTCCGCGACAGCTGGCAGGCGCAGGCGCGGGAAACGTTCCGCGACGATCTCGATCGCCAGCAGCTGGCGCTGACGGTCAAGGTGCTGGGGATGACGGACGCCCCGCGCGAGATCGAGCCCAGAGTGGCGCATTGGCAGGAGCAGCACGCGCCGCTGTTCGAACGCTGGAATGCGCTGCTGGCGGAAATCGGAACGGGAACGCAGATCAGCTTTCCGCTGGTCGCCGTCGCGATCCGCGAACTGGTCGATCTTGCCGAGAGCGAAAGCGAGGGCTAAGGTGGCCTGCAGGCCGGGCGGCAGCCATGTCGCCCATGCCGGATGGAGGCGACCTGTCTGCCCGTAGCACCTTCGAGCGCAGATTCGCGTTCCATCGAGTCATGATTTATCTAGCTCGAGTCATGATTATCTAGCGCAAAGATGCTCTCCGGCAGCCTTTAAGGTGCGTCGGGGGGTGTCTCTGTTATGCTTGGCTCCGATTCGGTCGCAGAACGCAGAGAGGCCCCATGAAGTATCGCGTATTTTCCACCTTGTTCGTGGCATTGAGCCTAGCCGGTGCCAGTACTCAGGTCCTGGCACAGAGCGAGGCGCTGAAGGATGCCCAGGAAGCGGCCAGCAAGGTCGACCTGACCAAGTTCTTCAAGTCCAGTTCGGATGCACATAGCCGCAGCTTCTTCTTCGGCGGTCTCCATCAGCACCCGTTCACCGTCGACGAAGCGGGCCGTTACCAGTTCACCAGCTCGATCCTCCCGGGCGAGTCGGATGACTACAAGATTTCCGCCAAGCTGGTGGACAGCAACGGCAACGTGTTGGCCAGCGGTTCCGGACTGGGTAATACCGGTGGTCTCGAGATGACGGAAACGTTAGAGCCGGGCGATTACTCCCTGCAGGTCTCGGGCCAGAAGTTCGGCACCACCAAGACCGGTGGCAACAGCTTCAATATCGATGTCGCGCGACTCGATGCCAGCGGTAGGGTAGTGGCCAGCGACGCAGGTGGTATGGATGACGGCGGCGGCATCATGTTCGGCGGCCCTGGTGCCAGTGGCCGGACCACGGCCTTCGTCGACGAGAGCGACCAGGTGGCGACGTTGAGCGCACCGGGACGCAAATCCGCCGACGAAATCGCTGTGGCCGGCAACAAGAACGGGGCAGCCAGCGGGCCCGACTTTGGCACCGGCAATACCGGGGAAGCCTCAAGGCCGCCGGCCACTCGCAATGATAACGCCGGTGCGCCCGGCAACGGCGTGGCAATGGCGGCGGCTGCCGTCGACGACGCGACGTCCGATTCGCCGCGCGCAGGTCGCCCGCCGGAGCCGCAGATGCCGGACGCATTCGACGAGATCGTCGCCGATATCAAGGTGCTGCAGGAAGGCGAGGTGCTGAGTTTCGACGTCGCCGAAGCGGGCACGGTCTCGGTCACCAGCTCCACCTTCCCCGGCAACGAAGGCACGTATCGTCTGCAGGCGAAGGTCCTCGACGCCAACGGCAACACGGTCGCCAGCGACGAAGGTTCACTGGCGGTCGGCGATTTCGATATCGAAACCGTGCTGCAGCCCGGTCGTTACCGTGTCTGGGTCAAGGGGCAACGATTCGGTTCCGCCATGAACGCTGCCAACAACTACACGCTGCGGGTTCAGCAACTCGATACCCAGTAATCGTGTGGCACGGAATTGCCCGGCGTCTTGGCGCCGGGCTTTTCGTATCTGCTTGTGTGCATGACCGTTTTTCCCATTCTCTTTCTCGACGCGTCTAACCGCCTCGATGCTGCGAACTACCCCGGCGCTCGAAGCCGTCAAAGGTCGGGTTCGTCCCGAGAGGCGAAGTTGGGATATACTCGCCCGCCGCAAGCGACCCCTTTCGTTACCGACGAGACCTATCCATGTACGCCCTCGTTCGATCCCTGTTGTTCCGGCTGGAACCGGAAGCCGCCCACCGCCTGACATTGACCGCGCTGGACGTCACACACCGCGCCCATCTTTCCGGCATGCTCGGCGATACTTACGTGGCTTCGGCATCCGTGGATCTCATGGGGCTGACCTTTCCCAATCGGGTCGGGCTGGCGGCGGGGCTCGACAAGAATGCCGATCATCTCGATGCCCTGGGGGCGCTCGGCTTCGGTTTCGTCGAGATCGGCACGGTGACGCCCAAGCCGCAGCAGGGCAACCCCAAGCCACGTCTGTTCCGGCTGACCGGGCCGCAGGCGATCATCAATCGGATGGGGTTCAACAACGCGGGGGTCGATCATCTGGTCGCCAACGTGCGCAAAAGCCGCTACAACGGTGTCATCGGCATCAATATCGGCAAGAACCTGACCACGCCGGTCGAGCGCGCGGTGGACGATTACGTCGCCTGTCTGCGCAAGGCGCACAGTGCCGCCCACTACATCACGGTGAACATTTCCTCGCCCAACACGCCGGGGCTGCGCAACCTTCAGTTTGGCGATCATCTCGATGGCCTTTTGAGTGCGCTGAAGGCCGAGGTGGTCAGGCTTGACGCCGAACACGGCCGTCGCGTGCCCTTGGCGGTCAAGATCGCGCCGGACATGACGCGCGAGGAGATTGCGCTGGTCGCGAACACGCTCCAGGCCAATGAGATCGATGGTGTCATCGCGACCAATACCACGGTGTCTCGGGAGCATGTGGCGGGAACGCCTCATGCGCATGAAGCGGGAGGGCTGTCGGGCGCGCCCCTGTTCGCGAGTTCGACCGCCGTGGTGAGGGAGTTGCGGCAACTGATGCCGACGATGCCGATCATTGGCGCGGGCGGTATTGATAGCGGCGTTCGGGCCAGCGAAAAATGCCAGGCTGGCGCCAATCTGGTACAGCTCTACACCGGCTTCATCTATCGCGGGCCGGAGCTGATCGGAGAGTGTGTACGTGCGACTCAGCTCAATAACGGTCAGGCACCCGATTAAGCTGGCGGACGTAGCACGGTGAACTTACCGGACAGCGTGAGGCGACAGAAAAGGGGCAACGTAATGGGTTGGGTGCGAAGCGGCCCAGGCGAGAAAGGTAGGAAATCTGGCGAAATGCACGTCATAAAAAGGCCCGCCAGTAGCGAGCCTTGAGTGTACTGAGGTAAGTGTCAACTACGTCATTACCGCCGGGTTCTTGTGAATGCCCGAAACGCCTGTCATTCCGGCCCATTGGTCTCCGCGACCTTCACGCCAACCGCTCATCCAGTTTTCGCGCAGATTCACATCCTGGCTCGGGCACTCGTCGCGTGAGCGACCGCCGACCCCCGCTTTGTAACCGTGGAGAAATGCCCGCTGGTTGCGATCACGTTTCTGTCGTTTCATCGTGTAGTAGCCTCTTGTCAGAACAAGTGCATCTCCTAGGGAAAACCACAGTCTGTCGAGCGACCTTGGGCCAACTCCGACCGACTGCCCGCGAAAACGTCCGGACAGGCAAAACCGCATGCGTTGTTTCGTAGCTACACCTCCTAGCTTTAGTCGAAATGAGAAACGATGTCGATAGTCGTTTCGTCATAAAGTCTCTTTTTCACTGCACTCACGGGAATATGACCGCTTCATAACGGTCGGATGATGCCGCCATGAAAGACGATAACTCACTGTTAAGCCTCTATGTTACTTGCCCGTGGGGCATCGAGTCCCTGCTGGCCGAGGAGATCGCCGATCTCGGGGGCAAGGTACAAAAAACTACGGTCGCCGGCCTGCATGCGTCCGCCGACCGTCAAACGGCCTACCGCATCTGTCTCTGGTCTCGCCTGGCCAACCGGGTAATCCTGACCCTCGGCCGGGAAACCGGCTGCGAGGAGTCGACTGCGATCGTTGCCGCGGTCAAGGCCCTGCCGTGGGGGGAGGTGCTGAAGCCCGGCCAGACGCTGGCGGTGGACTTCCATGGCCAATCCGCAGCCATTCGACATACGCGATTCGGCGCTCAGGTGGTCAAGGATGGCGTGGTCGATGCGCTGCGCGACGCCGGGTGGGAACGACCAGGCATCGATCCGCGCGAGGCCGATGTTCGGCTGTATGCCCACCTGCACAAGGGGCAACTGCTGGTGGGGGTCGACCTGGTGGGGGCGAGTCTGCACCAGCGCGGCTATCGTCGCGATACCGGCCACGCGCCGCTCAAGGAGAACCTGGCGGCGGCGCTGTTGGTGCGTGCGGGCTGGCCGGCGCGGGCCAAGCGCGGTGAACCGCTGGTCGACCCGATGTGTGGTGCCGGCACGTTGTTGATCGAGGCCGCACTGATGGCGGCGGACGTGGCGCCTCAGTTGACCCGTGAGCACTTTGCCTTCGAGGCGCTGGCCGACTTCGATGCCGAGGCCTGGCGAGAGTTGCGTCGCGAGGCGCAGGCACGAGCCGATCTCGGCCGACGCCGGGCCAGGTCGCGCTTGTTCGGTCTGGACCAGAGCCCGCAGGCGATCTCGGCGGCAAGAAGCAACGCCATGCGTGCCGGCATCCCCGCGCTGATCACGCTATCCGGCGGCTCGGTGAAAGCGCTCGACTGCCCGGCCGAGCTTCGCGAGCACGGTGCCGAAGGCAGCGGAATGGTGATCACCAATCCGCCTTATGGCGAGCGGCTGGGGGAACTGCCGGAACTGGTCGCGCTCTACAGCGATCTCGGCGAGCGCATGCGCCGGCAGTTCCCGGGCTGGCAGCTGGCGCTATTCACCGGCAACCCGGACCTGGGCCATCGTCTCGGGCTGCGGGCGCACAAGCAGTATGCGTTCAAGAACGGCCCGCTCGACTGCAAGCTGCTGTTGATCGATATCGCCAGCCGGACAGACTCGGAAGGTGACAGCGAGCCAACTCGATCGGCGCAGAAAGAGACGACGCTGAACGAAGGCGCGCAGATGTTTGCCAATCGTCTGCAGAAAAATCGCAAGCGTCTCGGCAAGTGGCTCAAGAAATCCGGAGAATCCTGCTACCGGCTATACGATGCCGACATGCCGGAGTACGCCCTGGCCATCGATGTCTATGGCCATCAGGTTCATGTGCAGGAGTACGCGGCGCCGAAATCGGTCGACCCGGGCAAGGCGCAGCGTCGGCTGATGGATGCGCTGAGCGCGATTCCCGTCGCGCTGGACGTGCGGCCGGAGCAGATCCACTACAAGCAGCGCGAGCGTCAGAGCGGCAAGTCGCAGTACCACAAGCAGGCCGACAGCGGCGACCGTTTCGTGGTCGAAGAGGGGAGCACTAAACTGTGGGTCAATCTCAAGGACTATCTCGATACCGGGCTGTTTCTGGATCATCGCCCGGTAAGACGGCTGCTGGGCGAAATCGCCGGCGGCAAACGCTTTCTCAACCTGTTCTGCTATACCGCTACGGCCACGGTGCATGCCGCCCTGGGCGGGGCGAGCGACAGCGTCAGCGTGGATCTGTCGAATACGTATCTGGAGTGGGCGCGAGACAATTTCACGCTCAACAAGCTCGATCAGAGCCGGCACCGGGTCGTGCGCGACGACTGCCTGCGCTGGCTGGAAACCGCGGGCAGCGAGTTCGATCTGATCTTCATGGATCCGCCGACGTTCTCGAATTCCAAGCGCATGGAGGGCACGCTGGATATCCAGCGCGACCACGCGCGGCTGATCGAGCTGGCGATGGCACGTCTGGCGCCGGCGGGGGAGTTGATCTTCTCGAACAACCAGCAGCGGTTCAGCCTGGACGCTGTGGTGGCGTCCACCTACCAGGTCGAGGAGATCACCGCCCAGACCTACGATCCGGACTTCACCCGGCGCGCCAACCTGCATCACTGTTTCCGCATCCGGCACGCGAGCTAGCCGCTCGGGAACGGCCGGCTCGTACCTGACTCAGCGAGCGGGCAGCTTCGGACAGGGCCTAGTCCAGCAGCGACAGCTGGGCTACGGCCTGGCGCCCCTCGGGGCTGTCGTCGTCGGCCTCGAGCACCTTGCGGTAGCCGCGGGCCGTCTGGATGTGGGAGAGGTCATCGATCCACATCATGGCCTGATCGTAGCTGTCGGCGACGGCATGTTTCAGGCCGCCGTACTGGGTGCCGATCTGGCCCCAGGCACGGCTGTAGATCCAGTCGCCAAACATGTCCTGGTGCAGATGGACCAGAACATAGTCATGTTCACTTTCCCAACGGACGATCACGGGGACTCCTGCTGCTTGGTGCTCATCGCTTGTTCATCGCGAATGGCCGGCCTAATATGGCTGCGCCGAGCATCGCGGTTCTTCAACTCCGCGGCAAACCCGGCGTCAGGCGCCATTGTAAAGCAAGCCCCGCAGAAATCGACGCCGGTTTTGACGTGCCACGCTCGAAGCCGACGCATCGCCGGGCCCGGCCTGGCGCCGGGATGAACGAGACAAGAGGATAGTCATGCGCATCCTGGTGGATGAGAACATTCCGCTGGCGGAAGAATTCTTTGGTGAACTGGGGGAAATCACTCGCCAGCCCGGCCGCGAGATGACGGCGGCCAGCCTGCGGGGCCACGACATTCTGGTCGTCCGCTCGATCACCAAGGTGAATGCGGCGCTGCTGGAAGGCGCCGACAAGCTGAGATTCGTCGGCACCTGCACCATCGGCACCGACCATATCGATACGGACCTTTTGACCGAGCGCGGGATCGGCTTTGCCAGCGCTCCCGGCAGCAATGCCGAATCCGTGGTCGACTACGTGCTTTCCAGCCTGCTACTGCTCTCCGAGGAGGAGGGCTTTTCGCTCTCCGGCAAGACGGTGGGTATCGTCGGTGCCGGCAACGTCGGCGGGCGGCTGGCGACCCGGCTCGATAACCTGGACGTCGAATGCCTGATCTGCGATCCGCCGCGCGCCGAGGCCGAGAATCGGGACGATTTCCTTGACCTGGATGCGCTGATCGAGCGGGCCGACATCATCTGTCTGCACACGCCGCTGGTGGCCGAAGGCGAACATGCCACACTCCATCTCCTGAACCGCGAGCGCATCGAGGCCCTCAAGCCGGGCACGGTGCTGATCAACGCCGGACGCGGCGACTGCCTCGATGGCAACGCCCTGCGTGAACGGCTCGAGCGACAGGCCGATCTGCGCACGGTGCTCGATGTCTGGGAGCACGAGCCGGGAATCGACGAGGCGCTGTTCGAGCTGGTCGACATCGGCACGCCGCACATCGCGGGCTACAGTGTCGACGGCAAGATGCTGGGCACGGAAATGATCTATCAGGCGGCCATGCGGCACTTCGGCTTGCCGGCGCGCAAGAAGCTCGGCCAGCTCAAGCCCGACCCGTGGTTGCGCAAGATCGTCCTGCACAGCTGGACACCGCCGCTGGAGGCGCTGTCGCTATGTGCCCGGGCCTGTTATGACGTGCGCCGGGACATGCTGGCGTTCGATCGCTATCGCCGTCGCCTGGGCATGGCGGCAGGGTTCGATGCCTACCGCCGCGAATATCCGCCCCGGCGTGAATTCCAGACGCTGCGGGTCGAGCTGAAGAAGAACAAGGGCGGCCTTCGTGACGCTCTGGAAGGGTTCGGCTTCAGCGTCAAGCTCGGCAAATAGCCGAGCCGAAACGAGAGCGCCGCTCTTGCCAGCGTCTTGCCGGGCTAGGCGCTCTCGGCTTCTTCCCTGTCGGCATCCTCGCGCTTGACCACGCGATGACCGTCTTCGCTGGAACCCAGCTTCCAGTAGCTCGAAATATACATCTCCCGCTTGCCCACGCCGCGTTCATCGATCAGATGGCGGCGCAGCTTGCGCATGGCGGAAAACTCGCAGGCAACCCAGATCCCCGGGGTGCCCGGGCGCCAGTCGAATTCGCGCAGGGCGTCGACCAGGCGATCGCTGTCACTGCCGGGATGTGGGTTGATCAGCCAGTCGATCTGCACGCCGTCGGGCAGGTCCAGTTCCTGGATATCCGCTTCGCTGGTCACTTCGATGATGGCACGGCCTTGGGCGCTCGGCGGAAGTCTTCCCAGATTGGCGCCGATCGCCGGCAGCGACGTCATGTCGCCAACCAGTAGATACCAGTCGGCGTTTTCCGGCAGGCGTTTGACCGGTCCCGGGCCGCCGATCAGGATCGTGTCGCCAGGCGTTGCCGCTGCCGCCCAGGTCGCGGCAGGGCCGCCGTCTTCATGCAGCACGATATCCACATCGATTTCGCTGTCGCGCTGGTGACGCACGGTGTAGGTTCGCATCACGCTTGATGGGGTTTCCGGTATCGACTCATGGCCGGTGGGGATGACCAGCTTGATGTAGGCGCTTTCCTGGTCGGCAGGAAAGGCTGCCATGCCTTCACCGCCGAAGGTCAGGCGCAGCATGTGGGGCGTGACCAGCTGGCGGTTCAGCACGGTATAAGATCTGGGGGCGGGTTTGGGCATCGGGACTCCGGTCAATTCAGGTTGGAAATCATCAGCCGCGACAGCCGCAGGAATGCCTCGAGATCGGCCGGTGCCATCCCGCTCGACAACCGCGCATGCACCTGGCGCTCGCAGGTATCGACTTGTGCCAATACGGCTTGGCCATGGGCGGTCAGCGACAGCATCTGGCTGCGCCGGTCATCCGGATGTGGCGTCCTGACAATGATGTCGGCATCGAGCAGGTCGCGAAGCAGCCGGGTGATCTGGGCCTTGTCGCGCTGGGTGTGATGCGCGATGTGCTGGGCGGTGCAGGGTGCCTGGCGACGAATGGCCTTGAGCGTCCGAATGTGGGATACGGTGAGTGGCAGCTCGGCCTCGGCATAGGCCTGGCGCAAGGCTCGCTTGTAGGCATGCATGAGCTGATGCAGGGATTCACCCATTGTCGTATCGGACATGTCGCGCCTTGTCGGTTGATAATATCAACCAATTAAGCGCTCGACGAAGCCAAGTGTCAACCATTCTCATTATCGATTGGCGCGGATGTCAAACGATCGAGTGAGTTCGTGATGGCTGAAACGCAACGCCCCGCATGAAGCGGGGCGTTGCGTGAGCCAATGGGGCGGCCGGTAAGTGAACCGGCTTCGATCACGGCTCACTCCCGGTAGGCGGATTCCTTCAACGCACGGATACGGTCGTCCAGCGGCGGGTGGCTGGCGAACAGCTTCTCCATGATCTTGCGTGTCTGCCCGGTGGTGATGGCGAATGCCGTCAGCGAGTCCGGCATCTGGTCCGGCTGGTTGGTCTCGGCTTTCAGACGGGCCAATGCGTTGATCATGGCGCCGCTTCCGGCATATTTGGCGCCAGCGGCGTCGGCACGATATTCACGGAAGCGCGAGAACCAGGCGACGATGATCGACGCCACCAGCCCGAACACGATCTCGGCGACGATCACCACCACGAAGTAGCCCATGAAGCCCAGACCGCCCTCGTTGTCACGGCTACGCAGGAAGCTGTCGACGACCTGGGCAACCACGCGCGCGAAGAACATCACGAAGGTGTTCAGCACGCCCTGGATCAGCGCCAGCGTGACCATGTCGCCATTGGCGACGTGACCGATCTCGTGCGCCAGAACGGCGCGAATTTCCTCGGGGCGCATACGCTCCAGCAGGCCCTGGGATACCGCCACCAGTGCATCGTTCTTGTTCCAGCCGGTGGCGAAGGCATTGGATTGCTGAGCGGGAAAGATCGCGACTTCCGGCATCTGAATATTGGCCTGCTGGGCCAGTTCGCGAACCGTATCGAGCAACCATTGCTCGGTCGAGTTGCTCGGCTGCTCGATCACCCTGGCCCTGGTGCTCATCTTCGCCATCCATTTGGAGATGAACAGCGATACCAGCGAGCCGGCCATGCCGAACACGAAACAGAAGATCAGCAGGCTGTTCATGTTCAGCCCGTTGGCATTGAGATAGGGCTCGACGCCCAGTAATCGCAACGTGACGCTGGCGACGAGCACCACCGCCAGGTTGGTTGCCAGAAACAGGATGATTCGCATCATCGGTCTTTACCCTCAGTCGTGGAAAAGCGCTACCACCGCCTTGCGCGATGGCTTTAGTTAGCCTGTTATGCGTTATCATCGGATAATCAGGCGGTTATGACCCGTTAGATACGATTTTCGCGAATAGGTTTCAAGAGGGAGGGAGCGGCCGCGCAGCGATGCGCGGCCCCTGAATCATTGGCGGTAGCGCGACAGGAAGCGGGCGAAGCGGTCGATGGCGTCGCTCAACTGATCTGCCCACGGCAGGGTCACGATGCGGACATGATCCGGCGTCGGCCAGTTGAAGGCCGTACCCTGCACCAGCAGGATGCGCTCCTGCAACAGCAGATCGAGCACCATCTGGGCGTCGTCGTGAATCGGGTAGATCTCCGGGTCGAGCCGCGGGAAGGCGTAGAGCGCGCCCTTGGGCTTGACGCAGGAGACACCGGGAATGGCATTGAGCTTCTCGTAAACGACATCGCGCTGGGCCAGCAGGCGCCCGCCGGGCAGGATCAGGTCGTTGATCGACTGATAGCCGCCAAGCCCGGTCTGGATCGCGTGCTGCGCCGGCACATTCGCGCACAGGCGCATCGACGCCAGCATGTTCAGCCCCTGAATGAAGTCCTCGGCATTCTGCTTGCCCTGGCCGCCGGACAGAATCATCCAGCCCGAGCGGAAACCGGCACAGCGGTAGCTCTTGGAAAGGCCGTTCATGGTCACGACCAGTTGATCGTCTTCGGCCAGGGCGCCGGTGGAAACGTGCTCGGTGCCATCGTAGAGGATCTTGTCGTAGATCTCGTCGGAGAACACCACCAGGCCATGCTGGCGGGCGATCGTCAGGATCTCCTTGACCACGGTCGGCGGATAGACGGCGCCGGTGGGGTTGTTGGGGTTGATCAGCACGATCGCACGGGTACGCGCGGTGATCTTGTCGCGAATATCCGCGATATCCGGCGACCAGTCGGCAGCCTCGTCGCACAGGTAGTGAACCGGGTGACCGCCGGACAGATTGGCGGCAGCCGTCCACAGCGGATAGTCGGGGGCGGGAATCAGCACCTCGTCGCCATCGTTCAGCAGAGCCTGCATCGCCATCACGATCAGCTCGGAAACCCCGTTGCCGATGAACACGTCCTCGACACCGACGCCGGCAATCCCCTTGCGCTGGCATTCCTGCATGATCGCCTTGCGCGCCGAGTAAAGCCCCTTGGAGTCGCAGTAACCCTGTGCCGTCGGCAGGTTGCGCATCACGTCCTGAAGAATCTCTTCAGGCGCTTCGAAACCGAAGGGCGCCGGGTTGCCGATGTTCAGTTTGAGAATGCGATGACCTTCGTCCTCGAGCCGTTTGGCATGATCGAGAACGGGCCCGCGAATGTCGTAGCAGACATTGTCGAGCTTGTGCGATTTCCGAATGGGGCTGTTCATGGGGCTTCCGTATGCTGCACAGCCTAAAAAGTCAGGCGGGTGGATAAGGTTAGGGGGTCAGGGAAGTACTGGATGAAGCCTCATGGGCCGATTTGAGGGCATTCAGGCAGTACTTCTCGGCGGGCTGCGTCGCCGATGTTCCAGCATAACGCCGCGCGGGCGCGGCGCAAGGGGCAGAAGCGGCAGGATTTCACCCGTTGCAGGGGATCAGCCTTCGGACTCGTCGAGAGTTTCCTCGATGGGCTCGGGAATGTCTTCGGGCAGTTCCAGGGTGAGCCTGCCCAGCTTTCCGTCGCGCAGCTCGTGCAGCAGCACTTCCGCACCGCGATGCAGGTTGATCACGCCGCCGGCCTTCAGTCCGCCGCGCTTGCGGGCGATCTCGTTCATGATCGCGTGGCCGTCGAAGCCGGCCCTGGCCTGAAGATCGACCAGCCTGGGGCCGTCGGCGTCCACGGCGTCGGCGTTGGTTGGTGGTACGTAAATGGGAAGTTCGCTGAGCTTGTAGCGTTCGCGCAGGCTTTCGGGATAGCGCTTGGCCAGCTCGGCGGCGCAGACGATGGCGACATCGACGTACTCGATCGCGGTGTCTCGAATCGCGCCGCTGGCGGCGAGTCGATAGGCGCTGGCCTGGTTCTCGATCTTGGGCCACAGCACGCCTGGCGTGTCGATCAGCGAGACGCGGCCGTCGATTCGAATCTTCTGCTGGCGCTTGGTGACTGCCGGCTCGTTGCCGGTCTTGGCGATCTTGCGACCGGCCAGCCCGTTGATCAGGGTCGATTTTCCGACGTTGGGTATGCCCATCACCATCACGCGGACATCGCGGTCGGCGCGCACCTGGCCTGCCAGTTCATGGCAAAGCGCCGGGATCTGCTTGAGCTCGCGAGCCTGGGTGGTGGTGACGGCAATGGCGCGGCTGTCCGGCTGCGCGTCGAAGAACGCGATCCATTGTTTCGTGGCTTCGGGATCTGCCAGATCGGCGCGGGAAAGAATCTTGAGGACCGGCTTGTGCTCGGTGAGCTCGGCCAGCATCGGGTTGCCGCTGGAGTAGGGCAGGCGGGCGTCGAGCACTTCGATCACCACGTCGATTTCCGGCAGCGCCTCGGTGATCTGGCGCCGCGCCTTGTTCATGTGTCCGGGATACCAGCCGAGCATACCTGTCTCCTGCCTACTTTAATGCCTGCAATGACTGCGTCGTGCCTGTCGGGTGAGCCCAACGAAAAGCGGGCAGCCATTCTACCAGAATGGCTGCCCGCTCGGCGTGGACCGACGGCGCGGATTATTCGCCGGCGTGGAACGTGATCGCCACGGAATTGATGCAGTACCGCTGGCCGGTGGTTTCCGCCGGGCCATCCGGGAAAACGTGGCCAAGATGCGCATCGCAGCGCCGGCAGGTCACCTCGATCCGGCGCATGCCATGGCTGTCGTCCTGATGCTCCTCGACTGCTGCCGCTGCCAAGGGGCGGTCGAAGCTCGGCCAACCGCAGTGTGCTTCGAACTTGTGCTCGTTCTCGAACAGCGGGGCGCCGCAGCAGATGCAATGATAGATGCCCTGGACCGGCTCGACCTGATAGTCGCCGGTGAAAGGCCGCTCGGTGCCTTTTTCGCGGGTGACGTGGTACTGCTCGGGAGTCAGCTGCTCGCGCCACTCGGCTTCTGTCTTCTGTACCTTGCTCATGTTCGCTCTCCTCATCGCTTTGGCACTATTCGCTTCGGCTGCTTGTCCTGCATTACAGGCCATTTGTCGGCCGCTGACCAGCCTTGATTGGGTTGTGGCGAAAATCGGTGAAATCAATCGCTTGACACCTCAAAACCGGCTCAGTAACATACGCGCCACTTCGACGGAGCCGAGACATTACGTCCCATTCGTCTAGTGGTCCAGGACACCGCCCTTTCACGGCGGTAACAGGGGTTCGAACCCCCTATGGGACGCCACTCGGTTCAGGCGAAGTACGGTGCGGGAATAGCTCAGTGGTAGAGCATCGCCTTGCCAAGGCGAGGGTCGGGAGTTCGAATCTCCTTTCCCGCTCCAATTTTTTGGTAGCGCAAGATAGGCAGTTTGGGTCGTGAGCTGGAACGCCAGCCCGGTCGATCTCCTTTTCCGCTCCAAATTTGAAGTACCGGAACGGTCTAGGCCGCTCCAATATGCGTCCCATTCGTCTAGTGGTCCAGGACACCGCCCTTTCACGGCGGTAACAGGGGTTCGAACCCCCTATGGGACGCCACTTCATGATCGTCAGATCATGGCGTCGTCACCGGGAGGTGTCGGCAGCGATAAGCGGGAATAGCTCAGTGGTAGAGCATCGCCTTGCCAAGGCGAGGGTCGGGAGTTCGAATCTCCTTTCCCGCTCCATATCGCATCTCTTCTTTTGCGTCCCATTCGTCTAGTGGTCCAGGACACCGCCCTTTCACGGCGGTAACAGGGGTTCGAACCCCCTATGGGACGCCACTTCATGATCGCCAGGTCATGACGTCGCCGCCGAAGGTGTCGACATCGATAAGCGGGAATAGCTCAGTGGTAGAGCATCGCCTTGCCAAGGCGAGGGTCGGGAGTTCGAATCTCCTTTCCCGCTCCAGTTTCTGTGATATCTGAAGCGTGATCGAGGGTCGTGAGCCGGAACGCCGGTCCGATCGATCTCCTTTCCCGCTCCATATCGCAAGCGTAGGAACGGTAGGCGAGGGTCGTGAGCTGGAACGCCAGCCCGACGGATGGGCCGCCCCATCAATCTCCTTTCCCGCTCCATATCGCATCTCTTCTTTTGCGTCCCATTCGTCTAGTGGTCCAGGACACCGCCCTTTCACGGCGGTAACAGGGGTTCGAACCCCCTATGGGACGCCACTCTCTTCGGTTTCTCTCGGATCAGGCTGGCGGCTGTGGGGCGCAATCGGTATTTCCGGCGCTGTCATAACGAGCCATCCATTCGTCTGCTAAAGATTGAACCCGGCGGGATTGCCCCCATATTGGCTGGCACCTTGTATCGCTTGATCTTGCAAACCTTGATTTCATAAACATGGCAGGAAACCCTGATGGCAGAACCGGCACTGTCCATCCGCGGGCTGACCAAAGTCTACGGTAATGGTTTTGAGGCCCTGAAAGGCATCGATCTCGATGTCGCTCAGGGCGATTTTTTTGCGTTGCTTGGCCCCAACGGGGCAGGCAAATCCACCACGCTCGGCATCGTCTGCTCGCTCGTTCAGAAAACGGCGGGGCAGGTGAAGATCCTCGGCATCGATATCGACCAGGACTTTGCCAAGGCCAAGTATGCTCTCGGCGTCGTGCCGCAGGAGTTCAACTTCAGCCAGTTCGAGAAGGTCGGGGACATCATCCTCACCCAGGCCGGCTACTACGGCATGCCGATGAAGGAAGCCAAGCCGCGTTGCGAACGCCTGCTCAAGGATCTTGGCCTGTGGGACAAGCGCAACGGCGCCGCCCGCATGCTCTCCGGCGGCATGAAGCGCCGGCTGATGATCGCCCGCGCCCTGATCCATCGCCCCCGTCTGCTGATTCTCGACGAGCCCACCGCTGGCGTGGATATCGAACTGCGCCGCAGCATGTGGGAGTACATGCGACGGATCAACGAGGAAGAGGGCACCTCGATCATCCTGACGACGCACTATCTCGAAGAAGCCGAGAGCCTGTGTCGCAACATCGCGATCATCAACCGCGGCGAGATCATCAAGAACACCTCGATGCGCGGACTGCTGACCGAGCTGGATACCGAGACCTTCCTGATGGATCTCGCCGAGCCGCTGGAAACGACGCCGCTGATCAAGGGCTTCGAGATCGAGCGTGTCGACTCGCACCAGCTGGCGCTATCGGTACGGAAGGGCACCGATCTCAACGACGCCTTTCAGCAACTGACGGAGCAGGGCGTACGCGTTCTCTCGATGCGTAACCGCGCCAATCGGCTGGAAGAACTGTTCGTGTCGATGACCTCGCAACCGGAGGCCGCGACCGGTATCGACACTCAATCCGAAACATCCTCACAGGCCAAGGAGACGGCGTCTTGAATACCCGGCAGCTGCTGATTTCTCTCTGGACCATGGTGGTCAAGGAAGTACGCCGTTTCCTGCGGATCTGGCCGCAGACGCTGGTGCCGCCCTCCATCACCATGACGATGTACTTCATCATCTTCGGCAACCTGATCGGCTCCCGTGTCGGCGAGATGCACGGCATCTCGTATATGTCCTACATCGTGCCCGGACTGATCATGATGTCCGTGATCACCAACAGCTACTCCAACGTGGCCTCGTCGTTCTTCTCCAACAAGTTCCAGCGCAGCGTGGAAGAGATGATGGTCTCGCCGATGCCCAACTGGGTCATCCTTGCCGGGTTCGTCATTGGCGGAGCGGCGCGCGGGCTGGGCGTGGGGCTGATCGTGACGGTGGTGTCGCTGTTCTTTACCCATCTCGACCTTCACCATCCGCTGCTGACCCTGATGGTGGTGATCATGACCGCCTTGCTGTTCTCGATCGGCGGTTTCGTCAACGCCCTGCTGGCGAAGAAGTTCGACGACATTTCGATCATTCCGATCTTCGTGCTGACACCGCTGACCTATCTGGGCGGCGTGTTCTACTCGATCGACCTGCTGCCGGAATTCTGGCAGAACGTGACGATGATCAACCCGATCCTCTACATGGTGAACGCCTTCCGCTATGGCATTCTCGGCATCTCCGACATTCCCGTCGGCGGCGCGCTGATAGCCATCGCCGTCTTCATCGTCGCGTTCTGGTTCCTGGCGTTGTGGATGCTCAATCGCGGCAAGGGGATTCGCTCATGAATCAGGATCGCCCTCAGACCCTGATCGACGCGCCGCTCGGCGAGGTCTCCAGCTATCCCGAGCGCTACGACGCTTCATTGCTGTTTCCCATCGAGCGCGCGGCCAACCGTGCGCCGCTGGGCATCGAGGCATCGTCGCTGCCTTTCGTGGGCGGCGACGAGTGGTGGGCGTTCGAGCTCTCCTGGCTCGATCTGCGCGGCAAGCCGGTCGTGGCCGTCGCACGCTTCCGGTTGCCGGCAGACTCGCCCCGGCTGATCGAATCCAAGTCATGGAAGCTCTACCTCAACAGCTTCAACCAGACGACGTTCGCCGGCCGCGAGGCAGTGATCGAATTCCTGGTGCGGGACCTGAGCGCGGCAGCCGGTGCGCCGGTCACCGTGGAGCTGTTTGGTGTCGATGACGCCGCGCTGGCGCCCCGGCCGATGGCGGGGAAGTGCATCGACGAGATCGAGGTCGATATCGACCGCTACACGCCGTCACCGGAACTGCTCGCCTGTGATGACAGCGATATCGTCGAGGAGACGCTGCATTCGCACCTGCTCAAATCCAACTGTCCGGTCACCGGCCAGCCGGACTGGGGAAGCGTACTGATCGCCTACCGTGGCCCGCGGCTCGACCGCGCCGCCCTGTTGCGATACATCGTTTCCTACCGCCAGCATCAGGACTTTCACGAGCACTGCGTCGAGCATATCTTCGTCGACCTGATGGCGCGCTGCCGCCCGCAGGCGCTGCTGGTGATGGCACGCTACGTGCGTCGCGGCGGGCTGGATATCAACCCGTGGCGAGCCACGCCGGGTTGGGCGCCGGAACTGCCCGCACGGTTGCTGCGGCAGTGACGCTTTTGACGTAGAGTCAGGCGACCACGCATTGAGTCTCATTACCGGTATCGTCGAAGGAGCTACACATGGATGCCATGACACTGCTGCACGAGCGCCGCTCGATGGGCAAGCTGGCCGGTCCGGCACCGACCGCGGAGCAGCTGGACGCGCTCTATCGCGCGGCGCTGCGAGCGCCGGATCACAAGGAAATGACGCCATACCGGTTCATCGAGATCAGCGGGGAAGGGCTCGATCGTCTGGGTGAACTCTTTGCCCAGTCCGATTATCAGGCCAATCCGCATATCGACGACGGTAGCCTCGACGCCGCCCGAAAGAAGCCCAAGCGCGCCCCGATGATCATCGCCGTGATCGCCAGGATCACCCCGGATCTGCCCAAGGTGCCGCCGGTGGAGCAGATCATCTCGGCCGGCTGTGCCGCCCACGCCATGCTTTACGCCGCTTACGCGCAGGGACTCGGCGCCATGTGGCGCACCGGCACCTACGCGCACGACAAGATCGTGTGGCGTGGTCTCGGCCTCGGCGAGCATGAGGAGCTGATCGGCTACCTCTATCTGGGCCAGGCAGGAGGGCGCTACCCCAGCGCGCCAGCGCGCAATCCGGACGAATACGTGGAGCGCTGGACCTGACTCGGTGGCCGGGTTCTCAACGAATAACGTAAAAGGTCGCCGGAAAAGGAAAAATGGCTTGCGATCACAGGTTTAGCTCGATACTATGTGCGCCGTTCTGAACGCAGCGGCACAGCCATTGCGAACGGAATGACAATGCGGAGGGGTGTCCGAGTGGTCGAAGGAGCACGCCTGGAAAGTGTGTAAGTCGAAAGGCTTCGAGGGTTCGAATCCCTCCCCCTCCGCCACGAATTCCGAATTAGCCGGCTCCCGTAGCCGGCTTTTTCATGTCTGGAATAAAGCTCGAGACGGGGGAGGCGATGAGAACCCTCCGGTTCGCACCGAGGCGCTCGCGATTTTGCTTTTCGAGCGCCGACAAGCGTAGCAATCCCTCCCCCTCCGCCACCGAATTAGAATCAGCCGGCTCATGTACAGTACCTACCCGCGATTCGCTCCCGCGTCGGTGAGCTTCGCGTCCACGATGCGCCCACGCCACGCTACAACGTGGCGCCAGGGACGTGGATCTCGTCGATACGTCGGGAGGCGGACTATCCGCAGCTGACGTTCGATAGCGTCTGGTGGGGCTACAAGCCGAAATGGGCAGGGGAGAGGGCGCTGCAGCCGAGCGCGCCGATGGCAAGCCGGGCGTCGCGATACTGACCGAACCCGCCCGCGGCTCAGCCGTAACAAATCTTTTTCACGTTCGTGAGTGACGCACGCTATTCGCACGGAGGCTATGGTGATGGGCGTAATGATCAGCCAGGCGCGGCGGTATGTGGCGTGACGTGATCACTGCGTAAAATGACAACGGCCCGGCGATACCGGGACCGTTATCTTTACCATTTCGATCAGCGCGATTCGTTCATTTCGTGCTGGGCAGCCATCGCCAGAAAGGCGGAGCGGCTGAGGTGACGTGCTTTTGCCGCGCTGTCGATCTTGGCCACCAGTGATTCGGGCAGGCTGATATTGACGCGCACCGCCTTGGTGCTGACCTTTGACAGGTCGATGTCGATCAACATCCAGTAGCCCCCCTGAAAGTCCTCGTGACCTTCCCAGTCTTCTGGCGTTGAGGGCGCAGGGATTGCCATATCTTCCCCTTCGAAATGCACCTCGACAGCTTCCTGAGCCATGCGAGGCAGGTCCGCCATTTCATCGGCTGCCGAGAAGCAGCCGGGGAAGTCAGGGAAGGTGACGCCGTAGGCAGTGTCGGCATCTTTGTGAATGTAGACGGGGTAGAGCATGTGTTACCTCCAGGCCCAACCGGCTTGACGATAGATGTTGCGCAGGGTGCCGGTGGCGATGTCTTTTCGGGGGTGTGGCACGACCACGTGCCCCGGCTTCTCCGGGTGTTTGTACTTCATGTGGTCGCCCTTGCCGCCGACGTGTCGCCAGCCTTCGGCTTCCAACCGTTTAATGACGTCTGCGCTTTTTATGTTGTGTATTTTTGCGCAACATATAGCGTGAGTCAATTCCTGGTTTCACACCGCACCCGCGTGCCGTAACCGTTGTCATGGAGGTTGTCTTCGACTTGGCGTCGGGTAAGTGGATCCTGTCGATCGGACGATCCGCAATTGGCGTTCGATAGGGTGGGGATAGAAGCCAAAGTAGGTATCGGATATCGGGATAGTGTCTCGTTGGCATGGATGGCAACGCTGGCTACAGAGTGATGAGTATGCCGCCACCGGCAAGGATGATGACCACTGCCCAGGCGGGCAGCTTCCAGACGCTGAGCAAGAGGAACCCGGTCAACGCGAGGGCAAACTCGTAGGGGCCAAGAATGGCGCTGGTCCAAACCGGCTGGTAGAGGGCGGCGCCCAGAATGCCCACGACTGCCGCTTTGGCCCCGCGCATCAGTGCGGCGCGAAGCGCATGAAGACCACGGTGATCGTTCGGGTAGCCTACGACGAGGCGTCCCCCGGCGTTCCTGCGAGTGTCGATACTGGAGACTTGGCGCGTCCGGGGTGACTGGGCGTCTATGCGGCGTTCGTCAACGGGTGCGCCGCACTGACGGAACTTTTAAAGTCTGGTAATGTCATGGCCCCTTCATGCGGCGGACGGCATCCTCTGTCGAGCATCCGTGACGCAAGTTGGCTACTGGACACACGCACGTTTCAACGCCTCAGAAAAAAGAACACGGCTATGGCTAACGCACCTCAATACGATGCGGCTCCGTCGCGTCCGCTGTCACGCGGTGACATCAAGATCCTGTCGCTGTCCGCCCTGGGCGGCGCGCTGGAGTTCTACGACTTCATCATCTTCGTCTATTTCGCCACGGTGATCGGCCACCTGTTCTTTCCCGCCGACATGCCGGAATGGCTGCGGATGGTACAGACCTACGGCATTTTCGCGGCGGGTTATCTGGCGCGCCCGCTGGGCGGCATCATCATGGCGCACTTCGGCGACCTGCTGGGTCGCAAGCGGATGTTCACGCTGTCGATCTTTCTGATGTCGGTGCCGACGCTGCTGATCGGCTGCCTGCCGACCTACGAAACCATCGGTTACCTGGCGCCGCTGCTGCTGGTGTTGATGCGTATCCTGCAGGGCGCGGCGGTGGGCGGTGAAGTCCCGGGTGCCTGGGTCTTCGTCACCGAGCACGTCTCGCGCAAGGATGTCGGTCTCGCCTGCGGCACGCTGGCCTCCGGGCTGGTGGCCGGCATCCTGATCGGCTCGATCATCTCGGCGTTTCTGAAGTCGCACTATACCCCCGAGGAGATGACTGCCTACGGCTGGCGCGTGCCGTTTCTGATCGGCGGCGTGTTCGGGTTTCTGGCCGTCTATCTGCGCCGCTATCTGGAAGAGACGCCGGTGTTCGCCGAGATGCGTGCCAAGAAAGCGTTGTCCGAAGGGCTGCCGGTCAAGCGGGTGCTCAGCCGTCATCTGGACAGCGTGGTGCTGTCGATGGCGGTGACCTGGATCCTTACCGGGGCGGTCGTCGTGGTCGTGCTGATGACGCCGAGCCTACTGCAGACGCTCTACGGCATCGATGCCTCGCTGGCCAACGTGTGGGCGATCGTCTGCGTGATCATCGGCTGCGTGGTCTCGGGCTGGTGCTGCGATCGTATCGGTAGCGGCATCACCATCATTCTGTGGAGCCTGCTGCTGGGGATCGCCTACTGGATCATGATGCACACGGTGCCGTCCCATCCCGACCAGCTGATGCTGCTCTACTGCCTGGCCGGTTTCGGCGTGGGGATCGTCGGCGTCGTGCCCACCGTCGCCGTCAAGTCGTTTCCGGCCGCGGTGCGCTTTTCCGGGTTGTCGTTCTCCTATAACGTCGCCTACGCCATCTTCGGCGGCTTCACCCCCGTCGTCGTCTCGACGCTGATGGCCAGTCATCCCGCCGCGCCGGCGTACTATATCGCTGCGCTGGCGGTCCTCGGCGTGGTGATCGGCATCTTCCTGCTGCGGGCGCCGAGTGGCCAGCGTCTGGCGGTGATGCAGCACTGAAACGGCGTCTCGAGGTCCGTGCCACGCCGACGCGCGGGGTTCGGGCCTCGGCCGCTTCGTCCGGAATGACCGTGACGGCGCCCTGGGCGTCATTCTCCTGGAACACCGATATGGCTCACGATCCCACCACGACCTCGTCGCGCCCGCTCTCCCGCAACGATGTCCGAACGCTCTCGCTGTCGGCCCTCGGCGGCGCGCTGGAATTCTACGACTTCATCATCTTCGTCTATTTCGCCACGGTCATCGGCCAGCTCTTCTTTCCACCCGACATGCCGGAGTGGCTGCGCCAGATCCAGACCTTCGGCATCTTTGCCGCCGGCTATCTGGTTAGGCCGCTGGGCGGCATCGTCATGGCGCACTTCGGCGACCTGCTGGGTCGCAAGCGGATGTTCACGCTGTCGATCCTGCTGATGGCGCTGCCGACGCTGGCGATCGGCTGCCTGCCGACCTATCACGCCATCGGTTATCTGGCGCCGCTAGTGCTGGTGCTGCTGCGCATGCTGCAGGGCGCGGCGGTGGGCGGCGAGGTGCCTGGTGCCTGGGTGTTCGTCACCGAGCACGTCCAGCGTCGCCACGTCGGCCTTGCCTGCGGCACGCTATCGGCGGGACTGGCGGCCGGCATCCTGATCGGCTCGCTGGTAGCGGCGATCATGAAGTCCCACTTCTCGCCGGCGGAGCTGGCCGACGGCGCCTGGCGGATCCCGTTCCTGCTCGGCGGCATCTTCGGCCTGGTGGCGGTCTATCTGCGCCGCTGGCTGAGCGAAACCCCGGTCTTCGCCGAAATGCGCGAGCGCCGTGCGCTGGCGGCGGAACTGCCGGTCAAGGCGGTGCTTCGCGATCACCTGGGCGGCGTGCTGCTGGCCATGGCGGTGAGCTGGATCCTGACCGCGGCGATCGTCGTGGTGATGCTGATGACGCCGCCGCTGCTGGCGGCGCAGTACGCCGGGCTGGATGCCTCGCTGGCCAACGTGGTGGCGATCCTGTGCCTGATCGTGGGCTGCGTGATCGCCGGCTGGTGCGCCGACCGGTTCGGCAGCGGCGCGACGCTGGTGGGATGGAGCGCGCTGCTGGGGGCGAGCTACTGGTTGATGATGAGCGTCGTCGGTCAGCGTCCCGAGCAACTGATGCCGCTCTATGCGCTGGCCGGCTTCGCGGTGGGAATTACCGGCGCCATTCCGGCGATCGCGGTCAAGGCCTTTCCGGCCGCGGTTCGCTTCAGCGGGCTCTCGTTCTCCTACAACGTCGCCTATGCGATCTTCGGCGGCTTCACGCCGATCATCGTCACCACGCTGATGCGCTGGTATCCGATGTCGCCGGCGATCTACGTCGCTGCGCTGTCGGTCATGGGCGTCATCATCGGCCTGTTCCTGCTGCGCTCGCCGGCAGGGCGGCGGCTGGCCGTGATGCCCTCCTGAACGTCGGCATCGTGGCCGGTGTTTCGCGTGCCGGGGCACACATGACAAATCGCACAATGACAAGACGAAAAGGGGTGTGGCGTGGACGTCTCCCTCGAGCAGAAGACACTCAAGCTATCCATCGCCACGACGCTGGTCGTGGCGGGGCTCGGCGTCGGATTCGGGTTGCTGTCGGGATCGCATTCGATCCTGTTCGACGGCGTCTTTTCGTCGATCGATGCGGCGATGTCGCTACTGGCGCTGCTGGTATCGAAACTGGTCGCCCGTGAATCGACGCGACGCTTCCAGTTGGGGTACTGGCATTTCGAGCCGATGGCGGCGGCGCTCAACGGCGCGATACTGCTGCTGCTGTGCTTCTACGCCTTCCTCAATGCGCTCAGCACGCTGCTCCAGGGCGGCAACCCGCTGGCTGTCGACATGGCGATCGGCTACTCGCTGATCGTCTGCGTGATCTGCTACGTGATGGTATTCGTCGAACGTCGGCTCAATCGTCAGGCCCGGTCCGACTTCGTGAAGATCGACATTCAGAACTGGCTGATGGCGGCCCTGATCACCAGCGCCTTGCTGGTGGCGTTTGCCGCGGCACTGGTGATGCAGGGGACGGCTCTCGCGCCCTGGATACCCTACGTGGATTCGACGCTGCTGGTGGTGCTGACGCTTGGCTTCATGCCGGTGCCGGCAGGCATCGTGTATCGCGCCATGCGGGAGGTACTGATGATGGCGCCATCGCGGCTCGACCGCGAGGTTCGCGAGGCGATGGCGCCAGTCATGCAGCGGCCGGGGCTGGAGCGCTTCGAGAGCTATGTCGCCAAGACCGGACGGGTGCACAACATCGAGATCCACATCGTTACCACACCGGATTTCGCCAGCGGTAGCGGGATCGCCGAACTCGACCGGATCCGGGAAGAGATCGCCGAAGGGCTCTCCATTCCCGCCGAACAGCGCTGGTTTACCGTCTCCTTCACGGCGGATCCGCGCTGGCTTTGACCTCGCTGACTGTGGCCTCGCTGGCCTCGACGTCGCTGATTTTGACCTCGCTGGCTGTGGCCTCTCTGGATTCAGCCTCGCGGTGCCTCGAGGCTTCCACCAGCGCCCGGATCAGTCGCTGCTGGGAACGGCTGAAGAGCAGGAATTCCGGGTGCCACTGCACGCCGATGAGAAACGGGTGGCTTTCGCTCTCGATCGCCTGCACGAGGTCGTCGCGGTCCTGGGCGACCACCTTGAGGCCGTCCCCGGGGCGATCCACCGCCTGATGATGCAGGCTGTTCACGTGGCAGTAGCGGCGATTGAGAATGTCGGCCAGTTGGCTGAACGGTTCGATCTCGATTCGCTTGCGGGGCAGCACCGTGCGCCGGTTCTTGATGTGGCTATAAGTCGTCTGGATGTCTTCGATCAGGCTGCCGCCGCAGTGGATGTTGATCATCTGGGCGCCACGGCAGATACCCAGGATCGGCACGCGGGTCGGCAGGTAGTCGGCCAGCAGGTCGAGCTCGAGCTCGTCGCGGGCGGGGTCGACGCGGACATTCAACTGAACCTCGCCCCCGTAGCGTTGGGCACCGATATCGTCGCCGCCACCGATGATCAGGCCATCCACCGCCTGCTGTAGCGGGCGCGCCGGAGAGATTCGCACTGGCCTGCCGCCGGCGCGCCACACCGAGATCCAGTCGCACCACCAGGCCAGAAGGCTCTTGTGATCCGAGGTGGTGATGCCGATCAGCGGACGTTTCCTGTCGTTTCCCGGGGCTTCCCCCGAGACTGTCGTAGCGTGCTTCGGTGAAGCCATCAATGACGCATCCAGTGACGCAGGGAGTCGAGCCAGCGGCTCAGGGTCGGCTGGGCGAGATGCTCGCGATAGGCCGCGCTGCGCTCCGCCAGGCGATCCGGATCGGCGGCAAGACGTTCGACCTCCGCCCAGCGGTTCCACTCCACGCTCACGCCCCATTCCGGGTCGGAGAGCGCGGCGTTGGGCAGGCGGTAGTGATAGGTCGGCCGTGGCTTGACCAGCGTTTCCCGTAGCAGCGCGTTGGGATGATCCGGCATCAGCCAGGCGAACAGCGGCAGCAGGTCCAGCTCCCGGTTGCGGGTCGGGTTGGCGATCAGGTAGTCGTCGATCAGAGCCTGCAGGGTGGGGCGGTAGTCCGGTGCCAGTATCTTGCGGGTGTAGTCGCTGTGAAACGGCCGCGTATGGGGCAGCATGTCCCGGGTCACGTCGACGACGATCTCGTCGCGCAGCCAGTCGGCCAGGATCAGATAGGCTCGCAGATAGGCCAGTATGCTCTCCACCTCGGGAGAAGGGATTTCCGGATTGAGATGGAGGCCGAAGCCGTAGAGCAGGCTGGCATCGGTGCCTTCCGCGCCGTGGCGGCGCAGCGCCGCGAACAGCTCGTCCAGGCGCGCCAGCTCGTCCCAGGGAATCGGCGGGCAGACGATCTCCGTCGGCACCAGGCCGGCGACCATATCGCCCAGCCATTCGCGGGTACGGCTGTGCACGCTGGCGCGCAGGTGCTCGCCGAAACCCGGCGGCTGACCATCAGTGGTACGAGCGCGATCGAGCAGCTGTTCGTCCGGGTGGACATACTTGCTGTCCAGCTCGATGTGGAACGTGCCCCATGGTGTTCCGGTGACCTGCAGTCGATGCGCGCTGTGCTGTTCGACACGACCACCGAAGGTCATTTCGACCAGACGCGCCGCCTGGATCGGCCCGATGCCGGCGAACTCGAGCTCGACGCCGACCCGGCGCGGTTGGCCGTCGGTGTTGGTGGCGTGCGGTGGAGCGGTGAGAGGCAAAATGGGCTCCTTGCCGATCGCTGTCGTGGTGATGGCTGTCGCCTCGATGGCTCGAGTCCGGATATGGGGCGAATGCGCGCCGGAAGCGGGTGAAGCGGCATTGGCAGAGCGAGAAGTCATTACTCCTAGCCTAGCAGTCCTGACGCAGGATGACAGTCGACGATCAACCCCAGTGCGCCAGGATGACGCCACCCAGAATCAGGCCGCCGGCCAGCAAGCGTTCGCGGCGCAACGGCTCCTTCAGCCAGACGATACCGATGGCAATGGCGAACAGCACGCTGGTTTCCCGCAGCGCCGCCACCAGCGCGATCGGCGCCTGGGTCATGGCCCAGATCGTGATGCCGTAGGCACCGATGGAGAGGGCGCCGCCGAGCAGGCCGACCCGCCAGTAGCGGGTCAGCTCGGGCAGGGCGCGGACGCCACGCATGGCGACCAGCGCCAGCAGCATGCCGAAGCCATCGAACAGAAACAGCCAGACCACGTAACCGATCGCATCGCCGTTGGCGCGGGCACCGCTGCCGTCGGCCAGCGTATAGCCGGCGATGAAGACGGAGGTCGTCAGCGCGTTGATCAGCGAGGCGCGCTCCAGCCGCGGCCCCTTGCCGCCGCGAAAAGCCATGCACAGAATGCCGAGCACCAGCACCGCGATACCCAGATAGCCGATCCATGACGGATGTTCGCTGAGCGCGAAGACGCTGATCAGCGTGACCAGCAGGGGCGCGCAACCGCGAGCGATCGGGTAGATCTGGCCGAGATCACCGACCCGATAGGCGCGGGCCAGGAACACGTTGTACCCGATATGCAAAAGCGTCGATACGGCCAGCCACGGCCAGGCGGCCGGCTGAGGCAGTGGCACGAAGGCCACGCCGGCGAGCGCGATCACGGCGCAGGCGGCCTGGATCAGCGAGATGCTCAGCAGTCGGTCCAGGCCGACCTTGACCAGAGCGTTCCAACTGGCATGCATCAGAGCACCGGCCAGCACGGCGAGGAAGACGGATGTCGTCAATGGAAGTCCTTGTTGCTACGTATATTGTTATTAGTCACTGCGGAGGTCGTCATGGCTACCGTGAACGTTGTCATTGGCTGCCACGCATTGGCTGCCACGAATGCCGTGATGGCGGCGACGACATGGTTGACACGAGAACGTCACATCCTGCCACAGGCATCGGGTGATCGTCGCCCCACACCACGGTAGGATGGCGTCTTTATCGAAGCCTCATCGACCCTCGATCCAAGAACCCGGGAGAGCGGATGTTCAGCGTCCTGCATGCCAATCACCTCGAAGACCTGCACGATCTGGCACTGGCGTTGATCAAGCGCCACCGGTTGCCGCCGCTGACCCCGGAAACCTTCCTGGTGCAGTCCAACGGCATGGCCCAGTGGCTGCGCCTCTCGCTGGCCGAGGCCGACGGCATCGCCGCCTCGGTGGATTTCCCGCTGCCGTCGAGCTTCGTCTGGCGTGCCTATCGTGCGGTGCTCGAACAGGCCGGAGAAGACGGCGAAAGCCGGCCGATTCCGCTGCATTCGCCGTTCGACAAGCGCCCGCTGGCATGGCGCATCCTGCGGCTGCTGGAAGGCGAGATCGCCAGCGACCCGGTCACCTTCGCGCCGCTCGCCCACTACCTGAGCGCCGGGCTGGAAAATGCCACGGCGGGCCGGTCGCACGACGACGAGAGCGTCGAATCGTCTGCGGCGATGGAGGAGAGCGCACAGCGCCGGGCCGTCGAACAGGCCGAGCGCAAGCGCTGGCAACTGGCAGTCCGCCTGGCGGATCTGTTCGATCAGTACCTCAACTACCGCCCCGACTGGCTGGCCGCCTGGGAAGCGGGGGAGGACGCCCCGGCCGATCTGCCCGCCGACCAGCGCTGGCAGCCGGCGTTATGGCGAGCGCTCATCGCCGATGCCGACCCGGCCGAGAGGGCGTTTCACCGCGCCAGCCTGCACGGGCGATTCCTGCGCGCCGCCAGACAGCTGGAGAGCTGCCCGCCAGGATTGCCGCCCCGGCTCTTCGTGTTCGGCATCTCGGCGCTGCCGTCCCAGACGCTGGAGGCGCTGCACG
The DNA here is from genome assembly GCF_034479735.1 of Salinicola sp. LHM. Lineage (NCBI taxonomy): Bacteria > Pseudomonadati > Pseudomonadota > Gammaproteobacteria > Oceanospirillales > Halomonadaceae > Salinicola > Salinicola sp. LHM. The sequence goes on along the minus strand of NZ_CP140261.1, from coordinate 2,788,834 downwards.
CGCTTTCCGGCGTCATCGACGTCTTCCTGATGATCGCCAATCCGTGTCGACATTACTGGGGCGATATCGTCTCCGACCGGGAAGCGATCAAGCGCGCCGGACGGCTTTCCGCCGAGGCGGTGGCGAGACAGCAGTCCCGCCATCCGGAAGCGCCGTGGCTCGAGACGCTGGACGAGGAAGCGCTGCACCTTCAGGCCAATCCGCTGTTGGCTGCCTGGGGCGCGCAAGGGCGGGATTTCATCGTCGGCCTCTACGAGTTCGAAAGCCAGGACGGCGGCTTCGACGTCGAGACCGATCTGTTCCGCGATCCGGCGACGGTCGATGAGGCGCATCCCGAACGGGCCCCGCTACTCAACCAGCTGCAGCAGGACATTCTCGATCTCAGACATCCCGGAGAACGGACCCGGGAAAGCGGCAAACGGCTGATCGCCCCGGACGACGCCTCGCTGTCACTCATCAGCGTGCACTCGCCACTGCGCGAGGTGGAGGTACTGCACGATCGGCTGCTGGCAGCGTTCGAGGAGGCCAGCAGCCAGGGTACGCCGCTGCGGCCCCGGGACATTCTGGTGATGGTGCCGGAGATCGACGTCTACGCGCCCTACATCGAGGCGGTCTTCGGTCAATTGCCGCCGAACGATCCCCGCCATATTCCGTTCACCATCGCCGATCAGGTCGCCAGTGAAGCGCATCCGATGATGGTGCTGATCCTGTCGCTGCTGGAGCTTCCCGAACGCCGGCTGGGCGTGAGCGAGCTGCTCGATGCGCTGGACGTTCCGGCGTTTCGGGCGCGCTTCGCCATCGAGGAAGCGGAGCTGCCACGCCTTCGCCAATGGCTGGCGGAGAGTGGCGTGCGCTGGGGGCTGTCCGGCGCCCACCGCCGATCGCTCGGCTTTCCCGCGCTGCATGAAAACAGCTGGGCGTTCGGGCTCGAGCGCATGCTGCTGGGGTACGCTACCGGCCCGCTGCCGCCGGGACGATCTACCGGCCCATTGCCGCCGGGACGATCTACCGGCCCGCTACCCGACAGCACCGCGTGGCAGTTCGACGAGATCGTGCCCTACGACGAGGTGGGCGGGCTGGAAGCGGATCTGGCCGGGCGGCTGGCCGAGCTGATACGCGTAATGGCTGCCCAGTGCGAGGCATTGAACAGCGCCGCCACGCCGGAGGACTGGCTGGCGCGCTTGCGGCAGCTGATCGACACGCTGTTCGCCCCCACCTCGCTGGACGAGCATGACGTGCTGGCGCGGGTGGATCAGGCGCTGGGCCGCTGGCAGCAGAGTTGCGAGCTGGCCGCCTTTACCCAGCCGATCGGCCTCGCCGTGGTGCGCGACGCGCTCAGGGCGGAGCTCGACGAGGGTGGCCTGGCCCAGCGTTTTCTGGCCGGCAAGGTCAACTTCGCCACGCTGATGCCGATGCGCGCCATTCCGTTCCGGCAGGTCTACCTGTTGGGGATGAACGACGGCGCCTATCCCCGCACGCGCCAACCGCAGGACTTCGACCTGATGGCGCAGCGTCCGCGTCCGGGGGATCGCTCCCGCCGCGACGACGACCGCTACCTGCTGCTCGAGGCGCTGCTCTCCGCCCGCGAACGGCTGACGTTCTCCTGGGTCGGCTTCGATCAGCGCGACAACACCCCACGACCGCCCTCGGTGCTGATCGGCGAGCTGCTCGACACGCTGGAGCAGGGTTGGCGGCCGGACCCGGGCGACGCTTCGATACAGGACGACGAAGCGGCGCTGGCGGCGAGACTGATCGAGGCGCATCCGTTGCAGCCGTTCTCGCGGCGCTATTTCCACGCCGACGATCCGCGTTACACCTTCGATACCAGCTGGGAGCCGCTGCATCTGCTGGCTGAGAATCCGGATACCGAGACGGCGCAGCCTGCGGCGCCGGATGCCGTGCCCGCGCCAGCGGAAGCGCTCGGGCTTGCCGATCTGCAGCGGCTGTTGCGCCGGCCTTGGAGCGTCTACCTTGGCCGCCTGGGCGTGCGCTTCCAGGATCCCGACGTGCCCGACGAGGACAGCGAGCCGTTCATTCTCGATGCCCTCGAGGATCACACGCTCAAGCGCGAGCTGCTGGATGCCGGCCGTCGCCACGAGCCGCTGGCGCAGGTCGCCGACCGGCTGCGTCTGGCGGGGCGGCTGCCGGCGGCGGGTTTCGGCCTGGCGACGATCGAGCCGCCGCTCAGGCGCCTGCAGACCCAACTGGAGAGCTGGCATCGCCGGGTCGACGGCGCCGAAGCGCTGACGCCGCCCATGCTGCGGTTCGCGATCGACGCGACGACCGACTGTCCCGCGCTGGCGCTGGAGGCCCGAGTCGACGGTCTTTATCTCGATAAAAGCGATGACCGCGACAAAAACGATGAGGGTGACAAAAACGATGAGGGTGACAAAAACGATGACGGCGGGAAGGCAGGCAGTCTTGGCCTGGTGACGCTGGAGACCAGCCACTTCGGCCATTTCAAGCCCGATGGTAAGGGCTCGGGAGACGGCCCGTGGAAGAAGCTCGGCAAGCCGCATCGACTCTACGCGGGCTACGTTCGTTGGCTGCTGGTCAACGCCAGCGGAGAGTCACCCTGCCGGTGGACGGCGATTTTCGAGGACCGCTGGCTGGAGTTCCCGACGCTGGAGAGGGCGCAAGCGCGGGCGAGTCTCGGCCACTGGCTTCGCACCTGGTGGCGCGCCTGGTGCGCGCCGCTGCCCGCCAGCGATGCGCTGGTCAAGACGCTGTGGAGCCTGGCCGATCGCGAGGCGCTCGGCGGGCTGGCGGCGGGAGAATCGCTCGATCCCGGCTGGCGCGACCGGCTGGCGGAAACGTACGACGAGGGCGGCTTCGGCATGCCGTCGCTGGTTCAGCGCGAAGGCGGTCTCGGCCAGCTGTGGCCGGATTTCGAGGCGTTCGAGGCGGCCGGCGGCGTTCGCGAGAGCGTGGCCCACTATCAACCGATACTGGAGGTCCTGTTGCGAGCGTCCCAGCAGACCCATTCCCATTTCCATTCCCAGGCGGTGGCAACGCCAGCGTCATCGAAGCCGTTATCGAAACCCTCGTCGACCCGGTCTCGAGGGGGAGCGAGCGAATGAGCGGTGTCACGAATGAAAACCGGGAAGAAACCGTCCCGCTCGAGCTCGTCGGCCTGCCGTTGATCGGCCATCATCTGATCGAGGCCAGCGCCGGCACCGGCAAGACCTTCACCCTGGCCGCGCTCTACGTGCGGTTGGTGCTGGGGCCGCTGCCCGGCCGCGAGACGGTGGATTTCCCCCGGCCGTTGACGCCGCCCGAGATCCTGGTCGTGACCTTCACCGAAGCCGCCACCGCCGAGCTGCGCGGGCGCATTCGGGCGCGTCTCAAGCAGGCCCGCGACTGGCTGCTGGCAAGCGCCGAGGATCGCCACGATCCGGTACTGGCCGAACTGCTGGAACCGCTGGCCACGGCGGGCGAGACGGCCTGCCGCAGCGGCGCCCGGCGGCTGGACCAGGCGGCGCGGCTGATGGACGAGGCGGCGATCTTCACCATTCACGGCTTCTGCCAGCGCATGCTGACCCGCCACGCCTTCGACGCCGGCGCACGCTTCTCCGCCGAGCTGCTGCAGGATGGTCAGGCGCTGCTGGCTCGGGCGGTGGAGGATTACTGGCGGTGCGAGTTCTATCCGCTCGACGAGCGCTGGCAGCGCCAGATCCGTTCGCAGTGGAGCGGGCCGGAAGCGCTGGCGGCCGCGTTGCGGCCATTGTTGAAGGATGGCGAACCCCAGCCGCTGTGGGTCGCCGGCGAGGCGGTAAAAGCGCCGGACTCCCTGACCGCGCTGTTCGCCGAGCTGGAAAGCGGGCTGCACGAACGGGAGTCCATCGAAGCGGCGCTGGCGGCGGCCTGGGATCGCGATGCCATCGGCGCCTTGATGGCCGAGGCATTCCACGATGGCGTGCTCAACAAGAGCCGGTTCAAGCCCGACGAGCTGGCCGATCGGCTGGCGGCGTTCGAAAGCTGGCTGGCCCGGGGCGAGTTCGAGGCCGCCGAGGAGATCACCGACAGCAGCGGGCGCTTCTGGCTGAGTCAGGAGAAGCTCGCGGGGGCGTTGCTGAAGAGCGCGGCCCAGAAAGGGCTGACAGCGCCAACGCACCCGTTCTTTGCCCATCTCGATCGCCTCGCCGCCCACGGCCGGCCCTTCGACGCGGTCGCCCGACAGGTGCTGGCCCACGCCCGCGACCGCATCGCGGTGAGCTTCGCTGCCGACAAGCGCCGCCAGGGGCTGTGGGAGTTCTCGGACCTGCTTAACGATCTCGATGCCGCCCTGGCACGGCCGGCCCCGTCATCGGACGGGCCAGCGGGCATAGTGGCTACAGAGAGCGAAACGAGAGCCGACGACAGCGCGGCGCTGCGGCTGGCGGCGCGCATCCGCCACGAGCTGCCGGTGGCGCTGATCGACGAATTTCAGGATACCGATCCGGTCCAGTATCGGATCTTCTCGAACATCTACCGTGCGCCGGAGAGCGATCCGGCCACGACAGCGCTTTTAATGATCGGCGACCCCAAGCAGGCGATCTACGCCTTTCGCGGGGCCGATATCCATACCTACCTGCGCGCGCGCCGGGCGACGCCGAGTCGCTTCACGCTGATGCGCAATTTCCGCTCGACCCAGGCCATGGTCGAGGCCACCAATGCGCTGTTCCGGGGTCATCCGCAACCCTTCGGCAGCGACGAGATTCCGTTCGTCGCCGTCGAGTCGAACCCCAAGTCGACGCGGCTGGTCGACCGGGGCGGCCAGCCGGTAGCGGCGCTGGGCGTCTGGTGGCCGGATACCGAGCGCCATTCCCGCGGTGAATACCAGAACGTGATGGCGGCGGCGACGCGGGCGGAGGTGCAGCGGCTGCTGGAAGGCGCATGGCGGTTCGAGGGGGCGAAGGGCGAGCGCCCGGTGCAGCCCGCCGACATTGCCATTCTGGTCCGCCATGGCGGCGAGGCGCTCAAGGTTCGCGCGGCGCTCGCCGAAGGCGGTATCCGCAGCGTCTACCTGAGCGAGCGCTCGAGCGTGTTCGATACGCCCCAGGCGTTCGAGCTGCTGCAGCTGTTCGAAGCCGTGGCCCAGCCGCGTCAGGACGCCAGGCTCAAGGCGGCGCTGGCGACCAAGCTCCTCAACGACTCGCCGCAGGCGCTGGAGCCGCTGCTGGCCGACGAACTGGCGTGGGAGCGCGAGGTCGAGCGCTTCAGCGACTACCACCGCCAGTGGCAGCGGCGCGGCGTGCTGCCCATGCTACGCACCGTCATGCGGGACTTCCGTATCGCCGAGCGGCTTGCCCAGCGTACCGACGGCGAGCGGGCGCTGACCGATCTGCTGCATCTCGGCGAACTGGCGCAGAACGCCCAGCAGCGGCTCGACGGTGAGCAGGCGCTGCTGCGCTGGTGGCATCGCGCGTTGCAGGAAGGCGTCGAGACGCTGGACAGCCAGGCGCTCAGCCAGCGTCTGGAGAGTGACGAGGATCTGGTCCGGGTGATCACGGTGCACAAGTCCAAGGGACTCGAATATCCCATCGTGCTGCTGCCGTTCATCTGCTCGCACCGCCCGGCGGAGCCGGACCGCCAGACCGGGCTGCTGGCGTTGAAGTCGCCGGAGGGCGAAGGCAGCGTGATGGTGGCGTCGCCGGACGACGCCCAGCAGCGCGAGGCCGATCTGGCCCGTCTCGACGAGGATGTAAGGCTGCTCTATGTCGCCCTGACCCGCGCCGCCTACGCCTGCCGATTGGGCGTGGCGCATGTCGGCCGCGGTCGTGGCAAGAGCGGCTGCCTGCACGAGACGGCGCTGGGGCGGCTGCTGGGCAGCGACAAGGAAGACGACGGCGCGGCGCTGCTGGGACGGTTGAAAGAAGGCCAGCAAGCCGGGTGGCTGGCGATCGAGCCCCCGCCCGAGGCGCCGGTTCACCGGCTGCGAATCGATGCGTTCGCACCGCAGACCAAGCCGGCACGCGTCTTTCGGGGGCAGATCGATGACGACTGGTGGATCGCCTCCTATACCTCGCTGATTGCCGACGCGCGCCGGGCCCTGGGCGATACCGACCGGGGAGAGGAGGCGTGGCACCGCGATACGGCCGGCGAAGGCGGCGGAGAGGATGCGGCGGCAGCCAGCGAGGATCTGCCGGCGACGCTGGACATCGAGGTCAGCCGCGAGCGCGATCCGGTACCGCGGCCCAGCATCCGTTCGCTGCTCGACTTCCCGCGAGGCCCGCGGCCGGGCACCTTCCTGCACGGCTTGCTGGAAAGGCTCGATTTCGATCGCCTGGAAGACCCTGCCTATGCCGTGGCGTTGCGCCGCGATATCGAACGGCGCCTGGCGATGAGCGGCTTCGACGCCGATTGGGCGTCGCTGCTGCACGCCTGGCTGATCGAACGGCTGCGACTGCCGCTGATGCATGTCGATGGCCACCCGGTGCGTCTCGACCGGCTCGAGGCGTGGCGCACCGAGCTGGAATTCTGGCTGCCGGCCTCGGACGCGTGGAGCGAACCGCTGGACCGGCTCGTCACCCGGCTCGAACCGCTGCCCGGGCTGCGGCCCCGGCTGGCGCCGCGCAAGCTCAACGGCATGCTCAAGGGGTATATCGACCTGACCTTCGAAGCGGGCGGGCGCTGGTACGTGCTCGACTGGAAGTCCAACCATCTGGGCGACGATCCGGCGGATTATCAGGGCGAGCGGCTGGCCGCGGCGATGGTGGATCACCGTTACGACCTGCAGTACGTGCTCTACGTGCTGGCGCTGCATCGCCTGCTCAAGTCGCGGCTGGAGGATTATGACTACGACCGGCATGTGGGCGGTGCCTGTTACGTCTTTCTTCGGGGGCTTTCTGAGGTCGCGCCCGGAGACGCGCCAGCGCCTTCCACCACGCTCGCCGCGGCGACGGCGAACGGCGTGTTCCATCGCCGCCCCGACCGGGCGCTGATCGAGGCGCTGGATGCCTGGCTCGAAGGGGACACTAAGCCGGCGAGAGCCTTGTTGCGTCAGTCCAGGGAGACTCATTCATGAACCGCCGACCCCTGTCGCAGAAACCCGACCGACAGCCGGATCCGCGTTCCCGCGAGGCGGATCAGTTCACCCTGGCGCTCGATGTCGACGAGCCGGCGCTGACGCGAGAGGCGCTGTTCGAGGCGCTGGCGCTATGGGTGGAGCTCGGCTGGCTGCGCCAGCTCGACCGCCACTTCGCGATCTTTCTCGCCGAGCGCGATCCGGGCGACGATCCGTTGCTGTGGCTGGCGGCCGCGCTCGCCAGCCACCAGGTGGGGCGCGGTCACGTCTGCCTGTCGCTATCCCGCGTGCTGGAGGCGCCGCGTTCCGCGCTGTCGTTGCCGCCGCTGGAGGAGGGGAACGACGCCGCGCAGGCCGTGGTGCTGCCGGAATCCCTGCTCGAGGGCGTCACGCCACAGCGGTGGGCGGCGGTGCTGGCGGCGTCCTCCATCGTCGCGCTGGCCGGGGAGGCCTCGGGGCTCGCCACGCCGCTGGTGCTCGATGGCGAACGACTCTATCTGCGCCGCTACTGGCAGGCCGAGAGCGGCGTCGCGGCGCACCTGCGTCAGCGCCTGGGCCAGCCGCTGGCCGTCGCCGACGAACTGGCGGAGCAGCTGGCGGCACTGTTCGCCGGCAACCAGCGCGAGGGAGACGACCCTGACTGGCAGCGCGTGGCGTGCGCACTGGCGCTGCGCCAGCGGTTGACGATCATCTCCGGCGGCCCCGGCACCGGCAAGACCACTACCGTGACGCGACTGCTGGCGCTGCTGCAGCAGCAGTCGCTGGCGCGGGACGGCGAGGCGCTGCGTATCCGGCTGGCGGCACCCACCGGCAAGGCGGCAGCCCGCTTGTCCGAGTCGATCGCCGGGGCGGTGGGTCGCCTGGAGGTCCCGGCGACCGTGCGCGACGCGATTCCGCAGGAGGCGCAGACGCTTCACCGGCTGCTGGGGGCGCGTCCGGACACGCGCCATTTTCGCCATCACGCCGAGGCGCCGTTGAGCCTGGATCTGCTGGTGGTGGACGAGGCCTCGATGGTCGACCTGGAGATGATGGCGGCGCTGCTCGAGGCGATGCCGGCGGACGCCCGACTGATTCTGCTCGGTGACAAGGACCAGCTGGCCTCGGTGGAGGCGGGCTCGGTCCTGGGGGATCTGTGCGCGGGAGCCGGCGTCGGTGACGGCGTGGGATATTCCGAGCCCCTGCGTGACTATCTGCAGGCGGTGGCCGGCGAGCCGCTGCCCGCCGCCACCCAGACCAATCCGCTGGCGGACCATGTCGCCATGCTGCGCAAGAGCTTTCGATTCCGGGCGGACAGCGGCATCGGGGCGCTCGCCAGAGCCGCCAATGCCGGCGATGGCCGCGGCTTCGTCCAGGCGCTGAAAGGCGGCTTCGAGGACCTGGCGACGCTGGATATCGACGCCACGGCGTTCGAGCGGGCGATAGTGGCGGGTTACCGGGAACTGTTCGAGGCGCTGCGGGCCGGGGCTTCGCCGTCAGCGATCCTCGCGCTGCAGAGCCGCTTTCAGGTGCTGTGCGCGCTGCGACGCGGGCCGTGGGGCGTCGAGGGATTGAACGAGCGGATTGCGCGGGCACTGTGGCAGCAGGGCTGGATCTCGCGCACCGACGGCTGGTTCGCCGGACGGCCGGTGATGGTGACGCACAACGACCCGCAGCTCGGGCTCTACAATGGCGATCTGGGGCTGACGCTGCCCGACGAGGGAGGGCGGCTGCGGGTCTGCTTCCCGCAGGGCGACGGCGTGCGTCAGGTGCTGCCGTCGCGGCTCGATGCGGCGGCGACTGCCTTCGCCATGACCGTCCACAAGTCCCAGGGTTCGGAATTCGAGCATGTGCTGTTCGCGCTGCCGGCGCGGGCCAACCCCATCGTCACGCGGGAGTTGATCTACACCGGTATCACCCGAGCGCGCTCACGGCTGACGTTGGCTCTGGCCCAGCCTCAGTCCCGCGGCGGCAGCGACGAGCGGATGCTGCGCGACGCCGTGGCGCGACGGGTGGTCAGGGACAGTGCCATCGCGGAGCGGTTGCTGAAGACCTCGGCGGCATCCACCGCAACCGACTCGTCAGGGAGGGAAGCATGAGTCTTCATCAGTGGCAGGAGCTGACCAGCACCGAGCTTGCCGGGCTGGTCGACGAGACGACGGTGGCGGTGTTGCCGCTGGCGGCGATCGAGCAGCACGGCGCACATCTGCCGCTTTCGACCGATCTGGATATCGGGCTGGGGCTGCTCGACGTGGCAGCGGGGCAGCTCGAGTCGACCCGGGGCGTGATCGCGCTGCCACCGCTGGCGCTGGGCTCGAGTCTGGAACATGCCGATTTTGCGGGAACGCTGAGCCTGATGCCGGAGACGGCGATGACCGTGATCGAGGCGCTGGGCGAGGCGGTGCATCGCGCCGGCATCCGGCGCCTGGTGCTGTTCAACAGCCACGGCGGCAACAAGGCGGTCATCGATCTGGCGGCACTCAAGCTGCGTGCCGCCCATGGCATGCTGGTGGTCAAGGCCAACTACTTTCGCTTCGCGCCCCCGGAGCAGGCGCTTCCCGCCGAGGAGCTGCGCCATGGCTTGCATGGCGGCGCGCTGGAAACGTCGATGATGCTGCACCTCGCGCCGCACAAGGTTCGTGTCGATCATCTGGCGGATGCCGTATCGCAGGGCCGGCTTCAAGAACAAGCCGGCTCCACGCTAGGCCCTGAAGGCGATGCCGGCTACGCCTGGATGGCCCAGGATCTGCACCCGAGCGGCGTCACCGGCAATGCGACGCTGGCCGATGCCGATACCGGGCGACGACTGGTCGAGCATTTCGGTGCCCGCCTGGCGCGGGTGGTCGAGGAAGCGGGGCGCTTCGATTTGACCACACTGCGCAATCGGAATCCGGGCGACGCCTGAAGATCGGCGTCGTCCGGACGTCGGTCTTCGTCCGACGTAGGTCTTCGTCCGAGGCGCCTGTCAGCGGGCCATGGGGCGCTTGAGCGGCGTCACCGGCCCGCTTTCGCCCTCGTTGAGCACCTCTTCCAGCCAGTGGCCGGCGCGCTTGGCCTTGGCGTCCAGGTAGCGCCGGTTCTGCTTGGTCAGCTTGCCGTAGACGCCGCGGCGGTTGACGACCTCGACGCCGCCCTGGTCCATGGCGGCGATCTTCTCCGGATTGTTGGTCAACAGCTCGATGCGGGTGATGTCGAGCTGTTCCAGCATCTCCAGCGCGACGCCGTAGGTGCGCTCGTCTTCGCCGAATCCGAGTACCTGGTCGGCGTCCACCGTATCCAGGCCGCCGTCCTGCAATGTGTAGGCGCGCAGCTTGTTGGCCAGGCCGATGCCGCGTCCTTCCTGGGCGAGATAGAGCAGCACGCCGCCGCCGCGTTCGTCGATGGTGCGCACGCTCTCGCGGAGCTGTTCGCCGCAGTCACAGCGCAGGCTGCCGAAGAGATCGCCGGTCAGACAGGCGGAGTGCAGCCGCACCGGCACGGCATCGTTCCACGCATCGGGATCGCCGATGACGATGGCAATGTGCTCGCGCATGCCGTCGGCCTCCCGGAACATCACGAATCTGGCGCGTTCGGCGTGGGATAGCGGGATTTCCGCGTCGCTGGTGCGTTTGAGGAAATGCGATCGCGTCTCCGAATAGACAGCAATCTGCTCGGCGGCGACGGCTAGCACGGTGCCTTCGGCGACGAGGGCTTCTACCTGGGCGCGCTTGCCATCGCTGACGCTGGCGACGATCGCGGCGGGTATGAGCAGGCCGATGCGCATCAGGTCCAGCGCCGCCACGCTGCCGTCGTTGGCGTTCAGCGGCTGGCTTCCCGGCGAGAAGCGCTGCTCCTCGGCGCTGGCCCAGGCAATGATCTCTTCTGCCCGGTCGGCGGGACCGATCGGCACTAGCCCGACCCTGGGCTCGAAGTCGATGCCCAACCGCGAGAGCCGATGCCGGGTTAGCGCCAGCGCGGGCTGATTGCCGCTGAAGGCGTGCAGTGCTGCCAGGGCTTCGTCGTCGCAGCCCTCGAGCGGGTGAACCATCACGTCGCCATGGCTGGCGCGTACGAGAACCGGAAGGCCGCGTCGCAGATCGAAAATCGCGCGTTCTACCTGTCGCATGCTCGTCTCCTTATCCTGTCATCCATGATCCGCCTCTGCATGATCGAGAGCCGTGATCGTCATCCGTGATCAAAGGTGCGTGTCGTTGGCGGTCATGATGTTCATCATCGAACCGCCTCCGCCCGAGGGGCGATATTTGCTACGCTGTGGTGCCGTCTGGCCAAGGAATGACCATGACTTTTTCCTCTCGTACTCCTTCTTCTCGTACTGCTTCTGCTCGTATACCTCCTGTACATACTCCGCAGGCCTGGAATTGGATTCGTCGTGCGGCGGATCTGAACCGTGACGGTATCTTCGAGGGAGCTGTCGTCGATGGGCGCTACCGGCTCGATATCGATGCCCGGGGCGATTGGCGCTGTAGCCACGAGGTCGACGAGGAGGCGGCGCAGTTGCTGTCGATCTGGCTGCCGTGGTGCATGGCGGACATCACCCGGGGCCCGCGCGTCATCGCGCAGATCGGGCAGAGCCTGGACGGTCGAATCGCGACGGCGAGCGGGGCTTCCCACTATGTCACCGGCACGCAGAGTCTGGTTCATCTTCACCGGCTGCGGGCGCTGGTGGATGCCGTGGTCGTGGGTGCCGGTACGGTCGATGCCGACGACCCGCAACTGACCGTGCGCCATGTCGAGGGCGACAGCCCGCTGCGCGTGGTGCTCGATCCGCGAGGCCGGGTGCCGGCGGATCGCGGTGTGTTTCGGCAGCCGGCGGCGCCGACCTGGCATCTCGTCGGCGAGGGTGTTGCCGGTCACGGTGGCGCCGATCATGTCAGCGTCAAGCCGGTGACGCCGGGGCCGGCGGGGATCGATCCCGCGCAGGTCATCTCGCTGCTGGCCGAGCACGGCCATCGCCGGATTCTGATCGAGGGCGGCGGGCTGACGATCTCGCGCTTTCTCGAAGCTGACTGCCTCGATCGAATGCACAGCGTGGTCGCGCCCATGCTGATCGGCTCCGGCCGTCCGGCGCTGACGCTGCCGGAAATCGAGACGCTGGACGGGGCGCTGCGGCCGGCTTGCCGGCACTTCTGCCTGGGCCAGGACATGTTGTTCGATCTGGATCTGCGCGATCGCGGCGTGACGTGATCGAGGTTTCATCCGGGGTGCCCTCCCGGAGCGGACTCGCCCCGCGTGGGCGTTCGAACCGGCCGCGTGGCCTGCCGGTTCGGCCGGCGACCCCACAGCAGCACCGCCAGGCCTGGCAGGCTGGCGGCGAGAATCAGCAGGCCGTAGGTCACCGACAGTGCCACGCCTTCCTGTGCCGGCAGGCCGGCCAATGGCCAGATCACGGCGGCGGCGCCTTCCCGCAACCCCCAGCCGGCGACGGTCAGCGGAATCGCCATCGCCATCAGCAGCGGCGGGATCAACGGCAGCCATTCCGACACCGATCGTGACAGCCCCAGCGCCTGGGCGGCGCAGAGGAACACGGCCATGTAGGTGGCGACGATCAGCAGCGAGCCGGCCAACTGGGCCGGCCAGACGGAGAGCGCCAGCAGCGCCCGCCTGGCGTCCCGGCCGAAGCTTGCCAGCGGCGGCCAGGGCCGATGTCGCAGGCGTTGGATGATGGCGGCGGATGCGAGCAGGATCGCCAGTAGCAGCCACAGCGCCATGTTGCCGTGCACTTCCCACCATCCGCCGATGCCGCCGCGCAGCGCCGGCGAGAGCAGAATGGCGGCGACCGCGACCAGCAGCAGCGCGAGCTGTCCGGAGGCGCGCTCGATGATGACGGCACGGATCGCTGCCCCGGATGGCGAGCTGGCGCGGGCATTCGGTCGTTCACGGGTGCTGCCGTGCCGCCAGGCGCGCGCCGCGTCTCCCATCACCCCGCCCGGCAAGACCTGATTGAGAAAAGTCGCCAGATAGTATTCGCGGATGGCGGTCGGCCACGGCAGCGCGATCCCGATCTGGTGAGCCGTCATGCGCCAGCGCCAGGCCGACAGCACGACCTGGGGAACGCCGATCAGCACGGCCAGCAGAACCCAGCCCGGCGACAGGTCGGCGAGCCGCGACAGCAACTGGTCGGTATCCAGTTGCCAGGCGAGCATCCCCAGCAGCGCCAGCGTCGCGGCCAGGCGCAGCGCAGGCGACAGCCAGCGGTTCACGCTGGCGCTCCCGGGGCGGCGTCCGCGATGGGCGCGGCGAAGAGGTCCCGATGCCCGACGGTCACCGTCAGTTGCTCGCGCATCAACCCTTCCAGCCGTTGGGCATGCCAGCGGTCGACGCGGCTGTGCTGCTGCGGCAGTTGTTCGTGGAGGGCGGTGCGCCAGCCGGCCAGCAGGGCCTCGGCGAGCGCCAGCGATTCCGGCCCGAGACGCCAGGGCGTCGTGGCCTCGCGGATGTGGTAGCCACGGCGATGAAAGCTCTCGCGGAGATGGCGCGGCGCCTGGGTGCCCATGGCGGGACCGCCGCCCTTGTTGCGCTGCTGATGGGCCGCGAGTGCGGCCAGCATGAAACGGTCGTCGTCACTGTAAAGCGGCGTACCGCTGGAATCGTGAAAGCGTATCTGACCATCGACGCTGAGCGCGAACAGCACGGCGCAATCGTTGGCCCGGCAGGCATCGGACAGAGCTTCGATATCGGCGGCTGTCAGCAGATCGAACAGCGCTGAGGCGGTGACCAGGTCCGCCCCCTGCAGGCCGTGCTTCCAGGCATCGGCGAGGCTCAGATTGCGGGTCTCCAGGTGAATCGGCTGGCCGTCGGCGCTGACCAGCGGCTCGCAGCGCAGTCGGGCCTGGGTCAGCAGTTCGGCGTCGTGATCGATCAGACGCCAGTGCTGGGCACCGTGAAGCCGTGGCGCCAGATAGCGCGGGTTCGAACCGCTGCCGCATCCCAGATCGACCAGCGTCCGTTGCGTCTCGAGCGGTCGGGTCGGCGTGGCGCGCTGCGTCAGCCAGCGGTCGGCGGCGTGGGCGAGCTGGGCATCGCGCGCCAGATGGTCGGCGGGCTCCCGCAGTGTCAGCCACTGGTCGCTGAACAAGGCATCGCTGAACAGAGCGTCGGCGGCGGGCGTGGACGGCTTCGACATCAGGACGTCGCCTCCGCGGCCCTGGTGCGTTTCAACGCCTGACCGAAGGCCTCGGCGGCGCGGTTCCAGTCGCCGAGCGTGTCGCGAATCTTCCGCGCACCTGCCTGATAGCGCCGATAGGTTTGCGGCTCTTCGAGCATGCGTTTCAGCGCGTCGCGAAGTGCGGTCACGTCCCCCGGCGGCACCTTGATACCGGCTGCGTCCGGCAGCGTGTGGGCGAGGGCGCCGCCCGTAGTGGTAACGACGGGAAGACCATGGGCGAGGGCTTCGGTAATCACCATGCCGTAGCCTTCATAGTGCGACGGCAGCACGAACAGGTCTGCCTGCCGATAATGCTCGCTCAGACGATCGGTGGGTTGAGAACCCAGCAGCCGGATACGCTCGTTCAACTGGTGTGCGTCGATGGCCTCGCGCACCTCCTCGACGTAGGCGTCGGCTCGATCGAGAGCGCCGATCAGGTCGCACTGCCACGACAGCGATGTGAGGCCCGACAGCGCCTCGACCAGCAGATCCTGGCCCTTGCGCGGGGTGATCGTGGCAATGCAGAGCAGGCGAGGCGTTCCGCTGCCGTCGCCGCTCGCCAGTTGACCGAGCTCGACGCCGGGTTCGATGACGGCGATCTTCTCCGCCGGCACGGCGAAGTCGGCCAGCCGGCGGGCGGTGTAGACACTGGTGACGATCACGTGGCCGACGGCGGCCAGAGCGCGGGTTTCGCTGATGCGAAAACGTTGCTGCTCAGGCGCCCCCAGGCCGGTTTCGTCGGCGAGCGGGTGATGGACCAGTGCCGTGATCGCCAGACGCGAGGCGTGACGCTCGACGATCGCCGGCAGGCCGCCCATGGCGAGCCCGTCGATCACGGCCTGACTGCCGTCGGGCAGGGCGGTCAAGGCGCTGTCCAGGGCGTGGGAGGCGACGGCATCCGGCTCCGGGAAGCGCCCGTCGAGCCCGACGATGTCGATCTCCCAGCCGCTGGCGCGCAGTGCCTCGACGATTCTGGCGTCATAGACGTAGCCGCCGGTCAACTGGCCGGGGTCGCCGGCAACGATAAGCGTGAAGTCGCTCATAGGCCCCCTTCGTAACTTGCCCAGGCGATGTGGGATTCATGGAGCGTGACGGTCATGGCGGTGAGGTGGCGGCCGCCGTCGCCCAGAGCGCCTTCTCGAATGGCGTGGGACAGGCGGTCGAAAACGACCCGGGCCATGAATTCGGTGGTGGTATTGCGGCCCTTGAACTCCTCGACCTCGTCGAGGTTGTTCAGCGTGAACTCGCCGAGAACGCGCTTCAGGGTCTCGCTGGCGAGGCCGATGTCGACCACGAGATCGTCATGATCCAGCTCGGGGCGCTTGAAGGTGACATCGACCACGTACGTCGCGCCGTGCAGCTTCTGTGCCGGGCCGAAGGTTTCGCTGTGGAAGCTGTGAGCGATCATCATGTGATCGCGGACGGTCAGGCTGAACATTCCTTTCGCTCCTTGAGGCATGAGTCCTTTGATGCGTGTGCCCTTGGATGTCAATGCCAAGGCGGTTACGCGGCTTCAGCCGTAGCGGATTCGCTGACAGAGCGTATCGTCATCCGACTGGCTCAACCGTTTCAATGTCTCGGGCAGATCCCGGAAGTGGCTTTCGCCGCTGATCAGCACGTCCAGGCAGTCGTGGTTGAGCAGCGACAGCGCGAGCGAGAGCCGCCGCTTGTGATCCCAGCGCGGGCGATGCCCCGGGGAGACGCTGCCGACCTGGCTCGACCGCAGCGTCAGGCGGCGCGCGTGAAACGCCTCGCCGAGCGGCAGGTTCACTTCGCGACTGCCGTACCAGCTCATTTCGAGCACGGTCGCCTCGAACCCGGCCAGCGAAAGGGCGGTCTGCAGGCCGCCATCCGAGGCGCTGGCGTGGATGACCAGGTCCTGCTCGGCAACGGCGGTTTCCGGGGTATGAAAGTCGACGCTCAGCGCCTCTCCCAGGAAGCGCTTGCGCTCGTCGATATCGATCAACTGGACGTGGGCACCGGGCAGGCGCGCGCAGAGCCAGGCCACCAGGGCACCGACCACGCCAGCGCCGACGACGCTGATTCGGTCGCCGATTCCCGGGGCGGCATCCCACAGGGCGTTGAGCGCCGTCTCCATGTTGGCGCCGAGGATCGCGCGTTGCGGAGGCACGTCCGGCGGCAGCGGAACGACATCGTCGGCTCCGACGCGGTAGTGGGTCTGGTGTGGATGCAGGCAATAGACGTACCGGCCGTGCCAGTCGTGGGCTCCCTGCTCGACGACGCCGACGTTGGAGTAGCCGTATTTGACCGGCCCCGGAAACTCGCCGCTCTGGAACGGCGCGCGCATTCGCTGGTATTCGCTGACCGGCACCTGGCCCTTGAAGACCAGGGTTTCGCTGCCACGGCTGATGGCCGAGTAGCAGGTTCTTATCATCAGATCGCCGCTGACACTCAGCTCGGCCTGGCGAATTTCGCCGGTGCCGTCGCCGAGCGACCAGAAAGCATGGGCGTAAGGCGTCGTCATTGAGATATCCGCTCCTTGATACAGATCTGGATGTCCGGCTTGCTGTCGCTCTGAATGGCAGTATGGCAGAGTATGACGATTTAGTATTTTACAATCCTTGTACAATAAAAGGGCGGCAAGCAAGAGTCATCGAACCCGGGTTGGATATTCGCTTTCTATCGAGGGCTTGGCGGAATGATGCTGGGCGGGATAGGGTGCCGTCCGCTTCTGGTAATGAAGCGGCCAGGAAGTCGCTTCTCGCAAATCGATCAAAGTGCATCCAGACTTGTACGAGGTGCGTAACGATGCCTGACCACCAACGCCTTGGACGCAATGAGGCGGCGTGGGAGAGGGCGATCATGGCAACCAGGGAGAGACCGACGATGCGACATTCATCGGCACGCATGCGGGTAGCACCGCCTTCACGGCGATTTCGGTCCGTGCGGGGCTGGGTGGAGTTGGCGGCCGGTCTGGCCCTGGTGGCGTTGCTGGTCGAGTGGGTGCAGTGGGCGTTTTCCGCCCCGTCGGGCCTGCGGTTCACCGCCGGTGGCGTTTATTTGGCGATCGCGACGGCCGTGCTGTGGGTCTGGCCCGCCGCCCGTCATGGCCTGGGTTGGGCCAATCGCATCACGTTGCTGCGCGCCGCGTTGATCGCGGTCATCGCTGGCGTGGTGGTCTATCCGGATTTCATCCAGCGCCACGCCGAAGGTATCGCTTCGCTCTGTTTGCTGGCGCTGTCGCTCGACGGTATCGATGGCTGGGTGGCGCGCCGCACCGGTTCGTCGAGCGCTTTCGGTGCCCGTTTCGACATGGAGCTGGATGCCTTCTTCATCGTCGTGCTGTGTACGGCGCTGATCGCGCTGGAGAAGGTCGGCCCGTGGGTGCTGGTCATCGGCCTGGCTCGCTACGCGTTCGTGATCGCCGGAATGTACTCGCCCTGGCTCAATCGGGCGCTGCCCGAGAGCTACTTTCGCAAGACGATCTGCGTATGGCAGGTGGCGACGTTGATGGTCTGTCTGCTGCCTTTCGTCGAGCCGGTGTGGGTCACCGATTTTGCGCTTCTGGCGGCGGCGCTGCTGCTGCTCTCCTTCGGCCGCGACATCATCTGGCTCTGGCGGCACCGCCCGGTCGACGATGCCGAATTCTGACGCTGCGTCGTTGTCGATGTCTCGCGCAGCCGTGATCCGCTTTCGAAGCGAGGAGAGGGGGAGGCGCCGCGCCTATCGAGCGGGAAGTCGGGCAGTAACATGACTCGCCTTGATCGCGCGATGGCTTTACGATCATAAGATCTTCAATTACCAAGGGTTGTCATGGCGCAGGAAGCTTTCACGCTTGCGGGCGAACGAATCGAGCCCGGCACGCGTCGCCAGATCGATGTACCGGTCGCCAAGCTCTATACGCACGCTCCGATGCATATTCCGGTCGAAGTGGTTCACGGGCGCCAGCCCGGGCCGGTGCTGCTGGTTTGCAGTGCGATTCATGGCGACGAGCTCAATGGTGTCGAGATTGTCCGCCGACTGTTGAAGTTGCCGAACCTGTCGAGACTGCGGGGAACATTGATCGCCGTTCCGGTCGTCAACGTCTTCGGCTTCGTGCAGCAGTCGCGCTACCTGCCGGATCGGCGCGATCTCAACCGCTGCTTTCCGGGAAGCGAGAACGGGTCGTTGGGTTCACGAATCGCGGCGCTGCTGCGCGAGGAGATGGTCGATCGGGCCACGCATATCATCGACCTGCATACCGGGGCCATTCACCGTACCAACCTGCCGCAGATCCGATCCCAACTGCGCCAGAATCGGGAAACCCAGGCCATGGCCGAGGCGTTCGGGGTGCCGGTGATCCTGAATGCCGAGCTGCGCGAGGGGAGTCTGCGCGAATATGCCCAGAATCGCGGCGTGCCGGTGCTGACCTACGAGGCCGGCGAGGCGCTGCGATTCGATGAGTGGGCGATAGCGCCCGGCGTCAGAGGGATTCGGCGTGTCATGCGGCTGATCGGCATGCTGCCGGTGGACAGCCGGCGACGGGCGCCGCCGGCGGCCGAGATCGCCAACGGTTCCAGCTGGGCACGGGCGCCGATCGATGGCATTTTCCGACCGCGCGTGAGGCTGGGCGCGCGGGTCGCCAAGCAGCAGGTGCTGGGGGTGGTCGCTGATCCGTTCGGCAACGATGAAGCGCCGATCGTCGCGAGTGCCGATGGTATCGTCATCGGGATGAGCAACCTGCCGCTGGTCAACGAAGGCGAGGCGCTGCTTCACGTTGCCCGCTACCAGGAAATCGACGACGTCGAGAACGCGGTGGAGGACTTCCAGTCGCGCTACGAGACGACCGGCTTCTAGGTTTGATATTCAACAGTCGGCGAGCAGTTACCGGTCACCGGTCTTTGGCCCATTGCTTACGGCCCGTTGCTTACGGGCCGTTCTCCTGCGGCAGTCAGGCCGTCTGTGCCAGCCGGCTTTCGTCCACCAGGCCAACGGCATCGTCGTAGATGCTGATGCCGGCGCCTTCCCGATGGGCATGCTCCGATAGATGACGACGGAAGCGTCTTCCGCCCGCGCAGCCCTGGAACAGTCCCAGTAGATGTCGGGTCACGTGGTTGAGCCTGGCGCCCTCGGCGAGTCGCTCGATCACGTAGGGGCGGAAGGCGCGCGCCACGTCGTGGCGGCTGGATGCCGGCGGTGTCTGGCCATAGAGCTGGCTATCGACCTCGGCCAGCAGCCAGGGATTCTGATACGCCTCGCGACCGACCATCACGCTATCCACGCCGGCGTCCAGGTGCGCCCGGCACGCCTCCAGCGTCTTGATACCGCCGTTGATGCCAATATGCAGCTCGGGGTGGGCGGCCTTGAGACGATAGATCCTTTCGTAGTTCAGCGGCGGCACGTCCCGGTTCTCCTTGGGAGAGAGCCCCTGCAGCCAGGCCTTGCGGGCATGCACGATGAAGGTATCGCAGCCGGCGGCTGCCACCCGCTCGATGAAGCGCTCGAGATCGGCATCTTCGTCCTGGTTGTCGATGCCGATACGACACTTCACCGTGACCGGGATCGATACCGCGCCACGCATCGCCGCCACGGCATCGGCAACCTTGTCGGGATAACCCATCAGGCAGGCGCCGATCAGGTTGTTCTGGACCCGATCGCTGGGGCAGCCCACGTTCAGGTTGACCTCGTCGTAGCCCCACGCCTCGGCGATGGCCGCGCATTCGGCCAATTCCCCGGGATCGCTGCCCCCCAATTGCAGCGCCAGCGGATGTTCGACGGCGCTGTAACCCAGAAAACGCTCTCGCGGCGAGCCGTGCAGGATCGCGCCCGTGGTCACCATTTCCGTATACAGCAGCGCACGCCGCGTGAGACATCGCGCCAGCGCGCGGTAATCGCGGGTCGTCCATTCCATCATCGGGGCCACGGAAAAGGTGCGGTCGAGCTGTGGCGCTGTGGTATTGGTTTGAAGGTCGGTCATGGCATCGAGATCGAGTTGGCAGGGTGTCTTGGCAGCGGGATCCGAATAGCGGGATGACTGATTCGGCGGGCCACAGGGCGCGAGAGTGTCGCATATTTTCGAGCAGGTCGCATGACTCGAGACGAATGCAAGGGGCGGGCTAAAGTCGCCTGGTTGTCTGCCGATAGAGTATTCGTCCAACGGCCTGATGCGCGCATGAGCGCCAGTAGCCGGGTATGTGTTCGGCGTCTTTGGCCGAATTCGCCTATCACTTTGTGTCGCTTCCCTGCGACTGCTTCGACCCGGCGCACATGGCAACCATCCTTGTGTGCGATCGGGTCGCTTTTTCTCGCCGATTCCGCATCGAACATTTCACTGATTGACTTCAAAAGCCGATTTTTTACCGCGGCTTCTCGTCATGCCGGACCGCGATATTGCTTGGAGAACGTGTCATTCCGGAAAGACGGAAGAGAATTATCATACAGCCGGTATTCGGCCTGAGAAGACGATCGATTCGGGAACGGAAATGCCAATTGATCAGGAAAATGGTGCCCGGAGTCGGACTTGAACCGACACGACCTAACGGTCGAGGGATTTTAAGTCCCTTGCGTCTACCAATTTCGCCATCCGGGCCAACGACATCCGGTCAAACTATCCGGTAACCTTTTGAAAGGCAAGGTGCCGGTGACCAAGGAAGCGACCAAATCACGCAGATTCGATGCTGAGAAGAAGTGGAGGCTGGAGTCGGAATCGAACCGGCGTACACGGAGTTGCAGTCCGCTGCATAACCACTCTGCCATCCAGCCTTTCATCGATTTACCAAGGACTGCCGCTCGAACTGGTCTGGCCAGTAAAACCTGCGTCAATTCAGTAGGATCGAAAATCGTGTTGGAGCGGGAAAGGAGATCGATGGGGCGGCCATCCGTCGGGCGGCGTTCCAACTTTTTATCTCGCTAACCATTTCCATCACACTGTGTTTTGGAGCGGGAAAGGAGATTCGAACTCCCGACCCTCGCCTTGGCAAGGCGATGCTCTACCACTGAGCTATTCCCGCTGAACACGCCGTCGCATTATAAGGATAACTTCGTAAGTGTCAAACGCTTATGGCGATTTTTAGTCACAGCGAGCGAGTCAATTCCGGCCAGGCCGCCTTGAGGTACTGGATCATCGACCACAGTGTCAGGCCGGCCGCGGCGTAGAGCAGAACGATGGCGAGATGGGCGATCGGAGAACCGGGAGGAAAGCCCAGCAGCAGCAGCAGGGAGATCATCTGCAGCGTCGTCTTGGACTTGCCGATCCAGGAGACAGCGACGCGCTTGCGCTGGCCTATCTCCGCCATCCATTCGCGCAGCGCGGAGATCACGATCTCGCGACCGATGATGACCAGGGCGGGAAGCGTCAGCCAGATCGCCTCGTAGCGCTCTATCAATAGTGCCAGGGCAACGGCGACCATGACCTTGTCCGCCACGGGATCGAGAAAGGCGCCGAAGGGGGTGCTCTGATTCCAGCGTCTGGCCAGGTAGCCATCCAGCCAATCGGTGATCGCGGCCAGCCCGAAAAGCGCTGCGGTCAGCGGAAGACTCCAGGCATAGGGGAGATAGAACAGCACCACCATGAGCGGAATGAACACGATTCTTGCCAGAGTGAGCATGTTGGGTATGTTCATCGTGCCGCTAGCGTCCTTACTGGGGGTTGGGAATCGGGCATTTTACGCCTGCTGCTTGCGCTCATCCATGGAGCGCCTGGTGAATGGTAGCCGCCATCTGTTCATTGATCCCGGGAACGCGCGAAAGATCGTCTCTGGTTGCCTTGCGCACGCCCTGCAGACCGCCGAAGAAGCGTAACAGTTCTCGACGGCGTTTCGGCCCGATACCGGGAATATCCTGCAGCGAAGACGTTCGACGCTGCTTGTCGCGGCGCTGACGGTGGCCGGTGATCGCGAAGCGGTGGGCTTCGTCGCGTATATGCTGGATCAGATGCAGTGCCGGCGAGCTAGTGTCGAGATTCAGCGTGCGGTCCACGGTTTCGATGAACAGCGTTTCCAGGCCGGCCTTGCGTGTCGTGCCCTTGGCGACGCCGATCAGCGCAACGCCGACGACTTCCAGCTCGACCAGCACTTCCCGGGCCATGTTCAACTGGCCTTTGCCGCCGTCGACGATCAGGATATCAGGCAGTTTGCCTTCGCCTTTCTGCAGTCGTTTGAAACGGCGGGTCAGGGCCTGTCGCATGGCCGCGTAATCGTCACCGGCGGCCACGCCCTCGATATTGAAACGCCGATAGTCGGACTTGGCCGGGCCGTTCTGGTCGAACACGACGCAGGAGGCCACTGTCGCCTCGCCATGACTGTGGCTGATATCGAAACACTCCAGCCGTGCGGGCGCTGTCGGCATGTCCAGGGCTTCTCGCAGAGATTCGAAGCGCTTGCCCAACTGGCTGCGGTTGGCGAGCTGGGTGGCCAGATGCTGCTCGGCGTTGGTGATCGCCAGCCGACGCCACTGGGCACGATGGCCACGGACTTGCGAGGTCACCCGGACCCGGCGGCCGGCGTGCTCGCTCAGCGCCGACTGGAGGAGTTCGCTGTCCATCAGCGGATGCGAGGCGATGATCTCGAGCGGGATCTCCTTGGACTGGCCGAGGTAGAACTGGCTGACGAACTCGCTGAGCAGTTCGTTGGCGCCAAGATCCAGGCCGTTGTCGGGCTGATAGTGCCGCGCCCCCAGCATGCGTCCCTGACGAATGGCCAGCACGCTGATGCACAGCCCGCCCGGTTGCTCCGCCAGGGCAAAGACATCGGCATCGCCATCGGTATTGTCGACGTACTGCTTCTCCTGCAGCCGTCGCAGCTGCTGTATCTGATCCCGTAGCCGGGCGGCTTCCTCGAAATCGAGAGAATCGCTCGCGCGCTCCATGCTGGCGGTCAACTGCTGCGTGACCTGCTCGCTGCGCCCTTCGAGACACATCACGGCGTGCTCGACATCCTGGCGGTAGTCGGCTTCGCTGATGTTGTCGACGCAGGGCGCGCTGCAGCGCTTGATCTGATACTGCAGGCAGGGGCGCTGACGATGGGCGAACACGCTGTCTTCGCAGTTGCGGATACGAAAGATCTTCTGCATCAGCGAAAGGCTCTCGCGTACCGCGGTGGAGCTGGGATAGGGGCCCAGGTAACGGCCGTCGCGTCGCTTCTGCCGAACGCGCTTGAACTCGAGCGCGGGGTAGGGGTGCCGATCGGTGACGAAGACGTAGGGATACGACTTGTCGTCTCGAAGCAGAATGTTGTAAGGAGGGCGCAACTCCTTGATCAGGGTCTGCTCAAGCAGCAGCGCCTCGGTTTCGCTCCGGGTAATCGTGACCTGGATGTCCTGGATCCGCGCGACCAGCGCCTGGGTCTTGGCATTCAACGCGCCACGGAAGTAGCTGGCCAGTCGTGGCTTGAGTCGCTTGGCCTTGCCGACATAGAGCACGTTGGCCTGCTCGTCGAGCATGCGGTACACGCCCGGAGACTCCGAGACCGACTTCAGGAAGTGCTTGGCGTCGAAGCGCGATGGGGTATCGATCGAGGATTCACTCATCCTCGCAGTATATCAAAAACCCGGGCGGGCACTGCGAGGATCGAACATTTCCACCGGGCTCATCGCGCATGGCCGAGGTTCAGGTCCGGGGGCCGAGGTTGTCCAGTAAACCGTGGCGCAGACCGAGATGGGTCAGCTCGACATCGGACTGCACCTGCAGCTTGTCGAAGATTCGGTAGCGGTAGGTATTCACGGTCTTCGGGCTAAGTGCGAGCTGCTCCGAAATGCGACTCACCTTGTAGCAATGGATGATCATCGTCGCGATCTGCAGTTCCCGGTGCGAGAGCTGATCGAACGGATTGTGACGGCCTTCGCTACGAGCCAGCACGACGCGCTGGGCAATGTCGGCGCTGATGAAGCGCTCGCCGTCCGCTATTCGGCGCACCGCGTCGATCATCAGATCCAGCTCGGTGCCCTTGCTGATGAATCCCGTCACGCCAGCGTTGATCAGGCGTTGCGCCGTTCCTTCGTCGACCTGTCCCGTCAGCGCGATGATTCGAATGCCGGGCTGCGTCTTGAGGAGCTTCAGGATGGTCTCCAGGCCCCCGATTCCCGGCATGCGAATGTCGATCATCGCAATATCCGGCGCCTGAATCCGGCAGCTCTCCAAGGCGCTTTCACCACTGTCGGCTTCGGCAATGACCTCGATGTCAGGCTCGCTGTCCAATACGCGAGCGATACTCGTGCGCACCAGATGGTGATCGTCGGCTACCAATACCTTGATCAAGATAACTCCTGGATTCCTGCTGTCCTTGAAACCTGCCTGTGGCAAATGTGCAGCAATCGGCGCGATGGAGCGCCCTGGGCCTTTATCGGGTCGATACGCGCCGATGTTGGCTTCTTTACGGAAAGCCGATGTTGGCTTTGTTACGAAAAAGAGTATGAGCAAATCGTGAAACCGGCACCGTTGGCGCTGTCGTCTCCCGTTCCCTCTGTTACGTAGTGTGACATGTTATTGGACCAAATACTCCCATCCGACCTCGAGATTTGCGCTCGGAAAATCGCTTCGATCGGTCTTCCCGACGCGGTTTTGACCATGCTTTTCCCATTGGGGGTTGACCTTGGCCTGTCAGGCTTTTATAGTGCGTCGCGTCCTTCGGGGCAGCAGCTATTCGGGGCCTTAGCTCAGCTGGGAGAGCGCAACACTGGCAGTGTTGAGGTCAGCGGTTCGATCCCGCTAGGCTCCACCAAGAATACCTATTGAATTAGCCGCTTCGCGCTTCATGTGCCTGGCGGCTTTTTCATGTCTGAATGCCTGTCCTTGTCATCATTCCCTCGAGCCGGATCATTCGATTGGGAGCTCCAGCCGTAGCGCTTGCGCTACGCCATGCAGCGGGCTGTCGCAATTCGGCTGCGGCAATGAATTAGCCTATTTATCTGCAGATACTTATCTCTTTGCCACATCGAGCGACTCACACAATGCAGAGATTCGCCACGATGAACCAGCGGTTGACCTTGAGGTAGCCAAACGCATTGCGAGGGGCCGTATGCAAGAGTTCGTATTCGACGTCGCGATCAGACCGGCAGCAGGTTCGTCCCGGCAACGCTGGGAGGCGTTGGTGCCGGCCTTGCCCGGCCTGACGGCAGAAGCCTCGACCGATATGGAGGCCTTCGAACGTCTCCAGGACGTGGTCATTCCTTTTCTGGCTCAGCGGCTCGCAAAGGGGGAGGGCGTTCCCCTGCAATCCCGAATCGGCCATTACATGAGCCGCTACGGGCTGGTCTTCTGGCAGTTTCTCTGTATCCGCCTGGGCCCCTTGAGGTCTGGCCAGCTGGCGATCGAACCCATCTTTCCCGATATCGACGAACTGTTGACACGCCTCGACGGAAATGGCGTCGACGAGTAGCCAGCTCCCGAAGCGTGAACCACACTTCATGGACGAGACAGGCGTTTTAATCATATGAACAGAGATACTGAGGCAGCAGCTTCATTTCTTTGGGAAGCAAAGGTGCAAAACCATGGTATCAGGCGTTCACTTTTCCAATCGTCTTTCTCCCAACGACCTGATGATTCGGAAGCTGGAGAGCATCTTCAGGCTTTCCGACGATGAGAGGCAGGTGCTACGAGACCTTCCGGTGCAAGTGGAGTCGCTCAATCCCGGGCAGGATATCATCCGCATCGGCGAGCACGCTTCCCGGAGCTGTCTGCTGCTGGAGGGGTTTACCTGCGTCTACAAGCTGACCTCGGACGGGAAGCGTCAGATCATGGCGGTGCATGTTCCTGGCGACATGCCGGATCTGCAGAGCCTGCATCTCAAGGTCATGGACATGAGTCTCGCGTCGATCAGTTCCAGCATGGTCGGATTCATCCAGCATGACGCCTTGAAGCGGGCCTGCGAACGTTCCCCCCGCCTCGCCGCTGCCTTCTGGCGCGAGACACTGGTCGATGCGTCGATATACCGGGACTGGATCCTCAATATCGGGCAGCGGGGCGCCTATCCGCGGGTGGCGCACCTTCTCTGCGAGCTATTGATGCGGCTGAAAGCCGTAGGGTTTGCCGAGAATGACTCTTTCCGCCTGCCAATTACGCAGGCCGAATTGGCAGATGCGATAGGTATCACCCCGGTCCACATGAATCGCGTCTTTCAGGCGCTGCGCGCGGATGGTCTGATCGAAGCCAAGCGTGGCAGGATAACCGTTCTGGATGAGGAGCGGCTGAAGGAGGAGGGAGACTTCGACCCGCTCTATCTTCACCAAATCAAGAGCGTCTCGAATTGAGCGGCGTTGGCCCGATTCCTTTTGGAAGACAGGCGATAACGCCGTTGACACCCTGCGTGACGACGCGGCACTATATTTCCCATGATCACGAACCGAATACGCAAGCATAACCAGGGGTGGTGGCGCCTTTGATCCAAGGGTGGCACGCCTACGTCTGTCTGACGTTTGAAAAGAATGCCGCCCCACGGGGCGGCATTTTTGTGTGTTCGTTTCGCTTCGTGAGGTCGGCATAGAGGCAGCGATCGACTTGGGTCGCACTCGGGTAAATCTCGAGCCAAGAGTCGATTTAATCGATATATCAGGAGTTTATTCCCATGTCAGTCCTCATGATCGACAATTACGATAGCTTCACCTTCAATATCGTTCAGTATCTGGGCGAGCTGGGGGCCGATGTCGTCACCGTGCGCAACGACGACGTGGACCTTGCCGAGCTGGAGCGCCACGAACCGACCCACCTGGTGGTCTCGCCCGGGCCGTGTACGCCCAACGAAGCGGGTATCTCGATGGAGGCGATTCGCCACTTCGCCGGCAGGATCCCGATACTCGGCGTCTGTCTCGGTCACCAGGCCATCGGCCAGGTCTATGGTGGCGACGTGATCCGCGCGCCTCAGGTGATGCACGGCAAGACATCTCGCATTCGTCACCGCGGTGAAGGGGTTTTCGAAGGGCTCGAAGACCCGCTCGAGGTCACCCGTTACCATTCGCTGGTGGTCGATGCCGCTACCCTGCCGGAGTGCCTCGAGATCACGGCCTGGGCCGATGACGACGACCCGACCCCAGGGCTGATCATGGGTTTGAAGCACAAGACGCTGGATATCGAAGGGGTCCAGTTTCACCCCGAATCGATTCTGTCTCGCCAAGGCCACGAGCTGCTGGCGAACTTCCTGAAACGGCGCGGCTAACGGAACAGGCGAGGAACCAACATGCAGATGCGGGATGCCATTGGCGCGGTCATGCGCCGTCAGGATCTCAGTTACGAGGACACCCACGCCGTCATGAAGGCGATCATGACGGGCGAAGCGACCGAGGCCCAGATCGGCGGTTTTCTGATCGGGCTGGCGATGAAGGGGGAAACCGCCGACGAGATCACGGCGGCAGCGCAGGTCATGCGCGAACTGATGCAGCCGGTATCGATCGACTGCGACAACATCGTCGACATCGTCGGCACTGGCGGCGATGGCGCCAACCTTTTCAACGTTTCCACGGCTTCGAGCTTCGTGGTCGCGGCCGCGGGCGGCCATGTCGCCAAGCACGGCAACCGGGGCGTTTCCTCCGCCGCCGGTAGCGCGGATCTGTTCGATGTGGCGGGGATCTATCTCGATCTCGACGCGGCGACCATCGCGCGCTGTATAGAACAGGTCGGGGTCGGTTTCATGTTCGCGCCGCGCCACCACCAGGCGATGCGCCACGCCATCGGCCCGCGACGGGAAATGGGCGTTCGTACGGTCTTCAACATCCTTGGTCCGCTGACCAATCCGGCGGGGGCGCCCAATCAGCTGCTGGGCGTCTACGCACCGCATCTCGTGCCGCTGGTGGCAGAGTCGCTGCGCAAGCTGGGCAGCCGGCACGTGCTGGTGGTTCACGCCGAGGATGGCCTGGACGAAATCTCTGTGGCGGCGCCGACGCGGGTTGCCGAGCTTCGCGACGGCGAGATTCGTGAATACACGATCACGCCCGAGGAGCTGGGCATCGAGCGTCAGTCCCTCGATCCGCTGAAGGTCGTGACCGCCGAAGACAGTCTCCAGCTGGTCAAGGAAGCGCTGGTCGGCAAGGGTGTGGCTGGCGATATCGTCGCGCTCAACGCCGGAGCGGCGCTGTTCGCTGCCGATGTGGCGGATTCGCTCAAGGAAGGCGTGCTGATGGCGCAGGACGCCCAGGCCTCCAAGCTGCCGCTGGAAAAGCTCAAGGAGCTTTCCGACTTTACCCGGGTCTTCGCCAACTGACCGCCCGCGACAAAACTGGCGTCTTCGCCGAACCAGCGTCTTCGCTGAATCAGAACCAGCTCAACAGGAATCTCCACGATGACCGATGCCGCCGATAGTGAACTGCCTACCATTCTGGCCAAGATCCTGGCACGCAAGCGCGAGGAGATCGCCGAACGCCGCGCGGTCGACAGCGAGCAGACCTGGCTGGAGCGGGCGAAGGCGCAGAGCGCGCCGCGAGGCTTCGTCTCGGCGCTCAATGCCTGTATCGATGGCGGCGACCCCGCGGTCATCGCCGAGATCAAGAAGGCGTCGCCCTCCAAGGGAATCATCCGGGAAGACTTCCGGCCCGCCGAGATTGCGGCCGACTACGCCGCGGCCGGCGCCAGCTGTCTCTCGGTACTGACGGACGCCGACTACTTCCAGGGGCACGAGGACTATCTGATCGCCGCCCGGAATGTCTGCGACCTGCCGGTGATTCGCAAGGATTTCATCATCGACGGCTATCAGGTGGCGGAAGCCAGAGGCATCGGCGCGGACTGCATTCTGCTGATCGTGGCAGCGCTGAGCGACGAGCAGCTCAAGGATCTCTACCAGCAGGCGACGGCACTGGGCATGGACGTGCTGGTCGAGGTGCACGATATCTTCGAGCTCGAACGGGCGCTGATGCTCGATTTGCCACTGGTGGGGATCAACAACCGCGACCTGCGCACGTTCGAAACCTCGCTGGACACCACTTTCGACCTGCTCAAGCGAATCCCCCAGGGCGTGACGGTCGTCACCGAGTCCGGCATTCATGGCCGGGACGACGTTGAGCGCATGCGCGAATTCGACGTCAATGCCTTTCTGGTCGGCGAAGCTTTCATGCGCGAGAAAGAACCCGGTAGCGCGCTTCGCCGGATGTTCTTTTAACCCGGACCGCGTCACGCGTCCACGCCGGGCTGACGAACGCTCAGCGCCAATGTAAGAACCCCGCTTACCGAGTCGAAGATCGGGAAGCGGGGTTCGTCATTGCGTGGCCTAACCAGAGCTCATAATCCAGAGCCCCAAATCCGGAACCTGGAATTCAGAACTCGGGCGAATCCGGGAATATCAGGCTGATCAGCGTATCGCCCGCCTTCGGGTTGAGCGGCTTGTCGGCCGTGGCGATACGGATCCGGCCGCTGGTCGAGAGCGTGAACAGCGTCAGCAGGCGATCGTGGTGAATGCGACGATAATCGTCGATATCGAAGTTGTCGCTAATGTTGGCCTGACGAACCACGGCGCCCTGGCCGATCAGGCTTGAAAGACGGGTGAAAGTGGTATGACCGTCGAACAGCAGCGGCAGGTGCGCCAGCGCCTGTTGATGGTGGCGCCGGGCATTGCGGGAGGACTCCACCGCCAGCCGGAAGACCTTGCCGTGGCCGAGGATATGCTCGAAGTGCAGCGCGGCCAGGTTGTTGAGCTCGCGGTAGGGCGAGAGCGGCAACAGGTGGCCGATGCCGGTCAGCCCCAAATGCTGGGCGGCGTGCTCCGACAGCGGGTTGCCGTAGTAGGTCGGGATGTTGGCCATCCGCGCTTCCTGGATGGCGTCCCAGTTGTGGTCGCATAGCCGCACCGCGAAACCGGCTTCCTGGAGCGCGCTGCCGAATGCCCGCGAGACGGGGTTGGCGCCGATGATCAGGAATCCCGATGCGGTTGGGGCGTTCACTTTCAGCAGCCTCGCCAGCGGGCGCGAGAACAGGCTCTGGACGACGACGGTGCTGATGATCACCAGAAACGTGACCGGCACCAGCAGCTCGGCGCCGGGAACCTCCAGCGCCTCGAGGCGAATCGCGAACAGCGAGGCCACGGCCGCCGCGACGATCCCGCGAGGAGAGAGCCAGGCCAGCAGCGCCTTTTCCCGCCAGTTGAGCGAGCTGCCCCAGGTGCACAGCCACACCGCCAGCGGCCGCGCGACCCACACCAGAATGACCAGGAACGCCCACGCTTCCCACGACAGCAGGCCCAACTGGGCCAGGCTCAGGCGCGCAGCCAGCAGGATGAACAGCCCCGAGATCAGCAGGATCGATAGCGTCTCCTTGAACTCCAGGATCGGCTGGGTCGGCACGCCGCGCATGTTTGCCATCCATACCCCCATGACGGTGACGGTCAGCAGGCCGGACTCGTGGAACAGCAGGTTCGACGCGGTGAATAGCGTCAGCATGATCATCAGGGTGCCGAAGCTGTGCAGCCGCTGGGGCAGCCAGTAGTGACGCAGCACGCTGCCCCATAGATAGCCGCCGGCCGTGCCCAGGCCGAAGCCGATCACCGCGGTCTGGGCGAAGCTCAGCAGGGTATGCGCTGCCGCACCGTTGGAGAGCCCCAGGGCGACGAACTCGTAGACCAGTACCGCGCCGATGGCGCCGATCGGATCGATCAGGATGCCTTCCCAGCGCAGGATCTGGCTGACGTGTTCCCGGGCGCGCAGGGTTTGCAGCAGCGGCAATACTACCGTCGGCCCGGTCACCACCAGTAGCGCCCCCAGCACGCTGGCCATCTCCCAGGAAAGGCCCAGTACCAGATGCGCGGCGGCAATGGCGATCAGCGCCGTGATCAGCGCGCCCCAGGTCACCAGCCGGCTGACCGTGCGGCCATGGCCGCGAAGCTCGCGGAAATCCAGCGTCAAGGCGCCCTCGAACAGGATCACCGCCACCGCCAGGGAAACCAGCGGGAACAGCAGGTCGCCCAGCACCGCGTCGGGATCGAGGATGCCGGTCACCGGGCCGGCGGCGATGCCGGCGATCAGTAGCGGAAGAATGGCGGGCACCCGGAGCTGCCAGGCAAGCCATTGGCAGATCAGTGCCAGCAGGCCGATGCCGGTGAGGGCAAGGGCAGCGTTTTCCATGGCAGTCTCTCCAGGAGGTGGCAAAAGGCGCGCAGACTAGCGGCGGCATTGCATTGATGCAATGCCGAATCGAAGGCAAAGGAGGCTTCAGGGTGTGGCGAGTTGTCGCTGGGTCCAGTTGACGATATCCGCGGAGCCCATGGCACCGGCCTGGCGCGCGATCTCTCGCCCGCCGCGGAACAGGATCAGCGTCGGGATGCTGCGAATACCGAATCGCGAGGCGATATCCGTCGCGGCTTCGGTATCCAGCTTGCCCAGGATGACGTTCGGCGACAACGCCCTGGCGGCTTGGGCGAACCCTGGCGCCATCGCCTTGCAGGGGCCGCACCAGTCGGCCCAGAAGTCGATCAGAATCGGCAGATCGCTACGCGACACGAAACGATCGAAGTTGGCCGAATCCAGCGTCAGCGGCTGGTCGCCGAACAGGGCGTTGTGGCAGCGCCCGCACTGGGGGCCGTCCCGCAGGCGCTCGTTGGCGACTCGGTTGACGGCATGACAGTGCGGACAAACGACATGCTTCGCGGCGGACATGGGGTTGGCTCCTGGTTGGCGAAGGGGGAGGGTCGGTCAATGGATGCAGATGGCGCCGGGGCTCGTCTTCGAACCCCCCGTTTCTTCTCGACGGCTCAGAGGGTGTTTACAAAAGGGCTGCACTCGACAATCCAGCGTTAAAATCGGCCTCGAATACTCATTTACCCCATGTAAACTCCGTGTTTTCGGCCAATTTTGCCTTGTCTTGCCTTCGTTCGCCTGTTTTGTAAACACCCTCTCATATGGCTCAATTAATAGACCGATCCGCGATCTTGATCCATTTCAATAGCGCCTGTAGCGGGTGCGGCAGTGTCTGGTTCGACAGTCGCTTGACCTGGCTGCGGCAGGAGTAGCCCGTGGCGAGCAGACGACCGGCATTGGCGTCATCTTCCACCGGGGCACGCCAGGAAAGATCGTAGATTTTTTCCGAGGTGTCGCGGTTGCGCGCTTCGTGCCCGTAGGTGCCGGACATGCCGCAGCAGCCGGTGGCGACCAGATCCAGCTGAAGCCCGAAGTGCGCGAACAACTGCTGCCAGCCCCTGGGGCTGCCCGGCGCGTTGGTCTTCTCGGTGCAGTGACTCAGCAGGCGGTAGCCGGGATCGGCACCGGTTGCCTCGTCGCGCCAGCCTCGCGGCAGAATCGACTGCCCCAGCGACAGTAGCCACTCCTGCAGCAACAGTACCTCGGGCACGGCCTGCGGGCCGAGCGTCTTGACGTACTCCTGACGGTAGGTGAGCGTCATCGCCGGATCGATGCCCACCAGCGGTACGCCGAAGCCGGAAAGCGCCCGGAGCCTGGCCGCCTGTCTTTCCGCCACTCGCTCGAAGCGACCGAGGAAGCCCTGCACATGCAGCGGCTTGCCGTTGGGGTGGAAGGGCGCCACGAAAACGCGAATATCGAGGCGTCCCAGCAGCTCGACCACATCCATGACCAGCCGCGATTCGAAGTGGCTGGTAAAGGCGTCCTGCACCAGCACCACGCTGCGGCTTTTCTGAGACTCGGTGAGTCGGCCCAGCGTCAGCGGCGTGGCTTCGGCGACGCCCCAGGCGGCGAGCGTCTTCCCGAGGCTGGCGCGGGAGAGTTTCGGGCTGTCGACGATGCCGAGGCCTTTCGCCAGGAAGCGGTCGACCAGGCGGTTGTCGAGCAGCGCGTTGTAGAGCGGCGTCACCGGACGAAGATGCGGCACGACGAACTCGAGCCCGCCGATCAGATAGTCGCGCAGCGGGCGCGCGTAGCGGCTGTGGTAACTCTCGAGGAAACGCGAGCGGAAATCCGGCACGTCGACCTTGATCGGACACTGGCCAGCGCAGGACTTGCACGCCAGACACCCGGCCATGGCGTCATGGACTTCATGCGAGAAGTCCGCCTCGCCGCGCCGCCGGGCGACCGACCGCCCGATCTTGCCGGGCTGGGCCAGGAGCCAGGCGCCGAGGCCGCCGCGGCGCTGGGCTCGACTTACCTCGGTTACATCGACACCGGCGTTGCCCTGGCGGCGCAGCCACTCGCGCATCAGGCTGGCGCGCCCCTTGGGCGAATGAATGCGCTCACGCGTCGCCTTCCAGGAAGGGCACATGGCATCGGCCGGGTCGTAGTTGTAGCAGGCGCCGTTACCGTTGCAGTAGACGGCACTGGCGTTCTCCTGCCAGACCCGCTCGTCGATCTGACGGTCCAGCTCGCCGCGGGTGGTAACGCTGTCGATCGCCAGCAGCCCCGGGTCGTGTCCGTCGACGATGCCGATCTCGTCTGACCTATCTCCCGACGCTGCGGAATGCGTGGTTGTACCTTCCGCGCTGCCCGCGGCTTCGGGCGGGATGGAAAGACCCGCGTCTTCGGGCGGGCTAGAGAGCGGTGTCGCGATCTTGCCCGGGTTGAACTGGTTGTGCGGGTCGAAGGCGGCCTTCACCCGTTGCAGCGCGGGGTAGAGCTCGCCGAAGAAGCGCGGCGTATATTCGGAGCGCACCCCCTTGCCGTGTTCGCCCCACAGCAGCCCGCCGTAGCGCTGGGTCAATGCTGCCACCTCATCGGAAATCTCGCGAATCAGGCGTGCCTGCGCCGGATCCTTCATGTCGATGGCGGGGCGGACGTGCAGCACGCCGGCGTCGACGTGGCCGAACATGCCGTATTCGAGATCGCGCGCGTCCAGCAGTTGGCGAAACTCGGCGATGTAGTCGGCCAGCCGCTCGGGGGGTACCGCGGTGTCCTCGACGAACGGAATCGGGCGTTTCTCGCCCTTGGCATCGACCTTGGCGTTGCCGAGCAGACCCACGGCGCGCTTGCGCATGGCATAGACCCGGGCAATCTGCGGGCGGCCCTCGGCCAGGGTGTAGCCGAGCCGTTCGACGCCGGCATCCGAGCCGAGATGCGCGACGAACGCCTGAACGCGCTCGGTCAGCCGCGCCGGATCGTCATCGTTGAACTCGACCAGGTTGATGCCGCGAATCGGTGTCCCGCGCTCGCCATTGTCACCAACGACGGCGGGGAAGAATTCCGCCACGCTGTCCCAGACGAAATCCTCCATCGCCAGTGTCAGCACACGGTCGTCGATGGTTTCGATCGACGTCGGACTGCCTTCTGCCACCAGCGCCTTGGCGTCGCGCAGCGCATCCATGAAACCGGCGTAGCGCACGTTGACCAGGGTCGAGTGCCTGGGCAGCGGCAATACGTTGAGCGTGGCCTCGTTGAGCAGTGCCAGCGAGCCCTCCGAGCCGCACAGCACGCTGTTGAGGTCGAAGCGGCCCTGGTCGTCGGTCAGGTGCGCCAGATCGTAGCCGGTCAGGCAGCGGTTGAGTGGCGGAAAGACCTCCGCGATGCGCGCCCGCTCGGTGGTCGCGATGTCGCTCACCGCGCGGTAGATCTCGCCGACCCGGTCGTCGCGCTGGCAGGCGGCCGCCAGCGCCGTTTCGTCCAGCGGCCGGCTCTCGAGCCGCTCGCCGCCGGGCAGCACGACATCGAGCTCGAGCACATGGTTGCGCGTCTTGCCGTATTCGCAGCTGCCCTGGCCGCTGGCATCGGTAGAGATCATGCCGCCGATCGTGGCGCGGTTGGAGGTGGAGAGCTCCGGGGCAAAGAACAGCCCGTGGGGCTTGAGCGCGGCGTTCAACTGATCCTTGACCACGCCGGCCTGAACCCGCACGCGGCGGTTCTCGACGTCGATCTCGAGGATCCGGTTCATGTAACGGGAGACGTCCACCACCAGCCCGTCGGTCAGCGACTGGCCGTTGGTGCCGGTGCCGCCGCCACGCGGGGCGAGCACGATGTCGCGGTGCGCCTCGCGTCCGAGCAGGCGGGCGATCAGTTCGAGATCGGCAGCGTCGCGCGGGTAGAGAACCGCCATCGGCAAGCGCTGATAAATGGAGTTGTCCGTCGCCAGCACGGTACGGTTGGCGGCATCGTCGGCGATGTCTCCCCGGAAACCCGCATCGGCCAGCTCCGCGAGGAACCGGCGATAGCGCTCGGGCAGGGTGAGATCGGCACTGGCCGGATCTAGGCGTGTAATCATCGTCATGCATCAAGCCATCACGTCGGGCCGGTCGGGCGGCCGTCGCCGGACGGATTCCATCCGGCAGGTTATCGGTTCTTGGCGCCGGGGCGCTCGAGGGCGGATAGTTTAGCGCGCCAAGCGCGGCAGCGACACGAATCCCCGGTGGCGCATGGTGCCGGGATGGGGTTTTCCCTACAATATCTCCCTCGCAAGAGTGACCATCGAGACGTTACCTGCTGTCCTGCGTCTTCGGTCAGTCTCCTGTCGTCACGGTTTTCGATTTCAAACTGTCTATTTCAAACAACGGAACCCAGTCATGCTCGATCCGAAGCTGTTGCGTAGCGATCCGCAGTTCGTCGCCCAACGCCTGGCCCTGCGGGGCTTCACTCTCGACACCGAACAGCTCGAGTCGCTCGAGTCCCGGCGTCGCGAGCTGCAGACGCGGACCGAGCAGTTGCAGAACGAGCGTAACGTGCGTTCCAAGTCGATCGGCAAGGCCAAGGCCGCCGGCGAAGACATCCAGCCGCTGCTCGCCGAAGTGGGTCAGCTCGGCGATGATCTCGACCGCGCCAAGCGCGAGCTGGGCGAAGTGCAGCAGGCCTGGGACGATCTAGTGGCCGGGCTGCCCAACCTGCCTCATGAAGACGTTCCCGAGGGAGCCGACGAGAGCGACAACGTCGAGCTGCATCGCTGGGGAACGCCACGCGAATTCGACTTCGAGGTTCGCGACCATGTCGATCTGGGTGCCCGGTTCGGCTATCTCGATTTCGAGATGGCAACCAAGCTGACCGGCTCGCGTTTCGCCGTGATGCGCGGGCCGATCGCTCGTCTGCACCGGGCGCTGGCCCAGTTCATGCTCGACAAGCAGACTCGGGATCATGGCTACGAAGAGTGCTACGTGCCTTACATGGTCAACGCCGAGACGCTGACGGGCACCGGCCAGTTGCCCAAGTTTGGCGAGGATCTGTTCCGACTGAGCGACAGCGACTACTACCTGATCCCGACGGCCGAAGTTCCGCTGACCAATTTCGTGCGTGACGAGATTCTCGATCACGCGTCGTTGCCGTTGAAGTTGACCGCCCACACCCCGTGCTTTCGCAGCGAGGCCGGCGCCTACGGTCGCGACACCCGGGGCATGATTCGCCAGCACCAATTCGACAAGGTCGAGATGGTTCAGGTGGTCGACCCGGCGACCAGCTACGACGTGCTCGAAGAGATGCGCGGTCATGCCGAGGCGATTCTGCAGGCGCTGGAGCTGCCGTATCGCGTGGTGACGCTGTGTACCGGCGACATGGGCGCCAGTGCCACCAAGACCTACGATCTGGAAGTGTGGCTGCCGAGCCAGGCGACCTACCGGGAAATCTCCTCCGTTTCCAACTGCGAGGATTTCCAGGCGCGGCGAATGCAGGCGCGCTTCCGCAGCCCGGATCAGAAGAAGCCGCAGCTGGTGCACACCCTGAATGGCTCGGGCCTGGCGGTGGGGCGCTGCCTGCTGGCGGTGCTGGAAAACTACCAGAACGCCGATGGCAGCATCGATGTGCCGGCGGCGCTGGCGCCGTACATGGGCGGGATCACTCGCTTCAACGCCGACTGATTCTGTCGCCGGCGATCCTTCATAGCCAAATGGCATGAGGGATCGTTTGGTTATAACTCTACAAAAAAGCGTTACTTCATCGTGCGCATGGGAAACCGTACACTTCATCCATCGAGGATGGCGTTGCCGGCTATGCTTCAATTCTATGCTTTAGTCCTATGCTTCAGCCGCGCGTTCTTCGACCGGATACGCTTCAGCCCGACGCGCCACGTTCTTCTTCCCGACCAGCGGCCCGACTCGTGACAGACTCGCTCACTCTTCAATACGACCCCGCCTGTCTCGATGTGCATCTCATCGGTGGCGGCAGCGAAGCGCTGACACTGGCGCAGCGTATCGCCGGGCTGGTGCCGGCGGTGATCGTGCACGCCAATTCGGCGATGCCGGCCCTGGCGCGCCTGTGCCAGGCGCAAGGATGGAAGGTGGACGACGCGGAACCGGTGCCCGCGGCCGGTCAGCTATGGCTGGTCGCCAGTGGTGACGGCGAGCGCGATCGTCGAATGGCGACGCTGGCGCGGCAGGCAGGCGTGGCCGTTTTCGTGCCTTCTCATCCAGCGCTATGCAGCGTCCGGCTGCCGCCGAGAGTGACCGTTCAGGACGCGGCGGCACCCGCCGGCATGCACTGGCAGCGGGGGCATGTCTCGTTGGTCGGCGCCGGGCCGGGCGATCCGGAACTGCTGACGCTGAAGGCGCTCAAGCAACTGCAGCGCGCGGACGTGGTGATTCACGACCGGCTGGTCAGTCAGGAGATTCTGGCGCTGGCCAGGCCGGAGGCGAAGCGCTTCTATGTCGGCAAGGCGCGCTCCCGGCACAGCGTGCCGCAGGAGGGGATCAATCAGGCGCTGGTCGATTGGGCGAAAGCGGGCAACCGAGTGGTTCGCTTGAAGGGTGGAGACCCATTCATCTTCGGTCGCGGCGGCGAAGAGCTGGAGACGCTGGTCGAAGCCGGAGTCGATTTCGACGTGGTGCCGGGGATCACCGCCGCGTCCGGCTGCGCGGCCTACGCCGGGATACCGTTGACCCATCGCGATCACGCCCAGTCGGTGCGCTTCGTCACTGGTCATCTCAAGAACGGCAGTTGTGACCTCGACTGGCCGGCACTGGCCCGCAGCGGCCAGACTCTGGTCTTCTACATGGGCCTGGGGGCGCTGGATCTGATTCGCGAGCGGCTGGTGGCGCACGGGCTCGATGCCGCCACGCCGATGGCGCTGGTCGAGCAGGGCACGACGGCCAACCAGCGTGTGCATCTGGGCACGCTCGGGCATCTGCCCCCGAGCCTCGATCAATATCAGCCAAGACCGCCGACATTGATCGTCGTCGGCAGCGTGGTCGCGCTGGCGTCTCGCCTCGACTGGTTCCAGCCGAGCGACAGCGGCAGCCTCGGCTGGGTCGAAGGCAAGCATCCCATGCCGTTATCGAAGGCCGATAGCGCCTGAAGAGTGCTGGCCCCGCCATTTACTCCGAACCCGTTACCCGGCATGGTATTTTTCTCCGATTCACGATGAGAGGGTGAGGGTGCCTGTGCGCGTACTATTTGCAGCCGAGGAGGATGCCTGGGCCGGCATTCTCGCCAAGTTCCGGCAGGCTCTGCCCGATGTCGAGTTCGTGGCGGCCGGCGGATACGAGTTGAAGACCCTGGCGGGTTTCGATGCGCTGATTCCGACCATGAGTCGCGTGGATGCGCCGCTGTTGGCGACGGCCGACCGCCTCAAGCTGATACAGCAGATCGGCGCCGGCCTGGAGGGCGTCGACCGGCAGGCGGCCGAGGCGCGGGGCATCGAGGTCGCCAATGTGCCGACGGATATCTCGGGCAACGCCGATTCCGTGGCGGAGCTGGGCATCTGGATGATGCTGGGGCTGGCCCGACAGGCGAAGCGAATTCCCGAGTTTCTGGCCGACCGCCAACTGGGCGGACCGATCGGGATGGGGCTCAAGGGCAAGACAGTGGGCATCGTGGGGCTGGGGGGCCTGGGCCAGGCGCTGGCCAGGCGGCTGCACGCTTTCGACATGACCCTGCTGGGGATCAAGCGCCACGCCGATCCCGCGGTCGCCGAACGGCACGGGCTTGCCTGGTTGGGCACGCTGGAAGAGCTGCCGACGCTGCTGGCGCGGGCGGATTTCGTCGTCTTGACGCTGCCGGATACTCCGCAAACCCATCATCTGATCGATGCGACCTCCCTGGCGACCTTCAAGCCGGGCAGCTTTCTGATCAACCTGGGGCGCGGCGGGCTGGTCGAGCGGGATGCGCTGTTGCAGGCGCTGCGTTCGGGCCGGCTGGGTGGTGCCGGGCTCGATGTGTTCTGGGAAGAGCCGCCCGACCCCGCGGATCCGATATTCGCCCAGAACGTGATCGCGACGCCGCATGTCGGCGGCATGACCGATGTCTCGACCCAGGGTATCTTCGAAATCGCCTGCGATCGGCTGCGCGCCCTCGCGCGCGAGTGTGGCTGACCCGGGTCTTCTTGCTCTTCAGACCGAGAGCGATATTGGCGGTTTTTGCCGGCGGATCAAGC
This sequence comes from Salinicola sp. LHM, assembly GCF_034479735.1. Lineage (NCBI taxonomy): Bacteria > Pseudomonadati > Pseudomonadota > Gammaproteobacteria > Oceanospirillales > Halomonadaceae > Salinicola > Salinicola sp. LHM. The sequence goes on along the minus strand of NZ_CP140261.1, from coordinate 2,749,621 downwards.
GGATAGAAGACAAGCCGTCGTTGACGCCATCTCTCGGCCCTTCGACAATAAGCCTTCGCGACGGGGAGGAGCGCATGAACGTTGAGCAGTTGGATATCCGAAGCCATATGGCGCAGTTCGCGCCGTTCGACAATCTCCCCGATGCGTTGCTCGATCGCATTGCCGGCGAGGTCGAGATTCGCTACTTCCAGGCTGGCAGCGAGCTGCTGGTCAAGGACCAGCCGATCGACTCCCTGTGGTACATCCGTAGCGGCGCGGTCGAGATGTATCAGCGCAGTGGCCGGCTGTTCAATCGCCTGAGCGAGGGCGATATCTTCGGCTACTCGGATCTGATGCGCAGCAACCGCCGGGTGCGCTACCCGGTCAGCGCGATCGAGGACACGCTGATCTATTTCATCCCCGGCGATGTCTTCGAGACGATCTGCGAAGAGGACGACGACTTCGCCGAGTTCGTGGAGACCGGTGGCCAGCGTCTCAAGGTGACGGTGGAACAGCAGCGCGACGACAGCGGCCTGATGACGACCCGGGTGCGCAAGTTGATCAGCCGGCAGCCGCAGATGGTCGAAGCCTCCACGTCCCTGCAGCAGGCGGCCCGGCAGATGCGCGATGCCAACGTCACCTGCGTGTTGGTGGTGGACGTCACCGAGACGCAGTCCGCTTATACGTTCACCGGGCGTGACGGCCGATACTGGCAGCTCAACGGTATTCTCACCGATCGCGACTTCTGCACCCGCGTGCTGGCGGAGGGCAAGTCGTCCGACACGGCAGTGGGCGAGGTGATGTCGCGAAAGTTGATCGTGACCCAGTCCGACGAGTCGGTCTACGAAGCGATGCTGAGCATGCTGCGCAACCAGGTTCACCATCTGCCGGTGCTGCATCGTCGCCAGCCGGTCGGCGTGCTGCATCTTTCCGATATCGTGCGTCACGAGACCCACAGCAGTCTGTTTCTGGTCAACAACATCTTCGTTCAGAATACGCCGGAACAGCTTGCGAGGCTGTCGCCCGAGGTTCGCACGGGATTTGTGCGCATGGTCGCCGACGGCGCCAATTCGGAGATGGTCTGCCGGGCGCTCGCAACAATTGGCCGGGCTTTCACGCAGCGCCTGATCGAGCTGGCGGAAGCCGAGCTGGGCCCGGCACCGATACCCTACTGCTTCATGGTGCTGGGGTCGATGGCGCGGGAGGAGCCGACCATCAATGCCGACCAGGACAACGCGCTGGTTCTCCATGACGACTACGATCCCGAGCGGCACGGAGAGTATTTCGAGGCGCTGGCCAGGTTCGTCTGCGATGGCCTCGACGCCTGCGGCTATCCGTACTGCAAGGGCGACGTGATGGCGACCAATCCGCGCTGGCGAAAGCCGCTGGCGGTCTGGAAGCAGTATTTTACCGAGTGGATGGACGAGCCCAACGGCGAACGGCTGCTGCACAGCTCCATCTTCTTCGACCTGGCCCCGGTGCATGGCGAGGCGCCCATGGTCGAGTCGCTGCAGGATCTGATCGCCGAACTGGCCCCTCAGCGCCCGGTGTTTCTCGCGGCGTTGGCGCGCAATGCCAAGAACCGGACACCGCCGCTGGGCTTCTTCCGCAAGTTCGTCATGGAGCAGGATGGCGAGCACCGCAAGTCGATCAATCTCAAGCGCCGTGGCACCGCGCCATTGACGGATCTGGTGCGCGTCCATGCGCTGGCCTGCGGCTCGAAAGCCCAGAACAGCTTCGCCCGTCTCGACGATATCGCCCAGACGAAGCTGTTGGCGGACGGCGTCACCGAGCGTCTACGCTATGCCTTCGAATTCATGTCGATGGTGCGCATTCGCCATCAGGCCGATGCAATCGAGCGGGGCGCCGAGCCCGACAACAGCATCGATCCGGAAAATATCGACAGCCGTGAGCGTCATCATCTCAAGGATGCCTTCGAAGCGATCAGCAACGCCCAGAAATTTCTCTCCTTCCGCTACACCATGCCGTCCAGGCAGGGGGCGTCGAAGGGTGCTGCCCAGTCGGGCGGCAAGGCCTCGTCCCGGAGTCTTCGCTGATGCCGCGCCTGGGTTCGAACGGAAGCACTCGGCCGAACTGGCCCGACTACATGGCGGCCCGCGCGCAACAGACCCGTGTGCCGCGGCTGGCCAGCTTCTTCGCGCAGGGTACGCTGGACCCCGACATGCCGATCGGCGAGGCGCCGCTGGTGGCCATGGACTTCGAGACCACCGGTCTCGATGGCAGTCGCCATGACATCGTCAGCGTCGGCGTGATGCCGTTCACCCTGTCGCGAATCCGTCCCGCGGATGGCAAGTACTGGGTATTGTCGCCGCGGCGCCAGTTGAGCGATGAATCGGTGGCCTTTCATCACATCACCCACGCGGAAGTGGCGGATGCCCCCGATTTTGCCTCGATCATCGACGAGCTGCTGGCCCTGCTCGCCGGCCGGCTGGTCGTGGTGCACTATCGCCAGCTGGAGCGGACTTTCCTCGATGCCGCGATTCGGGAACGGCTGGGCGATGGCCTGCTGATGCCGATGATCGACACCATGTCGCTGGAAGCACGGATTCATCGCCAGTCCTGGTGGGCCAGGCTGCGGCGCTGGGCGGGGCGGCCCATGGCCTCGATTCGTCTTCACGAGAGTCGCCAGCGCTACCATCTTCCCGCCTATACCGGGCACCACGCTCTGGTGGACTCGCTGGCCACGGCGGAACTGCTGCAGGCCCAGATTCTCTATCACTACGATTGGGACACGCCGGTCAGCGCGCTATGGCGGTAGGCCGGCACGAGCCGGGAAGGGATAACGAGACTTCAACGCAAAACGGGCGGCTCCATGAGCCGCCCGCTTTTTTCGATTCACCGTCTACGATGCCATCAATAGCGGGGTTCGGAACGCAGCCCCTGAATGATCGCATAGCATGCGGCCAGCAGAACGATGGTGAACGGCAGGCCGGTAGCAATGACCGCGGCCTGTAGTGCCGTCAATCCGCCGCCCAGCAGTAGCGCGATGGCAATGGCACCTTCGATCAGCGCCCAGAACACGCGCTGCGGCTTCGGTGCGTCGACCTTGCCGCCGGCAGTGATCGAGTCGATGACCAGCGAGCCGGAGTCGGAGGAGGTAATGAAGAACACCATGACCAGAATGATGCCGACGAACGAGGTGATCGTCGTCAGCGGCAGCTGGCCCAGCATGGTGAACAGCTGCAGCTCCAGCGCGGCATTCTTGACGCCTTCGAAGCCCTGGTTGGCAAGCTGGTCGATCGCGGTGTCACCGAAAGCCGTCATCCACAGAACGGAAACGACGGTGGGCACCAGCAGCACGGCGATCAGGAACTCGCGCACCGTACGACCCCGGCTGACGCGGGCAATGAACATGCCGACGAACGGTGACCAGGAGATCCACCAGGCCCAGTAGAAGGCGGTCCAGCCATGGACGAAGTTGGTATCGTCACGGCCGAACGGGTTGGAGAGCGCCGGCAGGTTCGTGATGTAGGACACCATGTTCTCGAAGAAGCCGGTAGCGATCAGCAGCGTCGGGCCGACGATGATCACGAACAGCAGCAGCAGGAAGGCCAGGCCCATGTTGATCTGCGATAGGCGCTGGACGCCCTTGTCGACACCCAGCATGACCGACGTCAGCGCAACCAGCGTGATACCGATGATCAGCAGCACCATGGTCACGTCGGTATTGGGGATGCCGAACAGGTAGTTGAGGCCGGCGGAGGCCTGGGAAGCACCGAGACCCAGAGACGTCGCCAAGCCGAACAGCGTGGCGAACACCGCCAGGATGTCGATGACGTGACCCGGCCAGCCCCAGATCCGCTCACCCAGAATCGGGTAGAAGATCGAGCGCATGGTCAGCGGCAGGCCCTTGTTGAAGGAAAATAGAGCCAGCGACAGCGCGACGACCGCGTAGATGCCCCACGGATGCAGGCCCCAGTGGAAGATGGTGGCAGCCATGGCCAGGGATTGCGCGGCGGCCTGATCGCCTTCTGCGCCCCCCAGCGGTGCCCAGGAATCACCGGAAATGGACGTGCCGAAGTGCGTGATCGGTTCGGAGACGCCGTAGAACATCAGCCCGATACCCATGCCCGCTGCGAACAGCATGGCAAACCAGCCGGCATAGCTGAAATCCGGTTTGGCATGCAGGCCACCGATTCTCACCTTACCCAGCGGTGTGAAGATCAGTACGACGGAAACCAGCACGAAAATATTGGCGGCGAACAGGAACAGCCAGCTCAGGTTGTCGGTCAGAAAGCCTTTCGCCCCGTTGAACAGCGGGCCCATCTGATCCGGCAGCGCCAACGTGATGATGACGAAAAACAGAATCAGCAGCGACGAGATCGAGAAGACCTTGCCGTGCAGATCGACGTTGAAACCAAACTTGTTGGTCTGGATATTGTCCTGCCCAATCACATAATCGGTATCGATGAGATTGGCGGGACCCTCGGGTGCCGGTATGCCTTCTTGCGGCGCATCCGGCTGATTGTCGGTGTCTTGAGCCACTAGCCGTCTCCATTCTTTGATGAGTCTATTCAAGGTCGCACTCGCGTGGCGAATGGCGACGATCCCTTGCGCTCCCTTGCGTCGTTCGGGCGTCATGCCAGAGAGCGCTCGGCCGGTGGGCAGAACTCTCAGTCTGACGTATCCGCGGGAACACGCAAGTTGCCAATTATCCTGAATCAAGTCGGTCGTTCCAACCGTCTCGAAGTAATCTTAGCGCTTCCTGCCGCAGATACGGTGAAAGACGTCGCCAATGGCAGCGTTCGGCACGGGAGGGAAGGCCGGATGCAGTATGGGAAGCCGATAAGCGCAGGCGCTTTTCAGGCAAGGTCTAGACCAAGGTCAGAGTGAAGGCCGCCGCTCTTCTCCCTTATAGTCATGGCCATATTGAAACGAATGTTTGAAGCCCGCCGGGAGAGTTCCAATGGCCGATTATCGTGCACCGCTCGAAGACATGCGCTTCGTTCGCGACGAAGTGTTCCATGCCGAGCAGGAATGGCAGGCGATGCCGTCCACCGCCGAACTCAACGCCGAACTCGCCGATGCCATCCTCGAAGAGGCCGGGCGCCTCGTCGAGGCCGAGCTGTTTCCGCTCAACCAGCGCGGCGACGCCGAAGGGTGCCTTTTCGAAGGCGGCAAGGTAAGGACGCCGGCCGGGTTCAGAGAGGCCTTTCTCGAACTGGCACGAGGCGGCTGGTGCGGACTGGGAGGCAATCCCGACCATGGCGGGCAGGGTCTGCCGAAGCTGCTGACCCAGGCTTTCGACGAAATGCTCTATGCCAGCAACGCGAGCTTCGCGCTCTATCTGGCGCTCAACAACGGCGCCGGACTGCTGCTCGATGCCTACGCCGACGAGGCCACCAAGGCGCTCTATCTGCCGCGGCTCTATGCCGGAGAGTGGCTGGGCACCATGTGTCTGACCGAGCCGCACTGCGGCACCGACCTGGGGCTCATCAAGACTCGCGCCGTGCCCGATGGCAGCGGCGGCTATGCCATCACCGGCAGCAAGATCTGGATCACCGGCGGCGAGCATGACCTGACCGAGAATATCGTGCACCTGGTACTGGCCAAGTTGCCGGATGCGCCGGCAGGTGCCAAGGGTATCTCGCTGTTCCTGGTGCCCAAGCGTCGCGTACACGAAGATGGCTCGCTCGGCGAGCCCAACGGTGTGGTTTGCGGTGGGCTCGAGCACAAGATGGGGATCAAGGGCAGCGCCACCTGTGTCATGCATTTCGAAGAGGCCAGAGGCATCCTGATCGGCGAGCCGCACCAAGGGCTGGCGACCATGTTCACCATGATGAACTACGAGCGGCTCTCGATCGGACTCCAGGGGCTGGGGTTGGGCGACGTCGCCTATCAGGGCGCGATGGCGTTCGCCCGCGAGCGGCGCCAGAGTCGGGCGCCCGGCGGCGCTGCCGAGCCGGACCAGACTGCCGATCCGATTCTCGTCCACCCCGACGTGCGACGCATGGCGCTCGACGCCCGCGCCTGGAATGAAGGAGGCCGACTGTTCGCGGCGTTCGTGGCAAGCGAGCTCGACCGGGCCAAGTACCATCCCGATGCTGAGGTGCGTGACGCGTCGGCGGACCTGGTTGCGTTATTGACCCCGGTAGCCAAGGCGTTCCTCACCGATCGCGGCTTCGCGGCCACGGTGGAGGCGCAGCAGCTCTATGGCGGCAATGGCTACTGCGTCGAATGGGGCGCGGAACAGTACGTGCGCGATGCCCGTATCGCGATGATCTACGAAGGCACCAACGGCATCCAGGCGATGGATCTGGTCGGGCGCAAGTTGACGCGCAATCGGGGAGCATACGTGAAGCGCCTCGTCGAGCGGGTGCGGGAAGACCTCGGCGGCGGCGATGATATCGAGCCGGCGCTGCGGCCGTTCCGGGAGGCGGCGATGCGTGAACTGGAAAGGCTCGAGCGGGTCAGTGCCACGTTGATCGAGGCCGCCGGGAAGGAACCGGCTGCCGCGGGGGCGGCGGCCCACGATTACCTGCATCTGCTGGGCCACGCTCTCTATGCCTGGATGTGGTTCAAGGCCGCCCGCGCGGCAAATCGCGGTCTGTCCGGAAACGGCCCGGCCGGGAAAGACTTCTACCAGGCGAAGCTGGTCGTGGGGCGGCACTTCCTGGAGCGCCAGCTGCCGCGGAGCGAGTCTCTGGAGCGTCAGATCGCTGCCGGCCCGGAAGGGTTGATGGCACTGGATCGGCACCTGTTCTAATTCTGCCTCTGCCGATTGTCTCGGCCCCGTCGGGCCCCAGTCCCATCGACTCCTGGGCCATGCGGCGCGCATCGGGCGTCGCCTCTTCGTTTCTTATCGCCTCTTCGTTTCTTATCGCCGTGTCGGTTCGAGAACGTTTCGAGCCGACCTCGGCGGCCTGCCGGGTTGTTCATGCACTCTCATGAAGCGCCAGCCATGATGGCGCTGTCTTTTTGTTCAAAAATGGTGCGGCGACCGCGCGGCATCGGCGGTTCATGCACCATTAACGACAATCCTGTGGTGCCCAGGGAATTTTGTTTGCACCAAATTCTTGCCCATTGATGGAATTTACCGCGCTTTTCTCTCTTTTTTGTATACAAGAATGGCGAGGAAGACGATCAAGGCACGGAAAATGCATAGGGTTCTCGGATCGATAGCCGCGCCTGGTGCGCGAATATCCATGATCGCCAGGCCGATCACCAAGGGTCATGACCACGACCAGGAGAATCCGATGACAACAACCTCCCTTCGCAAGTTGATTGCCACTTCCGGGCTGACGCTGGGCCTTGCCGGCTTCGGTAACGTCGCCCTTGCCCAGGCGCAGGACGAAGGCCCGATCCGTGTCGGCATTCTGCATTCGCTTTCAGGCACCATGGCCATCAGCGAGTCGACGCTCAAGGACGAAATGCTGATGCTGATCGACAAGCAGAACGACGCCGGCGGTCTGCTCGGTCGCCAGCTAGAGCCGGTGGTGATGGACCCGGCATCGGACTGGTCGCTCTACGCCGAACAGGCTCGCGACATGCTGACCGGCGACGATCGCGTCGACGTCATCTTCGGCAACTGGACCTCGGCCTCTCGCAAGGCGGTGCTGCCGGTGGTCGAGGAGCTCAACGGGCTGCTGTTCTACCCGGTGCAGTACGAAGGCGAGGAGTCCTCGGAGAATATCTTCTACACCGGCGCCGCGCCCAATCAGCAGGCGATCCCGGCCGTCGACTACCTGATGAGCCAGGGCGTCGAGCGTTGGGCGCTGCTGGGCACCGATTACGTCTACCCGCGCACCACCAACAAGATTCTCGAAGCCTATCTCAAGGCCAACGGCGTCGCCGGCGACGACATCATGATCAACTACACGCCGTTCGGTTTCAGCGACTGGCAGTCGATCGTCTCGCAGGTCAAAGATTTCGGCAGCCAGGGCAAGAAGACCGCCGTCGTCTCGACCATCAACGGCGATGCCAACGTGCCGTTCTACAACGAACTCGCCAACCAGGGCATTTCGGCGGGCGACATTCCCGTTGTCGCGTTCTCGGTGGGCGAGCAGGAGCTGACCGGTATCGATACCGCACCGCTGGTCGGGCACATGGCGGCGTGGAACTACTTCATGAGCGTCGACAGCGACGCCAACTATGACTTCATCGACGACTGGGTCGCCTACACCGGCAATGACGAAGCGGTGACCAACGATCCGATGGAGGCGCATTACATCGGCTTCAACATGTGGGCCCAGGCAGTCAAGAAGGCCGGGACCACTGATGTCGACGCGGTCAAGGATTCGATCATCGGCGTGACCGTGCCCAATCTCTCGGGCGGCGCTTCCACCATGATGCCCAACCACCACATCACCAAGCCGGTGATGATCGGCGAGATCCAGGACGATGGGCAGTTCAGCGTGGTCTGGCAGACGCCGACGACGGTTGCCGGCGATGCCTGGTCGGACTACCTGCCGGACTCCAAGAACCTGATCAGCGACTGGAGAGCACCGCTGCGCTGCGGCAAGCTCGACGTCGAGTCGATGACCTGCGAAGACGGCCCGGGCGCCGAATGAAGCCAGGCCGCCGGCGCTCGAACGGGCGCCGGCGGCATCGAGCAGAACCTGGGGCGGACACCGCACCGAAAGGGCGGTGTCGAGGAACGAACATGATCAAGACTCAACACTTGGCAGGCCGTTGTCTGACGCGCCTGCTGATGCATTCCGTGCTGCTGTGCCTGCTGATGGCATGGGGCCTTTCCGTCAGCCAGACGGCGGCGGCCGCTGTCAGTGATGCGCAGGCCCGAGCGCTGCTGGAAGCGCTCGACACGCGCAGCTTCCAGGCCAAGGGCGACGCCGCCCAGGCGATCGCCGAGAGCGGCGCCGAGCAGAAGACGCGCTGGCTGCAGGCACTGCTCGACGGCCGCCTGGGCAAGGAGCGTCGCGGCGAGCGTTTCTACATCATCACCGATGACAGCGGCCGCGAGTGGCCGATCATCGATGCCATCACGTTCGAGGACGCCGGTACCGGCACACGACGCACGGTCGAGGCGTTCAAGATCAACAACGATCTGCGCACCCGTATCCAGGGGCTGCTGGCCTCGCTCTCCCTGAGCGCCGGCGACGAGGCTTCTCGGCTGGCGGCCGCCGGGCGTATGATCGGCGAAGTCACGGCCGACAACGCCGATAGCGTTCGCGCCATGCGCGACGACGAGGAGAGCCAATCCGTTCGCGGCCAGCTCGATGTCGCGCTGGCGCTCTACGATGTCCAGCAAGGCGATATCGACGCGCTCGACACCCTGCGCGGCAATCTCGATACGCGGGTGCGCAACACGTTGACCCCGATCGCCGCCGGTGATTCCGAGCTCGCCGCCGAGGCGCAGTCGGTCCTTGGCGGCATCGAGAGCAAGCGCGCCTGGTACGACCGTGCACAGACGCTGTTCTTCGGCCTCAGTGCCGGTTCGATTCTGGTGCTGGCGGCGATCGGTCTGGCGATCACCTTTGGCGTCATGGGCGTGATCAACATGGCCCATGGCGAGCTGATCATGATCGGCGCCTATACCACCTGGATGATCCAGCAGGCACTACCGGGGCAGCCGGGACTGGCGCTGGCGCTGGCCATTCCCGGCGGCTTCCTGGTTGCCGGTGCGTTCGGGGTGGTGATTGAACGCACCGTGATCCGCTTCCTGAAAGGCCGTCCGCTGGAGACGCTGCTGGCCACCTTCGGCCTCAGCCTGATCCTGCAGCAGCTGGTGCGCAGCGTGTTCTCGCCGCTCAATCGTCGCGTCACCTCGCCGGACTGGCTGCAAGGGGCGTGGCAGATCAACGAGGCGCTGTCGTTGACCCTCAACCGGCTGGCGGTGCTGCTGTTCTGCCTGGTGGTCTTTGCCGGCCTGTGGGCGCTGATGCGCTATACCCGGCTGGGGCTGGAGGTGCGTGCGGTAACCCAGAACCGGGCGATGGCCCGCGCCATGGGCGTACGTGCCACCCGTGTCGACATGCTGACGTTCGGGCTGGGCGCTGGCGTCGCCGGGCTGGCGGGGGTCGCCCTGTCCCAGTTGACCAACGTCGGCCCCAACCTGGGGCAGGGCTATATCGTCGACTCCTTCCTGGTCGTGGTCTTCGGCGGGGTCGGCAACCTGTGGGGAACGCTGGTGGCCGGCATGTCGCTCGGCGTGATCAATCAGGTGCTGCAGCCCTGGGTCGGCGCGGTACTGGCCAAGATCATCGTGCTGGTCGGCGTGATCCTGTTCATCCAGAAGCGCCCGCAGGGCATCTTTGCACCCAAGGGGCGGACCTCATGACGACCCAAACCTTATTGCACGAACGTGATCGGTCGCGTCAGGCGTTCCTTTCCCGCTCGACGCTGTTGACCAGCCTGGTGCTGATCGGCGGCATGCTGGTGGTGCTGGTATTGAACGCCTTGCCGGAATCGAGCGCCTGGCACGTCAGCAACGCCACGGTATCGCTGCTCGGCAAGTATTTCACCTACATGCTGCTGGCGCTGGCAGTGGATCTGATCTGGGGCTATCTCGGCATTCTCAGCCTGGGACATGGCGCCTTCTTTGCCCTGGGCGGCTATGCGATGGGGCTCTATCTCAACGCGCAGACCTCACCGCTGCCCGGCTGGCAGTCGATCATGGCCTACTTCCCGGTGGCGGCACTGGCGATCCTGCTGGCGCCGGGTCTGCTGGCGCTGGTATTCGGCTGGCTGGCGTTTCGCTCGCGGGTGACCGGGGTCTACTTCTCGATTATCACCCAGGCGCTGACCTTCGCGCTGATGCTGGCGTTCAATCGCAACGAGATGGGCATGGGCGGCAGTACCGGGCTGACGCGTTTCTACGAGCTGCTGGGCTTTTCGCTCGCGAGCGAGGGGATGACCGTAGCGCTGTTCGTGGCGTCCGGCATGGCAGTGCTGCTGGCGTTCTGGCTGTGTCGAGCGATCACGGTGTCACGCCTTGGCCGGGTCAGCGTGGCGACCCGCGATGCCGAGGCCCGGGTGCGCTTCATCGGCTACCGGGTCGACCACGTCAAGCTGGCGCTGTTCGTGGTCTCGGCGATGATCGCCGGGGTGGCCGGTGCGCTCTACGTTCCCCAGGTGGGGATCATCAATCCCAGTACCTTCGCGCCGCTGTTCTCGATCGAGGTGGTGGTATGGGTGGCGCTCGGCGGGCGGGCGACGCTCTATGGCGCGCTGCTGGGGGCGCTGGTGGTCAATTACCTGAAGACGGTGCTGACCGGGGTGATGCCGGATGCCTGGCTGTTCATTCTCGGGGGACTGTTCGTGCTGGTCACGATGCTGCTGCCGCAGGGCATTGCCGGGGTGATCTCGGCCTGGTGCGGGAAGCGTCGCGATGGAGAAGAGCAGGATCGACAGGAGGTGAGCGCATGAGCGTGATCGATAGCACTCGCTTCGACAGGTTGCGGGAATTCGCACGCCCGGATCGTGTTTTCGACTTCATGGCGCCGGCGCAGTCTCCGGTGGACGTGCGCCACGGCCCGATTCTCTACCTGGAGGACGTCAGCGTCAGCTTCGACGGCTTTCAGGCCATCAATCGGCTCAACCTGACCATCGATGACGGCGAGCTGCGCTGCATCATCGGCCCCAACGGGGCCGGCAAGACGACGATGATGGACATCATCACCGGCAAGACCCGACCGGATCACGGCCAGGTCTGGTTCGGCAGCCGACACAACCTGCTGACGCTGGACGAACCGCAGATCGCCAATCTGGGAATCGGCCGCAAGTTCCAGAAGCCCACGGTCTTCGAGGCACTCGACGTGACCGAGAACCTGGAACTGGCGATGGCCGGCGACCGACGGGTCTGGAAGACCTTGCTGGCTCGTCTCGACCGGGAAGGCCAGGCGCGTATCGACGAGGTGCTCGAGACCATCGGCCTGGCCTCGGCGCGGCATCGCCTGGCCGGCGTGCTGTCGCACGGGCAGAAGCAGTGGCTCGAGATCGGCATGCTGCTGATGCAGCGGCCCCGCCTGCTGCTGGTGGACGAGCCCGTCGCCGGCATGACCGAGCCGGAGATGCACCGCACCGCCGAGTTGCTGACGCGCCTCGCAGGCCAGCAGTCGGTGGTCGTCGTCGAACACGACATGGGCTTCGTGCGTTCGATCGCCAGGCAGGTTACGGTGCTCCACCAGGGCAGTGTGCTGGCGGAAGGGACCATGGACGAGGTCGCCAGCGATCCACGGGTGATCGAGGTCTATCTCGGCGGCGACGAGGAGGCGGCCTGATGCTGAGCGTCGACAAGCTCAATCAGTACTACGGGGAAAGTCACATCCTCCGCGACCTGTCGCTCGATGTGCCCGCCGGCCGCTGTACCTGCGTCATGGGACGCAATGGCGTCGGCAAGACGACGCTGCTCAAGACCGTGATGGGCGAGGTGGCGGCGCGCAGCGGGGCGATTCGCTTCGACGGCGAGGAACTGCTCAAGCGAAGACCCGAAGCGCGGGCGGGCTTGGGGATCGGCTATGTGCCCCAGGGGCGTCAGATCTTCGCCACCCTGTCGGTCGAGGAGAACCTGCGCATCGGCCTGCCGGCGAGAAGAGACAGGCAGCGCCGGATTCCCGAGCGTATCTACGAGCTGTTCCCGGTGCTCAAGGAGATGCGCTATCGTCGCGGTGGCGACCTCTCCGGCGGCCAGCAGCAGCAATTGGCGATCGGTCGGGCGCTGGTGCTCGACCCCAGGCTGTTGATCCTCGACGAGCCGGGCGAGGGCATTCAGCCCAACATCGTCGCGCAGATCGGCGAAGTCATCCGGCGTCTCAATCGCGAGGATGGCCTGACCGTGCTGCTGGTCGAGCAGAAACTGCCTTTCGCCCGGCGGTACGCCGACAAGTTCATGATCATGGATCGTGGCCAGGCGGTGGCCGGTGGCGATATCGCCGAACTGAGCGACGACCTGATCAAGCGACATCTGACAGTATGACGGTAGATCCTTCATGCCACTGGCAGGCGGCCCCCGCCGATTCGGGGCACCGGTTCGATGCGACCCGGCGTTGGGAGGCGTCGCTGTCGCTCGCGTTTGCGGTTCGCACCATGGACGCGGCATCCAACGGCGCGGCGCCAATGAGGCGCACGCGATTGACCCGAGCGCGACATCACGGCCCCTTGCGGGTGCAGCGGTCGTTCTATCCGGAATCGCCCCGGGCCGGGCTGGCCGATCCGTGCCATGTCTACCTGCTGCATCCGCCGGGGGGGCTGGTCAGCGGCGATGCCCTCAAGATCGACGTGAACGTCGAGGCTTCGGCGCATGCCGTGCTGACCACGCCGGCGGCGACCAAGCTCTATCGGGCGGACAGTCACGGCGTGGTCTGGTCCCAGACCAACCGGCTTGAAGTCGAGGATGGCGGGTTGCTGGAGTGGCTGCCCCAGGAAACGATCGCCTTCGACGGTTCGAAAGGGGAACAGCGCACCGAGATCTCGCTGACGGGCAATGCGCGCTGCCTGGGGTGGGAGATCATGGCGCTGGGGCGTCCGGCCAGCGCTCTCCCGTTCGAGAGCGGCCGCATCGAGCAGCGCTTTCAATTGCTTCACGACGGTCGGCCGCTATGGCTCGAGCGGCAACCGCTGGACCCGCTGCACCGGCGCTTTTCGGGGCGGTGGGGGCAGGGCGGCGCGACGGTCCAGGCGACACTGTGGGCAGCCGGCCTGACGGATCCGAGCCAGGCGGTGAAAGCGGTGCGAGACGCGCTGTCGGCAAGCCCGAACTGGGCCGTGACCCAGCGTCATGGCGTGCTGCTGCTGCGTTATCTCGGCGATTCGCGCAATGAAGCGTGGGCGCTTTGCCAGGCGGCCTGGCATGTGCTCAGGCCGCTACTGGTCGGCCGCGAGGCGTGCGAACCGCGGATCTGGTACACGTAGTCATCATGCCGACGGCGACGGATACTGGTCGACGAAGCCCGACGCTGTCGTTTGCGCTGCCCGAAGCCGGCGCAGTCGTAGCTCGTAGCTGCTGTTTAGCGCCCCGAAGCCGGCGCAGTCGTAGCTGGAAAGTCGAATGAATATTGAACAACGCGAAAAGTCAGGGAGCCGTCGCGATGGAATTGACCCCGAGAGACAAAGACAAGCTGTTATTGTTCAGCGCCGCGCAGCTGGCGGAACGGCGCCGGGCCCGTGGGCTCAAGCTCAACTACCCGGAGGCGATGGCGCTGATCAGCTTCGAGATTCTGGAAGGGGCGCGTGACGGGCGCAGCGTGGCCGAGCTGATGAGCTATGGGCGCGAGATCCTGACCCGCGAGGACGTCATGGACGGTGTCGCCGAAATGATTCATGAAGTGCAGGTCGAGGCGACCTTCCCCGATGGGACGAAACTGGTAACCGTTCACGATCCCATCGTCTAAGCGCACTGGAATGGCTGCGCTCGGCCATACCGCGTTTAATCTCGGCTTCCCATGCTCATTGAGCACCCAGTCAACTCCGCTGGCTCGCCGAGATTCGCCTTGTCTGGCCTTCGCTCGCTCATTCCCTCGGTCACTGCGGTTTAGTAAACAAGAAGGACGGTAAGCATGATTCCCGGTGAAATGCAGATTCAGGACGGCGAGATCGAGCTCAATGTCGGTCTCGAGACGCTCACGCTGGCGGTGGCCAATACCGGTGACCGGCCGGTGCAGGTGGGCTCTCACTATCACTTCGCCGAAACCAATCCGGCGTTGACCTTCGATCGCGCCAGGGCCCGGGGTTACCGTCTCGATGTGCCGGCGGGGTCGGCGATTCGCTTCGAGCCGGGACAGACCCGTGAGGTAACGCTGGTGCCCTACGTCGGCGGACGCCGCATCTACGGTTTCCGTGGCGACGTCATGGGCTTGCTGGATGGGTCCGCTGAAAACGACGGGGGTATCAACTGATGGTCAAGATCACCCGACAAGCCTATGCCGACATGTACGGCCCGACCGTCGGCGACCGGGTACGCCTAGGCGATACCGAACTGTGGATCGAGGTCGAGCGCGATGCCACCGTCTACGGCGACGAGGTCAAGTTCGGCGGCGGCAAGGTCATCCGTGACGGCATGGGACAGAGCCAGCGACACGACGATTCGGTCATGGATACGGTCATCACCAATGCCCTGATTCTAGACTGGTGGGGCGTGGTCAAGGCGGATGTCGGCCTGCAGAAGGGCCGGATCGCCGCCATCGGCAAGGCCGGCAACCCCGACGTGCAGCCCGGGGTCGAGATCGTCATCGGTCCGGGCACCGAAATCATCGCTGGCGAGGGCAAGATCCTGACTGCCGGCGGTATCGACGCGCATATCCATTTCATCTGCCCGCAGCAGGTGGAAGAGGCGCTGATGAGCGGCGTCACCACGATGCTCGGCGGCGGTACCGGGCCGGCCACCGGCTCCAATGCTACCACCTGTACGCCGGGCGAATGGCATCTGGGCAAGATGCTGCAGGCGGTCGATACCCTGCCGATGAACATCGGCCTGCTCGGCAAGGGCAACGCCAGCCTGCCCGAAGCCCTGGAAGCGCAGATCGTCGCCGGTGCGATCGGGCTCAAGCTGCACGAGGACTGGGGCACCACTCCCGCGTCGATCGACAATTGCCTGAGCGTGGCGGAACGATACGATGTCCAGGTGGCGATCCATACCGATACGCTCAACGAATCCGGCTTCGTCGAGGACACGATCGCCGCGTTCAAGGAACGCGGTATTCACACCTACCACACCGAAGGCGCGGGCGGCGGCCATGCGCCCGATATCATCACCGCCTGCTCGAAGGACTACGTGCTGCCGTCGTCGACCAATCCGACCCGGCCGTATACGGTCAATACCATCGACGAGCATCTCGACATGCTGATGGTTTGCCACCATCTCGACCCGAACATTCCCGAAGACGTGGCCTTCGCCGATTCGCGCATTCGCCGCGAGACCATCGCCGCCGAGGACATCCTCCACGACATGGGCGTGATCTCGATGATTTCGTCCGATTCGCAGGCGATGGGGCGGGTCGGCGAAGTGGTCTGCCGCACCTGGCAGACTGCCCACAAGATGAAGGTGCAGCGTGGCCTGCTGCCGGAAGACGAAGCGCTGGGCGCAGACAATTTCCGTGCTCGGCGCTACATTGCCAAATACACTATCAACCCGGCGCTGACCCATGGCATCGGCCACGAAGTGGGATCCGTCGAAGTCGGCAAGCTGGCGGACCTGGTGCTGTGGAGCCCGGCATTCTTCGGCGTGAAGCCGGCGCTGATCATCAAGGGCGGCATGATCGCGGCCGCACCGATGGGGGATGCCAATGCGTCGATTCCGACACCGCAACCGGTACACTATCGGCCGATGTTCGGCGCTTTCGGCAAGGCCGCCAGTGCGACTCGCTTGAGCTTCGTCAGTCAGGCGGCGCTGGATGCCGGGATCAAGGCAAGGCTGGGGCTGGAGAGCGAGCTCGTTGCGGTCAGGCAGGTACGGGGCGTGCGCAAGAGGGACATGAAGCTCAACGATGCCTGCCCGCATCTCACCGTCGATCCGCAAACCTACGAAGTGCGTGCCGACGGCGAGCTGCTGACCTGCGAACCGGCGACCGAACTACCGCTGGCGCAGCGTTATCATCTTTTTTGAGTGGGATATTCAACCGTCGGCCAGGGCACTTTTTCGATTATCTATCGTCTGGTTATTCCGGGTGCCCGGTATTGGCCTTCATGAGGCGAACAGACATGTGGAAATTGATTGAACGGCTGGAGGCGACGTCCGACGCCGAGGCCCTCGACAGCGTAACGCTACCGTTCGAACTGCGAATGCGGGGACGGTTGAAGGCGATCAGCAATGGCGGGCGCGAGATCGGCATTTTTCTGGATCGCGGACCGGTGCTGCGGGATGGGGCGCTGCTGCGCGCCGAAACCGGCGAGATCGTCGCCATCCGGGCCGCTGATGAGTCTGTCGTGACGGCATCGGTCCCGTCCGGCCTGGCGCTGGCCCGGCTCTGTTATCACCTGGGTAACCGGCACGTGCAACTGGCGATCGGCCACGGCGAAGGGGGCGGCTGGGTACGCTTTCCGCCGGATCATGTTCTCGAGGCGTTGGCCACGAGACTGGGCGCGACGCTGGAGCGACACAAGGCGCCGTTCGATCCCGAGCCGGGCGCCTACGCCGAGGGTCTCGGTCACGGACATGGGCACGATCATGGTCACCATCACGATCCCGCGGACGGCCATGGGCAGGTCTACGACCTCCAGCCACACCTGGCCCACCGTCATGGTCATAACCATGAGCATTGAGCGGTGGTAGCCGATGCGTGAACGTGATCCGCTGGCGCTGATGGGATTGATGCAATTGGTCAGTCCGGCCTTGCCGATCGGTGCCTTTGCCTGGTCACAAGGTCTCGAGAGCGCCTTCGAACTGGGCTGGGTGAGCGACGAAGAGAGTCTGGATGCGTGGTTGTCCGGCGTGCTGGAAGATGGTCTGACGTCATGTGAGCTGCCGGTTCTGGCTCGGCTTCAGGCCGCCTGGACGGTGGGAGATCACGAGTCGCTGCAGTACTGGAACGACTGGCTCCAGGCCAACCGCGAGACCGCCGAGCTGGCAGAGGAGGACCTGCGTCTGGGGCAGGCGCTGGCCCGCCTGCTGGATGATCTCGATCTGTTGCCGGCTTCCGGCTGGTTACCGCAGCGCCCGGCCTACGTCACGCTGTTCGCCTGGCTGGCCCATCGGCGCGGCATTGCCGTGGAGGATGCCCAGCTCGGCTTTGCCTGGGCATGGCTGGAAAACCAGCTGGCGGCTGCCTGCAAGGCGCTGCCATTGGGGCAGACGGCGGCGCAGCGGCTCATCGAGCGGCTTCGGCCCGAACTGGCCGGTGCCGTCGAAACGGCCAATCGGCTCACGGATGCCGAGCTGGGTCCGGCCCTGCCGGGCCTGGCGCTGGCAAGCGCGCTGCACGAGACCCAGTATTCACGGCTGTTCCGCAGCTGACGAAGACGCCGTCCGAATACCGCGATTCATTCAGCGTCTTCGGACGAGACAGCAGTTGAAGGTGAAGGGAATAGGAGAGCAACAAGATGAAGCACTGTTTACGCGTCGGTGTCGGCGGTCCGGTAGGCTCCGGGAAGACTGCGCTGCTCAAGCAGCTCTGTCTGGCGCTGCGCGAGCACTACGATATCGCCGTGGTGACCAACGATATCTATACCCGCGAGGATGCCGATTTCCTGCTGCGCCACGATGCCTTGGCCGCGGACCGCATCATCGGCGTGGAAACCGGGGGTTGCCCGCATACCGCGATTCGCGAGGATGCCTCGATGAATCTGGCGGCCATCGATGACCTTCACTCGCGCCATCCCGCGCTGGAACTGGTGCTGGTGGAATCCGGCGGCGATAACCTGGCCGCCACGTTCAGTCCCGAACTGTCGGACCTGACGCTTTACGTGATCGACGTCTCCGCCGGCGACAAGATTCCGCGCAAGGGCGGGCCGGGCATCACCAAGTCGGATCTGCTGATCATCAACAAGATCGATATTGCCGATTACGTTCACGCGTCGCTCGAGGTGATGGAGCGCGACGCCAAGAAGATGCGCGGCGAACGTCCTTTCGTATTCACCAATCTGCACGACGGCGTCGGTGTCGAGACGATCGTTCGTTTCATTCTCGATCGCGGCATGCTGCCGGATCGACGCAGTGAGGCGTGCCGAGCCATCGAGGATCAGGCGTTGCTGAGCGCCAACTGACTTGCGTCCGTATCATTCAAGGAGAACCATCATGATGTCATCCACCTTCACTGCCCGACGTCTGGCCTGGCTGGCCGCGCCGGTGGCGATGCTGGCTGCCTCGGCGGCCGTGGCGCACCCCGGCGCGCTGCCGCACACCCACGGCGGCAGCTTTCTGGCAGGCCTGATGCATCCGCTGTCCGGCCTCGATCATCTGCTCGCCATGCTGGCGGTCGGGCTGTGGAGCTGCCGTCAGGCATCCGCACTTCGCCGTGCCATGCCGCTGCTGATTGCGCTGGGCATGGTCGCCGGTGCCGGGCTCGCCTGGGGTGGCGTGCCGCTGCTGGGCGTCGAGTTCGGTATCGCCTCCAGCGTTCTGCTGGCAGGGGTGTTGGTGGCCAGTCTGGTCAAGCTCCCCAGCGCGCTGGGCGGAACGCTGGTCTTCGCGTTCATCCTGCTGCACGGCCACGCCCACGGCAGCGAGCTCGCACCGGGCGCGTCGGCGGCGCTCTATGCGCTCGGCTTCGTCATCGCCAGTGTGGGTATCACGCTGCTGGGTCGCTTGACCGGCAGTTGGCTGATGCAGCGCGACAACCGCTGGATGCGCGGTATCGGTGCCGCTATCGCCGCCGCCGGCGGTGCGCTGATGCTGGGCTGATTGTCGGCCGAGCCGCGTCGTATCAGAAACGGAACAGTTCTCTGGGGCCTTCGGGTCCCAGCCTCTGGAAGCCGCCCGACTTGGGCGGCTTTCTCTATGGAACCCGGTTGCCTTCGATCTTCGGCCGGTCGTTCCGGAGCCGCGCGCTTCGTGATGATCGATCAGTGCCGCGGATGACGTACCCGGCGGTAGCCGGCATTGATGAAACAGTAGCCGCCATAGGCGATGAGGCCGACGGCCACGGCGCCCAGAAGCCAGTCGCCGAAGGGCTGATGAGCCAGCAGGTCCAGGGCCGCGCCGAGACCTTGCGCGTCGCCGGGCGAGAGACGCCACGCAGCTAGTGCGAGCAGCCCACCGATCAGCAGGAAGGTGACACCGCGGGCCGCCAGGCCGAGCCGGGCGATGGCCTCGAGCAGGGGTAGGGGTGGGTTGGGTCGGCTTTGCAGATGCCAGTTCTTGCGATAGGCGCGTCGCCAGGCGCGCACCAGTTGATGGAAACCGACGCCGACGAAGACGAGGCCGATGGCCAGCAGCAGCCAGCGGCCGCCCGGAATTCCCATGAGCCGTTCGGTGTTCTGGGAGGATCCGCTGCCTTGGGACTGGGAAAGGCTGTGAAAGATCAGCGTGGCACATTGCCAGGCCAGCGTGGCATAGAGGCCGCCACTGATCGCGAACCCCAGCCGTTGAAGCCAGCCTTTCCAGTCGTTGCCCTTGCGCTCGGTATCCCAGAACGCCTGGGCCAGACGCCACAGGACGTAAGCGGTGAGCCCCAGGCCCATCAGCGCCAGCAGCACGCGTCCGAACGGCCACAGCGCGATTTTGCGAATGACGTCCGAAGCGCCACTTTCGCTGCCGCCAAGTCCTATCGTGGTGAGTAGCGCCAGCCAACCGATCGTCAGGTAGATGATTCCCTTGGCGACATAGCCTGCCGATGCGGTATGTTGCAGCCACTCGCGCAGGCTGAAGTGAATCCTTTTCATGCCGTTCCCTATGATTGAGCGCTACTAGCCTAGAAGAGAAAATGGCTTCGCGATACGGCGGCCGGGCCTCAACGCTCGGTGCGGTATGATTCTATGGCGCTTCGGACTTGCGGCGCCAGACACTTCAGGGACGAGTCTCCTCGAAGGCGAGACCCTTCAAAGACGAGACTCTTCAAAGGCCAGATTCTTCACAGGCCAGACTTTGCAAAGGCTAGACACATCGATGAAACATTATGTCGTCCGCCCACGTTCGGGTAAGGGATGGATCCTGACCCTGGCGTTCGTGGCGCTGATCGCTCTGGGGCTGTGGCCGGTGATCGGCTGGTTCAACCAGCCGCGGCTATGGCTGGGGCTGCCCTGGCTCGCAATATGGACCTACGTGATCGTGCTGGGGTGCTGGCTGGCCATGCTCCTCGCCAATCGCTGGCTGCGGGTGCCATCACATGACGACTAGTCTGTTGCCGCTGTGGATCACCCTGGGGTACATCGGCGTTGCGCTGTTCATCGGGTTGCGCGCCCGTGGCGGGCACCTGATGGATAGCCTGGAGGAGTGGGGCGTTGCCGGGCGAAGCATGGGGCCGATAACGCTCTATCTGCTGATCGCGGCGGGCAGCATCAGCGCCTACACCTTCATGGGCGCGCCCGGCTGGGCCTACAGCAAGGGCGTTGCCGTCTTCTACGTGGTGATCTATCTCTCCTATCTGGCGCTGGTGGCATGGTATTGCGGCCCCAAGGTGTGGGCCTTCGGCCAACGTTTCGGGCATGTCACCCAGGGCGCGGCGATCGCCGACCGCTATCAGAGTCCGCTGCTCGGCGGGTTGGCGGCCCTGGTGATGTCGATCGGCTCGCTGGCCTATGCGGTGCTCCAGACGATAGGGTCCGCCTATATCCTGTCGGTGATGAGCGGTGGGCGGATCCCGGTCTGGGCCGGCGTGATCGTGATTCTGAGCGTCATCGCGATCTATCTCTATGTCAGCGGTCAGCGGGCCATCGGCCTGACCAACGCCTTTCAGGGCATCTTGATGCTGGTCGTGGCCTGGACGGTCGGGCTGTGGGCGGCTCATCACGCTACCGGCGAGATGGGGTTCGCAAGCGTCTTCGAGCGCCTGGCTGTCGAACGGCCGGCGTTTCTGACCCTGCCGGGGGCCGATGGCAAGATGAGTTTCGCGTTCTGGACCACGTCGATCATCGTCTCGATGCTCTCGTTCATGCCGCCGGTCTGGAGCCAGTGGATGAGCGCGCGTTCGGCCGACACGATCCGGCGCAGCGCGACCTGGCTGCCGACCTACTATATCGTCGTGCTGCCGATGGTGGTGGTGGGCTTCATCGGCATCACCGCGCTCCCCAATCTGGGCCGGGCCGATACCGTGGCGCTCGAATTCGCGCTGCAGAACCTGCCGAGCTGGCTGGTGGGTCTGCTGGGCGCGGGAACGCTGGCCGCTGCCATGTCATCCTGCGAGCCGTTTCTGCATTCGGTATCGATGGCCTATGCCAAGGATATCGCTCAGCCGCTGTTTCGCCTCGGCGATGCGGCCACCGCGCGCCTCGCTCGTCGCTTGCTGATTCCCATCATGGCGTTGATCGTGGCGCCGGTGGCGATCAGCGAGCCGAGCAATCTGATCATGATCCTGTTGGTGGGGCTGGGGTTCGCGACGCAAGTGTTGCCGGCCTTCATCGGCATGTTCCTGTGGACCCGCGCGTCACGGTGGGGCGTGCTGGCCGGGATCTTGAGCGGGTTCAGCGTGACGCTGGCGTTCACCCTGGTCTGGCCCAATCCGCTCGGCATTCACGCCGGGTTCTGGGGGTTGATGATCAACCTGCCCCTGTTCGTGATCGTCTCCTGCCTGACGCCGCCGGTGAGAGACGACGTGGTGGAGCGCTTCTTTGAGCTTGCCATCCCTGGCAGGCTCCCTTCGGGACGCCGCTAGGCGGTGTCGAGAATCGCTCCCGACGATTTTCTGCCGTCGGCGCGCCAACGCTTTCTAGAGCGCCTTCGTCGCGCTGATCCCGCTGGCGGCGAGCGTCGATCAGACGACGTTCGTCGCCAGAATCTTGCGCAGAAACCGTTGCGTGCGCTCGTCCCTGGGCCGGCTGAACAATTCCGCCGGCGGCGCCTGCTCGATGATGCGGCCCTGGTCCATGAATACCACGCGATCGGCGACCTCGCGGGCGAACTGCATCTCGTGAGTGACGACGATCATGGTCTGATGTTCCGCGGCGAGCTGCTTCATCAGTCCCAGCACTTCCTCCACCCATTGCGGATCCAGCGCGGAGGTCGGCTCGTCGAACAGGATCACGTCGGCGTTGGCCGCCATCGCCCGGCCGATGCCCACGCGCTGTTGCTGGCCCCCGGAGAGCGAGGCGGGGTAGGCATCGGCCTTGTCGGCCAGGCCGATGCGCTCGAGAATCTCGCGGGCTCTGGCGTAGGCCTTGGCCTTGGGCATGCCGTCGACCACGATCATGCCCTCGGCGATGTTCTGCAGCGCGGTCTTGTTGGCGAACAGCGCATAGTTCTGGAACACGAACGCCGTGCGCCGTCTCAGCGCGAGGATCTGTTCACGGGTCGCCTGCGTCGCGTCGAAGCTGAGATCGCCAACGGTCAGATGGCCGGCATCGGGCGTCTCGAGAAAGTTGATGCAGCGCAGCAGGGTGGACTTGCCGGTTCCGGAGGGGCCGACGATGACGATGATCTCGCCGCGCTCGAGAGCGAGATCGATGCCGTCGAAGACGACATGGTCGCCGAATTGCTTGCGAATGCCCTTGAGTTCGATCATCGCTGATACGCCCGGTTGAGCCGTTGTTCCAGCCATTTTTGCACCCAGGAGAGTGCCTCGACCACGATCCAGTAGATCACCGCGACCACCAGGAAGGCCTCGAAGTAGAGAAAGCTGCCAGCGGCTTCCTTCTGGGTTGCCCCCATCAGCTCGGTGACGCCGAGGGTGAAGGCCAGCGATGTCGACTTGATCATGTCGATGAAGTAGTTCATCAGTGTCGGCGTGGCGACACGGGTCGCCTGTGGCAGCACGATCCTTCGCATCAACTGTGCACGTGTCATGCCGATGGAGAGTGCCGCTTCGGTCTGGCTTCGGTCGATACCCACGATGGCAGCGCGGATCGACTCCGCCATGTAGGCGGAGAAATGGAGCGTCAGACCGAGAATGGTGGCAGTGATGCCATTGATCGCGACCAGGAAGGTCAGTACCTGGGGCAGCCCGTAGTAGAACAGGAACAGCTGAACCAGCAGCGGCGTGCCGCGAAAGAACGAGATGAACAGCAGCGCAACGGCGTTGAGGCCGGGAATACGGGTCACCCTTACGATCGCCAGCAGGCACGCCAGTACCAGCGCACAGGCCATGCCGGCGGCCGCCATGGCAAGGGTCAGTGGCAGATAACCGAGAAGAATGGGCACCAGGCCCAGCATGTAGTCGAAATCGAGTGCGTGCATAGGGCTTGGTGCTCCGCGCTTGGCGACCTTGGATAACGGAAAAGCCCATGACGCCGGTCAGCGTCATGGGCCGTCGATGCGAGATTCGGTCAGGGCTGGGTAATGTCGTTCCCGAACCACTTCTGAGAAAGTTCGCTCAATTTGCCGCTGTCGCGCAACTGGGCCAAGGCGTCGTTGATGCGGTTCCTCAGCGCCTCTCCCGCCTCGTCGTCACGGAACGGATAGGCGTTCTCGATTTTGGAAAAAGGCTGGCCGGCCAGCTGTAGCGGCAACGGCTTGTCCTTGATCACCTGAGAAGCGCTGACACGATCCATGACGAAGGCGTCGGCACGCCCCAGGGCGACGTCCTGCTCGATATTGGAGTCGTAAGTCTTGATCGTAATGTCATCGGCATAGGGAAGCTCGTTGAGCAACTGCTCGTAGTTGGAACCGAGATTGACCGCGACCGTTTTGCCCTTGAGGTCCTCGACGCCGTGGATGGCATCGTTACCCTTGCGGACCACGATCTGGGCACCATCATAGACATAAGGTTCGCTGAAGAGATATTTCTCCTGGCGTTCCGGCGTGATGGTGATCTGGTTGGCGATGGTATCGATCCGCCTGGAGTCCAGCATGCCGGCCAGCCCGGAGAAGCTGGCGGTCACGAACTGGACATCGTCGCCGGTGATCTCGCCGATCGCGTTCATCAGGTCGACTTCGAAGCCCTTGAGCTTGTCCTGTTCGACGTAGGTGAACGGGTAATAACTGCCCGACATGCCGACTCGCAGCGTATCCGCTTGAGCCGTCATAGCACTCAGGGAGGTTAGTGCCAGAGCCAGCGCCGTTCGGCGCCATGGGAGAATTTGAGAGGGTCGTTTTGGCATGTGAGCAGATCCTTGACGGAGAGTAGAGGGTGAATGAATCAGCGTCATTGGTTGAATCCAGTGACGGCAGGATAGCGGAATTTCAATTTTGGTAATAAGAAAAATAATTTATATGCCCATTCGTTTGGGGCTATGGGACCGTCTATGGGCATCTATACCTAGGATCATAGACTATGGCTCCATTCTACGGACCCAGAGAGCAGACAAGCGAGGCGATCGGATGAATCGGCGAGCCCTCGCGTGACGCCCCGCGAGAGATTGCGGTGAAACAATCTGTACTGATCTTTGCTGTCTGTAATGTATTGATCTAACATTTGCCCAGTTCTTTCTGTGAAGGCTGCTGCAGGGACGTGACCAAGGGACTTGCGCTCGGCGTTGGTTAGTGGCATGGGCCAAGGAACGAGCCGAAAGGCTCAGGATCGCTCAGGAAGGGTTGGCGCATGGCTGGCGAAAGTGTTGCATGGTCTCTTTCGCCTCTGGCATTGAGTTCCATGGCACTCGTTTAGGCAGGTGTCCCGAAAGCCGGCGTCCTTCCGTCGGTTTTCTTCTCCAAGGAGGCTCGATCCTCTTCAGAGGATTCTCTCTTCTCTCCAACTCTTTCTCGATGCCGGTGTGGCTTTCATTCCCGGCAGCAAGAATTTGATGAAAACTTGACCTGAAGATAACTCTTGTATAACTTTAATTTCGTTAGCTGATTCACCAGCCCAAGGATGGGGTCGAGGACGTATCAGGTGAGTTGGATCCGCAGTCAGGGAAGACTGCCAGCCTGTCGGACTCAGGGAGAGGATGACAAGGCTAAAGTATTACCGTGAGCCACGCTTCGTCAGGATGACGCAACGCAAGCAGTAACACGCAGGCAGTAACAACAGGACAGGAAGTCCAGGTTCAGGTGGTGAGTCAAAGGCGGGCCGAGAGGCCCGCCTTTTTGCTGTCAGATTTTTCGCTTTCGGTATCGCAGCAGTACCGATTCTTCATTGATCCGTTGCACGTCGCCCTGGTACCAGTGTCAGGTGTTGCGGTTTCGCTGCGCGTCGATCATGCCCGGATCGGTGTGCCATAACCGCTCATGGCGTGTTCCGGCGTGCGGCTATCGCAGGCTGCGCCAATGCCATCACTGGATTGTGCCGTGGGGTAGTAATCCGTTGATTGCAACCACCATTGTTCTTGATGACGCCAGGAAAGTTCTGATAGATACTGCGCCGGATTCATCTGCAGGGGCCAGCTGGCACCCTGCCCAGCCTGTTGGCAGCACCGGATGCGCTGCCGGAGATATGGCCGGCTTTTGGCCTTGTACGAGATTTCGCCGTTGCTGAAAGCGCTCTGGGCCCGCCTGGTCGTGGCCTCTCTTCTCCCGGTCATTGTAGTGACGATGATGCTCTATCCCTTCTTCGCGGCTTACCTGGAGGAGCGGTTGGATGGTACGCGCGGGGCCGCCGAGGCCTTGCTGGGAGCCAAGTATGCAGTGCTGCTCCAGGACATGAACGAGAGCTTCAACCAGGTGTTGGCGACGGCGGAGTTTCCTCTTCTGCGTCATTACCTGGCGAGCCGCCAGAGTGCGCTCCCCCCGCCTGCTCAGGACATCGAATCCCGGCGCGAGCTGAAACAGCTGGAGGCGCTGTTTAACACCTTGCTGACGCACTTTGGCCGTTATACCCGCCTGACGCTGCTCGATACCCATGGGCGTGAGCAGCTCTCTTCCACCACGGCCCAGTTGCAACCCGTTCCTCCGGTGGTCAATCACGCCGCGACGGAAGCCTTTCAGGAAGCCATGCAGTTGCAACCTCGCGAGCTCTACATATCGCCACCGCATCCGGGGGCGAACAGTAACGGTGATGGGACCAAGACGGCCGTCATCGATATCGTCACGCCGGTGTTCGACGACAACGGCGTGCGGCTAGGCGTGGTGTTCTTCGCTCTGGACTGGTTCCGCATTACGGCTAGCCTCTCGCAAGCCATGGAGGCCAATCATGCCCAGGCGCTGCTGGTAGACGCTCAGGGCCGCTGGTTGCTTCCTGATACCGAAGGCATATCGTTCGGGGAGACGCTCGCGACCTCCTGGCCGGATACGTGGCAGGCCATGACTTCGCGCAATCGGGGAGAGGCGGGCATCGGCGAGCAGATCCTGTGGTTCCGCACCCACGACATACGCATGAATCACTATCGCAGTCAGGCGGGCATGATCATGAGCCAGCCGGATACGCAGCCTTGGCGGCTCGGAATCGTGACACCCAGGCCCAGCCTGCCGGGCCTTCTGCTGGAGAACCCGGCGCAGATATTGGCCATCGCGCTGGTCTATCTGCTGTCGGTTGCCGTCGGCATTTTCTGGGTGCTCAGCCATGATCGGCAGCGTAGCCTGCGGCAACGGGCGCTGCTGTTTTCCCGAGAGGCGCGTCAGTATGCTGGCGAGGTCCAGGATCTCTACGAGAACGCGCCTTGTGGCTATCACTCGCTCGATAGCGAGGGAAGGATCGTCAAGATCAACCGCACCGAGCTCGAGTGGCTGGGGTATCGCGCCGACGAGATCATCGACCGGCGTCTGTATCGCGATTTCGTCACCCCGGAAACCCGAGAGGCTTTCGATGCCGCCTTTCAGCAGGTGCTGGGCAAGGGGCAGGAAGGGGCGGCCGAGTGCGAACTGCTATGCCGCGACGGCACGGTCCTTCCGGTGGCGATCCAGGCCACTGCGCAGGTCACCGAAGATGGCTTCCAGTACGCCCGTACCACGGTCTTCGACCTGAGCGAGCGCAAGCGGCTGGAGGCACGTCTGGAACGGCAGGCCATGACCGATCCGCTCACCGGGCTAGGTAACCGACGTTATCTTGAGGGACAGGCGGCGCTGGAGATCGCGCGTGCACAGCGAAGCGGGGCGCCGCTCAGTCTAATCGCTATCGACCTGGATCACTTCAAGCGCATCAATGATAGCTATGGGCACGACGTCGGGGATCTGGTACTGCAGGCCTTTGCCGATACGGCGCGCGGCCAGTTGCGCGACGGCGACGTGCTTTGTCGCATGGGCGGGGAGGAGTTTGCCGTGCTGCTGCCCGATACCGGCGACGACGAGGCCATGCAGGTGGCCGAGCGCCTTCGCCAGACAGTCGTGGCGACACCGGTCAAAGTCGGGGGCGATGTCAACGAGGAAGGGCAGTTGGCCTATTCCGCCTCACTGGGCGTAACGCTGGTCAATGCCGGTGAAACTTCACTGAAACCAGCCATCAAGCGCGCGGACCAGGGGCTTTACATTGCCAAGGAGGCGGGGCGTAACCAGGCACATTGGCAGCCGGTCTAAAAGACGACGGCTTGCTTGCCGATAAGGATAAATAGGCCACCACGCTACCGTTGCGTCATTGGCCCCCCGAGCGCCGAAATTGCTGCCAAAAAGGTTGCCCCGCCCAATAAGAGGTATATAGTCGCCTATATAGTAAAAAAATACATAAGTCATTGATGTATATTAATAAAAGCCGATATTTTGCGCGCAGGTACTAATATGGCCGCCTCGATACCCTATGAAAACCCATCGGCGAATGTGATTCGTGCCCTTCTGCAGCATACGCATGAATTATCCATATACACCAAGGACATGGCCTACCCTCTCAAGGCAGAGATAGCGGAGCTGGACCTGCAGACAGGCCGCCTGGTGCTGGAGGTGGAGTATGCCGGATCGGAGATCGAACGGTACCTGACCCGTGGCGGCGTAAGCTTCGATCTGGAGGCGCTGAAAGGGCCGCAGGGCATCGAGCGCGAGACCTACAGTCTCAGCAACGTCGAAGCCAAGCTGCTCAAGACGGACAGCGCACAGTACCGCCTGGAGTGCCAGCTTCCGGAATCGGTCTTCGTGCACGAGAATCGAGGGGCGGTTCGCATTCCGTTCATCCTCGGCATGCAGGCCCGCGTGGGCCTCGAGGTCTACCTGCATGAGCTCAATGTGCCGGGGAGGCTGCGCAATCTGTCGATCGGCGGTTGCATGGTCGACATCGATCTGGCGGAAAGCGTTGCGATCAGCGTGGGGCAGGAAATTCCGGGAATAACGCTGGAATTCCCCAATGGCGAAAGCTTCTTCTCCGAAGGCAAGATTCGCCATATTCGCCCTTTCGGCAATCATGGCTATGCCGCGGTCGGGGTACAATTCGTCAATACCTCGACCTCCCAGACGGAGGCCCTGTTTCGGTACGTCAATGAATCGGAGCGAGAGGCCGCCTACCTGACGGGATCCAACGAAAAACTGACCCAGCACGCTCCATTGTTCGTCCCGGGTGCCAAGGAGAGAAAGATTCTGCAGCGTGAAGCCCAGGAGCGTGAAAAACGCGCTCGCCAGTCGCCGATGGAACGCGGCGTCACGGACATCGCTCATCAGCTCCAGGTGGGGTTGATGTACATGAAAACCCGCGACCTGTTTCCCGTCGAGATCTTCTACGATTGCGTCGATACTCTGCGCTATCTGGTGGAGCAGGACCGCAAGGCTTTCCTGTATTCCCTGGCGTTCCTGCGGGATTATCCGGACTGGGTCAGGCATGCCGTCCAAGTGGCGGGCCAACTGACCGACCTGCTGCTGGTTCGCGACCCACACGCCCCCCAGATTCGCGAGGCGGTTCTGGGCGTTTTGCTGCATACAATGGGCAAGCCGCTACTGATAAGCGCAAAGTTGCCTTCGCTCAAGGTAAACATGAACCCGGCGCAGAAGGAGATACTTCGAGGGCATGTGGGGGTGCTGTGCAACAAGCTGCGTGAACTGGAGTGGGAGCCCAGCCCTGTCTGCCGCGATGTGATCGAGAATGCCAACGAACGTCTGGATGGCTCCGGCTACCCGGCAGGCAAGCGCAACGAACAGCTTTCGGAACTGATTCGGGTGATCGGGGTGATCAAGATGATCAACAAGCTGATGCATGCGCGCAACGGTATTCCCCCACGTTCACCCATCGATGCCTACCGCATGATTCATGAGGCGGGCAAGGCTTATGACAAGACGGTACTGGTAGAGTATATCCAGCTGTATGGGCTGTACCCGATTGGTAGCCTGGCCAAGTTCTCGGGCGGCTTCCTCGTCTGGGTCATGGATATCGACGGCAAGGGAATGCCGTGCCAGGTCCACGTCGTCAAGAACCTGAGTTTTCCGGATACCAACATCAGCAGCGTGCTCGACAAAAGTGACTTCTTGCAGATCGGCAAGCTGGAAGACATCGTCAACCCGGCGGATTACGGGGTAAAGACCGCCAAGATCTAGACGAAGCGTCAGGTATAGAAGGCGAACTTCTCCGCATGGCGCGCACGGTCTGGCGAGGTTCCCGGTGAGGGAAATCCCCTGGATTGACTAGCCAATTCAGTCTTCTGCCTCGGCAGTGTCGGTCGATAATGACGCTGGGGACAATCCCCTGCGTACTTACCCGGCCTTCGGGCCGGGGCTTTTTCACTACGCGATCACCGCCTTTTCTTCCTCGTTCTGCCCGCTCGTGATTTCCGCTCCCATAATGGTTGCCGGTGATAGACCCCGGAACCGGGGAGGCCGGCGTGGCTATGGATTCCTCGCCGGCTGAAGTTCAGGTTGGCGCCGCGAGGGCCGACCGATAGCGTCGGTCCATGGTTATCGAGCCGGATCCGTAGCCCGGGCGCCAACCGCAAGGTACGATGAAAGCGAAGCCCCATTCGGTATCTCCTGAAAGTCTCTTCACGATTGACTACGGCTGACCTGGTTCGTTCGCTGGCTTTTCAGCGTTCGCCACCGTTGGCTGGCGGGAACGATCAAGGCCAGTACGGCACACGCGACGGCGGGAGAGAGCACATCGAAGACCGAGTCCGGTGACCAGTGATGCAGCAGTCCATAAAAATGGCCGACACTGTTAGGACCGCCACCGGCGTACTCGTGCTGGGCGATCTCGCGCCCCAGAAATACTGCGACGATCAACGAACCGCCGACCCAGCGGCCGACGAATGGCCACAGCAGGCATTGAATGCCCGCTGCAATGATGGCGTGTTCGAGATGCGTGATATTCATGGGAACCTGCCTGAGTCTCGGCATTTGAGCATAGCCTTCATCCCAAGCCTGACGCATCGATGCGAGACTGATTTATCTAATTTCGTGGTGGCTGCCTGACCCGGCTGGCCCCTGGCGTGACGTGGCGGCAGGCGGGCAGAACGCGGTCGCGCAGGTAGCGCTGATTGGCGGCGCAGACGCTCAGACCGTCGCCACCGTAATGCTCGAGGCAGATCACGCCGCGAAAGCCGGCTTCTACGGCAAGCTTCATTGTCTGGCGATAATTGATTAGGCCGCTTTCCATGGGGGCGGGGAAGGCGACGTAGTGGCCGCGTTCGACATCCTCGTCACGCATGTAATTCTTGGCATGCCAGAAGTTCGACCACGGCAGCACCTTGCGAAAGGCGTCGAGCCACGGCTCCACCGGCCGATGCAGTCGGATCAGGTTGCCGATATCCGGATTCAATCCCACCGAATCGAGGCCGATCTCTTCGACCATGGCCACGGCCGAGTCGGCGCTGCCGAGATAGGTGTCTTCGTACATCTCCAGCGACAGCACGATGCCGAGTTCTGCGGCGTGCTGCCCGAGTTCGCGGATGCGTGTCACTGCCTTCTGCCACTGAGCCCGATCGTCGGGATCGTCGCGATGGCCTTCGACCGTCCAGAACCACAATTGGCGCTGCTGGGCCTCGGTCAGCGGCCGATGCAAGCCGATCGAGACGGTGCCGATGCCGAGCCTGGCCGCGGCCTCCAGCGAGCGGTGGCTGTAGGCCAGGTGGTCGTCACCGTCGCGTTCATCGATCACGCTCGAGCGCACCACCGAGATGGAGCTGGGTTCGAGACGTGCCGATTGGATGACGCTGGCGAGCGTGTCGAGCTGGCCGGTCGACATTTCACCGGGGCGAAAGCAGTTGTCGGACAGATCGACACGATCGAATCCCGCCTCGGCGATCTCCTGAAACAGGGGCTGCCACTGCTCGACGCTGGCTTCCTGAAGTGGAGAGCCATCCGCCAGACGGTTGGAGAACGGCAGCATGGCAGCGGCGATTGGCCAATCGGTAAGGTCGGAAGTCATCTCGGGTTCTCGACAGGGTCGGTGGTGAAAGAGGTAGCGGCGGTAGAAGGCGCGGCGGTGGAAGACATGGCGGCAGCGAAGAACAGCGCGTCTTGCCTCTGGCGCAGTTTCCAAAGGCACGAGCTTTCGTCGATCGCGACATCGCGCAGACGAATGGGCTCACCGGCACGCACCGGGCGAATCAGTACCCGGTTGGCAGCGAGATAGTAGGGCAGCGCGGCGTCGTCACCGAGCGGGCTGGCCGGCACCAGCGCCGACGACACCCTGTCGATGCTGTGGTGATGGCCGTGGGCGGTGAGCGTGGTGCCCTCGGTCAGATCCGATGCGGCCATGGCGATCAGATCGACATGCGGCCGCGGCTGGCTGACGCTGCTGGGGACGCCGCGTCGCACCATTTCCAGTAGCGTGGTGGCGGCTTCGAGCCCGAGCAGGTGGCGCGGCAACGGTAGCATCGCGCTATCGCCACGCAGGCTGATCAGATGGCCTTTTTCGGCCAGCATTTGCCAGCTGGCGCGATCATGCCCGCGCACGACCACGAATACCCCACCGGCGAGACTGAATTCATCCGGACGGCGTAAGCAGTGGAATACTTCCAGTGCGGGCGTTCGCGTCAACAGACCGCCTTGGGTCGTCGGCACGAACAGCTCGGCAATTTCGCCGAGACGGGCGATGGGATAGTGCAGTGCCGGACGATCCGGCATCAGCCCGGTGGCGTTGGCGACGATCGCCATCTCGCACAGATCCGGCACCGCATGCTGCGGCAGCGCGCCAGCGATTCGGGCGCGGTCCGCCACCCACTGGTGATGACCTTCGCTGTCCAGCCCCGCGGGCAAATCCCAGCGCTCCCCGAAGCCGGGCACGTCGATACGCCGACCGTTGCTGGTCAGCGTCTCTGCCGTCGGATCGAAGACGAAGTCGTATTCGCTCGATTTGCCGGCAGCGAGGATTTCCAGCCCCACCGTTTCGGCCCAACTGATCAGGCCGATCGCCAATGCCGGTTGATCGCCATCCACCGGGCTGATCACGCAGCCACGCTTGCGCGCCATGGCCGCCAGCCCGGGGCCGACCACGCTGTCGACTTCCTTGGTCACCAGCGCCACGTGGTGCCCGGCTTCGATGGCGAGTGCGGCATGGCGGGCGCCGGCTTCGGGATGCCCGGTAGCCTCGATCACTACGTCCAGCGACAGCTCGATCACGGCTTCCAG
Organism: Salinicola sp. LHM; assembly: GCF_034479735.1. Classification (NCBI taxonomy): domain Bacteria; kingdom Pseudomonadati; phylum Pseudomonadota; class Gammaproteobacteria; order Oceanospirillales; family Halomonadaceae; genus Salinicola; species Salinicola sp. LHM. The sequence continues at coordinate 2,716,857 of NZ_CP140261.1, read as the reverse complement.
ACGGTCGCCGACTATCCAGTCGCCGCCGTCCCAGGCTCGTCTGGCTTCTGCCGGCGTGCGGCAGTGGCGGATTCGCCCCGGCTCGATACCGGCATCGGTCAGTGCGCTCGCGGCGAGAGCCGGATCGAGATCGAGAACGATGCGGGTATCGATGCTTGTCAGGTGGCGGGCATGAACGACGAAGCTACGACCGAACCCGCCGGCGCCGATCACGCAGCAGCGGATGGGATCGTCGCCATCGAGATAGTGAGAGAGATGCATGGGGACTTTCCTCGAATTGAAAACGGGCCTCGAATTGAAAACGGGCCTCGAATCGAACGCGGATTCGACTCAAACGCGGGAATCGGACGTGGGAGACTTGGGCGCCTGCGGTTTCTGCCGCTGCAGCCGCTGACGCCAGCCGCGCAGGCCGAGCACCTTGGAGATCAGCGGCCAGGCCAGCATCAGCACGCCGAGCCCCATGATCGTGCTCACCAGCGAGTTGGACCAGAACACGGTCAGCGAGCCGTCGGACATCACCATCGACTGGCGGAAGGCTTCCTCGGCGCGATGGCCGAGCACCATGGTCAGCACCAGAGGCGCGACCGGATAGTCGAGCTTCTTGAACAGATAGCCGAGCAGGGCGAAGAACAGCAGCAGCCAGAAATCGAAGGTGGAGTTGGCAACCTGATAGACGCCGGTGAAGATCACCGCGACGATGACCGGCCCGATGATGGCGAAGGGCACCCGCAGTATCGAGGCGTAGAGCGGCACCGTCGCCAGTACCAGAATGACCGCGACCACGTTGCCCAGGTACATGCTGGCGATCAGGCCCCAGACGAAGTCCGGGCGCGTGACGAACAGCATCGGCCCCGGCGTGAGCCCCCAGATCATGAGCCCGCCCATCATGACCGCTGCCGTGGCGGAGCCGGGCACACCCAGCGCCAGCATCGGCAGCAGCGCCGAGGTACCGGCGGAGTGATCCGCCGCTTCCGGCGAGACGATGCCGTTGGGCTCGCCCTTGCCGAAACGTTCCGGGTGCTTCGAGAAGCGCTTGGCGATGCCGTGGCTCATGAACGAGGCGGCAGTCGGTCCGGCAGGGGTGATGCCCATCCAGATCCCGATCAGGATGCTGCGAACCAGCGACACCCAGTATCGTGGCAGCTCGGCCATGGTGCGCAGGATATCCATGATCCGGATCCGGCTCTTGATGCCCTTGAAGCTCAAGCCCTCTTCGGTCGTCACCATCAGCTCGGCGATACCGAAAAGCCCCATGACGGCGACCAGGAAGCTGATGCCCTTGACCAGATCGGGAATGCCGAAGGTCAGGCGCAGCCCACCGGAGACGCTATCCATGCCGACCGTGGCGAAGGCCAGCCCCAGCATCATCGAGACCAGCGTCTTCGAGGGCGCGCTGGAACTCATGCCGATGAAGCTGCAGAACGCCAGGAAATAGACGGCAAAGTATTCGGGCGACGAGAACTTGAGGCCGAATTGGGCGACCCAGTTGGCCAGCAGCGTGATCATCACCACGCCGGCGAGGGCACCGAGGCCGGCGGCCATGAACGCCAGCGTCAGCGCGCGCGTCGCTTCACCGTTGCGCGCCATCGGGTAGCCATCGAAGGTGGTGGCAACCGATGAAGGCTCACCCGGGATGTTGAACAGAATCGAGGTGGTGGAGCCGCCGAACAGCGCGCCCCAGTACATGCAGCTCAACAGGATGATGGCCGATACCGGATCCATGGTGAAAGTCAGCGGCAGCAGCAGCGAGACGCCGTTGGGCGCGCCCAGACCTGGCAGCACGCCGACCAGCATGCCCAGCATCACGCCGATCACCATGATCATCAGATGATTCCAGGTGAGGATGGTGGCGAAACCTTCCATCAGCAGCGAGAGATTGTTCATGATCGATTCCCTGAAGATGGACGCTTAATAGATGCCGAACGCATGTTCCAGCGGCCCTTTCAATAGCGGCACCTGGAACACGAGCTCGAACAGCAGATAGAAGCAGATGCTGATGGCGATACCGCTGACCAGCGATCGCCACCAGGCGTAGTGACCTTGCAGTCGCATGGCGAACAACACATAAAGGGTGGTGCCGACGTAAAGCCCCAGCAGCAGGGAGATCACGGCGAAACCGATGATCGGCAACGTGAAGCGAGCCAAGGAGCGGAGCCGGGCGGCATCCAGGAAGGTTTCATCCTTGTGGCGGTGACCGATGACCGTGCGCAGCAGATTGACGAGGCTGCCGGCAACGACCAGGACGCCGATCCAGAACGGGAAGTAGCCTGAATCCGGCCCGCTTGGTGTCCAGCCGATACCGACCTGCCAGGCGCCATAGCAGATCGCGACACCAATGGCGGCGGTCAGTAACGCGGTGGCGATCTCCATGCTGTAACGGGAAATGCCGTTGTGGGTCATGCTCTCTCCCTCCCTCTGGAAAGCCGGGCAGCGCGAGGCTGCCCAGCGACATCAACCAATCAACACCGACATCGACTCAGGAAGCGCTCCAGCCTTCCTGCTCGAACACCTTCTTGACGGTGCTGGCATTGTTGTCGATGTACTGCTCGAGCTCTTCTCCGCTCAGGAACTGGCTGGTCTGGACGGTGCGGGTGACGTAGTCCTTCCATTCCGGAGTTTCGCTGACCTTCTTCAGCAGCTCCTGGTAGTAGGTCACCGCTTCTTCGGGAGCGCCGGCTGGCAACCAGACGGTTCTCGGCATACGGTATTCGCTGATGTCGATGCCCTGGGACTGGCAGGTGGGAATGTCGCCCCAGCCCTTGTCCTCGTAGACGGGTTCGCCCTTGGGCAACGGGTCGGGGCTGAACACGCACAGGGGCTTGATCATGCCGGCCTGCCACTGGCCGAGATTCTCGTTGGGGTTGTTGACGTTGGCATCGACATGACCGCCGGCCAGTTGCACCAGCGCCTGGCTGCCGCCGTTGAAAGGGACGTAGCGGAATTCGGTGCCGGTAGCCTCTTCGATCATGCTGACCAGCGTCTGGTCGGTGTCCTTGGACTGGCTGCCGGCGAACTGCATCTTGCCGGGGTTCTGCTTGGCGGCGTCGATGAAATCCTTGGCGCTTTCATACTCGGCATCACCGTTGACCCAGATCAGGAACTCGTCCATCGCCATGGCGGCCACTGGCTGCAAATCCTCTGCCGCGTAGGGCATCTCGCCGACTTCCGGCAATAGATATTCGTTGTTGGTGCCGAAGGTCAGTTTGTAGGGATCATCCTTGGACGACGCCGAGTAGACATAGCCCTCGGCACCGCTGCCGCCGCCCTTGTTGGAGACGATGATCGACTTGTCCATCAACTGATGCTTGCCGATGATCGACTGCACCGTGCGCGCGAAGGTATCGGTTCCGCCGCCGGCGCCGGATGTCACCACGAACTCCACCGGGCGTTCCGGCTGCCAGGCCAGGGCGCTGCCGGAGACGGTGAGCGCGGCGAAGAACAGGGCAAGAGGTTTGAGCTTGAGGACGGGCCGGGCCTTGGACGCACCTGAGGATAGGGGCTTGGGCTGATGGGCGGTAAGCGGGTTGAGCTGGTACATGGCGTTTCTCCTGTCGTTTCTCGCGTTGTTGCTATTGTGAGAGTCGCTTGTGATCCGTGGTTGAGTCCTGCATGTCGCTGCTTTCAGCGTGCCGGCCGGCGCCGGCTCCGGTGAAACTTCCGGCAGTCGCGAAACGTCAGCCAGCTGCCTGCTGACGGGCTCGGCTGGCCATGCGTGCCGCCAGCAGCAAGGCTTGCCGCGAGGCGCCGAGGTCGGCGATACCACGACCGGCGATGTCATAGGCCGTTCCATGGGCCGGCGTGCAAACCGGGAAGGGCAGGCCGCCGAGCATGGTCACGCCGCTATCGAAACCCATCATCTTCATCGCGATCTGGCCCTGGTCGTGGTACATGGTCAGCACCGCGTGGAAGCCTTCTTTCACGGCGCGAAGAAAGACGGTGTCGGCCGGGAAAGGGCCTTCTACCTCCATTCCCAGTTCACGCGCGCGCTGGATCGCCGGTTCGATGATCTCGATCTCTTCCATGCCGAAGCTGCCGCCGTCACCGGCGTGGGGATTGAGGCCCGCGACGGCAATGCGTGGATGATCGTGCCCGGCCTGCTGCAGGCAGCGGTGCGTCAGCATCAGCTCGTCGATGATCGAGTCCGGCGTCAGTGCCGCGGCGACGTCCTTCAGCGGAATGTGGGAGGTCACGCGAGCGTTCCACACCGATTCCAGAATGTTGAATTCCCGCGCCTTGCCTTCGAAGCCGATGGCGTCGGCCACGAAGCGGATTTCATCGTCGTAGCCAGGGTTGGCGTAACGCATGGCTTTCTTGTTGAACGGGGTGAAGCAGACGGCATCCACCTGGCCGCCATGAGCCAGTGCGAGCGCGTGCCGGAAATTGGCCGAGGCGAATTCTCCACCCGCTGGCGTCGCCTTGCCTTGGTCGACCTCGTCCGGGGCCAGATGGGCCAGGTCGATGAAAGCCGGCGTCGACTCGAGGTCGATGAGCGAACTTGTCTCGTCGACGGGATGCAGCGTCGGTGCGACACCGGCGACGCGGGCACCTTCGTCGAAGATTCGGCGATCACCGATGATGACCAGGCGCGCGGCACGGTTGACGGCGTCGTCCGCTGCCAGTCTTGCCGTCAACTCGGCGCTGATGCCGGCGGGGTCGCCCATGGCCAGGGCGATGATCGGCAGCTCGGATGCGTCGTGACGCGGGGGGGAAAGAGCCATGGTGTCTCCTCGTCGTTGGGAGCAGCACTCGTGGGAAGTGCTCGCGTGAGGAGGAGATTGCGCTCAAATCCAAAATGTATACATTATACGTTGGTATGGAGGCAGAAACTGGTCAGCGCGCAGTATGATGGCCTCAGACTTTCCGCGGAGGCGCCCTTCACTGAGCGTTTCCAGCTGAATCGATACATTCATGCACCATTCCACTACCGGTCTGACATTCATGAAGAAGACAACCGTGTCCGCCACGTCATCGCCTCGATCCGCGATTGCCCGGCATTCGCTTCATGATGCGATTACCAGCCACCTTCGTGACATGATCATCGAGGGGGAGCTCGAACCGGGTAAGCGCATCTATGAAGGCCCGCTATGCGAGCGCCTTGGCGTATCGCGGACCCCCCTGCGGGAAGCGCTGCGCTATCTGGCGAGCGAAGGCCTGGTCGAGCTGACACCGCAGCGTGGGGCCTCGGTTCGCCGGTTCTCGGCCAAGGATATTCAAGACATGCTGGTGTTGATTCGCACGCTCGAGGAGCTGGCGGGGCGCCTGGCCTGTATCGAAGCGAGCGACGAGGAGATCGCCGAGGTGCGAAAGCTTCACGACGAAATGCTGGATTACTATCGGGAGGAAAATCGGCTCGATTACTACAAGACCAATCAGCGTATCCACTCCGCCATCGTGGCGTTGAGCCATAACGAGTCGCTGATTCAAGTTCATGCCTCACTGCAATCGAAGCTCAAGCGCGTAAGATTCATCGGCCACGAAGGGCGGGAAAAGTGGGCGGCGGCGGTCGCAGAGCACGAGTCGATGATCAAGGCACTCGAGGGGCGTGACGCGCCAGCCCTGGTTTCCGCGCTGAGCGAGCACCTCGAACATGCCTGGGAGCGAGTGCGTGATGTCGTGTCGTGATCACTGGCAAAGGATCAAGAAGGGAATTTTCGATATCGCATATGCATGTAACCGTTTGCCTTATCCGAAATCTCTTACATGAAGAATCAGATCGTAGAGCTATTAACTTCCAATCCGTGGCGCTATGATTTTCTTCCGTTGTAGATCCTTGGGCTCCCCGGCTTCGGTCGGGGGTTTTATACAGGAACTGACCCTCCATTCCCTTTTCAGTCGTCAGTCAGCTAGTCAGAAATGTAGCCCAGGTAGCGCTTTTGATTATCAGCTTTCATGGGTACAAAAGTGATCTCCAAATTAGAGATGTTATTTAACACAGGATAATTATTTTGGGTGAACGATTTTAACCGGATCACAGGTTGGCAATGGAGCTTTTCCTTATTGACCGGGTAAATTCATCCCATAATTGAAGCGAATGGATTGAAGAGCAGCGGTAACTGCCGCATCCAGGGGTAGCGGCATTGAAGCGATCTATTGGATAGATCGACTTTACTTCCTTTCAAGGACGGCGGTAGAGGAACCCGTGAAGGAAAACGGAGCCAGGGAAGCGGTACGGGGCAGCCCGCGACTTTCAGCAAGTCAGGCCCATGCTGATCGAAAGCTCGGCCGGTCAGCGATGATCGGTCGGGCTTTCTCCTGTTCGGAAGGCGATGCCATCTCGCATGTCGTTGCCGGTGTGGAGAAGCTTGCAAGTCTAAGTGGTTGGATTTACTATCAAAACCATTGCGGGTGTAGCTCAATGGTAGAGCAGAAGCTTCCCAAGCTTAAGACGAGGGTTCGATTCCCTTCACCCGCTCCATCCTTGTTTGTCCGCCACCTTCTTCTCTGTGCTTCTAACCGATTGTTCATCAAGGACAATTGTCGTCCATTGCCTGGCCTGGCTCTGCTTTGGCGCCGGATGAAGGATGAACCAACGCGAATCTGCAGTAGATCCGCTACGCTGATGAGGACAGCTCAGTAAAGGAGAAGTCCCATGGCAGAAGCCCTTACCCAATGCCCGAAATGTGGTAACATATGCGACGTCAACTACTTTGGCCGCTTGGCGACAATTAAAATGGCCGGTTGGGTGGGGTAGTTGTCGTCAGTCCGACGACCCAGCTTTTCCTCCTTGTAATTGTCGTTGATAAGCACGCTTACGGTAGCTCTCCCCGCTCAGCTCCATCAGCGTGGCGTGGTGCACCAACCGGTCGATGGCGGCCACGGCCATCATGCTGTCGGGGAAGATACTGTCCCAGGCGCTGAACGGCTGGTTGGCGGTGATGATCAGGCTGGCCGACTCGTAGCGATGGGCGATCAGCTCGAACAGCACTGACGTCTCGGCCTCGCTGCGTTGGACGTAGCCGATATCGTCGATCACCAGCACGGCGTACTTGTCGAGCTTGATCAGGGCGTCGCTCAGGCGCAGTGCCTGCTTGGCAGCCTGGAGCTCCTGGACCAGGCTTGAGGCGGTGGCGTAGCGCACCCGGTAACCCTGGTCGACCAGCGTATGCCCGAGCCCGGCCGCCACGTGGCTCTTGCCGACGCCGGAGGGCCCAAACAGCAGCAGGTTGTGAGCCTGGTCGACCCACTGCGTGTCGCCGGCCAAGGCGCTCAGTTGCTGGCGCTGCTCGGCCGCGATGGCGTCGAACTCGAAGGACTCCAGCGTCTTGCCCACCGGCAGCCGGGCCTCCTTGAGGTGCCGGGCCAGCCGGCGTCGCTCACGCTCGGCCAGCTCGTGCTCGCATAGGGCGGCCAGTGTTTGTGGCAGGCTCCAGTTTTCGGCTCGGGCGCGGGTTTCCAGCTGGGGCCAGCAGGCGGCCATGGTGGGCAGGCGGAGCTGTCGCAGTAGCAGCGGCAGCGTCTGGGCATCAGGCATGGCAGCACACCTCTGTGGTCGGCACGCTGGGCACCAGATGGTTGTAGCTGGCGATGTCATGCTGAGTCACCTGGGGGAAAACCAGCGTGGCGCTCGGCGTGGCGGCGAAGCGGGCCTGGAGCTCGGCCAGCGTCGGGCTCTTCCCGCGCGCCAGGGCGCCCAGCCAGTAACTGGCGATCGCCTCGGCCTGGTCCTGCTCGGCGGCCAACGCCAGAGCGCCAACGATGCGCTTGCAGGCCTCGGCGACCGGCAAGGCGGCGGTCAGCCGGGCGTACAGCTCGCGCCACTCCGCACTCGGCAACAGGTCGTCGCGGAACGTCAGCCCCGCCAGCGCCCGGGGCTTGCGGACCAGCCAGCCGATCACATGGCGGTAATCGATGACCCGCAACCGGCCGCTTTCCGGCGTGGCATGCAGCCGCCTCAGCGTCAGCAATGCTTGCTGTGCGTGATGCAGCACCAAGCGATCATCGTAAAGGTGCACCCGCAGGTTCTCGCCGATCAGCCGGGACGGCACCGAGTAGAGCACCTTGCGCACCTGGATGGTGCTGGAGGTAGTGACGCGCACCGTCACCTCGCTGTAGTCGGTACCGGGCCGGCTGGGCAGTGGCTGCAGCGCGCCACGCTCGACGGTGATCCGGGCCGCGTTGCGGCGGTTGATCGCGGTGGTCACCTCATCGAGGAAGGCCTGGTAGTCATCGAGGCTAGCGAAGTCCTGGGAGCCGCGCAGCGTCAGGCGCTGTTGCAGGCGCCGCTTGAAGTGGCCATGTGGCGACTCGATGCTGGCGTTTTCATGGCCGCGCCCTGGGTTATTACGGGTGGCCGTCATGCCGTAGTGAGCGCACAGGGCAGCATAACGCTCGGTGAGGTCGGCTTCCGCCTCCCGGCCGAGGTTGCGGAAGGCCGCCGACAAGCTGTCGGTGCGGTGCTCCGCGGGGACACCGCCAAGCCGCTCCAGCGCACGGGTCAGGCCTTCAGCCAGCGCCGGGTAGCTCTCGCCACCGAGCACCACCCGGACATAACACCAGCCGCTGTAGGCCAGGCGGAAGTGGTAGAGCCGGTGATCAAGCAGCTCCCCTGCCACGGTAATGACAATCCCCTTGAGCTCGGTGAAGTCGGAGAGGCCGCGCAGCCCGGGGCCATGGGTTTGCGGGAACATTACCTCTTTCTCCGGGCCGTGCGCGGCTCGCCAGCCCTTGACCCGGCGCTGCAGGGTTCGCAGCAGGCTGTCCGGGTACTGGCCGGGGTGCTGCTCCTGCAACCACTCCAGCAGGGTCAGTGCCTGCAAGCCCGGGGCGGCGGCCAGCTGGGGGACGAGCGTGGTCTCCCACACATCGGCGAAGGGGTCGGGCCGGGTTCGCCAGTGCCGTGATGCCGGCGGCTCGGAGGACTCGGCCCGGCGTTCGAGGCGGCGAGCGGTTCTGACGGAGAGGCCGGCCTTGGCGGCGGCGACCTCCTGGGTCTGGCCTTGTTGACGTTGCGACATATAGAGCGTGACCTGTTGGCTGGTGACCGCCATACCGGCTCCCTGGTGGGTCGGGACAAGCGGTCAAGCTTAGGGCAACCGGTCACAGTAGTTGTCGTCGGCCGGCCAGAGTAATTGTCGCTCTATAGTAACAAGACGCTTGACGTTCCCGCTGGCGATGCACCGGATCAGGAGGTTCGTTGCACGTCCTGCGGTGCCGTCGTCGGCAAGAGATCGGACTTTACCAGTGACATGCAGAAGCGAGAGGAGACTTTCGTCAAGGAGGAGGTCGCCGATAAAGTCGATAGGTCGCTTCCGGGCAGCAATACGACGAAAAAGTGAATATCGACTCGCGAGCGATGATCAATAACGCCACCCGCCAGGAGTGGCGTTGCAGGTCACTTCCTGTCATTCACGTCTGGGGCGGCCTTGTGGCCCTATCGGATTCTTGAGAGCCAGGCGAATGGCCTTGTCTCTATCGATGCCCTGATCGGTCAGTTTCTTTACCCGCGTCTTGAGTGTGCCTAGCGGCATCCCGTGTTGTTCGGCGAGCGCTGCCAGACTTTTCTTATCAGGTGTTATCCTTTTTTTTATGAGAGGCTCCACTCGATCCTTCGCCATCATCCTCATCACGACCTCATTGTCTGCCATTTGCGATACGCAACATTTCCCATTACGCATTGATACATGAACGGCAGGAGGCCAGGAAAATTTAGGCTTTATATGTCTAGCAGACGAACTTATTCAATCTAATGTTAGAACAAGGCTTCTCGAGCCCCAATCACAAGCCCAGTCTTGTTGTCTGGAGTATTTGGAAGACTTTAACGTGGGTTACGATCCGAACCGGGTTTCGGGCCGTTTTTACGCTGCTGGTACTTGTCATAGGCCTGTTTGGCCGTGCGTTTGGCTTTTTCCCGGTTCTCCGGCTTTCTTAGCCAGTTGGCGATGGCCGCGCCGATCATTTTCTTCATGTCATCCTCCTGATTCGGAGTGGTCGAAACGCCGATGCGTTGTTGCAGGATCCCACTGCGGGGCCTGGCTCAATCGACGCTTCCAATGGGTGACGTGTCATTACCGTTGAGGCGTTCGGCCTCCATCTCGGCCTCTTCAGAAAACGCGTGGCGGGAATGGATCCAGCGACGGTCGCCGCTTTCGTCATAGCGACTGTCGACGACTAGCCATTCAGGTGCTTGCTGCGTTTCGTTGATGTCGGAATGACGCACGACGAATGATTTCACGGAACCTCCCTCTCTTGACCGTGTGCTGTCTTGGCGATGATGCCAGTCTGGGCAGCTATTCCTGCTGATGCGACATCGTTGCATCGCGCTGTATCGAAAAGGGGCCGAAGCCCCTTCGACTGGTCTGGCAGGATCACTGGCTCTCGATGGCGTCACCGGCCGCGTCGCTTTGGCCTTCGGCGTTGATGTCGTCGAGCTGATCTGAATCAGGAACGTTGGTCGTTTCGTCCGTCTCCGACTCCATGGAGTTCAGAGACTCTTCCGTGGCCTCGCTGTGGCCCCCCGACGCCGTGTCCGACTGCTTGCCGCTGGATTCGGTGACACCGCTACCTTCGGTCAAGGGCTCTTCATTGGCCTCGTAGGCTTCTTCCATCGCCTCGCTCTGCGCGAGCGCGTGACCTGCTGCACCCATCAGTAGCATGGCCGTCAAGGAGGCAGTAATAAGGTTCTTTCTCATGACAAGGTCCTTTTGCTAGAGAACTACGTGGTAAGAGAACTACGTGGTAAGAGAACTACGTGATAAGAGAACTACCGTGACAAGAGCACGACAGTGTCGAAAATGACGATACCGAACACGTCAGAAGGTGAACACGGCAACCATCATCCACGGTGTCGCGCACCTTCACTATAGTTCATAAACCCGATCTGACGGGAGAATCCATTTCAGCTGGTGCTGTTGGCGCCGTTATCGCTATAGGATGTCGTTGACGGCTTGAAGTGGAGCGGGGTCGTCGCCATCTCTCGCCATCATGGGTTCACGCGTCGTGCGTGGATCCAACGTGGCGGCCAGGAGGATCTGACCATGAATGCTCGAGATTATCTTGCCAAGCAGGGAATCGCGCTCGACAAGGAAGAGGAAAAGCCGCAGTCGCTCGAGGAGAAAGCCTGGGCCCGCGCGCGGGAAGCCGTGGAGCATGGTCCTCGCAGCGGCACCCCTCATGACTGGGAGGACTGGGAGCGGCATCACGAGGCGCTGGCTTCCGGTTCGCGATCGATCAGCGCCAAAATCAGCTCGCGTCGCTCGCCTCGCGAGACTCCGGAAGACGATCACGAGTGAGAGGAGCACCCAGGTCGGCAGCGTTGGAGGCGAAAGAACGCTATGCTGTGACCGGGTGAACCAAGATTTTTCAACGAGATGTCGTCATCTCGTCTACTTTGAAAATCCAAAGGTTTCGGTTTCTCGAAGCACTGGATTATCGAAGTACTGGATTTATCGAAGTACTGCAACGGATTGTCGAGCACAAACGATGTCGTTTCGAGCAAAGGAGGCCATATGGACATCATTCGCATCATCTTCGCCATCATTCTGCCGCCGGTAGGGGTATTCCTGCAGGTGGGGCTGGGGCTGCAATTCTGGATCAACGTCGTGTTGACGTTGCTGGGGTACATACCGGGCATCATCCACGCGATCTGGATCATCGCGACGCGCTAAGGCAGCGCAGCGACGCGTTCATCGGCTTCCTTCGGGAAGCCGATGTCGTTTCAGCGGGTTCGATAGTGGTAGAGAATCCGTTCGTCCTTGCGTGGCCCGACGATGCGCCACGCGAGATCGATCCCGTCATCCATCAATGTCAGCCTGGCGCTATAGGCATCGGCGGCACATTGATGTACCTCCGCGCTGACCAGGGTGTCATCGTTTTCGACGATCAGGTCGAATAGCGAGACGGCAGCGTCAGCACCGCGGCGCTCATGCGAAAGCGCGATTCGATCCGGATGGATATCCCAGCGGTAGACGTTGCGCATGGGTGCGTTGCGGGTCTGGCCATCCAGCGTGAAGATGCCCGACTCGAAGAAGCGCACGCTGTGGTTCTCCCGAGTCACCTCGATCCTGCCTTCGCCACGACCATTCCAGCCTACCGCCGAGGCCTGACCCGACTGCGCGCTGAACGCGAAGCGCGAGAGGTTGGGCAACAGCGTCTCTAGCCGTATAATGGCCGTCAACTTTTCGATTTCATAAGGTTGACCATTCATGTCGTATCTCGTCGGTGTCACGGCGTTGTGGGCTTTTTCGTTCAGTCTGATCGGTGTCTATCTCTCCGGTCAGGTCGACAGCTACTTCGCCGTCATGGCGCGGATCCTGCTCGCGACCGCGATTTTCCTGCCGTTTCTGCGTCCCGCTGCACTGCGCTGGTCTTCCCGCCTCGGCTTGATGGCCATCGGCAGCCTCCAGCTTGGCGTGATGTATCTTTTCTTCTACCAGTCCTTCCTCTTGCTCACCGTGCCGGAAGTGCTGCTGTTCACCATTTTCACGCCGCTTTATATCACGCTTGTCGATGACCTGCTGGCGCGACGATTTTCGCCACGCTATCTGGTGGTAGCGGCGCTGGCCGTGGTGGGCGCGGCCGTGATCCGGTATGACGGCGTCACGAACGATTACTGGCTGGGATTCCTGGTCGTGCAGGGCGCCAACCTGAGCTTTGCGCTGGGACAGGTCGCGTATCGGCACCTGGCACGCAGCCTGCCCGATGGCGTGGCGCATCGCCACCTGTTCGGCTGGTTCTATCTGGGCGCGCTCTGCATCGCCATACCGGCATTCTGGCTGCTGGGCGACTCGGCGAAGTTGCCCACGACACCGCTGCAGTGGGGCGTTCTGGGGTGGCTGGGCCTCGTCGCCTCGGGGCTGGGTTATTTCCTCTGGAACAAGGGGGCCTGCCGCGTCGATGCCGGCACGCTGGCGATCATGAACAACGCTCTGATTCCCGCCGGGTTGATCGTCAACCTGGTGATCTGGAACCGGGACGCCGATCTGGCCCGCCTGGGTATCGGTGCCGTGATCCTGGCCGGTTCGCTGTGGCTCAATGCGCGCTGGGCGAAGCGCTCCGGGGTGGCAACGGCAACGCCAGCGGCCAGTCGTCCCTGACCACGAAGAGCCGGCATCGCCGATCATCCGGGAGGATCAGCAGCAGATGTGCAGGCCCGCCGGGAACGCTGAAAGAATGGGCCAGTTCACGGTCCAGCATCGCCAGCGGCATCGGTTCGGTCGCGGGCGGCGCGAGCCAGTGAGGCTTGGTCAGCCGATGGCCGCGAGCCCCTTCCGGCAGCGACCGGATCAATGAAGGCCAATCTTGCCAGTGACACCACAGGCCCTGTTCGGCCTTGGCATTGGCCAGTCTCGGCAGAGGCAGGCGCTGATCCCACGGATGATAAAGACATCCCGGCATGATGATGCGCTGCCGCAATGCTCCGGTGGCGCCTAGCCTCTGGCGCTGCCGTTCGGCGGCCGGAGATCGGCCTCTGGGTAGCTGATGAGACGCCAGGCGATGGCATTTGATGGCCAGGGAGTCGAAGCTGCCGATGCCGATCCAGCGCGCGGCGTTTCGGTCATCACCCGGCCCTTCGGGCAGGCCGAGGAAAAACTTGATCGCCAGCTCGGCATGGAAGGTCAGCAGATCGTGGCAACCTCTATTCGCTTCTGCCGGCGAGCTCTCGGTCCCCCTGGAAGCGTAGAGCAGGTCCAGCTCGCCAAGGGTCTGCCTGCTCTCGCGCAGCGCCATGTTATGGGCCAGAAGCCGGGTGCGCGGCGCATGATCCAGAATCCACTGCCACAGCGTTTCGTGATAGATGCCCAGACGCTGTGATCGGCGGATCAGGCGTCTTTGCTGGAAGCGCTCCCCTTGATCCTCTTGCTGGCGCAACCAGGTGCGCCTTCGTTGCGGTTCCTCCAGCCCGAGCTCTGCCAAGGTGGGCCGGCCGGCATAGTCGAGCGTCGCCATGTCCGGCGCATGCAGCAGCCAGGCGATATCGCGGACCCAAGGCTGACGAAGCGATGCCAGATCTTCCCGCAGCGCATCATCGAAAGGGGGGAAGGCATCGAGAGGGGCGAAGGCATCGAGCAAGAGGAAGACTCCGTGGGATCGTGCATTGGCCGGCATGACGCTATCTGCGTCGGTGGGGCGCGTTCTCTTCGCTGGCTTCGCGTCGTTATCCGGGCTCGCGATAGAAGTTGAATTCGTGCGTCCGCGCCGTCCGCACCAGGGTCGACATCCAGCCGGGCGAGATGCTGCGGTGATGGAAGAACAGCGCGCCGTGGGTGATGTCGGGAAGCGTGCCATTGAGCGCACGGCGCGCCACTTCTCTCGCCGCCGCGTATTGCTCGGGCTCGGTGGCTTCGTCGGGACGGCCATCGCACCACCACGAGAACTGACACTGCCCGGTCTCCGAGCCTTGCTGGACGATGTCGCACAGGCTCGATGGAAATTCCGGATTCCCCAGCCGGTTCATGATCACGTTGGCCACCGCCTGCATCTCGCGCTGATCGGTGCCCTTGGCTTCCCAGTAGATCGATCTCGCCAGGCAGGTAATGGCATCGTCCAGCGGTGCCAGGCCGCGGGGGTCGACTGCCTCCGTACCCTCTGGCGTCAGTCGTGCCGCGTCCGGGGCCGGTTCGATCTTGTCCGTCTCGGCGACGCGCTGTTCGAGCTGCTCAGCTTTCTGGCGGGCGATCTCGGCTTTTGTCAGTGGCGGTTCGGCCAGTGCCGACTCGCCTTGCAACAGAAGCCCCGTCAGCAAGAGTGCGCCCGCCAGGCGCCGATATCGATCAGCCGGCCTGATCATCGTTGCCGATCGTCTGGATGACCTCGAAGCCTTCGAACTTGGGCGGCCCGAGATAGAGGCCCTCGCGGCGGCTCTGGCCAGCGTTGGCGTGGGCGGCACGGAAGGCTTCCGAGTGCGTCCACGCCTCGAAATGCTGGCGGGTGCGCCAGAGGGTATGGGAGGCGTAGAGAACGTGATCTTCCTCCGCGGGACCACGCAACATGTGGAATTCGACGAACCCGGGCAACCCCTGAAGGTGCGTTTCGCGCTCCAGCCACAGCGTCTCGAATTCCTCGGTGCGCTCCGGATTGACGCGAAAGCGGTTCATGGCGATGAACATGAATCGACTCCTGACTGAGAAAATCGGCCCCGGGAGGGAGCCGTATGAACGAACCGAAGAACGATGTCGCCGCGCGTTTTCGGACATGACCGAGCAACATTGCCAGCATCCGGTGGCAAAAGTCGAGCCGGCAAGGGGGGCCTCACGTCGTTCGAGTCGTGCTTAACGCTGCTCGAACCGGAGTAGCGTCCCCAGTACGCCGGACGCGATGTCGGCCTGGGTCTCGCTGTGACGGTGGTAGTCGATGCCCTGGCTGTCCCAGCAGGCGATCGCCGCATCCAGATCTCGGCAGGTAAGCGTAAGCGCCACGGCGCGCGGCGGTTCCGGTTCGATATCGCCGAGGGTCGGGAAGGTCGCTGACAGTGTCTGGCGATCGAGCAGGTGACAATCGCCCTTGTGGGTATGAATGGTCCAGGCGGTGTCGCTGCCGCGAACCGAGCTGTCGCCGTGAATGCGTCGGAAATGCTCGATGTCGTAAGCCGGGTCGTCGCTGACGTACCAGACATCGGCAATCGAGGTTGCGGTATTGGCATGAGCTTCCTGCGTCGGATCGACACGAAACAGCTCGGGGCGCAGTTGCTGGCAGAGGAACTGGGTCAGAAAGGGACGTTCCGGATCGTGCAGCATGTCTAGCGCCACGCTCACTTCCTCGTTGCGGCCGCCGGGCAGATGCGCCATGCGGCGGAAGATGATCGGGCAGGCCTCGGAAAATCCCCGTGCCGCCACCAGAGCGTGATCGCGCTGGATGCTGTCGCTGTCGAGCGCCACCATGGCGATGCCGTCACCCACCGTGATCAGGCGCGCCTCGATCAGACGACCGAACTGGAAACCGTTGTCGTCCTGATAGTCCAGGCATTCCGGGCGACCGATGCCGATCAGCTCGATGAAGTTGTTGCTGAAGAACAGCAGATGGTTGTCCGTGCCCCAGGGGTGCCGGTGGCGCGAATTGACGTTGAAGCCGAGATCTCTCGCCGCCTGGGCGGCGTGATCGAGATGATTGACCGCCAGTAAGGGGTGATCGATGCCGAAGCTCATGAGCCTTTCATCCGTGGTGTGGTTGTCTGCAGTATTGCCCAATATCGGGATTCCTGAAGGCAGGGTACGGAATAAGTCTCCGGTTTTCTCACCTCAGCGCCGCCATGGCGCGGTCGATGTCGTCCTTCGTGTTGTGCCAATGCGGCGAGATCCGCACCAGGGCGCCTGTCGTCGGCAACCTGACGTTCAAGGGCTCCGCGGCGGTATCACACACCTTGGCAACGATGCCGGCCGCATCGAGCTTCTGGTGAATCTGTAACGGTGCGGCGTCCGGCAGATGAATCGTGGCGATGCCGCTTTCCGGCTGTTGCAGCAGCGGCCGAAACCCTCGTTCGCGGGCCAGTTCGTAGATCCGTTCGGTCAGCGTCGTCAGGTGTTCGCGCAACGCCTCCAGCGTGATCTGCTGCAGTTCTTTGATCGCCGTTGTCAGCGTGACCTGATTCATGATCGAGACGTCCGAGGCATCGAAGCGCCGCGCCTGGGGGAGGTCGAGAAAACGCTGGGTCTCCCGGTCCAGGCGCAATCCCGCCAGTTCCGGCGCCGGATTGGGATGCATCATGGCCACTGCCGGCTGGCTGACGTAGAGCAGCGCCATGCCGCGGGGGCCACGGAGCCACTTGCGAGTGGTGGCGACCAGCACGTCGCAGCCGAGCCGGCGCACATCGACTTCGGTCTGACCCAAGCCCTGGGCAGCGTCCACGATCAGCGGGCAGTGGGATGGTCGGGGCAGATTTCCCAGCGCTTCGACATCGTAGCGACGGCCCTCGATGCTGGTCACCAGCGGCGTCAGGATCGCCGCGACGTCCTCGCCGATCTGGTTCGCAATCGCGGCCATGTCGAACCGGCCATCGGCATCGGTCGCCAGCAGTTCGATATGGCGCGGCGGCTCTCCGCCCAGGCGCCTCAGCATGACGATGTTCGAAGCCCACTCGCCCGGGGCGACCAGCAGCCGCCGACCGGCGAGATCGAGGCTCCCCACCATCTGCCCCATGAGCTGCGAGGTGCTCGCCCCGAATGCGACCTGCGGCTCTGGCGCCCCGATCCAGCCGGCCAGCCGGGTTCGTGTCGCCTGCAGATCCCAGATGGCGCTTTCGAGGCGCTGGCGCGGATAGACCGCCATCTCCGCCTCCAGCCAGTCCCGCAGGCGTGCCGATACCGTCGGGCTTTGCAGGCCGACGGACGCATTGTTGAGGTAGCACAGATCGGATGGCTGCACGGGAGTTCCTGCCTTGAGGTCGGGTTCTCCCTGTATGCTGCCGGGGAATCGCTACCCGCGCCACCTCAGTGGGTGCGAATCGAGCAGGATGCCTGCCTCGTTCCAATCGCTCCAGCCCGTAAAAGGAATAGGCATTTCCTCAAAGAGCCCTGTCAGACGATCCTTCCAGCGGTGCTTTTCTTCCTCGAGCCTCTTTCTGAATGCATCCGCTGCCTGATATTGCAGCCCACCACCCTGCACGCCATAGATGGGATGAGGAGGCAAGACATCAAAACCGACGTAATAAAGTGAACAATGCAGCGGCCATATCAACTTGGCTATATCGCCACTTCGCCCTAGCGGAGAAAACGTCTCTGCTGGGCCACCGGTCGTGAACGAGTAGAGGGCACGTTTACCCTGTAACATGCCCCGATCGAAACGGCGTTCTCCATTATAGATACCACCGTAGACAAAGACCCGATCGAACCACCCCTTGAGCATGGCGGGCATGCCATGCCACCAAAGCGGGAACTGGAAGATCACCAGATCGGCAGCCTTGAGCTTGTCGACTTCCCGGCGTACGTCGGGCGCCAATTGTTCCGACTCGAAGGCATAACGCTGTTCTGTCAGTGGCTGGAATACCGCCGAATTGGTGGGCGCCTCATAGTGACGAGAATGCTCGACGGGGTCGAATCCTTGAGCATAGAGATCAGAGAGTGCTACGGCGTGGCCGGTCGAAGCGAGACATTCCCGCGTGATTCGTGTCATCGCTCCGTTGAATGATGACGGGTCAGGATGACAATGAACGATCAGTACTTGCATGTTGTAAATGCCTGAAAGGAGTGGCATTACACATTATTTATTGCGATAACGCACTGCAATAAGGTGTTTCGGAAATCTGTTTTTGCATTTGTGCAAGGAGGTGGTATGTCGGGATCGTGGCGCTGGGATGATTTGAAAATCGTGCTGGCAATCGCCGAGGAACGGACGCTAGCGGGCGCTGCGCGTCGGTTGGCAGTCAATCACGCAACTGCGTTTCGACGGCTAAAGGCGGTAGAGTCGAGCTTCGGCACACGTCTCTTCGAGCGCCAATCCGGGACTTATACGGCCACCGCCATGGGGGAACTTATGGTCGACTCTGCCAGGCGCGTAGCGGCGGAAGCCAGCAACATCGAACGCAAATTGGCCGGTCGGGATCAGCAACTCGAGGGCACGCTGCGAATTACTACGACAGATACGTTACTTACAGGAGTATTGACCAATTCACTGGCCGACTTTCGCCGGTTGCATCCGGCGATCTCTCTTGAAGTCGTGGTATCCAATCGCACGCTAAATATCACTCGACGGGATGCGGATATCGCTATTCGTCCGACCAATCGGCCGCCCGATACATTGGTCGGTCATCGTCTCGGCTGGATCGACATGGCGGTATATGGAGATATCGAAGGAATGGCCGCCGATAGCTCAAACTGGGTGGGGGTAGATGCCAGAATGGGATACCCGGCGTTGGATGCTTGGTTGAGCAGTCAGGCGGGCGTTATCGGTTATCGCGTCGACAGTATGTTGGCCATGCTGACAGCCGTCCGAAGCGGTATCGGGAAGGGCGTTCTCCCTTGCTATCTGGCAGAGAACGATGTCGGATTGGTCAGGAAAGGGAAACCGATTCCGACGTTGCGGACCGAATTATGGATGCTGACGCATCCTGATCTCCGACGAAATGCCCGGGTCATGGCACTGTTTGATTTCCTGCGTAAGAGGATGCAGGAACGAGGCGACTTTGCGCGCTTGCCAGCCCAATAAGTGTGAGCAGGGCGGGCTGGTGGGTTCATCCACCGAGTATCCAGAGAGAGCGCGATCGAATGAAAGGCGCGAGGTGTTCTGTTTTTTGGATGACTGAAACGGGATCAGCCATTCGCAACGAAAAACGGGGTGGGCCAAGGCCCACCCCGTCAATGCGATCATGATCGCAACTGCCCGTCGATTATCGGGCTGGGCGATCACTCTTCCGGCAGGGCGTACACCACCACCTGATCGCCTACCTGATCCTTGAGGATCGTGTTGCCACCGGCCACGAAAGCGACGTACTGGCGGCCCTTGTACTCGTAGACCGAGGGGTTGGCGACGGCAGGCGCCTGGGCCTGGTCTTCCCACAGCTCTTCACCGGTCTCGAGCGAGTAGGCACGCACCTTGGCATCCATCGATGCGCCGATGAACACGACGCCACCTGCGGTCACGGCCGGACCACCGATAGTCGGCGAGCCCCAGCGTTCGGGCATGAAGAAGCCGTACTGCTGAGAGGCGCCGACCGGCTTACGCCACTTCACGTCACCGGTATGCATGTCGATCGCCACCAGCTCACCGAAAGGCGGTTCCCAGCACGGCATGCCGAGCCAGTTCATCGCCACCTTCAGACGCATGCCGTACGGTGCGCCTTTCTGCGGGGCGAAGCCGCTTTCGTTGCCGGAGCCGCTATCGGCCTCTTCGTAGTCTTCACGGTTGTACAGCTTGACGTACTGCACGATATGGGAGGTATTGACGATGGCGGTCTGGCTTTCGGGATCGAACGCCACGCCACCCCACTGCACGCCACCCGCGCTATCCGGATAGGTCAAGGTGCCTTCGCCCTTGGTAGTCGGCGGGGTGTACATGCCTTCGTACCAGAGGTCGTCCCACAGGCGCGAGCACTGGCCGGCACCCACGGCGTCGGCGAGACCCCAGATCTTGGGCTTCTCGGACTGATCCAGCAGCGGCGCCGGCTTGGTCGGGAACGGCTGCGTCGGCGCATAGACTTCGCCCTCGACGGTGCCGTCGCCCTGCGGGACCGGGCGCTCCTCGATCGGCCAGACATCCTCGCCGGTTAGGCGGTTGACCACGAACAAAAAGCCCTGCTTGGTCGCCTGGACCAGCGCCGGGATCTGTTCGCCGTCGACGGTGATGTCCATCAGCGTCGGCGCGGAGTTGATGTCATAGTCCCAGACATCGTGGTGAACCCACTGGCGGGACCACACCACTTCACCGGTCTCGATGTCGAGCGCGGTGGTCGAGGTTCCCAAAGGAGCCTC
Source organism: Salinicola sp. LHM (assembly GCF_034479735.1). Classification (NCBI taxonomy): domain Bacteria; kingdom Pseudomonadati; phylum Pseudomonadota; class Gammaproteobacteria; order Oceanospirillales; family Halomonadaceae; genus Salinicola; species Salinicola sp. LHM. The sequence goes on along the minus strand of NZ_CP140261.1, from coordinate 2,696,521 downwards.
TTCGGTGCGATTGCCGCCCCAGTAGTTCGGTGACGGCGAAGAGACCGGCAGGTAGAGCAGGCCGTTCTCGCGGTCGGCGGACATGTGCGTCCAGACGTTGGCGGTACCGCTCTTCTCGCGCATCTCGTCGGAAAGCGCCTGGAACGTCCATTCGAGCTCGCCGGTCTGGGCATCAAGCGAAAAGATCGTTCCCGGTGGCGCCTGCTCGTAGGCCCAGTCCATGCCGGCCCAGCCGAGCATCAGATGGTCGCCGACCACGGTCGGAGGCTGAAGGACGGAAAGCGGCCACTCGGCGTGGGTGTCGTTCCACTGGTTGACGTTGAGCACGCCGTTGTCGGCGAAGCCTTTGCAGAGTTCGCCGGTATCGGCATCCAGCGCGAACAGCTGAGCGTCCATGGTGCCCATGTAGACGATCTTCTGGCACGGTTCGCCGGCGACCGGGTTTTCGGCTTCCCAGTAGGAAATGCCGCGGTTCTTCAGCACCGGCTGGGTCAACGCCTCGCGCGAGGATTTCGTGTCGAAGCTCCACTTCTCTTCACCGGTGCCCGGGTCCAGCGCAATCAGGCGATAGAAGGGCGTGCCGATGTAGATGGTGTCGTTGGCGAAGACCGGGGTCGCCGACCATACCGTCGCCGGGATGTCGCCGGAACCGTCGGAGATATCGCCAGTGTGGTACTCCCAGACTTTTTCCAGTTCGCCGACGTTATCCGCCGTAATCTGATCGAGCGGGCTGTACTTCTGGGCGTTGAGCTGACCGTGGAAGCTGTCCCAGGTCGGCTTCTCCGGCACCAGCGGAATCGGCGGCCGGTTGGCATTTTCCTGATCGTTCGAGTCCGCAGCGCTGACGTCCTGTGGCTCGGGGCTTTGTGAGTCAGGGCTTTGTGACTCGGGGCTTTGTGACTCGGGGCTTTGTGACTCGGGGCTTTGTGACTCGGACGACGACTGAGCGTCGCTCTGGGCCGATGTCTGGCCGGCATCGGCTGGCTGGTCCTGGGCGAACAGCGGGACCGGGGCGAGCAGTAGCGCCAGTGCCGTGGCCGTACCCAACCGCTGCGCGGTGAGCTTCAGTGCAGGCAAGGGCATTTGGGGCAAGGAAGTTGGCATGAATCGGCTCCTCATGAATGGGCTGGTGACTTGGAAGCAGCCGGACTGGCCATGTCCAGCAGCAGGCCGATAAGGCCAACCACCATGGCGGCCGTCAGCCACCACTGATGCAGCAATAGCCCGGCGAAACCGGTGCCGACGAGATCCAGCAGGATCAACACTCGCAGCGCCACGCGTCCGCTGCGGCAGGAAAGCGGAGCCAACACCAGCGTCATGACGACCAGCGCGATCGACGTGAGGATGACGACGAGGGCGCCAAGCGTACCGTCGACACCGGTCAGCGGAGTGAAATAGGCATAAAGCGATACGGCGAGCCCGGCAAGCGAGGCCACCAGCAGCACTATGATGCCCGCCCTGAATGATCGAGATTGGGACATGAGGTCGTTGTCTCCTGATGAGATCGATTGGTGCACCTGGCGGCTGTTTCTGCATCGTTCTGATGTTGCATCAGGTCAATTGATAGCCTCGAAACAGTCGGGAGTGTGGTTACGTGTGCGCGGAATCCACACGCCAGGCAGACTAAAGTGTAGGATACTTTTAGATGTTAGCATGGAAACGATTGATTTTTTGGGAGGAAGTTTTAACCGATGTGGCGGGTCGTTTGCGGCAAAGCGAGCGCAGCCAGCATAATGGCCGGCCGTCACCCCGCGAGAGACACGTTGTATGGAATCGTTCAACACCATCGGTCTGATTGGCCGTCTGGGTAGCGACAAGGTGGTCGAGACGCTCAAGCGCCTGGTGATCTTTCTCGAGCGTCATGGTCTCGAGATCGTGATCGAGGATCGTACCGCTGCGCTGCTTTCCGGCCATGGCCACAGGGAAGCCAGGCGCCGGGAGCTGGGCACGTTGTGCGATCTGGTGATCGTGGTTGGCGGCGACGGCAGCCTGCTGGGGGCGGCGCGGGCCCTGTGTCATAGCGCGACGCCGGTACTCGGTATCAACCGTGGGCGGCTGGGCTTTTTGACCGATATCTCCCCCGACGAGGTCGAACAGAAGGTGGCCGAGGTACTGGAAGGGCAGTACGACACCGAAAGGCGATTTCTGCTCGAGGCGGAGCTCTATCGTGGCGAGCGTCTGATCGGTTCCGGCACCAGTCTCAACGATGTGGTCGTGCATCCCGGCAAGGCTGCGCGGATGATCGAATTCGAGCTTTTCGTCGACGATCGCTTCGTCTATTCCCAGCGCTCCGATGGCCTGATCATGGCCACACCCACCGGCTCCACGGCCTATGCGCTCTCCGGTGGCGGGCCGATCGTGCATCCGGGGCTGGAGGCGATCACGCTGGTACCCATGTTCCCGCACACGCTCTCCAGCCGGCCGATCGTGATCGATGCCGCCAGCGAGATTCGCGTGCATATCGGCGATATCAACCAGGCCTATCCCCATGTCAGCTGCGACGGCCAGACCCGCGTCGTCTGCAAGCCTGACGACATTCTCTACGTCCGTCGCCACGCCGAGCGCCTGACGCTGATTCATCCACGCGGGCACAGTTTCTTCGAAGCCTGCCGCTCCAAGCTGGGTTGGAGCAGCAGGCTGGGAGATTGACATGGCGCAGGACAGCGATGTCGACGGCTATGATCTGATCGGGGATGTCCATGGCTGCGGCCGGAGCCTGATCCGGCTGCTGGAGAAACTCGGATACCGGGCGGAAGATGGGGTGTTTCGCCATCCGCGCCGCCGGGTCATCTTCCTGGGCGACCTGATCGATCGCGGCCCCACCATCCGGCTGGCGGTTTCCGTTGCCAAGCGCATGGTCGACGCCGGCGAGGCGCATATCGTGATGGGCAATCATGAAGCCAACGCGCTGGCCTACTGTCACGAGGCGCCAAGCGACAGCGAGCGCGAATGGCTTCGCGATCATACCCCGCGCAACAATCGCATCATCGGTCGTACGCTGGAGCAGTTTCACGATTTTCCGCTGGAGTGGGAAACCTGCCTTTCCTGGTTCATGACGCTACCGCTGTGCCTCGATCTGGATGGCCTGCGTGTGGTACATGCCTGCTGGGACGAGCCGTTGATCGCCGCCTTTCTTGCGCGGCGCCCCGATGCCCGAATCGACCGCGACTTTCTGGTCGAATCGACACGGCATGGCAGCCTGGCGCACCGCGTGCTGGATCGCCTGACCCGGGGCACTCAGATGCCGCTGCCGCCTGGCGTCGAGATTCGTTCGGGGGACGGATTCACGCGGCGCTCGTTCCGTACTCATTTCTGGTGCCGAAACCCGCGCACTTACGGGGATGTGGTCTTCCAGCCCGACAATCTGCCGCTGGGACTCGAGGATCGTCCGCTGGACGACAGCGAACGGGAACGGCTGACCTACTATCCGGAATCGGCGCCGCCTCTGTTCGTGGGGCATTACTGGTGCAAGGGCGTACCGGCGTTGCCGCGAGCGAACATCGCTTGCCTCGATTACAGCGCGGTGAAGTACGGCCGGCTGGTGGCTTATCGCTGGGACGGGGAGTCGCGGCTCGATGCCAATCGCTTCGTCTGGGTCGACGTGTCTCAGGAAGGGATTCGTGACTGATGCCGTTGCGGAATATCAGGGAAATTGCATTTTTTTACATTAGCCGCAGCTAACTGATTTGGCGGATTTTTTACCGTTACATGAAGCGGATCAGGGAAAAAATGGGAAATTTTTCGCCGCGTGCGGGAACTCCTGCCACCGACGACCCTCAAAGTCAGTGTTCCCTTGAATGATCCCTTGCTCTTATCCGGCGGCCCTCCCGCCGGATTTTTCTTTGTTGGGTCTGTAAAATTTCGCGGTGCCTGTAGAATGGCGACTTCGAACCCGTCACGGGTTCGCGCTCCATGATGACATTTTCATGCTGGGCTTCAGTGCCCTGTCCATGCTGGGCTCGGCGCCTGAGTCTCAGCATCGGGCTTCTCGATATTCTCTCGGTAAGCGGGTCGGACATCTTCCATGTACAAACTCCTCGAACTGCCTGGCGATCTGGATACGCGGCCTCTGCGGCAGGCGCTCTGGGCGCATCACATCGGTCATCGCTTCACGCATCAGGAGAATCGGCAGGTACTGTGGCTTGTCGATCCCGAGCAGCGAGATGCGGCTGCGCGACTGATCGAGCTCTGGCACCGGGGGGAGCTGGATACTGCTTCGGCGGCCGAGGCGCCACGGCGTCGACCCGGTATCGCCAGCCAGGCGTTCGGGCAGGCACCGTTCGCGGCGGGGCTGATTGCCGTCTGCGTGCTGATCTTCCTGGCCATGATCTTCGCGGGCGATGCCATCGTCCGCGCTTTCACCATCGTGCCGCTCGACATCGTCGGCCAGCGGCTGGTACCGGGGGATCTCGTCTCCGATACCCTAGCCGGCGGCCAGCTCTGGCGCCTGTTCACGCCGGCGCTTTTGCACTTCGGCTGGATGCACCTGATCTTCAACATGCTGTGGGTGTGGTATTTCGGCCGTCAGGTCGAAGCGATCCAGGGATGGCGCCGGCTCGGCCTCATCGTGCTGATCGCGACGCTGGTTTCCAATCTGGCACAGTACTTCACCGGCATCGTGCTGTTCGGGGGCATGTCGGGGGTGGATTACGCGCTGCTGGGCTACGTGTGGTTGATGTCTCGCCGCCGGCCGGAAAGCGGCTTCTTCGTGCCCCAGATGCTGATGGTCTTCATGCTGGTCTGGATGGTCTTTACCATGACCGATCTTGCCGGGGCCTTCGGCTTCGGTAACGTCGCCAACGAGGCGCATCTGGGCGGATTGCTGATTGGGCTGTTCATGGGCTGGTTCGCCAGCCGCAATGCATCGGGAGGCGCCGGGCACGACGCTTCAGGAGAAAGCTCTTCAGGAGAAAATAAGTGAGCGAGATGAATTTCGACCGCATGGTCGCGCAGATGACCCGAGAGATGTACGAGAACTTCAAGCAGGCCATTCAACTGCGCAAATGGCCCGACGGCCGCCGCTTGACCCCCGAGCAGACCGAGCTGTGTCTGGAGGCGGTCATCAAGTACGAAATGATCCATGAGGTGCCGGCGGAACAGCGTGTCGGCTATCTCGAGCGCAACGAATGTGCCTCCGGCAATCATGCCTCCGCCGAGGAAGCCGCGGTCAAATGGATCAACTGATCCCGGCTGCGCAGGTCGCGAGCGAGTCTGGCCGCTTTGCCAGCGGCCAGCTCCGCAAGCTCGACATTCGGTTGCCGGTGGAGAACGGCCCGGCGGACTATACCCTGCGGGCCGGCGAGCAGCGTGTGCGGCTCAATGCGTGGCTGGGGCAGCGCATCCGGTTGCACCATACCGGCGAGATTCACTGCGTCGAGTGCGGGCGCGCCACGCGCAAGAGTTTCGGTCAAGGGCATTGCTACCCTTGCTTTTCCTCGCTGGCGCATTGCGATCTCTGCATGATGCGCCCGGAGACCTGTCACTACTTTCAGGGCACCTGCCGCGATCCGGCCTGGGGCGAACGGCACTGCTTCCGCCCGCATACCGTTTACCTGGCCAACGCCTCGGGCCTCAAGGTCGGCATCACGCGAGGCACCAATACGCCGACCCGCTGGCTCGATCAGGGGGCGATCCAGGCGCTGCCGATTCTCGATGTCGACACGCGACAGCAGTCCGGGTTGGTGGAGACGCTGTTCAAGTCGCACGTCTCCGATCGCACCAACTGGCGTGCGATGCTCAAGGGCGAGGTCGAACCGCTCGACCTGATCGCCGAGCGTGACCGTCTGCTGGCCCAGCTCGAACCGGGGCTGGCAGCGCTGCGCCAGCGCGTCGGCGAGGACGCCATCCGGACGGTCGACGACGCGCTGCCGCTGGCGATCGACTATCCCGTGCTCGAATGGCCGCGCAAGATTGTCTCGTTCAATCTCGACAAGTCGTCGATGGTCGAGGGCACCCTGATGGGGCTCAAGGGGCAGTACATGATCCTCGATACCGGCGTCATCAACCTGCGCAAATTCGCCGGCTATCAGGTCTCGGTGACGGCCGAGGCGGCGTAATGACGCCAGGCCGGGCGGATCAGCGCGGCTTGTGCTCGAGCTGGCGCTCCATGCGCTTGAGAAATACCGACATCACCTGCTCGTAGAGCGCATCCTTCAGCACTACGTCTTCCACGCCGGCATCCAGATTGGGGTTGTCGTTGACCTCGATAACTACCACGCGATCGCCGATCTGCTTGAGATCGACCCCGTAGAGGCCGTTGCCGATCAGCTTGGTCGCCCGCAGCGCTGCCTTGACCACCTGCGGTGGCACCTCCGACGGATCGTGAGTGGTGAAACCGCCGCTGCGGGTCTTGCCGCTGGAGTGGTCGTAGATCTGCCAATGGCCGCGTGCCATGTAGTAGCGGCTGGCGAAGAGGACTTGGCCGTCGAGCACGCCGATGCGCCAGTCGAAGTCGGTCGGCAGCCACTCCTGCAGCAGCAGCAGCGCCGAAGACTCGAACAGCTTGGGCGCTTCCGCCTCCAGCTCTTCACGCGAGCGAATCTTGACCACCCCCTTGGAAAAGGCGCCGTCCGGCACCTTCAGGACCAACGGATAGTCCAGATGGGCGAGCTTCTCGTCGAGCCGGCTCATGTCGCCGCGATGAAGCAGCTGGCCGCGAGGCGCGGGAACCTTGTGGGTGCCCAGCAGCTCGTGGAGAAAGATCTTGTTGGTACAGCGAAGGATCGACTGAGGATCGTCGATCACCACCAGCCCCTCGTGCTCGGCCTTCTTGGCCATGCGATAGGTGTGATGATCCAGCCGGGTCGTCTCGCGGATGAACAGGGCGTCGAACTCGGCCAGCCGGCCGGCGTCCCGATGGGTGATCAGGCTGACATCGATGCCCAGCCGCCGGCCGGCGCGAATGAAACGCTTGAGCGCCCCCTTGTTGCTGGGCGGCAACTTCTCTTCCGGATCGATCAGGATCGCCAGATCGAAGCGATAGCGACGGCGTGCGCGTGGCGTGCGCCAGACCCGGGTCGAGTGGCGGTTCAGCGCCGTCGCGAACAGGTCTTCCTCGCCGGACTGCAGCGCCGTCAGCGCGATGGGCTTGAGCCGTGCCAGGCGCCAGACGTTCTGGCGCTTCTCGAAGCGGGCTTCCAGCAGCGGGTGAGGCAAGCGCTCGAACAGGCGCCGCGCCAGGCGCTGCAGCTCCGGCTCCCGGCACTCGCCGAAGAAGACGCGTAGCGTGAAGGATTCGCCCTCGAGAACGCCGCGCTTGTTCAGCTCCATCAACAGCGGGTCGATGGCGGCCAGCTGCATGTCGATCAATGCCTTGCGCGAGAGCTGGTTGAGCGTTTCCACGCTGGGCAGAACACGCTGGTTGCGCGCCTGGGCCAGCAGCGAAACGTAATAGCCGGTTTCCAGATAGTCGAGATTGGCGCACAGGTTGATGACGTGCGTGGCGTCATCCGCCGTTGCCGCACCGTCCAGCGCGAGAAACTCGTCGGCGCTGATCAGATCCTCGGAGGGGTAGTAAGGTTGCCAGTCGGCAAGGCGATCGACGACGATACGCAGGCGTGACATGAATCGGTGGCTCCTTTTCCGACATCTTCCCGTTGGGGTGGTCGGCGGTGGATACGGCAAGCTGCCGGGGCTGCAAAAGGGAAATAGCATGCGATGATGTGAAGGCGGCGACAAGTCGTTGCCGGCGTGAAATAATTTCAGCATCGTCGGCGTCATCGCCTCGGCGACTGCCCGCCTGACGGGCCACCGGCGCGGTCCCGGTCGAACGAAGGCCGTGGCTGCACCCAGATCCCAGATGAATCAGATGAGAGCGCACGCATGCTCCGCACCATTCGCTACGGCCTGCCTGCCGATTGCGACGCCTTGTATGAATTGGAAGAACGCTGCTTTGACAGTGATCGCTTCAGCCGCCGCCAACTCGCACACCTGCTGACCCGGGCCAACGCCGCCAATCTGCTGGCGGTCGCCGAAGACCAGCGAGTCATCGGTTACGGCACGCTACTATTCCGGCGCAACAGCACCACGGCCAGACTCTACTCGTTCTGCGTCGATCCGGCCGCTCGCGGTACCGGCCTGGGACGGGAACTGCTCCAGGCGCTGGAGGATACGGCGCGAGAGCGGGGCAGCCAGCGCATGCTGCTGGAAGTTCGCGCCGACAATCGCGTGGCGATGGGGCTCTACCGCCGGATGGGGTTCATCGCTCATCGCTGGCTGGAGGACTATTATGCCGACGGCTGTGCCGCCTGGCAGATGGATAAGCGACTCGACCCGCCCGAGTCGCTCGACGCGCCGGCTGCCGACTGATACCGGCCGCGGACCGATTCTGGTCGCATCGCGGCTCCACTTTTGATTGAGGACCGAGGCTCATGCCATCTTTCGACATCGTTTCCGAATTCGATCGCCACGAAGCGACCAATGCCGTCGACCAGGCGAATCGTGAAATCCAGACCCGCTTCGATTTTCGCGGCGTCGACGCCAGCTTCACGCTGGAAGGCGAGACCGTCTCGATCGAGGCGGATGCCGAATTTCAGCTCCAGCAGATGATCGACGTGCTGCGCAACAAGCTGATCGCCCGCGGCATCGACCCGCGCTGCATGGATATCCAGGACGCCCAGACTTCCGGCGTCAAGGCGCGCCAGCAGATCAAGCTCAAGCAGGGCCTCGAACAGCCCGATGCCAAGGCGATCGTCAAGCTGCTCAAGGATTCCAAACTCAAGGTCCAGGCCGCGATCCAGGGCGACAAGGTTCGCGTCAGCGGCAAGAAGCGCGACGACCTGCAACAGGCGATCGCGCTGCTCAAGGGCGAGGATGGCCCGGATTTGCCGCTGCAGTACGACAACTTCCGGGACTGATTTCGTTATTCATGCTTTCCCCTCAATGCTTTTAGTCCAGCTGTTTAGCCCCTCTCCGACGTTCTTCGCTTGCCTTGTGAAGCGGAGGCGTTGGTCATTTCGGATGTATCTTCTCTCCAAATTCTGAGTGCTCTCCCTTTTGTTTGGCTGACCGCTGAAGTCTGCCTCTTCTGATTTCCGTTATTAAACTTTGGTCTCGAAATCAGACTAAGAGGTAAATCTTCCGACTCCAGGGATAAATCCCGTATCGATAGGCAATGCATCCAAATTACTCACGCTCATAGACTCCCCAGCACAGGGCCATGCCCATCGGGGAGTTTTCGATGCATTCAGAAGTATTGCTCGACCAAAACCAGCAGCGCTCCTATATCGGCAAGCGCCAGGCGCGGGTCGAGGACGAGGCGTTGCTGCGTGGCCTGGGACGTTACGCCGATGATCTCGCCGTGCCGCCGGGCACGCTTCACGCCGCCATCGTGCGCTCGCCGCATGCCCATGCACGACTGAAGCGGGTCGCGATCGAGGCGGCCCTGGGCCTGCCGGGCGTGCACGGGGTGCTGACCGGCGAAGACGTCAAGCGCTGGGCGTCACCGTTTGCGGTCGGGGTACGCCAGCCCATGGAGCACTGGTGCCTGGCGGTCGACAAGGTGCGCTACGTCGGCGAACCGGTGGCGGTCGTCATCGCCGAGGATCGTTACCTCGCCGAAGACGCGCTGGACGCGGTCAAGGTCGAATACGAGATTCTGCCCGCGCTCGTCGATCCCGAAGCGGCGGCCGGCGAGCGGGAGACGCTGCTGCACGATGCCGTGGGCGATAACGTGGTCAACGATCGTCACTTCCGCTATGGCGACCCGGAAGCTGCATTTCGGGCGGCGGATCGCACGCTCTCGCTCAAGGTGCGCTACCCGCGCAGTTCCTGTACGCCGATCGAGTGCTACGTCGTGGTTGGCCAGTACGACGCCGCCGAGGGCGGTTACGACGTGATGGCCAATTTCCAGGGGCCGTTCGCGATCCATTCGGTGATGGCACGGGCGCTGCAAGTGCCGGGCAATCGCCTGCGCCTGCGCACGCCAGCGGATTCCGGCGGCAGTTTCGGCATCAAGCAGGGCGTTTTTCCCTATGTGGTGACGATGGCGCTGGCGGCGCGCAAGGTCGGGGCGCCGGTCAAGTGGGTCGAGGATCGCCTCGAACACCTGCAGGGAGCCTCGTCGGCGACCAACCGGGTCACCACGATCGACGCCGCCTTCGACGGCGAAGGGCGGGTGTCCGCGCTGCGCTTCGATCAACTGGACGACTGCGGCGCCTATCTGCGTGCGCCCGAGCCGGCCACGACCTATCGCATGCACGGCAATCTCACCGGCGCCTACGCGATTCCCCATCTCGCGGTTCGCAATCGCATCGTGATGACCAACAAGACGCCGAGCGGGCTGAACCGCGGCTTCGGCGGCCCGCAGGTGTACTTCGCCCTCGAGCGCCTGATGCAGCGGATCGCGATCGAGCTCGACCTCGATCCGCTGGAAGTGATCCGGCGCAATCTCGTCCCCGCGGATGCCTTTCCTTACCGCTGTGCCGCCGGGGCGCTGCTGGACTCGGGCGATTACGCACATGGCATCGAGCTGGGTGTCGAACAGGGTGGTCTCGCCGAGTTGCACGCGCGCCGCGACGCCGCCCGCCGCGAAGGCCGGCTCTACGGCATCGGCTACTGCGTGGCGGTGGAGCCGTCGATCTCCAACATGGGCTACATCACCATGGCGATGACGCCGGAGGAGCGGCGTCGCGCCGGGCCCAAGAACGGTGCGGTGAGTACCGCGACGATCAGCGTCGATCCGCTCGGTGGCGTCAGCGTTCACGTCTCCTCGACGCCGCAGGGCCAGGGCCATCGCACGGTGGTCGCCCAGGTCGTGGCCGAGGTGCTCGGTATCGCCATCGAAGCCATACGCGTCGATGTCGAACTGGATACCGGCAAGGATGCCTGGTCGATCGCCTCGGGCAACTACTCCAGCCGTTTCGCCGGCGCGGTGGCGGGTGCCGTACACAAGGCCGCGCTCAAGGTTCGCACGCGCCTGGCCGCGATTGCCGCCGCGCAGTGGCGGGTCGAGCAAGACGACGTGCGCTTTGCCGAAGGCCGTGTGTTCACTCTGGATGGGGCGCATTCCGCCTCGTTCCACCGCCTCGCCGGCGCCACCCACTGGGCGCCGGGCACGCTGCCCGAGAGCGAAGCCGGCGGCCTGCGCGAGACGGCCTTCTGGACCCCCGCCGAGCTGACCGCACCGGACGATGACGAACGCATCAACAGCTCGCTCTGCTACGGCTTCATCTTCGACTACTGCGGCGTCGAGATCGACGCCGTCACCGGCCAGGTACGTATCGATCGCTACGTGACGCTGCACGATGCCGGCCGCATGCTCAACCCGCAACTGGTGGACGGACAGGTACGCGGCGCCTTCGCCCAGGCCGTCGGCGCGGCGCTTTACGAGGAATTCCGCTATGGCGAGGACGGCAGCTTCGCCTCCGGCACGCTGGCCGACTACCTGATCCCGACCAGCGTGGAAGTGCCGGAGCCGGTGATCCTGCACATGGAGACGCCGTCGCCGTTCACGCCGCTCGGCGCCAAGGGCGTCGGCGAAGGCAACAACATGAGCACGCCGGTGTGCATCGCCAACGCGGTGGCCGATGCGCTGGGGGAAGGCGTCGACCCGGGCGCCATCGAATTGCCGTTGACGCCCTCGAAGGTGCGCACGCTGCTGGGCATCGACGAACCCGCGCGCCCCGAAGGCGTCGGCGAAGAGCCAGCGGATGCGGCCGCCGGCGGCGGTTCCAAATTGACCGCCAGCGATAGCGTCGAGATTCCCGCTTCGCCCCGGCAAGTCTTCGACAGCATTCTCGACCCCGCCACGCTGCAGGCGATCATTCCCGGTTGCCATGCGCTGGAGCTCACCGGCGAGAACACCTACCGCGCCGATGTCACCGTCGGCGTGGGCATGATTCGGGCGCGCTTCGATGCCCGCGTCGAGCTGAGCGAGCTCGATCCTCCGCACGCGCTGCGCCTCTCCGGCGCCGGCAGCAGCGGCATGGGCAATGCCGACGGCGCGGCGCGGATCCGCCTGAGCGAGATCGAGGGCGGCCATACCCGGCTCGACTACGACTACGAGGTGACGATCGGCGGCAAGATCGCCTCGGTCGGCGGACGCATGCTCTCCAGCGCCTCGAAGATGATCATCGGTCAGATCTTCTCGCGGCTATCGCAACGGGTCAGCGGCGGCAGGGTTCGCCAGCCGTTGCTGCAGCGCCTGCTGGGCCGGTTCGGCAAGGGCGGAGGCAAGTCATGAAACCGTGCGCTTTCGACTATTACCGTCCGCAAACGCGGCGGGAAGCCATCGACCGGCTGATCGAGTCCGGCGACGACGCCCGCCTCGTCGCCGGCGGCCAGTCGTTGATGGCGGTGCTCAACATGCGCCTGGCCCAGCCGCGAATACTGATCGATGTCGGCGCCATCGACGAACTGCGCTACATCGAGCGGCGCGACGATCACCTGGCGATCGGTGCCGCGACCACGCAGGCCGAACTGCTGGAGTACGCTGCCCTGGCCGACGAGTTGCCGCTGGTGGCGCGGGCCTTGCCCTGGGTGGGGCATTTCCAGACACGCAACCGTGGAACCGTCTGCGGCTCCATCGCCCATGCCGATCCCAGCGCCGAGCTGCCGCTGTGTCTGGCGACGCTGGGCGGCGAGGTGGTGCTCGAGACGCGCCGCGGCAAATCGCGGCGGGTCGCCGGCGCGGACTTCTTCCAGGGCGTGCTGACCACCGCGCGCCGCCCCGACGAACTGATCACCGAAGTGCGTTTTCCGCTCAAGCGCGAAGGCCATGCCTATCGCTTCCGCGAAGTCGCCATGCGCCATGGCGACTTCGCCATCGTCGCACTGGCCGCCGACATCGGCGAGTCGGAAGTGCGCCTCGGCGTAGGTGGCGTCGCCGACCGGCCGGTCGTGCGCACGCTGTCCCTAGATGGCGACCTCGACGATGCCCTCAATCACCTGGCGTGGTCGCTGGGAGCTCAGGATGACGTCCATGCCAGCGCCGCCTACCGGCGCCACCTGGTCCGCGAACTGGGGCGTCGCCTGATCTTGGAAGCGCCGACTTTAGAACAGCAAGCCGTAGAGGAGAGTGCCGATGCACGTGCGAGGCGATGAACGGCATCGCGTGACCTTCAGGCTCAACGGCAGAGAGCGCAGCGGCCGTGCCGAGCCGCGCATGCAACTGTGCGATTTCCTGCGCCACGAGCTCGGCGCGACGGGCACCCACGTGGGCTGCGAGCACGGCGTTTGCGGTGCCTGCACCGTGATCGTCGACGGCCGGGCGACCCGCTCGTGTCTGATGCTCGCCGTGCAGGCCGATGGCCGCAGCGTGGAGACGGTCGAGTCGCTGGCCGGGGACGAAGGAATGAACGATCTGCAGCGCGCGTTTCGCGAGCATCACGCGCTGCAGTGCGGGTTCTGCACCGCCGGCATCCTGATGTCGTGCCACGAGTTTCTGGGCCGCGTGCCCGATCCGAGCGAGGCACAGGTGCGCGACATGCTTTCGGGGCATCTGTGCCGTTGCACCGGCTATACCGGCATCGTCCGGGCCGTGCTGGAGGTCGCGCGCGCTCGCCAGCAAGCCAATCGACGGGAGAACGACGCATGTTCGATCTAGGTCGCAGTTTTCTTGCCACGGTGGAGCGTCGTCCGCAGGCGCTGGCGGTGTCCGACGGGGCTTTCCGACGCACCTACGCCGCCTGGTTCGAGGACATTCAGAGCGCGGCGCGGGGCCTGGAGAATCTGGGACTGGGCAAGGGCGATCGACTGCTGGTTGTGATGCAGAACCGCTGGCAGATGGCGACGCTGCACTGGGCCTGCCAGTTCGCCGGCATCGTCGTGACGCCGATCAACTGGCGCTCGACCGCGCAGGACGTACGTTATTGCCTCGATAACGGCGACATTCGCGCGGTGGCCTACGACGCTTCCGGCCGCGAGGCGGTCGAGGCCTGCCGCGAGGCGCAAGCCTTGCCTCGGATCGTCGTCGATGAGGCCCGGGATGATCGCATGACGCCGTTCGAGGCGCTGTTGGGAGCGCCGGGGGAGACGATCCTGCGCGCCGCGCCGGAAGATGTCTCGCTGATGCTCTACACCTCCGGCACCAGCGGCAAGCCCAAGGGCGTGCCGCGCACCCATCGGGCCGAGCGCGCCGCGGCGCTGGCCCATGTCGCCCAGAATCTCTATCGCCACGACGAATGCACGCTCGGCGTGATGCCGCTGTATCACACCATGGGCGTGCGCTCGCTGCTGGCGATGACGCTGATCGACGGCCACTTCGTGTGCGTGCCCAAGTTCGATCCGCAAACGACGCTGGAGGCGATCGAACGCGAGGGCGTCACCAATCTCTATCTGGTGCCGACGCTCTATCACATGCTGATCGAGCATCCCGGGTTTTCACCTTCGCGGGTCGCCAGCGTCGACAAGATCGGCTTTGCCGGCGCCGCGATGAGCGCCGGTCTGATGACCAGGGTCGAGAAAGCTTTCCAGCCGAGTCTGTTCGTCAATCACTACGGCTGCTCGGAGATCTACACCTTCACCATCGACCAGCGTGCCAGCCGCAAACCGGGGTCCTCCGGTCGCGCTTCGCTCAACCAGCGCATCCGCGTCGTTCGGGTCGGCGCCGAATCGCCCGACGAGGTGCTGCCGCCCGGCGAAGAGGGCGAGATTATCGCCGATCTCGCCGGCGACGAGGCTTTTCAAGGCTATTGGCGGCGCCCCGATGCCGATGCCAAGGCAATCAAGCAGGGCTGGTACTTCACCAGCGATACCGGCTATTTCGATGCCGATGGCGACCTGTTCGTCACCGGTCGGGTCGACGACCTGATCATCACCGGCGGCGAAAACGTCAGCCCGGCGGAGATCGAGAACGTGCTTTCGCTGCATCCCAAGGTCGAGGAGGTCGTCGTCGCCGGCCTGCCCGACGAACAGTGGGGGCAGGTCGTCGCCGCCTTCGTCAAGTGTCGCGAGCCGATCAGCGAGGAGGAACTGGGACGTCACTGCGTGGACGCCGGGCTGGCGCGGTTCAAGCGCCCGCGCCGTTACGTTTTCGTCGAAGAGATCCCCAAGTCGGCCGTCGGCAAGGTGCTGCGCCGCGTGCTGCTTGCCGAGCGCGCCGACCAGGCGCAGGCCAGTTAATCCGCTTTCGAACGATTCCAAGAGGAAAATGCAATGAACCAACACTCTCCACAGGACTTCCTGGCTTCCGAATTCGATGGCTTCGAGGTGCATGTCGACACCGATCGCGAGCGTGCGGACATCGTGCTCAAGCGGCCACCGCTGAACGTGATCTCCATGCCCCAGCGCGAGGCGATGCGCCAGGTCTTCGAGGCATTGGACGCTCACGACGGCGTGCGCGTGATCGTGCTGCGCGCGGAAGGCGAGCACTTCTCCAGCGGTGGCGATATCAAGGGCTTCCTCGAAGCCTCGCCCGAGCACGTCTCCAAGCTGGCGTGGAACGTGGCGGCGCCGGCGCGCTGCGAGAAACCGGTGATCGCAGTCAACCGCGGCTATACCTTCGGCGTCGGTTTCGAGTTCTCGCTGGCCTGCGATTTTCGTATCGCCTCGGAAACCACGCTATACGCCCTGCCGGAGCAGAACCTGGGGCAGATTCCGGGCTCGGGCGGCTCGGCACGGCTGCAGAAGATCATCGGCATCACCCGTACCAAGCACATGGTGATGCGCGCCAAGCGTATCTCGGGGGGCCAGGCGCTGGAGTGGGGCATCGCCACCGAGTGCGTGGCGGACGACCAGCTGGAAGCCGCCACGCAGTCGCTGGTCGACGAGTTGCGCCGTTTCTCGCCGCTGGCCCAGCGCACCGCCAAAAAGCTGATCAATGACAACGAAGACGCACCGCTCTCGGTCGCCATCGAGATGGAAGGGCACTGCTACAGCCGCCTGCGCAGCTCGAACGACTTCCGCGAGGGTGTCGAGGCATTCCACGCCAAACGCAAGGCGGTATTCCGCGGAGAGTAGCCCCTCGCGACGGATCCGCCTGCATCGATGGGCAACATAACAATCACGAGGAGCCACGCCATGTCTCACGAGCAGCTTCAGTCCACGCAACCAGCGGACCGCCGGTCCGGATTCTGGCAGGAACTACCACGGGCGCTCTCGGTCAAGAGCATCAGTGCCGGCATAGTGGCGGCGCTATTTGGTTGCTCCGGGCCGGCATTGATCGTGATCAGTGCAGCGAACGCTGGTCACCTGACCAATGGCCAGACCGTGGCCTGGTTGTTCGCGGTCTATTTCCTGGGAGGGCTGATCAGCCTGGTCATGGCAATACGGTACCGCCAGCCGATCACTGGCGCTTACTCGATTCCAGGTGCAGCCATCATGAGCGTCGCCCTGGTCTCGATTCCGTTTGCCGAGGCCGTCGGCGCTTTCATCATGAGCGGCGTCATCGTGCTGCTGCTCGGTATCAGCGGGCTGATCGGTCGCATCATGCGCTGGCTGCCGATGCCGATCGTGATGGCGATGATCGCCGGGGCATTGATCCGGTTCGGCGTGGGTGCCGTGGAATCCGTCGGCACGGCGCCACTGATCGCGGGAACGGCACTCGCCGCGTTTTTTCTGGCGTCCCGCTTCCTGAATTCGGTGCCGCCGGTTCTGGTCGCCGCGGTGGTCGGTTTCGTCGTGGCTTATTTCAGTGGCGCGGTGCAGTCGGCCAACGTGGATATCGCCATGGTGGCGCCGCAGTTCACGCTGCCGCATTTTTCGTTCGACGCCTTCATCTCGATATCGGTGCCTCTGGCGGCGCTGGTGATCGGCGCCGAGAACGCCCAGGCCACCGGCGTGTTGATGGCCGAGGGTTACCGGCCTCCGGTCAACGCGATGACGGTGATCAGCGGCATCGGTGGCATCCTGGCGGGTGCCTTGGGTGGTCACAATGCCAACATAGCCGGACCAATGACCGCGATCTGCGCCTCCGAGCAGGCCGGCGATGACCGAGACAAACGATTTGGCGCCACCCTGGTCAATGGGGTGCTCTTCTGTCTATTCGGTCTGTTCGCGGGAATGGCGGTGCCGCTGATTCTCGCGCTGCCCAAGGCGCTGATTGCCAGCGTCGCCGGTGTGGCGATGATCGGCGTGTTGCTGGCGGCGTTCCAGCAAGCCTTCACCAAGTCGGTCGGTTATCAGGTTGGTGCCTTCGTCGCCTTGGTCGTAGCCATGAGCAAGCTCAGTCTACTGGGTATCAGCTCGCCTTTTTGGGCCCTGGTGGCGGGAATTCTGGTATCGGAATTGCTTGGTGAAGCGGCAAAGACACGGAAGCATCGGGAAGCGGCCGGTCCGGCGGCTGAGCACTGAAGGTGATGTCTCGATGCTGCTCAGGTTGCCGTCCCGATTGTGTGGGCAAATGTCAGGATAGATAGAAGCGTATCTTGCTGGCGTTCGAAATAGGGCACGTGGCCGCATTGAGGCAGCCAGACCGTTTGGCAACTGGCTTTGGCGTGCTGCCGAACGAGCTCAATATGCTTCGAGCTGGCGTACTCATCGTCTTCGCCTTGAATCAGCAGTAATGGAACCTCGATACCGCTCAGTAATGGCGTAATATCCCAGTCAGAGAAAGCGGGGGATAACCAGGTGTCGCTCCAGCCGTGAAAGGCGCCATCGACATTGTCGCCATGGTAGCGTTCAAGCCGTTGGCGCAGGTCTCCTTGCTCGAAGCGTCGGGTGGTCGCTCGGATCGCCTCGATGCATCGGTCCTCGGCGAAGACATGGGGAGCCATGGCGACGACACCGCGAATGCGAGGATCGGAGAACTGGGCGGCGTAGGCGAGGGCGATCGTCGCTCCGTCGCTATGACCGACCAGAACGATATCTTCCAACTCCAGTGCGTCTAGAACCAGTCGTAACTCCAGGCAACCCTGGTTTTCGAGGTAATCGGGGGCGCGTGGCAGCGATAGTCGAGAGGAGCGGCCATAGCCTTGACGGCTGTATAGGATCGCTTCCCGGCCTAGCGTCTCGGCGAGCCGTTCGGGGAAACCCTTCCATAGCTCGACGCAGCCGAGGCCTTCGTGCAAGAACACATAGGTCAGGGTGTCATTCAGTGGTGTTCCTGAGCGTGCATATTCAAGGCTGGCGTGGGGCAGTTCGAGAAAGTGGGAAGGCATCGGCACTCCAGACCTGTAACGATTCGATGAACATTCAGGCACATTGACGAAGCCGTTGCTAGTGGAGAATTGGCTGGACTTCTTCGGTGGAAAGCGTCTTCTTCTTTGGTTCAATGCCGCGCTGCACCAGAAGCCCGAATGATAGGCTATGAGCTAAGGCAGCAACGTATTTAGGTTGGGCTTCAAGACACAATGTCGAATGCTTATCGAATTTTTCATGGTGGTTTCGGACGGATCGCCCTGCTGGATATGGACGAGCCGCTGGTGCCGCACGCGCACTCGGAATGTCATGTACTACTCAAGGCGACGGGGCAGAATACATTCTTCTCGGTTCGTGGCCGGCGCCTGCCTCTGACCGATGATACCGCTGTACTGGTGAACGCCTGGGAGCCTCACTATTACGATCATCAGACGGGTGAGTCCGAAAGCGTGATCCTGGCGCTCTATATCGAACCTCGTTGGCTGGCGGCATTGAAGACCGATCTTTCGACCAGTGCGCGCCCCGATTTCTTCTCGCAGCCGTGTATCGAGCTTACGCCACGCATGCGTCGTCAGGCAGATATTCTCATCGACGAGATGATGAGTTTCGGCCCCAAACCGCGGGAAAAAATGGAGAGTATGCTTTTCGATCTCCTTATCTCGATCATGGAGAAGCACTCCGACTGGCATCATCTGGCCCGTTTGAGGGCGGGACTCGCCAATGACTTCTACGATGCCCGTATTCGGCGCGCGACCGGAATCATTCTTGAGGCACCGCTCGGCGAGTTGGATATCGACGCCATCGCCCGCCAGTGTGGTCTGTCACGCGCGCACTTCTATTCGCTATTCAAGAAGACGACCGGCATGACGCCGCAGATGCTGGCCAATATGGGACGGATGCGTTCCGCTTTTCAAGGTCTATCGGATAATCCCCATGGTTCTCTGGGGGAACTCTCATTGGCGTTGGGATTTACCGAACAAGGGCATTTCACGCGGTTCTTCCGTCGCCATATCGGGGCCTCACCCAGCCAGTATCAGCGTGTCATGGACGACTATTCGCGCTGATTGTCACATCGCTCCCCAGCGCCAACATGCTCAAGTTGCCGTACATGAAACTCTCGTGAAGCGCTCGAAGCGGTTGGCCTTCCATCGCGCCGAGGCACATCAGCAGTGGCAGAAAATGTTCCGGTGTCGGGTGGGCGTAACGTGCGTTCGGGGCCGCTGCCTGCCAGTCTTGCATCGCTTTCAGGTCGCCGCGTGCGGCGATGTCGATGACCCAGTCGTGGAATCGCCTGGCCCACGCGTCGGGCGCGTCGTGAACGAAGTGCCGGTCACCGAGATTGTGAGTGGCGGCACCGGAGCCGATCAGCATGAAGTCGTTCTGCTGCGCCCAGCGTCCCAGTGCTGCGGCGATCTCGAGCTGGGCGGGTGTGCTCGTCCGTGTCGGCACGCTGATCGGGATCAACGGAACGTCCGCCTGCGGCCAGAGCAGCGAGAGCGGCGACCAGATGCCGTGATCCAGCGCCCGCTCGGGGTCCAGTTGCGCCTCGATACCCGAGGCGGCGAGTGCTGCCACCAACCGCTCGGCGGTCTCCGGCATGCCGGGGGCCGGGTAACGCATGCGATAAAGCGCGTGGGGGAAGCCGTGGAAGTCGTGCCAGGTTTCGGGCTGCCTGGCGCCGCCGATGACCAGCCCGGGTGTCTCGAAGTGTGCCGAGATCACCAGCGCGCCGGACGGTTTGGGCAAACGCCCGCCCAGTTCCTTCAGGAAGGTGCGTGCCGGATGATCGGCCAGACTGAGGTCGGGGGAGCCGTGAGAGAGATAGAGTACATGGCGCGTGGTCATGATGTCCGTTCCGGAGATAGAGGGGCGTTACGCCGAAGCCTACGCCGCTGGCGCGGCAACACTAGCCGTCACCTGGCGAATGAATGGTTTCCCTATCGTCAATATTGGCCTTTTCCATCGCCGTAGGTTGGAGAGCACGGTAAAGGCTGGTTTACACTATTGACCCAAGCGTCCTCTTCGGGTGGCGCCTCGACCAATCACAGTGGGGATGTTCGGCATGCGTAATGCCATCTATGTCACCTTGGCCGCCATCAGTTTCGCGCTGGGCGTGATCGGTCTTTTCCTGCCGGTGATGCCGACCACGTGTTTCATGCTGGCGGCGGTCTGGCTCGCCTCGCGAGGGTCCCCCCGATTCGCCGGCTGGATTCGCAACCACCCGCGCTTCGGCCCGCCGATCCAATCCTGGGAGCGCGAACGCGCCATCCCCAAGCACGCCAAGATCATGGCCGTGATCATGCTCAGCGTGTCATGTCTGGTCATTGCCTTTACCGTGCCCAGTTGGCCGGTCAAGATCGGCCTGATCGTCGGGCTCGCGGGGCTGGCGATCTGGATCGTGACCCGCCCGCTGCCGAGCCTCCAGTGCCCGGTGCGTGGCGTGTGGTCGGAAGAGGCCCCTGAACGGCGTTGATTCATCGATAGACGCCGCCGTTTCTCTCACCTTGCACTGCCCATGTTCCCGCGCCGCGACATCGATTCGATATCGTTCCGGTGACGTGGGTAGAATGGTTTCCGATTGTCGATCGGCAGGCTTTGTCGACCCATTCGGGTTACTGACTATTGTCACGGGTTCGAGCTGCTGATTCGACCTACTCATTTCTGCAAGGAGCGTTGCCATGTCTGAGATGCAAGCGACCTATCTCAAGGATTATCTGCCGCCGGCGTACCGCGTCACGCACACCGAGCTCACCTTCGATCTCGAGCCGTCCGCAACCCGGGTCAAGGCGCGCTTGCACGTGGAACGCCACCCGGATCGCGAGCCCGATGATAAAGAGACAGGCCTGCCGCTGGAACTGGCCGGCGAGCAGCTCAAGCTGATCAGCATCGCCATCGATGGCCAGACGCTGGAAGCCGGGGAGTTCGAGGTCGGCGAAGACAAGCTGACCGTGACCTCGGTGCCGGCGCGCTTCCGGCTCGATACCGAAGTCGAGATCGATCCCGACGCCAACACCGCGCTGGAAGGGCTCTACCGTTCCAACGGCATGTTCTGCACCCAGTGCGAGCCGGAGGGCTTTCGCCGGATCACCTTCTATCCCGATCGCCCGGATGTGATGGCGACTTTTTCCACGACCGTGATCGGCGACCACGAGTCGCTGCCGGTACTGCTCTCCAACGGCAACCCGGTGGAGAAGGGCGAGTTGCCCAATGGCCGCCACTTCGTGACCTGGGAAGACCCGCATCCCAAGCCCAGCTATCTGTTCGCGCTGGTCGCCGGCAGCCTGGAGAAGGTGGAGGATCACTACACCACCATGAGCGGTCGCGACGTGCTGCTGCAGATCTGGGTCGAGCCGGAAAACCTCGACAAGACCGAGCATGCGATGGCATCGCTCAAGCGCTCCATGCAGTGGGACGAGGAGACCTACGGCCGCGAATACGACCTCGACCGCTTCATGATCGTCGCCGTCAACGACTTCAACATGGGGGCGATGGAGAACAAGGGGCTCAACATCTTCAACTCGGCGGCGGTGCTCACGCATCCGCAGACCGCGACCGATGCGGCCTTCCAGCGCGTCGAGGGTATCGTCGCCCACGAGTACTTCCACAACTGGTCCGGCAATCGCGTCACCTGCCGCGACTGGTTCCAGCTCTCGCTGAAAGAGGGCTTCACCGTGTTCCGCGACCAGACCTTTTCTGCCGACGTCAACTCGGCGCCGGTCAAGCGGATCGAGGACGTCTCGTTCTTCCGCACCGCGCAGTTCGCGGAAGATGCCGGCCCCACCGCGCACCCGATTCGCCCGGATCACTACATCGAGATTTCCAACTTCTACACCCTGACCATCTACGAGAAGGGGGCGGAAGTGGTGCGCATGCTGCGCCACCTGCTGGGTTGGGAAGACTTCCGCCGCGGCAGCGATCTCTATTTCGAACGCTTCGATGGCCAGGCGGTGACGATCGAGGATTTCGTCGCCTGCATGGCGGAAGTCTCCGGGCTGAATCTCGATCAGTTCCTGCGCTGGTACTCTCAGGCGGGGACGCCGGAGATCGATGCCCATGGCGAGTATGACTACGCCAAGTGCGAATACCACCTGCGCCTCTCCCAGCGGACGCCGGCGACACCGGGCCAGACCGAGAAGCTGCCGCTGTACATTCCGGTGCGCATGGGGTTGGTCGGCACCAAGTCCGGCCACGACCTGACCCTGAAGCTGGATAACGGCGGCGAGAGCCCGGACGATCTTGGCAAGGACGGCGTGCTGCATCTGCGTGAAGCGGAGCAGACCTTCGTGTTCACCAATGTCGAAGAGGCGCCGGTGCCGTCGTTGCTGCGCGGATTTTCGGCCCCGGTGAAGCTGCGCTATCCCTATTCGCGGGAAGAGCTGGCGTTTCTGCTGACGCATGATTCCGACGGCTTCAACCGCTGGGATGCCGGCCAGCGGCTGACCATGCTGGCGCTGGACGATCTGATCGCGGCGCATCGAAACGGCGTCGAGAAGGTGATGGACGTGCGTCTGATCGAGGCGTATCGCAGCCTGCTCAACGAACCGGGCGACGACAAGGCGGTGCTGGCGGAGATGCTGACACTGCCGTCCGAAGCCTATATCGCCGAACAGCAGCCGACGGTCGACGTCGATGCGATTCACGCCGCGCGGGAATTCGTGCGCCAGTCGCTGGCCTACCAGCTGCGCGACGAGTTCCTCGCCGTCTATCGCGACAACCTGAGCGACGAGTCCTACGCGCCGACGGCAGAGCAGATCGCCCAGCGTCGTCTCAAGAACGTGGCGCTAGCCTACCTGATGAGTATCGAGGACGACGAGGCCGTCAGCCTGACGCAGCGGCAGTTGGAGCAGAGCGCCAACATGACCGATGTGCGCGCAGCGCTGACGTTGCTGGCGCACAGCGATCGCACCGATCTGGCCGAACCGGCGCTGAAGGCCTTCGGCGACAAGTGGGCTCACGACCCGCTGGTCATGGATCAGTGGTTCACGATTCAGGTCACGCGGCCGCAGGCCGACGTGCTGGAGCGCGTGCGGTTCTTGATGGGGCATCCGCTGTTCTCGATGAAGAATCCCAACAAGGTGCGCGCCCTGATCGGGGCCTTTGCCCAGAATCGGGTCAACTTCCATCGGCTCGACGGGGAAGGATACAAGCTGCTGGCGGATGTGGTGATCGAGCTCAACCGCCTCAATCCGGAGATTGCCGCGCGCATCATCACGCCGCTGACGCGCTGGCAGCGTTTCGACGAGACGCGTCAGGCCCTGATGAAGGCCGAGCTCGAGCGCATTCGCGCCGAGAAGCTCTCGCCCAACGTCTACGAGATGGTCGAGCGGGCGCTGGCGGATGCCTGATCGAGTGATGACGTTCAGGTAGGAACACGAAGTCAGGAAAGCAAAGGCAGAAAAAACGGCCGCGATGGAAATCGCGGCCGTTGTCGTTGCGAATGCCGATCAGGCGTAGTGTACGTACATCGTCTTGCTCTTGACGTAAGCCTCGAGGCCGTATTTGCCGTCTTCGCCGCCGAGGCCGCTATTGCGGTAGCCCTTGTGGAAGCCTTGGACCGATTCGCCGCCGCCGCGGTTGACGTAGATCTCGCCGAAGTCGAGCTCCCGGGTCAGTGCCATCAGCTGCTTCACGTTCTGGGTGAAGACATAGGCAGAAAGACCGTACTCCGAGGCGTTGGCGTACTCCATCGCCTGGTCGAAGCTATCGACCTTCATGATCGGAGCCACCGGGCCGAAGATCTCCTCTTTCATGATGTCCATGTCGTTGTCGACGTTGGTGAGGATCGTCGGAGCGTAGTAGTTGCCCTTGTCGTAATCGCCGCCGGTCAGACGCTTGCCGCCTGTCAGCACCTGCGCGCCCTGGCTCTGGGCGTGCTCGACCATGTCGTGGATCTTGTCGAGTTCGGCGGCGTTGATCTTCGGCCCCATGTCGACATCCTTGTCGGTCAGAGGGTTGCCGACCTTCAGAGCCTCCACGCGCTGCTTGAAACGTTCGAGGAAGCGATCATAGATGCCGGACTGGACGTACATGCGCTCGTTGCAGGTACAGACCTGACCGCAGTTGTTGTAGCGCGAGGCGATGGCGGCGTCCACGGCCGGGTCGAGATCGGCGTCGTCCATGACGATGAACGGCGCCTTGCCGCCCAGCTCGAGTCGCACGATCTTGAGGTGTTCGGCGGCCGCCTTGTTGATCTCGCGGCCGCCGCGCACGCTGCCGGTCATGCTGATCAGTTGGGTGATCGGGCTCTGGATCAGGTAATTGCCGATGTCCCGGCCGCGGCCGTTGACCAGGTTGACCACGCCATCCGGAATGCCGGCCTGACGCGCCAGCTCGACGATCTCCAGCGCGGTCAGTGGTGTCTCCTCGGACGGCTTGAGAACGATCGTGTTCCCTGCTGCCAGGGCCGGGCCGAGCTTGCGACCGATCAGCGCGGCGGGGAAGTTCCAGGCCGTGATGCCGACGACCACGCCATGTGGCACTTTCTGGATCCAGATCTGCTCGTCTGGATCGTCCGCCGGAATGATGTCTCCTTCCAGGCGGCGCGTGTTCTCGGCGGCGAAGCGAATCAGGTCGCAGCACATGCCAACATCCGCGTCGGATTCGGAGAGCGGCTTGCCCTGTTCGGTGGTGATCAACCTAGCCAGGCGATCACGATTCTCCTGGAGGAGATCGACCAGGCGGTAGAGATAGTCGGCGCGTTCCACCGCAGTCTTGCGCGACCAGACGGCAAAAGCCTCTTGTGCCGCCTGCAGAGCCTGATCCGCGAGTTTTTCATCGGCCAACTGCGCTCGGGCGATGACTTCACCGGTCGCCGGGTTCAGAACGTCCAAAAGCTCACCGTCGCCGGTAAGCCACTGGCCACCGATGAACTGGTTGTAGACGTCGACGCCGTTCTGCTGCGATTTGAGTGACTGACTCATGGTGATGTCTCCTTGTCTAACGCGACGACGGATCCTGTCGCCGGTCGGTCACCAATCGATGTGACCTTGTAAATTCAAGGTGGTAGACGAAAGGATGGATGACAAGGAGATCGTGTTGATCTAGCAGGAATAGGCATATCTTCCCGCCAATCGATATAAGCGGGCAGGTACCCGGCTCAGCGAATCAGCCAGCTCAGGATCAGCAGCCCCAGCAGCAGCCAGACGATGCCGCCGACGATGCCGCCGCGAACCAGCGAACGGATGCCGCTGATCAACAGCAGCACGCCTACCACCAGTGCCGCGATGCTGAAGATCGAATCGCTGATGCCGAGCGAGCCGGTCAGGCCGTCGACGAAGCCGTCGATCGCCTGCCAAAGATTGCCGAATATGGCATGCAGGCCGTTGACCACGGTGCGAATGACGTTGCCGATCGCTTCGCCGAGCCAGTTGAAGAATCCATCCATGTCGAGCAGGTTCCTTGGGGCGTAGTGGTTTGGGGAGCCGGTTGGGGGCTCGGGTTTTGAAGATCAGCCAGCGTGTTGCTGATCGCGCAGCCACTGGATCTCTTCGGCCCAGATCTCGGGCTCGATGGTTTCCAGAATCAGCGGGATGCCATCGGTACGGCTGTCGCGCATCAGCGCCGTGAAGGCGGGTAGGCCGATGTTGCCCTTGCCCAGGCTATGGTGGCGATCGACACGACTAGCGAACTCGCTCTTGGCGTCGTTGAGATGCATGCCGCGCAGAAAGCGAATACCCACCACGCGCTCGAAATCGTCGAGCATGGCGACGGCGTCCTCCTCGGTGCGCAGGTCGTAGCCGGCGGCGAAGGCGTGGCAGGTGTCGATGCAGGCGCCGACGCGATCCTTGTCGTCGACCTGTTCGATGATCTCGGCCAGCTGCTCGAAGCGAAAGCCGAGGTTGGAGCCCTGGCCGGCGGTATTCTCGATCACGGCGACGACGGATCGGGTCGCGGCATGGGCCTCGTTGATCGACTCGGCGATCCTTGCGAGGCAGTCGCGCTCGCTGATCTTCTTGAGGTGGCTGCCGGGGTGGAAGTTCAGCAGTTCCAGCCCCAGCTGTTCGCAGCGCTGGCATTCGTCGAGGAACGCCGCGCGGGACTTTTCTAGCCCCTCTTTCTCGGGATGGCCGAGATTGATCAGGTAGCTGTCGTGGGGAAGGATCTGGGCTGGTCCGAAGCCCTGTGCGCGGCAGGCCGCCTTGAACGCCTCGATCGTGGTCTCCTCCAGCGGCTTGGCTTTCCACTGGCGCTGGTTCTTGGTGAACAGCGCGAAGGCATTGGCGCCGATCTCGGTGGCGCGGCTCACGGCCTGATCGACGCCGCCCGCGGCACTGACATGGGCTCCGATGTATTTCATACGATGATCCGATCCTGGGGGATGAGCGCTCGCAGTTTAACAGCCGCCTCGTGGCGGCGTCCCGCGCCAGAGCCGAGGCAAGGAGGAACGGCTTCGGCCGTTCGCTCCAGGAGGGATGATTCGTAAGATCTAGAGAGGGAGGTCATTCGCGAGGGAACGAGACCCCGTCGTTGATCGAGCGCAGGCGGTTCATGGCGTCTTCCCGTGGAAAGGGGGCTTCGCGCGGGGGATCGTAAACCTCGCCATTGGTGCCCTGAACGATCAGTTCAATGGCATAGCAGGCGCCATCCACCACGGCGCGATAACCCTCCACGTTTTGGAAATGACTCATGCCGGCACCGTCGAGGGTGAACCCGGTAAACGTCTGGCCGGCGATCTCGGCTTTCGAGGCCATGGGCTGCGCATTGGCGGGCAGGGTCAGACACCCTTCGACGGCAGCCGGATCGCGACTTGCGCCAAGCCGCCATAGTGCGGTGGTGACGTCGTCGGATTCGGGGAGTTGCAACGTGATCAGGCGCTCGCCGGCCGT
The DNA here is from genome assembly GCF_034479735.1 of Salinicola sp. LHM. Classification (NCBI taxonomy): domain Bacteria; kingdom Pseudomonadati; phylum Pseudomonadota; class Gammaproteobacteria; order Oceanospirillales; family Halomonadaceae; genus Salinicola; species Salinicola sp. LHM. The sequence goes on along the minus strand of NZ_CP140261.1, from coordinate 2,669,681 downwards.
GCCGTCAGCCAGTTGCCAATCGCCATTGTCAAAGTAGCTGGAGGCCTGGCCGTCGAGAGCGATCAGCGATGCATCATAGTGAAGCATCAGCGGATAACCCGAGGCGTGAAACGTCTGCTCGTCGATGCTGGCAACGGTGGGCGAGGCATCGTGCTGCTGGCAGGCGCTGAGGGTGACCGGTATGCAGAGCGTGAGTGCGGTCGCGAGGGGGAGTCTGGACATCATGCTCTCCTGCAGGGAATTCGACGATTCAGCGTAGACGACCCGAAGGGGCATCAGTGGCGCGTTCTTCGCCTGTTCACGGTCCTCGTCAGGGAAACTTTCGTGGCGAGTGCCGTGGCGTTAAAGTTGACGAACGAGCTGGCCGATAGCCTGATGGATGGACCGAAGATCGCAAGACCAACAAACGCACGACCTGCTTTCGGAACAAGGAGATTGCGATGGATACCTCAGTCAATGCCGCCGTGGGCGCCGCCCTGGCACTGCAGAACTTCAATCAGAGCCAGGAGGCGCAGGGTAGCCTGCTGAAGCAGTCACTGGATGGGCAAGCCGCTCATATCCAGCAGTTGATGTCCTCCGTGTCGCCTTCGCCGGAGCTTGCGGTTTCCGGCACGCTGGGAACCCAGATCAACGCCTACGCGTGACGATGGGCCGCAACAAGAAATGGCATGCAACGAACGCGCTCCTTGGAGCGCGTTTTTTGACCCGACATTACCGGGCGTTCGGGGCGATCGTGGTGAATGCCGGCTTCAATACCCCAGGCTCGACTTCGGTTTGGGCGTGTTCGGTTTGTAGCGAGAGATCGTCTCGACGGCCGCCTGACGCAGCAGGCTGATATCGATGCCCACGGCGATGAAATCGAACCCCCACTCGGCATAACGCTTGGCATCCGCCTCGGCGGGGGCGAGGATGCCGGCCGCCTTGCCTGCAGCCTTGGTCACGTCCAGCGTGTGGCGAATCATGGCTTGTACGTCCGGGTGATTGGGGTTGCCGGCATGGCCGACGCCGGTAGAGAGATCCACCGGACCCACGAAGATGGCGTCGACACCCTCGGTGGCCGCGATCGCTTCGGCGTTATCGACGCCAGCGCGGGATTCCACCTGTACCACGAGGCAGAGCTCTTCATGGGCGCGGGCCAGGTAGTCTTCCACGCTATCCCAGCGAGTGGCTCGGGTCAGGCCGCCACCGACGCCTCGGAATCCGTGGGGCGGGTAGCGTGTCGCTGCCACCAGCCTGGCTGCCTGCTCGGCGGTATCGACCATCGGAATCATCAGCGTCTGGGCGCCGATATCGAGCAGCTGCTTGATGAGCGCCGGGTTGTGATTGACGGTACGAACGACCGGCGCGCTGGCGTAAGGCGCCACGGCCTGCAGCTGTGCCAGAACGGAAGGCACGGTGTTGGGAGCATGCTCGCCGTCGATCAGCAACCAGTCGAAGCCGGTCGTGGCCAGAATTTCGGTGGCGTAGCCGGTGCCGAATCCGGCCCAGCAGCCATAACGCGGATTGCCGTCGAGCGAGCGTTTGAAGGGGTTCTGTGGGAGTTGCATGGCTGTGGCTTCCTTATCGTCGCCGAGGGAAAAATATAGCCGCCGTGGGAAAGATAGCCCGGGCGGAATGAAACGAGCCGGGGCAATTACTGCTCCGGCCCGATCGGGATCAACGCTTGTTGCAGGATTGGCGGCCTAGTTCGTCAGGCCCATCTCGCCCATGATCTTGCCGAACTTTTCGTCATCCTCGGCCATCAGCTGGGCGAAGTCATCGGCATCTCGCCACACCACGCCGTAGCCTTGCTTGGCCATGAAGTTCTGATAGGCCTCGCTGTCGTAGGCTTTCTTGAGGGCATCTTCCAGCGTTGCCACGACATTCTCGTCCATCCCTTTGGGGCCGACGATGCCGCGCCACGCCCCCAGCGTGAAGTCGCTGCCGATCTGCTCCTTGAAGGTGGGAATGTCGGGAAAGCCTTCGAGTCTTTCCGGCGTCATGACGCCGAGGCTCTCGAGCTCTCCTGCGTCGATCATCGATCTCGCCTCGGGGAGCGAGGAGGCCACCAGATCGATGCTGTTGGAAGCCAGCTCGGTCATGGCCGGCGCCGAGCCCTGGCTGGGAACCCAGGTGATCTTGCCGGCCGGAATGTCCTGGTCCATCAGGAAGCCGTTGAGCGCGACGTGCCAGATGCCGCCGAGGCCTGTGCCGGATGCGGTATAGATGCCCTGGGGCTCGTTCTTGACCTGGGTCACGAAGTCTTCGAGGTTCTTGAAAGGGGAGTCGTCGGCGATCGAGAGGCTGGCGGAGTCGAAATTGATCTGCGCGATCGGGGTGAAGTCCTGGTAGGTGAGATCGGTGAGCCCTTGCCAATGCATCATGGCGACTTCGACGGTGGCCAGGCCCAGGGTGTAACCGTCCGGCTTGGCATTGGCGATCGCGGTATGGCCGACGACGCCGCTGCCACCGGTACGATTCTGAACGTTGATCGTCTGGCCCAACTGTTCCTCGAGCGAGGAGGCGATGATACGGGCCGTGGCATCGGTACCACCGCCGGCTGCCCAGGGCACGATCAGCGTGATCGGCTTTTCGGGGTAGTCGGCCAGCGCCAGCGGCGAAGCCAGCACGGCGGCGGACAGCAACAGACTCAGGCGACGGGGAGCCCTTGATCGTTTCATGATGACCTCGCTTGGCGTACTTGTTATTTCCAAGATGAACTTTGCATGCAAAGTCTTAGCAAGGTGTCGTCTTCGCTACAATTGCGCAATCGTCTAATGGCGTGGCGATGAGTTTCTCAGGCCGTGGCGATGAAAGCCTCAGGCCGTGGCGATGAAAGCCTCAGGCCGTGGCGATGAAAGCCTCAGGTCGTGGCGACGAGGTCGGTGGGGACGGGGCGATTCTCGAACACGCGACGCAGCACGAAGCTGGTATGCGCGCCGGTGACGCCCTCGATGCGGTTGATGACGTGCAGGAGAAGGTGCTGATAGTCGTCCATGTCGCGAACCAGGATCTTGAGCTGAAAATCCGCGGCCTGGCCGGTGATGATCAGGCACTCGATGACGTTGGGGACGTCTCGAATGTGGCGCTCGAAATTATCGAAGCGTTCCGGCGTGTGAAGGTCCATCGAGATATGCAGCAGTGCCATGAGCTGGTAGCCGAGAGGGCGCGCATCGATATCGGCGCGGTATCTTACGATCAGGCCGCTCTCTTCCAACGCTCTGACGCGTCTGAGACAGGGCGAGGGTGACAGGCCGATACGGTCGGCCAGCTCCTGGTTGCTGATACGTCCCTCTTGCTGCAGGACTTCGAGTATGCGCCGGTCATATCGGTCCAGCGCCAGGGGTGTGGGCTGATTCATGGATAGTTCCTGCCTATATTTTCAGTATTTCAGCAATATCATGCCAATATACTTCGTTTTCTACCTTCATTCGCAATAAACTGTCGCGGAAAACGTTTTACACTGTTGCTGTCGTCAAATTCTGTCGCCACAAGCTGCGGATGCGTCCGCATGGCACACCCCGCCATGCGGCACGATGACCGGACCGCCATCAGCGGTCGGAACGCACCGAATTCTTCACCTTCAGGAATTTCACCATGTCTGCTTTCGATCATCGCGCCTTTGACCATAGAAAATACCGCCCGGCGCCTCGTGTGCCCGCCTTCGATCGCCAATGGCCGGATCGTGATCTCGATCACGCGCCGATCTGGGTGAGTGAAGACCTGCGCGATGGCAACCAGGCGCTACTGGAGCCGATGAGCGTCGAGCAGAAGAAGCGCTTCTGGCACCAGATCGTCAAGGTGGGCATCAAGGAGGTGATGGTCGGGTTTCCGTCGGCGAGCCAGCCGGACTACGATTTCGTGCGCTGGTTGATCGAGGAAGAGCAGATCCCTGAGGACGTGACCATCGCCGTGCTGGTGCAGTGCCGCGAGCATCTGATCGAGAAGACCTTCGAGTCCCTCGTCGGCGCCAAGCGGGCCATCGTGCACCTGTACAACTCTACATCGACCGTCCAGCGCGAGCGGGTGTTCGAGATGGATCGCGATGGCATCGTCGATATTGCGGTGCAGGGCGCCACCTGGGTCAAGACCTATTCCGAGCGCTATCCGGAAGTGGAGTGGCGTTTCGAATACACCCCGGAGAGCTTCTCCAGCACGGAAATCGATTTTTCGTTGCGGATCTGCGAAGCGGTCATGGATGTGTGGCAGCCCACCCCGGACAACAAGTGCATCCTCAACCTGCCGACCACGGTCGAGGTGGCGGGTCCGCACCACCATGCCGATCAGATCGAGTACTTCTGCCAGCACATCAAGAACCGCGACAGCGTGATCATATCCGTTCACACGCACAACGATCGTGGCGGGGCGGTCGCCTCCGCGGAGCTGGCGCTGCTGGCCGGCGCCGAGCGTGTCGAAGGTACGCTGCTGGGCAACGGCGAGCGCACCGGCAACATGGACATCGTCACGCTGGCAATGAACCTCTACAGCCAGGGCGTCGACCCTGAGCTCGACCTGTCGCGGCCGGACGAGATCATCGAGGTGGTCAACGAATGCACCAACATTCCGATCCATCCCCGTCATCCGTGGGTCGGCGAGATGGTCTACACCGCCTTCTCGGGCAGCCACCAGGATGCGATCCGCAAGTCGCTCAAGAAACAGCAGCCGGACGAGCCGTGGCAGGTCGCCTATCTGCCGATCGATCCGCGCGATATCGGCCGCGACTATCAGGCGGTGATCCGCGTCAACAGTCAGTCCGGCAAGGGCGGCATGGCGTTTCTGCTCGAGCGTGATTACGGCATCAGCCTGCCGCGCTGGATGATGCTGGCGCTGGCACCCCATGTGCAGCAGGAGAGCGAGAAGCGGGCCAGCGAGCTGTCCAGCGAGGTGGTTCGCCAGGTGATGTTCGATCGTTTCACCAGCGAGACGCCGCTGTCGCTGGCGGACTATCGGCTGTCGAAGGGCCAGGACGAAGGCATCGACGTGACCCTGTGGCAGGGCGCCGAGACGCTCCGTCTTTCGGGCAAGGGTAACGGCGCCATGTCTTCCTTCACCGATGCGTGGCAAAAGCATTCCGGTGTCAGCGTCGGGATCATCGACTATGCGGAACATTCGTTGGGCGGCGACAGCGAGGCCAATGCCATCGCCTTCGTCCAGCTCAATGTCGACGGGCAGCGTGTCTGCGCCGTGGCGGAGGACAGCGATACCGTCAGTGCCTCGCTCAAGGCCGTGATCGCCGGGATCAACCTGGCGGCCAGGGAGGCCGAGCCGAACAAGGCTGACGAGATGGAGCGGGAAGTCTAGACGTTCTCGATGACTGTCCGACAAGCGGACGGGGCGCCTTATCGGCGCCCCGTTTCATTGGAGCCAGTTCGCTGAAGTGACGAGCTTCAACGATAACTGACGGGCAACAGGTACCGAAGGTCGTTGGTCAAGGGTAGCGAGAAGCTCGTTGCGCCGAGAATGGTCCGGTTGGCGATCTTCACCAGACGCACGTTGATGAACACCTGATTCTGGGCCTGGGCGTAGGTGCCGACCAGTACGGTGTCCGCATTGTAATCCTGTCCCAGACGCTGAACGTTGCGCGAGAGGATCAGCTCGCCCGTGTTTTCCTCGATGTACAGGCTGTCGCGTAACTTCACCTCGACCACGTTGAGCCCGGCCTGCACCAATCTGGACGTGAAAGCCTCGCTCAGCGTGCGGCCAAGCGTCGAGGACTGTCCGAGCTGGTCCACGTTGACGAGCGTCGTGGCGATGATCGGTTGCTGGGTGTCGATGCGGTCTCGGGCGCTGGCGATCAGCTCGCCGGCTGCATCGTCTATGCGTTCCAGCGTGGTGGCTTCTCGAGGAGACGCGGTGGTATCCAGCAGCGAGCAACTCGCCAGCAGCAGCGGCATCAGCAGCAGCGCCACCAGGTTTGCGGTCTTTTTCAAAGTCATGTCTGCGCTTTCTATCCGTTTACCAGTCTGAAGATACCGCCAGGCGGCCCCGTTCTCGGTCGTACTGACCGCTGTCGCCGCCGCTGATGTAGTAGAGGTTCGACGAGGAGTACACCAGCGTGTCGTATTCGTCGGCGGATACCGTGATGATGACTTCGTGGTTCGTCTCCGAGGTCCAGCTGCCGCTGAAGACATCGGCGACCGCCGCCGCGGGAATCAGCCCCAGCGCCGGTTCGGCCCAGTGATTGTAGGGAATGGTGGCGACGGCAATGCCGGCCGCCAGTGCGGTCAGCGCACCTTGAGGCGCGCGTATGGCCGTACGGTCGCGGTGGCGGATCACCTGGACATCGAAGTCGATCTCGACGGCGGCCTCCGGCCGGGTCTTCACGATGGCGCCGCGGCTGACCAGTTCGCTGGTCAGCAGGGCGCGGAAGCCCTCCGCGAACGCGGTCGTCGGCATTTCGGGAGCGATGTAGAGAGCTTTCTGTCTGAGCCTTCGGTCCGAAAGAATCGCGCTGGCTTCATGCTCGGCGAGCACTTCCCAATGGTGAGCCGCCTGCATGCGTTGCTGCTCGCTGATGGGGTAAGTGGTGGCGATGGGGGCTTGCGACGTGTTGACGCCGAAGCAGCCGGAGAGCGTCGCCGCACCCAACACGACCGCCCAGGTCTTGAATGACATGGAGATAAGGTTCCCGTTCGATAATCTTGTCTCGATGCGGACTCGAGAGTGTATTACCAGTATCGGCGAGTTGTCGGGGTGACTTGAGGAGGGAGGCCTGGCGGCTGGCAGCGGGCGCCGCTGTGACGCCCGCTGGTGGCTCAGTTGTCGCTATCGCTGCGGATCTGGGCGTGGCTGATCAGGGCGAAGATGAAGGTGCCGCCGACGACATTGCCGAGCAGGGTGGGCAGGCCGAATCGGAACAGGTATTCGGTCCATGCGGCGTGACCGGAGAAGACCAGGTACATCACCTCGGTCGAACCGACGATGATATGGGTGAATTCGCCGATCGCGACGAGGTAGGTCACGATCAGAATGACCCAGATCTTGGCGCTGCCCGCGCTCGGCAACAGCCATACCATGGTCGCGATCATCCAGCCGGCGACGATGCCCTTGGCGAACATCTGCATCGGGGTGTTCACGAGGATGTGTTCCCCCAGCGCCAGAAAGGCTTCGTGAGTCTGGGTCGAGAAGATCGGCAGGGCCAGAATCGCCCAGGCCGAGACGGCCACGCCGACCAGATTGCCGACCAGCACCACGCCCCAGAGGCGAAGCAGACACAGAAATTTGCCGAACCGGGGCTGGCTCATCACGGGTAGCACTGCGGTGACGGTGTTCTCGGTGAAGAGCTGCTGTCGAGCCATGATCACGACCAGAAACCCTACCGTGTAGCCCAGCGATTCCACCAGGAATCCGACGTCGTTGTCCGGGAGATGCGCATGCAGCAGGCCTTTCGCCAGCATCGAAAAACTCATCGAGAGGCCAGCGGCGATGGCGGACCATAGCAGCGCTGACATCGTACGGCTCAGCTCCTTTTCGCCCTCCTCGCGGATGAACTCATGGACGGCAGCGGCTTTTGAAGGCAGCTCTTCCCCGTTGAGATGAAGGTCGTGTTCTTCATCGCCTTCCGCGACACGGCTGGGTGGCGTGAGGTCGTGATGTTTGGTCAAGCGTGCGTTCCTCTCGGTAGCGGGAAAAGACGCGCTGGACAGGCAAAACTGCCCTCAGGTTTCCCTGCGACAGCTGGTGGCAAGCGCTATGCTGAAACGATAGTCGTAAACGAACCAGGGAGATAGCCAGGGATGTCGCCGGAATCGTGGACGATGCTGACTCATTTGGGAATAGCCTGGTTGGCCGGAAGTCTGATCGGCCTGGAACGAACTTTTCACGGGCGTCCTGCGGGATTTCGCACGCATGCGCTGGTCTGTGTCTCTTCGGCGCTGTTGATGATGGTCACGATGTATCAGTGGCAGTGGCTGGGCACGGAGGTGCCGGAAGCCACGATCCGTACGGATCCCACGCGAATGGCTCAGGGCATCATGACGGGGATCGGCTTTCTGGGTGCCGGGGTGATTTTCAAGGAAGGCCTGACGGTTCGAGGGCTGACCACGGCCGCCTCGATCTGGATAACCTCGGCGCTGGGCATACTGTACGGTATCGGATTTCTGTTCCCGGCGGTATTGGCAACCGTCGTCACCTTGTTGACGCTCTCGCTGTTTCGCGTGGTTGAAGGGCGCATGCCGAGCCGGATTTTCGCGCGTTGCATCCTGCGCTTCGATAGCCGGGCCGTGATGGCCGAAGCGCAGATCCATGATTTGATGGCTTCGCATCGGTTTCGGGTGGAGAGCTTGAGCTATCGCACACGCGACGAAGGCCGTCAGTTCGAATACCGCATGGTATTGCGAACTCACGATCGCAAGTACATTCCGCCGCTGGCCGCCGATCTGCGTGACGACGCTCGCCTGCTGGAGTTTCAACTTTCCCCTACGGGTGATTGATGCGGGAATGGTTGTCATTCCCTTGCCAGCCGATAGAGTAGGCGCTCTTGAAATGGCGGCGAGGCAGTGATGCAGGTACGTGAGGGACGTCCAGCTTTCTGGTTATTGATGGGCGCAGTCATGCTGTCGCCCCTGGCGATCGATATCTATCTGCCGGCGCTGACGGCCATGGCCGATGTGTTCGAACGGCCATACGCTGCGCTGCAATTGACCATCACCCTGTTCCTGATGAGTGTTGGCGTGGGCCAGGTTCTGGTCGGGCCGTTGACCGATCGCTTCGGTCGCCGTCCGGTGCTGTTGGGCGGTGTTGCCATCTATATGCTGGCCGCCGTCATCGGCATGACGGCTGTCTCGCTCGAGATGCTCTACGTGTCGCGCATTCTCCAAGGCCTGGGGGCCTGCGCATCCGTGACCGTCGCCTTCGCCGCCGTTCGCGACAGCTACACGCCGACCCAGGGCGCCAAGCTCTACAGTTATCTCAATGGCTCGCTGACGCTGGTGCCGTCATTGGCCCCGGTATTGGGCGGGGCGCTGACCGTGGCGCTGGGGTGGCGCAGCAATTTCGCCTTCATGACCGCCTTCGCGGGCATGCTGTGGCTGAGCGCGTATTGGCGTTTCGGCGAGACACGGCCAGCGGAGACGCCGATCGAAAAGCGGCTCTATCGTTGGTCCCGTTATCGTCCGGTGCTTTTCCACCGGCGGTTTCTCTACTACGCCATGCTCGTCAGCACGATGATGGCGGCCATTCTGGTCTATGTATCGGCGGCTCCGGTGGTCATGATGGATCGCCTAGGCCAGCCGGAGTGGATCTTCAGCCTGTGGTTCGGGGGCAACGCCTTGGTCAGCACGGTAGCCTTCTTCATCGTGCCGAGACTGATGGCCCGGTGGGGGAGACGGTCGACCGTGCAGCGGGGGCTGCTCGTCGTCATTGGCGGGGGCTTCTTGATCGCCTGCCTCTACTGGGCCGTGCCGGTATCGGTAATCACCTTCATGGGGCCGGTGGCGATGCTCTCGATCGGTTTCTCGATGGTGCTGGGGTCGGCTGCGAGCCTGGCACTGGAGCCGTTCCCGGAGCGCGCGGGAACCGCGGCGGCCTTGCTGGGCGCGATTCAACTGGGCGGCGGCGCCACGCTGGCGACCCTGCTGTTGATGACGCCGCTGGCACCGCAGTCGTCGCTGGCACTGATCTGCTGTGGCGGCGGGCTCGTGATGTGGGCCTTGGCAAGACGACAGGCCGAGCGCTCTGATTCCGGCGAATGATCGTGGTGGTGGAGCGATTTCCCGAGACCGTTGTCACAGCCATGCCGTCTCGTGTTCAGCTCGCCCGGTTCGTGTGCGTTGCGATGGCCTGGAAGGTTGCGGTATCGAGTCGTTTGCTCCGGGCGGCTGCATTGCGTGAGGTTCATCGCCTTCGATATCGCGCTGGCATGAACAGGCTAGAATGAAAGAGATGGCGGGAGATTTCGGCACGACGACGGTGATGGTTCGGCTTCAGGAAAGGAAAAGATGGGTATGGCCACTCATGGCAAGGAAAGCACATGGTTGATTCTCAACGGTAAATCTGCCCAGCAGCCAGAGATTCGCGAAGCGGTCGAGCATCTGCGCCGCCAAGGTCACGATCTGCAGGTGCGGGTGACCTGGGAGGGCGGTGATGGCGTCTGGCTGGTGGATAGCGCGGTGGCCGGCGGGGCGACGCGAATCGTCGCTGGCGGGGGAGACGGGTCTATCAACGAGATCGTTGCCGGCCTGATGCAACAGTCACCCGAGCGGCGCCCGGCGCTGGGGATTCTGCCTCTGGGGAGCGCCAACGACTTCGCGCATGGCTTGAACCTGCCGATGGCTCCGCTGGCGGCGCTGGAGCTGGCGCTGACCGGCTCCGTTCGTCAGGTGGATGTCGGCAAGCTGGACGACGAGGCGTTCATCAACGTGGCGTCCGGCGGCTTCGGTGCCGAGATCACTACCTCGACGCCGGTCGGGCTGAAGCGTCTGTTGGGTGGCGGTGCGTATTCGCTCATGGGCATGTTGAAAGCCTGGAATTACCAACCCTTCGAAGGGCATATACGCTGGCCGGAGGGGGAAGCACGGGTCCCGCTATTCATGCTGGCGATTGGCAACGGCTGCCAGGCAGGCGGCGGCCAACGGCTGGCGCCCTCTGCCAAGCTGGACGACGGGCTGTTCGAGCTGCTTTTCGTGCGCCACTTCAATTCGTTGGGCGAACTGAAGCGAATCATCGACGAGCTCGAAAACCTGCCCCGGGATGGAGAGTTCGTGCGCTATCTGCGCGTGCCCTGGGTCGAGTTCGACAGCGACGGCGCCTTTCCCCTCAATCTCGATGGTGAACCGCGCCGCTATGAGCATTTTCGTGCCACGCTGGATCGTGAAGCGCTACCGTTGGTCGTACCGGAAAATTGCCCTCTGCTGCGTCCGGGCGAGTAGCTCGACAGGCCTTCATGATCGACCTGCGAGCCCTCATGCATCGACCCGAAAAAGGAGTGATCACATGGACAACTTCATGCAGGAAGCCATCGAACAGGCCAGGCTCAGCCTCGACAACGGCGGCGTTCCCATCGGTTCCGTTCTGGTTCACCGGGGGGCGATCATCGGCCGTGGCCATAACCAGCGCCAGCAGAAGGGGAGCGCAATCCTGCACGGGGAGATGGATGCGCTGGAAGATGCGGGGCGTCTGCCTGCCTCGGTCTACCGCGACTCGGTGCTCTACACCACGCTATCACCCTGTTCGATGTGCAGCGGGGCCATCCTGCTCTACGGCATACCCAGGGTCGTCATCGGGGAGAATCGCACCTTTCTCGGAGAAGAGGCATTGCTGCGCGAGCGCGGGGTCGATGTCGAGGTTCTCGACGATCCGGCCTGCCGCGAATTGATGACACAGTTCATCGCAGCCTATCCGGAAGTGTGGAACGAGGATATCGGAGAGCCCTGAGCGGCTCGGATCATCGGCAGGTGACATGAAAAAGCCCACCTGACGGTGGGCTTTGCTCAAGGCGGTGAGACTTCAGGATCGAAATCCCGGAGTCTGGAACCCTTGACTGGGATTAGCCAGATACCTTGATGTTGGCGGCCTGAAGGCCTTTCTTGCCCTGAGTAACGTCGAAGGTAACCTTCTGGCCGTCCTGCAGAGTTTTAAAGCCGTCTGCCTGAATTTCGGAGAAGTGTGCGAACAGATCATCGCCGCCGTCATCGGGAGAGATGAATCCGTAGCCTTTCGTGTCGTTGAACCATTTGACAGTGCCAGTTGCCATTGTCGATATCCTTAACTTGCATAGTGATGTAGCCGAGCGTCCCGGGGGATGCCCGAAATGCGTGGTCAGACTAGGGGGGAATGCGCACTAGGAGTTCGACGAGATCGACTAACAACTGACGCCATTCTGCCTGCAAACCTACGCAACGGATGTTGCATCGGCGGATATACCGGGTCAAGCAATAGCAGCTTGACTTTGGTAGAACCGTTTCCCATGCCCCGCTTACGAACCATAGATGGAAATTTCATGCACGTCTATAACCTTCCAGACCCTTTTTTTCGGGTTGATCGCGTCACACGGTATGGTTTTATTAACGCTTTTTAAGAAGATTGATATAACACCGTAACCTCGCCGGGAGTCGACGACGCAGCGTGCAGCGAGGCTATTTATCGGGAACATGTATCGCAGTAGGGTCCTCGGGTAAGCTGTCACTCGCCTTTTCGGGTCGCTGCGGCAGTCGCGCCTAGGGCCAGTGACCATTCATCATCGAGTCAGGAGCAATGTGCGTGGCACAACGTGAAATCAGTTTCAATGACACTCACAGCAAGGCCATCGGTTATTTGCTGTGGATTTTCGGGTTCACCGGAGCGCACCGCTTCTACTATGGTAAGCCCGTCACCGGGACTTTGTGGTTTCTCACCTTCGGGCTGTTCGGGATCGGTTGGTTGATCGACCTGTTTCTGATCCCGGGCATGGATCGCCAGGCCGATCTGCGATTCCGGGCCGGGCCGACCAGCTATACGCTGGCCTGGATCCTGCTGACGTTCCTGGGGGTGTTCGGTATCCATCGGATGTACATGGGGAAATGGATCACGGGTTTGATCTATCTGCTCACGGGTGGTCTGTTCCTGGTCGGGGTGCTCTACGACTTCTGGACGCTCAATGACCAGATTTCTCTGAAACACGCGCGCCGCGGGCTGTAATCCGCTCCCGGTCGACTCGTTCCAGGCGCTCGACGCCAGGGAACCCTTTTCGACGTCACAGGGAGGTGACGCATGTCGGAGCGACTTCAGCTTACCGATATTCTCGAAACGCTCGACCGTCAGGTCGAGGATGACAAGATCACGCTGCAGGACATCGTCGATACCTTCAATTCCCGAGGCTTTGGGCCGGTGGTATTGCTGCCGGCACTGATTGCACTGTTGCCGACCGGCGGTGTCCCGGGCGTGCCCAGCGCCTGCGGCATCTTCATCGCCTTGATGGCGATTCAGCTGGTATTCGGCCGCAGGAGCCCATGGCTACCGAAGGTGTTGAGTCGGCGCGGCGTCAGCCACGAGCGCTGGCATCGGGTGACCCAGCGCGTCAAGCCCTGGACTCGGAAGATCGATCGATTCCTCGAGCCTCGGTTGCGCTGGTTGATGGGGGATGTCACCCAGCGCCTGCTGGCGCTGCTGATGGTCGTGCTCGGGCTGGGGATGATTCCGCTGGAGCTGCTGCCGTTCGCCGCGGCCATACCGGCGCTGGCGATCGTCGTCATGGCCTTGGGGCTCACGGCCGGCGATGGGGTAATGATGCTGATTGGCCTTGGCGTTACTCTGGCAGGCGGCGTCGGCATCGGCTTCTGGATGTTGTAATCGACCACGGCGAATCAGCCGCGACGAATCAATCACGAATCAACCGCACGCCAACGGAAAGCCCCCGACGATCCATCGGACCGTCGGGGGCTTTGCCGTGGAAGAGCGGCGCGAAAATTCGCCGCTGCGATGCCGTATCAGTTGCTTGCGATCAGGGTCGGGTCGTAGTCGCCCTGGCGCTCGGCCTGGGACAGCATGGCGACACCGCGGGTGTCGCCTTGCTTGGCCAGGCTCTCGAAGATGACCCGGTAGGCCAGTACGGCCTGCACGTAGTCACGCGTTTCGCGGAACGGAATGCTTTCGACGAATCGATCGAACTCGCGCGGGGCGGTGGCAAGCCAGCGGTCCACGCGATAGGGGCCGGCATTGTAGGCCGCCGTCGCCGCGATACGATTGCCGCGGTAGCGCTCCAGCATCGAGCGAATGTAGGTGCTGCCGAGCTGGATGTTCACCTGTGGCTCGAACAGCTCCGCAGTGCTGGGTGCGCTGATGCCGAGTTCTCGGGCGACATGATCGGCCGTCCCCGGCATCAGTTGCATCAGCCCGCGGGCCCCGACCGGTGAAGCGGCACGGGGGTTGAAAGCGCTCTCGCGTCGCGCGATACCCATCAGAAGGTAGGGGTCGACCTGATTGACCTCGGCCCATTTCAGGAACGAATCGCGGTATGCTGCCGGAAACCGCCAGGGCAATGCGTCCCACTGCTTGGCGGCGATCGTGGTCTGGATCGCCATGCCGTACCAGCCTTGGCGAATGGCGTAGTCGGCCAGTGCTGCGGCCTGGTCCGGCGTATCGCGGGCGGCGGCCGTGAACCACTCGCTGCGCGCGAGACCTTCCTCGCCGATTCGCATCAATGCCTCGGTACGCTGTACGACGGGTAGCATGCCCGTCAGTTCCTGCTGCAGCGTCGAGACACGGGTGTCCGCCATCTCCAGTTGATAGGGCTGGCCGAGACGATCGGCGGCGGCAAAGCCGAAGAAGCTGCGATTCTGCGCGGCCATTCGGTAGGCCTGGCGTGCCTTGGCATCGTCGCCCAAGGCTTCGCTGGCGCGCCCGAGCCAGTACTGCCAGTGGGCTTCCGCGCGTACCTCCGGGGGAAGCGCCTCGCTCCAGCGCGCGACGTTGGCCCAGTTGCCCTCGGTCACCGCATTGCGGATACGCAGCTCGATGAGATCGGCATCCGCGAGACGCGGTAGCGTGGTATCGACCCAACCCTGGTTGTTATCGACATTGCGAACCATGGAGTAGAACGCCAGGTCGTGCTCGACCTGGTGGCGCCGGTCCTCGCCGATCGATACATGGGGAGAGATCTTGCGCCAGGCTTCCAGGGCGGCCTCGGTATCCGCGCGGATCAGACCATGCATGGCGGCAGCGATCAGCGCGCCACTGGCCTGGCCGTCGGGACCGAGATCCAGCGGGACCCGGGTGACGGCGGCGTAATTGCCGCGGACCGTGTCGAAGCTGTCGATGGCCCGCTGCCAGGTGTCGTCCAGGCCTCGCTCGAGATAGGTGACCAGTCCGTCCTGGCCGTTTTCCCAGGCCAGCATCATGCGCTCCCAGGTGTCCTCGTCGGTCAGCACGCCGCGCTCCTCGAGCGTCGCGAACAGCGGATCGCAGGCTTCGGGCTGCGAGGTGCCGACGTGCCACAGTGCCTCGCCGCCCGCCGCAGCCCGGGCCGGCTCCCGGTCGAGCAGGGCGGTGTAGTAGTAGCACTGCCGGATGGTACTGGAAGGCTCGCCGTCGCTGATCGCCAGGAGGTCGTCATAACGCCCCAGCTCGCCGAATCGCGTCTGCGCGGCGCCGCGCATCCAGTCGGACAGCGGGGAGTCGCCGTAGCGGATGATGAAATCGTTCACCTCCGCGGCCGAAGCCGTGGCAAGCCGGGAGCGAAGGCGGTGGTATTCCACGTAGCCAGCCAGGACGTGGCCCTCGATGGCGGCCTGATCGATATCGTTCCAGCGACGATCGCGGGCGGCGTCCAGCGCCTGCTTCATGACCTGGTCGGCCTGGGTCGTGGTGACTGGTGTCGTCACTGCGGCTTGCGCGGTCGCGCTCAATCCGATGGCGCCGACGAGGCACCAGCGTAACCAACGTCTGCGGGTAGGCAATGCGGGCATTGGATCTCTCTCTTTCTCGAAGGGCCGTTCTTCAACGCCCACGCTTGAAGCGATCCTGCGCTTTTCGGAACTGCTTGCAGCAGATCATTTCGAAAGACCGCGGCAGCGCTGCGTTCTCGGCGAGATACGCGTGTCACCTCGCCGATTCATGGCCCCATCGTCGCTGATGGCGGCCCGCTTGGGTAGTCCCGTTTCGCAACGGCACGGTGCCTTCCGGTGACGCTATGGCCTCGTGCGGCGGGGAGGACATTGAATCCTGGCCCGATCGTGACCATCTAAGGGGCTAGTCCAATCGTTAGTCGGCGTCGATCGAGCCTGCTTCGCCCCAACGTCACTACCGGAGATTCCACCATGAATCCTTGGCGTTTTCTGACCCAGCTGTCTCGTCTCAAGCAGCGCGGCGGCGCGCTGGCCCGCATTGGCCGCGCGTTTCGGGTTTTCGGCCCCATGACGCTGGACGTCTTGCGCGGGCGTTACCGGCCGATTCCGTGGGCTGCCTTCGGCTGGATGGCGCTGGCATTGGTGTACCTGGTGTCGCCGCTGGATCTGATTCCCGATTTTCTGATGATCCTCGGGCTCGTCGATGACGTCTTCATCGTGGGCTGGCTGCTGACCCGGGTCGACCGGGCGATGGGCGACTACCGGCGCTGGAAGGGCATCGACGACGAGGAAGTCATCGCCGAGTGACGGCTCGGCTTGAAATGGGGCTGGCGAGCCCCATATCGCTGAACACCGTGATTTCATTAGTATTATTTCGTAACCGCCTCGAGAGGCCCGTCAATGACCACTGCGACTCAAGAAGAAACGCTCGGCTTCCAGACGGAAGTCAAACAGCTTCTCCATCTGATGATTCACTCCCTGTACTCCAACCGGGAGATTTTCCTGCGTGAGCTGATCTCCAACGCTGCCGACGCCTGCGACAAGCTGCGCTACGAGGCGTTGGACAACGACGCTCTCTACGCAGGCGACGCCGAGTTGCGCATCGAGATCGAGCACGATGCCGACGCCGGCACCGTGACCGTGCGCGACACCGGTATCGGCATGAACCGTGACGAGGTGATCCAGAACCTGGGCACCATCGCCAAGAGTGGTACCGCCGACTTCCTCAAGCAGCTTTCCGGCGAAAAGCAGAAGGATGCCAAGCTCATCGGCCAGTTCGGCGTGGGCTTCTACTCCGGCTTCATCGTTGCCGACGAAATGGTGGTTCGCACGCGCCGTGCCGACAGCGACCAGGGCGTCGAGTGGCGCTCCAGGGGTGAAGGCGAGTTCACCATCGCCGAGATCGATCGCCCCGAACGCGGCACCGAGATCGTGCTGCACCTGAAGCAGGACGCCAAGGAGTTCGCCGACGACTTCCGGCTCAAGAATCTGGTGCGCAAGTACTCCGACCATATCGACGTGCCGGTGCGCATGCCCAAGGTCGAGAAGGCTCGCGACGAAGAGGGCAAGGAGATCGAAGGCAGCGAGACCGTCAGTTGGGAGACCGTCAACGAGGCGACCGCGCTGTGGGTGCGTCCCAAGGCGGAGATCGATGATGACGAGTACAAGGCGTTCTACAAGCACATCGCGCACGATTTCAGCGATCCGCTGACCTGGAGCCACAACAAGGTCGAAGGCAAGCTCGAGTACACCAGCCTGCTCTACGTTCCCGAGCGCGCGCCGTTCGATCTCTACCAGCGTGACGGGGTGCGCGGGCTCAAGCTGTACGTTCAGCGGGTCTTCATCATGGACGACGCCGAAGCGTTCCTGCCGCTCTACCTGCGCTTCGTCAAGGGCGTGCTGGATTCCCGCGACCTGCCGCTCAACGTTTCCCGCGAGCTGCTGCAGAAGTCGCCCCAGGTCGACTCCATGAAGGCGGCGTTGACCAAGCGCGCGCTGGACATGCTGAAGAAGCTGTCCAAGGACAAGGAAGCCTACCAGACCTTCTGGAACACCTTCGGCGACGTCCTGAAGGAAGGTCCGGCGGAGGATTACGCCAACCGCGACAAGATCTCCGGCCTGCTGCGCTTCTCCACCACGCATACCGACAGCGCAACGCAGGATCAGTCGCTGGCGGATTACGTCGAGCGGATGAAGGAAGGCCAGCAGAAGATCTATTACATCGTCGCGGATGGCTTCAAGGCCGCCAGCCATAGCCCGCATCTGGAGATCTTCCGCAAGAAGGGCATCGAAGTCCTGCTGCTGCACGATCGCATCGATGAGTGGCTGATGAGCCATCTCACCGAGTTCGACGGCAAGTCCTTCGCCGACGTCGCCAAGGGCAACCTGGAGCTCGACGACATGGCCGACGAGGCCGAGAAGCAGGCGCAGGAAGAGACCGCCAAGGCCAAGGAGGATCTGGTCAAGCGAGTGCAGCAGGCGCTCGGCGACAATGTTCAGGAAGTGAGGGTCACGCATCGTCTGACCGATTCCCCGGCCTGCGTGGTGTTGCCGGAGCACGAGATGGGTTTCCAGATGCGTCGCATGATGGAAGCGGCCGGACAGCCGTTGCCGGAGGTGAAGCCGATCCTGGAACTCAACCCCGATCACGCGCTGGTATCGCGTCTCGAAAGCACCGAAGGGGGCAACTTCGATGATCTGGCGCATATCCTGCTGGATCAGGCAGTCATCGCCGAGGGTGGACATCTCGACGACCCGGCGGCCTACGTCAAGCGCCTCAATACGCTGCTAAGTGCTTGATCGTCATCGATCATCGCGCGCTCAGGCGTGTCATGGCCGGCCCTCGTGGCCGGCCATTTATTTGGTGAAAACGGCCTAATTGCACGTTCTTTCCTCAAATTTGCAGCCAACTACTGTTAATCTGCCGACTTCTTCATGATGGAGGGGCGAGTATGTCGCTATCCTTCCCGAGGCTTCTTCACCGACGTTCCGTCCGTGAATGGCCCTTTCTTCGACGACCTTTTCGACACGATCCCCAGCCTGCCCGCCGACAACGCGTCCTGGCAGTCGTCATGGGGACAGCCCTGACACTGGGCCTCGCAGTGTTCCCGATAGCGTCTCGAGCCGAGTCGATATCCGAAACCGTGCCAACCCTTGAAAGCCAGATCCAGCGGCCCGCGCTGGACCCCGTCACCGAGCTGCCCGACCTGCGAGACATCAAGGCCGGACCCAAGCGCAAGGCGGCGTTCCTGGGTATGCTGGTGCCGCTGGTCCAGGTCGAAAATGCGCGTATCCAGCGTGATCGCAACTGGCTGATCGGCGTCGGCAGCCGCATCAATCCGATGACGGCGGACGAAAAGCAGCGGCTGGCTCAGCTATGCGACGACTATGGCGTCGAATGCGAGCCGGGCGAGGTCAGCCGGGAGCTGCTGGCACGGGTCAATACCGTGCCGCTGGAGATGGTAGTGATCCAGGCGGTGGAAGAGTCCGGCTGGGGCACCTCTCGGCTCGCCCGGGACAGCAACAATCTGTTCGGCATGCGCTGCTTCAGCGAGGGATGCGGTATCGCTCAACTCGGCACCTCGCGACGCTTTCAGACGTTCGATAGCGTGCGTGACGGCGTTAGAGCTTACCTGCACAACCTGAATACCCATCGTGCCTATGCCCAGCTTCGCGGGCAGCGCGCGGCGCTGGCCGCCAAGGGCAAGTCGATCTCCGCCGAGAAGCTGATCGGCACGCTTCACAACTATTCAACCTCGCCCGACTATCAGCAGCAGCTCCTGTCGCTACTGCGCACCAACGGCGAGTTGATTCGCACCCACGGCGCCGATAGCGCCTTCGTGACGGGCAGCCCGGCCTGATATCCCGAACCTCTCTGTCGACCGGTATTCGGATGATGTCCGCGTACTGGTCGAACGTGTGCAATCGGCCAGTTGCGCTAGACTACAGCCACTTTCCTGCCAATCCGAGGAGGCCCCCATGGCCAGCGATAGCTCCCTCGAGACACTGACTTTCGATAATGTCTGGTCCCGCTTTCCCGAGGACTTCTTTACACGGGTGAAGCCGACCCCGTGGCGCGATACCCGGCTGCTCGACGTCAGCCCGAGCGGGGCGGCGCTCCTGGGGCTGGATCCCGAAGAGATCGACCGCGACCGCCTGACCGCATTGATGAGCGGCGAACGACTCTTGAGCGGCATGGATCCGCTGGCCCAGAAGTACACCGGGCATCAGTTCGGCACCTACAACCCGGCGTTGGGCGACGGGCGCGGTCTGTTGCTCGGTGAAGCGATGACATCGCAGGGGCCGATCGACCTGCATCTCAAGGGCGCCGGGAAGACGCCGTATTCGCGTTTCGGCGATGGTCGCGCCGTGTTGCGCTCTTCGATTCGCGAGTATCTGGCCGGCGAAGCGATGGCCGGACTCAAGATCCCGACGACCATGGCGCTGGCTGTCGCCGTCAACGGCGAGAAGGTCATGCGCGAGCGGGTCGAGCCGGGGGCGACCCTGCTGCGGCTGGCCGAGAGTCACGTGCGTTTCGGTCACTTCGAATGGCTGTATCAGCAGCAGCGGGTCGAGGATATCGAACGGCTGATGCGCCACGTCATCGATCGCCACCGCCCCGATCTCGCGCAGGAGACCGCGCCGCTCGAGGCGCTGTTTCAGGACGTGGTCACGCGGACCGCGGAACTGATCGCTCGCTGGCAGGCCTATGGCTTCGTTCATGCAGTGATGAACACCGACAACATGTCGATCCTGGGACTGACGCTGGATTACGGCCCCTATGCGTTCATGGATCGCCTCGAGTCCAACCTGACGCCCAACCATACGGATACGACCGGGCGCTATGCCTTCGATCAGCAGCCCGGCGTGGCGCTATGGAATCTGACCGTACTGGGGCAGTCGTTGACACCGCTGATCGCGGTGGAGCGGTTGCGAGAAATCCTCGACACCTACGAGCCCACGCTTCAGGCGGCGTATGCCATTCTGATGCGTGGACGCCTGGGGCTCGAGACCGAGCAGGAGAGCGACGGCAAGTTGATCGAGGACTGGCTGTCGCTGCTCGAGAGTTCACGGGCCGACTTTCATCGCAGCTTCCGCGCCTTGAGCGATCAGGACGTCGTCGGTGGTCTGTCGTTACGCGAGGAGATCGTCGGCTCGGGGCCGGGTCATCAGCTCGATGAGTGGCTCGCGCGCTACCGCCAGCGGCTTGCCGACGAGTCGCGTGGAGAGACGGAGCGGCTGGCGGCGATGCGGCGGGTCAACCCGCTTTATGTCTTGCGTACCCATCTGGCGCAGCAGGTCATCGAGGCGGCACAGGAAGGCGATACGCGCCCGCTGCAGACGTTCCGCGAGCTGCTGTCGTCTCCCTTCCTCCAGCGGCCGGGCATGGATGTCTGGAGCGAGGCGCCGCCGCCCAGCGCGCCTCCCGTCTGTCTCTCCTGTTCGTCCTGACCGCTGTCTGATCGATACTCTCGATGATTGAATGCCGGCTTCCGATGCCGGCATTTTTTAGCAATAAGTCATTCATTATAAGTTTGATAACGGAAACCATAGGTCCGGCTTTCAATATTTAAAACAAGAGTTTAGTGCCGTTTTTAAACATAACGATTTGGTTATGCCTGCCATAAATTATTGATCGGGTTGGTTTTTCTCCTAAACGCTTGATTCGCCTGCTGGAACTCCGGAAAACTGTGATCACCTACCGCAGTATTCTGCGATAAACGATGACGCCTTTTCTGTCATGGCTTTCAGTGTATAGAGCGACAATTACTCTGGCCGGCCGACGACAACTACTGTGACCGGTTGCCCTAAGCTTGACCGCTTGTCCCGACCCACCAGGGAGCCGGTATGGCGGTCACCAGCCAACAGGTCACGCTCTATATGTCGCAACGTCAACAAGGCCAGACCCAGGAGGTCGCCGCCGCCAAGGCCGGCCTCTCCGTCAGAACCGCTCGCCGCCTCGAACGCCGGGCCGAGTCCTCCGAGCCGCCGGCATCACGGCACTGGCGAACCCGGCCCGACCCCTTCGCCGATGTGTGGGAGACCACGCTCGTCCCCCAGCTGGCCGCCGCCCCGGGCTTGCAGGCACTGACCCTGCTGGAGTGGTTGCAGGAGCAGCACCCCG
Organism: Salinicola sp. LHM; assembly: GCF_034479735.1. NCBI lineage: Bacteria > Pseudomonadati > Pseudomonadota > Gammaproteobacteria > Oceanospirillales > Halomonadaceae > Salinicola > Salinicola sp. LHM. The sequence continues at coordinate 2,648,318 of NZ_CP140261.1, read as the reverse complement.
GCCAGTACCCGGACAGCCTGCTGCGAACCCTGCAGCGCCGGGTCAAGGGCTGGCGAGCCGCGCACGGCCCGGAGAAAGAGGTAATGTTCCCGCAAACCCATGGCCCCGGGCTGCGCGGCCTCTCCGACTTCACCGAGCTCAAGGGGATTGTCATTACCGTGGCAGGGGAGCTGCTTGATCACCGGCTCTACCACTTCCGCCTGGCCTACAGCGGCTGGTGTTATGTCCGGGTGGTGCTCGGTGGCGAGAGCTACCCGGCGCTGGCTGAAGGCCTGACCCGTGCGCTGGAGCGGCTTGGCGGTGTCCCCGCGGAGCACCGCACCGACAGCTTGTCGGCGGCCTTCCGCAACCTCGGCCGGGAGGCGGAAGCCGACCTCACCGAGCGTTATGCTGCCCTGTGCGCTCACTACGGCATGACGGCCACCCGTAATAACCCAGGGCGCGGCCATGAAAACGCCAGCATCGAGTCGCCACATGGCCACTTCAAGCGGCGCCTGCAACAGCGCCTGACGCTGCGCGGCTCCCAGGACTTCGCTAGCCTCGATGACTACCAGGCCTTCCTCGATGAGGTGACCACCGCGATCAACCGCCGCAACGCGGCCCGGATCACCGTCGAGCGTGGCGCGCTGCAGCCACTGCCCAGCCGGCCCGGTACCGACTACAGCGAGGTGACGGTGCGCGTCACTACCTCCAGCACCATCCAGGTGCGCAAGGTGCTCTACTCGGTGCCGTCCCGGCTGATCGGCGAGAACCTGCGGGTGCACCTTTACGATGATCGCTTGGTGCTGCATCACGCACAGCAAGCATTGCTGACGCTGAGGCGGCTGCATGCCACGCCGGAAAGCGGCCGGTTGCGGGTCATCGATTACCGCCATGTGATCGGCTGGCTGGTCCGCAAGCCCCGGGCGCTGGCGGGGCTGACGTTCCGCGACGACCTGTTGCCGAGTGCGGAGTGGCGCGAGCTGTACGCCCGGCTGACCGCCGCCTTGCCGGTCGCCGAGGCCTGCAAGCGCATCGTTGGCGCTCTGGCGTTGGCCGCCGAGCAGGACCAGGCCGAGGCGATCGCCAGTTACTGGCTGGGCGCCCTGGCGCGCGGGAAGAGCCCGACGCTGGCCGAGCTCCAGGCCCGCTTCGCCGCCACGCCGAGCGCCACGCTGGTTTTCCCCCAGGTGACTCAGCATGACATCGCCAGCTACAACCATCTGGTGCCCAGCGTGCCGACCACAGAGGTGTGCTGCCATGCCTGATGCCCAGACGCTGCCGCTGCTACTGCGACAGCTCCGCCTGCCCACCATGGCCGCCTGCTGGCCCCAGCTGGAAACCCGCGCCCGAGCCGAAAACTGGAGCCTGCCACAAACACTGGCCGCCCTATGCGAGCACGAGCTGGCCGAGCGTGAGCGACGCCGGCTGGCCCGGCACCTCAAGGAGGCCCGGCTGCCGGTGGGCAAGACGCTGGAGTCCTTCGAGTTCGACGCCATCGCGGCCGAGCAGCGCCAGCAACTGAGCGCCTTGGCCGGCGACACGCAGTGGGTCGACCAGGCTCACAACCTGCTGCTGTTTGGGCCCTCCGGCGTCGGCAAGAGCCACGTGGCGGCCGGGCTCGGGCATACGCTGGTCGACCAGGGTTACCGGGTGCGCTACGCCACCGCCTCAAGCCTGGTCCAGGAGCTCCAGGCTGCCAAGCAGGCACTGCGCCTGAGCGACGCCCTGATCAAGCTCGACAAGTACGCCGTGCTGGTGATCGACGATATCGGCTACGTCCAACGCAGCGAGGCCGAGACGTCAGTGCTGTTCGAGCTGATCGCCCATCGCTACGAGTCGGCCAGCCTGATCATCACCGCCAACCAGCCGTTCAGCGCCTGGGACAGTATCTTCCCCGACAGCATGATGGCCGTGGCCGCCATCGACCGGTTGGTGCACCACGCCACGCTGATGGAGCTGAGCGGGGAGAGCTACCGTAAGCGTGCTTATCAACGACAATTACAAGGAGGAAAAGCTGGGTCGTCGGACTGACGACAACTACCCCACCCAACCGGCCATTTTAATTGTCGCCAAGCGGCCAAAGTAGTTGACGTCGCATATTTCAGTGCATGGCCAAGGCGTGGTGCGTCATTGCTATACGACTATCGATATACAGCATGAGGAGTATCGGTGCATGGCTGACCATCGGGAGAGAGGCCAATGAAGATCGGGGCACCCAAGGAGCTCGCCAGAGGAGAAGCGCGAGTGGCGCTGACGCCGGAGAGCGCGCAGCAGATACAGAAGTTGGGGCACGAGTGCCTGATCGAGAGCGGCGCGGGCCGGCTCGCGGGCTTCGACGACGACGCTTACCGGCAGGCCGGCGTCAGCGTGGTCGATAGTGCGGCGTCGCTGTGGCAAGAGGCGGACGTGGTGATCAAGGTCCGGGAGCCGGTCGAGTCGGAAATCGACCAGCTGAGAGCGGGACAGACGTTGATCACCTTCTTCTGGCCGGCACAGAACGAGGCGAATCTGGAGCGCTGCCGAGCCCAGGGCGCGACGGTGATCGCCATGGACATGGTCCCGCGTATCTCGCGTGCCCAGAAGATGGACGCGCTCTCCAGTACCGCCAATATCGCCGGCTATCGTGCCGTGATCGAAGCGGGCAACCAGTTCGGACGCTTCTTCACCGGTCAGGTGACCGCGGCAGGCAAGGTGCCTCCGGCTAAGGTGCTGATCGTTGGCGCCGGAGTCGCCGGGCTGGCGGCCATCGGCACCGCGACGAGTCTCGGCGCGGTGGTTCGTGCCTTCGACGTGCGGCCGGAAGTCGCCGAGCAGATCGAGTCGATGGGCGCGGAGTTCCTGTTCCTCGATTTCGAGGAGAGCCAGGACGGCTCGGGCACCGGCGGCTACGCGGCGCCCTCCAGCCCCGAGTTCCGCGAGAAGCAGCTGGCGCTGTTCCGCGAACAGGCGCCGGAGGTGGATATCGTCATCACCACCGCGCTGATCCCCGGTCGCCCGGCGCCGAAACTGTGGCTCGAGGACATGGTCGCGGCGATGAAGCCCGGCTCGGTGATCGTCGATCTGGCGGCGGAGAAGGGCGGCAACTGCGATCTGACCGTGCCCGACGAGCGCATCGTCACCGACAACGGGGTGATCGTGGTCGGCTATACGGACTTCCCGTCGCGCATGGCGACACAGGCGTCGCTGCTCTATGCCACCAACATCCGTCATATGTTGACCGATCTGACGCCGGAAAAGGATGGCGTGATCGTTCACGACATGGAAGACGACGTCATTCGCGGTGCGACGGTGACCCATGCCGGCGAGATCACCTTCCCGCCACCGCCGCCGAAAGTGAAGGCGATCGGTGCCGCCAAGCCCAAGGAGAAGGTCAAGGAGCCAACGCCGGAAGAGAAGAAGGCGGCCGAGCATGCCGCTTTCGTAGCCCAGAGCAAACGCCAGATCGGCATCCTGGTCGCTGGTGGCGTATTGATGTGGCTGCTGGGCATGGTCGCGCCGGCATCGTTCATGCAGCACTTCATCGTCTTCGTACTGGCCTGCTTCGTCGGATTCCAGGTGATCTGGAACGTCAGCCACTCCCTGCATACGCCGTTGATGGCGGTGACCAATGCCATTTCGGGCATCGTGATCCTGGGCGCCGTGTTGCAGATCGGCTCCGGCAGTTGGGTGGTGGCGCTGTTGGCAGGGCTTTCGGTGCTGATCGCCTCGATCAACATCGTCGGGGGCTTCCTGGTGACCCGCCGCATGCTCGCCATGTTCCAGAAATCCTGATCCGCGGAGAATCGATATGTTGCAACACGAGTTCGTTTCCGCCGCGGCGATCGCGGCGAGTGTCCTGTTCATCCTCTCGCTGGGAGGATTGAGCAACCAGGAGAAAGCCAAGCGTGCGGTCTGGTACGGCATCGTCGGCATGGCGATCGCCGTGGTCTTCACCGCGCTGGGCCCGAAGGTCGGCGGCTACGCCTGGATGATCCCGATGATGCTGATCGGCGGGCTGATCGGCGCCTGGCTGTCGCGCAAGGTCGAGATGACCGAAATGCCGCAACTGGTAGCGGCGCTGCACAGCTTTGTCGGCCTGGCTGCGGTCTTCATCGGCTGGAATGCCGAACTGGAGCGCGCGCGAGTCATGGCGATCAAGGCGGCCGGCGTCTCTTTCGATGGCCTGTCGGCGTTTGCCTCGACCCTGGCCCACAAGACCCCGGCGGAACTCGCCTTCCTGCAGGGTGAGGTGGTGCTGGGTGTCTTCATCGGCGCGGTCACCTTCACCGGCTCCGTGGTGGCATTCGGCAAGCTGGCCGGCAAGATCGGCGGCAAGCCGCACAAGCTGCCCGGCGGGCACCTGCTGAATGCCGGAGCGGTAGCGCTGAGTCTGTTGCTGGCCATCGCTTACTTCAACGGCGCCGGCTTCTGGACGCTGCTGCTGCTGGCGGCGCTGGCGTTCTTCATCGGCTGGCACCTGATCATGGGCATTGGCGGTGCCGACATGCCGGTGGTGGTTTCCATGCTCAATAGCTACTCGGGCTGGGCTGCCGCGGCAATCGGCTTCACGCTCTCCAATGATCTGCTGATCGTGACCGGCGCGCTGGTCGGCTCGTCCGGTGCGATTCTCTCCTACATCATGTGCAAGGCGATGAACCGCAACTTCGTCAGCGTGATCCTGGGTGGTTTCGGTGGCACGCAGGGGCCGGCGGCCGAGATCGAAGGCGAGCAGGTCGCCATCGACGCTGGCGGCGTGGCCAGCGCGCTCAATGACGCCGACAGCGTGATCATCGTGCCCGGCTACGGCATGGCCGTGGCCCAGGCGCAGAATGCGGTCAGCGATCTGGTGCGCAAGTTGCGCACGGCCGGCAAGGAGGTTCGCTTCGGCATCCATCCGGTGGCCGGGCGCCTGCCGGGCCACATGAACGTGCTGCTGGCCGAGGCCCGCGTGCCGTACGACATCGTGCTGGAGATGGACGAGATCAATGACGACTTCGCCAACACCGACGTGGTGATCGTCATCGGCTCCAATGACATCGTCAATCCCGCGGCCCAGGAAGATCCCGCGAGCCCCATCGCCGGCATGCCGGTACTGAAGGTGTGGGAGTCGAAGCAGGTCTTCGTCTGCAAGCGCGGGCAGGGAACCGGCTACTCGGGCATCGAGAATCCGCTGTTCTTCAAGGAGAACACGCGCATGCTCTACGGCGACGCCCGGTCCAGTATCGACTCCCTCGTCGGGATGATCGACTAGCCCCGGCGATGTATGGCTGAACGCGTTTCCTGCACGATCAACGCCCCGTTTTCGGGGCGTTTTTTCGTTACACTGTGGGTATCGCTCATCGTCAATGGAACGGCTATGTTGAATAAAAACGAGTCGGATAAAAACGAGTCGGATAAAATCAGGTCAGCCAAGAACGGGTCAGAAGAACGCATGCAGGTCGCGGTACTCGGCGGAGGCAGCTTCGGTACCGCCATCGCCAGTATCGCCGCCGATAACGGCGCCGAGGTTCGTCAGTGGCTGCGCGACGAAGCGCTGGTGGAGCAGATCAATCGCGAACACCGCAACGGGCGCTACCTGCCCGATTACTCGATCAACCCGGCGGTAGTCGCTTCCACCGACCTGGCGGAGACGGTTGCCGAAGCCGCCGTGGTTTTCATCGCGATTCCCTCCAAGGCCTTCCGCAAGGTATTGCAGCAGGCGCGGCCGTACCTGCGCCCCGAGCAGATCCTGGTCAGTACCACCAAGGGGATCGAGGCCGACGGCTTCAAGCTGATGAGTCAGGTAATCGAGGAAGAGACCGGCTCCTCGCACATCGGCGCGCTGTCCGGCCCGAACCTGGCCGCCGAGATTGCCCAGAAGCAGCTGACGGCGACGGTGATTGCCAGCGACGATCCGGTCACGCGGGCCTACGTGCAGGCGGCGCTGGGGTGCAGTTATTTCCGCGTCTACGCCGGCAACGATCGCTACGGCGCCGAGCTGGGCGGCTCGCTGAAGAACATCTATGCCATCGCGGCCGGTATGGCTGCCGCGCTGGGCATGGGGGAGAACACGCGCAGCATGCTGATGACCCGTGCGCTGGCGGAGATGAGCCGGTTCGCCGTCGCGCTCGGCGCCAACCCGATGACCTTCCTGGGGCTCTCCGGCGTCGGCGACCTGATCGTGACCTGTTCTTCCGAGCTCTCACGCAACTACCGCGTCGGCTACGCGCTGGGGCAGGGGCACGATCTCGATTCCGCCATCGAAGTGCTCGGTCAGGTGGCCGAAGGCGTCAATACGGTCAAGCTGGTGTGCGAGAAGGCGCGCCAGGAAAATATCTACATGCCGCTGGCCCAAGGGCTCTATCGGGTCATGTTCGACGGCATTCCAGCCAAGGACATGGCCAAGGCGCTGATGGAAAGCGAGCAGAGCAGCGACGTCGAATTCATGCTGTCGCGGGAGTCGGTATCCCGCGCTCACGAACTCGCGCCGGATCCCGAGTGATGGGCTGGCTCGCGGTAGTCAGGCATGGAGAGGCGGGGCCGGGCAGCCCGGATGCGGCACGTCGATTGACGCCCCGCGGGGAGCGCGAGGCCGCAGAGGCGGGCCGATGGCTGGCCTCTCGACAGACGCTGGCCGGCGCCGCGATCTGGGCCAGTCCCTACGATCGGGCGCAGCAGACCGCACAGGCGGTTGCCGAAGCCATGCACGGCGAAGTCGAGACGGTCGGCGGCGTGACGCCGGACGACGATGTCGGCGCGCTGATCGAACGGCTGACTCTGTTCGATACGGCGCGACCCTTGATCGTCGTCAGCCACATGCCGCTGGTCGGGCTGCTCACCGGGCGCCTGACCGAGGGGACTGCCAGCGCTGGCGTGATGTTCCCCACGGCCGGTATCGCACTGCTGGAAGCCGATGTCTGGGCAGCCGGGTGTGCATCGTTGAAGGCTTTCGTCTCTCCCTCCTAGGGCGGCGTGCTTTCGCTCGACATGATTCAGCAAGTAGGCAGAGGCATGTTTGCGCTATCATCTTGACCGTCTTCATTTGTGCCAAAAGGGCAGAAGATCAGATGCCGAGGAACGAGCCTCGAACCGGATGGATTTCGTATGGATGAACAGTCTGATGAGTGATCACGTCGATGGACGATAGCGGTGACAAACCACGCTCCTCGCGCTCGACCGGCAGCGCGCGGCTGACCGATGTGGCTCGCGTTGCAGGCGTGGCGCCGATGACGGTGTCGCGGGCGCTCAACCGCCCCGAGCTGGTGAGCGAAAGTACACGACTACGCGTTCAGCAGGCGGTGCTCGAAACCGGTTACGTGCCCAACCGGGTCGCCGGCGCGCTGGCCTCGAGCCGGAGCCGGCTGGTGGCGCTGCTGGTGCCGACCGTGGCGCACTCGCTGTTCGCCGAAGTCGTGCAGACGGTGATGGGCGTGCTCTCTTCCCAGGGTTATCAGGTGCTGCTGGGACTGGTCGGCTATACGCCGGAGCAGGAGGAGACGATTCTCGAGACCGTGTTGAGCCGCCGTCCCGACGGGATCGTGCTCACCGGCTGCCGTCATTCGGCCTTGACCCGCCAGCGGCTCAAGGCGGCCGAGGTTCCGCTGGTCGAGATCTGGGACATGACCGATGATCCGCTGGACATGCTGGTCGGCTTCTCCCATGAAGCGGTGGGGCGCGCCGTGGCCGAGCATCTGCTGTCACGGGGCTATCGGCGCTTCGGCATCATCAGCGCCGACGATTCTCGCGCGAAGCTGCGGGTCGCCGGCTTCGTGTCGGGGCTCGAGAGCGCCGGCATCGGGGAGTATCAGCTGCGGGAAGTCGGTACGCCTTCGAGCATGCCCTGGGGGCGGGAGAAGAGCGCCGAACTGCTCGATCGCCACGCGCTGGATGCCATCGTCTGCAGCTCCGATATCCTCGCGCTGGGGGTGTTGTCGGAGGCGCAGAGTCGCGGGCTGACGGTGCCGGGACAACTGGCGATCATGGGGTTCGGCGACAGCAGTTATGCTGCCGCCAGCTTTCCGGCGTTGAGCACCGTACGTATCGACGGTGCCGCCATCGGGCTGCGGGCGGCCGAGCATCTGCTACAGCGCATGGCGCAGCCGACATTCGAGCGGGCCGGGCAGGTGCTGGATGTCGGCTTCGAGATCATCGATCGGGATACCACTTGAGCCGTTTCGGCGTACGGCGCGGTGTCGTCACGAATCGTCATCCTTTGGTCGTAATCGCAGGGCGGCCTCTTTGTCATACAAATTGATTGCGCTAACATCCTCTCCGTTCGCAGCTCGACGCCTTGAATGATTGCGCTATCATCCAGGGCGTCGAGCAGATCGGGGAGAGTCTCTCAGCCACATTCATGAGGTAGTCCGATGTCCAACGATGCCATTAGCTGGATCCGTTTTTCCCACGTCCTGTTGCCGCTGGCGACGCCCATCAGCGATGCGAAGGTGCTCACCGGTCGTCAGAAGCCGATGACCGAAGTGTCGTTTTTGTTCACCGAGATCGAGACGCGTGATGGCCATCAGGGGATCGGCTTCAGCTACTCCAAGCGTGCCGGGGGATATGGTCAGTTCGCCCATGCCCAGGAAATCGCGCCGGCCATTCTGGGCGAAGATCCCAACGACACCGGCAAGCTGTGGCAGAAGCTGGTGTGGGCCGGGGCATCGGTAGGGCGCAGCGGCCTCTCGACCCAGGCGATCGCTTCGGTCGATGTCGGCCTGTGGGATCTCAAGGCCAAGCGCGCCGGGCTGCCGCTGGCCAAGCTGCTGGGGGCGCATCGCGACTCCGTGCAGTGCTACAACACCTCCGGCGGCTTTCTGCATACGCCGATCGAAGAGGTCAAGGAGAACGCGACGCGGTCTCTCGAGAACGGCATCAAGGGCGTCAAGATCAAGGTGGGGCAGCCCGACATGCGGATCGACCTTCAGCGCGTCGAGGCCGTGCGCAAGCATCTGGGCGATGACGTTCCGCTGATGATCGATGCCAACCAGCAGTGGGATCGCGCCACGGCCCTGCGCTTCGGTCGTGCCATGGAGCAGTACAATCTGGTATGGATCGAGGAGCCGCTGGACGCCTACGACGTGGAAGGTCACGCGGCCCTGGCCAGTGCTCTCGATACGCCGATCGCCACCGGCGAGATGCTGGCCAGCGTGGGCGAGCACATGGAGCTGATCAAGCACCGCAGCGCCGACATCATCCAGCCGGATGCCCCGCGGATCGGCGGGATCACCCAGTTCCTGAAACTGGCGACGCTGGCGGACGCTGCCGGCCTGCAACTGGCGCCTCACTTCGCGATGGAGATTCACCTTCACCTGGCCGCCGCCTATCCCGCCGAGCCCTGGGTCGAGCACTTCGACTGGCTGGAGCCGCTGTTCAACGAGCGCCTGGAAACCCGCAACGGCCGCATGCTGGTGCCGGATCGCCCGGGCCTGGGGATCACCCTGACCGAGCAGGCGCGGAAGTGGACGGTCAACAGCGCCGAATTCGGCAAACGCGGCTGAAAAAGTGCCTGCGCTCGGTCATACGGCGTTAAAAATCGACGCGAAAGTACTCATTTACACCCACGTAAACTGGTGCGCCAGCCCGGTCCGTCTTTCGCGTCGATTTTTGCCTTGGCTACGCGTCCCGGTATGACCATCGCTCGGCAACTTTTTAAGAAATCGGCCGGGTAATTCCCGATAGTTTGTTGTACGAGGAGTGCGATATGAGTTTCCCTAAAGTGACCAGGATGACGGTGATGCCGGTCGCCGGGTATGACAGCTTTTTGCTCAACCTGAGCGGCGGCCATGCGCCGTGGTTCATTCGCTGCCTGCTGATCCTCGAGGACGATGCCGGCAACCAGGGCGTCGGCGAGATCCCATCCAGCGAGGGGATTCTCAAGGGGCTGGAGCAGTGCCGTTCTCTGGTCGAAGGCTCCAGAGTCAACGAAGTCAAGCAGACGCTCAACCGCTCGCGCCTGCTGCTGGCGAGCAACGGGCGGGAGGAGCGGGGACGCCAGACGTTCGATCTGCGCGTGGCGGTGCACGTGCTGACTGCCATCGAATCGGCGCTGTTCGATCTCTACGGCCAGGCGTTGGGTCAGCCGGTGGCGGACCTGTTGGGCCGTTTCGGCCGCCAGCGCGATGAAGTCGAAGCGCTGGGCTATCTGTTCCTGCTGGGTGATCCGGACAAGACCGACTTGCCGTATCCCAAGCCCGAAAACCCGGTCGATGCGTGGGACGAAGTCCGCCGTCGGGAGGCGCTGACGCCGGATGCCGTGGCCAATCTGGCCAAGGCGGCCTATGAGCGTTACGGCTTCAAGGACTTCAAGCTCAAGGGCGGCGTGCTGCGGGGCGAAGAGGAAGCCGACTGCATTCGTGCGCTGCACGAAGCCTTCCCCGAAGCCCGGCTGACGCTGGACCCCAACGGGGCCTGGAAGCTCGACGAGGCGGTTCGGGTCCTCGATCCGATCAAGCACATCCTCAGCTATGCCGAAGATCCCTGCGGGCAGGAAGAGAGCTGGTCCGGGCGCGAGGTGATGGCCGAGTTCAAGAAGCGCACCGGTTTGCCCACCGCCACCAACATGATCGCGACCGACTTCAAGCAGCTGCAGTATGCGGTAGCGCTCAATGCCGTCGACATTCCACTGGCGGACTGCCATTTCTGGACCATGCAGGGCGCGGTCATGGTCGGCGAGCTGTGTGACGAGTGGGGGATGACCTGGGGCTCGCACTCCAACAACCACTTCGATGTCTCACTGGCGATGATGACCCACGTAGCGGCAGCTTGTCCGGGCAATATCACGGCCATCGATACGCACTGGATCTGGCAGGACGGCCAGCGCCTGACCGAGGTACCCTTCGCGATCCGCGAGGGCAAGCTGAGTGTGCCGAAGACGCCGGGGCTCGGGGTCAGGCTCGACATGGCTCAGGTCGAAAAGGCCCACGCCCTCTACAAGTCGCTCGACGTGCGTCAACGCAACGATGCAATGGCGATGCAGTATCTGATCAATGGCTGGTCGTTCGATCCCAAGCGGCCAGCGCTGGTGCGCTGACATGTCAGCCGGCCTCCGTCGATAGATATCGAAGGATCGGGCAGCATTTCGGATGCTGCCTTTTTTACGTTCGATGACGGTCAGAGCCGACCCATTCCCGGGGAAACGATCGTATCCGGTTGGATCCATTGCTATGAAAGTGGCGATTTATCAATAGTTTACAAAGACAACTAATGCCGTATCTCGTTGATAATTCGCCATTATCTGCCAATTCCAAAGTCTAATATTACTTCAAGTATGATGTATGGCATTCTGCGTTTCGACAATCACAATTCGCTTCGAGTCGAGCGAAGGAGCCATATGATGACATCACGTTTCTGGAACAACCTATCCGCTTCGCTGCCTGCGGTTGCCGTTGCTGGCGCGTTATCCGTCGCTGCTTTCCCCGCTCATGCGGAAAACTGGCGAGGGTGGAACGTTCATCCGGATGGTTATCCAAACTCGGTGGCGTTGAAATTCTTCGACGAGGAAGTTTCCAAGAACACGGACGGCAGAATCAATCCGCGGGTCTATAACAATGCGGTTCTCGGTGACCAGCCGGACGCGATCGATCAGACCCGTAGCGGCGCCCTGGACTTCGGTAATTTCAATATGGGTCCGATGGGGCCGATCGTCCCTGAAACCGACGTGCTGTCTCTGCCATTCCTGTTCGATAGCGTCGATCAAATGTATCGCGTCATGGATGGGGATATCGGCAAGCGTTTCGCCGATGCCCTGGCGGAAAAGGATCTGATCGCCCTGTCCTGGTTCGGCTCCGGTGCTCGCAGTTTCTACAACACGGATCATCCCATAGAAGGTCCCGATGATGTGAAGGGGCTCAAGCTTCGCGTCATGAACAATGATCTCTATGTGGACATGGTCGATGCTTTGGGCGGCAACGCGACGCCAATGTCCTACGGCGAAGTGTTCCAGTCATTGAAGACGGGTGTCATCGATGGTGCCGAGAACAACTTCCCGTCATTCGAATCCAGTAATCATTACGAAGTCGCCAAGTACTTCTCCGAAACCGGTCACCTGATCATTCCCGAATGTCTGTGTGTCGCGAAGTCCAGCTGGAACGAACTTTCCGACGAAGACAAGTCGATCGTGCGCAAGGCGGCAGAAGATGCAGCCCAAAAGCAGCGTGAGCTGTGGAAAGAAGGTGCAGAGAAAAGCCGCGAGAAAGTCGAAGCGGCTGGCGTGAAGGTCAATGAAGTGAAGGACAAGGCGGCATTCCAGAAGCGTATGGAGCCGATCTATCAGGCCTTCATCAAGGAGCATCCCGATCTGGAATCGTTGATCGACGATATTCGCAATACCCAGTAAGCCTTCAAGAGTGACGGGCCCCTGATCACAGGGGCTCGTTTTTTGTCTTCGATATCAACTAGGGAAAACCATCGTGGATAACGTCCCGGATTCGGCCACCAATCCTGACACGACGTCAGACAGGGTGCTGGACGGTTTGGCGCGTTTATGCCTGATCGTTGCTGGCGTGCTGCTGGTGTTCCTGATTTTTTCGTTCGGCTGGCTGGTTTTCGGCCGTTACGTGCTCAATGACACGCCGACCTGGATCGAACAGTCTTCGCTGTTGATCGTGGTCTATATCACCTGCCTGGGTGCGGGTGCGGGTGTACGCTTCAATTCCCATCTGAGCATCGACTTTCTGCGTGAGGGCGCACCGCGGATTCCGCGGGTGGTCATGCACGCCATTTCCGACGGATTCGTGCTGCTTTTCGGTGGTTTCATGGCATGGCAGGGCTGGTTGATGATGATGAGCAACGCCGGCCGTCCGATCCCGATGATCGGGCTCTCCGAAAGTTGGCGAGCCGCGCCTCTAGTCGCTTGTGGCGTGCTCATGGTGATTTTCACCTGCGCCAATCTCATTCAACGCATCACACGTACCGGCCGGGCAGGGAGCTGACACTATGGGGCTTGCGATTCTTTTCGGCGTCTTTCTCCTCGGGTTGATCGTGGGAGCGCCGATCGCGTTCGCGGTGGGGCTGGCCTCGATCGTGACGTTTCTCTACGAGGGGCTGCCGCTGTTCGTGGGATTCCAGCGAATCGTCTCGGGGATCTCGGTATTCTCGCTGCTGGCGATTCCGTTTTTCATCTTTGCGGGTGAGCTGATGCTGCACGGCGGCATCTCGAGCCGCCTGGTACGTTTCGCTTCGGCAGCGGTCGGTCGCGTCCGCGGCGGCCTGGGGATGGTCAACGTGACCTCTTCCATGCTGTTCGGCGGCATCTCCGGTTCTGCCGTCGCCGATACTTCGGCACTGGGCTCCATTCTGATTCCGGTAATGAAAGAGAAGGGCTACGACACCGACTATGCGGTCAACGTGACGGTGACCTCCTCGATTGCCGGTGTGGTGATTCCGCCCAGCCACAACATGATTCTCTACGCGGTGGCGGCCGGTGGCGGGATCTCGGTTACCCAGCTTTTCGTGGCGGGCGTCGTTCCCGGTATTCTGATGTGCCTGGCGCTGGCGGTGGCGGCCTATGTGGTGGCGGTCAAGCGCGGCTACGGCGGCGAACCCTTTCCGGGCTGGTATGCGCTGCTGATCAGCTTCGTCGCGTCGCTGCCCGGGCTGCTGACGGCGGTGATCATCGTCGGCGGCGTGCTGTCCGGCATCCTGACTGTGACCGAATCCGGCGCGTTCGGTGCGATCTACGCCATCGTCATCACCGGGCTCGTCTATCGCGAACTTCGCTGGGAGTCGTTCAAGAAGGCGGTCTACCAGGCCGTCAAGACGACGGCGCTGGTGATGATTCTGGTCGGGTGCGCCTCGGCATTTTCCTACCTGCTGGCGCTCTACAACGTGCCGGAAATGCTCGCCAATGCACTGACATCCTTCTCCGATAATCCCATCGTCGTGTTGCTGATGCTCAACCTGCTGTTGCTGGCGCTCGGCATGATCATGGACATGGCGCCGCTCATTCTGATCTGTACGCCGATTTTCCTGCCGGTGGCGCAGCAGTTCGGCATGGACCCTATCCAGTTCGGCATCCTGATGATGATGAATCTGGGCATTGGTCTGTGTACGCCGCCGGTCGGTGGGTGTCTGTTCGTCGGCAGCGCGATCGGCGGGATCAAGATCGAGCAGACCGTCAAGACCATCTGGCCATTCTACCTGGCGTTGTTCGTGGTGCTGATGCTGGTGACCTACGTACCGGCGATTTCCTTGACGTTGCCCAACCTGCTGCAGTGACGCGACAGCGAGAGCTCGGCTTCGAACCATTCGACACCCCACTGGACGGTCATTGGCATCCGACCGTCCAACCCAACGAGGAGAGATCAACATGCTGAATCGATTACTGGTGACTGGCGCCGCCGGTGGCGTCGGGCAAGCCATCCGTCCGCATCTGGCGAAGCTCGCCCGGCACGTGCGTCTGTCGGACATCGAGACAATCGGCAACGCCGAGCAGCACGAGGAGATTGTCGCTTGCGATCTGGCCGACGCGGCGGCGGTGGCAAAGCTCGTCAGCGATTGCGACGGTATCGTCCACCTGGGCGGCATCTCGGTCGAGAAGCCGTGGGAAGGGATCCTGCAGGCCAACATCATCGGAACCTACAACCTCTACGAGGCGGCCCGAAAACAGGGCAAGCCGCGCATCGTCTTTGCCAGCTCGAACCATACCATCGGTTTCTACGAGCGCTCGACGCGGATCGATAGCCAGGTCCCGCGCCGGCCGGACTCGCTCTATGGGGTTTCCAAATGCTTTGGCGAGGACCTGGCGAGTCTCTATTTCGACAAGTTCGCGATCGAGACGCTGAGCGTGCGCATCGGCTCCTGCTTTCCCAAGCCCAAGGACACTCGCATGCTGGCGACGTGGCTAGGCGTCGAGGATTTCGTGGCCCTGCTGGAGCGGGCGTTCGTCGCCCCCAAGCTGGGTTATACGGTGGTCTATGGCGCTTCCGACAATGCCGAGCAGTGGTGGGACAACCGCCATGCGCAGTTCCTCGGCTGGGTGCCGCAGGAAAGCTCGGCGCCATGGCGGGCCGAAGTCGAGGCCGAAGCGGCCAAAGCGCCTCAGGATCCGACGGACCCGGCGGTCGTCCATCAAGGCGGCAAGTTCGTCACGCTGGGTCATCCCGACGACGAAACGTGATCCGGGCCGGGGTCGGTCGAACTGGTATGCTATTCACCTCGAACGTCATACAGCACCGACCGCCCCGAGCGATTACGGACGCCGGCGTCGGCCAAGAAAATCGATAAGGTAGGCAGCACGATGGAGCAGACCAAGGCTTGGGAGATAAAGCGCATCTCTTCTCAGGAGAGTCTATCGCGCCAGATCGCCCGGCAGCTGGAAGCCCTGATCACTCAGGGACATATCGAGGTGGGCGAAAAATTGCCGACCGAGAGCCAGCTGTGCGACATGTTCGGTGTCAGTCGAACGGCGGTGCGCGAGGCTATCGCTCATCTCAAATCGATGGGTCTGGTCGAAACGCGTCGAGGCATCGGCACGCGCGTCCTGCGCTCCGTGCCGGATCACCAGTTTCCGGCAAGACGCATCAACGCCACCACGGTGGAAGACATTCTGCACGTGCTGGAGATGCGCATGACACTGGACGCCCAGGCGGCGGCGCTGGCGGCCGAACGGCGCACGCCGCTGGATATCGCGGCGATGCAGAGTGCTCACGAGCAGTTCCTGGCGGCCTGCGAGACGGGTAGCCAGGCTCGCCACGAGGACTACGTCTTCCATCGGGCGATCGTCGAAGCCACGCACAACCCGTTCTTCGTCTCGTTGTACGATCAGCTCAACGAAGGCGCTATCCCCAGGACCAAGCTTCTGTCCGTCGAGCTCGACCCTCAGGCCATATCTTACTATCTTGAAAGGGTGGCTCGGGAGCATGGCGAGATCCTGCAGGCGATCGTCTCGGGGCAGGCGGAAGCCGCCCGGGACGCCATGCACCGCCATCTCCAACGGGCGTACGACAATTACGCCGCGTATCAGGATCGCTCCGAAGCGTAATCTCTTGCCGGCCCGGGTGGTAAAGGCGGGCCGATCGATTCGAGACATCGTTCGACTGCACTGCCGTCCCAAGGGGCGGCGGTGTCTTCCTGTTGGCATTGGCGTCCCGGCATTCGGGTGTTTTCGATATCCCAGCTTTCTCTAACATCCCAGCTTTTCTAGGAGGCAATGTGAATCTGACTGGCGAACTACTGATTGGACAGCAAACCGTCAAGGGAGCCCGCGATCCGATCGTTGCGATCAATCCGGCGACGGGCGAGCGTCTGCCGACCGAGTTTTTCGGCGGTACTGCCGAAGACGTGACGCGAGCCTGCAATCTCGCCTGGTCGGCATTCGATACCTACCGAGAAACCTCGCTCGAAGAACGTGCCCGGTTTCTCGAGACGATCGCCGACGAGATCGAGGCGATCGGTGACGACCTGATCGAACGGGCCGTGGCCGAATCCGGTCTGCCCCAGGGGCGCATCCAGGGCGAGCGGGGCCGTACCTGCGGCCAGCTGCGCTTGTTTGCCGATACCGTGCGGGCGGGAGAGTGGCTCGATGTTCGCGTCGATCCGGCCTTGCCGGATCGCCAACCGATGCCGCGGGTCGATCTGCGCCAGCGTCATATCGCCCTGGGGCCGGTGGCCGTGTTCGGCGCCAGCAATTTCCCGCTGGCGTTCTCCGTCGCCGGTGGCGATACCGCGTCGGGACTGGCTGCAGGTTGCCCGGTGATCGTCAAGGGGCACCCGGCGCATCCCGGCACCTGCGAGCTGGTGGGTCGTGCCGTGCAGGCCGCCGTCAAGAAGTGCGGTCTGCCCGAAGGCGTGTTCTCGATGCTGCACGATTCCAGCTTCGAGGTGGGGCAGGCGCTGGTCGCCGATCCGCGGATCAAGGCAGCGGGCTTCACCGGGTCGCGCAAGGGCGGTCTGGCGCTGCTGGAGATTGCCCAGCGTCGTCCGGAGCCGATCCCGTTCTATGCGGAAATGAGCAGCATCAACCCCGTGTTCCTGTTGCCGGCGGCGTTGAAGGCGCGCGCCAAGGCGCTGGGCGAGGCGTTCGTGGGCTCTCTCAACATGGGCGCCGGTCAGTTCTGCACCAATCCGGGCCTGGTGATCGCGGTCGAAGGGCCGGATCTCGACGCGTTCATCGAGTCCGCCAGCGAAACGCTCAAGAGCAGCACGGCGCAGACGATGCTGACGCCGGGGATTCACGAAGCGTATGGCCAGGGCGTCCGCGCGCTGGCGGCGAACAGCAAGGTTCGCGAAGTGGCGCGTGGACTGGAGGGCGAAGGCGCCAACCAGTGCCTGGGCGGACTGTTCGTGGCTGCCGGCGAGGACGTGATCGCCGATACTTCGCTGCAGGCAGAAGTCTTCGGCGCCTCTTCGTTGATCGTGGCCTGCCGCGATGCGGCGGAAGTCAAGCGTGTCGCCGAGAGCCTGGAAGGCCAGCTGACGGCAACGCTGCAGATGGATGACGCCGATTACGAGGCCGTCAAGGCACTGCTACCGACGCTCGAACGCAAGGCGGGCCGTATCATGGCCAACGGCTGGCCGACCGGGGTGGAAGTGTGCGATGCCATGGTTCACGGCGGCCCGTTTCCGGCGACTTCCGACTCGCGCACCACGTCCGTGGGCACCGCAGCGATCTTCCGCTTCCTGCGTCCGGTCTGTTACCAGGATTTGCCGGATGCGCTGCTGCCGGAAGCCGTGCGCGAGAGCAACCCGCTGAAGCTGCGTCGCCTCGTCGATGGCGAACGCGAAAGCTGATCTCGTCAGCTTGTGTGCCAGTCCTAGGCATGATGACAGGGTGATAAGATAGAGTGATAAGATGAGTGATGAGACAGGGCCGCTCGAGAGAGCGGCCCTTTTTTGTCCGATGTCCGTCCGGCGTTCGCCCGATGTCCGTCCGGCAGCGACAGCGTTCGGGCTATACCAGCCCCAGCCATTTCAGCAGGAACAGCCCCAGGCTGAGGGTGAACATCGACGCGAAGGTCGTGATGACGATGATATTGGCAGCCAGCTTGTCGTTGCTCTTGAACGCCTTGGCCATGACGAAACTGGCCGCTGCGCCCGGGCAGCCCAGGTAGAGGAAGATGATCCCCAGTGCCGGGCCGTGAATTCCCACGGCGAGAGCGCCCAGCACCCCGAGCAGGGGAACCCACACCAGCTTCCACAGGCTGGCGTCGAGGGCGATCGTGCTGCTGCGCTTGAACGCGCTGACGGAAAGCGTGCCGCCGATGCAGATCAGTCCCAATGGCAGGGACATGCCGGCGAGATAGCCGCCCGACGTCATGACCCAGCCGGGGAGTTCGATATCCGCCAGCGCCACCGGGATCGCGAAGACGACGCTCAGGATGAGCGGGTTCTTGGCCAGATTCTTGATCAGGTTGCGGAAGTCCGTGGCGACCTCGTCGCTGTAGAGCGACAGGATGAAGACCGAGAAGATGTTGTAGATGACGATGACCGCGCCGGCCAGCACCCCGCCTACGGAAAGGCCGTAGTCGCCGTACTGGCCGGCCGCCAGGGCGAGCCCGACGATGCCGTTGTTGGCGCGGAATGCCCCCTGGGTGAAGATGCCTCTCTCCACGCGGGGGTGCCGCCAGATCGCCCAGGCCCAGGCGAGAAAGAAGCTGATGATGGTGTAGCCGATGAAATAGCCGATCAGCTCCGGCTGCAGGGCGCGACTCAGATCCGCCTTGATGATGCTCAGAAACAGCAGCGCCGGCATGGTGACCTTGAACACCAGCATCGATGCTGTGGTGATGAAGTGGGAGTCGATCCAGCCGAGCCGCTTGAGACCAAGCCCCAGGAAGACCATCAGAAAGACCGGCAGCGTGATTTCCAGCGTATGGGTAAAAGCGGCCAACAGCCCCATGATTCACTCTCCGCCGCGGACTAACCAGAAGCCGACCACGAGCGCCGCGATCAGCAGCGCCCAAAACAAGCGGTTACGCAGACGGGTATCGCGGTGGGATCCTTTGCGAGACACAGTACAATCCTTGCTGGGTAAAAGGGTCGAATGCCGCCGGGACGCGAGCCCGTTTCATGATCGTGACCATCGAAGCCTGTCAGCGGCGATCATGGCCGATGCCACCCGAATGTCGAGCGACGATATCGTGAGGCATGGGCGTTGGGGGCGTTCGACCGGGTCGTGAATTTGAAGCCATGCATTTATAGCCGATTAGCCGATAGTCTAAGGGAATTCAGATGTCGATGCTGCGTTATCCACTGGTCTTTGCCCACGCCAACGGGTTTACCGGTGCCAGTTACCGGACGCTGTTGTCGCCGTTGGCGACGCATTTCGAACTGCATCCGCTGGACCGCCTGGCGCATGATCCCCAGTTCCCGGTAGGGCGGAACTGGCTGGCATTGCGCGAAGAGTACCTGTCGGCCACCGAGTCGTTGTCGACGCCGATCGTCGCCGTGGGGCACTCCATGGGTGGCGTGCTTTCGATCATGGCCGCCTCCAAGGCGCCGGATCGCTTTCGCGCCGTGGTGGCGCTGGATCCGCCGCTGCTGCTCGGGCGGGACGCCTGGATGTTGAAGTTTGCCAAGCTAGCCGGCTTCGTCGACCGGGTGACGCCGGCCGGCAAGACGCTGCGCCGTCGCGAGGTCTGGCCCAGCCGGGAAGCCATGGCCGCTTCGCTGCGTCGCCGTTCGCTGTTCCAGGGCTTTACCGAAACCGCGATGGAGGATTACGTCACCGGGGCGACGACCATCGTCGACGATAGCGGCGCGGCGAAGCTGCGCTATGCACCGCGTACCGAGGCCGCCGTGTTTCGCCACCTGCCGGATCATCTCACCTCGGTGCTACGCAAGATCGAGGTGCCGCTGACCGTGATCGCCGGTAAAGACTCCGATCTGCTGACGCCCGAGCGGCGACGCACGCTATCGCGGCTGGGCATTCGGTTGCGCTGTGTGCCCGGTGGTCACATGTTTCCGTTCGAGCATCCGCAAGCGACCCGTCAGGCGATTCTGGAAGCCATCGACGACATGCTGGGAGAAGAGTCTTGAGGGCACGAGAAATGATTCTGGGTGAAGGGCGTCTGGCCGCGTTGAGCTGGGGCGACGATGCCGCGCCCACCTGGGTCGCCCTGCACGGCTGGCTCGATAACGCCGCGACGTTTTCCCGCCTGGCGCCCGCGCTGGCCACTGCGCTGGGGATTCGCCTGGTGGCGCTGGACCTGCCGGGGCACGGCCATTCACCGCATCGTGGCGCGGGGGCCGAGTATCCTTTGTGGGGTTACGTGCCGGACGTGCTCGACGCCGTGGACGCCCTAGAGCTGAACTCGGCGACATTCGTCGGCCACTCGATGGGCGCCGGCATTGCCAGTCTGATCGCTGCCGCCGCGCCGGAACGGGTCGACGGACTGGTGTTGATCGATGGGCTCGCCTCGACCACCAATGAACCCGGCGAGACGGTGACGCAGCTGCAAGCGGCGTTGCGGGCGCGGCGGCGTTCACGCAGTGCTGCCGGCAGTTATGCGAGCATCGACGAGGCGGTCGCGGCGAGGGTTCGTGGCGGCGTCACCCGGATCGATGCCGATACCGCGCGGCCCATCGTCGAGCGTAATCTCGGCCGGCAGGAGAACGGGCGCTACTACTGGCGAACCGACCGCCGTCTGGTCCATCCGTCGCTGCTGCGCTGGACGCCGGACCAGATGCTGGCAACGGTGGCCGCCATTCGCGCCCGGGTGCTGCTATTGCAGGCCACCGCCGGGGTGTTGACGCAGCGGCCGCACCTTGGCGAGGCCTGTCGCCGGATCGACAGGCTCGAGCGGCGCATTGTCTCCGGCGGACATCATCTGCATCTGGAGGGCATCAGAGTGGCGCAGGTCACCTCGGAAATCGTACGCTGGCATCAATCGACGGTCGTGGAGTCCATGTCATGAAACCTCGCGTCTCGTTGGTACTGGGGAGCGGCGGCGCGCGGGGCTACGCCCATATCGGTGTGATCGAGGAGCTCGAAGCGCGCGGCTACGAGATCGCGTCGATCTCCGGCTGCTCCATGGGTGCCTTGATCGGCGGTATCTACGCCGCTGGCAAGCTCGACGGCTATCGCGACTGGGTCTGCCAGCTCGACTATTTCGACGTGCTGCGTCTGGTCGACATTACCTGGAGCGCCATGGGGGCCATGCGCGCCGGCAAGGTGATGACCAAGCTGGAGGCGCTGGTCGGGGATATCCGTATCGAGGACCTGCCGATGCCGTTCACGGCGGTGGCAACGGATCTGAGCCGCCAGCGGGAAGTGTGGTTCCAGAGTGGCCCGCTGCTACGCGCGATCCGCGCCTCGATCGCGGTACCCGGCATCATTACTCCGGTCCAGGAGAACGGGCACGTGCTGGTCGACGGAGGGCTGCTGAACCCGCTGCCGATCATTCCCACGGTCTCCGTCGACGCGGAAATCGTGCTGGCGGTCAATGCTACCGCCCAGACGCCGACGCCCGTGACTCTGGAAGAGCTGCTGCCTGCCGACCAGGCGGCCCAGGAGCATGCCCGTGAAATCGAACGCGAAGCCGAAGGCCAGAGCTTCAGCGGCTGGCTGAAGAACGTGCGCACGCGGGTGCAGGGAATGGTCTCGTCGTTCAGCGACGAAGAGGAAGCCTCGGAAAGCGCCAGCTGGTCGAGCCAGACCGAACGCGCCTGGAGCAAGCTCGACATGATGCTGGCCTCGTTCGATATCACTCAGGCCGCGCTGGCCAAGTACAAGATCGCTGGTTATCCGCCCGACATTCTGATCGAGGTGCCCAAGAGCGTGTGCGGTGCCTACGAGTTCCATCGCGCCGAGGCGCTGATCGAGCTGGGACGTTATCTCGCCGCCCAGGCCCTAGATCGCCACGAGCGTCAGCGGGACCGGACTTCCGTCGCCGCCGAACCGGTCGATGGCCGCCGCCACCCGGCCAGCAGTGCCGACCCGCAGGCACGTCTACCGCTGCCGCTATCCTCGCCCAAGCGCCACGGTTGACGCCGCTCGTCAGTCGCCGCGCGTGCGCAGCAGCACGTAGAGGGCGCCGGTGCCGCCATCGATCTCGCTCGCCGAGCAGAACGCCAGCACCCGCGACCAGTTCTTGAGCCAGGTGTTGACGTGGCTCTTGATCACCGGGTAATCCGCGCCGCTACCGCGATAACCGCGTGCCTTGCCATGTACCACCAGCACGCAGCGAACCCGACTGGCGATGGCGTCGTCGATGAACGATTCGAGCTCGACACGGGCTTCGTCGAGGGTGTAGCCGTGAAGATCGAGCCCGCCTTCCCAGGCGATGTGACCGCGCTTGAGCTGGGCAAAGGTTCGCGGTGGCAGGTCCGGAATCGAGAATTCCAGGCGCTGATGCGGCGTGACCGCCTCGACGCCGCCGTCCGATAGCCGGGATTGCACCACCGGCGGCGCCTGCTCGGCGGCTTCACGCCGCGCGTCGGCGTTGAGCGCGTTGCGCCGCGGACGACCCGTGGCCGCGCGGTTGAGCTTGAGCCGCTGAACGCCGGCCGCTTCCAGTGCCTGGCGGAAGGCGTTGTGATCGTCGTCGTCGCTCGAGGAGTGGGTCATTGCCATTGTGCCTTTGCTGACCGCTGTCTTTGGCTTGAGTGATTCAGCGGGCGGAAGGGTAACCGATTCCGCGCGTCATGACATGGCCGGCTGTGAACGCGCGAGCCTTGCGCGTACAATCGTCGTCCGTTTTCCAGCCAGATGCGAGTTCCTTCCATGTCGCCACCGCAGTCGACCCTGACGCTAGCGGACGATGCCATCGTCGAAGACCTGTTCAGCGTGCGGGACTGCCTGCGCTGGGCCACCTCCGAATTCCATGCCCATCGGCTGCATTTCGGCCATGGCACCGACAGCGCCTGGGACGAAGCGGTTGCCCTGGTGCTGGGCGCGCTGCATCTGCCGTGGGACATCGACCCGGCCGTGCTCGACGCGCGTCTGCTGGGCATCGAGCGGCGCCGGATCGTCGCGCTGGTGAGAAGTCGCATCGAGTCGCGTCGGCCGTTGCCGTACCTGCTCGGCGAGGCGTTTTTCGCCGGCTTCCCGTTCGAGGTCGACGAGCGCGTGCTGATCCCCCGTTCGCCCATCGCCGAGCTGATCGAACAGGGTTTCTCGGCCTGGTTCGAAGAGTTTCCGCCGTCGCATGTGCTCGACCTTTGCACCGGCTCCGGCTGTATCGGCATTGCCACGGCCCTCTACCTGCCCACCTGCGAAGTGGATCTGGTCGATATCAGCGTGGAAGCGCTCGAGGTCGCCAAGGCGAATATCGTGCGTCATGATGTCGGGCGGCGCGTTCGCGCGGTGGCGTCCGACCTGTTCGAAGGCGTCGCGGGGCAGCATTACGATCTGATCGTGAGCAATCCGCCCTATGTCGACACTCGCGATCTGGCGGCCATGCCGGCGGAGTATCGGCACGAGCCCGATCTGGCGCTGGGCGCCGGTCGCGATGGTCTCGACATCGTCCGACGCATCCTGCGTGAAGCCCGCGCCTACCTGAACGACGGCGGCATGCTGATCGTCGAAGTGGGCAACTCCCAGCGTCATCTGGAGGCGGCTTTCCCGGAAGTGCCGTTCCTGTGGCTGGAGTTCGAACGCGGCGGGGAAGGGATCTTTGCGCTGAGCGCCGAGGATCTCGATACCTACGCGGATCACTTCGCCGCGTCTCATCCGGCCTGAACCTGAATCTTTCTTCCCTTTCCTGAGGATCGCGCATGTCCGGCAACACCTTCGGCAAACTGTTCACCGTCACCACCTTCGGTGAGAGTCACGGCCCCGCGCTGGGTGCCATCGTCGACGGCTGCCCGCCGGGGCTCGAACTCAGCGAGGCGGATCTGCAGCGCGACCTGGACCGCCGCCGGCCGGGCTCGTCGCGCCATACCACCCAGCGCCGCGAGCCGGATCAGGTCCGGATCCTCTCCGGGGTGTTCGAAGGCCGCACCACGGGCACGCCGATCGGACTGATGATCGAGAATACCGATCAGCGCTCCAAGGACTATTCCAAGATCGCCGAGCAGTTCCGCCCGGCCCACGCCGATTACACCTATCACCACAAGTACGGCATTCGCGACTATCGCGGCGGTGGCCGCTCCAGCGCCCGCGAGACCGCCATGCGCGTTGCTGCTGGCGCCATCGCCAAGACGTGGCTCGCCCGGCAGGGCATTCGGGTGCGCGGCTACATGAGCCAGCTCGGCCCCATCGCGATCGACTTCAAGGGATGGGAGGGTGTCGACGACAATCCGTTCTTCTGCCCGGACCCGGACAAGCTGCCGGAACTCGAGGCCTACATGGATCAGCTACGCCGCGACCAGGATTCGGTGGGCGCCAGGATCACGGTCGTCGCCGAAGGCGTGCCGGTGGGGCTGGGCGAGCCGGTCTTCGATCGTCTGGATGCCGACCTGGCCCACGGGCTGATGAGCATCAACGCGGTGAAGGGCGTCGAGATCGGCGACGGTTTCGATGTCGTGACCCAGCGCGGCACCGAGCATCGCGATGAAATGACGCCGGAAGGATTCCTGTCCAATCACGCCGGCGGCGTGCTCGGCGGCATCTCCAGCGGCCAGCCGATCGTCGCGCATCTGGCGCTCAAGCCGACCTCCAGCATCACCCAGCCGGGGCGTTCGATCGACATTCACGGCGAGCCGGTGGAGGTCGTCACCAAGGGGCGTCACGATCCCTGCGTCGGTATCCGCGCCACGCCGATCGCCGAGGCGATGATGGCGTTGACGCTGATGGATCATCTGCTGCGCCACCGTGCCCAGAACGGCGACGTTCACGTCGATACGCCGCGCCTTGGTCAGGTCTGATAGCCCGCCTCGGTCAGACCTGGTGGATAGCATCACTCTGAATAGATAGCGCTCCTCTGATGGATAGCGTCCCTCTGATAGATAGCGCCCCTCTGATGGATAGCGTTCCTAGGCATCGGGAGTGAGGCGCGCGCCCTCCAGCTCCGCGATCATCGCGCGTCCGGCGTTGGAGAGCGTGCGCTGCTTGTGCACCAGGTAGCCCAGCCGGCGCTCGATCGGGGGGTGCGTCACCGGTAGTACCGCGATGTCGTCGTCGACCATGCTTTCCGGCAGCACGCTCCAGCCCAGCCCGATACCCGCCATCATCTTCAGCGTCTCCAGGTAATTGGTGGAAAGCGCCACATCGACGGTCAACCCCGCGCGACTGAACGATCCCACCACGATGTCCCGAGTAAACGTTAGCGGCCCCGGCAGTACCGCCGAATAGTCCACCAGCGCTGACAGCGGCAGCTCGCCGTGTGCCGCCAGAGGATGGTCGGGCGCGGCGACGAAGCGCAGTCGATCGATCCACACCGGCACCGATTCCACCTGCGGATTGGGCCGGGGCGACAGCGTCACCACGGCCAGTTCGATCTCCCCGGCGACGACGCCGTGATAGGCCTGTTCGGAATCGAGAAAGCGCAGATCCAGATCGACGTGCGGGTAGCGCTGGGTGAACGCCTTGAGTACTGGAGGAAGCCGGTGCAGGCCGACATGGTGGCTGGTGGCGAGCGTCAGGCTGCCTTCGACGCTGCCGCTCAGGTTGCTCAAGGTGCGCCGGCTGTCCTCCACCAGTTGCAGGATCTGGCGGGCGCGGGGCAGCAGCAGCCGGCCCGCTTCGGTTAGGCTGACGCGGCGATTGATGCGGTCGAAGAGCTTGGCGCCGGTCTGATGTTCCAGCGTGGCGATGCGCTTGCTGATGGCCGGCTGGGTGAGGTGCAGTTGCTCGCCGGCCAGCGAGAACGACGTCGTATCGGCGACCGCGATGAAGGCTTGCAGGCTCTGGGTGTCCATGGCGTCGTTGGCTTTCCGTACGTGGCATTGATGAACCAGAATCAGTGAATTCTGTTATGGAATCCAAAGCATAATCAAGATGAATTGATTTTATGCATGACGGCGCCGTATCTTGGTCGCCACACCATTCGCGAGGCGCTGTCACGGCGTCGCGATTCGCAAGCGTTACGTCACCAAGCTGCTTCAGACAGCGTGACGGAGGAGATAAAACACATGGCAAGCCAGACGCTCTACGACAAACTCTGGGCGCAGCACCTGGTGACTCAGCGCGACGACGGTTCGGCGCTGATCTACATCGATCGTCATCTGCTGCACGAAGTCACCTCGCCGCAGGCGTTCGAAGGGCTGCGTCTGGCCGGACGCAAGCCTTGGCGCCGCGATGCCAACCTGGCGACGCCGGACCACAACGTGCCGACCACGCTCAAGGAGCGCAGCGCCGGTAACGCCGGGATTCTCGACGACGTCTCGCGCATTCAGGTCGAAACCCTGGATGCCAACTGCGAGAGCTTCGACATCGAGGAGTTCCGGATCAACGACGAGCGCCAGGGCATCGTCCACGTGGTCGGACCGGAGCAGGGCGCCACGCTGCCGGGGATGACCGTGGTCTGCGGCGATTCCCATACCGCGACCCACGGCGCCTTCGCTGCGCTTTCCCACGGCATCGGCACGTCCGAGGTCGAGCACGTGCTCGCCACCCAGTGCCTGATCGCCCAGAAGATGAAGAACATGCAGGTGCGTGTCGAGGGCAAGCTGGGCCTCGGCATCACCGCCAAGGACATCGTGCTGGCGATCATCGGCCGTATCGGTACCGCTGGCGGCACCGGATATGCCATTGAGTTTGCCGGCAGCGCGATCCGCGAGCTTTCCATGGAAGGCCGCATGACGATCTGCAACATGGCGATCGAAGCCGGCGCCCGCGTGGGGCTGGTGGCGGTGGATGACACCACGATCGATTACCTGAAGGGCCGTCCGTACGCGCCCTCGGCCGAGCAGTGGCCGGCGGCGGTCGAAGCCTGGCGTGATCTGGTCTCCGACGAGGGCGCGCACTTCGACAAGGTCGTCGAACTCGACGCCGCCGAGATCGAGCCGCAGGTGACCTGGGGCACCAGTCCGGAAATGGTCGCCAACGTCTCCGCCGCGGTGCCCGATCCGGCCAGTGCCGGTGACGAGACCGTCACGCAGGGCATGACGCGTGCGCTGGAGTACATGGGGCTCAGCGCCGGGCAGAAGATCACCGATATCCGGCTCGACAAGGTGTTCATCGGCTCCTGCACCAACTCGCGGATCGAGGATCTGCGCGAAGCCGCCAAGGTCGCCCGAGGGCGCAAGGTCGCCGACAACATCCAGCTGGCGATGGTAGTGCCGGGCTCCGGACTGGTGAAGCGGCTGGCCGAAGCCGAAGGGCTCGACAAGGTCTTCATCGAGGCGGGCTTCGAGTGGCGTGAACCGGGCTGCTCGATGTGTCTGGCGATGAATGCCGACAAGCTGGGCGCCGGCGAGCGCTGCGCGTCGACCTCCAACCGCAACTTCGAGGGGCGCCAGGGCTACGGTGGACGTACCCATCTGGTGAGCCCAGCGATGGCCGCGGCGGCCGCCATCGAAGGCCACTTCGTGGATGTCCGAAGCTATGACTATGACCGCGCCGATGCGATGAGTGCCTAAGGAGACCAGACGATGAAAAAGTTCGAACGCCTGCAGGGTCTGGTCGCGCCGCTGGATCGCGCCAATGTCGATACCGACCTGATCATTCCCAAACAGTTTCTGAAGTCGATCAAGCGTACCGGCTTCGGCCCCAACCTGTTCGACGAGCTGCGCTATCTCGACGAGGGCTATCCGGGCCAGGATGCGGCCAGCCGTCCACTCAATCCGGACTTCGTGCTCAACCAGCCGCGCTATCGCGACGCACAGGTGCTGCTGGCACGGCGCAATTTCGGCTGCGGCAGCTCGCGCGAGCACGCCCCCTGGGCGCTGGACGATTTCGGCTTCCGCGTGGTGATCGCGCCGAGCTTCGCCGATATCTTCTACAACAACTCGTTCAAGAACGGCATCCTGCTGATCACGCTCGACGAGGCGACGGTGGACCGGCTGTTCCAGGAAACGGAAGCCAGCGAAGGCTATCGTCTCGATATCGATCTCGAAGGACAGCAGGTGATCACGCCGAGCGGCGAGGCGATTCCGTTCGAGGTCGATGCGTTCCGCAAGCACTGTCTGCTGGAAGGCCTCGATGATATCGGCCTGACGCTCGAGCAGGCCGGCGCCATTCGCGACTATGAAAGCCGTCATCGTGCGGCGAATCCGTGGCTGTTCCGCGATGCGTGATTCGGGCAAGCGTGGTGGCCACAGCGATGTGGTCGAACGCCAGTTCGGTGGCCAGGCAGGCGCCTATCTGTCGAGCCAGGTGCATGCCCAGGGCGCTGAGTTCGCCCAGTTGCGGGAGCGTGTCGCAGGACTCGACGCGCCCCGCGTGCTGGATCTCGGCTGCGGCGCTGGGCATGTCAGCTTTCAGGTCGCCGATCTGGCAGCGGAGGTCGTGGCCTATGATCTCTCGCCGCGAATGCTCGAGGTGGTCGGCGAGGCGGCCCGCGAACGCGGCTTCGGCAATATCCGTACGGTTCAGGGCGTTGCGGAGTCGCTGCCGTTTGCCGACGACAGTTTCGATGTCGTCTGCAGCCGTTTCTCCGCACACCACTGGCGCGATGTGGGACTGGCGCTGCGCGAGGCGAGGCGCGTCCTCAAACCCGGCGGGCTGGCGGCGTTCATCGATGTCGCCGCTTCCGAGCAGCCGCTGTTCGACAGCTTCCTGCAGACCGTCGAGATGCTGCGGGATACCAGCCACGTTCGCGATTACGCACCGAGCGAGTGGGCGCAGATGGTCGGTGAGGCCGGGCTCGTGGTGACGGCCAGTTCGCGCCAGCGGTTGCGGCTGGATTTCGATACCTGGATTGCGCGAATGCGCACGCCCGATGTCATGCGCGACGCGATCCGTCATCTGCAGCAGCAGGTGGGTCAGGAAGTCCGCGATGCCTTCGAGATCGGTGATGACGGCTCCTTCACCACGGACATGCTGGTGCTGTGGGCGACCAAAGAACACGTTTGAGGAAAATGCATGAGCAAGAAGATTCTGGTGTTGCCCGGCGATGGCATCGGCCCGGAAATCACCGCCGAGGCGGTCAAGATCCTGAATGCCTGCCGTGAGGCGGGGCTGGACGCGGAGCTTGAAGAGGCGCTGGTCGGCGGCGCCGGCTACGACGCCGAGGGGCATCCGCTGCCCGAGTCCACGCTGGAGAAGGCCAAGGCCGCCGATGCGATCCTGCTCGGCGCCGTGGGCGGTCCCAAGTGGGATACGCTGGAAGATCTGAGCAAGCGTCCCGAAAAGGGGCTGCTGGGGCTGCGCAAGAATCTCAACCTGTTCGGCAACCTGCGCCCGGCGCTGCTCTATCCGCAGCTGGCCGAGGCGTCGACGCTGAAGCCGGAAGTCGTCTCCGGGCTCGACATCATGATCGTGCGCGAGCTGACCGGCGGTATCTATTTCGGCCAGCCGCGCGGTATCGAGGAGCGCGACGGTGAGCGGGTCGGGTTCAATACCTACGTCTATTCCGAATCCGAGATCGAACGCATCGGTCGCGTCGCCTTCGAGATGGCGCAGAAGCGGGGCAAGAAGCTCTGCTCGGTGGACAAGGCCAATGTGCTGGAAGTCACCATCCTGTGGCGCGAGGTGATGAACCGGCTGGCGCCGGAGTATCCGGACGTCGAACTGTCGCACATGTACGTCGACAACGCCGCGATGCAGCTGGTGCGCGCGCCCAAGCAGTTCGACGTGGTGGTGACCGGCAACATGTTCGGCGACATTCTTTCCGATGCCGCCGCCATGCTCACCGGCTCGATCGGCATG
Organism: Salinicola sp. LHM; assembly: GCF_034479735.1. Classification (NCBI taxonomy): domain Bacteria; kingdom Pseudomonadati; phylum Pseudomonadota; class Gammaproteobacteria; order Oceanospirillales; family Halomonadaceae; genus Salinicola; species Salinicola sp. LHM. The sequence continues at coordinate 2,618,749 of NZ_CP140261.1, read as the reverse complement.
CTGCCGTCCGCGTCGCTCAACGAGAAGCAGCAGGGCATGTACGAGCCGTGTCACGGCAGTGCGCCGGATATTGCAGGCCAAGGTCTCGCCAACCCGCTGGCGACGATTCTGTCGGTGGCGATGATGCTGCGCTACTCGCTGAGCGAGCCGGCGCTGGCCGATCGTATCGAGCGCGCCGTGGGCAAGGTGCTGGATCAGGGCCTGCGCACCGCGGACATCGCCTATCCGGGCACCCGCCAGGTTTCCACTAGCGAAATGGGCGACGCGGTGCTGGCGGCTTTTGCCGAGGCCTGAGCCGAATGCGCTAAACTGATATCATTCACGTCTTCACTTGCTGATGATGCGACGACCGAAATGGGTCGTCGCATCGATTCACGACATTCAAAATATTTCGGGGTACGCCACTATGTTGAAAGTCGGATTCGTCGGCTGGCGCGGTATGGTCGGTTCCGTGCTGATGCAGCGCATGCTGGACGACAATGATTTCACCGGGCTCGAGCCGGTCTTCTTCTCCACCTCCCAGGCGGGGCAGGCCGGGCCGGATATCGGTGTCGACGTGCCGGCGCTGAAGGATGCCAACGACATCGAGTCGCTCAAGGCGATGGACGTGATCGTGACGTGCCAGGGCGGCGACTACACCAGTGCCGTCTATAAGCCGCTGCGTGAGTCCGGCTGGAAAGGCTACTGGATCGACGCGGCCAGCACCCTGCGCATGGCGGACGAGGCGACCATTGTGCTCGATCCGGTCAACCGTCACGTGATCGATGCCCAACTGGCCAAGGGCGCCAGGACCTTCGTCGGCGGCAACTGCACCGTGAGCCTGATGCTGATGGGCCTGGGCGGGCTGTTCGAGGCCAACCTGGTCGAGTGGATGACTTCCATGACCTATCAGGCCGCTTCCGGTTCCGGCGCCAAGCACATGCGCGAACTGCTGTCCCAGATGGGCTCGCTGCACTCGGCCGTCGCCACCGATCTTGCCACGCCTTCCAGCGCCATTCTCGACATCGACCGCGACGTCATCACCCGTATGCGTGCTAGCGAGTTCCCGGTCGACAACTTCGGCGCACCGCTGGCCGGCAGCCTGCTGCCGTGGATCGACAAGGCGATGGAGAGCGGCCAGAGCAAGGAGGAGTGGAAAGGCGGCGTCGAGACCAACAAGATTCTCGCCACCGGCGACAACCCGATTCCCATCGACGGCCTCTGCGTGCGCATCGGCGCGATGCGTTCGCACAGCCAGGCGTTCACCATCAAGCTGAAGCAGAACGTGCCGCTCGACGAGATCGAGGATCGTCTGGCCAGGCACAACGACTGGGTCCAGGTCGTGCCCAATGACAAGGACGAGACGTTGAAGCATCTGACGCCGGCGGCCGTCAGCGGCACCCTGACGATCCCGGTGGGCCGCTTGCGCAAGCTGGCCATGGGCGGCGAATATCTCACCGCGTTCAGCGTCGGCGACCAGCTGCTGTGGGGCGCCGCCGAGCCACTGAAGCGCATGCTCAAGATCCTCCGCGACCAAGCCTGAGCATCACGCCGGCATGAGTTGCCCGAGCCCTGCCTGTGTCCACTGGCAGGGCTCTTTGCCATTCGTGCCATGATCTCGTCCTCAAGTTTATTCAGTCCTTGCCGATGAGTGAGTCGAGGCTTACTCCAATTCGTCGGCGAGGAAACCATGCGGCAACGGCTTACAACGATCACCGGCGGGCTCTGCCTGGTGCTGGCCTCTTCAGCCCACGCTCTCGGCATTGGCGATCCGCAGCAGGTATCCCCCCTCCATCGGCCGCTTCACGTGGTGCTGCCGCTGACCGATGGCAGCGGCCTCGAGGCCTCGCAGATATCGGTAGCCGTTGCCGACGACGCGGCTTACCGGCAATCAGGATTGTCTCGCAGCTCGCTGCTGGACACGCTATCGGTCAAAGTCGTGCGCCGTGAGGGTGATCTGGCACTGATTCTCGATAGCTCGCGCCGAGTGCGGGAGCCGTTTCTCGATCTGCTGCTGGTGGTGACCTGGCCGGGTGGGCAATGGCAGCGGGACGTGTCGCTGCTGTTCGATCCCGTCGGCTATGCCAGCTCGCAGCCATTGCTGAATGGCGATCGCGGCCTCGCGCCGGGATATCCGGTAACGAAGAGCGTGGTGACGCAGGCCACGGCAATGCGGAACCCGGCCGCTGGATCTGCCGACGACGCTGCATCGGCAACGAGCGGGTCGCCCGCCTGGCCCGGGCAAATCACCGTTCGGCCCGGCGACTCGCTATCCACCTTGGCAGCTTCGCTGTTGCCTCGATCCGGACTTGATCGCCAGCCGCTGATGCTGGCCCTGTACCAATCCAACCCCGACGCCTTCATCGATGGAGACATCGACCGGCTGCGGGCTGGCGTCAGGCTGGCGGTGCCTGCGATCGCGGCCGTGACCGATATCTCGCCAGAGGCGGCGGCATCCCGGCTCGGTGAGCTCGTTCATCGGACCGACGACGGACGCCCGATGATCGACATCGTGGGGCGCCGTGAGGCATCGGGGGCATCCGATCCCGACCAGCTCGCCGCACTGACCCGGCAGATAGCCGACCTGACCGCGATGACCGAACGCCAACGCGCGACGATTGCTGCGTTGCAATCCGAGCGCGACGCGCTGCAGGGCGCGCTCGCGGCCGTCGCTGAGCCATCCACGACGGCAACAGACACAAACGCGAGCGACGGTGCCTCTGGACAGGAAGGCGTGCAGGGAGGCACGCCGGTCGTCAGTGCTGCCGCCATCGCGGCGGCTCAGGCTGCAACACTGTCGCCTTCCCGCGTGCAGTCGCCCGCCGGGACCCCCTCCGGTGAAAAGCCCGTAACGGCATCAACCGGACCGGCGCCCGCCTCGTCGCCTTCGTTATGGCAGCGGCTGCTGGGGCATCTCGACTGGATTGGCGGCGGAGTACTGATCGTCCTGCTGTTGCTGTGGACCTGGGAGCGACGCCGCCGTCGTGAAGTTCACGAAGTTGTCGAACCTGTCGATGAGCAGAGGGCGGAGGCCGCCGAGCCGTCCCCGCTCGAGGCCAGTCGCCAGGCCGCGGCATCGATGGCACCGCGCCGGCCGCTGCCGGAAGTGGATGTCGACTCGGTCTCGATCAGCCAGGCGGATATCTTCATGGCTTATGGACGCCATGCCGAGGCGCGCGACTGGCTGCGCCAGCAACTGGCCCAAAAAGAGAATGCGCAATTTCGCCTGGGGCTGTTGAGAGCGTTGGGCGAGTTGCGTGACATGGACGCGCTGGAAGAGGCGCTCGCCGGCTTTGGTGACGACGCCACGCCCGAACAGCGCCGGGAAGGACAGGCTCTGGTCGACGACTATCGCGCCCGCTACGTCGAGGAGAGCTGGCAGGAGGCGACCGGCGAAACGGAAGCGGAGGGCGAGACGGCCGCGCAGGATACGGTGGAGGATGTCGACGCGCTGTTCGAGTCGCAGGCCGGCCGGGTCGAGTCCGGCGCGGTGCGTGCCGTGGCCGATAAGGTTCGTCCCGAGACCGATGAGGCTCGGCCCGATACCGGAGTTGCCGATGAACCCACCGTGCGGTCGGAAGCCTCGTCTCCGGCTGAATCCGCTTCCCGGACCGATTCCATGTCGGTGCTGTTCGATGACGATATGACACCGTCCGCCGAGCCTTCGGCAACGTCGTCGGCCCTCGCTCATATCGACTACGAAGCCCCAAAGCTGGAACTGGACGCCGAGCGGAGCGTGATCGCATCGCCGGCGGATTCGGTATCCGCCTCGCTGGAGAGCGGGAACGAGGCGTCGTCGCTGACGATGCCGGACATCGATTTTTCCGCTCTGCCGTTGGAGCCGAAGAGCGAGATGGCACCCGACGACGGGGCCCGGGCGGGCATCCGCAGCGCTCGTCCCGAGGTGCCGGATGTCGTGTCGCCAGCGCGTGGCGGCGAGAGGCGTGGCACGCTGCGGGAAGTTCCTGCGGGATGGGATGTCGAGGAGGTGGAATTCGAACCGTCGCATCGGGATAATGGGCGCCCCTAACGACTTTGGGCTGCACAGGTTTCGATGGCGTTTTTCTCCCGGCAGGATGACAACCAGCCGCTCAGCGGTCGCTTGGCCCTCGGCGTCGAATATGACGGTACGCATTACTGCGGCTGGCAGCGGTTGCGCCATGCCGACTCGGTGCAGGGCGCGCTCGAGGCGGCACTGAGCAAGATCGCCGCCACGCCCGTGCGTGTGCTCTGCAGCGGCCGCACCGACAGTGGCGTCCATGCCACGCGCCAGATCGTTCACTTCGATGCGCCGGTAGTGCGTACCCAGAAAGCCTGGCTGTTCGGCGCCAATGCCCAGTTGCCGCGTGATATCGCGGTACGCTGGCTGACGCCGGTTTCCGGCGAGTTCCACGCTCGATTTTCGGCCCTGGCAAGACGTTACCGCTATATCATCCTCAACCAGCCGACGCGCCCCGTGATGGAGCGTCACAACGTGACCTGGTGTCGCGAGCCGCTGGACGCGGAGCGCATGCATCGTGCCGCCCAGGCGCTGGTCGGGGAACATGATTTTTCCAGCTACCGCGCCGCCGGCTGTCAGTCGAAGGTGCCGATTCGCCATCTGCATTTCATCGATGTGCGCCGTTTCGGGCCGATCGTGATGATCGATGTGCAGGCCAACGCCTTTCTTCATCACATGATTCGCAACATCGCCGGTGTACTGATGGCGGTCGGCCGGGGAGACGAGGACGAAGCGTACCCCGAGCGACTGCTGGCGCTCAGGGATCGCAGGTCGGGCAACGTGACGGCGCCGGCCAGCGGTCTGCATTTCGTCGATGTGCGCTTCGACGAGCGCTTTGCGCTGCCGGAAGAACCGGTGGGGCCGCACCTGCTATCCTTTCTCGGTGAATGGACCGGTGAACGTGGCGAAATTCCGGATACGCTGCTGATGCGCCGCCGTCGCGTGTGGCCGAAATGGATCGATGATCAGGGCCGGGTAGTCGATCAGCCTCCCCAGGCCCGCTTGGAGACCACGTCATGAATCCCGTCAGAATCAAGATCTGCGGTTTGACCCGTCGTGAAGACATCGCGGCGGCCGTTGCCAGCGGGGCCGATGCGCTCGGCTTCGTGATGTGGCCGGGAAGCGCGCGCGCGCTTGATCTCGACACGCTCGCGTCGCTCAGCGCTTCGGTGTCGCCGTTCGTGACACGTGTGGGGCTGTTCGTCGACCCGAGCGTGGCCGATGTCGAGATGTGTCTGCCTTATCTCGACCTGCTACAGTTCCACGGTGACGAGTCGCCCGAGTTCTGCGCGCGTTTCGGCAAGCCCTGGATCAAGGCGCTGCGCATGCACGACGATATCGATCTGCAGGCGGCAGTCGATACCTACGCCGGTGCCGGCGCGCTGCTGCTCGATGCCTATCGCCCCGGCGTTCCCGGCGGCACGGGCGAAACCTTCGACTGGCAGCGTATCCCGGCGGACCTGGCGAAACCCGTCATTCTCGCCGGCGGCCTGACGCCGGATAACGTCGCCGATGCCGTGGCGCGGGTACGGCCCTATGCGGTCGATGTCTCCGGCGGCGTCGAAGCGATGCACGCTGCCGACGCACCTTCCGCGGCGTTGGCGTCTGCGGTGGGCACGCGAAAGGGGATCAAGGATCCCTCTCGCATCCGCGCCTTCTGCGAACGCGTACAGACGGCGAACGTCTCGCTCGCGCCGGTACCGTCCAGTGCCGATCCAGTCACGCCCCATTCATCCACCGCCACATCATGAGGGTCCCTTCGTGAGCCGATTCCACGATTTGACGCAACTGCCGGATGCTCGCGGCCACTTCGGTCCTTACGGTGGCCGCTTCGTTTCCGAGACCTTGAGTTTCGCGCTCGAGGAGCTCGAGAACATCTATGCGAGTCTCAAGAACGATCCCGAATTCCAGGCGGAGTTCGACAATGACCTGAAGCATTATGTCGGCCGGCCGTCGCCGCTCTACCACGCCGAGCGCTGGTCGCGCGAGATCGGTGGTGCGCAGATATGGCTCAAGCGCGAGGATCTGAACCACACTGGCGCGCACAAGGTGAACAACACCATCGGGCAGGCGCTGCTGGCCAAGAAGGCCGGCAAGCCGCGCGTGATCGCCGAGACCGGTGCCGGTCAGCACGGTGTCGCCACGGCGACGGTTGCCGCGCGGCTGGGTCTGAAATGCGAGATCTACATGGGCGCCGAGGATGTCGAGCGCCAGAAGCTGAACGTCTACCGCATGCATCTGCTGGGCGCCAAGGTGGTGCCGGTGGAGTCCGGCTCGCGCACGCTCAAGGATGCCATGAACGAGGCGCTGCGCGACTGGGTCACCAACGTCGACGACACCTTCTACATCATCGGTACGGTGGCGGGTCCGCACCCTTATCCGATGCTGGTACGCGATTTCAGTGCGGTGGTCGGCCGCGAGGCGCGTCGCCAGTCGCTCGAGCAGATCGGCCGGTTGCCGGACGCGCTGGTCGCCTGCGTCGGCGGCGGCTCCAACGCCATGGGCCTGTTCTATCCGTTCGTCGAGGATGACGATGTCGCCATGTATGGCGTCGAGGCTGGCGGCGAAGGCGTCGCCACCGGCCGCCACGCCGCGCCGCTGACCGCCAATGCGCCTCGCGGCGTGCTGCACGGCAACCGGACCTACCTGATGTCCGACGAGGGCGGGCAGGTCGCCGACACCCAGTCGATCTCTGCCGGTCTCGATTATCCCGGCGTCGGCCCCGAGCACGCGCTGTGGAAGGATGTCGGTCGCGTGCGCTACGTGGCGGCGGACGACAACGAGGTGCTGGCGGCCTTCCGTGAGCTGACGCTCGTCGAAGGCATCATGCCGGCGCTGGAGTCGTCGCATGCCCTGGCTCACGCCAAGAAGCTGGCGGGGGAGATGTCTCCGGAGCAGCATATCGTCGTCAACCTGTCCGGGCGTGGTGACAAGGATATCCATACCGTCGCCAAACTCGACGGAATCGAATTTTGATGGCCGGCGCCGGCAGAACGACGGCTGGCGACATGACTCGAGGGCGACATGAATCGTATTGAACACAACCGTATCGACCAGCGCTTTGCCGCACTGAAGGCTCAGGGCCGTACGGCGCTCATTCCCTATATCACCGCTGGCGACCCGGCCCCTGCGCACACGGTCGACTTCATGCATGCCTGCGTGGAAGCCGGCGCCGACGTGATCGAGCTGGGCGTGCCGTTCTCGGATCCGATGGCCGATGGTCCGGTCATCCAGAAGGCCTGCGAGCGGGCGCTGGTACACGGCACGCGATTGCAGCATGTGCTGGAGATGGTGGCGGAATTCCGCCAGCGGGACAGCGAAACTCCCGTGGTGCTGATGGGGTATCTCAATCCCATCGAGCGGATGGGGTACGAGGTCTTCACGCGCCAGGCCCAGGCTTCCGGGGTCGATGGCGTGCTGGTGGTCGACATGCCCCCGGAGGAGGCGGGCGACAACGCCGCGCTGTTCGCGGAGCACGGCCTGCAGTCGATTTTCCTGCTGGCGCCGACGACCTCCGAGGCGCGCGCTCGCGCGATCTGCGAACACGGCGAGGGCTACCTCTACTACGTCTCTCTCAAGGGGGTGACCGGGGCCGCCACGCTGGACGCCGACGCCGTCGGCGAGCAGTTGAACAAGTTGCGCCGTATCACCGAGCTGCCGCTGTGCGTGGGCTTCGGCATCCGCGACGGGGCCACCGCAGCGGCCATCGGCCGTGTCGCCGATGGCGTGATCGTCGGCAGCGCCCTGGTCGGTCGCATCGCCGAGCATGCCGATGATCCGGCGTCCGTTCCCGCCGCGCTGAAATCGATTCTCGGCGAGATGCGCGAAGCGCTCGACCGGGAAGCGGTCGGCTGAGTCGTTGTCGTCGATTTGGTATCATTCAGCGTTTGCGGTTGTCGCGACAGCCGTTCGTCGCGGCTGGCGCCATTGTTTTCTATGTCGTCATTACTTTCTATTTAGGCAAATAGGGAATCGTTCCTGACATGAGCTGGCTAGACAAGATCGTCCCGTCGATGAGCCGCATCCAGCGCAACGACCGCCGCGCCAGCGTGCCGGACGGCCTGTGGCGCAAGTGCCCGAATTGTGAATCGGTGCTCTATCTTCCCGAGCTGGAGAAGCACCAGAACGTTTGTCCCAAATGTCAGCATCATCTGCGGCTGACCGCGCGCAAGCGTCTCAACTGGTTTCTCGATGCTGAAGGGCGTGAAGAGATCGCGGGCGACCTTCAGCCGAGCGATCGTCTCAAGTTCCGGGACTCCAAGAAGTACAAGGATCGCCTGGCATCGGCCCAGAAAGCGACCGACGAGAACGATGCGCTGATCGCCATGCGCGGCACGCTGGATGGTTTGCCCGTCGTCGCGGTGGCGTTCGAGTTCTCCTTCATGGGCGGCTCCATGGGCGCGGTGGTCGGCGAGAAATTCGTCCGTGCCGCCACGCTGGCGCTGGAAGAAGAGATTCCGCTGATCTGCTTCGCTGCCTCCGGCGGCGCCCGCATGCAGGAAGCGCTGTTCTCGCTGATGCAGATGGCCAAGACCTCCGCGGCGCTGGAAAAGCTCAAGCTGGCCGGCGTGCCCTACATCTCCGTGCTCACCGATCCGGTCTTCGGCGGGGTTTCGGCATCGCTGGCGATGCTGGGCGACCTCAACGTGGCTGAGCCCAATGCGCTGATCGGTTTTGCCGGCCCGCGCGTCATCGAGCAGACGGTGCGAGAGACACTGCCGGAAGGCTTCCAGCGCAGCGAGTTCCTGCTCGAACACGGCACCGTGGACATGATCATCCCGCGGCCTGAGATGCGTGAACGGTTGGGCAGCATTCTGCGCAAGCTGACGCATCAGCCGCCGGCCGGTCAGGTCGCGGACGAGAGTGCGGACTTCTCGCCGCTGGCCGACGAACCGGACGCGACCCAGGCACCCCGTTGAGGAACCGCTGATCCATGAGTGCCACCCTCAACGACTGGCTGGCGCGTCTCGAGCGCCAGCATCCGGTCGCCATCGACATGGGGCTCGAACGGGTGGCGGTCGTTGCCGCACGGCTGGGGTTGACGCAGGGTCCGATCGCGCAGCGGGTCGTGACCGTCGCCGGCACCAACGGCAAGGGCTCCACCGTGGCCATGCTCGAGCGCCTCGCTCGGGCTCATGGCCTGTCCACGGCCAGCTACACTTCGCCTCATCTGCTGCGCTACAACGAGCGGCTCTGCTTCGATGGTATCGCGGCCGACGACGCCACCCTGATCGCCGGATTCGAGCGCGTCGAATCGGCCCGCTTGGCCGGCGACCCCGTCAGTCTTACCTACTTCGAGGCCGGAACTCTGGCGGCACTGGTTGCGATCGCCGAGGTGCGCCCCCATCTGGCCATTCTCGAAGTCGGGCTCGGCGGTCGTCTGGATGCGGTCAACGTGATCGACAGCGATATTGCCGTCATCACCACCATCGCCCAGGATCATGCGGACTTTCTCGGCACCGACCTCGAAGTCATCGGATTCGAGAAGGCCGGCATTCTCCGCCAGGGGCGGCCGGCGGTGCTCGGCAGCCGCGCATTGCCGGTCAGTGTCTCGCAGCGCATCGGTGCCCTGGAGGTGCCCGCTTACTGGCTGGGGCGCGATTTCGATCATGAAGACGTCGATGGCGACCAGTGGCGCTGGCGGGGCCAAGGGGCGGAGGGGCTTCGCTATCAGCTCGATAGCTTGCCCGATCCGGGGTTGCCGCTCGACAATGCCGCCGTCGCGCTCCAGGTGCTCGGGCTGTGCGGCGTCGTGCCTCAACATGCGCAATCCCTCCAGGCGATGTCCACCGTCGCGCTGGCGGGCCGACTGCAGTGGTTGGGGAACTGGTGTTTCGATGTGGCGCACAATCCCCATGCCGCGCATTATGTGGCAGCGAGACTGGCGCAGCGATCACCGGCGCCGCGTCGCCGTATCGGCCTGCTCGGCGTCCTGCAGGACAAGGATGCCGAGGCGCTGATCGAGGCGCTGGCCCCGGTGATCGATGTCTGGCTGCCGGTAGGGCTGGCAGGCCCGCGCGGTCGCTCGGGCGAGGCACTGGCCGAATCCATGATTGGCCGAGGCGGTGAGGTGCTGGCGACCGCTTCGTCGCCGGCCGCCGGCGTCGACTGGCTGGCATCACGCCTTGCGCCCGATGAAGAAGTGTTAGTATGCGGCTCGTTTCTGACCGTGGCCGGCGCGCTGGAAGCGCTGACGGCGCTGGCGGGCGACGAAGTGTAGTGAAGGCGATTGCCGGGATGATCGATCGGATGCCGGATCGTGCTCAAGGAAATCAAGGTGCTATCAAGGAGGTCAAGGTCCCATGAAGTACGGATGGCGTGAACGTATCAGCGGTGCGGTCATTCTCGTCGCATTGGGGGCCATTTTCCTGCCGATGCTTTTCGATGATCCCGAACCGCGTCAGCAGGAGCCGGGCCCGGTCATGGTCATCGAGCAACCGATCGGCGGTGGCGAAACCCGTCAGCGCATCATCGAATCACCCGAACCGCCGGCATCGGTCGCCGCCAACGGCAATCAGGGTGCCGGCAGCATGAACATGAACGGGAGCAGCGCGGGTGACAACGCCGTGCCGGAGCCGGATACCCGTAGCCAGCTCGGCGCCGGCAGCGAGGATTCCTTCGGCCAGGGCGGCACGACCTCCGGCGACGACGGAGCCTCTGGCGGCGGCAGCGATCCGATCGCCGAGATCGCGCAGACGGAGCAGAGCCAGCCGCAGCCGCGTCCGGCCGAACCGGAACCCTCGGCGCCGGTGCAATCCTCGTCGCAGCCGTCCTCCACGCAGCAGGCATCGGCACCCGAGCGCACTGCCGCCAGCAGCGATGGCGGCTGGGTCGTGCAGGTCGGCAGCTTCGGTCAGGCGGACAACGCGTCGCGCCTGACCGCCAAGCTCAAGGAGCAGGGCTTCGCAGCCTATTCGAAGCCGCGGGACAACAACCTGACCACGGTCTACGTTGGCCCGTTCTCGTCGTCGGATGCGGGCGAGAAGGCGCGATCCGAGCTCAAGCAGGCCGCCAATATCCAGGGACTGCTGATCCGCAAACCGGGTAGCTGATGACTTTGACCTGGCTCGACTACGCTTTCCTGCTGGTATTGACGATATCGATGCTGGCAGGTTTCATGCGTGGCCTGGTGCGGGAGGCGCTGGGGCTCGGCGCCTGGATCGTGGCGCTGCTGGCGGCACGGATATTCGCCAAGCCGATCGCCGATCTGCTGGAACCCTACATCTCGCATCCCGATGCGCGGCTGGTACTGGGGTTCGTGCTGATCATCTTCGTGGTGGTGATGATCTGCGGATTCATCATCCGCCTGCTCAATGCGGCGATCGAGTGGGTCGGCATGGGATTCTTCAACCGCGTGGCCGGAGCGATCTTCGGTCTGGCCCGTGGCGGGGCGATCCTGGTGATCGTCACGGTCGTCATCGGCTTGACGCCGTTGGCCCAGCTGCAGGCCTGGCAGCAGGCGCAGCTGAGACCGTCGTTCGAGTCGTTGCGGACATGGGCGGTGGTTCAGCTGCAGAGCTGGGACGTCGACCCGTCCGCCGCCGAGGAGGCGATGCGGCACCTGCCGATGACGCTACCGGGGCGCGACGCTTCATCCAGCTCTTCATACAGTCAGGACGGGCAGGGGGTGACGATTCCCGCCCCTGTTCCGGCCGAAAAACCGGCGCCCTGAATGGGTGCGACCAAGCGAGGTAAGTCGGCATGTGCGGTATCGTAGGCCTCATGGCCAATGAAGCGGTCAATCAGTTGATCTATGACGCATTGACGGTCTTGCAGCACCGCGGACAGGATGCCGCCGGCATGATGACCTGGGATGAAGGTCGCTTTCTGCTGCGCAAGAACAACGGTCTGGTCCGGGACGTGTTCCATACGCGTCACATGAAGCGACTGAAGGGCAACCTGGGTATCGGCCATGTCCGCTACCCGACCGCCGGTACGGCGAGCGAGGCCGAATCCCAGCCGTTCTACGTCAATTCGCCCTACGGCATCACCCTGGCCCACAACGGCAACCTGACCAACTCCGATCAGCTCAAGCAGGAGCTGTTCTCCTCCGATCTGCGCCATATCAATACCAGCTCGGACTCCGAGGTGCTGCTCAACGTGTTCGCGCACGAACTGGGCAAGCAGGGGCTGTATCTGACGCCGGAGGATATCTTCGACGCGCTGCGCCGCGTTCACCGGCGCTGCAGCGGGGGGTACGCTGCCGTGTCGATCATCAACGGCTTCGGGCTGGTGGCGTTTCGCGACCCCCACGGCATTCGTCCGGTCGTCTATGGTACGCGCCAGACGCCCGAAGGCCAGGAAGTGATGATCGCCTCCGAGTCGGTGGCGCTCGATGTGGCCGGCTTCGAACTGGTGCGGGACCTGGCGCCGGGCGAGGCGATCTTCGTCGACATGGACAAGAACATCCATACGCAGATGTGCGCCGACAAGCCGCGGCTGACCCCGTGCATCTTCGAGCACGTCTATCTGGCGCGGCCCGACTCCATGCTCGACGGTGCCTATGTCTACGGCACCCGGATGCAGATGGGCCGCAAGCTGGGCGACCGCATCCAGCGCGAGTGGCCGGACCACGACATCGACGTGGTGATCCCGATTCCCGATACCTCCCGGACCACGGCGCTGGAACTGGCCCAGCACATCGGCGTGACGTTCCGCGAAGGCTTCATGAAGAACCGCTACATCGGCCGGACGTTCATCATGCCCGGGCAGACCCAGCGCAAGAAGTCGGTCCGCCAGAAGCTCAACGCCATCGCCAGCGAGTTCGAAGGCAAGAACGTGATGCTGGTGGACGACTCGATCGTGCGCGGGACGACCTGCAAGCAGATCATCCAGATGGCCCGCGATGCCGGCGCCAACAAGGTCTACTTCGCCTCCGCCGCGCCGGCCGTGCGCTATCCCAACGTCTACGGTATCGACATGCCGGTCGCCACCGAACTGGTCGCTCATGGCCGCACCGATGCCGAAGTGGGCGAGCTGATTGGCGCCGACCGGCTGATCTATCAGGATCTCGAGGATCTCAAGGCGGCCTGTCGCGAGGTCAACCCGGCGCTGGACGATTTCGACTGTTCGGTATTCGACGGCAACTACGTCACGGGCGATGTCGACGAGGAGTATTTCACGGCGCTGGAAGCGGCGCGTAACGATGCTGCCAAGTCCGGTCGCGAGAGCCTCAACGCCGTCGTCGATCTGCACAACGACAGTGAGGACGATTGATCGCCAGGGCGATCGAACCTGAGTCCGGCCGCATGTGCCGGGCTCTCACGGGATCTTGGAAACCTCTGATTAACTATTCCGCTGGGCAATACGGTGTCAAAAATCAACTCAAAATGCTCATTTACACCTTCGTAAACTCCGCTGTTTCGTTGATTTTTGCCTTGTCTTGCCTGCGCTCATGACGTTAATCGGAGGCTCCCTTGTTTTTCAGGAGCTGAAGGATGAGTTTTGACGACGCCCCCACGCCGGGGTTGGAAACACCGGGTCTGGAAGCATCGGGCCTGGAAACGTTAGGCCTGGAGACGCTGGCGATTCGTGCGGGGCATGAGCGCACCCACGAGCAGGAACACGGCGAGCCGATTTTCCCGACCTCCAGCTTCGTCTACGGCAGTGCGGCGGAAGCGGCGCGCAAGTTCAAGGGCGAGGAGCCGGGCAACGTCTACTCCCGCTTCACCAACCCGACGGTGCGCAATTTCGAGCGGCGTCTGGCGGCGCTCGAGGGCGGCGAGCGCTGCGTCGCCACCAGCTCCGGCATGGCAGCGATTCTCTCCACCGTGCTGGCGTTGCTCAAAGCCGGCGACGAGGTGATCGTCTCGCGTTCGGTGTTCGGCTCGACCATCGCGCTGTTCGACAAGTACCTCGCCAAGTTCGGCGTCGTCCCGCGCTATGTCGAGCTCAACGACCTGGCGCAGTGGGAAGCGGCCATCACGCCGAAGACCAGGCTGCTGTTTGCCGAAACACCGTCTAATCCGCTCAACGAGCTGGTCGATGTCGCAGCGCTGGCCGAACTGGCGCACCGTCATAGTGCTTTGCTGGCGATCGACAACTGCTTTCTGACCCCGGCGCTGCAGCGGCCGCTGGACCTGGGCGCGGATCTGGTGATTCACTCCGCCACCAAATATCTCGATGGCCAGGGCCGGGCGATCGGCGGCGCCGTGGTCGGGCGCGATGCCGAGCTCGAGCAGCTCTATGGCGTGGTGCGTACCTGCGGCCCGTGCATGAGCCCGTTCAACGCCTGGATCTTCCTCAAGGGGCTGGAAACGCTCAGCCTGCGCATGCAGGCACATAGCCGCAACGCACAGGCCATGGCGGAGTGGCTCGAAGCCCAGCCGGCCATCGAGCGCGTCTACTACAGCGGTCTCGAGAGTCACCCGCAGCATGCGTTGGCCAAACGCCAGCAGCAGGGGTTCGGTGCGGTCATGGGGGTCGAGGTGAAAGGCGGCCAGGCGGCCGCCTGGAAGGTCATCGACAATACACGCGTGATGTCGATCACTGGCAACCTGGGCGACGTCAAGACGACGATCACTCATCCCGGCACCACCACCCATGGCCGCCTCAGCGACGAACAGCGCGCTTCTGCCGGCATCCGTGATGGCTTGATTCGTATCGCCGTCGGCCTGGAAACGCTGGACGATCTCAAGGCCGATCTCGAGCGAGGTCTGACTCTGCTATAGCCAACGGCTCCCTCGCTTCGAAAAGCTCTGGCGGCATCGTCAGAGCTTTTTTTATTGGATGATCTCCCATCGGCTACCCAAGGGCTTTGAAGATATCCCGATACTCGCTATGGCATGCCATGGTGGGGGTATTGATGCATGTTCCCCGCGTATTGTTTCCTCTTCGTCACCAATCGTTTTCCGGAGACTCATCTAGCTTCCTGTCCGCCAGGCCGTATGCTGAGAGAATGACAACGAGAGAACGTGCCGTGTGGGGAAATACGCGATCGGGTTGGGGTTGGGTCAGCATCGTCATTCACTGGGCGAGCGCGCTGGCGGTTTTCGGCCTGTTCGCGCTGGGCTGGTGAATGACCGGGCTGGGCTATTACGATCACTGGTATCACCTGGCGCCGTGGTGGCATAAATCGATCGGCATCGTGGTGCTGCTGGTCAGCGTCTTCCGGGTCGTCTGGCGGCTGGCGCAGCCGACGCCGGTCGCCCATGGCAAGCCGCTGGAGCAGCGGGCGGCGCATGTCGGGCACGGGCTGATCTACGCGTTGATGTTCGTGGTGATGATCTCCGGCTATCTGATTTCCACGGCGGAAGGCGAGGGGATCAGCGTGTTCGGCTGGTTCACCGTGCCGGCGCTGGTCTCGGGGCTGCCGGATCAGGCCGTGCTGGCAGGTGACGTACACTGGTACGCGGCCTGGGCGCTGGTCATTCTGGCACTCGGTCATGGGCTGGCAGCGTTCAAGCATCACTGGGTGGATCGTCAGGATACGCTGACCCGCATGTTGACCTCCCGTGCGGCCAGACGCCGCTGAGGATTTCATTTCCGGCCTGGCCGTCGGCTGCCGTCGCCAGGACCGGACCGTTTGGCAAGATGACTCAAACCGCTTCGAGGAGCATGACGATGTTGAAGAAGACTGCACTGGCAACGCTGATCGCCGCCGCTTCGGCAATGCCGCTGGCCCAGGCACAGGCCGCCGACTACCAGATCGACACCGAGGGTCAACACGCCTTCATCCAGTTCAAGATCAGCCATCTGGGGTATTCGTACATTCTGGGCGACTTCAAGTCGTTCGACGGGGGCTTCAGCTACGATCCCGAGTCGCCGGACGACGCCAGCGTCAATGTCACCGTGGATGTGAACAGCCTGGAAACCAACCACGCCGAGCGGAACAAGCACATTCTGAGCGGTGACTTCCTCGCCGCGAGCGAATTCCCGCAGGCGACGTTCAAGTCCACCGGCTTCGATGTCGACGACGATGGTGACGAGGCCGAGATGACCGGCGACCTGACGATCCATGGCGTCACCAAGTCGGTGACGTTCGAGGTCGATCATATCGGCGGCGGCGACGACCCGTGGGGCGGCTATCGCCAGGGCTTCGAGGCAACGACGGAGCTCAACCTGGCCGACTTCGATATCGACATGAGCGCTTTCCCCGAGTCGATGCGTACACTGGAACTCTACGTGGTGCTGGAAGGCATCCGCCAGTAACGAGGCTCGGGCCGTGAGCCTCGCCTGAAAAAAGTGGTTCGATAGACGTGATCCCGGCCCTGGCGCCGGGATCGTGCGTTATGTGCTGTGGCTTTCGGGAAGGTGTTCAACAGGGTGGCGTGGGCAATGTCTCGCGGCTAGGCGTTACCCAGATAATGCGCCACTTCGCGGCGATCTCGGCGATGCTTCCAGCGCCGGACCCAGCGGCCGCGACACCATAGCGAGCCGCGCCAGGCGATGTCGCGGAGATCGCCCAGATTGAGTGCCTTCCAGCGTTCGAATTGATCGTAGCGCAGCGTCCGGGGCTCGCCGCTGAGTGTCTGATCCAGCGATTCCAGCAGCAGTGCCGCTCGTTCGCGTGTCGTCAGCGGATGATCGCGATCGGGCGGCGTCTCCCGGGCCAGGAACAGTCGCGAATCCTCACGGCTGCGTAACATGGGGCCGACGTCGAGGTGGCCCGTCTCGTCAGGCGTCAGGTCGAAGAGAGCCTGTGCCGGCGAAGGCCGCAGGTGGTCGGTGACCAGCAGCAGATCGGCATCGACGGCGCTGCCATCGTCCAGTATCAGTTGATGGCGGTCGTAGCGGGTCGCCGTCGCGACCAGTTCCAGACGCAAGCCACGGCGCAGCAGCCGCTTCATCAGCCAGCGATTGGCCCGCTGGCAGGCGCCGGGCAGCGGGCGGCGGTCGTTACCGATCAGAGTGACCGGAAGCCGGCGGCCATAGCGTTCACCCAGCGCCAGCAGGTTGGCCGCGAGTTCGACACCGGCAGGGCCGCCACCGATGACGGCGACGGAGGGAAGCGAGCCCGTAGCGCTGGCGAGACGGGTTTCCAGCTGCTGGCGCAACTGCCAGAGATCATCGGCGGTGGCGGTGAACACGCCTTTGGCGCTATAGAAGCCGGGAATGGCATGCTCGTCGAGAACGGGCGGCAGATCGAGCGACAGCCAGTCGTAATCGAGCTGACGGCCGCCACCGAGCGTGATTCGGCGCTTCTGGCGCTCGACCTGAATCACTTCGGCGCGAACATGGAAGCCGCCGTGGGCGACGATGCGGTCTGCCGGCAGGCGAATGTCTTCGCGCTGCCACTCGCCGCCCAGCATTCCGCCGAGCCAGTCCGAGAAGGCGAAGTCCTGTTGCGTCACCAGTGTGACGCGAGCGCCATGAGCGACAAGGCGCTCGGCGTGGGCGGCCACGTGAAGATGGGAATCGCCGTTACCGACGAGTACCAGATGCTGGCCCTCGGGATGGTTATCGGAGGAACTCGGCTGGGTATTGGGCATGCCTCGATCCGGGCGGGGAATCGGACTTCAGTCTAGCATGTGCATGGGGCCTGGCTGAAAACCGACGGTGCATGGCCGTGCCTGGCGTGCCCGATATTTGGACGAGCCCTCGGAAGAGGCTTGAAGACGCCGGCAGTTGTCCGCAATTGTAACTTGTTTGCACTGCTGGAGTTGCGCTTTTGGCCTCGGCTGACTTTTCATCTCAAGGAGAAGCATTCATGGCACGTCATATTTTGCCGCAACCCGGTCTGGGAACGTATCGTCTCAAGGAGCAGGCGGTGATCGATTCGGTGACGTCCGCACTCGAGCTCGGCTATCGTCATCTCGACAGTGCCCAGATGTACGAAAACGAAGCCGCGGTGGGCAAGGCGATCCATCAGAGCGGCATCGCGCGTGACGAGCTGTTCGTTACCACCAAGATCTGGTGGGACAAGCTCGAACCGAAGCAGTTGGCCGCTGCCATCGAGCAGAGCCTCGAGAACTTCGGTCTCGACCGGCTCGATCTGGTGCTGATCCATTGGCCATCCCCCAACGGCGAGGTGCCGATGGCCGATACCATCGGTGCGCTGGATGCGGCGCGTGCCCGCGGGCTCACCCGGCATATCGGCGTGTCCAATTTCACCATCGGCCAGATCGACGAGGCGCTGACACTGCCGGGCGGTGAAAACATCGTGACCAACCAGATCGAGGTGCATCCCTTCCTCGCCAATCGCAAGCTGGTCGAACACTGTCAGTCCAAGGGGCTGGAAGTGACGGCCTACATGCCGCTGGCGGTGGGCAAGGTGATGGACGACCCGGTACTCAAGCGCATCGCGCAGGCGCATGACGCCTCTCCGGCACAGATCGCGCTGGCCTGGATCGCGGCGCGCGACATCATCGTGATTCCCTCCTCGACCAAGCCGGCCAACCAGAAATCGAATCTCGAGGCGATGAACATTCGCCTGAGCGACGACGAGATCGAGCAGATCAACCGCCTCGATCGCGGCGACCGTCAAGCCAATCCCTCGTTTGCCCCTCGCTGGGACGAGTGACGTCTGCCTCTGACTGACCCCTTGGTTCCTGACTCCACAGGTCAACGAGCACAAGCGCCGGATGCCTGCCCGTCTCGGACGGGCATCCGGTCCGAACCTTGCGATACGATGCCGAAATTCGATCCCGAAATTCGATCCCGACGAATTTTTGCCGAGCCCGCGGGTCAAAAGCGTTACCGTTTCAAGAGGATCAGCAATGCGTACACGGACGATGAAAAAGGCAGTGGTATCGGGCCTGGGTGCCGGCTTGGTGGCGGGCCTGCTGGCGCTGCCGGCCTGGGCTCAGGACGCCTCGGCCATGGAAGAGGAGTCGACGCCGGCGGAAAGTTCGGGGCTGAACGTGAAACAGGATAGCGGTGAGCCGCAGGCCCCCGCCAATGCCTCTCAGGTCGATCACGAATCGATCGAGAAATCGGGCGGCGTCGGGCAGAAGAATGCCGGCTTCACCGATGGCGGCGCACAGACCCCGGTCGATCAGCGGCCCAATGCGTTGAGTTTCGACCAGCTGGATGTCGACGGTAGCGGCGTCATCGACGAGGACGAAGCGGTCAGCGCCGAGCAGCAGACGATGTTCCAGCAACTCAACGAGGCGGACGCCGGTGGCGTGACCCGGGAACGCTTCGAGCAGGCCATGGGATCGGATACGCTGTCCGAGTGATATTCAACGTCGTGTCGACCATATCGTCGTGATCGTGACGTGCCTGCTTATCCAACGAAGAAAACCTTAGATCCAACGAAAAAACCCCGGTCAGACCGGGGTTTTTCGACTGGCCACAATGCCAGGTTCAGTCGACGACGGCAGCGATCGCCTTGGCCACGTAGGGCAGGTTCTCGCTGGTGAAGCCGGCGACGTTGGCGCGGCCAGAGCCCACCATGTAGATGCTGAACTCGTCGCGCAGGCGCTTGACCTGTTCCGTGGAAAGGCCGGTGTAGGAGAACATGCCGCGCTGTTCCGCCACGTGGGCGAAGCGCTGATCCAGCCCATAGGGCTTGAGCGAATCGACCAGGTCGCGACGCAGCGAATTGATGCGATTGCACATCTCGGTCAGTTCACTCTTCCAGAGCTGGGTCAGCTCTTCGGATTCGAGAATGTCGATCACGATGGCGGCGCCGTGCGACGGGGGCGTGGAGTAGTTCTCGCGGGCGACGATCGCCATCTGAGAGCGCACGTTCTCCATCTGCTCGGCGGTTCTGGCGATCACGATCAGGCAGCCGGTACGTTCGCGATAGAGGCCGAAGTTCTTCGAGCAGGAACTGGTGATCAGCATCTCGTCGAGATTCTCGGCCAGCAGGCGCACGCCGAAGGCATCGACGTCCAGACCGTCACCGAATCCCTGGTAGGCGAAATCGACCAGCGGCAGCAGGCCGCGCTCCTGAACCACGGCCAGCACCTGGCGCCACTGATCCTGGTTCAGGTCGAAGCCAGACGGGTTGTGGCAGCACGCGTGCAGCAGCACGACATCGCCCTGCGGGATCTGCTTGAGCGCGGCCAGCATGCCGTCGAAGTCGAGACGGTTGTCGCTGTCGACGTACGGATAACGCTGAATCGGGATCTCGGCGCCTTCGAAGATGCCGATGTGGTTCGGCCAGGTCGGGTTGGAGAGCCAGATGCTCTTGCCCGGGAGTTGGGTGCGGATGAAGTCCGCTGCCAGGCGCAGCGCGCCGGTGCCGCCCGGCGACTGGGTAGCGCTGGCCCGGTTGGCGGCCAGTACCGGCGAGCCGGCACCCAGCACCAGCGGAAGAATCGCCTTGCCGTAGCGGGGATCACCGTGAGAGCCGATGTAACTCTTGGTCTTCTCGCTTTCCAGCAGACGCGCCTCGGCCTGTTTCACGGCCCGCATGATCGGCGTATTGCCATTCGGATCCCGATAGACGCCGACACCCAGGTCGACCTTCTGCGGGTTGGGATCCTGATTGTAAGCTTCGATCAGCCCGAGGATGGCATCCCCGGGGACGCGCTCGATCTTCTCAAACATTAGCGTGCACTACCTCGCTATTTCTGGGGACCATGACGATCTTTCGACAACTCATCGCATGATGCCACTGCCTATGGCGATCCGCCACTCGGGCCGGGCCGGCTCCTGCGAACGCTTACTCGAAGTTCACGACTATTCGAACCCGACGACCTCGTGCGGTACGTAGGGGGCTTCCAGCGTTTCGATTTCATCCGCCGTCAGCGTGATCTCCAGCGCGCCCAGCGCTTGGTCCAGGTGATGTGACTTGCTGGCGCCGATGATCGGCGCGGTGATGCCCGGCTTCTGCAGCACCCAGGCCAGCGCGATCTGGGCGGGCGAGACGTTTCTTGCCTCGGCGACCTGTTGCAGCGCTTCGATCACCGGTGCGTCACGATCGAGCCCCAGCTTCCAGTTGCGCATCTGCTCGTCGCTCTTGGCGCGCGTGGTGCTGCCTTCGCTGCCCACCGGCTTGCTGCCGGCGAGAATGCCGCGGGCAAGCGGGCTCCAGGGGATGACGCCCACGCCCTGATCCAGACACTGCGGGATCATCTCGCGCTCTTCCTCGCGATAGATCAGGTTGACCATCGGCTGCATGGTCGCGAATTTCGTCCAGCCGTTGCACTCGGCGACATGCTGGGCCTTGGCGAACTGCCAGGCGTGCATGCTGGAAGCGCCGATGTAGCGAGCCTTGCCCGCCTTGACGACCTCGTGAAGCGCTTCCATGGTCTCTTCGATTGGCGTGTCGTAATCCCAGCGATGGGTCTGGTAGAGATCGACGTAATCCATTTCCAGGCGCTCTAGCGAGGCATCGATGGCGTGATGAATGTGCTTGCGCGACAGCCCGCGCTCGTTGGGGGACTTGTTGCCGGTGGGGTTGTAGACCTTGGTCGCCAGCACGACCTCTTCCCGGCGCGCGAAATCCTTGAGCGCCTTGCCCACGACGCGCTCCGATTCGCCGTCGGAGTACATGTCGGCGGTATCGAAGAAATTGATGCCGGCATCCAGCGCCTGCTGGATGAAAGGGCGGCTCTGGGCATCGTCCAGCACCCAGTCCCGCCACTGCGGCGTGCCGTAGGTCATGGTGCCGAGGCACAGCGGGGAAACCTTGAGGCCGGTACGGCCGAGACGACGGTAATTCATGAAATTCTCCCGATGACGCGTAAATAAATAAAGGGCGTTCCTTACCATAGCATTCAATGACGGGATCGTTACCCGGATCGCCATGACCCGGCAGACCAACCTTGGCATAATGCGGCGCTTTCCCTCGTTGTTCCCCGTCTGGAGTCGACATGACCGCCTGGAACAAGCTGCTGGTCGCGACGACGCGGCTGCTGGATCTACATGACAGCGCCCACGAGCCGGGCTCGCCTTTCGTGCAGGTAACGCAGGAGCAGCGCCGCGGCCTGCGCGATGGCTACTGGCTCGACCTGGGCTGCCTGCTGCTGGACTACCTGCTGGAGGTGGACTTCGCCACCAACAGCGCCTTTGTCACCCAACGCCGCTGTCTGGCTCACCTGCGCGGGGATTATCCCGACCTGCCCGCGGACGACCTGAGCTTCGTGATCAACCTGCTGGCGACGCCCAGCGAGATCCACTACCGCGAATGGCAGGCGAGCCGCGACGACAGGGAGGAATCCAATGACGACGACGCAGCGCCGGGCATACGCGGCGGCCGCAGCACCAAGCGCACCGCGCTGATCGAGAAGCAGGGCCAGACCGGCCAGGTCAGGCTGACGCCCAGCGGCCGCCAGGCGGTCACCCTGGCGAGCCAGATCGAAGACCTGCTCTACTCCGAATACGATGCCGCCAAGGTCGTCGCCGCGCTGTCCCGCGGGGACTACGCCCGCGTGCCCGACATCACCCAGCAGATCCTGATGGCGATTCGCGCGCTGACCCAGGAGCTGCGTCGGGTGCGCGAGAACCCCACTCATGAAGGCAAACTGGCCGCCCTGATGGACAACGAGCGCCACTATCACAACGCCCTGAGCACGATTCAGAGCACCTTGCTCAGCGCCCGTGCGCAGCTCGCCGCGCCCGCCCTGATCGCCCAGTTCGACAACTGGGCCGAACGCCAGGAAGAGGAGTGGGACCTGCGGATGCTCTCCGGCGCCATCGGCCGCGTGCTGAACGCCATCGAAAACCTGTCGCGGCGGCTTTCCGAACTGTTGTCGGACATCGCCGAGGGCCGGATTCAGTCCATGGGCGTGATCGATTTCGCCGGGCTGGCGCACCGATTGCTGGTCTCGCCGCCGCCCAGGCGCCTGCAGGAAGCGGTCGTCGCGCGGATGATGCCGCTGGGAACGGCAGTGGTGATGCCTCGCGTCGAAACGCTGCTGCCGCTGGTCGAAACCCGCCGCGCCGAGCGCAGCGGGGCGGCGCTGGTCTTCGACGAGACGCGTGACAAGCCCAGCGCCGATCCGCTGCTGGCGCGCTACCTCAAGGCCCGCGGCCCGGCACTGCGCCAGCGCCTGCGCCAGGCGCCGCTGTCGCTACCCGACGCGCTCAGCGAAGGGTGGCACCACTTCGAGTCGGGTTCGGATTCGGCCAACGCCGAAATCCTGGACTGCCTGCCGCAGCTGCTCAACACCTTCGTCGATACCCAACTGCTCGATACCCGGCTCAGCGTCGGGATCGACGAGACCCCCTTTTCGATCGAGCTCCCCGACGGCCGGCGCATCGAAGGTGCCGTCACGCCCTCGCTGCGTCTGCTCGAGACGACGACAGAAGAACAGGAAGTTTGACCTATGAACATGATGGAAATGGGCGAAGTCGTCGCGTACCTGTTGCGCTACCGCACTGCCGAAAGCGTGCCCAGCGGCGGCCGCAAGCGCCGTGCGGCGCGCGAAGGCCAGCTCTCCGAGCGCGATGTCTGCGCGCTGATCGACGACGCCCAGGAGAACGAGCGCGAGGCGCTGCGGGACTTTCTCGCCGGACAGGGGCTGCGTCTCAAGGCGTTCGAGTCCGGCGACTATCCCGGAATCGCACCGGGCTCGCGCTTCTTCGCGCTATTGCCGGATCCGGAGCTCGAGCAGCCGCCGCTCTACACCCGCGAGCCGGTGTTCGAGGCACTCAAGCTGCGCCAGGAGAGCCGCACCGAGCTGGCGCTGTGGTATCTGCAGCTGTGGCTTTTGCTGCATACGCTGATTTACACCCGCCTGAACCGCGCGCTGTCCGACGTCAGCCGCTATCAGGAGGCGACCTTCACGCCCCGCGAGCTGGTGGAGCTGGTTCGCGATCAACTCGAGACGCTGCGGGGGCTGGGTGACCGCGCGCCGGAAAACAGTCGCGTCCTGCTCGACGAGCGGGGTGAGGACATTCCCCGGCGGGTGAAGGCCTTCATCGATCTGCTGGCCCGTGCCGGCCATCTCGATATGGTGCGCGAGGCCGGCGACGAGGATGTCTGGCAGCAGACGCTGCTCGGGGCGCTGGAAGCCGAACAGATCGGCGTGCACCACCTGACGCATCTGATCGAGCTGACCTCGGCCCAGGAGGACGCCGCTTCGATGCTTCGGGCCGACGTCGAGGACGAAGCGCCGGACGGTACGGAAGTCGACGGCGAGGCCCCCGGGACGGCCTCGCCGGCCGAGAACGAGGCGCACTCGGAAGCCGACCTGTTCGAGACGGATCGGGCCGACACCGATGCCGACGAGTCGGCCGAGGAGTCGACATCCGATGCCACAAGCCAATCCATGGACGAGCCTGGGGAGAATCGCCGGTGAGCGTCATCAACCGTATCGAAATCGCCAACCTTCTCAACAAGCACGGTGATATCGCCTCGCCCTGGGAAGCCAAGATGCGCCACCTGCTGCTCGACCTGCGCGGGCAGTCGAGCGCGGTGAGCATGGAGAACGGCTTCGGCAAGACCACCATGGCCGAAGCGCTGATCGGCATGCTCTCGCGGGATCGGCAGTTGCTGACGCGCACCCGGCGCAAGTGCTCGCCGTCGAAGGTCAACGGCGAGGGCCGCAGCTGGACCCACCTGCGCGTCGAATTCCGCGCCCAGGGGGGTGATGCCCAGCAGGAAGACATGCTCGCGGCGGCCGGAGAAGAGGTCGCCGGCGAGACCTTCGTCTTCGGCATGTACGGCTACAGCGATGGCAGCGGGCTTACGTTCTATCACTACCCGGGCAAGCTGGCCGACGTGCCGGTGCATCACGTCACCCGCGACGGCAAGCTGGCGCTCTACGCCAATGCCGATTTCCAGAGCATGCTGCGCAATCATGGCGCCACACGAGCCCACAACCGCGAAGAGTGGCTGGAAGCGGTGGGCGCGCACATCTCCCGGCGCGAGCTGGCGCAGCTGGCGGCGTTTCAGAAAGAGGGCGGCGCCGACAAGAGCCAGATCTTCAACGCGATCAAGCCGCGTGCCGGCGAGAAGGCCGATCAGGCATTCTTTTACGAAGTGCTGGCACCGCAGATTCTCTCCGGCGCCACCCGCGGCGAGACCGATGAAGAAGAAGAGCTGATCGAAGACGTCATCCTGCACTCGGGGACGCGCATCACCGAGCTGCGCCATCGCCTCGCCGAAGCCGAGAGCGATCAGCAGCGCGCCGACGAGAAGGTCGAACGGCTGGCATCGCTCGACCAGGAGGGCGAGGCCCTGCTCGAAGCGCGCAGCCAGCTCGTCATGCAGGATGCGGCACTACTGGAGGCCGAGCGTCTGCTGGGGGGCCAGGCGCTGGCGCCGCTGCCCGGCCTGCCGGGTCGTGGCGCTAACCGCGATGATAATGGTCGCGACAACAATGTTCGCAACGACAATGACCACGACGAAACGAACAAGGAGATCACCGAGGCCGTGGCAGGCCTCGCCTGGGCGATCGGCGATACCGAGCGGCCGCGGGTTTCCACCTGGCTGCTGGCGAAGCTCTCGCACCAGGCGGAGCGCAGCGTGCGTCAGGCGCTTTCCGAACGCGGGGCGCGGGTCGATACCCACCGCCGGCTCGTTCATCTGCCGACGGCCGGCTGGATCGGCGGGCGCGATATCGGTCATGTCGCGTTCGACCAGGCGCGTGCCTGGCTCGCCGACAGCCATGCCTTCAACGACGACGCCGCGCGCTATCGGGCGCTCGGCTTGCTCGACGATGCGGCCGAAGCGTTCGAAGGGCTGGACGGCAACCGCTTCCGGGAGGAGGTGATCGCCGACCGCGAGTATCGTCGGTCGCTGCGTCTCGATGCCGAACAGCTCGACGAGGAGATGGAGCGGCTGGAGCAGGAGCGCGAACAGCTCGAATCGCGCCAGCGCGACTTCATCGACAACCAGAGCGTCTATACCCAGGCGCTGGCCGAGGGGCTCTTCAGCGAGGCCGAGCTCGAATCACCTGAGACCACGCGTGAAGCGGCACAGTCGGCGCTCGCCGAAGCGCGCAAGGCGCACGCCGATCATCTCGGCCGGCTGGGCGAACTCAAGCAGCCGGCGCAGTGGCACGAGGCATTCGTTCGCGAACATCCCGACACGACCCCGGGCGAGCTGCTGGCGCTGAAGACCGAACGGCAGGAGACGCTGGAAGCCCAGCTCGCCGAGTGGAACGACGAGTGGACCGCGCTCGACGAGCAGCGCAATTCGCTGCGGGAAATCCTGCAGGCCCGCCGCGAGCAGCGCCAGCGCCTGGAAGGCGAACTGGGGCCGCTGCAGGCCGGCCGCGAAGCCTGGCAGACGTTCGTCGAAGGCTGGCCGGATGCCTCCGCGATCGGCTTCTGGAGCGAGCGCAAGAACGTGCTGGCGGAACTCGAACAGACGCTGGCCCAGGCGCGGCGGGAGAGCGACGATGCTGCCGCGCGGCTGGATCGGCTGACGCCGCTGGCGGATTCCAGCGAGCGCTACCGGCACTGGCATGGCGACGCCTCGCCGGTACATCTGCGCGATACGCTCTATCGCCAGTCCCGCGAGTGTCAGGACCAGCTGCATCGCATCGCACAGGAGTCCGCCCAGTTCGCGGCGCTGGATCAAGCCTATCGCCAGTTCCGTGAACTCGGCGGTGACGCCGCTCCCCAGGCCTGGCTGAAGGATGCCAAGGCGCGTTATCCACGTCTGCTGCGCGAGGCCGAGACGCTGGCCGAGACGATCGAGGCCCGCGAGCGCTATTTGGAGAGCCTCAGCGGCGATCCGCTGGCGCGACAGGCGGCGGAAGCCCAGGCGCATCAACTGCTGGAGGCCCGCGAGATCGGCTTCCGCGCGCTGCACGAGGTGCTCTCCGGCGGCGACGCCGACGACGAACGGCGTCGCGAGTGGCTGGCGCAGGCCGCCGGCCAGTTGTTCGCGCCGGTAGTCGAGGGCATCGATGCGGCGCGGCAAGCCTCCCAGTGCCTGATCGATGCCGGCTGCGGCGTGCCGGTGCTGGAAACCGGACGCCTGCTGGCGCTTCTGGAGCGGGGCGAGCTGCCGCTGGGGGCGGTACAGGGCGTCGAGACGCTGGCGGTGAAGGCGGCGCTGGACCCGGCCTTTCTCACGGCGCTGCGTGAAGAGACCCAGCAGCGGCTCGAGATCGACCGGCAACGCCAGCAGGCGCTGACGGAAGAGATATCCCGACTCGATCCTCACGGCGAGCGTTTCCGTCTGGCCCTGCAGGCGGCGGAAGCGCTGGAGCAAGAGGCCGAGTTGCGCCTGGCCGCGCTGGAAACGCAGCGCATGGAGACAGAAGCGGAGCAGGAGGCACTGACGCCTCGGCTGAGCGAAGCGGCGCTGAAATCGATCGATGATTACCAGCGATATCTGGAAGAGGGCGGCGAGCGGGCGCTGGACGAGGCCCGCGAGGCGCGCGAACTGGCCGTGGAAAGGCTCGAAACGCTGCAGCCGCAGCGTGAACAGGCAGCTCGCGAGCTCGAGACGCATGGCAGCAACTGGCTGGCGGCGGAACGCTTCGCCGAGGCCGGCGGGGTCGAGCGTCTGCGCGAAATCGATGCCAGCCTGGAAGCGTTGCTCGAAGAGATCGCCGAACTGGACGAGCGCGTTGTCGAGCTGACGCTGCGCAGCGAGGCGCTCGACGAGCGGCGCAGCCAATGCCGCGAGCAACTGAGCGGGCTGTTCGCCGACGGCGAGCGCGAGCGCCTGCGTCGTCTGGATCGGTTCGTTGCCGAGGGCGGCCCGGCATTCATGGATCGGGCCGAAGCGCGGGAAGCGGAGCTGACCGCGGCGCTGGCGCAGGCCAGCCGGCGTGCCGATTTCGATTTCGCCCGCATTCGCGCCTTCCTTCAGGTACGTGACGAAAAAGGCGGCAATCGCACCCTCGAGCGGGATATCGGCCGGGTGAAACAGTTGCTTAACGACACGCGCGACAAGCGCAAGCGCAACACCCGCGAACAGAGCGAGATCGACTCGCGCCTCGCTCGCCACCAGCAGGCACTCAACGTGACCGATCAGTTGGCGGTGGCTTGGCTCGAAGTGCTGCGGCAGCTGCCGGAAGGCTGGTCCGAGCGCGCACTAGCCGACGCCAACGCCGGCTGGCCGTCCGATCACGCCGAGGCCGAGCGTCTCGACGCCGCCATGGCCGAATGGCGGCGCTGGCAGGTCGCACCGCTCGATGCTTTCAGCGAAGGGGCTGGTGAAAGTTCTGGTGAAGATTCCGGCGCGGATGCGAGCGTTCAGCCGTTCGAGCTGGAAGCACTCGAAACCTGCCAGCAGACGCTGCTCGAAGGGCTCGGCAGTCTCAATCTGGGCGAGCGCGCGCGCAATCGCGAGCGCCAGGCGCGGGACGTGGCGGCCAGAGAGAAGGCGCTGGCATCGTCGCTGGAAGCGGCCAGTGCCAGCCGGTTGTTCAACGAGTCCGAGCGCGCCCGGCTGGGTACGCTGGAAGGCGTCACGCCGGAAGCGCTGGAGTCGCTGCGCGGCCTCCATCGCCAGCTCGAAGGCCAGCTCAACGAGCATCGCAGCCGGGTGACGCGGCTGCATGCCTCCCGCGAGCAGATCGAGGACACACTCGTCGAGCGTCTCAGCTCGATCATCATCGACGCCGCCGGCAACCTGGAAATTCTGCGTCGGGTAGCCCGCCGCTCCGCCGATGGCGGTGCCTACTTCGAGGTCAAGGCGGATCTGATCGCCGACGAGTCGGTGCGTGAGCTGATCCATCAACTGCTGGCCGACATCGACGCCCATCTCGCTGTGCAGCGTCGCCGGCTCGAGCAGGCGGGTGACGGGACACAGGCCAGGGGCGGTCGCGACGACGATCTGACCCGCCAGATTCGCCGGCGCATCTATCGCGGCCTGTTCCGCGACGTCACCATTCGCATCAAGCACGACGCCATTCGTCCACACGGCCGGCTGTTCTCGCTCAACGAGGATATGTCGGAAGGCCAGCGCGAGGCCGTTTCGCTGATGTGGCTGGTGAAGCTCTCCGAGTTCGCCATCGAACGGGAACTGCGCGAACTGCCGGGTAGCCACAAGCGTCGTGCCCGCGCCAGCCGCGAGAGCGTCATCCTGCTCGACGGCCTGTTCTCCAAGCTCTCGCATCGGCGCCTGATCCAGGACTCGCTGGAGTCGCTGCGCAATACCCGCGGACGCTTCCAGATGATCGGGCTGATCCACAACCCCAACTACGAGAATGACCCCAGCATCTTCCCCACCTACCTGGTCGGCAGCGTGATCGGTGGGCAACAGGGGCAGGGCGGTCACGTCATCGTGCGGGAAGGTCGGCAGGTCTCACCCGAGGAAACGGGGCGCGGCGAAGGCGAGGCGAGCCTGTTCGGGATTCATGTGACTCCGGCGGCGGTGGAGTAATCGGCAAGGCCCGCTTTGGCGGGCCTGGAGATAACGGACTTATATAACGGGCTTATGGTTAGATTCGATAGGATCGGCTTACTACTGGCCGAGCCTTTACCATCCTCTCGCTGGTGATTGCGAGGGGCAAGCCCCTCGCGCTCCCCTTTTTGACGCCACTGACGGCGAAGCCCTGAACGCCAATCGTCCGCGCTCGGGTCGGCGCGAAAGGACATCCATGCCCCACGCGCCTCTTGCGTCATCCATGACGCAAGACCCGGCACGGGCGATAGTCGTTCAGCGCCGTTCTGGAAGGCGTCGTTGGGGTGGCAAAGCCATGATAGCGGCTTAGTGTCAGCCTTAGTGACGCTTGCAGCGATGAACCAAAGAAAAGAGGCCTGCCGCTGTGGCAGACCCCATTTCTTTCACGTGGGTTGCATCCTTCAATAACCTTCGTAGCTCGTAGCTCGTAGCTCGTAGCTCGTAGCTCGTAGCTCGTAGCTCGGCTTAGCGCGGCGAGTCGTAACGTCCACCCCGGTCGTTGGAGTAAACCACCTGCCACAGCTGGATGTCTCTTGCCCGGAAGGCGCCAGCGCAGGAGCCGAGGTAGTAGAGGAACATCCGCTTGACGCGTTCGCTGTAGTTACCGGCGATCTCGTGCCAATGGGCGAGCAGGTTTTCCTGCCAAGCCATCAGCGTGGTGTCGTAGTCGGCGCCGAAATTCTGCCAGTCTTCCATGACCAGCTTGCTTTCGCTGGCATCGGCGATCTGCTGAACCGAGGGCAGGATGCCGTTGGGGAAGATGTACTTGTTGATCCAGGGGTCGATGCTGACTTCATTGGTATTGGAACCGATGGTATGCAGCACGAACAGGCCGCCCGGCTTCAGCAGGCGCTTGACGGTGTCGAAGTAGGTGGCGTAGTTGCGCTGACCCACGTGCTCGAACATACCGATCGAGACGATACGGTCGAATTCGCCGCTGAGCTCGCGATAGTCTTCGAGAATGATCTCGACCGGCAGGCCGGCACAACGCTCGCGGCCCAGCTTCGCCTGTTCTTCGGAGATGGTGATGCCGGTGACTTCGACGCCGTAATGGCGGGCCGCGTGTTCGGCGAAGCTTGCCCAGCCACAGCCGATATCGAGCACTTTCATGCCGGGTTCGAGACCAAGCTTGCGGCAGGCCAGATCGAGCTTGGCGACCTGCGCTTCGTGCAGCGTCCGGGCTTCCTTCCAGTAGCCGCAGGAGTAGCACATGGTCTCGTCGAGCATGCGGGTGAAAAGATCGTTACCGAAATCGTAATGCTCCTTGCCGACGATGTAGGCCCGCGCCTTGCTCTGCAGGTTCACGAAGCTCGACTGCAGCTTGTAGACGACGCGCTCCTTGGTGGTATGGGCGACGCCGCCAAGCCCATGACGGAGCAGTCGGTGAATCATTTCGTCGATACGGTCGCACTCCCACCAGCCGTCCATGTAGGCTTCGCCGAAGCCGATGGAACCCTGGCGGACGACCCGGGAGAACAGGTCGGGGTGGTGGACGCGAATGTCCCATGGCTGGTCGCCGTTGAGGGTGACACCGGATCCTTCCAGCATTTTCTCGATGGTGTGACGAGCGCGAGTGTCGGGCAGTGCGACTGGGGCGATTGGTGTATTACTGGTCATGGTTTTTCCTAGCAAGGGGCGCGTAACGTACCCTGGCCATCCGGCGCTATCACTCCGGTTGAACGGCGAAAAACGACCCGTTGACTTGCGGGTTCGACCGCGCTGACGCATTTGTTCGGTCATTTTCCACTCGATTGAAAACAGTCCGAAGAGTCAAGCCATGGCCTGGAAACGTGACGCTCCACTGTCCCTGTTCCCTATTGTTAGACGACTTCATCAGCGTTGATACATTGCGTGCTAACGGCTTTACCGTCAATAAGCCTAGCGCTATTGGCGCAATAGTCTAGGCTCGGTCATGCCTTTCCAGACGATTGGCGTTCGATGGCCTCTTTTGGCTCGTCTAACGACTCACAGTGAACCTTAGGCCAAAATATGCATAGTTGATGTCGATCAAGTTGAAAAATCGACACAGGAGGGAAAAATGCACGTCATCGTTGATCTATGTGTCGTTCCTTTGGGGGTCGGCGTCTCGGTGTCGCCCTATGTGGCAGAGTGCCAGCGCGTGATCGAGGCTTCCGGGCTTCATTATCGAATGCATGCTTACGGCACCAATATCGAAGGCCCTTGGGACGAGGTGATGGCCGTCGTCAAGGCCTGCCACGAGGAGGTGCATGCCATGGGCGCGCCGAGAATTACCACGACGCTGAAGATGGGAACCCGCACGGATCGGGAGCAGCGCATGGATGACAAGGTCGAGAGCGTGGAAAACCTGCGCCGAGCGTAGCGTAGAAAGCCCCGGCGGTCGTTTGACCGGCGGGGCTCGATGATCTTGTCTGGTTGGGAACTGGGTCAGAATTCAGCGACAGCGGATCGTCCAGGTGGCCTTGTAACCATCTCCTTCTTGCGTGGCGGCCTGAAGTTCGGTGTCTTCGTCGACGGTCGCGCCTTCGAGCTGGTCGTTGGCATTGGCCGCCTTGCTGGCGCCGTCTTTCGGTCCCATCATGTCCTGTTCGACGATCACGAACTCGTCACGATCCTGAGACTCGCATTGTTCCAGGGCGCGCTCCTTGGCGTTGGCCAGTGCCTCGTCCTGATCATCGCCCAAACCGGTCACGACATAATCGGTAGTGTCCTTCTCGATCGAACTGCTGTCGCTGGCGCAGCCGGCAAGGGCGCCTAGTGTAAGCAGTCCGGCCAGGGCCATCCATACCGGGGTTCTGGTGGCTGTCTGCATCATGTCACTCACTCCTTGTGTCGTGGTTTCCCGCATTCATGGTGGCATCGTCCATTTGACTTGCCATTCATTCTAGACCGTGCCTGCTGATCTTCAAGTCATTGGTTATCAAGAGGAATCCTGTCGCCATTGTGCGACGAGGGCGTTTTCAGCCAACGGCAGCCGACGACGCTTCCGGGGCTATCAGCCAATTGTCGCCAGCGGAAACGAGGTGGGCCGTGAGCGCATCGAGCAGTTCGCCGCCATGGCGCCAGAAGTGCCAGTACAGCGGCACGTCCAGCGGGCGCTGCGGATCGAGGTCGACCAGCTCGCCTCGAGCCAGTCCATCGGCTCCCTGGCACTCGGGGATCAAGGCATAGCCGATACCGGCAAGCACCATGTGGAGCACGCCTTCCGACGAGGGGCACAGGTGATGCGGGAACGGATCCTTGAAGCCATGGAAATCGAGATAGCGTTGGTGCAGACGATCGTCCGGGCCGTAGAGAATGGCGGGCGTCAGCTCCAGCGCCTGATGAGTCACACCCTCGGCGAAATGGCGATCGACAAACTGGGGGCTGGCCATGACCCGATACCGCATGGCCCCGAGCGCGCGAGCGCGGGCGCCCTGTACCGGACGTGCGGTGGCGCAGATGCAGCCGGCCACCTCGCCGTCACGCATGCGGCGTAGCGCCACTTCCTGATCGTCCACGACCAGGTCGAGCAGGACGCCGCGGCGATGGCAGAAGTCACCTAGCGTCGGCGCCCACCATGTCGCCAGGCTATCGGCATTGATCGCCAGCCGGAGGCGCTGCCTGCCTTCGCCGAGTGCCGGAATCCTGTCGAGAAGATCATGCTCCAGCAGACGCACCTGCTGAGCGTGATTCAGCAGCCGCTGGCCCAGCGGGGTAGGCATTAACCGGGGCGTACGAACCACTACCGGTTGGCCCAGTCTCGCTTCCAGCAACTTGATGCGCTGGGAGACTGCCGACTGGGTCAGATTGAGTTGCTGCGCGCCGCGGTCGAATCCACCCTGATCGACGATGGCAGCCAAGGCCTCCAGAAGTTTGTAGTCCAGCATCAAATTTTCTAATGCCTCATTAGCATGTTCATTTTTATTAATAGTCGATTTCTCGGCATGATGCGAACCGCTGCCTTTTCGAGATCACGATAGTGGGAAATTCTCTTCTTCACGGCCTGTTGATCGGCGCCAGCTTGATCGTGGCCATCGGCGCGCAGAATGCGTTCGTCCTGCGCCAGGGCCTGCGCCGCGAGCACGGCTGGCTGGTGGCGGGGATCTGTGCGGTCTGCGATCTGCTGCTGGTCGCATCCGGGGTGGCGGGGATCGGGCCGCTGATCACTTCAAGCGCCGTGGTCTTGCTGCTGGCGCGATGGGGCGGCGTGGCCTGGCTCGTATGGCAGGCGCTGGTGGCGTTCAAGCGCGTCGCCCGCCCTGAGTCCATCGCGTTGGCCATGAACCATGTGCCCGAGACCGGCGTAAGCCTGGCAAGCGCAAAGCCAGTGGTGATCGCGACGCTGGGCGTGACGCTGCTCAACCCGCATGTCTATCTGGATACGGTCGTGATGCTGGGCATCATCGGCGGCCAGCAGTCCAGTCCGGCGGGATTCGTGGCCGGGGCATCGCTGGCTTCGCTGATCTGGTTCTTCGGGCTGGTGGGGTTGGCTCACTGGCTGTCGCCGCGGCTGCAGGACCCGCGCTGGTGGCAGGGCATCGATATCACGGTCGGGGCGATCATGCTGCTGATCGCCTGGCAACTCGCCACGCGAGCGCTGTGAACGCGGTCTCGAGCGTCTGAATCCATCATTAGCCGATCTGAATTTCACCCTTGGCGTAGCGCACGCCCTTCGCCTGGCGAGTGGCGAGGAAATAGCCCACCGAGAGCGGCCCGACACGACCCAGCAGCATCGTCAGGCCCAGCAGGAATTGCCCGGGTAGCGAGATGTCGCTGGTGATGCCGCGGGACAGCCCCACGGTGCCGAAAGCGGAAACCGTCTCGAAGGCCAGATCGAGGAACGAATGGTCACCGTCGGTGATGGTAAGGCCGAACAGCGTCAGGACGACCAGCAAAACCCCGGCCAGCGCGACGGTGATCGCCTTGATCACGGTTTCCTGAGTCATCGAGCGGCCGAAGGCCGTGGGGTGTTCGGTATTGCGGTAGAACGCCCGGGCGGTCAGCAACAGCACGACGAACGTGGTGATCTTGATGCCGCTGGCGGTGGAGCTCGAACCGCCACCGATGAACATCAGCAGCATGACGAGGAGGGTGGAGGCATCAGTGAGCGAGCCGATCTCCAGCGTGTTGAAGCCGGCCGTACGCGGCGTGACGGCCTGGAACCAGGCCGCCTGCACCTTGGTGAAGAGGTCGCCCAGCCCGCCGAGGGTGGCGGGATTGGACCACTCCAGCCCGAGCAGCATCGTGGTGGCGATCACGTTGAGCCAGAACGTGGCCAGCAGCACGACCTTGGTCTGCATGGCCAGGCGCGACCAGCGGCGGTGGCGATAAAGATCGCTCACCACCACGAAGCCGAGGCCGCCGACGATGAACATCAGCGTCACCGCGCCGTTGACCAGTGGGCTGCCCGCTTCCTGAATCAGGCTATCGGTAAAGGTCGAGAAGCCGGCGTTGTTGAATGCGGAAACGGCGTGGAAGAGACTGTGCCACAGGCCTGCCTTCAGTCCGTACTCGGGGACCCAGTGCCACGCCAGCAACAGCGTGCCGACGCTCTCGGTGAGCAACGCGAAGGCGACGACCAGCTTGATCAGATCGCGGATGTCGCTGAAGGCGATCTCGCCCAGCGCCTCGCGGACGAGATTCTGCTGACTCAACGGCAGACGCGTTCCCAGCAGCAGGACCGTGAGGGCGGCGAAGGTCATGAATCCCAGGCCACCGATCTGGATCATCACCAGCACCACCAGCTGGCCGACGAACGTCAGGTCCTGGCCGATATCGATCACGCTGAGGCCGGTGACGGTGACCGCGGAGGTCGCCGTGAACAGCGCTTCGTGCCAGGCCAGGGAGTGCGTTGCACTACCGGGTAGCCAGAGCAGCAGCGCGCCGAGAGCGCAGAGCAGGGCAAAGCCGATCAGCAGGATTTCCGGCGGCGACAGCCGAATGACCCCGCCATGAGGCGAGCGGCGAAAAGGTTGTTTCAGGCGTTGCCAGCGTCTCACGAGGGCAGCTCCGAACCGGGATCGGAGTGGGTGGGCATCGGGGAATTCATATCTGCTTGCCGATCTCGCGCAGGGCCTGCAGATCGCCCATCAGGATCAGGCTGTCGCCGGTCTGCAGCGGGGTCTCGTCGGAAGGATTGCGGAGCACCTCCTGGCCACGCTTGATGGCAATCAGAAACAGCGCATCGCGATCGAGCGAGAGACTGGCGACACTGGTGGCGTTTTCGAGCAGGCGTTTGGTGGTCTCGATCTCGACGATGAACTGGCGTTCGCCCAGTCGAATGAAATCGACCATGGCATGGTAGTTGAGACTCTCCGCCACCCGCACACCGACATCGTATTCCGGATAGACCACGCGATCGGCACCGAGGCGCTTGAGCAGTTTGTAGTGGGAATCCGAGTCCGCCTTGGCCCATATCTCCTTCGCGCCCAGCTCCTTGACGTGGAGCGTGCAGATCACGCTGGTCTCGACATCGTCGTCGACAGCGATGACGACGACATCGTAGGCGTCCAGCGAGAGCTCGCCCAGCGCCTTGTCGTCGGTGAGATCGGCGATCACGGCATGATCGAGGACATCCGAGAAAGCGTCGACTCGGGTGTCGTCCGAGTCGACGCCCAGCACCTGGTTCTGGTGGCGCTTCAGTTCGCGCGCGACGGTACTGCCGAAATAGCCCAACCCCAGAATGGCGAAGTGCCGGGACATCGGAATCTCCTTGCGAAGCTCTGCCTGGAATGAAACATCCACCGAACGGGTTGGATCATCGTCGTGTGCCAAGCTTTGCACAAGCCCCGGCATCGCACCAACCATGAGGCGGTCGCGCATAGGCCTCGTCGACGCTACAATCCCCCGCCGCATTGCCCGTCATCGGGACACCTCCGCCCGTCATGGGCGACTCTTTGCGCCGGATCCGGGCTTGATAGGGCCTGACTCGATCAGGCCTTCCACTGGAACGACGAGGAAGCATGACCGCAATCGCATCACCCAAGAACCTGTGGCTGGGACGCTGGGGCTTCGTCCTGGCGGCGACCGGCTCTTCGGTAGGCCTGGGCAAC
Source organism: Salinicola sp. LHM (assembly GCF_034479735.1). Classification (NCBI taxonomy): domain Bacteria; kingdom Pseudomonadati; phylum Pseudomonadota; class Gammaproteobacteria; order Oceanospirillales; family Halomonadaceae; genus Salinicola; species Salinicola sp. LHM. The sequence goes on along the minus strand of NZ_CP140261.1, from coordinate 2,582,610 downwards.
ATCTGGAAGTTCCCCTACATGACCGGCGAGTATGGCGGCGGGGCGTTCGTCATGGTCTATCTGCTGTGCATCGCCGCCATCGGCGTGCCGGTGATGATGACCGAGATTGCGCTGGGGCGACGCGGGCGGGGCAGCCCGATCGACGCCATCCGCCGGGTGGCGAGAGAATCCGGGCGCAGCGGCCTGTGGTCGGGGCTCGGCTGGATGGCGATGCTGTGCGGCTTCATGATCCTGTCGTTCTATGTCGTGGTCGCCGGCTGGGCGGTCTCCTATCTGTGGAAGTCGCTCAGCGGCGGCCTGAGTGCCGATAGTGTCGAAGGCATGGCGGCGATCTTCGGCGCCAACAACGCCAATCCCTGGAACCTGGGGTTCTGGAGCACGCTGGTCACGCTGGCGACGATGGCGATCGTGGGACTGGGCGTGCAGGCGGGTATCGAACGCAGCGTGCGCTGGATGATGCCGGGGCTGGTGATCATGCTGGTGATCATGATCGTCTATGCGTTCTTTTCCGGCAGCTTCGGGGCCGGGGTGCATTTCCTGTTCGCCTTCGATCCCGGCAAGCTCACCGGACAGGCGGTACTGGCCGCGATGGGGCATGCCTTCTTCACCCTGTCGCTGGCCTCCGGCGCCATTCTGACTTACGGCGCCTACCTGCCGGCCGGCCAGTCCATCGGTCGTACCACGCTGATGGTCGCCATCTGCGATACGCTGGTGGCATTGATGGCCGGGCTGGCGATCTTCCCGGTGATCTTCGCCAACGGCATGGACCCGGCTTCCGGCCCCGGCCTGATCTTCATGAGCCTGCCGCTGGCGTTCCAGCAGATGCCGCTGGGTGGCGTGATCGAGACGATCTTCTTCTTGATGCTCACCTTGGCGGCGCTGACATCCGCCATCTCGATGATCGAAGCCACGGTCGCGTGGCTGAACGAAAGCCATGGAGTATCGCGTGCCAGGGCAGCCTGGGGCGTCGGTATCCTGTTGTGGGTGGTGAGCACCCTCGCCATGCTGTCGTTCAACGTCGGCGCGGACTGGAAACTGGCGGGGCGCCACTTCTTCGACTGGCTCGACTTCCTGACCTCGCGCTTCCTGATGCCGCTGGGCGGGCTGGGAACCGCGCTACTGGCCGGATTCGTGTTGCGGCGGGAGAGCCTCGAGGAAGAGCTGGGGCTGCCTTCGGCGGTTCACGCGCTGTGGCGATTCGCGATCCGCTATGTCTGCCCGCTGGCCATCGTGGTGGTATTCCTGGACGCGCTCGGCGCCCTGGGGGCCGGGTTCGACTGGCGCTGGATCGCCGCCATTCTCGCCCTGGCGCTGGTGGGGGAGATCGTGCTCGGTCGCGCAATGCGGCGGGCATGAGTTCCGTTTAGCCGTCTGTGGCGTCAAAAAGGGGAGCGCGAGGGTTCTCCCTCGCAATGACGCGCGAAAGGTTGGTTAACACTCGGTCAGTAGTCAGCTGGCTCTGCTTGAATGTATTACTGGATAAAGGGATTTGTAACGGCTTCGGGCGGGCTTCAGCGCCCGCCCGAACGACATCAGTCGTCGATTTCCCAGATCACGCTGACGCCCGCATCGATACTGATCTCGCCACTGCGATACTCGGCCGAGCTGCCGCTGCTGTCGGCCTCGGCGGCGCGCATCATCATTTGCGGCTGATAGCGGGGCGCGGTGGTCTCCTGGATATTGACGACGTCGCCCAGATCCACGTCCAGCGTCTTCGCCATCATCCTGGCCTTCTGGCGCGCCCGCTCGAGGGCCTGCTCGAGCGCTCGGTCGTCGGCGGCGTTGCTGTCCTGCAGCCCGTAGCTGACACCGTCGAGGGAATCGACACCGGCGGCGGTCAGGGCGTCGAGCACGCGCGGCAGCCGGTCGAGCTCGTTCAGCGTCAACGACACCGAGCGTTCGACCTGGGTGCGTACCTTCGGCGGCGCATTGTCATCGCCCCGGCTGGCGGTCTGCACATAGTCGGGGCGCACGCTGAGCGAGCCGGCGCGGATCTGCTTGCTGTCGACACCGGCGTTTTCCAGCGTCCGTATCAGCTCGCCGGTGCGGGATTCGAGCCGGTCCCGCGCTTCCTTGATGGCGTCGCTGTTGCCCGATGTTTCCTCTCCCTGGACCTGGGCGGGCGTTCGCTCCCACAGCCGGGCATTCAGCGTCGCCTGGTCCGGCGCGACATCGATCGTCGCGTTGGCCTGAACCTGAATCTGACGCGGTGTCTTGTCGGCGAGTGCCGGCGTGGCGAGCGTGAGCGTCGCCAGCGCGCCGGCCAGACCCAGGCCGATGGCGCGGCCGAGCGCGCCATGGCGTTTCAACGGCCGGGCGGCAACCCGTGAGTGGTTGAGCGTGGAGAGAGACATGGCATTTCCTCTGTCGAGAAACCGGTATCGAGAAGCGTCGTTCGCGCGGAGGCGAACGTTGCATGGACGCCTGCAGCGCCATTCGGTTCCCATGCTATGCTCGCCTGCGCCATGAACCCAACCCGCCGAGTCGATGATGCGCTGTCTTTCCCTATTGCCGAGCCGCTCGAAATCCGCCGCCGGTCCTCGGTCGCCAGGTTCGTTGCTGGCGGTCTTGCTGGCTCTGGCCGGCTGGCCGCTCGTCTGCGTCGCAGCCGGTGACGCCGATGCCATCAGCGTCGAGGACGACAGCGGTCATACCGTGACGCTGGCGCAGCCGGCCGAGCGCATCATCGCGCTGGCGCCGCATCTGGTGGAATCGAGCTACGCCGTTGGCGCCGGCAACCAGCTGGTCGGCGTCATCGACGGCAGCGACTTCCCGCCGGCGGCGCGGCAGATCGATCGTGTCGGCAGCTATCGCGGCATTCCGCTCGAACTGATCGTCGCCAAACGGCCCGATCTCGTGCTCGCCTGGGGAAGCGGCACGCCAGCGTCGCTGGTCGAGCAGTTGGAGCGGCTGGATATTCCCGTCTATCGCAGCGAGCCGCGCCGGCTCGGCGAGATCGCGGATGAACTGCGGGATATCGGCCGGCTCACCGGACACGCCGCGAAAGGGGAGCGCGCCGCGCAGCGTTTCGAGGCGGCGCTGGACGAGACCGCCCAACCGCTCTCGCCGCCGCCGCGGGTGTTCTATCAGTTGGGGCAGTCTCCGCTGACCACGCTGGCGGGCGGCCAGATCGTGACTCAGGTCATTCGTCATTGCGGTGGAGTGCCACTGTTCGACGACGCTCCGGTGCTGGTCCCGCAGATCGGCTGGGAATCGCTGATCGAGGCGCAGCCGCAGGTGATTCTGGCAGCGGGCAACGACGATGGCTGGCAGGCCTTCTGGGCCAGCCACGACGAGCTGCCGGCGGTACGCGACGGCGCGCTCTACACACTGGAACCGGACGCCATCAGCCGCCCCGGGCCGCGCATGATCGAAGGCGTGCGCGAGGTATGTCGAGCACTTGCTGAGGCGAGCCGCTAGGGTCTGTTGACGTTTCAGCGCGAACCGCGTTGCTGCGCCAAATGGCGCCAGGCCAGGCGCGGGATACAGAGAAGGGTGGTTCCCTTTTCCAATCCCGCAACGCCGCATGGCGCCATTTGCCGTGCAACCCGAAGGGCCGGGCCAGTTTTTGCACGGTGCTGCGTTATTCGTCGTTCATTTGGAATGACCAAACTACGCTCCTCACGCCTTGCCCCGCACAAAAACTGGCTCCGGCGCGGCCGTGCATGAAACGTCAACAGACCCTAGCCGACGAGTCGATAGCCGAAACGGAACTATTGGCCGCGTTTCATAGCTCGTGGCCCTTGGTCCTTAGCTCTTGGCACGCGGCTCGCAGCTCGCAGCTCGCAGCTCGCAGCTCGTGGCTCGTGGCTCATGACTCGTGGCTTTAATAGTCGATGCCGCGACGCGCTTGAATTCCCGCATTGAAGGCGTGCCGGGTCTCTTGCATCTCGGTGACGGTATCCGCCATCTCGACAAGCTCGCGGTGCGCATTGCGCCCGGTGACGATGACGCTCTGCTCCGGCGGACGGTTGGCGATGGCGCGCCTGACCGTTTCGAACTCCAGATAGCCGAACTTGAGCATGTAGGTGAGCTCGTCGAGCACCACCAGATAGAGGTCGGGATCGGCGAGCATCCGCTCGGCTTCCCGCCACACTTCTAGACAGGCCGCGGTGTCGCTGTCGCGGTTCTGGGTCTCCCAGGTGAAGCCCGTGGCCATCACATGGACTTCGAGACTGGGATCGTCGATCAGCCGGTCGCGCTCGCCGCACTCCCACAATCCCTTGATGAACTGGATCACGCCGACACGGTAGCCGTAACCCAGCGCGCGGGTGACGGTGCCCCACGCCGCCGTGGTCTTGCCCTTGCCGTTGCCGGTGAAGATCAGCAGCAGGCCACGCTGCTCGGTGGCGGCGGCGATCTTCTCGTCGACGTGAGATTTGAGTTTCTGCATGGCTTGCTGGTGACGCTGCTGGCGATCACTCATGGGCGAGCTCCAAACGGTATCGAATGTCTTGCTGGATGGTGCGAAAAGGGCCGACTCAGGCCCCGGGAAGCGGATAACCCAGGGCTTCGGCGATCTCGCCGGCGTGGCGTTCCACCCAGGCCGACGAGATCGGCCCCCAGTCGCGGATCACGTAGCGCCCGATCTGGTGACGCTCGCCCTCGGACTGCTCGAATTCGCAGCGGATATCGAGCTCGCCCAGCGCCGTCAGGGTGTCCTGGGCGGTACGGCGCGGCATGCCGCTGATCTCGACGATGGCCGGCACGCTCGCGGCGAGGCCAGCGTCGATCAGGTGGGCGATGTAAAGGCGGCGGTAGAAGCTGGTACGGGTCTTGCTCAGGGGCATGCGTGGGCTCGTCGAATGGGCGGCAGTGGCCAGATGCTACGCCAATGCGGCCCGTTCGACGACCGTTGGCCGCATGCGGGTCGCCTCTCAGTCGGCCATCGCCTCCAGCATGAGCTCGCGATAGTCGAGCAGCCAGGCAACGAAGCGGTCGATGCCCCGCTCGAGCGATACCTGGGGCGTGTAGTCGATGATCGACTGCAGCTTGCGAGTATCCGCCCAGGTGCGCTCGACATCGCCAGGCTGCATCTGCTTGAAGTGCCGAGTGGCAGTGATGCCCAGACGCTTTTCCAGCGTGTCGACGAAGTCGAGCAGGGCAATCGGCTTGCCGCGGCCCAGGTTGTAGATCTCGTGCGGTGCCGAACGATCCGGGCCGGGGCTGGGCGCGTGGGGCAGCAGCCGGACGATGCATTCGACGACATCGTCGATGTAGGTGAAGTCTCTCGCCATGCGGCCGTGGTTGAAGATCGAGATCGGCTCGCCGCGCAGCAGGCTGGCGGCAAACAGGCAGGGCGCCATGTCCGGTCGCCCCCACGGGCCGTAGACGGTGAAGAAGCGCATGCCGGTGGCCGGCAAATGGTGCAGGTCGGCGTAGCTGTAGGCCATCATCTCGTTGGCGCGCTTGGTCGCGGCGTAGATCGAGGCCGGCTGGTCCACGGAGTCCGTTTCCCGGAATGGCAGCGTCTTCTGGCGGCCGTAGACCGAACTGGAGGAAGCGTAGAGCAGATGCTCGACCCCATGGCGCTTGCAGACGTCGAGCAGATTGAGGAATCCCGTCAGGTTGCTGCGGCCGTACTCGTGAGGGTGATCGACGGAATGGCGCACGCCGGCCTGCGCTGCCAGATTGACGACGTGCGTGAAACCCTCGCGCGCGAAAAGCGCGTCCAGTGACGCCAGATCCGCGATATCCAGGCGGTGAAAGGGGACGCCCGTTAGCCGATCCACGCGCGCCTGCTTGAGCGAGACGGCGTAGTAGTCATTGAGATTGTCGAGCGCGACGACCTCGTGACCATCGCGAGCGAGGCGGTTGGTCAGGTGGAAGCCGATGAATCCGGCGGCGCCGGTGACGAGTATTTTCATGCCAGTTTCTATCCTTAAACGAACCTTCACCGCTTTTATCTTGAGCGAACCTTCATTGCTTTAGGTTTTGTCTGAAAAGTCGTCGAGCGCAGGTCAGACAAGGCAAAAATCGGCGAAAACGGACCGGGCTGGCGTACCAGTTTACGCGGTGTAAATGAGTACTTTGAGCCGATTTTTAACGCCGTATGGCCGAGCGCAGGCAGTTTTCAGACAAAGCCTAGCCGCGGGTGACGATGGAATGTCATCCATCACACGCGGGTATCCGGGAATCCAGCGCTAGTGCCCTGACGGGGACGATATCCAGCTTGCCTCCACGATAATCGAAGACGTGAGCAGCGCCATCGTTGGCGATCAATGAACGAAGATCGCGGTCGCGGCCCACGATCCAGCCCGTGGGCGTCCGATGCCTGAATTCGCACAGCTCCGCAGGGTCACCGCTCAATGTGACGAGCGGCTTTTTCAAACGGCCTGCAAACTGGAAGGTCGCCTGGTAGCCGTCGCCATTGAAAGCAACGGGCACGCCATCGAGTTCCAGTCGGGCGAGTAACTGACTGGCCGCACTGACGTCGTATCGGCTCCAGAGGGGAGCCAGCATCAGCTGGGTGGCGATCAGCACGGCGATACCTGTGCCGAGGGCGAGTCCTCGAGCCGCCTCGGCACCGCCATGCCAGCGCTGGCGCCAGAGAATAACGGCGAAGGCGATCAGTACCAGAATGCCGAAGGGCGACACCATCGAACGGGCCACGGCATCGGCACCGAAAACTCCCAGCCCCAGGGCTACCACACCGAGCACGACGATGGCCGCCGCTGCCAGACGGGGGCGAAGGACTTGCCGAGGGTCGATACGGCCAAGGCCGTCCATGACGAGCAGCGCCAGCGCCGGCAATAGTGGCATCAGGTAGTGGATCTGCTTGCCGCTGATCAGCGAAAAGATCAGCAGTGGTCCGGCCAGCCAGATCCAGGCCAGGCGTTGATGCCGATATGTCGGGAGCCGCCACCAGGCGCCAGGCGACAACGACCAGGGAAACGCCAGCAGAGCAAGCCAGGGCAGATACCACCAGGTGGGTCTGGCATGAGCCATGGCGTGCTGCAGGCGATCGACGCTCTGGCCCCAGAGCAGGTCCTGGGCATAGTCGCGCCCGCCGATCCAGGCGGCAGGTAGCGCCCAGGCCGCCAGCATGGCGATGCCCAGCATCAGGACCAGGGCAAGGTGGCGCCGGCCCGACGGCCCCAGTGGGGCGGCTCGCCATAGCGGAATCGTCAGCAGGATCGGGCCGAGCGTCACGAAGGCGGCCGGACCCTTGGCGAGCAGGGCCAGCCCCAGCCAGAGCCCGCTGATCGATGCCTTGCGCAGGGTGAACTCACCCGCGATCAGAGGGGAGATGGTGCCCAGCAGGCAAGCACTCAACAGCACATCGAACATCAGGGCGCCGCTGTAGAGCTGCCACATCAGCATGGCGCTCAGCACCATGGGTGCCAGCCGTGCCTGGCTGCCGGCGTAGCCCAGACGACGGGCGATACGGTAGAGATGCATCATCGCGACCAGCGATGCCAGCGGCGAGATCAGCTTTGGCCACCAGTCGTTGACCCCGAACAGCGACCAGCCGGACTGGATCAGCCAGAACAGCAGCGGTGGCTTGTCGGCATAGGCTTCGCCGTTCATCAGCGGCAGCCAGAAGGCGTGGGCGTTCCACATCTCCCAGGCGACCGAGACGTAGCGGGTCTCGTCGATGGGTGTCAGCGGCCTGGCCAGGGCGCTGGCGAGCGCCATTGCCCAGAGCAGGGCGATGACGAAGGTATCCCGGTATCTGGCTTCCCACTGCAGGAGCGATAGAGTGTGCGAGAGTCTGCGGGTGGTGATCATCAGATCGCGCCCCAAGATGGCTGAGGGAGGCTACTTTGATGGCGTTCCCTTAACGAAACATTATCGGGAACGGAAGGCGATCGGCGGCCAGCCTGGCGCTGGGCGCCGGTGGCATGCATGAGGCGCAAGGCGCGATAAGAAACCGTTAAGGTGGGTATGTCTCAATAGGATCGAATGGGCGAGTTCCTGTCGAGCTCCCTGGTGGAAAACGAAGACGGAAACCGCAATGCGCGTATTGTTGGTGGAAGACGACCCCCTGCTGGGGGACGGTATCCGGACCGCTCTGATCCGGGAAGGTTACGTGGTGGACTGGCTGATGAAGGGGCGCGAAGCACTGGAGGCGGTGCGTGTCGAGCCATTCTCGCTGGTCGTTCTCGATCTGGGCCTGCCGGATATCGATGGTCTGGACGTACTCAGAAGCATCCGGCGCCAGCATCCGCTACCGGTATTGATCCTGACGGCGCGGGATGCGGTCGAGCAGCGGATCGCCGGGCTGGATGCCGGGGCCGACGACTACGTGCTCAAGCCCTTCGACCTGCAGGAGCTGCTGGCGCGAATGCGGGTCGTGACACGGCGTGCCGAGGGCCGCTCGACCCAGTTGCTGTCGATCGGGCAATTGACCATCGACGAATCGCAACATGAAGTCAGTTGGAAGGGCAACGCGATCACCCTGGGACGCCGGGAGTTCGCCCTGCTGCTCGAATTGGCCAGAAACAGCGACAAGGTCATGTCGCGGCCCAAACTGGAAAGCCTGCTTTACGGCTGGGGAGAAGAGGTCGGTTCCAATGCGCTGGAAGTCCATGTCCACCACCTGCGCCGCAAGCTGGACAAGCATTTGATCGCCACCGTCCGCGGGATTGGTTATCGATTGGACAGCCGCGCGGCATGACATCGATTCGCCGCTACCTCAACTATATGCTCATTGGGGTCCTGCTGGTGGTCATGGCGCTGGCGGTGACCGCCGCCTACCTGATTACGCGCCACGAGATGGAAGAGATCTTCGATGCCCAGCTCAGCCTGCAGGCACGGGTAGTCGCGGCACTGGTCGATGTCGATACGACACCACAGGAGTATCGGGCGGTCGCCGAGAAACTGTCGCAACCGGGGCATTTCGCCCACTGGTATGGCGAGACCGACAATCCCATTTCGCAGGTTGCCAAGCCGAAGCTCTACGACCACGAAGAGCGAATGCTGTCGCTGGGCTTCTGGGATGCCGACCGTCAGCCCATGTTGATGGGGGCACGCTGGGATGCCCGGGACGAGGAATTCCCCCCACCCGAGAAGGAGGGGCACCGCTGGGTCGGCTACGATGGCCATCGCTGGCGTGTGTTCAGCATGCCGATCGATGGTGGGCGCTGGATCAGCGTGGGCCTGCGCGAGTCGTTCCAGGATGAACTTTCCAACAAGGTCGCCTGGGGCAACTTCGTACCGCTGCTGCTGGCGCTGCCGATCCTGATCTGGCTGATTGCCAGGCTGATCCGGCGCGGGCTGGAGCCGATCGACCACCTTTCCCGCCAGGTTCAGACCCGAGATGAAAGAGATCTCAGCCCGATCCGCGTGGGAGTGCCGCAAGAGTTGCAGCCACTGCGCGGGGCGCTCAACGATTTCATCGAGCGGCTGGGTCAGACGCTCGAGCGCGAGCGGCGCTTTACCGCCGATGCCGCGCACGAGCTGAGAACCCCGCTGGCGGCGATGAAGATCCACCTCGACAACGCCCGCTACGGCGAGCCCAGCGCGCTGGACAAGGCCTACAACGGCATCGAGCGCCTGCAGCGAGTGGTCGAGCAACTGCTGTTGCTGGCGCGCCTGGATATCCACCAGGAGCGCCCGGCGCCGGAGACGGTTCAACTGCCGGCACTGGTCATGGACTTGGCCGCCGATCTCTGGCCGCTGGCCGAATCCCGACAGCAGACGCTGGATATCGTCGAAGGCGAGCCGGTAAACGTCGTCGGCAATGCCACCGAGCTGGGGATTCTGATCCGCAATCTGATGGACAATGCGCTGCGCTATACCCCGGCGGGGGGAGAGGTGAGTGTGGCGGTGGGTATCGAGAACCGACATCCCTGGCTGACCATCGACGATTCCGGCCCGGGGATCCCGGAACGGCTGCTCGAGGCCGTGACGCAGCGCTTCCAGCGGGCTTCCGACCAGCGCATCAGCGGCAGCGGGCTGGGGCTGTCAATCGCCTCCGAGATTGCCGAGCGGCAGCGCTTGACGATGACGCTTGCCAACCGCGAGAGCGGCGGCTTGCGGGTTCGGCTGGACTGGCTCGATCCCGTCGTTTGACCGGTGTGATCAGCTCGCTGGCGTGACCGATTCCTCCAGCGAGCTTTTTCCTGCATTCCTTTCGCTTTTCTTACACCCGTTTCTCTTATACCCGAGGCGCGCTGCCGGTCTCGTCCGGCAGGGTCGTCGGCGCCACGAAGAGCGGCGCTGCCGTTTCGTCTCCCCGGCACTCGCCGACGGCGGTGGCCGGCACCAGCCACCAGGCGTCCCCGTTCTGGATGCCCATGTCGTGAATCCGGGTTTGGTCGATACAGGCGTAGTCCTCGGCCTGGCGTTTCATCGCGAACATCCAGCGGCTATCGTCCTGCTGCAGCCACGCGAAAGCGCGCAGGAACTGATCGCGGGCCGGCGTCTTGTCGCCGAACTGGATGCTGGGCTGGCGCGACTGCAGCAGAAACTCCTCGTCGTAGTCCGGCATCGCCAGCCAGGCTCCGGCACCGGTGATCGATTCGACCTCGGCCATCATGTCGCGAGGCGAGCGGGCGTGATCCTGCAGGGCATAGCCCCAGGTCGACCAGCTGACCCAGAACACCACCAGCCAACTCGTCAGCGCCCACAGTCCACGGCGGGGCCGCATGACGACCAATAGCCCAACGGCGATGATGCCGATGACGATCCACCACGCCCAGGGCGATACGGCATGACGCTCGGCGAGCCTGGCCAGTGTGGGCAGGCCGGCGAGACCCAGGATACCGGCGATCAACAAGAGGCCACCCAGCAAGGCCAGCAGGCCGAACCCCAGCCAGTGCAGGCGCTTCCTGGAGATCAGGCCGGGCAGCAGCGGCGCCATCGCCACCACCAGCAGCGGCACGGTCGGCAGCATGTAGACGCCGCGTTTTCCGGGCGACAGCGAGAAGAAGATCACGATCAGGACGACCGAACTGAGCGGAAGCCAGATCCGTGCATCGGATCGCCGCAACCGGCGCCACCAGGCCGGGATCGCCCAGGGAAGGGCCAGCGTCAGCGGCATCCAGGCCCAGGGCAGCACCTTGACCAGATAGTAGTACCAGGGCTCGAGATGCGCCCAGGAGTCGGCATAGCGCTGGCCGGTCTGCTTGAACAGGATATTGTCCCGGTAGGCGGCCAGTGACGGGTCGTCTCCCCAGGTCGCCATGATGACCATCGGCACGGCCCAGGCGGCCACGCACAGCAGCATGATGCCGATGCCCTGAATGGCATCCTTGAGCGTGATGCGTGTGATGTGTCCGCGAGCGTTCTTGCGAAAATCGCCGAGATAGCTCATCCATAGCCAGGCCGGCAGCAGCGTCAACGGCAGGATGCCGACGCCCTTGGTGATGATGCCGAGCCCCATCGCCGCCCAGCCGATCGACCACCAGCATCGGTCCGGCCCCAGCAGCGCGTGGCGCTGCAATCCGTAGGATGCCAGCGTGGTGCAGAAGGTCAGCATCATGTCGATCTGGGCGGTCTTGGCCTGCAGCACGAACTGGAACGCCGTCAGCAGTGCCAGGCCGGACAACAGCGCGACGCGCCGGCCGTGGAGACGCCGACACAGATCGACGACCAGCAACAGCGTGCCGACGCCGGCCAGCGTCGTCGGGATCAGGAATCCCCAGCGCACGGAGCCGGTGAGCCAGATACTCAGGGCCGAAGCCCACATGAACACCGGCGGCTTGTCGGGATAGAGCTCGCCGCCGCGATGCGGGAACCAGAATTGCCCGGTGCGCAGCATTTCCAGCGCGTTCAGGGCAAAGCGCGGCTCATCGGCCGGCCACGGATCGCGCAGGCCGATGCCGATGCCCAGCAGCACCACGGTGAACAGCAGCAACAGTAGCCAGGCACGCCGATAGCGTGCCTGTGATGGATCGGTCAGGAAGCGTCGCATGGAAAGCGTTTTCCGTTCAGGAGTTCGAGACATCTTCCGGCGAGGCTGTCTGCCGCTGTTCTCGCCGGATCAACATCAGGTTGCGGATGTAGATGATCAACCCGGCACCCTGGCCGGCGATGAACACCGGGTCGCGCCGGTAGATGGCGTAGGCCAGCAGCGTTGCGCCGCCACCCAGGCTGAAAAACCAGAACGCGATCGGGACGACGCTGCGTCTGGCGCGCTCGCTGGCGAGCCATTGAATGATGAAGCGCGCCGAGAACAGCGCCTGGCCAATGAAGCCGATGGTCACCCACAGCCATTCCTGATTCATGGCGCCGGCTCCACGTCGTTCGAATCCGTGCGACTCTCGACGGGCGCCGGCTCGGACTGGGCCGACTCGACGATGGCTGCCGGCAGCCGGCTTCGTCGTCGTAGCCACATCACCCCGACCATGTCCACCAGGCCCACCCATAGGCGGTTGTTGAGGCCGTAATGCGACTCGCCTGCGCCGCGCGGGCGGTGATTGACGGGGACCGAGACGCACTCGCCGCCCTGGGCGCGTACCAGCGCCGGCAGAAAACGGTGCATATGATCGAAATAGGGGAGCAGCAGGAAGGCGTCGCGACGCACCACCTTGAGGCCGCATCCGGTATCGGGTGTCGCGTCGTTGAGCAGCGCCGAACGAACCCGGTTGGCAACCCGGGAAGAGACGCGTTTGATCCAATCATCCCGGCGGTTGGTGCGATGGCCGGCAACCAGTGTCACGTCGCCACGCTGGGCACGCTCGAACAGATTCGGCAGGTCGGCCGGATCGTTCTGACCGTCGCCATCCAGCGTGCCGAGCCAGGTGCCGCGGGCCGCCCAGGCCGCCTGCCAGACCGAGGTGCTCTGTCCGGCGCTGGTTGCATGGCGCAGCGGGCGCAGGCGGGCATCCTTTTCTGCACGCTGTCTCAGCATCTCCCAGGTGCCGTCCGTCGAGGCATCGTCGACCACGATCACCTCATGGTCGATATCGGCGAGCGCCAGGCTGATTTCATCGAGCAGGCCGGGGAGATTGCCGGCTTCATCCTTGGCCGGTATCAGGATCGAGAGCAGGGGTGGCTGAACGGATGACGGGAGGGAGGATTGGAGAGACGAGTGCATCAATGACAATTTTCCTGGCAATGGGACCGGTAAGCGCGGTCCGCCCTGTAACATTCAACGACGTTGCTGACAGAACGCTTCTTCATGCTCGATGAGCACATTCTGTCTTGATGGAAGTGTCGCTTGCAGCCTTCGTGAAAGTCTTGTCTATAAAATAAACCAGACGCGGGCCGACCGCAGCGTGCAGTGCGGGAGCCAATGTGGCGCCATGGTCGCGTTTCAGACTTAAAGAAAGCTTAAAGGGACCGAAAGCTTATCGAGATGCCGGCCATTCTGGCGCGCTGCGCGAAGCGGCCACCGCCGGGCTAACGCTGGTGGGCGACGGTGGATCTGGTCCGGCAGTGAGCGGTCTGGGAGCGTTGATAGAGGATCTCGGGCTGCAGAATGCGAAGCTCCCGACCCTCGAGCGCTATCAGGGACTGCTGCTGCAACCGGCCGAGAATGCGGCTCACCGTTTCGAGGGCGAGCCCCAGATAATTGCCGATATCGGTTGCGGGACATCGGCAAACGGAAGCGCTCGGGGGAATAACCGTAACGCTCGAAACGCCGTGCCAGATCCAGTAGAAAGCTCGCCATTCGCTCGTCGGCGCTCTTGCAGGTCAGCAACCGGATCAGTCGGTGCTCGTCGCTCATGACGCGGCTCATGCTGCGATAGAGCTGGTTGCGCAACTCCGGCATGCGCTCGGCGAGTGTGTCCAGCTGGTGAAAGGGGATCTCGCAGGCCGTCGACCGTTCCAGGGCGATGATGAATCCCGCGTGGCTCCCTTCCTCGATACTTTCCAGTCCCATCAGCTCGCCCGGCAAGTGAAAATGACTGATCTGTTCCTCGCCATCCTGATCGAGCACGACCTGCTTGAAGCTCCCGGAACGAACCGCAAAGATCTGCGTGAAAGTCTCCCCCTGACGGCAGAGCACTTCGCCACGCACCAGCGGCGCCCGGCGCTTGATGATGGCATCGAAGTCTTCCATGGCCTGCGTGTTCAGCGCCAGGGGCAAACATAACGAACTGAGGCTGCAAGTACGACAGTGAGTACCGGGACCGGGGCGGCAAGAGCCGCCAATGGGTGATACCGACATGACGCCACCCCTCGCTTCGTGACTTGTTGACGTATCGAATCTGGCCTTGTGGCAGGGAAACGCCTTGCGCGAATCTGCTGCGTAACGGCGGTAGTAGAGCGAGAAAAGGCAGGGAGTTCAACAGTGATGATGTAAGCGTGCTGTCGCCGCGGACAGGGTTTGTTTACATTCGGCAAACCGAACGGTTACGGAGCGCTCGTCGCTCGATCAGAGGCTTTGATCGTCATCGTCATTCCTTCCCCCGAGCTGTCTTTCCCGCGACCGGCAGCGCGCGGAATTGATCCCGGTCAAGCCGTGGTTTCCGGCAGCGATTTACTCTTCGATAGTGGCTATCCACACTCTCCGATGGGTGACCATCGATCCGACAATGGCGGCGTTCCGTATCGAGCATTTCGGTTGGGTAGTGAAGGAGCATGCACCGTGACATCACCGTACGAACTGCCTGGGGCGGCTATCGAGGGTTTCGATACCCTGGTCGAGCTGGCGCTGGATCTGAGCGGGACGTGGAAGCATGCCACCGACAGGATATGGCGGGAGCTGGATACCACTCTCTGGAATCTGACGCACAACCCCTGGGCGGTGCTGCAGACGGTATCGCACGAGAAACTCGCCCGGACGCTGGCCGATCCGGAGTTTCGAAACCGGCTGGATCAGTTGGCACGTCTCGGGCGCGAGCAGCATGTCGGCCCCAGTTGGTTCGAGCAGAATCACCCCGAGGCGCCTTTCACCGCCGTGGCCTACTTCAGCATGGAATTCATGGTCAGCGAGGCCCTGCCGATCTATTCCGGTGGGTTGGGCAACGTGGCCGGCGATCATCTCAAGGCAGCGAGTGATCTCGGCGTCCCGATCATCGGCATCGGGTTGCTCTACCAGCAGGGCTATTTCCGTCAACTGATCGACAGCGACGGTAATCAACACGCGCTGTATCCCTACAACGATCCCGGCCAGTTGCCCATCATGCCGCTGCGCACCGCGAATGGCGAATGGCTGCGCCTGCAGATCGTGCTGCCGGGCTACTCGGTATGGCTACGGGCCTGGCAGGCCCGCATCGGGCGGGTGACGCTCTATCTGCTGGACAGCAACGACATCGCCAATTATCCCGCCCACCGCGGCATCACCAGTGAACTCTATGGCGGCGATGCCGAGCTCCGGCTCAAGCAGGAGATGGTGCTGGGCATCGGCGGCTGGCGCTTGCTCGAAGCGCTCGATCTGCATCCGCAGGTCTGCCATCTCAATGAGGGTCATGCGGCGCTGGTCGTACTGGAACGGGCGCGCAGCTACATGCAGCGCACCGGCACCGACTTCGAGACGGCACTGACCATTACCCGTGCCGGCAATCTCTTCACCACCCATACCGCGGTCGCCGCCGGCTTCGACCGGTTTTCTCCCGCGCTGATCGCGCAGTACCTGCAGCACTACACCGAACAGCAGCTGAAGATTCCGCTGGCCGAGCTGCTGGCGCTGGGGCGCAGCCGCCCAGAGGATGATGACGAACCTTTCAACATGGCGTGGCTCGCCTGCCGGGGCAGCGGCTTCATCAACGGGGTCAGCCAGCTGCATGCCAGGGTCAGTCGTCATATCTTCCAGCCGCTGTTTCCCCGTTGGCCGACGCCGGAGCTGCCCATCGCTCACGTCACCAATGGCGTCCACATGCCGAGCTGGGATTCGGCGCCGGCCGACGCGCTCTGGACCCGCGCCTGCGGCAAGGGTCGCTGGCTGGGATGCAGCGAGCCGCTGGCGATGAGCATTCGTCACCTCGATGATGCCACCCTGTGGCAGTTTCGGGCCGCGGCCAACCGGGAACTCGTCGAGCAGCTTCGTGAGCGACTGGCACACCAGCTGGCGACGGCTGGTGCAACGCCGGAGGCCATCGAGAGCGCCCGGCAGGTGTTCGAACCGCAAATCATGATATTGGGTTTCGCCCGACGCTTTGCCACCTACAAGCGACCCAACCTGCTGCTTCACGATCCGCAGCGCCTGAAGGCGTTGCTGACCCATCCCGAACGCCCGATGCAGCTGGTACTGGCCGGCAAGGCACATCCGGCGGACAGGACAGGGCAGGCGCTGATCCAGCAGTGGGTGCGGTTCATTCGAGAGGAGAATGTCGGCCATCGGGTGGTGTTCCTGGCCGACTACAACATGCAGCTCACCGAACAGCTGGTCCAGGGCGTCGACGTGTGGCTCAATACCCCGCGGCGCCCGTGGGAAGCCTGCGGCACCAGCGGCATGAAGGTATTGGTCAACGGGGGGCTCAATCTTTCCGAGCTGGATGGCTGGTGGGCCGAAGCCTATGCCCCCGAGGTGGGATGGGCGTTGGGCGATGGTCGCGAGCACGCGGACGACCCCGGCTACGATGCCCAGGAGGCCGAAGCGCTCTATCACCTGCTCGAGCACGAGGTGCTGCCCGCCTTCTATGCCCGCAACGAAGCGGATATCCCGGTGGGCTGGGTGGCACGCATGCGCGAAAGCATGGCACGGCTGACGCCGCTGTATTCCACCAACCGATCGCTTTCCCAGTATGTGGAGCAGTACTACATTCCCCTGGCCGAAGCCTGGCATGGCCGCGTAGCCGATGACGGCGCCCGGGGACGCCGGATCGTGAATCGTCGCCGACAACTGGATCGGCACTGGTCCGAAGTCGCCTTCGAATCGGTGGAGACGGAAAGCGATGGCCATCAGCATCGATTCCGGGCGCGCGTCTCGCTGGGCAAGCTCACTCCGGAGGCGCTTCTGGTCGAGCTCTATGCCGATGGCGTCAGTGGAAGAGCCGCGATTTGTCAGCCGATGATCCAGAACGTGGACTTTTCTCGCAGCGGCGAGGCGATCTACGAAACCCGGATCACCAGTCACCGGCCGGTGACCGATTTTACCGTGCGGCTGCGCCCCGCCCCCATCGACCTGCTCAGTATTCTCGAAGACCCCCGGATTCTGTGGCAGGGCGGCTAGGCTTTGTCTGAAAACTGCCTGCGCTCGGCCATACGGCGTTAAAAATCGGCTCAAAGTACTCATTTACACCGCGTAAACTCCGTCTTTTC
Source organism: Salinicola sp. LHM (assembly GCF_034479735.1). Lineage (NCBI taxonomy): Bacteria > Pseudomonadati > Pseudomonadota > Gammaproteobacteria > Oceanospirillales > Halomonadaceae > Salinicola > Salinicola sp. LHM. The sequence goes on along the minus strand of NZ_CP140261.1, from coordinate 2,565,513 downwards.
ACCGATTTTTGCCTTGTCTGACCTTCGCTCGACGACTCTTCAGACAAAACCTAGGGAATTCGGGTAGAAAAGAAGCGATGAAATGCCCGGCTCATCGCTTGATGGCGTTGCGATAGAGCCGGGCCTTCGCGGACGATCGTCTGCCGCTGCACGTCACGGAGTGATGGCGACCTTCAACACGCCGTCACGCTGGTGCGCGAACAGGTCGTAGGCCTCGACGATATCGTCCAGGGCATAGCGGTGCGTGACCAGCGAGGCCGTATCGATCCGGCCGGCCTTGACGATGTCGAGCAGCCGGCGCATGCGCTCCTTCCCGCCCGGGCACAGGGACGTGACGATGCGATGATCGCCGAGACCGGCGCAGAAGGCGTCGAGCGGTATGGTCAGATCCCCGGAATAGACGCCGAGACTGGAGAGCGTGCCGCCGGGCTTGAGCACCCGCAGGGCAGCCTCGAAGGTGGTCTGGGTGCCCAGCGCCTCGATGGCGGCATCGACGCCACGACCGCCGGTCAGGCGAAGGATTTCGCTGACGACATCGACCTGATGGAAATTCAAGGTGATGTCGGCGCCCATGTGGCGAGAGATATCCAGCCGCTGATCGATACCGTCGACGACGATGATGCAGCTGGCGCCGCGCAGCCGGGCGCCGGCAGTGGCGCAGAGTCCGATCGGGCCCTGGGCGAAGATCGCGACGGTATCACCGATGCCGATATTGGCGCTTTCGGCCCCGACGAAGCCGGTCGACATGATGTCGGGACACATCAGCACCTGTTCGTCGCTGAGCCCATCCGGGATCGGGGCCAAGTTGGCCTGGGCATCGGGCACCAGCGCGTATTCGGCCTGCACCCCGTCGATGGTGTTGCCGAAACGCCAGCCGCCCATCGGCTTGTAGCCATGGCCCTGGCAGCCACCATCCTGGGCCGGATGGCCGTCCTGGCAGGCGTAGGAGGTAAAGCCGGGGCAGATCGCGCCGGCAATCACCCGCTGCCCCACGTGATAGCCGCGCACGTTGTCGCCCAGCTCCACGATGGTGCCTACCGGCTCATGGCCGATGGTCAGTCCGGGTTTGACCGGATATTCGCCCTTCATGATGTGCACGTCGGTACCGCAGATGGTGGTGGTCGTGATGCGCAGTAAGGCGTCATTGGGGCCGATGGGGGGTATCGGCTTTTCGGTCAGCTCGATGCGACCGGGCTCGACATAGATGGCAGCTTTCATCGTGGACATGGGTATCTCCTTCGTCTGGTGGACGCTATCGGTAATGACCATGGTGACGAAGTCAGTATCCGCCGGATTGCAGACAGCGGCTTGATTCAGATCAAGCTTGAGCAGGTCGAAAGGAAACGATGGGATCGAAGCGATCTTTACCGATGGATATCAACTATTTGCGGATTCATCGGCCGCGGAAGATGTTACAGGCGAAGCGATCGGCTCGCTTTCTTCAGGAACCTTGACCCAGGTCAAGCTTGGATTCGTGCGGCGGTACACACTGATACCCGGCTTCGGCCATTGTCATCGTCTTGAACAGGGAGCGCACAGGCCATGGAACTCACCACCTGGAATCCTTTCCACGAAATGGAAGCCTTCTTCGATCGCTACAACCGCAACCGTCCGGCGACATCTCGCGATGTCTGGGCGCCGACGGTGAATATCAGCGAGACGGAAAAGGAATACCTCATTACGGCGGAACTGGCGGGAATCGACAGCAAGCATGTCGAGATCACCGTACAGAATAATGTGCTAACGCTCAGGGGCGAACGGCACGACACGAAAGAGAGTAAGGACACCAAACGCCATCTGATCGAAACCAGCTTTGGTCGCTTTTCGCGGAGTTTCTCGCTGCCATCCGATGTCATCGAGGAGCGAATCAGCGCCAAGGGCAAGGACGGCATGTTGACCATTCATGTGCCGAAGGCGGAAATCGCCCCGGCCAAGAAGATCACAGTGAAGGCGGAATGAGCAGGAAGCTCTAAAGCGCAGGATTGCCGCATCGTCGAGCAGACGATGCGGCTTTTTTTATGGTTTCAGGCAAGCGAGCGCCGCAGTCGGAGCAGGGCGACGAGGAAAAAGGCCATACCGATCAGGGTCAGCGCCAGCAGTTGCGGCCAGACGGTTGCCAGGCCGGCATCACGGAACAGAATGTTCTGCCCGAACGCCACGAAGTGGGTGGTCGGCGTCAGCAGCATGAGGTTCTGCACCACCTCCGGCATGCTCTCTCGCGGGGTCATGCCGCCTGAAAGAACCCGTAGCGGAATCAGCGTCAGGATGATCAGCAGTCCCAACTGCGGCATCGAGCGGGAGACGGTACCGAAGAAGATGCCCATCGAGGTGGTGGCGAACAGGTGCAGTATCGCGCCGATCAGAAATAGCGTCATCGAGCCTTGCAGCGGTACGCCCAGCCAGCCACCGACGACGAAGCGCAGCGACAGGAGCGCGGCGACCAGCACCACCAGCCCCATCGACCATACCTTGGCCGCCATGATCTCGAACGGCGTCACCGGCATGACCAGCAAATGCTCGATAGTGCCGTGTTCGCGCTCGCGGATGAGTGCCGCGCCGGTCAGGATGATCGACAGCATGGTGATCTGGTTGATGACCTCGTTGACGGCGCCGAACCAGGATTGGATGAGGTTGGGGTTGTATCGGGTACGAATCACCGCCTGCACAGGATGTGCCGATGGCATGTCGCTGTGCTGCAGGAATGACGCGACCTCGTCGTCGATGATCTGCTGGATGTGTCCGGCGCCGGTGAAGGCCTGGCTGATCTGGGTGGCATCGACATTCAACTGGATCGAGGGCTGCCGGCCGCGCAGCAGGTCATGCTGGAAGTCGGGCGGAAAGTCGAGGGTGAAGGTATAGCGCCCCTTGTCCATGCCGATGTCCATGTCGGCATGGTCGGTCAGCACTGGCTCGAGGAAGTAGGGCAGCTGAAAGGCGTCGATGATGCGTTGCGTGATGGGCGAGCGATCCTCGTCGACCACCGCGATACTGGCCCGGTGGGGCGTTTCCGGAATGCCGTTGGCGCTGGAGTAGACGCTCAGCGTGAAGGTGTAGGCGATCAGCAGGAGCATCGCCGGATCGCGGGCCAGGGTGCGCAGCTCCTTGATGCCCAGTTGCAGGATGTTCGAGAGCGTACTCAACTCATTTTTCCTGCTTCTTCAGGCCGGCCACGCTGGCCAGCAACAGCAGCGGAGACGTGACCAGCAGCGCCAGGAAACTCGGCCATAGCTCGGCGGCGCCGAGCGCCTTGGAGAAAATGCCGCGAGTGATGATGAGGAAGTGGCTGGTCGGGTAGAGATGCCCGATCACCGCGGAAGCACCTTCCAGGGCGGAGACGGGATACAGCAGGCCCGAAAACTGGATTGCCGGAACGACGGTGCCGATGGCCGTGCCAAACACGGCGGCGATCTGGCTGTTGAACAGTGCCGAAACCAGCAACCCGAAGCCGGTGGCGCAGAACACATAGAGCAGGGCCGCCACGCTGAGCATCGCCAGGCTGCCCTTGAGCGGCACGCCGAAGACGAAGACCGAGAGCAATACCAGCAGGAAGAAGTTGAGCATTCCCATGACCACGTAAGGCAGCTGCTTGCCGAGCAGGAACTCCAGGCGGGTGACCGGGGTGACGTAGAAGTTGGTGATCGAACCCAGCTCCTTCTCCCTGACGACGCCAAGGGCGGTGAGCATGGCCGGAATCATCATCAATAGCAGCGGAATCATCGCCGGCACCATCGCCGGCAGGCTTCGCACGTCCGGGTTGTAACGGTAGCGCAGGGCGACCCCGACCGGCCGGCTGTCGTCGCTGCCGGAGGCCTGGGCCAGTTGCTGCAGATAGGTGGCATGGATCCCCTGCACATAACCGATGATGGTCTGGGCCCGGCTCGGCATCGCGCCATCGACCCAGAATGCGACCTGTGGCGAGGCGCCACGCTTGAGATCACGTCCGAACCCGGGCGGAATCTCCACCGCGAGACTGATCTCGCCTCGGCGCAGGCGCTCGTCCATCTCTTCGTAGCTCTGCAGGGGCGCCTTCTCCTTGAAATAGCGCGAGCCCGAAAGGTTGAGGACGTAGTCGTCACTGGTGGTGGTCCGGTCGCGATCGAGCACCGCGAAGGAGAGGTCCTCGACATCCATGTTGATGCCGTACCCCATGATGAACATCAGAATCAGGGTGCCTGCCAGGGCCAGGGTGGCGCGGATCGGGTCGCGCCGCACTTCCATGCCCTCGCGCCGGGCGTAGCTCGACAGCCGACGCCAGCTGAAACGAGGGGGAGCGCCCTTTACCGCTGCGGCTGCGACGGCGATGCTCTCGTGTGTCGCCGGGGGAGCCGCCGCCTCGCTGGCGTCTTTGAATTCGTTGGTGCCTTTGAATTCGCTGGTGCCCTTGAGCTCGCTGGCGTCCTTGAGATAGTCGATGAAGGTCGCTTCCAGATTGTCGTGCCCGCGCCTGGCCATCAATGCCCGGGGCGTGCCGCTGTCGAGTACCTTGCCGGCGTGCATCAGCGAAATGCGGTCGCAGCGCAGCGCTTCGTTCATGAAATGGGTGGAGATGAAGATCGTGACGCCATCTTCGCGCGACATCCGCACCAGCAGCTCCCAGAAGCGATCACGGGCCACCGGATCGACTCCGGAAGTGGGCTCGTCGAGGATCAGGATTTCCGGTTCGTGCAGCATGGCCACGGCCAGGGAGAGACGCTGGCGGATACCCAGAGGCAGGCTGCCCGGCAGTTGCCCCTCGACGCCCTGCAGATCGAACTGTGCCAGCAGTTGCCGGCGACGGGTGGCGTGTCGCTGTGGCGAAAGACGAAACAGCCGCGCGTGCAGGTCGATGTTCTGGCGCACCGTCAGCTCGTTGTAGAGCGAGAACGCCTGCGACATGTAGCCGACCCGGCGCCGGGTTTCGATATGCTCGGGGGCGACCAGCTGTCCGAACAGCCGCGCCTGCCCCTCGTCGAAGGGCAGAAGGCCCGTCAGCATCTTCATGGTGGTGGTCTTGCCGCAACCGTTGGAACCCAGGAAGCCGAAGATCTCCCCGCGTTCGATACGGAAGTCGACATGATCCACGGCGGTGAAGTCGCCGAAGCGCTTGGTCAGACCGTGCGCTTCGATCGCCACCTCGTCGTGGGCCTTGCGGGGCGGGATCTCGAGATCGGTATGTCCCGACCGCTTCTCGGCGGGCAACAGCTGGACGAAGGCGGCCTCCAGCGAATCGCATCCCGTCCGTTCGAGCAGCGTCGCGGGGGCGCCCTGGTCGAGCACCTTGCCGGCATCCATCGCGATCAGCCAGTCGAAGGCCGAGGCCTCGTCCATGTACGCGGTGGCGACGATCACGCTCGTCCGGGCCTGCTGATGGCGTATCCGGGCGATCAGTTCCCAGAACTGGCTGCGTGACAGCGGATCGACCCCGGTGGTGGGCTCGTCGAGAATCAGCAGGTCAGGGTCGTGGATCAGCGCGCAGCAGAGCCCCAGCTTCTGCTTCATGCCGCCGGAGAGCTTGCCCGCCGGACGCTCGGTGAATTTCTCCAGTCCGGTACTGGTCGTCAGGTCGTGGATACGCCGCTCGCGCTCCTCGGCATCCTGGCCGAACAGCCGGGCGAAGAACTCGAGGTTCTCGCGCACGCTGAGCGTGGGATAGAGATTCCTGCCCAGACCCTGGGGCATGTAGGCGATGCGCGGGCCGGTCACGCGGCGCTGGGTGGCGCTGGCCATGTTCGCGCCAAGCACCTGGATCTGCCCCGACTGGATTCGCCTGGCGCCGGCGATCAGCGCCAGCAGGCTGGACTTGCCGACCCCGTCCGGCCCGATCAGGCCCACCATGCGGCGGGCGGGAATGTCGAGCGTCAGCTCCTGGAGGGCCGTACGCTTGCCGTAACGCAGGCTGACCCCCGACAGCGTCGCGACCGCGTCGGCGCTCATCGGGAGACGTTCACGCGCAGTGCTTCCGGCCATTCGGCAGCCGGATCCAGCTTCAGGTAGGCTTCGCCGGGCAACCCTGTCTTCACTTGGCGGATGTGCTCGCGCAGTAGATCGGCGTCGATACGGGCGCGGATGCGAAACATCAGCTTTTCCCGTTCGCTTTCGGTCTCCACCGTCTTGGGGGTGAACTGCGCTTCGCTGGAGACGAAGCTGATCCGGGCCGGCAGCACGTAGTTGGGCAGCGCATCCAGGATCAGGTGGGCGTCGTCGCCCAGCGCGACCCGCCCGGCCTGGCTGGTAGGCAGGAAGAACGTCATGTAGACGTCGGTCAGGTCGATCAGGTTGAGCACCTTGCCGCCGGCCGCCAGCACTTCGCCGGGCTCGCTCACGCGATACTGCACCCGGGCCAGCCGGTCGGAGCGCAGCAGGCTGTCCTCGATGTCCGACTGGACGCGCTCGACATTGGCCTGGGCGGCGTCGATCGCCGATTGGGCTTCGATCACCTGGGAGCGGGCCGCTGCCACGCTGGCCTGGGCCGCCGCCACCTCCGCCTGGGAGGCCGACAGCGCGGCGCGGGCGCTCTGCATCGTTGCGCGGTCGTCGTCCACTTGCTGATACGAGATCACGTGGCGCTGCAGCAGCGCACTGGAGCGCTCGAAGCGTTTCCGGGCGGCGTCGAGCTCGGCTTCACGCTGATGCACCGTCGCTTCGGCGGCTGCCTGGTGACTCTGGTTCTGGGCCACGCCGGCACGGGCGGTCTGCAAGGCGTTGCGGCTGCGCTGCAGCTCTGCCTCGGCCTGGCGTCGCTCGGCTTCCAGACTTCGCGTATCCATGCGTGCCACTACCTGACCCGGTTCGACGAAGTCGCCTTCGTTGACCAGGATTTCCGCCACCCGCCCGGCGAGCTTGGTGGCGACGTCGATCTCGGTCGCTTCGATGCGGCCGTTACCGCGAGCGAAGGCCTCGCCCAACCCCTCGGGCTGGAGCCAATACCAGAGTGTGACGCCAGCCAGGAGAAGACCGGCGCCGACGACCAGCCAGCGCAGGATGGCAAAGGGGAACGAACGTTTCATGCGCCTGCGTGTGGCTGTCCATGAACGCTGATCACCGTGCATCCGGCGACATGGCTGACCTTGTGCGAAACGCTGCCGACCAGTAGGCCTTTGATGTCACTGAGCCCGCGGCTGCCCATGACGATGGCGTCGACGCCGAGTCGTCTGGCTTCCTCGATAATGGTTCCCGCCGGAGAGCCCAGACGCAGCAGGGTCTGTACGCCGTCTTTCGGCGCGCCGTCCGGCATTAGCGCCATGGTGCGGTCGAGAATGTCGCGTCCTTCCTTTTCGGCGTTATCGTTGACGGCTTCTCGCACGATCTGCTGCACCCGGTAGTCGCCGCCGTATTGCATCGGCGCAAAGGGCTCGATCACGGTCAACAGGTGGATCGTGCACTGGCCGGGTTCGGCCAGTCGACAGGCGACTCGTAGCGCAGCCTGGGCGTAGTCGGAACCATCGACGGGGACCAGCAGTGACCTGAACATGGCTTGCACCTCGCGGTTGGCAACGGGATGTCGACTGTGTGTAGCGAGGTTATCGGGCTGGTCGGCGAGCAGATTTGACCGGCATCAAGAAAGCATCGAATGGCCGGGGATAGGCTGAGCGGCAATGATCGCACCCGCGCGATCATGCCTGAATCCCGGGTATCCGACCCGAGGGTCGGCCCTTCGGGAGATGCAGCGATGGAGCCCAGACAGTGGCATACCCTGGCCACGGACAGGGTGCTGAGCGAGCTGGATTCGGCGATGACCGGCTTGAGCAGCGATCAGGCCGGTATCCGCCTGCGCAGCGGCGGGGCAAACCGGCTGCCGGCGCCGCCGAAGCGCAGTCTGACCAGGCTGTTCCTGTCCCAGTTCCACAACGTGCTGATCTACGTGCTGCTGGGATCGGCGCTGATCACGACACTGCTCGGTCATGTCGTGGATACCGCGGTCATCCTGGCCGTCGTCGTCATCAATGCCGTCATCGGCCTGATTCAGGAGCATCGTGCCGAGCGGGCGCTGGCCGCCATCCAGGAACTGCTGGCACCGTACGCGACGGTGCTGCGCGACGGCGGGCGATGCCGGGTGAACGTCGAGACCCTGGTGCCCGGAGACATCGTGCTGCTGGAAGCCGGGGATCGGATCCCTGCCGATCTGCGACTGCTGCAAAGTCATGGGCTGAGCATTCAGGAATCGGTGCTCACCGGCGAATCGACGGCAGTGGAAAAGCACACCGATCCGGTTTCCGCGTGGGCGGAGCTGGCCGAACGCGGCTGCATGGCCTTCGGCGGCACGCTGGTGGTCGGCGGTCAGGGGCTGGGCGTCGTGGTGGCGACGGGTATCGCCACCGAGATGGGCCGGATCAGCCGGCTGCTGGCCCATGTCACGCCCAGGACCACGCCGCTGGTCAGGCAGATGAATAGCTTTGCCCGCTGGCTGACGCTGATCATTCTGGTGCTGGCGGCTGCCGTGATGGCGCTGGGCCATTTCCTCTGGGATTACCCCTTCGGCGAGCTGTTCACCGCTGTCGTGGGGCTGTCGGTGGCGGCGATTCCGGAAGGGCTGCCGGCGGTACTGACCATCACGCTGGCGCTGGGAGCCCAGGCGATGGCGCGGCGCAACGCCCTGATACGTCATCTGCCGGCGATCGAGACGCTGAGCAGTGTCTCCGTCATCTGCACGGACAAGACCGGCACGCTGACGCGCAACGAAATGGTGGCCACCGAACTGGTGACCGTGGACGAGCGCTTCACCATCGACGGCGTAGGGTATGGGCCGGATGGCGCGATCCGGGGGGCTGCGCCGATGGATCTCCGGGCCAGCCTGCGGCTGCAGGAACTGGCGTGGGTCGCGGTGCTGTGCAATGACGCCGCGCTGCAGCACAGCGACGGTATCTGGCGGGTCGAGGGCGATCCGATGGAGGGCGCACTGCTGACCCTGGCCGCGCGAATGGGGATGAGCCGCCCCGAAGCCCATCGCTGCTGGGTACGCACCGATGTATTGCCATTCGATGCCGAACACCGCTACATGGCGACCTTGCATCACGATCATGAGCGTCACGCCCGCCTGTTCATCAAGGGCGCCCCGGAGCGGGTGCTGGCGATGTGCAGTCGAGTTCGCACCGCCGATGGCGGGGAGACGATACTGGACCACGCCTGGTGGCACGCGCAGGTCGAGGCGTTGGCCGGTCGTGGCCTGCGAGTGCTGGCCCTGGCGACGCGCAGGGTGCCGGTCTCGCAGACCGTGCTTTCCCACGCCGATGTGGAAGGCGGCATCATTCTGCTGGGGCTGGTCGCCATGATGGACCCGCCGCGCCCGGAAGCCGTGGCCGCCATTGCCGAATGCCGGCGTGCGGGAATCGGTGTGCGCATGATCACCGGCGATCACGCCGCCACCGCGGCGGCCATTGGGCAGATGATCGGGCTGGAGCGCACCCGGCGAGTCATCACCGGTGCCGAACTGGAGGCGATGAGCGACGACGAGCTCGCCGCGGCGGCAATGGAAACGGACGTCTTTGCCCGCACCAGCCCCGAGCACAAGCTGCGGCTGGTCATGGCGCTGCAGGCGCGAGGCATGACCGTGGCGATGACCGGCGACGGCGTCAACGATGCCCCGGCGCTCAAGCGTGCCGATGTCGGCATCGCCATGGGGCGCAAGGGCAGCGAAGCGGCGCGGGAAGCGGCCGATATCGTGCTGGCCGACGACAACTTCGCCTCCATCGTGGCCGCGGTGCGCGAAGGCCGCAACGTCTACGACAAGATCGTGCGGGTGATCGCCTGGACCTTGCCGACCGGTGCCGGCGAGGCCGCCACCATCGTGACGGCGCTGCTGTTTGGCATGGTATTGCCGGTCACGCCGGTGCAGATTCTCTGGGTCAACCTGATCACGACCGTCACGCTGGGTCTCTCCCTGGCTTTCGAATCCGGCGAGGCGGGCGCCATGCAACGTCCGCCACGCTCGCCCGATGCGCCGCTGCTGGGGCTGGCCTGGCTATGGCATATCGGGCTGGTGACGGCGCTCTTTCTGCTGGGCACGTTCGGCATCTACGCCTGGGCCATCGAGCGGGGCCACGACATCGCGCTGGCGCGCACCATGGCGATGAATACCCTGATCGCGATGGAAATCAGCCACCTGTTCTTCATCCGCAGCATTCACGACTCGGCCTTCAGCCTGCGGATCCTGCGCGGTACCCGGGCGCTCTGGGTCGCCATCGGCATCGTCGTGGCGTCGCAGGCCGCCATGAACTGGCTGCCACCGATACAGGCGGTGTTCGGAACCCGCACCATTCCGCTCCTCGACGGGATGGCGATTCTGGCCGTGGCCGTTTTGCTGCTGCTGGCGGTGGAGACCGAAAGACAACTGCGGCGCAAATTCAAGGCGGGTCGTCGTGACGATACCCCACCATCCGACGAGCAAGAGGCAATACGCTGATGGAAACCGACCTTCGGCTGTTTCTGGCAAACGCCGGATACCGCGGACGCGGATTTCGTGTCGGCCTGCAAAACGTCGGGCTGTTGGCGTTGTCGCCGCCCGACGTCGCAGAGCAGGAAGGGGAGATGGATTTTTTACCCGGCACGGCGCTGATGGATGCTGATGACCATGCAATGGGCGACATGAGTGACCTTGTGCGACACGCTGCCGACCAGCAACCCTTTGATGTCACTGAGCCCTCGGCTACCCATGATGATGGCATCCACCTCGAGTCGCTTGGCTTCCTCGATAATCACCTCGGCTGGCGAGCCCTGCTTGACCAGGGTATCGAACTCGTTTTCGTAGCCTGGCATGGAGGTAATCTCTTTCAGCGCCTCCGCGATGATCGCTTCTCCCTCCTTTTCGGCGAGCTCCACCGAAACTGCCTTGATCGCGGCCGCGACGGTCAACATTTCTCCCTGATAGAGATCCGGATAGGGATCGCGCACGTTCAATACATGGATCTTGCCTTGAACCGGAGCCGCCAGTTGGCAGGCGATCTTGAGCGCGGCGTGGGAGTCTTCCGATCCATCGATCGGGACCAGCAGTGAGCTGAACATGGCGCGTACCTCGCAGAGGGCGATGGATTACGAACTTGGCTTGCTCGAGCCAAGTTATCCGCTCGACCACTGTCCAGCTTGACCTGTATCAAGAAAGCATCGAATAGCCCGTGGACGGCATGCCTCCTGGGCATGTCGGCCAGACAGGAGACATCAACCGAACAGATCCTGCTGGGCATGAGGCGCTCGGAATCGCGTGGTGTCCAGGCCCAGATTGGCGCGCCGTTCCAGCCCCAGGCGAGAGGCCGCCCGGCGAAAACGCTGGCCGATCATGTCCACGAACAAGCCGTCGCCGTGCATGCGGTGGCCGAAGCGGCTGTCGTTGCTTTGGCCCCCGCGGGATTGGCGGATCAGGCTCATCACCTTGCCCGCGCGCTCCGGGTAGTGCTCCTCGAGCCAGGCTTCGAACAGCGGCGCCACCTCGCGGGGCAATCGCAACAGCGTCCAGCTGGCGGTGCGGGCGCCGGCGTCGGCGGCACGAGTCAGCAGCGTCTCGATCTCGCTGTCGTTGATGGCGGGGATTACCGGCGCCACCAGCACACCCACCGGTACCCCGGCTTCATGCAGCTCCCGAATGACCTTGAGCCGTGCCGCGGGAGAGGCAGTGCGCGGCTCCAGGGTGCGTTTCAGTTCGTTGTCGAGCGACGTCAGGCTGACGAACACCCGGACCAGCCGCTCGCGCGCCATCTCGGCGAGCAGTTCCCGATCACGCAGAATCAGAGCGCTCTTGGTCACCAGCGTGACCGGATGGCGGCACGCCAGCAGCAGTTCCAGCAGCGAGCGGGTGGTGCCATATTGAGTCTCGATCGGCTGGTAGCAGTCAGTGTTGCCGGAGAGATTGATCGGCCGGCAGACGTAACCGGGTTTGCATAGCTCCTCGCGCAGGCGATCCACCATGCCAGTCTTGGCGATCAGCCGCGTTTCGAAATCGATGCCGGGAGACAGGTCCCAGTAGGCGTGGCTAGGGCGGGCATAGCAATAGATGCAGCCGTGCTCGCAGCCACGATAGGGATTGAGCGAGCGATCGAAGCCGAGATCCGGCGACTGATTCCAGGAGAGCGCCGAGCGTGGGGCTTCGAACTGGACCTGAGTGGCGATCCGGCCAGGCACTTCCTCCTGCCACCAACCGTCGTCTTCCGCGACGCTGTGAGTCGGTTGAAACCGGTTGTCTGGATTGTAGGTCGCGCCGCGACCCTTGATGGGCCGGGAAGGGCGAGAGGGAAACGACATGGCAGCGACTCCTGTGGCTGGCCACTGTTGGCTGTCTATTTATACAGTATTTTGCGCGAATCGTGCCAATTTGGCAAGTTGGGATGCTGTGCCATCCTGGTCCCTCTCGGCGCCGATACGTCTGCGACCGACCCGAAGTTAGGAAAACACTGCATAAATGTCTGCGCGGGCAAATCACTTCGTTGTGCGGTGCGCGGAATCCTCACCTATACCCCATAGGCTCCGGTTCCTGTGCTCCGTACGCCTCGTGTTTTACGCCGCTCGCCAATTTATTCAGCGCTTCCTTAGATAAAAATTTTTCCTGCCAAGCATTTTCATGACGGTTTTAAAAAACGTTATACATTTCATGTGAACTAAACCGTGCCTGTCGATCAACTCATGGAGATAACTTGCCTTCATGATTAAAGATTGGCTCTGTTATTTTTTGCTCAAGGAGCACGACGGTCTTAACCGGACCTTAAATGGGGAAGGTATTTTACTGAAGCTGGTAATTTTACCTTAAGACGTCTCCACCATTATCCGCCCTCTAGAGCCAGCCCAAGCCATGGATAGCTGGCAATCCGACTTTAGAGAGGCCAAGCCTGAGTGAAGACAACGAGCGACCACGCTGTCATTCCTGCGCACAAAGGAGTGATGAGGATTCTATACGCAGCGAAGTACTCCTTGGCAGGCCTCAAGCATGCCTGGCAACAGGAGGCGGCATTCCGGCAGGAGGTGGTTTTGTGTTTGCTCTGCCTCCCTGTGGTTTTGATGGCGGATGTCTCAGGGTTGGAAAGAGCGATGCTCTTCGGCACGGCGATAATGGTCATTATTGTCGAACTGATAAATTCAGCGCTTGAAGCCGTAGTGGATCGGATCGGATTTGAATATCACCCTCTCAGCGGCAATGCCAAAGACATGGGGTCGGCATCCGTCCTCGTGAGTCTGGTTTTGATGGTAGGAGTCTGGCTATGCATTCTCCTGTAAATTTCGAACGCCATCTTTTGAGACTGTTTTATGGGTGGCTGTTTTTTATCCCTGTTTTGATGATATTCAAACTCGTTGGCGTCGATTTTCACGTCGCCGATTATCTTTATCGCCTGGAAGGCGGGCAGTGGTTGCTCAAGGACAACGTCATCGCCAAGTCCGTTTTTCATGATGACGGTCGCCTCTTGAGCGAGTTGATGGGTGTATTGCTGATCGGATTTACCGTGGCTTCTTTCCTGAAGGAAGGCCTGAGTCACTGGCGCCGCCCTCTGCTTTATCTGATAGCGGCCGTCACGGCATCAACCGTGACGGTGAGTCTTATCAAGAACGCCATTAGCATGGACTGCCCCTGGGATCTTGCACGCTACGGGGGCGATCTGCCTTTCGTTGGTCTCTTCGAAACTCGGCCTGCCGGCATGCCCGATACGGCGTGTTTCCCCGCGGGGCACGCCAGCGCGGGCTATGCCTGGGTGGCCCTGTATTTTTGCCTCGCCGTCAGAGCGCCGCGCTGGAGGTATCTTGGCCTTGCTCTGGGGCTAGGTATGGGTTTGGCCTTTGGCGTTGATCAGCAACTCAGAGGCGCCCATTTTTTATCCCATGATCTTTTCACGCTCATGATCTGCTGGACATGCAGCACCGTCCTGGGATGGCTGATGTTGAGGAACCTCGGTATTGGCCCCAAGTCGAGTAGAACACTTGACTCAGCGACCTACCGTCACGATTCAAGCCCCGTTAATCACGCAAAAAAGGAGGGGGCATGAGCAAAATCGTTGGCTTGCTGAGACGTCGCCCTGTCGTCAGCCCTGAACTTCTGACGTTAATCGTCTCGATCTCGTTTACGCTTTTTTATAACGCCACGTTCTGGGAGAAGGTGTTTGAACTACATTCACCGGATCTGCCAGGGTCATGGTTGACGTTGATAGGGTACGGCGTATTGATGACGCTGATCCAATACGTCGTTTTTATGTTGTTTGCAACGCGTTATACCGTCAAACCGGTCATGATTGTATTGATACTGGTGGCGGCCAGTGTCAGTTATTTTACGACGACTTATCACACCTATTTCGACACGACGATGGTCGTCAATACGTTACAGACGGACACGCGTGAAGCAGGTGAATTACTGACGTTGGGCTTGTTCAATCATCTGCTCATCTTTGGCATATTACCCATCGTGGTTTTGCTCAGGCTAAAGGTATCCAGGAGTCGTTGGAAGGTTGCGCTTATCAGAAAGGTCGCTTATTTCTCGGGTGGCATAGTCCTGTTGATCGGGAGTGCGTTGTTGATCTACCAAAGCCTTTCTTCGGAGATGCGAAACAACCCGGAAATGCGCTATTTGTTGACGCCTGGAAACTACGTCGTCTCCTTGGTCAGGGTATTGACCGCCAACGAGAATAATCATCTCGAGAAAAAAATCCCGTTGAGCACTGAAGCGACCTACGTGGGTGACGCCAAGCCCAAATTGATAGTCATGGTGGTGGGTGAGACGGTCCGTGCGGCCAACTGGGGGCTCAACGGTTATGATCGGCAGACGACGCCGGAGCTTGCCAAGCGCGACCTGGTCAATTATCCCGATGTGAACTCCTGTGGTACGAGTACGGCCGTCTCGGTCCCGTGCATGTTTTCTCCGTGGGGGCGGGACAATTATGACGGCAATGCCATAGAACAGCATGAATCACTTCTGGACGTGCTGAAGCTGGCGGGATTCGATGTGCTTTGGATCGATAACCAGTCCGGATGTAAAGGCGTTTGCGATCGGGTGACGAATATCAAGACGGATTCATCAAAGCTTCAGTCAGGGTGTACACAAGGTGAATGCTTCGACGATTCGCTGCGCGAAGCGCTGGAAGAGAAAACTAAAGATCTCAAGAAGAACACCGTCGTCGTTCTGCATGAAATGGGCAACCATGGCCCCAGCTATTACAAGCGCTATCCCAAGGCGTATGAGAAGTTTACGCCAGTGTGTCGCAAAGATGATCTCAGCCAATGTGATGCGCAAAGTATCAAGAACGCCTACGATAATGCGATACTGTATAATGACCATGTCTTGTCCGGGATGATCGACTATCTGGAAAAACAGAACACCGTCGATGCGACGTTGCTTTACGCGTCTGACCATGGAGAATCGCTGGGAGAGAATGGGGTCTATCTCCATGGGTTACCCTATTTGATTGCCCCTGACGAGCAGACGCACGTGCCCATGATCTGGTGGCTTTCCAAGTCTATTCTGCGCGATGAAGGGATCGACTACGGCTGTATTCAGTCAAAGGCCAAGTCGCATCATAGTCACGCCAATCTGTTTCATACCATCCTGGGGTTGGCTCAGATAAAAACTGATGTTTACGATCCAAGTTTGGACATGGCCGCTTCCTGTCACTCTTCTTGATAATGACAGGAGCTCCAACCGGGGTCCCTGTCTAGTTTGTTCAATCGAAGCGAGTCGTCGTTTGCGTGTTTTACCGAACAGAGTCACCCGTTTCGGGGTGGACTCGCCATGAAGCCCAAGGCTTCAGTCATGCCGAGCGCCTCTTTTCAAGCTACGGAGCACTTGTCTCGTGATCGATTTCATTTTACATCTGGATCAGTATCTTGAGACTCTGATTCAGCAGTACGGTGTCTGGGTGTATGCCTTGCTGTTTGCCGTTATCTTCTGTGAGACAGGGTTCGTTGTTACTCCCTTCCTCCCCGGCGACTCGCTGTTGTTCATTGCCGGTGCTTTCGCGGGGCTGGGTAGCCTCAACCCATGGCTACTGGGGGTTATACTTTTTCTGGCTGCCGTACTTGGCGATACCGTCAATTACTGGATCGCGCGCACCTGGGGAATACGGCTGTTTGCCAATCCTGACTCTAAAGTCTTCCGGCGCGACTATCTGCTGCGTACCGAGGATTTTTTTGCTCGCCACGGGGGTAAAACGGTCACGTTGGCTCGGTTCGTGCCTATCATTCGTACCTTTGCGCCCTTCGTGGCGGGACTCGGTCATATGCGTTATTCCCCATTCCTGGGGTTCAACATGCTGGGCGCGCTACTATGGGTCAGTATTTTGCTGTCACTGGGCTATTTCTTCGGCAATATTCCGTTTCTTAAACACAACATCGACTTGCTAAGCCTTGGCGTCATTATTATCTCTTTGTTGCCGATTGCGTTTGAGATGCTGCGTCATCGTCTGTCGAAATCATCACGTTGACGATGTGCAGCGCAGCGCGATGAATAGTTCTTGGGAGTCGTAAAGTGTGAAAATTACCGGGCACAAACCATCCGAAATCCGCAAGTGGCTGACATATGCTCTCGTTGGCATCGTTGTGCTGGTGTTGGCAGGCGCATCGATCGGCGCGGTAATTCTGAAAAGGCATGGCTACTCGATCGCCGATTATCTTCCCGGTACGGTGGCGCTTCAGGTTCCGCCTTATGTGCAAAACGTGACCCGCAATTCAGCTTCCGTGCTGTGGAATACCACTAAGCCAAGCGATACGAGTGTCAGCTACGGGATAACTTCGGATCTAGGCAACACGGTTTCCGGTCAGTCGGGGCGTAGACATGAGGTCAAGCTAACCGACTTGAAGGCGGATACCCTGTATTATTATCAGGTCCAGGATAAAGGCCCGCTTGATGATATTCACACCTTCCGGACGGCCCCGGATGCCGAGGCCACTATCAGGTTCGCCGCGCTCGGCGATAGTGGCGATGCAAGCGACGGGCAGTATCAGATGGCAGCCATCATCGCCAAGAGCCTTCCGCAACTGGTGCTCCATCTCGGCGACGTGGTCTACAAGACCGGAGCCGAACGCCAGTACGACTCGCGCTTCTATCTTCCCTACGAGGGATTGCTGAGCTCGATACCCTTCTATCCGTCGCTGGGTAATCACGATGTGCGCACGGACGATGGCCAGCCCTACCTGAATGCCTTTGATCTTCCGACGAACAACCCGCAGCAGACCGAACGTTACTACTCGTTTGACTATGGTCCCGTACATTTTGTCGCGCTCGATAGCGAGCTGTATGCCGGAGACCATTCTTTATCGACGCAGGCCCAGAAGGATTGGCTAAAAAAGGACCTCGACCAACGCCAGCGTCCGTGGACGATCGTCTTCCTTCATCGGCCGCCGTTCAGTTCCTCGTTGGGCCCTCATCCGGGTGGAGATGCACGCATACGTCAGGATCTGGTACCGATATTCGAGCGCGCCAACGTCGATCTCGTGCTCACCGGTCATCAGCATAACTACGAACGACTCAAACCGATCAATGGCGTCAGCTATATCGTCTCCGGCGGGGGTGGCGCGGATCTATATCCGATCGAGCCCGGTAAACGCTCGGCCTATGCCGTGTCTCGACTCAACGTGCTCGAGCTCAAGGCATCGCCCCACGAGTTGAAGGTCGATGCCATCGGAGAAGACGGCGCCGTGTTCGATAGCATTCGGTTAACCCGATAGCGAGCGGATCGGGGTCAGTCGAGGTTTCGAAGCAGGAACGTGATTCGCGTTTTTCGCCAACGATGGGATGAGTTTCCGATAATATCAACGTTTGCGGTAACGCTGAAGGAGGGCGCGTCTTGATCGACAACGACAACGACAACGACAACGACAACGACAACGACAACGACAACGACAACGACACGTTGCGGCTACGGCAGGTCTGTGTCGGTGAGCTAAAGGATGTCTCGATCACCATCGCGCCCGGCGAAATCAATTGTCTCTCCGGTGCCTCCGGCTCTGGCAAGAGCCGGCTGATGCGCGCAATCGCGGATCTCGAGCCGCACCAAGGTCAGATTTCGCTGGGCGATCAGGATCAGTCACAGGTGGCCGCTCACCGTTGGCGGGGCTGGGTGATGCTGGTACCCGCGGAAAGTCAGTGGTGGGCGGAGACCGTGGGGGAACATTTCCCGACGCCGCCGGTAGCCGCCAGTTTGGCAGCGCTGCGACTCGATGACGATATCCTGAGCTGGCAGATCATTCGGCTATCTTCCGGGGAGAAACAGCGTCTGGCGCTGCTTCGCGCCATCGTCCATACCCCTCGTGCCTTGTTGCTGGACGAGCCCACCGCCAATCTCGACGGCGAAACGACACGTCTTGCCGAATCCTGGGTACGCGAACTGGCCCGCCAACACCGGCTACCAGTGCTATGGGTCGCTCACGATCCGGGCCAGATCGGGCGCGTGGCCGACTTTCACTACCGTATCGATGGCTCACGGCTCGAGGCAGTGATATGAAAATCATCGATCTCAATGGATGGCAGCTGGGCTTGGCCGCCTTGCTGGTAATCATGTTGTCGCTATGTACGCACCTGGCACGCCTCGGTGTTGGCAGGGCGCTGCTGATCGCCGCTGTTCGTACCGCAATCCAGCTATCGCTGATCGGGCTGGTGCTGGAGGCGTTGTTCGCCACGGCCGCCATCAAGTGGGTGGCACTGATGGCCATAGCGATGGTGTTGATCGCCGGGCGTGAGGTGATGGCGAGACAGAAGCGCCGGCTGACCGCCGGCTGGACCTTCGCCATCGGCACGCTCTCGATGTTCGTGTCGACTTTCGTGGTCACGATATTGACGCTGACGGTCATCATCGGCCCCTCTCCCTGGTATACCCCGCAGTATGCCATTCCGCTATTGGGCATGATGCTGGGCAATGCCATGACCGGGGTCGCGCTGGGGCTGGATCGGCTAACCGAGACGGTGTGGCGGCAGCGCGCGGTGATCGAGAATCGCTTGATGCTGGGCCAGCCCTGGCACGAGGCAGTGGGCGATATTCGCCGCGAAGCCATGCGTAGCGGGATGATGCCCACGATCAATTCCATGGCGGCGGCGGGTGTCGTCAGCCTGCCCGGCATGATGACGGGGCAGATTTTGGCGGGGAACTCACCGACCCTGGCGGTGAAATATCAGATACTGGTGATGTTCATCATCACCGCGGGGACCGGCTTCGGCACGCTGCTCGCCGTGGCAGCCGGCAGTCGTCGCCTGTTCGACGCCCGCCAGCGCCTGCGGATCGACCGCCTCAGTGCGCCGCGTTGAAGTCCAGCGGAACGGCACTGCAGCCAATCTTGCGTGATGCTTTATAAGTTCGAAGCTCATACTGGCTTATCGTCGCGTCGAGCAAGAGGCTGATGCTCGCGAACCGCGTTGCTGCGCCAAATGGTGCCAGGCCAGGCGCGGGATGCAGAGAAGGGTGGTTCCCTTTTCCAATCCCGCAACGCCGCATGGCGCCATTTGCCGCGCAACCCGAAGGGCCGGGCCAGTTTTTGCACGGTGCTGCGTTATTCGTCGCTCATTTGGAACGACCAAATCGCACTCCTCACGCCTTGCTCCGCACAAAAACTGGCTCCGGCGCGGCCGTGCATGAAACGTCAACAGACCCTAACGAGCTAGCCAATATGGATAGTGGCGCGTCCATGTCGGATTCGTTGCGGACGGATGTAATCAGTGACAATGGATGGTGAAGATGTTCTATGACAACAGAACCTTGTCGGACTAGAAGCTTATCGTCACGCCGCCTTCGAGATAACGGTCCTGGGTGTTGTAACCGTCTGCCAGCTGATAATCCCGGTTGAAGGCGTTCTCCAGCTTGGCCGACAGCTCGACGGTCGGCGTGACCTGCCAGGCGGTGCGCAGATCGACCACGCCGTAGCCGGTGGTGGTGGTAGGGCCGTAGGGCGCACCGAACTGCACATCGCGACGATCGCCCGCGGCTCGCAGGGTGCCACCGAAGGACCAGTCCGCCACGGCGTAGTCGGCATCCAGGCGACCAAAGACGTGGGCGCGACGCTGGAGTCGCTCTCCAGTCTCGCGGTTCTCCGGGTCCTGATAGGTGAGACTGGCGCGCAGATCGAGACCGCCACGCTCCCAGCCGCCGCTCAGCTCGACACCGCGAATCCTGGATTCGTCGACGTTATAGGGAATGAAAGTGGCGTTGTCGTAAGTGATCAGGTCGTCGATACGACTCTCGAACGCCGTCACACGGGCATTCCAGGCTCGCTGGTCCACCGCCCAGAAAGCTTCCCAGGTCCTGGACGTCTCGGCGTCCAGATCGGGATTGGTGCCATAGGGGCCGTAGAGATCGATCAGGTTCGGCGCCTTGAAGGCGGTGCCGTAGCTCAGCCCGATGCGCTGGGCAGCCGTCAGGTGGTAAGCGTAGCCGGCATTGCCGGTGGTCTTGTCGCCGAAGCGGGAGTCGTCATCGTAGCGTAGCGATCCCGTGAGTTCGTGGTCTCCGAAGCGACGCTGCATCGAGCCGTAGATGCCGTAGTTTTCCCGGCTGTCTTTCTGATAGCTCGAGCCAGCGGCATAGTCGTCATAGTCGATGCTTTCCTCTCGATAGTCGACGCCGAGGGAATCCACGCCATTGCTGCGCGTGAAGCGGTGCTGGAGGCCGAGCTCGTTGCGATGCGACTCGATACGACTGTTGCGGACGCCGTCGTAGTGCTCGTCGCGCTGTTCGTCGAAGTGGCCGCCAGTGACGATCATGTCCCAGTCGGGTTCGAGCGCGACATCGAGCTGGGCACCGAAGGTCTGGAGATAGCCTTCGGTCCGGCAGTCGGCAGAAGCCGGGTAGGAGCAGTTGTCGTAGTCGGCATCGAAGTCCTCGCGCATGGCGCTCAGGTTGAGGTCGATACGGTCGCTGAATCTGTGGGCCAGTCCCAACTGTCCGCCCGCGCGGCGGAACCCGTCGCGCTCGCCGCTAGTGTCGGAGGAAGTGGCATTGAAGCCGTCGCTGTCGCGATGGAAGACTGTCGCGTTGAGTCGCGTGTCGGTGTCTCCGGCGGAGACATGCGCACTCTGCCGGGACGTGCCGTGTTCCCCGGCCCTGAGATCGAGAGAGCCGTGAGTGCCCGCGCCGCCGTTTCGAGTGAATATCTGGATGACGCCGCCGATGGCATCCGAGCCGTAGGTCGCGGCGCGCGGGCCACGCACGACTTCGATGCGCTCGATGGCGTCGACCGGCAGGAACTCCAGGCTGGCGCCGCCACTCGTTGCCGATGTCACGCGAACACCGTCCACGAGAACCAGGGTGTGATCGGACTCGCTGCCGCGCATGAACAGGGTAGTCAGACCGCCTGGCGTTCCGGTCTGCACGACTTCGATACCGGCACGGTTCTGCAGCAGCTCGACCACGCTATTGGCCTGGCTGCGTTCGATTTCGTCGCGATCGATGATGGTGGTGCTGGCCAGGACGTCGGCCTGTGATTGCGGCAGGCGGTTGGCGGTGACCTGGACGTCGCCGAGCTGCTGCGGGTCCTCGACGTGCTGCTGGGCCTGGGCCGACAGCGTGGTCATGGCCATGGCGAGCGCGACGCCCGAGGCGACGGCATTCTTCTTATAACGCATGTAATGTGATCCCCAACTGCGTTGTGCCCCGCGATTCACTGGCGCTGCGGCCGGAGGCGATGACACGGAGTACTCGACACGAGTACCGAACGAATACGCAATGGGAGGACGGACGTGACGATGCCCGCCTCGGACGTCATGGAATCCGGGCAGGGGAGCCGCCACTGGATGAGCCCTCCGCATCAACCAGTGAAGAGAAACGCGCCGGTCTCCGGACTCTTGCGCGATGACCCAGGCGATAAACCCTGGGTCATCCGACACGCACGCCTTCCCATGTCGATGGATGTTCCCTTGAAGTTCCCTCGAAGGGCAGTCCATGCGATCACAGTGGCTGGATGGCCTGGCGGCGCATCCGGTGGTGTCTCAGGAAATGTAGTGTTCCTAACGCGATTACCGTTGCGGGGGCAGTGCGGGGTTCTCACCCGCTTCCCGAGGAAAACACTGTCTAAATGTCTGCGCAGTCAAATCGCTTCGCTATGACCGCCATCCCTGGCGGTCACCGAAGGCCGGCCTGCGGCCGTTCAAATTCGCTCCCGGCGAATTTGTGCGCGCTGCCGGAGCGCCGGTCCGATCAAAATCCTCACCTATACCCCATAGGCTCCGATTGACTCGAAACCTGCGGTTTCTCGCCCCTTCGGGGCCGCCCTTCGGACGTTCTCTCCGCTTCGCTTCGAGTCTGCGCTGCGTGCGCCTTGCGCTTTATACCGCTCGACAATTTATTCAGCGTGTTCCGTGCACACGTCTCTCGACGCGCCGGATTGTCGCAGCTTCCACGCGACAAGTGAATTCCGGATCAGGCAATCGGCGCCGGGACCTTCGTGATGGATCGGGCAGCGGCAAACCCCGCGACGGCGCGAGCCGTCACGGTGTCGGCGAGCTGGGCTCCTGCAGTACCAGCTCCACGCGGCGGTTGCTGGCACGGCCGGCCGGGGTGTGGTTGCTGGCCAGCGGGTGCGTCGAGGCATAGCCGATCGCTCGCAGCCGCTCGCCGTCGACGCCGGCCTGACGCAACACGCGCACCACCGCCGAGGCGCGCGCCGCCGACAGTTCCCAGTTGGAGGGGAAGCGGGCGGTCGAGATCGGTACGCTGTCGGTATGTCCCTCGACGGAGATGGTGCCCTTGAACGCCTGCAGCATCGGGATCAGCTTTTGGACCAGCTGCCTGCCACTATCGCTGAGCCCGACGGCGCTGCTGTCGAACAGCAGGTGATCCTGAATGCGCAGATTGAAGCCGTGGGGAATCGCGGTGACCTCGACGCCGTCGATCTGCGGCAATACGGGCGTCGGTTCGGGATCGGGCAGGTCGAACAGCGGCACGCTGAACGCCAGCGGTGGCATGGCGGATATCTCGGTGGGCGCCGGTTTCGGCGCGGGCGAGTAGAAGCCGGTATCGCTCGCCAGCGGCGCCGGCTTGAGCTGACGCGGCGGCTGATAGAACTCGCCGATGTTTGCCTGCGGCAGTCTCGGTAGCGGTGTCGATGCCGGGATGTGCAGCGGCAGTGCCGTGACGGGCGGCACCCCGGCCGCGTCCCGGTCGATGAGCTGGCCGCCATAGAGCGCCAGCATCAGCACGAAGAACGTGATCAGCAGCATGAGCATGTCGAGATAGCTCATCAGCCAGGAATCGCTTTCGCTGCTCCTTTCGCTGTCGACCAGAGGATCATCATCGAACAGCAGGTCGGCGAAGGGGCCGCCGGGGGAAATCGCGGCCTGGTTCATGCGGACTCGGCCGACGCGTCGGCGCTCTGCGGTCGGCGGATATCGCGCATCTCGTCGCGGTGCTCGGCGCGGTAGGTGTTCAGCGCCTCTTCGATGAACGCCGGCAGGCGGCGCTTGCTGACCATGATGACGCCTTCCAGAATCAGGGTCATGGTCATCAGCCGGGCCTCGGTGCGGCGTTCGAGCTTGACCGCGACCGGCTTGAACAGCAGGTTGGCGAGCAGGATGCCGTAGAAGGTGGACATCAACGCCACCGCCAGGCGCGGCCCGATCACTGCCAGATCGCCGGCCTGGATCACCTCGAGCATGTTGATCAGCCCGACCAGGGTGCCGAGCATGCCGAAGGCTGGCGCGTAGATGGCCATGGTCCGCAGGATCTGCGCTTCTGCCCGCTCCTTTGCCTTGACCCGCACCATGCGCCAGCGCAGCATCTCGCGGATCTCTTCCTCACGAGTATTACTGATCACCATCTGCATGCCGGTGCGCAGGAAAGGATTGGTGGTGCTCTCCAGCGAGCCTTCGATGGCGCGGATGTTGCCGCGGCTCCAGTGGCGCGACATGTCGATCAACTGTTCCAGATCGCTTTCCAGTTCGCTGGCCTGGGGTTCGCGGCGGAACACCACGGCGACCTGCCGGCACAGCCGCTGCATCTCCTGAAGGGGGTAGCTGATGAAACTGGCCGCCAGCGTGCCGGTGAGCACGATCGCCAGCCCCGGCAGGTTGAAGAAGCTACTCGGGGCCTGGGCAGTGAACAGCACGACGGTCGCCAGCAGCAGAGCACTGGCGATGATGCCGATGAGCGTGGAGGGATTCATGAACGGCTCGCAACCTGGTGAACGGGCATGGTGCCCATCTTAAGCCCGGGGCCCCACCGTCAAAGGCGCTAATTGGCGCGTGTATCAGGCGCTTATTGTCGACGGGATGCATCGGCGAGCGGTGATCGACGCGACCAATCTCAGGCCTCGTCGTCCGACCGGCGTGCTGCCGCCTCCCTGGCGTGGGTGACGAAACGCGTCGGATCGTCGCTGATCACGCCGTCGACACCCCAGTCCCAGAGCTTTTCGAAGGTGACCGGGTCGTTGGCGGTGTAGCAGAACAGCTTGATCTCTTCGTCGGCGATCTCCTGCGCCCGCTTGATCTTCAGCTTGCGCCAGTCGAGGTGGAGACTGTAGGCGGAGAGACGTTCGGTTTCCAGCCACCAGCGCTTGGGTGCCTTGTCGTCCAGCACGCCGAGGCGCAGGCGGTCGGGGTCGGATTCCAGCGCCCGTGCGGCGGTCAGTGCATGACGATCGAACGAGGAGACGATCAGCTTGTCGGCGGGCAACGCTTCCAGCGTCGGCGGCAGGGCGGCCTGGACGAGTTCGATGGCGTTGCGGCCGCGGCACACCTTCAGTTCCAGGTTGAGCCCCATGCCGAGTCGCTTGATCAGCTCGAGCATCGCCTCAAGCGTGGCGATCGGCTCGCCGCGATACTGGGCGCCGAACCAGCTGCCGGCGTCCAGTTTGGCGGCGCTTTCGGCATCGAGCTTGAACAGCTTGCCGCGACCGTCGGAGCAGCGCTTGAGACCGGCGTCGTGCCAGATGACCGGCGTTCCATCACCGAGCAGTTGAACGTCGAGTTCGACCCATTGGCAACCGGCATCATGGGCGGCCTGAACCGCTGCCAGGGTGTTTTCGGGGGCACGCGCGGAAAGGCCGCGATGGGCGATGTAGCGGGGCGTGTCGGTGTCGGTGTGATCGGCGCTATCGGCGGGGCGCGGCTGGGTCATGCGGTCAGGATCTCCGTCGAACGCTGGGGCGGGCGTTCATCACTGTCGAAATGGCACAGATTCAGGCGGCTGTGCGTTGGCGTCATCGCCAGGCTCAGACCTTCGACCACCGCACGCGCGCCGTCAAGGCAAATCACCCTTCATGCCGTATGGCGAACGTGGATATCCGCTGTGTGACACCCGGATTCCCAGGCTTCCAGGTTCCCGGGCAGTTTTCATACCAAGCCTAATGCCACCGCCGTCTTGCTGTGCCGATAGCGATACCGATAGGCAGTCTGCAGCGGAATCGGCCGATAGCCGAGAGATCCATGGGTATAGCCGAGCCCGGTCCTGCCGCCAGCGCCGAGTTCAACCAGCACCATGCCGGTCGAATCCCAGGCGAGCGTACCGTCGGATTCGGGTTCGTCCGTGGGTATCTCATGGGGCGCGTCCTCGATACCCTCGATCGGGACATGCGTCATTTCCAACATGGCGGCGTCTTCCTGATGTTCGTGAAGCAGACGCTCATGAATCAGTGCTTGCGGAGCTTCGGCACGACATCGCGCGAGAACTGTCGGAACGACGCCTTGATGATACCCAGCGAGTCAGGATCGCCATGCAGCAGCGCCGACATGTAGGCCTTGGCCTGTTCGCGCTTGATATGGGGTGGCAGTGGCGGCACGTCGGGGTCGGTGACCACTTCCAGTACCACCGGGCGATCGGCATTGAGCGCGCGGTCCCAGGCGCCGGCCAGTGCCTCCGGCTCATCGACCTTGATGCCCTTCAGGCCGATCATATTGGCGTAATCGGCATAGGGGAAGTCGGGCAAATCCTGCGAACCGGTGTATTTAGGGTCGCCGACCTGAACGCGCATTTCCCAGGTCACCTGATTGAGATCCTGGTTGTTGAGCACCATGATCACCAGGCGCGGATCGCTCCAGCGTTGCCAGTACTTGGCGATGGTCACCAGCTCGGAATTGCCGTTCATCTGCATCGCGCCGTCCCCGACCAGGGCGAGTACCACGCGGTCGGGATGGGCAAACTTGGCGGCGATGGCGTAAGGCACGCCATTACCCATCGTCGCCAGCCCGCCGGAAAGCGATGCCTGCATGCCCCGGCGCAACTTGAGATCGCGTGCGTACCAGTTGGCGGCCGAACCGGAATCGCTGGTGATGATGCAGTTGTCGGGCAGCTTGGGCGAAAGCTCCCAGAACACGCGTTGCGGATTGATCGGATCGGCATCGGCCAGGGCGCGCTGTTCGAGCATTTCCCACCACTGGGAGACACTTTTCTCGATCCGTTCACGCCACTTGCGCTCCGATTTGCGTTGCAGATGCGGAATCAGAGCCTGCAGCGTTGCCGCGCTGTCACCGGTCAGATTGACTTCCATCGGATAGCGCATGCTCAGCATGCGACCGTCGATATCGATCTGTACGCCGCGTGCCTGGCCTTCCTCGGGCAGAAATTCCGAATAAGGGAACGTCGAACCGATCATCAATAAAGTGTCACAGTTCGCCATCAGCTCCCAACTGGGGTTGGTGCCGAGCAAGCCGATCGAGCCGGTGACGTAGGGCAGGTCATCGGGCAGCGCCGCGCGCCCCAGCAGCGCCTTGGCGACACCGGCACCGAGAATGTCGGCGATCTCCATGACTTCATCGGTAGCCTGCAAGGCGCCGGCGCCGACCAGGATCGCGACGCGTTCGCCAGCGTTGAGCACCTCCGCGGCGCGTTCGAGATCATCCTGGTGCGGAATCGTGCGCGGCGCAGCATAGCCGACACCCGAATGCACCGTGCCATGCGCATGCGGCGGTGTCTCGACGGCGGGCTGGGTTTGCAGATCGTTGGGAATGACCAGCGCGGTGACCGTACGTTCGGACAAGGCGATACGCACGCAACGGTCGATCAGATGGCGGATCTGGCCGGGTGTGGTTGCCATGTGCACATATTCATTGGCCACGTCCTTGTACAGCGAGACCAGATCGACTTCCTGCTGATAGTCGCCGCCCAATGAACTGCGCCCCTGTTGGCCGACGATTGCCACCACCGGCGTGTGATCCTTCTTGGCGTCGTACAGGCCGTTGAGCAGATGGATCGCGCCCGGTCCTGATGTGGCGAGACAAACGCCCACTTCGCCGGTGAACTTGGCATGGGCACAGGCCATGAATGCGGCCATTTCCTCATGACGGACTTGAATGAAATCGAAGCGGTCGCCGGCGCGGTCGAGAGCTCCCATGATGTCGTTGATACCATCGCCGGCGTAGCCGAATATTCGCCGAATGTTCCATTGCGATAGACGCTTGAGAAGAAAATCGCTGACCGTTTCGCTGCTCATTTCCTGGCCTCCACGCTTGGATCGGTTACTGAGAACTTGGATCGGTTGCTTGAGAAGAATGTTGGTTTGCTGAAAGAAATAGTGACGCTATGCGGAAAACACTCTTCAAGGTGGTACATCAACGTGGCTTTGAGCAAGACGAAAGCCGGACGAGTCATAGCTATGATTAACAAACGAATAAAGAGACATCGAGTGGCTGAATCGATCGGCTGAATTTTGATTAATCTCCGTTAAAAATAATGCATATTTACCGCTTCGTGGCGGAAAGAATGCCAATGGCATCTGGGGAACGACATCTCCCTTACATGGATGAATCGAAGAAGATCGAGGATTATGGCCTTATCGGTGATATGCGTACCGCCGCATTGATCGATCGGAGTGCGCCTCGATCGAGTGGTTATGTCTGCCGCGCTTCGATTCCGATGCCTGCTGTGCGGCCGAGCCCGGCGGAGTCGCGACGGCGGCACTGACGCAGCTGGATTTCGACTTCTTTCGAATACCGGCCGGAGGCGGACGGACGGGGGCCAGCGACGTGACGATATGATAGGCTGCGCGGCTTATTACACCGGCCCGAAGCCGCCGGCAGCGCGCCACAAGGCAACAAGTCAGGAGAAGCATGATGAAGGTCGTTCACGTCAAGAACCCTGAAACCCGCGAAGCGTGTCTCGCCAAGCTGTGTGCCAGTGTCTATGGACAGGAAGCGGGCCTGGCCCCGCTGGTGACGTTCGCCGGCACCCAGGGCGTGCTGTTCGAGCAGGAGGCGGCGCGGCTGTTCGCGCTGACCGAAGACGACGGCACCATTCTTTGCCTGGCGCTGATTTCCTCCGATGTCGACGGCGGAACCATGGAAGTCGGCATGCTGTCGACGCCGGAGGGGAAAGGCAACACCCGGCATAGCCGGCAACTGGTCAGGACCCTGGCGGAGAAGGCGCCGCTGCGCGTGACGGCCAGCGACGAGGCGGGAGAAACATTCTTCCGGCGTTGCGGCATCGAGCGCTGGGTGGATGGCGAAGAGGGTCTGCGCATCGGTCTGGGGCCGCTGCATCCGGCGCCGGTGAGAGGAGCGCTGCCCAACATGGTGCGCTTCAACGGCGACGGTATCGTGCGTACCTTCAAGGAGCAGCCGAAGACCTTCGAGGAATACAAGACGCGCTTCGTTGCCGCCCTGGAACGTTACTCGAATAGTTTGTAAAGCCGGCTTCGACCAATGTCTGACGGCCGCGACGCGTGCCGCTCCTGACTTGACCCGCCTCG
Organism: Salinicola sp. LHM; assembly: GCF_034479735.1. Lineage (NCBI taxonomy): Bacteria > Pseudomonadati > Pseudomonadota > Gammaproteobacteria > Oceanospirillales > Halomonadaceae > Salinicola > Salinicola sp. LHM. The sequence goes on along the minus strand of NZ_CP140261.1, from coordinate 2,536,977 downwards.
GGAATGGCGCTTGGATGTCAGACCGAGAGTCATCACCCAACAAGGAAACGTCATGGCCAAGCGTATTCAGTTCGCCCGTACCGGCGGCCCGGAGGTTCTCGAAACCGTCGAATTCGAACCTGCCGCCCCCAAGGCGGGAGAGGTCAGGGTCAAGAACCACGCCATCGGACTCAACTTCATCGATATCTACTTCCGCACCGGTCTCTATCCGGCGCCCTCCATGCCATCCGGTCTGGGCACCGAAGGGGCCGGGGTGGTGGATGCGGTCGGCGAAGGCGTGACCCACCTCGAAAGGGGGGATCGCGTCGCTTACGCCCAGGGGCCGCTCGGCTCCTATTCGGAATATCACGTGCTGCCGGCGGACAAGGTCGTCCAGTTGCCGGAAAGTATCTCCTTCGAGACCGCCGCGGCTGCCATGCTCAAGGGCTTGACCACCCAGTATCTGCTGCGCCAGACGTTTCCGCTGGAAGGGGGCGAAACCATCCTCTTCCACGCTGCCGCCGGTGGAGTGGGGTCGATCGCCTGCCAGTGGGCCAACGCGCTGGGTGTCAAGGTGATCGGTACCGTCGGTTCCGCCGAAAAGGCCGAACTGGCGAAGAAGAATGGCGCCTGGGCAACGATCAACTACCGCGAGGAAAATGTCGTCGAGCGCGTTCGCGAGCTGACTGGCGGCGCGATGGTGCCGGTGGTCTATGACTCCGTCGGCAAGGATACCTGGATGACCTCGCTGGACTGCCTGGCGCCGCGAGGCTTGATGGTCAGCTTCGGCAACGCTTCCGGCGCGGTCGAAGGTGTCAACGTGGGCATCCTCAACCAGAAGGGCTCGCTCTACCTGACGCGCCCCAGCCTCAACGGCTATGCCGATACGCGGGAGCGCTTCGAGGAGATGTGTCTCGACCTGTTCGACATGCTCGAGAGCGGCAAGGTCAATATCGATATCGCCCAGCGCTTCAAGCTGGAAGAGGCCGGCAAGGCGCAGGAGGCGTTGGCCTCACGCCAGACGACGGGATCCACGATTCTGATCCCCTGAGCCATCGCTACCCATGCAGAGGCCGGCGTCGTCTGAACGGGCGACGCCGGCCTTTTGGTTCCCTGATCGCGTGGCGGTCGCGACGTGGGGCGATCATTCCATCGTGTTCACTGATCATCGTACCCACTTATCGTACTCACTTATCATCGCGTTCACTTATTTGGCCGCTTTCGTGAGCGAACAGCGATTGTCGTTGTCGTAGTACGACGATGGCGCCCGCATTTCGCCAGTTTCTCCGCGGCGCGTCGAGGCCAGATGATCCATGCCAGGTCAATCACGATGACATTCGATACCACCGACGACAGGCTCTCGCCGGCAAGGCCGGCATCCTCTCGAGAGCGCCGCGTTCGCAAGACGCTGTTCGCCGCTGCCATCGCATCGGTTCTACTGGCGGGCTGTGCGTCGCCCTATCATCCGCAGGGCTGGGAAGCGACTTCGTCACCGCCGCCGGTGGCCGCGACCGGTAAGTCCGGTAGCAAGCCCGGCAAGAAGGAGTCCGCCAGGCGAGACGCCAGCATCAAGCGCAAGGCCGCCGACACGCGGGCCAGCGCATCGCCGATGGGCAAGCCGCGTCGGGGTGAGGCGACCTACTACGCCTCCTACTTCGAAGGGCGGCCGACCGCCAGTGGCGAACCCTACGACAGCCAGGCGATGACGGCGGCGCACAAGACCTTGCCGTTCGGGACCAAGGTGAAGGTGACCGCGCTGGATTCCGGCGAGACGGCCGTGGTGCGCATCAACGATCGCGGCCCGTTCGTCGACGGTCGCATCATCGATCTTTCCCGAAAGGCGGCGGAGCAGCTCGGCATGGTTCATGAGGGTGCCGCCGAAGTGCAGCTGCAGGTGTTGGGGCAGTAGATCGTAATCCGCCATCAGCACTCGTATCGGGTCGTAAAGCGAGGGCTGTTTGATAATCAGCTTTTTACCAAGGCAATTTGCCCCTTCGACGTAAGCTTACCACTGTCGAAACCTTACCTATCCTATCGCGCATGATGACGAGGGGGCTTAACGCTCGCCCCCTCGCCGCTCCCCCTCTTTTCGCGCCACAAACCGTGAAACCCTGGCCGATCAATCGCTGCGCTTAGGGTCGGCATGCAAGGGCATCCCTGTCCCGGCATGCCTCTTGCGACATCCATGTCGCAAGACCCAGCTTCGCGATTATCGTCCAGTACGGTCTTGAAAGGCGCTTGGGGTGGCTCTGGCGAAGCTCGAAGATTTTTTCATCAAGCAGAGACTCCCCTCGACAAACAGAAGCCCCGCTCGATGAGCGGGGCTTCTGTGGTCTGGCGTGTATGGTCTGGCGTGTATGGTCTGGCGGAGTCAGGCAACGGTTTCGTCGGTCTGGTGGCTGGCACTAGCGCTTTGCTGCCGCATCGCGAAGGCGTCGAAGGCGAAGTCGTCCACCGTCAGCATGTCCAGCACTTCGGCTTCATGTGCACGCATGAACGCGGCATCTTCGTCGTTCAGCAGCCCGGTTTCGTGGGCCGCGTCTATCCACTGTTCGGGGTGCAGCGCGACCTCGGGCAGGGCCTTCTTGACCCGTGCCTTGTTGAGCGTGCGATAGATCGTCTCGGCGCGCTCGGCGTTGGCCAGCAGCGCGTTGTAGCGTGCCAGCGGGTTGTCCTTCTGTCCTTCCTCCCAGGTATCCCAGGTATTGCGCGTCAGCTTGTGGCGCAGCGCGCTGTCGGTAGAGATCGCTCTGGCAATCTCGCGGGTCAGCGTATCCTGCGGCTTGTGCCAGCGACGCCCCAACGGTTGCGTGACGAACGACAACGTATTGGCCAGCGCCCGGTTGGGCAGGTTGTCGAACAGGTCGATCAGCGCCTGCTCGGCACGGTTCAGCAGCAGCCGACAGCTGTAATGGAACAGCGCGGCTTCATTGTCGACGCGGTCCGTCTCGTGCCACTGCTTGAGCACCATCGACAGCAGATAGAGGTTCGACAGCACGTCACCCAGACGCGCCGAAATCATCTCGCGCTGCTTGAGCTTGGAGCCGAGGCTGGCCATGGCCGCATCCGCGCACAGGCTGAAGGCGGAAGAGAGCCGGGCGGCGTCCTGCGCGTAGGGCGCAGCGATCGCGTCGAAGGGCACCTTGGGCCGGCCGAGACCCAGTGCCTGGGTGAAGGCACGCGCGCCGTTGCCGAAGATCAGCCCGATATGGCGGAAGAACAGGCGATCGAAGGCCGCGAAATCGTCCGCATCCTTGGCGGCCAGCTCCTTGAGGACGTAAGGATGGCAGCGGATCGCACCCTGACCGAAGATCATCAGGTTGCGGGTCATGATGTTGGCGCCTTCGACAGTGATGGAGACCGGGTTGGCGCTGTAGCCGATGCCGAGGTAGTTGCGGGGGCCGAGCGTGACCGTGCGGCCGCCGTGGACATCCATCGCGTCGGCCAGAACCTCGCGCTGGAATTCGGTCAGCTGGCTCTTGAGAATCGCTGACGGCACCGCCGGCTTGACGCCGTGGTCGATGGTGTTGGCCGTCTGCATGACGGCGGCCTGGGAGATGTAGGCCTTGGCGGCGATGCGCGCCAGCGGCTCCTGGACGCCTTCCATGTCCGCCACGGCGATGTTGAACTGGCGACGAATCCGCGTGAAGCCGCCGCTCCAGCCCACCGCGTAGCGGCCGATGCCCGCGGCACCGGAAGGCAGGGTGATGCAGCGGCCCACCGAAAGACATTCGACCAGCATGCGCCAGCCCTGGCCGGCCATGTCGAGCCCGCCGATCAGGTAGTCCAGCGGGATGAACACGTCCTTGCCGCGAATCGGGCCGTTCATGAACGGGCTGCCGATCGGATGGTGGCGGCGGCCGATCTGCAGGCCTTCCGTCTCGCGGGGAATCAGTGCGCAAGTGATGCCGATGTCGCTCTCGCCGCGCTCCAGCAGGTTGTCCGGGTCGAACATGCGAAACGCGAGACCGACTACCGTGGCGATCGGCGCCAGCGTGATCCAGCGCTTCTCGAAGGTCAGCTTCAGCCCCAGCACCTCTTCGCCGTTGTGCATGCCGCGGCAGACGATGCCGACGTCCGGGATCGAAGTGGCATCGCTGCCGGCGCGTGGCCCGGTCAGCGCGAAGCAGGGGACGTCACGGCCATCGGCGAGGCGCGGCAGGTAGTGATTCTTCTGTGCCTCGGTGCCGTATTTCAGCAGCAGCTCGCCGGGGCCGAGCGAGTTGGGTACGCCGACCGTGCTCATCAGGGTTTCGTTGAAGGCGAGCTTCTGCAGCACGGCGGATTGCGCCTTGGCCGAGAACTCGAGACCGCCGTAGGACTTGGGAATGATCATGCCGAAGAAGCGTTCTTTCTTCAGGTACTCCCACAGCGCTTCCGGCATGTCGGCGCGCTCGCGGGCGATTTCCCAGGCGTTGCACATCCCGGCGGCCACGGAGCACTGGTTGTCGATGAACGCCTGCTCCTCTTCGCTCAGGCCGGCGTTGTCGAAGTCGAGCAGCTTCTGCCAGTCGGGGCGGCCGCTGAACAGCTCGCCATCCCAGGCGACGGTGCCGGCATCCAGCGCGACGCGTTCGGTTTCGGAAACGCGCGGCGCGATCTTCTTGAACAGCGCGAACAGACGCGGCGATAGCCACAGGCGACGGATCGGCTTGAGGCCACAGGCGGCGACGCCGATCGCCGCGATCAGCAGCAGCGTGCCGATGACGCCGGCATCCAGCGCCAGCCCGACGAGACCCAGCACGACAAGAACGGCGATTGCCGCGAGCGCGCCGGCTTCGCGACGCATGACGACCAGACAGCCGATGACGGCAAGGACGATGAGCAGCAGTGTGATCATGACGAGCTCCGAGAGGAAAACGAAAATTCAGACGAGCGTTTGAATTTGGTTTTCAGACTAGCCGATCCCGTGACGGCTGACTAGAGCCGCCGGGATCATCCTTTGGGACTATTGGCTACGAGCTACGAGCTACGAGCTACGAGCTACGAGCTACGAGCTACGAGCTACGAGCTACGAGCGCTCACGCTTCGCGGGTCTGTGTCGACTCTATGTGCCGGGGTCGCAGCCGACGATGGAGCCGGTCGAGATAGAGATAGACCACCGGCGTGGTATAGAGCGTCAGTATCTGGCTGACGATCAGCCCGCCGATGATGGTGATGCCCAGCGGCGCCCGCAGGCCGGCATTCTCGTCAGTGCCGAGCAGCAGCGGCAGCGCGCCTAACAGCGCGGCCAGCGTGGTCATCATGATCGGCCGGAAACGTACCAGCGCGGCGTGGCGAATCGCGTCCTGCGGCGTCATGCCCTGATCGCGCTCGCAGACGACCGCGAAGTCGACCAGCATGATCGCGTTCTTCTTGACCACGCCGATCAACAGGATGATGCCGATCAGCGCGATCAGGGTGAAGGGCGTATCCAGCGCCATCAGCGCCAGCAGCGCGCCCACCCCGGCGGAGGGCAGCGTCGACAGGATCGTCAGCGGGTGGATGTAGCTCTCGTAGAGAATCCCCAGCACCAGATAGACGGTGACCAGTGCGGCCAGAATCAGCCACGGCATCGCCTCGATACCGCTTTGGGCTGCGCCGGCACTGCCCTCGAAATCGATCTGCACGTCGGTAGGCAGGTGGAGCGCGTCGACGGCCTGACGAATACGCGCCGTGGCGTCGCCCAGCGCAACGCCGTCCTCCAGATTGAACGAGATCGTCGAGGCGGCGAACTGGCCCTGATGGTTGACGCTGACCGGCGTGGTGCTGCGCTCGACGTGGCTGAACGCCGAAATCGGGATCATCTCGCCATCGCTGCCGCTGACGTAGAGATCGCCGATCGCGTCCGGTGCCTGACGATAGGGCGCAGCCACCTCCATCACCACGTAGCGCTGTTCGTCGGCGTCGTAGAGGCTCACCACCTTGCTCTGGGCGAAGGCGTTGCCCAGCGCGGTATCGATGGTGCGCATGTCGACGCCGAGACGCGAGGCGGTCTCCCGGTCGACGACCAGCCTGGCGGCCAAGCCCTCGCCACGATTGTCGCTGTCGATGCCGGTGATGCCGTCGACCTGCTGCATCGCCTGCTGGACCTTGCCGGCCCAGTCGCCGAGCAGATCGAGGTCGTCGCTCTTGAGCGTGATCTCGTACTGGGAAGCGCTGCTGGAACGGCCGCCAACGCGGATGTCCTGCAGCGGAAACATGAAGGTGCTGACCCCGGTCAGGCCCTGCAGGCTCGCCATCAGGCGATTGCCGATGGCCTGCGTCGAGCCCTGGCGGTCGGCTTTCAGGGTGATGAACAGCGTCGCCGAGGAGCCGCCCCGGCCCGGGCCGCCGCTACCCATGAAGCCCAGCACGCTCTCCACTGCAGGGTCAGCCTGCAGCCGCTCGCGAACCTGGCCGAGCTTGTCCGAGACGGCCTCGAACGACAGCGCCTGGTCGCCGCGCATGGTGCCGAGCAGGCGGCCGGTATCCTGATCGGGAATGAACCCCTTGTCGACGGCGGTATACAGGTAGCCGTTGAGGACGATCACGGCAACCAGCGAGAGCAGCGTCAGCCGGCGATGCTTCAGCGCAATGTCCAGCGACCTGGCGTAGCCGCGCACGAACGCATTGCCGATCGCGGTCAAGGCCCGTTCCCACCTGGGCTGGCGCTGACGTTCGGGATGCGGCTTGAGCCAGCGCGCACAGAGCATCGGCGTCAGCGTCAACGACACCAGCAGCGAGACGCCGATGGCCAGCGACAAGGTCACCGCGAACTCGTGGAACATCCGGCCGATGAAGCCGCCGAGCAGCAGCAGCGGAATGAACACCGCCACCAGCGAGACGCTCATCGCGGTCACCGTGAAGCCGACCTCCCGGGCACCCAGCAGCGCGGCCTGGAAGGGCTTCACCCCCTGCTCGATATGCCGCGCGATATTCTCGACCACGACGATGGCGTCGTCGACCAGAAAGCCGATCGACACGATCAGTGCCATCAGCGACAGCGTGTCGAGCGAGAAGCCGAACGCCCACATCATGGCGAAGGTGCCGACCAGCGACACCGGAATCGCGACGCTGGGAATGATGGTGGCGCGAGCGTTGCGAAGGAACACGAATACCACCAGCACGACCAGGATCACCGCCAGCAGCAGCGTCAGCTGGGTTTCATGCAGCGATGCCTGGATGCCCGGCGCGCGGTCGAGCTGCACGCTGAGATTGATGTTCTGCGGCAGCAGACTGCGGATCTCGTCGAGTCGCTCCCTGACGCCGGCGATGGTGTCGATGATGTTGGCCCCGCTGGCGCTGCTGATCACCAGCAGCACGGCGGGCAGATCGTTCTGGAAGCCGACGTTGTAGCGATCCTCGACACCATCGGTGATGGTGGCCACGTCGCCCAGGCGCATCTGCGAGCCGTCGTCGCGGGCGATCACGATCTGGCTGTAGTCGCTCGCTTTCAGCAACTGGGAATCGGTCTGCACTTCCCAGCGGTGTTCGACGGTCTGCACGAAGCCGGTGGGGGACTGGGTCGTCGCCGCCCGCAGTGCGCCGGCCACCGCATCGAGCGTGATGCCGGCATGATTGAGCTTGCGCGGGTCGATCGACACTCTGACCGCGGGGGAGGAGCTGCCACCGACATTGACGTCGCCGACCCCCGGCACCTGGGCGATGGGCGGCGCGATCTTGCTGTCGGCGAGACGATAGAGCTCGCTGGTGGGCAGGGCGTCCGAGGTCAGCGAGAGGATCATCACCGGCGCCGAGGCCGGGTTCAGCTTGCGATACTGGGGGCGGCTGGTCATGGCGCTGGGCAGCAGCGGCTGGGCATCGTTGATCGCGGCCTGGACCTCCTGCGCCGCCACGTTGATGTCCTTGTCGAGATCGAACTGGATGACCACGCTGGTGGAGCCGTCCGAACTCGACGAGGTCATCTGGGTAATCCCGGGGATTCGGCCCAGCGAGCGTTCCAGCGGTGTCGCTACCGTCGAGGCCATGGTTTCCGGATTGGCCCCGCTCAGGCTCGCCGAGACCAGAATGGTCGGGAACGACACATTGGGCAGCGGGGCCACCGGAAGGCGCTCGTAGGCGAGCGACCCCAGCAGCACCACGGCCAGCGCCAGCAGAATGGTCGCGACCGGTCGGCGAACGAAGGGCGATGACAGACTCACGATGTGGCCCCGATCGCGGTTTCGTCACGCTCGGCGTCGTCATCGTGTCGCCAGCGCGAGGCGAGACGATCGAAGAACAGGTAGATCACCGGCGTGGTGAACAGTGTCAGCAACTGGCTGAACAACAGCCCGCCGACCATGGTGATGCCCAGCGGCTGACGAAGCTCGGCGCCGTAGCCGCTGGCGAACATCAGCGGCAACGCACCGAGCAGTGCGGCGCAGGTGGTCATCATGATCGGCCGGAAACGCAGCAGCGCGGCGGTGTGAATCGCCTTCTCCGCCGACATGCCGCGCTCGCGCTGCGCCTCCAGGGCAAAGTCGATCATCATGATGGCGTTCTTCTTGACGATGCCGATCAGCAGAATGATGCCGATGATCGCCACCAGCCCCAGCGAGTAGCCGCTGATCTGGAGCGCCAGCAGGGCGCCGATGGCGGCGGAGGGCAGCGTCGACAGGATCGTCAGCGGGTGGATATAGCTCTCGTAGAGAATCCCCAGCACGATGTACATGGTGACGATGGCGGCCAGAATCAGCCAAAGGGTATCGCTGGTGGACTGGGTATAGGCCAGCGCCGAGCCGCGATAGTCCAGCGAGGTCTGGTCGCTCAGCGTCCCGGCCGCCGCCTGGTCGACCGCCTCGAAGGCGTCCGACAGCGAGTAGCCGTCGGCGACGGCGAACGACATCAATGCCGAGGGGAACTGGTTCTGGCGCTGCAGCGACAGCGGCGTGGTGCGCTCGGTCAGCGTGACCAGCGTCGACAGCGGCACCAGCTCATCGTCGTCGTTGGCGACGTAGAGGCGAGACAGCGCCTGCGGGCCGTCGCTGTCGGTTGCGTTGGCGGCGAGCACGACGCGATACTGGCTGGCCTGGGTGAAGATGGTCGAGATCAGGCGCTGGCCGAAGGCGTCGTAGAGCGCGTCGTCGATATCGGCGACGCTGATGCCGAGCTGGCCGGCACGAGCGCGATCGATGGTGACCTCGAGCTTGCGCCCGGCGTTCTGGACATCGCTGCTGACGTTGGCGATGGCCGGCGACTTCTCCAGCGCCGCGAGCAGTTTGGCGGCATCATCGTTGAGCACCTCGCGGTCGCCCTGGGTCAGCGCGAACTGATACGGGTAGCGGCTGATGGTGTCTTCCAGCGTCAGATCCTGCACCGGCTGCAGGGCGAGCGACAGGCCGGGGATATCGTGGCTTTCGCTGCGTAGCCTTGCCAACACGCTATCCAGGTCGTCGCGCTCGTCCAGCGGCTTGAGATTGATCGAGAGGCGCCCGCCATTGAGCGTGGTGTTGGTGCCGTCGATACCCACGCTGGAAGAGAGGCTTTCGACGGCCGGGTCCTCGAGCAGGCGGTCGACCAGTTGCTGCTGGCGGGCCGACATCGCCTCGAACGAGGTCGATTGCGTGGCGGTAGTGACGCCGCGAATGACGCCGGTGTCCTGTACCGGAAACAGCCCCTTGGGCGTGGCGACGAACAGCAGGGCGGTCACGCCCAGGGTGCCGACCGCGACCAGCAGCGTCAGCGTCTGGTGGCGCAGGATCCAGTCCAGCGCGTGCTCGTAGCCGCGCGTCACGCGACCGAACAGCCCCTGGCGGTTGCGCACCATGGCCTCGTCGTCGTTCTCTTCCTCGCCGCGGTCGGCGGCGTCGGGTCGATGTTTCAGCCAACGCGCGCAAAGCATCGGCGTCAGCGTCAGCGACACGAAGGCGGAGATCAGGATCGAGATTGCCAGGGTCAGTGCGAATTCCCGGAACAGTACGCCGACCACGCCGCTCATGAACACCAGCGGAATCAGCACGGCGAGCAGCGAGATCGTCAGCGAGACGATGGTGAAGGCGATCTGCCGGGAGCCCTTGAGCGCGGCCGCCAGCGGTTTCTCGCCTTTCTCGATGTAGCGGGTGATGTTTTCCAGCACCACGATGGCGTCGTCGATGACGAAGCCGGTGGCGATGGTCAGCGCCATCAGGGTCAGGTTGTTGAGGCTGAACCCGGCCAGGTACATCGCGCCGAAGGTGCCGACCAGCGACAGCGGTACGGCCAGACTGGGAATCAGCGTGGCCGGAATGTTGCGCAGGAACAGGAAGGTCACCATCACTACCAGCCCGATGGCGAGGATCAGCTCGAACTGCACGTCTTCCACCGCGGCGCGAATGGTCGTGGTGCGGTCGGTGAGCACCTTGACCTCGACACTGGCCGGCAGCGTGTTTTCCAGGGCCGGCAGGCTCTGCTTGATGGCATCGGCGACACCCACCACGTTGGCGCCGGGCTGACGCAGCACATCGATGAGAATTGCGCCTTCGCGGTTGGCCCAGGCCGAGAGATAGGCGTTCTCGGCGCCATCCTCGACGGTGGCCACGTCTGACAGGCGCAGCACCGATCCGTCGTCGGTCTTGAGAATCAGGTCGCGATATCCGCTCGCCGACAGCAACTGGTCGTTGGCGTCGATGCTGTAGGCGCGGTAGGGGCCGTACAGCGTGCCCTTGGCCTGGTTGACGTTGGCGGCATCGACGGCGCTGCGCACCGCCGCAAGGTCGAGCCCGTAGGCCGCGAGCTGGCGGGAGTCGACGGTAATCCGCACGGCCGGCTGGTGGCCGCCGGCCAGCTTGACCTGGCCCACGCCGCTGATCTGGGCGATCTTCTGTGCCATGCGCGTGTCGACCAGATCATAGACCTGGGTCAGCGGCAGGGTGTCCGAGCTGACGGCCAGCGTCATGATCGGCGTGTCCGCCGGGTTGACCTTGCTGTAGCTGGGCGGGCGGGGCAGGTCGTCCGGCAGCAGCGTCTCGGCCTGGCTCAACGCTGCCTGCACCTCCTGCTCGGCGACGCCCAGGTCGGAATCGAGCGAGAACCGCAGCGTGATCAGCGAGGCGCCGCCGGTACTGGTCGAACTCATGTCCTCCAGCCCCGAGATTTCGCCGAGCTCGTCCTCCAGTGGCGAGGTGACGTGGGAGAGCATCACGTCCGGGCCGGCGCCGGGATAGAGCGTGGTGACCTGGATCGTCGGGAATTCCACCTCCGGCAGCGACGAAATCGTCAGCAGCCGATAGGAGAGGGCGCCCGCGATCAGGATCGCCAGCATCACCAGCGACGTGGCGACCGGGCGCAGGATGAAGAGGCGAGACGGATTCATGACGCGCTGCCGTCACCGCCGGCCTGTTTCGCTACGTCGCTGCTGGCCGGGTCCGCAACCTCGTCGCTCGATTCTCCCGGCAGGGCATCGCTGACCACCCGTACCCTGGCCCCTTCCCGCAGGCTGTCGACGCCGTCCACCACCACCCGTTCTCCGGCCTCGATGCCGGACGAGAGCGCGCTCTGAGAGTTCTGGGTCGCGACCAGCGTGACCTCGCGGCGGGTGACGGTGTCGTCATCCTTGACCACGTAGACGTAGTTGCCGTCCTGGCCGGTCTGTACCGCCGGTTCCGGCACGATGACCTGATCGCGCAGGATCTGCGAAACCAGGCTGACATCGACGTAGGCGTTGGGATAGAGACCGCCGACCGGATTGTCGAAGGTGGCGCGCAGCCGAATCGTGCCGGTGGCGCTGTTGATGTTGCTGTCGATGCTGCTCAACTGGCCCGAGTAGGTTTCGCCATCGGTGCCGGTCACGCTCACCGCTGGATGATCGCCGGCGGCCAGGCGCCCACGGACCGTGTCGACATAGCGGCTGGGCAGCGAGAAGATCACCGAGATCGGGTCGAGCTGGGTGATGGTGACGATGGGCTCGTCGTCGCCAAGCTGGATGATGTTGCCGGGGTCGACGTTGCGAATCCCCACCACGCCGGTAATCGGCGCGACGATGTCGGTATAGTCGAGCTGGACCTGGGCGCTCTGGACGCTGGCCTGATCGCTGGCGACGGTGCCCTCGTACTGACGCACCAGTTGACGCTGCTGTTCCAGTTCCTGCTGCGAAACATAGTTGGAATCGATCAGCTTTTCGTAGCGAGCCAGGTCTTCGCGGGCGGAGGCTAGCTGGGCCTGATCCTGGGCGAGCTGGCCCTTGGCCTGATCCAGTTGCGCCTGATAATCGCGCGGGTCGACCTGCGCAAGCTGCTGCCCTTTCTGGACCGTCTCGCCTTCCTCGAAATTCACCGACAGCAGCTCGCCTTCGACGCGGGGGCGCACGGCGACGCTCTGAAGCGGGCGTACCGTGCCCAGCGCGGTCAGCTCGATCGGCAGATCGCCTTGGCTGGCGGCCACGGCGGAAATGGCAGTCGTCATCGCGCCGCGCCCACCGGCTTGCCCGGCGTTGCCATCGGGTGCTTGCGAGTCTTCGCCTCGGCCGAACATGTAATAGGCAACGGCGGCCACGATGATCACCAGTAACAGCAGCCACAGCCAGCGTAGCGGTCGACGATTCTGAGGCGACGAAGAGGAAGAGGGCATAACGGGCAACGGTCCTTGTACTGGCTTTATGACGAACTCACGACAGAGGCGGGGCTAGCGTAAAGACGAACCCAGTGTAACGGAACACTGTTCGAACAATGCGCAATTAGCGCGCAAATCATCTCCGCGGGCAAAATCATCTTCACGGACGAAATCATCTTCGCGAATAAAATCATCTTCGCGACCAAGAATGTGAACGTTGCATCAGCCGTTTTCGAAGCGCAACCGCCCCGAATGGCGCCGAGACGATGCCCGGCCCAGGCAGTGCGGGGCAGGCAGAAAGCGCGGGAAGGGCATCTCAGTGCGGCAATGGCGGTCAGGCAGGTGCACGCCACGGAGCGAGCGGACGTCGATCAGGGGCGCGTCGGCGCCCCGTGATTCGTCAGGCGCTTTTGGCCGGGGTCTGGCGGGCCGGGACGCCGTTGGCCACGTAGTAGGGAGCGTCGGAGCGTGGCAGCGGCTCGCGACCCCGCACCCGGTCGGCGAGCTTCTCGGCGATCATGATGGTGGTGGCATTGAGGTTGCCGGTCACGATCTGGGGCATGATCGAGGCGTCAATGACGCGCAGGCTTTCGATGCCGTGGACACGGCCTTCATGGTCGACCACCGCATCGTCGCCGGTGCCCATGCGGCAGGTGCCACAGGGGTGGTAGGCGGTCTCGGCGTGCTCGCGCACGAAAGCGTCGAGCTGCTCGTCGGACTGCACGTCCGGTCCTGGCGAAATCTCCCGGCCGCGATAGGCATCCATCGCCGGCTGGGCGATGATCTCCCGGGTCAGGCGGATCGCGGCGCGAAACTCTTCCCAGTCGCGCTGGGTAGACATGTAGTTGAACAGGATGCTGGGTGCGCTGCGCGGATTTCTGTCCCGCAGTTGGACGCGACCGCGGCTTTCGGAGCGCATCGAGCCGACGTGGGCCTGGAAACCGTGCGCCTGGACCGCGCTCTTGCCGTTGTAGCTGATCGCGATCGGCAGGAAATGGTACTGAAGATTGGGCCACTCCTCGCTGTCGTCGGTGCGGATGAAGCCGCCGGCCTCGAACTGGTTGCTGGCGCCGACACCCTTGCCCAGAAACATCCATTCCGCGCCGATCTTCGGCTGGTTGTACCACTTGAGCGCCGGATAGAGCGATACCGGCTCCTTGCACTCGTACTGGATGTACATCTCCAGGTGATCCTGCAGATTCTCGCCGACGCCCTTGAGCGGGTGCACGACCGGAATGCCCAGCTTCTCCAGCAGCGCCGGATTGCCCACGCCCGAGCGCTGCAGAATCTGCGGCGAGGCGATCGCGCCGCCGCACAGCAGCACTTCGCGACGCGCCAGCGCCTGGCGGGGCTGGCTGTTGTTGAGATGGTCGTGCAGGTAGTTGACGCCGATGGCGCGCTGATCCTCGAACAGGATTCGATCGGTCGTGGCGTGGGTGACGATAGTCAGGTTCTCGCGCCGCTTGGCGATATCCAGGTAGCCGCGGGCGGTCGAAGAGCGCCGGCCGTTGGGCGTCGTCGACCGATCCATGGGGCCGAAGCCTTCCTGCTGATAGCCGTTGAGGTCGTCGGTACGCGGATAGCCCGCCTGCACGCCAGCCTCGATGAACGCCTGATACAGCGGATTGTTGCCGGCCTTGGGCGTCGCCACGCTCAGAGGGCCGTCGCCGCCGTGGTAGTCGTTGGGGCCGATATCGCGGGTTTCCGCCTTGCGGTAGTAGGGCAGGCAGTCGCGATAGGTCCAGTCCTCAAGCCCGGGTTGCTTGGCCCAGTTGTCCAGATCCAGCGCGTTGCCGCGGATATAGCACATGCCATTGATCAACGAGGAGCCGCCCAGCCCCTTGCCGCGCCCGCACTCCATGCGACGGTTGTCCATGTGCGGTTCCGGGTCGGTCTCGAACGCCCAGTTGTAACGCTTGCCCTGCAGCGGGTACGCCAGCGCTGCCGGCATCTGGGTGCGGAAGTCGGCGCGATAATCCGGCCCGCCGGCTTCCAGCAGCAGCACGCTGACCGCCGGATCCTCGGTCAGGCGGGTGGCGAGCACGTTACCCGCCGAACCGGCACCGATGATGATGTAATCGAATTCCTGAGCCTGTTGCATACACACGCTCCTTCTAGAAAATTAAGCTACGAGCTACGAGCTACGAGCTACGAGCTACGAGCTACGAGCTACGAGCTACGAGCTACGAGCTACGAGCTACGAGCTACGAGCTACGAGCTACGAGCTACGAGCTACGAGCTTCGACTAGCGCCGGCTTTGGGGCGCTGTACAAAGCAGCTTCGAGCGAAGGGCTTGCGAACCTCAGACGTTAGCCGATGATTTCCTTTGCGGCCCGCGCCGGTTTTCCGTTTTTGACCTTCAGCTCGCAGCTCATGGCCCGTGGCTCGTCGCTGATGTCAAAACACCGAGGCGAACGGCCCCATCTCGATCTGCACGGATTTGGTCTGGGTATAGTGCGCCAATGTCTCGATGCCGTTCTCTCGGCCGATGCCGGACTGCTTGTAGCCGCCCACCGGCATTTCGGCGGGGGAGTCGCCCCAGGTGTTGATCCAGCAGATGCCGGCTTCGATCCGGTGGATGACCCGGTGAGCACGGTTGAGCCCTTCGGTGAACAGGCCGGCGGCCAGGCCGTATTCGGTATCGTTGGCGCGGCGGATCACCTCTTCCTCGTCGTCGAAGGACAGGATCGCCATGATCGGCCCGAAGATCTCCTCGCGGACGATGCGCATCTCGTCCTGGCAGTCGGTATACACGGTCGGGGCGACCCAGGCGCCGCCGGCGAAATCGCCATCGGTCATGCGGTTACCGCCTACCAGCAAGCGGGCGCCGTCCTGCCTGGCGGTCTCCAGGTAGCCGGAGACCTTTTCCAGATGCTCGAAGCTGACCAGCGGGCCGAAGTTGGTTTCCGGATTCAGCGGGTCGCCGGCCTTGATGCGATTGACGCGCTCGACGATCTTGGCTTCGAACGCTTCCTTGACCGAGCTGTGCACGAACACGCGGGTGCCGTTGGTGCAGACCTGGCCGCTGGAGTAGAAGTTGGCCATCATGGCGCCGTCGGCGGCACGATCGAGATCGGCATCGTCGAAGACGATCAGCGGCGACTTGCCGCCGAGTTCCATGGTGACTTGCTTCAGCGTGGAACTGGCCGCGGCGGACATGACCTTCTTGCCGGTGCCCACTTCGCCGGTGAAGGTGATCTTGGCCAGGCCCGGATGCTCGGTGAGCATGGCGCCGACGCTACCGTCGCCGTGAACGACGTTGAACACGCCGTCCGGCAGGCCGGCTTCGGTAAAGATTTCCGCCAGTTTCATCGCGGTCAACGGCGTGACTTCGCTCGGCTTGAACACCACCGCGTTGCCTGCGGCCAGGGCCGGGGCGGCTTTCCAGCAGGCGATCTGGATCGGGTAGTTCCACGCGCCGATGGCGCCGATGACACCCAGCGGCTCGCGGCGGGTATAGACGAACGAGTCCTCGCGCAGCGGGATCTGCGTTCCCTCGATGGTCGGCGCCAGCCCGGCGAAGTACTCCAGTGCGTCCGCCCCGGTCACGATGTCGACGCTGGCCGTCTCGCTGATCGGCTTGCCGGTGTTCAGCGTTTCGAGCTCGGCGAGTTCGTCGTTGCGTTCACGCAGCAGGGCGACCGCCTTGTGCAGGATTCGCGCCCGCTCCATCCCGGTCATCGCCGCCCACTGGCGTTGGGCACGCTGGGCGCTGTCGATCGCCTTGTCGACATCGGCCGCCGTTGCCTGCTGGACGCTGGCAATGATCTCGCCATTCGCCGGATTGACGGCGTCGAAGGTTTCGTTGCCACTGGCCGGCGTGTGGCGACCGTCGATGTAAAGTGTCTGCGTTTCGAGTCGTGCCATGATGACTCTCCCTTCGGATGGCGAATGAAATAGCGTTGCTGAGGGGCGCCGCTTCAAGCGTAGTCGTTGGCGCGCGTCCGGGTGTTCCTCGCGGCGTCGAGCTGCACTCGAACGTAGTCGTAGGCCAGTCGGCGGGCGCGCTCCACGTTGAGCCCTTCCGGAGCCAGGGCGCCACGCAGCCACAGGCCGTCGATCAGCGCCGCCAGGCCTCGGGCGGCATCTCTCGCTTCCTGTTTGGGCAGCACGCGCCGGAACTGACAGCTCAGGTTGGAATAGAGCCGGCGATCGTTGACGCGCTGCAGCCGCTGAAGCGGGCGGTGGTGCATGCTGCTGGCCCAGAATGCCAGCCAGGTCTTCATGACCGATTGGCTGGTCTGGCTGCGATCGAAGTTGCCATCGATGATGGCGCGCAGGTGGGCTTCCGGCGGCGCATTGCCCAGCGCCGTGCGGCGCTCCAGTACCGCCGTGCCCAGGTCGTTGAGAACGTGACGCATGGTCGCTTCCAGCAATCCGTCCTTGCCGGCGAAGTAGTGGCTGATGATGCCGGTAGAGACGCCCGCGCGCTTGGCGATGCGCGCGATCGTGGCGTCGGCCAGCCCTACCTCGTCGATCGCTTCCAGCGTTGCCTGAATCAATTGTCGGCGACGAATGGGCTGCATACCCAGTTTCGGCACGGCGCTCCTCCTGAATCGGGGCTGAGGGGATGAAAGTCTGCGAGTCGCCCGCTTCAGGCGGCGTCCGAAGACGGTTCGAGCATGGCGCTGAACAACCTGGCGCCCATCCATTCCGCTTTCATTAACTTCGCTTTTATCCCCAGCGAGCCACCATTATGGGAATTTTTTATTGAACGGTCAATCAATAAAAACTACTGTATTGTGCTATCGAATGAATAATTCGGCATTCGATAAGCAGTGATTATTGACGATAACCTACAAGACGATCAGGGAGTTGAAGCATGAAATACTCGACCATTCTCTGGACCCTGGCCGGCGCCAGCCTGGCGGCAATACCGGCGGCTCAGGCTCAGGCACAGGCGCAGGAACCCGAAAGCTGCCAGAGCGTCCGTTTCGCCGAGGTGGGCTGGACCGACATTCAGGCCACCACCGCGCTGGCCAGCGTCGTGCTCGAAGGGCTCGGCTACGAAGCGACTTCCGATACCGTCTCCGTGCCGGTGGCCTACGCGGGCATGAAGAACGGCGACTTCGACGTCTTCCTGGGCAACTGGATGCCGTCGATGAAATCGATCAGCGACCCCTATATCGAGAAAGGTCAGGTCGATCGCCCCCGCCCGAATCTCGAAGGGGCCAAGTACACCCTGGCCGTGCCGCAATACATCATCGACGCTGGCGTGACTTCGGTCGCCGACCTGGACGAGCATGCGGACCAGTTCGGCCACAAACTGTTCGGCATCGAGGCGGGCAACGACGGCAACATGATCATCCAGCAGATGATCGATGACGATGCCTTCGGTCTGGGCGACTGGGAGCTGGTCGACTCCAGCGAAGCCGGCATGCTGGCCGAGGTGAAAGCGCGTACCCAGAGCAAGGACTGGATGGTGTTCCTGGGTTGGGCGCCGCATCCGATGAATACCAACTTCGATATCGGCTATCTGTCCGGCGCGGACGATTACTTCGGCCCGGATTACGGCGGGGCAACCGTCTACACCAATACCCGTGCCGGCTACATCGACGAGTGCGGCAACGTCGGCCAGTTCCTCCAGAATCTGAGCTTCACGCTGGATATGGAGAACAAGGTGATGGGCAGCATCATGGACGACGGCGAAGATGAGAAAGACGCCGCTCGCGCCTGGCTCAAGGCCCATCCCGAAACGCTGGACGGATGGCTCGAAGGCGTGAAGACGGCCGACGGCGAACCGGGCTTGCCGGCAGTCAAGCAGGCGCTGGATATCTGACGACGCCGGCGGCGCGAAAGGAGAGGTGACGCAGAAATTCGCCTCGATTTTCACTGCGGGCTTGTCCTTCGGCGAGCTCGCAGGTATAGTCCGCCCCCGTTGTCGCTCGGCAACGTCTGCAGTATGCAAGTAACATCGTTGGCTACGTAGCTCAGCTGGTTAGAGCACATCACTCATAATGATGGGGTCCCCTGTTCGAATCAGGGCGTAGCCACCACCTGCCTTCCCTGAATTCTTCTCGCTTTGCTGGCTTGCGCCAAGACCGTCTTGTCGACTGCATGTCGAGAAGCGCCATTCCGATTTTCCGTTCTGCGCTTCTCTGTCTCGAGCTGCCTCAGGCTTCCATTAGCTGGCCGAGTCGACGCATGAACTCGGCACCTTGCTCGAGCTGATTTTCGCTGATGAATTCATCCGGCTGATGGGCTTGGGCGATGCTTCCCGGTCCGCAGATGATGGCCTCGAGTCCTGCCCGCTGAAACTGACCGGCTTCGGTGGCATAAGCGACCGCTTCCGCTTCGCGTTCTCCCAGAAGCTGCGCACACAGCGCAATGGCCGTTCGGTTGTCGCTGCCGGCGAGCCCCGGCACGGTATGGGTCAGGGGCGTGGTTTCGATGGCAAAGCGGGGGTCGCGGGCCTTGAGCTCGCTTTCCAACTGCCGGCTGTAAGCCATGAAGCGCTCAAAGACTGCCTCGAAGCCCTCTTCGGGAAGGTGCCGGATTTCCCACTCGAAAGCACACTCGCGGGCCATGATGTTGATTGCGGTGCCGCCATGGATGCGTCCCACATGAAGGCTTGAATGGGCCACATTGAAGGCCGAGTTGGTTCGACCTTCGCGTACGAGTTCCGTCATGATTTCCTCGATCCGTGTCACCAGTCGTGCGGCAACATGGATCGCCGAAATACCCTGGTCCACCTGGCTCGAGTGAGACTCGACGCCATGCACGACCGTTTTCAGCGAGGTAATCCCTTTCTGCTGGGTCACCGGCTGCATCAATGTCGGCTCGCCGACCACCACGACCGCCGGGCGGGGAAGCTCGCCAGCCAGGCGCTCGATCATGCGTGGGGCGCCCAGGCAGCCGATCTCCTCGTCATAGGAGAATGCCAGCCAGATCGGTTTCTTGAGCTTCTGTTCGACCCAGTGCGGCACCTGTGCCAGTGCGCAGGCGATGA
The DNA here is from genome assembly GCF_034479735.1 of Salinicola sp. LHM. NCBI lineage: Bacteria > Pseudomonadati > Pseudomonadota > Gammaproteobacteria > Oceanospirillales > Halomonadaceae > Salinicola > Salinicola sp. LHM. Next base: position 2,517,563 of record NZ_CP140261.1, on the reverse strand, counting down.
AGCCCTTCATGTCGCAGCTGCCGCGTCCATAGAGCTTGCCGTCATGGGCGGTCAGCGTGAATGGATCAGTGGTCCAGGGCTGGCCGTCGACCGGCACTACATCGGTATGGCCGGAGAGCGCCACCCCACCTTCGACCGCCGGCCCGATCCTGGCGATCAGGTTCGATTTGCTGCCGTCATCGTTCTCGACACGCCAGCTCTCGACGCCGTATTCGGCGAGATGCGCTTCGATGAATTCGATCAGTGCAAGATTGGAGTGTCGCGATACGGTATCGAAGCCGACCAGTTTGGCGAGCATATCGGCGGCGTTATGGGGCGTCATGGACATCATGAATTCTCGTTGTCATTTGTCTCGTTGTCATGGGTTCCGCTGTCGTTGTCGCCGGGCGAGCGGTTACGTCCGGCCAGCGCCGTCAGTTCGGCCATGTAGCGTTCGGCGGCCTCCATGTGGTCGAACATCAAGCGGCCGGCCCGCTCGGCATCGCATTCACGGAAGGCTTCGATCAGTTCCAGATGATAGTCATGACCGTGATAATTGATATCGACTCCAGTCAGGGCGGGATCGAGATGCTGTGCGGCAACCACCTTGAGCAGCAACCCATTCAGGAATTCGACCAGAAAGCGAAGCAACGGGTTGGGCGATGCTGCGGCGAGCAGGTTGTGGAAGTTCAACTCGTCTTTTCGTTCCGAGACACCGCGTCCATCGCGCCGGTCACTGCAGCAACGTCCGGCGGTGGCGCTTAAGCGCTCCAGAGCGGCCTCGTCGAGCAGTGGTGTCACCTCGCGTGCCAGAGCCGGTTCCAGCAGCTTGCGCAGCGCATAGATGTCCGGCACCGACAGGTCACGGCTGAAGCAGAAATTCCACAGCAACTCGTTGGCGGTGGCGGCGCTCACTTCGGTGACACTGGCACCACCGCCCGGGCCGCTTTTGACTCGGACCAGGCCTTGGGTCTCGAGCGACTTCAATGCCTCGCGCAATGTCCACTTGCTGGTCGAAAGGCGAGCGCTCAGGGCGGATTCGCTTTCCAGCCTGGCGCCGGGCGGCAGCTCGCCGGAGAGAATCCGTTCGCGTAGCCCGTCGGCGATCTGGTCCGAACGTTTACGGCTCACGCCGGCCCCCAGCCGATCGCCACCGCAAATGCCAGAATCAGCCAACTGAGCAGGAAGACCTTGACCAGCAATGGGAAGAAGAAGCGCACCCAGCGGTCATATGGCACGCGGGCAATGGCCAACATGGCCAATGTTCCACCAGAGGTCGGTACCACCATATTGGTCAGGCCGTCACCGACCTGGAACGCCAGAATCGCGGTCTGCCGAGTCATCCCGATCAAGTCGGACAGAGGAATCATGATCGGCATGGTGGCCATGGCTTGTCCGCTGCCCGAAGGAATGAAAATGTTGATGACGGAATGCACCAGCGTCATGGCAAGCGTCGACGCTAGCACCGGCAGATTGGCCAGTGGCTCAGCCAGGCCATAGACGATGGTGTCGCCGATACTGCCCTGTTCGAGCAGGACCTGCAGCGCCCGCGCCAGGCCCACCAAAAGTGCGCCGGTTGTCACCGATGCCGCGCCCTCGAAGAAGTATCGATTGATGTCGGCAGGCGAAAGCTTGGCCATGGCACCAATGGCGATGGTCATGGCCACGAATACGCCGGAAATTTCGTTGATATACCACCCGTGGGCGAAGACCCCGTAGAGCATGATGGCGAGGCCGACCACGAAGGTGCCAATGACCCGAAGATCCGACGCCGACAGTCGATAGTCGTCGATCGGCTTATCGAGAGAGGCGTCGTGCTCGTCACGCTCGAGCAGCGAGGCACTGGCATCTGCGCGCAGGCGTTTCATGTAGCGGCTGGTGTGATGTGCCAATAGTGCCAGGGCGCCGAGGCATAGCACGCTCCTCAGCCCGGCACCCGAGAACATCGGCAATTGTGCGATCTGGTCGGAGACGCCAACGGTATAGACATTGATAGGCGAGGTGGCAAAGCCGATCCCGACACCACCGAGTGCGATCGCCGTTCCGACCAGCCTGTCACCACCCATGGCGAGCCCCAGCAGGACCGCAAGCGGTATCAAGGCGATATTGTTCTCGTATCCGACTGCGATCCCCAAGGCCCCAAAGACGAACGTCATCAGCCAGATCAGGATGGAAGGGCGCTCAGCACCCAGGCGTTTCACCAGTGTGCCGACCAGGTTTTCCAGTGCACCGGTTGCTTCCATGACCCGGAACAGGCCGCCGCCGATGAATACGATAACGATAATGCTGGCAGCGCCGATCATGCCAAGGGGGATCGCATGGAAGATTTCCAGTACTGACGGCGCCGATTGATCTATCAGGTGGAACGTTCCTGGAACGACGGCGCTTCGGCCATTCACCTCCTGGCGATCATAAGTTCCTGCTGGAATGATCAGCGTCAACACCCAGACGACGCAGAGCAGGCAGAAGATCAAAATGGCAGGATGGGGAATGCGTTGATACCACGGCTTTCGGGTTGTCGCGTCTCTTGCCGTCATGGGGATCTCCTTTATCGCTATTGTTGTTCATGTGCTTGCTGGCCGTGAGCTCTTGTGGCAGGCCGCAGACAAGCTGGGTATTTATTATAATAAATAGACGCTATGCGGATCGCAGGCTGTTTGTCAACGTAGCCGCCCGTGGCTCGGTGAATACGCTCCTCGCTTTGCGAACAGTGCTGGTCATTCGATAAGAAGATTTGCCCTGGACTACTTTTTTGACTCCGCAGCGTATTGATTGCGCTGGATAATTCGTTTCCATTCTTTTGAAGATTCCTGCGTATCGGCCTTGACGCAAAAGACTCAGCGCGTATACTACGCCGCGTGCTGAAGGATGGTCCCCGATAGCTCAGTTGGTAGAGCAAATGACTGTTAATCATTGGGTCACAGGTTCGAGTCCTGTTCGGGGAGCCAACAACATCCAGATCAGCCAGCGGTGAACGACGATCCCCGATAGCTCAGTTGGTAGAGCAAATGACTGTTAATCATTGGGTCACAGGTTCGAGTCCTGTTCGGGGAGCCATCGCCGACACCGTATGACGACACTGCCGCATCGATCCCCGATAGCTCAGTTGGTAGAGCAAATGACTGTTAATCATTGGGTCACAGGTTCGAGTCCTGTTCGGGGAGCCAGCGGAAGTCATCGATAGGACCTCCCTCTAGATATGCTGCTTCTGCACTCATTCCACTTGTCAATGGAAGAGGGCAGTCATGCGTGTTTCTGCAACGTTTGTTCCGAGGTGGTGTCGGCAAGACGACCACGGCGGCCAACCTTGATGGTCTCCTGATAGATCATCACTTGTCCCATTACACGCTTCAGCTTGGCCTTCAAAACGTCGATTCTCCGGCCTAAAGTCTTCCAACGGGCTAATAGCCCACTAGAATCCAGTGCTCCGTCAGGCGTCCTTGACGAGATCTCGAATATTCGGTCGCGATCTCCCTCTATGCTTGCAAACTAGGTGGAGTCCAGACGTGCGCTATTTACTTTCGATGTCTGTATTGCAGAGATGACGAACCAAAGAACGTGCCGCTTGAGATAGTGACGCATCCTTTCGCGTGATGACCACATAGAGGCGGCGAGCCCAGGAATCAGATAAAGGTAGCAGTACGAGCTCTGCAGACCTGTTTCCCTTCATCGCCCCCCCGCCCATTGCTCCGCTATGGGGAACCACGGCAGCACCGAGTCCGGCAGCAATGAAGCGCAATGCGACATCCACGCTGGATACCTCGGCACGATGGATCAACGTACGCGATTGCAATGCTGCTTCGCGCCGTAGCATGGTATCCAGCATGCCTCCGGGAGCAATGCTGATACTCACATGATCAATGACCTGGGAAAAACATACCTCGCTTTGCTCGGCGAGCGGATGATCGTGCCGAACCGCCAGACATAAGTGATCTTTTCGGTATACCTCCACGTCGAAGCTATCACTCAGGTCATCAGGGGCCCATAAAATACCGATCTCTGCCGCACCTTCACGAACAGCACGTATCACCTCAGGGCTAGAACGCTCATCTGTTGACACCCCCACCCGAGGAGATATTTCCAGAAACTTTCCAATATCTTCTGCCAGATTCCCCGCAAGTACGGCAGGAGATGCAACGACTCTGATCTGAGACTGTATGCCTGTTGCAAAATAACTTAGCTCCGCCGTGAGACGGTCGGTTGCACGCAGGACTTCACGCGCCTGTCGAAGCATCATATCTCCAGCGGCTGTCAGCGCGATCCCCCGCCTCCCGCGCACGAACAACTCGACGCCAATATCGTCTTCTATGGCAGCAATGCGCCGGCTGACCGCTGACGCCGCGATAGCCTGCCGGGCTGCCGCGCGGGCAATACTGCCTTCCTCGCATACGGCAATAAAGACTCTTAGCGTGACAAGATCGATATGCATGTGCCATGCCCTATTGGCACGCGATGCATGCCTAAAAAGTATTTTGAGACTAGATTCGGCATGGGTAATGTACCTCAGATATCAGTACTTCAGACAGGTCAAAGATGGGGGCAGGCATCTCCTGGCCCTCCACCCATAGCCCTCTACGGTATCCAGCAAAAGGGGACTCATGAACAGTACACCGCAAAGCAAGCGTCTGGCACTCAAAGCTCGCCTAACTCAGCAGGATATCCTCTCTGCGCCCGGCATCTACGACATGATTTCCGCGAAGCTCGCAGACTCGATGTCTTTCGACTGTCTTTACATGACAGGCTTCGGCACGGTTGCCTCCTACCTCGGCCTGCCCGATGCAGGCCTGGCAACCTACACGGACATGGTCAATCGCGTTGCCGCATTTTGCTCAGGTACCCAAACGCCGCTGATTTGCGATGCCGACTCCGGCTACGGTGGGCTGCTTAATGTCGCGCATACAGTACGTGGATACGAGCAGGCCGGTGCAGCCGGTATCCAGCTTGAGGATCAGGAATTTCCCAAGAAGTGCGGGCACACGCCCGGGCGACGCGTCATTCCGACAGAAGACATGGTGCGTAAAATAAAAGTTGCCCTGGAAACTCGCAGCGATAGCAACTTTCAAATCGTTGCGCGTACCGATTCACGAACAGCTCTGGGTATCGATGAAGCCTTGCGCCGCGGTGAGGAGTATGTGAAAGCCGGGGCAGATATTCTGTTCATCGAGTCCCCCGAGAGTGTCGAAGAGCTCGAAAAGATTGGTCGCAGCTTTGATGTACCGTTGCTCGCGAATGTTGTCGAAGGTGGCAGGACACCACAATTGCCGCCTTCCGAATTGCAGAAGCTGGGTTTTTCCCTCGCAATATTTCCAGCCTCGGGCTTTCTGGCTGCCACCCAGGCACTATATGACACCTTCCAGCAAATTAAATCGCCACAAGGAACACAAGCTTCATCCATGTATCCATTTTCAGAGATGTGCGAGCTGATGGGCTTCCCTGAAGTATGGGAATTCGATCGCAAGCATGCTGAGTAATGCTCAAGGCTATACTGAATAATATTCTATGCGGTACAGGGTTTACAGTACCGCATAGAACACACAGCTTGCGCCCAGAGAATTGCTGAATAAGTTGCCGAGCAAAATGAAGCGCAAGGCGTCCGGTGCGCAGAAGGCGACCCATAATGAGGGGTTAGGCGAATCTTCGAGTACCGCGCAACGCAGCGATTCTCTCGGGTAGGCATTTATGCAGTGATCCCATAGAAGTGCAAGACCTGAAGCGGTGAAGCATTACATGACTTCAGATGGCAACGTGAGTCTCGCACAAGGAGATGTCAGCCACGCACCTAGAGCCGATACCGTACACACGCCAAAATCTTATCCGCTAGCGGATATGACGCCACTCCATGTGATTTTCCTGTATCAATAATCAAAATAGAAGATACAACGATGACTACAATGTCGAACGCCAGTGTCAAATTATTAGCAAGGAAAATCGCCAAAAAAATAGGGTTAAGCTCTTTCTCTCACTCCGACTCTCCGATGGGTTTTTAAGGTGTGTGGGAGCTAGATAGTGAGTACCCAAAACAACGCTTGCTTACAAGATTGAGGATATCAAATGAAGACAATGTCAAATAAGGGATCCGTCCCGGGAGAACAGACGCCCAAACTCAGTACGAACAGGACAGAGACATTGGGAATGTCGTTAAGGTGGTTCCTGCCCATCGCCCTGGCCATCATCGCTCTATCCTTCTGGGTCGCACCGCCACAAGGAATGATGAGTGGCTTCGCCATCACAATGGCGATCGGCGGCGTGCTCATGTTGCTGGGAAATACCATTCCCGGGCTCAACCGTATCGGCGGTGGCGTCATCCTTGCCATCCTCATGCCCGCAGTGCTTTTCAAATACGGTCTCATCCCTGAACACGTGGCAACGGTCGTCGGCGATTTCTATCGCCTTTCCTCCTTCGGCGAGTTCATCGTTGCGGCACTGATCGTGGGCAGCATCCTGGGTATGGATCGGTCACTTCTGATGGCCGCCGGATCCCGGATCATCCTGCCGATCATCGGCACCATCGTCCTGTGTTTCGCGATCTTCGGCGTCATCGGCCAGCTCACCGGCTACGGCGTCGGTCGCATGATGTTCTATGTCGTCGGTCCTGTCCTCGGCGGGGGGATCGCCGCGGGCGCGATGCCGATCTCCGAGCTGATCGCGGCCAACACCGACCAGACGGCCGAAGCCGCTCTCACTCAACTCGTGCCCGCCGTCGTCGTCGCCAACCTGGTCTGTATCGGCGCCGCCGGAACTCTCGCCTGGGTGGGCCGCAAACGCCCGAACCTGTTCCGCAATTTCAACGGTGAAGGCAATCTCACGAACGTCAAGGCCGGCTTTGCCAAGATCCCTGTGGGCCAGAAGGTCGATCCCTCGGATGCTGTGCGCAGCACCGTCATCGGACTCTTCCTCGCCGGCTTTCTGCTCATGCTCGCGAATACGCTCTCGAGCCTGATGCCAGCCGTTCACGGCTACGTCTTCCTCATCCTGATCTGCGCACTATGGAAGATCTTTCTTCCCATGCCCGAGTTCCTCGTTCAGAGTGTCGACATGTGGTTCCGCCTCGTGGCAAGTGCATTCATCCCGGCAGTCATCGTGGCAGTCAGCTTCGTGGCCATCGACATCGACCAGATCCTCACCCTGATCAACGATCCCATCTACATGATCTCGACCATTGCCGTGGTCATCGTGGCCCTTCTCGCGGCAGGATTCATCGGCTGGCTCGTGCGATTGAACTTCATCGAATCATCGATCTCCGCCGGTCTTGGGCTCGCTGATATCGGCTCCAGCGGCGACCTCGCCGTCCTTAGTGCAGCCAACCGAATCGAACTGCTGCCATTTCTCTCCATCTCATCGCGAATCGGCGGCGGCCTCGTGGTGTTGACACTATCGGCCCTGGCGCCATTCTTCCTCTAACCAGGGATGTTCACGAGACATGTCAAGAGACCTGTAATGACCCGGCGGTTTCTACACAGGTCAGGCTGCTAAAGCGCATGCGCTTGCATGAGCCTCGGGTGTCTTCATGCCCAGCGCCCGATGAGGGCGCTGGGTATTTGTAAAACTGGACACAGTCCCCGATCATGCGCATTGCATGCTGCAACGTCTCGAAGCGATGGCAATGCGCTCACTGCTCCTCCTGGATGATCTCATCACCGAGGCCGATTTCCGCTTGGCGGTCAACGCTCGATCTTGTCGTTCATCTCTATGCTCACGGGTATCTCCTTTCTGGATAATACCCTGAGCAGGAATTCACTGAGTTTACTGAGTCATTACAGCTGGCCGATGGCGGCCACCCTGGTTCGATCCCACCGTCCCCGGTGAGAGACGGGCACGACTTGACGGAGCTCTATCTCATTCCCGGCGATGATTCCCAATGTCCAGCGCGTTACGTAAACGGCGCCAATAGGCAACATTAAGACAACACACTCTGTTGAACCCCCATTCCAGAATGTCGCTCTAAGCGACATCGTGACCCGGCCGCGAGGCGGTGGGTTGCTGTCTCTTGTTTGTTCGCAAGCCGCATGGAATGGTGGAAACATGGAGCCGTCGAAGACGTCCGAGAAGCGCCCTGACCGGCAGGATGCCGATTCTGTTACCGACAAGGTCTTCAAGACGCTGTCGATACTCGCTGCTCTGGTGCTGGTGTTCGTGATCGGCGCCTTTTCGGTCGTCACCGACATCTTCCCTGGGCCGCAGATACAGCATGCCTATCAGGCCGGGCAGGCGCTCTACCATCAGGCTACCGATTACAGCGACATCTATAAGGGTGATATCTGGCGCACGCAGCGCACCGAAGCCAAGGGGGTCACCCAGTACGACCCCCAACTCGCTCGCAACGGGCTGACGCTCTACACCACCGGCACCGAGCCGGCCGCCTATCTCGTCGACATGAACGGCAAGGTGGTTCACGAATGGCGCAAGCCATACAGCGAGGCGTGGCCGGACGGAGAGGGCGTGCCCAATCCGCGTCCCGACGAATTCATTCACTTCCGCAACGCCCAGGTGCAGCCCAACGGCGACCTGATCGCGCTCTACGAAGGCAACGGCGACACGCCTTACGGCTACGGGCTGGTCAAGCTGGACAAGGATTCCAACGTGATCTGGCGCTACGCTGGCCGCGCTCACCATCAGTTTGCCGTCGCGCCGGACGGCAAGATATACGCGCTGATCCATGGCATCTTCGACGACGAGATCGAGGGGCTGGACTACCTCGAACCGCCGCGGCTCGAGGATTCGCTCGTGGTGCTGTCGCCGGAGGGCGAGGAGCTCCAACGGACCCGACTATTGCCGGCCCTGCATGACTCGCCGTTCAGCGAGCTGCTGGACAACGTGCCGGGCATCATGCTCAACGACCCCATCCACGCCAACGCGGTCGACTACCTCACCGCCGACAAGGCCCGCAACTTCCCCTTCGGTAACCAGGGCGACCTGCTGCTGTCGTTCCGCGAGACCAGCTCCATCGCGGTGTTCGACCCGCGTTCGCAGAAGATCACCTGGGCCACGCGCGGTCCATGGATTCGCCAGCACGACCCCGACGTATTGCCCAACGGCGATATCGTGATGTTCGACAATCGCGGCCATTACCACACGCCGGAGGGCGAATCCCGGGTTCTGGAATTCGACCCGCGTACCCTGCAGATCACCTGGCAATATGCCGGCACCGCGGAGCACCCGCTGGAGAGCGAGATCCGCGGCGACCAGCACCGGCTGGACAACGGCAACACCTTGATCAGCGAATCGGATGGCGGCCGCCTGGTCGAAGTGACACGCGAGGGGGAAATTGCCTGGGAGTATCTCGTACCGACGCGTGGCGGGCCTGATGGCGACATGATTCCGATCATCGGATGGTCGCAGCGGCTCGACCCCGGCCAGTTCGATGACGGTTTCAGGCAATCTCTCGATCTGGATGACACGGGTTCGTCCGGCTTGCCCGATACATCCGAGCCATCCCATTCATCCGACAGCATCGAAGACGGCAAAGACGGCGGAAGCGCTCCCCCGGTTCGAACTACCGCCCCCTAGCCGGAGGGCGTTCTGAATACTCGCTGTCTCGCAATCCGGAAGATTGAGACGTTCCCGCCGCCATGTCGTCATCGGCATGGCGGCTTTAGTTAACCTCTCTGATTGTTTGAAGTTAACAGGTTGCCGTGGCACCATTCAGTCAACTTTATTAATAGAAAAGGTTGACCACTGGCATGGCAATGACCTCCTCTCGAACCGGGAATGTCTCCCTGCGTCATGACTGGCAGCGCGAAGAGATCCAGGCGCTGCTGGAACGCCCGTTCAACGATCTGCTGTTCCAGGCGCAAGGCGTGCATCGCCAGCATTTCGATCCCAACGCGGTACAGATCTCCACGCTGCTTTCGATCAAGACCGGCGCCTGCCCGGAAGACTGCAAGTACTGTCCGCAATCCGGCCACTACAACACCGGGCTGGAGCGCGAGAAGCTGTTGCAGGTCGAAGCGGTGCTGGAAGAGGCGCGCAAGGCCAGGGCAGTCGGCGCCAGCCGTTTCTGCATGGGCGCGGCGTGGAAGCATCCGAGCGCGAAAGACATGCCGCTGGTGCTGGAAATGGTGCGCGGCGTGCGGGCGATGGGGCTCGAAACCTGCATGACGCTGGGCATGCTGAGTCGGGAGCAGGCCGAGCAACTGAAGGAAGCCGGGCTCGATTACTACAACCACAACCTGGATACCTCGCCGGAGTACTACGGCGAGATCATCACCACCCGCACCTACGCCGATCGTCTGGAGACCCTGGACCACGTCCGTCAGTCCGGCATGAAGATCTGCAGTGGCGGCATCCTCGGCATGGGCGAGAGCGTCAACGACCGGGCGGGGCTGCTGCAGCAACTGGCCAACCTGCCTGAACACCCCGAGAGCGTGCCGATCAACATGTTGATCCGGATCCAGGGCACGCCGCTCGAGCATGTCGAGGATCTCGACCCCATCGAGTTCATTCGCACCATTGCCGTGGCGCGCATCCTGATGCCGCGCTCCCACGTGCGTCTGGCCGCCGGGCGCGAGCTGATGAGCGACGAGACCCAGGCGCTGGCATTCTTCGCCGGGGCCAACTCGATCTTCTACGGCGAGCGCCTGCTGACCGCGCAGAACCCCCAGGCGACCCGTGATCAACGGCTTTTCGAGCGCCTCGGCCTGCACCCCGAGCAGCGCGAAGACGTCGATGACGCCGCCCACGAAGCGGCCATTCAGGAGCGCATGACAAGGGCTCGGCTGGATGCGATGGTCACGGATGCTAACGCCTCGTCCACGGCCCGGGTCCGCGCATGACGGCAGCGTCACAGTACGTTGAGCAGGGCGATGCACGGGACGATTCGCTGAAGCGCGTGCTGGCGGCGCGCCTGGCACGTCAGCATGCGCTCCAGCGTTATCGCCGCAGAAGCACGACGGCCGGGAAGGGGCCGCACTTCCTGCGCCAAGGACAGCGCTACCTGACGTTCTGCAGCAACGACTATCTGGGGCTGGCCGGCGATCCCCGGCTGGCGGAGGCGCTGGCCGAAGGCGCCCGGCGTTTCGGCACCGGCGGCGGGGCATCGCACCTGGTCTGCGGCCACAGCGAGGCTCATGAATCTCTGGAAGCGAGACTGGCCGCGCTGACAGGGCAGCCTCGGGCGCTGCTGTTCTCCAGCGGCTACCAGGCCAACCTGGGCGTCATCTCGACGCTGCTCGGACGGGGCGATGTGGCACTCCACGACCGGCTCAATCACGCCTCGTTGCTGGACGCGACCCGGCTGGCCGGCGCCAGTCTGGTGCGATTCGCCCATCGGGATGCCGTCGATTGCGGCGAGCGGCTGTCCTCTCTCGATACTGCGCGGCGAACTCTGGTCGTCACCGATGGCGTCTTCAGCATGGATGGCGATGTCGCCGATCTGCCCGCTCTGGCGGCTCGGTGCGAGCGCCACCGCGCCTGGTTGATGGTCGACGATGCCCACGGCCTCGGCGTGCTGGGCACGGATGGCGGCGGCACGTGGCAGGCACAGAGCCTCGAGCCGGGCAGGATTGCCGCCAGCGTCGGAACGCTGGGCAAGGCGCTCGGCACCCAGGGCGCGTTCGTCGCCGGCAGCGAGACCTTGATCGAGGCGCTGATCCAGTTCGCCCGCCCCTACATCTACACCACCAGTCTCTCCCCGGCGCTAGCGTGGGCCACGCTGACCAGTCTGGACATCGTCCGCGACGAGCCGGAGCGGCGGGCTCATCTTTCCACGTTGATCGAGCGCTTCCGTCACGAGGCGGCCGGCCTCGCCGAACTGGATCTGCATCTGGCGCCTTCCACCACGCCCATTCAGCCACTGATCGTCGGGCCGAGCTGGAGTGTGCCGGGCAGCGGCAGGCAGGGCGGCAACGAAGCCGCGGCGCTGGCGCTGGCGGCGGCACTCGACAGCGCCGGCATCTGGTGCAGCGCCATCCGCCCGCCCACCGTACCGGCCGGCACGTCGCGACTGCGCTTCACGCTCTCGGCGGCCCATACGCTCGAGGAGGTCGACCGGCTGATCGGGGTGCTGTTCGATACCGCCCGTCGGCTGTGGTCGGCAAGGGAGACAGTGACGGGGGGAATGTCGACCAGGGAGGCGTCGACATGAACGAGCAGACACTGCTATTGCTGCCGGGATGGGCGCTCGGGCCCGCACCGCTGGCGCCGTTGGCCGACGCCCTGCGTCGGCGGCTGCCCCCGTGCTACCGGGTCGAGTGCATCAACTATCCCGCATTGACCAGTCACCGGCCCGAAAGCTGGGTCGTGGCGCTCGATCATGAGCTGCCCCAGGATGCCTGGCTGGCCGGCTGGTCACTCGGCGGCATGCTCGCCACGTCGCTGGCGCAGTGGCGCGGGCGTCGCGCACGGGGGTTGATCACGCTGGGGGCCAACGCCAGTTTCGTTGCCCGTCCGGGCTGGCCGACGGCGCTGAGCGGGGGAGCCCTGAAGGACTTTCAGCGCGGGTTGCAGGCTTCCCCCACGCGTACGCTTCGGCGATTCGCGCAGTTGAGCGCGCAGGGCGGACAGGATACCCGCCGGCTGGGGCGCGAGCTGGTGGCGGCGCTGGCGTCGACGCCGCTGGATCACGCCCTGGCCGGGCTGGAAGTGTTATCCGCGCTGGATCTGCGCGACGTGCCGGGCACGCTGAAGATCCCGCAACTGCATCTCTTCGGTGACAGCGATGCCCTGGTGCCGGCGGCGGCATGCCAGGCCATCGCCGAACGGCTGCCCGAGGGCGGGCGTACGGCGTCGATCGAGCATGCCGGCCACGCCTTCCCGCTGGAGCAGGCCGAACGGACCGCCGCGCTCATGGCGGACTTCCTGCTCTCGTCCGATGACTCGCCACACGAGGTGGTGCCATGAACGGCCTGGATCGCGTCGAACGGCACGCTGCGCCAGCCGGCGTGGCCGCGGAGACACCGGCGTCGCGGTGCCGGCTGCGAAGGATCGCCGACGGATTTTCCCGTGCCGCGCACGCCTACGACGACGGCGCCGAGTTGCAGCGCGAGGTGGCCGACCGTCTGTTGGCGCGGCTGCCGGCGCTCGGGCGCTTGCGGACCGTCGTCGATATCGGTTGCGGTACGGGGTATCTGATTTCCCGCCTGGTCGGGCGTCACGCCGGGCTCGCGATCGGGCTGGATATCGCGCCCGGCATGTTGCAGGCAGCGCGCCGTCGCCACGCCGCGCGGCCAATCCAGTGGCTCGTCGGCAGCGCGGAGCGACTGCCATTGGCCGATGACAGCGCCGGCCTGCTGGTTTCCAGTCTGGCGGTGCAGTGGTGCGAGTCGCTGGAAGCATTCCTGGCCGAGGCCGGCCGCGTGCTGCGCCCCGGCGGCTGGCTCGCCTTCACCACGCTGTGCGAAGGAACGCTGGCGGAACTGCGTGCGGCGGGGCAGCGACTCGATGGCACACCCCTCGGCAACGCCTTCCTGCCCGAAGCGCGCCTGACGGAGCTCCTCGAGGCGCCTGGCTGGCAGTTGCACGAGCTGGATCTGACGACGCGCAAGACGCATCACGCCTCGCCGATCGACGCGCTGCGGGCGTTGAAGCGGATCGGCGCCAGTACGCTGACCGATCCGGCTGCCGGACATGGCGGGCTGGCGGGGCGACGCCGGATCGTCGAGCTGGGCCGAAGACTGGAAACCTGGCGGGAAGCCGAGGGCATTCCGACCCGCTATCGCGTCGCCACGGTATTGCTGCAGCGCAGCGAGAGGGAGGGGAGATGACGGCCTGTTTCGTGACCGGCACCGATACCGATGCCGGCAAGACCGTGGTTACCGCAGGGCTGATGCTCGCGGCCAGGCGCCGTGGACTGACCGTGGCGGGCGGCAAGCCGGTGGCCTCCGGCTGCGAGCGAACCCCGCTCGGGTTGCGCAACGCCGATGCGCTCGCCATTCAGGCCCAGTGCCATCCCGCGTTGCCCTACGATGCGATCAACCCGTTCGCCTTCGAGCCGGCCATCGCCCCGCACATCGCCGCTGGCGAGGCGGGCATCCCGCTGACGCTGGCATCTCTCGAGCGCTCCATGCATAGGCTGCTGGCGCGGGATGCCGATCTTACCCTGATCGAGGGGGCCGGCGGCTGGCGCGTACCGCTCAACGAGCGGGAGTCGCTGTCGGACCTCGCGATCGCGCTCGCCCTGCCCGTCGTATTGGTGGTCGGCGTGCAGCTCGGTGCCATCAATCATGCCCGGCTGACACTGGAGGCGATTCGTGGCGACGGCCTGACGGTGGCGGGGTGGGTCGCCAACGGCATCGACCCCGACCTGCCACGCCGCCGGCAGAACCTGGATGCCCTCGCCGGATGGCTGGGCGAGCAGGGCGGCGTTCCATGCCTCGGCGTCGTGCCCTGGCTGCCGTCGCCATCCGCCGAACGCGTGGCGGACTTTCTGGATATCGATCCTCTTTTGTAAACGCCAAAAGCCGTTGTAAACACCCTCCAAGGGAACCCGTCGAATGACCCGCAATAGTCAATGGATGCAGCGTGACCTGGCCAGCCTGTGGCACCCGTGTACCCAGATGAAGGACCACGAAACGCTTCCCGTCGTACCGATCCGCCGCGGCAAGGGCGTGTGGCTGGAGGATTTCGAAGGCCAGCGCTATCTCGATATCGTCAGTTCCTGGTGGGTCAACGTGTTCGGGCACGCCAACGAGCGCATCAACGCGCGCATCAAGCAGCAGCTCGACGAACTCGAGCACGTGATCCTGTCGGGATTCACCCACCAGCCGGTGATCGAGCTCTCCGAACGGCTGGGTCAACTGGCGCCCGCCGGGCTGGGGCACTGCTTCTACGCCGACAACGGCTCCTCCGCCGTCGAGATCGCGCTCAAGATGAGCTACCACTACTGGCGCAACGTCGGTCGTCCCGAAAAGCGGCGCTTCCTGACCATCACCAACGGCTACCACGGCGAGACGCTGGGCGCGCTATCGGTCGGCGACGTGGCGCTTTATACCGACACCTACCGCTCGTTGCTGCTGGACGTGATCAAGGTGCCGGCACCGGACGGCTTCGGCCTGCCGCGAGAGCATTGGGTCGAGCAGGCGAGGGGAGCCTTCGCGCACATGGAAGCGGCGCTGGCGCGTCATGCCCACGAGCTGGCGGCGGTCATCGTCGAACCGCTGATCCAGTGTGCCGGCGGCATGCGCATGTACCCGCCGGAATACCTGACCTGGCTGCGCGAGGCCTGCGATCGTCACGGCGTCCAGTTGATCTTCGACGAGATTGCCGTCGGATTCGGCCGCACCGGGACGCTGTTCGCCAGCGAGCAGGCCGGTGTGCGCCCGGATTTCCTGTGCCTCTCCAAGGCGCTGACCGGCGGCTACCTGCCGCTGTCGGTGGTGATGACCACCGACGAGGTCTACGCTGCGTTCTACGATGACTATTCGACGCTGAGAGCCTTCCTGCACTCCCACAGCTACACCGGCAATCCGCTGGCCTGCGCCGCCGCCCTGGCGACGCTGGATATCTTCGAGCAGGACGACGTGATCGCCGCCAACCGCGACAAGGCGGCGCTGATGGGGCGCCTCGCCGAGCCGCTGCGAGAGCACCCTCACGTTGGTGACGTGCGCCAGACCGGCATGGTGCTCGCGATCGAGATGGTGGCGGACAAGGCCAGCCTGACGCCCTACGACTTTCGCGAGCGTCGCGGGTTGCGCGTCTATCGGCACGCGCTGTCACGCGGGGTGATGCTGCGGCCGCTGGGCAACGTGATCTACTGGATGCCGCCTTACGTGATCACCCCGGGAGAACTGGAACGGGTCGCAACGGTGACGCGGGAAGGGCTGGAGCAGGCAACGGCCGATTAAGAATGTGAAATTCCGCTATCTTCCTGTCGACGAAAGTCGAATAGAGGAAGGGCTGCCAGTCGGCGTCCGGCCAGCCTCGCATCGATGCCAGTACCAGACTCCGTCATTCTCAAGATGATGAATTGGTAAGTGTTTTCGTGGTCCGGTCGATTGCGCTGCAGGATGACTGATTTTCCGGCGAACGATTAACGCGCGCTGGAACCGTTACCGTCATACGTCATACATGACTACAGGACGCGTCGAAAAGCACGATTCCGAGTAGAAGCCTTACCGTGCTGGCGGCTAAGTGCTGATTGTTGCCATGCCTCGATTTCTCACATAGTGGATTCGCCAAGGAGGTCATGTCTTCTCGTCGATGGCGTTAAAACGCTCGTTTTGGCCCGTGAAATCGAAACACGAGACACCGTGGCTTCCGGACATTTCTCAATCCCGACCTGTGGAGATCGTCATGTCTCTTTATCAGCGCGATATCGAATCGATAAACCGATTGTGCCTGGAGCAGAACGGCAGATGGGGCAATATCAACCCGGAGAACGTGGCCCGGATGCGAGCGCAGAATCGCTTCCGAACCGGACTCGATATCGCCCGTTACACGGCATCCATCATGCGTCGCGACATGCAGGCTTACGATGAAGACCCGTCACGCTACACCCAGTCGCTCGGCTGCTGGCATGGCTTCATCGGCCAGCAGAAGCTGATCTCGATCAAGAAGCACCACGGCACGACTCAGGGGCGATATCTGTACCTTTCCGGCTGGATGATCGCTGCCATGCGCTCCGAGTTCGGCCCGCTTCCCGATCAGTCGATGCATGAAAAGACCTCCGTTCCGGCCCTGATCGAAGAGCTCTACACCTTTCTGCGCCAGGCAGATGCCAGGGAGCTGACGACCCTGTTTCGGGAACTGGATAGCGCCAGAAAGCAGGGCAACGAAGTGATGGCACGCAGCGTGATCGACAGAATCGACAACTTCGAAACGCACATCGTGCCGATCATTGCCGACATCGATGCTGGATTCGGCAACGAAGAAGCCACCTACCTGCTGGCGAAGAAGATGATCGAGGCCGGCGCCTGTTGTATCCAGTTGGAGAACCAGGTATCGGACGCCAAGCAGTGCGGTCACCAGGATGGCAAGGTCACCGTTCCCCACGAGGATTTCGTGGCGAAGATCAACGCCGTTCGTCACGCATTCCTGGAACTCGGGGTGGACGAGGGGGTGATCGTCGCGCGTACCGATTCGCTGGGCGCCGGTCTGACGCAGAAGCTGCCGGTCAGCAAGGAGCCGGGCGATCTCGCCTCCCGGTACAACAGTTTCCTCTGTACCGTGCCGATCTGCGCGGTGAAGGACATCAACGAGGGCGACACCCTCATCAAGCTCGATGGCGACCTGCGCAAACCGCTACGGCTCGCCAACGGTCTCTACCGCTTCCGCCCGGACACCGGCGAGGACCGGGTCGTGCTGGACTGCGTCAATGCCCTGCAGAATGGCGCGGACCTGCTGTGGATCGAGACCGAGAAGCCCCACATCGGCCAGATCGCCGGCATGGTCGAGCGTATTCGCGAAGTCGTGCCGAACGCCAAGCTGGTCTACAACAACTCGCCCTCGTTCAACTGGACGCTCAACTTCCGTCAGCAGGTCTACGATCGCTGGATAGAGGAAGGGCGGGATCTCTCCGGTATCGAACGCAGCCAGTTGATGAGCGCGGCGTACGACGACTCCGAGCTGGCGCAGGAAGCAGACCGCCGGATCCAGTCATTCCAGCGCGACGCCGCCCGAGAAGCCGGGGTATTCCACCACCTGATCACCTTGCCGACCTACCACACGGCGGCGCTCTCCACCGACGAGCTCGCCGAGGGCTACTTCGGTGACGCCGGCATGCTGGCCTACGTTGCCGGCGTGCAGCGCCGCGAAATTCGGCGCGGGCTGGCCACGGTCAAGCACCAGGACATGGCCGGCTCCAACATCGGCGACGACCACAAGGAGTACTTCTCCGGCGCGGCCGCGCTCAAGGCCGGCGGCGGGCTCAACACCATGAATCAGTTCGGTTGAGCGCTATCGGCAATCGAGCGGAAACTCGAGAACCAGGGCGGGCCATTCCTCGGTAGAGGCGTGGCCCGCTTCTCGTTCAAGGCATGACCCGCTCATGAGAGGCTCCCTCGCCTTCGAAATGTTGCCGAGTCGTTTTCCTTCCGCAGTAACACGTTACGAAGCTAGTGGGGCGGTTGTCGTACCATCGTTTTGGCCAGCGTATCGTTTTGACCAGCGTATCGCCTTCGAACGGCTGCTCATGAATAGCGGCGTTCGGGCGACGGCAGGATCAGGGAGCGGCGCTGAATGACAACAAGGCCTTCGCGTCGCCACGCGGCCAAGGAGCGTGCATGCCAGGTTTCGTGGATGAAGTCAGCCAGGGTGTCGTCAGGGGATGGTATGTTGCCGATGATGGCCGGCAGTCGCGTGCTTGCCAGAGCGTCGTCATCTCCGTCAACGGCGAAGAACGGTTCTGCGCGTTGTGTCAGGATGCGCGACCCGATGTGGTCGAGGCCGGCATCACGCGTGAAGGCGGCGTTGGCTTCCTGGCGCCGCTCGCGTTGCAGATCGGGGATCTCGTTCGCGTCAGGGCGCTGGAAAGCGGCCAGCTGTTGGGAGGTGGGCTGGCCGTCGTGATGCCACCCGGCGCCGAGGATGGCTTTCTGACTGCCCGGGCCAGCGCCGAACTCCCCGCCTTTCAATCCCTTCTGCAGCCGCTACGGCCCCATCTGACCATCAACGCGTTTCGGCCCTTGTTCGGCCACCGGGGCAAGCTTTCGGCACTCTGTATCGATACGCCGGCGGGGCGTCGCGTGGTTCATGCCCAGCGCCCGGTTCGAAATGCGCTCTGGCTCGAACGCCTTCACCGCCGGGTGCTCGAACCCAACGGCATAGCCGCGCCGTCTCTGGAAGCCGTGCTCATCCACGGAGAGACCGCCAGCCTGGTCGTCGAGCATATCGAAGGCCAGACACTGGATGGCTTCACCGGTGACAACGAGCAGGCGTTTCGCGACACGCTCGCCGCGGCCCTGCGGTTGCCGTCCGTTCGCTGGGTCACCGGGATGGGAGGCGACCGGCGCGGGAGAAAGGCGTTCGGAAAACTGGTCAGCGGCGTCTGCCTGGCCGCGCTGAAACGGCAGCACTGGCGGGAGCTGCGGCTACTGCTGGGTATGGTCCGCGCCGTTTACCGGCTGCCGCGGGTATTCTCCCACGGCGACCTTCACCCCCAGAACGTACTGATCGAATCGCGGACGGGTCGGCCAGTGTTCATCGACTGGGATCACGCCGACAGGCTGCCGGTCGGATTCGACCTTTCCCGCCTGCTTATGAATGTCCCTCCGGCCCTGGCGGAGCGCTGGATCGATGAATCGCCGGAAGCCGGCATGGGCCGGGGGACTCAAGCTTCCCAAGCGTGCCGGCTAGGGTGGCTGATCCTGACCTACTTTGCCCATGCGCAACGCAGCCCCGATTTTCATGCTACCGAAGAAGCCGCCTATCTGCGCCAGCGCTTTATCGAGTTGCCCGAGCGTTCGAATCACAAGCCGGAAATGATGTCACAGAGTCGATGAAAGCCGTTGCCTATAACCGAGCGTGACGCGCATGAAAATGGCTTTTAAACCAGACTTTTTGGTTTGGTATTTCACTGCAATCGAGTTAACGATTAACGCCATCCTTACGTTTCGTAGAGAAAGGGCGCTGGTTCGCCTTACATACCCCCCATACAATGCAGTGCTGGCATGATGTCGGTACTCGACACTGACGAATTGATTCATGATCGGTATCGAGTCATCGAATCTTCACGCAGACCAATCAAGGCAAAGGTAAGAATCAATATGGGCATTGATGCCTGGTTGAGCATCGCGACGGTCGTGGCCGTATTGGGCACGCTCGTTTTTACAAGAATCGCGCCGGACGCCATTCTGGTCGGCGCGATGGCGTTTCTGATCTTTTCGGATGTGCTCTCGCCGCAAGAGGCCCTGGCCGGCTTCGCCAACACCGGTGTAATGACTATTGCGGCGCTTTACGTGGTCGCTGCCGCATTGAAGGAAACCGGCGCGATCAAGTGGATCGCCGGGCTGCTTCTCGGCCAGCCCTCCACCCTGCGCCGGGCGCAGTGGCGGGTGATGCTGCCCGCTTCGATCCTGAGCGCATTCATGAACAACACCACCGTCGTGGCGATGTTCATCCCCGCCATTCAGGATTGGTCCAATCGCCTGCGTCTGTCACCTTCCAAGCTGCTGCTGCCACTGAGCTATATCTCCATACTCGGCGGCACCTGCACCCTGATCGGCACCAGCACCAACCTGGTCGTCGACGGCCTGTTGCAGAGCCGTCAGGGGATCTCGCTGGGCATGTTCGAACTGACCTGGATCGGCCTGCCGATTCTTCTTGTGGGCGGCGGGTTCATCCTGATCTTCGGCAAGTGGCTGCTGCCCCAGCGCGATGGCACCAGCGCCCAACTGGACCAGATCCGCGAATACAGCGTCGAAGTGATCGTCGAGCCCAAGGGGCCGCTGGTGGGCAAGACCATCGCGGACGCTGGGCTGCGTAACCTGCAGTTTGGCTATCTGGCCGATATCGAGCGAGACGATCAACTGCTGACGGCCGTGCCGCCGGATACCCGATTGCAGGATGGCGATACGCTGGTCTTCATCGGCGCGCCGGAGTGCGCTCGGGAGCTGCGTGAGGTCCGCGGGCTGAGCCCCGCCAACGGTAACGTGCAGAAGCTGCCGGTGGCGCAGCATCGGCGCTGTCTGGTCGAAGCGGTGGTCAGCCCGGATTTCACCGGCATCGGCCGGTCGGTGCGTGAGTCGCGATTCCGCTCCCGGTTCCAGGCCGTCATTCTCTCGATCTCCCGCCATGGCCGGCGCCTGAACGGCAAGGTCGGGGATATCGAGCTCCAGGTTGGCGATACCCTGCTGCTGGAGACGGGGCAGGAGTTCGTCGAACAGTATCGCTACCGGAAGGACTTCCTGCTGGTCAGCCAGCTCAACGACTCGACACCGCCGAACTTTCAAAAAGCGCCGCTCTCGCTGGGCATTCTCGGCGTGATGGTCATACTCAGCGCGACCAACCTGGTCTCGATTCTGGAAGCCGCCTTTCTCGCTGCCGGGGCACTGCTGATGACCGGCTGCCTGACCATGGGCAAGGCACGGCGTTACATCGACCTTTCCGTTCTTATCGTGATTGCTGCGTCGTTTTCCCTGGGCGCGGCGATGACCCAATCCGGCGCTGCACAGACCATCGCCGAACTGGTGGTCGGGCATATCGATTCGCCCTGGCTGGCGCTGGCGTTCGTCTACCTGATGACGGTGCTGTTCACCGAGATGATCACCAACAACGCCGCGGCGGTACTGATGTTTCCCATCGGGCTGGCGGTGTCGCAGCAGCTGGGCGTGGACTTCATGCCGTTCGTGATCGCTATCACCATCGCGGCCTCCGCCAGTTTCATGACCGCACTGGGCTACCAGACCAACCTGATGGTGATGGGGCCGGGCGGCTACCAGATGCATGACTATCTCAAGCTGGGTTTTCCCGTAAGCGCCCTGGTGGGTGCCACCGCGATTCTGCTCATACCGCTGATCTGGCCTTTCTAGCCTGATCGCCTCAGGGATATCCACGGAGACACCATGAAGATCAACGAAGCCACGAGGCAAGAACTGCTGGAAGGAGTGGTCGACGCCGGTGAACGGGTGCTGGACATCTACGCCCAGGATTTCAGCGTCGAGACCAAGGCCGACGACAGTCCGCTCACCCAGGCGGACATGGCCTCCCATCGAGCGCTGACCGAGCTGCTCCAACGCTTGACGCCGGAGATCCCGATACTCTCCGAAGAGAGCGAAGAGATCACCTACGAGACGCGCCGGCAGTGGTCGAGTTATTGGCTCATCGATCCGCTGGATGGCACCAAGGAGTTCATCAAGAAAAACGGCGAGTTCACGCTCAACGTGGCCCTGGTCGAGAACGGTGTTCCCGTGCTGGGGATCGTCCATGCGCCGGTACTGGAAACGACCTGGTGGGGCGATGCCGATCTGGGGGCATTCAAGATCACCGCCGAAGGGGAGCGGCAGATCGGGGTGCGGGAACTGCCCGCTGCGGGCGACCAGCCCTGGCTGATCGTCGGCAGCCGTTCCCATGGCGCGGAATCGTTCGAAGCCTTCTGCGCCCAGTTGCCGGCTCACGAACGCGTTTCCATGGGCAGCTCGCTCAAGCTATGCCTGGTTGCCGAAGGCGCCGCCGATCTCTACCCGCGCCTGGCCCCGACCTGCGAATGGGACACCGCCGCCGCCCAGGCCGTCGTCACCGCCGCCGGAGGCGCAGTGCTGAACGCCGAAACGCTCGAGCCGCTTCGCTGTAACCAGCAGGAAAGCACCCTCAACCCGTTTTTTATCGTCTGTGGGCAGCGCGATTCTCGCTGGGAAGGGGCCCTTCGGGCCAGCTTCGAGCTACGGGCCCCGAGCCGCGAGCAGTAAGCCGCGAGCCACGAGCAGATTGCGAGCCGGAAGTATTGGGGGTCCATGCTAGCGAAGCCCGAAGCCCGAAGCCCGAAGCCCGAAGCCCGAAGCTTACCGCGACTTCTCGACAAACGAATCTACGCTCTGTCTGAAAAATAGACCCGTAAACAGCGCTCGATGCAGGCCAGCGTGACCATGGCACGGTAACTTTTTGCCAGCTTGTCGTAGCGAGTACAAAGTCGCCGCTTTTCCTTCATCCAGCCAAATAGACGCTCTATCACATTGCGACGCCGATAACGCGGGCGCTCGAACAGGCGGGGTAGTCCTGGCTTGGGGCGACGGTGCATCTGTCGGTGCCGGATCGTCGGTCGTATTCCGTACCGGTCGCAGTAGCGACGCAATCGATCACTATCGTAACCTCGGTCGGCCAGCAGATGGCGGCAGCGCTTGCGGGGACGTCCCGTATGACCTGGCAAGCGGATCTGCTCCATGACAGGAACGAGATAGCGTGAATCGGCATGCTGACCAGGCGATAGCAGGAAGCTCAGGGGAACGCCATTGGCATCGCAAACCAGGTGAATCTTGGTGGTCAGGCCGCCTCGGCTTCGTCCAAGCGCATGGCCTACCCGTTCTCCAGAGCCCCTTTTTTACTGCCACCAGCGGCAGAGCGAGTCGCTCGAATCGAGGTGGAGTCCACCATCCAGGTATCGAGATCCATGTAACCATCTTCCCGAAGCTTCAGGTGAAGGCGTGACAGGCTGCGTTCGAGTGTGCCGTCATCTCGCCACTGACGAAAGCGCTGGTAGACCGTTTTCCATGGGCCGAAGCGTTCGGGCAGATCCCGCCATTTGGCGCCGGAACAGAGGATCCAGAAGATGCCGTTGAGCATCTGCCGGTCATCGCGGCGTGGGCGTCCACGCCCAGCGGGCGTGCCAGGCGAAACGATATCTTCAATCAATGTCCAACCCCGATCGGAAATCTCGTAACGTCCTGCCATGACAATACCTCCAAGTCTGAGGGAGGAAAGGCTAGCAAGACATCATTTTTCAGACAAAGCGTAGGGACATGCCATGACCGAACTGACCCCCGAACGCCAGACGCATCTCAAGCAGCTCGAAGCCGAGTCCATCCATATCATCCGCGAGGTCGCCGCCGAGTTCGGCAACCCGGTGATGCTCTATTCGATCGGCAAGGACTCCTCGGTGATGCTGCACCTCGCACGCAAGGCGTTCTATCCCGGGCCGCCGCCGTTCCCGCTGATGCACGTCAACACCACCTGGAAGTTCAAGGAAATGATCGAGTTCCGCGACCGGATGGCCGCGGACGTCGGGATGGAGTTGATCGAGCATATCAACGAGGAAGGCCGCGCCGCCGGCATCAACCCGTTCGACCACGGCAGCGCCAAGTACACCGACATCATGAAGACCCAGTCGCTCAAGCAGGCACTGGACAAGTACGGCTTCGATGCCGCCTTCGGTGGCGCCCGTCGCGACGAGGAAGCCTCCCGCGCCAAGGAGCGCGTCTACTCCTTCCGTGACAAGCACCACCGCTGGGACCCCAAGAACCAGCGCCCCGAGCTGTGGAACCTCTACAACGGCAAGGTCAACAAGGGCGAATCGATCCGCGTATTCCCGCTCTCCAACTGGACCGAGCTGGATATCTGGCAGTACATCTATCTCGAATCGATCCCCATCGTCCCGCTGTACTACTCCGCACCGCGCCCTGTGGTCGAACGCGACGGCATGCTGGTGATGGTCGACGACGATCGCCTGCCGCTGGAACCCGGCGAAGTCCCCGAAGAGAAATGGGTCCGCTTCCGCACCCTGGGCTGCTACCCGCTCACCGGCGCGGTGGAATCGAAAGCCGCCACGCTGCCCGAGATCATCCAGGAGATGCTGCTCACCCGCACCAGTGAGCGCTCCGGCCGCGCCATCGACCGCGACCAGGTCGGCTCGATGGAAAAGAAGAAGCGGGAGGGGTACTTCTAAGCTACGAGCTACGAGCTACGAGCTACGAGCTACGAGCTACGAGCTACGAGCTACGAGCTACGAGCTACGGGCTACGGGCTACGGGCTACGAGCTACGAGCTACGAGCTACGAGCTACGAGCTACGAGCTACGAGCTACGAGCTACGAGCTACGAGCTACGAGCTACGAGCTACGAGCTACGAGCTACGAGCTACGAGCTACGAGCTACGAGCTACGAGCTACGAAAAGCGGTTGCGAATTATCTGTGAGAATTGGAAAGGGCGAAGAGATGAGGCATGAGCAGATGGAGGTCTGGCAACGTGGTAAGCGTCTCAGCGTAGACGTTTATCGGGAGCTTCATAGCCTCCGTGATTTCGGGTTCAAAGACCAGATCACGCGCTCTGCGCTCTCGATTCCCAGCAACATCGCGGAAGGGTTCGAAAGATATACCGAGCGAGAAAAGTTCCGCTTCGTGTCTATTGCAAAAGGCTCGTGTGGCGAGTTTGCGACTCAGGCCTTGATCGGTATGGAAATAGGGTACATCGCTGAGCAGAAGGGCACTCAGTGGCGCAATGAAGCTATTCAGTTATCACGGATGCTTGGCGCTTTATTGAACGCTTTGGCGTCTGGCCAAGTAAAACACAAGTCTTGATGGAGATCACAGCCTGCTCATAGCCCGAAACTCGTGGCTCGCAGCGCTCGTACTCTTCACAAATGGGGGAAAAACCGTGTCACACGCCTCACCGAAGATCTCAGAAAACATCGAAGCGTATCTGAAAGAGCACGAGCAGAAAGACCTGCTGCGCTTCATCACCTGCGGCAGCGTCGATGACGGCAAGTCGACCCTGATCGGGCGGCTGCTGCACGACTCCAAGATGATCTACGAAGATCAGTTGGCGGCGATCACTCAGGCTTCGAAGACCAGCGGGACGACCGGCGACAAGGTCGATCTGGCGCTGCTGGTCGATGGCCTGCAGTCGGAGCGGGAGCAGGGCATCACCATCGATGTCGCCTACCGGTTCTTCTCCACCGACAAGCGCAAGTTCATCATCGCCGATACGCCGGGCCACGAGCAGTACACCCGCAACATGGCTACGGGTGCGTCGACTGCGAGCCTGGCGATCATTCTGATCGATGCGCGCTACGGCATTCAGACCCAGACTCGCCGTCACAGCTATATCTGCTCGCTGCTGGGCATTCGTCACCTGATCGTCGCCGTCAACAAGATGGATCTGGTCGACTATTCCCAGGATCGCTTCGACGAGATCGTCGCCGACTACAAGGAATTCTCGAAGAATCTCAACGACGACATCAATCTGCATTTCGTGCCGATATCGGCACTGGAAGGGGACAACGTCGTCAACGACAGCGAGAACATGAGCTGGTACGCACAAGGCGGTGGCGAACCGCTGCTGCGCCTGCTGGAAGGCGTGGACGTCAAACACGACAGCAACCTTGTGGATCTGCGCTTCCCGGTACAGTACGTCAACCGGCCGAACCTCGACTTCCGGGGCTACTGCGGCACACTGGCGGCCGGCATTCTTCGCCCGGGCGACGCCATTCGCGTGCTCGGTTCCGGCAGGACATCCACCGTCGAAAGCCTCGTAACCTACGATGGCGAACTCGAGGTTGCCTATCCCGATCAGGCAATCACCGTCACGCTTGCCGACGAGATCGATATCTCCCGTGGCGACATGCTTGTCGCGGCGGACAGCAAGCTGGAGCCGACCACGGCGTTCACCGCGGACATCGTCTGGATGCACGATACGCCGCTGGAAGTGGGGCGCGAGTACGAGCTCAAGGCGGGCACCAGCGTCGTCAGCGGTCGCGTAGCGCGGATCGTCCACCAGACCGACGTCAACACGCTCGAGCGCCATCCGGCCAGAGAAATCCCGCTCAACGGCATCGCGCGCTGCCAGATCGAAGTGAAGCAGCCGCTGGGGCTCGACCCTTACACGCGCTCACCGCACTCCGGCAACTTCATCATCATCGACCGCATGACCAACGTCACCGTGGGTGCCGGCATGGTGGTGGAAACGCTCAGCGCCAGCAACATCGTCTGGCACGACATGGCCGTGACCAAGCAGCGTCGCGCCGAACGCAATCACCAGAAGCCGTGCATCATCTGGTTCACCGGGCTTTCTGGCGCAGGCAAGTCAACCTCTGCCAACGCGCTCGAGCGCCAACTGTTCGGCATGGGCTACAGCACCTACCTGCTGGACGGCGACAACGTGCGCCATGGTCTATGCGGCGATCTCGGCTTCAGCGACGATCATCGTCAGGAAAACATTCGTCGCGTAGGCGAAGTCGCCAAGCTGATGGTCGATGCCGGCATGATCACGCTGGTTTCGTTCATCTCGCCGTTCCAGCGCGACAGAGACCTGGTCCGCAACATGGTCGACAGCGACGAATTCATCGAAGTGTTCGTGAACACATCGTTGGCAGTCTGTGAAGAGCGCGACCCCAAAGGTCTCTACCAAAAGGCCCGCGCCGGAGAGATCGAAGACTTCACCGGAATCAGTTCGCCTTATGAAGCCCCCACGAATCCGGAAATCGAGATCAATACGGGCGAACTGAGCGTAGAAGATACCGTCAAGGAGCTGGTGCTGAAGCTACGGCAATATAGCGTAATTGTATAAGCGTGCTAAATATTTTTGTGTCGACTGTAATAATGCTGAGGACCGTTACAGTTGGGTAGTTATTTCTACTAAATTGTAGAGTTTTGTCTGCACTGATACGTTAAGCAACGTGAAGATGCAATATCTTTTAAGATGCAGCGTTTCTGTTGTAGGCAAGTCTGCGAAGACAACATACACTCATGAAATCAAGGCTATGGATTGGCCAACTTTTCGTTTGCTGCGCGTTGCATCCGGGATGGTGCGACAAGCAAAACGCCTGAGACCACTCTGATAATCAGCGTGTCTTTTGATAGTGGGCCAATTCTCGGCAATAGTGGCTGGGATGGCTCTATGCGCCGATTTTTCATTGTTTCGTCCATCAGGTTGAACAGACAATATGCCAAACGCTTTTTTCAACGGGGCTTTCTCTGGCTGTAGCCGAATCGGAAGATGGCTAGCGGCAGGGGCTCTAGTCGTAACCTTTTCGGGTTGCGCTTCGCAGGGTCATTATAATGGTAACAATATTGGCACCATGCAGGGCGCGGCAGTGCTCGGCCCCGAGATATCTCACTTTCTCGACAACGCCACGCCTGGCAGTCTCTCTGCTTTTCCCAGAACCCCGTGGGGTTCGAACGTCTCTGTTATTGTTCAGGAACGTTACTTCGCTGCGAGTGGTCGACTTTGCGTGCATTTAGATATCGCGAGAAACAATGCCGAAGAAGATGTGCTTCAGAATAGCCAGAATCCCCAAGTGGCTTGTCTTATAAAAGATAGTGGCTGGTATACCCAGCGTTTGGTTACTCGAACGTTGACCAATCCAAGCACTCCGTAACAAAAATCCCCTCCTTTTGAGTCAGCTTCCGCGTGTATCGTTTTCCGATCAGCTAAATCATTTTTCTTAAATCGCTAAACCGTCATTCTAACTTTAGAAGACAGACTGCGAGCCTTGTGATTACAACAGGAAGTATTGCATGAAACATGCAGCATCGTTTTTCCGGGCCGGGTGTCTGGTGGCGGTAGCGTGCCTGAACGTCGGGGTGGCCAATGCCCAATCCTTCGGTTCCAGCAGCATTATTCCGCAGGATCAGCAAGCCCAATCGGTGACTTCTCAGGGGCAAGGCGCCGACGGGCAGCAGGCCCAGCAACAGGCTCAGCAAGCTGTCGAAGATCAGCCTCGGGCCAACTGGAACAGTGCCAACTACGGTCCGGTCGATCCTGACCAGCCGCCGGTCGACCCCAATATGTTGCCGCCATTCGGCGCCAACCTGTTTACCGGTGGCTTCCGTGGCGTGATGGCCGATGGCCTTAACCCCGGCTACACCATCAAGCCTGGAGACCAGATCAATCTACGGGTCTGGGGTGGCACCGAGATGCAGAGCGTGCTGACGGTAGATTCTCAGGGCAATATCTTCTTGCCCGGCATCGGGCCGCTCAACGTGCAGGGCACGTCCAATAGTGAACTCAATTCCCGCGTGACCAGCGCGATCAAGTCGGTCTACCCGGAAAACGTCCAGGTCTACACCAATCTGCAGGGCGTGCAGCCGGTCGGCGTGTTCGTGACCGGCTATGTCAAGAATCCTGGCCGCTACTCCGGTACGCCGAGCGATTCGATGCTCTACTTCCTCGATCAGGCCGGTGGTATCGACCAGACCTTGGGCAGCTATCGCCAGATCGCGATCAAGCGCGGCGGCCGCATCGTCGACACGATCGATCTCTATGACTTCCTGATCGACGGCAACATGCCGCATCCGCAGTTCCGCGATGGCGATACCATCGTTGTCGAAGAGCGTGGCCCGGCGGTCGCCGTGGTGGGGGACGTTCAGCGCCCGTTCCGCTACGAGCTGGCAGGGGAAAGCCTGACCGGTGGCGATGTGACCAACCTGGCACGTCTGCGCTCCGGCGTGTCTCATGTGCTGTTGCGCGGAGATCGTCCGGAAGGGCCGATCGCGCGCTACCTGACGCTGGATGAGTTCCGCACGGCGGAGATCGAGCGTGGTGACGAGGTTATGTTCAGTGCCGATCAGCGTGCCGAAAGCATCGTCGTGCAGGTCGAAGGCAGCTACTACGGGCCTTCTCGTTACGTGCTGCCGCGGGATGCGCATCTGGGCGAGTTCCTGAACGCGATCAGCGTGCCCAAGAGCATGACCAGCTATCAGGACGTTTCGATTCGCCGCGAAAGCGTCGCGGAGCAGCAGGAAGAGTCGCTCAACGAGAGCCTGGACCGGCTCGAGCAGACCTACCTCGGCTACCCGGCGCGGACGACCGGAGAAGGCGAGATTCAGGTTCGCCAGGCCGAGCTGATCGAACGCTTCGTGCAGAAGGCACGCCAGACCGAACCCACCGGCCGGCTGGTCGTCGCTCGCAATGGCGATATCGCCGATATCCGCCTGCAGGATGGCGATGTGGTCACCATTCCGGAAAGCTCGGATTCCGTGCTGCTGAGCGGCGAAGTGACGATTCCCCAGGCCATGGTCTACACCCCGGGCATGAGCGCCGAGGATTATATTCGTCAAGCCGGCGGCTTCACGCCACGCGCGGATGATGATCAGGTACTCGTCGTGCATCGCAACGGCGCCGTGATCCGTGTCGGCGATACCGACGTTCGCGCCGGAGACGAGATCCTGGTGCTGCCGGCCGCGCCGACCAGCAATATCGAGCTGGCGACCAGCATCACGCAGATTCTTTATCAGGTAGCCGTGGCGACCAAGGTCGCGTTGGACCTCTAATCACTCTCATTAAGCCGCATGAGTCGAAGGCGACTCATGCGGTTTTGTCGATTCTCCCGAGCGCACTGCGCTATCAGCGGTAACGCTTATGTCTCAATCAAAGTCTCTATTGGTTGATCTCCGTGAATCCTGGGGTGTCACATGGAACGTGTGGCATGCCATGTTCATGCGAGAAATGACCGCCAGGACCATGGCAGATCGTATGTCTTGGTTCTGGATGATATTCGAGCCGATGGCTGTTGTTGGAGTCATGATAGCTATAAGAGGCGTGATCTCCGGCGGTCGTCATGTTGCGGGCGCTGACTTCATCCCTTGGGTGCTTGTAGGGATGATGGGTTTCACCTTGTTTCGGGAAAACATGATGCGTCTGCTCGGTGCCGTAGATGCGAACTCTGGGCTATTCACTTATCGCCAAGTCAAGCCGGTAGATACTGTGTTGGTTCGGGGGTTTCTCGAATTCATGCTTAAGTCTTTTATTTTTCTACTGTTTATCGCTCTAGGTAGCTTGATGAAGTTTGATCTCCTACCTCACCGGCCACTGGAAGCACTGTTAGATTGGCTTTCGCTCTGGGCCTTGGGGTTAGGAGCCGGCTTATTGGTATCTGCCGCCGCATCTTTGGTGTCTGAAATTGGCACTATTGTCAAACTGCTAAACTTGCCTCTCTTGATATTATCCGGTGTGATTTTTCCGTTGAATTATATCCCTCACGAATATCAAAAATACGTGCTTTTGAATCCCATTGTTCATGGGCTAGAGAGCTTGCGACTAAATTTCTTCCCAGGCTATTACAGTCTTGATGGTATAGACCTAACCTATTTATGGTTTTGGGCGCTGACCATGATGACATTGGGTTTGATGCTTCACCTTCGCTTCCAAGATCGACTCAAAGCACGATAAACCGGACGAGCATTTATGGCTCGCTAGTGTTGTCCATGATTGAAATTAGTAATCTATATAAGCGATATCATAACCACCACGGTAGTGACTGGGTGCTGAAAGATATCAATTTATCAATACCTAAAAATGTAAGCGTTGGCCTTGTTGGCCGTAATGGAGCGGGTAAGTCAACTTTGCTTCGGTTAATTGGAGGAATGGATTCACCTGATAAGGGAAGTATTCGTCGTCTCTGCAAGGTTTCTTGGCCCATAGGCATTGGTGGAGGATTCCAAGGTTCAATGACTGGGCGCCAGAATGTTAAGTTTGTAGCCCGGATACATAATTGTAGGGTCCCGGATGATCGGATCGCCTATAGAAGTTATCCTCTGCTAGCAGCGAGAGAGCTTCTTCAGCAATTCATCCGGGAGCAAGTTCATGGACATCAAGCTGCATAAACAAGCGACCACGACACCGAAGATCCGGGCCGAGATCCAGGCAGCGCCCTCCAGCATCACGGATAGCGAGCTGGCTCGCCAGTATGGCGTCGCCACCGCGACCATACGGCGCTGGCGCTACCGTGACGATGTCCATGATCGATCGCACACGCGTCACAACCTGCTGGCCACGCTCACGCCCGAGCAGGAGGAGGTGCTGATCGCAGCACGCGAATTCCTTCGCCTCGGCCTGGATGATCTCCTCGTCGTGGCGCGTGAGTTCCTAAACTCCCGGTTGTCTCGCTCCGGCCTGCATCGCATGCTCCAGCGGCGCGGCGTGCCGACACTGGCGGAACTGGCTCGGCAGGACATCGGAGATGACGAGAAGCCGAGGCACAAGCCCTTCAAGGACTACGAACCGGGGTATGTGCACATCGACATCAAGCACCTGCCTCGGATGCCCGACGAGCAGCAGAAACGCTACCTGTACGTCGCCATCGATCGCGCCACGCGTTGGGTGTATCTGGAGATCCGAAGCAGTCAGTCCGCGAAGGATGCTCGCGCGTTCATGAAGCAGGTGGAAGAGAAGGCGCCCTTCAAGATCCAGACGGTGCTGACTGACAACGGCAAATCCTTTACCGATCGCTTCACACGTGCAGGTGAGCGCAAGCCCAGCGGCCGGCATCCGTTTGACCAGGAGTGCCAGGCACATGACATCGAACACCGCCTGATCAAGCCGGGAAAGCCGCAAACGAACGGCATGGTGGAGCGCTTCAACGGCCGCATCAGCGACGTGCTGGCGACTCGGAGCTATGCCTCAGGCGAGGACCTGGAACAGACGCTGAAACGCTATACCTGGCTGTACAATCACCACATCCCGCAGAAGGCACTGCACCATCAATCACCTATTGCGATGATGAAAGAATGGCAGACTAAACGGCCTGACTTATTTACCAGGCGGGTGGTTAATCACACGGGACCCGACACCTAGATAGTGACCTTGAAAGAATAGCAGCTATCCTTGAGTCTACAAATTTAAAACCATTTGATTTGATTGCCGAGCCGCTCCAAGTATCTCAGGCGCATGTGGCTAATAATGCTTACCAATTAATCTTTGCTTCTCTTTTGAGTAGGCGATTCGAGTATATAATTTCCGCAGTTTATTTGAAGCCGATACAGCAAGAGGAATGGTTTTTTGAGCTGCTGAAAAAACCAACCAATACCAATGAGCAGCTGATACAGGATGCGTTAAATTCTTATGCTAGAAATAGCCTGATTGAAACATCTGGTAAAACAGTATACAACGGCATAAAGCCTAGTGTGGTAATACATTTTGGTAGCACCAAGACCGGAAGCACTTATATTCAACACTACCTTGAGAAAAATAGAGCCGAGCTTCTCAGGAATGGAATATGGTACCCTGAGGTTGGTTTGTTTTGGCAGTTAGAAAGACCTCATAAACAAGCTGGGCATGTTAGATTTACATCTGAGGCAAATTCTAAGAACAAAGAAAAGAAGTTGAGGCGGCATATTAATGCTGGGCTAACCTTGGCTGGTGGAAAGATTCATACTATCATCTTGTCAAGTGAGGCTTACTTTCTTAATCGAAAATCTGTGAACATTCCTGATTTGTTTCCGGGATCTGATATCAAGCTGATAGGTTATTTGAGACGCCAAGACGATTGGGCCAATTCACAGTACGCTGAGTTCGTAGCTGGAGGGGCTGTCGGTAAAGTCGATGTTGATATTGATTCATGGCTTGAATTACGCACTACACAAGAGAGGCTGAATTATTTCTCTTATTTGGAGCTATGGGCGAGCAAAATCGGGAGGGAGAATATAATTGCTAAAATTTATGACAGAGGTCGGTTTCTCAAAGGGGATATCGTTTACGACTTTTGTAATGCTATAGGTATCGGAGAATATGCCAATTTGCCAAGGCCAGTGAGCAAGCAATACAACGATTTTCCTTTTAATGCCGCCCATGTAAAGGGGGTCAGATATTTTAACTCTTTGCCATGGTCAACCAGTTCCAATTATTTAAGTTTCATTGAGAGAGTTTCCCAGGCTATTGATGCGCATAACAATAAAAATGGCTACAAACCCCAGAAAGTCGATCTTCTATCTAAAGAGAAGAAAAGTGAAATATTGTCTACCTGTCGAGACGATAATTTAAAGCTTGATCAGATTTATTTTGAGTGTGAGTCAGGTTTTACTGGGTTGACTGTGCCTAAGGGGCAAGTGAAGCCCGATAGACAGTTGGATGTGGCAGAGTGGGAAATTCTTTTTGAAAACTATTTCGAATTTAATCCTGGTGTAGGTGGTAAATACAAGGAAGCTCCTGCAAAGTCTAGTAATAAAAGTCGCGCGAAGAATAAAGCTTCTGAAATCAGTGTGCGTTTTAATGATCATATTGGCCTTTGCAATCAGATGAATCTCTCCGATGGTCAAATAATTTCTACTAAGACTTACCGAATCTATTGCTACTGTTCTTCTTTCTTTCTTTCTGATAGAAAGAAAAGAAAGCTTTCTAACAGACCAGTGGATTACTTTAGTGACATAAAAGGGGTGGAAGGCAAAGTCATTCGTAAGTGTATTGCATGGGAGTTGTGTTTGTAAGAGGGGATGAGACATGGTTAATGAAGGAGCTGTTTTCTATGTAAATAACGTTGAAGAAGATGAAGAGTATTTTATTAACCCTGATTATTGGAGGTCTAGACCTGAAGGGCTTTCTGCGGTTTTACGCGTAAAAGATGAAGATGAATGGTTAGAGCTTTCAGTGTTAAGCATTATAAAGTGGTGCGACGAAGTTCTAATCTGCATACAAGGCAGGCAAGCTGATAATACTGAAGAGGTTTCCCGAAGCCTAGCGAATCAATTTCCGGAAAAGATCAGGATGTTATATTTTCCTTACGACAGTCTGCCTAACGGGCCCGGGCATAACCTCCAGCTTAAAGGGTCTATTTATGAAAGGGCTTATTTTTATAATTGGTGCTTCTCGAAGAGCCGGTATTCGCATGCCATGAAGTGGGATGGGGATATGGTCGCCATGGATTGGCTGGGAGAAACACTGAGAGAGCACATTTTATCTAATAGTGATACTGATAATATAGTTGCTTTTCATGGCGTTGATATTGTTGGTCGTGAGCTAAGTAAAGTCACCGAAAAATTGAGGACAGCTTCTGAGCCTCGTTTTTTCAAGGTTACAGAAGAGACGTTCTACTATTCTGGAGAAACATGTGAACGTTTTTCAATGCACGGCCAAACATATCCTCGTATCGAGAAGGCCTCATTCATGCACCTTAAGTGGACGAAGGATATAACTTCTATATCTACGGCATGGAAGAAAGGTTGGGAAAATGAAGACCAAAGTTTCTTTAAGGGGTTTATACCTTCTCGATTTAAGTCGTATGTCGGGGAATACCCTGATAGTCTTAAGCAGTTAAAAGAAGACCGTCAAAAAAATAATGAGCTTAAAATTGAACATGATTTTTTCTCGGATGTTTGTAGCGTCCTTAGCTGCCTTAAGACTGGTCGGTGCTATATTTTAGGTTTGCCCTTTTTAGATTTTCCTTATGACAAGGCCAAAAAATGGGGGGTATGGCTAGATATCCGTACTGACAACGCAGATCGGATTTCGATGAAATTAAAAGAGGATGTTATACCTGTGTCATCTGTTAAGATATCCAGGGAAAAGGCGATTGATTCCTATGAGAACTCACTCCTTCTTCATCAAGCGAACTCTGAATACGGGGTGTTAATATTTAACGGGTTTGGTGAGGTTTCAAAGGTTTTTATGGATAATGCTAAAGTTGTCTTTGAATATGATACAACAGCTTCTATTGGTTTTGGCGATGATAGAAAGAGCGACGTGCGCCTTACGAATGTGATTGTTAGACTACTTGGCAGGTAGGTACGGATATCGGTATGGATATTTTAATAGTTGGCGGTTGTGGTTATGTCGGCTCCCACATGACTAAACAACTCTCTCAGGCTGGTCATGATGTCGTCATTCTGGATAACTTGAGCACTGGCTTTCGAGAGCCCGCCTGCTATGGTGAATTAGTGGTGGGTGATCTAGCCGATTCGATTTTTTTGGAACGACTGTTCCAAGAGAATTCGTTTGATGCTGTTATGCATTTTGCCGCAAATAGTTTGGTGGGGGAGTCGATAATTGACCCAGCTAAATATTATAAAAATAATGTTTCGAATACCTTGAGTTTGCTGAATGTTATACTGAAATTTAATGTAAAACATTTTGTTTTCTCATCCACGGCAGCGACATTTGGTGAGCCGGAATACACACCAATAGACGAGTGTCATCCACAAAAACCAATAAATCCTTACGGCGCTACCAAGCTAATGGTGGAAAGAGCATTGCAGGATTACGCCTCGGCCTATGGGGTTAACTCTGTTTCCTTGCGCTATTTCAATGCCTGTGGTGCGGACCCGGACGGAGAATTGGGAGAATACCACGATCCGGAAACTCACTTGATTCCGCTGATCCTTCAAGCTGCTTCAGGTCGGAGGGAGAATGTCACTGTTTTTGGGCGGGAATACCCAACAACAGATGGCACTTGTATTCGCGATTACATTCATGTCGAGGACTTATGTGCGGCTCATGCGCTGGCGCTGGAGAGTCTCGTGATTGGTAAGATTACTGGTGCCAACTTCTATAACTTGGGTAACGGTAATGGTTTTTCCGTGCAGGAGGTTATTGCTGCAGCTACGCTCTGTCTGAAAAATAGACCCGTAAACAGCGCTCGATGCAGGCCAGCGTGACCATGGCACGGTAACTTTTTGCCAGCTTGTCGTAGCGAGTACAAAGTCGCCGCTTTTCCTTCATCCAGCCAAATAGACGCTCTATCACATTGCGACGCCGATAACGCGGGCGCTCGAACAGGCGGGGTAGTCCTGGCTTGGGGCGACGGTGCATCTGTCGGTGCCGGATCGTCGGTCGTATTCCGTACCGGTCGCAGTAGCGACGCAATCGATCACTATCGTAACCTCGGTCGGCCAGCAGATGGCGGCAGCGCTTGCGGGGACGTCCCGTATGACCTGGCAAGCGGATCTGCTCCATGACAGGAACGAGATAGCGTGAATCGGCATGCTGACCAGGCGATAGCAGGAAGCTCAGGGGAACGCCATTGGCATCGCAAACCAGGTGAATCTTGGTGGTCAGGCCGCCTCGGCTTCGTCCAAGCGCATGGCCTACCCGTTCTCCAGAGCCCCTTTTTTACCGCCACCAGCGGCAGAGCGAGTCGCTCGAATCGAGGTGGAGTCCACCATCCAGGTATCGAGATCCATGTAACCATCTTCCCGAAGCTTCAGGTGAAGGCGTGACAGGCTGCGTTCGAGTGTGCCGTCATCTCGCCACTGACGAAAGCGCTGGTAGACCGTTTTCCATGGGCCGAAGCGTTCGGGCAGATCCCGCCATTTGGCGCCGGAACAGAGGATCCAGAAGATGCCGTTGAGCATCTGCCGGTCATCGCGCCGTGGGCGTCCACGCCCAGCGGGGGTGCCAGGCGAAACGATATCTTCAATCAATGCCCAACCCTGATCGGAAATCTCGTAACGTCCTGCCATGACAACACCTCCAAGCCTGATGGAGGAAGGCTAGCAAGACATTATTTTTCAGACAAAGCCTAAGGACCTGCTCGCTGGGGAAGGACGGACCATCCTTGTCAAAGAGGGAGAGCGTCGGGCTGGCGATCCGGCTGTGTTGGTTGCTGATGCCACTAAAGCCAAGGATGACTTAGGGTGGTTTCCAAAATATATTGATCTCCATGCGATTCTTAAGCACGCTTGGGAATGGGAGAAGCGGTTAGCTAAAATATCGTGAGCGCCCATAGCTCTTCACATATGTCTAATAAAGGGGGGAGGTCCGATGGGTTTTTCAATTTAATTCAGAAGTTTCTCTGTTATGGAGATCTTCGATTAAGGTGGGTTATGGATTCTTTTGTTGATTCAAATAATCAGGAGTTGTCTTTTGCGTCGATAACTTCGCAGTCCCTTGAGCGGGCACGGGATGTATTCGAAAATCAATCCCGTGCACTGAGCGATATCGGTCGCTCCCTCAATGGCGAATTTCTGGAGGCCGTTGAGCTGATCTACGCTTGCACGGGTAAGGTGATCGTCTCGGGTATGGGAAAATCTGGCATCATCGGCCGTAAAATTGCCGCGACGCTGGCTTCGACCGGTACGCCAAGTTTCTTCGTTCATCCTGGAGAGGCCTATCACGGTGACCTGGGGATGATTGGCAGCGACGATCTTGTGATCTTGATTTCCTACAGCGGTGAGACCGATGAGGTGATCAAGCTACTACTTTATCTTCGTCATATAGAGGCTCGTAGCGTCGCTATCACGGGAAATGAGAGTTCGACTTTGGGCACCAGTGCCGATGTCCATCTCAACGTTTCTGTCGAGCGGGAATCCTGCCCCAACAATCTGGCCCCCACGACGTCGACTACTGCGACCCTGGTAATGGGGGATGCATTGGCAGTGGCGTTGATGAATAGACGCGCCTTCATGCCACTCGACTTCGCCCGTTTTCATCCAGGCGGTTCTTTGGGGCGAAAACTTCTTACGTTGGCAAAAGACGTCATGCATCGGGTTCCTTCGCTGTCGCGGGAAGCTTCATTCGCACAGGTCGTGCATGAAATCAGCGAGGGCCATAGAGGGATCGTCTGTGTGGTCGATGACGCTGGACAGATGGTCGGTGTTGTCACCGATGGCGATCTGCGTCGTGCGATAGAGAAGCAAGGCCAAACCGAGCATCTGACCGCCAATGACATCATGGGGAGAATGCCGGTCACGATCTCTCCCGATGCCAATCTGTACGACTGCGAACAGTTGATGCGGGAACGAAAGCTGACATCGCTGATTGTCGCCGAAGGGCAAGAGCCGCTGGGCGTGGTGAAAAGCTTCGACGCATAGATCGATCGTGGTTCGAGCCGGCGATGGCGTAATTCTTCATTTTAGAAATCTCCAGTGAGTAATATTTTCGACATGAAAGGGTTGAACAACCATTCCCCCTTCACCCTGTTCGGCGGCATCAACGTTCTCGAATCCCGCGATATGGCGCTGAAGGCCTGTGAGCATTACGTCGAGGTCACCAACAAGCTCTCCATCCCCTATGTGTTCAAGGCGAGCTTCGACAAGGCCAATCGCTCTTCCATTCATTCCTATCGTGGTCCGGGGATGGAAGAGGGGCTGAAGATATTCGAAGCCATCAAGTCCGAATTCGGCGTTCCCGTCATTACAGATGTCCATGAAACCTGGCAGGCGGCGCCAGTGGCCGAAGTGGCGGATATCATCCAGTTGCCCGCCTTCCTGGCGCGACAGACGGATCTGGTCGTCGCCATGGCCAAGACCGGCAAGCCGGTCAATATCAAGAAGCCGCAGTTCCTGAGCCCGGCACAGATGCTGAACATCGTCGAGAAGTTCAACGAGGCGGGCAACTCGCAGCTGATGCTGTGCGACCGGGGGACATGCTTCGGTTACGACAACCTCGTGGTCGATATGCTGGGCTTCGGTGTCATGAAGAAGGTTTCCGGCGATCTGCCGATCATCTTCGACGTGACCCACGCGCTGCAACAGCGCGATCCGGGCGGCGCCGCATCCGGCGGTCGTCGGCAGCAGGTCGTCGAGTTGGCCAGCGCTGGCATGGCAACAGGGTTGGCCGGCCTGTTCCTGGAAGCGCACCCCGATCCCGATAACGCCAAGTGTGATGGGCCGAGCGCGCTGCCGCTGCATCTGCTCGAGCCGTTCCTCACCCATATCAAGACGATAGACGATGCGGTGAAGTCACTGCCCAAACTCCAGATCGACTGAACCGGTTGTCCTTCATGAAAACAGTCATTGTGATTCCCGCTCATTACGGTTCCAGCCGTCTGCCGGGCAAGCCTCTCGCCGATATCGTCGGCAAGCCGATGATCCAACATGTCTACGAGCGCGCCAGCGCCGTGGGCAATGTGGACGCGGTATGGGTGGCTACCGACGATCAGCGGGTGATGGACTGCGTTGCCGGCTTCGGCGGGAATGCGGTCATGACCTCTCCCGACCATGTTTCCGGCACCGACCGCCTGGTCGAGGTGATGCAGCAGGTCGAGGCCGATCTCTACATCAACGTGCAGGGCGACGAGCCCCTGATTCGCTCCGGCGATCTCGAGCGGTTGGCTGCGACCATGCAGGACGTCGGGCCGGACGTTCATGTCGGCACGCTCTGCCATCCGATCTCCCATGAAGAGGCGCAGAGTCCCAACAGTGTCAAGGTGATGCTCAAGGAGAACGGCGATGCGCTCTATTTCAGCCGCTCGCCGATTCCGTTTCCGCGAGAGCCGGCCGAGGCGAGTTTCCTGAAGCACGTCGGCGTCTACGCCTATCGTCGCGATGTCCTGGAGCGCTACGGTCGTCTGGCCTCACCGATGCTGGAGCGATCCGAAGTGCTGGAACAGTTGCGGCTGTTGTACGCGGGCATGACGATCCGTGCCGTCGAGGTCGAGCCGACGGGGCCCGGCGTCGATACGCCTGAGTGTCTCGAACGGGTCCGTGCGCGTTTCCTTGGGCAGGAATACGCCCCCGCTGATCCGCTAGCCAACGTCAAGCTGGTCATTGCTGACGTGGATGGCATTTTGACTGATGGTCGCTTGCACTACACCGAAGCGGGGGAAACGACGAAGACGTTCCATGTTCGCGATGGTCTGGGTATCAAGATGCTGATGGCGTGTGGTGTGCAGGTGGCCCTGCTGTCGGGACGTGATTCGCCGTCCTTGAGAAAGCGGGCTGCGGACCTGGGTATTCGACACGTTCTCTATGGCGTGAAAGACAAGGCGGAAGCTTGCCGTCTCCTTCAGGAACAGGCGGCGGTTACCAAGGAACAGACTGTGTGCCTGGGGGACGACTCGATAGATCTTCCCGCTTTTGGCGCTTGCGGGCTGAGCTTTACGGTGAATGATGCACCCGAGTATATCGCCAGTGCGGCTACCGGCGTGCTGCCTGTATCGGGTGGGGCGGGCGCGCTGCGCTATCTCAGCGACAAGATCCTCGAAGCTCAGGGGAAGGCTGATGTGTTCCAGTCGGTGGAAGGCTATAGTCGTGTCATGCATTCGATGGCGCAATGAAGGCCTGAGCGATGGCGGGCGGGGATAGTGAGATGAACCGGAGGGAACCGTTATGAAACGGGTTTTTCAATATCCGATCTGGCTGGGTGAGCTATTCACCGGCGCCAAATCTTTCAAGGCCAACCCTCTCATAGGGAACGATCATCTCAATCGCTACGGTCTTCACGTGGGGCGTGTCTGGTTGGCGTACTGGATGTCTCGTCTGCGCATGGCGATGCTGGCGCCGGGCGTGCCCAGGGCGGATCGCGAGCAGTTCCAGCAGTACGGTTACGTGCTCAAGGAAAGCTACCTGCCCGAGTCGCAGTTCCTGGCATTGGTGAAGGCGGTGCAGGAATACGAGGGTGAAATCCGCGAGTGTTGCCAGGGCGATACCAATACCCACCGGATTTTGCTGGCGCCGGAAGTGCTGGAGCAGCTGCCTCAGGTCAAGGCGGTCCTGGGAGACTCCGCGCTGAAGCGGCTGTTTCGCTATTGTGCCGGGCATGCCCGTTTGCCGATCTGCCATACCGAGAACGTGCATAACGGCAGCCAGAAAAATGGCACCGTGCGGGACCCGCAGAAGAATCTGCATGTCGATACCTTCCAGCCGACCATGAAGTTCTGGCTCTATCTGGAAGACGTGACGGACGAGAACGGCCCGTTCGTGTTCGTGCCTGGCTCCAATCGTCCGCATCGAGAGCGGCTCAAATGGGAATACCAGATGAGCCTGCGAGCCAGGGAGCACGCGGATCGATACACGGCCCGCGGCTCGTTCCGGGTGAGCCAGGAGGAGGCTGAGAGGTTGGGTGAGGGCGGCCCGCGGCCGTTCCGAGTCAAGGCCAATACGCTGCTGATCGCCAATACCTTCGGCGTCCATGCTCGCGGCAGCGCGGTACCGGGCAGTTCCCGTCTGGCGCTATGGGGGATGAGTCGGACCAACCCCTTCCTGCCATTGCCGGGGCTGGGATTCGAATACTTCAACCGCTTGCAGTATCGTGTGCTCCAGCGCATGCGTCGGCAGGAGGACGCCAGATCCGCTGCCAAGGGTAAGCAATCATCCTGGCATGTGATCGAGCAAAAACGCCTCTAGGCTTCTCACCGCATCACTCTTCGTTTCAGTGAAAAGCAACCTTCGGGTTGCTTTTTTCGTTTTGGGCTCCTCAGACGTTGCGAATATCCTGACTCCGCCTCACCAATTGCGCCTATGCCAACTGCCGCTTGACGAACGGTATTTAACTGTAAGGCACGCCGACTGAAGTCATGAGTGTGAGATAAACCATCTTGTCCATTATCTGGTGTTGCCCGATGCTGCACGGGCTGTGTCGACAGCGCCAGACCGCAGGGTTTGCATGGCTATTCACTGTTCCCAATAACAACCATGCCCCATGGCGTTCCAAGGAGTCCAGGTATGAAGCCGTTATTCAAAGTCTGTGCCGTGGCCAAGGACGAAGGGCCGTATCTGGCCGAGTGGGTCTTTCACCATCTGCACTTTGGGTTCGATCTCATTCACGTCTATATCAACCGCACTTCGGACGCCTCGGCCGCCGTGCTGGAACGAATAGGCCAATCTTACCCTCAGGTCACCTTCGAGTTTATCGACTGGATCGACCTTTGCGATCCGGGCGTCAGCGCCAAGCTGCAGACGGTCGCCTATGCCAAGGAGCTCGAGCAGTCTCGCCAGCAGGGCGTGAATTGGCTCTTGTTTCTGGATATCGATGAATTCTGGACGCCCAATGACTTTGCCACCTCCGTTGACCGCTTCGTGGCCCGAACCTGCGTTGACGGCCGGCCTCAGCCTATCTGTCATTTATGGCATTGCGAGCTGGGCCAGCATGCCCCGTTCACGCCATTGCAGCGTGGCGCCGGTTATGAACTCTCTTCCCATTTGAAGACCCTGTTTCCGCTCGATGGTATCGATATCAGACACGTGCGAGTCCATCACCCCATCTTCGGGGCGGAGGTGACGCCGCTGGATGCCGATGGCGCGCCGATGACGTTCGATGAGCAGCAGTCGGAGTTGGCATCTCGCAGCGCCATGAAGCCGAAAAGCGCTTACATCATTCATCGGATGTACCGCTCGGAACAGGAGTACATGGCGTTGTCACTTCGCGGTCGGCCTTCCCAGCGCCGCCGGTTGAAGATGAATCGCCCTGGC
Source organism: Salinicola sp. LHM (assembly GCF_034479735.1). Classification (NCBI taxonomy): domain Bacteria; kingdom Pseudomonadati; phylum Pseudomonadota; class Gammaproteobacteria; order Oceanospirillales; family Halomonadaceae; genus Salinicola; species Salinicola sp. LHM. Next base: position 2,475,447 of record NZ_CP140261.1, on the reverse strand, counting down.
TACCGGTCCCACCGGAATGTATCGATACGCTATCGCTTCTTCTGGCCGGAAGAGGAGTATCGCGATTACGCGCTTCAGCGAGAGCGCTTCTTGGCAGCGCTCGATATCGAAAGCCTCATCACCCAGGATAAGGCCGATATTCTCGCAAGAGCTCGCCGCGCAGTGCGAATGGTAAAAGAGAGGCTCGAGACACCGGAGCGCACCCAGGCGATAGCGTTCTTGAGAGGAACGCGCCATGCCGTTGTCGAAGCCGAGACGGCGTCGGCCCCCTCGGTCAAGTCGCCAGTCGAGCCAATGCTCGATACGCCGGTTCCTGCCCAGGCAACGGCACCCTCGAGCGGAACGAATCATGACGTAGGGGGAGCCGAGAAGCCGCCGGTTCCTTCGGTCGAGTCGCCAGTTGCCGCCGAGCCAATCCAGACCCCGGTCGACCCACGTGTCGGGGAGCCGGAAACGAATCTTCCGTCGACTCAGCCGGCAAGGCCCCATTCGTGGTTCATGGTGATGCTCGGTTGGCTCGGGTTTTCCCCCGGGGATGCCTCTCAAAGGGCCACCGGTTCGGCTAGTGAGTACGATCGCCGCTGAAAGTACGCGGTCTCGAATCCTGTCGATTATCGTTCGTACGAAAGTATCTCGAAGGCCTGCCAGCACGGCAGGCCTTCGTCGTTTCATCGTCGCTTAGAGATGGCGATCGGTACGCAGTTCGTTGCGGTCCTAGGCGGTACGCGCTTTCCACTCTATCTTGAGCATGTCGAGAGTCCGATCGATCTGTTCGCGAGTGTGGTCGCAGTTGAGGAAGAAGCGCAGGCGCGCACTTTTCTCGGGCACGGCCGGGTGCAGGATCGGCTGCACGTTGATATCGTCCTTGAGCAGGGCGTCCGATAGCCCGGCGGCCAGCACGGAGCTGCCGACGATCACCGGCACGACGGCGACCCCGATGCTTTCGCCGATATCGAATCCCTTGAGCCGTGCCTGCTGCAGGAAGTAGCGCGAGATATCGTGCAGGCGCTTCAGGCGCTCGGGCTCTTCCTTCATCACCTGCAAGGCAGCCAGCGACGGCCCGGCCACCTGGGCGGGCATGCCCACGCTGTAGAGGAACCCCGGTGCGAAGTAGCGCAGCATTTCCACCAGTTCACGACAGCCGGCGATATAGCCGCCGCAGCCGGAGAGCGTCTTGGAGAGCGTGCCCATCCAGATATCGACATCGCCGGCCGGCACGCCGCAGTATTCCCGCAGCCCCAGCCCCCGGTCGCCCATCACGGCGAAGGAGTGGGCCTCGTCCACCATCAGCCACGCCTGGTGGCGCTGCTTGATCTCGACGAAGCGCTTCAGGTCCGGAGCGTCTCCATCCATGCTGTAGAGCCCTTCGATCACGACCACCACGCGCTCGAACTGGCGGCGATGGCGCGTCAGCAGCGTCTCGAGCGCAGCCGGATCGTTGTGCGCGAAGCTCATGCGGCGCGCGCCGGAGAGCTGCGCGCCGACCACGGTGCTGTTGTGGATGTACTCGTCGTGAAGGATCAGGTCCTTGGGGCCGAGCAGGTAGCCCAGCGTCGAAACGTTGGTGGCGTGGCCGCTGACGAACGCCACGGCGTCTTCGACTTCATACGTCTCGGCGATCGCCCGTTCCAGTTCGTGGTGGATCGGCCGTTCGCCGGAGACCGGGCGGCTGGCCGAGACCGAGCTGCCGTAGCGATTCAGCGCATCGATACCGGCCTGGATCACCTTGGGGTGATGCGCCAGGCCCAGATAGTTGTAGCTGGCGAAGTTGATGCACTCGCGCCCGCCGATCACGGTGGTCGCTCCGGCAGTGCTCTCGTGGACCTTGAAGAACGGGTCGGGAATACCCAGGCGCTTGCCGCCTTCGCGCATCATCTTGAGCTGTTGATAGCCCGGATGACGATCGAAGCGGGTGAAGCGCTCGTCGACGCTGGTCGCGGCCGGCCTGGGGGCGGTATCGCCTTCCGGCCGTTGCTGGCGGCGCTGGCGGGCTTCCTGCAGCAGGCGCTGCTTCAGCACGTCGCGGGACTGGCTCATGATTTGGCCTCCCCGGCGTCGCCCTGTGATCCACCGCCATTCTGCAGCACCTCGACGCCGTGCTGGGCGGCCAGACCGCTGAGGGCGTCTTCATCGCTGTCTGACGGGGCTTCGTCGCCACGCAGCTTGAGCATCAGGTAGTCGCACAGCTTGGCCAGCGTGCCGGCTTCGCTGAGCACCATGACCGGGACCTGGACGCCCAGGCGGGCTTCCAGCGCGGTCACCAGCTCGACACCCATCAGCGAGTCGAAGCCCATGTCGTAGACGGATTTGTGAATATCGATCTTCTCCTCGTCGATCAGTAGGATCTTGGCGAGTTCCTTGCTGAGGACGTCGATCAGAGTGGTGTAGAGCGCTTCCGGCGCTAAGCTGGCCAGCAGCTTCTGCAGGTCATCGTCGCCTTCCTGGCTGCCGTCGTCCTCGGCGGTGCGAGCGATTTCCCGGTAGCGCGGCGCTTCCGCCGTGGGCAGGAAGCGCGCCAGGGCACGCCAGTCGAGTTCGAGCACGCCGAGCGAGGCGACATCGGCCACCAGCATGCGCTCGAGCACCGCCAGGGCATCGGCGGAGGTCAGCGCTTGGCCGCCGAGACGTTCCTGCAGGCTGTCGCGGGTCTGGGTGTTGCGGGCCAGGAAGCCCACGTCCTCGATCGCGCCCCAGCGCACCACCGTGGCCGGGCGCCCGTTGGCGCGCCGGTGGGCGGTGAAGGCTTCCAGCCAGTGGTTGGCGGCCACATAGCTCGCCTGGCCGGGGTTGCCGAACAGGGTGGTCGCCGAGGAGTAGACCACGAAGAATTCGAGCGCGTCGTCGGCCGTTAGCGAATCCAGATGGCGCGCGCCTTCGAGCTTCGGCGCCATGGCGTGGCGGATGCGCGATTCGTCGAGATTGCGGATCAGGCCGTCGTCGATGACGGTCGCTGCGTGGACGATGCCGCGAATCGGCCCCAGCGATTGACGCGCTTCGTCCAGCACGCGTTCGAGCGCCTCGGCATCGGTCACGTCACAGGCACGGGCCGCCACAGTGACGCCGAGCGCTTCCAGCCGTGCGATGCCGGCTTCGGCTTCCTCGGTGGTGGGGCCGCGACGGCTCAGCAGCAACAGCTGGCGCGCGCCCTTGGCGGCCAGCCATTCGGCGGTGGCCAGGCCGAAGCCGCCGAGGCCGCCGGTCACGACGTAGGTGCCGGCAGCGTCCAGCGTCAACGGAATGTCCTTCGCGGGGACTGGTGCCATCTGGGGCGGACGTTCGTAGGTAACGACGACCTTGCCGATCTGGCGGGCCTGCTGCATGTAGCGGAACGCCTCGACCACGCGGTCGCTGCCGAAGGCGATGTACGGCAGCGGTGACAGCGTGCCGTCGGCGAACAGCGCCATCATCTCCGTGAACAGCTCGCCGGTGAGTTCCGGCAGCTCGCTCATCAGCTGGTCGGAGTCGACGCCGAAGTAACTCAGGTTGTTGCGGAACGGGCGCAGGCCGACCTTGGTGTTCTCGTAGAAGTCGCGCTTGCCGAGTTCGATGAAGCGGCCGAATGGCTTGAGTACGCGAAGGTTCTGGTTGATCGCTTCACCGGCCAGGGAGTTCAGCACCACGTCGACGCCATCGGCGCCGACACGCTGGCCGTTGCCGTCGCCTTCCCGGGTCTGACGCTCCAGGAAGTTGTCGTGAAGAATCTCTTCGGCAAAGGTCAGGCTGCGCGAATCGTAGATACGATCGACCCCCATCAGCCGCAGGAAGTCCTGCTTCTCCGGCGAGCCGACGGTGGCATAGATCTCGGCACCCAGCCAGCGGCCGACCTGGATCGCGGCGAGGCCGACGCCGCCGGCCGCGCCGTGGATCAGCAGCCGTTCGCCGGGCTGCACGCGAGCCAGATGCTTGAGCGAGTAGTAGACGGTGAAGAAGGTCGTCGGGATCGTCGCCGCGGCGGCGTAGCCGATCTCGGCAGGAATCCTGGCCACTGCGTTGACGTCGGCGATCAGCCGGTCGCTGAAGCTGGCGGGGCCGAAGCCGACCACCGCGTCACCCGGGCGCAGCGAGCCGTTGGGATCGCCGACGCTGATCACTTCACCGGCGAACTCCAGGCCCAGCGTGGGGCCGGCGAAGCCGTTCTCGATCGCTTCGTCGGAGAGCAGGCCGAGCGCGTACATCACGTCGCGGAAGTTGAGTCCGGTGGCCTTGACCGCGATCTCGACCTGGCCGGCTTGCGGTGCGGGCAGATCATGCGGCTGCCAGCGCAGATGGCGCAGCTGACCCGGCAGCTCGAAGCCCAGGCTGACGGCGCGATCGCTGGCGGAGGCTTCCTCGCCGTCGACTTGCGTGCCGGGCGCCGGTGCCAGACCCAGCCTCGGCACCCAGCGCTGGCCGTCGGCGTCCAGCACGATTTCGGTTTCCGCATCCGGCACGCTGAGTTCGAACAGCAGCGCATCCAGCAGCTCGTTGGACAGCGTGTCCCGGCTCGACAGCGGCAGATCCAGCAGCCGCACCGGGCGGCTCCCGGCCTCGTTCTGCAGCGAGCGGCCGAAGCCCCAAAGCGCTGCGTCTTCGGGCAGCGTGGACCGCGTAGAAAGTTCGGATAGTTGACTTACAGCATCATCGGACCGCATCGAGCCGAACGGCGCTTTTGCTGCGTCTTCGGGCAGCTTGGAATAGTGCGCACCCACGCCCAGCGTCAGCCACCAGAGCGCGGCAGGGTTCTCGTGAGCCTCCAGTGTCTGCAACCACTGGGCGGCCAGCACGCAGCGGTCTTCGGCGGCGCTTGCCATGCCGCGCAGGTCGACGATCTGGCTCGGATTGAAGGACTCGAGCGCCAGCGGGAGCAGGTCCTGGGGCGCCAGCTCGCTGCCGACCAGATGATGCGCGGTCTGGCCCAGCGTCTCGAAGCGCGTGACGAGTTTCGCGGCCAGCCATTGAGAGTGGTCGTCGCTGATGATAAGCCACTGCTCGGCGGGATGGGCCGCATCGCCTCGAAGGCGCTCGGATTCGGTTTCCGTCGAGCGCGCCGTCATCGGCGCCTGGGCGGTCAACAGCTGCAGGCCGCCTTGCTCGCTTTCCAGCGCGTGGCGTTCGATCTGACGATATCCCAGCGCTTCCAGTTGCTGCAGCGTGGTCTGGAGGTCGGCAGGGCGGGTGTCCGGGTCCATCGCCATCGACAGGAACGACTGCCAGTCGGTGTCGCCCAGTACCAAAAACGCGATCTGGGCGTCGTCCGCCAACTGCGCCGGCAGCCAGCGCAGCAGCTTGTCGATTTCGTTCTGAGTGCCATCCAGCGTCACCAGCGCGACATTGGCGCCGATCGCGGGGGCGGCGGCATCGAGCGTCAGCAGATCCACCCTGGCGTCGTGTTCCGCCAGGGATTGTGCTTCGCTAGACGCGCTGTCTCTCAGGGCGGCGAAGCGATACTGGGCGCGATCGCCGGTCAGGCCGCTCATCAGCCGTTCGCCGAGCTGCGGACGCAGCGCCGAGGCTTCGAGCATCACCAGCCGCTGGTGGGGCGGCAGCAGCTCCAGCGACATGGCGTATTGCGAAAGCCAGGTATCTGCCAGCGCGTACCAGCCGCGTTCGCTGACGGCAGCCTGTACCAGCCGCGTCAGGCGCGGAGCATCCAGGCCCAGCGTGGCCCGGCTATCAAGATGATCGTCGAGACGCCCTTCGAGCCAGTCCGTCAGGTGCAGGCCGAAACGGCCGATACTGTGGGTCAGTGCGGCGTAGTCCGGATAGTCCCGAATCAGCAGGTTCCATATCGTTGCCGCGTCGATCTCCGGCGCTTCCTGCAACTGCCAGCCAGTCGGCGTTTCCGCCGCGATGCCGATGGCAAGAGCGAGTTCGATCACCGCCTGGCGACGCTGGCGGGCCTCGGTCGTGCCGGCGTCGAAATGCCCGGCGAGCAGTGGGTCGGCGAACAGTTGGTCGGTGAAGAGCTGGCCGTCGCTGTCGGCATAGCTGCGCAGCGCCTCGTCGAGAAACGCGGAGACCAGTGTCTCGAGCAGCGGTTCGACTTCGTCGCCGTAGCGGCCATCGGTCACGCTACGATAGTTCTCGATCAGCTGACCCAGCGCCAGCTCGGCGGTGGTGTCATCCAGCGGCAGGGCGGCGGCTTCACGCGGCGCCGGCACCAGGCGATGGTCGAGATAGCTGAGCCGGTGCTGTACGGCGTGGCGCAGGCGGGCGGCCTTGAAACGCGCGCCTTCGACCACCGCCACGGCGTTGCCGGCGGCATCGAACAGCGCGACGTCGGCGCACAGCGAGTGCGGTGCGCGACTGGTCAGGCGCACTTCCATCGACGCCGGCGGGGCGGCATCGACCTGGAGCTGGAGTCGCTCCAGGCGCACCGGGACGAAGGCCAGGCCACCGGCCTTGGCGAGTTCGTCTGCCAGCAGCGGGATGAACAGCTGGAAGGCGCTGTCGAGAATCCCCGGTGCCAGCAGGCAGTCGCGCTGATCCTCGGCGATCGCGGCGGGCAATTCGACGCGACCCACGGCACGGTCGCCCTCGATCCAGATTTCGCTGATCGCCTGGAAGCCGGGGCCATACTCCAGCCCCACGTGCTCGGCCATCGCCAGATGCTGCTCGCGGGTGACATCCGCCGGCCGGTCCGGCAGCGGCGTGCCACGACGCGTCAGCAGCAGGCCACGCGTCTGCGCCGCGATGCGGGCGCGGGCATTGAGCGTCCAGGCATCCTCGCTGGCCGGCTCGCGGGTCTTCATGGTCAGGGTGCCGTCGGCATCCTGGATCTCCAGTTGCAACTTCTTGCCGTGGGCGGCGTCGAGCAGCAGCGGGCTGAGAATTTCCAGCGCTTCGATATCCAGCACCGGCGATGCCTTGGCAGCCGCGGCGGCGGCGAGCGCCAGTTCCGCGAAACCGGCGCCGGGGAATACCGTGGCATCACCGACGCGGTGGTCGGCCAGCCAGGGGAGGCGGCGGGTATCGAGCTGGCTTTCCCACGCCATGCCCTGGCGCGCCAGGCGGTAGCCCAGCAGCGGGTGTTCGTAGTGGCGTCCCATCAGGCCCTGGGAGTCACCGGTCGTCTTGATCCAGTAGCGCTCGCGCTGCCAGGGGTAGTGCGGCAGGTCGACGAAACGCCCGGCAACCGGGAACCACGCCTCGGGGGAAACGGCACCACTGACCAGCAGCGCGGCGAGGCTGGCTTCCATGGCGCTGGCGCCGTCATGATCGCGGCTCAGCGTGCCGATGGCGCTGCCGGTGACCGACCGGGCGGTGAAGGCATCGGTCAGGTAGCGACGCAGGATCGGCTGGGCGCCGATCTCGATGAACGCGCGGGCACCGGATTCGATCAGCGAATCGACCGCCGGCCCGAACTGCACCGGCTCGCGGATGTTGAGCCACCAGTATTCGGCGCCCAGTTCGCTGCCTTCCAGCACCTTGCCGGCAACGGTGGAGATGAACGGCACGCGACCGGCGCGAGGCGTGATGTGTCTCAGGGCGTCGATCACGTCCTGGCGGATCGGGTCCATGGCCGGGCTATGGAAGGCGTAATCCAGCGCCAGGCGTTTGGCGAAGACCCGCTCGGCGGAGAGCGCCGCTTCCAGGCGCTCGAGCGCTTGCGCGGGGCCGGCCAGCGTCACGCCTTTGGGGCTGTTGTCCCCGGCGATCACGATGTCCGCATAGCCCTTGGAACCGTCCTTGGAATCGGCGGGATCATCCAGCCAGCGCTGCATGGCATCTGCACCGAGGCCGACGGCGGTCATTTCGCCGCTGCCCCGCGTGCGACCCTGGCCGGCGCTGCGGTGGTAGATGACGCTGACCGCATCGGCCAGGCTCAGCGCGCCGCAGGCCCAGGCCGCAGCGACTTCACCCACGCTGTGGCCGGTGACGGCTGCAGGGCGCACGCCTTCGGATTCGAGCAGTCGGGTCACGCCGACCTGGAGCGCGAACAGCGCCGGCTGCGCGATTTCGGTCCGCGCCAGGCGATCTTCGCCCACGGCGGCGTTCTGTTGATTGCCCGTCTGTTGATTATCCGCCTGTTGATTGGTGCCATCGAGTTCGGCACGCAGCGAGAAGCCGGCGTGGCTGGCGAACAGCGCGTCGACCTCGTCGACGGCCGCAGCGAAGACCGGGGATTCGTTCAGCAGCGTACGGCCCATCGCCGTCCACTGGCAGCCGTTGCCGTCGTAGACGAATACCGGGCCGAAACCGTTGTCGACCCGTTCGCCAACGGCGACGCCGGGAACACTCTCGGCGGCGGCCAGGGCATCCAGCCGGGTGATTGCATCGGCGGCGTTGTCGCTGAGCAGTACCGCCGCGTGCGGATGGCGTTCGCGGCGGAAGGCCAGGCTGTAGGCGGTGTCGTAGAACGATATGTTGCCCGCGGTCAGGTTGTCGCTCAGGCGGGCGGCGAACTCGCGCAGCGCTTCCGGGCTGCGGGCGCTCAGGCACAGCGGCAGTTTGCGGACGGGTGCCTTGGGTTGGCCGGCTGCCTCGGGCTGCAGCGTCTCGCTCGGCGACTGCAGAATGACGTGGGCATTGGCGCCGCCGAAACCGAACGAGTTGATGCCGATGGTCAACTGGCCTTCGGCTTTCAGCTTGCGCGGCTTGTCTACGATGTCGAGATTCCAGCCTGCCAGGTCGATCCGCGGGTTGACCTTGCGGATACCGATGGTGGCGGGTACTTCACGTTCACGCAGGGCATAAAGCGCCTTGGCCAGCCCCGCGACGCCGGAGGCGGTCTCCAGATGGCCGAGGTTGCTCTTGACCGAGCCGATCGGCAGCGGCGTCTTGCGCTTCTGGCCGATCGCCGCTCCAATGGCGCGGGTTTCCAGCGGGTCGCCGACGGCAGTGCCGGTGCCGTGGGCTTCCAGGTAGTCGATATCGTCCGGCGTCAGCCCGGCACGCGCCAGGGTCCGGCTCATCAGCGCGACCTGGGCGTCGATGTTGGGGACGGTCAGGCCTTTCTTGAACCCGTCGGTATTGACGCCGCTGCCGGCGACGACGGCCAGGATCCGGTCGCCGTCGGCGACAGCCTTGTCGTAGTCCTTGAGCAGGAAGATGCCGCCGCCCTCGGAGCGCACGTAGCCATCCCCGGATTCGTCGAAGACCTGACAGCGTCCGGTGGGCGAGAGCATGCTCGCTTTGGAGAAGATGATGAAGCCGAACGGGTGCAGATGCAGGCTGATGCCGCCGGTCAGCGCCATTTCCGTTTCGCCGCTGCGGATCGACTGGCACGCCTGGTGAAAGGCGACCAGCGACGAGGAGCAGGCGGTATCCATCGACATGCTCGGGCCGTGCAGGTCGAACACGTAGGAGATGCGGTTCGAGGCGATGCTCGATGTGTTGCCGGTCGCGGTCGAGGTGTCGATCACCGACATGTCGTCGGCCATGCGGTACGAATAGTCGAGACTGGCGATACCCAGGAACACGCCACATTGACTGCCGCGCAGCGTCTGCGGCGGGATGCCGGCGTCTTCCATCGCTTCCCAGGCCATTTCCAGCAGGATGCGCTGCTGCGGGTCCATCTGGGCGGCTTCACGCGGCGAGATGCCGAAGAAGCTGGCGTCGAAGCCGGCAATGTCGCCGAGACTGCCGGCGGCAAAAGTGTAGCTGGTGCCAGGGTGCTGCTTGTCGGGATGGCGATAGGCCTCCATACCCCAGCGGTCGTCGGCGACTGTGGTGACGAGGTCTTCACCCGCCTTGAGCGCTTGCCAGAAACGTTGTGATGTCGGGGCACTCGGGAACCGGTGAGCTGCGCCGATGATGGCAACGCGTTTGGTCATTGGGACTCCTTGCTTCGTAGCATTGGCTACGCCTTTCTCAATTCGCACCAAACTCGCCGGCATGTTCGATGATTCTGTCGTAGATCGTTGTGCCTAATTTATCGGCTGGGAGCGTCATTCGTACGTTATCGCTCGAATGGGGTGCGGTCTGCCAGATGAAATAGTTCGTTAAACCATCCGGCTCGCCATGCAGTGCGTAGACTTTCGGCATGATCGGCACATGGTCTCCGTAGAAACCCAGAATGCCGGGCCGTTCATTTCTCCGAAGAGAATCCCTGAGTCGTCCAAGCATACAATCGGTATTGCGCAGATGCCTTAGATAAACCGTTAGCGCTTCGCAACCGCGGGTAACGCGGCCTTCGAGCCACCGCTCGGCGACGGTCGGGTCTGCCGTTTCCAGATGGAGCGGGCCGTGGGTCTCCATGCTGATCACGAAAATGAACAGTGGCTTCCCGTCGGCCGCTGCCAATTGCTGCTGAACCCGCTCCGCCAATGCGAGATCGCCGATGTACTGGCCGTCGCGCTCGCTGATGTCGAAGTCGGCGATGTCCAGGAAGGTATCGAAGCCCAGCCTGGGGTAGACCTTGTCACGCAGATAGAAGCTGGCGGGATACGGGTGAATGCAGACGGTGCGATAACCCAGGCGCTTGAGCGCGCCGGCCAGGCTGTTGGCCGGCAGTTTCGATAGCTGATGGTAGGGGTTGAAGCGATGCACGCCGAGCCGGGACGGCGTGAATCCGGTGAGCACCGCGCACTCCGTGCGCACGGTATTGGCGCCCCAGGCGGGCACGTCGAAACGCCCGCTCTGCAACGCTTCAGCCGTCAGCGCGTCGTACTCGCCGAGCAGTTCGCGGCGAATGGCCGGGTGCCAGTCGCGCGGATCGAAGAAGGATTCGCTCTGGACCAGCACCACGTTCGGCAGCCTGGCGGCATCGATCGCGTCAGGATCGGCCGGCGCTGCGAAGGCGGCGTCATTATCCTGGCGATCGATGGGGTGGCGTGTCAGCCGACCGTAGGCCCAGAGATAGGGGTAGAGGCCGAGCCTGACCAGGTCTTCGTTGGGTTCCAGCGTGCAGTCGGACAGGCGGGGCAGTTGCCGGGCCAGTACGGCAACGCTCGCCGCGACCAGCACCAGCGTCCCCAGCAGCGACCAGGGCGCATCGGCATGCCCGTAAAGCGAGGACTCGAGCCAGAAGCCGATGCCGATCGCGATGGCGCCGGCCGCGCTGGCGGCAATGGTCAGGCCGATACCGAAAAACGGGATGTAAAGCCGAGGATGGCGCACCGCATCGACGAAGTACTCGAAGTCCTGACACAGGAAGGGTTCCCGCAGGGAGGTCGACTTGGTGTTGTTGACCTGGATGACCACCATCTGCAGCGAGGCGGCGATCACCAGCGCGAACCAGGGGCGCTGCACCACCAGCAGCCAGAAGGCGAAGTGCAGCACCGCAGTCGCCAGATGTACGGCGATCGCGGCCGGTGCACGTTGCCACAGCGGCTGGGGGCGAGGTTTCAGCAGTAGTTCGAACAGGCTGGTGACGACCAGTGTGGCGATCGTGGCCCAGAAACCGTTCCAGAAGCCCTGAATCATCGACGCGCTCCGTCGCCATGGTCGGGGTCATAGCCGAGCCACTTGAGCAGGCGCTGGGAGATCGCCGCCGGCAGCACGGCCAGCCACCAGCAGCCGAAATTGAGCGGGAATGGAAAGCTGATCCGGGCACGGTTGCGCTCGATGCCCCGGGCGATGACCTTGGCGGCGCGTTCGGGTTGCCACAGAAACGGTTTGGGGCCAGGCATCTCGTGGCACATCTTCGAGCTGACGTAGCCTGGCATGACCACGCTGACGCCGACGTCGTAAGGCGCCAGCCAGCCGCGCAGCGCTTCGCCATAGGCCTTGACGCCGGCCTTGCTGGCGCTGTAGCTCGGTGTGACCGGCAGACCGTGATAGGCCGCCAGCGAGCTCATCAGCACCAATTGCCCGCGCCCGGCGGCGCGCATGCGTTTGCCGAGGAAGTTGCCCATCGCCATCGGCACGCGCAGGTTGATCTCGAGCAGACGGCTGGCGTCTTCCCAATGTTCGCCACTGCCGTCTTCGCCGATGTTGATGTTCATGCCGGCGTTGACGATGACGATATCCGGCACTGAGGGGGCACACAGCGATTCCAGCCAGCCGAACAGCGCTTCGTCCTTATTCTGTTTGAATTGGCCCTGTTCGAACTGGCCCGGTTCGGCCTGACCCAGTTCGGCCTGACCCAGTTCGACCTGGCTCAGCTCGACCTCGGCACCGGCGCCGCGGCAGGTATCTGCCAGCGTCTCGAGCACGTCGCGCTGCCGGCCATGCAGGATCAACTGGTTGCCGGGCCTGGCATAAACGGCGGCCAGCGCCTGGCCGATGGCACCGGTAGCGCCGGTGATGACGATTCGGGTCATGACGCGATCTCATCCATGAGCTGTTTTAATGGAGAGCGCTCTCTTTGCAGCGCTTGCAGGGCATTTTCCGCAGCCAGGTCGATGCCGGGGCGGCAGTAGAACCCGCCGTTGATCTGAACGGTCCCGGCGACCGTTCGCCGGTAGGCCCGGAAGAGTGTCGCGTCCGGGGCCGGGATATCGAGCCAGAAATCATCCAGCCAGCCCTGATGAGTCAGGCCTGGCATGTCGTAGATCGGCGAGGCCAGGGTATGGGTCGGGCAGCCGAATCCCAGCGCCACATTGCCGGCGGTGCTGTTGACGGTGATCAGGCCGCTGGCCCGCTTGAGCAGGGCCTCGAGGTTGCCGCCCTCGAGATAGACCAGGCGGTCGCCCAGGTCGTATTCATGGGTCAATACCGTGATCAATCGTGCGTACTGGGCCAGTCCCATGTCGAGCGGGTGATTCTTGATCACCAGAAATGCATCGCTGGGTGCATGGTAGGCGAACGAAGCGGCCACCTTGCCGATCACTTCCTGCATGTTCTTGTAGTCGGAGTGGTAACGGATCTGGGCGTCGTTCTTCAACTGCAGCGGCAGCAGGTAGAACGGGCGCCGGGATTCCATCAACGCCTGCAAGCGCTCATTGTCGCTACGTTTCCAATGTGGCTTGCGGAGCTTGCGCAGCAGGAAGCCGGCGTACTCTACCGGCGCCGTGACCAAGGCGTGATTGCGGTAGTGCGGATGCAGGAACGGGTTCGCGGCGCCGGCCAGGTGATAGAGCACGTCGTGCCTCGCACGGGTGTGGAACTGGTTGGGAAAGGCCTGAGGGCGTCCGACACTGGGCAGGCGCTTGCCGGCTTCCCGATACCAGTCCGGGTCGCGTGGCAGCAGCGAATGGGCGTTGACGCCCTCGCGCTCCAGCGTCACCCAGTAAGGCCGGAAATAGCCCTCTTCGAAGACGTGATTGCGGATGCCGCGACGACGCGCGGCCAGAATCGCACGACGATGCACCGGGCGACGGTCGCCGAAGACCACCTGGTCGGTGATGCCGTGACGCTCCCAGATTCCGCAAAGGAACTCGGGAATGTCCTTGGCCTGGCCACGATAGACGTAGGTGTTTCCCTGGCGCCAGTAGACGCTGTCACCCACGGTGAAATTGACCTTGGTCACCGCATGGCCCGCCGCCCGCAACCGCTCGCCCAGCCGGTCGAAGAACGGGGAGCAGACACCTTGTAGCAGCAAAAAGTGTTTGCGCATGTTGCTCAAAGTCAAAGCACTCAAGTCATCGCCTTCTGGAAAACAGGTTGCGGTATAGCCGATACAGGCGGACGCGCAGAGGAAGTCCCGAGCGTTGGTCGCGCTGCTGCCGCATCAGTTCGACGGCGGTATCGGCGTTGCAAAGCTCGCCAGTGGCAGGGTCGACGTAGGTTGGATACATCAACAGCGCGCCGGCAATCAGCGCGTCCAGCGTCAGCCGTCGTTGGCGACGCGAGGCATGTAGCCGATCGTGGGTCAGCCCCCAGCCGGCATAGAACGGCAGCCCGTAGGTATGCACTTCCACACCCCGCAACAGCCCTTCGAAGCCCGTCAACGAGCACATGGTGTGGATCTCGTCGGCAAGTTCGATCAGATCGACGATGTCGTAGTCGACCAGTTCAAGGTCGTAGAGCTTGCGTGCGGTGCTGTCGAACAGGCCGATCCGTGCCCCTGAGACGACGTCCGGATGCGGCTTGTAGACGACGAATGCGTCGGGCCGATTCTGTCGGACGGCCTCGAGCAGCGCCTGATTGGTCTTGATCTCGGGTGAACCATGGGCGATCGAGGCGTCGCTCTCGACCTGGCCGGGCACCAGCACGATCGGTCGGGCGCCGATGACCTCCGTCGGGAGCGAGGGCCGCGTCTTGCCGCGCACGTTGTACTTCGACAGCTTCAGCTCGATCAGGCGCTGGCGCAGGCGGCCGGCTCGTGCCAGCAGCGCAGGTTCGAAATCCGTCTCCGCCAGTAGATACTCGAGATCGCTGGGGTTATTGGCGTCGTAATAGAGCCCGCGAGAGTCGAAGGCCAATGACAGCGGCCGGGTCAGGTCGACCCCGAGCCCGACCGAACGCACGAAGCCATCCTCCATTCGCCATAATTTCAGGCCGTGCTGACGGCATAGCGCCTTGATCTCGTCGGTGGCTTTCTGCCCCCACACCACCAGGCTGTCCCGTCCTTCCAGTTCGAGCGGCTGAGGACGATCGCTTTGGAGAAAGCGCACGCTCGACGCCGGGCCGAGGAAATCGGTAATGAAGGCGCGTTTCCAGCTGGAAAAGCCGACAGCCAGCCAACGCCCGGCAAGGCGGTCACGCTGACGCTTCTGATCGGCGATCAGATCGATGGTGGCCTCCAGCGTCGAGGCTTGCCCGGTATAGGGGTTGGCGTAGCGGCAGTAGCGCAGATAGGCCGCGGCGAACAGTTCCGGCAGTGTGCGTTGACGCTGGCGGCGCTCGCAGCGTAGCGCATCCCGGGTCAGCCCCCAGCCGGCATAGAACGGCATGCCGAAACAGTGCACCGGCTTTTCTGCCATCAGCGCCTCGAGCCCCAACTGGCTGGTGACCACGTAGACCGAGCCGACGGCGTCAAATAACGCCCACGGATTGAGGTCGTCACCGATCAGCCGGCAGCGGGGGTGCTTTGATGCCTGGGTCAGATAACCCTGCTTGCGTCCGGCAATGACGTCGGGATGAGTCTTGATCAGGATCTCGGCATCCGGATGGTCGGCGATCGCGCACTCCAGCATGTGCTGGAAAGAGCTGGCATCGGCCATGCCGTAAGTAATGGAGGCGTCGTCGCGGGTCTGGTCGACGATCAGCACTCGCGGTCGATCGGCGAGGGGCAGCGGCCGATCCGGCGCGTGATTGTATTTCGACAGCCGCAAATGGCGCAGACGCTGCATGGCCAGGTTGGCACGTGCCAGTTCGTCTGCGTCGAAATTGGCCTCGGCGAGCAGCCGTTCCAGGTCGGATGGGCGGGTCGCGTCGTAATAGATGCCGCTGCAGTCCACGACCAAGCTATGCGGCTGGGAGTAGTTGACGCCCAGCCCCAGCGATCGCAGGAAGCCATCCTCGATGGCGACATACGGCACGCCGCGCCGTGCGGCCAACCGTCTTGCCTGTGTCGAGGTGGGCTTCAGGCCCCAGCCGAGAATCGCATCGACGGGCTGGCGGCTACCTGGCTTGAGGCGGACTTGGCGCGAATATTCCGGTAGCAGGCAGCGGATGATGTTCCAACGCGCCAAGCCTTTGGAGAGGTAGCCGGCCACGCGAGAGGAGGACGGTCGCAGGACTGTCGAATCGTTGGGCATGGGTCACTAAAGTGGGTGTGGTTCATCATCAAAGAACACGTCTGCATCACAACCTCGAGCCACCATCGCGATATCAAAGCCGCGCAAGTGGATGACTTCGAGACGAAGCTCCACACATAAGCCCGATGCGTGAGGCAATCAGAGACGCAGTGTAACGCAAAGTTCGCAGCCGACGCGCCTTTCCAGTGTGTCAAATTGATACGTGCCCCGGGAATTCCGTAATCGTTAATGAGTTAACGAATGAAGCAAGTGTAAGCAAACTTTTCTGCGGGAAAAATCGATGCTGAAGGTATTAATAAACTCAACCCTCGTCCTTTTTTTGCGAGGTATTTAATTCGTCGCTTCCTGAGTAAATCGATGAGGAATGTCGTGGTGGAGTGTCTGGGCATTTTGCGTCCCGCCATTTTTTAAAAGTGAGAGGCATCTCTATTTCGGCTTTCTTGGCGTTATTAATAACTGTAAATTTCTTTTTAAAACAAATGCTTGGTGAGATTGTGGGGCGCTCGTTCTTTAGCATGAGGCCTTAATGTATAACGCCTTTTTCAAAGACCTTTATAGGTGGCTTTGACGCTTTACATGAGCTTACCTGTCGCGATTTTAATGTTTGACTCGAGCTAGGTAATTGGTCGAAAAAGGTCTCGAAAATAACAAGTGGCAGCGGCGTCCCGAGTTTCTCGAGCCGGTTTTGACCATTGGAAACTTTCGTTTCGTTACTCTCGACCGGATGCATGGAAACGTTATGCGCGAATTTACAATCAGGGCTCACGCTCACCTTCGGCAACTCGAAGCAGAGTCGATTCAGATCATTCGGGAAGTGGCTGCGGAGTTTCGCAATCCGGTAATGCTGTATTCGATCGGCAAGAATTCGTCGGTGATGCTGCACCTGGCGCGCAAGGCTTTCTACCCGGGGACGCCGCCGTTTCCGCTGCTGCACGTCGCTACCACCTGGGAATTCCGCGAGATGATGGCGTTCCGCGATCGCGTGGCCGCTCAGGTCGGCATGGAGCTGATCGAGCACGTCAACGAAGAGGGCCGGGCCACCGGGATCAACCCGTTCGATCACGGTAGCGCTAAATATACCGACCTCATGAAGGCCCAGGCGCTCAAGCAGGCGCTGGACAAGCACGGCTTCGATGCGGCGTTCGATGGCGCGCGAAGAGACGAGGAAGCTTCCCGTGCCAAGGAGCGCGTCTACTCGTTTCGCGACAAGCACCACCGTTGGGACGCCAGACAGCAGCGGCCCGAGCTGTGGAGTCTCTACAACGGCAAGATCAACCCGGGCGAATCGATCCGGGTGTTCCCGCTTTCCAACTGGACCGAGCTGGATATCTGGCAGTACATCCATCTCGAGTCGATCGCTATCGTGCCGCTCTATTACGCGGCCCCACGCCCTACGGTCGTGCGGGACGGCAGGCTGATCGTGGTCGACGATGCCCGGTTCCCGCTGGCTGCCGACGAGGTGCCGCAGGAGCGCTGGGTACGCTTCCGCACGTTGGGCTGCTACCCGCTGACCAGCGCCATCGAGTCACGCGCGACCACCTTGCCGGCCATCATTCAGGAAATGCTGCTCGCCCGTACCGGCGAGCGCTTCGGTCCCGTCGTGGATCATGGCGGCGTTGGTCCAGTGGAGCAGAAAGCGCGCGAGGGGTACGTCCGATGACCCTTCAACCCGCGCTGTTCGCCAATGATATCGACCGCTACCTCAAGGAGCACGAGAGCAAGGGGCTTTTGCGCTTCATCACCTGTGGCAGCGTCGATGACGGCAAATCGACCCTGATCGGCCGGCTGCTCCACGACTCCAGGATGATTCGGGAAGACCAGCTGGCTGCGGTGACGCGGGATTCTCGGCTACGGGGCAGCGTGGGCGGCCAGGTCGATCTGGCGCTACTGGTCGATGGGCTGCAGGCGGAGCGCGAGCAGGGCATCACCATCGATGTCGCCTATCGGTTTTTCTCCACCGACAAGCGCAAGTTCATCATCGCCGATACCCCGGGACACGAGCAGTACACCCGCAACATGGCCACCGGCGCTTCCACTGCCAGCCTGGCGGTGATCCTGATCGATGCACGCTACGGCGTGCAGTTGCAGACCCGGCGGCACAGTTTCATCTGCGACCTGCTCGGCATTCGTCACTTCATGATCGCGGTCAACAAGATGGACCTGGTCGACTATTCCGAGGCCCGGTTCCAGGAGATCGTCGCCGACTACCGCGACTTCGCCGACGGGCTGAACGTGACCGACGTGCGCTTCTTGCCCATATCGGCGCTGAACGGCGACAACGTCGTCAATGCCAGTAGCGATATGCGCTGGTTCGACGGGGCGCCGCTGCTGACCCAGCTCGAGCAGATCGAGATCCTGGCGGTGCAGAACCTGCACGAGCTGCGCTTCCCGGTGCAGTACGTCAATCGACCCAATCTCCACTTCCGGGGTTACTGCGGCACGCTGGCGGCCGGTGCCGTCGAGGTGGGGACCGAAATTCGGGTCGAGCCCTCCGGCCAGCGTTCGAGCGTGGCGCGTATCGTGACCAACGACGGCGACCTGAACGTGGCCTATCCGGGGCAATCGGTGACGCTGACGCTGCACGACGAGATCGACATCTCCCGGGGCGACACCCTCGTCGCGGCGAACAGCGACATCGAGCCTTGCACGGCATTCACCGCCGACGTGGTGTGGTTGCACGAGACGCCGCTGATACTGGGCCAGGAGTACGAGATCAAGGCCGGCACCCGCATCGTGCCGGGGCGTGTCGTCCGCATCGTCTATCAGGTCGACGTCAACACCATGGCGCGCAGCGCCACCGATACCCTGGGGCTCAACGGCATCGCCCGCTGCCAGATCGAGGTCACCCAGCCGCTGGTGCTGGATAGCTATCAGCGTTCTCCGGAAACCGGCAATTTCATCTTCATCGACAAGCTGAGCAACCTGACGGTCGGCGCCGGCATGGTCGTGGATGCGCTGAACGTCGGCCATATCGTCTGGCACGACATGGCGGTCACCAAGCGTCGGCGTGCCGAACGCAATCGCCAGAAGCCGAGCATCATCTGGTTCACGGGGCTTTCCGGGGCGGGCAAGTCCACGGTGGCCGATGCACTGGAAAGACAGCTTTTCGGCATGGGCTACAACACCTATCTGCTGGATGGCGACAACGTCCGCCACGGCCTGTGCCGCGACCTCGGCTTCAGCGACGAGGATCGCCAGGAGAACATCCGCCGGATCGGCGAAGTGGCCAGGCTGATGGTCGATGCCGGCATGGTCACGCTGGTCTCGTTCATCTCACCGTTTCGCGACGACCGCCGCATGATCCGCAATCTGGTGGAAGACGGGGAGTTCATCGAGGTCTTCGTCAATACCCCGCTTGCGGTCTGCGAACAGCGCGATCCCAAGGGCCTTTATCGCAAGGCGCGTCGCGGCGAGATCAGCCAGTTCACCGGCATCAGTTCCCCCTACGAAGCGCCGGAATCACCCGAAGTCGAAATCGATACCTCCGCTTATGACCTCGAGGAAACCGTCGGGCGACTCATCGCGGCTCTGCGTCGGCATCGGATCATTTGAAGGGCATGAATCCCGCTCGCACAGGCGGGCGTGCAAGCAGTCGATTTTTCAAGAATGGACAGTCAGCAGGTGGCAGTCAGTGGGTAGAGAAGCAGCAATCCATTACATCGCAACAGCAGGCAAGGTTCTCGGCGATAACGCACGGGAAATCGAGGGAAAGGTGGGCACGATGAAAAAAGCAGTCAGGAAAGTCAGGTTCGATCGCGCATCTCGATGGCTGGCGGTAGCGCTGACGCTCGCCGCCGTCTCGGGGTGCGCGACCTCCTATCAGCAACGTCTCGATACGGCCGTGGTACCGATGGACGATGCCACGCCGGTGAACGCGGCGCTGGCGACGTTTCTCGACAGCGCCGCCACGGGCAGCGTCACCACGCTCGCCACGTCGCCCTGGGGCGCCAACGTGGCGATTCATGCCCGCGAACGCTACTTCTCGGCCAGCGGCCGGCGCTGCGTTCGTCTGGATGTCACGCGCAACGCGGCACCGGCCAGCCTGCCGGCGGGGGAAATCACCTGCCTGGTGCCCGGTAAAGGCTGGTACGCACAACGTCTGGTGACGGAAATCATTCGCTAGATCGCGTCCGAAAAGCGTTCGGATGCGTGATCGGCGAAGCCGTCGAAATCCGTCGTTCCAGATGCCGGAGCGACCTGGCTGCCACCGAATTGACGAGTGCCTTCAGCGGCATTTGACCGGCTATTCAATGTTTCGAGATCCGGTATTCGTGGCCTGAAAAAACGTGAAGGAAGGGAACCATCATGAAGCGGGTAGCAATGATTTTCCGGGCCATGTGCCTGGTGGCGGTAGCGTGCTTGAGCGCCAACCTTGCTCACGGGCAGGACATCGGATTGAACAGCAGCACGTTGCTGGGCAGCGACCAGGAAGCACAGGCGATGACCTCGCAGTCGGAAGAGGGCGACATGACCGAGACGCCGCCGCGAGCCGACTGGGATAGCGGCACTTACGGGCCGGTCGATCCCCGGGCACAGGCGATGGTCGATCCCAATACCCTGCCGCCGTTCGGCGAGAACCTGTTCAGCGGCGGCTTCCGCGGGATGATGGCCGACGGGCTCAACCCCGACTATCTGATCAAGCCCGGCGACCAGATCACGATCCGGGTCTGGGGCGGGGTCGAGATCGATCGCGTGCTGGCGGTGGACGCCCAGGGCAACATCTTCCTGCCGAGCATCGGGCCGTTGCAGGTCCAGGGCATCTCCAATGCCCAGCTCAATGCCAGGGTGCGTGGGGCGATCCAGTCGGTCTACCCGGAAAACGTCAGCGTCTACACCAATCTGCAGGGCGTGCAGCCGGTGGGGGTCTTCGTCACGGGCTACGTGATGAATCCGGGGCGCTACTCGGGGACCCCGAACGATTCGGTGCTCTACTTCCTCGATCAGGCGGGCGGCATCGATCAGGCGCTGGGCAGCTACCGTCAGGTCTTGATCAAGCGCGGCAACCGGGTCGTCGACATTGTCGATCTCTATGACTTCCTCATCGATGGCGATATCGCGCGGCCGCAGTTTCGGGACGGCGACACCATCGTGGTCGAGGAGCGCGGACCGGCCATCAGCGTCGTTGGCGACGTGCAGAAGAACTACCGTTACGAGCTGATCGGCGATGCCCTGACCGGACAGGACGTGATCAACCTGGCGCGACTGAAATCCGGCGTATCGCATGTGCTGCTTCGCGGCAGCCGTCCGTCCGGCCCGATCTCCCGCTATCTGCCGCTGGCGGAGTTCCGCAGCGCCGAGGTGCGCCGCGGCGACGAGGTGCTGTTCAGCGCCGACCTGCGCGACGAGACCATCGTGGTCCAGGTGGAGGGCAGCTATTACGGGCCTTCACGTTATGCGCTGCCGCGGGATGCGCGTCTGGGCGAGTTTCTCAACGCGATCAGCGTGCCCCAGAGCATGACCAGCTATCAGGATATTTCCATCCGCCGGATCAGCGTGGCGGAGCAGCAGGCCCAGTCACTGAAGGACAGCCTGCGTCGGCTCGAGACGACCTATCTCGGTTACCCGGCCCGCACGGCCAAGGAAGGCGAGATTCAGGTGCGTCAGGCGGAGCTGATCGAGCGGTTCGTGCGGAAGGCGTCCCAGGTCAAGCCGACGGGTCGGCTGGTCGTCGCCCGGGAAGGCAATGTCGCGGACATCCGACTACAGGACGGCGATATCGTCACGATCCCCGAGAACACCGACTCCGTCCTGTTGAGCGGCGAGGTGATCATTCCTCAGGCGATGGTCTACACGCCGGGCATGAGCGCCATGGATTACATCCAGCAGGCCGGCGGATTCACGCCCAGGGCCGACGAAGATCAGGTGTTGGTGGTTCACCGCAATGGTGCTGTCGTCCAGTCGGGTCAGACCCGGATGCGCGCCGGCGACGAGATCATCGTTCTCCCGGCGGCCCCGACGAGCAATATCGAACTGGCTTCCGCGATTACCCAGATCCTGTTCCAGGTTGCCGTGGCGACTCGTGTGGCGCTCGACCTATGAGCGCACTCGATCCGCGATCTTTCCGCCTGACGCGTCCGTCGCGCGCACTCTCTCGGGGGTAATCCATCATGGCTACGGATTCTTTACGACCGGATTCTTCAGGATCCGATTTCGCAAGACCGCCCGGCGCGCCTTCCCGCTCTCCGTGGCGGGTGGCCCGGAGCGTCTGGTTCGCCATGTTCATGCGGGAAGCGATCTCGCGCACCATGGCCGATCGCATGGGCTGGTTCTGGATGATCTTCGAGCCGCTGGCGATCATCGGCGTGATGGTGTCGGTGCGGGGGCTGTTCATGTCCGGCCGCCACATCGCCGGTGCCGATTACGTGGCCTGGATGGTGGTCGGGCTGATGGGCTTCATGCTGTTCCGCGAGAACATGATGCGTTCGATCGGCGCGGTGGAGGCCAATCGCGGGCTATTCGCCTATCGCCAGGTCAAGCCGATCGATCCGGTGCTGGTCCGCTGCTTCCTCGAAGGCATGCTCAAGTCGCTGATCTTCATCCTGTTCATCACCATCGGCAGCCTGCTCAAGTTCGAGCTGATGCCGGACTATCCGTTCGGCGCCATGATGGATTGGCTGTCGTTGTGGGCGCTGGGCTGGGGCATGGGGCTGACGCTGTCGGTGCTGGGCGATCTGGTGCCGGAAATCGGCAAGGTCGCTCGTATTCTCAACCTGCCTTTGCTGCTGCTCTCCGGCGTCATCTTTCCGGTGCTCTACGTGCCGCATCAATACCGGGAATACCTGTTGTGGAATCCGATCGTCCACGGCCTGGAGAGCATGCGTCTGAACTTCTTTGCCGGCTACCACACGATCGACGGTATCGACATGACGTATCTGTGGTTCTGGGCGCTGGCGCTGATTTCGCTGGGGCTGGTCCTTCACATGCGCTTTCGCGATCAGCTGAAAGCGCACTGATTTTTCAGACAACGTGAGGGGCTTTTCCCATGATCGAAATCCGCAATCTCTACAAGCGCTACCACAACCATCACGACAGCCCGTGGGTGCTCAAGGACATCTCTCTGACCATCCCTTCCGGGGTCAGTGTGGGACTGCTGGGTCGCAACGGGGCGGGCAAGTCGACGCTGCTGCGACTGATCGGCGGCATGGACTCGCCGGACCGCGGCGAGATCATTCGCAACAGCCGGGTTTCCTGGCCGATCGGTCTGGCGGGCGGCTTCCAGGGCTCGATGACCGGGCGCCAGAACGTCAAGTTCGTGGCTCGGATTCACGGTGCCGAGGAGGAGATCGAACGGGTCGTGCGGGAAGTCGAGGACTTCGCCGAGATCGGCGATGCCTTCGACGAGCCGGTCAAGACCTACTCCTCCGGGACGCGCTCACGCCTGGCGTTCGGGCTCTCGCTGGCCTTCGACTTCGACGTCTATCTCTCCGACGAGGCGACCGCCGTGGGCGACCGCGCCTTCAAGGCCAAGGCCAAGAATGCGTTCAAGGAGCGTGTCGGCCGGGCCAGCCTGATCATGGTCTCCCACGGCGAAGGGGTGCTGAGGGAGTTCTGCGAGGCGGGCATCGTGCTGGAGAAAGGGCAGGCGAAATGGTTCGACGATATCGAGGAGGCGATCAGCGCCTATCACGAGGCGACCGACGGCAAGAAGATCGCACCGCCCAAGGTGCCCACGTCGCTCGCCGAAGCGAAGCAGCAGCTGATGCAAGCCAATCTCGAGTTCGAGCAGGCCCGTCTCGAGTACCAGATAGCCAGTGACGATCCCGCCCGCAATGATCCCGGCGATGCGCTGCGCTGGCGCATGGAGGAGGCCCGCGAGCGGATGCACGAGGCGCGCCGTCATGTGCAGCAGTTCCAGTCACAGGCGAAAGCGAAGCCTCGTAATCGAACGAAAAAGACTCCGAATAAGCCCCCGAAAAAGACAGGTCGGCCATGAACAAGTCATCTCATACCAATAAATCATCGCGCTTGCGCAAGTCGTTCCACTGGATCGTGTGCTTGATCGCGATCGTCGTCGTCTCGCTCTACTGGGCGTTGTGGGCCAGCGATCGCTATGTCTCCCATGCCAACGTGGTGCTCGAAAGCCCCCAGCTCGCCTCGCCGACGTTGAGCGTGAGTTCGCTGCTGAGCGGCGGAGCGACCAGCAATCTCGCGGACATGCTGCTGCTGCGCGATTACATGCGGTCCGTCGACATGCTGAAGCTGCTCGTCGAGGAGGCGGATTTCCGCAATCACTACGCCAATTCCGGGGCGGACTTCTTCAGCGCACTGGGGGACGAAAACGCGCCGCTGGAAGAGCTGCACGACTACTTCCTCTCGCGGGTCTCGGTGGAGCTGGACGACTACGCCGGCGTGCTGCGGGTCGATGTCGAAGCCTTCGATCCGGAGGAAGCCAACAAGATCGCGCAGCTGCTGCTGGACGAGGGCGAGCGCCACATGAACCTGATGGGCCAGCGCCTGGCGGAGGAGCAGGTGCGCTTCCTCGAACAGCAGGTCGCGCTGCTGGAAGAGAAGTTCCAGCAGACCCGTGATGCATTGCTCGACTACCAGAACGCCAACGGACTGGTCTCGCCGACGGGCACGGTGGAAAGCCTCAGCTCGGTGGTTTCGGGGCTGGAAGGGCAGCTCGCCATCGCCAAGGCGCGCAAGAGCGCGATGACCAGCTACCAGAGCGCCCGTTCTCCGGAAGTCGTGCGCATCAACAGCGAGATCAAGGCGCTTACCAATCAGATCACCCAGGAACAGCAGCGTCTGGCCCGCCAGTCGGGCAACGCGCTCAACAGCATTTCCTCGGAGTACCAGACCCTGATGCTGCGGGCGCAGTTCGCTCAGGACAGCTACTCCGGGGCGCTGGGCGCGCTCGAGAACACCCGCATCGAAGCGGCACGGAAGCTCAAGCAGGTCTCCGTGCTGCAGACGCCGACGATGCCGGAATACCCCGAGCAGCCCGAGCGGCTCTACAACTCGGTGGTATTCGCGGTGATCGCGCTGTTCATCACCCTGATCATCAACATGCTGATCCTGATCGTGAAGGACCACCGCGACTAAACGGCAGGCAGGGCGGGCCCCGGCGCATGCCGCGGCCCGGCCCTCCCTGGCGGCGCAGCAGTACCGACCAGCAAGACGGTTACCAACGAGACGGTTACCAACAAGACGAACGACCCAACGACAGATCTACCCAATTAAAGATCTACCCAACTATAGGCTCGACGGGGGAATCACCATGAGCATGACATTTCTAGTGACAGGTGGCGCCGGGTTCATCGGCTCGGCAGTCGTGCGCGAATTGATCGAGCACACACCGCATCGCGTCATCAATGTCGACAAACTGACCTACGCCGGCAATCCGGAATCGCTGGCACGCGTCGACAGCGACGAGCGCTACGAATTTCGGTTGGCCGACATCTGCGATGCCTCGGCCATGAACCGGATCCTGAGGGAGTACCGGCCGGACGTCGTCATGCACCTGGCGGCGGAGAGCCACGTGGATCGCTCCATCGATGGGCCGGCGGCGTTCATCGAGACCAACATCATGGGGACCTACGTCCTGCTGGAGGCGACACGCGCCTACTGGAAAGGGTTGCAGGACAGCGACCCCCGCAAGGCCGCGGCGTTCCGCTTCCACCACATTTCCACCGACGAGGTCTATGGCGACCTGCACGGCGTCGACGATCTGTTCACCGAGACGACGCCGTACGCGCCGAGTTCACCCTATTCGGCCAGCAAGGCGAGCTCCGATCACCTGGTTCGCGCCTGGCACCGGACCTTCGGCCTGCCGACGCTGGTGACCAACTGTTCCAACAACTACGGGCCGTTCCATTTTCCGGAAAAGCTGATCCCGCTGATGATCCTCAGCGCGCTGGCCGGAAAGTCGCTGCCCGTCTACGGCGATGGCAAGCAGGTTCGCGACTGGCTTTATGTCGAGGATCACGCGCGGGCGCTGGTGAAAGTCGCCAGCGAGGGCAGCATCGGCGAGACCTACAACATCGGCGGCCACAACGAGAAGCAGAACATTCAGGTCGTCGAGACCATCTGCGAGCTGCTCGAGGAACTGGCGCCGCGGAAGCCGGCGGGAGTTGCTCACTATCGTGAACTGATCACCTTCGTGACCGATCGGCCGGGCCATGACCAGCGCTATGCGATCGACGCCTCCAAGATCCAGCGTGAACTGGGCTGGGCGCCGCAGGAGACCTTCGAGAGCGGCATGCGCAAGACAGTGCAGTGGTTCCTCGAAAACGACGTCTGGTGGCGCCGGGTGCAGAACGGCAGTTATCAAGGGGAGCGGCTGGGAGCCATCGCATGAACATTCTGATTCTGGGAGGAAGCGGCCAGGTCGGCTTCGAGCTGCAGCGCGCGCTGGCCCCGCTCGGAAACTGCATTGCGCCGGGGCGCCGGTCGCTCGATCTGCAGGATGCCGCGGCCGTCGTGCGTCTGCTCGACGAGCTTGGCCCGAGCCTCGTCGTCAATGCGGCGGCCTGGACGGCGGTGGATGCCGCCGAAAAGTCACGTGACGAAGCCTTTCGCCTCAACGCGGCGCTGCCGGCCCAGCTTGCCGACTACTGTGCGTCCCACTCGGCGAAGCTCGTTCACTACTCCTCGGACTACGTCTATCCCGGCGGTGGCGACACGGCGTGGCAGGAGACCAGCGAGACCGGCCCGCTGTCCGTCTACGGAAAGAGCAAGCTGGCCGGTGACGAGGCGGTGCTGGCCAGCGGCGCCGATGCGCTGATCTTCCGCACCAGCTGGGTCTACAGCGCGCGCGGCCACAACTTCATGAAGACCATGCTGCGCCTGGCTCGGGAGCGCGAGGCGTTGCGCATCGTCGGCGACCAGATCGGCGCACCGACGCCGGCCCGGCTGATTGCGGAAGTGACTTTGCTGGCCGTGAAGCAGCGCGGGGAGGGCCGTCTCGAACCGGGCCTCTACCATCTCGCCCCGCGTGGCGAGACCAACTGGCATGGCTTCGCCCAGGCGATCTTCCGACATGCCGAGGCACTCGGGGAAACCTTGCAGGTAAAGCCGGACCAGGTGGTGTCGATTGCGACCGCGAATTACCCCACACCCGCGCGTCGGCCGCTCAACTCGCGGCTGTCGCTGGAGAAAGTCGAGCAAGCCCTGGGCATCACGCTGCCGAATTGGGAATCCCAATTGCAGTTGACGCTGGCGGAGCTGCTCGAAGCCGCATAGCGCGTTCTTCCGTGACGCGCTCGCAACTTCCCGTGAAAGGAAACCCTTGCAAGAGGGGCGACTTTTATACCGTTACCTTGAATGTCTGAATCGATCTTCGTATCGAAAGGAGCTTCACCATGGCACGTAAAGGCATCATTCTGGCCGGCGGTTCCGGTACTCGCCTGCATCCGATTACCCAGGGCATCTCCAAGCAGCTGCTGCCGGTGTACGACAAGCCGATGATCTACTACCCGATCTCGGTGCTGATGCTGGCAGGGATCCGCGAGATATTGATCATCTCGACGCCTTCCGACCTGCCGCAGTATCAATATCTGCTGGGCGACGGCGCGCAGTTCGGGGTGCGGTTCGAATACGCCGAACAGCCTTCACCGGATGGTCTGGCCCAGGCGTTCCTGATCGGCGAATCGTTCATCGGCAACGACTCCGTGTGTCTGGTACTGGGCGACAACGTCTTCCACGGCCAGCACTTCTCGGAGCAGCTGATGCGGGCTTCGGACGTGCAGAAGGGTGCGACGGTCTTCGGCTATCTGGTCAAGGACCCGGAACGCTTCGGCGTGGTGGAGTTCGATGCCTCGGGCAAGGCGCTGTCGATCGAGGAGAAGCCGATCAAGCCGAAGTCGCCTTACGCGGTTACCGGCCTCTACTTCTACGACAACGACGTGGTCGAGATCGCCCATCAGGTCAAACCCTCCGAGCGCGGCGAGCTGGAAATCACCAGTATCAACAATGCCTACCTCGAGCGGGGCGATTTGCGCGTCGAACGGTTGGGGCGCGGCTTCGCGTGGCTCGATACCGGTACGCACGACAGCCTGCTGGAAGCCGGGCAGTACGTGCAGACGATCGAGCACCGCCAGGGGCTCAAGGTCGCCTGTCTGGAAGAGATCGCCTGGAATCATGGCTGGATCGACGACGCGACGCTGGCCGAACGCGGAACCGCCCTCAAGAAGACCGGCTACGGCCAGTATCTGCTCAAGCGCCTCGAAGACGCTCAGCGCGGCGGGACGACGGGCGAAGTCGTCATGGCCGGCTTCGGCGGCAGTCGCTGATTTCGGTTCGTCAGTTCAACCAATCACCTCAGCCACCAACCCAGCCATCAACCCAGCCGGAGAGACGGACGACATGAATTACGAAAAGCTGGCCATTCCTGACGTCGTGCTGATGACACCCCATGTGTTCGGCGACGAACGGGGCTTCTTCCTCGAGACCTTTCGACACAGCGAATTCGTCGAACACTGCGGCGACTACCGGTTCGTGCAGGACAACCACAGCAGGTCCGGCCAGGGCATTCTGCGCGGGCTGCACTATCAGTTGCATCAGCCGCAGGGAAAGCTGGTCCGGGTCACCCGGGGCGAGGTCTATGACGTCGCAGTCGATCTTCGCCGCAGTTCGCCCACCTTCGGGCAGTGGGTCGGCGCGTTGTTGAGCGAAGACAATCGCCAGATGCTGTGGGTGCCGCCAGGCTTCGCCCACGGCTTCTACGTCACCAGCGAGATCGCCGAGTTCCAGTACAAGTGCACGGACTACTATGCGCCGGGCGATGAATACAGCCTGCACTGGAACGACCCGCAACTGGCCATCGACTGGCCGCTGGTGAGCGACGAGCCGGTGACCTCCGACAAGGACGAGCAGGGAAGACGACTGGCCGACGCCGCGACCTTCGCCTAGCCCCGAGTCGATTTCGGGAAACGCTGCCGGAGCCGTCTCGAAGCGGATTCGAGGCTCACCCGACATTCACTCGACGCTCACTCGAAGATCCTCCAGGCCTCCGTTCCTGAACCGCCAGCGCTCGCCGGTCCGCGTTCCGGTCATTGGCCTGATTCACGGATCCAGAATCCTGGATCGTGGGTATCGGGGCGACGAGGCGAAAGTGTCATTCCATGCGGGGCCGGCCGGCCTCGCCTATTCGAATTTCTGAGCTGCCCAGTGGGCGGCATCGCGCATCATGGGGATTTCTCGGATGAAGATCACCGTTTTCGGTACCGGTTATGTCGGTCTGGTCACGGGTACCTGTCTGGCTGACGTTGGCCATGACGTGGTCTGTGTCGATATCGACCAAAGCAAGATCGAGCGCCTGGTTCAGGGAGACATTCCCATCTATGAACCCGGTCTCGAGTCGATGGTGCTGCGCAACATCGAAGGCCAGCGCCTGAAATTCACCACCGATGCCAGAATGGCGGTGGAACACGGCGTGCTGCAGTTCATTGCCGTGGGCACGCCGCCCGACGAGGATGGCAGTGCCGACCTGCAATACGTGCTGGCGGTGGCGTCCACCATCGGTCAGTACATGAACGGCTACAAGGTCGTCATCGACAAGTCGACCGTGCCGGTCGGGACCGCCGACAAGGTGCGGGAGCGTATCGAGGGCGTGCTGGCGGAACGCGTCGCCGATCTGCCGTTCGATGTCTGCTCCAACCCGGAATTCCTCAAGGAAGGTTCGGCGCTGGAGGATTTCACGCGAGGCGCTCGTATCGTCGTCGGGACCGAATCGGATCGCGTCGCCGATCTGATGCGGGAGTGCTACGCGCCCTACAACCGCAATCGCGAGAAGTTGATGTTCATGAGCGTGCGCGCGGCCGAACTGACCAAGTATGCGGCCAACGCGATGCTGGCGACCAAGATCAGCTTCATGAACGAGATCGCCAACCTGGCCGAACGCCTCGGTGCGGATATCGAGGACGTGCGTCGCGGCATCGGCTCCGACCCGCGTATCGGCTATCACTTCATCTATCCCGGCTGTGGCTATGGCGGTTCCTGTTTTCCGAAGGACGTGCAGGCACTGGCCCGTACCGCCAGCAAGGTGGGGTACGACGCCGAGCTGCTGAAAGCCGTGGAAGCGGTCAACAAGCGCCAGAAATCCACCCTGTTCGAGAAGCTCTCCCATGCCCTGGATGGCGAGCTGGAAGGCAAGACGATCGCGGTCTGGGGGCTGTCCTTCAAGCCGGAGACCGATGACATGCGGGATGCGCCAAGTCGGACGCTGATGGAAGCGCTATGGGACAAAGGAGCCACGGTGCAGGCCTACGATCCCGAGGCCATGAAGGAGTGCCGCCGCATCTACGGCGAGCGAGATGACCTGATATTGGTCGCAGACCGTATCCAGGCGGTCAAGAAGGCCGATGCGCTGGTGATCTGCACCGAATGGAAGGAGTTTCGCACCCTCGATGCCGAGTGGATTCGCGGCCAGCTGAGTGCACCGGTGGTCATCGATGGTCGCAACCTGTTCGACCCGGAAACCATGTCCGCGGCCGGAGTCGACTACTACGCGGTGGGGCGGGGCAAGACGATCGATCCTCGCGTTGCCGCCTGACACGTCTTTCCACCTGTCGAAAGCCCGGCCCGCCACTCGAGTGGGCGTTGCCGGGCTACAAAACGATAAGAAAGTTTCGCAAAACGTTTCTGTTGAGTAAGTCTAATCCTGCCGTTAATGAAGTTTTTAATAGAGTTCTGGAATGATTTATTCATCGATTTATGGATGGTGAATATCGATGAGTAAATTCATCTTCAATAAAGGGCGGGTCGCGATTAACCTGACTAAAGTCTTAGCAATGGTTGCTCGGTTACCGGCGCTTAAAACTGACTGAAAGTCACCATTGATTTGATTTTAAAGTTCTATTTCGTTGATTGTTGATATTGCTGGTGGTTCGAGAAGCCTGTTGCCAACCGGCAGTGGCTACTGGGGAATAGTCAACGAATTGTCATGGCGGGTTGTTATAGGGCGGCAATCGATACTCCTGGTCATGACAATAAAGATAACGTTATTACGATGAAGCAACGTTGCTTCTGCCTGTGTCACCGTTACCGATAATGACACTCTGGTGTCATGACGCATTCCGAAGATGCGCCTGGCGGTATTCCATCGCCTTGATGGAAAAGAATAGCAATAAGTCGCTCATAGAAATAAGTCGCTCATTGCGACAAACCAAACGACAGACGAGGCATCATCATGCAAGCCAAGAGCCGGGCATTATATGAATTCGGGGCGACCTTTCTTGGGCCCGCATTGCACGTTTACGCTGAGTCCATTGAAGCCGAGGCCGAAGGTCATTTGCCGGTGTGCCTGGCGAGGGAAGGCTGGTGCTTTCACCGTCTGTTGATTCGTCTCCAGCGGGAGTCCTCGATCGACCTGCCGCACGATCCCATCTACCTGCGGGTCTCCAGAACGCTGCTCTTCCGCGCCATGCTGGGTTCGGAGACGATCACGCCGATGGCGCTGAGCAACGATTTCTCGGGCAGCATTCTGGATCTCATGCGCAAGCGATTCGGTCTTCAGCTGCACGAGATATTCGCGGCGTTGCCGTTCGAGCTGCTGCGCTTCAATTGCGAGCTTCCCAAGGACAAGGATCTGGTTCTGCAGTGGTTGATGCCCCATCTCGAGGCGTTGAAAAAGGTCGTTTCACCGACCCGAAAATCGCTGGTCGCCTATCTGGAACGGTCCGGATTGATGGACCCGGAAAAGCGCCCCCTGATGCTGGATCTGGGCTACTCCGGCACGATCCAGAAGATTCTCACTCATATCATCGAGCGGGATACCACGGGGCTCTATTTCATCGCCACCAAGCCGGGTGACACCGAAGTCAGCAAGCACCATGCGCTGTTGAAGGGCGTCTTCCACGAGGGCGTCGGCTGGCGCAATGGCTGCACCATGCTCGACCGTTCGCTGCTTTTCGAATGCCTGCTGACCGCGCCGCACGGGCAGATGGTCGACATTCGGCAGAAGAGCAATCAGGAGTTCGAATACTTCTACGGACGCCAGGCGGGAACGCAGCGTCATTTCCAGGATTTGAAGACGGTCTTCGATGGGGCGATCGATCACGTCGTGATGTGTCGACGACACGGCGTGAATTATTCGCCAGAGGACGTGCAGGGGCTTTACGAGGTCTTTGCGACCCGACCCAACTGTATCCCGCACGATGTCTGGCACCTTTTCAGTGTCGATGACGACATCACCGGCAACGGCATCGTCAATCCGATGCAAATGTTCGCAATATAAATCAAGAGGTGGGGGCCCACATGAAACCAACGGGAAAGATGATATCGCTACTACCGTGGCTATTTCAGACCCAGTTCGCCAGTCAGGCGCGCAAGAAGCGTCTGGCGGCGGAAGAGGTCGTGGGAATGGACGACAATATCGTCGTGCCGGAGAGCGGTATCGAGGATCAGCCGCGCAAGACGCCCATCCCCGATGACAGGAATCTGGTCACCGTGACCGAAACGTTCGTCGTCGCGGAGGGCGAGGCGGTCAACGACGATCTTTCCTCGACCGACGTCAACGTCAACGTCGACGCCGACGACAAGGTAACGACACCGTCTGTCGACCCCGCGACGGCCATCGGTGAGGAAGCGACGAGCTCGCGTATCGGCGATTCCGAAGCCGTCGAGTCCGAAGTCCTCGAACTTCCGCTGGGGGATGCCGCGCGTGAAGGCGGAGCCCACGCCGCCATGATGAGCCAGGCGTTCATGGATGCGCTGAATACGGGGCTGTTCGATCCCAAGTGGTATCAGGCGACGTACGGGCTGCGCTTCTCGACACAGCGTGAGGCATTCGACGACTACATCCGCAAGTCCCGCTTCGCGCCGGTCAACCCCTCGCCGCGCTTCGACAGCGAAACCTATCATCGGATGTACATCGATGTCTTTCATGCCCAGCAGAGCCCGCTTCAGCACTATCTGCTGCATGGACGTAGCGAAGGCCGGCAGCATGTGCCCGCTACGGTGCGCTGGTTCCCTCGGGAGATCGTCACGCCCGGCAAGCGGCTGACACCGGCAGCGAGCGAGCTCAAGGTCGCGCTCTGCCTGCATGTCTTCTATGTCGATTTTCTGGATCGCTTTGCCCAGGCCATCGAGCGGTTCCCGGTGACCGTCGATGTCTATCTCACGCTGGCGGATGCCAGCTTCGAGACGCGTGCCCGTCAGCTGTTCGGCGAGCATGCGCGGGTCGGCAAGCTCGAGACTCGTGTCGTGCCCAACCGCGGCCGCAACTTCGGCCCGGTACTGGTGGAGTATGGCCAGGCCCTGCAGGAGTACGATCTGTTCTGCCACCTGCATTCGAAGAAGTCGCTCTATTCGGGCAAGGAACAGACGCAGTGGGCGGAGTACCTGATCGAGTATCTGCTCCGCGATACCTCCGTCATCACACGGCTGCTGAACGCCTTCGCCGCCGACGAATCCCTCGGGCTCTACTACCCGACGACGTTCTGGATGATGCCTTCCTGGGTCAACCATCAGACCATGAACAAGGGTTTCATGCGCGAGTGGCAGGAGAAGCTGGGACTGGGCCACATTCCCGAGTTCCTGAGCTATCCCGCCGGCGGCATGTTCTGGTCGCGCCCCGAGGCGATGAACGGCGTGCTGGACCAGACCTGGACCTATGAAGACTTCCCGGAAGAGCCGTTGCCCAACGACAACTCGATGCTTCATGCCCTCGAGCGCGTGCTGGGGCCGCT
The DNA here is from genome assembly GCF_034479735.1 of Salinicola sp. LHM. Lineage (NCBI taxonomy): Bacteria > Pseudomonadati > Pseudomonadota > Gammaproteobacteria > Oceanospirillales > Halomonadaceae > Salinicola > Salinicola sp. LHM. The sequence continues at coordinate 2,442,311 of NZ_CP140261.1, read as the reverse complement.
GGCCGAGCATCACGGCTTCCGGCAGCTGTTCTTCTATCCGCCCACCGGGCAGTTCACCACGGACAACGGCTATATCACCGCCAGCTATCACGGCCGGCTGGAGCAGCACATCGCCAGCATCCAGGCGCATGCCTGCATCAGTTTCGATGTGTTCGACACCCTGGTGCGCCGCGAATACACCGTGCCGGATTACGCCAAGCTGAAGCTGGGCAAGATGCTGGCGGAACAGGGGATCGTTCCCTCCGCGCAGGCCTTCGTCAAGCTGCGCAACGATGCCGAATCGACCCTGCGCCGACGTGCCAACTTCCAGGGCGACGTGCGCATCGAGGCGATCTACGACGAGCTGGCCGATCAGCTGGACGTCAGCCCGGACACCGCGCAGGAGTGGATGGCGCTGGAGTACGAACTCGATCTCGAGATGATCCAGCCCAAGGACGAGATGGTCGAGCTGTTCAACCATCTTGCCGCGCAGGGGCACATCCTCTGGGTCATCTCCGACAGCTATTACAACCGCGAGCAGGTGGGACTGATGCTGCGCAAGGCCGGCGTCGCCGCCGCCTACCGTTTGATGGTCTCCAGCGAAGAGCAGGCGCGCAAGGATAACGGCTCGATGTGGGTCAAGGTGAAGCAGGACCTGACCAACGAAGGCATCGATCGTCATCTGCACATTGGCGATAACGTGGTCGCGGACGCCCAGATGCCGGGCGACCTGGGGCTGACGACCTTCCACATCCTCCATCCGATGGACAAGTGGGCGGCCTTGGGATTTCCGCCGGTGCTGCATGGCGCGGACGCGCTGGACGAGATGCAGATACTCAAGTGGGGCCGGCTGATCAGCGACGTCGGAAGAAATCCGTTCATCGGTGAGTGATATCGACCCTGGCCACTCGGCCTCGGTGCTGGCCGCTGGGCGAATGTTGATCACGGGTCGTGAAGGCTGGCCACTCGATGATGAGCGTTGGCCGAGTGGCGAGCCCTGTCGCCGATGACGGCGAGCCGGTTCATCGCCAGCGGATTCGTTCACTGGCGGTCGATTGACGAAAGAGCAGATGGAGATCCGCTATCGATCTCCAGTGCCGATCCTGCGACATATTTAGCGGTTGAGGGGGAGAGCGTGACAGTCGATTCAAAGCGCGCGGATTCTCGTTCCACGCAGGACATCTGTTTCACCGCCCTCACCATGGTGCGCGGCGAGAGCGATATCGTGTGGTCGTCGCTGCTTCACCATGCGCGGCTGGGGTTCCAGCGCCTGATCGTGATCAGTTATCTGGAACATGACTTCCTGCGTCAGTGCATCGACAAGTTGCGTCGCGATTTCCCCGCGGTGGAAATCGACCTTGTCGAGCTCGAAAGCCAGGGGCACTTCGGGCGGCGCAAGGCTTTCTACGTCAATCGGGCGCTGTCGCTGTTCATCGACCCCAAGAAGGAGAACTACGTCTACTGCTTCGATGCCGACGAGTTCCTGTCGTTGGGAAGTCATGCCTCGATCGGCGACTTCTTCGCCGCCTTCCTGGCCGGCCTGCCCGCCGGTGCGCGAGAGGGCGCGGTCGGGGAGTGCTTTGCGCTGCCGTGGCTGAACCTGATCCCCCAACGCCGCCACTACGCGGAGCGGGATCTGAGCGGGCAGTTTCTCGACGGGGACTATCTCTGCGTCGATACCCGCCAGAACAGCCGCCACAAGGTGCTGTTCCGCAAGCGTTCCGGTACGCGGGTTCACATGGCCTATCACCAGGCTTTCGCCGGCGAGAAGGACGTTCCGGTACTGCCGGATCCCGAGACGCTGAAGTTCGTCGAGGCCAGCGGGGCGTGCGTCTATCACGTGCCGTTGCGCAGCCCGGATCAGTTCCGGGCGCGCCTGGAAGGGCCCATGCGGCGCGTGATGATCCAGACCGGCTCGGGCCAGTCTCCCGCCCATGCCGAATTGCCTTTCGATATTGCCGATGCGCTGTTTTCGGCGTGTACCGCCAGCCAGCCAAGATTCGCAAGTCTCGCCGAAGCTGCAGATGTCTTCGGTGAAGCCATTACCGATAGAAAGATTCGGGCCATCACTCGATTCATTTACCGCCATCGAGTGGACGTCGGCCCGGTCCTGAGCTCGGCGAAATAGCCGCCGAGTTCGTGTTGCCTGGGAAACTTACGCCGATGATTTCACGTACTACTGCCAATCAAGCCCGTTATCGCTTTGCCATCGTCGCCATCGTCAAGAACGAACGGCCCTATCTGGCCGAGTGGATCGCCTATCACCGCCTGATCGGCTTCGAGCATTTCTACATTGCCGACCATGGCAGTACCGATGGTACCGATCTGCTGCTGGCGAAGTGGCAACGCCAGGGGCTGGTCACCGCGCGGCAGTGGGAGCCCGAGGAGCGGGCGCAGACGCTGTGGTACCAGCATGTGCTGGAGCATCACGGGCAGGAAGCCACCTATATGGCGTTCCTGGATGTCGACGAATTCCTGGTGCACCCGAACTGTGATCGTCCGCTGGAATGGCTGGCGCCGACCCTGGCCTCCCATGACGTGGGTGCCGTGGCGATCAACTGGCGGATCTTCGGTTCGTCGGGCATGCGCTTTCGCCAACCCGGCGGTGTCCTGGAGCGCTTCAGCCTGGCGAGCGACAACGAGCGCGTCGTCAATTGTCACGTGAAGTCGATCGTCAAGCCGTCGCTGGTGCTGTCGATGACCGCGCATACGGCGGAGCTCAAGCCCGGCTACCGCTATCTCACCGCCAACGGTCAGCAGGCGGATTTCCTGGAAGGCAAGGTGAAATCCGGCCGTACCGAGCGCGTGGTCGATACCCCGCTGAAGATCTACCACTACAACATCAAATCCTACGAAGAATTCGTGGATACCAAGATGACGCGCGGGCGCGCCAACATGGGGCCGGCGCACTCCCGCGATCTGGATTATTTCCACAACCACGACATGAACGAGGTGAGCGTCAGCTTCTCGTCCGAGCTGTTGAGTCGGGTGCGTCAGGCCAGCTGTGAGCTGCTGCCGGAAATGGCCACACCGCGGCGCCAGCCTTGCTTCTTCGTCCACATTCCCAAGACCGCGGGAACCAGTTTCCGGCTGGGGGCCAGGGCGCATCTCGGCGAGGGCCAGGTCTGGCACGACTACGGCGAAAACCAGCGCGAAACCGCTCCCATGGTGGTGCGCTGGGCCTACGAGCGGCGCGACGTCTGGCGGCTCTGGCAGATTCTCTCCGAACAGAATGTACAGCTGCTGGGTGGGCACGTTCGGCTGGATAAATATGCCCATCTGGCAGGGCTGCGCTACTGCTTTTCGTTCGTGCGCGACCCCTTGCAGCGGCTGGCGTCCGAATACCACCACTTCGTGCGCCACCACGGCTACCAGGATTCATTCTCGGCGTTCTACCGGCGCCACGACATGATCAACCGCCAGAGTCGCTTTCTGGAGTCGACGCGGCTCGAGGCGCTGGGATTCGTCGGGTTGACGGAACGGTACGCGGAATCGCTGGCGATCCTGAACGATCTCTACGGCTGGCAGATACCGGGCATGGCCGAAAACCTGGGTCACGCCTCCGTCGATCACGTCTACGACATCGATCCGGCCGACGAGCTGGCCTTGCGAGAGCTGAACGCGGAGGACTTCCAGCTCTATCGGGAGAGCCGGCGTCTCTTCGAGCTGCGGCTGGGGCTTTTCCAGCAGGGTCGGCCGTTCGTGCATGGGGCGATTCAGCAGTGCGTGGCCGACAAGGTGGTGGGGTGGGCGTGGTGGGCCACCGATGACAGCCCGGTCGAGATCGAGGTCTGGGTCAACGATCGCAAGGTCGGCCGCACGCTGGCCAATGCGCTGCGCCCCGGCATGCTGCGCTGGGGCGCGCCACGGGGCTCCTACGTGGGTTTCCATCTGCCGCTGGAAGCCGTGCCCGGCGACATCGTCGACTGCCGCGTGACCCTGACCCAGCAGTCCCTGGGGCGGCACCGCGTGCATCGAACCGCTTCCCTTCAGCCCGTGCTGGAAACTTGAGGGACACGCCATGCAGACTTCTCTGTCGCCGGTACCGGACGCCAAGCACTGGATGTTCTGGCGCGGCCTGAATCGCACCACGCGGATCGTCTGTCACCCGCGCCTGAAGCCGCTCTACCATCTCGAGCGGCTGACGCAGGAAGAAGCGGACGAGGCTCGCCAGTATGTCTGGCGTTCGACGGGCAACGACCCCCAGTTCGCCTGGAAGCGCCATTTGCCGGTGCCCGGCTGGAACATGCTCGAAGTCACGATTCGGCATGACCAGCCGAGCGGGGCGGCGCGGTTGTACGTCGATACGGGGCGGGGCTTCAACGAGGCGGAGAGTTTCTACCTGACGCTCAAGCCGGGGCGGACCGCCAAGCGGCTCTGTTACATCGGTGCGGGTGTCCGGGCGATTCGGTTCGATCCGCTGGAAACCGAAGGGTGCTTCGCCGTCGAGCATCTGAGGCTGGTCTGGCTGAGCCCGTGGTTTGCCTACGACCGCCTGGCCCAACGCCTGGCCAATCTGCACGGCCAGTGGCTCGAGACTCCCAAGACCGACATTCTGCCGCAACTGAAGCAGCATGCCAGAGAGCAGAACGTCCATTGGCGAGCGCTTGCCCTCCGGCAGTACGAGGAGACGTTCGTTCGACTGTGTCCGCGCAAGAGCTATCGACAGTGGCTGGTACAGCAGCCCATGCTGTCCGCCGATCGGATAGCGCACCAGCTGGCGGCATTTTCCTATCGGCCGCTGATCTCGATCCTGCTGCCGACGTATGACCCGGCGCCCGAAGACCTCGAGCGTTGTATCGAATCGGTCCTGGCGCAGCGCTACCCGCACTGGCAGCTGTGTATCGCCGACGATGCCTCCACCGACTCGCGGGTTCGGGAGACGCTGTCCCGTTACGCCGAGCGGGATTCGCGCATCGAGGTGGTGTTTCGCCCGACCAATGGTCATATCTGTGCGGCGAGCAACAGTGCGCTGGCGCGGGCCCGGGGCGAGTACGTGGCCCTGCTGGATCACGATGACCGGCTGGTGCCGGAGGCGCTCTATCACGTCGTCGAGGCGCTGCAGGAGCAGCCGCAGGCGGAGCTGCTCTACAGCGACGAGGACAAGGTCGACGGGTTCGGCGAGCGTTACGACCCCCACTTCAAGCCGGCCTGGAACCCGGATCTGTTGCTGGGCCAGAACTATATCTCCCATCTCGGCGTTTATCGGACGTCGAGAGTGCGGGCCATCGGCGGTTTCCGCCAGGGCTTCGAGGGCAGCCAGGATCACGACCTGACCCTGCGATTCTGCACCGGGCTCGCGGTGGATCGAATCGTCAGGATCCCCAGGGTGCTTTATCACTGGCACGCCGGCCAGGGCTCGACGGCAGCCGCGGCCGTGGAGAAGCGCTATACCGCCGGCGCCGGTCTGCGTGCGGTGCAGGATCATCTGGACCGGCATACCGCGGGGGCGCGCGCCGAGCCGGGCAAGTATCCCAATACTTATCGGATTCGCTGGCCGCTTCCCGACCCGGCGCCGCTGGTGAGTCTGCTCATTCCGACGCGCGACCAGGTGTCGATCCTGCGGCCTTGTGTCGAGGCACTGCTCGAACGCACACGCTATTCGCGGCTGGAAGTGCTGATTCTCGACAACGGCTCCACCTGCCGCGAGACCCTGGCCTTCCTGGGCGAGATCGCCAGGGATGCGCGAGTTCGCGTGCTGCAGTGGCCATACCCGTTCAACTACTCGGCGATCAACAATTTCGGCGTTCGCCACGCGCGGGGCGACATCCTGGGGCTGATCAACAACGATATCGAGCCGATCAACGAGGAGTGGCTGGAGGAGATGGTGAGCCAGGCCTGTCGCGAGGAGATCGGCTGTGTCGGCGCCAAGCTCTACTACCCCGACGGCACCGTCCAGCACGGTGGGGTGCTGCTGGGGGTGGGTGGCGTCGCGGGTCATGCGCACAAGTATTTCTCGCGCCACGAACCCGGTTATTTCAGCCGGCTGCATCTCGCCCAGAACTTCTCCGCCGTGACCGCGGCGTGTCTGGTGGTGCGCAAGTCGCTGTTCGATGCCGTCGGCGGGCTGGACGAAGAGAACCTGGCGGTCGCGTTCAACGACGTCGATTTCTGCCTCAAGGTGCGGGAAGCGGGATACCGCAATCTGTGGACACCGTTTGCCGAGCTCTACCACCACGAGTCCGTTTCCCGCGGCGCCGACGACACCAGTACCAAGCGCCTGCGAGCGACCCGAGAGGCGGATTACATGCGCCGCCGGTGGCACCATCGGCTGTTCGACGATCCGGCGTATCACCCCAGCCTGACACTGACTTACGAGGACTTTTCGCTACGTTGAGTCGTCGCGAAAGGAATGACAATCCAGCCTACGAGGGGACTGATCATGAACTATCCGCGCTGGGTGGTTTTGAGTGATGGAACCTGCCCGACCGAAGATATCTACTTCCTGAAATCGGTGGCACCGTGGCTGCAATCACGTGGCATCGAGGTCAAGCGTATCGACACCAGCTACTGGCGGCTGCCGGTCATGTGCATGCCGTGGCTGGTGGGCGAGCTGCGCAATGCCCATATCCTCGTCTGCCGATCGCTCAACGGCGCCTGGATCTCGTGGCTGGAAGACAACCGGCACCGCGTGGCCACCATTCGCTATCTGATCGACGACGATATCGATGCCGCCGCGCTGGACGAAAAGCTGCCGGAAACCTACCGGCGGCGCATGGCGCACGTGTCGTCCCACGTGCAGCCGCGCCTGCTGGCGATCGCCGACGAAGTGATCGCCTGCTGCGAGCCGTTGGCGAAGCACTTCAGCCGGCGCCACGATTCGGTCTCGCTGCTGGCGCCATCGCTGATCGCGCCGATGCCCACCCACGATCATTTCATCCAGTCGGCGCCGCGCGTCGGGTTCCATGGCTCGCGTGCCCACCTGGCCGATCTCGAGAACATCACGCCGGCCCTGGTCGATATTCACGAACGCAACAAGGCGTTGATGTTCGAGATCATGCTGGGAGGCTTTTCGCCGGTCTCGCTGCGGGGGCTGCAGCGGGTACGCACTCCCAAGCCGCTCGGCTGGCGGGCCTTCCAGCGCTATCGCGACCGGCAGCGCATGCATATCAGTCTGACGCCGATGCGCGATACCCCGTTCAACGCCGGCAAGACCTACATCAAGTTTCTGGATAACGCCGCGATGGGCAGCGTGGGGCTCTACAGCGCCCGCTCGCCCTATCGCGAAATCGTCTCGCAAGGCGAAGACGGCTTGCTGGTCGAGGATACCCCCGAGGCCTGGCGTTCGGCGATGCAGCAGTTGATCGACGATCCGGTCGGGGCGCGACGCATGGCACAGAATGCAGCCCGCAAGGCGCTCGATATCGGCAATCCGGAGAAGGCCAGAGCCTTCTGGTGGGTGAGACGCTGACGCTGCGTTGCGAGGCAGAAATTACCGGCCCGATCCGTTCGGATGATGACGGCAAGCGTTCCGATCTGCGTTGCCTCCGGGCGACGAGAACCTTTGACATTGACAGGAAACTTCACGATGAAACTTGAATTTACCGCCATCACGATGGTTCGGGGAGAAGAAGACGTCGTCTTCGCTTCCTGCCTGCACCACCTGCGACTGGGATTCGACCGGCTCATCGTGCTTAGCCATATCGAGCATGATTTTCTCCGGGAGTGTGTTGCCGAGCTGCGAGAACGCTACCCGGAAAAGGAGGTCGCCTTCGTCGAGATCGAGGACGAGCAGGGCTTCTCCAGGCGCAAGGCGGACTACATCAACGGCGCGCTGGAACTCTATCTGAAGAAGGATTGCTACAACGTCGTCTACGGCTTCGATGCAGACGAGTTCCTGACCTTCAAGAAGGGCCTGACGGTCAAGGATTTCTACGCGGCGTTCGCGCAGCGTTTTCCGGGCGAGGAGAACCTCAAGCGCTTCTACTTCCGGCTGCCATGGATCAACGTGATCTGTCAGGAATCCATTGCCTATCAGGAAGATCTCGAGGGCAAGCTGCTGGAAGCCGAGTACTGGTCGCTGGGCGAACAGGCTTCCGATACCAAGGCGCTGTTCGTCTATCGCCAGTCTCACCGGCTCCACATGGGCTATCACTGGCTGATGGCGAAACAGGATGGCGCGGTGCTGGAGCCCGAGCCCGAGATCATGGATTTCGCCCGAGAGTGGGAGGCCTGCATCTACCACTTGCCGCTGCGCAGCGTGGAGCAGTTCTTCGCCCGGATCGGCAACTACGTTTCCAGCGCCGCGAAGCAGGAGAAGCACAACCGTCTGAGCCAGTTCTTCATCGATAACCCGCACATCAACCGGCAGCATTTCTTCGAGATGTGCATCGCCCCGGAACCGAGCTATCCGAGTTACGAGGCGCTCAAGCAGGACATGGGGCCGGCCATCGAGGAGATGGTATTGATGGCGTTCACTAAGTTGATGGTGAAGCCCCGCATCGATATCGGACGGGCGTTGTTGCCGGCCAATCAGTAGATCGGACTCTCGACGGGAAAGCGCAGCGGCCAGGTGGCATTCACCTGGCCGCTTGCCGTTTCAGGCCCTTGCGATCGAGCCTGGCCTGAGGCCATCGGGTGCAGCAATGCCGCTCGCGCCGAAACGGCAACAGGCGCTAGGAGGCGACCGGGAGGCGGGAATCCCAGAGTAGGCGCTCGATGGGCGAGACGTTCTCGGTCAGGTGGGATACCGCGTTGATCACCGCCAGATCGATACCTTCGCGGCTGAAGAAGCCCCCGTTGATCTGGGTCGCGTGAATGACGACCCTGGCAAAACTTCGGAACAGCCGCTTGTCCGGACCGATCGGATGACGCCAGAAGTCGTCGAGCGAGCTGGGCGAGGTGAGCCCGGGCATGCGGTAGATGGCATTGCCGAGCGCGAGCGTGGGGCATTCGCTTTCGAGCGCCATGAGCCCCTCGCTGCCGTTGATCGTCACCAGGCCTGAGGCGTGATCGATCAGCGTGCTCAGGTTGCCGCCGGGCAGGAAGACCAGGCGATCGCCGATATCGGTTTCCACGGCCAGCTTGCGCAGGCGGCGCCGGTGGCTGGGCATGTCGTCGGCCGGGCCGACGATCGCCAGACGTGTACGCTCCGGGGAAAAGCGGGCAAAGGAATCGACGACTTGCTCCACGGCTTGCCACCCGCCGGCGTAGGACGAATGGAAGCGAATCCGACGGTCATCGTCGGGCTGCAGCGGGAAGAGATAGAACGGTCGACCGTCATCGAGCAGCGCCCGGCAATGGCTGGCGGCCTGACGCCGGCCGAGAAGCCGTCTCGTGCCTCCGCGGTAGCTCACGTCCCGGGGCAGTTCGGCTTGGCCGCGGGTGTGCCAGAACATCAACGGGTTGGCGAGCTGTGCCAGACGATAGCCGGCATCATGGACGGCGCGCATGGCAAACGGCTGCGGGAAGGGGCGGGGCGGCAAGGCCCGGGGGAGGGTCGGGCCGACGCTGTGATACCACTCCGGGTCCTTCGGCAGCAGCGAATGGCCATGGGCGCCTTCACGTTCCAGCGTGACCCAGTAGGGCTGGAAGTAGCCCGACTCCAGGACATGATTGCGTATGCCGCGCCGGCGTGCCGCGGGCATCACCGCCTTGTGGGCGGGGCGGCAGTCGTCGAAGGCGATCTGGTCGGTAATGTCGTGGCGTCGCCATAGATCGGTGACGAATTCCCCCAGCATGGGCCAGGGATCTCGAAAGGTCTCCGTCGACTTGCCATGCCACCCGGCCTGGTCGCCGGTGCTGAAGTTGACCTTGACGACCTTGTGGCCATCGTCACTGAGCCGCTGCCCGAGCTGATGGAAAAACGGGGAGCGGGGCCCTTGAAGGAACAGGAAGGCTCGCCTCGCCGGAAACATCATGTCGATCCCTGTCTGTGTCGGACGCTTTGGCGACTCTGCGATGATGCGGGAATCGGCCGTCGTCGACATCGTGGTTGGGAATATGCCTTCAGGATGCATCCGGGAGAGGAATCACGGGCATTGGTGGCGTCGACCCGCCGGTCGGAGGCGTACTGCCGACGGCGTGCCGGTGGCGCCGCCCGGCTCCGGAAGATGCAGGCACGTCTCGACTGTAGCGCGGCCTGGCTTGCCTGCCATGCCGCGTTTTCGTGAATCGGGCGGTGGTTTACATCGTATTGGAAAGATGAGGCTTCTCAGCCCGTCAAGGTCGTCTGGCAAGTCAAGGCCGTCTGGCAGGAGAAGTTGACGGCGAGGTTGACGATGGCGCTGACGACGGGGTTGACGGCGAGACTGATGAAGACGGCGGCAGGGAGGCCAGCAGGGCGCCGATGGTCGGATCGTGGAAGAACGCTACCAGTTGCGTACTGCGAGTGGCGCCGATGCCGGCGTACGTCTGCCAGCCCTGTTCGGAACGATCTCGCAAGGCGGCGAGTGGCGCTGCCAAGGCGGCTCGACGCACTTCATCCGGTATCGACGGCAGGCCGAGGGCGATGAGCCATCGCGTCCGATCCCTCCTTTCGGCGGCATGGAAGGCACCGAGCCACTGCCGGGCGCGGGCTTCCCCGACGCCAGGCAGCGTTTGCAGCTGTGCGATATTCAACTGCCGCCAATCCAGCAGGCCATCGACCAGGCCGGCATCGACCAGCGCAGCCCAACTGGCAGGGCCGATGCCGCTCATGTCCAGGCCATCCTCGCTGCCGAGCCACGCCAGGCGGGCCAGAAACTGTTCGCGACAGCCGGGCGTCAATGTCAGGCAGGAGAGCGCATCGTAGCGTTCGGCATCGGGAAGCGTCAGCGCCTGGCGCGGCGTTGCGGGGATGACCACGCGTTCGATCTGGGGAATGGTCGCGCCAGCGAGGGAGAGCGATACCTGATCGCCGGGGCGAACGTCCAGTTCCTGCCAATGCGTCAGCGATCCCAGGCTCACCGAACTGACTTCCCGGTCGTCGAGCAGGACGGGATCGAGCCGGGCGACGGGCGTCAGGCGCCCGGTGCGGCCGACCGAAACATCGATCGCTTCGACCACGGCCAGCGTCTGCGCCGCCGGGTATTTCCAGGCGATGGCCCAGCTCGGCGGCTCTGCCTGCCAGCGCGACCCGGGAGGCCGGCTGCTGCGCTTGATGACGACACCATCGGAGGCGAACGGCAGCGGGGCGTGATACCAGCGGTCGCGCCACTGCACGATTTCCGATAGCTGCGAGACCGTTCGGGTGTATCTGGCCGTGTTGCCAAAGCCGAGATCTGTCAGTCGCTGGAGCCGACGTTCGCCGCTGGCAGGGCCATCCGGCCAGGCCCAGGCAAAGAAGCCGATGTCGCGAGCCGCCTCCGCGGACAGCGCTTGTCGGTTCAGTAGCCCGGCCACCTCGGAGCGCGCGGAGACGCCGCCATCCCGGGCCTGCACATGATCGGGGAGACGCAGGTAGAGCTCCCCCTGCAAGGTTACCGGTTCGTCGGTCGGCAGATGCTGGGGAAGGCTCTCGATCTGCCTGGCCTGACGCGTCCAGTCCTGGCCCTTTTCTCCGTTGCCGCGACTGATGGCGGTCTCGAGCTGGCCGTTCCGGTACACGAGCGTCACGGCGACGCCATCCACCTTGGGCTGGATCCATAGCGTCTGGTCCGACTGTCTGGCGAGCCATTCGCCGACGGCCTGGCGATCGGGCAGCTTGTCGAGTCCGGTCTGGGCGAAGGGATGTTCGAGCTCGTCCCGCGGGGAAGCCGGCGTAGGCTGGCGGGATGGCTCGGCGGCAGGATCGAGACCGAGGGGTTTGAGATCGAGGGGTTTAAGACAGTCTCGCCAGCGTTGCCAGCGGCGTTTGGCTTCGTCGTAGACGCCATCGTCAACGAGACGCTCGCCACGCTGATAATACGCCTCGTCCCATGCTTCGAGCTGCCGGGCCAGCGTGGTCAGGGCGTCTTGCTGCCGTGGTCGTGTCGCCCCCGGCGGGCATGATGGGTTTGCTGTGGTGGCGTGACGAGCCGTCTGGTCATCGTCGTCATGAATCGTGTCGGCCTGAACCGTGTCGTCATGAACCGTATCGGCCTGAATCGGGTCGTCATGAGCCGGGTCGGCCTGGGCAAGCCCGGCCAGCCCCAGCCAGACGAGGGCCGCGGCCCGGATCAATATCGCAATCATGGCATCGCTCTCTCGGGTCTTTTAAACGTACAACGACCGGCCGGCGATTTTCTGAATACCGAGAGTTCGGGTTTCGAACCATTAATGCCGTGAGTTGCCACGACCGATTGATCAAAAAAGCCCCGCGAATGTCTTCGCGAGGCTTCGGTCAGGCTGGAGATCGAGCGCCGGCAGCTACGGGTCGGCGTTCCGGCGACGGGCCGGAGCGCCGCCGATCATCCGTTGGACTTCAACTGAATGTAGTCCAGCAGGATCTGGGAGGTTTCCTGCAGTTCGGCGCGATCGGTCGGGTTGGCGTCTTCGGCATTGGCATCGTCCTTGCCGCTGCCGCTGCCGCTGCCGCTGCCGCTGTCGCTGCTCTGGTCGCTGGTGTCGGTCTGGTCGTTGCTTGACGTCTCGTCCTGTTCGCGGGCATCGGTCCAGTGATCGAGCGGTTCCATGCCCAGCGCCCTACGACGCTGGTTCTCGAGCGCCAGCTGCTCGGTCTCCTGGGCATCCATCTCGCGCTGACGCTGCTCCTTGTTGAGGCTGATGCTGGTCTGTTGATCGCGCAGCCGCTTGCTCAATTGGGCCTGCTTCTCCAGGTAGACGAAGTCCGGGTCGTTGGCGATGCGCTGCTCGTGGCGATCCTGCAGCGCTTCCAGGTAGCGCCACGGCTCACCGTAAAGACGATACTGCACCGGGCGGACGCGATCCCAGGGGAGGGCGTTGTCGAGGGCGCTTTCGCCGATCTCGTCGGGGTCGATCAGACTCGGGAACAGGATGTCCGGCTCGACACCGCGATGCTGCGTGCTTTCGCCGGAAATGCGATAGAACTTGGCGCGGGTCAGCTTGATCTGGCCGTGGCTCAGGTCGGTCAGTGTCTGGACGGTGCCCTTGCCGAACGTGCGGCTGCCGACCACCAGGCCGCGACCGTAATCCTGGATCGCGCCGGCGAAGATCTCCGAGGCGGAAGCGGAAAGCCGGTTGACCAGCACCGCCAGCGGACCTTCGTAGGCCACCCCGGCGTCGGTATCGCCGTAGAGATTGATGCGTCCGCCGGCATCGCGGACCTGTACGGTGGGGCCCCGGTCGATGAACAGGCCGATCATCGAGTTGGCTTCCTGGAGCGCGCCGCCGCCGTCATTGCGCAGATCGAGCACGATGCCTTCGACGTTCTGCGCCTTGAGCTTGTCGATCTCCTTGGCCACGTCCCGGGTGGTGCTGCGGTAGTCGGACTCGCCCGCCTGCCAGGCGTCGAAGTCGACGTAGAATGCCGGCACGGTGATGATGCCGATCTTGTGCGTCGTGCCGTCACGCTGGATCTCTTCCACCCGGCTATGGGCGGCCTGATCCTCGAGCTTGACGGTATCTCGCGTGATCCGGATGGTGTGCGTGCGGGTCACGTCGACGGCCTTGGCCGGGATGATGTCGAGTCGCACCGTCGAGCCTTTCGGGCCACGAATCAGGTCGACCACTTCATCGAGACGCATGCCGACCACGTTGACCATGTCGCCGTCTTCGTTCTGGCCGACGGCAACAATGCGATCCGCCGGTTGCAGTGCCCCGGCCTTGTCGGCGGGGCCGCCGGGTACCAGGCTCGATACCTTGACGTACTCGCCGTCGCTCTGCAGCAGCGCGCCGATCCCTTCCAGCGAGAGGCGCATCTGGATATCGAAGGATTCGCTCTGCTGCGGGGAAAAGTATTCGGTATGCGGGTCGATCGTGCCGGTGACCGCTGCCATCAACAGCACGAGCACGTCTTCGGCGTTGGTCTGGCGCACGCGATTGAGCTGATTGGCGTAGCGGTCGTGGAGCGTCTTCTGGATCTCCTCGGGAGATTGGTCGCTCAAGAAAAGCGTCAGGGCGGCGTTCTCCAGCCGTTTGTTCCAGAGCTCGTCGAGCGCTCCCTCGCTGCCCGCCCAAGGAGAGTCTTCCCGGTCGAGCGCCAGGCGCTCGTTGCTGGTGTAGGCGTAGTCGACGCCTTGATCGACCTTGTCTACCAGCCACTGGAGCCGGGCTTCCACGCGATCCTGATAGTGTGAATAGAATGCATAGACGCGGTCCAGAGCACCGGACTTGACGGCATCATCGAGTGACGTTTCCAGGTCGCTGAAATTGTCGACGTCTCGTTGCAGCAGATAAGCGCGCTGATCGTCCAGCACGTCCAGCAGACGTTGAAAGGCTCGCTTCGACCAATCGTCGTCGAGATCGACGTCGGCGTAGTGGCCATATTGCAGTGACTCGGCGACCTCGCTTGCCGCCTGACGCTGATCGTCCGTTGGGGTGGGACCGGCTAGCACCGTGACGCTCCATGCCAGCAATAGCAAACACATGGCCGCGTACCGAGCGGCGGCAGTCAGGGTCATCAATGAAGCACTCCCGGTTTCCTGTACACTCTCTATTCCCTAGAAGACCACCGGATCCATGAATCTTTTTCAGGTCCGGGACCCATTGTAGCAGTCAGTCCGCGTGACTACAGACCGACATCCGAGGAAACCCATGTCAGAACACGCCGCCGACAAGGCTCTCGAAGATCGCTTGCTCGATTTCCTCCAGCGCTCGCCTTCTCCCTGGCACGCCACCGCCAACCTCGTGACACGGCTGGAGGCGGCAGGATATCGGCCCCTCAAGGAAACTGACAGCTGGAAGTTAACACGAGGCGACAAATATTACGTGACGCGTAACGATAGTGCCTTGATCGCGTTCCAGTTGCCGGCTTCGCCGCTCGAGGCGATGCGCATGGTCGGCGCTCATACGGATAGCCCGGCGCTGCGGCTCAAGCCGCAACCGGCGATCGTCAACAAGGGCTGGCTGCAGTTGGGTGTCCAGGTCTATGGCGGTGCGTTGCTGTCGCCGTGGTTCGATCGCGACCTGGGGATCGCCGGTCGGGTTCACGTTCGCCGAACCGATGGCCGTCTGCAAGGGGTTTTGCTCAATATGGGTGAGCCAGTGGCGATCATCCCCAGCCTGGCGATCCATATGGATCGCGAAGCCAACAACGGTCGTGTCCTTAATGCGCAGACGCAGATGGCACCGCTGCTGATGCAGGGCGGCGATGCGCCGGATTTCGATCACCTGCTCAAACAGTGGATCGAGCGCGAGCACGCCATCGAGGTGGCGGACATCGTCGACTTCGAGCTGGGCTTCTACGACGTCCAGCCGCCGGCTCGGGTCGGCATCAACAGGGAAATGATCGCCAGCGCGCGACTCGACAACCTGCTTTCCTGCTTCATCGGTGTCGAAGCGCTGTTGGCTGCCGATGGCCAGCAGGGCGCGCTGTTCGTGGCCAATGATCATGAGGAAGTCGGCAGTGCCAGTGCCTGTGGCGCCCAGGGGCCGTTTCTGGCCGACGTGCTGCGCCGCGTGAACGCGGCACTCGGCGAGCCCGGCGACGAAGGGTTCGTACGGTTGATCCAGCGCTCCCTGATGATCTCCTGCGACAACGCCCACGCCGTGCACCCCAACTTCGCCGACAAGCACGACGCCAATCATGGGCCGTCGCTCAACGCCGGGCCGGTGATCAAGGTCAACGCCAGCCAGCGTTACGCCACCAACAGCGCCACGGCGGCACTGTTCCAGGATATCTGCCGTGAAGCCGACGTGCCGGTGCAGCAGTTCGTGACCCGCGCGGACATGGGCTGCGGCAGCACCATCGGCCCGATCACCGCCACCGAGCTCGGCGTGCCGACCATCGACGTGGGCGTGCCGCAGTTCGGCATGCACTCGATTCGCGAGACGGCAGGCAGCCGTGATCCGGCGTACCTGATTCGGGCGCTGACCACGTTCTTCAATCGAGCCGACCTGATGACCGGTTGAGTCTCGTCAGTCAAACTGGCTGATGGCGGTGCAGGATGACGTTCGGTGCCGACCGTTTGCGGGTCGGCTCTTTTCACATTGAACGAGTAGTGATGACATGCTCAAGACTCCCTATTTGCTGTTCCTGGGCGACGTGCCCGATCCGCTGTCCGCCAAGGTCGCCCAGGGCATTCGCGACTGGCGCCCGGAGTATGCGCTGGGGCAGTACCGGTTACCCGGATGCCAGGCGGACATGAAACTGCCGGATCTCGATATCGACGCGGCCGTGGCGCAGGGTGCCAGGACGCTGGTGATCGGTGCGGCCAATCGCGGCGGGGTGATTTCCCGCAGTTGGATCGTGGTGCTCAAAGAGGCGCTGGCAGCCGGCATGGATATCGCTTCCGGGCTGCACAATCTGCTGCGTGACGAGCCGGAGCTGGTGGCGGCGGCGGAGAAGCATGGCGGGCGCCTGATCGACGTGCGCGTGCCGCAGGTCCAGTATCCGATTGGCGACGGCAAGAAGCGCCGTGGCAAGCGCTGTCTGGCCGTGGGTACCGACTGCTCCATCGGCAAGATGTACACGGCGCTGGCGCTGGACATCGCCCTGCGCGAGCGCGGCGCGAAGTCGAGTTTCCGTGCCACCGGCCAGACCGGGATTCTGATCACCGGCGAAGGCGTGCCGCTGGATGCCGTCATCGCCGATTTCATGGCGGGTTCGATCGAGTGGCTGACGCCGGACAACGACGACGATCACTGGGATATCATCGAAGGGCAGGGCAGTCTGTTCCACCCTTCCTATTCCGGCGTCACCATGGCATTGATCCACGGTGGCCAGCCGGACGCGCTGATTCTGTGTCATGAACCGACGCGCACGCATATGCGCGGGTTGCCGCACTATCAGCTGCCGACGCTCGAACAGCTACGCGATACGGCGCTGCCGCTGGCGCAGGTGGTGAACCCGGCGTGCCAGGTCGTCGGTGTCTCGGTCAATACCTCCGGCATGCCGGTCGATGAAGCAGACCGCTATCTGGAAGCACTCGAGGCGAGACTGGGATTACCGTGTGTCGACCCCTACCGCCAGGGTGCGGATCGGCTGGCGGAGGCGGTGCTGGCATGCTGAAGCTGAGCGTCGAGGAGCAGGTCTTTCCGCTCGCCGAAGTCTTCACCATCTCCCGCGGTTCACGCAGCGAGGCGCGAGTCGTGGTCGCGACGCTGAGCGATGGCGCTCATGCCGGCCGCGGTGAATGCGTGCCCTATGCCCACTACGGCGAGTCGGTCGATAGCGTCATCGCCCAGATCGAGTCGATGCGTGATGCGCTGGCGCAGGGCATGGATCGTCTCGAACTGCAGTCGCGACTGCCGGCCGGTGCGGCACGCAATGCGCTCGACTGCGCGTTCTGGGATATGGAAGCCAAGTCCGCTGGCAAGCCGGTGTGGAAACTCGCCGGTCTTGACGCGCCCAGGGCCGAGATCACCGCTTTCACGCTGTCGCTGGAGTCACCCGATGCCATGCGCGAGAAGGCCCGGCGCCACGCCGCTCGGCCGCTGCTCAAGCTGAAGCTGGGCGGCGAGGGGGATATCGAGCGCCTCGAGGCCGTTCGCGAGGGCGCACCCGAGGCACGGATCATCGTCGACGCCAACGAGGGCTGGGATCGCGACGCCTACGAACGTCTGGCGCCGACGCTGGTGTCGCTGGGAATCAGCATGGTCGAGCAGCCGCTGCCGGCGGGCCAGGATGCGCCGTTGGCGGAGATCGAGCGTCCGCTGCCGGTCTGCGCCGACGAGGCGTGTCATGACCGCACGTCGCTACCCGATCTGGTCGGCCGCTACGACATGATCAACATCAAGCTCGACAAGACAGGCGGCTTGACCGAAGCGCTGGCACTCAAGCGGGAAGCGCTGGCAAGCGGGTTCGAGATCATGGTCGGCTGCATGGTGGGGTCGTCGCTGTCGATGGCGCCGGCGCTGCTGGTGGCGCAGGGGGCGGCGGTGGTCGATCTCGATGGCCCGTTATTGCTGGCACAGGATCGCGAGCACGGCATGCGTTTCGATGCTGAAGGCATCCATCCGGCGACGTCGGCATTGTGGGGCTGAGCGATCGCTATCATGAACCAGGTTCTGTACCCCGGCGCGGATTCAGCGGAAGACGTAAACATGAAGGCGAACCTGAACGTGAAGACAGACATAGAGACGGCATGAGATGACACAGCGCACGGTCTACGTGAATGGCGACTACGTCGCGGAACAGGACGCCAAGGTATCGGTCTTCGATCGCGGCTTCCTGTTTGCCGATGGCGTCTACGAGGTTTGTTCGGTGCTGGAGGGCAAGCTGATCGATTTTTCCGGCCATATGCGGCGCTTGAAGCGCTCGGCGGGTGAACTCGAGATGGCGTTGCCGTGGGATGACGATGCGCTGCTGACGATCCATCGCGAATTGATCCGGCGCAACGCGCTCGAGGAGGGCATGGTCTACCTCCAGCTGACGCGAGGTAGCGCCGGTGATCGGGACTTCCACTATCCTGGCGCCGATACGCCGCCGACGCTGGTGCTGTTCACCCAGGCCAAGGCCCTCGTCGACAGCCGCAGTGGCCGCGAGGGCATTCGTGTCGCGACGCAACCCGACTGGCGCTGGACGCGACGCGACATCAAGACGGTGCAGCTGCTCTACCCCGTGATGGCCAAGATGGCGGCGACGGCGGCCGGTGCCGACGATGCCTGGATGGTCGAGGAGGGGCTGGTAACCGAAGGAGCATCGAACAACGCGTGGATGCTGACCCACGACGGAGCGCTGGTGACGCGAGAGCTCTCCCACGCCATTCTCCCCGGCATTACTCGTGCCGTCGTTCTGGAGCTCGCCCAGACGCTCTCGTTGCGTGTCGAGGAGCGGGCCTTCAGCGTCGAGGAGGCGCAGGGGGCCAGGGAGTGCTTTGTCACGTCGGCGTCGTCGTTCGTCACGCCGGTCATCGCGATCGACGATGTGCCGGTCGCCGGTGGCCGCCCCGGCGAGGTAGCGCGAAAGCTGCGTGAAGCCTACATCGAGGAGAGTCGCCGTCGCGCCGTCTGAATCGGGCGGCAGGCTGCGGGAATCGACAGCCTGCCGACCAGGCGGCAATGAGGAAAGCCGGCGTAAAGCCGATACGAAAAAGCCCGCCGATCATGAGAACGGCGGGCTTTTTCGTGATATCTGGTGGCTACGCCCTGATTCGAACAGGGGACCCCATCATTATGAGTGATGTGCTCTAACCAGCTGAGCTACGTAGCCTTCGAGGCAACCGTGTCGAAGTAACCAGAGTCGCCTGACAACGGTTGCGAATACTACCATAACTTGATGAAACGTCAACGCTTTCCGACATCGGAATCGGTTTTTCGGGCCGGTGCGTCAGACATTGAAGCGGAAGTGCATGACGTCGCCATCCTTCACGACGTAAGCCTTGCCTTCGAGACGCCACTTGCCGGCCTCCTTGGCGCCGTTCTCGCCACCCAGGGCGACGAAGTCCTCGTAGCTGACCACTTCGGCGCGGATGAAGCCCTTCTCGAAGTCGGTGTGAATCACGCCGGCCGCCTGCGGTGCGGTCGCGCCGACCTTGACGGTCCAGGCTCGCACTTCCTTCACCCCGGCGGTGAAATAGGTCTGCAGCCCCAGCAGGCCGTAGCCGGCACGAATGACGCGATCGAGACCGGGCTCTTCCATGCCCATCTCCTCAAGGAACATGGCGCGCTCTTCGTCCTCGAGCTCGGCGATCTCCGCTTCCAGTTTGTTGCAAACCGGCACGACCACCGCATTCTCCCTGGCGGCGATCTCGCGCACGACATCGAGGTGAGGGTTATTGTCGAACCCGTCCTCGTTAACGTTGGCGATGTACATTGTCGGCTTGAGCGTGAGGAAGCCGAAGCTGCGCAACTGCTGTTGTTCCTCGGCGTCGAGACCGAAGCTGCGCAGCGGCTGGCCTTCGGCCAGGTGCGGCTGGATACGATCCAGAATGGCCTTGGTGGCGATCGCCTCCTTGTCACCGCCCTTGACCACACGGGTCAGGCGCTGGATCGAGCGTTCGACGGCGTCGAGGTCGGCCAGGGCCAGCTCGAGATTGATGGTCTCGATATCGGCGGTGGGGTCGACCTGGTTGGCGACGTGGATGACGTTGTCGTCGTCGAAGCAGCGAACCACGTGGGCGATGGCGTCGGTTTCGCGGATGTTGGCGAGGAACTGGTTGCCCAGGCCTTCACCCTTGGAGGCGCCTTCGACCAGGCCGGCGATATCGACGAATTCCATCGTGGTCGGCACCACCTTTTCCGGCTTGACGATCTCGGCGAGCTTGTCGAGACGCGGGTCGGGCATCGGCACGATACCGGTATTGGGTTCGATGGTGCAGAACGGGAAGTTCTCGGCGTCGATGCCGGAGCGAGTCAATGCATTGAAGAGGGTCGACTTGCCAACGTTGGGCAGGCCGACGATGCCGCAATTGAAACCCATGGTGTATCCCTGAAACGGTGTGATCCTGAATTCGATTCGATCATGGCAGACGCGAACGAATAAGCACGAAAAAGTGAATGGCGGGCATTCTACGGGACGCGGTCGGCGGGGGCCAGACTCTTGCCGAGCTACGAGCTACGAGCTACGAGCTACGAGCTACGAGCTACGAGCTACGAGCGAATCAGGCGGGTTTGAAACTATGCAGACGATTCATCGCCTTGGCCCAATCTCCGGCGAGTACGTCAGGCAGGGTGGTGATGGTCTCGTCCAGCGAGTCGTCGATGGCCTGGCGTTCGGCCTTGCCGGGACGACCGAGGACATAGTT
This sequence comes from Salinicola sp. LHM, assembly GCF_034479735.1. Classification (NCBI taxonomy): domain Bacteria; kingdom Pseudomonadati; phylum Pseudomonadota; class Gammaproteobacteria; order Oceanospirillales; family Halomonadaceae; genus Salinicola; species Salinicola sp. LHM. Next base: position 2,421,666 of record NZ_CP140261.1, on the reverse strand, counting down.
GGTGACGAGCTTGGCACTGCCGGGGTGGCCGATGCCGATACGCAAACGGTGGAAACCGTTGCTGTTGCCCAGGGCACTGATGATATCGCGCAGGCCGTTGTGGCCGCCGTGTCCGCCACCCGTCTTGTAACGGGCGCAGCCGGGCGCGATGTCGAGTTCGTCGTGAGCGACGAGGAGCTCGTCCGGCGCGATCTTGAAGAACTGGCACAGCGCAGCCACCGAGGCACCGCTGCGATTCATGAAAGTGGTGGGGTTGAGCAGATGAAGATCGTGCCCGCCCAGGCGGATCCTGGCATGAAGACCCAGAAACTTGCGTTCGGGACGCAGCGTTTCCGCTGCGTCCCGAGCGAGCTGTTCGACCAGCCAGGCACCGGCATTGTGACGGGTGTCTTCGTATTCCGGCCCCGGATTACCGAGACCGATGATCGCTTTCACTGTCATGCCGACTGCCTGTTGTCCGGTCTCTGACGCAGGATTACGCGTCGCCTTTCGGTTCGCCTTCTTCGTCGACGCCTTCACCAGCGACTTCGTCGTCACTGGCGACGGTCGGGTGCGTGACGCTGACGACGCCGGCGTCGTGCTCTTCACCATGGGTCAGCTCGACCAGAGTCACACCTTCCGGCAGTTTGATGTCGGACAGGTGGATGGTTTCGCCGAGGCCCAGGTTGGCCACGTCGACTTCGATGTATTCCGGCAGCTTGGACGGCAGACAGCTGATCTGAACGTCGTTGTTCAGAACGTGCAGCACGCCACCTTCGTCCTTGACGCCTTTGCACGTTTCTTCGTTGAGGAAGTGCAGCGGAACGTTCAGGGTCAGCTCGTGGGTCGCATCGACGCGCATGAAGTCGGCGTGAGTGACCAGCGCCTTGTACGGGTGGCGCTGCAGATCACGGATGACGACCTGCTCGCTCTTGCCGTCGACATTGATGTCGATGATCGAGGAGAAGAACGCTTCTTCTTCGATCGCCTTGTAGAAGGCCGGCTTGTCGATGGTGATCGGCTGCGGCTCGGCAGAGCCACCGTAGATGATGGCCGCGACCTGTTCGTTCTTGCGGCGCAGGCGGCGGCTCGCACCTTTCCCCAGCTCCTTGCGAACATTGGCGGTCAGGGTGTAATGGGACATTGATTGTCACCTCTAATGGTCAAGTAATGGAAATCGGCATCGCCCGCGACCAGACGATGCCGTTTCCAGTAGGGCCACTGCCCTCATGGCAGTGGCCCACGTATCCGCGCGGGGTTCCCTGTCGGTTCGGAACGACCGTGATCGGGCCATTCCGATGGCGATCAGTGGAACATCGCGCTGACGGATTCTTCGTTACTGACACGACGAATGGCCTCGGCGATCAGGCCGGCGACCGTCAACTGACGGATCTTGCCGCTACGACGTGCAGGTTCGGAGAGCGGTATGGTATCGGCAACGACGAGTTCGTCAAGCACTGAACCGCTAATATTGTCCACGGCGGGCCCGGACAGGATCGGATGCGTGGCATAAGCGACCACTCGGCGAGCGCCACGATCCTTCAATGCCTCGGCGGCCTTGCAGAGGGTGCCGGCGGTATCGACCATGTCGTCGACCACCACGCAGGTGCGATCCTGGATGTCGCCGATGATGTGCATCACCTGGGCCTGGTTGGCCTGCGGGCGACGCTTGTCGATGATCGCCAGGTCGACGTTGAGCTGCTTGGCGATGGCGCGGGCACGGACCACGCCGCCGACATCGGGAGAGACCACGACCAGATCGTCGTAGTTCTGACGCTCGATGTCGTCGAGCAGGATCGGAGAGCCGTAGACGTTGTCCACCGGCACGTCGAAGAAACCCTGGATCTGGTCGGCGTGCAGATCCATGGTCATGACGCGATCGACACCGGCCTTGACCATCATGTCGGCGACGACCTTGGCCGAGATCGGCACGCGGGCCGAACGCACGCGGCGATCCTGGCGCGCATAGCCGAAGTAGGGCACGACGGCCGTGATGCGGGTGGCCGAGGCGCGACGCAGCGCATCGACCATCAGGATCAGCTCCATGAGGTTGTCGTTGGTCGGCGCGCAGGTCGACTGCAGGATGAAGACGTCTTTACCGCGTACGTTTTCGTTGATTTCGACGGCGATTTCGCCATCGCTGAACTGTCCGACCGTCGCGTGACCCAGTCGGTTATCCAGACTCTCGGCTACCTTCGAAGCAAGTCCGACGTTGGCGTTACCGGTAAAAACCATCAATTTAGACACGCGCGGCCACCTTTGAGAGCAGTTGAAGGTCGGTAGAGGACATTCGTTTCGGTTTCAGGACGGATGACGAGGCTGCATAGGGAAGGCGAGGCGATGGGCGGGATTTTGAAATGCCACGCTTGCCCGTCGACGATGCGCTCTGGCATCGAAGTCGTACGTCGAGACGGCAGGAGAAGCAACCGCAACGCCGGTGGGGGAAATCGTGTGGGCTGAGTGGCCATCGCGACCCGGTTTCCGTATGCAGGCTTGTCGAAAGTCAGGAAGTGGCTGGGGTACCAGGATTCGAACCTGGGAATGCTGGTACCAGAAACCAGTGCCTTACCACTTGGCGATACCCCAGCAATCATTGGTCGCGCCTATTATGCGCAAAAGCGCAAACCATTGGCTAGGTGTGGACGAAAAACCAGTCATGAAGCCGCGAGCCGTCTGAAAAATCTGGCAAAAACCGCTGGGTCGAAAGCGGTCTTTTCAGCGGATGGCATGGCGGATCACGCTCGAGTCCTGTCCAGACCCTTGGCAGTTTCCAGAGCCTGGTGCAGCGGAGAAACGTCGCTGCCACGGGCCTTGAATGCCTGCCATTCGTCCGGGACCTGTCGCAGTACCCGTTCGGCCTGCGTTTCGCCGTCCAGCGGACAGAAGACGCAGGCGCCTGTCCCTGTCAGTGCCGCCTTGCCATACTGGCCGAGCCAATTCAGCGCGCGGTCTACCTCGGGGTGAAGCGCTCGCACGATGCTCTCGCAATCGTTGCGCCACACTGCGTCAGGGGCGGCCCCGTCGAGTGCGCGACGCATACTAATGACCGTGCTATTACGTGTCAAACCAGGGTGGCCGAAAATTGCCGCCGTGGAGATTTCCACGCCCGGATGGATGACGACGAACCAGGAAGGCGCCAGCTCGACGGGGACGAGACGTTCGCCGACCCCTTCCGCCCAGGCGCTATGGCCGCGTACGAACACCGGGACATCGGCGCCCAGTTCCAGCCCCAGCGTTGCCAGTCGCTCGAGACCGAGATCGAGCCCCCAAAGATGGTCGAGCGCCAGCAGCGTGGTGGCGGCGTTGGAGCTGCCACCGCCCAGCCCGCCGCCCATCGGCAGGCGCTTCTCCAGCTCGATCGCCGCGCCCCGGCGACAGCCGGTTTCGCGCTGAAGAAGCCGCGCTGCCCGAACGACGAGATTGTCCGCTTCGGCAACATTGGCCAGCGCGGGGGAGAGCGTGATGTCGTCGCTGTCGGCCCGTGGGTGGAATCGCAGCGTGTCGCCGCGATCGAGAATCTGGAACAGCGTCTGCAGCGTGTGATAGCCATCCGGCCGACGACCGGTAATGCGCAACAGGCGATTGAGCTTGGCCGGCGCGGGCAGCGTCAATGGTGTCATCGGGTCGCGTCCGGTGTCTCTTCAGCGGGTCGTTCAGACCCGTCGGAGGGACGTTCGGGGCCGGTCTGCGGCTGCCACTGGTTGACGACCAGCGTGGCGCGGATGTCGTCGTAGGTCATGATCAGGCGGCTCGGCAGCCATAGCGAATCGGCGTAGGTCCAGTCGCGGTAGCGGATATTCCAGCCGTCCTGGCTCAGGGTCTTGGGAAAGCCGAGTTCGTCGTCGCTCTGCTGGTGGGAGCGGCCGGGCGCCGGAAGGCCGCGCACCCAGTAGTCGAGTGCCGAGATAGGTAGCGACCAGCCCAGTTGCTGCTGCATCAGGGCTTCCGGCGACGATGCCTCGAAGCGGCCGTCGCTGGTGGTCAGCGTCACCGCGCCTTGGCGGCCTTCGAGCACGCTGCGTCCGGCGCCGAACGGGCCGCTGATCAGCATGCGGTATTGGCCGGGCGACTGGGACCAGTCCAGATTGGCGCTGCGGCTCTCTTCCGGGGTTCGCAGGCCGACCTTGCCGGCTACCGTCCAGGTGTCAAGCGCGGCCAGATCGTCCTGTTGCCGCTGCCAGTCGTCGGGCTGGCGCGGCACGTCCGGTGCGGGTGCCTGTCCGGCGCAACCGGCAAGCCAGGCCACCAGAACGAGGGTGCCGAGCGCCTGCCACCACGGCTTGAACGGAATCGAAACGGTCTGTCGCCGTTCACTGGCCGAAAGGGAGTGTGGCATCGAATGTTTCCTGTCGAATGCGAATGAATTGAGGTGTCCGGCTGCGGGTCAGGGCGCCAGCTGCGGATAACGCAGCAGCAGGTCGTCGATATCCGGGTGGATTTCGCTGCCGGCGAGTGCCGATTCCACCAGTACCCGCGCCTCGGGCGTCTGATCGAGAACGACCAGCGCTTCGGCCAGATGCGCGGCGACTTCCTGATCCGGCTGGCCGGCGTAGGCACGACGCAGGTACCCGAGCGCCTTTTGCGTCTCCCCGCGCTTGAAATGAACCCAGCCCAGGCTATCGAGAATGGCGGGGCTCTGCGGCTCGAGGGCGTGGGCTCGCTCGATGAGTTCCAGCGCTTCGTCGTAATGGTCCGTCGTCGTCGCCAGGGTGTAGCCCAGCGCGTTGAGAGCGGCGGCATTGTCGGGTTCTCTGGCGATGATGTCGCGCATCTGCGCCATCATCGCTTCGACATTGCCACGTTCGAATTCGCGCATGGCCCGGGTATAGAGCAGGTCGGTGTCGTCCGGTGCCTGCTCGAGGGACTCGGCGAGCAGCGTATCCGCGGCAGCGCTCTGGCCGGCGTTGTCCAGCGCCTGCACGCCGATCTGGGTCAGCGCCGCGCGCTGGGCGGGATGACGCAGAATCTCGACGCGCAGGAATGTCCGGACATCCTCGGTGCGGTCGCCGGCCGTCAGCATCTGGGTGGCGAGCGCGCGGGAGTCGAGGAAGCCGGGGCCGGTCGGCACCTGCCGGTAATAGAGCAGCGCGTTGTCGATTTCTCCCTGCGACTCGGCAATGCTGCCCAGCACCAGGTAGGTCGCCGGCGGCGTATCTTCGCGATCGAGCAGTGGCAGCAGCAGCCTTCGGGCGGGCTCAAGCGCGCCAGCGTCGAGATAGAGCTGGGCGAGACCGATACGCAGCGTCGGCGTATCGTCGTGGCGCGCCAGCAACTGGTCGATTCGGGGCTCGGCAGCGGCGATGTCGCCATTGGCGATTTCCGCCTGTGCCAGCGCCAGCAAAAACCGGCTGTCATCGGGGGCCAGCTCTCGCCCGCGCTGCGCCGAGAAGACGGCCTGATCGTAGTCGCCGGCCTCGAGCGCGATCTGCGACCGGGTGAGCCAGAGTATCGGCAGGTCGGCGTGGCGGCGAGCCAGGTTCGTCAGCCGCTGTCGGGCTTCATCGAACTGACCGTTGGCCGCTTCGAGCCGTGCCGTTGCCATCTGGGCATCGGCATGGTCGGGCTGGGCGGCGGTGAAGTCGCGCAACTGGGCGATCAGCGGTGGCAGGTCTGCCTGGGATTCCACCATCAGGTCGGCGAGCTCGAGAAGCTGTGCCTCTTCTCCTGAACGGGCGAGCTCCAGCCTGTGACGTAGTGCCGCAGGCCAGTCGCCCCGATCCACGGCGATGCCGGAAAGCAGCTTCTGCGGCGCCGAGTCCTGCGGCGCCAGCTGTTGCCAGCGAGCCGCTGCGGAGGTCAGCAGGCTCTTGTCATCGGTATATCGCGCGGCCAGCGTGGCGCGCTCGGCGAGTTCGGCGGAACGGTAGCGTTCGGCGGCCTCCAGATAGCCGTCGGCGGCGCGGTGAAAGTCACCTCGCTGCCCGGCCATCTCGGACAACAGCACCTGGGACAGGCCCTGGGCGTCGAACCCGCGGGTGATCGGCGGCGCCGATGTCAAAGGATCATCGGCGGGCGCCGATGCCGTGTCGGCCGACATGTTTTGGCAGCCAGCCAGCAGAACCGCGCAACTGGCGGCGTAGAACAGACTTTTGGGCATGCCGTCCTCGAGATCGATCAATGGCTCCAGCATAACGGCTGGCCGCCGGGGGTCAATCGCCGAGGCATGTCGGTCGGCGTGTTTCATTGCCTGCTAAGCGTCTTTCGGCTGTGCTAAAATGGCGCCGCCCGGCCGGGCGGACCACAATGAGGTGGATATTGCCGACCGGGTTCGTCTCGCCGTCTCCGCTTCCGGTCGACCGCGAGAATGGGTGAAGCGGCCGGCAACCTGACATGCCCGCGCTTCATTCCGGTATGCCGCGCTTTGCTTCGAGGACATCCGCGAGCGCAGACGCCGGATCCACGCAAGACAAATGACCGTGATTTCATGACGCTGCTAGCTCTGGGTATCAACCATAGAACGGCTGCGGTCGACATGCGCGAGCGTGTCGCCTTCTCGCCGGCACAACTCGAGTCCGCGCTGACGCAGCTGCGGGCCTTGCCCGACGTGCGAGAGGCGGCGGTGCTCTCCACCTGTAACCGGACCGAGCTCTACTGCATTACCGTCGCCAATGGCGAGCGCCAGTTGCTCGAATGGCTGGGGGCGTTTCACGGCATGCCCGCGCAGGAGCTGTTGAACTGTGCCTACCACTACCATGAGGGGGAGGCCGCCAGGCATCTGATGCGTGTGGCGGCGGGTCTGGATTCCATGGTGCTGGGGGAACCGCAGATTCTCGGTCAGCTCAAGGATGCCTACCAGATCGCGCGCCAGCACGCAGGGCTGGGTAGCGAGCTGGAGCGTCTCTTCCAGCAGACCTTCTCGGTCGCCAAGCAGGTCCGCAGCGAAACCGCGATCGGGGAAAATCCGGTCTCGGTTGCTTATGCCGCCGTCAGTCTCGCCAGCCGTATCTTCGACGATTTCAGTCGTGCCCGGGCATTGCTGATCGGGGCCGGCGAGACGGTCGAGCTGGTCGCACGTCACTTGCGCGAGGCTGGCATCATGGGGCTGACGGTCGCCAACCGCACGCTGGCGCGGGCCCAGGCGCTGGCCGAAACCTGCGATGCGCGAGCGATCGAGCTCAATGCCATTCCGCAGGCGCTGGAGCAGGCGGACATCGTCATCGCCTCCACGGCCAGCGAGTTGCCGATCCTCGGCAAGGGCATGGTCGAACGTGCGCTCAAGGTACGCCGCCACCGGCCCATCTTCATGGTCGATATCGCGGTGCCACGGGACATCGAGCCTGAAGTGGGCGATCTCGACGATGTCTTCCTCTATAGCGTCGACGATCTGCAGCAGGTGATCGCCGAGAATCGGCGTCATCGCGAGGTCGCGGCACGCCAGGCCGAAGCGCTGATCGAAAGCGGGGTCGATCGCTGGCTGCATGAACGCCGAGTGCGCGGGGCGGGGGATCTGATTCGCCGCTATCGCCAGCATGGCGAGGCGCTGCGGCGCGATTCCGAAGCCGAGGCACTGGCGCAACTGGCGCGGGGCGAAGATCCGGAGACGGTGATCAAGCGTCTGTCGCACCAGTTGGCCAATAAATTGATGCACGGCCCCACGCTGCGCTTGCGCGAAGCGTCGGGTCAATCACGTCACGATATCATTCAGGCGGCCGACAACTTGCTCATCGAAGGGCCCGCCACGACACAGGACTCGGTATGAAAATACAGGACTGGGCATGAAAGCGTCTTTGCGCGAACGACTCGACGCCTTTCAGGACCGCTTCGAGGAGCTGTCAGCGCTGCTCTCCGAGCCCGAAGTGATCGCCGATCAACCGCGTTTCCGCGATTACTCCCGCGAATACGCCGAGCTCGAACCGCTGGTCGAGTCCTGGCTCGTCTACCGCCGCACCGAGGGCGATATCGAGGCCGCCGACCAGATGCGACAGGACAGCGACCCCGAAATGCGCGAGCTGGCCGAGGAGGAGTGGCGTTCTTCCAGAGCCCGGCTCGAGGAGCTCGAGGAGGAGGTCAAGCGCTTGCTGGTGCCCAAGGATCCGGACGACGACAGCAACGTCTTCCTGGAGGTCCGTGCCGGTACCGGTGGTGACGAGGCGGCACTGTTCGCCGGCGACCTGTTTCGCATGTATTCCCGCTACGCTGAGCGGCGCGGCTGGAAGGTCGAGGTGGTCAGCGCCAACCATGGCGAACAAGGCGGGTACAAGGAGATCATCGCTCGGGTCAAGGGCGATAACGTCTACGCGTCGTTGAAGTTCGAATCCGGCGCGCACCGGGTGCAGCGCGTCCCGGCAACGGAATCGCAGGGGCGGATCCATACCTCGGCCTGCACGGTCGCGGTGATGCCCGAAGCGGATGAAGTCGGTGACATCGATATCAACACCAACGATCTTCGCGTCGACACGTTCCGCTCCAGCGGTGCCGGCGGCCAGCATGTCAACACCACGGACTCGGCGATCCGTATCACGCACCTGCCGACCGGGCTGGTGGTCGAATGTCAGGAAGAGCGCAGCCAGCACAAGAACCGTGCCAAGGCGATGTCGCTGCTGGCGGCGCGGCTGAAGCAGGCGGCGGTGGACTCCCAGCGTCAGCAACAGGCCGATACGCGCCGTTCCCTGGTAGGGTCGGGTGATCGCAGCGAGCGAATCCGCACCTACAATTTCCCGCAGGGCCGCCTCACCGACCACCGCATCAATCTGACGATCTACAAGCTGGGCGAGGTCGTCGCTGGCGATCTCGACGAGGTCATCGGGCCTCTGGTCAATGAGTACCAGGCCGATCAGCTGGCGGCATTGCAGGGGGAGTGATGACGATCGATGACGCCCTGCGCGAGGCGGCAGGGCGCCTCGTCATGTCGCCGACGGCGCGGCTCGATGCGGAAGTGCTGCTGGCCCATGTCTGCGAGACGAACCGGACCTGGCTCTATACCTGGGGCGATCGGGAGTTGACGGCAGCCCAGCACGAGGCCTTCCAGCAACTGGTCGCCCGGCGCGTCGAGGGGCTGCCGGTAGCGTACCTGGTCGGCTCGCGGGAATTCTGGGGGCTTTGCCTCGAGACCTCGCCGGCGACCTTGATTCCGCGGCCGGATACCGAACGCCTGGTCGAAGTCGCGCTCGAGTTTGCCACGCCACCCTCTGGCGAGCTGCTCGATCTGGGCACCGGTACCGGCGCCATCGCGCTGGCCTTTGCCAGCGAACGCCCGGGCTGGCGGGTTACTGGCGTCGATCTTGCCCCTGACGCCGTGACCCTGGCACAAGCCAATGCCCGGCGGCTGGCGATCGCCAACGCTTGCTTCCTCGAAAGCGACTGGTTCTCGGCGCTGGCCGGGCATCGCTTCGACCTCATCGTCTCCAATCCGCCTTATATTGCCGACGACGATCCGCACCTGCTGCGTGACGATGTGCGTTTCGAGCCGCGTTCGGCACTGGTGGCCGAGGCTTCCGGGATGTCGGATCTCGAATGGCTGGCTGCGCGCGCGCCGGATCATCTGCAGCCGGGCGGTTGGTTATGGATGGAACACGGTCATGCGCAAGCGGGTCTGGTGCGGGAGGTGCTGTTGCGTCGAGGATTCCGCGATGTCGACTCGCGGCGCGATCTCGCAGGCCACGAGCGCGTTACCGGCGGGCGGTGGGAATGAGCGATCGGCGGGCGGTAGGGATGAGTGGTCTGGGGCATGGAACCACCCTCCAGCGGCCGGAGCGTTGAACGCGGGTTGCCGGGCGCGCTGGTGATTCGCGCCGACACTGTGATAGTAATATCGCCCCGCGATACAGGGGTAGGCCGGGGCGTGACATCCATCCGATACCAGCCATCGCTCATCGGGGGCGAATCATCGTCACCCTGGCGTTACCTCACGCGTGGACCACTTCTATTCATCGGCTTGGAACAATTACAGCAATGAAAGCCAAATCTCGATCACTCGATCGAATCGATCTCAATATCCTGCGTTGCCTGCAGGAAAATGCACGAATTTCCTACGTCGATCTGGCATCGCAGGTCGGTCTGTCGACGACGCCCTGCCTCGAACGCGTCAAGCGCCTCGAGCGGGCGGGCATCATTCGTGGCTACAAGGCCATACTCGACCCGCAGGCACTGCGCGCCAATCTGCTGGTGTTCGTCGAAATCAGTTTGAATACCCAATCGCCGGCCGTCTTCGACGAGTTCCGCAAGGCAGTGGCGAAGCTGCCGCAGATTCAGGAGTGTCATCTGGTCTCTGGGCAGTTCGATTACATCCTCAAATGCCGGATTCCCGAGATGTCGGCCTATCGGCAACTGCTGGGCGATGTCGTGTTGACGCTCCCCGGGGTCAAGGAGTCCAAGAGCTATGTCGTGATGGAAGAGGTGAAGGAGGCGTTGGCGTTGCCGATCCCCGATCTCGACCTGGACGGCGAGTAACGCGCTGGAGGCGATCCGCTGCCACCGGCAGCCGCTGCGCTTCGGGCCAGATCATGGAGAAAGGTCATGCAAAGATCATGAACGACGAAGCACTGTTGCGCTATAGCCGTCATATCATGCTGGACGAGATCGATATCGCGGGGCAGGAGCGGTTGCTGAGTTCCCGCGTGCTGATTATCGGCGCTGGCGGCCTCGGCTCTCCCGCTGCGCTGTATCTGGCGGGCGCGGGCATCGGGCGTCTGAGCATCGCCGATGACGATGTCGTGGAACTGTCGAATCTGCAGCGCCAGATCGCTCATACCGAGGCGTCTCTGGGGCGATCCAAGGCCTGCTCGGCGGCCGACGCGGCAAGAAAAATGAACGCGACCTGTGATGTGCGTGCCTTGAGCGCTCGGCTCGTCGACGAGGAGTTGATTGCTGAAACCGGAGCCGCCGATGTGGTGCTCGATTGCACCGACCGCTTTTCCAGCCGCTTCGGGATCAATCGCGCCTGTGTCGAAACCCGAACCCCGCTGGTGAGCGGTGCGGCCATACGCTTCTCGGGGCAACTGGCGGTCTTTGATACGCGCGAGCCATCGTCGCCGTGCTATGCCTGCCTCTATGGGGAGCAGGGTGACGACGAGGCGCTGACCTGTGCGGAAAGTGGCGTGGTGTCCCCGCTGGTCGGGATCATCGGCAGCTTTCAGGCCCTGGAAGCCGTGAAGCTGATCAGCGGCGCCGGACAGCCCCTTCGCGGGCTGTCGACGTTCGATGCCTTGAGCGGCGAGTGGCGTCGCTTCGCGTTGCCGAGAGATCCGGCCTGTGCGGTATGCGCAGGACGGTGAGCGATACCGCTTCAGGATGATAAACCCGAGTGCTCATGTCGGGTGTCGGATAGGCAGGTTGGGACAGTCAGGCCTCGGATAGTTTCAAGGCCCGCATCCACCGACCCACCTTGCGGCTCTCCATCGGTTGTTCCAGATAGACGCTCAGTAGCCTGCGCCACTCTTCAGCCCGCCATTGCGTCAGTCGGCGAGCGAAAATTTGCAGGTCACGGCGCTTCTCTTTCCCGGCCATCAGCAGCGGCCGGGATTTCTCCAGGTCTATGCGACGTCAACTACTTTGGCCGCTTGGCGACAATTAAAATGGCCGGTTGGGTGGGGTAGTTGTCGTCAGTCCGACGACCCAGCTTTTCCTCCTTGTAATTGTCGTTGATAAGCACGCTTACGGTAGCTCTCCCCGCTCAGCTCCATCAGCGTGGCGTGGTGCACCAACCGGTCGATGGCGGCCACGGCCATCATGCTGTCGGGGAAGATACTGTCCCAGGCGCTGAACGGCTGGTTGGCGGTGATGATCAGGCTGGCCGACTCGTAGCGATGGGCGATCAGCTCGAACAGCACTGACGTCTCGGCCTCGCTGCGTTGGACGTAGCCGATATCGTCGATCACCAGCACGGCGTACTTGTCGAGCTTGATCAGGGCGTCGCTCAGGCGCAGTGCCTGCTTGGCAGCCTGGAGCTCCTGGACCAGGCTTGAGGCGGTGGCGTAGCGCACCCGGTAACCCTGGTCGACCAGCGTATGCCCGAGCCCGGCCGCCACGTGGCTCTTGCCGACGCCGGAGGGCCCAAACAGCAGCAGGTTGTGAGCCTGGTCGACCCACTGCGTGTCGCCGGCCAAGGCGCTCAGTTGCTGGCGCTGCTCGGCCGCGATGGCGTCGAACTCGAAGGACTCCAGCGTCTTGCCCACCGGCAGCCGGGCCTCCTTGAGGTGCCGGGCCAGCCGGCGTCGCTCACGCTCGGCCAGCTCGTGCTCGCATAGGGCGGCCAGTGTTTGTGGCAGGCTCCAGTTTTCGGCTCGGGCGCGGGTTTCCAGCTGGGGCCAGCAGGCGGCCATGGTGGGCAGGCGGAGCTGTCGCAGTAGCAGCGGCAGCGTCTGGGCATCAGGCATGGCAGCACACCTCTGTGGTCGGCACGCTGGGCACCAGATGGTTGTAGCTGGCGATGTCATGCTGAGTCACCTGGGGGAAAACCAGCGTGGCGCTCGGCGTGGCGGCGAAGCGGGCCTGGAGCTCGGCCAGCGTCGGGCTCTTCCCGCGCGCCAGGGCGCCCAGCCAGTAACTGGCGATCGCCTCGGCCTGGTCCTGCTCGGCGGCCAACGCCAGAGCGCCAACGATGCGCTTGCAGGCCTCGGCGACCGGCAAGGCGGCGGTCAGCCGGGCGTACAGCTCGCGCCACTCCGCACTCGGCAACAGGTCGTCGCGGAACGTCAGCCCCGCCAGCGCCCGGGGCTTGCGGACCAGCCAGCCGATCACATGGCGGTAATCGATGACCCGCAACCGGCCGCTTTCCGGCGTGGCATGCAGCCGCCTCAGCGTCAGCAATGCTTGCTGTGCGTGATGCAGCACCAAGCGATCATCGTAAAGGTGCACCCGCAGGTTCTCGCCGATCAGCCGGGACGGCACCGAGTAGAGCACCTTGCGCACCTGGATGGTGCTGGAGGTAGTGACGCGCACCGTCACCTCGCTGTAGTCGGTACCGGGCCGGCTGGGCAGTGGCTGCAGCGCGCCACGCTCGACGGTGATCCGGGCCGCGTTGCGGCGGTTGATCGCGGTGGTCACCTCATCGAGGAAGGCCTGGTAGTCATCGAGGCTAGCGAAGTCCTGGGAGCCGCGCAGCGTCAGGCGCTGTTGCAGGCGCCGCTTGAAGTGGCCATGTGGCGACTCGATGCTGGCGTTTTCATGGCCGCGCCCTGGGTTATTACGGGTGGCCGTCATGCCGTAGTGAGCGCACAGGGCAGCATAACGCTCGGTGAGGTCGGCTTCCGCCTCCCGGCCGAGGTTGCGGAAGGCCGCCGACAAGCTGTCGGTGCGGTGCTCCGCGGGGACACCGCCAAGCCGCTCCAGCGCACGGGTCAGGCCTTCAGCCAGCGCCGGGTAGCTCTCGCCACCGAGCACCACCCGGACATAACACCAGCCGCTGTAGGCCAGGCGGAAGTGGTAGAGCCGGTGATCAAGCAGCTCCCCTGCCACGGTAATGACAATCCCCTTGAGCTCGGTGAAGTCGGAGAGGCCGCGCAGCCCGGGGCCATGGGTTTGCGGGAACATTACCTCTTTCTCCGGGCCGTGCGCGGCTCGCCAGCCCTTGACCCGGCGCTGCAGGGTTCGCAGCAGGCTGTCCGGGTACTGGCCGGGGTGCTGCTCCTGCAACCACTCCAGCAGGGTCAGTGCCTGCAAGCCCGGGGCGGCGGCCAGCTGGGGGACGAGCGTGGTCTCCCACACATCGGCGAAGGGGTCGGGCCGGGTTCGCCAGTGCCGTGATGCCGGCGGCTCGGAGGACTCGGCCCGGCGTTCGAGGCGGCGAGCGGTTCTGACGGAGAGGCCGGCCTTGGCGGCGGCGACCTCCTGGGTCTGGCCTTGTTGACGTTGCGACATATAGAGCGTGACCTGTTGGCTGGTGACCGCCATACCGGCTCCCTGGTGGGTCGGGACAAGCGGTCAAGCTTAGGGCAACCGGTCACAGTAGTTGTCGTCGGCCGGCCAGAGTAATTGTCGCTCTATACCAGGTCGATGAACCTGGCATCGAAGCCATGAGGAGCCGCGTCGTCGGCACGTAGAAAGACGTGCTTGGCATAAAGGCTGCCATGGCGCCAGCGGCGGTTATGCAGTGTACGAAGCAGCTCGCCGCAACTGTCGATAATGCGCCCTCGGGTCGGTTCGGGCGTGTCGGACCACCCTGAGTGGATATCGATCATGTCGGCATACCCTTCGAGCTCGGGCGTGATCAGGATAGCCTGCCAGTGTCTGACGTTCTTTCGCTCTTCGAAATAGGCGGTTTCCAGAGCGGGAATATTCAGCCGGTGAAACGTCGCGACGTTGCGTGCCTCACGCGCGAAGGTGGGTTCGCCGAGGGGGCGCTGGAGGCTGCGACCCAGATGGTTGGTTTGGCGTTTGACGAAAAAGGTTCGTGGCGGCAAGTCCTGTGCCTCGAGAGTGACTCGGCTGACTTCCGAATGGCCACCTCTTTCCAGGTTGGGGGCATCGACGGGATCGAGATCGAGTGACCAGAGCGCGTCGAAATCATCGATTTGGTTCTGCTGAAAGTAGGGTTGATACCGGGGAGCAAGAAAACGTTGCACAGTGGGTCCTATCGACTGCTTTTCTTCATGGGTCGTCGCTGGAGGCCAGCCTGCAAACCTGCCAGAGCATAGTGGCCAGCTCGCCGCTTCACGTCACCGGCTTCGAGCGATTGGGTGTCTTGTTGGTTCTGCGCCGGATTCGCAGCGGTGGGAGAAATTATAACCGCGGGGAGTTTGATCGAAAGAGATCTGAATGAATTAATGCGCTGCTGGATATTATATTCAACAACACTAAAGTAGATGAAAATTCCTCTTCCTCTCGATCTCGATATCCTGATAGTCTAGTAGCTATTGTAGGTCGCTGAAGCCCTTTGCTACTAGATATTGATTTTCTATGTGTCAAAGTGTCAGTTCGGCGAGGAAGAAATCGTTTGGAAACGCGCCCGATATGCGCGTTTTGGCCTGATTTTGGCCTAAAGAGTTCATGGTCGCGATCCCGCGATCTTTTGGCCTGGCATATTTCAGCGTAAAGTGATGAAGTGTGCCGGGCGTCTTTTTTATTGGCAACGCGAAGGCTGCCTTCTGGCAGGCCGATACAGTAGCTTCTCCCCGAATCTTTTCTCAATCTTTCCGTTTCTCTCGTCGTGTATCGCGCGCGACATCAATCGGCTCTGTCATCCGAGAAGAGTACATGCATCAGCTTTTGACGCAGGTTAATTGAAATGAGCCGAGAAAGGCGCAAACTGAATTCCAATTAACTTTATCATTAAGTTTAATTAGAGCGTCGCCGAATCAATTGGATCTCTCGTTCGATATTTGGGAGTGCTCTTTGGAATGACAATGAAATTGACTGCGCGAGATTGGCAGGCTGTCCACCATCAAGCGAAGAATGCTCCCAGGACCGGGACTTTGGCTCACCGAGCTCAGGCCGTCGGGATGCCCTTGGGAACCTTGAAAACGCGGGTCAAGAAGCTGATGGATAGAGGCATCGAGCGGGAGCGTGCCATTGAAATTGCGCTGAGCAAGCCGGTCGGGCCTCAGGGACGTCCCAGGAAGCTGACCCATCGCTAGTGCAGGGATATAGGGATAAAGGGACGAAGGCAGTCATCAGCAGAGCCATGCACTCTCTTCAGCGGGCTGTTGCCGACGCCGTGGGAGAGGGGAAGCCATCGAGTGACTTTGAATGCGAGCCCCGAGCGACGCCCGGGGCGACCCGTCTTGTAGAGGAAAGCAGAAAAAGGCGTGAAGCTCAGGAAGATTGAGGATTTCCCTCCCACTGCGGCTTGCCGTCGCGCATCAGGACACGCTCGCCCTCGGGCTTGTCGTCCAGCTTGGCTTCATGAACTTCGCCGTCATAGCGGTACCGGACATCGTAACCGACGGTCTCCTGTTTGCTGTCGTTGACGGTGCTGCAGCGCTGTTCGGTCGTCTGGTAGGTGTCGCCCTGCTGCATCTGCTGCTGGACCTGATTACCCGCCAGTCCGCCGCCGACGGCACCTGCTGCCGTCATGATCTTCTTGCCGCTACCGCCGCCGAACTGATTGCCTACGACCCCGCCGACAATGGCGCCAATGGCTGTGCCGGCGATGCGATTTTCGTCTTTCACCGGGCGCTGGTGCGTGACCGTGACGTTCTCGCAGACCTCACGGGGTGTGCTGGAAGTCTGCACGATCGGGTCCACACTGACGATGTCGGCATATCTCGGGCCGCTTTCGGAGGATTGATAGGCCCCGACAGCGACGCCACCAGCGATGCCCAGTGCCGCTATGATGCTGCCAATGATGATCGGCTTCTTCATGACCTTGCTCCTTCTTCGTACTCACCGTGGATATCGCGACGAGGCGTGAGTATCCGGCGGTGGACTGCCACTTCTCTTTTGGTGTCCCTGTCGATTGCCGGTCGGCATCCGCCTTGAGAATCGACGCGTCCGGACGAGTTCTCCAGATGGGCTCAGTATAGTCTCGAAGCGCTCGCCAAACGCCTGTGTCAGGCGTTGTTGAACACTGTTTTCATTTTGGTAACGAGGTGTTGTCGATTGGCGACAGGCCTCGATACGGCAGACAGTCGTCTGGCGAAAAACCGAGGAAAGGCAGCCGTATATTCGGGGGAACGGCCGAGAAGGGTTGGTACGAGGGGAAGGGTTGGTACGAGGGGAAGGGTTGGTACGAGGGGGAAGGAGCGGTACGTTCGTCGGCACCGTGATCATGGTGCCGACGATATCGGTCGTGGCGTATTACAGCTCGAACGTCGCCAGCTTGCGCTCGACCTTGGCCTTCTTCAATTTGGCCACCTTGGGCAGGCCGTTCTCGAACGGGGGGAAGTCCTCGCCCAGAATCAGCGGGGCGAGATAGCGTCGCCCGGCTTCGCTGATATAGAGACCTTCTTCGCTGATGTAGTCGCGCGGCATGAACTTCTCGTGGTTGGCGATCTCCGACAGCGGCGCCGCCTCGATCTTCCATTCGTATGGCGTGTCCGAAACGCGCTTGATTGCCGGCATCATCGAATTCTGCCCCGCCAGGGCGAGTTCGACGGCGGCTTCGCCCACGGCATAGGCCTGATCGACATCGGTCTTGGAGGCGATGTGGCGTGCGGCGCGCTGCAGGTAGTCGGCCACTGCCCAGTGGTATTTATGGCCGAGATCTTCCTTGACCATGGAGGCCAGCATCGGCGCGACTCCGCCCAGCTGCTTATGGCCGAAGGCATCGGTGCTGCCGGCATCGGCAAGGAAGGTGCCGTCGGCATATTGCGCGCCTTCGGAGACCACGATCACGCAGAAACCGTGACGTTTGACGGCCTCGTCGATACGCGCCATGACCGTGGCCCGATCGAAGGCGATCTCGGGAAAGATGATCACATGCGGTGCCTGTTCGGACGACTCGCCAGCCAGCGCGCCAGCGGCAGCGATCCAGCCTGCATGACGACCCATGACTTCGAGAATGAACACCTTGGTCGAGGTGGAACACATCGATTCGATGTCGAGCGCCGCTTCTCGTGTCGAGGTGGCGACGTACTTGGCGACACTGCCGAAACCGGGTGAGTTATCGGTGATGGGTAGATCGTTGTCGACGGTCTTGGGCACATGGATGGCCGTCAGGGGGTAACCCATCGTCTCCGAGAGTTGAGAGACCTTGAGGCAGGTATCGGCGCTGTCGCCGCCGCCATTGTAGAAGAAGTAGCGGATGTCGTGAGCCTTGAACACTTCGATCAGGCGTTCGTATTCGGCGCGGTGCGTCTCGATCGACTTGAGCTTGTATCGGCAGGAGCCAAAAGCGCCTCCCGGTGTATGGCGGAGCGCCGAGACGGATTCGTCGCTCTCCTGATTGGTATCGATCAAGTCTTCCATGAGCGCGCCGATGATGCCGTTGTGCCCGGCATAAAGGTGACCGATGCGGTCCGGGTGGCGGCGGCAGGCCTCGATCACGCCGCAGGCGCTGGCGTTGATGACGGCGGTGACGCCACCGGACTGGGCGTAAAAGGCATTATGCTTGGCCATGTCGGCTCTCATCTCCTGGTATTCGGTTATGCTGGCTCACGTCGTTGGCCCGGCGTGCGCGGATCTTCTACCGGTGCTGACTTCCTTGACGCTGCGCGGTAGAGACAGCCTGTCTTCGGCCACCAAGTGATGAAGCCCGGCGGTCAACGGCGTGATGCCTCTTGTCGAGGATGTTGCGATGTCGCGAGTCACGGATGCCGGCCCAGCATAGCCGAAAGGCGAATGCCTGTTAACAGAGAAGCCCGTAGCTGCCTCGGTCATTTTTCTGCGACTGCGGAATGAGTTAGCCGCTAACGCCTGTCATTGTTGCCACGATGAGCGGGGTATCTGGCAGCGGTGTTTCGATACGTTTCCGGAAGACATCAAGGATCATGGAGCGTCTCCAAGCGGCTCTCGAGGCCATTTTTCGCTCAATGGCAGGGGCCGGGTTCCACGGCGAGCGGGCCGGTGGCCCGGCTCGCGAGGCCATGCTAGGCTCGCCGGCTCATGCAAGGGAGAGTGGTATGCACGTTCATGTAGTGGGGGTCTGTGGCACGTTCATGGGCAGTCTCGCGCGTCTGGCAAAGATGCTGGGATATCGCGTGACCGGCTCGGATGCCAACGTCTATCCCCCGATGAGCCTTCAGCTCGAGGAGATCGGCATCGAGTTGATGGAGGGTTATCGCCCCGAGAATCTCGAGCCGGCTCCCGATCTGGTCATCGTCGGCAATGCGCTCTCCCGGGGGAATCCGGAAATCGAAGCCTTGCTGAACGCCAAGCTCCCCTATACTTCCGGGCCGCAGTGGCTGGCGGAACACGTATTGCCGGGGCGGCAGGTTTTGGCAGTGGCGGGGACGCACGGCAAGACCACCACGGCGAGCATGCTGGCCTGGATACTGGAAACCGCGGGTTTCGAACCCGGGTTTCTGATCGGCGGTGTATTGCGCAATTTCGGATGCTCGTCTCGTCTTGGCAAGGCCGGTGCGCCGTTCGTGGTGGAAGCGGACGAATACGACACCGCGTTCTTCGACAAACGTTCGAAGTTCGTCCACTACCGCCCGGATGTCGCGATTCTCAATAACCTGGAATTCGATCACGCGGATATCTTCGCTGATCTAGCGGCTATCGAGCGCCAGTTTCACCATTTCGTTCGAACCGTGCCGGGTAACGGCGGCCTGTTGGTCGCCGACGACGAGCCGGCACTGGAGCGGGTTCTGGCGCAGGGCTGCTGGTCGCCGGTACAGCGCTTCGGTCAACGTGACGGCAGCGATTGGCGTTTTGCGCTCGACCCGGAGGATAGCCGTGTCTTTACGGTGACGGCCGGTGGCGAGCAGCAGGTGGTTCATTGGGCGATGAGTGGCCGCCACAATGCCGCCAATGGCGTGGCCGCGCTGGCGGCCGCTCATCGGCTCGGGGCTTCGCTGGCCGACGGTTGCCGAGCGCTATCCACTTTCGCGGCGCCCAAGCGACGCCAGGAGGTCCGCGGGGAGGTGGCCGGGATTCAGGTGCTCGACGACTTCGCGCATCATCCCACCGCGATTGCGCTGACCCTCGAAGGGCTGCACCAGGACCGCCACGGTGGCCGGTTGCTGGCAATCATCGAGCCGCGCTCCAACACCATGCGCCAGGGCACGATGAAATCGCGCCTGGCCGACAGTACGTCGATAGCCGACCGGGTCTGGTGGTATCAGCCACCGGGGCTGGACTGGTCGCTGGACGAGGTTGTCGCCGGACACGCGGCCAGCCGGGTATCCAGCGACCTCGACGCGCTCGTCGGCGAGGTCGTGGAGGCGGCAGCCTCGGGCGATCGAATCGTGGTCATGTCCAATGGCGGATTCGGCGGGATTCACGGCAAGCTGCTTCAGGCACTGGAGGCTCGTCATGATGCGCGATGAAGCCGCGACGTACGCAGCGCCAGTCGCCGTGGCGTTGACCGGCGCTTCCGGCGTGCAATACGGGCTGCGTCTGATCGAGTGTCTGGTGGGGGCCGGGCACGAGGTTTACGTAATGATTTCGAAAGCGGCGCATCGCGTCGTCGCGGTCGAGACCGATATCGATCTGCCGGCGCAGCCGGATCGGCTGGCCCAGTCGTTGACCGAGCGATTCGGCGCTGGCGAGGGGCAGGTTCGCTGTTTCGGGCGGGAAGACTGGATGGCGCCGGTCGCTTCTGGCTCCGGCAACTGGCGGGCGCTGGTGATCTGCCCATGCTCGACCGGCACGCTCTCGGCGGTAGCCTGCGGGGCGAGCAACAACCTCATCGAACGGGCCGCCGATGTCGCGCTCAAAGAACGTCGGCAGCTGATTCTCGTGCCTCGGGAGACGCCGCTCTCGGCGGTGCATCTCGACAACATGCTCAAGCTGACCCATATGGGCGCCGTCATGCTGCCGGCGGCGCCGGGGTTCTATCACCGTCCGGACAGCGTCGAAGCGATGATCGATTTCATTGTGGCGCGGATACTCAACCAGCTAGGTATTGCTCAGACGTTGATGCCGCGCTGGGGCGACTGAGTATCGTTCTTCTGCAGGCAGCCTCACACGGGCGAGAAGAAGACGACGCGTGCCGTCTCCAGTATCAGGGAGGCGAGGCAGAGCCATACCCACGGTGGCATGTCGCGGTCGGGGCGCTGAAAATGCTGGTAGCTGATGCGGGTCACGGCGCAGACCACCAGCCCGAGCAGGGCACCGCCGATCAGGTCGCTGGCCCAGTGAACGCCGATCACCAGCCGGGACAGCGCCATGGGCATGCAGACGATGATGCCCATCCAGTAGGCGTATCCGCGGTAGCGCTGGGGCATCACCTGGGCGGCAAACGCTGCCGTCAAACCCACCACGACGACGATCGTCGACGTATGGGCGCTGGGATAGGACATCGAGCCGGTCAGGTAATCGGGGGTGTCCGGCCGCGCCCGCCCCGCCAGATCCTTGAAGACCGTGTTGCTGACCGCGACCAGTATCAGGGCGCCGGCGATGTGCAGTAGCGCCGCGAAGCGCTTTGCATAAAGAAGCCACAGCAGCCACGGCGCCATCAGTACGCTGATGCCCATCGCATCGCCGATCTCGGCGAGTGTTTGGCTGGTTCCCACCAGCCAGCTCCGCTGAAGCAGGTTGGCGAGGGAGTGGATCTGCTCATCCATCGGCAACGGGCCGTCATGCATCAGCACCCATGTGGTCCAGCCAATCAGGGCAATCAGGCTGGTCAGCAGCAACGACAATGACGCCAGGGGGAATTCGTTCGCCGGCGCAGGCGAGCAAAGCTGGTTCCATCCCTTGGCCAGTACGGGGCTGCGAGTCATGCGATTTTCCAGCCAGCGATGCACGCGGCCATCCCCGCTCAGTTGATAGCGGATCCAGGAAAACAGCAGCGCCAATGCCAGTAGCGACAGGGATAGCGTCAGCAGCCAGCGCTCGGCTCCTGCCGGCAACTCCATCAGCTCTTCCCACGAGCGTCCCAGCAGAAAGCCGGGCAAGAGATAGACCGGCGCCCACGCCAGGGCAGAAATGATATTGACGACAGCGAAGCGCTTCGATGGCATCGACAGCATGCCCGCGACCATGGGGATGAATGGGCGCACGGGGCCGACGAAGCGACCGACGATGACCGATAGGGTGCCATACCGCTGGAAGAACGCGTTGCCTCGGCTCAGCCACTCGGGATGTTGCTTCAGTGGCCACCAGTGAGGGATCCGGCTGCGTTGCTTGCGGCCCAGCCAGAAGCTGAGGTTGTCGCCGGCAAAAGCCCCGAGGGTGCCGGCTGCCAGCACCAGCGGCAGGGAGGTGTCGTTATGACCTGCGATCGAGGCGGCTGCACTCAACAGCACGACGCCAGGAACCACGATGCCGACAACGGCCAGGGACTCGATCAGTGCCACCGTGAAAATGATAGCCAACAGCAGTTCCGGCTGAGGCGCAAGCGTATAGAGCCAGTGTGTGAAGTTCACGCGTGAGGTTCCAGCAGTTTGTTGGCGGCGGCTTCGAGACGTTTCGAGAATTGCTCCACGCTTTCCTGCGCCTGAAGGGTGCATACCCGGCTGTAGGTTTCCAGCGGGCCGATGTCTGGATGGGCGACCATTGTCACCACGTCCGAGAGCCTTTTGGCAGCGGCAATGGCTCCAGGTTCAGCCGTGTTGGGCAGAATGAGCCAGAAAACGTTGGCATTGTATTCGCCGAGCAGGTCGCTCTGGCGGCTATTGTCGGAAACCGCGTGGCTGAAATTGGACGAAAGCACCTCGCGCAAGTGGCCACCGAATTGATCTCCGGCTTGATCCAGCTGGGGAATGTACACGACCAGTACGCTCAATGGCTGGTCGAGCGCAGACGCCCTGGCGATTTCTATTTTCAGGTTTGCTCGAATACAGGCGATAGGAAGTCGCTTGTCGCGTCGCCAAGGCCTCAAAGTGAAGCGCTGAGCACGGGATGGGTGATTCAGCAGAACGAGCAAGGTAGCCGCAACGAGCGCCAGCCACCAGCCCAGTATCAGGTTGAGCGCCGTGATGTGTTCGTCGCCGAGCAGAGTGAGCATCGCCGGGACGAGACAGAGCGCCAGCAGGAGCGCCGGGAGGAGCGTCAACAACAGAAAGCCGAGGATTATCGACAGTCCCAGCCACAGCATGGGGGTGTCGCTACTCGGAGCTTCCACCGCACACAGAATCAGCCCGCCAGTCAGAAGCAGATGATCGACCACCGTCGGTCGCAAGCGCCCCAGCCATTGCAGCGGCAGAGAGACCAGCAACGCGATCGCCAACAGCGTAGGCGGCAATATCAAGTCGTAGTGGCGCATCAGGTGTTCCCACAGCGCGAGCCCCACCAGCAGCAACAGCGTAAGTAGCTGAGCGATCAGCTTGTATCGACTCAATGCCAAGGTTGCATCTCCGAAGCATGCTTCGCCGGCTTGCCGGTATGACGAGCGAAACGATCGCCAATTTCCGTCAGTGGGGTCGAGGAGACCTCCCGATGAGGCATGACAGCACAGCCCAGATATCGTCGGCGCTGGTGGGCGGCTTCGGCGCTGGGCGCCACGAGAATCACGGCAACCCCATAGTCATTGAGCCGATAGGCACGTTCATAGAGTGCCAGTTGCTCCTGAAGGTATCGGCAGAGCTGTTTCATGTCGGCACTCGTCGAGCGGGCGCAGCCGAAAACTACCACCTCGCCATGCAAGGCTTCTCGCTCGGCTCGCTTGAGTTCGCGTTGAATGTCGGTATCCAGCTGAGCCGGCGGGAGCAGCCAATCGGGCTTCACTGGCGGCGGCGTCCGCTGCTGTCGCTCCAGGGACAGCAGCCAGACGATAGCCAGGGAAGTCGCGGCAACGACGGCGGTTGGGAGGGTCTGCGTCCAGCCGATGTAGGTCACGCACGACAGGTAGGCCGCCACATTCACCACGATTCCGGCTCGACCCGCCAGCCCCAACAGGCACAAGGGCAGAACCCAGAGCCAGATATCCGTATGGGCGCGACCGACCAGGAGCAGGCCGACGGCGAGCAGGAGAATCGCGATGGGAAACCACGGCGTGAGACGTGCAGGACGAGCCAGCAGGAAAGCGAAGACGACGGCGCTGGTCCAGGCAGTTGCCCTCATCGCGCCTTCGGCCAGCCAGCCCGTCAACAGAGCAAGCACCAAGATAAGCGCCAGAAGCGTTTTGAAGCCGAGGCTTTTGTACTTGCTTTGCATGGTGGCTTATATTGGACCGATTGCGAATGGCGTGCTCGATTCGTGTCTCACTATCGCATGTGCCGGGACTGAGCGTATAGCGTGATCGACGATAACGGGCAAAGCGCTATCGTATCATTGACGCCAAGTTTTCTAGCCTACCGGGCCGTTGCGGATTTCGACGACGAACGGCGCTCGTTGCGGGCTACCAACGAGATGGAATAGTACACCATGCAGCAGACTGCGGCCTCTCGGGTCGAGGATATCGTTCAGTACATGCAGGATCTGGGGCAGCGGGCGCGTAGCGCCAGTGCCGCGCTGCGCCGGGTCGACAGCGGTTCCAAGAACCGCGCGCTGGAGGCCATCGTGGCTCGGCTGGAAGCGGCGCGGCCGGCCCTGGCGGCGGCCAACCGGGAGGATTTGCAGCGCGGGCGCGACAACGGGCTGAGTGACGCCCTGCTGGATCGCCTGGCGCTGACCCCCGAGCGAGTCGATGCCATGATCGCCGGTGTTCGTCAGGTGGCGGCGCTTGCCGATCCCGTCGGCCAGATCGATGGCCTGAGCTATCGCCCCAGCGGCATTCAGGTCGGCCAGATGCGTGTTCCCCTGGGCGTGATCGGTATCATCTACGAGTCGCGTCCCAATGTGACCGTTGAGGCGGCGAGCCTCTGTCTGAAGTCCGGAAACGCCTGCATTCTTCGTGGCGGCTCGGAGGCGGCGTCCAGCAATGCGGCGATCGCGGAGTGCATTCGTCTGGGGCTCGAGGACGCCGGGCTGCCGGCAGCGGCCGTGCAGATCGTGGCAACCACCGATCGTGCCGCGGTAGGGGCGTTGATTACCATGCCGCAGTTCGTGGACGTCATCATTCCGCGAGGCGGCAAGTCATTGATCACGCGCGTCGCCGACGAGGCCACGGTGCCTGTCATCAAGCATCTCGATGGGATCTGCCACGTCTATATCGATGCGGCTGCGGATGTCGACAAGGCGGTGGCGATCGCCGACAACGCCAAGACCCAGCGCTACTCTCCCTGCAATACCATGGAAACCCTGCTGGTGCATGCCGATATCGCGGCGCGGGTGCTGCCCGAGCTGGCAGCGATCTATCGCGACAAGCACGTCGAGATGCGTGGCTGTCCGCGCACACGGGAATGGATCGGCGATGCCGTCGCCGCCTCGGAGGCGGACTGGTCGACGGAGTATCTGGCACCGATTCTGGCGATTCGCATCGTCGACGGTTTCGACCAGGCGGTCGAACACGTCAACACCTATGGTTCGCAGCATACCGACGCGATCGTGACGGAAAACCTGACCCTCGCCAGACGGTTTCTGGCCGAGGTGGATTCCAGTTCGGTCATCGTCAATGCCTCGACACGTTTTGCCGATGGCTTCGAATATGGGCTGGGCGCCGAGATCGGCATTTCGACCAACAAGCTGCATGCCCGCGGCCCGGTTGGCCTCGAAGGCCTGACGACCCGAAAATACGTGGTCTTTGGCGACGGTCATGTCCGGAACTGACGTGCGACAAACTGACGCACGACATTCGTCCATTGCGCGTATCGCCATGCTCGGCGGTACCTTCGACCCTGTCCATATAGGACATCTGCGTAGTGCCGTGGAGTTGGGAGAGGCGCTGGCGCTGGATGCGGTGCACATGATTCCGGTCCACGTTCCGCCTCATCGCACGGCACCCGGTATTTCCGCCGAGCACCGGCTTGCCATGCTGGAGGCCGGTATCGGTGACACGCCCGGCCTGGTGGCGGACGACCGTGAGGTGCGTCGTTCAGGTCATTCCTACTCCGTCGACACCCTGGCGTCATTGCGCGAAGCGTGGGGAGAACAGGCGCGGCTTGTCATGGCCGTCGGTCACGATGCCTTTCTGGGGCTTCCCGACTGGCATCAGTACGAGCGCTTGCTGTCGCTCGCCCATATCGTGGTGATCGATCGTCCCGACCACGAGGAACCGCTGAAGCCGGCACTGGCTTCGTTGATCGAAGGTCGTGAGGTCGCTACGGTCGAATCGCTGATGACGGCGCCTGCCGGCCACTTGTTGCGCCTGCGCTTGCCCAGCCGCATGGCGATCGCGGCGACCGAAGTGCGTCGGCGCTTGCAGCAAGGGCTCAGCGTGCGATATCTGATTCCCGAATCCGTCGAACGCTATATCGAAACCCACGGGCTCTATCGCGAGTCGGGGACTGGCGTTGACGGGTTATCCGAGTAAAATGCGCGTCTTCCGGATTTCCGGGAGACGCGATTGCCCTTTTTCAAGGGGCTATATGACGAGGAGCTATGCAGACAGATACGCTTAAATCATTGGTGGTGGATGCGCTCGAAGAGTTGAAAGCGCGTGACGTCGTCGAGCTGGATGTAGCCGAATTGACCAGTGTCACTGATGTCATGGTGGTCGCGAGCGGCACATCGTCGCGTCATGTCTCCGCACTGGCGGATAACGTGATCGAAAAGGCGAAGGAGGCCGGCCTTCGACCGCTGGGCGTAGAAGGGCAGCAGAGCGGTGAATGGGTGCTGGTGGATCTGGGCGACGTCGTCGCTCATGTGATGATGCCGGAGACCCGTCAACTCTATGATCTCGAGCGTCTCTGGGCCGACCTGCCCACGGATTCGAAGCGTGCCGTGGATCGTCAAGAGCTTCGCGGTCAAGAGCTTCGCGGGTGAAGATCCGGTTGCTGGCCGTCGGCTCGCGCATGCCGGCGTGGGTCGAGGCCGGGGTCGATGAGTATCGCAAGCGGTTGCCGCGCGAGATGCCCTTCGAGATCGTCGAGATCCCGCCCGGTGCCCGCGGCAAGAATGCCGACGTGGCGCGGGCAGTCCAGGCCGAAGGTGATCGGATGCTGGAAAAATTGCGCGATCAGGAACGTATCGTGGCGCTCGAGGTCAAAGGGGCGTCCTGGACGACCGAGCAACTGGCCGCAGAGCTGGACTCCTGGCGGCTGGAAGGGCAGGACGTCGCGCTGTTGGTCGGAGGTCCCGACGGTCTCGATCCCCGCGTCGTCGCCCGCGCTCGGCAATCCTGGTCGCTGTCGGCACTGACGCTGCCGCACCCCCTGGTGCGGGTGGTGCTGGCGGAACAGCTCTATCGCGCCTGGACATTGCTCGCAGGACATCCGTATCACCGTTGAGTCAGAGAGTCAGTCGCTTGTTTCCATTTGACGCCACCGAAAGCGACGCCGCCGGACGCCGTGACGGCTCGGAGCCGATCCCTGCCCTGAATCGCTGCTTCTGTCATGCGTAAACGTCGGGAAAACGTCAAGAACCACGAACAGGAAGTTCGTGTCTTTCGCAATCGCTCGCTGGTCGCTGCCCTGATCATTCTGCTGATGGCGGGCGCGCTCGTTTCGCGTCTGGTCTATTTGCAGATCATCGAGCATGACGTCTTCATCACGCGCTCCGACAATAATCGCATGCGAGTGGAGCCGTTACCGCCGCGTCGTGGCCTGATCTACGACCGAAACGGCAAGCTGCTGGCGGAAAACCGCCCGACCTACAATCTCACCATCGTGCGCGAACGTGTCGATGATCTCGATACCACGTTACAGCGTCTGGTGGATATCCTGGGGCTGCCCGAGGACGAGGTCGAGACCTTTCGGGAGCGTTCCCGTCAGCGCCAGCGACCCTATCAGCCTGCGCTGTTGATCAGCGATCTCACCGAGGATCAGATTGCCCGCCTGGCCGTGAACCGCTATCTGCTTAGCGGTGTCGAGGTCGAGGCCCAGTTGATGCGCTATTACCCTGATCCGATCGTGATGTCTCACGTGCTCGGTTACGTCGGGCGGATCAACGCCGATGAGCTGGCCGATCTGGATCCCGGCAATTATGCCGGTACTCATTTCATCGGCAAGACGGGGGTCGAGTACACCTACGAGGATCAGCTTCATGGCAAGGCCGGCCTGCGCAAGGTCGAGACCAACGCCCGTGGCCGGGTCCTGCGTGAACTGGACCGAAATCCGGCAGAGCCGGGCAAGGACATCACGCTGACCATCGACAGCCGTCTGCAGCACATGGCCTATGATCTGCTGGGCGGACGACGCGGTGCCATCGTGGCCATTCAGCCCAAGACGGGCGACATCCTGGCGATGGTTTCGGCACCGGGCTTCGACATCAACAAGTTCGTGACCGGGATCTCCTACAAGGATTATCGCGCCTTGCAGGAAAATCTGGACCTGCCGCTGTATAACCGTGCGGTACGCGGGCAGTATCCGCCGGGTTCGACCGTCAAGCCGTTCGAGGCGCTGGGCGCCTTGCAGGATGGGGTGGTCAAGCCCAACGACGTCATCTACGACCCTGGCTATTTCCAGTTGCCCAATGATAGCCGGCGCTACCACAACTGGCTGCGGTGGGGGCATGGTCGTGTCGATCTCGAGCGAGCGCTGGAAGTCTCCAACAACACCTACTTCTATACCATGGCGTACCGGCTGGGCATCGACCGTCTCTCGGCGTTCATGCACCAGTTCGGCTTTGGCGAGGTCACGTCGCTGGATGTCCAGGGAGCGTCGCCGGGCCTGATGCCGTCACGCGAATGGAAGCGCGAGAAGTACAACCAGGTGTGGTATCCGGGAGAAACGCTTTCTGCCGGCATCGGTCAAGGATATTTCATGGCGACGCCACTCCAGTTGGCGGCTGCCACCGCGACACTGGCCAATCGGGGACAGTGGGTGCGGCCGCACCTGGCCAAGCGCATCGGCGACGACACCGTCGAGCCGCCGTTCGCGGACACCAAGCCGGATGTACAGATCGATCAGGCGCGCTGGTGGCAGGATGTCTTCAAAGGCATGGAAGCAGTGATGAACGGCTCCGAAGGGACCGCCCGCAAGGCTGGCGCTGGCCTGCAGTACGAGATGGCAGCGAAGACCGGCACCGCTCAGGTCTTTTCGTTGGGGCAGAACCAGAAGTACGACGCCGACGAACTGGCCGAACGCCTCCGTGATCACGCGCTGTTCATCGGTTTTGCGCCCGTAGACGACCCTCAGATCGCGGTTGCCGTCATCGTCGAGAACGCAGGCGGCGGCGTATCCGGCCTCGGTCGCGAGCTTACCGATGCCTGGCTGTTGCCCGACGGAAAGCTCGAGGATCCGCCGGGTACCACCGTCAACGAAGAAATCGAGAGTATCGATGGCGATTGATTTCCAACGCGTGGCACCGAGAGCCCATCAAGCCCGAGTCGGGCGCAAGCGCTCGTTGTGGCTGCGCATGCATCTCGACCCGTGGCTATTGTCGATCCTGCTGCTGCTGATCTCGTTCGGACTGGTGGTGCTCTACAGCGCCAGCGGCATGTCGGCCTCGACGACGATGGCGCAGGCGTCGCGCATGGGCGTGGCCTTGCTGGGCGCGGTGATCATCGCGCAGTTCTCGCCCGGCACGCTGTTCCGGTGGACACCGCTGGCCTACGGTGGCGGCCTCTTGATGCTGATCGCCGTCGAGATCATGGGGGACATCGGCATGGGCGCCCAGCGCTGGCTGGAGATCGGCCCGTTGCGATTCCAGCCTTCGGAGGTGATGAAGATCGCCATGCCGATGATGCTGGCGGCCTATTTTCATCGCCGCCCCCTGCCGCCCACCTGGCGCGATCTGATCGTCTGCGCGGTGATCATCGGGGTGCCGGTGCTGCTGATCGCCCGTCAGCCTGACCTGGGCACGTCATTGCTGGTGACCTGCGCGGCAGTGTTCGTGATTCTGCTGACGGGGCTGTCGTGGAAATTCATTCTGACGCTGGGGGCCATGGCGGGGGCGGCGGCGCCGCTGCTGTGGATCAACATGCACGATTACCAGCGTCAGCGAGTGTTGACCTTTCTCAATCCGGAAAGCGACCCTCTCGGTGCCGGGTGGAACATCATCCAGTCCAAGACCGCGATCGGCAGCGGCGGGCTGGAAGGCAAGGGCTGGGGGCTGGGTACGCAGTCCCAGCTAGAGTTCCTGCCGGAGCGCCATACCGACTTCATCGTCGCCGTGCTGGGAGAGGAGTTCGGCCTGATCGGCATGTGTACCATTCTGGTGCTGTATCTGTTGCTGGTCTCGCGCGGGCTGGTCATGGCCAATCATGCGCAGGACACCTACGGCCGCTTGCTGGCCGGTAGTATCGTATTGACCTTTTTCATCTACGTTTTCGTGAATATCGGCATGGTCACGGGCATTCTGCCGGTGGTCGGCGTGCCATTGCCGCTGGTCAGCTATGGCGGGACCTCCAGCGTGACCTTGATGGCCGGGTTCGGTATTCTCATGTCGATTCACACGCACCGGCGCCTGTTGACACACTGACGCCGGACGAGCCGCAAGCAGGGAGCTAGTCGCGCATGCCGCTGCGTTGGAGACGAGATCGTCGGTTCAGCATCAGTCTGTTGCTGGTGGGACTCTGGGGTTTGGCAAGCGCGGCGGCGCAGGCCGAGGAGAATTTCGACCCGGCCACCCATCCCGAAGTGCAGGAGATGGTGGAATCCCTGTCCCGGAAGGGCTTGCCGAGTCACGAGCTGGAAGCCGCGATGCAGGCGGCGCAGTATCGTCCGCAGGTACTGGAGGCGATGGATCACGCGGCGGAAAGACGCTTGCGCTGGGACGAGTACCGCGACATCTTCATCCAGCCTGAACGTATTCGGCAGGGCGTTGCCTTTCTCGAGAAGTATCATGAAGCGTTGGCGCGGGCCGAGAAAGTCTACGGCGTGCCGCCGGAGATCGTGGTGGCGATCCTGGGTGTCGAGACCCAGTACGGCCAACACAAGGGCACGCATCGTGTGCTGGATTCTCTCTCCACGCTGGCCTTTCACCATCCTTCCCGAGGTGCCTTCTTTCGCGGTGAGCTCGAGGCGTTTCTCGATATCACGCTAGGTCAGGATGTCGATCCCGCCACGCTTCATGGCTCCTACGCCGGTGCCATGGGCTATCCGCAGTTCATTCCGACCAGCTATCAGGCGTACGCGGTCGATTTCGATTTCGATGGCCTGAAGGATCTGTGGAACAACCCGGTGGACGCCATCGGCAGTATCGCCAATTACTTCAGCGAGCATGGTTGGCAGCGGCATCAAGCGGTGCTGGTCGAGGCCGATGGCCCCGATGTGTTGCCGTCTTCCATCACCTTCAATCGTACCGAGCCGCCGGATACATCGATTTCGGCGTTGCAGCAGGTCGGTATCGAGCCGACGGCGGGGAGCTTGCAGCCGAGTGACGAGGTCGTGCCGTTGGCCCTGGATTTTGCCGACGGGCACATTCGCTATGTGCTGGGCCTCGACAATTTCTACGTCATCACCCGCTACAACCACAGCCATCTCTATGCGATGGCGGTCGCGACGCTGGCGCAGCGCATTCAGACTGCCATGTCCGAGGACGCGCAAGGTGACGGGGCATGATTCGGTGTGCCGTGAGATGGCGCTTCTCCCTGGCACTGTTGCTGCTGGCGCTATTGGCGGGATGTGCCGGTGGCGGCGGCTCCCAGGGTGGGAGCGGTCGTTACGCCATGGATCAGGATGCCTACCCGGATACGCCGAAAGACGTCGCCAACGTGCCGGATGCGGTGCCGCGCGTGGAACCCCGTTCCAGGAGCGGTAACCGCTCGACCTATACGGTATGGGGCAAGACCTACCATGTGCTCGACGACCCTGCCGGTTACGAGGCCGAAGGGCTCGCTTCCTGGTACGGCGTCAAGTTTCAGGGATACGACACGGCCAATGGCGAGACCTACGACATGTACCAGATGTCGGCGGCGCATCGCTCTTTGCCGTTGCCGACTTACGCGCGTGTCACCAATCTCGATAACGGTCGCAAGGTCATCGTGCGGGTGAACGATCGTGGCCCGTTTCACAGCGACCGGCTGATCGATCTTTCCTACGCGGCGGCTGCACGCCTGGGTATTCTGAAAGGCGGGACGGGGCGGGTGAAGGTCGAGGCGATAGACCCCGTGGTCTGGGCACGTACGCATGGTGAGTCGGCGGGTGACCGCTCGCAGGCCGGTCAGAGCGCGGCCGCGTCCCGTTCGGTATCGCGTCAGCCATCGACATCGGGGGCTTCCCCCCGGCCTGTCGCTTCGCAGGCCGAGGGTGCGAGCTCTGGCGCGAATTACCAGGCAAGCATCGATCCCGTTCTGACGGCGGCGAACGCCGAGGAATCTCCGTCTTCGTCCACGCTATCTTCTGCAAGCGCTGCGCCCATCTCCGCCTCCGAAGGATCGCTGGCGGCGGGGCAGCGCTTCGTGCAGGTTGCCGCGCTCGGTTCACGAGCCGGTGCGGAAGCGTTGAAGAACCGGCTGCAGGGCTTGCTGTCGCGGCCGGTTCGCATCGACAATGCGTCTCCTCTCTATCGTGTCCAGGTCGGCCCCATTCATGACCTGGCATCGCTCGAATCCATCAGGGCTACTCTGCAGGACGCCGGCTATAGCCAGACGTTCCTGGTAGCGCCCACTCAGTAACCTCGTCCAGTGAGAACCCGATTGTCATGAAAGCGTTGTTCACTTCGTCTGTATCACGCCTGGTCATCTCAGCGTCATTGTGTCTGGGGCTGCTGTCGTCTCCGGCCGGCGCCCAGCAACCCACTCCCGATAGCCAGATGTCGGCATCCAACCCGGAACCGGAGCAGTTGATACCCTCGCCGCCTGATCTGGCCGCGTCTTCCTGGGTGCTGATGGATGCTTCCACCGGCCAGTTGCTGGTGAATCACAACGGCGATCAGCGGCTGCCGCCCGCCAGTCTGACCAAGATGATGACGGCCTACATCGTCGAGCAGGAAATCGACGGCGGCAGCATCTCCGACACCGACATGGTCAGCGTCAGTGAAAATGCGTGGCGCACGGGCGGTTCACGCATGTTCATCCAGGAGGGCACGCAGGTCAGCGTCGAGAACCTGCTTCGCGGCGTGGTGGTGCAGTCCGGCAACGATGCCAGCGTGGCGCTGGCAGAGTACGTGGCCGGCAGTGAATCGGCGTTCGCTGACCTGATGAATCAGCAGGCTCAGCGCCTGGGAATGCAAAACAGCCACTTCATGAATCCGACAGGGCTGCCTCACGACGACCACTATTCGTCCGCTCATGACCTGGCCATCCTCGCGCGCCACATCATCACGGATTTCCCTGATCACTATCAGGTCTATTCGGAGAAATATTTCACCTACAACGACATTCGCCAGCCGAACCGCAATCGTCTGTTGTGGCGCGATCCGGACGTCGATGGCTTGAAGACGGGCCATACCGAAGCAGCCGGCTACTGTCTGGTCGCCTCTGCCAAAAAGCAGGATACCCGCCTGATCGCCGTGGTGATGGGCACCAATTCCGATGAAGCCCGGGCGGCGGAAACCCAGCGCCTGCTCAACTACGGCTTCCGTTTCTTCCAGACTCGCAAGCTCTATGACGCTGGCTCCGTACTCAACGAGGCGCGTATCTGGGGCGGCGCCAGTGATACCGTTCGTCTCGGCGTGCAGGACGAGGTCAGCATGACCGTGCCGCGGGGTAGCGCCGATAACCTGACCGCACGCCTCAATCTGCCGGAGACGCTGCGTGCGCCGATTCAGGCCGGACAGCAGGTCGGTACCCTGGAGATCAAGTCGGGTGACGAGGTGCTGGGCCAGCAGCCGCTGGTGGCGTTGGAAGGGGTCGAAGAGGGCAGTATCTTCAAGCGTGTATGGGACTCCATCGTGCTGTTCGTGACCGGGCTGTTCGATTAAGGCAGCTCTTGCGCTGTCGGTCGGGCGCTGGCGAGATTCGGTGCCCGGCCAGGCGGCAGTGCCGAAAGATGACGAAGGTTCCAAACGGAGTAGCGGATCCTTTCAGCGGTTTCCGCGCTTCGCCGGCATCGGTTGGTGCTCGGGCTGTTGTTGAGTAGAATGGTCGGAAATGACTTTCAGCGCCTAATGCCATGACTCAGATAACCATAGCGCCATGACCCAGACACCCAATGATGTTGACCTGCCTCGGCCCAAGGTCGAATTTCCGTGCGACTACTCGATCCGGGTAGTCGGTGATGCCGCCGAAGATTTCGTTGCGGCCATCAGCGAGGTGATCGAACGGCATGCTCCCGGGTTCGATTCGGCATCCATCAAGCTTTCCGACAGTCGCAACGGTCGCTTTCAATCGGTTCGAGTGGTCATTCATGCCACCGGAGAAGCGCAGCTGGATGCGCTGTTTCAGGATCTGAAGGCGACCGGACGCGTACACATGGTGCTGTGACGCTAATGTCCACGTTGCAACTCTACCGACTCGGGCGTCAGCCTTATCTGCCGGTGTGGCAGGCGATGTCGCGTTTTACCGACACGCGCGATGCCTCGGCGCCGGATCAGTTGTGGCTGGTCGAGCATGACCCCGTCTTCACCCAGGGGCGGGCCGGCAAGCCCGAGCACCTGCTGATGCCGGGAGACATACCGGTCGTCGCGAGCGATCGCGGTGGCCAGGTGACCTACCATGGGCCGGGGCAGGTCGTGCTCTATCCTTTGCTCGATGTGCGTCGGCGAGGGCTTGGCGTACGGGAGCTGGTGACGCTGCTCGAGAACGCCGTCATCGATCTGCTGGCGCACCATGGCGTCGATGCACGTGCGCGACCGGACGCCCCCGGGGTCTATGTCGCCGACGACAAGATCGCATCGCTGGGTCTGCGAATTCGGCGGGGCTGCAGTTTCCATGGCGTCGCGCTCAACGTCGACATGGACCTGTCACCGTTCGCCCGAATCAACCCGTGCGGCTATGCGGGATTGAAGATGACCCAATTGCGTGACCACGTGACCGAGCCGGTGTCATCGATCAGCGAAGCCGAAAGATTGGCAGGCTGCTTTGCACGCCGACTGTCCGCGCCACTCGACGCTCGATCCGGGTGGCCACAAGCTTTTGAACCGGCAGCGATTGCTTAGCTGCCGATGTTCCACGACCTATCAGGAAGGGATCTATGACCGAGACGACCGTCATGCCAACGCCCGAGACCAAGAAGCCGGCACGCGCCGAGCGCGGAGTCAAACTGCGCGGTGCCGAGAAGGTCTCTCGGATTCCCGTCAAGGTCATTCCGACCGAAACGTTGCCGAAGAAACCGGACTGGCTGCGCGTCAGAATGCCGGTTTCTCCTCAGGTCACCCATATCAAGCAGACCCTGCGCAAGCACGGACTGCACACCGTCTGTGAAGAAGCCTCCTGCCCTAATCTGGGCGAGTGTTTCAGTGGCGGGACGGCGACCTTCATGATCATGGGCGATATCTGTACCCGCCGTTGCCCCTTCTGCGATGTCGCGCATGGACGACCCAATGCGCTCAACGAGAACGAGCCTCGCGAACTGGCGGAAGCCATTGCCGAGATGCGGCTCAATTACGTCGTGGTGACGTCCGTGGATCGCGATGACCTGCGTGATGGCGGGGCGCAGCATTTCGCCAACTGCATTCGCGAGATTCGTCGCGACAGCCCGAACATCGAAATCGAAGTGCTGGTTCCGGATTTCCGCGGACGCATGCAGGTGGCGCTGGACATTCTGGAAGGCGAAGCGCCGGATGTCTTCAACCACAACCTGGAGACGGTGCCGTCGCTCTATCGCAAGGTCCGCCCGGGTGCCGATTATCAGTGGTCGCTGGACTTGCTTAAAGGGTACAAGGCGCGCCGTCCGGAAGTCATGACCAAATCAGGATTGATGCTCGGAGTCGGTGAAACCGACGAGCAGGTGATCGAGGTCATGCGCGATTTGCGCGCTCATGATGTCGACATGCTGACCCTGGGTCAGTACATGCAGCCTTCGCGCAATCACTTGCCTGTCGATCGCTGGGTGCACCCCCAGACCTTCGACTGGTTTGCCGAGCAGGGCAAGGCGATGGGATTCAAGCATGTCGCCTCGGGGCCGCTGGTGCGTTCGTCCTATCATGCCGACAAGCAGGCACACGGGGTAGAGGTGAAGTAAGCGTGCCTCGTCAGAAAGACGTTAACGGGCCTGCCGATAAGATCGGCAGGCCCGTTCTGTCTCAGCCTGATCCCGTTCCGTCCCTGCCTGGTCCCGTTCTGCCCCTGCCTGGTATTGTTTTCATACCGGAATGCGATATGACGAACCGTTTGGGTCATGGGCAACAGGTATGCATCCAAGGAGGTTTTTCAGGCGTATTCAATGACCGTTCGTCACGTACGTACCACGGATCATCCGGGCAGGATTTCCGTGCGCCGCGCCAGGCGGTCGTTACGCTTCGGAGAATTATCGTCGAAGAACTATCTTTGAAGGATTATCTCGCGGCTTTTCTGTCCGGAACCACGTTGGCTGTGCGGCGTTGATGATTTCTCGAACCTGAGGAGTAAGAGTCCGCTCTATGATTGCACCGGATATGCCCCATAACGAAGTCGAGCGTCTAACCGTTTTGCGGGATCTACAGCTGCTCGATTCGGAATCCGACAAGGGGTTCGACCGTTTGACGGAATTGGCGACCCAGATTTTTGACGTTCCCATGTCGATGATCACGCTGATCGACGAAGAGCGTCAGTGGTTCAAGTCGCATCAGGGCTTGAAGGTCTGCGAGACGCCAAGGCGGATTTCTTTCTGTGGTCACGTCGTGGCCGACGGCCAGCCAATGGTGGTCAACAATGCCTTGCGGGATGCACGTTTTTCGGACAACCCGCTGGTGACGGGAGACCCTTTCATTCGCTTCTATGCTGGCTATCCGCTGTTCGTGGAGCCGGAAGCCTGTGTGGGCACGCTATGTCTGATCGGCATGCTTCCCCGGGCTTTCGAGGAAACCGATATGCAGCGATTGAGGCTTCTTGCCGCTCAGGCCGAGGAGCTGATCCAGCTGCATATCCTGCGTGTCCAGGCGAATCAGCGTGATCGGGCCTGAGCGCTGACGTCCTTTTTAAACCTCATCAGCAGGAAGACACAGCAGCGTCGGCGTCTCGATCGGTGTCATCGGGGCCCGGAAATGTGCATTCAATTCCGGCAGCAGTTCCCGCACGAAGCGTAGAAAAAGCTCCGTGACTGGCGTCGGGTAGCGATCCTTGGGATAGACCGTGCACCATGAGCGTTTCAGAGGGAAGCCGGGAATGCGCGGGCTCGCCAGCAGTCCGGAAGCCAGCTCCAGCTGTACGGCCAGGCGTGGGAGCACGGCCACACCCAAGTGCGCCATGACCCCCTGCTTGATGGCTTCATTGGTGCCGAGCTCGATGGTGTGGTGCAGGGAGATGCGCTCCCTTGCCGCAAAATCCTCGAATGCCGTCCGCGCGCCGGAGCCTGGCTCCCTCATCAGCAGATAGTGCCGCGCGAAATCCTCGAGCGTCGCCCGCTCGGCCGTGACCAGCGGGTGGCCCGGCCAGACCACCGGTATCAATTCGTTGTCCAGAATGGGCATGAATACCAGGTTGGGGTCGTCCGGCACCATACCCATGATGACCAGGTCATCTCGTCTCTCCGCCAGCCGCTCGAGGGCCTGTGCCCGGTTGCAGACGCGTAGTCGAATCTGGACTTCCGGATAGCGGGCTCTGAAGCGCGCCAGAATGTGCGGCACGACGTATTGCGCGGTCGAGACGGCTGCAAGGTTGAGTTCGCCCCGGATCGTGCCCGCCAGCTCCGACAGCTCCATCTGCAGACTCGAAACCTGACCGAAGATCGACTGCACGGACGCGGCCAGCGCATCGGCGGCGGGCAGTATATGGAGTGTCTTGCCGGCGTACTTGAACAGTGGCTGGCTCAGCGCCTGCTCGAGCTGTCGGATCTGAGCGCTGACGGCAGGTTGCGTCAGGCCCAGCTGTTCGGCAGCGCGTGAATAGGATTGCTGACGATGAACGGCCTGGAAGACCTGGAGCTGACGGAACGTCAGACGATTGAGCAGGTTGGGACGCGACATTCAGGATGCTCTCACGGTCAGGTATAACGTTTAGCTTATAGGTTGGCAAAAAAATATCAATTTTTCTATTGGTACCCGGATCGCTAGCGTAGGGAGACGATAACAAAGCGTCGCCACGCACAAACCGGGAGGGCAAACGGTGTTTAAAAAGCTGCTTATCGCCAACCGCGGCGAGATTGCCGTGCGTATTGTACGAGCCTGCGCCGAGATGGGCATCCGTTCGGTTGCGATCTATACCGAACCCGACCGTTTCTCCCTGCATGTCAAAGGAGCGGACGAAGCCTATTTCGTCGGTGACGAACCGCTGGCGGGCTATCTGGATCCGCGGCGGATCGTCAACCTGGCGCGGGAAACCGGCTGTGATGCCATTCATCCCGGCTACGGCTTCTTATCCGAAAGTGCCGAATTTGCCAGGATCTGCAGCCAGGCGGGTATCGCGTTCGTCGGCCCGAGTGCCGAAGTGATCGCCAGGATGGGCGACAAGACCGCCGCGCGAACGGCGATGCGTGAGGCAGGCGTGCCGGTGACGCCGGGTTCCGACGGTAATCTCGCCAATCTCGATGAAGCGCTGACGGTTGCCGAAGAGATTGGCTACCCGATCATGCTCAAGGCGACATCCGGCGGCGGTGGCCGTGGCATTCGCCGCTGCGACACGGCCGAACAGCTCCGGCAGGCCTGGGATCGCGTGATTTCCGAAGCGACCAAAGCCTTCGGTAGCGCGGAAGTGTTCATGGAGAAGTGCGTCGTCGATCCGCTGCACATCGAAGTCCAGGTACTGGCGGATAGCCACGGTGGGGTCATCCATCTGTTCGAGCGCGACTGCTCGATCCAGCGCCGCAACCAGAAGCTGATCGAAATCGCGCCCAGCCCCCAGCTGACGCCGGAACAGCGCAGCTACGTGGGCAAGATGGCAGTGCGCGCCGCCCAGGCAGTCGGCTACCAGAATGCCGGTACCGTGGAGTTCCTGGTCAAGGACAACGAAGTCTTCTTCATGGAGATGAATACCCGGGTTCAGGTCGAGCACACCATCACCGAGGCGATCACCGGCGTCGATATCGTCCGTGAACAGTTGCGCATTGCCGCAGGCGACCGGCTGGCCTATCGCCAGGAGGATATCCGCCACCAGGGCTATGCCATCCAGTTCCGGATCAACGCCGAGGACCCCAAGAACGACTTCCTGCCCAGCTTCGGTCGCATCACCCGTTACTACGCGCCCGGCGGCCCCGGCGTCCGCAC
Organism: Salinicola sp. LHM; assembly: GCF_034479735.1. NCBI lineage: Bacteria > Pseudomonadati > Pseudomonadota > Gammaproteobacteria > Oceanospirillales > Halomonadaceae > Salinicola > Salinicola sp. LHM. The sequence continues at coordinate 2,383,119 of NZ_CP140261.1, read as the reverse complement.
GGACACCGCGATCTATACCGGCTATACCATTCCGCCGTACTTCGATTCGATGTGCCTGAAGTTGATCGTCTGGGGAATGACCTGGGAAGAGACCCTCAATCGTGGCATTCGGGCGCTGAACGACATGCGTCTGCAAGGGGTGAAGACCACCGCACCCTATTACCAGGAAATTCTGCGCCATCCCGATTTCCGGGCCGGGCACTTCGACACCGGGTTCGTTCCCGCCCATCCCGAACTGCTCAACTACTCCGTCAAGCGCAACCCTGAAGAGGTGGCGTTGGCGATTGCGGCGGCCATCGCGGCTCACGCCGGACTTTGAATGCGCCGAATGGATCAGAATCAGGATCAGGAGAAAAAGATGAACAACGCCGACTCGTCATCCGTCAAGATCAGCGACGTCGTCCTGCGTGATGGGCATCAGTCATTGATTGCCACGCGCATGCGAACCGAAGACATGCTGCCAATCTGCGCCAAACTCGACGCGATCGGGTTCCATTCACTCGAAGTCTGGGGCGGCGCCACGTTCGACGCCTGCGTGCGTTTTCTCAAGGAGGATCCCTGGGAACGCCTGCAGTCGTTGCGCGAAGCGCTTCCCAACACGCCGCTACAGATGCTGCTGCGGGGTCAGAACCTGCTTGGGTATCGCCACTACGCGGATGACGTGGTGGAGCGTTTCGTGGCGCGCTCGGCCGATAACGGCATCGACATCTTTCGGGTCTTCGATGCGCTGAACGACCTGCGCAATCTGGAGACCGCCATGAAGGCGGTCAAGGCCAGCGGCAAGCATGCCCAGGGCACTATCTGTTATACCGTCAGCCCCGTTCACACTCGGAACATGTATGTCGAGCAGGCCAAGCGGCTGGTCGACATGGGCGCCGATTCGATCGCCATCAAGGACATGGCCGGTCTGCTGACCCCATACGCCACCGGCGAGCTGGTGGCAGCGCTGGCCGAGGCGGTCGACGTGCCGATCCATCTCCATGCCCACGCGACGTCCGGGCTCGCTTCCCTGAGCCAGATGAAGGCCGTCGAAGCAGGCTGTCGCCATATCGATACCTGTATTTCCGCCTTCGCCGGCGGTACCAGCCATCCCTCCACCGAAGCGATGGTGGCGGCGTTCCAGCAGACGCCCTATGACACCGGCCTGGATCTGGTCGCGCTGAAGGAGGTCGGCGACTACTTCCGGGAAGTGCGCAAGAAATACGCGGCTTTCGAAAGCGAATACACTCGCGAGGATGTGAGCGTACAGATCTGGCAGGTGCCGGGGGGCATGATGTCCAACCTGGCCAATCAGATGAAGGAGCAGAATGCGCTGAGCCGGATTCAGGATGTCTTCGATGAAATTCCGAAGGTTCGTGCCGATCTGGGGTATCCGCCGCTGGTAACGCCGACGTCGCAGATCGTCGGGACCCAGGCCGCCATGAACGTGTTGACCGGCGAGCGTTACAAGTCGATCACCAACGAGGTGAAGCGCTACCTGCTGGGTGGCTACGGTCAGCCGCCGGCCGAGGTGAATGCCGAGGTGCGTCGCAAGGCGATCGGCAACGAACTGGTCGACGAGGGCCGTCCCGCCGACCAGCTCAAGCCGGAGATGGCCAGGCTGAAGCAGGATATCGGCGATCTCGCCGACAGCGAAGAGGATGTGCTCACCTTTGCCATGTTCCCCGATCTGGGGCGGGAATATCTGCAGGGGCGGCGTGACGGCACGTTGACGCCCGAATCGATTCCGTCAGCGGAAGCCGTCGGCGGTGCCGGACGGCCGGTTTCCGAAGGGGTGCCTACCGAGTTCGTCATCGACGTTCACGGTGAGTCCTACGAAGTGCAGATCACCGGTGTCGGCAGTAGCAGTGGCAGCAAGCGCCGTGTCTATCTGACGCTCGATGGCATGCCCGAAGAGGTCGTGTTCGAGGCCAAGGACGAGTTCGTGCAGGAAGGCAATAGCGGGGGGCGCGCCAAGGCCAGCTCGCCTGGGCACGTTACCACGTCGATGCCGGGCAACATTGTCGATGTGCTGGTCGCTGAAGGTGACAGCGTCAAGGAAGGACAGGCCGTCTTGATTACCGAAGCCATGAAGATGGAGACGGAAGTGCAGGCACGGGTCAGCGGCACGGTCAAGGCGGTCCATGTGGCCAAGGGCGACCGCGTGACACCGGGCGAGGTCCTGATCGAAATCGAGTGAGGGCCGGGCTGTCTTCCCGATGAAGGCAATCAAAAACGCGGAGCCATGGCTCCGCGTTTTTTTATCCCGTGAAAAGAGCGCTCTCGATCACTCTTCGACCTGGATGATCTTCATGGTGTTGGTGCCGCCATGAGCATTCATGTGATCGCCGCGGGTCAGGATGACGAGGTCGCCCTTGCTGGCGAGCCCGAGGCTGACCAGCTCCTTGATCGCGCCGCTGTTGATCTCGGTCAGCGGGAAGCGGGAGCTGTCGAAGACCAGCGAGACGACGCCGCGATAGAGCGCCATGCGACGCTGGACCAGCGGTGTCTCGGCCAGCGCGACGATCGGCAGACCGGAGCGGATGCGCGAGGCGATCAGCGGCGTGTAGCCCGACGCGGTCAAGCAGGCGATGGCGACCACGCCGGAAAGGTGGTTGGCCGCATACATGGCAGACAGCGCCAGCGTCTCGTCGATCCGGCTGAAGCCTTCGTGGATGCGGTGCTGGGACTGCTGAGCCGCCCGCTCGCGCTCCGCGCCCAGACACAGCCGGTTCATGGCGCGAATGGTCTCGACCGGGAAGTCGCCGGCGGCGGTTTCCGCCGAGAGCATCACGGCATCGGTGCCATCCAGAACCGCGTTGGCGACGTCGAAGACTTCCGCGCGGGTCGGCAGCGGCGACTCGATCATCGATTCCATCATCTGAGTAGCGGTGATGACGACCTTGTTGAGCGTGCGGGCGCGGGCGATGATCCGCTTCTGCACGCCGATCAACTGGGCGTCGCCGATCTCGACGCCGAGATCGCCGCGGGCGACCATCACCGCTTCCGAGGCACGGATGATGTCGTCCAGCGTTTCCGGGTCGGCAACGGCTTCGGCGCGTTCGATTTTGGCGACCAGACCGATCTCCTGGCCCGCTTCGCCCAGCAGCTCGCGCGCATACTGCATGTCGGCCCCACTGCGCGGGAACGATACGGCGAGATAATCGACACCGATGTCGATCGCGGTCTTGAGGTCTTCCTTGTCCTTCTCGGTCAGCGCCGCAGCGGAGAGGCCGCCGCCCTGCTTGTTGATGCCCTTGTTGTTGGTCAGCTTGCCGCCGACCTTGACCGTGGTGAAAATCTGCGGGCCTTCGATGCGGTCCACTTCGAGCACCAGGCGACCGTCGTCCAGCAACAGGGTGTCGCCGGCCTCGAGATCGTCAGCCAGCTCCTTGTAATCGCAGCCGACGCGTTCGCTGTCGCCGGCATCGCGATCCAGCGATACGTCCAGCACGAAAGGCTGACCTTTTTCGAGCTTGACGCCACCTTCGGCGGCAAAGCGGGCGATACGGATCTTGGGGCCCTGGAGGTCGCCCAGTGCAGCCACCGCGCGGCCGTGACGATCCGCCGCCTCGCGAACGGCCTTGAGCCTGCGGCGATGATCTTCCGGATTCCCGTGGGAGAAGTTCAAGCGAACGACGTCGACCCCGGCTTCGATAATGGCATCCAATACTCCCTCGCGATCCGTGGCTGGGCCGAGGGTGGCGACGATCTTGGTGCGGCGAATCGGACCGTGAAACGCGTGCTGCATGGAAATTCTCCTGGCAACTGAATGAGTCGTCCCGCCGCGCTGAAAAGTCATGGATCGAGTCGCGACGATGACATGTGGTTATTTTACAACAAGGAGCCCGTCTTGTCCGAAGCGCTGTTGCTGTCCTGTCATCCCGGCTTAGAGGAGCCACATGCACCGCCTGCCGGGATGGCTGGCGTTTCAGCCAGACGCCTGCTTTCGGCATCGAATGGCGAATGGATCGCCACCAGCATCCGATGGGCTGTTGACGTTTCAGCCTAGAGGCCTTTCGCGACGATGACGTTACGGAGTCGAGTGTAGCGCGCGAGCGCCGGGTGCGACATGGACGAAAAGTCCCACAAACCCGAGACGACGCCACGGCGCGACTTGGAATCCGTCTTGTCAGCCCCATTGTGAATGGCCATTGACATCGCACCGTCAATGTTGGTCAAAGTCAAGCTACGGCTGGCGCCATGGGAAAGGCTAGGGTAGGGTAGGCGGATTTTCCGGTCGGCCCCACTCCCTGCCATCGAGCACGCCATCGGCTGGGACCGCCGCTATATATAAAGAAGCAGGAGCGCTATGGGCAAGTCACTGGTTATCGTCGAGTCGCCGGCCAAGGCCAAGACCATCAACAAGTATCTCGGCAACGATTTCGTGGTGAAATCGAGTGTCGGGCATATTCGTGATCTGCCGACCAGCGGTTCTTCCAAGCAGGCCAGCGATCCCAAGGAGCGCGCGAAGCAGGCGGCGATCACCCGCAAGATGTCGCCGGAAGAGAAGGCGGAGTACAAGAAGCAGAAGCAGTGGGATCAACTGGTTCGGCGCATGGGTATCGACCCCGAACATGGCTGGCGGGCCCATTACGAGATCCTGCCGGGCAAGGAGAAGGTGGTCGATGAGCTCAAGAGGCTGGCCGACAAGAGCGATACCATCTATCTCGCGACCGATCTGGACCGTGAGGGAGAGGCGATCGCCTGGCACTTGAAGGAGACCATCGGTGGCGACGACTCGCGCTACAAGCGAGTGGTGTTCAACGAAATCACCAAGAATGCCATCCAGGAAGCCTTCAAGCAGCCCGGCACGCTCAATATCGCCCGAGTCGAGGCGCAGCAGAGCCGCCGCTTTCTGGATCGCGTAGTCGGCTTCATGGTCTCGCCTTTGCTGTGGAGCAAGGTGGCTCGTGGCCTCTCCGCCGGCCGTGTGCAGTCGGTGGCCGTACGGCTAATCGTCGATCGTGAGCGCGCTATCCGGGCATTCAACCCGGAAGAGTTCTGGGACGTCCACGCCGATCTCGTCACCGCCGACGGCGAACCGATCCGCTTCGAGGTGGTCCGCGAGAATGGCGAGACTTTCCGCCCGACTTCCGAGAAAGAGACCCTCGATCGCATCGCGCCGTTGCGGCAGGACACGCTGGACGTGACCAGCCGCGAAACCAGGCCGACCAGCTCCAAGCCCAATGCGCCGTTCATTACCTCGACGCTGCAGCAGGCCGCCAGCGGTCGACTGGGTTACTCCGTCAAGAAGACGATGACGCTGGCCCAGCGGCTCTACGAGGGCGGTTACATCACCTACATGCGTACCGACTCCACCAACCTGTCCCAGGATGCAGTCGAAGGCGTGCGCGACTACATTCATTCCGAATTCGGTGAGCGCTATCTGCCGGAAGCGCCGAATCGCTACTCGAGCAAGCAGAACGCTCAGGAAGCGCACGAGGCCATTCGTCCTTCCAACGTCAAGCAGCGGGCCGACGATCTGCCCGTCGAGCGCGACGCCCAACGGCTGTACGAGCTGATCTGGCGCCAGTTCGTCGCCTGCCAGATGGTGCCGGCGGAATATCTTGCTACCACGCTGACCATCGAAACGGCCGGCTTCGAGCTCAAGGCCCGTGGCCGGGTGCTCAAGTTCGACGGTTATACCCGCGTGATGAAGCCGGTGGCCAAGAAGGACGAGCAGGCGCAACTACCCGATATCGGCGAAGGCGCGACGCTCGAGGTCGAACAGATCGACCCGCAGCAGCATTTCACCAAGCCGCCGGCGCGCTACACCGAAGCAAGCCTGGTCAAGGAACTCGAGAAGCGCGGCATCGGCCGCCCGTCGACCTATGCGGCGATCATCTCCACCATTCAGGATCGCGGCTACGCCAAGCTGGACAACCGGCGTTTCTATGCCGAGAAGCTCGGCGAGATCGTGACCGATCGCCTGGTGGAATCGTTCAATGACCTGCTGGACTATGGCTTCACTGCCCGCATGGAGGACCGGCTCGACGAGGTCGCCGAGGGCCATGAGCAGTGGCAGAAGCTGCTCGATGCCTTCTATGCCGATTTCAAGCAGAAGCTGGAGCGTGCCGAAGGCGAGGATGGCATGCGGCCCAACGAGCCCATCGAAACCGATATCGCGTGCCCGACCTGTGGCCGCCCGATGCAGATTCGCATCGCGTCGACCGGCGTGTTCCTGGGCTGTTCCGGCTACAACCTGCCGCCGAAGGAGCGCTGCAAGACGACCATCGATCTGATCCCGGGAGAGGAAGCCGTACCCGCGGATGCCGACGAGGCCGCCGAGACGGAAGCGCTGCGCGCCAAGCGTCGTAACCCGAACACCGGCACGGCGATGGACAGTTACCTGATCGATGAAGGTCGCAAGCTCTATATCAGCAACGATGACGACGGCTACTACGAAATCGAGCAGGGGCGTTTCCGGATCAAGGGCTACGATGGTCCCGTGATCGAATGTGACAAGTGCGGCTCCGAAATGCAGCTCAAGAGCGGCCGCTTCGGCAAGTATTTCGCCTGTACCAACGAGGGCTGCGGCAATACCCGCAAGCTGTTGAAGAGCGGCGAAGTCGCACCACCCAAGATGGATCCGATTCCGATGCCGGAGCTGGCTTGCCAGAAGGTCGACGATCACTACGTGCTGCGCGACGGTGCCAGCGGTCTGTTCCTGGCGGCCAGCCAGTTCCCCAAGAACAGGGAAACCCGTCCGCCGCTGGTCAAGGAGCTGAAGGCGCACGCCGACGCTCTGCCCGAGAAGTACCATTTTCTGCTTGAAGCGCCGAGCGAGGATCCTGACGGTCGGCCGGCTCAGATCCGCTTCTCGCGCAAGACCAAGAGCCAGTTCGTCATGACCGACGAAGAGGGCAAGGCAACCGGCTGGCGGGCCGTCTACGAAGATGGCCGCTGGCAGGTGGAGGACAAGCGCAAATGACCTCGGTGGCCCGTACCAATCAGCTGCTCTATCAGGCTGAATTGTTGCTGGCGGTCGAGCCGGGCAACGACGAGCACGCGACGGCGCGCCGCATGGCGCTGGAGGAGGCCGCGCTGGGCCAGTTGGAACTGGCGCTGGATTCCGTGCTGCGAGAAGTCACCGAGCATACCGATCTGCCCCACGACGGTTGGCAGGCGTGGCTGCGGGCGACGAACGTCAATGTGGCCGAGCTCGAACGGCTACGGGCCTTGTCCCGTGATCCTGAAAGCTGGCTGGGGACGCTGCTGGCGCGATTGCAGGCGCTGCACGGCGCCGACGGCGTGGCCCGCCGCGATGCACGGGCAGGGCTGATTGCCAGTGCCGGCGCCCCATCGCTGGGCGATACGCTGCGCTGGTGCCACCGTGAATTCAAGACGCTGCTGCCGGCACTGCGTGAAGGTAGCAGCGAGTGGTGACTGGCTCGGGGTAAACGTGTTAGCCTGAATCCAGACATCAACGACCGGGGCCCAGGCTCTGGTCGTTTTTTATTGGTCCCGTTCTTTTATTCGAGTCGTCACTCCATGAAAGAGAGTGACAAGAGAGGTGAGCCGTGTCCGATATCGCGATTCTGGAAATCGTCGAACTTGCCAACGGAGAAGTGGTGCTGCGACCGGCAGAGGCAACGGGTGAGCCGCTCGTCTCGATCCGCTTCTCCGAAGAGGCCGTCGAGCTGTTGCGGCGCAGTCGCTTCGACGTGGCCCGCGAGATGCTCGACCATGCGATCACTCGAACCCATCTGTGGGAAGGTGATGAAGAAGATGCCGCCGAAGAAGCGCCGGCGACCGTTCACTAGCCGGCTCTGCGCCCTCTGGTCCGTGAGACGGTGACGCGATCCTGCCGCGACCGGGGGTGCTGACCGACGCGGACCGCCGTGTCCCTTACTGCATCAGGCCCGCTACCAGTGCCATGATCACGGCGATGACGGCCGATGTCAGTGCGGTCACCAACAGCACGCGACGCCGGGTGGCGCTGAAAGTGAAGAAGGTGATGAAAGCGATGGTCATCGCGAGCATCGAAATTGTCCAGGCGTAATTGGCCATAGAGCGGCTGGCTCCTGCATCGAGATTATGGGATTCGTCGACGGCGCATTATACAGATCGCGAGGGCCGCTGCGGCGCTTGCAAGTCTACGGGATTCACGCGGCGCACGATGATAACGCTTGCAAGGGTTTGCTCGTGTCAGGTCTGTTGACGAACCCTGGCGTAAGGCGGGCCGGTGGCGAGCCTTCACTTGCCAGTGACCAGTGACCAGTGACCAGTGACCGGTGCTGGGCGGCACCCAGCGCCGGCCTTGGCGAAGCCGAGAGCTGACGTCGGCGTTCAGCGCAGCTTGGTCAGCCGCAATTCGGCCAGTTGAGCGGGCGGCAGGAAGGAGTCCGAGCGCGCCTCTTCCCAGTAGTTCCGGAAGACGGTGTGCTCGCTGTTGCCTTCGAGCAGTTCGTCCGGTTTCAGGAAAGTGAACAGCTTGTCGTAGGACTGGATCTCGTCGGCGGACACGCGCCGAATGATATGCTCAGGCCCCAGTTCCGCGGGATGTTGCAGGCCCGCGGCGGCGAGCATCTCGGCCAAGCCCTTGAGCGTGTTGTGGTGAAAGTTGTAGACCCGCTCGGATTTGTCGGCGACATCCAGGTGGCGGCTGCGCTTGGGATCCTGGGTCGCCACGCCGCTGGGGCACTTGTCGGAGTGGCAGTTGAGTGCCTGGATGCAGCCCAGCGAGAACATGAAGCCGCGTGCAGCATTGCACCAATCGGCACCCAGCGCCAGGGTCCGGGCAATGTTGAATCCGGAAGTGATCTTGCCGGCGGCGCCGATCTTGATCTCTTCGCGCAACCCAGCGCCGACCAGGGTGTTGTGCACCAGCATCAGCGCTTCGGTCAGCGGCACGCCCAGACGGTTGATGAACTCCAGCGGTGCGGCTCCCGTTCCGCCTTCTCCACCGTCGACGACGATGAAGTCGGGGCGCTGGCCGGTTTCGCGCATGGCCTTGACCATGGCGAACCACTCCCAGGGATGGCCGATGGCCAGCTTGAAGCCGATGGGCTTGCCGCCGGACAGCTCGCGCAGGCGGCCGATGAAGGTCATCAGCTCCAGCGGCGTGGAGAAAGCGCTGTGGCCGGCAGGGGAGACCACGTCCTCGCCCATGGGCACCTCGCGCGCCTCGGCGATCTCGGCGGTGACCTTGGCGGCGGGAAGGATGCCGCCGTGGCCCGGCTTGGCGCCCTGCGACAGCTTGATCTCTATCATCTTGACCTGTTCGTCGCGCGCGTTGGCGGCGAAACGCTCTTCATTGAAGCTGCCGTCGTCGTGGCGACAACCGAAGTAGCCGGAGCCGATCTCCCAGACCAGATCTCCACCGTGAATTCGGTGATAGCGAGAAATCGAGCCTTCGCCGGTGTCGTGATAGAACTTGCCTTTGCGAGCGCCGGCGTTGAGCGCTTCGATGGCATTGCCGGACAACGAGCCGAAACTCATGGCCGACACATTGAACACGCTGGCGGAGTAAGGTTGGCTGCAGAGACTACCGCCGATCTGGACCCGGAAGTCGCTGTCGTCGATATGGGTCGGTCGCAGTGAATGGTTGATCCACTCGTGGCCGGGCGCATACATGTCGATCAAGGAACCGAAGGGCTTCTTGTCGCTCTCGTTCTTGGCCCGCTGGTAGACGACGGCGCGCTGCTCCCGGGAGAACGGACGCTCGTCGAGGTCGGACTGGATGAAGTATTGACGAATCTCCGGCCCGATCGACTCGAGGATATAGCGACAGTGCGCCAGAATGGGATAGTTGCGGCTGACGGTGCGGTGCTTTTGACGGATATCGTGAATCCCGAGCCAGGACAGGCCGCCGAAGATGACCACGCCCCACCACCAGTATGAGGATGAGGCAAGCCCGACGAGGGAAACGGCCAGCAGGCAAAGGCTGGCGATGAAAACGGCATTACGTGACGGTAGACGAGAAAGGCCAGTAGCGTAGCTCATGCAAACATCGGCTCCAGAAAGGTGAAATCGCGGCGGGCTGGGGCTGCCGCGACCGCCAAGGATAGCGCAACGCCTTGCGTTGCGGCCAATGTCACGCGGGACTACGTTGAGGCATCGTTACTACGTTGAGGCAGTTGCGTCCATGTCTCGCGCCGGGAGAACGGGAGTGGATGTCGAGTCGCCGCGTGCCGGCATGCCGGTTTTTCGCTCATTCAATGCAAGGAATGCTTGAACTTGCGACATCATCGATCGTTTTTACGTCTGCGACTGGTCCTGCTCGTGCTGCATGGCTATGTCGGCTGGCGCCTGCTGCCCGAACTTTCGCTGGGCATCTGGAGCAACGTCGTCGGGGCCGGTTACCTGCTGACCAGTGCGCTGCTGATGCCCTGGGTGATCCGGGTAACCTGGCTCAACGGTCGCTGGTTCGCCTGGCCGGTCGCCGTGATGACGGGGGTGTTCTCCTTTCTGCTGCTGTTCACGTTGGCCCGGGACATTCTGCTCGCGACATGGCACGTGGCGACTGCGCCGACGGCCTTGCTGGTCACCGGTAGCGCCTGGGGCGTGCTGATCGCATCGTCCGTGCTGTCGATCTATGCGGTGTGGCAGGCGAGAAGAGTGCCACGGGTCGTCGACGTGTCGGTGCCGCTGGTCGGGCTGCCGGCTGCGCTGGAGGGGCTGACGATCGTTCAGTTGAGCGACTTGCATATCGGCCCGACGATCAAGCGCCAGCACTTGCAGCGCATCGTCGAACGGGTCAATTCGCTGACCCCGGATCTGGTCGCGATAACCGGTGATCTGACCGATGGCCGCGTCGCGGAGCTGGAAGAAGACCTGGCGCCGTTGGCGAACTTGAGAGCTCGCCATGGCGCATTCTGCGTGACCGGCAATCACGAGTACTACAGCGAGGCCGAGGCGTGGGTCGCCGCCTTTGAACGTCTGGGCATGCGCGTGCTGATCAACGAGTGCGACCCTGTCGAGCATGACGGGGCGGTACTGGCCGTTGCCGGCATTACCGATCTGTCGGCGGGGTACTACGTCCCGGCGCATCGCAGCGACCCGGCGCTGGCTGCCCGTGACATACCGCCGGGCGCGACGCGCCTGCTGCTCGCGCATCAGCCCAATTCCGCGCCCGTGGCGGCAGAGGCCGGGTTCGACCTGCAGCTTTCCGGCCATACTCACGGCGGACAGATATGGCCCTGGAGCCTGCTGGCGCGTCGTGCCAACCGCTTTCTGGCCGGGCTGGGCAAGGAGGGGCGGATGTGGGTCTATACCAGCCGGGGTACCGGCTACTGGGGGCCGCCGATGCGTTTTGGCGCGCCCGCCGAGATCACGCGGATTTGGCTGCGCCGGGCAGACTGAAGAGCCACGAGCCACGAGCCACGAGCCACGAGCCACGAGCCACGAGCCACGGCGGCGTCGGGCCGCTGTAAAAAAGAACGCCAGCGATGATGTCGCTGACGTTTTCGTGGAATAGCCGCGGTCTAATTTTTCGCAGCTCAGGCCGCCTTGGCTTTGCGGTTGAGGATATCCAGCAGCGTGTCGATGCGCTGGAAGCGATCTTCTTCCTTTTCCATGTCGCCGTGGAAGCGCAGCGTGTCGGCGCCGTCGAGCTTGTACTCCGCCGGCTGGCGCTGGATCAGTTCGACCAGCGTCATCGGGTCGACCTGCGGGTCGGGGCCAAAGATCACCCGGCCGCGTTCGGCTCCGGCTTCCAGCTTGGCGATACCGAGGCGCTCGGCACGCTGGCGCAGCCTCGTCTGGCGGAACAGTGCCTTGAGCGGCGCCGGTAGCAGGCCGAAGCGGTCGATCATCTCTACCTGCAGTTCCTTCAGCGCTCCCTCGTCGGCTGCGCTGCTGATGCGCTTGTACATGATCAGGCGCTGCTGAACGTCGGGCAGGTAGTCGTTGGGAATCAGCGCCGGCAGGTTGAGGCTGATTTCCGTGCCCTCATCGAGCGGGGCTTCGATATTGGGCGTCTTGCCGGCGCGAATCGCCTTGACCGCACGATCGAGCATCTGCATGTAGAGGCTGTAGCCGATGGTTTCCATCTGGCCGCTCTGCTCGTCGCCGAGCAGTTCGCCCGCGCCGCGGATTTCCATGTCGTGGCTGGCGAGCGTGAAGCCGGCGCCGAGATCGTCGCTTTGGCTGATTGCCTCGAGCCGCTTGATCGCATCCTTGGTCATCGCCTTGGGCGGCGGCGTCAGCAGGTAGGCATAGGCCTGATGGTGGCTGCGTCCGACCCGGCCGCGCAGCTGATGCAGCTGGGCCAGGCCGAACTTGTCGGCGCGCTCGATGATGATGGTGTTGGCGCTGGGCACGTCGATGCCGGTCTCGATGATGGTCGAGCAGACCAGCACGTTGAAGCGCTTATGGTAGAAGTCCGACATTACCCGTTCGAGGGCGCGCTCCGGCAACTGGCCGTGAGCCACGCCGACGCGGGCTTCCGGCACCAGCTCGCGGATCTTTTCGGCACTGGCTTCGATCGTCTTGACCTCGTTGTGAAGGAAGTAGACCTGGCCGCCGCGAAGCACCTCGCGCAGGATCGCCTCCTTGACCACCGGCTCGTTGCGCTGCTGCACGAACGTCTTGACCGAGAGGCGTCGTGCCGGGGGCGTGGCGATGATCGACAGATCGCGAATGCCGTTCATGGCCATGTTGAGCGTGCGCGGAATGGGTGTCGCGGTCAGCGTGAGAATATCCACCTCGGCGCGCATTTGCTTGAGGCGCTCTTTCTGAGCGACGCCGAACCGATGCTCCTCGTCGATGATCATCAGGCCCAGGTTGGAGAATTTGACCGACTTGGAGAGCAGCTTGTGGGTGCCGATGACGATGTCGGCACGGCCTTCTTCGATGCGCTTCAGGGCATCGCCTTCCCCCTTGCCGCCAGTGAAGCGCGAGAGCATCTCGATCTGCACGGCAGTATCGGCGAAGCGGTCGCGGAAGTTGTCATAGTGCTGCTGGGCCAGCAGCGTGGTAGGCACGAGTACCACTACCTGACGGCCGGAACTGACGGCCAGGAACGCGGCGCGCATGGCGACTTCGGTCTTGCCGAAACCGACATCGCCGCAGACGACGCGATCCATCGGCCGCGGCGCGGTCATGTCGGCGATCACCGCCTCGATGGCGGCGTGCTGGTCAGGGGTTTCCTCGAACGGAAAGCTCGCCGCGAAGCGCAGATATTCCTCGCCGGGCATGTCGCTGACGAATCCTTCCCTGGCCTCGCGCCGCGCATAGATGTCGAGCAGCTCGGCAGCGGTGTCGCGGACTTTCTCGGCCGCCTTGCGCTTGGCCTTGTCCCAGGTGTCCGAGCCCAGCTTGTGCAAGGGGGCGAGTTCGTCGGTAGCGCCGGCGTAGCGCGAGATGAGCTGAAGATTGTCGACCGGCACGTAGAGCTTGGCGCCGCCGGCATACTCCAGCGCCAGGAATTCGGCTGCCTGACCGCCGGCGGTAAGCATCTCCAGGCCCAGGTAACGCCCCACGCCGTGATGCTGATGCACCACGGGCGCACCGGGGCGCAGCTCGGAAAGGTGGCGCACGGCCAGCTCGTTGTCGTCGGTTGCCTTGGCGCGGCGGCGCGTCTGGCGCACGACTTCGCCGTAGAGCTCGGTTTCGGTGATGACCGCGATAGCGGGATCGCCCAGCCAGAGACCTTCGTCCAGCGCCCCCTCGGCGATCGCGAGCGGCTGGTTGCCATCCAGGAAGTTCTGCCAGCCATCGATATGGGGGATATCCCGATGCAGCGGCGCGAGTGCCTCATCCAGCGCTTCGCGGCGCCCGCGGGACTCGGCGACGAACAGAATGCGCAGATCACGATGAGCATCGAGAAACGCCTCCAGCGTCGCCAGCGGGTGCTGGGCGCGGGCATTGATCGCGACTGCCGGCGGTGATTGGGTCGCGCTGGCGATGGCGTGGCGTGAGGCCGAGTCGGTCACGAATTCGAGACGGGGGTGCTGTTTGATCGCGGCGAAGACTTCGGCCGCGGGCACGAACGCCTTCGCCGGGGGCAGCAGCGGGCGAGTCGGGTCGACGCCGAGATTCTCGTAGCGACCTTCGATCGAGAGCCAGTGATGTTCGGCAGCTTCGAAAACGTCGGGCAGCAGCGCAATGCGCGTCTGTTCCGCCAGATGTTCGAACAGCGTGGCGGTCTCCTCGAAGAACAGCGGCAGGTACTGTTCGAGGCCGGGAGAGGGAATGCCCTTGATCGCATCCACATAGAGCGGGCACTGCCGCGGATCGACGTCGAAGAGGGTTTCGAACCCTTCCCGGAAACAGGCGATCGCCGAGCGCGACAACGAGTACTCGTGCGCCGGCAACAGGTCGATGCGCTCGATCTTGTCCTGCGTGCGCTGGGTATCCGGATCGAAGCGCCGCAGCGTGTCGATCTCGTCGTCGAACAGGTCGATGCGCAGCGGGGCGTCAGTGCCCATGGGGAACAGGTCGATCAGCGAGCCGCGCATGGCGTATTCGCCCGGCTCGTAGACGGTTTCCACCGCGCGATAGCCGGCCCGCGACAGGCGCTCGCGAAAACTTTCCCGATCGAGCCGATCACCGGTCGCCAGCGTCAGCACGCGCCCGGCCACGTAGTCGCGTGGCGGCAGTCGCTGCATCAGGGTATTGATCGATGCCAGCACGATCCCCTGGGTGCCTTCCTGCAGTTCCCGCAGCGTCCTCAGCCGTGCCGAGACGATGTCCTGGTGTGGCGAGAAGCTGTCGTAGGGCAGCGTTTCCCAGTCGGGAAACGGCATTACCGGCACGTCGGCATAGAAGCGCAGCGTGCTCTCGAGGCGCTGCGCGCTTGCCGTGTCCGGCGTCACCACCAGCAGTGGTGCATCGTCGGCCAGGCGCGCCAGCGTCAGCGCGGTAGCGCTTCCCTGGGGCAGTTGGCAATAGGTAGTTTCGCGCGTGCCGGTCGGCAGAGGCGGGGCGAGCGGTGTGAAATGCGACATGAGCCTTTCGGAGAACGAATTTACGTGCAGGGATGATAGCAGGCTGTCGCAATGGCGGGGGTGTCGAGCCGCATTTCTTGCCTCGAGTGCCGTTGTCGAACGTCAGGCATCGGCGATGGCCCGTGTAGTGAAACTACAACATTTGCGACTACGCGGCGATTGCGGGGCGTTTCGTAGGATGCAGATAATACTCGGGTTTTTGGTCAGGCGGATGCTCTGAGGCAGTGTTGGCGACCACTGTGCGGACAGTGCCAGCGATCCGTTTGACCGACGCTGTCGATGCGCCAATTCGACCCCCCAATTCGATCAGAGAGAGGCCCGCTTGTGAGTCAGGAACAGCTCGATACCGTCTTCCAGGAGTGGCAGGACAACGAGGCTCGCGCGGAAGAGATGATTCCGCTTCTGGGTAAGCTCTATCGTCAGTACAACGTGATCCCTTCGCTGTTCGGGCGGTCGTTGATCAATCGTTCCGTGACGCGGATTCTCAAGAACCATCGTTATGTTCGCAAGGTCGAGGGAACCGAGCTTTCGGTCGCCGACACGCTGCCGATGGTGCGAGCCATGACCGAACTGAATCTGGGGCCGGCGCATATCGATATCGGCCGACTGGGCGTGGCGTTCAAGCACTCCGGCGAAAGCGATGTCGTGGCGTTTCTCGAGCGCGAGCTGGCCGACATCGTGGGTGCTCACGACGGCAGCGGCATGGGCGGGGAGCCTCAGGATGTCGTGCTCTACGGCTTCGGTCGCATCGGGCGCATTCTGGCGCGCATCCTGATCGAGAAGGCCGGTGGCGGTAACCTGCTTCGGCTGCGTGCCATCGTCGTTCGCGGCAGTGGTGACGATCTCGAGAAGCGGGCCAGCCTGCTGCGTCGCGATTCCGTCCATGGGCCGTTCTCCGGATCGATCGACATCGATCACGAAAACCATGCGCTGATCGCCAACGGTCACTACATCCGCATGATCTATGCCGATTCGCCGGCCGAGATCGATTACACCGTCTACGGCATCGACAACGCCATCGTCGTCGACAACACCGGCAAATGGCGCGATCGCGAAGGGCTGGCTCAGCACCTGCAATCCAAGGGGGTTGCCAAGGTGTTGCTGACGGCACCGGGCAAGGGCGATCTCAAGAATATCGTCCACGGTATCAATCATCAGACCATCGGCGAGGAAGACCGTATCGTCTCTGCGGCTTCATGCACCACCAATGCCATCGTGCCGGTGCTCAAGGCCATCGACGACGAATACGGGATCGTCCATGGCCATGTCGAGACCGTCCACTCCTACACCAACGATCAGAACCTGATCGACAACTACCACAAGGGCGATCGCCGCGGACGCAGTGCGCCGCTCAACATGGTGTTGACGGAAACCGGCGCGGCCAAGGCGGTAGCCAAGGCGCTGCCGGCGCTTTCCGGCAAGTTGACCGGCAATGCGATCCGCGTGCCGACGCCCAATGTCTCGATGGCGATCCTCAACCTGTCGCTGGAGAAAGAGACAGACCGCACGGCGCTCAACGAGTATCTGCGCCAGATGGCGCTGCATTCACCGATGCACAAGCAGATCGACTATGTCGATTCGCCGGAAGTGGTGTCGTCGGACTTCGTCGGCAACCGCCATGCAGGGATCCTGGATGCCAAGGCAACCATCGCCGACGGCAAGCAGGCGGTGCTCTACGTCTGGTACGACAACGAGTTCGGCTATAGCTGTCAGGTGGTGAGAATCCTGCAGTACATGTCCCGCGTCTGTCACCGGTACCTGCCGACCACGCCCTGATTCGTCCATTGAACTTTAGTCTAAAAAGTCTCGGCGCTGCCGAGACTTTTTCGTTGTCCGGCGGCCGGGTCGGCGTGCCGGCGAGTAGTCTTCGGGGGCCGGCATCATTATAATGGTGCGCGTTTTTCGGCGTGGTCCATCGAAGTCATGGGCCATGGAAGTCACCCTTTCTGATAAGAAAAGCATTCGGATTCCGTGACGTCACCTTCCTGTTCTTCCTGAGCCTTGCTGCGGGAGTCGGACATGCCTGGCGTCCGTCGAACCTTTTTCCTTATCGACATCAGATTCGACAACTGGGCGAGACTATGATCGAAGTCAAACGAGGCCTGGACCTTCCCGTTGCCGGGGCGCCGGAGCAGCGTATCGACGACGGGCGCGCCGTGCGCCATGTCGCGCTGCTCGGGTCCGACTATGTCGGCATGAAGCCGACCATGGAGGTCCGTGAAGGCGATCGCGTGAAGCGGGGCCAGGTGTTGTTCACCGACAAGAAAGTGGCCGGGGTTCGCTATACAGCTCCCGGCGCCGGCGAGGTGGTCGCGATCAACCGGGGCGAGAAGCGTCGCCTGCTGTCGGTGGTCATCAAGCTCGACGAGGAAGAGCAGAGCGAAGCCTTCACGGCCCACGGCGTGGATGGGTTGGCGTCGCTTTCACGGTCGCAGGTGGTCGATCAACTGGTCGAGTCCGGCTTGTGGACGGCGCTGAGAACGAGGCCCTTTTCCCGCGTGCCGGAACTCGGCGCGGTGCCGGCCGACATCTTCGTGACGGCCATCGATACGCATCCGCTGTCGGCCGATCCCACGGTGATCATCGACGCCGATAGCGACGCCTTCCGCCAGGGGCTGCAGGTCATCCGTCACCTGACGCCCGGCCGGGTCTTCGTGACTCGCCGCGGCAACGCGACGCTACCGGGCGATGATCTGGAGGGCGTTCAGGCCGAGGGCTTCGAGGGGCTCCATCCGGCAGGCCTGGTGGGTACGCATATCCACTATCTCTCGCCGGTCGGGCTGCAGCGTCAGGTATGGCATCTCGACTGTCAGGACGTGATCGCCATCGGCAAGCTGTTCGCCGAGGGGCGCTTCGATCCGACCCGCGTGGTCGCCATCGGCGGGCCGCGAGCCAAGAATCCGCGCCTGGTCCGCACCCGTCTGGGGGCCAGCAGCGAAGAGCTGCTCGAAGGCGAGATCGAGAAACCGGAAGATACCCGCGTCATCTCCGGATCCATCTTCGGCGGTACGCAGTGCGAGGGAAGTCGCCAGTTCCTGGGGCGTTTCCACCGTCAGTTCTCGCTGCTGGAAGAGGGCAACAAGCGCGCCTTCATGGGCTGGCTGTCGCCCGGTCGCAACCGTCATTCGGTCATGGGGATCTACGTCTCCCAGTTCCTGGGACTGCCCAACTACGCACCCAATACGTCGACCAACGGATCCGAGCGTGCCATGGTGCCGATCGGCGCCTACGAGAAGGTCATGCCGCTGGATATCATGCCGACCCAGCTGCTGCGCTCGTTGATCGTCGGCGACATCGAATCGGCCATGCAGCTCGGCTGCCTGGAGCTGGATGAAGAAGACCTCTCGCTGTGCACCTACGTGTGCCCCGGCAAGTACGAGTACGGTCCCATCCTGCGCGACAACCTGACCATGATCGAGAAAGAGGCCTGATGATGGGGATTCGCAATACGCTCGACAAGCTGGAGCCTCATTTCGAGAAGGGCGGCAAGTACGAGAAGTTCTACGCGCTCTACGAGGCGGTCGATACGATCTTCTATTCGCCCCCCAGCGTCACCAAAAGCATGACTCACGTGCGCGACGGGATCGACCTGAAGCGCATCATGATCACGGTCTGGGCCTGTACGTTCCCGGCCATGTTCTTCGGCATGTACAACGCAGGCCTTCAGGCCAACCTGGCGATTGCCGATGGCTTCGGTGCGATCGCTGGCTGGCGTGAAGCGGTGACCATGGCGCTGGCGGGGAGTCACGACCCGGGCAGCATCTGGGCCAATTTCGTGCTGGGGGCGACCTACTTCCTGCCGATCTATCTGGTGACCTTCGTCGTGGGCGGCTTCTGGGAAGTCCTGTTCGCGGTCAAGCGTGGCCATGAAGTCAACGAAGGCTTCTTCGTGACGTCGGTGCTGTTCGCGCTGACGCTGCCGGCGACCATCCCGCTGTGGCAGGTAGCGCTGGGCATTACCTTCGGCGTGGTGATCGGCAAGGAAATCTTCGGTGGAACCGGCAAGAATTTCCTCAACCCGGCACTGACCGGCCGCGCTTTCCTCTATTTCGCGTATCCGGCCCAGATCTCCGGTGATAGCGTATGGGTCCCGGCCGATGGCTATACCGGTGCCACGGCGCTGTCCAACGCCGCGCTCAATGGCATGGAAGGCCTGCATCAGCAGTACAGCTGGTGGGATGCCTTCTTCGGCTTCATCCAGGGGTCCGTGGGGGAAACCTCGACGCTGGCGATCCTGATCGGTGCGGCGATACTGCTGCTGACGCGCATCGCTTCCTGGCGCATCATGGCGGGTGTCATGATCGGCATGATCCTGACCGCATCGCTGTTCAACGCTATCGGTTCCGACAGCAACCCGATGTTCGCGATGCCGTGGTACTGGCATCTGGTACTGGGTGGCTTCGCCTTCGGCATGGTGTTCATGGCAACCGATCCCGTATCGGCGTCGATGACCAATAACGGCAAGCTGATCTTCGGCGCGCTGATCGGTGTGATGACCGTGCTGATCCGTGTGGTCAACCCGGCCTTCCCCGAGGGCATCATGCTGGCAATCCTGTTTGCCAACCTGTTCGCGCCATTGATCGATCACATTTTCGTACAGGCGAATATCAAGCGGCGCCAAAAGCGGCTTTCAGCGCTGGCGTCCACCGAGAAGGAGGCTGTCTGATGGCGAGCAACAACTCGATCAAGAAGACGCTGATCGTCGCATTTTCCCTCTGCGTCATCTGCTCGGTGGTCGTCTCGTCCGCGGCCGTGGTGTTGAAGCCGAAGCAGTTGCAGAACCAGGCGCTGGACCGCAAGAGCAACATCCTGCAGGTGACCGAACTCTACAAGCCGGGCGATGATGTCGAAGAGAAGTACGCCGAGCTGATCACGCCACGCGTGGTCAACCTCGAAACCGGCGAGTATTCCGACGATCTGGATCCGAATACCTACGATCAGTTCGACGCCGCCAGAGATCCGGCAACGTCGCGCACGCTGTCGGGCGATGACGATATCGCGGGTATCGGGCGCCAGGAGAAGTTCTCCACCGTCTATCTGGTCGGTGATCCCGACGACCCAGACCAGATCGTCATGCCGATTCGCGGCCAGGGATTGTGGGGGCTGATGGAAGGCTTCTTGTCCGTGCGCGGCGATGGCAATACCATCGTGGGGCTTTCCTACTACGACCAGTCCGAAACCCCGGGCCTGGGCGGCGAGGTCGACAACCCGCGCTGGAAGGCGAAGTGGGATGGCAAAAAGATCTACGAGGATGGCGACTACCAGGATCCTCAGATCCAACTCGTGAAAGGCGGTGCCAGCGGCGAGTACGAAGTCGATGCGCTGTCGGGAGCCTCGCTTACCAGCCGAGGCGTCACCAACATGTTGCGGTTCTGGCTGAGTAACGAGGGCTATGCCCCGTACCTCGCCCGATTCCATGACGATTCCCAAGGAGGAGCGTGAAGATGGCTACGGACTCCGTAAAAGACGTCGTTCTATCACCAGTCTTCAAGAACAACCCGATCGCCCTGCAGGTACTGGGGATCTGTTCTGCGCTGGCGGTGACCAACTCCATGAGCGTATCGCTGGTCATGGGGCTCGCGGTCATTGCCGTGACGGCCTTCTCCAGCATGTTCGTCTCGCTGATCCGCAATCACATTCCGTCGTCGATCCGCATCATCGTGCAGATGACGATCATCGCGTCGCTGGTCATCGTGGTCGATCAGGTGCTGCGTGCCTATGCCTATGACATGTCCAAGCAGCTGTCGGTGTTCGTCGGCCTGATCATCACCAACTGTATCGTCATGGGGCGCGCGGAAGCCTACGCCATGCAGAACGGCCCGGTGATGAGCTTTCTCGACGGCGTCGGCAACGGACTCGGCTATGCCGTCATCCTGCTGATCGTCGGCTTCGTTCGCGAGTTGCTGGGGTCAGGCAGCGTGTTTGGCCTGACCATCCTGCCGACGGTTCAGAACGGTGGCTGGTACGTGCCCAATGGCTTGATGCTGCTGCCGCCTTCGGCATTCTTCGTCATCGGCCTGCTGATCTGGGTGCTGCGTACACTCAATCCGGAGCAGGTCGAGAAGACGGAATACCGTATCGTTGCCAACAGCAAGGCCAAGATCAAGGAGACTGCCAATGTTTGAACACTATCTCAGCCTGTTCGTGAAGGCGGTCTTCGTCGAGAACATGGCCTTGGCATTCTTCCTGGGCATGTGTACGTTCCTGGCCGTCTCCAAGAAGATTTCTTCCGCCATCGGTCTGGGCATCGCCGTCGTCGTCGTCCTGACCATCACGGTGCCGGTCAATAACCTGATTCTCAATTACCTGCTCAAGGCGGGGGCATTGAGCTGGACTGGCCTCGAAGGTGCCGAGAACATCGACCTCAGCTTCCTGGGCCTTTTGAGCTATATCGGCGTCATCGCGGCGATCGTCCAGATCCTCGAGATGTTCCTCGACAAGTTCGTGCCGGCGCTCTACAACGCACTGGGCGTTTTCCTGCCGCTGATCACCGTCAACTGCGCCATCATGGGTGCCTCGCTGTTCATGGTTCAGCGTGACTACACCTTCGGCGAGTCGGTGATCTATGGTGCCGGCGCGGGTGCTGGCTGGGCGCTGGCGATCATGGCGCTCGCGGGTATCCGCGAAAAGCTCAAGTACAGTGATGTGCCCGGCAGTCTGCAGGGACTGGGGATCACGTTCATCACGGCCGGTCTGATGTCGTTGGGCTTCATGTCCTTCTCCGGCATCCAGCTTTGACGCCAGCAAGACCCATGGCGTCCAGGCAACGACATCAACGCAACAAGGAAATAGGAACCCGACATGGTTGATACATCCATCATCGTGCTCGGCGTCGTCATGTTCACCGTGATCGTGCTGGGGCTGGTGGCGGTCATCCTGGCCGCGCGCAGCCGGCTGGTCAGCAGCGGTGACGTGGCGATCGAGATCAATGGCGACCCTGACAACACCGTGACGACACAGGCCGGGGGCAAGCTGCTTCAGACGCTGGCCGCCAACGGCATCTTTCTGTCGTCGGCCTGCGGCGGCGGCGGCTCCTGCGCGCAGTGCAAGTGCCAGGTGAGCGAAGGCGGCGGCTCCATCCTGCCGACCGAAGAGTCTCACTTCACTCTGCGCGAGAAGAAGGAAGGCTGGCGCCTTTCCTGCCAGGTGCCGGTCAAGCAGGACATGAAGATCCGTGTCCCGGATGAGGTCTTTGGCGTCAAGAAGTGGGAATGCGAGGTCATCGAGAATCCCAACGTCGCGACCTTCATCAAGGAGCTGAACCTGAAGCTGCCGGAAGGCGAAGAAGTGGCCTTCCGTGCCGGTGGCTACGTGCAGTTGGTGGCGCCGCCCTACGACGTGAAGTTCTCCGATTTCGATATCGAGGAGCAGTATCGCGGCGACTGGGAGAACTTCGGGCTGTTCAACCTCACGCACAAGAACGACGAAGAGGTGATCCGCGCCTACTCGATGGCGAACTATCCCGAAGAGAAAGGGATCCTCAAGTTCAACATCCGTATCGCGACGCCGCCCCCGAAATCCAGCCATCCGCCGGGGCTGATGTCGACCTACGTCTTCAGCCTGAAGCCGGGCGACAAGGTGACCGTCATGGGGCCGTTCGGTGAATTCTTCGCCAAGGATACCGACGCGGAGATGGTGTTCATCGGCGGCGGTGCGGGCATGGCGCCGATGCGCAGCCACATCTTCGATCAGCTCAAGCGACTGAAATCCACGCGCAAGATGTCGTTCTGGTACGGCGCACGCTCCTGGCGCGAGACGTTCTACAACGAAGAGTACGATCAGCTGGCCGAAGAGTTCGACAACTTCGAATGGCATCTGGCGCTCTCCGATCCGCAGCCGGAGGATAATTGGGAAGGGCCGACCGGGTTCATTCACAATGTGCTCTATGAGAACTATCTCAAGGATCACCCGGCGCCCGAGGACTGCGAGTACTACATGTGTGGGCCGCCGATGATGAATGCCTCGGTGATCAAGATGCTGACCGATATGGGCGTCGAGCCCGAAAACATCATGCTGGATGATTTCGGCGGATGATCCAACGGCTTGAGCGCCGAGTGACGGGGCCGATCCTTCTGGGGTTGGCCCTGTTGCTATTCGCACTGCTGGCCGGGTGCGAGCGCGAACCTCAATCCTACCGGCTGGAAGGGCCGATTTTCGGCACCGGATTTCACGTGACCTTCTACGGTGACTACGACGACGAACAGCTCGACAGGATCGAGCATTCGGTCAAGGATGCACTGCATCGCGTCGACCGCCTGATGTCGACCTACAAGCCCGATTCCGAGCTGTCACGCTTCAATCAGGCAGCAGTGGGCGAGCCGTTCGAGCTCTCCCCGGAGACGGCCGAAGTGATTCGGGAAGCGATCCGCGTGGGTGACATGTCCAGCGGTGCTTTCGATGTCACGGTCGGATCGGCCGTCAACCTCTGGGGCTTTGGCCCGGATAAGCACCCGGATCGCGTGCCCAGTGACGACGAGATCGCGGCAGCGCTGAAGGAAGTCGATTATCGGGCTCTCCAGCTCGATGGCGATACGCTGACCAAGACCAAGCCGGTCTACGTGGATCTTTCCGGTATTGCCAAAGGCTACGGTGTCGACGCGGTCGCCCGGGCGCTGGACGACCTGGGGGTGAGCCGATACCTGGTCGAGGTGGGCGGCGAAATTCGTACACGAGGCGACAAGCCCGGCGACCAGCCTTGGCGGATCGCGGTGGAAAAGCCGGTCTCGAACGAACGTAGCGTGCAGCGTATCATTGAGCTGGATGATTCGGCAGTGGCGACATCGGGTGACTATCGCAACTATTTCGAAAGCGATGGCAAGCGTTATTCTCACACCATCGATCCGCGGACTGGTCGCCCGATCACCCACCATCTGGTTTCCGTGACAGTGATCACGGCTGACTGCATGACCGCCGACGCCTTGGCGACAGCCATCGATGTGTTGGGCCCAGACGCTGGTTATGCCATGGCCGAGCGTGAAAACCTGGCGGTCTATCTCGTTGTCAAAACGCCGGAAGGCTTCGAAACGCGTGTATCCACGGCGTTTCAAAACTATCTCAAAGATTCGGAAGAGGAGAATCAGTCATGACGATCTGGATTCTGGCCTTCGCCATCATGCTGCTGTTGGTAGGCGGCATGGCGATTGGCGTCATCCTCGGACGCAAGCCCATAGCCGGTTCCTGCGGCGGTCTCAATACCCTCGGCCTCAAGAGCGGGTGCGAGATCTGCGGTGGCAACGACAAGGTCTGTGAAGAAGAGAGTCGCAAGAATGTCGCTGGTGCGCGCCGGCGCAGCGATGAAAATCGCGGTGCGGATCTTGGCTACAACGCTGTCAAACGTTGAGTAGCGGCAGTATCGGGTTCGTTTGTCGGTCGCCACGATCCAATCAGGTCGTACCAGCCATCATGTAAGGAGTAGGCGAAGCAAATGGCAGTTCACAACTATGACGTCGTGGTCATCGGCTCGGGACCCGCGGGCGAGAGTGCCGCAATCAATGCGGCGAAACATGGCAAGCGCGTCGCCATTGTCGAGCGGCAGTCGTCCGTCGGTGGCAACTGTACGCACTGGGGAACGATTCCTTCCAAGGCGCTGCGACATCAAGTCAAGCAGATCATGCAGTTCAACACCAACCGCATGTTCCGTGATATCGGCGAGCCGCGCTGGTTCTCGTTTCCCAAGGTGCTCGAGCGTTCTCGCGTGACGATCGACCAGCAGGTCGAACTGCGTACCAAGTTCTACTCTCGCAATCGCATCGATCTGTTTTTCGGCGTCGCGCGCTTTCGTGACGAGCATACGGTCGTCGTGCGGGACAATCACGAAGGTGCGGAAGAGCTCAGTGCTCCTCAATTCGTGATCGCCACCGGATCACGGCCCTATCGTCCGGCCGACGTCAATTTCCGCCATCCGCGAATTTACTGCTCGGACACCATTCTCGGCCTGTCGCATACTCCGCGGACGCTGATCATCTATGGTGCCGGCGTGATCGGCTCGGAGTACGCTTCGATCTTCTCCGGCCTGGGCGTCAAGGTCGATTTGATTGACACCCGCGAGCGCCTGCTCTCCTTCCTTGATGACGAAATCAGCGATGCGCTCTCCTACGAGCTGCGCAACAACGGCGTGCTGATTCGTCACAACGAAGAGTACCGTAGCGTCGAGGGCGACGAGGCCGGCGTGGTGGTCAACCTGGAATCCGGCAAGCGGCTTCGTGCCGACGCCTTCCTCTGGGCCAACGGTCGTACCGGCAATACCGACGATCTGGGTCTCGAGAACATCGGTCTCGAGCCCAACGGCCGCGGTCAGTTGCAGGTCGACGGCCACTACCGCACCCAGATCCCGCACATCTACGCGGTGGGCGACGTGATCGGCTGGCCGAGCCTGGCGAGTGCGGCCTACGATCAGGGGCGCAGCGCCAGCGATGAATTTCTCGGCGAGGATTTCCGCTTCGTCGATGATATTCCCACCGGGATCTACACCATTCCCGAGATCAGTTCCGTGGGCAAGACCGAGCGGGAGCTGACCGAAGCCAAGGTGCCTTACGAGGTCGCCCAGGCCTTTTTCAAGGATACCGCACGCGCGCAGATTACCGGCGACACGGCGGGCATGCTCAAGATCCTGTTCCATCGCGAAACGCTGGAAATCCTGGGGATTCACTGCTTCGGCGACCAGGCCTCCGAGATCGTCCATATCGGCCAGGCGATCATGCAGCAGAAGGGCGAAGCCAATACGCTACGCTACTTCATCAATACCACATTCAATTATCCCACCATGGCTGAAGCCTACCGAATCGCTGCCCAGAACGGTTTGAACCGACTTTTCTGAGTGGCCGGCCTGATCGTCGTTCGCCCCTGAATTGCAGCCTTGTCATCGAGGCTTCGCGAGTCAGGGGCGACGGCGTTTCTGGTGGCTCGTTTCCTGCAGGGTAGAGGAACGCTGACAATCCGCGTTGCGCCATCTGGGGCTGGAGTAGCGGTCAGGCTTGCGGATCGTTGCTGCCGCTGTCAGTGTCCTGCTCGCGCTGCTTGTCGAGCGCGATCTGCAGCGCCGGGTTGCGATAGCGGTAGACGCGCAAGCTTTTCAGGAAGACATCGTCCTCCAGTCGCTGATCGGAACGGCGTGCACGGGTTCGCGTTGCTGGCGGCCGTACCGGTGGATCGTTGAGATGTGGCATCTTCAGCGCCGGGTCCGGAATGAACAGCGGCAAGGGCAGGTTCATGGCGCGTCGCATTCGACCATCCGCCAGCGCTTCGCGGAAGAAGAGATTGGCCCGCATCACCGGTGCCTGCTGCTGGATCTGCGCCAGTGGCTCGCCATCTGGTATATCGGCGAGCTTGCGCAGCTGGATCTGAATGTGGGATGCCGACAGGTCCATCTGCTTCAATCTGGCTTCCGCGTCGGCCACGCTCATGCGCTTGATCGAGCGGCCGCTGGTATACCACGCCAGCCTGATCCGCGATAACGGCGCGTCGGCAATGGGCACCTGACGCCAGCACTGCTTGAGATGGAGGCGGGCGAGCCCTTGGCCACGCAGATGATCATGCAGCACCGGGTGCCGGAAAGGCAGCACAGCCTTGGCCTCGGTGATGAGTCGAGGGGCGGATTGGCGAATGCGTTTCAGCGTTGCGGCGAATCGCGCCTTGCCGAGGTTGACCGTCTGGACGGCTTCCATGATCGTCGGCGTTGCGACGACCACACCAATGTAATTGCGCGTCTCGCGGCCGTCCTGTCCGTCCTGATACCAGAAGTCGGTCAGTGCGCGGCGTAGCCATTGCGCATCGACCGTCGTCTCGCCCAATGCCCAGGCGGGTGTCGGATTGTTGGCATAGACCGTTGCCAGCTGTTCGACCGCCTCGATCAGACGATCGAAATCGGATTCCAGCTCGGCCAGCAAGCGATACTGCAGTTCCATGGGGCGTCTCCTGAAGACAGATATCGATTTATACCGTTATCTTTCTTGGTGCGTCTACCCATTGGCGATGTTTTCTTCCGCAAGGAAGCAAGGAAAAGAGGGGGCATGCAGAGAGAAGGTCGTCCAGGAAGAACGTCATTTAGAGAGGACGAGCATTTAGAGGGAATGATCGTCTAGAAAATCGACCATCTTGCGCCGCTGCCATCGCCGGAACGATGGCAGCAGCGACGAACGCTATCAGCGATCGCGATAGCGGCGGGTCAGGTCGCCATAGGCGTCGATCCGTCGGTCACGCAGGTAGGGCCAGATGCGGCGAACATCTTCGCTGCGAAGCAGGTCGACCTCCACCAGCAGGTTCTGGCTTTCCTCGCCGCCATGGGCCAGCAGCTCGCCCTGGGGGCCGCAAACGAAACTGCCGCCCCAGAAGTCGATGCCTTCGCCGACGCCGGAGAGATCGGGCTCGTGGCCGACCCGGTTGGCGACAATGACCGGCAAGCCGTTGGCGACGCCATGCGAGCGCTGGATCAGGGTCCAGGCATCCTTCTGGCGCTGCTTTTCCGCCGTGTCGTCGGAAGGCGTCCAGCCGATGGCGGTGGGGTAAAGCAGAAGATCCGCGCCTGCCAATGCCATCAATCGAGCCGCTTCCGGATACCACTGATCCCAGCAGACCAGCACGCCGAGGCGGCCGACGGAGGTGTCGATCGGCTCGAAACCCTGCTTGGCGTCTTCGTCGCCAGGCGTGAAGTAGAACTTCTCGTAGAAGCCGGGATCGTCGGGGATGTGCATCTTGCGATAATGACCGACGCGGCCCCGGGCGCGGTCCAGCACGATGGCGGTGTTGTGGTAGAGCCCCGCGGCGCGGCGTTCGAAGATCGAGCCGACGATGACGATATCCAGCTCGCGGGCCAGGGTCGCGAGCCGTTGGCCGGTCGGGCCATCCAGGGGCTCGGCCAGGTCGAACAGTTCGGTATCTTCGCACTGGCAGAAGTAGTGCGTCGCGTGCAGTTCCTGCAGCAGTACCAGTTCGGCACCTTGGGCGGCGAGCTCGCGGATACCGCCTTCGCTCGCTTCGAGACTGCGCTGCTTGTCTGGCCAGGCTTGCTGCTGGACCAGGCCGACCTTTAGCGTTCTGGACATGATCTCTCCTTAAACCTGTATTTCGAACCGGCTCTTTGACTCGGCTTCTCGCCTCAGGTTTCCACTCAGCCCAAGGATAGCGAGGGATCGAGCGATCCGCGCGGCAACTGCATGGTCAGGCAGTGAAGGCTGCCATGCTGACGGATGACGGCGCGACAGTCGATCGGTATCACGTCGCGGCCGGGGAAGGCGCCGTCGATGACCTTGAGTGCCTGGAAATCCGCGGCATCGCCATAGGTCGGAACCAGGACGGCGCCGTTGATGATCAGGAAGTTGGCGTACGTTGCCGGCAAGCGGTGGCCGTCGTCCGGATCGAAGCAGGGCTTGGGCCAGGGGAGTGCCAGCAGGCGATAGGGCGAGCCGTCCTCGCGGCGGAGCGCCTTGAGTTCGTTCTCCATCGCCGCCAAGGCCTCGTAATGCGGATCCCGGGGATCGTCGCAACGCACGTAGGCGATCGTCGCCGGGTCGCAGAAGCGCGCCAGGGTGTCGATATGGCTATCGGTATCGTCGCCTTCGAGATGCCCGTTCTCGAGCCATAGCACGCGGGAGACGCCGAGCTGCTCGCCCAGGCAGGTCTCGATGGCGTCGCGGTCGAGGCCCGGGTTGCGATTGGGATTGAGCAGGCAGGCGCTGGTGGTGAGTAGCGTGCCCTCGCCATCGGTGTCGATGGCGCCGCCTTCGAGTACCAGCGTCTGCGATTCGACCGGTGCCGCGAATACCTGTCGGGATGCCAGCGCCCGGGTCAAGGCATCGTCCCGTTCGGCGGCGAACTTGCCACCCCAGCCGGTGAAGACGTAATCGAGCAACGTCAGGCGGCCATCGCGTTCGACGGCGATCGGGCCGTGATCCCGGGCCCAGGTGTCGTCGCTCGGAACCTCCACGAGATGCCAGCGCCGGGCGTCGATGCCCAGCGCGGTGAAACGCGCCGCCAGGCGTTCGCGCTGAGGCTCGTCGTGCACGACGACCAGCACCGGCTGATAGCGAGTGATGGCTACGACCATCGCTTCCAGCGTTGCCTCGATATGCTCGAGCAACGGTGCCCAATCGCTGGTCGGGGTCGGCCAGGTCAGTTGAATGGCATCCTGGGGGTGCCACTCGGGGAACAGACGCAGGGTCATGGTGTCTCCATTGCGCATAAGGGCCGATGTGCGTCAGAGCCGATGTCGAGGACGCGGCATTGTAGAGCCTGATCGCGGCGATGCAAGCAGGAGTCGCGCGTCGTCTCGACGCAGCGACGACGGCGCTCGCTACCGCTTTCCGGTGAGCGCCAGTGTAGCGTGGGCGACGCCGCTGGCAAGCCGAAGGTCGCCCGACAAACTGGCGTTTTCGGGAACCGACAAAACCCGTAACATGAGCCGCTGCTGACAAGGAATCCAACCTGATGCTCGACCGTTTACCCTTTCTGGTGGGCCTGAGATACGTCCGGGCCAAACGACGTAACCACTTCATTTCCTTCATATCGCTCACCTCGATGCTTGGCCTGGCCTTGGGGGTCGCTGTCCTTATCCTGGTGCTGTCGGTCATGAACGGCTTCGATCACGAACTGCGTACCCGCGTGCTCGGCATGGTGCCGCATACCCGCATCGAACAGCAGGGCGGCATGCAGGACTGGAAAGCGCTGGCCGAGAAGGTCGACCAGCATCGGAATGTCGTCGCCTCGGCCCCCTACGTGCAGCAGCAGGGCATGTTCTCGGCCAGCGGACGCACCCAGGGCGCCATGGTCACCGGGGTTCAGCCGGAATACGAGCGTGACGTCTCGATCATCGATCAGCACATGCAGACCGGCTCGCTCGACGATCTCTCGGCCGGCAGCTGGCATGTCGTGCTCGGCTCGCTGCTGGCGCGCAATCTCGGGGTCGGCGTGGGTGACCGGGTGACGCTGCTGGTGCCGGAGGCATCGATCACACCGGGTGGCGTGTTTCCGCGCCTGAAGCGCTTCACCGTCAGCGGGATCTTCAAGGTCGGTGCCGATCTGGATGCCAATCTCGCCTATGCCAATATCGAGGACATGCAGACACTCGCCCGCCTCGGCGACAAGGTCGATGGATTGCGTCTGGAGCTGGATGACCTGTTCAAGGCCGGGCCGGTGACACGGGACATCGTCTCGAATCTGGGTGCCGGTTATCGAGGCATGGACTGGACCTATACCCATGGCAACCTGTTCCAGGCGATCCAGATGGAGAAGCACATGATCGGTCTGTTGCTGATGGTGATCGTCGCGGTGGCGGCGTTCAACATCGTCTCGACGCTGGTCATGGTGGTTACCGACAAGCATGCGGACATCGCCATCCTGCGCACCATCGGCGCCAAGCCGAAGTCGATCATGGGAATCTTCGTCGTGCAGGGGCTGGCGATCGGCATCATCGGTATCGTGATCGGGGTGATTGCCGGCGTGATCCTGGCGCTGACGGTGTCCGACATCATTGCCTGGGTCCAGGCCGTCACCGGTATCCAGTTCCTCGATCCCAACGTCTATTTCATCAGCTACCTGCCGTCGCGGCTCGAGATGAGTGACCTGGGCGTGATCGTCTCCAGCGCTTTCGGACTGACCTTCCTGTCGACGCTCTATCCGGCCTGGCGAGCGGCACGTATCCAGCCGGCAGAGGTACTGCGTTATGAGTGAAGCCAATTTCCGGTCATCGTCTGCCAGCGGAGGCAACATCATGCTCGACTGCCGCCAACTCACGCGAACCTACAGCGAAGGCCCGCAGGATCTCACCGTGCTGGATCACCTGGACCTGCAGGTAAGAGCCGGAGAGAGAGTGGCCGTCGTCGGGAGTTCCGGCTCCGGTAAGACCACGCTGCTCAACTTGCTGGGCGGTCTGGATCGGCCCAATGGAGGCGAGGTCGTCATCGGCGGGCAATCGCTGGCGGGGCTGAATGAGTCGGCGCTGGGCAGCTTTCGTAACCGTTATATCGGTTTCGTCTATCAGTTCCACCATCTGCTGGCGGAGTTCACCGCGGCGGAAAACGTCGCTCTGCCGCTGATCATTCGCGGGCAGAGCCGGAAGGTCGCCGTGGAGAAGGCCCAGAAGCTGCTGGACCGGGTCGGCATGGCGCCACGTGGTGCCCACAAGCCCGGTGAACTGTCGGGCGGGGAGCGCCAGCGCGTGGCCATCGCCAGGGCGCTGGTCACCGATCCCAGTCTGGTATTGATGGACGAGCCGACGGGAAATCTGGATCAGACTACCGCGGCCAACATCCTCGCGATGATGGACGAGCTGGCGGCGACCACCGACTGTGCGTTCGTGGTGGTGACCCACGACATGTCGCTGGCGGCGCACCAGGATCGCACCATGCGTCTGGACAAAGGCCGACTGACCGCCGTATGAGCTGACGCAGCGAGTTGTCGCATGGCCTAAAGCTGACGCCGCTCTGGACGATCAACAGTCCAGGGCGGCGTTTTTTTGCGTCAGTGCGAAATCGCCAGAGGGGTCGGAGGCCGAAACGGTCGGAAACGACAGTCGAGCCGGCCGTCGGTTGGGGCAGTCGGGTCAGTCGATGGCGAGTTTAATGTTGTTGCCGGCGCTGGCGGCGTTTCGCGCGTCGCCGCCAGCTGCGGTAGATCTGGAAGCGCCAGATGAGCCGTACCAGAACGTTGCTGACGAGGGCCAGAACCAGGCCAACGAGCACCGAGCCGACCGCCAGCGGCAGAACGATGTGCGCCATCTGTTCGGCGATCCACATCGTGGTGATGTGATCCGGCACCTTGCGGGCCGGGTAGTCCAGCACCCATGCCCCCACGCGGTAGTTGAAATAGAAGACTACCGGCATCGTCAGCGGATTGGTCAGCCAGACCAGGCTGACGGATAGCGGCAGGTTGCCGCGAAAGTAGTAGGCGCCAAAGGCGGCCAGCAGCATCTGGCACGGGATCGGCAGCATGGCGGCGAACAGGCCGACCATGCAGGCGTTGGCAACGCTATGACGAGATAGCACCCACATCGCCGGATCGCCCAGCATATGGTGCATGAAACGCAAAGAGCGAGTGCGCTGCAGCCTCTCCTGGCTGGGAATGTAGCGTTGTAACCATCGACGAGACATGAGGCCGCTCGCTGAACGAAGAAGGCCCATTATCCATACAACTTCAAGGCCCCGCCATGTTAAGTCCGCTTATCGGGAATGCCGACGTTGATAGCGACTGA
The DNA here is from genome assembly GCF_034479735.1 of Salinicola sp. LHM. Classification (NCBI taxonomy): domain Bacteria; kingdom Pseudomonadati; phylum Pseudomonadota; class Gammaproteobacteria; order Oceanospirillales; family Halomonadaceae; genus Salinicola; species Salinicola sp. LHM. The sequence goes on along the minus strand of NZ_CP140261.1, from coordinate 2,351,064 downwards.
TGCCGCGAGTCGGGTCGCCGTGCTGGCGAGACGCCCCGGCTGGGCGATGCCACTGGCACTGGCGGCGCTAGCCGGCTCGTTCGTCGGGTATCGAAGCGGGGGTGGGGAGTCGCTGTTCGGAATCCTGTCTGTCACGACCGCCGCCTCGCTGCTGGCGGTTGCGCTGTGGCGACGCTCGCTGTGGGGCGCGCTGACGGTTCTGGCCTTCCTGAGCTGCGCGCATCAGGTTGGCCAGCAGCGTGCGGGAGAATTTCCGGCATCGCTCGCCGGCCACGACTTCAGGCTGACGGGCCGAATCCATGCGCTGGATGTCGATCCGCGTCGGACGCGCTTTCGCTTCGAGGTGGATTCCTGTCGCCCCAGGGCTTCCGGCGACGTCTGTCCTGCCAGCACCCAACTGCGGCTGTCCTGGTATGACGCGCCTGCGCTCCACGAGGGAGAGCGCTGGCAACTGACCGCCCGTCTGCGTCAGCCGCTGGGATTCGCCAATCCGGATACCTTCGATTACGGCGGTTGGCTCTGGCGCGAAGGGATACAGGCGCTGGGTTACGTCCGCGACGACTCGCCGAAGCGGATGGCCACTGCTCTTTTTTCTCTACGGCAGGCCGCCCTGGATCGACTGGACGACGCCGACATCTCGCCGCTGGGCAAACGCTGGCTGGCGGCCTTGACGCTGGGCGCCGGCGAGCGTCTCGACGACGATGACTGGGACTTGCTGAACGCGACCGGCACGACCCACCTGATGGTCATCTCGGGGCTCCACATCGGTCTCGTGGCAGCGCTCTGCCTGTGGCTGTTGAGGCGCGTGGCGCGTCGGGTGCAGCCGTTGTCCTGGCGGATGACATCCTGGCCGTGGCTGGGAGCCGGGCTGGCGGCCTTCGCCTACGCGGGATTGGCGGGCTTCGAGCCACCGGCGGTACGGGCAGCGATCATGGCTGCAATCGGCCTGTGGGCGGCGAGCGGTCGTCATGCGCCCGGCTGGTGGCAGGCCTGGTGGCTGGCGCTGGGGCTCGTGGTGGTTGCCGACCCGCTGGCGCCGTGGCGTCCCGGGCTCTGGCTGTCGTTCGCGGCGGTTGCCGTGTTGATCCTCGCCTGGTCGGGCCGGCCCCGACCTTCGGGAGGGCGGGGGTGGTGTCTCGCGCTGCTGCGCAGTCAGTGGCTGCTGGCCCCGATCATGGCAGCGGCGGTATTGCTCGCCTTCGGACGGTTGTCGCCGCTGGCGCCGTTGATCAACCTGGTCGCGGTTCCGCTCGTGAGCAGCCTGATGGTGCCGCTGGGATTCGTCGGCTGGCTGTTCGCGATCTGGCCGACGTTGGCCGGTTGGGCCTGGTGGCCCTTCGATCAGTTGGCCAATGGGTTGGCTGGTGTCCTCGCGCAGGCCGCCGACAGTCTGCCGCTCTGGACGCCAAGCCCCTGGTGGCGCTGGCCGACCGCTGTCGCGCTGCTGCTGTGGGGGCTGCTCTGGCTGCTGCCGGGCGTGACACGACTGACGCGAGCGTGGGCCTGCCCGTCGCTGCTGGTTCTGGTGCTGCTGCTTCGGCCGCCCAGCCTGGACCGGGGGGAATTGGTCATCACGGTCTATGATGTCGGGCAGGGGCAACTGGTCGAACTTCAGACACGTGACCGACGCGTGCTGGTCGACACCGGGCCGCGCTTCGGATCGGGCTTCATGCCGGCCAGCCTGCTGTGGCCCGCCGGGCAGCGATTCGACGATGTCATCGTCACGCATAGCGACACCGACCATTCGGGCGGCATCGCCGCGCTGCGCCAGGATCATCGGGTCGAGCGCTGGTGGGCGCCCCGCGGCAACGATCTGCAGTTGCCATCGCGGCCTTGCGAGGCAGGCGGCGGCTGGCGGGACGAAGGCGTCTCCTGGCGGTTCCTGTCCCCGCCTGTCGGCGATATTGCCGCGAATGCCAATGACCGTTCCTGCGTATTGCTGGTCACTCAGGGCAAGCGCCATGTTCTGATTACCGGTGATGCCGGGGTGAATCGGGAGCGCGAGTTCGTCGAGACACTCGCGAGCGGGCCGCTCGAACATCGCCGGCTCGACGTGCTGGTGGCCGGTCATCACGGCAGTGCCACCAGTTCGTCCCAGGCGCTGGTGGCGGCGACGCGGCCCGCCGAGGTCATCTTCAGCAGCGGCCGCGGCAACCCGTTCGGTCACCCGGCGCCCTCTGTCGTCCAGCGGTTCATCGACGCCGGCAGCCGGGTCTGGAATACTGCCTATGATGGCGCTGTCCGGGTCACGCTGACCCCGTCCACGCGGGACGTTCACGCACAGCGTCATCCCGGTTGGGAGCGTCGGCTGGCTGTCGATGGCGGGGATGTTGGGGTAGAATCCAGCCCCTGAAAGCGCCCGCGCTGCACGATGACGAGCCGGCATCGATACCGCTTGCTCGACGCCTCGCCCGCGCGGCAGGCGCAGCGCCGGGAGCCAGACCCTTTTCCAGTCGAACGGAGTTACCGTGTCACAAGCTTCCAGTCTGGCGCTCTATCGACGTCTCCTAGAATACGTCCGCGTGGAATGGCGTTCCTTCGCCCTCGCCGTGGTCGGCTATGCCATCTATGCCGCCTCGAGCACGGCACTGGCGGAGATGATGAAGCGGCTGATCGACGGGATTCAGCAGCCGGATGCCGCCTTTCGCTACTTTCTGCCACTGTTCGTGATCGGCATGTTCGCGGCTCGCGGCATCGGTACCTTCCTGGGCACCTACTTCATGAGCAACGTGGCGCGTAACGTGGTGCACAAATTGCGCTGCAACGTCTTCAACCACATGCTGCACCTGCCCGGTCGCTTCTTCGACATGCACTCCAGCGGTCATCTCATTTCGCGAGTGACCTATCACGTCGAGCAGGTGACAGGGGCGGCCACCAACGCGATCACGATCATCCTGCGGGAAGGCCTGTTCGTGATCGGTCTGATCGGCTATCTGTTCTGGACCAACTGGTTGCTGACGCTGATTTTCATGGGCGTCACGCCGCTGATCGGGCTCGTGGTGCGCTACACCAGCAAGCGTTTCCGCAAGATCTCGCGGCGCATCCAGAATTCCATGGGTGACGTGACGCACGTCGCCTCCGAGGCGCTGACCGGTTATCGGGTGGTGCGCACACACGGGGCGGAAGAGTACGAGAAACGCCGCTTCGAAGCCGCGAGCAACTACAACCGTGAGCAGAGCATCAAGGAGGCGATGACCAAGGCGACCAGCACGCCGGTCATTCAGCTGCTGGTGGCGCTGGCGCTGGCGGGGCTCGTGTGGCTGGCGATGGCGCCGGAGCTGATGAATGCGATGACGCCCGGGGAGTTCGTCGCCTTCATCACCGCCGCGTCCCTGATGGCCAAGCCCATCCGGTCGCTGACCGACGTCAACAGCATCATCCAGAAAGGGCTTTCGGCCTCGCAGGAGCTCTTTGGTCTGCTGAGTCGGCCGACGGAGAAGGACGAGGGCGAGTACCTGCCGACTCGCCTGGAAGGGCGCGTACGCTTCGAAGGCGTGCGGTTTGCCTATGACGAAGATCAGCCGGAAGTGCTCAAGGGCATCGATCTGGACGTGCCCGCAGGCCAGATGGTCGCGATCGTGGGGCGTTCGGGAAGCGGCAAGTCGACCCTGATGGGATTGCTGCCGCGGTTCTACCAACCAACCGCCGGACGCATTCTGATCGACGATATCGATATCCAGGAGTACCAGCTGTCGCCGCTGCGCCAGCAGATCGGGCTGGTCTCCCAGCAGGTGACGTTGTTCAACACCACGATCGCCGACAACATCGCCTACGGCGTGCCCGATGCCAGTCGCGAGCAGGTCGAATCCGCGGCGCGGGCCGCCTACGCGCACGAGTTCATCGAACAACTGCCGAAAGGGTACGACACGCTGGTCGGTGACAACGGGGTCATGCTTTCCGGCGGCCAGCGCCAGCGCCTGGCGATTGCGCGAGCCATCTTCAAGGATGCGCCGGTACTGATTCTGGACGAGGCGACCTCGGCGCTGGACACCGAATCCGAGCGCTATATCCAGCGGGCGCTGGAAGTCGTCTGTCGTGACCGCACCACGTTTGTCATCGCCCACCGCCTGTCGACCATCGAGCGCGCCGATCGCATTGCGGTGATGGATCAGGGCAATCTCATCGAGAGTGGCACCCACGCCGAGCTGCTGGAAAAGGGTGGCGCCTACGCCTCCCTTTACCAGTTGCAGTTCCAGGAGGAGGCGTGACGCCGATCGAGCGCGCCTGGTATCGCGGATCGCGATGGCTGACGCTGCTGGCGCCGCTGGAAGCGCTTTACCGACAGATCGTCGTGCGTCGCCAAGAGGCCTACCGCGACGGTCGCCGCGAGGTCTGGCAGTCGCCGGTCCCGGTGGTCGTCGTGGGCAATCTGTCGGTGGGTGGCACCGGCAAATCGCCGCTGGTTGCCTGGCTGGTGCGCTGGCTGACGGACAACGGCTGGCGGCCGGGCATCGTCTCTCGGGGGTACGGCGGCAAGGCCCCATCCTATCCGCTGGCGGTGACGAGCCAGACGTCCGTGGCGCTGAGCGGTGACGAACCGTTGATGCTGGCACAGCAGACCGGCGCGCCGCTGGCCGTCGATCCCGATCGGCCGCGGGCGGCACGCTGGCTCATCGAACATTCCCGTTGCAACATTTTGATCGCCGACGACGGTCTGCAGCACTACGCCCTGGGGCGATCGCTGGAACTGGTCGTCGTCGACGGCGTGCGAGGATTCGGCAATCGCCACTGCCTGCCGCGAGGCCCCTTGCGGGAACCGTTGCAGCGCCTGGCCGACGCCGACGCGCTGATCGGCAACGGCGGTACGGCATCGCTTGCCAGCACCGACGGTGAAGGCGTCCCGCGCTTTTCGATGACCCTCGTGCCGACGGCGTGGCGCCACCTGGTCAGCGGCGAGCGCTACCCGGTCGAGCAGCCGCCGTTCGGGCTCGATCGCCCCGTTGCGGCACTGGCGGGAATCGGGCATCCGCAACGATTCTTTGACACGCTCGAGGCGCTGGGCGTGCCTCATGAAGGAATCGCATTCGGCGATCATCACCAGTTTTCCGTCGCCGATTTGCCCGCTGCCCCGAGAGTCGTGGTCATGACCGCGAAGGATGCGGTCAAATGTACCGGCTTCGCCGATGACCGTTGCTGGGTGCTGGATGTCGAGGCAGAACCCGAACCGGCCTTCGCCGAGTGGTGGGCCGAGCGAGTCGAGGGTTGGGCGCGATCCTAGGTGCTGTCTGAAAAGTCGACGAGCGAAGGCCAGGCAAGGCAAAAATCGGCGAAAGCGCGGAGTTTACCGGGTGTAAATGAGCATTTTGACCGGGCTGGCGCTCCAGCCGATTTTGAACGCCGCATGGGCGAGCGCAGTACTTTTCAGACAGTGCCTAGGGTCTGTTGACGTTTCATGCACGGCCGCGCCGGAGCCAGTTTTTGTGCGGGGCAAGGCGTGAGGAGCGTAGTTTGGTCATTCCAAATGAACGACGAATAACGCAGCACCGTGAAAAAACTGGCCCGGCCCTTCTGGTTGCGCGGCAAATGGCGCCATGCGGCGTTGCGGGATTGGAAAAGGGAACCACCCTTCTCTGCATCCCGCGCCTGGCCTGGCGCCATTTGGCGCAGCAACGCGGTTCGCGCTGAAACGTCAACAGACCCTAGATACCCTCTCTTCTCTGCCATGTAAGCCTCACTGGCATGGAAGCCCCTCTGGAATGAAAGCCCCTCTGGCATGCAGGCGTCGATGGCGCGATCATGGTCGCAGATTTCCGCGGGTCGTTTTCGTCTGGCTCGTGGTGGCGTACACAGGCATCGTTGATAAGGAAGAATCATGGATAAGGAATTGATGGCAATGCTGATCTGTCCGGTCAGCCACAGTGAACTGACCTACGATCGCGAGCGTCAGGAGCTCAAGAGTTCGGTCAGCGGGCTGGCCTATCCGGTTCGGGATGGGATCCCGGTGATGCTGGAAAACGAAGCCCGTGTGATGTCGACCGAGGAGAAGCTCGGCAAGGCAGCGCCGGCACCATGAATGATTTCGTGGTGGTGATTCCTGCTCGGTATGGGTCCAGCCGCCTCCCGGGCAAGCCGCTGATGGACATCGATGGCTTGCCCATGGTCCAGCACGTGTGGATGAGAGCCAATGACAGCGGCGCCTCGCGCGTCGTGATCGCGACCGACGACGCCCGCATCGAGCAGGCCGCCCGGGCATTCGGCGCCGAGGTGGTGATGACTCGCGATGATCACCCTTCGGGCACCGATCGCCTGGCCGAAGTGGCCGCCAGGCTGCAATTGCCTGACGAGACCATTGTCGTCAACGTGCAGGGTGACGAGCCGCTGCTGCCGGCCAGCGCGATCGACCGTGTCGCCGTGCGGCTCGCGGCGGACGGCCGGGCGTCCGTATCGACGCTGGCCGAGCCGATCCATGACGTGGATACGCTGTTCAACCCGAACGTGGTCAAGGTCGTCACCGACCTGACGGGGCGGGCGCTCTATTTCTCGAGGGCGCCGATTCCCTGGGATCGCAACGCCTGGAAGACGCAGCCGCCGACGCTGCTGGAGACGGATGCCTGGTTGCGCCATATCGGTCTCTACGCCTATCGCGCCGGATTCCTGGCCGAGTATGTCAATTGGCAGCCGGCACCGCTGGAGCAGCTCGAACAGCTCGAACAGTTGAGAGCGCTGCAGCACGGTCATCTCATTCAGGTGGCAACGGTCACGTCGTCGCTGCCTGGCGGTGTCGACACGCTGGAGGACCTGGAGCGCGTGCGTCAGCATTTTGCGCGACTAAGTGACGAGAAGCGGAGCGAGGCATGAGCGATTCGCGTCCCGAATGGCGAATCCTGTTCGTCTGCATGGGCAATATCTGCCGTTCGCCTACGGCCGAAGGCATGCTGAGGAAGCGACTGGAAGATGAGGGTATCGCCGACCGCGTGGCGGTGGACTCCTGTGGTACCGGCGCCTGGCACGTGGGCCAGCCGCCGGACCCGCGCGCGCTCCGGGCCGCCACCGACCGGGGCATCGACCTTCGTGAATTGCGCGGGCGCCAGCTGACCGTCGAGGACTTCGAGCGGTTCGACGAGATCCTGGTGATGGACAGCGACAATCTCGCGGGCGCGCTCGCGCTGCAGCCGGCTGGCAGCCGGGCTCGCGTATCGCGCTTGCTGCATTACGCCGGGCAGCCCGATGAGGACGTGCCGGACCCCTATTTCGGCGGCGAAGCCGGGTTTCAGCAGGTATTGGACCAATTGGAAGACGCCGTGGAAGGGCTCGTGGCATCGTTGCGTCAGCGGCTGGGTATCCTCTGATGCGGGAAGCCGAGGTTGACGGTCTGGAGGTCGATCATGATCTCTCCGATGCCAATACGCTGGCGTTACCCAGCCGGGCAGCGCGTTTCTGGCGCGCCCGGACCGAAGGTGAGGTCGTGCAGGGGCTGCAATTGGCCAACGAGCACGGGTGGGAGATGACGGTGCTGGGCGGCGGCAGCAATGTGCTGTTGCCACGCCGTATCGAGGGGCTCACGCTGCGTGCGGATCTCGAAGACGTGTCGTTCGCGTCGGGTCGCGGCGATGCGGTTCATGTCGAAGTCGGTGCCGGGGTCGGCTGGCACGCGCTGGTCGAATCCTGTGTCGAGCGCGAGCTATGGGGAATCGAGAATCTTGCCTTGATTCCCGGATTGGCCGGCGCTGCGCCGATCCAGAATATCGGCGCGTATGGTGTCGAGATCGCCGACGTGCTGGATTGGGTCGAGCTCGTGGACCGGCGGGACGGCAGGCGGCATCGCCTGGATCGCGACGCTTGCGAGCTGGGCTATCGCGATAGTGTGTTCAAGCGCGAGCTGGCGAATCAGGTCGTCATTACCCGGCTTGGTCTGACGCTCTCCTCGCGTCCCGCGCCCAGGCTCGATTACGGGGTGCTGAGTGAGCATGTGACCGCGCCTGCAAGCGCGCGGGATGTCTTCACGGCCGTCTGCGCCATACGTCGTGAGAAGCTGCCCGATCCTGCACGTACGCCCAATGCCGGCAGCTTTTTCAAGAACCCGTTCGTCTCCGAGGCCCAGGCGTCTCGCCTGCTGTCACGGATGCCGTCGATGCCGCACTATCCGCAGCCGGATGGGCGGGTGAAGCTGGCCGCAGGTTGGCTGATCGATCAGTGTGGACTGAAAGGGTACCGGCAAGGCAGTTTTGGCGTTCATGATCGCCAGGCCTTGGTACTGGTCCACTTCGGCGGCGGGACGCTGGAAGGGCTATTGGCCTTTGCCGACCAGATCGTTGAGGTCGTTCATGCCCGGTTCGAGGTGGCGCTGGAGCGCGAGCCGCGCTGGGTCGGGGAGCGCTCGGCCGGGTAGCGAGCGTGATGACAGAGCAAAATGGCCGAGAGAGGTAACGTCCTCGAAGAGGCTAATCTCCCGAGACAGACGCTGGCGAGCGGCCAAGAAAAAGCCCAGACAATATTGTCTGGGCTTTTCGCTTTCTACGGCAGCTGTCGTGACCGATCAGCTATCGTTCTGGCCGGACTCGCGACGACGCATTTCACGCGGGTCGTTGTGGGCCCGACGACGACGTGGCCGACGTGGCTCGCTGCTGCCTTCTTCGCCGGAAGCGTCGGCACTCGGCGTCTTGGCTGCCGACGCAGACTCGCTGGATTCAGCGTTGTCGGGTGTCGCATCTGCCGCTTGGTGGTCGCCGGCTTCGACCTGGCTGGATGCCGTGTCCGGTGTCGTCGGCTCGGTTGCTGCGGCGCTGGCGGTCTCGGAAGCCGGTGCCTGCTCCTGGGCCTCGGATGAAGCCGGCACGGCAGACGACAGCATGGTCGTGCCTGCAACCGGCGTTGCTGGCGCTTCCTGAGCCTTTTCTACGCCAGCTTCGCGCTCGGCCGCTGACTTCGCCTTCGCAACCGGCTCGTCCTTCTCGCCAGGAATTGCGCCTTCAGCGGCCGCCGCCGGTGCATCCGCGGTCGGTACGTTGTCGGCGGTCTTGGATGCCGGCTTTTCCGGTTGCGGCGCGCGATCACGCTTCTGACGAGACGATTCTTCGCTAGACGGCTCTTCACGAGACTGTACGGGCTCGGGCTCGGCTGTCGTCTCCGGCAAAGAGGATTCGCTCGCTTGAGCCGCCGTTGTCTCCTGGCGGGGCCCTTCGGCTTTGACGCCGTCATCGGTCGTCCTGGTCGCGACATCGGGCTTACCGTCGCTTGGCGGCGTGGCAGGCGCTTCCGCGGGACGCTCGGCGGATTCCGCCGTCGTCTCGGCAACATCGGCGGCTGCGCTCATCGGCTGGCTGGCGGTCGGGGTGGCGTCCGCCTTGCCGACGTCTGCTTCCTGCCGCTGGGCAGTCTTGCTCGGCGCCGTGTCGGTCTGGTCAGCCTGGGGCTTCTCGGCGGCCAGTGGCTTTTCGGCAGCTACCGGCTTCCCGGCCGACTGCTCAACAGGCTTCGTATCCGCATTCGTATCTGCCTTGGGAGCCGCGGGCGTGGCCGTGGGCTTGTCGTCCTGTACCGACGGCTGCGGTGCCGTGGAGGCCTTGGTCTCGACGTTCGTCTTCGCCTCGTCGGTCGCCTTGGCTTCACCGGTTGCCTTGGGCTCAGCAGCCGTCTTTGCCTCGCCGGCCGTCTTGGCTTCGTCAGTTGCCTTGGCTTCGACTGCCTTGGCCTTGGCTTCAACCGAGTCGTCGGCTGCGGTCGGTGTCGCTGCCTCGGCCGCGCTGGTATCCGTCGGCGCCTCGGCCTGCAGACGCTGCTGCTCTTCGACCGCCGCCGGATTCAGCGCATGCTTGCGCGAGCGATTGCGCGGATTGTTGCGCGTGCGCTTCGGCTTGCTGTCGACGGCTTCCGTCGCGGCGGCTGGTGCCGTCTCGCGGGTCTCGGTGCGCGAAGGCTTGACGTCGCTGGACGGCTTGCTGCTGTCGGGCTTCGAGGTGTCGTTACGCCGATCGTTAGCTGTTTTATCGGCTTTTTCGGCCTTGTCGGCTTTTTCGACCTTATCGCTACTGCGGTTATCCGGGCGGCTCTCCTGCCGATTATCCTGGCGCGGCTGACGAGGCTGGCCCTGACGGTCGTCCTGGCTGCGGCGCCGGCGGTTATTACCTTGCCGATTGCCGTTGTCGTTGCGACTGTTGCCGTCGTTCCGGGAATTGCTGTCGCTACGAGCGTTGTCGGCGGTTTTGGCGTTGCCGTCGTTGCGCTTGGCGCCGCCGTCACGATCGTTCTTCTGGGAAGGCGAGCGCGACGGGCGTGAATTGCTCGCGCCGTTGCTGCCGCTGGCGCCGCCACGGGGCGTGCTCGTCGATTGGCCGCCGCTATTGGCGCTTTGGCCTCGCTGGCTGGCTGTGCCATTCGGCTTCGAAACTTCTTCGTCGGCACGGTGACGTCCGAACAGACCACGGAAGAGCTGCAGCAGGCCGCCGGAACTCTGACCCTGCTGAGAAGTCGCGGTGGACGGCGTTGGCGCACTGGGTGCACTCGGTACTTCCGGTACCTTCTCCGGCTCCTGGTGGAGCGAGTCCGGGGCAGGTGCGGTGTGCTGAACGGTCTGCACGGCGGCCTGAGTGCGCTGAATCGGCTTGGCGAGCGTCGTCTCCGGCTCCTTGAGCAGTTCGCTGTCGACGGAAAGTTCGAAGCTCGACTTGGTGTCGTCGCCGTCTTCGGAAACGTGATCATCGCGGAAACGCTGGACTTCGTAGTGCGGCGTATCCATTTCCGGATTCGGCAGCAGCAGAACCTTGACGCCCTGGCGGCGCTCGATGTCGGAGAGCACGTTGCGCTTCTCGTTGAGCAGATAGGTCGCCACGGGTACCGGCAGGATGGCGCGAATCTGGGCGCTGCGCTCCTTCATTGCCTCTTCTTCGATCAGGCGCAGGATCGACAGTGCAATGGAACGTACGTCGCGGATGGTGCCCTGACCATCACAGCGGGGGCAGACGACGCCGCTGGTCTCGCCGAGAGAGGGGCGCAGACGCTGGCGCGACATTTCCATCAGGCCGAAGCGCGAGATGCGGCCGATCTGGACGCGTGCGCGATCGAGCTTGAGTGCATCACGCACGCGATTCTCGACTTCGCGCTGATTGCGCGCGGGCGACATGTCGATGAAGTCGATGACGACCAGACCGCCAATATCCCGCAGACGCAGCTGGCGGGCGATCTCGTCGGACGCTTCCAGGTTGGTCTGCAGGGCGGTCTCTTCGATATCGGCACCGCGGGTAGCGCGTGCCGAGTTGATGTCGATGGAAACCAGCGCTTCGGTGTGATCGATGACGACCGAGCCGCCGGAGGGCAGTTTGACTTCGCGCTGATAGGCCGTCTCGATCTGGGATTCGATCTGGAAGCGCGAGAACAGCGGTACGTCGTCGGTGTAGAACTTGATCTTCTGCTGGTAGGACGGCATGACCTGGCGAATGAAGCTGAGGGCTTCTTCATGCACGTCCTTGCTGTCGATCAGCACCTCGCCGATATCCTGGCGCAGGTAGTCGCGCATGGCGCGAATGATGACGTTCGACTCGCGGTAGATCAGGAAGGGGGCCGGCCGCTTGACCGCTTCGGTCGTGATGGCGTCCCACACTTGCGCCAGGTAGTCGAGGTCCCACTGCAGCTCTTCCGGCGAGCGGCCGATACCCGCAGTGCGCACGATGACGCCCATCTTGTCGGGAAGCGTCAGTTGGCCCATGGCCTCCTTGAGCTGGCTGCGCTCTTCACCCTCGATACGACGAGAGATGCCGCCGGCGCGAGGATTGTTGGGCATCAGGACCAGAAAGCGGCCGGCCAGGCTGACGAAGGTCGTCAGCGCCGCGCCCTTGTTGCCGCGTTCTTCCTTGTCGACCTGGACGATGACTTCCTGGCCTTCCTTCAGGACTTCCTTGATGTTCGGCCGGCCTGACGGCTCCTTGGAGAAGTACTCGCGAGAGATCTCCTTGAGCGGCAGGAAACCGTGACGTTCCGCGCCGAAGTCGACGAAGGCCGCTTCCAGGCTGGGTTCGACGCGAGTGATCTTGCCTCGATAGATGTTGGCTTTCTTCTGCTCCCGGGCACCGGATTCGATGTCCAGGTCGTAAAGGCGTTGTCCATCGACGAGTGCGACGCGCAGCTCTTCGGGCTGTGTCGCGTTGATGAGCATTCTTTTCATACGGTCTCGCTAATTGAGCGTGCCGGTGGAAGGCGTGCTGCAATCGGCGACGACGAACCGCTAGCGGTCGTGCTGTGCTCGCGCACATGGGTGGAGCGACCCGGCAGGGCAAACAAGCGCGGCGTGTGTCAGAACGGGTTCAACGTGCAACACGTGCGAAACCCGCGTCAGGGACTCGAGGAGGAGGTCCGAAAATCGCTTGTCATGTGGCACGAAATGCCCATTGATGCGAGTTCGAGTCGACGCTCGTCGAGCCCAGTAACGTGCCTGCTCATTGCCATTACATCTTTGCTGTCGTTACCTGCTTTTATCGGGTGCTACACGAACATGGGTCGAGTACGAAACGGTGGCAGGACATGTCACGGTGCGCTTTTTCGTTGGCGCATCCGGTCCTGCAGACTGCCGTCTATATCACTTGGCATTGTTCGGTTCGGCGACGCCTTCCACTGGTACCTGTGGATTTTCCCGCGAGTCTGGCGAGCTGAGACTGTCAGTCGCGCCGTCGAGTCGAGGGTCTGGCGTTCCAAACGTGTTTTGATCATTCCAGCAGCCGTGAGCGGTAGGCTTCGTTAACTCTCTGGAAGATCGAGACATTTTTTCACTTCGGCCAGCGTATCCAGTGGCTGGCGCCTGAATGGGCAGAGCCCACCGAGTGAGCTCGCAATATAACAGTAATGCCGAGGCAGCGGCAATTGAGCTCGCGCTGCCGGTGCGGTGCGTTAGAATGGCGCCCGGCGGCGCGCGGGTGTCGCCATGGAGCGCTGTCGAGGGGAGTCAAGCATGGCCGAAGGCCAGGAAGTTCAGTTCATCGAGGTCAGCGAGTCGCAGCATGGGCAGCGAATCGACAATTTCTTGCGCACGCGGCTCAAGGGGGCGCCGAAGTCGTTGATCTACCGCATCGTTCGCAAGGGCGAGGTGCGCGTCAACAAGAAGCGCATCAAGGCGGATTATCGCGTCCAGGCCGGCGATGTCGTCCGTGTGCCGCCGTTGCGGCTGGCGCCGGAAAGCGCCGTCAAGGAAGCCAGCGAAAGCCTGCGTAACCTGCTGGCCGGCAGTGTCGTCATCGAAGGCCCTGACTGGCTGGTGATCAACAAGCCTTCCGGGCTGGCGGTACATGGCGGGAGCGGGGTCAAGATCGGACTGATCGAGGCGCTGCGCCAGGTGCGGGAAGACCTGGATTTTCTCGAGCTCGTTCATCGTCTCGACCGCGATACCTCGGGCTGTCTGCTGCTGGCGAAGAATCGTGAATCGCTGCTGTCTCTCAACACCGCGCTGCGCGAGCGTCGCATGGAGAAGGGCTATCTGGCGCTGGTCCAGGGGCGCTGGCCGGCGCGTCGCGATTACGTCAGTGCGCGGCTGGAACGCTATGACGCCGGTAACGGCGAGCGACGAGTGCGGGTGGATGACGGCGGCAAGGTGTCGCGGACGCGCTTCGCCGTGCGGGAAACGTTCCCGAAGGTCACGCTGGTCGAGGCGGAGCCGGTCACTGGTCGCACTCATCAGATTCGTGTTCATGCCGCTCATGCCGGTCACCCGCTGCTAGGCGACGACAAGTACGGCAGCGCCGAGGGAGCCTATCTTGCACGCTCCCTGCGCCTGGATCGGCTGTTCCTCCATGCGCTGACGCTGACTTTTCCTGACCCCAAGACCGGCCGTCTGGTGCAGGCGAGAGCGCCGCTGGAACCGGGATTGGAAAAGGTGCTGGAGCGTGCCCGTCATGGCGGTTGAAACGAGCGCGGTCGAAATGCTGCCGGGCCAGGCGTCCCGGCGCTGCCGTTATTCGCTGGTCATCTTCGACTGGGATGGCACTCTGATGGATTCCGCGGCGCGTATCGTCGCCTGCATGCAGGCCGCTGCGCGTGAACTGCAATGGCCGGTGCCGGATGATGCTGCCGTTCGCGACATTATCGGGCTAGGGCTGCCCGAAGCGGTCGCCGTACTGTTTCCGGGCGTGACGCTTTCGGAGCAGGATCGGTTGCGCGAAGTCTATGGTCACCAGTTTCGGGCCGTCGATCGGATACCGACGCCATTCTTTCCCGGCGTAGCCGAGGGTATCCGGCGCTTGCGGGATGATGCTGCATGCCGGCTGGCGGTCGCGACCGGGAAAAGTCGCCGCGGGCTGGATCGTGTCTTCGGTCACGAATCCTGCGGTAACTGGTTCGTTGCCAGTCGCACCGCCGATCTCACCCGCTCCAAGCCGCATCCTCTGATGCTGGAAGAGCTGGTGACCGAGTGTGGCGTGCCGGTGGCCGAGGCGGTCATGGTCGGAGATACCGAATATGATCTGGAGATGGCCAGGGCCATCGGCATGGATCGCGTCGCGGTGACCTACGGAGTTCACGAGCGTCAGCGGCTGATGCGTAGCGAGCCGCAATTCGTTGCCGACGACTTTTCATCGGTCGTCGAGTGGCTGCTGGCTTGAGAGCGTCGTTGTCGGTATCGAGGCGATACCTGATCCCGCCGGCATGACGGATGCCGGGTCGCCACCGCGTGGTGGCATTCAGCAAGGAGAGGATAATAGATGAGCGACGAGCGACGGGATGACTGGACGCAGGGGCCTGAGCTGAGCCGGGAGGAAGTCGAGCGACGCCGGGCGGCAGCGTCTTCACGCGGTGACGAGTCGGCCAATGCCGACTCGGTGCGATTGGCCGAAGTGCAGATGATGGATCGCTGGATCGGCGGCGTCCTGAAAGAGCAGCGGCGATCACGACGCTGGAAGATCTTCTTTCGCCTGCTGTTCGCGCTGATCGTGATCGCGAGCCTCTGTCTGAGCGCCTATGCCATGTTCCTGGCGCAGGGGGAGGGAGCGTCTGCCAGCCGTCGCCATCTGGGTATCGTCGAGGTCAGCGGGCCCATCGATGCGAACGGCCAGGCCAGCGCGGAGCGCATCATCGAGGGCTTGCAGCAGGCCTGGCGGGCCTCGGACGCCGATGCCGTCGTGCTGCATATCAATAGTCCCGGCGGCAGCCCGGTCCAGTCGCAACGAGTCTACGACGAGATTCGCTATCTCCAGGGGCAGGGCGATAAGCCGATTCTGGCGGTGATCGAGGATATCGGTGCCAGCGGTGCCTACTACATGGCTTCGGCAGCGGATCGCATCTACGCTTCGCCAGCCAGTCTGGTCGGCTCCATCGGCGTCATCAGTGCCGGGTTCGGCCTCCAGGAGGCGATCGACAAGGTGGGCGTCGAGCGGCGGGTCTTCACTGCCGGTGAAAACAAGGCCTTCATGGATCCATTCTCCGAGATTTCACCGCCGCAGCGCGACTTCTGGCAATCGGTGCTGAACACCACGCATCGGCAGTTCATCGATGCGGTCAAGGCTGGGCGTGGCGACCGCCTGAGCGACGATCCTGCACTCTTCTCGGGTCTGATATGGACCGGTGAACAGGCAAAAGCGCTGGGGCTGGTCGATGACATCGGCAATCTCGAGCAACTGTCTCGCGCACGCCTGGGCGAGGTGAGTCTGAAGGATTATACGCCGTCGCTGGACCCCTGGGCGCTGGTCTCCGACAAGCTGACCAGCGCTGCCGCTCACTGGCTGGGGCTGAGCAACGGCGCCTCGCCCGTACGCTATCAGTTGCCCTGACCCGCGAGGGGGTTCAGCCCTGCCTCTCTCAGAAGTTCGCAGAGCTTGATGAGGGGCAGGCCGATCAAGGTGTTGGGGTCGTTGCCTTCGAAGCGCTGGAACAGTGCAATGCCGAGGCCTTCCATGCGGAAGCTGCCCGAGCTGTCGTAAGGCTGATCGCGGGAGACGTAGCTTTCGATCTCCTCGTCACTCAGGTCTCGGAACCAGACGTGGTAGGTGTCGTGCACGACACGATGACGCCCGGCGCCGGTGTCGATCAGGGCGAGACCGGTCATGAAGCTGACCCGGTGGCCCGAAAATCGGCGCAAATTGGCGCAAGCCGTATCGAAGTCGCCGGGCTTTCCCAGAATGTCTCCCTCGAACAGCGCCAACTGGTCGGAGCCGATGATCAGGTGATCGGGATAGTCGGCCGCGACCGCCTGCGCCTTGGACAGCGCCAGGCGGTGCGCCAGAGTGACGGCGTCCTCGCCGCCGCGCCGGGCTTCGTCGATGTTCGGTGCAGCCCATTGATAGGAGAGATCGAGCCGATCCAGTAGCTGGCGGCGATAGCGAGAGCTGGAGGCGAGTACCAGACGAGACATGGGCTTCCTCTTTGGAGTCGGATGGCTGTCGCGCCGGGCTTCCGGCCCGAGACCCGCAGTCGGCGCATTCCGGCAACAGGATAGCGTGCTTCATGTGCTTTGACAGGGGCACGGTGAGTCCCTATTATGTCGCGCCTATGTTGACCAGACGACTTCCCCCGACCGTTGAGCCTTATCGAGCAGCGGCTAACCAAGAAATGATCGAGGGTCTTGTCGACCTCGAGAAACTGGTGCGCCTGCAGGACGAGATCGGGCCGCAGCAAGGCAGCGCTAGCGTGAGGCTGCAGTTCGACGTCGACACGCAGCGGCGTCATCTCATCGACGGCGATCTGGAAGCGGATCTCATGGTGCCGTGTCGGCGTTGCCTGCAGCCCATGGCGGTATCCGTCGCGAGCCACTTCAGGCTGGCCATCGTCAGTGACGATGCGTTGGCGGCGGAGGTGCCCAGCGACTACGAGCCGGTTCTGGTCGACGAAGAACAGCTTGACCTGCTGGGGGCGATCGAGGACGAGCTGATTCTCAGCCTGCCCCAAGTGGTCTATCACGATGAAGCGGATTGCGCGGTTTCTCGTGAGCAAATGAGCAGCGGTGATGCCCCGATTGAAGAGGTCTCCCGCCCTGACAACCCCTTCGACGTCCTGAAGTCGTTGAAGGGAAAACTCTGAATCTGAAAGACATTGACGTTGGAGTCGTATCATGGCCGTTCAACAAAACCGTAAAACCCGTTCCAAGCGTGGCATGCGTCGTGCACACGATGCCCTGACTTCTCCGGCTCTGTCCCAGGATCAGGAAACCGGCACCACGCATCGTCGTCATCACGTCGCGCCGGACGGCTACTATCGTGGTCGCAAGGTCATCGACGTTTAACGAGACCTCGAGCGTTTCGCTAGGCAATGCGCATCGCTATTGATGCCATGGGCGGGGACTTCGGTCCCCGCGCCACTATTGGTGGTCTGTTTCTGGCGTTGGCGCGCCACCCTGATCTCGAACCGTCGGTGTTTGGCCCGCAGGTAGAGCTTTCCGCTCTGGTTGCGGAGCTGGCCAAGGCCTCGGGGGAGCCGTCCCTCGCCAAACGCGTCAGGCTGGTGGATGCGCCGCGTGTGGTGCTCCAGTCCACGCCGCCGATGGATGTGTTCGACGACCCTTCTGCCACCAGCCTGTACGGCATGCTGGAAGCCGTGCGCG
Source organism: Salinicola sp. LHM (assembly GCF_034479735.1). Classification (NCBI taxonomy): domain Bacteria; kingdom Pseudomonadati; phylum Pseudomonadota; class Gammaproteobacteria; order Oceanospirillales; family Halomonadaceae; genus Salinicola; species Salinicola sp. LHM. The sequence goes on along the minus strand of NZ_CP140261.1, from coordinate 2,333,615 downwards.
AACATGAAGCCGAAGCCGGTATTACCTGTGGCAATACCGGCGCGCTGGTCGCCTTGGCGCGGCGTGAGCTGGGGACGGTTCCCGGCATTTCGCGACCTGCCATCAGTACGGCGGTGCCGACCCGAAAGGGCGGGCGCTGTTATCTGCTGGACCTGGGCGCCAGTGTCGACGTCCATGCTCGTCATCTGTTCGACTTTGCCCATATGGGGGCGCTGATGGCGCGTGTCGTGGACGGCATCACAGTGCCCAGGGTGGCGCTGCTGAACATCGGCGTCGAGGCCAGCAAGGGGGTGGCTCGCGTGCGCGAGGCCGATGCGCTGCTGAGAGCTCGCGGTGGCAGCGACTTCGAGTACATCGGATACCTCGAGGGCGATGCCATCTTTTCCGGCCAGGCCGACGTGGTGGTTTGCGACGGCTTCGTGGGAAACGCCGTGCTCAAGGCGAGCGAGGGGGTCGCCCAGATGCTGCTCAAGCGTCTGCAGGAAACCTTCGAGTCCCACTGGTCGACGCGGCTGGTCACGGCGCTGGCAAGGCCGGCGTTGATGCGGCTCAAGGCGCAGCTGGATCCGGTGCGGCATAACGGCGCCAGCCTGCTTGGTCTGAACCGCATCGTGGTCAAGAGCCATGGTAACGCCAGCGCCCAGGCTTTTGCTTTTGCCATCGACCGGGCAATACGGGAAGTCGAAGTCGGGCTTCCGGAGCACTTCCGCGCTGCATGGTCTCAGGATGTAGCGACGCCTGTTATCTCGTCGACCGTTGCGAGCGGCCGAGTGGATAGCGGGTCTCGCGATATGACGAGTTCCGACGGTCCATCATTTCAAGGGTGAGCGCGATGACGCAATCACTGGCTTTGGTCTTTCCGGGGCAGGGTTCCCAGCAGGTCGGCATGCTGCGGGAACTCGCCGAACGTTATAGTGTCGTGCGCACGACATTCGATGAAGCATCGGAAGCGCTGGGCTATGATCTCTGGCATGTCGTTCAGGAAGGTCCGGAAGAGAAGCTCAACGCAACGGCCTGTACGCAACCTGCGCTGCTGACTGCCAGCGTGGCGATCTGGCGCGTCTGGCAGGAACTCGAAGGGCCGCGCCCCGACATGATGGCAGGACACAGCCTGGGCGAATATAGCGCCATGGTCTGCTCCGGCGCCCTGGGCTTTGCCGAGGGGGTGCGTCTCGTGCGTCTGCGTGGCGAAGCGATGCAGCAGGCGGTGCCGGCCGGCGTTGGCGCGATGGCCGCAATCCTAGGCCTGGATGACTCGGCGGTGGAAGCGGCCTGTCGCGATGCGGCCCAGTCGGAGGTGGTGTCGGCGGTGAATTACAATTCGCCGGGCCAGGTCGTCATCGCGGGGCATCAGGGTGCTGTCGATCGCGCCATTGCGCTGTGCCAGGAAGCGGGTGCCAAGCGTGCGCTGCCCTTGCCGGTTTCGGTCCCATCCCACTGTGCCTTGATGCAGCCCGCGGCCGAGCAGGTTGCCCAGGCAATGGCGACGATGGAATTCAAGCTGCCGCGTTACGCCGTCTACCAGAACGTCAATGCACAAGTGCCGCAGACGACGGAGGTGCTCCAGCAGCGTCTGGTCGAGCAGCTCTACCGTCCGGTACGCTGGACCGAATGCGTCAATGCCATGTTCGACGATGGCGCCGGCGTCTTCATCGAATGCGGGCCGGGCAAGGTTCTGACCGGACTGAACAGGCGGATCCAGCGCCAGGCCAAGGGGCTCGCAGTCAACGACCCTGATACCCTGGCTTCGGCGCTGGAGCTGGCGCGTGATGCGCTGGATGTACAAGAGCCTTAAAGGATGGATGACATCATGACCGAACGTAGAGTCGCGCTGGTCACGGGAGCGAGCCGGGGTATCGGGCGCGCGGTCGCGCACGAGCTGGGGCGGCAGGGGCGAATCGTCGTCGCCACCGCGACCAGCGAAAGTGGCGCTGCGAGGATCGACGAGGATCTCAAGGCTCAAGGCATCGAAGGGTTGGGCCTGGCGCTGGACGTGACGGATCAGGCCAGTATCGATGCCGTGTTCAAGCGCATCACCGACACCTTCGGGGCGCCGACCATTCTGGTCAACAATGCCGGTATCACGCGGGACAACCTGCTGATGCGCATGAAGGAAAACGAGTGGGACGAGGTGCTCGATACCAACCTGAAGTCGGTCTATCGTGTTTCCAAGGCGAGTCTCAGGGGGATGACGCGGGCGCGCTTCGGTCGTATCGTCAATGTCAGTTCCGTGGTCGCGATGATGGGCAATCTGGGGCAGGCCAACTATGCTGCCGCCAAGGCGGGCATGGAAGGCTTTACCCGTGCCCTGGCTCGAGAGGTCGCCTCCCGTGCGATCACGGTCAATGCCGTGGCGCCCGGTTTCATCGACACGGACATGACCCAGTCCTTGCCGGAAGCGCAGCGAGAAGCGCTTCTGGGACAAATTCCACTGGCGCGCCTGGGGCAGCCGGCGGAAATCGCTGCCGCCATCGGGTTTCTTACCAGCGATGCTGCCGGGTACATTACCGGCGAAACGCTGCAGGTCAACGGCGGCATGAACATGCGGTAATCCTTCCGCGACGCGGGTTGCGTCGTCTGGGGGCGGTCTATAAACTACCCGCAGCTTTTTAGCTGGCGGATTCGTACCACTAGGAGTAACGACATAATGAGCACCATCGAAGAGCGCGTGAAGAAGGTTGTTGCCGAACGCCTGAACGTCAAGGAAGAGGATATTCAGAACTCCTCGTCCTTCACCGAAGACCTCGGCGCGGATTCGCTGGATACCGTCGAACTGGTGATGGCGCTCGAAGAGGAATTCGACACCGAAATTCCCGACGAAGAAGCTGAAAAGATCACGACCGTTCAGGAAGCGATCGACTACATCGTCGCTCACCAGTAAGCTTGGCACACTCCGCCATGGCGGAGTGTTCTGGCTGGCTGAAATTGCGATGTTCGGAAAGCCGCTCTCCATGAGAGCGGCTTTCTGCATTTCAGGGTCTTTTCTCGAGATCGTGCCGACGCGCGAACAGAGAGGCCAAAGTCCCTGCTTGTGGCGCCCATCTCCCGGGATGTTCAGGTATAATTTGCGCCAATCGGGCCAGGCGAAGGTCGGGATCTCGTGATGTGATGGCCAAGGCCGACATTCACGGGGATTGCCTTCCATGGTCATCAGGAAGTTCGGAGGAGATTCGATGCCGCGCAGAAGAGTGGTGGTGACCGGGCTGGGGTTGGTAACGCCAGTGGGTAACACGGTCGAGGAGAGCTGGAAGAATCTCCTCTCAGGGAAGAGTGGCATCGCGCCGATCGACAGTTTCGATATCGCGGGTTTCAACACGCGATTCGGTGGTGCGATCAAGGATTTCGATATCGGCGAGTATCTCAATCCGAAGGACGCTCGCAAGATGGACTTGTTCATCCAGTACGGTGTCGCCGCCGCGACGCAAGCGATGCGCAATTCGGGCATCGAATGTACCGAAGAGAACGCGCATCGCATTGGTGTCGCGATCGGGTCGGGCATCGGCGGATTGCCGATGATCGAGCGTAATCACGACTCGCTCAAGAAGGGCGGGCCACGTCGTATTTCGCCGTTCTTCGTGCCGGGTTCGATCATCAACATGATCTCCGGCAGCCTGGCGATCCAGCATGGTTTCAAAGGCCCGAATATCGCCATTACCACTGCCTGCACCACGGGCACGCACAATATCGGCTACAGTGCCCGCACGATCGCCTATGGTGATGCCGACGTGATGTTTTGCGGTGGGGCCGAGATGGCGACCACGCCGCTGGGGCTCGGCGGGTTCTCCGCTGCCAGAGCACTGTCGACGCGCAATGACGATCCGCAGGCCGCCAGCCGCCCGTGGGATCGCGACCGCGACGGCTTCGTGCTATCCGACGGCGCCGGTGTCATGGTGCTCGAGGAGTACGAGCATGCCAAGCGCCGTGGCGCGACCATCTACGCGGAGCTGACCGGTTTCGGCATGAGCGACGATGCCTTCCACATGACCTCGCCACCCGAAGATGGCAGTGGTGCGGCGGCCTCGATGGCCAATGCGATTCGTGATGCCGGCATCGATCCTTCCGATATCCAGTACATCAACGCCCACGGTACGTCGACGTCGGCCGGGGACGTGGCGGAAAGCCGTGCCGTCGAGCGGGTCATGGGGGATGCGGCTCGTCGCGTCGCGGTCAGCTCGACCAAATCGATGATCGGCCACCTGCTGGGCGCGGCCGGCGCCGTCGAAGCCATCTTCTGTGTTCTGGCGATCCGCGATCAGGTCGCGCCGCCGACGATCAATCTGGATAACCCCGACGAGAATTGCGTGCTGGATTACGTGCCTCACACGGCACGGGACATGCCGATCCGCACCGCGCTGTCCAATTCCTTCGGGTTCGGCGGCACCAATGGTTCGCTGATCTTCACCCAGGTCTGATCGAGATGCGCGACACGGCGCTCCCGTTCGACGACCGCGGACTGGCCTACGGCGACGGTCTATTCGAAACCGTTCTGGTTCGGGACGGGCAGCCGTTGCTGTGGGAATACCACATGGCGCGGTTGCGACAAGGCGTCGAGCGGCTTTCGCTGCCGTTGCCGGACTTCGAGGCATTCGATCGGTTGCCGGCACAATGCGGCCCGGGGCTTCGCGTACTCAAGCTGATGGTGACCCGTGGCAGCGGCGGACGCGGTTATCGGCCTCCCGACTCCGCCGAGCTGCGCTGGCGCTGGACCGCGTCGGCTTTCCAGCCTGCGTCCCGGCGCTGGTTCGAGGGTGTCGATGTGCGGTGCTGCGAACTGCGTCTGGGCATTCAGCCGCGTCTGGCCGGTATCAAGCATCTGGCGCGGCTGGAGAACGTGCTGGCGCGTCAGGAGTGGCAGGACGATGCCATTGCCGAAGGGCTGCTCTGCGATAGCGAGGGCCATCTGGTCGAAGCCACGGCGATGAATCTGATCTGGTATCGGCAGGGACGGCTCGAGACGCCGTTGCTGGATCGCTGCGGCGTCACGGGCACGTTGTTGAGCGCCGTGAATGACGATATCGAGCTGCACTGGGTGCGAGCGGGGCTGGATTCGTTGTGCCAGGCCGATGCTGCCTGGCTGCTCAACAGCGTCCAGGGGGTCTGGCCCATTCGTCGGCTCGACGATGCCGCCGGGAAATGCCTCAAACGATGGCCGTCGACGTTCGCTTCCTCTCTTCAGCAAGTGGCTCACCGGCGTCTGGGTTACCCGCTGAACCCGAATGACTGACTTCAGTATTTTTGCCCGGATGCGCCATGAAGCGACATCCGGGACTGATTTCCGGGACTAAGGATAAACATGCGTGTCCTCAAGATTCTGATCCTGCTGTTGCTGGTCGCCACGATCGTGGTGTTCGGCGGTTTCCACTACTGGCAGAAACAGCTCGATGCACCGATCGCGCTCGACGAGACGACGGTCTACGAGGTGCCGCCCGGTGCGGCTTTCACCCAGGTCGTTCACGACCTCGAAAGTCGGGGCATCATCGAGGCGGCATGGCCCTACCGGATTCTGGCGCGCGTCGCTCCCAAGGCCACGCAGGGGATTCGGGCCGGGGAGTTCGAGATCGAACCGGGCATGAACGGCCGTCAACTGATCGCGCATCTCTCGAGCGACCAGGTCGTGACCTACCGCCTGACGGTGCCGGAGGGGTGGACCTTCAAGCAGATGCGCCGGCTGCTGGATCAGGCACCGAAGCTCGAGCATCGCACTAGCGAGATGAGCGACGAGGAGATCATGACGGCGCTGGGCCATGAGGGAACGCATCCCGAGGGGCAGTTCTTCCCCGACACCTACCGCTATCACAAGGGGGTTGCCGATCTCGAACTCCTGCAGCGCGCGTTCGATCGCATGCAGCAGACGCTGAACACGGTATGGAACGAGCGCGATGACGATCTCCCCATCGACTCGCCCTACCAGGCGCTGATTCTGGCATCGCTGATCGAGCGGGAGACCGGCGTCCCGGCGGAGCGCAAGGAGATCGCCGGCGTCTTCACGCGACGCCTGGAGAAGGGCATGCGCCTGCAGACCGACCCCACCGTCATCTATGGCATGGGAGACAGCTACGTCGGCAACATCACGCGAGCCGATCTCCAGCGGCAGACCGCCTACAATACCTACGTCATCGAAGGGTTGCCGCCGACACCGATCGCCATGCCTGGCCGGGGCGCGCTCGAGGCTGCGGTACATCCCGCCGATGGCGATACGCTCTATTTCGTCGCCAAGGGCGATGGTTCGCACCAGTTTTCACGAACGCTGCAAGAGCATAATGCGGCCGTCCGCCGCTATATCCTGAATCGCGATTGAAATCGCGGGCTTGCACCCGCAAAACCGACCATACCGACGAGACGACACCGCATGAGCGCAGGCGATATGGAACAGCGGGCCGGCCGCTTCATCACGCTGGAAGGCGGCGAGGGCGTGGGCAAGACGACCAATGTCGGCTTCGTCTGCGACTGGCTCACGTCACGGGGCGTCGAGGTCGTGCGCACCCGGGAACCGGGGGGCACGCCTGGCGCCGAAGCCATTCGCGAGCTGTTGCTGGACCCTACCCGTGAAGAGGCGTGGAGCGACGACGCCGAGCTGCTGCTGGTCTTCGCTGCGCGTGCCCAGCATCTGGCCGAACGCATTCGTCCGGCACTGGCTCGCGGCGCCTGGGTGGTCTGCGATCGCTTCACCGATGCCACGTTTGCCTATCAGGGCGGCGGGCGAGGACTGGATTTCCAGCGCATTCGCACGCTGGAGACCTTGGTCCAGGGCGACCTGCAGCCCGATCTGACCGTGCTGCTCGACGTGCCGGTGAGCGTGGCTGCGCAGCGCGTCACCCAGCGAGGTGCCCAGCTCGATCGATTCGAGCGTGAGCGTGAAACGTTCTTCGAAGCCGTGCGCGAGGCTTACCTGGCACGTGCCGCCGAGGAAGCCAGATTCGCGGTCATCGACGCCTCGCCCGGGCTGGAAGCGGTCCAGAAATCCATCGAGCAGTGCCTGACTGAAAGGCTGGCCGCATGGTTATGACCCCGTTGCCATGGCAACTCGATCGCTGGCGCAAGCTGGTCGAGCTGCAGGACGGCGGCCGTCTCCCGCACGCCTTGCTGCTGTCCGGCCCGCGCGGGATCGGCAAGCAGCCGTTGGCCGATGCGCTGATCGCGCGGACGCTGTGTCGCACGCCGGCAGACATCGCCTGTGGCGAATGCCACGGCTGCCGAATGCTGGCGTCGGGCTATCATCCCGATCTGCTCAGTGTGACGCCGGCCGAAAAGTCGCGCCAGATTCGTGTCGATGCGATTCGTCAGGTCAACGGCTTCGTCTCCCAGACCGCGCAGCAGGGCGGTTATCGAGTCATCCGTATCGAACCGGCCGAGGCGATGAACGTCGCGGCCTCCAACGCGTTGCTGAAGAGCCTGGAAGAGCCGGGTGAGCGCACCCTGTTCATCCTGGTTTCCGATGTTCCCTCGCGGCTGCTGGCGACGATTCGTTCGCGCTGTCAGCACTGGAACCTCGCCGTGCCGCCGCTGGAGGCAGCCGAGCCGTGGTTGCGCGAGCGTCTGGGAGAAGGAGAAGAGGCGCGATTCTGGCTGCGTGTCGCCGGTGGCCTGCCGTTGCTGGCCGAAGAGCTGGCGGGTGCCGATGCCCGGAATCTGCGTCAGGACCTGCGCGAGCTTTTCGACGCGCTGGTGCGCGGCGGCGAACCCGTGGGAGAAGCGGCAAGACTCGATGCCCAGGCGCTCGACCGCATACTGTGGTATGGCATCGCCTGGCTCGAGGATCTGATCCGGCTCGGCTTGTCGGGGGACCCCCAGCGGGTGCGCAACAGCGACCTGCTGCCGCTGTATCGCCAGGCCGTCAAGAATGCCCGAGTCCGCGACTGGTTCCGCTTGCTCGACTACGCTCGCGAACAGCGACGGTTGCTGGCGGCGGGGGGAAATCCCAACCCGCAACTGGTGCTCGAGGCCTGGCTGGTCCGCTGGGCGGCCCTGTTGCGCTCTTGAGCCGGCGGCAACGAGTCGAACGCTGATGCGGCGACTAACGGTAAAGGTGAAAGCTGATGAATGCCCAGAAGGCCCTGTCGTTGACCATCCGCGACGATGAGACTCTGCGTAGCGCCTATATGTCGTGGCTCAAGCATGGCGGGTTGTTCGTGCCGACCGAGCAGGACTATCGAATTGGCCAGTCCGTCTATCTGCTGGTGACATTGCCCGGCGAGAGCGAGCGCTTCCCCGTCGCCGGAGAGGTCGTATGGCTGACGCCGACCGGCGCCGGGCAACGCGTTGCCGGCATCGGGGTCCATTTCAGTGCTGAGGATCAGGCGCTGCGTGAACGTATCGAGGCGCGGCTGGCATCTTCTCCCGGACGAGGGGAGTCGCTCAGTCATACCCTGTGACGGCGCTTTCGGTTTGTCGGCATGAGTGGTCTGCTCGCCATGCTCGTGCCATGCCGGGCGCCATGTTTGTCATTCTCTACCTGGAATTCGCATGTTCGTCGATTCTCACTGTCATCTCGATCGCCTCGACCTGTCGCCCTACGAAGGCGACCTCAACCTGGCCCTGGAGGCTGCACGCGGCCGTGGTGTCCATCGTTTCCTGGCGATTGCGACATCGTTGGAAGGGGTTCCGAACCTGGCGGAGATCGCGCGGCAGCATGACGATGTCGATATCAGTGTCGGCTTGCATCCCTTGCATGAGGTGTCGGCGGAGCCGGACAGCGAAGCGATCCAGGCGTGTGCCGATCGTTACGGGGCGGTCGCCATCGGCGAAACCGGCCTCGATTTTCACTACGACAGCGTGCCGCGGGACATCCAGCGGCAACGTTTCGTTGCGCACCTTCGCGCCGCTCGCGAACTCGAGCTGCCGGTGGTGATCCATACCCGTGAGGCGCGCGACGAAACGCTGAACCTGATTCGCGAACACGTCGACCCCAAGGTGGGCGGCGTGCTTCACTGCTTTACCGAGGATCTCGCCATGGCGCGGGAGGCGGTCAGGTCAGGCTTCTACATTTCGTTGTCCGGGATCGTCACCTTCGCCAGCGCCGGCGCCCTGCGCGAGGTCGCCCGGCAGGTGCCGCTGGACCGGTTGCTGATCGAGACCGACAGCCCGTTTCTCGCCCCCGTTCCCCATCGCGGCAAGTCCAACGAGCCGCAGTGGGTCGTCGAGGTCGCCGAATGTATCGCGAGCGAGCGAGGCATTACCGTCGACGAGGTGGCGATGCAGACGCGGGCCAACTTCTATCAGCTGTTTCCCGGTTGCGCGCCCGGCGGCCAGTCCGACAATCCATTCGTGTAGGCACGTTCACTGCATGGATGCCCCTCTGCGAGAGGGCATCGTCATACGGGGGCACGATGAAACTCGACACGTTGTTTCAACAGCTCGATGCGCAAGCCATTCCGCCGCTCGAACGGTGGGATCCGCCTTTCTGCGGCGAAATGGATCTGCGTATCGCGGCCAACGGCGAGTGGGTCCACGAAGGCACGCCGATCCGGCGGCCGGCGCTGGTCAACTTGCTCAGCCGCGTGCTACGGCGGGAGGCCGACGGCGACTATTACCTGGTGACGCCGGGAGAGAAGCTGCGTATCGGCGTCGAGGATCTACCGCTATGGGTCACGGATGCCGATCAGGCCGGTGCCGACTGGGTCGCGGTGACTGCCTGCGGTGACCGCGTACCGCTGGACGTGTCACACCGGCTGTCCCTGTTGGCGACGCCGGATGGCGATCTCTTGCCGGCGCTGCCCGTTCGTCACGGTTTGCAGGCGCGCCTGCATCGTAATCTGTACTACCGCTGGATCGAGCTCGCCGAGCAGCAGGGCAACGAGCTCGGGCTGTACAGTGGCGGGGCATGGCACCCGCTGGGCCGCCTCGACGACGGTGCGAGATGAGCGAGCTGTTGAACGCGGCGCTGCCCTTGGATATTACCGCCGACAGCCTGACCGACGAGCAGCGCGCCGTGGTCGGTCATCGCGAAGGGCATGCGCGGGTCGCGGCGGTAGCCGGGGCCGGCAAGACCACGACCCTGGTCAGACGGGTGCTGCATCTGCTCGCCAATGGCGAAAACCCGCGCCGCATCCTGGTGTTGATGTTCAACCGCGCGGCGCGGGACGACTTCCGGGCCAAGCTGGTGCGAGAAGCGCCCGCCGAGGTCGTCTTGCCCGAGGTGCGTACCTTCCATTCGATCGGTCACCGCCTGACCCAGAGCCTGACCCGCTGGGGCTATCTGCCGCCGCGCCAATTGCTGCAGGCCGACTGGCAGCGTGAGCGGCTGCTGCGTCAGGCAGTGATGCAGAGCCTGGAATCCGCCGATGGCGAGACCCGCGAGGCAGCGCTGGACGCGGACCGGCTCGAGGCATTCGGCCAGTTCTGCGATCTGGTCAAGGCCGAAGTGGTGGCACCCGCCGAGCTCTTCGAACGGCTCGGCTATACCGACAGCGAGCGCCACTTCATCGAGGCCTTCGACGTGGCGGAATCGCTGCTCGATGCCTCGGCTTCGATGACCTACGCGGACCTGCTCTATCGGCCGCTGCAGTGCCTGGAACGCCATGCGGAGGCGCGGCGCCGGGTCGAGGGCTTTCTGGGCCATGTCATCGTCGATGAATATCAGGACATCAACGAAGCCCAACTGCGACTGCTCAAGATCCTGGCCGGTCATCAGGCGCAGGTCATGGCCGTCGGTGATGCCAACCAGTGTATCTACGAGTGGCGGGGCGCTCGGCCCGACGCCATGCTGGCGCGCTTCGACGGCCTGTTCGGCCAGGCAAGCGAGTATCCGCTCTCCTTCACCTTCCGCCACGGCCACGCCCTGGCATTGGCCGCCAACCACGCGATTCGCAACAATCGCCAACGCTGGGATCAGCTCTGCCTGGCGGCGCCCGGCAACCCACTGACACTGCTGCGGACGGGCGTCGGTGCTGGCGCGTTGCTGGAGATGCTGCAGCGCTGGCACGCCGATGGCCGGCGCAGCGACGAAGCCTGTGTCCTGGTGCGTAGCTGGTCGCTGTCGGTCTCGGTACAGCTCCAGCTATTGCGGGCCGGCGTACCGTTTCGGCTGGCACAGGAAGAGCGCTTCGTGTTTCGGCTGCCGCTGGTGCAGGCCTTGGCGGGCTATCTTCAGCTGGCCCGTGAGCCGCAGCGGCTGCACGATCCCGGCCATCTCGTCCTGCTGTTCTCGCAGCCGACGACATTCGTCGCCCAGGAGCGCCTGCGTCGGCTGGTCGAGGAGCTCGCACGCACGCAGCAATGGCCGGCGCGCGAGGCCCCGGTCCTGGCGGGGCTCAAGCCGGGGCAGCGCCGCCATCTCAAGCGGCGCTGGCAGCTCCTCTGCGAACTGCCCAAGCTATCCGCCTGGCCGCCGGCGAAGCTGCTCGAGCATGTCGTCGATGCCATCGATGCGGAGAAAGTCCTGCGCCGCTCGGCAGCGCGGCGGGAGAAGGGGGACGATGACGTGCGTCTGCTCGACGTGCTGATCGAGCAGGCCGGCGAGCTGGCCAACGATCCCGAGGCTTTCATCGAGCTGCTGCGCAACCCGGTGGAGAACCGGCCCGATGGCGTCTTGATCAGCACGGTACACGGCGCCAAAGGGCTCGAGTGGCCGCTGGTGGCGGTATGGGGGCTCAACGAGGAGGATTTTCCCCATTACAGCCGTGACAATCCGCTGTCGCCGGAGCGCTTGGAAGAAGAGCGGCGGCTTTACTATGTCGCGATCACACGGGCGCGAGAGCGGCTGCTGCTGGTTCAGGATGGCGGCGACCATCGGCCGAGTCGCTTTCTCGACGAGACGGCGGTGGAGGATTGCCGTCGGATCGACCAGGCGATCCAGGAGCGCAGCGAGGCCGCCGTGGCGGTTCGCGAGCCGGACATGGTCGGCGCCTACCTGCAGCGTGTCGGGCTGGAGCACGTCGGACGGGGCCTCGTGCCGCGAGCCAGAGAGACGGAAGCGCCCGTCGCGGAACGCGGGGCGAAATCCGGAGCGAGCTGGCAGGTCGGTGATCGAGTGCGGCATGCCAGCTTCGGCGACGGCGAGGTACTGGTGGTCGAAGGCAACGAAGCCAATCCGGTCATCGACGTGCGTTTCGAGTCGGCCGGCCGACGTCGCCTGATCGCGGCGCGGGCGCCCCTGGCGAAACGGCATTGATCGGTCAGACTCTTTCGACCGACGATCTTTCTCGGCCACGATTTTATTCGGCCAACAGCGACTTTGCTCGATCGACGACCTTTCTCGACCGACACCTGTTTCGGCTGATAAAGCACCAAGGAGGCAATGATGAACGAATCCGTGCTCGTAACGGCAGAGGAGCTGCGGCAAAGCCTGGCTGGCGATCGACCGCCGCTGGTGCTGGATTGTCGTGCCCGCTTGGACGACGCCGCGGCAGGAAAGCGGCTTTGGCAGGAATCGCACATCCCTGGCAGTTACCACCTGGATATGGACCGGGATCTCTCGAAGCCGCCTGGCGATGGCGGTCGTCATCCGCTGCCGTCTCGTGAGGTCTTTACGACGACGATTCAACGTCTCGGCATCGAGCCGCAACGCGCTGTGGTGGTTTATGACGATAGAGGTGGGCAGCTATCGGCAGCTCGCGCCTGGTGGATGCTGGCTTGCTGGGCGGGGCATCCCGATGTGCGGGTGCTCGACGGTGGCTTGCCCGCCTGGCAGGTTGCTGGCGGCGAGCTGGCGACGGATGAGTCGATATCGCCGCTGATCAGCCGATGGCAGCCGGATTTCGACGATACGATGATCATCCCGGCACGAGATCTGCTGGAAGAGGGTGGCTTGCTGGTCGATGCCCGAGGCGAAGCTCGCTTTCGTGGCGACGAGGAACCCATCGATGCGGTTGCGGGACATATCCCCGGCGCAGTCTGTCGGCCCAGCAGCGCCAATCTCGAGGCGGATGGGCGTTTCAAATCGCCTCAGCGGCTGGCGGAAGAGTTGCCCGGGGCCGATAAGGTGACGGCATACTGCGGCTCCGGCATCTCGGCCTGCCATGATATCCTGGCCTATGCCGTGGCGGGTCTGCCGCTGCCGCGACTTTACGCGGGATCCTGGAGCGACTGGATTCGTGACCCATCGAGGCCGATCGCGACCGGCGAGTAAGCCCGGGCTTCGCTCGGGAGCTTTAAGTCACAAGCTTTGAACTGGAAGAAAAAACCGCCCCAAGTGCTTGCCGTGGGGCGGTTTGCTTATGCTGTCTTCGAGCTTCGAGCTTCGAGCTTCGAGCTTCGAGCTTCGAGCTTCGAGCTTCGAGCTTCGAGCTTCGAGCTTACATGTTGGGGTAGTTGGGTCCGCCGCCACCCTCGGGAGCTACCCAGGTGATGTTCTGGGACGGGTCCTTGATGTCGCAGGTCTTGCAGTGGATGCAGTTCTGGAAGTTGATCCGGAACTGCGGTTCTCCTCCTTCCTCGACCACTTCGTAGACGCCGACCGGGCAATAGCGCTGCGCGGGCTCGGCGTATTCCGGCAGATTTCTGGCGATGGGAATGTCCGGATCGCTCAGCTTCAGATGGCAGGGCTGGTTCTCGTCGTGGTTGGTGTTCGACAGGAACACCGAAGACGGCTTGTCGAACGATAGCTTGCCATCGGGTTTGGGGTAATCGATCGGCGTCGACTCCGCCGCCTTCTTCAATTGATGGTCCGGCGTGGTGTCATGCTGCACCGGCAGCTTGCCGCCCAGCAGCTGGTCGACGAAATTGAAGGCGCCGCCGCCCACGGTGCCGAACCGATGGATGGCCGGACCGAAGCTGCGACTGGCCTGCAGCTCCTGCCACGCCCAGCTCGACTCCCAGGCCTGGGTGAAGGCGGTAAGCTCCTGACCGCCCTCGTCGCCGGAAGCGATGGCCTCGAACACGCTCTCCGCCGCGACCAGCCCCGATTTCATCGCGGTGTGAATGCCCTTGATCTTGGCGAAATTGAGCGTGCCGGCGTCGCAGCCCAGCAGCAGGGCGCCGGGCATCGTCATCCTGGGCAGACAGTTGGCGCCCCCCTTGGTGATCGCGCGGGCACCATAGGCAACACGTTTGCCGCCTTCGAGATGGCGTTTCAGCAGCGAGTGATGCTTCATGCGCTGGAATTCGTCGAACGGCGACAGATAAGGGTTGCGGTACGCCAGGTCGACGATCAGCCCCACCATCACCTGCTGGTTGTCGCCGTGATAGAGAAACCAGCCGCCATGGCTGTCGCCGCCATGGTTCTTGTCATTCAGGGGCCAGCCGGAGCCGTGCAGCACCAGGCCGGGCTCATGCTGCTCGGCGGGCACGTCCCACAGCTCCTTGAAGCCGATGGCGTAATGTTGCGGGTCGCGGTTCGCATCGAGATCGAAGCGCGAGATCAGCTGCTTGCCGATATGGCCCCGTGCGCCTTCGCAGAACAGGGTGTACTTGGCACGCAGTTCCATGCCGGGCATGTAGTTGGCGGTCTCGCTGCCGTCGGCGGCGACGCCCATGTCGCCGGTGATGATGCCCCGCACGATGCCTTCGTCGTCGACGATCGCTTCCTGGGCGGCGAAGCCGGGAAAGATTTCGACACCCAGCCCTTCGGCCTGCTCGGCCAGCCAGCGACAGAGGTTGCCGGCGCTGATGACATAGTTCGGATTGTCGGTGCCGTTCGAGCTGGCGTGGCCAGCATTGTGCATCGACTTGGGTACCAGCGCGTTGGGCAGCTTCTGGGCCTTGTCGGCATCCTTCAGCAGATAGAGCTCGTCGCGCAGTACCGGCGTGTTCAACGGCGCGCCGCGCTCGGCCCAGTCCGGGAACAGTTCCGACAGCGCGCGCGGTTCGAACACGGCCCCGGAGAGGATGTGCGCGCCGACCTCCGAACCCTTCTCGACCACGCAGACGGAGAGCTCCCGTTCGGCCTCGTTCGCTTGCTGCATCAAACGGCACGCTGCCGACAGGCCGCTGGGGCCCGCCCCTACGATCACTACGTCGAAATCCATGGATTCACGTTCCAAACCCGATCTCCTCGCTTGCTGGCAGGATGCGTGCCGCCATGCCTGCCCGGTCCGTTCGTCGACGACTGATGGCCGCCATTTTTTATAGCCTAACGTGAGTCAGCTGCCTGATGTTATGCCAACAGGCGCTTTTCTTATGCGAAGGTGCTGCTTCGGCAGCACCCCTTTGATGCGCTATCATCGCATTTTTCGCTCGTTCCTGTCCCGATGGCGCACCAAGCTGGGGCAGGAGGGAGCGCCGAGTTGACCCGAGCTGGCGTCGGCGTGATTCTGTCTCCGCCGACGTTTTTGTTGCCCGGCATTTCCGTCACGCTGACGATCGCCATAGTTCGATCGTCGATGCCGACCAACGCCTGTGGGGTCGGTTTGTCACTAGTCTGCGAGGACACCCATGAAAGTACTCGTCGCGGTCAAACGCGTCATCGATTACAACGTCAAGATCCGGGTCAAGCCGGATCACTCCGACGTGGATCTGACCAACGTCAAGATGGCCATGAACCCCTTCTGTGAAATTGCGGTGGAAGAGGCCGTTCGTCTCAAGGAGAAGGGCGTCGCCACGGAGATCGTCGCCGTCTCGGTCGGCCCCAAGGCCGCCCAGGAACAGCTGCGCACGGCGCTGGCGCTGGGTGCGGACCGCGCCATTCACGTCGAGACCGACGAACGCGTCGAGTCGCTGGCGGTAGCCAAGCTGCTCAAGGCCGTGGTCGATGAAGAGAAGCCCGACCTGGTCATTCTCGGCAAGCAGGCGATCGATACCGACAACAACCAGACCGGCCAGATGCTGGCGGCGCTGAGCGGTATGGGGCAGGGCACCTTCGCCTCGGAGGTCGCCTTCGGCGATGGCGTCGAGGACGGCTACGTGCGCGTCACCCGCGAGATCGATGGCGGGCTGCAGAGCGTCGCGCTCAAGCTGCCCGCGGTGGTGACCACCGACCTGCGCCTGAACGAACCGCGCTACGCCAAGCTGCCGGACATCATGAAAGCCAAGAAGAAGCCGCTGGACAGCCGGACGCCGGAAGCACTCGGCGTAACCGTCTCCAGCGGGCTTGAGCTGCTCAAGGTCGAGACGCCGGCCGAGCGCAAGGGCGGGGTCAAGGTAGGCTCCGTGGACGAGCTGATCGATAAACTCAAGAACGAAGCCAAAGTGCTGTGAAAGGAGCTGATCGCATGAGTATTCTGGTTCTGGCCGAACACCATGAAGGGCGTCTCTCCGCCGGCACGGCTCATGTCGTCGGCGCCGCCCGAGCCATTGGTGGCGATATCGACATCCTGGTAGCCGGCGAGAATGTGGCGGCCATTGCCGAAGCGGCCGCCAAACTCGATGGCGTTTCCCGCGTGCGGGTGGCCGACGACGCGGCGTACGCGCATCAACTGGCCGAGCCGCTGGCGGATCTGCTGGTCCAGCTGGCCGGCGACTACAGCCACGTGCTCGCCGCGGCATCGACCGATGGCAAGAACGTGCTGCCGCGGGTCGCGGCACTCAAGGACGTCTCCCAGATCTCCGAGATCCTGAGCGTCGAGAGCGCCGATACCTTCAAGCGTCCGATCTATGCCGGCAACGCCATCGCCACGGTGCAGTCCAGCGATCCGCTCAAGGTGATCACCGTGCGCACGACGGCGTTCGACCCGGTGAGCGAAGGCGGGGCCGCGACCATCGAGTCCGTGGATGGCGTCGTCTCCAACGCGCTGTCGCGCTTCATCGGCGAAGAGCTTGCCCAGAACGAGCGCCCGGAGCTGGGTGGCGCCCGCGTTGTCATTTCCGGTGGCCGTGGCATGGGCAACGGCGACAACTTCAAGCTGCTCGAAGGCATTGCCGACAAGCTCGGCGCCGCCATCGGTGCCTCTCGCGCCGCGGTTGACGCTGGCTTCGTGCCCAACGACATGCAGGTCGGGCAGACCGGCAAGATCGTCGCCCCCGAGCTTTATATCGCCGTCGGTATCAGCGGCGCGATCCAGCACCTGGCGGGCATGAAGGACTCCAAGGTGATCGTGGCGATCAACAAGGACGACGAAGCGCCGATCTTCCAGGTGGCCGATTACGGTCTCGTCGGGGACCTGTTCGAGATTCTGCCCGAGCTGGAGCAGAAGCTGTAGACGACTCGCCCACGCGATTCCCGATCCAGAAAGCCGGTACCTGCGGGTGCCGGTTTTTTTGTGCCTCGCCGTTCAGTGGATGTCGCGGGCTGTCACTGGGGCGCCAGGTTATACGGATTGATAATTGTTCTTGTTTGTATTAGCGTATCGCGTCGAATTCAGCTTCGTTACACCGCTGGTCAGCGGTGCTTGTCACCAGCTTGTTGTTACTGCTCACTCGCAAGGAGATAGCGTGGTGCATGATTTCCTGCGGAAACGGGGAAGCGGGCGTCTGTTGGCGTCCTTCCTCGCCGCCATGAGTCTGGGCGCTGCCGGTTCGGCAGTGGCTCAGGACTCGCTCAGCCAGGCCAGCATCCAGGCCCAGCAGGCCCAGGCCGAACTTCAAAGCCGTATCGACAACGCCGACGACGCCACGCGGGAAGCGCTGCAGCGCCTGCGCCAGGCCAGTCAGCAGGCCGACCGGCTCGAGAGCTACAACGCCGAGCTGGCACCGATCGTCGACAACCAGGCCAAGCGCATCGCTTCCGAGCAGCAGGCGTTGACGCAGATCTCCGTGACCCGCGAGGGACTGCCGGGGGAGATGCGCGAGATGGTCGAACAGTTGCGCGCGATGATCGAAGCGGACATGCCGTTCCTGCGTGACGAGCGTCTGGCCCGCGTCGACGACCTGGAGCAGATGCTGTCCCGCGACGATGCCTCGCAGGCCGACAAGCTGCAGCGAATCTTTTCCGTCTGGCGTACTGAGCTCGCCTACGGGCGGGAAATGGACCAGTGGAGCGGCCCGCTCGAGGGTGCGCAATCCGACGCGGCGAGTCAGGGTAGCCAGCTCGCGCGGGAAGTCGACTATCTACGGGTCGGAAGAACGGGCTGGTACTACGTCACGCCCGACGATCGCGCTGGCGGTGTCTGGAGCGTCGCCAACGGCGAGTGGGAAGCGTTGGACGGCGATCAGATCGACGAGGTCCGTCGCGGCATTCGCATCGCACAGGATCAGAGCGCGCCGGCCTTGTTGCACCTGCCGGCATCGCTGGTCGTCGAAGACGGACAGTCAGCGACGGAGGGGCAGTCATGAGAGGGGCAGTCATGAGACGGACAGTCATGAAGCGTCATGCATGGTGGTCAGCGCTCTCTTTCATGGCGATGACGCTATTGCCCGTCGTCGCCAGTGCCCAGTCCGGCGACGCGTCGGGTAGCGGGTCGACATCGATGCAGCAGGTGCTCGAGACGTTCCGGGCCGACAGTCAGGCCGCGGAACAGCGCGATACCCAGCGGCTGGAGACGCTGCTGGAGGATCGTCAGGCGTTGCAGCAGGCGGTCGCGGAGGCTGAGCAGCGGCTTGAGGATGCCCAGGACAGGCGCGACCAGCTGGAATCGCGCCAGGCGGACCAGCAGCAACAACTGGCGGCGCTACAGCAGCAGCGCACGGAAGAGGCTGGCGATATCGGCGATATCTCCGGAATCGTCAAGCAGCAGGCCAGCGAGCTTCGGGATGCGCTGGGCGAGAGCTGGCTGACCGTCGGCGGTGATGCACGGTTGCCTCCACGGCTCGACGATCGCGGCCTGATCGACCTGCAGACGCTGGACCGGGTGCGCCAGGATCTGGCGGGCCTGATCGCGGAAAGCGGCCGGGGCGTGCGGTTCCAGGCGCCGGTTGCCGGGCCGGACGGCGACGTCGCCCGGCGCCCCGTGATCCGTCTGGGAGATACCGTCGCCTTCAGCAACGGCGATCTGCTGCAGCGAATCGGCGAAGAGGGCCGCCTTTCCGTCGTGGCGGCAACGCCGGGCGATGCTCGCCAGGCCTTGCAGGCTTTCCAGCAGGGCGAGGGCAACCAGATCGTGGTCGATCCCACCGACGGCGACGTGCTGGACGCGCTCGCCCAGCAGCCGAGCCTGTGGGAGCGGTTCCAGCAGGGCGGCTACGTCGGTTACGTGATCGTCGCGCTGGGGATCATCGGGCTGCTGGTGGCGCTGATGCAGTATGTCTACCTGCTTCGGGTCAGCGGGCGCATGCGTCGGCAGATGCGGGCGCCGGAGTCCCTCAGCGACGACAACCCGCTGGGGCGCGTACTTCAGCGCTTCGCTGCGCTGGGCCGCGATCACGCGCCGGAAGCGCTGGAGGCTCGGCTCGACGAGGCGCTGCTGGCAGAGCAGCCGCGGCTGGAGCGGGGCCAGCCGGTCGTCAAGCTGATCGCTGCCGTCGCGCCCTTGCTGGGGCTGCTGGGCACGGTGACCGGGATGATCGTCACCTTCCAGTCGATCACCGTGTTCGGCACCGGCGATCCGCAACTGATGGCCGGCGGCATCAGCCAGGCGCTGGTGACCACCGTGCTGGGCCTGATCACCGCGGTTCCGCTGCTGTTCGTCAATACCGCCTTGAGCAGCCGCAGCCGACGATTGATCGGCCTGCTGGAAGGCCGTGCCAGTGCGGTGCTCGCCGAACATCTCGAGGCCGAGACGGCCGCTGTCGCCCACGCCGAGGAGCGCCGTCATGGTGCCCACGCTTGAGCCGATCCGCTGGCTGATCGGCGCTGGCGGTGAGGTGCTGGTGGTGATCATGCTGGTGGCGATGGCGCTGTTCGCGATGTCGCTGGAACGGCTGTTCTACTGGCAGTTCACCCATCGACGTGCGCGGCGAGTGCTGATCGAAGCGTGGATCCAGCGTCGCGATCACTCGAGCTGGAGCGCGCTGACCCTGCGCGAAGTGTGGACGAGCGAACTGATCGCCCGGTTACGCCTGCCGTTGCCGTGGCTCAAGCTGCTGATCGCGGTCTGCCCGCTGCTCGGTCTGCTGGGGACGGTGACGGGCATGATCCAGGTGTTCGACAGCCTGGCTCTCACCGAGAGCAACCAGGCCCGCGCCATGGCCGACGGCGTCGCCCAGGCCACGCTGCCCACGCTGTGCGGCATGGCCGTCGCCGTGGTCGGCCTGCTTTTCGTCACTCGTCTGGAACAGATCATTCGGCGCGAGGACCAGCGGTTGCATGACCGCATGGCCCGCGCCGTGGAGGACTCTCATGCGTAGGCGCCGCTTGCGGGAAGCCAGTGACGATTCGACCGGCATCGACCTGACGCCGATGCTGGATGTCGTTTTCATCATGCTGATCTTCTTCATCGTCACCACCAGCTTCATCAAGGAGAGTGGCGTCGAAATCCAGCGGCCCGAGTCGAGCGAGGCCACGGCGCGCCAGGATACCCAGGTGCTCGTCGCCATCACCGGCGAAGGCGCGGTCTGGGTCGACGGCGAGGCGGTGGATGCCCATCGCGTCGGTGCCCGTGTCGCGCAGCTGGTTTCCGGCGATGGCAGCGTCGTGGTGCAGGCCGACAAGAACTCGACGACGGGCTTGCTGATCGAGGTCATGGATCGCATTCACCAGGCGGGCGTCGATAACGTCGCCGTGGCCGCCAACCGGGATGCCGGCTGATGCGTAGAGTGGCAGGCCTGGTCGGCGGCGCGCTGCTGGCGCTGCTGCTGTTCTATCTGTTGGCGCTGCTGGTGGCTCCGCCGGAACCGGATCGCACCCAGATCGTGACGCCGACGGCGATCTCGATGGTCGACGCGCCGGAGCAGGAGCAGGCGCAACCGACGCCGACGTCGCCGGCGTTACCGACACCGCCGAGTGCGCCACCGCCGCCCCCTGCGGCGGCGCCCGTACCAGCGGCGGAGACGCCGAGCCCGGTGGAGATTCCGGAACCGCAGACGCCGCCCATGGAGGCACCGGACGTGACGCTGGATGAATCGCTGCCCGAGCTGAGCGAGGCGCAGCCGGAGCCGCGTCCTGAACCGCAACCCGAGGCTCAGCCGGAACCGCAGCCAACGCAGGAAACCGTGGCGGAAGCGGCGCCGCGGCCGGAATCCGAGCCTGGCCCGCCGCAGTCGGAACCCGCACCGCAGCAACCGCCGCGAGGAACGCAGGCATCGCCGCGCGATGTCGGCCAGTTGCAGCCCACCAGCCGGGTCAATCCGTCCTATCCGATGCGTGCGCGCCGGCGCGGCCTGGAAGGATACGTGGAGGTGAGTTTCATCATTCAGCCTGATGGACGCGTCGATACCGACAGTCTGCGTGTGATCGACGCCGATCCCGCCAACGTGTTCGACCGTGCCGTCGAGGAGGCGGTATCACAGTGGCGATTCCCGCCGGCCGATGACGTGCGGCGGGCCACGCAGCGTATCCAGTTCCAGTTGGAGGGCTGACCGTGAGTTCAATGACGGTTCGTCGCCTGAGCAAGCGCTGTCTGTCGCTGGCGCTGGTGGGCCTGATCGGTTGCGGCGGTATCTCGCTGGCCCGGGCCGAGGGTCCGGCGCTGCGCGCGGACATGATCCAGGCGCTGCAGTCGATGCAGTCGCAGCTCGAGGCCGGCGACGACGCGGCGGTGGCTACCCGCGCTGCCGACTCGGCCTCGCGCCTCGGAGGCGGCAATGCGGCCGATCGCTGGGCGCGCGCCCTGTTCCTGCAACTGGCGGCATCGGCCAATGCTCATCAAGGAAACAAATCCCTGGCTGCGGATCAATTGGCCGAGGCAAGGCGCATCGACGATATCCCTGACGCACGCCGTCTCTCGTGGCTGCGTCAGGAAGCGCGGCTGCGCTTGAGTGGCGGCCAGACACGACAGGGCGCGGATCTGCTCACCCAATGGGTCGAGCGCAGCGGCGGAGACGACGCTTCGCGCTGGTTGCTGGTTCAGGCGCGGGCGTCGCTCGAAGAGTGGTCGGCCGCGGCCAACTCGCTCGATCGGCTGAGAGCGTCCGGCACCGAGGGCTGGAGCCAGTCGCAGCGGCAATTGGCGAGTACGGTCTACCAGCAGGCGGGACGTTTCGATGACGCCCTGACGCTGCTGGGCGACGATGCGAGCTCACCAGACGTCTGGCGCCGGGCCGCAGGGCTTGCCCAGCAAGCCGGTGATGACGGTCGTGCCGCAGCGATCTGGGAAAGCGGCTGGCGCCGAGGTGTGCTGACGTCGGATGAAGATCTGTTGCAACTGGCCAGACTGCACATTGCCGGGGGAACGCCGGCGCGTGCCGCCGAGCATCTGGGAAACTGGCTGGATAGCGGTCGGCTGGATTCCAGCAGCGCCAACCTGCGCCTGATCGCCCAGGCCTGGACGGCCGCTCGCGATCATGAAAACGCGCTGTCGGCCTGGCAGACGCTGGCCGACAAGACCGGCCGGACAGAGGATTGGCAGCAGTTGGCCGAGCTCGCTTACGGTTGGGGCGAGTGGCAGACGACACGAGACGCGCTTTCCCGTCTGCGTGAGGCAGGCGGCGAGATTTCCGGACGGGACTGGTTGTTGCAGGGCTTCGCCTCGCTGCAGCTCGGCGATCGGGAGGCGGCCCGCAATGCCTTTCAGCAGGCCAGGGCAGCGGGCGTCGAGCAGGCGCAGCAGTGGCTGGATTCGCTGGGATCGGCGTAGCGGTGGTTCGCTCACGCGATGGTCGGTTTTGGTAAGGTGGCGAATTGTGGCGTGAGCCGTTCTCCACTGACCATCACCAGTGGTCCTTGTCAGCATTTTTGTTTGTTGGTCAATAAAGCCGGGACACTGGGATTTGCCGCCGAATGACGCCTTCCAGACGGCGCTAAACGACGGTCGCCCGTGCCGGGTCTGGCGTCATGGATGACGCCAGAGGCGCGTAGGGCAGGGATGCCCTTTCGCGCCGACCCGAGCGCGGGCGATTGGCGTTTAGGGTTTCGCCGTCTGTGGCGTCAAAAAGGGGAGCGCGAGGGGCTTGCCCCTCGCATTAACGAGCAGAAGGAAAGTTGATGCTCGGTCAGTGGTAAGTTCGTCCTGCTTGAACCTGTCGCCATAGTGAACTTGTCGCCATAGGAAACGAAACTCACGCTAGCTCGAATTCACTCCACACCGGGGCGTGGTCGGATGGCCGTTCCATGGCGCGCAGGTCATAGTCGATACCCGAGCGACGCGTGGCGCGGGCCAGCGGTTCGGTGACCAGGATGTAATCGATACGCAGGCCACGCTTGGGCTCGCGATCGAAACCCTTGGAGCGATAGTCGAACCAGCTGAAATAGTCGCTGCTGTCCGGGTGGCAAAGTCGATAGCTGTCCTCGAGCCCCCACGCCTTGAGGCGCTCCAGCCATTCGCGTTCCTCGGGCTGGAAGCTGGTCTTGCCTTCGCGCAGCCAGCGCTTGCGATTGTCCTCGCCGATGCCGATGTCGATATCCGCCGGGGAGATATTGAAGTCGCCCATGATCGCGACGCGCTCCGAAGGCTGGTGCTGCGTTTCGAGAAGCGCGTTGAGACCGGCGTAGAACGCTCGCTTGTTGGGGTACTTGGTAGGGTGAGCGATGTTCTCGCCCTGAGGAAAGTAACCGTTCCACACCGTCAGCGGTTTGCCATCGTCAATGTCGAGCGTCACTCCGATCAGGCGGCGCTGCGCCTCCTCGCCATCGTCGGGCAACCCATAATGAACGGATGTCGGTGCTGCCCGGGTCAGCATCGCGACACCGTAGTGGCCTTTCTGGCCATGAAAGTGAACGTGATAGCCCATGGCTTCCACCGCGTCGCGGGGAAACTCGCTATCCTGGACCTTGGTCTCCTGCAGACCGATGACGTCCGGCGCGTGGCTCTCGATCAGCGCCTCGAGCTGGTGCAGACGAGCGCGGATGCCGTTGATATTGAAAGAGACGAGTCGCATCAATCGGAGCCCTCATCCTTCGAGGCGTCGCTATCGGTGCTGGCGGAATGCAGCGGCAGCGGCGGGGCGCTCTGACGCTGGCGCTTGCGCTCGGCCTGCAGTTTTCGCTGCTGGGTCTTCTTGTCGACGTAACGACGCGATGGAGCGACTTCATCGGGATTGTCATGGCGCCAGCGGCGATAGTCCTTGCGCTTGCCGGTACGGATCGTCACCTTGTCGGCCAGCGACCGGGTCTTTTTTCTGCGAGTCATGCGCGCAACCTGTCAGTATTCAGCGGGAAATCCAGCGATATAGCGATATGGGCATCGGCATTGGAAACTCTCGACCGCCAAGGCGGTGTTCCCGGAGCCAACGATAGCCCACATTCTAACAGGGGAAGGGGGCTCTGCCATCGGCTAGCCGCGACGTTGAACCACTGGGCTCGCGACGTTGGACCACTGGGCTCGCGACGTTGGACCACTGGGCTCGCGACGTTAGCGGGCCAGAACTGGTACAATGTGTTCGGCTCGCGCCGGGCCTGGCCCCGGCGAAGTCGATCATCGTCGCGTCGAGGGTTCGTCCTTGAAGGCGTGAATGCCGGCCCGCCGCGCCGTAGATGGCGCCGCCGAGCAGGACGCCAGCCGTCGCGAGTCAAACCGTCAATCGATTTCGGACATTCGTCATAACTATGAGTGAGTCTGACAACACCCAGCCCCCGGCACAGAACCGCAGACCCAAGCGGCGTCGGCGCAAGCCACGTAAATCGCAGTCGCGGAACACTTCCAACTGGTCGCTGAAACAGTTTCAGGTCGAGCCCGTTGCCGGACGCTGGCGGTTTCATGATTTCGACCTGCCGACATCATTGATGCGCGCGATCCAGGCAGAAGGTTTCGAATACTGCACGCCGATCCAGGCCGAAGCGCTGAAGCATACGTTGCTCGGCGGCGACGTGGTCGGCAAGGCACAGACCGGCACCGGCAAGACTGCGGCTTTCCTGATCTCGATGCTGGCCTATTTCCTGGAAGAAGAAGCGCCGGATGGCCAGAAGCCGGGAACGCCGCGGGCGCTGATCATCGCGCCTACCCGCGAACTGGCGCTGCAGATCGAGAAGGACGCCAAGGCACTGGCCCGTTTCACGTCATTGCATGTGGCAAGCGTCGTCGGCGGCATGGACTACCAGAAGCAGCGGGATCAGCTGAGCAAGAACCTGGACATTCTGGTGGCCACGCCGGGGCGTCTGCTCGATTTCCAGCAGAAGCGCGACATCGATCTCTCCCAGGTCGAGGTGCTGGTGCTGGACGAAGCCGATCGTATGCTGTCGATGGGCTTCATTCCGGACGTCAAGCGCATCATCCGCTATACGCCCAAGCGCGAGGAACGCCAGACCTTCCTGTTCTCGGCGACCTTCACGCCGGATATCCTCAACCTCTCCGAGCAGTGGACCCAGAATCCGGCCCACGTCGAGATCGAGGTGACCACCGACAACGCGGCCAATATCGACCAGCGTGTCTATCTGGTCAGCGACAGCGAGAAGCGCAAGCTGCTGTTCAATCTGGTCAGCCAGGAAGCGATGGAGCGGGTGATCGTGTTCGGCAACCGTCGCGATCTGGTACGCGAACTGGACCAGATGCTGCGCGACCAGGGCGTCAACGCGGCGATGCTCTCGGGCGACGTGCCGCAGAGCCAGCGAATCAAGACGCTGGAGCGTTTCCGGGAAGGCGAAGTGACCGTGCTGGTGGCGACCGATGTTGCCGGTCGTGGCATCCATATCGAGGATGTCAGCCACGTCATCAACTTCACGCTGCCGGAAGATCCTGAAGACTACGTCCATCGTATCGGGCGGACCGGCCGTGCGGGCGCGAAGGGTGTGTCGATCAGTTTCGTCGGCGAAGAGGATGCCTTCTCGCTGCCGGAGATCGAGAACTACATCAACGGCAAGCTGCCCTGCGAGCATCCGCCCGAGTCCATGATGTCGTGAGCCGATGCTTTCCTGAGCGGCTGACAACGTCAACGGTTCGGCTCTCTCGATCGTCCACCGTCGGTGGGCGATCTGTTTCTGACCTTCCTTCCCCGGAATGCGCATGCTCGACGAACCCCTCAAGCAAGAGATCCAGGAGGCTTACCGGCGCGTGCTCGAAGGGTTGGAGCTCACCCCGCGTTACGGTCAGCGTCTGATGATTGCGGAGATCGCGCGCACGCTGGCGTCGATCGAGCGAGATGATCAGGGTCGACGGACGTCCAACGAGCACGTCTGTGTTCTGGAAGCGGGTACCGGTACCGGTAAAACCCTTGCGTATCTATTGGCGGCGTTACCCGTCGCCAAGGCGCGCGGCAAGCGGTTGGTCATCGCCACTGCCACGGTGGCACTGCAAGAGCAGGTATTGAATCAGGACCTGCCGATGCTCAAGGCGCACAGCGGGCTCGATTTCGAATACGCGCTGGCCAAGGGTCGGGGGCGTTACCTGTGCGTGGCCAAGCTGGATCAGGCGCTGGAAGGCGCCGAGCCCAACCCGACGCTGTCGCTGTTCGAGCAGACCATCGCCACGGACGCCGGCGGTGACTTCCCGCAGCTGATCCAGGAGATGGCCGATACCTATGCCTCCGGCAACTGGGAAGGGGATCGGGATAGCTGGCCGGTCGCCATTGATGATCGCGACTGGCGACGGCTGACCGTGGATCATCGTCAGTGCACCAATCGGCGCTGCGGCCATTTCGGCGCCTGTGCCTATTTCCGCTCGCGCCGGCATCTCGAGCAGGCCGACATCATCGTCGCCAATCACGATCTGGTGCTGGCGGACCTCGCGCTGGGCGGAGGCATGGTGCTTCCGTCGCCCAAGGACTGTATCTACGTCTTCGACGAGGGGCATCACCTGCCGGACAAGGCGCTGGATCATTTCTATCATCGCTTCGGAATCAACGGCACGTTGCGCTGGCTGCGGACGTTGAAGAAGTCGCTGACGGAGTTGAACACCGCGCTCGGCGCCCAGCCGACACTCGGCCGCTTGCTGGCGACTTTTCCCGAACGCATCGCGGCGCTGGAGCCAAGGCTCGGCGACGCCTACGCCATGGGACATCAGATTGCCGGACTCGGCTCCGGGGCGGGCGAGGAGACGCAGCATTTCCGCTTCCCCAATGGCCGGGCGCCGGAGCCGCTGGTCGATCTGGCCCAGCAGCTGGTCATTCCGTTCGCCGAGCTATCGCGCGATCTGGAAACGATGAGCGATATCCTTCGCGAGAGTCTCGACCCGGACAAATCCACCGGTCTCCCGCGGGAGCAGGCGGAACCGTGGCTGCCGCTGACGGCGCTGCTCCACGGCCGCGCGCTGGAAGCGCATGCACTATGGTCCGCCATGGCCAAGCCGGACCCGGCGGGGCAGGCACCGCAAGCGCGGTGGTTGACGTTCCAGAACTTCGGTGGCGAGCCGGAGCTGACCTTTTCGGCCAGCCCGGTATCGGCGGCGGAGACGCTGGCCCGACATCTCTGGGGAACCTGCTACGGGGCGGTGGTGACCTCGGCGACGCTGACGGCGCTCAATCGTTTCGAGCGGCTGCAGGAGCGGGCCGGCCTGGCCAACCGCTATCGCTACCAGCGCCTGCCGAGCCCTTTCGACTATTCCCGAGCCATCCTCAGTGTGCCGCGGGAAGCGGTCGAGCCCGGCGACGCCAAGGCGCACGACCGTTCCATCGTCGAGTTCATCGAAGGGTTGGAAGACGACGAAGCCGTGCTGGTGCTGTTCTCCTCCCGCAAACAACTGCGCAGTGTGGCCGATGCGTTGCCGGAACCCTGGGCGTCGCGCCTGCTGTCACAGGATCGGCTGCCCAAGCGCGAACTGCTGGAGCGCCATCGCGCTGCGGTCGATGCCGACAGCGGCAGCTTGATCTTCGGGCTGGCGAGTTTCGCCGAGGGGATCGATCTTCCCGGTCGCTACCTGACCCACGTGGTGATTACCCGGCTGCCGTTTTCGGTGCCGGACGATCCGGTCGGCGCCACGCTCGCCGAGTGGATCGAGAGCCAGGGCGGCAACCCGTTCATGCGGATATCGGTGCCGGACGCGTCGATCAAGCTGGTGCAGGCGTGCGGGCGGCTGATCCGCAAGGAGAACGACAGCGGCCGCATCTCGCTGCTGGACCGGCGTGTGCTGACCCGGCGCTACGGCAAGGCGCTGCTGGACGCGCTGCCGCCGTTTCGGCGCCAGATCGAAGGGGGGGAAGCGGGCGAGCCGGCCAGGAACTGACGCGGGCCGCGTTGCCGCTGCCAACGAAAACGCCCGGTGCCGTGGATGCGGCACCGGGCGTTCTGCTTGAACGGTCGTCGTCCCGGGATCAGTCGTCGGAACGCTGACGCGACTGGAGCACGGGCTTCAATTGCTCGGCCATCTGGACAAGCGTGCGCTCGGTAGTCGGCCAGTCGATGCAGGCATCGGTGATCGAGACGCCGTATTCGAGCTGACTGCGGTCTTCGGGAATCTTCTGGCTGCCCCAGCCGATGTTCGATTCGATCATCAGGCCGATGATCGAGCGGTTGCCGTCGAGGATCTGGTGCGTCACATTCTCCATGACCAGCGGCTGCAGCGCCGGGTCCTTGTTGGAGTTGGCGTGGGAACAGTCGACCATCAGGTTGGCTTTCAGCCCCGCCTTGTGCAGTTCCTGCTCGGCCAGGGTGACGCTGACACTGTCGTAGTTGGGCTTGCCGTTGCCGCCCCGCAGGACGACGTGGCCGTAGGCGTTGCCCCGAGTCCGGATCACCGCGACCTGGCCCGCCTGGTCGATACCCAGGAAATTGTGCGGGCTGGCGACCGACTGCAATGCATTGACCGCCACGTCCAGGCTGCCGTCGGTGCCGTTCTTGAAGCCGACCGGGCCGGAAAGACCGGAAGCCATTTCACGGTGGGTCTGGGATTCGGTGGTACGAGCCCCTACCGCGGACCAGCTGATGCAGTCCTGCAGATATTGCGGCGAAATCGGATCGAGCGCCTCGGTGGCCAGCGGCAGGCCGATTTCCGCCAGATCCACCAGCAGCCGGCGAGCGATATGCAAGCCTTCCTCGATCTCGAACGAGTCGTTCAGGTGCGGATCGTTGATCAGGCCCTTCCAGCCGACCGTGGTACGCGGCTTCTCGAAGTAGACACGCATCACGATATACAGACTGTCGCTGACGGCATCGGCGAGCTTGCGAAGGCGCCTGGCGTAGTCGCGTGCGGCTTCCGGATCGTGAATCGAGCACGGGCCGATGACCACGAGCAGGCGAGGATCCTCGCGATCGAGAATGCGCTGGATGGTCTGGCGTCCTTCGATGACCGTGCGCTCGGCGGATTCCGAAAGCGGAATGTTCTGTTTCAACGCTTCCGGGGTAATCAGGACATCCTGGGAAAGAACGTTGAGATTGTTGACCTGCTGTTCCGACATGCTGGGGCCCGTTGACTCTGATAGTGACTGCGCGTGGAGCGCGTACTATGGGGGCTGCAAGGTGCAAAAATCAACTTTCCGGCCCGGTTGTGCCCTGCATACCGGGGAAATCGGCGCCGAGGCGCGACTTGATGAGGCGGGCTAAAACAGGAACACTGGCCGGCTTCGCGTGCTAATCCATCGTTTCTGTTATAACTTGCACGCCTGTCATTGAATCGTGAGCTCAAAGGGCTCCAGGTGGGATCATGAGCGTATTATCTCCTAGTCACCACACTCGTCATCGCTGTGTCATTTCCCTGCTCCAGGTCCTGCAGCTTCCGGTGCCCAGTCGTACGGGGAGGCGTTGAATGGGTGTCCGAGAGACCGATCAGCAACTCGTCGAACGCGCCCAGAAAGGGGACACCCGAGCTTTTGATCTTTTGGTCAAGAAGTATCAGCACAAGATTCTCGGTCTGATCAGCCGCTATGTTCAGGACCATTCCGAAGTTCAGGACGTTGCCCAGGAAGCCTTCATCAAGGCGTATCGTGCCCTGGGCAGCTTTCGTGCCGAAAGCGCCTTCTATACCTGGATGTATCGCATCGCCATCAACACGGCGAAGAACTATCTGGTATCGCGGGGGCGTCGTCCTCCCGGTAGCGATCTGGATATCAGCGATGCCGAGATCGTCGACCAGAGCGGGCGTCTGTCGGATATCGAATCGCCGGAGGCGGCGATCGCCCGCGATCAACTGGAAGCGGCCGTGTTCGAAGCGATCGAACAGCTGCCGGACGATCTGCGCACCGCGATCACGCTGCGTGAATTCGAC
Source organism: Salinicola sp. LHM (assembly GCF_034479735.1). NCBI lineage: Bacteria > Pseudomonadati > Pseudomonadota > Gammaproteobacteria > Oceanospirillales > Halomonadaceae > Salinicola > Salinicola sp. LHM. Next base: position 2,303,763 of record NZ_CP140261.1, on the reverse strand, counting down.
GGGCTTTCCTATGAGGATATCGCCACGATCATGGAGTGCCCGGTGGGAACTGTCCGATCGCGGATCTTCCGGGCGCGCGAGGCAGTCGACAAGCATATCGAACCGTTGCTGGAGCACGGTGGGCGAGACGCGATCAACGACGCTTGAGCGATGCAGGGCCATCGGATCCGGGCGCTGACGGCGGATCGAATCGAGAAAGATGAATCGAAAATGAACTGTCATCGATTTCTGTCGTCATAGTGGGGCAGGTAATAGCCAAGCCGTCGTCGGCTGGAGACAATCCGGCGACGACGGGCCGGTGACGCAGGTAGCGGGCAAGGGCATTGCGGCCTTCGAGGATCGCAATGGCATGCCCCCAGATGTCGCCCTGAGTGTCGCCGTCATTCAACACGTGGCAAGCCGCAAGGCGAGTGTGAGGGTGTGACTATGAAGCAGGTACACGAATCGTTCTCCGCATTGATGGATAACGAGGCCGATGAATTCGATCTGAGGCGAGCGCTCAAGACGCTGGGCACGTCGCCGCAGGAATCCGATACCTGGCGTCGATATCACCTGGCCCGCAGCATGATGCGGCGCGAGCGGGATGCGATCGTCGATATCGATATCTCCGGCGACGTGATGGCGGCGCTGGCGGACGAACCCCGGCCCGTCGCTGAACCGGCCAGCGAGCCGGTCAGGCGCCACTCGTTTTCCATGATGGGCGGCGCTGCCGTGGCGGCGGCGGTATCGCTCATGGTGATTACCGGCGTTCAGGTCTACAACGGCCGCTTCGGTGGCGACACCACCACGTCCTCGGATGTGGCGGCCGCCACGGGTACTTCTGCGGTCAATGAAAGTGCCCGTGCCTCGCTGGCCTCCGGAAGCGTTGCCGACGATCAGAGCGGGGCGATGCAGGCTTCCATGCAGGCGCCGGTCTCCAGCGGGCTGCCCTATTCGCTGGGCAGCGGCAGCTTTGGCGGCGGAAGTCTCGGCGCTGGCAATAACAGCGGCCTGATGACGGTCGGCGAGCAGGTGATGCAGCCGATGTTCCTGTCGCCGAGCACGCGCCAGTCCCCCAACGTCGATATGGAGCAGGCGCAGACGCTGCAATCCTATCTGGAGCGTCACTCCGTCGGGGCTGCCTACAGCACTGGCGACAACTGGATGCCATTGCTGCGCACGCCGGGCGCATTGTCCGCTCAGGTCGACGGTGTCGGAGCCACGGAAGCGCGTTGATGTTTCGGTTTTCTCCCCGGGCCTCCCTGGCTGCGATACTTCCTCTGCTTGCGGTTTCCGGTACCGCTCAGGCTCAAGCGTCCGCCGACGAGCGGGCGGTGCCGGAGACTTTCGATTGTCGCGACCTGGCCGCGGCGAGCGATAGCGATATCTCCCCCGAGGCGCTGTTTCAACGCAGTCTCTGGGCCAGCCACTGCTATAACTTCAGTGCACGGGCCGTGCGTATCAGTTTCGATGGCGTCAGGACCCTGGCGCTGACGCATAGCGTGCAGCAGGGGGTGGAGACCGAGGCCGCGAGATTTCTGGATGGCCCGCCCGTCGCTGTGGAAAAGCGGGGTAGCGTGAGCCAGGATGCCGCGGGCCAGGGAATGCTGGATTTCACTGCCGGTCTCGCGCCTGGCGCCTTGACCCGGCAGATCGCCGGGCATTACGACCTCCAGCCGATGGAAATCGAGCGAATTGCCGGACGCGCGGCATGGCGTCTCGACATCGAGCCGCAGGACGAGCTCCGCTACGGTTACCGTCTCTGGCTGGATCGCGAGACATCGCTGCCGCTCAAGCGTGAAATGATCGGTATCGATGGCCAGATTCTCGAAACCTTTCAGATAACCGATCTGCGTGCCCCCACGCTTTATCCTGATACGCTCCGTCTCGGCCCTGGCCAGTCACCGGCGAATTCTCCGTGGCACGCGCAGTGGCTGCCTGCCGGATTTACCTCCCAGCCGATCCCGCCTGATAGCCCTGATCAGAGCGCACGGATAGAGCACCAGCTCTACAGCGACGGTTTGACCAGCATCAGCTTGTTCGTCGAACCCATTACCAGTAACCGGCGTTCCTTGTTGCCCGGCATGCATCGACTGGGTATCTCCTATGCAGCGGTTCGTCATGTGAATCATGAGGGCCGGCCCATGCAGATACTGGTATTGGGCGAGGCACCGGCCGAGGTTCTGGCACGTATCGCTGCGCGAGTGACCTGGCACGAAGGCGATGTCGGACCGTCCGCCGATATCTCCGGAGCTCGGGACGAGCCTGAAGCGAGTGCTCCCGCCGCCGGTTCCTAGGGACTGTTGACGTTTCATGCACGGCCGCGCCGGAGCCAGTTTTTGTGCGGGGCAAGGCGTGAGGAGCGTAGTTTGGTCGTTCCAAATGAACGACGAATAACGCAGCACCGTGAAAAAACTGGCCCGGCCCTTCTGGTTGCGCGGCAAATGGCGCCATGCGGCGTTGCGGGATTGGAAAAGGGGACCACCCTTCTCTGCATCCCGCGCCTGGCCTGGCGCCATTTGGCGCAGCAACGCGGTTCGCGCTGAAACGTCAACAGCCCCTAGTCTTTCGCCTTTTCTCTTTGGTCAGTTCTTCAGCCAGTTTTGCAGTCAGTCGGTGACGGGGGCTTTTCGCTCTTCAGCGCAAAGAAACTTTACATCCCGTTGAACTCTTGGCGTATTTTCGCATCAATGAAAGTGGTCGCCGTGCCTTGACCGGGCGCGGCGACGATTCGATGGCGTGAGGTTCGTTATCGCCGATTTATCCCTTATGAACATCGATCTATCTACGTGCGACTCGCCAGAGTCTTCATCGAATGTTTAGGAGTGTTTAATGGAACGCATGACAAGATGGTTTGCTCCCTGGCTATTGATGGCCGTCACGTTGCTATCTTTCCAGACGGCGCAGGCCCGCGATTTGCCGGACTTCACCGGATTGGTCAAGCAGGCCGCTCCCGGCGTGGTCAACATCGCCACCACCAGTAGCGTCAGTGCGCCCAATGGGCCCTATGGTCAGCAAGACGTCCCCGAGATATTCCGCCGGTTCTTCGGTGATCAGATGCCACCGATGCCTGGCGCGCCGCAGGGCGAGGAAGAGCGCAAGTCACTGGGCTCCGGGTTCGTCATCCGCAAGGATGGTTACATCCTGACCAACGCCCATGTGGTCAAGGATGCCGACGAGATCATGGTGCGTCTCAACGATCGGCGGGAGCTGCCGGCCAAGCTGGTGGGCGCCGATGCGCGAACCGACGTCGCCTTGCTCAAGGTCGATGCCGACGATCTTCCCACGCTCAAGATCGGCGACTCCGATGACCTCGAAGCCGGCGAATGGGTCGCCGCCATCGGTTCTCCGTTCGGTTTCGATCATTCGGTAACGGCCGGCATCGTCAGCGCGATCAACCGCACACTGCCGAGCGAGACCTACGTACCCTTCATCCAGACCGATGTGGCGATCAACCCGGGTAACTCCGGTGGCCCCTTGTTCAACCTCGACGGTGAAGTCGTGGGGATCAATTCGCAGATCTACACGCGTAGCGGTGGTTTCATGGGGCTGTCGTTCGCCGTGCCGATCAGCGTTGCCATGAACGTTGCCGATCAGCTGCGCACCGAAGGTCATGTGAGCCGCGGCTGGCTGGGCGTGGTGATTCAGCCGGTATCCAAGGATCTTGCCGAATCGTTCGGGCTCGATGGCACCGAGGGAGCACTGGTTTCCGATGTCAGCGATGACAGCCCGGCACAGAAGGCGGGTCTGAAGGCCGGTGATGTCATTCTGAGCGCCGATGGGGCCGATATCGATGACTCCACGACCCTGCCGCGTCTGATTGGCCAAGTGGCGCCGGGAGACGAGGTCACTCTGCAGGTCATGCGCGACGGTGACCAGCGCAAGATCGACGTGACCGTGGGTGATTGGCCGGAGCAGATGGCGGACGATGGCTCGCCGTCCAGCGGATCTACCAATGACCAGAGCAAGCTGGGAATCGCGATCAGCGATATCAGCGATCAGGAGAAGCAACAGCTGGACATCGACAATGGCGCCCTGGTGCGTCGCGTCGACCCGCGTGGCGCGGCGGCGGCGGCCGGCATTCAGCCTGGTGACGTCATCGTCAGTTTCGATCAGAAAGCGGTCGACAGCGCCGATCAATTGATCGATGCGGTCAAGCAGGCCGACGGCGATCGTGCCATTCCGGTGCGTATCGTCCGGGATGGAACTTCGCTGTTCGTAGCGTTGCGCTTGAAGGCCGGCGACTGAGTCGCGCCGGACGACGACAGGTCCGGGCCAAGCCCGTCACACAGCCTCGCTTTGCGAGGCTGTGTGCGTTCCGGTTGTCGCTGTCTTTGCCACGGCCATGTCGGTACAATGCGCCAAATTCGTAATCAACCGCGCGACTGGAAAACAACGGTGTCTCAGTACCGGCGCGGGCGAATCGCTGCGTCGTGCGCTGCTCGGCTGCTGACCGGACCTCGCGTCATGGCCGGCGTTTCCCGCACCGCGTGTCGCGCGTTTCATCCCGCTCGACGAATCAGTTGGTGTTTTCCTGGCTATGGCACATCGTGCGGACCGCGCGCGTACAAATTACCGGTAAGGTTTCAATGGCAGACGCTGCAAGCAACGAGCAACTGAAGTTCATCCGCAACTTCTCGATCATCGCCCATATCGATCATGGCAAGTCCACCCTGGCAGACCGAATCATCCAGTTCTGCGGTGGCCTGACGGATCGTGAACTCAAGGAGCAGGTGCTCGATTCGATGGATCTCGAGCGCGAGCGCGGTATCACCATCAAGGCGCAGTCGGTCACGCTCGACTATCAGGCGCAGGACGGTCATACCTATCAGCTCAACTTCATCGACACGCCGGGGCACGTCGATTTCTCCTACGAGGTGTCGCGCTCGCTCTACGCCTGCGAGGGGGCCTTGCTCGTGGTCGATGCCGCTCAGGGTGTCGAGGCGCAGTCGGTTGCCAACTGCTACACCGCCATCGAGCAGGATCTGGAAGTGCTTCCGGTCCTCAACAAGATGGATCTGCCGCAGGCGGATCCGGAGAAGGTGGCGCACGAGATCGAGGAGATCATCGGTCTCGATGCCCATGACGCGGTACGGGTGTCGGCCAAGAGCGGTCTCAACATCGATCTCCTGCTGGAGCGTCTGGTACGCGATATTCCGCCGCCCAAAGGCGATCGCGAGGGCAATCTTCAGGCCCTGATCATCGATTCGTGGTTCGATAACTATCAAGGCGTCGTGTCGCTGGTGCGGCTGTTCGACGGCACCTTGAAGAAGGGCGACAAGATCCAGATGAAGTCGACCGGTCGCGACTGGGAAGTGACCGACATCGGCTATTTCACGCCCAAGCAGAACTCCACCGGCATCCTCCGGGCCGGCGAAGTCGGCTTCGTCATCGCCGGCATCAAGGACATCCAGGGTGCGCCGGTCGGGGATACCATCACCCATACCAAGACCAAGGACGTACCGCGGCTGCCGGGCTTCCAGAAAGTGAAGCCGCAGGTCTACGCCGGAATGTTCCCGGTCAGCTCCGATGATTACGAAGATTTCCGCGATGCGCTCGAGAAGCTGGCGCTCAACGATGCTTCGCTAGATTACGTGCCGGAAAACTCCGATGCGCTCGGGTTCGGCTTTCGCGTCGGCTTCCTCGGCACGCTGCACATGGAGATCGTCCAGGAGCGCCTGGAGCGCGAATACGATATCGACCTGCTGACCACGGCGCCGACGGTCAACTACGAGCTGCTGATGGACAACGGCGAGTTGCTGACCATCTCCAACCCGTCGAAGCTGCCCGACATGGCCAACGTGGCCGAGATGCGCGAGCCGATCGTGCGGGCCAGCATCCTGGTGCCGCAGGAGTATGTGGGCAACGTCATCTCCGAATGCGTCAATCGTCGTGGCGTGCAGTTGAACATGCAGGTGCTGGGTAGCCAGATGCAGCTCGTCTACGAGTTGCCGATGGCCGAGGTCGTCATGGACTTCTTCGATCGGCTCAAGTCGATCTCCAAGGGCTATGCCTCCCTCGACTACAGCTTCGAGCGGTTCGAGGCGGCCAAACTGGTTCGCCTGGACATTCTCATCAATGGTGATCGCGTCGATGCACTGGCGTTGATCATTCATCGCGACCACGCCCATTCCCGGGGTCGAATCCTGGTCGACAAGATGAAAGAGCTGATCCCCCGTCAGATGTTCGACGTGGCGGTTCAGGCCGCGATCGGCGGCCATGTCGTGGCCCGTTCGACGGTCAAGGCACTGCGCAAGAACGTGACGGCCAAGTGCTACGGCGGCGACACGACGCGCAAGAAGAAACTGCTGGAGAAGCAGAAAGCCGGCAAGAAACGCATGAAGCAGGTGGGCCGTGTCGAAATCCCCCAGGATGCGTTCCTTGCCGTTCTCAAAGTGAACGAGTAGGAAAACACCTCATGGATTTTTCGTTGTTACTGGTGCTGGCTGTCGCCATCACGGGGCTCGTCTGGTTGCTCGACAGCCTGTTCTGGCGACGCTCGCGTCACCAGCGCCAGCAGGCCGCCGCAGAGACACTGGGCGGCGGAAAGTCGGTCGACTACAAGGACCCCTGGCCGGTCGACTACGCCCGCTCCTTTTTCCCTGTGTTGCTGGTCGTCCTGGTGCTGCGCAGCTTCGTGATCGAGCCGTTCCAGATCCCTTCGGGCTCGATGCGGCCGACACTCGAGGTCGGCGATTTCATCCTGGTCAACAAGTTCAGCTACGGTCTCCGTCTGCCGGTCGTCAACACCGAAATCGTGGATATCGGTGAGCCGGAGCGCGGCGATGTCATGGTCTTCCGCTTCCCGCAGGATCCGTCGGTCAATTTCATCAAGCGCGTCATTGGCCTGCCGGGGGATCACATTCGCTACGAAAACAAGCAGCTCTACGTCAATGGCAAGCCGGTGCCCAAGTCGATGACCGATCCCGACCCGGCAGAAGCACCGGGCGAAGAACTGTTCGAGGAGCACCTCGGTGACGTCGAGCACAGTATCTTCAACAACCCCCAGAGCCCCGGGCCCCAGATGCGGGAGATCGTCGTTCCCGATCACGAGTATTTCATGATGGGCGACAACCGCGACCACTCCAACGACAGCCGTTACTGGGGTTTCGTCCCGGAAAAGAACATCGTCGGCAAGGCGTTTGCGGTCTGGATGCACTGGGATGGTGGATTGCCTAGCTTCAGCACGGTACGCCAGATAAACTGATTCTTATATAGCTGGTGAATTCAAGCGTGTCGGCCGCCGGCTCTGGCTGCGGAACCATGACGGTCCCGTTCTTTAAGCAGCGGCAAGACACGCAACTCGCAAAGCGGGCGACGGGCTATCCCGCGCCCGCTTTGCTTCAAAGACAACGATTCTTTGTTTCAAAGATAACGACTCAATGGGAATGACGTGAGTGATCCTCTGCAAGGCTTCAGCCGCCGAATTGGCCACGACTTTCGTGATCCGGCGCTGCTGGAACTGGCGCTGACGCACCGCAGCGTCGGCGGCGCCAATAATGAACGGCTCGAGTTTCTGGGCGACTCGATCGTCAATTTCGTGATCGGCGAGGCGCTGTTCAAGCGCTTTCCGGCCGCGCGGGAAGGGCAGTTGTCCCGCCTGCGAGCCGGGCTGGTCAAGGGGCAGACGCTGGCCGTGGTGGCGCGGGAATTCGACCTGGGCGAGTGTCTCAGGCTGGGGTCCGGCGAGATGAAGAGCGGCGGTCATCGGCGCGATTCGATCCTGGCCGATGCGCTGGAAGGGGTGATCGGGGCGATCTATCTCGATGCCGGCATGGACGTGGCGCGCAGTCGCGTACTGGCCTGGTTCGGGACCCGTCTGGAAGCGATCGACCTGCACAATACGCAGAAGGATCCCAAGACGCGCCTGCAGGAGTTTCTGCAGTCACGTCAGCAGGCACTGCCGCGCTATGAAGTGATCTCGGTGGAAGGCGAGGCCCATGCCCAGACCTTCAGCGTCGAGTGTCACGTGGCCATGCTGGGCGAGTCACCGACGCTGGGAGAGGGGACGAGCCGACGTTTTGCCGAACAGCAGGCCGCCGAGCTTGCGTTGTCCAAACTCGAACCATCAAAGGGCAAACGCCAATGACACAGAGCTGTGGTTTCGTCGCTATCGTCGGGCGTCCCAACGTGGGTAAATCGACCCTGATGAACCGCATCCTGGGGCAGAAGATTTCCATCACCTCGCGACGTCCGCAAACGACACGCCACCAGGTTATGGGCATCAAGACAGTAGATGAAGCGCAATTCATCTACGTCGATACGCCCGGTATCCATCTGCAGACCCGCGATCGCAACAAGGCGATCAATCGCTTCATGAACCAGGCTGCGTCACAGGCGCTCCGCGATGTCGATTGCGTCGTGTTTCTGGTCGATCGCACGCGCTGGACGGAAGAGGATCAGGTCGTTCTCGACAAGCTCACCCACGTCGAGGCGCCGGTGATTCTGGCGGTCAACAAGGTCGACTGGCTCGAGGACAAGACGACGTTGCTGCCGTGGCTGGAGTCACTTTCCGCCAGGCGTGAATTTGCCGCGATCCTGCCGATCTCCGCCAAGCACGGAACCAACGTGCCGGAACTCGAAGGCGAAGTCGGCAAGCGCCTGCCCGAAGGCGTGCACTACTTCCCTGACGATCAGATCACCGACAAGAGCCAGCGCTTCCTGGCTGCCGAGCTGGTCCGCGAAAAGGTCATGCGCCAGTTGGGCGACGAGCTTCCCTACCAGATGACCGTCGAGATCGAGGAGTTTCGCGACGAAGGCAAGGTCATCCATATCAGCGCATTGATGCTGGTCGAGCGCCAGGGCCAGAAGAAGATCCTGATCGGCGACAAGGGAGAGCGGATCAAGAAGATCGGCATCGAGGCGCGCCAGGAGATGGAGCGAGCCTTCGACAGCAAGGTCATGCTCAACCTGTGGGTCAAGGTCAAACGCGGCTGGTCGGACGACGATCGAGCGCTCAAGAGCCTGGGCTACGACCTCGATTGAGCGGCATGCAACCTCAGCCGGCCTATCTGCTGCACAAGCGGGCTTATCGGGAAACCAGCGCGCTGGTCGATGTCATTACGCTGGAACATGGTCACGTGCGGGCGGTGGCACAAGGCGTGCAGCGCGCGGGGAGCAAATCCCGGGCCAAGCTGCAGCCATTCGCGCCCCTGCACCTGACCTGGGTCGGGGATGGCGATCTCAAGCGCCTGCGCATGATGGAAACCACGCAGAGCGCAGTGCTGCTGGCCGGCGAGGGGCTGCTTTGCGGGCTGTATGCCAACGAGCTGCTGACGCGAGCGCTGCCGGTGGGGCTGCCCGCGGCGGACGTGTTCGCCATCTATGCCTGGGCGATCGAGCGGCTGACGCGGCCGGCCGAGCGCGCGACCAGCCTCAGGCGTCTCGAGATCACGCTGCTGGAAACACTGGACGCCGAGCCGGTATTTCTCGACCTCGAGGATCGGCCGCTCGATCCCGCCACGCATTATACCTACCTGCCCGATAATCGCCGATTCATGCCGATCGCGGCCCAGCAGCCCGGCTGGGATGGTCGCAGCCTCAAGCTGCTGGCACGGGGTGACTGGGACGTGCCGGGGCTGGCGGGCTTGAGCAAGGCACTGACCCGTGCCGCCCTGGCGCCGCTGATCGGCAATCAGCCACTGCGTTCCCGGGAGCTGATGCAGCGCCTCAATCAGCGCCGCCGTCAGGGCAGTGATACCTGATACGGCGACGCCGAATTCGCAATCCCGCCGCGACGACGTTTTTACCACGGCTTATTACATCAAGGAGTTCGAGTCCATGATCGCCACTCGTATTCAACTGGGGGTCAATATCGACCATGTCGCGACGCTGCGTCAGGCGCGCGGCACTCGCTATCCCGACCCGGTCCAGGCCGCGCTGCTGGCCGAGGAGGCCGGTGCCGACGGCATTACCCTGCATCTGCGCGAAGATCGGCGCCATATCCAGGAGCGTGACGTCGAGCTGATCGCCGCCGTGCTCAACACGCGCATGAACCTGGAAATGGCGGTCATCGAGGAGATGGTCGCCCTGGCCGAGCGGTTGCAACCCGCCGACGTCTGCCTGGTGCCGGAAAAGCGGGAAGAGTTGACCACTGAAGGCGGGCTTGATGTCGTGGGCGGTCGCGATGCCATCGCCAGCGCCTGTCGTCGGCTCGAGGCGGCAGGGTGTCGGGTTTCGCTGTTCATCGATCCCGAGCCGGCACAGATTCAGGCGGCGTTCGAGGTCGGCGCCCCGGTCGTCGAGCTGCACACCGGTGGCTATGCGGAAGCCAGCGGCGAGGCGCAGCGCCTCGAATACGAACGACTGACCGCGGCGGCGGAATTCGCCGACGAACTGGGCCTGGTGGTGAACGCTGGGCACGGCCTGCACTATCACAACGTCGAGGCGATTGCGGCGATTCCCGGCATCCACGAGCTCAACATTGGCCATGCGATCATAGCGCGAGCGCTGTTCGTCGGGCTCAAGGAGGCCGTGGCGGAAATGAAACGGCTGATGGTGGCCGGCCAGGAGTCGGGGCTCGTCGCCCAGATCGAATCCTTCGAGCATGACCACGACCACGACCACGCATAAGCGGGTCAATGAATGTTCGTGGCCGTCTGGTCGTCGGCCCAGATGACCAGACGGTCGCAAGCGGTCATCACTTCACGAAATGCTTCGCCACACGCGTCCAGCGGATGTCGGCGAGCGCGGCCCTCCAATGTCTCGCAAGCCGCGGCCAGCTGGAGCGCGCCACAGTAGCAGCAACCGCCGCCGAGCTGGTGGGCAATTTCGGCAAGCTGCTCGGTATCGCGGTGCTGCCATGCCGCGTTCAGTTCGCGTCGATATCTGGGCAAGTCTGCCATCAGCAATGCCAGCATTTCTTCGGCGAGCACCTCGCGATCGCCATTGATCCGGCGGGCCTGGGCCTTGTCGACGACCGGCAGGTCGCCTGCGTGCAAGGGGGGCGGCGTTCGGGGGACATCTGTATCTGACGCCGAGAGCATCTGTTGCGAGGGCGAGGGCGAGGGCGAGGGCGGGCGCAGGGGCATCGTCAGGTACCGCGCCAGCACGCTTCTCAGCAGACTTTCTTCCAGCGGCTTGATCAGTATCTCGTCGATATCGTCCGTCGATCGGCCTCGTTGGTGCGCGTTCGGTTCGGCGGTCATGGCGATGACGGGTTTGCGTTTCCATTCCCGATTCAGTCGTCGCAGGCGGTCTATTGCTTCGAAGCCGCTGGCATCGGGCAGGTGCAGATCCACCAGAACCAGATCGATGGTCCGCTTCGAGGCAATGGCAACGGCTTCGGCGGCGCTGCTCGCCACCACGACTTCCGCGCCGATGATGGGAAGCACCGCGTCGAGGTAGTGCTGCGACACCTCGTCATCGTCGATGACGAGCACTCGAGGGCGCGGGGGGAAATCCCGCTGACGATGCTCGGCGAGCATCCTGGCCAGGGCTCGCCCCAGACTGTATCGGGAGATCGGCAACCGGAGGATGGTGCTTCCTTCCGGCAGACGCCAGGTTATCGGCCGCGTCGGGGCGAGGTTGGCCACCAGCAGACAAGGGCGACGCATGGCGTCGAAGCGCTGTTGCCAGAGTCGGTGGCACTCGGGATCGAGGGCCTTTTCATCGATGCCGATGATCGACAACTGACACGTGTCACCCGTCGCGCTCAAGGAATCCGCTTCGCTCAGCGATGTCGGGCGCGCACGCCATCGCTTGAGCGCATAGTCGAGCAGATACGCCAGCCGGGCGTGTGGTTGCCATATCGCGATTTCCGCGCCTTCCAGATCGAATTCCGCAGGTCGAACGTAGGGTTCGCAAGCCTCTAGCCCGATGCTGGCGATGATCGTATTGCCCTTGCCCGAACGGGCCCCCAGGGCCAGCGACCCGTTCATCTCCGCTGCCAGGCGCTGGCAGATAGCAATACCCACACCGGTTTTGGCATCGACTGCTTCGGCTCGTCCTCGTTCGAGCGCTTGCTGCAGGCGCTGACGATTTGATGGATCGCGGCTGCCGCCATCGCTGACACTCAAGCGCAAGCGGACCGCGCTACCTTCGCGGCTCTCCAGGACGACGCGAATGACGATATCGCCTTCCTCGCCGTACTTGATGGCGTTGTTGATCAGATTGGTCAGCAGCTGGCGGATGCCGATGTCGGCACCAACGAGGCGAGGGGGAACGTCATCGTAGACGATAGCCAGCAGGGTCATGCGCTTCGCTTGCGCCAACGGTGTCTGCAGACACAGGATCTCCCAGAGTACCTCGGCGATATCAAAGACGTGATCCGTCCGGCTGCGATTGTCCCCCAACACATGGTCGACGGTATCGAGCAGCCCGGTGGAAGCCAGATGAATGTGGCGGAGCCATTCCCGCTGCTGCGTATCGAGAGGGCTGTTCTCCAGCAGGCGACAGAACCCCAGCACCCCGGACAGCGGCGCGCGTAGCTCATGACTCACGTAGGTCAGATCACTGTCCGGGCTCACTTCCGGTGCGTGAGTCAATGATGACGTCGGGAAAAGCGACGCTTTGGCGCTGGGCGCTGTCCGGTCACGCGTCGTACGGTCAAGAGGTGATCGCCGCCAGACCAACGTCAACGGAATCAATAGCAGCAGTGACAGCAGCGGCAGCCAGAGGTTAAAAGGGCGGTCAGGGATGGAGTTGGCGCGTAGAGGATCGAGACTCAGATCCAGCCAGTAGCGGTGCGGCGACTGTGGGAGAACGAAGGTCTCCAGCGGTTGTATCCATCTCCGAACCCCATCGTGGTTCCAGGTGCGCAATGCCGATGAAAGCGTCTCCAGTGCCGCCGGAGGAGGGGCCGTCCCCGTGAAATCCCGGACTTTGCCGCTTTCATCTCGGAGGGTGGCGTTGACGATAGCCGGGTCGCTGGTCAGGCGGGCCAGCAGCTCATGCACCCGAGCCATGTCCTCGTTCTGCGCGGCCTCGGCCAGCGACGGCGTGAAGACACGATTGATGCTTTGCAGTCGCCGAGACAGCATCTGATCGTTGGCACGGCGCCATTCCCAGGCGTGCCACCCGGCCAAGCCGAGCAGCAGCGAAGAAAATAGTAGGAAAAAAATGACCAGCCAGCGTGAAATCATTAAACCCTGCAGCTATTGCGTTTCCATCAAGTTTATCGGCGAAGGCCCGAAAAACCATAGCCCTGCCAGTGATTCGAACCTGCCGTGCCATGAGGCGATGCCATAAAAAGGATCGCCCATCATTGAATCAGGGCGCGAGACCGGCACACGAGTCGTTGCCGTGTCCTGGATGATCGCTGTCATGTCCCCCGCTGGCTTCGATATACTATTACCATTCCATTTACCGTTCTCGGCCGGCCGTTTTCTTCGTCGGTCTGGCCTTGAACCGTACAAGCTCTGGCTCCAGGAACTTTTCTATGGCATTTCCCACGCTCGCGCAAACCGTTGGCAATACGCCATTGGTGAGACTCGCCCGCATCAATGCCGGGCGCGACAATACGATTCTGGCCAAGCTGGAAGGTAACAATCCGGCAGGCTCGGTCAAGGATCGTCCGGCGCTGTCCATGCTTCGCGAAGCGGAAGCCCGAGGCGATATTTCGCCGGGAGATACGTTGATCGAAGCGACATCCGGCAATACCGGCATTGCGCTCGCCATGGCCGCCGCGGTGATGGGATATCGCATGATCCTGATCATGCCGGACAACGCCTCCAGCGAGCGCAAGCAGGCCATGGCGGCCTACGGCGCCAAGCTGATCGGCGTCAGCAAGGAAGCCGGCATGGAAGGGGCGCGGGATCTGGCCGACGAGATGATCGCCCGGGGCGAAGGCAAACCGCTCAACCAGTTTGCCAATCCCGACAATCCGCTGGCCCACTACCGTACTACCGGCCCCGAACTGTGGGAGCAGACCGCAGGGCGCATCACCCATTTCGTCAGCGCCATGGGAACCACCGGCACCATCATGGGGACCTCGCGCTATCTCAAGGAACGCAATCCGTCGATCCAGATCGTCGGCCTGCAGCCGGCAGACGGCGCGAGCATTGCCGGCATCCGGCGCTGGCCCGAGGCGTATCTGCCCGACATCTTCGAACCGCAGCGGGTCGACAGCGTGCTGGACATCGGCCAGCAGGAAGCCGAGGAGCACATGCGCCGCCTGGCACGGGAAGAGGGGATTCTCGCTGGTGTCTCCTCCGGCGGAGCGCTGGCGGGGGCGCTGAGGGTCGCCGAGCAGGTCGACAATGCCGTGATCGTGTTCATCGTCTGCGACCGTGGCGATCGCTATCTCTCCACCGGCCTCTACGCGCCGGACGCCTGATCATGGCGATGCTGGGAAAAAGACGATCGCCGTCCGTGCGGCGTGAACGCCAGCCGTCGCGGCATGCGCCGGCAGCGAAAGCCGACGACGGCTCGCTGACCATCGAGCGACTGGCGCATGACGGGCGCGGCGTGGCGCGAAACGCCGAAGGCAAGACGGTGTTCGTCGATGCCGCGTTGCCGGGAGAGCGGGTCGATATCGCGATTCATCGTCAGCGCAAGCGCTATGACGAGGCTCATGTCCGTGAGCGCTTCAACGCGGCTGAACAGCGTGTGGAACCGCCCTGTGTCTACGCGGCGCGCTGCGGCGGCTGCGATCTTCAGCACTTGAGCGTCGCGGGCCAGCGCGAGCACAAGCGCCAGGCGCTGGTCGATCTGCTCAAGCGCCAAGCCATCGATTCGCCGGAAGCCATCGCGATGCTGGCTGGCAACGATGCCGGTTATCGTCGTCGCGCCAGGCTGGGCGTCAAGTGCGATGCGCAAGGTCAGGTGCATCTCGGGTTCCGCGCGCGAGGCAGCGAGCAACTGGTCGACATCGACAGCTGCCATGTGCTGGCGCCGCCGCTGGCGGCCCTGCTGCCGCGCCTGCGCGCACAGCTGGAGTCTCTCGAGGCGCCGCGTCATGTCGGGCACCTCGAACTGTTGCTGACCGATGCCGACGTGGTCACCGTGGTGGTGCGGCAGTTGCGCGACGTACCCGGAGACGAGCAGCGTTGGCGAGCGTTCGCCGCCCGCGACGGCTTCGCCTGCGCGCTGCGCCGAGGCCGCGAGTCGACCAGCCTGGTCTGGCTTGGCGACCGCCCGGAGCTGGTCACGACGGTCGACGGCGGTGGTTGCCGGCCGGTGTCGCTTTCGCTGGCGCCGGGGGATTTCCTGCAGGTCAACGCCGAGATCAACCAGCGCCTGGTCGACACGCTGCGAGATTGGCTTGCACCTCGTGGCGAGGAACGGCTGCTCGACCTGTTCGCCGGCATCGGCAACTTCTCGCTGGCGCTGGCCGATGACGTTGCCAGCGTCACGGCTGTCGAAGGTAGCAATGAGATGGTCGAACGGCTGCGAGACAATGCCAGCCGCAACGGCCTGAACGTCTCGGCATTGCAGGCCGATCTCAGCGCGCCGGGCGCGACGATCGATGCCCTGATTGCCGAGCACGACACGGTATTGCTGGATCCGCCGCGAGACGGCGCCGATGCCGTTTGCCGACGGCTGGCGAAAAGCGACGTGGCGCGGGTGGCGTATATCTCCTGCGATCCCGCGTCGCTGGCGCGAGACGCGGCGCATCTGCTGGCGGGCGGCTATTCGCTGTCGCGTCTGGCAATGGCCGACATGTTTCCGCATACCGCCCATCTGGAGTCGCTCGCGTTGTTCGAGCGGCCACGGCGGCGGGTTGGCGGTCTCGAAAGTCCGATTTCGGGAGGCAAGCACTAGCATGGTGAAAGTGCGAGAGAGCGAACCGCTGGTCGATGGCAGCGTCGATCTGGATTTGTGGCTGAAACGACTGCAGCAGGATGTCGAGCTGCGAGCGCCCGAGCGTATACGCCAGGCCTGCGACCTGGCTCTCCGGGCCAGCGAGCGGGATGCCCAGGGCGTGTCCGAAGCGCTCTCTGATCAGACGCTGCTCACTGGCCTGGAAATGGCCGACATTCTCAGCCAGCTCAAGCTGGACCAACCCACGCTGGAAGCCGCGATCCTGTATCGCAGTGTCCGCCGCGGCTTGTTGAGTCTCGATAGTGTCTCCAAGCAGATGGGGGGCGAAGTCGCCAAGCTTATCGAAGGTGTGCTCAGCATGGCTGCGATCAGCCAGCTGCAGGCCCCCAAGCACGGTCTGTCGCAGCACAACCAGCAGGACAACTTGCGCAAGATGCTGGTGACCATGGTCGACGACGTCCGCGTGGCGCTGATCAAGATCGCCGAACGCACCTGCATGCTGCGCCAGGTCAAGGATGCATCGCGTGAGAAGCGGCTACGCGTGGCGCGCGAAGTATTCGATATCTATGCGCCGCTGGCCCATCGGCTGGGCATCGGCCAGATCAAGTGGGAACTGGAGGATCTGGCTTTCCGCTACCTGCACGAAACCGAATACAAATCGATCGCCAAGCAGTTGGCGGAGAAACGGCTGGATCGAGACCGTTATATCCAGGAGGTCGTGCATACTCTGGAAACGCTGCTCGAACGTCAGGGAATACTGCGATATCACCTGGACGGTCGCGCCAAGCATATCTATTCGATCTGGCGCAAGATGCAGCGCAAGCGTATCGATTTCTCCCAGGTCTACGACGTACGCGCAGTCCGCATTCTGGTGCCGGAAATCGCTGACTGCTATACCACCCTCGGTATCGTGCATTCGCGCTGGCACCATGTGCCCAACGAGTTCGACGACTATATCGCCAATCCCAAGAAGAACGGCTACCAGTCGCTGCATACCGCGGTCATCGGCCCCGAGAACAAGGTGCTCGAGATCCAGGTGCGTACCTTCGCCATGCACGAGGAGGCGGAGCTCGGCGTCTGCGCGCACTGGCGCTACAAGGGGATGGACACCAACGCCAAGAGCCGGAGCTACGAAGAGAAGATCGCGTGGCTGCGCCAGGTGCTCGAGTGGCAGGAGGAGGTCGGCGACGTCGGCGATTTCCGCGAAGGGCTGGCGAGCGATGTGGCGCCGGACCGGATCTACGTGTTCACTCCGGACGGCCACGTCATCGACATGCCGCAGGTCGCCACGCCGATCGATTTCGCCTACCGCGTCCATACCGAAATCGGCCACCGCTGCCGCGGGGCCAAGGTGGATGGCCGAATCGTCCCGCTGACCTACCTGCTCAAGACCGGCCAGCAGGTCGAGATCCTGACCGCGACCAAGAGTGCGCCGAGCCGCGACTGGATCAACCCCAACCTGGGCTATGTCCGCACCTCGCGCGCGCGCTCCAAGATCCAGGCCTGGTTCAAGCTGCAGGCGCGGGAGCAGAACCTCGACGAGGGCAAGGCGATCTTCGACCGCGAGTTCCGCCGGCTCGATATCGATGGCGTCGATCTCGAACGCCTGGCAGGGGCGGTCAACTACACCTCGGTGGATGACATGTACGCCGCGATCGGCGCCGGCGATCTTCGCATCGGCCAGGTGCTGCATCAGGCACAGCAGTTGTTCGGCGAGAGCGACGACCAGGAGCAGCTCGACCGCCTGCTGACCAAGCCCAGGCGGCACCAGGGCAAGGAGCCCAGCGACGGCATCACCGTACTCGGCGTCGGCAATCTCAAGACGGCCATGGCCAATTGCTGCCACCCGGTGCCGGGGGACCAGATCATCGGCTACATCACCCAGGGTCGCGGTGTCACCGTTCACCGCCAGGACTGCGCCAACGTGCTGCAGCTGCGCAGCGAGGAGCCACGGCGGATCGTCGATGTCGAATGGGGGCAGAAAGTGCGCGCCCAGTATCCGGTGGATATCGAGATCGAGGCGTGGGATCGCTCCGGGCTGCTGCGCGATGTCACCCACGTGCTCTCCAGCGATCGCGTCAACGTGACCTCGGTCAACACGGTGACGGACAAGCTGGACAACATCGCGCGGATGCGGATCACCCTGGAAATCGAAGGGCTGGAGGCACTGGAGCGCATCTTCTCGCGCATCCAGCAGTTGCCCAACGTGATCGACGTCAAACGGCTGCGCCAAGGCCATGCTCAGGGACAGGCATCGCAATGAAGGATGAGGACACGACACTATCGCCCGAGGCTGGCCGACAGGATTCTCGGCGGCATACGCTCGATGACCTGCTGACCCTGATGGCCGTGTTGAGAGACCCCCGGCACGGCTGCCCGTGGGATATCAAGCAGGAGTGGGACACCATCGTCCCGCATACGCTCGAGGAAGCCTACGAGGTCGCCGATGCCATCGAGCGGCGGGCTTTCGACGAACTCCCCGGCGAGCTGGGCGATCTGCTGTTCCAGGTCGTCTACTACAGCCAGTTCGGTAGTGAAGAAGGGCGCTTCGACTTCGACGATGTCGTCCATACTCTGGTGGCGAAGATGCTGCGCCGCCATCCGCACGTCTTCCCCGACGGCACGCTGGAGTCCCGGCGAGGCGATGACGAGATCGCCGAGAGCCGGGTGAAGGCGCGCTGGGAAGCGCTCAAGGCCGAGGAGCGCGAAGTTCGCCATACTTCGAATCGAGGCAGAGCCTCGGCGCTGGACGACGTTCCGACCGCCTTGCCGGCTCTGAGCCGTGCCGCCAAGCTGAGCAAACGTGCGGCAGGCCAGGGCTTCGACTGGCCGGATGAGCGTGGGGTCATTGACAAGATCCGCGAGGAGCTCTCCGAGGTCGAAGCGGCGCTGGCCGAAGACGATCGAGCCCACGCCCAGGAAGAGGTCGGCGACCTGCTGTTCGCCGTGGTCAACCTGGCGCGCCGTCTGGGGTGTGACCCGGAGCAGCAGCTGCGCCGTACCAATGGCAAGTTCGAGCGCCGCTTTCGTCATGTCGAGCGGGCGCTGGCGGAAGACGGCTTGTTCATCGAGCATGCCTCGCTGGAAGAGATGGAGCGCCACTGGCAGGCGGCGAAGCAGGACGAAAACGCCTGAATCCTTCATTGATGTTGTAAATTTACGACTAATGTCGTTTTCCTGCCGGTCGACTCCGTCCCGCAGATCGTTATGCTGAACCCTAAAGGGCTTTTGACGATATCGGTCTGTCCGGGCAGGGTCGCCACGCGGTGTCCCTGCGCCACCATCTTGGGAGGGATGCCATGAACTCGGAAACGGAAACGTCGCTGCATGAGTCGTTGCGGGACAATGTCAGGCTGCTGGGCGATAGTCTCGGCCGCACTATTGCCAAGGATCTCGGCAGTGAGTTCGTGGACCGCATCGAACGTATCCGCGCCCTGGCCAAGAAAGGGCGGCAGAGCGCGGAGGAGGCGGACCGCCGCGAGCTGATCGACTACCTTCGCGCGCTCCCCGAGCAGGAACTGCTGCCGGTCACCCGCGCGTTCAACCAGTTTCTCAACTTCTCCAATATCGCCGAACAGCACTATCGGGCGCGCTTTCGGCGGGTCGAGGACTACAAGCCCGGCACCCAGCCCGATCTTGGCGAGCTGCTCCATCGGGCGGCGTCGTCGGGACATTCCCCGCGCCAGTTGGTCGATGCCATCGCCGACATGCGAATCGACCTGGTATTGACGGCGCACCCCACCGAAGTCATTCGCCGCACCCTGATCCAGAAATACGACGCCATCGATCACTGCCTGCAGATCATCGAGACCAGCGCCGACCATCCGGAAGTGCTGCAGCGCGCGCACGGCCGCCTGGAAGAACTGATCGCCCAGTCCTGGCACACCGACGAGATCCGGCATGAACGTCCCACGCCCGTCGACGAGGCGAAATGGGGATTTGCGGTGATCGAGAATTCGCTGTGGGAAGCGGTGCCGACGTTCCACCGCGACCTGGACACGCTGCTGATGGAGACCGCCGGCGAGCGCCTGCCGCTGGAAGCTTCGCCTATCCGCTTCGCCTCGTGGATGGGCGGCGACCGGGACGGCAATCCCAATGTCACGGCCAGCGTGACCGAAGAAGTCCTGCTGCTGGGCCGCTGGATGGCGGCCGATCTCTACCTGCGCGATCTCGAACAGCTCAAGGCCGAGCTGTCGATGTGGAAGGCCAGCGATGCGCTGCGGGCCGAGATCGGGGACGATCCCGAGCGCGATTCTCGACAAGCAGCAGAACCTTATCGCGCCCTGCTCAAGCGGCTATCGACCCGGCTGGAGGCAACCCGGGCCTGGTCGCGCGCGCGACTCGACGGTGAACCGCCCGGCGACGCGCCGATCATCGAAACGCGTGAACAGCTCTTCGCGCCGTTGCTGACCTGCTACCGCTCGCTGTGCGACGTGGGGCTGGAAACCATCGCCAACGGCGTGCTGCTCGACACACTGCGACGGGTGGCGGTCTTCGGCGTCAACCTGGCCAAGCTCGACGTACGCCAGGATGGCGCCCGCCACGGGCAGGTGTTCGAGGAGCTGACCCAATATCTTGGCATCGGCCACTATCAGGACTGGGACGAACCGGCTCGGCAGGCGTTTCTGCTCGAGGAACTGGCCTCGCCGCGACCGCTGATTCCCTCGCGCTGGGCGTGCTCGGCCGAGACGCGGGAAGTGCTCGCTACCTTCGGTGTCATCGGCCGCGAACATCGTCAGGCGCTGGGCACCTACGTCATTTCCATGGCGCAGCAACCTTCCGACGTGCTGGCGGTGGCGCTGCTGATGAAGGAAGCCGGCAACGGCGTGCGCCTGCCCATCGCGCCGCTGTTCGAGACGCTGGACGATCTGGATCGAGCCGGCGACGTGATCGAACGCCTGCTGGCGCTGCCGGGCTATCGCGAGGTCGCCGGCGATCACCAGGAAGTGATGATCGGCTACTCGGATTCGGCCAAGGATGCCGGCCAGCTGGCCGCTGCCTGGGCCCAGTATCGGGCCCAGGAGCGGCTGGTCGAGGTGTGTCGTGAAGGCGACGTGTCGTTGACCCTCTTCCACGGCCGTGGCGGCACCGTCGGTCGTGGCGGCGGTCCGGCCCATGCCGCGATCCTGTCGCAGCCGCCCGGCTCGGTGAACGGCAGCCTGCGGGTGACCGAGCAGGGCGAGATGATCCGCTTCAAGTTCGGCCAGCCCGATATCGCCCTGCGCTCGATGGAAATCTACGTCTGCGCGGTGCTGGAAGCGACGTTGCTGCCGCCGCCCGCGCCGCAGCCGGTCTGGCGCGAGGAGATGGACCGCCTGGCCGGCATCGCCCACCGCGCCTACGTTGGCGTCGTGCGCGAGGACCCTGATTTCGTGTCTTATTTCCGGGCGGTAACGCCGGAAGGCGCGCTGGGCCGGCTGCCGCTGGGTTCGCGTCCCGCCAAGCGGCGTCAGGAGGGCGGTATCGAAACGCTGCGTGCCATTCCCTGGATTTTCGCCTGGACGCAGACCCGCCTGATGTTGCCGGCCTGGCTGGGGAGCGGCGAAGCATTCTCGCAGCGGCTGGAAGAAGATGGCGGGCTCGACAGGCTGCGCGAGATGCGCGAGCAGTGGCCGTTCTTCGGCACTTACCTGGACATGCTCGAGATGCTGCTGGCCAAGTCGGATCCGCTCATCGCCGCCTACTACGAAAACCGCCTGGTCGACGATCCCGCCCTGACGCGCCTGGGCGAGTCGCTGCGTCAGCGCCTGGTGGATCTGGAGGCCGTGCTGCTGCGAATACTCGATCAGCGCCAGTTGCTCGAGAATACGCCGCTGATCCATCAGGCCATCGAGGTGCGCAATCCCTACATCGACCCGCTGCATGGCCTTCAGGCCGAACTGCTGCAACGCAACCGCGATGCGGACGGCGACATTACCCCGGAGCTCACGCGGGCGCTGATGGTCACGATGGCGGGCATCGCCGCTGGCCTTCGTAACACCGGCTAGCCACCGAGCTTTGCCAATCCTGCTATAAGGAATCCTGCTATAAGGAATCCTGCTATAAGGATAGTGACTGCGAGACGCGATCGAGGGCGTACCGACGGCTGGTCGGTCGTCCTCCGTCATCCGGGCGCGGTCGCCGTCGGTTCGGTCACGGGGAGTGCGGCATGGAGTTCAAGGATTACTATGCGGTGCTGGGGGTCGAGCGGGATGCCACCCAGGATGAGATCAAGCGGGCCTATCGCAAGCTGGCGCGAAAGTATCATCCGGACGTCAGCAAGGAAGCCGACGCCGATGCCCGCTTCAAGGAGCTGGGCGAGGCGTACGAGGTGCTGAAGGATCCGGAAAAGCGTCTCGCCTATGATCAGGTGGGTCGAGGCCAGCGGGCCGGGCAGGATTTCCGGCCGCCGCCAGACTGGGATACCGGATTCGAGTTCAGAGGCGGTGGCTACACGCAGGAAGGCTATGCTCGGGAAGACAGTGCGGCTTTCAGCGATTTCTTCGAGTCCCTGTTCGGCCAGCGCCGGGGTTATGGCTCGACGGGCTTTGGTTCGACGGGTTTTGATTCGACGGGTTTTGATTCGACGGGCTTTGGTTCGGACGGCTTCGCGCATGGCGAGTCCGACGGTGCCCGGTATCGTACCCGCGGCGCGAATGTGCGCGGCGAGGATCATCACGCCAAGGTCTCGATTGCACTCGAGGATGCCTATCGCGGTGCGACGCGGACGCTGACGCTCCAGAGCGGCGAAATCGACGAGCAGGGCAGGCTGCGGTCCCGTCATCGCACCTTGAAAGTGCGCATTCCCAAGGGTGTGAAGCAGGGCCAGCGGATCCGATTGAGCGGGCAGGGCGAGCCGGGCCTTGGCGGCGGGCCGGCCGGCGATCTCTACCTGGAGATCGAATTCGAGCCGCATCGGCGCTATCAGGTGGAAGGGCGCGACGTCACGGTGAAGCTCCCCGTTGCGCCCTGGGAGGCGGCATTGGGCGCCACGGTTACGGTCCCGATGCCCGAAGGCTCCGTGGAGATGAAGATTCCACCGGACTCCCAGAGCGGGCGGCGCCTGCGACTCAAGGGTCGCGGTATACCCGGTCAGCCGCCGGGGGATTGCTACGTGACCCTGGAGGTCGTCCTGCCTTCGGCGAAGCGTGACGACGTCAAGGCAGCCTATCGCCAGCTGGCGGCGGTGGCAGGTTTCAACCCCAGAGCGGACGCGGAGAACGGATCATGACCATCCACGACCTCACTGAAATGCCGGTCGACAATCTCGACGAAACCCCCGTTCTGACGCTGGGCGAATTATGCCGAGCCTGCACGGTCCACGCGGAGTGGGTCATCGAGCTGGTCGACGAAGGCATCATCGAGCCCAGCGGGCGTCGGCGCGAGCAGTGGCGTTTCTATGGCGCTAGCCTGCACCGCGTGAAGGTCGTAAAGCGACTGCAACGGGATCTCGGTGTCAATCTGGCCGGGGCGGCGCTGGCGCTCGAACTGATGGATGAGGTGGCAAGATTGCGTCAGAAAGTCGGTGAAAACTAGGGGCGGTTTTTCGATATCGTTGCCGCGTCATGAAACGGCTTTGCAGCTGAATAGCCTGAATATCGGCCGGGAGAGTCGCCAAATAGCTCCCGGTCATGGGCCATGTTGGTAAGTTTACGACTATAGTCTTGTCGCAGAAAAACCACTCTCGTCATCAAAATGAGCATGCTACGCTTGTTTTGACTTCCCGCTTTTCTGCGATTCCCCCATGCCAATCACGATAATGGAAACGCGGGCGCTATCGATCGATATCGACCCGCTGATTCTCGATGCCGCCCGTAGCTTAATCGATTCATCAAAGCGTCGAATCCTCGGCCTGGTCGGCGCCCCGGGTTCCGGCAAGAGCACGCTGTCGGAGGCACTGCTCGCTGCGCTGGGGGATCAGGCGCAAGTCGTGCCGATGGATGGCTTCCATCTTTCCAATCGCCAACTGGACGCATTGGGGCGTGCCCAGAGGAAGGGTGCGCCGGACACCTTCGATGCGTTCGGCTACCGCGATCTGCTGCATCGTCTTCGCGCTAGTTATCGCAATCGCGAAACCGTGTATGCCCCCGGCTTCTATCGGGAAATCGAGGAACCCATCGCCGCCAGTATCGCGGTCACGCCGGGATCGCCTCTGATCATTACCGAAGGCAACTATCTGCTGCTCGAGGAGGAACCCTGGCCTCGAGTGCGTGCCATGCTGGACGAAGTTTGGTTTCTCGACGTCGATCGGGAGCTGCGGGAAGAGCGCCTGGTGGCTCGGCATATGCAGTTCGGCCGTACCGAACGGCAGGCACGGGAGTGGGTGCGAACGACCGATGCCCTCAACGCCGAACGCATCGAGGCCATGGCTGCCAGCGCGGATCGCCAGTTGTGGTGGAACGGTTCCAGCATACGGTTCAAATCGGTGTGATCGCCCGCCGGGCGAAGCCAACGCGTCATCCGGCTTGCTCGGTGTTTATGGAAAAACATAAGGAAAGAGGCAAGGAGAGACATGAACGCAAATGCTTCCACCAGTCGCGGCCCGCAGCGCAAGGGGCTGGTCGTCATGGTATCTGTCGTGGCCGCGCTGGGCGGCCTGCTGTTCGGTTACGATACCGGCATCATCGGTGTGGCTCTGCTGGGACTGTCGAAGCAGTTTGCACTCGACGATACCCTCAAGCAGCTCGTCACCGGCGCTATCATCCTGGGCGCCATCTTCGGCTGCGTGGGTACCGGGCGGCTGTCCGATCGTCTCGGCCGCCGCTGGACGATCGTGCTGGTCGGCGCGGTGTTCATCCTCGGCTCGATCCTGTCGGCGGCCTCGACCAGCGTCGGCATGCTGATCGCGGCGCGATTCATTCTCGGGCTCTCCGCCGGTAGCGCCACGCAGATCATTCCGGTCTACATCGCCGAAGTCACGCCGCCGGAGCACCGCGGGAAGCTGGTGGTGATGTTCCAGTTCATGGTGGTATTCGGCATTCTCGTCGCCTATCTCGTGGGCTATGGCCTGGGCGAGCAGTGGCGCTGGATGTTCGGTCTCGGCATCATCCCGGCGGTGATTCTGATGCTGGGCATGCTGGTTCTGCCGGAGAGTCCGCGCTGGCTGGTAGGCAAGGGGCGTGAACCGGAAGCGCTGGCCATTCTCGAACGCGTGCGCGCCAGTCGGGAAGGGGCTCAATCCGAAATGGACGAGATCAAGGAGGTCTCGGCGCGCCCCGAAGGTTCCTGGCGCGATCTGTTCCAGCCCTGGATCCGCCCCGCGCTGGTGGCCGGCGTGGGGATCGCCATGTTTTCGCAGATCACCGGCAACAACGCGCTGATCTACTACGCGCCGACCATCCTGAGCCAGGCCGGCTTCGGTGACAGTGCCTCGGTGCTGGCGGCCATCGGTGGCGCGGTGCTGATCAATCTGGCGACGATCCTGGGCATCTTTCTGGTTGACCGCATTGGCCGCAAGCGGTTCCTGCTGTGGATGGTGCCGGGTTCGGCGGTGGCGCTGTTCCTTATGGGACTACTGTTTATCGGTGGCGCACCCGAGGACGCTTTCAGTCAGTATGCGCTGGTGGCGTGCCTGGCGATCTACATGGCGCTCAACTGCAGTTTCGGTGTCTGCCTGTGGCTGATCAACGCGGAGGTCTATCCGCTGTTCGTGCGGGGAAAAGGCGCCAGCATGGGCGCGCTGAGCCACTGGGTATTCAACTTGCTGGTCACGTTGACCACGCTGTCGCTGATCAGCGCGCTGGGCACTTCCGGCACGTTCTGGCTCTATGCCGTGATCACTGCGATCGCCCTGGTTTTCATCATCCGCTACGTACCCGAGACGATGGGGCGCTCGCTCGAAGAGATCGAGAGCGATCTCAAGAAGGGCATCTTTTTCCCGGCGGACAGGGCCAAGGTCGATTCAAATGAGACTTCTGGAGCGGCCAGCGCTGCAGAATGATCGCCTGACGCGCTCAACGATGAACGATACGGCCGGTCATATTGACCGGCCGTATTCGTTTCCCGCCATCGGTTCGACGCTAGCGCGGCGTCGTTCGATAGAGCGCATCGATCGTGGCGACTTCGAGCCCATGGCGGCGCCCCGCCTCGATCAGCGGCCCCAGGATCGCATCACGCTCCGTGGGGCGTCCGGCGAGCACGTCCTGCAGCATCGAAGACCGATTGGCGGCAGTGGCTTCGATCACGGCGTCGACGAATGCCTGCCAGCCCGCGTCGGGTGGTAAGACGCCTTCGGCCTGCATGATTTGGGCGATCTCCGCTACCAGCGCGACGATTCGAGGCCGGAATCGGGGCGCTGCCAGTTCGCCGTTGCGAACACGATGACTGGCGGTCAGCGGATTGATCACGGCGTTGATCGCGAGCTTCTGCCAGAGTCGCTGGCGGATATCGCGGCATGGCGCGGCCGTGATGCCGGCTCGGGTCAGGCGCTCGGCAACGCTGGCCGCCAGGGCGCGGTGGCGGGCGGCGAGATCGCCGATCCAGGTCTTGCCGGCGGCGGCATGCACCACATCGGGTAGAAGGCTATCCGGGTCGGGTCCGGGACGATAGGCGGCTTCGGTGGTCGAGGCGCAGAGTACCGGTCCGGCCCAGCGTTCGGTGATGTCCGGCTGACTGCGAAAGCCGTTCTGCAACAGCAGCAGTGGCGTGGCCGGCGCGAGACGGGGCGCCAGCGCGTCCAGGGCCGCCTGTGCATCGTGCGATTTGGTCGCCAGCACCACCAGCGCCGGCGCTTCGTTTCCGGCGGGCCGATCCGCCCAATCATTCAGTTGCCCACGTGGCAACGCTATCTGCCGATCCCGGCCTTCCAGCGTGCGCAGCCGGATCGCCGGCGGAGCCGGGCGTCTACCGAGCAGGATCACGGGATGCGTCGGCGCGATGGCGGCGGCAAACAGCTGGCCGAGCGCGCCGGCACCGACGATCAGCCACGGGCCGCCGGCGGCTAACGTCGCGGGTCGGGAGTGTTCGGGGCTGGAGTGTTTGGGTCGAGTCGTCATGAGCCGGGTTTCCTGGCACGGCGGGCGCGTACTGGTTTGGCAGGCGTTTTCGACTGTCCGCTTTTCGATGTCGCGGCCTTTGGTCGAGTTCCCGTCGATCGTCGCCGCGAGCGGCCGACGCTGGTCTTGCGTCCGCCGTGCTTTGCTGCCGGGGCTTCCGGCGCGCTGCCCTGCGCCGCGAGCTTGAGCGCCTGATTGAGCCGGCTGGCGTCTGCCTGGCCCAACAGCGCGCGCAGGTCGCTGACCAGCGCTTCCAGAAAAGGCGTCGGCGCGTCCTGATTGTCGGCAATCGCCGAAAGCCGCTGCTCCCACAGCGCGGTACGTTCCGGCCGGGTCGCCGCGGGCGGGAGCGAGTCGATCAGGGCATGGCCGGTGCGCGTGGCCTTGATGGCTTTTCTGTCGCGAACCAGATAGCCCCGCGTGAGCAGCGTCTCGATGATGCCGGCCCGGGTCGCTTCGGTGCCGAGACCGTCGGACTCGCGCAGCGTACGCTTGACCGCGGGGTCCTCGACGTAGCGGGCGATGTTCATCATCGCCTTGATCAGGCTGGCGTCGGTGAACGGCTCCGGTGGCCGGGTTTCGCGATCCTCGCTGCTCGCATCGGTCGCCGTGGCCGGCTCGCCACGCGTCAGCGGAGGCAGCGCGGGAACGTCGTCGCGAGTGGTGAACAGCGGCTTCCAGCCCGGTTCGAGGATCTCCCGCCCCTGGGCCTTGAAGCGCTCGTCGAGGAGCTCGAAGATCGCCTGGGTCTCGTAGGTCTCGAGCGCCGGATAGAACTGGGCGAGGACGTTGCGCGCGATCAACCGGAACAGGTTGGCCTCGTCGCGGTTCAGCCTGTCCATGTCCGCCGGCCGGCCCGTTGGCGCCAGCGCGTGGTGAGCGCCAACCCTGGCGTCGTCCCAGGCCTTGGAGCGCAGGCCGAAATCTGCCTGCTCGACCCATCCCTGCAGTTGGTCGTCTAGCTGACAGGCGCTGGTCAGGGTCTTGGCCGCTTCCCGATGGTGCGCGGCCGGCAAGTAGCGGCAGTCCGAGCGGGGATAGGTAATCAGCTGATGGCGTTCGTAGAGCGCCTGGCAGACATCGAGCACTCGCTGCGCGGAGAGGCCGTGGCGTCGTGCGGCATCGACCTGTAGCGCGGACAGCGAGTAGGGCAGCGGCGCGGCCTGACGCTTGCGCTTCTGGTCGAGTTCGGCGAGATGGCCGCGGGCGCCGACGAGCCGTTGCGCCAGCGCCTCGGCCGGACGCGGATCGAGCAGGCGGCCCTGCTCATCAAAACACGAGCCATCAAAACACGAGCCATCGAAAGACCGGCCGTTCAGCGGACGGTGTTCGCCGGGCTGCCACCAGGCCCGCAGCGAGCCGCTGGCGACCTGAAGGTCGACCCACAGAACGTAGAAGGGCTTGGGTTCGAACACGGCGATATCACGATCGCGCCGAACCACCAGCCCCAGCACCGGCGTCTGCACGCGACCCACCGACAGCAGCCCGTCGAAGCCGGCCTGACGACCGATCAAGGTCCAGGCGCGAGTCAGGTTGATGCCGTACAGCCAGTCAGCGCGGGAACGGGCCTCGGCGGCAGCATGGAGCGGCTGGTAGCGGCGGTTGTCCTCGAGGCTGGCGAGCGCCTTGACTACGGCAGGCCGATTGAGATCCTGAACCAGCAGCCGCTGGGTCTGCCGACGCCAGCCCAGATGATCCAGCACTTCCTGCACCAGCAACTGGCCCTCGCGATCCGGGTCGCCGGCGTGCACGACGCTGTCGGCGCTCTTGATCAGCTTGCGCAGCACGGCCAGCTGCGATCTTGCCTGGCTTCTCGGAACCAGTTGCCAGCGCTGGGGAATGATCGGCAGATCATCGAGCCTCCACTGCTTGTATCTCGGGTCGTAGCGCTCGGGCGGTGCCTGTTCCAGCAGGTGGCCGAGACACCAGCTCACGACGGTATCGCCGGCCTCGAGATAGCCATCGCGGCGCGTCGCCTTGACCAGCAGGGCATCGGCGATGGCCCGGGCGAGACTCGGCTTTTCGGCGACGATCAAACGCATGGCGCGGGCTCCGGCAGGTGGCGGTGGTCGATCCGTTCGGCAGTCATTTTTCGAGATGGCGACGAGCGCGAACCAGTGCCCGATACCACTGGCGATGCGGCATACCCACGGCGGGCGGCGCCATGCTGAGGTAACTGACGTTGGGGGTTTCGCCACGGTCGAGGTTGACGTTGGTCAGCATCTGCAGCGTGGTTTCCCGCGCGCCGTACTGACGCTGCAAAAACGCCATCGCTTCCGGTTCCAGCGCGACGCGGTAGTGCTTGACCAGGGCCAGGGCCAGCGACTCCGCCGTGCGCGACAGGTCGGTCTCGATCTCGCGGACCATGGCGGATCCCATCGCGGCTTTCGCCGCGATCGACAGGTTGGGTTCGAGCTGGCCGAAATCCGCGGCGTTGGTGCTGTTGATGGCGCGCTGGACGGCCGGGCGCGACAGATGCACGTGGGGCTCCAGCGCCAGGAATATCTCTACCGCGACGCGCTTGGCACTTTCGACCCCCACGCTGAGCTGGGTGTCCCGCTCGGCCTGGCGCAGCCGCTCGCGCAGCGTACCGATATTGGCTTTCTCGAGATGGCGGCCGAGATGCTTGCACACCACTGCCTTGGCCTCGTCGTTGAGGGCGATCTTGCTCTCGCGAATGCGCAGGCCGCGCCGTCCCGGCCCCAGGCGCAGGCGGGTGGTGTCGTCCGAGAGATCGGCGCTCACCGCCTCCCAGCGCTGGGCCATGCGCAGGCGATGGGCGTGGCTGCGCCCGACTTCGTTGTAGGCGCTGGAGACGCTCTTGTAGAGCTTGATCGCGTTGGTCAGCACCTCCGCCTGGTGGCGCAGGGTCTGGCGATCGTCGCTGCGCCCGGTGTGGATGGCATGGGCCAACGTCTGGATCTGCTCGCTCAATTCGTCGATGGCCGCGACGCTGTGGGCCAGCAGGGCATCGGCGCGCTGGCCGGAGACGTTCTCGGCAAGCGGGGTCACCGAATGTTCGATCAGATAGGTGTTCAGCGCCTTGAGGCGGGATAGCCCGGTCGCCTGGGCGATGCGGTGACGAGCACGGGCTTCCTCGAGGCTGTCGAACGCCCGCGCCAGCTTCCAGCGTCCGCGATATTCGAACGACAGCACCGGAATCTCCCGGCCGCTGATCAGCTCGAACGCCAGGATCACCATCTCCTCGACGTCCTGCAGCGTCATCAGCAGGTCGTTGTCGTGCTCGATGGCGGCCATGACACGTTCGATGAAGTGCTCGTCCCGCGGCACGCCGTAGCGCGGGTCCGGGGCGTGCCCCTCGAAGCGCTCGCGCAGCAGGGTGATCGCCACCGGCGCGAGCTCGTACAGTTCGGTGAGGCGGGGTTCGATGTCGTCACGGTAGATTTCGACCAGATCGCTGACGCGCGCGTGCAGGCCCACCCGGCGGTAGACATCGATCTGGCCGATCACGCGAGCGCTCTCGTGATCGTCCAGCAACTCTAGCGCCGCCAGTTCGACGCCTTCCGGCGACAGATCCTGCTTGCGCAGCAGCATGGCGGCCGCTTCACGGCGCCGGGCATCGCCCTCGAGGCTTTCGACGATGAGATTGCGCGTCGCCAGCAGCAGCTCCGGCAGCGTCTTGATGACGCGCTCGATGCGACTCGAGGTTCGTTCCAGCCGTCTCCCGCCCGTCAGGTGATGCAGAAGATTGGCGATGATCCCCGCCGCGCCGGTGATGACCGTGAACGAAATGAAGAAGATGTAGTTCTCGAGCGTCGGCGCCTTGCCGTATCCCAGCAGGTAACCGCCCCAGGCGCCCAGCAGGGTGACCGGCCCGGCGGTCCACAGGATCTGCAGCAGGCTGACGGTCCAGGGGACTTTCTCGACCGCCGCGGTGATGCGCCGAATCTCGTCACGGCCTTCCCGTTCCAGCCTTACCTGTGGTGCATCGCTGGCGGCCGACTGCGAAGGGCGACGAAACGGAATCGGCAAGAGCACGGGCGCTCCTCTCTGGTGACGACGATGGATGGATACGGTGGTCGGCTCGTCACGGCGACCGGCTGACAGCGACGACCGGGTTGGCACCGGCACCCGGGCTGACGGCGACGATGGCCCTGCCGACCCCGACAGGGCAAGCGGCGGCTAAATTATCACCCCATGCCGGCACTCGCCAGCGCTGTTGCCCGGCATGCTAGGATGGAGCGAGCAAATGGAGGAATGCCATGCTGACAGCTTGGGTCGAACAGCTGCTGGGTTTTGCCAGCGGCGCCCTCGAGACGATTCGCGTCAATGAATATTACCCGACGATGATGGCATGGGCCCGAGCCGAGGGGGTCGAGCATTGCGGCGGCAGTCTCGACCTGGCTCAGGCGCTCGCTCCGCTCATCTGGAACCAGACTCCGCTGGTTCGGCGCGACTTCGATACCGAGCCGCTGGCGGAGCCGCAGCGGGACGAACCCTGCTGGTGCGATTCGGGGCGGCTCTATCGCGACTGCTGTGCGCGGGTCGAGATGCCCAGCGTCATTCCCGGACACCTGATGTGGATGCTGTCGCTGCGCGAATGGCGTGGCGAGACGCTGAAGACCGCGCTGGACAGCCGCAAGGCGCCACCGCAGGCGCTGCTGGAAGCCGGCATCGTCTCGGCGGAGAGCGGCAACAACGGCCGCGCCCAGCAGATTCTGGAGTCGCTGTTTGCCGGCGATCGCGACTGGGCGGCGCTGGAAGAGCAGATCGAGCCGGCCTTCGAAATCCTGGTCGATCTCTATCAGGAGCGCGGTTTTCATCGCAAGCGGGCGGCATTGGTCGAGAGAGTGATGGCCGAGGGGCCGGGGTTCCTGCGGGGTGCCGCCCTCGAGCGGTTGTGCCTGATGCATCTGGACAGCGGCGATCTGGCCAGCGCGCGGGACGCCTTCCAGAGCGCCCAGCGAACCCTGCCGGATTCGCCGTCGCTGGCGTATATCGAGGCGATGGTGCTGCTCCACGAGGGCAATGTCGGCAAGGCGCGTCAGCGTGCGGCCTTCTGGTGGCGACGGCTGTCGCGCCAGCATCATCTGGATCCGGATCAGCTCGAATTCATCGCCGAGCTGGCCGACGACCCTCAGGCGGCGCTGGCGGAGCAGGTCATCCACTCCGAGGAGGCGTTGGCCGGCCCGTTGACGGCGCTGCAGGCGCTGCTGCATACCCAGCAGCGTCCGCCCCGTCTCGAACTGGCCCACTCCGAGGAAGGGGCGCTGCTGTATGAACCCAGCTCTCGCGAGGCATCGCTCTATAGTGGCTGGGCCGATGCCTGCGAGGTCGAGATCGACGAAGATGCCGCGCTCGGGTTTCTGGGCGACCCGTGGGTAACGGCGCCGCAGTGGCTGCAGGCACTGTGCGCCAACCCGGAATGGCTGGACGCGCCGCGCGTGATGCAGGCGCTGACCCTGGCGCTGGCGAGTCGCTTCGGCAGCCTGCCCTGGATGGTCGATACCTTCTTCACGCCGCTGGCGGAGCGCTACGGCTTCTGGCTCAACCAGCTCGAGGACGCCGGTGGCAGCTTTTCCTGGCACGATGCGGACAACGCGACGCTGCTGCGAACCGGCCTGGCGCTGGTCATCGGCATGGAGCGTGGCGCGGGGCAGGAGGCGCGGAAGCTGGCGCAGCGGCTGCTGGCGCTGGACGAGGAGGACAGCCTGGGCCTGCGCGAGCTGGTGATCGACCAGTTGCTGCGTGAGGGCAACGACGAACAGGCGCTGGCGGTCAGCGAACAGGGGCCGGAAGGAACCGAGATGCTGGGCGTGCAGATGGGCCGGGTACTGGCGCTCTATCGCCTGTCGCGTCGGGAGGACGCGCTCGCCGTGCTGCGGGAGGTCTATTCGGCCAACCCCTACATATTGCCGATCCTGTGCGAGGACCGCCCGCGGCCGGCACGACTCGGCGACGACATGCCGGAGCCGGGCACGCGCGCGGAGGCGTGGCAGTATCGTCAGTTGATGCGCGACCAGTGGCTCGCTTCGGAGGGCGCCCTGGACTGGCTCGCCCGGCAGCGTCGGGCGCTCTCCTGAGGTTCGCTGGCAACGGCCTCTTCATTTCTTATTTCTGTCCGTACCCGTCAGCGCGTGCTGGCGGGCTCGCCGTCTTCCCGTCCGCTTTCCTGTCCGTTGCCCCGTGCTTGGGTTTTCGAGGCCGCCCCCGCCTCATTGGCCGCTTCGTCGCCTTCACTATTGGTATCGAGCGTCGGCAGCCGGCGGCTCAGCCACCAGGCCAGCGCCACGGCCGGCAGACCGAGCAGACAGACGATCCCGAAGAAGCTGGCATAGCCGACATCGGCCACGACTACGCCGGAGAAGCCGCCGATGAACTTGCCGGGCAGCGTCATCAGCGAGGAAAACAGTGCGTATTGGGTGGCGGTGTAGGTGCGGGAGGTCAGGCTCGACAGGAAAGCGATGAACACCGTGCTGGCGAGGCCATTGGCCAGGTTGTCGCCGGTGATGGCCACGATCAGCAGCGGCAGGCTGTCACCGCCGGTGGCGAGCAGCACGAACAGCAGGTTGGTCAGTGCCACGGCCAGCGCGCCGACGATCAGCATCCGGCCCAGACCATAACGGACCACCAGCAGCCCGCCAAGAACGCCGCCGCCGATGGTCATCAGCACGCCGAAGACCTTGGTGACGCTGGCGATGTCGCTCTTGGTGAAGCCCAGACTCAGGTAGAGCGGATTGGCCATCGCCGCCATCGAGATGTCGCTGATGCGGTAGATGCCGATGAAGACCAGCAGCCACAGCGCCAGGCGGCCATAGCGCTGGAAGAAGTCTCCGATCGGGCAGACGATAGCCGCGATCAGCCAGACACCGGTCTGTCGCTGCCAGCCGGGGCGGTTCGCGCTACGGCGGAGAAAGCGCTTCACCCGAGGATGGAACAGCACTACGGTGAGGCTCTGCGGACGCGGCGGTTCCGGGCGTACCAGCACGGTGACCATGCCGATGCCGACCAGCGCGGCCATGCTCAGATAGGCTACTGCCCAGGACGCGGCGTCGGCGATGTAGAGCGCACCGGCCCCCGCCATGACGATACCGATGCGATAGCCGATGATGTAGGTCGAGGCCATGGCGGCCTGGATTGCCGCTTCGCCGGATTCGATACGGTAGGCGTCGATGACGATGTCTTGGGTCGCCGCGCCGAAGGCGGTGAGCAGGGCGAAGGCCGCCACCAGCGGCAGGTGTCCGGCGGGATCGAGCCCGGACAGCCCCAGCAGGCCGGCGGCGATCAGCGTCTGCCCCAGCAGCATCCAGCTGCGACGCTGGCCCAGCCAGCGCCCGATCAGCGGCAGCCTCACCCGGTCGACGATCGGCGCCCAGAACAGCTTGATCGAATAGAGCAGCCCTACCCAGCTGAAGAAGCCGATGGCAGCGACTTCGACACCGCTATCCTCGAGCCAGGCGGTGAGTGTCGAGAACACCAGCAGATAGGGTAGCCCGGCGGAAAACCCCAGGAACAGCAAGGTCACCACCGGCGCCCGCAGGTAGACGCGCAAGGATGTCAGCCAGTCACGTGGCTTGCGTTGCATGCAACCTCCAAAGGAAACGCTGCCTAAATGTCTGCGCAGGCGAATCGCTGCGTTGCGCGGTGCTGGAGCGCCAGCCCGGTCGGATCCTCACTACACCCCATAGGCTCCGGTTGCTGCGCTCCGTGCGCCTTGCGACGGAATGCCGCCCACTTCATCCTGCTCGACGATTTATTCAGTGTTTCCAATAAACCGGATCGGCACGCCGCGGGCGGACGTGTCGGATCGAAAATGGTACGCTAGATGGCCTGTCGCGTCTGGCCCGAATTCCACGCTGGCGATCTCGCAATAACGCGTGATTCTGCCTCGTCGAAACGGGCGATGACAGGGATTGTCTTTTTTAAAGGTCATGATTAGTAATCATGATCAGAGGTCATGATCAGTGGCGGCGATCAGGGAAGGTATATCGATGACCAGTGAATCGGCGCAGGATGGCGAGTCGTTGCCACGCTGGTATGTGATCCAGTGCAAGGGCGGCGAGTCGTTTCGTGCCAGTGAGCATCTCGACAACCAGGGCTACGAAGTGTTCCACCCGGTGCTCGAGGTGCAGAAGCGCCGGCGTGGCAAGCTGACCTGGGTCGCCGAGCCGCTGTTTCCGCACTACCTGTTCATCCGTCTCGATCGCATTGCCAGCAACTGGCGGCCGATTCGCTCCACGCGGGGGGTTCTGCGACTGGTCGGTTTCGGCCAGGAGCCGGTGTTCGTGCAGGATGCGCTGGTCGATACCCTGCGGGATCGCGTCAATGCCGACGCTAGCCGCGACCGCGCCAACGTCTACTATCGCCAGGGCGATATCGTCGAGATCACCGACGGGCCGTTTCGTGCCCTGCAGGCCGTGTTCGAGGCGCAGAAGGGCGAAGAGCGCGCCATTGTGCTGCTCAACCTGCTGCAGCAGACCCAGCGCCTCGAAGTGCCTGTCGATGCCCTGCGCAAGCACTCCTAGCCGTTAGATTCCTCGAACTTCCGGCAAGCCGCTCCAAGCCGCCATCATCCGTCATCTGCCACGAATTTCTACCGTCACCCTGGAGTCATCATGAGCCAGTTCGCCATCGCACCGTCTCTCGTTGCGTCCCTGCATTATGTTCTCGCGGACGAGCGAGGCCGCACCCTCGACGATTCCCGGGCACGCCAGCAGCCGCTGGAGTATCTCCACGGGCACGACAATCTGTTCCCGGCACTGGAAACGGCACTGGCCGCGCGCCGGGCGGGCGAGCGGCTGCGCGTCACCCTGGCGCCTGCCGATACCTACGGTGAGCGCGACGAAGCGCTGGTCAGCGTCAGTCCGCGGTCGGCTTTTCCGGAAGATCAGCTATTGCAGGCCGGCCAGCGCTTTCAGGCGCAGGGGCCGGACGGCCCACGGACGGTGACGGTGGTCGAGGTCGACGAGGCGCAGGTCACCGTTGACGCCAACCACCCGCTGGCCGGCGAGACGCTGACCTACGAGATCGAGATTCTCGAGGTACGCGAGGCGACGCGGGCCGAGCTGGCCAAGGGGCATCCGCTACCGCCGGGAACCTCGCACACCGAAGTCGAAGATCGCAAACGGTAGTTTTCCGGAGGGACTTGCTCTTTCTGGGGGACTTGCATTTTCTGAGGGGCTTGCTCTTTCTGAGCGGACCAGTTCTTCCTGAAAAGACTGGCCGCCGATAGCGGGGCGGCGCTTCTCAGAGCCTGTTCACAATCTCGCGAGCTAGGATCAAACTAGGCGAAAACGACTGAGGAAAGGACCGGGCTCGCGCACGAGTTTACATAGGGGTAAATGAGTATCCCGAAGTCCTTTGATTCGCTTTGCTCACTCTGCGGGCCAGCCTCCGGCTGTGTCTCCGCAGAGCGCCGACTCAACAACGTTTGGCCGACGCGCAGCAGATTGTGAACGGGCTCTCAGCGATCCACCCACCAGCGCGTGAACCAGGCCTGCATGACCTGCTCCGGATAGACCGTGCGGCCCAGGCTGCCGTTGTAGCGAGCCAGGGCCTGGGTCCAGTCGCCACGCTCGCGTGCCAGATAGTGAGCGAGGATGGTACAGCCGTAGCGCAGATTGGTATCGATATCGTGCAGATCGTCCTGCGGGCGGCCGATCTCGGCTTTCCAGAACGGCATGACCTGCATCAGTCCCACCGCACCCGCCGACGAGACCGCGTTCGGTCGAAAGCGGCTCTCCACATCGATCAGTGCCAGCACCAGCTCGGGCGGTAGCTGGGCACGCCGCGCTTCGGCATGAATGCGCTCCAGCAGCGCCAGGCGATCATGGCGTGACGGATAGGCTTCGGGCTGGCGTCGGGCCAGGCGGGATTGCATGTCCAGCAGCCACACCTGGGCGTCGAAGGCATCCTCGAAGCCGTCCGGTGCCGCCATGACCCGCGACAGCGACTCCAGCAGCGCGGGGGATGGCGGCTCGCTCGGACTGCCGACGGACGGCGCGTTCGTCTGGGCCAGCGTCACGCCAGCCGTGAACAGGCTGGCGACGACGAGCCAGCTCGCCGTCGCCAGTGTCGCGGTGAGTCGCGCCGGCACGATCCCTCCGATCAGGCGAACCGGGCGTCCAGGAATGCGCGAAGTTCGTCCAGCGCCACCATGGTGACCTCGCTGTCACGGCGGCCCTTGTACTCCAGCTCGCCCTTGTCGAGACCGCGGTCGCCGATCACCAGTCGATGGGGAATGCCCATCAACTCCTGATCGGCGAACTTGACGCCGGGGCGCAGGTCGCGATCATCCAGCAGCACGTCGATGCCGGCATCCGTCAGCTCCTGGTAGAGCCTGTCGGCGGTCTCGCGAACCCGGTCCGACTTGTGGGCGTTCATCGGTACGATCGCCAACTGGAACGGGGCAATGGCATCGGGCCAGATGATACCGCCGGTATCGTGGTTCTGCTCGATGGCCGCAGCCACCACGCGGGTGATGCCGATACCGTAACAACCCATCCAGACCGTCGTCGGCTGGCCGTTGTCGTCGAGTACCGTGGCGTTCATCGCTTTGGAGTACTTCTGTCCGAGCTGGAAGACGTGGCCGACTTCGATGCCTCGGGTGATCGAAAGCTGGCCCTGGCCGTCCGGCGACGGGTCGCCCTCGACCACGTTGCGCAGATCGGCGACCTGCGGCAGCGGCAGGTCGCGCTCCCAGTTGATGCCGAACAGATGATGATCGTCGACGTTGGCGCCGGCGCCGAAGTCGCTCATCAGCGCGACGCTGCGATCGATGATCAACGGCAGCGGCAGATTCACCGGACCCAGCGAGCCGGGGCCGGCGCCGATGGCGGCACGAATTTCCTCTTCGCTGGCCATGGTCAACGGCGCTGCGACGGCATCGAGGTTTTCGGCCTTGATCTCGTTGAGCTGATGATCGCCGCGTACCATCAGCGCGATCAGCCCGCCGTCGGCGGCATGCACGATCAGCGTCTTGACGGTCTTCTCGATCGGCAGGTCGAAGCCTTCGACCAGCGCAGCGATGGTGCGCACGCCCGGCGTGGGCACCTGGCGCATGGTTTCCTGCGGCGCGGCACGCTCGGCGCCCTTGGGCGGTAGCGCCTCGGCCTTTTCGATGTTGGCGGCGTAGTCGGAGCCGGTGGAGAAGACCACGGCATCTTCGCCGGAGTCGGCCAGCACGTGGAATTCATGCGAGCCGGTGCCGCCGATGGAGCCGTTGTCGGCGAGTACCGGGCGGAAATCGAGACCCAGTCGGGTGAAGATCCGCACGTAGGCGTCGTACATGCGCTGATAGGACGCCTTGAGGCCGGCCTCGTCGCTGTCGAACGAGTAGGCGTCCTTCATGATGAACTCGCGCGAGCGCATCACGCCGAAGCGGGGGCGGATCTCGTCGCGGAACTTGGTCTGGATCTGATAGAAGTTGGTCGGCAGTTGCTTGTAGCTGCTGATCTCGCGCCGTACCAGGTCGGTGATGACCTCTTCATGGGTAGGGCCGACGCAGTAGTCGCGCTGATGACGATCCTTGAGCCGCAGCAATTCCGGACCGTACTCGTCCCAGCGGCCGGATTCCTGCCACAGCTCGGCGGGCTGTACCGCCGGCATCAGGACTTCCTGCGCGCCGGCGCGATCCATCTCCTCGCGGACGATACGCTCGACCTTGCGCAGCGTCCTCACGCCCACCGGCAGCCAGGTGTAGAGCCCCGATGTCAGACGGCGGATCATGCCGGCACGCAGCATCAGCTGGTGACTGACGATCTCCGCGTCCGCCGGTGTTTCCTTGAGGGTCGAGATCTGTAATTGGCTGGCACGCATTGAGTGTTCTTTCCTGTATTCATCAGCGTAAGCGGAACGCGGCATATCCTCGATATGGCGTGATCTGCAGTCATTCGTAGGGTCGTCAGTATAGAGATGCGAGCAGCGGACGGGGAAGGGCGAGCGGCAAAAACCTCCCGCAAACGAGGTGGTGCAAGGGCCGAGGATGGCAGTTCGCGCCGGGCGTCGCGATTACTCTACCCACTTTGCCGATCTTTCCTATAGTGAGAGTCAGGGTCGCATCCGGCATCGCCGGGAAGGCGAGCGGAACAGGACACCATCGGAAATCCGTCGTTGGCGGCCCGCGCCGGAGGGAGGTGTGTCATGATTCATCACGTCTGGGGACTGCTTACGCATCCCAATCGCGAGTGGCAGCAGATCCGCGGCGAAAACGAAACCGTATCGCACTTTTACGGTTCCCATGTCTTGGTGATGGCAGCCATTCCGGTGGTCTGCGCCTTCATCGGCACTACGGTGGTCGGTTGGCACTTCGGCACGACCAAGGAGGGACTGGCGAAGACCGTGACTGTCTCGCCTGCGACCGCGGTGCTGCTGGCGATCATCTTCTATGCCCTGATCCTGGGCGCCGTCTGGCTGATGGGCAACGTGATTCACTGGCTGGCGCGTCGCTATCCGGAGCGACCGGATCTCAGCCATTGCGTGGTGTTCGCCGGTTACATGGCGACGCCGATGTTCCTGAGCGGCGTGGTCGCGCTCTACCCGCTGATATGGCTGTGCCTGCTGGCCGGCATCGCGGGGCTCTGCTATACGGTCTACCTCGTCTATGCAGGCCTGCCATCCTTTCTGGGTATCGATCAGCACGAGGGCGTACGTGCCTCGAGTGCGGCGCTGGCGATCGGCATTCTCGTGCTCGAGGCGTTGCTGGCGATCACCGTGCTGCTGTGGGGTTACGGCGCCTCGCTAGTCTGACTTCCGACGATTCTTTCGACGCTCGGCGCCCGCCCCTATGGCGGGCGCCGTTTTGGGGCCGACAGCATCTGGACTCGACCCGGGTCGATGGATTAGGTTACTCCGCGTTACCTCTCCGTCACTGGGATTTCGCAATGCAACCTCCGTTTCGACGCCTGATCGCTGGCGCTGTCGTGATCGGCCTGATTCTGCCGCTGACCGGCTGCGGCACGCTCTTCTATCCCGAGCGCAAGGGGCAACTGCAGGGGCGTATCGATCCCGGCGTGGCGATTGCCGACGGGCTGGGCCTTTTGTTGTTCATCGTGCCGGGCGTGATCGCCTATGCCGTGGATTTTTCCAACAACACCATCTATCTCCCGGGCTCCCATGAGGCGTCGATCGATCGCGTCCATTACGAGGGCAATTTGAGCGCCGACTCGCTGGCCTCGATGATCGAGACACGTACCGGTCACGATCTCGCTGCAGAGGCGCAAGCGCCCATCGTCGAGCGGGTCGCGACGCTGGATCAGGCGATGTCGAGAATCGAATTCGGCCCGGCAGTGCCGCCGCCTATCTGAATCGCACCCGCCTATCTGAATCGCACCCGTCTATCTGAATCGCACCCGTCTATCTGAATCGCTCCCGCTTGCCTGAACGGCTTCCGAATCAGGCCGGTCGCGATTTCGGCGCCACGAGCAGCGCCAGCATGCCGGCTACCAGGCCCCAGAAGGCAGCGCCGACCCCGAACAGCGTCACGCCGGAACCGGTAACCAGGAAAGTGATCAGTGCCGGCTCGCGGTGATGAGGCTCCAGCAGGGCGCGATGAAGGCTGCCACCGATGGTCGAGAGCAGCGCCAGCCCGGCGATTGCCAGCACCAGCGCCTGGGGCAGGGCATCGAACAGCGTGCCGATCGAGCCGCCGAAAAGACCCGCCAGTAAATAGAAGCCTCCTGCACAGATCGCCGCCGGATAGCGTCGGTCGGCATCGGGGTCGACATCCGGCCCCATGCAGATCGCCGCGGTAATCGCGGCCAGGCAGACGCTGAAGGCACCGAAAGGCGCCAGGACCAGGGTGGCCAGCCCCGTCCAGATCATCAACGGAGAAATCGGCGCGTCGTAACCCGCGGCACGCAGAGTCGCCACGCCCGGCGCGTTCTGCGAGGCCATCGTCACCACGAACAGCGGGATGCCTACGCCGATCAGGCTCGACAGCGAGAAGGTCGGCCAGATCCAATGGGGTACGCTGACGATCAGTTGTGCCTTCCGTGTATCGATTTCGCCCAGCAGCCCCGCAACGCCAAGCCCTGCCAGCAGCACCAGCACGATGGCGTAGCGCGGTAGCCAGCGCTTGGCGGCGAGATAGATCAGGAACATCGACGACACCAGCACAAAGTCGCCGTTCAGCGAGCCGAAGGCATCCAGGCCGAAGCGCAGAAGCACCCCCGCCAGCATGGCCGCGGCGATGGATTGCGGAATGATCTGCATCAACCTGGCGAACCAGCCGGTAATGCCGCAGATCAGGATCAGCACGGCGCAGAAAACGAAGATGCCGATCGCCTCGCTCAATGGCAGGTCGGGCAGGCTGACGGCCAGGAGCGCGGCCCCCGGCGTCGACCAGGCCGTTAGGATCGGTTGCCGGTAGCGTAGCGACAAGCCGATCGAGGTGACGCCCATGGCCAGTCCCAGCGCACTCAGCCATCCGCCGATCTGGATCGGTGACGCGCCAGCTGCCGCAGCCGCCTGGAAAATGATCGCTGCCGAACTCGTATAGCCGACGAGGACTGCGACGAATCCCGCCGTGACGTGGGAAGCCGTTATCGTCGTGCCGTGCCGACGGTCGGCCGGTAAACGTGCCATGAACACATTCCTGAAAATCGGAAGGAATGTGCGTTATAACGTACATTGCGCGATCTCGGCAACGTGCGCTATAACGCACATGAGCACAAATAAAACCTATAGACGTGAGTGCATACGAGTTTCGTACTGGCGACATCAGGCAGGGCGCAAGCACCAGGCGATGACAGGAAGCGGGCGGAGGAGAGATGGACGCGAATGTCTCGGCGATCGGCCGACACATGAAAAAACGACGCGCCGAGCGTGGCTGGAGCCTATCCCGGACGGCCGATATCTGCGGAGTGAGCAAGGCGATGCTGGGGCAGATCGAGCGGGGAGAGTCGACGCCGACCATCTCCACACTCTGGAAGATCGCCAGTGGCCTGCAGGTGCCGCTGTCGCAATTCCTGGTGCCCGAGGGCCTCGCGCTGCAGCGGATGGAGGCGATGCCTCGCCATCACGATGCCTCGGGGATGATCGTGACTCCACTGTTTGCGTTCGATCCGGTTCTGGGGTTCGAGATGTTCGCGATCGAGCTGCTCCAGGATACCTTGAGCGAGTCCGCGCCCCACGCCGCTGGCGTGGTGGAGCATCTGGTCGTGCTGGAAGGGCGAATGGAGCTCTTCGTCGACGGCGGCTGGCAGGCATTATCCGCCGGCGACGCGGTCCGATTTCCCGCGGATCAGCCCCATGCGTACCGCAATCGCAACCCGGAGCCGGCAAAAATCCACGATCTGATTCACTATCCCTTTAGCGGCTGAGGCGCCGTTTCGGGCGTGAATGGGTCGTCTTCTTCCGGCTTCCTGCAGCCTGCGGGTTCGGCCAGCGTGGTATCCAGCAGCGCTTGCGGTCGATAACGGGCGAGCAGTGCCCAGAGAATCGCTGCCGTCTCGCGATCCGGCTGGCCTGAATAGCTGGCCGGGCGAAAGTGCATCTGGAAGGCGCGCGTCACGTCCCGTGTCTCGCCGTCGATCACCCCCGTCGCCGCCAGCGAATAACCGTACGCGCTCAGCGCTCGTTGATATTGCGTGATCGAGGGCGAGCACTGGGCGAATCGATGACGAAAGCTGGCGATATCCTCGTCTCTCGGCCAGGCGCCGACACCAGCGTCATGCAGGCGTTTCCACGGAAAGCGCGGGCCAGGGTCGATCTTGCGCGACGGCGCGATGTCCGAGTGTCCCAGGATGGCGGTCGGCGGCAGCCGATAGCGGCGAATCACATCCTTCGCCAAGGCGATGACCGCACGGATCTGGTCCTCGGGATAAGGCTCCCATCGCTGACCTTCGAGCGTCTCCTGCGGGCCACGGTTGACGATCTCCACGCCGATGGAGGTGTCGTTGAGCTGGGTGCGGTCTTCCCAGGCGCTGACGCCGGCATGCCAGGCGCGGTCTTTCTCGTCGACCAGTTGCCAGATCTGCGGCAGATCATCCGACAGGGAGGGGGAGCGGGGCACCAGATAGTGTGAGCTGACATCGGGCCCGAGCAGGGTGCGCATCGCTCGGGACGCCTCTGAGTCGGTGTAATGCAGAATCAGATAGCGAATGCGCTGGTTGTAGGCATCGGAGCGGTGCGCGCGGTCGGCGATATAACCGTTTCGGGTCTCCATCGTCGGTGAGCCGGCACAGCCGGCCAGTATCGTCAGTAGCATCCAGCCGGTCAGCAGACTCCTGGTGCCACGCGGATGATCCTGTCGTCGAGACTTCATAGCACACCCAGCAGATAACGGGTCAACAGACCCAGGGTAAGCGTGATCGAGAAACTCAGCATGGTGCCGAGCAGTACGTACTCGGTCAGCTTTCGATCGCGGTCTTCGTAGAGATCGCCGAAGCGAAGCACTGACTTGGCGGTCAGCAGAAAGCCGATAGCGGCCATCTGATGGCTGAGAACGAAGGTCAGAATGAGAAAGCGTTCGAGCATGCCGATCCGGGCACCCGCGTCGGCCAGCGTGCCGCGTGTGTCGACGCCTTCGCTCCAGCGCCGCATGATCAGCGCGATCAGTATCGACGCAGGGCGCAGAACCACCAGATAAGCCAGCGCGACGAGCAGCGTCCGGGGTTGCCACAATAGCGCCAGCTGGACCATCGGCACGGCCATGTCGCCGTCCACGACCCACCACCAGACGAGTCCCAGTATCAGCAGATGCAGAAACTGGTCGAGAAGGAAAAAGCGAACCCGGTGCGCCGGGGCGTAGCTCTTCAACGTATCGATCAGCCAGTGAGATGCGCCGATTCCCGAGGTGGCGATCAGTGCGGCGTGCACGCCGGTACCGAAAGCGAGCAACACGGCGAGGCTCAGCGACATGTGAATGCCGACGTGCCAGTAAAGCGATAGCGTGCGGAAATGGTGCTGCTGCTTCCGAGCCGCCCAGGTATCGCTCTGCAACAGAAAGTCGGCAATGGTGTGCGACAGCAGCAACGCCAACAGCAGCGACAGACTCGTCTCGTTCATGTCAGTGTCTCCAGGCGCTGCCGGTTGAACGCCAGAAAGTCACGGATCAGCGGCCAGCGTGCGGCACTCAGGCGCCGGTTGATCGTCGGTTGAGAACGACCTAGACGCCGGGCAAGTTCGCTTTGCGAATGGTCGGTCGTCAGATTGAAGCGAATCACTTCCGCGGCGTTATGGCTCCAGTGGCTGACGATGTCGTCGGCAAACCGGATCAGCAGGTCCAGTTCGGGTTGCGGGGTCGCCAGAAACAGCCCCAGGCGTCGATCGCCCTGGCTCAACGCATCCAGCCCCTGCCCGGAACGGATGAACGCTTCGCCATCGGCATCGATGAAATTCTCGAGCGTGGGCACCGTGCCCTCGCCGATACCGACCGCGATTCTTGCGTCCCACATCTGCTGTTTGGAAGGGGAGTGCTCGATCAGGCTGGCGCGCATGATCACGGCGGCGGCGAGCGAATCCCGCGACTCGGGAATCGCCACCTGGAACGCATCCCCCCGAAACCGGGTACCCACGGCGCCCAGTGACTGTCCGAG
The DNA here is from genome assembly GCF_034479735.1 of Salinicola sp. LHM. Classification (NCBI taxonomy): domain Bacteria; kingdom Pseudomonadati; phylum Pseudomonadota; class Gammaproteobacteria; order Oceanospirillales; family Halomonadaceae; genus Salinicola; species Salinicola sp. LHM. The sequence continues at coordinate 2,259,611 of NZ_CP140261.1, read as the reverse complement.
GCGTTCGATACCGGTATCTATTGCCCGCCGAAGCTTGCGCTTGTCGCTGATATCGCGCGACGCGACGATATCCCCGCTGAGCACGCCAATCACTGACATGAGGCTCCTCATCGATAGCCATTCATACGGCCATAACTATAGCCAAAAAAAGCTATTTTTGCGCTTATGCGCAAAAATCACTATAACCGCAATGGCGGTATCGGTAACGTCGATGAGGATAAGGTAAAGAAAGACTGTATTTATATACAGTATTCTGCTGTAAAGATTATTGTCTCAAAGATTGTTGTTTCAAAGATTGTTGTCTCGAACGGGTCATGCCGTGGATTCGATGGACGGCTGAGATCCCTCGAGCGTAGTGTCGGCCCCCATCAGCCTGGATGCCACCTGGTTTCTGCCCCGGGCCTTGCAGTCATAAAGCGCCTCATCGGCATGGGCGATCATGTCGTCGATATCGACCAGCAAGCCATGAGGGCTGGTGGCCACCCCGACGCTGACGGTGACCACGGAAGCCACCGAGGAATATTCGTGAGGAATGCCCAGCGCCTGAATCATGGCGCGCATGGCATCGGCCAGTGCCCAGGCTTCGTCCTTGTCGGCATTGATCAGCAGTACCAGGAACTCTTCGCCACCCAGGCGTACCACCACATCGGTTTCTCGACGGAAGGTGTCTTTCAGCACGCCAGCGATATCCACGAGGCATACATCGCCGGCCGGGTGGCCGTAGTGGTCGTTGAATGCCTTGAAGTGATCGACATCGATCATCATCGCCGACACCGTGCAGCTCAGGCGACGGCTGAGAGGGATGAGCACGTCGAGCTGGCTTTCCAGCATGCGCCGGTTGCCGAGTCCGGTCAGTGGATCGTTCAGCGTCTGTTCCAGCAGAGCGGCGTGGTCACTTCTCGACTCTTCGATCAGCTTCTGCAGGTTCCGCGTCAGCAAGCCCACGGCGTCGGAGCGGCGGGAAAGATCGAAGGGCATCTGCTGCGGCGTGTCGCGCGGCGTGTCGCGGAATTCATGCACAAAGCGCACGTGATCTGCCAGCCGCCTGACCGGGGCCAGCAGTCGAAGATTGAATAGCCAGAAACTGGCAACCAGGCCCGACAGCCCACTGAAGAGGCAGACCAGCACGGCAATCAAGAATGGCCCGCCGGCGCCAACCAGCCAAGCCGCGCCCAGCATCAACAGAGAGGAACCCAGCCAGATGCCAGCCAATTCCACTATCGTACGGGTCGATAAGCGACTTTTCTTTTTTGTCATGTCCTGAACCGATGTCCTGGTCATCGAAAACGCCTGGCGTCGTCAGACAGCCGGAAATCGAATCCATTCGTATGAAGCCTGAAGTGAAGCGAGTCTTCCGTTCAATAGCGACGGCAGGGCGGGAAATTGTAGCTCACTCTCGATACGCATAACCAATTAGATATCATTCATTTAGAGCACACTTATTCACCACTATTTGCTGCGGGGATCTCGGGTTTCGTGCTCCTCGGATAACGTCCCTCAGACTCCATAACGGCGATGGTTCTAATCGGGGCGTTTTCTCCTTGCAAAGCGGGATGGAGATGACGTAAATAACGGGACCGGCAACCGATAAAAGAAACGCCAACTTTGCGATGCCGGAAGGTCGATATTACGCTAAGTCATTAACGAGCCGGGAGTTAAATAAATACTGGTAATCCCTGCGCTTTAAAAAACCTCTCGCTAAGACTTGAAAGTTTTTAAATATCCGCAATAATGCACACGCTTAAACCTACCCGCAACGGACCAACGAATGTCTCTACTTAGCGATTACGTCAAGAAAGAACAGCTCCTGAAGCAGCTTGAAGAAGAGCTGAAGCGAATGGAGGGTGATCAACGTCTGAAGTCCGAGCTCGAGTTCAAGGAGAAACTCGAAGCTCTGATGGCGGAGTATGGCAAGACGACGCGTGACGTCATTGAATTGTTGAACCCGAAAGCTGACAACGCTCAGCCCGCTGCTGCGCAGACCGGATCGGCCGGTAGCCGCCGCAAGCGCAAGCTCAAGATTTACAAGAACCCCAACACCGGGGAAGTCGTCGAGACACGTGGCGGCAATCACAAGACCTTGAAGGCTTGGAAAGACGAACACGGCAGCGATACCGTCGAGTCCTGGGTCGTCAGGACGGAAGACTAAGCGCCTTTTCCTTTTTTCATGCGCTTGGGCGCTTTTTCATGCGCTTGGTCAAAACAAAACCCTCCGCCGAGATACAACGGCGGAGGGTTTCGTATTTAGCGGCTCTCGAACCTCAAGCGAACCTCAAGCCTTGGAGCTGATGCCGCCGAAGCCGTTGTGGCGCGACTCGCCCTTGGGGCCGTAGACGCTGCCCCCGATGGCACGATTCAGAAAATCGATGGCCTGTTGATTGTGCTCCAGCCGTGTGGAGATGATGTGGCCATTGAGGCGATTGGTCCGACGGACCCGCTCTGCCAGTTCTCGAATCCGCTGCCAGGTTTCCTGCCTGTCCAGTGACTGGGCAAACTGCTCCGCACCGCGGCTCCCCATGCCGAATCCTTGCGATTGCTGATGCTCTCGCCGGAGACTCTCGATTTGATCGAGGTCATTCAACTGCTGTTGCTTCAGCGCTGCCAGCTCACCGAGACGTTCCCCGTCGGCCCTGCCAGCGCCGAGACAGCCGGCCTCCGCATCGAGTGTTTCCACGAGCCTTTCCAACAAGGCATGTTGTTCGGCAATCAATTCAGCTGGCGTCATGCAGAATTCCTGGCACTGGGCCTGAAGTCAGGGATTATTGCTCACCCAGCATATGACGAACGCTCTGGATCAGACCGTCGGCAATCTTGCTGGTATCGAGTTCGAGCCGGCCTTCGGAGATCGCCTGGCGGATATCGTTGACACGGGCAGTGTCGATGTCTCCGCTCTCGTCGCCCCGCGGGATCTGGCTCAGCGTCGTCCTGGAACCGGCCGTCGTCTTGGCGGCTCCCAGCGACTCCGCGCTTTTGCGCTGCTCGGCGGCCTCGTTCTGGGTCGGGCGAGTCAGCGGTTGCGTTTGATCGATTTTCAAGGTCATTACCTCATGGCTGGATGCACAATCACGTACTTGCTTACGTTATCGGCAAGGCCAGCGGAAGCTGAACGAAATTCGAACAGAGATTTGTTAAAAAAATTATCTGGACGGCTCACAGGTCGACGCGCAGCCGATCCTGTCCCGTCACTCTTCCCTGTAGAATCTGATCATCCTCCGTCTTGAGGCGAATGGTGCTGCCTAATTCACCGTTATCCAGCGCCTCGACGCTGCGACTGATGCGAAACCCCTGGCCCACGGCGGTCAGTACGACCGTATCACCGCGTTTCACCATCCACGGCTTTCTGATCATGTTGTCGGTCAGCGTCGCTCCGGTCGGGATGCGTCGCGTGGCAACCCTGCCGACCGCCTGGTCGAGATCATCGAGGTAGCCGCGGCGCAGGCGGGAAATATCCGCCTCCTGCCAATCCAGCATCGTCGCATCGATCCGTTGACCGGGATCAATCGGCTGGAGTGCGACCAGGTGGCGAACTATCGCCGAAACCGTGGCCTGCAGATAGCGCGTCCGGCTGCCGTCGCTGTCGCAATGAACACCTACCGTAACCCGGCCCTGAGGCACTCCGGGGCGAGGCAGGAAGGGTTGCGGTGTCGCGCAGTCGCCGAGATCGACGTCGCTTTCCCGAATATCGATCGTCACCTGGTCGCCGAGAGAGGCAGTGCGCTCCTTCAGGAACTGACGCACGCTGGCGACGACGGCGTCGGAGGGTTCATCCGCCGATGCCGCGCGGGCGATCGAGGGAAGCGGCAGCAACGATAGCGCGAAAAGCAGCGCCATCAGCGTGACGGCGCCGGCTCGGAACACGAGCTGGCGGGACGGTCGATGTTTCAACCGGTTTCGCGGAAACGCTTCAGTCGGGTCGGCACGCATGTCACGGAGCTCGGGCTGTTCGCGGGTCTCGGCGGGGCGGTTCTGGAAATCCGAACCAGATCATGGATCCGGGCCGGGGCGTCCCGACATGGCAAGCCGGTGGACGCAATCCCCCACATTGGAAAACGATTGTAGGCGTGCTCGCCATCGAGCATTGATGAAAATGGCGCGCAATTGACGGTCTGTTTACGGGTTTGAATCGCGCCGCCCGCCGCTATTCTCCATCCTGTCAATTTTCCAGCGAACGCCATCCGAGGTGCACGGCATGTTCGACAAGTTGGATAACGCGCTGCGCTTCCAGCAGGAGGCCATCAATCTGCGCGCAGAACGTCAGCAGGTGCTGGCCAACAATATCGCCAATGCCGATACGCCCAACTTCAAGGCGCGGGATTTCGATTTCCGCGCAGAGTTGGATCGGGTCATGGAGCAGGGGCGCAGCGAGGGCTCCGGCGGGCTGTCGCTGGCTCGGACATCCGCTCGACACATTCCGGGGCAGGCGTCAGGCGGGTCGGGTGTTCAGGACCTGCTCTACCGCATTCCCGATCAGCCGAGCCTCGATGGCAATACGGTCGATATGGATCGGGAGCGCTCGGCCTTTGCCGACAACTCGCTCCGCTATCAGGCGGACGTCACTTTCGTCAGCCGCAAGATCCAGGGGCTGAAGAAAGCCATGCAGCCGGAGTAACACGATGTCCATGTTCAGTGTATTCGATATTTCCGGTTCGGCGCTGTCGGCCAATTCGCAGCGCATGAACGTTACCGCGAGCAACCTCGCCAATGCCGATAGCGTCGCCGGGCCGGACGGAGAGCCCTACCACGCCAGGCAGGTCATGTTCCAGGCGCTGAGCCAGCAGGGCGGCGGCACGGGCGGCGTTCGCGTCACCGGCGTGGTCGAGGACGACGTCGCGCCGATGCGCATGGAGTACCGCCCGGGGCATCCGCTGGCCGACGAGCAGGGCTATGTGCAGATGCCCAATGTCGACCCGGTCAACGAGATGGTCGACATGATCGCAGCCTCCCGCTCTTACCAAGCCAACGTCGAGGTCATGAATACCGCCAAGACGCTGATGACCAAAACTCTCACCATCGGCGAAGGCTGATCGGTGTCGGGCCACATCAAGGAGATGTCATGTCCAGTCCGGTGATCGGTAGCAGTACGCTAGCCAATATCAATGACACGGCCGCCAGCAGTGCCACTACGGGAATGGAATCCGGCAGCGAGCTCAATGATCGCTTCATGACGCTGCTGGTTACCCAACTGAAGAATCAGGACCCGACCAGTCCGATGGAAAACTCGGACATGACCGCGCAACTGGCGCAGATCAGTACCGTCAGTGGTATCGAAAAGCTCAATGACAGCCTTACCAGAATCAACGACCAGATCGATGCGGGGCAGGCCCTGCAGGCGACGGCGTTGATCGGGCAGGGCGTCATGGTGCCGGGCAACGAGGTTCTGGTGGGGGCGACCGATGACACGGGAGGTGTTGTCGCGACGCCGATCGGCGTGAATCTGGACAGCGCCGTCGAGGATCTGCAGATCGATATTCGCGGTCCCAGCGGCGAGATCATCGACAGCTTCTCCACCGGTCCGCTCGAGGCCGGCGTGCACAGCTTCAGCTGGGATGGTCAGTTGGCCGATGGTTCCAAGGCCTCCACCGACAGTATCTATACCGCCTCTCTGACGGCGACGGTGGGAGACGAGACATACGCACCGGCAGCCCTGAATTACGCCCTGGTCAATGGCGTGATCCAGGATGCCAGTGGACCGCAACTGGACTTGGGACCTGCTCGGGATCCCGTGGCGCTCTCGGAAGTGCGTCAGATTCTCTGAGCAAAAGCATTGACGACACGAAACCGCTTGAGCGTACGCAACCGATAAACGTAGGGGATGAATCATGGGCTTTTCACAGGCATTGAGCGGCGTCAACGCCGCTTCCCAGCAGCTGGATGTCATCGGCAACAACATTTCCAACTCGCAGACCAAAGGCTTCAAGAGCGGCTCGGTGCAGTTCTCCGACGTCTTCGCCAACAGCGCCGTCGGCCTGGGTACCCGGGTTTCCGGCATTCTGCAGGACTTCAGCAGCGGCAGCCTGGAAGCCACCGGGCGCAACCTGGATATCGCCATCGCCGGTGATGGCTTCCTGCGCTTCCAGCAGGAAGGCCAGGTGGGCTACTCGCGTAACGGCCAGTTGACGATGACCGCGGACGGCTACCTGGAAAATGCCCAGGGTGCGCGGCTGATGGGATACGGGCTGGCCGATGCCACCGACGTCAACTCCGGTGTCGTTACCGGCGGCCAGCCGGGCGTGCTCAACATCCCGGCGGCCGACATGCCGGCCAGCGCGACGGGCGCCACCGGCACCGGCATCAACATCCTGCTCAACCTGGATTCCGCCACGGTCGCCGACGATACCTCGACGGCAACGCTCTACAACAGCCTGACTGCGAAGAACGCCGAAGATACGACTGCGCAGACCCCGATCGCCTACAACTACTCCACCAGTTTCACCGTCTACGATTCCCAGGGCGCGCAGCATAACGCAACGCTCTATTTCCAGAAATCCAGTGTTGACGACAACACCTGGACTGCACGTACGGCGCTCGATGGTGTGCTGACGGCGGATGACCCCGCGCTGACTCTGGAGTTCGACAATTCCGGCAAGCTCGCAACCATTAACGGCGAATTGACAACGGACAATCCGGTCAACTGGCCCGATCTGACGTTCACTGACAATGAGCTAGGCACTGGTGTCCAGGAGATCAACGCCACTTTCAACATGGCGGGCAGCACGCAGTTCGCCGGTGACTCCACCGTCAAGAGCCTGGCACAGGATGGCTATTCCGCCGGTGCGCTGGTCGGCATCAGCTTCGCTGACGACGGCACCATCGTCGGTAACTATTCCAACGAGAAGACCGTCGATCTTGGCCAGATTGCCCTGGCCACCTTCCGTAATCCCGAGGGTTTGACGCCTTCCGGCGACAACCTGTTCGCGGCGACGGCGGCTTCCGGTAACGAACTGCTGGGCATTGCAGGTACCGGCACGCTGGGCTCGATCGAGTCCGAAACGTTGGAGGCCTCCAACGTCGATCTGACGCAGGAGCTGGTCAACCTGATCATTGCGCAGCGCAACTACCAGGCCAACACCAACTCGATCCGTACCCAGTCCGAAGTCATGGATCAGATTGCGCAGCTGCGCTGATAATTCTGTCGCCAACAGCATTGGCGTTGCCGGTCGCGAGTCGGCCGGCAACGATCCCGCTTCGATAGGCCGGGTTCGATAGATACGATTTCGGCAAGCACTGTTTCAATAGCCACGGTTTCGAAAGGCGCCGATATGAAAGGCGCCGATATGAAAGGCATAGGGCATGGATAGAATTCTCTACACCGCCGGCGGTGGCGCGAGCCAGACGATGGCGCAGCAATCGGTGGTCAACAACAATCTGGCCAACGTCAGCACGCCCGGGTTTCGCGGCGAGCTGATGGCGTTTCGTGCCGTGCCGGTGGAAGGCGAGGCGCGCCTGCCGACCCGCGTTGCCTCGATGATGACGACGCCGGGCGCCGATTTCACGCCGGGCACCATCAGTACCACCGGGCGCAGTCTCGATGTTGCGCTGCAGGGCGACGATACCTGGCTGGCGGTGCAGTCGCCGAACGGCGGCGAAGCCTATACTCGCCGTGGCGACCTCCAGGTCGATTCCACCGGCCTGCTGACATCGCTCGGCAACCCGGTGCTCTCCGACAACGGCCAGGCCATCGTCGTACCGTTGGGGGGCGACGTGACGATCGCGCCGGATGGTTCGATCAGCGTGCTCGAGCCGGGCCAGAACCCGGATGCGATCGCGCCGTTGGCGCGTCTCAAGATGGTCGCGCCGGGGAACGACAATCTGGTGCGTGGCGAAGACGGCCTGTTTCGGATGCCACCGGCCCAGGGGCAGGACGTGGCGGCGCCGATCCCGGCCGACGATACCCTGCGTCTGGTTCCCGGGGCGCTCGAAGGCAGCAATGTCACCGCCACCGACGCCATGATTTCGATGATCGACAGCGCTCGACGTTACGACATGCATATGAAGGTGATCGAAAGCGCGGACGAGAACGAACAACGCGCCAACAGCCTGCTTTCTCTGACCAGTTGACCCTGACCAGTTGACCCTGACCAGCTGAGGCTGGCCGCTGGCTGGCTTACCGACAATGAGGTTTTGTCATGATCAAGTCTTTATGGACGGCCAAGACCGGCCTGGAATCGCAGCAGGTCAAGCTGGATGTGATTTCCAACAACCTGGCCAACGTCTCGACCAACGGTTTCAAGCGGTCTCGCGCCGTCTTCGAAGATCTGCTGTACCAGAACGTGCGTCAGCCCGGTGCGCAATCTTCGGTGGTCGATACGCTGCCATCCGGCATGCAGGTCGGTACGGGCGTGCGTCCGGTCGCCACCGAGCGGCTGCACACCCAGGGCGGTCTGCAGAATACCGAGAACTCCCGCGATCTCGCGATCAACGGCAAGGGCTTCTTTGCCGTGCAGATGCCGGACGGCACCACGGGCTACACCCGTGACGGCAGCTTTCAGGTCAACGAGAACGGCCAGCTGGTGACGGCGGGCGGTTATCCGGTCGATCCACCGATCGTGATCCCGCAGAACGCGCTGTCGATCACTGTCAGCCAGGATGGCGTGGTTTCCGTGATGCAGCCGGGGACTTCCCAGAGCAACGAGGTGGGGCAGATCATGCTCTCCACGTTCATCAACCCGACGGGGCTGCAGAGCATCGGCCAGAACCTGTACCTGGAAACCGACGCCTCTGGTCCGCGTAACGATCTCAACCCCGGTCTGGATGGGGCCGGCGTGCTCTATCAGGGATACGTCGAGACTTCCAACGTCAATGTGGTGGAAGAGATGGTCAGCATGATCGAGACGCAGCGCGCCTACGAGATCAACAGCAAGGCCGTCGAAACATCCGATCAGATGCTCCAGCGTCTGACACAGCTATAAACCGGGGAAGGCGCGTGTTGCTGACCGCAGAATTGTCCACGATGTGGCGCAGGGTATTGATGCTGACCGGCCTCTGTCTGGTGCTGATCGTGGCTGGCTGTGCCCAGATTCCGCGCCACTCCGTGGTCGAGAATTCGTCCCCGGTGGAAATACCGTCGACACCGCCGACGCAGGCCAACGGCTCGATCTATCAGGCGCGCTTCGGCTTCCAGCCACTGTTCGAGGACCGCCGTCCGCGTCAGATCGGGGACATCATCACCATCGTGCTCGACGAACAGGTCAGTGCCAGCAAGAGCTCGGCGGCGAATGCGTCACGAGACGGTTCGGCGACGTTCACGCCGACGCTGGTGCCGGACCCTCTCGATAAACTGAGCGACTATGGCATGGACCTCGAAGGCGAGAACATCTTCAACGGTTCGGGGGGCGCCAATGCCAACAACACCTTTACCGGGACGATTACCGTGACCGTCTATGATCTGCTGGCCAACGGCAACCTGAAGGTTCGCGGGGAAAAGCAGATCGCGATCAACCAGGGCACCGAATATATCCGGTTCTCCGGCGTGATCAATCCACGCGCGATCAGCGGTTCCAACACCGTGCAGTCGACGCAGGTCGCCGACGCCCGTATCGAATATGTCGGTGATGGCTATATCAACGAAGCGCAGACCATGGGTTGGCTGCAGCGCTTCTTCCTCAACATTTCGCCGTTCTGATGCCTATGTCCGCTCTGTTTCGTTCATTCCAGTTGCGTCGCTCGCCGTTGGCCAGAGCGCTTCTGTTCCTGGCGATCCTGCTGTTCAGTCTGGGCGCCCAGGCGCAGCGCATTCAGGATCTGGCCAATTTCGCCGGCGTACGTGACAACCAGCTGGTCGGCTATGGCCTGGTGGTCGGTCTCGACGGAACGGGTGACCAGACCACTCAGGCGCCGTTCACGGGGCAGAGCATCACCAACCTGCTATCGCAGCTGGGCGTCACGGTGCCCGCGGGCACCAACATGCAGCTGCGCAACGTGGCGGCCGTCATGGTGACCGCCAGACTGCCGCCGTTCTCCCGCCAGGGGCAGGAGATCGATATCACCGTGTCATCGATGGGCAACGCCGACAGCCTGCGCGGCGGCACGCTGCTGATGACTCCGTTGAAGGGGGCGGACGGTCGCGTCTACGCGCTGGCTCAAGGCAACGTCTACGTCGGCGGCGCCGGGGCGGAAGCGGCGGGCAGCAGTGTTTCCGTCAATCACCTGGCCGCGGGCCGTATTCCCGGAGGCGGTCTCGTCGAGCAGGAAGTGCCGATGCGACTGGGCGACGCCAGTGGCACGCTGGATCTGTTCCTCAAGAATGCCGACTTCGAGAATGCCCGACGCATGGTCGCGGCGATCAATCAGGAGTTCGGCGCGCCGGTCGCCGCCGCGCTCGACGGACGCACGGTGCAGTTGAAGCTGCCGGCCAACGACAATGATCGCGTCACCTTTCTGGCTCGCGTGCAGGGAGTGAACGTCACTACCGAGCGTGGCCCGTCCAAGGTAATCGTCAATGCGCGTACCGGCTCGGTGGTGCTGTCGGACACCGTCACGCTCAATCGTGCCGCGGTGGCCCACGGCAACCTGTCGATCGTCATCGATTCCAATCCCCAGGTCAGTCAGCCCAATGCGCTGGCTGGTGGCAACACGACGGTCGTTCCCAACGCCGACATCACCGTACAGCAGGAGGGCGGTGCGCTGCAGATGGTTCAGACCAGTGCCGATCTGATGGATGTGGTCAACGCGCTGAACGCATTGGGCGCCTCTCCCCAGGATCTGATGTCGATTCTCCAGGCGTTGAAGTCCGCGGGATCGCTCAACGCCGAGCTGGATATCATCTGATGGCGATCACCAACGATCTTTCGGGGCAGTTTGCGCTCGACGTCCAGAGCGTGCAGAAGCTCAAGTACAGTGCGGCCAACTCGCCGCAGGGGAGTCTCAGGGAAGCATCGCGCCAGTTCGAGGCCGTGTTCCTGCAGATGATGCTCAAGAGCATGCGCGATGCCAGCCCCCAGTCCGGTCTACTACATAGCAATCAGATGGACATGATGCGCTCGATGCAGGATCAGCAGTGGGCGCAGCAGCTGGCGGGCAAGGGGCTGGGGCTTGCCGATCAGCTGGTGGCGCAGCTCGAGGGTAGCGGCCTGCCGGGCACCTCGGCACTGCCCGCCGCCTCGGGCGCTACGGGGGACGATGCCTCGGCCCTGATCGCCGGCATTCCGCGGGGTACGCCACGGCTGTTGCATGGTGGCCTTCGCACGCCGGGATTTGCGCCGGATCTGTCACGGCATGAGATTGCCAGCGCTGCCACGGCCAACGGCTCGTCATCGACATCGACATCGACATCGACATCGACATTGATGGGAGACGAGGCCGACGATCGTCCGGCGCACGTCCGCGCCTTCCTCGACAGTCTGGCAGGTCCGGCCAGGCAGGCGGAACAGTCCTCGGGCGTGCCGGCCGAGCTGATTCTGGCCCAGGCCGCGCTCGAGACCGGCTGGGGGCAGCGGGAGATTCCCACCGCCAGCGGCGGCAACAGCCACAATCTCTTCGGTATCAAGGCCGGACAGTCCTGGCAGGGCGACACCACGGCTATCACCACCACCGAGTATGTCGACGGGCGGCCGGTCAAGATGGTCGATCGCTTCCGCGTCTATGACTCCTATACCGATGCCTTCAACGATTACGCCAGGTTGATCGGCGACAACCCTCGCTATCAGGGGGTCGTGGCGGCTTCGACACCCGACCAGGCGGCTCAGGCGTTGCAGCAGGGCGGTTATGCCACGGATCCACGCTATGCCGAGAAGCTTCGCGGCATCATGGCGCAGTTGGGCACGCTAGAAGCCGGGGCAGGTCGCGATCTGCTGGCGACTGCGAGTAATGCCGGCAATCCGTTCGGCCCCGACGATCTGCCCACGGCGATTTTCTGATCGGCGTTAACAATTGGTTGCGAAATCGCTGTCTGAAGGGGTCAAGAAGCGGCTTTCGCGGCCGATAAAAATCATAACCTTGCACGGACATCGCCAGCATCGTCATGGCGTTTCACGGGATAGCGATATGAGCCTGTTTTCGATTGGCCTTAGCGGTTTGAGCGCGGCGCAGAATGCGCTCTCGACGACCAGCAACAACATCAGCAACGTCTACACCGATGGCTATAGCCGACAGTTGACGCTGCTGGGACAGAACAGCAGCGGCGAGGGTGGCGGTTCCGGCGTCAGCGTCGACGGCATCCAGCGCCAGTACAACAGCTATATCAGTTCGCAGCTCAATCAGGTCAATAGCCGCGAGTCGGCCCTGGAAACCTACCAGAGCCAGGTCAACCAGATCGACGATCTGCTGGCGGACAGCGATTCCGGTCTGACCACGTTGATGCAGAATTTCTTCTCCAGCCTCGAGGATCTGACCGGTGCGCCTTCGGACGCAGCCGCGCGCGAAGGGGTATTGGGCAGCGCTCGCAGCATGGTCGCACAGTTCCGTGCTTACGATGGCTATCTCAGCGACATGCGTGAGGGCATCAACGGCCAGATTGGCGACGTGGTCACCCAGGTCAACAATCTCAGCGACCAGATTGCCGATCTCAACAAGCAGGTGACGCTGGCCCGTGCCAGAAGCGGCGAGGAGCCCAACGCACTGCTGGATCAACGCGACAAGCTGGTCAGTGATCTCGGCGAGCTGGTCGACGTCAACGTGCAGGTCCAGGATGGTTCGACCTACCAGGTATCGCTATCCAACGGCACGCCGCTGGTCGCCGGCAACAAGTCCTTCGATCTCGTCGCCGTCAAGAGCGATGAAGATCCTTCCAATATCACGATCGCCTACGAAGATGGTGCCGGCTCGCGTTCGCCACTCAAGGAATCCGTCATTCAAGGCGGTGAACTGGGTGGATTGTTGAGCTTTCGTAGCGAAACCCTCGACAGCGTTCAGAACCAGCTCGGTCAGTTGGCGGTGACCTTGGGGGGAAGCTTCAACGCCTTGCAGGAGCAGGGATTTGATCTTGATGGCTTGGAGGGGGAGGACTTCTTTTCGCTGGGTTCACCTACGGTCTATGCTAGCGGCGATAACGCCGGTACGGCGGAGATGGAAATCCGGTTCACCGGGGACGATCCCGTCGACGTCGATGCGGGTGAGTTACGTGATTACAGTGGCGTCAGCAGCGACGATTACCGTCTCACATACCAGGGAGGAGATGAGTATCTTTTAGAAAATCTTTCCACTGGCGAGGACAGCACCATCGAGCTGAATGATGATGGTGAGTTGGTTTTTGGCGGAGTTACGCTGACACCTTCTTTGGATACTCCTGCCGAAGGGGATACGTTCCTGGTCCAACCGACGCGCAATGCGGCCGCCGGTTTCGATCTCGCGTTGAGCGATACCAGCCAGATCGCCGCTTCGGAAAGCGGTGACTCCGGTGACAACCGCAATGCCTTGGCGTTACTCGACCTGCAGAATCAGAAGCTAGTTGGCGGTAGTGCGACCTTCAGTGGCGGCTACGCTTCGCTGGTCAGCGATGTGGGCAACCGGGCGGCCATCACCGAGGCCAACCTGACGACCCAGCAGGGGCTGAGCGATCAGCTTTACGCTTACCAGCAGGCCGACTCGGGCGTGAACCTGGACGAAGAGTACGCCAACCTGATGCGATATCAGCAGTATTATTCGGCCAATGCCAAGGTCATCGAAGCGGGTTCGGCCATCCTGGATACGATTTTGGGGCTGCGCGCTTGAGAGCTGTCGAAGCGCCGTTTTTGAATAATCATTGAGTGCACCTGATCGGGTGCCTTGGAGGAGAGAGCCGTGCGTGTCAGCACCGTGATGATGTTTGAGCGCAGTGTCAGCTCGATGAACCGCCAGCAGGGCGCTTTCATGGAAGTCGGCGAGCAGATCGCTTCCGGCAAGCGTGTGGTGCGTCCTTCCGACGACCCACAGGCTGCATCGCGGGCGGTCGGGGTATCGCAATCGTTGGCCACCAATGCCCAGCAGAGCGACAGCCGGGTGACGGTGCGCAACTCGCTGAGCCAGGAAGAGAGCGTTCTCGACAGTGTTTCCGATGCTCTGACGAGAGCCAAGGAGCTCATGATCCAGGCCGGCAATGGCACGCTGAGCGACGCCGACCGCCAGTCCCAGGCGTCGGAGCTGCGTGGCGTCTACGAGGCGCTGTTGGGGCAGGCCAACTCTACCGACGGTAACGGAAGCTATCTCTTCGGCGGTTACAAGGATAGTTCCGCGCCCTTCGTCAAGGTCGAGGATAATGACTCTGACCCCAAGAAGGTGTACGTAGAATACGATGGCTCCGGCGCGGTTCGCCAGCAGAAGGTCGACTCTTCTCGAATGATGGACGTCGGCAACACCGGGAAAGAGGTCTTCCAGAGCGTGGCGGCCGGCGCTGGTTACTTGGCCAAGGCTGGCGACGGCAATACTGGCACCTTGACCTTCACTGGCCCCCAGGTGACGGACACGACCGCCGATGGCTACGGCGACGAGTACGCTATTTCGTTCAGCGATAATGGTGACGGCACTTTCGGCTATACGATTAGCGGCCCGAGTGTCAGCAAGACAGGTACCTATGACGGCACCAGTGCCACTCTGGAATTCGGCGGCGTCCGTCTGACGCTGGAAGGAACGCCCGAGCCAAGTGATACGCTCGCGGTGGGCCCGGCTTCTGAGATGAAGCCCGACGTCTTTAGGACGTTGGAGAACATGCTCTCTGCCCTCGAGAACCCGCTGGATTCCGACGCCGACAAGGCGGCCTTCGCCAATACGCTGTCGACCTCCAGCCGGGAGCTGGATAACGCACTGGACAATGTGCTGACCGTGCGCGCGTCCGTCGGTGCTCGACTCAACGAGCTGGACACGCTCGATACCGTAGGGGGCGATCGCAAGATCAGCTACACCCAGACCCAGAGCGATCTGATCGATCTGGATTACACCACCGCCATTTCGGACTATGTGCTGCGGCAGGTGGGGTTGCAGGCGTCGCAGAAAGCCTTCGTCGATTTGCAGGGGACTTCGTTGTTCGACCTGATGTGATGTTTGGTCTGACGCGACGTTCGACCTGACGCGGCGTCGGATTTCAATCGCCAACGGATCGGGCCGTTAACGGCCCGGTTCGAAGTCAAAGGGGCGAATCCTGCAGGATGCGCCCCTTTTGTCTGGGTTTGGGTGAGCCGTCGGTTGGCGATTTCGAATATTGGAAAGGAGTTCGGGGAGAGATTGGCCCCGTTGTGATCTCGGGTCAGGGCGTGCCGGCCATCTGTTCGATCATGCCCTGCATGAAACGAAGCTGTTGTTCGAACAGATCGCTCCAGAAGCCTCCCATATCCGGAATCAGTGCGGTAATCAGCACCAGGCCGGCGGTCAGTGTCATCGGGAAACCCACCGAAAAGATCGACAGCTGTGGCGATGCACGATTGAGAATGCCCAGCGAGAGATTGATCAACAGCAGCGCGGTGACGATGGGAATCGCCATCAGCAGGCCGGAGGAGAAAATGGTGCCGCCCCAGCGGGCCAGCGTTTCGGCAAAGCTGGCATCGATCGAGGTCGAGCCGATGGGCAGCACCTCGAAGGTCCAGGCGAGAATTTCGATCGTGATAAGGTGTCCGTTCATCGCCAGGAACATCAGCAGCGTCAAAATTTCCAGCAGGCGCGACAGCACCATCGTATTGGTGCCGGCATCCGGCTGGAAGAAGGTCGCGAACCCGAGGCCCATCTGCATGCTGATGAACTCGCCGGCAGTCTGCACCACGGCGATCATGATCCGCAGCACCAGGCCCATGGCGATACCGATAAGAATCTGCTGAAGCATGATGCCGAAGCTTTCCAGCGAGAACAGAGGAATCGCCGGCATCGGTGGCAGGGCAGGCGCGATGGCCACAGCGATTGCGGCCCCAAGCAGCGCCTTTACCGGCGTTGGTACGCTCGGCAAGCTCCACAGCGGTGACGCCATGAAGAAGGCAAGAATGCGAACCGTGGGCCAGAAGAAGAGCCGTATCCAGCTTTCCCACTGGGCTGAGGTAATATCGATCATCGATCGCGCTGACGAATCAGCTCACCATCTGGGGAATGTTCTGCAGCAGTTCCCGAGTGAAGTTGACCAGGAGCTGAATGATCCAGGCGCCGGAGAGGATCAGCATGGCGAAGACGCCCAGGATCTTGGGAATGAACGTCAGCGTCATTTCGTTGATCTGGGTCGCCGCCTGGAAAAGGCTGACCAGCAGGCCGACCAGTAGCGCGGTCAGCAGTAGCGGAGCGGCTATCATCAGGGTCACTTTCATGCCCTGGTAGGCCATGCTCATTACCATTTCGGGAGACATTGCTTACCTCCATGCAGTCGCGAAGCGGGGGCTGACGACACGGTTCGTGTCTGTGCGACTCACGAGAAATAGAAACTTTGGGTCAGCGAGCCGATCAGAAGCTGCCAACCATCGACCAGCACGAACAGCATCAGCTTGAACGGCAACGAGATCGTGGCCGGTGGCACCATCATCATCCCCAAAGCCATCAGTACGCTGGCGACGACCAGGTCGATGATCAGAAATGGGATGAAGATCGTGAAGCCGATCTGGAAGGCCGTCTTCAATTCACTGGTGACATAGGCTGGCACCAGGATACGCATCGGCACGTCTTCGGGACCCTGCATCTCGCCGACATCGGCGATGCGGGCGAACATTGCCAGATCGGCCTGCCGGGTCTGGGCGAACATGAACTCGCGGAATGGCTGGCTGCCTCGCTCCAGCGCTTCCTCCATCGAAATTTCTTCGGCCGAGAACGGTTGCCAGGCTTCTTCATAGGCCCGGTCGAGTACCGGCGACATGACGAAATACGTCAGAAACAGCGCGAGCCCGAGCAGAACCTGCGTCGGCGGCGCCGAGGGCGTGCTCATGGCGGTACGCAACAGCCCCAGCACGATGATGATCCGGGTAAAGCAGGTCATCATCAGCAGCATCGCCGGCAGAAAGGCGAGCGAAGACAAAAAGAGCAGCGTCTGCAGGCTCAGCGACCAGCGCTGACCGCCGTCCGCCATCGGCTCGCTGACAATGCCGGGAATCGCCTGCGCCATCGCCCACTGGCTGGCCGTCAACGCCGCCAGGGCACCCAACCCCACGACGACGCCACGCAATCTGGAATTAGCCGCAATAGCCACTAG
Organism: Salinicola sp. LHM; assembly: GCF_034479735.1. Lineage (NCBI taxonomy): Bacteria > Pseudomonadati > Pseudomonadota > Gammaproteobacteria > Oceanospirillales > Halomonadaceae > Salinicola > Salinicola sp. LHM. The sequence continues at coordinate 2,242,546 of NZ_CP140261.1, read as the reverse complement.
TTGTCGACCCCGTTGTCCCGCCTGGGCTTTTGGCGCTTGAGCGAGTCACTCGCATTCTGTTTGAGGGCTTGACCCAGGCGACTGGCAAAGGAGCCGCTCAAGGGTGCCGACCCAGAGGTGACGGGCGTATTGGGGGGCGGGGTCATGCTGTCCAGCTTGGTTACCTGACCGCCACCGACGCCCAGAACCAGCCAGCGATCATCGACCTCGACGATGACCACGCGCTCGCGTTGCCCGACCGGCGTACTGGCCACGACACGCAGATGCTGCGTTCCGGCACGGCGGTTAGGACCGATACGCTTCAGCAGCCAGGCGCAGGCCAGGATGATCGCCACGACGATCAGCAACGACATTGCCGTCTTGCCCATCATCAGAAGGCCGATGCTGTCGCCGCTGCCGGCCGTGGTCTGCGCCGCCTGCTGTAGCGTATCGTCGTTCATCGATTCAGTTTCTGGACGCGTTCGGACGGCGTGACGATCTCGGTGATCCGGATGCCGTATTTGTCATCCACGACGACGACTTCGCCCTGGGCGACGAGATAGCCGTTGATCATGATGTCCATCGGTTCACCGGCCAGCCCGTCCAGCTCCACGACCGAGCCCTGGGCCAGTTCGAGCAGTTGCTTGATGGTGATGCGCGTTCGGCCCAGCTCGACCGAGAGCTTGACCGGGATATCCATGACAACGGCCAGATCCCGAGCCTCGCGAGTGTTGCCGCTGCCTTGATCGAAGGACTGGAAAACGCCGGCTTCCGCCGATTGTGCCTCGCCGGAACCCGCCGTGCCGGTGGGCTTGGTCGCTTCCTCGACCGTTTCGGACTCGTCGGCTTCAGGCTCGACACCCTGTTCCGCCATGGCCGCTGCCCAAAGATCGTCGGCATCCTGGTTGTTGTCGCTGGCCGTGTCGGAAGCTCCCTTCTGGGATCCCGGTTTTTGATCATCACTCATTGTCGAAGTCCTTCATGGCGGAGTACGTACCATGGTCAATAAGATGCTTCACCCGTAGCGCGCGTTGACCTTGCCGGGTCCCGTATTCACAGGCCATGACCGGTACACCGTCGACACGCACGTCGATGGCTTTGGGAAGATCGAAGGGGAGAATGTCGCCGACCTTCAGTGCCATCACGTCACCGATGGTCGAAGGTATCTCGGCAAAATCGGCGATCAATTCGACCTGGGTCTGTTTGATCTCGCCGGCCATGCGCGACTCCCACTGGGTATCGTCGCTGTCGAGCGTTCCGATCGGGCTGGACAGAATGTCCCGGATCGGTTCGATCATGGAAAAGGGAATGCAGATGTTGAAGTCGCTGGTCAGGTTGCCGACCTCGAGATGGAACGTACTGTTGACGACGATCTCGTTCGGCGAATTGGTGATGTTGGCAAAGCGCACCTGCATTTCGGAACGCATGTAATCGACGTCCACGGGATAGATCGATTTCCAGGCGTCGCTGTAACCCTCCAGCGCCAGCGACAATAGCCGCTGGATGATTCGCTGTTCGGTGGCGGTGAATTCGCGACCGTCGGATTTGGTCAAAAACCGGCCATCACCGCCGAACAGGTTGTCCACCACCATGAAGACCAGACCCGGCGGGAACACCAGCAGGGCGGTGCCCTTGAGCGGCTTGAGGCTGATCAGGTTCAGGTTGGTCGGTACCGGCAGGTTGCGCGCGAACTCGCTGTAGCTCTGGTAGCGCACGCCGGCGACCGTGATATCGGCGCTGCGTCGAATCAGGTTGAACAGGGCCACCCGGAAGAGACGCGCGAACCGCTCGTTGATGATATCCAGCGCCTGCAGACGCTCACGGATGACCCGGTGCTGGTTGGCCGGGTCGAACGGGCGCGCGTCGCGACGGTTACTCTCGGGCGCTTTGGCGGGCGCGTCGGTATCGCCGCTGACACCGTTGAGAAGGGCGTCGATCTCTTCCTGCGACAGCAAATCGTCTTGGGACATGATTGGCCTGGCGTCCGCTTACTGCACGATGAAATCGGAGAACAGCACGTCGTCGATGGATAACGTGGGCTGCGGCGTGGTGATCGGCTCGTTGAACAAGTCGAGAATCTGCTGCTTCAGCTGGACCTTGCCTTCGGGCTTGATCAACTCTTCGGCGCTCTTGCCGGATAGTAGCATCAGCAGCCGGCTGCGAACCTCGGGCATGTGTTGAGTGAGGAACGTGCTGGTCGCCTCGTCGCCGACGCGCAGCGACAGCCCGACGTAGAGCAGGCGGTCGCCGTAATCGCTCTGCAAATTGACGGTGAAGGGGTTGATGGTCACGAAAATCGGCACCGGCGCTTCGACCGGCTCGTCATCGACGACCTCGGTCGCCTCGCTGCCGTCGCGGGCGTCGAGGAAGAAGTACACGGCGACCGAACTGGCCACCGCCAGCAGGACGATCAGTAGCCCTATCAACAAGAGGGAGCGGCTTTTACGGGATGCGGCCATTGATTCTGCCATTACGGTGATCTCTGAAAGTTGCAGCGGATTATGCGGTGCTAGAGGGTGTCGCGATCGACGGAAAAGACGCCTTCCGGTCTGCTAACTTCCCCTTTCATGCGCCGGGATCGGAAGATGAAGGCGTGCCAATCGCGAACGGCGCCGCATGACTTGATGTCGCGGCGGGAGTGCCCGCCGCTATCCGTGTTATCGGCAGCGCTGGCTAGGCGTAAAGGTTGATATTGCCGTTAGGGGTGAGGGCAACCTGGCGCAGGGTGGCGTCATCGCTCGTATCGACTCCCGATGCGGCAAGCAGCGGGCTGGAGGCGCTCGACGTGCCACGCGGGCGATCGTCGTCTGACGACTGGCCTTGCTGGAACTGCCCCTGATCCCCGACCATCGCTTCACCCAGAGCGATGCCGCTATCGGCGAGCGCCTGGCGGAGCTGAGGCATTGCAGCCTCGACGGCAGCGCGAACCGGCGCGTGGGCAGAAAGGATCTGAAGCTGTGCCTGCTGGTCCTGTACCGTCAGCGATACGCTCAGCGGGCCGAGCTCCTGCGGATGGAGGCGTAGCGACATCTGCTGGTCGCCGCGCTGGTGCATCTGCAGGATTTGCTGGCCGAATGAGGCTGGCCATTGCGGTGACTGAACCGGGGTCGAGATGGCGCCGTTGGTCATCGTTGCTGCCGATGCCAATCCCGTACCGTTCGATAGCGGCGACGTCAGATGCGACAGAGATCCGCCATCGGGCCGCGGGCTCGTGAAGAGGGCGCTATCCAGTCCGTCACGTTTCGCGCCGGCTGCCGATAGGGCGTCCGCGAGCGCTGCACCGTCCGGGTCTCCCGTTGACGAGGATTGGGCCAGAACCTGGCCGGCCGCTGCCAGCAGCCCCGACGACGAGGTCGGATTGCCGTTACGGTTTCCTTCGACTGCCGAAAGCAGCTCGCTGAGCCCAGGCTGTCCGGAAGTCGCATTGACGCGAGTCGAGGAGCCGGGTCGCTCGCCGTCATCCGACATCTTGCCGGACAGCATCGCGGCCACGTTGCGTGCGGCGTCGCCGGCCGTCAGGGTCATCTGCTGCAAGGCGGATTGTCCGGCACCGAGTGCCGCGGCGCCATTGCCGGCGGCAGCCGCCGAAGCGTTACCGGCGGGTTGCGTGCCCGCCGTCAGCGGAAGCGCTGCGAAGATGGCGGCAAGAGCGTCCGCGTCGATCGGCCCTGCGTCGCTATCGCTCGCCTCGGAGCTCGATGGCGCCTTGCCGTCGGTCTTGCCTTCGAGGCTGGCCAGGACGGCGTGAAGCCCTGTCATGTCTCCCTCTTCCAGGGCTTGCAGAATCTCGCGTGCATCCTCGCTCGTCTGTCGAGTGGCATCGGATTCGGCATCCGCTACCTGCGAATCCTTTGTCGGCTGGCGGCTGGAGGCGAGGGCCGAGGATGTGTCATCGGTTTCTTGGGTATTCGACCGCTCGGGAGTGTTCGTTGCCTGCGACGCTGAACTTCCACCGGCTGCGGATCGCTGGGGCTTTTCTGCCCCTGCGGCCCGCTGCATGACATCGGCGAAGGGCGCGCTGGCCGTTTCCCTGGACGCGCTGTTCCCGGTATTGGCGCCACGCGTCGAGGATGAGGTCACGCTGATGAGAGAGGAAAGTTCCATGGACTACGCCGCCAGTTTCGTTATCGGATAGAGCTTCTAATCGGTGCTGCTGAGCAGGGCTTCCATTCAGTGTCTCGGTATTACCACTGGTGCCCGGCGTCCTGCTGACGGCGGCGTAACTGCGCGGCCATCTCGTCACTGTGACGTTGCTCGTGACGCGCCTGGTGGCGGGCCGCTTCATGCTGGCGGCGTGTGTGCAACGTGTCATAGGCGTTGAGTTTTCGGCGTTCGCCCTGCCAGTGCTGCTTGCCGTTCTCGACGCGAGACTGGTGCTCGCCGAGCCGGCGCTGTTGCTGTTCGATCGCCTTGTCGAGAGAGGCGATGAACTGTTGATAGTCCCGCCATTGGCTTGATGAGACACCCCGGGTCAGACTGTCGTGGAGCTTGCGCTGGTACTCGTCACGATAACGCTGCAGCTGCCCGAGCTGATTCTGAGCCTCCTGCTGTTGACGCTGCAGATAACCCAGGTTCTCGACAGCCTTGTCGCTGCTGCGCTGCGCCAGATCACGAAGCATCTGCATGGCGTGCATGTTGGCCAAAGCGTTACCTCCTATCCGTCCGTCAACCGGGGCGATTCACCGTGGCGGTTCATCGGGACAATCCGCCGGGACAATCCACCGATTGCCATTGTGGCGCTCGGGCCGTCCCGTCAAAGGATTGATAAGCGATGAAAAATGCCACTATTCCGGAACAGCGCGCGCCGATTTGCCACTCGAGGGGGCGGCGGAAGGTCAGTCGTCGATCGGTATGAGTCGGTCAAGGTCGGCCTGGGTAGGAGCCAGCTCTGCGATCTCGTTCATACGCTGTTGCAGGAAGGCCTCGAGTCGTGGATAGAGCGCGACTGCACGGTCCAATTGGGGGTCCTGGCCGGTGATATAAGCGCCAACGTTGATCAGGTCGCGGTTGCGCTGGTAGCGCGAGATCATCTGCTTGAAGCCTTGCGCCTGGCGCAGGCGCCTGGTGTCGACCACCGCCGGCATCGCACGACTGATCGAGGCCTCGATATCGATGGCCGGGTAGTGGCCGCTCTCCGCCAGCTGTCTTGAAAGCACGATGTGGCCATCGAGGATCGCGCGGGCGGAGTCGGCGATGGGGTCCTGCTGGTCGTCACCTTCCGTCAGCACGGTATAGAAGGCGGTAATCGAGCCACCGCCGCGCTTGCCGTTGCCGGCCCGCTCCACCAGCGCCGGGAGCTTGGCGAAGACGGAGGGGGGGTAACCCTTGGTTGCCGGCGGCTCGCCGATGGCCAGCGCGATCTCGCGAGCCGCCATGGCATAGCGGGTCAGCGAATCCATGATCAACAGCACGTTGCGCCCCTGATCACGAAAGTCTTCCGCCAGCCGCGTCGCGTAGGCCGCGCCTTGCATGCGTTGCAGCGGCGAGGTATCGGCCGGGGCGGCAACCACCACGGCTCGGGCCAGGCCCTCGTCGCCCAGAATGTTTTCGATGAAGTCCTGAACTTCGCGCCCCCGTTCACCGATCAGGCCGACGACGATGACATCGGCATTGGTGAAGCGCGCCATCATGCCCAGCAGCACACTCTTGCCGACTCCGGAGCCGGCGAACAGGCCCATGCGCTGGCCGCGGCCCACGGTGAGCAGCCCGTTGATGGCACGGATGCCCACGTCGATGGCGGTATCGATGGGCGCACGGGCCAACGGGTTGATCGGCGGCGTGTCCAGCGGGGCGTGGGGTGCCTGCTCGAGCGGGCCGTGGTCGTCGAGTGGCCGGCCGTTACCGTCGACGACGCGGCCAAGCAGCCCGTCGCCCAGCGGGAAGCGCCTGGCGCTGGCGATGTCCAGGCGGTTGCCGCTGAGCGCGAGTACCCGCGCGCCCGGCAACAGGCCGCTGGTGTCTGCCAATGGCATCAGGAACAGCTTGTCCCCGGCGAATCCGACCACCTCCGCCTCGGCGAAGCGTTCGTCGTCGTGGCCGTTGCCGGGGGAGAGTTCGATCAGGCAGGCGCTGCCAAGCGGAAGGCGGATGCCGATGGCTTCCAGCACCAGCCCCGTGGCGCGAGTTACCCGGCCTTCGTGGCGGTAATGGGAGAGTGATTCGACACGATGGCTGATCTTGCCCAGCACTTGACGCCAATGCTGGTGGTGCTGGGAGACTCCCGACGAGATCGAGGACTCTGTGGCGTCACTCATCATCGGAGCTCTCGCCATCGAAACCCACGCCACCGAAACCCTCGCCATCGGCACTCTCGTGACCGAGGCCTTTACGACCGTTGCCGTTGTGGCTACCGCTGTGATCGGCACCTTCTTGCTTCGAGCCGTCACGGCGGGAGCGGTCATGGCCTGACTCGAGCTCGCTGTCCTGAGATTCAGGCTCTACCGGTTGGCCGCTCGACGTCGTCTTGCGTTGGCGTCGCTGGTCGAGAATCGCTTTCCACTGGGTGCTCAAGCTGGCATCGAGTCCGCCCGCGGCACTGGTGACATGGCAGCCACCGCGCTCGAGCGAAGGGTCGGCATGACACTCCCAGCCGCTGGCCTCGAGAGAGTCGCCCATGGACGTCGTTACCAGCTCCAGGTCATCCGGATGCAGCCACAGGCGGGGCTTGCCGTTCAGGGTGGTGTCGGCATCGAGCAGCTCGCGCACCACGCTCAGGATATGTTCAGGGTTCGCGGCCAGCGACTCGCCCGCCAGTTGGCGGCCTGTGATCAGCGCCAGCTCGACCAGTTGATCGGCGACTTCGGTATCCAGCGTCGCCAATGCCTGACGAAAATTGTCGGCCAGCTCGGCAAGGGGGCGCAGCGTCATGTCCAGGCGCTTGTTGAATTCCAGTTCGGCGGCTGCGTTGGCCGCTTCGAGACCTTCCTTGTAACCTGCCTGATAGCCTTGCTCGTGCCCTTCGCTGTAGCCGCTTTCGTAACCCTGTTGCCGGGCCTTTTCGGCGATCGCTCGGCGCGCCTTCTCCTCGGCGTCTTCCCGTTGCCGACGGCGACGCTGCGCTTCGGCGTTTGCGGCGGATTGACCGGGAGCCGGGGACGGGGCGCGCGCGAGCTCTTCCATCTGCCAGCGGTGCCATTCGACACGGTCAGATTCGGTCCGATTGCTGCGATCAGACGTAGCCATCGTCGCCACCCGTCAAGGCGATTTCGCCGGAATCCGCCAGACGCCGTACGACCGCCAGAATCGACTTCTGTTCGTTTTCGACCTGCGATAGACGAACCGGTCCTCGGTTTTCCATGTCTTCGAGCATCAGCTGCGCCGCACGCTGAGACATGTTGCGCGTGAACTTGTCGACCAGTGCTTCTTCGGCACCGCGCAGTGCAATCACCAGAGAGTTGGTTTCGACTTCGCGCAGGATCATCTGGATGCCGCGGTCGTCGATATCCAGCAGGTTCTCGAACAGGAACATCTCGTCGATGATGCGTTGCGCCAGATCTTCGCTGTGCGCGCGAACCACTTCGATGACCTGTTCTTCCTGAGTGGAGTTCATCAGGTTGAGAATCTCGGCCGCTGTCCTGACCCCGCCCATCTTGCTGCGCTTCAGGTTGGTGCCGTCGAGCATCGAAGTGAGTACCTCGGTCAGTTCCTGCAACGCTGCCGGCTGTACGCCGCTGAAGGTGGCGATGCGCAGCATGACGTCTTCGCGCAGCTTGTCGCCGAACAGTTCGAGAATATCGGCGGCCTGGGAGCGCTCCAGGTGCACCAGGATCGTGGCGATGATCTGCGGGTGCTCGTCGCGGATCATTTCGGCGACCATCGACGCTTCCATCAGGTTCAACGAGTCGATGCCCGACGCCGTATTGCTGGTCTCGAGAATGTCCTCGATCAGGCTGCTGGCGCGTTCGCTGCCCAGTGCCTTGGTCAGAACCGCGCGGATATGATCGCTGGAGTGCAGATTGATGGCCGTAAACTGCTCGGCTTCCTCGTAGAAATCGCGTAATACCGCCGCCATCTCCTGATGAGAGACCTGGCCGAGCTTGGCCATTTCCTGGCTGATCTCCTGCACCTCTCGGCTGGAGAGGTACTTGAAGACTTCCGCTGCGCTGTCTTCGTCCAGGGAGAGCAACAGGATGGCGCCGCGTCGAGCGCCAGTCATTTCCACCGTCATGATTTGTCCATCCAGCTTCTGACGACCATGGCGACCAGGCGGGGATCTTCCTGGGCGATTTCACGAACTTCCTTGAGATCCTGCTCGTAGCTCGAGGCGCCGCGACGGCTGCGTTCGCGTCTCGAGCCTTCTACAGGCTCGTCGCTGACGCCGCTGTCACTGACTGCCTGATAGCTCGCGGCACCGGCGGCTGCCGCCGCGCCGGTGGCGGGTGCCGGTGCCGCCACCGGGGCGGGAGCGGGCTCTGCGGTCTGGCGACGCAGGAGCGGTTTCACCACCTTGAACCACAGGAACAGGGCGACCAGGGCGACGACGAGATACTTCAGTACGCTCTTGCCGAGACTCCAGACTTCCGGCGTCTGCCACCAGGGCAGGGTATCGAAATCCTGTGCATCGATCTGGAACGGGCTGTTGACGACCTCGAGCGCATCGCCGCGAGCCGCCGAGAAACCCATCGCCTGACGAACCAGGCCACGAATCTGCTCCATCTCCGTATCGCTCAGCGCGACCTGGGTCGGATTGCCGTCTTCATCCACGCCGTCTCGATAGTTGACGACAATGGCTGCCGACAGGCGCTCGATGTCGCCGCTGTGCTCTTTGACGTGCTCTACGGTACGGTCGACTTCGTAATTGATGGTACTGTCATGGCGTGCCCGGCCGGTGTCGGTGGTGTCAGCGGTCTCGGTGCCTTGCGTATCCGCGTTCTGGTTGTCGGCATTATCGGCATCGTCGGCCCCATCGGTCTGGGCTTGGGTGCCCTGCGCGTTGATCGGGGAGGCGGCAACGCCCGGCGGCTGATTGCTCAGCGCGCCCGGTACGCCCATGGCGAGATCGCCATTGCTCTGGTACGACGAGCTGGTCTGCTGGCTGCGTACGGCGGCCTCGTTCGGCGCCTGGTTGGGGCCGTAACGCTCTGCGGTCTGCTCTCTTTGGGAGAAGTCGATTTGCGCGGTGACCTGCGCGCGCACGTTCCTGGCGCCGACGATCGGCGCCAGGATCGCCTCGATGCGCTGGGCGTACTGGTCTTCGAGATTGTTGACGTAATCGAGCTGGCTACCATCCAGCTGGTTGTTGTTGCGGTTGGAGCGGCTCAGCAGATCGCCGTTCTGATCGATGACGGTGACGTCGTCGATGGCCAGTTGCGGCACGCTGCTGGAGACCATGTGGACGATGGCGTTGACCTGGCCTTCGCCCAGTACCCGACCCGGCTGCAGATCGAGGACGACGGAGGCGGAGGCGGGTTCGCTCTCGCGGACGAAGACGGACGGCTTGGCCATGGCGAGGTGGACACGGGCCCGCTCGACGCTGCCCAGCGTGCCGATGGTACGGGCCAGCTCGCCCTCCAGGGCCCGCTGGTAGTTGACCTGCTCTGCGAACTGGCTGATGCCGAATGCCTGGTCGTCCATCAGCTCGAAGCCGACGCCGCTGGCTTCGGGAAGCCCCTGTTCGGCCAGCCGGAGACGAGTCTGGCGGACCTGGTCGGCCGGGACGAGCAGGGCCTGGCCGCCCTCGCTGAACTCGTAGGGGATGCCCATGGTATCGAGCTGGGTGATGATTCGACCGCCGTCGGCGTCAGTCAGCGTCGAATAGAGAACCCGATATTCCGGGCTGCGAGCCCACAGCAGCAAGGCGATCACGATAGCCACGGCGGCGGCGCCGGCTACGATCAGCGGGATACGGGGGTTCCGCTGCAATCTGTTCAACCAGTCGCGGCCGCCGGAGGTCGTCTCCGAAGCGGCTTGGCGATTCGAATTCCGGGCGGATGCATTGGCTGAATTCTGAGCGTCGTTGGACGACGTGGCCGTGCTCATGTCGGACTCCGCTCATGGCACGTGGTGCGACTCGACAACATAGCAGTAGTCTGCTCCCTGCAACGCGTCTGCTCATCCGTGCCTCGACACGCTCGGAGAGTCAGTCCGACGCGGCCCTGGCCGGGGCGTTAGTTTGATGGCAGCCATTATGTGTCGATGCGTTAATGGCGAAGGTGGGAAAAGCCGATGTTTTCACGCGCATTTACCGCGATAGTGTTTGGCTTGCTATTGATAGGCTGCCAGCGTCGAATCCACCGGCGGTCGTGTCGTCTTTCCACGGGGCGCCGTCATACAGGAAAAACTTCATGAGTGCTCCAGCCATTCAAGCGGCGCTTCAGCAAATGCAGGCTCTCTCGGCTCAGGCGAGCGGACAGGGCATGAGCGCGCAGAGCCCTGCTGCCGAGACTCACGGCAGCTTCGCCGGGGAACTGCAGGCCTCGCTCGGACGAATCAATCAGATGCAGCAGTCCGCCAATCAGCAGGCCATGGCCTTCCAGGCCGGCGATCCCGACGTGGCATTGAACGACGTGATGATCGATTCCCAGAAGGCGAGCGTGGCCTTCGACATGGGCGTCCAGGTACGTAATCGCCTCGTGACCGCGTACAAGGAAATCATGGGGCTGCAGATTTAAGGCGCTTTTCCGGCCTCGTTTTGCGCTTCACCGAAGCTCGGCGGTCGTTTGACCGCCGGGCTTTTCGCGTTCATCAGACACCACGCTTGCGATGCTGGCGCCATGTCTCCACCGAGTAGAATCCGAGCCCGATCCAGATCAGGACGAAGGTGGTCAGTTGGGGCCACGAGAGGGTTTCGTCGAATACCCATAGCGCCAGCAGGAACTGCAGCGTCGGATTGAGATACATCAGAAAGCCGACGGTGGAGAGCGTCAGCCGTCGCGCGGCGCCAGCGAAGGCGAGCAGTGGCAGGGTGGTGACGACGCCACTGATGATCATCAGCGCGGTGGTTTTCGATGTCTCGCCAAAATGGGACTGGCCATGCCAGGCCAGCCAGGCCAACGCGGCGAGGCTCAATGGCAGCAGCAGGCTTGTTTCTACCAACAGACCCGACAGCGCATCCAGGGAAACACGCTTGCGCAACAACCCGTAGGTGCCGAATGTCATGGCCAGCACCAGGCTTATCCAGGGTAGCTTGCCGAGTATCACCAGTTGCAGCAGAACGGCGCCGAGCGCGAGGCCGATCGCCAGCATCTGCCAGCGCCCCAGCCGTTCGCGCAGCACGAGCATCCCTAACGCCACATTGACCAGCGGCGTCATGAAGTAGCCCAGGCTCGCCTCGAGCACGTGGTGGGTTTCCACCGCGTAGATATAGAGCCCCCAGTTCAGCGCGATGAGCAGTGCGCAGCCGAGGCTCCAGCTCAGCCCGCGGACCAGATCGCGCGGGCTTCGAAAGCTACGGCCCAACACGGCCCAGCGTCTCATCAGCGTGACCACGACGATCAGGAAGGCGCAGGACCAGAGGATGCGCTGGATCAGTACCTCGAACGCGGGCACGCCATCGAACAGCGAAAAGAACAGGGGAAAACAGCCCCACATCGCGTACGCGCCGACGCCGAACACGACGCCAAGGCGCGCATCGCTCGCGGAAGCCTGCCGCTCGGGGGCTGCCGTTTCGGTGGTTCGAGGTCGGGAATCATCCATTGCAGGGCTCGACATGATCGACGCTCCATATCTCGGGCCCGTAATCTATCATGACCAACGTCACGCAGGCTGCCCGATGTCGACGGGAAATGTACCGGAATGTCCCGTGTCAGACGAAGGCGGCGATTTCAAAGAGGAAAGCCATGAACGAGTTACGCGTCAGCCTCGTACAGAGCGAGCTGCATTGGGAGGATCCGGCAGCCAATCGACGCCTGCTGGATAGCCGCATGGGGACGCTGGATGGCAGCCGGACCGATCTGATCGTGCTGCCGGAAATGTTCGCCACCGGGTTCACCATGAATGCCGAAGCGATGGCGGAGCCCTTCGACGCCAGCCCGACGCTGGACTGGATGCGCAGCCAGGCGCAGGAGCGAGGCTGCACCATCACCGGGAGCCTGGCGATCGCCGACGGTGGGCGCCGCTACAACCGGCTGATCTGGATGACGCCGGAAGGGGTGATGACCCATTACGACAAGCGTCATCTGTTTCGCATGGGCGATGAGCCCAGGCATTACGCGGCGGGCACCCGGCGCCAGATGGTCGAGATCAAGGGCGTGCGTATCCTGCTGTCGGTGTGTTACGACCTGCGTTTTCCGGTATGGCTGCGCCAGCAACCCGGCGCTGGGCAACCTTTCGAATACGACGCGCTGCTGTGCGTCGCCAACTGGCCGGCGCCGCGCAGACACCCGTGGCGAACGCTGCTGCAGGCGCGCGCCATCGAGAATCTGAGCTACGTGATCGGCGTCAACCGGGTGGGAGAGGATGGCAACGGGCTGCCTTACGCCGGCGACTCCATGGTGGTGGACTTCAAGGGCGAGCCGCTGGCCGATCATCCGCCGGGCGAGGCGTTCGTCGAAACCGTCACGATTTCCAGCGATGCGTTAAAGACATTTCGCGACAAGTTCCCGGCGTGGCAAGATGCCGACACTTTTCACTGGGGTGACTGACCTTTTCACTGGGATGACTGACAATGCGGTTGGATCGATTTCTTAGCGAGGCCACGGAACTCACGCGCAGCCAGGCCAAGCGTGCACTGCGCCAGTTCGAGGTCAGCGTCGACGGCGAAGTGACGCGAGACGCCTCGTATCAGGTTTCCGATGATCAGGTGGTGCGTTGGCAGGGCGACATACTGGAACGGGTCGGCTGGAGATATTTGATGATGCACAAGCCGGTAGGTGTCGAGTGCTCCCTGCGCCCGACGCATCATCCCTCAGTGCTGAGTTTGATCGATATCCCGCAGATCGAGCGGGTGCATCCGGTAGGGCGGCTGGATCTCGATACTTCGGGACTGCTGCTGATCAGCGACGATGGCAAGTGGACGCACCGCGTGACCTCGCCGAACCGCGCCTGTGTGAAGCGCTATCGGGCGACATTGGGTGAACCTCTGATAGCGGGCGAGGCTGAGCGCATCGCGGAACAGTTTGCCGAGGGCGTCGAGTTGAACGGTGACGACAGGCCGACCCGGCCGGCCACCTTCGAAGCCGTGAGTGATACCGAAGTGCTGATCGGCGTCACCGAAGGCCGCTACCACCTGGTCCGGCGCATGCTGACGGCGGTGGGGCACACGGTCGAGACGCTGCACCGTGAAGCGATCGGGCCGCTGGAGCTCGACCCGGATCTCGAACCCGGCGAATGTCGCTATCTGCGCCCGGAAGAGATAGCCGCGTTCTGAATGCCTTCCAGCGGGAAGCGGGAGCGCGGGCTTCAATTTTTATACCGTTATCTTGTTTTGGAAAAACACCTTCAGGCTGCCTCGAATTCGTCATCAAGGCGGGGAGAGGGAGGAAGCGTCGATCAGCGCTCGTGTGTAAGCCGATTGCGGGTTTTCGAGCAGCCCCTCGCACTCTCCCTGTTCGACGACTTTGCCGTCCTTCAGCACCAGTATGTTGTGCGCCATCGCCCTGACCACGGCGAGGTCGTGGCTGATGAACAGATAGGCGAGGCCGTGTCTGGCCTGGACGTTGCGCAGCAGCTCGATCAGTTGCTTCTGCACCGTGCGATCGAGGGCCGAGGTCGGTTCGTCGAGGACCAGCAGACTCGGCTTGAGGATCAGGGCGCGGGCGATGGCGATACGCTGGCGCTGGCCGCCGGAGAACTCGTGAGGGTAGCGGTCGCCGCAGTCTGGCGGCAGGTCGACGTCGCGGAGCGCTTCGGCAATGCGCTCGGCCACGGTCGATTCGTCGAGCTCGGGATGATGGAAACGCAGCCCCTCGCTGATGATATCGGCAACCGGCATACGCGGTGACAGCGAGCCGTAGGGGTCCTGGAACACGATCTGGAACCCGCGTCGCTGGCGCCTGAGCGCATCGCCGCTCAAGGTATCGAGCCGCTGTCCGGCGAAGCGGATCTCGCCGCTGGCGGGCAGCAGCCGGATCAGGGCCGAGGCCAGCGTTGTCTTGCCGGAGCCGGATTCACCGACGATGCCGAGTGTTTCCCCTTTACGGAGTTGCAGCGACAACGGCTCGACGGCGACGAAAGCCGGAGGGCGCGGCCGCAGGAAGGGCTTGGGTCGGGGAAACGCCACGCTGACGCGATCGGCGGCCAGCAGCGGTGTTTCGCCGTCCTGTTCCGGAGGCGTCGGCCGACCGCTGGGAATGGCATCGATCAGTTGTCGCGTGTAGGCGGCCTGCGGCGTGTCGAAGACGACGGGCGTGGGGCCGGTCTCCACGCGCTCGCCACGACGCATGACGACGACCCGGTCGGCATGGCGACGCACCAGGTTGAGATCGTGGCTGATCAGCAGCAGGCCCATGTCGTGACGATCCCGCAGGTCGTCCAGCAGCGCCAGAATCTCCTGTTGAACCGTCACGTCCAGCGCCGTGGTGGGCTCGTCGGCGATCAGTAGTTTCGGGTCGTTGGCGATCGCCATGGCGATCATCACCCGCTGGCGTTGCCCGCCGGAGAGCTGGTGGGGCCAGGCCGTGATCAGCTCCTCGACCCGGGGCAGCCTGACCTGTGTCAGTAGCTCCTTGATGCGGCGTCTGGCGGCTTCGCCTCGAAGCCCTTGATGCAGGCGCAGCGTTTCTCCCAGTTGCTTGCCGACGCTATGCAACGGATTCAGCGACGTCATCGGCTCCTGGAAGATGAAACCGATCTGCCCGCCGCGCAGCGCGTTCCATTGGCGAGGCGAGAGATGGCCGATATCGCGGCCGTCGAAATAGCGCTCTCCCTGGATGTCGGTGCCCGCCGGCAACAGGCCCAGCGCCCCCAGTGCGCTGACCGACTTGCCCGACCCCGACTCCCCGACCACGGCGACGGTTTCTCCTCGATCGACATGCAAATCCAGCGCGGTTACCGCCGCCTGGGCACCGAAGCGGATGGTCAGTTGGCGCAGTTCGAACAGTCGCTTGTCGCTCATGGCAGGCTTTCCTGACGCGGGCTATCGAGTGGGGCGGCAGGTCGGTCGACCCGGCTCGCGGTGAGGATATGGCGTGGATCGAATGCGTCGCGCAGCCCCTCGCCGATGAATACCAGCAGCGACAGCATTACGCTCAGGGTGACGAAAGCGGTCACGCCGAGCCAGGGCGCCTGCAGGTTGTTCTTGCCCTGGGCGACCAGTTCGCCCAGCGACGGCGAGCCCGGTGGCAGCCCGAAGCCGAGGAAATCCAGCGCCGTCAGCGTCGTGATGGCGCCGGTGAACAGAAACGGGATGAAGGTCAGCGTGGCGACCATCGCGTTGGGGAGCACGTGTCGGCGCATGATCAGATGCGAGGGTAGCCCCATGGCGCGCGCGGCTCTCACGTACTCCAGATTCCTGGCGCGGAGGAACTCGGCGCGAACGATATCGACCAGGCCCAGCCACGAGAACAGCAGCATGATGCCCAGCAGCCACCAGATGTTGGGTTCGACCAGGCTGGCCAGGATGATCAGCAGGAACAGGACCGGCAATCCCGACCAGATTTCGATCAGGCGCTGGCCGATCAGGTCGATCTTGCCGCCGAAGTAGCCTTGAATGCCGCCGATCACCACGCCGAGGAAGATCGAGCCGATGGTGAGCGCCAGGGCGAAGGCCACCGACAGCCGAAATCCGTAGAGAACGCGGGCGAAGACGTCGCGGCCCTGGTCGTCGGTCCCCAGCCAGTGGCGGCTGCCGGGCGGCGAAGGCACCGGCCCCTGCACGTCGCGGTCCAGCGTCTGGTAGGAAAACGGCACCGGCGGCCACAGCATCCAGCCATTGTCGGCGATCTGCTCGTAGACGACGGGGTCGCGATAGTCCGCGGTCGTCGGTAGGAAACCGCCGAACTCGGTTTCGGGATAGTCCACCAGCAGCGGCACGTACCAATGGCCGTCGTACTGCATCACGATCGGCTTGTCGTTGGCGACCAGCTCGGCGCCCAGGCTGACGATGAACAGCAACCCGAAGATCCAGAGCGACCAGACGGCACGTCGGTTGCCGCGAAAGACCTGAAGGCGACGCTGAGTGATTGGCGACAAGCGCCGGCGATGGCTCGATGTCATCACGACTCCCGGGTGCCGAAATCGATGCGTGGGTCGACCCAGACGTAGGTCAGATCCGAGATCAGCTTGAGTACCAGCCCGATCAGGGTATAGAGGTAGAGCGTGCCGAAGATCAGCGGGTAGTCGCGCTGCATGACGGCCTCGAATCCCAGCAGGCCAAGGCCGTTGAGCGAGAAGATCACCTCGATCAGCAGCGAGCCGGTGAACAGGATGCCGATCAGCGCCGAGGGCAGGCCGGCGATGATGATCAGCATGGCGTTACGGAACACGTGGCCGTAGAGCACGCGCCGATCCGAGGCGCCCTTGGCGCGAGCCGTCAGCACGTACTGCTTGTGAATCTCGTCGAGAAAGCTGTTCTTGGTCAGCATGGTGAGGGTGGCGAAGCTGCCGATGGCCGAGGCGAGGACCGGCAGCGTGATGTGCCAGAAGTAATCCTGGATCTTGCCGAGCAGCGACAGCTCGCTGAAGTTGGAGGACGTCAGCCCGCGCAGCGGGAACCAGTTCAAGTAACTGCCGCCGGCAAAGACCACGATCAGCAGAATCGCGAACAGGAAGCCGGGGATCGCGTAGCCGACCACCACCGCGCCCGACGACCAGACATCGAAGGCGCTGCCGTGGCGCAGGGCCTTGCGAATGCCCAGCGGGATCGAGATGAGATAGACCAGCAGTGTCGTCCATAGCCCCAGCGAAATCGACACCGGCAGCCGATCCAGTACCAGGTCTAGCACCGGCTGCCCCCGGAACAAACTCTCGCCCAGATCGAACGTGGCATAGTCCTTGAGCATCAGGCCGAAGCGTTCCCAGGCCGGCTTGTCGAAGCCGTACTCTTCGGTCAGTTGTTGACGCAGTTCCTCGTTGACACCGGCAAGGCGCTGCGCGCTGCCGCCATTATTGCCGTCGCCGCCACCGCTTTCGAGACCGGTGCTGGCATTGCTGTTCAAACCTTCGAAGCGGGCCATCATCTGGTCGATCGGTCCGCCGGGGGCGGCCTGCACGATGATGAAGTTGAGCAGCAGAATCCCCAGCAGGGTGGGAATCATCAGCAGCAGGCGACGAACGATATAGCTGGCCATGGCGGGCAATCACTCCTGGCCGCGCTGGCGCGCGGTGATGGCCTGGGCGCGGTCGGGATCGACCCACCACACCGTGAAATCGGGCGTATAGCGCGGGAACGGCCGAGGGTAGTCGAACTTGTCCCAGACGGCGACGCGAGTGCCGTCGAAATTCCATTGCGGCACCACATAGAAGCCCCACCGCAGAACCCGGTCGAGTGCCCGGGAGGCGGCATCCAGCGTCTCGCGATCGTCCGCCTGGATCAGTTCATCGACCAGAGCGTCCACTACCGGGTCCCGCACGCCCGCCAGGTTGCGGCTCTGGGGGACGTCGGCATAGTCGCTGGTCCAGAAGTCGCGCTGCTCGTTACCGGGATTGGCCGATTGCGGAAAACTGCCGACGATCATGTCGAACTGGAAGTGGCGCAGGCGGTCGAGGTACTGGTTGACGTCGACCACGCGGATCTTGCTCTGGATGCCGAGCCGCTCCAGATTGCGTATGAACGGCTGGGTGATGCGCTCCCACTGGCTGTCGTAGAGCAAAAACTCCAGCGTGAAAGGCTGGCCCGTCTCGAGGTTCACCAGTCTGCCGTCGCGGACGTCGTAGCCGGCCTCGCGCAGCAGTTCGAGCGCCTGACGCAGGCGCGGACGCAGCGCCTCGGGGCGGGACATCGGCAGGGGCTGGTCGAATACCGCGGCAGGCAGCTGGTCGCGATAGGGTGCGAGCAACTCAAGCTCGCCGTCGCTGGGCAACCCGGTTGCGGCCATCTCGGAATTCTGGAAAAAGCTCTCGGTGCGCTGATAGGCCCCGTAGAAGAGATGCTGGTTGAGCCAGTCGAAATCGAACGCCAGCCCCAGCGCCCGGCGTACACGAGGGTCCGATAGTTTGTCGCGGCGCGTATTGAACACGTAGCCCTGCATTCCTGCCGGCTGGCCATCCGGCACGATTACCCGCTGGATCGCGCCGTCCTCGACGGCCGGCGTATCGTAGGCGGTCGCCCAGTTCTTGGCGCTGCTTTCGATGCGCATGTCCAGCGCGCCGGCGAGAAACGCCTCCAGCGCCACCGATTGATCGCGGAAGTAGTCGTAGACCAGCCGATCGATATTGTAGCGCCCGCGATTGAGCGGCAGATCCCGCCCCCAGTAGTCGTCGACGCGCCGATAGACGATACGCCGGCCGGGGTCGACTTCGTCGATCTCGTAGGGACCGGAGCCCAGGAGCTTGTCGAGGGTCGGTTTGGTGAAGTCCTTGTCTTGCCAGTAGTGTTTGGGCAGTACGGGCAACTGCCCCAGGATCAGCGGCAGTTCCCGCGACTGGTTGTTGGAAAAGGTGAAGCGCACGGTGCGTTCGCTGAGTACCGAAGCCGATTCGACACTGGCGTAGTAGGCGCGATAGAAGGGCGAGCCCTTGTCGCGGAGCAGCCGGAAGCTGAACGCGACATCCTCGGCGGTGACCGGCGTGCCGTCGTGGAAGCGCGCCTCGGGCCGGAGATCGATTTCCATCCAGTGGCGGTCGGGATCGAGCCGGATACCGCCGGCCAGCAGCCCGTACATGGTGAAAGGCTCGTCGGCGCTGGATTCCATCAGCGTGTCGTAGATCTGGTTGAGGCCGTCGGCAGGCGTGCCCTGGATGATGAAGGGATTGGTGGAGTCGAAGCTGCCGTTGGCTGCCCGGCGCAGCGTCCCGCCCTTGGGGGCGGCGGGGTTGGCGTAGGGCAGGTGGTCGAAGTCGGCGGGCAGTGCCGGATCGTCATAGAGCGCGATGGCATGCACGGTAGGTACGCCAGCGCTCTGCCCCGGCGTTTCTGTCGGCTGGGCGCTGACCGGCGCCGACAGCGGTATGGTCAGCGCCAGCGCGGCAGCAGCCAGGAGCCATCGGAATCCAGCCATCTTCGATATCCTTCATCTCGGTGCGAGCGCCCGTGTGGGCGCCAGACGTGGTGAATCGTTGTACCGCTAAACGCTGCCCTGTCAAAGCGCGATCAATGGAAAAACGCTATCGATGATCGCCGTTCTGCGCCAATGTCGTGGCGGGCACGGAAAGCGTCTGCCCGATACGGATGATGCTCCCCTCGAGGCCGTTTTCCTGACGGATCTCGTTGACGCTGGCGCCGAAGCGCGCGGCAATGGCCGAGAGGGTATCGCCGCGACGAACTACATAGCGGTTGAGCACTGTGCGTTCCGCAGTGGGCAGCGTCGCCAGGTTGGCGAGAAAACGCTGCTTTGCTGCCGCCGGTACCAGCAGGCTGGCGTCGTCGCGCGGGCGCGTCGAGGCCCGCTTGAAGCCGGGGTTCAGATCGCGCAGCGTCTGCGGGTCGACGCCGGCGAGGTCCGCTGCCATCGACAGCGTCAGCGGACCGCCGGTATCGACCTGGGCGAACTGGGTCTTGTCGGGAATCGAGGGCAGCGCTACACCGTACTGCTCCGGCTCGGCGATTACTGCCGATAGCGCCAGCAGACGCGGAATGTACGCCATGGTCTCCGCAGGCAGGCGCAGATGCCAGTAGTCGATCGGGTCACCGCGATTGGCCGCGGCGTTCCGAGCGGCATTCACGGTGCCGGCGCCCGCATTGTAGGCGGCCAGCGCCAGCAGCATGTCACCGTCATACCAGCGGCCGGCCTGCTGCTTGATATAGTTCATGGCGGCGTCGGTGGCGGCGACCACGTCGTGGCGGCCGTCGTACCAGGCCGTGCGCGACAGGCCCATGGCGTCACCGGTGCCAGGCATGAACTGCCACAGGCCCGCTGCCCCGCCCGGATTGGTGGCCGTCGGGTCGTAGCCGCTTTCGATGAAGGGCAGTAGCGCGATCTCGCTGGGCAGCTGATGGGCCTCCAGTCGCCGCGTGACCCAGCGAAGCCAGGGCTTGGCCTGTTCCGCCACTTGCTCAACGTGTTGCGGGTGCTCGCGATACCACGCCAGCCACTCGGCCACGCGGGGGTTGGCCGTCTCGTGGGACATCCGGAACCCTTTGCGCAGGCGGTTCCAGACATCGGGCGCTCGACGCTCCTGGAGCACCAGCGAAGACCAGAAGGTACGTTGTGAAGCGCCGCTTGCGGCCTCCGGCGCCGTTTTTGCCATGGCGGTCACGGGAAGCGCGGACAGCAGCAGGCTACCGGCGAGGCCGACGAAGACATGGCAGCGCCTCGGTGGGAAATTCATTCGTTCAAGATCCTTGGTAACACGGTCACCGCAGTGGACAGGTCGACAGCGAATCACGTCGTCTCGCTCTGCGATGCTAGAAACGATCCTTCCATGCGCGCAGCGTGGCAAAGGCGGCCATGCTGTCATCGACGGGCCCTTGCTCACGCAATGTCTCGCGCAGGCCTGGCTCGTCGACGCGCAGGAACGGGTTGATCTGGCGTTCGCGGCCCAGCGTGGTCGGCAGCGTGGGCCGATCCAGGTCGCGAGCGGTCTGGCACTCGCGCCGGTAGGCGTCGCGAGCGGCGTTGTCGGGCTCGGCGGCGGCGGCGAAAGCCAGGTTGGCGAGGGTATATTCGTGGGCGGCAAACACCAGGGTGTCTTCCGGCAGTGCGTCGAGTTTCGCCAGCGAGTCCCGCATCTGCTCGGGAGTACCTTCGAACAAGCGCCCGCAACCGCCGGAGAAGAGCGTATCACCGGCAAACAAAAGCCCTGGTGTGCCGGGCGCATGGAAGGCGATATGATCCAGAGTGTGGCCGGGGACGGCGTAGACTTCGAAGCGGCGCCCCAGCACGCGACATTCGTCACCTTCGCCGACGCGATGATCGATGCCGGAGATGGCGTCGTTGGCGGGGCCGTAGACCGTGGGAGCGTAGCGCTCGATCAGCGCCTGCAACCCGCCCGTGTGATCCTGATGGTGGTGGGTGATCAGGATGGTGTCGAGCGTCAGATTTTCCTGTTCCAGCCAGGCTATGACGGGTTTGGCATCACCGGGGTCGACGACAGCGACGCGCTCCTGCGAGTCCTGGCGCAGCAGCCAGATGTAGTTGTCCTGGAACGCGGGAATCGGCTTCACGGTCAACATGTGGCATTCTTCTCCGGCAGGTTCGTCTGTGGATTCGGGTATCGAGGGTCGAGCCGTTGGTCTGACCCCGTGCAGCACGCGCGGGTTCCCGCAAGCCTTCACGCCGTCAGGTTCAGCGGCGAGCTGCCGTCCAAAAAGCGATAACCTTGGGGAGTAAAGCCGTCCGTGTCAATCTCGCCGCCGGATCAAAGCCTGCAGGCAGCCGTCCGCCAGGGACGCCGGTTCTGGGCATCGCCGCCCGGACAGGCGTTGTGGCGCGCCGAGCGCGCCTGTCTCGGGCCGCATTGCGAGCAGCATCGCGGCATGGTGAGCCTGCAACTGGGCATGGCGCCGCTGATGAGCGACATGTGTCCGATTCGCCATTCGCTCGATTGGGCGCCTTCCACCGAACTCGTTCGCACCGAGAACTGTCTGGTCTGCCTGCCCGGCAGCCTGCCGCTCGCCGACGATAGTGTCGATCTGGTGTTGCTGCATCACCTGCTGGAGGCCGTGGATCAACCTCACCACGTTCTGCAGGAAGCGGCACGCGTGACGCGCGGCGACGGTCGCCTGGTGATATTCGGCTGGCATCCCTTCGGACCGACCGGCCTTCGTCGGCGCTATCACCCCGCGCCGTGGCAGCACCAGTGGCGAACGCCAGCGCGCCTGCGGGACTGGCTGACGTTTGTCGATTTCGAGATCGAGCGGGTAGACTATTGCGGTTTCCGGTTGCCCGGCCGTGCGCTGGGCAGCGATCGTCTGGAGACGCTCGGGCGCCGCTACAATCTGCCGCTGTCCTCGGCCTACCTGGTGGTGGCAAGCCGGCGCAGTATCCCGGTCCAGCCGATCAAGCTGCGCGACCCGGTACTCGGTGGCGGCAAGTCAGGGGCCTGGCTGGGGCTGGCCAGGGAGACCCGGCCGACCGGTCATCACGGTTGCCAGAAATCGCATCGCACGCCGATACAGGCCGCAGGCTGCATGGCGGTCGACGCTGCGGCGCCGGGAACGGAAGGCGAGTCGTGTCGCTCGTCGAAACGTGAGTCTCTCGTCGAAACGTGACCACGCCGAGCGCCGGGATCAAGCGTCCGCCAGATCCCCGCAGACGATGCCTGACCTCAACGACCGCCTGTCATCATCGACAGCCCGTTTTACCAGAAGATCAGAAGCCTCATTACCAGAAGCGTCATCACCAGAAGAGAGTCCGTCTTGCCCGCTCCGAATTCCGAATCGCCGACGATGCCCGCCGTGACCATCTATACCGACGGAGGTTGCCGCGGCAATCCCGGCCCCGGCGGCTGGGGGGCGTTGCTGGTCTCCGGTCGGCACGAGAAGCCGATGAAGGGCGGCGAGGCCGAAACCACCAACAATCGCATGGAACTGATGGCGGCGATCCAGGCCCTGCGTGCGCTGGACCGCCCCTGTCGCGTCGCTCTGTGGACGGATTCCCAGTACGTTCGCAAGGGCATCACCGAATGGATACACGGCTGGCAGAAACGCGGCTGGAAGACCGCGGCCAAGCAGCCGGTCAAGAATGCGGAACTCTGGCGGGAACTGCTTGCCGAAACGCAGCGCCACGCCATCGAATGGCACTGGGTCAAGGGCCACAGCGGCCATGAGGGAAACGAGGCCGCCGACCGGCTGGTCAACGAGGCGATCGACGAAGTCATCGCGAAGCGTCGGTCTTCGGCACGATAATCCGGTTTTTCATGCGGCGGTCCGAACACCAGAAGTCGTGATCCTGTCGTCAAAACACGAATGACTGCCGTCAGGCACAAGCGAGGAAAACGTATGCGCCAGATCGTCATGGATACGGAAACCACTGGTATCGACCCGCGAGAAGGCCATCGCATCATCGAGATCGGTGGCATCGAACTGGTCAATCGCCGGTTTACCGGGCGCACCTATCATCAGTACGTCAATCCGGAGCGGGACATCGAGGCGGAAGCCGTCGAGATCCACGGCATCACCAACGAGCGAGTCGCCAACGAGCCGGTGTTTGCCCAGATCGCCGACGAGCTTTGGGAGTTCATGCGCGGCGCGCAACTGGTCATTCACAATGCGCCGTTCGACGTCGGCTTCTTCGATCATGAATTCAAGCTGCTGAACGCTGTGCGTGGCGAGCCGGTGCTGGGCCCCGTGGCCGAGCATTGCAGCGTGCTGGATACGCTGAAGATGGCGCGGGAGATGCATCCGGGGCAGCGCAACAGTCTCGACGCGCTATGCAAGCGTTACGATATCGACAACGGCCAGCGCGTACTGCACGGAGCACTGCTGGACTCCGAGATCCTGGCCGAGGTTTACCTGGCCATGACCGGGGGCCAGACCGCACTGTCACTCGCCGGCAATGACGAGGGCGACGGCCGCGAACCTGGTGCTGCCAGCGGCGTGCGTCGGGTCGAGCGAAACGGCGTGCCGCTGACGGTGCTCAAGCCGAGCGAAGCCGAGTGGCAGGCCCATCAGCAACGGCTCGAGCAGATCCGCCAGTCGGCCGGGCAGTGCCAATGGGATGCCCTGGAAATGCCGGAGGCTCAGCACTGATGTTACACCGCGAGATACCGCCGGCCGATGTCGTCGGCGGCTGGTTGCTGCGCATGGGCGAGAGCGGAGTCGCGCCGGCTGAATCCGGCAGCATGCTCGTCTACTGCGAACGATGGCCCGAACAGGCGCTGCGGCTGGGATACTGGCACGGCGAGCCGGTGGCCGTGGTTGTCGAGACGGACGGCGATGACTGGCCACCGTTTCGCGACTGGCTGGCACAGGCGTCGGCCTCCGAAAGCGAACTGCTGGCGACCGCGCTGCAGGTCACCCATTGGGAGCAGGATCACCGCTTCTGTGGCCGTTGCGGTCACGCTACGCGGCGGCTGTCCCACGAGTTTGCCATGCAGTGCGACAACTGCGGCCTGCGCGGCTATCCCCGTATTTCGCCTTGCATCATCACGCTGGTGACGCACGGCAGAGACAT
This sequence comes from Salinicola sp. LHM, assembly GCF_034479735.1. Taxonomy (NCBI): domain Bacteria; kingdom Pseudomonadati; phylum Pseudomonadota; class Gammaproteobacteria; order Oceanospirillales; family Halomonadaceae; genus Salinicola; species Salinicola sp. LHM. The sequence goes on along the minus strand of NZ_CP140261.1, from coordinate 2,218,478 downwards.
GCTGCTGGCGCGAAGCCCGCGCTTTCCACCGCAGCGCTACTCGACGCTGGCGGGCTTCATCGAACCCGGAGAGTCGGTGGAAGCGGCCGTGCGGCGGGAAGTGATGGAAGAGGTCGGCGTCGAGGTAGGGCGGGTGAGTTTCTTCAAGAGCCAGTCCTGGCCATTTCCGCATTCGCTGATGATGGGATTCTTCGCCGAGGCGGCCAGCCGGCGGATACGGATCGACGGCGAGGAGATTGTCGATGCGGCCTGGTTCACCCCGGAAAAACCGCCTCAACTGCCGCCAACCTACTCGATTTCTCGGCAGCTGATCGAGACACATCGCAAGGCGGTCGCAATACGCTGAACGTATCGGTTCAGACGGTGGATTTACCGAACAGCTTGGGAAGCCGGCTGGCAAGACCGATATCTCCCTTGACCTTCACCTTGCCGGTCAGCAGGGCCTGCATGGCGTTGAGCTCTTTTCTCACCAGCTTCATGAGCGTCGTGGTATCGCTCGAGATGGTGACGCTGGGTTCGGGATGACGGCCCGCCTGGATATCGAGTGAGCCCTGATCGATCGCCATGTAATAGTCATCGACATCATCGAGATCGAACTGATAGATGGCCGAGACCGACTCGGCGGCATTGGCATCGAACCGGGCACGAAGTTTGGCGATCAACTGTTCGTCATCCATGATGGCATTTCCTGTAACGAAAGCGCTAAGCAAATCATCGCCGTTAGTACCATGCAAGCGGCGGAAGCGGGGAACGCGATTTTCTTCGATGCCTCCGTCGAGAGCAGTGAATGTTCAGAATGGCTAGAACAAGGAGTATGACGTGATCGAATGGTTGGCCGACTACGGTCTCTTCCTCGCCAAGACCATGACACTGGTGATCGCCCTCGGCGTGATTCTGACGTTGATCGCCCACGGGCGTCGCAAGGGGCAGGGCAGCGCCGGGTCGACGCTGAAGGTCGTCGAGCTGGACGAGCGCTTTCAGCGTCGGCGTCGTCAACTGCATCTGGCCGCGGTGCCCAAGGCGGGCCGACGCCGGTTGGCCAAGCAGTTGCGCAAGTCCACCAAACTGGCCCACAAGCAGGATGCCAAACGCGAGGCCGAGCGTGTCTGGGTGCTCGATTTCGAAGGCGACATGAAAGCTTCCGGAACATCGGCATTGGCCGAACTGGTGTCGCTGCTGCTGGAAGAGATCAGGAGCGGGGACGAGATCGTGTTGCGTCTGCAGTCCGGCGGTGGCCTGGTACACAGCTACGGCCTCGCCGCGGCACAACTGGATCGCCTGCGTGATGCCGGCGCTCGCCTGACCGTTTGCGTGGACAAGGTCGCGGCCAGCGGCGGCTACATGATGGCGTGTTGCGCCAATCATCTGATCGCCGCTCCGTTCGCGGTCATCGGCTCGATCGGCGTCGTGGCGCAAATTCCCAATGTCCATCGGCTGCTCAAGAAGCACGATGTGGATGTCGAGCTGCTGACTGCCGGGCGCTACAAGCGCACGTTGACGGTGCTGGGCGAAAACAGTGAAGAGGGGCGCGCCAAGTTTCTCGAGGATCTTCAATCCACCCACGATCTCTTCAAGCATTACGTGGCCCAGCGGCGGCCAGCGCTGGATATCGAAACCGTCGCGACGGGGGAGATCTGGTACGGCAGCGAGGCGCTCGACGCCGGCTTGATCGATGCGGTGGGTACCAGTGACGCCTACCTGCTGGAAAAGCAGCGCCAGCAGCTACGCGTGCTCAATGTGTCGCTGGCATCACGCGCTGGCCTGATGGGAAAGCTGGGTAAAGGCATGGAGAGCGGTCTGGAAAGAAGCGTCGACCATATTCTCCAGCGGGTCGAAGATCTGCGCTGGCAACGCCGTTGACCCGCTCGGCATCGCCCGGCATAGGCAAGCCGGGCGAAAGCGGCTCAGGCAATATCCAGTTTGCCGAGCGTCTGGATCAGGCGTTCGGCCACGTCGCCGTTCAGCGAGTAGTAGATCACCTGAGAGCTGCGACGGGTCGCGACCAGACGTTCCTGGCGCAGCACGGCAAGATGCTGTGATAGCGCCGATTGGCTCAGCGTCATTTCTCTGTTGATCTGGGTCACGGAATGCTCACCCTGCATCAGCAGGCAAAGAATACGTAACCGGCTCTCATTGGCGATCGCCTTGAGAGTCGCAGTGGCAGGACCGATCTGGTGGTCGCCAAGTGGGGTAATCATTGTCGTCATCATGAAGTTCCGCGTGCGCGTTGGCGGATCGCCTACACTGAACCCACTGTTCAGTCATTACTGATATTAGCGTGACGTAACGTAAAGTTACAATGCTTTTTGGCGCGTATCTCCGTGGTGGTGCTAGCGATCTCTTCGGCTGATCCCTATAATTCGCGCCCGCTCCAAGCGATTCAGACATTGCTGCCATTCCAGAGGGTTCCCTAACCCCTCGGCCAACTCCGGTAATAGCTCTTTGACAATGAGAGCTACGGCAAACGAAAAAGGTTACTCATGTTGACACTCGATAAACGCCAGCGCCGACTTGCCCTGCTGTGGCTGGTCAGCTTCCATGTGCTGGTGATCACTGCCAGCAACTATCTGGTTCAGCTACCGTTCACCCTGTGGGGGCTCCATACCACCTGGGGGGCGTTCAGCTTTCCGTTCATTTTTCTGGCCACCGACCTGACGGTCCGCCTGTTCGGCAAGGCGCCGGCAAGAAGGATCATCGCCAGGGTCATGGTGCCTGCGCTACTGATCTCCTATGCAGTATCGGTGCTGTTTCAGCAGGGGCGGTTCCAGGGGGTGGAGGCGCTGGCCCAGTGGAACCTGTTCGTCGGCCGAATCGCACTGGCCAGTTTCATGGCTTACGTGCTGGGCCAACTGCTCGACATTCACGTGTTCGACCGGCTTCGCCGGCTTCGCGCCTGGTGGGTCGCGCCGACGCTCTCGACCATTCTCGGCAATCTGGCGGATACCTTCGCGTTCTTCGCCATTGCCTTCTGGCAGGGCCCCGATCCGTTCATGCGCGAGCACTGGGTGGAGATCGCCTGGTTCGACTACGCGGTGAAGCTGTCGATCAGTCTGATCTTCTTCCTGCCGCTGTACGGCGTTCTGCTGGCCTACCTGGGGCGTCGCCTGCTGGCCCAGGGAGATCGATTCAATCTGCCCGGCGTGTCGCGCCAGCGCGGATAGCAGTCATCCGCTTGTCGCCGCACAACGCCGTCCATCGGGCGCTGGCGGTGTCCGCCTGCGCGGGGGCGGAGCCGAACCCCGGGTTTTGTTATCCTTGACCGAGCTGGCGGCTTCTCGAGCCGTCGGATCGGATTTCAGGAGGGATGACGTTGCAACTTCACTGTATCGATACCGGAATCGCGGAGAGCGGCGATACCGCGATTCCGCTGGTCGTGCTGCACGGGCTGTTCGGTAGCGCCGACAATTGGCGCTCCCACATCAAGCAGTGGCAGGTCGATCGACGCGTGATCGCCGTCGACCTGCGCAATCATGGCCGCTCGCCTCACGTCGAGGGGATGCGATACGCGGCGATGGCGTCCGATGTCATCATGTTGCTGGACGAGCTCGATATCGAACGCTTCGACCTGCTGGGGCATTCGATGGGCGGCAAGGTCGCGATGACGCTGGCACGGCTCAACCCGGCGCGGGTAGCGCATCTGATCGTCGCCGACATCGCGCCGGTGGCGTACGAGCACGGCCATGACGAGATCTTCGCGGCGATGCGTCGGGTCGAGACGGGGCAGCCGACCTCCCGTCGCGAAGTCGCGGCGATAATGGAAGAAGAGATCGATAGCGCTCCCACGCGTCAGTTCCTGGCGACCAATCTGGTGCGCGACGACGATGGCATCATGCGCTGGCGGGTCGGGCTCGACGAGATCGGCGCGGGGTACGAGGACATCATCGCACCGCCCGATGGCGATCAGCCCTTCGAAGGTCCGGCCTTGCTGATTCGTGGCGGTGATTCCCACTATGTGCGGGATCGTCATCGCGACGCGGTCGCCGCGGTCATGCCCAACGTCGAATGGCAGACCCTGGAAGGCGCCGGCCACTGGCTGCACGCCGAACAGCCGGAGGCGTTTCGGGAGGCCGTGAATCGCTTCACCACCGGCTCCTAAGCTCTGTCTGAAAATCGACGAGCGATAGCCAGACAAGGCGCAACGACCGTAGGGAGTAACAGCCGAAGGCTGGCCCGAAGGGTAAGCATAGCGATTCGACGTCATGTCGGCTCGGCGCTATAACGGGTCGATTCCGCCATCGATCGGGATCGGCTCGATCTTCGCATCTTCGGACGAGATGAAGCGATTGAGGATACGATAGGTATCGATATCGAAACCGCGGGTGTCGGGCAAGGTGTCAAGATCGTCGAGCCGTTCGACACTGCCCTGGTAGTGCCAGTGATCGACGATATGCAGGCCGACCTCGCCCTGACGATCGCTTTCCCTGAAGGCGACGCGGCCGGGCCAGGGCCAGTTCTCGATGCGCAGTTTCTCCATTCCATCCCGCGCTCGCCAGGTATGTTCCTCCAGACTTTCCCTCCCGCAGCAGGCTCCGAGGCAGCGGCCGATCTGATAGCCGAAGCAGCGGCCCCGTCCGGCTTCCAGCCCCAGGACGCGCAGACACAGCGATTCGTCGTTGGCGATGTCCCGGAGCGTCATCTGGGCATCGCGGCGATTCCGAAACAGGCCGTAGAACCGTGTCCGTGCCGTTACCACCCATTGGCCGTCGGTGAGCGTCGGGCGATCGTCGCCGTCGGGCCAGTTCCAGCTCACCATGCGTACGCGCTTGCGTAGCTGCCGGTTGTAGAGCGGCACCCATCGCTTGATCAGGTCGGCCTCCAGCAACTGGGCGCCCAGGTCGCCGCTGGTTCGCATCCACGCGATGCGCCGGGTCTGCGCCATCATCTGGTCATGGCGGCGGGAAACCGGCTGCTGCACGTGACGGCGAACACGGCTGCGCATGTTGATGCTCTTGCCGACGTACAGCGGCAGTTCATTCTGACCGAAGAAGACGTAGACCCCGGGCCGCGCCGGCAACGCCCCCAGATCGTCGACGGTCGTGCTCGGCAGCGCCTGGGTCGGATCCTGCCGCGGGTCGTAATGCAATGCGTCATAACGCGATGATATTGAACTCATATCACCAATCTAGACGATCCTCCGCTAGGGTGCGTTGAGATCCACCGCGAGGCGGGAGACCGGACTCTGGGCCTTGATCTGGCCGCGTTCGAGCAAAAACGCCTCGAAATCGCGGTAGCGTTTGGCATCCAGCGCCGCCGGCCGCAAGGCGAAGCGGGGCAGTGTGGCTTTCCAGGCGGCCGCGTTGAGCGGCGTATCCAGCGCGGGATCGTAGGCGATGAAGCTCTGCCACGCGTCGTCCGGGTGATTGATGATCCAGGATGTCGCCTCGCCGACGGCATCCATGAAGCGGCGGTCGGCCTCGCGGTGCTGGTCCAGCGTCTCGCGATTGGCGACGAAGATCAGTTCATCGTAGGTGGGCACGCCCTGTTCCTCGATATAGAACGCCTTGCCTTCGACGCCTTCCTGTTTCATCTGCGCCGGTTCGAAGTTGCGGAAGGCCCCGGTGACGGCGTCGACCTTTTCGCTGATCAGCGCCGGTGTCAGCGAAAAGTTGACGTTGACCATATCAACATCGTCCAGGCTCAGGCCGCTGTGCTCGAGCATGGCCGACAGCAGAACCTCCTCGACGCCGCCGACCGAGTATCCGACCTTTTTCCCGGCGAGCTGGGACAGGTCTTCGATACCGCTATCCGCGCGTACCAGCAGCGCATTCAGCGGCGTCGCGATCAGCGTACCGACGCGTACGACCGGAAGCCCCTGATCCACCTGCAAATGCAGCTGCGGCTGATAGCTGACCGCAAGATCGATCCGCCCGGCAGCGACCAGCTTGGGCGGGACGCTGGGATCGGCCGGGGCCTGAATGTCGACATCCAGGCCGCGTTTCTCGAACAGCCCGCGCTGCTTGGCGATGACGATCGGTGCGTGAACCGGATTGATGTACCAGTCGAGCATCACGCTCAGCGGAATCATCTGTGGCGGCGCCAAGGCATCTTCGTCTTGCTGCGCCAAGGTCGGCGTCGCCAGGGCCAGGCCCAGCAGCGCCAGGCTCATCGCCAGTCCGCGCCGCCATAGTGTCGAACGTTGGGTTGCCATGGTTTGTTCCCCTGTCATTTCGATGTGTTCATGAAGACATGCATGGTTGCTACGATTCGCTAGAAAGACCCGGTGTGATCTCGTTTCAGGATCCGGACTCCACACGATCCCGGTGCCAGGGCATCGACAGCCTCAGTGCAGCGTCGACGCCGAAGTAGAGCAGGACGGCAAACGCCACGAGCACGACCAGGGCGGCAAACATCAGGTCGATCTGCAATCGTGCATTGGCGTTGAGCATCAAGTAGCCCAGCCCTTGACTGGAGCCGACCCATTCACCGATCACCGCACCGATCGGCGCCGCGCTGGCCGCCATCCGCAGCCCGGAAGCGAGCGACGGCAGGGCGGCCGGCAGCTGGACTTTCAGCAGCTGCTGGCGCCGGCTCAGCCCGAACGTGTGGGCCAGATCGAGCCAGCCCTGTGGTGTCTGGCGCAGCCCGTCGTAGCCGGTCGACGCGACCGGGAAGTAGATGATGACCATGGCCATCAGGATCTTCGGCCCCAGGCCGTAACCGAGCCACAGCATCAGGATCGGTGCCAGCGCGAACAGCGGGATGGCTTGACTGATCAGCAGCAGCGGCAGCAACGTGCGGCGCAGGGCGCGGAAGCGAGCCAGCGCCAGCGCCGTTGCCAGCCCCAGCAGGATGCCGCCGATCAGCCCGGCCACGATCTCGATCGCGGTGATGCCGGCATGATGGGCAAGCAACGCACGCTGTTCGATCAAGGCGATACCGACGGCCATCGGCGAGGGCAGGATGTAGCGCGGCACGCCGGTCAGTATCAGTACCAGCTGCCAGATGGCAACGAGGACGACGAGCGCCACCACGGGGCGAACGAGTCGGCCCGGTGCGATCTTCTCAAGCATGAGCCGACTCCCGCAGCCGGGTGACGAGCTCGGCCTGACGACGCTGCAGGTCGATATTGTCGAGCGGGCGCGGGCGAGCGCCTTCGGGTACGGGTATCGATACCAGGCGGGCGGGCTCGCCCTGCAGGATCAGGATTCGATCGGCCAGACGCAGCGCCTCGAGCGGGTCGTGCGTCACCATGATCACCGTGCGGTCGGCCAGGAGTCGGCTGGCAAGGTCATGCAGCTCCAGCCGGGTAATGGCATCGACCGCCGAGAAGGGTTCGTCCATCAGCACGACGCTGGCATCCTCGAACAGCGTACGGGCGAGGGCGACGCGCTGGCGTTGCCCGCCGGAGAGTTCGTCCGGCCACTGACCGGCCTTGTCGGCGAGACCGACCTGGTCCAGCAGGCGCTGGGCACGCTGCCGGTCCTCAGGCGCGGGTCGTCCTCGCCAATGCGAACCCAGCATCACGTTACCCACCACGCGCTGCCAGGGAACGAGGAGATCCTGCTGCGCCATCCAGGCGAGACGGCCCGTCAGCGGCGCGCCGTCGCTGGTAGCGAGATCGAGATGATGGTTGTCAGGCAGTCTCAGGCTGGCGATCATGCGCAGCAACGAGCTTTTGCCGCTGCCGCTGCGACCGAGCAGGCAAGTCCAGCTGCCCGCATCGAACCGGGCCTGAAGCCCGTGAAACAGCGGGCGATTGCCGAACGTCAGCGAGGCCTGGCGGACGACGAGTCCGGGTGGTGGCATGACAACTCCCATCGGGGCCGGGCGAAGTCATGCGAGAACTGCTGGCATTTCCTCCGCCGGTATTAGCCGGTTCAGGTTCAAGGGTTGTGCATACCGCACTCTCAGCCCGTCGCATGGGCACCCCTATCCAGTGCCTGCGATTGTACGCCGACCGTCACCGCCTGCCCACCGGCGATGGATCGGACCGACACAAGGACGAAGTGCATTGACGATGCGAGACGTTGCGATCCGCGCGGATGACGAACTGACCCGGCGCATGGCGGCGCTGACGGGCAAGTCGCTGACGCCGTTGGCGCTACGCTGGCCGGACAGCGCCAACTGGCTGTGGCGCAGCGAAGAGCTTTCTCCGCAGTTGCTGAAGCTGGCGAGGAGATCGCCCGCGACCGACGGCTTCTGGTGGGGGATCCGACAGCTGTTCGGGTTCGACCGCTGGCAGGTTCCCGAAGCGCTGACCCGCGTGCCGGGATGGCTGCCACCCCATTTGCCGATGGCGCCGTTGCCGATGACGTTCCTCGACCGGTTGCAGCAGGCGCCGCTCTGGAGCCTGCCATGGCGTCATGCCGCCTCGCCCGTGATGAGCGAGACGCTGGCTGCGCGACTCGGCGATCAGCTGGCGCTACTGCATCAGGAGGCGCAGCCGGGGTTTGGTCATCCTGTCGGTGACATTGCGCCGTTGTCGAGTTGGCCGGCGCGTGCTCGCGCTTTCGTGGAGAACCACCCCCGGCGCGGCTGGATAGACCACATGCCGAGTTGGCCGCAGCCCTCGAAGAGCGTCTGGTGTCTGCCGGATCTGCGCAGCGATCAGTTTCTCGAAGGCGCGACGGACTGGTTATGGAGCGACTGGGAAGCGCTGGTATGGGCGCCGCTGGAGCTGGATCTCTGCCTGCTCGAGCTGCTGCTGGAGGATACCGGCCAGCGCGATGCCTTCGTCGCCGCCTATGGCCGCCGTCATTCGATACCGGATCTCACCGATTATCGTCCCGGAATGCGGGCGTTGGCGGTGCTGCTGGCGTTGCATGGAGAAAGCGCCGGGAACCGGGTAATCGGCCATCCCCACTGGCTAAAAGATTAAATTTGAAGCAATTTTCGACCACGCAAGACTTCGCCTGCATGGCATACTAGATTATCTCAACTCATAACCGATGGCTGAGACTTGGACTCGATCAATAGCCTGTTCCTTGTGTGTGGGGCGCTGATAGCCCTCAGTATTCTGGCCAGCCGGGTGTCGTCCCGAATCGGCGTACCGCTGCTCGTTCTCTTTCTGGGACTGGGCATGCTGGCCGGCGAGGAAGGTGTACTCGGCCTGCAATTCGATGATTACTCCCAGGCGTTTCTGATCGGTCATCTGGCGCTGGCGATGATTCTGCTCGACGGGGGGCTACGCACGCGCCTCCGAACCTTCCGCGTAGGGCTCAGGCCGGCGCTGTCGCTGGCCACCATCGGGGTCTTCCTGACCAGCGGCATTCTGGGCCTGATGGCCATGTGGCTAATGGATCTGACGCTTACCGAAGGCTTGCTGGTAGGGGCGATCGTCGGTTCGACGGATGCCGCCGCAGTCTTCTCCATGCTCAAGGGGCAGGGCGTCAATCTCAATGAGCGCGTGGGGGCAACGCTCGAGATCGAATCCGGTACCAACGATCCGATGGCGATCTTTCTCACCATCACCCTCGCCGAACTGCTGACCGGCGCCGTCGGAGGCGTATGGGAAACCCTGATGCGCTTCGCCCTGCAGTTCGGGCTGGGGCTCGCCGTCGGGCTGGGCGGCGGCTGGGTCTCGGCCAAGCTCCTGCGCTACCTGGATCTGGCGCCGGGACTCTATTCGCTGTTGGCTTTGGCGCTTGGGTTCTGCATCTTCGGCGCCACCAGCGCCGCTGGCGGCAGCGGCTTTCTGGCGATTTACCTTACCGGGTTGATGATCGGCAACCAGCCCGGACGCCACCTCACGCACATTCTTCCCGTTCACGACGGGTTGGCCTGGTTGAGCCAGATCGGGCTGTTCCTGGTATTGGGCCTGCTGGTCACGCCGTCGGAGATGATCGATTACGCGATACCGAGCGCCATCCTGGCCGTAGCGTTGATCGTGCTGGCACGTCCCGTCGCGGTGATGGCTTCGCTGGTGCCGTTCTTCAATTTCCGGTGGCGAGAGATCGGCTTCATTTCCTGGGTCGGGCTGCGCGGCGCCGTTCCCATCGTGCTGGCGATCTTCCCGGTCATCAGCGGTGTCGAGAACGCCACGCTCTACTTCAACGTGGCGTTCTTCGTCGTGCTGATCTCGCTGCTGCTGCAGGGCTCGACACTGGCGCGGGTCGCCCGCTGGATGCGGGTGGTGCTGCCGGAAACCACGACGCCCGATCGGCGCGGGCAACTGGGCGTGCTGCCGGAAAACGACTACGAGATGTTCGTCTACAAGGTCGAGAACGAATCCCTCGATGACGTGCCGATTCGGCTGCTGCGCTTGCCATCCGGCACACTGATCTCGGCGATCTTTCGCCAGCACGCCATGCTGCACCCCAAGGGAAGTACGCGCTTGCGGCTGAGCGACGTGATCTGTCTGATCGGGCGAACCGGCGATCTGCCATCGCTCAACCGGCTATTCAATGGTGAAGCCAGGCTCAAGCGGGAGCGTGCATTCTTCGGTACGTTCACGCTCGATGGCGAGGCCCTGATGCAGGAAGTGGCCAACGCCTACGGTCTGACGCTGAGCCCCGGCGAGCAGGAGATGACGCTAGGGGAGTTCGTGGCGTTGCGTGTCGGCGGCCATCCCGTGGTCGGGGACGATGTCGACTGGCATGGGTTTCACTGGGTCGTCAGCGAGATGGAAGGAAATCGCGTCACGCGAGTGGGTCTGCGTCTCTATCATTGAACGTCGAAGCGATTGGGCTTCGCTTCTGAAGCAAGGCTACGGAGTCTTGTCTGCATCAATGGCTCCGCAGCGGTGTCTGTGTAGTCGAAAAGCGCGTCACTCGACGTCTGCATCGTCGGTGGGGTGATCCAGCCGCTTGCCGGTCTCCCGAGACGTCATGCCATTCATGCTATCGGCCCGCTTCTGGGCCTGTGCGGCTTCCGTGAAATGCCCGAGGCTGCCACCCGTATCACTATCATAAACTTCGTAGCATACCTGCTGAGGGTCACCGGGTTTGTGAGTCTTTCTGATCGCGACGAACGGTTCTGCCATGATGGAATCCTCCAGGAAAGACATCGACTTTTAGGGTAGTCGAGACACCGGTGTTGTACAGCGAATCCAGCGGCCTTCAATCCGGGTCCAGATCCCACTGCAAGCCGAACTGAAGGCCATTGATCGCTTCGCTGATAAAGTTACCGCTTTGATCATTGCGGTTATCGTCGGCCTGTTCCCGCGCTGTTTGCGTTTGAGGATCCGGCCAACCCAGACGCGCCATGCATAGCTGATATTCGGGTTCGCCAGCGATCTGGTGCGTCTGACGCTCACAGGTATGGCTGTCCTGCAGGAAATTCGTGGCCGTCAGCCGCGGTGTCGCCGACACGCAGCCTGCCAGTAGAAGGGAAACGACAAAGAAGAATAGTGCGCGGTGCATTGGCAACATCATTGAAGACTAGTCGCAGGGTAGCACCGTATCCGCATCATCCATCAAAAAAAGCGGATGACGGATATCTCGGCTTCGACCCACGTGCAGACACCTTCGGCAATCTGAATCACGAAGCTAGGCCCGAGGTGGGCGAGCGCCAGTTGAGCAATCTCCGAAAACGAACTCAGTGCGGGTGGCTCTCCATGTATGACTGAATGGCGGACATGGTGGTCTGCATATCGTCGCAGAACGACTGGGATGGCTGGAAATCGGCACCGCGCGCCAGCTTCTTCATCTCCTCGTCATGGTTGGAAACCTGACCGTTCTCGCGCAGCCCACGAGCCATGCTCGTCAGTTCCTGCTGGGTCTGCTGCGGATTATCGCTACTGGAAATGTACGCATCGATTTGTTGAGTCTGCTCGCCGACATGCTTCATCAAGCTATCCGCCGAGCATTCGAAGTCGGCCGCAGACGCCTGGGTTGAACCGATGATGGCGCCCAGCGCCCCGGCAACGAGAATATTTTTCATGGAATTCAAAGCAATACCTGCCTTCTGGTGGAGTGCTATCCACTATGACAGTTTTGGCTTCTGCACTCTAGCGCAGAGGTAGGGTAAGGGGGCGAGGTAGCGGAGGCGTGGCGCTGCAGGACCCCGCGGCGACTGCCATTAAGATGCCGGATGTTTCAGGCATGATCTCGCAAGCCGCTGAACTACTGGCGAACACGGTTGTATCGGCGATTGGGGGAAAACGAGGAGGGCAAGCTCGTGGTTGGCCTGAACTTGGACCGCGCGCCGCTGACGGTCATCGCACATGTACCGCCAGGCACCTTTGCGCCAGTAGACACATGGGATGCCAAAGTCGTTCAAGATGCCTTCCTATCTAGCGCCGCCCAAGGCTCTCGGAGTCTGTGCAACCGTCTCGCCTTTTATCTAGTGCGCTTAGATTGGGTTCCTTTCGCTCCCGCGGTACTTGTGCTTCGGCGCTGTAGGATGCTTCTTCGACGTACTCTCGCCGACCAGCGTCTCGCTGCTCCTTGCCGCGCTTGCGGTCGGTCAGCTCCACGAGCTCTTCTGGTGAGAGGAATAGGGGGCGTGATGTTCTCCTTGGCCGCGGCCTGACAGGGCCGCGCGTACCGGCTAAATGTAAGATCGTGTTATTCTTCAGTGGTCCCAAGGATGTCGATTAGGTGCACAGTGTCATGTTGAAATTTTTCTTTGTGATTTTGGCTCTTTTTGTAATCTTCGTCGCATTCAAACTAGTGCTTGAGTTCCGTCGACAGAGGAAGGCGATTCGCCGATGTGAGAAGGCCGATGTAGTTGAGGGAGAATGGGATGGGCAGTCGTGTCTTATTGCTTTCGTTGATGAAAAAATATGGAAAAATATAGACCTATATTCCTTCTTATGGCGCTCCCCCACAACGGCTTGGGATTTAAAAAAATCGATAAATATAAAGGCGACTAAAGCTCAGGTAGCTAGATATTCCCGTATTTACGTAATGCTGGAATCGGACAAAGGTTACCATCACGTTCTTGCCTCATGGAATCCTTCGGAGCTTGGTCAAGCGCATCTGGACTGAGATTTAGGTTGGTCACTTGGTTCCGTGGAAGGTACGGTGCTGGTCGCGGTCAAAGAAGCCTATGACCGCGCCGCGCGTCCCGGTCAGGTGTTGGAAGTCAGCGATGGCGTCGGTGTCTACGTCGACCCCATCGATGCAGCGGGCCCAGGGCTGCATGTTGCAGACTCGGGATTACGCGATTGAAACCGCGGGCGCCATCACCGAGCCCGCGAAAGAGGGTGGAAGTGGCGAATTTCTCGTGCTTCTGTCATGGGCGAATCCATGTACAAGGAAGCCACCGATTGGTGGCTATGGGGAAAAATGAATTGCTTCGTGTGCGACGCTGAGGTGGAAGACGGCCCCATCCTTGGAGACTGACACCATGTGAAATGTTCCGAATGCGGTGAATATGCCGTGTCTGGCTCGACGGAGAGGTTGCTCGACAATCGTAAATTGGATATCGAGAGGGCTCGAGAATGGTTACAACGTAATCGACACACCGGAGCCGCTGTTCCGCTCCTGACCACTCAAAACGATGATTTGCTGGTCTAGTTTGGCGCGACCGCGACCTTTGCCTTGAGGAAATTGTGATATTCGGAGGACCTAGAAGTTTGATGTCCGTCGAGGGGATCACGTTTACTGAGATTATCGACAAAATTAGGAACCTGCCAACATGCTCGACAGACCTAGCTCACGCTGCGCTAGATGCGGTATTGGATCAGCTCGCTTTGAGGGGCGATGCTCGAGACTTAGATGCAATGGAACTTTGAGAAGCGCCAATGGCCTCGATGATTGGCGTGAGTGCCGGAATTGCGATGCTTCTGGTTACTTAGATAGCCAAACCTGCACACATTGCAGCGGCAGCGGCTGGATATTTCAACACTAAGGCCAGAAGCGTCCACGCCATTTAGCACGTCGCTGAGCTTTCCTTTTGGCGGTACCGGGCTTGACGCGCGTCGCTGGTGTTGGACAGGTTCCAGTCCTGGGGCGGTTGCGCTAAGCATGCGGGCGGGCATCGTTCGTACCGCTAGACGAGCTACGCGCTACGGAAACTGAAGGCTAACTTGCTGCGTCTTCGAAAGCCGCTAATGCGCGCGTAGCGCAAGCTCAACGACGTCAAGAATCAGTTCGAGGCGGTGGGGCGAGATAAAGCGCCAGCGTATCGACAGATTGGCGGCCGTAAAGAATCGGAACCAACAAGCGCTGGGTGAGAAGATCCTAGAGCCGCCAGCGAAGTAGGAGATACCGCTTCACCTTGGCGGCGGCAACGCCGCCAAAGAATCGTGCGCTGAAAAGCAGCAGCGGCACGTTCGCCGCAATGACGATCAGAACCAGAAACTTGGGGATGCCGACGAAACAAAACTGACCAGAAGCCGGCTTTGCGCATTCTGCCAATGTGCAGGTATGCCGGCCATAGTAAGCCGAGAAGTGGAAGGCCGGCAACGCGGGCAAAGATCGATTCCATATCCGTGAAGGCATCCTAGCTTTGCCGATCTTCTATCGCGAGGGCCTAACGTGTGCCAAGCTACCTGTGATCAGATCAGAAGGTTGGTGATCACGAACAGCACGTAGCCAAGAACGATTCCGGCTGTCGCGCCGATGCGCTGGATTCGCTTACCGATCACTCCTCCTATTAGACCGAGGATCAGTCCCGCAATGCCTTGCCCGAAAGCACCAGCCATACCGAGATTGACCTCCCCAGGGCGGGGGCCCGCCACAATGACGGCAATCGATACGACTACGTACAGCACCACCAGCAGCGCCCATTGCTTTTTTGTGAACATGCTTGACTCTCGTTCTCTTGAATGAAGGACAGAGCCTATAACGTATGGCAAGGGGAGGAAAATACACTGATGGTTAACGACCAAAAGCAGACGATTAGGTAGGCTTTGCACTTTTGGCCGATTTTTGACTTCGCCAGAAACGAAAAAAGGCCAGCTAAGTAGCTGACCTTTCTCGAAAAGTGGCGGAGGGACAGGGATTCGAACCCTGGGTAGGCTATTAACCTACGCCGGTTTTCAAGACCGGTGCATTCAACCGCTCTGCCATCCCTCCGGCTTACGGCGAGGCATACTACCAGTTCGTTCGAAAACGTCAATAGGTTCTTTAGCTTTCAAGGAGTTATTTCTTTTCCGGGGCTTCCATAGCGCTTGTCAGGGGAACTTTGCAAGGGCATTCTGGTCCATGGGTGAGTTTCAATAGAACTGAGGGGACGACAATGGATTTCCGAACATCGCACGACGTCACTGATCGTCGATCGAGTGCGGTCAGCACCAACAAGGTGTTGCGCAACACCTACATGCTGCTGGCCATGACACTGCTATTCTCCGCCGTGACCGCCGGCGCGGCCGTGGCCATGGGCGTCACGCAGCTCAACGTCTTCGTGTTCTTCATCGGCGCCTATGGCCTGATGTTCCTGGTTCACAAGACGGCCAACTCCGGCGCGGGCATTGCGGCAATATTCGCCTTCACCGGGTTCATGGGGTTCACGCTGGGGCCGATCATCGACCTCTACCTGTCGATCCCCAACGGCGCACAGCTGGTGATGACCGCCCTGGGCATGACCGCGGCCACGTTCCTGGGTCTTTCGGCCGTTGCGCTGATCACGCGCAAGGACTTCAGCTTCCTGGGCAACTTCATGATGGCAGGGGCCATCGTGCTGGTGCTGGCCATGGTCGCGGCGATGATCTTCAACATCCCGGGGCTGGCGCTGGCGGTATCTGCCGGCTTCGTGCTGTTCTCCTCGGCGGCGATCCTGTACCAGACCAGCGAGATCGTGAATCGGGCGGGCGAGACGAACTACATTCTCGCGACCATCACGCTGTACGTGTCGATCTACAATCTGTTCATCAGCCTGCTGTCGATCCTGGGCGTGATGTCTCGCGACTGAGCATGCACGGATCATTAGCGGTTATTGGTTGACTCGGGGCCCCACTACGGTGGGGCCTCGTCGTTGGATACTTCGTCGTTTGATATCATGGGGTTTCGCCAAATCGTTCCTGCATGGGCAGGGGAGTCGTCATGCTCAGCTATGCGTTACTGGTACATGCCGCGCCTTACAGTCATCAGGCGGCGCTTTCGGCGCTGCGTTTCGCGGAAACCGTCGTGGCGGGGGGGCACCGTCTGAAAACGGTCTTCTTCTATCATGACGGGGTCCACAACGCCTCGGCGCTGATGTCTCCGCCGCAGGATGAAGTCCATCTTGCCGATGGCTGGAAACGACTCCACGAAGCGCATGGTGCCGAACTGCTGGTTTGCGTGGCGGCGGGGTTGCGCCGGGGCGTGCTGGACACGAGCGAGGCCAGCCGTCACGGCCTGGCTGCGCATAGCGTCGAGCCACCGTTCGAATTGACCGGCGTCGGCCAGTTGGTCGATGCCATGCTCGCCAATGACCGACTGATCACCTTTGCGCCATGACGACTTTTTCTGATGTGGAAACCGTTTCTGATGCGGAAACCGTACCGCAGGATCTGCTGATCGTGCTGCGCCATCCGCCACACGGCTCGCAATGGCTTCGCGAGGGGCTCGATGTCGCGCTGGTGGCGGCTGCCTTCGGCCAGCGGGTCGGGTTGCTGTTCCAGGGCGATGGCGTCTACGCGCTGCTGAAAGACCAGCAGGCGGGTGCCTTGGGGCAAAAGGGCACCCACCGGCAGATGGCGATGCTGGAGATGTATGACATCGATACGCTTTGGGTCAGCGAGACGGCGCTCGCCGAGCGGGAGCTTTCGGCCGACGACCTGATGCTGCCGGTGGTGCCCCTGAATGCCGAGGCGGTGGCCGAGTGCTTCGCGCGCCATCCTCATGCTTTGATCTTCTAGCATCTTTTTATTTCGATCTTCCAGGCCTGGAACGACGCCAATGCTGTTGCATCTGCTCAATCGATCCCCGCAGTCGCTATCCGTCTATCGTGAACTGGGCGAAGCCTTCGGGGCCGACGATCATCTACTATTGATCGAAGACGCCTGTTACGCGGCGCTACCGTCGGCCAGCGCCGCGCTCGAGCCCTTCGGGGGGCGCGTGTCGGTGCTGGCGGAGGATCTGGCAGCCCGGGGGTTGGCCGAGCGAGTCAGCCCGGCCATCGCTGTCGTCGATATGAACGGCTTTCTGGCGCTGACGGAAAGCCATGAACGCTGTGTGAGCTGGTTCTAATGGCAACGACAACCGCAAGAACACTGTTGGTGGAAGGGCAGCCCATCGCGCTGGACCCGGAGGGGTATCTGGTCTCGCTCGACGACTGGTCGAAAAGTGTCGCCGAAGCGCTGGCGGCGGATGACGGTCGTGAGCTGACGCCGGCCCATTGGGAAGTGATCGCGGTATTGCGAGACTTCTACCAGCGCTTCGAGACCGCGCCGGCCATGCGCCCGCTGGTCAAGGCAGTGAAGCAGTCGCTGGGCGAGGAGAAGGGCAGCTCGATCTACTTGATGCAGCTGTTCCCCGAAAGCCCGGCCAAGGTCGGCGCCAGACTGGCCGGCCTGCCCAAGCCGACCAACTGTCTCTAGCGCCCGGTTACCCCGACTTCATGAACTTTCTCGCTCACGCCTGGCTTTCGCGCCACGGCAGCGATGCATTCCTCTACGGCAATCTGATCGCCGACGGGGTCAAGGGACCCGACCTCGAATCGTGGCCGGCGCCAGTCGCCTCGGGCATTCGTCATCACCGCCAGGTCGATGCCGCCATCGATCGGCACGCGGAAGTGTTGCGACTGCTGCAAATGGCACCGAAAGCCCAGCGGCGTTTCGCCGGTATCGCGCTGGATCTGATATGGGATCATTTTCTCGCCAGCCGTCATCCGGATGCGGCACTGGTGGAACGCTGTTATCGGGTTCTTGGCGAGCGGCAGGCGCCAGCCCGCCTGGAGAGGATGGTGCCTTCACTGATCGACGGCGACTGGTTGCAGCGTTATGCCGATTTCGATTTCACCTGCCGAGCCATCGCCGGCATCGGGCAACGCTTGCGCGGCCCCAATCAGCTCGCTGCGCTGACGCCCTGGCTGCGCGACGAGTACGACAATCTCGAAGCCGCTTTCGTCACGCTATGGCCCGACATGCAGCGCCGGTTCCGTGACTGAACCGACGCTTGCCGCCAGTCTTCAGTACTGAAGCCAGAGACAGTCGACACGATCGCCGGGGCGGATATGGCTTTCGGCCGGGATCACGGCGAAGGCATTGGTGGCCGCGCAGGAGGTCAGTACCGCCGAACTCTGTTCGGGATAGACGCTGGCGGTGACACGCTCCCCCTCGAACGCCAGATTGGCACGCATGTAGTGGCGCCGCCCCTGTGTCCGGGTTTCGAACTGCGCTTCGGCGCTGACCACCGGTAGCGACAGCCTGTCGCTGCAGCCCTGCAGTTTGCCCAGCAGCGGGCGCAGGTAGAGCCAGGCGCCGACATAGCTCGAAACCGGGTTGCCGGGCAGGCCGACCAGACGGGTCCGGCCGATCGTGCCCAGCGCCAGCGGCTTGCCCGGCCGCATCGCCAGACGCCAGAGCGAGAGTTCGCCCAGCTGCTCGAGCGCCGGTTTGACATGATCTTCCTCGCCGACGCTGACGCCGCCCGTGGTGACGATGACATCGGCCTTGTGCGCGGCCTCCCGCAGGCGCGCCAGGGTGGTGTCGAAATCGTCGGCCACCTTGATCTGGCTGACGAGATCGCCACCGAAGCGACGGATCAACGTCGCCAGCATCGGCCCATTGCTGTTGTAGATCTGCCCGCGAGCCAGCGCCTGGCCGGGCTCGACGATCTCGTCGCCGGTGAGCAGCAGCGCCACCTTCGGCCGCCGCACCACATCCACCGTCGAGAGACCCTGCCCGGCGAGCAGCCCCAGGGCCGCGGCGCCGAGCCGCGTGCCGGCGGCCAGCAGCGGCTGTCCTGCGGCCACGTCCAGCCCACGGCGACGCACGTTCTGGCCGGCCTGCGTGACCGGGACGATCGCCTCGTCGCCGTCCAGCTCGACGTTTTCCTGAATCGCCACGCAATCCGCGCCAGGCGGTATTTCGCTTCCCGTGAAGATTCGGGCGCAGGTGCCGGGCGTCAGTGGCTGCGGCGGCTGGCCGGCGGGAATGCGCTGGGAGACCGGCAAGCGCTTGCCGCTGTCTCCGCTGAACAGCGCATAGCCGTCCATGGCGCTGTTGTCGGCCGGCGGCACATCGATGGCGACCTCTACATCGTCAGCAAGCACGCGATCGTCGGCATCGAGGCAGGCGATTCGCTCGCTTTCCAGGCGCCCGACGCCGTCGAGCAACGCTTCGAGCGCCTGTTCGACACTCTGGAGTGCACTTTTGGGTTGCTCAGCCATGGCCATGCGTCCCCCGCTCGGGAATCACCAGGTTGGCGAAATTGCAGGGGCGATGGCGGCTGTCCAGCTGTTCCTTGAGAATGCGATCCCAGCCGGTGCGGCAGGCGCCGGTCGAACCCGGCAGGCAGAAGATCACGGTGGCGTTGGACAGGCCACCCAGGCATCGGCTCTGAACGGTGGAACTGCCGATCTCCTCGAACGAGAGCTGACGAAACAGTTCGCCAAAACCTTCGATACGCTTGTCGAGCAGCGGGGCGATCGCTTCCGGGGTGGAATCGCGTCCGGTGAATCCCGTGCCGCCAGTCGTCAGTACGACCTGCACGTCATCATTGGCGATCCATCCGGCGACCACGGCACGAATACGGTAGACGTCGTCCGGCACGATGCGCTTCTCGGCGAGCCGATGGCCGGCTGCCTCAAGGGCTTCGACGAGTGTCTGCCCGGAGCGATCGCTGCTCTCGTCACGCGTGTCCGAGATCGTCAGTACCGCGATCGATAGCGGAATCAGGGGCGAGTCGCTCATGAATTCTCCTCGCTGCCGTTGGCCTCGGCCTTGCGAGCCTGGCGTGCTTCCAGCGCGGCGAGCTGCTCGTCGCTGGCCGGGGCCTGATAGTGCGCTTTCCACTCGGAATAGGGCATGCCGTAGACATATTCGCGCACCGTCTCGTAATCCAGTTCGGTGCCGCGCGCTTCGGCCGCGCTGACCAGCCATTTGGACAGGCAGTTACGGCAGAAATCGGCCAGGATCATCAGGTCGATGTTCTGGACATCCTTGTTGTCGTCCAGGTGACGAAGCAGACGGCGAAAGGCGGCGGCTTCGAGTTCGGTGCGGGTCTGGTCGTCGAGGTGATGCATCGGGGCTCCCGTCGTTGCTGAAGATGAAATCGAGGATTAATAACGGTGGAAGAGTCGTCAGTCCGTGTCGCCGGGCGTGCAGACCGAAAGCACCACGGCGTCGTCCTCGCTGGTGGAGACCAGGGCGTGGCCCATGTCGCTGTCAAAGTAGAGCGAGTCACCGGCGACCATCGCCAGCGGCTCGTAGAATTCCGAATACATCAGGATTCTGCCCTCGAGAACCATCAGGAACTCTTCGCCGTCATGGCGAACCCACTCCTGAAACTCCTCGAAGTGCCGAGCGCGCACGATCGTCTTGAACGGGATCATCCGCTTCTGGGCCAGCTGGCACGAGAGAAGCTCGTGCTCGTAGGTCGGGGTCGGGTGCTGCTTGCCATCGCCGCGCGAAGTGAGGTCGCGCCGGCCGCTGGATTGCCGTTTGGGTTTGGTGGGCTTGAGCAACTGCGGCAGGTCAATGCCCAGACCGGTGATCAGTTTCTGAACGGCGGTGAACGTCGGCGAGATCTGGTTGTTCTCGATCTTGGACAGCGTCGAGCGGGCCAGCCCGGTGCGGGCGCTGACGTCGCCCAGCGTCCAATGGTTCGAAAGCCGTATCTCCTTGAGCCGCTCGCCCAGGCGAAGGGGTTCGACGAAGGCTTTGCGACCGGCGGCGATGCGCAGCGCGGCATCCTGATCGTTACTGGCGGCCATGAAACTCTCTGTCAGGAGCGTGGGAAAAACATTGTGCAGCATTGAAGGCTCAAGAATATCACAGCGCGGCGCCCAGGCCCTGCGCCGAAAGCGCTCGGCACGGCGTCAGGCCGAATAGGGATGGCCCAGCAGTGCCGTCAGATGGGCTTCGACGCTCAACGGCAGCGTCTTCAGGTGATAGCCGCCCTCCAGCACCGAGACCAGTTTGCCGCCGGCATGCCGCCGCGCGACATCCATCGCCAGCGTGGTAATCCAGTAGAAGTCTTCATGATCGAGCGCCAACTGACCCAGCGGATCGTCTCGGTGGGCATCGAAGCCGCTGGAGAGTAGCACCAGTTGGGGGCGATGCCGATCCAGGGCAGGCAGCCACGCCGCTTCCACCGCTCTCCTGAAGCCGAGGCTGCCCGTGCCGGCAGCCAAAGGCGTATTGATGATGTTGGGCCACTGGCCCGTCAGGTAGCGCCAAGGGTAGAACGCTTCCTGAAAACTGCTGCAGACCAGTATCGATGGGTCGTCGTGGAAGATGTCCAGTGTGCCGTTGCCCTGGTGGACATCGAAGTCGAGGATCGCGATTCGCTCTATGCCGTGAACGGCGCGTGCGTGGGCGGCCGCCACGGCCACGTTGTTATAGAAGCAGAAGCCCATCGCTAGCGCCCGCTCGGCATGGTGGCCGGGCGGGCGCACGGCGCAGAAGACGTTGTCGGCACGGTTGCCGCAGACCAGGTCGACACCCCGGATCGCCGCACCGGCACCCAACGCTGCGGCCTCCAGCGAGTACGGTCCCATTCGCGTGTCGCTATCGAGCTGCTGAAGGCCGCTTTGTGGTCGCTGTGCGTCCAGTGCGCTGAGGTAGTCTGGGGCATGCACTCGCTCGAGCTGGAGGCGCGTCGCCGGCCCGGGCTCCGACTGCATCGTCTGCTGCAGCAGGCCGCTCAGCATGAGCCTGGCACGTATGGCCTCGAGGCGCATGGGAGATTCCGGATGGTGAGAGCCCATGTCATGCAGAACGATGTCGGGATGAGTGAGATACGAAGTGATCATGAGTCTCGCCAGCCGGTTCGAAGTCGCTTCATTCTGGGCGAGAGCGGTGCGCTGCGTCACACCGTTGTGCTTCGACTTTGGTCTATGAGGTAAACCTCGGCGGCCTGACCGTGTAGGGTTGAAAACCTCATAACCAACGTCGTGAGGTCCACCGTGGCCACGCAGTTTCTGCGCCGATTTTTCGCTCCGCGCTCATTGGTGGTGATCGGAGCTTCCCCCAAGCCCGAGTCGACCGGGGGAGTCGTTCTTCAAAACTTGCTTCTGGCAGGGTTTCCCGGCCCGATCTGGGCGGTCAATCCGCGCGGTTACAAGGAGGTTCATGGCGTGGCCTGCTTCCGGCGTATTGCCGACCTTCCCGAAACCCCGGATCTCGCCATCATTTGTTCGCCCTTGCACGGCGTGCCCGAGGTGCTGGAAAAACTAGGTGCCAGGCAGGTCAGGGCGGCGCTGATCGTGTCGGGCGGAGCGTCGCTTGGCGAAGGTGCCGAGGCGCTCGCTGGATCCCAGGGAGAAGGATCGCTGCGTGGATCCCGAGGAGAAGGATCGCTGCGGGCACGGCTGCAAAAGGCGACGCTGCAATCCGGCATGCGGGTACTGGGGCCAGAGTGTCTCGGCGTCGCGGTTCCCTCCATGCGGCTCAACGCGACCTACGCCAGTCAGCCGATTGGCGATGGCAGCGTTGCCTACCTGGGCCAGTCGGGCATGCTGGGCAACGCGATGATCGACTGGGCCGCTGGCCGCGAGGTCGGCTTTTCCCATCTGGTGACGCTGGGAGACAGCCTCGACGTCCAGTTGCCGGATGTCATCGACTACCTGAATCAATCCGGGCGCTGCCGGGCGCTGCTGCTGCATCTGGAGGCGTTCCGCAATGCGCGCCACTTCATGACGGCGCTGCGTGAATCGTCGCGTAACCGGCTGGTGCTGGCGATCAAGAGCGGACGCACCGCCGAGGCGACGCTGAGCCCGGTTGCGCCGACGGCCGGCATCGATCGTCGCGATGCCATCGTCGATGCCGCGCTGGCCCGTGCCGGGGTCGTGCGCGTCGACGATTCCGACGAACTGTTCGATGCGCTGGAAACGCTGTCGCGGTTCAGGCCGCCGAAGGGCGATCGTCTGGCGATCGTCTCCAATGGCGTCGGTCCGGCGCTGCTGGCGATCGACAAGCTGATCGACGGCGGCGGTCTGCTGGCCGAACTCAGCGAGGCATCCGCCCAGGCACTGATCACGCAGAAGCTGGACGTCAGCCGCCCGGGACGCAATCCGGTCGATCTGGGCGGCAGCGCCACGCCGGAAGATTATCTGAGTGCGCTGGAGATCGTGACGCGCGACCCTAATGTCGATGCGGTGCTGGTCTTGCACGCGCCGACACGACTGGCGCCATCCCTGGCGACCGCCAATGCGCTGGTCGAGGCGCGCCAGCGCTTCCGGCATCGCCTGCTGGTGAGCTGGATGGGGCTGAAGGAGGCGCTGGATGCCCGTGCGGCCTGCAACCGCGCCGGCATTCCCAGCTACGTGTCGCCGGAGAAGGCCGTCAGAGCCTTCCTGCATCTGGTGCGCTATCGCCAGGTCCAGAACCTGTTGCAGGAGACCCCGCCATCGCTGCCGTTCGGCTCCAGTGCCGAGATGCGCCAGCGCTGTCATGCGCTCATCGACGATGCCCTGGCACGCCAGCGGGATCGGCTGACCCACCAGGAAACCGGCGACGTGCTGGGGGCCTACGGTATCGAATGTGCCCCCAGCGAGTATGTGTTCGATCTGGAGCAGGCGGAGCGGGCCACCGAACGGCTGCAGGGGCCATGGGCGGTCAAGGTCGTCCATCGTGACAACTGCGAACCGTTTCGCTATGGCGGGGAATCGCGTCGGCAGGCTGCCTCGCTGATTCAGGACCTGGAGCAGCCCGGCAGTGTGGTAGATGCGGTCGTCCGTCTGGAGGCGCGTGTCAGCGAAGCGCTGCCGGACAGCCCCATCTACAGCTACTGTCTCCAGACCATGCAGCGCGGCAAGGGCTCGCTGCAGTTGTGTGCCGGCATCACGCGAGATGCGGAGTTCGGCCCGGTCATCGTCTTCGGCACCGGGGGCTACAAGATCGATGTCATGGCGGATCGCCAGACGGCGCTGCCGCCGCTCAACATGCGGCTGGCGGCAGAGCTCATCGACCGTACGCGGGCAGGTCGACTGATTCGCGAACACAGCGACGATCCTCGGGAGGCGATCGCCTGGGTCTCTCGCCTGCTGGTCAAACTGTCTCAGATGGCTTCCGACCTGCCGCGCCTCAAAGGGCTCGAGATCAATCCGCTGCTGCTCAACCAAGAGGGTCTGCTGGCGGTCGATTTCGCGCTGGATCTGGGGGAAGCCTCGACACAGGCGATCATGCCGTACCCGGAACAGTTACGGGAAACGGTGGTGCTGGCGGGGATGAACGTGGAAATTCGTCCGATTCGAGGCGAGGACGCGCCGCTGATCACCCATTTCCATACCTTCCTGTCCGAGCAGAGCATTCGTTACCGCTATTTCCATCACAAGGCGGTGCTGTCGACGCGGGATCTTTCCCAGCTCAGCCAGATCAATTACGACCGCCAGATGGCATTCATCGCGGTTCGCCGACGCGAAGAAAATGAGAGTGCAGAAGCCAGCGATAGCGGGCCACGCGGCGAAGAGATGCTGGGCGTGGTGCGGGTATGGAACGACCCCGACAACATTCGTACCGAGTTCTCGATCATCATCCGTGACGATTTCCACGGCATTGGCCTCGGGCGTCGTCTGATGCGCAAGATGATCGATTACAGTCGCCAGGTGGGAACGCTTGCCATGGTCGGAACGGTCATGAGCGATAACCTGCCGATGCGACAATTGCTGGCAAGCCTGGGGTTCGAGCTGCGCCTGAATATCGAAGAGGGCGTGCTCGAAGCCACGCTACGGCTGAATGAACCGCAGAGCGATTGGCAGCGCCATCGTCTGGAGGCGGCACTGGACTGACGAGACGAAAGATTTGATCGCAGGGAGGAGCAGGTAGAAACGGCAATAAGTTGAACGATCATTCAATTATAGGATATTGTCGTTTGAAGGGTTATTGATAAAACCGTATGATGCGAAACCTAACAACACTAACAGATACCGTTCGACACGCGCGTTAACCGGCACGTGAAGAGCTTCTTCTGCTTTGCCAACCTAGGCCTGACATGACCGACACACAGCAAACCAAGATTCAAGTGCGAAACTTGAGCAAGGTGTTCGGCGACGACACCAAGAAAGCGCTCAAGCTACGTGACGAGGGTCTCAATCGCGCCCAGATCCTCGAAAAGACCGGGCAGACGCTCGGACTCTCCAATATCAATTTCGACGTTCGGGAAGGCGAGCTCCTCGTCATCATGGGCCTCTCCGGCTCAGGCAAGTCGACCTTGATTCGTTGTCTGAATCGCCTGATCGAACCTACCGAGGGTGACATCATCATCGGTGGGGAGAACATTCCCCAATTGAGCGACAAGGCGCTGCTGCACTGTCGTCGTCGACACTTCTCGATGGTGTTCCAGAATTTCGCCCTGTTCCCGCATCGCACGGTGCAGATGAACGCCGAATACGGGCTTGAGATTCGCGGCATCGACAAGGCCGAGCGGGCCGAGAAGGCCAGGAATTCGCTCAAGCAGGTGGGGCTCGAGGGTTGGGAAGATGCCTATCCCAATCAGCTGTCCGGCGGGATGCAGCAGCGTGTCGGCCTGGCTCGTGCGCTGGCCAACGACTCCAGCGTGCTGTTGATGGACGAGGCCTTTTCCGCCCTCGACCCACTGATCCGACGCGACATGCAGCAGGAGCTCATCGAGCTGCAGCATCGAATGAAGAAAACCACCATCTTCATCACCCACGATCTCGATGAAGCGCTCAATATCGGCGATCGGATCATTCTGCTGCGTGATGGCGAGATCGTGCAGATCGGCACGCCGGAAGAAGTGCTGACACGTCCTGCCGACGACTATGTCGCCCGCTTCACCGAGGGTGTCGATCGCTCTCGCGTCGTGACGGCACGTCGCGTCATGCGCCCGGTTCGCGCCACGGCCCGTCACGACGACGGCCCGCGCACCGTATTGCGCAAGATGAGCGAGAATGCGCTGGACTCGATCTACGTCGTCGATCGCGAGCGCAAACTGCTGGGAATTCTGGAGGCCGATAGCCTCGATGAGGCAGCGAAAGCCGGCAAGGATTCGATCCAGGAACTGCTGGTGACCGACTTCCCCCGCATCGGTCCGGACGAGCCGCTGGCCACGTTGTACCCCATGTTTCAGGGCAAGAGCATTCCCGTGGCGGTCATCGATGACCAGCAGCGGCTGCTCGGCGTGGTGGTCAAGGGTGCCGTACTCGAACAACTGGCGCAGACGGGAGAAGAATGATGGATTTCGATATTCCAAGAATTCCGCTGGGCGACTGGATCGAGGGCGGGCTGGATTTTCTGACTACCGAGTTTTCCGGCGTCACCCGGGCGATTTCCCGCGGTACGCAGACCGGCATCAATCTGCTCAACGACGGGTTGATGTGGCTGCCTGAATGGGCGCTGATCGCCGTCGTGGTATTGCTGTGCTGGAAAGTCAGTGGGCGGCGCCTGGCCATCGGGGCGCTGATTGGCCTGGCGCTGATCTGGAACCTCGGCCTGTGGAACCCGATGATCCAGACTCTGACGCTGGTGGTCATCGCGACGCTGGTGGCTATCGTGATCGCCTTGCCGCTGGGGATTCTGGCTGCGGTATCCGATCGCTTCTACAAGGTGATCATGCCGATCCTGGACTTCATGCAGACGATGCCTGCCTTCGTTTATCTGATTCCGGCAATTCCGTTTTTCGGTATCGGCTCGGTATCCGGCATCTTCGCCACGGTGATCTTCTCGATGCCGCCGGCCATCCGCTTCACCACGCTGGGGATCCGGCAGGTGCCGAAGGATCTGATCGAAGCGGCCGACGCCTACGGCTCCACGCGTAGCCAGAAGCTGATCAAGGTCCAGTTGCCACTGTCCCTGCCGACGCTGATGGGCGGTATCAACCAGACCATCATGCTGGCGCTGTCGATGGTCGTCATCGCGGCGATGATCGGCGCCAACGGCCTGGGCAGCGAAGTCTGGCGCGCCATTCAGCGGTTGCGTCCGGGTGAAGGCTTCGAAGCCGGTATCGCTGTCGTCATCATGGCGATGCTTCTGGACCGGCTGACGCAATCTCTCAGCGGTGGCAAGAAGACGAAGTAGCGCGAGAAAGCCAGGTAGAGCGTTTAAACCAGACAGGGCGTTTAAACGAAGTAGAGTCTGATGCTGTCGGCGCTCTGGCCGGCAGCATGACTTGCGGTACGTAAACCACAAAAAGGGGAAAGTCGATGACACGCAACGCAATGTCACAAGCCGTTCGCTATGGTGCCTTGATGATGGCTGCCGGTATCAGCATGACCGCCGGTGTCGCTCAGGCCCAGGACAGCAAGGGAACCGTCAAGCTGGCCTACGTCGAATGGGCTTCCGAAGTCGCTTCCACCAACGTGATCCGCGCCGTGCTCGAAGAGCAGGGATATGACGTT
This sequence comes from Salinicola sp. LHM, assembly GCF_034479735.1. Lineage (NCBI taxonomy): Bacteria > Pseudomonadati > Pseudomonadota > Gammaproteobacteria > Oceanospirillales > Halomonadaceae > Salinicola > Salinicola sp. LHM. The sequence goes on along the minus strand of NZ_CP140261.1, from coordinate 2,191,208 downwards.
GAAATGAACTCGCTGGGCGCGGCCGTCATGTGGCAGGCCGTAGGCACCGGTGATGCCGATGCCATGGTCGCCGCCTGGCTGCCGACGACTCATGGCGATTATCTCAAGCAGGTCCAGGACGAGGTCGAGGATCTCGGTCCCAACCTCGAGGGGACCAAGCTTGGGCTGGTCGTGCCGGCTTATACCGATATCGATTCCATCGAACAGCTCAACGATCATGCTGACGAATTCGATGGCAAGATCGTGGGTATCGATCCGGGCGCCGGTCTGATGGCGCAGACAGAAGATGCCATCGATGAATACGGTATCGATGACCTGCAGCTGCAGTCGAGCAGTGGCGCGGCCATGACTTCCTCGCTGGCCAGTGCGATCCAGAACAAGGAAGACATCGTGGTGACCGGTTGGACGCCGCACTGGATGTTTGCGCGCTGGGATCTCAAGTATCTCGACGACCCCAAGAAGGCCTTCGGCGATGCCGAGCATATCAACACGGTCGTACACAAAGGCTTCAAGGAAGAGATGCCGCAGGCCTACGCCATTCTGGACAATTTCCACTGGACGCCGGATCAGATGGGCGAAGTCATGCTCATGAACCAGGAAGAGGGTTCGGATCCCTACGAGAACGCCAAGAAGTGGGTCGACGAACATCCTGATGTCGTCGCCGAGTGGACCGACGGCACTGCCGAATAACCTGGCCCGCCATCAGTCCCCACGAAGCGCCCGGTCGTCAGACCGGGCGTTTTGCGTTGGCGATCGGCTATCTTCTATCGGCTATCGAAACCGGGATAGCAGGCCGACGTCGGCAATTCAGGGCGCCAGACGGGTGCGATGCCACTCCTGCGTCTGGAGGTCTCGACGCGTGTAGCGCACACGGTCGTGCAGTCGGCTGCGCTGGCCCTGCCAGAACTCGATCGCATGGGCGACGAGACAGTATCCCCCCCAGTGCGGCGGTCTTTCCACGGACTGGTTCGCGTAAACCTGCTCGAAGCGCGACAACCGTTCCTGCATCCAGTCCCGATTGGGGATTTCGACGCTCTGCTGAGACACCCAGGCTGCCAGCTGACTCTTGCGAGGCCGGCTGGAGAAGTAATCGTCCGACTGCTTGGCATCGACCTTTTCGACACTGCCCTCGACACGAACCTGGCGCTGCAGTCCCGGCCACCAGAACACGAGGGCGGCATTGGGAACATGGGCAAGCTCGTTGCCTTTCTGACTCTGGTAGTTGGTATAAAAGCGGAAACCCTGTGCGTCGAAGCCCTTCAACAGCACGATGCGCGCATGGGGATAGCCTTCGCTGTCCACCGTAGCCAGCGTCATGGCATTGGCATCCGCCCCTTCGCTCTCGGTCGCCTGCTTCAGCCAGTCTTCGAACAAGGGGAGCGGTGTATCGGGGGTGTTTTCCGGCGCCAGGGCTTCGCCTTCGTAGTCCCGTCGCATACCGGCGAGGTCGCTCATCTGTGATTCTCCGTGCAGCGATGTGAGTTGGTGATCATTGTAGCCTGACCGGCTGGTGGATGATGCTTGCCTGCCTTAGTCATTAGCCTAGGGCTGTTTGGCATCCCAGCGCGAATCGCTAGCCCAGACGTGCGTGGAGCGCCAGCACGGCCCCGCAGCAGCACCAGCCCAGCACGGCGTAAGGCAGGTTCCAGCGCAGCATCTCCCGAACGGCAATCTGGTAGCGTACGCAGATGGCCAGATTGCTGCCGGATAGCGGGCTGCTGCCGGTGCCCAGTGCCCAGCACATCAAGAACAGCATCCCGAGCAGGGTCGGATCGGGATGGAGCGGTGCAATCAGCGGCGCCAAGGTGGCGATACCTATCAAGGGATGGATGCCAGTAAACGAGATGATCACGATCATGCCGAGCGCAAACCAGGCTTGCCAGTGTCCGAAATGGGCGATTGGCAGGTCGAGTCCGTCGGGTAGGCTGGCCAGCAGCGCCGCCAGCCCGGTAGAGATGACGCCGGCGCCCAGGAACAGTGCAAATTGCGGGGCCAGCCGCTGTAATCCATACGTGAACTGATGTTGCATGCGCTCGCGCCGATGATCCCTTGGCATCAACAGAAACGAGAACAGCGGGGCAACGATGGCAATGATCAGCGGGATCGAGAGCCCTGGCCAGAGCAGGTGCAGCACAATGACCACGAGCGCCAGCAGGCAGGGCATCAGCAGTGCGCTCTTCTCGGTGGGATAGCCGGTGAAAGGGGCTTTCAATCGCCAGACATCGATCCAGTTGAGGATCAGCAGCAATGCTGCCGTCAGCAGTCCCCAGGGGACCAGATTGGGGACGATAGAGAATTCGGAAAAAATCGTACGCTAAGCTTCGCGAGTTCTTGTAACCAATTCATTGTTTTTTCAATGGATGAAAGAAAATGGCGAAAGCTATTTGACAAACAAATCGGGATCTTATAACTTACCTACCAAGTAGTCGGTAGATGAAATAAAGCCATGAAACTCAATTCAGATCTTTCGCAGCGTGTTGTCGTCGAGCCTTCAAGCTTACAGTGGGTCGATTCGCCAGCGACCGGGATTCAACGCCAGTTACTGGAGCGTGATGGCGACGAAGTGGCGCGTGCCACCTCGATCGTGCGATACGCGCCGGGCTCCGCTTTTGAAAATCATAAGCACGACTTGGGCGAGGAGATTCTGGTCCTGGACGGCGAATTCAGCGACGAATCCGGGACCTTCGGGCCTGGGACTTACATCAAGAATCCACCAGGTTCTTCGCATGCACCGAGCTCCGCGACGGGTTGCACGTTGTTCGTCAAGCTGCGCCATCTTGATCTAGCCGACAGCCAACGCACCGTGGTCGACACCCGTAACGGCCCCTGGTTTCCAGGCCTCGTGCCGGGTCTGTCGGTGATGCCACTTTCTGAGTTCGACACACAACATACGGCTTTGGTGCGCTGGGCCCCGGGGACACGATTCAATTCGCATCGTCACTACGGCGGTGAAGAAATCTATGTGTTGGAAGGCGTCTTTGAGGATGAGTTCGGAAGCTACCCTACCGGCACATGGATGCGCAGTCCGCATTTGAGTGCTCACCGTCCCTTCAGCAATACAGGCTGCACCATCCTGGTCAAGACAGGCCACCTGCCAGTCGCCGAATCAAATGAGGCGCTTGCATGAAGCATTTCTCCGAAATCTCGCCGACCGCCGAGCGGGTGGTCGATGCCGCTGAAGGGTTGGTACAGCAGCACGGCTACAACGGCTTCTCATACGACGACGTGGCCCAGTTGGTAGGCATCAAAAAACCAAGTATCCACCACCACTTTCCCAAGAAGGGTGAACTCGTGGCCGTGGTCGCACAGCGCTACACGCACCGGTTTCGTGAGGAGTTGCTGAGCATCGAAGGGCAGCATGCGAAAGCGCCTGACAGGCTAACTGCGTATGCGGCACTTTTCGAACGCACCTTCGCCAAGGACCGGCGCCTTTGTGTCTGCGGCATGTTGGGTGCCGAGTCGGACTCGCTGCCGGACGCCGTTGTGAGCGAGGTCGAGCGATTCTTTAAAGTCAATCTCGACTGGTTGACTCTTGTCGTTGCCGATGGTCAGCGTGCCGCGCTGATCACCTCGAATTCCACCCCAGAGGCTCTCGCAGAGGCATTCTTGTGCGCGTTGGAAGGCTCGATGATGGTGGGCCGTGGCATGCGGTCGTCACGCGGACCGGCCGAAGTTGGAAACACTTTTCTTTCCACCGTGTTGACCTGAGGTCGGCACTTTTTTTGCAACACAACCCTACCATTTAGTTGGTAGTTAAGGAGATTATTATGAGTACTGAATTTAATGGCAAGAAGTTGTTGGTCATCGGCGGCACTAGCGGGATGGGACTGCAAACTGCCCGCATGGTTCTTGAGCAAGGCGGAAGCGTCGTCATCGTCGGTCACCGTGAAGACAAGGCCGAAGAGGCCCGCAAGGCGCTGTCGTCGTTGGGCACCGTGACCGCCCTGACTGCCGATCTCTCGCGAGCCGAAGATGTGAAGCGACTCCTGCATACCATCGATGAACACCACAAGGACATCAATCTTCTGGTCAACGCGGCTGGGGTGTTCTTCCCGAAGGCGTTTCTTGAGCACACGGAAAGTGATTACGAACAATATTTGACGTTGAATAAAGCGTTCTTCTTCATCACACAAAAAGTCGTGGCCAATCTCGTGGCCAGCGAGCGTCCCGGCGCCATTGTGAACATCGGCTCGATGTGGGGCAAGCAGGCGATTGCGGCTACGCCGTCGTCCGCGTATTCGATGGCAAAAGCAGGTTTGCATTCGCTGACCCAGCACCTTGCGATGGAGCTGGCATCCAAACAAATCAGGGTCAATGCCGTTTCTCCGGCGGTTGTCGAAACGCCGATTTACGAGGGATTCATACCCAAGGCCGAGGTTCATGGCGCCTTACAGGGATTCAACAGCTTCCACCCAATCGGCAGGGTTGGGACGCCACAAGACGTCGCCGAGGTCATCCTCTTCCTGTTGTCGGACAAGGCAGCATGGGTGACGGGCGCAATCTGGGACGTTGACGGCGGCGTGATGGCCGGGCGTAACACATAATGGGGGAACGAGAAATGAACACAAACATTAAAGGAACTCCCGGCAACGGGATCAACGTCGGCGCATTGCGTGAGTTTGCAGATCAGGTCGCAGCAAAGCCCGCCGCAGGCATCGCGACGTTCGGCGTCGTGACAACCTGGGAGGGTGGCACCCGGACGCGTGCGCGAACCATGCCGCTCGTACTAGGTGACACGGCCTTGGCGCGCGGCTTTGTCATCGACGCGGACGAACCGGCAGAATTGCTCGGTACCGACACGGCCGCTAATCCACAAGAATTGATCCTGGCTGCGTTGAACGCATGCATGACTGCAACCTACGCGGCAAATGCGGCGGCAATGAACATCGAGTTGCAATCGCTGACTATCCGCACGAAGGGAAGCCTCGATCTGAGAGGTTTTCTTGGAATCGATCCTGGGATCAATCCAGGGTACGACCAGGTCGAGTATGAGGTCGAAATGGAGTCGTCGGCGGATTCGGCGGCGCTGAAAGCATTGCACGCGCAGGTGCAGCGAACATCGCCGAATTACCACAACTTCGCGAGAGCCATTGATCTCAAGGCCAAGCTGACCATTCTCCAATGATCGAGTCAGTGTTTCCCGTGGTTGGCTGACGGGAGGCCAAACCAGATGCGCTATGACGGAAGGTTCAACCTTCCGTCATCACGTTCTCTGGAATACGCAGTGTCAATTTGAGGTCAACCTCATGCTGTCGGTGATGGGTGCCTTCGCCGAGTTCGAGCGCGCCCTGATCCGCGAGCGGCAGCGTGAGGGTATCGCCTTGGCCAAGCAGCGTGGCGCGTACCGAGGCCGCAAGAAAGCCCTGTCCGATGAGCAGGCTGCTACCCTGCGGCAGCGAGCGACGGCCGGCGAGCCCAAGGCGCAGCTTGCCCGCGAGTTCAACATCAGCCGGGAAACCCTCTACCAGTACCTCCGCACGGACGACTGATACATGCCGCGTCGCTTGATCCTCTCGGCCACGGAGCGGGACACCCTGCTTGCGTTGCCAGAAAGCCAGGATGACATGATCCGCTACTACACCTTCAACGACTCCGACCTGTCGCTGATCCGCCAGCGGCGCGGCGACGCCAACCGCCTAGGCTTCGCGGTGCAGCTCAGCCTGCTGCGCTACCCCGGCTATGCGTTGGGCACCGACAGCGAGCCGCCCGAGCCGGTCATCCTGTGGGTGGCCAAGCAGGTTCAGGCCGACCCGGCGAGTTGGGCGAAGTACGGCGAACGCGACGTGACCCGCCGCGAGCACGCCCATGAACTGCGCACCTACCTGCAACTGGCCCCGTTTGGCCTGTCCGACTTCCGCAACCTCGTGCGCGAGCTGACCGAGTTGGCCCAGCAGACCGACAAGGGCTTGCTGCTGGCCAGCCAGGCTCTGGAGAGCCTGCGGCAGAAGCGGCGCATCCTGCCGGCGCTGAGCGTAATTGATCGGGCCTGCTCGGAGGCCATTGCGCGGGCTAATCGGCGGGTCTACCGCGCCCTGGTCGAACCACTCACGGACTCGCACCGTGCCAAGCTGGACGAACTGCTGAAGCTCAAGGCCGGCAGCAGCATCACCTGGTTGACCTGGCTGCGCCAGGCACCGCTGAAACCCAACTCTCGGCACATGCTTAAGCACATCGAGCGGCTGAAGACATTTCAGCTGGTGGACTTGCCCGAAGGGCTGGGCCGGCACATCCACCAGAACCGCCTGCTCAAGCTGGCCCGCGAAGGGGGGCAGATGACGCCCAAAGACCTTGGCAAGTTCGAGCCGCAGCGGCGCTACGCGACCCTGGCCGCCGTAGTGCTGGAGAGCACCGCGACTGTGATTGATGAGTTGGTCGATCTGCACGACCGCATCCTGGTCAAGCTGTTCAGCGGCGCGAAGCACAAGCATCAGCAGCAGTTCCAGAAGCAGGGCAAGGCGATCAATGACAAGGTGCGCCTGTACTCGAAGATCGGCCAGGCTCTGCTGGAGGCAAAGGAAAACGGCAGCGATCCGTACGCCGCCATCGAGGCGGTGATTCCCTGGGACGAATTCACCGAGAGCGTCAGCGAGGCCGAGCTGCTGGCCCGGCCGGAGGGCTTCGACCACCTACACCTGGTCGGCGAGAACTTCGCCACCCTGCGCCGTTACACGCCGGCCCTGCTGGAGGTGCTGGAACTGCGCGCTGCACCGGCCGCGCAAGGCGTGCTGGCGGCCGTGCAGACCCTGCGCGAGATGAACGCCGACAACCTGCGCAAGGTGCCGGCGGATGCCCCTACCGCCTTCATCAAGCCGCGCTGGAAGCCGCTGGTGATCACCCCGGAAGGCCACGACCGACGCTTCTACGAAATCTGCGCGCTGTCCGAGCTGAAGAACGCCCTGCGCTCCGGTGACATCTGGGTCAAGGGTTCACGGCAGTTCCGCGACTTCGACGACTACCTGCTGCCGGCAGAGAAGTTCGCCGCGCTCAAGCGGGAACAGGCCCTGCCCCTGGCGATCAACCCGAACAGCGACCAGTACCTGGAAGAGCGCTTACAGCTGCTGGACGAGCAGTTGGCCACCGTAACCCGGCTGGCCAAGGACAACGAGCTGCCCGATGCCATCCTCACCGAGTCCGGGCTGAAGATCACCCCGCTGGATTCTGCGGTGCCCAATACCGCGCAGGCGCTGATCGACCAGACCAGTCAGCTGTTGCCGCGCATCAAGATCACCGAACTGCTGATGGATGTGGACGACTGGACGGGTTTCAGCCGCCACTTCACCCACCTGAAGGACGGTGCCGAGGCCAAAGACAGGACATTGCTGCTGTCAGCAATCCTGGGCGATGCGATTAACCTCGGGCTGACCAAGATGGCCGAGTCGAGCCCCGGCCTGACCTACGCCAAGCTGTCCTGGCTGCAAGCCTGGCACATCCGCGACGAAACCTATTCGGCGGCCCTGGCCGAGCTGGTCAACCACCAGTACCGCCATGCCTTCGCCGCCCACTGGGGCGACGGCACCACCTCATCCTCCGATGGCCAGCGCTTCCGGGCGGGCGGCCGGGGCGAAAGCACCGGGCACGTCAACCCGAAGTACGGCAGCGAGCCGGGGCGACTGTTCTACACCCATATCTCCGACCAGTACGCACCGTTCAGCACCCGCGTGGTGAATGTCGGCGTGCGTGACTCCACCTATGTGCTCGACGGCCTGCTGTACCACGAGTCCGACTTGCGGATCGAGGAGCACTACACCGACACGGCCGGTTTCACCGATCACGTCTTCGCCCTGATGCACCTGCTGGGCTTCCGCTTCGCACCGCGCATCCGCGACCTCGGCGAAACCAAGCTGTATGTGCCGAATAGCGTCCAGGACTACCCGACATTGCGCCCAATGGTTGGTGGCACCCTGAACATCAAGCACGTCCGCGCCCATTGGGACGACATCCTGCGCCTCGCCAGCTCGATCAAGCAGGGCACCGTCACTGCCTCGCTGATGCTGCGAAAGCTCGGCAGCTATCCACGCCAGAATGGCCTTGCCGTGGCCCTGCGCGAGCTGGGCCGGATCGAACGCACCCTGTTCATCCTCGACTGGCTGCAAAGCGTCGAACTGCGCCGCCGCGTGCATGCTGGACTGAACAAGGGTGAAGCGCGCAACTCCCTGGCCAGGGCGGTGTTCTTTAACCGCCTCGGCGAGATCAGGGATCGGAGCTTCGAGCAGCAGCGCTACCGGGCCAGCGGCCTGAACCTGGTGACGGCCGCCATTGTGTTGTGGAACACGGTGTACCTGGAGCGCGCCACTCAGGGGTTGGTCGAGGTCGGCAAGCCGGTGAACGGTGAGTTGCTGCAATACCTGTCGCCGCTGGGCTGGGAACACATCAACCTGACCGGCGATTACGTCTGGCGGCAGAGCCGCAGGCTGGAGGACGGGAAGTTCAGGCCGCTACGGTTGCCCGGAAAACCTTAGCGTACGATTTTTTCCGAATTCTGCGGGCTCCCCAGATTCAAGTAGTTGAGCCCGGGCGCGTAGGTCAGCGCCACGCCCATGGCGACGAAGAACGGCGACCAGGCCGCGGCGGCAGTGAAACCTCGCCCGAGGATGAGCGCCTGTGAGCGCGTCAGTTTTCCTTCCCGCTGCATGCGTTCACCGAACAGGAAGACCACCGAGAGATTGATGGCCGCGCCGAACAGGTGGGCGCCCAGCATGGTGCCGATCATGCTACCTGGCCGTTGTGGGTTCTTGGTGGCCATGGGCGTGGCCATGGTCAGAAAACTCACGCCGGCAAACATCATCAGCAGCGACTGATTGATGGTGAGCGCTTCCAGCAAGGGATAGGGCGTTCCGCGAACCAGCGCCACGCCCCACAGCAACAGGCCGGCGGCAAAGAGCGTGCCGGCCTGACGGCGCGAAGTCCGAGGAAGTGTGCGAAATAGCCGCAGCGTTGCCAGCCAGGCCAGTACGGCGGCCGGCCAGACCGGCCAGCCAAACAGATTGCAGGCCACACTGATTGCCAGCATGGCAAGAATCAAGATGCTCGAAGGCCTCATGAGACGCGACGATCGAGCCTGCCACGCAAGCGAGCGTATCGGTAGGCCATGATCGCCAATGCGCCGGCGGCCAGAATTTCGGCAAAAACCAGCACCGAACCGCCGCCCTTGCTGACGATCATCAGGCCTTGAACGACGTAAAGCACGCCCAGGGCCGTCAACCAGATATGGCCTCGACGCCGCTGCATCAACACTGTCGGTAGAAACAGTACCAGTGGCAGGATTCTCACCAGTAGCGCCGCGACCTGCGCATGCTGCTGGATATAATGCCAAATGCCGCTGATCACCAGCAGCGCCAGCAGCGTCGCATAGGCAATCCATACCGCGCGTCGGGCTGTGCCGAGAGCCGCTATCTCTGAATGCTGGGTGGGAACTTCACTCATGAACGTGCATCCCTCATCGCCTTGAGTGCCAGGGAAAGCTGAGCGAGGCGGCGACCTTGCGCGAATGCCAACTTGCGCTCATCGGTGTCGACTTCCCGATCTGCGTTCGGGCCGGCCAAATGGCTGGTGCCGTAAGGCGTTCCGCCGCTCTGGGTACTCAACAGCGTCGTCTCGCTATAAGGGACGCCAGCGTACACCATGCCATGATGAAGTAGCGGGATCAGCATGGTCAGCAAGGTGCTTTCCTGCCCACCGTGCAGGCTGGCCGTCGAGGTGAACGCCGTCGCGGGCCGATCGACCAGCGCGCCATTCATCCAGAGCCCGCTGGTCGTATCGAGAAAATACTTGAGCGGTGCGGCCATGTTGCCGAATCGGGTCGGGCTGCCCAGCGCCAGGCCCGAGCAGTGGCGTAGATCGGCTTCGTCGACGTAAATGGCACCCTCGTCGGGTATTTCCGGCGCAGTCGCTTCGCAGACCGGCGAGACCGCCGGCACAGTGCGCAGACGCGCTTCAATGCCGGAAACGCTCTCGATTCCGTTGGCCAGCTGCTCTGCGAGCGTCTTCGTTGCTCCCTGTCGCGAGTAATAGAGCACCAGAACGTAAGGCGTGGTAGGGCTGGTGGCGGCCGTGTGGTCGGTCATGGCTGTTCCTCGAGAGCGAGCGGAAAATCAGGGGATTCAAATCAGTTGAAGAACGGCCTGTGGCGGACGTCCGATGACCGCATATTCGCCGTCATCGGCGATGGGGCGTTGCAGAAGGCGCGGATGTTCGACGATGGCATCGATGATCTGGGTTCGTGTCGGTTCGCCGATGCCCCGGGCTTTCCACTCTGGCTCGTCACGGCGCAGCATACGATCGGCATCATCGCCCAGGCGTCCGGCCAGACCCTCGAGCTGTTCCCGAGTCAGCGGATCATTGAGGTAGAGGTGTTCGATGACTTCCACGCCTCGAGATTCCAGTAGAGCCAGAGCTTCGCGGGATTTGGAGCAACGGGGATTGTGATACAGCGTGAGCGTTGGCATCGGTACAACGGGACCTTGTGTGGCAGAGCGTCTTCACAGGAGGACGGTGACCCGCATTGTAGCGGTTGTAGCAATGGCGCCTCAATCGGGTGTTAGATCGAACCGCCTGCATTTATACCGTTATCTTTTTTCGTTACCACCTTAATTAAACAATCGTTTGTAGGCCCAGGCAGTAGTGCCGTCAGCAAGTTTGACGCTTTCGCGCGTATATCGAATGCCTAGACGCTCGTAACGGTCCAGCGCTTTCAGGGCGGCAGGGTCGATCGTCAGAACCTCACCATGCACTTCGGCACCCGGCTGTGGCTGGATATCGAGATCCTGACGATGATATCCCGGCAATGTCGCCTCGCGTGTTTCGATTGGCGTGCCCATGATGATCCAGCGCAGCCAGTCGTAGCGCAGCGTGCCATAGACGAAAACATCCTGCTCCGGAATCCGCTCGTCGATAATGGCAGTTTCTGGAGGGTGGTAACCATACGGGCTCATGAAGGTATACCAGAAGCCTCCGGAACCGATGGCGATTCCTATGACCAGCAAGATGAAAAACCATTTGCAAAAGCGTTGCATCACGAAAAATCCCTATCGGCATGGCGAGGCGCGAGAGCCATTGTCGTCAATCTCCACAAGATGCGGATACTGCCTGTCGGCAAGATGGTTGCCATGACATTGATCATGACATCGAACCCCATGCTAGCATTTGAAGTCCAAGCGCTAACCACGTTACTGACGGAGGAACGCCATCATGAGTCACGCTGCCAACGACTACCAGGCATTCCGCGAAGCCTTGGGTAACGATGTGCAACCCCTCAAGAAAGGTCGCGACAAGGTCGCGATGGTTCGGGCCCAGACGTCACCCTCCGATGCCCAGCTGGCACGCCGCGAGAGTGCCTTGCAGACCAACGAGGATGAACGCGATTTTCTCTCCGATGAGTTCGTCGACCTGGTTGGTGCGCACGATCCCATCGAATTTCGCCGTGACGGTATTCAGATTGGCGTACTGGAGCGATTGCGTCATGGCGGCTACACCGCCGAGGCGCGCCTGCACATCATGCGCATGCCGGTGATCGAGTGCCGTCGCGCGGTATTCGGCTTTCTCCGTGACGCTTACGAACATGACCTGCGCAGCGTTCTCATCGTTCACGGGCGCACTCGTGATGATGATGGACACGCCAACATCGTGCGGTCGTATCTCAATCACTGGCTCAGGCAATTCGAGCAGGTTCAGGCGTTCAGTACGGCGCCACCTCAGCAAGGCGGGATGGGGGCCACTTTCGTGATGCTGCGCAAGTCCGATCGCGCCAGGGCGCGTAATCGCGAACGCCAGCAGAAACGGCGGGGGTGAAACGCGATCGCCCCGGCGCAGTCATCAGGCGGGGCCGGGGCGATCATGTCTTCAAGCTTTCGGTATTTGTCGACTTCCAACATTTATCGACTTTCGATATTTGTCGAGAAGGTCTGCCGAAATGGCGGTGATTCAACCGGCCTGGCGTTCACGCATCCGACGCCGGAATAGCGGCTCCGTAGTATCGGTGCCCGGTTGGTAACTCAGGCTGAAGCTATCCAGGGCATGCAGGGCATCCTCGACGATCTGATCCTCGCGCAGCGAGAAGGCGTCGAAGCCACATCGCGACATGTAGAATAGCTGATCGATCAGGACATCCCCCACGGCACGAACCTGACCGCCATAGCCATAGCGCTCTCGCAGCAGCCGCGCGATGCTGTAGCCACGGCCATCGGTAAACTTGGGGAAATCGATGGCGATCAGCGATGCATCGAGCAATTCCTCGGCGAGTTCGGGCGTGAGTTCGGTGTCGCTGGTCAGCAGCGGGGCAACGTCTTCGCCCCGAGCTTCCCGCCACGCCGCCAACGGAACGATGACCCGTGCGCCCGCCGGACGCTCCGCGCCTTCCTCGAGGAGCACCCAGTCGTCATCCTGGACGCGGCGATCAGCGATCAGAGTACGATGCTGTTCAGGCATAGACTTGCTCCTTGAAGGGTTTCAGGCCGATGCGACGATAGGTATCCAGGAATGTCTCGTCGGGGGTGCGCTCTCCGATGTAGACCTTGAGCAGCTTGTCGATCACGTCCGTCACGTCTTCACGGTAGAAGGAGGGGCCGAGGATCTTGCCCAGGGAGGACTCGTTGCCCTGGCTGCCACCGAGCGAGATCTGGTAGTACTCCTCGCCTTTCTTGTCGACACCGAGAATACCGATATGGCCGACGTGATGGTGGCCGCAGGCATTCATGCAGCCGGAGATGTTGAGCTCCAGCGGGCCCAGGTCATAGAGAAAATCCAGGTCCTCGAAGCGTTGCTGAATCGACTGGGCGATCGGAATCGACTTGGCGTTGGCCAGCGCACAGTAGTCGCCACCGGGGCAGCAGATCAGGTCGGTCAGGGTGCCCACGGTAGGATTGGCCATGCCCAGGGCATCGAGACGCTGCCAGAGTTCCTCCATGCGATCCACCGGCACGTCGGTCAGCACCAGATTCTGCTCGTGAGTGACGCGTAGTTCGCCATAGCCGAATTCGTCGGCCAGGTCCGCCACCGAGGCCATGTCCTCGGAGGTCACGTCGCCGGGCGAGTGCTGGTGACGCTTGAGCGACAGGGTCACGGCCTTGTAGCCGTGCACCTTATGGTCCGTGACGTTGTTGGTCACGAAGCGCGCAAAGGCGCGGTTTTCCCCGCGCAGGCGCTCGAAGGCCGCGATGGCGTCTTCGGCGACCTCACGGCGGGGCGGATCGACGAAATGCTCGGCCACGGCGGAAACCGCTTCCTCGGTCAGGGTCTGGGGACCATCCTTGAGATGAACCCATTCTTCTTCGACGCGACGTCGGAATTCATCGATACCCAGCGCCTTGACCAGAATCTTGATGCGCGCCTTGAACTTGTTGTCACGACGACCGAACTGGTTATACACCCGTACCAGAGCTTCCAGGTAGGTGAGCAGATGTCGCCACGGCAGGTCCTCGCACATCACGCTGGCGATCATCGGGGTGCGTCCCAGGCCGCCGCCGGCGAGCACCTTGACGCGAACCTCGCCCTCGTCGTCCCGCCAGAGGCGCAGACCTACGTCGTGGACCTGGATGGCTGCGCGATCTTCCTCGGCACCGGTCACGGCAATCTTGAACTTGCGTGGCAGATAGGCGAATTCCGGGTGGAAGGTCGACCATTGACGAATCAGCTCGCACCAGGGGCGAGGGTCGACATCTTCGTCGGCGGCAATACCGGAAAACTGGTCGGTAGTCGTATTGCGGATATCGTTGCCGCTGGTCTGGATGGCATGCATCTGCACGCTGGCCAGATCGGCCAGAATGTCCGGTACGTCCTCGAGCTTCGGCCAGTTCAGCTGCAGATTGGTTCGCGTGGTGAAGTGGCCGTAGCCACGATCGTAGCGTGCGGCAATCTCGCCAAGCTTGCGAAGCTGATAGGAGGCCAGCATTCCGTAAGGGATCGCAATACGCAACATGGGGGCGTATCGCTGAATATAGAGGCCATTCTGCACGCGTAGCGGCAGGAATTCCTCATCGCTGATCTTGCCCTCGAGATAGCGGCGCATCTGATCGCGGAACTGGTCGACGCGCTCGTCGACGAGCGTCTGGTCATAGGAATCGTAACGATACATTCGGGCCTAATCCTGCTAGTCATGGATTGCCAAGGCGAGCACCTTACCGCGTGCGCTTTATTCTATGAAAGAATAAATAATCATATTTTATTACCTTGCCGTTATTACACCGGCGAAGCTACGAGGCCTTCGAGGCAGGCAATTCTCCATTGGCATCGGGGTCGTAAGAGAGCACCGGCATCAGCCAGCGCTCCATTTCTGCAAGTGTCATCCCCTTGCGTTGGGCCAGGCTCTCGACCTGGTCGCGACCGATCTTGCCCGTCGAGAAGTACTTCGCTCCGGGATGGGCGAAGTACCAGCCGGATACCGCTGCGGCAGGCCACATGGCAAAACTGTCGGTCAGTTCGACACCGGCATTGTCCGTAGCATCCAGCAACCGAAACAGCGCCGCTTTCTCGGTGTGGTCGGGACAGGCCGGATAACCGGGCGCCGGACGAATGCCTTGATACTTCTCGGCGATCAGGGCTTCGTTGTCCAGTGTCTCTTCCGGCGCGTAGCCCCAGAACTCCTTGCGCACGCGCTCGTGAAGCCGTTCGGCGAATGCTTCCGCCAGGCGGTCGGCCAGGGCCTGGACCAGGATCGCATTGTAGTCGTCGCCAGCCGCCTCGTAGCGCTTGGCCAGCTCGTCGACGCCATGTCCGGTAGTGACGGTGAAGCCGCCGATCCAGTCGAGTTTGCCACTGGTCCTGGGTGCTATGAAGTCCGCCAGACTGTAGCAGATGCCATCACGGCCCTTGGTGCTCTGCTGCCGGATATGATGGAGTCTTTCGACTACCGTGTCACGGCGCGTATCGGCATACACTTCGATGACATCGTCGTCGACACTGTTGGCCGGCCACAGGCCGATCACGCCACGAGCCTGAAGATGACGCTCGTCGATCAGCTTGCGCAACATGGCCTGCGCATCGTGGAACAGGCTGCGCGCCGCTTCGCCAACCACGTCATCCTCGAGAATCCTGGGATACTTGCCGGACAACTGCCAGGTCATGAAGAAGGGCGTCCAGTCGATGAACTCGACCAGCTCGTCGAGATCGTAGTCGTCGAACACGGTGAGTCCGGGCTGGATCGGCTTGACCGGGTCGAAGCCATTCCAGTCGGTATCGAAGCGGCGTTTCCTGGCCGCGGCGTAGTCGAGGTCGGCGGCCTTGGGGCGGCGCTTGGCATTGCGCTCGCGAACCTGATCGTACTCTTTCTGGATGTCGGCAAAATAAGCCGGCTTCTGCGTCGGCGAGAGCAGGCGACTGGCAACGCCCACGGCGCGGGAAGCGTCGCTGACATAGATCACCGGCTCGTCGTACTGCGGCGCGATCTTGACTGCGGTGTGGGCTTTCGAGGTCGTGGCACCACCGATCAGTAGCGGCAACTCGAAGCCTTGACGTTTCATCTCCTTGGCAACATGGACCATCTCGTCCAGCGAGGGCGTGATCAGCCCGGAGAGGCCGATGATATCGGCGTTTTCATCACGCGCGGTCTTGAGAATCTTCTCGGCGGGGACCATCACGCCGAGATCGATCACTTCATAGTTGTTGCATTGCAGCACCACGCCGACGATGTTCTTGCCGATGTCATGTACGTCGCCTTTGACCGTGGCCATCACGATCTTGCCCTTGGATTGGGTGTCGCCGGACTTCTCTGCCTCGATGTAGGGAATCAGGTAAGCCACCGCCTGCTTCATCACGCGGGCGGACTTGACTACCTGGGGCAGGAACATCTTGCCGGCGCCGAACAGATCGCCGACCACGTTCATGCCGTCCATCAACGGTCCCTCGATCACCTCGATGGGATGCTCGGCGACCTGACGAGCTGCCTCGGTATCTTCCACGATGTGGCTGGTGATGCCCTTGACCAACGCATGTTCGATACGCTTGTCGACCGGCCAGCTGCGCCATTCGAGATCTTCCTTCTTGGCCGTGCCGCCGTCGCTACGGTAGCGCTCGGCGATGTCGAGCAACCGTTCGGTGCCGTCGTCACGGCGATTGAGCACGACGTCTTCCACTGCTTCACGCAGCTCGACGGGCAGGTCGTCGTAGACCGCCAGCTGGCCGGCGTTGACGATGCCCATGGTCATGCCTGCCTTGACGGCATGATAGAGAAACACCGAATGGATCGCTTCGCGCACCGAGTTGTTGCCACGGAACGAGAAGGAGACGTTGGAGACACCGCCCGAAATCATGGCATGGGGCAGATTCCTGTGGATCCACTGGGTCGCCTCGATGAAATCCACGGCGTAGTTGTTGTGCTCTTCGATCCCGGTGGCGATGGCGAAGATGTTGGGATCGAAGATGATGTCTTCGGCCGGGAAGCCGATTTCGTCCACCAGCAGCCGATAGGCGCGTTCGCAGATTTCGGTCTTGCGCGCGAAGGTATCGGCCTGGCCTTGTTCGTCGAATGCCATCACGACGATGGCGGCGCCATGGCGGCGACATTCAGTGGCTTGTTGTCGGAATGCTTCCTCACCTTCCTTGAGCGAGATCGAATTGACGATCGCCTTGCCCTGGATGCACTTGAGCCCGGCCTCGATGATCGACCATTTCGACGAGTCGACCATGATCGGTACACGGGCGATGTCGGGCTCGCCGGCGATCAGGTTGAGGAAACGCACCATCGCTTCCTCGGATTCCAGCATGCCTTCGTCCATGTTGATATCGATGACCTGCGCACCGTTCTCGACCTGTTCCAGGGCCACTTCCAGAGCGGTGGTGTAATCCTCTTCCTGGATCAAGCGCTTGAAACGCGCGGAGCCGGTCACGTTGGTGCGTTCGCCGACATTGACGAACAGCGAGTCCGCCTCGATGTTGAACGGCTCGAGGCCGGAGAGGCGGCAGGCGACAGGGCGCTCGGGAATGGGGCGGGGCGCCACGCCGTCGACGGCGCGCTTGACCGCGGCGATGTGCTCCGGGGTCGTACCGCAGCAGCCGCCAATGACGTTGATCAAGCCGCTGCGGGCAAATTCGCCGACGATCGCCGCCATCTCCTCGGCGCTCTGGTCGTACTCGCCGAACTCGTTGGGAAGCCCCGCATTGGGATGAGCGGAGACGAAGGTATCGGCCTTGTTGGAAAGCTCTTCGAGATAGGGGCGCAGCTCTTCGGCACCAAGCGCACAGTTCAGGCCGATCGACAGTGGCTGGGCATGACGCACGGCGTTCCAGAATGCCTCGGTGGTCTGGCCGGAGAGCGTACGCCCGGAGGCATCGGTGATGGTGCCGGAGATCATCACGGGCAAGCGCTTGCCACGGGCTTCGAACAGCGCTTCCAGCGCGTAGATCGCGGCCTTGGCGTTGAGCGTGTCGAAGATCGTCTCGATCAGGATCAGGTCGGCGCCGCCTTCGATCAGGGCCGTCGCGGCTTCGGTGTAGTTGTCGCGCAGCTGATCGAACGTCACGTTGCGCCTGGCGGGATCGTTGACGTCCGGCGAGAGCGATGCGGTGCGCGAGGTCGGACCCAGCACACCAGCGACATAGCGCGGGATGCCGGTTTCTGCGGCGACCGCGTCGCAGACTTCGCGCGCCAGACGGGCAGCCTCGCGGTTGAGCTCGGCCGTCAGCGACTCCATGCCGTAATCCGACTGCGAGAGCTGCGTGCTGTTGAAGGTGTTCGTCTCGACGATGTCTGCCCCGGCTTCGAGGTAGGCCCGATGGATCGACTCGACGATATCCGGGCGCGTCAGCGTCAGCAGGTCGTTGTTGCCCTTGAGCTCGCTGGGCCAGTCGGCGAAGCGCTTGCCGCGGAAGTCCGCTTCTTCCAGTCGGTAGTCCTGCAGCATCGTGCCCATGCCGCCATCGAGGATCACGATGCGCTCGCCGAGCGTCTGTCTCAGTGCTTGACTCAACGGATCGGGCGCAGCAGTGGTGTCAATGGCAGGCATGGTGGCAACTCTCCAACAGCGAGGGAAACGATTGCGTCCCGTCCGAGACGCCAAGGGGCCGCATGGTATCAGAAAGGCTCATGTGGCGGGACTTCGACGACAGTCCGACAATAAGCCTGACTAAATCACTCGGGATTGTTTTGATGGCCGCTTTTTTCTACCATAGCGATACATCTCAAGCAGAGTCCGCAGTCTCATGAGCCAACCGATTCAGATCACCGAAAGCGGCCAGGAGTATCTGGCCGAATTGCTGGCCAAGCAGAACGTCGACGATATCGCCGTACGCGTCTTCATCACGCAGCCCGGCACACCGTACGCCGAGACCTGTCTTGCCTATTGTCGTCCGGGGGAGGAGGAGCCGAGCGACGAACGGCTCGAACTGGAGAAATTCAGCGTCTATCTCGACAAGAATAGCGTGCCATTCCTGGAAGAGGCCGTTGTCGACTTCAATCCGGATCGTATGGGGGGGCAGCTGACCATCAAGGCGCCCAACGCCAAGATGCCGAAGGTCAATGCCGACAGCCCGCTTGAAGATCGCGTCAACTATATCCTGTACAGCGAAATCAACCCGGGTCTGGCCTCGCATGGCGGCGAAATCCGGCTGATTCAACTGACCGAAGAACAGATCGCCGTTCTGCAGTTCGGTGGCGGTTGCCAGGGCTGTGCGGCGGTGGATCTGACGCTCAAGGAAGGGGTCGAAAAGACGCTGATGGAGCGTATCCCGGAATTGGCGGGTATTCGCGATGTGACCGATCACACCGATACGACCAATGCCTACTATTGATTGATCGTCACGACCGCGGCTTGCGGTCGAGATAGCGCCAGATCGCATCTCGGGCCGAAGCCCGGCGATGAAAACGCGAACCGGTACCATTTCCTGCGGGGAGCCTTCGGCGAAGGTTCCCCGCGTTTTCGTGGTTCCGGTCTCGTTGCGAACTCGTGTCGAATTTCAGCTTCTCCGCCTGCGGCCGATAGTTGTCGGAAGCAGAATCGAACGATCAGACAAGCGCTGTTAGCGGAGATCAGTGAATGCATTCGACATGGGGAAAGCGGCTTTGCCGTGGTTATCTGGCTTGTCTCCTGGCCTTGGGGAGCCTGCCTGTCTGGGCGGGGTCTCCGATCGTGATCGGTACCGGCGGAAGCGCTGGCGTCTATTTACCGGTAGGGCAGGCCATGTGCGAGCTTTACCAACAGGCCACGGGGTCGGCGTGCCAGGCGCTGACGACCGGCGGCTCTCTCTACAACGCCAGCGCCATTCGCAACGGCGAGCTGGATTTCGGCATCGTCCAGTCGGATATTCAGTATGCGCTCTTCCACGGCACCGAGCAGTTCTACGATAGCGGGCCCAGCAAGGAGGTAAGAGCGCTTTTCTCGCTGCATGCCGAGGCATTTACCGTGGTTGCCACACCGCCCGAGATCCGCAATTTCGATGATCTTGCAGGCAAGCGGGTCAATGTCGGCAACCCGGGTTCTGGTCAACGCGCCACGCTCAACTTGTTGCTGGAAATGAAGGGGGAGACGGAAGGCATCTTTGCGCTGGCCAGCGAGCTGAAGCCTACGGACATGAGCCGAGTCATGTGCAGCGGGAAACTGGATGCGTTCCTGTATGTGGTGGGCCATCCCTCGCAGGCGATCGACGAGGCGACTCGGGGCTGCGGAGCCCATCTGGTCAATGTAGCGGGTCCTGAGGTGGATGCGCTGATCGAGCAGATGCCGTACTACGGCCTCACCGTGATCCCCGGTGGCACCTATGTCAATAATCCCGACGACACCGTCACCTTCGGTGTCCGGGCGACGTTACTGTCGCGCAAGGATGTCGATGAGGAAAGCGTCTACCAACTGGTCAAGGCGGTATTCGAGCACCTGGATGCGTTTCGCCGGTCACACCCTTCGCTGGCGACATTGACCCCGTCCGCCATGGTTCACGAAGGGTTGACCGTACCACTGCATGCAGGCGCAAGACGCTACTACGAAGAGGTCGGGTTGCTGCCACCCGGCAGCGAATGACTCGAGGTGGCAGGCTTCGGCAGGCTTCAACTGGCCGTTGGGGGCAGGGCAGCACGAGACAGACGTTCATGAAGCTCCCGGTTGGCTGCCCGTAGATTCTTGAGTTCGCTTTCCAGTCGCTGGCGTTCCTGCTGCATGGATTTGACCCGGTCATCGCTGACCCGCTTTTCACTCTCGGTCTGTTCCATGTGCACCTTGTCGGCACGCAGCGATTCCTGAAGCTGACCATACTGCCGGCGCTGTTCGGAGAGATCCTGCTGCAAGCGTTCGCAGCGCTGGTCCAGCGAGGTCAGGCGCTGCTCGTATTGTCTTTCCTGTTTCAAGCGCTCCTGACGGGCCTCTTCCAGCAATCCCATGAGACGCGTTTCGGCGGACTCGTGGCGCTTCTCTTCCTGCGCGAGCTTGGCCTGATTGGCCTGATGCTGTTTGGCCATCGCGTCGCGGTGCTGCCTTTCGGCCTGCTCCAGACTGGACTGGTGGCGCTGGCAGGCCTGTTCGAGTTGCAGGATGCGCTTCTGCTGTTGGCTTTGAGCGGATTGCAATGACTGGAGTTCGGCCTGGAGATGAGCGGCTTCCGTCGTCTTGGTCTCGAGCCGTTCCTGAACGCGGAGCATGTGGTCGTTGAGTGCCTGCAGCCGCTGCTCGGCATTCTCGCTCTGGCGTTGCGCCTGATGACTGATCTCGTCGGCCTCGCGGATCTGCTCGTCGGCTTCCTGCCGGTAGATCGCGAGCTTTTCGTAAGCTGCCTGTTGTGCCTTGTCCCAGATATCGGCCACCCAGCTATCCAGGCCTTCCGGGCGCTCGAGGGTGCGCGGGATGGATTGCACCGAATCGCCATTCTGGCGCAAGCGCCATTCGCGAAGATGGTCGCTGATCGTGGTGTAGCTGCCCGTGCCGAGAAGCTCACGTATCTTCTGAACGCTGGCCGCCTCGCCACGTTTCTGCAACGTGTCGATGGCGCGGCAGACGTCATCGTAACGGATACCATTACGTGCCATGTCGAATTCCCTTGTGTTGCGAATGATCCTGGAGCTTCTGAGAACTCTCGGGATACAGCATAGATGCTTTACGTAAAGTGTATACGTAAAAATTTCCGTGTCATATCAGATCATCTCTTCTATGGGGATACGTTCGCTCAGGCCCTATAATGAAGATATTCAAATATAGGAGGCGCCATGAGTATTGGACAGGCCCAGGCCGAGCTGCTGGACGAATTCTCGATGTTCGATAACTGGATGGATCGTTA
This sequence comes from Salinicola sp. LHM, assembly GCF_034479735.1. Lineage (NCBI taxonomy): Bacteria > Pseudomonadati > Pseudomonadota > Gammaproteobacteria > Oceanospirillales > Halomonadaceae > Salinicola > Salinicola sp. LHM. Next base: position 2,170,022 of record NZ_CP140261.1, on the reverse strand, counting down.
TCAGTACATCATCGACATGGGGCGCCAATTGCCTGACTATCCCGAGTCGGACAAGGTGGCGGCCTACAAGATCGAAGGGTGTCAGTCGAATGTATGGCTGCGATCCACCCAGGAAGCGGGGCGGCTGCATTTTCTGGCCACGTCGGACGCGGCCATCGTCAGCGGATTGATCGCCATTCTGATGCGTGTCTACGACAAACGTGAACCGCAGGAAATTCTCGAGGGTGAGCCTCAATTTCTCACTGAGCTGGGGCTGGACAAGCATCTGTCTCCGACACGCAGTAACGGCTTGCATGCCATGATCGAGCGGATCTACGCCATCGCTCGTGAAGCCCAGGCCCACCAATAGATTCACTGACCGCCCGGCTCGTCACCGTCTCGCTTTTCGTCGCCGGCACCGGCACCGGCGCCGTTGTCCGGCCGGCAGTGGCAGGATTTCTGCCGAGGTTCCGGCACCGGATCGACGCCGCCGGCATGGAAGGGGTGGCATTTCGACAGGCGTCGCAAACTCAGCCAGCCTCCACGCCACGGGCCATGAAGGCGAATGGCTTCCAGCGCATAGCTGGAACAGGTCGGCCAGAATCGGCAGCGCGGGCCGAGCAGGGGGCTGATGCCGTAGCGGTAGCCCTGGATGACGGCGGTCATCAGCCAGGTGGCGAGCTTGGCGATCACGTCACGCCTCAGCGCTTTCCGCCGTAGAGTTCTTCCTTTGACATCAACGGGTCGCTATCGATTTCCCCGGCCGTCGGCGTGAGTCGAAGGTAGAAGCAGCTACGGCGACCGGTATGGCAAGCGGGACCGGATTGGTCGACTTTGAGGAGCAGGGTGTCGCCGTCACAATCGAATCGGGCCTCGACGAGATGCTGCTGCTGGCCCGAGGTTTCGCCTTTGCGCCAGAAGGCCTGTCTCGAGCGAGACCAGTAACAGACTCGACCCGTCGACAGCGTCTCTTCCAGAGATGCGCGATTCATCCAGGCCATCATCAGTACCTCGCCGCTATCATGCTGCTGCGCAATGGCGGGTATCAAACCGTCAGCATTCCATTTGGCGGCCGATAGCAAATCGGATAGCGCCACCGAGGTATTGGTAGGTAATTGTTCGAGATCGTGAAAGAAACCGGACATGAGAGTTCCGTCGAGCTGGAGATGAGCTTAGCGTGATCAGGCCTTTTCGAGACAGGCGTCGCAGGCGCCGAGCAGCTCGATGGTCTGGCGCTGGATCGTGAACCCGCGTTCCCGTGCCGTGGATGCCAGCATTTCACCGACGGCTTCCTGATGCAGTTCCTCGACACGTCCGCAGTGACGGCAGATCAGCAACTGGAATCGGTGGACGTGTTCGGGGCACGGGCAGGCAATGTAGGCATTGAGCGATTCGATGCGATGGACCAAACCTTGCTCGATCAGGAAATCCAGTGCCCGATAGACCGTCGGCGGTCTCGCGGACGCATGTTCGTCCGACAGACGATCCAGCAGATCGTAGGCCTTGAGACCACCTGGCGTACTGGAGATCATTTCCAGTACGCGACGGCGGATCGGCGTAAAGCGTACGCCGCGTTCCTGACACTGTTGATCTGCCTGTTTGAGCAGCACATCCGAATCGAGCATCGAACTTCCCGGTAAGCATCGAGAGGGCCACATTCTACGCGTTAGCGCTGGAAGGAACCACCGGACAAGAATTCACCCGGATGGGGTGGATCGTCATCCAGGGATTCGACATGCCGGTGCATGCAAGACAATACGTACACAGCCTATTTAACATAATATATATTATGCGAACTCATGGAGATGCCATGATCCGAATCATCCATCATACATGCCGATATGTTTATCGCTCGGGATTTCGAAATACTGCTCGGTTTACCCCGAGGTTGCGCTACGCTGATGTGACATCGAGAAATGGGCCGCGTCAGTCTGCGACATATCGCCACACTGACGCGGAGTTTCCCGCCAGCGTCTGATCAAAAGTCATTTTTTCGGTACAATGGCGACCGCGAAATCCCTACTTCGTTGGCGACGTCCGATGCTTCGGTACGCCATTGCGCGTCGTGTCAGAGTTGTCAGCCCTGGCTAGCGGCGTATGATGCAGGCCGCTAACCGATTGTTGCAGGGCCGAAAAGCTTTCCTCCACTGGGGTCGTGAGATGAGAAAAAGGAACTCCCTCAAGTATTTGAGTGTGATGACGTGGTTAACCGCGCCATTATTGTTGAGTGGCTGTGGCTCAGCGCTGATGGATCCGACCGGCGAGATTGGTCAGGGTCTGAAATCGCTGATCATCACGGCCTTCGGTTTGATGCTGATCGTGGTCATTCCGGTCATCGTGATGACTATTCTGTTTGCTTGGAAATATCGCGGAACCAATCTCGCGGCCAAGTACACGCCAAACTGGGAGCACTCGAACATCATCGAGGTCTTCGTTTGGGCCATTCCGTGCGTCATCATCTTTTTCCTAGCCATTCTGACATGGCAGACGTCGCACTATTTTGATCCAAGCAAACCTCTCGCCAGTGAAGGCAGTGAAGATGAAACCATGACGATCGATGCAATTTCACTCGATTGGAAGTGGCTGTTCATCTACCCGGACGAAGGCATCGCGACGGTCAACGAGATCGCGATTCCCGTCGATAAACCAGTCCATTTTCGTGTGACCTCGGGTACGGTCATGAATTCATTCATGATTCCCACCCTCGGTAGCCAGATCTACGCCATGGCCGGTATGGACAACGACGTTTATCTGATAGGTAATGAAATTGGCACCTTTCGTGGTCGTTCGACCAACTACAGTGGTGAAGGTTACTCGGAAATGTTGTTCGACGCGCGCGTGACGTCGGATGCGGATTTCCAGGCATGGGTCGACAAGGTCAAGCAGTCGCCGGAAACCATGATGTTCCCGGAAGACTACGACCAGATCGCGAAGCCTTCGGTTGCCAATCCGGTGGAATACTTCTCGCAGGTCTCGCCAGATTTCTATGGCGATCTGATCAATAGCTACAAAGCGGGCTCTGATGGTACTGATGATGGTACTGATAGCCGTGGCGAGCACAACGAAGCACGGGAGTCTTCAATGCCCATGAGTGCGCAGGCAGCGGAGTAACGTCATGTTCGGAAAACTCAGTTTAGATTCGATTCCATTCGAGCAACCCATCATCATGGTCACCGCGGCGGCCATCGGCATCATCGGTGCCATCATCCTCGGTCTGATCACCTACTATGGCAAGTGGGGCTATCTCTGGACCGATTGGATAACGTCCATCGATCACAAGAAAATCGGTGTGATGTACTTTCTCGTGGCCCTGGTCATGCTCATCCGCGGTTTCGCCGATGCGATCATGATGCGAACGCAGCAAGCCATTGCTGCCGGTGGCGCCGAGGGCTATCTGCCTCCCGAACACTACGATCAGATCTTCACCGCCCACGGTGTCATCATGATCTTCTTCGTCGCCATGCCCATGGTCATCGGTTTGATGAATCTGGTCGTGCCGCTGCAGATCGGCGCTCGCGACGTGGCCTTCCCGTTCATGAACAACCTGAGTTTCTGGCTGTTCGCGGTGGGCGTGATTCTGGTGAACATGTCTCTGGTTATCGGCGAGTTCGCCAAGACCGGCTGGCTGGCCTACGCGCCGCTATCGGAGTTGAAATACAGTCCAGGCGTTGGGGTCGACTATTGGATCTGGGCATTGCAGATATCGGGGATCGGGACCACGCTGACGGGGATCAACTTCTTCGTCACCATCCTGAAAATGCGCACCAAGGGCATGACGCTGTTTCGCATGCCGATCTTCACCTGGACGGCGCTCTGCACCAACGTGCTGATCATTTTGTCGTTTCCGATCCTGACTGCCACCATTGCCATGCTGACCCTGGATCGTTACCTAGGCATGCATTTCTTCACGAATGACATGGGCGGCAACATAATGATGTACGTCAATCTCATCTGGGCTTGGGGCCATCCAGAGGTGTACATCCTGATTCTGCCGGCATTCGGTGTCTTCTCCGAAGTCATTTCGACTTTTACCAAGAAGCGCCTGTTCGGCTACAAGACCATGGTCTGGGCCACCGTCGTGATCGCATTTTTGTCGTTCACCGTCTGGCTGCACCACTTCTTCACCATGGGCGCGGGTGCTGATGTAAATTCCTTCTTTGGCATTGCAACGATGATCATCGCCATACCCACGGGCGTGAAGATCTTCAACTGGCTGTTCACCATGTATCGCGGGCGCATCCAGTTCACGACGCCGGTACTCTGGACGATCGGTTTCATCATCACCTTTACCCTGGGCGGTATGACCGGTGTCATGCTGGCCGTGCCGGGGGCGAACTTTGTGCTACACAACACGCTCTTCGTCATCGCTCACTTCCATAACGTCATCATCGGCGGCGTGGTGTTCGGGATGATGGCCGGCTTCACGTACTGGTTCCCGAAAGCCTTCGGCTTCACGCTGAGTGAAAAATGGGGCAAGCGCTCCTTCTGGTGCTGGCTGATCGGCTTCTACGTCGCGTTCATGCCGCTGTATGCGCTGAGCTTCTTCGGTGCCATGCGCCGGATGCAGTCCTACGAACAGACCGAGTGGCAGCCGCTGATGATCGTGGCCTGGTTTGGCGCCGTGATCATCGCCTGCGGCATTGCCTGCATCGTGATCCAGCTTGTCGTCAGTATTCGCGATCGCGAGAAGAACCGTGATCTGACAGGCGATCCGTGGGATGGGCGTACGCTGGAGTGGTCTACCTCCTCTCCGCCCCCGAACTACAACTTCGCTTACCTGCCAGATGTCGCGTCCATCGATAGCTACTGGGAGATGAAGCAGCAGCCGGGTGGCTTCAAGCGCGAGCTGGCGACCAAGTTCGAGGACATTCACATGCCCAGGAACACGGCGGAAGGCCCGATCCTGTCGCTGTTTGCCTTGTTGTTCGGCTTTGCGTTGATCTGGCACATCTGGTGGCTGGCGGGTCTGGGGGCCATCGGCATGTTCGTGACGTTCATGTTCCGTATCTTCAATAACGATACCGACTACCACGTCAGCGCCGCGGAGGTCGAAAAGACCGAACGTGAATACTACCAACGGTTGGAGGTGCAGGCTTAATCATGGCAACCGACACAATCAAGCAACATGACGCTCATGCCCAGGATGGGCATGAGCACCACGACGCGAGCGCAATGAAGGTCTTCGGGTTCTGGGTCTACCTGATGAGCGACCTGGTGATCTTCGGTACCTTGTTCGCGACCTTCGGCGTACTGGCCAAGGCGACGGCTGGCGGCCCGACATCTCAGGAAATTTTCGACCTGCCCTTCGTGATGGTCGAGACCTTCCTGCTGTTGATCAGCAGTTTCACTTTCGGCCTGGCGGTACTGGCGCAGAATGCCGGTGACCGAGGTGCGGTGCTGAAATGGCTGGCAGTGACGTTTCTGCTGGGTGCCGGGTTCATCTCGATGGAGATCTATGAATTCTATAGTCTGATCTCTGAAGGCGCGGGTCCGGACCGTAGCGCGTTCCTGTCGGCGTTCTTCACGTTGGTCGGAACCCATGGCCTGCACGTGACATTCGGTCTGATCTGGATCGCGATCATGTTCGTCCAGATCTCCAGGCGCGGGCTAGACAGCGTGACCAAGTCGCGAATGTTGTGTCTCAGCCTGTTCTGGCACTTCCTGGACATCGTCTGGGTCTGTGTATTCACTTTCGTCTACCTGATGGGAGCCATGTGACATGAGCGATATCCACACTTCGCACGACGGCGCTAGTCATGGCAGCCACAAGTCCTACATCATTGGACTGGTTCTCTCGATCGTGCTGACGCTGCTGGCCTTCGGCGTAGTCATGTTGGGCGATTTCAGTACCACGACCATGATCGTCACGATCATTGTCATGGCGGTTCTGCAGATCATGGTCCAGTTGATCCTTTTCATGCATCTTGAACTGAAAACGCAACAGGGTCGTGAATCCGGAGGGTTCTTCTTTTTCACACTCGTGATTCTGAGTCTGATAGTCGGGGGTTCGTTATGGATCATGCACCATCTGCGCCTCAACCTGATGTGATAGCCAGGTGACATACAAGGCCTACCTATCGCTGACCAAGCCCGGTATCATCTTCGGTAATCTCGTGACAGTCATCGGCGGCTATTTTCTGGCCGCCGGTGGCCGTTTCGAGCTGTGGTTATTCCTGGCAACGGTGCTTGGCACTTCATTGGTCGTTGCGTCCGGCTGCGTTTTCAACAACGTGATCGACCGCGATATCGATGGTTACATGGCACGTACCCAGTCTCGTGCCATGGTGACCGGCGAGATTTCGATTCCGATCGCCCTGCTGCTGGGCTGTCTGATGGGGATTGTCGGGTTCGGCCTGCTGGCATGGATGACGACGCCCGTGGCCACGGGATTCGCAGCATTTGGCTTTGCCATCTATGTCGGTGCCTACAGCCTTTACCTCAAACGGAATTCGGTCTATAGCACGCTGATCGGAAGTTTATCCGGCGCATCGCCACCGGTGATCGGATACTGTGCGGTGACGGGCACGTTCGATCTGGGTGCCCTGCTATTGCTGATCATTTTCAGCATGTGGCAGATGCCGCACTCCTATGCGATTGCCATCTTTCGCTTCGACGACTACGCCTCGGCATCGATACCCGTTCTACCGGTGAAGCACGGCATCGCGGTGGCCAAGCGACATATCGTGATCTACACGGTGCTGTTCGTGATCGCCTCGGTCATGCTATCGGTTGCCGGCTATACCGGATGGGCCTACGCCATCGTTGCCGTTGCCGTGGGCGGTTACTGGCTCAGTATTACGCTCAGAGGCTTCCGAACCACCAATGATCAAGCCTGGGCTCGCAAGGTCTTCGGTATCTCGATCGTGGTGGTAACTGCATTGAGTGTCATGATGTCACTGGATAGCCGAATGCCGATAGCCGAATCGCTGCTGTCGCTTGCATCAGGATGATCGGATCGAGATTGACGGATTGACCTTCCCCCTGGTTTAAGTCCGCCCACAATGTGAGAAGCCGCCGCTCCAAGCGGGGCCAATTTGTCCATGGAGCGGTTATTTCGAAGCTACAAGAGCGAATGGATGTCCGCGACCGGTTACTTATCGGTGCGTTAGGCTTTACGGGATATCGGCTTCTACCTGATGCTGCGCTACAACCAGCAGCGCCCCTACATGCATGCATGACGTTCCTTGTGCCTCTTCGTTATTTCACGATGGCCATTTCGTGTGATGGCTATCGATCACAAAAGCGTGCCGATGAGTGCTGCAACAGATCGCCGCGATTCGCGGGGCGGTGAATGGGTTGATGGCCGCCGTCATGGAGGGGCACCTGACTGATCACGTCGTCAGGGAGCCCGAACTGGCGCAGCGGCAACAAGACTTGGACGCGGTACTACAGGTCATTAAGTCCTACCTCAAGTAAGGCAGATAAAAGCCTGGCACACGGAAGACTCAAAATGAATGAGAGTAAAAAAGCAAGACCACCACCACCCGCTCGAAGAAAAGGCTCAAAGGCACTGGCGCCGGTACGACGATCACCAGCGACTAGGATGACTTCTGCTACGGGACGACAGCCGTGGCGAGCCACGGCTTCCTTTGTGAATATATCCAATCGTAATGTGGCAGGTGCAAACTGCCTTTCATTAGCGCGGAAAAACATATCGACCCAATGGCCTGATAGAGAGTGAGAGCGGCTCGCGGGGAATCTCGATGGCCAATATACGAAGGAGGCATCAATGTCAGACCACAATCATAGCCATAGTGGCGGCAAGACCTTGTTGTTTGCACTGGTCTTCACTACAGGTTTTGCAGCTGTCGAAGTATTCGGCGGCCTGATAGCTGATTCGCTTGCCCTGTTATCGGACGCAGGCCACATGCTTACCGATTCATTGTCGTTAGGGATTGGTGCCTTCGCCGCTTGGCTGGCCAAGAAGCCGGCATCGCGTCAGCATTCCTTTGGACTCAAGCGCGCCGAAATTCTCGGAGCCCTGTTTAACGTGCTGTTTATGTTCGGAGTGATTGTATTTATCGCCTATGAAGCGATCCGCCGCATGGCAGACACCCCCGCTGTTGCCGGTGGCATGGTTTTGGCGATCGGCGGGCTCGGTTTGCTGGTGAATATCGCAGTGGCTTGGGCGCTGATGCGTGGAGAGCAGACTATAAACGTTCGCGGAGCGCTCCTGCACGTAATGGGAGACTTGCTGGGCTCGGTCGCTGCGCTGGTTGCCGGGGCGGTCATTTATCTGGGCGGGCCGCCCATTGCGGACCCGATCCTGTCTCTTTTCGTCAGCCTATTGATTCTGGTATCCGCCGTTCGACTACTGCGTGAGGTGACGCAAGTGTTGATGGAAGGCGTGCCAGAAGGAATCGATGCACATGAAGTCGGCTGCGCCCTTGTCCGGGTCGACGGCGTTTTTGCTATCCATGACATGCATATCTGGAGCCTATCATCAAACAGTCAAGCTCTAGCGGCGCATATTGATGTGGAAGCGATGGGACGATGGGAAGAGATACTGCCGCAGTTGCAAACGATATTGCGGGGGCGCTTCGGTATTGAGCACACCACCTTACAACCCGAGGATGCCGCTATCCGTCACGTTTGTGATGCCGATCCTGATTGCGGGGCTGGTGATGTGAATTAGGAGACCACAGGCAGCAGAGCCCCGTCTAGGCTGCATGTAACAGCGTCAATAAAGAATAGCAAGCCCCCTAGGGGGCTTGCCTGCTTCTGAACCGCTCCTGCCGTCGTGCGGACACCTTTCGGTTGACGAGACCAGCGGCATATCCACGCCAAGATCGGGGGTGTGGAGATGTCATGGGCTCTATGCCTGGCTGGAAGTGTTTATGAATCCATTCTCGCTACGATGACCATGTGACTCTCGGCGTTCTGCCAATAGGACAGCATGAACCGTGCTGCTTTCATTGAGGCGTTTCTCTTGCTGACCAAGTTGCGACAATGCGGACGCTTCCATACCCACGCCGTCGTCCTCAATGTCAATAATCCGTTATTTCTGTGTATGCGACATGCCACGCGTCCGCGAGACCTCCGCAACCAGCCCGCCACCGAAGTTTCCCAACGCGGGAAGCAATGCCAGGCCGAACACCATCCAAATGCTATCCATGATCACCTTCCCTGGTCGATGTCTAGCTCTAGCACTCGCCTTCAAGCACTCGCCGGCGAAGCGGCCTGGCCCGAGCTTTCCGGCGGCACATTGACGGAGGCTCCACCGCCGCGTGTCGGGCCCTGTCGATTCTCGAACCGTAACAGACGCAGCGCATTCAGCGTCACTAGTACGGTGGCGCCGGTATCAGCCATGATAGCCACCCACAACCCGGTCAGACCAAACATGGTCGTCAACAGGAATACCGCCTTCAGGCCCAGCGCGATGGTGATGTTCTGGCGAATATTGTTCATGGTGGCGCGAGCCAGACGAATCATAGTCGCTATGTCGGTCACGCGATTACGCAGCAAGGCGCCATCGGCCGTTTCCAGGGCGACATCGGTGCCCGAGCCCATGGCCACGCCGACGTCGGCGGTGGCGAGTGCAGGCGCGTCGTTGATCCCGTCGCCCACCATGATCACCCGGTCCTTGGCGACCATTCCCTTGATTGCCGTGACCTTGTCGTCAGGCAGCAAGCCTGCCTGGAACTCGATGCCCAGCGGATCGGCAATCGCTTTCGCGGTACGGGGGTTGTCACCGGTCAGCATCACCGAGCGGATGCCCAGTGCCTGGAGATCCTTGATGCCGTCGATGGCGTCCGTGCGCGGCTCGTCACGCATGGCAATCAGTCCGACGATCGCGCCGTCCCTAAACACCACGACGGCCGTCTTGCCCTGCTCCTCCAGCGCAGCGATCCGCGTCTTCAGAGCCTCTGTCAGTACGCCCTGGTCTTCAGCGTAGCGTGGCGAACCGACATAGCTACGATGACCGTCCACGCTTGCCTCGACACCATGGCCGGCGATGACGCGTGCGTCCGCCCCTTGAGAAAACGCGATATGACGCGATTCGGCATGACTTAACACCGCCTCGGCGAGCGGGTGGCTGGAGCCGGCCTCGACACTGGCGGCCAAGGCAACGACATCAGCCTCATCGTGGTCATCGGCAGCCGCTTGCACGTCGGTAACGACTGGTTTCCCGGCGGTCAGGGTGCCGGTCTTGTCGAAGGTCACGAGGCTAGCCTTGGCGGTGGACTCGATCACCGCGCCCCCCTTCAACAATAGCCCGCGGCGTGCCCCGGTAGACAGCGACGAGGCGATCGAAGCCGGTACCGAAATTACCAGCGCACACGGGCAGCCAATCAACAGCAGCGCCAGGGCTCGATAAGTCCATTCACCCCAAGCGCCGCCGAAAAGTAGCGGAGGAATGATCGCAACGAGTAGCGCGGTACCGACCACAGCGGGCATATAGACACGGCTGAAGCGATCAATGAAACGCTCGGTGGGCGCACGGGCTTCCTGTGCTTCTTCCACCAAGCGGATGATCCGCGCGATGGTATTGTCTTCGGGCGCCTTGGTGACGCGAATACGCAGCACGGCATCATTATTGATGGACCCGGCGAAGACCGACTCGTCGAGGGTCTTGCTCTTGGGCACCGATTCACCGGTCACCGGCGATTCATCGATAGAAGACGTTCCTTCAATGATCTGCCCATCGGCAGGAATCCGGTCGCCGGGTCGCGCGACGACGATCTGACCAATCTTCAGATTCGCGGCATTGACCTTGCGAGTCGCCCCCTGCGCGTCTTCGACCAGCGCGCTCTTGGGCACCAGATCACCCAGCGCGCGAATGCTCGAGCGGGCGCGATCCGCGGCCACCCCTTCAAGCACTTCGCCGACGGCGAACAGGAATACCACCAGCGCCGCCTCCTCGGCGGCACCGATGAACAGCGCGCCACCCGCAGCGATGGTCATCAGCATCTCGATGGTGAACGGCATGCCCGCGCGCGCGGCAGAAAAGGCGCGTTTCGCCACGGGAACCAGCCCGACCAGACACGCCAGGATGAAGCCCCAATAAGCCAGAGACTCCGAGGCCACCAGGCGCACCGCCACGGCGGCCAGCAGGACAGCCCCGGTCATGACCACCAGCCGGCCCTTGCCATGCAGAAACCAGCGTTTCGGTGAGGCCGACACTGCCTCGGCGACGCCTTCGTCAGCTGTGGAGCTGGCGCCATTGGAGCCATTACCGGTTATGGCGGTGCGCGGCGTTACACTGTAACCGAGCCGCTTGATCGATTTCTCGACGCTGTCCGGCGAGGTTTGCTGTTCGTCGAGCTTCAGCGTGAGCGTCTCGTTCATGACCGACACTTTGACGTCGGAGACTCCCGGCAGGTTCTCTACACCGCCACGAATTTTCGCCGCGCAACTGGCACAGTCCATGCCGCCGACCTTCCAACTGAGCGTGCCCTCGGTATCGGCCTCTTCGGCTGTCGCCATCGTCACGTCGCGGTCATGGTCATGGTCATAGTCATGGTCATAGTCATGTCCGTGACAGTGGTCGTGGTCGTGAGCCTGGCTACCGTCACAGCCGCCGTGTGAATGGCTCTCGTCCGGATCACTATCCTGTCCAGCGGCAGCGGGCTTGAACTGGACGCCATAGCCAAGCCGCTTGACGGTCTTCTCGACTTGCTCCATCGAGGTTTGTCGCGTGTCCAGCCCAAGCCTCAGCGTCTCCTTCATCACCGAAACCTGAACGTCGGAAACGCCTTTCAGGCGTTCCACCGCACCACGGATCTTGCCGGCGCAGCTTGGACAGTCCATGCCTTGAACGGTCCACTGGTATGGGTTATCGGATACTTCGGGATTTGTAGCTGGCATGAAAAGTTACCTCGTTCAATTTCTGTGTTTAAACTCTAAACCTTCTAGTGGCTATAGAGTCAAGCCGCATCGTCTTACTGGTAGTGAAGCATGCGAGGCGGGTAGAAAACGACTTGCGAACGACTGCGACGGCCAATAGAAGCATGACTTTTGAGAATGGCCATAATGTTTTTCCGAGGCGTTTTTGATAAAAGTGGCCCGTCACGTTAAGGAGCAACCCATGCGATTTTCCTGTCGCCCCTGGATGGGATGCGTGTTAGCGGTCTTCGCAGGGGCTCTAACGACGCTAACCTTCTCTCCCTTCGAGCTTTGGTGGCTGGGGCCGGTCGCCGTCGGCCTCATTTACTCAGGCCTGGATGACCTGACACCGGGTCAGGCAGCCCTGCGAGGCTGGTGTTATGGCATCGCGCTGTTCGCCACGGGAACCTCATGGGTCTACGTGTCGATCCATGAGTACGGTTACACGGGGGTGCCGCTATCGGTTTTCCTTACAGCCCTGTTTGCCGCCACCTTGGCGCTTTTCTATGCCATTCCCTTCTGGTTCTATCGGCGCTTTACTGGCTCGCGTCTAGCCTTTCTCTCCTTCGCCGGCGCGTGGGTGTTGATTGAAGTGCTACGGACATACCTTTTCACCGGTTTCCCTTGGCTATTGCTGGGGAGCGCGCACGTCGATTCTCCTTTAGCACCATTGGCCCCGGTTGGCGGGGTGCTGCTGTTGACATTGGTTACCGCCCTGACGGGCACGCTGGGGGTGGAGTTCCTGCGTCGACGCTGGTGGGCAGGGGGCACGATCGCCGCTCTATGGCTGTTCCCCTTGATGCTTCCTACTCAGTGGACCATACCCAGCAAGGAGCCCGTACAAGTGAGCCTGTTACAGGGCAATCTACCCCAGCTAAGCAAATGGACAAACGAGGGGCAGCGTAACGCAGTCAGCACCTATGCCCGATTGACCCGCAACATTGCTGAAGACATAGATCTGGTTATCTGGCCGGAAACGGCGATTCCTATGTATCAGCGTCAAGCCGAGCCGCTGTTGGAGCGGGTTAAGGCTACTTTGCCATCAGGAGCCGAACTACTCACCGGTATCGTGCAGCGCGACGACTCGGGCCGCTATTACAATGCCGTAGTCGGTGCCGGCGAGGTTACGGATGTGTACCGCAAGTCGCATCTGGTACCGTTCGGTGAATACATCCCGATGGAAAAACAGCTACGTGGCATTATCGCTTTCTTTGATCTGCCGATGTCAGACTTCACGGCAGGCAATTCCGAACAAGGCCCGATCCGAGCCGCTGGACTGCGCATCGGCACGGCGATCTGTTACGAAATTATTTTCCCGGACTTAGTGGCACAACGCGCCGATAACGCTGAGGTGTTGCTCACGGTGTCCAACGACACCTGGTTCGGTGACTCCATCGGGCCGCTTCAGCATCTGCAAATGGCCCGGCTACGCGCCCTTGAAAATGGTCGCTATGTTATGCGGGCAACGAACAATGGGGTGACGGCCATCATCGACCCGCAAGGTCGCATTATCGATCGCGCGACTCAATTCAGGATGACCACCCTCAACGGAGAAATCCGGGCCATGCGGGGAGAAACGCCATTCACACGCACCGGAAGCTGGCCAACCTGGCTATTGTCAGCAGCGCTGGTTATATCCGGGGTACGCAGGCGAAATAGCTAAAAGACACCGTTATCGACAGTTAGGCAAGCCACTACAAAATGTCATTATGCGCAGAGGCTTGCCCTGTAGGGTAGGCACATCGTGTTGTTTGGGGTAAAGTGCCGCCATTTCACTTCACTTGGTCTATCATAAGCTCTCATGCTAAGAATCCTTCGCTTCCTGCCTCGCAGCCGAAAATTACTGATTTTACCTATAGCTACGCTAGTCACGTTACTAGGAGCGCAGGAAATCTTCTCTGTGTTAAAAGCTTCTAATGGAGATGATGCGCCCCTTAACGAGGCTAGTTCGCCAAGCATTGAGTTATCTACTCGCTTCCAAGCTCAAGCTGACACCATGACAGCTGTTAAAGTCAGCACCAACTACAAATATACGGGCCCCGCTCAGGCTTCCACCGGACTTACCAAGCCCACGGCAGGCTCGCCGCAAAGCCTCCTATTGGTAACAGACGAAGTTGAAACTACTCGCGTTTCTGAAACAACTGTCCAAGACAGCGTTGTTCGTGCGGCTACACCATTAAACCCCAGCGTTCCTACAACCAAGCCGGAAAGTACTAAAGACGCTAGCGAACTGGATAGCCAGGCGCTGCACATGGCGATTCGACTTACCGACTCGTCAACAGAAGCCAACGATCGCAAAGTTGGCGGGACTTCCGATGTTGGTTTATCTGTCGACCTAATACATAACGATGAAAAAGTAGACATGGAAGAAGAACTGGTAGCCAACGAAAGATTCGTCCCATCTTGGGAAACTTATACCATTCAATCCGGCGATACTTTCGCGGACATGGCCGAACGCATTCTGGGACTAGGCTATGATGAAGTTATGCAGCTTCTCGAAGAAATCCCGGACGAAAGGACATTCACTCGCTGGCGTGTCGGTGATAACTTTGACTTTAAAATTAACGAATCTGGTGAATTATTGGCACTGCGAATCATGGAGGATGCACATTCCGGCCTCCTGATTGAACGCGACCACGACAGCAAGAGCTTTGAGGTTACTCGTCTTGAAAAAACGGCTCGGAAAACGGAGCGATTGTTTTCAGGAACCGTCAATGGCAGTTTTGCTCAGTCAGCCAGCGCCACTGGCTTATCTTACTCAGAAGTGTCTGATCTGAGCGATCTACTTTCGAAAAAGATAAATTTTCGCCGTGCTGCCCGGCGAGGAGATCAATTCCGAGTTTTGGTAGAAACCGATATGATTGAGGGTCAGGCTGCTGATTCGCGCATCCTTGCTGCTCACTACAAAGGCAATAAAAGAGACCTAGCTATCGTTAGGAATCCTGCTGATGACAATTTTTATACCTCTGAAGGCTACAGCCTCTCCCCGGCATTTAACCGGAAGCCGTTTAAAGGCGACTACAGGATAAGCTCGCCTTTTAACTTGCGGCGAAAGCACCCAATCACTGGCCGAGTTAGTCCGCATCGAGGCACTGACTTTGCAGTAACCATTGGCACTTCGATTCAATCTCCAGCAAATGGACGTGTTGTCAAATCGGCCTATCAAGCAAATGGCGCTGGAAACTACGTTGTGATCCGCCATGACAACGGCTACAAGACTCGCTATATGCACCTATCCAAACGCTTGGTATCTGAAGGCGAGCGCGTTTCCAGAGGCCAGAAGATTGCACTATCCGGCAATACGGGTCGTAGCACGGGGCCTCATCTTCATTACGAATTAATGGTTAACAATAATCAAGTCGACGCCATGCGCGTCAAATTGCCGGAAGGCAAGCAGCTATCTGGACAAGCATTAGCAGCCTTTCAAAAGGAGGCCAAGCAGTTCTTAGCTCAGATTGATCACGACACAACTTTATCTATGATTGCTAGCCAATCGAAATTACCTTAGAAAAACGCATTTCCAATGAGCCTGAGTATCCACTCAAAATACTTGGACCGGAGTCTGATAACCCAGACGCTGCGGGCAGGTTGTTGAGCCTCTCTACGACCTACCGCAGCTCAGCGTCGATGACTTCTCGAAAGGCCGTACCCTTCAAAATTACTGGCGAATTAGTCCGTTGGTATTCTGTTTTCACGGCACCAAGTCGAGGCTCCATCGCGAGATCTCGTGCTATCAGAATAAACGTAGCGGGAATTTCACATTGCCGGTGGATCCGGTTTCTGGGAGGAGGTCAGGATCAAAAAAAGACCGCATAAGCGGTCTTTTTTTGTGCCTGAATGAACGATGGCGCGTTGAGATTTACTCGGCCGGTGCGTAGGAGCCGTCTTCGCGGTGAATTTCACGGCCAGTTAGCGCAGGGCTGAAGACACAGGCAACGGTCATGCCCTTTTCCTTGCCACGCAGCCAATGCTCATCGTGCTGGTCGAGCAAATACATGTCGCCGGCCTTGATGGTATGGATCTTGCCATCGGCGATGGTTTCCACTTCACCCTCACCTTCGTAGCAGAACACTGCTTCGATGTGGTTCTTGTAATGAATATGGGTTTCCGTACCCGGATGAATACGCGTGATGTTGAATGAAAACCCACAACCGTCTTCGGCCAGCATCAGCCGAGTGCTGTCCCAGTTGCCGTTCTCGGCTTCGACGAAGCGGTCGGTTTTCATGCATTCCTGAAGATTACGTACGATCATCGATACAACTCCTGGTGGGTGACTTCAAAGATGACATGAGAGACGGCCCAATGCTCATCGAGGAGGGCCGCCCTATTGTGCGCCGTGCCAGGTTTCGCCTCAGGCAAAGGCTTCCTTGGCACTGCGCTCCAGAATATCCAGACCTTCGAGGAGATCTTCATCGCTGATCACCAGCGGGCACAGGCACTTCACGACTTGACCATCCTGCCCCGCGGTTTCGATGATGAGCCCGTTTTCGAAGGCTTTTGCCGTGATCTTGTCCGCCACGTCACCGTCGCGTACATCGATACCGCGCATCAGACCGCGGCCGCGTTCGCTCGCGGGATAACCCATTTCGGTCAGCATCGCGGCAATCCTGGCGAAGCGCTCTTCGACGAGACGCCCTTTACGCTGGACGTCGCGCTCGAAGGTGTCATCGCTCCAGAAATGTCTGAGCGCGGCCGCCGCTGTCACGAAAGCCATGTTGAAACCCCGGAATGTGCCGTTGTACTGGCCAGGCTTCCACTTATCCAGTTCGGGGCGCATCAGCACGTGGGCGAACGGCAGGCCATAAGCGGACAGCGATTTCGAATTGGTAACGATATCAGGCACGATGCCGGCATGCTCGAAGCTGAAGAACTTGCCGGTACGGCCACAACCTGCCTGGATGTCGTCGACGATCAGCAGGATGTCATGCGCGCGGCAGATGCCTTCCAGACGCTTCAACCAGTCCAGGCCTGCCGGGTTGATACCGCCCTCGCCCTGCACCGTCTCGACGATCACGCCGGCCGGCACGTCGAGCCCGCCAGACTTGTCGCTCAGCAGCTTCTCGAAATAGTCGAGTGTGTCGGTGCCTTCCCCGAGATAGCCATCGAACGGCAGGAAGCTGGCACCCTGGGCCGGGATGCCACCGGTCGCTTCGCGGAACTTGCGGTTGCCGGTCGTTGCCAGTGCGCCCATGGTGACGCCATGGAAGCCATTGGTGAAGGTGACGATGTTATGACGCCCCTTCGCCACGCGAGCCAAGCGAATCGCGGCTTCGGTAGCGTTGGTACCCGTCGGGCCCGGCAGATGAACCTTGTAGTCCAGCCCACGCGGTTTGAAGATCACTTCTTCCAGCGTCTCAAGGTAGTCGCGCTTGGCGGCGGTCCACATGTCCAGACCATGGACGATACCGTTGGAAGTGATGTATTCGACCAGCGCTTCCTGAAGCTTCGGATGGTTATGACCGTAATTGAGCGTGCCGGCGCCAGCGAGAAAATCGATGTACTCGCGGCCATCCTCGGCAGTCAGGCGCGCGCCCTGGGCCTTGGTGAAAACAATTGGAAAAGAGCGAGAATAAGTCCGGACTTCGGACTCCATGCGTTCGAGAATCTGAGTCTGCATACAACCTCCGTAATGGGAGTGTGGATGTCGTGGGGAGCGTGGATAAGGCGTGCTGGCATAAGACATGCGTAACAACGCAGACCTTACCCGCCCTGGATACGTTGGGGGTCGAACGGGCCGATCCGGACGAGGTTTTCCGGGTCGTGCTCTCCGCCCAGTTGATCGGTCGAAAAGTATTCGCGACTGATGAGGGGCGCCTGCCAGCGATCCGCCAGACGCTTGAACAAGCCCCATGAGGCCTGATTGTCCGGCGTGATCGTGGTTTCGAGATGGTTCAACTCTGCCAGCTCCGGCCGAGTCAGCACGGCTTCGACCAAGCGTCTAGCCAGGCCGGTGCCCCGTGCCTTTTCCCCGACGGCGACTTGCCACAGGAAATAGATATCGGGAGCGGCAGCTTTGACGTAGCCGGACACGAATCCGACGATTTCCCCATCTTCCGTCGTCGCGACGGCACAGCTGTCGCGGAACTGCGTTGCCAGCAACAGATAGGCATAACCGGAATTGACATCGAGCGGCGGACAGGCCTTGACCAGTTCATAGATCCCCCACCCGTCTTCCGTGGTGGGCTTGCGAATGAACAGTGGCATATCGGGCTTGCCAACGACGGCATCGGCCACGGTAGGCCTTGCCAAGTCTGCCGACGGCGTAAATGCCGGATTGGGGTTGGTCATCGTCATCGTCGCTATGGCGAATTTGAATTCAAGGATAACAGCGAGTGAAGCAAGCTTCAAACCGTAGGTTATTTTACTCAACCAGTTCAATAATGAATATTTATATGCTGGATGAGCATCCGGAAATTCCGACAATTCCAGTCTAGACGAAGGCTGGCGATGTATTGGAGGAAGATGTATTGGAGGAAATAGGCGAAGTCTTTGAGGCCCGATGCTCGCATCGTTCTGAAGAACTTTCTCTCATGGCGAATTCGGGGCGCGCCGATGAGAGTCACGAAGGCCGGACATCGGGCATAACGACAATGGCCGCCTCGAGGCGGCCATTGAACGTAGCAGCGGAGCCGTGATCAGCGGCGAGTGAGGCTGCGCATGGTAACGAACTCTTCCGCTGCCGTCGGGTGGATACCCACCGTGGCGTCGAAATCCGTCTTGGTCAGTTGGGCGCGCACGGCGATCGCGATGCCTTGAATGGTTTCCCCCGCTTCGTCACCAACCATATGGGCGCCGACGACGCGGTCGCTGGCATCATCGACCACCAGCTTCATCAGGCAGCGCTCGTCACTGCCGGACAGCGTGTGCTTCATCGGACGGAAATCCGCGCTGTAGATGCGCACTGCGCCGAAGCGCTCGCGCGCTTCTTCTTCGGAAAGACCCACGGTGCCGATATTGGGATGGCAGAACACGGCCGTCGCGATGTTCTGGTAGTCGAGCGGTCCCGGTGTCTTGTCGCCGTAATGATGCTGAACCAGGTGCATGGCTTCTGCCAGCGCGACCGGTGTCAGCTCGGGGCCACCAGTCACGTCGCCCAGCGCAAGGATCGACGGCACGGAGGATTCGTAGCGCTCGTTGACCTTGAGCGTGCCGTCGGTGTTGAGCTCCACGCCCAGCGAATCCAGGCCCAGCCCTTCCAGGTGCGGACGACGCCCTGTGGCGGCAAGCACGGCATCCACCTCGAGCTGTTCACCGTTGGTCAATGTCACTTCGAGCCCGCCATCCACCTTGCGGATACGCTCGATATTGGCCTCGAAATGCAGGTTGACGCCCTTCTTGGCCATTTCGTCCCGTGTGAACTCGCGGACTTCGTGGTCGAATCCGCGTAGAAACAGCGCGCCACGATAGACCAGGTGCGTATCGGCGCCCAGGCCATTGAATATGCTGGCGAACTCGACGGCGATATAGCCGCCGCCCAGGACCAGAAAGCGCTTGGGGAAGTCGTCGAGGTCGAATACCTGGTTGGAGTTGACGGTATAT
Organism: Salinicola sp. LHM; assembly: GCF_034479735.1. NCBI lineage: Bacteria > Pseudomonadati > Pseudomonadota > Gammaproteobacteria > Oceanospirillales > Halomonadaceae > Salinicola > Salinicola sp. LHM. Next base: position 2,150,678 of record NZ_CP140261.1, on the reverse strand, counting down.
TCGCTGCCCTCGAACTGCGGCGTCCACGGCCAGCCGCCGACCGCGACCAGAATCTTCTCCGCGGTGATGCGCTCGCCATTGATCTCGACCGCGTGGGCATCGACGACTTTGGCCCGGCCATTGATCAGCGTGACGCCGGCCCCTTCCAGCAGGCGGTTGTAGATGCCGTTGAGACGCTTGATCTCTTCGATCTTGTTATCACGAAGCGTGGCCCAATCGAATTTCGGCGCCTGCGGTATCGTCCAGCCGAAACCGCTGCTGTCTTCGAAGGCGTCGTGAAAATGTGCCGCGTAGGAGTACAGCTTCTTCGGCACGCAGCCGACGTTGACACAGGTACCGCCCAGATAGCGATCTTCGGCAACGGCCACTTTGACGCCCGTTGCTGCAGCCGTCCGTGCGGCACGTACACCACCGGAACCGGCTCCTATCACGAAAAGATCGTAATCGTAATTCGCCACAGTGAAACTCCTTGAGACATGATGCGGCGATGATACCAGCCTCGATCCGGTGTCGGAAAAGTCCGTGACTATCGAGGCGATATAAAAAAAGCTTTGCAAGGCGTGATGCTCGCGTTCGGCGCGTCAGATGATGTGACTTCGAAAATATCGCCGGATGGCCTAGAATCGTTGTCTTGACGGCGACACAAGACGTTCGCCAAGCCACGTACTCAGGTTACTGTCATGAGCGATATCCAGACTCTTCTCGAACAGAATCGGCGCTGGGCCGACGGTGTGCAGCAGCGTGCTCCAAACTTCTTTGCGGAGCTTTCCCAGCAGCAGAATCCCGACTATCTCTGGATCGGATGCTCGGATAGTCGCGTACCTGCCAACCAGATCGTCGACCTGCCACCAGGTGAAGTTTTCGTTCACCGTAACGTTGCCAATCTGATCTACCACAACGACATGAATGCATTGTCGGTCGTTCAGTTCGCCGTCGACGTGCTCAAGGTCAAGCACATCATGGTGGTCGGGCACTACGGCTGTGGTGGGGTCAGGGCCGCAATCACTGGCGGGGAGCACGGTATCGTCGACTACTGGCTCAATAGCATCAGCGAGCTCTATCAGCAGCATCGGCCGACACTTGAGTCACTCCCCCTGGATGAGCAGGTCGACCGCATGTGCGAACACAATGTTCGCCTCCAGGTTGCCAACCTGTGCCGTACCAAGATCATTCAGCGTGCCTGGGAGCGGGAGCAGCCGCTGTCCGTGCATGGCTGGGTCTATGGCCTCACGGATGGTCGCGTCAATGATCTGGGCTGCACCGTGTCACGCGCCGATCAGATGGGAAGTATCCGTATTCAGCCGACCTTCTCCGCTCAGGAGTGAACGCCAGGCAGCAGACCTGCATCATCAGAGCCGAACATCTCATGAGCCGAGTTGAGCTATTCGCTGATTGAATGGCATGGTTCGAGATTTCGATTGGGTCCATCGGTCATCCATGAGTAAGGTGGATGACACGATGGATCTGCCAGACATTACCGATCGAGCCAATGACCAATGGCAGCACGCATTGGCAACGTTCTCCACGTCATCTCAAGGCGTGATTTCATAACAATATCGGACCCGCAATGCGTCTCACGACGATTCTGCTTGGCTTGCTGATGGGAAGCCTGTCTCTGTTGCCATTGACCTGCGCAGCCATGGCGGACGATAAGAGCACCCTGCTCAGAGTGGCCTATGACACCGACCCGGTGTCGCTGGATATTCACGAACAGCTTGCCATCGGCATGCTCCAGCTCTCCCATCTGGCCTTCGACCCGCTGGTTCGCTGGAACCGGAATCTTCAGCTCGAACCCCGGCTGGCCACCGATTGGGAACGACTCGACGATACGACCATGCGGCTACACCTGCGGCACGGCGTCACCTTTCATAGCGGTAACGCTTTCACGGCCAAGGATGTCGTATGGACGGTGCAGCGTCTCAAGCGGAGCCCGGATTTCCGCGCCATTTTCGCTCCCGTCGAACGCGTCGAAGCGGTCGACGACTTCACCGTCGACCTGCGGACGCGTCAGCCCTATCCGCTACTGCTCAACCTCGCGACCTATATCTTTCCGATGGACAGCCAGTTCTATACCGGCACTTCGGCCAAGGGGCAGGACAAGAGCGAGATCGTCAAGAATGGCAACTCCTTTGCCTCGAATCACCTGTCTGGCACCGGCCCTTTCGAGATCGTGTCGCGTCAGCCGGGCACCCGGATCGAGTTCAAGCGTTTCCCCAAATACTGGGACGACGATTCACCCGGCAACGTCGATCGTCTGGTCATGACACCGATCGCCGAGAGTGCGACTCGCGTCGCCGCCCTGCTCGCCGGTGACGTCGATTTCATCTCGCCGGTGCCCTTCAGTGCCGTGCAGCGATTACGTCACGCGGATGGCGTCAAGCTGGTCACCATGCCCGGCACTCGTATTACCATGCTGCAGCTCAACGAGCAGCGGGTACCGGCATTTCGCGATGCGCGCGTGCGACGCGCCTTTGCCTACGCGGTCAATCAGACTGCCATTGCCGAGCGTCTGCTGAAAGGCTTTGCGACACCCGCGGCGCAGATGTCGCCCAAGGGTTATGCTGGGCACGTATCGACGCTGACGCCACGCTATGATCTCGCCAGGGCCCGAGAGCTGATGCGTGACGCCGGCTACGGCGACGGGTTCTCGGTCACCCTGATGGCGCCCAACAACCGCTACGTGAACGATGCCCAGACCGCACAGGTGGCACTGGCGATTGCCGCCATGCTGGCCAAGATCAACGTCACTGTCGAATTCGAGACGCTACCCAAGAATCAGTATTGGGCCGAATACGATAACCGTGCCGCCGACATGATGATGATGGGCTGGTACTCCGATACCGGCGATTCCGCCAATTTCTTCGAGTATCTGACCTTCTGTCCCGATCCCGACACGGGCGCCGGGCGTTACAACGCCAGCGAGTACTGCAATCCGCAGATCGACGCGCTGGTCGACCGGGCGAACCTCACCACCCGGCCGGACGCTCGCGCCCAGTTGCTGAGGCAGGCCGAGCAGGCGATCCATGACGACGCTCCGTTCATCCCGCTGTACTGGCAGAATCTCGCCTGGGCGGCGGCCGAGCGGGTCGATATCGCGCCCGTGCTGAATGTCATGAACATGCCCTATCTGGGCGACGTGGTCGTGCGGTCTCGATGATCCCGTTTCTGATTCGGCGGCTGTGCCAGGCGGTCCTGGTGATGTTCATCATCAGCATGATCGGCTTCGCGATCCAGGGTGGACTGGGAGATCCCGTCCAGCAGATGCTCGGGCCAGCGGCTACCGAGGCAGAAGCCACGGCACTGCGTCACTCGCTCGGTCTGGATGCCCCGCTGTGGGCGCAATATCTGGATTTCGCGAACGACGCCTTGCACCTGGATTTCGGCCGCTCCTACTTCTTTCACGAGCCTGCGCTCAGCGTGATTGCCCGCTATCTGCCGGCGACCCTCGAGCTGGTGGCGGCCAGTGCCGTACTGACACTTCTGCTATCGGTGCCGATGGGCGTTTTCTGCGCGATTCGGCCACGCAGCTGGTTGTCGCAAACCCTGATGGGGTTATCGGTGATCGGTATCTCCGTGCCGGTCTTTCTGACCGCCATGGTGCTGATCCAGGTCTTCTCGATCGGCATCCAGGTAACGCTGTTTCCCGCGGATACCGGCTGGGGCCACTGGCTCAACCAGCTTTTCTCCATCGAAGGCGGCATGCCTGCCTATGGGCGTGGCAATCCCGTCCATGTCCTGGGCGTCTGGTACACCAATTTCGCCACGCTGCAGGGCATTCTCTATCTGTTACTCCCGGCCTTCTCGCTGGCGCTGGTCATGCTGCCATTGTTTGTCCGCCTGATTCATGCCGAAATGCTAGAGGTACTGGAGTCGGACTACGTGAAATACGCCAGAGCCCGAGGGCTGCGGCCATCGCGTATCTATTTTCTGCACGCGCTGAAGAACACGCTGCTGCCGGTAGTGACGCTGGGCGGGGTACAGATCGGTACGCTGGTGGCCTATACCCTGCTGACGGAGACTGTCTTCCAGTGGCCAGGAGCAGGCCTGATGTTTCTCGATGCCATCGAGCGTGCAGACATGCCGCTGATCGTGGCCTACCTGATGGTGGTCGGACTGCTTTTCGTGGTGATCAATACCCTCGTCGATCTGTTGTATCGGCTGCTGAACCCGCGGATCACGTTGAGCGGGAGGGCCGCATGAGTCCCGAAACTCGTTCCTCGGCAACCGTCTGGCGTCGCTTCCGCGGCTCCTATTTCCTATACCGGTTGCAACGCAACCGCCGCGCCCAGGTCTGTTTGACACTCTTCGTGCTGATCATGGCAAGCGTTCTTCTCGCGCCCTGGATCGCGCCCAGCAATCCCTACGATCTCGCGCAGATCAACCTGCTGGATTCCGAACTGCCACCCTTCTGGATCGCAGGCAGTGAACCTGCCCATCTACTGGGCACCGACGTGCAGGGCCGGGATCTGCTCTCGAGTATGCTTTACGGCGCGCGCGTGTCGATTGCGATCGGCTTCGGCGCGGTGCTGCTGCAATCCGTGCTGGGTACGGCGCTGGGGCTGCTCGCAGGTTACCGGGGAGGCTTCGTCGATGCGTTACTGATGCGGCTGGCCGATATCCAGCTGTCGTTCTCGACCTTGATGATGGCGATCATCATCGGTGCCGTGGTCAAGGCAGCATTCGGCGGCGCGTTCTATGGCGATTATGGCGTCGTGATCCTGATACTGATCATCGGTCTGAGCGAATGGCCCCAGTACGCCCGCACCATCAGGGCAAGCGTCCTGGCGGAAAAACAGAAAGACTATGTCGACGCCGCTCGCGTGCTGGGCTTCTCGAGTTATCGCATCATGTGGCGACACTTACTTCCCAACACGCTGACGCCGATTTTCGTGCTCTCCACCATTCAGGTCGCCAACGCCATCATGGCCGAAGCGGCGCTGTCGTTTTTGGGTTTGGGGATGCCGGAGACCGAACCGTCATTGGGCTCGCTGATCAAGTCGGGATTCGACTACCTGCAGTCCGGTTCCTGGTGGATCACGCTGTTGCCGGGGCTGTTTCTGGTGACGCTGGTTCTGGTCATCAACCTGCTGGGGGATTGGTTGCGCGATACGATGAATCCTCGTCTTCACAAGGGATAACGCCATGGCGCTGCTGGAGGTCGATCACCTCGATATCCGTTTCCCGCTGCGGCACGACGAGATCCGCGCGGTGCGTGACGTGAGTTTCGCACTCGAACGTGGCGAGCGGCTGGGTATCGTTGGCGAGTCCGGCGCCGGCAAGTCGGTGCTCGCCTTCAGCCTGCTGAAACTGCTTTCCCGGCCGGGATACATCGCCGGCGGTCGCGTTCGGTTCGAAGGACGCGAACTGACGACACTTTCGGATCGCCAACTGCGCAGGATTCGGGGTAACCGCGTGGCGATGATATTCCAGGATCCGCTGACGACGCTCAATCCGGCCCTGACCATCGGCCGGCAGATGATCGAGAGTCTCAAGGCCCACCGCCGGATCTCCGAGCGCCGCGCACGGGCCATCGCGCTGCACAAGCTGCGCCAGGTGCAGGTGTCCTCCCCCGAGCAGCGTTTCGAGCAGTATCCGCACCAGCTCTCCGGTGGGCTCTGCCAGCGCGTGGTCATCGCCATCGCACTGTTGCTGGATCCCGACATCATCATTGCCGACGAGCCCACCACCGCTCTCGATGTCACCATCCAGGCCGAGATCATCGCTCTGCTCACGCAACTATGCGACAAGCACAACGTCGGCCTGATCGTGATCTCCCATGATCTCGGCGTCATCGGCCAACTGACGCAGCGCCTGCTGGTGATGTATGCCGGCCGCATCGTCGAGCAGGGGCCGACCCGGGAGATCATCAATGATGCCCAGCACCCCTATACGCAGGGATTGATCAATGCCCTGCCCCAGATGACGCTGCCCAGGCAGCGCCTGGCGCAGATTCCCGGCAACATGCCGAGCCTTGCCCGGGTACCGGACGGCTGCGCCTTCCATCCCCGATGTCGTTACCGCTTCACGCCACAAGGGCGACTGCGGCAGGCGTGCGTGGAACGGGTGCCCGAGGCCGTCTCTTCCGGCGGAAGCCAGGTTGCCTGCCACTGGGTCCGTGAACTGATAACGACCGTGCCGATCGAGGAAGAGGCAATATGAACCCCACCGATTCGCTGCAGACGCTGGGACGTGCGGCCGATGCGCCCGCTCCGCTGGTCCGGGTTCGTGGCTTGCACAAACGCTTTGCGCTGCATCCGGAACGCCTGCTGCCGTGGCGGTTCGACAAGCGTCGGCGCGCCTGGCGCCGTCAGAGGATTCATGCGGTCAATGGCGTCGACCTGGATATCCAGCGCGGCGATGCACTCTGCGTGGTGGGCGAATCGGGATGTGGCAAATCGACCCTGGCACGCTTGATCATGGGCTTGCTGACGGCCAGCGACGGGGAAGTAAGTTACGACGGCCAGCGAGTCGACCGTCTCGACGCGAAGCAGTGGCGCCCTTTTCGTCGGCGCATGCAGATGATCTTCCAGAACCCTCATTCGTCGCTGAATCCGCGCCTGACAATGCGCCAGACCCTCGAGGAGCCCATTCGTTTCCATCATCCCGACTGGCCGCGTTCGAAGATTCGCCATCGGGCCGATGCGCTGATGGCAGACGTGGGTGTCGATATCGGCTGGGGCGAGCGCTTCGCCCACGAGCTCTCCGGCGGGCAACGGCAACGTATCGCCATCGCCAGGGCGCTCAGCGTGGAACCCGAGTTCATCGTGGCCGACGAGCCCGTCTCCGCCCTGGACGTCTCGGTTCAGGCCCAGATCATGAATCTGCTCATGGACGCTCAGGCGGAACGTCGTTTGACCTACCTGTTCATCACCCACGACCTGGCGGTCGTTGAGCACTTCGCCACGCAAGTCGCGGTCATGTATCGAGGGACGATCTGCGAACTGGCGGATGCCGACACGCTCTTCGCGCAACCCCGGCACCCGTATACCCGGGCGCTATTGGCCGCGAGTCCTCGGCTGGAAGATAGCGATACCGAGCCACTGCGTCTGAGCGACGAAGACCCGCCCCCGATCGAGACGTCGAGCGGGTGCGTGTTCCGGGAGCGCTGCCCTCACGTCAACGCTCGCTGCCAGCGGGAGATGCCGGCAGCGCTCGTTACCCGGGACGGTCATCGGGTCGCGTGCCACGCCGTCGAGGAAGGACGCGTTCCATGATCGCCTTCAATAGTCGCTCAACGGCGTATCGGGTAGGCTGGTTCGAGTCGGTGCTTTCGAGTCGGTTCTATGACCTCGATGAGGCGATTTGCCAACCCATCGTCCGGCGCATCGCAACCGCGTGATTTACGATAGAGAACACCATGGAACTACGTTGGCTGGAGGACTTCATCGTCCTGGCCGAAACGCGTCATTTTTCTCGTGCCGCCGATCAACAGAACGTCACCCAACCGACCTTTTCGCGGCGCATCAAACTGCTCGAGGAGTCGATGGGCGCCACGCTGATCAACCGTCAGACACTGCCGCTCAGTCTGACCCCGGCCGGCGAGGAGTTCCTCATTCTGTGCAAGCAGATTACCGAGCGGGTGCGGGTCACGCGGGAGCGATTGCAGAACCTCGCCCGGGAGGACTCGCGTCGCGTCAAGCTGGCGGCGCCCCAGAGCCTGGTGACCCACTTCGTCCCTTCATGGCTGGAAACGAATGCCATCCAGTCGCAGGTCGAACCCTATCTGCGTGCCACGAGCTGGCTGGTCGGAGAGTATTTTCAGGCGCTCGAGCGTGGCGAAGTGGATCTGGCGCTGTGTTACTGGCCGGAAGGTCGCACGGCACTCGATATCGATCTCAGTGGCGTGCGCTACCTCGAGATCGGCGAGGAGCGCCTGATACCCGTCTGCCTGGCCGATGCCGATGGTCAACCACGTTTTGCCCTGCCCGGCCACAAGCGGGAGCCGGTACCGCATATCGCCTATCATCCCAGCGGATTGATCGCCGCAGCGCTGCAGGCCCACTGGGGGCGCTCACGCCAGGAAGTGCATCTGTCCACGCTCAACGAGAACGTCCAGACATCCAACATTCGTGAACTGGTGCAGCAGGGCTACGGGCTTGGCTGGCTACCCTGGCGCACGGTTCGTCATCTTCTCGAAACTGGCGAGCTGACGCGTGCCGGCGATCAACGCTGGGACGTGCCGCTATCGTTACGCCTCTATTTTCGGCAGGACAGCCGGCATCCCACGCTACCGGGCCTGCTGACACGACTCGCTGCCGCCCGGTGATAAATCCAACGACAGGAAACGCCCATGATTTCTAGCAACGATACCGTCGCAACGCTTCAACGCGCCCACCTGGAACGCCTCCAGTCGGCTTACGCCGATATTCTCGCTGCCCAACGGTTCGATGCCGTTCTGATCTACAGCGGCCATGCCGGCGTCCACTTTGCCGATGATCAGGAAGCCTCCTTCAAGAGCTACGGTCATTTCGTCCACTGGACCGGGGCCAGCCATCATCAGCACGACTGGCTGCTGATTCAGCCGGGTAGTTCGCCCCGCTGGTACTACTACGCGCCGGCCGATTTCTGGCACCTGGCCACGCCAGCGCCGACGGGCGTATTGGCGGAAGTCATGACGCTACAGCCGCTGCGCGATACCGGCTGGCCGCCGGAAAGCGATATGGCTGCCCGTCGCCTGGCCGTGATCGGTAATCTGAAAGCGTCGTCGCTGCCGGCCGGGGCCGAGCTCAATCCGCCGGCGCTGTTGGCGGCGCTGGACGAATTGCGCATGTACAAGGATGACTACGAGCGCCATTGCCTGTTCGTTGCCAACCAGTGGGCCCTGAAGGGCCACGATGCGGCCCGCAATGCCTTTGCCGCGGGCGCCAGCGAACTGGATATCCAGCTCGCCTATCTCGCGGCGACGCGCCAGCGGGAATCCCAGGTTCCCTACCAGAATATCATCGGCATCGATCACCACGCGGGCACCCTGCACTATCAACACTATGACGTGGAGGCACCCGGCACGCCGAAGTCGCTGCTGGTCGACGCCGGCCACTCCCACGCAGGCTACGCGGCGGATATCACGCGCACCTGGGCTTCCGTTCACGCCGACCCGCTATTCGAGCGACTCATCCAGGGCGTCACCGACTATCAGCAGCGTCTCATTTCGCGGCTGGCTCCGGGACTGGATTTCGTTGAACTGCACCGGGAAATGCACCGCCATCTGGCCGAGCTGCTGGTCGAGACCCGACTGATCTCGACCAGCGCCGAAGCGGCCGTGGAGAGCGGCCTGACACGCGCCTTCTGTCCCCACGGGCTCGGGCACAGCCTGGGCATTCAGGTTCATGACGTGGGCGGCCGGCAGCGCGACGGACAGGGTACGCCGTTGCCACCGCCGCCCGAGGACCCCGCATTGCGCCTGACACGCACGCTTGACGTCGGCATGGTGGTTACCATAGAACCGGGTTTGTACGTGATTCCCATGTTGCTGGCGCCGTTTCGCCAGGGCGCCCAGCGTGAAACCGTCGACTGGGCGGCCGTCGACCGGCTTCAGGATCACGGTGGCATCCGGATCGAGGATAACGTGATCGTCACGGCAGAGGGTCACGACAATCTGACCCAGGGCAGACCGATCGCCGAGGATTGAATCCATTCATGGCAAGCACGATCGTATCGGCTGATTTTCGCGCGCCGCCGGGGCTGCGCAACGCGCACGTCCAGACACTGCTCCCGCGACTGCTGCCCGGCGGCTTTCTGGCGAAAGACACCGAGGTCGTGAACCTGCCGGATGGCGATTTCGTGGAGCTGGCCTGGGCCCGCCCGGCCCCGCCGCGCGCCGACGCGCCGATCTTCCTGCTATTCCATGGTCTGGAAGGTTCCTTCGATTCGCCCTACGCCCGCGAGCTGCTCCATGCCGCGGCGCGAATGGGATGGCGTGCCGTGCTGATGCATTTTCGTGGCTGCGGACAAACGCCGAACCGGTTGCCGCGAGCCTATCACTCGGGAGATACCGCCGATGCCTACTGGGTTATCGGTCAGCTGGCACAGCGTTATCCCGAGGCACTCATGGTGGCTGCGGGAGTGTCGCTGGGCGCGAACATGCTGCTGAAACTGGTGGCCGAACAGGGTGGCGACGGTCTGCCGCTGGAGGGCGCCATCGCGATCAACGCGCCGCTGGATCTCGCCGCGAGTGCCGATACGCTAAATCACGGGTTCTCACGGCTTTATCAGCGCTATCTGCTGCGCCAGCTCAAACGCAAGGTTCTGACCCGACTGCGGACGACCCCGTTGCCGTTGACGATCAGCGCGCAGCAGATTCGACAGTTGAACAGCTTCTGGGCCTATGACAACGACGTCACCGCCCCGCTGCACGGCTTTCGCTCTGCCAGCGATTACTATCGACGCGCCTCGGCGGGGCCGTTGCTGGGAGAAATCGAATTGCCGACGCTGATTCTGCATGCGAATGACGACCCGTTCATGCCGCCGGATCTGTTCGCCCGCCTGCCGGCACCCTCGCCGTCGGTGCGGGTGGAAATTGCCCGCCACGGCGGCCACGTCGGGTACGTGGAAAGACGCGGCGGGCGGCTGGGTTCCTGGCTGACCCGACGCATCGAAGCGCAGCTGCAGCAGTGGGCGCCGCGCAAGCTAAGCCAGACGGCTCCCTCCCCTCTGCTCGATCACTGAACCGATCGTCAAGCCAGGCAGCGAAGAGAGCCGCAGACTCAAGCGATGCTTGATCGGCGATCAGGCCGGTAGCGGACAGGTGACGCCTGTCCCCTTCAGACCACAGTAGCCATTGGGATTCTTGGCGAGATACTGCTGGTGATACTCTTCGGCGTAGTAGAACGTATCCAGCGGACGAATCTCGGTGGTGATCTCCCCCAGGCCTTGAGCTTGCAGCGCCGCCTGATACTCGTCCCGGCTCCGCTCGGCCACCGCTTGCTGCTTCTCGCTGGTGGTATAGATTGTCGAACGGTATTGCGTGCCCAGGTCGTTGCCTTGCCGCATTCCCTGGGTCGGATCATGAGCTTCCCAGAAGGTACCCAGCAGCGACTCGAGCGTGACACGGGCCGGATCGTAGACGACCAGCACGACTTCGGCGTGGCCCGTCCTGCCGGTACAGGTCTCTTCATAGGTCGGATTCGGCGTGATACCGCCGGCATAGCCCACGGCAGTGACGACGACGCCATCCTGCTCCCAGAACAGCCGCTCCGCCCCCCAGAAGCACCCCAGCCCCAATACGATCTGCTCGGTGCCAGCCGGGAAAGGCGGTTGCATCGCAGCGCCATTGATCAGGTGTTCACCGCTGATCTGAATGGGCGTATCGCGCCCCGGGAGTGCTGTCTCCGCAGTCGGTAGCGATTCGGAACGTCGTTTAAACATGGGTTACCTCCGGATGATCGAAGAGGCGCCCGGCATTGCCGGACGCCGATAATGTCGGGCGAGCCCCTCGGATGAGCGTCTCAGGTATCGCTGGCACGGCCCAGGCTGAAGGTGTAGATCAGATCGACGGCCTGCGCGGCGCCGGAAACGGCCTGCAGATAGAGATTCTGAATCAGGCGATAACGCAGGGTCAGCTCGGCGATGGGAGAGAATATGCCGACGCCGTAGCTCACCTTCAAGTCGTCGAAGACATAACCGCTGACCACCACCTGGCTGTCATCGCCCGATCCCGACGCATCGAGACTCAGATCCTGCACGCCGAACGCCTGGCCGACCTGCCCTACGGCACTGCCGGTCTGCGACAGCGAGAGCCCGATCAACGCCGAGGTCAAGGCGTCGTCTCCGCTGCCGGTATCCTCCGGCGCTCGGCCCCGAAGAATATAGGACAGGGCGCGGCTTTCCGTCATCGCGGGTTCGGAGAAGATCGTCAGACGCGGTGACGACGCCGAACCGGTCACCCGCAAGCCGGCAATCACGTCGTCTTCGGTGGTATCCGGATTGCGGATGGCCTCGAACTGCAGACTCGGCTGGGACGCCGGCCCGCTGAACAGTACCTGCCCTTGGCGAATGATCAGGTCCTGCCCGAACGAGGTATAGGTGCCGTCGACCAGATTGACGTCGCCATAGAGCTGGACCGGGCCGGTGCCCTGACGCACCTGCAGCTCGCCGGTGAGCCCGGCTTCGAGACCGTAGGCTTCCAGCTGCATGTCCGGCCCGAGATGCAGGTTGACGCGGACATCGAGCTGCATCCCCGCATCGGCCAGGGCCTGAGCCGTACCGGCACCCTCTTCGTTCTGCCGGGCCGCGGCTGCGGCCTGCTGCTGGCGATCCTCTTCCTCGGTGATGATGACGGTGTCGCTGCTGGGCGCCTGCGCCGACGAGGGAATCTGACCAATCTCCAGCCGCGCCCACGGAATGCTGACATCGCCGCGAACCTGGAGTCGCTGCGGCATGGCATGGATCTGCAGATCCGGGGCAACTCTCAGGCGACCGTAGGCCGGCATCGCCACCATCAGCGGCGATTCGGTGCCGTCGATATTGACGTTGGCTCGCCAGTTGGCCGGATCCTGCCAGTTGGCATCCCCCGAGAGATCGAGCCGGCCCTCGTCGCTCTGCACGAATCCCTGCAGTGTCGACGACTGGCCCTGCAGAGCCAGTGACAGTTGGGCGTCGGTGATCGCGCTCGGCGACACGCCCCCCTTGACCTGCACGCCATCGAGGGTGATATCGCCATTCAGCGCCGGCATGGCAAGCGTGCCGCCGAGCGCGACATCGCCATTGATGGCGCCTTCCAGCCGATCGATTCCCGCCACCAGTGGTCGATAGGGGCTGAAGCGGAGATCGCTCATCTGCAGACGCCCTTCCAGCTTGCCGTCGCCCGCGGGATCGTCGATTCGAGCCTGCAGCCGAATCCGGCCCGCGTCTTCCAGTTGCAGATCGAGCTGGGTCCGGGCCCGCTGCTGATCGGCATCCAGCGACAGCGACACCGCCGCCGCCGGCACCTGCCACGGCGCGCCTCGCGCATCGACGCCGCTGACCGTCACGTCACTGTCGATATCGGCGTTGGCGGCCCAGGCCTGACCGCCTCGCGACCAACTGGCGACGATATCACCGTTGGTCTGGCCCTCGACCTGCCACTCTTCGGGCATGAAGTCGTTGAGCAGCGCCATGGGAAGATCGTCGATCGACAGCGCGGCTCGCCCTTGGGCCTTTGATGCGTTCATGCGCTCGGTCAGGCAGAGCGCCCCACCCTGCTGGCGATCAAGGCAGAACGGGGAAATCGTTGCGCTGGCATTGGCCAGATTGGCACTGAAGTTCAGCGAATCGCGCAGCTCGATATCGCCATAGTCGGTCGAGGCCGTCAGCCGGGAGAATACGCCCTGATAATGCTGGAAGGCACTATCGAGGCCGCCTTGAAGCCGAATGGACGCCTGCGAGACCGGAAGGCCCTCGCCACCGCTCACGTCGAGCGACAGCTGGTGCTGAGACAGGCGTCCGGCGAGATCGAGCTCGACGGATCGAATCTGCTGTCCCGCCGTCTGAATGCCGCTCGCTGTCAGATCCACGTCGAACTGCGGATCCTGCGTTCCCGTGGAGTCGGCTTTCAGCGCCAGCTGCTCGAGCCGGTTCTCGGCATAGCCGACACCGCGGCCCTGAAGATCGACCGCGATCTGCGGCCGCTCCAGCGTCCCGCGGCCCTGAAATCGGCCGCTCAGCGCCCCGGAGAGATCCGGCAGGATAGTACCCAGGGCGGGCGCATCGATACGACCCTCGATGTCGAGATTCCGGTCGACTCGCCCGCTGGCGGTGATCCGGTTGTCGCCCTGGCGGAAATCGAGCTCGCGGATATTCCACTGCATCTCGCTGTTGCCATCGACTTGCGCGTGCAAACTGAGTGCCCGCTGCTGAAGCCGACCGTCGATCGCCAGCCGAGGTACCGCAAGCTGCCAGCCGCCGTCGTCGCGCATCGCGAAAGCCGCCTGGGTCTGGCCATTCAGTTGCCCGGTGAGGGTCTGTGAAAAAGCGCCCAGCGGCAGTTGCTGAAAATCCAGATGCACGCTGGCGGACAATGCCGGCGCCCAGCGCACCGTGCCTTGGCTTTCGAGCTTGCCTCCCTGGCTTGCCACCTGCATCGGCTGCCAGGCGAAATGGTCGAGATCGCCCTTGCCAGCGAGTGTCAGCGTGGCGGGCGGCAACCCGGCGCCCTGTCCGGCCAGGTCGAGATCGGCGCGATAGTTCGCCAGCGTGCCGTCGACGTTCAGCGCCAGGTGGTCGAGCTGATATTGCGGCGCCGTCTGCTCGATGGCCTGCACGTCCTGCAGTTTTCGTGCCGCGAGGATGGCGGCCTCGTCGAGGCCATCGTCCAGGTCGGTGAAAGGCGCGAACGGACGCGACGCCAGCGGCCAACGCAGTTGATCCGCATTGAGGTTCACGGAGAACGGCAGCCCCGGTTCGAAGGCTTGAATCCGGGCATCGAGCGTTGCCTCGGCATTACCGGCCGTGCGCAGCTGGATATCCAGATCGTCGAGCGTGCCCTTGGCATCGAGTGTCATCGTCTGGCCGTAGAACGGCGCGCGGGTTACCCGCCCTTGCAGTGATAGCGCAAGCGGAATCTCCCCCTCGAGCTCGGCACTGGCGGCAAGCTCGGCATGGCCATCCGGTGCATCCAGCATCAGCCGCTGGATCTCGATCCTGCGATCGATGGCGGAGAAAGAGAGCGCCAGTCGGTTCAACCGTTGCGGATTCGGACCTTCGAGGCTGACGTCACTGATCGTCACGCTCGGCGCGTCGACTTCCAGCGGCAACTGGAGATCGGGCAACTCCTCGCGAAGCGCTGCGAGACTCCGCTCGATCCTTTCGACACGGGCGTCGGTTCGGTCGGAGTCTGCCTCGGCGACGTTGACGGCAGCGGCCAGCGTCAGCGGCGTCAATGCCATCGGCACGAGGTTGTCGGGAAGCGTGTCGGGAAGCGCTGCAGGCGGCGTGTCGGTAATCGAGGCCGGTGGCAGCGTCGCGTTGTCGCCGGCAGCATTGACGGCGACCGAGGCATCGATGGCATCCGGACTGAGAACGCCAGTGCCGAGATCGGGCATGGCGAGCGTCTGGCCCGGACTCTCAGGCAGTTGAATGCGGGTCTGGTCGAGCGTCGTGGGCAACAGTTTCAGATGGTTGCCGGACATTTCGGCACCCGTCTGGAAGTGCTGCCAATGGATATCGGTGCCATCGGCCAGCCGAATGCCGACGTCGTCAAGACGAACCTGGCGAATCTCGATAGGCAGCGGAACGGCAATCGACGGCATGCCGCCGCCCTCTTCCTTTGCGGGCGTCGGCGGAGGCTGGGAATCGCTCTCGCCCAGTCGAATGCGGGCGCCGGTGATGCTCAGATCGTCGAGACACACGCGGCCCCTGAGCAGGCAGTCGTCGGCCCAGGCAAGGTGGAAACTGTCCACGGCGAGATCCAGCGTCCCGGCGGACAGGCGTAGCCCCTCGATGGTCAGTTCATCGAGCGGTGCACCCTCGAAACGCTGCGCCTCGACCCAGCCGCGCGACTGGGCCTGCTCGAAAAGCCACTGGCTGCCCCAGGGCGACAGACCCAGCCCGGCGAGTGTCAGAATCAGGCCCAGCAGCCACAGGACCAGGAACAGCAGCAGCCGAATCAGAATTCCGGTCCGATGGAGAAATGGAGACGCCAAGAGTCCTCCTCGTCGTCAAACGGATGGGCGATATCGAAACGGATCGGCCCGACGGGTGAGATCCAGCGTACGCCGACGCCAGCGCCGGTCTTGAGTTCGTCCGGCCACCATTCATCGAACGCGTTGCCCGTATCGACGAATGTGGCGCTCCAGAAGTTGCCGGTCAGGTGGCGTTGATACTCGATGCTGCTGGTCAGCATGTGTTGACCACCGAGAAGCTCGCCGTCCTCGTTCTCGGGCGAAAGACTCTCGTAGGAGTATCCGCGGATGCTCTGGTCGCCCCCGGCGAAGAAGCGCAGCGATGGCGGGACCTTGTCGAAGGCATTGGTGGCCATGGCACCGCCACCGATACGGCCGACGAAACGGTTCTCGCTGCCGAGCATTCTCACCCACTGGGAATCGAAGGTGGTCCGCACGAAGCGAGCATCCGATCCCCAGGCCGGGTCCGACCATTCCAGTGTCAACTGCTGCCTGTCGCCCCAGCTCGGGAAGGTCTGGTTGCGCTTGCGAGTGCGCGACCAGCTGATGCCGGGATAGAGCAGCAGTACGGCATCGTCCTGGTCGGCCTGGGTAAAGTTCTCGTAGGTGGTCTGCCAGTAGAGATCCTGCGCCCAACCATTGGAGAATTCCCAGTGACGTGCCATCTGGACCGAACTCTCGAAGCTCTTGGTGTCCTCGTTATCGATATTCTTGAGGCCGTAGCGAAAGCGATAACTGTCTCTCAGCGGGTTCTCGAGCGGAATCGTGTATTCTCCCGAGAAGCGCTGTTCGGGCGCGGAAAGATACAGCGAGTTGGTCAGGCTGTGACCGTAGCGATTCAGCCAGGGTATGGTCCAGGAGAACTGGGTGCGCGGCCCCACGTCGGTGGCGTAACCCACACCGACCTCGAACTGATGGCGATCCGCCGGGGTCAGCTCCACATCGACAGGCACGACCGTGGGTCGGCTATCGGTTATTTCCCTGGCGACGTTCAAGCCCGGCCCACCCAGCACTGAATCGGGGTCGGCAGTCGTGTCGCGGCCGGTCGCCTCGCGCCACCACTGGCTGGGCGCGGCCGGCAATGCCTCTTCATTGACGCGTGGCCGTACCGCCACGCCACTGAACCAGTTGGTCTGCCCCAGATTCTGGTTGAGCGTGGCCAGATCGCCGGCGAGGTAGGGTTCTCCCGGCTCGAACGGGACCATGTTCTTCAAGCGGTGCTGCTGGATCTGACTGCCTCGAAAATGGACATGCCCGAATCGGTAGCGTTGGCCGCTGTCGAAGTCGAGAAAGATGCGGGCGCTGTTCTCCCAGGGGCGGACTTCGATACGCTGCTGACGAAAGCGCGAATTGAAATAGCCTCGTTCCAGTGCCAGCGTCGACAGCCTGCCCTTGAAGCCGTCATAGCGGGAGTGCAACAACGGATCGCCGACCTTGAGCGGGTTCGACTGCATCGCGCTTTCGAACGCCGCATCGTCTTTGGCATCGCCCTCGAGTGACACGTCGACCTGCGTGATTTCGGTACGCTCGCCCGGCTCGATATCGATGACGACGCGCTCGTTGTCTTCATCGGGATAGCGAGTGGCGAGTTCGGCATTGTAGTAGCCAAATGCCTGGAGGGCCTGCTCGGCCCGGTTTCTCACCACGCCATCCAGGCGTTCGCGAGTGGATTGGCTGTCGGCCTCGAGCTCGGAAAGAATGTTGACGACATTGTCCGCAGGCGCCCCGCTCAATCCGTGCACGGTGACGTCCAGTGCCCAGACGTGCCCCGCGACAGGCAGCCCGAGGCAGATCAGTCCCATCCCTAGGACCTTGGCTTGAAACATCGACTCAACCTCCGCCGCGCTGTAGATCAGAGACATTGGTAATCAGCGAGGCGACACGTCGCGTCAGCTGGGCGCGACTGGCCTCGAGTGATCCCAGTCTTTCTTTGAGTTCGCGAATCTGAGAGGCGCTGACCCCGGCGGGCAGATCATCGACGCGTGACTGCAAGGATTCGAGACTGGCATTGAGAGCGGTTTGCCCCTGCCGAAGTTCCGTCAGCGAGCTGCGAATCTGTTCCAACTCGTCCGTGGACGGTGTCTCCTGCTGCGAGAGCGTATCGACGCGTTTCTCGAGCGTCGTCAGCGTAGATTGCAGGTCCGTCAGCGTGGCTTGAGTATCCGAGCCCTCGATCTCTTCGAGCTGCTTCGAGAGCGCCTGCTGATCCTGACGCAGCGTATCGAGCGAGGCGACGAACTGGTCCGATCGCTCTTGGCCGGTCTGTTCCAGCCGATCCAGAGCGTCGTTCAAGGCGGTGATACGCTCATCCTGCTGCTGTTGGCCGCCTTCGAGCGTGGTCAGCCTCGCCGACAGCGCGCCGCGTTCGTTCTCGCCGGTACTTTCGAGCGCCGTGAACGAGGATTGCAGCGTCGCGATCAAATCACGCAGCTCCTGATCAGTATGCTGGAGCGATTCGAGTTGCTGTGCGGTCTGGTCATCCTCTCGAGACTTCGCTACCCGGGTTTCCAGACTGCCTACTGCCGCTCGGGTCGCCTCGAACTGATCGCGCAAGCGATCGAACTCCGAACGCAGACTTTCCCCGGAAGCGTCCAATGTCGAACCAGTCGCATCCAGGCGCTGATTGAGCTTGGCGATCTGGGCATCCTGCGCCTGCAGCCTCTGCCAGAGTTGCCAGCCTCCTGCCCCCGCCCCGGCGATCAACAGCAGAATGAAACACCATAATGGCCACACTTTGGGCGGGCGCCGCCCGGGAGATCCCTGGTAATGGCGCGCACCCGTTCGGGGTGTCGTCATGTCGCTGCGATCGGGCACGATGGTCGGGGGGGCGCGATGCTCGTCGGATTGTGATGGCATTGACGTCATATACCTTGCCAATAGTGATGCTGTCGCTGATGAAACGGGCGATGTCTCGGCCTCCGCGGGTGCGGATACCGGAAATCGTCTCGCCGGCCACCTACTCGGCCACCTGCTTTCGGCGTCATCACGCCAGAGGAATCAGCGTCGGAAGCCGGCCTCGAACGGCCGAAGGATTACGTTACGTGAAAGCCGTGACGAAGCCTAGGCTTGGCAACGCAAGGGTCGCATGATAACAGCCGCGGTGAAGATATAGGCATCGAATTGGGATCTCGGCCGGGTTCGCGGTAGCATGCCCGCGACCTGCCCTCGCCCGATCCGGCTTGTGTCTACTGCCAACCGTCTTCCAACCATGTCGATGAGTACGATGTCTCACCTCGCGTCCCGATTCGAATTACCCGCACTTCCGTTCGAGCGCCATTCGCTGGAGCCAGAAGTGTCCAGAGCCCAGGTCGATCTGCTCTATAGCCATCATCATCGCCGTCACATCGACGCCCTCAATGCGCGACAGTCGCCCGATGACGATCTCTCCCTGGCCGCACTGGCGAACACGGATGACGGAACCGTGCGCCATCATGCCCAGGAAGCCTGGAACCTGGTATTCTTCTGGCATGGACTGAGCGCGCGTAGCGTGGAAGTGCCCGGCGCACTGGCCCGGCGGATCGATGCCGCCTTTGGCGGCATGGGGGCGCTGCAATATCGGTGGCGAGCCCAGATCGATGCCAGCGAGGCCGGGTGGTCCTGGCTGGTGATCGATGCTGAGAATCTGTTGCAACTGACGACATCGGCGCCGGGGCGATTCCCCGTCGGAACGATCCCGTTACTGGCGATCACGCTGGCCGAAGACGCCTATCGAATCGACCATCGAGGTCGACGAGGAGAGTATTTCGATGCGCTATGGCCGCATTTGAACTGGGAATACGCGCAGCTCAATAGCGAAGTGACCGAATGAGCGCTGGCCGGGCTGGCCAGCGCGGGTTTGAATGCCGCGCAACCCGAAGGGCCGGGCATGAAACGTCAAAAGACCCTAGGCCCGCCGCCCGATACCGCGGTAAACGAATCCCCGCGAGGCGACATAGGCCGGATCGTAGATATTGCGACCATCCAGGATCAGCGGCGTGTTGAGCGCCTGCAGCAGGCGTCGCCAGTCCGGGTTCCAGTAACACTTCCACTCGGTCACCAGCATCAGGGCATCGGCGCCTTCGCAGGCGCTGTAGAAGTCGCCTTCGCACAACTCCAACTGCGGGTGATCGGGGTAGAGCTGACCCAGCGCATGCAACGCTGCCGGGTCGTGCACCTTGACCGTGACACCCTGCGCCCACAGCGCTTCCAGCAGCGTCAGCACGGGAGCATGATCGATCCGAGCGGTGCCCGGCTTGAACGCCGCCCCCCAGATAGTGACGGTACGACCTTCGAGTTCGCCCTTGAAATGGTTCCAGAGCTTGCGGAACAGCGTCTCTTTCTTGCTCTCGTTGATGTCGAGGACATGTTCGAGCAAGTGGGACTCACGCCCCGTCGAGTGCTGGACATCGGCCAGACGCATCAGATCGCGAGAGAAGTTGGGGCCACCAAAGCCGCAGCCGGGGTAGAGATATTCGAAACCGATACGCGTATCGGCCCCCATCCCCTGGCGCACGTATTCGACATCCACTTCGAGCGAGTCGGCCAGACCGGCCAGCTCGTTCATGAAGCTGATACGCGTGGCCAGCATGCCGTTGATGGCGAGCTTGGTCAGTTCCGCGGCACGACGAGGCATCAACTGGAACACTTCGTGACGCCGATTGAAGGCGCGCAGCAGTTCGCGAATCTGCTGGGTACCCCATTCTTCTTCGCTACCCAGCAACCAGTGCGCCGGGCGCGTGAACGTCTCCCACGCGCGCCCTTCCTCGATACGGTCCGGCAGCGCGACGGCGACCTGCCCGGAGTGCCCCAGCAGTGCCTCGAGCTTCTCCGTCTGCCCTACGGGGAAGGTGGAATTGTTGACGACGACCAAGGGCGTGCTCTGGCGCCCCGGCACCTGCCTGACGTAACTCTCGGCGGCTTCACGCTGATCCGGCGACAGGGCCAGCCAGTGGACGTCCGCGTCGGTATCGGCCGGCACTTCTTCGACGATCACCAACTGACCGGAATTCTGGCCGGCCACAATCTGATCCTTGAGTCCCGGCTCGCTGATCACCCAGTCGGCATTGGCCAGACTTTCCCAGGGGAAATCGGCATGCGGCATCCAGGTAACCTGATGCCCGACCGAGCATAATGCGGCTGCGGCAGTCGCCGCGGCCAGTTCGCTACCATGTACGACCACCCGCATCGATTCAGTCCTCGGCCGCGTATTGTTTGATCAATTGACGGAAACCTTCACCCAGCGTCGGGTGCTTGCGTCCCAGCGCCAGTGTCGCCTCGAGATAACCGAGCTGACTGCCGCAATCATAGGTCTGGCCCTGCATGCGATAGGCCGCCGCGCCGCTTTTCTTGCGCAGCGTCTCGATGGCGTCGGTCAACTGGATTTCATTGCCCGCACCGGGCGGCGTTTCGGCCAGAATCGGGAAGATCTCGCCCGGCAACAGATAACGACCGATCACGGCCAGCGTCGACGGTGCCTCTTCGACCTTCGGCTTCTCGACCATGCCCGTCAACGGTGCGCTCTCGCCGGCAGCCGGCTCGTCGCCTTCCAGCGCCACGATACCGTACTTGTAGGTCAATTCCTTCGGTACGGTCTCGACCATGATCTGGGCCTTGCCGGTTTCGTCGAAGGCTTTGATCATGCCGGTGAGATCGTTGCTGGCCATGCCATCATCGTCGATGACGACGTCCGGCAACAGCACCGCGAACGGGTCGTTGCCAATGACCGGGCGCGCACAGAGGATGGCGTGACCCAGGCCGAGCGCTTCGGGTTGGCGCACGCTAATGATATTGACGTCGTCCGGGATGATGTTGCGAAGCTCTTCGAGGAGTTCGTCCTTGCCCTTGGCTTCCAGCTGCGTCTCGAGCTCGAAATGCTTATCGAAATGGTTTTCGATGGCGCTCTTCGAAGAGTGCGTCACCAGCACGATCTCCTTGATGCCTGCCTTTACCGCCTCGGAGACGACATACTGGATCACCGGCTTGTCGACGATCGTGATCATCTCCTTGGGAATCGCCTTGGAGGCGGGCAGACAACGTGTGCCGAATCCGGCGACGGGCAGTACGGCCTTGCGAATCATTTTTGAGGTCCTTCCCTTCCTGGGTATGAAATCAGCGGTTTGTTGGCGTCCCGATATCGGATCCTTCTGCTAGCTTAGCGGGCAAGAAGCCGAAAGCACAGTCGCAGAATGGTGACAAAATCGTGCCGCCCTTTTACCAGCTGTTTTTGCTAACTTGGCATCCAGCCAAGCTACCGTCCATAGTAGAATATCGCAAAGCCACGCACCGCTGAACCGGCTTCGAGTCGCGGCAGCGGTCGATCGACCCATCCGACGGTGCGCCGACATCCCAGGGAAGGAAGACCTATTCATGACACCATCATCTGATAACGCCGCGCTTCACGACAACGTCGCCCTCCATGGCAACGTGGACCAGGCCGAGATCGCCAAGTTCGATGCGCTGGCCAGTCGCTGGTGGGATCGTGAGGGCGAGTTCAAGCCATTGCACGATATCAACCCGTTGCGTCTTGGCTTCATCGAATCGCACGTTTCGCTGGCCGACAAGCGCGTTCTCGACGTGGGTTGCGGTGGCGGCATTCTCAGCGAAGCCATGGCCATGCGTGGCGCTCGGGTCACCGGGATCGACCTGGGGGAAGCGCCGCTGTCGGTCGCCAAACTGCACCAGATGGAGAGCGGCGTGGAAGTCGACTACCGTCACATCAGCGTGGAAGCGATGGCGGCTGAGCATGCCGGAGAATTCGATGTCGTGACCTGCCTCGAAATGCTCGAGCACGTTCCCGATCCCGGTTCGGTCATCGAAGCCTGCGCCAGGCTGGTCAAGCCCGGCGGTCATCTGTTCTTCTCGACGATCAACCGCAACCCGAAGGCATACACCTTTGCGATCCTCGGCGCCGAATATGTGCTGGGCCTGCTGCCACGCGGCACGCATGAATATCGCAAGTTCATTCGCCCTTCAGAGCTGTCGAGCTGGTGCCGTCAACATGGCCTGCGACTCCAGAACCAGACCGGCCTGACCTATAACCCCGTATCACGGCGGTACCGCTTGACTGCCAATGATGTCTCGGTCAACTACATGGTGCATGTGCGCCCCGAATGGACCGGAGAAGAGCGGACCGGCGGCGGCGGGCAATGAGGTCGAGTGTCTTGCCTCAAGCCTTGCTGTTCGATCTCGACGGCACCTTGATCGATACGGCACCCGACCTGGCCGAAGCCACCAATCGCCTCCGCGAACATCATGGCCTGGCGCGGTTGCCCTACGAGGTGATTCGCGCCCAGGTTTCCAACGGCGGTAGCGCGCTGGTGACACTTGCCCTCGAACTCGCCAGTGATCACCCGGAGCATGCCGTGGCCCGCCGATATCTGCTCGAGCGTTACGCGGAAGTCGTCGCCGACAATAGCCGCGTCTACCCGGGGCTGGAAGCCGTCATCGAGCGCTGGGAAGCCGGGAAGCGCGGCTGGGGCATCGTGACCAACAAGCCCAGGCTGTACGCGGAGCCGCTGGTCGAGGCGCTCGGATTGCGACCGGGCGTGCTCGTGTGCGCCGACGACCTGCCGGTCAGAAAGCCCGATCCCGAACCCCTGCTGTTCGCTGCCAGGCAGCTCGGCGTCGATGCCGGGAAGTGCTGGTATGTGGGAGATCACCGGCGCGACATGGAAGCGGCCGACCGCGCAGGCATGACGGCGGTAGCGGTACGTTACGGCTACATTCCGGACGACGAGAACATCGATGACTGGCCGGCAGCGCGTTGGTTCGACACTTCGGAGTCGCTCGCTGGCACACTCTTGGCGTCAATCGCTGAACGCTGAGCCGGTCCAGGCGGCAGGCTTTGTCGCCCGCCTCACGTCTTCGGCGGCTGGGCGTCGAAAGCCTGACCGCTGACTGTCTCGCTATCCGGCCCCATCAGCCAAAGGTAGGTCGGCATGATCTCTTCCGGCGTACGAAGCACTCGAGGATTCTCATCCGGATAGGCCGATTGGCGCATGGCCGTGCGTGTCGCGCCGGGATTGAGCGAATTGAAGCGAATGGCCGAGCCCTGATGCTCGTCGGCGAGAATCTGCATCAATCCTTCGGTGGCGAATTTCGAGGTCGAATAAGCACCCCAGTTGGCGCGTCCGCGCCGTCCTACGCTGGAAGACGTGAAAATGACGGACGCGCTGGCGGACTGCCCCAGCAGCGGCAGCAGAACTTGCGTCAAACCTAGCGTGGCGGTGAAGTTGACCTGCATCACCTTCGCCCAGAGCTCCGGGTCGTAGGCGTCGACCGCCACCCTCTCCCCGAGAATGCTCGCGTTGTGGAGCAGACCATCGAGACGGCCGAACTCCTTCTCAAGCTTCGCGACGACCGCTCGATAATCCTGCGAGGTCGCGCTCTCCAGGTTGAGCGGAAATATTGCCGGTTGTGGTGCACCCATTGCCTCGATGGCGTCGTAAACCACTTCGAGACGACTGACGCTACGGCCGAGCAGTATGACCGTAGCCCCATGGCGCGCGTAGCTCATCGCTGCAGCCCGACCGATACCGGCACTGGCACCAGAGATCAACACGATCTTTCCGTCGAGCAACCCGTCAGGTGCCTGGTAATCGATATGACACGTCATAAGGATGTCCTGATCCGCGGAGCCGGAAACCAGGTGGCCGGATTCGATCAGCCACCCATCTGATTGAGAAAGTCTCCTGCCATCTGCGCGGCATTGCTGTCCGGGTAGTCACCGCGGACGCGCTCGAGCAACTGACGACTGCCGTCGGTGTCACCCTGTCGCGCTTTCAGCAAGCCCAACTTGTATAGCGCATCCGGCATCTTGTTGCTTTGCGGATAATCGCTGATAACGGTGTCGAACGCATCGGCGGCCTGATCGAGCTGGGATTGTGCGGAGTAAAGCTCTCCCAGCCAGTAGTGCGCATTCGGTAGCAGGCTGGATTGCGGATAGTCACTGATGAACCCCTGGAACGCATCGATGGCCGAATCGAACTGGCGTGACTGCACCAGTTGAAACGCCGCCTGGTAGGCTTCGCGCCCATCTCCGCCACCGCTGCTCGCATTCGGCTTGCTGGACGAACGGTCATCCGCTGTTGCGCCATTCGCGCCATCATCGGCCGGTGCCGGGCTGCCCGCGACATCGCTTGCGCTACTGCTGTCGACACTGCCGCTATCGAGACCGGCGCCGTCCGAGCCACTATTGGAGCCGTTGCCATCTGCCCCCATGCCACCGCCCGAAATACGGTCATCGAGGTCCAGGTATTGTTGCTGGGTCTGCCGCTTGAGCTGGTCCAGCTGATAACGCAGCTCTTCGACTTGGCCGCGAAGCTGCTGAATCTGCTGCTGATTGTCCTGCAACTGGTTGAGAATCGTCAGCGTTCCCCCGCCGCTCTGGCGAGCCTCCGTCTGACTATAGAAGCCATTCGATTGACCGGTAAGGTCATCGACGACTGGTTGCTGAGCCCATACGGACAGCGGGAGCACCAGGGCTCCCGCGCCGCACAGTCTTTTCAGACCGTGTTTCATGCTTCTCTCCGTCGGTACTTAGTACGAGAACACGACGCGACGGTTCTTGGCGTAAGCTTCTTCGGTGTGGCCCTGAACTGCCGGACGCTCTTCACCGTAGCTGACGATCTGGATCTGGGACGGAGATACGCCCTGAACGGTCAGGTAACGCTCGACAGCTTGTGCACGGCGCTCGCCGAGACCCAAGTTGTATTCGCGAGTACCACGCTCGTCGGCATAGCCCTGCAGAGTCACGTTGGTGTCCGGGTTAGCCATCATGTACTGGGCATGACCGCGCAGTACAGATTCGAATTCGGGACGAATTTCTTCGCTATCGAATGCGAAATAGATGGTGTCGACGCTAGGCATCTGCTCGCCGGCGCCCATCTGGGAGCCTGAGGTGCCTTGGCCGGTGGTCATGCCCTGGCCAGACGTGCTGCCAGAGGTGCCATCCATGTCCCCTTCCTGGGTACCGCCACTGCTAGAACAGCCAGCCACTACGGCGAGTGAAAGCGCGACTGCTAACGTCTTGGCGTAGGTCTTGATTTGCATTGTCATCTCCTTGCTCGGATGTCGAATGACACAATGACTGTAGTCGTTTAGTTCAAAAACGGCGACCACGCGGGTTCGCGTACGTCACCCTGCGTCGAAGGCAGCCGGAAAGACGCGCGTCCATCCGAAGAAACTGCCCCCAACACACCTTGCGCCCCTTGCTGGGTAGCGAAGATTATCATGGTGCCATTCGGTGCGACACTGGGCGATTCGTCCCACTGTGAATCAGTCAAGACCGTGACACGATTGGTGTCCATGTCCTGCTTCGCCACGTGATAACCGCTGTCGTCACGAGTGACCATGAAGAGAGTTTTGCCGTCGGGTGAAAAGCGCCCGTCGGAGTTATAGCTGCCGGTGAACGTCACCCGCTCCGCCTGCCCGCCATTGGCCGACATGCGATATAGCTGTGGTGCACCGCTACGGTCGGAAGTAAAGATCAGGGTTCGGCCGTCCGGCGTCCAGTCAGGCTCCGTCTCGATGGCGGAGTTGTTGGTCAGCCGGGTCAATTGGCGCGTTGCCAGGTTCATTACGTAGATCTCGGGTTGGCCGTCTTTGGAGAGCGACATCGCCAACTTGCGACCGTCCGGTGACCAGGCCGGTGCGCCATTGATGCCGGGGAACGACGTCAGCCGCACGCGCTCGCCGGTGGAGGCGTTCTGGACGTAGATAGCCGAATTGCCGGATTCGAAAGAGACGTAGGCGATCTTCTGGCCGTCGGGCGACCAGGCCGGCGAGAGTATCGGATCATCGGAAGAGAGGATCTGCTGCGCATTGTAACCATCGGCATCGGCCACATAAAGCGCATAGCGAGCGTTCTCGCCCGCCCCGCTGGCCGAGACATAGACGATCCGGGTCGAGAAGGCACCACGAATGCCGGTAATCGCTTCGAAGATCTGGTCGCTGATGTAATGCGCACTGGCACGCAGGTCGCCACTGGACGAGGTCAGCGTCTCGCCCAGCATCCGCTTGCCGCCGAGAACGTCCATGAGCTCGTACTGAATGCGATATTGACCGCCCTGCGGCTCGATCTTGCCAACCACGAGGTAGCGGGCGTCGACACGTTTCCAATCGTCGTAGAAAACGTCTTCACTGCTGCTGGGCAGGGAAACGAGAGAGCTGCGGCTCAATGGCGAAAACTGGCCGCTGTGCTCCAGATCGTCGCTGACGATTTGCGCCACATCCTGTGGCAACCCGCCTTGACCACCGAACTCGAACGGCACGACAGCGATTGGCGTTGCCTGATCGCTACCGCGAGTGATTTCGATGGTCAGATTCTGTGCCTGGGCCGTAGTCGTCAGGCAAAGCATTGCCGTCAGCGCTAGCAGCCAACCGCTGGCCAGGGTTTTCCATCCTTGAGACATCCATCGTTTCATCACTGTATATCCCCGGGGGTGAATTTGAGATTGAAGTCACGGAACCGCCGCTGCAACCCCGCGTCAAGCTGCTGAAGCTCACGGAATGGCGCCGCGGCTTCCACGGCCTGCGTCGCCGAGCGATCGAAGCCGGGATTGCCGCTGCTGCGAGTGATGCTGGCTGCCAGCAACTCACCCGAAGGCCCCAGTCTTACACGTACCTGGGCTACCAAACCATTGTCCGCATTGGCCGGCAAGTGCCATCGGTCCTCGACGGCACGCTTGACCAGGTTGATGAAGCTGTTCGACGCCTGGTCGGATTGCTGGGCATTGGCGATCCGCTCCTGTTCGTTGGCAATCGAGTTGTTCAGCGCTTCGGCGGCGGCCTTCTTCGCGGCCGCTTCCGCGGCCTTTTTCTTTTCTGCCTCGGCTTTTGCCTTGGCTTCGGCCTTCGCCTTTTCCTCGGCCTGGCGTTTCTTCTCCGCCTCGGCTTTTGCCTTGGCTTCGGCTTTCGCCTTTTCCTCGGCCTGGCGTTTCTTCTCCGCCTCGGCTTTGGCTTCGGCTTCAGCTTTCGCCTTTTCCTCGGCCTGACGTTTCTTTTCCGCCTCGGCTTTCGCCTCGGCTTTCGCTTCGGCTTCAGCCTTCGCCTTTTCCTCAGCCTGGCGTTTCTTCTCCGCCTCGGCTTTTGCCGCCGCTTCAACCTGACGCTTCTTCTCTGCGTCCGCTCTCGCCCTGGCTTCCGCCTGGCGTTTCGCCTCGGCCGCCTGTTGCTGCTTTTCCGCCGCGGCGCGTTCGGCCGCCGCCTGCTCGGCTGCCTGCTGACGACGCTGGGCCGCCGCTTCGGCCTGTGCCGCTGCCGCTTGCCGTTCAGCCTCCTCGGCTTGAGCTTCTTCCTGCGCTTGCTGCTCGGCTGCCTGCCGGGCCGCTTCCTGCGCCTCCTGTTCGGCCGCCGCCTGGGCGGCTTCTTCGGCCTGGCGCTGTGCAGTACGCGCGCGCGCTTCCTGAGCGTACTGGGCCTGATCCGTTGCCGTCACGTCACTGACCAGTGTCGCCTGCACCACGGACGAAGAGCTCGGCGTGGGCTCGCTGTCCGGCAGGCGCAGCATCGTCATCAGTAGCGCCACCACGTGAACGGCGATCGCCAGGACGACGGGCAAGCCGTAACCCACACGGCGGTTTCGCTTCGCCATGCTGACTCCTTACCCTTTGCCACTCGAAGACGACTCGCCTTGCGGCGGCTCGGAAATCAATCCGACATTCGCCACACCTGCCATCTGCAGCGTACTCATCAGCGTCACGACCTGGCCATACGAGGCATTCTTGTCGCCTCGGACCATGACCGGCGTGTTGGGCTTGCGTTCGAGAATCGCCACCACCTGGTCGCCGACGGTCTGCAACGTAACCGGCTTGTCCTGCTCGCCCAGAGAAATGTAGTACTCACCCTGGCTGTCCACGGAGACGATGATCGGCTCCTGCTCCTCGGTGTCGATCGGCTCCGACGTGACCTGAGGCAGATCGACCTGCACCCCTTGGGTCAGCATTGGCGCGGTGATCATGAAGATCACCAGCAGTACCAGCATGACGTCGATGAACGGGACGACGTTGATTTCGCCCATCGGCTTGCGCCGATGATGGCGGCTATAGGGTCCACCCATGTCGAACCTCCGGCTCAGGCCGCCTGGTTGCCGCCGCGACCTTGCAGGTTACGGTGCAGGATCGAATGGAATTCCTCGGCGAAGTCTTCGTACTCGCCGAGCAGGCGGCTGGCAATGGATGACAGACGGTTGTAGAAGATGACCGCCGGTATCGCGGCGAAGAGCCCCATGGCCGTCGCGACCAGAGCTTCGGCAATCCAGGGTGCCACGGTGGAGAGCGTCGCCTGCTGCGCCATGGAGAGGCTCTGGAAGGAGCCCATGATGCCCCAGACAGTACCGAACAGGCCGATATAGGGGCTCGCCGATGCCACCGTTGCCAGCAGGGTGAGCTTGTCGTTGAGAGCATCTTCCTCGCGCGATAGCGCCACGCGCTGCGAGCGCTGGACACCGTCGAGCACCGCTTCGCTGCTGCGCGTCTTGGGCATCAGGCGATTGAACTCGCGAAAACCGGCACGGAACACATGCTCCGAGCCCTGCGCTTCGTAGTTCTCCGGGACATCACGGTAGAGTTCGTTGAGATCGACACCTGACCAGAATCGCTCGTCGAACGCCTTCTGCGCCTTTCTGGCTCGTCGCAGCGCGAAACTGCGCTGGAAGATCACGACCCAGGAAGCGATGGAAGCCGCCAACAGCAGGAGCATGACCAGCTGGACCACCAGACTGGCATTCATGATCAGATGGGGGATGGACATGGAGTCGTTCACGAAAATCCTCGAATCACTGGCTTGGAATGTCGGACGTCAGGACCGAGCGTAGTTCGCTGGGCCAACGTATCGGTTTCAGGCGTTGCGCGTCGACACAGGCAATATCGACCGTCGCTTCGCATAATGTATCCCCGTCGTACCGAACGGCCTGTTCGAATTGCAGCGAACAGGCCGCAACACGACTGACGCTGGCTGTTACCTCCAGTCGATCGTCGAGTCTGGCCGGACGTGCATAGCGACAGTTCAGTGAATGGACGACCAGTTGCACGCCCTGCTCGATCAGTCCGCGCTGACCGAAGCCTAGCGCATTGAGCCATTCACTACGTGCACGTTCCATGAATTTCAAGTAGTTGACGTAGTACACGATACCGCCGGCGTCGGTATCCTCGATGTAGACTTTC
Organism: Salinicola sp. LHM; assembly: GCF_034479735.1. Taxonomy (NCBI): domain Bacteria; kingdom Pseudomonadati; phylum Pseudomonadota; class Gammaproteobacteria; order Oceanospirillales; family Halomonadaceae; genus Salinicola; species Salinicola sp. LHM. The sequence goes on along the minus strand of NZ_CP140261.1, from coordinate 2,120,941 downwards.
ACCGGCAGGGTGAATTCACGCATTGCCAGCGTCCTCATCGCTCGATATCCCGACTCGTGATACCGGCTCGCCCAGCGCATGCTCGTGCGGGACGATGCCGAAGTGGGTATAGGCGGAACGAGTCACGATCCTGCCGCGGGCGGTACGCATCATGAACCCTTGCTGGATCAGATAGGGTTCGATGACATCTTCGATCGTGTCGCGCTCTTCACTGATGGCCGCCGCAAGACTGTCGACACCGACCGGCCCGCCATCGAATTTCTCGATCATCGCCAGCAGCAGCCGGCGATCCATGTGATCGAGCCCGTGACTATCGACGTTGAGCATGTTCAGCGCCTGGTCTGCGACGGAAGCACTGACCTTGCCGTCACCCTTGACCTCCGCGAAATCGCGCACTCGCCGCAGCAGACGGTTGGCGATCCGCGGCGTGCCGCGCGCGCGGCGTGCAATCTCCCGGGCCCCGGCGACATCCGCTGGCACGCCCAGCAGTCGTGACGAACGCGTGACGATCTCGGTCAACTCGTCGATAGCGTAGAATTCGAGCCGCTGGACGATGCCGAATCGATCGCGCAGCGGCGAGGTCAGCAGCCCGGCGCGAGTTGTCGCCCCGACCAGCGTGAAGCGCGGCAGATCGAGCTTGATCGATCTCGCGGCCGGGCCGTCGCCGATCATGATGTCGAGCTGGAAATCCTCCATCGCCGGATAGAGCACTTCCTCCACCGCCGCGGAGAGGCGGTGGATCTCGTCGATGAAAAGTACATCGCCCGGCTGCAGGTTGGTCAGCATGGCGGCCAGATCGCCGGCACGCTCCAGTACCGGGCCGGAGGTCGACTTGATGTCGACATCCATTTCGGCGGCGATGATATTGGCGAGCGTGGTCTTGCCCAGCCCGGGCGGTCCGAAAACCAGGGTGTGATCGAGACTGTCGCCCCGCTGGCGCGCGGCGGAGATGAAGATATCGAGCTGCTCACGCACTCGCGGTTGACCGATGTAGTCGTCGAGTCGGCGCGGTCGAATCGCATGGTCAACCTGCTGCTCGCCCTGCTGCGGTGGTGCCGCGATCAGACGGTCGGGTTCAATCATGGGTGCGTTATCCAGCCAGCTGGCGTGACAGCGCCGTTTTGATCAGCGCTTCGGTCGGGAGGGTCTTGTCCAGGCCGGAAAGCATGCGGGACGCTTCCGTGGGTTTGTAGCCCAGCGTGACCAGTGCAGCTTCGGCATCCGCTAACGGATCGGACGAAGGCTTTGCCGCTGTACTGCCATCGAGCAGCGACGCCTGACCTTCCTGCCAGTGCGGGAAACGATCGCGCATTTCGACGATCAGCCGGTCAGCCGTCTTCTTGCCGACGCCGGGCAACTTGGTCAATGCCTTGCTGTCGCCTTCCATCACGCAGTGAATGAAGGCGTCGGTATCCATCCCCGACAGGATGGCCAGTGCCAGCTTGGGACCGACTCCATTGACCTTGATCAGCGCCCGGAACAGCTGTCGCTCTTCGTCGCGGGCGAAACCATAGAGCAGGTGGGCGTCTTCCCGCACGCTGAGATGCGTGTAGAGTCGCACCTCTTCCCCCACGCCGGGCATCGAGACCAGTGTGGTCATCGAGGTTTCAAGCTCATAACCGACACCGTGTACATCGATGACGATCCAGGGGGGATGTTTCTCCAGCAGCGTGCCGTGCAAACGTCCAATCATGCCATCCGTATCCTTACTATGACGGCGTCCACTATACGCATCACCGATTCAACTGACTAGCTACCCCGATTCAACTCTCCAGCTACCTCCATGCCCCCTAATCACCGGGCCTGAAGTCCCGCCACCGCCCGCCTCGCGACGTCTTTCCTCGACGCTGGGGAGACACTGCCAGCAATCCATGGCGGGCATAGCCGTGGGTCAACGCGATGGCCAGCGCGTCGGCTGCATCGGCCGGCGGGAGCGCGTCGAGAGACAACAGCGCCATCACCATATGCTGGACCTGGGCTTTCTCGGCGCCGCCATTGCCCGTGACGGCCTGCTTGACCTGACGCGCGGCGTATTCATGCACCGGGAGGCCATGATTGGCGGCGCAGACGATGGCACTGCCGCGGGCCTGGCCCAGCTTGAGTGCGGAGTCCGCGTTCTTGGCCATGAACACACGCTCGATGGCGAACTCCGCCGGCCGGTAGAGGCCGATCAACTCGCTGACGCCGGCATAGACCCGCGCCAGCTTCTGGGCGAGATCCTCGCCCTCGATGCGAATGCAGCCGCTGGCGACATAGCGTGGCCTGGCGGCAACATCGATGACGCCGTAGCCGGTTACCCGTGAACCGGGGTCGATACCCAGCAGAATCAAGTACTGAACTCCTCGACCCTTCGGCCGGAAATCGTCATCGCCATGCTTCTCTCCAATCGATATCGGTGAACGTCTTCTGCCGATACCGATGAACCGCTCCGATCGGCACTGATGAATACATTGTCGGGCATGTCAGGATAGAACGCGCACCCGGCAATGCCCCTCGAAACGACGCCGGCGCCCCTGGGGGCGCCGACATCTGTATCCACCAGACTGGTTATTCGCCGGTGCTGTCCGGCTTCGCCTTCTGGTGTATCCACCAGACTGGTTATTCGCCGGTGCTGTCCGGCTTCGCCTTCTGGCGCAGGCGAATATGCAGTTCGCGGAGCTGCTGGCTGCTGACTTCACCGGGGGCGTCGGTCATCAGGTCGGCGGCGCTCTGCGTCTTGGGGAAGGCGATGACATCGCGGATGGTGCGCGAGCCGGTCATCAGCATCACCAGACGGTCGAGACCGAAGGCCAGGCCACCGTGAGGCGGCGCACCAAACTGCAGCGCGTCGAGCAGGAAGCCGAACTTCTCCTCGGCTTCTTCCTTGCCGATGCCGAGCACTTCGAAGACCGCACGCTGCATGGCCTGGTCGTGGATACGAATCGACCCGCCCCCCAGTTCGGTGCCGTTCAGCACCATATCGTAGGCGCGCGATAGCGCCGTGGCCGGCGAGGCCTGCAGTTCTTCCGGCGAGCACGATGGCGCAGTGAACGGATGATGTAGCGCCGAAAGACGGCCGTTATCGTCCGCTTCGAACATCGGAAAATCGACGACCCACAGCGGCGCCCACTTGGAGGTGTAGAGATCGAGATCTTCGCCCAGCTTGACGCGCAGCGCGCCGATTGCCTCGTTGACGATGCGCGCCTTGTCCGCGCCGAAGAAGATGATGTCGCCATCTTCCGCCCCGACACGATCCAGCAGCTGTTCGACGATGCCTTCCATGAACTTGACGATCGGCGACTGCAGACCCTCGAGCCCCTTGGCGCGCTCGTTGACCTTGATCCAGGCCAGCCCCTTGGCCCCGTAGATACCGACGAACTTGGTGTAGTCGTCGATCTCCTTGCGCGACAGCTTGGCGCCGCCGCTGACCTTGAGCGCGGCCACGCGGCCATCTTCCGCTTTCGCCGGGCCGGAGAAGACCTTGAAGTCCACCGATTGCATCAGGTCGTCGACATCCACCAGTTCCAGCGGAATGCGCAGATCCGGCTTGTCCGAGCCATAGCGCTGCATCGCTTCGCTGTAGGGCATGCGCGGGAACGTCGGCAACGCGACGTCCAGCACTTCCTGGAACAGCTGGCGCACCATCTGCTCGGTGGTGCCCATGATCTCCTGCTCGTCGATGAACGATGCTTCGATATCGATCTGGGTGAACTCGGGCTGACGATCCGCACGCAGGTCTTCGTCGCGGAAGCACTTGGCGATCTGATAGTAGCGGTCGAAACCGGACACCATCAGCAGCTGCTTGAACAGCTGCGGAGACTGCGGCAGCGCGAAGAAGTGACCGTCGTGAGTCCGGCTAGGCACCAGGTAGTCGCGCGCGCCTTCCGGCGTGGCGCGGGTGAGGATCGGCGTCTCGATATCGAGAAAGCCCTGCTCCTCGAGATAGGCACGCACGCTGTGGGTGATCCGCGAACGCAGGCGCAGCTTCTCGATCATCTCCGGGCGGCGCAGATCGATGTAGCGATACTTGAGCCGGACTTCCTCGCCCACCTTGCCATGCTCGTCGAGCTGGAAAGGCGGCGTGGCGGCGGTATTCAGGACATCGACCTGCTTGGCCAGCACTTCGATCATGCCGGTGGGCATGTTGGGGTTCTGGGTGCCTTCCGGGCGCAGCCGGATACGGCCGACGATACGCAGCACGTATTCGCTACGCGCGCGGTCGGCATTGGCGAACGCTTCTGCGGTATCGGGATCCACCACCACCTGAGCGACACCGTCTCGATCGCGCATATCGAGGAAAATGACACCGCCATGGTCGCGGCGGCGATGCACCCACCCGCATAGCGTGACTTCGTGATCGATCAATGACTCGTTCAATTGGCCGCAATAATGACTGCGCATGCTGGATCCTAGATTGGTAAAGACTGTAACTCAGGCTGAGGCTTTGCTGTCGCCGCTCGACTTGCTGCCGCTATCGCCTGCCGGTGCGGGGCTGGCGCTATCGCCAACGAGATTTTTCTTGCTGCCCGATTTGAAATCGGTTTCGTACCAGCCGCCCCCGGCCAGCCGGAATCCGGCTGCCGACACCAGGCGGGACAGCTCCGACTGCTCGCAGGCCGGACAGTCGGTCAGCGGCGCCGCGCTGAGCTTCTGGAGTTTTTCCAGGCGATGGCCGCAGGCCTTGCACTCATATTCGTAGATGGGCATGGTTTCATCACTCTAAACGGGATGGCGCCGTTTCATGCTTCGGCACCGTCCTGCTATCGACGCGCCCCGTCACCGGGGCCTCTGCGCGTCGCCCTGCCACCAAAACCGATGGGGGCGCCGCGTTTCAAATCGCTCTTGAAAATCGGGGCTGCTTCCGCCTTTTCAAGCGCGTCTTTCGGTCGATCTCGAAGGCGACCGAGGCGGCACCTGGCGTCGCGCTTTCCAAGCCGCGTTCGAAAGCCGCATAGTATAGCGCGCAGCAGCCGGTCGCGGGCAATATTACCGGCTGATAACGCCAATGTCGTCGTTCGCACGCCAGCGATTGTCATGCCATGCGATTCGAGACAGGAAAGAGACAAGGAAAAAGAACATGAAAGCCGTTCTTCTGGATGCCGCCTCACTGGGTGACGATGTCGATCTCGCCCCGATTCGCACCCTCGTCGAGAATCTCGACGTCCATCAACTCACCTTGGCCGAGCAGACGCGGGAGCGCCTGACCGGTGCCACGATCGCCCTGACCAACAAGGTCGTCATCGATGCCAAACTGATCGACGTGCTGCCGGATCTGAAGCTGATCTGCGTACTTGCGACCGGCACCAACAATATCGACATGGCAGCCGCCGAGCGGCGGGGAATCGCCGTACGCAATGTCTCCGCCTACGGCACGGCGAGCGTTGCGCAGCATACTTTGATGTTGATGCTGGCGCTGGCCGCCCGGCTCCCGCTTTACCAGAACGAGGTCAAGGCCGGCGCCTGGCAGCGCAGCGATATCTTCTGCCTGCTGGGTCATCGTACGCTGCAGCTCGCCGGCAAGCATCTCGTCATCGTCGGCAGCGGCGTACTCGGCACTGCCGTGGCCAGGCTGGGCGAAGCGTTCGGCATGCGTGTCACGTTCAGCGCACGTCCCGGTAACGAGGCCAGCGATTCCCGCCCAGCCCTCGCCACGCTGCTCGACACCGCCGATATCCTCAGCCTGCACTGCCCGTTGACCGACGAGACGCGCGGCCTCATCGACAGCGAAGCACTGGCCGCCATGAAGCCCGATGCACTGCTGATCAACTGCGCTCGCGGCGGTATCATCGATGAAGCCGCCGCCCTGGCCGCCTTGCGGGATCAACGTCTTGGTGGCCTGGCCGTCGACAGCCTGCCCAGCGAGCCGCCGCGCGTGGGCCATGCGCTACTCGACGCGCTCGCCGAGCCGCTCAATCTCATCGTGACCCCTCACAATGCCTGGATCACGCCGGAAGCGCGTCAGCGCGTCGTCGAGTTGACGGCAGACAATCTTCGCGACTGGCTGGCTTGAGGAGCAACGAAATGGCACACGAAACACCGGCGGTCTACAACTTCGGCTCCATCAATATCGATCACGTCTACCGGGTTCCCCATCTGGTTCGGCCCGGCGAGACGCTTTCCAGCACCAGTCTGCATCAGGTGCTGGGGGGCAAGGGCGCCAATCAGTCGTTGGCACTGGCACGTGCCGGCGGGCGCGTCGTCCATTGGGGCCGCCTTGGCGAGGCCGACCGCTGGGCGCTGGCCCCGCTCATCGAGGCAGGCGTCGAGGTGAACGATGTCGAACTGGTTGCCGGAGCCAGCGGTCATGCGCTGATCCAGGTCGACGACGACGCCGAAAATGCGATCATCCTCTACCCCGGCGCCAATCACGGCTTCGAGGAGAGTCGTCTGGGCGCGCTGGTCGACGCCGCCGAATCCGACGGCTGGGTCCTGATGCAGAACGAGTGCAACGCTGCCGAGCGGATGCTGCGTCTCGCCGCGGAGCGGGGGCTTTCCATCGCCTTCAATCCCGCACCGCTCTCCTCCGATGTCACCGACCTGCCACTGGAACTCTGCCAGATCCTGTTTCTCAACCGTGGCGAGGCGGCGGCGCTGGTGGCGCAGGACGAAGACACCGATGCCGACACTCTGCTGGCAGCATTGGCGACGCGGCTGCCGGACGTCGAGATCGTGCTGACCCTGGGTAGCGAGGGCGTTTGCCATCAGTACCGCAACGAGCGGGTGACGCTGACCGCCCATCGCGTGGAGGCCGTCGACACGACCGCTGCCGGCGACACCTTCATCGGCTATTTCATGGCGGCCAGACAACGGGGCGACGGCATTGAGCAGGCCCTTCGTCTGGCGACGACCGCATCGGCACTATGCGTCCAGCAGGCCGGCGCCGAGCCGAGCATCCCGGTGGTCGCCGCCGTCGAAGAGGCCATGACGACGCTGCCTGCCCTCACGCTCGAGCGACAAAGCGGCTGATCCACGGCCGTCGTCGATGATCATCAACCTTTCATGGCCAGCGCCTTGGCTGGCTTGCAACGAGATCGAACCCAGGAACTAGCATGCCCATACCCATCATTTTCGATACCGATCCCGGTGTCGATGACGCACAAGCCATCGCCATCGCGCTGGCTCACCCCGAGATCGAGCTGCTGGGGCTGACGACGACTTTCGGCAACGTCACGATCGAGGTCGCGACCCACAATGCGCTGCTGCTCGCCGAGCTGGCCGGCCAATCGATCCCGGTCGCCCAGGGCGCGGCGGGGCCGATGGTCAAGCGCAAGAACCCGCCGCCGGGCCACATCCATGGAGACAATGGCCTGGGCAATATCGCGCTACCCGAAATCACGACCCAGGCGCTGAAACAGAGCGCCGCCCAGTTCATCGTCGACCAGGTCAATGCCCGCCCTGGCGAAGTCGTTCTGGTAGCCGTCGGGCCGTTGGGGAATCTCGCCGCCGCGCTGCAGCTCGACCCCAGTCTGGTCGACAAGGTCAAGCGAGTGGTGGTGATGGGAGGTTCGATTCGAGAAGGCGGCAACGTGACGCCGGTCGCGGAAGCCAACATTTTCAATGATCCTCACGCCGCCGCCAGGGTTTTGCAGGCGGACTGGCCGCTCACGCTGGTCGGGCTGGACGCGACGCATCGCTGCGTGCTGGACCCGCAGAGCATGGCGCGGATCGTCGGAGCCCAAGGGGCGCTGGGGAAGGTGCTGGATGAAAGTTACGCCTTCTACCGTCGGTTCTACCAGCAGGCGCTGGGCATCGATGGCTGCTGCCCCCATGACAGTTGCGCGCTGGTCTGGCTGCTCCGCCCCGACCTCTTCAGCGTCGAGCGAGGCTATTTGAGCGTGGTTACCGATGGGCTGGCCGAAGGCCAGACGGTGATGGCGCCGGAGCAGCGGGAGTTCGTGGATACGCGCTGGTCGCAGGGTACGGCGGCTGAGGTCTGCCTGAGCGCCAACGGCCCGGGCGTGATCGACTGGATCGTCGAAACGCTCACGACCTATCCCTCTCCCTGAGGCGCGCTCGCCCGATCGCTATTCGCAGCGATCGGGCGAGTTCGTTGTCATTCGGCGTCAGCCCGTGGTGAAGCTCGCCGGCGCCGCGAGTGTGGCTTCTTCCACGGCGACGTCGGTCACGTCGGCCGCTGGTGAACCTTCCCACAATTGATCGATCAGTTCGGCGATGGCGACAGCCTCACCGCAGGCAACCACTTCGACCCGGCCATCCTCGAGGTTGATCGCATATCCGGTGATGCCCCAGCGTTCCGCATGGCGACGCACATGCTCACGATAGCTCACGCCTTGCACTCGTCCGCTCACCCGAGCCTTGATCGTCCGACGGGTCATGAGATGAATTCTCCTTTGTAATCACTTCATGGCGTATCACCACCGCCGTGTTGCGAGGCACGACATGACCGCCCTTGGCAAGGACGTGAGTCCGCGTGAACGCGGCGCCAAACAGCAGAATCAGCGATGAGTAATACACCCACAGCAGAACCAGCACGACCGAGCCGGCCGCCCCGTAGGTCGATGCCGTTGCGGTATGTGCCAGATAGGCGGCGATCGCGTTGCGTCCGATGATGAACAACACCGCCGTCACCAGAGCGCCCAGCAGCACATCGCGATAGGAAAGCACGACGTCCGGCAACACCTTGAATATCGTGGCAAAGAACAGCGTCACGACCACGATGGATAGCGCAAACTGGGCCATGTCCAGCAGAAAAACGCTGCCTGGCACCCAGTCACCCGCGTAATCGAAAGTCACTCGCAGGATCACGCCAAGCACCAGCGACACCATCAGCACGAAGCCGATGGCCAGTACCACTGCCATGGATAGCAGACGCTTCTTGGCAAACAGCAGAACGCTGTTCCGGTCCGGGTTGGGCGCGACGCTCCAGATGGTATTGAGCGAGAACTGCATCTGACCGAAAACCGTGGTCGCGCCAATCAATAGCGTCACGAAACCGATGATGGTGGGCAGAATGCCCGAAGCCTCGATACTGGATTGCGCCACGGCATCTTCGATCGCGTTGGCCGCCGAAGGCCCCAGGGTATTCTGCAACCGAGCCACGATTTCCCCGCGGGCGGCATCTTCGCCCAACCACAATCCGACCACACTGACTGCAATGATCACCGTCGGCGCCAAGGAAAAGAGCGTATAGAACGCCAGCGAACCGGCATAGCTGAAAGCGTTGCGGTCGAGCCACAGCTTGACGGAATCGCGAACCACTGCGCTCCAGTACTTGAAGAAGGAGATGGTGTTGGAATGGAGGGCTGTCACGTTGGTTCCTTGTTGTTGGCTGTCACCCCGCGAGGTGCAGACGAACTCTGGGAATCTCTGCCAAAGGGCTGTTTCGCCGATATCAATAGTCTAGACGAGATTGCGACCTACCCTGCCCGTGATGCCGCTCCGACGCCCGTCGCTTTCTCGGCCTGGCTCGACTCAGGCCCGCAAGAAGTCGCTCGGCAGCTTCATCATGCGTCGCCACAGCTTTTCCACGCCGGGCTTGTGTACCAGCGAGCAACGATAGAGGCGAATTTCCAGTGGGATATCCCAGTTGTCCCCCGCCGCACGGACCAGCTTGCCGTTGGCCAGTTCGTCACGAATGCAGAAATCGGGTATCCAGGCGAGACCGACACCCTGAAGCGCCATTCCCTTGAGTCCTTCTGCCATCGCGGTTTCATAGACCGTTTTCAATCGCATGCGCCCAGGCTCGTTCTTGAGCAGCATGCGTACGCTGCGGCCAAGAAAAGCGCCCTGAGTGTAGGAGAGAAACGGTATCGCGCCTTCTCCATCGAAGGAAAATTTCGGCCCGCCGGTGGCGTCCGGCACGCTCACGGGAAGCATCTTGACCTGGCCGATGGAGAACGAGGGAAATATCTCCGCGTCCAGTTGCATGGTGGCATAGGGATCGTGATACGCCAGCATCAGATCGCAATTGCCCTCTCGCAGCACGTGGATGGCATCGCCCACATTCATCGCCACCAGGCGCGTCGGCAGTTCACCGACCCCCTTCTGCAAGCGCGAAATCCAGGGCGGATAGAATGCCAGGGCCAGCGAATGCGCGGCGACGATATCCAGCGCCTCGTTGTCCATTGCCAGGCCGCGAACATGGGCCAGGCTATCGTTGAGCTGCTCGACGATATTGCGCGCAGTGACCAGAAAGAGCTGGCCTTCCGGTGTCAGGCTGACCGGTGTCGTCGAGCGATCCACCAGAGTGGCCCCGATCGCCTGCTCCAGCGAGCGAATCCGACGGCTGAAAGCCGGTTGCGTGACATGTCGTTGACGTGCGGATCCCGAGAAACTGCGCGTATTGGCTAGGGCAACGAAGTCTTCGAGCCATTTGGTTTCAAGATTCAATGAAGCCTCCGGCATCCATTCTGCTAACCGGCCGTCAGGCCGGCAGTAAAGGCTGCGTCATTATTGTACGGGTGACAGTAAGTAAGTGGCCCGCGAGAGCAGCTTGCGCCAGAGCGGGCGCTCGGCAAGCTCACGCTGGCTGACTTGGCGGCTATTGGCGAAATCCTTCTCGAGCATGTCGAATACGGTAGCGGCGAAGGACTTGTCGGGTATATAGGCGGTGATTTCGAAGTTTAGCCTGAAGGACCGATTGTCGAGATTGACCGTTCCTACCATTGAGGTGTGGTCATCCACGAGCAGGACTTTCTGGTGTAGGAAGCCAGGTTGATAACGGTATATTTTAACACCGTTACGAATCATTTCCGGCAGGAAGGCAAAGGCCGAGAGAAACACCAGCAGATGGTCCGGCCGTTCGGGGATCAGCACACGCACGTCGACTCCTCGCAGCGCGGCCAACGTCAGCGCATCCTGAACGCCATGGTCGGGAACGAAATAGGGGCTGGTTACCCAAAGGCGGTGTCGGGCCCCGTGAATGGCATGCTGCACCAGCAGGCTTGCCGTTTCTCTTCCATCGGCCGGCCCGGAAGGCACGACGGCAACGTGCTGGGACGTTCCCGATACGGGCTGGGGTTTCCAGCCCAGTGCCAAAATATCGCCCGTTGCCCAGTACCAGTCTTCCCAGAAGGCTTCCTGCAGTGCCAGCACGCTCGGCCCCTGGAGCTTGAGGTGCGTGTCGCGCCATTTGCCGTATCGCTCGACGCGCCCCAGATACTCGTCGGCCACGTTGAGTCCGCCGGTCCACCCTTCGCGCCCGTCGACCACCACGATCTTGCGATGATTGCGGAAATTGATCTGGAAACGATGCCGCCAACCGCGAGATGAATTGAAGGCCGAGACACGGACCCCCGCCTCCTCGAGATCCCGCAGATAGCCGCCGGAGAGCCCTCGGCTGCCGATCTCGTCGTAGAGAAAGTAGACGTTGATGCCACGCTCGGCCTGATGGATCAGCTTCCGCTTGAAGGCCATGCCGATCTCGTCGGCTCGGACGATGAAGAACTGGACCAGAATGTACGTTTCGGCATGATCGATGCCATCGAACAGGCTTTCGAAAGTCTCGTCGCCGTCGACCAGCAGCTCGGCCCGATTGCCCTGGGTCATCGGCATCCGCGCCAGCCCCTCGACCGCACGAATGCGGCCGCTTGCGGTCTCCGGGCGTGAGATATAAGGCTCGGTCTGCGGGCGATAGCGCTGCAGGACCTGACGAAGCACGGTATCGCGCTCGCCTCGTGCGGAGACATAGCCGTAGAACCGAGGTCGACCGAAAGTCCAGAAAATGGGCACGGCAATGTAGGGGAAGCTGAGCAACGTGACGATCCAGGCGACAGCGCCTTGAGAGGTACGGCTCGACATCAGTGCCACGATTGCCGTGACAATGCCCGCAACATGGGTAACGAACAGCAGCATACCGATCAGCCAGGTCATGTCCGCCATCGTTCACCACATCGCATCATATCGTCGCTCTCGCCAAAATCGCCAAGCATTATCATACCGAAAAAAGAAGAGAGCCCCACAGGGCTCTCTTCTTTCAGCGCTTTTCTCTCCGACAGACGCTTCGGACAGGTTCCGCGCAACCACGATGATGCCGTGCTTGACCGTCAAACTCGCTCGGCGATGATCTCTTTCCACTTGGCAGGCCCGGTCTGGTGGACCGACGTACCCAGATGATCCACGGCTACCGTGACCGGCATGTCCTCGACCTCGAACTCGTAGATCGCTTCCATACCCAGGTCATCGAAAGCGATGACTTCCGCTTTCTTGATGGCCTGCGCCACCAGATATGCCGCGCCACCGACAGCCATCAGGTATACCGCCTGATTGTCGCGAATGGCCTCGATCGCCAGCGGTCCGCGCTCCGCCTTGCCGACCATGCCGAGCAAGCCGGTCTCTTCTAGCATCGTCCGCGTGAACTTGTCCATGCGGGTGGCGGTGGTCGGCCCGGCCGGCCCAACCACTTCATCGCCCACCGGGTCGACCGGCCCGACGTAATAGATGAACCGGTTCTTCAGGTCGACCGGCAGACTCTCGCCCTTGGCCAGCATATCGACCATCCGCTTGTGGGCAGCGTCGCGCCCGGTCAGCAGCTTGCCCGACAGCAGTACAGTATCGCCAGGCTGCCATTCGCGCACGGCTTCAGGGGTGACTTCGTCGAGATTGACGCGGCGTACGCCCTCGCCGACCTCCCAGGTGATTTCCGGCCAGTCGTCGAGCTTCGGCGCCGGCAGCTCGGCCGCACCGCTGCCATCGAGAGTGAAATGGACGTGACGCGTCGCCGCGCAGTTGGGAATGATGGCGACCGGCTTGTTGGCAGCGTGGGTCGGATAGTCCTTGACCTTGATGTCGAGGACTGTCGTCAGACCGCCCAGCCCCTGAGCACCGATGCCGCTCTGGTTGACCTTCTCGAACAGCTCGAGACGCAGCTCCTCGGCCCGGTTGCTGGCGCCACGGGCCTGCAACGCTTGAATGTCGATGGGATCGAGCAGCGCTTCCTTCGCCAGCTCCATCGCCTTTTCCGCCGTTCCGCCAATGCCGATACCCAGCATGCCTGGCGGACACCAGCCCGCCCCCATCTTGGGCAGCTGTTCCATGACCCAGTCGACGACGCTATCCGACGGATTGAGCATGGCGAACTTGGATTTCGCTTCACTACCGCCGCCCTTGGCAGCGACATGAATTTCCACCGTATCGCCCGGCACCAGCTTGTGATGGATGATCGCCGGCGTGTTGTCGCCGGTGTTCTGGCGCTTGCCATCGGGGTCGGCCAGGACTGATGCACGAAGGACGTTATCCGGCAGTGTATAGGCGCGGCGAACGCCTTCGTTGACCATGTCGTCGAGGCTCATGTCCGCTTCCCAGCGAACATTCATGCCGACGTGAACGAATACCGTGACGATGCCCGTGTCCTGGCAGATCGGACGATGGCCGGTGGCACACATCCTCGAGTTGATCAGGATTTGTGCGATGGCATCGCGCGCGGCGGGATTCTCTTCCCGCTGGTACGCCGCGTGCATGGCATCGATGAAATCCTTGGGATGGTAATAGGAGATGTACTGCAGCGCATCGGCCACGCTTTGGATGAGATCCTCCTGACGGATCGCGGTCATCAAGGTACTCCTGGCTGGTCACGGTAACTGCCCGACGGGTTCATCGCCCGTGAGTCGGTGATTTCAAGCGCGGGAATTATACCTGAGTAACGGGAAATTGGCAGTTTGCTACAAGGTGTCAGCATAAAAGATAACGGTATAAACCTTCACTTCCGATTCCCTAATACGATCCGATGCGATTTCTTCAGCCCTGCTGGCAGACAGGACAATAATAGAATCGGCGAGACGCGACAGACGCACGCTGGATAGTGGCACCGCAGGCGTGGCAAGGCTCTTCATCACGATCGAAAACGGCGAATCGCCACTGGGCACGACGTTTACCGGCTCGCTGCATTCGCTTTCGCCAGCCAGACCGATTGGTCACGCCCGCTTCGCGATACGCCTGGTGAATCGTCGTCAGGATGCTGTTCGCGAGCTTTTCCCGCTGGGTATCAGACAGGTCCCTGGGTCGCTTCATGGGCCCGAGCCCGGCATAGAACAGGATCTCCGAACGCAGGTAATTGCCGATGCCTGCATAGAACCCTTGATCGAGCAACAAGCTGCCCAGACCACGGCCCGCGAAACGGCGCTCGCCCAGTCTCGCGACGATATCCCCTGTCGAGACGTCATGCGTCAGCAGATCCGGGCCTAGTCGCGCCAGGAACGGCTGCCGCTCCAGGGTTTGCGTGGTCCACAACGAGATATCGGAAGCACTGTAGAGGCTCGCCGTATGTCGGGAGGTCGACAAGCGGGCGCGCAGGATGCGATTCGTCCTGGGCGGTCGGTCGCTCCGATGGAGACGCCAGACGCCATAGAGCTGGTTATGGGAATAGAGCACGTGGCCATCGGCAAAAGTCACCAGCAGCGCCTTGCCCCAGCAATCGACCGCAGTCACCCGAGTCTGACGCAAGCGCCCCGCCATCGATTCAAGTTCGGGGAAGGCAAACCAGACCTGCGTCAGCGGCACACCAGCCAATACCTTACCTAGTCGATCCGCGACGCGACGGATTTCCGGTCCTTCCGGCATAAAACAGCGCTACCTCGATTCGGATTCAACGATACCGGCTTCGACTCATCCCAGCTCCAGCAGACGCGCCTTCAAGGTATGCAATTGATCACGCAGCTTCGCGGCCTGCTCGAACTCCAGGTTCTGCGCAGCCTCGTGCATACGATCCTCGAGCTTGCCGATTTCCTTGGTCAACTGCGGCGCGTTCATCGCGCTCAGAGCTTCGCGGGTATAGTCGCCCGGGGCTTCCGCCACCAGCTGCTCGGTTCGCTTGCGCCCGCCCTTGCGCCCCGGCGCCTGCGCCCCTTCCATGATATCGGCGACGGATTTGGTAACGGTCATCGGCGTGATGCCATGCCGCTCGTTATGCTCGATCTGCTTGTTGCGGCGGCGTTCGGTTTCATCCATGGCTCGACGCATCGAGTCGGTAATGCGATCGCCATAGAGAATCGCCTTGCCGTGGGCGTTACGGGCGGCGCGGCCGATCGTCTGGATCAACGAACGTTCGGCGCGCAGGAAGCCTTCCTTGTCGGCATCCAGAATCGCGACCAACGAGACTTCCGGAATATCGAGCCCCTCGCGCAGCAGGTTGATGCCGACCAGCACGTCGAACTTGCCCAGCCGAAGGTCACGGATGATCTCGACCCGCTCGACGGTATCGATATCCGAATGGAGGTAGCGGACGCGAATGTCGTGCTCGTCGAAATACTCGGTTAGGTCTTCCGCCATGCGCTTGGTCAAGGTCGTCACCAGCACGCGCTCTCCGACATCGACGCGCAGCCGGATCTCCGAGAGCAGATCGTCGACTTGCGTGCTCGCCGGGCGCACCTCGATTTCGGGGTCGACCAGCCCCGTCGGGCGTACCACCTGCTCGACCACCTGGCCGGCGTGCTCCGCCTCGTATGGCCCGGGCGTCGCCGAGACGAACACGGTCTGCGGAACGATGCCCTCCCACTCCTCGAAGGTCATGGGGCGGTTGTCCAGCGCCGAGGGCAGGCGGAAGCCATATTCGACCAGGGTTTCCTTGCGCGAACGGTCACCCCGATACATGCCGCCGACCTGCGGCACGCTGACGTGGGACTCGTCGATGAACAGCAGCGCGTCGTCCGGCAGATAGTCGAAGAACGTCGGCGGCGCCTGCCCCGGCGCTCGCCCCGACAGGTAACGCGAGTAGTTCTCGATGCCGTTGCAGTAACCCAGCTCCAGCATCATCTCGATGTCGTAGAGCGTACGCTGCTCGAGACGCTGCGCCTCGACCAGACGTTCGTGCTTTCGAAGATATTCGAGCCGGTCCGCCAGCTCCTGCTTGATCGACTCGATCGCGCCAAGAATCGTGTCGCGGGGCGTCACATAGTGGCTCTTGGGGTAGATCGTCATACGCGGCACCTGCCCGCGCACTTCTCCCGTCAGCGGATCGAACAGCCGGATCGAGTCGATCTCGTCGTCGAACAGCTCGATGCGCACGCCCTCGTCCTCGGCATCCGCCGGGAAGACGTCGATGACATCGCCGCGCACACGATACGTCCCGCGCCGGAAATCGGCGTCGTTACGCGTGTATTGCAGCTCGGCTAGCCGGCGCAGAAAGCTGCGCTGGTCGATCTGCTCGCCGCGATTGAAGTGCAGGCGCATCTTCATGTACTGCTCGGGATCGCCCAGACCATAGATCGCGGAGACCGACACCACGATCAGCGCGTCTCGACGCTCCAGCAGCGCCTTGGTCGCCGACAGCCGCATCTGCTCGATGTGGTCGTTGATCGAGGCATCCTTCTCGATGAAGGTGTCGGAAGACGGCACGTACGCTTCCGGCTGGTAGTAGTCATAGTAGGAGACGAAATACTCGACCGCGTTGTCCGGGAAGAAGCTCTTGAACTCGCCGTAGAGCTGGGCCGCCAGCGTCTTGTTGGGCGCGAGCACGATCGTCGGGCGCTGCAGCGTCTCGACGACGTTGGCCATGGTGAAGGTCTTGCCGGAGCCGGTGACGCCGAGCAGTGTCTGGTGCGACAAGCCAGCGCCGAGGCCGCGAACCAGCCCTTCGATGGCGGCCGGCTGGTCCCCGGCCGGACGATACTTGGATTGGATCTTGAAAGGTTTGTTCATGGTCACTAATTAGGGTCCAAAGTATCTTCATTCAAGGGCATCGTCATTCAAGCATCACCGAGCCACGCCTCACTGCGCCGTCGACTCAATCACTGAGCCGTATAGCCCGACTTCAACGAGGCCACCGCCTTGATCAGCGCGTCACGGGAAACGCGTCCCTCGACTTCCGCCCATTCTCTTCCGATATCGACGCTCTCGACACCGTCCACCATCATCAGAGCCGTGGTAACGCGGTTGAGGTCTTCGGGGGTGGACACCCCTTTCAGGGTCAGATTGATCCGGGACATGCAGTTTCTCCACTACGTTCTATTTACGATGGCCTTTCTACAATTCAGGTAACGAGATTCAGATAAGGTTCAGACAACGTTCAGGCCAGCAGCATAGCGTAGCACGTCGTTTTCGGGGCCGACGTTGCAATGCAGCGGAATCGACGCCATCTTGACGCCAGACTTGTACCGATATCCAGGCACCTGGTATCCCGGTACGCCACCAACATTGTTACGGGAGAGTTTGGATGGACGATTGGCTGGCACATCTCACGGCCGCAGGCGGGCGCCAGTTAAACGATCACGACTGGCATTTCCCGGAAGGCGGTCATCGGCTTGCCGAGGGCAATGGCCTGATACCGCTGACGCATTTCCGCATTCTGGAATGCGAAGGACCCGATGCCGCTCGCTTTCTGCAAGGTCAGACCAGTGCCAACACCGATCACGCCGATGGCGCTTTTGCCCCGTTGACGGCCTTCTGCACGCCCAAGGGCAGAATGATCGCCAATGCCGAGATACTCAAGGTCTCTGCCGAACGCTACTGGCTGCTGCTGGATGCCTCTCTGGCGGGACCGCTGGCCACGCAGCTGGGAAAATACGCCCCTTTCTACAAGATGACGCTGCGCCATCGCGAGGACCTGGCAATCATCGGCATGGTCGGCGAGCCCGAGTCATGGGCCGAGGCCGATCTTCCCGATCTGCCCCGCCTCGACTGGCATATGGCACAGCAGGACGACGTTCTTGCCTTGCGTCACCCTGCCAGCCGATCACGCTTCGTATTGATCCTGCCCACGTCTCAGGCTGCTGCCCGTTGGGATACGTTGCGTCGCCATGCCGATCCCGCCGATACGGCCCTGTGGCGGCGCGCGGACATCGGTGCCGGCGTCGCCTGGCTAACCGCCGAACACAGCGATGCGTTCCTGCCGCAGATGATCAACTGGGAAGCGTTGGGCGGCATCAGTTTCCGCAAGGGCTGTTACACCGGGCAGGAGGTCGTGGCGCGGGCGCATTTTCGCGGGCAGGTCAAACGGCGCTTGCAGATCGCTACCCTGGAAGGCGCTTCGATACCAGCCATCGGCGACGAGATCCGTAGCGCGGAAGACAAGCGCGTGGGAGAAATATTCCAGGCCACGGCCGGTGACGACACCGAACGCTGCGACATCCTCGCTGTCCTCAATACCAGCGTGGATGGCGAATCGGCGCTGTTCGTGGGGGATCGCAAGCTGACCCTGCGTGAATTGCCTTATCCGCTGGAGCGTCTCGACCCTGAGCGGATCGTGGGCGACTGACACACGGACCGAAGCTCACCCGTCAGCATCGAGACCGAACAGCCGGTGCGTGTTGACCCACGCGTTGGCGATCACAGATTCCCGTGTCTGGCCTCGCAGACGGGCAACCGACTCGGCTGTCTCCATCAGGTGGACAGGTTCGTTACGTTGCCCCTGGCGCCCGGATAGCGGCATGTCCGGGCTGTCGCTTTCCAGCACGAAGCCGTCGTCGGGAATCGACTGCACCGCCCGATGCAGTCGTTTAGCCCGATCGTAAGTCACCGCGCCTCCCAACCCGAGACTATAACCGAGATCCAGGAATCTCCTGGCCTGCTGCGGGCTGCCCCCGAAAGCATGAATCAATCCCCGCGCCGGCAGATCGAGCTGCCTGAGCCGCTTGGCCACCTGGTCGTCGGCATGGACGCAGTGAATGATGATGGGCAGCCGATGCCGTTTGGCCAGTTGAAGCTGCGCCTCGAACAGCGCCCACTGCTGCTCCAGCGTATCCTCGAATCTGGCATCGATGCCGCATTCACCGATACCGACCAGATGCTCGTGACGCCCGATTTCCTCCGCCAGCGCTTCCAGATCGCTGTCCGCATGCGCCTCGACGAAATAGGGGTGCAACCCAAGCGAAACGACGACGTCATCACGCTCGCCTAGATCGAGCACGGCAGGCCAACGCTGACGGGTCGTGCCCGGCACCAGGAAGCGCGAGACGCCGGCCGCGTGAGCGCGTTCGAAAACGGCTTCGCGATCGGTGTCGAAACGGTCGAAATCCAGATGGCAATGGGAGTCGAAAAGCATGATCAGCTCCCGACGTTCTCTTCCTGCAAAGGCAGTTCAGCGGTGCAGTGACCGCATTTGGTCGCCTTGATGGGGATCGTCATGAAGCAGTACGGGCACGCCTTGTCCGTCGGCGCCTGGGGAGCGACCGCCTCCTCGCGCTTCAGGCGATTGATGGTGCGTACCAGCAGAAAGACGACGAAGGCGACGATGACGAAACTGAGAACCGCATTCAGGAAGAGCCCATAATCCAGCGTGACGGCGCCAGCCTCCTGCGCGGCCGACAATGTTGCATACGGCCCCGGGGTGCCGCCTTCCTTGAGCACGACGAAGAAATTCGCGAAGTCGACACCACCGATGAGCAATCCGAGCACCGGGTTGAAGACATTTTTCACCAGGCTCTGCACGATCAACGTGAAAGCGCCACCGATGATAATGCCTACCGCCATATCGACGACGTTACCCTTGACGGCAAACTCTCGAAACTCTTTCAAGAATTTGGAAGCCATCGCCATTCTCCTTTTTCTGGTCGACCGGATTACCCAACAACGAACCATCGGCGCCTGCCCAATGCGCGAATGGCCTTCGTCAGCATGGCGCAAGCATTACGGAGCGGCAAGATTCACAAGGCCGCTCCTGTCAGGCAATGCCGGCACTCAGTGCTCGCGGGTGGCCCTGAACTCGATTTCCGGCCAGCGCTCCTGGGTCATCTGCAGGTTGACGCGGGTCGGCGCCAGATAGGTCAGGTAGTCCCCGCCATCCAGGGCCAGGTTGGTACTGGCCTTCCGCTTGAACTCGTCGAGCTTCTTGGCATCCTTGCTGTATATCCAGCGAGCCGTGTTGACATTGACCGGCTCATAAAGGCAGTCGACCTTGTACTCCTCCTTGAGGCGGTGCGCGACCACATCGAACTGCAGCGTACCTACCGCGCCAACGATCAGGTCGTTGTTGTCCAGCGGCAGGAAGACCTGTGTCGCGCCCTCTTCGGAGAGCTGCTGAAGCCCTTTCTGCAGCGCCTTCATCTTGAGCGGATCACGGAGCCGGACGCGGCGGAACAGTTCCGGGGCAAAATGCGGGATCCCGAGGAAGCGCATATCCTCGCCGGCGGTGAAGGTGTCACCGATCTGGATCGTGCCGTGATTGTGCAAACCGATGATATCGCCGGGCCAGGCCTCTTCCACGTGAGACCGGTCGGATGCCATGAACGTCAGCGCGTCCGCGATCTTGACATCCTTGCCAATGCGCACGTGGCGCATCTTCATGTTGCGTTCGTACTTGCCGGAGCAGATGCGCAGAAACGCCACACGGTCGCGATGCTTGGGATCCATGTTGGCCTGGATCTTGAAAACGAAGCCGGAGAAACGCCCATCGTCGGCCACGACTTCACGGGCATCGGTTTCCCGGGCCTGGGGCGTCGGTGCGAACTCGACGAACCCGTTGAGCATTTCACGCACCCCGAAATTGCCCATCGCGGTGCCGAAATAGACCGGAGACAGCTCCCCCCGACGATAGGCTTCCAGGTCAAACTCATGCGAAGCGCCCCGTACCAGCTCGACCTCCATGCGCAGCTCTTCCGCCGCGCTCTCGCCGAGTATCCGGTCGACCTCTTCGCTGTCCAGCCCTTCGATGCGCTTGTCTTCCGGAATCCGGTTGCCCTGCCCCTGAGTATAGAGATGGATCACATCGTCATAGAGATGGTAGACGCCCTTGAACTGACGCCCCATGCCGATCGGCCAGGTCATTGGCGCACACTGCATGCCGAGGACCGTCTCGATCTCGTCCATCACCTCGATCGGATCGCGTGTCTCCCGATCCATCTTGTTGATGAAGGTCAGGATCGGCGTGGTGCGCAGCCGGCAGACCTCCATCAGCTTGATGGTACGGTCCTCGACGCCCTTGGCGGCATCGATGACCATCAAGGCGGAATCGACAGCGGTCAGGGTGCGGTAGGTATCTTCAGAGAAATCCTCGTGGCCAGGGGTGTCGAGCAGGTTGACGATGCGCCCGTTGTAGGGGAACTGCATCACCGAGGTGGTGACCGAGATGCCACGCTCCTGCTCCATCTTCATCCAGTCGGACGTGGCGTGACGCTCGGCCCGCTTGCTCTTGACCGAACCGGCGAGCTGAATGGCGTTTCCGAACAGCAGCATTTTCTCGGTGATCGTGGTCTTGCCCGCATCCGGGTGGCTGATGATGGCAAAAGTGCGGCGGAGGGCCGCTTCCTGCGCAAGCTGAGAATCTGACATGAGTGGTTTCACTGACTGAAGGCGACTCATACGGCATCGATCGATGCTGAGTTCGCGGGGAATCGAAGATAGCGGCGATTAGATGGCGGCGATTGTACGCGTTGAGCCGCAAGAGTTGTAGCTGCCTCGATGCCAGCCTTCCTGGGCTCGAAAAGCGCTCGATCTCGTCTTTCAGCATGAGAAAAAGCGCTATCAAGTCGTCTTTTCTCGACGGGTTGGGCGCATGGCGACGTGGTAGCCTGCTTGTGACATTCCCCCGGCATTCACGCCGAAACATTCCAAAGACTTCCAGCGCAGAGGCTCCGAGATGAAGCCAATTCTAGGGCATGACGCCGACGACAAACCGCTCCGCGAGGGCGATACCGTAACGATGGATGCCTCCCGGGCTGCTTCGGACGCCCCGTCGCTGGGCATCGTTGCCGGCCTGGCGTCCCACAACAACCCCGACGATGCGGTACAGAGCTTGCGCATGACCGATGGCAGCGTGGTCTACGACGTTCATTGTCGCCGGACGGATGCCACGTCCTCTCATTGACAGCGGTAAAGCCCGTTTCGCCCGTTGCGGGTCGATGAATCCTGACCAGTTGTCAATCCCTCGCCGGCCAGACCTGCCTGCGACAAACGGGCGCCCCTCTTCCCCCCTCTCGACGGCCTGAACGCACTCACGCCGCTTCCCGGCATGCGTTACCATAAGGAAGACGCGGGCAGCGATATCGAGTCAGCCGCCCGTCAATCGATCGCCGACTCGACTCCGGAGAGACCATGCTGCAGCCGCTTCCGCTTTCGACGCCGAACCGCAACCTGGTTCGCTTGACGATTGTCCGCGGCATCACCTGGACCGGCTTTCTCGCCGCAATCATCTTCGGCATCGAAGTGCTGGGATTCCAGCTGCATGTGCTGCCGGTCATCAGCATCATCGTCGCCATGGGGTTGTTCAACGTCGCGACCTGGTGGCGTCTTGGCAGACCCCGGGCGGTTACCGATACCGAATATCTGCTGCACTGGCTGGTCGACATTGCCGGGCTGAGCCTGCTGTTCTACTACACCGGCGGTTCGACCAACCCCTTCATCACCTATCTGCTGGTTCCACTGGGCATCGCCGCCGCCACGCTTCCCTGGCTCCACGCCTGGATCATCGCCATGGCAGCCACCGCCAGCTACACCACGATGATGCTGTTCTACCAGCCGGTTCCACAGCTGACCAACAGCACCATCGTCTTTGGTGTGCAACTGCATACCCTGGGGATGTGGCTGAACTTCATTCTCTCCGGCAGCCTGCTGACGTTCTTCATCTTCAAGATGGCGCATACGCTGCGTCGCCGTGACATGACCCTGTCCCGCACCCGTGAAGCGGCGTTGCGCAACGAGCAGATCCTGGCAGTGGCCACCCAGGCCGCCGGCACCGCTCACGAGCTCGGTTCGCCGCTCTCGACAATGGCGGTGCTGCTCAATGAAATGCGCCACGAAGCCAGTGAACAGCCGGCATTGATCGAGGATATCGACATGCTTCGCAAGCAGGTCGATACCTGCAAGCAGCGCCTGCAGACCCTCGTCGCCAATGCCGACCGACGCCGCCTGGAAAAGCCCGAGATATGCCGCGCCACTCCCTGGCTCGAGAATCTGATCCAGCGCTGGCTGGTATTGCGGCCGGACGTTCATCACCGGCTGGAGGTGCTCGGCAAGCGAGGTCAGCCCAGCATTGCGGTGGACGCGACGCTGGAGCAGGCATTGATCAACCTGCTCAACAACGCGGCCGATGCCAGCCCCGATGCGATCGTGACCAGCCTAGACTGGAATGCCGAAGAGGTAGTCATCGATATCCGCGATCATGGCCCGGGCGTACCGATGTCGATCGCGGATCAGTTGGGCGACACCTTCATCTCGACCAAGAGCAAGGGCATGGGTATCGGCCTGTTTCTGACTCACGCTACCGTCAACCGGTTCGGTGGCGGCGTCAGTCTCTACAACCATGAAGAAGGCGGTACGTTGACCGAGGTCAAGCTTCCCCGCGTCAAGGCTGGCGAGAGCCTGTGATGTCACCTCGGTCCGCCATACACCGATGAGGAGTCAGCAATGAGTGACCAGGAACGGACGAATCCGCAGGAACGCCTGCTGATCGTCGACGACGACGAACAGCTCTGTTTCGTCATGGAGCGCGCCATGCGCCGCCGCGGCTACGACGTGGTCGTCGCCCATACGCATGAGCAGGCCCTCGCGGCAGCGCGGGAAGCACCGCCCGCACTGGCGACGCTGGACCTCAAGCTGGAATCCGACTCCGGCCTGAAACTGCTGCCCGCGCTACTGGAGGTGGCCCCGGCGTGTCGCATCGTCGTGCTGACCGGCTACTCGAGCATCACCACTGCCGTGGAAGCGATAAAACTGGGCGCGGTCAACTACCTCTGCAAGCCCGCCGACGCGGACGAGATCCTGCTGTCGCTGGAGCGCGAAAGCGGCGATGTCGATGTGGAAATCGCCGACAACCCGCCGTCGGTCAACCGCGTGACCTGGGAGCACATCCAGAAGGTCCTGCATGAGCACGACGGCAATATCTCTGCCACGGCCAGGGCGCTGGGCATGCACCGCCGCACGTTGCAACGTAAACTGCAGAAACGTCCGGTAAGACACTGACGACTCACTTTCCCATCCGACAGGAGCCCAACGTGAATCACCCCCAACGCCTCGAACAGATGATCCGTATCGCCCGCCGGGCCGGCGACATGATCGTCCAGGCACGCCAGAAGCAGAACTTTTCCCACGATTACAAGGGTGGGGACGAACTGGTGACCGAGGTGGATGTGGCCGTCGACCAGATGATCGCCGAGGAACTCGAAGCCCTCTTCCCCGGCGAAGCCAGGCTGACCGAAGAGCTAGCGCCGGATCGCAGTCAGCTCGAGCAGCGCGGCCCGCTCTGGGTCGTCGATCCCATCGACGGTACCGTCAACTTTGCCTATGGGCACGCTCACGTTGCCGTATCGATCGCCTGGGCAGTGGATGGGGAAGTCCAGCTCGGCGTGGTTCACGCACCGTTCCTCGGCGAAACCTTCACTGCCATGCGCGGCCAGGGGGCGCGGCTCAACGAGGAATCGATGCACTGCAGTCGGCCGACGACACTGGAGCGAAGCCTGGTCGCGACGGGCTTTCCGTACGCCCGCGACAAACGCGCCCCGCTGATCAGGCGACTCAATCACGTCGTCCATGCCTGCCGCGACGTGCGGCGTAACGGCTCCGCCGCCCTCGACCTTTGCCATGTCGGCTGCGGCCAACTGGACGCCTACTACGAGAGCGTCTCGCCATGGGATTTTGCCGCCGGGCTGCTCATCGCGCGGGAGGCCGGCGCCAGCACGAGCCACCTCTACGAATGTCCGGAAGGACTCCCCGTCGAACTCTACGGCGAGAATCTGCTGGTCAGCGCTCCCGGTATCCACGGTGCGCTGGGAGACCTGCTGCGTGGTGCCGATGCAGGGCGTCCCGTGGCGCCATGACCCCGCAGTTCAGCCACGGTCTCGAGTTACCGCGCCACTGACGATCTTCAAGGTGGCAGACACCATGAAGCTTATAGCGGCGCGCAATGATGCACGTAGAAAGACTCTATTGGGCCGACGGGGTTTAATACGAAAGAATAAGCCCCATCTCGTTTTCAGGCCTATACATAATCCGATACAGGAGAATCACCGATGCTGACCGTCATTTTCGGCCGTCCCGGTTGCCCGTTTTGCGTTCGCGCCAAAGATCTGGCCGAAAAGCTGAAGGAAGCTCGCGAAGACTTCGATTACCGTTATATCGACATCCACGCTGAAGGCATCACCAAGGCCGACATGGAAAAGACGATCGGCAAGCCGGTGGAAACCGTGCCACAGATCTTTGTCGATCAGACGCATATCGGTGGCTTCACCGAATTCGACCAGTACGTGCAGGACAAGGCACTGATGCCGGAAAGCGTCTAATCGAGACAGGCGGAAGCGAAGATCCAAAAAAGCCGGCGCGAGCCGGCTCAGACTGCTGACGAACCCACCGATTTCGGTGGGTTCGTTGTTTTCAGGATGGCACTACCCACACCGTCGCCATGCAATCGGCATAACGCGCTGTTGCGATGTCAGCCGAGAGAACACGCCCTGAGGGCTCTGATACGCCTTCAGGTAGCTCAAAATCGCGCTAAAAAGCCGGCGCCATCGCGCCAGCGCTATCTTCTTGAGGTTTTGGCACGCGGCGGCTAGCAGACACTGCTCTCTCACCCGCTTTAGCCCACGCATTCGCGCATAGCGATGCCCATGTAGCTGTTTGGCATCGGCGAAGCTGCGCTCCACCGTTTCTTTCCTGCGTTTGTAGAGCTTCTTGCCCGGCTCCGTCAGCCGTCGGGCATCCACCCGATCCTTGTCGTCCTGCCACACATGTCGCGTGACGGTTTTGATCTGTTTAGCGTTACGGGTACAGGATGCGAGTCGAGGGCAGTCCCGGCAGATTATGGGGTCGCTGCGATAATGGCGGTAGCCGTTGCGATCGGTCGTGGCGTAGGTCAGGGAGTGGCCTTCCGGGCACTGATACGTGTTGCTCTGCGTTTCATAAGTGAACAGTCGCTTCGGCAGATAACCCTTGAGTTTGCTGGGTCGGCGATAGCCGATGACGCCGTAGAGACTGCGCGCTTCCAGCCCGTGGCAGATGGCGGCCGTGAAGTAGCCAGCATCGAGGCCGACACCGATGGGGTTGAGTCCGAAGCGCTGGCACTGATGATCGAGTCTTGCCAGATAGGGAACACTGTCATGCACGCTCGCCGGCGTCACATGGGTATCGGTGATGATGGCGCATTTGCCGTCAACGGTGCGGTGATCCAGGTAGAAGAAGCCGGTAGGCTTGCCGTCGCGCACCATGTAGCCGCTATCGGGATCGGTGAGGCTGATCTTCTTCTCGGTCGTCGCCGGTGCCTTGGCACGCGGCGTCAGGGCTTTTTTCCCTGCTGAGCGCGATCCTCCTCGACCGCCACATCCAGCGCTTCCCAATAATCTTGCGTGCTCGTTTCGACTTCGCGTCGCTCGAGGCGATGCTTGTTGGCGTTGGCCTTGAGATGGGTGCTGTCGGTGTACAGTACCTCGCCGCCGACCAGTCCCTGCGCGATGGCCTGCTCGACCACGGTGTCGAAGATCTCCTGATGGATCGTACTGTCGGAGAACCGGCGGCGCCGGTTCTGACTGATCGTCGAGGCGTCGGGTATCTTGTCGGTCAGTCGCAGCCCCAGAAACCAGCGATAGGCGACGTTGACCTGGATCTCGCGCATCAGTTGGCGTTCGCTGCGAACGCCGAACAGATAGCCGATGAACAGCGCCTTGAACAGCAGTACCGGATCGAGTGCGGGCCGGCCGTTATCGGCGCAGTAGAGATGACGCACCCTGTCGCGAATGAAGGTGAAGTCGAGCGCGGCATCGATCTGGCGCAGGAGGTGGTTGTGGGGAACCAGCTCCTCGAGCGTGACCATCTCGAGTTCATGTTGTTGTGGGGAAGGATCTTTGAGCATGTCGGCAGCTGCAGCGAAAACGGGTCTGCCAATAACAACAAAGCTCCGGCGAAGACGCCAGAGCTTTGTCAGCAGTCTGAGCCGGCGCGAGCCGGCTTTTTGTCGTTCCTGGGATGCTTTTCCGTCATGTCCAGAGCTTTCCCGTCATGGATGCTTGTCGGGCCGATACTCACGCCGGCTGAGCCGATGGCTCATCGAGGGTCAGGTCCGGCTCGCCCTCCAGATCCAGCTCATACTGATAAGGCCCATGCCGTGGGTCCAGTTCGTTGATGTAGTGCGTCGATTCCACCATCGGCACCAACGGGGTGTAAGGCTCCTGCTCCTCTGGCGCCATGACCGGTTCGCGGCGCCACAACCGATAGACGATGAACAGAGCCAGGCCCAGCGCCGCTGCGCCCAGGAACAGCCAGAGACCGTCCGGCCCCATCCCTTGCATCAACAGAGACGCACTGAACGGGCCGACGATCGAGCCTACCCCGTAGCACATCAGGATCTTGGCATTGGCCTGGATCGTCTCCTCGGGCTCCAGCCAGTCGTGGGTATGCGCCAGGCTCAGCGAGTAGAGCGTATGCAGCATCGCGGTGTGGAAACTGGCCACGAAAACCAGCAGCCAGTAGCTGGATCGTGCGGCAAACACGATCAGAATGCCCGAGATGGTCATCACCAGCGCCATGCACAGGATGACCTTGCGCCTGTCGAAACGATCCGAAATCCGCCCGAGCGTCCATTGGGCGATGAGGGCCACCAGGGTCGTGATCGACATGAACTTCGCCGTCTGCGCAGTGGTCAGCCCGATCTCCTGGCCGTAGTACGGCGTCATGGCGAAGAAGGCCTGCACCATCAACCCTGCCACGAACGCGCCGACCAGGCCCACCGGTGCGCGCGCCAGCAACGTTCGCATCGAGATCTTTGCCGACACGTCATGGCTGCTGCGTAGCGGACCTTGGATACGGTGAATCGACAGCGGCACCAGCGACAGCGCGAACAGGATGCCGGCCACCGAAAACAGCACGAACGTGCCGGGGTCGGCCATGTTGAGCATCCACTGCCCGCCCGCCAGCGACAGGGTCGAGATCACCAGATACCACCCCAGCACCCGCCCTCGGTTTTCGTTGGTCGACTCGCCGGATACCCACGACTCCATCACCATCAGCAGCCCCGCCGTCGCCGCGCCGCCGAACAGGCGCCAGACCAGCCACGCCCACGGATCGACCCAGAGCCCGTGCAGGATGGCCGTGGCCGCCAGCAATGCCGCACAGGCGGCGAATACGCGAATGTGCCCTACGCTACGGATGCGCTTTTCCAGCCAGTAGCTACCGGCGACGAAACCGAGCGAAAAGCAGGACATGAGCAGACCTGCCATCTGCGACGGGAACGCCTCCAGCGACATCCGTACGCCCAACAGCGTCATGATCAACCCGTGCCCGAGAAGGAAGCTGATTTCGCAAAGAAACAGAATCGGTAGAGTCGCGGGTAATGAACGCAACGGCATTCTCCAGACAGCAGCGGTTGAGAAACCCATCCGACGAGTTGGCACCGATCCGGCTCGATGAACGGCACCTCATCGCGAACGGAGGCAAAAACGGCGGCAGTCTATCAATTTAGAGGCGATCTTGCCGAGATCCTGCGACATCCGTAACCAGCCGACACCGACATGAATTATTCACATCTTCTGTGGATAACGCTGTGCATTTCCGGTGACGGATAGCAGCGGTCGTCGTTCCTACCCATGCTGACCTTAAATTGGTCAGTTTTTCGACAATGGCAAATCTCACTGTTCACCCCCAGCCACGCCCTCGCCATCCCGTACACTGTCGCCCCCGCGAACGGGAACCCGACGCGCTGTGCAGCCTGACGACATTCCAGTAACATTGAGCCAAGTCATTGATGGAGAATGGCATGTCGACCCTGAAAGGGTGCATCAGCGTCCTGTTGCTGGTTCTCAACACGCTTTTCTGGGGCGTGCCTCTGGTCGTGCTGACGGCGGTAAAACTGGTCACACCGATTCGGCGCTGGCGCCTGCGGGTGCTCGGCGGATTGCACTGGGTCGCACTCGCCTGGGTGAAAACCAACAATGCCTGGATCCGCTACTGGATTCACCCACGGATTCGAGTCGATGTTCCCGAGTCGCTCTCGCCGAACCAATGGTGGCTGGTCATGGCCAACCATCAGAGCTGGACCGATATCATCGTCATGCTCTACGTATTGACCGGTCGCCTGGCCATGCCGAAGTTCTTCCTCAAACGGGAACTGATCCTGGTTCCCATCGTCGGCCTGGCCTGGTGGGCTCTCGAGTTCCCGTTCATGCGTCGCTACAGCCGTGAAAAGCTCGCGCGCCGCCCCGGGCTGGCCGAGCGGGATCGCCGGGCGACACAGCGAATGTGCGAACATGCCCGGGAAATGCCCATGACGATCTACAACTTCGTCGAGGGGACTCGATTCACACCGGAGAAGCAACGCCAGCAGCAAAGTCCCTATCGGCATCTGTTGCGACCCAAGGCCGGCGGTGTCGCCCAGGTCATCGGGCTGTTGGGGGCGCGCCTGGACGGCATCATCGACGTGACGTTGCACTACCGTCGTGGCACACCCAATTTCTGGGATTTCCTCTGCGGCCGCGAGCAGGATATCGCGATGGTCGCGCAACGCCTCGACAGGCCGGGCTGGATGCTAGAGGGGAGCTACGACGATGCCCATTACAAGGAACGTTTCTACACATGGTTGAACGCAAGGTGGCAGGAAAAAGACGCGGCGCTCTCCTCCTACTGCTGGGACTGATTCTACTGCTCGGGGGTTGCGCGAGCGGTGGCGGAGCCAGCATCTCCAACGGGGGCGGCTGGGTGACGGTGCAACGCGGAGATACGCTGGGCAAGATCGCCGATCAGGCCGGCATTCCACTGCTTCGCCTGCAGCGCTTCAATCCTGGCGTAGACTCCCGGCGGCTGGCCATCGGTCAACGCCTGATGCTGCCCTCACGGCAGGAACGCGCGCCGGGCGGTGGCCCCTACCGTTATCAGGTGAGGCGCGGTGATTCCCTCTATTCGATTGCCCGCTATTTCGGTGCCGACCCGCAGCGCGTCCAGGCCGCCAACACGGGAATCGACCCTTCCCGGCTGGCCGTGGGGCAATTGATCCAGGTGCCAATCGGCGGCGGTTCGAGCAGCGGCGGCAGTCGTGCCGCGTCAGCACCGGCAGCTTCGCGCTCGCTTCCGGATCCCGGCCCGCTCCCCGCTTCGGCGCGTCAATGGCAATGGCCATTGGCGAACTACGCCGTCGAGCGTCGTTTCGGTCGTGATGCCCACGGCACCCTTCAGCCGATGATGCTGTCGACGCCCTCCCCGGCGGTCGCCAAGGCCACCGCGCCGGGCAAGGTCCGGTTTGCCAGCGGCATGCGCCAACTGGGTCAGGTGGTCATTCTCCACCATGCCGACAACATGCAGAGCGTCTACGCCTTCTGCGACAAGCTGAGGGTCTCCGAAGGAGACTCCGTCTCCAGCGGGGCACCGCTATGCGACATCGGCCAGGAAAGCGGCAGCAGCCGCTATCACCTGCTGTTCGACCTTCGTCATGGCGGAAAGCCCGTGGATCCCGCGCGCGTGCTACGCTAATCGGCGTGTCACGCATTCGTCATCACCTTGACACATTGGCGTCATCGGTACCCCGCAGGATCGACAACCAGATCGATTACGGTTGGCGGCGAGTCGGGAATCCAGACAGCTTCGCTGGCGTGGAAGGAGTCATCAAAATGCGCATAGCCCTGGTCAGTGAAACCTGGGCGCCGGAGGTCAACGGCGTCGCTCACACCCTGAGCCAACTTGCCAGCCACCTGGTCTCCAAAGGCGTCACGCTGCAACTGATCCGACCCGATCCGGCGGGTGGCGAGCGTGATGCCCTGGCGGAAAGAGATGTTCACGTCCGCGGCGTTTCGCTACCGATCTATGCCGACGTCCATGTCGGCTGGCCGTGCCGACGTCGGCTGGTGCGGCTCTGGCGCCAGGAACGTCCCGACGCCATCTACATCGCCACCGAAGGTCCTCTCGGCTGGTCAGCCTTGAATGCGGCAAGGCACTTGCAGATACCGGTCGTCAGCGGGTTCCACACCAATTTCGATCAGTACGCCAGTAATTACCACCTCGGCTGGAGCATTCCGATTGCCCGCCGCGGTCTGCGATACTTCCACAATCGCTGCGACGCGACGCTGGTGCCCACGTCGGCACAGCGTCAGGCCCTGGAGGATAATGGCTACCGGCGCGTCTCGGTGCTGGCGCGGGGGGTGGACGCCGAGCGCTATCAACCCTCACGGCGGGATGCGGAACTGAGACGCCAATGGGGCGCCAGCCCGCACGATCCGGTGGCGCTTTATGTCGGCCGGCTCGCCAGCGAGAAGAATATCGAACTGCTGGCCACCACCATGGCGGCCATGCAGCGGGCCAACCCGTCGCTGGTACAAGTGCTGGTGGGCGACGGCCCTGCTCGCAGGAGCATTGCCCAGCGACTGCCCGACGCCGTGTTCACGGGCTTCCAGAAAGGAGAAGCCTTGGCGCGCCATTACGCCAGCGCGGACATGTTCATCTTTCCTTCGCTCTCGGAAACCTTCGGCAATGTAGTGCCAGAGGCGATGGCGAGCGGACTCGCCGTCGTGGCATTCGATCATGCCGCAGCGAAGGAGTTGATCACCGATGACGTCGATGGGCGGCTGGTCTCGCCGGACGATCGCGATGGCTTCATCCAGGCAGCGAGCGAGCTTTGCCAGCAGCCCGCTCTCTACGCCCGCCTGGGTCGCCAGGCACGCCAGCGCGCTTCGGGGCTGAGCTGGGCCCATATCGGCGACCGTTTTCTTGCCCATCTCATTCAGGTCCAGGGAACACAGCATGCCGCCACGCACTCAACGTCTCAGGTTTGAACAGCTGGATCGCGCCGAGAGCCGGCTCAGCCACTGGCTGGCGGAATTCTCTCGCCACGCGCCGACCCTCTGGCTATTCCGTCTGGTCAGCCGTCTCGGCGACTGGCCGGCCTGGGTCGCAGTCGCCCTGCTGCAACCCCTCCTGCTGGGCCGGGAGGGATGGCTGATCGCGGCGCACTGGGGGCTGACGGCCAGCGTTGCCGCTCTCGTGTATCGCCTGCTCAAGACCCAGCTGTGCCGGGAACGCCCCTACATCACCTTCGATACGATCCGCTGCACGATGCCGCCGGTCGACCGTTACAGCTTCCCCAGCGGCCACACCCTGCACGCGGTGATGTTCAGCTGTCTGACCGCCGCGAGTACTCCGCAGCTACTGCCGATCGTGATTCCGCTTGCCGTCCTGATCGCGATCTCGCGCGTGGTGCTGGGTCTGCACTATGTCAGCGACGTCATCGTGGGGGCGCTGCTGGGATTCGCTCTGGCCTGGGGCAGCGGCCTGGCCGCCCTGTTCTTCTGGGGCGGGTAACGCTGCCATGTCCGAGCCGGACAGCAACGATTGGCAACGCATCGAAGAGTCGCCGATGCTGGCTCTGCTACCGAATTTTCTCGACGAAGAAGAGGCTTCCCGGCTCTGTCTCGCGCTCGATCATCAAATCGAATGGACCTCCCCAACCCTTCAACTTTACGGACGCCGGCACGTCATTCCGCGCTCCCAATGCTGGATGGGCGACCATGATGCGCACTATCGCTACTCCGGGCGTGCGTTCCAGCCACAGCCGTGGCATTCGCAGATCGAAAAGCTTAAGGATCGGGTTCAGCAGCTATTGCAGGCCCACGAGATGCCGTCGGCCGGTTTCAATAGCGTGCTGCTGAATCGCTACGCCAACGGCGAGCAGCGCATGGGCTGGCATAGCGACGATGAGCCGGAACTCGGCGAGGATCCGATCGTGGCCTCGGTGTCGCTGGGTAGCGAGCGCCCTCTTCGTTTTCGGGAGAAGACGGCTACACCTCGCCGCGCCTTCAACGTCTGGTTGCCCCACGGCAGCCTGTTACTGATGGGGCCCGGCGCCCAGGCCAGGTGGCAACACGCATTAGCCCCGCGAGCGATCGACGGCGTTCGTATCAGTCTCACTTTCCGACGGATTCTTTAGCGTCTCCACCCTTTCCAGCTTCAGCGCCTCTACCTGGAAACAAAAACGCCTCCCTGATTTGGGGAGGTAAAGGAAGATAACGGTATAAATAGAACTCGACGGCTTCGAGTCCTGCGTCGATTATCCGCGATAGTAGTTGGCCGGCACGAATGGCATCGCGCTGATGGTCATCGGCAACCGCTTGCCACGGACATCGGCATAGAGTGTCGTGCCTTTCTCGGCCGCCTCGATCGCTACGTAGGCCATGGCGACCGGCGCCCCGATGCTGGGCCCGAAGCTTCCCGACGTGACCTGTCCGACCTCGCGGTCATCCGCATCGAACAGTTTGGCACCCTCCCGCACTGGCGCCCGGCCCTCGCCGATCAATCCGACGCGACGGCGACGGTGGTCCTTGGCTTGCAGTTGATGCAGCACCATATCGGCCCCGGGGAAACCGGCCTCCCGCTCGCCGCCAACCCGGCGCGGCTTGCCCACGGCCCAGGAGAGACTCGCCTCGACGGGCGTAGTCGTGGTGTCGATATCGTGACCGTAGAGGCAGAGGCCGGCCTCGAGACGCAACGAATCCCGCGCTCCGAGGCCGATCGGCTCGACTTCCGGCTGATCGAGGAACCAGCGCGCCAGCGCTTCGGTGGCCTCCGCCGGTACCGAAATCTCGAACCCGTCCTCACCGGTGTACCCGCTGCGACTGATCCATAGCTCATGACCCATCACCTCGAAACGGCCATGCTGCATGAACACCAGTTCGCAGGCAGCCGGGCAGAGACGCTGCATGACGTCGCGAGCCTGCGGGCCTTGCACGGCCAACAAGCCCCGATCCAGAACTTCCACGTCATGGCCGGTACCGAGGCCAGTGCGCATCAGCGCAACGTCCTGATCCTTGCACGCCGCGTTGACAACCACGTACAGCGAATCGCCATGATTGACGATCATCAGGTCGTCCAGGATGCCGCCTTCGCTGTTGGTGAACAGGGCGTAGCGCTGCCCGCCTTCGGCCAGCCCCACGACATCGGCGGTCACCAGGGTTTCCATCGCCGCGGCGGGGGAAGGCCCGGTCACTCTCACCTGGCCCATGTGAGAGACGTCGAACAGACCACAGGCCCGACGCGTGTGCTCGTGCTCCTTCTTGACGCCCAGCGGATACTGCACGGGCATGCTGTAGCCGGCGAACGGCACCATCTTGCCACCGAGCTCTTGATGCAGCGCGAACAGCGGGGTCTGTTTCATAGTAGACATCGAAGTCTCCAGTTAAGCGCAGAGAGAAAAGTCATGCTTATCGATCACGGCCTTCCAGCGCCTCTCCCGGCAGAACGGTCTTGCCGGCGAAGTGATCGCGAGTCAGCTTGAATACGACCGGGGACAACAGCGCCAGAGCGATCAGGTTCGGGATCGCCATCATCGCATTGAAGGTGTCCGCCACCAGCCAGATGAAATCCAGCTTTGCCATGGCGCCAACCGGCACCGCCAGCACGAACAGAATCCGATAGAGCAGAATCGCCCGGTCGCCGAACAGGTACTGAAAACACTTCTCGCCGTAGAACGACCAGCCCAGGATCGTCGTGAAGGCGAATATCGACAGCGCGATCGCGACGATATGCTGGCCGATACCCGGCAGCGCGCTATCGAAAGACAGCGAGGTCAATGCCGCGCCGCTTTCGCCGTCCAGCCAGTGTACCGAAGTCAGAATGACCAGCGCGGTCATCGTGCACACGACCAGCGTATCGATGAACGTGCCCAGCATGGCGATCAGCCCCTGACGGACCGGATTGCGCGTCTGCGCGGCCGCATGCGCGATCGGCGCACTACCCAGACCGGCCTCGTTGGAAAAGATCCCCCGCGCCACACCGAAGCGGATGGCGGCTGCGACCGCAGCGCCGGCGAAACCGCCACTGGCCGCGATGGGCTGGAACGCGTGCGCGAAAATCGTGCCCAGGGCGTTACCGATCTGATCGGCATTGATGATCAGCACGACGATGCCGGCGGCGAAGTAGGCCACGGCCATCAATGGCACCAGCTTGCCGGCAACACTGGAAATACGCTTGATTCCCCCCAGAATGACCGCACCGGCGAGCACCATGATGATGACTCCGGTCAGCCAGGCAGGCACGCCGAAGGACGTCGTCAATGCATCCGCGACGGAATTGGCCTGCACGGTATTACCGATACCGAAAGCCGCCACGGCACCAAAGAAAGCGAACATCCCGCCCAGCCACGCCCAGCGCTTGCCCAGCCCGTTACGGATGTAATACATCGGCCCGCCGACGTGATCACCCCGGGAATCCGTCTGCCGATACCGAACTGCCAGCACGGCTTCGGCGAATTTCGTTGCCATGCCGACCAGCGCAGTCAGCCACATCCAGAACACTGCCCCCGGGCCGCCGAGCGCGATGGCCGTGGCCACACCGGCAATATTCCCTGTCCCTATCGTGGCCGAAAGCGCCGTCATCAGCGCATTGAACGGTGATATCTCGCCGTCGTTGTGGCTGTCGGCCTCGCTGCGGCGGCCGCTCCATAGCAAACTGAAACCGAGCCCAAGCTTGCGGATGGGCATCAACTTGAGCCCCAGTTGCAGGTAGATACCGACCCCGAACAGCAGAATCAGCATCAGCGGGCCCCAGACCACGCCGTTGATAGCGCTGAAAATCGTAGTGAGTTGATCCACGTCGAACTCCATTTATTGGGTTGTTGTCGCTGTCGAACAGGCCAGAGCGTGCCGCAATAGCCACGAACGCTCATGGATGGCCAAAACGTGGCAACGATAGAGGATTCCACTACGCATCCACAATGATCCCAAAGCCTTTACCCCTCTTGCATGGGCCTCGGCGTGTCGTTGGCTACCTTAGCGAAAAGCCTCTTTTGTTTCCAATAAGAAACACGTACTCCCGGCTTCGAGGGAAAGCGCCAGGCACCAAATTTCCGACACCATCTTCCGATGGCGCTTCCTGGCACCGATGACTGGCCGGAGTCGCTGCATCGAAAGTGCGCAGCCACGCCACGAGGGACGGAAACCCTCCTTACGAGACTGGACGTTTCCCGGATCTGGGCTCAATCTAGTAGCGCGATTCCTGTTCCTTGAGCGGGAAGCATGTGGGGCTATGCCAATCGACGCCACATTGAGGCATAATGCCCACCAAAATTACCTGACTCGAAAATTGTTTCGTATAGGAAACCTTCATGAGCGAAATCCCCAACAACCTGCTCTATACCGATAGCCACGAATGGGTGCTGGACAACGGCGACGGTACGGTGACCGTCGGCATTACCGATCACGCTCAGGAAGCGCTGGGTGACGTGGTCTTCGTCGAATTGCCGGAAGCGGGCCGCGAACTGGATGCGGGCGACGAATTCGGCGTCATCGAGTCGGTCAAGGCCGCGTCCGACCTCTACTCGCCGCTGGCGGGTGAAGTCGTCGAGGTCAACGAAGCACTGGAGGACAGTCCCGAGACCGTCAACGACTCCCCTTATGGCGAAGGATGGATACTCAAGCTGCAACTGGCGGACCAGAGCGATCTGGAATCGCTGATGTCGGCCGAGGCCTACTCCGGTCTGGTCGCCGCCGAGGAAGATCAGGACAGCTGATCATTCTCCTCCATGCCCTCAAGCCGTGACCGTTCGGTGGCGAGCCATCGAGCGGTCGATTTCCCTTCCCTGCCAACCTCGCCGGATAGATCATGCCCACCGAGACTCGACCGTTAACCGACCTGGCCAATCACGCCGACTTTCTTCAGCGCCACAATGGTCCTGCGCCCAGCGATATCAGCGAGATGCTCAAGACGCTCGATATGCCATCGCTGAAGACACTGATCGATCGAACCATACCCAAGGGGATTCGTCTCGAAGGCGATCTGGCCCTGGATGGTCCGCGCGGAGAATCAGAGGCGCTGGACTATCTGCGGGGTCTGGCACGGCAGAACAAGGTGTTCAAGAGTTACATCGGCCAAGGCTACTATCCGACGCATCTCCCGGCGGTGATCCAGCGCAACGTGCTGGAGAACCCGGGCTGGTATACTGCCTATACGCCCTACCAGCCGGAGATTGCCCAGGGGCGTCTCGAAGGGCTGCTCAACTTCCAGCAGATGGTAATGGACCTGACCGGCATGGCCATCGCCAACGCCTCGCTGCTCGATGAAGCGACGGCGGCTGCCGAGGCGATGGCGCTGTGCCGGCGTGCGAACAAGAAGCACAAGAGCCAGCGCTTCTTTGTGGCGGACAACGTGCTGCCGCAGACCCTGGACGTCCTGCGCACGCGCGCGGCCTACCTGGGCTTCGAACTGGTCGTGGCCCCTGCGCCCCGGCTCGCCGAGGAAGACGTGTTCGGCGCCCTGCTGCAATACCCGGGTGTCGACGGCGATATCGGTGACATCGAAGGCATCGTTGCCGAGGCGCGCTCGCGCCAGATCATGACCTGCGTGGCGGCGGATCTGATGAGCCTGGTCATGCTCAAGGAGCCAGGCGCCATGGGTGTCGATATCGTGCTGGGCAATTCCCAGCGGTTCGGCGTCCCCATGGGCTACGGCGGCCCACATGCAGCCTTCTTTGCAACCAGCGAGGCGCTCAAGCGTTCGCTACCGGGCCGCGTCATCGGTGTCTCCAAGGATAGCCGTGGACGACCGGCGCTGCGCATGGCGATGCAGACACGCGAGCAGCACATCCGCCGCGAAAAGGCCACGTCCAACATCTGTACCGCGCAGGCGCTGCTGGCGAACATCGCGGGCTTCTACGCCGTCTACCATGGTGCCGAGGGTCTCC
The DNA here is from genome assembly GCF_034479735.1 of Salinicola sp. LHM. Lineage (NCBI taxonomy): Bacteria > Pseudomonadati > Pseudomonadota > Gammaproteobacteria > Oceanospirillales > Halomonadaceae > Salinicola > Salinicola sp. LHM. The sequence goes on along the minus strand of NZ_CP140261.1, from coordinate 2,083,500 downwards.
GCACCATCGCCGGCCGCATTCACCGCCTGACCACGCTGCTGGCGTCGGGTCTCGAACGCCATGGCATCACCCTCAAGCACGACAGCTGGTTCGATACGCTGACATTGACCGGCGTGGACAGTCATCGCATCCAGGGACGCGCCCTGACCCACGAGATCAATCTTCGTTACCCCGCCGATGGCGAGGTCGGCGTGAGTCTCAACGAAACCACCACCGCCGCCGACCTGGCGGCACTGTTCGACGTGCTGATCGGCGAAGAGCATGGTTTGTCGGTGAGCGAGCTCGACCGGGAGGCCGTCGAGCGCGGCGCCAGCGGGATTCCGACCGCCTACCGTCGCGACAGCGAGTTTCTCCAGCATCCCAATTTCCAGCGTTTCCGCAGCGAGACCGAAATGCTGCGCTATCTCAAGCGGCTGGAAAATCGCGACCTGTCGCTCACGCACGCGATGATCCCGCTGGGTTCATGCACGATGAAGCTGAACGCCACCAGCGAAATGATTCCGATCACCTGGCCGGAATTCGCCAACATTCATCCGTTCGCGCCCAGCGAACAGACGTCCGGCTACCGCCAGATGATCACCGAGCTCAGCGATTTCCTGATCGAGATCACCGGCTACGACAGCATCTCGATGCAGCCGAACTCCGGCGCCCAGGGTGAGTACGCCGGGCTGGTCGCCATTCGCCGCTACCAGGCCGCCATCGGCGAAGGTCATCGCGATATCTGCCTGATTCCCAGCTCGGCGCATGGCACCAACCCCGCTTCTGCCGCGATGGCGCAGATGAAAGTCGTCGTCGTCGAATGCGATCGGGACGGCAACATCGACATGGCCGATCTCGAGGCCAAGGCTACCCGGCATCGCGACAATCTCTCCGCGATCATGCTGACCTATCCCTCGACCCATGGCGTGTTCGAGGAGAATATCCGCCAGGCCTGTCAGCTCATTCACGACAACGGCGGCCAGGTCTACATCGACGGAGCCAACATGAACGCCCAGGTCGGCCTGTGCCGCCCCGGGGACTATGGCGGCGACGTCTCGCACCTCAATCTGCACAAGACGTTCTGCATTCCGCATGGCGGCGGCGGCCCGGGCATGGGTCCGATCGGCGTCAAGGGGCATCTGGCCCCCCATTTGCCCAATCACGTCGTGACCCCGCAGGAAGGGATCGAGAAGGACTCGGGCGCCGTCTCGGCTGCCGCTTTCGGCAGCGCTTCGATCCTGCCAATCTCCTGGGCGTACATCAAGATGATGGGCGCTCGTGGTCTGCGCGAAGCGACCGAGTTGGCCATCCTCAATGCCAACTACATCGCCAAGCGGCTGGCGCCGCACTATCCGGTGCTCTACCAGGCCGCCAATGGCACGGTCGCTCACGAGTGCATTCTCGACATGCGTCCGCTCAAGACGACGTCGGGTATCAGCGAAGAGGATATCGCCAAGCGCCTGATGGACTACGGCTTCCACGCCCCGACGATGTCCTTCCCGGTTGCCGGGACACTGATGGTCGAGCCGACCGAATCCGAATCCCGCTACGAGATCGATCGCTTCTGCGATGCCATGATCGCCATCCGTGAAGAGATCGCGCGAGTCGAGTCCGGCGAATGGCCGAAGGATTCGAACCCGTTGGTGATGGCGCCCCATACCATGGCGGATATCACCGAGGAGAGCTGGGAACGCCCCTACTCCCGCGAGCGGGCGGTCTTCCCCACGGAAGCCGTGCGCGATGCCAAGTACTGGCCGGCCGTCAATCGTGTCGACAACGTCTTCGGCGACCGCAACCTGATCTGCAGCTGCCCGCCGATCGATGCCTACCGCGATGCGTCATAGATTGACGCTGCATTAGCAAAAACCAGAACGGCCGCTCGATGAGCGGCCGTTCTCGATTCCAACGAGTATCCGGTAGACGACGCACCGAGTGAGCGCGCCGCAGCTATCAGACCTCTTCGCTTCCCGTCGTCTCCAGCGTGGGAAGATCACTGTAGCCGTAGAGAGCATTGAGACGCTGCTGGCGAAACGACTCCAGCAACTGGCGATAGCGTTTGGGCAGCTCGACATCCGTCCGCGATACCAGGTGCAGTGTCTCGTAGACCGGCTGCGACAATGTCATTTCCTTGACCTGGCGCTGCCATGGCGAGGTTTCCAGTACGGGCCGGGAAACCACCGTGAATCCCAGCCCGCGGGCCACCGCATCCAGCACCTGGCCCACTTCGTTGGTGAAACCCTGGCGCGGGAAATGGCTCATGCTGCGAAATTCGCTGCCGAAGTTGCTCCGCAGCAGGAGACTCGCATTGGTATTGCCATCGTTGTAATTGACGAACCCCAACGCCAGCAGCTCACTGAAGGTGGTTCCCGTGAAATCCGCCGGAACCACCAGACACAGGGGCTCCTGGTGCCAGGCCTCGAAGGTCAGATCGGGCTGCTTGCTGATTTCGGTGACGATGCCAACATCGTAGCGCCCCGCCACCACGTCATGCGCAATTTCATGGTTGAACGCAAAACTGTAGTTGACCGTCAACCCGGGATGCATCTGCTGATAACCCAACAGGAACGGATAGAACATCAGGCCGACGCTACCCGGAGAGGCGATCCGACACTCGCCGCTGTCCGGAGAGTCGTCATCCAGCGAATGGCGGAAATGTTCGTGCTCGGCAAACAGCTTGACCGCATAGTCGTAGGCCCGACGGCCGGGGTCGGTCAACGAGAAACGGCGGCCGTGACGATTGAGCAGGGAGCGGCCGAGATACTCCTCGAGCTTGCGCACGTGCTGGCTGACGCCTGGCTGGGTCATGTCGAGTTTGCGCGCGGTCTGGGTAAAGCTACCCGTCTCGACGAGCATCATGTAAGTACGGAAATACTGGGCGTTGAACATGGGAATTCGAACCACTCAAGCTGTACGGCAGTTAAAGCGCTTCGACCCGGAATGCGCCGCAGACCGCATTTCGATAACGCCTAGTTGTCAGATATGAACTTTCCAATCATACCAATTTATAGGAAAAACCGCATCTGTTAACCACCTCAACCGCCACCTCAGCCACTGCCTGGCCACGGTCGACGCGTAGCACCGTTTGCCAGCCGCCCCCGACACACCCAGCCCCACTGCGACGACCAGCCGCTCATGTTAGCATTGGCAAGCTCCCACTCAGGATTGAAGAACCCTATGTCTGATCCCTTTGCGCAGCGCGCCAAGGCCGTGCAGCAAACGCTACTCGTGATGGAAGAAAATGCCGATGACAGCGAGCTTTTCGCCCTAGGCTACATGATTCCGCAAATCGGCCTGGTACAGGAAATGGCCGAATACGATCCGGCTGAAGTCGAGGCCGAAGATTTCGATGCGACCTACTGGCAGTGGCTGGAGAGCACGTTCGCCCAGGACAACATGAGCGAAGCCGATCAAGAGCAGATCGCCTCTCTCTGGCAGACCGCCGCCGCACGCGCCGCTCTTTGAATGACCGATATCTACTTCCATGAGGATGCCGTCCATGCCTGAGACGCTATCAACCATCGTTTCCCCCGAGGGTAGTCTCGAGGTGCTGTCTCAATCCGAAGTCAATCGACTGCGGGACACGTCGACGAGCGGCCTTCACGATCTGGTCAGACGCTGCGCGCTGGCGATTCTCAATTGCGACACGCCCACCGACGATGGCCTGGCGGTGATGGAAGCCTATCAGGATTTCGACATCGAGGTTCTGCAGCAGGATCGCGGTATCCGACTCAAGCTCTCCAATGCCCCGGCCTGCGCGTTCGTCGACGGACGCATGATTCGCGGCGTGCGGGAACAGCTCTCCGCAGTGCTGAGAGACATCGTCTACGTCTACAACGAGATCCAGAACAATCCCAAGTTCGACCTGGAAACCAACGAGGGATCGACCAACGCCGTCTTTCACATCCTGCGTAACGCCAGCACCCTGCGCACGGCCCAGGAACCAAGCATGGTGGTGTGCTGGGGCGGGCACTCGATCACCCGCGAAGAGTATGACTACACCAAGGCCGTGGGTTACCACATGGGCCTGCGCGGGCTGGATATCTGCACCGGCTGCGGCCCGGGGGCCATGAAAGGCCCGATGAAGGGCGCCAACCTCGCCCACGCCAAGCAGCGTCGCAAGGACAGCCGCTACCTGGGCATATCCGAACCCGGCATCATTGCCGCCGAATCGCCCAACCCGATCGTCAATGAACTGGTCATCATGCCGGACATCGAGAAACGTCTCGAAGCTTTCGTGCGTATCGGCCATGGCATCGTGGTATTCCCGGGCGGTGTGGGCACGGCGGAAGAGATCCTCTATCTGCTCGGCATTCTGATGCACCCGAAGAACCGCGACATCCCTTTCCCGGTCATCTTTACCGGGCCGGAAAGCGCGCGGGCCTATTTCCAGCGTATCGACGAATTCCTGCGTTATACCCTGGGGGAAGACGTGGGCCGATATTATCGTATCGTGGTAGACGATCCGGTCACGGTGTCTCGCCTGATGCGTGACGGCATCCAGGAAGTCGCCGAATTCCGTCGCCAACAGAACGATGCGTTCTACTTCAACTGGCGGCTGAATATCGAGCGCGGATTCCAGGAGCCCTTCGAGCCGACTCACGAGGCCATGGCAGCACTGGCGCTTCACCATGACCAGCCCAACCACATCCTGGCCGCCAATCTGCGTCGCGCGTTCTCGGGAATCGTCGCCGGCAACGTCAAGGAACCCGGCATCCGCGCCATCGCAGCCCGTGGCCCCTTTCGGCTGCATGCAGAGCCTGAACTGATGTCCCGCCTGGATGCACTGTTGACGTCATTCGTCGCCCAGGGCCGCATGAAGCTGCCCGGCAAAGAATACGTGCCCTGCTACACCCTTGGCTAAGCGCAACGATTCGCTGGGCCGCTGACGCAAAGCGCGGCGTTTGGAAGTCGGAAACGGTGGATCTTGGAGACGAAGACGGCGGGCCAATTGGCCCGCCGTCTTCGTTGATCGAGAAGTCCAGAGCAAGAACTCCTGTTGAACTTCACGCATGTATCAGGCAGACGGGTCTAGCATCAATCAAACCTGGCTCGATCAATCCGGTTCTCAGTGACGACGCCGCCAGATTCGAACGACCACATGGAGCAGCAGACCCAGTGCCGCGCCTTGCGACAGGATGACCGCCCAATGATCGGCCGCCACGTCCGCCCAGTGCCAGGCGCCAATCAACAGGCAACCGATCAACAGACATCCACCCAGATGCTTGATCGCGGCGGGACAACGCTCCCGCTGTGCCGAGGCCATCAGTCGCCAGAATCCGATCAATGCCACGACGATCGCGACCATCAGAATCGCGAGCAGGGCCAGGCGCGTCGTATCGTGCTGCAACCAGTAACGGGGCAGCGATACCAGCATGACCAGCCACAGGCCCAACAGCGTACTCCAGCGCGTGGCCGTCAACGTTCTGGCCGCAGCCGATGACTGCGGCTCCGTCACGTCGCGAGGCCTTCGGATTCTATCCATGCTTCCACCCAGGGAACGGCAGCATCATCTGCCATGAAAGTTTCCATTGCATCGATTTCGAGACGTTCGCCCAGACGTCGCCCACCCAGGTCGGCAAGCAGCTCGTCCAGCGCCCTACCGGAACCGCAGAAAGTGTCGCCATAGGAGCTGTCCCCCAAGGCGATCAGACCATAGCGCAGAGCAGCGAGACTCGGCGGCTGCGACTTCAATTCACGCACGAAAGGGACGAAGTCGCCAGGAAAGTCGCCGCTCCCCGTGGTAGAGACGCAGAACAACGCCAGATCCGGCATGTCTTCGGTCAGGTCATTCACACTCGGCTGTTCGATGACGGACACGTCGTAACCCGCCTGCTCGAATAACGGCGAAACCTGTTCCGCGACATCCAGTGCACCACCATAAACGGTGCCGACGAAAATTTTCAGCTTGGGCATAACACTCGGTCAGCGATGGATTTGCGCGGGAGCTTAGCACAGCTCGCCCTTGGGTCTCACGCGGCAAGGCCCCAAACACAACCGCCCGCCAGTTTTCACTGGCAGGCGGTCGATGGGGCACGGGCGCGGCTCAGTCCTCTTGCAGCTCGCCGTCAAAGCTTTCCACTTTGGCCTTGAGCTTCTGGCCAGGGCGGAAAGTAACGACTCGCCGAGCGGAGATCGGAATCTCCTCTCCCGTCTTGGGATTACGTCCGGGCCGCTCCCGCTTGTCCCGCAAATCGAAGTTGCCGAATCCGGACAGCTTCACCTGCTCATTCTCGCGCAGACAACCGCGAATTTCCTCGAAGAACGTTTCCACCATGTACTTGGCCTCCCGCTTGGAGAAACCCAGTTCGGCGTGAAGATGCTCCGCAAGCTCAGCTTTCGTCAGCGCTCCCATGATCGCTCCCTTCGCGCAGGATGACAGATCAACTTCGCAGTTTGGCACCGAAGCGCACTTGCGCGACTTCCACCACGTCTGCAATCAACTGATTGATTTCTTCATCGTTGAGAGTGCGCGAAGGATGCTGCCAGGTCAAGCCCAGGGCGACGCTCTTGTCACCATCGTCCACTCCTTTGCCCTGATACACGTCGAATAGCTGCCACTGCGTCAACCAGTCACCGGCCCGACTCCGAATGGCATCGACCAGCGGCGCAATCTCGACCTCTTCCTTGACCACGAACGCCAGATCCCGACGCACCTCGGGATACCGGGACAGCGGCTTGAATTGCGGTATCGCTCCCTGGGTCAGCGCTGCCTGCTCCACTTCGAAGACGTAAACCTCGGGCTTGATATCGAGCTGGGCACGGATGCCGGGATGCAAGGCCCCCAACCATCCGACGACCTTGCCATCACGGCAGAGCTGTGCAGAACGCCCCGGATGCAGCGCGGGGTGCGTTGCGGCAACGAAAGTCCATTCATCGGCCTTTCCCCCCAACGCGACCAAGCTTTCGAGATCGCCCTTCAGATCGTAGAAATCGACCGAGTCACGATGGGCAGACCAGCCTTCCACGTCTCGGGAGCCACAAATCAGGCCACCGAACATCGGCGTCTGAACCAGTTCGTCCAGCTTGCCCTGGAAAACCAGCCCGGCCTCGAACAGCCGCACGCGGTGCTGCTGACGGTTGAGATTATGCATCAGCGCCTTGATCAACCCCGGAAAGAGGCTATGCCGCATCACCGACATGTCGCTGGAGATCGGGTTGGCCAGCGCCGGCGAAACTGCGTCCGGCGTGATCAACGCCTGGAGATCCGGCGATACGAAGCTGTAGGTCACGGCCTCCTGATAGCCGCGAGATACCATGTGGCGGCGCAGATGTCGCAGCGGCAAAGACGCCTCGTCGTCTGTCGTCAGGCCGAGACGTGCCTGCGGGCGACGTACCGGCAGCCGGTTATAACCGTGAATGCGAGCAACTTCCTCGATCAGGTCCTCTTCGATGGAGACATCGAAACGCCAGCTCGGGATCTGCACGTGCCAGCTCTGGTCCGCCGCCGTGCTGACCATTCCTAGCGACTGAAAGATGCGATGGATCTCCTCGTCGGACAGACGAACGCCCAGGCAAGCGGACAGCCGCTCACGGCGAAGCTCGACATCCGGACGCCGAGGCAGGTGCGCCGGCTGCATTACCTCGGTAATGGGGCCAGGAGAACCTCCAACGATGGCAATCAACAACTCGGTGGCCCGCTCCATGGCTGGACGCGTGATCTCCGGATCCACGCCGCGCTCGAAACGGTGCGAAGCATCCGTATGCAGCCCGAAATCGCGCGCCTTGCCAGCCACCGCAAGCGGTGAAAAGTAAGCGGCTTCCAAAAACAGATTACGCGTCTCGCCGGTCACCCCGGTCGCCTCGCCTCCCATCACACCCGCGATGGCCAGCGCACGATCCTGGTCGGCGATGACGAGCGTATCCTCGTTCAACACCACTTCCTGGCCGTCCAGCAGCGTAAGACGCTCATCGGCATTGGCCCGACGGACTTCGATCCCGCCCTTCAAGGCATCGAGATCGAAGGCATGCATCGGCTGCCCCAGTTCGAGCATGACATAGTTGGTCACATCGACCGCCGGATCGATGCTGCGAATCCCGCTGCGACGCAGGCGCTCCTGCATCCACAATGGCGTACTCGCCGTGACGTCGACATCACGAATGATACGGCCCAGGTAGCGCGGGCACCGCTCTTCGTCACTCACAGCGACCGGAAACTGCGCATCATGGCGCGCCTCGACCGGGGCGATGCTCGGTTCGACGGCCTCTGTTCCGGTTACGCAACCGACTTCCCGCGCCATGCCCCGCAGGCTGAGGCAGTCGCCGCGATTGGGGGTCAGGTCCACCTCGATGGTGTGGTCATCCAACTGCAACCAGGCCCGGAAATCCTCACCGACAGGTGCGTCTTGCGGCAAGACATAAATTCCCTCCGAGCGCCCTTCTTCCAGGCCGAGTTCGGAGGCAGAACAGATCATCCCGCGAGATTCGACGCCACGCAGCTTGGCTTTCTTGATCTTGAAATTCTCGGGAAGCACTGCGCCGACACGCGCGAAAGGCACCTTCTGGCCGATATCGACGTTAGGCGCACCGCAGACGACCTGAACCGGCTCCCCGGAACCGTCATCGACCTGGCAGACATTGAGCTTGTCCGCATTGGGATGCTGAGATTTGGCGACGACCTCGGCCACGACAACGCCCTGAAAAATGGCACCGACCGGCTCGACGGCATCGACTTCCAGGCCCGCCATGGTAATGGCGTCTGCCAGGGCCTGCGTATCGAGCGCCGGTGAAACCCATTCGCGCAGCCACGCTTCGGAAAACTTCATCTTGATACTCCTTGACTGGGCGACGGACTCAGTTGAACTGACTCAGGAAACGTAGATCGTTGTCGAAAAACAGCCGCAGATCATTCACCCCATAGCGCAGCATGGCCAGCCGCTCCGCTCCCATGCCGAAGGCAAAGCCGGTATAACGCTCGGCATCGACGCCCGAATGACGAAACACCGCCGGATGAACCATCCCGCATCCCATCACCTCGAGCCATCCGCTGTGCGAACAGACACGACAGCCAGCGCCTTGGCACATCACGCACTGAATATCGACCTCGGCCGAGGGCTCGGTGAACGGAAAATAGGATGGCCGGAAGCGCACCTCTAGATCGTCTCGCTCGAAGAACGCCTGCAGGAAGTCGGCGATCGTCCCTTTGAGGTCGGCAAAACTGACGCCTTCGTCGACCAGCAGACCCTCTACCTGATGGAACATCGGCGTGTGGGTCAGATCGGAATCGCTGCGATAGACCCGCCCCGGGCAGACGATGCGAATGGGGGGCTCCTGCGACTGCATGGTACGCACCTGTACCGGCGAGGTATGCGTCCGCAACAGACGAGTGGCGTCGAAATAGAAGGTATCTGCCATGCCGCGCGCAGGATGATGAGCGGGAATGTTCAGCGCTTCGAAATTATGAAAATCGTCCTCGATTTCCGGACCGACGGCGACCTCGAAGCCAATGTGTTGAAACAGGGATTCGATACGCTCCAGCGTCTTGGTCACGGGGTGCAGGCCACCGTTGGCTTCGCCCCGTCCCGGCAGGGTGACATCGATGCGCTCCGCCTCGAGCCGAGCCTGCATGGCGGCCTGTTCGATCACCTGCTTGCGATGCTCGAGCTCCTGCTGCAACGCCTGCTTGGCTTCGTTGATGCGTTCACCGGCAGCCGGTCGCTCTTCGGGTGATAATTGCCCCAGCCCCTTGAGCAACGCTGTAATCTCGCCTTTCTTGCCCAGAAAACGCACACGCACCTGGTCGAGAGCCTGGGCGTCTTCGGCCGCGGCAATGGCCGCTTTCGCCTCGTTGACCAGGGCAGGAAGATGATCCATCCGTCGAGCTCCGCTTATCGTTCGTTACGCAGCGCCGTCGGTCACGAACGACGCGGCGATGCAGTATAAAAAAACAGGGGAAGAGCAGCTGCTCTTCCCCTGGATAGGTCACATGACTCATCGCCCTCGCAGGGCAAAATGACCTGTTATGCAGCTTTGGCTTTCTCGACGATTGCCGCGAACGTCGCTTTCTCGTGAACGGCCAGATCAGCCAGCACCTTACGGTCGATTTCGATGCCGGCCTTTTTCAGACCTGCCACGAAACGGCTGTAGGACATGCCGTTGACACGAGCTGCCGCGTTGATACGCGTGATCCACAGAGCGCGGAACTGGCGCTTACGCTGGCGGCGGTCACGATAGGCATACTGACCGGCTTTGATGACGGCCTGCTTGGCTACGCGGAAAACGCGCGAACGCGCACCATAGTAGCCCTTGGCCTGCTTCATGATCTTCTTGTGACGACGACGTGCGACGACACCACGCTTGACGCGAGACATAGTACTCTCCTGACGTTAAAGACTGACGACCAAGTGTTACAGGTTGGGCAGCATGCGGGTAACGAGCTGCTTGTCGGCAGCGTGTACCTGCTTCATCCCGCGCAACTGACGCTTACGCTTGGTAGACTTTTTGGTCAGGATGTGACTACGAAAAGACTGCTTGTGCTTGAAGCCGTTACCAGTCTTCTTGAAGCGCTTGGCAGCGCCGCTGTTGCTCTTGATTTTCGGCATGGGAAAACTCCACTCCGCTCTTTTTTAGAAAACCCGAGGCCGAAAACGACGAGCGATGACGCTCGTCGTTTTCCGTTCGACTTGCCCGCGGATCACTTCTTCTTGGGCGCAAGAATCATGATCATCTGACGGCCTTCCATCTTGGGGAAGGACTCGACAGCAGCCAGCTCTTCCAGGTCGGCGGCAATCCGTTCCATCAGTCGGCGACCGATGTCCTGGTGTGCCATTTCACGACCACGGAAGCGCAGGGTGACCTTACCCTTGTCGCCACCTTCGAGGAAACGAATCAGGTTTTTCAACTTCACCTGATAATCGCCCTCGTCCGTGCCAGGACGGAATTTCACTTCCTTGACCTGGATCTGTTTGGTTTTCTTCTTCTGAGCAGATTTCTGCTTTTTCTGCTCGAAGAGGAACTTGCCGTAGTCCATGATTTTACAGACGATAGGATCGGCATTGGAAATCTGGACGAGATCCATACCGGCTTCCTCGGCGCGTTCGAGCGCCTCCTGCATGGGAACGACTCCCACCTGTTCACCCTCGGCATCGATAAGGCGAACTTCGTCTGCACGAATACGGTCGTTTATGGGCGCGCGCTTTTCCTGAGGGCGCCCGCGCTGATTATTACGCTTGATCGTTAGATCTCCATCTGGCGATTAACGTTGCTGCTCAGTGCTGACCCGGTTGGCCGGCCTGTTGAAGATGTCCTTTCAGATCATCGACGGACAGGGAACCCAGATCCTCGCCGGATCGAGTACGCACTGCAACGGCACCCGATTCGACTTCCTTATCGCCGACAACCAGCAGATAAGGAATCTTCTGCAGCGTATGCTCGCGAATTTTAAAGCCGATTTTCTCATTCCTCAAGTCCGACTCGACCCGGAAACCCGCTTCACGCAAGCTTTTGGAGAGATTTTCGGCATAATCACGCTGAGCATCCGTGATATTGAGCACTACAGCTTGGACCGGAGAGAGCCATAAAGGCAAGGCCCCGGCGTAATGTTCGATCAGGATGCCGATGAAACGCTCCATCGACCCCACGATCGCCCGATGCAACATCACGGGCGTCTGGCGGGATCCGTCCTCGGCGACGTACTGCGCCCCCAGACGACTGGGCATCATGAAATCGACCTGCATGGTACCGACCTGCCACTCCCGGCCCAGGCAGTCCTTCATGTGATACTCGATCTTGGGACCGTAAAATGCCCCTTCGCCCGGCAGCTCCTGCCACTGAACATCGCAGTTGCCCAACGCAGCCCTCAGCGCACCTTCGGCACGATCCCACGTTTCATCGCTGCCGAGGCGCTTGTCAGGCCGCAGCGCGATCTTCACGGCGATGTCCTCGAAACCGAAGTCGCCATAAACCTGAAGTGCCTGACGGTGGAACGCCGTCACTTCGGACTCTATCTGCCCTTCGGTACAAAAGACGTGACCGTCATCCTGGGTGAATGCCCGGACCCGCATGATACCGTGTAGCGCGCCAGAAGGCTCGTTGCGATGACAACCACCGAACTCCCCATAGCGAATCGGCAGTTCGCGGTAGCTGCGCAATCCGGAATTGAAGACCTGTACATGCCCCGGGCAATTCATCGGCTTCAGCGCATATTCACGCTTTTCCGACTCGGTGAAGAACATGTTCTCCGCGTAATTGTCCCAGTGCCCGGATTTTTTCCAGAGCGACACATCCATGATCTGCGGGCACTTGATCTCCTGATACCCGCTGCGCTTGTACACGCCGCGCATGTACTGCTCGACAATCTGCCATAGCGTCCAGCCACGGGGATGCCAGAACACCATGCCGGGCGCTTCTTCCTGCATGTGGAAGAAGTCGAATCGCCGTGCCAGTTTACGATGATCACGCTTCTCGGCTTCCTCAAGGCGCAGCAGATATGCCTTGAGGGATTTCTTGTCAGCCCACGCCGTGCCGTAGATTCGCGTCAACATGGGCTTCGACGCATCACCACGCCAGTAGGCTCCAGCCAGCTTGGTCAGCTTGAATGCCTTGAGGTGCCGTGTATTGGGTACGTGAGGCCCGCGGCACATATCGATGTATTCCTGGTGATGGTAGAGACGAATCGTCTCTCCTTCAGGAATACCTTCGACGATCTCCCGCTTGTATGGCTCTTCCCTCGACGCAAATGTCGAGAGCGCCTTTGCCTGATCGACGTACTCCCGAACGACGTCGTACTCCTGGTCGATCAACGATTTCATTCGCGCTTCGATGGCTTCCAGATCTTCTGAAGAAATGGATTCTCCGAAGTCGACGTCGTAATAGAAGCCATCGTCGATGACCGGGCCGATCGCCATCTTGGCGTTCGGGTACAACTGCTTGATCGCGTGTCCCAGCAAATGAGCACAGGAATGGCGAATGATGGCCACCCCTTCCTCATCGCGGGCGGTCAAGATAGCCACTTCGGCGTCATGATCGATGATGTCGGCTGCGTCGACTTCAATGCCGTCTATCTTGCCGGCAACACACGCCTTGGCGAGCCCGGGTCCGATGGACTCGGCCAGTTGCATGACGGTAATAGGCTCTTCAAAGCTTCTCTGACTGCCATCAGGCAGCGTCACAATGGGCATGAAAACATCCTTACGCTCAGTGGTGGTCCACACCAAGGATCACATGAACTCGATTAATAGGCAGGAACATCTCCTTCGCGGCAGGTCTGCATACGGGCAGGCCAGCGGATGCGCGTGAGACATGACCTTACGATCTCTATCGGTGATCGTGGGGGAAGTAGACTAGCAGCGGGAAAGGCACTTTGCCATCCATGGGCAGCGACTCGTGACCGATGGCAAGCAGGTCTGGAAGACGTTCCAAGGCCACAAACAATGAGGGCGCCCGAAGGCGCCCTCATGATCACGTGAACAGCGTGTCGGGATAAAACTTATTCCCACTCACCCAGTTCGACGCGACGGTTCTGAGCACGGCCTTCAGCGGTGTCGTTGCTGGCAACCGGCTGCTCTTCACCGTAACCGATAGTGGTGATGTTATCCGCGGAGAAACCCTTGTTGACCAGGTAGGATTTCACGGAATCGGCACGACGCTGGGACAGTTCCTTGTTGTAGGCAGCAGGACCGACGGAGTCGGTGTGGCCTTCAAGACGGATGCGCAGCTGGTCGTTGGTCATCAGCTTCTCGGATACGCCATCCAGGATAGCTTCGGCGTTGGCCGTCAGCTGAGCGGAGTCGAACTCGAAGTTGACGTCACGCAGGACGAGATCTTCCACGCAGCCCAAGGAGTTGACTTCGGCACCAGCCGGAGTATCCGGGCACTGGTCCTGGTAGTCCGGCACGCCGTCACCGTCGGAATCCAGCGGGCAGCCCTGGGCGTTGACTTCAACACCGGCCGGCGTTCCCGGGCACTGGTCCATGTAGTCCGGCACGCCGTCACCGTCGGTGTCGAGCGGGCAGCCAACGGCATCAACCGCTACGCCAGCCGGCGTGTTCGGGCACTGGTCGCGATCGTCGGGCACGCCGTCGCCATCGCTGTCCATGACGTCCGAAGAGTAGTCGGCACACAGCAGCGCGCCGGCAGTCGCGCCAGCAACACCACCAATCGCGGCACCAGTGTCTTCATCGGAATCGCCGCTAGTAGCGTAACCGACACCACCACCGATCAGACCGCCGGCAATGCCGCAGACGAACGGAGACTGATACCAAGCCTGATCGGACGAGCTGCCAGTAGATTCCATACCGGAACTGGCACAGCCAGAAAGACCGACTACCAGAGCAGAACCCAGTAGCAAGCCAGTCGTTGATTTTTTCATGTAAGACTCCTTCTTAACACAGCGCTAGTCGTAACGGGCGTTACCCAGCGGCTTCGAGTATAGAAGCCGAATTCGTCAAGAGAAAGATGTTCCTTCCCCAACGACAAAGAAATCTCTCGGCGACCGCCATGCGCGTCGACTTGAGCAGTGGTCAATGTTCCCATTGTCCCTTTTCTTTGCAGCTCCACAACAGCATTATCGATTCCAGCCCGAGATGCAAACCCGTGTCGGGAAACACTGTTCTGTTTTAGCACCATTTCCAAGATTGGCAAAGGGGATTGGCAAAAACTTCACGTTTCTGACCCTATCCTTCAGCAAGACAGGCTAGACCCTTTTCTCCGCTCGGCGAATGATGCAACACCTCTCGCCTTCTTCCTTCTCGACAACGAAAGGATGCCTATTTTCTTGAGCTGGCGCTGATGGCTTGCGTCCAATCCTGACAAAAGGCCTGGATTTCGATCGCTGCGAGATGGAGCCTGCCGTCGTGTCGCTGAGCGATCTCCTCACGAACAAGATCCTCACGATGGCGTTCTCGTGGTGACAACTCGCGACGCGCCTGGTGCGTGTGCAGGGATTCCGCCTCGGACTGCACCTCGCCGAGCACCCGCCACGCATCACGCTCCACCAGTCGATTATCGATGATATCGAGCAGCACCTTGCAGCGTAACGCCCCCTCTACCATGTCCACCTGGCGCTCGACCATGGCCTGCGACAGGGCACTCAAGCTATCGATACAGTTTTGATTGGCGCGGGCGATTTCGGCAGCCCGAAACGCTTTTCGCCGCTCGACCTCGCGCCACAGACGCCAGGCATAAGCAGCGAGCGAGACAATGATCAGGATGGCGAGGGCGGAAAGCCCCGCCGCAAGAGACAACGACATGAAAGAGAAGCCGCCTTCTGGTGATATATGGATTGCTAGGAGCTGTTGCCATTTCGGCGCGACCCGCAGGGTAACAGCATCCACAGGACACACCTACTTTCTCGATCCCGGACTGGCGTTGACTCAGCGTGCCCAGAAAGGTCGCCAGGCTCCGTCCAGGGACGCGCATGCCACGAAGGCCGGGTTCAGCAAGCTGTCCTGAGTGTTGTAACGCAGCGGTTTCCAGGCTTCGCAGTCCACGAGATGACCGCCGGCCCCTTCAACTACGGCTTGAGCCGCGGCGGTATCCCACTCGCTGGTAGGGCCGAACCGGGGGTAGAGATCCGCAAGCCCTTCGGCCACACGACAACACTTGAGCGAACTCCCCAACTCCTCGACTTCGACATCGGGCAGCGACTCGATCAGGCGGCGGGTGCTCGCGCCGCGATGAAAACGACTGACCACCAGACGCAACGGCAGGGAATCGCGCACCTGCAAGGCTTGCCAGGGCTCATCGAAATCAGCCTGATACCAGGCTCCCCGAGTCGGCTCACCGATCCAGACCTCGCCAGTGCGGGGTTTCTCGACGACGCCAAGCACAGGCCGGTTCTGATCGATCAAGGCAATGTTGACGGTGTACTGATCCGAACCGCGAATGAATTCTTTGGTGCCGTCCAGCGGATCGACCAGCCAGTAAGTGGACCAGTTCCGGCGCTCCGACCAGGGAATCGAGGCCGACTCCTCGGACAGAATCGGCCAATCGCGACAACCGATCGATGGCAACTCCCGCACGATCACCTGATGAGCCGCCAGGTCGGCAGCCGTTACCGGGCTGTCATCCGCCTTGCGCTGAGTATCGAAGGCGTCTCGCCCGATCGCCTCGATCGCTTCACCGGCTTTACGGGACAGCGCCACGAGAGGCGCGATGAGGGAATGCAGAGATGTCGTCATGGACCTGCTCTTTACTGGAAAATTCAATGGCGAGTTCGATAAACAAGCCGTCGCGCACGAGCGCGATCAGAGGGCAAGTATCCCGCCCACGGCCCCATACAAGTATCCCGCCCACGGCCCCATATTAGACCAAAGGCTAATTCGCGGTCCTCTCAGGACGCTCTACGTCTTAAGTAGAATAGAAAAGGTTCAAGCCTCTCGAAAAAGGACGTCACGTGACGGACACCGCAGATCAAGCGCCAAGCGCACCCTCGATAGCCGCCCGAATCGGCCTCATTCTCGGCCCCATCTGGGTCATCGTGACGCAAGTCATGCCAGCACCCGCCGGTATGGAACCCGCTGCCTGGCACTGCGTCGGGCTCGCCCTGCTGCTGGCGACCTGGTGGGCCACCGAGGCCATTCCGATCCCGGCCACCTCGCTACTCCCCATCCCGTTGGCACCCGCCCTCGGCATTGCCGACCTCAAGGGCACCGCCGCCAGTTATGCCAACCCGACGATCTTCCTGTTCCTGGGCGGCTTTTTACTGGGCATCGCCATGCAACGCTGGAATCTGCATCGTCGAATTGCGCTGCGCATTCTGAACGTCGTCGGCCAGAAACCCAAGCAACAGATCGCCGGCTTCATGCTGGCAACCGGCTTCATCAGCATGTGGGTCTCCAACACCGCCACTGCCATCATGATGCTGCCCATCGGCATGTCGGTGGTTTCCCTCTTTGCCAACGCCGACTCCGGCGAGGTAAAGCGCTATGCCACCGCACTGCTGCTGGCCATCGCCTACTCGGCCAGTATCGGCGGCATCGCCACGCTCATCGGCACCCCTCCCAATGCCATTCTCGCAGGCTATCTCTCCAGCGAGCAGAATATCGAACTGGGCTTTGCGCAGTGGATGGTCGTCGGCCTGCCGGTGAGCATTGCGATGATGGCCGTGGCCTGGTGGTGGCTGACTCGCGGCGGCTTCAAGCTCCGGCTCGACGACGGTAGCGGCAATGTCATCGGCGACGAGCTTGCCAAGCTTGGCAAGCTGAGCCCGGCGGAAGCACGAGTCGGGATCGTCTTCTTGCTCGCCGCTCTGGCCTGGGTAACGCGGCCTCTCCTGAACGACTGGGGAATCGAATGGCTGTCCGACACCTCGGTCGCGCTGCTCGCAGGTGTCGCGCTCTTTCTGATTCCCAGCGGCAACGAGCCGTATCGTCCGCTGCTGCTGTGGGAAGATGCCAAAGACCTGCCTTGGGGCATTCTGCTACTGTTCGGCGGCGGCCTGGCCCTGGCCAGCACCATCAGCGGCTCCGGCCTGGCGGACTGGATCGCCAATCAGCTCAATGTCTTCGGCACGTTGCCGCTCATCCTGCTGATCGGCGCCATCGTCCTGGTCATCATCTTCCTCACCGAACTGACCTCGAACACAGCGACCGCAGCAGCATTCCTGCCGCTACTCGGTGCACTGGCCATGTCACTCGGCGTCGACCCGTTACTGATTACCGTGCCGGCCGCGATTGCCGCCAGCTGCGCCTTCATGATGCCGGTGGCCACGCCGCCCAACGCCATCGTCTTCGCGACGGGCCACATGAATATCCAGTCGATGATTCGCGCCGGCTTCTTCCTCAACCTCACCGGCACGATCCTGGTCACGCTGATCTGCCTTGGATTGATCAAGTTGCTGTGGCTATAACAGCCCAGTCGGATCGACAGCCCCGCTGGCGTCGGAACAACACTCTCACGCCAGCGCGCTTCGATGACGGCCTGGGGTTCCGCTCGGCAGCAGTATCGGTAGGCTTTCGCAAACGATTGAAAAAAAAGCCTTAAGAAGCGCTTTTCATTTATCGAACTGCAAGGTAGTATACGCAGCGTTTCGCAGGGACTGTCACGGACAGGCCGGCAGAAACCGGAGCGTGGCGCAGCTTGGTAGCGCGCTGCAATGGGGTTGCAGAGGTCGCAGGTTCGAATCCTGTCGCTCCGACCAAACATGAGAATGGCCATCGGATTTTGTCCGATGGCCATTTTTTTATGCGCATACATGCCGTCTGGATCCGCTCGGCATCGGCATGGCAAGTCTCGTCTCCTGCTGGTGGTACAATGCCTCGAAATCTAGACCAAAGTCTAAGGTGACGAGATGTCATTGATTATCGGAATGAGCATTCTGCTCGGCTGTCAGTTTCTGGGAGAAGTCATCAGCCGCGCTTTCACCCTTCCCGTTCCCGGGCCGGTCCTGGGCATGCTGATTCTGCTGATCGGCTTGATGATCCGAGGCAGTGTGCCGGGAAGCCTCCGGACCATGGGCGAAGGCCTGCTCAAATACCTGACGCTGCTGTTCGTACCCGCTGGCGTAGGGCTCATCCAGCATTTCGGCCTGATCAGTCGAGAAATCTGGGTCTTGATCATTACGCTGATCGTATCGACGTCGGTAACGATTCTGGTGACCAGCCAGACACTGCAGCGCCTCGCCCGAAAAAGAACACCTGCCAAGGAGCACGACGCATGAACGGCCTCGGTCTCGAGCAGGCATGGGTCTACCTTTCCGCCAGCCCGCTTCTGCATCTGCTGGCGACCTTGCTGGCCTTCATCGCCGCCACCAGAATCAACCGCTGGGCGGGCGGAACGCCACTTCTTCATCCCGTCATCGTCGCCATTGCGCTGCTGATCGGCTTTTTGCTGGTGACCGGCACGGACTATCCCACCTATTTCGCCGGCGCCCAGTTCCTGCACTTTCTGCTGGGGCCAGCCACGGTCGCACTGGCCATTCCGCTCTACGACCACCGCGAGCGCGTGCGCCGCATGTTGTGGCCCATCGCCATCGGCACGATGGCCGGTATCGCCACCGCGGTCGTTTCCGCCGTCGGCATCGCCATGATCCTGGGCGCCGACACCGAGACGGTGCTCTCGTTGGCACCGAAATCGGTGACCTCGCCCATCGCCATGGGCATCGCCGAAAAGCTGGGCGGCATCCCTTCGCTGACCGCGGGTCTGGTGCTGTTGACCGGCGTCGTGGGCTGCATCGTCGGTCCCTGGATATTCCGGTTGACCCGGGTCACCGATCCGACCATTCAGGGATACTCGATGGGATTGGCGGCCCACGGTTTCGGCACCGCCTACTGCTTCGCCTCCGTCGGCGCAGTGGCCGGCGCCTTTTCCGGGCTGGCGATGGGGCTTTCGGGGCTGGTCACGGCATTCGTGCTGCCTCCCATCGTGCAACTCTTCGGGCTGTGACATTGCCGGCCACCGCCCCGAAGCGAGCGGTGACCGGCCCATCGAGCCGACATGCCTACTGAACCATGCGGCGCAGCGCGTCATCGTCTCCCAGCAGGTGGGCATACATCTGGTGCAGATCGAGACCACGTGCCGAAAGCAGGTCTTCGGCAATTTCACGCGCGACACCACGCCCGCCGTTCGCCTTCGTCACATGATCGGCCGCCTCGATGACCAGAGGGTGTGCATCGGCCGGCGCGTAGGCCGTGGCGACGTCCCGCATCACCGGAATATCGATGATGTCGTCTCCCGCGAAAGCGATGCGATCCGCGGCAATACCCTCCTCCTCGGCAATCTGACGAATGGCCTCGAGCTTGTGGCTGAAGCCGACCTTGATCACGTCCATGCCGAGCTGTGTGGCTCGCGTGATCAAGGGCTGGCTCGATTTGGCCGAGAGCACGCCGCTTTTGATCCCGTGCCGGCGCAACAGGCCAACCGCGACGCCGTCACGCACGTTGAACGGTTTCAGCGCTTCTCCTTCCGGGCCGATCAGCAGCGTGCCGTCGGTCAGCACGCCGTCGACATCGAACAGCACCAGCTCGATCTGGGCACGACGATCCGGGCGCGCCATCATTCGATCCCGAGATGCCATCAGTCGATCTCGAGCCGGGGCAGGCTCTTGACCAGATCGTCGACCGCCTTGATCTGGGCAAGGAAGGGTTCGAGCTTGTCCAGCGGCAGCGCACTGGGGCCATCGCAGCGGGCGTTGTCGGGATCGGGATGCGCTTCGAGAAAGAGCCCAGCAAGGCCGACTGCCATTCCGGAGCGCGCCAACTCCAGCACCTGGCGGCGGCGACCGCCGGAGGCCGCGCTGGTCGGATCACGGCGCTGCAGGCTGTGCGTGACATCGAAGATCACCGGCGCATTGCCGCTGACGTCCATCATTTCACGGAAGCCCAGCATGTCGACGACGAGGTTGTCATAGCCGAAGCAACTGCCGCGCTCGCACAGAATGACCTGCTCGTTACCCGCTTCGGCACACTTGTCGACGATGTTCTTGACCTGGCCCGGACTCAGGAACTGCGGCTTCTTGACGTTGATCGGCTTGCCCGTCTTCGCCATGGCGACGACCAGATCGGTCTGACGGGCCAGGAACGCCGGCAACTGGATCACATCCGCCACTTCGGCCACGGCTTGCGCCTGGTCGGCCTCGTGCACATCGGTGATGACCGGCACGCCGAACTTGTGCTTGACCGCCTCGAAGATCTTCAACCCCTCGTCGAGCCCGACGCCCCGGAAGGAGTGGATCGACGAGCGATTGGCCTTGTCGAAGGAAGCCTTGAACACGAAGGGAATGCCGAGCTTCTGTGTCACCTCGACATAGGCCTCGCACGCCGCAAGCGTACTGTCCAGATCCTCCAGCACGTTGACGCCGCCAAACAGGGTAAAGGGCGCGTCGTTGGCGACTGCCAGCCCGCCGACCGATACGGATTTCATCAAGCCTCCTCACTATCCATGAAATGCGATCCTGCACGAGCCGACAGCTTAGCGAAATTCGCCTCGCGGGAGGGAGTATCCTGACGGTATTCTTCACCTTTCGCTGATGCACCGCCCTATTGAAGCACCGCCCTGTTGATGCACCGACCCATGGCCGATCTTCGCACCGGCGTTCGCCGCTATGTTCGGCACGGGCATTCAGTGCCGGATCCGGCCAGTCTCCCCATCGCCGCGCACTATAATAAGCCCGATACGAATGAGCCCAAGACGAATGGGCTCGAGAAGACGAATGGGCTCGAGAAGACGAATGGGCTCGAGAAGACGAATGAGCTCGCGACGACGACCAGGACGCATGCCATGCTCGACCCTCAGCAATGCCGGAGTGCGCGACTGGCGCGCGATGCCCGTTTCGACGGCCGCTTCTTCATCGCCGTCAGCACCACCGGCATCTTCTGTCGCCCCGTCTGCCCGGCGACGCTCCCGCAGGAACGGCACGTGCGCTACTTCGAGTCGGCGGTCGCCGCCGCCAACGCCGGCTTTCGCCCCTGCCTGCGCTGCCGGCCGGACAGCGCGCCGGATTCGCCCGCCTGGATGGGTTCCCGAACCACGCTGACCCGGGCGATCAGCCTGATCGACAGCGGCGCCCTCCAGGGCGGCAACGTCGCACGGCTTTGCGAGAGACTGGGCATCGGCGAGCGCTACCTGCGCCAGCTGTTCCAGCGCCGCTTCGGCGTATCTCCCAAGGCCTACGCACTCTACCGCCAGTGCCTGTTCGCCAAGAAGCTGCTTCACGAAACCACGCTGCCGGTGGTCGAGGTCGCCCATGCCAGCGGATTTTCGAGCCTGCGCCGCTTCAACGACGCCTTCAAACGCCAGATGGCGCTGACGCCCATCGAGATTCGCCGCCGCCGAAGCCGAAAAAGCGCCGCCTTGACGCTCAAGCTGGCGTACCGCCCGCCCTACCAGTGGGAACGGCTACGCCATTTTTATGCGCTGCATGCCATCGAGGATCTCGAATGGGTGGGCGAACACACGCTGGGCCGCACGATCCGCCATGGCACGACGACGGGACACTTCGAAGCCCGCCACGACGCCAGGCGTCATCAGTTCGACGTCACCCTGGTGTTGAGCGAACTGGGCGATCTCCATGCGATCGTTCGTCGGATTCGGAGAATGCTGGATCTGGACGCCGACACGCAGACCATCGAGGCCCATCTGCGCCAATCCGTTCCAGCGCTTCCGCTGGTCGAAGGATTGCGCTTGCCAGGATCATGGGACGTCTTCGAGGCAGGTATCCGCGCGGTACTCGGCCAGCAGGTGTCGATGGCCGCCGCCAACCGGTTGATCCAGCAGCTCGTCGACCGGCTCGGTGAAAGCGATGAGGAGGGCCGCCGTCGTTTCCCCACCGCAGAAGCCATCGCCGCCAGCGAGCTGGGTTTTCTGAAGCTCCCCGGCAGCCGTCGGGACACCGTGCGCCGCCTGGCTGTCGCCTACGCCGGCAGCGAGATCGACGACGATCCCCAGCAGTGGCGCTCGCTCAAGGGAATCGGCCCCTGGACGGCCAACGTCGCCGACTTTCGCGGCAACGGAAACCCGGATATCTGGCTGGATGGCGATGTCGGCGTGCGCCGTGCGCTCGCGGCCCTGACGACACCGCTGGATCTCGCCGCCGCCTCGCCCTGGCGCAGCTATCTCACGCTACAACTGTGGAATCGAGTGATATGAACACCTTCTCGCCATTGAGTGATTCGCGCCTGCCGCTGCGTCACGACGACTACGTCCAGATCTATCGGCCGCCCGAGACAGTCCCGCTCGGCCCCATCGAGATACGGGCGACCGATCACGGCCTCACCTGGCTCGCCTTTTCGAGCAGCCCGAACGTGGTCGAGCGCGGCAATGCCCTCACGGCGCGCTGCGCCAGCCAACTGGAGCGTTATTTCCTGGGCGAGCTGACGACGTTCGACCTGCCTCTGGCACCACGCGGTACCGATTTCCAGCTGAGCGTGTGGCAAGCCCTGCAGAGCGTTCCCTACGGCCAGACGTGCAGCTATCGGGAAATCGCCGTCGCCATCGGCGCGCCACGCGCGGTGAGGGCCGTCGGTGCGGCGAACGGGCGCAACCCGCTATGTCTTGTCGTGCCCTGCCACCGTGTCATCGGCGCCAACGGCAAGCTGACCGGCTACGCTGGCGGGCTCGATCGCAAGCGCTGGCTTCTGCAGCACGAGCGGGCCCTCATCGACGAAGACCAGCAGCCGGAGCAGCTCACCCTCGGTGCGACATAATCACACACCCCGCCAGCGACAATTGGCGGCCAAACCCTCAACGGGTAGAGTCGCGGCCTGACGACGTCGTCCTGGAACGGATATGACATCTTTCTGGCACCGCTGGTATCGCCCGCTGACCGCGCTCGCGCTGTTCGCCATGCTGCTGGCGTTCACGGGGCCGCTGATCAGCCAGATGCAGCGGCTGATGGAAATGCCGGTCGGCACCATGGCGGAAATGCCCCGTCATGGCGACGCCGAACCTCACGCCCACGGCCAGCCACAGGCGGTGGATGAGGTCCATATCCTCCACCATTTCGACATGGCCGCGTGTGGCTACTGCGAACTCTTCCTGCACGCGCCGGGGCTCGAGCTCCCGCAAGTGCTGCCGCCGTCGGCGCCACCGCCAGCGACCTTCCATCCGCCCGCCGTCGTGGTCTTGCCCTTCACAGCGGCCCATCCCCGCTACGCCTCCCGCGCGCCGCCCCGCGCCTGAAGTCCTTTCCGTCTCCTGTCGCCGCGAATGCTGCCTCCCGGGCTGCATTGCCGGCGTCGTACGTGCTCCTGGCCTTCGGCCGGGAATCACGCTGGAAATCATTCAGGTTCGGAGTTCATCCATGGATACCGTCTCGTCGGCGACCGGCCGCCGCCAGCCTCCCTCGTGGATCGCGTTGATCACTCGCCTTCATTTCTACGTCGGCCTGTTCGTCGGCCCCTTCCTGCTCGTCGCCGCGCTTTCCGGCATTGCCTATGCGCTGACGCCGCAGCTCGAAAACTGGCTCTATCAAGACGCCCTGACCACGCAGAGTCGCGGCGAATCCCAACCGTTGTCACGCCAGATCGAAGCCGCCCAGCATATTGCTGGCATCGCTGCCTCACCCGCCGCCGTTCGCCCTGCGCCAGCGCCGGGAACGACCACTCGAGTGATGTTCGATGGCGAAGCATTCGGCCCCTCCGAACACCGGGCGCTGTTCGTCGACCCGGTCACGCTGGAGATTCGCGGCGACATGCCGGTCTACGGGACCAGCGGCATACTACCGCTACGCACCGCCATCGATCAGTTCCACCGAAGCCTGCTGCTGGGGAATATCGGCCGACACTACAGTGAACTGGCGGCCTCCTGGTTATGGATCGCCGCACTCAGCGGCGCCTTCCTGTGGTGGCGCCAGCGCCGAATCACGGCAGCAGGCCGGCCACGGTTGCGTCGGCGTCATGCCACGCTGGGCATCGTGGCGCTGATCGGCCTGCTGTTCTTCTCGGCGACGGGGCTGACCTGGTCGCAGTGGGCCGGCGGCAACATCGCTCAGCTGCGTCATGCCTGGGGCTGGGGGACACCCGCTGTCTCCACCGAGCTTGCAGCCTCGCATTCCGACTCGGAACGGGGCGCCGATCCGCATGCGGCCCATCATGCGGCTGCCGAACACGCCGGGATGAACATGGCGCAGCCCTCGCCGCTGTCGCCTGGCGACTTCGATCACGCCTTGAGCGCGGCAAGAGCCGCCGGCATCGACGCCGACAGCGTCGAAATCGTGCCGCCGCCCTCACCGCATCAGGCCTGGGCCATTCGTGAAGTGGCCAGGGAATGGCCGACCCAGGTCGATCAGGTGGCACTCGATCCGCAAACGTTTGCCGTCACCGATCGAGCCGATTTCGACGACTATCCGCTGGCGGCCAAGCTGACCCGCTGGGGCATCGATCTGCACATGGGCATACTGTTCGGGCTGCCCAACCAGCTGGTCCTGGTCGCCTTCGCCACGGGCCTCGCGACATTGGTGTGCTGGGGCTACCTGATGTGGTGGCAACGCCGCCCGTCTCTTGCCGGCGCCGCTTCCAGCAGCGCCAACGCGCCGCAAGCTTTCACGGCAATCTACCGTGGCCTTAGCACGCGAGCGAAGCTGACGATTGGCGTTGTCGCCGTCGCGCTGGGGTATGCGCTGCCGGTCATGGGTGCCAGCCTTGCCGTGTTCGTCGTGATCGACTGGCTACGCTGGCGGTTCGCGCGCCCCGCCACGGTCGTGACGTCGACCTGACGGGCCGGATGGGGTCACGATGGCTGAGAACGTGGCTATCCTGTGCTACAACCTTCGGCTCACGCCAGAAAGGCCGCTTCGCATGCCAGGTATATCGCCATGACCCGTACGCACCACCCCACGCCACGCCTTCAGATTCGCCTGGTCGCCAACAAGGAGATCGTGATCGGCCCCGGCAAGATCGACCTGCTGGAAGCGATCGAGCGACACGGCTCGATCGCGGCGGCGTGCCGCGAGATGCGCCTGAGCTACAAGAAGGCCTGGCAACTGCTCGATACCATGAACCGCCACCTGGCGGCGCCGGTGGTCAACACCGCCACCGGCGGCACCCAGCGCGGTGGCGCCACGCTGACCGACCTGGGCCGAGAGATCATCTACCACTACCGCCAGCTGGCCGCGGACCTGACGGAACATGCCAGCGGCCGAGCCCTGCTGGACAGCCTCGCTACCCGCCACCAGGCCGAGTCGCCTCCGCTTGCCGAGTCGAAGCCGGATTCGGACTCCGAACCCGATTGAGCGCCGTGCCGCCCGATTTTTCCTCGACCGTCGCGACACCGACAGCTATAGTGATTTCCCGTTATTTCCATTCATACATAGCGAAAAACGTGAGCGAGAAAATCGTGACTTTATCGGTACGCAAAACGTCCTTCTGCTTTCTGGCGCTGGTGCTCTCCATGCCGCTTGCCGCTCATGCCGACAACGAGCCGGTTCAGGTCTACGCCGCCGCATCGATGACCGATGCCATGGACGAGGCGATCCGATCCTACGAATCCGATCACGACGTCGACATCGTCCCGATCTACGCCTCGTCTTCGACACTCGCGCGCCAGATTGCCAATGGCGCGCCCGCCGATATCTACGTCTCCGCCAACGAACAGTGGATGGACTGGCTCGAGAAGCAGAACGTGCCGGTCGACGAGCGCGTGGATCTGCTCCGCAACCGGCTGGTGCTGATCGCCCCCGCCGCCAGCGACATCCCGGATTTCACGCCGGGCGGTGAGATCACCATCGCCTCACGCCTCGGCGAGGGCGAGCGGCTGTCGGTGGGCGACACCAGCCACGTACCGGCCGGCCTCTATGCCAAACAGGCACTGCAGTCGATCGGTGAATGGGACGCCCTCGAATCGAGACTGGCCAACGGCGACAACGTGCGCGCCGCGATGGCGCTGGTCGAACGCGACGAAGCGCCGCTCGGAATCGTCTACGAAACCGATGCCAAGGCGAGCGACCGGGTCAGGGAAATCGGCGTCTTCCCTGACGACAGCCACGACCCCATCACCTATCCGCTCGCCGTGGTGAATCCGGCACCGAGCGACGCGACCGACGCGTTCCGTCAATGGCTGGCCGGCGATGACGCGCTGGCGATCTTCTCCCGCTACGGCTTTACGCCCGTCGACGCCAACTGAGACCCGAGGCCTGGATGCTAGTTGAGGCGATGGCGCTCTCCGACGCCGAATGGCAGGCGATCGTGCTCAGCCTGAAGATCGCCGGCAGCGCTGTCGGCTGGATCCTGATCCCCGGCATCGCCGTCGCCTGGCTGCTGGCGCGTCACGAATTTCGCGGCAAGGCGCTGCTCGACGGCCTGCTGCATCTGCCGCTGGTTCTGCCACCGGTGGTGGTGGGCTATCTGCTGCTGCTCTCGCTGGGGCGCAACGGCTGGCTGGGCCAGTGGCTGTATCAGGGATTCGGCTTCTCGCTCCCTTTCACCTGGCAAGGCGCCGCCGTCGCTGGTGGCGTGATGGCGTTTCCACTGCTGGTCCGCGCGGTCAGGCTCTCGCTCGAGGCCGTCGATCCCAAGCTGGAAGCCGCCGCAGGTACGCTGGGCGCCAATCGATGGCGAGTGCTGTTCACGATCACGCTGCCGCTGGCAATACCGGGGTTGCTGACCGGCACGGTACTGGCGTTCGCACGCGCGCTCTCGGAATTCGGCGCCACCATCACCTTTGCCTCGAACATCCCGGGCGAAACCCGCACCCTGCCGCTGGCGCTCTACACCCTGATCCAGACGCCGGGCAAGGAAGCCGCTGCCGCCAGACTCTGCGTGCTGTCGATCGTGATCGCCATGCTTTCGCTGATCGCGTCGGAATGGTTGGCCCGCCGTGCCAGGCTGCGCCTCGAGGAACGCGACCGATGAGCAGCGCCGATGCCCTGGAATGCCACGTGCAGAAGCGCCTGGGCGGCTTCAGCCTCGATATCTCGCTTTCGGTGCCGGCCAGCGGCGTGACGGCCCTGTTCGGCCAGTCGGGCAGCGGCAAGACCAGCCTGCTGAGGCTGATTGCCGGCCTCGATCGCCCCGATGCCGGTCGCGTCCGGCTCGGCGAGCGCACTTTGACCGACGTCGCGAACCGGACTCACGTGCCGATCCACAAGCGTCAACTGGGCGTCGTGTTTCAGGAGGCGCGGCTGTTTCCGCACTACCGCGTCCGCGGCAATCTCACCTATGGCATGCCGTCGAGCGCTCGCCCGCGCTTCGATGATCTGGTGTCGCTACTGGGCATCGAGCCTCTCCTGGAACGCCTGCCGGGCACGCTTTCCGGTGGCGAAGCGCGGCGCGTCGCTATCGGCAGAGCGCTGCTGACCCAGCCTCGCCTGCTATTGATGGACGAGCCGCTGACCGGGCTGGATGGCGAGCGCAAGCAGGAGCTATTGCGCTATCTCGTCCGCCTGACCCGGGAAATCGACATCCCGGTGGTCTACGTCAGTCACGATACCGCGGAGATTTCGGCGATAGCCGATCACCTGGCGCTCATCGAGCAGGGGCGCCTGACGGCGCATGGTCAGTTGGACGAATTGATGATGCGGCTGGACCTGACCGACCGTCTGGGCGGCTTCGACGCCGCCACACGCCTCAGCGCCAAGGTGATCGACCATGACAGCCGCTATTCGCTGACGCGGGTCGCCCTCGACGATGGACAGACGCTGCGCATTCCCGCGATCGAACAGCCGCCCGGCACGCCGATACGTCTGCGCGTCGGCGTGCGCGACGTGGCGCTTGCCCATGCCATGCCCGAGGGGACAAGTTATCGCAACGGTCTCAGTGCCGTGATCGAGGCGATCGAACCATCGCCCCAGGCGCCAAGTGCCAGCGAGGTGCGGCTGCGTGTGGGCCGGCAGCGGCTACGCGCCCGGCTCACTCGTCAGGCTTGTGAAGAAATGCAACTGGAAGCGGGAAAGACCGTCATCGCACTCATTCGGAGCGTCGCGTTCGATTCGCGATTCTAGTCTGGAAACAAGGGCTTGTAGAAAGCTCGAAAACGGCTGGTCAGAAAATCGGAAATTGAACGTATTTCTTTGTAACTTAGTGTTTTTCTTCAAATTTCCTATTCGCTTTATGGATCGAACCTCGTATAAACTGCGGATGGCAGGATGCCGCTGCAGCAAGGACGCACCTTCAGGGATGATCCGAGTTCGCACGGAATGCGACTAGGGACAGCATCCAGGGATCGACCGCAGTGCAACAGGACGTTGCCGGCCCTCAAGGTTGAGACTCGACAGGAAGTTGAGTGCGAATGGACTCGCTTCCGATTTCGGATCGAACGGTGATCTACCCATCCAGCGATCCACCCATTCACCTTGCATCGATTTCGCTTTCACCGGTTTCGCTTCGACTCTCTCCTGCTTTCCCGCGTTTGCTCCAGTTCCTGGCTTTGCGCTTTCTTGATTTATCACTCTTCTTGTCATTCCACTCTTTCCGTACTGATGATCCTCGTCATCGGCAATGCCGAATAGCCATCCGCGGCCCCCCGCACGATACATTCACGCGCCGATCACGGTGTCGATGCATCACGCCGGCGCACGCCGCAGCCTTTCAAGATGACCTGACACAGGAAGTCGCTGGCCGATTGAAAGTCCTCGGCGTCGAGCGCTTCGCGTTGAGTGATACCGACGATCTGCGTTTCGAAGTCGGCGTAGTGCTGCGTCGCCGACCAGATCAGGAAAATCAGCCACACCGGGTCCACCGGGTCCATCAGCCCCCGCTCCGCCCACTCGCGGAAAACCTGGGTGCGGGATTCCACCCATTCCCGCATGTCGCCGAAGAGCGATTCCTTCAGAAACGGCGCCCCTTGAAGTATCTCGCTGGCGAACAGTCGCGAGCTCTGCGGGTGGGTCTGGCTTAGGCGCATCTTGCTGCGAATGAAAGCCTCCAGCACCTCCGCCGGATCATCGTCGGCGCTGACATCGCTCAGCATCTCGTTCCAGCGCCACATCGTGCGCTCCAGCAGCGTAATGTAGAGCCGCCGCTTGCTGCCGACGTAATACAGAACGTTCGACTTCGGAATACCGGCCGCCGCCGCAATCGCCTGAATGCTCGCACCACGGTAGCCATGCCGAGCGAATACGCTCTCCGCAGCATCGAAAATGCGCTGCTCGTTGCGCTCCCGAACCGTGGCTTCGGGAAGATTGTGATTGCCCACCTGGGCTCCTTAGGGTCTGTTGACGTTTCAGCGTGAACCGCGTTGCTGCGTATTCGTCGTTCATTGGAAATGACCACGAAAACGCCTGGATGGAGACCCACGGCCTCCGGGTCATTGTCACGTCTCAAGATAACCGACGCCGATGCTATGCTGAATCCAGACGATTGTCTGCCGATGGCACACTCGCCTGGCCGTAACTGGCCGTAAAAAGAGAGCTTGCCATGGGCGGCAGAATCAAAGAGGCTGACAAAAGCTGACCGATCGGTCAGGATTTCCCTGCAAGGTCGCCGGTCTTCGTCCCGGCGTCGAATGGCGACCCGTACAATGACAACGGCAGATCTCCGATGATCGAATTCTTTCTCAACGGCCAACGCCAACGCGTGGCCGCCGCGCCCGACACGAGCGTGCTCGAACTGCTGCGCGGACCGCTCTCGCACTGCGGCACCAAGGAGGGTTGCGCTTCCGGCGACTGTGGCGCCTGCACCGTCGCCATCGCCTCTCCGGAAGATGACCGGCAGCCGCTCGCTTACCGCACCGCCAACGCTTGCATCACGCCTGCGCATCAACTTCAGGGCGCGCACCTGATTACTGTCGAAGGGCTCGCTCGCGGTGACGCCCTGCACCCCTCGCAGGCATCGATGGTGGCTTGTCATGGCAGCCAATGCGGATTCTGTACGCCCGGCATCGTCATGTCGCTGTTCGCGCTACATGAACAGCAGCGCGCCACGCCGGCACCACGGCAGCCGCTGGACGACCATCGCCTGGAAGCGGCTCTGGGCGGCAACCTGTGCCGCTGCACCGGCTACCGGCCCATTCGGGACGCCGCCCTGAGCATGGACGAACGCGCCGACACTCGCCCGCCCTGGGCCGATGATCCCGAGCTCGAACGCGAGATCCGTCATCTGGCGCCGTTAGTGGATAGCACGAGTCAGGACAGCAAGAATCAGGACAGCAAGAGCCAGGACAGCAAGAGCCAGGCGAGCTATCTCACCCCAGCAACGCTGGCCGACCTGACCGCAGCGATGCAACGTCATCCCCAAGCGCGGCTGGTCGCCGGCGCCACGGATCTGTGGCTGGACGTCACCCAGCGGCTCGAGCCGTTCGAGACGCTGATCGACCTGCGCCAGGTTCGGGAACTGCGTCAGATCGAGGAAACCGCCGACGGCTGGTGGATCGGCGCGGCGGTCACCTACCGGGAATGGGAGCCTCTGCTGGCCGAACACTATCCCGCGTTCGCGCATCTGCTGACCCGGCTGGGCTCGGCCCAGATCCGTAACCGAGGCACCGTGGGCGGCAACATCGCCAACGCCTCGCCGATCGGCGATACCCCGCCCGTACTGTTGACGCTGGATGCCAGACTCCGGCTGGCCGGCCCCGAGGGCACGCGTGAATTGCCGCTCGCATCGTTCTTCCTGGATTACAAGCAGACCGCCCTCGAACCGGGCGAATGCGTCGCCGCCATCTATCTCCCCAAGCCGCAGGCTGGCCTTGAACAGCGCGTCTGGAAGCTTTCCAAGCGGCGCGAAGACGATATCTCGACGCTGCTGGGGGCGTTTCGCTGGCGACTGCAAGACGGCATTCTGACCGACGTACGTGTCGCCTACGGCGGCATGGCGGCGATTCCCCTGAGAGTCGCTGCCGTCGAATCCGCGCTGGAAGGCCGGAAACCCGACGCAGAGACCTTCGATGCCGCCAAGCAGGCACTGCGCGAGTCGCTCACGCCCATGAGCGATGCTCGTGGCTCCCGCGACTATCGCCTGACTGCGGCCACCAATCTGCTGGAACGCTGGCGGCTGACGCTGGCCAATACCGACTCGACCACGCCCACGCAGGAGGTCGCTCTCGATGCGTACGCTCACTAAACGGGTCTTCAATGCTTCGCGTGCCACGGATTCGCGCGCCACGGCCGGTACCGACCAGCCGCAGCAAGCGCCCATGACCGAACCCTCGCTGGCGCCTCGGATCGAATCCGAATCGACGGGCGCTGACGGAGAGATCGGCCGTCTCGAAGGCGACGAGCCGGTAGCACGCGATACCGTCTCACCGCGCCCGAAGCGGCATGACGTCAACCACGCCCAGGCCCACGAAAGCGGCATCAAGCACGTCACCGGACGCGCCCGCTACATCGACGACCTGCCGGCGCCGCATGGCACACTGCACGCCATGGTGGGCCTCAGCGACGTGGCCCACGGTCGGGTGACGCGACTCGATCTCGGCGCGGTGCGGGAAATGCCCGGCGTCATCGACGTCATCACCGCGCAGCACATCCCGGGGCATCGCGATATCGGCCCGGTCTTCCCCGGCGATCCGATGTTCGCCGACGAGGAAGTAAGCTACGTCGGCCAGCCGCTGTTTGCCGTTGCCGCCGCCAGCTATCTCGAGGCGCGCCGCGCCGTGAAGGCCGCGGTCGTGGAGATCGAGCCGCTGCCGCCCCGGTTCGATCCGGTTGCCGCCGCCGACGCCGGCGAGTTCGTGCGCCCGACGCACGTGCAGGTCAGCGGCGACTGGCAGCAGGCGCTGGAAAGCGCACCCCACGTGCTCGAGGCGGAGCAGTTCGTCGGCGGTCAGGAACATTTCTACCTGGAAGGCCAGGCCTGTCTGGTCGTGCCCGGCGAAGACGAAGGCGTCATCGTCTATACCTCCAACCAGCACCCCAGCGAGACCCAGAAGCTGGTCGCCGAAGTGCTCGACATTCCGTTTCATGCCGTGACGGTGGAGAACCGGCGCATGGGCGGCGGTTTCGGCGGCAAGGAAACCCAGGCCGCGCCATGGGCCTGCATGGCGGCGCTGCTGGCACGCCGCACCGGGCGGGCGATCCGCCTGCGCCTGCCGCGTGCCGACGACACCCGCGCCACCGGCAAGCGTCACCCGTTCCACAACCGTTATAGGCTGGGTTTCGACGACGGCGGCGTGATCATCGGCGGCGAGATGACCCTGATCGGCGACTGCGGCCACTCGCCGGATCTCTCCGAAGCGGTCGTCGACCGCGCCATGTTCCATGCCGACAACGCCTACTCGCTGGGTGCCGCGCGGGTGACCGGCCATCGCGCCCGCACCCATACGGCATCGAACACCGCGTTTCGCGGCTTCGGCGGCCCCCAGGGCATGATGATCGTCGAGCGGGCGATGGACGATATCGCCCGCCATATCGGCGAAGATCCGTTGACCGTGCGCAAGCGCAACCTCTATCGCAGCGGTCGCGACACCACCCACTACGGCCAGCACGTCGACCAGCATCCGCTGATGGTGGAGATCATCGAGCGGCTGGAACGCAGTAGCGACTACTGGCAGCGGCGGGAGGAGATTCGTGCCTTCAACCGCCACAGCGCCGTGATCAAACGCGGGCTGGCGCTGACGCCGGTCAAGTTCGGCATCTCGTTCACCGCCAAGCATCTCAACCAGGCCGGCGCCCTGCTCCACGTCTATACCGACGGCAGCGTGATGATCAATCACGGCGGCACCGAGATGGGCCAGGGGCTGCACACCAAGGTGTGCCAGGTCGTCGCCCGGGAACTCGGCATCGATTTCGAATCGGTGCGAATCAGCGCCACGCGCACCGACAAGGTGCCCAACACCTCGCCCACGGCGGCCTCCAGCGGCGCGGATCTGAACGGCATGGCCGCGCGCGATGCCGCGACCCAGATCCGCCACCGCCTGCTCGACTTCGCCGCCGAGCACTATCAGTTGGATCGCGAAGGGTTGCGCCTCGAGAATGGAGAACTCGTCTCCGACGTCGGCGCGGTGACGCCCGCGGTATCGTGGGGAGAACTGATCCAGGCCGCCTATCTCGGCCGGGTCTCGCTGTCGGCGACCGGCTTCTATTCCACCCCGCTGATTCACTACGATCGCGATAGCGGCCAGGGCCGGCCGTTCTACTACTTCGCCTACGGCGCCTCGGTCAGCGAAGTCAGCGTCGATACGCTGAGCGGCGAATATCGGGTCGAGCGCGTCGACATTCTTCATGACGTCGGCGACTCGCTCAATCCGGCGATCGATCTGGGCCAGGTCGAGGGCGGTTTCATCCAGGGCATGGGCTGGCTGACCAGCGAGGAGCTGAAGTGGAACGACGCGGGCCGTCTGCTGACCGACGGCCCCGCCACCTACAAGATCCCGACCTTCGGTGATCTGCCGCCGATCTTCAATGTCGAACTGCTCGAGGGCCATCCCAATTCCCAGGCGAGCCTCTATCGCTCCAAGGCCGTGGGCGAGCCGCCGTTCATGCTCGGCATCTCGGTGTGGTCGGCGCTGCGCGACGCCCTGTCGAGCCTTGCCGACTATCGCGTCAGCCCGCCACTGGACACCCCCGCCACGCCGGAACGCGTGCTGATGGCGGCCGAAGCGCTGCGAGCCGAAGCACTGCGAGCCAAGGATCCGAACGCCGGAGCGTCGCGATGAGCGCTGGCGGCTCTCTCGAAATCCGAGATCGGCGCGAAAGCTGGCACGCCGCGCTGCATCGGCTGCAGGAAAGCGGGACGCCCCATGCGCTGGCCAGCGTGGTCGGCGCCGCCGGTTCGACCCCGCGGGAACCCGGCGCCAAGCTGATCGTCACTCCGACAGACGTGATCGACACCCTGGGCGGCGGCCACTTCGAACAGCAGGTGATCGAGACTGCCCGCCAGCATCTGGCGACGACGCCCGTCTCGTCCGGCACCTACCTCGAAGCGTTCCCGCTGGGCGGGCGCTCCGGCCAGTGCTGCGGCGGGTTCGTCCACGTGCTGATCGAAGTCTTCGCCGGCGCCGAAAGCCACCTGACGCTGTTCGGCGCGGGGCATGTCGGCCAGGCGCTGGTGGAACTGCTCGCGCCGTTACCCTGGCGCATCGACTGGTACGACAGCCGGGCCGAAGCCTTTCCGTTTCAGGACGAGCATGGGAACGAGCATGGGGACGAGCATGGAAACGGCCATGAAGGCTATCCCGCCCGCGTGCGGCCGATGCGGCTATCACCGGATGCCGAAGGCGTGGCACGAGCCGTGGCGGCCATTCCGCCGGCCAGCCATGTGCTGGTGATGACCCACGACCATGCGCAGGACCGTGACCTTATCGCCGCGTTACTATCGCCTGAAAACCCGGGTCGCGAGGCGTTGAACTCCATCGGCATGATCGGCTCGACGAGCAAATGGGCCAGCTTCCGTTCGCGGCTCACCGCCGCCGGGTTCGACGATACCGCGCTGGCTCGGGTCCGCTGCCCGATCGGCCTTGGCGCAACCGAAACCAAGCGCCCCCGGGAGATCGCGATCAGCGTTGCCGCCGAACTGCTGGCCCAGTCCCGACCATCGAACAGGCCGGCGCAGCGCGGCATCGCACCGGAAACCCTGCGTCACACCTTTTCAGCCGCTCGACACCGAGCGACGCGATCGTGAGCCTTGCGGTCGAAAATCATAGGTAGAGAGATCATGAACACGCACCAACGCCTGCTTCGCGGCCCTCTGTTCACTTGCCTCGGCGACCCCGGCGAGGAGGCGACGCCACTGCCCGATACCACGCGTTACCTGGAGGACGGCGCGATCTGGATCGTCGACGGCCATATCCAGGCCGTCGAACCTTTCGAGGCGCTGGCCGAGCGGCTGCCGGCGGATATCGAGATCGTCGATTACCGCGACAAGCTGATGATGCCGGGCTTCATCGACAGCCACGTGCATTACGTCCAGCTCGACATCATGGCGTCCTACGGCCGCCAGCTGCTCGACTGGCTCAACGACTACACCTTCCCCGCCGAATGCCGGTTTGCCGACGCCGCTTATGCCCAGGCCGGCGCCGAGCGGTTCCTCGACGAGATGCTGCGCGTCGGCACCACGACCGCCCAGGTGTTCTGCTCTTCGCATCCGGTGTCGGTCGACAGCTTCTTCAGCGCCGCCCAGCGTCGCCAGCTACGCATGATCGCCGGCAAGGTGCTGATGGATCGCCACGCCCCGGAGGCGCTGACCGACGACACGCTGGGCGGCGTGCGCGACAGCGAACGCCTGATCGCCGACTGGCACGGCCGCGATCGGCTCAGCTACACCCTGACGCCACGTTTCGCGCCGACCTCCACCCGCGAGCAGCTCGACGCCGTGGGCGGCGTGCTGCGCAACGCTTCGGATCTCTATCTGCAGACTCACCTGTCCGAGAATCGCGGCGAGGTCGCCTGGGTGGCGGAGCTGTTCCCGGAAAGCCGGGACTATCTCGACGTCTACGAGCGGTACGATCTGGTCGGGCCGCGCAGCACCTTCGCCCACGGCATTCACCTGAATGACGAGCAGCGTCGGCGGCTGGCCCAGCGTGGCGCCAACGTCGCCTTCTGCCCGACCTCGAACCTGTTTCTGGGCAGCGGGTTGATGGATCGCCTGGCGTGTCGGGACGCGGGGCTCGCGACATCGCTGGCCAGCGATGTCGGTGGCGGCACTTCGCTCTCGGGGTTCGGCACCCTGCAGGGCGCCTATCAAGTCGGTGCTCTGCTCGGCCAGGCGCTGACCGGCTGGCAGGGGTTCTACCGTCTCACCCTCGGCAACGCGCGGGCGCTGCATCTGGATGACAGGATCGGCAGCCTGCAGGCGGGGTTCGAGGCGGATATCGTCGTTCTCGATCCCGAATCCACGCCGTTGATGGCGCGCCGCCTGTCGCAGACCAAGACCCTGTCGGAGCGCCTGTTCGCCATGATGATGTTGGGCGACGACCGTACGGTCGCGGCAACCTGGGCCAACGGGCGCCTGGTTCACGACCGCGATGCGGTAGCGGCGTGACTCTCGATTTCTGATTCCCGATTCCCGTGCGCGCGTATCCCGCGGCTTCCTAGCCGATCGCTGCCTCCGGTAGCGGATAGCGCCGCTCCGAGGTGCCGGCCTTGACTACCTGGCCCGGCACGTCGTGACCGATCATCGCCGGCAGCAGTTCGGCGGCGGCGATCAGCCGTTCGAGATCCACGCCGGTATCGACACCCATCTGCTCGAACATGTGAACCAGGTCTTCGGTGCAGACGTTGCCGGTGGCGCCGGGCGCGTACGGACAGCCCCCCAGGCCGCCCAGCGAGGCGTCGAACCGGGTGATGCCGTTCTGCCACGCCACCAGCGCATTGGCCAGCCCCATGCCGCGCGTGTTGTGGACGTGAAGCGTCACCGGCAGCCACGGCCAGCGGCTCAGCGTCTCACGACAGAGATCGGCAATCTGGCGCGGATTGGCCATGCCGGTGGTATCGCAGAGGGAAATCCCCTGCACGCCCAGCGCCAACAGTTTTTCGGTGATCGAAAGCACCCGCTTGAACGGCACCTCGCCCTCGAACGGGCAGCCAAAGGCCGTCGAGATCGAGGCGTTGACGAACACATCGCTACCCTTGGTGATCTCGACAATATTGGCGAAGCGCTCGAGCGATTGTTCCGCCGTCATGCGCAGATTGGCGCGACCATGGCTGTCGCTGGCCGACAGCACCAGATTGATCTCGTCGACACCGCAGGCCAGCGCGCGCTCGGCCCCCTTCTCGTTGGGCACCAGCACGACATAGTCGACCCCCGGCACGCGCTCGATGCCACGCATGACCTCTTCGGCGTCGCGCAGGTTGGGAATCGCCTTGGGCGAGGTGAACGACGTCGCCTCGATCTTGGCCAGCCCGGTACGGGACAGCGCATCGATCAGCCGAATCTTCTCTTCCGTCGGCACGAAGCGCGATTCGATCTGAAGACCGTCTCGCGGCGCCACGTCATTGATGGCGACGCGGGTCTGGGTGTTCGTCCCGGTCATCGAATCAGTCATCGAATCGGTCATCAGATCACTCCTCTTTCACGCATTTTCGCCTGGGTTTCGCGGTCGATCCCCAGCTCGTCGAGCACATCCTGGGTATGCTGCCCCAGCGCCGGGCCGCCCCCCTCGATCCGACCCGGCGTGCGGCTCAGCTTGGGCAGCACGCCGGGCACCTTGAGCGATTCGCCATCGCCCAGCCGAATGGTCTCGATCATCTCTCGCGCCAGATAGTGCGGATCGGCGACGATGTCTTTGGCCGTATAGGGGTAGCCCACCGGCACGTGAGCGCTCTCCAGTACGTCGAGCACGTAGTCGCGCTCGTGCTGCCGGGTCCAGTCCGCGATCGCCCCGTCGATCAGTTCGGCGTGGCGGCTGCGGCCATCGTTGTGGGCGAAGCGCGGGTCGTCGGCGAGATCCTGGCGGCCGATCGCCGTCATCAAGCGCTTGAAGATGCTATCGCCATTGCCGGCGATCAGGACGTACTCCTCACCCACCCCTTCGCCCGACGCGCAGGGATAGGCATTGGAGGGCGTGATGCCCGGCAAGGCACTGCCGCTGGGCTCGCGGATCACATCGGCGCCGTCGTATTCGGGAATCAGGCTCTCCATCATCGCGAACACCGATTCGTAGAGCGCGACATCGATGTACTGCCCCTGCCCGCTGCGATGACGCTCCTGCAACGCCAGCAAGGCGCCGATCACGCCGTACAGCGCGGACAGCGAATCGCCAATGCTGATACCCACCCGCACCGAGGGCTGGTCCGGGTGGCCGGAAAGATAGCGCAGCCCGCCCATCGCCTCGCCGATGACGCCGAATCCCGGGCGGTCGCGATAGGGGCCGGTCTGGCCGTAGCCGGAGATACGCACCATGATCAGGCCGGGATTGCGTTGACTCAGCGTCTCCCAACCCAGCCCCCACTTCTCGAGCGTGCCGGGGCGGAAGTTCTCGATCACGATGTCCGCCTCGTCGACCAGACGCCGCACGATCTCCTGGCCCTCCTCGGAGCGCAGGTCGAGTGCCAGCGAGCGCTTGTTGCGGGTCTGGACGTGCCACCACAGCGAGGTGTCGTCCTTGAGCACGCGCCACTTGCGCAGCGGATCGCCCGTTCCCGGCGGCTCGATCTTGACCACGTCCGCGCCGAATTCCCCTAGCAACTTGCTGGCGAAAGGCCCCGCGATCAGCTGGCCCAGCTCCACCACCTTGAGTCCCGCCAGCGCCTGTGCATTGTCGCTGACCGCCTTGTCGTCGCTGGTCGCCATGTCGCTCTCCTCCGTGAATGTCCAACGGTGTCGGAACACCGCTAATGATGTGTCTTCTATCGATGGGCAGAGGTTGACCCAGCCGACGCGCGGCAACAATTAGGCGATCGTCAAGCTAGGCTTCGTCAGCGGCGAACGCTACAGTAGGGCGTCAATCGCTCCGCTCCGATGCCAATCGCCATGAAACGACTCGACTTCGTCACCCTCAAGCTATTCGTCGCGATTGCCGATTCGCGCAGCCTGACCCGCGCGGCCGAGCGCGAACATCTGGCGCTGGCGGCGGTCAGCAAGCGGATCAGCGATCTGGAGACACAGCTTTCGACGACGCTGCTCTACCGGCGCCCGCGTGGCGTCGAGCTGACGCCCGCCGGCCATGCTCTGCTCCATCACGCCCGCCACATGCTCGACAGCCTCGATCATCTCAACGCCGACTTGAGCGAGTACAGCGTGGGGGTCCGGGGCCACGTGCGCCTGCATGCCAACACCTCGGCGGTGATCGAATTCCTTCCCGACGACCTGAGCGATTTCACCGCGCGCTATCCGCAGATCCGCATCGACATGCAGGAGCGCTTGAGCCACGAGATCATCGCGGCGGTGCGCGACGGCCTCACCGATATCGGCATCTTCTCCGCCCATATTCCCGCCGAAGGATTGTCGATCCACCCCTATCGCCGGGATCGGCTGGTCCTGGTCACGGCCCGGGATCACCCGCTGGCCACACGCCAGCGCCTCGCCTTCGCCGAGACGCTGGATTACGACTTCATCGGCCTGGAGCAGGACTCCTCGCTTCACGCCCTGTTGCACCAGGATTCCCAACGTCTGGCGCAGCCGCTGCGGATGCGCATCCAGGTACGCAGCTTCGAAGGCATCTGCCGGATGATCGATCGCGGCATGGGCATCGGCATTCTCCCGGCCCGCGCCGTCGCCGCCTATCGGGAAAGCCTGTCGCTGGCGACGATTCCGCTGATCGACGAGTGGGCGGAACGGGAACTGGTCATCGGCGTCCGCGATCTGGAGGCCCTGCCGCTGATCGCCCGCCAGATGGTCGAGCACCTCGCCGGCGCCAGTTCGCGGGATCCCGGCCCCGATACTGATACTGACGCCGATGCCGATGCCGATGCCGAGGTCGAAGACACCACAGGCAACTCGGCTTCCGCTGATGTTAAGACGAAGGTGTAAACCCTTCGGAAAGCGCGAAGGCTCGCTTGTTCAAATGCCAATTTTTCCCGCCGACGCCGCTCGCTAGAGTCCTCTCGAGACACACCGCTGCGCCATGTTCGCTGTCGATCGAGCGTGAGCAGCGGCCAGAAGGCAACGAGCAACGAACGAAAGCGCAGCTCGATAACAACACGAGAGGAACACGCCATGACCCCACGTAGCCTGAAAACGCTGATCGCCGGCGGCCTGCTCTTGAGCGCCGCCAGCACTTCCCAGGCCTTCGAGCAGAGCGGCAAGGTAGACTGCATCGCCCCGGCCAATCCCGGCGGCGGCTGGGACTTCACCTGCCGCTCCGTCGGCCGGGTGCTCGGCGATCTCGGTCTGGTCGACGGCAACGTGCAGACCACCAACATGCCGGGTGCCAGCGGCGGCGTCGGCTTCTCCCACGTGGTCCAGAAGCGCGCCGGACAGGAGAATCTGATCGTCGCCGCCAGCACCGTGACCACGACAGGCCTGGCACGCGGCCAGTTCCCGGGAATGAACGCCGGCATGGTCAACTGGATCGGCACGCTGGGAGCGGACTACGGCGTGATTGCGGTCGCCGCCGACTCTCCCTATCAGTCGCTCAACGAGGTCATGGCAGCGCTCAAGGAAGACCCGCGCGCGCTGACCTTCACCGGCGGCACCGCTTCCGGCGGCTGGGATCACCTGAAGCTGCTGATGACCGCCAACGAGGCCGGCGTCGATGATCTGGCCCGCATCGCCTACCTGGGCTACAACGGCGGCGGCGAGGCAGTGACCCAGACCCTGGGCGGCCATGTGGACGCCTTCACCGGCGACATTTCGGAGGTGGTCAGCTTCATCGAATCCGGCGACCTGCGCCCCCTGGCGATCCTCTCTGAAGAGCGCCTGCCCGGTAAACTGCACCAGTGGCCGACGGCACGCGAACAGGGCATCGATACGATCGCCCCCAACTGGCGCGGGTTCTACATGCCGGCGGACGTCTCCGAAGACGCCTATGAGTGGTGGGTGGACACCGTCGACACGCTGTACGCGAGCGACGAGTGGAAAGGCGTCATGACGCAGAACGGCCTGATGCCCTTCGAGATGCATGGCGAAGCCTTCACCACGTTCGTCAACGACCAGATCGCACAGATCGAAGACATCTCGCGCCAGATCGGGCTTTCCCAGTAACCATAACCTGCCCCACGCGCTCGCTCGGCCACCGGGCGGGCGCGTTTGCCTGCGAGCCGCGAAGGCTCTCGAACAAAACTGCCTGCCGCGACGAAAGTTGTATCCAAACCGCCTACGCTTGAATGAATCGATCCTCGTCATCAACAGGCTCATTCATGAATGCATCGGTTACCAAGGCAACGTTTATCAATACCCTGATCGTGCAGTGGCTTGATGCGCTGCCGTTCTGGATCATGGCAGCGGCCATCATCGGTGCGACCATCGTCGCCCATGGGCTGCTCAAGTACATTCACTTCCGCCTGCGAAGGCTCAACGACAGTCGTCTGCACCTGATGAGCACGACGGCGATCGCCATCCACCCACCGCTGGTTGCCGTCCTGTGGACATACGGATTGTTTGGCGCGGCGTATTTCCTGATTCCGCCAGCCGTGCAGGGTCACTCGCTGATCATGACGGCGGCGCACTTCTGCGCGGCGCTGCTGGGTGTATGGCTGCTGGTGCGAATGTCACGACGTCTCGTCAGGGTCATGGATCGCTGGGCCGACCGGCGCAAGTCGATGCTGGAACGCTTCCTGGTGCCGTTCATGGTGAGGTGTCTGGCAGTACTGATACCCATCTTCGTACTGTTCTCGTTGTTCCCGATTTTCGTCACCTCGGTACGCCTCGACACGGCGCTGCACAACCTTGCCAGTCTGATCCTCATCGCCAGCATCGCGGGCATACTGATCCACGGCGTCAACATCAGCGAGCGAGCGCTGAGCGAACGCTACCGCTTCGGTGACGAGGAGGACGCTATCGCACGCAAGGTGCATACCCAGATCACCGTGCTGCGCAAGTTGATCAACTTCATCATCATCGTTCTGGCCGTCGCCTCGATGATGATGGTGTTCGAGAAAGTCCGCCAGCTCGGAACCAGCATTCTGGCCTCGGCAGGCATTCTCGGTGTGGTACTGGGCTTTGCCGCACAGAAGGTGTTGGGCAACCTGATCGCCGGCATCCAGATCGCGCTGACGCAGCCGGTGCAGCTGAACGACGCGGTGATCGTCGAAGGCGAATGGGGCTGGGTCGAGGAGCTGACGCTCACCTATGTCGTCGTGAGATTGTGGGACTGGCGGCGGCTGGTCCTGCCGATCACCTATTTCGTCGACCACGCGTTCGAGAACTGGACGCGCCGCGACAAGGACCTGATCGGAACGGTCATCCTGTACGCGGATTACCACTTGCCCATGGAGCCGCTGAGAGAGGAAGCGCAACGTCTGGCGGAAGCCTCGCCGTTGTGGAACCGTCGCGTCTGCGTCGTGCAGACACTGGAGATGACCGAGCGCAACAAGCAGCTGCGTGTGCTGGTCAGCGCCACCGGCGGGCCCAACACGTTCGATCTGCGCTGCGCGATCCGTGAAGGGCTGATCGATTTCATCTGCCGGCACTACCCGGAGTATCTCCCCACCGTGCGTCTGCAGATGCCAATGCGCAACGGCGGCAACGAACCTCAGCCGCCGCTGGCGGAAGCCATGGGCGACAACGCGCTACCCAATGACGCCGACGGCCAGCCGAATTCCTGAGTCTCGATCCTGACGTTCAACTAGCGTTCTAACATTCAAGTAGCCATCAAGTGGCGCTCAAGTGGCGCTCAATCGCGATGATAGGCGTCGTCGAAGCGCTCGATATCGTCTTCGCCGAGATAGCTGCCGCTCTGCACCTCGATCAACTCCAGCTCGATCTTGCCGGGGTTCTCGAGGCGATGAACCACGCCCAGGGGGATATATGTCGACTGGTTCTCTTCCAGCAGGAATATCTCCTCGCCACGCGTCACCCGGGCGGTGCCGCGTACCACGATCCAGTGCTCGGCACGATGGAGATGCTTCTGGAGTGACAGCCGGCCGCCGGGCGTCACCCGGATATGCTTGACCTGATAACGCTCGGCGGCATGCACGCCGTCATAGCTGCCCCAGGGGCGATGAACACGGCGATGCTGATCCCATTCGGGGCGATTCTGGCGCTTGAGCCTCTCCGCGATGACCTTGACCGCCTGCGCGGCGTCCCGATGCGCGACCATCACCGCATCCGGCGTCTCGATCACCATCAGATCGCGTATACCGACCGCCGCCACCAGGCGGCTGTCGCTGTGAAGCAGGCAGCCGTTCACGCCTTCGGCGATTACATCACCGCGAAGCACGTTGTCGTTAGCGTCCTTCGGGGAGATTTCCCACAACGACTGCCAGGAGCCGACATCCGACCAGCCGGCGTCGAGCGCAACCACGCTGGCGTCCGCGGTATTCTCCATCACCGCGCAGTCGATCGACTCGGCCTCACAGGCGATGAAGGGCTCTGCCGCAATCCGCAGGAAATCGAGATCGGCCTGGCGCCCCTCCCAGGCATTCGTGACCGCCTCCCGCATTGCCGGGCGCTGCTGCTCGAGTTCCTGCAGGTAGCGATCCGCTCGCATCAGAAACATGCCGCTGTTCCACAGGTAACGGCCGCTGGCGACATACGCCTGCGCGGTCTTTGCGTCGGGCTTTTCGACGAAGCGCCGGATCGGTATCGCGTCGGCGCCGGAAGCTTCGTCTGGCTCGATGTCGATACCGGTCTCGATGCCTATCTCGATATAACCGTAGCCGGTCTCCGCACGGGTCGGCGTCACGCCGAACGTCACCAGCTTGCCCTGTCTGGCCGCTGCCTGCGCCGGCGCCATCGCCTGGATCAGCGCCTCGGGGCTGGCGATCGCGTGATCGGCCGGCAACACCAGCATCAGCGCAGCCGGATCACGGCTCATGGCCTGCAGCGCGGCCAGCGCGATGGCCGGTGCGGTGTTGCGCATCGCCGGCTCGAGCAGGATATCCGCCGACCAGCCCGCTTCACGCAGCTGCTCGGCCACCAGAAAGCGGTGCACCTCCTGACAGACGACGATCGGCTCCGCGACATCCAGGGGCTCGAAGCGCGCCAGCGTTTCCACCAGCATGCTGCGCGCCCCCGTGATCCGAAGAAACTGCTTG
Source organism: Salinicola sp. LHM (assembly GCF_034479735.1). Classification (NCBI taxonomy): domain Bacteria; kingdom Pseudomonadati; phylum Pseudomonadota; class Gammaproteobacteria; order Oceanospirillales; family Halomonadaceae; genus Salinicola; species Salinicola sp. LHM. The sequence goes on along the minus strand of NZ_CP140261.1, from coordinate 2,039,705 downwards.
GGATGGCTCGCCCGCGACATCGGCCACAGGCGAGAGCCGGAACCGCCGGCCAGGACAACGGGAATCAGCATGGGCACATCCTTGGCTTTGCTGTGGTGGAAGAGCGTACAACGCTATCGAGCCTAGCGACAAAAAAGCCCGATACCAAATGGTACCGGGCTCTCTCGAGTTCATGCCTGAACGTGCCGGACTCGATGCAATCCGGCTTCAGTGGGCCTTGCGCTGACCGACCTGCAGCGAATCGCCCCGCCCCACCGCGAAGTAGAGCAGCCCCGCCGCGCGAACTTGTGCCGGCTCGAACAGGTTGCGCCCGTCCACGATCACCGGCGTCTTCAGCGTGCGCTGCAGATGGGCGAAATTCACCGTGCGGAAGGACTTCCACTCCGTGCAGATCACCAGGGCATCGGCCCCGTTCAACGCCGCGTCACGCCCATCGGCCAGCGTCAGGTCGCTGCGTTCACCGTAGATGCGACGACACTCTTCCATTGCCTCCGGATCGTAAGCCTGAACCTTGGCACCCGCCGCCCAGAGCGCCTCCATCAGGTGACGGCTGGGCGCTTCGCGCATGTCATCGGTATTGGGTTTGAACGCCAGCCCCCAGACCGCCACCGTCTTACCTTCCAGCTGCCCATCGAATGCCTGGCTCAGCTTGCTGAACAGGGTCGCCTTCTGGCGGTCGTTGACGGCCTCGACAGCATTGAGCAGTTGCGGGTCGTAACCGATCTGGCTGGCAGTTCGCGCCAGCGCCTGAACGTCCTTCGGGAAGCAGGAGCCGCCGTACCCGCAGCCGGGATAGATGAAGTGGTAGCCGATTCGCGGATCGCTGCCGATGCCACGGCGAACCTGTTCGATATCCGCTCCCAAGCGCTCGGCCAGGTTGGCGATCTCGTTCATGAAACTGATCTTGGTCGCCAGCATGGCATTGGCGGCGTACTTGGTCAGCTCCGCGCTGCGCACGTCCATGAACATCAGCTTCTCGACGCGGCGGTTGTACGGGGCATAACACTCCCGCATCAACGACTTGACCCGATCCGAGTCGGTGCCCACGACGATACGCGCACCATGGGTGAAGTCCTCGATGGCCGCGCCTTCCTTGAGAAACTCCGGATTCGAGCAGACATCGAAATCAAGCGCCATGCCACGCTCGGCCAGGGTGCTGGCGATGGCTTCATGAACGCGGTCCGCCGTACCGACCGGCACCGTGGACTTGTCGACCACGACCTTATAATCATCCATGTGCTGACCGATGGTCCTGGCGACCGCCAACACATACTGCAGATCGGCACTGCCATCTTCATCGGGCGGCGTGCCCACCGCGATGAACTGCAACGTGCCGAACGCCACCGCCTCCGCCGCATCGGTCGTGAACGATAGACGCTGCTGGCCGACGTTCTCGATGACCAACGTTTCCAGCCCGGGTTCATAGATCGGAATCTCGCCCTGCTTGAGGCGCGCGACCTTCCCTTCATCGATATCCATGCACATGACTTCATGGCCGGCATCAGCCAGGCAGGCGCCGGTCACCAGGCCCACATATCCGGTACCGAAAATCGTGATTCGCATTGCTATCCCTTCAACCGTCGTATGCAATCAGCGTGTGAAAAAGCGCGGCTGACCGCGCTTGGTGCCCATATCTGACAAATCGCAGGCCTCATGGTAATCGGTTTTTGCCGACATGGCCCGAATCCCCCGGCGAACGCCAGTACAGCGTGAGGAGTCCTGCCACGATCAGGTTGTGCACGTAGATGCCCGTCCAGAAGGAGAGGTAGGACTCGAACTGATTGACCACCACCCAGTAAAAGAAGAAAGCCAGCGCAAACAGCGCCACGTCGTTGGGCATGTCGCCCCGCTTCCAGGCTTTCCAGCTGATGACGGCGACCCACGCGACCAGCGCGCCCATCACGGCCAAGCCGAGCACGCCATAATTGACCAGCGTTTCCAGCAGGAAATTATGCAAATGACCGAAGTTGGCCTTCACGAACTCGGGAAGCCACGGCGTATGCTCGATGACCAGCTCGCGCCCATTGCTACCCCACCCCAGCCACGGTCTTTCAGCGATCCAGTGCGTGGCCGCGACCCAGGAATGAATCCGGATACCGATGCTGGTATAGGGCAGCGTATCCAGATTACCGGAGAGCAGCTGCGCGATGACCTGATCCTCGGTGAATATCCGATCAGTCAGCACATGACCGAACGAAACGGCGACGATCCCGCCGGCCACCACCAGAACAACACCGATGGAGATCGTCGTTCGATTCCATAGACGGATCTGGTAGCGCTTCCTGGCGTACCACCCGAGCACTGCCAACGCGACGACCGAGGACACCAGCAGCGCCAACCAGACGGCTCGAGTCTGGCCAAACAGGATCCCCACCAGTGTCATCAGCGTCAGCCCCAGCCAGAGGCATGCACGCCCCCATCGAACTCCGCCGGACCAGCAGAAACGCTTGGCGAAGGCCATGAGCCCAATCAGCGAGACCCCGAACAGCATCGAGGCATGCTGATTGTTCTGGATACCAAAGCCGACACGCTCGCCCTGCAGGCCGGAGACCCAAGAATCACGCCCTTCGGGGAAGATCACCGTCGTCAGCAGGAAGGCCAGGAGCGCCAGTCCCCAGACCCAGAACACATGGCGGAGACTCCCACGCAACCACCAGGCAATGGCAATGAAGATGAAAAGCTTCGCCATCCGCTCGGTATCCGGGTTGGGCCTGGCCCACTGCGGATGATCAGCGATGGCAAGCCACCAACTGAGGAGCTGCACCAGGCAGATCGCAACCAGCAATCCCAGGGCAGCGCTCCTTCGGCGCCAACCCCCAAAAATCAATAGAGAAACCAGCCCTAGAAACGCCATGTAAGGCTCGATGACGTCTTTCAGCGGATGTGACGCGATACCCAGCGCGGCGTACACCAACACCAATGCAAACCCCAGCCGCCAGAGACTCTTGGGGCAATCCCAACCCATGCCGTTACCTCACAAATTGAAAACGCCGCAAATGCGGCGTCATTGACCGTTCATCACCAGATCACCACAAACCGCGCGCCCACCGGGTTCACGCGTTTCCGGTAGGCAGCGAGGTTAATGAACCCTCGATAACTTGTCAGCAGAATAATATCGGATCTTACCGGGGGGCGGCTTTCGATGGTTCGCTGGCCCCCGATGCCCGAGCGGCAGGCGCCATTCCCTGTCTGGAGCCACCGCAGCGCCTGGAGCCACCACCGCCGCTGCCTTGGCTTCACCGCATCCCTGGCGCATGACAGCAAAGCGACTGCTCGATGGTTTCTTCACCACGAATTCAGTAGAACGAGCAAAACAGAGAACCGCATGGCGCTGCGCTGGTTTTATCTCATGGTCTTCCTCAACGCCGTTATCTCTCGTTTCCCGTTAATATCCTGACGGCAGACAATCCGGCTTGATAACCTATCGATAACAAGACATGCACCAGTAAAGACACTGAGCGCCTCGGCAGTCTCAGAAAGAGTTAAAACCCAGTTTAAAACCGACCCGCCGTCATCGAAACAAGCCATCTCGCCGGATAATGAGACTTATCGAATTCTCTTGTACTCCAGTAACGTGCTCAGCATTTCATGCACACAGCTCTGGCTCAACGCGTACTCGGCCATCAGGCTGTGCAGGCGTTCCTCGAACGCCGGAAGCGTATTTTCCGGCTCCGCCTCTACCGATCGACCGGATCGAGACCCACCGTCGAGATCACGGAGCGCCTGGGCAAAAGCATCATCGAGTTCACGAAACTTACGGAGTTTTTCACGTTCATCCATCGTGCGAGGCATAATAATTAATTGGGATCCTGAAAAATGACCCGAAACGGGCCGCAACAAGCCTGATTAATAAATAGTTTTGACTAGCATAGAACGGAATGAATAATTTGCTGCTGAAAAATAATCGATGACTATCCAAAGAGCCAGCCTAGTCTAGCCAAACTCGCCTCAAAAATCACCAAAGCCGCCCCCGTTCAGGCAGGCCAGTGAATCTCATTCCGCCTCGGCTATCAAGCCCAGGCGGGGCGGAGGGAAAGCCGTTGACGTAACCATCGCCCGCCCCTCCAGCCCGCTCGAGGTTCTACGGGCCGGATCAATGCCCGCCAGCAGTTGTATCGACTCTGAAGTCAACGACGGCACCACGAAGCATCATTACGGAAGCCGGCAGGTTCCCGGAGATCGAACGCCACCGGAGCCGAGCGCCATACGATGAAGCGGCACATCGCTATCGTTCGGCGCCAGCCCGCTATAAGTTCGGCGCTGGCATTGCGCCTACCACACGGGGCGTGGCCGAAGGCAGTGCTATCGAAGGGGCCTCCTGCGCCCCGCTTCACGCCAGGCAGCCAGGCACTTCTCGAAGGCCGAATCCATGCTGCGCACACGAACATCAAAAATTTCTCAAATGGGCCTAAAGCAAATTTGGGTAGCGCCGATAACAGGGGTAACGGCCACGGGGCCGTTGCAGCAGGATCCGGCATTACCTGCCATCGCGCAGCGGATCAGGCCCAAATTGCCCTCTCATGTGAGAAAGGAATACGACAATGGCAGTTATCAATACCAACATCACCTCGCTGATTGGTCAGCAGAACCTGAACAAGTCGCAGTCTTCCCTGCAGACAGCGATGGAGCGTCTTTCTTCCGGTTCGCGCATCAACAGCGCCAAGGACGACGCCGCCGGCCAGGCCATCGCCAACCGCATGACCAGCCAGATCACCGGCCTGACTCAGGCACAGCGTAACGCCAACGACGGTATCTCCGTCGCCCAGACTGCCGAAGGCGCGCTGAACCAGATCAACGATAACCTGCAGCGCGTCCGTGAATTGACGGTTCAAGCGCAGAACGGTACCAACTCCGCGTCTGATCTTGAGTCGATCCAGAACGAAATCAGCCAGCGTCTCGGTGAAATCGACCGTATTTCCGAGCAGACCGATTTCAACGGCACCAAAGTACTGGACGGCTCCAAAACCACGATCGATATCCAGGTCGGTGCAGATGACAACCAGGTCATCTCTATCAATCTGAAGAAAATGGACTCGACTTCTTTGGAACTGGGTACTTTCAGTGTTGCCAAGGGCATCAATACGAGCGCCGTAGCGGCTTCAGCCATTACCACCACGGCCACCGGTTCGAGCTCGGTTGCTCTTACCTCTTCTGTGGCCAGTGGGTTCACTAAGCCCAGTGCAGATACAACTTCTGCGGGTAGCTTTGGTAGTTTCTACACTGATGGCTCCGGCAATTATTATGTCCAGTATACTGGCGATGCCAGTGCCGCTGGCGGCTCGGCTGACGGCTACTACGCGGTCAACGTTTCTTCCGCTGGCGTAGTGAGCCTGGGCGCCCTTCAGAGCTCTGTCACTAGCGCTGGCCTCACCTCGACGTCCACAGCAACATACAGTGGCTCTACAACTTCAACATCTCTTTCAGGTGCGGATGTAGACGCCGGTAATGTCTTTGCCTACAGCGGTACTGAAGAAGGTGCGCCCGAATACGTCATCAAGGATTCTTCCGGTAGCAGCGGCCCGGTCTACTACGAGGCTGTTATTGCTGACGACGGTAGCGTAACTCGTGGTGGGAAGCTTGCTACGCAGCTTCCCACCGATGACCCGCTTGCCGCATTGGATAAGGCTTTGAGCAAGGTAGATGATCTGCGTTCGGACCTGGGTGCCATCCAGAACCGTTTCGATTCTGCCATTACCAACCTGAGCACTTCCACCACTAACCTGTCTGCCGCTCGTTCACGTATCGAAGACGCCGACTACGCCGTCGAAGTCTCCAACATGACTCGCGCCCAGATCCTGCAGCAGGCCGGTACTTCCGTCCTGGCCCAGGCCAACCAGGTGCCGCAGTCAGTACTGTCTCTGCTCGGCTAATCAAGCCAGCAACCAAAGAGGCGATCCCTCTTTGGCAGTTGACAGAAAAGGCCCCCGATTGGGGGCCTTTTTTTGGCATCCAGGGCATGGAAAAAGCCCTACCCTACAAGCCAAAGAACTGACGTTACAGGCGTTGCCGGAAAACATACGAATAGCGGCTTCACTGCGTCATACAGGCCTATTTCGTCAAGCCAATAGAAAGCTTACCAGATGGAGCGACACCCCATGACCGGGCTATCTGTCACCACTACAGAGACGTCATTCAATTGGCGCCTCAATGGCCGGATCACGGTGCTCGACAATGGCGCCCGGCTTCCCCAGCAGGATGATTTCCTGGACCTGATGGCTCTCAATGCCTTCAGCATCATCGCCTTCGATCCGGCTAGCCGCCTCCACGACCAGGAAGGGCTAACAGACCTCGATGAGTTCCAGCTCTTTCCGCATGTGACGCTAGGCAATGGCGAGCCAGCAACATTGTTCGCCTGCCTGGATGCCGAGCTGAGCGGCACGCTGGAGCCGTTACCGCCTGAGCGCTTGCCGCAAGCGTCAAGGCTGGGGGCACGCCTGCTATCCAGCATTCCTGTCAACAGTATTGCGCTCGATGCTATCGAAGGGCTAAACAGTATTGACTGGCTATTGCTGGATGATCTCAACGATAGCCTGACCATTCTGAAACATGGTGAAACCGCACTGAAAGATGCGCTGCTCTTTCAGGTACGCCTGCCCTTTTCACCCACACATCAGAAACAGCCGGATTTTGCACGCGTCAACCAGTGGATGACCCGCCACGGCTTTCGCTTCTATCGGCTCAATAATGTAAATTATCAAAGCCATTTGCCAACGGACATCGAGCTCGAAAGACAGCAAGCCACCCAAATGACGTGTGTCGATGCCCTGTTCATACCGGACAATGACCTTATAGCGACATTACCCGCAGAGCGCCTGGAAAAGCTGGCATTCCTGCTGGACACCATTTTCGATATTCATGACTTTTCATACCAAGTGCTAAACCAGAATGATCCAAAAAGAGCAAGAGACTATCTAATCTCACGCGGTTACATCAGCCGTTATCACGAGGAAGAAGATACTTTCACTCTGACAGCGGCTTATAGCCCCGTACCCTGGTAATCCAGAGCCTTTAGATAACTCAACGCATTCGTCATTCAGGAATCAATGCACATGAGCAAGAGAAAGTCATCACGCCCGACACCGCCCCGGTCCAAGCATCAGAACGCGATCGAAGCCTATAAACAACGCGCGCGTGTATTGGCGCGTGACAGTCAACCAGATGCCGCCATTCAGGTTTACAAGCAAGCTGCCGGCCTGGCGCCTAAAGACGCAACTCTTTATTTTGAGCTAGGAAAGCTACAGGTAGAGAGACGGCAAATCCGTGAAGGCATCACCCATCTCGAAAAAGCGCTGGAAATCGCGCCTAATTTCATACCTGCCCTTATCGAACTGGGGCAAACGCATAGCAAGCATAACAATCTGGAAAAGGCTCTTCCTCTTTTAGAACACGCCCTGGAGCAAGCCCCGAATAACCCTCCGGTACACCTCGTTTATGGTGCGGCCATGCAAAAACAGGGAAAGTTGCCTGAAGCCATCGAGCACTTTCGACGTGCACTCGAATTGAGGCTTGGATACCCGACCAACAATGATAACCCTCCCGAGAAAAAACAGGACTTCGACAAGCCGGCAACCGAAGAACTGATGTGGGATACCCTGACCCTGCTCGCAAAATCAGGCATCCATGCCTTCGCCTCGTACGGCACCCTGTTGGGGCTGGTACGGGAAGGCGGTCTTTTGCCTTTCGACAAGGACATCGACTTCGGCATTCCTCACAGCGAAATGGAAAAAGCCTGCCAGTGCCTGGAAAGTAACGGCTGGATTGATCTAAAAATGGCGCATATAACCAATCCTCGGGCGTTCATTCACCCAGTCAAGGAGGTTACGCTAGATCTCTCCGGATTCGTGGTCGACCCACAAACCAACGAGACATTCACCGGCTTCTGGATGGATAACATCCCTTATGAATGGAGCCGCAATACAAAGTATGTTGAGATCAACCTACAAAAAGACGCCTCCCCCACCGGCCAGCCTATTTGGTCTTTGAAAGAGCCGGAGACCTGGCTCGAGACGATCTATGGTGAATGGACAATATCCGACCCTTATTTTGATACGGTTATTGCCGCCAAGAATTTATGTGGCTTTTCCTTGCTAACGCAATGCTATGCCTTTTCACGCATTTTTTCTCATTGGGAAAAAGGTAACTTGAAGAAAGCTCTAGCCACGGCCGAGCACACTTTAAACCACTTACCAAATGACGAGTTGGTAAAACGGGTTAAAGCCCATATAGAAGCTGCTTTGCCAGGAGAGATGCATGCGAGTCATGAGTCCAGGAATAACTACAGTGGCAAAAGCTCTGAGACCGCATTCAACGTATTAGACGAAAACTTTGGCGCCGCATTTGATGAGGCCGCCGCCAAAAATTTAAACTTTGATTAGACGTCAAAAATCAAAGCAATAATGCTAGGCTGAAAAATGAAAGCGATACTACATTGTGGCACATTTAAAACCGGTTCCACAACCATTCAAAACACCGCCTATTACAATCGAGGCGCTTTGCGCAAGAGCAACATAATCTATCCCAGCACAGGGATAGACCTCAGAGCAGAGAAAGACAATGGGGAAATAGGCTTTCGCCATTCTAGGTTTGCTTACGAGTATGGTAGTAGTAATTATTCACAGTTACTAAAACAGCTCGGCAAGGAAATTGACAAAGCGAACTGTAGCACACTATTCATATCTGCAGAGCCTTGGTCCAATCCAAGGACTGCTTATAGCTTAAATTCAATGGTGGAACACCTTAAAAAAGTTGGTTTCACAGAAATACGCGGAATGGTTTTTATCCGTAATATACATGACTACATGGTTAGGCATTACCGTGAATGGGTTCGACGCCATGGCGCCTCCCAAAATTTCTCAGAATATATTATTGCCCAGAAGTTTTTTTTTGACTACCTCACCATTTGCAAAAATATCACTAAAGCGCTTCAAGGCAATGTAGGTTTTTTAAACTTCGACAAAATCAGCGATGTTAACGAGTTCACTTTTAGTCAACTCGATGTCGATTACCATAGCCTAAAATTACCACCTAGGGCCAATGAAGGGCTGTCTTGTATTGATGTGGAAATAATTAGAATACTAAATCAGTACGGCCTTAGAATAAACGACTTGCCCGATAGCGCTAGTTTGCTTAGCAATTTTGGGTTATGCGCCCATGAAAATGCTTTTTCTGAAAAGCTTCCCTCTGGACTTATGGATATATTCGATTCGAAATATATTCGAGAGTTTTCATCTCTCACTGGCATTCAGGAATCAGAAAGCAAAGAGATATTTAAAAACAGGGAGAAACCAGGCATTGATATCTTGACCGCCTCTCCCATACTGGAAAAAGTAACTCTCGAATGGCTTAAACTCAAGAAAATTGGGGCTGCTTGAAAATACACAGCTATTCAACGGATAAATATAGATTATGAAAACCGTTATAACCTATGGCACCTTCGACTTGCTTCACGTGGGGCATATCCGGCTTCTCAAACGTGCCCGTAGTTTAGGTGACAAGTTAATCGTCGGATTATCCACAGATGCGTTTAATGCTAAAAAGGGTAAAAATGCCATTTTCAGTTATGATGCTCGCCGAGAAATTCTCATGGCGTTACGTCTGGTTGACGATGTTTTTGCCGAGGAGGACTGGGAACAAAAGCGGCGAGATATTCGTCAGCATAACGCGCAAATTCTAGCGATGGGCGATGATTGGGCAGGGAAATTTGATGAGCTTTCGGATATAACCGAAGTGGTTTATTTGCCAAGGACGGAAGCCGTTTCTACAACAGAGATAAAAACGGTAATAAGCAAAATCACAGAAGAGAAACTGCAAACTCTGGACCGAGCTATAGAGCATATCGCTAAAATTTCAAAAGAACTCAGGTAACCGCTGGCCGGCAGATAGCGCTGAGTAGCGAATTCATAACACTCCCGATTTATTCAGCTCGCCTGCTAGCCCAGCTACCGCACGTTGGTATCATTGGTCAAACCGCCGATGCCCGCTGCTCGTTCTTTTTGCAGCCGCTTGGTTTTACCCTGTGCGGCAGATACCGATTTTAATCACGGTGTCATATAGCAGAGAGCCTGACGAGATCATGCTTTGCTGTAATGCCGGATCATCGCTCGTAGTGCCTGGACCTGGCCCAGCGGCTCGAGCCGGTGCCGCTAGATGTATTCCAAAGATACCATTGACGCGTCAATACTCCTCCAGCACGTTTCCAGCCGACCATGCATAAAGTCGGTTCGCAACCCCGGCCCTGGACGAACTACCGTCGTTCGACCAATCGCTGGGGCTGGGTTACAGGCGAACCCAGGGTTAGCCGTTCCCCCTTCTCGTAAATCACGCTAAAGAATGCCGTCATGCAGCCGATGATATCAGAATGCCTCCCTATTTCTCCCGGAGCCAGCGCTCGACATGTCGGTCATCAATACCAATCTTCTTTCCCTCAGGGCCCAGCAGAATCAGGGGCGGGCTTCGAATGGGCTTTCTACCTCGCTAGAGCGTCTGGCTTCTGGCCTGCGCGTCAACGGTGCCAAGGATGATTATGCGACGTCAACTACTTTGGCCGCTTGGCGACAATTAAAATGGCCGGTTGGGTGGGGTAGTTGTCGTCAGTCCGACGACCCAGCTTTTCCTCCTTGTAATTGTCGTTGATAAGCACGCTTACGGTAGCTCTCCCCGCTCAGCTCCATCAGCGTGGCGTGGTGCACCAACCGGTCGATGGCGGCCACGGCCATCATGCTGTCGGGGAAGATACTGTCCCAGGCGCTGAACGGCTGGTTGGCGGTGATGATCAGGCTGGCCGACTCGTAGCGATGGGCGATCAGCTCGAACAGCACTGACGTCTCGGCCTCGCTGCGTTGGACGTAGCCGATATCGTCGATCACCAGCACGGCGTACTTGTCGAGCTTGATCAGGGCGTCGCTCAGGCGCAGTGCCTGCTTGGCAGCCTGGAGCTCCTGGACCAGGCTTGAGGCGGTGGCGTAGCGCACCCGGTAACCCTGGTCGACCAGCGTATGCCCGAGCCCGGCCGCCACGTGGCTCTTGCCGACGCCGGAGGGCCCAAACAGCAGCAGGTTGTGAGCCTGGTCGACCCACTGCGTGTCGCCGGCCAAGGCGCTCAGTTGCTGGCGCTGCTCGGCCGCGATGGCGTCGAACTCGAAGGACTCCAGCGTCTTGCCCACCGGCAGCCGGGCCTCCTTGAGGTGCCGGGCCAGCCGGCGTCGCTCACGCTCGGCCAGCTCGTGCTCGCATAGGGCGGCCAGTGTTTGTGGCAGGCTCCAGTTTTCGGCTCGGGCGCGGGTTTCCAGCTGGGGCCAGCAGGCGGCCATGGTGGGCAGGCGGAGCTGTCGCAGTAGCAGCGGCAGCGTCTGGGCATCAGGCATGGCAGCACACCTCTGTGGTCGGCACGCTGGGCACCAGATGGTTGTAGCTGGCGATGTCATGCTGAGTCACCTGGGGGAAAACCAGCGTGGCGCTCGGCGTGGCGGCGAAGCGGGCCTGGAGCTCGGCCAGCGTCGGGCTCTTCCCGCGCGCCAGGGCGCCCAGCCAGTAACTGGCGATCGCCTCGGCCTGGTCCTGCTCGGCGGCCAACGCCAGAGCGCCAACGATGCGCTTGCAGGCCTCGGCGACCGGCAAGGCGGCGGTCAGCCGGGCGTACAGCTCGCGCCACTCCGCACTCGGCAACAGGTCGTCGCGGAACGTCAGCCCCGCCAGCGCCCGGGGCTTGCGGACCAGCCAGCCGATCACATGGCGGTAATCGATGACCCGCAACCGGCCGCTTTCCGGCGTGGCATGCAGCCGCCTCAGCGTCAGCAATGCTTGCTGTGCGTGATGCAGCACCAAGCGATCATCGTAAAGGTGCACCCGCAGGTTCTCGCCGATCAGCCGGGACGGCACCGAGTAGAGCACCTTGCGCACCTGGATGGTGCTGGAGGTAGTGACGCGCACCGTCACCTCGCTGTAGTCGGTACCGGGCCGGCTGGGCAGTGGCTGCAGCGCGCCACGCTCGACGGTGATCCGGGCCGCGTTGCGGCGGTTGATCGCGGTGGTCACCTCATCGAGGAAGGCCTGGTAGTCATCGAGGCTAGCGAAGTCCTGGGAGCCGCGCAGCGTCAGGCGCTGTTGCAGGCGCCGCTTGAAGTGGCCATGTGGCGACTCGATGCTGGCGTTTTCATGGCCGCGCCCTGGGTTATTACGGGTGGCCGTCATGCCGTAGTGAGCGCACAGGGCAGCATAACGCTCGGTGAGGTCGGCTTCCGCCTCCCGGCCGAGGTTGCGGAAGGCCGCCGACAAGCTGTCGGTGCGGTGCTCCGCGGGGACACCGCCAAGCCGCTCCAGCGCACGGGTCAGGCCTTCAGCCAGCGCCGGGTAGCTCTCGCCACCGAGCACCACCCGGACATAACACCAGCCGCTGTAGGCCAGGCGGAAGTGGTAGAGCCGGTGATCAAGCAGCTCCCCTGCCACGGTAATGACAATCCCCTTGAGCTCGGTGAAGTCGGAGAGGCCGCGCAGCCCGGGGCCATGGGTTTGCGGGAACATTACCTCTTTCTCCGGGCCGTGCGCGGCTCGCCAGCCCTTGACCCGGCGCTGCAGGGTTCGCAGCAGGCTGTCCGGGTACTGGCCGGGGTGCTGCTCCTGCAACCACTCCAGCAGGGTCAGTGCCTGCAAGCCCGGGGCGGCGGCCAGCTGGGGGACGAGCGTGGTCTCCCACACATCGGCGAAGGGGTCGGGCCGGGTTCGCCAGTGCCGTGATGCCGGCGGCTCGGAGGACTCGGCCCGGCGTTCGAGGCGGCGAGCGGTTCTGACGGAGAGGCCGGCCTTGGCGGCGGCGACCTCCTGGGTCTGGCCTTGTTGACGTTGCGACATATAGAGCGTGACCTGTTGGCTGGTGACCGCCATACCGGCTCCCTGGTGGGTCGGGACAAGCGGTCAAGCTTAGGGCAACCGGTCACAGTAGTTGTCGTCGGCCGGCCAGAGTAATTGTCGCTCTATAGATGATGCCGCTGGGCAGGCCATTGCCAACCGGATGGAGTCGAATCTGCGGGCGAACGATCAAGTCACGAAGGGCATCAATGATGGCATCAGTCTGATGCAGACCGCCGAGGGTGGGCTGGATGGCATCAACGATCTACTGCAACGTGGCCGCCAGCTTGCAGTGCAAGCCGCCAATGACACGCTATCTGGCAATGATCTCGATGCCATTCAAAAAGAATTCCTGCAGATCTCGGAAGAAGTCGACCGCATTGCCATGGAGACCGAGATTTTTGGCAAGCACCCCTTGGCACCCACGGAACAACGGCAGCCCGTCACTCAGTTGGGTAATACACAAACCATCAAGAACGCTTTGCAGGTTCCAAAGGGCGCTTGGGACTCGGGTCGCACCTCGGGTACCGACCCCATCGGCTTCATTCCCACGGGTACCAAAGGTTTGACCATTGAGATCGATTCCATTGGTGCCGACGATGATATTCAACTTTTCACGCGTAACGGTACGCATCTCGTCGGTACACCGTTGGTCGAGGGAAATACCAGCAGCACCGATGCGACTTGGCAAGGGCGCTCCATTACGACGGAGCAAGAGCTGGAGGACGACCTTCTCAACGAAAGCAATGGGTTCAACGATCAGGTCGCGTACGATAGTAGCCTCTTGTATGACGACCCCGCCGCATATGACGCTACCCAGGGCGAGACGCGCACGGTCTCGGGGATGACGGTGACCTATACAGGCGACGGAGACTGGTACGATGCCAACATCAATAATGGCACCAACGAGCAGTTGCCCGTGTCGGGAGCCAACACCACGACCGAGAGGGTGATCATCGATGAAGTCAATGAACCTCTTTTTCTCGCAGTGGTGGGAAGTGGCTCGTATAACCTGAAAATTGACTGGGATAGCATGCCGGATGGCCCTCCCGAACATCCACTGGGAACGCCCACGGATATCGTGATGAGCGCTAATTATGGTGGAGAGGTGGATAAAGTCACCATCGCGCCAACGCCGGCTGATAGCCAAACTCTGGGCCTGGATAATGTTAATTTGACGACCAGCCGTGGCGCGGGACTTGCCCTCGACATCTTCGATCAGGCCATCGGCAGGATAGACGGTTACCGTAGTGAGTACGGCAGTCTCATCAACCGCTTCGACAGCGCTATCGCGAACATCGGCACGCAGCAAATCGCTACCTCCGCCGCGCAATCGCGGATCATGGACGCCGACTATGCGACAGAAGTCTCCAACATGACTCGTGAGCAGATCCTGCAGCAGGCTGGCACCTCGGTTCTGGCCCAGGCCAACCAGGTTCCGCAAGGCATTCTGTCTCTACTGCAATGATTTATTAGACGAAGTTTAATTAGGGCTCAAAGGCCGGCGCAAGCCGCCCTTTTGCCTTCTGCTCTCGACTGCCGATCAGACGATAAAACGCATCTTTAATCAGGCCAATGGCTGGCGCTTCTGCATGGTTTCATGCGCCCAAACTCGCCGTTTCCAGGTAGCATCAATGACAATAGAAGACTACGAATTCGTGTTGGCAGAGCTGCAGCGGCTCGTCGACGACGCCAAGTCGCTGATGACGAAATTCGAAGCCACGGGATCGAACCAGCAAATGCCGGGTGAATACCACACGCTGCATGAACTCTATGCCCGGGCGGTGAAGGCTCAAAAGCGTTATACCCATGAGGCATTGGATCTCATCGAATCCGACACTTCGGCACTGGAAAATTTTAATTTTAATTAAATCATATCAATTTCAATAAACAGTACGCACCTGCCGATTCGGCGCCCTATACTCTTTTTATTCTCTTTATATGCTCTAGGTTTTGTCTGAAAAGTCGTCGAGCGAAGGTCAGACAAGGCAAAAATCGGTGAAAAGACGGAGTTTACGCGGTGTAAATGAGTACTTTGAGCCGATTTTTAACGCCGTATGGCCGAGCGCAGGCAGTTTTCAGACAAAGCCTAGGCCTCCTTCCTCACTTCAGAATTCCTCTTCACTGTCGATAACTCCAGTAATCATTTGTCTTCACCGTCTCTGCGCCAGCGCGCGAGGGGTGATGGCAAACTGCATCGGCACGCTCGAAGGTATTAATCGTGCTGGTTTGCAGGCGATTGACGATGGCGAAGTCGCTTCCCGACGGGTGGTTCGAATCAGCAGCCGGTATCAGGGGGAGCCGGGCCATCGTGTATGGCGTTCGTAGCATCAGCGCGGTATTCCGACATTCTGGTTTGATCCTTCGAGGAAGATAGTCATGCCTAACCCCGTCGATATGGCGACACTCCATCTGAACCTGTCATCGAACAGCTCATCCCAGCAGCGGCTCGACATTCTGCTCAACGACACGGAGCGAATGCCGAAGCCGACGCTCGAACAGAATGGCGATACCCCTGTTGCCGATTCAGCGTCTGTCTTCAGCGGCCAGTTGTCCGACAGAGTCGATGAGCTCAACGAAGTCATGCGGCAGTATGGCCTGCGCTTCGAGCTGAGCGAGTTCGACAGCCGTGTCATCACCAAGGTGGTGGACAAGGAGACCGGTGACGTCATCCGGCAGATTCCGGCGGAGGAGGTGTTGCGGATTGCCGAGGCGTTTTCCGGCCATTTTTCCGGGGATCTGGGAAGAGGGTTGGTCGACGCTTCGGCATGACCGCGACGCCCTTCTTCAAACGTCCGCCGGCCAGGCTTCCATTGCTCTGGCGTCTCGATGCCTGGGTAGCGTTTCATGCGCGGTGCGTCTCATGTGCGGTGCGTCAGAAGCGCTCAAGTTTCCGCAAAACAGACCGATATTCGCTGGCATACGGCGCTCATCTTGCAGCGCCTGACCTGCCCTGACCCAAACGGCCATTCCAAGTATGCCTATTTCGCGAGACCGCTCCCCACTGAGCACTGACGGCAAGCTATTCGCCCGAGACCTCGTTCACGATCTGATTCCCAAACTCAAGACGACGCAAAATCTCGTGAACGATACGCTTCGCGTTAGAGTTGCAAAGGCTGGCAATGACGACGAACGCAGCCACTACCAGCTTCTGCAGCAGGAATTCGAGCTGGAAATCATGATGATCAACATGAACCTGGAGCACCTGCTGCAACGCTACGCTCAGGAAATCCGGGATGTCGCCGAATCTGACGGGAGCCTGACCGGCCCCATGCTGGAACTGGATCGACATGAACGCTTTGCCATCGATAGCGCCAGGAAACTCTATGAGCGGGCGCGGGCCATCCAGACCGCCTGACGGCGCGTGGAGCGCGGCCGACCGGCCCCCCTTCTGCGGCTTGATGCGTCCGACTTGCATGCGCCAGCCTTGAAGCGCACCATTTATCGTTTCGAACGATAAGCTTATGCAAGGGAGTTACATAGCACGATGAGCCTTTGGCGCCGACTGAGGGGAACCGACACCCGAGAGCAGATCCATTTCCGTGCTCGTCTGGCACGTTATTTTCCGATCATCAGCTGGGCGCCCTATTACAACCGCCACCTCCTCAACGAGGATCTGGTGGCATCCCTCATCGTCACGCTGATGGTGATCCCTCAGGCGCTGGCCTATGCCATTCTCGCCGGGCTGCCGGCGATTACCGGCCTCTACGCCAGCATGCTGCCACTGATTCTCTACTCGATCTTCGGGACCAGCCGGACGTTGGCCGTCGGGCCGATGGCGATCGTTTCGCTGATGACGGCCGCCGCGCTCTCGCCGCTGTTCGCCAGCGGTACGGCGGCTTACAGCCAGGCCGCGACGACGCTTGCCATGCTTTCGGGTCTGGTGCTGGCCGTCATGGGCCTGCTGAAGCTCGGTTTCTTCGCCAATTTCCTCAGTCATCCGGTGGTTTCCGGCCTGCTCACGGCTTCCGGTGTGCTGATTGCCGCCAGCCAGTTCGCCAGCCTGATCGGCGTCGGCGGTTCGGGCTTCACGCTGATCGATCAGTTGGCCCATCTGTTGACCCACCTGAACGACGTTCACTGGCCGACTCTGATACTGGGCGCCTCGGCGCTGGTGTTCCTGCTGCTCATGCGCCGGGCCGGCCCCGTGTTGCGGAAGATGGGGCTGCGTGCCGGCGTCGCGACGTTCATCGTGCGCCTGGGGCCGGTCATGGCGGTCGCGATCACGACGCTGATTTCCTGGTCGCTGGATCTGCCGGCGCTCGGGGTGGATGTCGTCGGCCACATCCCCGCTCACCTGCCGCCGCTGAGCCTGCCATCGTTCGATCCGGGTCTGCTGCGCGACCTGTTGCTGCCTGCGTTCCTGATCAGCGTGGTGGGGTTCATCGAGTCGGTCTCGCTGGCGCAGATGCTGGCGGCGCGCCGGCGCGAGCGCATCTCGCCGGATCAGGAGCTGGTGGGCCTTGGCACCGCCAACCTCGCGGCGGCCTTCACCTCCGGCATGCCGGTGACGGGTAGCCTGTCGCGCACGGTGATCAACTTCGATTCGGGCGCCCGCACGCCAGCCGCGGGGGCATTCGCGGCGCTGGGCGTCGGGTTGGTGATCCTGTTTCTGACCTCGCTGATCGCCTACCTGCCTATCGCGACTCTGGCAGCCAGCATCATCGTTTCGGCGATGACGCTGGTCGACCTGCCCGGCCTGAAGCGGACCTGGCACTATTCCCGCAGCGACTTCGCCGCGATGCTGATCACGATCGTGCTGACGTTCGTCGAGGGCGTGGAAGCCGGCGTGATGGCCGGTGTCGGCGTGTCGCTGGCGCTCTATCTCTATCGCACCAGCCGGCCGCACACGGCGGAAGTCGGCCGGCTGCCGGGCACGGAGCATTTCCGCAACATCCAGCGCCACGAGGCGGAAGTCGACGACGAGATCGCCCTGCTGCGCGTCGACGAAAGCCTCTACTTCGCCAACGCCCGCTATCTCGAGGATACCGTCTACGGCCTGCTGGCCGATCGCGCCAACCTGAAGCATCTGGTGCTGATCTGCTCGGCGGTGAACCTGATCGATGCCTCGGCGCTGGAAAGTCTGGAGGCGATCAATGCCCGCCTGAAGGATTCGCAGGTCACGCTGCATCTGGCGGAGGTGAAAGGGCCGGTCATGGATAGACTCAGCAAGAGCGACTTCCTGGAGCACCTGACCGGGGAGTCCTACCTCAGCACCTTTTCGGCATGGACCAACATCCGCCATCGGCTCGACGATGAACGGGCCGCGCTTCTGGCGTCGAAAGCGTCGTCGACCGGGACGGCTTCCGAAACCTCAGGCCGATGACGCTGCCTGCCGCTCGCCATGCTGGCGCCGCATGATCGGCAGAATGTCGCAACAGGCGCCGAGAGTCTGGCAGTCGGTCTTGGGGGCCGGGCTCTTCTCTCTGGAATAGCGGCGGTTGTCCGGCGTCAGAATCCGATACCAGGCGCCGTACTCGTGATCGATCATGTGCTGCCAGCAGTAATTGGCGATCTTGTCGTACCAGCGCCAGTAGCGGGCTTCGCCCGTCAGTTCGCCAAGCATCGCGGCGGCGGCGAGGCTTTCGGCCTGCACCCAGTACACCTTGTCGCGATTGAGAAACTGGCGGTTGAAATCCACGCCGTAGACCAGCCCGCCGTATCGGGTATCCCACCCTTTCTCGACCGCTTCGATGAACAGACGCTTGGCCGTGGGGATCAACCAGGTCTCTCTCGGGCAATGTCGCGAAAGCACCACCATCAGCCTGGCCCAGGTGGTCTGATGCCCGATCTGGAAGCCCCAGGGGCGAAACAGGTCGTCGGGCTGGTCGCGGTGGTAATCGAAATCGGGGTGCCAATCGCGGTCGTAATGCTCCCAGAGCCAGCCATCCCCCATCGGCGCGAGCTTATGCCACAGCGTCCGCGCGATATTCAGCGCCCGCTCCAGAAAGGCCGCATCGCCGGTCGCGTCGAAGGCGCCGATCAACGCCTCGCAACTGCGCAGATTGGCGCTCTGGCCACGGTAGCCGGTCAGCTGCCACTGGTCGTCCGCTTCGGCAGCGTACAACTGTCGGTGGGGCTCGAAAAAACGCCGGGTCTGTAACGCATGCACGCGGTCAAGCCCGGCTCGGGCTTCGGCAATTCCTGCCTTCAGGGCCGTGGCGTAGGCCAGCATGACCGAGGCTAGCCCGTAGCAGTGCTGGGTGGTGTCATCGGGTTTGCCGTTGTCCAGCGTCCAGGCATAGCCCTGGGTGCGGGTCTGGTAATGGCTTTCTTCCAGAAACTTCAGCCCGTGCCGCGCCCAACCCAGGTATTCCGGGTCGCCCGTCTGCATGGCATAGCGGGCATAGAGGATCACGTAGCCAACGCTGGAGACGAGATGCCGATGGTGACGGTTGTAGAGATGCCCATCGTCGGTGAGGTAGTGATGGAACCCCGCCTGAGGGTCGATACAGCGCGGGTGATAGAACGCCATGATCCTGGCGATGTGCTGCTCGATCTGGTGCGGTGTGGTCAGCGGCATGACGGACCTCCGTTCTATCGCAAACACTTCATCACGAACGTGCCTTGATCGGGCCTATCTCGTGATCGAGAACGACGCTTCGCCGCGAACGTCTCCCGATCGAGAACGACGCGAGCGTCTCTCACGACGAACCATGCGCCTAGCCGTGGCAACGTCGAAGTCTTCCTTGCCAGTCTGGTCGTCGGTCAGGCCCATCACAATGCGTCTCTCGTCGAGTGCCTTTTGGCTCGACACGGGCGTCGATATTTTTATTCAATATCGACATACGCTGAATGACACACCCATCGATTCCGACATGGCCCGAGACATGACCGCGATTCCCGACCGTTCTCCCACCGCGCTCGATGTCTATCATCGCCTGAAGGCGGACATCATTCGCGGCCTCTACGCGCCGCAGGAAAAGCTGCTGATGAGCCGGCTCAAGGCCCGCTACGACACCGGTGTCGGCCCCCTTCGCGAAGCGCTGACCCGGCTGATCGGCGAGCGCCTGGTCACCGGCATCAGCCAGCGGGGCTATCGGGTGGCGCCGATGTCGATTTCCGAGCTGGAAGCGATCTACGACGCGCGGGCGGAACTGGAAGGGTTGCTGATTCGGCTCGCCATCGAACGCGGCGATGACGAATGGGAAGCGACAGTGCTGGCACGTACCCATACCCTGGCCAAGGTTACCCGGGTGCAGGACGCCGACGAGATGCTCGAACGCTGGGATGCGCGCCATCAGGCGCTGCACGATGCCATGGTGGCGGGGTGCAGCTGCCTGCCGCTGCTGCAGTCCCGCGCGGCGTTGTTCGATCAGGCCCAGCGCTATCGCCACCTGTGGCTGCGCCAGACCGTCTTTTCCGAGCAGGCGCTCGCCGAGAAGCAGCGCGAGCATCAGGCGCTGCTGGACACGATCCTGACTCGCGACGCCTCCGCCGCCAGTGTGCTGATGCGGGAGCACCTGATGACGCCGGTGCCGATCATCCGGGAGCGGTTGCAGGAACAGGGCTGGGTTTAAACGTCTCTGGTTTAAACGTCTCTGGATTCAAGCGGCCCGGAGCCTTCTCCGATCAGGCAATCGCGCCGGTGCGACGTAGATCGGCCAACGCCTCGGCATCCAGCGCCAGCCAATCGCTCAGCACGCTCTCGGTGTGCTCGCCCAGTCGCGGTGGCGAATGCGGTGAGGTCATCCGCTGACCATCCAGCGTGATCGGGTTGGCGACCAGCCGCGCACGGTGGCCGTCGCTCATGGTGCGCTCCACCACCATCTCCCGGTGGCGCACCTGCGGGTCGTCGAACACCTGATCGAGCGTATTGATGGGGCCGCAAGGCACGCCGTGGGCTTCCAGCAGCGCGAGCCACTCGTCCCTCGGCCTGGCGATCAGGCGTTCTCTCAAGCGCGCGACAAGAAGCTCGCGATGAGCGACCCGCTGGGCGTTGGTGGCGAAGCGCGGGTCCGCCGCCCATTCGCTCTCCCCCAGCGCCTCGCAGAGATGCCGGAACTGGGTGTCGTTGCCCACGGTGACGATGAGATGGCCGTCCGATGCGGCAAAGGCCTGATACGGCACGATGTTGGGATGCGCGTTGCCCATGCGCTGTGGCGTCTGCCCACTGGTCAGGTAGTTGAGCGCCTGGTTGGCGAGCACGCCGACCTGAACGTCCAGCAAGGCCATGTCGATATAGCCGCCTTCGCCGGTGGCGTCCCGTCGGCGCAGCGCCGCGAGGATGGCATTGGCGGCGTAGAGCCCGGTGAAGATATCGGTGATCGCGACGCCCACCTTCATCGGCTCGCCGCCGCGGTCGTCGGGTTCGCCGGTCAGGCTCATCAACCCGCCCATGCCCTGAATCAGGAAGTCGTAACCGGCACGGCCGGCGTAGGGCCCGTCCTGGCCGAAGCCGGTGATCGAGCAGTAGACCAGCTCCGGCTTGAGCCTTTTGAGGCTGGCGTAATCGAGCCCGTAGGCGGCCAGCCCGCCGACCTTGAAGTTCTCGATCACCACGTCGGCCTTCGTTGCCAGCCGGCGTACCAGCTCCTGCCCCTCGGCCGTCGAAAGATCGATGGCAACCGAGCGCTTGCCGCGATTGGCGCTGAGAAAATAGGCGGAGGCTTTCGTCTCCTGCTCCGTACCCGGTGTCGATTCCGGCTCTGCGTCTTCCAGCCACGGCGGCCCCCAGGCACGGGTATCGTCGCCCTGCCCTGGCCTTTCGACCTTGACCACCTCCGCACCGAGATCCGCGAGTTGCTGCGTGCACCAGGGGCCAGCCAGCACCCGCGAGAGATCCAGCACCTTGAGCCCGGCCAGTGGCTGGGTAACGTCGCTCATCGCGCTCACCCGAACGCCTGGATGCCGGTCTGGGCGCGGCCCAGGATCAGAGCGTGGACATCGTGCGTGCCCTCGTAGGTGTTGACCGTCTCCAGGTTGATCATGTGGCGGATCACGCCAAATTCCAGCGAGATGCCGTTGCCGCCGTGCATGTCCCGCGCGACGCGGGCGATGTCGAGCGCCTTGCCGCAGTGATTGCGCTTGATCAGCGAGATCATCTCCGGCGTCGCCTGGCCATCGTCCAGCAGGCGGCCGACCCGCAGACAGGCCTGCAGGCCCAGGGCGATTTCGGTCTGCATGTCCGCCAGCTTGAGCTGGACCAGCTGAGTCGCCGCCAGCGGCCGCCCGAATTGCTGGCGATCCAGCGTGTACTGACGCGCTGCATGCCAGCAGAATTCCGCCGCGCCCATGGTGCCCCAGCTAATGCCGTAGCGCGCCTTGTTGAGACACCCGAACGGCCCGCCCAGCCCGGAAGCGCCGGGCAACAGCGCCTCTTCCGGCACGAAGACGTCATCCAGCACGATCTCGCCGGTCACCGAGGCCCGCAACGATGCCTTGGCCTGAATGGTCGGCGTCGAGAAGCCCTCGGCACCGCGCTCGACCACGAAGCCCTTGATCTTGCCCTCGTGGGCATCGGATTTGGCCCAGACCACGGCGATATCGGCGATGGGGCTATTGGTGATCCACATCTTCTGGCCGCTGAGACGGTAGCCGCCTTCGACCTTCTTCGCCCGGGTCTGCATGCTGCCGGGGTCGGAGCCCGCATTGGGCTCGGTCAGGCCGAAGCAGCCCACCATCTCGCCGCTCGCCAGCTCGGGCAGGTAGCGCTGCTTCTGCGCCTCGGTGCCGTAGGCCTCGATCGGATACATCACCAGCGAGGACTGCACGCTCATGGCGGAACGGTAGCCGGAGTCGACCCGCTCGACCTCTCGCGCGATCAGCCCGTAGGCGACGTGATTGGCGCCAGCGCCGCCATAGGTCTCGGCCACCGTCGCGCCCAGCAGGCCCAACCCGCCCATCTCGCGCAGGATTTCGCGATCGAAGTGATCCTTCTCGAAGGCCTCTAGCACCCGCGGTTGCAGGCGCTCCTGACAATAGTCGCGTGCCAGTTGCTGAATCTGGCGCTCTTCGTCGCTGAGCTGCTGGTCGAACAGAAAAGGGTCGTCCCATTGGAAGGCGGACATGTCTTTGGCTCCTGGCACCGTCGATGCCGTTCGTGAGAAGCCACCACGATAGCGTCATTCATAACGTCGACACTATTGGCAAAATGTCTACGTTTTTAAGCATGACCAAGGAATAAGTAGACGCATAATCTATACAAAAGTAGATTTGGTGTTCACTTATGCCCCTCAGACCAGCTCCGGAATTCTTACTGTAAACGCAAAAACGCTGGTTTCGGTCGTCGAATAGCCGCTGCTAACCGAGGAGTTGTGCGCCATGTTGGCCCGGCACCAGCCGCCAGTAGCGATCGCAGCGGGGCAGTGCCGCTTCGTCGTGCCCCAGCAATAGCGTCGTGCGGCCGGCCAGCCAGGCGTCCAGTGTCTTTGCGAGCGACGCGGCGGTGGCGGCGTCCAGGCCGCTCAAGGGTTCGTCCAGGACCACCAGCGGCGAGTCGCGCAGCATCACCCGCGCCAGTGCGACCCGGCGGGCCTGACCGCCGGAAAGCTGACGCCCCTGCTCGCCGACCCAGGTTTCCAGCCCTTCCGGCAGCGCCTCCGCCCAGGCCTTGAGCTCGACGCGCTCGAGCGCATTCCACAGTTGCGCATCGCTGGCGTCCGGATCGCCCATTCGCAGGTTGGCGGCCAGGGTGTCGTGGAACAGCTCGCTGCGCTGGGTGAGATAGCCGATTCTGGCTCTCAGCGAGTCGGGTGCGAGCCCGGCAATATCCCGGTGATCGAATTCGACATGCCCACCCTGCGGGTCGAAGGCGCGCACGGCCAGCTGCGCCAGCGTCGACTTGCCGATCCCCGAGGCGCCGATGATGCCGATACGCTGGCCGGGGGCGAGGGAAAGACTCAGGCCGCTGAACACGACTCGCGCCCCGTGAGCGACCTCGACGTTTCGATAGTCCAGCGACGGCGCCGCGCCGCCCGAGGTCAAGCGCTCGCCGGTCAATGGCGTCTTCAGTTCGGCCTGAGCGTTGAGGCGCTCCGCCGCTCTCACCGTCGCGCCCAGTTGCGTGAACGCCATCGGCAGGTTGCCCAGCCCCTCGCTCACCGCGAGCGTTCCCAGCGCCAGCATCACCATGACCGGGCCGCTCACCTGGCCGCTACGAAAGGCCTCGAGCCCCAGCAGCAGCACGGCCAGCGTGGCCAGTTGGATTCCCACGGTGACGACGAGATTGCCCGTGGCCGTGCGCTGGCCGAGTCGGCGCTGATCGTCGAGCAGCGCCCGCTCTTCGCGATGCCAGAGCTCACGGTGGGCATCCAGCGCCCGGTAGCTGGTCAGTTCCGCCAGACCTTCGACCTGCTCGATGGCGCGGACACGCAATTGCTCCTGACGATCGACCCGGCGATGACTGGCTTGCCAGCCCCACCAGGCGCAGCCGGCGGTGGCAACCAGCCCCAGCGGCAACAGAATGGCTAGCAGGACGATTCCCGCGATGGGCAGAAACGCCGCCGCGAAGGCCGCGAACGCCAGGATGCTGATTAGCGCGACCAGCGGCGGCGCCAGCAGGCGCAGGTAGAGGTTGTCGAGGGTGTCGATATCCGCCGTCAGCCGGTTGAGCCACTGGGAAGCGCGTGCCCGTGCCAGCGTGCGCGCATCCAGGGTGACCAGCCTCGCGAACACGCGCCCGCGCAGATCGGCCAGCAGCCGCAATATCGTATCGTGATTGTAGAGCCGCTCCAGATAGCGACTGACCGTGCGCGAGACGGCGAAGAATCGAATCCCGCCCCCCGGCGTGAACACGTCCAGATAGCCCGAGGCGCTAACCGCCGCGATTGCCGTGGCGGTAATGAACCAGCCGGAGAGCGACAGCAGCCCCAATGCGCTGAGCAGCGTGGCGAGCATCAGCAGCGCCCCCAGCAGCAAGCGCCCGCGACGCTCGACCAGGATGCCGAGCCAGGGTCGCAGGGATAGCAGTGCTTTCATGAGTTCGTCTCCCGCGCATCGGCCGAGCGCTCGATCCGTGACAACCGGCCTTGTTCGATCGCGAAGACCCGACCGGCCATCGCCATGATCGCTGGATGGTGGGTGGCGACGATCAGGGTCCGCCCGCTCGCCGCCAGTTGCGTCAGCCCCGCGATCACGTGCTGTTCGGTTTCCGGGTCCAGCGCCGCCGTCGGCTCGTCCAGCAGCACCAGCCTGGCCTGGGAGAGAAACACCCGGGCCAGCGCCAGCCGCTGCCCTTCGCCACCGGAAAGCCCGACACCGCGTTCGCCCAGCGGCGTCTCGAGCCCGCTTGATGCCGATGCCAACCACTGGCCCAGCCCGGCCTGCGTCAAGGCGCTGCGCAATGCCTCGTCACTGGCATCGGGTGCGACCAGCCGCAGATTTTCGGCCAGCGTGCCCTGGATGATCAGCGGACGCTGATCCAGCCAGGCGATGGCAGGATCGCGGCGTACCTCGACCTCCCCCGCGCTCGGCGCGATGAACCCGGCGATCAGCTGCAGCAGACTGGATTTGCCGCTGCCGGATGGACCGATCAGCGCTACCACTTCGCCCGAATCGACACGCAGCGACAGCGGCCCGAGAATTCGCTCGCGCCCCGCATGGCGCAGTTCGACGTTCACGAGCTCGACAGCACCAGAAATGAGTTCACGGCTGGCCGTCTCGTCGGATCGGGCGCTTTCCGCAGGTGCGGTTTCATCGTCGGCATCCGGTTCGAGCAGTGCCACCAGCCCTTCGGCAGCCCCCAGGGCGGAGGCGCGATCGTGGTAGTGCTGAGAGAGCGTGCGCAGCGGCTGGAAGAACTCCGGCGCCAGCAGCAGGATGAACAGCCCGCTGAACAGATCGAGCTGCTCGGCCGGCCCGTACTGAATGTAGCCCAGCAGACCGAGACCGATGTAGATGGCCACGACGGCCACCGACACGGCAGCGAAGAATTCGAGCACCGCCGATGACAGAAACGCCACTCGCAGCGTCTTGAGGCTGCGCCGGCGATAGTCGTGGGCAACCTCGCTGACCTCTTCGACGCTGCGCTCGGCGAGCCCGAAGAGCTGAAGGGTCGCGATCCCCCGTACCCGATCGAGGAAATGACCGGAAAGCCGGGTGACCGCCTGGAACTGCGCTTCGTTGAGACGCTGGGCGCCCATGCCGATCAGCGCCATGAACAGCGGAATCAAGGGGGCGGCGATCAACAGCCAGATCGCCGCCAGCCAGTTGAGCCAGAACACCACGACG
This sequence comes from Salinicola sp. LHM, assembly GCF_034479735.1. NCBI lineage: Bacteria > Pseudomonadati > Pseudomonadota > Gammaproteobacteria > Oceanospirillales > Halomonadaceae > Salinicola > Salinicola sp. LHM. The sequence goes on along the minus strand of NZ_CP140261.1, from coordinate 2,013,692 downwards.
AGATAGATCAGTGGAATCAGCGCTGCCAACACCATCTGAGGCAGGAAGCGGGAGTAGTAGCCTTCCAGCGACTCGACCTGATCCACCAGTTGACTGGCCAGCCCCGCGCTATGGCGGGAAGCCAGGCGCACCGGCCCCAGTTGTTGTAGGCGCACCAGCAGGCGCGCCCTTACCTGCTGCTTGACCCGCAGGCCGCAAGCCTGACCGCAGACTTCCTGCCCCCATTGCGCCAGGGCACGGGCGGCAATGGCGATCACGATCAGCGCGACGCCGATGGCGACATCGTCCAGCGTGGCCTGGTTCGACACGACATCATCGACGACCCAGGCCAGTGCGCCCATCTGGATCAGGGTGGCGAGGCCCGCCAGCAGACCGCAGCCGACGGCGCCTCGATACCATGGCCGGACGCCGGCCGCTTGCTGCTTCAACCACTCTCTCGAAACGCTCGCACGTGAAGCGCTCGTACGTGAAGCGTTCATGCGTGACGCATTCGTGCGTGATAGACCTGCGGTTCGCCTCGCGGCACTCAATGGTAGCCCTCGCCCACACGAACCTTGCCGCGGAACACCCAATAGGACCACGCGGTGTAGGTCAGCACGATCGGCACCACGAACAGCACGCCAATCAGGATGAAGAACTGGGATTCCGGCGCCGAGGCGGCGTCCCAGAGCGTGTAGTCCGGCGGAATCACGTAAGGCCAGCGACTGACCAGCAGCCCCAGATAGGTGAAGATGAACAGGCCCAGTGTCAGCAGGAAGGCCAGGCCTTCACGCCGGCGGCGGGTCGCAACGTAGATGCCCACGGCACACAGCAGCGCCGCGAACGGCAGCAGCCAGATCACCTGAATATGGTCGAACCAGCGGTCGAACACGCCCGGGTCGATCCACGGGGTCCACAGGCTGACGACGAGGAAAACCGCCAGCACACCGATCAGCAGCTTGGGAATCAGACCACGCGCCCATTCACGAACGTGCCCTTCCGACTTCAGTACCAGCCAGGTCGCGCCCAGCAGGGTATAGCCGACCACCAGCCCGAAACCGGTCAGGATGGAGAAAGGTGTCAGCCAGTCGAAAGCGCCGCCGGTGTAGACACGATCGGCAGTCTCGAAACCCTGGATATAGGCACCCACCACGCAGCCCTGCGCGAACGCCGCGACGAACGAACCACCAGCGAAGGCGGCATTCCACCAGCCGCGCGTGCGCTTGGACTTGAAGCGGAATTCGAAAGCCACCCCGCGGAAGATCAGGCCCGCCAGCATCAGAAAGACACCCAGATACAGCGCCGGCAGCAAGATGGTGTAGACCAGCGGGAAGGCCGCGATGAGCCCGGCGCCACCCAGCACCAGCCAGGTTTCGTTGCCATCCCACACCGGCGCGACGGAATTCATCATCACGTCTCGGGCATCCTCGTCCGGAGCGAACGGGAACAGGATCCCCAATCCCAGATCGAAACCGTCCATCAGCACGTACATGATGACGCCAAAGGCGATGATGATGGCCCAGATCAGCGACAGATCGTACATTTCCATGGGCTTAACTCCTGGAAGACACTGTGGTGCCATCGAACGGCACATGGGAGGCGGACATCGGGCGCATGGGGCGATCGGCATCGTGGACTTCTTCATCGCCGCGAAGATCGTCCAGCCCCTGGCGTACGACCTTGAACAGGTAGTAGATACCGGCCCAGAAGATCACGGCGTAGACTGCGATATAGCCGATCAGCGTTGCCAGCACCATTCCGCCGGAAAGCGAAGGCGTGACGGCGTCGGCGTAGGAAAGAACGCCATAGACCAGCCACGGCGAGCGTCCGATTTCGGTCACGAACCAGCCGGCCAGCACTGCCACGAACGGCGCCAGGCTCATCCCCTGCAAACCGTGCAGGAACCAGCGCGACGTATACAGCCGCCCTCCCCGGCGCAGCACCAGGCCGGCGATGGCGAACGCGATCATCAGAATGCCCAGCGCGACCATCACGCGGAAGCTGTAGAACACCATCCACACCGGCTGCTGCTCTTCGACGGGAATCTCCTTGAGCCCCGGCACCACGCCGTCGGCGTCGTGACGCAGAATCAGGCTGGCGCCATTGGGAATGCCGATCTCGGCACGGTTGGCCTGGAGATCGCGATCCGGCAGCGCGAAAAGCAGCAACGGCACGTTGGACTGGGTTTCCCAGTTGCCTTCCATGGCCGCGATCTTCATCGGCTGATGCTCGAGCGTGTTCAGGCCGTGCTCGTCACCGACCCAAGCCTGCAACGGGGCCAGAATCAGCAGCAGCCACATGGTCATGGAAAGCGCTCGCTTGTGCGCTTCCACGTCACGGCGCCGCAGCAGGAACCAGGCACTGACGCCGCAGACCACGAAACCGCCGGTCAAGAACGCCGCCATCGCCATGTGCGTGAAGCGATACGGGAAGGAAGGATTGAAAATGGCCTCGATCCAGGAGGTGACATGCACCATGCCCTCGCGAATCTCGTAGCCCTGCGGCGTCTGCATCCAACTGTTGGTCGCCAGAATCCAGAATGCCGAGATGAAGGTACCGACCGCGACCATCAAGGCGGCGAAGAAATGCACCGATGGCGAGACGCGGTGACGCCCGAACAGCAGCACCCCGAGGAACCCCGCTTCCAGGAAGAACGCAGTGATGACCTCGTAGCTCAGCATCGGGCCGATGAAATTCGAAGCGAACTGGGAAAAGTTGCTCCAGTTGGTACCGAACTGAAACGCCATAACGATGCCGGAAACCACGCCCATGCCGAAGACGACGGCAAAGATCTTGGTCCAGAACAAACCCAGACGATCCCAGACCGTGTTGCCTGTCGCGACGAAGAGACCTTGCAACACCGCCACGTAGGAAGCGAGACCGATCGTGAAGACCGGAAAGATCGCGTGAAAAGAAACCACGAAAGCGAACTGCAATCGTGAAAGCAAGATAGGATCTAACGCCATGGCTGACTCCTCACGAGCGTTCAGGGCAGCGGTTCCCTCATGCCCCGACGGAAGGTGTTTCTTCGTTCTGTTTGCCCGTCGAACGGCCATTGCAGCCGTCGATGCTTAACATCGCTTTACATCATAAGGAAAGTGCTCCAGTCGGCCGCCGTGTCCCGATGTCGCATGCCAGCGTCGACCTTTCCCTTTTGCTCGCTAGACAACCTAGGCAATAGTGCCGGAAGGCGCCAGTGGCGAGGGCTTGCGGCCGGCCTTGAGGCTTGTCGAGTGCGACGTTCTGACCCTGGTGGAATTCATCTCTGCGACAATCTGTCAGCCTGACAGGACTGAATCGGCTTATCCGACCCGGTCCTCGCCCGCCTCGCTGGCCCACGCGGACTCCCTTATTCGTCGCGGCGTTCGCGAACCGGGCTCTTTCCGACGATAAGCAAACGTTTCGACGATGTGCGGGCGCTCCAGTCAGACGCAAAGGCTTTGGTCAAATAGTCATACAAAGCCGAATCGAGTAAGGTCCTAATGGCTACTGCGCTATTCGATTGCTCGCCAACCACCGTCACTTCACGAGGCGCTTCGTGACCGACCCCGCCACATCGACATCTTCCTCCGCTACGCAAGCCACGCCGGCACGCGCGGTGCCAGCACTATGGATGCTGGTCCTCATCACGCTGGCGGGTACGCTGGCCATGCATATCTTCGTGCCGGCACTGCCCATTGCCGGCGAGGCGCTGAGCGCCGACAACGCTCAGATGCAATTGACCATCAGTCTCTACATTCTGGGGCTGGCGATCGGCCAACTCTTCTACGGACCGCTGTCCGACGCCCTGGGTCGAAGACCGGCCCTGATGCTGGGCATGCTGATCTACAGCGTGGCGGGGATCGTTGCCTGGCAGGCGCAAAGCGTCGAGACGCTGATTACGGCGCGGTTCTTTCAGGCCTTCGGCGGCTGCGCCGGGCTGGCGCTGGGGCGCGCCATGATCCGCGATACCGCTGCGCCGGACCGTGCGGTACAGCGGCTGGCAGTGCTCAATCTGGTCGTGGCCATCGGACCGGCCATGGCGCCGCTCATCGGCAGCCTGCTGACTACCACACTGGGTTGGCGTACCGTGCTGCTGGCGCTCTGCCTGATGGGCGTGGGCAATCTGCTGTTCGTCTGGCGGCTGATGCCGGAGACGGCGAAGCCCAGCGGCCGGGTCGACCTGCCCAACCTGGCGCATGAGTACCGAACGCTGATCCGCTCGCCGGCTTTCATCGGTTACGCCATCGGCGGCGGCTGTGTCACCACCGCGATGTTTGCCTTCGTTGCCTCGGCGCCGTTCATCTTCGTCGAACAACTGGGCAAGCCGGCAAGCCACGTGGCGTACTATCTTTCGCTGCTGATCCTGAGCATTTCGCTGGGCAATTTCATCACCAACCGCACCATCCAGCGTGTCGGGCTGGTTCGACTGATGCTGTCGGCCAGCTTTCTGAGCCTGGCCGGCGGACTATCGATGCTGACCGTCGTGCTCGCCGGCTGGACTTCGGTCGTCACCCTCGAAGCCTCGATGCTGCTGTTCACCTTCGGCGTAGGCATGACCGGGCCGACGGCGTTGACGCTGGCCGTCGGCGTCAATCCTCGGGTCGTGGGCTCGGCGGCCGGTCTCTACGGATTCGCGCAGATGGGTATCGGCGCGCTCTGCACCGGGCTTGCCGGGCTGGGAGACAACCCGGCGCAGGCGGCAGCCGTGGTGCTCGCCACCGCTGCCATCATCGGCCAGATCGCGCTGAGGAGCGCCTTGCGGTTCGATCGCCAGCCGCATCATTGATCGCTTGCCTACCGCGCCGGCGGGACGCCTCGAATACCACCACACCCTTCGCGCCTGATGCGTTCGTCTAACGGAGCGCGCCACTCTTCTTCGGTAGGGTAGACGTACCACAACAACGCACGTGGGCGTGGTCCGTTCCACGCTCGCCATAACAATCAAGGAACGCGCATGAACGCTATCTGGATCGCCCTGTTTGGCGCCGTGTGTTTCGCGATGGGCTACCGTTTCTATTCGAAGTTCATCGCCGAACGCATCTACCGACTCGACGCCGATTTCCAAACCCCGGCGCACACCTATCGTGACGGCGTCGACTACGTCCCCACCAACAAGTGGATTCTCTGGGGCCACCATTTCACCTCGGTAGCTGGTGCAGCGCCCATCGTGGGGCCGGCCATCGCGATCTATTGGGGCTGGTTGCCGGCCATCCTGTGGGTCGTGCTGGGCACCGTATTCGCCGCCGGGGTGCATGACTTCGGGGCGGTAGTGCTTTCCAACCGCCACAAGGGCCACTCGATCGGCACGCTGGCCAACCGGCTGATCGGACAGCGTGCCAAGCTGCTGTTTTTGTTCATCATCTTGATCCTGGTGTTGATGGTCAACGCGGTCTTCGCCTGGGTCATCGCCAAGCTGTTCATTACCTTTCCGGCCAGCGTGCTGTCGGTCTTCATCCAGATTCCGCTCGCCGTGTGGATCGGCTATCGCGTCTATCGTCATTCGGGCTCGATGCTGCTGCCGTCGGTGATCGCTCTGGCCGTGATGTACGGTGCGGTGCTGCTGGCCAGCGAAGTGCCCTGGCTGCAGTTCGACCTCGTGAGCTGGTTCGGTGGCCCTGACGCGCCGGTCGTCGGTGGCTTCAACGGCACCTCGATGGCCTTTCTGGTGTGGATCGTGGTGTTGATGGTCTACGTCTACATCGCCTCGACGCTCCCCGTCTGGAAGCTGCTGCAACCGCGCGATTACATCAATTCGCACCAGCTGGTGGTCGGCCTGGCGCTGCTGTATCTGGGGCTGCTCTTCGGCGCGCCGGAAATGACCGCACCCAGCGTCAACAGCGAAGCGGACATCAGTTGGTACCCGCTGCTGTTCATCACCATCGCCTGCGGGGCGATCTCCGGCTTCCATGGCCTGGTCGCCTCGGGCACCACGTCCAAGCAGCTCGACAAGGAGACCGACGCCCGCATGATCGGCTATGGCGGCGCCCTGGGCGAAGGCATGCTGGCAATGATCGCGATCATTGCAGTGGGCACTCTGTTCGCCTCCGGCGCCGACTTCACCGCGACCTACTCGAGCTTTTCCGCGGCCGGCTCCAACGGCCTGGGCTCGTTCGTGCGGGGCGCCGGGCAGCTCGCCGGCAATCTCGGTATCCCCGAGCACATGGGGTCGACCCTGATCGCGGTGATCGTGGTGAGCTTCGCCGCTACCACGCTGGATACCGCCGTACGCCTGATGCGCTACATCATCGCCGAGCTGGGCAACGAGTACGGCATGCCGGTGATCGCTCGCAAGCACGTCGCGACCAGCATCGCCGTCGTCACCAGCGCCGCGCTGGTCATCCTGCCGGAAGGCCCCAACGGCTTCGGCTCGGGTGGCTACCTGCTATGGCCGTTGTTCGGCACCAGCAACCAGTTGCTGGCCGGCATTACGCTGATGCTGGTCTCGGTATGGCTCAAGCGCCAGGGCCGCCCGGTGGTATTCACCCTGGCCCCCATGCTGTTCCTGCTGGTCATGACCTTATGGGCCATGGGACAACAGGTGATTTTCACCTGGTCGGGCTTCGGCGATGCCGACCGCAACCTGCTGCTGTTCACCTTCGGCAGCCTGATCATGGTATTCACGCTGTGGATTCTGCTCGAAGCGTCGCGCAGCTTCCGCCAGGGTGACGTGGCTGCGCAGCAGCAACCGCTGAGTTCCGATGAGTCACGCTGACGACAAAGGTTCCGTGATCGCCCTGTGGCGATCACGGTTACACCGCGCGATCCAGGGTTACGATGCGGTCCTGAGCTTGCCGCATCGCCGCGAAATCGCCCGGGAGCTGCAGGATGAGGAGGATCTCTTCATGCTGCTGTGCTTCTGCGACATGATGGGCATCCCCAATCCCGCCAGCGACATGACCCTGGAGCTCTACCCGCACATGCTCGACCGCTTCCACGAGTGGCACACACGCCAGGGCATGCCGCGTTCGCCCCTGGCGGGCTTCCGCTGCTGTTAGCTGTTAGCCGTTAGCCGTTAGCCGTTAGCTAGAAGCATGTCCAACGAGGAGTTTTCCATGGCCAAGAGCCTCTTCTTCGGCGGCAAGGGCGGTGTCGGCAAGACCAGCTGTGCCACCGCCTATGCGCTGAGCTGCGCGGCGGCTGGCTGGCGGACCTTATTGGTCTCCACCGACCCGGCGCACAACCTGGCCGATCTGTTCGGACGCGCGCCGGGGCCGACGCCAACGCGCATGCAGGCCGATCTCGATGTCGTCGAACTCGACCCCGACCATGAAACGCAGCGCTACCTGGAACAGGTCAAGGCCACGCTGCGACCTCTGGTCAGCGGCGAGCGTAGCGCGGCGGTGTTTCGCCAGCTCGACCTGGCACGACACGCTCCCGGCACCGAGGAAGCCGCCCTGTTCGACGCCCTGGTCGGCCTGTTGCTGGATACCGGCGATAAGTACGATCGGCTGATCTTCGACACCGCGCCCGGCGGGCACACGGTACGCTTGCTGGCGCTCCCCGAGATCATGGGCGCCTGGGTGGAAGGGTTGATGCAACGCCGGCGCAAGGTGCGCAGCGACTACAAGGCGTGGCTCGGCGACGGCGAGGTCGTCGACGATCCTATTCAGGAAACGCTGATGCGACGCCGCGGGCGCCTCGCCGCTGCCCGCGAGCACCTGACCTGCCCAGCGCATTCGGCGGTGATCCTGGTCGCCAATCCGGAACGCTTGCCGGCGCTGGAAACCGCACGCACCCGCGAGCTGCTGGAAAGCCATGGCCTGCACGTCGGTGCCGTGGTGATCAACAAGTGCCTGCCCGCCGAGGTCGACAGTCAATGGCTCGCCAACTGGCGCGAGGAACAACGCCCCTGGATCGAACATCTCGAGACGTCGTTCCCCGACCGCGAGCGCATACGCATCGACCACCAGCCTCATGCGCCCGCTTCCTGCGGCGACCTGGCGCCTCTCCAGGAGGCGCTGGGCGGGCTGGCCCCCTGGCATGCTCACGCCTGAAAGACAGGCCGCTAGTGCCGATCCATCTACCGTGCGCCGACCACGCTGTAGACCAGCCATGCGGTGTAGGCGACGAAACTGGCAAGCAGCAGAGCACCCTCCAGTCGATTGATCCGCCCCTGCCCCTTGATCCCGATGCCGAATACCAGCAGAGCCAGGGTCAGCGCGGCCATCACGGGCCAGTCCCGAACCAGCACTTCCGGATCGACGCCGATGGGTTGGATCACGCCGGCCAGCCCGACCACCGCCAGCGTATTGAACAGGTTGGATCCGACCACGTTGCCGATCACCAGATCGTGCTCGTTCTTGCGCACCGCGCTGATGGAAGAGGCAAGCTCCGGCAACGACGTGCCGATGGCGACCACAGTCAGGCCGATGACCAGATCGCTGACGCCGAACGCCTCGGCGATCGATACCGCGCCCCACACCAGAAAACGCGAACTGATGATCAGCAGTACCAGCCCGACCAGCGTCCAGGTCACGCTGCGCTTGAGCGACATGTTCTGCCCTGCGGCATCGGCCTCGACGTCGGTCTGCAAGGCATCCGTCCCCGGGCGGCGCGAGCGCCAGATGCTGTAGCCCAGGAAGCCACCCAGCAGCAACAGCAGGATGACGGCATCGATGCGTGAGATCACGCCATCGAAGAGACACCAAAGCGAAATCAACGTCATCACGCCGAGCACCGGCAGCTCCTGGCGAATGACCTGGGAATGCACGGTCAATGGGCTGATCAACGCCACCAGCCCCGCGATCAGGGCGATGTTGGTGATGTTGGAACCATAGGCATTACCCAAGGCCAGGCCGGGGTTCCCCTGGACAGCCGCCAGCGCCGAGACCATCAGTTCGGGCGCGGAGGTGCCGAAGCCGATCACCACCATGCCAATCAACAGCGGCGGCAGCCCGAGATGGCGAGCGGTGGCAGCCGCCCCATCCACGAAGCGATCCGCGCTCCATACCAGTACGACAAGACCGGCCACAATGGCCCCAAGCGCCATCCACACGTCGAGCTCCCCCTTTGACTATCAGTCGTCTTTATCAGTCGTCTCTATCAGACCCGGTCGACCTGACGGCCGAGCCTGTTCGTTTTGGTGCGTTCATCGCTTGGCGTCACCCCCGCCGATTCGCGGACGAACGAGCCAACGTTCGATTTTCTCGCCTCCTATTCTGCCGGACAAACACGGCAGAGAAACGAAATGGTGATTGTACTTCTTCGGCAAAGCCCTCATCACCTACTATAGTGTCCAAACGACTGAACTATCGGGTATTTTTTGGCGACGGCATTGCCGTCGAAACGGCCGCCGATAAACATGCATGCGCGTATGTATTCGAGTAAGATGGCCGTTTACGCAGCGCGACGCTTCCTCAATTCTGCTTCCGTGTTAGGTACTGCTTTGGCATCAGGCATCAACGACAACGGCACCGAAAAGGCGACTTTCCTGACGCCCCGGCGTACACGACGCCGTCTTCGCGCTTGTCACGAATGTGACTTGCTGGTCGCGTTGCCGCCGTTGCAACCCGGCCAGCGAGCCAGTTGCCCGCGCTGTGACCATACCTTGAGCCATCGCCATTTTCGTCCGGCCGAACGCAGCCTCGCGTTTGCCATCAGCGCCTTGATCGCGCTCGTGGCCGCGCTCTGCTTTCCATTCATCAGTTTCGAGGCACGCGGCGTCAGCAACGCCATCCAGCTCACCGACACCTCGGCAAGCCTGGTATCGTTGCACGAACCGTTCGTCGGCATTCTCGTACTGCTGACCATCGTCGTGCTGCCTGCCTTCTATCTGCTCGCCGTCATCTGGCTGCATCTCGGCTTGCTGCAACGTCGGCCGCTCCCGCGTAGCCACCGCATCGCGCGCGCGCTTTCGCACCTGGGGCCGTGGATGATGGCCGATGTCTTCGTGATCGGCACGCTGGTCAGCCTGATCAAGATCGCCGGCATGGCGTCGATCGATCTAGGACTGTCGTTCTGGTCATTCTGTGTCTACGCCCTGCTGCTGCTGCTGACCGCTCGCTCGATCGACACCGATTGGATGTGGTTTTCGCTGGCTGGAGAGCCGCTGGCGCCGGAGGGCTGTCGCCCCGGCCAGTCGGCGGCCGAGCAGGATCTCACCGGCTGCCCGACCTGCGGGCTGGTCACCCGGCTCAGCCACTTCGGCCGTGGCCGCTGTGCACGTTGTGGCGAGCCGTTGCGGTTTCGGAGCCCGCACAGCCTGCAGAAGACCTGGGCCCTGCTGATTGCGGCAACGCTGTGTTATATCCCGGCCAATCTCTATCCGATCATGACCACGACGTCGCTAGGCGACTCGACTCCCTCGACCATCATCGGCGGCGTGCTGATCTTTCTCGGCCATGGCGACTGGCCCATTGCCCTGATCATCTTTACCGCCAGCGTGGTGGTGCCGATCGGCAAGGTGTTCGCGCTGGCCTGGCTTTGTGTCACGGTCCGGCGCAGCGGGGAATCCCGCTTCAAGCACAAGCGCCAGACGCTCTACCGCATCACCGAGCTGATCGGCCGCTGGTCGATGATCGATGTCTTCGTGGTCGCCATTCTGGTCTCGCTGGTACACGCCGGATCACTGCTGTCGATCACGCCCGGGCCCGCGGCGCTGGCCTTTTCCGCCGTGGTCATCCTTACCATGCTGGCCGCCATCAGTTTCGATCCGCGTCTGATCTGGGACGCGCGCAACATGCAGCCTCCCATGCCGGCCGCGCTCAAGCGGCAATCTCCCTATTCGCCTGTCAAGGAAGTCGACGATGCCTGATTCGATGCAACGCGCCAAACGGGTGTCGCAGTCGCGGCTCTCCCCGATCTGGATAGTGCCGCTGCTGGCCGCCCTGATTGGCGCCTGGATGGTCTGGGACAATTTCTCCAGCCGCGGGCCGCTGATCACCTTGAACATGAAGAATGCCGAGGGCATCGAGGCCGGCAAGACACAGATCAAGACGCGCAATGTCCAGGTCGGACACGTGGAGGCCGTGCGGCTGTCGGATGATCTGTCGCATACCGTCATCACTGCGCGCATGTCCAACGATGCGGCACGCATGCTCAACAGCGATACGCGCTTCTGGGTGGTCAAGCCGCGTATCGGGCGCGAAGGCATCAGCGGTCTGAACACCGTGCTCTCAGGGGCGTACATCCAGCTCGCGCCGGGCAAGAGCGAAGAATCCCAGGACAGCTTCGACGTTCTCGAACAGCCGCCGGTCGCGCCGCCCGACGCCCCGGGCCTACGCATCAATCTGGTGAGTCAGGTGGGCAACTCGCTCAGCGCCGGGGATCCCATCACCTATCAGGGCTATACCGTCGGTCGCGTCGAGAGTACCGATTTCGATCCTGACAAGCGGGAGATGCGCCACCGCATCTTCATTCAGGCGCCTTACGACAGTCTGGTTACCGATACCACGCGGTTCTGGAGCTCGTCAGGCATCGACGTGCAGCTCGATTCCGAGGGCGTCAACGTCAACCTGGACTCCTTCGAGACGCTGATCAGCGGTGGCGTGACCTTTGGCGTGCCGGAAGACATCACGCGTGGCAATCCCGCCAAGCAGGATGCGACCTATACGCTCTACAACAGCGAAGAGAGCGCGCGCGAAGGCACTTACGATCAGTACATCGAATACGTGCTGCTGGTCGACGATACCGTTCGTGGGCTCAGCCGCGGCGCGCCCGTCGAATATCGTGGTGTCCGGGTGGGTACCGTGGTCAGTGTTCCCTGGCACTTCACCGCGCCCCAACCCGATTCGTTGACCCAGTTCGCGATTCCGGTATTGGTTCGTATCGAACCGCAGCGCCTGGAAAGCAACGAGGATATCAATACGGATATCGACGACCAGGAGGTTCGGAACCGCTTCGAGACCATGTTCAAGGAGTACGGCCTGCGAGCCACGCTCAAGGCGGGCAACCTGCTGACGGGCGCGCTGTTCGTGGATCTCAACTTCAGCGACGACGCGCCTCCCTACGAGGCGATGACGTTCGACGGCAAGCCGGTGTTCCCGACCATTTCCGGCGGCTTCGCGCAGATCGAGCAGAAGGTTTCCAACCTGCTCGACAAGCTCAACGAACTGCAGGTCGAACCGATTCTCGATCGCCTGGACGAGACCATGCAGACCTCCCAGCAGACGCTCGAACAGGTGCGCCAGATCGCCGAGTCGGTCAATTCCATCGTCTCCGACCCCGCGACTCAGCAGTTGCCGGGCAACCTCAATGACACGTTGCAGGAACTGCAGAACACGCTGAATGGGTTCTCTGCCGGTTCTTCGGGGTATCGTCAGTTGAATGACACGCTCAAGCAGCTGGAGATGCTGACGCGGGATCTGCAGCCAGTCGCCAAGACCTTGAGCGAAAAACCCAACGCGCTGATTTTCGACCGTGAAGTTAAAACCGATCCCGTGCCGAGGGCTCCCCAATGATGAAGTCGTCCCTGCCCCGTTGGCGCCGAGTTGGCGCCACCGTCCTGCTGGCGATCGCCGCCGCGGCGTTTGCCGGCTGCGCCTCCCAGTCGACGCCGACCAACCGGTATACCTTGCCGAAGGCCGACAGTCCGCAGCAGGCGAGCGAACCTTCTCCGCAAGCGGCCACGCTGGCGGTCGGTCCTGTCGAGGTGGCCAGCTACCTCGACCAGGAAGGGATCGTCATGCAGACCAGCGATATCGAACTCAACGCGGCCAACCAGAACCTGTGGGCCGAGTCGCTGGGGCAGCAATTGACACGCCGTCTGCGGCAATCGCTGGCAGCGGATTTGCCGAATGTCGTGGTGCTGAATACCAGTCGCAGCGAAGCGGGCGCGCAACGACTGACGCTCAGTGTCGACCAGTTCCAGGGTCGTTATGACGGCCAGGCCGTGGCATCGGGGGAATGGCAGCTCCACGAGGGCAACGACCTGGTGGCACAGCGCCACTTCGCGGTCACGCAACCCTTGAGCGACGACGGCTATCCTGCCCTGGTGCGCACTCTCGGTGCCGTGTGGGACGACGTGGCGCGTCAGATCGCCGACGATATCCGCGCTGTCTCGACAACGTCGCCCGTCGCCGATTGAGCAACGCCAACGTCAAAGCGCCTATCGAACCTGCATGGCAACGTAGTCAGACATGTAGTCAGACAACGTCTGCCATGCCGGGCTCGATAGACGCTCGGGAGCCGCCGGGTGTTTCTGGCGTGGGCAGAGAGCCCGATCTCGATCGGGAGCCCAGAGGATGAGTGATTCAGGCGATCAGTGATTCAGACGGCTGCGCAGACGCGCTACCGCCTGGCTGTGCAACTGACAGACGCGGGATTCGCTGACGCCGAGCACGGCACCGATTTCCTTCAGATTGAGCTCTTCCTGGTAATAGAGCCCAAGCAACAGCTTTTCCCGCTCCGGCAAGGCATCGATCGCCGCCATCACGTTGGTACGGTTGTCCGCATCGAGCAGTGCCTCCAGCGGCGATGGCAGACTGCCTTCCGCAACCGTGGCGACGCCATTTTCGGTGTCGCTCTCGTCGTACGTCAGCAGAAAGCCATTGTTGGCATCGATCAGCAATTGATGGTAGTCGTCCCGGGATATGCCCATCTCCTGGGCGATCTCGCGTTCGTCCGGCGCCCGCCCCAACTGCTGCTCCAGCCGGCGCACGGCCTGATCCAGTGCCCGGGCGTTTCGCCGCACGCTGCGCGGCATCCAGTCACGACTACGCAGCTCATCGATCATCGCGCCGCGAATGCGCTGGTTGGCATAAGTCGAAAAGCTCGCGCCGTGCGAATTGTCGTAGCGCCCCATGGCGTCCAGTAGGCCGAGCATACCGGCCTGAACGAGATCATCGAGTTCCACGCTGGCGGGTAGGCGCACCTGAAGGGAGAGCGCGTGGCGTCTCACCATCGGCATGTACTGCTCAATCAATGCGTGCTGATCGATTTTGCCCTGTGCGGTATACATCGAATGGCCTCGTGCAAAACACCTTACGGTCATGGGACGCATGACCTATATCCCATTATGCCGCGCGGCCGCCGAGCCAAGACGGCAAACTGCCAGTTTTCCAGCGGCTATTTCGGCTGTTTGTCAGCGTCACTGACGGTAGTCGACGATCAGCTGGCCGCTGGAGATTACCCGGTTGCCATTGGCATGCTCTCCCGGTGGCAACAGGAAGCGCAGCCGGAATGGAAGGGACGCGGCCCGCCCCGCAAAGCGCTGCGTTTCCCCCCGCGCTCGAACCAGCGGTAGACAGAGCTGTCCATGGCAGAGCCAGGTCTTCAATGTCGGCGCTGGCGTATCGGTCTGGAAAACCCAGCGAACGTTCGTGATCTCGCCCTGTTCCGCTGACGGCGGCAGCGTGATCGGCGCACTTTCCAGGGGGCGCTCCGACACGACGATCGTCTGGCGCGGCAGCTGGCCTACCCAAGTGCTCTGGGCCGCCGAAGCCGGCGCGATCGCCCCCATGAAGACCATCACCCCGGTGGCGATCGCACCGACTAGCATGCAGGTGGCCTTTGAGCGCGCGCTCGGCGCCAGGGAAAACGCTCTTGATAAAGACGACGCCCTCGGCATCGCCGACAAGGCTCCCGTTCTCACCGACCGAAGATCGGCAGTCATGACGATGCCCCGATGGTCGTGGTAACACGCAAGGTGCGATCGTCGGGAATCTCAGCCTGGGAAAGCACGACCAGAGACTTGATCTGGCGGCGCAGGAAACGCGCCAGCAGCGCCCGCAGGCCGTGTTGAACGACCAATACGGTCGGCTCGTCCCGGCTCTGCTGCCGCTCCACCGCGGCGGCGGTCTGCTGCATCAGCGTTTCGGCCAGCCCCGGTTCGAGCGCGCCGCCGTTGTTGAGCGCTTGCGCCAGGACCTGCTCCAGGCGGGGCTCCAGCCCCATCACATGCATCGACTCTCGTCCCGGGAACCACTGTTGGGTGATTGCCCGGCCCAGCGCAACACGCACCAGCGCGGTCAACTCGTTGGCATCCGACTGCTGCGGCGCGTACTCCGCCAGCACGTCGAGAATCGTGTGCATGTCGCGGATCGGGACGTCTTCGGCAAGCAGGTTCTGCAGGATGCGTTGCAACGTCGTCAGCGCCAGCAGCTTGGGCACGACGTCTTCCACCAGCGATTTCTGCTGCTCCGCGACCTTGTCCAGCAGCTGCTGAACCTCGGCGCGTCCCAGCATGTCGCCGGCGTTTTCATGCAGCAGATGATTGAGATGCGTGGCGATCACGGTACTCGCGTCCACCACGGTATAGCCGTAGATCTGGGCTCGTTCCCGTTGCGCCGTATCGATCCAGTAGGCGGTCAGGCCAAATGCAGGATCCTGGGTGCGGGTGCCATCCAGCGTTCCGGAAACCTGGCCCGGGTCGATTGCCAGCCATTTGCCCGGGAATGCCTCTGCGCGACCGACTTCCACGCCTTTCAGGGTGATCACGTAGGTGTTGGGGCTGAGTTCGAGATTGTCGCGAATATGGACGACCGACGGCAGGAATCCGACATCCTGGGCGAACTTCTTGCGCACACTCTTGATGCGTCCCAGCA
This sequence comes from Salinicola sp. LHM, assembly GCF_034479735.1. Classification (NCBI taxonomy): domain Bacteria; kingdom Pseudomonadati; phylum Pseudomonadota; class Gammaproteobacteria; order Oceanospirillales; family Halomonadaceae; genus Salinicola; species Salinicola sp. LHM. The sequence goes on along the minus strand of NZ_CP140261.1, from coordinate 1,998,249 downwards.
GCTCTCCCTGCTGGCGCTGGTCTACCAGCGGGATCAGGCGGTGCCCCACTTCCAGTCCCAGGGTATCGACCAGTTGCACGTCGTCCCAGCTCGCCTCCGGCGTTTCCTGTACCGCTGGGGGTGCCTTTTCTTCCACCGCGCGCACGGCCTTGACCTGCTCGCGCCGGGACATCCACCAGCCCAGCGATCCCAGGATCACGGCAAACAGCAGAAAGACGACGTTCGGCATGCCGGGGATCAGACCGAGCAACCCCATGACGCCAGCCGCGAGGAACATGACCCGCGGGTTATTGAAAAGCTGACTCAACAGCTGCTGACCGACGTCCTGGTCGGTATTGACGCGAGACACCGTGACGCCCGCCGCCGTCGAGATCACCAGCGCCGGAATCTGGGCGACCAGGCCGTCGCCCACGGTCAGCAATGTATAGGTCTTCACGGCTTCACCGAATGGCAGGCCATGCTGCGCCACACCGATCATCAACCCGCCGATCAGGTTGATCACCATGATCAGCAGGCCCGCCATGGCATCGCCGCGGACGAACTTGCTGGCACCGTCCATGGAGCCGTAGAACTCCGACTCCTGATTGATCTCGGTTCGCCGCCTGCGGGCCTCTTCCTCGCCGATCAGACCGGCGTTGAGGTCGGCATCGATCGCCATCTGCTTGCCGGGCATGGAGTCCAGGGTAAAACGCGCGCCCACTTCGGCGATTCGCCCGGCGCCCTTGGTGATGACCATGAAGTTGATCACCACCAGAATCAAAAATACCACCAGACCAACGGCGAAGTTGCCGCCGATCAGGAACTCGCCGAAGGCCTCGATCACCTTGCCCGCGGCATCGCCCCCTTCGTGGCCTTCCATCAGCACCACACGGGTGGATGCCACGTTCAGCGACAGTCGCAGCAGCGTCGAGAACAGCAGGACCGCCGGGAACGCCGCGAAGTCCAGCGGCTTTTCCGTGAACATGCTGACCAGCAGCACCATGATCGACAGCGCGATATTGAAGGTGAAAAAGAGATCGAGCGCGAATGGCGGTAACGGCAGGATCATCATGCTCAAGATCATGATGATCAGCACAGGGCCGGCCAGGATCTTGAACTGTGTGTCAGCCGGCCACTTGCGCTGACCGAACCACTGGGTGAGCGCGTTCATTCACTCTCCTTGGAAGAATCTGACGCCGCTTCATCTAGCGCTGGCGGCACGGGCAGGTCGCGAGGCGTTGGCGGCACATCGCCGCCGTCGGTTTCGACCTGTTTGAGACGGAAGGCCCAGGCCAGGACCTCGGCGACCGCCGTGTAGAGATCGCCAGGTATTTCCTGTTCCAGATCGACATGGTGATACAGCGCACGCGCCAGCGGCGGCGCTTCCAGTCGCGGTATGCGATTTTCGTCGCCCAGTTCCCTGATCTTGGCAGCGACGTGATCGGCCCCCTTGGCAACGACCCGAGGAGCGGACATGGAATCCTGCTGGTAGCTCAGCGCCACGGCATAGTGCGTCGGGTTGGTCACGATCACGTCGGCGGTCGGCACCTTGCTCATCATCCGACGCCTCGCCATGGCCTGCTGCTGAGAACGTATGCGACCCTTGACGTGCGGGTCGCCTTCGCTCTCCTTGTGTTCCTGGCGAATGTCCTCGCGGCTCATGCGCAGCTTCTTGTTGTGGCTCCATATCTGATAGGGAACGTCGATCAGGATGACCAGTATCAAAGAGGCCACGATGAGCGCACAGCCCACGGCCGCCAAGCGCATCGCCGTGGCCAGCGCCTGCTGGATCGGCATCTCCATGAGACCAAGCAGCGTACCGTGCTGCGACCAAAGATACGCCACGCCGACGCCACCAACCAGCACCGACTTGGCGATGGCCTTTGCCAGTTCCGCCAACGCCTGGGTCGAGAACATGCGCTTTAAACCCTTGAACGGGTTCAGCTTACCCAACTGCGGCTTGAGCGATTTCGCCGAGACCAGCCAGCCACCCAGCATCGTCGGCCCCAGGATCGCCGCGGTCGTGAACAACAGGAACAGGGGCAGCAACGCCAATAGCGTATGCTGCCCCAGCACCCAGACGTGGCTCAGCATCCGAGCGCTGTCGAATGCCAGCCCGTGATCGAAAAGGAAGGACTGCTCCATGACGAGGCTCAGCTCGTCATAGAGATTGTTGCCCATGACCCACAGGCCCAGTACACCGCTGACCAGCAACAGGAAGGTGGCGAGTTCACGTGACCTTGCGACCTGCCCCTCTTCTCGCGCTTTCTCGATTCGTCTGGGCGTCGCCGGTTCGGTCTTTTCCTGATCGCTGTCGTTCTGCTCGGCCAAGCGCGCACTCCGCCACGAAAGGGGATGGATACCTGGACGCTATTCTGCTTGGAGAGAAGGAATATCAAACGAAGAAATAGCAGGATGTACACCCTGCTATTTCGAGAGGCTAGCCATTTGCGAAGGCCGGGCAAGGTTCTGGTTGGCCGGGGTCAGAACCCGAGACTGTCCAGCAGGTCGTCGACCTGATCCTGGCTGCTGACGACATCGGGTGCCTGCGGGTTGACCTGAGGGCCGTTGAGCAGCGAATCGGGTTGATCGGCCACGCGATTGGTACGCTCACGACGCTCGGTTCCCTCGGGCGCATTATCGATCAGCACCTGGAGCAGCTGTTGCTCGATCTCGTGGATCACGTCCATCATCTTCTTGATGACCTGGCCGGTGAGATCCTGAAAATCCTGCGCCATCATGATCTCGAGCAGTTGGGCGTTGGTGGCGCTGGTCTGCTTTGGCACGTTCTGCAGATAGGAACGGGTGTCCTTGACCAGCGCCTTGGCCTCGTCGAGCGCCTTGGGTTCGGCAAACCACTCGTCCCAACGCTTGTCGAGCGCGATCGCTTCGCTCTCGAGCGCATTCTGCAGAGGCTGGGCATGATCAATGGCATTGAGTGCGCGTTCCGCCGCCTGTTCGGTCATCGAAGCGACGTAGCTGAGCCGGTCACGGGCATCGGGAATCGCCTGTGCCGCTTTTTCCACCTCTTTGTCGAGCCCCAGCTCTCGCATGTTCTCACGCAGCATACGAGTCAGGTGACCGATACGGCGAATCAAATCGTCGGGAGCCACGCCGTCCGCGCTACTGCCTTGAGGGTTGACACCACTCATGATCTAGCCTCCGTAAGCGTCACTTACCCAGTTTTTCGAAAATTTTGTTGAGCTTCTCCTCGAGCGTCGCTGCGGTAAACGGTTTGACAACGTAACCGTTGGCACCAGCCTGAGCAGCCGCAATGATGTTTTCCTTCTTGGCCTCGGCTGTCACCATCAGCACCGGCAATGAAGAAAGTTTGGGATCCTGACGGATCTCCTTGAGCATCTCCAGCCCATCGAGGTTGGGCATGTTCCAGTCAGAAACCACGAATTCGAATCCACCGGCTCGCAGCTTGGTCAATGCCTCCTGACCATCTTCGGCCTCCTCCACGTTTTCGAAGCCGAGTTCCTTAAGCAAGCTGCGCACGATACGTCGCATGGTCGGGAAGTCGTCCACGACCAGAATGCTCATGTTCTTGTCAGCCATATACCCTCCGGTTAATTCAATCTGGCTATTCGATTCACTTCGAAGCTTGATGCTTAAGAGCGTGCCGACGCACGCTCCCGAGGCTGTCTAGAACTCTTCCCACTCGTCCTGCTGCACCGTCATGGCGCTCTTTGAAGGTTTCCGCTCACTCGACTGTTGTGTCGTGGCTTGCGATGTCAAAGTCGCTGAACCGACGACCATCGTCCTGGCCGCTGAACCATGTGTTGGGGCTTGCGAACGATGGGACGTGTTCCCAGGCAAGCGGAAAGTCGCGACGACATCTTCCAGCCGCTGCGCCTGCTCTTCCAACGACGCGGAGGCACTCGAAGCCTCCTGGACCAGGGAGGCATTCTGCTGAGTAACCTGATCCATCTGCGTCACGGCCTGGCTAACCTGTTCGATGCCGTCGCTCTGCTCCTGCGACGCCGCGGAAATCTCGTCCATGATGTCGCTGACGCTCTTCACGGCCTGAACCACATCACGCATGGTGGTTTCGGCATTTCCGACCAGCTCGGAACCCTGCTCGATCTGCATGGTCGATGTGTGGATCAGCCCCTTGATTTCCTTGGCAGCCTCGGCGCTACGGCTGGCCAGGTTACGCACTTCACTGGCGACCACGGCGAAGCCGCGTCCCTGTTCGCCCGCACGCGCCGCTTCGACCGAGGCGTTCAAGGCCAAGATATTGGTCTGGAAGGCGATCGAATCGATCATGCCGATGATATCGGAGATTTGCTTGGAGCTTTCGGTGATGCCCTGCATGGTCTTGGAAACCTCCTTCATGACATCGCCGCCGCGTCCGGCCGTGGCCGAAGCATCGCTGGCCAGAGAGCTCGCTTGGCGCGCATTGTCGGCGTTCTGACGCACGGTGGAGGTCAACTCTTCCATGCTCGACGCGGTTTCCTCGAGCGAGGCGGCCTGTTGCTCGGTACGCGAGGACAGGTCGGCGTTCCCCGAGGCAATCTCGCGGGCTCCGCCATGAATCGAAGCGCTGGCGTCACGCACGGAAGTGACCGTACCCACCAGGCCGTGCTGCATGTCGCGCATGGCGTGAAACAAACGCCCGATTTCGTTCTTGCCACGCTCGGCGATATTATGCGAAAGATCTCCTTTGGCGATGTGCTCAAAGTGTTCGACCGCTTCATTGAGCGGCTTGACCACTGCGCGCACCAGCCCCATCCGCACGGCAATAGCCACGACAACGGCCAGTACCAGCAATATACTGGATAGAATTTCCATCAACTGACTGTTGTCGGCATCCGCCACGATGGCATTGTCGACACGCGCCTCGGCATATTGAATGAAGTCGCGCACGCTATCATCGAGATTATTCATCAACGGATTGATGCGCTGATCGTCTTCGGCGCGCACCGCATCCTTGCCTTCATTCATCTGGCGCTCGACCTCGTCGTGAAAGGCGACAAAGGCAGCATTGATACGTGTCGCATATTCTTCGCCGGTATCGGTCTTGGCCACCTCTTCGAACTGGTTGATACGTTCACCGGCCCTTTCAAGTGCGGACTCGATCTCGTTTTGAAGTTGTTGGGAGCGCTCGCCATCCCCGGCTTCCACCGCATTGCGATAGCTGGCCAGCAGCGCACGTGCACGCACCAGGTTGAGCGAGGCCCGGTTGACGGTATTGCTCTGCTCGAAGCCGATGGTACCGATGGTATCCAATGCCTCGGCGCTTTTTTGGTTGGAGTAGAACCCCAATGCGCTGATGATCGCGCACATGACGACCATGACGGTCAATGCGATCGTCAAGCTGGCCCTGACCGAAAGGTCGTTCAGCATTTTTCCCATGTCATCTCCTGATGAGTTCCCTGGCGTCGGTTGCGGTGGTTGAGTCGGTAATGAATATGGGTGGCCCGGATTTGTTGTCTAGGTCGAGGTCATACCCGCTGCGCGCGTCCGGCCAAGTGCATCTGCTGAACCAGGTGTCCTGCAATGTCATTCAGTGCAATGACCTCTGTGGCTCCGCCAAGCGCGATCGCTTCCTTGGGCATGCCGAATACCACGCAGCTCGCCTCGTCCTGCGCCACGGTATGGGCGCCGGCCTCGCGCATCTGGAGAAGCCCGGCGGCACCGTCACGCCCCATCCCGGTCAGGATGACACCCAGCGCGTTACGACCAGCGCAGGCGGCGGCGGACTGGAACAACACATCGACCGAGGGCCGGTGGCGGTTGACGGGAGGTCCGTCATCGAGCGCAATCACGTAGTTCGCTCCCGAGCGAGTCAGGCGCATGTGCCAGTCCCCCGGCGCGATATAGACATGCCCGGGCAGAACACGCTCACGGTCTTCGGCCTCCTTGACGGTGACCCGGCAAAGGCGATCGAGCCGCTCGGCGAAGGAGCGCGTGAAGCCTCCCGGCATATGTTGCGTAATCAACACCGCGGGACTGTTCGCCGGCAATGGCTCGATAACCTGGCGAATGGCTTCGGTCCCCCCCGTCGAGGCGCCGATAATGATGATCTTTTCGCTCGAGAGCATCGGAGCCTTCAACACCTCACGCGGTGCCGCCGGCTTGGCCAGAGCTCCTTGCCGACTTGGCCGGGCTTGCGCGGCAGCCCGGATCTTCTCGGCAATCATGCCGGCATATTCCAGCATGCCATCGCGGATCCCGACTTCCGGCTTGGCGACGAAATCGACGGCACCCAACTCCAACGCCCTCAGCGTGATTTCGGAACCCCGTTGCGTCAGCGAGGAAACCATCAGCACCGGCATCGGACGCAAACGCATCAGACGCTCGAGAAAATCCAGCCCGTCCATGCGCGGCATTTCGACATCCAGAGTCAGGACGTCGGGATTGTGCTTCTTGATCAGGTCCCGCGCTACCAGCGGATCCGGCGCCGTGGCAACCACGGTCATGTCCGGCTGGGCATCGATGATCTTGGTCATCAAGTCGCGAATGAGCGCCGAATCATCGACACAAAGTACTTTGATCTTCGGATTCACCGTTTCACTCCCTAGCGCGAGACGTCCGGCGTCGTTCGCGCCGACGGCGATGCCAACGTATAGATGGTCTGGCCTCTCAAGCGAAAAGCCTGACTCAGGAAGGAGAAATTCTCGGAGTGACCGGCAAACAGCAAGCCATCCGGTTTCATTTGGGATGCAAAGCGACGCAGGATATTCGTCTGTGTCTCTCTATCGAAATAAATCATGACGTTGCGGCAAAAAATGATGTCGAACGGGCCATTGATGGACCATGTTCCCGTGACCAGATTGAGCGGACGGTAATCGATCATGGCCGCCAGCTCGGGGCGCACCCGCGCCTTGCCGGCGCGGGCCCCGCTACCACGCTGAAAAAATTGCCGGCAACGGGCCTCACCGAGCTTCTCTACCACTTCCAGCGGATAGATACCGGCGCGAGCGACATTCAGCGCTTCGGTATCGATGTCCGTCGCCAGGATCTTGACCTGGGAGGCTGCAGCTCCCAGCGTCTCCCTCACCGTCATGGCCAGGGAATAAGGCTCTTCCCCGGTAGACGCACCGGCACACCAGATTTTGATGCCGGGCCCGCGCCGACGAACCTCTTCGGCCAACGCCGGGAAGTGATGGGCTTCACGGAAGAAAGCTGTCAGGTTCGTGGTCAAGGCGTTGGTAAAGGCTTCCCACTCCTTGGAATCTGACCGACGCTCGAGCCTGTCCAGATAATCGCTGAAACGATTCATGCCGTGCAGCCGCAGCCGTTTGGCCAGGCGGCTGTAGACCATTTCGCGCTTATTGTCCGCCATGACGATACCGGCACGGCGGTAGATCAGGTCTCGAACCCGCTCGAAATCGCGCGAAGTGAAATCGAGGTCTCGCGTGAAACCTGTGCCATTGTCACCGTTGCCACCCTGGGATCCGGGGCTCGAAAACATGGCTGCCTCGGTTTTCAAAATGCCTCCCACTCCTCATTGTCATCCGTCACCGCGCGACGACCGACCTCTGGTTGCTTGGCCAGGGGTTTTGCCGGCTTGGCTTTATGCTGCCTGTCGTCTGCATGCGCATCGGAGGCAGAGTTTCCGATTCGAATCACGCGCTCGTCACCGCTACCCGCCAGACGGAATACGGCAATGGACGAGGTCAGATGTTCGACGCTGGCCCGCAATTCGGCAGCCGTGGTTGCCGTGATTTGCACACGTTCGGCGTTCTGCTGGGTCACCTGATCCATTTGCGTGACCGCCTGGCTGATCTGCTGAATCCCGCTGGTCTGCTCTTCGGAGGCTGCGGAAATCTCGCTGATGATATCGTTGACGCGCGTCACGGCACTGATCACTTCCTCGATCGATCCTTCGGCCTGACGTACCAGGTCGGCACCGCGCCCCACTTCCTGGGTCGAACTATCGATGAGATTGCGAATTTCCTTCGCGGCATCGGCGCTGCGGCTGGCAAGGTTGCGCACTTCGCCGGCCACCACGGCAAAACCACGCCCCTGTTCGCCGGCTCTCGCCGCCTCGACGGAGGCATTGAGTGCCAGGATATTGGTCTGGAACGCGATCGAGTCGATCACGCCGATAATATCGGCGACCTTGCGCGAGCTATCGGTAATACGATCCATGGTGCCAACGACCTGCCCCATCACCTCGCCGCTTCGGCGTACGGTGTCGGTCGCGCCATCAGCCAGCTGACTGGCTTGGCGAGCATTGTCGGCATTCTGTTTCACGGTCGCCGTCATCTGCTCCATGCTGGTCGCGGTCTCCGCCAGTGAAGCAGCCTGCTGTTCGGTGCGTGAGGAGAGGTCTTCGTTACCGCTGGCGATATCCCGCGTGGCCGGGACCACAACCGCCACGTTCGAATTGACGTCGCCCACGATCGTGCCCAGGCTCTGGCGCATGCGATTGAGTGCGCCGACCAGACGCCCCACCTCATCATCACCGCGTTGCTTCAACGTGGCACCCAGATTGCCCGAAGCGATCTGCAGTGAAAATTCCAGGGCTTCGCGAACCGGCTTCAGTGTCGCGCGTATCGTCGTCCACCCCACCGCAATCAGCAGGATGGCGCCTACTGCCAGCAACGAGATAAATATAAGCATCGTGGTGCGCTGGGATTCGGCAGCGCTGATTGCCATCTCCGCCCCGCTCGCACGCTTCGCTTCCACCAGGACATTCAGATCACTGCTGATCTTATCGCTATTGGCCTCCAGCACGTCGTTGTATGCCACGTAGGATTGATAGAAATCGCCCCCGTTGAGCGCCGCCATGACGCCCTTCAGACCATCGTCCCGGTAGCTCTGGAGATCGGCGGCAAAGGTTTCCGCCGCCGCCGTCTGGTTGGCGGGGCGATCCTGATAGTAGGCATCCCAGGTATTGTTGAGCTCGGCGATGAGTGCATCGACCTGCTTGTTGACCGGCGCCAGGTCAGCCGCCATCGGATTGCTGACCGGCTTGTCGACCAGATCTCGCCCTTTCGACATCAACTGATCGATCTTCTGTAGTCGTGCCAGATCCTCCAGCCCGTCGCTGGTCAACTGCTGCAATCGCTGGCCACTTTCATGCAGCGCATACAGCGAAACGCCACCGCTACCCGCCAGCACGACCAACGCCAGCACCGTCATCGAAACCAGCCGCCCTTTCAGCGAACGCAAGTTGAGACGCCGGATCGCCGGGAGCACTCCTCGCGGCTTCAATTCGCCATGGTCGAGCTTGACGCCCCGTTTGCGCCCCGCCAGCAGCTGTGGATAGTGCTTTTCCGCCAGACGGCGCGATTTATCGGTGACCTTGACCCGCACCGAGGTGTAGCCCACGACCTTGCCCCCTTCGACGATGGGAGTAACGGTCGATTGAACCCAGTAATGCGACCCGTCCTTGCGACGATTCTTGATGACCCCAGACCAGTTCTCGCCCTTCTGCAGCGTTTTCCAGAGATTCTCGAAAGCCGCCGGAGGCATGTCCGGGTGGCGAACGATGTTATGAGGTGCACCGATCAGCTCTTCGCGGCTGAAGCCGCTGATCCGGACGAAAGCCGGATTGGCGTAGGTGATCCTGCCTTTCAGATCGGTTCGCGAGATCAGGTAATCCGATTCGCTTATCACGAATTCCTGGTCGGTGACAGGCTGATTGTTTCGCATCACAGCATTCCTGGTGTTGTTATGCCCACTCGCGATCTGCCGAAAGACAAGGGCAGATCAAACGTTGTCGTCGCGGATTGTTATCGGCCGATTGGAAATACTCTTGAGCCTTCCGCGGCAATACGGCTCACACGAGCTGTTTAGCGTCATGACGCTCTGGGTGAGCGTTCGGTTGCCACTGCGCCAGCTCTGTATTGCGATCAATGTCGGTTGCTGCGACGCGATACTGCTCCAGCGTCGATTCGAGCTTTTGCGATTGACTCAACAATGACTGCGAGGCATTGGCCGTCTGCTGTACCAGAGCGGCATTCTGGCTGGTGACCTGATCGAGTTCCGTGATCGCCTGGTTGACCTGTTCGATCCCACTGTGCTGTTCGCGCGAGGCATTGGCGATCTCGTCCATCAGACCGCTGACGCTGGTCACCGAGGAGACGATCTCCTCCATGGTGCGTGCCGCCTGCTCGATCAGCGTGGCACCGCTGTCCACCTGCTCGCTCGAGCCAGTAATCAACGTCCGTATATCTCGCGAAGCTTCTGCGCTGCGGCTGGCCAGGTTGCGAACCTCTTCGGCAACGACGGCGAATCCGCGCCCGGCGGAGCCGGCACGCGCAGCCTCCACGGAGGCGTTCAGTGCCAAGATGTTCGTCTGGAACGCAATGTTGTCGATCATGTCGACGATTTCCGCCATCTGACGCGAGCCATCCTGGATGTGCGACATCGTGGTTTCGATATCTCGCATCATGTCGCCGCCCTGTTGTGCGCGCTGACGTGTCTGCGCTGCGGCTCGGGTCACCGCTTCGGCGTTATCGGCGTTATGACGAACCGTCTGGGTCAGTTGCTCCATGCTGGAGGCCGTCTCGACGATGGCCGCGGATTGCTGGTCGGTGCGTACTGCCAGGTCCTGATTGCCGCTCGCGATCTGTCCGGCACCGACGTTGACCCATTCAGCGCTGGCGCGAATATCGGCAAAGGTTCTCGAGAGTCGCTGGCGCATGCTTTCTATCGCGAACAGCAGGCTGTCGGTGTCCTTCGGCTTGAGCACCAATGCCTGGGAAAAATCCCCCGCGGCAATCTTCTGGATGCTGTTGCGCGCATGCCCGGGATCGCCCCCCAGCCGGCCAAGCACGTTGCGGATGATCCAGGCGACGATAAGAGAGAGCAGACCACCAACCACCGCGATGAGTGCCAGATAGACCACGGCTCCATCAATCAGCATGGCATCGATGTCGTCGATGTAGACGCCCGTGGCAATCTGCCAGTCCCATTGCGGCACGCGCATGGCATAGCTGAGCTTGTCGTACATGGCATCGCCGTCGCTGCGACGCGAGGCGTAAGAGACGAGCCCGCCATCAGGTTGCTGGGCGGCAGCGAGCATGTCCCGATAGAGATAGACACCATTGGGATCCTGATAATCCCGCATGCTATCACCGACTGCGCGTCTCGGATGCTGGACGATTTCCAGGTTGGAATCGAAAACGAAAATGTAGCCATCGGCGCCAAAACTGAGATGCGCCAGGGCATTGCGTGCAAGCTGCTTGGCATCCGCTTCGCTCAACGCACCATTTTCAGCTTGATCAACGTAATTATCGACCAGTTGCTTTGCGCTACCGATGAAGTACTGCAGGCTTTGAACACGCTGCTCCAGCAGGTTTTCCCGCATGGAATAGAGCGACCAACCCGCCACCATGATCAAGCCAACCCACATTAGCCCTAACGTGGTCCATAACTTCCGACGCATCGTCCACTCACGAAAACTTAGCATGACATCTCACCCGGATTGCTCGAAATATTCACTAGATAGGTGCCACGCTCGCTTCCATGAAGCCGATTTTTCAGCGCGGCAGAGGTTTCATCGGCCCGCCGATAGATCACCTTTACCTTTATTAGACCAAAGCCTAAAAACCGACGAATTTACCCTGGATACAACCGCAGCCGAGACCGCGGTTGATAACGAGCTTTCTTGGCGGCAGTCAGACGCTTTCTGCCGTACGCTCGACCAGCTGCATTTCTTCGTGGGTCAGCAGCTTTTCGATATCGACCAATACCAGCATGCGGTCCTCCAGGCTGCCGATTCCGCTGAGATAATCCGACGATAGCGTGACACCGAACTCCGGTGCCGGCTTGATCTGATCCGGTGCTAAGCTCATTACATCCGAGACGCCATCCACGACAATGCCGACGATGCGATCGTCGACATTGACCACGATCACTACCGTCTGTCCGCCGTATTCGACCTTGTCGAGATGGAACTTCAGTCGCAGATCGATGATGGGTACGATGACGCCACGCAGATTGGTCACCCCCTTGATGAACTCGGGCACGTTGGCAATCCGGGTAACATTTTCGTAGCCGCGGATCTCCTGTACCTTGAGAATATCGACGGCATACTCCTCATCGCCGAGGGAGAAGACCAGATATTCACTGCTCACTGCGTCAGCGATGTGGGCATCCATGTTCGCTTGCGGGCTCATACTCGCGCTACCTCATGTAAGTGTTGGCGTTTCGCTTCATGTCGCTGTTGCGATTTGCGACGATCGAGGCGATGGAGATCGGCAATATCGAGAATCAGCGCAACGCTACCATCGCCTAGAATGGTAGCGGCGGAAATCCCCGGCACCTTGCGATAGTTGGTTTCGAGGTTCTTGACCACGACCTGCTGCTGACCGATCAGGTCATCGACCAGCAAGGCATAGCGGCGGCCCTCGCCCTGCACGATGACAGCGATGGCCTCGGTCAGTTCGGTCTTGGCGCCGACCACGTCCAGGGCATGGTGTAGCGCGATGATCGGCAGATACTCGTCGCGGACCTTGAGGAGCTGGTCGTCGCCAGCCATTGAATAGACATCTTCAGTCTGCGGCTGCAGGGACTCGAGAACGGCATTCAGTGGCAGCAGGAAAGTTTCCGCGCCGCAACGAATGGACATGCCGTCCAGAATCGCCAGCGTCAGCGGCAGCACGATCCGTGTCGTGGTGCCTTGGCCGGGTTTGCTCAGGATTTCGACGTGCCCGCCCATCTCCTGGATGTTACGTTTGACGACATCCATCCCGACGCCACGGCCGGAAACGTCACTGACCTGCTCGGCTGTGGAGAAGCCTGGGGCAAAGATCAACTGCCAGACCTCGTCTTCACTCATGGTATCGCTGATCACCAAGCCGTTGGATCTGGCCTTGGCCAGGATCTTGTCCCGGTTGAGCCCGGCACCATCGTCGATCACTTCGATCAGGATATTGCCGCCTTGATGCTGGGCAGACAGGGTGAGACGTCCGGTCGGTGACTTGCCGGCGGCTTCCCGCTTCTCCCGCGACTCCAGCCCGTGATCCAGGCTGTTGCGTACCAGGTGAGTCAAGGGGTCGATGATGCGTTCGATCAGACTCTTGTCGAGCTCGGTGGACTTGCCTTCCGTCACCAGTTCGACATCCTTGTCCAGTTTGGCGGCCAGATCCCGAACCAGGCGAGGAAATCGACTGAAAACATAGTCCATCGGCATCATGCGAATCGACATTACCGCTTCCTGCAGATCCCGCGCGTTGCGCTGCAACAGGTTCATCCCGTTAACCAATGGACCGTGGGAAACGATGTCCATGTCGGTCGCCGTCTGCTCCAGCATCGACTGGGTGATGATCAGCTCACCGACCAGATTGATGATCTGGTCTACTTTATCGACCGGTACCCGTATGGTGCTGGACTCGCTTCCTTTGACACTCTTGCCGCCAGACTTTCCGGTAGCACGAGCCGGAGCGGCTTGGCTCCTGGCTGGCTCAGGGCTGGTGGTCTGTTCGGGAATCGCTGGTGCTGGCGGTTCGCTTACCGGTGCTGACGCTTCCTCGGCTGGTTCGCGCTCTGCTGGCGCCGCCGGGGCTTCCGTACCAGCGCCGGGAGAGGCGCTGCCGTCGACTTCGATCGACAGCTGTTCCGGCTCGATGATGAAGCAGAGAACGGCTTCGATATCGTCCTGGGATTCGGCACTGTCCAGAGACACTTGGTATCGCTGCGCATCCCCCGACTGCGAAACGATCGTGCCGAAATGCTGCAACTCTTCGACCAACAGGACACGATCCTTGTCGCTGACCCCCGCCAACGCGATCGAGAGCCGTCGCTTTGCGTTCTCTGCGCCATTTCGAGACGCCTGATCATCGACGGACGACTGGGCTTTCTCGCCCCCCGGCGTCTGCGCCGGCGGTATCGGTTCGGCGACCGGTGTCGCTGATGCTTTGGTTTCCATTTGCTGCTGGCCCAACTCATCCAGCGCTATCTGCTGCAGGACACGTGAAATCCTTTCGAACGCCTCGGCATCAGGTTCACCGCCATTACGGTAGGCATCCAATTGATCATGAAGCATATCTTTGGTTTCCAGAAACGTGTCGACGATATCGCGCCGCAGACTGAGTTCGCCACGCCGGGTATGGTCCAACAGGTTCTCGAGTAGGTGAGTAGTCTCCTGCAGGACGGTGAAGCCGAAGGTGCCCGCACCGCCCTTGATGGAGTGTGCCGCTCGGAAGATCGCGTTGAGATCCTCGACATCCGGATCGTCGACATCCAGATCCAGCAACAGGCGCTCCATATCCGCCAGCAGCTCTTCGGCTTCTTCAAAGAAAGTCTCGTAAAAATCTGAAATATCCATGAACACCTGCCATAGAAGCCCGCAAATAAGGGCGTAAACGCGTTTGCGTCAGTTCGCTGAATTCTGATCGGCCGCTGTCACCCCGCTCCCCTCGGCGGGCACCGGCACGCTATCGGAAAGCGGCGCTTGTTCCTGCTGTTCGATTGCCTTGGCCGCCCGGTTATCCAGCACCACGATGCTGATACGTCGATTGACATCATCGCTCGGGCGGGTGTTGGGGAGTGTGACGCGCGACCCCATGCCTGCCACTCTCAACAACTTGTCGGGAGAAAGTCCTGCGGCCACCAGCTCACGTCTCGAGGCATTGGCACGATCGGCGGAAAGCTCCCAATTGCTGTATCCCTTCTCCCCCCCGGCATAAGGGAGGTTATCGGTGTGACCACTGATACTGATCGGGTTGGGCATTTCGTTGAGCACCGGCGCGATCCGCTGGAGTATCTTCTGCATGTAGGGCTCCAGCCGATCACTACCGAGTTCGAACATTGGACGCTTGTCGCTATCCACGATTTGCACTCGCAGTCCTTCCGGCGAGAAATCCATACGCAGCTGCGAGCGCAGCTCGCGAAGCTGCGGATCATTCTGGATTACGCGTTCCAGACGATCGCGCAGGAAGCGCAAGTTACGCTGCTCATCGCTAGGGCGTGTCTGCTCATGAGGGCTCACACGGCGCACTTCACCCTCGGTCTTGGTCGGGTCTTCACCGCCACCAGGGATGGCACTGGTGCTCGCTGTCGTTTTGTCCCCACCCGTCAAGGCGACGGCCAACGGGGTACGAAAGTATTCGGCGATACTTTCGAGTTCGTGATCGCTGACCGTTGACAGTATCCACAGCACCAGGAACAGAGCCATTAGCGCCGTCATGAAATCCGCGTACGCAATCTTCCAAGAACCGCCATGATGCCCGGCCGCCCGAACGCGCTTGCGCTTGATGATTAGCGGACGCTGCTGATCACCACCCTTCATGAGCCACCCGCCCCCGTACCGCGCAATGTCTGCCCACTGGAGCGAACGTGTTCTTCTAGCTCGCTGAATGAGGGACGCACAGCGGTAAACAACGCTTTACGCCCGAATTCGACTGCCAATTGCGGCGCCATGCCGTTGAGGCTGGCCATCAGCGTCACGCGAATACACTGCAGCATCTTGGTCGCTTCACCCACCTGCAGATTGATGTGGTGAGCGACAGGCGTCACGAAACCGTAAGCCAGCAGAATACCGGCGAAGGTTCCTACGAGCGCCTGAGCGATCATCTGCCCCATGATGGCTGCCCCCTGGTCGGCGGACCCTAGTGCATGAACGACACCCATGACCGCTGCAACGATCCCGAAGGCCGGCAGGCCGTCTCCAACGGCAGAGAGTGAGTGTGCCGGCAATTCTGCCTCATGTTGAAAGGTCTCGATCTCATGCTCCATCAGCGCATCGATTTCGAACGGATCCATGTTGCCGCTGACCATCAGGCGCAGATAATCGGTCAGGAATGCCATGATCATGGGATCCGACAGGATCTTGGGATAATCCGCAAAAATAACGCTGTCCTGCGGCGAATCGATATCTCGCTCGATCGCCAGCATGCCATCGCGACGCGCTTTGGTCAGAAGCCGGTACTGAAGCGCCATCAGCTCCATGTACATCATCTTGTTGTAGCGCTTGGTGCGCTTGAGCTTCGAGAACGAACGCAACGTTGCCTTGATCGCCTTACCATTGTTGGCGCATACGAAAGCCCCAAGTGCAGCGCCGATGATCATGACGAACTCGGCAGGCTGCACCAAGGCACCAAGGTGCCCGCCGATGGCGACATAGCCACCGAACACACTACCCAAAACGATGATGTAGCCCAATAGAATCAGCACGGAAATGCTCCCGAATACAGTGCGTGGCAAACCTGATAACTGTATCGGCAGCGGGGCCTCTGCTCTTGAGGGTGGAAATATCAGAAAAGCGTGATTCGTCGACAATAGTGCGACGAATCCATAGACATCAGGCTCATGCCTGGAATGGAAACCGCAAAGGCAAAAAAGGCGGGCCATGATGGCCCGCCTTGGGAAGACGTTGCTTGACTAGACCGCCAGGCGACGAGCCAGCGGCATCTCCACAGGAATGAAGGTACGCCCTGCCGATTTAGCCACTTCTTTGGCCTTGCGCGTCTTGCCTGCGCGAGACGGCGGCTGACAAATACCACAGACATAATCTTGCATGGGACTATGCGCGTGTGCCACGAAGTCGCCGTGACACCCCTTGCATCGAGATAACTGCAGCAGATCGCTCTCGAAAAAAAGTACCAGCGTCCAGGCACGCGTCAGACCCAGAGTCGGCTCTACACCATCGAGTTCGACCTGTTCGAGATAAAGGCGGTAAGCCTTGACGAAGGCCGGCATCCGCTCGCACCCCAACTCTTCATTGAGACGACGATAGATATTGTAAAACAGCGACGAATGGATATTCGGCAACCAGGTGATGAACCAGTCAGCAGAGAACGGCAACATTCCCTTGGGCGGTGACATCCCCTTGACTTCCTTGTACAGCTTGATCAAACGGCCGCGACTCAGGTCGGTTTCTGTCTCGAGAACCTGCAAGCGGGCACCCAACTCAATCAATTCAATTGCCAGCTGGACCTGGAGCATTTCCGCAACAAGACTTTTATCTGCCATGACTCAGTTCCTCTGCTGAACAGAAGACCGGGCATGGCTCGCGCCCGCCATCAATAGCGAGGCATGAGTCTGCTCGAGCCCTTGCGCACGCGGATTGTGAATCAACAGATTCAGCTGGTCCGCATCGCTGAAGCGCAAGTTGCAAAGCAACTGGTTGCTACGCGACAGCTGAGTCAACTGCTTGATCGACAGCCTGCCGATGACATCCGCCAGATCCGCATTCAGATCCAGTCGAAACATGGCCGTCTCGCGATCTTCGTTCAGCAGGCGCTGAACCAGCAGAAGATAGGAAAGATTGAGATCCTGGATGTCATCCAGAAGACTATTCGAGTGCATGCTTGGATTCCCTGCGTATCGTCTTATTGGCACCCGTTGACCGGATGCTTCATCTGCCTGCAGCCATTGGCCACATCAGCTCTTTATGATGGAGCTAGTTTGCGACTTTTTGATGAAAAAAATCAAGCTCCGTAACCAAATTTGTATCGAAGTAACGGATTGATCTCGCACCGCAGAACCTTTGTTTATATAAGTTATTGTTATTATTGGATAATATAAAAATCGCACCACATGTAAGAACATGTACGTTACACAAGGCTTTGAAGCGAAGTGATACACTAGGATACTTCAGCGTTGAACCTTGCAGCCAGAAATCAACGTTCTTCGTCTGTTCTGGATACTATCGAGCGGTCGATCTGCCCGATCCACACCAGCAACTCTGCTATCACCTGATAGAGCGACTCGGGGATACGGGCGTCCAGGTCGACCTGCATCAGGAGAGCGACCAGTTCAGGAGACTCATGGACGAAGACCCCTTCCTGATTGGCGAGCTCGAGAATACGATCAGCCAGATTCCCGTAGCCTTTGGCAACCACCCGTGGCGCATCCGTGCGTTCGCCGCTATAAGCCAGAGCGACCGCACGTCGCCGAGAGTCGGACACACTATCGTCGTCACTCATGCTCCGATTCTCCTACTATCAGCTCCACGCTCATTCCCAGTGACGCCAACCGTTCACGCATGGGTATCAACTCCTGACGGAGCTGAACCCGGGTTGTCTCCTCGGCAGGCTTGACCTCTACCTGCAGCGCGGCATTGCGACGCGTCACAAAGATGATATCGATAACGCCCAGCGACGGCAGACGAACCTGAACTTCGGCACGCCAGTCGCTGGCGCCCTCCTCTTGCTCCGACCGACCGGCAGAGTCGCCGGCGTCGTCAGGAATGCTCTCGCGCGGCAGCTCGGTCAGCATCATCGTCATGGACACGCCGGGCCAAAGCTGCCCTTCCCAGCGCAGATTGGGTGCCGCGATCAGTTCCAGCTGCTGCCGAACCAGTGCTTGCAGCGCATCCGATGAGGACTGCGATAACTGGTGGGCGCGCGTCATCGAAAGCGACGATGGATCCTCCGCCATGCCCTTCCCCGAGGACGCCCACTCCCCGGCAGTACCGCTCCGCGCGGCAGACGGCAAGCTTCGGTCGGAAACCATGGAAGCTGCGGGAACATCGCCCCCACGGCCCACGCTCGATGACGAGGCGGACTGGGTGCTCGAATTCGCCCCGGTCATCGTCCCGGAAGAAGCGCCGGGCCGAGGCGCTGCTCGACCATCGCTTGCGGCAAAGGGGAAGCCGTAACTTGTCAGCAAAGACGTTGGCGTGAACGGTCGAAAGGTCAGACTCAGCCAGGCCTGGGGCTCACGCATCAATGATGCACGAGGGTATTGACCGGACATCCAGCGCAACAGATGCGACTCATAGAAAACGCCGCTTTCCCGCACGCTCTGTGAAAGCGCCGCCGCCAGCACGTCGGGCTTCTCTATCGGATGAGCCATGAGCGCCAATAATGGCCGAATCGAGGGGGATTGAGTCGCAGGAAAGCGCGAGAGGATATCGGCAATCTCGGTCGCGGTATGGCTCAAGTGCAACTGCGCCGAGGGGACTTTCGCCAGCCCAGGGGCTACTGGTAGCTGAGAGACACCTTCACGCCCTGCGCCAGAGGGCATGGCGGAAACTCTTTCCCCGCCCTGCTGATGCAATCTCGAGTCGCTACGCGCCGGCTGGATGGCATCCGTCGATGCCGTCGCTGAAACCGGCAATGGCTGATCCTTGACAACCGGCGTATCGACCCGTCTGCCGAGAACTTGATGCAGCAGGGTGTCGATTAGCGGCGTGATGCCGCTCACGGCCGTTCATCGGTTGGCACCGCGCGCAGGCGCGAAGCAATGCTGCCTCGTCCCGCCTGATACGCCTGCCCTAGCGCCTGCTGCCGCCGCGAGCTGCCGATAAGATGGCTCAGCTCTTCCCGGCGGGACTCCAGCATGCGACGAGTCTCGGCATCCTGCTCCAGAATCCGCTCGAGCAGATCGCGCTTCTGCTCACGCTCCGAGCCATTCAACGACTGCTCGCGATCCAGAGATTTCACACGCTGCAAAGACACCAGATAGCCCGCCTCGCATTGAACGAGCGCGTCCCATTGCTGCTCCCGCGCCAGACCCAGCATCTGGGTCGACACTTCCAGCAACTGATGATACTGGTCGATCACCGGCGAGCCTGATGTCATGTGATCATGCTCCTCCAGCCAGCTCGGCCGACGAATGCCGAAGCTCGCGCCAGCCGGAACCGAGATCGTCGAGCAGTGCCGCCGCCTGGTCCAGCTTGGCGACATCGTCACGCAGATTGGCCTGTAACAGCAGTCGTGCAATGTAATCGTAAAGTTGCCCAAGGTTAGCAGCGATATCTCCGCCACGCTCATGGTCCAACGCTGCCGCCAGGCCGCTATTGACGATATCTATCGCCTTGGAGATAGCCGCTCCCTTGGCTGCACGATTGCCATCCTGCATATGCAAACGAGCGCTGTTGATAGCCGCTTGCGCACCATCGAAGAGCATGACGATCAACTGGTGAGGATCTGCGGACATGACCGCCGACTCGACCCCGACCCTGGCATACGCACCGGCACCACGCCTGATATTCATCATTTTATCGCCCTATCACTGATTGGTTTGTGCGCTAAGGGCATCGAATTGCTGAGTCAAGTAACTGCTGGTCGAATTCATCTGTGCCACCAGCGAATCCAGGCTGGCAAATTGCGTTCGGTAACGTTCGACCGTGGCGTCAATCGACTCCTGCATCCGCGTATATCGATCATCCAGACGACTGAGCGTGGTATCGATACCGTCGGTGGCAGTCTGCAGCAGGCCCCCGTCATCGAGAATCGAGCCCATTGTCTCGTCGATATTGGCGACCAGACCATTCTTACCATCGGCACCGGAGAAAAACTGGCTGACGGCATCACTATCGCTCGTAATGGCGTCGCTGAGCTTGTCGTCGTCGACTTTCAGCGTGCCGTCCAACTGACGCTCGATCCCGAGATCCGACAGCATCGAGAACGTACCCTCGCTATCGCTATAGCTGAGAACGCTGCGCAACCGGGATTCGATACTGCGCATGGTCGAGTTGCCCAGCAGTGTCCCTGCGGTATCCGACTCGGAATCGTAGGAGGTCAGATTGTCGGCGGTGCTCTGAAAACTGTTGTAAGCATCGACGAAGGCTTTGACGGCCTTCGTCATCGATTCCGTGTCCTTGGATACGCTGAGTGTCTCGCCATCGGTAACCGAGGCTAGATTGAACGTCACGCCCTGAAGGGCATCTTCGACCGTATTGGACTGACTGGTGATATCGATACCGTTGACCGTCAATTCAGCATTCTGCGATTTAACGGCCTCTTCCATAGTACCACCGGAAGCAGCGGTAAAAGTCGTCGTCTTTTCGCCCGTCGCCTCGTCAGTCGAGACAGCCGTTGTAAACCCAAAGGCCTGATCTAACGCATCCCCGTCGGCTGCCGACTTAACCGACATCACCGAGTCAGTTCCCGTTTCGGTTGACGAAAGCACTAAGCGAGAAGCCGTTCCGTCGTTGATGATCGTGGCGCTCACCCCACCCTTTTTAGCATTGATCGCATCGCGGAGATCCGCCAGGGTGTCGCCATCCGCCACTTCTACGTTGAAGGTATCTTCTCCAACGCTAAAAGTCAGCGTGCCAGACATTTCCAGAGAGTCTTCGAGCCCGTAGCCCTTCGATACTACCGACTGGGACTGCGCTAGCTGCGAAACACTGACCTGATAGCGACCCGCGACCGCATCACCGGTAGTACTGGCCGTCACGGCATCGCCGGTCATCGAATTCTTGACCGCGGTAAACGTCTCGGGATCGCTCAACTTGGTTGCCGCGTCGCGCAACGCGGTCAACGAGCTTTCTAGCGTACCGAAGGCCGACAGTTTGGTCTTGTAACTCTGCTGCTGCGAGACGATCGGCGTGAGCTTTTCCTGCTCTGCGCTTTCCAGGTCATCGAGCAACCCGCTCAGATCCAGACCGGAACCGATACCTAGTGACGATATGGAAGCCATATAACCTCTCTTTGTCTGGCGCAATTTGTAACACGCCGATCACGACAGCAGGCGCCGATTTAGGCGCACTTTAGTATGTTGATTTCCTGATCGGCCGATGATCCGTAAACTTTAGCGCTGGCTGATCTTCTTTTTTCGCTTCGCCGGCGTGGGGAAAGGCGAACCGTGGGTGGTCAGGTAGCCGCCATTTAAGCGATCATAGGCCACCGACCTATTCGCCACTATCCGGAGACAACATGGACGCGAACTCCCTGCATGCCAATTATCGCCTATGGCAGCGTTTTCAGCGCCAGGAACAACTGGGGCGCGAACACCAGGCGGCACTGCGCAAGCTGGCGGATACCGGTGCGATGGCGTCTCGCGTTACCGAAGCCTATCGCAGCATGGCGGATCGCGCCGCGAAAGAGGGAGCGAGCTATCGCACGGTGTTCCAGCGTCAACGTGACAACGGCGACAATTTCGCCTGCGAAGGCTGGTTGTTCGTGCGTCGCGTGCTGGCCGAAGGTGGCACGACGCGAGTTCGCGCCACACTTTTCGAAACCTTCACCCTGGAAGACGGCGATATCACGCCATCCGCGGAGAGCCCCAAAAAGGTCACGCTGGACATTTACGACGAACTCCTGGTCCAGAAGACCATGAAACTGGGTTGCCGTATCGATCGTCAGGACGACGAACGCGATACTCGTTTCATCACTTTCCTGGACAGCGTGCGCGGCGATCTACGTCAGTATCTGTAACGCTTCAATCCAGTTTCGGACCTGACCTCCCAATCTCGATTTCAACATTTTGGCTTGCTGGAGATTTCTCGATGGCCAACACACTTCACCCTTCAAAGGTCCATTTTTCGGCGCTGACCCTGGAAAACCTGGATGGTGTCAGCGGCATTGTACAGCCGGCAACCCAGACGCAATCCGTGACGCTGGAAAGCTCCGCCACCATGCTGGTCACAGATTTCAGCGTCAGTCATCCGTATACCCTGCCTACCGGGAGCTCTATTGCGCAAGCGCTGGAAACGATGAAGCAGGCCGGCGTACGCCTGCTGATGCTGGTCAATGCCAGCGGCAATTTCACCGGCGTGGTCAATGCCCGCGAACTGATTGGCGGGCGTCGCATCACATTGGCGATGCAGAAACACCAGATCGGCCGGGACGAAGTCACCGCAGAGATGATCCAGACCCCTCGCAGCGAGCTGCATTCGCTCTCGTATGCCAAGATCTCCCACGCCAGCGTCGGCGATCTGGTCGAAACGCTGAAGTCTTCGGGTGATCAGCACGTGTTGATTACCGAGCCGGACGGCAGCGGCGGCAGCAGAATTCGCGGCATCATCTCGGCCTCCAATATCAGCCGGGCATTGGGCGTCGACCTTAACCACCCGCCGGAAGCACGTACCTTCTCGTCGATCTGTCAGGTCATCCTGGGCCACGATCTCTAGACAGCCATGTGCCTCACAGCTAACGACCAAGCCCCTCTCCCTATTCTGGTGATTTACACCGGCGGCACCATCGGCATGCGCGACAGCGACCGCGGCCTGGTGGCCGCCGGTAACTTCGGTTCCCGCATGGCGGCAGCGCTGTCGACACTGCCGCCCGACCGACAGGGCAAGCTGCCCCGGTATGCAGTCTGGGAAACACCACGCCCGATCGACTCCAGCAGTGCCACGCCAGCCGACTGGGCTGCGCTGGCACTGCTGATCACCGAGCGATATCAGGATTATGCCGGGTTCGTGGTGCTTCACGGCACCGATACCCTCGCCTGGTGTGCGTCCAGTCTGGCATTTCAGCTTCAAGGCTTGTCCAAACCGGTCATCGTCACGGGTTCGCAGAAGCCACTGGGTATCGAGGGCAGCGACGCACTCGACAATCTGGAAGCCTCGTTGATGTTCGCGACACAAACCGACTTGCGAGAAGTCTGCGTGAGTTTCGCAAATCGCCTGATGCGAGGGTGCCGGACACGAAAATGGTACACTCAGGACGCTCAGGGCTTCGAAAGCCCCAATTGGCCGCTATTGGGCGAAATAGTGGATCACGCCCCGGTCATTTACGCTGCACGCTGCAGTGGCATTCAGGGTGCTCCTCGTTTCGAACTGGCCACCGGCCCGACGCCGGTGGTCGTTCGCCTGACCTTGTGGCCGGGCATTCGTGCTCAGGACGTGGATCGATGGCTGGATGACGACCGCATCCGGGGCGTCGTGATCGAGTGCTGGGGCAGCGGCAATCTGCCGGAAGACGAAGCACTACTCGGTGTTCTGGCCCGCGCCAGCGCGGAAGGCAAGGTGCTGGTCGCCATCAGCCAATGCCCCTTCGGCGGCGTCCATCTCGGCACCTACGCCGCTGGTCGAATACTCGAGGAAATCGGCATTCTGTCCGGCGATGACATGACGCCGGAAGCAGCCCACTGCAAGCTCATTCATCTGCTCGCCCAGGGATCGTCACAAGAGACGCTGAGACAACGCTTTCTAACCCCCCTGGTCGGCGAAAGAGGCGCCTTCGCGACGTGATCGTACGCCGCGTCGGCCGTCCTTCCATCACTTCAAGTTCCAGACAGCTTGCTTGTTATAGGTTGACAGCATGACATCCTCGACTTCCCAGACTACGTCCAGACCGGCCGTCGTGATCTATTCCGGCGGCATGGACTCCTACACGGTCTTGCATAGAGCGTTGCGCGAGGGCCATGACGTCCATGCGCTATCGTTTCACTATGGTCAGCGCCATGCTCGCGAGCTCGATGTCGCTCGCCAGGTATGCAGCGATTTGGGTGTCTCGCACCGAATCGTCGATATCCGTGCCATTCATCAGTTGATCGGCAATTCGGCGCTGACCGACAGCGATCGAGCCATGCCCAAGGCGGACTACGCCGAGGACAATCTGGCCGATACCGTGGTCCCCAATCGCAACATGATTCTGTTGTCTCTGGCGATCGGTCATGCCGTCAATATCGGGGCACCGATCTGTTTCTATGGCGCCCATGGCGGCGATCACGTCCTTTATCCCGACTGTCGCCCGGCTTTCGTCGAACGCATGAACGATGTGGCCGCCATCGCCAACTTCGAGGCCGTCAGGATTGAAGCCCCATATTTGCATAGCGATAAAGCGCAGATTCTTGCCGACGGGATCGAAATGGGCCTGGATTACGCCCAGACCTGGACCTGCTACCTGGGCGAAGCCACCGCTTGCGGCGAATGCGGCAGCTGTCGAGAGCGGCTCGCTGCGTTTGCCAGCCAGGGAAAGACGGACCCACTGCCCTATGCCAAACGCTGATATCCGAATCTCACGACAATCTCGCGACGAGACCTGATGCCAGGCAGGACCTGGCGCCAAAGGTAACGCGTAGAATGTCGTCGACATCCAGTGCGTCGAGTCTGACAGCCCAGAACGGAAACTTGCATGTATAGCGTCAAAGAAGCCTTCTACACCCTGCAGGGGGAAGGCGCCCAAGCCGGTCGCGCCAGTGTTTTCTGCCGTTTTGCCGGTTGCAATCTCTGGTCGGGTCGGGAACGGGACCGTGCCGCCAGCCAGTGCACTTTCTGTGATACCGACTTCGTCGGCACCGATGGCCAGAATGGCGGCCAATTCAACGATGCCGACGGCCTGGCTTCACATCTCGAACAACTCTGGCCGACGCCTGCTCGAGGCGACTTCACGCGTTATGTGGTCTTCACCGGTGGCGAACCTCTGCTGCAACTGGACCCGGCGCTGATCGCTGCCATGCATGCCAGAGGGTTCGAGATCGCCGTCGAGACCAATGGCACGATCCAGGCACCCGAAGGCATCGACTGGATCTGCGTCAGCCCGAAAGGCGACACGGCATTGCGCCAGACCCGAGGCAACGAGCTCAAGCTGGTCTATCCCCAGGCCGGCGTCGATCCCGAAACGTTCTCTGGGCTGAATTTCACTCATTTCTTTCTGCAGCCGATGGATCTTGCGCCAGGCGCCATCGTTACCGATGGCAGCCCGATGGAGGCGACGGTCGAGTACTGCATGCGCCATCCTCAATGGCGACTGTCGCTGCAGACCCACAAGATTGCAGGAATCGATTGATGACCCTGTTCGTGAACAACCTGACCAATATCGACGCCTCGATCTGGTCACCTCAACGCGGCCTGAGCGGCGCCAGCTGGCACGTCGATGTCGAGCTCGACGGCGAACTGGGGGAAGACGGCATGCTGTTCGATTTCGGCGAGGTCAAACCCTGGATCAAGTCACGTCTCGACGCCGGCCTGGACCACACCTTGCTCGTGCCGACCCAGGCGGCGGGCGTCAGGATCGAGGAGTGCAGCGAAGGGCTGCACATGGCGGCGGAACTCCCCTTCCCCTTCGAGGTGCGCGCTCCGCGCCAAGGCTTCACGCTGTTCCCGTGGGGAGAAATCACTGCGGAGCGGCTGGGAGCACATCTCAGTAACGAGCTCAGCAAAAGACCGCCACCTCGCGTCGAGGCGATCCGCATTCGTCTGCGGGAGGAACTGGCCGATGGCGCGATCTATAGCTACAGCCATGGCCTCAAGCACCACAAGGGGAACTGCCAGCGCATCGCCCATGGTCACCGCTCGCACCTGAGAATCTGGCGCAACGGTCAACGTGATCCGGAGCTAGAAGCGTTCTGGGCGCAACGTCTGGACAACGGGTATCTCGTCGACGATGCCGATATCGTCGATCCTCGCCGCAACGATGAGATCATGCGCGTTCGCTACCGCTCCGGCCAAGGGCAGTTTCAGCTCCAGTTGCCGAAAGAGCGCTGTCACATCTTGCCCGCGCCCACGACCGTCGAAAACATCGCGGCCTGGTTGGCCCATCAGATTGCGCAATCCACCGGCGCGCATATCCGGGTGCAGGCATTCGAAGGGATCGACAAGGGTGCGCTCGCCGAGAGCCGCGGTACGACGACGCTGAATTAGGAAGACACGATGAGCTGTCGAGCCGGCTGCGGCGCGTGCTGCATCGCGCCTTCGATCACCTCGCCCATCCCCGGCATGCCCAATGGCAAACCCGCCGGGGAGCGCTGCGTGCAGCTGGACGAAAACAATCTGTGCCGGTTGTTTGGCGATCCTCGGCGTCCGGCCGTCTGCCATCAATTCGAATATGACAGACAGCTATGCAGCGATGATCGCGAACAGGCGCTCAGCATTTTGGCAGAATGGGAGCGCACCACTCGGTAGGCGCCCTCCCCATCGCTGACGTCGTCGGGTTCAGGGGAGGCGGACCAGCATCTTGCCCTCGTTCTCTCCCGAAAAAAGCTTCAGAAAGGCGTCAGGCATCTGCTCCAGGCCCTCGACGACAGTTTCGCGGTAACGGATCGCCTCGCGCTCGACTTCAGGGGCCACCTGCTCCAGGAACGTCTGATAGTGACTCCAATGTTCGCCGACGATGAACCCTTCCATGCGCGCCTTGCGAAACAGCAGCTGGTTGAGATTGCCGGGACCACCCGACGGCCCTGTCGCGTTGTAACGGTCGATCATCCCGCAGATCGCAATGCGGGCATGATCGCGAAGATTGGCGAGCGCCGCCTCCAGCAGAGGGCCTCCCACGTTTTCGTAGTAGATGTCATATCCTTCGGGAGAGGCTTCATGAAGCGCCTGTGACAGCGCGTCGACATCCTTGCCCCGGTAGTTGACTGCCGTGGCGCCCATCGATTCCAGCCACTCGCACTTGGCCGGACTGCCAGCAACGCCGACGACATGGCAATCCGCCGCCTTGGCTAGCTGCACGGCCAACGAGCCCACGGCGCCCGAAGCCGCGCTCACGAGGACACGTTGCCGTGACTGTAACCCGGCAATGAGGTTGAGGCCGGTCCACGCCGTCATGCCCGGCATCCCCAACACGCCGAGGTAAGCCTGTTCCGGCACGTCGAACTTCGGCAGCGGCTCGACCTCTTCTCCGGGCAATTGAGCGACATCCCGCCAACCGGCCATATGTCGAACCCGGTCCCCCTGCTGAAAGTGCGGATGACGGGAGGCGATGACTTCTCCCACGGCGCCACCGGACATAGGCTCGCCAAGCGCATAGGGTTCGACATAAGTCGCAACACCGCTCATCCGGCCACGCATGTAGGGATCCACTGATAGCCAGCGATTGCGGATTCGGACTTCGTTCGGCGCCAGATCCGACAACGCCTCTTCTTTGATGGCGAATTGATTCGGCTGCGGCAATCCATGGGGGATCTCGAGCAGTACGAAGTATCGAGTGACGGTCATGAAAAACCCTCCTGGCCAACGGTAGACATACCGTTCAGCCTAGGAGGGCAACAAAAGTCGGGCAAGGTCGCAGTAACGGTCCGGTGAACCCAGACTAACGCCCTGCTTTGTCTCGATGCGTCAGTGACGCTCGACGTCGGCTTCTTCCTCCAGCGTCTGGCTCAAGCCTTGAATGGCGATCTGGGCTTGCAGCCGCTGCGCCAGGCGTGTCACGAAATCCGCATCGTCCGAACTGGCATCACCCGCCGTGACCGACTCGAGGCCAACGATGGCAACACCGTTCTGGCTTTCAGTCTGCCCCCAGGTAACGGCATCCGCCTGCGGGCGGGAAAGACGGAAAGCTTCCTGCAGAATCGGCGCCGGCACGCTATCGGCATCGCGAGTCACGCTATCGGCCTGCTGCCAGTCGAGCCCCGACACGACATCCCCGTTGCGTAGCGTCGCCAATACCTCTTCCGCTCGCTTCTGCAACTGCTGCCGAGTCTGCTCGGTCTTGACCGCCGCCAGGACCTGGTCGCGAACCTCGTCGAGCGGTAGCGTGCTTGCCTCACGATGGTCCACGACGCGCAGCACGACACGTTGCTGGTCGTCTGTCTCGATGACGTCACTGTTATAGCCATCTTCGAGCACATCCGAGGAAAACGCAGCAGCGGCAGCATCAGGATTGGAAAGCACGCCTTCACCACCGACATCCTGAGAAAACCAGTCGCTGGTCTGAACCGTCAGTCCCATCTCACCGGCAACCGTTGCAAGATCATCTGCCTCATACGCGTCATCGGTCAGCTTCTGCACTCGCTCGTTGAACAGCGACTCGGACTGCTCGAGCTTCACCTGCCGGGTAAGCGCCTCGCGATCCTCCTCGAAAGAAGGAATGTCGATGCCCGTCACCTTGATGAGATGAAGGCCATACTGAGTCTGCACGACCTGGGACACCTGCCCCGGATCGAGCGAGAACGCGGCGTCATCGAAGCTGTCGCCAAAGAATCCTTTCTGGATCGCGCCAAGATCGCCCCCGTCGCCGGCAGACGAGGAATCGTCAGAATACTCACGCGCCAGAGCAGTGAAATCCGCTCCCTGCTCGAGTTGCTGCTGCACTTCGGCAATGCGGTCGCGGGCTTCCTGTTCGGTCCGGTCGTCGCCGAACGTCACCAGAATATGGGAAACCTCACGCGGGGCCCCGGCCTTGGCCTGTTCATAGGCCTGGCGCAGCTGCTCGTCGGTGATCTCGACATCCTTGGCCACGTCCTCCTGGTTCAATACCAGATAGTTGACCTTGACCTGCTCCGGACGAAGAAAATCATCCTGATGCTGGTCATAGTACTGCTGGAGATCGGCATCGCTCGGGGTGACGGGCTGTTCGAGATCCGCGGCGGTCAATGCCGCATAGCGGAACGTCCGCTGCTGCTGCTGCAACGATGCCAATCGCGCCTTTTCCGATGGCAACAGGAAGGCTGACGCCGCGAGCCCCTGCTGGACCTGCCGGCGCAGCGTGTCTGCGCGCAGTTCGCGACGGAAGGAGGCAGGCGTGTAACCGGCCTGCGCCAGTCGATTGGTGAATAGTTCGTCGGAGAAGCGACCATCCTGATCCTGGAATTCGGGCAGCGAGACGATCAATCGATCCAGCTGACTATCCGAGATATGAAGCCCGCCCTCGCTCGCGTATTGGTCCAGCGTACGCTGACGAATCAGCTGATCGAGCACCTGACCGCGAAACTGCCGCTCCTGTTCGGGCGGCACTTGCCCCGAACGAATGCCGCGCTGCACTTGCGTTTCGACCGCTTGACGACTGATGGATTCACCATTGACCGTCGCCGCATCGTTGCTACCTGCCGAGAAGTAACTGACCAGGGATTCCGCGCCGAAAAGCGCGAACGTCACAATGATGGCCCCCACGATGACTTTTGCCACCCACCCTTGGGAGCCCTCACGAATTCGTTGCAGCATGCTGTCCTCGCATGTCGATTACCCATGTGTCGCGCGCGTATCGTACACCGCCATGCCACCACGGCGCATCCGTGCACGAACACTGGCTATCCTTTCTGCAAAAGGTTCGCTCTTGCAGCACGACAATAAAAAAGCGCATCGCTGAGGCGATGCGCTTATGTTTTGCGGACTCTCACCGACTGGAAAACCTAAGTCTTCCATGGACGCCGGAACATCGGCCCGCGCGACGGAGCGAAACTCAGTTCACCGCGTCTTTGAGCGCCTTGCCTGCCTTGAAGCTCGGCACCTTGGCAGCGCTAATCTCGATCGGCTTGCCAGTCTGCGGGTTACGGCCAGTACGCGCTGCGCGCTCTTTCACCGCAAAAGTCCCGAACCCTACCAGTGCTACAGAGTCACCCTTCTTCAGGCTGTCTGACACGGACTCGATCATCGCGTCGAGAGCGCGTGTTGCAGCCGCCTTGGGAATATCGGCAGACGCAGCAATGGCTTCAATCAGCTCGGATTTATTCACACTTCACCCCTTGACTGTATACGAAATTAACAGGACATCGATGCGCAATCAGAGACGCGATCACGATTTCAACAAGTGGGCATTTTATAGCAATGCCGAGTTTCTGCTGTCAATCGAGATCATCAGAAAAACCGCGTCATATCGGGCTTGGCGCACGAAATTTACGCATCGATGAGATCAATGTGTGCTGACATTGGTTTGCGAAGAAGCTACATCTTCGGCGAGCTTGTCATCGTCGTCGACATGGTTCGTCAATGCCGTTGACAACACGTCATCAATCCACTTCACCGAACGAATGTCCAATGCATTCTTGATGTTCTCGGGCACCTCTTTGAGGTCCCGACGATTCTCTTCCGGTATGAGTACGGTCTTTATACCACCGCGCCGTGCAGCCAGCAATTTCTCCTTGAGCCCGCCGATCGGCATGACTTCGCCACGCAGATTGACTTCGCCGGTCATTGCCACGTCACAGCGTACGGGCCGCCCGGTATAGGCCGACACCATGGCCGTTACCATGCCGATGCCTGCGCTCGGGCCATCCTTCGGCGTGGCGCCCTCGGGAACATGGATATGCAGGTCTTCCTTTTCGAAGCGCTCGGGGTCGATACCGAACTGGCGCGCTCTCGCCCGCACCACGGTGTGAGCGGCACTGACGGACTCCTTCATGACGTCGCCCAGTGAGCCAGTCTTGTTGACCCGCCCCTTGCCCGGCGTCACGACAGACTCGATGTACAGCAGTTCGCCGCCGACCGAAGTCCAGGCCAGCCCGGTGACACGGCCGACCTGATGCTCCTGATCCGCCAGGCCATAGCTATAGCGGCGCACGCCAGCGTAGCGTTCGATATCATCCGCCGACAGAGTCTGCCCGGCCTGGGCGCCCTGGCCTTTTTCCGTTTCCAGACGTTCACGAAGCACCTTGCGGCAGACCTTGGCGACCTGGCGCTCGAGTTCACGCACCCCGGCTTCGCGGGAGTAATAGCGGATCAGCTCGAGCACGGACTCGTCGCTGAACGTCAGTTCGCCTTCCTTGAGCCCGTTCGCCTTGAGCTGCTTGGGAACCAGGTAGCGCTTGGCGATGGCGAGCTTCTCGTCCTCGGTATACCCCGGCAGACGAATGACTTCCATACGGTCCAGCAACGGACCGGGAATGTTCATCGAATTGGCCGTACAGAGGAACATCACGTCCGACAGATCGTAATCGAGCTCGAGATAATGATCGTTGAACTTGTCGTTCTGCTCGGGATCCAGCACTTCCAGCAGCGCAGAGGAAGGATCTCCACGATGATCCATGCCGATCTTGTCGACTTCATCGAGCAGGAACAGCGGATTGCGTACTCCCGCCTTGCTCATGCGCTGAATCAGCTTACCCGGCAGCGAGCCGATGTAAGTGCGCCGGTGACCGCGGATCTCGGATTCATCACGCACGCCACCCAATGCCAGGCGTACGTAGCGCCGGTTGGTGGCGCGCGCAATCGACTGGCCCAGTGATGTCTTGCCTACGCCGGGCGGGCCGACAAGACACAGCACCGGCCCCTTGAGCTTCTTGACCCGCTTTTGTACGGCAAGATACTCAAGAATGCGTTCCTTGACTTCTTCCAGGCCATAATGATCCTCGTCCAGCACCTTGGCAGCGTGCGGCAGGTCATGCTTCACCCGAGTCCGCTTTTTCCATGGCACGGACAGGACCCAATCCAGATACGAGCGGACGACGGTCGCCTCGGCAGAGGTGGGCGACATCATCTTGAGTTTGCCGAGCTCCTGAGTAGCCTTGTCGACGGCTTCCTGGGGCATCCCGGCTTCCTTGATGCGCTGCTCGTACTTTTCCGCCTCGTTGGGCACGTTCTCGAGCTCGCCCATCTCTTTCTGGATGGCCTTCATCTGCTCATTGAGATAGTACTCGCGCTGAGACTTCTCCATCTGGTCCTTGACCCGCGACCGGATGCGTTTCTCGACCTGCAGCAGATCGATCTCGGACTCGATCAGCGCCATCAGGTGTTCGACCCGATCGCGCACACGATCCATCTCGAGCAGCTCCTGCTTGTCATCGATCTTCAATGACAGGTGCGCACAGATCGTGTCGACGAGCCGGCTGGGATCTTCGATCTCCTGCAGCGAAGAGAGAACCTCGCCAGGCACCTTCTTGGACAGCTTGACGTACTGCTCGAACTGATTGAGCAGCACGCGAACCAGAGACTCCTGCTCACGTTCGCTCAGCGGCTCACTATCCCGCGCCACTGCCTGCGCGCTGATGAAGCCGTCCTCGTCCTGCGAAACCTCCTGGATATCGGCCCGGAAGCTCCCTTCGATAAGCACCTTGACCGTACCGTCGGGAAGCTTGAGCAGCTGCATGATATCGGCCACCGTGCCGATACTGAAAAGATCGTCGACACCGGGGTCGTCATGAGCCGCCTCACGCTGCGCGACCAATAGCACGCGCTTGTCGTGCTCCATCGCGGTTTCCAGCGCCCGGATCGATTTTTCCCGCCCCACGAACAGTGGTATGACCATCTGCGGATAGACTACCACGTCACGTAGCGGCAAGAGCGGAAGCGTCAATGTCTGGTCAGAGCTCTGCGCCATTACAGCATTTCCTCGACAAACTTTCGGATGGGTGAGCCACCAGAGCGGCAATATCAATATGAAAGGTACGTGGGGGCGTCATCAGCCAGATACAAGTAGCATCCGATAGACTAGCGAATCCCTGAAAGACCGAATCCATAAAAAAGGGGGCCATCAGGCCCCCTCGCTAGATAGCTGAACGGAACGACACGTCCCGATCACCCGTCTTTATTGACGACACGACTCTCTTCCTGCTTGGAGTAGATCAGCAGCGGTTCGCTATCACCGGTAATGACTGAGCTGTCGATCACGACCTTGGTGACGCCGTCGAGCGACGGCACGTCGTACATCGTCTCCAGCAGTACCGATTCCAGAATCGAACGTAGCCCACGCGCGCCCGTCTTGCGTTCCATGGCCTTGTGCGCCACGGCCCGCAAGGCATCTTCACGGAAGTCCAGCTCCACCCCTTCCATCTCGAACAGGTGCGCATACTGCTTGACCAGCGAGTTCTTGGGCTCGGTCAGGATCTGGACCAGCGCATCTTCGGTCAGTTCGGTCAACGTCGCGATCACCGGCAAGCGTCCGACGAACTCGGGAATCAGCCCGAACTTGACGAGATCCTCGGGCTCGACGTCGGCAAGGACATCACCGACACCCTTGTTGCTTTCCTTGCTCTTCACCGCAGCATTGAAACCAATTCCGCCCTTCTCGGCACGGTCACGAATCACCTTGTCCAGGCCAGCGAAGGCGCCGCCGACGATGAACAGGATATTGCCGGTGTCGACTTGCAGGAATTCCTGCTGCGGATGCTTGCGGCCGCCCTGCGGTGGAACGGAAGCCGTCGTCCCTTCGATCAGCTTGAGCAGCGCCTGCTGCACGCCTTCACCGGATACGTCACGCGTGATGGAGGGATTGTCCGACTTGCGCGAAATCTTGTCGATCTCGTCGATGTAGACGATGCCGCGCTGGGCCTTCTCGACGTCGTAGTCACATTTCTGCAGCAACTTCTGGATGATGTTTTCGACATCCTCGCCCACGTAGCCCGCTTCGGTGAGCGTCGTGGCGTCTGCGATCGTGAACGGCACATTGAGCAGGCGCGCCAGCGTTTCCGCCAGCAGCGTCTTGCCGCTGCCCGTCGGGCCAATCAGCAGGATGTTGGACTTGCCCAGCTCGATGCCGTCGCTCTTGCCACCACTGCGTAGACGCTTGTAGTGATTGTAGACCGCAACGGACAACACCATCTTGGCGCGATCCTGGCCAATCACATAGTCGTCGAGCGTATTACGAATCTCTCGGGGTACGGGAAGACGGTCTTCATCGCTCTCGGCGTCGGCTTCCAGAACCTCCTCGCGAATGATGTCATTGCAGAGATCGACACACTCGTCACAGATGTAGACAGACGGGCCTGCGATGAGCTTGCGCACTTCGTTCTGGTTCTTGCCGCAGAACGAGCAGTACAGCAGCTTGCCGTTGTCGTCTTTGCCTTTACCGTCGGCCATTCGTGTACCTCGTCAGGACGACGGCGCAGCACGCCGTCGTGTGAAACCTTGACTCAAACGCTATCAGGATACCGGACGCTTATCCAGCACGGCGTCGATCAGGCCGTATTCGACGGCCTGACTACCATCCATGAAGTTGTCACGGTCGGTGTCCTGAGCGATCTTGTCGATATCCTGACCCGTGTGGTTCGCCAGGATGCGATTCAGCTTCTGGCGAATGGTCAGGATTTCACGGGTGTGGATCTCGATGTCCGCTGCCTGCCCCTGATAACCCCCAAGCGGCTGGTGGATCATCATGCGCGAATGCGGCAGGCAGAAGCGCTTGTCCTTCGCGCCGCCAGCCAGCAACAGCGCGCCCATGCTGGCCGCCTGGCCGATACAGACCGTCGAGACATCCGGCTTGATGAACTGCATGGTGTCATAAATGGACATGCCCGCCGTCACTGAACCACCCGGCGAGTTGATATAGAGATGAATATCCTTGTCAGGATTTTCGGACTCCAGGAACAGCAGCTGTGCCACGACCAGGTTGGCCATGTAGTCCTCGACCGGGCCGACCAGGAAGATGACACGCTCTTTGAGCAGACGAGAGTAGATATCGTACGACCGCTCGCCGCGCGCACTCTGCTCCACCACCATCGGGACCAGGCCGCCAGCATTACTGATGTCGAACTCGTTACGCATCGCGATTTCCTTACAGCTGGTGATTGTCAGGCCCATCGACTAGCGGCCCGGCTTCGGCCGGGCCGCTCGCTTACCAAGCACCCATCATGCTTTGGAATCGCTTTCCTCGGCCTCGTCTTCTTCAGCTTCTTCAGCCGATTGCTCGGCCTGTTGAGCCGCCTGAAGCACTTGCTCGTAGCTCATGCTGACGTCGTTAACCTGGGCCTGCTCGAGAAGCTTGTCAACGGCCTTGTCTTCCAGCACCGCCGACTTGATCTGCCCTTTGAGCTCGTCGTTCTGCATGTACTGCTCGACGGCCTGCTCGGGCTGCTGATACTGAGATGCCAACTCTTCGGCGCGAGCACGGATCTCGTCGTCGCTGGCGTCCAGCTCGTGTTGCTTGATGACTTCCGCCAGCAGCAGACCGACCTTGACGCGAGTACGGGCCTGGTCGGCGAACAGCTCGTTGGGCAACTGGCTGACATCGAAGTCTTCGCCAAGACCGAACTGCTGAGCCGCCTGACGCTTGAGCCCCTCGGTCTCCTGGTCGACCAGTGACTGGGGCACGGTGACGTCATTGGCTTTCTGCAGCGCATCGAGAGCCTGCTGCTTGACGCGATTCTGCGCGGCCTGCTTGACCTCGCGCTCCATGTTGCTCTTGATCTCGGCACGGAACTTTTCGGCATCGCCGTCTTCCACACCGAATTCCTTGATGAAGTCGGCATCGACTTCCGGCAGCGCCTTGGCGGAGACTTCATGAACCGTCACCTTGAAGGTCGCTTCCTGACCCGCCAGATGTTCGGCCTGGTAATCTTCCGGGAAGGTCACGCTGATGCGCTTCTCTTCACCAGCCTTGGCACCGATCAGCTGTTCTTCGAAGCCGGGGATGAAACGGTTGGACCCCAGCTCGAGCTCATGCCCTTCGGCGGCGCCACCTTCGAACGGCTCGTCGCCCAGGAATCCCTGGAAATCGATCTTGACCTGATCGCCATTTTCCGCCGCGCGCTCAACCGGCTGGAACTTGGCCCGCTGACCGCGCAGCGTTTCGATCATGGTGTCGATATCGGCGTCCGTGATTTCTGTCTTGGGACGCTCCACGACCGTACCGTCGATGCTCTTCAGTTCGATCTCGGGATAGACTTCCAGCGTGGCAACGAACTCCAGATCCTTGCCGGTCTGATCGACCTTGGGCTCGATCGACGGATAGCCTGCAGGGTTCAGGCTCTGCTCGGTAATCGCCCGCACGTAGTGTTGACGCATGAGCTCACTGACGACTTCGTTGCGCACGTCTTGACCGTAGCGCTGACGCACGACCGCCATCGGGATCTTCCCTTGACGAAAGCCATTCAGACGAACGCGCTTGGCGGTGTCTTGCAGGCGAGCAGCAACGGCCTCGTCAACCTCGGCTGCCGGAACCTGAACAGTGATGCGACGTTCGATCTGGGATGTCGTCTCAACGGAAACTTGCATAGATGATCCTCTACCGACGGGGGCGTTCTGTGATTGCAACTCAAAAACCAGGCTTCAAAACTGTCATTTCAAAGCGCTCATTTCTAAACAGGGGGCGATTTTATGAATCCCCATGCCTACTGGCAAGCAGACTAGGGCGGTAAATGGTGCCAATCGGGACGAAATACAAGCCCGAAGCCATAAATATCGACTTAAGGCTAACCTGACACGCATCTCGAACATCGAACCACAACATTCGACAGAGATGGCGACGCGCAGTAAAAGAGAGGCAGTACCGAAAAGAAAGGACTATCACCGAGGAAGAAATGGGGTGGATGATGGGGATCGAACCCACGACCACCGGAGCCACAATCCGGGGCTCTACCACTGAGCTACACCCACCATTTCTCAAAGCTGATCGGCATGGGGTGGATGATGGGGATCGAACCCACGACCACCGGAGCCACAATCCGGGGCTCTACCACTGAGCTACACCCACCATACCGATTTTCGCATCGACCGGGACCACATCACCAGGTAACGAGTGGCGCGCCCAGCAGGACTCGAACCTGCAACCTACGGCTTAGAAGGCCGTTGCTCTATCCGGTTGAGCTATAGGCGCATTCCAACACCGGCTGCATTTTCACCGACACGAGCGGTATCATCATGGTCGGGGTAGAGGGATTTGAACCCCCGACATCCTGCTCCCAAAGCAGGCGCGCTACCAGACTGCGCTATACCCCGTTTGATGCCATTCGTGCCCGATGACTCTACGAGCCCCTCGATGCGCTGCGTATTCTACGGATCCTTTCTGTCGGGTCAAGCCCTTACGTGCACTTAACCTCGATTGCATCTCGCAGCGCAGCATCAAAAAAATGCCGCAAATGGCACTGACGCCCCGTCGCGCGTTGACTGCATCTCTGGGCGTGCGAAAATTGCCGCCCTCAGTCGGCCTTCCGCCGACCCCCTCAGCACTCAGAAAGGAAAGTCGATGACCGCTCAGTTGATCGATGGCAAGGCCATTGCCGGCTCAATCCGCAATCGAGTGAAAGTCGACGTGGAACATCGAACCCAGCGCGGGCTGCGTCGCCCGGGGTTGGCCGTCATACTGATCGGCCACGATCCGGCCTCGGAGGTCTACGTCAGCCACAAGCACCGAGCCTGCGAGAACGCCGGCATTCTCTCCTTCAGCCACCGGCTCGAGACCACCACGACGCAGCAGGACCTGGAAGCGCTGATCGATCGCCTGAACGCCGACCCTGCCGTCGACGGCATCCTTCTACAGCTTCCGCTACCCGCACATCTCGATGCCAACCCCTTGCTCGAGCGCATTCGTCCGGACAAGGATGTCGACGGCTTTCATCCGTACAACCTGGGCCGCCTGGCGCAGCGGTTGCCGCTGCTGCGCCCCTGCACGCCCAAGGGCATCATCACGCTGCTCGAACAGAGCGGGATCCCGCTCCGGGGGCTGGACGCCACCATCGTCGGCGCTTCCAATATCGTCGGCCGGCCGATGGCGCTGGAACTGCTGCTTGCCGGCTGTACCACCACGATCTGTCATCGATTCACTCAGGGGCTGGAAGACAAGGTCCGACAGGCCGATCTGCTGGTGGTTGCTACCGGCAAGCCCGGCCTGATCGATGGCAACTGGGTCAAGTCCGGCGCCATTGTCATCGATGTCGGCATCAACCGTCGGGAAGACGGCACCCTGGTGGGCGATGTCGATTTCGACACCGCAGCCGAGCGCGCCAGCTGGATCACCCCGGTGCCCGGCGGTGTCGGACCGATGACGGTTG
Source organism: Salinicola sp. LHM (assembly GCF_034479735.1). Classification (NCBI taxonomy): domain Bacteria; kingdom Pseudomonadati; phylum Pseudomonadota; class Gammaproteobacteria; order Oceanospirillales; family Halomonadaceae; genus Salinicola; species Salinicola sp. LHM. The sequence continues at coordinate 1,960,383 of NZ_CP140261.1, read as the reverse complement.
CCACCTTGCTGCAGAACACCCTGCAAGCGGCCGAGCTTCACGATGCACAATGACGCACCGACGACACCTCAACTCTACGCACTGATCTGACGGACCAGGACGGATAACGCATGCAGACTATCGGTATCATTGGCGCCATGGAGCAGGAAGTCGCCCTGCTCGCCTCCCATCTGGACAACGCCCGCATCGAACATCATCCCGGCGGCACTTTTCACGTCGGTGAGCGCCACGGGCTTCGGGTCGTACTACTCCAGTCAGGCATCGGCAAAGTCAATGCCACGGTGGGCGCAACGCAGCTGATGACCCACTACCAGCCGGACGCCGTCATCAACACCGGCTCTGCCGGCGGCTTCGGTGCGGCCATGGAAGTCGGCGACGTGGTCATCTCCAGCGAGGTGCGCCATCACGATGTCGACGTCACCGCTTTCGGCTACGAAATGGGCCAGGTTCCCGGCATGCCGGCAGGCTTTGCCCCGGATCCCGGGCTGATCGAGACCGCGCGCGCCTGCATCGAAAGCCTCGGGGATCTACGCGTCCACGAAGGCCTGATCTGTACCGGCGACAGCTTCATGGCCGATCCGACACGGGTCGACACCGTGCGCGGACATTTCCCCCAGATGCTGGCAGTAGAGATGGAAGCCGCCGCGATTGCCCAGACCTGCCATCTGTTCGCGTGCCCGTTCGTGGTCATTCGGGCGCTGTCGGATATCGCCGGCAAGCAGTCCGAACTCTCCTTTGACGCCTTCCTGGAACGGGCCGCGACGCATTCCGCCAAGATGGTCGATGCGATCCTCGCTCGCCTGGCCGGGCAATGATCCCGTTTCCCGAATCATGACGCCCCCAAAACGACGAACCCCGCCGATTGGCGGGGTTCGTCGTTTCAAGGCCATGACAGCATCAGGCCGGAGGCGCCTCGAAACTCCAACGGGTACCTTCGCGAGAGTCCTTGAGCACGATACCCAATGCTGCCAGCTCGTCGCGGATCCGATCGGCCTCGGCGAAATCCCGATTGCCCTTGGCCGCGGCCCGCGCCTCGATACGCGTCTCGATCTCGGCTTCACTCAGCGGCAGACCGGCAGCCCCCGCCTTGAGGAATTCGGCCGGTTCGCGCCCAAGCAGCCCCAGCACACTGGCCAGTCGCTTGAGCTCCTGCCCCAGCGCCCCGGCATGGGCCGGCTCGGCATCGCGCAACCGGTTGATCTCCCGGGCCAGATCGAACAGTACCGATAGTGCTTCCGGCGTATTGAAATCATCGTTCATCGCCGCCGAAAATCGCTCGGCGTAGACTCCTTCGACATCGCCGTGGGCCAGCTCGACGCCATCGAGCGCATGATAGAAGCGCTCCAGCGACTTGCGCGCCTCGCTGAGCGACTCCGGCGCGTAGTTGATCGGGCTTCGATAGTGGCTCGCGACCAGCAGGTAGCGGACCACTTCCGGATCGTGCACTTCCAATACATCGCGAATGGTGAAGAAGTTGCCCAGCGACTTGGACATCTTCTCCTGATTGACGCGCACCGCGCCAGCGTGCATCCACACGTTGACGTAGGGCTTGCCCGTCGCCGCCTCGCTCTGAGCGATCTCGTTCTCGTGATGCGGGAAAGTCAGGTCCGGCCCGCCGCCATGAATATCGAAGGTATCGCCCAGGCAACAGGTCGACATCGCCGAACACTCGATATGCCAACCGGGCCGCCCGTCGCCCCATGGCGACGACCAGCTCGCTTCGCCTGGCTTGGCGGCTTTCCACAGCACGAAATCGAGCGGATCTTCCTTGTGCGCGTCGACATCGACCCTCGCGCCCGCTCTCATGTCGTCGAGGTTGCGATTGTTGAGCTTGCCGTAGTCGGCGAAGCGCCGGACACGATAGTAGACGTCACCATTGTCGGCCGCATAGGCATAACCGCCTTCGATCAGGCGCTCGATCATCGCCACGATCTCGGGAATGTGGCCGGTCGCACGCGGCTCCGCATCCGGGCGCAGCACGCCGAGCCGCGCCTCGTCCTCGTGCATCGCCGCGATCATGCGCTCGGTCAATGCCGATATCGACTCGCCATTCTCCTCCGCGCGCCTGAGGATCTTGTCGTCGATATCGGTGATATTGCGAACGTAGGTCACGTCCAGCCCGGTCTGACGCAGCCAGCGAGTGATCACGTCGAACGCCACCATGACGCGGGCATGGCCCAGATGGCAGTAGTCGTAGACCGTCATGCCGCAGACGTACATCCGCAGCTTGCCGGGCTCGATCGGTTCCAGCGCCGCCTTGCGTCGCGTCAGCGTGTTGTAGATCTCCAGCGCGCTCATGTTCTCGCTACCTTAGCTCTGCTTCTTCTGAATCTTGGCCCAGCTATCCTTGAGCCCCACGGTGCGGTTGAACACCAGCTTGCCATCGCGACAAGCGTGACGATCGGCACAGAAGTAGCCAACGCGTTCGAACTGGTAGCGCGCTTCGGGTTCCACCTTCGCCAGCGCCGGCTCGGCGATCCCTTCCACGACAATCAGCGACTCCGGGTTCAGGTGCTCGAGGAAATCGGCGTCCTTGTCACGGTCCGGCGCCTCGTCGAGGAACAGGTTGTCGTACAGACGGACCTCCACCGGCACGCCATGTTCCGCGCTGACCCAGTGGATGACGCCCTTGACCTTGCGCCCTTCCGGATTCTTGCCCAGCGTGTCGAAGTCGACGCTGCAGTGCAGTGCCTCGATCTCGCCGCCCCCGCCCTTGATCACCTCGTCGCAGCGAATGACATAGCCGTTGCGCAAGCGAACTTCCTTGCCGGGCGCCAGGCGGAAGAATTTCTTCGGCGGCTCTTCCATGAAGTCGTCGCGATCGATCCAGATCTCGCGGGTGAATGGCAGCCGGCGCATGCCCATGTCCTCGCGCGCCGGATGCCCGGGCACCTCGAAGGCCTCGTCGTGATCCGCCGGGACATTGGTCAACACCACCTTCAGCGGGTCGAGAACGCACATGGCGCGCGGCGCGTTGTCCTCGAGATCCGAACGAATGGCGAAATGCAGCATCGCGATATCGACCACGTTGGCGGCACGGCTGACCCCGGTCATGTCGCAGAACTTGCGCAGCGACGCCGGCGTATAGCCCCGGCGGCGCAGCCCGGAGATCGTCGGCATGCGCGGATCGTCCCAGCCATCGACCACGTTCCGGTCGACCAGCAGCTTGAGCTTGCGCTTGGACGTCACCGTATAGTTGACATTCATCCGCGCGAACTCGGTCTGCCGGGGTCTGGACGGCACCGGTAACTGGTCCAGGAACCATTCGTACAGCGGTCGATGGTCCTCGAACTCCAGCGTGCATAGCGAATGCGTGATGCCCTCGATGGCGTCGGACTGCCCATGGGTAAAGTCGTAGGAGGGATAGATCTTCCACGCATCGCCGGTCTGGTGGTGATGCGCGTGACGAATGCGGTAGAGGATCGGATCGCGCAGGTTGATGTTCGGCGCGGCCATGTCGATCCTGGCCCGAAGCACCTTCGCCCCTTCGTCGAACTCGCCCAGGCGCATGCGCTCGAGCAGGTCGAGATTTTCATCGACACTGCGATCGCGATACGGACTCGGGCGGCCCGGCTCGGTCAGCGTGCCCCGATATTCGCGAATCTCCTCCGGCGAAAGATCGTCGACGTACGCCTTGCCTTCCCGCACCAGGTGCTGGGCCCAGGCGTACAACTGATCGAAGTAGTCGGAAGCAAAGCGCACCGCCCCGCTCCATTCGTACCCGAGCCAGCGGATATCCTCCTGGATGGCATCGATATACGCCTGTTCTTCCTTGGCGGGATTGGTGTCGTCAAAGCGCAGATGGCATCGCCCACCGAACTGCTCCGCCAGGCCGAAATTGACCCAGATCGACTTGGCATGGCCGATGTGCAGAAACCCGTTCGGCTCCGGCGGGAAGCGAGTCACGATCGTCTTGGCCTGGCCCGACTCGATTTCGTCCCGAATCTGGTTACGCAAGAAGTTCGGCGCGCCCTGCTGGGTATCGGCACCGTGCTGGGTCTCGGCGTTGTCGTTGGGGCTCTCGGCGCTCGTGTTGCTTTCGACGCTCATGGAATGCAGGCAACCTCTGTAATTCGAATGATCGGCCAAAGATGCGGCCCGGATGACGGCAGGTTAACACGCAGGGACAGCGGTTTCTCCCGCCGGCCCAAAACCGCTATTATAGCGCGACGCCCGCGGCCGGCGCCAAGCCGGCCGCCACCTATCGACAGCCCAGAATCGCTCAGGATTTCCGATGATCGTCTTGCATACCAACCACGGTGTCATCAAACTCGAACTCGACCATGACAAGGCTCCGAAAACTGCCGCCAACTTCGAGCAGTACGTCAAGGACGGCCACTATGACGGCACGCTGTTCCATCGCGTGATCGACGGATTCATGGTCCAGGGCGGCGGCTTCGACACCGACTTCGAGCAGAAGTCCACGCGTGCGCCCATCGAGAACGAAGCCGACAACGGCCTGGCCAACCAGAAGGGCAGCGTTGCCATGGCACGCACCCAGGACCCGCACTCGGCCAGTGCGCAGTTCTTCATCAACGTCGGCGACAACGACTTCCTCAATCATCGCGACAAGAGCCTGCAGGGCTGGGGTTACTGCGTGTTCGGCCGCGTGGTCGAAGGCATGGACGTAGTCGACAGCATCCGCCAGGTCGCTACCGGGCGTCGTGGCATGCACAGCGACGTTCCCACGGAAGATGTCATCATCGAACGCGCCGAAGTCACGGCCTGATCTTCATCCCGATATTGGCCGACTATCGAAAGGAACGATCTCTCGCATGCAACTGCTGATTGCCGATCTCCATCTTCACCCCTCCCAGCCGGACATCGCCAAGGGGTTCATCGACTACCTTCGCGGTCCGGCCCGACAGGCATCCTCGCTGACCATCCTCGGCGATCTGTTCGAAGCCTGGATCGGCGATGACTACCGTGGCGAGTTCGAGCAGCAGATCATTGCCGAACTGAAGGCCTGCAGCGATGCCGGTACGCGGCTGGCGTTCATGCACGGCAACCGGGATTTTCTGATCGGCGAGTCATTCGCTGCGGATAGCGGTTGCGCCCTGCTCGACGACCCGACGGTGGTCGAACTTGCGGGTCAGCGCGTCCTGCTGATGCACGGCGACAGCCTGTGTACCCGAGACGAAGCCTATATGGCCTTCCGCCAGCAGGCGCGCAATCCGGCCTGGCAGGCGCAGATACTGGCGATGCCGGTCGAGGAGCGTCTGGCGCTGGCCAAGCAGCTACGGCAGCAGTCCGGCGAAGCCAATACCAACAAGGCCGAAGACATCATGGACGTCACTCCCGAAGCCGTCGTCGAGACCCTGCAGGCTCACGAGGTGAAGGTCATGATTCACGGCCATACCCACCGTCCGGCCGTCCACGATCTCACCGTCGGTGGCGAGCCGGCAAAACGCTACGTCATCGGCGACTGGCGTCCCGGCGTGGGCTGGCAGCTGAGAGTCGAAGACGACACGCTGACGCTCGAGTCGTTTGCGCTCTGACGAGTTCGATACAGATTTTCGACGGCAGCCCTGAAAGCGCCCGGTTCGAATGTCGAGCCGGGCGCTTTTTCCATGCACAGACCCAGGCAAGGAAGCTGTCGTGAGTCACGGCTAGAGCTGATAATCCGGCGCACGGGTCGGGGCGCTGACGTTGTCCAGAAGCGTCCGCCAGCGAGTCAGAACCGGCGCATCGGACAGCGCCACTTCTCCCAGTCGATAGCGCAGCGCTTGCTGCTTTTCCTTATCGCCGGAATCGACCAACGAGAGCCACATTTCCAGGCTCTTCAGCTCCATATGGGCGCTGCCCGCCTCGACCGCCCAGATTCTCGCCTCCTCGATCAGGGCCGCAACTGTCTGCATGTCGTCCCCCATGCGATGCCTGGCGCGAGCCATCTGCAGCGCAAGCTGCGGCATCATCAGCGAACGTCGGGTTCGCGCCTGGTCGAGGCAAGGCTCCAGATACGTCACAGCAAGCGCGACATCGTTGAGCGCCAGGCAGGCGTCGCCGTACCACAGCAAAGGCCGTTGATGCGGCTCCCGGCCGGTCAGCTCGCTCAACTGCGCGATGCAGGCCTCGATTCGTTTCAGGCCGCACGCCTCCCCCGCCAGCGACTGGCTCCAACCCAGTACGCAGTCGGCCTCCCAATGCCAGCGCTGGAGATCCTCGGTCCGGGTCATTTCGTGCGCTCGGCGACCGCGCTCAGTGGCCAGGTGAATATGTCCCAGTTGCCGGTAGAGCGAGGCGGCAAAAATCAGTGCCAGGGCCAGCGATCCCGGATGGCGAACCGACTCGGCCAAGCGAATGGCGGTCTCCATCTGCTGTTCCGCGCGCAGGTAGTCGCCGCGCAGGCAGAGCGCCCAGCTCTGGTAGCAGGCTGCCGCCACCTGCGGATGATCGGAGTACGGCAACCATTCCAGCACCATCGGCTGATTCAACGGGTCGATCTGGTCGAGATGTTCGTAGGCAAGCGATATCCTGCCGCTCCAGTACTCTCCGTGAGCCCGGGCATAGAGCGCCAGGCGCTGGTAACGGGGGTCGTCGATGCGCTGGGCCAGCTCGCGCAGCTGCATGGCCAGCAACTCCGCATCGCGGTTGGCGTGGCGTTGGCTGGCGCCGACCCAGAGCCCCCAGGTCACCAGAAACGCCTGGTCGTCGGCAGCCTCGTCATCCAGGTCTGCACCCTGCCAGAGCTCCTGAGCCTGAAGGAAACTCTCATGCGCCGCTCGCGATCCGTGGCCCTCCAGTGCATAACACGCCTGCCCCTTGACGGTCAGCAGACTGATCTGACGCTCGGCGCCGCCGGCGGACACCTGGTTCAGGCAGGCCAGGCCGGACTCCGCCAGCCTCAGCGCCGTGCGATTGGCACTCACCTTGAGCCCGCTCCGGGCGGCCATTTCGAAATAGCGCGCGGCACGGGCCGGGTCACCGCTTCGCCTCAGGTGCTCGGCGAAGTCGCCGGGGTGACGGCTGATCCAGGCGGGATAGCGTGATTCGATCACTTCGACCACCCGCTGGTGCAGGGCGATACGCACGTCCTGCGGGCAGGAAAGATAGGCTGCCTCCTGCAGCAACGGATGCGTGAACTGGAAATCGTAAGGGCAGGTTTCGCAGGGTTCGATGATCTCCAGCCGCCGCATCTGCTCCAGCGCAGCCTTGAGCGCATCGTCACCGACTTCCAGGCAATCGCGCAGCATGCCGGCTTCGAACTGACGGCCAAAGATGGCTGCCATGTGGGCGACCTGGCGATCACCTTGCAACTGATCGATACGGCTGGCCAGCAATCCCAGCAACCCGCTCGGCAGACTGTCGACATTTAGCCGTCGACCTTCGCGCCGATCGATCTCCAACCGGCGGCAAATCTCCTGCAGGTAGAGCGGAACGCCTTCGCAGCGCTGGATCAACTGATCGCGCAGCCGGGGTCCGAGCTTGAGACGATGGCGACGTGCCAGATACTCCAGCATATCCGCTGATTGGCGACCATCGAGACGCCCCAAAATTACCTGCTGATCCCAGTTCAACCTGATCGGAGGGACTTCACGATTCTGATGCGAGGCTATCAGCAACGAAGCGGTATGAATCGGCAGTCTGGCCTGCAGATTCAGCAATACCTTGAGAGAGGGCTCATCCAGCCACTGCAGGTCATCGACGATGATCACCAGCGGACGACGGAAGGCCATCTCGAGAATCAATGCCTGGACCAGTTGGGTGACCAGCTCCACTGCCTCGTCGGCATCTTCACGCGCCAGAGGTTCGCGCCCCAGCACATCGATCAGCAGACGCCGGCGCTCGCTGCCGATCTTCTGCAGTACGGCCGTGCGATCGATCAGTTGGCCGAGCGCTTCACCATCCGGCTCCCGTTCCAGATACCACCCGAGCAGCGACTGGATCAGCCCGTACGAGGTCTGGCTGGAAAGCCGAGTCGTGGGCCGCCAGAACACCGCGACATCCTCGTGCTGAAGATATTCACGAAAATGGATCATCAAGGCGGACTTGCCGATGCCGGTATCCCCCAGCACCAGCAGACTCTGGCGTAGCCCCAGGGAAACCCGTGCCAGCGCATCACGCAACTGGCGCAGCTCCGCTTCTCGCCCCATCAGGCTGGGTGGCAGTGCCTCGCGCCTGGAAGATTCCACGCCCAGCACCAGCCCACGTCGCTGGACACGACCGTCACTGCTGATCAGACGCGGCGTCAGGCGAGATTGCAGATCGAACGCGGGCGGCAGATGCTGGCTGGCATTGAGCGATATCACCAGTTCGCGGCTCTGCGCTGCCACCATCATCGCCAACGCCACCTGCGTCACGTCGCCGAACGGATCGATCGATTGCCGCTCCGGCAACCAGATCACTCGCCCGCTATCCAGTCCGGCCGTCAGCATGAATCGCGGGGGCGAATCATCACCTTCCCAAACGCTGTCGAGCTCGCGGGCCAAGCCTTGTCGGCAGTGTTCGAACAGCGCCACCAGTTCGGCCAGCTGATGCGTCGGCCCATGAGTACCAAAACACGCCAGGCCGATCCCGCTGCCCACGGCGGTCTGCCAGAAACCGCCCAGATGCCGGCACTGGGTTTCCAGCCACTGAAACAGTCGCCCCTGCGCTTTCAGGCATGCCAGCGCCCGGCCGAGATCGTTGCCGGCATCCACCGGCCTGAGAGCGATCGCCATCACCGTAATCTGGCGGTAATCGATGTCTTGGGCGACGTAACCCAAAGCACCCGGCTGCGCCGCTTGAGCGGCGGGCGAGCCCGCCTGACTCAGCCAGTCGGCGCTGGCCACTCCCTGCGCTGGCACTTCCGACCAGAATCGCGCCAACTGCAAAAAGCCGGGCTCCGGCTGCTGTCCCGAAAGCGCCAGGTGCTGCAGGAAGGCGTTGAACTGTTCCCGAGCAGCAGCAAACTGTCCATGCTCGGCGAGCTGTCGTACGAGACGCTCATGAAAGGGGCCGTAGTCGGGAATACGATGAATCAGGGTGCGTAGCAACGCCTCCGGTAGCGCCGAGGCAGCCTCCAGAACCCGCTCCGCATATTCGATCAGACGCTGGCGCCACTCGCCTCGCGTGCGCACCAGCCACTGCTGGAAGGCGACACACTGCCCCAAGTGAAGCTCCGCCAGCAGATCGCCCCGGTAGTACTCGAGCAACCGCTCCAGAGTCGCCACACTGGGTGTCTGCTGAAGCAGGTCGTCCGCCGCACGGAGATCCCAGACGACGGAAGCCGGCAGATCGAAGGCGATCGTCTGCCGAGTGACGGACAGCGATGCCTCGGCAAGATCACCGAGGCTGTGCCGCAGACAGTGCAAGGCATGGCGAAGGTTGGTTCGGCCGGACTTGACGCCCTGATCCGGCCACAGCATTTCAGCCAGAGCGGCACGACTGACCGGTGTTTCCTGCATCAGGAGATAGACCAGCAGCGCCTTCACCTTGTCATAGCTGAACTGCGTCAGAGTCCGCTCGCCCTGCTGATAACCGAAGTGTCCGAAGAGCGAAATTGTTGTTGTAGCTGGACCTGGGTTCATTGCTTTCCATTCATCCGGTGAGAGGTACGGCCGCCCGGTGGTCACGAACGGGACAGCCGTCGGCGTGCCATGGCTCGAGAGCCATGGTTCCAAAGCGGTGATCAGGAGGCACGAGCTGCCGGCACGCCGCTGTGAAAGCGAAACATGGCGTCTTCACCTTCGATCAGGGCCTGTTCGTGACTCGCGAAACGGGCCACCCGTTCAGCGACGACCTCCTTTCCTGCATAGCGCTCGGCAAGTCCCAGGTAATCTTCGAAATGGCGCCCTTCCGACCGCACCAGCGAGCGATAGAACTTGGCAAGCGTCTCGTCGAGGTGGGGAATCAATCTGGCGAAACGCTCACAGGAGCGCGCTTCGATAAAGGCCCCGACGATCAGGATGTCGATCAGGCGGTGCGGCTCATCACGCGCCACGTGCTCACGCAGGCCCTCGGCATAGCGCGAAGCCTGAATGTGGGAATAATCGACGCCCCGCTCCTGCATCAGCCCTACCACCTGCTCGAAGTGCAAAAGCTCCTCGCGGGCGAGCTGGGACATCTTGGTCAGGAGTTCGGGACGATCCACGTAGCGAAACATCAGACTCATGGCAGTCGACGCCGCTTTCTTTTCGCACTGTGCGTGGTCGATCAGCAACAGTGCGGGGTTCTCCAGCGCGGCCTCTATCCAGCGTCTCGGGGTTTCACATGGCAGAAAATCGAGCAGCTCGGCAGGCAGCAGGTCGTCAGTAGTGCAATCGGTATGGGCAGTCATTCGTTCGGTAGTCATTGACGTTCGTCGAGCACTCGACAGGCAATGCCGAGTACATGAATAAAAGCGGCGCACACGGGTAACGACGATTCGAACCGCGTGTCGGATACGGCGCGATTCGCCGAAAAACGGGACAGAACCGCGGCGAGCGATATCCGTCACCGGATCGTTGATTGGAGCCTGATGAGACACTCAGGTTCCGGTGCGTTGAATCAAAGTGGATTCGATGAAATTTCGCTCTATGGTAGCGCCTGGCCAGCCAGACTTCGACACCCGCCTGCTCGACCATGGTGACATTGACTTTCCACGCGGCTTTCTCCCCTTTCCCCCTGTTCTGTTCAGCACGAACAACGGCGGTTCCTTAACATTGTCGACAGTTTCACGTAGACTTCGCTGCGCCCACCGCAGCCGATCTATTGCCGACCGAAACGTACCCACGTAGCGGTTACGAATACACATCGCTCATGCGGGCTCTAACACTAGATGAGGCTCTCCACCGTGCTTGAAGCTTACCGCCAACATGTCGAGGAGCGCGCCGCCGAAGGCGTGCCGCCGAAGCCGTTGAACGCCGAAATGACCGCCCAACTGGTCGAGCTGCTGAAGCAGCCGCCGGCTGGTGAAGAGGCATTTCTCCTCGAACTGATCACCGATCGCGTACCACCGGGCGTCGATGAAGCCGCTTACGTCAAGGCAGGCTTCCTCACCGCTATTGCCAAGGGTGAAGCGACCTCGCCACTGATCGACAAGATCCACGCGGTCAAGCTTCTCGGCACCATGCAGGGCGGATACAACATTGCCACGCTGGTCGAACTGCTCGACGACAGCGAGCTTGCCCAGGAAGCCGGCGAACAGCTGAAGCACACGCTACTGATGTTCGACGCCTTCCATGATGTCGCCGAACGTGCCAAGACCGGCAACGCCATTGCGCAAGGCGTGCTCGAATCATGGGCCGAAGCCGAATGGTTCCTCGCCAAGCCGGCCCTGCCCGAGAAAATCAGCATCGCCGTGTTCAAGGTACCGGGCGAGACCAATACCGACGATCTCTCTCCCGCCCCGGATGCCTGGTCACGCCCGGACATTCCGCTGCATGCCAACGCCATGCTCAAGAACCCGCGCGACGGCATCGAGCCGGAAGTCGCCGGTACCAAGGGCCCGATGTCGCAGATCGAAGCGGTCAAGGCCAAAGGCTTCCCGGTCGCCTATGTCGGTGACGTGGTCGGTACCGGCTCCTCGCGCAAGTCCGCCACCAACTCGGTGCTGTGGTTCTTCGGCGACGACATTCCCCACGTGCCCAACAAGCGCGCCGGCGGTTTCTGCTTCGGCGGCAAGATCGCTCCTATCTTCTTCAACACCATGGAAGATGCAGGCGCCCTGCCGATCGAAATGGACGTCGACAAGCTCGAGATGGGCGATGTCGTCGACGTCTATCCCTACGAAGGCAAGGTGACCCGGCACGATAGCGACGAAGTCGTCTCTACCTTCCAGCTCAAGACCCAGGTCATCCTCGACGAAGTCCGTGCCGGCGGCCGTATTCCGCTGATCATCGGTCGCGGCCTGACCGAGAAGGCCCGCAACGAACTCGGGCTGCCGGGCTCCGACATCTTCCGCAAGCCGGAGCAGCCGGTCGACACCGGCAAGGGCTTCACCCTGGCACAGAAGATGGTCGGCAAGGCCTGCGGCATGGACGGCGTGCGTCCGGGCATGTACTGCGAACCGAAGATGACCACCGTCGGTTCCCAGGACACCACCGGCCCGATGACGCGGGACGAGCTCAAGGACCTGGCCTGCCTCGGCTTCCAGGCCGACCTGGTGATGCAGTCCTTCTGCCACACGGCGGCCTACCCGAAGCCGGTGGACGTCGAGACGCATCACACCCTGCCCGACTTCATCATGAACCGTGGCGGTGTCTCGCTGCGTCCCGGCGACGGCATCATCCATTCCTGGCTCAACCGCATGTTGCTGCCGGACACGGTCGGCACCGGCGGCGACTCCCACACCCGCTTCCCGATGGGCATCTCCTTCCCGGCGGGCTCGGGCCTGGTCGCTTTTGCCGCCGCAACGGGCGTGATGCCGCTGGACATGCCGGAATCGGTACTGGTGCGCTTCAAGGGCGAGCGCCAGCCGGGCATCACCCTGCGTGACCTGGTCCATGCGATTCCCTACTATGCCATCCAGCAGGGCCATCTGACCGTGGCCAAGTCCGGCAAGAAGAACATCTTCTCCGGCCGTATTCTGGAAATCGAAGGTCTGGAAGATCTCACCGCCGAGCAGGCGTTCGAGCTTTCCGACGCGTCCGCCGAGCGTAGCGCAGCGGGCTGTACCATTACGCTGGGTGAAGAGAGCGTTACCGAGTACCTGAACTCCAACGTCACGCTGCTGAAGTGGATGATCAGCGCAGGCTACGGCGATCGCCGCACGCTGGAGCGCCGCATCGAGGCGATGGAAGCCTGGCTGGCCGACCCGAGCCTGATGCGCGCCGATGCCGACGCTGAATACGCCGCAGTCATCGAGATCGACCTGGCCGAGATCGACCAGCCGGTGCTGTGCGCGCCTAACGACCCGGACGACGCGCGACTGCTTTCCGAAGTGGCCGGCACGCAGATCGATGAAGTGTTCATCGGTTCGTGCATGACCAACATCGGTCACTTCCGTGCCGCTGGCAAACTGCTCGAAAAGCAGCCCGCCGGTAGCCTGAAGACACGACTATGGCTTGCGCCGCCGACCAAGATGGACCAACATCAACTGACCGAGGAAGGTTACTACGGTATTTACGGCAAGGCTGGCGCGCGCATGGAAATGCCGGGCTGTTCGCTGTGCATGGGTAACCAGGCACGCGTGGCGCCGAAATCCACCGTCGTATCCACCTCTACCCGTAACTTCCCCAACCGTCTGGGCGACGGCGCTGATGTCTATCTGGCATCGGCAGAGCTCGCGGCGATCGCTGCCGTCGAAGGCCGCCTGCCAACGGTCGAGGAGTACAAGGCTACCATGGGCGAGTTCAATGCCATGGCGGGAGAGATCTACCGCTACTTGAACTTCCATGAGATAGAGGATTTCCAGAAAGCGGCCGCTACTGTCATTCCGGTCGCCCAGGAAGCCTGACACGTCTCTTCCGATGCTCGCAGCTTCAAGAAGAGGTCACCGAAACGCCCCGCCATGCGGGGCGTTTTTTTGTCTCTTCCTCCGTCATCTCCTCATCTCGCCCCCTCACCAGACGCCCGGTTTCGTCTTGCAGGTAGCGAGCAGACCGCGAGCCGGGAACTAACGCCGCCTGCCTCCGGCATCGAGTTCTTCCAGTAGCGACTCGCCGACACGCCATTGGGGCTGCCAATGCGCATCGTCGGCAGTGGCACGCTCTATTTCCAGGCGATCGTCTTCCGTGGCAATGACCAGGCAGTCGATGGATAGACGACGGTAGAGAGATGGCACTTCGCTGGGATAGCGAAGCGGCACGTCATCGAGACGAATATTGTGCTGCCAGGGCTCGGTGGTGACGAGCGCGAGGACATCGCAATGAGAGCGAAGTCGTTGCAACAGCCCATAGTGCGCGCTGTCACTGCCACAGATGATGATGCGCTTTCTGCTATGCGCCCGGACAGCTGGCAACCATCGTTTGATAGTAGAGAACATGGCATTCGACCTGATGGGAAACTTGATACAAGTGACTGTCGGCCATGGGAAAGCTTCTGGCAAGCACAAGCAAGGCGTGATGATTATCCTGCTCTCCAGCGGCTGTCGTTTCGATTTCGATGTCTGCCCGGGCCATTCCCGTCATCACGGGGAGTACGTAAGGCTATGCGTATCATCGCTGTTCTGACAATATGCGCCACGGTCTGGTCAAATCGTGATTTGCATACCTTCTCATGATTGGCCGAGCAGACCATTCATGTTAAAGGCTTGATATCGCTATAGACACACGGACCGCGACAGTTTCCACAAGGAGTTACAACGTGAAATTCAAGGCTTTGTTCGCTCTCCCTCTGGCTTCCGTATCGTTGATTGCCCTGGCCCCGCCAGCCCAGGCCGCCAACGCCGACGGCCTCTATCTCGGCGTGGGGACCGGTTTCAGCTCGCTGAAGAACGACGACAGCGATGTCGGCGACTTCATCGAATCCGGCAGCGACGATTTCGATGTCGATGACGACGACAACGTCTACAAGGCGTTCGTCGGCTACGAATACAACCGCTATTTCGCCACCGAGGCCTTTTACGCCGATCTCGGCAAGGTCGAGCTGAAGGGAAATGGTGTATCGAACACGGATCTCGAGAGCAAGGCCTATGGCCTCAGCCTGGTCGGGAAATTGCCGATTACCGACTGGTTCGAGCTTTTCGTCAAGGCGGGCATGGCGAAGTGGGAAACCGATGTCGATGGTCACCTTGGTAACGCCTCGGTCGATCTGGACGACAACGACGGCATCGATCCCGTCTACGGCGCCGGCGCTCAGCTCAACTTCCATCCGCTGCTGTTGCGCGCGGAATACGAACGCTACGACTTCGACAGCGATTACGAAGTGGATTCGTTCACCGCCTCGGTAGGCTGGCAATTCTAGGCAGTGCTTGCCCCGGAACCGTCTCAAGCCGTCCGCCAAGGGCGGCTTTTTCGTTCGATGCCAGACAAGCCTGGACTTGCGCGGATGACGGTTTGACGACAACACTGACAATCCATTCATCCTTGCGGTCATTCCGCCGCGCTCACTCGATTCAGGAAGGAACGCCGCCTCCAAGCCATGCTAGCCCCTCGATCACTGATTCAGGACATCGCCCGACAGATTCGCGCCCATCTACGTTCGCTGGTCGCTTTCCATCTCTTCTTCACGCTGCTGGCATCGGCCGTCTGGGTGCCGTTGTCGGCCAACACCCTCTCCGGCCTGCTTCACCGCATCGGCCGCCCGGTGCTCAGCAACGGTCAGATCATGGACGTTGCGCTTTCGCCCTGGGGATTACTCTGGCTGCTCACGGCGACTGGGCTCAGCTTTCTGGTGATCTTCCTTCAACAGGCCGGGATGATGCTCGTCGTCTCGAACCCGGCCGGCAACCGCTATCGGGCGGCCATGGGCTCGCTATGGCACTTGCTGCGCCGATTCCCGGCGCTGGTGACGCTCACCTTTCTTCAGGTAGGCAGCCATCTGCTGCTGGCCGCGCCGTTTGCCGTAGGTCTGGCTCATCTCTACGATGCCATGCTCGGCGATATCGAACCCTACATCCTGATTCATCTCAAACCGCCGGTCCTGTGGGAGTTCCTGGCCGTCGCCACACCCATCGTCCTGATCCTCGTCCTGCTGAGCGCCGCTCTCTATTTTCGCTGGTTCCTGGCGCTGCCGGCGATGATGCTCGACGACCTCAAGCCCGTTGCCGCACTGAAGCGCAGCCGCGAACTGACCCAGGGGCGACGTCTCCCCATGGCACTGCTGGTGGTCGGCATCGCGCTGCTCGTGGCAGCCATACCGATCGTTTTCTCCTTGAGCTTCAATGCTCTGGGCGGCGTACTGCTCGGCCATCTACCGGAACGCAACAGCGTGCTGGTACCTGCCATGCTGACCTATCTGGCGCTGTATATCGTCGCCACCATCGCGCTCACGTTCCTGGGTATCGCGGCCAACAGCATGCTGGTGATCACGCTCTATCACCGCGCCGTGGGACGCGCCACCGTGTTTCGCCCCGCCGCGACGCCCCACCGTTCCGGTGTCATCGCCTGGGGCGCAGAGATCCTGCTGCTGATCTTTGCGCTCGGCCAGGCGGGCTGGATACTGCACGGCTTCGAGATCAACGACCATGTCACCATCACCGCCCACCGCGGCAGTTCGCTGGTGGCGCCGGAGAATACGCTGGCATCGATGAACCAGGCCATTGCCGACGGTGCCGACTATCTGGAGCTGGACGTGCGTCTGAGCGGTGACGGCCGGATCGTCGTGTCCCACGACGACAATCTGAGCCGACTGACCGGCGTCGACCGCCGGATCAGCGACATGACGCTGGCGGAGATCGAGCAGGTCGACGTGGGCTCCTACTTCGGCGATGCCTTCGTCGGCGAACGCATCCCGACCTTTCAGCAGATTCTCGACAACGCGCGGGGCCGTATCGGGCTCTACGTCGAGCTCAAGCCCGCCCCCGGCACGGCCGAGGAACTGACCCGCAAGGTGATCGCGCAGTTGAACGCCGCCGACATGACAGACCGGGCCGTTCTCGCCTCGCTGTCGCCGGAGGTCATCGAACGGGTCAAGACGATCGACGACGACATCCGCACCACGCTCTTTATGCAGTTCGTGCTGCCCGGCGCGCTCAATACCACCGATGCCGACATCATCGGATTGCGCCACACTCAGGCCACACCGAGCTTGCTGAGAACCATCCACGACACGGGCCGTGAAGTCGCGGTATGGACCGTCAACGGTATTGGCGACATGTCGCGCTATATCGACATGGGCGTCGACAACATCATTACCGACCGCCCTGACGCGTTGACCGACATTCTGGAAGCGCGCCGCGAGATGTCCGACGGAGAACTGCTGCTGGTGAAGTTGCGCAACTGGATTCGCACCTGAGGCAACGCGGCCCGCGGCACCGACACCAACGCCAACGGCCCGAACGATATGTCTGCGCAGGAAAAAGCCGGCACGATATCCTCGCGCCGGCTCGATGGTTCTGCCGTCGGGCTCAGCCCAGTGTTTCGCCCGCCAGCATGAACCAGGTCTCCAGCACCGCGTCCGGATTCAACGACACGGAATCGATCCCCTGCTCCATCAGCCACTTGGCGAGTTCCGGGTGATCCGACGGGCCCTGACCGCAGATCCCCACATACTTGCCCTGCGCCTTGCAGGCCTGGATCGCCATCGACAGCAGCTTCTTGACCGCCGGATCCCGTTCGTCGAACAGATGCGCGATGATGGCGGAATCGCGATCCAGTCCCAGCGTCAGCTGTGTCAGGTCGTTGGAGCCAATGGAGAAGCCGTCGAAGTGCTCGAGGAACTCGTCGGCCAGCAGCGCGTTGGACGGCAGCTCGCACATCATGATGATCTTGAGAGCGTTCTCTCCACGCTTGAGACCATTGGCTTCGAGCAGATCGACGACGGCCTTGCCTTCGGCGGGCGTGCGCACGAACGGCACCATGATCTCGACGTTGTTCAGCCCCATCTCGTCGCGAACGCGCTTCAAGGCCCGGCACTCCAGCTCGAAACAGGCGCGGAAATCGTCGGAGATGTAGCGCGAGGCGCCACGGAAGCCGAGCATCGGATTCTCTTCGCCCGGCTCGTAGAGTTTGCCGCCGATCAGATTCTCGTATTCGTTGGACTTGAAGTCCGACAGCCGCACGATCACGCGCTTGGGATAGAACGCCGCCGCCAGGGTGGAGATCCCCTCGACGAGCCGGTCGACATAGAAGCTGACCGGATCGGCATAGCCTGCCGTGCGGAGATCGATGGTCTGCTGCAGGTCAGGCGAGAGCTCGTCGTAGTCCATCAACGCCCGCGGGTGCACCCCGATCATGCGATTGATGATGAACTCCAGCCGCGCCAGCCCGATACCTTCGTTGGGCAGCCCCGCGAAGGCGAAGGCCCGGTCCGGATTGCCGACGTTCATCATGATCTTGAACGGAATTTCCGGCATGGCGTCGACGCTGGTGGTCTGGCAGTCGAATTCGAGCTTGCCCTGATAGACATGGCCGGTGTCGCCCTCGGCGCAGGAGACCGTCACCTCGATGTCGTCTTCCAGCAGTTCGGTGGCATCGCCGCAGCCGACTACCGCCGGGATGCCCAGTTCGCGGGCGATGATCGCCGCGTGACAGGTTCGACCACCGCGATTGGTGACGATGGCAGAGGCCCGCTTCATGATCGGCTCCCAGTCAGGATCGGTCATGTCGGTCACCAGCACGTCGCCGGTCTGCACCTTGTGCATGTCTTCCGGCGATTCCACTAGCTTGACCTTGCCTTGGCCAATGCGCTGACCGATGGCGCGGCCATCGACCAGCACGCGGCTCTTGCTCTTGAGCGTGAACCGCTCCAGCGTGCCGCCCTCGAGATTCGACACCACCGTTTCCGGGCGGGCCTGGACGATGTAGAGCTTGCCGTCGTCGCCGTCACGCGCCCATTCGATATCCATCGGCCGACCATAGTGCTGTTCGATGGTCACGGCCTGGCGCGCCAGCTCCATCACGTCTTCATCGCTCAGGCAGAACCGCTGACGGTCCGCATGGGCGACATCGACGGTCTTGACCGACCGCCCCGCCGCGGCGTCATCGGTGTAGACCATCTTGATCCGCTTGGAACCCAGCGTACGGCGCAGCACGGCAGGCCTGCCGGCGGCCAGTGTCGGCTTGTGAACGTAGAACTCGTCAGGGTTGACCGCACCCTGCACGACCGTCTCGCCCAGCCCCCAGGCGCCAGTGACGAAGACCGCGTCCCGATAGCCGGATTCGGTGTCAAGCGTGAACATCACGCCGGACGCTGCCGTCTCGGAGCGCACCATTTTCTGCACGCCGGCGGAAAGCGCCACGTTCTCGTGAGCGTAGCCGCGGTGGACACGATAGGAGATGGCGCGGTCGTTGAACAGCGAGGCAAAGACCTCGTGGACCGCCCGCTTGACGTTGTCGAAGCCGTCGATATTGAGAAAGGTTTCCTGCTGCCCGGCGAACGAGGCATCGGGCAGATCCTCTGCCGTCGCCGAAGAGCGCACCGCCACCTTGAGATTAGGGTGCTTCGCCTGCAGCGTCTGATAGGCATCGGCCAGCGCACTTTCGAAGGCGGGCGGCAACGGCGTGTCGATCACCCACTGCCGGACTTTCTCACCCACTTTGGCCAGCATTTCGGTGTCGTCGACGTCGAGCCTGGCAAGCTCTGCGTTGATTCGATCGTTCAAGCCGTCATGGGCCAGAAATTCGCGATAGGCATGCGCCGTGGTCGCGAACCCGCCCGGCACGGTGACGCCAGCGTCCGCCAGGTTGGAGATCATCTCTCCCAGCGACGCATTCTTGCCACCAACGCGCTCGACGTCGGACATTCCCAATTGCTCGAAAGTGATGATGAACGGTTCCAAAGTCATCTCCTGGTCGTCTCGTCCGGCCATGGTCCACGGACCCTCTTCAACGGTATATGGCGCGTTCCGCTGCACCTCGATGGGCCAGAAGCTAACAGGCGATTTTCGGCTTAGCCAGAAGTTTAAGGGCGTAGAGTTTGGAGTATTTCTACAAGAATCCCGAGGTTTTCAGGATTCCTGTAGTCAGCCACGGCAAGCCGCGCCCAGAATGCCAGCGAGTTGCCCGAACAGGGAATTTCGGCCGACAATGAGCCTTCGACACACACGGATGAACGCCATGCCTCGCACTGCTTTCTTCATCTCCGACGGTACCGGCATTACCGCGGAAACGCTCGGTCGCAGCCTGCTCTCGCAATTCGAGAATACGGATTTCATCCAGGTCACCAAGCCCTACATCGACACCCTCGACAAGGCACGTTCGCTGGTCAGCATCATCGAAGCGACCGGCGAACGCGACGGCATGCGCCCCATCGTCATCGATACCATCGTCGACCAGGCGATTCGTGACATCGTCTCCCAGGCATCGGCATTCAAGGTCGATATCTTCTCCACCTTTCTCGCCCCGCTGGAAGAAGAACTGGAGACTCATTCGACCTATACCGTTGGTCGTACGCATGCGATCGGCCGCGACGATGTCTACATGCATCGGATCGAGGCGGTGAATTTCGCGCTGGACAACGACGACGGCGCGCGCACGCACCAGTACCAGGAGGCGGACGTAATCCTGATCGGCGTCTCCCGATGCGGCAAGACGCCGACCTCGCTCTATCTGGCACTGCAGTTCGGCATCCGTGCAGCCAACTATCCATTGACGGAAGACGACCTGGACGACAACGGCATCCTCAACCTGCCGCCATCGCTGGCCAAGCATCGCCATAAGCTGTTCGGGCTGACCATCGATGCTCGTCGGCTATCGGCCATTCGTACCGAACGTCGGCCCGACAGCCGTTACTGCTCGATGGACCAATGCATGCAGGAGATCGGCCAGGCCGAAGCGCTCTACCGGCGTCACAACATTCCCTACATCGATACCACCCGCTTTTCGATCGAGGAGATCTCGACGCGGATGATGAACGAGACCGGACTGCAGAGACGATTCAGCCCGCGCTGAGCGGGCCGAATCGGAGCAGGAGAAAATTGGGAAATGGCAGCCCCCGAGCACGCCGGGCTGGCGATTCGCCAACGGGTCGGGCGTGCCGTCACATCCCCTTGGGCGCGAAGATCCCCGGCGCGTTACGCCAGTACCCCTTGTAGTCCATGCCGAAGCCGAAGACATAGCGGTCGACGACTTCCAGCCCGCAATAGTCGGCCTTGAGATCGGGGGATGCCTTGCGATCGTGACGCTTGTCGACCAGCACCGCTGTCGAAATGCTCGCCGCGCCGGCTTGCCGACAGTAATCCAGGATCGCCGCCAGTGTCGCGCCCTCGTCGAGGATGTCATCGACGATCACCACGTGACGACCGGCCATGGGCACTTCCGGCGACACCCGCCAGAACAGCTCGCCGCCTCGCATCCCGCCGCGATAGCGCGTGGCGTGGAGGTAATCGACTTCCAGGGGAAACCCGAGCCGCGTCAGCAAATGCCCGGTGGTGATCAGACCGCCGTTCATGACGCAGTAGAAAACCGGCAGCTTGTCTCCCAGTTCGCGCGTGATATCGGCCGCCATGCGGTCCAGCGCTCGCTCGACCTGTGCCTGATCGATCAGACAGTCCGCACTGTCCATGACTTCCTGCATCGAGCTCAGGGCATCGATCGGTGGGGATTGAGTCATCGTTTACGATTCACCATGCAATGAGCGGCGGCAGACCATCGGATACTGCCGTCGAAGAACGAAAAACGGTGCACGTCATTCGGATTCGCTGAGCGCTTCCAGACGTACGTGGGTGCGCCGCCACCGGGAGATGGCGGCCAGCGATTCGAGGCTGGGACGCGCGCGTGCATAGCGAAGCTTGGCGATACGCTGGGCCTGTCGGCCTTCGCAGGCGGCGACGACTTCGCGCGCCGCATCGGGCGCGTTGCAGATCACGGCCATGTCGCAGCCGGCGCTCCAGGCAGCCTCGGCCCGCTCGCGGGGCGATCCGGCGGCGTGCGCCGCGGCCATGGTCAGGTCATCCGAAAAGATGGTGCCCTTGAAACCCAGCTCTTCTCGCAGCATGCCGAGCCAACTGGGCGAGAATCCGGCCGGCCGATCATCGAAGGCCGAATAGATGACATGCGCCGGCATGATGCCATCCAGCTTGCCGGCCAGCCGGGCGAAAGGAATCAGATCGTGCTCGCGCAGCTCCGCCAGCGAGCGAGGATCTTCCGCGACATCGAAGTGGGAATCCTGGCGCACTCCGCCATGGCCGGGAAAATGCTTGCCGATCGCCACCATTCCCGCCTCGTGGAGCCCCTCGATGAACGCGCCAGCCAAGGCTGTCACCACCTCGGGATCCGGCGAAAAACTCCGCGAACCGATGGCCGGCGACTGGTCGTCGTCGAGATCCAGAACCGGGGCAAAGGTCACATCGAAGCCGCAGGCCGCCATCTCCATGCCCAGCAGCCAGCCAGTGTCCTGCGTCAGCGTCAGCGCCGCTTCGGGAGACTCGACGAATTGCCGCCCCAGCGTGGCCATGGACGGAATTTGTGTCACTCCTTCCTTCAATCGCTGCACCCGACCACCTTCCTGATCGATGGCGACCAGGATATCGGGACGACATTCGCGGATCTGGCCGATCAGCCGTTGGGTAGTGGCAACGTCCGGTGTATTTCGAGCAAACAACAGTACGCCGCCAACCTCTGCACGAGAGATCAACTGCCGCTCTTCATCACGTAGCCGAGTGCCTTCGACATCCAGCATGACCGGACCGAGAGGTTGAGTCATAGCAAACACCTGAGACCATTGAGCGCCCGATTCTAGACGACACGGGGGATGCATGACAGAGGCAGCCCGCTACCGGGGCCCATTGGTCTACTCGGCGGCCGAGCCGAGCTTCTCCAACGACTCGGGTAGCGGCGCCTGCATGCCGGCGACCACCACGGGACGGAGATGCCGAATCAGCTCCCGTATCGACATGTGCTCCTGGTATTCGCTGTCGGCGATATCCCGCAAGGCATCCAGGCCGGACAAGGTAAAGACCACGGTGCCCAGCATGAAATGCAGACGCCAGAATCGCTCGGCGTCGGGAAGATCCGGCGTTGCCAGACGCAGGCACCCCACGAAGCGGCGAAACGTGTCGCCATAGTGTTCCTGGATATAGCGCCGCAGATGGCCCTGGGCCTGCGCATAAGCCAGGCCCAGCAGCTTCATGAATACCTTGAGGCTGTTGCGCTCGGCGGGGACTTCCAGAACCGTGGTGGCGAGCTGTTCCAGCAGGACTTCCAGCGGCACCTGCTTGCCCTGATAGCGGGCTTCCAGGTCATCGAGCGCCGCATTCAAACGTTCCGAGAACGGATCGAGATAACGGGCAAACACCGCCTGAATGAGCGACTTCTTGGATCCGAAATGGTAATTCACCGCAGCCAGATTGACCTTGGCCCGCGTGGTGATGTTGCGCAGCGAGGTTTCAGCGAAACCCTTCTCGGCAAAAAGGACCTCCGCCGTATCGAGAATACGCGTGACGGTATCGGGTTGGGCCATGTCATACCTCGCGCCAGAAAACGGCAACCAGAGAACAGCGACTTAGAACGATTATGATTCTAATCATTCCGCAACGGGCGGCACAATCCAGCATTTGATCGGGCCAGGGCCACGCGGCTGCCAACGCGAGACGCGAAGGACTTCCCACGCCGGCAATGACTGGATACAATTCCAGGCTGTATACATGAACACGCCTGATCGACGACCATAACGATGGCACAGGCCCGGGAGAAACCAATGGCGAGACCGCTCACCGCACGGCAGCAAAACGTCTATGACTTCATCGTCAAGACAATGAGCGAATTCGGCTACCCCCCGACGCGGGCCGAAATCGCTCGGGCCCTGGGCTTTCGCTCTCCCAACGCTGCCGAGGAACACCTGCGGGCGCTGGATCGAAAAGGCGTCATCCGCATGATCCCCGGGACTTCCCGCGGTATCCGGCTACCGGCCAATGGCAACGAAATCGAGCCCGCGGAGTCCCAGTCCCAGTCTCCCGGCTTGCCGATCATCGGCAGCGTCGCCGCCGGTAGCCCGATTCTCGCCACCGAGCATATCGATCGTTACTGCCCATTGCCGGCCGACTACTTTTCACCCAGTGCCGACTACCTTCTTCGCGTGCGCGGCCTCTCGATGAAGGATGCCGGCATCTTCGACGGCGACCTGCTCGCCGTGCACCGCACCCAGCAGATACGCAACGGCCAGATCGTCGTCGCCCGGATAGACGACGAAGTCACCGTCAAGCGCTTCCAGCGCGAGGGCAGTCGCGTCACGTTGAGCGCCGAGAATGCCGACTTCGCGCCGATCGTGGTCGATCTCGAACACCAGCATCTGGAGATCGAGGGGCTGGGGGTCGGCGTCATCCGCGGCGGCAACGGCTCCGGCCTGCATTGAGGCGCCCGCCTCCAGTTCCATGCGCAAGATTCTGCATGCCGACTGCGACTGCTTCTATGCTGCCGTGGAAATGCGTGACAATCCTGCCCTGAAAGATATTCCCCTGGCGATCGGCGGTAGCGCCGATCGACGCGGCGTCGTCGCTACCTGCAACTACCCGGCCAGAAAGTACGGCATACACTCCGCGATGCCCACGGCGCGAGCGGTGCGTCTCTGCCCGCAATTGAAAGTGCTGTCGCCGGACTTCAACAAGTATCGCGAAGTCTCGCGACAGATTCAGGCCATCTTTCACGAGTTGACGCCGCTGGTCGAGCCGCTTTCGCTCGACGAGGCCTATCTCGACGTCACGGCGGTCACCCAGTTCCAAGGCAGCGCTACCTGGATGGCCCGCTGGCTCAAGCAAGAGGCGCTCGCGCGAACGGGAATCGTCGTCTCGGTCGGCGCCGCACCCAACAAGTTTCTGGCCAAGATCGCCAGCGACTGGGACAAGCCCGACGGCCTGTTCGTGATCCCGCCGGAGGAAACGGAGTCTTTCATCACCGACCTCCCCGTCAAGAAGCTTCACGGTGTCGGTCCGGCGACGGCCGCCAAACTCGATGCCATGGGAATCGCCAGTTGCCACGACCTGCGAACCCAGCCACTGGACCGGCTACTGGATCAGTTCGGCAAGTTCGGCCGGAGACTGTACGAGCTGGCTCACGGTATCGACGAGCGGCCGGTCAACGTCTCCCGCGAACGCAAATCAGTCAGCGTCGAAACCACCTACGACCACGATCTTCCCGGTCTCGCCGATTGCCACCTGGCGCTGGAGCCTCTGATCGAGAAGCTCCACGACCGCCTGGCACGGCACGGCGACCCGGCCATTGCCAAGCAGTTCGTCAAGGTACGTTTCAATGACTTTGCCAGCACGACGCAGGAGACAGGCGCTCGCGGTATCGTCCACGCACGGTTCCATGAACTGCTGAAGAGCGCCTGGCGTCGGGGAGAGCGGCCGGTTCGGTTGCTGGGCGTGGGGGTACGCCTGATGCCGGAACCGGACCAGCGCCAGCTCGGGCTGTTCGACGACACCGATCCAAGCTCGGTGTCGCCATGAGCCTCAAGCAATAGGCATCACGAGAACACCACGGTCTTGTTGCCATGGATGAGTACTCGATCCTGCAGGTGCCAGCGCAATCCCCGCGAGAGCACCGATTTTTCCACGTCACGACCCAGACGCACCAGGTCCTGCGGCGTATGGCAGTGCGATACGCGCTGGATGTCCTGTTCGATGATCGGCCCTGCATCGAGCTCTTCGGTGACATAGTGGCAGGTCGCGCCGATCAGCTTGACGCCACGTTCGAACGCCTGATGGTAGGGTTTGGCGCCGGCGAAAGACGGCAGAAAGCTGTGATGGATATTGATCACGCGGCCGGCATAGCGCTGGCAGATATCCGGCGGCAGGATCTGCATGTAGCGGGCAAGGACCACACTGTCGGCTTCGGCCTCCTCGATCAGGCGTTCGGTACGGGCGAAGGCGGGAGCCTTGTCCCGAGGGTCGACCGGCACATGATGGAACGGGATGCCGTGCCACGCCACCAAAGGCCGCAGGTCCTCGTGATTGGATATCACGCAAGGAATATCACAGTCGAGCTCCCCGGCCGACCAGCGGTAGAGCAGATCGACCAGACAGTGGGATTCCCGCGACACCATGATCACCACCCGCGGGCGATGGGCGGAATCGCTCAGCCGCCAGTCCATCTCGAACTCGCAGGCAATGGGCGCGAATGAAGCCCGGAAAGCGTCGGCGCTCAAGGCGTTGGACTGGATATCGTAACGCATGAAAAAGCGCCCCGTATCCAGATCGGAGTGCTGATTGGCTTCGATGATCGAGCCGTTCTGGGCAGCGATGAAACCCGATACACGCGAAACGATACCCACGCGATCGGGGCAGGAAACGATCAAACGGTAATTGTGCGGCATGGCTCTCGGAAATACTCTTTGCAAATACGCTTTGAATCGAAAATATGCGTTGGCTCGAAAACAAGCCTTGATTCGAAAATACGCGTTGACTCGAAAACACGCCCTGGTTCGGAAACACCCTGAAACCCCGTTCAGCGCCCCGACATGGCCTGCCACGTCAATGAGAGCGGCATTGTACCCCAATGCCGAGCGCCAGCCAGCGCCGCGATGGGTTTGAGCGGGTCGAGACGCATGACTTATAGTGAAGCCAGATTTCACCCTTTAAGGATGACGATGTTCCGTCCGCGCGCACAGATCCGCCCCCGCACTTACCCACCGCTGCTGTTCCATCCCTTGGGTGGCTGCGGTGAGATCGGCATGAATCTGTCGCTCTATGGTTACGAAAACGACTGGATAGCCGTCGACTGCGGCATGATGATTCGTCAGGATCTGCCGGATCAACCCCTCCAGATTCCCGATGTCGAGCATCTGGCAGCCCACGCGATGGTGCCTTCTGCCGTCTACATCACCCACGGCCATGAGGATCACCTTGGCGCCCTTGCCTGGATCTGGCCACGCTGGAACTGCCCCGTCTACGCCACCCCGCTGGCCATCGAGCTGCTACGAGCCAAGTTCATCGAACAGGGGTTGAAGACCGACGCGCTCAAGCCCGTCCAGCCCGGTGCCAGCGTGACGACCGGCCCTTTCGAAGTCACCTTTTTACCGGTGACGCATTCGATACCGGAAAGCTGCGCCCTTTCGATCATCACGCCTCGCCATCGCATTCTGCATACCGGCGACTGGAAACGGGACGAGCGCCCGCTCATCGGCCCACCGTTATCCGCGGCCCAATTCCAGGCACTGGCCCCGGTGGATCTCGTGGTGGCGGATTCCACCAACGCCGATGTGGAAGGCCACTCGCGCAGTGAAGCGGAAGCCGCCAGTGCGCTGGAGGCAGTGATCCGGAACTGCCGGGGTCGTGTCGTCGTCAGCTGCTTCGCCAGCAATATCGCGCGGATCAAGGCGCTGGGCGATATTGCAGAACGCAGCGGACGCCGAGTCGCACTGCTGGGCCGTTCGATGGAGCGCATGGTGTCGATTGCCCTGCAACTCGGATACCTGGATGACTTCCCGCCCCGAGTGCCGGCTCACGATCTCGGCTATCTCCACCCAGAGGAAGTCCTGATCATCGCCACCGGCAGCCAGGGGGAACCCCGTTCGGCATTGTCACGCATGGCTCAGGGGAGACACTCTGCCCTGGACCTGCAACCGGACGACGACGTCATATTCTCGGCCCGGGCCATCCCCGGCAACGAGCGCCCCATCGAACGGCTCAAGGCCGGCTTCAAGCGGCTCGGCGTCAACGTACATGACGAACATACCGACCCCGCCCTTCATGCCTCTGGGCATCCGGCGCGAGAAGAGTTGCGTCAGCTCTACCGCTGGATACAGCCAAAACTGCTGCTGCCGGTACATGGGGAAGCCTCGCACCAGGAAGCCCATCGCGAACTGGCGTCCGAGCTCGGCATCGATGTCCCCCAATTGGTCAAGAACGGCGCCGTTCTTGCCCTGGAAGCGGAAGCGTTGGTACCCAGAGCTCAGCACCACCTACGACCGCAACTGATTGCCTCGCGCGCCCGTCCCGGTGAGCGCACGCATCCGGTTTCCGCTCGTCAGCATGCGCATTCGCTGTCGATTGCGCTGAATGTACTGCCGACCGCAACGGGCTGGACCCGAATCGGCCGGCTGCTGTGGGATAGCGAGATATCACTGCCTCTGGACGAGGATGCCCTGGCAGACTGGCTGGATGAACGAATAGACGCGATCAGAGCGGATACGCTGCTGCAACTTCGACAGCAACTCTTCGGCCCGCTGCGCGACTGGCTACACGAGCGTCTTCCCGCCTTGCCGGAAATTCATCTTCAACTGATGCCAGCCGACCCCCAGCCGGAGCATGAAGTTCGCACGGCCTCCTCACGCTAACGCGGTAGACGCCATAATCATGAAAACGGGCATGAGCCGAACTCTACATATCCGTGCGACATCTCCGCGAGAACACGAGCGCGTTTCGAAATAGCGAGATCAGACGCCTCGGAAAACGAAAACAATCTGGTTGATGCCATGCAGATGTGCATCAGGTGGGCCTCAATAAAAACGCGTCTGCTTTATAGCAGACGCGTTTTCTATAAGGCGAATACATGGCGGCTCGATGCGTTCACTTAGCCGACAGCCATGTCGCGTGTATCCATCCAGGCAATATACCAATCCAAGCAATATACCAATCCAGGCGTTACACCATTCAGGCGTTACACCATTCAGGCAAATCCATGCGACGTGACATTACGCGCGGATCAGCCCTTGCTGGCATTCTTGGGCGGGCGGCCCCGACGCTTGCGCGGCTGCTCTCCGACCAGATCATCCATCGATAATCCGGCATTGTTCATCGCCTCGCGAATCTCGGCCAGTTTCTGCTGCTTGTCGGCTTCTTCTTTCAGGCGTTCCTTATCTTCCTGCTGCTTCTGCTCGATCACTTCCCCGATGACTTCGGAAAGCTTGTGCAATTGCTCCATGCTCAGCTGACGCGCTGCAGCTCGAGCAACATTCTTATTACGAGCAATGCGTTCCAATGATTCGGTGGACATCGTCCTCTCCTTGCTAGATTCCGACACGGCATTACACCGGCTGTTTTGATGAAAGTATATTCTTGCTGCCCTTTTTGGCAAGAAATTAAATCAAAAAAGGCACGCGTAATTCGCGTGCCTTTTGTCGAACAAATGTCTTGGGCATCCGGAAAAAAGCGCATTAACCTCCGGTCATATTCATGAACCGGACGACTTGTACATCACCGTCGGTCGAGAAATGATGGCGCTCCGGCTTCAAATCCATGGCTGTGACAATCTGTTCCTTCAAGGGTTCCAGCTCTCCTGGATACTGACGCAAGGTGGCACGCAGATCCACCGAATGCTCGTTGCCCAGGCAGAGCAGCAATCGGCCTTCGACCGTCACACGAACCCGATTGCAGGTACTGCAGAAGTTATGACTATGAGGCGAGATGAAGCCCACCCGGCTGTCACTATCGGGCATCCGGAAATAACGCGAGGGACCCAATGTCGTTTCCGGCGATGGGATCAGAGCGTAACGAGACTCGATCGAGGCTTGAACATCGTCGCTGGAATAGAACGTCTCGCCACGGGAATGATCCGAGACATCACCCAGTGGCATCTCCTCGATGAAACTGATATCCAGTTGCTCTTCGCGGGCGAAGTCCACCAGATCGAGAACCTCGTCATCATTGCGACCGCGCAATATGACCGCATTGAGCTTGATACGCTCGAAACCGGCATCCTGCGCCGCATGAATACCGTCGATGACCTTGGCTAAATCCCCGGTTCTTGTCAGCCGCTTGAAGCGTTCCGGATCCAGCGAATCCAGACTGACGTTGAGACGTGTCATGCCACCTTCACGCAATGCTCGGGCGTGACGACGCAGCCCGGCACCATTGGTCGTCATGGCGAAGTCTTTCAATCCCGGCAATGCGCCAATGTCCGTTACCAGCTCATCGATTCCCTTGCGTACCAGAGGCTCGCCACCGGTCAGGCGAATCTTTTCCACGCCCAGCTCCGTGAAGGCACGCGCCACCTGCGACAGCTCTTCCAGCGACAGAACCTGTGTCCGAGGCAGGAAGGTCATCTCTTCGCTCATGCAGTAGACGCAGCGAAAATCACACCGATCCGTCACCGAGATCCGGACATAGCGAACCTGGCGCGAGAACTTGTCTATCAAAACGGTCATGAATGCTCCCAGCGACTCGCGGCTTCGCGGTCGCTTTGCCGTTCGGACACCCAATAAGAGCCGCTATCGGTATGCTCCTTTTTCCAGAAAGGGGCCCGTGTTTTCAGATAATCCATGATGAAATCACACGCCTCGAACGCCGCTCGGCGGTGCGCACTGGCGGTCATGACCAGCACGATGGCATCCCCTGGCTCGAGACGTCCGACACGATGAATGATGGTGGCGCCCTGGAGCGCCCAGCGTTCGCCAGCTTCGCGGGCAATCACGTGCAGCGCCTTTTCCGTCATGCCGGGAAAATGCTCCAGCGTCAGCGCGGAGACATCCGGTCGTTCGTTAAAGTCCCTGACCCACCCGGTAAAGCTGACGATGGCACCGATATCGGAACGCCCTTCCGTCAGGCGCGCTTGTTCCACCTCGGTGTTGAAAGCGTCTTCCTGTACGTTGATGACAATCTTCATGGCGATTCCTTCTCGCTCAGCCGCCGGTAACCGGTGGAAAGAACGCGATCTCGTCACCCGGCGCAACCGCGGCTTCGTTCTGGCTCATGGCTTCGTTGCGCGCGCACAGGACACGCTGATTCAGCAACGCCTTGTACTTCGGATCCTGATTGATCAATGCCAGCTTGACGCCGGCAATATCACGGGAAGGAAGCCGGGCCCATTCCAGCACACACTCCGCAGTCTCGAAGCGCTCGCGCAGTTCCGCCAGAAACTGAATCTTCACTCCGCTCGTCGGCGATATCGCGGCCGATTTTTCCGCTTCCGCCGGCTTTTCCGCTTCCGCCGACGGATCACGACTTGTCGCCGCCGCCGGCTCGGGCATCGGCTCCCGCGACCAGTCTCCCGAACGTCCGCCGCGCTTTTCTTCCAGACGTACGCCATCGATGGTCATGCCCTTGTCGACTGCCTTGCACATATCATAGAGCGTCAGGCACGCCACCGAGACCGCCGTCAATGCTTCCATCTCGACGCCAGTGCGCCCATTGAGCCGACAGAATGCCTCGACATGGACGCAGCTCTCGGCCTCATCCAGCGTGAATTCGATGGTGACCTTCGACAGGGCCAAGGCGTGACAGAGCGGTATCAGTTCGTGGGTCCGCTTGGCCGCCTGGATGCCGGCGATTCTCGCCGTAGCCAGGACATCGCCCTTGGGCAACCCGCCTTCGGACAATAGCGCCAGCGTCGCTGCCTGCATATGAACGCTGCCACGGGCTCGGGCCTCCCGCCGCGTCTCCTGCTTGTCGGCGACATCGACCATGTGCGCTTCACCACGCGCGTTGAGATGCGTGAGCGTCATGCTGAATTCGCCTCGCTTTCCAGTCATTGGGTCAAACGTTGAGTGTAGTGTGGATGGCGTAACGACGCCTGTCATTCATCGGGCAAGATTCGGGGACATTCCATGGTTTCAGCCATTTGCACCGCTGCCATTCAGCGCTTTGTGATGCGCTGTCCCGCTGCCCAATCGACGATCCAGTCAAGAATGCCGTCGAGATCATCCAGATCCAGACGTGCCAGTCCCGCCGGCAACCGATCGAGAATCTCGGCAGGCATCTCTTCGGGCTTGCAGGCCAATGCCTGAACCCAGGGGTCGATACCGGCGGCCAGCGGCTGGCCGTGGTCACCGCGATACAGCTCCAGCTTGGGGATAGGCCAGGTCTTGAAGCCTTCGACCAGAATCAGTGCGGGTTTCAGGGCCGCAACCTGCGCTATCAACAGCGGCAGATCGGGTTCTTGCCGATCGGGCGTTTCCATCATCAGCGCAAAACGGCGGCCGGATGCCACCACCATCGGCGCGGCTCCCGCTTCGCGCAGGCGATGGCTGTCCTTGCCGGGCTTATCGACATCGAATTCATGGTGGGCATGCTTGATCACGGCAGTCGGCCAGCCTCGTTCGCGCAGGCGCGGCAGCAAGGCTTCCAGCAGTGTCGTCTTGCCGGTGCCGCTCCAGGCGGCGATACCCAGCAAGGGGATATCGCATTCGAGCGCTTCGGCGCGGCTATTCGTCATGGTTGCCCTGCGACGCGTTCACGTCGACTTCATGCCGTTCCGCCCAGGCATGCTGCTGCGGCGTGTTGAGATTGGACAACCGTGCGCGGTGGGCCGAAAAGTCGACCTGACACCAGCGATGCCGATCATACCAGGCGACGACCTTGCCGCCGCCCGCCGCCAGCCATGGCGACAGATCCTCTCGTAGCGAGCTGCGCACCAGCGCGATCAGAGGCTGCAGCCGCTCGCCATCATGAGCGACCGCGATATCCGCTTCACCGATCCCGTTCGCCAGGCGGCTCAGCATGTCGGCCGGTAGCCAGGGCATATCCACGGGCGCCAGCAGTACCCAGGGCGTGGAAACCGTCTGCAGGGCACCCAGCACGCCGGCCAAGGGCCCCGGATAGTCGGGCATCGGATCGGAAACCACGGGGTAGCCCAGATGCCGATAGCGATCCACGTGACGGTTGGCACTGATGACGACCTGACCGACCTGCGGCGAGAGGCGCTGTAACGCATGCTGAACCAGTGGAATGCCTCCGAGGCTCAGCCAGCCCTTGTCGACACCTCCCATGCGCTGCCCGCGCCCTCCCGCGAGCAGCACCCCCGTGACCTCGGCACGCTCGATCACCGCGTGCCGAAGATCTTGTCGCCGGCATCACCCAGCCCAGGGACGATATAGCCATTCTCGTCGAGACGCTCGTCGACGGAGGCGGTATAGATCTCGACATCGGGGTAGGCCTTCTGCACCCGCTCGATCCCCTCCGGGGCGGCGACCAGCACGATCACCTTGATCTGCTGACAGCCGCGTTGCTTGAGCATGTCCAGCGTCGCCACCATCGACCCACCGGTGGCCAGCATCGGGTCGATCACGATCGCCAGACGTTCGTCCAGGTCGCTCACGAACTTCTCGAAATAGGGAACCGGTTCCAGCGTCTCTTCGTTGCGATAGAGCCCCACGACGCTGATACGCGCGCTGGGAATGAGATCGGTCACGCCATCGAGCATCCCCAGTCCGGCACGCAGAATGGGGACGATGGTGACCTTCTTGCCCTTGATCTGTTCGACATCGATCGGAGAGCCATTCCAGCCTTCGATGGTCGCCGGCTCTATCTCCAGGTTCTGGGTCGCCTCGTAGGTCAGCAACTTCGCCACTTCGCAAGCCAGCTCACGGAAGCTCTTGGTGCTGATGTCGGCCGCCCGCATCAGTCCAAGCTTGTGTTTGACCAGCGGATGGGAGATGGGATGCACACTCATGATGGCGCCTTCGTCTAAATGGAGGAAACGCCGGTATTGTACGCGACGAGCCGGGGGTCAGGCGACGCTGACGGGCAATTGCCAGTCGACGGGCGTCGCGCCGCGCGCCTGGAGAAAGGCGTTGGCTTGCGAGAAGTGACGCGTGCCGAAGAACCCGCGATGCGCCGATAGCGGCGAAGGGTGCGGGGCATGCAGCACCAGATGCTTGCCGCGATCGACGAAGCTCGCCTTCTTCTGGGCGTAACTGCCCCAAAGCAGGAACACCACGCCGTTGCAGTGTTCGTTGATGACCTGAATGGCGCGATCCGTGAAGGTCTCCCAGCCGCGATTGCGATGGGAGCCGGCATTGCCCTGCTCCACCGTCAACACGCTGTTCAGCAGCATCACGCCCTGGCGAGCCCAGCTTTCGAGGAAGCCGTGATTGACCGGACTCGTGCCGACATCCGTTGCCAATTCCTTGTAGATGTTCTGCAGCGAGGGCGGCGTCGGCACGCCCGGGCGTACCGAAAAGCAGAGCCCATGAGCCTGGTTGGGTCCGTGGTAGGGATCCTGTCCCAGTATCACCACCTTGACCTGCTCCAGCGGCGTCAGCTCGAAAGCGCGAAACCAGTGGGACGAGTGAGGATAGATGACCTTGTGGGCCGCCTTTTCCTCGGCGAGAAAGGCGCGCAGCGCCTGCATGTAAGGCGCACCGAATTCCTCGCCGAGGTAGGCGCTCCAGCTATCGGGTAACGGGGATTGAGGCATCGACTCGCTCCGCATCGGTCAGGGTTTTGGCGAACGCACCTGGTCTACCAGCGGCTCGACGTAGGCATGCCCCAGATCCCAGGGGAACTGAATCCAGCAGTCCTGGGCCACCTCGGTCAGATACTGGTCGACCAGCGGTCGCCCTTCCGGCTTGGCGTAGACGGTAACGAAATGCGCCTTGGGCAGCATCTCGCGCACGGCCCGGGCGGTCTTGCCGGTGTCCACCAGGTCATCGACCAGAAGCCAGCCGTCGCCATCGTGGTCGACGCCTTTCATGACATCCAGCTGGCCCTGGGACTGTTCGTCGTAGCTCTTGATGCAGACGGTATCGATGAGACGGATGTTGAGTTCGCGGGCGATCAATGCCGCCGGAATCAAACCGCCGCGCGTGATCGCGACGATACCCTGGAAATCCCGCTCGACGAGCTGATGACAGAGCGCCCGGACATCGCGATGAATCTGATCCCAGGAAACGGTGAAATGGTGCTGATAACGATTGGCGGTCATGGCGGGTCCAACCTGTTGATCGGGCCACCATCGTAGCGATGGCGGCGGCGGGCCTTTTGTTTCGTTCCTACTCGTCTTCGGTAAAGCTGCAAACCGCGAAGACGCTATAGCCGGCCTCACGAATCTTGGCCGAGCCGCCCAGTTCCGGCAGATCGAGGATGGTTGCCGTCTCGACGACATGGCCACCGCTGCGCTGGATCAGCGACGCGGCTGCCAGCATGGTGCCGCCAGTGGCGATGATGTCGTCGATCAGTACGATACGGTCGCGCTCGCGGAACGCATCGGCATGGAGCTCGACCGTCGATTCGCCGTACTCCAGCGTGTAGGTCTCGCTGATGGTTCGAAACGGCAGCTTGCCCTTCTTGCGCACCGGCACGAAGCTGCAGCCCAGCTCGTAGGCCAGCGGCGCGCCGACGATGAACCCGCGCGCGTCGATCGCCGCGATGGCATCGACCTCGAGCTCCTGATAGCGATGCACGAAGCTGTCGATCAGCTTGCGAAACGCGGCACTGTTCTGAAGCAGCGGCGTGATGTCACGAAAATTGACGCCGGGCTGAGGCCAATCGGGCACTGTGCGGATGACCGACTTGATATAGTCGCCGTAGATACTGCTGCTCATCGAAGAAACTCCATTGACCGAACACGGCGCACCGAAGAACGATAAATCGCAAACGATTGATCCTGGCGCAAAGGCGTCTATGTTACCCAAGCCAACGCCACGGCGCGACCTGTCGCGACGACCGCTCTCATCGTCACGCCCCGCCAGCCGAATGATCGCGCGAAGCCAGCACGCGCTCCACCGTTTCGACGATGGCCTGGGTCTGCGGGTCGATCTCGATGTTGACCCGATCCCCTGGCAAGCGCTCACCGATCGTCGTCCTGGCCAGCGTTTCGGGAATCAGGTTGACGCAGAAACGCTCGGCCTCCACCGCACCGATCGTCAGGCTGATGCCATCGATGCCGATGTAGCCCTTGTCGAACACGAAGCGCGCCAGCGCCGCTGGCAGCTCGAACCACAACCGGCGATTGTTGGGCGCCTCGTCGATCTCCACCAGCCTGGCCATTCCCATGATATGGCCGGACATGGAATGACCGCCGATCTCGTCGCCGAAACGTGCCGCCCGTTCGAGATTGACCCGGTCTCCCGCGGCGAGATCGCCCAGGTTGGTCAGGCGCAGGGTTTCCCGCATCAGATCGAAACTGACATTGTCGCCATCGATGGATGTCACCGTCAGGCAGCAACCGTTGTGGGATATCGATGCGCCCAGCGTCAGACCTTCGCGCATCGCCGGCGCCATCGATACCACGTGTGTGCGCAACTGCTCACGTTCCTCGATCGCCACCACGGTCCCCACATCCTGCACGATCCCGGTAAACATGAACCTCTCCCTCGCCTGAAGCGGATGACGAGCCGCCGACGACAGACGCCCTCGACGACCCACAAGAGCGGGAATTCTAGCACGCCACCGCTGCCCGCCAGGAAATTGACGCCCTCGCCGACTGACTCTAAGATTGCCCGCAATTCATCGCGCCGATTTGTTCCCGATTGCAGGCGCGCCGGTCTCCGGGCAATCTCGCTAAAAGGGTGTGTCCAGCGTTGATGGCCACCCGAACGGGTGGCCTTTTTTCGTTTCGACCAGCCAGCACATTCAACTGGTCAGCCTATCTAGGGTCTGTTGACGTTTCATGCACGGCCGCGCCGGAGCCAGTTTTTGTGCGGGGCAAGGCGTGAGGAGCGTAGTTTGGTCATTCCAAATGAACGACGAATAACGCAGCACCGTGCAAAAACTGGCCCGGCCCTTCGGGTTGCGCGGCAAATGGCGCCATGCGGCGTTGCGGGATTGGAAAAGGGAACCACCCTTCTCTGCATCCCGCGCCTGGCCTGGCGCCATTTGGCGCAGCAACGCGGTTCGCGCTGAAACGTCAACAGACCCTAACCAACCGTGGCAGAGTCCGCCGTGTGAATGTCATAAGGCGCATCGCGTGAATGATCCAGCGTCTTGCCGGCGACGTAGTAGACCACTGCGCCCAGCAGCGAGCCGGTAAACCAGCCATAGTCGTAGAACCACTGCCACAGCCCCGTGGTCAACGACATCAGCGTCAACGCCACCGGTACGCCGAAGGCGATGAAGCCGGCCACGTTGATTGCCGGGTAGCGTCCGTCATCGCGGTAGAGCGCGGCCACGTCCAGACGCTGACGCTTGATCAGAAAGTAGTCCACCGCCATGATCCCGGCGATCGGCCCCAGCAGGCTCGAGTAGCCCAGCAGCCAGTTGGAATAGAGACTCTCAAGCGTCACGTCGGAGACGATCACCCCCGCCTTCTGCAGCAGGTCATATCCCATCAGCAAGGTACCGACCAATCCGGTCAACAGCACGCCGCCCGTGCGATTGATCAACTTGGGGGCGAGGTTCTGGAAATCATTGGTCGGCGAAACGATATTACCCGCCGTATTGGTCGAGATCGTGGCGATCACGATCAATACCATGGCGACCGATACCCAGACGGGGCTATCGATGTGACCAATCAACGTGACTGGATCGGAGACGGTCTCACCTACCAGCGAAGCCGACGCCGCCGTCATCACCACCCCCAACGCGGCGAAGAAGAACATGGTCAGCGGAAGCCCGATGATCTGCCCGACGATCTGATCTTTCTGGCTCCTGGCGAAGCGGCTGAAATCCGGAATGTTCAGCGACAGAGTTGCCCAGAATCCGACCATCGCCGTGAGTCCCGAGAGAAAGTAGGTCGTTACCGACGCACTTTCCGGGCGCGACGGCGGCTGCGTCATCAACTCGCTCAGCGAAACGTGCGGCAGCGCCCATACCATCAACCCAATGGCGACGAGCAACAGCAACGGCGCCGACAGCGTCTCGAGCCACTTGATCGACTCCGCACCGCGAATCACCACCCAGAGATTCATCGCCGCGAAAATGAAGAAGCCGAGAACTTGTCCCCAGCCGTCCAGCGATTGCCACGGTGGCATGATCGCGGATAGCAGCAGATGAATCGCCAGGCCGCCGAACATCGTCTGGATGCCGAACCAGCCGCAACCGACCAGCGCGCGGATCAGGCAAGGAACGTTCGAACCGCGAATGCCGAATGACGAGCGCAGCACGACCGGGAACGGAATGCCGTAGCGGGTCCCGGGAAAGGCGTTCAACGTCAGCGGAATCAACAGAATCACGTTGGCCAGCAGAATCGCGACCAAGGCCTCGCCCACACTCAGCCCGAAATAGGCGGTGAGCACCCCACCCAAGGTGTAGGTCGGCACGCAGATCGAAAGTCCGACCCAGAGCGCGGCGATGTTCCATTTCGACCAGGTTCGCTCGCTGGCTGTCGTCGGCGCGATGTCTTGGTTAAAACAGGCGCTGTCGCGGACGTCGTCGCCGAGCGCAAGTTCGACCTTGCCGTCACGCTCGACCATGCGGGATGTAGAGATTGTCATTGTTTTACCCCCCACTCTTGTTTATTACGATGCGAGAAAAGACTCCCGCAGCCCGTGGCGCGGCGGCTTTCAACCGTTGGCGACCAGCCTGGGAAGTTGGTGATAGCGGCGGTCGAAGTAGAGCAGACACTGGCTCTCGTCACAGGTCGCCATCGACACGATCTCGCAGAACATCACCTCATGCGTGCCGACCCGCACACGCTGACTGATCCGACATTCGAAATGCGCCAACGCATCCGCCAGCACCGGCGCGCCGGTCTCTCGCGTCGTCCACTCGGCGTGGGCGAAGCGTTCCGCCATCGGCGTCTTGCCGCCGAAGGCGTTGGAGACATCCTGATGATCGGCGCTCAGGACGTTGACGCAGAGCGTTGAATTGTCCGCGAAGGCGAGATAGGCCGAAGCATTGCGATTGATGCAGACCAGCAGCGTCGGCGGCTCGTCGGTCACGCTGCACACGGCAGACGCCGTGAAGCCGGCGCGCCCACCGGGGCCATCGGTGGTTACCACGTTGACCGCGGCAGCCAGATGCGACATTGCCTCGCGAAACTCCGATGGCGAAACCGTACTTGGTGCTTCCATGGCATATTCAGGTTTT
The DNA here is from genome assembly GCF_034479735.1 of Salinicola sp. LHM. Classification (NCBI taxonomy): domain Bacteria; kingdom Pseudomonadati; phylum Pseudomonadota; class Gammaproteobacteria; order Oceanospirillales; family Halomonadaceae; genus Salinicola; species Salinicola sp. LHM. Next base: position 1,922,321 of record NZ_CP140261.1, on the reverse strand, counting down.
CGTAACGACGTCATCATGGAACCTTCCTCCTGTCTCTCAACGGTGACGATCACATCATCGGAGTGGTGATCGGATTGTCAGGAATCGCTCTACCGAAGCGTTGAACGCCGCCGGAACGGTCACCGTCAGGCCGTGCCCGCCATAGTCGAACATTTCCAGCCGTGCGTTGGGCAATGCCTCGGCAAGGTGCCGGGATTGCGTGTACGGGACCAGCAGATCGTCCCGCGAGGCAATCACCAGCGTGGGCGTATCGATCTCTCCTAGCCGAGCATCGACATCGAAGGCCGACAGTGCGCCGATTCTGGCCAGCACGTTCTGCTTTTCCGGGAAATGTTCGAGGGCATGGGCTTCTTCGATCAGTAGCCTGTCGTGATTGGCGGACAGCCAGTCGGCGGGATACAGGAACAGCGGCTGCGCGTGCAGATACGCTTCGACGCCGCTGTCCTGGAGCAGCGCCAGGCGTACCCGAAAACAGCGCTCGCTCTGGACGTCGACACGGCTCCAGGCGTTGATCACGACCAATCGATCGAGCCGGGCCGGCGCCAGCAGCGCCATCTGCAGCCCGACCAGCCCGCCAAGGGCATGCCCCATGAAATCGACGCGCTCGATGTCCAATCGGTCGAGCAGGGCCAGCGCCTCCTGCGCCATGTCATCGATCGCGTAACCGATCGGTAGCTCGGCCGGGCTCTTGCCTGTGCCGAGGTGGTCATAGATCACCACCCGGTGTGTCGTCTCCAGCGAAGCCAGCTGCGGCTCCCAGAAACGACCGGCGCCACCCAATCCCGCGGAGAGCAGAATCGTCGGGGCGTCGGGATCCGTGCGTCCCAGTATTTCGTAGTGCATTGACGAGATCCTCCCGGCAAAGCGTCAATCAACGACTCAGTGAGGCAAATGCGCGATCGAGGCGATCTCGATCAGCGCATCCGGCTTCACCAGCCCGCACTGGATGCAGTAACGGGCAGGCTTCTCGCCGGGAAAGAATTCCGCATAGACGGCGTTGATCGCCGCGTAGTCTTCCCAGTTGCGCAGGAAGATCGAGTTGAAGGTGACGTCATTCATGCTGCCACCAGCGGTCTCGACCACGCTCTGGATGATTTCCAGCACGTGGCGGGTCTGGGCGGCAGCGTCACCGACGTGAACCACGTTATTTTCCTTGTCGAACGGCAGCGTGCCGGAAACGTAAAGGATATTGTCGGCCTGGCTACCCGGGACGAACGGGGCCAGAGGCGCACCGGAACCGGCGGGGATCACACTTGTCTTGGGCATGATCACTCTCCTGCTGCTGATGAAGTCATGGATGAAGCGTGTGGCTGCCGGGCGTCGGTTCGAGCCGCGCAGGCATCCTCGAAAGCCTCGACGCTCGACACCCAGCCAAAGAAGGTTTCGATATTGAAGATGGCGCTGCTCTGCGCCGACGGCGGACCGGCTTGATAGGTCGCGTCCTCCAGCACGGTGCCGAAATACTCCAGGAAGAAGCCATCACGCAGCGTCGACTCGACGCACACGTTGGTGGCAATACCGGTGAACAGCAGGTGGTGGATACCCCGCGAACGCAGGATGCTGTCCAGCGCCGTGTTGAAGAACCCGCTATAGCGCGGCTTCGGCAGCACGATATCGTCAGGCTGAGGCTTCAAATCGTCGACCAGTGCGTAGTCCCAGGTCCCCTTGGCCAGTAGTTGCCCATGCAGTTCGGGGCGCTGACGCATGGTTTTGAGCGCGTTGGATTTATGCCAATTGGGAGACCCCGGGCCGCCGGCCTCGACGTACTCGGCATCCCAGCCATTCTGGAAGAAGATCACCTGGATACCCGCCGCGCGCGCCAGCTTGATCGCCTTGGCAATTCGCTCGATGATGGGCCCGGTGGTGGTGACATCGAAACCGGCCAGATCGAGATAGCCGCCCAGGGTGGCGTAGGCGTTCTGCATGTCGACGACGATCAATGCCGTCTCGGAGCACGGCATCGCGATCGCTTCCGGCCGACCGGCCAGCACGATCTCGTCGTTGGCGGAGACATCATCACGGCGGACCACCGGCGTCTGCTTGAGCCCGCTCATTCTGCCACCTCCGCCGTCTCGGCTGGTGCGTCGACAACCTCGACCCGGGTCTTCATCAGAGGCTGCACGCGCTCGCCGAAGATATCCAGTCCTGCCAGAAAGTCATCGAACGTCAGCATCACGCCGCCGATGCCCTCGACGGTATCGATCTCGTCGAGCATCCGCGCGACGTTGGCGTAGGAGCCGACCAGAGTCCCCATGTTGAAGTTGACCGCCGATGTCGGGTCGGTCATCTGGCGCACATTGGTATCCTTGCCCGAGCTCTTGTCCTGGCTGCCCTGGTCGGCCATCCAGTCGAGCGCCTCCTGATCGGCGCCGGCCTTGTAGTGTTCCCAGCGCGCCATCGCGGCTTCGTCGGTCTCGTCGGCGACCACCATGAATAGCACGTAGCAAGCGATATCGCGTCCGGATTCCCTGCCCGCCGCGTTGAGACGCTCGGCGGTATCGGCAAACGCCGTCGGCGTATTCAGCCCCTTGCCGAAGCAGAAGCTGTAGTCGGCGTGCTTGGCGGTGAAGGCCATGCCGGCACTCGACTGGCCGGCGCAGACGATCTTGACGCCCTGTTCGGGGCGCGGACTCAGGCGACAGTCGTCCATCTGGAAAAAGTCGCCCTTCAGATCGCTGCGCCCCGTCTCCAGCAGATCCCGCAGCACTGTGGTGTACTCATCGAGGTAGGCGTAGCGCTTGGCAAAGTACTCGTCTCCCGGCCACATCCCCATCTGGCTGTATTCCGGTTTCTGCCAGCCGGTCACCAGATTGATGCCAAAACGCCCCGGCGCAATCGAGTCGATGGTCGCCGCCATGCGCGCGGTAATCGCCGGCGGCATCACCAACGTCGCCGCGGTAGCGTAGAGATTGATCTTCGAGGTCACGGCCGCCAGCCCTGCCATCAGAGTGAAGGACTCCAGCGCGTGCTCCCAGAACTCGGTCTTGCCGCCGAAGCCGCGCAACTTGATCATCGACAGCACGAACTCGAAGCCGTAGCTTTCGGCCTTCTGGGTCACAGCCTTGTTGAGTTCGAAGGTCGGCATGTACTGCGGCGCGTTTTCGGAAATCAGCCAGCCGTTGTTACCGATAGGGATAAAGACACCTAGTTGCATGAGTCACCTCGTCATTCGGCTCTCATTATCGAGATTTGCCGCCGGCCTCTGTCGGCCCCGACACCTGACAATCCCTTTACAACAGACGTGCCAACGCGTCGTACCGTATCCGTTTTCAATGACTTGGGACGCGACGCAACCAGACTGTCAGACCATTTGGTCCAACCAGAAAGAAAAGTCGCTCAGCAATGACGCAAGGAATGGCACGTTCGCGCAATTTCGGTGCGCAGCGAGGCTCGTCGCTGACCGAGTCGTTGACCGAGTCGTTGACCGAGGTCGATGGCGCCAGGCCCGAACCGACGTGGTAAAGTGCCAGCGAATGTTATCGACCTGTAATGGCCACGGCTCGATGCCTTTGGGTAGAGAATTGGCACGCCATTCAGGTCTTTACCAACCAGGATGTCCATGACGCCACTCACGCCTAGCGCCGCCGTCTCCCCTGGCCGCGCCGCTGCCAGTGAAGCCCGCAAGCAACGTATTCGAGATGCGGCGCTATCGCTGTTTTCCCAGTTCGGTCTGCGCGGGGCCAGCCTGGACGCCATCGCTAATCAGGCGGGCGTCTCCAAGACCAATCTGCTCTATTACTTTCCTTCCAAGGAAAAGCTCTACATCTCGGTCTTGCAGCAAATCCTGAATACCTGGCTGGAACCGATACGCGCCATCGATGCCGACCAGTCCCCGGAAGCGGCCATCAATCACTACATTCGTATCAAGGTCGAGCTGTCGAGGGATCATGTGCAGGCGTCGCGGCTCTTCTGCCTGGAGATGATCCAGGGCGCGCCACTGCTGAAGGAAGAACTACATAGTGATCTGCGCGCGCTGGTAGAGGAAAAATCGAAAGTCATCGAAGGCTGGATAGCGCACGGCAGCTTACTGCCGGTCGACCCGCATCATCTGATCTATCTGCTCTGGGGCACCACGCAGCATTACGCCGATTTTGCCGTACAGATCGAAGCGATCTCCGGCAAGACGCTGGCTGATCCCGAGTTCTTCGAAGCCACGGTCGACAATATTCAGCGCATCGTGCTGGGCGGCTTGCTGCCGCGGCCGAAGGAGTCCTGAAGCGGCTTCGGCGGCACTTTGGTGGCTGCGATAAAACCCGCCCGACGGAACTGACCGAGCGGGGGGTTCTACACGGCAAAGTCGATCGTTTGGTCCGTTGGCTCAAGCCAGTTGGCAAGCTTCTTCGAATGCCAGGCGCGGCAGACGCGGCTTGACGCCGGAAACGTCACCATAACCCAGATTGACCAGCAGGTTGGTCGTCCAATCGGTACCGGCGAAAAACGCTTCATCCAGTGCCTTGGCATCGAAGCCGGACATCGGCCCGGTATCCAGCCCCATTGCCCGCGCCGCCAGGATCAGATAGCCGGCCTGCATCGAACTGTTGCGTAGCGCCGTCTGCTCGGCGAAGGCTTCGCTCCCGGTGAACCAGCTGCGCGCATCGGTGTGCGGGAACAGCGTCGGCAACTGATCATAGAAGCGCTTGTCGTAGGCCACGATAACCGTGCAGGGAGCCGTCGCCGTCTTTTCGGCGTTACCGGAAGAGACGCACGGCAGCAATTTGTCCTTTCCCGCCGCCGAGCGAACGAAAACGAAGCGCGCCGGGCAGCAGTTGGCCGAGGTCGGTCCCATCTTGACCAGCTCGTAGAGCTTGCGCAGAGTCTCCTCGCTAATTTCCCGCGATTGCCAGGCATTATGGGTATGCGCTTCCAGAAAGAGCTGGTTCAGGGCCTGATCATCGAGTGACGGCAGCATCGACTTTCTCCTTGTTGTCTTTCAAAAGTGTCTTGAAACAGAGTCTTGAGCCTTTGAGGCAGAGAGTTGTCACTGAGAGCGAAAACTGTGTGGCGGCAAGCCGGCCGCCGTCGCTTACGGTATCTCGCGACCGATGCCGACGCCAGCGGTCGCTCTGGTCCGGCGAGATCCGTATACTAGCGCCCTCATCGAAGCGGGGCTGGCGCCGGCAGTCCCTATGGCGCGAGACACCCTACCCGCTCTCCCGATTCCCAGACAGACGCTTTCGACACGCCTAATGATCACTCTGGACAACGTCTCCAAAACCTACGGCAGCGGGCCCGGTGCCGTGCAGGCGCTGAAAGATATCGACCTGCAGGTGCCCAAAGGCACGATTCACGGCGTCATCGGCCTCTCCGGCGCTGGCAAGTCGACGCTCATTCGCTGCGTCAACCTGCTCGAGCGCCCGAGCGCCGGCCGGGTTCTCATCGATGGAGAGGATCTGACCGCGATGGATGCCGCCGCGCTGCGCCAGGCACGCCATCAATGCGGCATGATCTTTCAGCACTTCAATCTGCTGACCAACCGCACCGTCTACGACAATGTCGCCCTGCCGCTCGAACTGATGGGCCAGTCGCGCCAGACCATTCGCGAGCGCGTCCTTCCGCTGCTGGAGATGACCGGGCTCGCGGACAAGACGAAACAGTATCCGGCCCAGCTTTCCGGCGGGCAGAAGCAGCGCGTGGCGATCGCCCGCGCGCTGGCCAGCCGCCCCAAGGTGCTGCTGTGCGACGAAGCCACATCGGCACTCGACCCGCAGACGACCGCCTCGATCCTGACGCTGCTGCAGGAGATCAACCGGCAGCTGGGGCTGACCATCCTGCTGATCACCCACGAAATGGAGGTGGTGAAGACCATCTGCCATCGCGTGGGGCTGATTTCCGATGGCCGCCTAGTCGAAGACGCCGATGTCGGCGACTTCTTCACGGCGCCGGGTACGCAACTGGGACGGGAGTTTCTGAACGACTTCCTCAAGCTGGAAGCGCCCCAGGCGCTGATCGAGCGGCTCGAACCCGAGCCCAGCGAAACCACCCATCCCGTGGTGCGGCTGACCTTCTCCGGCGACAGCGTGTCCACTCCGCTGATCTCGCGCCTGGCCCGGGAACACGGCATTGATGTCAGCATCCTCCAGGCCAAGGTCGAATCCATTCAGGGGCGTACGCTCGGCCTGATGATCGCCGAACTGATGGGCAGTGCTTCGCAGACACGGCAGGCACTGACGACGCTCGAATCCTTTGATCTGCAAGTGGAGGTAATGGGTCATGTCCAGCGCACTGATTGATCTCGTCTGGCAGTCCACGCTGGAAACGCTCTACATGGTCGCCGTCGCCGGCATTCTGTCGGCGCTGGCAGGCGTCCCCCTCGGCGTGCTGCTGTATGTGACCCGGCCGCGCCAGATCCTCGCTCAGCCGGCCGTCAACACGATACTCGGCATCGTCACCAACGTCGGGCGCTCGGTGCCGTTCATCATCCTGCTGGTGGCGATCATTCCGTTCACCCGCATGATCGTCGGCAGTTCCATCGGAACCAATGCCGCCGCCGTGCCGCTGACGATCGCCGCGATTCCGTTCGTCGCCCGGCTGGTCGAAGGCGCGCTTAACGAAGTCTCTCCCGGCCTGGTCGAAGCCGCCCAGTCGATGGGCGCGACGCCGATGCAGATCATCATGAAGGTCCTGCTGCCGGAGGCGCGTGGCGGCATCATCAACGGCCTGACGATCACCATCGTCGCCCTGGTCAGCTACTCCGCCATGGCGGGCGCCGTGGGCGGTGGCGGGCTCGGCGACCTGGGCATCCGCTACGGCTACAACCGCTTCAACCCGACCGTGATGCTGATCACCGTGGTGGTGCTGGTCGTGATGGTGCAGTTGTTTCAGAGCCTGGGTGACTATCTGGTGCGCAAGAGCGATCACAAGTGAAGGGCTTGCGCAGAGCGGATTAGACTAATAACCAGAATGAATTACCGTGATCGCCGTTATTCCGTTATATTTCGGCGGTCATGAGGCGCCACAAGAGCGCCATCGTCGTTTCCGATTGCATTGCCACATCTTTCAGGGAGAATCTCGCCAATGCCGATTTCACTGACACGTACACTGAGTGCCGCCGCGCTGAGCCTGGGGCTGGCCGTCGGCACTGCGCACGCCGCCGACGATACCATCAAGGTCGGCACCATGGCCGGTCCGGAGACCGATGTCATGCAGGTGGCCAAGCAGGTCGCCAAGGAAAAGTACGGCCTCGATGTCGAGATCGTCGAGTTCACCGACTACGTCACGCCCAATGCGGCGCTCGCCGATGGCAGCCTGGACGCCAATGCCTATCAGCACGAGCCCTACATGCGCTCGATGGTCAACGACCGCGGCTATGATTTCGCCATTGCCGGCAAGACGTTCGTCTATCCGATCGGCGCCTATTCCGCCAAGTACGACAGCATCGACGATCTGCCCGACGGTGCGACCATCGCCGTACCCAACGATCCGACCAACGAAGGTCGCGCGCTGATCCTGTTGGACAACCTCGGACTGATCACGCTCGACGATCCGAAAAACCTGGAAGCGACGCCGATCAACATCACCGAGAATCCGCACGATTATTCGTTCAAGGAGATCGAGGCCGCCCAGATGCCGCGCGTGCTACAGGACGTCGACCTGGCCTTCATCAACAGCACCTTCACGCAGCCCGCCGGTCTGACGCTGGATGATGCGCTGATCAAGGAAGGCCCGGACTCCCCCTACGTCAACCTGATCGTGGTGCGTGGCGGCGACCAGGACCGCGAAGCGATTCAGGAACTGGTCAAGGCCTACCAGTCGGACGCCGTCGCCGACAAGGCCAAAGCGCTGTTCGAAGGTGGCGCCGTTCCCGGCTGGAAGTAAGCCGGTCGCCAGACACCGGTCGGCGAATCCGCTGGCCGGTTCTCGCCAGCCACCGTAGCGAATCGGAAACCAGCGCCCCAGGGCGCTGGTTTCTGGTTTCGACACCCTGTTCACGTGACAAGGAAACCCGTGATGACCGACTACGATTCCCTCGAACGCCAGTTGAAAGCCCTGCTCGATACTCGCGACTGGTTGACCAACGCCGCCCAGACCAGCGCCTTTTTGACGCAGACGCTAGGCGAGTTGAACTGGGTCGGCTTCTATCTCCAGCGCCAACCCGAGACACTGGTTCTCGGCCCATTCCAGGGCTTGCCGGCCTGCAATCCGATTCCGTTTTCCAAGGGCGTCTGCGGCGCCGCGGCCCGCTCGCGCCAGACCCAGCGCGTCGACGACGTCCATGCGGTGCCGGATCATATCGCCTGCGATGCGGCGTCGCGTTCCGAACTGGTCGTGCCGATCGTCGTCGGTGACAAGGTATGGGGCGTGCTGGACATCGACAGCCCCGTTCCTGCACGTTTCAGCGCCGAGGATCAGGCCGGTATCGAACGCCTGTGCCGCGTATTCACCGAGGCCAGCGATCTGAACGCCAATGCCTCGATCGTCTGATCGCCCCTCCACGGGGCGCGTACGGCGACTCAGGGCTCAATCCAGGAAAACGTCCAGTTCGTTATCCGTGCGCATGACCTGCAGGATCTCCTCGTAAAGCGAAAGCAGATCCAGTGCGAGCGGCCGACGAACGTCCCGCGGCATCTCGCCCAGGGCATGCTCTTCACGCCGTCCATTGGCGATATTGTGATAGAGGCCGATGGCCAGATGAACGACGGCGGCGTACGCCGAGAACGGCACGGATTCCAGCGGCTTGCCCTGATAGGTCAGCGCGTTGCAGATGGCCTCGGGAAAGCGCCACCGACGCCCCAGTTCGGCCCCTACCTCGCAGAAGGTATAACCGAACTGATCGGCCTCCAGTTCGGCTCGCGGCGCGCCCTCTGCGACCAGCGCGTCGATCCGCCGCATGGTTTCGGGGTGGCCGATGTGCATCAACGCCGACCCCACATGATGCAGAATGCCACAGGTGAAAGCGGTCTCCGGCACCAGGTCTTGCAACTGGCTATGCCGCACGATCGTACGGCTGAGATTGGCAACCATGAACGACTCGTGCCAGAACGCCTGACGGTCGAGACCGGGCACTTCCTTGAGCAAACCGACCATGCCAGAGGCGATGACCAGCATGCGCACGCGATCGAAGCCCAGCAACAACAAGGCATCGTCGATCGTCGCCACGTTTCGTCCCATGCCGTATCGCACGGAATTGGCGGAGCGCAACAACTTCAGACTCAGGTTGGGGTCTTTATGAATCGTGGTCGAGACGCGGTGAATACTGATCTTGTCGTTATCCAGACTGGCGATCAACTCGGTGACCACGGCGGGCACGCTGGGTAACTGATGAATATGCTCGAACAACGAATTCAGTGACATGTTCTACTCCTGCTGTCCCTCCATGGTATCTATCACCCGGTCAAAAGTCGTGAGGTCAGGCGCACAATAGCGCCGCTGCGGGCGAAAGCGGAGCAAAAGAATCCCGCCGGACAACCGGCGGGAAGGTCATCGCCCAGGCGACGCGAACATCTCGAGTTGCAGCCTCGGGCCGAGGAATCGCTCAGCTTTCCTGCCAGGACTTCACCATCTCGTCATACGGAACGGTCTTGCCCTGCGGCTTTTCGTTATCGAGCTTGGGCTTGGGCGCGCCGGGCTGGTCCAGCCAGTACTGGGCATCACGTGGCTCGTTGAGTTTCGGCCCGCACTGCGGCTGGACGTTGGCGCGCTCCAGGCGCTCCATGATTCGATCCTGCGCATCCGCCAGACCGTCCAGCGCTTCCTGGGCACTGGTCTCGCCGCTGACAGCGCGGGAGATGAACTGCCACCACAGCTGCGCCAGCTTGGGATAGTCCGGCACGTTGGTTCCGGTCGGCGACCACTGCAGCCGCGCCGGGCTACGATAGAACTCGACCAGCCCGCCCAGCTTGGGCGCGGCTTCGGTCATCGCGTCGGACTGGATGTCGGACTCGCGAATCGGCGTCAGCCCCACCAGCGTCTTCTGAAGAGAAACCGTCTTCGACGTCACGAACTGCGCGTAGAGCCAGGCGGCGAGACGGTTCTTCTCGGGCGTCGACTCCATGAAGGTCCAGGACCCCACGTCCTGATAGCCCTTCTTCATGCCGTCTTCCCAGTAAGGGCCCACCGGTGACGGCGCCATGCGCCATTTGGGCGTGCCGTCTTCGTTGACCACCGGCAGGCCTGGCTGTGTCATGTCGGCGGTGAAGCCGGTGTACCAGAAGATCTGCTGCGCGACATTGCCCTGCGCCGGCACCGGCCCCGCTTCGGAGAACGTCATGCCCTGCGCTTCCGGCGGCGCATAGGCGTGCAGCCAGTCGATGTACTTCTGGGTCGCGAAGACCGCTGCCGGGCCGTTGGTCGCGCCGCCACGAGTAACGTTCGAGCCCACCGGATGGCACTGCTCGACGCGAATCCCCCATTCGTCGACCGGCAGACCGTTGGGAATGCCCTTGTCGCCCGCTCCCGCCATCGAGAACCAGGCATCGGTGAAGCGCCAGCCCAGCGAGGGATCCTTCTTGCCGTAGTCCATGTGGCCGTAGACGCGTACGCCGTCGATATCGTGGACATCGTTGGTGAAGAAGTCGGCGATATCCTCGTAGGCAGACCAGTTCACCGGCACGCCCAGCTCGTAGCCGTACTTCTCCTTGAATTGCTGCTTGATCTCCGGATCATCGAACCAGTCGGCGCGGAACCAGTAGAGATTGGCGAACTGCTGATCGGGAAGCTGGTAGACCTTGCCGTCAGGCCCCGTGGTGAACGAGAGCCCGATGAAGTCGTCGAGATCCAGCGTCGGCGACGTGACCTCGGCCCCGTCGCCCTCGATCATGTCGGAGATTGGCACCACCTTGCCGTAGCGCGCGTGGGTGCCGATCAGGTCCGAATCGTTGACATAGGCATCGTAGATATTGCGGCCGGACTGCATCTGCGTCTGCAGCTTCTCGATCACGTCCCCTTCCTGAACCAGATCGTGGGTCAGTTGGATACCGGTAATCTCGCTGAACGCCCGGGCCAGCACTTCGGATTCGTATTTATGGGTCGTGAGCGTTTCCGAAACCACATTGATCTGCATGCCGCGATACGGCTTGGCGGCATCGATGAACCACTGCATTTCAGCCATCTGCTGCTCGGGCGTGAGCGTCGAGGTCTCGAACTCGTCGTCCAGCCAGCGTTTGGCGGCGTCCTGGTACTGATCGGCAACCGCGACTCCCGATACGGCCATCAGCCCCGCGAGACAGACCCCGACGCCAATGCCCAGCGGCATTCGGCGAAACGATTTGGCGTGCTTGATATCGAACATAGCGTTAACCCCCGTTTGTTATCCTTCGCTTTTCCTGCCGTGGCGCTATCCGATGCAGATAATGGTTCCGGTCGGTGCGTTACCCCCATTTCATGATGATTGCCATTCCTGCCACGCAGATCGCCGTCGCGATCCAGAGCGGCCAGTCGGTCAATGCCAACACCAGCAGATGCACGTATGCCGATGCCAGCAGGCCGATGAACAGCCGGTCGCCGCGCGATGTGGCCAACGGCAGGAACCCTTTGCGCTCGCGCCCGGGCGATACGGTCTGCCAGACCGTCATCGCCACCAGCATCAGCGCGATCGCCGAAAAGAACAGTGCCGTCGGTAGTGTCCAGGCCATCCAGCCCATGATGATCTCCTCCCTTTCCGGCAAGCCGATCAGACGCGGCCCAGGGCAAAGCCCTTGGCGACGTGATTGCGCACGAAATAGATCACGGCGATGCCGGGCAGCAGTGCCACCACCCCGGCTGCCGCCAGCACGCCCCAGTCGATGCCGGATGCCGATACCGTGCGGGTCATCTGCGACACGATCGGCTTGGCGTCGACCGAAGTCAGGGTCCGCGCCAGCAGCAGCTCCACCCACGAGAACATGAAGCAGAAAAATGCGGTGACACCGATGCCGGGCCGAATCATCGGCAAGAAGATGCGGACGAAGAACTTGGGAAAGGTATAGCCGTCGATATAAGCCGTTTCGTCGATCTCCTTGGGCACCGACGACATGAAGCCCTCGAGAATCCACACCGCTAGCGGCACGTTGAACAGGCAGTGCGCCAGCGCCACGGCGATCGGCGTATCGAACAGCCCCACCGCCGAATAGAGCTGGAAGAACGGCAGCAGGAACACCGCCGGCGGCGCCATCCGGTTGGTCAACAGCCAGAAGAACATGTGCTTGTCGCCAAGAAAGCGGTAGCGCGAGAACGCATAGGCGGCCGGCAGCGCCACCAGCAGCGAAATCAGCATGTTCATCGACACGTAGCTGAGGGAATTGAGATAGCTCGCGTACCAGGTCGGCTCGGTGAAGATGACTCGGTAATTGTCCAGAGTCGGCGCCGCCGGCCACAGGGTGAGGCCGCCGAGAATTTCCCGGTTCGACTTCAACGACATGTTGACGAGCCAGTAGATCGGCACCAGCACGAACAGCAGATAGACCAGCATCACCAGGCTTTTACGCAATCTCATGGCGGCGTCATCCCTTATTGTCGTTATGCGTCATGGCGGTATAGAACACCCAGGTCACCAGCAAGATGATCAGGAAATAGATCAGCGAAAACGCCGCGGCCCGGCCCAGGTCGAACTGGCCCAGCGCCATCTGGGTCAGGGTCTGGCTCAGGAACGTCGTCGCCGTGCCCGGCCCGCCGCCGGTGAGCACGAACGGCTCGGTGTAGATCATGAAGCTGTCCATGAAGCGCAGCATCACCGCGATCAGCAGCACGTTCTTGAGCTTCGGCAGCTGGATGTAGCGGAACACCGCCCAGGACGAGGCGCGATCGATCCGCGCCGCCTGGTAGTAGACGTCCGGAATCGAACGCAGCCCGGAGTAGCACAGCAGCGCGACCAGCGACGTCCAGTGCCAGACATCCATCACCAGCACCGTCGCCCAGGCATCCCGCGGGTTGGAGGCGTAGTTGTAGTCGAGCCCGAGGCTGTTGAGGATCCAGCCATAGAGGCCGATATCCTCCCGGCCGATGATCTGCCAGATCGTCCCCACCACGTTCCACGGCACCAGCAGCGGCAGTGACAGCAGGATCAGGCTGACCGGCACGCCCAGCCCCCGCCTCGGCATGGACAGCGCGACGATGATGCCCAGCGGCACCTCGATGGCCAGCACGCAGAACGAGTAGACGAACTGTCGCATCAGCGAATCGTGCAGCCTCGGATCCGCCAGAATCTCCCGATACCACTCCGTCCCCACGAAATAGCGCGTGCTCGGGTCGAAGATGTCCTGCACGGAGTAGTTGACCACCGTCATCATCGGAATGATGGCGCTGAACGCCACCAGCACGAAGACGGGCAGCACCAGCCACCAGGCCTTGTTGTTGTAGGGTTTCATGGCGCGATCTCCACCAGCCGGTCATCACGATAGAAGCGCTGCCAGGCCGCCGGAAATGCCAGCCCGACACGCCCTTCCGGTACGGGCTCCTCTTCCCCCAGCCGCGCCTTGATCACGGGCGCCGACGGCGTGTCGAGACGCACATCGACGATCTTGAAGGTGCCCTGGTCCTGGACCAGATCCACCTGGCCGTGCAGCGTCGACGCCTCGGGAGCGACGAGCTGCACGAACTCCGGCCGGATGCCAAGCTGCAGACGCCCTTCGCCCCCTCGGCGCAGCTGCGCGACGACCGATTCATCCACCGGCAGCGTTCGCCTCTCGAGCTCGACCCCTGACGAGCCCAGCACGATGTCGAGCAGGTTCATGCCGGGGCTGCCGATGAAGTAGCCGACAAAGGTATGTTGCGGATTCTCGAACAGCTCCCGCGGGGTGCCGAACTGGACGATCTGGCCCTGATACATCACCGCGATCTTGTCGGCGAAGGTGGAAGCCTCAAGTTGATCGTGGGTGACGTAGACCATCGTCACGTTGAAACGCTGATGGATCTCCTTGAGCTTGCGCCGCAGCCGCCACTTCAGCTGCGGATCGATCACCGTCAGCGGTTCGTCGAACAGGATCGCCGCCACGTCGTCGCGCACCAGACCGCGCCCCATCGACACCTTCTGCTTCTCGTCGGCGGTCAGATTGTGCGCCTTGCGGCTCAACAGCGGCTCGATCTCCAGCGCCTCGGCCACCTCGCGCACACGCAGGTCGATGCGGTCACGGGAAAGGCCCTGGTTGCGTAGCGGAAACGCCAGGTTGTCGAACACCGTCATGGTGTCGTAGACCACCGGGAACTGGAAAACCTGGGCAATGTTGCGCTGCTGCGGGCTGAGGTCGTTGACCGACTTGCCGTCGTAGAGCACCCGCCCCTCGGATGGCACCAACAGCCCGGAGATGATGTTGAGCAGCGTGCTCTTGCCGCAGCCCGAAGGGCCCAGCAAGGCATAGGCCCCGCCCTGCTCCCAGACGTGATCCATCTGCCTCAGCGCGTAATCGGCCGGCTTCGAAGGGGTGCCGTGATAGCTGTGCGCCAATTGCTCCAAGCGAATTTCCGCCATCTCCGACTCTCCTTACACGCTGGCAAGCGTTGGTCGCGGCGAGGAGGGCGACAGCACCAGATCCCCGTCCGGCTCGAACACGAACAGCTGGCGACAGGCCACCTGCATCTCCAGAGCCTGGTCGACGCCGAACTCGTGAATGCCGATCAAATGCGCCACCAGGTCGATCCGGTCATGCGATAGATGCAGGAACGTCTCGGAGCCGCTGATCTCCGCCACACGAACGACGACCGGCAGGCGAAACGCAGGCTCCTCGAGCGGCTGCAGCGACCAGTGGTGCGGCCGGATACCGACCTGGTACTCGCCGGCCGGCAGCGAACGCCACACGTCCGGCCGCGGCTGACGCAAGTCGGCGATACGACACTCGTCGCCCTGTATCGTCATCGGCATCAGGTTGATGGGCGGCTCGCCGAACAGGCTCGCCGCTTCCCGGTTGCAAGGGTGGCGATAGACCTCGTCGCTGGGGCCGCTCTGGACGATCCGGCCCTGGTGCAGCAGCGTGGTCGTGCCGCCCAGCGCCAGCGCCTCCGCGGGTTCGGTGGTGGCGTAGACAGCGATGGTATGACGCGACTCGAACAGCTTGCGCATTTCCACCCGCAGCGCCTCGCGCAGCTTGTAGTCGAGGTTGACCAGTGGCTCGTCGAACAGTACCAGGTCGGCATCCTTGACCAGCGCGCGAGCCATCGCCGTACGCTGCTGCTGGCCGCCGGAGAGTTCCTGCGGGTAACGCCCCAGCAGGTGCTGGATGCCCAGCATCTCGGCGGTCTCCTCGACCCGCCGGGCAATCTCCTGGCGCGATACCTTGGCCTGCTTGAGCGGTGAGGCGATATTGTCGAAAACCGTCAACGTGGGATAGTTGATGAACTGCTGATAGACCATCGAGACGTTGCGCTGGCGCACCGGCACATGAGTCATGTCCCGCCCGCCGAGACGCACCGTTCCCCGGTCCGGCATATCCAGGCCGGCCATCAGCCGCATCAACGTCGTCTTTCCCGCCAGCGTATGCCCCAGCAGCACATTGAACGATCCTGGCTCCAGCATCAGGCAGGCATTGTCGATATAGGTCTCGCCCCGCACCGACAGTGTCACATTGTCGAGTTGTAATGACATGAGTGGCGCCGTTCCCTGTTCTCTTTCGAGCATCCTAGAACAGCCGTTTCATAAAGCTATACGACCAAAAAAGAAACCAGCACCGTCACCGGGAAAAGAAGTTTATCGCTTTGATTTATAACCCATTAAAATATTTAACACCTTAGTCTTAAACACCAATGTCCAATCTCTGGCAACCGATGCATGACAGGTGTGATAGGGAAAAGTGCCGAGTTTCCAACATCGCTTGTTCGGAAACCAACACGACTGGCGGGAGCGGATGGCGGATGGCGGATGGTGGATGGCGGATGGCGGGTGGCGGGTGGCGGGTGGCGGGTGGCGGGTGGCGGATAGCAAGAATGGAATAACGGACACAAAAAACCCCGAGCCGGAGCTCGGGGTTTCGAA
The DNA here is from genome assembly GCF_034479735.1 of Salinicola sp. LHM. NCBI lineage: Bacteria > Pseudomonadati > Pseudomonadota > Gammaproteobacteria > Oceanospirillales > Halomonadaceae > Salinicola > Salinicola sp. LHM. Next base: position 1,906,444 of record NZ_CP140261.1, on the reverse strand, counting down.
ATCTGGTAGGACCAAGCGGATTTGAACCGCTGACCTCCACGATGTCAACGTGGCGCTCTAACCAACTGAGCTATGGTCCTGTAGGTCGTCGTCACAAGCCCAAACTGCATTGGTAGGACCGAGCGGATTTGAACCGCTGACCTCCACGATGTCAACGTGGCGCTCTAACCAACTGAGCTACGGTCCTACTTCGGGTTGCGGCGGGCTCGCCGTGACAACGGATGCGAATTTTACCCGGGCAGCCGCGGAATGCAACCCTCTACGCATAAAAAATTTTCGCCAACTGCCTGTCATGCCGAGACAATTCGTTTTCAGCCGGTGAGCGACGCGCCCTGTATCACAAGAATCGTCCGTATTCATGATCATGAGATAGGCAACAATATGGAGTCGTTTTTCAAAACCTAGACCATGGTCGAACTTACTAGGAACGCTGCGACCTCAACCGAAACCACGGCAATGCGGCTGGCTTTGGTAAACTGGCGTCAACCAACGCTTCCTAGAAACGTTTTCTAGAGCCAACCAACCCTTTCAAGAATAGCCATCGGGCCGCGGCAGGAAATCAACATGACACAGCAAGAACGTCACGCAGCCATTGTCGAGCTGGTCAAGCGTCAGGGCTATGCGTCGATCGAACAACTCGCGAGAGACTTCGATGTCACGCCTCAGACGGTGCGCCGGGACCTCAATCAACTGGCCGAAGAAGGTGTCGTCAAGCGCGTTCACGGCGGCGCCGGACTCGAGTCGAGCACGGTCAACACCGCCTATCACACACGCAAGACATTGAATCTGGACGCCAAGCGCCGCATCGCCGAGATGCTCGCCAGACATATTCCGGACTCTTCGTCACTGTTCATCAACATCGGGACCAGCAACGAGTTCATCGCCGAGGCGCTATGCCAGCACAGCGGGCTCGAAGTCATCACCAACAACCTCAACGTGGCCGCCATTCTGCAGCACAAGACCGACTTCAACGTCATCGTCGCCGGCGGCCAGGTTCGCTCTCGCGATGGTGGCATCATCGGCGAGGCCACCATCGATTTCATCAACCAGTTCAAGGTGGATTACGGCATCATCGGGATCAGCGGCATCGATGGCGATGGCTCACTGCTGGAGTTCGATTATCAGGAAGTGCGCGTGGCGCAGGCCATTCTGCGCAATTCCCGCCAGGTCTTCCTGGCAGCGGATCACTCGAAGTTCCATCGCAACGCCGTGGTGCGTCAGGGCAATCTCAGTCAGATCAATGCCTTCTTCACTGACCGCCAGCCCCCAGACACGCTGTGTCGCCTGATGCGTGAACACGACGTCGCACTTTACGTCGCCGACCCGTCGGTCCCTGACGACAGAGAAACCGTGACTGCCTACGCAGGCTGAACTCGCCACCTTCTCCTTCCGACAACGCCGGCTTCAATGCCGGCTTTGTCGTTTCGCCATATGGCCACGCCTATACTCTTCCCCTCCCCGATTGGCCTATGAAAATACCTTGCCGCTATTGATGTTCGGAAGTGATTAAACTATTTTCGAAACCGAACATAACCACTCCATCACCTTTTCGGAGGACGGCATGGCCTCAACGACAGAGCACCACATTTACGATCTCATCGTCGTCGGAGGTGGCATCAACGGTACCGGCATTGCCAACGATGCCGCCGGACGAGGCCTTTCCGTGCTCCTGTGCGAACAGGCCGATCTGGCCAGCGCGACCTCCTCGGCCAGCAGCAAGCTGATCCATGGCGGCCTGCGCTATCTGGAGCACCGGGAATTCCGCCTGGTCCGCGAGGCACTGAGAGAACGTGAAGTCATGCTGCGCAAGGCGCCTCACATCGTCTGGCCGCTACGCTTCATTCTTCCGCATCAGCCCCACCTGCGTCCGGGCTGGATGATTCGTACCGGGCTGTTCCTCTACGACCATCTGAGCCACCGGGACAGCCTGCCCAACGCCAAGAGCCTGCGCTTCGGCAGCGAGAGCCCGCTGGTGCCGACGATCAAGCGCGGGTTCGAATATTCCGACTGCTGGGTGGACGACGCCCGGCTGGTGATCCTGAACGCGCTGCAGGCGCAGGAAAAAGGCGCGGACATTCGGGTTCGCACCCGCTGCACCGAGGCTCGAGAGGAAGCGGGACACTGGGTGATCAGCCTCGAAGATCGCGACACCGGCGAACGCCGCGAACATCGCTGCAAAGTGCTGGTCAACGCCGCCGGCCCCTGGGTCGAATCCTTCGTCAAAGGCAATGCCAGGCGTGACTCGCGCTACGGCATCCGCATGATCCAGGGCAGTCATCTTATCGTGCCGCGACTCAACGACGACGAGCGCGCCTACATTCTTCAGAACCAGGACGGCCGTATCGTGTTCGTGCTGCCCTACCAGCAGCGCTTCAGCCTCATCGGCACGACCGATCGCCGCTATCAGGGCGACCCGGCCAAGGTCAGCATCAACGACGAGGAAATCGACTATCTGCTCGACGTACTCAACGCGCACTTCGTCAGGAAGCTGAGCCGAGCGGATGTCATTTCGACCTATGCCGGCGTCCGCCCGCTGTGCGATGACGAATCGGAAAATCCCTCCGCCATGACGCGTGATTACACGCTCGATCTCGACAAGCACGGCGCCCCGATGCTGTCGATCTTCGGCGGCAAGATCACCACCTATCGCAAGCTTGCCGAAGCGGCCATGCACAAACTGCAACCGCTGCTGCCGCACATGAGGCAAGCCTGGACGGCCGACGCTCGGCTCCCCGGCGGGGATATCGAGTCGCGCCACACATTCGTCGCACAGTTGCTGCGCGAATATCCGTTTCTTGGCCGGGAGCGGGCCGAGCGCTTCGCCTCCAGTTACGGCACGCTCTGCTTGAAGTTCCTGGCAGGAAAGCAGAGCCAGGAAGATCTCGGCCAGCATTTCGGCAGTGGCCTGACCCGTGCAGAAGTCGATTACCTGATCGAGCACGAATGGGCACGCACCAGTGACGATATTCTGTGGCGACGCAGCAAGCTGGGGCTGCGCCTGACGCTCGAAGAGCAGCAAGCGCTGGTGGAACATCTCGGCCGGCATCCCCTCATTGCGACCCTCGGACCGCTATCCCAGGCATCTTGAATGACAGCTTTTGGTGAGTCGTCGAAGCGCCATATCGGCGTGGGCGCCTGTCACGTTTCTGCTACCCTTGGCCAGGTACGGTGCTTTAACCTGATATAAGGAATGACCAGTTGCTGCAATTCCTGTTTACCTGCCTTGGCTGCCTCGTCTTGTTGGTCACGCTCGCGCCTTATCTGAGGATCCGCCACTGGAGCGTTCGCAGCTTCGATTTCCCGCTACTCCAGATTGCCATCATCGCCACCATTCTGGCACTCGCTCAGGCTGCCTTAAGCCCGACCGCCTGGTGGCACTGGGCTGGCGTCGTTGCCAGCACCGTTGCCGCCATCATCCAGTGGGCGCGAGTCTATCCCTGGACGTCATTGGCAAGCTGTCTCGTCGTAGAGGCCGAATCTCACGAGCCGGATCACGAGCTCAAGCTGCTCGTCTCCAACGTGCTGACACCCAATCGTCAGGCCGACAAACTGATCGCTCTCGTCGAGAAACACCAACCGGACATCCTGCTGACGCTGGAATCCGACCAATGGTGGGGCGATCAACTGGACGCCGCCATTGGCGAGGAGATGCCGGAAGCCGTGCGCATTCCTCTCGACAATCTTTACGGCATGCATCTTTATTCCCGGTTGCCGCTGGAAGACGTCGAGGTCAAGTGGCTGATTCAGGATGACATCCCGTCGATTCATGCCTGGGTCAAACTCAAAAGCGGTAAGCGCATTCGCTTCCACGCGCTGCACCCGAGACCGCCCGCGCCGTCGGAAAGCGACGAATCGCTGTGGCGAGACGCGGAACTGCTGCTGGTCGGCCAGACGATTGCCGAGAACGACGATCCGACCATCGTCGCCGGAGATCTCAATGACGTGGCATGGTCGCCGACGACCAAGCTCTTCTGTCGGGTCAGCGGCATGCTGGATCCCCGACGCGGCCGCGGCCAGTACAGCACCTTTCATGCCAAATATCCGATGCTGCGCTGGCCGCTGGATCACGTATTCGTCACTGAGCACTTCACGCTCGTCGATATGCAACGGTTGCCCGAGATCGGGTCGGATCATTTCCCGATTCTGGTCACGCTATGTCACAACCCTTCTCGCGCCGACGAGAACGAGCCCGAAAAGGCCGACACGGAGGAGCGCGAAGACGCCGAGGACACCATCGAAGAGGCGCAGGACCGGCATGGCGAAACGCCGGTTTGAGGCCGTCTTCGCAGCGATAGTGTCCCAGTCGACAACGCCACCCGATCGGGTGGCGTTGTCGTATTGGTGTCGACCATGCATGGATGAATGGCGACGTTCGAGGCAGGCAAGCAAGCAGCCAATCAGACCGGAGCCGTCACTCCGGGATTCCCCCTTCGGTCAGCCTGGCGGGATCGAGCAGACGCTCCAGCTCCTCGCGGGAGAGATCGGTTTCCTCTTCGGCGACATCGATGATCGGCCGCCCTGCCTGATAGGCTTTCTTGGCCACCGCCGCCGCCGCGTTGTAACCGATCACCGAATTGAGCGCCGTCACCAGAATCGGGTTGCGGGAGAGCGGGCGCTCGATGTTGTCGCGCCGCACATTGAACGTGGCGATGGCTCGGTCGGCCAGCAGACGGCTGACATTGGTCAGCAGCGTGATCGAACCCAGCAGGTTGTGCGCGATCAGCGGCAACATGACGTTGAGCTGGAAATTGCCGCTCTGCCCGCCGATCGTGATCGCCGCATCGTTGCCGATCACCTGCGCCGCGACCTGGGCGGCGGATTCGGGAATCACCGGGTTGACCTTGCCCGGCATGATCGAACTGCCCGGCTGCAGCGCCTCCAGTTCGATCTCGCCCAGACCGGCCAGCGGGCCGGAATTCATCCAGCGCAGGTCGTTGGCGATCTTCATCACCGCGACGGCGTACGTCTTGAGATGCCCTGAAAGCTCCACCGCCGCGTCCTGCGACGCCAGGCTGGCAAAGAAGCTGTCGTTGGGGCGGAAATCGAGATGGGTATCGCTGGCCAGACGCTGCGCCACCTTGTCGGCGAACTCGGGATGCGCATTGACGCCGGTGCCGACCGCCGTACCGCCCAGGGCCAGGCAAGTGATGCGCTTCAACCCGTCTTCCAGTCGCGCGATCGCCTGACCGACCTGGCTGGACCAGCCACCCAGTTCCTGGCTCAAGCGCACTGGCATCGCGTCCATGAGATGCGTGCGGCCAGTCTTGACCACGTCGTCGACATCCTTCGCCTTGTCATCGATGACCGAGCGCAGGTAGCCGAGGGCCGGCAGCAGGCGCTCACGGACCTGGATCGCTGCCGCCAGATGGATGGCCGTGGGAATCACGTCATTGCTCGACTGCCCCATGTTGACATGATCGTTGGGGCCGACTTCGAGCCCGTCGCGACTCGCGAGATGCGAAATCACCTCGTTGACGTTCATGTTGGTCGAGGTGCCGGACCCCGTCTGGAACACATCGACCGGGAACTGGTCGGGATGCTTGCCGTCGATGATTTCGTCGGCTGCGGTCACGATAGCTCTGGCCCGGGCTTCGTCCAGCAGCCCCAGCTCCTGGTTGACCTGCGCCGCAGCACGCTTGATACGGGCCACCGCCGCGATGAATGCCGGTGGCAACGGCTGACCACTGACCGGAAAATTGTTCACCGCACGCTGCGTCTGAGCGCCGTAGAGCGCGCTCTCCGGGACTTCCAGTTCGCCCATGCTATCGCGCTCGACTCGTGTCTGAGCCATGACCTTCTCCTATCGATGACGGTTGAAATGCCAAGGCGCAGCCCGAACGTCGGGCTACGCCTTCGAGTCCTTCAAGACTAGCAGCCGGACCATGCTCCGTCCGGTTCGAGGCTCAATCGAAATCGATGATCTGCCGTATCGCCTCGCCACTCGCCAGACGGTCGAAACCGAGGTTGATCTCGTCGAGTTTCAATCGGTGCGTCAGCAGCCGATCTACCGGCAGGCGGCCGGACCGGTAGAGCGCGATATATTCGGGCACGTCCAGCGATGGCACGTGACCGCCCAGATAGGAGCCCTTGAGCGTGCGCTCTTCCGCGACCATGCGCGTCGGGCTGATGGCGAATCGCACGTCGGGATGCGGCAAGCCGGAAGTGACGGTCGTGCCGCCACGGGCCGTGGATTCATAGGCAAACTCCAGCGCCTTGGCCACACCCGCGAACTCGGCCGCGATGTCCACCCCGCCGCCGCTGATCTCGCGCACCTGCTGCACCGCATCCGGATCGGCGCTGTTGACGATATGCGTGGCGCCCATCGCCTTGGCGGTCTCCAGCTTGTCCGGCGCGATATCCGCCGCGATCACCTGCCGCGCGCCGCCACCGACGGCGCCCATGACCGCCGCCAGCCCGACGCCGCCCAGGCCGACGACCAGCACCGACTGGCCCAATCTCAGGCCCGCCGTATGCACCAGCGCACCGACGCCTGTCAGCACCGCGCATCCGAACAGCGCCGCGATATGAAAAGGCAGGTCCGGATCGATCCGGGTCAGGGAGCGGCGCGACGCCACCGTGTACTCGGCAAAGCCGGAAACGCCGATATGGTGATAGATCTTCTGGCCGTTCTTGTGCAGACGCATCCCGCCACCCAGCAGATGCCCGGCAGTGTTGGCTGCCGCACCGGGCTGACACAGCGCCGCCCGCCCGGAAAGACACGACGGACACGCACCGCAGCTGGGCGCAAAGGAGAACACCACATGGTCGCCGGGAGCGAGATCGGTCACGCCCTCGCCGACTTCGGCGACTTCGCCGGCCGCCTCGTGGCCCAGCACCATCGGCAAGGGGCGCGGCCGATCGCCATTGATCGTGGAAAGATCCGAATGACACAGACCGGCGGCACGCATCTTGACCAGCACTTCGCCCGGCCCCGGCCCGTCCAGCTCGACCTCCTCGACCGACATCGGCAGCGACTCCCGATACGGACGTGGCCTTTTCATTTCATGAATCACGGCGGCACGAATTTTCACGAACACCTCCTGGTTTCGAATCGCCTGGGGGCGACTACCGGTTCTCGGTAGTCGTTCAGACTAAGCGCAAACGTTAACGCGAGTATTGCGACTTTGGTCTTTCGGTGCCGCTGACGATTGCCAGCCGTCGACGTTGAAAGACAGGGCAAGCATCGCGATCTAGGATGAGGTGCTTTCTATCAATGACCGAAGGAACCAACCCCATGTGGCATCGTCAGCAGTTCTCGCTCAAACCCCGTTCGCGCGGCTTTCATCTGGTCACCGACGAGATTCTCGGCGCGCTTTCCGGCATGCACGGCATCCGCACCGGGCTTTTGCATCTGCAATTGATGCATACCTCCGCCTCGCTGACGCTCAACGAGAATGCCGACCCGGACGTGCGCCACGACATGGCGCTGTTCGCCAGCAAGCTGGCACCGGAAAACCTGTCCGGCATGCGGCATACGCTGGAGGGCCCGGACGACATGCCCGCTCACGTGCTGGCCAGCCTGTTCGGCACCGAACTGACCCTGGCGGTGGAAAACGGCCGCCTGCTAACCGGCACCTGGCAGGGCATCTGGTTGGGCGAACATCGCGAGCATGGCGGTGCCCGAAAGGTCACCGCCACATTGATGGGCGAATAACGAAAGCTTCTGCGCTCAACCTCGTGCTTTCTGGCTGAACACGATTCTCTGCCAGCTCAATGCGAGTGCCGTGGCACCTCGGCGCCCCGGCAACCGCGCAGGAAGTCGAAATCGCAGCCCTCGTCCGCCTGCAGCACCCGCTCGATATAGAGCTGGCGGTAACCGCCGGTCGTGGCGATCTGGTTCGACGCCGCCATCGGATCGGCTTCCGCCAGCCGCCGGGCGATTTCGGCGTCGTCGACTTCCAGATTCAGCGCGCCGCTGTCGCAATCCAGCGAGATCCAGTCGCCGTTGTGGACCGCCGCGAGCGGACCGCCAGCCGCGGCTTCCGGCGCCACATGCAAGACCACCGTGCCGTAGGCCGTGCCGCTCATGCGCGCGTCCGAGATGCGAACCATGTCGGTGATCCCCTGCTCCAGGATCTTGGGCGGCAGGCCCATGTTCCCGACTTCGGCCATGCCGTGGTAGCCGCGCGGGCCGCAGTGTTTCAGGACCAGAATGTCGTTGGCTTCGACTTCCAGGTCCGGATCGTTGATTCGCGCCTTGTAGTCGTCGAAATTCTCGAACACCACCGCCCGGCCGCGATGCTTCATCAGCTCGGGGCTGGCCGCCGAGGGCTTGAGCACCGCACCATTGGGTGCCAGATTGCCGCGCAGAATGCAGATGCCGCCATCTTCACGCAGCGGATTGTCCAGCGGCCGGATCACCTCATCGTTGTAGTGCGGCGCGTCCTGCACGTTTTCCCAGATCGTCTTGCCGTTGACCGTCAGCGCATCCTTGTGCGGCAGCCGGTCGGCTTCGCCCAGCCGACGCAGCACCGCGGGCAGACCGCCGGCATAATAGAACTCTTCCATCAGGAAGCGCCCGGAGGGCTGCAGGTCGACGATGGTCGGCGTACCGCGGCCGATACGCGTCCAGTCGTCCAGCGGCAGGTCGACACCGATACGACCGGCGATCGCCTTCAGGTGGATGACAGCGTTGGTCGAGCCGCCGATCGCCGCGTTGGTGCGAATCGCATTCTCGAACGCCTCGCGGGTCAGAACCTTCGACAGCTTCAGATCCTCGTCGACCATCTCGACGATGCGGTTGCCGGAAAGGTGCGCGAGTACGTAGCGACGGGAATCCACTGCCGGAATCGCCGCGTTGTGCGGCAGGGAAACGCCCAGCGATTCCGCCATGCAGGCCATGGTCGACGCGGTCCCCATGGTGTTGCAGGTGCCGGCGGAGCGCGACATGCCAGCCTCGGCGGCCATGAAGTCGTGGATCGAGATCTTGCCCGCCTTGACCTCTTCGGAAAGCTTCCAGACCACCGTGCCGGAACCGATATCCTTGCCTTCGTGCTTACCGTTGAGCATCGGCCCGCCGGTCACCACGATCGTCGGGATATCGCAGCTCGCCGCGCCCATGAGCAGCGCCGGCGTGGTCTTGTCACAGCCGACCAGCAGTACCACGGCATCCATCGGGTTGCCGCGAATCGCCTCCTCGACATCCATGCTGGCAAGGTTACGGGTGAACATCGCCGTCGGCCGCAGGTTGGACTCGCCATTGGAGAACACCGGAAACTCGACCGGGTAGCCACCGGCTTCGAGCACCCCTTTCTTGACGTGCTCGGCAAGCTTGCGGAAATGCGCATTGCACGGCGTCAGCTCGGACCAGGTATTGCAGATGCCGATGATCGGCTTGCCCTGGAATTCATGATCCGGAATGCCCTGGTTCTTCATCCAGCTGCGGTACATGAAGCCGTTCTTGTCGGCGCTACCGAACCATTGGGCAGAGCGCAGCTGGCGCTGGGACTCTGGCTTTTGGGACGGCTTTTGGGACTTGTCCGATGAATCGCTCATTCTTCTCTCCTCGAGCCATCGTCAGTGCGGTGGCGGTCAGGGCCATCATCAAAGGTGTTCGTCAACCGGTGCTGTCGATGCGTGTCATCAAGGATCACAGCAAGGAAAACACCAGCCACGCCAGGGCGAACGACATCAGCGAAATGCCGATGGAGATCACCGTCCATGTCTTCAACATCGTCTTGGTATCGACACCGAGGAAGCGTCCCACCAGCCAGAACCCGGAATCGTTGACGTGGGAGTAACCGATGGCGCCCGCGACGATCGCGACGGTAATGCAGGCTGCCGGCAATCCGGCAAGCGTGGGATCCCCCAGCACCACCGGCGCCATGATGCCGGCTGCCGTGGTGCCGGCCACCGTGGCCGAACCCTGAGCGATCCGGATCACCGATGCGATCACGTATCCGGCCAGGATCACCGGCAGCCCGAACGCCTGGAGACTGTCTGCCAGCGCGTCGCCGATGCCGCTGGCCGTCAGCACGCCACCGAACATGCCGCCGGCACCGGTGATCAGGATGATGCTGCAGACCGGGGAGAGCGCCTGCTCGACAATCTCGTTGATGGAATCCATCGCTCCGCGTTCACTGGCACGAATGACCAGCAGCCACATGGCGATACAGGTACTGATCAGCAGCGCGATCGGTGTCTCGCCGATCACCATCAGCGCGGAAACCAGCGGGTTGTCGCTATCGATCACGCCGCTCTGACCCAGCGTCGATAGCCCCGTGTTGAGGAAGATCAGCACCAGCGGCAGCAACAGTACCAGCAGCACCGTACCGAACGCCGGGCGCTTCTCGGGCGGGATCTCCTCGCTTTCCGCCCCCATGAAGTTCGGCACCGGCTGGAACGGCGTCCGCTTGGCCAGTATCAGCGACAGCCGGTAGCCCATCACGTACCAGGTCGGCAGCCCCACCAGCAGCGCGACGAACAGCACCTGGCCGATGTCGGCGTGCAGGAAGACCGCCGCCGCGACCGGGCCGGGATGTGGGGGCATCAAGGCGTGCATGACCAGAAACGCACCCGCCGCCGGCAGCCCATAAAGCAGCAACGAGGCCTTGAGCTCACGAGCGACCGAATAGATGACCGGCAGCATGACCACGAAGGCCGCATCCAGAAAGATCGGAAAGCCGAACAGCAGGCAGGCGATCGACAGACCCAACGGCGCCCGCTTGCTGCCGAACAGACTAATCAGCGTGTCGGCCAGCACTCGCGCCCCGCCGGAAACCGCAACCAGCCGCCCCAGTACCGCCCCGAAACCGATCAGCAGCGCCACATTGCCCAGCGTCTTGCCGAAGCCGCCCAGCAATGTGGGAAGCAAATCGGCCACCGTAATGCCGGTCGCCAGTGCCGTACCGATACTGACGATGACCAGCGCAAAAAAGGGATGCAGACGCACCCGAATGATCAAAACCAACAGAATGGCGATAGCTGCGACGGCGACCCCCATCAGCCCTAATGTGGATAGGCCGGCGGCCGCTTGTGTCGTGTCTTGCATGGCGTTCTCCTGACGACTGTCACGGCTTCGATTGGACATGTCCGCCGTGGGTACGGCCACAGTAGTGCCAAGCATCAATAACCATGAAATGCCAAAAATCGGCAAAACCAATATCAATATGGTTATTAGATGGGCCGCATCATGCGTAAGAACACGTGATCGTCATACAAGCTCGTGGTTTCGACGCGACCAAAGTTGCAGGTTGCGTGCCGGGACTCATCAGCCAACGGCGCGGCGGGTCTGTTTCCAGCGGTCGAACATGACCGCGAGCAGCAGGATCGCGCCGCGTACCAGGTACTGATAGAACGTCGGTACGTTGAGCAGCCCCATCGCATTCTGTACGCACCCCATGATGAGTACACCGACCAGCACGCCGGTGATCGAGGCCACGCCGCCGGAAAGCGAGACACCACCCAATACGCAGGCCGAGATGACGGCGAGCTCGAGCCCTTGAGACGTGTTGGGATCGCCCAGCCCCATACGAGAAGTCAGCAGCACCCCGGCGATGCCGGCAACCAGACCCTGGAGCGCGAATACCATGATCTTCAAGCGGCGAACATTGACCCCGGCCAGACTGGCGGCCTCGGAATTGCCCCCCGTCGCCAGCGTATTACGGCCAAAGGCGGTCATGTTGAGTACGACACCGAACACCAGGAAGCAGACGATCATCGTCCATACCGGCAATGTCAGACCGAGGAACGAGGCGCTGCCAAGATCGAAGAAGCCGGGTACGGTGATCATGACGGCATCGCCGCCGGACGTGATATAGGCCAGGCCTCGTACGAACTCCATCGCGGCCAACGTCGCGATCAGCGAGTTGATGCCGAAGCGGGCGACCACGAAACCGTTGAAAGCCCCGACCGCTGCGCCGGCTGCGATTCCCACCAGCACGCCGATCACCGCGCTGCCAGTAGTCGAAGTCACCATCGCCGCGACCACACCGGAAAAGGCCACGATCGATGCCACCGACAGATCCACCTCGCCCAGCGCCAGCACCATCATCATGGTGGTGGCGATCGTGCCGATCAGGGTCACCGACAGCAGCAGCCCGACGATGTTACGGCCGGTCAGGAAATCCGGCACCAGCACGGAGAGGCCGATGAAGAGCAGGATGAAAACCGCAATCAGACCGGACGTGTCGAGTAGCGTCCGTAGCGGCTTGGGCAGCCCACGGCGTGTCTCGCGTGGTAGTGCCGCCGATGTGGCAACTTTGTCATTCATGTTCCTGAACCCTCTTGAGATTCATTTGCTTCTATAAAACGGAGCTTCTATAAAACGGATGCAACCTCAAAACGATGACGACCATAAACCGATGCCAACCGGCGCGGGATCGATTCATCGAGTAGCGATGAGGACCGATCTCAGGCCGGCAGCGCCAATCCCAGCAGTCGCTCGGGCGTCGCCTCGTCTCGTTCGACGACATCGGTCAGTAACCCTTCCCGCATGACGCCGATGCGGTCGCAGATCGAACTGACTTCCGCCAGATCGCTGGAAATGACCAGGATCCCCTTGCCCTGCTCGGCGAGGTCGTACAGCAGCGAATAGATGTCCCGACGCGCCCCGACATCGATGCCGCGAGTGGGCTCGTCCATCACGAAAAGATCGATCTCTTCGGCCAGCCAGCGCGCCAGAATCACCTTCTGCTGGTTGCCGCCGGAAAGATTGGCGATGGGCGTCTTGGGCCCAGGCGTCCGGATACGCAGTTGGCGAATGTAGTCCTGGGTGTTTCGGGTCTCGCGTTGCGGGTTGCGAAAGCCGCCCCAGCGCTTGAAGAAACGGCGACAGCTGATGTTGAGATTGTCCGATACGCTCGCCACCGGGAAGATACCCTGCGACTTGCGATCCTCCGGACACATGGCGATACCGGCACGGATTGCGGCCTGCGGCGAACCGAATCGCTGCAACTTGCCATCGAAGAAAACCCGGCCGGCGGTGGCACGCTCCACGCCGCAGACCAGCCGCATCAATTCGCTCCGTCCTGCCCCGACCAGCCCGAACAGCCCGAGCACTTCGCCGCGCCGAATCTCGAGGCTGACCGGCGCCCGGACGCCACGGCCCTCGATACCCTCGAGACGCATCAGCACATCGCCCGATTGGCGTGGCCGGTAGCCGTAGACATCCTCGATCTCGCGCCCCACCATCTCGCTGACCAGCGTATCGTGATCGAGTCCTTCCAGCGTGTCGTGAGTACGAATGTGGCGGCCATCGCGGAACACGGTCACCGCATCGCATATTTCGAACACCTCTTCCATGCGATGGGTCACGTAAAGCACCACGCGGCCTTCGTCGCGCAGTCGCGAGACGATTCGCTTCAGATGGCGAATTTCCTGCACCGAGAGCGAGCTGGTCGGCTCGTCGAAGGCAATGATGCGCGCGTCCCGCAGCAGTGCTCGCCCGATTTCGATCATCTGCTGCTGACCGATCGAGAGATCCCGAACCTTGGTCGAGGGGTGGATGTCCCCCTCCCCTAGTTCTTCCAGAATCGTCATCGCCCGCTCGCGCAGCCGACGCCGGTCGAGAAAGCCGTGCTTGACCGGCAATTGCCCCAACAGAAGGTTCTCGGCAACCGAGAGATTGGGCGACAGGGTCAGTTCCTGATAGATGATCGCGATGCCACGCCGTAGCGCTTCACGCGCATTAGCGAAAACGATCGGCTCGCCTCCGATCCAGAGCTGACCACCGGTGACGCGGTTGACGCCGCTCAGTACCTTGAGCAGCGTGGATTTGCCTGCACCGTTCTCGCCCATCAACGCGTGGACTTCGCCGCCGCGCGCCGAGAAACTGACGCCGTCCAGCGCGCGAACCCCGGGAAACTCGACGGTGATGCCATCGACACGCAGGTAAGCATCCGCCATACCGTTCTCCTCAGCGGTATATGATTCGACTATCGACGCACCGGCTTACAGTCCCAGATCGTCGCGAACCTGCTCCCAATTGTCGCGCGTCATCAGCGTTCCGGTGGTTTCGGTATTGGCCGGCGGCTGCTTGTCCTCGGCGATCCAGGTATAGAGATTGTCTGCGCTCTGGCGCCCATGCATGGTCGAACTCACGGCAATGGTGCCGTAGAAACCGGTCGGCTTCTCGCGCGAGAATTCGGCGAACGCCGCACCCGAGCCATTGATGCCGACGCCGATGACCTGATCCGGCGACAGGCCGTACTGCTCACTCGCGCGAACGCCGCCCAGCACGCTCTCTTCGTTGAGCGCGTAGATCACCCAATGCTCGAAATTGCCATTTTTCGACAGCACGGGAGACGCCGCGGCGAAGGCGCTGCTGGTATCGGTATTCTGCTGCGGCGCGTCGAAGATGTTGTCCTCGACGAAACCGGCGTCCAGCAACGCGTCCGTCGCGCCATCGGTGCGCTCCTTGGCGGTCGGCAGTTCATTGTTGCTGATGCGCAATGCCGCGACATCCTGCGGATCCCAGCCCCGCGCCTTCATCTCCTTGGCAATCGTCTCGCCGACCTGCTGACCGATCTTGTAGCCCGACATGCCCAGATGCGGCACGGACGCCATCGGCTTGCCGTCCGGACCCAGGAACTGATCATCGACGGTCACCACCTTCATGCCGTACTGCTCGGCGCGGTTGGCGATCGCCGGCCCCAGCCGAACGTCCGGCGGACAGATCACGAAACCCTGGGCGCCCTGTGAATTGAGGTTATCGATGGCGCTGAGCACCTGCTGGCCGTCTTCGCCCGACAGCCGGACGACTTCGAATCCCTTTTGCTCGCCCAGGGCGGTGGCCGCATCCTGCTCATTGATGAACCAGGCCTGCTCGGGTTTCTTGACGATGAAACCGATCTTGACGTCATCCTGGGCATAGAGCGGTGCAGCGCCAATGCCAAGGGCAGAGACACTCAGCACGAGCAGTGACGACTTCACAAAGCGAATCATTGACGACCTCCAGGCCTCGTGGACCATTAGGTTTATTATTGGCAAGCACATGCCATGACACGGCTGAAACGACATTAAACAGTCGTCCAATAACCGGCTAATAACGAGCCTCGCTCAAAGCGATACTTAATTTGCTATCAGCAAATCATGAGAGCTACCGGGATGCGGGGTCGACGACCTCACAGTGGCTTTTCGTGCCGACTAAAGTCGTTTTACGACTTTGGTGACGAGAAGCCCCCATCCTCCACGAAAAAGCCGCCATGACGGCGGCTTCGAAGAGTCGGGCCTTGACGGCAATCAGCCTGAGGTAACGCCCGGCATCTGCTGAATCGTCGAGAAACGATAGACGGTCTGGGAATGGTACGTTTCACCGGGCTTGAGAATCGTCGAAGGGAAATTCGGCTGATTGGGGGAATTGGGGAAATGCTGCGTCTCCAGTGCCAGACCGGAACGATGGGTGTACGGGCGACCGCTTTTGCCGACGAGACTGCCATCGAGGAAATTCCCCGAATAGAACTGCAGTCCCGGCTCCGTGGTGGCGACCTCGAGCACTCTGCCGCTGTGCGGCTCGATGACCTTCGCCGCCAGCGTCGGTCGATCGGCCTGTCCCGGATTCCTGCTCAGCACGAAGTTGTGATCGTAGCCCTTGGCATAGGCCAGTTGAGTGTTCTTCTGCCCCATGCGTGCGCCGATGGCGGTCGGCTGGCGGAAATCGAACGGCGTACCGCTGACGTCGGCGATCTCTCCCGTCGGAATCAGGGTCTCGCCGACGGGCGTGTAGGCGCTCGCGTTGATCATCAGTTGGTGATCGAGGACGCTGCCGCTCCCCTCGCCCTGGAGATTGAAGTAGCTGTGCTGGGTCAGATTGACCGGCGTCGCACGCGTCGTTTCCGCACGGTAGTCGATGGCCAGTTCATTGTCATGGGTCAGCGTATAGCTGACTCGCGTCGACAGACGGCCGGGGAATCCCTGTTCGCCATCCGGGCTGGTATAGGTCAGGACCAGGCCTCGCCCCTGGGAAGATGAAAAGGGTTCGGCATGCCACAAGCGCTGATTGAACCCGACATCGCCGCCATGCAGGGTATTGGGACCGTCGTTGGTGGGCAGACGATAGGTTTCGCCATCCAGCGTAAAGCGGCCATTGGCAATACGATTGCCATAGCGACCAATCAAGGCACCAAAGTAGGGGTTGGCCTGACGATAGGTCTCGGAGAGATAATCATCGAGCGAATCGAAGCCCAGCACGATATCGTCCATCCGCCCGGTCATATCGGGCGTCTTCAACGATACGATGATGCCGCCGTAGTTGATGACCCGCATCTCGATGCCGTTGTCGTTGGTGATTCGATAGCAGTCGACCTCGCGGCCATCCGGCAACCGACCGAAGGCCGATCTCTCGATGCCCGGTGGCAAGGCGCTGGAGGATGGCGAATTCGCCGGCATCGTCTGCGCCTGGGCTTGCAAGAAGGCCTGCCCGATCATCAATCCGAACAGACCGACGCCGAGACACCGAGAAAGAGAAAGGACATGGCGTGTCATCACAAGCTCCTGGTTTCATTTTCAGTTTTCTGGTTATCGTTCTTGCTGCTCGGACCGGCCTGCCGCCGCCGATGACGATCGTTTAAACCCTAGACCCACGATCCCTATCTGACTATGCGAGAACGCCACAACGTGACTTATAAAAACGTCGAATATACGTCCGAGACCGTTTCATGAAAGCACATTCCACCGACCCGTTGCCGCCGGACTGGTTCCTTCGTGTCAGGCTCAAGTTCCGCCATTTGCAGCTGTTCGTGGCACTAGACGACCACCGCAACCTGCATCGTGCGGCGGCAAGGCTGGGAATGAGCCAACCGGCGGCTTCCAAGCTGCTGGGGGATCTCGAGCATCTGCTTGGCGTCTCGCTTTTCGAGCGGCACTCCCGTGGCGTGACGCCCAACTGGTACGGGGAAAGCCTGATCCGCCATGCCCGCGGCATGTTGACATCGTTGACGCAAGCGAGCGATGAAATCAATGCACTCAAGGAAGGTAACGCGGGAACGGTATCGATCGGTACGGTGCTCGCGCCTGCCGTCACGTTGCTGGCCAGCGCGGTCGAGCGCGTGCACCGTGACAGTCCCCATCTCGAGGTCAACATCGATGTCGGTGTCAGTCGCAATCTGGTGCCGAGACTGCGCGACGGTGAGTTCGATTTCGCCATTGCCCGCATTCCCAGCGGAATGCCGGCCGGCGATTTCGTATTCGAGGAAATCGGCGAAGAAGCGCTGTGCTTCGTCTGCCGTGCCGGGCATCCGCTCGCGAAAGACGCTTTCGACCTGATCCCGATGCTGGACTATCCGTGGGTATTGCAGCCACCGGGGGCGCTGATGCGCCAGCGCGTCGAGCACCTTTTCCTGCATCACAAGGTGGCGCCACCCCAGCGCATCATCAATACGCCGGATATTTACATGGCGCTGGCCATGGTCGATAAATCGGACTCGATCACGGTCACGACACGCGAGGTCGCGGATCTGCTCTGCACCCAGCCACGCTTCGCGATTCTGCCGTCTACCGATGCGCTCAGCGTGCAGCCTTTCGGCCTGATCAGCCTGCGCGAACGGCGCATGTCGCCCGGCGCCGCCAAGTTGATGAGCACGCTGCATCAGATGATCCGCGAACGTCGGGCGCACGAACCGAGCACGACGCTGGCTCACTACAGTGATGTCACGCTCTGAGCCGGTGTCGGCTATCTAAGCTGGCTCACCACTCCAGCGCCTGCTTGACGAAGGGGATGGTCAACTTGCGCTTGGCCGACAGCGAGGCGCGATCGAGCCGCGACAGGATCTCGAACAGCGGGTCCAGCTGGCGCGGGCCGCGATGGAGGATATAACGCCCCACTTCTGCCGGCAGCTCCATCCCACGCACCTGCGCACGCAGTTGCAGGGCCGCCAGCCGCTGGGTGTCGTTCAGCGGCTGGGCGTGAAACACCATGCCCCAGTTCAGGCGGGAAGCGAGATCCGGCAGCTTGACCTCAAGCTGGCGCGGCGAGCGGTCGGCGGCGATCACCAGCCGCTTGCCGGCATCGCGAAGGCGGTTGAAGCCATGGAACAGCGCCTCCTCCCAACGTCTTCGCCCGACCACCAGCTGCAGGTCGTCGATCGCCAGCAGATCGAGGCGTTCCGGCTCCTCGAGAATATCCGGCGGAAAATGCCCCAGCGCATCCAGAGGCAGATAGAGTGCCCGCTTGCCTCGGGCATCGGCGTTATGGCACGCCGCCTGCAATAGATGGCTACAGCCCACGCCCTCGCCACCCCAGAGATAGAGGAAAGATTCCCCGCTATCGTCGAGCTGCTTCATGAGATGCGCCACCAGTGATGCGTTGTCGCCCGGCAGATAGTTGGCGAAAGTGGCATCATCGCGTAGCCCGACGCCGAGCGGCAGTTGGGACGGCCCCGGACTCATGTCGATCCATCTCCTTGGCTCTGGTCTTGGGAAAGCGCGCCGCTGCGCGAACGATTGTAGAGCTGGCTGCCACGATAGCGATGGTAGGCGTAGCGGAGCAATACCATGACGACGGCGGCCACCGGCAGCGCCAGCAGAATGCCGGTGAACCCGAACAGTTGGCCGCCGGCGAGTACCGCGAAGATCACGGCCACCGGATGCAGCCCGATCTTGTCACCCAGCAAAAGAGGCTGGAGGACGGTGCTTTCGGCGATCTGGCCAATACCGAACACGACCAGCACGCCGACCAGCGGCAGCCAGGTATCGAACTGGAAGAAGGCCACTACCGCGGCCGTCACGATGCCTACGATCACGCCGAGATACGGCACGATGCTGGCGAGCCCCGCCATCACCCCGATCAGCAGCCCGAAGTGCAGCCCGATCACGCTCAGGCCGACCGCGTAGATCACGCCCAGGCTCAGCATCACCAGCAGTTGCCCTCGCAGGAACGCCGACAGCACCTCGTCGCACTCGGTGGTCAACGAGGTCACGCGGGGCTCGATGTGCCGGGGCAGCATGTCGCGGATATATCCCTTGATTCGGTCCCAGTCGAGCAGCAGGTAGAACGTCACCACCGGGATCAGCGCGATGTTGCCGATCCACACCGCAAAGGCGAGGCCGGAGCGAGACGCCTGGGCGAGAAACGCCGCCGCGAAGGTGCCGGTCTCGCGCCAGTTGGCCATCAGCGCATCGCGCAGCTGATCGAAGTCGGCAGTAAAGTCGATTCCCGTCAACGACTGGATCTCCGGCAGAACCGTTGCCTGCACCCAATTGAAGATGCTGGGCAGCGCCTCGATCAGTTGCGCGATCTGACGTCCCAGCACGGGAACCAGCACCAGGACGCCGCCGACGATGATGACGCCCAGCAGCAGGAACACCACGCTGACGGCAAGGCGCCGCGACAATCCGCGCGCTTCGAGCCAGTCGGTCACCGGGTCGCCCAGGTAGGCGAGGATCATGCTGACGAAGAACGGCATCAGGATCGGTTCCAGCAGGATCAGCAGCCAGACCGCCAGCGCTGCCCCGATCGCGCCCCAGATTTGCAGTTTTGTCATCGCGCTCTCGTCGTCCTTCGACTGCCCCCTCAATGAAGGCAATGCTACAATGCGCCCCGCTGAACATCATCCTTATTCCTTGGCTCCGCGAGAAAGGTCCTCCTATGACGCGCTCCTCTTCCGATACCCCGAACGCGCCCCGTTCGCCCGGCTCCCAGTCTCTGACCTACCGAGACGCCGGTGTCGACATCGACGCGGGCAACGCGCTGGTCGAGAGAATCAAGGGCGTCGCCAAGCGCACCTCGCGACCGGAAGTCATGGGCGGGCTCGGCGGTTTCGGCGCGCTGTGTGAAATTCCCAGCGGCTACCGCCAGCCGGTGCTGGTCTCCGGCACCGACGGCGTCGGCACCAAGCTGCGCCTGGCCATGGACCTGGGGCGTCACGACACCATCGGCATCGATCTCGTCGCGATGTGCGTCAATGACCTGGTCGTTGCCGGCGCCGAGCCGCTGCAGTTTCTCGACTACTACGCTACCGGCAAGCTGGATGTCGATATCGCCGCCGACGTGGTCACCGGCATCGGCGAAGGCTGCAGCCAGGCGGGTTGCGCGCTGGTCGGCGGCGAAACCGCGGAAATGCCCGGCATGTACGAGGGCAGCGACTACGACCTGGCCGGCTTCTGCGTCGGCGTGGTCGAAAAATCCGAGATCCTCGACGGCAGCAAGGTCGGTGAAGGCGACGTGCTGCTGGGCCTCGCCTCTTCCGGCCCGCACTCCAACGGCTACTCGCTGATCCGCAAGATCCTGGAAGTCGGCGGCGGCAAGCTCGACGACACGCTGGAAGGCAAGCCGCTGGCCGACCTGCTGATGGCACCGACCCGTATCTACGTCAAGTCGCTGCTGTCGCTGATTCGCTCCAGCAGCGTCGACGTTCACGCGCTGTCCCACATCACTGGCGGCGGCCTGCTCGAGAACGTGCCGCGAGTGCTGCCGGAACATCTGGCCGCGCGGATCGACGTCAGCCGCTGGCAGCGTCCCGCCGTGTTCGACTGGCTCAAGCAGCAGGGCAACGTGGAAGAGCGTGAAATGTATCGTGTGCTCAATTGCGGCATCGGCATGGTCGTGGTGGTTCCCGCGGATCAGTCCGACCAGGCCATCGCCCATCTCGAGACCGCCGGCGAAACCGTCCATCGTCTGGGCGAGATCGTCGGCCGTGATGCCGATGCAGAAGCCGTGCAACTGGAGAACCTGCCGGCATGAGCGGTGACTATCCTTCACAGCAGCACGACACGCTGAACGACTTCGAAGTGGCCGCGGCCGAAAAGCCGCGGGTCGTGGTACTGATCTCCGGCAATGGCAGCAACCTGCAGGCCCTGCTGGATGCCCAGGAGCACGACGAACTGGGCGGCGGCGAGATTGTCGCCGTGGTCTCCAACAAGGCCGATGCCTATGGACTCAAGCGCGCCCGGGACGCCGGCGTCGATGCCGTCGCCCTGCCCCACCGCGAGTATGATTCCCGCGAAGCCTTCGACGCCGCGCTGATCAAGGTCATCGACCGCCACGAGCCCCACCTGGTGGTGCTCGCCGGCTTCATGCGCATTCTGACGCCCGCTTTCGTCGACCGCTATCGCGGTCGCATGCTCAACATTCATCCGTCACTGCTGCCCGCCTATCAGGGGCTGGACACGCACCGGCGCGCACTGGCCGACGGTGTCTCCGAGCACGGCGTCAGCGTGCATTTCGTCACCGAGGAGCTCGATGGCGGGCCGGTGGTGATCCAGGCCGTGGTCAACGTCGAACCGGATCAGGATGTCGACGCGTTGATTGAAAAGGTCCATGCCCGCGAGCACCTGATCTATCCCATCGCGGTGCGCTGGTTCCTCGAAGGCCGCGTCAAATTGTCGCCCGATGGCAAGGTGACACTGGACAACGTGCCGCTGCCCCCGACGGGTCTGCGCATGTCCCATGCCGACGCCGCCGAAGAGCTGGACGACGACCTCGACGACTGATTACCGACACGCCCGCTCTCCCCTCGTCGGTGCTCCCAGCGCCGACGATCTTCCTGCCGCGGACACTACCCGCGCTTGCCCAACCGCCAATCTTTGCCAGACTGACTTCATGCTTTCGTTCGGCACCTCGTGCCGGATGAATCGTTTCAGTCGATGAACGTTTCAGCACGCAAGGAGGAAAAGCGATATGGATTATCGTCCGCTAGGCAATTCAGGATTGATGGTATCGACGCTGACGCTGGGCACGGTGCCCTTCGGTGGCGCCAACGGTTTCGAGAAGGCCGCGAGCGTCGATGTCAAGGGTGCCAAGAAGCTGCTCGATATCGCCTTCGATGCCGGCGTCAACCTGGTCGATACCGCCGATCTCTACTCGCTCGGGCTGGCCGAGGAAATTACCGGCAAGGCGCTGGGCAGCAAGCGCGACGACATCATCCTCGCCACCAAGGGCCGAAGCCCGCTGGGCGACGACCCCAACGCTACCGGCGCCTCGCGCTACCACCTGATTCGCGCCGTCGAGGCCAGTCTCAAGCGGCTTGGCACCGATCACATCGACCTCTACCAGTTGCACAACTGGGATGGCGTCACCCCCATCGAGGAGACGCTCGAGGCGATGCATCATCTGGTCGCCAGCGGCAAGGTGCGCTACTGGGGGACGTCCAACTACACCGGCTGGCAGATGATGAAGACGCTCGGCAAGGCCGAGACGCACGGCATGGTCAAGCCGATCAGCCAGCAGATCTACTACACGCCGGAGTCCCGCGAGGCGGAGTACGAGCTGATGCCGCTGGCGCTCGATCAGAACGTCGGCTCGCTGATCTGGGGGCCGCTGGGCGAAGGCTTCCTGACCGGCAAGGTCCGCCGGGGCCAGAAGACGCCGCCGGATACCCGTCAGGGCAACGGATGGCCGGAGCCCTATATCCACGACATGGAACGGGCCTACGACATCATCGAGGCGCTGGCCGCCATCGGCGAAGCCCATGGCTGCTCCATACCCCGTGTCTGCCTGGCATGGCTGAAGGATCGCCCCGGGGTCACGTCACTGATCGTCGGCGCCCGCACCGAAGAACACCTGCGCGACAACCTCGCCGCCGCCGATCTGACGCTATCCCCGGAAGAGCATCGCCGCCTGGAGAAACTGACTCGCCCGGCACCGCTCTACCCGTACTGGCATCGCGTGGTTTCCGGCATGGATCGCCTGGACCCGGCAGAAAAGCCGTTTCTGGATGGCTTCAGCGACACGATCAAGAACCGCAACGACGACCGCTCGGCCTGAGCGTCGAAGCGTAACGCAAGACGGGGCGCCATCAGGCGCCCCGTCTTGTATCAACCGCGTCGCTATCAGAATCTGTTTACGATCTCGCGAGCTAGAGCCACGATTTTTGATAATTCGGGGCGAAAAACGCTTTAGGGCGCGGAGTTCACATGGGGCTAAATGAGCATTCCGAAAGTGTTTGACTCGCTTTGCTCGCCCTATGGGCCAGCCTCCGGCTGTTATCTCCGCTGCGCTCCGGCGCAACAATGTTTGGCCGACGCGCAGCAGATCGTAGACGGGTTCTCAGGTGCGCGGCAGCGTGACCCCACGTTGCCCCATATACTTGCCGCCCCGGTCCTTGTAGGAAACGTCGCAGACCTCGTCGGATTCCAGGAACAGCATCTGCGCCACGCCTTCGTTGGCGTAGATACGCGCCGGCAGGTTGGTGGTGTTGGAAAATTCCAGCGTCACGTGACCTTCCCACTCCGGCTCCAGCGGCGTCACGTTGACGATGATGCCGCACCGCGCGTAGGTCGACTTGCCCAGGCAGATCGTCAGCACGCTGCGGGGGATCCGGAAATACTCCACCGTGCGCGCCAGGGCAAACGAGTTGGGCGGGATCACGCAGGCATCGCCCTTGACGTCGACGAAGCTCTTTTCGTCGAACGCCTTGGGATCGACCACCGCCGAGTGAATATTGGTGAACACCTTGAACTCGTCGGCGCAACGCACATCGTAGCCGTAGCTGGACGTCCCGTAGGAAATGACGCGCTGGTTGTTCACGTGACGGACCTGATCGGCCTCGAAGGGCTCGATCATGCCTTCCTGCTCCGCCATACGGCGAATCCACTTGTCGGATTTAATGCTCATGCAGGCGTCCTTGAGACTGAGACTGACGTCGTCGCGACGTCATCTATTCGTTGGGCCGAGGAAAAACGGGAGCGATCTGATCGGGGCGACATGATAGCGGCCCGATTTCATTAAGGAAAAGAAAAAAGGAAAAGGAGACGACGCACCAGAAGCAACCCGCGCAGGAAGGCCGCTCGCCCTAGCCCTGCGCGGTTGTGTACGAAAGCCCTTGCTAATCGAAAACCCTTGCTAATCGCAAGCCCTTGCCAATTGAAAACCCTTGCCGATCGAGATCAGTCGCTGAACGAGATCGTCGGGCCACCGGTATCCTGCCCAGCGACGCCACTGGCGACATCACGCGCCATCTGGCGGAACGTGGCAGCCACCTCGCCCTCCGGATCGGCAACCACGCTCGGCTTGCCGCCATCGGCCTGCTCGCGGATCGACAGTTGCAACGGCAGCTGACCCAGCAACCGCGTCTCGTACTGCTCGGCGATACGCTCGCCGCCGCCGGCACCGAAGATCGGTTCGCTATGGCCACAGTTGGAGCAGATGTGCAGGCTCATGTTTTCCACCACGCCCAGCACCGGCACGTTCACCTTGCGAAACATCTCGATGCCCTTGCGCGCATCCAGCAGCGCGATGTCCTGCGGCGTGGTGACGATCACCGCACCGTCGACCGGCACCTTCTGCGCCAGCGTCAACTGGATGTCGCCGGTGCCCGGCGGCATGTCGATGAACAGGAAATCGAGATCATTCCACAGCGTCTGGTTGAGCAGCTGCTGGAAGGCGCCGGAGACCATCGGGCCTCGCCATACCATTGGCTGGTTGATATCGACCATGAATGCCATCGACATCGCCTGGATGCCGTGCGCCATCACCGGCTTCATGTTCTTTTCGTCGACTACCTCGGGGCGGGTGCTCTCCGGCAACCCCAGCATCCGCGCCTGGCTCGGGCCATAGATATCGGCGTCGAGCAGGCCGACACGATACCCTTCCGCCGCCATCGCCAACGCCAGATTGGCAGTGACGGTGGACTTGCCGACGCCGCCCTTGCCGGAGGCGACCGCCACGATATGTTTGATGCCCTCGATCACGAACTACTCCTTGCAACGTTCAAAGCATGACTTCCGCCAGTATAACGAGCCCGGCGCCCTATACCCTAGCGTTGTGGTGGGAAATAGCGGCCGAACCCGACCAAACGAGACGAGACGGGACAACATTACCAGCGGAAAACGCTCATCACGGTTCGAATCGATACAGGGGACGACGGCCAGGCCGGTCAATCGCGCTCGAACTCGTTCTGCACCGTCAGCTTGGTGCGAATGAAGTCGCTATGGGTCACGTAGAGCAGGTCCGCCAGCCGCCGGATACGATGCTCCTCGAGGGCGGCGAGTTCATGGTCAGCGTAGGCCAGACGCCACATCGCCGCGATCAGCTCGACACGCTGATCGTAGCTGTAGCGTTCGTTGAGCAGGGAAACGTACTGGAAATGATCCACGGCCTGTTCGACCTGCGTCTGCGCCTGCTGGATCAACTCATCGGCGGCGGCCTCGTCCATCGAGAACCGGGCCATCAAGATCCGGCGCAACGTGGCCAATTCCTGAGGATCGACCTCATAATCGGCACGCAGCACCTCGCTGAACAGCGCCGCGACCGCCAGTTGTGGTGTCACGGCATCACGACCGTCGGATTCCGGCACGGCCAGAACGCGCTGAAAGAATTGTTGAACAGTATCGAGCATGGCTCACTCCCCTGCGTTGAACGGCGATAAACGGTGATGAAACAAGGCGTTTCGCGCGGCTTCGGGCGCGTGTTGACCGACATTTTGACACCGAGAGCCCGAAAGGTTCGAAAGCCCACCGGATTCGATCGACGCGCCTCGCCGAACGAAAAAACCCGCAACCGAAGTTGCGGGTCTGGCGCATTAAAGAACGCGCTGCGTGGCATCACGATGATGCCGGTCGTCATGCACCGTGGGCGGCGAGGAACTCTTCGGTCAGCTTGAGCTCGCTGTTGGAGTTGACGCCGATCCCGCGGGTGGTGACGTTGCGGGCGATCTGCTGCGCTTCGTCGAGCGAGTGCATTTCCGCCGTTCCGCACTGGTAGATGTTGAGTTCGGGAATCGACTTCTGATCCGTCAGCGCCAGTACGTCTTCCATCGCCGCTTTCCAGGCGGTCCCCACGGTCTGCTCGTCGACATGGCCGATCAGGCTCATGTAGAAGCCTGTGCGGCAACCCATCGGCGAGATATCGATGATCTCGACGCCGTCGCCGTTGAGGTGCTGACGCATGAAGCCGGCGAACAGGTGCTCGAGCGTGTGAATACCGCGCTCGGACAGGATCTCTTCGTTGGGAACGCAGAAGCGCAGATCGTAGACGGTGATGTTGTCGCCGCCCGGTGTCTTCATCTGCTTGGCGACACGCACCGCCGGTGCATTCATCTTGGTGTGGTCGACCATGAAACTATCGAGTAATGGCATGCTTGCCTCCTTGGTTGGCGTGTCCGGTCAGATGCCTACTTTAGCACGCTAACCGGCGCTGTCAGGTGTCCAGTTCCGGATAGTGGCGGAATATGCCGCTCTCGTTGAAATCGAGCCGCCGATCCGAGGTCAGATAAGCCGCCAGTTTCGGCCGTTGACTCACGCGGTCGGCCAGCGCCGTCACCTCCGGCACTTCCGGCTCCAGCCGCTCCATCGAGCGGGGAAAGGCGTAGCGCAGCCCGGTGACGACCTGAAATAGCGACAGGTCCACGTAGCTGTGTGCCGTACCGACCAGATAGGGCTCGTTGCCGGCGTTGGCCGACAGTACTCGCTCGAAGTAGTAGAGAAACTTGGGCAATCGCTCCTGGACGAAAACGACACTGCGTCGCTTGGCTTCCTCCTGCTGATCCTCGTAGTAGAGCGACGCGCCGATCGGGTGATGGGTATCATGAATCTCGGCGACGAAGTCCGTCAGCGTCAGCTGCAAGCCATTGGCCCAGTGGCGGCTGGCCTCGCCCTCCGGCACCAACCCCAGCCGAGGGCCGAGGAACTGCAGGATATTGGCGACATGGGACACCACGATTTCGCCCGCTTTCAATACCGGCGGCGCGAAATGCGGGCGCCCCAGCTCCCCGCCGTGAATGAACTCGCTGACGGCACCCGCGCCACCGCCATCAGCGGCGGACTGCTTGCCCACGTCGACATAATCCGCGCCGGCGTCTTCCAGCGCCAGCCGCACGAATTCGCCGCGACCGGGAATCCCGGGCCAATAGTAGAGCTCGTAGGTCATCCTTTTCCCTCCCGTTCAGGCGCTGTTGGCTGACAGCCTTCCAAAGCGCTGCGGAATTCCTGTTCAAGACATGGAGCCGGATCGCCGTGAGACAACCCCGAGACAGCGGCAACTGGATCGACCCGACGATCGAATGCGCTCCTCAGCATAGGACAAAAAACGGGCCCGAACCTTGTCTCGGTTCGGGCCCGCCGGGTGGATCACGATGCTTCGCCGGTCAGCGACAGAGCATCGACGAAAAATCTAGCGACACGCCACGGCCTGGCGCAGCGTGCTTTTCACCCACAGACGCTGGCCGTCGGGGGTTTTGCCCTGATCGTTCCACTGCTGCGTGGTCTGGACGCAGAACGAGCCGAGATCCTCGATCGCCGGCGCGGCAGCATCCGGCCGCTCGCCGCCGATTCTCAGGATATCGGTATTGTTCGACTGGTAATTGGGCGCAAAGGTATTGGAAGCGCAGCCGGCCATCGCCACGACCAATCCGGACGCCATCAACATACGGCGCAATGCCATCTTGAGTGATTCCTCGAAGAGCGCCTGACGCCGCTCACGGACGTGGTCGGGCCTCGGCGCGAACACCGGCACGATTGCCGGCAGCGGCTTAATAGCACCCCCGAATCCGGCCTGTCAATTGGCGGGCGCTCGCCAGTGTTGTTACCCTACGCCGCCCTCGAGCCGACCGACTCTCTATCATGCGTTATCGCGTCAAGCTGTTCCCGGAAATCACCGTCAAATCCCGCCCGGTGCGCCGGGAAATGGTGAGATATCTGCGTACCAACATTCGCAATACGCTCGCTTCCATCGCCCCGGGCGTGCGGGTACGAGACGAGTGGGATGCGTTGGAAATCCGCCCGCGCCAACCTCTCGACGACACCGCGCGGGAGACCTTCGAAGCCCGCCTTCGAGGCGTGGCCGGCATCCACGAGATCCAGGTCGTCGAAACCCACGACTGGTCTTCCTTCGAGGATACTGCCGCCAGACTGGTCCCGCTGTGGCGAGAGACGCTGGCGAATCGCCGCTTTCGCGTCAGCGTCAAGCGCCGGGGGCAACATGATTTCCGCTCGGAGACCCTCGAACGCTTCCTTGGCGCCGCGCTGCTCGAGGCGGTGCCCACAGCGCGGGTCGATCTCAAGCAGCCGGAACACGACGTGCGCCTCGAGCTTCACGACGCGCGTCTGACGCTGGTCACGCGACGATTATCCGGCCTGGGCGGATACCCGATGGGCACTCAGGGCCAGGCGCTGGCCTTGACCTCGGGCGGCTACGACTCGCCAGTCGCGGCCTGGCAGATGATGCGAAGAGGATTGAAGACTCACTTTCTGTACTTCGATCTCGGCGGACCGGATCAGGAGCGTGTGGTACGTCAGGTCGTGGATCGCTTGTGGCGGGGTTACGGTGCCTCTCACCGCGTCGACTTCATCAGCATGCCGTTCGTCGAAGTGATGAACGCCATCCAGCGCACTGCGCCGGCCGCTCTGGCCGGCGTGGTCCTCAAGCGGATGATGGTCCGCGCTGCCAACCGGATCGCCCAACGCCACCGTCTACCGGCCCTGATTACCGGGGACGCGCTGGCCCAGGTCTCCAGCCAGAGCCTGACCAATCTCGGCCTGATCGACGCTGCCAGCGAGCGACCGATCCTGCGACCGCTGATCGCCAGCGACAAGCAGACGATCATCGAACAGGCGCGCCACATCGGCACCGCCGAACTGGCCGAGGGCCTCCCGGAAGTGTGCGGGACGATCTCACGCAAGCCCAACACGCAGCCCAAGCCGGAGCGAATACTCGACGCCGAGGCCGGGTTCGATCAAAGCGTACTGGACGATGCCATTGCTAGATCGAGCGTCGTGCGCAGTGACCAATTGCTGAACGAAGACGTGCCAGGCAGAGAGGACGCGGTGGCGACCGCTTCGCCGTCGGCCACGGCCAGCCGTGACCTGAGACATGACCCGAGCCGTGACAGGGTCAGGGTGATCGACATCCGCCACCCTGACGAGCGCGACCTCGACCCGCTGATTCTGCCCGAGGGCCAACCGCTGGCCATCCCCTACTTCGAGCTGGGCGGACGCGTCGCGACACTGCCGGACGACTGCCACTATCTGCTCTACTGTGCCCAGGGCACCATGAGCCGGATGCAGGCCGCTCACCTGACCGATCGGGGCTACGACAACGTCGGCGTCTATTTCCCCGACCTCCCCGACTGAGGCGAGATGCCAAAAGAGATCGTTGGGTCGTTCAGAACAGCCCCAACTGCTGATCGGTGAGTCTGGCGAAGTCATCCCCCACGAACGGCAGTATGCCGTCGGCGACCGGCGCCAGCTGACGGCTGACATAGTGGTGATAGTCTATCGCCGAGCGACGGGCTTCGAGTGGCTCCG
This sequence comes from Salinicola sp. LHM, assembly GCF_034479735.1. Taxonomy (NCBI): domain Bacteria; kingdom Pseudomonadati; phylum Pseudomonadota; class Gammaproteobacteria; order Oceanospirillales; family Halomonadaceae; genus Salinicola; species Salinicola sp. LHM. The sequence goes on along the minus strand of NZ_CP140261.1, from coordinate 1,877,329 downwards.
GCCCGGAGACGGTGATCACGTAGCGGATCCAGCCGCCGTTCTGGTACTGCTGCGGCCGGCCCAGTTGGCGATTGAGCTCGTCGGCCATACGCGCGGCACGCACATGCGGCGGCACGTTGCGCTGGTAATCGTCGAGCTTGCGCCGCAGACGCTTGCGGTAAATCAGCGCGTCGTCGTGTTCGCCGGCCATCGTCTGGTGGACGATCCCGCGCACATAGTCACGGTACGGCTCCCCCGTGAAGATGCGCCGGTAGAGCTCGCGCTGGAACTGCTGCGCCAATGGCGACCAGTCGGCCCGTACGGACTCCAACCCCTTGAATACCAGCCGTTCGCTGCCGTCCTCGCCTCGCACCAGCCCCGCATAGCGCTTCTTGCTGCCCTCCTCCGCGCCGCGAATGGTCGGCATCAGGAAGCGGGCGAAGTGCGTTTCGAACTGCAGTTCCAGCGCGCTTTCCAGATCGAACGTCTCGCGCAGATGCCGACGCCACCAGTCATTGACGAGTGTCACCAGCCGCTGCCCGATCTCATTCGCTGCCTCGGCCTCGTGCGCCCCGCCCAACCACACGAACGTCGAATCGGTATCACCATAGATAACGGTATAACTTTCAGCTTCGATCAATTCTCGGGTACGACGCATGATCTCGTGCCCGCGCATGGTGATCGACGAGGCCAGGCGAGGATCGAAAAAGCGACAACCTCGCGAGCCGAGCACGCCGTAGAAGGCGTTCATGATGATCTTCAGCGCTTGGGCCAGTGGCGCGTTGCCTTCCCGCTTGGCGGCTTCGCGGCCCTCCCAGACCTGCCCGACGACCGCCGGCAATGCATGAGCCGTGCGAGAGAACCTCGCTCCCAGGAAACCCGGCACGGCGTGCGCGTCATCCGGCTGACGCAACCCTTCTATCAGACCCACCGGATCGATCAGGAACGAACGGATGATCGACGGATACAGGCTCTTGAAATCGAGTACCAGCACCGAATCATAGAGCCCCGGGCGGGAATCCATCACATAGCCGCCGGGGCTGTCCCCGCCGTCGCGACTGCCCAGCGTCGGGGCGACGAACCCGAGCCGATGCATGCGCGGCAGATAGAGATGGGAGAAGGCCGCCACCGAGCCGCCGCTGCGATCCGCGGCCAGGCCCGTCACGCTCGCCCGCTCGAGCAGGAAATCCATGATCCGGGCATGTTCGAAGATCCGCGTGACCAGCTCGCAATCCTTCAGGTTGTAGCGCGCCAGCGCCGGCTTGTCTTCGGCAAACATGCGGTTGATGTCCGCCATGCGCTGGTAGGGGTTGTCGATCGCCTTGCCCTCGCCGAGCAGCGTCTGCGCCACGTTTTCCAGACTGAACGACGAGAAGCTCCAGGTCGCGGAGCGCAGCGCCTCGATGCCATCGATGGCCAGTCGCCCGGGAATGGTGACGAAATGGTGGTTGGACGATGTGCCGGAACCGCGGCCCTGGGCACGCCACTCTATCGCCGCACCGCCTCGGCCCAGCGTCAGCGGTACGTTCAAGCGCTCGGCGTGACGCTGCAACTGACGCAGATCGAACTGGATCACGCTCCAGCCGATGATCGCATCCGGGTCGAAACGAGCGAACCAGGCGTTGAGCGCCTGCAGCAGCTCGGCGCGGGAGTCACAGTAGACGAGTTCGAAGTCTCGCTCGCGATCCGCCTTGCCGCCCTCTCCCGCCGGCGGCCCCAGCATGTAGACGATCCGCTGACCGCAGCCGTGCAGACCGATCGAATAGAGATCGCCCCGTTCGCTGGTCTCGATATCCAGCGAGCAGAGCTTCAGCGTCGGGCGGTAGTCGGGCGCCGGCTTCAGCTGAGCGTCCAGGATCGTGCCATCGTCTCCCTCGCGACCGCTGGCAGTGACCGGCGCGGTAATGAAACGCTCCATCAGATAGCGCTCCGGTGGCCGGACATCGGCCTCGAACACATCGATACCCGCCTCGCCCAGCCGTCGCTCCAGGTTCATCAGTTGCCTGTGAGACTGGCAATAGAGCCCGAGAACCGGGCGCTGATCGAAGTCTTTCAGCTCCAGCTCGCGCAGTTCGACGTCACGCTCCTGGCGCAACGCCCGTTCGGCCGCCGCGCGCTGTTCGACGGGAATGAAAGCGACCGATGTCTGCGGCGGCAGACGCACCAGCCGTGGCCCGGCATCGGTAGCCAGCCACAGCGATATTTCGGTACCGGCCGGCGTATCCCGCCAGTGCCGCGTCAGAATGAAGCCCTGCTGTTCCACGACATTCCCTTGCACAGTCGTCGTCACCGATAGCCCGCGTTCAGAAAGAGAGCACCCAGGGCAGCACCACACCAAGATAGAGGGGTATCAGCACCGGGGCGGCCAGCGTAGTGATCAGCACCGCAATGGCACCTTTCTCCGGCCGAATGTCCAGCTCCATGGCGATGACCACCACGTTGGCGGCCATGGGTACCGCACCGATGAGCAGAAACGCGAGCGCCAGCGAGTCGGAAATCCCCACGCTCGCGCGCAGCCCCACCACCATCAGCAGCGTGGCCAACGGCCAGACGAGAAAGCGCACCAGTACGCAGGCGGCCACGAAACGGCCATCGAAGGCCCTCCACGTGACGCGCCCCAGCGTCATGCCGATGATCATCATCCCCAGCACCGTGAAGCAGTACTTGAAGTAATCGAGCCCGTCCACGGCCACATCCGGAATATGCAAGCCGAGAGCGCTGACCAGCATGCCGGCCAGAAAGGCGTAGATCAGCGGCAGCTTCGCCAGCCTGACGAGACTTTCCTTGACCGAGAAACGGCCACGGGCACTGACATAGAAGCCGACCGTGAACTCGTAGAGCGAGACTCCCAGCATGCAGAAGAGATAGAGGGTGACGCCTTCCGGCGGCAGCAGCACCAGGGCGATCGGAAAGCCGAAATAGCCGGTGTTGCCCGTGCCTGCCGAGAATGCAAGCAGCGCCCGCTCCTGGTCCCCGAAGAAGCGTGCAGCCAGGGCATTGACGGCCAGGCAGAGCAGCGCCGCCAGCAGCACCACGCTCCCCGTCAACACGAGTTTGTCGGGGGTCGGATGCCCTTGGGTGAGACCGTTGAAGAAGGTCAGCGGGGAAATGATGTAGACGAGCAATGTCGCGATCGGCCGTGGATCGACCTTGAGATGCCGCGATGCGACCCAGCCCAGAGCCACGAAGAACAGCAGCATCCACAGTGACTGCGAAAGATCGACATCGGCCATCTCGGGCTCCTAAAGCGACAGGCTGTAGTGATTCGGCCGCTAACTGTAACACCCGATTACGGTTCTAGCCGGTATTCTACGAACGCCGACAATTTGACTTCCGTACCTATCAGGGAAATATCTCGGTATCTTCGTCGACCAGCTTTCCTGCCACGAAACGCAGACGATAGCGAGCCCCATGGACACTCTTGTAAATCCAACGCTCGACCGTGACGGCGCCCTCGATGAGATGACCACCGCGCCGCTGCGGTAGTTCGACCACTCGAGAGTCGGGTGGGCCGCATTTTCTTAGCACCTGCTCAGGTGAATCGCCATTGGCGGTGAGCCCATTTTCGCAACGCATTGCATTGACGGGGTTTGCGACACTCACAAGAAGCAGCGCCCCTATCAATACTCTATGGCTTCTTCGAGCCAACATGCGCATTTCAGGACCTCCCCTAGATAAAATACCCGTACCGATGATGCGCTTATCCTGGCTTACGCCGACGCATCAGCGCGAATCCAGCCCAGCGATGCTACAATCGTCGACCAAGTTTCATCGTCGACCCAGTGTCGAACGTTTTCAGCCTATCCATCCCGTGGGGCCATCGATACCAGGCCGCCTCGGGTTCCGTTACGGGAATGTTCCAGTCGCCATGTCGAACAACGCCTCGCTCTCGCGCCAGATCCTCGTCACCAGCGCTCTGCCTTATGCCAACGGCTCGATCCACCTGGGCCATCTGCTGGAGTATATCCAGACCGATATCTGGGTGCGCTTCCAGAAAAGTCGCGGCCACGAATGTCATTACGTCTGCGCGGACGACGCTCACGGCACCGCGATCATGCTGCGCGCCGAGCAGGAAGGTATTACGTCCGAGCAGTTGATCAGCAAGGTCAGCGAAGAGCATCAGGCGGATTTCGCCCGTTTCGGCGTCGCGTTCGACAATTACCACTCGACCCATTCGGAAGAGAACCGAATCCACAGCGAGCGCATCTACACCGCGCTGCGCAATGCCGGCCACATCAGCACCCGCGACATCGAGCAGATGTACGATCCGGTCAAAGGGCTGTTCCTGGCCGACCGCTTCATCAAGGGTACCTGCCCCAAGTGCGGCAGCGAGGATCAGTACGGCGACAATTGCGAAGCGTGTGGCGCGACCTACACGCCGGCGGAACTGATCAACCCGGTCTCGGCGATCAGCGGCGCCACGCCGGAAGTGCGGACCTCGACCCACTACTTCTTCAAACTGCCCGATTTCGAAGACTTCCTGAAACAGTGGACACGCTCGGGCCGCGTGCAGCCGCAGATCGCCAACAAGCTGCAGGAGTGGTTCGAGGCCGGTCTCAACGAGTGGGACATCTCCCGCGATGCGCCCTACTTCGGCTTCGAGATTCCCGACGCGCCGGGCAAGTACTTCTATGTCTGGCTGGACGCGCCGATCGGCTATCTGGCGAGCTTCCAGAACCTCTGCGACCGCGAAGGCCTCGATTTCGACAGCTACTGGAAAGCCGACTCCACCGCCGAGGTCTACCACTTCATCGGCAAGGACATCGTCTACTTCCACGCGCTGTTCTGGCCGGCGATGCTCGAAGGCGCCAACATGCGCACGCCGACCGGCGTCAACTGCCACGGCTTCGTCACTGTCAACGGCGCCAAGATGTCCAAGTCCCGCGGCACCTTCATCAAGGCGCAGACCTACGCCGAGTATCTCAATCCGGAGTATCTGCGCTACTACTTCGCCGCCAAGCTGACCTCGCGCGTCGACGATCTCGATCTCAACCTCGAGGACTTCGCCGCCCGCGTGAATTCGGACCTGGTCGGCAAGGTGGTCAACATCGCCAGCCGCTGCGCCGGCTTCATCAAGAAGCTCGCCGATGGACAGCTCTCCGCTACCTGCGCCGAGCCGGAGCTGATTGCGAAATTCATCTACGCCGGTGACGAGATCGCGGCCGACTTCGAGGCTCGCGAGTTCGGCCGCGCCATGCGCAAGGTGATGGAACTCGCCGACGAGGCCAACACCTACATCGCCGACAAGGCGCCGTGGGTGCTGGCGAAGGAAGGCGGTCGCGAGCAGGAAGTGATCGACATCTGCTCGGTGGGCATCAACCTGTTCCGCACTCTGATGATCTATCTGCAGCCGGTGGTGCCGGCCATGGCCGAGCAGGCGCGTGTCTTCCTGCAGGTCGACAGCCTCGACTGGGAGAGCCGCCAGCACGTGCTGGAAGGCCATGTCATCGGCAAGTTCAAGCCGCTGATGACCCGTGTCGAGAGCGACCGGATCGAGTCGATGATCGAGGCCTCGAAGGAAGTGCTCGAGGAAGAGAAGAAACTGACCGGCAAGGCGTCCTCCAACGCCGCCGATGACGACCGGAACACGCCACTGGTCGATGATCCCATCAGTGACGAGATCAACTTCGACGATTTCATCAAGGTCGATCTGCGGATCGCCCGGATCGACCAGGCCGAGTACGTCGAGGGTTCCAACAAGCTGCTCAAGCTGACGCTCGATCTCGGCGGCGAGACGCGCACTGTCTTTTCCGGTATCCGCAAGGCCTACGCCCCCGAGGCACTCGAGGGCCGTCTCACCGTCATGGTTGCCAATCTCGCACCGCGCAAGATGCGTTTCGGCGTATCGGAAGGCATGGTGCTGGCTGCCGGCGACGAAGACGGTATTTATCTGCTCTCTCCCGACAGCGGCGCCAAGCCGGGCCAGCGTGTGACCTGACCCCGAAAATCGGGACTCTTACCAACGCGCGGCCAGGCCGCGCGTTTTTTGTTTGGACAGATAAATCGCCCCGAAATACTGCCGGGGTATTTATTCAGGCGAGGAGCAAGTCAAAACTCACAGGAACTTTTATTTATCTGTTCAAGACAATACAAGGAGAAGCCGATATTAAGAAAGATTAGCTTTCCCATCCTTGGCGCCAGTTCCATAACCGGCGTGCTGAACAGGTCATCTACATTATGAGATCAGCCTTCTTCTCGCTGCGCGGTCGCTTTCTGATCAGCCTCATGGCTCTGCTGATCGCCGCGGTGCTGGCACTCGTCGTCATCGGCAGTCTCATCGTGTATCCCAGCATGATTCGGGAAGAACGCGAGCAGTCGATCAACGAGCTCGACAGGCTCGAACATACAATCGGACGGGAAATACAGACCTTGCTGTTGAGTGCCAAGGATTGGGCAACGTGGGACGACACTTATGCCTTCATCCAGGGAAACGACAACGGTTACGCGGCCTCCAACTTCAGCCGCAACATGTTCGAGGATCTCGATTATCAATTCATGCTGTTCTTCGACCGGCAAGCCAATCTTCACTGGGTCGCCGGCATCGACCCGGCCAGCGATCGATACGGCTCCTGTCCCGGCCAAAGCGGCGACTGCGCCTGGGCAAAACCCTATGCCGACAAGCTGAGGCCACTGCTCGGACCGACAAATCAGCCCGCCAGCACGCATCTGGAGCGCCAGGGGAAACGGCTGTATTACGCGGCCATTCATCCTATTTTCCGCACGGACGAGAGTGGCCCGATGCAGGGCTGGCTCGTCCAGATCCAGTTTCTCGATGACAAATGGCAGGCGCAAATGGCGGCGCAAACGGGTCGGGAAGTCGATGTCCAGCCCCTATCGCCCTCCGAGGTGCCAACCGAACTGCAAATCACCCCAACCGGGGATGGGCGCATCCACGTCGCGAAAACGCTATCGCTCAACCCTCGAGACGCGCCCACCCTGCTGAGCACCTATTTGCCGCGAGATGCCTTTCTGGAGCGCATGGCTACCGTGCGTTACGCGCAGTGGTGGACGGCCGGCCTGTTACTGACGGTGATCGTCCTGGTGCTGTTGCTGCTCGAGGTGGTGGTACTGCACCCGCTCCGCCAGCTCGCGACCTTTACCCAACGGGCCAAGCAGGATTCCATACAGGCCGAACTGCCGGAACGGCTTCTGCATCGCCAGGATGAAATCGGCGCGCTGTCGCGTGAATTCCTGCACCTGATCCAGCATCAGCGGCATCGGACGACCCAACTGCTCAACCTGTCACAGACGGACCATTTGACAGGGCTGGCCAATCGACGATTGTTCGATGAACGACTGAATGACCTGATGGACGCGTCGCAGCCGCCCGTGCCGGTCGCCGGCATCCTGCTCGATATCGACTACTTCAAGAACTACAACGATTTCTACGGTCATCCGGCAGGCGACCTTTGCCTGACCCGCCTGGCCAAGTGTCTCCAGCAAACCGTGCAGCAGTTGGCGATCGATCGGTCGCTTCTTGCCCGCGTCGGCGGCGAAGAGTTCGCCGTCATTCTGCCGGGCACCTCGGCCAGCCGCGTCGAGCAGCTTGCTGGCGCCCTGTGCAGAGCGGTCGCGCAGATGAAACTGCCGAACCACAAGGCCCGTCTGGGCATTGTCACGGTCAGCGTGGGCGCGGCGATCTGCGCCATCGACGAGCTCTCTCCGACGACACTGATGGCACGATGCGATGCCGCGCTCTACCGCGCCAAACAGCGAGGCCGCAACCGGATCGAATGCGATCTCGGAAAGGCTTCTCGAAGCCATGCGGAGGAGCGTTTATAATGCCGGCCTCTTTGAACCGGGAGCCACCGCTTGTCCCGACGTTTCGGAAACAACATGGCCACCACGATTACCGCCGAACGCATCGATGCCGAATTGCCGCAGACCCAGTGCGGCAAGTGTGGCCATGATGGCTGCCGCCCCTACGCAGAAGCAATCGTCGAGGGCGAGGCGATCAATCGCTGCCCGCCCGGCGGCGAGACCACCCGCGATCGGCTGGCGAAGCTGACCGGCCAACCACCCCTCGAACTGATCGAGCCCGCGCAGACCCCGCTACTCGCCGTCATCCGCGAAGCCGAATGCATCGGCTGCACCAAGTGCATCCAGGTCTGTCCCGTCGACGCCATACTCGGCGCCGCCAAACAGATGCACACGGTGATCGAATCCGAGTGCACCGGCTGCGAGCTCTGCGTTGCGCCCTGTCCGGTCGACTGTATCGATCTCGTCGAGCACCCGCAGTGGGCCGGGGCCGAAAGCGAGATCGAGCAGCAGCGTTATCTCGACTGGCGCGCCGAGAACGGCCGCCAACGCTTCGAGACGCGCAAGCGCCGGCTGGCAGTCAAGGCCGAAGAGAAGCGCCGCAAGCGGGAGCGCCGTGCCGCCGCGGCGCGCGCACCGGCCGAAGCCCCGACCGAAGCGCAATCGCAGCCCGCGGCGATCGACGTCACGGCACTGAAAGCACAGAGAGCGACGCTCACGGCTCGCCGGAAGCGCCTGCAGCGGCAGTCGGACAAGGCCGACGAAGCCCAGCGCCCGGCCCTCCTCGAGCGTCTGGCCGGATTCGACGACCAGCTCGCTGCCATCGATCGCCAGCTCGAGCCGACGTCATCGTCTCGCGAGAGCACCGTTCCCGCTCATCGGCATATTGCAGTGGCAGCGGCAGAACAGGCGATGCGCAAGGCGCGCCAGGAACTCGCCCATTTCCAGCGTCAAAATGATCAGGCCGGCGTCGCGCAGGCGCAGGACAAGATTCATGAGGCGGAGCGGCTTCTTTCCCTTGCCAACCAATCCCCGGCCACTTCGCCTGCCGACAGCGCTGGCGACGATCACGGAACGACGTCATGAACGCCACCAAGCGAGAACAGATTTTTGCCCGCCTCAAGGCCAACAATCCGAATCCGACCACCGAACTGAACTGGTCGACGCCTTTCGAGCTGCTGGCAGCGGTATTACTGTCGGCGCAGGCGACGGATGTGGGCGTCAACAAGGCGACGGCGAAGTTGTTTCCGGTGGCGAATACGCCGCAGGCGATCATCGATCTCGGTATCGACGGGCTGAAAGATCACATCAAGACCATCGGCCTCTACAACACCAAGGCCGAGAACCTGATGAAGACCTGCCATATCCTGGTCGAGCAGTACGACGGGGATATTCCACGCACGCGGGTAGGGCTGGAAGCCCTCCCCGGCGTCGGCCGCAAGACCGCCAACGTCATTCTAAACACGGCGTTCGGCGAGCTGACCATGGCGGTCGATACGCATATCTTTCGCGTCGCCAACCGGACGCGGATCGCCAAGGGCAAGAACGTGCTGGAAGTCGAACAGAAGCTGATGCGCTTCGTGCCTCGCGACTATCTGAAGGACGCCCATCACTGGCTGATTCTGCACGGGCGCTACACCTGCCTGGCACGCAAGCCGCGTTGCGGAAGCTGCGTGATCGAGGATCTCTGTGAATACCCTGACAAGATCGATATCGCCTGACAGGGATTCGATCAGACGATAACGATCGGGCACTCAGGAAGCAGGAAGTCAGCAGGCGATCAGGGGCTGGATTCGGGCTCTTGCGCGGTCTCTTCATCCACCCGTTCCCGCGTCGGCACCGCCTCTTCACCGCTGGATTCCGGCGCGGCGGGCGCGGTTGCCGGCAAATGACTGCCGTCGCTCCCGTCAGCGCTGTTTGATGCATTGGCATGGCCGGATGCCGATGTCTTCTCTTGCGGTGTCTCGGCATGCATTTCCGTCGCGCCGTCGCGGCTGTAGACGACTTTACGTGTGCCACCGTCACAGCTTCCCACGACTTCGGCACCGGCAAAGCGTTCGCCTTCCTTGACGATATCGTTTTCCACCTGGGCGTTATCGACGATCTCGAGCAGAAAATGCCGTGCACCATTATCCCGGATCGTCTGATCGATCTGCGCCTTCAGACGCTCGCAGGCCAGGCGAGTCTCCGGCTGCTCATCGAACCGAGAATCCCCCGGCTGAGTCTGCGCCCAGGCCAGAGACGATGCCAGACCGACACTACCCAAACCCGCCACCACAGCCATTTTCCAGCGACAGACATGCATAGAAACTCCTCAACCCATTGCGTCGCGAGATTGGCGAGCCATCTTGCCAATTCTCGCGCGAGCGATACCAAGCCACGCGTGACCCGCCTCGATAAACCGCTACCGAGACACCTCACAACCGGAACTCCCCTCCCTTCTCGATCGCGCGCCGATAGGCCGGGCGATCGCGCATATTCTGTAGCACTTTCCGAATGTTGGGATAATGCGACAAATCGGCACGGCTTTCCGCGGCCAGTAGCGGAAAGCTCATCTGAATGTCCGCCGCGCTGAAGTCGTTCCCCGCGAACCAGGCAGTCTGTCGCAGTTCACTTTCCCAGTAATCGAGATGCAGACGAAGCTGCGGATCGAGAAATTTTCGATGAACCCCATCGGCTAGCAACTTGCCGACCGGACGAAGGATGGCGGGCACCGGCGGCTTCCCGAGTCTCGAGAACACCAGCCTCATCACCAGCAGCGGCATTGCCGAGCCTTCGGCATAGTGAAGCCAATGGATATAGCGCAGATGCTCTGGTGTCCCCGCATCCGGGACCAGGGCTTCGCCATCGTAGCGAGCGACGAGATATTCGATGATCGCGCCGGACTCCGCCACCGTATGGGCATCGTCGGTGATCACCGGCGACTTGCCCAACGGATGGACCTCCTTCAGCGCAGCGGGCGCCAACAGAGTCTCGGGATCCCGGCGATACGTTCGAATTTCATACTCGATTCCCAGCTCTTCGAGCAACCAGAGAATTCGCTGCGAGCGGGAGTTTTCGAGATGATGCACGGTGATCATGAACGGACTTCCTTGCCGACGATTCGAGCGCTTCCAATCCTCCCCCGCCTTTTGATCCGGGGTCCACTAACCATAGGAAGTTATCGTTGACATCGCCATGCGCAAAAGCGGCGCCGTGATGGCGCCGCCGTCGAGAACGTTTCGATCGCTCTCAATGCTGCTGGTCGAACATTTCGTCGCCGACATCGTCGATGTAGCGCTGACTCTTGGCGATCGTCAGTTCGACACAGGCGTCCTCGCCGGGCACCACATCGGAACGCTCGAAGCGACGCTCCCGTGTTTCCCCGCCATCGACAGGCTTACGAATCCAGCCGCTGACCCGATGCTGCCCCCCGGCATCCTGAGGATCGGGGACGATCAGGAACCCCTTGTACTCGACCGGTTCCCGCTCTTTCTTCGGCGCAGCGGGCTTGGCATCACCGCCGCCCAGCAATCCGGAAAACAACTTCTTCAGCATGCGTTCCTCCTGCGGCCGCGCTCTTACAGAGGATGGCTCTTGTAGAGTATGACTCTTATAGAGATAACTCATAAAGAACAGCTATAGAGATAACTCATAAAGAACAGCGGCCGCTGATGCTCAGTTGGCGGAGCGACCCTTGCCCGCCGCAATGCGCAGGCGCAGTGCGTTGAGCTTGATGAAGCCTTCGGCATCTTTCTGGTCGTAGGCGCCGGCGTCATCTTCGAACGTGGCGATCGACTCGTCGAACAGCGACTGCTCGGATTGACGACCCACGACTACGGCGCTGCCCTTGTAGAGCTTCATGCGCACGACACCGTTGACGAACGTCTGCGTCTCGTCGATCGCGGCCTGCAGCATGCGACGCTCCGGGCTCCACCAGTAGCCGTTGTAGATGGTCTTGGCGTACTTCGGCATCAGCTCGTCTTTCAGGTGTGCCGCTTCGCGATCCAGCGTGATCGACTCGATTGCCCGATGAGCGCGCAGCATGATGGTGCCTCCCGGCGTCTCGTAGCAGCCGCGGGACTTCATGCCCACGTAGCGGTTCTCGACGATGTCGAGGCGGCCGATGCCGTTGTCGCCGCCCAGCTTGTTGAGCTTGGCCAAGACTTCGTGAGGCTTGAGGGATTCGCCATCGATCGCGACGATATCGCCCTTCTCGTAGGTGAGCTCGATGTAGGTCGGCTCGTCCGGCGCGGCCTCCGGAGACACGCTCCAGCGCCACATGTCCTCTTCGGCTTCGGCCCACGGATCCTCGAGAATGCCGCCCTCGTAGGAGATGTGCAGCAGGTTGGCATCCATCGAGTACGGCGACTTCTTCTTGCTCTTGGAGAAGTCGACCGGAATGTCGTTCTCCTCGCAGTAGGCCATCAGCTTCTCGCGGGAGTTGAGATCCCACTCCCGCCAAGGGGCGATGACCTTGACGCCCGGCTTCAGCGCGTAGGCGCCCAGTTCGAAGCGAACCTGATCGTTGCCCTTGCCGGTGGCACCGTGGGAAATGGCGTCGGCGCCGGTTTCGTTGGCGATCTCGATCAGGCGCTTGGCGATCAACGGCCGGGCAATGGACGTACCCAGCAGATACTCGCCCTCGTAGATCGTGTTGGCGCGAAACATCGGGTAGACGTAGTCACGCACGAACTCTTCTCGCAGGTCCTCGATGTAGATCTCCTTGACCCCGAGTGCCTGCGCCTTGGCTCGCGCCGGTTCGACCTCTTCGCCCTGGCCGATATCGGCGGTGAAGGTAACCACTTCGCAAGCATAGGTTTCCTGCAGCCACTTCACGATCACGGAAGTGTCAAGGCCGCCGGAATAGGCGAGGACGACCTTCTTGACATCGGACATGCGACAGCTCCTTAGCAAAATTGCCTTGATGGACAAGGTTTCGTTGGCATACGGCGGTCTTCGACCGGGCACAGTCTATGACCAAACATAAAGTGGATTATAACGCCCCGGGCCGGCGGGTAACACCGAGCGGCGGGACGCCAATGGCCGAAACTGCTAGACTCTACGCGGTTGCCAGCCCAGAGCGATACACGATCACGATGCGGTGCGCCGCGCGTATCCGCTCCTGTCGAGCCGGCGACATTCATCACGAGTTCATCATCCTTGCATCAAGGGAACGGGAGTCATTGCATGTCGGACGCCAGCACGAGGGAGCTGATGGCGCAGCGTTTTCGCGGGTATCTCCCGGTGGTGGTAGATATCGAGACCGGCGGATTCAATTCGGCCACGGACGCCCTACTGGAAATCGCCGCCGTGCCGCTGACGATGGACGAACAGGGTAATCTGCTGCCGCTCGATACGATCGCCTTCCACGTCGAGCCCTTCGAAGGCGCCAACATCGAACAGTCGGCCCTGGACTTTACCGGCATCGACCCATCCAGCGCCTTCCGCAAGCAGATCGCGGTGAGCGAGCGCGAAGCCCTGGATGGCATCTTCAAGCCGATTCGCAAGACCATCAAGTCCCATGACTGCACGCGCGCGATCCTGGTCGGTCACAATGCCTCCTTCGACCAGGGCTTCCTCAACGCCGCCATCAATCGCTGCAACATCAAGCGCAACCCCTTCCACCCGTTTTCCAGTTTCGACACCGCCACGCTCTCAGCACTGGCGTATGGGCAGACCGTGCTGGCGCGGGCTTGCCAGGCCGCCGGGATCGACTTCGACAACTCCTCGGCGCACTCGGCGAGCTACGACACCGAACGCACGGCCGAGCTCTTCTGCGCCATTATCAACCGCTTCAAGGATCTCGGTGGCTGGAACCTCGCCATGAAGGAGCAGGGACTCGACGACCTCTGAACGCCGGAACGAAAAACGCCCCGTCTATGACGAGGCGTTTCATTGACGATGCTGCAATCCGGCTCAGCTGTCGCTGGAAGTCTCGGCCGCCTTGGCTGCAGCCGCCTTGACCATGGGCTCCAGCTCACCATTCTGATACATCTCGACGATGATATCGCAGCCGCCGACCAGCTCGCCTTCGATCCATAGCTGGGGGAAGGTCGGCCAGCTGGCGTACTTCGGCAGCTCGGCGCGAATGTCCGGGTTATCCAGAATATTGACGAATGCAAACTTCTCGCCGCAGGCCATCAGCGCCTGAACCGCTTGCGCCGAGAAACCGCACTGCGGCAACTGGGGCGATCCTTTCATGTAGAGCAGAATGGCGTTGTCACTGATCTGCTGCTTGATCGCTTCGATGGTATCGCTCATGAGACGTCCTATAGCGGGAAGAGAAGACCGATGTCGACTCTTCGCGTGTACGCGAGTGTGAATGACCGTGCCTCCATTCTACTGATGACACCGGCTGAAAACACCCCCGTTGCCTTGTGAAGCTGCTCTCATGCCGTTGCGCCGCCCGCGGGGGCTGGTTAGGATGATTGGCTTTCGCACGGATCGGCCACGACGGTAGCAAACGCATAACGGGCCGATCACGGCGCCGTCTCGCCAGACGCCTTCGCAGGCGTTTGGGACGCGGCGCTTTTTTCGTTGTTTTCCGAGTCGACCGCGTGGATAGCTTGCGATTGCGGCCGACGATCTCGATTTCGCCGTGCGGCGCGCCTGGATATTGCCGCATGCCTTGAAGCCCACGTCTCAACGTCAAGCCACGACAGGAACTCGCTCATGAGCGCACGCCATTTTCTGACCCTGCTGGATCTCTCCGCCGACGAGCTCGACTACCTGATCCAGCGCGGTATCACGATCAAGAACCGTCTGAAGACGAACGGCCCGACCTATACGCCGTTCAGCAATCGCACGCTGGCGATGATCTTCGAGAAATCTTCGACGCGAACACGTGTATCGTTCGAGACCGCGATGGCGCAGTTCGGCGGCCATGCGCTGTTTCTGTCATCGCGAGATACCCAGCTCGGGCGCGGCGAGCCGATCGGCGACACGGCCCGGGTGCTGTCGGAAATGGTCGATGCAGTAATGATCCGGACCTTCTCCCACGCCGGCCTCGAGGAGTTCGCCGCTGCCAGCTCGGTACCGGTGATCAACGCCCTGACCGACGACTACCACCCCTGCCAGCTGCTGGCCGACGTGATGACCTGGACCGAGTGCCGCGGGCCGGTCAAGGGCAAGACCGCCGTGTGGGTGGGTGACGGCAACAACATGTGCCATTCGTGGATCAACGCCGCGCGCCAGTTCGATTTCCAGCTGCGCATCTGCTGCCCCGCGGGTTACGAGCCGCGTCAGGACATTCTCGACGCCGCTGGCGAGCACGCCGTCATCGTACGCGACCCGGCCGAGGCGGTCCGCGGTGCCGATCTGGTGACCACGGACGTCTGGGCTTCGATGGGGCAGGAGGAAGAGCAGGCCAAGCGGGAACGGGATTTCGCCGGCTTCCAGGTCACCGAAGCGCTGCTGGATCAGGCCTCGGACGAGGCGATCTTCCTGCATTGCCTGCCGGCGCATCGTGGCGAGGAGATCAGCACGACGCTGCTCGACGATCCCCGCGCCGTGGTCTGGCAGGAAGCCGGCAACCGGCTCCACGCTCAGAAGGCACTGATCGAATTCCTGCTGCTGGGCCAGGTCGACTGACGATTGCCGGGCGAAGCGCAATGGGCCGCGATCCGAGACAGGTTCGCGGCCTTTTTCGTTCCGTCCTACTCGAACCGCCTTTCGAGACACGGCTTCCCATGTGACCGACGCCGCGCCCGGCGGCCTAGCCCGATGTTCACTGCCGTGACGATGAGCGCCAGTAGCCCGGCCGCGACCATTGCCTGACCGATATCCCCCGTCAGCGCGGACTGCCCCAGCACCACGAAGGCCACGCCGTAAGGGCCGGTGGTCAACAAGGCGACGCCCAGGTAGATCGACAGCGGGACGCCGGCAATCCCCAGTGCGTAATGCTTGAGAAACATCGGCACGCCGGGAACGAGCTTGATCAGAAACGTGACGCGCCAGGCATCCTGGCGCGCATCGTCCAGCCCTGCCAGCGCCGGAAAACGTCGTTCGATGGAGGCGCGGAGAACCGGCCGCAGTTGGCCGCTGGCGATCGCGTAGCAGAGCAGCAGGTTGAGCAGCGTTGCCACCGCCGAGAACAACAGCCCGCCCGGCACGCCGAAGCGCAACCCGGCAAGAATGTAGAAAGGCGTCATCGGGATTCCCAGCGCCGGCAAGCCCGCCATGGCGATCAACAGCGCCAGTGGATGCAGCGTCTCGAGCGCTTCCCGCGGAACGCCGCCCCAGCCAACCAGACCCGCAACGAGCAACGCCAGGGTGAGGAACACGACCCACCGCCGTCGCAGGCGAGCGCGCCTTGGCAGTGGGATAGGGTCGGCATGAAATCGATCGGGGGCAGCGTGTCGCATGCCCCCGATCTAAACCGATCATCGTGACCGGGTGATGACAGCCCGGCCGAACCGATGCCTACTCCAGGTTATCGAGCCCTTTTTCGGCCATGGCGACGGCGCGGAACAGTGCCCGGCGCTTGTTGAGCGTCTCGTGCCATTCGTCGTCGGGGTCCGAATCGGCGACGATGCCGCCGCCGGCCTGCACGTGGAGCTCGCCATCCTTCAGCACCGCCGTGCGAATCGCGATCGCCATGTCCATGTTGCCGTGCCAGGAGAGATACCCGACCGCACCGGAATAGACGCCGCGCTTGACCGGTTCGAGTTCGTCGATGATCTCCAGCGCCCGGATCTTGGGTGCCCCGGAGAGCGTCCCCGCCGGGAAAGTAGCGCGCAGCACATCCATCGCCGACATGCCCTCGCGCAGCTTGCCGGTCACATTGGAGACGATATGCATGACGTGGGAATAGCGCTCGATCGCCATCTTGTCGGTGAGCTCGACGGTACCGACCTGGCTGATGCGACCGATGTCGTTGCGCCCCAGGTCGATGAGCATCAGATGCTCGGCGATCTCCTTGGGATCGGCCAGCAGCTCGTCCTCCAGCGCCTTGTCCTGCTCCGGCGTCGCGCCACGCGGTCGCGTGCCAGCGATCGGCCGCACGGTCACCTCGCCGCCCTCCAGCCGGGTCAGAATCTCCGGAGAGGAGCCGATCACGTGATGGTCCTCGAGATTGAGGAAGAACATGTAGGGAGACGGGTTGAGACTTCGCAGCGCACGATAGAGATCCAGCGGCGGCGCCTGATACGGGATCGACATGCGCTGGGAAGGCACGCACTGCATGACATCCCCCGATAGCACGTACTCCTTGATCTTGGCGACCGCGTCCTTGTAGCCCTGCTCACTGAAGCTGGCATGAAAGTCGTCTTCGGCGACATCCGCCCGCCCGGTTCCCGGACTCAGCGTATTGAAAGTCGCGCTGCGCAGCTTCAGTTCCAGCGTCTCGAGCCGCTCGACGGCGTTATCGTAGGCGTGCGGCGTTTCCGGATCGGCGTGGGTCCACAGCTGCAGGCGGCCGGAGAGGTTGTCGAAGACGACCAGATCGTCGCACACCATCAGCAGGATGTCCGGCACGCCGATGGGATCGGGTTTCTCGGCGGCCAGCGCGGTACGCAGCTTGGGCTCGATATAGCGGATGGTGTCGTAGCCGAAGTAGCCTACGAGACCGCCATCGAAGCGCGGCTGGTCGTCGAGATCCGGCACCTTGAATCGAGACTGGAACCGCTCGATCCACGCCAGCGGGTCTTCGACTTCGCTGGCGCCCTGCTGCTCCCCATCGACAATATGGCGCACGGTGAAGCCGCGCACTTCGATGCGTTCCCGGCTTGGCAGGCCAATGATCGAATAGCGGCCCCACTTCTCTCCGCCTTGTACCGACTCGAGCAAAAAGGTCCAGGGCGCGTCAGCGAGCTTGAGGTAGGTGGAAAGCGGCGTATCCAGATCGGCCAGCACCTCGCGGGTGACCGGAATACGGTTGTAGCCGGCTTGCGCCAGCTCGGCAAAGCGATCGGGGGTCATCATGGGACCGGGCTCCAGCAGTGAAAATCAGCAATCGTGAGAGCGGCTGCGTCGGTAACGACTGATAATCACCATCGCCATCGCTTGACCGGGCGCATCGAGACGCAGGGGCTGAAAAGGCGTTGGG
Organism: Salinicola sp. LHM; assembly: GCF_034479735.1. Classification (NCBI taxonomy): domain Bacteria; kingdom Pseudomonadati; phylum Pseudomonadota; class Gammaproteobacteria; order Oceanospirillales; family Halomonadaceae; genus Salinicola; species Salinicola sp. LHM. The sequence continues at coordinate 1,859,565 of NZ_CP140261.1, read as the reverse complement.
TATCCGGTCGCATGTCAAAGCTCGGTCGAAAGGGGTAACGGGAAACGGGGAAGCTGCCTGAAACCGGCGCCATAACCGCCCTGGCGCCGTCCCGGAAACCCTAAACGAGTTCCCCCAGCGATTCAACCACGCCATCCGGTTCGCTCGAGGCCACCGGCTCGCCGTGATTGTATCCGTAGGGAACGGCCAGCGTGCGGAAGCCGGCGCGCTTTCCGGCTTCCACGTCATGCCGCGAATCCCCCACCATCAGGCACCGCGAGGGATCGATGTCGTAACGCGCCGCCAGATGCAGCAGCGGCGCCGGATGAGGCTTCTTCTCCGACAGCGAGTCGCCACCCAGCGTCGCGCGGAAATAGTGGCGCAGTTCCAGCGCTTCGAGAATCGGATCGATGAATGCCGCCGGCTTGTTGGTGATCAGTGTCAGAATGATCGAGCGGCTTTCCAGCGCGTCGAGCGCCTCCCGGACGCCGGGATACACGCGGGTCCGCTCGCAGGGTGCGGCATGGTAATGACGCAGGAAGTTTTCGTGAGCCGCTTCCAGCAGCGCCGCTTCGGGCATTCGCTCGAGGACGCTCTCCAGCGCCCGCTCGACCAGCTTGCGGGAACCGTTCCCGACCCAGTCGCGAACCTTCGCTTCGCCCACCGCCACCATGCCCAGCTCGATGAGCATGGCGTCCACCGCTGCCGCGAGGTCGGGGACGGAGTCGATCAATGTGCCATCGAGATCGAAAGCCACCAGACGAATGTCCTGGAGCAAAGCGTGCATGTGTGCGTCCTTGTCTGTAGCGCCGGAGCGTCGGGATGACGGTCTTTAGCTTACCCAAAAGCCGGTAAGTTTACGCAACCCGCGGATGCCAAGCGCCAGTGATCGGCGTATCCTTGACCCCATCTTTCGTCGAATCGACGGGTACCGACTTCCGTGAATGCGCAGTTCCACAGCCCGATATCGTCACCGCTCGGCTATTGCTGCGTCTGTTTCATGTCGTTCATGTCGGCCACTGGCCAGGCGATCGTTCAGGACCCTGCCTTGCCGTACCGTGACTCGCTTCGACGCCCCCGATTTTCCCCGCTTCCTTTTCACCATTTCCCTTCTGATTCTCACATTGGAGTTTCCCATGACCACACCACGCATCGTCGTGGTCGGTGGCGGCGCGGGCGGACTCGAGCTGGCAACCCGACTGGGTCGCAAGCTCGGCAAGCGTCAGCGTGCCGACATCGTCCTCGTGGACCGCAACCCGACCCACATCTGGAAACCGCTGCTGCACGAGATCGCCACCGGCACCCTCGACTCCGGGCTCGATGAGGTCTCCTATCAGGGGCACTCGAAGAGCCACGGCTACCGATTTCAGCGCGGCACCCTGAGCGCCATCGACCGCGACAACCGGACCATTACCCTCGAGCCGATCCACGACCAGGACGATGCGGTCGTGCTGCCCGCGCGCCAGATCGAGTACGACTACCTGGTGCTTTCCGTCGGCAGCGTCTCCAACGACTTCGGCACCCCCGGCGTCGCCAGACACTGCCACTTCATCGACAGCCCGCAGCAGGCGGAGAGCTTCCGGCGCAACATGCTCAATACCTTCCTGCGCTATAGCGACCCGGAGCGCCGAACGCATCCCAAGCTGACCGTCGGCCTGGTCGGGGCGGGCGCAACCGGCGTCGAACTGGCCGCCGAACTCTTCGGCGCGTCACGCATGCTGCACAGCTACGGCTTCACGGCCATGGACAGCGGCAAGCTCGAGGTGCACCTGATCGAGGCCGCGCCGCGCATTCTGCCAGCCCTGCCCGAGCGCATCAGCCGCGCCGTGCACGGCGAGCTCGAACGGCTCGGCGTCAAGATCCATGTCGATACGCGCGTGACAGAAGCCAACGCCAACGGCTTCATCACCGCGGACGGCGAACCGCTGGAGACGGATCTGAGCGTCTGGGCGGCGGGCATCCGGGCGCCCGAATTCCTGTCGGAACTGGGACTGGCCACCGAGCGCAACCATCAGGTCAAGGTCAACCAGACACTGCAGAGCCTGGACGATGAGCGCATCTTCGCGTTCGGCGACTGCGCTTCCTGTCCCCAGCCCGACGACAAGCGTGTTCCCCCCCGCGCTCAGGCCGCGCATCAGCAGGCGACGCACTGCTACCACAACCTGCGTGCAGCCATGGATGGCAAACCGCTGAAGCCTTTCGTCTATCACGATCGAGGCTCGCTGATCTCGCTGGCGCACTTCGAGGCGGTCGGCAGCCTCATGCGCGGCGCGTCGGCGCGAAGCCTGTTCATCGAGGGCAGGCTGGCCAAGCTGTTCTACGCTTCTCTCTACCGTATGCATCAGATGGCCATTCACGGCATTTTCAAGACCGGCATGACCGTCGTCGTCGACGGCCTCAACCGCTACCTGCGGCCGAAGATGAAGCTGCACTGAGCAACAGCTGCACTGAACGCTGTGACCGCGAAGTTCCAGCAAGCGTGAAGCGCCATCAAATACGATAGCCAGCGAATTCGAAACGTCAGCGGAGAGATCACATGGAACGTTTCTACAATGCCCCCGGCGATGTCGTCGACGAGATTCTGCGGACGACGGCGGCGACCGCCCCGCTGCGCATCGCCGAACCGGACAGCGGCCTGCGCATCCTGATCCGCCGGGACTGGGACAGAACGGAACAGGGACGCCGCCAGGTCGCGGTGCTCTCCGGCGGCGGCGCCGGCCATGAACCGGCCCACGCCGGTTATATCGGCGAAGGCATGTTGACCGGCGCCATCTCCGGCAGCCTGTTCGCGTCGCCCAGCGTCGAAGCGGTGCTGGCGGCAATCCGTGAAGTCTGCGGCGACGCCGGCTGCCTGCTGGTGGTCAAGAACTACACCGGCGACCGCCTCAATTTCGGCCTTGCCGCCGAGCGTGCCCGCAGCGAGGGCCTGAATGTCGCCATGGTGATCGTCGCCGACGATATCGCCATCGAGAACGCGCCGCAGCCGCGCGGCATCGCCGGCACCGTGCTGGTCCACAAGCTGGCCGGCTACCTGGCGAGCCAGGAGACACCCCTCGATGCCATCCGCGAACGTGCCGAGGCGCTGTGTCGGCGCATGGGATCACTGGGCATGGCGCTGAGCGCAGCGGCACAGCCGGGCCAGCCCGCCGCCAACCGCTCGCCGGAACTGGGCCTGGGCATTCATAACGAGACCGGCACGAGGCAGGTCGACCCGAAGAGTGCCGACGAGGCGATGAGCCTGGTTCTGGATCCCCTGCGCAACGCGCTGTCCGACCGCAAGCTCACCGGCCCCTGGATCGCGATGCTCAACGATCTGGGCAGCTGCTCCACCCAGGAAATGGGTGTGCTGGCCGCCAGCCTGCTGCGCCAGTTGGGCGTCGAGCAGGTCGCGCACCTGATTGGCCCGGCGCCGCTGATGACCTCACTGGACATGCACGGCTTTTCGCTCACTCTGCTGCCGGCGGATGACGACACCGTCACAGCGTTGTCGGCACCGACGACGGCACCAGGCTGGCCCGGACTGCGCGCCACGCAGAGGCCTCCGCACTTCTCGCCGGACACCCGCCAGGATCACGAAGCGCTGGCCGACGACGCGCCGCAGGACGCCGACACCGTCGCGACGCTCGAGCGGATCATCGATACCCTGCGCCAGGCACGTGAAGAACTCGATGCTCTGGATGCCAGGAGCGGCGATGGCGACGCCGGCGCCAGCATGCAAAGCGGCGCTGATTCGATCGCCAGAGCGCTCGAAGCCAAACGCCTGAACACCGCCGCCCTACCGCTACTGTTCGCGGGCATCGGCCAGTTGCTCTCAAGGGACATGGGCGGCTCCAGCGGCGTGCTGCTGTCTATCCTGTTCACCGCAGCCGCCGGCTCGCTGGATCGCCGCGGCAAACTCGACGAGGCGCTGGCCGCCGGCGTGGAGAAAATGCAGGCCTACGGCGGTGCCAGGCCCGGCGACCGCACCATGCTCGATGCACTGATCCCGGCCATCGAATCGTTGCAGCGCGGCGAGTCGCTCACCCAGGCCGCGCAGGCCGCTCGCGACGGCGCCCAGGCCACCGCCAGCCTGACCCGAGCCAACGCCGGCCGCTCCGCCTATGTGCCGGAAAGCGCACTCAAGGGTGTCGTCGACCCCGGTGCCGAGGCCGTGGCAAGAGTGTTCGAGGCACTAAGCCATTCGGCCTCGTAGATCGCAGGACGGCGCTACTGAAAAAGCCTACGCCATGTCCACTTGAATCGACCACCTCGACGCCTCCGGGGCCGCGCTGAAAGACGAGGGGCAAGCCGGGTCTTGTGACATGGATGTCACAAGAGGCGCGCCCGGACAGGGATGTCCTTGCGCGCCGACCCGAAGCGCAGGCCATCGTCTTTCAGGGTTTCGCGGACCAGCGGCGTCAATCAAGAGGGGGAGCGCGAGGGGGCGAGCGTTAAGCCCCCTCGCAACCAGGAGCGGAACGGTCGTCGGTGCTCGAACAGTCGTAAGCTGAAAAAGCCGGAATGTGGCACTTTGCCAAATAGGGCCAAATAGGGAGGCAGCCCTTCGGCTCCTCTCCACTTTTCAGACCTAGTCTTTGATCGGCTTGGGCCACCAATCCGGCAGCAATGCCTGCGATTCGCGCCGCGCGAATCGATCGTCCAGCAGGTGGATGACGCCTTCATCGGTGCCGGATCGGATCACCCGGCCCGCTGCCTGCACTACCTTCTGCATGCCGGGAAAGAAGTAGGCGTAATCGTAGCCGTGGCCGTAAAGCGCCTGCAGCCGCGCTCGCATCTGCTCGTTGACCGGGTTGACCTGGGGCAATCCCAGTGTTGCGACGAAGGCGCCGATCAGGCGATCGCCGGGTAGATCGATACCCTCGCCGAAAATGCCGCCCAGCACGGCAAACCCCACCCCCTCCCCGTTCGCCTCGAACCGGCGCAGGAACGTCTCGCGGGCGTCATCGTCCATGCGCGATGCCTGACGCCAGATCGGAATCTCGGGGTGACGCTCGGCCAGCCGGTCGGCGACCTGCTCCAGATAGGCGAAGCTGGAAAAGAACGCCAGGTAGTTACCGCGGCATGCTCGGAACTGAGCGGCGATGCGATCCGCCAACGGTGTCAGCGATGCCTCGCGATCGGCATACCGCGTCGACAGCCGCGCAGCGATGCGAACCTCGAGCTGTGAGTCCCGAAACGGCGAGGCCAGCGACATCCAGGGCGCATCGTCGGGCACGCCCAGCAGATCACGGTAGTAGGCTTCCGGCGCCAGCGTGGCGGAAAACAGCGTACCGCCCTGCGCGGCGACAAAGCGCGGCGTCAAGAACGGCGCGGGCACCACGTTGCGCAGCGTCACCCGGGCGCCAGCCTGGCGCTGCCGCCCCCGCGGCGCCTGCGGCGACACATCGCAGATCGAGTGATCGCCGAAGACATCGGCGACCCGACAGAAGTGCTGGGCATCAAAAGCAAAGCGCTGCAGCTCGCTATCGAGCGCGATCGGCTGTTCGCTCTGATACTCGACCACCTGTGAAACGGCCTGCTGTAGCGCGCCGATCAGCTTGCCCGGCAGTGTCTCCAGAACCCGGTAGTCCGATTCGCTGTCGTCCGCCAGCGCGCGCCACGCGGACGCCACCCGCGAGAATGGCCGCTTGAGCGGAGCAGGCAGGGTTGGCTTCAGGCGCCGGAACGCCGCATGATCGAGCGTCGCGCTGTACATGCCGCGCCCGCGTTCGACCAGGTTGTGGGCCTCGTCGACGAGCAGACCGACCCGCCATTGCTGCTGCTGGCTCAGCGCGTAAAGCATGGCGTGGAAATCGAACCAGTAGTTGACGTCGCCGATGACGACATCGGCCCAGCGCGCCATTTCCTGGCCCAGATAGTAAGGGCAGATTTCGTGGGCAAGCGCGGTCTCCCGCAGGGCGGCGCGATCGAGCCAGCCGCGTTCGACCGCCGCCTTGCGCGCGGCGGGCAGGCGATCGTAGAAACCCGCCGCCAGCGGGCAGGATTCGCCGTGACACGCCTTGTCGGGATGCTCGCAACTCTTGTCACGGGACGTGAGCGTCAGCACGCGCAGCGGGACGGCCTGGACTTCACTCAATCGGCTATCGCCCGACCTGGAATCGTTCGGCTCGGCATCGCCCGACCCGATATCGCCCGACCCGATATCGCCCGACCCGATATCGTCCGGCTCGAGGTGTTCCGGCTCCGGGATCTCGCGGTGCCGCTGCCCGGCGCCCAGGGTGCGCAGCGCGTCGAGGGCCAGCCGCTGGCCGGTATTACGCGCCGTCAGGAAGAAGATCTTGTCCAGCGGCTCGCCCGGCATTGCCTTGAGCATCGGAAACAGCGTGCCTAGCGTCTTGCCGATGCCGGTAGGCGCCTGCAGCATCAGCCAGCGCCGGGTATGAATCGCCTTGTAGACGGATTCCGCCAGCGGCCGCTGACCCTCGCGAAACCCGGCATAAGGAAACCGCAGCGCCTGCAATGCGCGATCGCGCCGCCGCCGATGGGCCAGCTCCTGCTGCGCCCAGGCCAGAAACGCCTGGCAATGAGCGTCGAACTCGGCGCGCAGCGCCTCGGCCGAACAGCGCTCGCTCAATGGCGTTTCGCGCTGGCTGACGATATCGAAATAGACGAGCGTCACCGTCAACTGATCCAGCCCGCGTTCGGCGCACAGCAGGTGGCCGTACACCTTGGCCTGCGCCCAGTGCAGCGCCCGCTGGTTGGCCGGCTGGCGGGAAAGATCGCCGCGATGGGTCTTTATCTCTTCCAGCCGATTGGCGTCTGGATCGTAGCCATCGGCGCGGCCGCGCACCTCGAGGTGGCGATAGGCGCCATTCAAGGCGATCTCGCGTTCGTAGCGCTCGCCCCGCCGCTCTCCGACGAGTTGATGGCCGGCGATACCCTCCTGTGCCGAAGGCGATGGCGTGAAGCGCAGATCGAGATCGCCGCGTTTGGCCGCGAATTCACACAGCGCACGGACAGCGATCCGATAGCTCAAGAAAGCGCTCCTGCCGTGGTGTCAGCGTCGCCCGTGTCTACCGTTTCGTCGTCGCAGGACTCCCAGGTGACGTAGCAGACACTGATCGGCATGTCGTGACGGGCGCAGAACTGAAGCCAGCGTTTCTGGTTGTCCTGCAGGCGGTCGCCAGGCCCCTTTACTTCGATCATGCGATAAGCCGGCTCGGTGGAGCCTCGCGGCCCTTGCAAAGCATCATCGCCTTCCGGCCAGAACTGGATCAGATCCGGCATCCCGGCCCGATTGGCGCGAACATCGTCGAGCAGACGCTCGAACCAGAGCCGGAGATGGCGCGCCGGAATGCAGTGCAGCGCCAGTTCCAGCGCCCGCTCATCCAGCGCTTCCCAGAACACGAACGGTGACTGGATGCCCCACTTGTCGCGGTAGCGACGACGGATGATCTCGCCATGGTCACCTCGCTCGAGCGCAGCCAGGCATGCCTCGATGAGGTCGCGTCGACGGGTCCAAAAATCCGCCTCGAACAGATCCACCGGCCCGCTATGGAACGGATGGAAGAACGCGCCGGGCAGCGGCGCGAAGATCGCATCCCAGCACAGCAGGCCGAACAGCCCGTTGACGAGCACGTTCTCGACATAGCAGACCGGCGCCTCGGCGCGGGAGAGGTGCCGGGCCACCGCCAGTTCGACGCTGGCCGAACGCGGCAGCACCAGATCGACACGCGGTGGTTCCGGTGCCTTCGTCCGCCTGCCTGAAGCCAGTCCCAGTTTGCGCCGCAGCCGCGGTATCACCCGCTCCAGCGCCTGGCTCTCCGCGGCATTGGTGGGCGCGGCTTCCGCCCGTTCGGCCAGCGCCAGCGCATCCGCTGTCGCCTGCTGCGCCTCGAGCACGCGAATCCGTCGCAGCCGCGCTTCCGGTGCCGAGCAATCCCGATAGAGCTCCAGCGCCCGGCCGAGTTCGCCCTGGCGTTCGAGACGGTAGGCGAGCTTGTAGATCAACCGGCCTCTGCGACGCTCCAGCCAGTCGTTGTCGAACGCCACGCGAGGCACGTCGGGCAACAGCGATTCCAGCGACTCGTCGGCCTCGAAGCGCTCCCGGCAGCGGTGCAGATGATGGTAGGCCTCCAGCTCCTCGCGGCGCGAGAAGGCACGGGAAGCCGCGTCCAGTTCGACGCGCTCGAAGCGATAGACACCGAGTTCCGAGAGCACGAATTCGGACCAGTGCTGACGCAGGTTGCCGAAGAACATCAGCCGGAAGCGTTCGCACATCGCGTCGACGGTCAGCCGATAGTGACGATCCCCGAGCGTCGGCAACCACTCGGCCAGCGGGCGGGGCTCGGGCGACGCCGCCTGCAACGCTGACAGCCAGACACCCTTGCCCGCGCTCCTGCCGACGCCGAGTGCCAACAGCCCGCCGCCCATGTCGACGCCGATCTCCGCTCGGGTCGCCAGCGAAAACAGCGCTTCCAGCGACAGCGGTACATCTTCCTCGACCCAGCCGCACTCGATCAGCGATCCGGCAGCTTCGACGCTATCGCCGATCTCGGCGTAGACCAGGCGGCTGGCACGGAAATCGACGCCCTTGCGCATGACCATCCGCACCAGCAACGCCTGGGAAGGCTCCGGCACGCGCTCGAAGTCGGCGATGAAGGCGCTTTCGTCGGGACTCAGCAGGTCCGCGTAGCGGGACGTCAGCCAGTCGAGCACTCGGCGGAAGTTGGCGAGGTAGTAGAGCGGGTCTTCGAGCGTCGGCAGCGCCATGGCGTCCCCAGCGTAGGACTCAAAAATACTGGGTAAGTATACAGATGACGCAACGGCGTTCGAAGCCCCGTAACGGGTCGAGGCACTACTCGCCCAGTTCGGCCTTGAGCTCCTGCCACAGACGGCGGTAGGCGTGGGTCGCCCGGCTGCGGGGCGCCAGGTCCGCCAGCGGTTGATTTTCGAGACTCATTCGCTCGACGTCGCTGGAATAGGGAATCCAGCTGTGCAGCGTGCGTCCCATCGCTTCCGGGGGTGATTCGATCCACTCCCGGTGCAGACGACGCCGTCGATCCACCAGATTGAAAAAGGGGCAGATACGCTCTCTCTGGCGCTTCTTGAGATCGAGATGCGCCAGCATGCGCGAGAATGCCTGTATCGACAGCGGGCTGGGAATGGTCGGCACCAGGATGCGATCGGCGGCGCGGATCAGCTGTTCGGCCAGCGTGGAAAGCCCCGGCGGGCAGTCCAGAATCATCAGCGCGTACTCTTCGCTGAACGGCGCGATCAGACGCTTGAGATGCTTGTCGCCCTCCGCCTTGTCTTCCAGGATGCGATCGAGTTCGCGCAGGCGCATGTCCGCCGGCAGCAGATCGAAACGCTCCCACGGCGTGTGCTGAACCTGCTCTCCCAGCGGCGACTTGCCCGACAGCAGCTTGCCGACCTTGCGGCTCAAGCCGTTCTCCCCTCCCAGTATCCAGGTCGAGGCGCCCTGCGCATCGAGATCCCACAGCAGCACCGGCAAACCATCGCGATTGGCTTCGCGGGCCAGGTTGACGGCCGCCGAGCTCTTGCCGACGCCGCCTTTGAGATTGTGCAGTGCCACCACTTTCATGATCGAAGTGTTCCCGTTCGATATCGAATGATGCCCGAGATTCTACGGTCCCGCGGGCTCCCGAGAGATGACAATCTGGTGACAAAACGATGACGGCCGCTGCCGTTCGATCCAGCGCCGCTTGGCGTCGGCGCTCAGCCGCTTGATCGCCGCTTCGAGCTTGAGCGCGTCGCCGTGACTACCGACCGCCTGGGCGTGCCGCAAGGTCAACGGCCCCTTGCCACGCAGCGCCCGCGCACCTCGGCCGCGGGAGTGTTGCTCGAATCGCCGGGCCACATCGGTGGTAATGCCGGTGTAGAGCGCGCCTCTGGCGGTCTCGATGAGATAGAGATACCACTGGCGCGGCTCGCTATCGTCCGCTACCGCCTCGTTTTTCGACGACACGCCGGCTCAGTTTCCGGCAAGCGCCGAGCGCATTTTGCCGATCACGCTGTCGTAGCGATGGGGGTCGTCGAGGCTGCGCGCCTTGAAGATGGCCGAGCCGGCGACGAAGGTATCCGCCCCCGCTTCGGCGATCTCGGCGATGTTGTCCGGGCCGACGCCGCCGTCGACCTCCAGCCGAATCGGTAACCCGCTGGCGTCGATGCGCCGGCGCGCCTCGCGGAGCTTGTCCAGCGCCGCCGGAATGAAGGACTGGCCGCCAAAGCCGGGGTTGACGCTCATGATCAGGATCATGTCGACCTTGTCCATGACGTAGTCCAGGTAGGAAAGCGGCGTCGCCGGATTGAAGACGAGCCCGGCCTTGCAGCCATGGCTGCGAATGAGCTGCAGCGAGCGGTCGACATGCTCCGAAGCTTCCGGATGGAACGTCACGTAGCTGGCGCCGGCATCGATGAAATCGCCGATCAGGCGATCCACCGGCTTGACCATCAGGTGGCAGTCGATCGGCGCGGTGATGCCGTGCTTGCGCAGCGCCTCGCACACCATCGGCCCCATCGTCAGGTTGGGCACGTAATGGTTGTCCATGACATCGAAATGGATGATGTCGGCCCCCGACGCCAGCACGTCCTCGACCTCCTGTCCCAGACAGGCGAAGTTGGCGGAGAGAATGGAAGGTGCGATCTTGAAGTCATGCATGAAAGGATCCTTATGCAGGCTGGCCGTTGGCGCTCATTCTAGCGCACGCATCGCCACCTTTGGCCGATCCGGACGCAAAACCGCCTCGCCGGCATGGCCGGCGAGGCACTGAGCATCGACTGTTTCTATACTGCTCTAGGTCTTGGCTGAATCGACCTTGGTCACATGGCATGATTCGGCCGTATCACAACAACACTCATTGGGGACACGTCATGCCTCGCTTCCACCCTTTCATGCTGCCTGCTCGCCGAGCAGTGGCCTTGTCTCTCGTCTGCCTGACAACTGTGTTATCAACTCTCGTCCCGACACCGACGCATGCCCAGTCGGCGATCCTCGAAGGGGAGCGATTCCACCCCCAGCTCGGCGAGCACGGCATGGTGGCAACCAGCCATTACCTGGCCTCGCAAATCGCCCACGATGTCCTGGCCGATGGCGGCAATGCCGTCGATGCCGCCGTGACCGCCGGCTTCGCGCTGGCAGTGACCCAGCCCCGCTCGGGCAACATCGGCGGTGGCGGCTTCATGCTGATTTCGGACGAGAAGAGCAATGAGGTCATCGCCATCGACTACCGCGAAAAGGCCCCGGCGGCAGCCTACGAGACCATGTTCCAGAACGAACAGGGTGAGGCCGTCTCCGAGCTTTCCCGCTACACCCACAACGCGTCCGGCGTGCCCGGCACCGTGGCCGGCCTGGCATTGGCGCTGGATAAGTACGGCACCATGAGTCTCGCCGAGGCGCTGGCGCCCGCGATCAAGCTGGCGGATGAAGGCTTCATCATTCCGCCGCGATTCGCCGAAGGTCTCGAACAGTCCCAGCAGCGGCTCAAGCAGTGGGATTCGACGCGCAAGGTGTTCTACAAACCGGACGGCTCCCTGTATCGCGCCGGCGAGCGATTCCGCCAACCCGACCTGGCCGCGACGCTCGAGCGCATCGCCAAGAACGGCCCGCGGGAGTTCTACGAAGGCAAGACGGCGCGACTGATCACGGCCGAGATGCAGAACCATGGTGGCCTGATGACGACAGAGGATCTGGCTGGCTACCAGCCGACGATTCGCGAGCCGGTACATGGCACCTACCGCGGCTACGACGTCTACGCCATGAGTCCGCCCTCTTCCGGCGGCGCGCATATCGTGCAGATGCTCAACATTCTCGAGGGCTACGACATTCATGCCATGGGCTTCAATTCGGCACGCACGATCCACGTCATGAGCGAAGCGATGAAACGCGCCTACGCCGATCGCGCCGAGTATCTCGGTGACACCGACTTCGTCGACGTGCCGCTCGCCGGCATCACCTCGAAGGCCTATGCCGAGGAACTACGAGCGCAGATCGATCTCGACCGCGCCACGCCCAGCAGCGAGATCGCCGCCGGCAACCCGCTGCCGTACGAGTCCAACGAGACCACTCACTTCTCGATCGCCGACGACAGCGGCCTGGCGGTCTCCAATACCTATACCATCAACTTCAGCTACGGCTCGGGCATCGTCGTCGACGGCGCCGGCTTTTTGCTCAACAACGAGATGGATGACTTCTCGGCCAAGCCGGGCACGCCCAATGCCTACGGCCTGATCGGCGGTGAAGCCAACAGGATCGAACCCGAGAAGCGCATGCTCTCCTCGATGACCCCGACCATCGTCAAGAAGGATGGCAGGAACTTCCTCGTGACCGGGAGCCCCGGCGGCTCGCGCATCATCACCACCACGCTGCAGGTGGTGATGGACGTTATCGATCACGGCATGAACATCCAGAGTGCCGTCAGCGCGCCGCGCATTCACGATCAGTGGCTGCCGGACGAGATCCGCATCGAGGATGGCATCAGCCCGGACACGATCGCCCTCCTCGAGGCGATGGGACACACCGTCAGCCAGCAGGAGGCGATGGGCGCGGCGCAGTCGATCCTGATCGAGGACGATGGCACCTTCACCGGCGGCGCCGATCCGCGGCGTTCGACCTCCTCGGCGATGGGTCTATGAGCCGGTATCTGCGATCCGAAGGCGACCGACATGCCGTCGCCCACCGACGGTGACCCAGGCTGATTCGTGCGGGGAGACCGATGCCGATTGTCATCATTGCCATCGCCGAGTGGTTCGGCACCGCGCTGTGGTTCACGCCCAACGCCGTCATCGGCGATCTCCAGCGGACGTGGGGACTCGCCACCGGCGATCTGGGCTGGCTCACCGGTGCGGTGCAGTTCGGATTCCTGCTGGGAACGCTCGGCCTTGGTCTCAGCGGCCTTGCCGATCGCACTCGAGCCAGCCGACTGTTCGCCCTGGCATGCCTGGTCGGTGCGCTTTCCAACGCCCTGCTGCCTTATGCCGGTGGCCTTTGGCCAGCGATCGGGTTGCGCCTGGTCACCGGGCTGTCGCTGGCCGGTATCTACCCCATCGGCATGAAACTGATGGTGGGCTGGGCGCCTGGGCGCGCCGGACTGGGGCTGGCATGGCTCGTCGGGATGCTGGTGCTGGGCACCGCGATGCCCCACCTGCTGGCCGGCCTCGGCTGGAGTGGGGGCGGACTCATAGGTCAGAGCGGCGGCGGCTCGGCGAGAGAAAGCGGCGACTGGCGGCTGACGCTATGGATCGCATCACTGCTCGCCCTGCTGGCCGGCGTCTCCATATGGCGGCTGGGCGACGCCCCTTCCCTTGCTCGGGCTTCCACTCCGACGCCATCACGTCTGGCCGGGCTGGCGGCCTTTCGCATCGCCGATTTTCGCCGTGCTGCCGGCGCCTACTTCGGCCATATGTGGGAGCTCTATACGCTCTGGACACTGATCCCGTTGCTGCTGATCGGGGATAACCCCTCGCTCTCTCCCCAGGCGCTATCGATGCTGTCGTTCGCCCTGATCGCGGTCGGCGCTCCCGGCTGCTGGCTCGGCGGCTGGCTGAGTCAGCATCTGGGCAGTCGCCGGGTCGCGATCCTGGGGCTGGCCGGCTCGGCGATAGGCTGCCTGCTCTATCCTTGGCTCGCTCCGCACCTCGGTTTCGCTGCGCTGGTGGCGTATCTGGCAGCGTGGAGCCTGCTCGCGGTGATCGATTCACCGCAGTTTTCCGCGCTCTCCGCCAGCGCTTGCCCCGCCGCGCTGGTCGGCAGTGCCCTGACGCTGCAGAACGCGATCGGGTTCGCGATCTCCGCGGTCTCGATCGGTCTGCTGGTGCCATGGCTACCCGCCCTCGAGGCAACGATCGCCTGGTGGCTACTCCCCGGCCCGCTGCTGGGGCTGCTTGCTCTCCGCCGACTCGGCAGGCCTGCTCGCGTCGAACCGTAGGCACAGCGTCTGCCGCGCCTGAGCACCCTGAGCTCAAGAACATCTGGGCTTATAGAGTTACCGAGCAAATTAATAATTAAACGTTCTATAGAAACGAATTGTCATTCCATTCTGATTTATTTAGCCTTGCCGCCATTACCAATAAATCCTAGGGGACTGACTCATGACCTGGTTTTCCAAGCCTCGCTCGCTGTTCACCGCATCCGCCGTCGGGTTGGCGTTGACTTTCGGCGCCCTGTCGCCCGCGCAGGCTCAGGAAGAACCGCGTGAGCTGCTCAACTCCTCCTATGACATCGCTCGCGAACTGTTCGCCGCGGTGAATCCGAAGTTCATCGACTGGTGGCAGGCCCAGCACGACGAAACCGTCAGCGTGAAGCAGTCCCATGGCGGCTCCTCGACGCAGGCTCGTTCGATCATGCAGGGGCTGCGTGCCGACGTGGTGACCTTCAACCAAGTGACCGACGTCAACGTGCTGGCAGACGCCGGCCTGGTCGCCGAGGATTGGCAGGATCGCTACCCGAACCAGGCGTCGCCCTACTACTCCACGACCGCCTTCCTGGTGCGCAAGGGCAACCCCAAGCAGATCGAGAACTGGGATGACCTGGCGCGGGACGATGTCTCTCTCGTCTTCCCCAATCCCAAGACTTCGGGTAACGGCCGCTACACCTATCTCGCCGCCTGGGCCTATGCCGACCAGGCCTTCGATGGCGATCAGGACAAGATCGAAGATTACATGAGCACGTTCCTCGGCAACGTCGAGGTGTTCGACACCGGCGGCCGCGGCGCGACGACGACATTCGTCGAGCGCGGTATCGGCGACGTGCTGATCACCTTCGAGTCCGAGGTCAACAACATCCGTAACGAATACGGCAAGGACGACTACGAAGTGGTAGTACCACCGGTCAGCATCCTGGCCGAGTTCCCGGTGGCCGTGGTCGACGAATACGCCGAGCGCAACGGCAACGAAGACCTGGCCAAGGGCTACCTGGACTACCTCTACACCGAGGAAGCGCAGCGCCTGCTGGCCGGGTTCAACTACCGCGTCAACGACGAGAAGGTGGCCGAGGAGTTCAGCGACCAGTTCCCGAAAACCGAACTGCTGCGCGTCGAAGACGTCTTTGGCGGCTGGCCCGAGGCGATGGAAACGCATTTCTCGAGCGGCGGTGAACTGGATCAGCTTCAGCGCCGATGATCGCACACGCTCTGACCTGGCGCCGCGAACGCCGAGTGCTGCCCGGCTTCGGCCTCTCGCTCGGCATCTCGCTGACCTTCGTCTCGCTGATTCTGCTGCTGCCCCTGACCAGTCTGGTGGGGCAGCTCTCGCAGTTGAGCTGGTCGCAGTACTGGTTTTTGATCACGGATCCGCGCCTGCTGGCGAGCTACGGCGTGACGCTCTTCGGCGCCGCGGTGGCGGCTATCTTCAACGCCGCGTTCGGGCTGCTGATGGCGTGGGTGCTGGTGCGCTACGAGTTCCCCGGCAAGCGCCTGGTCGATGCGCTGATGGACCTGCCGTTCGCGCTGCCGACGGCGGTGGCGGGGATCACGCTGGCGACGCTCTACTCCAGTAACGGCTGGATCGGACGACTGCTGGAGCCGCTGGGCATTTCGATCTCCTACACCTGGATCGGGATCGCCCTGGCGATGGCCTTTACCAGCATCCCGTTCGTGGTTCGCACCGTGCAGCCGGTACTGGAAGATCTCCCCGCCGAAGTGGACGAAGCCGCGATGACGCTCGGCGCCAGCGATAGCCTCGCGTTCCGCCGGGTGATCCTGCCCTACCTGTGGCCGGCGCTGGTCACCGGTACCGGGCTCGCCTTCGTGCGTTCGCTCGGCGAGTTCGGCGCCGTGATCTTCATTGCCGGCGGCAAGCCCTACGAAACCGAGATCACCTCGCTGATGATCTTCGTCAAGCTGCAGGAGTACGACTACGCCGGTGCCTCGGCGGTCGCTTCGATCGTTCTCGCCACCTCGCTTGCCCTGCTGCTGGCGATCAATCTGTGGCAAGGCCGCTTCATCAAACGACTGCACGGAGGGCGCGGCTGATGATACGGATCGGTGACGCACCGCGTGTCCGCCGTCTGCTGATCGGGGCCGCCCTGGTGCTGACGGCGCTGTTCCTGCTGCTGCCGCTGGTGGCGATCTTCGCCCAGGCGTTAATGAGCGGCATCGATGTCTACTGGCAGAACCTGAGCGACGACTACACGCTTGCCGCCATCGGCCTGACGCTGCTGGTCGCCGTGATAACCGTGCCGGTCAATCTGGTCTTCGGGGTGTTTCTGGCCTGGCTGGTGACGCGCTTCGATTTCCCCGGCCGGCGCCTGCTGCAGACGCTGATCGATATTCCGTTTGCCGTCTCGCCGGTGGTCGCCGGCCTGGTCTACCTGCTGCTCTACGGGCGAAACGGCTGGCTCGGCGGCTGGCTCGATGCTCACGATATCCAGATCATGTTCGCCTGGCCGGGCATCGTGCTGGTCACGCTGTTCGTCACCTGCCCGTTCGTCGCCCGCGAGCTGATTCCGCTGATGCAGGCGCAAGGCTCCCGCGAGGAAGAAGCAGCCGTGACGCTGGGCGCTTCCGGCTGGACGATTTTCCGGCGCGTGACGCTGCCGAACATTCGTCATGCCCTGCTCTACGGCGTGATCCTGACCAACGCCCGCGCGGTCGGCGAGTTCGGCGCGGTCTCGGTGGTCGCCGGGGCGATTCGCGGCGAAACCAATACCCTGCCGCTGCAGGTCGAACAGCTCTATCAGGACTACAACACCGTGGGTGCCTTCACCAGTGCATCGCTGCTGGCACTGCTGGCGCTGCTGACGCTGGCCGCCAAGGCCGCACTCGAATGGCGCGCTGCGCGCCGGGAGACCGCGACATGAGTATCCGCATCTCGCAGATCGAAAAGACCTATGGTTACCAGGGACATGGTTCCAAGGGCCATGGCCGGACCCGCGCCCTCGAACCCATCGATCTCGATATCCACGATGGCGAACTGATCGGCCTGCTCGGCCCCTCCGGCTCCGGCAAGACCACGCTGTTGCGTATCGTGGCCGGGCTGGAACAGGCCGACAGCGGCTCGATCCACTTCGGCGATCGTGACGTGACTCGGGTTCACGTGCGCGACCGGCGCATCGGGTTCGTGTTCCAGCACTACGCGCTGTTTCGCCACATGAGCGTGTTCGACAACGTCGCTTTCGGGCTGACTGCCATGCCGCGCTCGCAGCGGCCGTCGAGCGGCGAGATTCGTTCGCGGGTGATGCAGTTGCTCGAAATGGTCCGGCTGCAGGATTTCGCCGAGCGTTTCCCGGCCCAGCTCTCCGGCGGGCAACAGCAGCGCGTATCGCTGGCGCGGGCGCTGGCGTTGAAGCCCGACGTGCTGCTGCTCGACGAGCCGTTCGGCGCGCTGGATGCCAAGGTACGCCAGGAGCTGCGCCGCTGGCTGCGCCATCTCCACGAGGAGCTTCACTTCACCAGCCTGTTCGTGACCCACGACCAGGAAGAGGCGCTGGAACTGTCGGATCGGGTGGTGGTGATGAGCAACGGCCGGATCGAACAGATCGCAACGCCGGATACGCTCTATCGCCAACCCGCCAATCGCTTCGTGTTCGAGTTCCTCGGTGACGTCAACCGGATCGAGGGCGATATCGAGAAGGAAGTCCTCACCTGCGGCAACGCGCGGGTGGCGGTGCCCGGCATCGAGAATGGTCGCCAGGAACTGCTGCTGCGACCCCATGAGGTCCGCCTGGACGAGCAGCCCAGCACCCGCGCGCACTTGCCGGTCAGCGTCACGGCCGTCGTGCCGGTAGGCGCCGAAGTTCGCCTCGAGCTGGAAGCGGACTGGCTGGGCGAACCGTGGCTGGCCACGATCAGCCATGCGGATTTCGAACGCCTGGCGATCACCCGTGGCAAACGGCTCTTCGCCCAGCCCAGCCGTCTGCATCGCTTCGATACCTCACGACCACAGACACTAGCACCGCTGTCGGCCTCATGAGGCGGCAGCCGGGTCAAGGCCTTAGGGGTCTTCGTCGCATTCCGGAAACTCGCGACCGACGTCTATAATGGTCGCGCCGTTTCCACGACTCGAGAGGTTCACTGTTATGCGTCAATGGTTTGCGTTCAAAGGCCTGGCCGTACTGCTATTGCTCGGCCTGCTGGCGGCCTGTGCCCAGAGCCCCCAGATTCTGTCCGTGAGTCCCAAGGTCAGCGGCGGTTTTCCGCATACCGGCAACGGCCAGTCGGTCTCGCTGGAAGTGGTCGACGGACGCGACAGCAGCGTCATCGGCACGCGCTCGGGCAGCCCGTCGGCAACGTCGACGATTACCGTCGAGGCCAACGATGTCATTCCCAAGATCCGTGTCCAGGCGGAAAACGCCCTGCGCAGCATGGGGTTCAACCCGACCAGCAGCAACGCCGGCGGCCCTTCGCTGACCCTGACACTGACCGATCTGGCCTACGCCCGCGGTACCGCTGAGCAGCCGCTGCTGGACGCCTCCCAGCTCCAGGCGATCATCCAGGCGGAAGTGGTCAATGGCGGCAACACCTATACCGGTCGCTACACCGCCAAGCGCTCCCAGAGCTACGCCGTGAAGCCGGACTGGGATACCAACAACCGCATGGTGAGCGAACTGTTGGGTAACGCCCTGGACCGCACCTTCCGCGATCAGCAACTGGCCAACCTGCTGGCCCGCTGATCTCTCCCGGAAGTCTCCACCGAACGCGAAGAACCGCCTGCCACGTCACCGTGGCAGGCGGTTCTCTCGTTCCGGGCTTCAGGATAGCGGTTTTGGGTAGCTTGGGGCGACGCCGCACGGGCCCACGACCGGACGACACCTCGGTAGCCACTAGAGCGGCGGGCCCCGCCTCACCAACTGCCACACGCTTTCGGTCAGGCCATCTCTGGCCTCCGATACCTCGCACAGCGTCAGCTCGAAATTGGGGGCCATCAGCGCCCTGACTTCCTCGTGCGGAACGCTGAACGGCGGGCCGCGCTCCGGGTCGTCATGGGTCAGGGTGACCAGCAGGCCGCGCTTGCCCGGCAACAGCAGTTGCGCCAGATGGTGAGCGTAGCGCTGGCGCGTCGCCGGTGGCAGCGCAATGAGGGCGGCACGATCGTAGAAGCCCGCCAGCTCGGCCGCTTCATCCACCTGAAAGTGGAAGAAGTCGCCACACCACAGCTCGACGCTCCCCTGCCGCGTGCACTCGAACCCGGATCGGCGGTAGCGAAGCGCGGGCTGATCGCCTTCCGCCACGAACTGCTCGATCGCCAGGGGCGACAGCTCGACTCCCAGTACCGGATTACCGCGCTGGACCAGCCAGCGCATGTCCCGACTCTTGCCGCACAACGGCACCAGGATCTTGGCGCCGGCGTCCAGCCCGAGTCGCGGCCAGTGCCTTTCCAGCGCCGGGTGCGGCATCTCGCGATGAAACCCGATGCGTCCTTCCTGCCAGCGCTGCAACCAATCCGCGGCGGTCATCACGACTCCTCAGGCAGGCTCAGAACCAGCGGTCGCGCTTGCGCCGGCGGCGCGGCAGATGCGGCACGATCAGGCCGACGATCAGCCCCGCGCCGGCCACCCCGCCGCCATACATGAAGTAGCGCATCAGCAGATCTTCTTCCTGGGTATCCAGACGCGCCTGCATCTCGCGCATCTTGCTCTCCGCCTGAGAATAGGCCTGATTGAGCTGATTATTGGTGGCCTGCAGCTCGTCGACCTGCGCCTGACGGCCTTCCAGTTCGTTACGCATGTCGGCCACCCGCTGATTCCACTCGTCATCGATGCCATCGAGCCGCGTGGTCAGTTCGTCCACCTTCTTCTGGAGCGCCGGCAGTTGCTGCTGGGCGCTGGGTTGGTCCTGGATGAACTGGGACTGGACCCATACCTCGTCGCCGTCGGGGCCGCGC
Organism: Salinicola sp. LHM; assembly: GCF_034479735.1. Classification (NCBI taxonomy): domain Bacteria; kingdom Pseudomonadati; phylum Pseudomonadota; class Gammaproteobacteria; order Oceanospirillales; family Halomonadaceae; genus Salinicola; species Salinicola sp. LHM. Next base: position 1,839,807 of record NZ_CP140261.1, on the reverse strand, counting down.
ACCTGCGTATAGTCGCCCTGGGTCTGCAGCACGGTAACGGGATCACCACTGGTGAGCGTTCCCACGATGCGGTAGCCGTCGGTGGGGCCACTGCGCACGAACGTAGTCAATGAATCACTGACCCAGTGGCCATCCTGAGCCACGGCGGAGGCGGAAAACAGGGCCGCGCCCAAGGCGCAACCCATGACTGCATTTCGAATTTTCAACATATCGTCGTGATCTTAAATGGCTAGTCGGTAACGGTTGGGCATTTCGTGCTCATGTGACGATGAACTGGGCGACGATGAGACCGCGCATCGCTTCCTGCGAGGGCGGTGATTCAATCATCCACACTTTCTGTGGATAACCATTTGGACAACCTGCGCAGCGATCATGCCATTCACCGGCTGCTTCGGCATTGACGACAAATTGGTGAAAATCTGACCAATCCGTCATTTTCTAACCTCGTTCCACCCATCGGCCGGTCGGTATCGGCCACTCTAACCGGCTCGTTTCAGCCATCGTCCCGCGGTGGCCAGGCCATCGGCCGCGGGAACTCGGTGACATTGCCCTCGGCCTTCACGGCCTTGGCTACGCCGCCGCGCTCGACTTCGTCGATCCGCACGATGGCGCTGTAGGGAATATAACTGCGATTGACCCCATCGAACGTGCGCCGAAGCTTCTCCGCACCGGGGTCGACGACCACCTTGGTCTGATCCTCGAACACAAAGGCCTCGACTTCGATGAACCCCCACAGGTCGCTTTGAAAGATCTCTCTGGCGTAGAGTTCCCAAACTTCACCTTGGTTGTGGAACACGACCCGATAGATCGGCTTGCTGGGCATAAATGAACGGCTCTCTCGATATCATTGCCACGCAGCCGGTTCGTCCTGTCCGCGAACGCGGCATCATGGCGTCTCAAATAGGCGCAAGGGTACCACAGCCATGGCGCCGTGCGAGCGGCACGGGTTGGCTGTATGGCCTCATCCCCCGTATAATGCCGCGTTCTCGAGAAGGCCTGAACGGCGCGCACACTGGCTGGGCGCCGTCTTTCCTGTCTCTCCTCTTCAGTTTTTCCACGGGGCATCGGTGACGCGCGCATGGCCGCAGCAACGCAACCTATGACGAAGAAGCTCTTCATCAAGACTCACGGCTGTCAGATGAACGAGTACGACTCCGCCCGTATCGCGGATCTGCTCGGCGAATCTCATCGTCTGGAAATGACCGATGACGAAAGTGAAGCCGACGTCATTCTGCTCAACACCTGTTCGATTCGCGAAAAGGCGCAGGAAAAGGTCTTCCACCAGCTCGGTCGCTGGAAGAAGCTGAAAGCCGCGAACCCGGATCTGGTCATCGGTGTCGGCGGCTGCGTCGCCAGCCAGGAAGGCGAGAACATTCGCAAGCGCGCGCCTCATGTCGACATGGTATTCGGCCCGCAGACGCTGCATCGGCTTCCCACCATGCTGGATGCCCGCAGCAAGAGCGCGACACCGATCCAGACCGTGGACGTGACCTTTCCCGAGATCGAGAAGTTCGATCATCTGCCCAAGCCGAAATCCGACGGCGCGACCGCGTTCGTCTCGGTGATGGAAGGCTGCTCCAAGTACTGCACCTTCTGTGTCGTGCCCTACACTCGCGGCGAAGAGGTATCGCGCCCCTTCGAGTCGGTAATGGAAGAAGTCGTTCACCTGGCCGAACAGGGCGTGCGCGAAATCAACCTGCTGGGCCAGAACGTCAACGCGTATCGCGGCCTGGACGAGAGCGGCGACGAAATCGATCTGGCGGAACTGATCGCCTGCGTGGCGGCGGTGGACGGCGTCGATCGCATTCGCTTCACCACTTCGCACCCGGTCGAGTTCACCGACAGCCTGATCGAGGCCTACGGCGAGATTCCGGAGCTGGTCAGCCACCTGCACCTGCCGGTGCAGTCGGGCTCGGATCGCATTCTTGCTGCCATGAAGCGCGGCCACGGCCGGGACATGTACATCGACAAGCTCGAGCGCATCCGGGCGCTGCGTCCGGACATCAGTTTCTCCTCGGACTTCATCATCGGCTTCCCCGGCGAGACCGACGAGGACTTCGAAGACACCATGGACCTGATCCATCGCATCGGCTTCGATGCCTCGTTCAGCTTCATCTATTCCAAGCGTCCCGGCACGCCGGCATCCAGCCTGCCGGACGACACTCCCGTGGAGACGAAAAAGCAGCGCCTGGCGATCCTGCAGGATCGGCTCAACCAGCAGACGCAGCAGATCAGTCGCCGCATGGTGGGGAACCGGGAGCGGATTCTGGTCACCGGCTTCTCGCCCAAGGATCCGGGGCAGCTTTCCGGGCGTACCGAAAACAACCGTGTCGTCAATTTCCGGGCCGAAGATCCGACGTCGCTGATCGGCTATTTCGTCGACGTCACCATCACCGAAGCCCTGCCCAATTCACTGCGTGGCGAGCTGGTATCCGCCGACCGCTATTGAGTTAGCGCCAATCGCCCTCATCTAGCCTGACGCAAGGCGAGGCGCTCCGTGCCTCGCCTTGCTCCGCCAGACTGATTCGCGTTCGATACGCGGGAGAGCCTGTCGGAACCAGGTGCAGGTTAATCCCGGTCATTGCCTCGACAGGAAGCGGCGCAGTAAGCTGGCGATAAGTTTTCAAGTTGCACCTTTTTCCAAGCCAACTTTTTCAAACCAACGGATCTCTTTGCGTTGACCCAAGACCAACAGTCTGACAGCCGCGTCGTGTCACTGACACTCGAACCCAACGATCCCATGCGCCTGGCCAATCTCTGCGGCCAGCGCGACGAACACCTGAAGCTGGTCGAGGCCCGCCTCGGCGTGACGCTGCGCAATCGCGGCAACGTCTTCCAGCTTGCGGGCCCGGATGCCAGCGTCAAGGCAGCGGCCAACGTGCTCGAACACCTCTACCGCGAGACCGAAGCCGACGAGCTGACGCCGGATACAGTGCATCTCTATCTTCAGGAGTCCGGCGTCGAGGCGCTGGAAGAGGAAACCGGCGACATCGAAGCCGGCGGCCTGCTCATCCGGACGCCGCGAACGCTGATCAAGCCCCGCGGCTTCAACCAGCAGGGTTATGTCGCCAGCATCCGCCGCCACGACATCAATTTCGGTATCGGCCCGGCGGGCACCGGCAAGACCTATCTGGCGGTCGCGGCGGCGGTCGAGGCGCTCAATCGTCAGGAAGTCAGACGCATCCTGCTGGTACGTCCGGCCGTCGAGGCCGGCGAGAAGCTCGGCTTCCTGCCGGGCGATCTGGCGCAGAAGATCGATCCTTACCTGCGCCCACTCTACGACGCGCTCTACGAGATGCTGGGCTTCGAGCACGTCAACAAGCTGATCGAACGCCAGATCATCGAGATCGCCCCGCTGGCCTACATGCGCGGGCGGACGCTCAACAATGCCTTCATCATTCTCGACGAGAGCCAGAACACCACGCGCGAGCAGATGAAGATGTTCCTGACCCGTATCGGCTTCGGCTCGACGGCGGTGATCACCGGCGATGCGACCCAGGTCGACCTGCCCCGTGGCTCGAGCTCCGGCCTGATTCACGTGCTCGAAGTGCTGCGCGACACGGCCGGCATCGGGATTACCCAGTTCGCCCCCAAGGACGTCGTTCGCCATCCGCTGGTGCAGCGCATCATCGAAGCCTACGACATCCACGAGGCAACCGAGGAAGCGGCCCAGCGCCAGCGCCGGGAAGACCGTCGTCAGGCACGCCTCGACGCGGAATCCCAGCGGGATCAAGGCGAATCATGAGTCCCGAGATCGACCGTCAGATTGCCGTCGGCACCGAGGCCGAAGCCGCCCTTCCGACACAGGCGGAGCTGGAAGCCTGGGTCGGTGCCGTGCTCGACCAGGAAGGCGATGGCCGCCACGAGTTGACGATCCGCTTCGTCGAACGGGACGAGAGCCAGCAGCTCAATCGCGACTATCGCGGCAAGGACAAGCCGACCAACGTGCTCTCCTTTCCCTTCGAGACGCCACCCGGAATCGAGCTTCCCTTGCTTGGCGATCTGGTGATCTGCCACGACATCGTGGTGCGCGAAGCGCAGGAACAGCACAAGTCGACCCAGGCGCACTACGCCCATCTGGTAATACACGGTTGCTTGCATTTGCTCGGCCATGACCATATAGATGATCAGGAAGCCGAGCAGATGGAAGCGCTGGAAAGAACGCTGCTCACCCAGTTTGGCATCACGGACCCCTATCGTGTCATCGATCCGGAACCCGATGTCTAGACGCCGACCCACGACGCTAACATTCATCGCCATGCCGACACCGACGAGACCTTCCTGCCCTGCCTGGAACGAGGGCCGGGAAGGATCAAGCGAGACCCCGAGCTTGACGGCCGAACAGCCTGACGAGCCTCCGCCTAGCCGCTCCCGGATTGCGGACGGCCCCCTTCGGACATCGACCATCGATTCAACACACGCTGTTATCGAGCCCCCGTCTAGTGCGGTGCGGCCACGCGCGCGGGCGTCATGCCGGCGCGCCATCGTTTTCCCCTTCCGTGCGTCATCCGAGGACAAGAGACCACAGTCATGAGCGAAGACCGATCGAGTAGCCAGAACAGTCGATCCTGGCTGGATAAACTCATCAGTACCTTCTCTAGCGATTTCGATGAACCCAGCTCCCGCGAAGAGCTGCTCACCTTTCTGCGCGAGGCCGGCCCTAGGCTGAACCTCGATCAGGATGCGCTGACCATCATCGAAGGTGCCTTCCAGATCAGCGACCAGCAGGTGCGCGAGGTAATGATTCCGCGCTCTCAGGTCACCGCGATCAACGTGACGCAGCGCCCGGAAGATTGCCTGCCGATCATCCTGGAAACCGCACACTCCCGTTACCCGGTCATCGACGACAACCTCGATGACGTCATCGGCATTCTGCTGGTCAAGGATCTGCTGCCGCTGCTGAAGGGCAATCCCCAGGAGCGCGAGGCGTTCGAGCTGCGCGATGTGCTGCGCCCGGCGATGTTCGTTCCCGAGTCCAAACGCCTCAACAGCCTGCTCAAGGAGTTCCGCGACACCCACAATCACATGGCGATCGTGGTCGACGAGTACGGCGGCACAGCCGGTATCGTCACCATCGAGGACATCCTCGAGCAGATCGTCGGCGATATCGAGGACGAGCATGACACCGACGAGGAAGAGGACATTCGCGACATGGGCGACGGCACCTATGCCGTCCGCGCGCTGACGCCGATCGAGGACTTCAACGAGCATTTCGACACGGCCTTCTCCGACGACGAGTTCGATACCGTCGGCGGCTTGATCATGCAGCGCTTTGGCCACCTGCCCGGTCGCAACGAACATACCGATCTCGGCGAGTGGCGATTCACCGTCCTCAATGCCGATAATCGACGCATCCGCCTGCTGCAGGCCAGGCCGGTGCCGGCCGAGGTCGAAAGCGACTCCCCGCGCCGTATCGAAAGCTGATCGATTCCGCCCTTCGGCTTGCAGGCACTTGACGCATTCGATCGGCAACTTTGATATAAGGGGCACTTTTCGCAAGGAGTGCCCCCGACATGCCGCAAGCCAAGCCGTTGATTTCCGCCCGTCGACCCTGGCCGGGCTATCTCGCTGCGCTGGTCGCCGGCGGGTTCTCCACGCTCACCTTCGCCCCCTTCCACCTCTGGTGGCTGGGTCCGGTCGCCGTGGCCCTGATGTATCTCGATCACCACCGCCTGAGCGTGGGTCAGGCCGCCCTGCGCGGCTGGCTGTTCGGCGTCGGGCTGTTCGGGACCGGCACCTCCTGGGTCTACGTCTCGATCCACGACTACGGCTATACCGGCGTGCCGCTGGCGCTGTTTCTGACCGCGCTGTTCGTCGCCACGCTGGCGCTGTTCCACGCGTTCATCTTCGGTCTCTACCGGCGGTTCACCTCGCCCCGGCTGGCCTTCCTCAGCTTTGCCGGGGTCTGGGTACTGGGCGAAGCCTTTCGTAGCTGGGCGTTCACCGGCTTCCCGTGGCTGTTGCTGGGCAGCGCCCATGTCGATTCGCCGCTGGCGCCCTGGGCGCCGATCGGTGGCGTCTATCTGCTGTCGCTGATCGTCGCACTCAGCGGCACGCTACTGGTCGAGTTCTGCCGTCGGCGCTGGTGGGCGGTCGCGCCCGTCGCCCTGCTGTGGCTGGTGCCGCTGGCCCTGCCCACCCACTGGACGTCGCAGGCCGCCGATCCGCTGCGGGTCGCGCTGCTGCAGGGCAACCTGCCCCAGCTTTCCAAGTGGAGCGCCGAGGGCCAGCGCAACGCCGTCAACACCTACACCCGCATGACGCGCCAGCAACCCGACGATGTCGACATCATCGTGTGGCCGGAAACGGCACTGCCCATGTTCGAGCAGCAGGCGCGCCCGTTCATGGCTCGACTGCAGTCGACACTTCCCCCGGAGACGTCGCTGCTGACCGGCATCGTTCAGCGCGACGAGGCCGGGCGTTACTACAACGCCATCACGGGGGTGGGAGATGTCCGCGGCGAGTACCGCAAGAGCCATCTGGTGCCGTTCGGCGAATTCCTGCCGCTGGATTTCCTGCTGCGCGGCATCATCGACTTCTTCAATCTGCCGATGTCCGACTTCGCTGCCGGCGCCGATTCCCAGCCGCCGATCCTCACTCATCGCGTCGCCATCGGCAGCGCCATCTGCTACGAGATCGTCTATCCCGACCTGGTCGCGGAGCGCGCGCGCGATGCCAACGTGCTGCTGACGGTCTCCAACGATACCTGGTTCGGTCGCTCGATCGGCCCCCTTCAGCATTTGCAGATGGCCCAACTGCGCGCGCTGGAGAACGGCCGCTACGTCATCCGGGCCACCAGCAACGGGGTGACCGCGATCATCGACGACCAGGGCCAGTTGCGGGAGCAGGCGCCGCAGTTCGAAACTGCCAGCGTGGTCGGCGATGTCGTCCCGATGACCGGGCTGACACCGTTCACGCGCACCGGTAGTTGGCCGACCTGGATATTGTCGTTGCTGTTGCTGGCCCCGGCACTGGTGTGGAAAGCCCGCCAGCCGACGTAGGAAGATAGAACGCAGAAAGATACATCGACGGCACCGCCACTCTGTCAGGATTCGCCTTCGAATCCAGCGAGGATGACGGCGCCGTTTCCGGAACGATCCCGTCCTCCAACACATCTCGATCCACCCTCTTCTCTCTTCTCTCTTCTCTCTTCTCTCTTCTCTCTTCCCACCTCCGCTTTTTCAATATGCGACGCCGGTTTATCGATTGGTTCCCGCTCGCAGGAAGACACTTGCCTCGCGAGTGACGATAGCGTTGGATGGAAGTCTTCATTTCCAGTCATCGAGTTCGCCATGACACTGTCCCTGGTCTCTCCCGACGATATCCGCAGCGCCTTCTCGCAAGCCATGTCCGACATGTACCGCCAGGAAGTGCCGCAATACGGCGATCTACTGGAACTGGTCGCCAACATCAACCGCGAGACGCTGACAGCGGACCCGGCACTGGCCGCCCGGCTCGATGCTCAGAACGAAACGTCGCGCCTGGATGTCGAACGCCACGGGGCGATTCGCGTCGGCACCGCCGAGGAGCTGTCGACGCTGAGGCGGGTCTTCGCGTTGATGGGCATGTTCCCGGTGAGCTATTACGACCTGTCGGAAGCGGGCGTGCCGGTTCACTCCACCGCCTTCCGCCCCATCGACGAGGATTCGCTCCGGCGCAATCCTTTCCGCGTCTTCACGTCGCTGTTGCGCCTGGAGCTGATCGAGAACGACGACCTGCGCCGCCAGGCCGCCTCGATCCTTGCCGAACGCGACATCTTCACGCCGGCGGCCCGCGAGCTGATCGAACTCGGCGAGCGCCAGGGCGGCTTCGACCGCGACCAGGCCGAGCGCTTCGTGACCGAGATCCTCGAAACCTTCCGCTGGCACCGCGACGCGACCGTCGATCACGAGACTTACCAGGCGCTGCACGACGCCCATCGCCTGATCGCCGACGTGGTCTGCTTTCGCGGCCCGCATATCAATCATCTCACCCCGCGCACGCTGGATATCGATGCCGCCCAGGCTGCCATGCCCGACTACGGAATCACGCCCAAGGCCGTCATCGAAGGCCCACCCAAGCGCGAGTGGCCCATTCTGCTACGCCAGACCAGCTTCAAGGCACTGGAAGAGCCGGTGCGCTTCGCCGGCAGCGATGGCGGCACCCATACCGCTCGCTTTGGCGAAATCGAGCAGCGCGGCATGGCGCTGACGCCCAAGGGGCGCGCACTGTACGATGAATTGCTGGCCAAGTCCCGCCAGGCGCCGCCCGCCGCCGACAATCTCGCCCACCAGCGCCAATTGCGCGAGTACTTCACGGCATTCCCGGATGACCTGGACGCGCTGCAGCGTGACGCGCTGGCCTACTTCCATTACGCGATCAGCGAGAGCGGCCGCCAACGCCTGGCCGACGGCGAGCCAGCCCCGGCCTCGCTGGACGAGGCCCTGGCAGCAGACTGGATCGACGCCACGCCGATCACCTACGAGGATTTTCTGCCGGTCAGCGCCGCCGGCATCTTCCAGTCGAATCTCGGCGATGCCCGACACCAGGCGTATGCCAATGAATCCAATCAGGGCGCCTTCGAGCTCGCCCTCGGCCGGCCGGTTCACGACGAGTTCGAACTCTACGGCCGGTTGCAGGAGGACTCTCTGGCTCGCGTGCGGCAGCAGTTGGGTATCTAGACACGGAGTTCGAGCCCCAATCGCGCCGCAAGCAGATATGCCCGGGCGCCAGAGTATTTCAGAGAGGGGAAGTGGAATGCCGCAAACGGAGCGACAAGACAACGACAAGACGACCCCCATCGTCATTGTTACCGGCGGTTCTCGCGGCATCGGCGCCAGCCTGGTCGAGCGCCTGCATCGCGAGGGCTTTGGCGTGCTCTTCACCCACGCCCAATCCCCACAGGAAGCGGAAACCCTGGAGCAAACTTTCTCTGATGACGGCCCGGTGGTTCGCGGCTTGCAGTGCGACGTTGCGAACCCCGACGCATCAACGTGTATCTTCGATGCGGCCGAAGCGCTCGGCGATCCCGTGGCACTGGTCAACAACGCGGGAATCACGGGCGGCCTGGGACCTCTGGCCGAACTCGGAGACAACGAACTGGACCGGGTCATCGCGGTCAATCTCGCGGCGCCAGCCAGGCTATGCCGTGAGGCAGCGCGACGCTGGCAGAATCACGCCAGCCGCAAATCCATCGTCAACATATCGTCGGTCGCCGCCCGGACAGGATCGCCCAACGAGTATGTCGTCTACGCGGCAACCAAGGCGGGTCTGGAAGCACTCACACGGGGCCTGGCCAAAGAGCTGGCGGGAGCGAACATTCTCGTCAATGCGGTTTCGCCCGGTACGACCGATACCACGCTTCATGCCCGCTCGGGTGAGCCAGGCCGGGCCAAGCGCATCGCCGAGAAGATACCGCTCGGCCGCGCCGGTCAACCCGACGAAATCGCCAACGCCATCGCATGGCTGCTTTCGACGGAGACGAGCTATATCACGGGCTCGGTGATCGAGGTAACCGGCGGGCTCTAGAATCGGACAGGCATGAAGGTCGTATGGACACATGCTCTTGTCGTGGAGAGTGAATCGCGTTTCGGTCAGTCAGCCTAGGCTGAAGTTCCTTCTTCAGCCGTGTGAGGCTCGGACAGTGCATTCATCCAATAACAATGATCATGACATCTCATCCGCTTCGACCGACGTCGATCTCTCCACGCTACGCAAGGTAATCGCGGCTTCGGCAATCGGCAATTTCGTCGAGTGGTTCGATTTTGCCGTCTACGGCTTTCTGGCCGTGGTCATATCGCAGCATTTCTTCCCGCCGGGGGACGATTCCCTGGCGCTACTGCAGACATTCGCCGTATTCGCGGTCTCGTTCGCCCTGCGCCCGCTGGGCGGCATCTTCTTCGGCATGCTCGGTGACAGGATCGGACGCAAGCGCATTCTGGCGGTGACCGTACTGCTGATGGCCGGAGCCACGACGCTGATCGGCATCCTGCCGACCTATGCAAGCGTTGGCCTGTTCGCCCCGCTGGCACTGGCGCTGGCTCGCTGCGTTCAAGGCTTCTCCGCCGGCGGTGAGTATGCCGGTGCCTGCGCCTTCGTGATGGAACACGCGCCCACCCATCGCAAGGCGCGCTACGGCAGTTTCGTCCCGGTTTCGACCTTTCTGGCCTTCGCTACGGCCGCGGCATTGACCTTCGTCATCAGTGCCCTGCTGTCAGAGGAAGCTCTGAATGCCTGGGGCTGGCGCGTACCGTTTCTGATCGCCGCACCACTGGGACTGGTCGGGCTCTACATGCGTTTGCGTCTGGACGAATCTCCCGCCTTCCAGGCCCTGAAAGCGCAACACGCCGTTCCGCAGGCACCATTGAAGGAAACCGTGCGCACGCATGGCGCGACCATCGTCAGCCTGAGCGCGTTCATCTCGGTCACGGCGCTATCGTTCTACATGTTCACCACCTACTTCACGACCTACATGCAGGTTGTCGGGAGCGCCTCGCGGACCACCGCCCTTCTGGCCAGCCTCGGCGCGCTGATCTTCGCGGCGGCGTTGTGTCCGTTCGTCGGCCGTTATGCCGACCGTGTCGGACGGCGCCGAACGATACTGACGGCGGGGATCTGTCTGATCGCTGCCGTATTTCCCGCCTATACGCTGGCCGGCAGCGGAGAATGGTGGGCATCGCTGATCGGCGCGATGCTGATGGCGATGGGCGCGGTGATCTGCGGCGTAGTCACGGCGGTCCTGCTGTCGGAGCAGTTCCCGACACGCGTGCGCTACACCGCCTCGGCGCTCTGCTACAACGTCTCCTACACGATCTTCGGCGGCACGGCACCGCTGGTCGCGACGTGGTTGATCGAGCGTACCGGCAACAACCTGTCGCCGGCGATCTACCTGATCGCGATCACGCTGCTGGCGATGTGGGGTGGTCTGCGCCTGCCGGAATCCGCCCATCGTGCCTTGAACGCCGACGAATCCGAATGGCAGCGCGCGCCGAAATCCGCCGCCCAGCCGGCTCTCTGATACATCGGCAAGCCGCTCATGGCTGGCTGATCCATCGACAAGCCGCTCATGGCTGGCGGGCATAGACTCTGGCCCGCCAGTCGGCGACTTCGTAATCCGTGTCGAAATGGCAACCGCCATCGTAGACAGCGGCTTCCCGCGTTTCGCAGTACTGGGCAACCGCCTCCGGTGTAGGCTTGTGACCGCGCTCGACCCAGCGGTCGAGGGATTCCAGCGCAGCGGCATATTGCGGCGTGGAAAGCTTGCTGTGTCGAGCTTCGTCGGTATAGATCTGGACCAGCGAGTCGGCCGTGCCGCTATCCTGGCGTGCGCGCCGGTATAGCCATTCGTTCTCGACGAAGATGATCGGGTCGTCGATGGCGTGCATGGTCACGGTGGGGATGTCGGTATTCCCGCTCAGCCCCGCATCCGCGCCAAGCTTCTCGACCGCCCGGGCATCCTCGTCGAAGCGGGAGATCCCCTTGTTGAGCGCCTCGTCGTTGCTCGAGCCCCGGTAGCGTACGTTGCGGTTGGAGAACGGACTCGCGCCGCCGAGACGCTGCTCGACCATGTCCTGAAACAGAAACGTCGACCAGCGCATGTGCGCCTTCAGCGTGCCGGGAGGAATCCGCACGACATCGACGATATTGTTCAGCGTCTGTTGCTGGATGAGCGTGCGCTGTTCCGCCGGCAGGCCGGCGCCGGTACAGGCGTCGACCCGGGCATTGAGTTCCTCCGGCGTCATCTCGGCGCCTTTGGGCAACCCTTCCCAGAGCGGGTACTGCGTTTCGTCAGGATACGGGTGGTTGGCGCAGTAGTACTGGTAGACGGCGCGGAGATCGGCGCGAAACTGATAGGCCTGTGTACCGCCCCCGAGCACGCCGCTGGTGAGCAGCGCCCCATCGTAGCGATGGTGGCCATTGTCGTCCGTTCCGTAGAGCTCCATCGCCTTGGCGGCCACGTTACCGCCCCAGGACTGCCCGTGCAGGTAGATGCGTTCGGGCTGGCCGAAGCGCTCGACGAACAGCCGTCGCAGATAGTCGGTGTCTTCGGCCGCCATGCGTACACCATATCCGCCACGCCGATAACTGGAGCCTGCCCAGGCGTAACCCTCGCGAACCATGACGTCATACTGACGCAGGTCGATATCGAGAGGATCGTCGGGTTGCGGGGCATTGGGGCGCGGCCCGCCATGACTGTGCAGAACCAGTTTGTGATTCCAGTCGTCGGGAATCGCGATCCAGTAGTAGGCGCCGTGAGTATCCTGGCCGGTGAAACATCCGGTGGCGGTCGGCAGCCAGTCGGGACAATCGGCCTGGGTCATTGAATCGGCATCCAGGGAAAGCTCGTCGGCCTGTAGCGGATGGCAATATCCCGCCAGCAGGCCGATGACCAGCAATCCTTGCCGCCAGGTGGGAGTTGGCTTCGGCACGCTTGGGCCCTCGTCGGTTTTGGCACGGAATGCCGTTACGACTGACCTCGCTGCCAAATGTTCCTCAGGCGGCGATGCCCGCTTACGCTTGGGAATCGGAGGACGGCACGCCGGAATCGCGCTGGAAGTAGCGATGCCCGCAAGCGTGACAGGCGTCCAGACGGGCCACCTGATCGAGCATCACGCCAGCCCCGCAGTGAACACAGCTCATGCGCCCGGGCAGGGCCACTTCCCCGGCGGTATAGTCGGCCCGGGCCGCTTCGAGATCGTCATCGAAGCGTTCGCGGTCGATGGTGGTGCGATCGGCGATCGAGAACAGCGCTTCGCTGACTCGTCGCGAGAGCACGTCGAGATCGATCCCCAGCCAGGTCGCGACGCCTTCGCCGCCCTTGGCCAGAAACTGACGAAAATCGCGCATGTCCCGCTCGACCCAGGCTCGCAGCAGCGCCACCTCGTCCTTGGTGAACTCCTCGAATTCGGCCTCGAATGCCACCGCCTCGTCGAGTTCCTGCTGAAAACTCTCCCAGGAGAGCTCCCCGCCGCCGTCCTTCAATCGGGTCAGAATGCGCTCGTACGCTTCGCTGAGACGGGAACGCGCCTCGGGTCGTGACTGTTGCTCATCCATGGCTATTCCCCTTGTCGTTACTGATCGAGTCGTTACTGATCGAGTCGTTGCCGATCGAGTTGCTGCTGGTCGATTTGCCAGGCTTTCATTGCCCGGCCCTTCCCGACGAACCCTGCGCACCGTGCCTTGTCTGTCAGGCGCCCTATTCGCCCAAAATCCACCCCGCCAGCGCCAGGCTCTTACTTGCGACGATGGGTCTGGGGTATGCTTGTGGGCCTGAAAAATCAAGCCGGCCCCGCGCTTTTCGTCTGTGATGAGTATAGCTTTTTGCGGGGACTCTGGCGCTCCCATACGCTGAACGCAAGGTGCCTGACCAAACCGATGGACGCACAGTACAACCCGCAAGCGATTGAAAACGCCGCCCAGCAATACTGGAACCAGCACCAGAGCTTCAAGGCCGTCGAGGATGCGACGCGCGAGAAGTTCTACTGCCTGTCGATGTTCCCCTATCCCAGCGGCAAGCTGCATATGGGCCATGTGCGCAACTACACCATCGGTGACGTGGTCACGCGTTTCCAGCGCATGCAGGGCAAGAACGTGCTGCAGCCGATGGGCTGGGACGCCTTCGGGATGCCGGCCGAGAACGCCGCCATCAAGAATCGGGTGGCGCCCGGCAAGTGGACCTACGAGAACATCGACTACATGCGCGGCCAGCTCAAGGCGCTAGGGTTCGCCTACGACTGGAATCGTGAATTCGCCACCTGCGATGTCGATTACTACCGCTGGGAGCAGTGGTTCTTCGCCAAGCTGGTCGAGAAAGGCGTCGTCTACAAGAAGATGTCGACTGTCAACTGGGACCCTGTCGACCAGACCGTGCTCGCCAACGAACAGGTCATCGATGGCCGCGGCTGGCGTTCCGGCGCGCGGGTCGAGCGCAAGGAGATCCCGCTGTGGTTCCTCAAGATCACCGACTACGCCGATGAGCTGCTGGCCGATCTCGACAAGGTCGAGTGGCCCGAGCAGGTCAAGACCATGCAGCGCAACTGGATCGGCAAATCCCGCGGCGTCGAGCTGAGTTTCGACGTCAAGGATCATGCCGAGCGCCTCGACGTCTACACCACGCGCCCGGATACCCTGTTCGGGGTCACCTACGTCGCGGTAGCAGCCGGTCATCCGCTGGCCAAGCAGGCCGCCGATCAGGATCCGGCCATGGCCGAATTTCTGATCGAATGCCAGCAAGGCGGCAACTCCGAAGCCGAGCTGGCGACCATGGAGAAACGCGGCCGCGACACTGGCTATCGCGCCATTCATCCGCTGACCGGGCGGGAAGTGCCGATCTTCGTCGCCAACTTCGTGCTGATGGAGTACGGCACCGGCGCCGTGATGGCCGTACCTGCCCACGATCAGCGCGACTGGGAGTTCGCCACCAAGTACGAACTGCCGATCCAGCCCGTGATCGCCGATGCCGAAGGCAACGCGCCGGATCTCTCCGGCGGCGCCTACGTCGAGCACGGCAAGCTGATTCACCCCGGCGAATTCAATGGCCTCGAGTTCGAAGCCGCGTTCGATGCGATCGCCGCCAGGCTCGAATCCCAGGGTCGCGGCAAGATCAAGATCAACTATCGTCTGCGCGACTGGGGTGTCGCTCGTCAGCGCTACTGGGGCGCGCCGATCCCGATCAAGTATGGCCCGGAAGGCCAGACCGTTCCGCTCACCGACGATGAACTGCCGGTCGCCCTGCCGCAGGAAGTCGAGGTCGACGCCTCGGGTTCACCGCTCAAGAAGATGCCGGCGTTCTATGACCTGGGCGACGGCTGGACCCGTGAAACCGATACCTTCGACACCTTCATGGAGTCCTCCTGGTATTACGCCCGGTTCTGCTGTGCCGACAACCCGGAGGCGATGCTCGACGATCGCGCCAACTACTGGCTGCCGGTCGATCTCTATATCGGCGGTATCGAGCACGCCATTCTGCACCTGCTCTACGCCCGCTTCTTCCACAAGCTGATGCGTGACGAAGGCCTGGTGAACGGCGACGAACCGTTCCAGCGCCTGCTCACCCAGGGCATGGTCATCGCCGAGACCTTCTATCGCGAAACGGAAAACGGCGGCAAGGAGTGGTTTAACCCGGCCGACGTGGAAGTCGAGCGCGACGACAAGGGGCGCCCGACCAGTGCCAAACTGATCAGCGACGGGCAGCCGGTCGAGATGGGCGGCATCGAGAAAATGTCCAAGTCGAAGAACAACGGCGTCGACCCGCAGGCGATGATCGACCGCTTCGGTGCGGATACCGTGCGTCTGTTCATGATGTTCGCCGCGCCGCCGGAACAATCCCTGGAATGGTCGGACTCCGGTGTCGAGGGCTCGCATCGCTTCCTCAAGCGGTTGTGGAAGCTGGTCGCCGATCATGTTGCGGCGGGAACGCCGGCGTCGCTCGACGTGAACGCGCTCGACGATACGCAAAAGGATCTGCGCCGCAAGACACACGAGACCATTGCCAAGGCCGGAGACGATATCGGGCGTCGTACCACCTTCAATACCGCTATCGCCGCGGTGATGGAGCTGACCAACGCGCTGGGCCGTTTCGACGATACCTCGCCGCAGGGTCTCGCCGTCAGTCGCGAAGCCATCGAAGCCTGCGTCCTGCTGCTGGCGCCGATCACCCCGCACGCCTGCCATGCGCTGTGGCAGGCACTGGGCCATCAGGAGCCGGTCATCGACGCGGCCTGGCCGACGGTGGACAAAGACGCACTGGTCAAGGCCAGCATCGAGATGGTGGTGCAGGTCAACGGCAAGCTGCGTGCCCGCCTGGACGTGCCCGCAGAGGCCGACAAGGCCGCGGTAGAGTCCCTCGCCCTGGCGGAGGAGAACGTGCAGCGCCATATCGAAGGCAAGAGCGTGCGCAAGGTCATCGTCGTTCCCGGCAAGCTGGTCAATATCGTCGCCAACTGAGCCGTTGCCATCTGAAACGTTGCCACCTGGAACCTTGCCAAGCGGCAACGTTCGATATCGGACCCATCCGGCACTGCGAAAGCGGTGCCGTCATGTAAAAAGGAGCTTTTCATGATGCGTCGCACCGTTCTGGCCGGCCTGATGGCCGTGTCATTGACTGCCTTGGCCGGCTGCGGCTTCCAGCTCCGTGGCCTGAATCAGCCGACCCTGGCTATCCCGGAGCTGAATCTCAACGCCAACGTCTCGCCGTTCAGCGAGGAGGTTCGTCGCGCGCTGGAGAATGCCGGCACCCGTATCAGCGAAACGGCGGACATCCGCGTCAATCTCGGCGACGAGCGGATCAGCGAGAATCGGCTGACGCGTTCCGATTCCGGCAGCCGCGAAACCGAAGTCACGCTGACGGCCCCGTTCTCCGTGCAGCGCGACTCGGACGATGCCTATCTGCTGAATCAGCAACAGCTGGAAGCGTCGACGACGGTACTGCTGTCGACGGACGACATCTATTCCGGTGAAGAAGTGCGCACGGAGGCCATCCGGCAGTTGCGTCGAGACGCGGCGACCCAACTGATCGATCGACTGGATGCGCTCGAGACGCCATGAAGGTATTTCCCGACAAGCTGGAAGACGCGCTCAAGAAACGTCTGCCGCCGGTGGTGATGGTGGCAGGCGACGAGCCGCTGATTCATCTCGAGGCTTGCGATGCCGTGCGTCGGGTTGCCCGCGAGCGTGGCATCGAGGAGCGCGAGGTCATGCATGTGGAGTCCGGCTTTCAGTGGACTCAACTGCTGGAATCGGCGTCCAGCCTGTCGCTGTTCGCGTCGAGCAAGCTGATCGAAGTCCGGCTGGGCGGGCAATCGCCCGGCCAGGATGGCGGCAAGGCTCTCGAGGCTTATGCCGAACAGGCCGGCGACAGCGACAACGTGCTGCTGCTGTCCAGCCAGCGCCTGGACCGCAAGGCGCAGTCGAGCAAATGGTTCAAGACGCTGGACAAGCTGGGCGTGTTCGTCCCGGTGTGGCCAGTGGATCACCAGCGCCTGGGCTTCTGGATGCGTGACCGGGCCAATCGCTATGGCTTCACCATGGACATGGACGCGGCCCGACTTCTCGGCGAGCGCACCGAGGGCAACCTGCTGGCAGCCGACCAGGAGCTGCAGAAACTGGCGCTGCTGATGCCGCCCAACGCCCGCCTCGATGTCAGCGCCATCGCCAACGGGGTCGAAAGTAGTGCGCGTTACGATGTCTTCACGCTCACGGATGCCTGCCTGAAAGGCGACCGTGATCGAGTCGCGCGGATCGTGCGCGGCTTGCGTCAGGAAGGTGTCGAAGCGCCGGTCATTCTGTGGGCACTGACCCGCGAGCTGCGTACGCTGCTGTCGATCTTCCAGCATCTCGACCAGGGTCAGAGTCTGGAACACGCCTGCAAGGCGCAGCGGCCGATGATTCCGGAAAAGCGCCGTCCCGGTTATCAGCAGGCACTCAAGCGACTCCCCCAGCGTCGTCTGCACAAGCTGCTGCTGTTCGCACAGCGCATCGATCTGGCCATCAAGGGTGCCGTCGCCCTGCCGGTGTGGGATTGCCTGCAGGATCTCGCCCTCACGCTGGCCGGCGGTCGCGGTTTGCTGGCGGAAATGCCTTACGCCTACCGTACCGCTTGACGTCTTTTACCGGACGTCTTTTACCGGACGTCTTTGCCGGCGTCTCTGCCGGCGTCTCTGCCGGCCTTCTCAGCCAGCGTGAAACGAAGCCGAATTTGACCTCCCCACGGCACATCCATATAGTTGACTATCTCAACTATCCGGCAATGTACGTCACAGGCTCCATGTCCCGCCCTTACTCCTTTGCCTTGCCGCTCGTGTTAGCCATCACCATGGCGCTCGGGCCGTTGTCGATCGATGCCTACCTCCCCGCTTTCCCGGCCATGGCCGATGCGATGGGGGTCGGCATTGGTGACGTGTCGAGGAGCCTCTCGGTCTATATCTTCGGTCTCGCCATCGGGCAACTGGTCGGTGGTCCGCTATCGGATCGCGTGGGGCGATCCCGCGTCATGTATGCGGGGCTGGCTATTTTCATCGCGGCCGCCCTGGGCATCACCCAGGTCGATGACCTGAACCTGCTGCTGATGCTGCGTGGCCTGCAGGCCTTCGGTGCTGGCTGGATCATGGTGCTGGTGCCGGCGCTGGTGCGAGACCAGGTCAGGGGGCGCGAAGCGGCCAAACTGTTCAGCATGATCGGGCTGATCATGGTGGTAGCTCCCGGTGTCGCGCCCAGCATCGGCAGCGCCCTACTGGCGCTTGGCGACTGGCACGCGATTTTCTGGTTCCTCGCCATCTACGCGCTCGGCGTGATTCCGTTGCAGGCTCGCGTGGTGCTGCGCCACGCCAGGCCCACCGCCAAGGCCCATCATGAAGACTCGCTGCTGACCCGTTACCGTTTCGTTCTGGCGACCCGGGCCGCGCTTCCTTTCATTGCCCTGCAGGCCTTTGCCTTCTCGGTCATGATGCTGTTCATCACTCACGCATCCTTCATCTATCAGGCCCATTTCGGTCAGTCGGAGAGCGCCTTCTCGCTGATGTTCGGCGCCAATATCCTGGTCATGCTGCTGGTCAACCTGACCAACCGCGCCGTTCTCCACCGGTTCACGTCGCGACAGATTCTGATTACCTGCCTATGCGTGCAGTTCACCGGTGTCCTGCTGCTATCACTGATGACCTGGCTGGAGGTTTCCGTCTGGCTGTTCCTGCCGGCCATGATGTTGACCATTGGCGCCCAGGGCGCCGTCGTGCCCAACAACCAGGCCTGCTTCATGGAATACTTCGAGCGCCATGGCGGCACTGCGGCCTCTCTGCTCGGTGCCTGCCAGTTCGGGGTTGCCGGCACGCTGAGTGCGCTATCGACCCTGCTGCCGGAAACGTTGGGCTGGGTCATCGCCTCGATGTTTCTCTGCTCGCTCGTCTGCATGGGTGTCATCGTCGGCGCACTGCGTCCACACCGGGCCCGCTGAACCGACCTGAACAGTCGTGAGCGTCACGCCTGCGGCAGACGTAAAAAAGCCGGGCGACGCCGCCCGGCTTAACGATGGACAAGCTGAAGGGATGTTTAGGCGGAAGGAAACCTAGGCGACGCTGGCGGTGTCCGGGTTATCGTCGACCCCGGCCACGGCAACCTCGTCACTGTCCACGAAGAGATCCTCGAAGGCTTGCATCAGGCTGGTGCTCTCGTCGCTCGAGGCGATCATCGAGAACATCGATGCCATGGGCGTCGCCGTCGCACTGGCTTCCGGTGTCAGCGTAAAGGACTGCAGGTTCATCGCCCCGCCGTTGAACGTCAGCCGCAGCGTCTGCTCGCCCGCCGCCAGATCGAGTTCGATACCCTCGTTGACCTGGTAGTTGTTCCAGCCACCGGTATTGGTGACGGATTGCGGTGCAGCGCTGGTGTAGGTGGCACCATCCTGCTCGACGCTGGCCGTGACGGTGCGACCGTTGGACATCGTGGCAGCGGCGAACGACAGCTGATAGGTGCCTGCCTGGGCGACGTCGATGGTGTATTCCACCCATTCGCCGTTGGCGATCGAGCCGATCGAGTTGCCGTTGTCGCGCAGATCGACGCCTTCGTTCCTCGTGTTGACGCCCAGCTGTTCCTCGCTACTGTCATGGTAGGCGACTTCCGCCCCACCCTCGTCATAGAGCCCGGCATTCAGCGTCAGGCCATCGTCCACCGCCCAGGGCGTGCTGGAAGCGTTGAATGCCGATTGAGCGGCAGGTGCCAGACTGAAGGACTCCAGATTCTGCGAGCCGCCGTTGAAGGTCAGCCGAAGGGTCTGCGTCCCCGCCTCCAGTGCTACGTGCTGGCTGTCGGTTGCCTCGAAGGTGTTCCAGCCGCCGGTGTAATCGACGCCGATGGTCACGACTTCGTAGACCCCGGCGCCGTTGTCGAACGTGGCCGTGATCGAGCGGGCGCTACCCGTCTGCGCACCTAGCGCGGACAGGAATGAGAGATCGTAGACGCCGGCCTGATCGACCTCCAGCGTATATTCGACCCACTCCCCGTTCTCGATCCAGCCGATGGCGTCGCCATTGCCGCGAATGTCCACTCCGCCCTCGCGGAAGTTGGTACCTAGCTGGGTTTCGCTGGAGTCCTCGTAGGTCAGATAGGGCGCACCCTCGTCGAACAGCGCCGCATCCAGCGTCAGGCCGCTCTGATCGACCTCCCAGGGCGTCGCGGTCTCGTTGAAAGGCGTTCGTGCCGCGGGTTGAATCCCTTCGATCAGATAAACGTTGTCGTTGTAGTCGGAATTGCCGCCGTTATAGTCCATCAGCGCAAAATAGGTGTTCGCGATCGCGTTTCCGTCGGCGTCAAAAGCCTGGACCATGCGGAAATAGTAACCGGTCTCGATTCCCGGGTCGGCGTTGGAGGACTGGTTATTGAGAGACGGGTCGGTCGACACGCTTGCCGCCGAAAAACCGAAGATATCGTCGCCCAGCCAGGCATCCGGTACCTGCGCGCGACTGATGGTCGTGGTCGCGAAACCGCCGTTGGCGAGGAGCGGCAGGAAAGACTGATTATAGGGCGAGTCATGATGAACCAGACTTCTGGCATCGTTCTTGTCGCCGGGCTCGTGCATGGCAAGTAACGCGCCTCCCGGACCGTGCAAGCCCGCCAGCTGCGTGACCTTGGCCGTTTCGGCGCCGTCGGCAACCTGCCAGTAACGCGAGAGAACTTCGCCCTCCAGCGCGGCTTCGTAGCGTCCGCCAGTATCCACCTCCGACAGGCCGCCGCCCTCCAGCGTGGAGAGCCCGTCGACATGATTACCGAAGCCAAAGACCTGCCAGATTTCGTTGAGATTGGGCTCCCAGCCGCCCTCGTCGCGCGCCTGCCAGAAGCCGGCCAGCTGAATTTCGGTGACGGGGTGATCCACGTCGTCGGATTGAATCGTCAACGTGCCCTCGAACACCCCGTCATCGGCGTTACCGGCCGGGGGGGTATAGGCATCCCGGTTGAACAGGACGCCGACCTCGATGGAGGCGCCGGAGGCCAATCTCAAATCGTCCAGCAAGTGGGCGTCGGCCAACATGAATGGACCGCTGACCGCCACGCTACCTACCGCCAATTCCCCGGTGCCGTTGTTGGTGATGACGACCGAACCGCTGTCCTTGTACTCCCGAGGTCCGTTCTCAGGATGGGTGGCTTCATTGTTTTCCAGATAATTGAAAGCGATGCGGTCGCTGAAGTAGGCCGGATCGGTACTGACAACGCTGATGTTGCCGTCGGAGACGACCGTGACGGGCTCGTCCGACACTTCCAGCGAGTCGATATCGGGCCCGACACCATTGGGCGCGGTGACCGTGACGGTGTTACTGCCCGCCGCCAGCGTCACTTCCACCGTCTGGTAGACCCAGTCGCTCACCGTCTGGCTCTGGGCAGGGAAGTTGACCGTCGGATAACTGACCCCGTTGATCGTCAGCGCCATGGGGCGGTCGGCCTTGCCACTGGTCAACGAGTAGCGGAATGCGATTTCATAGACACCGCTCTGATCGACGTCCACATCCCAGGTAAGGCTCTGGTCGCCGCTGCCGACGAAATCGACGAAGCCTTCGCCCGAGGCGTCACGATCGGTCTGAGAGGAAGGAATGACGACGGCGCCACCCTCGATGACCGCAGCCTCTGCTTCGTAGACGGCATAACCCGGCGTCGTGTCCTCGACCAGTACCTGCAACTGATCGATATTCGGCCCCGTGTTGCTGGTCGACTGCAGTCGGATCGTATTGGCGCCGGCGATCAGCTCGGCCGGAATATCCAGTGTCTGCCACGTATTCCATGCGGCATTGCCACTGACACCGACCGGCGGCGCGAAACCATAGACGCCGATGCTGACATCGTTGACGAAGACTTCCAGCGGCCGGTTGGCCGTGCCCCCGTTGGCGTAGCGAATCCGAAGTACGGCATCGCCAGCGTCGGTCGCACTCATGTCGACGTTGAAAGTGATGAAATCCGCTGTGGTCGCGCCAAAGTCGGCGTAGCCGCCGATCACACCATCGCTGTCGTTGGTGTTGCCGTCGAGCCCGTAGGCGCCGGGACGCACGCCGTACTCCGATCCGACATCGGTGGGCTCGGGGTTGTCGCCGTCTCGGATCACGATCTGAGCGCCGGCCCCGGAAGCGATGATCGCCTGGGACTCGTCTTCGGCCTGGATAGTGGCAATAGTAGTCAAGTCGGCATCTCCTTCTCCGGGGTCAATGATATCGCCAGGCACCGGATCCAGCCGGACGACCTGGCTCTCGCCCGTGCTGCGATTGAGCGTTATCAGATAGAGCTGGCCGGTCAGCGGATTCTCGATGATATCCAGGGGATCGACATAGGAGATGACATTACCGTCGACGTCACGCAGCACGTTATCGTTCGAGACGTTGCCCTCCTCGTCCAGCGTGATCCAACGGATATCGTCACCGCCGGAGTACTCGACGAACAGCAGGCTGCCGTCCAGCGTCGCGCCGAAAACGTTGCTGGTATATTCGATGGCGCCGTTGGGTGAACGGTTGGTACCCAGGGAATACACATCGTCGATCGCGTAATTGCTGTCGGGGTTGGTACCTACCGCGTACTCGTCGGTCTCGTTGGTATCCTCGCCGGCGGTCGGATTCCCGCCGTTGAGGATATATTCGTCGTGCATCGGGTTGGGGTGGCCGTAGTAGCCCCCTTCCTCGACCTTGAATAGCCAGTCGTCCTCGATGCCCACGTTGATCAGCCCTTCGTTGTAGGCCGTCGAAGGATCGTCCGGCGTGACACCTCCGGCAGCCGAGCCGTTGGTGGGCGCGTACAGGCTGCCGTTGGAGTGCCATACCAGATCATAGGCGTTGCGAATGCCGGTGGCGTAGACCTTGAGGACGGCATCGGCCGCAAATGGATCGTAGTATTCGATCAATACGTTGCCGTCGGCATCCTGCATCGTCGCGGTGCCATCTTCCGCGAAGACCAGGTACTGGCCGCCACCCATGTCGATGGGGCCGTTCTTGAGGTCGCCGTCATCGTCTTCGTAGCGAGTGTTGGAACCATCGGTCGGCAACGGTTCGGTCGAGACATCGAAGCCCCCCGCCGGCGCATCCCGATACGGATCGATTTCGAGTACCGCGGCGTTCAGCAGTCGCTCGGGACGGTTACCCCAGGCACTGTCGTCTCCACCCATCGCGGTGTTGGCCCCCTGCGAGACATACAGCAGATAAGGCGGCACGTCAGGGTTGGTCTCGGCGTCGTATTCGGGGTTGGCGTGGAACACCAGGCTGTTGG
Source organism: Salinicola sp. LHM (assembly GCF_034479735.1). NCBI lineage: Bacteria > Pseudomonadati > Pseudomonadota > Gammaproteobacteria > Oceanospirillales > Halomonadaceae > Salinicola > Salinicola sp. LHM. The sequence continues at coordinate 1,816,602 of NZ_CP140261.1, read as the reverse complement.
TGACATGGTCGCCGTTGGAACGCGGCAGCCCCGTGATATAGGTTTCCGCCAACCCGGAGAACGTGGCGTCGCTATCGTCGATCGTGACCTTGCTGACGCGTCCGCTGAATTCGGGTACGCCGTTGTCACGCCCGGTCAGCGGAACCGGATAGTTGTCGGTCACCCATAGCACGTGGGGGTCGGTCGGATCGAAAGCGAGCCCCATGATGCCCCGAGCGCCCTCCTCGCTCTGGAAGTAGTCCAGCGCCAGCGTCTGCTCGTTGGACAGCGCCCCGGTGACCGGATCGACATCGAAGCGCTTGATCTCGCCGTTCATGGTCGAGACGTAGATCTTGCTGTAGTCCGGCGACATGGTGATGGAAGTAAACAGGTACGCTCCATCTTCGGCACCGTTCAGCTCCACCGTCGTGTCGAAGGCCACTTCGCTGTCCTGGACTTCCGGTTCGGCGCCGGTCACGAAGGTAGTGGTGAATTTCTGAAACTCGCGGGTGGGCGCGCTGGGATCGTCGTTGTCGCCGCGGTCCTGGAAGCCGTCGATCACCAAGGTGTAGCTGGTGTACTCATCCAGCTCGCCCACCGGCGATATGGTCAGCGAATCGAACCCGCCGGTGGTATTGATGTTGAACGCGACCTCTTCACCGGTAACGGTGTTGAAGAGCTTGACCGAGCCGTCGTTGAGACTCTCCAGCAACGCACCGCCGCGGCCATCGACCACGGAGATACCGATGAAGATATCGGACGTGGGATCGATACCCACCGGTAGCGTACCGTCGTCCGACTGGAGATGGACCTCCACCTGCTGCTCGCCGACGCCGGCCACGGCCCGCGGATCGGTGAAATAGGCGTAATCTGCAGGCGCCTCGCGGTCATCGTTGGGCGTCAGGTCCGGCAGCGACTGGATCTCGATGTACTGGATTTCGGTGTTGGCGCTGTCGACACCGATCGAGTCGAGCGTCAGTCGGCCGTCGGTCACCTGGACGATTCGCGTCACCAGTGTCGAACGGTAGCCATCGCTGTCATCGGCCGGATTGCCGTCCGCCGGGAAGTCGTCCGGTCGCGCCGAGACAAACGGCGTATTGAAAGCCTCCCCTTCAGCATTGATGACGTTGACACTGTCATACGCGCCGCCGCTGTCGCCGATGGAGATCGTGACTTCGTAATAGCCATCCTCCAGCTCGATTTCCCAGCCGGCGCTTTGACTATAGCCCGGCTTGTCGAAGCCGGCATAGGTCGCCTGCAACGGATCGACATCGGGCAACGCACTGCTGCGGTCACCGAGCGCGTTGGCATCCTGGCCGGCGATCGCCATCGGCGTCGTGCCGTTGGCGGTGCCGTCGGCGATCGAACCCTCCGTCACCCATCCATACTGGTAAGTCTGGCCATCCACCTGCAGCGACTGCTGCCCGAACGCCAGTCCGGTATCGGCAACATAGCCATCCGGCGTGGTCGCGCCGTTCGGCTGGAAGTTGATCTTGACCTCGAAGCGATCACCGGGCTCGACGACGGGATCGCCGCCGTCGTCAGGCAGCGTGTGGATCGACAGGCTGTCAATGTTGGGGCCGATATTGCCGATGTTGGCGAGCCGAACCACGTTGTCGCCGGCACCGAGCTCGATCTCGACGGTGGTTTCCGTCCAGTTCTCCCAGCCCGCGCTGCTCACCCCTGTTGATGGGAAATCGATCGTGCCCTGCGTATCACCGTCTACCGAAAGCGCCATCGGGCGATCGTTCGTGCCGCTGGCGGCGTAGCGAATCGTCAGCAGGTAGGTTCCCGCTTCCGCGACATTGACCGTGAAAGCTCCCGCATCCCCGGTCTGGGATCCCATATCCAGATATCCCGTACCGCTGAAATCGCCCCACAAACCATCAGCGCCGCCACCGCTCGGCTCCGGGTTGCTGGCATCGCGAACCACGGTATCGGCGGCGGAGGAGCCGTCGTCGATCGCCAGCGCTTCCCCCTCGATCGAGAATACCAGCGTGGGATCCGCCGGCAATGCCTCGACATAATCGAAGGTGATCTGGTCGATATTGGGACCGTTGGGTACGCCGCCCTGCGCCGTCGACGGCAGAGTCAACGTCAAGCTGTTGTCGTTTTCGGAGAGCGGTACCGAAACGCTGATCTCGCTCCAGTTGGTCCAGGATCCGGTCGGCGGAAACGAAACCAGGGTGGGCTCCGCGCCGTTGACGGAGAGCAGCAGCGGGCGATCGCCGGTCCCGCCATTGACGTAGCGAATCGTCGCGGTATAGACCCCGGTCTCCTCGGGAGAGACCTGGAAGGTGACCGCATCGCCGGCATCCGTGCCGAAATCGACGTAGCCACCGTCGATCGCGCCCGCGCGGACGACGCCCTGCGCGTCGGGATGTTCGCTGTCGACGACTCGCGTCAGGCCAGCGCTGCTCGTCGCCCCGCTGTCGGCGATGGAAACCAGCGCTGAGTCTTCGGCCTGAATGACCAGCGGCGCCGGCACGTCATCCACAGCGATCGCGGTCAGCGTCAGGCTGTCGATGTTCGGGCCGCCTCCCACGATATTCTCCAGCCGGATGACATTGGTGCCGCTGTCGAGCGTCAGGGTCAGTGTCGCGTGCTGCCAGGTCTCCCACCCCGCCGTCCCGGTACCGGTCGAGGGAAATGTCAGGGTGCCCTGATCGTTGCCATCGACCAGTACGGCCATCGGGCGGGAGGCGCCACTCGCGCTGCTGCCGGCATATCGCACATCGAGCTGATAGGTGCCGGCGGCTGCGACATCCACCTCGAAATAGGCCGCGTCCCCGATCTGCCCCCCCATGTCCACGTACCCGGTACCGCTCGATCCGTTCCACAAGCCATCGCTACCCGCGGCGGCGCTGGTCTCCGGGTTATCGGCATCGCGAACGACCGTATCGGCAGCCGAGCTACCGTCATCGGTCGTCAGTGATTCTCCCTGGAGAGTGAAGACATCGCCCGACCAGCCTTCGACGTTGACGACTTCGATATCGACCGACTGCTCGCTACCCGTCAACAGCTGACCGTTTGCATTCAGCGCATCCAGCATCAGATTGGTCAGACCTCGATCCAGATCCGCGGACAAGGTGAACCGATAAGGGCTTTCCGAAGCCACCTGCTCGCTCGGGTTGCCCGCGGAGTCGGTTACCGTCAGGGTGACAGCGGCAACGTCGCTGGCGGAAAAGCCGCTGCTGTCGATGGGCGCGACTTCCAGCCAGTAGTCCTCACCAAGAAAGTCACGAGTGATGGCAGCGCCCTGCGTCAATGTCTCGACGGTGTCCCCGGTCTGAGCATCGATGATGGATAGCGTGAACATGAATAGAGCCCCTACGCGTTATATGGTGGTTATGAAACGAGCGAGAATGACCGTCGCCCGTTCGGCGCTAACCGACACGATGCCGAGCTCCCGAGCATTGACTGACGGAAGTTCCCTATCGCTGATCGTTTATGGGCCGAAAGACTCGGACTGACTCATGACTAAAGTCTTATCGATGGAGTCTTACCGATGGCAACCTAGCGCTTCTCACTGCCAGCGCAAAGTTGAAACTTCTAAAACCATCAAAACGAGTTTAACGAGAAGCGCATGGAATGTAGCACTCGAACGCCTCACTTCCAACGCATAATCATTGATTTAGCTTCTTTCTCGCCCCCTTATAAAAAGCGCGTTTACATAAAATTTCAAGGATGATAAATATCAAACTCAAGTACCAAAAATCGGTCTGGCATTTCAGTACAAATTCGTAACCTTATCACCATGAAATCCTTTGTTTTTATTCGCACGACTTTTGCCACATATCGAATCAATCGCGACAAAAACACAACAAATCATTGATTTAAAAAGGTTAAAACAACAACCCAAGAACCATACTCCTCTCTCGACCAGGAATCCGCCCTTAAAACCCCGCTTGTAAACTTGTTCACAATTTACGCATCCTGATGGGAACAGCGATGCATCAACGCCACTTTCCACAACAACCTCAGAAGAGAAAATGCTGTGGCAAACCCCCAGGACAAAACCGACCTGCAACAGGCTATATCGGCCAGTCGTCAGGCTTTCCTGTTTATCTTGTTGTTCAGCCTGTTCATCAACTTGCTCATGCTGGCGCCGTCGATTTACATGTTGCAGGTATACGACCGTGTAATCACCACCCGTAGCCCTGAAACCTTGCTCATGCTGACGCTGGTAGTGGTGTTCCTGTTTGTCGTGATGGGCGCCCTGGATCTGGTGCGTTCGCGCATTCTGGTTCGCGTCGGCAACCGACTCGACATGCAGATCAACGAACGGCTCTACCAGGCCACGTTCAAGCGTGCGCTGCTGGTGCCAGGCAGGCCGTCGGCCCAGCCATTCAATGATCTGACCACGCTACGTCAGTTTCTCAGCGGCAATGGGTTGTTCGCCTTCTTCGATGCGCCCTGGATTCCGGTCTACATCGCCATATTGACGCTGTTCCATCCCTGGTTCGGGATCTTCGCCGCCGTCGCCGCCAGCGTGCTGCTGGCGCTGGCATGGATCAACGAAAAGAGCACCCAGTCGCTGCTGAGCGAAGCCAACCGGGAGCACATCCAGTCCCAGGACCTGGCCCAGAGCAACCTGCGCAATGCCGAAGTGCTCCAGGCCATGGGGATGCTGCCGAATCTGCTCGCCCGCTGGCGAGGAAAGCATCACGACTATTTGCTGCATCAATCCCATGCCAGCGATCGGGCCGGTACCCTCAGCAACGTGTCGAAAACCCTGCGAATCCTGTTCCAGTCGTTGATCCTGGGGCTGGGTGCCTTTCTGGTCATCGAAGGTAGCCTGACCGGCGGCATGATGATCGCCGGCTCCATCCTGATGGGCCGCGCACTGGCGCCGATCGACCAGATGATCGGCGGCTGGAAGGGTTTCATCGCCGCACGTACCGCGCACGGACGGCTCAACGCCCTGCTGTCGGCGGTACCTGCCGAGCCTCAGCGCATGCCTCTGCCGCCGCCGACCGGGCGCCTGGCACTCGAATCGGTGACCGCGGGCCCTCCCGGCGAAAGCCGGCCGACCCTGTGGGAACTCGACCTGCTGTGCAATCCCGGCGAGCACATCGCTATCGTCGGCCCCAGTGCCGCGGGCAAATCGACGCTCGCTCGCGTCATGCTGGGCGTCTGGCCGGTGCAAAGTGGCTGTGTCCGGATAGGGGGCACCGATATCGGCCAGTGGCCGCGGGAACGGCTGGGGCCTTTCATCGGCTATCTGCCTCAGGATGTCGAGTTGTTCGACGGCAGCATCAGCGAAAATATCGCCCGTTTCGGTGATCTGGACCCGGCGCGGGTCATCGAGGCCGCCCAGAAGGCGGGCGTGCACGACATCATTCTGCGGCAACCCTCGGGTTACGACACCCAGATCAGCGGGGCCGGCGGCATCCTTTCCGGCGGGCAGCGCCAGCGACTCGGCCTGGCCCGGGCGCTTTACGGCAACCCGGTCCTGGTGGTGCTCGACGAGCCGGACGCCAATCTCGATGCCAGCGGCGAACGCGCGCTGCTGCACTGCCTGCGCCAGCTCAAGACTCAAGGCACCACGGTGTTCATCATCAGCCATTCATCGACCATCCTCGAGCATGTCGACCGTGTCCTGACACTGCAGGAAGGACGTATGGTGTCCTGCGCTCCCGCCCGCCAGCCTGCGCCGAAGATGGCGCAATCCTCGCGGGAGAGCGGCACACCCGTTCACTCCATCCGGATGCGTGCCCGCGGCAAGCCGGACGACTCGCGATCATCTCTTCCTCTCCCCCCGGAACCGCCGACGTCATGACGATTTCATCTGCCGCGCCGATAGCGCTCGGGGCTCCTGCCCCTCAGTTGCCCACCAGCGATCGCACCAGCCGACGCTGGGGTCTGGCCATTCTGGTATTCGCCCTGGGCGGTTTCGTGCTCTGGTCGGTCACGGCCGATCTCGCGGTCGCGGTGGTGGCGCCGGGATCGGTGGCCGTCGAGACCTCGACCAAGAAGGTTCAACACTTCGAGGGCGGCATCGTCAAACGCATCCTGGTCGAGGATGGCGATCAGGTCAGTGCCGGAGATTCGCTGATCGTGCTCGACGACACCCAGCCGCTGGCCAAGCTCTCGATTGCCGAGTCGGAATACCGTATTGCCCTGGCGAGCGAGGTCCGCCTGCTGGCCGAGCAGAGCGACCGCGACACGCTGACGTTTCCCGATATCCTGCTCGATGACGTGTCGGCGCGGGTGCAGGCCGTGGTCGACGTGCAGCAGCGTCTGTTCCAGGTCCGCCGGCAGTCGTTGAAGGACGCGCTGTCCGCACTGGACGAGAAGGCTCGCCAGATGCAGGAGCAGATCGCCGGTCTCGAGCGGTTGCAGCAGGTCAATCGGTCCAAGATCAACTCGCTTTCCGGAGAAGCCGGCGACTATCGCACGCTGTTCAAGGAGGGGCTTGGAGACAACCAGCGCCTGCGCGAGCTCGAACGCCAGGTGCTCGAGTATCAGGGGGAAAACGCCCAGCATAGCGCGGAAGTGGCGCAGCTACGTTCGCAGATCAGCGAGAACGGGTTCCAGAAGGAAATTCGTCGACAGGAGTATCACCAGGAAGTCGGCGAACATCTCAAGGATGTCCAGTCCCAGGTGACGGACGCCGAGGAGCGGGTCACCGCGCTGCGCGATCAGGTTCAGCGTACCGCTATCGTCGCGCCGGTCTCGGGAACCGTCGTCGGCCTCCAGGTCCACACCCAGGGCGCCGTCATTCGCTCCGGCGATACGGTGATGGAAATCGTCCCGGCCAACGAAGCCTTTATCGTCGAAGCGCGAATCCCGGATCGCGACATCGACAATGTCCACATCGGACAACCTGCCGAGATCCGCTTCAGTGCCTTCAACCAGCGGCTATCCAATGTGATCGAAGGTGAAGTCGCCCACGTTTCAGCAGACAGTTTCGAAGACGAGGCAACACGCAACCATTACTACAAGGCCCGCATCCGCGTCACCGACGTGGGTCATTCCGAAATGACTTCGTCGATGCAGCTGCTGGCCGGCATGCCTGCCGAAGTCATGCTGAAGACCGGCGACCGCACCTTTGCCAGCTACATGTTCAAACCGTTCAGCGACATGCTGGCACGCGCGATGCGAGAAGAGTGATGCCATCCATTCGTCAATGGGCGTTGACCGGTTGTCTGGCGACGCTGATCGCCACGGCGCATGCCCAGCCACTCAAGATCGAAGCACCGCTACCGTCCCTTCCACAACTGGTCGCCCTGGCGCTGACCTACGACAGCGGCTTGCAGAGCCAGCGCCTGGATAGCCAATCGATGGCGCAGGAAGTGCCGATGGCGCAGGCAGGGTTGCGCCCCCGGCTCGATGCCACCGCTGCCTATCGCTACACGGACGCCGACAATATCTACACCGACAATCCCGATGACTATCCGGACGAGGTCTATGACGATCGCGTTTCCGGCAGGACGCGGGACACCAGTTGGGAACTGCGGCTGACACAGCCGCTGTTCAGCCTCGAGCGCTGGCGCCGGGTCGGCAAGGCTCGTGCGCAGATGGATGCGGCGGCGCTGCAGGTGGCCGTCGCCGAGCGTGACCTCGCGGTCAAGGTGGTGGAAACCTATCTCGATGCCTACCAGGCCTCGCGCAAGCTGGGCTTGCTGATCGCGCAGCGCGAGTCGCTGGTCTTGCAGCAGCGCCAGGCCCAGCGCGCCTACGACCTGGGTATCGGCGATCGTATCAACCTGCTGGAGTCCCAGTCGCGGCTGGATCAGGCGGTCGCCGACCAGACATCGGCGGAAAACGACCTGACCAACGCTCTGAGCGACCTCGAAAGGCTGACCGGCGTTGCGCTTCCCTTTGATCCGGTACTGGTCGATACGCCGGAGAATCTGAACATCTCACCGGAATCTCGCCCGCTGGAGAGCTGGCTGGCATTGAGCCGAAATAATGTGCAGGTGCGCCTGGCCGCCGAGCGCCAGCGCGTCGCCGACAGGGATACCGACGTGCGACGCGCGTCACGCTATCCCGAACTCAACCTGGTGGTCGGCTACAGCGATGTCGACAGTAGCGATGCCTTGAGAACCAGCAACGATCTTTCGGCCAGCGTGGAAATGAACCTGCCGATCTACCAGGGTGGCTATACCACCGCCAGTATCCGCCAGGGAGAGCTGACGGCACGAGCCAGCGCGGCCAGCACGGAGAACGAACGCCGACTGGCCCAGCAGGAGGTTCGCAAGCGCCTGCTCAGCATGCAGGGCGACCTGCGCCAGCTGGAGGCCCTGCAGCGCTCGGTGGAATCCGGCAGTCTGTTCCTGCAGGCGGCGATTCGCGGCGAATCTCTCGGCCTGAGAGACTTGGTAGATGTCCTCGACGCCCGCTCCTCGCTCTATGATCTGCGCATTCGCTTCATCGAAACGCTCTGCCTCTATCTCGAGGATCGCACCTATTTGCAGGCCACTACCGATCAACTCGACACATCGACACTGGCGGAGGTGGCAAGCATTCTGGAGCGTGTAGAACGGGCAGCGCCGAGCGACGATGTCTGAACCGGACCAGGTTGGGAAAAGAAATATCGGACAATGCTCCGATGACTAGGCGGTCGAAGCGCCAATATTTTCAGGTCCCGATCGACCGTATTCGACAACCGTACGATCGACGAACGATCTGCTATCTTGACTAAAAATCGCCGGATAAGGCGTTCGGCGGGATCGACCGAGAGAGCGCAAGAGGGAATGCAATGAGCCTGCCACTATGGTGCCTGCTGATAACCGCGCTATTGCCCTTCTGGCTGGCATTCTGGGGCAGCAGCGTCAGGCGCCGGGAATTCGGTCACCTGGATAATCATCATCCACGCCAGCAATATGCGCAGATGACAGGTAAAGGCGCGCGTCTCTGGGCAGCGCAGAGCAACGCCTGGGAGGCGCTGGCGCTGTTCACCGCGGGTATCGTTGCCATGCAGACCTCGGGTGGCGGCAGGCTTGCGGATATCGCCTGCGTCGTCTTCGTGCTGGCTCGGATCGGCCATGGTCTCTGTTACGCCCTGGATCTGGCGACACTGAGGTCTTCTCTTTTCGTCGTCAGCTTTCTGGCCGTACTGTCACTCTTCATGACGGCTCTGCTATAGGCTACATGGCATCAAGGTGCGATCTTTCGAAAAGAGCGCCACGGCAAGGACCCATAGCGTTCAGGACCATCAAGTTTTAGCGAAATGAGCCGATAGAGTTCGAATCACCTTCCATGATTCGCTTTTTGCCATTCGAGTGCGATCGAGATCCCGTCCCATGTCCACCGACAATGAATTCCAACGCGGTTCGCCACAAGACACCGACGATAGCCTCGGAGAAGATAGTCTCGGAGAAGACAGCCTCGGAGAATCAGTGCTGCCTGCCCTGCCTTTCGAAAACGCGATGGCCGGTGATCTCGACACACACCAGCAATGGGCGCTGGAAGCCATGGCCGCAGCCCGGACCTCCTACTGGCGATGGTCTGCCCCCGAACACAGCTTTCTCTGCGGCACGATAGCCGAACGAAGCGATAGCGACCTTCTGCGTCTTGACTGGTGGACGCTATTGAAGACGATGCCGTCGGCCGAGCGTCGGCGTCTGATCACCCTATGGCGGCGAATGAACGACGGTCAGCAGGACCGCGTCGACGTGCTGATACAACCCGACGCCACCAAGCCATCGATCTGGTGGCGCATCCGCGGCGCGATCACCTCGCGCGACGATGACGCCTCCCCTCTCGCGGCAACCGGCACCTGGGAAGTCCTCGACGATCCGCGTGACCAGCGACCTCATGGCAGCGTCCGGGCGCATGCGTTCGCCGCCTCGCGCGATTCGATGCTGGTCGTCGACAATCGCTGGCGCATTCTGGAAATCAACGACGCGTTCACCGCGCTCGGGGGGTTACCACCGAGCGCGATACTCGGCCGCGCACTGCAGCAGTACATAGATGCCGATGTGCTGCGCTCCGACCCGGCGACGGTCGCGCGTAACGATCGCATCCAGCACTACGAAGGACTCTTCCATGTCGAAGGGGCAGCACCCGTTCCCGTGGAATTGACCCTCAGCCACTTTACGCTGGACGAAACTGGCGAGACTCACTATATCGCCGCGCTACGGGACATCTCGGCACGCAAGCGCTCCGAGCGGGAGCTGGAGCATCTCGCCAGGATCGACACGCTGACTCAACTGCCCAATCGTGCGACGCTGCAGCAGACGCTGAACGGGCGGCTGCTCAGGCTCCTGCCTGGACACGGGCTCGCGGTCCTCTTCATCGATCTGGATGGTTTCAAGCACATCAACGACTCGCTGGGGCACCAGTCGGGCGACATCCTGCTGAAAATCATCGTCAAGCGGCTACGCGCCACGGTGCGTAGCAAGGATCTGGTCGCGCGCTGGGGCGGCGACGAATTCGTCGTGGTCATCGAGGTGGGCAGCGACACGGAACTCGCCGACAGGATCGCCCAACGCCTGCTCGAAGCGCTGTCCCACCCCATGGTGATCGGCGGGCATCAGATCAGCGTCACCGCCAGTATCGGCATCGTTCACGCACCGCAGAACGGGCGCGACGGAGAGACTCTGCTCAAGCATGCCGATGTCGCCATGTATGCGGCGAAGAACCGGGGCAAGAACGCCATCGTCGTCTATCACGAGCAGCTGAAGCATCACAGCCTGGAACAGATGTCGATGCTCGCCCACCTGCGGGAAGCCATCGCCAAGGACGCTCTCGACTTCGTGGTCCAGCCCAAGTTCGACGGCAACAATCGAATGATCGGCGCCGAACTGCTCGCGCGCTGGATGACCGAAGAACATGGCGAAGTCCCCCCTGCCGTCTTCGTACCACTTACCGAAAACAACGGAATGGCGTCGGCACTGGGCAACCTGGCCATCGACCGCGCCGCCCAATATGCCGCCCGCCTGGCCGCCACGGGTAATCCGTTACCGGTATCGGTGAACATCTCCGCACTGCATGTCATGGACGATAAGCTGGCGAATACGCTGCGCAGTGCCTGCCATCGTCATCACATCACGGCCGACCAGATCGAACTGGAAGTGACGGAGTCCGTGTTCATGGAAGACACGCGGATACCGGAAGCTCGGATCGAACATCTCAGAAGTCAGGGCTTCCGTGTCGCGATGGATGACTTTGGCGCCGGCTACTCATCGCTGGGCTATCTCAAGCGACTGCCCTTCGACACCATCAAGATCGATCGCTGTTTCATGCACGGCCTGGAGGCGGACCGGCGTTCACGCGACCTGCTGGCAGGCATCGTCGAACTGTGCAACCTGCTCGGCATGGAAACCGTTGCCGAAGGCGTCGAGACCGAAGAACAGTGGCAACTGCTGCAGACGTTGGGCGTCAAGCAGTACCAGGGATTCTACTTGGGCCGCCCCATGGCGATGGAACAATTGTTGGAGCGGCTGAAGAGAGATACCTGATGGCGTCTTCAAATAAAGCATTTCTAACAGTCACATGGCGTCAGACCGGGGAAAGAAATCAGCTGGTAGCATCGGGCGCCGTGCTGGCGTAACGTGCAAAACGTCATCATTCACTCGCCCGACTTCGTGAAGCCGTTACCCATGTCTCCGACTTTCAGCCTGATCGCTCCTGCCTCCTTCACCCGACCCGATGTGCTGGAACAAGCCGCCCGGGCCTTGCAGCCGTTCGGTATCGCCGTTCGCTTTCCCGATCGGCTACAGGATCAACGGCGCTATCTGGCCGGGAGCGTCGAGCATCGCCTTCAGACGCTCTACGATGCCTACGCCGATCCCGACACCGATGCCGTCTGGGCCGTTCGCGGCGGCTATGGCTGCGCCCACCTGGCGACCGAAATCGACTGGAACCGGCTCTCTCGCAAGCCGTTGATCGGTTATTCCGATCTCAGCGTGCTGCTGGATCAGTGCCATCGCCACGGCTTGCCGGCCATCCATGGCCCGGTGATGAAAGAGGGCGTAAAACTCGCCAGCGATGACGCCGACCTTCGCGCCGCGAGCCATCGCGATTTCGGTGCCCTGCTCGGGCTGCTCGAGGGCCGGTCGCCGGAGAGCGTGGCGTTGACGCCTGTTTCGGCCGCTTCGGCGGCGGCGATCGAAGGGCCGCTCGTCGGCGGCAATCTCGCGACCCTGGCCAGCGTTGCCGGCACCTCGCTGGCGTTTCGCGCGCCACCCGGGGCGATTGTGATTCTGGAAGACGTTGGCGAGCCCTACTACCGGCTCGAGCGCGATCTGTGGCAACTGGTCCATTCCGGTGCGCTGGACGCCGCCGCCGCCGTCTGCATCGGCACTTTCGAGAATTGCGCCCCCTACGGGGATCTCGAGATCGAGACGCTGTTCGAGACCTGGCTGGCGCCCCGTGGCCTGCCGCTCTACGCAGGGCTTCCTGTCGGCCACGGGCGCGACAACCTGCCTTGGCGCTACGGGTCGAAGGCGCGTATCGCCAGCGATCGGCTGCATTTCCTCGACTGAGCTTGTCACCAGGACCCGGTTACGTTCACTCGAATCCACGAAAAACGCCGCCTCGCATGGACGAGGCGGCGATCGTCGATTGGCTACCGGTTTCGATTGGCTACCGGCTACGACTGGCATCCTGCACGTGGATTCGCACCTACACGCGCTCGAACACTGTAGCGATGCCCTGCCCCATGCCGATACACATCGTCGCCAGGCCCATCGCGGTGTCCTGTTGACGCATGACGTTGAGCAAGGTGGTGCAGATACGCGCCCCGGAACAGCCCAGCGGATGGCCGAGCGCGATGGCGCCACCATGCAGGTTGACCGCCTCGTCCAGCCGATCGAGCAGTTCGAGATCCTTCAGCACCGGGATCGACTGTGCCGCGAAGGCTTCGTTGAGCTCGACTGTCTGGATGTCCCCGATCTTGAGACCGGCGGTTGCCAGCGCCTTCTGCGTCGCCGGAACCGGGCCATACCCCATGATCGAGGCATCACAGCCGGCCACGCCGGTCGAGACGACTTTCGCCAGAGGCTCCAGTCCCAGAGATTTCGCCCGCTCGTAGCTCATCACCATCAGCGCCGAAGCGCCAACGGAGAGCGCCGACGAGGTCGCCGCGGTCACCGTGCCGTTCTTGGGATCGAACACCGGCTTGAGCGATGCCATCTGTTCGAGACTGGCGTCTTCGCGTACCACCTCGTCGTGCTTGATCAGACTGCGGTAGCCCTGCTGATCGTGTCCCTCGATCGGCACGATCTCGTTGTCGAAATAGCCTTGACGGTTGGCCTCGCTGGCGCGTCGATGAGAACGCAGCCCGAACTGGTCCTGCTGTTCGCGAGTCACCCCGTGCATCTTGCCCAGCAGTTCCGCCGTCAAGCCCATCATCATCGCCGCCTTGGCAGTGCTCTTGCTGACCGCCGGATTGACATCGATGCCGTGATCCATCGGCACGTGCTCCATGTGCTCGACCCCGCCGATGAGGTAGCAGTCGCCCATGTCGGCGCGAATGTTGGCCACCGCGATATGCAGCGCGCTCATCGACGATCCGCACAGGCGATTGATAGTCTGCGCCGGCACCGAACGCGGGATGCCGGTCAAAATGGCGGCATTGCGCGCGATGTTCATCGACTGTTCCAGGGTCTGGTTGACGCAACCCCAGAGGATGTCGTCGACGCAGGCAGGGTCGAGCTTCGTGTTGCGAGTGAACAGCGCCTGCATCACGGCAGCGGAGAGATTCTCGGCGCGGACGTGACGAAAGGCGCCGTTCTTGACCTTGGCCATGGGTGAGCGTACGGCATCGACCACCACGGCATCTCTTGCTTTCAAACTCATGACTGTGACTCCGGTTGGTGGTGGGCTCAGCGGTCGCTGGCGTCAGGGTAAAAGCGCTCGCCGTTGGCGGCCATTTCCTCGAGTCGCGCCGTCGGCGCATACAGCGCGCCCAGTTCGCCGGCGAGCCGTTTCGCTACCGCCACGAACTCGGCCACGCCCATGGCATCGATGTAACGCAGCGCACCACCGCGGAACGGCGGGAAGCCGATGCCGTAGATCAGCGCCATGTCGGCCTCGGCCGGCGACCCGACGATGCCGTCCTCGAGACAGCGCACCGTCTCCATGCACAGCGGCACCATCATTCGCGCAATGATCTCGTCGTCGGACAGTTCCCGCGTTTCACGAACGACCCCGGCGACCAGCCGGTGAGCCTCGTCGTCATGGGTTTTCTTCGGCTTGCCCTTCTTGTCTTCCTCGTAGACGTAGAAGCCCTTGCCGTTCTTCTGGCCGAGCCGCTGATTGTCCAGCATCACTTGAATCGCGGACTTGCCATTGTGGGCCATACGATCGGGGAAGCCTTCGGCCATTACCTCGCTGGCATGCACGGCGGTATCGATGCCGACGACATCGAGCAGATAGGCGGGCCCCATCGGCCAACCGAAGCGCTCCATCACCTTGTCTGCACGCTCGAAGTCGACGCCATGCTCGACCAGGCCGCTGAAGCCACCGAAGTAGGGAAACAGGACGCGATTGACCAGGAATCCCGGGCAGTCGTTGACGACGATCGGCGTCTTGCCCATCTGGCGGGCGTAGGCCACTGTCGCGGCGACCGCGGCGTCGGAGGTCTTGGCACCACGAATGACTTCGACCAGCGGCATCCGGTGCACCGGGTTGAAGAAGTGCATGCCGCAGAAGTTCTCGGGCCGCTTGAGATTGGCCGCCAGCCGGTCGATGGAGATGGTCGAGGTGTTGGATGCCAGGATGGTGTCGTCCGCGATCTGGGCCTCTACTTCGGCAAGTACCGCTTCCTTGATCCGGGGATTCTCGACCACGGCTTCGACCACGAGATCGACCGCACCGAAATCGCCGTAGGAGAGCGTCGGACGAATGTTGCTCAGCACTTCGGCCATTCGCGTCTGGCTGAGCTTGCCGCGCTCGAGCTGCTTGGTCAGCAGTTTGCGGGCTTCCTTCAGGCCGAGTTCGATCGCCTCGGTCTTGATGTCCTTCATCAGGATCGGCGTGCCCTTGTAGGCGCTCTGGTAGGCGATGCCGCCGCCCATGATGCCCGCCCCGAGCACCGCAGTCTGCTCGACCGCCTTGGCATCCTTCTCGTACTGCTTGGCCTTTTTCTTGACGGCCTGGTCGTTCATGAACAGACCGACCAGGTTGTAGCAGACATCGGTCTTGGCCAGCTTGGCGAAGGCTTGCGCTTCGATCGCCTGGGCACGTTCGCGCTCTTCGCCTGCGCCCTTCTGTATGACACGAATCGCCTCGATCGGCGCCGGGTAATGCGGACCGGCCTTCCCGGCCACGTAACCCTTTGCGGTCTCGAACGCCATCATCTGCTCGACCGCATTGAGCTTCAGCGGCGAGCTCTTTTCGGTCCGGCGGGCACGATAATCGAAATCCCCGGCATTGGCCTTGTCGATCATGTCCCGGGCCGCCGCCAGCAACTGGGACTGCGGTACAACGGCGTCGACGGCGCCCACCTTGAAAGCCGTGGCGGCATCGTTCTGCGAGCCGCCGGCAATCCACTCGATGGCATTGTCGGCACCGATCAGTCGCGGCAACCGGACACAACCGCCCCACCCCGGCACGATGCCCAGTTTGGTTTCGGGCAGCCCGATCTGTGCCGTTTCCGCCATGACGCGGAAATCGGTGGTCAATCCGAGTTCGCAGCCACCGCCCAGCGCCAGACCGTTGAGCGCGGTGACGGTCGGGAACGGCAGATCCTCGATGCGATTGAACAGCGCATGAATCCGCGTGTTCATGTCGACCAGGAACGCTTCGTCCTTGGCGAACATGGCATGAAATTCGGTGATATCGGCACCGACGATAAACACGTCCTTGGCGCTGGCAATGACGAGCCCCATGAGCCCGGCCTCACTTTCCAGCGCCTCGACGGCTTGCGACAACTCACCGATGACCGAAGATGAAAGCTTGTTGATCGCCTCATCCTTGAGATCGAACGTCAGGAGCGCGAGATCGCCGTCCTGACGCTCGACCCGGATGGCATCGCCTTGATAGAGCATGAGAAATCTCCGTGCCATGGCTGCGAAAGCGCCCCGTGCTGGCATCTACGAGGCGAATCATACGACTGTTTGAATACCGGGAGCTTGAGGCGCGCGAGTGGGCTCGTCAAGCTCAACCAAAGTCTCGGCCTGCCGCACCGGCTCTCATCCCAGCGTAGACTACCGGCGGCCCGGCTCTGTCTGCTGGCATCTTCGCGCAAAGTGATGCCTCACCCGCTAGAATGTCCCCCGCCTGCCTGTCGGCCTCTCCTCGTTTCGGGAAACAGACAGGTTGGCGCCTTGACAATCACTCGCAGGAGCCTGGCCCGTGGCCATGAAAGACCCCACGATACCTTCGACAGCGGCTCGTCTGGAACCGCTTGTCGCTCGTTTACGCCGCTATCACTGGGTCTGGCCACCTATCGCTTTCGTACTGGGTTTGCTGGGGTTTTTCCTGGTCGATCGGCAACAGTGGCTGGGGGCCGTGCTTGCCCTGGGGCTGGTGCTGACCTGGGCCCTGTTGATCGTCGAAGGTATTGCCAGCAAATGGCTGTCGCGACGAGGACGCAATGCCGCACTGCCCCGCGCGGCGGCGACGTTCATCGCACAGATGGTGCATCAGGAGACACTGTTCTTCTGTCTACCGTTCTTTCTCGCCACGACGATCTGGACCAGCGGCCAGGCCGTATTCACCGGACTCCTGATCGTCTGCTCGATTCTCGCCATTCTGGACCCTCTGTATTTCGGCTTGTCCAACCGTCATCGCTGGCTCTACTTCCTGCTCCATGCGCTGTGCGTGTTCGTGGTGATGCTGGTCACGCTGCCCATCATGCTGAGCCTGACCACGGGAGAGAGCCTGATACTGTCGATTCTGGCGATGATGTTCTTCAGCCTGCCTAGCGTCATGGGCCTGCTCAAACCCGGCGGCGTCGTCCGCTGGCTCGCCATGGCGGGGCTGCTGATCGTTCTGGGTGGCATTGCCTGGACAGGACGGACCTGGATACCGCCAGCGACGCTGTGGCTGTCCGGCAGCGCCCTCTCTCCCGGATTCGACACGGCAGCCCGCGAGCCCAGCGGCAGCATGACGCTGACGCCGCAGGCACTGCGCTCGCGCGGCCTCTATGTCTACACGGCGATACGAGCCCCCCGCGGGCTGCGCGAGAAGGTCTATCACGTCTGGCGTCATGAGGGCGATGTCGTCGAACGCATCGCGCTGGTCATTCACGGCGGGCGCGACCAGGGCTATCGAGCCTGGACCCACAAGCAGAATTTCTCCGCTGACCTGAAAGGCCGCTGGCAAGTGGACGTGGTCACGCAGACCGGCCAGCGCATCGGTAGCGTACGGTTCACGGTGGCCGAAGGTGACGAAGCCTCGACGGCCGATGGTAACATCCAGCGCCCGTTGGGCATCCCCGGCTGGAACATCCGCCATGCCTTGGGAAGCCACGATGAGCAAGCCGACTAATCGCCAATCATTGTGGCTTGCATTATCCTGTGGCGCTTTGGAGAATGTTAGGACGTTCACGATTCAGGTAATCCGCTATGGCACAGCATATCGGCTTTAAACTGGCACGCCTGCCACGACTCTGGCGCGCCGTCATCGATGAACGCTTGGCGCCACTGGGCTTGACCCAGACACGCTGGGTGACGCTTTGGAATCTGCGCAACATGGGTGGAGGTCAGGCCCAATGCGATCTGGCGCGAGCCATCGGCGTGGAAGCGCCCTCGCTGGTGCGCACGCTGGACCAGCTGGCCGAGCAGAATCTGATCGAGCGCCGCCCTTGCGCCGAAGATCGCCGTACCAAGCGCCTTCATCTGACGGAAGAGGCAACACCGCTACTGGAAAAGATCGAGGAGATCGTCACCGAGGTACGCGATGAAATGCTCGGCGGGTTCACGCCGGAAGAGATCGATGCTTTCGAAAGCATGCTGGATCGCATCGAGAAAAACGGGTTGGAACTACAGCGCCAGTCCGAGCAGGCCAAGTCCAACTGAGGCGGGAGCAGGCACCGGCCTGAACACTCCGCCACGATCACGACCAAACGCACCGCGCCGCAAGCGGTGCGCCACTCAAGCAATGCATCACTCAAGCGATGAACCACTACCGAGGCTTGTTCGGCACCTCGACGTTTCTGCCGCTGCCAGCCAGGGTATCCCGCATTGCCAGCCAGCTCGTCCACTCCTGCGGAAACCGTTCGAAGTTCATCGCCTCCTGCCACCAGATGCACATCGTATGCTGGCCGGATTCGACGATCAGGGCGTCCGTCGGCAATCCGTCCAGCCACTGCTTGAGCGCCCGCAGACGCTCGGCATCCAGCGATGGCAGCGGCGCCTGGCGCCAGCGCCACTGATCCGTTGCCGCTTCCAGTGCTTCGCTGGCGACATCGTTACGAATCAGTGTGAAATCGCTGCCCGGCTTCGTTCCCGGGTATCGCAGCCGATAACCGGTCAGCGCCACGTTCGGCATCGCCAGTGGCGCCTTGGTAAAGTTCAACTCCCCGCCGTTGGCCTTGACGTGCCGACGCATTTGCCCGCGGTTGGACTCGCCTCGGCTCGGCCGCAGCCACACCATCGGTGACAGAATCAGCAGCACGGCAACCAACAGAAACCCCAGCACCGCCATGACGTTTTCACTCCTGTTTCGACCGACACTTTCGCGACCCCGTTCCGCCTGATTACGACCAAGGGATGAGGCGCCACCGTGCACTCTACCGGTTACATCACGTTGCGTCGCGAAAGCGCATGGTTGATGATCGCCTGCGGCGCCTGACCGCAGGCCATTATCGAAAATTGCGTTGTGCCGCTCATGAGGCGCGCTTACAGTTATCCATGTTCATTCGCCGAACGGGGGGTTACCCGATGAGCAACGAATACCATCACGTGCTGGTTGCCGTGGATCTGACCAAGGATTCGCATAAAGTCCTGGAACGCGCGATTCCCATCGCACGCCGGAACCAAGCCAAGCTCTCGATCATCCACACGCTGGAACCCCTGGGATTCGCCTACGGCGGCGATATCCCGATGGATCTGACGAGCATCCAGGATCAGCTCGACGAACACGCCACGCAGCGACTGGCCGATATCTCCGATCCTTACGACATTCCTCGTGAAGACCAGCATATCGTGGTCGGCATGCCGGATACCGAAATTCAGCGCTTTGCCAAGGAGCACGATGTGGACCTGATCGTCGTGGGCTCCCATGGTCGCCACGGCTTCGCGCTGTTGCTGGGGTCGACATCGACCGGCGTTCTGCATGGCGCAGAGTGTGACGTTTTGGCGGTTCGCGTCGGCAAGGATGGCGAAACGGAAGAGTAATGGCGACCGGTCTCGTCTCCCGCTGAATCATGCGCCTTGCCCGCGATGGGCAAGGCGCATCCTGCCGCCGCGAGCGGCGACTAGTCCTCTCCTTCCGCCATCGCCTCCAGCTCCATCCAGCGCTCCATTGCCCGATCCAGCTCGGCCTGGGTTGCCGAAAGCGCCTCGATGGCCGCAGTGACGGTCTCGCTGTCCTGCTGGTAGAAGTCCGGCTCGCCCATCTGGGCCTCGAACGTCGCGATCTTGCCCTCCAGCGATTCGATCGTTGCCGGTAACGAGTCCAGCTCCCGCTGCAGCTTGTAGGAGAGCTTCTGGCGCCGCTTGTCGCTTTCGCTCTTCGTCGATTGCGTGGATGCCGCCTGCCGCTCGGCCAGCTTTTCCTGCGCCTTGCGTGCCTCGGCCAACTCCCACGGTGCCGGCGGTAGCCGCCCGCCCTGTCGGACCCAGTCGGTATACCCGCCCACGTAGCTGCGCACGATGCCATCGCCCTCGAACGCCAGCACGTCGGTGACCACGTTGTCCATGAACGCGCGGTCATGCGAGACCAGCAGCAGCGTGCCTTCGAAGTCGAGCAAAAGCTCTTCCAGCAGCTCCAGGGTTTCCACGTCAAGATCGTTGGTCGGCTCGTCCAGCACCAACACGTTGGCAGGCTGGGTGAAGAGCTTGGCCAGCAGCAGACGGTTGGACTCGCCGCCGGACAGCGCCTTGACCGGTTGTCGTGCGCGCTCCGGTGTGAACAGGAAGTCCTGCAGGTAGCTGATGACGTGCTTGTCCTTGCCCGCGACCGTCACCTTGTCGCTGCCCTGAGCAACGTTGTCGTAGACGCTCTTGTCCAGCTCGAGCCCCGCGCGCAGCTGGTCGAAATAGGCGACCGACAGGTTGGTGCCCATGCGCACGCTGCCTTCGCTGGGCTCGAGCTCGCCCAGCAGAATCTTGAGCAGCGTGGTCTTGCCGGCGCCGTTGCGCCCGATCAGACCAATGCGATCGCCGCGCTGAATCTCCAGCGACAGGTCGCGAATGATGCAGGCCTCCGCGTAGTAGTGCGTCACCCCCTGCAGCTCGACGACGCGCTTGCCGCTGCGTTCGCCGCTATCCACCTGGAACGATGCCTTGCCCTGGCGCTCGCGCCGCTGGGAGCGTTCGTTGCGCATCTTTTCCAGCGCCCGGACCCGGCCTTCGTTGCGGGTTCGGCGCGCCTTGATGCCCTGGCGAATCCAGGTTTCTTCCTGCGCCAGTTTCTTGTCGAACTCGGCACGTTCGCGCGCCTCGACTTCCAGCTCGTGCGTCTTTTGTGCCTGGTAGGTGGCGTAATCGCCGGGATAACGACCCAGGCGACCACGATCGAGCTCCAGAATCGTGGTCGCCAGCTTCGAAAGAAAGGCGCGGTCGTGGGTAATGAACAGGACGGCGCCGTCGAATGCCAGAAGCTGCTCTTCGAGCCAGGTAATGGTATCGATGTCGAGATGGTTGGTCGGCTCGTCGAGCAGCAGCAGATCGGGCCCGGCCACCATGGCGCGCGCCAGTGCCACCCGCCGGCGCCAGCCACCCGAGAGGCCGCTCATCATGGCGTCGGCCGGCAGCCCCAGTCGGGTCAGCACGGTGTCGATACGCTGATGGAAAGACCAGCCGTCCTGGGCTTCCAGACGCGTCTGCAGCGTCTCCAGCCGTCGCATGTCCGGCTCGGCCATCGCCACGAGACGGTGATACTCGGCCAGCAAGTCTCCGGTTTCGGGCAGCCCCTGGGCGACGACTTCGAAGATCGTCGCCTCGTCGGCGTCCGGCAGCGCCTGTTCGAGAACGCCGATCTTGAGACCCGGCGCGCGCCAGATATGGCCATCGTCGGCCTGATTATCGCCCGCGATCAGTTTCAGCAGCGTCGACTTGCCGGTGCCGTTACGCCCGACCAGCGCGATGCGCTCTCCCTTCTCGATGACCAGGTCGGCGCCATCGAGCAGCGTATGGTGCCCGTAGGCGAGTTGCAGTTGTTCAAGGCGTAGCAGAGCCACGTAGGACCTCGCGATCGTGAAACTTCGAAATGGTGACGGTCATGTCTTGCCGAGCGTGTCTTGCCGAACGTGCTTCTGAAGAAACGTGTCGTCTGGCTGGCATTGTACCTTGCTCGACCAAACTCGCCGAAATGGATTGGCCCACGCTTCGCCGTTGGCGTCCGGCGCTTTACAATGCCCGTCGATACCTGCATCGACTGACATTTCATCGACTCATCATTCACTGACCAAGAGGAGTGCCGCGTGAGCGACACGTCCCCGCATGAATCCGCGAACGGCGGTTCTCCGCTGCCGGAAGCGTTACGCATCACTTCCCCGGTGCCACTGGTCGATATCGGGGCCAACCTGACGCACGAAAGCTTCGACCGAGATCTCGAGGCCACGCTGACTCGGGCGACCGAGGCCAATGTCACGACGCTCGTGATCACTGGCGCCGATCTCGAGGGCGCTACCCAGGCAGCAAAGCTGGCAACCCGTTTCGCGGGTCTCCATGCCACGGCGGGGCTGCATCCTCATCATGCTGCCGATTGGACCTCCGAGCTGGAACAGGCGATGCGCGAGCTCCATCGCCAGAAAACCGTGGTCGCCGTGGGCGAATGCGGTCTCGATTTCCATCGCAATTTTTCATCGCATACGGATCAGGAACGCGCACTGGAAGCGCAACTGGCCCTGGCGGCGGAGACGGGGTTACCCGTGTTTCTCCATGAACGTGACGCCGGCCGCCGGATGCTGGAAATGCTGCGGGAATGGCGAGACCGGCTCAGCGACGCCATCGTCCACTGCTTCACCGGCGACAGGGAGACACTCCACGGCTATCTCGATCTCGATCTGCACATCGGGCAGACCGGCTGGCTGAGCGACGAGCGTCGGGGCCATCATCTTCGCGAATTCGTCGCCGATATTCCCGACGACCGCCTGATGGTGGAAACCGATTGCCCTTACCTGCTGCCCCGCAATCTGCCGGCAAAGATAAAAGGACGCCGCCACGAGCCGGCTCTGCTACCTTGGATAGTGAGAGAGCTGGCTCACTGGCGCGGCACGACCGAGGCCGAGCTGGCACGACAGACCACGCTGACGGCCAAGCGTTTCTTTCGGATCGAGGAGGTCGCTGGCGAATGACGAACTATCCCGGATTCATCGCTGTCGAGACAGGTGGCGACAACTCGCTGCCACTGGCCATCGCCTGGGCACTGCCCAACGGCCAGGTCAAGAATACCCTGATCCAGCCTGACGACGAATGGCTGGAAGACGAACTACTGTCGCTCGGCGGCTATGATCTCGACGAACTCCGCCACCTGGGCATCAGTCCTCTCGACGTCCTCAGGGAGCTGGAGAACGATCATTTCAGCGAGACGCTCTATACCGCTGGCGTTCAGGATGACGAAGCGGCGCTATCGATGATGTTCGATGACTTCGGCGTCGATCCCTTCGTCGAGCTGGCGCCCGCCTCGATGCTCTACCCCGACCTCGAGCCCGGCGAATGGGCCCGCGCCCGCAACGAGCTCTTCGGGGAAATGGGTCTTGAGCCGTTGCGTCCGGAGCACGAGGTACAGGTCATGCTCTACCTGCATCAGCGGCTGATCCAGCGGGACGAGTAGTATCGTTCGCGTCGAGCCGTCGCCGCCCGGCGGCGACGGCTTCCGGGATCCCGCCCGTTCCTGCATAAAAGATACCGAGCGTGTCGATCAAGGCCTGGGCGCGTAGCGGCATGCCTTCACTAAGATAACGGGCTGCTCGCGCAGAGACTTTCCTGCTGAAAGCCTGTCGATCGACCTCGACGCCATCGAGATTGTCGACGCTGACCTGGAATGGTTTTCCGCACGCTTCGCTGAACAGCAACTCCAATGCCTGGGGCGCGACCTCCACCCGCTCGAAATCTTTCTGCTGGCGGGCGTCGCGTCCATCCGGTTCATACCAGTAGCCATAGTCCTCGAGCTGGCGACGCTTCTCGCCGGCGATACACCAGTGGCTGATTTCATGCAGCGCGCTGGCAAAGAAACCATGAGCGAACACGATCCGATGATGATCGTGCCGGGCATCCGCAGGCAGGTAAATGGGTTCATCCTCTCCGCGAACCAGCCGCGTGCGATAGCGGTCGGCGAATACGCCGTCGAACAGATGAATCAGATCGTCGATGTCATGAATCATGAACGCCTCCAGAACTGCGCCGGAGTATACGTAAGTTCACCTCGGTCGCCGAGCGCTGGCGATCGACTCCTGCTAGAATCGCCGCCCTGCCCGTTCGGTCAAGGAGCGCTTCGTGTCGTCGACCGCCCATCGTTTTTATCGCTGTCGAAAAGAGACTGCGAGCCTGGTACGCCTGGGCCTGCCGATCTGTGGCGCGCAGCTGGCACAGGCCGGCATGAGTGCATCGGATGTGATCATGTCGGGGCGGGCCAGTGCCACCGACCTGGCAGCCGTCTCGGTGGGCGCGAGTCTGTGGGTGCCCTTGATGCTGTTGATGACCGGGACGTTAATGGGCGTCACTCCGATCGTCGCCCATCGCGCAGGCGCGGAACGTTTCGACCAGGTGCGCGGGAAGGTTCACCAGGCGCTTTGGGTAGCCTTGGTACTCGGATGTTTCAGCGCGCTGATCATGACCTTCGGCGGCAAAGCCATCTTCCAATTGATGGAAATACCCACCGATGTCGCCAGCCTGGCGATCGAATACCTGAAAGCGGTGGCTTTCGGTATCCCGGCCGTGGCGCTCTATCAGGCGCTGCGCGCCTTCTCCGACGGCATGCACCATACTCGTCCGGCATTGTGGATGAGCCTTCTCGGGCTGGCCGTGAATATTCCCGGCAACTTCGTGTTGATCTACGGCGGCCCCGGCCTGACCGAGCTGCTGGGCGACGACATTCCGCTCTTTCTACAGCAACTGCCTGCTCTGGGCGCGTTCGGCTGCGGTATCGCGACAGCCATCTCCATGTGGGCCATGTGCCTGGGCATGATCTGGTATACGGCACGAAGCCGTGCCTACGCACCAGTGACGCTCTGGGTATCTCCGACTCTGCCATGCTGGAGAGACATCGCCGAACTCCTGTATATCGGCCTGCCGATTGGTCTGGCGATTTTTTTCGAGGTCACCCTGTTCACCGTGATCACGCTACTGGTCGCCTATCTCGGCGAGATCACGGTAGCCGCGCACCAGATCGCCCTCAATGTGACGTCGATTCTGTTCATGCTGCCGCTGTCGCTGAGCATGGCGTTGACCGTCAGGGTCAGTAACCGACTGGGCGCCGGCAACAATGCAGAAGCCCGCTTCGTTGCCTGGAACGGTATTGGTGTCGGCTTTGCTCTGGCGCTGTTCAACAGTCTGCTGATCTGGTTGCTGGCGGCGCCTGTGGTATCGCTCTATACCGCCAATCCCGAAGTGCGGACCTTGGCCATGTCGCTGATCCTGCTGGCCATGATGTTCCAGATTTCGGATTCGCTTCAGGTCAATCTGGCTGGCGCCTTGCGCGGGTACAAGGATACTCGGGTGGTCATGGGCATCACGCTGTTTTCCTACTGGTTCGTCGGCCTGGGTTGCGGCCACCTACTGGGTCGAGGGCTGGAGGGTGCGTTCGATTCGCTGGGGGTCTATGGTTACTGGATCGGCCTCAATGCCGGGCTGACCTCGGCAGCGCTGCTGCTGGCCTGGCGACTATGGCGCGTCAGCCGACGTCAACGGATGGAAACCTGAAATAATCCCCATCGTGTTTAACCCGGGGCTTAACAGGCCCTTCATGGCTATGCTAATACTGGCACCATGCCTCAAGCCGAGACATTGCCGACCAGGAGGGTAGCCATGGGTGTCCCACTTTCCCCTCGATCTGCGCAGATCATTGATCTGGAAACCATGAGGCATCGGCTGAGAGCCAGGAAGCGGTTGGTCCGGTTGTCGCCCGAGCTCGATGGTCTGGAAATGCTTTACTACCTCGCCTCAGACCCCGATACGCTGTACGGGATGCCGCTGCTGGCATGGGGCCTGCGTGAAGACGACGAAGTCGTCGGCCTGATACCTTGGATGGAGTCGTTGGCGTCGTGCCATGAACTGGATGATCCCGAGTATGGTCACTTCGTTGGCTACCGGGATCCCGAGACTCACGAGATATTTCACGACGCGCCCGAACACAAGATCGTCGAGTTGGCGCACGCGGCAGCCTACTTCGATTACGAAGAGACACCGGAAGTCTCTCTGACTCAGCAACTTCCGGAAACCCAGGGTACCCATGCGCTATGCATGGACGAAGACGGCAAACCTTGGCAGCTCAAGCAGATTTTTGGATGGCATCTCTACAGCGATGGAACCGTCGATGCGATGCTGGTCGATGAGGGCCAGGCGACATCGCTTCCCGTGCTGATGGGTGATGAGTGTCTCTACCCGGGCAAGAGCCGTCATCAGACGCTCTATTTTTTTCAGCGCAATATCGCCAATCGCATTCGAAACGAAGATCCGGACACGCTGGAAGCGTTGGCCTTGATGGTCATGCCGGACAACTGATCGGCCCGGCTTGAAGTGTATCGATCGAACGAACCGCTATTTCATCCCAGCAGAATGCGATAGCGGTACTCTCCTTCGACCTCGGATTGCTCGATAAGCTCGTGCCCCAGAAAGCTGCAGAATTTGGGGATATCGCGGGTCGTGGCGGGGTCGGTAGCGATGACATCGAGAATGTCGCCCGCCGACATGTCACGTACCTTGTTATGCATCAGCATGATCGGCTCCGGACAGTAGAGCCCGCTCGTATCCAGCGTTTCACTTCGCATCGATTCAGCGTTACTCATGGCTCCCTCGCGCAATCATCATCGCTCTCCTTTCAGCCGAACGTGAACGGTGACCTCTTCACGATCATGATACAGATGGCGACAGGCGATATCAGCTTCTATGCCCTCCGTCTTCAGCTTTACCTCAAGCCGTGTCAGGCAGCGCTGAACCTCTTCCCAGCGCTTTTTCATCGGCAGTTTCAGGTTGAATATCGCCTCGCGACACCAACGCTTGATCAGCCATCGTTCGACCATGTCGATGACGCGCATCGGCTTGTCGACGATATCGCAGACCAGCCAATCGAGCCGGTACGGGGGCTCCCACACGAATCCGTCTTCACGCAGATGCTCGACCTGCCCCGTGGCCATCAGACCAGGCGCCATGGGCCCGTTATCGATGGCATAGACGAACATGCCTCGACGAACCAGCTGGTACGTCCAGCCACCCGGCGCCGCGCCGAGATCCACGGCCTGCATGCCTTCATGCAGGCGTGACTCCCAGGCCTCTTTCGGCACGAAGGTATGCCAGGCCTCCTCGAGCTTCAGCGTCGAACGACTCGGGGCATCCGCCGGATGACGAAGACGCAGGACGCCCCCCGGATGTTCACTGCGATTGCCGGGGAAGCTCATCCCTATCTGCACGGCGTCGCCTGCCAGCCAGAACAGATGCAGTCGACGCCCACCAGCTTTCCGCCGCAAACCGCCACCTCGCTTCATAGCGCTTTCCAGAGGGCGACTCAAGGATTTGGCCAAACGTGACAGGCTCTTGCCTTCATTGGTATCAGGCGTCTCGTGCCAGATGGACTCGAAATTCCAGCCGCTTTCCTTGATCAGCTCCACGACGGGCGAGATCCGGTCATCGCGGGAGAGTGACAACGGCTCGAAAGCAACCAGTGACTGCCTGGCGAATACCAAAGACATCAACGGCAACTCACGATGGATACCGTTGGCTGGCCGGGAATCGTGACTCTGCCAACGAACGAAACCGCTGTTGCTTTCGACCGCCACGACCTGCCCCGGCTCATCGAGTTCGTGTGCACGGGCTGTGATTTCAGCCGCCAGGTCGGGCTCGAAACCGGCCCGACAATACAGCAGCCATTCGTTGGGCACTCGATTCACAATCGCCTCGCTAAGCTGGTACTCGTTTCAAAAATCTGGTGATCGTTTCAAAAAAGTCTGGCATAAAAAAACCCCAGCCTTGTTGGGCTGGGGTTTGGGATAGATGCCTGACGATGACCTACTCTCACATGGGGAGACCCCACACTACCATCGGCGCTGAGCGGTTTCACTACTGAGTTCGGCATGGATCAGGTGGTTCCCACTCGCTATGGTCGTCAGGCAAAACTGACGTCGGGATGCGTGGCGTGACTGCAATTTGCCCTCATCCCGACCGATTCGGATCATGCTGACCAAGACACGTCTCGCCTGTCTGCTCTTCAAGACAGGGCGTATCCAGTCTGTCGGTGATCATCACCGATCGCACGCGGTACGCATCGTACCGGTGCCGTAAACCCCTTGGGGTTATATGGTCAAGCCTCACGGGGCATTAGTACACGTTAGCTCAACGCCTTGCAGCGCTTCCACACCGTGCCTATCAACCAGCTAGTCTTGCTGGACCCTTTAGGAGACTCTAGGTCTCGGGGAGATCTCATCTTGAAGAAGGCTTCCCGCTTAGATGCTTTCAGCGGTTATCCCGTCCGCACATAGCTACCCGGCGATGCCACTGGCGTGACAACCGGAACACCAGAGGTGCGTCCACTCCGGTCCTCTCGTACTAGGAGCAGCACTTCTCAAATCTCCAACGCCCACGGCAGATAGGGACCGAACTGTCTCACGACGTTCTAAACCCAGCTCGCGTACCACTTTAAATGGCGAACAGCCATACCCTTGGGACCGACTTCAGCCCCAGGATGTGATGAGCCGACATCGAGGTGCCAAACACCGCCGTCGATGTGAACTCTTGGGCGGTATCAGCCTGTTATCCCCGGAGTACCTTTTATCCGTTGAGCGATGGCCCTTCCATACAGAACCACCGGATCACTAGAACCTACTTTCGTACCTGCTCGACGTGTCTGTCTCGCAGTTAAGCACCCTTATGCTCTTGCACTCAATGCACGATTTCCAACCGTGCTGAGGGTACCTTCGTGCTCCTCCGTTACGCTTTCGGAGGAGACCGCCCCAGTCAAACTACCCACCACACACTGTCCTCACACCGGATCACGGTGCCAAGTTAGAACGCCAATGATGCCAGGCTGGTATTTCAAGGTTGGCTCCACCCGAACTGGCGTCCGGGTTTCCAAGCCTCCCAGCTATCCTACACAAGCAACATCAGCGTCCAGTGTGAAGCTATAGTAAAGGTTCACGGGGTCTTTCCGTCTAGCCGCGGGTACACAGCATCTTCACTGCGATTTCAATTTCACTGAGTCTCGGGTGGAGACAGCGTGGCCATCATTACGCCATTCGTGCAGGTCGGAACTTACCCGACAAGGAATTTCGCTACCTTAGGACCGTTATAGTTACGGCCGCCGTTTACCGGGGCTTCGATCAAGAGCTTCGCCCGAGGGCTAACACCATCAATTAACCTTCCGGCACCGGGCAGGCGTCACACCCTATACGTCCGCTTACGCGTTAGCAGAGTGCTGTGTTTTTAATAAACAGTTGCAGCCACCTGGTATCTTCGACCGGTTCGAGCTCGGGACGCGAGGTCCTTCACCCTAAGCCGGCGCACCTTCTCCCGAAGTTACGGTGCCATTTTGCCTAGTTCCTTCACCCGAGTTCTCTCAAGCGCCTTGGGATTCTCACCCTGACCACCTGTGTCGGTTTGGGGTACGGTCGCATGTGATCTGAAGCTTAGAGGCTTTTCCTGGAAGCGTGGCATCGATGACTTCCGGACCGTAGTCCGTTCGTCTCGTCTCTCGGCCTTGAGGACCCGGATTTGCCTAAGTCCTCAGCCTACTGACTTTCACCAGGACAACCAACGCCTGGCTCACCTAGCCTTCTTCGTCCCCCCATCGCAATCACATCCGGTACGGGAATATTAACCCGTTTCCCATCGACTACGCCTTTCGGCCTCGCCTTAGGGGCCGACTCACTCTGCTCTGATTAGCATAGAACAGAAAACCTTGGTCTTCCGGCGGGGGAGTTTTTCACTCCCCTTGTCGTTACTCATGTCAGCATTCGCACTCGTGATATCTCCAGCATGCTTCTCAACACACCTTCACAGACTTACACGACGCTCCTCTACCGCTCATCCAGAGGATGAACCCGTAGCTTCGGCATCTGGTTTGAGCCCCGTTACATCTTCCGCGCAGGCCGACTCGACTAGTGAGCTATTACGCTTTCTTTAAAGGATGGCTGCTTCTAAGCCAACCTCCTAGCTGTCTATGCCTTCCCACATCGTTTCCCACTTAACCAGAATTTGGGGGCCTTAGCTGACGGTCTGGGTTGTTTCCCTTTTCACGACGGACGTTAGCACCCGCCGTGTGTCTCCCACGCTCTACTCACCGGTATTCGGAGTTTGCCTCGGGTTGGTAACCCGGGATGGGCCCCTAGCCGAAACAGTGCTCTACCCCCGGCGGTAATACGTGAGGCGCTACCTAAATAGCTTTCGAGGAGAACCAGCTATCTCCGAGCTTGATTAGCCTTTCACTCCGATCCACAGCTCATCCCAGCATTTTTCAACATACTTGGGTTCGGGCCTCCAGTTGATGTTACTCAACCTTCACCCTGGCCATGGATAGATCGCCCGGTTTCGGGTCTATATCCAGCGACTGGTCGCCCAGTTAAGACTCGATTTCTCTACGCCTCCCCTATACGGTTAAGCTCGCCACTGAATATAAGTCGCTGACCCATTATACAAAAGGTACGCGGTCACAGAACGAGTCTGCTCCCACTGCTTGTACGCACACGGTTTCAGGATCTATTTCACTCCCCTCTCCGGGGTTCTTTTCGCCTTTCCCTCACGGTACTGGTTCACTATCGGTCAGCCAGGAGTATTTAGCCTTGGAGGATGGTCCCCCCATGTTCAGTCAGGGTTTCACGTGCCCCGACCTACTCGATTTCACACATTCAGGTTTTCGACTACGGGGCTATCACCCACTATGGCCGGCCTTTCCAGGCGCGTTCGTCTAACCAGTCACATGCTTAAGGGCTACTCCCCGTTCGCTCGCCGCTACTGGGGGAATCTCGGTTGATTTCTTTTCCTCGGGGTACTTAGATGTTTCAGTTCTCCCGGTTCGCTTCCCAACACCTATGGATTCAGTGTGGGATATCCAGCTTGTGCTGGATGGGTTTCCCCATTCGGAAATGTCCGGGTCGCAGGTTGTTTGCCACCTCACCGAACCTTATCGCAGGCTACAACGTCCTTCATCGCCTCTGGCTGCCAAGGCATCCACCGTGTGCGCTTAATCGCTTGACCATATAACCCGAAGGAGTCTGGTCAGTGATTAATCATTCGACAATTGCCGGATACGCTTGAGACGTATCTCGTTTCGCTCTTCTCTAGAGAGAAGAACTGTCAGCATGATCCAAATTGTTAAAGAGCGTTTAGAGCGATAAGCTCTAAGCTGTAAGCTTGCTGTCACGAGTGTTTCATCGTCACGTCAAGCGTATAGCTTAAAACTTATGGTCAGACTGTCGGGTTGTGCTTGTCTCTCGAGTTGCCGCGAGAGAATGGTGGAGCCTAGCGGGATCGAACCGCTGACCTCCTGCGTGCAAGGCAGGCGCTCTCCCAGCTGAGCTAAGGCCCCGGATAGACAGATCGTAAAAAGAACCAAGAAGACTTTCTCTTTTATTTGATCTGTTTAATTTTATTCAGATCGAGGCATTTCGGGGCGACGCATAGCCTGCTATGCGAGTCACGAAATAACGTGGAACTGGATAAAATTTGGTGGGTCTGGGCAGACTCGAACTGCCGACCTCACCCTTATCAGGGGTGCGCTCTAACCAACTGAGCTACAGACCCAAACAGTCTTGCTCTGGCCGATCAGGTAATTGATTGTGAGCGCTTGAACCACGCTAAGCTAATCGTTTAAGGAGGTGATCCAGCCGCAGGTTCCCCTACGGCTACCTTGTTACGACTTCACCCCAGTCATGAACCACACCGTGGTGATCGCTCTCCCGAAGGTTAAGCTAACCACTTCTGGTGCAGTCCACTCCCATGGTGTGACGGGCGGTGTGTACAAGGCCCGGGAACGTATTCACCGTGACATTCTGATTCACGATTACTAGCGATTCCGACTTCACGGAGTCGAGTTGCAGACTCCGATCCGGACTGAGGCCGGCTTTCTGGGATTCGCTCCACCTCGCGGTCTCGCAACCCTTTGTACCGGCCATTGTAGCACGTGTGTAGCCCTACCCGTAAGGGCCATGATGACTTGACGTCGTCCCCACCTTCCTCCGGTTTGTCACCGGCAGTCTCCTTAGAGTTCCCGACTTTACTCGCTGGCAAATAAGGACAAGGGTTGCGCTCGTTACGGGACTTAACCCAACATTTCACAACACGAGCTGACGACAGCCATGCAGCACCTGTCTCAGAGTTCCCGAAGGCACGAAGGCATCTCTGCCAACTTCTCTGGATGTCAAGGGTAGGTAAGGTTCTTCGCGTTGCATCGAATTAAACCACATGCTCCACCGCTTGTGCGGGCCCCCGTCAATTCATTTGAGTTTTAACCTTGCGGCCGTACTCCCCAGGCGGTCGACTTATCGCGTTAACTGCGCCACTAAGTCCTTAAAGGTCCCAACGGCTAGTCGACATCGTTTACGGCGTGGACTACCAGGGTATCTAATCCTGTTTGCTACCCACGCTTTCGCACCTCAGTGTCAGTGTCAGGCCAGAAGGCCGCCTTCGCCACTGGTATTCCTCCCGATCTCTACGCATTTCACCGCTACACCGGGAATTCTACCTTCCTCTCCTGCACTCTAGCCTGGCCGTTCCGGATGCCGTTCCCAGGTTGAGCCCGGGGCTTTCACAACCGGCGTGCCAAGCCACCTACGCGCGCTTTACGCCCAGTAATTCCGATTAACGCTCGCACCCTCCGTATTACCGCGGCTGCTGGCACGGAGTTAGCCGGTGCTTCTTCTGCGAGTGATGTCCTTCCTCTGGGGTATTAACCCAGAGGCTTTCTTCCTCGCTGAAAGTGCTTTACAACCCGAAAGCCTTCTTCACACACGCGGCATGGCTGGATCAGGCTTTCGCCCATTGTCCAATATTCCCCACTGCTGCCTCCCGTAGGAGTCTGGGCCGTGTCTCAGTCCCAGTGTGGCTGATCATCCTCTCAGACCAGCTACGGATCGTCGCCTTGGTAAGCCGTTACCTTACCAACTAGCTAATCCGACATAGGCTCATCCGATAGCGCGAAGTCCGAAGATCCTCCGCTTTCTCCCGTAGGACGTATGCGGTATTAGCGTGGGTTTCCCCACGTTATCCCCCACTACCGGGCAGATTCCTATGCATTACTCACCCGTCCGCCGCTCGCCACCAGGGAGCAAGCTCCCCGTGCTGCCGCTCGACTTGCATGTGTTAGGCCTGCCGCCAGCGTTCAATCTGAGCCATGATCAAACTCTTCAGTTTAAAGTCTGATAGTCCTTACTTCTCTCGCTCCGAAAAACGAGTAGAAAAGCGGACCAAACTTGGTTCAAGGTCAAACGAATCTTGACGAGTCGCTTGCCTCGATATGTCGTGACTGGCTGTCACGCGAGAACAAGCGCCCACATCAATTACCTGATCGATTGTTAAAGAGCGTCCCTACTCGAAGCGCTTTGCTTCTGCCGTCGGCCCCAAGTGCTTGTCAGCGCTTGTTTTCTTGGCCGCCGTAAGGAGTGGCGTATTTTAAGGATCTTGGCGGCGATGTCAACATCTTTTTTCGTTGAATCCCGCTGGCTCCGGTCAAGCTGGGTGGAGCCGATCCTTCGAAGAACTGGGAAGCGATCTTACCGGCTTCACCGCCTTGCGTCAACCGATTTCTTCAATCAAATCAAACGCTTGGCTTTCTTCTCCGCTGCCTCCGAAACCCTGTCTCGGCGTCAGCGGATGCGTACTTTACGGACCAGCGGCCCGCTTGGCAACCCCTGAATGAAGAAAAAGTTGGCAACGTGAGCCAGCCGTCATCAAACGGTCATCTCGAGGCCTTCTTTCGTCAGATGGTCCAGTGTTCCAGGAAAGTATCGACCGGCATCGATTCGAGCCGCGCGACATCTTCATACAAGGCGAGTATCCGCTCGCAACGTTGTGCAGGAAAGCGCGTTGCCAGGTTACGGCGGAACTTCTCTTTCAACAGGGGAATCCCCTCCTCTCGTCGACGTCGATGCCCCAAGGGATATTCCACCGCCACCCGGTCAGTGTGCGTTCCGTCATTGAAGAAGACCTGAATGGCGTTAGCGATGGAGCGCTTGTCCGCCTGGTGGTATTCAAGGCTGTATCGTTCGTCTTCCACGATCTCCATCTTGTCACGCAGGAGGTCGATGACGGGGTGCGCCCGATGGAAGTCGTCCTCGTAGTGCTCGGCGGTCAAATCACCGAACGCCAGCGGCACGGCGACCATATACTGCAGGCAGTGATCCCGGTCGGCAGGGTTGGCGAGCTCCCCCACTTTGGAGATGATGCGGATGGCAGATTCATGCGTGGTCACCACGATCCGTTCGATCTCGTCCAGGCGATCGCGCACCAAGGGATGCAGCGCGACGGCTGCTTCGGCCGCGGTCTGGGCATGAAACTCCGCCGGGAAACTGATCTTGAACAGGACGTTCTCCATCACGTAAGTCCCGTAGGGCTGAGATACACGAAAAGCGCGCTCGGCCTCGGGCTTGATCGCCTGATCCTTGTTGGTCTTGCTGAACAGGACATCGTAGAACCCCCACTGCGGCGCGGAAAGCACGCCCGGGATGCCCATTTCGCCCCGCATCGCCATATCGGCCAGCCTGACCGCCCGGGACGTTGCATCCCCTGCCGCCCAGCTCTTGCGAGATCCGGCGTTAGGTGCGTGACGGTAAGTGCGCAGACTCTGCCCGTCGACGAAAGCGTGCGATAGCGCCGAGAGCAGCTGCTCGCGGTTGGCGCCCATCAGCTTGGCGACCACAGCCGTCGATGCCACCTTGACCAGCACGACGTGATCCAGACCTACACGATTGAACGAGTTCTCCAGCGCCAGCACGCCTTGTATCTCGTGGGCCATGACCATGGCATCGAGTACATCGCGAAGGGTCAGCGGTTGTTCGCCCTTTGCCAGGCGCTGCTGGGAAAGATGATCGGCCACTGCCAGAATGCCGCCGAGATTATCGGAGGGATGCCCCCACTCCGCCGCCAGCCAGGTATCGTTATAATCCAGCCAGCGGATGATGCAGCCGATATCCCAGGCCGCCTTCACGGGATCGAGTCGAAACTGCGTGCCGGGTACCCGAGCCCCATGGGGAACGATCGTACCGTCTACCAGCGGGCCCAAATGTTTGGTGCATTCCGGAAAACGCAGTGCCAACAGCCCGCATCCCAGCGTATCCATCAGGCAGTGCCGCGCGGTATCCAGCGCTTCCCGACTTTCGATGCGATAGTCGAGCACGTAATCCGCAATCGCCTGAAGCTCCGGATCGTAATCGGGGCGCTGGTTGAAATCGACGTTGGCACTCATGGCATTTCCTTTGATTTGTGACTTGTCCGGCTCGATGTTCGAAGCCGATATTATTGACGCTGCTCGATCGGCACCCAGTCGCGTTTTTCCGGTCCGACATAATCGGCACTGGGGCGGATGATACGGTTGTTGGCGCGCTGCTCGAAGACGTGTGCGCACCATCCCGTCAAACGGGAGCAAACGAAGATCGGCGTGAACAACTTGGTGGGAATGCCCATGAAGTGATAGGCGCTGGCGTGATAGAAATCGGCATTGGGGAAGAGCTTCTTCTCTCTCCACATGACTTCATCGACACGCTGCGACACCGCATAGAGGTGATTGTCGCCCACGTCATCCGCCAGTTGTCTGGCCCATCCCTTGATGATCGCGTTACGAGGATCGGACTCGCGATAGATCGCATGGCCGAAGCCCATGATCTTGTCCTTGCGCTCGAGCATTTCGAGAATATGGCGCTCCGCCTCGTCCGGCGTCGACCAGCGGCTGATCATTTCCATCGCCGCTTCATTGGCACCGCCATGCAATGGTCCGCGTAGCGAGCCGATCGCCCCGGTAACGCAGCTGTGCAGATCCGACAGTGTCGACGCACACACCCGCGCCGTGAAGGTCGAGGCGTTAAACTCGTGCTCGGCATAGAGAATCAGCGAGACGTTCATCACCTTGGCGTGCAACTCGGAGGCCGGCTTGCCGTGAAGCAGATGCAGGAAGTGACCACCCACGGAGTCGTCGTCGGTTTCGGTCTCGATGCGCTCGCCGTAATGTGAATATCGATACCAGTAATTGAGAATCGACGGCATGACCGCCAGCAGCCGGTCCGCGTGGCGCTGTTGATCTTCCATGCGCTGCTCGGTTTCCAGATTGCCCAGCATGGAAGTCCCCGTGCGCAGTACATCCATCGGATGCGCATCGGACGGGACCTGCTCCAATACCTTCTTCAGCGCCTCCGGCAGCGAACGGGAACGCTGGAGCAGCGCAACGTAGTCATCCAATTGACGCTGACTGGGCAGCTCCCCCTTGAGCAGAAGATAGGCAACCTCTTCGAAACGCGCCTTCTCCGCCAATGTCTGGATGTCGTAGCCGCGATAGGTGAGTCCCGAGCCGCTCTTGCCCACCGTGCAGAGTTCGGTCGAGCCGGCACTCTGCCCGCGCAGGCCGGTGCTCTGGAGTTTTTCCACCATGATGATCTCCTCCAATAATCTTTTCCTGGCTGCGACTCAGTCGCCCCCTTTCTCGAAGAGCATATCGAGCTTGCGTTCGAAGGCGTGATAGTCGAGAAAGTCGTAGAGTTCTTCTCGTGTCTGCATCAGATCGACCACATCCCGCTGATGCCCTTTGGCGTGAATATCCCGATACACCTTGAGTGCCGCGGCATTCATCGCACGGAAAGCCGAGAGCGGATAAAGCACCATGCGACAGCCGACCTCGGCGAGTTCCTGCTGGGTAAATAGCGGCGTAGCCCCGAATTCGGTGATGTTGGCGAGAATGGGTGCCTCGACGCCCTCGCAGAACGCCCGATAGTCATCCAGGGTATGCACCGCCTCGGCAAAGATCGCATCGGCGCCCGCCTCGATACAGGCGTTGGCCCGCTCGATCGCCGCAGCCAAGCCCTCCTTCTGGAAGGCATCGGTGCGCGCGATGAGATAGAAATCCGCATCGCGGCGGGCATCGGATGCCGCCTTGATACGATCGACCATCTCCGACTGGGAAACGATCTCCTTGTTGGGCCGATGGCCGCAGCGTTTCTGAGCCACCTGATCCTCGAGGTGAACCGCGGCAACACCGGCGCGTTCCATCTCCTTGATCGTGCGGGCGATATTGAAAGCTCCGCCCCAGCCGGTATCGATATCCACCAGCAACGGCAGATCGCAGGCTCCGGTAATACGGCGGGCGTCTTCCACCACATCGTTGAGCGTGGTCATGCCCAGATCCGGCAGCCCGTAGGAGGCGTTGGCCACCCCGCCACCGGACAGATAAAGGGCATGATGCCCGACTGCCTTTGCCATCATCGCGCTATAGGCATTGATGGCGCCGACGATGGGTAACGGACGGTGGCTATCGAGCGCGTCACGAAAGCGGGCGCCGGGGCTTGGTTGAGTCATGATTCGATCCTCGGGATTGCGGGAGAGCCGGAAGAGTCGGACGCCTCCTCTCCCAGCGTACGGGCATAATGTGCAGCGACATTCTCGCGAGAGGCGCTGACATGGCGGCGCATCAGCAGCTCGGCCAGCTCGGCATCGCCCGCTTCGATCGCATCGACGATACGATGATGCTCGACGAACGCTCGCTGCGGCCGGGAACCCTTGGCGCTGAATTGGGTACGATAGAGCCGCACCAGGTAATAGAGGTCGTCGCACAGCAAGGTCATCAGCATGCGATTGTGGCTGCCCTGCACGATGCGATAATGAAAGTCGAGATCGCCCTCGCGCTGGTAATAAGCCTCTCCGCTGGACAAGTCTTCCTGACGTTCGTGAAAAGCCAGCAACTCTCGCAGCCCGGCAATTTCCTCGGCGGTCATCGACTTCGCGGCCAGTCGCGCCGCCATGCTTTCCAGCGCCTCGCGAACATCGAACAGTTCCAGCAGCTCGTCCATCGACAGCTTGACGACCCGGGCGCCGACATGAGGCACGCGCTCGATCAGGCGATAGGTTTCCAATCGGCGCATGGCTTCCCGCAACGGCCCCCGGGAGATACCGTAATGCGACGAGAGGTCCGGCTCCGTGATGCGCGTGCCGGGCGGCAGCTCGCCACGAACGATGGCACGCTGAAGCTGGTGGAAAACGCGCTCGGCCAGGGTACGAACTACTGGGAGTTCGGTGTCGGCATCGTGCGCATCGGAAGTTGGTTGAAACATTAAGTTGTTAACAATCCAAGGGCGAAGACCCTATCATAGGCGCCCCGTTTTCCCGGGGCAATGAAAAAAACATCGCAGATATCGCACTTTAGTCGAAAATCACAAACTTCTTTTTGCATCATTGTCGACAATAAGTTCCCGAGAGCGACCAGACACCGGCAGATACGCCTCCACTCCCGGCGCCGTTCACGTTCGCCTACGAGAGCGCAAAGACCTCGCTCATCATCACGACTCCCGATAAACTTGCGCCAGGCAATCGTTGCCTGCATGACAAGGCTTTCGATGCCGTGTCGTTGTTTCATTCGTCAGGAAAAGGTGTTCATGGCTGACGCGCGACCGTGGCTCGAGATAGCCGACCTTCCCTATACCTCCGATCCCACGTCGCTCTTCGAACGATTGCAGCAGCGCCCCGGTGCCGTATTACTGGACAGCGGCCGTCCGAGCGCCCCGGGTGGACGCTTCGACATTCTCAGCAGCGATCC
Organism: Salinicola sp. LHM; assembly: GCF_034479735.1. NCBI lineage: Bacteria > Pseudomonadati > Pseudomonadota > Gammaproteobacteria > Oceanospirillales > Halomonadaceae > Salinicola > Salinicola sp. LHM. Next base: position 1,778,679 of record NZ_CP140261.1, on the reverse strand, counting down.
GCTGGCGATGCTGACCATCGAAGACGGCCACCCTCGCTGCGAGCCGTCGATACCACTGCCCGCCGCCCCCTTTGCAGCGCAACAGGCCTTGCTGGAGCACGCCGAGACCGAACTGCTGCCGAGACTGTCGAATTCTGTCGCAGCGCGGGCCAGCGCCCTTCCGTTTCTCGGCGGTCTGCTCGGCTACTGGGGCTATTCGCTGGTCAAGCCTCACGATGCGACGGACGACGCTGCCCGCCGAGACGCCCGGCGACCGGAGCCCGGGCTGCCCGAGGCCAGGCTCGGGCTCTACGACTGGGCGCTGGTTCAGGATCACCATGCCCGGCGCACGTTTGTTGTAGCCACGGCCGAACGTCGCCAGCAGGTCATGGCCTGGCTGGACGAGCCTGCAACCTCGACGCGGCCCGACTTCACCCTGACCAGCCCCTTCGTGGCCGACCTGGATCGCGCCGGCTATGCACAGCGCTTTCAACGGGTCATGGACTACCTTCACGCGGGAGACTGCTACCAGATCAATCTGGCCCAGCGCTTTACCGCCCATTTTCAGGGGAGCACCTGGCAGGCGTACCAACGTCTTCGTCAGGCCACCCCGACGCCCTACGGCGCTTATCTCGCGTGGGAGGACCAGGCCATCCTGTCGCTGTCGCCGGAACGCTTCATCGGTATCGCCGATGGACGGGTCGAAACCCGCCCGATCAAAGGGACTCGCCCCCGCGGCTCGACGCCCGAGGACGACCAGCGCCTGGCGGCAGAGCTACGACAGAGCGCCAAGGATCGCGCAGAGAACGTCATGATCGTCGATCTGCTCCGCAACGACCTCGGTCGTGTCTGCCGGCCCGGCAGCGTCACGGTTCCCCAGCTCTGCGGACTGGAGAGCTATGCCAATGTCCATCATCTGGTCAGTATCGTGCATGGGGAACTCGCAGTCGGCGCGAAGCCGCTGGATCTGCTGGCTTCCGCTTTTCCCGGCGGCTCGATCACCGGCGCCCCCAAGCATCGCGCCATGCAGATCATCGACGAGCTGGAGCCCTCCCAACGTAGCGTCTACTGTGGGAGCCTCGGCTATCTCGATCGTCGCGGCCGTCTCGACACCTCGATCGCGATCCGTACCGTCATCGCCGATGGCGACACGCTGCATATCTGGGGCGGCGGTGGGCTGGTCGCGGATTCCGACGAAGAGGCCGAGTATCAGGAAACGCTGGCCAAGATCGCACGATTGATGCAGGCGTTAGCGGGTTGAAGCCGTCGCGAGCCCGATTTCTGATAGCCTCTCCTTGGCTGACGCTGCCCGACCCCACCTCCAGACATCGATTCTTGCCTTGAAAGCCACCACTCGCTTGTCTCACACCGCGAAGCCGGAATCCACGGCAGTCCGCTACCTGGCCCGCCAGCGGCGTCAGCGGAGGTTGATCGCCCTGGCCGCCCTGGCGGTCCTGATTTCGCTCCTGGTCGATGTCGCTACTGGCCCCGGGGCCTATGCCCTTCCCGACGTGCTGAAAGCGTTGGTGGCACCGTCGGAGGTGTCCCGCATTCTCGAGATCGTGGTGTGGGAGATTCGGCTACCGGTCGCCTTGATGGCTATCATCGTCGGCGCCAGTCTCGCCGTCGCTGGTGCGGAGATGCAGACTCTGCTCGACAATCCGCTCGCCGACCCGTTCACGCTCGGCATCTCTTCGGCGGCCAGCTTCGGCGCCGCGCTGGCCATCGTGCTCGACTTCGGCCTCCTGCCGGTGGCCGGCACGCTGCTGCTGACCGGTAACGCCTTCCTGCTGGCCATGTTCGCCTCCCTGGCGATATGGGCCTTGAGTCGACTACGCGGCGTCAGCATCCAGACGATGGTGCTGATGGGCATCGCGATCATGTTCTTCTTCAACGCGCTGCTGGGAATCCTGCAGTACGTCGCTTCCGCCGAGTCGCTGCAGCAGCTGATGTTCTGGTCGCTGGGCAGCCTGGACAAGGCCAGCTGGGGAAAGCTCGGGCTCGCCGGCCTGGCATTGCTGGTCACGATACCCATCTTCGTCAGGGCACGGTCGCGACTGACCGCCCTGCGACTGGGAGACGTTCAGGCCAAAGCGATGGGTATCGATGTCGGCAGACTTCGGCTGCGCATGCTGCTGTGCTGCGCACTGCTGTCGGCGACGGCCGTCGCCTTCGTGGGAACCATCGGCTTCATCGGCCTGGTCGGTCCGCACATCGCGCGCCTCCTGGTAGGCGAGGACCAGCGCGTGTTCCTGCCGATGTCCGCGCTGACCGGCGCCCTGATTCTGTCGTTGACCTCGATCCTGTCGAAGACCCTGATTCCCGGCATCCTGCTGCCGATCGGCATCCTGACGGCCCTGATCGGCCTGCCGTTCTTCGTCTCGCTGATCCTGCGTTCGCGCCGGGAGCCATGGCGATGACTCTCACCATCGATCATCTCGACTGTTCGCTGGGGAAGCGTCGAATACTGCACGATCTCTCCGGCCTGAGCGCAAGACCGGGCGAGATCACGGCATTGATCGGCCCCAACGGCTCGGGCAAATCGACGCTGCTCAAGGCGATCGCCGGCATCGAAGCGGCCAGCGGTCGCATCCGGCTGGGCGAACGGCAACTCGATGCGCTATCTCTCGAGCAGCGCAGCCAATGCCTCTACTATCTTCTCCAAGATACCAGCACCCAGGCGGCGCTGAGTGTCTTCGAAGCCGTCCTGCTCGCTCGTCGCACGCAGGTTGCCGAGCCCGCCGCCACCGCGCTGTCGGCGGTCGAACGAGCCCTGACATCGCTGGAACTCGACCCCTTGGCCGAACGCGAGCTGGTCACGCTTTCCGGCGGCCAGCGCCAGCGAGTCGCTATCGCGCAAGCGATCGTGCGGAGGCCGAGGCTGCTGATGCTCGATGAACCGACCAGCGCGCTGGACCTGCACCATCAACTGCAGGTGCTCGACTATCTCAGGCGTCTGGCGCGCCGCGAAGAGATCGTCATCGTTCTCGCGATTCACGACCTCAACCTGGCCGCCCGCTTCGCCGATCATCTGTGGGTCGTGAAGGAAGGTCGACACATTGTCAGCGGCATGCCAGAGCAAGTGCTGACCCCCGAGCGCCTGCGAGACATCTATGCTATCGAAGCCCATGTGGAATGGCCGATCGAGGCCCCGCCTCGTGTCATCCCGCTATCGGCCCTGCACCGGCTGGGTGACTAATAATCAGAAAATTGGTTTCTAATGCCAACTAGATAATCTGGTTATATATCCATCTAACCAAACGGTATTGGTCGATGCCTGGCCGCCCTTGCTAGAGTGACAGCTATTCCACGCCCCGTCGGATTTTGCCCACCTTGCGGCGTGACCACCCTGAAGGAGTCAGCCATGGCGTTCGACCTCGATGCCCTGAACCGTGAAATCGGCCACGATCCGCTGGCCATTACCGAATTCGCACTAAGCCTGGATCAGAAGGCGATCTGCACCACCAACTTCCGTCCGTTCGAGGCCGTGATACTGCACCTGGTCACTCGTGTGCGCCCCGATATTCCCGTCGTGTGGATGGATAGCGGCTACAACACGCCGGAGACCTATCGCTTCGCCGAGGAACTGACCAGGCAACTCGACCTCAACCTGACCATCTACCACCCGCTTCGCTCACGGGCCCATCGCGAGGCAGTGGAAGGCCCGACACCGCAGATCGACGACCCGCGTCACGCGGCGTTCACCGAAGAGGTCAAGCTCGAACCGTTCCGCCGCGCCCTGGCCGAGACGGCGCCGGATGTCTGGTTCACGGCACTGCGGGCAGAAGACACCGCGGAGCGCTCGCGCATGCAGCCCCTGTCCCGCAATGCCGATGGGCTGTTGAAAGTGGCTCCGGTACTGCACTGGACCGCCAAGCAGATGTATCAATACCTGCAGCAGCACGACCTGCCCAACAACTTCGACTACTTCGATCCGACCAAGGTGGAAGAAAAGCGCGAGTGCGGTCTGCATTTGCAACATTGACCGGCAACGCGTCTCGCTCGGTCCGCACCCTATAACGCATGAGCCCCGCCAGTGGCGGGGCTCATGCGTTGAGAAAAAGATCGTCTGCTGGAAACGATCCCGACAGGAACCGGCCTCTACGACACGGTTTCTACAGCACCGGCAGCTGAATTCCCTCGAACAGCTCGGCCTCGTGCCGCGGCCCCGCCGCCAGCGCCGCCTCGACGGTTTCTCGATCGAGGTGTGGTGCCATGCGCTTGACGAAGTCATACATGTAGGTACGCATGAAGGTGCCGCGACGTATGCCGATCTTGGTGGTGGAACTCTCGAACAGATGCGACGCATCCACGGCGATCAGGTCGCTGTCGGCAACGGGGTCGACGGCCATGTGCGCAACGATGCCAATCCCCAGTCCCAGGCGCACGTAGGTCTTGATCACATCGGAGTCGGCCGCCGTAAGCACGACATTGGGCGTCAGGTCCCGGGACTTGAACGCATCATCGAGCTGCGAACGACCGGTAAAGCCAAAAACGTAGGTGACCAGAGGATGTTCGGCGACGCGTTCGAGCGTCAGCTCGCCGGTGGCCAGCGGGTGCCCCTTGGGTACGAGCACGCAACGATTCCAGCGGTAGCACGGTAGCAGTACCAGATCGTTGAACAGCTCCAGCGACTCGGTGCAGATCGCGAAATCCGCGGACCCTTCACTGACCATCTGCGCGATCTGCTTCGGCGTCCCCTGCTGCATGTGAAGAGCGACATCCGGATACTTCTGGCGAAACTCGCTGATTACGCCAGGCAGCACGTACCGTGCCTGGGTGTGCGTGGTGGCAATCGCCAGGTTACCGCGGCGTTCGTCGCTATGTTCCTGCGCGACGTGCTTGATATCCTCGACCGTTCGCAGCACCTTGCCGGCCAATTCGACGATCGCCTCCCCGGCGGGTGTCACGCGAGTCAGATGCTTGCCGCTGCGCGCGAAAATCTCCACCCCGAGTTCGTCTTCCAGCAGCCGAATCTGCTTGGAGATACCGGGTTGCGACGTGAACAGGCTTTGGGCCGTCGCCGATACATTGAGCTGATGCCGTGTCACTTCCCATACATAGCGCAACTGCTGAAGCTTCATAAGCGACCTCGTGGCTTCCCGACTCACCAAAAATGGCATAAGAAACGATTTAAAGATTACTTTACGCAATAAGTGGCAGCACGTGAAGGCCAAAACACGCTATTCCGGATATGAAAAAATGACCTTTAATAACTTGGCGCTATCGTTTCGATAAGCCAGGATATTTGCCAGCATCCCATGCAAGGGCTAACATCGACGCCATAAGCTCGGTAAGAGCCCAATGTCTACAGGAGTTAACGTCATGTCCAACAACGTCGATGTCACCACGGCCAATTTCGAACAGGAAGTGCTGAATTCGGACAAGCCCGTTCTGCTCAAGTTCTGGGCGCCCTGGTGCGGTCCCTGCAAGATGATGGCGCCCGTCGTCGACGAAGTCGCCGATGAAAAGGCCGAGGATATCAAGGTCGTCAGCGTCAACGTCGATGACGCCCCGGAGATCGCCTCCGAGCACGGGGTGCGCGGGGTTCCCACGGTGATGCTGTTCAAATCCGGCGCCAAGGTCGCTTCGCTGGTCGGCGCGCAGTCCAAGTCCCAGCTGACGCAGTTCCTCGAACAGAACGGCTGATACCGGCAGACCGCCGACAGATAGTCTCGGTTTCGCCATATTCTCAAGGCCGCACTCTCGTGAGTGCGGCTTTTTCATGGCCGCCATTCCGGTCGCCGGGTAACCGAACGGCAGTTGGAACCTCGAGAGGCCAAGCCAGCCTGCTCTCGAACTGGGTCCGGCCGGTCGAATCTTCGGTGTCTGACACTACCTGATCGCTACTCGATTTCTTCCTCCAGCTCATCCAGCGCTTCCTGAGCCTTGCGCTGACGCCGCCGTCTACGCTCCGAGGGGCTCAACATCTTGGCGATCCAGCGCGTCTCGGGATGGCTGTCCAGCGCGATCTTGAGCGTCATCGTCAGCGGTACCGACAGCAGCATGCCGACCGGCCCCAGAACCCACCCCCAGACCACCAGGGAAAGAAACGCGACCAGCGTCGATAGTCCCATCGTTCGGCCCATGACGCGGGGTTCGACGATGTTGCCAAGAATGAAGTTGATGGTGAGATAGGTACCCGACAGGATCAGCGCCTTCACTACCCCGCCGTCCGGCATCGCGAGTGTCAGCAGGACCGGCGGCACCGCGGCCAGCACCGAGCCGATATTGGGAATGTAATTGAGAATGAAAGCCAGTGCCCCCCAGAGCAGCGCGAACTTCACCCCGACGAGCCACGCCGAAATCGTGACCAGCACCCCCGTGATTAGGCTGATCACGGTCTTTACCGCCATGTAGCGCTTGAGGTTGTAGCTGAACTCGGTGAACCGCTCCAGACTCGGCCCCGGATTGGTCAGTGCCCTGGCCACCTTCTGGCGAAAATCCAGCGTCTCGAACAGCATGAAGTTGACCATCAGCAGAATGACCAGGCTCTGGGACAAGACCAGGCCCAGACCGCTGAGGAAGCCGGAAACCCAGCTCTGGTCGTCGGAGTCGTCGACCATGTTGGAGAGTTGCTGCGGCGAGACGGAAAGCCCCTGGTTGGCCAGCCACTCCAGCAGGGTCAAATAGTGCCCCTGGAGCTGCTTCTGCGTTTCCGGCCAGCTCTCCATGAACATCGCGAAGCTGTTGGCCAGCAAGGTGCCGAACAGCGCCAGCAAACCGCCCAATATCAGTAGCGTGATCAATACGGCCGCAAAGGAATTGACCCCTCGTCGATAGAGCCAGTGGACCGGCGAGGCGCAGATCACGGCGACGAACAGCGACAGCAGTATCGGGATGATGAGACTTTCCGCGGCGCGTATCCCGGCGATGATGATCGTCAGCGACGCCAGCGTCAGCATCAGATTGAAGGGAACGTTCCGAAACGTGGGTTCCTGCCCGGACGACATAGTGATAATCCTAGTGACACATCCTGTGAATCGAGACAGTAGCACGATCCTCGCGCGGGTTCGTTGCCACGATGCAAAGTGTCGGAAATATCCTCTTTATCCTGACGCTGAATGCAGACACGCCCGAGCCAGAGCCCGGGCGTGTCTGCCAACCTTGATCGATAGGTGATCCTCGGCGATCAGCCATAACGGCCGGTGATGTAGTCCTCCGTCCGCGATTCCTTCGGCTGGGTGAAGATCTTGGTCGTGTCGTCACACTCGATCAAACTGCCCAGATACATGAAGGCGGTGATATCCGAGATGCGGGCTGCCTGTTGCATGTTGTGCGTCACGATGACGATCGTGTAGTCCTTCTTGAGCTCGTTGATCAGGTCTTCGATATATCCGGTCGAGATAGGGTCCAGCGCCGACGTCGGCTCGTCCAGCAGGATCACCTCCGGCTTCACCGCGATGGTGCGGGCAATGCAAAGTCGCTGCTGCTGCCCGCCGGAAAGCGCCTGACCGCTCTGCTTGAGCTTGTCCTTGACCTCGTTCCAGAGCGCCGCCTTGCGCAGCGCCCACTCTACCCGTTCTTCGAGCTCGCGGGCCGAGAGCTTCTCGTAGAGACGAATCCCGAAGGCGACGTTGTCGAAGACCGACATCGGGAACGGCGTCGGTTTCTGAAAGACCATCCCGACCCGCGAGCGCAGCAGGTTGAGATCGACGCCCGAATCGTAGATGTCGTGATCGTCGAGCAGGATCTGGCCCTCGGTCCGGATCCCCTCGTAAAGATCATGGATGCGGTTGAAACAGCGAATCAACGTCGACTTGCCGCACCCCGAGGGGCCGATGAAGGCCGTGACCTGGCGCTCGGGAATTTCCATGGAGACGTTCTTGAGCGCCTGGAACTTGCCGTAATAGAGGCTCAGATCGTCCACCCGCAGCTTGGTAGCAACCTGGGGAGCAGGCGTCGCATCGACGGGATCGGCGTCGCGTTTCTGCTTGAGAGAAATATCGGCTGTCATGGCAGTCTCGCAGCTGGAAATCAGGAACGCTGGCGCGAGAAATAGCGCGCCGCAATGTTCAGAATCAGGATGGCAGCGGTCAGGATCAATGCGCCGCCCCAGGCCAGTGCAACCAGATCGGGAATGAAGGCATTGATCGTCATGTTCTGGTAGATGGTCATCGGCAGGTTAGCCATCTCGCTACCCAGGTCGAAGAAATTCCATTGATTGGAATTCAGCGATGTAAACAGCAGCGGTGCCGTCTCGCCACTGATACGGGCGAAGCCCAACAGGATACCGGTCAGGATGCCTGCGCGAGCGCCGCTGTAGCAGACACGGACGATGATCCACCAGCGATGGGCGCCCAGCGCAGCGGCGGCTTCCCGCAGCGAATTGGGGATCAGACGCAGCATGTCCTCGGTGGAGCGAATCACTACCGGCACGATGATGACGGTCAATGCCAGCACCCCTGCCCAGGCGGAGAAGTTACCCATCGGCACGACGACCACCGCGTAGATGAACAGGCCGATGATGATCGACGGTGCCGACAGGAGGATATCGTTGATGAAGCGAATCACCTTCGCCATCACCCCCTTGCCGCTGTACTCCGCCAGCCAGGTACCCGCCGCGACGCCGATGACAGTACCGATCAGGGTCGCGGCGCAGGTCATGATGAACGTGCCCCAGATCGCATTGCCCAGGCCGCCGCCGGTCATCCGCGTACGCTCGACGAAGGTCGACGGCGAGATCGCACCGATGCCCTTGGTCACCAGCGTGAAGAGGATCGCGAACAGAAAGACGAACCCGATCACGGTGGCCAGCTGACAGAGCAGCATCACCAGCTGGTTGAGCCGCTTGCGGCGGCGGTAAAGCGGCGTTTGACTGATATTCATGGCTCTCTCCTGCCGCTTACGCGTGGCGACCGGTACTGTTGCGCAGCAGATAGCGCGCGAAAGCCAGTACCGCAAAGGTGATCAGGAACAGAATCAGGCCGAGCGCCAGCAGCGCCGAGCGCTGAGTGCCGTCCGACTCGGAGAACTGGTTGGCGATCAATGCCGCGATCGACGTGCCCTGCCCGGTCAAGGTGGTATTCAGGAACAGGTTGTTGCCGATCACGAAGGTCACCGCCATGGTCTCGCCCAGCGCACGCCCCAGACCGAGAACGACACCGCCGACCAGACCGCCTTTCACCGACGGCAGAATCACGCGCCGCGTCACTTCCCAGGTCGTGCAGCCCAGCCCGTAGGCGGACTCGCGCATGACCGCGGGCACGGTGTTGATCACGTCTCGGCTTACCGCCGTGATGAAGGGAATGATCATCACCGCCAGAATGATGCCCGCCGTCGTCAGGCCGGTACCGGCGGGAAAGACAGAGGGGAACCAGGTGCGCAGCAACGGTGCCAGCACCTCCATGCCCCACATGCCGTAAATGATCGAAGGGATACCGGCCAGCAGCTCGATCAATGTACTTAGCGGCTGACGCAGGAACCCGGGGCATCGCTCGGTCAGAAAGATAGCGATGCCGAAAGAAACCGGCACGGCAATGACGATCGCGATGAACGACGTCAACAGCGTCCCGTAGATTGCCGGCAGCGCGCCAAAGACCTCGACGTTGGCCGCCCAGCGGTTTTCCGTAAAAAAGTCCAGACCGTAACGCTGGATCGCCGGCCAACTGGACAACATCAACGACGCGATGATCGCACCAAGCAGCAGCAGCACGGCAAAAGCGAACGCGAACAGCGTGCGCTCGAACCATACATCGATGCGCGCCTTGCGTCGTAGCCGCTTGCGGGCAGCATCGCTGAGATGTCCCAGGCCGCTGGCTTGAATCGCGTTGGAGGTGGCCATCTTCATTCCTCATCGACTTGCCAACATGCCGCCAACCGGCGGCATTCGATACAGCGCCGCGACGGAGGCGGTATCCCGCTCACCGTCGCGGCATGTCATGCAGGGATCACTGGTTCCAGACAGCGCCGCCATCCGGACCCTGGATTTCGCTCCATCTGTCGCGAACCATCTCGGCGACGTTCTCCGGCATCGGCACGTAGTCCAGTTCCTGAGCCATCTCGCTGCCGTTGCTGTAGGCCCAGTCGAAGAATTCCAGTGCTTGACGCGCAGCGTCGGCGTCCTGGACTTCCTTGTGCATCAGGATGAAAGACGCACCGGTGATCGGCCAGCTTTCGTCACCCGGCTGGTTGGTCAGCACCAGATACATGCCCGGCGCGGCCTTCCAGTCGGCGTTGGCGGCAGCAGCCATGAACGACTCCATGCTCGGCGCAACGACTTTGCCGGCCTGGTTCTTCAGGTGTACCAGACTCAGGTCGTTCTGGGCCGCGTAAGCGAACTCGACATAACCGATCGCGCCATTGGTGTTGGCGATCTGGCTGGCGACACCAGCGTTCGCCTTGGCGCCGACACCAGCCGGCCACGCGACGGACTTGCCCTCACCCACGGTGTTGGCGAAATCTTCGCTGACCTGGGACAGGTAATGCGTGAACAGGAAGTTGGTGCCCGAGCCTTCCGCACGGTAGACCGGCGTGATCTGAGTATCCGGCAGATCCATGTTCGGGTTCAGCTTGGCGATCGCCTCGTCGTCCCAGCTGGTGATCTTGCCCTGGTAGATGTCGGCCAGCGTCGGGCCGTCCAGGTTGAGCGAACCCCCTTCGATACCTTCGACGTGGAATGCCGCGACTACGCCGCCCATGACCATAGGCCACTGCATCAGACCGTTCTTGTCGAGCTCTTCCTTGGTCATCGGTGCATCGCTGGCGCCGAAGGTGACCGTCTTGGCGACGATCTGCTGAATGCCGCCGCCGGAACCGATCGCCTGATAGTTGAGGCCGATGCCGGATTCATCCTGGTAGGCGTCCGCCCACTGCGAATAGACCGGGTACGGGAAGGTTGCGCCAGCGCCGGTAATGGCTTCCTGGGCCTGAACACCAGCGGCACCCAGAACCAGCGATCCGGAAATGAGCGTTGCGAAGACGTGTTTAAGCATAGCGATATCCTGTTTCCACCTTGAATGCGTGAGCGATAACGACGTTGCGAAGGTTGCCAACACTCTCAGCACACACCGTACTTCAGTGTCGTGACAGTTTTATGACACCGATGTAGCAACTATCGCGAAGGTTTCGAGGTCGTGCCCGCCCTTTTATGAAAAAACCATCGAACGATTGCCTGAAGTCTTCAGGATCGTCGATGGTTCTTTGACGGAGCATTACCGTGACAACCTTCGCGCCACCACAGTGGCAAGGTTTGATGACAACAGGATGACAAACGTCAAATCGAGTAACGATCTCGCCGTTTAGGGTAACGGCTCAGGATGTCATCTCGTCAGACACGACACGGCGCTTGAGCGCGCGGCCAGCCAGCACGCGAACGGCGATGTTGCCCAGTAGCGTGGCGCCCAGCATCGTCAGTACCGTCGGCCAGGCGCTGGCCAGTTCGAAGGCCCCCACCAGCGCCCCCGAGACGGCGCCGCAAGTAAACTGCAGACAGCCCTGTAACGCGGTCGCCGTCGCGCTCATGCGCGGGAAATGATCCAGCATCGACGACATCGCGTTGGGACTGATCAGCCCCTGCATGCCCACGAACACCACCATCAGCGGCGCCACGGTGAAGATGGAGTCCAGTCCTGTCGCCACCATGGCGACCAGCAGTAACCCCGCCGTGAGCTGGACCCCCAGCCCCAGGAGCAGGTTCTGCTGCGGCGTGCGCGTCTTCAGCAGCCGGATATTGAGCCGGCTGGACGACGCCATGATCAAAATGTTGGCGCCGAAGACGAAAGGATAGAGCGTGGTCGAAAGCCCGTAGTGCTCCATGTAGAGATAAGGAGAACCCGTGATGAACGCGAACATGCCGGCAAACGACATCGACACCGCACCGATATACCCCATCGCCTCGCGATGCCGAAGCACGCTGACGTAATTGCCGAGGATCTGGCGTGCCGAAGGCGCCTGCGGATCGCGTCCATGGGTCTCGGGAAGATAACGACCCAAAAGCCACAACACGAACGCGGCATAGACGGCGAGAAACAGGAAAATCAGCCACCAGTCCGCCAGGTGCAACAGCGCGCTACCGATGGCGGGTGCCACCAGCGGTGCCATCATCAGGATCATCACCATGGTGGACATCACCTTGGCTGCCTCGCGGCCACTGAACCGGTCGCGCACGATCGCCGCAGAGTTCACCACGCATGCTCCGCCGCCCAGCGCCTGCACGAACCGCCACCCCCACAGCGTCGCCAGCGAGCCCACCTGGGTCAGCGCCAGGCTGGCGATGAAGAAGACGCCCAGACCCAGCATCAACACCGGCTTGCGGCCAAATCGATCCGAGAGCGGCCCACAAATCAGCTGGCCCAGGGCAAAGCCGAGCAGAAAGACGCTGAGAGATAGTTCCGTGTGATGCACGCTGGCACCAATCGAAGCGGCCAGTGACGGCATCGCCGGCAGGTAGGCATCGATCGCCAGCGGCGCCAGTGCGGTATTGGCCGCGACCAAAAACGCCAGACGGCGTGCGCTCAAAGTCGTCACACTCTCTCCTTAATATTCCGGTGCCTCACTCCGATTTTCCTGCCGGAGACAAACTGGAAGGAACCCATGGAAAATCACGCAAAAAACGCCTTGCCAAAGCGGCAAGGCGCGAAGGTTCGAAACCCGATAGTCACAACATAACACTCGAAACAAGATCCTGAAGCGACCGCCGAAGGCTGTCCGGATCCGACTCGTGGCTAGTGCTTCTGCTACCGGCGTGGCAACTCGTCACGCTAGGAGCCCGATCGCGATCAGCCGCGCGATGGCGCGTTGGTGCGCTGTGACTCGAGCAGCTCGACGAACGGTTGAAACTCGTGCCGATTGTGCTCGCTCATGCGCATGAGAATGCGGTGGGCCTCGAGGATTCGCCGCTGGATGTCGTTTTCATCCGCCTCGACATGGGGCAGCTCGTCCAGTTCCGATGGCTCGGTCAGCGGAGCTTCCAGCAGCGTGAAATAACGCGCGAACCCCATCACGTCCAGCATGCGTCGCACGTCCGGATGTTCGGCGATGATCGTGGGTGGATCATCCAGCCGCCCCTGTACGGCCATTGCCACCTTGGCCAGAAAACCCAGCGCGGTCGAATCGACGTTGGTCGCCTCGCGCAGGTCGACCATCACCGCACGCAGCCCCGGCAGTTCCGCCAGGCGCTGGGCCTCGGCATCCAGGGTGGCACACAGCGTCAGCCGCACGTCACCGCACAGCTTGAGCACAAATACGCCCGACTCGAAGGCCGCCTTGATTCGCCCTTCAATCATGGTCGAAACCACTCAGTGTCATCATGCTGAGATCATCCGGCAGAGGATCCCCCAACGCCAACCCTTCCCTCAGATCGTCGACGCTGGTGCAGTGTGTCGTGCGGCGTTCGAGTTCCTTGAGCCGCGCGTCCAGTGAACCCGCCGGCAAACACTCGAGAATGCCGTCGGAGCAGAACCAGAGTCGAAACGACTCCGGCAAAGGACAACCATAGATGGGGTACTCGACATCGGGAAACAACCCCACGGGTGGCCCCTCGCCTCCCAGATAAGCGCTACGCCCCTCGGCCTGGAGGATCGGCATCGGCAACTGGGCGCCGAGCGCATAGTGCAGAAAACGACGCTCGTGGTCCAGTACCCCGGCAAAGACCGTCGCATGCTTGCCGATTCCGGTCTCGAGCAACTCGCGATTGAGCTCGCCCAACCATCGGGACGGAAACGCCTCCGGCAACAATGTGCGCCATTGGGCCAGCCAGCGGTTGCAAAGATACCGCAGAAGCACGGTAACGAACGCCGACGAGGAGCCGTGCCCGGCGACGTCGGCAAAGTAGAAGAAGCTGTAGCGGTCGTCGCAGCGCTGAAAGTCCAGAAAATCGCCCGACAGGTACAACGACGGCGCGAACCAGTAGTCACAGCGCACGCCGAGATGCGTAACGCCCTGGGGCGGCAGCAACTTGCGCTGCACATGGCCTCCCGCACGCTGATCGTCCCTCAGCATGGCGAGATGCTTCTCGAGACGTTCGTTGAGCGCCTCGAGCTCTGCCCGACTCTGGTTATGATCGCGCGACAGCCGATCCAGTTCCAGGGCTCGCTCGACCAGACGCCGCAGAATATCGGCATGCTTCAGCGGCTCGACCAGATAGTCGATCAGGCCTGCATCGAGCGCCTTGTGCAGATCACCATCGCGACGACTCTCGCTGATCACGATGGTCGGACGCCCGACGGCAAGCTGTTCCCAGCCCTCGTGGGAGACGGCCCGCACATGCGCGACCACCAGATCGCAGTGCGCCGGCAAGGTCGAGACCGAGACGGCCACTCGCACCTCGACGTCGAGGCGAGAAAGCTCCTCGGCCAGCCGCCCGCGATCCGGCCCGGGCAGATCGATCAGCCCGATCACGGGCAACTCGTCCGACAGCGTATTGGACACGGGTCTACTCGGCGAAGTCGTCTTCACTATATTCGAAATCGTCACCGAAACCGCCGCTGGCGAACGGATCCTCCCCCGCCGCGCCGTTGGTGACCTCGAACTGCCGACGCTGGAGATAAGCGTCGCGAATGAAGCTGTAGCGGTCCCCCTGAATCAACGCCTCCTGGTCGAGCAGGCTGGCACGCAGATCCACGTAGCGCAGGAAGGTCAGGCCGTAACGCCATTTATCCTCTTCCACATAGGTGACCGGATAGGTGTACATATCGACCGGCAGGCCGCTGGTATCGCGAACGGTGCTCGGCCCCAGGATCGGCAGTACCAGGTAGGGGCCGGAATCGACACCCCAGACACCCAGCGTCTGGCCAAAGTCTTCCTCGTTCTCGTCCAGGCCCATTCGCGTGGCCGGGTCGAGAACGCCGCCGACGCCCAGAATGGTATTGACCAGGAAACGGCCGGACGCCACGCCAGCATTGCTCCATTGCCACTGGAGAATACTGTTGAAGACGGTACGGATCTCGCCCAGGTTGGAGAAGAAGTTACCGACACCATCCTGAACCGGATCCGGCGTGACGGTGTCGTAACCCTGGGCGATCGGTTTCAGCGCATAGCGGTCGAGCGTGTCGTTGAACTGATAGACGCCCCGGTTGAAGCCTTCCCAAGGGTCCTGAGGATTGGAATCCTGCCCCGTCGAGGCGCAGCCGCTCAACGCTGCAGCGACACAGACGCCGCCCAGCCAATGGATCGATTTCATTAACACGCATTCCCTTTACGCAGTATCACACTGCCCGCACTGTAGCCCGCACCGAAGGAACACACCACCCCCACGTCGCCCTCCTGCAGATCGTCTCGATGCAGGTGGAAAGCGATGATCGATCCTGCCGAGCTGGTATTGGCGTAGCGGTCGAGAATCACCGGCGCTTCCGTCTCCGAGGCTTCCCGCCCCAGCACTCGCTGCGCGATCAGGTCATTCATATGACGATTGGCCTGATGAAGCCACAGTTTCTTGACCGAATCTCCCGTCAGCGACTGACTCTCCAGATGATCGAGAATCAGCGAGGCGACCATCGGGCAGACCTCCTTGAACACTTTGCGCCCTTCCTGGACGAAAAGCTTGTCCAATGTCTGCGCAGATTCATCGGCGAGACGATTGAGAAACCCGAAATTATTGCGGATGGCATTGGAGAACTGGGTCACCAGACGCGTGCCGAGTACCGTGAAATGCTCGCGATCCTGAGCGAGATGGTCCGCCTCCAGCACGATGGCGGTACAGGCATCGCCGAAGATGAAGTGACTGTCGCGGTCGCGGAAGTTGAGATGCGCCGAACAGATCTCGGGATTGACCACCAGCACCCGCTCCAGGCTGCCCGCACGAATCGCATTGGTCGCCATATCGATGGCGAACGTCGCGCTGGAGCACGCCACGTTCATGTCGAACGCATAGCCTCCGGCGCCCAGCGCGGCCTGAAGCTCGACCGCAACCGCCGGATAGGGTCGCTGGAGGTTGGAACAGGCGACGATGACCAGATCGAGCTGCTCGGCGCGGATACCGGCCGTGTCCAGCGCCTGGCGCGCGGCAGCCACTCCCATCTCGGCCTGGACCGAAAGCGTGTCGTTGGGCCGCTCGGGAATCCGCGGCCGCATCCGTTCAGGGTCCAGGATACCGCTGGCTTCCATCACGTAGCGGCTCTCGATACCCGACGCCTTGAGGATGAATGCCTCATTCGAGTGTGCCAGCGGCTCGCGTTCGCCGCGGGCAATCGCCTCCGCCTGTCGTGCATTCTCCGAGTCGACCCAGGCATTGAAGCTGGCGACCAGTTCGGCGTTATCGATCGAATCCGGCGGCGTGAACAGGCCCGTCGCGGTAATCACGGCTTGCGTCATCGGCTACTACCTCCCGCGGCTCAGGCCGCTTCAGATCATTACGCGCATCCATGTGTAGCAGATGCAATAAGGCGACCGTCGGTCACACGGTCTGCCCGGTCATTTCCTGCCAGCGCCGCGTCAGGCGCTTCTCCGATACGCTTTCCAGCGTGCCCAACTGCTGGGCAAATAGCGAGACTCGCCACTCCTGAAGCCACCAGCCGAACTCGACCAGATCGGCGTCGACGATGCCGTCGCGATGGGTCTGCTGCTTTCGCGCGTCGACCCGCGCCTCCCAGGCCTGTACCTGCTGCATCGACAGCTGGTCCCGGCGCAGGTCCCGAGGTGCCTTCTCGAGCCGGATTTCCGCTGCCTGCATGTAGCGCGGGTAATGCTTCAGCCAGGCACCGGCGTCGCGCACGAAGCCGGGATAGACGAGCCGCTGCATCTGGGCCTTGAGATCACTGTAGGTCAGAGCCAGCGCCAGCGTGACATTGCCCTTGAGCGCCTTGGTCACTGCCAGGTGCCCCTGCAACGCCTTGTGCAGGTCTTCCAGCAGCGACTCGGCATACGCGACCAGCTCGCCACGCCAGCTTTCGAGACGGGCATCGAACGCCTCGCGGGACCGCGGCAGCGGATCGGCGGCCACGGTCTGCGCCAGGCAGGCGTCGATCACATCGCGCGCCAGCTGCTCCTGACTGCCGACCTTGGCGAACAGCAGCGCGCACTGCTTGAGCTTCGGCAGCTCCCGCTGGATATAGCGCACCGTATCGGGAAGCCGACGGCGGGCCAGTTGCACCAGTCCGTCGCGATGCGCCGTCGCCGCCCGCTCGGCATGATCGAACCAGGCGACAGTCAGGTCGTCACCGTCAGCCACCAGCGCCGGATAGACTTCCACCTGAATGCCGGCCTGACGGGTCGTGCGAGAATCCGGCAGGGCCGCTTCCGGAAGATCGTCGAGACGTTCGACGCTTTCCCGTGGCGTTTCCGCCAGCGCCCTGGCACCCGCCGCTGCCGCCTCGCCGAAGCGCTTCTGCAGGGCGTACAGGTCGCGCCCTTCTCCCAGCACCTTGCCGTGGTGATCGACCACGCGAAGATTCATGAGCAGATGCGGATCGAGCTGATCGAGACGCCAGGCAGACGCCTCCAGGCGCGTGCCGGTCTTGATTCGCAGGAACTCTCCCAGCGCCTCCTCGACCGGGCGCTCGTCCGGCGTCAAGGTCGCCAGCGCAGCGTCGACCCAGTCCGGAATCGGCACGACCTGTCGGCGCATCGCCTTGGGCAGCGCCTTGAGCAGCGCGATGCACTTCTCGCGCAGCAGACCCGGCACCAGCCAGCTCAAGCGACCTTGCGGCAACTGGGCGAGCATCACGGCGGGCACGGTCAGGGTGACACCGTCATCGCTGGCACCCGGGGCGAAGTGATAGCTCAGCGGGTAGCGAACGCCGTTGAACACGAGTTCGTCCGGGTACTGCTCGACGCTGACGTCGTCGGCCTCCCGCGCCATCAACGATGCCTTGTCCAGCTTGAGAATATCCGGCGCGTCCCGCTCGGCCTGCTTGCGCCAGTTCTCGAAGCTGCGCCCACCGGCGACGTCCGCCGGGACCCGCTCGTCATAGAAGGCGAACAGCGTCTCTTCGTCGATCAGGATGTCCCGCTTGCGTGCCCGATCCTCGAGCTCCTCGACCTCGGCGACCATCGCCCGGTTGTGCGCGAAGAACGCGGCCCTGGTCTGATAATCTCCCTCCACCAGCGCGCGCCGCAGAAAGATCTCGCGCGCTTCTTCCGGCGCCACCTTGGCGTAATCCACGCGGCGACCGGTCACGATCGGCAAGCCGAAGAGCGTGACCTGCTCCAGCGCCACCACCTGGGCCCGCTTGCGCTCCCAGTGCGGTTCGCTATAGCTGCGCTTGATCAGATGGGCCGCCTGCGGTTCGATCCACTCCGGCTTGATTCTGGCCACGTCACGGGCATAGAGGCGGCTGGTCTCCACCATTTCGCCGGCCATGACCCACTTGGGCGGCTTGCGCGAAAGTCCCGATGCCGGATGAATCAGGAAGCGCCGGTTCCTGGCGCCAAGGAATTCGCGGCTTTCCGGCTGCAACTGCCCCAGGTTGGAGAGCAACCCGGACAGCAGAGCCTGATGCAGACGTTGCGTATCGATCCGGGGCAGCTTGGCGGCCTCCGCCGATACCGAGTCGCCGGAGCCGCTGTCGGCCGGCCGTGACGGCTCGTCGTCATCGGGTTGCACGGCGCTTGTCAGCTCGAGCTTCATCTCGCGGGTCAACTGACGCAACTGGCGATAGGTATCGTGCCATTCGCGCAGCCGCAGATAATTCAGATACTGTTCGCGGCACCAGCGTCGCAGCTGGTTGCTCGACAGCGTCTCGCGCATGACATCGAAGCCATGCCACAGGTTGAGCCAGGCGACGAAGTCGGAGTTGGGGTCTTCCCACTGCTTGTGGCGCTGATCGGCGGCCTGGCGCTTTTCCGCCGGCCGCTCGCGGGGGTCCTGCGTCGCCAGCGCACTGACCACGATCAGCACTTCGCGCAGGCACTGGAAACGTTCCCCCGCCAGCACCATCCGCGCCAGCCGCGGATCGATCGGCAACCGCGACAGCTGCCGCCCCAGGCCGGTGATTCGCTCGGCGTCATCCACCGCTCCCAGTTCGAACAGCAGCCGATAGCCATCCTTGACGAAACGGGCATCCGGCGCATCGACGAACGGGAAGTCGAACACGTCGCCCAGCTTGAGCGACAACATCGACAGGATCACCGAGGCCAGGTTGGTGCGCTGAATCTCGGGCTCGGTGAACTCGGGGCGGGAAAGGAAATCCTCTTCGCTGTAGAGCCGAATGCAGACCCCTTCGGCGACACGCCCGCAGCGCCCCTTGCGCTGATTGGCGCTGGCCTGGCTGACCGGTTCGATCGGCAGGCGCTGGACCTTGGCCCGCGCGCTGTAGCGGCTCATGCGGACCAGGCCGGGATCGATCACGTAGCGTATCCCGGGCACGGTCAGCGAAGTCTCGGCGACGTTGGTGGAAAGCACGATCCGCCGGCCGGCGTGCGACTGGAACACCCGGTTCTGTTCGGCGTTGGAGAGTCGCGCATACAGCGGCAGGATCTCGGTGCTCTTGAGATCGGCGCGCCGCAGCACGTCGGCAGTTTCACGAATGTCCCGTTCGCCGGGCAGAAAGATGAGGATATCGCGCGGGCCGCTGTACCAGCGCTTTTCGCGTTCGATGCGCTCAACTTCTTCGACCGCGGCCAGGATCCCCTCCTGCAGCGTCAGGTCCTCTTCCTCCCGGGATTCGCGTACCAACGGCCGATAATGCACCTCCACCGGATACGCCCGCCCGGACACTTCCACCACCGGTGCCGGCTGGGTCTTGCCGTCGCGCTCGATGGCGAAATGCCGCGACAGACGCTCGACGTCGATGGTCGCCGACGTGATGATCACCTTGAGATCGGGCCGGCGGGCCGTCAGCCGCTTGAGATAGCCCAGCAGGAAGTCGATGTTGAGGCTGCGCTCGTGAGCTTCATCGATGATGATCGCCTCGTAGCGCATGAGATCGGGGTCATGCTGTGTCTCGGCCAGCAGAATGCCGTCGGTCATCAGCTTGACCAGGGTGTCGTCGCTGCTCTGATCGGTGAAGCGCACCTGATAGCCGACCTGCTGGCCCAGCGGCACCTCGAGTTCCTCGGCCAGGCGCGAAGCCACCGAGCGCGCCGCCAGCCGGCGTGGCTGGGTATGACCGATCATGCCCCGACGCCCCAGGCCCAGTTCCAGGCAGAGCTTGGGTAACTGCGTAGTCTTGCCGGAGCCGGTCTCGCCGGCCACGACCACGACCTGATGCTCGCGCAGCGCTTCGAGAATCGTCTCGCGCCTGGCAGCCACCGGCAGCGATTCCGGGTAGTCCAGCGTCACCGGCTGGCTCCGGCGACGCGCGAGCACCTCGCTGGAGGCGGCCAGCCGCGACTCGATCTCCTTCAGCGACCGGTCGATCGGCTTGCCGTCACGGGCACGCCGAGCCAGACGCCGGAGCCGCTGGCGCTGCTCGTGGGCGTCACGCAGCAGACAGCCATCCAGGCGAGTTTCCAGATCATTCAGGGCTTGCAGCGAGGGGGAAGCGATAGCGCTCAAAGAGATCCTCTACGTCGGCGAGATAACGACAGAAACGGGCCGCCACCAAAGGCGATGGCGAACCCGTCATTATAGCGCCGTCGGCGGATCAACTCACGTCCGAGGAGGATCGGCGTTCCGTCGGTGGCGTATCGCCGGCCTGCCGGGACGGCGCGGATTCGCTGCCCGCCGACTCGTCGCGCAGCTCCCGACGCAGCACCTTGCCCACGTTGCTCTTGGGCAGCTCGTCACGCAGCTCCACGAACTTGGGCACCTTGTAGCCGGTCAGTTCCTGTTTGCACCACTGGCGTAATGCCTGCGGGTCGAGACTGTCGTTGCGCGCCACCACGAACAGCTTGATGGCTTCTCCGGTCTCCTCGTCGGGGACCCCCACCGCCGCGGCCTCGACGACATCGGGATGGCCCGCGACGACCTCCTCGATCTCGTTGGGATAGACGTTGAATCCGGAGACCAGAATCATGTCCTTCTTGCGATCGACGATCTTGACGTAGCCGTCGTCGAGTATCACCGCCATGTCGCCCGTACGCAGCCAGCCGTCGGCATCCAGCGTTCTGGCCGTGTCTTCCGGGCGGTTCCAGTAGCCCTTCATGACCTGCGGACCCTTGACGCAAAGCTCGCCGCGCTCGCCAAGCGGCAATGCCCGCCCATCATCATCGATGACCTTGATCGAGGTGCCGGGTACCGGCTTGCCGATGGTGCCGATCTGCGTCGCCTCGGGCGGATTGACCAGCGCGATGGGCGAGGTTTCGGTCAGGCCATAACCTTCGACGATGCCATTACCGGTGGTCTGCTCCCAGCGCTGTGCCACCGTATGGGTCAACGCCATACCGCCGGAAATCGTCATCTTGAGGCCGGAAAAATCGAGCGCCTTGAAGTCGTCGCGCTGACAGAGCGCATTGAACAAGGTATTGAGCCCCACGAATACCGTGAAAGGCGTCCTGGACAGCGTCTTGACGAATCCGGGGAGATCACGAGGATTGGGGATCAGGACGTTGTGCTGCCCGGTGACCATGGCGAACAGGCAATTCACCGTGAAGGTGTAGATGTGATAGCAAGGCAGCGGCGCGATGATCGTCTCCTCCCCCTCGACCAGCGCCTTGCCGACCACCTGCTTGGTCTGCAGCATGTTGGCGATCAGGTTGCGGTGGGTCAGCATCGCGCCCTTGGCGACACCGGTGGTGCCGCCGGTGTACTGCAACGCGGCCACGTCGTCGCCGCGGCTGGCGACCACCTTCACCTGATGGCCGCTGCCAACGGAGAGCGTATGCCGGAAACCGATCGAACCCGGAAGCGAATAGGCAGGCACCAGCTTTTTGACGTACCGCACCACGCCATTGATCAGCGACCTCTTCGGCCAGGGATGGAGATCCGCCATCTCGGTCACGTAGACATGGCGGATATCGGTCTGATCGACCACCTTCTCCAGCTTGTGGGCCATGTTGGCCAGCACCACCACTGCCTTGACACCGGCATCACGAAACTGATGACGCATCTCGCGCTCGGTGTAGAGGGGGTTGGTATTGACGACCACCAGCCCGGCACGTAGCGCACCGAACACCGCCACCGGGAACTGCAGCACGTTGGGCAGCTGGATCGCGATCCGGTCGCCGGGCTCCAGGTCGGTTTCCTGCTGCAGCCAGGCGGCGAAGTCGCCGGAAAGCCGATCGACGTCACGGTAGCTCAAGGTGTGACCCAGGCAACTGAAGGCCGGATGGTCGACGAATCGGCGGCACGCCTCGGCGATGATGTCGTTGATCGACTCGAACGCCTCCATGCCCTCCAGCGGCGCTCCCGTTTCGATGCACGGGCTGACGCTGTCGCTCATAGGATCTCCTTGATTCGTGTCGGTTACTCGACCTTATAACAGGATCGGACCAGCGAGGCGCTGCCACCAAGGTTGTAAGGGAACCGCAAACCGTCGTCCGGGCAATATCACCGCACGCTGGCTCGGTCTAGACCGAGGGTTCCTCGCGCCGCGCCAGGCGTCGCCGTTTCGCCGCTCGCCGCCAGCGTAGCAGCATCCACAGCAGCAAAAGCGCCGCAACGACGATCCACGTCACCGGGCGCTGAGCGTAGGTTTCCACGTACGGCCTGGCCAGCCGCCACCCCTGCTGGGCTTTGTCGACGGCGATATCGGCCATCTGCGAAGGGGTCAATCCATCGCCGAAGTCGTTACCGTCATCGGCATCTGCACTATCTTCCTGCTGGCGCGACTCGCTGACGATGCCCTGCTCGAGTTCGGCACCGCTCAAGCCCACCGCGGCGTCGGGATTGAGACGCACCACCGGGAGATCGAGATGCAACGTGCGGCCATCCAGCTGCGCCTCGGCGGTGATCCTGACCGGCAACGACTCGTTGGGATCCGTCTGCGGCACGGCGATCGTCCATTCCCGATCGCCGGTCTGGCGTATGTCGAGCGAACGACCGGTGAGGCTTGCGCTCAGCCGGGTATTATCGACGTTGAGATCCGGGTGATTGGCACGCACCACGATCCGGGAGCCATCCTCGCTCAGCACCGCGCTCAGGGCAGCGACCACGTTCACCGGCTGCACCTGCTGGCGGATCATGCGCTCGCTGCGCGCCGTGATGGTCAGGCGTGCGTTGCCCAACTGATCGGCGCCCGGCAGCTCGCCACGGAAGTGATCCTCGGACGAGGCCAGCGCCGTCTCGGCGAGCGTCGCGCCGTCGAGATCGCGCAATTCGGCGCGCACGCTCAGCCCCGCCGGGCGCTCGTCGGCGGTCAGCGTCCGGCCTTCCGAAGCCAGCCAGACATCCAGCGGTGTCGAAAATCCCTGATAGAGCGTCGCCGGCAGCGGCTCGCTGCGCAGCACCGTATCGGCGTGGATACCGATACGACTGTCAGCACCGATATTGCCTTCGATCTGCCACTCGCCCGGGGCGGGGTCGGGCACGGTGATCAGGTCGTAGCGGTCGCTGCTCAGCCACTCCACGGAACCCGGGTGGTCATCGCGGGAATAACGCTGCCCGTCGGGGCCGATCAGAACCGGCGAGTCGACGCCCGGCGCGTGGAACAGCAAGGCATTGAACTCGTCGATATCGTCATCGACGCGAAAGCGCTGTCGATCGTCGATGGGCACCTGATCGCCCGGCAGGATGCGGTCGAGAACATCCAGGAAGGCCCGTAGCAGCTCTTCAGGCGTCTCGGCCACGGCCGCCAGCCCACCGGTGGTCTGCGCGACCTGCTCGAGCAGCGGCAGGTCGACATTGTTGGAGAGCGCGATGGGATGCACGACGACCCCGCGCGCGGCGAGGTCCGGCGCCAGTTCATCGATGATGCGCTGGCGTGAAGCGCTGTCACGCTGCGCCTTGTCGCTGCCGGAAGCCGGCAGATCGACCATGCCGTCGGTCAACAGGATCAGATGCCGATTGCCGCTGTCCGGCGTCGCACTCGCCGTCTGCCGCAGCGCGCGCTCGATGTCCGTGAACTGCTGATAGTCGGTCAACTGCGAAGCCATGCTTCCGGCCTGCTCCCGCCAGGCATCGACGACTTCGCCACTCGGCAGCGGGTTGGCGACGGTGGTCCCGAAGGTCCAGATCGATCCTCGTGCACTGGGAGGCAGCAAGGTCGCGGCGAAACTCAGTGCATTGGCGCGCAGGTTGCCGGGGTCGTTCTGTTTCATGCTGCCGGACACGTCGATGACCATCCGCACGTCCGGCGCTGTCTGCGCCAGCGCCCAGCCAGGAGAGATCCCCGCCGCCAATATCAGAATCAACAACAACGCACGCATTTTTCGCTTCCTTTCGAAATACACGTCAGAACGAGATCACTTCACCCGAAAAAACTTCGGATCAGTTGACTACCGGCTCGCGACGGGTCCGCTCTTTCGCTCGCGGCGCCGGCCCCGCCTGCGGCGTATTCCGCTTTCCTCCTCGCGGCCCGTCGTCAGCATCGTCTCCGCCGCGGCGGCGAGCCAACAATCGCCACGCTACCAGACCCAACGCCGCCCCTATCGCGATACCTGCAAGCAATAGCGGCATTGCGCCGGCGACCTGGCCGCCATCGTGCTGGAGTACGCCCACCGCCATGACCACGATGGCCGGTGCCAGGCCGGAATAGGTCTCTCCCGGTTCCAGCAACGGCAGCGAGAATGGCGCCACCATCCACAGCCCACCGGCGACGACGCCCACCAATACGAGACGCGGCAGTAGCGGCAGCAGTCGCACGCCCAGATAGCCAGTGATCAGAACGACCAGAGACAGCACGCCATAACTCAGCCAGAGTTGCGGCAGGGAATCGGAAAACAGCATGGTAATGACTCTCGATTCATACGATTTGGGACATGGTACACTTCAAGTCGGTAAAGCACAGCCGCACCGCTATCCGACGTGACATGCGGCTCCCCCGCCGCACGGCCTTCCTGGCGTGACAGACGGCAATCGGCCCACTGCATTGTCGAAGCGCGATTGTCGGAAGTATCCTTTTTCGACGTTGACGCACCCTTTTTCGATGTCATTGAAACAGCCTGCCCGAAAGGACCTTTCCTCGACCCATGCCCCGCTCGCAGACGACACAAACACCGCCCGTCGCTCACTTTCGCCGTAGCGACGATCCCGACTGGCACTGGCTGGAATCCCGCGATGATCCGCAGGTCAAGGCATTCCTGCGCGCGGCCAATCGTGAAAGCGATGCTTTCTTTGCTCCGCTGAAAGCGCTGGAAGATGCCCTCTACGACGGGCACCTGGCGCGCCGGGAACTCAAGGTCACCGGTTTGCCGACGACGCTCGAACGATTCCGCTACTGGAGCGAAACGGCCGCCGATGCCGACTATCCTTTGTGGTGGCGCCAGGCCAGGGACGGCGATACCGCGCCCGAGCTGCTGCTGGACCTGGAAGCTCGTTCCCAGGCCCACGACTTTCTCGAACTGGGCGACATGGCGATCTCGTCGGACGAACAGTGGCTGGCCTGGACCGAAGACGCCAGTGGCAACGAGTATTTCGATCTCTACCTGAAGCGGCTGCCGGACGGCGAACCGCAACGGCTACGCAGGCGCATCGGGCCGGATCTGGTGTGGGCGGAGGATAACCGGACGTTGCTGTTCACGCGTTACGATGCCACGCAGCGCCCCGCCAGCGTGTGGCTTCTGCGGCCAGAGGACGATCACTGCCAGAAGATTTTCGAGGAAGCGGATGTCGAGTTCTGGGTGGGGCTGGGCAAGACACGCTCCCGCCAGTGGCTGGTACTGGAGACCGCCTCGAAAGACACCTCGGAGTGCCATCTGATCCCGGCGACAGCGCCCCGGACCGCGCCGGCATGCGTCCGGCCGCGGGAGACCGGCGTCGAGTACACGCTGGAACATCGCGACGACGTCTTTTACGTGCTGCACAACCGCGACGGCTCGCATTTCCGCCTGGATACGGCCCCCGTCTCGCAACCCGATTCATGGACACCGCTGGTCCCGCACCGTGAGGACGTCACACTCGAGGGCGTCGATGCCTTTTCCTGGGGTGTGGTCGTCACCGAGCGGGATCATCACGAAGCCCAGGTCTACCTGCGCGTCATCGAGCGAAGCGAAGCCGATCCGGCCAGGAGCGCTGCCGGAGCCGGCGAGCTACCGGGTAGCCGGCTTCCCCTTCCCGAAGCCCCCTGCAGCCTGGCGCTCGGCGACACGCCGGATTTCCATACCCGCAAGCTGCTTCTGCGCGAAGAGTCGTTCACCCTGCCGGTGCGCTGGGTCGAGCACGACCTCGACAGCGGGGAACAGCGTGTACTCAAGACACAGCCGCTGTATGGCGACCTGCAGCCCGACGACCTGGTCTGTCGACGACTGTGGGCCGAAGGCCACGACGGCGAGCGCATTCCCGTTTCCGTCGTGGCCCGAGCCGACAGGCTCGGCCAGGTCCCGATGCCGACACTGCTCTACGGCTACGGCGCGTACGGCGAAGTGCTCGACCCCTGGTTCTCGATTGCTCGCCTGGAACTGCTCTCTCGTGGCGTCGCATTCGCCGTCGCCCACGTGCGCGGCGGCGGCGATCGGGGCGAACCCTGGTATCTGGCGGGCAAGCTGGAGCACAAGGAAAACAGTTTCAGGGACTTTCTCGCGGCGCGTCAGGCACTGGTCGCCGAAGGAATTGCCGACCCCGAACGCATCGCGGCCTATGGCGCCAGCGCTGGCGGCCTGCTGGTCGGCGCCAGCCTCAACCTTGAGCCGGAGGCGTTTTGCGCGGCGGTACTGGACGTGCCTTTCGTCGACGTGCTGCGGACCATGGAAAATCCGGACCTGCCCCTCACCACGGCGGAGTACACGGAGTGGGGGAATCCGGACGAACCGGCCGTACGGCGACGCATCCGCGATTATTCGCCGCTGGACAACCTGACCGCACAGCCCTACCCCAGCGTCCTGCTGCAGGGCAGCTGGCACGATTCGCGGGTGCCCTACTGGGAGCCGGCCAAGCTCTACGCACGCATGACGGAACTCGGCAGCGCACGTGGCCCGGTCCTTCTGCGTACCGACATGGCCGCCGGTCACGGTGGCGCGTCAGGGCGATTCAAGGCATGGCGAGACAACGCTCGCCAGGACGCCTTCATCCTGTGGGCACTGGGACGAGACGCCGTCTGACGCGTGCGGAGGGCACACCGGAGGACGCCGGCGGGAGGAGTGACATCCTCCCGATCCGGCTGAGGGTTCAACGTTGCTCGTCGAGAGGGATGATGTCGATGATGTGCTCTTCATAGTCGGCATCATCGACCTCGGTTTCGCTGACGGCGAAATGGCGAACGCTCATCTTGCGCTCGTGCATGCGGCGGTCGCTGCCGCTGCGTAACGGATGCCAGCTGGCCAGTTTGCGCCCCTCGGCGAGACGCCGGTAGGCACAGCTGTGCGGCAGCCAGTGAAACTGGTCCAGGTTCTCCAGACTCAACTGGGTACACTCGGGGACCCGCTCGAAACGATGCGCATAGTCGCTGCAGCGGCAACTGCCGATGTCCAGCAGCCGGCAGGCCACGTTGAGAGTGGCGACGTCTCCCGTATCGGCGTCTTCCATCTTGACCAGACAGCACTTGCCACAGCCGTCGCACAACGCCTCCCACTCCTGCTGGGTCAGCTCCTCCAGGGGGAACCGCTCCCAGAATCGCTCACGCATACGACTCTCCTCGCCATGGCTGGCTCACGGCTACTTCGGAAGAATGGGGTTCACGGTCGACCAGGATCATTCATCCCGCCGGGTGAACAGATCCAGCATCTCGGGATCCTTGGGCGGCGGCATCTGCAGATAGAACCCCTGCTCCCGAATCGCCGCCATGACCTTGACCACATCGACCCGCGCCAGCGGCCGCTCGGGCCGCAGCAACAGCGTCATCACCGGAATCGGTCGACCGAATTGCTCGTGCAGCGCCTGGGGCACCGGCGCCATGCCGCGCGCCTTGTCGAGATAGAGATACATTTCATCCCGTCGCGAGCTTTTGACGATCTCGCAGATGAGCCTGGCGGTATCGTTCATCACGCGGCTTCCTGCTCGGCAAGCGCCTGCTGCCAGCCGGCCGATAGCTGCTGTCCGCGCCATCCGGTCGGCAACGGCAAATCCATCTGTCTGAGATGCGCGGTGACCACCGCCTCCATTTCCGCCCGGTTGGAGAGCCGTTCGGGTGCCAGCCCCAATGCTTCGGCACGGGTCTGCACGACCTGCTTCAGCGCCTTGAAGCGGCACTTGAAGGCAGGAGACGTCGGCACCGGCAGCGGCTCGCAGAGTTCGGACGCCTCCCGGTGCCGTGCCGTCTTGACCAGCCCCAGCATCGCGTCCCCTTCCCGCTTGACGAGACTCGGTGTCACGCCATCGACGGCGGCCAGTTCATACCGGTTGCTTGGCATGGCCTCGGCGATCGCGTAGAGCACGCTATCCTTGGCCAGCCAGCCCCGCGGCACATCCCGACGCCGCACTTCGGTTTCGCGCCAGGCGGTCAGTTCCCGATACGCTTCGACCTGCCGGGGCTGCAGGCGCCACAGCTGGCGATGGCGGGTGTACCACTGCTCGCCGGCGGCAGCATTGCGGCCCTGGCTCAACGCCTCGCATTCTTCCTCGAACCAGCGCTCGCGTCCCAGCGTCACCAACGCCTGGCGCTGCTGCTCCCAGATCACCGGAAGATAGACGACATCGAGAGCGGCATAATCGAGCTGCGCCGATGTGAGCGGGCGCTCGAGCCAGTTGGAACGCGTCTCCTCCTTGGGCAGATCGACGCCGCAACGCTGCGCGACCAGGCGTCGATAGCCCATGGCCGGGTCAGCGCCAAGGAAGGATTCGGCGATCTGCGTATCGACCAGCGGAGCCACCGTCACTCCTGCCCATAGTGCCAGCACGTCGAGATCCTCGCTGCAGGCGTGGATCAGTTTCGGCGGGCCGGCGCTCAGCAGCTGCCGCAAATCGTCGCTTGCCGTGATCGCCTGAGGATCGATCAGATAGACGATTTCCCCGGCCGTCAGCTGGATCAGCGCCGGCACGGGAAAAAAGCTCGACTCCCGGAAGAACTCGGTATCCAGGGCGACGAGATCCGCCGTGGTCAACGCCTCGCAAGCGGCCTGCAATCCTTCCGGGGTGTCGACCCAACACAGCGAATAGTCAAAACTCATTCAGTTCCCTCTCGGCCAGTCACATGGCCGGCGTTACGAAAAATCGGAGCGAAGACTCGGCGGGCAAGCCACCGATGCCCTTACTCGTAGGAAAACGGCTGGCGCCCCTGGAACGCCCGGCTGAGCGTGCCGCCATCGACATACTCCAGCTCGCCGCCCATCGGAACGCCATAGGCCAGCCGGGAGAGCTTGGCCTCCCGCCCGACCAGGTGCTCGGCGATGTAATGCGCGGTGGCCTCCCCCTCCACGGTCGGGTTGGTCGCCAGGATGATCTCGCTGACCGTCTCTCGGGAGAGCCGAGACTCCAGCTGGTCCAGGCCGATATCGTCGGGGCCGATGCCGTCGAGCGGCGACAGATGACCATGCAGCACGAAATACTGGCCGCGAAATCCGCCCGCCTGCTCGATCGCCAGCATGTCGGCCGGCGACTCGACCACGCACAGCAGGGCCGAGTCGCGCCGGGGGTCCTGGCAGACGCCGCACAGCGCCTCTTCAGTCAGCGTACGGCATCGCTCGCAGTACCCGACCTGCTCGATCGCCTGGACCAGCGCTTCCGAGAGCCGCCGTCCGCCCTCGCGATCACGCTCCAGCAGATGAAGCGCCATCCGCTGTGCGGTCTTCGGCCCGACCCCCGGCAGCACGCGCAGGCTGTCCAGTAACTGCTCGACAAGCGGTGAAAAGCTCATCAGAACGGCATCTTCATCCCGGGCGGCAGATTGAGTCCGGAAGAGACTTCTTCCATGCGCGCCTTCGACTGGGTCTCGACCTTGCGTGACGCGTCGTTGACGGCAGCCGCCAGCAGGTCTTCCAGCAGTTCCTTGTCTTCCTGCATCACGGAAGGATCGATCTCGACGCGGCTGACGTCATGGCGGCCATTCATGGTCACCTTGATCATGCCGGCGCCAGCTTCGCCCAACACTTCCATCTGGGCGATCTCTTCCTGAGCCTGCTGCATCTTTTCCTGCATTTCCTGGGCCTGCTTCATCAGATTGCCCATGCCACCCTTGAACATGACGAACTCCTTCGAGATTGGGAATACTTTGCGAAATCAAGAATTTGCGAAACCATGATGCCCGGTCGGGATCACACGCGATCGGCGGTTACGCTCCCTTCCATCAGCCGAGCGCCGAAACGCGCTTCCAGCTCCTGGATATGCGGGTCGACACGCAAGGCTTCAACGGCGCGTGCGTGACGCTCGCGTGCCTCGCGGTCACGCTTGGCCTTGGCCGTCTCGCGGCTGCCGTCCAGTTCGGCAACGCTGATCTCGAGCCGACGCGTGTAACCGAGGCCAGCCAACGCCTTGGTGATGCGCTCGATATGCAGATCGGAGAGCATGGCCGACTGTCCAGGGTCCAGCGTCACCCTCAGCGCGCTGCCATCGTCATGCTCGATGACGCAGTGAGCCGCGAGATTGCGCGTGAGACCGCCAATATCGAGCTGATCGAAGCGCTCCAGCCATAGCGCGTGCGTGAGCTGACCGGCATCCGCCGGCGAGTCCTGTGTCGCCGCCGGGTTGTCGGTCTCGGCCATCGGCGCCTCGGCCATCGCCGGCACCGCATCCGCTTCGACGGCGGCTGCCGATCCGTCAGCCGGCGCATGATCCGTGTCGGCTGGAGCAATGTCACCTTGAACACCGACACCTTGAACACCGTCATCCTGAACAACGTCGCTTTGAACACCGTCACTTTGAAAGTCTGGCCGGGCCGGTTGCGATGCCCGCTCGGCCGGAGCGGAGGTCGGCGCCGTATCGGCCGCGAAGCCGGCGGTCGGCGAGTCGCCGAGTTCGGGTGCCGAGGCCCCTTCTGCTTCGACCGCCCAGGCGTAGGCCTCGTCGCTGAAACCGGCCTGATCGTCGAAACGGCTGGCGTCCTCGAAACCGCTGGCATCACCGGTAGCCGCGCTACCCGACTCGGCCGCGACGGCGACTCTCTCGTCCGGCCTCGCGCTCGGCTCCGGCGACGCCGCTTCCGGGACGATATCAACCGCGGGAGCTTTAGCTTGGGATGCCTCGGTCTCGGTAGCCCAAGGCGGGCGGTCCTCTTCGAAATCGGAGGGCGCGGGCGGCTCGGCCGGGGAAGACGAAGGGGGATCGGCAGGTTCCGCGAACTGAGCCTGATGCTCGACCGGCGCCGACGATGCCGCAGCGGTTGTCTCCGGCGCGGTCACCGGCGCAGGAGCGATGCTGGCAGCCTGCGGCGCCTCCGCCGTCGATGTGGCCGGCGTCCGATGCACGTCGCTCGGCGACCCGCCGCCTTGCTGGGCACCTTTGCGCAAGGGCAGGTCAGTCTGCGGTGGCGTCGGTACACCCTGGGGCCGGAAAGCCAGCATGCGCAGCAGCGTCATCTCGACCGCCGCGCGGGTATCCGGTGCGTTATCGATATCGCCTCGGCCCTGCAGCGCGATCTGGTAGTAGAGCTGCACGTCTTCCGCGGTGAAGCGTCCGGCCAGCGCCAGCAGCTCGTCACGATCGCCATGGCCGTTGTCCAGTGCGCCGGGAACCATCTGGGCGATCGCCAGGCGATGCATCAGCCCGGATAGCTCGTCGAGCACGCCGGCGAAATCCGGCCCCTGCTCCGCCAGGGCAGCCACTTCGGCCAGCAGCCGCTCGGCATCGACGTCCGCCAGTGCCTCGGCCAGCGCAATCAGATGCGCATGATCCAGCGTGCCAAGCATGGCGGCCACGTCTTCCCGGCGCACTTCGCCCTGTCCGAAAGCGATGGCCTGGTCGGTCAGACTCATGGCATCCCGCATCGAGCCGTCGGCGGCCTTGCCGAGCAGCCATAGCGCCTGCGGATCGAAGGCCACCTGCTCGGCTTCGAGAACCCGGGTCAGATGCTCGACCACCCGCTCCGGCGGCATGTTCTTGAGCGTGAACTGCAGGCAGCGCGACAGCACCGTCACCGGCAGCTTCTGCGGATCGGTGGTCGCCAGCAGAAACTTGACGTGCGGCGGCGGCTCTTCCAGCGTCTTGAGCAGCGCGTTGAAACTGTGCGTCGACAGCATGTGCACCTCGTCGATGAGGTACACCTTGTAGCGCCCCTGGGTCGGCGCGTACTGGACGTTGTCCAGCAGTTCGCGAGTGTCTTCCACCTTGGTGCGTGAGGCCGCATCGACCTCGATCAGATCGACGAAGCGGCCGCTATCGATATCGCGGCAGGTCTCGCACTGGCCACAAGGCTGGGAGCCCACGCCCTGCTCGCAATTGAGGCACTTGGCGAGAATTCGCGCCAGCGTCGTCTTGCCGACACCGCGAGTCCCGGTAAACAGATAGGCGTGGTGTAGTCGCCCCTGGTCGAGCGCGTTGACCAGCGCACGGCTGACATGCTCCTGGCCGACCAGTTCGTGGAAGGTACGCGGGCGCCATTTACGGGCCAGAACCTGGTAACTCATGCGGCGCGATACTCCTCGCAGATAGGCTCGCGGCTGGACGTGATCGTCAGCAATCGGCACGCCACGATCGAAACATCGTAGCCAGCGTCGATAATCCTGAAATGATCGGGCTATTCTAGCAGGGTCGAGAGAAAACTGACGAGGCGGGAGGCAGCGACTTAGTCGCCGAATTCAGGGCGGGCCAAATTGAGCAGGACCAGAAATGGAGGCGGCCCCTACCAGCCACATCCCGGCACACGCGGCCACCACTACCGTTGCTCCCTTCCGGGCCTGGCGGGGTTTGCGGTTTAGCGTTGCGGGAGGACCGGTAAGGGCCACCATAGCTCGATTCATCGATGACACGATGAAATCTAAGTCCGACAAAGCCTGTACCATCAAGACGTTGCCGAGCGAGCGGCACTATAACAGCGTCATCGCTTTGCGGCAACCGGGAAGGCTTCTAGAGTGCTTCGAAAAGAAAGCACTTCGACATGAGAGCACCTCGAAAAGAATGGCGGCGAACCTCTGCGCCATTCGCCGAGAACGAAAAAGCCCCGCCGTTTCCAACGAGCGGGGCATGGAACAGGTCAACTTTCGGCTCAGCCGACCTTTTCCTTGGCCGCCTGCATGCGGCGACGCAGAATCGGCCCCACGACCACCGGCAGCAGCAGACCGATGATGGCCACCAGCCACAGCCCGATCGACAGGCCGCTGCTCCACAGGATCGACCAGTCGCCGTCGGAGATCTGCATCGCGTGACGCAGGTTCTTCTCCATTTCCGGCCCCAGCAGCAGGCCGAGAATGACCGGCACCAGCGGTATCTCCAGCTTGCGCAGAATGTAGCCGGCAACGCCGAAGGCGATCATGAAGTAGAGATCGAAGGTCGAGTGGCTGATCGAGTAGATGCCGACCACCGCGACCATGGTCACGATCGGCAGCAGATACATCGGCGGCACCGACAGGATCTTCACGAACACGCCGACCAGCGGAATGTTGAGCAACAGCAGCATGAAGTTGCCTACCAGCAGTGCGGCGATGACGCCCCATACCAGGTCGGCATTCTGCGTGAACATCAGTGGCCCCGGCGTGATGTTGAGCGACACCAGCATCGCCAACAGTACTGCCGTGGTCCCGCTGCCCGGTACGCCAAGCGTCAACATCGGCACCAGCGCGCCGCTGGAGGCGCCGTTGTTGCCGGACTCGGGCGCGGCCACGCCGCGCGGGTCGCCTTCACCGAAGTAACCCTTCTTGCCGAGAATCTTTTTCTCCAGGGTGTAGGAGATGAAGCTGCCCAGCGATGCGCCCGCCCCCGGCAGCACGCCCGCGATGAAACCGAGCACACCGCCTCTCAACGTCGTCGGAAAGATCGACGTGATGTCCCGCCATTTCAACTTGAGCGGGTTGACCTTGATCATCTCGCGGCCGGCGCCGGCCTTCTCTTCGATGAAGAACAGAAGCTCGGATACCGCGAACAGACCGACGATGGCGATGATGAAGTCGACGCCTTCGTAGAGTTCCAGCACCCCGAAGGTGTAGCGCTGGGTGCCGGTGGAGAGATCGATCCCGACCGTGGCGATGATCAGCCCGATCGCCGCGGCCATCAGCGTCTTCATCGGATTCTTGCCGGTGATGCCGCCCAGGGTGGCGAAGGCGAGCACGAACAGCGCGAAATACTCGGCCGGGCCGAAGGTCAGGGCGAACCGGGCCAGCAACGGCGCCAGCAGGATCAGGCCGATGGTGGCGATCAGGCTGCCCATGAAGGAGGCGATCGCCGAGATCGCCAGCGCTTCGGCGGCCTTGCCCTGGCGGGCCATCGGGTAGCCGTCGAGACAGGTCATCATCGCCGGCTCGTCACCGGGGATGTTGAGCAGGATCGACGAGATACGCCCGCCGTACATCGCCCCGGCGTAGACCGCCGTGAGCATGATCAGCGCGGTTTCCGGCTTGAGGCCGAGGGTGAAGGCCAGCGGGATCAGGATCGCCACGCCGTTGGCCGGGCCCAGACCGGGCAGCGCGCCGATCAGCGTGCCGATGAAACACCCCATCAGGGCGAACAACAGGTTCTCGGGCTGCAGCGCCACGCCGAAGCCGAGGGAAAGATAGTGCAACGTTTCCATCAGTTCATCTCCAGCAGGCCAAGCGGCAGCGGTAATTCCAGTCCATAGGTGAACAGTACGAACACCACCACACCGCTAATCAGCCCGGTGAGATACGCCTTGATCGGACGCGCGCCCATGCGCCAGCACAGCGTGCCGACCGCCAGCGTGGTCGAAACGATGAAACCCAGCGGCTCGAGCAGCAGCGCGTAGACGATCAGTGTCACCACGGCGATACCGAGTTCGACGAAGGTGCGCGAGGCGGGCCAGTGATTGTCGGGGTCGGGTTTGACGATCATGTAGAGACTGCAGATCGCCAGAATGACGGCCAGCAGCTTGGGAAAGGTCTCCGGACCCACGGCTTCCGATCCCCCGAAGGGGACCGGAAACTGGGTGGCGCCGTAGTAGTAGGCCACGGCGATCACCAGCATGACCAGGCCGAAGACGCGGTCGTTGAACTTGCTCATTGAATCAGCCCGATTTCCTTGGACAGCGACTGGATATCGTTGATCTGCTGCTTGACGAAGGCTTCGAATTCACTGGAATCCGGGTGGAACGGCATCAGACCGTTGCTTTTCATGACCTTCTTCCACTGATCGCTGGCATAGAGCTTGTCGACGGCATCGACCCAGTACTGCTTGGCGTCTTCGTCGATGTCGGCCGGCATGTAGAAACCACGCCAGTTGGGGCCGACCGCATCGATGCCCTGCTCTTTCGCGGTAGGAATATTGGACAGATCGCCCGGGAGACGCTCGTCGGAGAGCACCGCCAGCACACGAAGGTCGCCGGACTCGAGGAAGCCCTGGGTTTCGGTGATGTCGCCGGTAAATGCATCGACGTGGCCGCCGATGACTTGAGTCATCGCTTCGCCGCCATTGTTGTAGGAGAGATACGGAATGCGTGGCAGATTCTCGACACCGGCGGCCTTGGCGGCGATCAGCACCTTGAGGTGATCCCAGCCGCCATTGGCGCTACCCCCGGCGAACTTGACCGAACGCGGATCTTCCTTCATCGCGTCCATCAGCGAGTTGAGGTCGTGATACGGCGAATCCTTGGATACCGCGATCACGCCATAATCCGCTCCTACGGCACCGATCCAGTTGACCATGTCGACATTCATGCCCGGAAACTGGCCTTGTGCCAGACGGGTCGTGGTCGCCGTCGAGGCCGCCACCAGCAGCTGGTCGTCACCCTTGCGCTTGCTGACGGTGTGGGCGAACGCGACACCGCCACCGGCGCCTGCCATATTGATGGTCTGAACGCTGGCCGGTACGAGCTCCAGCTCCTCGAGCACGTTACCCACGCTGCGGCAGGTGAAATCCCAGCCGCCACCCGGATCTGACGGTGCGATACATTCGACCTTGCCAGCAGGCTCGAAGGCCATGGCGCCACTGGCGGTCAGGGCCAGCGCTGCAGCGGCCACCCAACGGATCGTCTTGCTTGCAAACATGATTATTCTCCTCGCTGATAGAGCGGAGTTATCCCTAACGCTGACGCCAACCTTACAGTTTCGTAAGGTAGAACTTTGTTTCCATGGGCGGAAATTAGGGTGAAGTCATGTAACGGTCAACGGCGCGAACGCAAAAGCCGACTAAAGTTCAATGCCCCGATATTCAATTCGTTTACAATCGCCCGCCAACGCGCGATGGACGATGCCATCGCTGGTTCATCGCACGAAGAACGGTGAAGGAAAGTGGATTCCTCGAGCGCCGGCGTATCCGATAAACGCGCATAGACGCTCACCGGGGTATTCTGTCTCTTTCACCTGCAGGAGTTTTCCATGCCCCTGAAGTTGCTGCTGATAGAGGACGATCCTCTGCTCGCCAGCACCCTGACCGAAACATTGACCGTCGAGAATCAGCGCGTCGAACAGATTGCCGATGGCGGCGAAGCTCTGGACCGCCTTTCCTTCGAGCATGACTACGACCTGATCCTGCTCGATCTCAACCTGCCGAATCGCAGCGGCCTCGAGGTACTGGAGGCGCTACGCTCACGTGATCGACAAACGCCGGTCCTGATCCTCACTGCCAGGGCAGCGATCGAGGATCGGGTCAAGGGACTCGATCTCGGCGCCGACGACTACCTCGCCAAACCTTTTGCGCTCGACGAGCTGGAAGCCCGGGTTCGCGCGCTGCTGCGCCGTCGTCAGAATGATCCGAGCGAACCGCTGATGCTCGGCTCGCTGAGCTTCGACCGCCAGCGCCAGCATTTCACGTTGAACGACACCGCCTTGTCGCTGCCACCGCGGGAGCACCGCCTGCTGGCGTGCCTGATCCACTACGCCGGCGAGCCGGTGGACAAGGCACGTCTGCTCGACGAGGCCTTTGCCGGCGAAGCGGTCGGCGACAATGCCATCGAAGTCTATGTACATCGGCTGCGTCGCCGGCTCGCGGCGGCCGACGTCAGACTGCGCACGGTACGGGGTATCGGCTATCTGCTGGAGGTCGAGTGACGCCGTTGCGACGCTGGCGCCTGTCACATCTGAGTCTTTACCGACGCCTGATGGTCTGGCTGCTCTGCCCGCTGGCGCTGCTGGTCGCCGTCATGCTGCTGCAGGCCTGGCTGGCCTCCCGCGAGGCGGCCGATCGCGCCTTCGACCGGCTGCTGGACGCGGCATCGCTCTCCATTGCCGAGCAGGTTCGCTGGCAGCAGAGTCGGCTGTGGATGGACCTGCCCCCCTCGGCGCTGGAGATGCTTGCCACCGATGCCGA
Organism: Salinicola sp. LHM; assembly: GCF_034479735.1. Classification (NCBI taxonomy): domain Bacteria; kingdom Pseudomonadati; phylum Pseudomonadota; class Gammaproteobacteria; order Oceanospirillales; family Halomonadaceae; genus Salinicola; species Salinicola sp. LHM. Next base: position 1,741,568 of record NZ_CP140261.1, on the reverse strand, counting down.
AGAGCGAGTGTTCTATGCGCTCTACGACGCCCATGGGCACTTCGTCACCGGTAACCGATCGCTCCCCACGCTGCCCGCCGAGAACGGCAGCCAGATGAGCTACGGAGACGTGACGTCCCGGGGCATGCCGCTGCGGCTCGGGGTGCTGCGCGCTCGCCTCGAGGGCTGGGATCGAAGCGATCGCTTCGAGGTCAGGGTGGCGCAGACACGCGAAGGCCGGCGGGCGCTGGCCAACCAGCTGTTTCTGGCGAGCCTCGTCAATATCGTGATCATCGCCGGCCTGGCCGTGGTGGTCGTCCTGCTCTCGGCCCGCTTCGCGCTGGAACCGCTGACCCGCCTGCGCCGTGCCATCCGCCAGCGCAATCCTCGAACACTCGCACCGCTCGAACTGCCGCTGCCCCGCGAACTGGCCGAGCTGCGCCAGACACTGAACGAACTGCTGGCACGCATGCGCCGCGTTCGCGCCAACCAGGAGCGCTTCATCGGTGACGCCTCCCATCAGTTGAAAACGCCGCTGGCCGGTCTCTCGACCCGCGCGGAGCTGGCCCTGCGACAATCGGATCCGGCAACCTGGCGCGAGGCGCTTGCCACCATGCACGGCACCGCCACCAAGACCGCGCGACTGGCCGGCCAGCTGCTGTCGCTGACCCGGCTCAACAACCCTGAAGCGACGCCGGCCAAGCAAGCCGTCGACCTCACCGCGTTGGCCCGGCGCTGCGTGCGGGAGGCGTTTTCCCGCCACCATCGCCGCGGGGTCGACCTCGGCGTGGAGGCGCCGGAGCATGCGGTGATGGCCTCCGCCAACGACTGGCAACTGGAAGAGGCGCTGAACAACCTGATCGAAAACGCCTCGCTCTATGGCGCCAGCCAGGTCACCGTGCAGGTCACCGATACACCGCCACGGCTGGCGGTCATCGATGACGGCCCGGGCATTCCCGAGTCCCAGCGCCTGCTGATGCTGCGCCCTTTCCACCGCGGCCAGGAAACCGGCGACGGTAGCGGCCTCGGGCTGGCCATCGTCGACAGCATTGCGCGCGCCCACGACATCCGCCTGAGTCTGCAAGCCGTCCATCCCGACCACCCCGAGCGTCCCGGCCTATGTATCGCCCTGACCTTTTCATCCGACGCCTGACGACGGCGCCACACCGTATCCGGTATCTCGCCGGCGTCTTGCTGACGCTCACGCTACTGGTGGCGGCCTCTGCGCAGGCAAGGACACTACATTTCACCGCTGATGCCGAGTCGTCCCAGCCACTGACCATTTATGGCGTCGTCGATCCGCCGCAAGTGTATCCGCTACTCGCGGACTTTCATCGACGGAACCCGGATATCGCGATCACCTATCACAACCTGGAGACACTGGCGCTACATGCGCGGGTACTTCAGGAACGTGACGCGCCACGCGCCGACGTGATCATGTCGCCCGCCATGCCCTGGCAATACCAGCTCGCCAACGAAGGGCTCTCGACCCCCGTCGACTCTCCCGCCGCTGAGGCCTGGCCGAGCTGGGCACGCTGGCGTCAGGAGCTGTTCGGCTTCACGTTCGAACCCATCGTCATGGTCTATCGGCGCGATCTCGCCACCCGCATGCCCCCGCCGGAAAGCCACGCCGAACTCCTGAGCCTGCTGCGCCAGCGATCCGCTGAACTGAGTCACCGCGTAGTCACCTACGATCCGCGCTTCAGCGGCGCCGGCTATACCTACGCCATCGAGGATGCCAGGATTTCTGCCCGCTACTGGGATCTGGTCGAGGCACTCGGGCAAGCGCACAGCGAGCTGGAGACCACGACGGCAGCGATGCTCGAGGGGCTCAGCGAGGGGCGCTACTGGATCGGCTACAATCTGATCGGCTCCTACGTCCAGGATTACGTGGCCGAACATCCCGAGCTGGCCATGGTCGTGCCCAAGGATTACGCGCTGGTGCTGCAACGTCTGGTCATGATGTCTCGCAACGCGCCGCATCCCGTCGCCGCGCAGCGCTTCATCGATTATCTCCTGAGCGCACCGGCCCAGCGCCTTCTCGCCACGCAGACGACGCTGGGCGCCGTGCACCCGGCGATCGACGGACTCGGCACCGCAGCGGACCTGCGCAAGCGACTGGGAGAGGCGATCCGCCCCGTGCAGATCGGCCCCGGACTGCTGGCGACGCTGGATACGCTCAAGCGTCAGACGCTGCTGGAACAATGGCAACAGGCCTTCAAGAACCACTCGACCCACGCCGACGGGCCGCTGGCCGACCCCTCTCCGCTCCCCCGAGCACCGCAAAAATGAGCACCGCAAAAATGAGCACCGCCGAAATGAGCACGCCATGAAACGACTCGATCAACTCGTCACCGCCCACGTGCGTTCGCGCACCCGGGCGCAACGCCTGATTCGCCAAGGCTTCGTCAGCATCAACGCCGGGGGGAAATGGCAGGTCGCGACCAAGCCCGGCGAGAAACTCCCGGAGACGACGGCACTGCGTATCGCCGAAGCGCCGGAAGAGCGCTACGTCTCGCGAGCCGGCCTCAAGCTGGAAGCGCTGCTGGAGACGCTGGACCGGCGCCTCGACGGCCTCACCGTGCTCGACATTGGCCAGTCCACCGGCGGTTTCACCGACTGCGCGTTACGCTACGGCGCGACAAAGGTCATCGGCATCGAGGTGGGACACGATCAACTCGATGCCTCCCTGCGTGACGACGACAGCGTCATCTGCCTAGAAGGCACCAACGCCCGCCAGTTGCCCACGACGCAGTTGGAGGCCCTGGCGCCCGACGGCATCGACGCCGTGGTGATGGACGTCTCGTTCATTTCGCAGACGCTGATATTGCCGGAGGTTGCCCGCGTCCTGCGCCCGGGTGGCGAGCTCTACTCGCTGGTCAAGCCGCAGTTCGAGGTCGGCCCCGGCAAGGTCGACTCGCGGGGTATCGTCCGCGATGCCAGCCTCTACGCGGCGGTCGCCGACACGCTGCACCGGGCCTGCGATTCCCACGGCCTGGCAATCGACCATTGGCAGGAAAGCCCGATCCAGGGTGGCGACGGCAACCGCGAGTTTCTGCTCCACGCACTGCGCCGTTGAACGGCGCGCTATTTCCGAGGCGGTGCGATCAACGGCCGCCGTCCCCTCCTCCATCGCCGCCGCCATCGTGTCCGGCGCCACCGACTTCTCCATCGCCCAGGTGACCATCGTCACCACTGCGAGACTGGCGTGAACTCCGGGGTGCCGCTGGCGGCCGGGGGGGCGAATCAGGCTCCGAACCCAGCGCCGCCTCGTTTCCGCTGGCGCTCTGGACCTTCGCCACCTGGCCGTTGTCGCCATGCAGCCAGACGTCCATCTGGTTGAAAGCCACGCGAATGCCATGTTCCTTGAACAACTGATCCAGCCGGCGGTTGATCTCGTCACTGGCGTAGAGCCGATCCAGCAGATCGTTGACGAAGATCCGCAGCTCGAAGTTGAACGATGTCGGCCCGTAGCTGAGACAGAACACCTGCGGCTCGGGATCCCGCAATACCCGGCGGTTCTCGTCCGCGGCCTGTCGCATCAGCCGGTGCACCTCGTCGAGATCCGAGCCGTGGGCCACACCGTAGGTCAGTACCACTCGAGTCACGTTGTCCGATAGCGACCAGTTGATCAGTTGATCGGTGACGAAGGTCTTGTTGGGAATGATGATCTCCTTGCGGTCGAAATCGGTCACCGTGGTCGCCCGGATGCGGATACGGCTGACCGAACCGTGGAGCTGGCCGAGCGTGATGGTGTCGCCGATTCGCATCGGGCGCTCGAACAGAATGATCAGGCCCGAGATGAAATTGGCGAAGATCTCCTGCAGGCCGAAGCCCAGCCCCACGCCCAGCGCCGCCACCAGCCATTGCAGTTTGTCCCAGGAGACCCCGAGCGTGCCGAGCGAGACCACCACGCCGGTGCCGATGATGGTGTAGGAGAGCAGCGAGGAGATCGCGTAGGCACTGCCCTGTTTGAGCGTCAGACGCGACAGGACCATGACCTCCAGCAGGCCGGGCAGGTTGCGCGCCAGCATCATGGTCAGCGCCACCATGACCAGCGCCACGATGACATCCGCCACCGTGATCGGATCCAAAGTCATCGCCTCGCCCTGCCCCCGCTCGATTTCCCACACGCTGACATGATCGAGATAGGAGAAGACCTCGAGCAGATCCGACCAGATCAGGTAGAAGGCGAAGGTAAAACCGATGAACAGGATCAGCTTGGAGAGTCGCAGCGACTGCTGGTTGACCTGCTCCATGTCCAGCGGCGGCTCCTCGACCACCTCGAGCCCGCCCTCGGCCCCTTCCTGGATCTGGGCCCGCCGACGTGCCACCGCCCGGCGATAGGCCAGGCGGCGCTGTGCCACCGCCAGTCCGCGGACCACCGTGGCCTCGACCAGGATCCACAATCCGAAGAGATAGAGCGAATTGATGAACCGACCGATCAACCGCAGCGCCGCGTACTCGTAGCCCAGTACGACCAGCCCGGCCAGCACCAGCGGCACCAGCGCCAATGCCAGCCCCAGCAGCAATCGGAACAGCTTGAGACCGAAATAGGGCACATGCGCGAGGATCAGCCGCACCAGGATGACGCTCATCGCCAGCAGGCCGGCCAGCAGCAACAGCAGGAACAGCGGCCGACTGGATAGCTCGGCCTGGCTGCCGGGCGAGGTGACGCTGATGAGAATGACGGGAATGAGCGAAATTCCCAGCCAGAACAGCAGCCGGCGCAGCCGGGCCACGTAGCCGGCCGACCAGTGAAAATGGCGCGTCGCCACCCCGTCCGACACCAGCAGTCGACGAGTCCAGCCAATGACGCCCCATGCCAGGGCGAGCTGCAATAGCGACTCACCCACACGCTCGGCGAACGCATCGCTGCCCAGTCTCAGCAGCCCGCCGATCACGGCCAGCAGCATCGGGCCATGGGCGGCCAGCAACGCGTTGTAGAGAATCGCGCGCGGGGTATGCATCTGGGTGTCGCGCTTGAGACGACCGATCTGCTCATGAAGATTGAGCAGCCGGACCTTGATTCGACGCCTCGACATCAGCAGCACGCCGGCCAGAATCAGCACCGGCACGACCGCCAGCGCATGGATATCCGGCACCTGCCAGAAACTCGCCAGTGCCTCTGGCCAGGCGTCTCCGCCCACCTGGGTGGCGAGAAGACCGGGCGCATCCTGCCACCAGCTCAGTGTCAGCGGGCGCGAACTGGCGACCCAGAACAGCTGCTCCTCGATGACGCCACGAAGAGACGTGGTGAGCTCGGCCAGTTGCTCCTGATTGAGCTGCAGATCGATCGCCACCGTCAACAAATTGCCGTATTCACGATCGAGCTGTTCGAGAATGTCGCTTCGCGACTGGAACAGCTTCACCAGCGAATCAATCAACGCTGGCGTCACATCGATGTCGGTATCGGCCAGACTCTTCTCGGCCAACGCCCTCGGTTGACGAAGGGCATCGCGCTGCTCGACCAGATCGAACTGGCTCAGCCGCGTTTCGGCGATCTCCTCCTGCAGGCCGCCCAATTCGTCGACGTCCGGAAGGGCTCGGCGCTGCTCGTTGAGGATGCGCGACAGCAGCGGGCTGCCGCGGATGGCGTCGATCTGTTCGTTGAGCGTGCGCTTGATCTGGCGCACACGATCGAGCTGCGAGCGAGTATCGATGGCCCGTCGGATCAGGTCGTTGGTGCGGTCGGTGACCTCGAGCAGTTGGTCGCTGAGCTCGCGATTGGTCGCCTGGATATCACGCAGCACCGGGTGCGCAGCGATCGCTGCCCGATCTTCCTCGCCGATATCGGCGACGGCTTTCTCCGATTCGGCACGCCGCTGCCGGTCGAGCGCCGCCCGCAATGCATTCAGGCGGGCTTCTTCGATGGCAACCTGGCGCTGGAGCAAGTCGCGGCGCTGGGCATCGAGCTCGCGAAGCTGCGTGTTGTTGGCCAGTTCCCGGCGATGATACTCGGCTTGCAGCTCGGCCAGCGCGAGTTCCAGTCGATAGCGTGCCTGGGCCGGATCGAAGGTCTGGGTTTCGTCACTATCAGGCGTCTGAAGCTGTGTTCGTGCCTGTTCGGCATCTGCCATCGCCTTGGCGATGGCAGATTGCGCTCGTTCCGGCCGCGTCTCCGCGCTGATCAGCCGCGCGTTGACCGACGCCAATTGACCTTGCAAGGTTTCGAGCCGATCCAGGGCATCGGACGTTCTCTGGCTCAACGTTTCCACCGTGAGCCCATCGAGGGTATCGGCTGCCGGGGCCTCGCTATCGCTCAGTGCGGAAAGCTGGCGCTCGAGTTCGCGAATTCGCCGGGGTGCCTGCTGCGCCGAGCTCTCGAGCGTCTTCAGCTCCTTGCGCAGTGCTTCCAGCGAATCCAGCGTCTGCACCGCGACTCGCAGATCCTCCATCGCCGCCTGCTGCTGTTCATCAGGCGCCTCGATCTGCTCGAGCTTCTGCTGTTCGGCAGCGAGCGTGTCGCGCGTCGGCAGGCTTTCCTGCTGTTGCGCCAGGGCGACAGCGCTTGTCATCAGTATGCACAATGCCAGCGCGAGGAACGTGATACGCTGAGCCACTTTTTTTACGATCGAAACGGCTTTGACGACCGAAACGGCTTTGACGACCGAAACGGCTTTGACGACAGAGACAGCAGGCGCAGGCGCTCGGGCGGTCATTATCAGAGCGTTGGCCCTCGTGGGGTTTAACGATCTCCGAGCAAGAGGCTCTGGTTGACTGACATACTCGCTCCCGGCCGGATAATCCGACATGCCCTCTCCTCGCCAACTCCGTTCATGCGGCCACCGTCGCTCTCGCGCGGTACGATTCGTATCGAAGTCGGAGTTTAACGCCAGGACGAGCGGATTCCGAGGCGTCCGTTAAGCGTGCCTGCCGAGTTTGACTTAGGCCGGCGACATGCTAGAAATCGTCACTACTCGACTACACGAAGCCTGATCGTCATCGACCTGATCGCGCTTCTATCCACTGGATTATCTTGACAGGACAGTCTTATGACGCCCATTCGTTCGCTGCGCCATACCAGTCTTCTACTAGCGGGGGTGCTGGTCACCCCGTTGGCGACTGCGCAGGCACCGGACAGCGATGGCGACCCGGTTCAACAAGCGAACGAGCAAGCGGAAGTGCGCCGTAACCTCGAAGCGGAAACCGCCGAGAACCCGCTCGCGATCACGACCTATCGCCGCAACTACTTCCTGCCGTGGACTTACAACACCAACCCGGACGAGGCCGATTTCCGTCAGATCACCTCCGAGGGCGAGGTCGACAATTCGGAAATCAAGTTCCAGTTGAGCTTCAAGATCAAGCTGCTCGACGACATGTTCGGAGACAACGGCGACCTCTATTTCGCCTATACCCAGCGCAGCTGGTGGCAAGCCTACAACTCCGAGGCATCGGCCCCCTTTCGCGAGACCAATTATGAACCCGAGGGTTTCGTGAGCTTCGATAACCGATGGACCGTGCTGGGCTGGACCAACACCATCAACCGGGTCGGCTTCGCGCATCAGTCCAATGGTCGTTCGGATCCGCTGTCACGCAGCTGGAATCGAATCTATGCCGAATCGATATTTCAGCGTGGCAACTGGGCGTTCAGTGTCGCCCCTCACTGGCGCATTCCTGAAAACGACGAGGATGACGACAACCCCGATCTGGAAAACTATATCGGCTATGGTGACCTGACCTTGGTCCGCGCCTTCGGCGACCAGGAAGTTTCGTTGATGGTTCGCGGCAACCCCGGCAAGGCCCACTATGGCGGTCAGCTCGACTACTCCTTTCCGCTGTTCGGCAAGGTTCGCGGCTTCCTGCAGTACTATCAGGGCTACGGCGAAAGCTTGATCGACTACGACCACGACGTGCAGCGTTTCGGCCTCGGCTTCAGCATCAATACCTTTTTGGCCGGCATCCCTGGCACTCGTTGATCCCTGCAGATAGCCTGTCTATGCTGATCCACGTTAATTGACTGTCAAAGGAAGACGACCATGACCATGCAATCCATCGGCGGCAACGGCCCCGAGCGCGAACGCGAAGCTTCTACCGAGCAACTCAAGGAAGATCTGCGCAACCTGTCGCAAACCGTCGAAGAGCTGATCCATGCCACGGCGGACGACTCGCGCAGCAACATCTCCGAAATGCGTGAACGCGCCCAGCAGCGCCTGCAGGAGACGCGCGGACGTCTCGAAGCCCGTGGCGAGAAGCTTTATGCCAGCGCCAAGGGCCAGATGGACGCCACCGATCAGTACGTGCACGAGAATCCCTGGACGAGCATCGGCATCGGCGCCGCCGCTGGTGTCGTTCTGGGGCTGCTGCTGGGGCGTCGTTGATGGCGGGTCCGGCTGAAAACGTCATCACCGCCGCTCGGCGGCTGATCGCCAACCTCATCGCCAGTGGCGAGACGCGCCTGCGTCTCGCCGTTGTCGAATGGGAAGCCGAACGCGACCGAATGTTGACCCTGCTGCTGCTGGCGGGCGCTGGCCTGATCATGCTCTCCTTCGCCATCGGCATGCTGCTTCTGCTGGTCGTGGTGGTGTACTGGGAGGATAACCGCTTGCAGGCCATCGGGATCTGCTCGGCGGTGCTTTTCGTCATCGCGGGCGCGCTGATTCTCTCGGCCAAGCGAGTGGCCAAACAACGTAAGTTGATGGCCGCGACCTTGCATCATCTCGAACGCGATCGAGAGGCACTGGGGCCTTCCCATGACTGAACGGACTCGGCAGCAGCAGATCGACGACCTCGAGGACGAGATTCTCCAGCAACGCCTCGACATGACGTCCGCCATGCGTGAATGGCGCGACGCCACGGCGCCGATCGACCATGCCTGGGAAAAGATCGTGAGCTGGAAGGTGCCGCTGATGGCGATCGGCAGTCTGGTGGCCATGCGCAGCGCGCGCAAGCCACGTTCGACGGGTCGACTGTTCCGTCGCGCCCTGACCGGACTGCTGATGTACAACCGCGGCAAGGCACTCTACCGAGCGTCTCGCGGGCGCAACCGCTAAGCGACGCCATACTCGCTCTTCAGCCTCAGAAGCGGCCACTATGACCTAGTGGCCGCTTTTTCGTTCAGCCTAGAGCGACTGACCACAGGCGACGCCGGACGCCCAGGCCCACTGGAAGTTGAAGCCGCCCAACTGGCCCGTCACGTCCAGCACCTCGCCAATGAAGTAGAGTTGAGGCAACGCATTGACCGCGAATGTCTTCGACGAAATCGCATCGGTATCGACGCCGCCCATGGTGACTTCCGCCGTCCGCCATCCCTCCGTGCCTGCCGGCTTGAACTGCCATGCCCCGAGCCCCTGCGCAATCGTCTGAATATCGCAATTGGAGAGCTCGGCCATCGGCCGATCCTTCCATCCCTGCCACTGGAGCAAGGCCTGCGATAGCCGCTTGGGCAATACCTCTCCCAGCCAGGTTCCCAGATGCCGGCGAGGCGCTTCCTGGCGCAGCTTGCGCAGGGTCTCCTCGACAGGAATCGATGGCAGCCAGTCGATCTCGACCGCTATTCCCGGCCGCCAGTGGCTCGACGCCTGAAGCATCGCCGGCCCCGACAGGCCACGATGGGTAAAGAGCAGCGGCTCCTGGTACTGACCATCTCCACATCTGGCCGCCACCGGACAGGAAAGGCCGGCTAGCGCCGCCAGCGATGTCTTCCACTGCGACGTCACGGTGAAGGGTACCAGTGCCGCTCGCGTCTCGGTCACCTCGAGCCCGAACTGACGAGCCAGATCGTAGCCCAGACCGCTGGCTCCCAGCGTCGGGATCGACAGGCCGCCAGTGGCAACGACCACGGCCCCCGCCTCTACCCTGGCGCCATCGATCTCCAGTTGCATACCGTCGCCGAGACGCTCGATGTGTTTCACGGCAGTGGAAAGAGAAACCTCCACGTCCGCCCACTCGCACTCGGTCAACAGCATGGCGACGACATCCTTGGCCGAATGGGCACAGAACAGTTGCCCGGGCGCCTTCTCGACATACTCGATACCATGCCGCTCGATCAGCTCGACGAAATGGTGTGGCGTGTAGCGCTTCAGGGCCGAGATCGGAAAGTGCGGATTGCCCGAGAAGAAATTCGCCGGCGTGGTCGCGAGGTTGGTGAAATTGCAGCGTCCGCCACCCGACATCAGGATCTTCTTGCCGGCCTTATTGGCATGATCGACGACGCGCACCCGAAGGCCGCGATAGCCCGCCGTGAGCGCGCACATCAAGCCGGCCGCGCCAGCGCCGATAATGACGACGTCGTAGGTTTTCATGTCCACCGACCTTGCCTTGCTGGTTGGGCGGGCATTCTAACAGAGCCATTTTGCGGCACGCCCTTTTCATTCGGCAGGGGTTAAGGTACTAACGGGTAACAGGACTTCACGACGCATCGATCCTTCCGTCATTTACACATCGTAACGCAGCGCAGACATCAGCCCACTATGACAATGATATCGGTGACCCGCTCGACGCCCGCTCTTTTCCGCAGACGCCTTCCGTCACCGTCGACACTGTCGAGCCTGGCAACCGCTGCCGCGCTACTGTTCGGCTCGATCCATACCGGCTCGGTATTCGCTCAGACGCAGAGTGATGCACCAATCGCAGTGATCGGCGCCACCGTCGACACCTCGATCTGGCAAGACCCGGTCGAAGCTCTGGGCACCTTGAAGGCGGACGAGAGCGTTACCCTTTCCTCGACGCTCACCGGCACCGTCAGTGCCATCAACTTCGAGGACGGCGACAGCGTCGAGGCCCGTCAGTGGCTGGTCCAGCTCGACGACGAACAGGCCCAGGCCGAACTTCGGGCCGCCCAGGCGCTGCTCGATCAGCGCCGGAGCGCCCTCGACCGCGCCCAACAGCTTCAGGATCGCAATTTGGGCGTACGTGCCACGCTCGAGGACAATGCCGCGCTGGTCAGGCAGAGCGAAGCGGAAATCGATGCCATTCGCGCCCGGCTTGCCGATCATCGGTTACGCGCGCCCTTCGCAGGCACCGTCGGGCTGCGCGACGTCAGCGTCGGTGCGCTGGTGACCCCCGGCGCCGAGCTGGTCACGCTGGACAAGCTCGATACCATGAAGCTCGATTTCACCGTACCGGCAACGCTGCTCTCGGTGCTGCATCCTGGGCTCACGCTCAGCGCCACGACACCGAGCTATCCCGACGCCACGTTCCGTGCCGAGGTCGCCACCCTCGGCACCCGAATCGACCCCGTCTCCCGAAGCCTGGTGGTGCGCGCCAATCTGGACAATCCCGACGGGCGCCTGCTGCCGGGCATGCTGATGGAAGTGCGATTGAACCAGCCCGCCCGCGAGGCGCTGACGATCCCGGAGAGCGCGCTGGTGCCCGATGGGGAACGCCAGACCGTCTGGTTGATCGAACCCGGCCAGCCCGCCAGCGTCACGCGTCGGGAAGTCGCCATCGGCGAACGCCGCCAGGGTGAGGTCGAGATCATCGATGGTCTCGAGAGCGGCCAGCGTATCGTGACGCATGGCACCCTCAAGGTACGCGAAGGCGACCCCGTCGAACTGATCGCCGAGGACGTCAGCGACGGTGACATCAAAGAAGTCCTCGAGCGTCAGCGCCGCGCCACCGAATCGCAGATCAACGAATCGCAGGTCAACGAATCGCGAGCCAGGAACTGATGCGGATTTCCGACCTATCGATCCGTCGTCCGGTCTTCGCGACCGTCGTTTCGCTGCTGCTGATCGCCTTCGGCCTGCTGGCCATGGAGCGCCTGCCCCTGCAGGAGTATCCGGCCATCGACCCGCCCATCGTCAGCATCGAGACCAACTACCCCGGCGCCTCCGCCAACGTCGTCGAGACGCGCATCACCCAACTGCTCGAAGACCGCATCGCCGGTATCGAAGGTATCGTCTCGATCGAATCCAGTAGTGCCGACGGCGAATCGGAGATCGACGTCGAGTTCTCGCTGGATCGTGATATCGACGGCGCCGCCAACGACATTCGCGACCGGATCTCGTCGGTAGCCGACAACCTGCCCGACCAGGCCGAGCCACCGGAAATCGAGAAGAGCGACAGCAGCGACGACGTCATCATCTGGCTGTCGCTTTCCGGAGAGGGCTACACCATCCCGGAGCTGACCGACTACGCCAACCGCTATCTCGTCGACCGCTTCTCGACCCAGAACGGGGTGGCCCGGGTGCGGCTCAGCGGCGGCAAGGAGTACGCGATGCGCGTCTGGCTGGATCGCAACGCCTTGGCCGCGCGCCAGCTGACCGTCGACGATGTGGCCGATGCGCTGGAGAGCGAGAACGTCGAACTGCCCGCCGGCTTCCTCGAATCCCGCGATCGACAGTTCACCCTGAGAATCCCGCGCAGCTTCACCACCGCCGCCGACTTCCAGAATCTGGTCGTCGCCCGCGGCAACGACGGTTATCTGGTACGACTGGCTGACGTGGCGCGCGTCGAGGTCGGTTCGGTAGAGGAGCGTTCGCTGTACCGAGGCAACGAGGTCCCGATGGTGGGCCTCGGCATGATCAAGCAGTCGACCGCCAGCGTGCTGGAAGTGGCCAACGGTGCCAAGGCGGAGATGGCCCGGCTGCAACCCACGCTACCCGACGGCATGCAGCTGTCGCTCAATTTCGACTCGTCGGTGTTCGTTTCCGGCGCGCTGCATGAGGTCGTATCGACGCTGTTCATCGCCATGGGGCTGGTCGTGGTGGTGATCTTCGTCTTTCTCGGCAACATACGCACGACCCTGGTGCCCGCAGTAACGGTACCGATCTCGCTGATCGGTACTTTCATCTTTCTGGCGCTGTTCGGGTTCACCCTGAACTTGCTCACGCTGCTGGCGCTGGTGCTGGCGATCGGGCTCGTGGTCGATGATGCGATCGTGGTCATCGAGAACGTTCACCGGCGCATGGTGATCCACGGCGAGACGCCTCTGGTCGCTGCTTTCCGGGGCACCCGCCAGATCGGCTTCGCCGTCATCGCCACCACCCTGGTGTTGATCACCGTCTTCATCCCGTTGAGCCTGCTCCAGGGCGATATCGGCCGCCTGTTTTCGGAGTTCGCCCTGACGCTTGCCGCGTCGGTCGGCCTCTCCTGTCTGGTGGCGCTGTCGCTGGCACCGATGCTGTGCTCGAAACTGCTCAGCCCGCGCATGCACGAGAGTCGTATCAGCCATGGCGTGCACTGGCTGCTGGACCGTTCGCAGACGATCTACCGACAGGCACTGCTATGGGCGCTGCGTTGGCGCTGGATCGTGGTCGGACTGTTCGCCCTGGTGCTGGCACTCACCGCCTGGCTGTTTCAACAGCTGCCCAACGAATATACGCCCCAGGAAGATCGCGGCGCCTTTTTCGTGCTGATCGAAGGGCCGCCCGGCGCGACCTTTCACTACATGCAGGATTACTACGACGAGATCGAGGCCCGCCTGATGACGCTGGTCGACGCCGGCGACATCAATCAGGTGTCGGTTCGCGGTCCCCGCGGCTTCGGCAATGTCGAGAACTTCAACGATGGCATGGCCGTCGTTACGCTCAATGATTGGGGCGATCGACGATCGGCCTGGGATATCCTCGCCGACGTCCGCAGCCGGCTGTCGGATCTGCCCGGCGTCACTGCCACGCCGGTGATGCGCCAGGGCTTTGGCGGCCGGGTCGAGAAGCCGATCCAGTTCGTCATCGGTGGCAGCACCTACGAACAGCTGGCCGACTGGCGCGATCGGCTGCTGACCCGCATTCGAAGCGACGACAGCAGCGGCCTCGAGGCGGTGGACAGCGACTACAAGGAAACCCAGCCACAGCTGCGCATCCAGATCGACTACAACCGTGCCGCCGCGCTGGGCGTTACCGTGAGCACCATCGGCAATACCCTGGAGACACTGTTCGGAGGCCGTAACGTCACCACCTATGTCGACGGCGGCGAAGAGTACGACGTCATCCTCGAAGGCGAACGTGACAATCAGCGCGCCCCAAGCTCGCTGGACAACGTGCAGGTACGTTCGGCGGTCAGTGACGAGCTGATTCCGCTGGCAAGCCTGGTGTCGGTGTCGGAATTTGCCGGTGCCAGCGAGCTCAACCGCTTCAACCGAATGCGCGCGATCACGCTCGAGGCCAATCTCCAGGAAGGGGTCGCGATCGGCGACGCGCTGGCCTACCTGCAGGATATCGCGGAAGAAGAGCTGCCCAGCGAAGCGGTCATCGACTACAAGGGGCCCTCCCGGGATTACCAGGAAGCCAGCGGTGCGACGACCTTCCTGCTCATCCTGGGCATCGTCGTGGTCTTCCTGGTGCTGGCTGCCCAGTTCGAAAGCTTCGTGCACCCGCTGGTCATCATGCTCACGGTACCGATGGCCATCAGCGGCGCCTTGCTGGGCCTATGGGCCAGCGGGCAGTCTCTCAATATCTACAGTCAGGTGGGGCTGGTCATGCTGGTCGGTCTGGCCGCCAAGAACGGCATCCTGATCGTCGAATTCGCCAACCAGTTGCGCGACGAAGGTCAGGCTTTCTCCGACGCGCTGGTCGAGGCTTCCGTGACTCGTCTCAGGCCGATCCTGATGACGACCGTCACCACCATGGCCGGCGCCGTTCCCCTGATTCTGGCCTTCGGGCCTGGCGCCGAATCGCGCATCGTCATTGGTACCGTCATCTTCTGTGGCGTTGCCGCCGCGACCCTGCTGACGCTATTCATCGTACCGGTGGCCTACGACATGCTAGCGCGGCGTACCGGTTCACCCGGCGACGTCAGCCGGCGTCTCGAACGCGAAATACACGGCCACGAGACACGAGACCAAGAAATCAGTCGATGAGGTTTGGCTACCACACGAGCCTAGCAAGGAACGGAATTGCAACTACACTAAGGCAACCATGCTGCTGCAATGGTGCCATTGCGTGAGCCAGTCGGAAGGCTATTCCATCGAACCGGAGGGATGAACATGAGCCTGTTCCATCGTGACGACAAGGACACCGGGACTAGCCGAATCGATGAAGACATGGCAGTCGCCGCCGAGCGCGCACCGCATTTGGGAGATGATCCGATCCGGGAGGAACCTGCATTGGCATCCGAAGAAGAACCGCTTGAAGAAAGCATCGACGAACCGTCACCCTACGCCACGGCTTATCTGACACGTGACAGCTGGGCAAGCCGCTCACGTCGTCGACTGAACGATCAGATCAGCGATACTTGCGAGAGTTGCGACGAATTCGTACAACATAAGCCTTGGCAGAGTGTCGGTATCGCCGCGCTGGGCGGCGTGCTGATGACCCTGCTGTTGAGTCGGCGCTGACAGCCGTTTTCCACCTGATCGGTCACGTGCACCGATCCACACATTGACGAATGGTTAAGGACGATCCATGAGCCGTAATTACCGTGAAGACACGCGCCATTACTACCGGGATGCCAAGCGCCGCGGCCGCAAGAGCCTCGATCGGGCCCGGCATCGCGCCGACGATATCAGCCATGAGCTGGTAGAAAACGCAGAAGAGGCGTGGCGCGAAACTGACGATTACGTTCATCGCAACGCTTGGAGCAGCATGGGTGTTGCCGCCCTTGCCGGGTTCGCCATCGGCTTCCTGGCCGGTCGCCGCTAGGCGTTCCCATCGCCGGCCCCACAGCGATTGGAAGCCGAGTGCCGGCTGAATGAAACGGCCCCGCGATGCAGTTCATGCATCACGGGGCCGTTTCTGATTCGGTAGTCGATACCGCATGCCTGGTAGTCGCAGGATCGCGATCCTCAGGCTCAGGCTTGATCCACACCCAGACGACCGCCTCTCGCCCAATCTTCCTGCTCGGTTTCCTGAAAAAATATCTGCACCGACTCGGGCGCTTGTCCGTATGCCTGCACGAACGCATCGGTGATGCGCTCGGCAAGCTCGCGCTTCTGCTCGACGCTACGGGGAAATTGCTGGATCGTCACAATGGGCATGAAAGATACCTTCAGGATGAGAAATCGGCACGTTCGACCTGTTCGGCCAAGGTTTCGCGCAAATGACGTAACGAATCCACGTCGCTGCTGTCAGGCCAGAGCCACACTCGTCGCCCGGAAAGATCGATAGCGGAGAGCAGCGGACCCAGCCGAATCAGGCGACACGTCTTCGTTTGCCAGGTACGGGCGTCGATCGAGCTTTCCCAGACCGGTCGTTCCCGTTCGTATGTACAGCGCAGGTACAGCCTTTCTGGCGTCTCGAGATAGTGCCGATACCCCGCTGCAATGGCCACCACCGCGATGATGGCAGCCACCCGCCAATCGATCCACCAGCTCGCATAGAGCGCCACTCCTCCTGCCAGCAGGAGTTGAAAACCCAGTGATAGCCTAGAGCGCCTGATGACGACTGCGGTCAGTGGTTTCGGCATGTTCGACGATCATCTGGACGAGGCGACGCATCTCCGGGTCCTGCGGCCATTCGCGACGCATCAGCCAGACAAAGAGATCCTGGTCCTCCTGGGCCAGCAGCTCACGATAGAGCTCCTTGTCCCCAGGGGGCAGTTCGTCATAGCAGGCCTCGAGAAACGGCATCAGAAGCAGGTCCAGCTCCCACATGCCGCGTCGGGAATGCCAGTAAAGCCGTCGACGCGTGACATCTTCGTTGTCTGACATGGACTATCCTCGATCCCGTGTACTGAATGAATGTGTCGCGCTGCATTATACCCAAGGGAATCCCCCACCACTATTCGGGAACGCGCGGTGACCGGCTAATGCGTTGTTTTCTCGAAAGTTGCGAAGTATGCTGAGACGACAATAACAGACGTCGGACGCCCATTGTGCGGTCTCCCACCGCCAGGCCGAGGCCTTACGGAGAATGTCGATGACCAAGTCTGAATTGATCGAGCAGATTGCCGCCCGCCGGTCGGAACTGTCGGCGAAGGAGGTCGAAGCCGCGGTGCGTGTCATCCTTGACGACATCACCAACGCCCTGGCAGAGGGCGGGCGCGTCGAAATTCGCGGATTCGGCAGTTTTTCCCTGCATTTTCGCGAGCCCCGCACCGGACGCAACCCAAAGACCGGCGACCCCGTCGATCTCGACGGAAAGTACGTCCCGCATTTCAAACCGGGAAAGGAACTACGCGAACAGGTCAATGCCAGCCGCGCGCTCGGCTATTGATCTTCCCAGTCACTGCAGCCGGCGCAGAGTCGGCGGCTGCCACCGCAATATGTAACGACGGCATGAGCCGTCGGCGGTGCGTCACCAGGAAAACCTATGCGCTGGCTCAAAGGCGTCATTCTCGCCATCATCTTGATCGTCGTGTTGCTGCTGGGCATTCTTTTTGCCGTCAATAACCAGCAGCCGCTGCCTCTGGATCTGATCTGGGTACAGCTGCCCCCGGCTTCGCTGTCGTTGTGGCTTCTGGTCGCTCTCGCCTGCGGCGTCATCCTCGGCATGCTCGCCATGACCGGCATGTATCTGCGGCTGCGAACCCTACTGACCCGGGCGCAACGTCATAATCAGCAACAACGCAAGGAACTCGATCGTCTCCGGACGCAGGAGTTCAAGGAAAGCCCCTGAATGAGCGATGTTCTGCTACTGGCGTTGCTGGTGGCAGCCATCGCCATCGGCTGGTTTCTGGGGCGATGGGAGTCCGGCCGGTTCCGGTCTCGTCCACAGCCGCCGCGCGGTTCGTTGCCGAGGGACTACTTCGTCGGCCTGAACTACCTGCTCAACGAGCAGCCCGATCGCGCGATAGAGACTTTTACGCAGGCCCTGGAAGTCAATAGCGACACGGTCGAAACGCACATCGCGCTAGGCAACCTCTACCGCTCACGGGGAGAAGCCGATCGGGCGGTGCGCATCCATCAGAATCTTCTCGCCCGCCCTGCCCTGACGCCCTCTCAGAGCGGGCAGGTACAGCTCGAACTCTCCCGCGACTTTCTCAATCTCGGCCTGCTGGACAGGGCGGAACGGCTGTTGCTGGCCCTGCAGAAAAGCCATGTCGACGACTCGCAGAAGCTCGCCGCCAAACGCCTGCTGGTCGATCTGTTCGAGCGAGAAAAGGAGTGGGCACAAGCTCTGGAGACCGCCCAGCCACAGCTGGTGCGCCAGGATGCCGATATCCGTCGAGCCGCCGCGCACTGGCATTGCGAACTGGCGAGCCAGCATCGCAACAACAGCAGCCCATCCTTGGCACGCAAGGCGTTGAAGCAGGCTCTGGGTATCGATGACCGCTGCGTTCGGGCCAACTGGATGCTGGGCCAGCTCGAATGGGACATCGGCCAGTATCGTGATGCAGCGCGGTTCTGGCAGCGCGTCCCCGAACAGGACGCCAGCTTCACCGCCATCGTGCTTGAGCCGTTGCGAGATGCGTATCGCCTGCTCGACGACGACAACGGCTGGTGGCAGTTTCTGGAAAGGCAATTGCAGCACAATCCGCAGACCACGGTAGTCATGATGGCGGCGGACACACTGAGACAACGACAAGGCGCCGATATCGCCTGCGCCTTCGTCAGCGATCAATTGCGCGAGCATCCCAGCCTGCGCGGGATCGACTATCTGATGGATCTCTATCTCGACGACAGCGATCCTGCAGAGCGCGATCGCCTGGAGCTGCTCAAGCAACACACCCGCCAGTTGCTGAGCATCCGGCCTCGCCACCGCTGCCAACGCTGTGGTTTCGGTACCGAACAATTGCATTGGCAGTGCCCTCGCTGCCGCAGTTGGGGCACCACCAAGCCGGTCGCCGGTCTGGAAGGCGAATGATCACGCTACTGCCAAGAGAGTGAACGCTCGATCTCCGTCAGCGCCGACATCGGGTCTGCTGCCTGAGTGATCGCCCGACCAATGACCAGATGCGTACTGCCGGCAGCCATCGCGGCCTCCGGCGTCATTACGCGTCGCTGATCCCCCTGCTCGGCCGTCGCGGGACGGATCCCCGGCGTCACCTTGAAAAAGGCCTCGCCACAGAGTTCCGTCAGCCTCGCGCTTTCACGTGCCGAGCAGACGACGCCATCCAGCCCGCTCTCCTGTGTCAGTCTGGCCAGCCGTTCGACCTGGGCCAGCGCGTCGCCCGATACGCCTATCTCCTGCAGCTCGTCGTCCGACATGCTGGTCAGCACGGTGACCGCGATGAGATGAGTTTTCAGCCCTCGCTGCGCCAGCCGCTCGGCACTCGCCTCCATCATTCTACGGCCACCGGAGGCATGGACATTGACCATCCATACCCCCAGATCCGCCGCCGCCTCGACGGCACCGGCCACAGTATTGGGAATATCGTGAAACTTGAGATCGAGAAAGACCTCGAATCCCCGTTGATGCATGGCCTCGACGGCCGCCGGCCCCGCTCGAGTAAATAGCTCCTTGCCGATCTTGACGCGGCAACGGGCCGGGTCGAGCGCATCGACCAAGGGCAACGCCTGCGACAGGTCGGAATAGTCGAGCGCAATGATGAGCGGCGAGTTCGGGGAAGGCATGAATCGTCTCCGGCATTCGAGTTCGAGCGGAGTATACCGAATGGAAGGCATCTGCGGGGGCAGAAGCGAACCGAAGCGCCGCCTGGCGCCGGCATGTAGCCATTGTCTTACGACAATCTGCGATATTTACCCATTAATTCCTTGGAACAGCCGTCGATACACAGAATGAAGACCGGCCAGGAGCATGACCGGCCTTCATCCACCTTCCTGTTCCGATCAAGGAAATCGATATGAAGACTTTGATTCACGCAGCACTCTTCTCGCTTCTCAGCTTCAGCGCCCTCCCCGCACTGGCGCAGGACACCCCGATCAATATCAACGAAGCGTCGGCAGAAGAACTGGCTACCCTCCCCGGCATCGGCGAAGTCAAGGCACAAGCCATCGTCGATGACCGGGAGGCCAACGGCGATTACAAGAGCCTCGAGGACCTGACTCGCGTCGACGGCATCGGTGAGGCAACCGTCAGCAACCTGGCCGAAGAAGCGACGCTGTAATCGTCTCCGGGGTCGCCGACGGCCCCGGAACGTCAATACTTGTAATCCTGTCGATCGTCTCCATCTTGGCTGAACAGGCAGCGTCACGACGGAGACACCATGCCCCTGCTATTCCTACTGGCGCTTTTCGCTATTGCGGATTTCGCCTTGCTGTTCACCCTTGGCGCCAAGATCGGTCTGCTGGCAAGTCTGGCGTGGATCATCGTGAGTGCCGCCTTCGGTATTCATCTCATTCGCCGCGAGAGCCTGCTTACGCTTCAGAGAGCTCGTGAGCGCATGGCCGCGGGCCAGATTCCCTCTGACGAACTGATGGCCGGCGCCTCGTTCCTGCTCGCCGGCATCCTGTTGATAGCGCCCGGTTTTCTTTCGGACATCGTGGGCCTACTATGCCTGCTCCCCGGCAGCAGCCAGTTGATGCGCCGGTGGTCCGGGCGCGGCACGCGACATGCTGGCGGGAGCGGACGGGACACTCCCGGCGACTGGGACGTCGGTCGGCGCAGATCCGAGAGCGCTTCCCACGATGACCAAGCTCGACACGGGAACACGCCGATCGAAGGGGAGTATCTGGGCAAGGATCGCTGATCCGATCGTCTGCCACACAGACGACACCAGGCGAGAAAATTTTTGGCTCGCCCCTTGAAACCGACCGGCAAGGCCCAATCAAGGCAACAGCGATAGCTTTAGGCCATCAGGCCCATTAACCGGAAGGCTAAGCCTTCACCCCTTGAGCCTCGCTCATGTGGGAACGTGCATTTGCAACATGCAACCATCAGGAGAACGTGAGCAATGAAAATCCGTCCCTTGCACGATCGCGTCATCGTACGTCGCAAAGAAGAAGAGCAGAAAACTGCTGGCGGCATCGTGCTTCCGGGCAGTGCCCAGGAAAAGCCGACCCGCGGTGAGGTCCTGGCCGTGGGTAACGGTCGCATCCTCGAAAGCGGCGAAGTCCGCGCACTGGACGTCAAGGTTGGCGATACCGTGATTTTCAAGGAAGGTTTCGGCGTCGAGAAGCAGAAGGTCGACGGTGAAGAAGTCCTGATCATGAGCGAAAGCGACATTCTGGCCGTCGTCGAAGGCTAATCGTCGCATCGCTCGACGCTTCATTACGATTTCACGTATTACATTAGGAAGATCGAACAATGGCAGCTAAACAAGTCAAGTTCTCTGATGATGCTCGCAAGCGCATGGCGCGTGGCGTCAACGTTCTCGCTGATGCCGTCAAGGCCACGCTGGGCCCGAAAGGCCGCAATGTCGTCCTGGAAAAATCCTTCGGCTCACCGACCGTGACCAAGGACGGCGTTTCTGTCGCCAAGGAAATCGAACTGAAGGACAAGTTCGAAAACATGGGCGCACAGATGGTCAAGGAAGTCGCTTCCAAGACCTCCGACGCTGCCGGTGATGGCACCACCACCGCAACCGTCCTGGCACAGGCCATCGTCAACGAAGGCCTGAAGGGCGTTGCTGCCGGCATGAACCCGATGGATCTGAAGCGCGGCATCGACAAGGCTGTCGTCGAGGCCGTCAAGCACATCCAGTCGCTCTCCGTACCGTGCACCGACTCCAAGGCTATCGCTCAGGTCGGCACGATCTCCGCCAACGGTGATGCTCGCATCGGCGAGATCATCGCGGAAGCAATGGAAAAAGTCGGCAAGGAAGGCGTCATCACCGTCGACGAAGGTCGCGGCTTCGAAGACGAGCTGGAAGTCGTCGAAGGCATGCAGTTCGATCGCGGCTACCTGTCTCCCTACTTCGTGACCAACCAGGACACGATGGCGGTCGAGCTCGAAGATCCGTACCTGCTGCTGGTCGACAAGAAGGTTTCCAACATTCGCGAGCTGCTGCCGGTTCTGGAAGCCGTCGCGAAGGCAGGCAAGCCGCTGGCCATCATCGCTGAAGATATCGAAGGCGAAGCGCTGGCAACACTGGTCGTCAACAACATGCGCGGCATCGTCAAGGTCGCTGCGGCCAAGGCGCCCGGCTTCGGCGATCGTCGCAAGGCCATGCTGCAGGACATCGCCATCCTGACCGGTGGCACCGTGATTTCCGAAGAAGTCGGTCTGAGCCTCGAGCAGGCCAACCTCGACCACCTGGGCAGCGCCAAGCGCATCACCATGTCCAAGGAAAACACCACCATCATCGATGGTGCTGGCGTCGAGTCCGACATCGAAGCCCGTGTCGCCCAGATTCGTGCCCAGATCGAAGAAACCTCTTCCGATTACGATCGCGAAAAGCTGCAAGAGCGTGTTGCCAAGCTGGCAGGCGGCGTTGCGGTCATCCGCGTGGGTGCGGCGACCGAATTCGAGATGAAAGAGAAGAAGGCTCGCGTCGAAGACGCGCTGCACTCGACTCGCGCCGCTGTCGAAGAAGGTGTCGTGCCTGGTGGCGGTACCGCCATGGTTCGCGTCCTGACGCTGATCCAGGGCCTGACCGGCGACAACGAAGACCAGACTCATGGTATCGCCATTGCACTGCGCGCCATGGAAGCGCCGCTGCGCCAGATCGTGACCAACGCTGGCGAAGAAGCTTCTGTCGTCGTCAACCGCGTCAAGGATGGCGAAGGCAACTTCGGCTATAACGCGCAGACTGGCGAATACGGCGACCTGTTCGAAATGGGCGTTCTCGATCCGGCCAAGGTCACGCGTACCGCACTGCAGTCCGCAGCTTCCGTTGCCGGCCTGATGATCACCACCGAAGCCATGGTGGCCGAAGATCCGGAAGATGCACCGGCAGGCGGCGCACCGGACATGGGCGGTATGGGTGGCATGGGCGGTATGATGTAAATCATCGCCCCGCCATCACCTGATTTTTCAGACTATCGAAAGGTTCAGGTATCATGGAAAGCCCCGCCATTGGCGGGGCTTTTTTGTTTTCGAGCCAAGCGTCAAGCGTTCGGGGTTATGTCGTTACGCCTTGGTCATCGCGCCTTGCCTTATTCTTTTGCCTGCAGGAGTTTTTCGCGCATGCTGAATCGCATTCGCATCGTTCTCGTCCAGACTTATCATCCTGGCAATATCGGTGCCAGCGCGCGCGCCATGAAGACCATGGGTTTGAGCGATCTGGTACTGGTCGCACCACGCCAGTTTCCCGATGAGGAGGCCACTCGCCTCGCTGCTGGCGCCACCGACCTCCTCGACGACTGTCGTGTCGTCGATTCTCTCTCCGAGGCCATCGGCGATTGCGTTCAGGTAATCGGCGCCAGCGCCCGCCTACGCAGCCTGCCACTGCCTTGCTATCACGCCCCGGATCGAATGGCCGCCGAACTCTGGCAGCGACTGCCGGAAGGGCCGGTTGCCATCGTTTTCGGCCGGGAGCGCTACGGACTGACCAACGAGGAAATCAGCCACTGCACCCACCAGTTGAACATTCCTGCCAACCCGGACTATGGCGTGCTCAATCTCTCCCAGGCTGTGCAGATCGTCGCCTACGAAACGTTCCGACAGTCTCGAACCGAGGAAGCAGCCCAGCAACCCCCCAGAGCCAATGGCCCCTACCCGACGGTGGAACAGCTGGAATACTTCTACGATCACCTTCATCGCGCCCTGGATAGCGCCGGATTTCTGACGCAGCCTCACGCCAAGACCGAAGCGCATCTACGCGCCCTGTTCGCTCGCGCCGAACCCAGCCGCAAGGAGCTATCGATTCTCCGCGGGGTACTCAATGCCCTGGAGAGCCGCAACCCATCCGAATGAAGCCCGGCGACAAAGGTCCTCGGCTCGCGCACAAAAAGCGCCCATAAAAAAACAGCGCCCGGAGGCGCTGTTTTTCATGGGAGAGAACGGATTCGGAGAATCAATCCTGACCCATCTGCTGCTTGATCAGATCACCGATGGTAGTCGGGCCGTTCGGCTCGGCTTCCTGATCCCGCTTGCCGCCAGTGCTGCGACGCGGCTCGACCTGATCCTTCGCCTTGATGGACAGGTTGATGACGCGGCTCTTGCGATCGACATTGACGATCTTGGCTTCGACGCTGTCGCCTTCGTTCAGCACGTTGCGAGCGTCTTCGACGCGGTCAGCGCTGATCTCGGAAGCCTTGAGCACGGCCACGACGTCAGTCGCCAGCTCGACATGAGCTTCCTTGGCGTCGACTTCGACGATACGGCCCGTGACGATGGAGCCCTTGTCGTTGACGGCCAAGAACTCGGAGACCGGATCGGACTCGAGCTGCTTGATGCCCAGCGAGATGCGCTCGCGCTCCGGATCGATCGAGAGGATGACTGCTTCCGCTTCGTCGCCCTTCTTGAACTGGCGAACGGCTTCTTCGCCGGTCTCGCTCCAGGAGATGTCGGAGAGGTGAACCAGGCCGTCGATGCCGCCTTCCAGACCGATGAAGATACCGAAGTCGGTGATCGACTTGATGGTACCGGCAACGCGGTCGCCCTTGTTGTAACGAGCGCTGAAGTCTTCCCACGGGTTGGTGGTGCACTGCTTGATACCCAGGGAAATACGGCGACGCTCTTCGTCGATGTCCAGAACCATGACTTCGACTTCGTCACCGACCTGAACCACCTTGGACGGATGGATGTTCTTGTTGGTCCAGTCCATTTCGGAAACGTGAACCAGACCTTCGACACCCTCTTCCAGCTCGGCAAAGCAGCCGTAGTCGGTCAGATTGGTGACGCGGGCGTTGACTTTCATGCCTTCCGGATAGCGGTCGACGATATTGACCCACGGATCTTCGCCCAGCTGCTTCAGACCCAGCGATACGCGGTTGCGCTCGCGGTCGAACTTCAGCACCTTGACATTGATCTCGTCGCCAACGGCCACGATTTCGCTCGGATGCTTGATACGCTTCCAGGCCATGTCGGTGATGTGCAACAGGCCGTCAACGCCACCGAGATCCACGAACGCGCCGTAGTCGGTCAGGTTCTTGACGATACCGTTGATCTGCTGGCCTTCCTGCAGGGTGGCGAGCAGCGCTTCACGCTCGGCACTGTTCTCGGCTTCGAGAACGGCACGGCGGGAAACGACGACGTTGTTGCGCTTCGGATCGAGCTTGATGACCTTGAAGTCCAGCTCTTTGTGCTCCAGGTGCGCGGTATCGCGGACCGGACGCACATCGACCAGCGAGCCCGGCAGGAAGGCACGGATGGAGGCGACATCGACGGTGAAACCGCCTTTGACCTTACCGTTGATCACGCCCTTGACGATCTCGTCCTTCTCGAAGGCCGCTTCCAGTTCCTTCCACGCTTCGGCACGCTTGGCCTTCTCGCGTGACAGGCGGGTCTCGCCGAAGCCATCTTCCACGGCTTCCAGCGCGACCTTGACTTCATCACCGATCGCGATGGTCATCTCGCCATTGTCGTCGCGGAACTGCGCGACGGGGATCTGTCCTTCGGACTTCAACCCGGCGTTGACGGTGATCCAGTCGCCTTCGATGTCAACCACGGTTGCCATGACGATGGCACCGGGTTCCATGTTGATGTCCTGGAGAGACTGTTCAAACAACTCAGCAAAGCTTTCGCTCATGTGATTCCTACGTGATCAACGTTGATGACGGTCATACCGTCTTCCTCCGTACCACCAGCGAGCACGGGCCTTATCGACATATCCCTGGGGATGTTGGCGCTGGTTCGACCTGCAACGACTTGTCAGTCGGATCATTGCACGTCATGACATCTTGCCAGGGTCCCCGGTAGCGGAAGTGCGTCGTCGGCTTTTGCCACGAACCGGCAGTCAGACCAGGAAAGGCGCTAGACCAGGTTTCGTTCGGCGAGCAGCGTCTCGATACGCTCCACGACTTCCGGTATATCCAGCTGCGTCGTGTCCAGCTCTACCGCATCTGCGGCGGGCTTGAGCGGGGCCACGGCGCGCTGCATATCACGCGCATCGCGCGCTTTGATTTCTTCCAAAAGGGTCGAGAGTCTAGCATCTTCACCCGCCTGCTGCAATTGCAGCAGGCGCCGCCTGGCACGCTCTTCGGCGGAGGCAGTGAGATAGATCTTGAGCGGCGCATCGGGAAAGACCACCGTCCCCATATCGCGGCCATCGGCCACCAGGCCCGGTGCCTGATGAAAATCGCGCTGACGCTGCAGCAACGCATCACGCACCGGTGGTAGCGCCGCGACCTGGGAAGCGGCGTTGCCGACTCCCTCGCTGCGAATCGCCGTGGTCACGTCGTCGCCTTCCAGCAGGATCTGCATCGCGCCATTCTCGACCGCGAACACTACATCGAGATTCTGGGCCTGCTCGGAGAGCGCCTGCGCATCATCGACAGCGATCCCATGGCGCAATGCCGACAGCGCCGTCAAACGATAGAGCGCCCCGCTGTCCAGTAGATGCCATCCCATGTGCTCGGCGATCATCCGGCTGATCGTGCCCTTCCCGGCACCCCCCGGACCGTCGATGGTCAGAACCGGTGCCAGATGGGTCATGTCGATGCCTCCGTCAGTTCCAGCCCCACCTTGTTGGCCAGCGCGACGAAACCCGGGAAGGATGTCGCTACGTTGGCACAGTCGTCGATCACTACCGGCTCGCTGGCGCGCAAGGCGGCGACGGTGAAAGCCATGGCAATACGGTGATCGCCCAGGCTATCCACCTGTCCGCCACCGTAGCTGGCACCATCGCCAGCCCGGCCGACGACATCGATGCCGT
The DNA here is from genome assembly GCF_034479735.1 of Salinicola sp. LHM. Taxonomy (NCBI): domain Bacteria; kingdom Pseudomonadati; phylum Pseudomonadota; class Gammaproteobacteria; order Oceanospirillales; family Halomonadaceae; genus Salinicola; species Salinicola sp. LHM. Next base: position 1,715,168 of record NZ_CP140261.1, on the reverse strand, counting down.
CTTCGTAGACCGTCGTCTCGACGCCGAGAATGGTAAGTCCATCGGCCATCGCCTGGATCCGGTCGGACTCCTTGACGCGAAGCTCTTCGGCGCCGCGCAGCCGCGTCGTGCCCTCGGCATTGGCTGCGGCGACGAACAGCGCCGGAAATTCGTCGATCGCCAGCGGCACCTGATCGACGGGAATATCGATACCCTTCAGCGGTGCATAGCGGATATGCAGGTCGGCGACCGGCTCGCCACCGACCTCGCGCGGATTCTCCAGCCGCAGATCGGCACCCATCGCCTTGAGAATGTTGATGACGCCGATACGCGTCGGATTGACCCCGACATGCTCGAGCACGAGATCCGACCCTGGCGTGATGGCCGCCGCCACCAGGAAGAAAGTGGCGGAAGAGATGTCCGACGGCACATCGATGGGCGCACTGGTCAGTTCGCCTCCACCCTGCAGCGTCGCCAGATCGCCGTCGCGGACGACCTTGTAGCCGAAGCCGTTGAGCATGCGTTCGGTATGGTCACGCGTCGGCGCCGGCTCGCGCACGCGCGTTTCACCTTCGGCATAGAGACCCGCCAGCAGCAGGCAGGATTTGACCTGGGCGCTGGCCATCGGCATGTCGTAGTGAATGCCTTTCAATGGCTGACCGCCATGGATCTTCAACGGCGGGCGGCCACCTTCGGCGGTATCGATCTTCGCGCCCATCAAGCGCAGCGGATCGGCCACCCGCGCCATCGGCCGCTTGGTCAACGAGGCATCGCCGGTCAGCTCGGTATCGAAGGTCTGGCCCGCCAGCAGACCGGCAAACAGACGCATGGCAGTGCCCGAATTGCCCACGTAGATCGGCCCCGCCGGCTTTTTCAGTCCGTGCAGGCCCACGCCATGGATCGTCACTCTGCCCTGGTGCGGGCCCTCGATGGCGACCCCCATGTCACGGAAGGCTTGCAGCGTTGCCAGGCTATCCTCGCCCTCGAGAAAGCCCTTGACCTCGGTGACACCACTGGCCAGTGCGCCGAGCATGATCGAGCGGTGAGAGATAGACTTGTCGCCGGGAACGCGAATCCGGCCACTGACCGAACCGCCGGGCGACACCCGGTACTGAACCTGTCGTGCTTCCATGGTCTGATAACTCGTCTGATTCAACAGCGTTTCAAAATAGTGTCTGGCGTGACTGGCACGGTCGAACGTACCCAGCATGGCGTCGCTGTCGCCCTGCTCTATCGCCGTTCGCAGCCGGGCGAGACCGGCTTCGAAATCATCCAGCGCCGCCAGCAACGCGCCGCGATTGGCAGTGAAGATATCGCGCCACATGACCGGGTCACTGCCGGCGATTCGGGTAAAGTCGCGAAACCCGCCGGCGGCATAGCGAAAGATCTCCAGACGTTCGTCCTGCCGTGCCAGCGTATCGACCAGCGAAAACGCCAGCAGGTGCGGCAGGTGGCTGGTCCTCGCCAGAACCTGATCGTGGCGATCCACCGGCATTTCCAGCACGTCGGCTCCGCAGCGTTGCCATAGCGCACGCACCGCAGCGACAGCGGCCGGTGCCGTGTCAGCCTCCGGGGTCAGGATGACCTTGTGATGACGATAGAGCGCCGGATTGGCCGCAGCCACGCCACTTTTCTCGGAGCCGGCGATGGGATGGCCAGGAACGAAATTGGTCGGCAGATGGCCGAAGGCTTCCCGTGCGGCATCGCAGACGCGACGCTTGGTACTGCCGACATCGGTCAGGATCTGCTCGTCGATCAACGGCGACAGCTGCGCGAAGACCTGTTTCATGGCCAGCACCGGCACCGCCAGCACGATGATGTCGCTCCGAGCGACCAGCGGCGCCAGTTCGCCACCGCCCTCGTCGATCACGCCCAGCTCGAGTCCGGTCGCGATCTCGTCCCGATCCCGGTCACAAGCCAGGATGCGCCCGGCATAGCCGTTGGCCTTGAGCGCCGCGGCCAGCGAACCGCCGATCATGCCCAGCCCCACGATCAGCAGCGTCGCTTCTCCTGCTGGCGTATCTCCGGCCCGCACCTTACAGCACACCTACCGGGTAGGAGCCCAGCACTTTCATGTCCTGGGCACAGTTGCGCACTTCATCCAGCACACGGGCGATCTCGGGCTGGTCGACATGTCCCTTGAAGTCGATGAAGAACACGTAGTTCCAGGCCCCGGTACGGGACGGACGCGTTTCCAGCCGCGTCATGTCGACACGGTGGCGATGGAACGGCTCGAGCAGATCGTGCAGCGCGCCCGGCTCGTTGCGCATGGCGACCACGATGGAAGTCTTGTCGGTGCCGGACGGCGGGACCGACTCATTGCCGATGATCAAAAACCGCGTGGAGTTGTCCGGCCGATCCTCGATCTTCTCGGCGACGTGGTCGAGCCCGTAGAGCTGGGCGGCCATATCGCTCGCGATGGCGGCGCTGTGCCATTCGGTCTTGACCAGCCGCGCGGCCTCCGCGTTGGAGGATACCGCCACACGCTCGGCGTGCGGATAGTGCGCGTCCAGCCACTTGCGGCACTGGGCGAAGGATTGCGGATGCGAGTAGATCCGGGAGATCTTGTCCTGGCGCGTGACGCTCGACATCAGCAGGTGATGATGGATACGCAGCACCACCTCGCCGCTGATATGCAGGCCGGAGTCCATGAACGAATCCAGCGTGTTGTTGACCACGCCCTCGGTGGAGTTCTCCACCGGCACCACGCCGTAGTTGACCGCGCCCGCCTCGACCTCGCGGAACACTTCGTCGATCGCGGCCATCGGCAGGCTGATCGCACTGTGCCCGAAATGCTTGAGCGCTGCCTGCTGGGTAAAGGTCCCCTCCGGGCCGAGATAAGCCACCTTGATCGGCTTTTCCAGCGCCAGACAGGCCGACATGATCTCGCGGAACAGGCGCGCCATTTCCTCGCTGTGCAGCGGCCCGGGGTTGTTTTCCATCACCCGGCGCAGAACCTGGGCCTCGCGTTCCGGGCGATAGAACACGGCGTTCGGATCATCCGCCGTCTTGACGTGGGCGACCTGCTGGGCGCAATCGGCGCGCTCGCTGATCAGCCGCAGCAGTTCGCTGTCGATGGTGTCGATACGTTGCCGCAGGGCTGCAAGGTCCAGCGGCGAATTCGAGGAGTCACTCATGACCATATCCTGAAGGAGGTGGGTGACGCCCCGCTTAACCGCGGCGGCGCTCGAAATCCCGCATGAACGTGGTCAGCGCCTGCACGTCGGCTTCGCTGACCGCATTGTAGAGGCTCGCACGCATGCCGCCGACGCTGCGGTGCCCCTTGAGGTTCAGCAACCCTTCCGACTCGGCCTCGCTGAGAAAGACCGAATTCAGCGACTCGTCCGCCAGCGTGAACGGCACGTTCATGATCGAGCGGTTGGTCGGGTCGATCGGGTTGGCATAGAAGTCGCTGTCATCGATCGTCGAATAGAGCGCCTCGCATTTGCGACGGTTGATCGCCTCCATCTCGGCCAGGCCACCGATATCCTGCTTGAGCCACTGAAATACCAGGCCGGCCAGATACCAGGCGTAGGTGGGCGGCGTATTGATCATCGAGTCGTTGTCGGCGTAAACCTTCCACCCCAGCAGCGACGGCGTCTGCGGCAGAGCGCGCTCGAGCAGGTCGTCGCGAACGATGACCACGGTGATACCGGCAGGGCCGATGTTCTTCTGCGCCCCGGCATAGATGACGCCATAGCGACTCACGTCCAGCGGCGCCGACAGGATCGACGACGACATGTCGCACACCAGCGGTACGGAGACTTCCGGCGTGTAATCGTACGCCAGTCCGCCGATGGTCTCGTTATGGCAGTAGTGCAGATAGGCGGCATCGTTCGAGAGCGCAATCTCGTCGGGGCGCGGCACATGCACATAGCCGTTGCCGCGTGTCGACCCGGCGATATGGGAGGCGGCGAGATGATCCGCTTCCTTGATCGCCTTGGTCGACCAGATGCCGGTATCCAGATAGTTGGGCGTACCGCCCTGCCCCAGCAGATTGAGCGGCACGCAGGCGAACTGCATGGTGGCGCCGCCCTGCATGAACAGCACGCGGTAGTTGTCAGGAATCGCCAGCAGATCGCGCAGGTCCTGCTCGGCCTGAGCGGCGATTGCTTCGAACGTCGGGCTGCGATGGCTCATTTCCATCACCGACAGCCCCTGGCCCCGGTAGTCGAGCAACTCTTCGCGAGCGCGTTCCAGAACGGCGGTCGGCATCGCCGCCGGGCCAGCACAGAAATTATGCAGACGTGTCATCGTCAAGGTTTCCCGATTCAAAGCCTAAAAGCCACTTACAAGAGCCACGGCTCACAAACACGCCCCGGCTGTTGCCGGGGCGCCACTGCCTACTCGCGTCCTTCGCCGGACTCGGCATCATCCTCGCCAGTGTCGACGGGCGGCGTCTCTTCCGCCAGATCGACAGCGGCCCCGCCTTCCGCCATCTCTTCCTCGCTCGGCTCGTCCACACGAACCGTCTTGACCAGACGCTCGTCGTCGCCGGTGCGAATCAGGGTGACGCCCTGGGTGTTACGCGAACTGACCGAGACTTCGGCCACGCGAGTACGCACCAGCGTGCCACGATCGGTGATCAGCATCATTTCATCGCTACTGCGAACCTGCATCGCCGCGACCAGCGAGCCATTGCGCGCGGTGGTCTGCATCGCGATCACGCCCTGGCCGCCACGCCCGCGAATCGGGAACTCCTCGAGTCGGGTGCGCTTGCCGTAGCCATTTTCCGACGCCGTCAGAATATAGATCTGCTCGTCGCCGCCTTTGCTGGCGCCATCATTCCCGGCATCGGCCTCGCTGTCGGCGTCGGCATCCGCATCGATGGTCTGACTCTGCGGAATGATCAGACTGATCACCTCGGCACCATCCAGCAGACGCATGCCGCGCACGCCGCGGGCCGTTCGGCCCATCGCGCGGACGTTACCTTCCTCGAAGCGGATCGCCTTGCCGTTGGACGACAACAGCATGACGTGATCCGAGCCGGAAGTGATGGCGGCGCCAATCAGGCGATCGCCTTCATCGATATCGATGGCAATCAGACCCACACTGCGCGGCCGCGAGAACTGGTCCAGCGACGTGCGCTTGACCGTGCCGCTGGCGGTGGCAAAGAAGATATAGCTGTCCGGATTGTATTCACGCACCGGCAGGATCGCGCTGATCGACTCGCCGGCATCCAGCGGCAGCAGGTTGACCAGCGGCTTGCCACGCGATCCGCGGCTGGCATTGGGCATTTCGTAGGTCTTGAGCCAGTACACCTTGCCGCGACTGGAGAACAGCAGCATGGTGTCGTGCGTCGAGGCCACCACCAGATGCTCGATGACGTCTTCGTCCTTCATGCTGGTGGCCGACTTGCCGCGTCCGCCGCGCTTCTGTGCCTGATAATCGGAGATCGGCTGCGTCTTGGCATAACCGCCGCGGGACAGCGTGACCACCATGTCTTCCTCGGCGATCAGATCTTCCATGGACAGGTCGAGACGGCTGGTCTGAATCTCGGTCCGGCGCGCGTCACCGTACTGGTCGCGGATCGCCTCCAGCTCCTCGCGGATCACCTCGAGCAGGCGATCCGGCGACGCCAGGATGTGATTGAGTTCAGCGATGCGCTCGAGAATGCTCAGGTACTCGTCGAGCAGCTTCTCCGTTTCCAGACCGGTGAGGCGATGCAGACGCAGTTCGAGGATCGCCTGGGCCTGTGCCGGAGAGAGCCGATACATGGCACTGTCGTCACTCAGGCCATAGCCCTCTTCGAGATCTTCCGGCTTGCAGGAAGTCGCGCCGGCGCGCTCGAGCATGCCGGTGACCTGCCCCGGCTGCCAGTCGCGGGCAAGCAGTTTTTCCTTCGCTTCGGCGGCGTTCGGCGAGGCCTTGATCAGTTCGATCACCTCGTCGATATTGGAGATCGCGACCGTCAGGCCTTCGAGCAGATGCCCGCGCTCACGAGCCTTGCGGAGTTCGAACAGCGTGCGGCGAGTAACGACTTCGCGCCGGTGCCGGACAAAGGCCTCGAGCAGTTGCTTGAGGTTCAGTGTCTTGGGCTGGCCGTCGTCGAGGGCGACGATATTGATCCCGAACACGTTCTCGAGCTGCGTGTGCGCGAACAGGTTGTTGACGACGACATCGCCGGATTCGCCACGCTTGATCTCGATCACCACGCGCAGCCCTTCCTTGTCGGACTCGTCGCGCAGCTCGGCGATACCCTCGATCCGCTTCTCCTTGACCAGCTCGGCGATCTTCTCGATCAGCCGCGCCTTGTTGACCTGGTAGGGAAGCTCGGTGATGACGATGTGGTCACGACCGCTCTTCTTGTCGAACTCGACGGTATGCTTGGCGCGCACGTAGATGCGCCCGCGGCCGGTACGGTAGGCTTCGAGAATGCCGGCGCGACCGTTGATGATGCCGGCAGTGGGGAAGTCGGGCCCGGGGATGTACTCCATCAGGTCATCGACCGTCAGCGTGTAATCCTCGATCAGCGCCAGGCAACCGTTGATCACCTCCACCATGTTGTGCGGCGGAATGTTGGTCGCCATGCCCACGGCGATACCGGAGGCACCGTTGATCAGCAGGTTCGGCACCTTGGTCGGCAGCACTTCGGGGATTCGCTCGGTGCCGTCGTAGTTGTCGACCCAGTCGACGGTATCCTTCTCGAGATCGGCGAGCAGTTCATGCGACAGGCGTGCCATGCGAACTTCGGTGTAACGCATTGCCGCCGCGTTATCGCCGTCGATGGACCCGAAGTTGCCCTGACCATCGATCAATACATGGCGCATCGAGAAGTGCTGCGCCATGCGCACGATGGTGTCGTAGACCGCGCTGTCGCCGTGGGGATGATATTTACCGATGACATCGCCGACCACGCGCGCCGACTTCTTGTATGGCTTGTTCCAGTCATTGCCGAGTTCGTGCATCGCGTAGAGCACGCGACGGTGGACCGGCTTCAAGCCATCGCGGACATCGGGTAGCGCGCGCCCGATGATGACGCTCATCGCATAGTCCAGATAGGACTGCTTGAGTTCGTCCTCGATGTTGACTGGCAGAATCTCTCTGGCGATATCACCCATGGGTCGTCAAATCCTTTGCACCGCTGCCACGCCCGGAGTCCGGCCGTGGCAGCGTTAATAAAGCCCTGGCTAGGCGGCCAAGTGGCTCAGCCACACAATCACGGGATCATACCATTTCAGGGACTTCAAAGGCAGGCGTTGACGCGCTTTGACCCGGTTTTCTACTTCGTTTCAGCCACATCGACGACCAAGGGTCCCAATCGCTCCGCCCATTCCCCTTCCATCGGGATCACCTGACCGCTTTGCTGGTCCAGCAACACGAAGGTCAGCTTAGCCGATGCGACCAGCTCACCGCTGCCGACATGGGTAATGCGATGACCGACCACCCCGCTGCGCCCGCCAAGCCGGGTCAGGCAGGTCTCGACCTCGAGGTCGTCGTTCATGACGGCCGCGCGCCGGTAATCGATATTGAGATTGACCGCGACCAGCGCCACGCCTCTTGCCAAGCCTTCGGCAAACTCCGGGTGCGCGTCGACATAGGCCCAGCGCCCTTCTTCCAGAAACTCCAGATAGCGGGCGTGATTGACGTGGCCGTAGCCATCGAGATGAAAGCCGCGAACGCGCACGGCAGTCACGGTAGTGCGTGAATCCATGGAATCTCTCCTGTTGGTGCAAAGTCTCGTCGTAGCTCGTAGCTCGTAGCTCGTAGCTCGTAGCTCGTAGCTCGTAGCTCGTAGCTCGTAGCTCGTAGCTCGTAGCTCGTAGCTCGTAGCTCGTAGCTCGTAGCTCGAAAACATACGCCCGTTTGAAACAGACGCGCAAATATCGACGCGCAACCTTGGTGGTAACACCTGGGCCGTTTCGCCATAATATGCCTCCTTTCAAACGGATCGGGCGCATGTGGTTCAAGCATTGTCATCTGTATCGCTGCCATGACACCGAGGTTCTCTCCGTCGAGGATCTGGAAACCGCGCTGGCAGAATTTGCGTTTCGCCCCGTCTCCCCGCGTGAAGCACGCCGGGTTGGCTGGAGCGCACCGGCCGGCCGCCGCAGTGAACAACGCGTACACGAAGTTCAGGGGCATCGACTGCTGTCGATGCTGCGCCAGGAGCGTCTGCTGCCGGCCGCGGTCGTCAATGACGAAGTCAACGAGCGTAGCGAGGCACGCGAGCAGGCCGAAGGGCAGCCACTCTCGCGCCGGGAGCGCCAACTGCTCAAGGAGCAGGTGATGGAGGAACTGCTGCCGCAGGCCTTCACCCGGACGCAGCGCGTCGAACTGTGGTGGGACACCCGCAAGCAGCTGATCGGCATCAACGCCTCCAGCCGCAAGCGTGCCGAAGAGGTCCTGGATCTGCTGCGTCAGACGCTCGGCTCGTTGAAGGTGACACCGCTGGCGACGAAAACGCCGCCCTCTCGCGGCATGACCCAGTGGTTGAGCGACCCCGCCAGCCGCCCCGCCAGCCTGCTGCTCGGCGATCAGGTCGAGCTGCGTGCCGCCGAGGACGACGGCGTGCTGCGCGCGCGCCAGGTCGACCTCGACAGCGAAGAGATCCAGTCGCTGCTCGAAAACGGGCGCCAGGCGAGCCAGCTCAGCCTGGGCAGCGAAGGTCAGCTCCGCGTGATGCTGCATGACGACCTGGCGCTCAAGTCGCTGCAGTTCGACGACGCCCTGCTGGACGAAGCCAGCCAGAGCGACGACGGCGACGACCCGATCGTCAGCCTCGAGACCGATTTCGCCCTGATGTCCCAGACCTTGGCCACCTTCGTCACCCAACTGATCGAATGGCTGGGTGGCGAAGCCGACCCGGCAGCCCCGACACCATGACGCTCCGTTTCGATATCGACAAAGGCGCAGCCCCCTCCCAGGGCACCGCGACCGGCAATTCGCATGGCAATCCGCACAGCGCCGAAGCGGCGATCGATCTCGATCGCTTTGCCGACATTCGCCCCTATCACGATGAAGAGGTAGCGGCGGTACTGGCCCGGCTGGCACATGACAGCGAACTGCTGGATGCGATCACCCGCTACCGCCTGCCGCGGCTGTCGCGCTTCGCCCCGCCGCTGGCACGCAAGCTGGCCAGCTTCCGGATCCAGCGCGAGGTCCGCAACGTCTCGACGGTACGCGACTTCCAGTTGCGCATTGCCGACTACATGGCGCACATGATCGGCAGCACCACCCGAGGGTTCGAAGTCGAAGGTCTGGATCGGCTGTCACCGGACCAGGCCTATCTGTTCATCGGCAACCACCGCGATATCGCCCTCGACCCGGCCTTCGTCAACTACGCGCTCTATACGGCAGGGCATGACACCGTTCGTATCGCCATTGGCGACAACCTGCTGCAGAAGCCGTTCGTGACCGACCTGATGCGGCTCAACAAGAGCTTCATCGTGCCGCGCTCGGTCAAGGGCAAAAGGGCGATGCTGGCAGCGTATCAGTCGCTCTCCGGTTATATCCGTCACTCGATCACCGACGACAATCACTCGGTCTGGCTGGCCCAGCGGGAAGGCCGGGCCAAGGATGGCGTCGACCGCACCGACAGCGCCATCGTCAAGATGCTGTCCATGGCACGGCGTCTGGAAGAGGGCGACAGCGATATCGGCGCCGCCGTGCGCGAGCTCAAGATCGTGCCGGTCTCGATCAGCTACGAGTACGACCCCTGCGCCATCAACAAGGCCCGCGAGCTGCATGCCAAGGAGACCGACGGCGCCTACAAGAAGGTGGAGTTCGAGGATATCCTCTCCATCGTCGCCGGGATTACGGGCGACAAGGGGCGCGTCAAGCTGGTATTCGGCACGCCGCTCTCGGCGGATTTCGACAACGCCGATGACGTTGCCGCAGAGATCGACCGCCAGGTGCTGGAAAACTACCCGATCTTCCCCAGCCATCGGCTCGCGCTGGCCGAAACCGGCCTGGCACCGGATCTGGTCGACCTTTCCGGCGTGACAGCGGGCGATCGCGAGCGGTTCCAGGCGCAGCTATCCCAGGTGCCGGACGAACTCCGTCACTGGTGGCTGATGCAGTACGCCAATCCCATTCTGAACCGCGCCGGCCGAGCCCACGGTCGGGAAGCCCAGTCCTGATCCCCGCATACCGTTGACCCAACCGCCATCGCTCCTTGCAATGGCGGTTTTCCTGATGCCTCGCCCCTTCTCCGCACCCGCTACCCAGCCTTCCTTTTCTATCGAATCGAATCGAATCGAACCAAATCGAACCGAACCAAACCAAACCGAGCCGAACCCGACTCGGCCAAAAATAGCTTCCCTACCCTGACTTTATCGCTGTCCGTCGATCCCGTACTGGCGTGATCGCAGCAAGTTTCTTAAAATGAGCTTAAACTTAGTCAGCTAATTAGTATCTTTATCGTTTCCAGCCATGAATTCTCCTCTCGATTCCGCCACCACTTCCCCGGCCGAGGCCAGAACGCTCGATGCCGATGCCGTTCTCTCAGGCACCCAAACGCCATATCCAGCACCGGAAACGCCAACACCGTCAGCAGACCCATTTCCAACGATCCTGACGCCACCGCTGATCACGCCAAGGACACTGCAACGTGGCGAAGGTCTGCTCAAGGCCGATGTCGTCCTCAAGACCCATGCGGGCCAGCCCGTGATCTGCAAGGACTACGGCCGCTACGCCGGCAGCTGGCTGGCAGTTCCCGCACGCCTGCTGCTGGGCCACGAGGCACGCATTCTGGAACGCCTGCACCACTGGCCTCATGCGCCCAAGGTGGTCGGTCAGGTCGGCAAGCTCGCGTTATTGCTGGAGTACGTGCCCGGCGAGATGCTGAGCGAAGCGGCAGATCCCACGAGCCCGATCTACTTCGCCCAGTTGATGACCGTGCTGACCTCCCTGCACCGCAGCTCGATCGTGCATAACGACATACGAGGTTCCAACATCATCGTGAGCCGGGGTCGCGTGGTGCTGATCGATTTTGCCTCGGCGATCTATCTGCCCGGCGGGCGACTGCTGCGCTTTCTGCTCCGCCCTCTGCGACGCAGCGATCTCGCCAGCGGGCTCAAGCTCAAGGTCCGCCTGACCGGTGAAGCCCTCACGCCGGCGGAGGCTCGCCTGCGTCGCAAACCGGCCTGGATAAGAGGCCTCCAGCACGCCTGGAAGCGCCACCTGCTACCCCGGCTCAAGCGCCATTCGTAAAGCCAGCGCCGCGATGAAGCCCGGTGAACTCACGCTGCGTTGATACTCGACGCTCTCCTGCCTACTTGCGCCAGAAGAACGGCATCAGCAGCACCAGCACGGTGAGGATTTCCAGACGCCCCATCAGCATGCCCAGGCAAAGCAACCATTTGGCGGCAGCCGGCAGGCTGGCGAAATTGCCGGCCGGGCCAATGGTATTGCCCAATCCCGGGCCGACGTTGTTAAGCGCCGTGGCCGCGCCGGTGATCGCCGTGACCATGTCCAGCCCCAGCGCCGCCAGTGCCAGGGAAAGCACCGCTACGGTGAGAAAGAAGAAGAACGAAAAGGCGATGACCGCGCGCACCACCTCGTCGTTGAGCCGTCGGCCGTTGTAGCGCTGGGCGAACACGCCGCTCGGATGGACCAGATAGCGCAGCTGATTGACCAGCAGCAGGCCGCCGATCTGGAAGCGGAAGATCTTCATGCCACCGCTGGTCGAACCGCTACAACCGCCAATGAAAGTGATGAAGAAGAACGTGGTGACCGCCAGCGGCCCCCATAGCGAATAGTCCTCGCTGGCGTAGCCGGTGGTGGTCACCACCGAAATCACATTGAAAGCGACTGCCGTCAGCGCCTCGAAGGGCGCTTCGGAAAACGCCAGGACCCGATAGGTCGTCAGCGCCACGATCACGACGACCAGCAACCCGACCAGCCCTCGCACCTGCTGGTCCTGCCACAGCGCGCCACGACTATCGCGCAGCAGCCGGATGTAGAGCACGAACGGCAATGCTCCGGCCAGCATGAACGCACAGCCCAGCCACAGGATCAGCGGCTGGTCACGATAGATACCGAACGAGGCGTCATAGTTGGCAAAGCCGCCAGTGGAGACCGAACTCATCGCATGGACGATGGCATCCAGCGTGCCCATGCCCGCCAGCCGGTAGCTCAGGATCGCTGCCAGCGTGAAGCCGAGATAGATGAACGTCGAGGCCTTGGCGATACCCCCAGCCCGAGGCAGCACCTTGTCCGACCAGTCCGAAGACTCGGTCTGGAACAGCCGCATGCCGCCGACCTTCAGAAACGGCAGGATCGCGATCGCCATCACGATGATGCCGATACCGCCCAGCCACTGCATCAGCCCGCGCCACAGCTTGAGCCCGTCGGACAGATTCTCGATGCCGACGAGCACGGTGGAACCCGTCGTGGTGATCGCCGACACCGACTCGAACACCGCATCGGTGAACGACAGCTGCGGCGCTCCCAGCACCAGCGGCAGGCTGGCGAAGGCGCTGATCACCGCCCAGCTCGACGTGGTCAGGATGAACATGTGACGCGTCTTCAGCTCCACCGGCGTGCGCCAGGTCCACATCAGCAGCGATAGCGACACCACCAGCGCGAGCGCCATCGACTCGAGAAACGCCCACAGGTCCGGATCGCTCTCGAGCCCCAGCAGCACCACCGGTGGCACCATGAACAGCGACAGCACGATCAACAGCAGCGCCAGAATCTTGAAAATTGGCTTGGCGTCTTGCAAGACTTCCTCCCGGTCTCCGTCACGCGAGTTCGACTGACGCTATCCGTCCGCACCGCAGCCGAGTCCAACCCTATTGCATCCCCTATTGTCATTCGGCCGACGACATCCCCCGCCGAACGAATCGGAGCGATGATAGGCCATCCCGCCGTGCAAGACACGACTCGGCCTGCATTTCGCATCCGCGGTTCCCGCCCGGCCCATGAACCATGGTTCATCGACCGCACCGACTCTGGCCGCGCAGCGAGATATGCTATGGTGGCGCCATCGCAACGCAGGCGCGCCGGCCCGTCGTTGAATGCCATTGACGAACGTTCAGCTCGACGACGAGCCGGCGCCGAGACAGGCCGAATATTACAAGCTAGTCACTGGAGGAAAGCCCCCATGAGTTCCGCCTCGGAAATGCAGAAGACCCGCGTCATTCAGGAGCTTCGCGCCTTTATCAAGAAACTGCTGCAGGAGCCCGGCATTCTCGAGAGCTCGCTGGCCATCGCCAAGCGCCACTCCGACGGCAGCAACGACGCCCAGGCCTGGGCGACCATCGCCAACGAGATTTCGGATACCACCAGCGTGCATATTCCGGAAGACCCAGCCGAGCATTCGGATGCGGATCGGCTGTTTCTGGAGGTGTTGCGGGAGGTCGTGGGGGAAGAGAAGGCGTTGTACTGAAGCCGTAAGCTTTAAGCAGGAAGCTGTAAGACGGAAGAGAGAAGAAGACAGAGGGAAGAAGGAAGAAACGAAAGGGCCGGCGAATGCCGGCCCATACAAAGGTATCGATTTAAGCGTGAGTTATGGTGTATCCGCCGTCTTTTCACAGCTTGAGGGCAGATATTCTGCCGCAACTCCCGTACCAGCTGGAGACACACATTTCCAGGCACTGATTGGTGTACCGTCTGTAAAGCCTGTGCTGGTCATTTCAGTTTCAGCAGCACCATCGGTGTAGGGAACGAAGGTAATTTGGTCTTCGCCATCTGCTAGCTGGCCAATGTTCTGGGCTGTAATAGTGATCATACCGTTTTCATCGGTAGCGACCGACTGGACGTACTGAGATACAGGTTCATCTTCGGAGCCTTGCTCGCAACGAAAATCGCCACCACTGGGCTCCGTGCTCCTCCCTACCATTGCGGCTTCGCTGATCGCAGTCTTACAACTTGTAGCAGCCAGAATGACTTCGGACATCTTGGCTCTGGCGGTGTAGTTCTGATACTGCGGAATCGCTACTGCGGCGAGGATGCCGATGATCGCGACGACGATCATGAGTTCGATCAGGGTGAAGCCGCCCTGCCGGTGTGAAACGGGTTTGTGTTGCTGTTGCATCGTGGTTCCCTGCCTTGCCGATATTGAAGCCGTTGTTGAGCCGGTTGGCGTGATGGTTTCCATCGTGCCGCCGGTCGTTTCTCTCTTTATGCTCATGCTATCGTTACGCTCACGCTATCTTACGTTCACGCTATCGTTACGTTCGTTCTATCTTGCATTTCTTTCGCTTGCTTTTCGCTTGCTCCTGAGCGCTACGTCGGGTGGTCGGGCGGTGTCGAAGCCTGTCGAACCCTGCCGAACCGCTCGCAAGCTCGCGCCTGCGAGGATACACAAATTTACCATAGACGACATTCGACTGCGTTATCGGCAGATTGCCAAGAATACTTAAAGAAAAAAAGGCGTCAGCCGATAACGGATTCGTCGATCGAACCATTCGTGCCGGTGAACGCGGGGCTCCACGGGGCCGCTCCCCCGCCATCCGTTCGCCAGCCAGCTAGCCGGGGCTCTCATCTCCATGTCGGACGTCACCACATCGCGTACGCAAAGCAGTCTTGCCCAGCGCTTCATCGAACACGGCCTGATCAGTGCGGAGGCGTGCGAGCAGGCGATCCGCGACGCGGCGGACAGGCAGCTGACGCTGCTGGAGCTGGTGGTCCGGGAAGGCAGGGTCGATGCCCGCGAAGCCGGCGAGCTGGCAGCGCGCGAGTACGGCCTGCCGTTCATGGATCTGGAGCACGTCGACTGGGACAAGCTGCCGATCATCGAGCCGGTGGCGGACAAGGTCATCCGCCGCTTTCAGGTGCTGCCGCTGGCCCGCGACGATCGCCGCCTCACCGTGGCGATCGCCTTCCCGGTCACGCTGGCACAGCTGGACGAGCTGCAGTTCACCACCGGGCTTGCGATCGAGGGCGTTCTGGTGCCGTTCGATCAACTGGAGCAGGCGCTGGCCAAGCGTTACCAGCGCCACGAAACCTCCGGCATGCTGGAAGCGCTGGGGGAAGCCAGCGAGGCGCTGACGCTGGATACCAGCGCGGCCGACCTGGCCAGCGAAGCGGCCGCGCTCGACCAGATCGGGGAAGACGACGAGCCCGTGGTGCGCTTCGTCAACAAGATCCTGCACGACGCGATCCAGCGCGGCGCCTCCGATATCCACTTCGAGCCCTACGAGTCGAGCTACCGGATTCGCTTTCGCATCGACGGGTTGCTGCTCGAGATCGCGCGACCGCCGCTGAGCTTGCGCACCCGCCTCGCCGCCCGGCTCAAGGTCATGGCGCGACTGGATATTTCGGAGCGCCGCCTGCCCCAGGACGGCTCGATGAAGATTCGGCTCGATAGTGAGCGTGCCATCGATTTCCGCGTCAACACGCTGCCCACCGTGTTCGGCGAGAAAATCGTCCTGCGACTGCTGGATGCCCGAACGGCCAGCTTCGGCATCGATGCGCTGGGCTTCACCCCGGAGCAGCGTCAACTGTTCGAGGCCGCGCTGGCCGAGCCCCAGGGAATGATTCTGGCCACCGGCCCCACCGGTAGCGGCAAGACGGTAACGCTCTATACCGGCATCAATCTGCTCAATACCGAGGAGCGCAATATCTCGACCGCGGAAGATCCGGTGGAACTCAAGGTGCCCGGCGTCAACCAGGTCAACGTGCAGCCACGCATCGGCCTCGACTTCGCCAGCGCGCTGCGCGCCTTTCTGCGCCAGGATCCGGACGTGGTGATGGTCGGCGAAATCCGGGATCTGGAAACGGCCGAAATCGCGGTCAAGGCAGCCCAGACCGGCCACCTGGTGCTATCGACGCTGCATACCAACTCCGCCGCCGAAACCCTGACGCGCCTGCGCAACATGGGCGTTGCCAGCTTCAATATCGCCAGTTCGGTATCGCTGATCATTGCCCAGCGGCTGGCGCGTATGCTCTGCCCGCGCTGCAAGGCGCCGGCGGAGATTCCCGAGGACGTGTTGCGCCACGAAGGCGTCTCGCCGGAGAGACTGGCAAGCGCCACTCTCTACCGCGCCGTGGGCTGCGATCGGTGCACGCTGGGCTACAAGGGGCGCATCGGGATCTACGAGGTGGTGCCGGTGGACGATGCCATGAGCCGGCTGATCATGGCCGACAGTCACGCGCTGGAGCTGGCCCGCGCGGCACGCGATGCCGGCTTCCCGGGGCTGCGCCAGAGCGGTATCGACAAGGTACTTCAAGGCGTGACCAGCCTCGAGGAGATCAACCGCGTGACGATCGACTGACGGCGACCCACTCGTTTCGCCCGGACTCTGGCACAATCCGTGGTTCGCGGTTCGGGCCAATCTTCGATCTCACTCACGCTCGGCGCCTCGTCGAGTCATTGTCAGGAAAGCGATCATGGCGACCAGCCGGAAGTCAGCCAAGTCACTGAAGTCATCCAAGCCGCCTCGTCGGGTAGTCATGCACCGCTGGCAGTGGCGCGGCAAGAACCTGCGTGGCGAAGTCGTCTCCGGGGAACTCGTCGCCAGCGAGATCGACGAGGTGCGCAAGGAGCTGACCCGCCAGAAGATCATCGTCAAGCGCATCACGCGCAAGACCGGCATCTTCGGCCTGGGCCGGGTCAAGTCTCGGGACATCACCCTGTTCTCGCGTCAGCTGGCCACCATGCTCCGGGCCGGCGTTCCGCTGCTGCAGGGCTGCAAGGTCGTCGCCGAGACGCTCAAGAACCCTGCCATGCGCAACCTGGTCGAGACACTGGCCAATGACATCAGCGCTGGCTCCAGCTTCTCGGAAGCGCTGGCCAGGCACCCAGCGCGGTTCGACCGCATGTTCGTCAACATGGTCGCGGCCGGCGAACAGGCCGGTGCGCTGGACAAGATGCTCGAGCGCGTCGCCAGCTACCGCGAGAAGGTCGACACCCTGAAGGGGCGCGTCAAGAAAGCGCTCTACTATCCCACAGCGGTGGTTCTGGTCGGGATCGGCGTCACCGCCCTGCTGCTGGTCAAGGTCGTGCCCCAGTTCGAGAGCCTGTTTCAGGGATTCGGCGCGGAATTGCCGGTCTTCACCCAGTTCACCGTGAATCTGTCCCAGTTGACCCAAGCCTACTGGTGGCAGGCCGTGCTGGCGCTCGTGGTGATGATCCTCGGCGTGCGCCAGGCCATGAAGCGCTCGCCGGCATTTGCCTATCGTGCCCATCAGCTGGCGCTCAAGCTGCCGGTGATCGGCAATATCATCGACAAGGGCTCGATCGCCCGCTTCTCGCGCACGCTCGCGACCACGTTCAACGCCGGCATTCCGCTGGTCGAGGCGCTCGATACCGCCGCCGGCGCCACCGGCAACCAGGTTCATCAGCGCGCCATTGCCGAGATTCGCGAAGACGTCGCCACGGGGCAGCAGCTCAACTTCGCCATGCGTCGCACCAAGGTCTTCCCGATAATGGCCGTGCAGATGGTCAGCATCGGCGAGGAAGCCGGCGAACTGGACACAATGCTGGACAAGGTGGCGGAGTTCTACGAGGAAGAAGTCGATAATCAGGTCGACACGCTGACCTCTCTGCTGGAGCCGTTCATTCTGGTGGTGCTCGGCACCATGGTCGGTGGATTGGTGGTGTCGATGTATCTACCAATCTTCCAGATGGGTTCCGCTATATAGGTATGAACGGGCTGCGCTCGGCCAGGCGTTGTTGAAAGCGCGCTCGCGATCCTCATTGATACCCGGTCAACTCCGGTCGCCCGCGCGCTTTCGCCTAGCCTGACCTTCGCTCGCCACGTTCCTAAGCGTTTGCCTAACTTATCGAACGAAATGTGACGCCCAAGGGCGGCCCTGTATGTTTGGGTGCGTTACCCTTGGCGCTATCCGTCTATCTAGTTTTCGTGGAGCTTCCGTTGTCCGATCTTCTCCCTTTGCTTGTCTGGCCGCTGGCGTTCCTGTTCGGCGCGGCCCTGGGCAGTTTCTTGAACGTCGTTATCGTGCGGCTGCCGGTAATGCTGATGCAGCGCTGGCGGGCCGAGGCGCTGGAAGCGCTGGAGCAGCCGGTGGAAGCCGGCCCTGCCTACAATCTGGCGACGCCACGTTCGCACTGCCCCGGCTGCGGGCACTTCATCGCCTGGCATGACAATCTGCCGCTGGTCGGCTGGCTCAAGCGTCGCGGCCGCTGTGCCGCATGCGGTACGGCGATCAGTGTCCAGTATCCGCTGATCGAGCTGGTTTCGGCATTGCTGACGGTGGCGATCATGGCGCTGCATGGCGTGAGCTGGCAAAGCCTGTGGCTGGTCGGCGCCTGCCTCTGCCTGCTGGCACTGGCAGTGATCGACTGGCGAACCCAGCTGCTGCCGGATGCGCTGACCCTGCCGCTACTCTGGGCCGGCCTGCTCTATCAGTGGCTGTTCGCGCCATTGATGCTGGAAAGCGCCGTGCTGGGCGCCGTCGCCGGGTATCTGTCACTGTGGTCGGTCTACTGGCTCTTCAAGCTGGCGACCGGCAAGGAAGGCATGGGCTACGGGGATTTCAAGCTGATGGCGGCACTCGGCGCCTGGCTCGGCTGGCAGAGCCTGCCGCTGCTGCTGTTGCTCTCGGCGGGCGTGGGCGCCGTGGCCGGCCTGATACTGATCGCCCTGCGCCAGCAGGATCGCAACCAGGCAATGCCCTTCGGCCCCTATATCGCCCTGGCCGGATGGATCGCCCTGCTGATCGGCGCCCCGCTGTTGGCCGGCTATCAGGCGCTGTTACTGGGAGGCTGGGGATGAACAAGAGCGGCACACGCACCGAGAACAGAAACGAAAGCGAGCGCGGCACCCTGGTCGTGGGTGTCACCGGAGGGATCGGCTCGGGCAAGAGCGCAGTGGCGGATGCATTCGGTGCCCTGGGTATCGGCTGGGTCGATGCCGATCACGTGGCGCGGGAAGTCGTGATGCCCGGCGAGCCGGCGCTGGCGGCCATTGTCGGGCGCTACGGCCCGGCGATACTCGACGGCAACGGGGCACTCGACCGACGCGCGCTCCGGGCGCGGATCTTCGACGATGAAACCGAACGCCGGTGGCTGGAACGAGAGACGCACCCGCGTATTCGCCAACGGCTGCTGATGCACTTGGCGCGACTGCGCAACGCCGACGCCCCCTACTGTCTGCTGGTCTCACCGCTGTTGATCGAGTCGGGGCAGCTCGAGCTGGTCGATCGCGTTCTGGTGGTCGATGTTCCGCCGGAGATCCAGATTCAGCGCACCCTCGCGCGGGACGGGGTCGATCGGCGTCAGGTGGAATCGATACTGGCGGCCCAGCTTCCCCGGGAACGTCGCCTTGCAGCCGCCGACGACGTCATCGACAATAGTCGCGACCGACAACACCTACTCGACCAGGTTGCCCGGCTGGACGCCCGGTATCGCCAACGGGTCTTCTGACCCTCGCGCCTGATGCAACGATCACCGACACGATACCCCTCGCCATGACTCGACGTAACGACCCGAACCGTTCTCCGGACGCCAGTGCCGACAGCGGTGCCGGCCAGGATGCGAACAAACCCGGCTTGACCGTGCCCTGCCCCCAGTGCCGAAAATCCGTTGCCTGGACACCCGAGAACCCCTACCGCCCCTTCTGCTCGAAGCGCTGCAAGCTGCTGGACCTGGGTGCCTGGGCCGACGGCTCCCACCGTATTGCCGGCGAGCCCCACATGGACGAAACCGAACTCGATGAACTGATCGACCGGCTCGAGCGCGGCGAATAGCGCCTGCGAGCCGCGAGCCGCGAGCCGCGAGCCGCGAGCCGCGAGCCGCGAAAGTCAGCATGTGCTTGTAGCGAAGAAAAGGGCCAGCGACGTCAGTCGCTGGCCCTTTCCGTAGCTCGTAGCTCGTAGCTCGTAGCTCGTAGCTCGTAGCTCGTAGCTCGTAGCTCGTAGCTCGTAGCTCGTAGCTCGTAGCCCGTAGCCCGTAGCCCGTAGCCCGTAGCCCGTAGCCCGTAGCTCAGGAATCGTCGCGCCAGAAATCCCGGATCGAGGCGATGCCCTGCGCGCCGACACCACGCGCCTGATTGGCGTGATGGCGGGTCATGCCACCCAGCGCGAAGACCGGCATCGCGGCCGTTTCCACCATCTGCTGGAAATCGTGCCAGCCGATGGTCACCGCGTCCGGATGCGACGGGGTCGGCGCCAGCGGCGACAGCGTGACGAAATCACAATCGATCTGGCCGGCCTGAGCAAGCTGCTCATCACCGTGAGTCGACGCTCCCAGCCACTTGTCGGCGGGAATCGGCCGGTGCTTGAGCGCCATGAGCCGCGCGCTGGTCAGATGGATGCCGTCGGCATCGACGCGCTGCAGCCACTCGGGGTCCGCATTGAGCAGCAGCTTGGCGCCATAGCGTCGGCACAGCGCCAGGGTCTTCTCCGCCCGCGCCTGGTAGGCGGCGTCATCCAGCTCCTTGGCACGCAACTGTACCAGGCGGACGCCGTCCTCCTTCAACGCCCGCTCGAGCCGCGCCAGGAAAACGTCGTCGTCCGCGGCCTCGGCAGTGATCAGATACTCCTGGGGCAGCGCTACCGCACGCAGAATCGGCATATTGGCTGCCGGGAACGGGTAATTGGGCAGATCGTCGACCTCGACCCAACGTACCGGCTGGCCTTCCCGACCGTACGGATCGCCGTCGTATTCCCGCACCTGCCAGACGTCCAGCAGAATGTGCTTGTCGGCATATTCGTGATGAACGCGGATCAGCGGCTGAGCGCGCACGATCTGGATACCGAGCTCCTCGTTCAGCTCCCGCTTGAGCGCCTCGAGCCCGGTTTCGTAGGGCGCCAGCTTGCCCCCCGGGAATTCCCACAGACCGCCCTGGTCGACCGTCGCCGGGCGTCTGGCGATCAGCACTCGTCCGTCGCCGCGAATGACGGCGGCTGCCGCTACGTGGACCCGTCTTTTGATCATCTTGCTAAGTCTCTCGTACCACTGCAGTGTTTACCCTTGACGCGCGAGGTCGAGATAGCACGCGACGTCTGGATAGCGTTCAACATGTGAATGTCGCTCAACTACGGTAATCCGCGTTGATCGATACATAATCGTGGGACAGATCCGATGTCCAGACCGTGGCGTTGGCGTCGCCACGATCAAGCTGAATGCGGATGACGATCTCTTCCTGCGCCATCACCCGGGCGCCAGCCTCTTCCGTGTAGCTCTCGGCGCGCCCGCCGTGCTCGACCAGGCGCACGTTGCCAAGATCGATGACGATGCGCTCGACATCGAGCTCGTCGACCGGTGCGCGACCCACGGCGGCCAGAATGCGGCCCCAGTTGGCATCGCTGGCGTAGAGCGCCGTCTTGACCAGCGGCGAATGGGCCACCGTGAACGCCACCGCCCGCGCTTCGTCGACACTCATCGCCTGTTCGACCTGCAGCGTGACGAACTTGGTCGCGCCCTCGCCATCGCGAATGATCGCCTGGGCCAGGTCGGTCAGCACCGTCGTCAGCGCCGCGCGAAACCGCTGCTCGTCCTCGGCCGACTCGACCTTCGGCCCGCGTCCGGTGGCGATCAGGGTGCAGGCGTCGTTGGTGGATGTGTCGGAATCGACGGTGATGGCATTGAACGACACCCGCACGGCGTCGCGTAGCCACTGCTGAAGCCGGGTGGCGTCGATCGCCGCATCACAGGCGACGAAGCCGAGCATGGTCGCCATGTTGGGCTGGATCATGCCCGAGCCCTTGCTGATGCCGTTGATAGTGACGGTTCCGCCGCTCAGTTCGACCTGCGTCGAGGCGCCCTTGATTCGGGTATCGGTGGTCAGGATGCCCTCGGCGGCGAGCGCCCAGCCGGCTTCGCTCAGCGACTCCAGCGCTGCCGGCAGGCCGGCGGCAATGCGCTCTACCGGCAATGGCTCGCCGATCACGCCGGTCGAGAACGGCAGCACCTGATGCGCATCGACGCCGGCGAGATCCGCCAGCGAGTTGCAGCAGCTCTCGGCATCCTGACGGCCACGAGCGCCGGTACCGGCATTGGCGTTACCGGTATTGATCAACAGATACCGGGGCGCCGTGTGCTGCAGATGATCCCGAGCGACATGCACCGGGGCGGCGCAGAAGGCGTTGCGGGTGAACGTCGCCGCGACCGTGGCGCCTTCCGGCACTTCGATCACCACCAGATCACGCCGATCGGGCTTCTTGATCCCAGCCATCGCCGTGCCGAGACGCACGCCGTCAATGGCCGGCATCTCCGGAAATACTGACTTACCTACCGCCATCTCGATTCTCCTTGGCGGACTCGAGCCCGGCCCGAGTCCGACGCCAACTCAACTCAGCGTGCCGTGGCACTGCTTGTATTTCTTGCCGGAACCGCAGGGGCACGGGTCGTTGCGCCCGACCTTGGGCCCTTCACGCCGTACCGGCTGAGTCTGGTCTTCACCGGACTCCGGGGCGGGCTCCTCTCCTTCGGCGGTCTGCTGCGCGGCGGCCACGGCATCTTCATGGACCGATTGACTGGCAGCCTTCTCGCGCTCCAGCGCCTCGCGACGCTGGCGCTCCAGGTCTTCGATCTCTTCCTGGCGACGCACCTGAACGTGGCTCAGGATACGCGTGACGTCGTGCTTGATGTTGTAAAGCAGCGACTGGAACAGCTCGAAGGCTTCGCGCTTGTACTCCTGCTTCGGGTTCTTCTGCGCATAACCCCGCAGGTGAATGCCGCGACGCAGATGATCCATCGACTGCAGATGTTCCTTCCAGCGAGTATCCAGCACCTGGAGCATCACCTGCTTCTCGAAACGACGCATCATGTCGGCGCCGATCGCCTCGACCTTGGCCACATACTGCCCACGATGCTGGTCCAGCAGACGCTGACGCAGCACTTCCTCATTGAAGTTGTCGTCTTCTTCCGCCCACTGCACGAGCGGCAGATCGAGATTGAACTCCTGCTTGAGCTGATCCTGAAGCCCGGCCAGTTCCCACTGTTCCGGCAGGCTCTGCGGCGGCACGTAGTCGGAAATCGTCTGCTCTAGAACCTCGTCGCGAATGCTGGCGATATTATCGGAGATCTCGTCTGCCGCGAGAATATCGTCGCGCTGTTCGTAGATGACCCGACGTTGGTCGTTGGAGACGTCGTCGTACTCCAGCAACTGCTTGCGAATGTCGAAGTTGCGCCCTTCGACCTTCTTCTGCGCCCGCTCGACTGCATTCGAGACCATCTTGTGCTCGATCGCTTCACCCTCTTCGAGGCCCAGCGCGCCCATCAGACGCTGGACGCGATCCGAACCGAACAGCCGCATCAGGCTGTCTTCCAGCGACAGAAAGAAGCGCGTCGAGCCGGGATCGCCCTGACGCCCCGCGCGACCACGCAGCTGGTTGTCGATACGGCGAGACTCGTGACGCTCGGAGCCGATCACGTGCAGACCGCCGGACTCGAGCACCGCGTCATGGCGCTGTTGCCATTCGGCCTTGATGGCCGCGATCTGCTCCTCGCTCGCACTCTCGAGCTTGGCGGCCTCGGCCTCCCAGTTGCCGCCGAGCACGATGTCGGTACCACGGCCAGCCATATTGGTCGCGAGCGTCACGGCACCGGGGCGGCCAGCCTGAGCGATGATCTCGGCCTCGCTGTCGTGCTGCTTGGCGTTGAGCACGTTATGCGGAATGTTCTTCGCCTGCATCAGCCTGGAGAGATATTCCGAAGTCTCGATCGATGCGGTACCGACCAGCACCGGGCGGTTGGCCTCGCGCTGGGTGTTGACGTCCTCGATGATCGCGTTGAATTTCTCCTCGGCGCTGAGGTAGACCAGGTCGTTCAGGTCCTGCCGCGCCAGTGGCCGATTGGTCGGAATGACCAGCACGTCGAGTCCGTAGATGTGGTTGAACTCGAAGGCCTCGGTGTCGGCGGTACCGGTCATCCCCGCCAGCTTCTCGTAGAGACGGAAGTAGTTCTGGAAGGTAGTGGAAGCCAGCGTCTGGCTCTCGCGCTGGATTGGCACGCCTTCCTTGGCCTCGACTGCCTGGTGCAGGCCCTCCGACCAGCGCCGCCCCGGCATGGTACGGCCGGTGTGTTCGTCGACGATGACGACATTGCCGTCGGAGACGATGTAATCGACGTCACGGTGATAAAGACAGCGGGCACGCAGTGCGGAATGGATATGCTGCAACAGGCCCAGGTTCTGGACCGCGTAGAGCGAATCTTCCGACTTCAGCAGCCCGGCTTCACGCATCAGCTGCTCGACCTGCTGGTGCCCTTCTTCCGTCAGTTCGACCTGCTTCTGCTTCTCGTCGATCAGGAAGTCGCCGGTGGACGGATCTTCTTCGTCGGTGCACTGAGTGAGCTGCTTCGAGAGCGTGTGAATCGTCCGATAGAGCTCGACGTTCTCTTCGACGGGACCGGAAATGATCAGCGGTGTACGCGCCTCATCGATCAGGATCGAATCGACCTCATCGATGATCGCGTAGTGCAGCGGCCGCTGGACCTTGTCCTGCAGCGAGAACGCCATGTTGTCGCGCAGATAGTCGAAGCCGTACTCGTTGTTGGTGCCGTAGGTGATGTCGCAGGCGTACGCCTGGCGCTTCGCTTCGTTGGGCTGCCCGGAAGCGATGACACCGACACTCAGACCGAGAAATTCATAGAGCGGGCGCATCCAGTTGGCGTCGCGGCTGGCCAGATAGTCGTTGACCGTGACGACATGCACCCCCTTGCCGGGTAACGCATTGAAGTACACCGCGAGGGTGCCGACCAGGGTCTTGCCCTCGCCGGTCTTCATCTCCGCGATCCGGCCGTCGTGCAGCGCCATGCCGCCGACCATCTGGACGTCGAAGTGACGCATGCCCAGGACGCGCTTGCTCGCCTCGCGAACCGTGGCGAAAGCCTCCGGCAGCAGCGCATCGAGCTTCTCGCCATCGGCCAGACGCTGACGAAACTCGACCGTCTTGGCCTGGAGCGCTGCATCGTCCAGCGCCTCGAAACTGGCTTCCAGGTCGTTGATCGCCGCCACCTGCTTGCGCATGCGCTTGACGTCGCGGTCGTTCTTGGAGCCGACCAATTTGTGTAGCAATCCGTTCAACATGATCCGTTTCCTGCCTGACTCTGTTCCTGCGTAGTACCAAGGCGAAGATGCGACAAAAAGCCGGCATCGACCACCGATAAACTGAGCTTCTGACGATGATCAGGCAGGAACGGGAGGACCACGACGGGAAATGACATCCAGCGCGGCACTGGCGGCGATAAGAGGCGGGGAATAACCCGGCGACTGGATAAAGGCAGCTGCCCTTTGCGGGTATACGGGACGCTTGGCAGCGACTCGAGCGACGCGTCGGGACTCGGCACGAATGGCCTCCGGGGCCATCAGGTAGACCTGGGTGAGCCGCTCGGCCAGCCGCATGGCTTCGGCATGTATCAGGCCCGCAGGCAGCAGGCAACCGACCAGCACACTGGCCAGCCACCAATGGGCTCGCTGCCGGGGGCGCCATACGGCACCGCGCGGACCGGACTGCGCTTTGGCCGAAGTCATGCTGTCGACGAACTCCGCGTCGTGTTAGGTTTAGCGGGTCTATCCCCACTGCGTGCAAGCCGATGAGTATAAAGGCTAAGCGTTTGCGAGCCCAGCCCGTTTCCCGACTCCTGGAACAACCCGGCGGATTGGGTGACGTCATGCGCATGGCAACGCTGATCGAACGTGCCCAGAATCACCTGAGACGCCAGCTGCCGCCGGACGTTGCCGAGCATCTCTATGTCGGCGGCTATCGCAACGGCGTGTTGACGCTGATCACCGACCGTGCCGCCTGGTTGACCTGGCTGCGCTACGAACAGCCGCGCCTGCTCGAATTGCTGCATCAATTGCCGGGATTCGAGGCAGTCATGAAATTCTCGTTGAAGGTACGCCCGATCCGGCCGGTCAAGGCGATTCCGCGGCAGACACGGCACCTGTCACCGGCAGGCGCCGAGGCGCTCGCCCATTGTGCGGAAGGTCTGGAGGACTCACCGCTCAAGCGTTCGCTGAATCGGCTGGCTTCCCATGCCAATGCCGCCGTGGAGCCCGGCAACGATTTCTCTAACGGCAGCTCCTCCAACGACAATTCCTCTAAGGACGATTCCTCTAGCGACGCCCCCTTCAGCGACGCCTCTTCCAGCGACGATCCCGCCTGACGGCAACGCCAATCCAGCCTCGACGACGCGAGCATTGCCCGACTGGCTAATGCGGCTACCGGCGTCGATCAGACACAAAAACGCCGATCCTGGGATCGGCGTTTTCTCTATTTGGGCTCTGGCAATATCAGGTCGACATCATCAGATCGTCACGACGGCACTCGGTGCCGGTTCGCGTCAGGCCATTGCGGGCGCTGCATAGGAGATCGGTGCAGCCTGGGTCGCTTTTTCGAAGGTCACGATTTCGTATGCCTCCGGATGAGCGAGCAGCTCGCGGCAAAGCTGGTTGTTGAGGCCATGACCAGATTTGTAGCCTTTGAACTCGCCGATCAAGCTGTGACCCAACTGATACAGGTCGCCGATGGCGTCCAGCATCTTGTGCTTGACGAACTCATCGTCGTAGCGCAAGCCGTCCTGATTCACGATGCGATAATCGTCGACGACGATGGCGTTATCGAGGCTGCCGCCCAGTGCCAGGTTCTGCGACCGCAGAAACTCCAGATCGCGCATGAAACCGAAGGTGCGAGCACGCGACACTTCCTTGACGAAGGAAGTGGTCGAGAAATCGACGCTGGCTGTCTGCTTCTGCTGCTCGAAGACGGGGTGATCGAAATCGATCGCGAAGCTGACCTTGAAGCCGTCGTGCGGCAGAAACGTCGCCTGCTTGCCGTCATCGTTGACGGTGACTTCGCGCTTGATGCGAATGAACTGCTTCGGCGCGGCCTGCTCGGCGATACCAGCAGACTGGATCAGAAACACGAACGGGCCTGCGCTGCCATCCATGATCGGCACTTCGGCCGCACTCAGCTCGACGTAGGCGTTATCGATTCCCAAACCGGCAAATGCCGACATCAGATGCTCGACCGTGGCGACCTTGACGCCATCCTTGGACAGCGCCGTACACAGATTGGTATCGGTCACGCTTTCTGCGTGCGCCGGAATATGTACCGCCGGATCGAGATCAGTACGCACGAACACGATACCCGTGTTGGGCATTGCGGGTCGCAGCGTCAGATACACTTTCTCCCCGGAGTGGAGGCCCACGCCTGTCGCGCGGATCGTGTTCTGCAACGTTCGTTGTTTGATCATGGGCATCGACCTGACAGTCAAATGGTTTGGAAACGGTGTTCACTATAACACCAAACCACCGCTTCACCAACCTTATCGACGTTACAGAATGATGACGGGCAGTTTAGATCGCTATCAATCCGCCTGACGACGCAGGAACGCCGGAATGTCCAGATAGTCATCCATGTCGGACGTCTTGCGCTTTTCCTGCTGCGACTTCTTGGCCGCCGCTTCCTGCTCGGCGCGTGCCGCCTGCTGGCGCATGACCGCCGGCTGCTGAAGCTTGCGATAATCTGTCGTTTCCGGGCGGGAAGCCACCGATTCACGCGGGATCGCCTTCTCTTTCTGCGCATCCAGCCCTGCGGCAACCACTGTCACCCTCAACTCGTCGGACATTTCCATGTCGATGGAAGTGCCGACCACGATGGTCGCATCCTGGGAGGCGAACTCCTGAACCGTGGCGCCGACATCGTTGAACTCGCCGATGGACAGATCCGGCCCCGCCGTGATGTTGACCAGGATACCGCGTGCACCGTGCAGGTCGATGTCTTCGAGCAACGGGCTGCGAATGGCCTTCTCGGCGGCTTCGCGGGCACGGTTTTCGCCAGTCGCGGCGCCGGTGCCCATCATCGCCATGCCCATTTCCGACATCACCGTGCGCACGTCGGCAAAGTCGACGTTGATGATGCCCGGGCTGGTGATCAGCTCGGCGATACCCTGAACGGCACCCAACAGGACGTCATTGGCGGCACTGAACGCCGTCAGCAGGCTGGCATTCTTGCCCAGTACGGACAGCAGTTTCTCGTTGGGGATGGTGATCAGGGAGTCGACGTACTCGGACAGCTCCTTCATGCCCTCTTCCGCCGCGCGCATGCGCTTCGGCCCCTCGAACGGGAAAGGACGTGTCACGACAGCAACGGTCAGAATACCCAGTTCCTTGGCGACCTGAGCGACGACAGGCGCCCCGCCCGTGCCGGTGCCGCCGCCCATGCCGGCGGTGATGAAAACCATGTCCGCACCTTGGAGCATGTCCGCGATGCGATCGCGATCTTCCATCGCCGCCTGACGTCCGACATCCGGATTCGCCCCCGCCCCCAATCCCTTGGTGATCTCGCCACCCAGTTGAAGAACGGTCTTGGCCGCTACACGCTTGAGCGCCTGGGCATCGGTGTTGGCGCAGATGAACTCGACGCCTTCGATGTTACTCTCGACCATGTGGTTGACGGCATTACCGCCGCCGCCGCCGACACCGATGACCTTGATGACTGCACTACTAGAAGGTGCATTATCTACTAGTTCGAACATTGCCCCGTCTCCAAGACCGCGCTTGCGGCCTGTCAGAAATTTCCTTTAAACCAGCCTTTGAGTCGCTCCAGCGCCGAAACCTCTTCCCTGGTCCCGCGCCGGGGAAGTGAGTCTTCCCGTTGAGGCTGGGCTGATACTGCGCGAGAGTGCTTGGCGTCTTTCATACCGTAGAGTAGCAAACCTACCCCGGTCGAATAAATCGGGTTGCGTACTACGTCCGCCAAGCCGCGGACATTGTACGGACAAGCGATACGGACCGGCATGTGAAATATTTCCTCTGCCAGTTCGACGACCCCCTCCATCCGGGACGTGCCCCCCGTCAACACGATCCCTGCTGCCACCAGGTCCTCATAGCCGCTGCGACGCAATTCTTCGCGCACCAGCGTGAAGAGCTCCTCGTAGCGGGGCTCGACGACTTCCGCCAGCGCCTGGCGGGAGAGATCCCGTGCCGGTCGGTCTCCGACGCTGGGAACCTTGATCATCTCGTCGCTGCTCGCCAGCTGGGTCAGCGCGCAGGCATACTTGACCTTGATCTCTTCGGCGTACTGAGTCGGGGTGCGCAGCGCCATGGCGATATCATTGGTCACCTGATCGCCGGCAATGGGGATCACCGCAGTATGGCGAATGGCGCCTTCGGTGAAGACCGCGATGTCCGTCGTACCGCCGCCGATGTCGACCATGCAGACACCAAGTTCACGCTCGTCTTCGGTCAGCACCGCGTGGCTGGAGGCCAGTTGCTCGAGGATGATGTCGTCGACTTCCAGGCCACAGCGTCGCACGCACTTTTCGATGTTCTGAACGGCATTCATCGCCGCCGTCACCAGATGCACGCGGGCCTCGAGACGCACCCCGGACATGCCCAGAGGCTCGCGGATGCCCTCCTGGGTGTCGATCGCGAACTCCTGGGGAATGACGTGAAGCACCCGCTGGCCTTCGGAAATGGCCCGGGCACGGGCAGAGTCGATGACGCGGTCAATGTCTGCAGGCGCGACTTCGCGCTCCTTGATCGCCACGACACCATCGGAATTCATGGAGCTGATATGGCTACCGGCGATACCGACGTACACAGAGTGGATATCGCAGCCTGCCATCAGTTCGGCTTCTTCAACGGCGCGCTGAATCGACTGAACGGTTGATTCGATATTGATCACGACACCCTTCTTCATGCCACGAGAAGGATGCGAACCAATCCCGGCAATTTCCAACCCGCCATCATCAGTGGGCTGCCCCACGATGGCGACCACCTTGGATGTTCCGATATCCAGCCCGACCACCATATTGGAAGCGTTGGATTGTCCTGCCATAGGTCGGGGTCGCTCCTCAAACTTCACCGATAAACCGGATAGAAATGGGCCAATAAAGAGTCGGGCTTATTATAGGAACAAGACGACCTTTTTCACCAGCCCATCGCGAAAACAAAAGCCACAGTAAGCCCTTTTTCATTAAAAAGGAAATAAGGAAGAAGCCTTACCGCTATTTAAGTCGCGCCGACATGGCGGAATACATAGGCTGACATGGCGGAACACATAGATAGCCGAGGCCAAGAATGGCGTCCGGCGTATAAATGCCGGTCGCCGCCGGGCCTGCTTCCTTGCCGATGAGGAAAGCCGAGAGGCCGTCAACTGCGGGGCTCGATTGAGATTAGCTGCCAATGATTTCCAGGCTAATCACTGGGGACCGTAGCCGTTTCACCATGCCTTGCCACCGAAACGCCATTGGGATAACGAAGATCTATGTAGCGAATCTGCGACGCCTCTCTACCCAACTGTCGCTTCCATGCGGCAATAAAACGAGCCAATCTCGCATCCAGATCTGCACGCCCGAGAATGATCCAAACGCCATCATTGATTTGAAAGCGCCAGGCACCGCGTGGTTCCAGTCTCAATTGCGTGATGGAAACCCCCAGGCCCGATAGCGCGCGACGCAGTGAGTCATAGTAACCGAGCACTTCCCGCCCCGACCCGGCGGGACCGCCAAGATCGGGCAGGCGACGACCGAAATCGCTCACCGGCCCAGGCGAAAAAGGCTGTCCCCGCGTATTGAGCAGGAGTTCATCGTTCCAGCGCGCAACCGGATCCTGTTCGTAAAGCACGAACCGCAAGGTATTGGGCCATTCCCGTGAAACGGTGACCTCGCGCAGCCATCCGATCTCGCGCGCTTCGTCACGCAGCTCGGACAACGACAGGGAAAGCCAGGTATGACCGCGCACCAGCGGCGCCAACTCCTTCTGCAGGTAGCTCGCACTCACATAATTCAAGTCGCCACTGATCGACACGCGAGCGATGGGCTTGTCCAGCCACAACCACAGCGCTCTGCCGCCGGCGCCGATGAGCACCACGATCATGAGCACGCCGAGCAGCGTTCCCCGCGCACTGGAATTCATGACGCCCGCCCCACCCTCGAGCTGCCATGAAGCCGCTCGACGGCTCCGAACCTCTTCGCCAGACGCGTACCTTTGGACAGGATCGCCACACTCAAAGGACCACCTCGTCGAGTCTCAGCGCACTGTGTGCCAGCGCCTGCGCAATGCCGCCGATATCGCCGGCGCCCTGAGTGATCAGGATGTCCCCGGGGCGCAGCACCCGCGCGAGAATATCCGGCAGGGCCGATTTTTTCTCGATGAACAGCGGGTCGACCTGGCCGCGCTGGCGAATCGACCCTGCCAGCATCTTGCCTTCGGCACCCGGAATCGGCGCTTCCCCAGCGCTATACACGTCGAGCAGCAATAGCGTATCGACCCCGGAAAGCACCCGGACGAAATCTTCATAAAGGTCGCGAGTGCGGGTATAGCGGTGCGGCTGATAGACCATCACCAGACGTCGTTGCGGCCAGCCGGCACGCACCGCACGGATGACCATCTCCACCTCCCGCGGATGATGGCCGTAGTCGTCGACCAGCATCACCTCGCCACCCTGCGGAAGCGGGTAGTGGCCATGGACCTGGAACCGTCGGCCAACCCCTCCGAACGATGCCAGCCCCTTGACGATATCGTCGTCGCTGACACCGGCATCGGTAGCGACGGCAATCGCGGCGAGAGCGTTCAAGGCGTTATGGGTGCCGGGCATGGCCAGCGTGATGGCTAGCGGCTCGAATCCCTCGGGTCGTTCGGCGACGAACCGGATGACGCCGGCCGTCTGCTGGAAATCCCGCACACGAAAATCGGCCTCTTCACTGAAGCCGTAGGTCACGAACTGGCGCTGAACCTGGGGCAGCAATTCACGCACGTGATCGTCGTCGAGGCACAGCACGGCGCGACCGTAGAACGGCAGATTGTGCAGGAACTCGATGAAGGTCGTCTTCAATCGCGTGAAGTCGCCATCGTAGGTCGCCATGTGGTCGGCGTCGATATTGGTGACGATCGCCGTCATCGGCTGCAGGTGCAGAAAGGACGCATCCGATTCATCGGCCTCGGCAACCAGAAAGTCGCCGGATCCCAACCGCGCATTGGTACCTGCGCTGGTCAGCTTGCCGCCGATCACGAAGGTGGGATCGAGTCCCGCCTCGGCGAACAGCGTCGACAGCAGGCTCGTGGTCGTGGTCTTGCCGTGGGTGCCGGCGACCGCGATGCCGTGACGAAAGCGCATCAACTCGGCCAGCATTTCGGCGCGCCGCACCACCGGCACGCGACGCTCGCGCGCCCACTGGATTTCCGGATTGGTCGGATCCACCGCCGTCGATACCACGATGACATCGGCCCCTTCGGCATTGACCGCCGCATGGCCGATGGCCACCCGAATGCCGCACTCGCGCAGATGATGAGTAACGGTCGACTCGCGCAGGTCACTGCCGCTGACCTCGTAGCCTTCGTTGACCAGGACCTCGGCGATGCCGCACATGCCAGCGCCGCCGATCCCGACGAAATGAATGCCTCGAATACGTCGCATGCCGAGATGCGAGCGCACGGGACGCGTCTGAATGCTATCGCTCAAAACCGATCTCCATGCAGCCGTCGACAAGACGTTCGACGGCATCGAGGTGAGCCACCCGGCGTGCCTGGCTCGCCATACGCGCCAGCACGTCCGGCTGCAAAAGTGACTCGAGCGCCGCCTGCAAACGTTCAGGGGTGAGCTCGGCCTGCTGTATCAATTGCGCGCCGCCGGCCTCGACCAGATGACGCGCATTATGTGTCTGATGGTCATCCACCGCGTGGGGGAAAGGCACCAGCAAGGAAGGCTTGGCTGCCGCCGAGAGCTCGGCAATGGTGAGCGCGCCGGCCCGGCACACGATGATATCTGCCCAGTCGTAGGCGGCAGCCATGTCATCGATGAAAGCGCTGACCTCCGCCTCGACACCCGCCGAGCGATAGCCTTCCCGCGTGACCTCGTCCTTGTCGCGGCCGGCCTGATGGCGAACCTGCGGACGGCTCGAGGCGTCCAGCGCCGACAGCGCGACCGGCAGCTTCTGATTGAGCGACTGCGCGCCCAGCGACCCCCCGAGCACCAGCAAGCGCAGGGCGCGATCGTTCATCTGCTCCGCCGTTCTAGGATGCTCGCCCAGTGCGGCGATATCCGCACGCACCGGATTGCCGACCACCTCGGCCTTTCCGTCGGGGAAAGCACCGGGGAACGCGGCGTAGACTCTGGTCGCCAGACGCGCCAGCGACCGATTGGTCAAACCGGCAATGGCGTTCTGCTCATGAACGATTAGCGGCTTGCCGGCCAGGCGTGCCGCCAGCCCGCCGGGACCGCTGGCAAACCCGCCCAGACCGACCACCAGTTGTGGGTCGAAGCGCCGGATCACCTGACTCGACTGCCGGATGGCTCGCGTCAGTCGCCACGGGATCGACAGCCAGCCAGCCAGCCCATTGCCCCGCAGGCCGGACACGTCGATTCGGTTCAGCGCGATGCCGGCCTCGGGAACGAGGCGGTTTTCGATTCCCCTCGGACTCCCCAGCCACTCCACCGCCACGCCGCGCTCGATCAGCGCCTTGGCCAGCGATAGCGCCGGGACGACATGCCCGCCCGTACCGCCAGCCATGATCAGTACACGTTTCAGTTCGCTCATAAAGTCGGTTCCACCGCTTCGCTCGTGGGCTTGGCCTCGCCGCTTTCCTTCGCGGGCTTCGGCCGCCGCTGCAGTCGCCTGATCTCCACATCGACGCGGAACAGAATCGCCATCATGATCCCGCTGATGATGAGACTCGAGCCGCCGTAACTCAGAAGGGGTAGCGTCAACCCCTTGGTCGGCAGCATGCCGGAACTGACCGAGATGTTGATGAATGCCTGCGCACCAATGACGAGCGCGATGCCGTAGCAGAGGTAGGCCGCGAACGGAATGCCGGCAAGCTCCGCCTTGCGCCCGATGCGAAAGGCACGGAACACCAGCAGCGCGAACAGCAGGATCACGCCCACAGCACCGAACAGCCCCAGCTCCTCGGCCAGCACGGCGAACACGAAGTCGGTATGCGCCTCGGGCAGATAGAACAGCTTCTGGACACTGTTACCCAGCCCCAGGCCGAACCAGTGGCCGCGACCGAAGGCGATCAGCGCCTGGGTCAGCTGGTAACCGGTGTTGTACTGGTCCGCCCAGGGGTTGGCGAAACTGGTGATACGCTGCAGGCGATAGGGTTCCGCCACCGCCAGCATGACCGCGCCCGACCCGACGACGACCAGGATCAGCAGGAACCGCCACAGCGGCGCCCCCGACAGCAGCAGCATCCCCATGACGCAGCCGGTCAACACCACGACGGCACCGTAGTCGGGTTCGAGGATCAGCAGAAAGCCGATCAGCGCCATCACCGCCAGCGGGCGCATGAAGGCGCCCCAGCTTCGGCGCACCTCGGGCAGGTAACGCTCCAGATAGCCTGCGATGTAGACGATCAGGCACAGCTTGGCGACTTCCGAGGCCTGGATATTGATGATGCCGAGCGGAATCCAGCGCCGGCTACCGTTGATCTCGCGACCGACGACCAGGACCACGAACAGTAGCAGCAACGCCACGATCAACATCATCGGACCTTTCTGACGCCACCAGTCCAATGGCAAACGCACGGCAAACAGCCCCACCCCGATCGATGCGAGCACGAAAATGCCATGTCGGATGCTGAAGTAGTAAGGGTTGCCGGTCAGGCTTGCAGCGATTTCGGTGGAAGCGGAAGTCACCATCACCCAGCCGATCAACATCAACGAAAGCGTCGCCAGCAGCAGCCAGCCATCGAACGCCTGATGCCGCGTGGTCAGTCGCTCCTGCGAGGTCTTCAACATCGCCTTCAGCATGCGGCTTCCTGCCCTGGTTCGAGCGGTCCTTGATCAAGAAAGGCGCGGAACGCCTCGCCACGCGCCAGATAATTGGGAAATTGATCGAGACTGGCGCAGGCCGGCGACAGCAGCACGCAGTCTCCTGCCTCGGCAATCGAGGCCGCCCGCTGCATGGCTTCGACCAGGGTATCGACGCGATGGGTCGCCACCTGTGGCGTCAATGCCGCCACCAGCTGCGGTGCATCCTGGCCGAAGACGATCGCCTCTCGGGCGTGTCGAGCCAGCGGCGCGGCCAGCGGCGTGAAATCCGCCCCCTTGCCGACGCCGCCCCCCAGCCAGATCAGCTTTCCGGCCAAGGTCTCGCCCAGACCGGCGATGGCCGCCAGCGTCGCGCCCACGTTAGTGCCTTTGGAATCGTTGATCCAGCGAACGCCGCCGCGCTCGGCAACTATCTCGCCGCGATGCGGCAGCCCGGCAAAGTACCCCAGTACCTGACGCATGACCGCCAGCGGCAGCCCGATAACATGCCCGATCGCCATCGCGGCCAGTGCATTGGCCTGATTGTGACGCCCCGCCAGCCGCAGCTCGCTGACCGGCATCAACGGCCGCTCGCCGTGGCACAACCACTCGCCCGACTCGAGAGGCGATATGCCCCACATCCCGTCCGCGGGGGCCTTCGTCGTGAAGCGCTCGCAGGGTATCGACGCATCCTCCGGCCAGGTCGCCTCGTCTTCGGCATTGACCAAGACGTGCCTGGCCTTGTCGAAGATTCGCGACTTGGCTTGCCGGTAGCCGGCCATGTCGCCATGCCGATCAAGGTGATCGACGGACAGGTTGAGAAAGGCGGCGCACACCGCGCCCAGCCCCTCGAGCGTCTCCAGCTGGAAACTCGACAGCTCCAGCACGAACAGTTCGGCATCGGGTTGATCGATCAGCAGATCGAGCGCAGCGTCGCCCAAGTTGCCTCCCACGGCGACCCGCCTGCCAGCCTGCCGCGCCATGTCGCCGACCAGCGTAGTCACCGTGGACTTGGCGTTCGACCCGGTAATGGCGACTATCGGCGCCTTGCAGTGGCGTGCGAACAGCGCGATCTCGCCGATGACGCGATCCCTCACCGCGGCCAGCCCGGACTTCTGCAGATCCACGCCGGGACTGACGACGATCTCGGCGAACGCCTGCAGATCCAGCGCCTCGAGACCGCCCAGATGGATCTCGACCGTCGGGAACGCCTTGCGGAAGGCCTCGATCCCCGGCGGAGCGGTGCGGGTATCGGCCACCACGAAGCGCTCCCCCCGGTGCTGCAGAAAGCGGGCGATCGCGCGGCCGGAAATCCCCAGCCCGACGACCAGCCACGGAGCCCCGTCTCGACGATGAGGCTCCTGTGGACGATGCATTGAAGGGGTGGAATGCACGGAATCGCTCATGGCATCAACGCAGCTTCAAGGTCGCCAGGCCCAGCAGGACCAGCATGACGGTAACGATCCAGAAGCGCACGATCACTCTCGGCTCCGGCCAGCCCTTGAGCTCGAAGTGGTGATGCAGGGGCGCCATGCGGAAGATGCGACGCCCGGTCAGCTTGTAGGAGCCGACCTGGAGAATGACGGACACCGTTTCCATGACGAAGACGCCGCCCATGATGAACAGCACAATCTCCTGGCGAACGATGACCGCGACGATACCCAGCGCCGCGCCGAGCGCTAGTGCCCCCACGTCCCCCATGAAGACCTGAGCGGGATAGGTATTGAACCAGAGGAATCCGAGCCCCGCGCCGGCGATGGTGCCGCAGAATACCGCCAGTTCGCCGGCGCCCGGCACCTCGGGAATATGCAGGTACTCGGCGAAAACGGCGTTGCCGCTGGCATAGGCGAAGACCGCCAGCCCCATGGCGACGAGCACAGTCGGCATGATCGCCAGGCCATCGAGGCCGTCCGTAAGATTGACCGCGTTGGAGCTGCCGACGATGACCAGATAGCTCAGCACGATGTAGAACAGGCCCAGCGGAATCACCACGTCCTTGAACAGCGGCACGATCAGGCTGGTCTCGACCGGGCTCGCCGCGGTGAAATAGAGAACCAGCGAGGCACCGAGGCCGATCACCGACTGCCAGAAATATTTCCAGCGCGCCGGCAGCCCGCGAGGATTCTTTTCCACTACCTTGCGGAAGTCGTCGACCCAGCCGATGGCGCCGAACCCCAGCGTGACGGCCAGCACCACCCAGACGTAGTGATTGGTCAGGTCGCCCCAGAGCAGCGTGCTGACGGCGATGGAGATCAGGATCATGGCACCGCCCATGGTCGGCGTACCCGCCTTGGACAGGTGCGACTGGGGGCCGTCGTCGCGCACGGCCTGGCCGATCTGGCGCTCAACCAGACGACGAATCATCTGCGGCCCCATCCACAGGCTCAGAAACAGCGCGGTCAGCGTTCCCAGGATCATGCGCAGGGTCAGATACCCGAATACGTTGAAAGCACTTTGGAAATGGGTCAACAGTTCAGCCAGAAAAAGCAGCATGAGTCGGATTCACCTTGAGGCATCATCACGCAGTGCGGCGACGAGTCGTTCCATGCCGGCGCTGCGCGATCCCTTGACCAGCACGCTGGCCCGGGAAGGAAGCTGATCCTGGGCAAAGCGCTCGAGCGCTGCCCAGTCATCGAAATGATGGCCTTCGTCACCGAAGGCCTCGGATGCGGCACGCGCGGGTTCACCATACGTGCCCAGAAAATCGAGTCCGAGGTCGCGGGCCGAACGGCCGACCTCGGCGTGCAGGCGCTCGCTATCTTCGCCCAGTTCCCCCATCGCGCCGAGGAAACACCAGCGCGGCGACGGCAGCGACGACAACGCCTCCAGCGCCGCTCGCATCGCGCCGGGGTTGGCATTGTAGGTATCGTCGATCACGCAACTGCCGCGAATGCCGTCGACCACCTGCATTCGACCCGCCATGCTGCGGCAGGCTTCGAGCCCGGCCGCGATCTCCGCCGCGCCGAAACCCAGCGCATGCGTGGCCGACGCCGCCGCCAGCGCATTGCGTACGTTGTGCCGGCCCATCAGCGACAGCCCGACGCGTACCGACGCCTCGCCCGGCAGGCAAAGCGTGAAAGCATAACGCCCGGCCGGGTCGCAGACCAGATCACGAGCCGTGACACTGGCGCCAGCCTCGATACCGTAGTCCTTGATACCGTAGTCCCTGATACCGTAGTCCTCGAGACCGTAGTCGACGACCCGGGCGCGCCCGGCCAGCGCCCGCCACACGGGAAAATAGGCTTCGTCCCGATCGAGAACGGCGCAACCGTCGCTGGAGAGACCCGCCAGGATTTCCCCCTTGGCCTGGGCAATCTGTCCCATGCCGCCGAACTCGCCGACATGCGCGCCCGTGACGTTGGTGATGATCGCCACCTGCGGCTTGGCCAGCGCCGTGGTCCAGGCGATTTCCCCCAGATGGTTGGCGCCCAGTTCGATCGCCGCATAGCGATGCTCGGCGGCAAGCTCGAGCAGCGTCAACGGTGCGCCGATGTCATTGTTCAGATTGCCGCGCGTGGCCAGCGTCAGCGCCCGCCGGCCCAGTATCGAGGCCAGCATCTCCTTGACCGTGGTCTTGCCGCTGTTGCCGGTGACCGCGATCAGCTGTCCGTCCCAGTCGAGCCGATGCGCGCGAGCCAGCAGACCCAGCGCCAGACGCGTGTCGGGCACGACGATCTGTGCCAGCGAATCGGATACCGGATGGTCGACGACGGCGCCGACCGCCCCTTTTTCCCGCGCCTGAGCCAGAAACTCATGGGCATCGAACCGCTCCCCCCGCAGCGCGACCAGCAGATCGCCGGGGCGGAGCGCTCGCGTATCGGTGACGATTCGCGAGACCGCAGCATCTGCTCCTTCGCAAGGCGCATCGACGAAAGGCGCACCGAGCCGCACGGCGATGGTGCTCAACACCTCGCTCATGCGGTTTTCCCCTTTACCTGGCATAGCGCCGTCGCGATGTCGATATCGCTGAACGGGTGGCGCACGCCGTCGATCTCCTGATAATCCTCGTGACCCTTGCCGGCAATCAGCACGATGTCGTCGGCGCCGGCAGCGTCGATGACCCGCTCGATCGCCTGCCGCCGCCCATCGATAGACCAGGCCGCCGCTTGCGCCGAAGGTGACAGGCCGGCCACGATCTGGTTACGAATGCGGCTCGGATCTTCGCTGCGCGGGTTGTCGTCGGTGACGACGATTCGATCGGCGAGCGTTTCGGCCACGGCGGCCATCAACGGACGCTTGCCGCTGTCGCGATCGCCGCCACAGCCGAACACACACCAGAGCTTGCCGCCTTCCCGGCTCGGCAGATGTGCGCGCAGTGCCGAGAGCGCATTCTCCAGTGCATCGGGGGTATGGGCGTAATCGACCACCACGACAGGCCCGCCGGCATCGGCCACTCTCGGCAGCCGCTGCATGCGCCCTGGCACCGGCTGGAGCCGGGACGCGGCTTGCCACAGCGAATCCAGCGAGTAGCCCAACCCGTAGAGCGTGGCGATCGCCGACAGCGCATTGTCGAGGTTGAAACGTCCCATCAGCGGCAATTCGAGAACGCCCTCGTTCTCCGGTGTCGCGACGATGGCGCGCAATCCGCCGGGCAGCGCCTCGCAATCGACGACCCGCAAGGTCGTCGCCTCGTTGCTACCGGTGGCCAATACCCGGACGCCTTCCGGCAACCCCGCCAGCATCAGTCGTGCGAGCGGGTCGTCGCCATTGACGACCGCCAGCTTCAGCCCGTCGCGCTTGAACAGCCTGGCTTTCGCCGCCGCGTAAGCCGCCATGCTGCCGTGATAATCGAGATGATCGCGGCTCAGGTTGGTGAAGACCGCGGTATCGATTCGGGTATCGCCCAGCCGCTCCTGCGCCAGTGCATGCGACGACACCTCCATCGCCACGATTTCGATGCCCTCGCTCGCCAGTTCGCCGAGCATCTGTTGCAGCGCCAGCGGCCCCGGCGTGGTCTGCAGTGCGGAACGTACCGCGCCGGGCCGGCCATAACCCAGCGTACCGATGACCCCGGCCGGCGTACCGAGCGCCTCCAGC
The DNA here is from genome assembly GCF_034479735.1 of Salinicola sp. LHM. Lineage (NCBI taxonomy): Bacteria > Pseudomonadati > Pseudomonadota > Gammaproteobacteria > Oceanospirillales > Halomonadaceae > Salinicola > Salinicola sp. LHM. Next base: position 1,675,601 of record NZ_CP140261.1, on the reverse strand, counting down.
AACGCGGCGATATAGTGAGTCACCGAACTCTTGCCGTTGGTCCCGGTAACGCCAATCACCGTCAACGATGCCGGTACGTCGAACAGTCGGCGGCCCAGCGCCGCCAGCTGCCGCGTCAAACCCGGCAGTGCAAGGACTCGTTCGTCGTCCGACCATTGCGGATCGAGCCCATCGGCCTCGCACAGCACGCCCGCGACACCGGCTCCAAGCACATCGGCGATGAATTGTCGCCCGTCCGCGCTGACGCCCGGCACCGCCAGGAACAGATCGCCCCCCTGCAGTTGCCGACTGTCCAGGCACAGCGTCGAATCGACCGAGGCGGGAAGCCAGGAAGTCAACCGCTCGGGGCGAGCGATCTCGGGCCAGAGCGAGGCCAGCGCGTCGGCGAGTCTTGCGGTATCGATCTTCATGGGTTGGACTCCTGTTCCGTCGCGCTGGATGGCGCATCGGGAGGCACGTCGAGCAGCCGCAAGGCGTTACCGACGACACGACTGAACACAGGGGCAGCGACCAGGCCACCGTAGTAGTCACCCTTCTTGGGATTGTCGATCATCACCACCGTGACGATACGCGGATTGGAAGCCGGGGCAATACCGGCAAAAAGCCCGCGATACTCGACTTCCTGATAGCCCGTGCTGGTTACCTTGCGCACCGTGCCGGTCTTGCCGGCAATCTGGTAGCCCGGCACCATCGCCAGATGTCCACCCGCGTTGGGCTGGACGATCTTTTCCATCATCGCCAGCAACTCATGGGCGATACGCGGCGACATCACCTGCTCGCTATCCGGGTCGCCATTGAGTTTGAGCAGCGACGGAGACAACCGCTTGCCATCGTTGGCGATGGCCGTATACGCGCTCGCCAGTTGCAGCGGAGTCACGGCGACGCCGTAGCCGTAAGCCATGGCCGCCTGGGCGCTACGCGGCAGATTGATCATGGAGGGCAGGCTGCCGCTGTTTTCACCGGGGAAGCCGGTCCCGGGCGACTGCCCCAGGCCCAGTTCGCGATAGCGATTCCAGATGGCATCCTGGGGCAGCGACAACGCGATGTGAGACATGCCGATATTCGATGAGTGCAGCAGGATTCCCGCCGGCGTCAGCTTGCCGTAGTTGCGGAAGTCCCGGATAGTGTAGCCATCCACCACCATCCAGCCCGGCGAGGTGTCGATGATGCTCTCCGGCGAAAATTGATCGGAAGCCAGGGCTGCCGACATGGCCAGCGGCTTCATCACCGAACCGGGCTCGATGGCGTCGGTAATCGCCTGGTTGCGCAATCCGCGCACATCGACATCACTGCGGTTGTTGGGGTTGTAGGATGGCAAGTTCGCCATCGCCAGCACTTCACCGGTCCGCGCATCCAGCATGACCAGCGAACCACCGTCGGCGTCGTTCTTGCGAACCCCCGCTGCCAGTTCGCGATAAGCCATGTACTGCAGGCGCAGATCGATCGACAGCGAGAGATCACCGCCCGGCTTGGCTTCCTCGATCAGATGCAGATCCCGAACCAGCCGCCCTTTGCGGTCCTTGAGCACACGTCGCTTGCCGGGCTGGCCGGTGAGATAGCGGTTGTAGGCGAGCTCGAGCCCTTCCTGCCCCTTGTCGTCGACATTGGTCACGCCGACGAGCTGTGCCGCCACTTCTCCCGCCGGATAGTAGCGCTTGTATTCGTCGCGGGCGTAGACGCCGGGCATCTGCAGATCGAGAACCGGCTTGGCCGCGGCCGGCGTGAGCTGGCGCCGCAGATACATGAATTCATGATCCGAGTAACGCGAGATGCGATCGGCCAGTTGGCCGGGATCCACCTTGAGCGCCTTCGCCAGCAGCGTCTGCTGGATAGGATCCTGGGGCAGTTCCTGCGGATTGGCCCAGAGCGTGATGACCGGCGTCGAAATCGCCAAGGGGTCGCCGTTGCGATCGCTGATCATTCCGCGATGCGCCCCGATGGACTCGACGCGCAGCGTGCGGGCATCGCCCTGGTTCTGGAGGAAACTGCGGTCGATTACCTGGAGATAGACGACGCGGCCCACGAGGGCGGATAGCGCCACCAGGATGATGAACAACATGAACCAGTAGCGCCCCGCCCCCAGCGGGGCGTCCGCTCGGCGTCGCCTGTCCGTGGCAGCGCGTCTTGTCGCACTCATGGATGAATCACCTTCACTTCATCGACACTCGGTACGCGCATGTTCAAACGCTTGCTGGCCAGCGACTCGATACGTGCCGGTGACGACCAGGTACTCTCCTCGAGCAGCAGGCGCCCCCACTCCGTCTGCAGGGAATCCCGCTGATTCTCCAGCTTTTGCAGCCGTGCATACTGCACCCGGGTCAAATGAGACGTGCTGATGATGGCCAGCGCCGTTACCAGCACCGCGATGGTCACGATGCCGAGCAGTATGCCGCGGAACCCCGGACGGCGGGCGAACGGCCAGTCACCGGTCTCCAACAGGCTGCGTCGTCGTCCTTGAACGGCCATGTTGCTCCTTATCTCGACTTCTCGACGGCAGGCCCCAGCTTCTCGGCGATGCGCATGACCGCACTGCGCGCACGGGGGTTCGCATCGACCTCGCTGTCGCTGGCACGCATTGCCTTGCCTACCGGCTTGAGCCGCTTGTCGAGTTGATCCTCGCGAATGGGCATGCCACGGGGCAAATGCGTATCCCCGCGAGACTGATCGCGAATGAAACGCTTGACCAGCCGATCTTCCAGCGAATGAAAACTGATCACCACCAGCCGACCTCCAGGCGCCAGCGCATCCAGCGCGACGGCCAGGGCGCGTTCCAGCTGGCCCAGTTCGTCATTGAGATGGATGCGAATGGCCTGGAAGACGCGAGTTGCAGGGTGCTTGCCCTTTTCCCAGGCAGGATGCGCCGCCTTGACGATCTCGGCGAGCTGATGGGTCCGTTCGATCGGGGCCTCGCGACGCGCCGCGACGATGGCCCGCGCGATTCGCTTGGCGAAGCGCTCTTCCCCGTAGGTCTTGAAGACACGCGCCATCTCCTGATCGTCGGTGCGCGCGATCCATTCGGCAGCGCCAATGCCCGAGGTCGGGTCCATGCGCATGTCCAGCGGGCCATCCCGCAGGAAGCTGAAGCCGCGCTCGGGGTCGTCCAACTGGGGAGAAGAAACACCGACATCGAGAAGAATGCCGCTCAAACGGCCATGGACACCGCACGCCTCGGCATGACGGTCCAGTTCGCCAAACACGCCGCGACATACCGTCAGCCGCGGGTCGTCGATCTCGGCGGCAACCGCCAGCGCGGCAGGATCGCGGTCGATCGCGATCAGGCGCCCACTCTCGTCGAGACGGGAGAGAATCGCTCGAGAGTGGCCACCACGGCCGAAAGTGCCATCGAGATAGACACCGGTGGGGGACTGCACCAACGCATCCACGGCTCCGTCGAGCAGCACGCTGGTATGGCGAAAATCGGCGCGATTCGCCGCACCGCCTTGGGGTGCTTCTGGAGCGTTGTCGCGGTGCTGCATGAAGATCTCGGTATCGAACGGCGGAAATCGAAGAGGGAGCCGGCCGATAAGCCGGGTTCTGTCTAAGACAGTCATTCATCTAGGAAACGCGTCGCCACGTTTCTCAAGCAACCTACCCGGATCCAGCGCGGGCCGCGCCAAAGGATCCCTATTTGGTCTTGCTCCAGGTGGGGTTTACCGTGCCACGCACTGTTACCAGGCGCGCGGTGCGCTCTTACCGCACCCTTTCACCCTTACCGGCAGCGAATCGCTGCTTAGGCGGTCTACTCTCTGCTGCACTAGCCGTCGGCTTGCGCCGCCCAGGCGTTACCTGGCACCTTGCCCTATGGAGCCCGGACTTTCCTCCCCCGGCAATGCCGGCGGCGACTGTCTGGCCGACTCCCAAGCGCGCAAGAATAGCAGCCCCCCGTGACCCTCTCAAGACAGCATTGCCGCGTTGAGCGAAAGCCGTTGCCATCGGCACGAAAACGTCGCGTAATGCCGACACTTGCAGCCCATGACAAGGGCTAAAGACATCTTTACAAGAGATCTTTACAAGAGATCTTCAAAAGAGACCTTCACAACATCCAGGAATCCCGGGTATCGACCTAGACGTCAGACTTCAATTCTAGTGCCATCTGATACCAGTGCTTGCGACGCCCGCCCAGAAGGCGCACGACGACCGCCGCCGCGTTCTTGACCGCTACCCCTTCGGCCAGCATCGCGCGGAGCAGCGCTTCGCCCTCGGCATCATCGGCAGCTTCCTCCCGGGGCGGCGCGCCGGCCAGCATGACCACGAACTCTCCCCTCGCCTGATCGGGATCTTCGTCCATGATGCTCAGCAGTTCGGCCGCGGAACCGTCGAGCAGTGTCTCGAAGGTCTTGGTCAGCTCCCGTGCCAGCACCACCTGGCGCTCGCCGACCACGGCGGCGAGATCCGCCAGCAGATCGCGAATCCGGTGCGGCGATTCGTAGAACACCCGCGTTTCTTCCCGCGATGCGCCCGCCTCCAGTTGCTTCCGCCGCGGACCGGACTTGGCCGGCAGAAATCCCTCGAAGGTGAAGCGATCCGTCGGCAATCCGGCGGCGCTCAGCGCCGCGATCAGTGCGCAAGGGCCCGGGATCGGTACCACACGGCACCCGGCCCGACGCAGCTCTCGCACCAAGACGAATCCCGGATCGGAGATCAATGGCGTTCCGGCATCGCTGACCAGCGCCAGTTGCGCCCCATCGGCCAGCCGTCGACGAAGCTGCTCGACCCGTGCCGCCTCATTGTGTTCGTGCAACGAGACCAGCGGCCGCTCGATACCCAGATGCCGAAGCAGACGCTGCGTATGCCGCGTATCCTCGGCCGCGATCGCATCGACCTCCGAGAGAACCCGGCCCGCCCGGGCGCTCAGGTCCTCAAGATTCCCAATCGGCGTAGCGACCACGTACAATACGCCTTCCTTTGTCTCGCTCATTCGGTACCATCCGGATTGACATGCATTCACATCGACGACCGCCACTGGCAGACTCGATGCTCAGTTTCGGCAAGGAAGCCTCCGCAAGGCCGCGATGGACGACCACAGGCCATCGATCGATAGACGCCTTCAGCGGAACGGGTAAGGGTCAATGCTTCGGGCTACGATTTATCGATAGTGGCTTCATCGATGACGGGTGTCCCGGGCGCAAGACCTCTCAACAAGTAAAGGGAAAGACACTATGCATAACGCGCTGCGGCGACTCCTCCTGCCACTGGTGGCAACTCTGACGCTGGCAGGCTGTGCAGGCCAGAGCATGATGCAGGACATCAGCGGCCCGAGCGCCCAGGAGCTACTCCAGCAGGCCAATGCCCAGAGCGGACAACAGGCTGCCGCTTCCCGCCTCGAGGCGGCGGATATCCTAGCACGCCAGGGCGACACGGCGCAGGCACTCCAGATCGCCAGCCAGATCGACAGCACCCAGCTCGACAGCACCCAGCGAATCCGCTGGGCCATGGTGCTGTCCGACAGCGCGCTAGCCGAGGAAGATGGTCAGAGCGTGATTCGCGCCACCGATATTCTCGATAGCACGAGCGAGCTCTCGACCGGTGATCGGCAGACGTTGCGCTATCGCCGCGGTCTTGCCCTGAGCATGATCGGCGAACCGGAGGCGGCGGCCCGCCTGCTGATCGGCCTGCAGCGCGACAACGCTCCTTACGAGCTGAACGACGACATCTGGAAGCCGCTGTCGGGTCTCAGCCCCACCGCGCTGGATGCCCTGGCTGCGACGGATAGCGACCCGGTCACTCAGGGCTGGGTGGATCTTGCCCGCCTTTACCGTACCAGCAGCGGTGATATCTCCAACCTGTTCGATCGTCTGGATCAGTGGCGTAGCCGCTATCCGAACCACCCGGCCAATCGACGACTGCCGCAGGATCTGTCGGCGTTACGCCAGCTCGAAGGCAATGAAGTCGACCAGATCGCCGTATTCCTGCCCGACAGCGGCCCGCTGGCCAATATCGCTTCGGCCATCCGCCAGGGCCTCGAAGCCCGCGCCAGCGATGCCGAAAGTCAGGGAGAACGCACCCCTCGACTGACCTTCATCGACTCCAGCCAGCAGAATCTCGATGCCCTCTATGCCCAGGCGACGATGAGCGGCGCCCAGGCGGTGATCGGCCCGCTCGACAAGGACAAGGTCAGCGAGCTGGAAACCCACGGTAGCGTGCCTCTGCCCACGCTCGCGCTGAACTATGGACAGCATGCGCACAACCAGGCGACCAACCTGTTCCAGTACGGCCTGTCAGCGGAAGACGAGGCACGCCAGGTCGCCCATCGCGCGTATCTCGACGGCCACCGCCGGGCCGGCATCATGGTGCCGGATAACGAGTGGGGCTCGCGCATTCTGGCCGCGTTCCGCAACGCGTGGGAGACCGAAGGGGGCAACGTCGATTCGGTGGTCAGTTACGATCCGTCGGGATCCGTTGCCACGGCGGTGCGCAATCTGCTCGACAGCGACCCCTCGAGCATGGACATGCTGTTCCTGCTCGCACTGCCCAGCTACGCCCGCCAGGTACCACCGACACTGGAGTTCTATTACGCTGGCGATCTACCTGTCTACGCCACCTCTCACCTCTATGAGGGCACGCCACAGCCGCGCGCCGATCATGACCTGAACGGCGTGCAGTTCCTGGACATTCCGTGGATGATTCCGGACGCGGCCGTCGGCGGTGTCGACGCCCTGCCTTTCGTTTCCACCTTCCGCCGACTATCGCAGCAAGACAGCGACCCCGGCTTGCTCAAGCTCAACGCCATGGGTGTCGACGCCTATGAGCTCGCCCGCCGCCTGCCGCTGATCCAGGCATTACCGAACACGCAGATCTTCGGCGCCACCGGTACGTTGCAGGCGCGCGACGACGGCCGCATCCAGCGCACCCTGCCCTGGGCGCTGTTCCAGTCCGGCACGCCACAACCGCTATTGATGGCACCGGTAGCCGCACCAGCCAGCTCACCCTCGGATCCCGGCGGCGACGCTGGCAGCGTATCGCAGCAAGCGCCACGAAACGCATCCGGCAGCGATCTCAACGGATTCACACTGGACACCGACGATGCCAGCGCCAACTGATCGGCCGACGCCCGCGAACCGGGCGGCGCCCGTCAGCCGGCGTCAACTCGGGCAGCAGATCGAGCAGGCTGCTGCCCGCTGGCTCGCGACACAGGGTTTGACGCTGGTTGCCAGCAACCAGCACGCCAAGGGTGGCGAAATCGATCTGGTGATGCGCGACGGCGAGCATCTCGTGTTCGTGGAGGTACGTCACCGCCAGCGCAGCGACTACGGCAGCCCGCTCGAGACGATCACGCCAGCCAAGCAGCGGCGCATCATCAAGGCCGCGCGTTTTTATCTTCATGCGCAACAGCTATCATGCCCCTGCCGCTTCGACGTCGTGGGCGTGACCGGAAGCCCTCCCCTGCTCGAATTCGACTGGATTCGCTCCGCCTTCGACGCATATTGACCCAGGCCCTAATAGGCAGCCCATGGATTTTCAGACACGCATACTCGACCTGTTCAACGCCAGCATCGACACCAAGACCTACGCCAGTGAAGTCTTGCCGCCTTTCATCGAAGTCGCCAGCCAGATGATGGTTCAGTGTCTGGTCAGCGAAGGCAAGATTCTGGCCTGCGGAAATGGGGGAAGCGCTGGCGACAGCCAGCACTTCTCCTCCGAGCTGCTCAACCGCTTCGAGCGTGAGCGCCCGAGCCTGCCGGCACTGGCCCTGACGACCGACACCTCGACCCTGACCTCGATCGCCAACGATTACAGCTATAATGATGTTTTCTCGAAGCAGATCCGGGCGCTGGGCCAGCCAGGTGACATCCTGCTGGCGATTTCGACCAGTGGCAATTCGGCCAACGTGGTCCAGGCCATCCAGGCAGCGCACGATCGGGAAATGAGCGTCGTTGCCCTGACGGGGCGCGACGGTGGAGACATGGCCTCGCTACTGGGCCAGGAAGATTGCGAAATTCGCGTCCCGGCAACCTCCACCGCACGAATCCAGGAAGTTCATCTCTTGGTCATTCACTGCTTGTGTGATCTGATCGACCAACAGCTATTTGGCAGCAACGAGTGAGACCCATGAAGAAGACACTGATCGCTTCCTCCTGTCTGATCGGCCTGCTGACGCTTGGCGGATGCGCCACCGGAAGCCAGCCAGAGAACTATGCCGAGCGTACGCCTGGCGCCAAGGTCGAAGACAGCAGCATCCAGAGCAAGATCTTCGACGCCCTCAATGCCGCGGACGCTCGTTACGGCGACGCCCACGTCAATGTCGATAGCTACAACAGCAATGTTCTGCTGACCGGGCAGGTGCCCAGCGACGAGCTCAAGCAGCGCGCCACGGAAATCGCCCGTAACGTGCGCAGCGTTCGGCAGGTCCATAACGAGCTGATGGTATCGGCCAACACACCGGTCAGTCAGCGCATGACCGACACCTGGATCACCGGGCGCATCAAGGCCAACCTGGTCGCCAACGAGGACCTGGACGCCAACCTGATTCGCGTCATTACCGAAAATGGCACGGTCTACCTGATGGGGCTCGTCACGCAACAGCAAGCCAGCCAGGCAACCGCCGCCGCCTCCGGCGTGGGCGGCGTCCAGCGCATCGTCAAGGTATTCGAATACCTCAACTAATCATTCGGCGGGTCTCGACCCGTGACAAAAAAGCCGCTGCCGAATTCGATTCGGCAGCGGCTTTTTGTGATCCCGGTCCGTCACTGGCATGAAAACAGGCACAGCGACAACCGCAAACGGCAGCTTACTTGACGATACGCAACGACGGCTTGCCCTTCTCCGGCCGGCTTGGCGCTTCGCCACCGCTCTCCTCGTCGGCAGATTCGGATGGCTTCGAAGAGGTGCTGTCCGAACGGTTCTCGACGCTTTCCAGCGACGGACGCCCCTCGTCTTCCCTCTCCGCTTCCTCTTCTCCATCCGAGAAGCTCGGCATGACCGGCTCCTGGCCGAAGACCATACCCACACCATTTTCGCGAGCGTAGATAGCGATCAAGGCATCCATCGGCACGACGACCTGCATCGGCTGACCGCTGAAGCGCGCCCCGAAAGTGACCGCCGCATTGTCGATCATCAAATCGCGCACGGCCGCCGGTGCGATGTTCAGCACGATCTGACCATTCTGCACGAATTGTTGCGGCACCTTGACGTTGGGCTTCCCGGCATCGACCACGATATACGGTGTTTGCTCGTTATCCAGCAACCACTCATAAAGAGCTCTTGCCAGATAGGGACGGCTAGTCAGCATGTCATCTCCTTCAGGCAGCTTACGACAGGCGCCGTTCAGCTACGCATCTCACGTTCGGATTCGGATAGCGCCACCTTGAAAGCATCACGCGCGAAGACCCGCTCCATGTAGCTCATCAACGGAGCGACCTGCTTTTCCGGCAACTCGACGCCCAGTGCCGGCAGACGCCACAGGATCGGTGCGATGCAGCAATCCACCAGGGTGAACTCTTCGCTCATGAAAAACGGCATGTCTTCGAAGATGGGCGAGATCCCGGTCAGGCTTTCACGCAATTCCTTGCGCGCCTTTTCGGCGTCCTTCTTGGAACCTTGCTGGATCTGCTCTACCAGCGGACACCATTCACGCTCGATGCGATGCATCCACAGACGGCTCTGCGCACGCGCCACCGGGTAGACCGGCAACAGCGGCGGATGCGGGAAACGCTCATCGAGATATTCCATCATGACCTTGGACTCGTAGAGCACCAGATCACGATCCAGCAGCGTAGGCACGCTGTTGTAGGGATTCAGATCCGCCAGTTCAGCGTTATGCTCGTCGGCCGAGACGTCCAGGATATCGACAGCCACGCCCTTTTCCGCCAGCACGATTCTGACGCGATGGCTGAAATGATCCTCACTACCGGAGTAAAAGATCATCGACGATCGCTTGGCCACTACACCCATGAGACTTTCCTCGCATTAATTCAACGACCATGATACCACGACGGGCAACCCGGCCGGGCGCCTCGCCGACCACAGGAAGCTCGAATGCATACGTGTCACGTGCCAATAGCCACGCACCAATAACCACGTACCAACAGCAAAACGCCCGACTGAATAAGTCGGGCGTTGAGCGCAGAGGCGATCCTGCAGGATCAGCGCTTGGAGAACTGCGGACGACGACGTGCCTTGCGCAGACCCACTTTCTTACGCTCGACTTCACGAGCATCGCGGGTCACGTAGCCAGCCGCACGCAGCGGACGACGCAGCTCTTCGTTGTATTCCATCAGCGCACGCGTGATGCCGTGACGAATCGCGCCGGCCTGAGCGGAACCACCACCACCCTTGACCGTGACGTAGACGTCAAACTGGCCGGTAGTCTCGGTCAGCTCCAGCGGCTGACGCACGACCATCTGCGCGGTGACGCGGCCGAAGAACTCGCCCAGCTCGCGATCATTGATGGTGATCTTGCCGGTGCCCGGCTTGAGAAACACACGAGCGGTAGAAGTCTTGCGACGCCCGGTGCCGTAATACTGTTGTGCCATGACGGTTACCCTCAGATGTTCAGTTCTTGCGGCTGCTGCGCGGCGTGCGGATGCTCGGTACCGGCATACACCTTGAGCTTGGCGTGCATGGCACGACCCAGCGGACCTTTGGGCAGCATGCCCTTGACGGCGCCTTCGATGATTCGCTCCGGCGCATGGTCGATCAGCTTCTCGAACGACATGGTACGCAGACCGCCCGGGTAACCAGTGTGACGGTAGTAGTTCTTGGCTTGCGCCTTGTTACCGGTCACATGCACCTTCTCGGCGTTGATGACGACAATGTAATCGCCGGTATCGACGTGCGGGGTGTATTCCGGCTTGTGTTTGCCACGCAGGCGGCGAGCGATTTCTGTCGCCAGACGACCGAGCGTCTTGCCCGATGCATCAACGACATACCAATCGCGCTGCACGGTATGCGGCTTGGCACTGAACGTCTTCATGAGTGTTTCACCAAATAAGCGTATTTGGGCGTCGAAGCGGATGCTTCTCGGCCATCCCTATTTTTCTTGGGTTGCTCGTCCACCGAAGGCTGCAGAGCAGCTTCCATTCGGACGGCAACGGATCGAAGAGCGCGCATTGTACACGAGCCCTCTGGGCGGCGAAAGAGGTAGACGAGCCTGTCTCGCGCCACCCCGTCATGCCCTGCCTTCAGAGGGTGTTTACAAATTCGGCGAGCGAAGACAAGACAAGGCGAAATCGGCCGAAAAAGCGGAGTTTACAAGGGCTAAATGAGTATTTTGAGACCGATTTCAACGCCGTATTGTCGAGCGCAGGCATTTTGTAAACATCTCTCTCAGGGCTTGTGCGCCAGCGCCAGATAGTCCCGCGACTGCATTTCCTGAAGGCGCGACAGCGTACGCTCGAATTCGAAACTGAGGTTGCCCCCCGTGTAGAGCGACTCGACCTCGGTCTCCGCGGAGAGCAGCAGCTTGACCGCGCGATCGTAGAATTCATCGACCATGCTGATGAAGCGCCGCGCCTGATCGTCGTTGCTCCCGCCCATGCACGGCACATCCGACACCAGCACGGTATGAAACTCCCGCGACAGCTCGATGTAATCGTTCTGGCTGCGCGGTCCGTCGCAGAGCATCTTGAAATCGAACCAGATGACGCCCTCATGGCGACGGCGCGCTTTCAGCTCGCGATGGTTGACCGTCAGCGTCTCATCGCGCTGCCCCTCGCTGCCGGCCACCGAGCGGAAGCTCTTCGCCAGCTGCTTTTCGGCATCGGCATCGAGCGGGGAATGGAATATCTCGACCTGCTCGAGCGCCCGCAGGCGATAGTCCACGCCGGAATCGACATTGACCACCTCGCAGTGGCGCTTGAGCAGATCGATTGCCGGAAGAAACCGGCTCCGCTGCAGGCCGTCCTTGTAGAGATCGTCAGGCACGATGTTCGAAGTCGCCACCAGCACGACGCCCTGCGCGAACAGCGCCTCCATGAGATTGCCCAGGATCATCGCATCGGTGATGTCCTTGACGTAGAACTCGTCGAAGCAGATCACGCGCGCCTCTCCGGCGAACTTGGCCGCGATCCGGGTCAGCGGGTTCTTTTCACCCTTGTGCACCTCGAGCTCGCGATGCACGCGCTGCATGAACCGGTTGAAGTGCGTGCGCATCTTGCGATCGAACGGCAACGATTCATAGAACACATCGACCAGGTAGGTCTTGCCGCGGCCGACACCACCCCAGAAGTAGAGCCCCATCACCTGCGGCTTCTCGGGTGCCTGGGGCTCCGATGCCTTGCGCTTGCCGAACAGCCCCGCCACCTTCGAAAGCTTCGACTCCCCGGAGACAGCGGCGGACGGCCTGGGAGCCGGGGCCCGCTGGAGATCGTCATACAGACGCTGCAGATGTTCGACGGCATTCTCCTGCGCGGCGTCGTAGCTGAAGTCATCACGCTCCAGATCGGCGCGGTAGCGTGACATCGGCGTCATGGCGTTCGAATTTGACGTCGCAGACTGGGGAGAACTCATGGCGGTATCGTGGCCTCGGTCGAAACAGGTGGCGGCATTATAACCTCCGACGAAAGTCTTGACAGTGGCAGTCAGACAAGGAAGGTTTGACCCGGTAGCCGAGCGAGTCGATATAATGACCCCGCACCGACCTTAAGAACGGTCTATGAGAAAGGTCGTGCCCGGCACGACGACGAGGAGCGCATTGTGAACGAAAGCAATATCGACTGGATTCTGGCAATCGCCTGCTTCCTGGCGGGCATCGGTATCGGCGCCCTTTGTTACCATCTGCTGAACGCCAACGTGGCCCGCAATCAGAAAGTGCGCCAACGCTTGGCCGAGACCGAACTGGAACTCAATCAGGTCAAGGATGCCTTGAACGATCATTTTGCCAAGGTGGCCGATCTGGCTTCCAGCATTCAGCGCCAGAGCCACGATCTCGAGCAGCATCTGATCCATGGCGCGGACAAACTGGTCGATGACCTCAAGCTGAAACGCCGGCTGCACGGCGCTCAGGAAGAAAGCGAAGACGTCGATGCGCCGCAGGTTCCGCGCGACTATGCCGACGGCAAGGGCGGTACGCTAGCCGAGGATTATGGCGTTCGTCAGCGCAAGACGGCCGAGCAGCAGGACAGCGCTCCCCAACCGCCTCGCTATTGACCTCCTTCACCCCGTCGGCAGTCGAAACCGACTCCCGACGGGCCGCCCCATCTATCCTTCATTTTATATTCTTCCCCTCCTATCCTTCCCCCTTCACGCCGGCCTTCTCCCTTCACGCGGGATTGTCGATATCCACGAAACGGTGCTCGATATCGAAGCGGCCTTTCAACCACTCGCCCAAAGCCTGGATTCCGTCTCGTTCGGTGGCATGATGCCCCGCCGCAAGGTAGGTAATACCCATTTCGCGCGCCATGTGCGTGGTACGTTCGGAAACCTCGCCGGAAATGAAAACGTCCGCTCCCGCCTCGGCCGCCAGTGGCAGCATGTCCTGCGCACCGCCGGTACACCAGGCCACGTTTCGGATGGTACCGGAATGCCCTTCGATCAATAGAGGCGTGCGGCCCAGCGCCTGTTCGATGCGAGCCGCAAGCGCCCGGCTATCCAGTTCGGTGTCGGGCTTACCCATCCACAGCAGCCCCTGCCCGAGCTCGCCATCGAGACAGCGTTCCACCTCGAAGCCCAACCGCCGCCCCAGGCAGGCGTTATTGCCCAGCGTGAGGTGTGCATCCAGCGGTAGATGATAAGCCAGCAGGTTGAGATCGTTGCTCAATAAGGTGGCGAAACGGCGGCGCTTCATCCCCGTCACGCTGACCGACTCGTTCTTCCAGAAATACCCGTGGTGCACCAGTACGGCATCGGCTCCCCACGCGACGGCCTCGTCCAACAGCGCCTGGCAGGCCGTCACTCCGGTCAGAACCCGACCGATCGACTCCCGTCCCTCTACCTGCAACCCATTGACCGTGTAATCCTTGAACGCGTCGGTACGCAGCTCCGTATCGATAGCCGCCTGTAGCGTCTGCCGCGAAATCATACTGTCTCCCAGCGGAAAGCCTTGGTGAATGTTACACTTATGTCACTTGTCGCCATGGCCTCGTCCACGTTGCGAGATGTCATGACGGACGTCGTTTCTCTCTCGTCTCCTCTCGATCGACGAGCCTGATGTGATTGCGTATCCGATCGCTTGCCGCAGTCGACGAGGCTTCGATAAACCGCCTTGCGGCATCATCAAGTCACGAGGATGACATACCGACTCGATGACGCGGCAATACGGATTTAACGAGACCACCCGGGTTTTCAGTCTAAGGACTCAGCACATGCGCCGCCACCTAGCCGCCTATCTGTGGCCCGCCCTTTGCGGCATTCTGCTTGCCGTCGTCTTGCTCTACGCGTTTCCATCACTGCTGGGACGAGACACACCCGACGAGACCTCCCGGCCAACTGGCATCGCCACCACGACCGGCTCGCAGAACGCCGACCGGCCGCCACCCGATGTCGTCGACGCGCCGGCACTGGATCGTCACGAAGGCCCGGTCAGCTACGCCAGGGCCGTCAATCGCGCCGCCCCCGCGGTCGTCAACGTCTACTCGTCGCGCGTCGTCGACACCAACCAACACCCATTGATGTCGGACCCCTTCTTCCGCCAGTTCTATGGCAAGAACATGCCGCAGCGCCAGCGCATGCTGTCGAGCCTCGGCTCCGGCGTGGTAGTCAGCGAAGAAGGCTACATCCTGACCAACAACCACGTCATCAACGACGCCGACCAGATCCAGGTCGCGCTGCGAGACGGGCGCGAAGCCATTGCTCGGGTCATCGGGACCGATCCGGACAGCGACCTGGCCGTACTCAAGATCGACATGGAAAACCTGCCGGTCATTCAACTGAGCAACTCTGAAGACATCGCCATCGGTGACGTCACGCTGGCCATCGGCAATCCTTTTGGCGTCGGCCAGACCGTGACCATGGGCATCATCAGCGCCACCGGGCGCGATCACCTCGGCCTGAGCCGTTATGAAGATTTCATCCAGACCGACGCCGCCATCAACCCGGGCAATTCCGGCGGCGCGCTGGTGGATGCCAACGGCTCCCTGATCGGTATCAACACGGCGATCTTTTCCCGCTCCGGCGGCTCGCAGGGCATCGGCTTCGCGATTCCGGCCAATCTGGCGCGCAGCATCCTCGACGACATCGTGACCCACGGTCGCGTCATCCGCGGCTGGCTGGGCATCGACGCACAGCAGATGACCCCGGACCTCGCCGCCTCGTTCGGCCTCAAGACGCTGAGCGGCGTCATCATCGCCAATGTGGTGCCCGGCGGCCCCGGGGACGAGGCGGGACTACGCCCCGGCGACATCCTGCTGGCGATCGATGGCAAACCGATTCTCGACCCGAGGGAGACCCAGGTCGATATCGCCGAAATCCCGCCTGGCACTCAGCTCCCGCTGACCATCGTCCGGGGCGGCGAAAAGCGAGAGGTCACCCTGACCGTCGGCGAGCGTCCGCAACCCGTCGAACCCGGCAGCAACGCCGCCCAAAAAGCCAGCGCGCCCGCGGACGCCGACGACTCGGCTTCTGATGCGCCCGGTGCAAACACGGAAGGGCACGACGCCGACACGGAAAGCACCTCTCCATAGCGTCATAGGCCAGAAACGACATCGCCGCCCCGGCAAGGGGCGGCGATCGAACAGATCCGAACGGTGACTGCTCAGCGCTTCAGGCGATTCTCCGCCGAGCGCGCATGAGCCGTCAGCGACTCCCCTCGCGCCAGCACGGAGGCGGTCCGGCCCAGCGTATCGGCCCCGTCCGGGGAGCACTGAATCAGTGAAGATCGCTTCTGGAAATCGTAGACACCCAGTGGCGACGAGAAGCGTGCCGTGCCGGAGGTCGGCAGTACGTGATTGGGGCCGGCGCAGTAGTCGCCGAGCACTTCCGCGGTGTAGCGCCCCATGAAGATGGCGCCGGCATGGCGCACCTTCGCTGCCATCTCCTGCGGCGCCTCCACGGAAAGCTCCAGGTGCTCGGGAGCGATCCGGTTGATCAGCTCGACCGCCTGTTCGGGGCCGTCGCATAGCACCAGCGCACCGCGCCGCGCCAGCGATTCACGGATGATCGCCTCGCGCTCCATGGTCGGCAGCAGCCGCTCTATGGACGCCTGAACTGCTTCGAGATGTTCGGCATCCCAGGTGACGAGAATCACCTGCGCGTCTTCATCATGTTCGGCCTGGGAAAACAGGTCCATAGCCAGCCAGTCGGGATCGGTCCCGCCATCGGAAACGACCAGGATCTCGGAGGGACCGGCGATCATGTCGATGCCTACCTGCCCGAATACCGCGCGCTTGGCCGTCGCCACATAGATATTGCCCGGCCCGACGATCTTGTCGACCCGAGGAACGCTCCGAGTGCCATGAGCCAGCGCCGCCACGGCCTGGGCACCGCCCAGCGTGAATACCCGGTCGACCCCGGCAAGATGCGCCGCAGCCAGCACCAGTTCGTTGACGATGCCATCCGGCGTCGGCACGACCATGATGATTTCGCGCACACCGGCCACGTGCGCCGGCACGGCATTCATCAGTACCGACGAGGGATAGGCGGCCTTGCCGCCGGGTACGTAGATACCGACCCGATCGAGCGGCGTCACCTTCTGGCCCAGCACGGTGCCATCCGGCTCGCTGTACTGCCAGGATTCCGGCTTCTGGCGCTCGTGATAGAGCCGGATGCGCTCGGCGGCATGCCGCAGCGCCTCGCGCTGTTCCGCCGGCACGCCCTCGAATGCCGCCTCGAGACGTGCCGGGCCGATCACCAGCTCGGCCATGTCGGTAGCGGACAGACGGTCGAAGCGGTTGGTGTACTCGATCACGGCGTCGTCACCGCGCTGGCGAACGGCGGCGATGATCTCGGCGACCCGCTCCCCGACCTCATGGTCGGAGACACCTTCCCAGGCCAGCAGTGAATCGAGACGCGTATCGAAATCGGTATCCCGCGTGGTGAGGCGGGCAATGGTAGTCGTTTGGCTCATCTTTGCATTCTCTCTACGTTCGGCCGATCGCCGTCCACCGACCGGCACGCCATTCACGCTTGACGGATCGGTGTCTCAGGCGGCTGGAAGACGCGTTGCCACGGCTTGACGCAGGCGCTCGATCAGCGGCCTCAGCCGCTCGTGCTTCATCGTCATCGACGCCTTGTTGACCACCAGTCGCGTGCTGATGTTCTCGATCAGCTCACGCGGTTCCATGCCGTTGGCCCGCAGGGTATTGCCGGTATCCACGATATCGACGATTTCGTCCGCCAGGTTCATCAGCGGCGCCAGTTCCATCGCCCCGTAGAGCTTGATCACCTCGGCCTGGATGCCCTGCTCCGCGTAATAGCGGCGCGCCACATTGACGAACTTGGTCGCGACTCGCCGCTTGGCATGCGCCGGTTGCGCACCCACGATGCCCGCCGTCATCAAGCGGCAGCGTGAAATCCCCAAATCGAGCGGCTCGTAGAGCCCCTCGGCACCATGCTCCAGCAGAACGTCCTTGCCGGCGACGCCAAGATCGGCCGCGCCCAGCTGCACGTAGGTCGGCACATCCACCGCGCGGATAACCACCAGCTTGACGTCCGGCAGATTGGTATCGAACAGCAGCTTGCGGCTCTTGCCGAAATCGTCCGCCGGCGTGATGCCCGCATCCGCCAGCAGCGGCAGGGTCTCTTCGAGGATACGGCCCTTGGACAGGGCCAGAATCAGTTGGTTGCTCATGTTCTCTCTTGCCGTCGCCTAGGGTCTGTTGTCATTTCAGCGCGAACCGCGTTGCTGCGCCAAATGGTGCCAGGCCAGGCGCGGGATGCAGAGAAGGGTGGTTCCCTTTTCCAATCCCGCAAACGCCGCATGGCACCATTAGCCGCACAACCCGAAGGGCCGGGCCAGTTTTTGCACGGCGCTGCGTTATTCGTCGCTCATTGGGAACGACCAAATCACACTCCTCACGCCTTGCCCCGAACAAAAGCTGGCTCCGGCACGGCCGTGCATGAAACGGCAACAGACCCTAACCCGGCACGCGACGAATGCGCGCGCCCAGTAGCTGCAATTTCTCTTCGATGCACTCGTAGCCGCGGTCGATGTGATAGATCCGGTCTACCATCGTCTCACCCTGAGCCACCATCGCCGCGATGACCAGGCTTGCCGAAGCCCGCAGATCGGTCGCCATCACCGGCGCGCCGGACAGCTTTTCGACACCGGTCACGACCGCCGTGTTGCCCTCGAGAGCGATATGCGCCCCCATGCGATTGAGCTCCTGCACGTGCATGAAGCGGTTTTCGAAGATCGTCTCGACCACCGTGCCGGTCCCTTCGGCCACCGCATTCAGCGCCACGAACTGCGCCTGCATGTCGGTGGGGAAAGCCGGATAGGGCGCGGTACGAAGGTTGACGGCCTTGGGCCGGCGCCCGCCCATGTCGAGCTCGATCCAGTCCTCGCCGGTGGTGATGGTCGCCCCGGCTTCCTCGAGCTTGGCTAGCACCGCCTCCATGATGTCCGCGCGGGTCTTGCGCACGCGAACCCGCCCACCGGTCGCGGCGGCGGCGACGAGAAACGTCCCCGTCTCGATACGGTCCGGCATCACATCATAGTGGCAGCCGTGGAGGCGCTCGACACCTTCGATGGTGATGGTATCGGTGCCCTGCCCACGGATATTGGCGCCCATGGCGATCAGGCACTCGGCCAGATCGACCACTTCCGGCTCGCGCGCGGCATTTTCGAGGATCGTCGTGCCCTCGGCCAGCGTGGCCGCCATCAGCAGATTCTCGGTGCCGGTTACGGTCACGGTATCGAAGAAGATCGTGGCACCCTTGAGCCGGCCATCGACGCGGGCGCGGATGTAGCCCCCCTCGACGGTAATGTCGGCCCCCATCGCCTCGAGCCCCCGGATATGCAGGTCGACCGGCCGCGAGCCGATGGCGCAGCCCCCCGGCAGCGACACGTCGGCGGTACCGAAATGCGCCAGCAGCGGACCGAGCACCAGAATCGAAGCGCGCATCTTCTTGACCAATTCATAGGGTGCGTGGCAATCGCGCACCTGCGAACCGTCGATCTGGATGCTCATTTTCTCGCCCATGACCGGCTCGATGCCCATTCGGCCGAGCAGTTCGAGCGTCGTGGTGATGTCCTGAAGGTGCGGCAGGTTGCCGATGGTAACGGGCTCGTCGGCAAGTAGCGTCGAGGCCAGAATCGGCAGCGCGGAATTCTTCGCTCCGCTGGCCCAGACCTCGCCATCGAGCGGCCCATTACCGGTGATGATCAGCTTGTCCATGAAGGTTCGCTATAGAATCGAATAGAGATGACCGGCCCGAGAGGCCCAGAAGGAAGATCAGACGCCGGGATTCTCGGGCGCCGTTTCCCACTGGGCAGGCGTATACGTCTTGATGCTGATGGCATGCAGCGCGCCGGAGGCGATCTCGTCGGCCAGGGCACCGTAGATCAGTTGCTGGCGCTTGACCGGGCTCATGCCCTCGAAAACCTCGCCCACGGCGATGACCTGAAAGTTGCAGCCTTCGCCCTGGATATGAAATTCACAGCCATCGATCTGACTTTCGAGACGGCTTTTGACATCGCTGGGTTGCATGACGATCGGGCTCCCTTGTGGCTGCTGCGCCGGATGCGCAGGGAAAGCGCCACATGGTAGCGGAAAGCGCCCCGTCTTGGCGATCTTGGCGGCGTGCAAAAACGCCGCAAGCCACCGTTTCACTCAAGGACTGCGGATCGTGTATCTAACGCGGAGTCTGCATCGGTTCGACGCAGGTCGTCTCGACGGCCGGCAGCAGCGGCGCCAGTTCCGTGATATCCATCAGCCGTTTCAAGGCCGATGACAGCGCCACCCGCTGCAGGCTCAGCGAGTGACGCTGCACGCTACGCACCCACACCAGCAGCACGCTGAGTACCGCGCTGCTGGGGATCTGCACGCCGGTCAGGTCGAAGGAGACCTTGGCGTTTTCCGGCTGATCCGCCAGCCAGTGGCGCCCCGCCTGGGCCAGCGGGCCAGCGCTGTCGAAGTCCGCCTCGCCGCGAATCGTCAGCACGTTGCCGTCGACGACTTCCAGCGTGGCGTCCTCGCGTTCGAGCAGCAGACTCACGCGTCGCCGCCCTTTTCAAGCTCGTCGGTACCGACTTCCGGCGCCCAGTTGTTGATCACGGTCTCGATGTCACGATTGTTGTCACGCATCGACTGATCGAACTGGTTACGGAACGTCAGGCCGAGGTTGATGCCATTGACGATCACGTTGATCACCTTCCACTGGCCATCGTTCTGGCGCAGCGTGAAATTGACCGGGAAGGTTTCACCACTGGTGGAAACCACCTCCATGGGGACCGATGCCTGATCCTCGTAGCGTCCGGCGTTCTCGCTCTCCTTCACCCGGAGCGTCTGGTAGTCGAACGTCACCAGCCCCTTGGCATAGGTGTCGATCAATGTCTTGCGGAAGACGTTGACGAACCGAGACCGCTGCTCCGGCGTGGCACCACGGAAATAGCGCCCCATGACGCTGGCGCCGATGTAACGGAAATCGGCCACTTCCGCCATGTTGGTATCGACGAGCTTGGCGAGCTCACCATCGTGCTGAGCATAGTAGTCCTTCTTGCCCTCCAGCTCGGACATCAGCGAATCGACACTCTGCTGAATCACCTGGGTCGGTGATTGCTGGGCCTGGGCCACCGGCGCGACGCTCGCCAGACACATCGCAACGAGGGCAACACCCGCCATCCAGGCCCTGCTCAGGCCTGAGACGCGCTTCGGCGCCGCCGAGTCATACCGCGCAAAACTCATTTTCATCATCGACTCCTCGTCTGAAATCAATTGGCCATGTTCGACACGAACTGCTGGATGAGTTCCTCCAGCACCAGCGCCTGCTGGGTGTCGTGGATGACATCACCGTCATGCAGCATCTCCGGCGCCCCGCCCACGGTCAGGCCGATGTACTGCTCGCCCAGCAGGCCGGAGGTCAGAATGGCCGCAGTGGTGTCATTGGAAAGCTTGCCTTCGTATTCCGAATCCAGCTCCATGGTGACCTTGGCATCGAACCACTTGGGGTCGAGCTGGATATTGGTCACCTTGCCGACGCGCACACCGGACATGGTGACCTTGGATTGCGGCCGCAACCCGCCAATGTTGGCGAAATTGGCCGTCAGCGTGAAGGTGTCGTTGGGCACGCCAACGCCCAGACCGCTGACCCTGAGCCCGAGGAACACCAGCCCCAGAATGCCTGCCAGCATGAAAATGCCGACGCCCAGTTCCAACAAGTTGTTGCGCTTCATCCGAGGTCTCCAAACATCAGCGCGGTGAGCACGAAATCGAGGCCCAATACCGCCAGCGAGGCGTATACCACCGTGCGGGTGGTCGCGCGCGAAATACCTTCCGAGGTGGGAATCAGGTCATAGCCCTGGAAGACCGCGATCCAGGTCACGACCAGCCCGAACACCAAGCTCTTGATCATGCCGTTGAGCACATCGTCGACGAAGTCGACGCTGTCCTGCATGTTGCTCCAGTAGGAGCCCTCGTAGACGCCGAGCCAGTCGACGCCGACCAGATACCCGCCCCAGATGCCGACCACGGCGAACATCACCGTCAGAATGGGCAACGAGACGAAACCGGCCCAGAGTCGAGGCGCCACGATGCGACGCAGCGGATCGACGCCGATCATCTCCATGCTGGTGAGCTGCTCGGTGGCTTTCATCAGGCCGATTTCGGCGGTAAGCGCCGATCCCGCACGGCCGGCGAACAGCAGCGCGGCGACCACGGGAGCCAGCTCACGAACCAACGACAACGCCACCATCTGCCCCAGCGCCTCGTCGGCGCCAAAGCCGACCAGGATGGTAAAGCCCTGTAGCGCCAGCACCATGCCGATGAACAGCCCCGACACCAGCACGATCGCCCCCGACATCACGCCGACGAAGTGCATCTGGCGGACCCACAGATGAAAGCCCTCGCGAGACGGCAGACAGACGATCGACTGGACCAGGAACAGCCCGGCCCGGCCGATCGAACTCACGACATCGAGCGTCGCCCGTCCGAGCGCATGGATACGTCGCATCATGAGAACTGCCCCGCCGGCGCCAGGATGTCGTCGAAGAAATCCGGTGCCGGGTAATGGAACGGCACCGGGCCGTCGGGTTCGCCGTGCACGAACTGTTTCACATGGGCGTCATCATTGACGTCCAGCGTCTGCGGAGTGCCGTGCGCCATGACCTTGCCATCGGCGATGATGTAGACGTAGTCCGCGATCGACAGCGTCTCCTTGATGTCATGGGAGACCATCACGGCGGTCAGCCCAAGCGCCTGGTTGACCTTCTTGATCAACTGCACCAATACCCCCATCGAAATCGGATCCTGGCCGACGAAAGGTTCGTCGTAGAGCACCAGATCCGGATCCAGCGCCACCGCACGAGCCAGCGCCACCCGTCGAGCCATGCCGCCGGAAAGTTCGGATGGCATCAGATGGCGTGCGCCACGCAACCCGACCGCCTGAAGCTTCATCAGCACGATGTCACGCACCATGGCGTTCGGCAGTTCGGTATGTACACGCAGCGGAAACGCGACGTTCTCGAACACGTCAAGGTCCGAAAACAGTGCGCCGCTCTGAAACAGCATGCCCATGCGACGGCGCAGCTTGAAAAGCGAACGCCGCGATAGCTGGTGTACGTCCTGGCCGTCGATCAGAACCTGCCCCCGGTCCGGCACCAGCTGACCGCCGATCAACTTCAGCAACGTCGTCTTGCCGGTTCCGCTGGGCCCCATGATGGCGGTTATCTTGCCGAGCGGAATCTGCAAGTCGACACCACGGAAGATATCCGTGTTACCGCGGGAAAAATGCAGATCCTTGACCTCGACCATAATCGGATCATCCATGCAGCATCCACCAATCCAATGAGATCAATTATCGAACATTGTATCCTAACCTTGACGGTAGCGACCAGCCATCACTGAGCAGTCGTTACACCTGCTATCCTGCAAAGGGACGAATCGCCGGACGATCGAAGGTATACTCTTGCGTATCGCGCCGCGCCGAAATCGCCCTGCGCCCACTATATATATCCATGACCGATATTCATTCCACGACCGATATTCATGCCATGACCGATCCCCGAGTCGCTTCCGCCGTGTCCCAGAGTGAACCCGCCATGCTGGATTTCCGCGCCAGCGCCAGACGCACGCTGACACTGGAACAGCAGGCCATTGGTGAACTCGTCGAGAAACTCGACGACTGTTTCGACGCTGCCTGCAGGCTGCTGCTCGACTGCCGCGGCCGCCTCATCGTGACCGGCATGGGGAAGTCCGGCCATGTCGCCCGCAAGATGGCAGCCACCCTGGCCAGCACCGGCTCGCCGGCGTTTTACGTACACCCCGGCGAGGCCAGCCACGGCGACCTCGGCATGATCACCGGCGATGACGTGGTCATCGCCCTGTCCAATTCGGGCGAAACTCAGGAAATCACCGGCCTGCTCCCGCTGTTCAAGCGCCTCGGCGCGCCGCTGGTCAGCCTGACCGGCCGGCCGGCATCCACTCTGGCGCGGTACAGCAATGTACACATCGATGTCGGCGTCTCCCGCGAAGCCTGTCCGCACGACCTCGCGCCGACCTCTTCCACCACCGCCGCACTGGCGATGAGCGACGCGCTGGCGCTGGCGCTGCTCGAGGCGCGCGGTTTCAGCGCCGACGACTTCGCACTGTCGCATCCGGGCGGCACGCTCGGCAAACGCCTGCTGCTTCGCGTCGCCGACCTCATGCACGAAGGCAGCCGGCTCCCCAGCGTCCCCATCGGCAGCCCGTTGCGAGAGGCGCTGCTGGAGATGACGCTCAAGGGCATGGGGTTCACCTGCGTCGTCGATGAACACGGTCTGCTGGTCGGTGTCTATACCGACGGCGATCTGCGCCGAACGCTCGATCAGCGCGGCGATTTCACCCTGCTTCGTGTCGATGACGTCATGACTCGGGGTGGCAAGACGGCAACGCCCGATATGCTGGCCGCGGAAGCGGTACGGATCATGGAGGACAACCGAATCACCGCACTGGCCGTGATCGAAGATGGCGTTCCCGTGGGGGCGCTGCACATGCACGACCTGCTGAGAAGCGGAGTCATCTGATTCGTCGTCGAACATCCGATTCATCGTCGAAGTTGTACCCTGATGGCATCGTCTCAATGAAATGGCCATGTCGTTTCCAACACCGGAATCCAGCACCGGAATAACGATGCGGCTCGAGCCGCCAGAGCCCATATTCATCAACGCCAGTTCGATCAAGGCTTTCGTTCAAGACAAGGAGCAACCGTGGCCAAGACAGCCGGATTTCAGTCACCCTGGTGGAGACGCCTCGGCCTGTTGGCACTACTGCTGATTCTGGGTGGCGGGCTGACCTATCTGGATCAGCGTGGAGAAAACCAGCAGGAGTCCGCAACCAGCAACATGACTGGCGAGCCCGACTACTACCTCGAAGAGGCCAGCATGACGCGCTTCGATGCTCAGGGGCGCGCCTATCAACGCCTGGATACGCCGCGGCTGGCACACACGCCCGCCGACGATGTCATTCGTACCGAGACACCCCACGGCTACCTCATCGACGACGAGCAGCGCCAGTGGCAGGTGACCAGCGACACGGGGGTAATGGATCGCAGCGGCGAGCAGTTGACCCTGGAGGGCAATGCGCGCCTGATACAACCGGAGCAGGCGTGGAGCCTGGAAACGCAGACACTGCATTACGATAATCGCGAAGCCCATGCCTGGAGTGACACGCCCGCCGTGTTGCGTCAGCATGACCAGCGCATGCGTGGTGATCGCTTCGATGCCTGGATCAACGAAGACCGTATGCGCCTGACCGACAACGTGCGGGGGCACCTGCCACAGCAACCCCAATCACAGCAATCCCAGTCACAGCAATCTGAGGATCAAGGATCATGAGGCGAGAACTCGGCCAACTCCTGGTGCTTACCGCGCTGGGCTTCACCAGCCTTCCGACCATGGCACTGGAAAGCGATGCCAGCGCGCCGATCGAGATCGCCGCCGATCAGTTCGAGCTCGACGACCGCCAGGGCACTGCCGTCTACACCGGCAATGTCGACATGCAACAAGGCAGCATGAAACTGAAGGCCGCACGCGTGGACATCCAGCGAGCCGACGACGGCCAGGTCAGCCAGGTCACAGCCAAGGGCGGCGGTGGCGAGCGCGCCTATCTCGAACAGCGGCCGGCCCCCGACGAAGCGATCGTCAAGGGCTGGGGCGATACCGTCATCTATCATGCCGCCGAGCGCCGCGTGGAACTGGTCGGCAACGCCGAACTGCATCAGGCCGGCGACACCTTCGATGGCGCCTACGTCGAATACTATCTCGACTCGCGCCGCGTCCAGGCTCGTTCCAGCCAGGACGGCGACGGCAGTGGCGACGGTCGCGTTCGCATGACACTTACGCCGCGCAACGCTTCCGAACAGTCGTCCCAATAGTCATTCCAGTCATGATTCCAGAGAAGATTCGGGCTCTGCTCCCGACCACGCTCACCGGGCCTGAATCGCTCTGCGCCGCGTCGCCACAAGGATCGCATCCATGAAAACGCTAACGGCCGCCAATCTGGCCAAGAGCTACAAGGGACGTCGCGTCGTCCACGATTTCAGTCTGACCCTGCGCCAGGGCAGCATCGTCGGCCTGCTCGGCCCCAACGGCGCAGGCAAGACCACCTCCTTCTACATGATCGTCGGCCTGGTCAAGTCCGATGCCGGCAGCGTTCATATCGATGACCACGACCTCAGCCGTGCACCGATGCATGACCGGGCGCGAGCCGGGATCGGTTATCTGCCGCAGGAAGCCTCGATCTTTCGCAAACTGAGTGTCGCCGACAACATCATGGCCATTCTCGAGACGCGCAAGGATCTGGACCGAGCCGGACGACGCGAACAGCTCGAGCGGCTGCTCGCCGATTTTCACGTCGACCATATTCGCGACAACCTCGGCATGAGCCTGTCCGGCGGCGAACGCCGGCGCGTCGAGATCGCACGCGCGCTGGCCACGGAGCCGGCCTTCGTCCTGCTCGACGAACCCTTCGCCGGCGTCGACCCGATCTCGGTCGGCGATATCAAGAGCATCATCCGCCAGCTCCGCGATCGGGAGATCGGCGTTCTCATCACCGATCACAACGTGCGCGAAACGCTGGACATCTGCGACAACGCCTACATCGTCGGCGACGGACAGATCATCGCCGAGGGCCGCCCGGATGCCATCCTCGACAACCAGCGAGTTCGCGACGTCTATCTTGGTCACGAATTCCGGTTATAATCCGACTTCCCGCCCTATCCTGTTTCTTTCCGGCGGCCAGCCTTGCCTGAGCCGCCTTGGATGGCATGTTTCTTGCATAAATCGTTGCATGTCGTCAGATCAATCAGTAACGTGGCTATTCCCTCGTTGATTATGACGTCCGTTTCGCCATGTCCATGAAGCCTTCGCTGCAACTCAGAGTCGGCACGCAGTTGACCATGACGCCTCAGCTTCAGCAGGCGATTCAACTGCTGCAGCTGTCGACGCTCGACCTGTGCCAGGAGATTCAACAAGCGCTCGAATCCAACCCGATGCTGGAGCTGGAAGAGCAGTACTCGGAGCAGGAGACCTCGGAAGCGCCGGAAGACGACTGGCCCAGCGACATTCCCGAAGAGCTGGCGCTCGACAGCGACTGGAGCGACACCTACCAGGACGCCACCGCTGGATCGCTGGGCAGCAGCAGTGGCAGCGAAGAGGCGCCGGATTTCGACCGCAACGCCGCTGCCACCAGCCTGCACGACCATCTTTTGTGGCAGATGGCGATGGGCGATTTCGACGACCGCGAGCGCGAGCTGGGCGAATGTCTGATCGACGCGATCAATGACGATGGCTACTTCACCGGCTCTCTCGACGAACTGGCCCTCAGCCTCCGCACCCAGCGCGACGATCGCGTGACCACGGCGGACCTCGAACACATGCTGATGCGCCTGCAGCAGTTCGACCCCACCGGCGTCGGCGCCCGCGACCTGCGCGAATGCCTGCTGCTCCAGCTCGGTACGCTGGACACGGAAACCCCGCTGCTGCCACAAGCCAAACGCCTGGTGCGCCAGTTTCTCGAGGCCCTGGCCGGCAACGATCGGCGACTGCTCAAACGCCGACTGCGGCTCGAGGACGACGAACTCGACAGCGTCATCGCGATGATCCGCACGCTCGAACCACGCCCTGGGCAACGCTTCGATACCAGCCGCGACGACTACGTGATTCCCGACCTCGTCGCCACGCCCTCCCCCGACGGCTGGCGCATCGAGCTCAACGCCGAGGCGCTGCCACGTCTGCGCATCCAGCCTGACTACGCGGCCCTGATCAAGCGCGCCGACAAGAGTGACGACAACACCTTCCTGCGCCAGCATCTGCAAGAGGCCCGCTGGCTGCTCAAGAGCCTTTCGAGCCGCAACGACACGCTGCTGCGTGTTGGCCGGGAGATCATGTCGCGCCAGGTCGATTTCCTCGAGCGCGGCGAAGAGGCCATGAAGCCGCTGATACTGGCCGACATCGCCGGCAGCGTCGACATGCACGAGTCGACGATTTCCCGTGTCACGACCCAGAAGTACATCCACACGCCTCGCGGCGTGTTCGAGCTCAAGTACTTCTTCTCGAGCCAGGTCGGCGGTCATCGCGGGGAAGGCGACAGCTATTCGAGCACGGCGATTCGCGCCCGGATCAAGAAGTTCATTGGCGAAGAGCCCCCCAGAAAGCCGCTCTCGGACAGCAAATTGGTCGAATTGCTCGCCCAGTCCGATATCTGCGTTGCCAGACGCACCGTGGCCAAATATCGGGAGGCCATGGGCATTCCCTCGTCCAGTGAACGCAAGCGCCTTTCCTGACGTCCCGACTGTACGGCGAGGCAAAATCGATCCAGGGCTCGCCAAACCGGACGATATCGATCACGATGCCTTTGCAGTGACCTGAAAAGGGTTACAATCAAAAGTGCCATCTGCCGCAACAGGAGTGTGTCATGCAAGTGAACGTTACCGGCCATCATGTCGAGCTGACCGATGCCCTCCGGGACTATGTCGGAGAAAAACTCGTTCGTTTGGAGCGTCACTACGACAATATCACCAATGTTCAGGTCACCCTGAGTGTCGAGAAGGAGCGCCAACAGGCAGCCTGTACCCTGCATGCCGCAGGCGGCGATCTGCACGCCGAAGCCAGCGATACCGACATGTATGCCGCCATCGATTCACTGGCCGACAAACTCGACCGTCAACTGGTCAAACACAAAGAGAAGGCACAAGCCCGCGCCCAAGGCGCCGGCGCCCGTTAACGCCTGATGATGACACTGGAAAGCATTCTGCCCCCCGAACGTACCCTTTACGGGGTCACGGGGGGCAGCAAAAAACGTCTGCTGGAATTCTTCAGCACCTTCATTGCCCAAAACACACCCAGCCTGGACAGCCAGGAAGTCTTCAGCCGCCTGATCGGCCGTGAGCGTCTCGGCAGCACGGGGATCGGCAACGGCGTTGCCATCCCCCATGCACGCAGCCCTCACTGCAAGGGGCCGATCGCGGGGTTCATGCGCCTGAAGGACGCCATCGACTTCGACGCGATCGATGGCGAGCCGGTGGATCTGGTATTCGTGCTGCTGGTACCGGAGGAAGCGGATGACACCCATCTTTCGCTACTGGCCGAGGTCGCCAGCATCATGAATCAGAGCAGCGTCAGGCAACAGCTGCGCCAGGCAAGCACGCAGCAGGCGCTGCACGACGCTCTGATCGATGCCATTCGTCATTACCGTCCCAGCGATAACGGCTACTAGAGATGCAACTCGTCATCATCAGTGGTCGCTCCGGTTCGGGAAAATCGATCGCCCTGCAGGCGCTGGAAGATCTGGGCTACTATGCCATCGACAACCTCCCGGCCAACCTGCTGGCGCCACTGATCGACGAACTGCGCAGCGCCCCGCCCACGCGCCCCAACGTGGCGGTCAGTATCGATGCGCGCAATCTGCCGGAAGCGCTCGAGCGGTTCCCGGTGCTGTTGAACGCAGTCCGTGAACGCGGGATCGACACGCAGGTCGTCTATCTCACCGCCGACGCCAAGATTCTGCTGGAACGCTACTCGGCGACCCGTCGGCGCCACCCGTTGACCCGCGGCAACGACATGACCCTAGCCGAGGCGATCGATCATGAGCAGGACTATCTTGCACCGATTCGCCGCATGTCCGATCTGGTGATCGATACCCAGGGGCTCTCGGTCCACGAGCTGCGTGCACGGATCGGAGAACAGGTTGCCAGGCACACCGGCGGCCGTTTGACGTTGACCTTCGAATCCTTCGGCTTCAAACGCGGCGTGCCGCTGGACGCCGACATGGTATTCGACGCGCGCTGCCTGCCCAATCCGTTCTGGGACCCTGGATTGCGCGCCTATGACGGCCGCGACACACAGATCGTCGAGTTTCTGGAATCCTATCCCGACGTCCACGCCATGGCCGGCGACATCCATGCCTGGCTGGATCGCTGGCTGCCGGCCTACCTGGCCAGTCACCGCAGCTATCTGACGGTGGCGATCGGTTGCACCGGCGGCCAGCACCGTTCGGTCTACCTGATCGAGCGCCTGGCGCGTCACTTCCACCATGAATCCGCCGACATCCGACTTCGCCATCGCGAACTCGGTATCCATACCGCCCTCTCGCAGGATGCCACACCACGAGAGCCGGCGCCGCAGGATGCACCATCAAAAGACGCAGGATCATTCAAGCGCGATGCCGACACGTGAACTTCGCCTGACCAATCGTCGCGGGCTGCATGCCCGTGCCGCCACCAAACTGGTCCAATGCTGCCAACCCTTCGCCGTCCGTGTGGCGATTCACCACCGTGAGCGTCAGGCCGATGCCGCCAATATCATGTCTCTACTCATGCTTGCCGCGCCTTGCGGCACCGAGTTGATCGTGACCACCGAAGGCGACGATGCCGACGCCGCCATGGACGCCATCGTCGAGCTTTTCGAGGCGCGTTTCCACGAAGACGAGTAGCGCCCGCTCCTTCCACAGCGTTCGTGAACAGCGTTTTCCATCCTCGTCATTTTGCTCGACGATGGTAGAATGCTCATCCCCGCCAGTCGTTCAAGGATGACCGTTCAGGATGAGCAACAATCCCGAAAAGCTGCAGCCACGGCTGGCCAAGCTCAACGAAGCTCTCGAAAGCGGTGCGCTGGATCAGGCACGGCGCATGCTCAATCGCGGCCTGGCGCCGGTGGATGTCGCCCATCTGCTCGAGTCCAGCCCGCCCAAGGAGCGCGAGATTCTCTGGGGCCTGCTGGACCCCGAGCTGCATGGTGACGTGCTGCAGTATCTGGGCGATGACGTCCAGATCGAATTCCTCAACCGCATGGATGCCGAGCAACTGCTGACGGCGACCGAGGGTCTCGATGTCGACGACCTCGCCGACCTGCTGCAGCAGCTACCCAATACCGTCATCCAGGAAGTCCTCCAGTCGATGGAGGCGCAGGAACGCCAGCGGGTCGAAGCGGTCCTCTCCTACCCGGAGGACACCGCCGGCGGCCTGATGAACCCGGACGCGATCACCATTCGTCCGGATATCACGCTGGATGTGGTCCTGCGCTACCTGCGCCGCCACGAGCGCCTGCCCGATGCCACCGACACCCTGCTGGTCGTCACGCGTCGTGACGAGCTGATCGGTATCCTGTCACTCAACCGCCTGCTGGTCTCGGATGTCTCGGTGCTGGTGCGCGAAGTCATGGAAACCGACTTCCACGCCATTCAGGCGACTGCCTCGGACAGTGACGTGGCGACGCTGTTCCAGAAACATGATCTGATTTCGGCGCCAGTCATCGGCATTGATGGCAAACTGCTCGGCCGTATCACCATCGACGACGTGGTCGACGTCATCCGCGAGGATGCCGAGCACCAGGTCATGAGCATGGCCGGTCTCGACGAGGACGAAGACACCTTCGCCCCGGCGCTGCGAACGAGCCGTCGCCGGGCGTTCTGGCTCGGTATCAATCTGATCGCGGCAACGATCGTCTCCATCGCCATCGGGTTCTTCGAGGACACCATTCAGCAGATCGCGGCCCTCGCGGTGCTGATGCCGATCGTCTCCAGCATGGGCGGCATCGCCGGCTCGCAGACGCTGACCGTGTTGATTCGCGGCATCGCGCTGGGTCACGTCTCCGGCGCCAACGTGCGCTGGCTATTGATCCGCGAACTGCTCGTCGGCATGACCAACGGCCTGATCTGGGCCGTGGTCGTCGGCACCATGTCAGTCTTCCGCTTCGACGACATCCGGCTGGGGCAGATCATCGCCATGGCGATGGTCATCAATCTGACCGTCGCCACGATGGCCGGCACCCTGATCCCGGTACTGCTCAAGAAGTTCAAGATCGACCCGGCGCTGTCCGGCGGCGTGCTGCTGACGACCATTACCGACGTGGTCGGCTTCGTCGCCTTCCTGGGTCTGGCGACCGCCTTTTACCTGTAACGACCCGGCAGGCCCGACCATCGAACCCAGGCGGGCCACGACGCCGGATGATGCCAACGAGGAGCAGCGGATGAACTTTCATACCCGTAAATGGATCAAGCCCGAGGACCTCAATCCCAACGGTTCACTGTTCGGTGGAAGCCTGCTGCGCTGGATCGACGAAGAAGCCGCGATCTACGCCATCATCCAGTTGGGGAACGCCCAGGTCGTGACGAAGTACATCTCCGAGATCAACTTCGTCTCCAGTGCCCGCCAGGGCGACATCATCGAGCTCGGCATCACGGCCACGCACTTCGGCACGACCTCGATCACGCTGGAATGCCACGTGCGCAACAAGATCACCCGCAAGAGCATCCTGACGATCGACAGAATGGTCTTCGTGAATCTCGGCGAAGATGGCATCCCCGCGCCGCACGGCCGCACCGAGATCACCTATATCAAGGACCGCTTCGAGGGCTGAAGCCGCGAGCCGCGAGCCGCGAGCCGCAAGCCGCGAGCCGCGAGCCGCGAGCCGCGAGCCGCGAGCCGCGAGCCGCGAAACCAGAATGCGGTTCCTGTCAGGAAAAACAAAACGTCAGCGACACCGTCGCTGACGTTTCTCGTAGCTCGTAGCTGCTGTTTAGCGCCCCGAAGCCGGCGCAGTCGTAGCCCGTAGCTCCAGCGTCTACTGCCCCGCGATGGTCATCGAGTCGAGCAGCCAACTACCGGTCTGGATGCTGCCGCGGCGGTCGATGTCGTCACCCACGCCCTGCAGGCCGGCGAACATATCGCGCAGGTTGCCCGCCACCGTGAACTCCTCCACCGGATGAGAAATTTTGCCATTCTCGATCCAGAAGCCCGCCGCGCCTCGCGAGTAGTCCCCGGTCACCGGGTTGAGCCCCTGGCCCATCATTTCGGTCACCATGATGCCCGTTCCCATCTGCTGCATCAGGTCCTCCAGCGAGGTCGTCGGCGCCTGGATGCGCACGTTACGCGCGCCGCCGGCGTTGCCGGTGGTCTCCAGCCC
This sequence comes from Salinicola sp. LHM, assembly GCF_034479735.1. Classification (NCBI taxonomy): domain Bacteria; kingdom Pseudomonadati; phylum Pseudomonadota; class Gammaproteobacteria; order Oceanospirillales; family Halomonadaceae; genus Salinicola; species Salinicola sp. LHM. The sequence goes on along the minus strand of NZ_CP140261.1, from coordinate 1,643,191 downwards.
CAGCCGGCGAGCGCTGTAGGCGGCCAGCATGTAGCTCGCCAGCCTGCCGCGATCGATGAAGATATTGTCGCGCGTGGCCACGCCGTCGCCATCGAACGCGGCACTCGACATGCCACCGATCTCGCGCGGATGTTCGCCCAGCGAGAACCACTCGGGAAACAGCGTCTCGCCCAACTGGTCGCAGAGGAACGAGGACTCGCGATAGAGCGCGCCGCCGGCAATGCTGTTGAGCAGATTGCCGACCAATCCGCGAGCCATGTCCGGCGCCAGCAGCACCGGCAAACGGCCGGTCTTCGGACGCTGGCCGCCCAGCCGGCGCAGCGTGCGCTCGGCGGCGCTGATGCCCACCGACTCCGGGCTCGCCAGATCGCTGGCCCGGCGCGCCGTGGTGAAATCATGATCGCGCTGCATGCCGTCGCCACTGCCCCCGATCAGCAAACACGAGAGCGAGTGCCGCGTGCCGCGCTTGCTGCCCAGAAAGCCGTGACTGTTGGCATAGACCGTGACCACCTCGGAAGAGGACAGGCTCGCTCCCTCCGAGTTGGTGATACCCGGCTGCTCGCGGCCGGCCGTTTCGCAGCGCAACGCCAGCTCGATCGCTTCGTCCGTGCTCAACGCCCAGGGATGATGCAGATCCAGATCCGGCAGATTGGTCGCCATCAGTTCGGCGTCCGCCAGCCCCGAGGCCGGGTCCTCGCCGGTGTATCGCGCGATCGAAATGGCCTTCTCGACCGCGGCACGAATGGAGGCATCACCCGCATCCGACGAGGAGGCGTTGCCCTTGCGGTTGCCCACGTACACCGTGACCGCAATTCCTTGATCGCGGGAGAGCTCCACGGTCTCGGTCTCGCCGAGCCGCACGCTCACGCCCAGCCCCTGGTCGACGCTGGCACCCACCTCGCAGGCGTCCGCTCCCAGACGTTTGGCGAGCTCCAGCGCCATGCCGGCGCGCTCCTCGAGACGCGACTGCTGCGCCTCGGCATTGAAAGCTTGACTCATCTCGGACTCCTGATTCATGAAACTCGGATCATGGACATTCGGGCCTGCGCATGATGCACCCATGCGTTGGCGCGGGGGTTCACGCTGATATACTGCAGCCTTCATTCGTCGCTTGGGGTAACAACATGGGCAAGGGTTCGGACAACGACATCGCTTTCGAGGACGACGCGCCTCCCAGCAAGAGCCAGCTCAAACGCGAAATGCAGGAGCTGCAGGCCCTGGGCGAGCGCATCATCGCGCTGGACCCGGCCGTGCGCGCTCGACTGCCGCTCTCCGACGACATGCGTGACGCTGTCGAGGAAACCGGGCGCATCCGTTCCCACGAAGGCCGCCGTCGCCACATGCAGTACGTCGGCAAGGTCATGCGCAAGGAAGATCGCGAAGCGATCCGGGCCGCCTTCGAGGAGATCGACCAGGAGCATACCCAGCGCAACGCGGCTTTCCACCGGCTCGAGCAGCTCCGCGATCGCCTGATCGACGATGACGCCGCACTGGAGCCGTTCATCGAAGCGCACCCCCAGGTCGACCGCCAGGCACTGCGCCAGCTGATTCGCAACGCTCGTAGCGAGAAGCAGCGCGGCAAACCGCCCGCCAGCTCGCGCAAGCTGTTCCAGCTGATTCGCGATACCGTCGGGCTCTGAGCGCCAGCCGCGACGCCCCGGCCTCGGCAAACAGTCGAGTTACGCATCCTCTGCACTCGTGGCCTAGGATGCCGTACCACCGACCGTGATCTCGTCCAGCTTCAGCGTCGGCTGACCGACGCCGACCGGCACCCCCTGCCCCTCTTTTCCGCAGACCCCGATGCCGCTATCCAGCGCCATGTCGTTGCCGATCATCGAGACACGCGACATGGCCTCGGGACCATTGCCGATCAGGGTGGCGCCCTTGACCGGCGCCGTGATCCTGCCGTCCTCGATCAGATACGCCTCGGAGGCGGAAAACACGAACTTGCCGGACGTGATATCGACCTGGCCGCCGCCGAAGCTGACCGCATAGATGCCGCGCTTGACGCTCTTGACGATCTCTTCCGGATCGTCCTGGCCCGCCAGCATGTAGGTGTTGGTCATGCGCGGCATGGTGACGTGGGCGTAGGATTCCCGACGCGCGTTGCCGGTCGGCTTCATGCCCATCAGCCGGGCGTTGAGCTTGTCCTGCATGTAGCCGGTGAGAATGCCATCCTCGATCAGCGGCGTGTACTGGCCCGGCGTGCCCTCGTCGTCGATGCTGAGCGACCCGCGACAGTCGGTGAGCGTGGCATCGTCCACCACCGTGACACCCTTGGCGGCGACTCGTTCGCCCAGGCGACCGGAAAAGGAGGAGCTGCCCTTGCGGTTGAAGTCGCCCTCGAGCCCGTGACCCACCGCTTCATGCAGCAGGATACCGGGCCAGCCATTGGCCAGCACCACCGGCATCTGGCCCGCCGGCGCAGCCACCGCATCCAGATTGACCAGTGCCTGGCGGACCGCTTCGCGAGCGTACTTGTCGGCCACGTTCTCGTCGCGCAATCGCTCCATGGAATAACGGCCGCCACCGCCGGCACTGCCCCGTTCACGCTTGCCGTCCTTCGCCACGATCACGTTGACATTGAAGCGCACCAGCGGACGGATATCGGCCGCCAGCGTGCCGTCGCTGGCGCATACCAGCACTACCTCGTGAACACCGGTCAACGATGCGCTGACCTGCGTCACGCTGGGGTCCGCCGCCCGCGCCACGCGATCCGCCTGCTTGAGCATGGCGATCTTGTCCTCGGCGCTCAACCCGCTCAACGGGTCGATGCCCTGATAGCGAGAGGCCGCCGCGGCGACCTGAATCGACTTCGGGGCGTGCCGCTGGCCGCTGCGGGCGATACCGGAAGCCGTGCGTCCGGTATCCAGCAGGGCGTCCTGGCTGATCTGGCTGGAGTAGGCGAATCCGGTCTTCTCGCCGGAGAGCGAACGCACGCCGACGCCGCCATCGATGCTGTAGCTGGCGTCCTTGACCTCCCCATCCTCCAGCACCCACATCTCGTGCCAGGTGCGCTGGAAAAAGAGATCGGCGTAATCGATGCCGACGCCCATAGCGTGGCCGAGGCCGACATTCAACGATTCCACGTCCAGCCCACCCGGGGTCAACAACAGCGTCGACGCCTGCTTCAGGGCATCATCACTCGTTTGTCTCATCGGACTCAGTGTCATTGGGCACTTTCCAGGTTGATGTTCGGCGAGGACCAGGGGCCCTCGATGCGATAGTAAATCTGCGTTGCCCGATCCAGCCAGCGGCCGAACAGCTGGTCGAACACGAACAGGCCGACGCCGACCTGCGGCGCACCGGCCATGACCGCGACGAGCGGCAGATTCTGGCTCACGGGAACAGTGATCCCGAGGCGCTGATCCAGCGTCTGGCGATTGAGATCGACGCTGCCGGCCAGCGTGAACCGGGTCGCGGTGCCATCGATCACGATCGGCCCTTCGGTTTGCAGACGACCGTTGTACAGGGTAGCGCTGCCATTGAGGCTATTGAAAGAGGTCCCGCCGCTGGTGACGTCGGAGAAATCCAGCTGCAGACGCCGCAGGATATTGTCGAGATTGAAAAGCCCCACCAGCTTGGCCCCGGACGAATGGATCTGACGCAGCCGCCCGTTGCTCATCGTGGCCTGAACCCGTCCCGTCGATAACGGCAGGGCAAATTGCCAGGGCGCACCCGGCCAGGATAGCTGGAGATCGACCTTGGCGCTTTCACTGGTGATCGGCACCTGCTGATTCAGCACACGGAACACGCTCCCGACATCGCCACCGCTGGCCTGTAGCCGGGCCCGGCTCAGGCTCGCGCTCCCGGCGGCTTCCCAGTCGAGCGACCCCGACAGATCCAGTTCGCCCAGAGAAAGCGTCAATGGATCGACGGTCAGCCGTTGCTCGTCGGCCTGCCAGGTCGCTTCCAACGGCCCGAATCGCTGCCCCTGGCGCTCGAACTCCGCGACGCGCACGTGGCCCGCTGGCGCCTTGGCAAGCTCCGCAGGCAGCGCAATCGGATGAGGCGCGACTTCGATCTCGCCCATCAGGTTCGATGCCTGGCCTTGATTTTCCGTTTTCCTGGGCGTCAGCGCATCGAGATTGAGCCGCTGCAGATCGACGTCGATCGGCATTGCCGCCTCCGGCTGCCAGCTTGCCTCTCCAGCGGCAATGCCGCCATCGAGCGACAGCCGCCAGCCATCGGAAAGCGGCGCGGCGTCGACCTGCAAGCCCCCGAGACAGCGGCCTTTTACCAGAATGCATGGCGTCGACAACGCCACCCGCTTGAGCCCGCCGCCATCGTTCACAGGCTGGGCGTCCGGGTTTTCGACGTCGTCTTCGAGCGTGGTCTCGAGGCGGTTTTCCGGCGCCGAATCCGCATCGGTAGCCCCCAGTTGGGTCAACGCCTGAATCCACCGCTGCGTATCCACGCGATCCGGTCGCCACAGCACATACCAGCCCGGCTCACTGGGCCAGGCCGCCTGTTTGCCCGGCCATCCTTCCAGCCATACCTGCCCCTGGGCCTGATCCCCGATCGTGCGCCAGCGCGCACGCCCCCAACTCCCCAGCGTCACGCTGCCGGTACCTGCGGAAATATCGGCATCGATCGCCAACGGCTCCCTGGCCTTGGACACCTTGCCGAATGGCGGCGGCAAGGTTATTGCCAGCCCCTGCAGCTCGCTACGCAGCGTCAGGCTGACACCGTCCCTGGAATCGCCCTGGTTCTTGGAATCACTTTGATCCGTGGAACCGCCCTGGTCCTCGAAGTCCACACTGGCCTGATAAGGGAAGGAACCGCTCAGCAGGCCATCGACCCGGGACAGACCGGCCCAGTCGAGCAGCCCGCTCCCCCGCACCTGCCCCTCGAACGCGATACCGCTGGGGCCATTCTGATAGCCACCGATGTTGAAGTGAGCCTGGGTCGGCCCATCGAAAGCACGGGCGCTCAGATCCCCCGTGACGTAGTCTTCGCCTTTTTCACGACGATAACGCAAGGCGCCGCCGATATCGGCCAGCGTCAGTTGCAGTTCGGGAAAGGTCAGCCTCTTTGCGTCGACCTGCCCCTGGATGTCGACCGTCATGTCGGTCTCGGCATCGCTCTCGTCGGACATCGGCATGGCCACATGAAGCCTGGCATCGACCGCGCCCTCGCTCTGCCAGAGCCCGAAAGTGTCGCTCATCGTTTCCAGCGGTGCGTGAGCCAGAAAATCCAGCACGCCGCCGGTACTGCCACTGACATCGCCGTCGACCGTCAGTTGCCTGTCGATCAGTTTGACCGCGGCGTCACGAGTCGTCAGACCATGGCTGGTGGCATGTTCGATATCGGCATCGAGATTCATGTCCTCCATCTGCAGGTGGCCGTAGACCCGCTCCAGCGCCGGCCAATCCGGCGCGTACTGTAGCCGCCCGTCGGCGACGTCCAGCGACAGGGTGAAGTAGTCGTCCGGGTTGACGAACATCTTCCCTTCCGGCGCCTCCTTGTCGCTCAAGGTGACCGATAGCCCCAGCTTCCCCTGCTTGACGATGCCGCCGATATCGCCGCCGAACCACTCGTGAAGCTGTTCGTCGTCGATCACCCGCGTCGGCAGCCACGACAGCACTCGCGAGTTTCGCGCATCGGCATTGGCAAAGGCGAGATCGAGGAGGAAGGTGCCGGGCTTGTCCTGGGCATCGTAGAGCGTCAGGCCGAATCGCCCCTCGGCACTGGCACCACGCCACCCCGCCTCGAGATTCTGGCCGCTGATGACGGCGCCCTGCCGGGTCAATTCGAAGTCGACCTGACCGCTGGCGTAGGAAAGGTCCAACGGATCGGCATAGACGATGGGGATCGAGAATTTCGTCGATTCGTCTCCGGTAAAGGAGACCGTGCCGCCACGCCCGCGATAGGTGACCCACGCATCGATGGGGCCGCCACCGGGGATTTCGTTCCAGGCCGTTACCGAAGCCCCTTCGAGGGCACTCTGCGCGTACCATTCTCCGTGATCCTGCCCCACTTCGAGGCCGGCGACGTGACCGCGCGGGTCGAGCTGGATCAAGGTCTGGGAAAGCTCGAACGGCAGCGGCAGATAGCGCAGGTAATCCGTCACGCCCGCCAGCTCGAAGGGCGCGCTGCGCAGCCGCCAGCCGGTATCGGTGGATCGCGCCTGCAGCTGCTGCGGCCAGTCGATCGCCGCCAGCCCAGCGTGAGATAGCCGCAGGCCATCCAGCCAGGCCTGCCAGTGGCCGTTTGCCCCTCTCTGCAGCCCGGCATCGAAGCCTAGCCGTGTCAGCGTCTCGGAGATTTCATTGCTGGTATCGACCACTCGGAGGGATGGAATATCCACGGATAGACGACCGTCGTGCAATCCGCCGTCACGCCATGCGCCCGTCACGAATGCCTGCCCGTCGATCTCGCCCAGCGCCCTGGGCCGGCCCGCACTCGACACCGCCAGCGCCGGCGATAGCGCAGCCAGATCGAGCGTTCCGACAAAGCGCGCCTCGGGATGACTGGCGCCGCCGGGCTTATCCGCGCCAGCGCCCTTGGCCTGGTCGCCGTTCTCGATCGTCAGATGTAGCTGTCCGGCGTCTGCGTCGTTGGCGGTCAGCGTGGCCTGAATCGACGCCTGACTGCCTCGACTGGCCAGCGTCAGTCGCGACACCGTCACCCGCGCTTGCTTGCGCTCTCCATCCTGCTCGCGCTGTCCATGCAGCACCAGCGTGACATCCTCGAAGGTCGCCTGCTGGCGCATCAGCGTGCGCAACCAGCCATCGACGCCGAGTGAAGACGAAGATTTCGAATCGTCGGAACCACCGAACCAGCGACTGCCTGCGCCATCCGGCCACGCCCACTGGCCATCGGCGGTCTGGTAGAGATGCAGCGTCATGCCATCGATCTCGCCATCCCGAATCACCGGCGCGCCCAGCTGCCAGCTCGCCAGTGTCTCGAGACGACCTGCCGCATGGTCGATACTGAACAGTGGCCGGCCGCTTTCGCTCGTCAGGCGGAAATCGTCGACTGCCAGGCGGGGATTCCAGTGGTGAACTGCCAGCGACAGTCGGCCGAGTTTGGCCTGGGCATCGAGCTGATGTTCCAGCGTCGAGGCCAGCCAGGGGCTCAGCCTGTCGATCTGCCACGCCGCCAGTCGAACGCCGGTCGAGAGCACGGCGACGACGATGGCAACGAGGGCGGCCAGCGTCAGCAGCCAGCGCCACGTCAGTCGCAAACGAGTGATCCACGGAGGGCTCATCGGCTCACATCAGTACGATGTCGTACTGTTCCTGGGAGTAGTGTGCCTCGACCTGAAAACGGATGGTCTTGCCGATGAAGGACTCGAGATCGGCCACGGCGGCGGACTCCTCGTCCAGCAGGCGGTCGACCACCGACTGCGACGCCAGCACCATGTAGGTTTCCGGCGAATAGGCACGCTCTTCGCGCAGAATCTCGCGGAAGATTTCGTAACAGACCGTCTCCGGTGTCTTCAGCGAGCCACGCCCCAGACAGGTCGGGCACGGCTCGCACAGCGTCTGTTCGAGGCTCTCTCGGGTGCGCTTGCGGGTCAGTTGCACCAGGCCCAGCTCGGTGACGCCGGTCAGCTTGTTCTTGGCGTGATCCCGCTCCAGCGACTTCTCGAGCACGCGCAGCACCTGGCGCTGATGCTCGAGCTCTTCCATGTCGATGAAATCGATGATGATGATGCCGCCGAGATTGCGCAGTCGCAGCTGGCGGGCAATCGCGGTGGCCGCTTCGAGGTTGGTCTTGAAGATGGTCTCTTCGAGATTGCGATGGCCGACATAGCCGCCGGTGTTGACGTCGATGGTGGTCATCGCCTCGGTCTGGTCGATGACCAGATAGCCGCCGGACTTGAGCTGCACCTTGCGCCCCAGCGCCTTCTGGATCTCGTCCTCGACGCTGTAGAGATCGAAGATCGGCCGCTCGCCGGGATAGTACTCGATGCGCGACTCCATCGTCGGCATGAACTCCCGGGCGAACTCCTTGAGCTTGAAGTAGTTCTCGCGGGAGTCGATGCGCACTTTCTCGATCTGGTCCCGCATCACGTCGCGCAGGGTGCGAATGAACAGCGGCAGGTCGTCGTAGATCGGCGTTGCGACCGGCGCCGAGGTGCGGCGCTCGGCGATCTTCTGCCACAGGCGCTGCAGAAAGACCATGTCGGCGAACAGCTCCTCCTGGCCGACGCCTTCGGCGGCGGTGCGAATGATGAAGCCGCCGCAGCCTTCGTCCGGCAGCTCGGCCTTGCCGCTCTCGACCAGCGCCTTCAATCGCTCGCGCTCGGTATCGTCCTCGATGCGTTGCGACACGCCGACATGAGGCGAATCCGGCATGTAGACGAGATAGCGGGAAGGAATGGAGAGATGGGTCGTCAGCCGCGCGCCCTTGGAACCGATGGGGTCCTTGGTGACCTGGACCACCAGCGGCTGCCCCGCGTAAAGCAGATGACTGATCGAGGCCGGTTCTTCATGGGGCGCATCGGGCGGCAGCACTTCGTTGACGTGGATGAACGCCGCGCGCTCGAGCCCGATATCGATGAAGGCGGCCTGCATGCCCGGCAACACGCGCACGACCTTGCCCTTGTAGATGTTGCCGACGATACCGCGGCGCCGGCTGCGTTCGATGAAGGCTTCCTGCAGCACGCCGTTTTCCACCACGGCAACCCGCGTCTCCATCGGAGTCAGATTGATCAGTACTTCACCGCTCATGCGGACATCCTTGTCAGAACCTGCCTACGATCTGCTGCGCGTCGGCCAGACATTGTTGAGTCGGAGCTTCGCGGAGACAACAGCCGGAGGCTGGCCCGTAGGGCGAGCGAAGCGAGTCAGACACTTTCGGAATGCTCATTTAACCCCATGTAAACTCCGCCTCCTAAAGTGTTTTCGCCCGAATTATCCAAAATCGAGACTCTAGCTCGCGAGATCGTCAACGGATTCTCGCGAGTTGTTGGGGCCGTGCTCGGGATTATGACACAGCCCCGACACCATCCCACAAGGCGATGCCCTGAGCGCGCAGGAGTCCCGCCGTCTCGTAAAGCGGCAGCCCGACGACCGCCGAATAGCTTCCTTCCAGACGCTCGACGAAGATTGCGGCGCGGCCCTGTATCGCGTAACCGCCGGCCTTGTCCGCCGGCTCTCCCGTCGCCCAGTAGGCGGCCATTTCCGCCTCGTCGATGCGGCGCATGGACACCCGAGTGGCAACGAGACAGTCACGCATACCGTGGGCGCCGATCACTGCCACGGCCGAGAGCACGCGATGGGTCCGCCCGGACAGCGCCGCCAGCATCTCGCGGGCGTGCGTCTCGTCGTTCGGCTTGCCGAAGATGGCGTTGTCGCAGACCACCACAGTGTCCGCGCCCAGCGTCGGCAACGAACTGCCGACGTGGCCCGCCTCGGCCTTCTCGCGGGCCAGCCGGGAAACGAAATCCTCGGGCGACTCGCCCTCGCGGCGCGACTCGTCGATATCCGTGGGCGCCACCTCCACCGCCACACCGATCGATGAGAGCAGCTCGCGCCGGCGCGGCGAGGCCGATGCCAGGCGCAGCATGGGAATAGCGGTAGAAAGCATCCGAAGGCTCCAGGTGAAGACAGACCGAGGAAACGCTGTATCAATCGTCGAGCAGGATGAAGTGGACGGCACTCCATCGCAAAACGCCCGGAGCGCAGCAACCGGAGCCTAGGGGATATAGGTGAGAATTCCGGTCGGGCTGGCGCTCCAGCATCGCTTCGCCTGCGCAGACATTTAGGCAGTGTTTTCTAACCGATCCCCAGCCGGCGCCGCACCACCTGCATCATGGTGAAGAGCCACGGCCACAGCAGCCCGCCGATCAGTGCCGGCAGCAGGAATTCCAGGCTGACGGAGATCGGCCCGAAGATCGTGCGCAGCCACTGCTCCACCAGCTGCGCGATACCCAGGAGGATGAACACCAGCACCGCCTGCTGCCAGATCGAGTAGACCCGGAAGCGCTGATAGAGCAGCAAGAAGAGATAGGCCAACAGCGAGAGCACCAGCGCATTCTGCCCCAGCGGCGCGCCCTCGATCAGGTCGAGCATCAGGCCCAGCACGAACCCATGCAGCACGCCGACCCGCTGCGGCGTGGCGACACACCAGTAGGCCAGCAACACGCCCAGCCAGTCCGGACGCCATACCAGCCAGGCATCCGGCAGCGGCATCACCTGCAGGCAAAGCGCCAGCAGCAGCGTGAACCAGACGAAGAGATAACCGAACGGGCCCATGTTCACTCCTGCTCCGTCGACTGCAGCATCAGCGCTGCGGTCAACGCCTCTTCACTGATACGGTTGGCGTCGGGATGCGCCGGATCCCCCGGCCAGACCACCTGCCGCGCCATACGCTCCGGTCCGTCCAGCTTCACCTCGGGTCGCTCGGGGGGAAACAGCAGCAGGAAATAGCGCGATCGCTCCGGCTGGGCAATCGGCTCGGCCGACACCTCCATGAATGCCTGGCTCGACTCGCGCTTGACTTCATCCACCCGGGCCACCGGATATCCCTGCGGGAAACGCCCTCCCAGGCCGGAGGTCACCAGCAGGTCGCCTTCGCGGATGTCCGCCGTGGCCGGCACGCTGGGGATATTGAGCGTATCGAGTTGACCGGTGCCCTGGGCGATGAAGCGCAGACCGTTACGATTGATCTCCACCGGCACGGCGTGGTTGGCGTCGGCCACCATCAGCACGCGGCTGGTATAGGCGGATACCGACACTACCTGACCGATCAGCCCCGAGGCATCCATCACCGGCTGGCCGATGTAGACACTGTCGCGGCGACCGCGATTGATCACCATCTGCTGGGTGAACGGATCGGAGTCCAGCGACAAAAGCTCGGCGGTGATATAGGGCACGTCGGCAGGATTGGGCGCGTTCAGCAGCTCGCGCAGATGGATGTTCTCGGCGGTCAGGCTCGCCATGCGCTGCACGCGGTTGGAGAGCGTCAGCAACTGCTCGCGCAGCCGCCCGTTCTCGTCGATCAGCGCCTGCTGATCGGAGATCGCCATGGCGCTCCAGCGCACACCCTCGCTCGGCAGCGCCACCAGCCACTGAATGGGCGCCACGACCGTGGTCAAATGAGAACGTGCCGTCTCCACCGCACTGAAGCGATGTTCGGCAAACATCAGCCCGAATGCCAGTACCGCACACAACAGCATGCGGTACGTCGGTATCGGGCCGTAGGAAAACAGCGGTTTGATAGGCCTCACCCCCATCTACCGAGGACGGATGGCGCCACCGGTGGCGTCATCCGTCGCGGCTGGCCTCAATCGCTGGAGAGCAGTTCGAAGGTATGCTGATCGATCATCTCGAGCGCCTTGCCGCCACCGCGTGCCACGCAGGTCAGCGGATCCTCGGCGATGATGACCGGCAGGCCGGTTTCCTCGGCGATCAGCTTGTCGATGTCCCGCAACAGGGCCCCGCCACCGGTCAGCACCAGGCCACGTTCGGCGATATCCGAGGCAAGCTCCGGCGGCGACTGCTCCAGCGCACTCTTGACCGCGGTCACGATGGACGCCAGCGGCTCCTGCAGCGCATCGAGAATCTCGTGGGAGTTGAGCGTGAAGCTGCGCGGAATGCCCTCGGCCAAATTGCGGCCGCGCACATCGATCTCGCGCAGCTCGCCACCGGGATAGGCACACCCGACCTCTTCCTTGATCCGCTCCGCCGTGGCTTCACCGATCAGGCTGCCGTAGTGACGGCGCACGTAGGAAGTAATTGCCTCGTCGAAGCGGTCGCCACCCACACGCACGGATTCGGAATAGACCACCCCGTTGAGCGAAATGATCGCGATCTCGGTCGTGCCACCACCGATATCGACGACCATCGATCCCTGGGCTTCCTCGACTGGCAGACCGGCACCGATCGCGGCAGCCATCGGCTCCTCGATCAGATAGACATCGCGCGCCCCGGCGCCCTCGGCGGACTCCTTGATCGCGCGGCGCTCGACCTGCGTCGACATGCAGGGAACGCACACCAGCACGCGCGGGCTGGGAGTCAGGAAGGTGCTCTGGTGAACCTTGCGTATGAAGTGCTGCAGCATCTGCTCGGTAACGGTGAAGTCAGCAATCACGCCATCCTTCATCGGACGGATGGCGGTAATGTTACCGGGCGTGCGCCCCAGCATCCGCTTGGCGTCGAGACCGACGGCCGCAACACTGCGCATGTTGCCGGATTGGCGAATCGCCACAACGGAGGGTTCGTCCAGGACGATACCGCGACCGCGGACGTAAATCAGCGTGTTGGCGGTTCCCAGATCGATCGACAGATCGCTCGAGAACAGCCCCCGTAAACGTTTAAACATGGAAACTTTTACCTAGTCCAGACCGGAACCCTGTGCGGACGCAAACGGTATCACCGTGGGGGTAAAGCAGCAAGCGCGAGCCTGCCAGAGGGGGCGCGAATATGATAATGTCTCCTCCATTTCTTGACGTGGCGAACAGGAAGTCGCGAACCTTCGCGACCTTTTTTGCGACGAACGCTCAGAGACGAATCGTTCCGGAGACGCAACCGCCGCCGATGCGGCGTCTCCGACACCAACGACGCGATGTCCCAACGAGAGGACCTTCACTACATGGCAATCGAACACGCAGACGTGTTGCGCGCAGCGCACCTGGCACGCCTGGGCCTCAACAGCGACGCCGAAGCTGCCGGCTATGTCGACGATCTGACCCGGATCCTGGAAATGGTCGACCGCCTGCAGGCCGTGGACACCGACGGCGTAGCCCCTTTGTCTCACCCGCTCGACGCCACTCAGCGTCTGCGACCGGACGAAGTCACCGAGACCAACCAGCGCGAAGCCTTCCAGGCCTGTGCGCCGGAAACGGCCGATGGCCTCTATCTGGTACCGCGCGTCGTCGAATAAGTTCGACGCTGTGAACAGCCGAATAAGTTCGACGCCGTGAATAGCCGAATGCGTTCGACGTCATGAACCGACAAACGAGCTCGACGCCGATGGCGAGACGACCAGGTTCGGCGCCACTTCTTCGATGGGCCGGCACCGTTTGTCACCCATTCTGCGTAGCGATTTGATTCAGGGAACTGCGACCCCATGCACCATATGACGCTCACGGAGCTCGCCAAAGGGCTCAAGGCCGGCGACTTTTCCAGTCGAGAGCTGACCACCAGCCTGCTCGACCGCATCGAGCGGCTGGATGGCGACATCAACAGCTTCATCACCGTCACTCGTGACCAGGCGCTGAGCGCCGCCGATGCCGCCGACCAGGCCCGCGCCAAGGGCGATTCACGGCCGCTCGCCGGTCTGCCCCTGGCGATCAAGGACATCTTCTGCACCCAGGGCATCCGCACCAGTTGCGGTTCGAAGATGCTCGACAACTTCCAGGCGCCCTACAACGCCACCGTCGTCGAGAAGCTCGAGGCCGCCGGCATGATCAGCCTCGGCAAGACCAACATGGACGAGTTCGCCATGGGCTCGTCGAACGAATCGAGCTTCTACGGCCCGGTGAAGAACCCGTGGGACCGTACCGCCGTGCCGGGCGGCTCGTCCGGTGGCAGCGCCGCCGCCATCGCCGCCGGATTCGCCCCCGCCGCGCTGGGCACCGACACCGGCGGTTCGATTCGCCAGCCCGCCGCTTTCTGCGGCATTACCGGCCTCAAGCCGACCTACGGCCGTGTCTCCCGCTACGGCATGATCGCGTTCGCCTCGAGCCTCGACCAGGGCGGCCCGATGGCCCGGAGCGCGGAGGACTGTGCCCTCCTGCTGGGTGCCATCGCCGGGCATGACCTGCGCGACTCCACCAGCGTCGCCCGCGTGGTGCCGGACTATCTCGCCGAACTGGACGCCCCGCTGGACGGCCTCAAGATCGGCCTGCCCAAGGAGTATTTCGGCAACGGGCTCGATACCGAGGTCGAAAGCGCCATCCGCGAGGCGATTCGCGTCTACGAATCCCTGGGCGCCAAGGTGTGCGAGGTGAGCCTGCCGCACACGCATCTGGCCGTTCCGGCCTACTACGTCATCGCCCCGGCGGAAGCCTCCTCCAACCTCTCGCGCTACGACGGCGTGCGCTTCGGCCATCGCTGCGAGAACCCGGCCGACCTCGAGGATCTCTACAAGCGTACCCGCGCCGAAGGCTTCGGTGACGAGGTCAAGCGCCGCATCCTGATCGGCACCCACACCCTGTCCGAGGGCTTCTTCGACGCGTACTACCGCAAGGCGCAGCAGGTTCGCCGCCTGATCCGGCAGGACTTCCTCGATGCTTTCGAAGAGGTCGACGTCCTGATGGGGCCGGCCGCACCGACGACGGCGTTCGACCTGGGCGCCAAGAAAGACCCGGTCTCGATGTACCTGCAGGACATCTATACCATCGCCATCAACCTGGCCGGCATTCCGGGCATCAGCGTGCCGGCCGGGTTCGCTGGCAAACGCCCAATCGGCCTGCAGATCCTCGGCCAGCATTTCGCCGAAAGCCAACTGCTCAACGTGGCGCACCAGTTCCAGCAGGCGACGGACTGGCACCGTCGGCACCCGACCGATCAGGAGACAACCTAATGCAGTGGGAAACCGTCATCGGGTTGGAAGTCCACGTCCAGCTCGCCACCCAATCCAAGATCTTCTCCGGCGCCTCGACCGCCTTTGGCGCCGAGCCCAACACCCAGGCCTGCGCCATCGATCTGGGCCTGCCGGGCGTGCTGCCGGTATTGAATGAAGGCGCCGTGGCGATGGCCGTCCAGTTCGGCCTGGCGATCAATGCCGAGATCCCCGAGACCTCGCTGTTCGAGCGCAAGAACTACTTCTACCCCGACCTGCCCAAGGGCTACCAGACCAGCCAGATGGCCCAACCCATCGTCGGCAAGGGCGAAGTGGAAATCGTGCTGGATGACGATGTCCGCAAGCGCATTCGCATCCATCACGCCCATCTGGAGGAGGACGCCGGCAAATCTCTGCATGAAGACTTTCATGGCATGAGTGGCATCGACTTGAACCGCGCCGGCACGCCGCTTCTCGAGATCGTCTCCGAGCCGGACATGCGCTCGGCCAAAGAAGCGGTGGCCTACATCCGTGCGATTCATGCCATCGTCACCTATCTCGGCATTTCCGACGGCAACATGGCCGAAGGCTCGATGCGCTGCGACGTCAACGTCTCGGTCCGACCCAAGGGTCAGGAGACCCTCGGCACCCGCGCCGAGATCAAGAACGTCAACTCCTTCCGCTTCGTCGAGCGCGCGATCGAATTCGAGGTCGAGCGCCAGATCGAGCTGATCGAGGACGGCGGCAAGGTCGTTCAGGAAACCCGGCTCTACGACCCTGACCAGGACGAAACCCGCAGCATGCGGACCAAGGAGGAAGCCAATGACTACCGTTACTTCCCCTGCCCCGACCTGCTGCCGGTGATGCTCGACGAAGCCTACATCGAGCACCAGCGCTCGACGCTGCCGGAGCTGCCCACCGAGAAACGCAACCGTTTCGAAACCAGCCTGGGGCTTTCCACCTACGATGCCGACGTACTGTCATCGACGCGCCCGATGGCCGAATACTTCGAAGCCGTACTGGCCGTCTGCGGCGATGCCAAGCAGGCCGCCAACTGGGTCCAGGGCGAACTTTCCGGGCATCTCAACCGCGAAAATATCGACATCAGCAACAGCCCGGTGACGCCGGAACAGCTCGGCGGCCTGATCAGCCGCGTGCTCGACGACACCATCAACGGCAAGGCTGCCAAGCAGGTCTTCGCGGCATTGTGGAACAACGAAGGCGCGAGCGCCGACGAGATCATCGACGCCCGCGGCCTCAAGCAGGTCACGGATACCGGGGCCATCGAAGCGATGATCGATCAGGTGATCGCCGACAGCCCGGTCCAGGTCGCCCAGTACCGCGAAGCCGACCCGGAAAAGCGCGGCAAGATGATCGGCTACTTCGTCGGTCAGGTGATGAAAGCCTCTCGCGGTACCGCCAATCCGCAACAGGTCAATGGCCTGCTCAAGCAGAAACTCGACGACGCCTGAGCACTTCGATTGAACGACCCGAAGAAGCAAAGCCCATGGCACAAGCGCCATGGGCTTTTGCCGCCGACTTCGACTCACACCCAACCTCTCCTTTGGCCTTATCTCCAAGCTTCGCTATTGAAACTTTACGATACCAAATGTTGACTTATGTTACAGTCATGAGAGTGTTCCCGAAAAAGTATGAGAGGAAGAAGCCAGATAGATGAGCAAAGGCATGCACAATGTCCGCTTTTCCTTGAACATGCCCCGCTCCTCTACTGGTATTGTTTCCGACTAGTATCTTTTCCCCGCCTGGTATCGTTCCCGGCGAGATCCATATGCTTCTCAGCCTCGGCAAGTGCCGGCGCAAACCTCCTTGCCAGCCAACAATGACCAGACCATGCGAGGGAGGCAGTTTGAACCGTGTAAACAAAATAATGAACGCCAGCTTCACGCTCATGGAAACACAGCAGAATATCCACGACATGATCGCCAATCAGGCACCTTTGGAAAGCGTGTTGGAAACCCTTGCCAACTGGGTAGGCGATCTACTGCCGGGGTCAGTGGTCGCTTTCATGAGCTTTGATTCCGAACAACAAACGCTCAGCCTACTGCCGAATTCCCGATTTTCCAGTCGCTATTCAGAACGATTGCAAAACGTTCCCGTCGGTCTCGATCAGGCCTCCTTCGGCGCGGCAGCTGCTCGTCGTCAGGTCGTGATCACGGCGGATATTCAGGCCGACCCTTGCTGGCGGGCCTGGTCCGAAGAAGCGACCACTGAGGGCCTCAAGGCCTGCTGGTCGAGTCCGCTGATCACGTCACAAGGCGAGTTACTGGGGACTTTCGAGACGTACTATCGTGGCTACATGCCCGCCAACGAGACCTCGCAGAAACGCTTGCGGCAAGCGGCAGCACTGGTCACGCTGGCGTTCCTCCGCGACCGTGATACTCATCAGCATCGCACCCTGGCCGAGTGGCATCGCTCCTTGTTCGACAACCATCCGGATGGTGTCTACGAATTCGATCTGAAGGGGCGCTTCCAGCAGGGGAACGCCGCGCTGGAGCAGATCACCGGCTACCCGGTGGACGAGATGATCGGCCGCCACTTCGATGACTTCATCGCCACGGATTACCGAGAGCTGACCCAAGCGGCCTTCGATGCCGCCCGGAGTGGCGAATCCCGCCAGTATGAGACGATCGGCATCCACGCCAGTGGACGCACCTATCCTTTGGAGGTCATCAACTTTCCGGTCACCGTCGATGGGGAGATCGTGGGCGTCTACGGGATTTGCCACGACATCACCCGTCGCAAACGCCGGGAAGCCGACCTCAGACTCCTGCAACGCGGCATCGAGGCCAGCCCCGTCGGCATGGTGATGGTCGATGCGATCCAGACGGAAAGACCCATCGTTTATGCCAATGACGCCTTCTGTCATCTGACGGGTTACTCGCACGATCAGGTTCTCGGCAGGAACTGCCGCTTCCTGCAAGGGGAGCGAACCGATCCGGCGGCTGTCGAGACCATCCGCAAGGCTTTGCAGGCAAACACCGAAGTACAGGTCACCCTGCTCAACTATCGACAGGACGGTTCGACGTTCTGGAACCGCCTCACCGTTAGCCCCGTCACCGACGAACGGGGGCAGTGCACCCATTTCATCGGCACTCAGGAAGACATTACCCAGCATCGGGATCAGGAAGCGCAAATTGCCTATCAGGCGACCCACGATTTGCTCACCGGCTTGCCCAACAGAGCCTCATTGGACGCGCGCCTGGAACGGGAATACCGCAAAAGCCTCAAGCGCCAGAGCCCGTTGACCGTGATGTATCTCGATCTGGATGGTTTCAAGACCGTCAACGACGGCCTGGGGCATCCCGTCGGCAATCGCATGCTCGTCGCCGTCGCGGAACGGCTCCGCCAGTATGTGGCCGCCGGCGACATGCTGGCCCGTGTCGGTGGTGACGAATTCATTTTTCTGCTGCCGCACCTGCCTCACCATGACGCTGCGGCCGAGGCTGCGAAGAACATTCTCGAAGCTTTCGAGTCTCCCTTCGATATCGATGGAAAGATGCTGCATATCAGTACCAGCATCGGGCTCGCCTGTCGTGGCGCAGACACTCGGCGCGCGCAGGAACTGTTGCAATATGCCGACCTGGCCATGGAGGGCGCGAAACGCCAGGGGCGCAATACCTGGCAGTGGTATCAAGGTGGTGGCAACGAGAGCACGGGCGAGTATGTATTGATGCGCCACGATATCCAGATGGCGCTGCGTGAAGGTCAGTTCGAGCTTTTCTATCAGCCGGTCGTCGAGGCGACTACTGGCAGAATTCGCAGCGTCGAAGCCTTGATCCGCTGGCACCACCCGCTGCATGGGATGATATCTCCCGGCGTCTTCATTCCGGTGGCCGAACAGACCGGACAGATCATCGATATCGGTCGCTGGGTATTGCGTGAGGCCTGCCAGACGCTAGCCGACAGTCAAGCGCGAGGAGACCGAGTCGTTCCGGTTGCGGTCAACATATCGTCACTGCAGTTTCACCGCGACGGCTTTCTCGACGAGGTCAAACGCGTGCTCGACGAAACCGGATTGCCACCGAATCTGCTCGAGCTGGAAATGACCGAAAGTATTCTGCTGCAGAATGCCGAGAAGGTCATTGACCTGGTCACAGCGTTGCGCGCGATGGGCATCTCCATTGCCATCGACGATTTCGGTACTGGCTTTTCCAGCCTGAGCTACCTCCGTGATCTACCGATCCACAAGATCAAACTGGATCGCGCCTTCATCGAAGACATCCTGACATCCTCCCATAATGCCGCCATCGTCGAGGGCACCATCACCATGGCGCACCACATGGCATTGACGGTAGTAGCTGAAGGCATCGAGCAATCCACGCAGCAGAAAGACCTTTGCCAGCGTCGCTGCGATTATCTTCAGGGCTTCTTTTTCGCCAGGCCCATGCCCTGGAAGGAGTTACAGAGACTGCCCGATACGCTCCCCTGAACGGAAGAAACGACAAGACAACGATTGTCGATCGGGCGGCCGGACGGCCCTCGATCTGACTCGCGCCGGGTGCAGTGGCGTCATCGACTGCCGAGGCCAATAGCCCTCGTGGCATTTCGAGAGATCCATCCGTGAAAGTGAATGCGCTTTGCTCACGACTCATGCTAGCTATCGTCGTCCCCGTGATGTTGATCACGGCGTTTCTTTATCCGCTATCCTACGCCTATCTGGAGGCACGTATCGACGGAAGTCGAGTCGGTGCCCAGGCCATGCTGGAGAGCGGGCGAGAGGCTCTGCAAAGGCGGCTGAACGAATGTTTCGACGACATCGTGGCAACTTCCAGGATGCCATTGCTCAAATATTATCTCGATAGCGTCCAGACCAGGCAGTCGCCTTTCCCCTCCACGGCCCAGCAACTGACTGCCGAGCGGCTCGCATTGCTGTTCGACACCCTGCTTACGCATTCGGGGCGATACACCACGCTGATGCTGCTGAATACGCGCGGGCAGGAACTTCTTCATGTCAAGTATGGGAAGCGTCAGGACAAGCTTTCGACCGGCCGTTCTTACGCCGATTCGGTCTATTTCCAAGAAGCCATGCAACTGGCGCCTGGCGAGCTCTACATCTCCCCTCCCACCCGCCAGCCCAGCTATGAAAACGCGAATGACAGCGTGGTTCCGATCATCAGTATCGCCACGCCCGTCTTCGATAACGAGGGCCGACGCAAAGGGGTTTTGCTGTCTAGCGTCGACTGGCAATCCTTGACCACCGACATGCGACACGCGATGTCCATCGACAGCACGGCGCAGCCCATTCTCATCGATGGTCAAGGCAATTGGCTTCTTGCCAAAGCTTTTGGAACGACGACATTCGGCAGGAACTTCAAAGTAAAGTTTCCTGAACAATGGGAGTCGCTTTCGCAACAAGATCACGGCCAGGTAGAGATGGACGACCGTCTCCTGCTTTTCCAGACCATCGATATTCGGACTCGACAATACCGCAGTCTGGCCAGCGGGATTTACAGCACCCCATCCTACTATCCCTGGCAGCTAGGTATCCTGGTTTCCAAGCCTCGCCTGACCACCCTGTTCGATCAGGACGTACCCGTTCTGCTCATTTTCATGCTCTACGCCCTGGCCATTCTGCCAGGCATCGTCTGGGCCATCAGCAGCCATCGGCAGCAATTACTGAAGCGAGAAGCCCAGCAGTATGCCAAGGAAGTTCGCAATCTCTATGACTATGCGCCTTGCGGGTATCATTCGTTGAATGCGGAGGGGCGTGTCGTCCAGATGAACCGTACGGAACTCGAATGGCTGGGATACCGGGCCGAGGAAGTGATCGATCGGCTCGACTATAGCCATTTCATTACGCCTGAAACACGAGAGGCCTTCGAGGAAGCCTTTCAAGGCGTTCTGGGTCCCGACCAGGAAGGCTCGGCGGAATGTGCGCTGCGGACCCGAGCAGGTACCACCATTCCAGTGATCATTCAGGCCACGGCCTACAGAACCTCACGCGGCTTTGTGCATTCACGCGCCACGGTATTCGATCTCACCGAACGCAAGCAACTGGAGGAAACTCTGGCCCGCCAGGCCATGACCGATCCCCTCACCGGTCTCGGCAACCGTCGCTATCTGCAGGATCAAGCCGTCCAGGAGATTGCCCGGGCAGAGCGAAGCGGTGAACCGCTCGCGCTGATCGCGATAGATCTGGATCATTTCAAGCATATCAACGACACCTACGGCCACGATGTGGGTGACCGGGTGCTGCAAGCCTTTGCCGAGACGGGCCGTCAACTGCTGCGCGATGGCGACGTACTCTGCCGGATGGGCGGCGAAGAGTTTGCCGTACTGCTGGTCGATACCTCCCAGTCACAAGCGATACATATTGCCGAAAGGTTACGTCTGACCCTGGAAAACTCACCAGTGGAAGTCGATCCAGAGGTAACTGGAAATGGTTGGCTGCACTATACGGCGTCGCTGGGAGTGACGGCCATCCTGGTCGGCGAAACCTCTCTGAAGCCAGCCATCAAGCGTGCCGACCTGGGGCTTTATGCGGCTAAAGAGCAGGGACGCAACCGCGTACACTGGCAACCGGCTCAGTAACTCCCGGCAGAAGCCGGATCACGGACTCGACGATGCCTCTCGGCGGCGCACGGGCATGGAATACATCGAAAGTCGTATTCAGCAAAACCAAAGCCCCCTGCCACGAAAGACAGATATCCCGAGGAATCGAGTCCGGCCATGCTAGCGACACCTTACGAGACTGGTGGATCGCCTTATGCCCGACAGCATGACCGACAACACGCTCGAACGCTGGATCGGCAACCGGGAACAGAGCACGGATCATCTCGACAGTGCGCTGGTCGCCCGCGTCGCCGCCACCTTCGGCAAGCCCTGCCCGGCCCCGGGCGAACCCTTGCCGCCGCTGTGGCACTGGGCCTTCTTCCAGAACCCGCTCCCTGGCGATCAGTTGGGCGGCGACGGCCATCCGACCCGCGGCGGCTTTCTGCCCCCGGCAGACGACCGCAACCGCATGTGGGCCGGCGGACGCCTCGAGTTCCTGACGCCGCTGAAAGCGGGCATCGAAGCCGAGCGTGTCTCCACGGTGACCGATATCCAGGAAAAACATGGCCGCACCGGCTCGCTGCTGTTCGTGACCGTGCAGCACGATTATCGTCAGGCCGGCGAGCTCGCCATCCGCGAAGAACAGGACATCGTCTACCGTCAGCCGGCCCCGCCCAAGCTGTCGCTCGACGAGCCGATGCCGGACGCGGACTGGTCTCAGACCATCGAGCCCGATCCGGTTCTGCTGTTCCGCTACTCGGCGGTCACCTTCAACGGCCACCGGATTCATTACGACTGGCCCTACGTCACCGAAACCGAGGGGTATCCGGGCCTCGTGGTGCATGGGCCGCTGATCGCCACGCTCCAGTTGCAAGCCTTCTGCGAGGCCAACCCCCAAGCTCGCCCTAAGCGCATGCAGTATCGCGGACTGCGCCCGCTGATCGCCAACAAGCCGTTTCAGACCACCGGACGGATAACCGGTGTCGGCCGTGCCGAGTTGACGGCCGGCAACGAAGACGGACCGGCCCATCGCGCCACGGTTGAATTCAATAACACTGAAGATCAGGAGTCTCGATCATGAGTCTCGACCTTATCGACCACGAGGCGCTGGAAGCGATCCGCGACGGCGTGCGCAGCCTGTGCCAGCAGTACGATGGCGAATACTGGCGTCAGATCGACGAAGTCCAGGGCTTCCCCGAGAAGTTCGTGACCGAACTGACCGAAGCCGGCTGGCTCGGTGCGATGATCCCCGAGGCGTTCGGCGGCTCCGGCCTGGGGCTGACCGAGGCCAGCGTGATCCTCGAAGAGGTCAACCGCTGCGGCGGCAACGCCGGCTTCGTGCACGGCCAGATGTACAACATGGCGACGCTGCTCAAGCACGGCAGCGAGGCCCAGAAGAGTGCGATACTGCCCAAACTCGCCAGCGGCGAGCTCCGCCTGCAGTCGATGGGCGTTACCGAGCCCACCACCGGCACCGACACCACCAAGATCAAGACCACGGCGGTGAAGCGCGGCGACAAGTACGTGATCAACGGCCAGAAGGTGTGGATCTCGCGCATCCAGCATTCGGACCTGATGATTCTGCTCGCCCGCACCACGCCGCTGGCCGAGGTCAAGCGCAAGTCGGAAGGGATGTCGATCTTCCTGGTCGACCTGCACCAGGCGATCGGCAACGGCATGACGGTCCAGCCGATCGCCAACATGGTCGGCCACGAGACCAACGAGCTGTTCTTCGACAATCTCGAGCTGCCGGCAGATAGCCTGATCGGCGAGGAAGGCAAGGGCTTCCGCTACATCCTCGATGGTCTCAACGCCGAGCGAACCTTGATCGCCGCCGAGTGCATCGGCGATGGCCGCTGGTTCATCGACAAGGCCAGCCGCTACGCCAACGAGCGCATCGTCTTCGACCGGCCGATCGGCAAGAACCAGGGCGTGCAGTTCCCCATCGCCGAGGCGCATATCGAGGTGGAAGCCGCCGACCTGATGCGCTGGCGCGCCTGCCAGGAGTTCGATGCCGGTCTGCCGGCCGGGGCCAGCGCCAACATGGCCAAGTACCTGGCAGCCAAGGCGTCCTGGGAAGCCGCCAACGTCTGCCTGCAGACCCACGGCGGGTTCGGCTTCGCCACCGAGTACGACGTCGAGCGCAAGTTCCGCGAGACCCGGCTCTATCAGGTCGCGCCGATCTCCACCAACCTGATTCTCTCCTACGTGGCCGAGCATCTGCTCGATCTGCCACGTTCGTTCTGACGCCGTAACCGCGAGGGAATGACCATGGATGCTACCCGAACCCTGGCCGCGTTTCTGGCCGAACTCCGCTACGAGCAACTGCCCGGCCATGTCGTCGAACGCTGCCAGGCGCTCTACCTCGACTGGCTGGGCTCGGCCCTGGCGGGCAAGGATCACGCGCCGATCCCGCTGTTCGAGCGCTACAGCCAGATCATGGGCCCGAGCGACGGCGGCAGCCAGCAGCTGACCGACCGCCGCATGACGTCGCCCCACTTTGCTGCCTTCGTCAATGCCGCCGCCTCGCATGTGGTCGAGCAGGACGACCTGCACAATAGCTCTGTACTCCACCCCGCCACCGTGGTGTTCCCCGCCGCGCTGGCGACTGCCCAGGATCTGGGCTGTAGTGGCCAGGACCTGATCACTGCCGCCGTCGCCGGTTACGAAGCGGGGATTCGGGTCGGCGAGTTTCTCGGCCGCTCCCACTACCGCATCTTCCATACCACCGGCACCGCCGGCACCCTGGCAGCCGCCGTGGCCGCGGGCAAGCTGATGGAACTCGATACCGACGGCTTCGTGAACCTGCTTGGCAGCGCCGGCACCCAGGCCGCCGGGCTGTGGGAATTCCTGCGCGACGCCGCCGACTCCAAGCAGCTCCACACTGCCAAGGCCGCGTCCGACGGCCTGCTCGCCGCCTACATGACCCACAGCGGCCTGACGGGCGCCCGGCATGTTCTCGAAGGCCCCCAAGGCATGGCTGCCGGCATGTCCACCGATGCCGATCTCGACCGGCTGACGGATCGGCTCGGCGAACGCTGGGCGCTGGTCGAGACCTCGTTCAAGTTTCATGCCTCCTGCCGACACACCCACCCGGCAGCGGACGCCTTGCTGGCCCTGATGCAGCGAGAAGCCCTGGCTCATGACGATATCGAAACCGTCACGGCCAGAGTGCATCAGGCCGCGATCGACGTACTCGGCCCCGTGACCGACCCTCGCACCATTCACCAGGCCAAGTTCTCGATGGGTAGCGTGCTGGGGCTGATCGCCGTCCACGGCGATGCCAGCCTGGCCAGCTTCCGCGACCATGCGCTGCAGGACGAGGCCGTAGCCGACTTCCGCCGGCGGGTGTCGATGGTGCTGAACCCTGAGGTGGATGCGGCCTACCCGCGCCGCTGGCTGGGCCGGATCGACGTCACGACCCGCGACGGCCGCCAGTTGAGCGCAGCGATCGACGAACCCAAGGGCGACCCGGGCAACACCCTGAGCCGGGACGAACTGGAGGCCAAGTTCCGCCGTCTCGTGACGTTCTCGGGCGCGGCCAGTGACGATGAAACCGCCAAACTGATCGCCCATGCCTGGAACCTGCCGGCGCTCGACCGTCTCGAGCCGCTGCTGTGACCCGGCTCCTTACCCCTATCGAATTTCCGCTTTCCGGACAGGATCTGCCATGACTGCTCATCCCCCTCGTCCATTGGACGGCATCACCGTGGTCAGCCTCGAGCACGCCATAGCCGCGCCTTTCTGCACACGGCAACTCGCCGATCAGGGCGCTAGAGTCATCAAGATCGAGCGCCCCGGCGTCGGCGACTTCGCCCGCGGCTACGACGAGCGCGTCCACGGTCTCTCCTCGCACTTCGTCTGGACCAACCGGTCGAAGGAGAGCCTGACGCTCAACCTCAAGCACGACGCTGCCGAACCGATTCTCTCCGATTTGCTCGCGGAAGCCGACGTGCTGGTGCAGAACCTGGCGCCGGGCGCCGCCGCCCGCATGGGGCTCGACTTCGACACGCTGCATGCGCAGTTTCCGCGCCTGATCGTGTGCGATATCTCCGGTTACGGCGAGGGCGGCCCCTACGAGACGAAGAAAGCCTACGACCTGCTGATCCAGAGCGAAGCGGGCTTTCTCTCCGTCACTGGCGGCCCGGGGCCGGACGAAATGGCCAAGGCGGGCTGTTCGGTCGCCGACATCGCCGCCGGCATGTACGCCTACAGCAACATCCTCTCGGCATTGCTGCTGCGCGGGCGTACCGGAGAAGGCTCTCACATCGACGTCTCGATGCTGGAGAGCCTGGTCGAATGGATGGGCTACCCAATGTACTACGCCTTCGACGGCGCAACCCCGCCGCCTCGTGCCGGCGCGTCCCACTCGACGATCTATCCCTACGGCCCCTTCCCCACCGGCGACGGCGGCACGGTCATGCTCGGTCTGCAGAACGAGCGCGAATGGCAGCTGTTCTGCGAGAAGGTACTGGAGCAACCGGCGCTGGCCCGGGACGAGCGCTTCGATGCCAACTTCAAGCGCTCCGAGAATCGTGCCGCGCTGCGCGCGCTGATCGACGAAGTCTTTGCCGAACTCAGCGCAGAGCAGGTGATCGAGCGTCTCGAAAGCGCTCAGATCGCCAACGCCCACGTCAACGACATGGCGGGCGTGTGGCAGCATCCGCAGCTGGCGGCGCGGGATCGCTGGCGTAGCGTGATGACGCCCGGCGGAGAGGTGCCGGCAGCGCTGCCGCCCGGACGCAACGCGGCATACGAGCCGCGCATGGATGCCGTCCCCGCGCTCGGCCAGCATAGCGAGGCCATTCTCAAGCAACTGGGCTATGCCGACGAGGACGTGGACAAGCTGCGCCAGGCCGGTACGATCTGAGCGGACCGACGGGTTATCCCTCTATAGCCTTCGCCTTCGTCCTCATCCGCTCACACAAGGAAATGCGCCCATGACCTCGACCACCCTGCCCCGCTCGGCACTGTTCGTGCCGGCCAATCGTCCCGAACGCATCCCCAAGGCGCTCGACAGCGGCGCCGACATCGTCATCGTCGACCTGGAAGATGCCGTCGCCCCCGAAGCCAAGCCGGAAGCGCGACGCGCGCTGGAAGCCTTCCTCGACCAGGCGCCGGAAAAGGCCGTCTGGGTGCGCATCAATGCCGCCGATACCGCCGATTTCGACGCGGATCTGGCGCTGTGCCGGGATCGGCCCGGCATCGCCGGCCTCGTCGTGCCCAAGGCGGAGACGACCGAGGCACTCGCCCAGGCTGGCACCCTGGGATTGGCGCTGATGCCACTGATCGAAAGCGCCAGGGGCTTGCAGGCACTGCCCGAGCTCGCCCGCTCTCCCGGCGTCGTGCAGTTGAGCTTCGGCGCGCTGGACCTCGGCCTGGATCTGGGGATCGAGCCGGGTAGCGAAGGCGGCGACTGGATCTTGAATCAGGCCCGCTATCAACTGTTGTTGCAATCGCGCCTGGCCGGGCTCGCGGCACCGATCGAAACCGTACACCCCGAATTTCGCGACATGGCCGTCGTCGAACGCGCTGCCGGGCTGGCCGTCGAGATGGGTTTCAGCGGCATGCTCTGCATTCATCCGCGTCAGGTCGCGATGGTCAACGATGCTTTCCAGCCCACCGTCGACCAGTTGGCCTGGGCGACACGCGTGCTCGAAGCTGCCGAACGCGACGCTGGCGCAGGCCAGATCGACGGCCAGATGATCGATGCGCCGGTCATGGCCCGTGCCCGCCGGCTCATCGCCACCGCGAAACGGGACTGAACCCGGATTTTGCCGGAAGTCGGGAGGAGTATTTCCGTTCGACTTCCGGCTCTTCGAACGTCCGGCTCTCCACGCAACGGGGACGACGGTCAATTTCCGTCACGAGACGTTTTTCCACCAGCGCAACCTGCCGGAATATTTTCGATTCCCCTCGGCTCATCAACCCCGCATTTAGATCGACGACAATACCGGCGACGCCGCCTTTTCGATATTCCATAATCAATGTTAGTAATTGAATTTAATGGATTTTTAATTCTCAACGCGACGCAAAAATGATCACATCACCCTATCTTATATCGACTTTTTAAACTTTTTAAACCAGAAAACGATGTCATCTCCCCTGATTTTCAGCGCCTCGACTCCCGCCAAAGGTTGAATATACGAATCCATGTAATTCTCCGCATACTCCGCATGGCATCGCCAATAAGGTGTCTTCAAAGACGCCAAGACGACAGAACAAACTCAGGAGTGAAATGCCATGTCTCTCATCAATCCAAAAACCGTGGCTGGCGCGATCGGGGTTGCCATCCTGATGGGTGGCGTTGCTAGCGCTCAGGCGCAGGATCCCATCGTCATCAAGTTCTCCCACGTCGTGGCCGAGAACACGCCCAAGGGCCAGGGCGCGAAGATGTTCGCCGAGGAAGTGAAAGAGAAGCTCGGCGACCGCGTGAAGGTCGAGGTCTATCCCAACTCGTCGCTCTACGGCGATGGCAAGGAGATGGAAGCCCTGCTGCTCGGCGACGTGCAGATGCTGGCGCCTTCACTCGCCAAGTTCGAGCAGTACAGCCCCAGCCTGCAGCTCTATGATCTGCCGTTTTTGTTCGACGACATCAATGCCGTCGACCGTTTCCAGCAGTCCGACGAGGGCCAGGGCCTGCTCGATTCGATGCAGGACCGCAACATTCAGGGCCTGGCCTATTGGCACAACGGCATGAAGCAGCTTTCCGCCAACAAGCCGTTGCGTGAACCCGGTGACGCCCGCGGTCTCAAGTTCCGCGTGCAGGCCTCCGACGTGCTCGACGAACAGTTCAAGGAACTCCGTGCCGTCCCCCGCAAGATGAGCTTCGGCGAGGTCTATCAGGCGTTGCAGACCGGCGTGGTCAATGGTCAGGAGAATACCTGGTCGAACATCTACAGCCAGAAGATGCACGAAGTGCAGCCTTACATCACCGAGTCGAACCACGGGATCATCGACTACATGGTGATCACCAACGCCGACTTCTGGAACGGGCTGCCGGACGACGTTCGCACCCAGTTGGAAGAGATCCTGGCCGATGTCTCGCAGAAGGTGAACCAGCAGGCTTACGATCTCAACCAGGACGCCAAGCAGTCCATCGTCGATGCCGGCACCAGTGAGATCATCCAGCTGACCCCCGAACAGCGTAAAGAGTGGCGCGACGCGGTTCGTCCGGTGTGGGAGAAGTTTCAGGATGATATCGGCGAAGACCTGATCAAGGCTGCCGATAGCGCCAACCAGTCCGACGCCACCTCGTCTGAAAACAGCCAGTAATCGAGCCGAACCATGACACGTTTCCTGCGTGCCTGGGCGCATCTGGAGGAGGGCCTGGTGGCCTTCCTCCTCGCCCTCATGACCCTGGTGACCTTCAGCTACGTGATGGTCAACAACCTCTATACCGTCTTCTACGATGCGGCGGACCTGTTCCCGTTCGCGGAAACGCCGCTCTTCGCGATCGGTGATTTCATCATCGATCTGGCCCAGGAGATGACCTGGAGCATCGCCCTGACCAAGGCCTGCTTCGCCTGGCTGATCTTCCTGGGCATTGCCTATATCGTGCGCATCGGTGCCAACATCGGGGTCGACCTGCTCGTCCGGCTGCTGCCGGAGCGTCTGCGACGCGCCGTGGGCATCCTGACATGCCTGATCTGCATCGCCTACACCGCCCTGTTCGCCGTCTCCAGCTACACCTGGGTACAGGCACTGATGCGCGCGCGGATCGGGGCCGAGGATCTCGACCAGTACGGCGTGCTGCAATGGCATATCACGATCATCGTGCCGATCGGCTTCACGCTGGTTCTTATCCGCCTGATCGAGGTGCTGGTGCGCATGCTGCGCGGCAAGCAGATCACCATGGAATTGAGCAACGAGTCCACGGACGCCCTGAAGCTCAAGGAAGAAGCCAGCACTGAGGAGAAGTCGGCATGACCATCGCCTTTCTGTTCGTGGTGCTTTTCGGCCTACTCTTCCTCAACGTGCCGATCGCATTCTCGCTGGGCATTGCCAGTTCGTTGACGATCCTGCTGTTCAGCCAGGATTCCCTGAGCTCGCTGGCGATCAAGCTGTTCGAGACCTCCGAGCACTATACGCTGCTGGCGATTCCGTTCTTCATTCTCGCCGGCGCCTTCATGACCAGCGGTGGCGTGGCAAGAAGGCTCATCAATTTCGCCAACGCCTGCGTCGGGCATATTCGCGGCGGCCTGGCGATCGCTTCGGTACTCTCCTGCGTCATGTTCGCGGCGCTCTCCGGCTCCTCCCCGGCGACGGTCGCGGCAGTGGGCTCGGTGGTCATCGCCGGGATGGCGCGGTCCGGCTACACCAAGGATTTCGCCACCGGCATCGTCTGCAACGCGGGGACGCTGGGCATCCTGATCCCGCCGTCGATCGTGATGGTGGTCTATGCCACGGTCACCGAAAGCTCCGTCGGCAAGATCTTCGTCGCGGGTATCGTGCCCGGGCTGCTGCTGGGCCTGATTCTGATGGTGGCGATCTATATCGTCGCCCGCGTCAAGAAGATGCCGGCCCTGCCCCGCCCCTCGATCGGTGAATTTCTCTCCACGGCCCGCAAGGCCAGTTGGGGGCTGTTGACCATCGTGATCGTGCTCGGCGGTATCTACGGCGGCTTCTTCACGCCCACCGAGGCTGCGGCGGTAGCCGCCGTCTACGCCGGCTTCGTGGCCCTGTTCGTCTATCGGGACATCACCTTCAAGCAGTGCCCGGGCGTGCTGCTCGACGCCGCCAAGTTGTCGGTGGTGCTGATGTTCATCATCGCCAACGCGATGCTGTTCGCCCATGTGCTGACCACGGAGCAGATCCCACAGACGATCACGGCATGGGTCGTGGATCAGGGCTTCTCGCCGATCACCTTCCTGCTGGTAGTCAATATCGTGCTGCTGGTAGCAGGATCGTTCATGGAGCCGTCGGCGATCATTCTGATCCTGGCGCCGATCCTGTTCCCGGTGGCGGCACAACTGGGCATCGATCCGATCCATTTCGGCATCATCATGGTGGTCAACATGGAGATCGGCCTGGTGACGCCGCCGGTGGGTCTGAACCTGTTCGTGGCTTCCGCCGTTACCGGCATGCCGCTGACGCGCACGATCCGGGCGGCTTCTCCCTGGCTGTTCCTGCTGCTCGGCTTCCTGCTGCTGGTCACCTACGTGCCATTCCTGTCGCTGGGCCTGCCCAACTGGCTGGGCATGCCGTAGGGCGAACCGGTCTGAAGCCACACGCAACCCGGCAAAAACGCGGAGGGCGCCATCACGGCGCCCTCTTCGTTGGTGATGCCATCACCCGGCCCGGTCAGCCGAGCGCACGGGTTACATCGCTACTTGAACCACCAGGAAAGAATCAGCAACAGCAGCAGTACGGTGGCGATCGCCTGCCACACGTTCGCTGGTTCCCGCCATGGCGGGCGCCGGCTTTCGTCGTCGCCCTTGGGGGTCGCCCGCAGATGATAGGCGAGCTCCGTGAGCCGCCGGAATCGCAGCGCGCGCAGCGGATCGAGCGAGCGCCGCAGCGCGTCGTCGAGATTGGTGCTGATCGCCGGATTGCTCAATTGGGCGCGACGGTAGGTCATCTGCTCCAGATCGGTATGACTGCGCAGATGGTTAGGCAGCAGGGTGTACGGCAGATGCCCGGTGAGCATCCAGTAGACGGTGGATGCCAGCGAATACTGGTCGCTACGACGACCGACCTCGGTATCCAGCGCGTACTCCGGCGCACTGTGCTCGGTCAGGCCGACCTGACGTGCAAGCTGGCGTGCCTCGCCCTGGGCGTCGCCCTCGCGCTTGTGGCAGGCGCCGAAATCGGTCAGCACCAGATTGCCGTGTCGGTCGATGAGAATGTTGTTCGGGTGGATATGCTGATGCAGCACATCGTGACGATGCAGCGCCTGTACCGCCTTGACCAGCTGCCGCGCGATGTCGAGCCGCTGGTCGAGACTGGCCTGCGGGTGCCTTCTCAGCCATTCCGTCAGCGTTTCGCCGTCGACGTAGCTCATCAGATAGTAGAGATAGCGGCGCGTTCTCGCCGGCTCCATCACCTTGACCACGAACGGCGAGTTGACGCGCTCGACGACCCACTGCTGCAGACCGAAGTGTTCAAGATAGACGTTACGGGTCGAAAGCTCCGGACTCGGCGCCTTCATCACCATGTCGCGTCCGCTGCGCACATCCCGCACATGATAGAGACGCGCCTTGGCGGTGCGCGACAGGACCTCGACGACTTCCAGGCCATCGAGACGCTCCCCCTTGGCCAGTTCCGGCGGCACCGGCAGGTGATGAAAGACGCGGGGCTGCTCGTTCGGCTCGTCGTCGGAGAGGCGATCGACCCTCACCAACTGGAAGCAGAACTGGTTGGCGTTGTAGCCCCGCTCGATGGCGCGCTGGTTGGCGGCTTTGGCCAGCCGCTCGCAGGCGGCGTCGAGATCGCTGACATCGCCGCGGATCAGCTGCACGTACTCCGAGGGCACCAGCGTGCCGCGGACGGCCTGGGTCATGAACAGGAACAGATCCCCCTGCTTGAGGGGAAAGGTGGAATAGTCGATATCGACATGACCATCCATCCCCAGCGCCCGCGAGGGGTAGCGATAGCCGCCTAGATCGGTGACGTGGTCGCGGGTCAGTTGTTCGAACTCCGCCCCGCGGATTCGATAGACCAGGGTATCGCCCATGTGGAAGAGATGCGCATCGTGCTGATGAAAGATCATCGCCGACAGCGAGCAGATGTAGCTGCCGCCTTCGATATAGCCGCTCTGGCTGTGGCACCAGCTGTTCAGTGCCCGCAGCACGCGAGTGGCCGAGGTCTTGATGTCCCAGTGATCCGGCGTCGAGTAGTAGTCGGCCAGAAAGCCCCTCACGCTGAGATCGCCGGCCTGCTTGGCGATCGAGTTGCGCCAGGTGGAATCACTGATCAGCGCGCACCCCCCCTTGGAGAACAACTGCTCGCCCTGAGGGATCTGCACCGACATCGAGCTGCGATGACGGTGCAGGTCCGGCGCGACGAAGGCCTGGCCGTAGGTCAGTGACAGCGAACTCTTGGACAACGGCTTTCTCCCAATGGATCGACGAACGGCGAGTGATCGGGCAACCTCGAATCGACGACCGAAGCGGCACGACACCTCGGCATCGGCTAACCTGCATGGACGGAGGTCAATGCCCAGGTTGGTAATCGGCCTAGCCAGTTCGTATAATTCCCCCGATTTTCGCCCGCTGGTGTTCAACCTGCAAACCGCAAGGACTCAACGATGAGTTTCGACAAGATTCCCGCCGGAAAGGATCTCCCCAACGACGTGTACGTGGCGATCGAGATTCCCGCCAACCACGCGCCGATCAAATATGAAATCGACAAGGACATGGACGCGCTGGTGGTCGACCGCTTCATGGCCACGCCGATGTTCTACCCGGCCAACTACGGCTTCATTCCGAACACCCTGGCCGATGATGGCGACCCGCTCGACGCGCTTGTCGTCACCCCCTATCCGGTCCAGCCCGGCAGCGTGATCCGCGCCCGTCCGGTCGGCGTGCTGAACATGTCCGACGAGGCCGGCGAAGATGCCAAGCTGGTCTGCGTGCCCCACGAGAAGCTGAGCGCGCTCTACAACGATGTCCACGAAGTCACCGATTTGCCCGAGCTGCTGCGCCAGCAGATCGCTCACTTCTTCGAGAACTACAAGGATCTCGAGAAAGGCAAGTGGGTCAAGATCGACTCTTGGGACGGCGCCGACGCCGCCCGCAAGGCCATCGAAAAGGCCGTCGCCGCCTACGAGAACGAGTAAGCGCCGCGACCGTTCGTCGAGCCTCGGCTTTTGCTCGAGGCTCTGATGAAACGATGAAAAACGCCGCCCCGGCATCGAAACCGGGGCGGCGTTTTGCGTTACGGCTCATAGGCCGTTCAGGTCAGGCTCAAAGTTGATTGCGGATCTTCTCGGCCAACTGAGACGCCCGCACCGTGTAGTTGGCCATCATCAGCGAGTGGTTGGCGAACAGCCCGAATCCGGAGCCGTTGAGAATGACCGGGCTCCAGACCCGCGCCTGGGAGCTTTCCAGCTCCGCCACCAGTTGATCGAAATCGGCGCCGACGCCGCTGCTCTCGATGACATCGGCGTAATCGATCCTGGCAGCCTGCATCAGCTGCGCCAGCGCCCAGGTGGTGCCGCGAGCCTCGAAGAACACATTGTCGATTCGCAGCCACGGCGTGCTGTCGTCCTGCTCATCGCCATTCGGCGACTGGCCGACGTTGGCAGCCAGTTGCCGGGTCTGGGTTTCCAGGCGCTGCTGAACCTGTGCCAGCCAGTCGGAGAGCGCCGAAGCATCGAGCGAAGCAGGTGCGTCAGTCGAAGCGGCAGCGTCCTGATTGGGCGCCCCAGGGCCGGCAGCGTTCTCCACGGCGGTGAAGGCTTCGCCGAGGTTGTTGCGCGCCGCGCGCAATACGGTTTCGGAGGCCGGCCAGCGCCAGCTTTCCAGATCGCCGGAGAGCGATTCGTTGGCCTGCGTCAGCGGCGCATCGCCCACGCTCAGCGATTCGCCCAGCAGGGCCACCGCATCGCGAACCTGCCGGGTCACACCGGCTTCCCAGTTGGGCATGTTGTCGAGCCACAACCCGGGCGGCATCACATCGTTGCGCAGGTAGCCGCCGGGCTTGTCGAGCAGCGTATCGAGAATCGAGATGTTGCTGGCAAGAAGCGCCTCGCCTGGCGCGGTGGCCGGCGGCGATTGGGCGTCATTGCCGCCGGTATCCACGCTCTGCGGGAAGCCGCGCTGCATCTGGACCGCCTGCCTGGGATCTGTCGGTGACGGGGTCCAGCTCCACCAGATGCCGAGGACGATGCAGACCAGCAGATAGATGACGACCAGTGCCACCAGCGGCTTCCAGATCCAGCCGTACTGGGGCGTTTCGAGAACCTCGGTGCGCGATAGCGGCGCCTTCTTGCGAAACAGGGCCATGGACGATCCTTGTGATTGCTGAGAGTGAAAACCGGTTGTGACGATCAGTTGTAAAAACCGGCGCAGAGAGCCAGCGTCAACGGAAACAGGGTTGGGATAGGATTGACTCTATCCTATCATGCTCCCCGTCACACGCAGCCCGTCTTTCGCTGCATATCGGCCTACTGCGCTGTCGCCGCGGCACTTTTCTCGCCCCATGCGATCAAAGCGTCATTCGCCTTTCGCGACTACGAACGTGACAGGTACGCACGAACGAGCAACAAGGCGGGCGGCATGCTCGGATTCACCATGAGCGGGCACGCCAGGTCTGCGCTTTCATCGCTGTCAGGAATTCATGTTTTGACGTCACGCTTTTACGGATGCCTCCTGGTGCTCGGCTACTGCCTGTTGGCAGCCCTTGCCCAGGCACAGGACTCTCCCGCTTCCTCGAATCAGGCCGCCTTTTCCGCTCGCGGCGGCAACGAGTTCCTGCCGGTCGATCAGGCCTTTCATGCCTACGCCTGGCATGACGACGAACGGGTCTACGTCGGCATCCGCAACCAGCCCGGCTACTATCTCTATCGTCATCGCTTCGGCCTGGAAAGTCGCCAACCCGGAATCGCGCTGGGATCGTTCAGGATCCCGCCCGGCCAGTTCAAGCACGATCAATATCTGGGCGATGTCCATGTCTTCTACGATCAGGTCGAGATCAGCGCGCCGCTGGCCGGCGGTGACGACCTCGCCTCCCAGGCTCCGATACCGATCACGCTCTCCTTCCAGGGGTGTGCCGATGCGGGGCTCTGTTATCCCCCCGAGCACTGGTCGCTGACCGCCAAGGCCGGGCCGCCGCCCGCCGCCTATCGCGATGCCAGCCGTGACGCCAAGGCCTCGCCGATCCTATCGCCGGCATCCGGTCCCGAGGCCACCCGCGATCCTTTCTCCGCATCGCCCGGGGACGAACCGCTCTCGAATTCGGCCATCGCTCCCGAAGTGTCTATCCCCGACAGGTCTATCTCCGGCACGTCTATCCCCGACACGTCCAGACCAACGGCGGCTCTGTCTCCCGCTTCAGCCAGCGAGAGCAACGCGCTGCCGGTCGCCACCGCCGATGGCCAATTTCAATCCCTGCTCCGCGAAGGCCTCGGGGCGAGCACGCTGGGGCTTTTCTTCCTCGCGGGGCTAGGGCTGACCTTCACCCCCTGCGTGCTGCCCATGCTGCCGATCCTGACCTCCATCATCGTGGGCCAGAACGCGCGTCGCGGGCGGGCGCTGCTACTATCGGCGAGCTATGTGATCGGCATGGTCTCGACGTTCACGCTGCTCGGCACGCTGATGGGCGTCTTCGGCGCCTCGCTCAATCTCCAGGCGCGGCTGCAATCCGGCTGGATACTGGTCCCCTTCGCGCTGCTTTTCGTGCTCTTCGCGATGGCGATGTTCGGCGCGTTCGACCTGCGGCTTCCCAACGGGATCAGCCAGCGGGTCGATACCTGGCAAGGCCGAATGCAGCGCAGCGGCCCGCTCGGCCTGGCCGCGGCCGGCGCCCTGTCGGTGCTGGTGGTGTCACCCTGCGTTTCCGCACCGCTGGCCGGCGCGCTGGTCTTCATCTCCTCCACCGGCGACGCCCTGGGCGGCGCACTGGCGCTGCTCGCGCTGGGTGCCGGCATGGGGGTGCCGCTGATTCTCGTCGGGACTTTCGGCGGGCAGTGGCTGCCCCGCGCCGGCGCCTGGATGAAAGGCATCAAGGCGTTGTTCGGCGTGATGCTGCTGGGCGTCGCGATCTGGCTGGTCGAGCGCCTGCTGCCGGCACCGGCGGTCTTGCTGCTGTGGGGAGCGCTGACGCTGGGTTGCGCGCTGGCCCTGGGCGCGCTGGATAGACAGATCGGCGGTGGCTGGCCGCGGGTGCGCCAGGCGGCCGGCTGGGTACTGCTGGTGTGGGGCGTGGCGATGGTCTGGGGCGCGGCCCAGGGTAGTGGCGATCCACTGCGCCCCTTGCCGGGATCGAACGCCGAGGCGTCTTCGGAAACGTCGAACCTGGCCTTCCGGACCGTCAATCGCCTCGACCAGCTCGAGTCGGCACTGGCCTCGGCGCGTGCCAGCGGGCGGCCGATCATGGTCGATGTCAGCGCCGAATGGTGCATCTCGTGCAAAGTGATGGAGCAGACGGTCTTCCCCGCGCCGGCCGTGGCCGAACGCCTGGCGGATTTCACATTGATCCGCGCCGACGTGACCCAGGACACCACCGCAAGCCGTGAGCTGCTCGATCACTACCAGCTGTTCGGGCCACCGGCGCTGCTGTTTTTCGCCGACGGCACGGAGCTTCGACGGGCCCGCATCCAGGGAGAAGTCGACGCCGAAGCGCTGACTCGCCATCTGGATGCGGTGAAGCGGCTGGCACATGACCGCTCTTCAGTGGCGTCCGGTTGCTAGTTCTTGGCTTTCAATTCTTAGTTTTCAGTTCTTAGTTCGCGGCTCCTGGTTCATGGTTCCGCGCCGTTAACCCTCGGCAATGGAAACCAGGTATTAACGAACATCGTTCGATGGTGAGGGTGGACACTCTCAGCATTTTTCGGCAAACTTCGACACCAACGAAAACGGTGCGCCGAGACGGCATCTTGCAGCAAAGTGACGCGATCTCGACAATCCATGAAAGGGTTAACAGCGCAAGGACAGTCATGGCTAGACTCCTGGTTCTCAACGGTCCCAACCTGAATCTGCTCGGCACACGCGAGCCGGCGGTCTACGGCACGACCACCCTGGAGGACATCCGGATTCGCTTGACCGAGCGCGCACTGAGCGCCAGCCATCAACTGGATTGGCTACAGTCCAACGCCGAGCACGAACTGGTCGAGCGGGTGCACCGCGCGAAGCAGGAGAACATCGATTTCATCCTGCTCAACCCGGCCGCCTTCACCCATACCAGCGTGGCCCTGCGCGACGCACTGACCGGCGTCGCCATTCCGTTCATCGAACTGCACCTTTCCAACGTGCACGCGCGCGAACCGTTTCGTTCACACTCCTATTTCTCCGACGTCGCCCGTGGCGTCATCGCGGGCTTCGGCGCCGACAGCTACGTGCTGGCGCTGGACGCCGCGCTTGCACAGCTGGATCGAGACTGATCCTTTTTCGCCAGCAGACGTTTAGCGACACTTCGCGTCGCACGCTACTGTCATATCCAACTATCGCATTCAACCAAACCGAGACATCGCCATGGATATACGCAAGGTCAAGAAGCTCATCGAACTCCTGGAAGAGTCCAACATCAGCGAAATCGAGATCCAGGAAGGCGAAGAGTCCGTGCGCATCAGCCGCCACCCTAACGGTTTCGGCGCCATGCAGCAGCCAATGGTCATGCAACAGCAGCAGCCGATGGCACCTTCCGCACCAGCGGCACCGAGCGCGCCGGTTGCCGAAGCCGGCGACGCGGCACCGGCCCAGCCTGCCGGTCACGCAGTGACCTCGCCCATGGTCGGCACCTTCTACCGCTCCCCGGCGCCCGGCGCCAAGGCGTTCGTCGAAGTCGGCCAGAGCGTCAAGAAAGGCGATACCGTGTGTATCGTCGAAGCGATGAAGATGATGAACCAGATCGAAGCCGACAAGGATGGCGTGATCGAAGCAATCCTGGTCGAGGATGGCGAGCCGGTCGAATTCGACCAGCCGATGATCATCATCAACTGATCATCTTCAACTAGGGCCACACGAGCGAAACCATCATGTTGGACAAGGTACTCATCGCCAACCGCGGCGAGATCGCCCTTCGCATCCTGCGCGCCTGCAAGGAGCTGGGGATCAAGACCGTGGCGGTTCATTCCAAGGCCGACCGGGAGCTGATGCACGTGCGCCTGGCAGACGAAGCCGTCTGTATCGGCCCCGCTTCCTCGGCGCAATCCTACTTGAACATCCCGGCCCTGATCAGCGCGGCCGAGGTGACGGACTCCAGCGCCATCCACCCCGGCTACGGCTTTCTCGCCGAGAATGCCAACTTCGCCGAACAGGTGGAGCGCTCCGGATTCACCTTCGTCGGACCACGCGCCGAGACCATCCGGCTGATGGGCGACAAGGTCAGTGCGATCAACGCCATGAAGGCGGCGGGCGTGCCGACGGTGCCGGGTTCCGACGGTCCGCTGCCGGACGACGATGCCGAGATCCGTCGTATCGCCGGCCGTATCGGCTATCCGGTGATCATCAAGGCGGCAGCCGGTGGCGGCGGCCGCGGCATGCGCGTGGTGCGCAACGACGATGAAGTCGCCAAGGCGGCCAGCGTGACGCGCTCCGAAGCCGCAGCGGCTTTCGGCGACGGCACCGTCTACATGGAGAAGTTCCTCGAGAACCCGCGCCACGTGGAAGTCCAGGTGCTGGCCGACGGTCAGGGCAACGCGATCCACCTCTACGATCGCGACTGCTCGCTGCAGCGCCGCCACCAGAAGGTGCTCGAGGAAGCCCCGGCGCCACATCTCGACCCGGAAGCGCGCGCCAAGGTGCTGAAGGCCTGTACCGACGCCTGCATCGAGATCAACTACCGTGGCGCCGGGACCTTCGAATTCCTGTACGAAGACGGCGAATTCTTCTTCATCGAGATGAACACGCGCGTCCAGGTCGAACACCCCGTGACCGAAATGGTCACCGGCGTCGATATCGTCAAGGAACAGCTGCGTATCGCCTGCGGTCAGCCGTTGTCGATCCGCCAGGAAGATGTCGAGCTGCGCGGCCACGCCTTCGAATGTCGCATCAACGCCGAAGATTCCCGCACCTTCATGCCCTCTCCCGGCAAGATCAACCTCTACCACCCGCCGGGCGGTCTCGGGGTGCGCATGGATTCCCACATCTACACTGGCTACAGCGTGCCGCCGCATTACGACTCCCTGATCGGCAAGCTGATCACCTGGGGGGCGGATCGCGAGATAGCCCTGGTGCGGATGCGCAATGCGCTGGACGAGCTGCTGGTCGAGGGCATCAAGACCAATATCGATCTGCAGAAGGATCTGGTACGTGACAGCGCCTTCCAGCGTGGCGGCGTCAATATCCACTATCTTGAAAAGAAGCTCGGGCTGAGTTGATTTCCGGGCATTGACGACGGGGCGGCCTATCCTTCGAAGGCCGCCCCGTTTTCGTCCTGATCTTCACTCGAGTCTCAGGCTCTGCCTGAAACCGGCGAGCCCGGCTCATGCAGACAGAGCACAAACTTCATTCCGGGAGAGCTGTCCATGGCGTGGCTACAACTCAAGGCATCCATCGCCCCCGAGCAGGCCGAATGGCTGGAAGAGCTGCTGCTTGCCGAGGGCGCCAGCGCGATCACCCTGCAGGATGCCCACGACGAGCCGGTATTCGAACCCGACCGTGGCACGACCCCGCTGTGGTCGGAAACCGTCCTCACGGGGCTTTACGACGATCTCAACGAGGTCGAGGCGATGATCGAACGCGTTCGGCGCGCCTGGGCCGAGCAGTTGCCCGACGACCCGGCGCCGCAGATCGAGTACGAGCTGCTGGCCGATCGCGACTGGGAGCGCGAATGGATGGACGGCTTCGAACCGCTGCGCATGGGTCAGCGCCTGTGGATCGTGCCGAGCTGGCACGAGGCGCCCGATCCCGACGCGGTCAACCTGCTGCTCGATCCCGGCCTCGCCTTCGGCACTGGCACCCACCCCACAACCGCACTCTGCCTCGGCTGGCTGGATGCACAGGATCTCGCCGGACGGCAGGTGCTCGACTACGGCTGCGGCTCCGGCATTCTCGCCATCGCCGCGCTCAAGCTGGGAGCCGATACCGCCGTCGGGGTCGATATCGACCCGCAGGCATTGCAGGCGAGCCGCGACAACGCCGAGCGCAACCAGATCGACGAGGCGAGCCTGATCCTCGACTACCCGGAAAAGATCGGCCGGGGCGAGTTCGAGGTCGTCGTCGCCAACATCCTGGCGGGGCCGCTGATCGAGATGGCTCCGACGATCGCCGCCCGGGTCCGCCCCGCCGGCCAGCTGGCGCTGTCGGGCATCCTCGCCGCCCAGGCAGAATCGGTGCTGGACGCCTATCGCGCCCAAGGCATCCTCATGGACGAGCCGCAGGAAAAAGAGGGCTGGGTTCTGCTGATCGGGCGTCGGCCGGGCTGAGGTTTTGTAACGGCGCTCCTCGTCCCGGCCTTTCGCTGCGAAGGCATTCATGCTGCGCTGCCCATGCCTGAAAGTGCTTCATGCGCCACGCCTGCGCGCTACGGCTTAGGTCTCGAGTCGACAAACAGCGCTTCAACAACGTCAGGGTGATCGGTATCATAGCCTCCCCGTTTTGCCTGAGCCTCTGTAACGATGCGTGATTTGGTGTCACCGCAGACCGATCGCCCGTTACCCCGCATCGGCCATCACACGCTACCCAACCGCGTGATTCTGGCCCCCATGGCCGGGGTAACCGATCGTCCTTTCCGACAGCTTTGCCGCGAGCTGGGCGCTGGCCTGGTGGTGTCGGAGATGGTGACGTCCGATAGTCGGCTGTGGCATACCCGCAAGTCGCGCCAGCGCATGATCCATCGCGGCGAGCCGGGGCCGCGTTCGGTACAGATCGCCGGCGGCGACCCGCAGATGCTCGCCGAAGCCGCACGGCTCAACGCCGAGGCCGGCGCCGAGATCGTGGACATCAACATGGGCTGCCCGGCCAAGAAGGTCTGCAACAAGGCGGCGGGCTCTGCCCTGCTGCGGGACGAGAAGCTGGTCGCGGACATTCTCGAGGCCGTGGTAGCGGCAGTCGACATTCCGGTCACGCTGAAGATTCGCACCGGCTGGTGCGCCGAGAGCCGCAACGGGAAACGTGTCGCCAGGCTTGCCGAGGACGCCGGCATCGCCGCGCTGGCCGTGCATGGCCGGACCCGCGAGCAGCGTTACACCGGGACGGCCGAATACGACACCATCGCGGCGATCAAGCAGCAGGTGTCGATACCG
Source organism: Salinicola sp. LHM (assembly GCF_034479735.1). Classification (NCBI taxonomy): domain Bacteria; kingdom Pseudomonadati; phylum Pseudomonadota; class Gammaproteobacteria; order Oceanospirillales; family Halomonadaceae; genus Salinicola; species Salinicola sp. LHM. The sequence continues at coordinate 1,602,372 of NZ_CP140261.1, read as the reverse complement.
GTCTTTGCTAACGGGGACATCACGACGCCGCAACGCGCCGCCGAAGTACTGGCCTACACCGGCGCCGATGCGGTGATGATCGGTCGCGGTGCCCAGGGCAACCCGTGGCTGTTCAGAGAGATCGAGCATTACCTGCGTACCGGCCGCGAACATGCGCCGCCCAGCGCGGAAGAGATCGCCACTACCATGCAACGTCACCTGCGCGCGCTGCACGAGCATTACGGCGACTATCTCGGCGTCAGAGTCGCCCGCAAGCATGTCGGCTGGTATCTCGCCGCGCGTGACCCCGGCCGCGAACACCGTGCCCGTTTCAATCGTCTCGAGCAGGCAACGCAACAATTCGAGTTTCTCCATGAACTCTTTCGCGGTGACGCCGCCGCGATCGGTAACGGAACCCACGCAGCATGAATAGCCGGCAGCCTTTAGCCCTCGATGGTGAATCCCCATCCGAGGTCGACCCTCTTCAGATGCCCGATGCGCTGTCTCACACGACGTTGAGAGAGTGCGTCGAGCGCGTCATGGAGCGCTACTTTTCGCACCTCGAGGGAGAATCCGTCTCGAATCTCTACACCATGGTACTGGCGGAAGTCGAAGCGCCCCTGCTCGAGGTCGTGATGCGCAACGTGGAAGGCAACCAGACCCGCGCTGCCGAACTGCTCGGTCTCAACCGTGGCACGCTGCGCAAGAAGCTCAAGCAGTACGATTTGATCTAACGGTGCGGTTCGATCCACCATTGTGACCCAGCCGGCACGATCCGAAACAACGACACGACCGTACGACCTGACCCGAATCTCCTTCGCTTCGCTCCAGCGGAGCCTATCTGGACGGGCGATGCCCTGGGCGCCAGCCGTCTCATCGTCAACCGTCTCGCCGTAAAAAAGAGTGGACTGGCATGTCTCAAAATTCTGCTTCTACTGCCCCCCGGGCCATCCGTCGCGCACTGCTCAGCGTGTCCGACAAGACCGGCGTCGTCGACTTCGCCCGTGAGCTGGCGGCTCGCGGCGTCGAGCTGCTCTCGACCGGCGGCACCTACCGCCTGCTCCAGGAAAACGACATCGCCGTGACCGAGGTCTCGGCCCACACCGGTTTCCCGGAGATCATGGATGGCCGGGTCAAGACGCTGCACCCGAAGATTCACGGCGGGATCCTCGGCCGGCGCGGGCAGGACGACGCCGTCATGGCGGAACACGGCATCGATCCCATCGACATGGTCGTGGTCAATCTCTACCCGTTCGAGCAGACCGTCGCCAAGCCGGACTGCACGCTGGAGGACGCGGTCGAGAATATCGATATCGGCGGCCCGACGATGGTTCGCGCCTGCGCCAAGAACCACGAGCACACCACGATCGTGGTCAGCACCGACGACTATTCCCGCGTCCTGAAGGACATGGCCAGCCATGAGGGCGGCGTCAGCCACAAGACCCGCTTCGACCTGGCAATCAAGGCGTTCGAGCATACCGCCGCCTACGATGCCGCCATCGCCAACTACTTCGGCCAGCGCGTGGGTAACGGCGAGCCCGATTTCCCGCGCACCCTGTCGCTGCAGTTCACCAAGAAGCAAGGCATGCGCTACGGCGAGAACCCGCACCAGAAAGCCGCGTTTTACATTGAATCGGGCACGGTCGAGTCAGGCACGGTCGAACCCGGCCAGCAGGAAGCCAGCATTGCCACCGCCGAACAGCTTCAGGGCAAGGCGCTCTCCTTCAACAACGTCGCCGATACCGATGCGGCGCTGGAGTGCGTCAAGTCCTTCACCAAGCCGGCCTGCGTGATCGTCAAGCATGCCAACCCCTGCGGCGTCGCCGTGGTGCCGGAAGCCGACGGCGGCATCCGCAAGGCCTACGATCTCGCCTTCGCGACCGACAGCGAATCCGCCTTCGGTGGCATCATCGCCTTCAACCGTGAGCTGGACGGCGATACCGCCAGCGCGATCGTCGCGCGCCAGTTCGTCGAGGTCATCATCGCACCGCGCATCTCGGCGGAAGCCCGCGAAGCCGTCGCCAGCAAGACCAACGTGCGCCTGCTGGAGTGCGGTGAGCTGCCCGCGAAGAGCGCCGAAGGCTGGGACTACAAGCGCGTCAACGGCGGCCTGCTGGTACAGAGCCGCGATACCGGCATGATCGCCGCCGAGGATCTCAAGGTGGTCACCCAGCGGGCGCCGACCGAGCAGGAGCTGCACGACCTCGTCTTCGCCTGGAAGGTCGCCAAGTTCGTGAAGTCCAACGCTATCGTCTACGCCAGGAACCGCCAGACCGTCGGCGTCGGCGCCGGCCAGATGAGCCGCGTCAACTCCGCCCGCATCGCCGGTATCAAGGCCGAACATGCCGGCCTGCAGGTCGAAGGCTCCGTCATGGCATCGGACGCCTTCTTCCCCTTCCGCGATGGCCTGGACAACGCCGCCGCCGCCGGCATCACCGCCGTGATCCAGCCGGGCGGCTCGATGCGCGACGAGGAAGTGATCGCCGCCGCCAACGAAGCGGGCATCGCAATGGTATTTACCGGCATGCGCCACTTCCGACACTGAGCCGCGAGCCGCGAGCCGCGAGCCGCGAGCCGCGAGCCGCGAAGAACAGTGTGACTGTTGAACGAAGAACGCCAGCGACATTGTCGCTGGCGTTCTTCATTCGAAGCTCGAAGCTCGAAGCTCGAAGCTCGAAGCTCGAAGCTCGAAGCTCGAAGCTCGAAGCTCGAAGCTCGAAGCTCGAAGCTCGAAGCTCGAAGCTCGAAGCTCGAAGCTCGAAGCTCGAAGCTCGAAGCTCGAAGCTCGAAGCTCGAAGCTCGAAGCTCGAAGCTCGAAGCTCGAAGCTCGAAGCTCGAAGCTCGAAGCTCAGTCTGGCTCTTTCCCCAGATCGATGCAGAGGTATTTGGTCTCGAGATACTCATCGAGGCCGTACTTGGAGCCTTCGCGGCCGAGGCCGGAGGCCTTGACGCCGCCGAACGGGGCGCTGGCGTTGGAGATCAGGCCGGTGTTGATGCCGACCATGCCGTACTCGAGCGCTTCGGCGACGCGCCAGACACGCCCCAGATCCTTCGAGTAGAAGTAGGAGGCCAGCCCGAACTGGGTGTCGTTGGCCATGCGCACGGCTTCCTCTTCCGTCTCGAAAGGGAATACCGCGGCCAGGGGACCGAAGGTCTCTTCGCTGGCGACCTTCATCTCCGGCGTGGCGTGGCTGACCAGCGTCGGAGAGAAGAAACGCCCGCCCAGAGAATGCTCGTGGCCGCCGAGCAGCAGCTGCGCGCCCTTGTCGGTGGCGTCCTTGATATGATCTGTCACCTTGGCCACGGCGTCGTCATCGATCAGCGGGCCGATGTTGACGCCCTCCTCGAATCCTTCCCCGACCTTGAGCTCGCTGTTCATCGCGGCCGCCAGCTTCTCGCTGAACGCATTGATCACGCTCGACTGGACCAGGAAGCGGTTGGTGCAGACGCAGGTCTGTCCGGCATTGCGGAACTTGGAGGCGATCGCCCCTTCGACCGCGGCGTCCAGGTCGGCATCCTCGAACACCAGGAACGGCGCGTTGCCGCCCAGTTCTAGCGAAATCTTCTGGATATGCTGCGCAGCGCCGGCCATCAACGAACTGCCGACTTCGGTCGAGCCAGTGAAGGTGACCTTGCGTACCACCGGGGAGTCCGTCATCGCCTTGGCGATCTCGCTGGCCTTGCCCGGCACCACGTTGAACACGCCACGCGGGACACCGGCCTGCTCTGCCAGTGCGGCCAGCGCGGTCGCGGAGAACGGCGTCTGGCTGGCCGGCTTGATCACGATGGTGCAGCCCGCCGCCAGCGCAGCCGCGGCCTTGCGCGTGATCATCGACGAGGGGAAATTCCACGGCGTGATGGCGCCGACGACGCCCACCGGCTGCTTGGTGACCACGATGCGCTGCTGGTTGCTGGCCGCGGGGATGGTGTCGCCATAGATGCGCCGCGCTTCCTCGGCAAACCAGCGCATGAAACTGGCGGCATAGACGATCTCGCCCGCCGCTTCCTTGACCGGCTTGCCCTGCTCGGCGGTCATGATCGCCGCCAGCTCATCCTTGTTCTCGAGCATCAGCTCGTACCACTTCATCAGGATGTCGGCCCGCTCCAGCGCGGTGTGGTTGCGCCACGCCGGCAATGCGGCCTCGGCAGCGTCGATGGCACGCTCGGTCTCGGCGCGACCCAGTCGCGGCATGTGCCCCAGGATCTCGCCCGTGGCGGGGTTATCGACATCGATCTGCTCGCCGCTGTCGGCGGCAACCCAGTTACCGTCGATATAGGCAAAAGGTCTGAACAGCGCGCTCTCTTTGACAGACTCGGCTTTGACGGACTGTGCTTTGTCGGATTGCATGACTCACTCCTTCCTTGATGTGCTTGCCGATCGCGGGCATTCGGCCCACGCAGGCCGGCCGTTGCCGTGGTGCGACGAGCAATGAAATCGTTCATGACGACGGCGTGTGACAGTGATGCCAGTGTCACGACTCCTGCGTCAAGGATGGCGCGTTAGCGTCACCTGTGCCAGTCACGATCGGTCACGCCGAGAGTCATTCATAACCGGACCGATTCCATGGCAGCACCACCGCGATGCCATTCGAGGCCAGGGCGATTACAGCTGTGACCAGAGCGTCACGCCGACGGCAATCGCGATCGCTGCGCCGCTCAGCCAGTAGCCTTTGAATTGCTGGGGCTGGCGATGCACGTGACGCAATCCCAGCCAGGCCAGCACGATCGCCACGACTTCCACCACCGGCGCGTAACGCCCGGCGCTCAGCCCAACGACCGACACCACGAACGCCGCCAGCGCCCAGTGGGAAAGTCGTTTGCGCCGCGTCTTGCCGTCGATGCCGCGAGTGCTGCTGGCGCGGCGCTGCGCCTCGGGGCGATTGAAGACCTGGATCGCCTGTCCGTCACGAAGTTCGAAGCGAACCGGGGTGCCGGCGCTGGGCAGGCCGCGGCCACGCCACTGTGCGAAATCGAACGGATAGCGCTTGCCGTCGCTCCCCTCCACCTCGCCGGTCTGGGCTTCGTCGTCGAAATGAAAAAGGCGACCATCCATGCAGCTATCCTTGTGGCTCTCTTTAACGGCTGACTTTACCGACTGGCTTTACCGACTGGCTTTTGACGAATGCGACGATTGACGGCGCTTCTATCAGCGACCGTTGACCAGCATCAGGAACTCCTGACGCGTCGTCTGGTTCTTGCGGAAACTTCCCAGCATCACCGACGTGGTCATGCTGGAATTCTGCTTTTCGACACCGCGCATCATCATGCACATATGCTGCGCCTCGATCACCACGCCAACGCCGAGGGCTCCCGTGACCTGCATGATCGCCTCGGCGATTTCACGGGTCAGGTTTTCCTGGATCTGCAGCCGGCGGGCATACATATCGACGATCCGTGCGAACTTTGATAGCCCCAGCACCTTGCCCTGGGGCAGATAGGCAATGTGGCACTTGCCGATGAACGGCAGCACGTGGTGCTCGCACATCGAGTACATCTCGATGTCCTTGATCAGCACCATTTCATCGGTATCGGAAGCGAAGACCGCGCCGTTGACCAGCGTCTCCAGCGACTGGCTGTAGCCTTGGGTCAGGAACTGCATGGCCTTGGCGGCACGCATCGGGGTATCGCGCAGGCCCTCGCGCTGGGGATCTTCCCCCAGCTTCTCGAGAATCCCGTGGAAGTGGCCTGCCAGTTGCTCTGTCATGTTGCTGCCTTGTCTATCGGTATCGTCATCGAATGCTCGCGGCCGCGATCACATTCGGCCCCAATCGTGTCAGCCGATTCTAGCGAAACTCCGGCGGCACCACTATCTCGTCGACCCAGGCAATTTCGCCGGTACAGACAATCTCGCCGGTACAGACAATCTCGCCGACACAGGCAATCTCGTCGATATGGACAATTCGCGTTGCGACTCGTCACGGGGTCGAGTCGCACGCTTCGACAGGACGCCAGCCGATCAGGCCAGCCAGCGCGGCGAGTCGAGGGCCACGCGCTGCTGCTCGAGATGGCGGATATGCTGGTCCCAGTAGCCGCTCTCGGCGACGTAGGGGAAGGCTCGGGGAAACGCCGGATCTTCCCAGCGCGCCGTCACCCAGGCACTGTGACGAATCAGCCGCAAGGTTCGCAGGGCCTCGATCCATTCGAGCTGGCGACGGTCGAATTCGCGGGTCATCTCGTAGCCTTCGATGATTTCGGACAGCTGCATCTGCCACTCTTCGGGAGATTGCGCGGTCAGCAGCATCCACAGATCCTGTACCGCAGGCGCCATCAGGCAGTCATCGAAGTCGACCAGAGAGAACTGCTCGTCACGCCCCAGCATGTTGCCGAGATGACAGTCGCCGTGAACGCGTTGCATCGCGCTGTCCGGCCAGGCGTGATCCGCCAGCAGCGGCAAGAGCGAATCGATCACGCGGTCGTAGGTCTTGCGCTGGCGAGCATCGAGCCAGCTCGCCGCGAGGACTCGACTGCGACTCTCCTCGATCATGGTATTCGGATCGAGCCGCAGCCGATAACGAAAAGGCTGGCGAGCCCCAACCTCATGGACCCGGCCGATCAGTTCGCCGAGAGCAAAGAGGTGCGCCGGGTCTTCGAGCTCCGGGGCCTGACCGACGACATGCGCGAACAGGGCAAAGCGGAAACCCTCGAAGTGATGCAGCGTCCGGCCCGTATCGTCTGCCCAGGGCGCCCCCACCGAAATCGACTCCGCCGCGAGCGCCTGTAGAAATTCGTGCTCTTCGAGAATCTGCTCGTCGCTCCAGCGCTCCGGGCGATAGAACTTCACGACCCAGCGACGGCGGTCGTCGTCGGTCAACGAATAGACTCGATTCTCGTAGCTGTTGAGCGCGAACGGCTCGCCGGGCAACCAGAAGCCGAGAGACTCGACGGCCTCGACGACCCGCTGCGGCGTCAATGTCTCGAACGGATGCAGGGAAACGGCGCTCATACGGACCTCGACTGACGGCGGAGTTGCATGCGCGCATGCTATCAGATTCGTGCCGAGGGCGTACGCGCGAAGGCCAGCACCGTGACCCGCCGCGCCCCGGCTTCCCGGCAGGCGATTGCCAGCGACTCCAGCGTCGCGCCGGTAGTCATCACGTCATCGACGACCATGACCGCCGGCGGTAACGGCTGGGCCACGGTGAACGCATGCTTCACATTGCGCTGCCGAGAGAGGCGGTCCAGGCCGCGCTGGGATGGCGTCTCGCGCCGTCGTTCGGCCTCGATCACCGGCATTTTCAACCGCGCGGCCAGACGCTTCGCCAGCCACGCCGTGTGGTCGAATCCCCGCTCCCGAGTCCGCTCGTGCTGCCCGGGCACGCCGATCACCGCCTCGCCGACATCAGGCGATCGGCTCAGGGTGGCAAGCATGAGCTGGACCAGCACCTCGCCCGCCCTCGCATCCGCCGAGAACTTGTAGCGCTGTATCAGACGGGCCACCCGCGACTCGTAGCGCAGCGGCACCCACGCGGCCTGCTGCGCGGGCGGATGCTTCAAGCATCGTCCACACCGGCGCGGCACTGAAGACGGAGAGGAGAGCATCGGCAGCGGTTCGGCACAGAGAGCGCAAGCGCTCCGATTCCAGGGCATATCCGCGAAGCACTCGGCGCACCAGGGCGAACCGCCAGCGACAGCCGTATGGCAAAAGGCACAGTAGCCCGGCAGCGCCCGCTTCAACTGGGCGTTGATCCAGTCCACCAACCTGCGAGCCATTGGCCGCACCACTTCCAGACGCCGCATCATCGATTGCTCTCTCGACCGCTTCGCTGTTGATCCTTTCAATGATGATGTCGACCGCGGCGGCGAAAACTGAAGCGCCGGCGCTTGGCCTCGTCCGTGTCCTGTTACACAAACTGAGTTATATCGCCCGCCATCGTTCTCGCCTACATTGTCGTCTTTTCGAGTCGAACAGGCAGGAGCCGATCACGACCATGGAGTGGTTGTCAGAACACAGTAAAGCGATTAGCGCCATCACGAGCATATTGACGCTCTTCGTATGGTTTTTCTACGCCCAGATTCTCTACCGGAACTTCGCCCGAACACGGCGCCCCCGCATCATCATCAACCGGGGTCACGGCAACGACCTGACCTCGCTTTGCCTGATCAGCAACATGAGCTCCGAGCCGATCTTTCTGGAACATATCATCGTGACCTTGCACACCAGCAAGGGATCGTTGACCAATGACATGATCGACTGCGAGGCCGACCATCAGCAGGACGGGCCCGATACCGAGGGCTCGTCGGAAGCGGAACACGAAGAGCGTAGGCAGGGCATGCAGTCCAGCCAGGGTCCCATGCTCTCCGGGAGCTACAGTCACGTCGGGACTTTCGAGGCCATTCTGAAGCGGTTGTGCAGCGTCCACGGTGTGGCGCTCGAGCGCAACCGCCCGACGGATGATACCGTCTTTCATTTTCTCGATATCCGCGTCGTCGCCATCTACGGCAGTGAAGATCATCCGATCGGTGCGGAGCGCCGCTTCCGCCTGCACATGAAAGAGGGCGATGCCTGCACTCTGGTTCCGGTATCGCTGGCTACCAAACGCTACGCCAATCGGCTGCAGCGATGGCGCGTCCGCCAATGGATACGCCATCTCGACGAGTGATCGCTCGTTGAGCAAGAAAAGTATATTGGGCAAGAAGGTACAGTGAGCAAGAAAGTATGGCGAGGCAGACCGCCGCTGGATTCACGAGCGCTCATGGCGTCCTGCGACGCAGGATTATATACCGAACTTTCGATATACATATCGATGTACAGCGCGAGAGCGTATGAAGTAGGTTGATCGGGTTAAATCAAGGAGAGAAAGCCGCATGGGTACTGGCTTTTCGGGAACGGTGTGACTTCAGGGGAGCATCAGAAAACTTGCTTGGTGCGATGGGGAGACACGCACCGTTTAGTTAAATCAAACACTTACGACCAATATCAGCGGTCGGCATACAAATAGGCATACAAGCTGCCTTCTGCTAGCAGGCTAACGGCTACTTTTCGACCACTTTTTTAGCTCAGGGCAAACGCACGAAAGCGCCTATCAGAACTCCATTCCTAATAGCCTTTTCCTAACGGTGTGCGCCGTTGGCGTAGCCCCCGTCGCGACGATCTTCGCATCGGTAATCAGCGCAATTTTGCGCCCGTTGGCGTCATGCAGATTTGCACAGCGGTAAAGGTGGGAATTCCCATATTAAGGCGTGGTCAGAACGGCCACACCTTGGAGTGCCTGCCACCGCCACAATGTCGAAGTGACGCGCAGGCTGTCGGGGTTTTCTTGAAGTGGGGCACTCGCCGACTAATCCCCATCGCTGCTATCGGAAGCCAGCGACCACTACACTTCCTGCTTTGATCGGCTCACGTCTCAGACAGCCATATCGCACCGCGTCGGCAGCGTGGTCCGGGCCGGTACTCTCCAGGTCTTCGACGCGCTTCTGGTCACGGGCGAGATAAGGCACGGTGTCCCAGAAATACTTGCAGTGCCGGGCGATATACAGCCCAGGGCGATCAGGTTTCCCCGCTTCGGCGAGTAGGCGGCGCATGATGTTCCAGCCGGTCAGGCGATCCGCCTTGCGTGCTGGCTCGAAGGTCACTCCCTCCTTTCGGAACTCGTCGGCAATGCTGCCAGCCCCGGAGCCGGTACGGGCGAAGATGGCATCATCAGCCACACCCTTTGGCTTCACGTCCCATTCAAGGCACCACTTCCTGATCTCGTCAGCCAGAACGGGAACGGTCCAGCCTAGCCCCGCGTTCAGGTTCTCCCGCCGGTTGGTCGCCAGCTCATCCACCAGGACAATCGAATCTCTCGCGTAGTGCTGACCATCCGGCCCGATGCCACCAGGTGACACGGCACAGATGTAGGTCACTGACGGGGCGCTGGAGCCGAAGTCGTGGCAGAGATAGACGATCCAGTCTTCGGGGATGTGATCCCACGGGGCAGTGGCGTTGCGGTTCTCGTCGATGACGTTGGCGAAGTACGCGCCACGGTTTACCGCCCAATCGCCATCAACCCACGCTCGCAATAGCTCGGGATCGTCCGGGCACGCGCTCTGGAGTTGGTCACGATACTGCGCGGTGTCGATGAATTGATTGCCGATGAAGGTCGAGGGCGCGTAGATCCACTGGCGTTTCGACTTGCCTTCATAAAACGGCTTCCACGGCTTCTCCTGAAAGACGTAGCGCTTCGCCAGCCAATGATGCCCAGGGCCGCCGGGGTTGGCTGCCACCACGACTCTGACCGGCATATCGGCGGGGCCGCGTAGGTTGGATCGCATGATGTCCAGCAGGTCGGGCAACGGATACTGTCCGGCTTCATCCACCATCAGCAGGGTGAAGGATCGGCCCTGATACTTCGTGTAATCGGCGTGACTCTCAAGCTGGCCCAGCTCCATATAGCCGTTGTTGGGGAAGCGCCAAACGTGCTCCCCGGCGTTGTAGCGTGCGCCCGTGCCGTAGACCATGCCGAACAGCTCGCGGGTAATCAGCTCGAAGTCGGCCAGCCCCTTGTACGTTCGGCGAAGATAGAGAATCCGGGCGCGGTCGCCGTACATTTCAACGTGACGCATCGCCAGCAGGGCCAGCGTGTAGGACTTGCCGCCACCACGGCCACCACCCAGGAACACGTCATATTCCTCGGGCAGCGCCAGCACCTTTTGTTGGAAGCCGTTTAACTCAATCGTCTCCACGATCCACCTCCCCGTTAACCACCTTGGTGAAGTCCTCGACGGACTGCGGCCCCGGTAGGTTGAAGGTCACTGACACACGGTTAGCCAGGTCGCCTTGATCGCCTTCGCGATAGCCGTGGCGGCATTTCAGCAGGAAGATTGACGCGGTGACGTTACCGGCCCTTGCCTGCTCCATCAGTGCGCCGTGCAGCTCGCCATGCTCACGCTCGCGGCCTTCATCCAGTGCCTTTTGAATCTCGGGGTAGTTCTCACGCCAGGCGCGGAACAGATCGGCGGAAATGTTCAGCCCGTGGGCGATGCCCTTGATCGAGACGCCGTTCTTCGACATCTCCAGAACCTTATCGGCAGTGTGCTTCGGGGGTTTCTTCTGTGAAGCGGTACACTTCACGCGGTCGGGTTTACCAGCCATGACAGTCTCCAAATGGCCCCCGAAGGGGCCTTATCCGATTCAAGCGATCTTGGCTTTCAGGAACGCCAGATTGACGGCCTTACGCTCGGCGGTGCGCAGCCAGTGCGACGGATCGGCCAGTTCGGCCAGGGTCGGAGACTCGTCGGCGATGTCGCCTTCGGCCCAGCTAAAGCCAGCCGGATGAATCGCGACGTTCAGGCGGGAATGCAGGATTTGTTGACCGCCACCACGACCGGCGGACGGGATGTCCTCGGTTTGCGTGCCTTCGGCGATAACCGGTTCGGCCAGGCCATAGCCCACGGCACCAGCACCGAACAGAACGGACGTAAACTCCCCGGCTTCGGTGTCAGCGGGTAGGCCATCATCCACGATGGTCGCCAGTCCCCGGAAGGTGGCGATGGTGCCGCCTTGAGAATCGGGGATGAACTCGATCAAGTCATTCTTGAGTGCTTGGCGGTAGATGGCGGAGTGCATTGCGATCCCGGTCAGGTTGCTCAGCGAGTCGCCAAGCGTGCCGGTGGCGTCGATGACAGCCTCGGCACCAAACACGGCAGCCGCGCCCGTCGCGCCGGTAATGTCCAGCACCATGTCCCCATCGTTGTTGGCGGTATTTCCCGCCATAACGCCATTGAGAGACGCGATAAGGCGTCGCTGCATCTGACGGTTCCAGTACGCGCTAACGCGGCTCTGAATGCGCTGTAGGGCGTTATCCCCGGCAATCTCGGAAGCCAGATTCATCGCAGACCATGACTTGTGCAGGAACGACTTGCGGACAATCTGCTTGCCGCTACCGATCTTGCTTGGCGTGGAATGAATTTCGGGATCGTCGTTAACGATGTCCGCTTCATCGTCGCCCAGGTCGAGCCAGAACGGGACGTTGAAAGCGTGAGCGCCAGCACGAAGCTGTCGGGCAATCTCGGGGTTATTCACCGCGACACCGGATTGGAACAGTGCCGTCTTCTGCATCGTCTCTTGCAGAATGTAATCGGTGAAAATTTGCGGTTCGATAATGTCGGTTAGGCGTGTAACGGCCATGATGAATCACCTTGATAATAAGGATTGAGTGATTCTCACGGACCACAGGTCTCGGGAGGGTTCGCCACAGGCGATCAAGTCCCAGCTTGTGCGGCTGGTGCGCATCTCCCACAGGGAGGAAGGGTAACGAAAGGCAGCCCCACAAGGGCCGCCAGTCGATACAGAAATTATATCACCGCATGCCTAATTGTGGGCGATTGAGCGTCTTTTCTTGCGGCTTATTGTCATTGTCCGGTGGGCGCGGTGCGCTTCGATAAGTGCTGCCCGTTGCACCGCTTCCCGTGGGCTTCGGCATGAAGTAACGAATATCTTCCAAGCCCCTTTCATGAATCAGGTCATGCAGGTTATCGAAAGTCAGTTCTCGCGGGTGATGTTCTTCGCCATGCTGGCCCACCTTGACGGCTTTCAGCGTGGGATTGCCGTCCTTGTCGTTGATGTAGAACTTCCCATCCTCGCCACGGGCAATATCGAAGTGCTCCGAAAATGTCTGGCGTAGGGCGCTGGCAGCCGGGCAGACGCTCTTGAAGAACTCGTTTACCGGCTTCTCGAACGTCAGTTGATGGATTTGGTCGGCAAGCTCGCCTTTCTCGGCCTCCAGTTTTTCGACCTGCTCCTTTAATCCCTCAGATTCACGGGATTTCTTGGCGCGTTTCAGCTCGTCCAGCAGCTCGGCGTTCTTGGCTTTCAGGGCGTCGATTTCGGTTTGCAGTGCTTCGATGTCAGACATGTTCGTCACCTTTGAGTAGTTTGGTAATGATGATATTGGCCGCTCGGCGACCGGCGTTTTCCTGCTTCACCGCACTTTGCTCAGCATCGTGGCCCCGTCTCCAGGTTTCGGCGTAACGCTCTGCCAGCCGTTGCTGTAGACGCGGATGGAGTCGGAACAGCCCACGGGAGACGTGGGCCTTGTCTTCGGGCAGCAGCGGGCAGCGTTCGGTGATCCACTCGACCCAATCGGTTGTCGTAACGGGAGCGCCGTCTTCGTTTTTTTCGGAGAAAGCGTCCCCTGCCACCCCCTCTAAACCCCCTAAAGGGCTTTTGGGTGGTTTACGGGGGGTGTCTACCTCGGCATTTCTGACTTTTTCGAGCCAACGCCCCATTACGCTTCCTCCTTCGCCGGGACGTAATCGGGATGCCACCAATAGTCGATCCTTGGTCGTCCAGTCGTTGGACGTTCCACTTCTGTCAGGTAGCCGTGCTCCACCAGCACGTCGATGGAGTCTTGAACCGCCGGAGTGGTATCCAATCCTTGCCAGCCGCGCTGCTGTACCTGCTTGGTCTTGAACGGGCTGGGTAGCTTGGCTCGACGCTTGAGAATCAGCTTCGCGCCTTCGATGCCGCTATTGGTCGCAGCGCTGTACAAGCGTTCGGCATGGCCTCGAAGATAGTCGGCCCATTCCAGCGCTCTCGCCGTCGAACCAACACTAACGCTGCCCTGCTCACCGTCGATAACCGCGAACAGTAGCGCCAGGCTGCCGACCGTTTTCGGCATCTTGAGCAAGTGTTCAGCCATCAGTGGTGAAAGTGTGCCGGAGCGGCATTCGAGGTTGATTTCTGTCATCCACTCCACGAACAGCGATTGCGCCTCGGGCGTGAAGCGCCAGGCGGGCGGATTGCCGTTCTCGTCTGTCCCGAAGTCGATACCGTGAAGGCGGTAGAACACTTGGGCGAAGCGCTCCTTGGCCTTGGGATTGGGAGCGCGGTCGATCCACTTCCAATCCCGTACCGGGTCTGGCCAGACGGCAAGCTGGAAGCGCTGGATCAGACCATCGTTAACGGCACCGCGTGCGCCTCGAATGATCGGGGACAGCTTCGTTGGCTGAATACCGCCAAGGATGTTGAGAGCGCATCGCTCGATCGACACCGTGCCGCGTCCAATGCGGTCGTAGGTGAATCGGGAGTCGCCGTTGTATGCCTCCAGGTAGAAGGCCCGGTCGCTGCTTATGCGACGTCAACTACTTTGGCCGCTTGGCGACAATTAAAATGGCCGGTTGGGTGGGGTAGTTGTCGTCAGTCCGACGACCCAGCTTTTCCTCCTTGTAATTGTCGTTGATAAGCACGCTTACGGTAGCTCTCCCCGCTCAGCTCCATCAGCGTGGCGTGGTGCACCAACCGGTCGATGGCGGCCACGGCCATCATGCTGTCGGGGAAGATACTGTCCCAGGCGCTGAACGGCTGGTTGGCGGTGATGATCAGGCTGGCCGACTCGTAGCGATGGGCGATCAGCTCGAACAGCACTGACGTCTCGGCCTCGCTGCGTTGGACGTAGCCGATATCGTCGATCACCAGCACGGCGTACTTGTCGAGCTTGATCAGGGCGTCGCTCAGGCGCAGTGCCTGCTTGGCAGCCTGGAGCTCCTGGACCAGGCTTGAGGCGGTGGCGTAGCGCACCCGGTAACCCTGGTCGACCAGCGTATGCCCGAGCCCGGCCGCCACGTGGCTCTTGCCGACGCCGGAGGGCCCAAACAGCAGCAGGTTGTGAGCCTGGTCGACCCACTGCGTGTCGCCGGCCAAGGCGCTCAGTTGCTGGCGCTGCTCGGCCGCGATGGCGTCGAACTCGAAGGACTCCAGCGTCTTGCCCACCGGCAGCCGGGCCTCCTTGAGGTGCCGGGCCAGCCGGCGTCGCTCACGCTCGGCCAGCTCGTGCTCGCATAGGGCGGCCAGTGTTTGTGGCAGGCTCCAGTTTTCGGCTCGGGCGCGGGTTTCCAGCTGGGGCCAGCAGGCGGCCATGGTGGGCAGGCGGAGCTGTCGCAGTAGCAGCGGCAGCGTCTGGGCATCAGGCATGGCAGCACACCTCTGTGGTCGGCACGCTGGGCACCAGATGGTTGTAGCTGGCGATGTCATGCTGAGTCACCTGGGGGAAAACCAGCGTGGCGCTCGGCGTGGCGGCGAAGCGGGCCTGGAGCTCGGCCAGCGTCGGGCTCTTCCCGCGCGCCAGGGCGCCCAGCCAGTAACTGGCGATCGCCTCGGCCTGGTCCTGCTCGGCGGCCAACGCCAGAGCGCCAACGATGCGCTTGCAGGCCTCGGCGACCGGCAAGGCGGCGGTCAGCCGGGCGTACAGCTCGCGCCACTCCGCACTCGGCAACAGGTCGTCGCGGAACGTCAGCCCCGCCAGCGCCCGGGGCTTGCGGACCAGCCAGCCGATCACATGGCGGTAATCGATGACCCGCAACCGGCCGCTTTCCGGCGTGGCATGCAGCCGCCTCAGCGTCAGCAATGCTTGCTGTGCGTGATGCAGCACCAAGCGATCATCGTAAAGGTGCACCCGCAGGTTCTCGCCGATCAGCCGGGACGGCACCGAGTAGAGCACCTTGCGCACCTGGATGGTGCTGGAGGTAGTGACGCGCACCGTCACCTCGCTGTAGTCGGTACCGGGCCGGCTGGGCAGTGGCTGCAGCGCGCCACGCTCGACGGTGATCCGGGCCGCGTTGCGGCGGTTGATCGCGGTGGTCACCTCATCGAGGAAGGCCTGGTAGTCATCGAGGCTAGCGAAGTCCTGGGAGCCGCGCAGCGTCAGGCGCTGTTGCAGGCGCCGCTTGAAGTGGCCATGTGGCGACTCGATGCTGGCGTTTTCATGGCCGCGCCCTGGGTTATTACGGGTGGCCGTCATGCCGTAGTGAGCGCACAGGGCAGCATAACGCTCGGTGAGGTCGGCTTCCGCCTCCCGGCCGAGGTTGCGGAAGGCCGCCGACAAGCTGTCGGTGCGGTGCTCCGCGGGGACACCGCCAAGCCGCTCCAGCGCACGGGTCAGGCCTTCAGCCAGCGCCGGGTAGCTCTCGCCACCGAGCACCACCCGGACATAACACCAGCCGCTGTAGGCCAGGCGGAAGTGGTAGAGCCGGTGATCAAGCAGCTCCCCTGCCACGGTAATGACAATCCCCTTGAGCTCGGTGAAGTCGGAGAGGCCGCGCAGCCCGGGGCCATGGGTTTGCGGGAACATTACCTCTTTCTCCGGGCCGTGCGCGGCTCGCCAGCCCTTGACCCGGCGCTGCAGGGTTCGCAGCAGGCTGTCCGGGTACTGGCCGGGGTGCTGCTCCTGCAACCACTCCAGCAGGGTCAGTGCCTGCAAGCCCGGGGCGGCGGCCAGCTGGGGGACGAGCGTGGTCTCCCACACATCGGCGAAGGGGTCGGGCCGGGTTCGCCAGTGCCGTGATGCCGGCGGCTCGGAGGACTCGGCCCGGCGTTCGAGGCGGCGAGCGGTTCTGACGGAGAGGCCGGCCTTGGCGGCGGCGACCTCCTGGGTCTGGCCTTGTTGACGTTGCGACATATAGAGCGTGACCTGTTGGCTGGTGACCGCCATACCGGCTCCCTGGTGGGTCGGGACAAGCGGTCAAGCTTAGGGCAACCGGTCACAGTAGTTGTCGTCGGCCGGCCAGAGTAATTGTCGCTCTATACGCTGCTATTGTCCTCTTGCTGTAGGCGGGCCAAGAATCCAGCCAGCTCGTCGCGCAGTACCGTAAGATGGCTCTCGCTCTGGTTCATCAGCTCGCCAGCTTTCTCGACTGTTGCATCGTTGATAACCAACCTTTCGGCGGGCTTGGGTGCCTTGGGTTCGACCGCTTCGGCCAGAGCGGCTTTCGCGCCGTCCATGTCGCCCTTGTTGGCTCGATCCTTGGCTTTCTTCTTCGACGCCGCCTTTGCTACGTCGAACAGCTCCATCTCGGCCATGTGGTCAGCCAGGGCTTTCTCATGCTCGCGTCTGGCGTCTGCCTCGATGGCGTCGATGGCAAAGCGCATTGCCTTGATGGCTGGCGTCTTCATCGCGGAAGGATCGCCCACCAGGGCAGCCCACAGCACAATGACAATCTCCCAGTCGTCATGCTGCTTGGGCCGCATTCGCACCTTGTGTCCGACCAGCCCCGACAGCAGCGTCAGGGCCGCGACCGCACAGTATTCCGGTGGGCACTGGATACGCCGTGAAACGTCCAGCACATAGTCGCGTAGCTCGTCGGGGAGCATGTCAGGCTCGAAACGCTGGACCGGCGGCAGGCTAGTGGGCAGTGGCCGTGGCTTTTCGGTGGTGATAGGGGCTTGCTGATCGTCGGCTTCCGGTTCCTCGAAAGGGTTATCAAACTGCGCCTTGATCGCCGCGCTTCCCTCGGCCTGAAATACGTCGGACCAATCCTTATGCCGCATGAGACACCTCCCCCGGCACAATCCAGCGCCGTCCGGTCGCCTTGGCGGCTCGAATGCCAGCCTCGTCGGCATCAGCCGCGACCAGCAGTTCAACGTGAGGGGCGCAGGTGAACAGGCAGTCAGCTAGCGCCTTGAGCCCAGGTTCTCCGACACCGCACGCGACCGGCCAGCCAGTGGCTTCGTTGATCCTGAAACCGTCAGCCAGGCCAGCACAGACGATCAGCGTTCCTCGAAGGCGCAGCACGTCAGGCCCCGTTCGGAAACCAAAAGGCGTGAAGGTGGCACGGACAGTCGAGCCATAGGCGGTCTTCTTGGTGCCGTCCGGCCAGATACGTTCCCAGCCGCGATGATCGCCAGCCGCGTCCAGTAGCTCCCGGAACAACACTTCACCGCGCATCTGAATGCGGGCAGACGTGGCCGCTCGTAGAGACGCCAGCGGAATCGCTTTGCGGAGCAAATAGAGCGAGATATACTCATTGGGCACAGAATTGATAGGCGCTCGCTCTCCATTGGGGACGGGCGCTTTTCTTTGTTCAGCCATTCGCCACCTCCCGCCGTTCCATTAGCAGACGATAGCGTTGCACGCCACGATTGAGGGCTAGCGTTCGCGTCCCGGCGTGCTGCCGGATAATCAGGCAGGCGTCACGATCCCAGACAACGGCATCCCAGCCAGTGCCAGCAGGCTCCAGCGCGATAGCGTCGTCACGGTCGACTAGATAAAGCGCTTCCTCAGCGCTCGGCGCTTCGACGTTGATGGCTTGGCGCTGGGCGTGGATGTGGACTTCGATCATTCATCCTCCCCGGCCTTCGGCTCGCTTGTGACGTGAGCGTGATTGCACAGCGCGGTTAGCACGGCCAGTTGTGTCTCCACGCCAGCCAGCATCGCGGACAGGACGTGATCGGATGGGCGGTCTTCGCAGGCTTCGCCCAGCAGCACCTCGACGGCAGTGATAGCGCCTTGGACGTGATTGATCGTTGCCGTCATCGCGTCGATATTGACGCCAGGCATTAGGTCAGGACGCACGGCAACGGCTTCGGCGGGAAGGTAGGCTTCGATTTTGGTTGGCGTAGTCATTGCGCCACCTCCTGAAGCTGGGCTTCGAGAGCGCGGGCACGATCCATATGGTGGGAGTAGCGCTTGAGCCGGACGGCGGCGCTGGAATCTGAGAAAAGCGCAGCCTTTGCCATCGCTCGATGGGCTAAAGCGCGGGATTTGGACGGTTTTCGGGCGGGGTACAGGCGGATTGCCATTGGTGTGACTCCTATTTGGTCGGAGTCGCCCAGCTCGCTGTCAATCGAGGGGTGGGCGACGGTACGCAGGTTGACAGACCGGCCAAATAGGAAACCGGCAGCCCGAAGGCTCCCACGCACCGCCGCCATAACTGACGGGCACAAAAACGGCGCCGTCGAGATGGTGGCGCCTATGCGCCTATTTGGTTTCAGGCTGTCAAACCCGGTCACGGATTTTGCCGCGACGGTCGAAGCATATCCCGGCACTGGTAGGCATTGCAAGGTCATCATGCGGCACCTCGCTGGCTCATCTTGGTTTCAAGCCACGACTTCACTTCGCCGACGATGTAGTAGGCGCAGCTCTGCCGGGATTCGCCGAACTTGATCGGGCGGGGAAAGCTGGGGTCGTTCTTGCGCAGTTTTTCCAGTCCAGCGCGGGACATATCGAGCGAGCGATAGAGCGACGGCTGGGAGATTAATTGCTGGTCGGTGGGGAGTGATTCTATATGCATTTAAGCGCCTCCTGTGGATGACGCTTAAACGGTAAATCTGGCTCGGCGTTGTTAGAACATCGTATGCATGCAGGGGCTGTCCTCTACGCGCACCGGCTAAGCATTGCGTAGCGCTTTTCTGGCAGTGCTAAACGACTTGAAACCAATATCCTCCCATTCTTGTTCGGCGCATATATCCTTAGATGTATATTTTCCAGTCGCCCATATTGATCGGATTTTATCCCGGAGGTCTCGACTTCCTCCTGGCTTGCTGTGTCTTATGTCAGCGGCATGTCGTCCCATTTGGCTTGCCAGCTTTTTACCGATGTCATCTATCAGTTGCTCGTCTGATTGGCTTGTAGCGCTGCGAAGAAGTGAAGCCTGTTCGCCCAACACATAGGCAGTGACAATAGTTCTCCTGATGCTGTGGGCTATTTCCTCAGACAAACCGCTCTCTTCCTTCGCCCAATCAGCCTGCATCGTTGTTGCGGCCAGGTTCAAAACTCTAAGCGCGAACTCCTGAAGCTGCTTATCATCATTGTTTTCTTTGATTATGGCTTCTGATTGCAATATTACAGAGCCGAGAAGTTCACCTGCATTCTCTTGCGGCTCTTCGCAGTATTCATCTCTTGCCCATCGATATGGATCAAATTCAGTCTTCTTCATGCCCGCCTCACCAGTTCCACGATGTTTTCGCCCAGGACGTTAACGCGGCTGTCGAACTCGGCCTGTATCTGCTTCGTCATGCCCGCCTGTAGCGCGTCGAGATAGTCGGCATACCACTGAGTCATGATCCGGCGCGGGGCGAGATATTGGGCCTTGTCGTAGGTCGCCTCCTCGCCTTTTTTGACGTGGGCCAGGTGGCGTTCCGACCAGACCGTATTCCAGCCGTGTTCGGATACCAGCGTCTTGAAGGTGTGGCGGCTGCCGTGGCCGGTCATCCGTCCCTTGTAGCCGATCAGGGCAAAGCACTTATTGATCGAGTTATCGGAGAGAACGGGATTCTTCGGGCCGTTGCTGGGGAATACCCACTTGCCGCGTCCGGTCGTGCGCTTCAATTCGCGCAGCAGGTCTACTACTTGAGTCGGCAGCGGTGCCAGGTGGGGAAGGTGCATCTTCATCTTCTCGCCGGGGATCGACCACAGGGCGTTATCAAGATCGATCTCTGACCACTCGGCTTGCCTGACCATGCCAGGACGGGAGGCGGTGTAGACGGTCATCCATGCAGCGGTGGCGACCAGGGTACGGCTGGGGGCGGTTCTGAGAGCGCGTAGGAAGTCCGGCAGCTCTGACTCGTATAGGTGGGCCAGTTGCTTCTCTTTCGGCGCTTGAGCGGCCACACGATGCATCTCAGCAGCGGGGTTGCTGAAACACCAGCCCTTGGCGACGGCCATGCCGAATATCTCACGCAGCCAGCCACGTACCTTCTCGGCAGTGTTGAAGGCTCCACGCTTCTCGATAGTTTCTTGTATGCCCACGCAATCGGGATGACTGAGCGAGCCAATCGGGCGATCCCCGATAACAGGGAGAATGTCGCGATCCAGTGCCAGGCGCATACCCTTGAGCGTCTGAGCGCGGCGGCCATTGTCTGCCTTGTGCTGATACCAGTATTCGGCGGCACGCTTGAAGGTATTGGCCTTGGCGGCGTCGGTCGCCTCCAGGTCGGCACGGCGTTTCTTCACCGGGTCGATGCCATCGCGGATCAAGTCTTGTACCCGGCTGGCCTCCTTTCTGGCTCTCGCGCCTGACAGGTCGGTGTAGCTGCCCAGGCCGTACCAGCTCCATTTGCCGGTGTCCGGTGACTTGTAGCGCAGCTCCCACGACTTCGAGCCGCTGGGCTTTACGCGGAAGTAAAGGCCGTTACCGTCCAGCTCCCGGTAAACCTTGGCCTCTGGTTCCAGGGTAGCCAGCACGGTGTCAGCCAGGGGGCGACGCTTGATCTCGGATCGCTTCATTCGTGTATGCCCAGTGTATGCCTAAGTTCGTAATCATAGGCGGCATACAAGGAGGCATACAAGGAAAAGTACGTTATACACACGCGCACCAATGCCTATGAGTGCATCGAATCAGGCTAGAAAGCGCGTGGTTATGGGCTTTGTGGGGTGATACGTAGGTACTGGGAGGGATATGAAAATATGCTTGTTGGTGCGGATGGGGAGACTCGAACTCCCACACCTTTCGGCACTAGAACCTAAATCTAGCGTGTCTACCAATTCCACCACATCCGCAATTCGATAGGCGCGCTCATTGTACTGGCGGCTTCATCGATGTCAATCGTTGCTCGATCGAACCGTGGCGGCCAAGCCCCGGAAATACGAAAGGCGGGCCTCTCGGCCCGCCTTCGAATCACCGCTTGAACCTGGACTTCCTGTCCTGTTGCTACTGCCTGCGTGTTACTGCCTGCGTTGCGTCATCCTGACGATACGCGATTCATCATGATGCCGGCCTCGCGAGCCGGCTTTTCGCTATCGCCCGATGCTCAACTTTCCAGTTTGGCATCCAGCGAAATCTTGGCCTTTAGAAGCTTGGAAATCGGGCAGCCTTCCTTGGCCTTCTGGGCGGCGCTATCAAACGTCGCCTGGTCGGCACCCGGAATCTTGGCGACGGTCTTGAGCTGGACTTCGGTAATGGTGAAGCCGCTGTCGTCCTGCTCCATGATCACGGTGGCATCGGTCTTGATGCTGTCCGGCTCGATGCCCTCTTCGCCCAGCATCATGGACAGCGCCATCGAGAAGCAGCTGGCATGAGCGGAAGCGATCAGCTCCTCCGGGTTGGTGCCGGGCTGACCCTCGAAGCGGGTATTGAAGCCGTATGGGCTCTCCTTGAGTGCGCCGCTCTCGGTGGAGACGACACCCTTGCCTTTCTTCAGGCTGCCTTTCCATTCGGCAGATCCGGATTTCTTGATCGTCATCGTCAACTCCTTCTGGTTTGCTATGACGTTTCGACGTCATCGGCCATCGCGGTGGATGGGATGGGGATCAGTGTAGACCACCTGCGCCAGACGTCATCCGCCCCGACTCACCGACTCCCGCCTGAAGCGGGGAATTCGCTACGCCTTGAGCGCCTCGAGCGCCGCGTCGTAATTCGGCTCGTTCTTGATCTCGCTGACCAGCTCGGCATGCACGACCTTGTCCTGCTCGTCGATCACGATGACGGCCCGGGCACAGAGCCCCGCCATCACGCCGCTCTGCAAGGCGACACCGTAGCGCTCCCGGAACTCCGGATGGCGGAAGCAGGAGAGCGTGATCACCCGATCCAGCCCTTCGGCGCCGCAGAAACGGCTCTGCGCGAACGGCAGATCCGCCGACACGATCAGCACCGCCGTGTTGTCGAGCCCGCTGCCATATTCGTTGAACTTGCGCGTGGACATCGCACAGGTTCTGGTGTCGACGCTGGGAATGATGTTGAGCACTTTGCGGCGGCCGGCAAAATCCGACAGCGACACGTCTTCCAGCTCGCCATTGGTCAGGGTAAAGGCAGGCGCCGTCTCGCCGACGACCGGAAAGTCGCCTCCCACCTCGACGGGTACGCCGCCTCGCGTCACGCTCTGCATGGTTGTCTCTCCGCTAAAGAACGATTCAAACCAAAGGAATGATCAAACAAAAAGAACGATCCAAACAAAAGAAACGACTCAAAGGGCGAAGCGATTGCAAGGATCGCAGCGCGACGTATCCGATGACACGTGCACCACGACCAGCATAGCCTATTCCTGTGCTGCGCCACCCGCCCGCGCCAGGACGCGTCGCGATGCCGCCAGCGCCTCGGAACCCGGCGCTCGCAGCGTTTCCATGTTGCGCTCCGGGATCGACTCGGGATCGGGATAGCTCGCCAGCGCCCGCTCGAGCTCGGCCTCCCGCAGAAGATGCAGCATCGGGTAGGGCGAACGATTGGTCGCATTGGCCGGGTCGGACGCCTCGACGCCGTCGAAGACGTAATCCGGGTGGAAGCTGGCCAACTGATAGATGCCGGTGTATTCGAGATCCTCCAGCAGCCGCTCGGCCAGCTCGAGCCAATCCAGATAGTCGTCGAAATCCTCCATGCCGGCCGGCGCGATCAGCAGCGTGGTGGCGATCCCGGGCTCGGCATCCAGGCTACGGCATTCCGCCACCAGTTCGTGGAGCAGCCCCTCGAGGTCGGTAGCGTCGGCCACCGCGTAGCGAATAGCGTCCCGCCGCGACTCGCGGCCGGCAAAGGGGCAGATGTCGTGGGCGACGACGAAGGATTCCAGCCAGGCCCGCGTGAGGCCGATAAAGGAAGGGTCGATGACGGAACTCCTGAGATTAGTGACGTGAACCGAATGAGGCGATCGCACCCGTCGAAGAACGACTCACATGAAATCAATCGACGTCTCGCGGGCACCCGGCGATATTAATCGATTGTCGGGATAGACGGTTGCCGAGATAGACGGTCTCCGAACCATAGGGTGACCGACAAAGCCATTTGCGAAACCCACGAGTGGCAGCCAGCATAACAGTAACGCCTTAACGAACAGGGGGTTCCATGCCAAGTACGCCATCGCGCCCAAGTACGCCACCGTGCATCGTGCTGCCAGAGAGCCAGGCAGCACCCTCGATATTCCTTCCGGCCATCGGCCAGGGGACCTGGTACATGGGAGAAAACCAGGTGCCGCGCCGGCAGGAAGTCGCGGCGCTGCGCCACGGGCTGGATCTGGGGCTGAAGGTCATCGATACCGCCGAGATGTACGGCGACGGCGGCGCCGAAGAGGTCGTCGGAGAAGCGATCCACGGGCGGCGCGACGACGCCTTCATCGTCTCCAAGGTCTACCCCTGGAACGCCGGCCGGGAGAGCACCATCGCGGCCTGCGAGCGCAGCCTCGAACGGCTGGGCATCGACACGATCGATCTCTATCTGCTGCACTGGCCCGGTAACATTCCCCTCGAGGAGACGTTCGAGGCGTTCGAACGGCTGCGTGACCAGGGCAAGATCCGGCGCTTCGGGGTTTCCAACTTCGATGCCGGCAACCTCAGAGCCATGGACTCGCTGCCTGCCGCCGCCGACTGCGCCACCAATCAGGTGCTCTATCACCTCGGCTCCCGCGGTATCGAGGTCGACATCATTCCGTGGATGCAGGATCACCACATTCCGGTGATGGCGTACTGCCCGTTGGCCCAGGGCGGGCGGCTGCGATCCAAGCTGCTCTCGTCGTCCGTGGTCAACGACATCGCCGACAAGCATGGCGCCAGCGCCGCCCAGATACTGCTGGCCTGGGTGATTCGCCCCACCAGCGTCAATCAGGACGGAACGCGAGGCGTCATCGCGATTCCCAAGGCATCGAGCCTGGCCCACGTCGAGGCCAATGCCGCGGCGCTGGGGATCGAGCTCGACAGCGACGACCTCACCCAGCTCGACAACGCCTTTCCCGCCCCGAAGGAGCCGGTATCGCTGGATATCGTTTGAACTATCGGCGAGACCGTCGTCTAAAAATGGTGTCTTCGCCCATTCCCCTCCCCATCAGGAGTTCTGCATGACAGCGACGTCCGCGATCTCGTTCTCACCGCACCGCCATTGGCTGCCGGCCCTGGGTCTCGCCCTGGGCGCCACGATGGTTGGCGTCCCCGCCAGCGCCGAGGCCCAGCAAGCCGAGCCCTCGAAGCAGAACAGTGAAGCCACGTCAGGTTACGGCGCCGAACTGAAGGGCTTCGATTACCCCTATCCGGTGGAGCGTTTCCGCTTCACCTCGCAACGTCAGCAGTTGCAGATGGCGTATCTGGACGTCCCGGCCAGGGAGCCCAATGGCCATACCGCCGTTCTGCTTCATGGCAAGAATTTCTGCGCCGCGACCTGGGAGGATTCCGTCGAGCGCTTAAATGATGCTGGCTACCGCGTGATTGCACCGGACCAGATCGGCTTCTGCAAGTCGAGCAAGCCCGAGTCCTATCAGTTCAGCTTTCACCAGCTCGCGACCAACACCCACGCTCTGCTCGAAAGCCTCGATCTCGACGACGTCACGGTGATGGGCCACTCCATGGGCGGCATGCTGGCAAGCCGCTACGCGCTGATGTACCCCGAGCAGACCGAAAAGCTGGTGCTGGTCAACCCGATCGGACTCGAAGACTGGAAGGCCAAGGGTGTGCCGTACCAGCCGATCGACGAAGCCTACGCCAGCGAACAGCAGAAGGATGCCGAGGCGATCCGCCAGTATCAGCAGTCGACCTACTACGTCGGCGAGTGGGAGCCGCGCTATGACCGCTGGGTCGATATGCTGGCGGGCATGTACGCTGGCGATGGCGGCGATCTCGTCGCCTGGAACCAGGCTCTCACCTCGGACATGGTCTTCACCCAGCCGGTGATTCACGAATTCGACGAGATTCAGGTGCCGACGCTGCTGCTGATCGGCGAGAAGGACAACACGGCGATCGGCAAGGGGCTTGCCTCCGATGCCGTCAAGAAGACGCTGGGCCACTACGACGTGCTGGGCGAACGCGCCGCCGAACGCATCCCCGATGCCGAACTGGTCGAATTCCCCGAACTGGGCCACTCGCCCCATATCCAGCAGCCCAAGCGGTTCCACGAGGCGCTGTTCGACGGCCTGAAGCGCCTCGACGAATCCTGAGCACGACGGGTGCCCTCATAACAAGCCGGACGCTACAGCGGTAGCTGGCCGCTGGTCGCTACCGAACCGCGCCGGGATGCCAGCCGATCCGCCAGCCGGGTCGGCTCCGGCAGCTTGGTCCTGCCCAGGCAGCGCACCACCCAGTCGACGGCGCCATCGAGGGACATACGATGCCCCGGCGACACGAACAGCGGTTTCACCCCCTCCCGCGAACGCAGCACCGCGCCGATGGTGACGCGGCCACGCTCGTCGAGGGCAACGTCGTTCGGGTCCTCTTCGCGCCGACGGTCGGTCAACGGCGTCCATGCGCCCTTCTCCAAGGGCACGTCGCCAAACTGACCGCATAGCCGGCTCTTGCCCACGCCGATGGTGGGCAGATCGAGCCAGAGCCCCAGATGCGAGGCGATGCCCAGACGGCGCGGATGCGCGATGCCCTGTCCATCGACCATGATCAGATCCGGGCGCTGTGACAACTGCTCGAACGCCCCCAGCGCCGCTGGAATCTCGCGAAACGACAACAGCCCCGGCACGTAGGGCATACGCGTCGGCTCGCGATGCACTACCTGCTCGATCAAGGTGAGCGACGGCCATTCGAGCAGCACCAGCGCCGCCCGCGTGGTCTCCCCGCCATCCTCGAAGCCGATATCCATGCCGGCGATCAGGCCGACCTCTCCCAACGCCTCCTCGCGGACGATCCGTGGTGCCAGCTGCTTCTGCAAGGCGATCGCCGCCTCGGGCGTGAGATTCCATTCATGTAGCGCCATCCTGCGCCTCCCGCCATCCAGGTTGAGGACATCAGCCTAGGGCCTGTTGCCGTTTCATGCACGGCCGCGCCGCTCTCCGACCTAGACTCATCTTTCAATCCCGATTCGCCCTTCAAGTCCGATTCGGCCTTCAACGGGCGCGACGTCGCGTTACACTTGGCGACGCTTTTGCCGCTTCACTCTCTCAGACGCAACAGGGCGCCGCGCCGTGAAACTACTCCACACCGCCGACTGGCACCTGGGCCAGTCCTTCCATGGCCAGGAACGCCATGTCGAACATCGCGCCTTTCTCGACTGGCTGCTGGCGACACTCGTCGAGCGCCAGCCCGACGCGCTGCTGATCGCCGGCGACATTTTCGATGTGGTCAATCCCTCGCTACGCGCCCAGGAACTGCTCTACGACTTCGTCGTTGCCGCCCATGCTGCGCTGCCGGCGCTGGAGATCGTGATGATCGCCGGCAACCACGACAGCGGCTCGCGCATCGAGCTGCCCGCACCGCTGATGAAGAGCCTCAGAACGCACGCCCTGGGGCGAGTGCACTGGCTCGATGACGGCCGGCTCGACAGCGACCACCTGCTGGTGCCGCTGCACGATGCCGACGGCGCGCTCAAGGCGTGGTGTCTGGCGCTGCCCTTTCTGCGCCCCGCGGAAGTGACCGGCGGCGAGATCGACGACTACCGCGAGGGCATCGCGCGGGTGCATGGCGAACTGATCGAGGCCGCCGAGGCACGCCGCCAGCCGGGCCAGGCGCTGGTGGCGATGAGCCACGCCCACCTTCAGGGCGCCGCCGTCTCCGAGGCGAGCGAGCGTCCCATCGTCATCGGCGGCGAGGAGTCGGTTTCGGCGACACTGTTCCCCGAATCGATCGCCTACGTCGCGCTGGGCCACCTGCATCGCCCCCAGCAGGTCGGTGAACCGCGCATCCGCTACAGCGGCTCGCCCCTGCCGCTCGATTTCAGCGAGAGTCACTATCCGCATCAAGTGATCGAGTTCACTCTCGACGGCGAAGCGCTGGGCGGGATCGAGACGCTGCCGATCCCGCGTCACGTCGCGCTGCAACGCGTGGGGCCGGGCAGTCTCGAGGAGGTCGAACATGCGCTGGAGGCGCTGAAGACGAACGCCGAGCTCCCCGATGCCACGATGCCCCGCGAACGCTGGCCGTGGCTGGAGATCCGGATCGATCTCGACGCGCCCCGCCCCGACCTGCGTGCGCGAATCGAAGCCGCCCTGGATGGCAAGCCGCTGCGCCTGCTGCGCATTCACAGCCGCTATCCCAATGCCAGCTCGCAGGATGATGCGGACGCCAGCGTCGATCTCGACAGCCTGACCCCGCAGGAGGTCTTCGGCCGCACCTGGCAGGCGCGCTACGGCGATGCACCGCCGGAAGACGTGATGACGGACTTTGCCAGCCTCCTGCAGCAGGTTCAGGACGCGGAAAGCCAACAGGAGAACGATGGGGAAAACAAGGCATGAAGATTCTCGCCATTCGCCTGGAAAACCTCGCCTCGCTGGCCGGACTCCACGAGATCGATTTCACCGCCTCGCCACTGGCCGATCAGGGCTTGTTCGCCATCACCGGCCCCACCGGCGCCGGCAAGAGCA
The DNA here is from genome assembly GCF_034479735.1 of Salinicola sp. LHM. Lineage (NCBI taxonomy): Bacteria > Pseudomonadati > Pseudomonadota > Gammaproteobacteria > Oceanospirillales > Halomonadaceae > Salinicola > Salinicola sp. LHM. The sequence goes on along the minus strand of NZ_CP140261.1, from coordinate 1,574,486 downwards.
CCCTGCTCGACGCGCTCTGCCTGGCGCTCTACGGCAGCACGCCGCGCCTGCGTCAGGCGCCCCGCCGGGACTCCCAGATCGCCGATGTCAACGACGACACGCTGACCACCGCCGATGCACGCACCCTGCTGCGGCGGGGCTGCGCCAGCGGCTTCGCCGAGGTGGACTTCGTCGGCCGCGATGGCCGTCGCTACCGGGCGCGCTGGTCGGCGCGCCGTGCCCGCAACAAGATCGACGGCAGCCTGCAGAAGACCGAGCAGTTTCTCACCGATCTGGACGCCAACCAGTTGCTCACCGCCCAGACCCGGGAGTTCGAAAAGCTGCTGCCCGAGCGGCTAGGGCTCAAGTTCGATCAATTCACCCGGGCCGTGCTGCTGGCCCAGAGCGAATTCGCCGCCTTTCTCAAGGCCGACGACAACGAACGCAGCGAACTGCTCGAGCGCCTGACCGATACCCAGCACTATTCCGAGATCTCGAAGGCCGCGTATCAAAGGGTGCGTGAGGCCAAAGCGACCCTCGAGGCCATCGAAACCCGGCTCGCCGATGCCCTGCCGGTGGACGCCGACACCCGTACCACTTACGAGCAGCAGGCCCAGGCCGAGGAGCAGGCGCTGGCCGAGTTGCAGGCCGAGCTGTCGCGCCACCAGGCCCAAGGCATCGAGCTCGAACGCGATGCTCAACTTCTTCAGGCGTGGCAGCAGGCGGAAGCCGGCTGGCGTCAGGCCGAACACGCATGGCAGCAGAACCAGGCCGAGCGTCGCCAGCTCGCCCAGCTCGACGAGCTGGCCCCGTGGCGGGAACGGGCCCGGCGACGCCAAACGCTGGAGCGTACGTTGGTCGCCAATCGCCAGACCCTGGCGGAGCAGCGCCGCCTGTCCGAGGATGGCGATCGCGAGCGCGAAGCCCTGGAGCCCCGGCTGGCCGCGGCGCGGCAGGCCCACGAGCAAGCCCGGCAGGACGAAAGGGAAGCCCAGCCGCTGCTGGACGAAGCGCGCCGGCTGGCCGCCGATCTCGAATACCAGCGGCAGCAGCTCATCCAGCAGCAGCAGGAACACCGCCAGCTCGCCGACGCCGCACTGACCGACGACCAGCGCCACGAAGAACTGACACGGACACGCCAGCCGCTCGAGGCGCGTCTCGATGAACAGCGAGCCGTGTTGGCGCGCTTGCTGGAAGCCACCGACGAGCCCGACGAACAGGCACACGAACACTCAGGCGCAGCCCGGAGCGCAGACCGGAATGCCCACGAGCTGCGCTCGAGCCTGAACCATCGGCGCGACCTGGCCCAACATGAGCTGCAAACGCTGCAAAGCCTGCAACAGGATTGGCGCGAAGGCGAACGCCTGCATCGCGAGCAGACCGCGACACGCCAGCAGCTCGATGCCGAACGCCACCGGCTGAAGACGCTGGAAACCGAAGGCAGACAGGCCGCGGAACGGCTCAAGGCCGCCGAGTCCGAAGACGAGACGATCCGTGATCAGATCGAAGCGGCAAGAGCAGCCCGGAGCGAGAACGTCGAACAGCTGCGCCAATACCTGCGGGAAGACGAGCCCTGCCCGGTCTGTGGGGGAACGGATCATCCCTTCCGGCACGCACCGCCAGCGCACCCCGGCGTCGCCATGATCGAGGCGATCGAGCGCCAGGAGCGGCAACGGCTCGAAGGCCAGCGCCAGCAGGTCGAGCGTGCCCAGCAAACCTACCATCAGTGCAGCGCCGACTATCGTGCCTGTCGCCAGGGCATGCAGGAAAGAGAGCGCCAGCTCGAGACGCTGTCCCGACAGCTCGATCAGGCCCGCGCGGCGATCGATGCCCACGACGACGCCCCGGCGCTTCGCCGGAGCGAGTCGGCCGACGGCTGGTTCGAGACCCGGCGGGAACGGCTGAATCGGCAATGGCAGGAGGCCAGCGACCGTCTCGCCGCGCTCGACGACGCGGAGCGCCTGCTGCAGCCGCTGGAAGCCGACTGGCAACGGCTGTCGCTCGAGCTGGGCAAGCTGGAAGAGCGCCGCACCCTGAATCGCCAACGCTTGCAGGCGCTCGAGGCGTTGTTACCTTCACGTCAGCAGCAGGTGGAAGATACCGGCAGTCGGTTGGCGGCCCGGCTCGGCAGTCACGAATCCGTTCCGGCCTGGCAGGCAGCGCTGGAACGGCAGTGCCGGCAGGCGGAAGCGACCCTCGAGGAGCATCAGGCGCGCTGGCAGACGCTGGCCCAGACCCACGCGCAGCTGAGCCAAAAGCTGGTGGATCTCGAACAGCGCCAGCAAGACGCCCAGGCCGAGTTCGACGAACTCGACGGCGCCTGGCAGGCCTGGCGCCGCGAACGCCCTGCCCTCGACGACGAGACGGTCGAGGCGCTGCTGGCCGTCAGCGAAGCGGATCATCGCCGGCGGCGGGAGGCCCTGACCAGACTGGAGCGCGACCTCGCCGCCGCGACCGTCAAGCAGGAGGAGCGCCGACAGGCGCTGCACGATCAGCGTCGCCGGTTACTGCCGGCATCGGACGAGAAGGACCTGCTCGACGAGGCCAACAGCCGCGAGCTGGCGGGGCAATTGGCCCGCCAGCGCGAGACGCTGCAGGCGCTGGAACGGCAGCGCGACGAGCGTCAGGAGAGTCGCGATGCGGCCCAGCACCGGCTTCGCGAGGACGACCGCCGCCGCCAGGCCCAGCGCGAAGGCGCCCAGGCGCGCGAGGCGGCACAGCACGAGCTCAATCGCTGGCGGCTGATCGGCGACCTGATCGGCAGCGCGGACGGCAAGCAGTTCCGGCGCATCGCCCAGGCCTACAATCTCGATCACCTGTTGACCCACGCCAACCAGCACCTGCGGGCGCTGACGCCCCGCTACCGGCTAACACGCGGTGGCAGCGAGCTCGGCATTCTGGTGATCGATGGCGACATGGCCGACGAACGCCGCTCGGTGCATTCGCTCTCCGGCGGCGAAACGTTCCTGGTTTCGCTCGCGCTCGCCCTGGGTCTGGCTTCGATGGCATCGCACCAGCTGGCGATCGAATCGCTGTTCATCGACGAAGGCTTCGGCAGTCTCGATCCGGAGTCGCTGGCGCTGGCGATGGATGCCCTCGACGGCCTGCAGGCACAAGGGCGCCGGGTCGGAGTGATCTCCCACGTCCAGGAAATGCACGAGCGAATTCCGCTACAGATACGGGTCGAACCCAGCGGCAACGGCGCCAGCCGAGTGACGATCCGGCACTGCTGAGCAATCCGCCTGCCGGACCATCGACGTCTACACCTCGATCGCCGCCCGGGCCATGACCTGGGCGGCGGCGCCTCTGGCCGCAGTGAACGTGCTGTCTTCGATGATCTTGATCGGAACGGATTGGGAATTCCTGAGCAGATCGTTCTGATGGTCGTGGAAGTAGGCCAGGGCCGGCTCTATCAGACGCGCTTCCAGCCGCATCAAAGAGCCCCCCAGAATCAGCATCGAGGGATTGAGCGTGTGGTGCAGATTGAGCATCAAGAGCCCCAGCGCTTCTCCCGCACGCTGGATCAGGGTTTGAACGGCTTCCTCGTCGGCCCGGGCCTGTACCGCCGCGCTGAGGCTGGCCTCCGGCTCGACGTTCAGTGCCTCGCGCAGCGCCCACCCGCTTACCAGCGTTTCCGCACAGCCGCGATTGCCGCAATGGCAAAACGCGCCGCCAGGCTGGATCACGGTATGTCCGATCTCGCCTACCAACCCTTGATACCCCCTCGGCACCACGGGAAAATGTTCACCGCTGACCACGCCGCAGCCGATACCGATGTCGGCGCTGATGTAGGCGATCGACTCGGGCGGCACGCCGTCGAAGAAGTAGAACTCGCCGAACGCAGCAGCATTGGCCTCGTTGTCCAGCAGCCATACGCCACCCGGCAGATCCGGCTGTTCTCGCAGTAACGCCAGAAAATCGACGTCTTCCCACCCCAGGTTGGGCGCCAGTCTGAGAATGGGGGCGCTGGGAGACACAGGGCCGGGCACGGAGACGCCGAGTCCGAGGCAGGAGCGCCCTGCCAGGGCGGGATCCTGACGGAGCTGCACCAGCAGCTGTGCAAGGCGCGTTGCCGTGGCCTCGGGCGTGGTGGGAGAAACTTCCTGGTGAAGGCTCGCCAGGATCTCTCCCACCAGATTGCAGGCAACCAGCCGCAGGCCCTTGACCCCGACCTCGGCGCCCAGCATGTAGTGACGATCGCCATCCAGATAGAGCGCTCGCCCCGGGCGCCCGCCACCACGTGCATGCAGCTCACCCTCGCGCAGCCAGCCACCTTCGGACAACGCCTGTACCACGCTGCCGACGGTGGCCTTGGTCAGACCGGTCTGGAGGGCGATATCCGCCCGCGACAACCCTGGACTGCGTCTCACGGTGCTGAGAATGGTGCTGCGATTGAGACTCTTCAGGTAGTTGAGATCGCCAGCGACTTGCGGCGTGAAGGAGTTCGGCATGGGCGAGGCGGCAACGTCGAGTAATGGCTGATTGAGACGACTATACCAAAGCCCGACGAGTTCGGCCGAAAAGCGTCTGCCATGGCGGGACCTAAGTCTTAACACTAATGGTCAATGGCAGCCGTTCTCGCAAACGCGCATGCTCCTTCACAACTTAGTTAACAGTTTTTACTAATCAGCAGGAGCCATCATGCCAACAGCCATCTACCCCTGTCTCGAGACCAAGCGCGTCGTCATCACCGGCGGCGGCTCCGGGATCGGAGAGGGTCTGGTACGCGCCTTTGCCGAGCAGGGCGCAGAAGTCCATTTCCTCGACATTCTCGAAGAGGCCAAGGCCCTGGCCGAAGCGCTGGGTGACAACGTGCATTTCCACCATTGCGACCTTACCGACGCCGACGCCCTGATCGGCACGCTCAACGCCATCGGCGAGGTCGACATACTGGTCAACAATGCCGCCAACGACGATCGCCACCGCCTCGAGGACGTCACCCCCGAGTATTGGGACAACCGCATGGCGGTCAATTTGCGCCATCTGGTGCTGGCCGCCCGTGAAGTCGCCCCGGCGATGCGCCGTCGTGGCCAGGGCGTGATCGTCAATCTCGGCTCGATCAGCTGGCACCTCGGCCAACCCGGCATGGTGCTTTACGAGACCGCCAAGGCCGGCATCGAAGGCCTGACGCGCGCGCTGGCCAGCGAACTGGGCAGCGACGGGATCCGTGTCAACTGCGTGATCCCCGGCAACGTCAAGACCGCGCGTCAATCGCGCTGGTATACCCCCGAAGACGAGGCACAGATCGTCGCCGAGCAGAAGCTCAAGGTACGCATCCACCCCCACCACGTCGCTGCCACGGTGCTGTTCCTCGCCTCGGACGCGGCAGCAGCCTGTACCGCTCATAACTACTGGGTCGACGCCGGCTGGCTCTGATCGCGAGCCGCTCCAGGACCTTCATCGACACGCCACCGGAGTTCAACAATGCCAATATCAAGTGCTTCACAACACCCCATCGTGGTTCTGCTCATCTGCTGCGTGGCCGCCATCGGCGGCTTTCTGTTCGGCTTCGATAGCGGGGTCATCAACGGCACCGTCGACGGCCTCCAGCAGGCTTTCCAGTCGGAGAGCGTCGGCACCGGCTTCAACGTCGCCTCGATGTTGCTCGGCTGCGCCGTCGGCGCCTTCTTCGCCGGGCGCCTGGCGGACAAATTCGGTCGCCGCACACTGCTGCTGGTCGCCGCCGTCTTCTTCATCGTCAGTGCCTGGGGCTCCGGCATTGCCGATGGATCGCTCGAATTCGTGATCTATCGGATCCTGGGCGGCCTGGCGGTGGGTGCAGCCAGTGTCATGTCACCGGCCTATATCAGCGAGATTGCCCCTTCTCATCTGCGCGGCCGACTGGCGACGATTCAGCAGGTGGCGATCATCGGCGGCCTGTTCTTCTCGTTTCTCAACAACTACATCCTCGCCAACGTCGCGGGTGGCTCCACGGCGCCATTGTGGTTCGGCTTCGAAGCCTGGCGCTGCATGTTCTGGATGGAGCTGATCCCCGCCGGGATATTCCTCATCGCGCTGCTGTTCATCCCCGAAAGCCCGCGCTTCCTGGTCAGTGCCGGTCATGACGACAAGGCGGAACGGGTTCTGCGCCTGGTCTACGACGAAGCCGGCACCCGCAAGCGCCTGGAAGACATCCGCACGTCGCTGTCCAACCGTCACAAGCCGCGCCTGTCGGATCTGATCAACCCCGCTACCGGCAAGTTGCTGAAACTGGTCTGGATCGGCATCGGTCTGGCCGTGTTCCAGCAGTTGGTCGGGATCAACGTGGTGTTCTACTACGGCGCCGTGCTGTGGCAGGCGGTCGGTTTCTCCGAAAGCGATGCGTTGATGATCAACGTCATCAGCGGTGCCGTCAGCATCGCGGCCTGCCTGGTCACGATCGGCCTGATCGACCGCATCGGTCGCAAACCGCTGCTGTGGGCCGGTTCCGTCGGGATGACGATCACCCTGGCGATCCTGGTCTACGCGTTCTCCACCGCCGACATCGTCAATGGCAGCCTGGCGCTCTCCTCCGGTAACGGCGTTCTCGCCCTGCTCGCGGCCAACGTCTACGTCTTCTGCTTCAACGTGTCCTGGGGGCCGGTGATGTGGGTCATGCTAGGCGAGATGTTCCCCAACCAGGTACGCGGCTCGGGCCTGGCCGTCGCCGGCTTGTTCCAGTGGGTCGCCAACTTTGCCATCACCATGACCTTCCCGATCATGCTGGCATCGATCGGCCTTACTGGGGCTTACGGTTTCTACGCGATCTGCGCCCTGCTGTCGGTCATCTTCGTTGCCCGCTTCGTACGAGAAACCAACGGTCAGGAACTCGAGGAGATGGTTTACGAGTAAGGCGACAATTCACGGATAGAGGATGGTCGTCGCGGTCCCGCCGAGAGCAGCGGCCGCAGCGGCCATCGCAGCTAGCGAGGTGACAATGGCGAGCGACACAAGCGCGATAGAGATAGCCCCACGGCCGGAACGCGATCCCGCTGCCGCCGTCCCGCTGATGGAGCGGATCGGCTACGGCTGCGGGGATCTGGCCAGCAATTTCATCTGGCAGGCGATGAGCATTTTCATCGTCTACTACTACACCGACGTGATCGGCGTCGCCGCCGGGATCATCGGCTCGATCATGCTGTTTTCGCGGGTGTTCGATGGCGTCTCGGACATCGCCATGGGCTACGTGATCGACAAGACCACCTCGCGACACGGCAAGGCCCGGCCCTGGCTGCTGTGGCTGGCGGTTCCGTTCGCGGTCTCGGCGGTGCTGCTGTTTGCGGTGCCCGATGTCTCGCCGTTCTGGCAGACGGTCTACATCGCGGTGACCTACAACTTGGTATGCCTGGTCTATACCGGCCTCAACGTGCCCTACGGCACGCTCAACTCGCTAATCACCCAGGACCAGTATCAGCGCTCGCTGCTCAACGTCTTTCGCATGAGCCTGGCGCTGGTCGGCGTGCTTCTCGTCAGCAACCTGACGCTGCCGGTCGCCACGCTGTTCGGCGGCGGCCAGGGAGGATGGATCGTCACGTTCGCGATCTTCGGCGCCATCGGCACGGGGCTGTTCCTGTTCACCTTCAAAAGCACCCGCGAACGCGTCCAGCCGGCCGACGAGAAACGGCGCCAGGCGCCGGTTCCCCTGAAGCAGAGCTTGCGTACCCTCGGCAAGAATCGCTACTGGGCGCTGGCCACGCTGTTCATCCTGATCACCTACGTCTTCAACGCGCTCAATTCCGGGGCCGTCGTCTACTACGCCCAGTACCTGCTCGACGATACCTGGCTGGTAGGCGTCATCACCACCGCCTACATCGCCTTCATTCTGGCAGGAATGGCATTCGTAGCGCCGATTACCAAGCGCTACGGCAAGCGCAACGCGATCATCGTCGGCGAGCTGATCACCCTGGTCGGCTACGGCGTCATGCTGATCGACCTCGGCAACGTCTACCTGATCGTCGCCGGCACCATCATTCGCGGTCTCGGCAAGGCACCGATCAACGGCAGCATGTTCGCGCTGCTCGGCGACACCATCGAGTACGGGGAGTGGAAGACCGGGATCCGCAACGAAGGCATGGTCTATAGCGGCGGCAGCATGGGCATCAAGATCGGCAGCGGGCTGGGCACGGCACTGCTGGGATGGATACTCGCATTCGGCGGCTATGTCGGCGGTGGCGGCGAACAGAGCGACACGGCGCTGTTCGCGATCCAAGCGCTGTTCGTCTATCTGCCGATGAGCCTTTGCGTGCTGATGATCGTGCTGATGCTGTTCTACGACCTCGACAAGCGCTATCCGGCCATCGTCGCCGACCTCGCCGCCAAACAATGAAACCCGTCGCGACAGGAGATCGCATGTCCATCATTGCCAACCCTATCCTACCCGGATTTCACCCGGACCCGTCGATTCTCCGGGTCAACGACGACTACTACATCGCCACCTCGACCTTCGAATGGTTTCCTGGCGTAGCGTTCCATCACTCGCGGGACCTGATCCAGTGGCGCCAGTTGCCGTCGCCTCTCAACCGGAGCTCGCAGCTGGACATGATCGGAGACATCGATTCCGGCGGCGTGTGGGCGCCGTGCCTGAGCTACGCGCATGGCCGATTCCACCTGATCTACACCGACGTCAAGAGTCGCCGTGGGGCGTTCAAGGATACCCACAACTACCTTGTCAGCGCCGAACGGATCGAGGGTCCCTGGTCGGAACCGGTTCACCTCAACAGTAGCGGCTTCGACCCCTCGCTGTTCCACGACGATGACGGCAGCAGTTGGCTGCTCAACATGATCTGGGATTTCCGCAAGGGCCGTAACGCCTTCGCCGGTATCGCCCTGCAGCGCTACGACATCGAACGCCAGCGACTCACCGGGCCCGTGCACAACATCTTTCGGGGCACGCCCCTGGGCGTGACCGAAGCCCCACATCTCTATCGACGAAACGGCTACTATTACCTGGTCACCGCCGAGGGCGGCACCGGTTACGGTCATGCCATGACCGTGGCCCGCTCGCGCCAGTTGACGGGGCCTTACGAGGTCGATCCGACCAACCCTGTTCTCACCTCGAATCCGGATGCGGCCGATCAGCTGCAGAAGGCCGGTCACGGCAGCCTGGTGGAAACCTCCGGGGGTGAGTGGTACTGCGCCCACCTCTGTGCCCGCCCTGTCGTCGCCGGGCGCTGCATGCTGGGGCGCGAAACCGCCCTGCAACGTTGCGCCTGGACCGAGGACGACTGGCTCCGCATCGAAGGCGGTCCCTATCCCAGCCACCGGGTGGCCGGCCCGGATCTGGACTGGCAGGCCCCCCTCGCCGAGCCGGATCGCGATACGTTCGAGAGCCCTTGCCTCCACCGCTACTGGCAGAGTCTACGCAGGCCGTTCGACGACACCTGGCTGTCGCTGACCGAGCGCCCGGGCTGCCTGCGGCTCAAGGGGGGCGAGTCGATGCAGTCGACCCACCGACAGAGCCTGCTGGCCAGGCGCCTGACCCATCTCGAGGTGGAGGTGGAGACGCGGCTATCCTTCCACCCCAACCATTTCCAGCAGATGGCGGGGCTGATCCTCTACTACGACACCAAGGATTACATCTACCTGAGGGTGACCCGGGACGAGACGTTGGGCCGTTGCCTAGGCATCATCGTCTCGCGCCACGGCGTCTATGACGAGCCGCTGACCAGTGATTTCCCCTTGGTGGATGGCGACGTGCGCCTGATGGCTCGTCTGGAGCGCGAATGGCTCCGCTTCTTCTATGCGCAGGGTGTTCCGGATCGAGATGGTGATGGTATCGACTGGCAGCCGATCGGCGATCCGCTCGACATCTCCCATCTCTGCGACGACGATCCGGACTACATCCGCTTCACCGGTACCTTCGTCGGCCTCTGCGCCCAGGATCTCTCCGGGGCCGGGCTCGCGGCGGACTTTCACGAGTTCGACTATCGCCCAGAACAAAGCCGCTGACCTCCATGAGATCAGCGGCTTTTGGGTGCCGGTCCGGCCGCGAAGAGCCGTGGCCGACCGGCCTCAGCCAGCCAACTTCGACGCCAGCTCGGCCACATGCTTGCCCTGGAAGCGGGCGATCGCCAGTTCGTTCTCGCTCGGGGTACGGCTGCCATCGGCGTTGGCCAGCGTGGTCGCGCCGTAGGGCGTGCCACCGGTGATCTCGTTCATGTTGGAGAGCTCGGGGCAGCTGTAGGGCACGCCCACGATGACCATGCCGTGGTGAAGCAGCGTGGTGTGGATCGAGGTCAGCGTGGTTTCCTGCCCGCCGTGCTGTGTCGCGGTGGAGGCAAAGGCGCTGCCGATCTTGCCGATCAGCTTGCCCTGCGCCCACGGGCCACCGGTCATGTCCCAGAAGTTGCGCATCTGGGAAGCCATGTTGCCGAAACGGGTCGGCGTGCCGACGATGATCGCATCGTAGTCGGCCAGCACATCGGGACCCTCGATCAGCGGCGCCTCCTGATCGGTCTTGTAGCCGGACTTGATCGCCACCTCCTCCGGCACCAGTTCGGGCACTCGGCGAAGATCGACCTGGGTACCGTCGACGCTTTCGGCGCCTTCGGCGACCGCCTTGGCCATGGTCTCGATATGGCCGTAGCTCGAGTAATACAACACCAGCACTTTGCTCATGGGAACACTCCTTGAGGAACAGAGGTTTCGCGACGAAACGCTCTCCAGGCTAAGCCTCTGTCTGAAAAATCGGCGAGCGATGGCCAGACAAGGCGAAAATCGGCGAAAAAGCGGAGTTTACACGGGGGTAAATGAGCATTTTGAGTCGATTTTTAACGCCGTATGGGTGAGCGCAGGCATTTTTAGACAGAGCGTAGCCCGGGCGACCAGCCAACGCCATCGGAGCGACGCTGCGTTTTTTGATGCCGAAAGGCCGAAAAGATCGAACGCTTTGCGAATGCGCAATCGCCGTGCCATCCGGTCTACCCCGGGCCGGCATTTGTTGCGGTAGCGGGCTAGCCGCTATTCTGTGCGCTCACTCACCCAACCGTGGTCCACGCAGGTGGATCGGAGCAAGCCATGAAGACTTTCCGCGATCTCCTGGCCAACCTGGTCGGCTTCGATACCGTCTCCCGCCATTCGAATCTCGCGCTGATCGATTTCGTCGAGCACTATCTTGCCTCTCATCGGGTGCCGGCCCAGCGCATCACCAACGCCGATGGCAGCAAGGCCAACCTGCTCGCCCGCATCGGCCCGGCGGTCGAAGGCGGCGTGGTGCTTTCCGGTCATACCGACGTGGTGCCGGTCGACGGCCAGCCGTGGAGCAGCGATCCGTTCACGCTGACCGACAAGCAGGATGGCCGACTCTACGGCCGTGGGAGCTGCGACATGAAAGGCTTCCTCGCCTGCGCCCTGGCCCGGGTGCCCGAGTGGCAGACGCTCGACCTGAAGCGACCGATCTATCTGGCTTTCTCCTATGACGAGGAGATCGGCTGCCTCGGCGCGCCGGCGATGATCGAGCGCCTGATGGCGGATGAGCCTCTGCCCGGCGCGGTGATCATCGGTGAACCCACCTCGATGCAGCCGGTGGTCGCGCAGAAAGGCATCACCACGATGCGCACCACGGTAACCGGCCGGGAGTCGCACTCCAGCCAGATCAACCAGGGCGTATCGGCGATTCACGTCGCGGCCAAACTGGTGACGCGGATCGAGGCGATCATGGAGGAGCTGGTCGACGACGGCGCGCTGGAAAAGGTCTTCAACGTGCAGCACTCGAGCCTGCACGTGGGCCTGATCGAGGGCGGCACCGCGATCAACATCATGGCCCGCCACTGCCAGTTCGACTGGGAAATTCGTCACCTGCCCAGCGACGGATTCGAGGCGGTCTTCGCCCGCTTCGATCGCTACGCCAGGGCACTGGAAGCCGAGCTTCAGCAGCGGGTGCCGGATGTTCGTATCGTCACCGAACAGCTCGTCGACACGGTGCCGGCGCTGGCCGATCGCGACAACGCCCCCACCATCGAGCTCTGCCGCGAGCTGCTCGACGACCCGACCGTCGATACCGGCGGCGTTGCCTACGCCACCGAAGGCGGCCAGTTCCAGCGCGCCGGCCTGCCGACCATCGTCTGCGGCCCGGGCAGCATCGAACAGGCCCACCAGCCGGACGAGTACATCGACATCAGCCAGCTCGAAGCCGGCGACCGCTTCATGCAACGACTGGGCAAGCGAATGGCGCGTTGAGCACCGTCGCTACTCTATTCCTTTAGCTACCGGGACGAATCATGCATACCCCTGTTCTCGCCGTTCGCCGCACTGCCCTGGTCGCGGTCTATGGCACCTTGAAGCGCAGATTGCGCAACCATCACTGGCTCGACGGCGCCGAGTTCGTTGGCACCGATATCCTCACCAGCGTCACGCTCTATGATATCGGCCCCTATCCGGGCGCCAGGGCCGAGCCGTCGCGAGGCGTGGAGATCGAAGTCTTCCGCGTCGATGCGGCTGGTCTGAAAAGGCTGGATTGCCTGGAGGATTACCGGGTAAGACGGCCGAAGTCCGGCACTTACGATCGCGCCGTGCATGACACCGCCTTCGGCCCCGCCTGGGTCTATCTCTACAACCGGGACGTGACCGGCTGCCCGGTGATTCGCCAGGGAGGCTGGCCGGCCGTGGCGTGAGGCCACGCTTGCTCAGGCGTCGAAGAACACCCGCAGCACGTGATCCATGTGCACTTCCATCGCTCTGCGCGCCGCATCGGGGTCATGGCTTTCGATCGCCGCTAGAATGCGCTCGTGATCGTCCTGTGACTGGCGCGGCATGTCGGTTTCCATGAACAGCTCCTGAAGACGTCGGAACATCTTGCCGTACTGGTGGCCAAGCAGGTGCTTGATGGTCATGGCGTAGGCGGCGTTGCCCGAGGCCTCGGCAATACGAATGTGCAGCAGCCGGTCGCCGGCCTGGTTTCTTCCACCGTGGCGATTGTCCTCGACATTGCGCGCGTAGGCGGCACGCATCGCGGCGAGATCGTCGTCGCTGGCATTGATCGCCGCCAACGCCGCCGTTTCCGGTTCCAGGTAACGGCGTGCCTGCAGCAATGAGAACGGCGGGATCTCCTGATCCAGATCGAGCTCGATCTCGCTGGCGAACTCCGGGTCGAGCCCCCACTCCTCCTGGCGCCGGGCCGCGCTCATCACCGAGCTGCCCACCTCGTCGTCGCGCGCCAGCACCAGCACGCCATGGCCGACACGAACCTCCACCTGGCCCACCACCTCCAGCGCGATCAGCGCTTCGCGCACCGACGCCCGGCTGACTCCCAGCTGCTGCGCCAGGTCCCGTTCCGGCGGTAACAGCGAACCGGGGGGAAACTCCCCCTGACGGATCAGCACCAGCAACTGGTCGGCAATCTGGCGATAGAGCCGCTGTGCACGAATGGTCTGGATCGGCATCTATCGATCTCCCGGTTTCATGAGCAAGACGAATTAGACATTGGTCGCAATTTCCAACGTTTTTACCGGCTTGGCCGAGGCTATTAGACGTTTGGCGATTTGCGGGCCGTTTCCACAAAGGATAATACTCGGACCAAAGGTCAGGCCTTTAGACATTAGAACCAACCCTGCCCTAGGAAGCAAAAAACTCGGAATCCAAACCGCCTTCAGGAGCCATCGGCCATGCGACTCGCCAACAAGACCGCGTTGATTACCGCCGCCGGCCAGGGTATCGGCCGAGCCACCGTCGAGCGATTTCTGGCCGAAGGTGCCCAGGTCATCGCCACCGACATCGATGCGGCCAAGCTGGAGGGGCTGGCGGGGGCTCAGTGCCATGCGCTCGATGTCACCGACGCGGAAGCCGTGCGGAGTCTGATCGAGTCGCTGCCGCCGCTGGACGTACTGTTCAATTGCGCCGGCACGGTGCCGAGCGGTTCGATCCTCGAATGCGAAGATGCCCAATGGGCCTTCGCCCAGCGGCTCAATGTGGACTCGATGTTCTACACCATTCGCGCTGCGCTGCCGGCAATGCTCGACAATGGCGGCGGCAGCATCATCAACATGTCGTCGCTGGCCTCCAGCGTGAAAGGCGTGGTCAACCGCTTTGCCTACGGCACCACCAAGGCTGCCGTCGTCGGGCTGACCAAATCCGTCGCCGCCGACTACATGACCCGCGGCATCCGCTGCAACGCGATCTGCCCAGGCACGGTCGACTCCCCCTCCCTGCGCGAACGGGTCGCCGAGCAGGCGCGCCAGCAGGGCCGCACCACCGACGAGGTCTTCGCCGAATTCATCGCCCGCCAGCCCATGGGCCGCCTGGGCAAGGTGGAGGAGATCGCGGCACTGGCGACGCATCTGGCCAGCGACGAATCCTCGTTCATCACCGGTACGGTGCAGTTGATCGACGGGGGCTGGTCGAATTGATGAGGGCACCTACAAACTACTGCGCTAGCCCATGCGGCGTTGGAATCCAGCTAAAACTGCTCATTTACAGACTCGTAAACTGCGCATTTTCGCTGGATTCCGCCTTGCCTGGCCTTCGCTCGCAACGTTTGTAGATACCCTCATTACGAATCATCCCATTTTTTACGTATAAGGAACTCCGCATGAAACTGCTACGCCACGGCCCCAAGGGTCAGGAAAAGCCCGGTATCGTCGATGCCAACGGCACCGTTCGCGACCTGTCCGGCAAGATCGATGACATCGCCGGTGACGTGCTCTCCGATGCGGGTCTGGCGCAACTGGCCCAGCTCGATCTCGCCAGCCTGCCGGAAGTCGCCGCGGGTACGCGCCTCGGCCCCTGCGTCGGCCGCGTCGGCAAGTTCATCTGCATCGGGCTCAACTACTCCGACCACGCCGCGGAAACCGGCGCCGAGGTGCCCGCCGAGCCGGTGATCTTCAACAAGTGGACCAGCGCCATCTGTGGCCCCAACGACGACGTGGAGATCCCCCGCGGCTCGGAGAAGACCGACTGGGAAGTCGAGCTCGGCGTGATCATCGGCAAGGGCGGGCGCTATATCGACGAAGCGGACGCCATGAACCATGTCGCCGGCTTCTGCGTGGTCAACGACGTCTCCGAACGCGAATACCAGCTCGAACGCTGCGGCACCTGGGACAAGGGCAAGGGATGCGACACCTTCGGCCCGCTCGGCCCGTGGCTCGTCACCCGCGACGAGATCGCCGATCCGCAGAATCTTTCGATGTGGCTCGAAGTCGACGGCAAGCGCTATCAGGACGGCTCGACCCAGACCATGGTGTTCCAGGTGCCGCATCTGGTCGCCTACCTCAGCCGCTTCATGAGCCTGCAGCCGGGCGACGTGATCTCCACCGGTACACCGCCGGGCGTCGGCATGGGCCAGAACCCCAAGGTCTTCCTCAAACCGGGCCAGACCATGCGTCTGGGGATCGAAGGGCTCGGCGAGCAGCAGCAGCGCTGCGTCGAGAGCTGATGGACTAGAACTGGACGCCCCCCTCCGCCGGTCATGCCGGAGGGGGCGGTGGGCCAATATTGGCCTGACCATTGGGCCTATAGGTCAACTTTAAGATCGCCATTCTTGGGAGCGCATACATGCAAGTCGTCGTCTGTTCGAACCCGAACGAGATGGCCGTCATCGACCGGCCGGTGCCCGATTGTGCGCCTGGCGAGGCCTTGGTAGCGATCCGCCGTGTCGGCATCTGCGGTACCGACATCCACGCCTTCGGCGGCAACCAGCCCTATTTCGTCTATCCCCGCGTGCTGGGCCACGAGCTCAGTGGCGAGGTGGTTTCCGCCGCCGACGGTGTCGATTCCGGCCTCGTCGGCCAGGCGGTCTACGTCATTCCCTATCTGCACTGCGGCGAGTGTCGGGCGTGTCGCCAGGGGCGCACCAACTGCTGTCAGCGTCTCGAAGTCGTTGGTGTGCATCGCGATGGCGGCATGGCGGAATATCTGAACGTGCCCGCCTCGCACTTGATTCCGGTGCCGTCGCTGTCGCCGAAACAGCTGGCCCTGGTCGAGTGCCAGGCGATCGGCGCCCATGCCATCCGGCGTGGCCAGGTCGAGAAAGACGAACTGGTCGTGGTGGTGGGCGCCGGGCCGATCGGCATCGGCGTGCTGCAGGTCGCCAGGAGTCGCGGCGCGCGGGTGGCAATGATCGATACCAATCGCGATCGCTTGGCCTTGTGTCGCGATGAACTCGGCGCGGACGCCGTCTGGCATGCCGTCGAAGACGACGTGATCGCGGAGATCGAAGCGATGAACGACGGCGCCCTGGCCGATGTCGTGTTCGATGCCACCGGCAACCCGAAGGCGATGAATCGCGGCTTCGATTTCGCCGGGCACGGCGGGCGCTACGTGCTGGTCAGCGTGGTCAAGGCCGACATCACCTTCAACGACCCGGACTTCCACAAGAAGGAACTGACGCTGCTGGGCAGCCGCAATGCCACACGGGAAGACTTTGAAACCGTCACTCGCCTGATGGCCAGCGGCGACCTTCTCACCGAACCGTTGATCACCCATCGGGGGCGACTCGAGGACCTGCCGACGTTGATGCCGCAGTGGTGCGCGCCCGGCAGTGGCGTGATCAAGGCAATGGTGACGCTCGAAAGCGCGGGCCACGACAGCACAGCGGAGCATCAAGCATGAATGACACCATCGGCACCGACAGCCCGGCTCGTATCACCCTGCGCATTCATCCACACGACAACGTGGCGGTGGCGCTGACCGACCTGCCCGCCGGTCGTCAGGTCGTCATCGACGACCACGCCGTCACGCTCGCCGACAACATCCGCCACAAGCACAAGTTCACGCTCGCGGCGCTGTCGCCGGGCGATATCGTCACCATGTACGGCGTGACCGTGGGCAAGGCAACGCGCGACATTCCCGAGGGCGGCGTGATCACCGTGGACAACGTCGCCCACGCCACGGAAAGCGACGAGGTCCGCCCCGGCAGCAAGTCGTGGACGCCGCCGGACGTGACGCGCTTCCAGGGCATGACCTTCGACGGTTTCCATCGCCCGGATGGTGGCGTCGGCACGGCCAACGTGTGGCTGGTGATTCCGCTGGTGTTCTGCGAGAACCGCAACATCGAGGTGCTGCGCCAGTGTGTCGCCGATGCGCTGGGCGATGACCCTTATCGTGACTACAAGCGCATGGCGCGCCAAATGCTGAGCGGCCAGAGCGACACGCCGGAGAGCGCCGATTCGTTCGACGCCACCGCGCCCAGACGTTTCCCCAACGTCGACGGCGTGCGCTTTCTGACCCATACCCTGGGCTGCGGCGGCACCGACGACGATGCCGAAGCGCTGTGCCAGTTGCTGGCCGGCTATATCTGCCATCCCAACGTGGCCGGCGCGACGGTACTGAGTCTCGGCTGTCAGAAGGCGCAGATTCAGATGCTCAAGGCGGCGGTGGCCAAACGCGATCCGCAACGGTTGCGCACGGTGGACTATTTCGACCAGCAGTCCTCACCCAGCGAAGAGGCGCTGATTCGCAACGCCCTACAGTCGATCTTCGACGGTCTGGCAGCCGCCGACCGAATCCCGCGCCAACCGGCGCCGCTGGCCAAGCTCACGCTCGGCGTCGAGTGTGGCGGCTCCGACGGCTTTTCCGGCATCTCCGCCAACCCGCTGGTCGGCGCCGTGGTTGATCGCCTGGTCGCCCTCGGCGGCAGCGGCATTCTCAGCGAGTTTCCGGAACTGTGCGGGGTCGAGCACGAACTGGTCGCCCGCTGTACCGACGCCGCGGTCGCCGAACGTTTCCGCGATCTGATGCAGGCCTACCAGCGCCATGCCGCCGCGGTGGGGGCCGATTTCGCCATGAACCCGTCTCCGGGCAACATTCGCGACGGTTTGATCACCGATGCGATGAAATCCGCCGGTGCGGCCAAGAAAGGCGGCGACGGGCCGGTAGTCGACGTGCTCGATTACACCGAGCCGCACCGTCGCCCCGGTCTCAGCCTGCTCTGCTCGCCGGGCAACGACGTCGAATCGACCACCGCGCTGGCCGGCTCCGGCGCCAACCTGATCGTGTTCACCACCGGTCTCGGCACGCCCACCGGCAACCCGGTGACGCCAGTGCTCAAGATCGCCAGCAATAGCGAGCTGGCGACCCGCATGCGCGACATCATCGATTTTGACGCCGGTCCCATCGTGCGCGGCGAACGCGGCATCGACGAGCTGGCCGAGGAGCTGCTGGCGCTGTGCATCGAGGTCGCGTCGGGACGCCATCGCTCGCATGCCCAGCGTCTCTCACAGCACGACTTCATTCCCTGGAAGCGCGGGGTATCGCTATGAGCGCTTCGACACGGCTTTCGACGAGCGCATTCGATTACCGCGACGCCGGTATCGTCCAGTTCGGCACCGGACGCTTCCTGCTCGCCCATGTCGACGCGCTGGTGTCCGAATCGCTGGAGAAGGGAGACAGCGACGAGCGCATTCTGGTGGTACAGAGTTCGACCCGCGAGGAAGGCAAGCGCAAGGCGCGCCTGCTCGCCGAGCAGCGCCGCTATCCCGTGCGGATTCGTGGCCGGCGCGACGGCGAAACGATCGATCGCGAGCAGACCGTCGACAGCGTCGCCGGCTGCCTGATCGCCGCCGAACAGTGGGACGCGCTCAAGCGACACGTGGTCGAGCACGCCCGCATCATCGTCTCCAACACCGCCGACAACGGCTACGACATCGGTGACGACTCGAGTCTCGCGACAGTGCCGACGAGCTTTCCCGGCAAGCTGACCCACCTGCTGCGGGCTCGCTTCGAAGCCGGTAACGATGGCCTGACGATCCTGCCCTGCGAGCTGATCGAGCAGAACGCCCGGCAGTTGAAGTCGCTGGTGACGACAATGGCCCGCCGCGACGGCGGGGCGACGGCCGATAACGCGGCGTTTCTCGACTGGCTGGACAACCGCTGCGTATGGGCCGACACGCTGGTCGACCGCATCGTCTCGGCGCCGCTCGAACCGCTCGGTGCCATCGCCGAACCGTACGCGCTCTGGGCCATTGTCCGCCAGCCGGGCATGGCGATCCCCTGCGTGCATCCGGATGTCGAGATCGTCGACGATCTGACCCCGCAGGCGATATGCAAGCTGCACATTCTCAACCTGGCCCATACCTATCTGGTCGACCGATGGCAGCAAGCCGGTCGCCCGGTCGAGTTCGTGCGCGAGGCGATGGAGTGCGCCGCGCTGGTCGATCCGCTGCGCGCCACCCTTGAAGAGGAGGTCTTGCCGACGCTCGCCGCCGAACTGCCCATGAACCAGTTGGAGCCGTATCTGGCGGTGACGATGGAGCGGTTCGCCAACCCCTTCCTCGATCATCGCCTCGACGATATTGCCCAGCATCACGCCGCCAAACTGCAGCGACGCCTGCAGCCGGTGGTGGAGAAGGCACGCCATCAAGGGCGTGCCACACCCAGGCTCGACGAAGCGTTGAGCCGATGATCCCAGCAAGAAGTCCACAACACGACAACACTGGAGTACACCACAACGGGCCGCACCAGCGGCCCGTTTCTTTTTCGTCGGCGGAATCAATCAGGTTACTGACCTGGCTGTTATCCGAAGGGCTTCGATAACGGTATATCTGGTGGCTCACTAATAGGATAGAGCGCGCCGAAGTTCTTAATGGTCAACGTGCCCGTTTCAGGGTCCGGCGAGCTGTCGCGCCGATTCGCGAAAAACAACCAGCAATCCATGAATATTCGCTGTAACGTTGCCGAATCGAAGTCGTGACGGAAAGATGATGAAGATCGCAACGAAAAACGCCCACCATAGTGGTGGGCGTTTTGGCAACGAATCGCGGCAACGATTCATTGCGGTCTGAAGATCACTTCGAGATGCCAAATCATGATCGTTCAGACGGAGTAGGAATGTCAATTTTGAGAGATTACTAAATTGTAACGACAAAATAGGGCGGCCTCTTCCTCTCTTGACAAGACGGGAGGCCGGCTACCGTCGGGGCTCCAGCGGAGGGCAAATTTATCCACAGGATATGCGGGCAAAAATGCCACATCTATGCTTGGAAAATCAGTTGACTACCACTTATAGTGTTTTTCATTGGCCTTGCTAAGAGGGCGGCAACCCTCTACCGGCAATAGCAAGATCACTCACCATGAGTGTCTGAAGATCGCTTCGAGATGTGATCTACACCTTCACACAATGCCGGAGTGAGGGGAAGGGCGCTCCAACCACGGGAGCGAATGCTTATGACAGTCACCGACTTGTCGTTGGCCTTCGGGGTCGCTGGCTTTGCCTGCACCCTGATTTCGTATTATCTCGGCATCATGTAATAAAAACCCCGGGCTCAGGCCCGGGGTTTTCGTTTTACTCCCTCGCACTTCACAGCTTTGTCATAAGAGTCATGGGAGTGACCGTCGATTCTACAAAGCCATGCTTGCTATAGAACGCTGCCGCCACATCGTCAATCGCATGCACCAGTAATGCGCGAGCGCCGATCTCTTGCGAAGCGATGGTTGAGCGCTCCAGGGCATCCTTCAAAAGCCCCTTCCCAATTCCTAGCCCCTTGTAGCGGGAATCCACTGCCAACCTACCAAGCAGGGTCACAGGAATTGGGTCAGGCATCCCTCGGGACACATTTCCTGGGGCGTCAGCTCGTCCTACCGCACCGCTGGATAGCGTGTAATACGCCACCACGCGCAAACTATCGCGTTCGCACACTACGTAGGTGATTGAAGCCTTTGACTTCATGTTCTTCAGCGCCTTGGATCTCAGAAAATCATCCAATGACGCCTCGTCACATGAAAACCCCTCTAGCTCGTGTTCCTCGGTCAGTCTGGTTGGTCGTCCCAAGGCGACCGGCTGTTTTTTAGCTCTGTGATACATTTGTTGTCTCCGGCTGTGCTATTCACTGCCTGCTCGAAGACGTCGAAGCTTTCAGCATCGAGAAAAAACAAACGTCTATCCAGTAACACTTCCTCGGCCCTGCGAAGTGCCGCATCGATGACGAAACTTGTCCGATCCCCGCCTAGTTCCGCGACTGCCATATCGATCAGGTTTCGTTTTCTGCTCTCAACGCGCATGTTGAGAGGCAACATTTTTTCACGCGCCTGAATTTGGCTCATGATTCAGTCTGTCCACCCTGTTAATTAATTTTACGTATAGACGCTCCTTAGCTCGGTTTAACCGAAATACTCACTGTGATTATCGAAATGTTTCATATCAGACTCCTAGAGATTGAGAGCAGCCACCTGGTTTGTGTGTCTTCTTTTATGTTGCGTCGATAAGCAGTTGACGCTGCTTCCGACGACATCATCCTAGCACACTGTATAGCCAGCGTCTACACGCTGTGTAGACACTGGCTATACTGAATGCATTTTTTGGGTACGCCCATGATGACTCATCGATTCTTCCGCTTCACCGCTTCACTCACCCTGGCCGGCCTGAGCACGCTCGCGCTCACGGGCATGGCCCAGGCCGCGACCGAAATCCGCGTCGCCTACGGCAATCAGCCCGGCGAGCCGGTCGATGTCGCGGTCAAGGAATGGGCGAAAAGCGTCGAGAAAGCCAGCGACGGCGAACTGACGCTGAAGGCGTTCCCCGCCAGCCAGCTCGGCGGCGAGACCGAGGTGATGGAACAGGCGCGCTTCGGCTCGCCGCTGATCACCATCACCGCCTACTCGAACTTCATGAGCTCGGTACCGGACCTCGCCGTCCTCGACGCGCCCTACCTGGCCGACGATTTCGACAGCAAGCTCAAGGTCTTCGACTCCGAATGGTTCGCCGAACAGGAGCAGAAGGTCGAGGAATCCGGCTATCACATCGTGATTCCCAACAGCGTCTACGGGGTGCGTCATTTGCTCTCCCGGGAAGCGGTCGCGACGCCGGAAGATCTGGCCGGGGTCAAGGTGCGGGTACAGAACTCGCCGATGTACGTCGCCGCGATCGAAGCAATGGGCGCGGTGCCGACGCCGATGTCGCTGGGCGATGTCTATCCGGCGCTGGCCCAGGGTTTGGTCGACGGTGTCGAGAACCCGCTGCCAGTGCTGTATGGCGGCAAGTTCTACGAGGTAGTGAAGAACCTCAACCTCACCGCCCACATGCATACGGTCGCGCCGTTCGTCACCGGTGAAGCGTTCTGGCAACAGTTGAGCCCGGAAGATCAGAAGATCCTCACCGAGACCGGCCAGGAGATGGCCAAGAACCTGCGCAGCCTGGTCGAGAAGGAGACCGAAAAATCGCTCCAGCAGTTGAAGGATGCCGGCGTCCAGGTGCACGAGGTGGATACCGCCCCGTTCCGCGAGCGTGCCCAGCAGGAAGTCCCGGCGGCGTTCCCGCAGTGGAGCGAGGGGCTGTACCAGCAGGTCAGCGACATCATCAACGGCTGACAAAATCGCCGGGAGCGATTTTGGACGTCGCATAGCGACGGCCCGAAGGGCGACCGCCAAGGATGGCGGTCGCAATCTCGATGCCTGCGCGGACTCGGCGTCCCCAACGAATCGCGGCGTTGCGCGGGGCTATCGATATACCGCTGCTCAATGCCGCGACTTGGGCCGTCGCTCACGCTCTAGGAGTTGAATATCCATGCAAACGTTCTTCAAGGCGCTCGACCGTCTGATGCGGCTCGATGAGGTGATCGCCAGCCTGGCGCTGTTCGGGCTTTTCGTGGTCGCCATCGCCAACGTCTTCATGCGTTATCTGTTCTCGTCGCCGCTGGCCTGGAGCGAGGAGATCCTGCAGCTGTTGATGGTGTGGGCGACGTTCCTCGGCGCCAGCGCATTGGTACGGCGCAACGAGCACGTGCTGATCGGTCTGCTCAATGACAGGTTGCCGGCAGCCGTTGCGCACTGGAACACGCGCATTTTCAACATCGGCATCGTCATGCTTTGCGCGGTGGCGATGCTGTTCTGGGGGCTGGAACTGCTGCCCTTCTCGCGTTTCCGCAGCACGCCGATGCTGCAGATCCCCTACTACTGGATTCACGTATCGATCCCCATCAGCGCGGTGCTGATGCTCTATCACAGTCTGGTGCGCCTGATCACCAATGACCGATTGATTGCCGACGAACGGGAACTGGCTCCGCCGGAAGCCACCCGCGACGCCGTTACCGCCAAGGAGTGATATCGATGGCCGTTGGAATCGCGCTCGCCGCGCTCTTCATCCTGTTCTGCCTGGGCACGCCGGTAGCCTTCGCGCTGTTTGCGTCGAGCCTGACCTACTTCCTGGTCGGCGCCGACCAGCCCATGGTAATGCTGATCCAGCGTCTCGCCGGCGGGCTGGAATCGATCTCGCTGCTGGCCATTCCTTTCTTCATCATGGCCGGGGTGTTCATGAACCACTCCGGTATCACCGAACGGCTGCTGACGCTGGCCGAGCTGATGACACGCCGCCTGCATGGCGGGCTGGCCCAGGCCAACGTGCTGCTGAGTACCTTCATGGGCGGTTTGTCCGGCTCCAACATCGCTGATGCCGCCATGAACGCCAAACTGCTGGTACCGAGCATGACGGCTGCCGGCTACCCCAAGCCGTTCTCGAGCGCGATCACGGCTTCGTCGTCGCTGATCACCTCGACCATCCCGCCGGGGATCGCGCTGATCGTCTACGGCTACGTCAACAACGTCTCGATCGGTCGGCTGTTCCTCGCCGGCGTCGTTCCCGGCGTGCTGATGGCGGTCGCCATGATGGTGCTGGTGTCGATCCAGTGTCGTCGCCTCGGTTATCAGAAGCCGCGCCGCGAACGCGTATCGCGCCACGAATGGATCAGCGTGACCCGCGCCGGGATCATCGCCCTGCTGCTGCCGGTGGTCGTCATCGGCGGCATCCGTGTCGGCATCTTTACGCCCACCGAAGCGGGCGCGATGGCGGTGCTCTACGCGCTGATCGTCGGGCTGTTCGTGTATCGGCAGATGGGGCTCGGCAGCGTTGCGCTGGCGACGCGGGAGTCGCTGATGGCGTCGGTCAACGTGCTGTTCATCATTGCGATCGCCTCGGGCTTCGCGCGTGTGCTGACCTGGGAGCAGATTCCACAGCAGATCGCACTGTTGCTCTCCTCGGGCGTCGGCAGCGCGGTGGCGTTTTTGCTGATCGCCAATGCCCTGCTGCTGATCCTCGGCATGTTCCTGGAAGGCAACGCGATTCTGATCGTGCTTTCGCCATTGCTGGCTCCCGTGGCGGCCCAGTTCGGCATCGACCCGGTGCACTTCGGTATCGTCTTCATCCTCAACGCCTCGATCGGCACCATCACGCCACCCCTGGGCACGGTGATGTTCACGACCTGCAGCATCACCGGCGTCTCGATCGGCGCCTTCATCCGCGCGATCACGCCCTACTGGCTATTGCTGGTCGCCCTGTTGCTGGTGGTGACCTTCGTGCCGGCGATCTCGCTGACGTTGCCCAACTGGGTTTTCTGACCCGGGAGCGTGCCCTGAACGCAAGCCGCCGAGTACGACCATGGCCGTATGTCGGCCTTTCCCGGTCGCGCGTTCGGCGGCCGGACAGGTAAGATGAAGTCGAAATAGCCAATGTTGACCATACGGCTCAACCCACTTCGAAGGCCGGGATTCGACTGACGTGAAGGACACCTCGACAACGCGTTCCCCACGCCGGCCCAGCGTCGCTGAGGCGCTGGTCAGGGAGATCTTCGCCGGCCATTACCAGCCCGGCGAATTCGTGCCCAAGGAGATCGACCTCTGCGAGCAGTTCGCGCTCAACCGCTCGGCGGTGCGCAGCGATCTGCGCCAGCTGGTCGATGCCGGCATCATCGAGCGTATCTCCGGTTACGGCTCCCGCGTTCGGGATTATGCCGAGTGGAACATTCTCGACCCGCAGGTCACCGAATGGATGGTGCGTTTCGCCACGCCCAATCCGGGTATCCAGCGCGAGATTCTGACGTTCCGGCTCGACGTCGAGCCCTACGTGGCGATGACGGCGGCCAAGCGCGCCACGGCGAGGGATCTCGTGGCGATCGAAGAAGCCTTCGAAGGCATGGGCCGTGACTTCCACAACCCCGAATCGGCCAACCGCGGGAGGCTTCACAGCGACCACGACGTCGCCTTCCACGTAGCCATCTTCAAGGCGACCCACAACATCGTCTGGAAGCAGCTATCGCACATCCTGAAGCCCTCGATTCATCTACTGGTGGAGACCTCCAACGTCAGCGCCAGCGATCCCGAGCAGAGCCTGGAGCGCCATCGGCACCTGATGGAGTGCATTCGAACCCGGCAGCCCCGCGAGGCCTTCTTCGCCTCGGTGGCGGTTTTGCAAGGAACGGCCGACGCACTGGGGATGGAGATGCCGGAGACCTTGCTGGGCGAAGTGCCGGCAGCCGTGGAGCGCTGAGCGCCGCGCCGCGCATGCCGGCAGCGCGATACCCAAGGAGCGCGGAAACTCGCATGCCTGCGATGCCCGCCTCGATCTCGTCAGAGGAGAACCAACATGGATTTCGGTATCAACGGCCGCTGGGCCATCGTCTGCGCCGCCAGCCAGGGACTGGGCAAGGGTTGCGCCGTTGCTCTGGCCAGGGAAGGGGTCAATCTGGTCATCAACTCGCGCCGGCAGGAGACGCTGGACGCCGTCGCCGAGGGGCTGCGCGCACTCGATCCGGCGATCGAAGTGCGTACGGTTGCCGGTGACATCGGCGATCCGGCCATCCGGGAGGCGGTGCTAAGCGCGCCGCCCCAGGTCGATATCCTGGTCAACAACAACGGTGGCCCGCCTCCCGGCGATTTCCGAGACTGGGAGCGGGACGACTGGATCGCGGCGCTGGACGCCAACATGCTGGCGCCCATTGCGTTGATTCAGGCCTGCGTCGATGGCATGGCCGAGCGCGGCTTCGGCCGGATCGTCAATATCACCTCGTCGGCGGTGAAAGCCCCGATCGACGTGCTCGGGCTCTCCAACGGTGCCCGCAGCGGCCTGACCGGATTCGTCGCCGGCACCGCTCGCCAGTCGAGACTGGCCAGCCGCAACGTCACCATCAACAACCTGATGCCGGGCGCCTTCGACACCCAGCGGCTGAGGGATGGTATCGACAAGGCCGCCAGCAAGAGCGGCCGCACGCATGACGAGGTCGCCCAGGCGCGTCTGGAAGCCATACCCGCCGGCCGCTTCGGCAACCCCGAAGAGTTCGGCGAAGTCTGCGCCTTTCTCTGCAGCCGCCAGGCCGCCTACATGACCGGCCAGAACATCCTGCTCGACGGCGGCGCCTACCCAGGGACATTTTGAGAGTTCGGACCGATGTCGGGCCGAACGCTCGCGAGCGAATCAGACGAGCATGCGACGAATGTCGGTCAGCACCTGCACCAGATAGGCGGTGAAGCGCGCCGCATCAGCTCCGTTGACCGCACGGTGATCGTAGGACAACGACAACGGCATCATCAGCCGCGGCGCAAATTCGGCGCCATCCCATACCGGCTTCGTCTGCGCCTTGGAAACGCCGAGGATGGCGACTTCCGGGGCGTTGACGATGGGCGTGAAGACAGTCCCGCCGATGGAGCCCAGGCTGGAGATGGTGAAGCAGCCGCCCTGCATCTCCTCGCGCTTGAGCTTTTTCGACTGCGCCTTGCCGGCCAGTTCGACCGATTCCTTGGCCAGCTCGATCAGCGATTTCTGACCGGCGTTGCGAATCACCGGCACCATCAGGCCGTCCGGCGTATCCACGGCGATGCCGATGTGCACGTAGTGCTTCTGCACCAGCGTTTCGCCGTCGCTCTTCAGGCTGGCGTTGAACTGCGGGAATTTCTGCAAAGCGTAGGCACAGGCCTTGATCATGAACGGCAGCGGCGTGAGCTTGGCGCCCTGCTGCTGCGCCTCGTCCTTCATCGCCTTGCGGAAGGCTTCGAGCTCGGTGATGTCCGCCTCGTCGAACTGGGTGACGTGCGGCACGTTGAGCCAGCTGCGATGTAGGTTGGTCGCCCCGGTCTTCATGAGATGGCCCATCGGCTTCTCTTCGATCTCGCCGAACTGGCTGAAATCGATGTCCGGCACGGCCGGAATCCCCGCGCCGCCACTCGGCTCGGCGCTGCTTCCGGCACCGCTGGCACGCTGCTGGAGGGCGTTCTTGACGTATCCCTGCACGTCTTCTTTCAGCACGCGACGCTTGGGCCCGGTAGGCGTCACCTGGGCCAGGTCGACGCCCAATTCGCGGGCCAACATGCGCACGGCCGGACCGGCGTGCACGTGCGCCCCCGCGGTCTTTGCCTCGCCTTGCTTGTGGCGTGCCTCGGGGCTCGGCTCGCCCATGGGCGGCGCCGCGCGCTTGACATCGGCATTGGCCGGCGCCGACTGAGACACACTTACCTTTTGTGAACCGGTCTCAAACATCCTCGTGTCCGAAGAAGGTGTAGCAGGCCTCTGAGCTTCCTCGTTCCCTTCGGGGCTGCTGGCTGTATCTTCCGCTGACGTTTCGTGGGCGTCGCCACCTTCACCGCCATCCTCGTCCGCAATCTCCATCGTGCCGATCAAGTCGCCTTCGGAGACGCTATCGCCTTCCTTGACCGAGATCTCGACCACCTTGCCCTTGTAGGGGCTGGGCACGTCCATGGAGGCCTTGTCGGATTCCAGCGTGATCAGCGTGTCTTCCGCCTCGATCTCGGCGCCTTCGCTGATCGCCAATTCGATCACCGGCACGTCCTCGCTGCCGCCGATATCGGGTACCCGTATCATTTCCTTACGCACTGTAGCGCTCCTCGTCCTTTAATCCGCTTTTACTTCACGTGGGCTCATACTCGGGTGCGCTTCAGTGATCGAGCGGGTTAGGCGCGGCAGGATCGATGCCGTACTGTGTCATCGCTTCGGACACGGCGTGCGGCGCTATCTCGCCACGTTCGGACAAGGCCCAAAGCGTCATCGTCACCACATGATAGCGGTCCACTTCGAAGAAACGGCGCAGCGCCTCGCGTGTGTCGGAACGTCCAAAACCATCGGTGCCCAGCACATGAAAGTCACTTGGTACCCAGGTGCGGATCTGATCGGCATACAGACGAATGGAATCGGTGGCCGCAACGACAGGACCTTGGCGATCAGCCAACTGGCGCTTCACCCAAGGCTCCTCGTGGTCCTCACCCGGAGCCAGGAAACGCTGCCGATCATAGTCGAGCGCCTCGCGACGAAGCTCGTTGAAGCTGGTGACGCTCCACACATCGGCGATCACTCCATGTGAATCGCGCAGTATCTCGGCCGCCGCCTCGACCTCGCGGAGAATCGTGCCGCTACCCAGTAGCTGAACCCGAGGCTTGCCGTCGTCAGTCTCTCCCGGATGCAACAGGTACATGCCGCGCACGATGCCCTCCTCACAGTCTTCGGGCATGGCCGGGTGCGGGTAGTTCTCGTTCATCACCGTCAGATAGAAGAAGACATCCTTTCCTCGCTCGTACATCTCCTGCAAGCCATGGCGCACGATGACCGCGACTTCATGCGCGTAGGTAGGATCGTAAGTACGGCAGTTGGGAATGACCGAAGCGAACAAGTGACTATGGCCATCCTGATGCTGCAGTCCCTCGCCGTTGATCGTGGTCCGCCCCGCCGTACCGCCCACCATGAAGCCCCGGCACATCATGTCGCCAGCAGCCCAGGCGAGATCGCCGATGCGCTGGAAACCGAACATGGCGTAAAAGACATAGAAGGGAATCAGCATCGTGCCGTGATTGGCGTGCGAGGTCGCCGCCGCGATCCACGACGACATGGCACCGGATTCCGTGATGCCCTCCTCAAGGATCTGACCAGCCTGGTCCTCGCGGTAGAACATGATCTGTCCGGCATCGGCCGGCTCGTATTTCTGGCCTTCCGGCGCATAGATGCCAAGCTGGCGAAACATGCCCTCCATACCGAAGGTCCGCGCCTCATCGGGCACGATCGGCACAATGCGCTCGCGTAGTGGCTTGTACTTGGTCAAGCCACTCAACACACGCACGAAGGCCATGGTGGTCGAGACCTCGCGCTCTCCGGTGCCCTTCAGTTGAGCAGCGAATGGCTTGTCCTCAAGCGCGGGAATCGACAGCGTCTCGTGAGCAGTCCGGCGCGCGGGCTGAAAACCATGTAGACGCTCGCGACACCCGTGTAGATAACGCATCTCGGGCGAGTCCAACGCCGGGCGGTAATAAGGCATGCCGCCGTCCTGCAATTGCTCATCGGTAATCGGCACCTGAAAACGATCGCGAAGCTGCTTCAGTCCCTCAGCCGTCATGGTCTTGATATTGTGGGCTTCCATATCGGCCTCACCGTGTTCGCTGCCCATGCCATAACCCTTCACGGTATGCGCCAGGATCACCGTGGGTCGGCCATTGTCAGCGTCCATGGCGGCACGATAAGCGGCATGAACCTTCACCGGATCGTGTCCACCCCGGATAAGCCCTTGAATCTCTTCGTCCGATAGGGAAGCGACTTGCTCCGCTAGCGCCTCATATTTACCGAAGAAGTGCTCGCGCGTGTAAGCCCCGCCCTGCGCCTTGAAGTTCTGGTATTCGCCATCGACGGCTTCATCCATGCGCCGCTGCAAAAGACCACTATGATCTTCATTCAGCAAGCGATCCCAGGTACTCCCCCAGACCACCTTGAACACATTCCAGCCGGCCCCCCGGAAGGTCCGCTCCAGCTCGCTCATTACGCTACCGTTACCGCGCACGGGCCCATCGAGACGCTGTAAATTGCAATTGATCACGAAAATCAGGTTATCCAGCCGCTCCCGGCTCGCTACGTTGAGCGCGCCCAACGTTTCCGGCTCGTCGCATTCGCCATCGCCGAGAAATGCCCAGACCTTGCGTTGCTGAAGAGGCTGCAGCCCTCGGTTGTCCATGTACTTCATCAGGCGCGCCTGATAGATCGCCTGAATCGGACCGAGACCCATCGAAACGGTCGAAAACTGCCAGTAGTCAGGCATCAGATAAGGATGCGGATAGGACGACAGACCACCCCCACCGACTTCCTGTCGGAAACGATCCAGTTGAGCCTCGCTCAACCGTCCTTCGAGAAAGGAGCGCGCATAGATTCCCGGCGTGATGTGACCCTGAAAATAGACCAGATCACCGGCGAAGTCCTCGGACGCTGCTCGGAAGAAGTGATTGAAGCCGACCTCGTAGAGTGTGCTGCTCGACATGTAGCTAGCCAAATGCCCGCCAAGACTTTTGTCCTTGGCGTTGGCACGCACCACCATGGCCACGCTGTTCCAGCGTACCGCCGAGCGAATTTTGCGCTCGAGCAACAGATCTCCAGGATAGTCCGGCTCCTCGTCGGGAGAGAGAGTGTTTCGGTGATGCGTCGCGAAACTGCCCTCGAACGATACACCGCTTTCGCCAGCGGCTTCGAGCAGGCGATGAATCATGAAACGCGTCCGCTCTTCTCCCTCGTACTGCGTCAACGAAGAGAGGGCATCCAGCCACTCGCGTGTTTCAATGGGATCCGGATCGACGATGCTGCTGACAGCGTCGCTCATAGTGTCGAGCCTCTTCAAAGGAAACGATCAATGGTTACGTGCAAGAGGCCGGCCGCCGACTTACCAAGTACATTAATGCCGAGCGCTAGAACTGACAACGCGACAGAACTGGAAACACTTTCCCGGATTTGAGCCATGAATCTCGATTACCTCAAAGTCTTCACCGCTATCGCCAAGCAAGGTTCTATCCTGGCGGCCTCCAAGGCGATGGGCATCCCAAAGTCGACGGTCGCGCGACAATTGCGTCAGTTGGAAAAGCAGTTATCTCGCCAACTGGTTCTGAGAAACACGCGGCATCTGCGGCTGACCGACGAAGGTCAACGTCTGTACCAGAAGGTCAAGGGTCTCATCGGCGACCTGGAGGAAGTCGAGCACGACATGAAGGGGCGTCTTGGAAAGTTGAGCGGGAAGATTACCGTTGCCATTCCCTCCGAGTTCGGCGTGAAATGGCTCAATGAAAGTATCGCCACTTTTGCGGCCAATCACCCGGACATCGCCATTGACTGCATCACCAGCATGGCGCCACTCGACCCTGTCAGGAGGGACGTGGACGTCTCGATCTGTTACCACCGTGGCAAGCTGTCCGATAGCGGCATGGTGGTGCGTCCGTTGGTCAGCATGCGCAGCGCCGTGGTCGCTGCACCTTCGATCATTGCCAACTATGGCCGGCCCGCTTCGGTGCATGAACTCAGCCAGTTACCCTGTATCTCGACATTGACGGCGCTACAGGCGAATCCCTGGCATTTCATCGATGCAGAAGGTCGAACCATCGCCCTGGATGTACCGACCCGCTATCGCGTTGACAGTAGCTTGATGCTCATCGCCGGTGCGCGCGCCGGGATCGGATTCGCGATCATTCCCTATGAATTTTGCACGGAAAGTATCGAGTCAGGTGATCTCATCGAATTGGCGCTCGACCTTAATCCGGCACCATTGGAAATCGTCGCGATCCACCCGGACCGGAAAAGTATTTCACAACGCACGCGCGCTTTTCTCGACGTCGTGGAGCAGCAGCTGTCAACGCTCGGCAAGCGCTCGCTACGCTAGGCAGACGCATGTCTGCTCCCGTCAGGCTCGGAGCTTCCAACATCTTTGTCGGGCGGGCAGACGCATAAAGACACGCTTGGCCGGCGCAGCGCCGGCCAAGCTATGCAGTCTATGATCCGAAGATCAATAGCTGATCAATGATTATCCCGCGGCAGATCCCAGGCTATGGCGCGATATTTGGTCGCCGGCGCGAGTGTCATCCCACGATCGAGCTGTTCGACCATCGAGCGCTGAATCTCCTGCCACGGCGTCTGATGATCGCGATAGGGATAGCCGCCGCTGGCTTCGAGCCTGGCGCGTCGCGCTGCCAGCTCCTCGGCGTCGATCAGCAGATTGGCTTCGCCGCGGTTGAGATCGATGCGGATCCGGTCGCCGGTCTCCAGCAGCGCCAGGCCGCCGTTGGTCGCCGCTTCCGGCGAGGCGTTGAGAATCGAGGGCGAACCGGAGGTTCCCGACTGGCGTCCGTCGCCCAGGCACGGGAGCGATTCGATGCCCTGCTTGATCAGCGCTTCCGGCGGCTGCATGTTGACGACCTCGGCGCCACCGGGATGCCCCACCGGACCGGCGCCGCGCATCACCAGGATGGTGTTCTCGTCGATCCCAAGTGCCGGGTCGTCGATGCGCGCGTGGTAATCCTCCGAGCCGTCGAAGACCGCGACCTTGCCTTCGAACGCTTCCGGATCCTCCGGATTGGAGAGATAGCGGCGCCGGAAATCTTCCGAGATGACGCTGGTCTTCATCAGTGCGGAATCGAACAGATTGCCCTTGAGGTTGAGGAAACCTGCCGATTCGACCAGCGGGTTGGCGTAGCGCAGGATGACGTCTTCGTCCTGTGTTTCCTGGCCGAAGCAGTTGGCATGCAGCGTCTGGCCATTGACGGTCAGCGCGTCACCGTGAAGCCGACCGGCCGCCAGCAGTTCGTGCACCACCGCCGGCACACCGCCGGCACGGTAGAACTCCTCGCCGAGATAGGCGCCGGCCGGCATCACGTTGGCCAGCAACGGTACGTCGTGACCCAGCCGCTGCCAGTCGTCGTTGGTCAGCTCGATTCCCGCGTGACGGGCGATCGCATTGATATGGACCGGCGCGTTGCTCGAGCCGCCCAGCGCCGAACAGACGACGATGGCGTTCTCGAACGCTTCACGCGTCAGGATGTCGCTCGGACGCAGATCTTCCCACACCATCTCGACGATGCGCGCCCCGGTAGCGTAGGCGACCATCGGTCGCTCCTTGTAGGGCGCGGGAATCATCGCCGAGCCGGGCAGGCTCATGCCCAGCGCCTCGGCCATCGAATTCATGGTCGATGCCGTGCCCATGGTGTTGCAGTGACCCACCGAGGGTGCGGAATCGGCGATTCGGGCCAGAAATTCTGGGTAGTCGATCTCGCCAGTGGCGAGACGCTTGCGCAGCTCCCACACGATGGTGCCGGAACCGACACGATCCTTGCCGCGCCAGCCGTTGAGCATCGGCCCGCCGGAGAGCACGATCGCCGGGATATCCGCCGTGGCGGCGGCCATCAGACAGGCCGGCGTGGTCTTGTCGCAGCCGGTGGTCAGCAGCACGCCGTCGAGCGGATAGCCGTGAAGCACCTCGACCAGGCCGAGATAGGCGAGATTGCGATCCAGCGCGGCGGTGGGCCGGCGTACGTTCTCGTGAATCGGATGCAGCGGAAACTCGAACGGGACGCCGCCCGCCGCGCGGATGCCTGCCTTGACCCGCTCCACCAGCTGGATGTGATGGCGGTTGCACGGCGTGAGGTCGGAGCCGGACTGGGCGATACCGATGATCGGCTTGCCGGAAGAGAGCTCTTCCAGGGTGATGCCGTAGTTCATGTAACGCTCGAGACACAGCGCCGTGGTGCCGGCGTGGTCAGGGTTATCGAACCACCAGCGCGAACGGAGTTGATCGGGGGTACGGCGGGGACGTTCGGTCATGATCGAGGCTCTCACAAACTTGTCACTGACTTGGCCGACGGGCCAGCGGCGTAAACGATCGCTGGCCCGGTCGGTACTGAAGCATCGGTGCGTTGGGTTGGCGGACGCTCAGAGCGCTTTCGCGGCTGCATAGCCGAAATCTTGCTCGCTCCCGAGCGTGTTGCGCAGCGGCCGTCCCAGGGCCGGCAGGTCGATCTCGTAGCGATCGCCGGGTTCGACCACGATCTTGTCGGCGAAGCTCAGCGTCGCCGTGCCGAAGAAATGGACATGCACGTCGCCGGGACGGCGGAAGTTGCGATACTTGAAGTGATGGTGCTCGAGGTTCGCCAGACTGTGGGCCATGTTGCCCTCGCCGGTCAGAAACGGCTTTTCCCATAGCGTGCGACCGTCACGCACGATGCGGCTGGTGCCTTCCAGGTTTTCCGGCAGTTCGCCGATGAAGAGCTCCGGGCCGAAGCTGCAGGCGCGCAGCTTGGAGTGCGCCAGCCACAGGTAGTTGAAGCGCTCGGTGACATGATCCGAGAATTCGTTGCCGATGGCGTAACCGACGCGCCAGGGCGTGCCGTCCTGGCCGACGACATAAAGCCCGGCCAGCTCCGGCTCCTCGCCGGCATCCTGGGCGAACGCCGGGGATGGAATGTCGGTTTCCGGCGCCACCACGCAGTCGCCATCCCCCTTGTAGAACCATTCCGGCTGCGGCCCGACTTCTCCCGCCTTCGGCTTGCCGGCCTCGATGCCCATGCGGAACATGCGCATGGAGTCAGTGAGCTCACTTTCGTCGACCCCGCCTTCAGACGGGGACATAGCGGCAGCGTGCATCGCCGAACGGGTATCGGCGCTGCCGAGATGCGTCAGCCCCGTCCCCGTGACCAGGCAATGCGCCGGATCCGGATGCGTCAAAGGCGGCAGCAGGCGTCGCTCGGCAACGATCTGCGCGTAGTCGAGACGCTGCTCGATCAGCGCCGATTCGACTACCGAGGTCAGCGTCTTGCCCTCGTCGATGGCGCGTCTGGCCAGACCATAGACGCCCGCGTCGGCGTCGACGACCTGGACCTCCCGTTCATCGACGACCATCGCCACGGTCAGTTGATCGTCGTTCAGGCACTGTATCAGGCGCATCGTACTCTCCTCTCCATCGCTAATCGGTCATTGCCACCACGACGTCTCGACCACCCTGGCGGGACGTCTCGAGTTCATCATCCTGTCCGTCTCGATCGCAAACGTCCACGACCCTTCGCGCGCAATGCGACAAAGCGTGCCGGGTGCCTCCGCTGGGCAAACGGATGCCGCCACCCCGACCTGACCCGACGCCTCGCGACACAACGACCACCGTTTATCACCTGACGCCTATGTTGAACATATGAAAAATAAGTACAACATAGACTTTCGGAGCAAATACCTCCGAAGCGAACCGGCGTAATCTGGCGGCGAGGGTCATCGTTCGACACGAAGGCTTTCTCAACGATCTGCCTGACGACATTGATTGGCCAGAATAAAACCGCCTTCATCCGATCCGTTTTCAGCATGTCGCATCACCAGAAAGGCATGGTCAGGGTTTCGCCGTTATACCAATGTCTAGTCAATACGCATATTGCACTCAATGGTCATAAACCATAGCTTCATTGAGCGAAATGCAGGCTCATAACCGCACAAAAAATCCCCCGCCAAGGAACACGCCATGAAGACGTCAATAACCAGAAGTCATCTCGCAGGATTGCTGGGATTGTCATTGTTGCTGCCGCTGCCGGCAATGGCCGACTATCCCGAGAAGCCGATTACGTTGATCGTTCCCTGGGCGGCCGGCGGGGGCACCGACGCGACCGCTCGAACCATCGCTGCCGCGCTGGAAGAGGAGCTTGGCCAGACAGTCAACGTGGTCAATCGGACCGGCGGGAGTGGCGTGGTCGGACACACCGCCATGGCCATGGCCAAGCCGGATGGCTATACGCTCGGCCTGATTACCGGCGAGATCAACATGATGCACTGGCAGGGGCTGACGCAGCTCACCTACCAGGACTACACGCCGATCGCCCAGATCAACTACGACTACGCCGGCATCCAGGTGGCCGCCGACGGCCCGTTCGACTCGGTCGAATCGCTGGTCGAGCAGGTCAAGAGCGAGCCCGCTCGAACCTATACCGCTTCCGGTACCGGGCAGGGTGGCGTCTGGCACCTGGCCTTCGCCGGCTTCCTGCTGGATCAGGGAATGGAGGCCGATCGCGTCTCGTGGATACCCAGCCAGGGCTCGGCCCCGGCGATGACCGAGATGGCGGCCGGCAGCATCGATATCGTCCCGAGCTCGGTGCCCGAGGGGCGCTCGATGATCGAGGCCGGCAAGGCCAAAAGCCTGGCGATCATGGCGCCGGAGCGGCTCGACAGCTTCCCCGACGTCCCGACCCTGAAGGAAGCGATCGGCAGCGACTACGCCATCGGTGAATGGCGCGG
Organism: Salinicola sp. LHM; assembly: GCF_034479735.1. Classification (NCBI taxonomy): domain Bacteria; kingdom Pseudomonadati; phylum Pseudomonadota; class Gammaproteobacteria; order Oceanospirillales; family Halomonadaceae; genus Salinicola; species Salinicola sp. LHM. The sequence goes on along the minus strand of NZ_CP140261.1, from coordinate 1,538,830 downwards.
TATCGCCGGTCCCAAGGGGATGGATCCGGCCGTCGTCGAGACCCTCGAGAAAGCGGTCGAAGCCGCCTACAACAGCGACACCTACCAGAACTTCATGGCCAAGCAGGGCTTCGGCACCGAATGGCGGGGCGCGGACGATTTCGGCAAGCTCATGGCCGAACAGGACGAGCGCTTCGGCAAGATCGTCGAACAGGTAGGCCTGGCCAAGTGATCCGACGACCCGAACGGGAGACGACCTCATGAGAGATTTCCTGCTCGGACTGGCGTTCATGATCGGCGGCGGCGTGGTCATTGCCGTCGCCCAGACCTATCCGACCATGCCGGCGCTGCAGTTCGGCCCGTCGCTGTTCCCCTCGCTGATCGGCGGGGGAATGGTGATCGGCGGACTGGTGCTGGCACTGACTCGGGTGGGCCAGCTCAAAAACGCGTTCGCCGGTCCCCGCTCCCAAGTGGCGAGCTACGATTACCGCGGCCTGCTGATCTCGCTGCTGCCCTGCGCGCTGGTCGTGTTCTATATCCTGGCCAGCGAATTTCTGGGCGCGGCGCTGTGCATGGCGGCGAGCATGCTGGTGCTGATGCTGATACGGGGCGCCAGGCTGTGGCTATCGCTGCTCGTGTCGATCATCGTTGCCGCGGCAATCTATGTGCTGTTCTCGCGCTACCTGTTGATCCCGCTACCGGAAGGTACGCTGTTTTCCCAAACCCTCACATTCGCCTGGTGACTGCCCATGGACGATTTCCTGCAAGGCCTGGCAATGGTATTCAACCTGCAGACGATGCTGGTCATCGTCGCGGCGGCCGTTTTCGGGCTCTTCGTCGGGGCCATTCCCGGCTTGACCGCTACCATGGCGGTGGCGCTGCTGGTGCCGATCACGTTCTACATGGATGCCACCCCGGCCATCGCCGCGATCGTGGCGACCTCGGCAATGGCGATCTTCGCCGGCGATATCCCCGGCACCTATCTCAACATTCCCGGCACGCCGGCATCGGCGGCCTACGTCGGTGAATCCTATCGACTCGCGCAGAAGGGACGCGCCCGCGAAACGCTGGGCACCAACCTGGTCTGTTCGGTCATTGGCGGGCTGTTCGGCACGATGGTGCTGGTGTTCGTGTCACCCTCGCTGGCCGAAATGGCGCTCAATTTCAGTTCCTTCGAATACTTCTGGCTGGCGCTGCTGGGCTTGAGCAGCTCGATCTTCATCGCCATCGGATCCCGGGTCAAAGCCTTCCTGTCGCTGACGGTGGGCCTGCTGCTGTCGACCGTGGGGCTGGACATGATGAGCGGTGCGCCCCGCTTCACCTTCGGCGTTCCCGACCTGATGGCCGGGATCAACTTCATCCCTGTGATGATCGGCATGTTCGCGCTGAACGAGATCATGATGTTCTACGGCTCGCGGGTCGAGGAACGCCATGTCCCGGTGACAGCGAAGGACAGCGTGTTCCTCAAGGCGCCGGGGCACATCAAGACCTACTGGCGTAACGTGCTGCGTGGCAGCTCCCTGGGTACGCTGATCGGCGCGCTCCCCGGTGCCGGAGCGGACATCGCCGCCTGGATCGCCTACGCCCTCGGCAAGAGCCGCTCCAGGGAAAAGGAGAAATACGGCACGGGCCATATTGAGGGTATCGTCGACGCCAGTTCCGCCAACAACTCCGGCATCAGCGGCGCCTGGGTCCCGGCGCTGGTATTCGGTATCCCCGGCGATACCATTACCGCCATCGTCATCGGCGTGCTCTACATGAAGGGCATGAACCCCGGCCCGACGATCTTCATGAATGGTGGCGGCCAGGTCTATGCCCTGTTCACGGTGTTCTTCGTCGCCAACCTGATCATGCTGCCGATCGGCTATCTCGCCATCCGCGCGTCGAAGGTGTTCATTTTGACACCGCGCAAGATCCTGATGCCGGTGATCCTGAGCTTCTGCATCGTCGGCGCCTTCGCCATCAACAACTCGATCACCGATATCTGGATCATGCTGATCATTGGGCTGGTGGCCTTCGTGCTCGCCCGCAACGACTTCCCGATGGCCCCCGCCATTCTCGGACTGGTGCTCGGCAGTACCCTGGAGAACAGCTTCATGAGCTCGATGCTGAAATCCAACGGCGATCTGCTGGCCTTCTTCGAGCGGCCGATCAGCGCCGCGCTGGGCGCGATGGTCATCCTGATCTGGCTGTTGCCTTCACTGATCCGCCTGTTCCGCCGCTGGCGTAGCACGCCACAACCCAGTCACAAGCCGAGGTCCTCATGACCCGATATGATGCTGCCGCCCTGCATTCGACGCTGGTTACCCTGTTCGAGGAAAATGGCGCGAGCCCGGAGGTGGCGCAAACCACCGCACGCATTCTGGTCGAGGGGGACCTGCTCGGCCACCACACCCACGGGGTGAAGCTGGCCAACGGCTATCTCAAGGATCTCAAGGCGGGCCATGCCTGCGGCGATCACGAGCGGCTCGAGATCCAGCAGAACAGTCCGGTCGCGGCGCTGTTCGACGGCCATTACCTGCTGGGGCCGTACCTCGTCCAGCGTGCGCTGGACCACTGTTGCGAGGCTGCAAAAACGTTCGGCATCGGCATGGTCAGCCTCAAGCGCTCGCATCACATCGCCTGCCTGGCGGCGTATCTGCAACCGCTGGTCGAGGCCAACCTGGTGCCGCTGATCCTGACTTCGGACCCGGCGGTCGCCTCCGTCGCCCCTTATGGCGGGCTGGATCGGGTCTACACACCCAATCCGCTGGCGATCGGCATCCCGGGGCGCGAGCAGCCGATGCTGATCGACGTCAGCATGTCGACCATCACCAACGGCACCGTAGGCAAGACGCACGCTGCCGGCGGCAAGCTCGATCATCCGGCGATTCTGACCGGCCACGGCGAGATCAGCGACGACCCGGAGGACTACTTCGCCTCGCCGGCAGGAAGCATTCTGCCGCTGGGCGAACTCGCCTTCGGTCACAAGGGCTTCGCACTGGGACTGATGGTCGAGGCGCTGACCTCCGCCCTTTCCGGCTTCGGCCGCAAGGATGCCCCCGAGGGCTGGGGCGCTTCGGTGATGGTGATGGTGATCGATCCGGCCCGCTTCGGCGGCACCGAGTCGTTTCTCGACGAGACCGACCATGTCGCCAGACGCTGCCTCGACAGCCGACCGCGCGACCCCGCCAGGCCGGTGCGTCTGCCCGGCCAGTCTGGCCTGGCCCGGCGCCGGGACTATCTCGACAACGGCATCCCGTTGCCGACGGATGTCGTCGATGCCATGCGCAACGCCGTGGCAGACTCATCCCTGGCCGGCAAGACAGCCTTCGGCTAACAAGCACACATCCCTTTCGACTCGACAGGAGCTCTGTTTTTCATGACCCAACCCAATGATCCCGGCCGCCTTCAAGACAACTGTCTTCCCGAAGATGCCGATCAGGCACTGCTGGTAGGACGCGTCTGGCTGACCAGCGATGATGGCCGCGCCGGCCCGGCGCTGGTGGCCCTGCGCGGCGACGTGCTGGTCGATCTTTCCGAGCATGTCTCGACCATGGCCGACCTGCTGGAGCGCGACGATGCCGCCTGGGTCGCTCGCGAAGCGCCGGGCAACAGCGTCGGCACGCTGACAGACGTGCTTGCCAACAGCCACGGGGACGCGCCGCGTGCGCCCTACCTGCTGGCCCCCTGTGACGTGCAGGCGATCAAGGCGTGCGGCGTGACCTTTGCGGTCAGTCTGCTGGAACGGGTGATCGAGGAGCAGGCGGGCGGCGATCTCAAGCGCGCTGCCGAACTGCGTCAGGAGATTCAATCCCTGATCGGTGGCGATCTGTCGCGGATCAAGCCGGGCTCGGAAGAGGCGATGGCGCTCAAGGCGGAACTCCAGGCGCGTGGCGGCTGGTCGCAGTACATGGAAGTGGGTATCGGCCCCGACGCCGAGGTGTTCTCCAAGGCGCAGCCGCTGTCTGCGGTCGGCCACGGCGCCCGCGTCGGGCTGCATCCCGCCTCCGAGTGGAACAACCCGGAGCCGGAGATCGTGCTGGCCGTGGACGCCCAGGGGAAAGTGCGTGGCGCCACGCTGGGCAACGACGTCAATCTGCGCGATGTCGAGGGTCGCAGCGCCCTGCTGCTGGGCAAGGCCAAGGACAACAACGCCTCCTGTTCGATCGGGCCGTTCATCCGGCTGTTCGACGACCACTTCGGCATCGATGACGTGCGCAATGCCCAGGTATCGCTGCGCATCGAGGGCGCGGACGACGACTTCCTGCTGGAAGGACAGAGCGACATGCGCGAGATCAGCCGCGATCCGCTGGATCTGGTGGCGCAGACCTACGGCGCCCATCATCAGTACCCGGATGGCTTCATGCTGTTTCTCGGGACCATGTTCTCGCCGATTCAGGACCGTGACGGCGAAGGCCAGGGCTTCACCCATCATATCGGCGACCGGGTGACCATCTCGACACCAAGGCTGGGCACGCTGAGCAACGTCGTCGATCGCAGCGACCGCCTGCCGCCCTGGACATTCGGCATCCGCGCGCTGCTGGCGCACCTCGGTCAACGCTGACGCCGGTTCGGCGTGAGTCCGAAGCCATCGCTTCTGCTTCTGCTGCCGACGCCGCCCTGGCGTCGGCAGTGGAAATTCAGGGTTCGTCGCGCATCAACAGCGTATCGATGAACTCGCCGACCACATCGGATATCTCCTCTCCCTTGCGGGTCAACACGCCGTAGTAGCCCAGCGGTTCACCGATCACCAGCGGGAGCGCGGTGAACTTGCCCGCCGAAACGGCCGTCTTGAGCACCGATGTCGGCAACAGGGCGATGGCATCCGACGAGCTGACCAGTTGCAGCGTGGTCTGCGTCGAGGTGGTTTCCACCACATTGCGCGGCGTCGCGACTCCGGCTTCGGCCAGCGCCACCTCGAACAATCCTCGCATCGGGCTGCTCATGGGATGCAGCACCCAGGGCCAGCGCACGACCTCGCCCAGGCCGGGCGGACGCTCGCACAGCGGATGCCCCGCCCTCACCACGATCGAAACCGGCTCCGCCTGTAGCGGCAGGAAGTCGAACAGGTGATGCTGGGCGTGTTCCGTCACGCGTCCGATGACGACATCCAGCTGTTTGTATTCCAGGTCCGCCAGCAACCGATCGCTGGAATTCTCGAAAAGGCTGACCGCCAGCTGCGGTCGTCGAGACTTGATCGTGGTGATTGCCTTGGGCAACAGCAGCGGTGCCGCGCCGGGTACCGAGCCAATGACCAGCTTGCCGTGCCCCCCTTCACGCAGCGATATCAGATCGTCTATCAGACGATCGGTGTCGTTGAGGATCGTCCGGGCGTAACGCACCAGTAGCCGCCCGGCATCGGTGATTTCCATGCTGCGAGGCTGGCGATAGAACAGCGTCATGCCGAAAAACGTCTCGATGTCCTTGAGCATCTTGCTGGCGGCCGGTTGGCTCATGTTCATATGGCGAGACGTGGCGTGAAGATTGCGACTTTCGTCCAGCGTGACAAGCAGCGCGAGATGCTTGATACGCAGCCAACCCTTGACGTGATTACGACTATCGTTGGACATCATTCCGATCCGGATAAGCCTTTGGTCAAAGACAATAACCCCCGGTTATCGAGGTTGCAAAAAAAAAGATTGGTCAGCGCCAGCGAGCGCCAATTAGTCTGACGATACATTCCAAAAAGACAGCCAGATTTCATGATTAACTTCCTGAAATAACCGCGCCAATCACGGGCAATCCTACGACTAAAGATATCGAATTGGCGTCCAGTATTTTTCGAAGTATTTCATGGAAACCGTGACAACCTTCATCCATAAGGCAAGGAATCTCGTCAGCATGCCCACGATTCAACGGGTCGAAGTTCAGGACATTCGCTTCCCGACCTCCCGCGAGCTGGACGGGTCGGATGCCATGAATGCCGCGCCGGATTACTCGGCCACCTATGTCATCCTGCATACCGACGCCGACGACGGCATTACCGGCCATGGCCTGACCTTCACCATTGGCCGGGGCAACGAGATCTGCGTCAAGGCAGTGGAATCTCTCGCCTCCCGCCTGGAGGGGCGCTCGCTTTCGGATATCACCGCCGACATGGGCGCCTACTGGCGCGAGCTGACCAGCGGCGACAGTCAGCTGCGCTGGCTGGGGCCGGAAAAGGGCGTCATTCATCTGGCCTGCTCGGCGATGATCAACGCGATCTGGGATCTGTGGGCGAAGCATGAAGGCAAGCCGGTGTGGAAGCTGCTCGCCGACATGACCCCGGAAGCGCTGGTGCGGTGTCTCGACTTCCGCTTCGTTACCGATGCACTGACTCCGGAAGAGGCGATCGGCCTGCTCAAGCGTAGCGAGGCCGGCAAGGCCGAACGCGAAGCCGCGCTACGCGAGCATGGCTATCCGGGCTATACCACCTCGGCTGGCTGGCTCGGCTACTCGGAAGAGAAGATGCGCCAGCTCTGCCGCGATGCCATCGCCGATGGCTGGGACCACTTCAAGCAGAAGGTCGGCGGCGACATCGAGGAGGATCGAAGACGCGCCCGCATCCTGCGCGAAGAGATCGGCGAAGCGCGTCTGATGATGATGGATGCCAACCAGATGTGGGACGTCGACGAGGCGATCGCCAACATGCGCCGGCTGGCGGAGTTTCGTCCTCACTGGATCGAGGAGCCGACCAGCCCCGACGACGTGCTGGGTCATGCCGAAATCCGCCACCGCCTGGCACCGATCGGCGTCGCCACTGGCGAGCATTGCCACAACCGGGTGATGTTCAAGCAGCTGTTCCAGGCCGATGCGATCGATTTCTGCCAGCTCGACGCTGCTCGGCTGGGAGGCCTCAACGAAGTGATCGTGGTGCTGCTGATGGCCGCGAAGTACGACATTCCCGTCTGTCCCCATGGCGGCGGCGTGGGCCTGTGCGAATACACCCAGCACATCTCGATGTTCGACTACATCGCGGTTTCCGGCTCGCTGGAAGGCCGTTTACTCGAATACGTCGATCATCTCCACGAACATTTCGTCGACCCGGTACAAATCCGCCGCGGGCATTACCTGGTGCCGGATGCCCCCGGCTACGGCGTCACCATGAAGGCGGACTCCCTCGCCGCTCATCGATATCCCGATGGCAGCGCCTGGCAATGACGGCGCCGCCGACCCGAGCATTCGGACGCCGCCGAGACCCGCGGCGCCGCACTGCACGTCACTCACGCCATGCACGCCAATTGCGCTATTCACTTCACTAACGTTCTGGAGCTGAAGATGACAACAATCACATCATCGCCTTCCGCCACGCGATCCCGTCGCGCCCGTTCTCCGTTGACCTCGCTGATGGTGGCAACCGTCCTGAGCCTGACCAGCCTGTCGGCCGTCGCCGCCACCGAAATGCCCCCGATTCCGGAGGTCAAGGGCGATGTCGTCAAAGGGGACGGCAACGACTACAGCCTCAAGTTCAATATCGGCCTGACCCAGTCCAGTGCCCAGTATCGCGGTCTGGAATACTTCAAGAAGATCGTCGAGCAGCGTAGTGACGGTCATATCGAGGTGCAGACCTTCCACAGCGCCCAGCTCGGCGACGATCTCCAGTCGGTCAGCGCGCTTCAGGCCGGCACGCTGGAAATGACGGCGCCTTCCACCTCGCCGATGGTGAGCATGTTCCCGCAGTTTGCCGTATTCGACCTGCCGTTCCTGTTCCCGACGCCGGAAATCGCCGACAAGGTGCTCGACGGCGAGATCGGCCAGCAGATGCTGGAGGACGCCTCGACCAAAGGCCTCGTGGCCATCGGCTGGGCCGAGAATGGCTATCGCCAGTTGACCAACAGCAAGCAGCCGGTGGCCTCCCCCTCGGATCTGGATGGCCTCAAGGTTCGCACCATGCAGAACCCGATCCACCTGGACATCTGGCGCACGCTGGGTGCCAATCCGACACCGATGTCTTTCGCCGAGCTGTTCACTGCACTGGAGCAGGGTGTCGTCGACGGTCAGGAAAACCCGTGGATCACCATCGAATCGTCGAAATTCAATGAGGTACAGCCGTACGCCACCGAAACGAATCACGTCTACACGCCTTTCATCACGCTGGTTTCCGAGCGTTTCTGGGACCGTCTGCCGGAGAGCTATCAGCAACTGCTGCGTGAGGCCGCCAAGCAGATGGGCGACTACGAGCGTCATGTCAGCCGCGTCATGAATGACCAGATCAAGCAGGAACTGAAAGACGAAGGCATGCAGATCACCGAGCTGACGCCGGAACAGATCGCGACCTTCCAGGAGGATCTGGCGCCGGTCTACGACGAGTGGCGGGACAAGATTGGCGGCGATCTGATCGACCGTATCCGCGCCGAGTCCCAGGCTCAGTCGAAGTAAGTGCCGATTCGCCGCAGGCGTCACGGACGCCTGCGGCTAGCCCTGCGTGATCATGGAGGTCATGATGAATGCCGACTCCCCCGCCACCCGGGGTCTCCTGGGCTGGCTCCGCCAAACGCTGGAAATCGCTGCCGGGCTGCTCGTGCTCGGTGTGGTCTTCTGCGTCACGGCCAACGTCTTTGGACGCTTCGTCCTCAACTATTCCTACACCTGGGCCGAGGAACTCTCCCGGGTGCTGTTCATCTGGCTGGTGCTGCTGGGCGCAGGCGTAGGCAGTCTCGGCAACGAGCATGTGGCGGTCACCTTCTTCCGCGACAAGGCGCCTGGCGGACTACGCAAGGCTGCCGCTCTGTTGAGCATTGCCATCGTCTACATCGTCTGCATCTGCATTCTGCTGGGGTTCAAGGAAGTGATCTCGGGCTACACCAGCGCCACGCCGATGCTGGGCATTCCCCAGACCTTCCTTTATAGCGCCATGCCAGTGATGGCGATCCTGACGATGATCGCCAACACCATTGCCTTGGTCGAATTGATCAGAGGCGCCCCGTTCCGGAGCAAGACATCATGATTCTATGGAGCATTCTGATCGGGCTGGCGATCTGCATCGTCATCGGCATGCCGATCTCGTTCGGTCTCGCGGCCATCAGCCTGTTCATCTTCTTCGAATCCGGCTATGCGCTGTCGCCGATCGTGTCGCAGGCCGTCAACGGGCTGGACTCCTTTCCTCTTCTGGCGATTCCCTTGTTCATTCTGGTCGGGGAAGTGATGAGCGCGGGCGGTATCGCCACTCGACTGGTCCGTCTCGCCAGCGCCCTGGTCGGTTTCGTCGCCGGTGGCCTCGGCCAGGTGGCAGTGCTCACGTCAATGTTCTTCGGCGGCATCAGCGGCTCCGCCGTGGCCGATGCCTCCGCCGTCGGCAGCATGATGATCGAGCCGATGAAGCAGCATCGCTACAGTGCGCCAATGGCAACGGCCATCGTGGTTGCCGCTTCGGTAGTGGGCATCATCATTCCGCCGTCGATCCCGATGATCCTGTTTGGCGTGGTCACCAACACCTCGATTTCACAGCTGTTCATGGCGGGGATCGTGCCCGGCATCCTGATCACGCTGGGGCTGGCGGCCACTACCTACGTACAATCGCGCAAGAACGGGCGCGGCCAGCCGTTCTCGGTGCCTGAGCTGTTCGCGGCATTGAAGGAGGCCCTGCTGGCGCTGCTGTTGCCGGTCATCATCGTCGGGGGCATTCTCTCCGGCGTGTTCACACCGACCGAGAGCGCGGCGATCGCCCTGGTCTACGCCTTCGTGGTGTCGTTCTTCATCTATCGCAGCCTGACATTGAAGCGCTTCTTCGAGCTTTGCATCGCCACCGGCAAGCTCACCGGCGTCGTGATGCTGCTGCTGGCGTTCGCCAGCGTGCTGGCCTGGCTGCTGACCGCCAACATGATTCCGCAGCAACTGGTGGTCAGCCTGTCGGCCATCACCGAGAACCAGTTCCTGCTGCTGCTGATTCTGACCGGATTCCTGCTGGTGGTCGGCTTCTTCATGGACCTGACCCCGGCGATGGTCATTCTGGCCCCGCTAATGACGCCGGTGGTGGTCAAGCTGGGGGTCGATCCGGTCTATTTCGGCGTGCTGATGTCGTTCGTGCTGGGGATCGGCCTGATCACGCCACCGGTGGGAACGGTGCTCTATGTCGGCTGCGGCGTGGGCAAGGTCGGCATGGAGAGCCTGGTGAAGAGCCTGCTGCCCTTCTATTTCACGCTGATCGCGCTGCTGGCGCTGTTCCTGCTCTTCCCCCAGATCGTGCTGTGGTATCGCTGAGGCCAGGTGATTTCGATGATGCTGAATGATTTCGACGATGTCCCCTTCGATGATCTCTGGAGAGGTGGTTCATGACCCCGCAGGCTGCACTGCTCGACGATCTGGCTACCCTACTGGGCAAGGGCGGGCTGCTGACCGAGGCCGACGACATGGAGCGCTATCGCGTCGACTGGCCAGGCCATCATGGCGCCGAGCCGCTGGCCGTCGCCCGCCCTTCGACGACGCGCCAGGTGGCCAATGTGGTCGGCTACTGCCATCGCCACGACATCCCGCTGGTGCCACAGGGCGGCCACAGTGGGCTGGTCGGCGGCGCACTGCCGGATGCGGATCATCCGGAGCTGGTCGTCAGCCTCGAGCGCATGGCAGCGATTCGCCATGTCGATCCCATCAACTTCACCATGAGCGTCGATGGCGGCTGCATTCTGCAATCGGTCAAGGATGCCGCCGAGGCGGCCGACTGTGACTTTCCGCTCTCGCTGGGAGCTCAGGGCAGTTGCCAGATCGGCGGCAATGTCTCGACCAACGCCGGCGGCCTCAATGTGCTGCGCTACGGCATGATGCGGCAGCTGGTGCTGGGGCTGGAGGTCGTGCTGCCGGACGGGCGTATCTACAACGGCATGAAGGCGCTGCACAAGAACAACACCGGCTACGATCTGAAGCAGCTGTTCATCGGCGCCGAGGGCACGCTCGGCATCGTTACCGGTGCAGTCCTCAAGCTGTTTCCCCGCCCTCAGGTCAGCCGCACGGCGCTACTGGCGTGTCCGAACGTGGACGCGGTGCTGGAGCTCTACGCGCTGGCGAGACGCAGTTGCTGCGATCTGCTGACCGCGTTCGAACTGGTGCCGCGCACCTGTCTCGAACTGGCGATGGAGGCAGCCCCCGATCTGCGCGATCCGCTCGATGCCCCGGCACCGGTCTATGTGCTGATGGAGGTCGCCGCCAGCGGGCCGCTGGACCTCGATGCCATGATCGAGACGCTCTTCGAACGCGGATTCGAAGCGGGCGCCCTCACCGATGGCGTGCTCGCCGCCAGTGAAACCCAGGCCCGCAATCTCTGGCACATTCGCGAGGCGATGCTGGAGGGGCAGCGCAATCGCGGCGAGCACCTGCGCACGGATGTCTCGATACCCATCTCCTCGCTGAGCGCCTTCCATCAGCGCGCTTCCGAGGAGATCCAGTCGCTATGTCCGCAGGCGACGATCATCGCCTACGGCCATATCGGCGATGGCAACCTGCATTTCAACATTCTGCCGCCGCCCGGGCTGGGGGCCGACGAGCGTTCGACGCTGCTGCACGAGCTGGAGGAGCGGCTATTCGAGATCGTCGACGACTTCGACGGCAGCATCAGCGCCGAGCACGGTATTGGCCGCTTCAAGCAGAGCGCCTTCATGGAGATGCTGTCGGAGCCGGAATACGACATCATGCGGGGACTCAAGCATCTGCTGGACCCCCGCGGCCTGATGTCGCCCGGTCGCATTCTTCCCCGCCCCGCCGAATGACGCGCCGGGTTCGGATCCGGCGCTCGATCCCGTTCAGGAAGCTTTGTCATGCCCCATTCCCACACACGTTCGGACCGTCACGCCCACCCCGTTAGCCGGAGCGTTGCCGTCATCGGCACCGGCATCATGGGCGCGCCCATGGCCAGCCGTCTGGCGGCGGCGGGCCATCGCGTACGCGCCTGGAATCGCTCGCCGGACAAACTGGTTCCGTTGCAGCGCGCCGGCGTGGAAGCGGCCGGTTCTCCGGTGGCCGCCGCCCGCGACGCCGATGTCGTCATCGTCATGCTGAGCGCCGGGCCGGTCTGTGACGAGATTCTGCTGGGCGAGGATGGCGTCATCGCCAAGATGTCGCCCGACAGCAGCCTGATCGTGATGAGCTCGATTCCCGCGGATACCGCCCGGCACCAGGCGGAGATCGCGAACCGCCACGGCGTCGGCTACCTGGACGCCCCGGTCTCCGGCGGCGAGCGCGGCGCCATCGATGGCACGCTGGCGATCATGGCCGGCGGCGAGGCGGACGTGTTCGAACGCTGCCGGGCCTTGCTGGCGAACCTCGGCCGCCCGACCCATGTCGGCCCTGCCGGGAGCGGCCAGCTTGCCAAGCTCGCCAATCAGATGATCGTCGCGAACACGATCGCCACGGTGGCGGAAGCGCTGCTGCTGGTGGAACGTGGCGGCGCCGATCCCGCACAGGTGCGTGAGGCGCTGATGGGCGGCTTCGCGGATTCGACGATCCTCAAGATGCACGGCCAGCGCATGCTCGAACGAGATTTTGCCCCCGGCGGTCCTGCCAAGTGGCAATACAAGGATACCCAGACGGCGATGGCAGAGATGACCCGCCTGGGACTGGACCTTCCGGTCAGCATCCAGGCCGATGCGCTGTTCGGCGACATGCTGGGCCACGGCGATGGCGAACTGGACCACAGCGCGCTGATCCGGGAACTCCGCCGTCGTAATGGCATGGCCGTCGACTGACATTGGCGGGCGCCCGCCCGCTTGTGGGCTTCGGCTCAGCGCTGGCTGAGCCAGCGCAGATAGCCCGGTGCCTCCAGCTCGCCGGAATGGCGGAAGTTGGCCAGGCGCTCCTGGACCAGCGACTCCGAGGCCTCGAGATGTTGATGCAATGCCGAGCCGGCCAGCGCGGGGCGGCGTGACTGCATGGCTTCGAATACCTGTCGATGCGCGGCAAAGAATGGATCGCCCGGTGGCAATTCGATCTCTCCGCCCAGCAAGTGCTTGCTGATCAGCAGGATTGGCCGCGTGCGCTGCAGCATGATCAGGATCTCGGCATTGCCGCCATGCTCCAGGGCCTCGTGATGCAGATCGTTTTCCAGCGCATCGAGCTGACTGGCCTGAACCTCGGGATATCGGGTCTGCGCCTGATCCAACCTGTCGAGATAGCGGCGGATCGCGGCGTCGGGAATCCGGTCGCAGGCGCGGGCGATCATGAACGGCTCCAGCTGTCGTCGGGCATCGTAGAGCTGATGCAGCCGTTCGTCGTCCAGCGGCACCACGTTCCAGCTGCTGTACTTGATCTTCTCGACCACTCCCAGCGACTGCAGTTGCAGCAGGATGCGATACGTCGTGGCACGGCTCACGTCCAGCGACTTGGCCAGTTGCAGCTCGTTGAGCTCGAGACGCCCTTTCATCGAGCAGAGCACGATATCGTGTTCGACCTTTTCCGCCAGAGCGCGCCAGGAGTCCGTGCGCTTGACCGAAGCCCGCCCGCCTGCCGCACGAAAATCGGCGGCGGTCAGCGAGCGGCGCACGATCGTGTGCGGATCGCGTCCCACCAGAAACCCCCGCCCCTCGAAGCGGCTGATGGTACCCTCCTGATGTAAACGCCCCAGAGTCTGGCGCACCGGGGAGCGGCTCATGCCGAAGATTTCAGCGATGTTGCCTTCGAGCAGTACCAACCCCGGCTCCAGGTGTCCGCTCGCCATGCTGCGCAGCAGCGCATCGTATAACTGGTCCTTGAGTGTCTTGGCCATCGACTCATTTCCGCGACGTAACAGGATCGAATCGGGACATGCCACGATTCAGCGATAACGAGTATTGCATACAAAGTTCGTCACTGACTGCCCGACATAGGGACTATGCCCTCGACTGGCTTGTTTACTTGGTTCGTTTACCTGGCTTGTTTTACCTGCAGGGCGACCGATCAGCGATGTGCTGACGACAGGCAAAATAAAACGCCGCCCACTTTATGTGGGCGGCGTCTCGATACTACCAGGGCTGGGCCCCGCTAACGGATCAGTCGTCGGCAGTTCAAGCGCGAGAGCGTCGAACCGGCGCATCGCCATCGCTGCGACGACGCGGTGCACGCTCGGGCGCGCCCTGATCTTCAGAGATCTCCAGCGGACGGCCGCCGACGCGGGCCCGTGACATCTTGGCCAGAATCGAGGATGGCAGACCACTCGGCAGCTCGACCACGGAGAAGGCGTTACGGATATCGATACGACCGATGCGGCCCCCTTCGATGCCACCTTCATTGGCCAGAGCACCGACCAGTTGGCCCGGCTTGACGCCATCCTTGTGGCCTACCGAGACGCGGTAGCGAGTCATGCCTTCACGCGGCGTGCTTTCGCGGCGGCGCGGCGCGCGTTCACGACCGCTATCGCGACCGCCATCACGGCCATTGTCGCGGCGCGACGGCGAGCTGGTGATACGTCCGATCGGCGCTTCACCGGCTCGCGCCAGCGTGGCCAATGCCGCCGCCAGATCGATCGGGTCATGACCCTCCTCGACCAGCTTCTCGATCAGCGCACGCTGATGATCGGCACCGGCTTCGAGCATCTCGCGCAGACGCGCACTGAAGCGGTCGTCGCGGTGGGCACGAATGGCCGCTTCGTCGGGCAGCGGCATCTCGGTCATGGCCTGACCGGTCGCCTGCTCGACCCAGCGCACCTTGCGGGTTTCACGACCGCCGGCAAAGGTGATGGCGACACCGTCACGACCGGCACGGCCGGTACGACCGATGCGGTGAATATAGGCTTCGGAGTCCTGCGGGAGGTCATAGTTGACAACGTGCGTGATACGCGGCACGTCGAGACCACGAGCCGCGACGTCGGTCGCGACCAGCACGTCGACCTTGCCACGCTTGAGACGGGTCACGGTGCGCTCACGCAGGCTCTGGTCGAGATCGCCCGAGAGACCGGCGGCGTTGACGCCACGAGCGGTGAGCTGCTCCACCAGCGTGGTACAGGCAGCACGCGTACGCACGAACACGATAGCCGCGTCGACCGTTTCGACTTCGAGGATACGCGCCAGTGCTTCCAGCTTGCTGGGGCCTTCGACACGCACCACGCGCTGTTCGATGTTCTCGCCGGTGCTGACCTTGGATTCGATGGTCACCTTGACCGGATCGACCAGGTAGCGGTTGACGATACGCTCGATCTCGCTCGGCAGCGTAGCCGAGAAGAACACCCGCTGGGCATCTTTCGGCGTGTCCGATACCACACGCTTGACGTCGTCGATGAAGCCCATGCGCAGCATTTCGTCGGCTTCGTCGAGAACCAGCGCCGAAAGGCCATCGAGCTTGAGACTGCCACGATCCAGATGATCGATGATTCGACCGGGCGTTCCCACGACGACCTGCGCCCCCCGCTTCAGCGCGGTCAACTGCTCACGATAATCCTGACCGCCACAAAGGGTGGCGATTTCCAGCCCTTTCAGGTTCTGGCCATACTTGGAGAAAGACACGGCGACCTGCTGCGCCAGTTCCCGCGTCGGAGCCAGCACCAGAACTTGCGGTTCACGCCGACCGAGGTCGAGCCGGCTCAGCAACGGCAGCGCGAACGCTGCAGTCTTGCCGGTGCCGGTTTGCGCCTGGCCCAGCATGTCGCGACCTTCCAGCAGCGCAGGGATCGTCTGCGTCTGGATCGGTGAAGGAGTTTCATAGCCCAGGGTTTCGAGGGCAGTCAGTACTTCCGGCAATAGCGCCAGATCGCCAAAGCTAGGCGAAACAGTAACAGTCGAGGTCATTTCACACCTTGGAGTGGCCGGTAGGCACCGGCGAAAATGTCATGGCATCGGTGGCGTGATCACCACGGAATGCCGGTCGCACCTGGCATTGCGCTTGTCGCCCCGCGGATGACGGGAGCGATAGCATATGTGGCGACCTTGATGCGCCCGGTTGCTTGAAACATCAACCGATCTAGGCGCTCCATCGTTGCATCCGGACGCGAAAAACGGCTTGGCCGCGCGTCATGTACGAGATACGTCCGGTGCTGGGCATCGATTCACAAGTCGATGGCGTCGATTACAGACATATCGGCAGGATGGTGGGGTCAACACATGCGAGGAAGCGCTACTATACCATCGGCGTAGGCGTTTCGCCACCCGAACGTAAAAATCCTACAGAAAGGGTCGCCAACGGAACCTCGAATGAAGCTCTGAGCCGAACGCCGTAGACTGAACGCCCTTTGATGTTTTCTATCTCCAACACGAACACGCCGAGCCTTCCCGCCATGCCGACACCCAAGCCCACCCTGTGGATCGATGCCGACGCCTGCCCCCGCGTCGCTCGCGACATCATCATTCGGGCCGCCGAACGCACCCGCACCCAGACCTGGATGGTCGCCAATCATGCGCTGCCGTTACCGCCCTCGGCCTGGGTCAAATCGCGAATGGTGGCCCACGGATTCGATGCCGCGGACAACGCGATCGTCGAGGCTGTCGCGACCGGCGACCTGGTCATCACCAGCGATCTGCCGCTGGCGCAGGAAGTGATCGAACGTGGCGCCGAGGTCATGACCACCCGCGGCGAAAGCCTGAATATCGACAACGTCAAGGCGCGAGTGCAGATGCGGGACTTCATGGAGACGCTGCGCGCCAGCGGCGAACATACCCAGGGGCCCAACGCCTATACCGATGGTGATCGCCGGGAGTTCGCCAACGCGCTGGATCGCTGGCTGCAACGCCATGCCCGTGGCTGACACGGCCACTGCCAGCGCGTAGTAGGTCGTGAACCGGCTCTCATTCGGCGCCGCGAATTCCCTGTCCGGACAGTCGCCCACGGTCATGCGGCGCATCCAGTGTCAGCGATGGCCCCAGCGGAACGATCCGGGTCGGATTGATCGTCGGGTGACTGTAATAGTAGTGGCGCTTGATGTGGTCGAAGTCCACCGTCTCCGCGATGCCCGGCCATTGATATAGCTCGCGCAGATAATTCGACAGGTTCGGAAAGTCGGCGATGCGCTGGCGATTGCACTTGAAGTGCCCATGGTAGACCGCATCGAAGCGTACCAGCGTCGTGAACAGCCGGATATCGGCCTCGGTCAACCACTCTCCCGCCAGATACCGCTGGCTCTCGAGCCGCGCTTCCAGACGGTCGAGACAGTCGAACAGCGCCACGAAATGCTTCTCGTATACCGCCTGCTCGGTTGCGAAGCCGGTCTTGTAGACGCCGTTGTTGACGTTGTCGTAGACGTCCGCATTGACCTCGTCGATGACGTCACGCAGGTCGTCGGGATAGAAATCCAGACGGTTGCCGGTCAATTCATCGAATGCCGAGTTGAGCATCCGCAGGATCTCTGCCGATTCGTTGTTGACGATGCGCCGCTGTTGCCGGTCCCACAGCGCAGGCACCGTCACCCGGCCGGTGTAGCGAGGGTCGGTCAAGGTATAGAGCTGGTGATGGTAGTCGACGTGGTTGACCTCATCGCCGCTCGATCCCTCGTCCACGCGATAGCTCCAGCCCTGGTCGAGCATCAACGGGCTGGTATGGGAGACGCCGATCTCCGCCTCCAACCCCTTGAGCTTGCGCATGATCAGCGTGCGGTGGGCCCACGGACAGGCCAGCGATACGTAGAGATGATAGCGTCCCCTTTCCGCCGCAAGCCCTGGCTGCCCTTGCGGCCCCGGCGCGCCGGCAGGCGTGATCCAGTCACGCAGCTTGGCGGACTCGCGCACGAATTCGCCGCCGTGGCTCTTGGTGTCATACCACTGGTCTCGCCATTCTCCGTCGACAAGCAATCCCATGAGTCTCTCCTGTCAATGCCAGTGCGCGCCGTTCG
Organism: Salinicola sp. LHM; assembly: GCF_034479735.1. Classification (NCBI taxonomy): domain Bacteria; kingdom Pseudomonadati; phylum Pseudomonadota; class Gammaproteobacteria; order Oceanospirillales; family Halomonadaceae; genus Salinicola; species Salinicola sp. LHM. Next base: position 1,521,174 of record NZ_CP140261.1, on the reverse strand, counting down.
GTGACGCGTGCCGTTAGATGCCGAATGGCTGACAGGATAGACCTCTTCGGTCAGAGATCGAGCGTAATAACTCGGCTCATTCGTTCGGCTGCATCGATGCATTCGAGTTCTGCGGCCGGGCATCCTGTGGGCAGGTAGCGACTACGCTGGCCATCAGCGCCTCGGCCAGGGCACGCGTCGCCGGACCGGCGCCATCGATGTCACGATGCACGAGCTGCAGCGATACCCGGCGCACGCCACCTGCGCGCAACGGCAGCGCCTTCAGTCGCCCCTGGTCCAGCGCCGCGCGAATCCGCGTTTCCGGCACCCAGGCAAAGCCCAGCCCCCGCTCCAACATGTCGATCGACGTCGATAGATGCCCCAGGGTCCAGCGCTGTTCCGCCTTTAACCACCCGGCGTCGAGCCGTTGACGAATCGCCGAATCGCGCACCACCAGTTGACGATGTCGTTCCAGGTCGCGCAGATCCAGCTCCCGCTGCAATTGATGTAGCGGATGGTGCGGATGAGCAACCGCGATAAAAGGAACATCGACGATCGGCTCCCCCAGGAATCCCTGCGCGCTCACCCCGGATATGATCAGGTCCGCTCGACCCTCGTATAACATTTCGACAGCACCGTTGAGCACGGTTTCATGCAATTGAACGCGCACGTGGGGAAACGCTTCCGAAAATTGCGTCAACGCCTCGGCCAGAGCATCCCCTGGAAAGACCTGATCCACGGCCAGCGTGACTTCTGCTTCTAGCCCACCGGCCAGACGCTCCGCCACGTCCTCCAACGACGCCGCGTTTTCGATGAGTTGACGCGCTCGACGCAGCAATAGACTCCCTGCCTCGGTGAGCACGACCTGACGCCCCCTGGGCTCGAAAAGCACCACGCCCAGCTGCTCCTCGATCTTGTGGATCGCGTGATTGAGCGTCGACGGGCTTCGATGAATCACTTCGGCAGCCTTGGCAAATCCACCGTTATCGGCTACCGCCGCCAGCATTTGCCACTGCAGCAACGTCACTTTCGGCACAATACTCTCCCGTTGGCTTCGAACCTTCATGCGCAGAAGAATCCCATGAAAGCCCGGCTTTTCTTCGATTCGATATTCTGCGGTCAGGTTAAGCGTCAGCGCCATGACCATGACTGACCTGCTGTTACGATGCCGAAAAAAATACCTGACCATGGCAATCTTCTGGAACAATAAAAGTCCTACAAAACTTTTACGGGCGAAGATTCTGCTGGAAAACAGCGCTTTATTGTGCACCATAGTGGTGCGCAATCATGCACCACTGCGTTACATGTACTTACGCTCGGCCACCCTCGCCCCATACTTTCAGCTGATGCCTTTTCTTCGCCGAAGCCCCGCGAGCCGTGGCCTCGTACACTGTATTTAAATACAGACTAGGCAATTAACACCAGCTTGGGGTATGGTTCCCCGGCCTTTATTTAAATTTGTCATCCTTTTTCATCCGGACCCATACCCTCATGTTGCGAATTTTCCATTCGCTACCTCGCACGCATAAAGTGTTATTGCTTCCGGTTGCCACCATGGTCACCGTGCTGGGTACGCAAAAGATCATTGGTGTTTTCGGCGATACCGAAGACGCCCAGACACAGATTCCCGTTGCGGCGACAACCACAATTTCTCAGTCGATCGTCAATTCAGCCGTCTCGAGTGAAGCGGCTATTAGCTCGCTTACGCTGGATGATTTATCGAAAGACATCCCGCTGGCTCAGCTCAAGCCACTGGAAGTGATGCGTGTCAATTTCATCTCCGAAGCGCATGCCGATGATGACTCGCAGGCCCAGGCCTTTTCGCCTATTGCCAAATCGGTGAAATCCGACGCGAAATCACTGGCAATGCATGTGCCGACGGGAGACTCACAGCCGGCACCCAACGATGACAGCATTGGTGGCACTTCTTACGAAGACTGGACATTCGATAACTCCCAGGATTCCTCCGACGATACAGAGCTAGGTGACGAAATCGCGTCTCGTGAAACCTATGTGCCGGAGTGGCAGAGCTATACCATCCAGAGCGGCGACTCCTTCGCACTCACTGCCGAAAGAACGCTGGGTCTGGCTTATAGTGACGTGATGCAGATTCTCAACACCGTGCCGGACAAGAAAGTGCTGACGCGCTGGCGAGTCGGCCACAGCTTCGATTACAAGCTCGACGAGAACGGTCAGTTGCTGGCACTTCGGGTCATGAAAAATCCTCGAGAGGGTTATCTTCTCAAGCGCGGCGATGAAACGGCAGAGTTCGCCTACTCCCCGGTAGAGAAAGCGGGAGAAGCCACTCAGCGCATGTTCAGCGGCACCGTCAGCGGCTCGTTCGCCTTGTCGGCACAGTCGACAGGCCTATCCAACGCAGAAGTGTCCAAGCTCACCAACATTCTCTCCAAGAAGCTCGATTTCCGCCGCGATACGCGCGCCGGCGATCAATTCCGGGTGTTGGTGGAGTCCGAGATGATCGACGGTCAATCCATGGACTCCAAGATCCTGGCCGCCGAATACGAAGGCCAGCGCATGGATCTGACGGTGCTTCGCAATAGCGCCGATGACCATTTCTATACCCCGGACGGCAACAGCCTCGACCCGGCGTTCAATCGCTATCCCTTTCAAGGTGACTACCGCATCAGTTCGCCGTTCAACCTGCGACGTCTTCATCCTGTCACGGGTCGGATCAGCCCTCACAAGGGCACCGATTTTGCCATGCGCACTGGCACGCCGGTTGACGCACCCGCCGACGGCGTCGTCGAACGCGTAGTCGATCATCCGCTCGCCGGGCGTTATATCGTCATCCGCCAAGACAACGGTTATACGACTCGCTTCCTGCATCTGAGCAAACCTCTCGTCAAACCCGGCGAGCGCGTCAAGATGGGTGAAAAGATCGCCTTGTCGGGGAGCACTGGGCGCGTTACCGGACCCCACCTTCACTACGAAGTCATGGTCAACAACCGTCAGGTCGATCCCATGCGCGTGAAGCTGCCGGAATCCCAGAGCCTGCGTGGCGATGCCCTCGCCGCCTTCAAGCGCGAATCGGAAAACCTGCTGGCCAAGCTGGATCAGCGGGATGACAACGAACCGGCTATCGCGCAGGTGGAAGTCAAGAAAGGCGACGACGCCGACGACAATACCTGAGATCACGGATCGCCCGTTCATCGAGCCCTGCTTCGGCAGGGCTTTTTCGTTTCTGCCGTCTGGCTCTCCCTCGTCAGCGCAGGGATAGGTACCGGCCATCAGAAGATCACGCGACCGGTTTTTGCTGCCGATGTGAAAAAAGGGGGTAGCGCTTTCGGCGTCGTGGGGTCATTCTGGTAACGACTTCATCCGTCAGAGAGGTAAAGCCGACACAGTCTTTACGTTCCAACGATAGTGGCACTGACGGAGTGAGTCGGGCGACATCGAGCTGTCACCGCACTCTGTCAGGGTCGAGAAGCCTTGAACTCACAGGAGTGCTTTTGCCGATGGTGCGAATCGACAAGAAAGCGAACAGGCTCTACGTACTGGACACCAATGTCCTGATCCACGACCCAACAGCCCTCTACCACTTCGAAGAGCATGACGTCGTCATCCCGATGACGGTGCTCGAGGAGCTCGACAAACACAAGAACGGCATGCGCGAGATCGCGCGCACGGCCCGACAGATCAGCCGTACCCTATCCGACCTCACCGCTCACGTTACCCCACGGGAGATCCAGCAAGGCATCCCCATTCCTCGCGTGACCGGCGGCCCTGCCGGCCGCCTGCGTTTCCTCTGCTACCGAGACCTGGCGCCGCTGGAGACGCTGGAAAACTCCCCGGACAACCGCATCCTCGCCGAAACCTGCCGGCTCCGCGATGAACGGCCGGATGCCTCGGTCATCCTGGTGACCAAGGACATCAACCTGCGAGTCAAGGCCACGGCACTCAACGTGCCGGTCGAAGACTATCTCAATGACAAGGCGTTCGATGACCTCGACGCGATGATCGAAGGCGCAAAGGTCTACGCCGACGCAGGCCGCGACGGTCGCAGTCTGTGGGAGTCGCTGGACGTCGAAGTCATGGTCGAGCGCGCCGACGGCCACACCTTCTATCATCTGGAAGGCCGCATTCCCGAGGACTGGCACGTGGGAATGCTCGTTTCCGACAGCGACAACGGCGCGGAATTCGAAGCGATCGTGCGCAGCCATGGACCCAGCAAGGCGACGCTGCAACTGCTGACGAACTACCGGCATCATGGCGGCGTCTGGGGCGTGCATGCACACGACAGCCGCCAGAACTTCGCCCTCAACCTGTTGATGGATCCCTCCATCGATTTCCTCACCCTCGCTGGCAGCGCGGGCACCGGCAAGACCTTCATGACCCTGGCGGCTGCGCTGCAGCAAACGCTGGACGGCAAGCAGTTCGAACGTATCGTCTTCACGCGGGCACCCATTCCGATGGGAGAGGACATCGGCTTCCTGCCAGGCACCGAGGAAGAGAAGATGTCGCCGTGGATGGGCGCCTTCCACGACAACATGGACAACCTGCTACGTGACGAGCGTGAGGGCTCGTCCAGCTGGAACGATGGCGCGACGCGCCAGTTGATCGGCTCTCGCGTGCAGATCCGCTCACCCACCTTCATGCGTGGACGCACGCTGAACGACACTTTCCTGATCATCGACGAGGCTCAGAACTTCACGCCCAAGCAGCTCAAATCCCTGATCACGCGTGCCGGGCGCAATACCAAGATCGTCTGCCTGGGCAACGTCGGCCAGATCGATACACCCTATCTCACCGCCAACACCTGCGGAATGGCCGCAGTGGTGGAACGCTTCCGCGACTGGCCCCATGCCGGTCACATCACCCTGAAAAGCGTCGAGCGCTCGAGACTTGCCCTGGCGGCGGAAGAGCTGCTCTAGATCCATTCCCATCGAAACCCAGACGCAAACGCCCCGGCTTGGCCGGGGCGTTTGCGTTCGACACTCACCGCATCGCGCTTCAATAGTCTTCTTCGGAAGGCTTCTTGTTGTTCATGACGTCTTCGATCAACTGCTCGGATTCGCTGCGCGGTGTCTCTGCCATGATCCGCTCGGCCTCTTCCCAGGAGCAGACCTCGGCATTGCAGGAGGTGCAATAGACCTGATCATCCGCGGATTTGGCCTGGGAAACCTTCATCATGTGGTTGCCACAATTGGGGCAGCCCTTGGGCATGCGAAACTCATCGGAAAAGTCTGACATGGCGTCACTCCTTGTCGGCCACTGAATGTCTGTGTTGAGTGTAGTCGAGTTGCGGGTGCCTGCGGCGATATCTTCCTGACGCGTCAGGAAATCGAAGCGAGCTCAGCACCGCAGACGACGCATCAGCGCCGCCAGACGATACAAAGATTGTTGGCCGGCAATTCATGGGTCGCCTCGCACCTCAGCCCATTGTCGCCGGCCAAGGCCTCGACCGCTTCGAGATCACGAACGCCCCACCGTGAATCTCGCGAGCGCAGGTCTGCATCGAACGCGGCATTGCTGGGCGCAGTGTGCTCGCCGTAGCGCCGGAAAGGCCCGTAGACCACCAGCACGCCACCCGCCGGAAGTCGCCGGCCAGCCTCGGCAAACAGCGCTTCGCTCGCATCCCAGGGCGAAATGTGCAACAGATTGATGCAGACGATCGCGACAAGATCCGGCAGCACCGGCCACTGCTCGGTGACATCGAGACAGACAGGCGCCGCCAGATTGCCCAGCGCCTCGGCTTCGCGCCAGGCCGCGATCGATGCCAGCGCCGTCTCGTTGGGATCCGTCGGCTGCCAGCAGAGTGGCGCCAGATGGCGGGCAAAGTGGACCGCGTGCTCGCCGCTGCCGCTGGCGATTTCCAGCACCCGCCCCGTCTGAGGCAACGCTGATCGCAACACGGCCAGGATCGGCTCCCGGTTGCGCCGGGCCGAGGGGCTGGACAGGCGCCGATCGGCTCCCTCGCGCTCGAGGCTATCCATGCTGTTCATGGCGAACTCCGATCATCCCAGCGTCGCGGTCAACCAGGCCGCGATGTCCTGTGCCTGCTCCGGGCAGAGACTATGCCCCATTTCGTAGGTCCGGTAATTGACCGGATACCCCAGCGCCTCGACCTTTTCCGCGCCTTCCCGACCCAGCGATTCCGGGACGACCGGATCGGCCGAGCCATGATGGACTTCGATGGGAAGGCGACGATTGGCCTCTGCCAGTTCGATGCTGTCGGCCGTGGCGAAGTAAGTCGACAGCGCCAGCAGGCCCGCCAGTGGCTTCGGATAGGAGAGCGCCGCCTCGTAAGCCACCGCCCCGCCCTGGGAAAAGCCGGCGATCACGATGCGACGGCTGTCGATGCCGGCGGCGATCTGTTCGCCGATCAACCCGTGGACCCGCCTGGCCGATGCCCGCAGCTGCTCGACATCGACCCGCCGCCCCAGATTCATCTCGAGAATGTCGTACCACGCCGGCATCGTCATGCCGCCGTTGACGGTGACCGGCAGTTGCGGCGCGTGGGGCAGCACGAAGCGAACGGCCAGGGAATCGGGTAACCCCAGCGCCGGTATCAGCGGCTCGAAATCATGACCGTCCGCCCCCAACCCGTGAAGCAGAATGACGCAGGCATCGGCTTGTCGCCCGTTCGTCGGTTCAATGATCAGTTCTTGCGCAGATGCCATATTGGATCGTCCTCGTCGCCCCGGTTTGGATTCAAGATTCTCACTGCCCAGTTTAACGTGCCATCCAAAAGCTTGTCCGCTGCGTAGTTCGAGGAGTAGCTCGATGCGTAGTTCAATGAGTAGCTCGATGAACTGGCCACAGCGCCTCATCCCACCCTGACGGACCGATGCTATGCTGAATCGCCGGACCCGACTCAAGGACGAGCCATGATGTCTTTTCTCGACCGGGCGCCTCGCTGGCGCCTGGTGCTGGCCCTGCTGTTACTCAACGGCTTGCTGCTGACGCCGGAACTGCCCTGGGCCGGGTTCCCGCCAAGGCACTGGATCGCACTCGAAGCGCCGCTGGTCGTCGGGCTGTTGGCACTGTTGCCGCCAGCGCCCTGGCGGCGCTGGATCGCCGGCCTGATTGCCCTTCTGGCGCTGGTCATCGTGCTCGGTGCCGCCGGCGACGCCTTGACCCAGACCATGCAGGGCCGGTCGCTGAACCTCTATACCGACATCAAGCTGATCCCCATTCTGATCGAACTGGTCGTGACCAATCTTGGCCTGCCGCTGGCGATCGCCGGACTGCTGGTCATTGGCCTGGCTCTGCTTGCCCTTGGCCTCGTGCTGACGAAACTGCTGCAGGGCTTTCATGGCCGCAACACGTCGCGCGGATTCGCGCTGCTGCTGATCCTTCTGGGGGGTGCGGGTCTGGCCCGCATCGACGCCATGAACCGCGACGAGACGACGGGACTCACGGCCAGGATCGGCCACCCTGCCGTCAGCTTCGTGACCTTCGAATGGCAGCGTGCACAGGAAACCCGTCAGGCAATGGCAGCATTCGGACGCCAGCTATACGAAGACGACCACGCCTACGCCAGGCCCGATGGCCAACCACTGCCGGGGCTGGCCGATACCGACGTCATCCTGGGCTTCATCGAATCCTATGGCGTCGCCGCCATCGAGCGCGCACCGTTCGAGGCCGAAATCAGGCCACGCCTCAGCAAGGTCGAGAGCCAGCTTGCCGATGCAGGCCTGTCGGTCGTCACCGGGCGCGTCACCGCCGCCACGCTGGGCGGGCAGTCCTGGCTCAATCACGCCACCTTTACCAGCGGCCTGCCGGTCACGTCCCAGTTGCGCTTCGAGCTGATGATCAACAGCCCCCATTCGACCCTGATCGACGATTTCCAGGCCACCGGCCACGACGCCGTCGCCCTCATGCCGGGCATCACCCGGGAGTGGCCGGAAGGCGGTCTCTACGGTTACGACGACATCCACACCTCGGACAGCATGGGCTATCGCGGGCCTGCGATGGGCTGGGCGAGCATGCCGGACCAGTTCACCTGGCAGCGGGTCGAGGACTACGTCCTGTCACGCCACGACGGCCCGACCTTCACCGAATTGGCCACGCTCTCGAGCCACGCCCCGTGGTCGCCGGTGATCGATGTGATCGATGACTGGACGTCGATCGGCGACGGCCGGGTTTTCGATCGGTGGGAAGGTGCGGGCGAGGATTACGCCACGCTGTGGCAGGACACGGCGGCGATGCGCCGAAACTACGCCCCGGCGATCGACTATGCGCTACAGGCCGCCAGCGGCTTTGCCCGCCGCTACCTGGGCCAGGACAGCAGCGGGAACCGCACGCTGCTGATGGTGCTCGGCGATCACCAGGCTGCACCGGCGATCATTGGCGACAATCCCGGCCGGGACGTGCCGCTGCATGTCATCAGCGACGATCCGACGTTGCTCCGAGGGTTCATCGACAACGGTTTCCGGCCCGGCATGTTCCCGCCCGGGCCGGATGCCGCGATTCCCATGGAGGGGATGCGCGGCCTGCTGCACCGGCTCTACGGCAACCTTACTCCTGATGAGACGGCGCCGACTTCAGGTTACGGCTCTTGATCAGACTGGCCACGGTGGTGATGACCAGGGTGCCGAGGATGATCGTCATCGACAGCCAGATCGGGATCTCCGGCACCAGGTGCAGCGGCTGACCACCGTTGATGAACGGCAGGCTGTTGGTGTGCATCGCCTCAATGATCAGCTTGACGCCGATGAAGGCCAGAATGAACGACAGCCCCAGGCTGAGATAGACCAGACGCGTCAATAGACCGCCGAGCAGGAAGTACAGCTGAAGCAGCCCCAGCAAGGCGAACGCGTTGGTCGTGAAGACGATATAGGGCTCCTTGGTCAGCCCGTAGATCGCGGGAATCGAATCCAGCGCGAACAGCACGTCGGTCATTCCCAGTGCCACCACCACCATGAACAGTGGTGTCACCAGACGCTTGCCGTTCTTGACCGTCAGTAGGCGATCACTGTCGAACTCATCGGTGGCCGGCAGGCGCTTCTGAATCCAGCGCACGATGGCATTGGGTTCGTACTCCTCGTTCTCGTCATGGCCGCCCGTGCCCTCTCGCACCAGCTGGATCGCGGTGTAGAGCAGAAACAGTCCGAACAGATAGAACACCCAGCTGAACTGCGCGATGGCCGCAGCGCCGACGGCGATGAAGATGCCACGCAGGATCAGCGCAATCACGATGCCTATCAGCAGCGCCTTCTGCTGATAGGCGCGCGGCACCGCGAACTTGGCCATGATGATCAGGAAAACGAAGAGATTATCGACCGACAGGCTCTTCTCGGTGATGAAACCCGCGAAATACTCGGCACCGTGCTGCGCGCCCCAGACCCACCACAGACCGCCACCAAAAACCGCTGCCAAGGCGATAAAGAAGACCGACCACCAGGCCGCTTCCTTGAAGGAGGGATCGTGGGGCTTACGCACATGGGCGTAGAAATCGAAGATGAATAGTGCGGCAATGCCGGCGACAGTCGCCAGCCAGACCCAGACGGGTACGTGCATAGAGAAACCTCCGGTAGACGGTGAACGTCACCGAAAGTCTCTCCCGTCACTCTGATTGCCCCTGTCCGAGTCAGGACATGGCTGACAGAGCGACCGATAGCGCCGGGGCATGTGGCCCGTGCTGACGACGCTATCGTCAGGGAGGATCGACGATCCTGCCCGTGGGATACTCCCCTTCCGTGCTGAGCGCATTGTGTCTTGAAGCCGGCAATGGCACAAGACCTGCCGACAAGTCAGACGACGGGCGGTCAATGCTGCCCGCCAGTGCTCTCCGCTGGTGGGGTTGCTTTCTCTTCCTGCCGAGTGCCCTTCATGAGCTGTTCCCGGGCGGAGGGCGAACCGGAATCGCCAGCGTCGACATCATCGCTGGTCTGATCATCTTCGCTGCTCATTTCGTATTGCGACGTCGCTCCCTGATTCTGACCCTCGATCGTGTCCGCCTGCATGTCGGGATCTTGGCCCTCGGCGCTCTGGCTGTCCTTGTCATCCGACTGTGCCATGGCGCCGGTGGAGAGAAGCGCAATGGCAACAAGAGAAACGAACTGGGAAACGCGCATGATATGACTCCTTCCAGATGTGGTCTGCCTTCCAGGGCAACGTCGCTGCCATCGGCAGCACCGGAAAGCCCCGGCTTCCTGACACCTAGCTGGTATAGAAGCCATTACTTCGCACGGCAAACACATTGACCGGCAGGCTTTAACCTGTCAAAACGACCATGCATCCATGAGAAGCGCGGGGCTTCAGCAGCGACGCTGTCAATGGTATGGCTCCGCAACTACCGAGGCTCGATCAATATGGCACGGAAATCATTGACGTTGGTCCTCGTGGGGCCAGTAACGATCAGATCATCCAGAGCGGCAAAGAACGTGTAGGCATCATTGTTTTCCATAGCCTCTGGAATGGAAAGCCGAGATTCTCGCACGCGCTGCCAGCACTGTGGGGAGAAGACAGCCCCAGCGTTATCTTCCGACCCGTCGATCCCATCCGTGTCGATGGCCAACGCATGTATCCCTGGTGCCCCCTCCAGCGCCTCGAACAATCCCAGAAGGTACTCAACGTTGCGTCCGCCACGGCCATTACCCTTGACAGTAACACTGGTTTCGCCACCGGATAGCAACAACAAAGGTCGGGATATCGCTTTCTGGCAGTTGCGCGCCAGCAGACCTTGAGTTCTTCCCAGTTCGCGCGCCTCCCCTTCCAGATCATCACCCAAGACTTTGACTTCCATCCCGGCTTCCTCAGCTTTCCGGCGCCCAGCTTGCAGTGCATCGGCTGCTCTAGCGAGGACGAATGTCTCGTCACGGTGAAATCCGATATCACTGCCGCGAGGTGATCCAGCGGCGGCGATCAGGTGATGACGCACGGCGTAAGGAATATCGATTTTGCGTGCTTCGAGAATTGACAACGCATCAGCCGGCGTGGAGTCATCGGGTAACGTCGGGCCCGATGCGACGAGACTAGGCTCATCGCCGGGAACATCGGAAATCAGATAGGTAACCACCCGCGCCGGATGAGCCACCGCTGCCAAGCGTCCGCCTTTGATGGCCGAAAGATGTCGACGCACGGTGTTGATCTCCCGAATGGGGGCGCCGCTTCTGAGTAGCGTCTTGTTGATTTGCTGCTTCTGGCGCAACGTCAATTCGCCACCAGGCAGCGACATCAGTGACGATCCTCCACCGGAAATCAGAGCGATAACCAGATCGTTCTGATTTAAACCCTGGACCGCCTTTAGCATTTGCTTAGCCGCCCGCTCACCGAGATCATCCGGCATGGGATGTGATGCCTCAAGAACCTCGATATATCGACACGGTTCGGCGTGACCATGACGCGTCACGACCAGTCCTGAAAGCGGTGAATCCGGGTGTTGGGCTAGCCAGGCGTCTTCCAGAGATTTCGCCATCGCCGCGGCCGCCTTTCCCGCACCGACCACCAAAGTTCTTCCCGGTGGAGCCTCGGGAAGCTGGTTCGAAAACAAATGCATGGGATGAACCGCAGCAATCGCATGTTTGACAAGGCCCACGAGCCAATCGCGAGTTGCCATCTGCGTAGTGAGGCAGGAAAAGTCATTCATGATTCTTTCTCGTGAAAAGGCGATGGCCGTATCGGGTATGGGCAAATGTGGAAGTCTGCTGAGTTCTTCAGGACAGCCAGGCGGCGAGAGAAGTCATACCGACAGCGGTGACGCTTCTCTCGCCATTGTCATGCATCGTCAAGGCTTCAGCTATCAGGGGAAGAACGGCCAGATCATCGGCAGCAAAGTGACACAGACGAGGTAGCCAACCACTACCAGAGGCAGACCCGCCTTGACGTAATCGTTGAAGCGATAGCCGCCGACCCCCAACACCATCGTATTAGCAGGCATGCCCAGGGGCGTCGCGAAAGCGCAAGATCCGCCGATGCAGATGGCCATCAGTACAGCGCTAGGGTCGGCGCCGATGCCAACGGCTATGGCACCCCCTATCGGAGCGAGCAATGCTGTCGTCGCCGTGTTGGACATGAATTGCGAAAGTCCCGCCGAAATTACAAATAGAACGCTGAGCAGAAGTCTCGGAGAAGGCGCCTCGCCGAGGAAATCCATCACACCTTCCGCCAGCATGCTACCCAAGCCAGTCTTCTGCATCGCGGTCGCCATGGGCAGCATCCCGGCGAAGAGGAAGATGACACGGGAGTCGATGGCATCCAACGCTCTTCGTTCCGACATGACGCCGGTCAGTACCAGAACAATGGCACCTACGACGCCGATGATATGCATATCGAAGCCGATGGTATCTTCGAATATCATCGCCAGAATCGTCGTGACGAGTACGAACAGGGCCAGATATTGCTTCCAGGCAGGCGCTTCCTTGGGTTGCTCGTTGTAAAGATCAACGCCACCTTCCATATCGCGGTCTGGAAGCAGCTTGTAGCCGATGGTCAGGAAGTAGACCATTGCCACGAGCATCATCGGCAGCCCGATCATGGCGAATGAAAAGAAACCAAAGGAGGCATTACCCTGAGTCATGTTTTCGAGAGTGCTGTCGACGATCAAATTGCCTGGCGCACCGATCAACGAGAGGTTTCCGCCCATCGCGGATGCAAAGGCCAGCGGCATGAGCAGTTTGGACCGACGAATCCCGGAACGGCTGGCAATACCAATGACCGCGGGTATCAGCACGGCAGCTGTTCCGGTATTAGACAGAAAGCCGGACAAGATAGCCGTCACCAACATAATGGCCAAGAGAAGTTGACGTTCCGTTTTGGCAAAATGCGTGACGATACCGCCTATTCGATTGGCCATTCCCGTCTCGAAAAGCGCGCCGCCCACAACGAACATCGCGCAGAAAAGAATCACGTTGCTATTGATGAAACCAGCAAATGCTTCTGACGGGCTCAATACCTTTGTCAGTACCAGGCTGATCAAGACCATCATGGCCGTGAGAGCGAGCGGAATTCGCTCTGAGACAAAAAGAACTATCGCTATGAGCAGGATAATTAGTGTAATAATTGGCGCACTCATCTTCCTTATCCTTATGATGGTGAGAAGACGAAGACAGGATGGGCTCGAGCCCATCCTGTCCTAGCGAATCCGATCAGCTGACCGCTTTGGCTTGACTCGCTTTTTCACGAATCGAGTCGCAAACGGCATTCGTGATCTCTTGCGTCGTGGCCGTTCCACCAAGATCCGGCGCTTGCAGTCCTGAGCCAATGACCTCCTCGATGGCCGCCATCAGGCGTTCCGCAAGCGTATTCTCGCCAAGGTGCTCAAGCATCATTACCGCTGTCCAGAACGCCCCGATGGGGTTAGCAATACCTTTACCGGTGATATCGAAAGCAGAGCCGTGGATCGGTTCGAACATCGAAGGAAACTGACCCGACGGATTGAGATTGGCGGTGGGAGCAATACCGAGACTTCCGCTCAGCGCCGCGGCGAGGTCAGAAATAATGTCGGCATGCAGGTTGGTCGCGACGATGACATCGAGTTTTTCGGGCTTCAGCACCATCGTGGTGGTAATCGCGTCCACGAGCTCCCGATTGATCTCCACCTCTGGATAGTCCTTGGCGACTTCGAAGAAAATCTCATCCCAAAGCACCATGCCATGGCGCTGAGCATTAGACTTTGTGACCAGCGTCAGCTTGCGACGCGGACGAGACATCGCCATATCGAAAGCGAAGCGATGGATACGCTCTATGCCCTTGCGAGTAAATAGCGAGACCTCGGTGCCGACCTCTTCAGGCAACCCCTGGTGAACACGGCCACCATTACCGGAATACTCGCCTTCACTGTTCTCGCGAATAATCACCCAGTCGATCTTTTCCGAGTTTTGCAGACGGCTTTTAACTCCAGGAAGCACTCGGGCAGGACGCACATTGGCATACTGATCGAAGCCTTGGCAGATCTTGAGACGCAGATCCCAAAGAGAGATATGGTCAGGCACCTTTTCACTACCTACCGCGCCAAAGTAAATAGCATCAAAGGTCTTTAGCTCCTCTATTCCACCATCCGGTATATATTGACCTTTCTCCAGATAACGCTGGGAGCTCCAGTCAAAATCCTTAAACTCGAACTCGACTTCTGGATAACTTTCCACCAGAGTTTCCATGACTTTTTTGCCGGCCTCGATCACTTCCAAACCGATGCCGTCGCCAGGAATCACTGCTACACGATGCTTTTTCATGATGAGATCCAAAGTTGCTATAGAAATGGGTTAACCGACGCCTGTTACCCTATTCAGCGTGCAACGAGTGACGCAATGAACTAGGATTTCAAACACCTTGAACCATAGGGTTTAAAATGAGCACGCTAAGCGACCTGGATTTTTTCATCACTCTGTGCCGTTCAGGAAGCATATCGAACACAGCACGCGAGCTGGACATTTCACCCGCGGCAGTCAGCAAACGACTTTCGAATCTTGAAAAAAGGACTAAAATACAGTTATTTAACAGAAGCACAAGATCAATGAACCTTACGACCGAGGGACAGATCTATCGAGATTATGCCGAGCAGGCGCTATCCTATATTCGGGAAATGGAAGAGCGTCTATCACAACGAGGAGGAGAAGTCAGAGGTCTACTGAAGATCAATGCTCCACTAGGATTTGGACGAAAGTATATGACTACGGTCATTTCCGAATTCCTGCAGAATTATCCTAAAGTCGAAGCAAAATTGCATCTTTCCGATCATCCTGTGAATCTCGCTGAACAGTCATACGATATCGGCATTCGGTTCGGGGAACTTCCCGATTCGAGCCTTCACGCCAAGAAAATTGCAACGCATCGTCGGGTAGTTTGCGCCTCCCCTCAGTATGTCGAACGATATGGAGAACCGCGGGCGCCAGATGAACTAATGGCACACAACTGTATTACGCTGCAGCAAAATAACGATTCCTGGAGCGTGTGGAAATTCTATAAAAACGAGAAAAGCTACAGCGTGAGGGTATCAGGAAGACTCTCGGCAAACGATGGCGAAAGCGTAACGAGATGGGCTCTTGAGGGTCAGGGAATCACGATACGCGCTGAATGGGACGTGGGAGGCTATTTACTGGATGGTAGCCTGATTCCATTACTGACCGACTATGAACTTCCGAATGCCGACATCCATGTCGTCTACCAACATTACAATACGCTGCCATCAAGAATTCGAGCTTTCGTGGAATATCTGAATGACTTCATGGGTCGACGGTTCTAGAAATAATCATCACTGTTTTTCAGTTCTGATCTCTCATCACACATCTTGCTCACTGGCGGCGGCCGGTAAACAAGATGAGAGGCAATTCATTTTTAGTCCTGATTTATCTTGACTCAACCTCTGACCAACGCCATTCGAGCTAGCCCATCGCTGCCACAAGCTCGCGCCGATGGCACTCATCGGCGTGATCGTTGACCATGCCGACGGCCTGCATCCAGGCATAGACGATCACCGGCCCGACGAACTTGAAACCGCGCTTCTTGAGCGCCTTGGATATCTCCAGGGAAAGCGGCGTCTGGGTGGGAACGGGGCCGTCGTTTTCAAAAGAGCGCTGGATGGGCTTGCCGCCGACCATGCCCCAGAGAAATTCGGAGAAGTCTTCGCCGTTGTCGCGCATGGCGAGATAGGCACGGGCATTGCCGATGGTCGCTTCGATCTTGGCACGCGAACGAATGATGCCGGCGTTGCCCATCAGTCGCTCGACATCGTTGTCGTCGAAGCGGGCGACCCGCTCGGGGTCGAAGCCCTCGAAAGCTTCCCGGAAGGCATCGCGCTTCTTGAGAATGGTCAGCCAGGAAAGGCCGGCCTGAAAGCCGTCGAGCATCAGCTTTTCCCACAGCGCGCGGCTGTCGTACTCGGGAACGCCCCACTCCTCGTCGTGGTACTCGGCATTCAGCGGATGGGTCTGCGCCCAGGCACAGCGCGGCAGGTCAGGGATCGGTTCACTCATCATCGGCTCTCGCGGGATTGTTTTCGCAGGGTCGTAGTGGGGCCGATTCTGCAGCCTATCGCTGGCGCAGCCAAACGAAAAAGAGCCGGCGATGCCCCAAGGCATCACCGGCTCGTAGCTCGTAGCTCGTAGCTCGTGGCTCGTGGCTCGTGGCTCGTGGCTCGTGGCTCGTGGCTCGTGGCTCGGGACTAGCGAAGCGTCCCGTGCGGATCGATCACGAATTTCTTGGCCGCGCCCCCATCGAAGGCGGCATAGCCTTGCGGCGCTTCGTCCAACGAAATGGTCTGGACGTTCACGGCACGGCCGATCTGCACCTTGTCGTGAAGGATCGCCTGCATCAATTGGCGCTGGTAGCGCATTGCCGGTGTCTGCCCGGTGTGAAACGACATCGCCTTGGCCCAGCCGAGGCCGAACTTCATCGAAAGATTGCCTTGCTTCGCGTCCTCGCTCTCCGCGCCGGGATCCTCGGTCACGTAGAGCCCCGGAATCCCGACCCGGCCACCGGCCTGGGTAATCTCCATGGCGGCATTGAGCACCGTCGCCGGCTGTTCATGCGCATGGTTATGGCCGTGGCAGTTGGCCTCGAAGCCCACCGCATCCACCGCGGCGTCGACTTCGGGAACGCCCAGCACGGACTCGATCAGCTCGGACATGCTGGCGTCCTGCTTGAGATCGAGCCCGACACAACCGAAGCTTCGCGCCTGCTCGAGGCGCTTGTCGTTCATGTCACCGACGATCACGCACGCGGCACCCAGCAGTTGGGCGGAAACCGCGGCAGCCAGCCCGACCGGACCTGCACCGGCGATATAGACTGTCGATCCCGGCTGGACGCCGGCAGTGACGCAACCATGGAAACCGGTGGGAAAGATATCCGAAAGCATGGTGAGATCGAGGATCTTCTCCATCGCCTGCTCCCGGTCGGGGAAGACCAGCAGCTGGAAATCGGCATAAGGCACCATCACGTATTCGGCCTGGCCGCCGACCCAGCCGCCCATATCGACATAGCCGTAGGCGCCACCGGCGCGGTCACCGTTGACGTTGAGACAGATGTGAGTATCGCCACGCTTGCAGTTGCGGCAGCGGCCGCAAGCGACGTTGAACGGGACCGAAACGATGTCGCCGACCTTGATGAATTCGACGTCGCGACCGCATTCGATCACCTCGCCAGTGATTTCGTGACCCAGCACCATGCCCTCGGGCGCCGTGGTTCGACCACGCACCATGTGCTGGTCGCTGCCGCAGATGTTGGTCGTCACGACCTTGAGGATGACGCCGTGATGGCATTGGCGGCTACCGAGGGCCAGCTCGGGGAAGGGAATACTTTCGACGGCGACCTTGCCGGCGCCGCGAAAGACGACGCCGCGATTGGCGGGTGAAGACATGGCGTAAACTCCTGTGACTGATCTTTGGATGCCCTCTCGATGGCCGCTCGAATCATGGTCTCTCTCATCACGGTCTTTCGAGGAAGGCATGCCGTAGCCAGCGTAAGAGCGCTCGTCGCTCCGAGGCTTTCTCGTTGCGCCATCGGGTGACGCAACGACGACAGTGCCAGCATCCAATAGTCGAAATCGCGAGCGGAAAAAACCGCATTGCCCCCGCGGAAAGCTCGCAATTTCTTCTAGCCCGTAGCCCGTAGCCCGTAGCCCGTAGACCGCAGCCCGCAGCCCGTAGCCCGTAGCCCGTAGCCCGTAGCCCGCAGCCCGTAGCCCGTAGCCCGTAGCCCGTAGCCAACGATTTGCTCTTCTTTCAGCTTGGAGCTTATGGCTTACCGCGCCGGCACAACGGGTCAAAAATCGATCACGACCTTGCCTCTCGGCTTCGAGCAACAGGAGAGAATGAAACCTTCGGCTTCGTCTTCCTCGGTGATGCCGCCGTTGTGCTCCATCTCGACCTCGCCTTCCAGCTTCATCACGCGGCAGGTGCCGCAGATGCCCATGCCGCAGGCCTTGGGAATATGCAGGCCGAGCTTGGCCGCCGCCGAGTGGATCGTGTCGTTCTCGCTGACGCGGATACTCTTGCCGCTGCCGGTGAACTCCACCGGCATCAGCGTCGCCGTATCGACCTCTTCGGCGTCGGCTTCGGCCTGCTCAGCCAGTTCCAGCACGTCCTCCTGGACGCTCAGCGGCGTCGCGCCGAAGGACTCCTGGTGGTAGCGCGACATGTCGAAGCCGTCTTCCAGCAGCACCTGACGCACCGCCTTCATGAAAGGTGTCGGTCCGCAGCAGAATACCTCCCGCTCGAGATAGTCCGGCGCCATCAACGTCAGCATCTGCCGCGTCAGGTAGCCCCGGAATCCGGACCAGGCCTGGCTGAGCTCGTCGCTGCGCTCGCAGACGATATGCAGGCGGAACTCCGGCAGGCGCGAGAACATGTGCACCAGTTCACGGTGATAGATGATGTCGTTGGGCGCCTGAGCGCAATGGATGAACTCCAGGTCGACGGCGGCATTGGTATCGAAGAACCAGCGCGTCATCGACATCAACGGCGTGATCCCGACCCCTCCCGATAGCATCAACACTTTCTCCGCCGGGTGATCGATGACGTTGAAATCACCGACTGGCCCGTGAACGACCATCGGGTCGCCGACCTTGAGATTGTCATGGAGCCAGTTCGAAACCTGGCCACCCGGCAGGCGCTTGACCGTGATCGAGAAGCTGTAGGGTATCGAGGGTGAACTGGAAATCGTGTAGGAGCGCATCACCGGCTGCCCGGCGATCTCCAGTTCCAGCGTGACGAACTGCCCCGGCTTGAAGAAGAACATCACCGGCTGGTCGGCCATGAAACAGAACGTCCGCACGTTCCAGGTTTCCTGAATGACCTTGACGCACCGCACCTGATGGCGGCCGTTGGTCCAGGTTTGCGTATTGACCGGATTGAAGAATTGCATCGTCACCGCGCTCGATCGGAGGAAGATGGCGCTGGCGAGACGACATCGGCCCGCACCGCCGCTTCCGGTGAATTATCCTCATGAGCGGATTCTGCGCACGCCGAGGCCGGCCGACTTGCCCATCAGCGACACAGGCATGCCAACCAACCCCAGCCGCCACCAAAACCTCGATGCAGAAACGAAAACTTACCTATCGTGACGCCCACGCAGTGCCATCGGCACTCCGGTATCGACCGGTGATGCCGCAGTGAGCATTTGTACCTGCCGGTCGGCCTGACATCGACGAATGTCGCGGGTGGACAATCTCATGGCCGACACCTAAGCGACACTTCGCCCAAAGGATGAATCATCGCCGCCACCTGCCATTCATGTCGTTCCCGCCGCGACATACGGAAACGACCCATATCTGTCATTGATGAGGATGCGACCATGTCACCACTTCCACGCGATAGCCTGGAGGATTCTCTCGCCAGTACACGTCAGGCCGTGGCCGACATGCTGGACCAGCGTGCCCCTGCCTTCTCGCTGCCGCAGCCGTTCTACAACGACCCGCGCCTGTTCGCACTGGACATGCAGAACGTGTTCGAGAAACAGTGGCTGTTCGCCGGCATGAGCTGCGAGATTCCCGCCAAGGGCAACTTCTTCAAGGTGGAGATCGGCAGCAACTCCGTCATCGTGGTGCGCGGCGCCGAGAATCGCATCCACGCTTTTCACAATGTCTGCCGCCATCGCGGCTCGCGGCTCTGCCTGAAGGACAAGGGCAAGGTCGCCAAGCTGGTCTGCCCCTACCATCAGTGGACCTACGAACTCGACGGCCGGCTGCTGTTCGCCGGCAGCGACATGGGCACCGATTTCGACATGAGCGCCTACGGTCTCAAACCGGTGGCGGTGAAGAGCGCGGGCGGATTCGTGTTCATCAACCTGAGCGACGACCCGGAACCGATCGACGATTTTCTCGTCTCGCTGGAACACTACCTCTCGCCCTACGAGATGGATAACGTCAAGGTCGCGGTGGAGTCCAACATCGTCGAGCGCGCCAACTGGAAGCTGGTGATCGAGAACAACCGCGAGTGCTACCACTGCAACGGCGCGCACCCGGAACTGCTCAACTCATTGATCGAATTCGACGACACCGACGATCCGCGCTCCACCGGCGAATATCGCGATCTGGTCGCCCGCAAGCAGGCCGACTGGACCGCCTGCGAAGTACCTTGGCAACTGGCGCGCTTCGGCAAGCGCAACCGCCTCACCCGCACGCCATTGATCGACGGCGTCGTCTCGATGACCCTGGATGGCAAACCCGGCTGCAACAAACTGATGGGGCGTATTCCCAACGCGGACATGGGTTCGCTGCGCATCCTGCATCTGCCCAATTCGTGGAACCATTTCATGGGCGATCACGCCGTGGTCTTCCGCGTATTGCCGTTGGGCCCGCAGGAGACACTGGTCACCACCAAATGGCTGGTTCACAAGGATGCCGTCGAAGGGGTCGACTATGACCCCGAGCGCCTGCGCCAGGTCTGGGATGCCACCAACGACCAGGACCGGCGTCTTGCCGAGGAAAACCAGCTCGGCATCAATTCGCTGGCGTATCAGCCGGGACCTTATTCGAAGACCTACGAATTCGGCGTGATCGACTTCATCGACTGGTACAGCGAAACGTTAAGGGCCAATCTCGGCGTCGAGACACCGAGCCACCTGCAGGTCGCTTCGCAATAGTTCTATCTCGTCCAGTCCGGGACCCACCGACGGACTCACCAACGAAAAAGGCGCCCCGTCCGGGGCGCCTGAGATTGGCGACAAAGCCGGCGTTGGGCCGGGCTCTCGTTCGGTGCGGAAACTGTATTACCAACGATATTTCAGACTGCCGATAACGCTGCGGGACTCACCGTAGTAGCACCAGTAGTCACAGCCGCTGACATAATCTTCATCCGTCAGATTGGTCACGTTGACCTGAGCGGTCCAGTGGGAATCGATATCGTAGCTCGCCATCGCGTCATACAGCGTGTAGGCCGCCACTTTCGTGTCGCTGTATTGAGGCGAGTCCACGCTGGTGCCGACATAGCGCACCCCGGCACCCAGATCCACCCCCTTCAACGCACCCTGTGCAAAGTCGTAATCCAGCCATAGCGATGCCTGATGGCGCGGAATCAGTCCGGCACGAAGCTCTTTCTGGGTATCGCTGACATCCAACGTCACATCGGTATAAGTATAGGCCGCAGTAACCTGAAGATTGTCGGTGACGTAGCCCACGCCCTCCAGTTCGAAACCGCGCGAGTGACGTTCCCCGCCCTGGTTGCTGGAAGCCCCTCCACTGGGATAGAGCGTGTCGCTCTCCTTGAGATCGAACACGGCCGCGGTGACATAGCCGTCCAGCCAATTGGGCGCGTACTTGAGCCCTAGCTCCCACTGTTTACCCTCGCTAGGCTGGTAGGCATCACCGTTCAGGTCATTGCCGATATTGGGCGTGAATGACTCGCTGTAGCTTAGATACGGCGACAGCCCGTAGTCGCCCAGATACATGACCCCGCCGGTGTAGGACATCTGGGTATCGTCATAACTCTGGTCTTCGCCGCCGTCCTGCTTGTTGGTCACGTCGACGCTATCGTGCCGTGCCCCGGCGAGCAGAATCCAGCGATCGTAGAGGCGCAACTGATCCTGCACATAGACGCCGATCTGCTCCTTGCCCTGATCGTAGTAGGTCGGATCGCCGGGTTCACCGACACCGCTATTGTGAGGGTCGAAGATATCGATGGTGTCGTAGGCGAAGTTGTCGCGACTGAGATAGTCGGCGTCCAGATGCTGATAATCCAAGCCCACCAACAACGTGTTTTCGGTGTTATCCGTATACCAGCTACCGATCATGCGGTTGTCGATGGTAAAGGCGTCGTAGCTACCGTCGCGATAGGTCAGGCCACGCTGCGCGGTACGATCATCGAGCATATACGAGGGGTAAGCGGTTCGCAGAAACAGGTCCAGGGAAGCGAGACGTGCGTTCTGCTGGAATTCCCAGGTATCGTTGAAAGTGTGCTCGAGCTCATAGCCAACCGCGATCTGCTCATGCTCGAGACGATCGTTGTCGTTGTCACCGAGGTCCGTATCCCGATCCACCTTGCCAAAAGGCGTATCATTGACGGAGCCGTAAGGCAGATAGAATACGTTGGCGGGCGTGCCGTGATCGCGCTGATAGCTGGCCAGCAGCGTCAGCGTGGTGTCATCGGAGAGATCCACCGCCAGGCTCGGAGCAAAATAGACCCGCTCGTTATCGGTGCCATCGAGTTCACCGTCCTGATCTCGAAACAGACCGACAAAACGGTAGCGCACATCACCGCTGTCGGTGACCGGACCGGACGTATCGATGCCGACCTGGCGATGCCCTTTGTTACCGCCCTGGATCTCGAACAACCCTTGCGTCTCTTCCGTCGGCCGCTTGCTGACGGCGTTGACGATACCGCCGGGAGGCGCCTCACCATAGAGAATCGAGGCCGGCCCCTTCAGAAAATCGACCCGTTCGAGGCCGAACGGCTCGGTCTTCCACCACAGGTAGCCAGCCTCGCGGAACAGACGCAAGCCATCCTGATAGGTCGAATCCTCGCCCGAGAATCCCCGAAAAAAGAACCAGTCCGCCTTGGCGTCGTTACCATAGGGCGAAGACAGTGCGCCGGAACGATAACGCAGCACCTGGTCATATCTGTTGACCGATCGTTTCTCCAGTTCCGAGTCGCTGACGACGGAGGTCGCGCGTGGCGTTTCCAGCAGCGGCGTATCGACCTTGAGCGCTGTCCCGGTAACGACCACCGTATCGTTGTTGACTGTCGACTCCTGCGCGAGAGCATTTCCGGCGTAGATCAACAGCAACGAACCGCCGACGGCGGCAAAGGTGTTCCCTGATTTCATCGGATCGAGTGCCCGTTCATGACGTGGTGGAAGCCGGCGGCGTCCGACCGGCGATTATTCTCGCATATCATTGTAAATAACAATCATTACTATGTGTATCAGCAATTCGCTTTCGCTCACTTTCCTCGATTGATAACGATTGTCATTCGATCTACCATCACCGCCCAACGCCGCTTCCAGCGCCCTCTCGAGTTAGCGGGCGTCTGCGTCATCGTTTCCCGTTGCCAGGAACCCGTCATCTTGTCGCGTGCCCGTCCTATCCCTGCTCTCCTTGCACTCGCCATGACCGTGCTGCTGGGGTTGGCTACCGCGCTTGCGAGCACGCCAGCGAATGCCGGTTCGCCGCCATTGCGGATCGCCGCCGCCAACTGGACGGTCGCGGAAACGCTGATTGCGCTTGGCGTCGTGCCCTATGCCGTTTCCGATATCCCCAATTACAACGCCTGGGTCAAGGCACCCCCGATTCCTGATTCGACGTTGGATATCGGTCTGCGCAACGAGCCCAATCTCGAACTGCTGGCCCAGGATCCGCCCGATCTGCTGCTGACCAGCGCGCTGTTCTCCCGCGACAATGCCCGTCTCGAACGGCTGATGCCGGTCAGGATGATCGACAACTTCTATACCGACGCGCCGTTTTACGAAGCGACGCTGGCCATGACCCGCAAAATCGCGCAGCTGACCGATCGCGAGCCGCAGGCGGAGGCGTTGATCGCCGAAACCGATCAGGTGCTGGAAGAGACGGCCCGGGCATTGCAGGGCTTCAAGGCGCCGCTCTATATCGTCCAGTTCAGCGACGCGCAGCACGTGCGTGTCTTCGGCCACGGCAACATGGTGGGCACGCTCTTTTCCCGCACCGATCTGACCAACGCCTGGACGGGCCCCACCAATGCCTGGGGTTATGCCAGCATCCCGATCGACCTCCTGGCCGAGCGACCCGATGCACGGATCGTCGTCATCGAACCGTATCCACGCGGTGTCGGCGAGGCACTGAAAGACAATCGGATCTGGCAGCATCTGCCGGCGGTGCGTGAAGGTCGCGTGAGCTTCATCGAGCCCATCTGGCCCTACGGCGGGTTGATCTCTCTGCAGCGGCTCGCCCGCTCGCTGGTCGCCGTCAGCGACAGGATCCCGCCCGCGGACCCGGCAACCGAGGAAGGCGCGCCATGACGCTTCGTGCCCGCTCGCCGGCCTGGTTCGCCCTGGCCCTGTTGCTGTTGGCGGTGTGCCTGGGGGCCGCCACCTTGCAGACTCAGTTTGCCGACCTCTCGGGACACTGGTGGCAGGCGATCCTCTCTCCGGACGATGACCAGATCCGGCAGATCGTGATGCACTATACCTTCGCCCCGAGGCTACTGGTCGCGCTGCTGGGCGGTGCCGCCCTGGCGCTGGCGGGCTGCCTGATGCAGCAGGTACTGCGCAACCCGCTGGCTTCCCCGGCAACCCTGGGGGTCACCAGCGGCGCGCAGTTGGCGCTGGTCATCGCCACGCTATGGGCGCCGAGCTGGATGCTGGCCGGACGCGAATGGATCGCGCTACTGGGCGGCATCGCGGCAACGCTGCTGGTCTTCGCGCTCTCCTGGAAGCGACGGCTGGCGCCGATGGTGGTGGTGCTGTCCGGCATGGTGGTCAGCCTCTACTTCAGCGCCATCAACAGTGCGCTGCTGCTTTTCCATCAGGAGAGCCTGTCGGGGCTATTCATCTGGGGAGCGGGGGCGCTCGCTCAGGACAACTGGCACGACACGCAGTTTTTGCTTCTGCGCCTGTTTATCGTGGTGCTGCTGGCACTTCTGCTGCTGCGCCCGCTGTCGCTGCTCGATCTGGAAGAGGATGGTGCCCGGAGCCTGGGCATCTCGCTACGCAAGCTACGCTTCGCCGGCCTGGGGCTGGGCATCTTCATCACGGCCTGCGTGGTCAGCGCGATCGGGCTGATTGGCTTCATCGGTCTGGCCTCGCCGGCTATCGCGCGATTGTCCGGCGCCCGCACGCTGCCCCAGCGACTCGTCTGGTCGATGATCCTGGGCGCTCTCCTGCTTGCGGTGACGGATCTCGCCGTACAGCAGCTCGCGCCGTTCACCGCCTCCCTGCTGCCGACGGGCGCAATGACTGCGGCCCTCGGCGCTCCGCTGCTGCTCTGGCTTCTGCCACGCCTCAAAGTCGGCGGATCCCGGCCGACACCCAGCACGGGCCTGACGCTGCCGCGCCTTGCGCATCCTCGCCATCGCCTGTGGGTGCTGGGCGCAATGACACTCATCGCCTGCGCACTGGCCCTCGTCGTCGGCTTCATGCTCGACAGCCACTCGAAATATCTCAGCCTGGCCGGTATCGACGACCTGGCGCTGATCGTCGACTGGCGGTTGCCTCGTGTCGCCACCGCCGCAGCGGCCGGGCTGATGCTGGCCGTCGCCGGCACGCTGCTGCAGCGGATGACCGGCAACCCCATGGCCAGCCCGGAAGTGCTGGGCATCAGCGCCGGCGTGGCGATCGGCGTCATCGCGCTAATGCTGTTGCCTCTGGGCATCGCCCCGCTCAGCGGGTCCGTGATGGGATTCAGCGGCGCGACCGTGGCCCTGCTGGTCCTGATCGTCTGCAACCGTCGCAGTGGCTTCGCGCCGGAAAGGCTGCTGCTGACCGGGATCGCCATTTCGTCGCTGCTGGATGCCATGCGCGCCATCGTGCTGGCCAGTGAAGATCCGCGTGCGCAGCAGCTGCTCTCCTGGCTGGGCGGCTCGACCTACTACGCCAGCCTTACCTCCAGCGCCTGGATCTTGGTCATCGCGATCATGCTGTTCGCGCTGGCGCTGCCGTTGCAGCGCTGGCTCACGTTGCTGCCGCTGGGCGCCCCCACCGCCAGGGCGCTGGGCATGGACGTGGACCGGAGCCGCCTGGTGCTGCTCGCGCTGGTGGCCTTGCTGACGGTCGCGGCGACGCTGGTGATCGGCCCGCTCTCGTTCATCGGGCTCATGGCCCCGCACATGGCACGCCTGATGGGCTTCCATGGCGCCCGCCACCAACTGCTCGGTGCCGGACTACTGGGGATGCTGGTAATGGTGACCGCCGACTGGCTGGGCAGGAACCTGTTCTTCCCCTACCAATTGCCGGCGGGATTGATCGCCGCGCTGATCGGCGGCGTCTACTTCATGTGGGGTTTGCGGAGGCTCTGAGAGCTGTTCACGGGGAACGCTTTGGATTTGGAAGGGCAGCGTCGGCCGCGAGCATTTGTCGCCGACGCAAGAGGTACGGACTAGGCCGCGTAGCTGCGCCAGATCTCCAGCGAGCGGGAGAGTTCATCTTCCAGAATACGGCGATTGCCATCGCTTGCCACTGGCGAACCCGGATCATGCATCGGCGGCAAGCACTCCATGATTACCGGCCCCTCGAACCCGATCCGCTCCAGCGCCTCGAATTGCGCCGTAAAGTTCACCATCCCGCTACCGATGCCGCCGCGCGTCGAGTCCGAGACGTGATAGATCGATAACGTATCACGGCTCGATTCGATCGCGGCGACGGGATCGGACTCCTCCAGATTCATATGATAACTATCGAGAATCAGCCCCAGTTCGGGACGATCGATGGCCCGCACCAGACGATTACCCTCTTCCGCCGTATGAATCATTGGTACCTCCTGGCGGTTGGCGACTTCGTAGACGAGCTGGATCTGCCGCTCGCTAGCGTAGCCAGCCAGTTCCCGACACGCTTCGACCAGCGCATCGAAGGGCGTCGGATGCCCCTGGACCCAAAACGAGAGGATCGGCAACGTGACAATGGGCGCTCCCAGTTCGGCGGCGCGGTCGATCACCTGACGATAGGCATCGATGCCCTGCGCGACATCCGGCGCCTCGCCCGCCTGCGGCCCGATTCGCTGAGCTTCCACCGCCAACAGGGCCACTCCACGCCGATCGAGCGCTTCTCGGATCGCAGCCGGCGTATCGCGCTCCCACAGTTCGTTGATCTGGACACCGTCGAAGCCCAGTTCGACCACCTTGTCCAGCAGCAGATCCAGATCGTCGATACCTAGCGTCCAAGTGCAGATGCCAATTGCCATGCGTTCTATCCTCTATCGCGTTGCTCGATCTTTCAGCATAGGCAAGGGTCGGCGATACCGGAAATCGGCAGCTATCGCGGTGCGCTCAGGCGCCGTTGAACGCGGGCAAGAGATGGCGCTCTATCGCCTCCCGGACCGACGGCAACATCACGTCGGTGTGCTGCATCAGGTCGCGAATGGCCGGCTCCAGCCCTTCGACACCCCTGGCACGATGGCAACCCGCCGCCAGCCGGGCACAGGTCTCGGGGCATGCCTCTTCAGGGATACGCACGCCCAGCGAGGTCAGCCGCTGACGAAAATCTTCCCCATCGATAAGATCGACGATCATCATGTCTCGTCTCCCGTTCGGTCGTTGATTCACCTCTCGCGCTGGCAAAGGAGCGATCATGTCGTCCACTGGCCAGCTGCCCTCGTCGAGAATGCCGAAGCTGCTCGATTACGACATCTCATCGTTCAGTATCTTCTCTTCACGCAGATAGGCAATTAGCCTATCGGCCGCCTGTTCGGGGGTCAGATCGGTCAGCACCTGGCCACCGGCGGCCGATGACTTGGCCGCCGCGGCCCGGAAGCGATCCCGCGCATTGCCGGACTTGACGACCTTGAGCCGCTTGGGGCGGGCTCGTGCCGGCTGCCATTGCCATTCGCCGCTGGCCGAATCCTCTTCGGCGGTCAGCCCGTCGACCACATGAATGCGGCCCCGTCTTGCCGGGCCGAAAGCGCTCTGGCGCGGAGGGGGCGCCAGAGCATCGACAGTGATCAAGCAAGGCAGCGACACCTCCAGTCGGCGGCGTTGCCCCTGCGGCAGCACCTGCAGCAGAGTGACGCGATCCGCGCCGACCCTTTCGATCGTGGCGGCGCCGGATACGATCGTCCATCCCAGCCGTTCGGCGAGCAGATAGGGCAGCAACCCGGAGCCCTCGCCACATTCGGCGCGCTGCCCGGCAAGCACCAGCCGACAGCCGCTGTTCGCCAGCCATGTCGCCAGCAACGGCACGGCATCGTCGGCGGTCGTCATCGGTAGCAGCGCCAGCTCTCCCTGGGCGGCGGAATCGTCCAGTCCATGATACATACCCAGATAGTCGCGCAGCGCAGGCTCCTCGGCGTTGCCTGCGTGGACGAGTTGCAGGCGCGCCCCGGCCAGCGTCAAGCCCATCTCGACGGCTCGCGCATCCTCCCGGGCGCGTCCCGGCCGCCCGGAAACCGGATGATGTCCGCTGGAGACCAGCGCCACGACCGGGCATGCGGCAGCGTCAGGCGGCGTCATGATAGCGCTCTCCACGAGATTCGGTGGTGACATCGGCCATCGGCTTCCCCAACCGTGCGCACACTGCCGCCAGCACGGCATCGCCATCGGCGATGAGCGCCAGATCGGCACGCTTGACCATATCGCAACCCGGATCGCGGTTGATCGCGACGACCCGCTGGCATTTGGCGATGCCCTGAAGATGCTGGACCGCGCCGGAGATCCCCACCGCGATGTAGCAACTGGCGGAGACGAACGTTCCCGTCGCCCCGACCTGCCGGGTGCGGGGCATGTTGCCGTCGTCGACGGCCACCCGCGAGGCGCCCTCGCTGGCCCCCAGCACCTCGGCGGCGTGATGGAAGCCCACCCAATCGCCGATACCACGACCGGCGGAGAGAATGAACGGCGCCTGGGCCAGCGGAATCTGCTGCGGATCCACCGCGACCCGGCCGAGATCGACGACTCCGACCGCGGTCATGTCCGAGGTCATGGAGCCGGCCGCGTCGATCGATATTGGCCGCGCCTCGTGCCGTGTCTCGCTGACCGGCTCGGCGCACTCGGGCAGCGCCAGCAGAATAAGCGGGAGTTCGCGCTGGATATCCTGCCGCCCTCCCGCCCGCGACAGGCCAAGACCCTTGGAGATCTGCCACACCCGCGTCGCCGCTCGCGCGTTGGCGCCATGACTGGAAGAGCGGGAAAGCCGCGCCGCCAGACGTCGACCAAGATCGCCGCCACCGGGGAAGCTATCCGCGAACAGCCAATGCCGTGGCGTCATTGCCGTCTCCACGCTCAGCAGCGCCGCGAGACGTGATTCCGGATCGTAACAGTCACCTTCGACCCATGCCGACAGGTCGATCCAGCGGTCGGCGCCGGCCTCTTCCAGCCCCGCCACCGCGCCCTGGAATGTGACCGCCGTGACAGCGAGCGACTGCCCATCGGCCAACTGCCTGGCCAGACCCAACAGATCCCGATCATGATCGCTCAGTCGTCCTTCCGGGCACTCCGGCACCACCATGACGAAGCCGGCCGGATCGTCGATCACCACCATGCGGCGCGAAGGCCCGCTCTCGATTGGCGATGATGTCGGCGGCTGCGCCTCGACGACGGCACCGCTGCGGTCGATTCGCCTGATGCCGTTGGGGCCGACGGCGCCGATCGCATGTGGATCGATTCGTGTCACGCCATTGGGGCCGGTCCAGCGCCAGGCCGGATGCATGAACTCCTGATAGCGCGGGTGGAGCCGATTGCGCCGGATCCGTTCGGCGTGGGGGTCGATGCGTCTGACATTCATGCCGGTTCCTCCTCGCGACTCGGGCTCGAGACAGCGACACTCGCTTCGGGCTCGGCCGATGCCGGCGTCACCAGCGCATCGGCCACCAGCTCGGCCAGATCCTTGATTTGCGGCCGCGGCTCGACCACGCCTTCCAGCATCGCGGTGCATTGCGGGCAGGCGACGGCAACCGTAGTGGCCCCCGTTGCACGCGCGTCCTCCATGCGCATGTCGGGAATGCGCGCGCGACCTGGGAGATCGGCGGGCACGTCGGAAAGCGCCGCCCCGCCACCGCCGCCGCAGCAGCGCGAGCGGAACCCGGAACGTTCCATCTCGGCCACGTCGAGCCCCAGCGCCGACAATATCTGGCGCGGCGCGGCGAACTCGCCGTTGTAGCGCCCCAGATAGCAGGGATCGTGGTAAGTGATCGTTTCACGTCGTTCGGGCGTTGCGACATTCAACCGGCCGGCATCGAACAGCTCGGCGATGAACGTCGAGTGATGCAGAACCCGGTAGTCGCCGCCGAAGGCAGGATACTCGCGACCCAGGACGTGCAAACTGTGCGGGTCCGCCGTGACGATGCGCTGAAAGCGGTAGCGCGAGAGCGTGGCGATATTGCGCTCAGCGAGACGCTGGAAGGTCGCCTCGTCGCCCAGCCGTCGGGCGACGTCGCCGCTGTCGCGCTCTTCATTGCCGAGCACGGCGAAGTCGACGTCACCGGCGCGCAGAATCTTCACCAATGCACGCAGCGTGCGCTGATTGCGCATGTCGAAAGCGCCATCGCCCAGCCACAGCAGCACGTCGACGCCCTCGGGACGATCCTGAATACGCGGAATCTCCAGATCCGCCGCCCAGTCGAGACGCGAGGCGTTGTCCAGTCCGCCGGGGTTGTCGGTGGCGATCAAATTGTCGATCGCCACCGCGCCTTTTTCCGGCGTTTCGCCTCGCTCCAGGGTGAGGAAGCGGCGCATGTCGACAATGGCGTCGACATGCTCGATCAGCATCGGGCACTCCTCGACGCAGGCTCGACACGTCGTACAGGCCCACAGCGTTTCTGCCTCGACAAGCTGCGGCACGATGGCCTGTTCCGGCGCCCCCTGGTGTTTGCCCACCTCGATCCCCGGATATGGAGATCCGGCATAGTGCGCATCAGAGCCACCGGCCATGCCGACGACCATGTCCTGAATCAGCTTCTTGGGGTTGAGCGGCTGCCCCGCCGCGAATGCCGGACAGACCGCCTGACAGCGCCCGCACTGCACGCAGGCATCGAAGCCCAGCAGTTGATTCCACTGGAAATCCGCCGGCTTTTCCACGCCCAGCTTCGACGCGGTCAGGTCGAGCGGGAACAGCGCCGTCGACCGGCTGCCGCGATGGACATCGTGCGTCTTTTCCAAGGTCGCGCCGGGATGCTGATCATCGAAGCGCTCGGGGCGACGATGGAACGCCAGGTGCATCGAGCCGGCGAAGGCGTGCTTCATCGGTCCGCCCCAGCCCATGCCGACGATCATCTCGAGCATGCCCCACGCAACCAGAGCGATTAGGAGTACGGCCAACAGCCCGCCGCCTAGCATGGTCGGCGCCACGCCGACGAGCGGTAGACTGACCAGAAGCATGCCCAGCGAATAGGCCAGCAGACTTTTCGACAGCCGCTGCCACGGACCCCGAGACAGCTTCCGCGGTGGGTTCAAACGCCGCCGATTGACCGCCAGCGCACCTATGAACATGACCGCGCTCGCTGCTAGCAGCAGCCCACCGAGAATCGGATTGCGCCAGCCGAAGCCATGGACGACGATTGCCAGCACCATCGCCGCGACGAAGCCTCCGGCCGTCGCCACGTGGGTGTGCGCCATCGCCTTGTCGCGAGCGACAATGTGGTGCAGATCATTCAGGTAGCGCTTCGGCACACGCAGCATGTTCCGCCACACGACCGATGTCCGCTGGCCCTGGCGCCACAGGCGGATGCGACGCGCCGCACCGATAGCACCCACGATCAGCGCCGCGAAGATCAGAATAGGGAGTAGCGTCTGCAGCATGTTCTGCTCCTCGTTTGGACGCCTCTACAGAAGCCGTAAGCCGTAAGCCGTAAGCCGTAAGCCGTAAGCCGTAAGCCGTAAGCCGTAAGCCGTAAGCCGTAAGCCGTAAGCCAGGAACAACTGCTTTCATCTGCACAATCAAGGGTTTCGCTTTTGATTTTTCTTACAGCTTGAAGCTGATGGCTTACAGCTCTTCCGCTCGTGGCTCACAGATCCTTCAGTAATCGCAACGCATCATAGATCGCCGCGTACGTATTCCTCGGCGCCACGCAGTCCCCCAGCCGGAACAGCGCGAATTCGCCACTTTCGGAAAGCGTCGGCTGTGGCTGAATGGCGTAGAGCGCTTCGAGATCGATCTGGCCGCGATTGCGCGAACGCTCCTTGAGCGCGTAGTAGAGCGATTCGTCTGGACGCACGCCGTTTTCGACGATCACCTGGTCGACTACCCGCTCCTCGTGCTCGCCGGTGTATTCGTTCTCCAGCAGAGCCACCAGCTTGTCGCCTTCGCGGTAGACCTTTTGCAAAGCCAGGTCGCCGGTCATCACCACGGCGTTCTGGTAGAGACTGCGGTAGTAGGTCGGGAAGGTGGTGCCACCGATCGCCACGCCGGGCTTGGTGTCGTCGGTGACGATCTCCACCGTGGCGCCCTGACTGGCACAGTAATCCGCCGTCGACATGCCGCTGAATTCGCACATGGTGTCGTAGATCAGCACGTTCTTGCCCGGCTCGACCTTGCCTGAAAGGATGTCCCAGCTGCTGACCACCAGCCCTTCCTCCGCGCCCCATTCGGAGACTTGCTCCAGGAACGGGTGGCCGCCGTTGGCGAGGACCACCACGTCCGGCTGCCGATCGCGGATCATCGAATCATCGGCGCGTGTTTCCAACTGGATATCGACGCCGAGCCGTGCAAGCTCCATTTCGTACCAGCGGGTGATGCCGGCGATCTGGTCGCGCTGTGGTGCCTTCGCCGCCAGCGTGATCTGCCCGCCCAGTTGAGGCTGGGCCTCGAACAACGTGACGTCGTGACCACGTTCGGCAGCGACCCGTGCCGCTTCCATGCCGCCGGGGCCGCCACCGACGACGACGACACGGCGGAGAGGTCCGGTGGTCTTCTCGATGATGTGCGGCAGCCCCATGTACTCCCGCGAGGTCGCCGCATTCTGGATGCAGAGCACATCGAGCCCCTGGTACTGACGATCAATGCAGTAGTTGGCGCCGACGCACTGACGAATCCGGTCGACGTTGCCGGCCTTGACCTTGGCGATCAGGTGAGGGTCGGCGATATGGGCGCGGGTCATGCCGACCAGATCCACATAGCCGCCCTCGAGCACCCGTTCGGCCTGGGTCGGGTCCTTGATGTTCTGGGCGTGGATCACCGGGACCGAGACCACTTCCTTGATCCCCGCCGCCAGATGCAGGAATGGCTCCGGCGGGTAGGACATGTTGGGGATCACGTTGGCCAGCGTGTCGTGAGTGTCGCAGCCGGAACCGACGACGCCGAAGAAATCGACCATGCCGGTGGCGTCGTAGTAGGCGGCGATCTGCTTCATGTCGTCCTGGGAGAGGCCGTCCGGGTGGAACTCGTCGCCGCAGATGCGCATACCGACGCAAAAATCCTCGCCGACCTCGGCGCGCACCGCCTTGAGTACTTCCATGCCGAAGCGCATGCGGTTCTCGAAGCTGCCGCCCCACTGGTCGGTGCGCTTGTTGACGCGCGGGCTCCAGAACTGATCGATCAGATGCTGGTGGACAGCGGAGAGTTCGCAGCCGTCGAGACCGCCCTCCTTGACGCGCCGCGCGCCCTGAGCGAAATCCGAGATCACCCGCCAGATTTCCTCTTCCTCGATGGTCTTGCAGGTGGCGCGGTGAACCGGCTCGCGGATACCGGAAGGCGACATCAAGGTCGACCAGTGGTGGCCGTCCCAGCGGGAGCGGCGTCCCATATGGGTGATCTGGATCATGATCTTGCCGCCGTGCTTGTGCACCGCATCGGCGAGATTCTGAAAATGCGGAATGATGCGATCGGTCGAGACGTTGACCGAACTCCACCACTGCTGGGGGCTATCGATGGAAACCGGCGAGGAGCCGCCGCAGATGGCGAGCCCCACGCCGCCCTTCGACTTCTCTTCATAGTATTTGACGTAACGCTCGGTGGTCATGCCGCCGTCGGTGGCGTAGACCTCGGCGTGTGCGGTACTGACCACGCGATTGCGAATGGTCAGCTTGCCGATCTGTATCGGCTTGAACAATGCCTCGTATGCCATCGCAATCACCTCACATGGACCGACTCGAAAGCTGGCTTCTCACCGGCTTTCCAAGTCGATCTCGTTACTCACGAATTTACTGAACTATTTATCGCCTTCACGTCTTTTCTAGAGAGACGTGACCTCGAAATAGCCCACGTCATGGCCTTCTTCAGCCCCGCTCTGCGTCTGCTCCGCGCGGGTACGAATATCGCTGCCGCGGGCCTCGAGAATCTGGTCCATGGCGCCGGCGAACCAGCCGGTGAACATGTACTCTTCGCGCTTGCCGGTCTTGCCGAGCTGGTAGACAAAACAGGAGTGCTCCAGACGTATCTTGGCGGTGCCCGCGTCGAGATCGATCTCTTCGGTGACGAATTTTCCCCAGCCACGCTGGGACAGGCGATTCATGTAGTGCTCGAACACCGCCACGCCCTCGATACCGTGAAGCTCCGCTTCCTTCTCGCACCAGTACCAGGCCGACTTGTAGCCGGCGTCGTAGAGAATCTTCGCGTACGCCTCGACGCCCAGTGCCTGCTCGACGGCAGTGTGGTTGTTGATGAAGAAGTGCCGTGGCACGTAGAGCATCGGCAGCGCATCGGTAGTCCAGACACCGGTCTCGCTATCGACATAGATCGGCAGTTCGGGGGCCATTGCAGTCATCTCGTTTACCTCGGAAATTGTTCTTTGAGCTTCGGGCTTCGAGCTTCGAGCTTCGAGCTTCGAGCTTCGAGCTTCGAGCAAGAAATCGTCGGCTTCGGACGCTAAAACAGAAGGTGCGAGCAAGATCTTTGGGCTTTCGCGTTATCGAGCACCAAACTCAAAAACTCACTAACCTGCTCGCGGCTCGAAGCTCGTCGCTGCTACTCGCCCCAGACATCCTTCAAGACTCGAACCCAGTTCTCCCCCATGATCTTCCGCACCACCGGCTCGGAAAGGCCGTGATCCAGCAGCGCCTGGGTCAGGTTGGGGAACTCGCCGATGGTGCGGATGCCTTTGGGATTGATGATCTCGCCGAAGCGGGTCAGACGGCGGGCGTAGCCCTTGTCGTGAGTCAGCCACTCGAAGAAGGCTTCGTCCTGGCCCTGGGTGAAGTCGGTGCCGATGCCGATCGCGTCTTCGCCGACGATGTTCATGATGTAGACGATCGCTTCGACGTAGTCCTCGACCGTGGCATTGACACCAGCGCGCAGGAACGGGGTGAACATGGTGACACCGACGAAACCGCCGTGATCGGCGATGAATTTGAGTTCATCGTCGCGCTTGTTGCGCGGATGTTCCTTGAGTCCGGTAGGCAGGCAGTGGGAGTAGCAGACCGGTTTTTTCGATTCCAGTATGACCTCTTCCGAAGTCTTGGAACCGACGTGGGAGAGATCGCACATCATGCCGACCCGATTCATTTCGGCGATCACCTCGCGGCCGTAGCCGGAAAGCCCGCCGTCGCGTTCGTAGCAGCCGGTGCCGACCAGATTCTGGGTGTTGTAGCAGAGCTGGGTAATGCCGACGCCGAGCTTCTTGAATATCTCGATGTAACCCAGCTTGTCCTCGAAGGCGTAAGCATTCTGGAAGCCGAGAATGATGCCGGTCTTGCCCTCCTCCTTGGCACGCGTGATGTCACGTGTGGTCATCACCGGGCGCACCAGCTCGGCGTTGTCGCGCATCAGTTGATTCACGCTGACGATGTTATCGACGGTGGATTCGAAATCCTCCCACACCGAAACCGTGCAGTTGGCGGCGGTGAGACCGCCCTTGCGCATATCCTCGAACAGCGCTCGATCCCATTTGGCGATGATCAGACCGTCGATGATGATGGCATCGTCGTGCAGGGATGACGTCGACATGCGGTACTCCTCCTCGGTTGCGCGCCCTCGGTGTTGGCATTGTGAAGAGACTTCTCGGTGAAGCCTCAAAGGCGACTGTTCCGCGCAGCATATCCCCCCACCCAACCGCTCCGCCGACCGAAAGCGAATCCGAGTGTTCCAATAGCGTCACCGAAAAATGTCTCTGAGCGACAGCGACCATGGCGAGCGATATCGCGTAAAGGCAATTGACAGCCGGGCGTTCGATATATAGAACGTTCCATATATCGAACAATTGTAAAAGGCATGCATCGTGGATGAGATATCGCTCAAGACGCTGGGTCGCCATCTGCAGACGCTGCGTCAGTCCAACGGACTGTCGTTGACGCAGCTGGCCACCCAAGCCGGTATCGCCAAGTCGAATCTGTCACGCCTCGAACAGGGAGACGGTAACCCGACAATCGATACGCTATGGCGGTTGGCGCGGGAACTTGCCGTGCCATTCGGCACCTTGGTGGCTCCCATGGCCACCGCCATGGATGACAACGGCATCACGCTGCGCCTGATCGAGCAGAGCCAAGGCGATCCTGCCGTCGACGCCTACCTGATGCGCTGTGCGCCCGATACGTTGCGCCGCGCCGAATCGCACGCCAGGGGCACACGCGAAACCATCCAGGTGATCGGGGGCAGACTCGAGGCAGGCCCAGCGGGAGAGACAAAGCCTCTCGCCGCCGGCGATATTTTTACTTTCAGCGCCGATCAACCCCATGACTATCGCACCAGCGACATGGCCGCGACGCTGCTGGTGACCATCGTGTATGCCAGAGAGGCCGAAACGAATGCCTGAGACCGGAGCAACACGTCAATCCAGTGGCTGGCCGATAGGCGTTAGCGAGGCGATTCCGCTGCTGGGCGGTTATATCCCGGTGGCGATCTCGTTTGGCCTAATTTCCGCACAGGCCGGATTCAGCACCGCGGAAACGCTGGCGATCTCGGCGCTGATCTATGCCGGCGCCTCGCAGTTCCTGTTCGTCGGCATGATTGCCAGCGGCTCTCCGCTGTGGCTGACCGTGGCGATGACCCTGCTGATCAATGTGCGTCACGTCGTCTACGCGCCCAACATCGCACCCTGGCTACCCAAGAGCCGCTGGTGGCCGTGGCTGATGCATGGACTGACCGATCAGATCTTCGCCCTCGCCCATAGCCGGCTGCCGCAGTTGTCGGAATCCCAGCGTGTCGGCTGGTTCTTCGGTGCCGCGATGCTGGCCTGGCTCAGTTGGATCGCCGGCTCTCTGCTGGGCGCGGTCGCCGGAGAGTGGCTTACCAGCCGCTGGCCGTTGCTCGGCGAGGTCATGCCTTTCGCGCTCCCGGCACTGTTTCTGGTGTTGATCGTGCCGCGATTCACCTCGCGCCGCTGGGCTGCCGCATTGAGTGTCAGCGTCGCCGCGGCGCTCGTCTGCACGCTGGTCGGGTTGACCAATATCGGCATCCCGCTGGCCGCCGCCTGCGGTGCGCTCTGTTTCTACATGGTCCGTCTGCCGGAAACGCTCGGAACGGACAAGGGAACGACTAAAGAAAGGCGTCCATCATGAGCCTCGAACTCTGGATCGGCATGCTCATTGCCGCAGTCGGTACCTATCTGATCCGGCTGCTGCCGCTGCTCTGGATGCAACGGCGACTGACGCGCAGCGGCGAGAATGGCCCCGTCGATGCCCTACCCAAATGGCTGGTGATCCTGGGGCCGATGATGATCGCCGCGGTACTCGGCGTATCGCTGGTGCCACGTACGGCGGATGCCGCCGGTTGGCTGGCGACCCTCATCGGCTTGGGAGTGACACTGGCGATCTGGTGGCGAACCCGCTCGCTCGGCTGGCCGGTGATGGGTGGTGTACTGACTTTCGGGGTGGTGGTGATTGTGGCGCGCTCACTAATGTGAACCACCCCCTCAGGGGCTGTTGCCGTTTCATGCCTCAGGGGCTGTTGCCCGTTTCATGCAAGGACGCGCCGGTGGTCACGGCGCGCCACGATCGCCGATATCGTGATGCGACACCTATGGCGAGACATCGTCGGCAGGAAGGCGATCCAGCCATTCGCCGGCGGCAGCCACATCCAGCGGCCGCGACAGCCAGTAGCCCTGAACGATCTTGCAGCCCTGCGCGCGCAGGAAATCGGCCTGGGCATCGGTTTCCGCCCCTTCAGCGATCACGTCTAGCCCCAGCGCGTTGGCCATGGCGAGGATCGCGCCGATGAGTTCGCCGTCTTCGTAGCTGTCAGGTAGCTCCCGGACGAAGCTTGCATCGATCTTGAGTGCACTGACTGGCAATCGGCGCAGATAGGACAGTGACGAATAGCCGGTGCCGAAATCATCGATCAGCAGGCGAATGCCGCGATCCCGCAGACGCTGCAACATCCGATGTGTCGTCTCGGCATTCGGCAGCAAGGCGCTCTCGGTCAGTTCCAGCTCGATCAGTTCGGGCGACAGCGCATAACGCTCCAGACACTTTTCGACGTCATCGACGAAGCGGCGATCGCTGAGCTGCAGCGCCGAGACGTTGACCGCTACCGGCACGCGCGGCAAATGCCGCCAGGCGTGCAACTGGGCGCAGACCCGCTCCAATACCCAGCGGCCGATACGATCGATCATGCCGAGCTTCTCGGCCAGCGGAATGAACTGCTGCGGTGACACGACGCCCAGTTCAGGGTCGTTCCAGCGCAGCAGCGCTTCGAAGCCGACCAGGCGCTTGTCTTCCAGCGCCGCCTGGGGCTGATAGACCACCTCCAGCGCATCGTTGTCGAGCGCCCGGCGCAGGCTCTGTTCCAGCGTCAGTGCCTGATGGTCTTTCTGGCCCATATGCGATTGGTAGAAGCACCACTGGTTGCGGCCCGCTTCCTTGGCGCGATACATCGCGGTATCGGCGTATTTGAGCAGCATTTCGCCGTTCTGGCCGTCTTCGGGGTAGACGCTGATGCCGATACTGGTCGACACGTTGAGCAGATGGCCAAGCACTTCGAACGGACGACCGATGCTCTCGATCAACCTTGCCGACAGCGATTCGAGCCCGTCGAGACTTTCCACCTCATGGATCAATATGGTGAATTCGTCGCCGCCGAGTCGTGCCACCGACTCACCCTCGCCGACCGTGGCCTGGAGGCGCCTGGCGATGGTGGACAGCACCTGATCCCCGGCGTGATGCCCCAGGGTATCGTTGATGCGCTTGAACAGATCGAGATCGAGAAACATCACCGCCATGCGATGGCCGTGGCGATGGGCGTTGGCGCGCGCCTGCTCGAGACGATCCAGAAACAGCCGCCGATTGGCCAGACCGGTCAGGTCGTCGAAATAGGCCAGCCGGTGAATCTGCGCCTCCCGGCGCTTGCGGTCGGAAATATCGCTGAATATGGCAGCAAACTGCAGAATCTGGCCCTCATCGTCTCGAATCGCAGTGATAGTGAGCCACTCGGGATAGATGTCGCCGTTCTTGCGCCGGTTCCAGATCTCGCCCTGCCAATAGTCCTGCTCCAGCAGGGTACTCCACATGTTGCGGTAGAATTCCGGTGTCTGGCGCCCGGAACTCAGCATGCTGGGGCGATTGCCGACAGCCTCCTCGGCGCTGTAGCCGGTCAGTACGGTGAAACTGGGATTGACCGACTGGATGACACCATGGGCATCGGTCATCATGATGCCATCCATCGAGGCGTTGATGACCCGCTGAGCGAGGCGAAGATGCTCAGAGGAGGCACGCAGCGCATGATCGCGCACCTTCAGTGTCTCCTTGAGTTGCAGCACGACTTCGTATTCGAGACCGGCCATGATGTCGCCGAACGACAACAGCCCGCACAGCTCACCCTGTTCATCGAGCACACCGAGATGGCGAAAGGCCTTCTTTCGCAAAAGCTCCACGGCATGCATCAGCGCCATGCTTCGCGGTCTGGTCAGCAGGGTCGGATTCCCGGCCTCGCCCAGGCAACAGCCCAGACGTCTTTCGGCCAGCAGCGTCACCATGTCACGCTCGGTGAAAATACCCAGCGCGCCGTTACCGTAGTCGATCACCGTCGCGTCGACGTTCGCCTCGCGCATTCGCGCGATGGCGGCATCCAGAGGCAGCGACGCCGCCAGTACCAGCGGCGGATGGATGACGATCGAGCCGATGTCGCGCATCGTCAGGTAATGCTCGACGCGCTGGCCGAGCACGATATCCGACTGGGTGACGATGCCCAGCGGATGCCCCTCGTCATCTTCTACCAGCAGGCGGCGAAGGCACCGCCGCTTCATCAGCAGGGCGGCTTCGTCGAGGCCGGCACCGTGGGCGATACGTACCACCGGGCTGCTCATCGATTGCGCGATCGGCGCGTCGAGCAGGTCGGGATCGGAAAAGTCGAGACGGCGGACGTCGCCTTCGCTCCAGATGCCGCAGATATCATCGTCCTGCGTCACCAATACACAGCTCGCCCTGGCGGCATGCATGCGCTGAATGGCATCGCCAAGGGTTGCCGATACGTCACAGGTCAGCAGCCCGCCACTGGCCAGTTCCGCGATGCTGGGTTCATGGGCCATCTCTTCTGGGGAATGTCTCGTCACGCTATAACCATGCTTAATGATCAAATGAGCAATCGCTCCGGAAACCTCGCCCATCGAGGCGAGGGAAGCGCCTGTTGCTGGTCATTGCCATCGTTCTATCGATATCGTTCTATCGCCACCGTCTATCGATATTGTCCTATCGTCATTTTTCTATCGCTGCCTTGGCCGAGTCATGCCCGGAGATCATGGCGACGTCGATGCGGTCAGCAGAATATCGACCCGGCGATTGGAGGCTCGCCCCGCCGCCGTCGCGTTACTGGCCGCCGGACGCGTATCGCCGTAACCGATCGCACGCAGGCGCGAGGCATCGACGCCCTGCCCCACCAGGTAACGCACCACAGCGATCGCCCGCGCTGCCGACAGATCCCAGTTGGAAGGGAATTGCGGCGTCGCAATCGGCACGTCGTCGGTATGCCCTTCGACGGAAATCTCGCCGTCGAACGCCTTCAGCTCGCCGATCAGGCTGGCGATCGTCGTTCGGCCCTGGTCGATCAGCGTCGCCCGCCCGCTAGGAAAGAGCAGGTTGTCATCGATGCGCAGGGTAACGCCCCGCTGTCCCTGAATGACGTGAACGCCGGGAATATCGAGATTGGCAAGGCGAGGGTTCAATCCCTCGTGTTGTGGCTGAATACCGGTGCCCGCACTCGCCGCCGAGGCGGCAACCTCGGTTGCCGTAACGTCCTCTCCCTGCCCCCTGGGAATAATCGCCAGCAGCAGGACAAACAGGGTCAGCAGCAGCGTCAGCACGTCCAGATAGCTGGTCAGCCAGCCCTCTTCCTCTCCTCCGGCCGTGCTCGGTGGCGCCAGCAGCTGCTGCATTGCACGGTTCTGCATGAGGCTACTCCTCCTGTGCCGAGACGGGGCGCGGCTTCACGTTGCGATCGCTCAGCTCGTCGTGGTAGTTGGCAATGAAGGAGTTGAGAGTCTCTTCGATGAATGACGGTAGGCGGCGCTTGCTCATCAGCGAGATCCCCTCCAGCACCATGTTCATGGTGATCAACCGCTCTTCCGTGCGGCGTTCGAGCTTCACCGCGATCGGCTTGAACACCAGGTTGGCCATCAGAATGCCGTAGAAGGTCGTCAACAGGGCCACGGCCATGCGCGGGCCAATGATGTCGAGCTGCCCGGCGTCGACCACTTCCAGCATGTTCACCAGCCCGACCAGGGTCCCGATCATGCCGAACGCCGGCGCATACGTTGCCATGGTGCGAAAGATCTGCGCATCCGCCTGCTCTCGCGCCTTGAGCCGGGTGATACGCCATTGCAGCACGTCGAATATCTCATCCTCCCGGGTATTGGCGATGAGCAGTTGAATACCCGAGCGGAGGAACGGGTTGCGCACGTACTCGAGCTGGTTTTCGACCCCGCGCACGTTGCCCTGGGTCCACAGCCTGGAAAGACTGACGAGTTCATCGATATCGGCACGCACATGGGTGTCTTCACGCTTGAATACCACGCCGACCAGACGCACCACCCGCAAGACCTCCTTCAGCGGATAGCTGATGAAGGTGGCCGCGAAAGTGCCGGTGATCACCAGCGCCAGCCCCGGCAAATTGATGAAGCTTTCGGGCGATTCGGCAGTGAAGAACAGGACGCAGATCAGCAGCAAGATGCTGGCGAAAATGCCTATCAGCGTCGAGGGATTCATCAATGGCTCCTTTGCGGTCGTTGAACGTCAGTGGCAGGCTTCCCGTCACCGGGAACGACATCGGGCCGATGCGCGGACGGCAATTGGCTACCGGGCGCCTGGTTTGGCGGAATCCTGGGGCATGGGTCGACTCGATCCCTTCCTCGTGGAAACGGCCAAAACCAGGAAAATTACATTCATTAATATATCTTGACCATTTTTTTCATACTACGCTGGATCACGTTTTTTGCCCGCGTCGAATCGTCGCTGGCCAGTCTGGGACGTCCGCGCCATGACCGGCCAGGAAAGGTAGGAAAGGTTAGAAGCAGAAACGCGCGCCTGATGTCGCGGTCAAGAAAGAAGGTGTGGAAACAGGCGGAAATACGGGAGCGAGAGGATACCGGCCACACCACAGATCGAGTGACGCAAGTCAGCAGAAGGCCGGTGGGGAGAAAGCGCGGCCGCATCCGACACGGCCGGCAAGACTCTCCCGACGGATGCGCCGTTCGTGCCGCAGAGCTGCAGGAAGCCCGTCACCCCAGCGCTACGCTGGCGTAGGTTGGCTCCCCCCGGGCATGACTTAACGCAACCGTCGCGCTACTGGACTGCATCAGTGGGTCGTTATCCATCAGCGGCATCACGGCAGGTTCGAGGCGACGAATCTTCAACGTCTCGCCGCGATCCTCTCGCGGCGGCGTACCGAAGAATTCCCGGTAGCACTTCGAGAAATGCGGCGTGGAGACGAAGCCGCAGGCGGAGGCGATCTCGATGATCGGCAGCGGCGTCTGCTTGAGCAGCTGCCGGGCTCGCGTCAGCCGCAGTTTGAGATAATAGCGCGAGGGCGAGCAGTGCAGGTGGCGTTGGAACAGCCGTTCCAGCTGGCGCCGGGAGACATCGACATAGCTTGCCAGTTCGTCGAGTTCGATCGGCTCCTCGATATTGGCTTCCATCAACGCCACGATCTCGAGAAGTTTCGGCTGCGTGGTGCCCAGCACATGCTTGAGCGGCACCCGCTGCTGATCCTCCTCGCCACGAACCCGCTCGTAGATGAACATTTCGGAGATGGCCGCCGACAGCTCCCGGCCATGGTCGCGCCCGATCATGTTGAGCATCATGTCCAGCGGCGCAGTGCCGCCGGAAGCCGTGAAGCGATCGCGATCGATCGAGAACAGCCGCGTGCTCCAGGCCGTGCGCGGGTATGCTTCCTGGATCGCGGCCAGGCACTCCCAATGGATGCTGGCGTCATAACCGTTCAACAGACCGGCCTGGGCCAGGGCCCAGCTGCCGGTACACACCGAGCCGACCCGGCGCAGCTGGCGCTGGCGGCCCTGCAGCCAGGTCAGCAGCGCCGGCGTCACCGAGCGCTGCGGCGCAACACCACCGCAGACCACCAGCCAGTCGAGCCTCAGCGGTGAGTGAGCGCTGGCATCCGGCGTCACCTGCATACCGTCGCTCGCCCGCACGGGTGCCCCGTCCATGGTCATCACGTACCAGCGGTACAGTTCGCGACCAGCGAGCTGATTGGCCATGCGCAACGGCTCGATGGCCGATGCCAGCGAGATCAGGGTGAAATCTTCCAGCAGCAGGAAGCCAAGTGTCTGGGGCTCCGGCACAGCACCTTTGGGGGCGGCGCCTCGAGAGGGATGGGTTGCCATTTCACGTCTCCTCCAAGGATGTATCGGTGGTTATTGTTATTGCGGTTCCCTGGCGCCTGTCAGTCTCGGTACGTGGCGAGGCACGCGGTGGCGAGCGACCACGACGAAGACCTCGAGCGGCTTTTCTGAAGCCTTTTCGGTCTCGCTTCGACTGTAAGCCCTGTGAAGTCGGGACGCATGCGTTTTTATCTCTCCGCGACAGACACAACGCTATTAGACAGTTCGATGTCGTTTTCAGAACAGATTGACGCCTTCGCGCCCTTGAAATGCCGGACGATATATCCTGCTTACCGGTCAGGCCCGAGCGCCGATACAGCCGATGCCTCGATTTCTCTGACGCGCTGCCGATCCTCCTCGAGCACAAGCCCCTGATCGAATCGCTTGATCACCAGCGTCATGTGTTCGCGGGCAATACGCTTGATGTGGTCGTCGCCCACCGCGGCCAGGGCTTTCAGCGCCTTCTGCAGACGAATGCCGATCTCGACCGTACTGGCACCATCGCGAGCGATGGGAGTGAAAAAGTCGTCGAACAGATCCGCGCTATCGAGCGCCTCGACGTAAACATGACGCACTGGCCGAGGCTTCTCTTCGATGCTGCCGGCGGCGTGCTGCAGCCAGGGGGTGAACACTCTCACCCCGCAGCCGATGACATCGATCGCCGTGCCGGGATCGTTGATTCCCGGTGAGAGCGCGCGGGAAGCCACCTCCGACAGCACGATAAGGCCAAACCGCGGATCCTGCTCGAAGCGTCGCGCCGGCCCGACGGTGAAGGCGCTCGTGATCTTCTCGGCACGCTCGTCGCCCAGCTTTGGCGTCAAGGCCAGCACCGCCTGGGTATCGACGAAGGTGCCCGGCAGCGCCTGGACATAGATCGACTCCGCCGCATCCTCCGCCAGCGAATCGAGCAGCGGCATATCGATGTGCTGGATGTAACCCACCTTGCCCGCCCGCACCGGCACCAGATCCGGTGGCAGGGTCGCCGGCATCGCCTGGCCGCCCAGATAAGGGTTTTCCATGCGCCTCTCGAACGCGCCACGGGCAGCGTTTTCTATCTTGCCGATGGTGTCGCGGACCCGCCCCAGGCGGGTGAGATAGCCGGCCCACTTAATGAGCTGATAGACCACCAGCACGATGACCACGAGAGTGGCAGCGAACAGGAGCGTACGGCCATCTTCGTCGTAGATGCCGGCCGCCAGCGCGACGATGCCGACCAGGCTGAACAGAAAGGCGCCGATGAAGGTCGCCAGGGTGTTCTGCGTGACCCGATCCTCGATCAGCAAAAGCGTCGCCCGCGGGCTGACATTGCTGGTCGCCGAACCGTAGGAAGTGACCATGGCGCTCAACGAGAAGGTCGTCACCGCCAGCATGCTCGAGGCAATGATATTGAGGATGCTGTCCACCGCACTCGACCCGACGCTGACCACCGCAGGTACCTCCAGCCAGGGCGTGGCGATCCAGGCGATCAAAGCCGTGACGACACCCGCGAGCGAATAGAGTGATGCGCGATACCACAGCGAACGATGCATCCGCTGCCACATCCATTGAAA
Source organism: Salinicola sp. LHM (assembly GCF_034479735.1). Lineage (NCBI taxonomy): Bacteria > Pseudomonadati > Pseudomonadota > Gammaproteobacteria > Oceanospirillales > Halomonadaceae > Salinicola > Salinicola sp. LHM. The sequence continues at coordinate 1,476,498 of NZ_CP140261.1, read as the reverse complement.
TCGCCCTGTCATCTCGCCTCCTGTACACGAACCGAATCACGTCAAGTCTACTTCAAACGGGGCAATGGCGACCCTTTTGCCGAGGCTGGTCTATTCTGATCTCGAACCTGTTCCGCCACTGACGGCGAACGACATCGACCGGTTTCGGCAAAAGGAGCTTGCCATGACCACGACCTCCCCTCGGCGGGCGACCCGTCATCGCTGCGGCAAGGGCTTCACCTATCGCCTGCAGAACGGCAAGACGATGACCGACAAGGCCTGGCGCGACTGGATCGGCTCGCTGGCGATTCCACCGGCCTGGCGTGACGTCGAGATCGTGCTCGACAAGCGCCACCACATCCATGCCACCGGTCGCGACGCGGCCGGTCGCAAGCAGTACATCTACAATGCCGAATGGCGCGAGAAGCGCGAAGTGCTCAAGTTCGATCGGATGATCGAATTCGCGCAGCGTCTCACGCCCATGCGCCGTACGACCGGCCAGCACCTCGCGCTCGACGGCATGCCGCGGGAGAAAGTGCTCGCCTGCATGGTGCGACTGATAGATGGCGCCTATTTTCGCCCCGGCAGCGAGCGCTATCGCGAGGAGAACCACTCCTACGGCCTGACCACCATGCGCTCGAAACACCTGACCATCGACGGTGACGAGCTGATCTTCGACTATAAGGGCAAGAGCGGGCAGCAGCAGCACCGCGTGGTGGAAGACGAGCGTCTGGCGAAGATCGTCGCCGAGCTCGACGACATTCCCGGCTACGAGATCTTCAAGTACTTCGACGACGACGGGCACAAAGTCCGGGTCGACAGTCATGATCTCAACGACTACATCCATGAGGTCATGGGCGAACGCTTCAGTGCCAAGGATTTTCGTACCTGGGCCGGCACCTCGATCGCTGCGTTGGCGCTGGAGGAGGTCGGCCCGGGCGAGAACGACAAGGCCAGCCAGAAGAACGTTCGCCAAGCCGTCGAGCGGGTCGCCAGGACGCTGGGCAACACGCCGAGCATCGCCAAGGCGAGCTACATCGATCCACGTGTCGTGGAGTGCTATCTCGACGGACGCACGCTGGATCATTTCCGCAAGCTGGTGGAAACCGAACTGGAAAAGGACGACGAGCTGACCGGGCCGGACGAGCGCGCGATCCTCAATCTGCTGCAGAGCCGGCTCGAGGCGAAGCGCTGACGGCAACGGCGACGGCAACGGCAACGGCGGGCACGACTTATCGGCAATCGACGCCGGCACGTCGGCGATGCTAAAAGGAAGGTTTGTCCATCAAGCTCTGTTCATAAAGATAAGGAAAGCGCCATGAACCCAGCCGAACCTGCTATCGATACCGTCGTCTACGCCGCCAATGCAGGCGACGGCACCATCGGCAGCTATCGCCTGGATCGCCAGACCGAACGGCTGATCCCGCTGGCCACGACAGAAGCGGCCGAAAACGTCATGCCGTTGGCCATCAGCCCCGACAAGCAGACGCTCTATGCCGCCATCCGCAGCGATCCGCTGCGCGTGCTGAGCTATCGCATCGAAGCGGGCACCGGCGCATTGACCCCGCTCGGCAGCGGCGCGCTCTATGGCAGCATGGCCTATATCGCGACCGATCGCTCCGGACGTTACCTGCTGGCAGCCTCCTACGGCGGCAATCTGGTCAGCGTCAGCCCCATCGATGACAACGGTGTCGCCGGCGATGCCATGCAGACATTGGAGACCGGCAGCCGCGCCCATGCGATCCTGGCCACGCCGGACAATCGCCATGTCTTCGCCACCAACCTGGGCGACGACCGGCTGGCCCAGTTCCATTTCGCCGATGGCGCCCTCGTCCCCAATGACCCGCCCGCGGCCAGGACGGCCGATGGCACCGGCCCGCGTCATTTCGTGTTCTCGCCCAGCGGTCGGTTCGTCTATGTCCTGGGGGAATTCAGCGCTACCGTCACGACTTTCGAACTCGACGCGCAGAACGGAACCCTGACGCAGATCGCCGTCTGCGAAGGGCTCCCCGAAGGAATGAACCTGGCGCCGGGCATGCCTCAGGAAGAGATCCCCGCCGGCGACGAGACGCCTCGCATCTGGGCGGCCGACCTGCACATCACCCCGGACGGCCGTCACCTGTACCTTTCCGAGCGCACCAGCAGCACGCTGAGCACGCTGCGGGCCAACCCGGATTCCGGCGAGCTGCATTTCGTCGGCAACCAGCCCACCGTCAAGCAGCCTCGCGGCTTCGAGATCGACCCCAACGGCCGCTATCTGGTGGCTGCCGGGGAATTGAGCGATCACCTGGCGCTCTACCGCATCGAGCCGACCAGCGGCGAACTGGTTCATGTCAGCGACGCGCCGACCGGCAACAAGACCAACTGGGTGGAAATCGTCTCCTTCCCCTGAACGGAACGCGCCGCGCAGCGCCGCGTGAATGCGTTGGTCACGTGGCGCTGGTATACTCTGGCGCGACCGCAGGTTGTCGACAACTTTCGATCGTCGATGCCGCGACCGAGTTCAGATCGCGATGGCAGCCTTCACCAGGGTCTCGAAGGCCGCCATCGTGGTGCATCGCGCTCCACGGATCGAATCGTCCTACCGGTCCGCACAGGTGGCGCGACGCGCATTCGCGTTTCCGTAAGCGCTCGACACTTCGTGCCATTGCCAAAGAGAGGTTAACGAATAGACATGTCCAATACGCCGAAGATCATCTACACCCTGACTGACGAAGCGCCTGCCCTGGCCACCTACTCTCTGCTGCCGATCATCGAAGCCTTCACCGGTACTGCCGGCATCACAGTCGAGACTCGTGATATTTCCCTGGCCGCGCGGGTGCTCGCGCAGTTCCCGAACCTGCTCAGCGACGAGCAGCGCGTCAGCGACGATCTGGCCGAGCTCGGCCAGCTGGCCACCACGCCGGAAGCCAACATCATCAAGCTGCCCAACATCAGCGCCTCCGGCCCCCAGCTCAAGGCCACGATCAAGGAACTGCAGAGCCAGGGCTATCCGCTGCCGGACTACCCGGACGAGCCGAAGAACGACGAAGAGAAAGCGATCAAGGCCAGCTACGACAAGGCCAAGGGCAGCGCGGTCAACCCGGTGCTGCGTGAAGGCAACTCCGACCGTCGCGCGCCGAAATCGGTCAAGAACTATGCCCGCAAGTACCCGCACCGCATGGGCGAGTGGAGCAGCGAGTCGCAGTCTCACGTCGCCCACATGAACGAAGGCGACTTCTACGGTAGCGAGCAGTCCGCCGTGATCGCCAAGGCCGGCAAGCTCAAGATCGAGCTGCAACAGAAAGACGGCACCCATATCACGCTGAAAGAAGGCCTCGCCGTCAAGGAAAGCGAAGTCGTCGATGCTGCATGCATGAGCAGCCGCCGCCTGCGCAATTTCATCGACAGTGAAATCAAGGACGCCAAGAAGCGCAACGTGCTGTTCTCGCTGCATCTGAAGGCGACCATGATGAAGGTCTCCGATCCGATCATGTTCGGCATCGTGGTCGAAGAGTTCTACAAGGACGTGCTCGAGAAGCACGCCGACGCGCTCAAGCTCGCGGGCTTCAATCCCAACAGCGGTATCGGCGATCTCTACAGCGCCATCGAGTCGCTGCCGAGCGAGCAAAGCGATCCGATCAAGAGCGACATCGAAGCGCTTTACAAAGAGCGCCCGCCGATGGCGATGGTCAACTCCCACAAGGGCATCACCAACCTGCACGTGCCCTCTGATGTGATCATCGACGCTTCCATGCCGGCGATGATTCGCGACTCCGGCAAGATGTGGGGCGCCGACGACCAGCTGCATGACGCTAAGGCAGTGATCCCGGACCGTTGCTACGCCACGATCTACCAGACGGTGATCGAGGACTGCAGGAAGAACGGCGCCTTCGACCCGACCACCATGGGTAGCGTCCCCAACGTCGGCCTGATGGCACAGAAGGCCGAAGAGTACGGTTCCCACGACAAGACGTTCCAGATCCCGGCAGACGGCACCGTCGTCGTCATCGACGAAAACGGCCAGACGCTGTTCAGCCATGACGTCGAAGCCGGCGACATCTGGCGCATGTGCCAGACCAAGGACGCGCCGATCAAGGACTGGGTCAAGCTGGCCGTCAGCCGTGCCCGCGAAAGCGGCGCACCGGCGATCTTCTGGCTCGACGCCAACCGCGCCCATGATGCCAAGCTGATCGAGAAGGTCGAGACCTACCTCAAGGATCACGATACCAGCGGCCTGGACATCCGCATCCTGGCGCCGGTCGAGGCCATGAAGGTCTCGCTGGAGCGTATCCGCAAGGGCGAGGACACCATCTCGGTGACCGGCAACGTGCTGCGCGACTACCTGACCGACCTGTTCCCGATCATGGAACTCGGCACCAGCGCCAAGATGCTCTCCATCGTGCCGCTGATGAACGGCGGCGGCCTGTTCGAGACCGGTGCCGGCGGCTCCGCGCCCAAGCACGTCCAGCAGTTCCTGGAAGAGAACCACCTGCGCTGGGACTCGCTGGGTGAATTCCTGGCGCTGGCGGCCTCGCTCGAGCATCTCGGCAGCACCTTCGACAACGCTCGCGCCAAGATCCTGTCAGCCACGCTGGACCGCGCCAACGGCGAATTCCTCGACAGCGACAAGTCGCCCAAGCGCAAGGTCGGCGAGCTCGACAACCGCGGCAGCCACTTCTACCTGGCGCTCTACTGGGCGAAGGAACTGGCCGCGCAGACCGAGGACAGCGAGCTGAAGTCGCTGTTCGAAGAGATCGCCAGGACGCTCGGCGACAACGAGAAGACGATCGTCGACGAGCTCAATGCCGTGCAAGGCAAGCCGGTGGACATCAAGGGCTACTTCCACCCCAACGGCGAACTGGTCAGCGAAGCCATGCGTCCCAGCAAGACGCTCAACGCCGCGCTGAACAAGCTCTACCAGGCGTCGTGATCGACTGACCGGCTCGGTGTTGCCGAGCCGGTCATCGGCTCATCCTGCTTCGGCAGTACGAGACCAAGCAGTACGAGACCAAGCAGTACGAGACCAAAAAGAAACGGGCCCGTGCCAATCAATGGCACGGGCCCGTTTGCTTCAGCCAGTCTGCTGAGACGGCCTGTCGAATCAGTTGGCCGCCAGCGCTTCGGCCGGCTTGCCATCCTTGAAGGTCGGCACTTCCGGTTCGTCGATAGCGAAGAGGCCACCGCTCAGGCGGCGTACGCGCTTCATGAACAGCGCGATGCAGATCAACGTACCGATGGCAGCCACGACGTAACTCATCTGCAGCGACAGGCCGAAACCGATCGGTGCATAGGCGAGATAGGTAAAGGTCGCCATGGTCATGAACGTCGCCGGAATCGACGTGATCAGATGCGGTTTACGCGCCAGCACCAGGTACATGGTCGCAACCCACAGCGCGATGACGGCCGTGGTCTGGTTGGCCCAGGAGAAGTAGCGCCATAGCAGCGTGAAGTCCATGTGCGTCAACCCGTAGGAGACCACGAACAGCGGTGCAGCGATGAGCAGACGCTTCACCAGCGGACGCTGATCGATCTTCAGATAGTCGGCGATGATCATGCGCGCACTACGAAATGCCGTGTCGCCGGAGGTGATCGGCAGCACGATGACGCCGAGAACCGCCAGCGTACCGCCAATGGCGCCCAGCATGGTGGTGGAAACTTCGCTGACCACTGCCGCCGGGCCGCCAGCCGCCAGCACGTCCGACAGCGACTGATCGCCGTGGAACAGACTCATGGCGGCTGCCGCCCAGATCATCGCGATGACGCCTTCGGTGATCATCATGCCGTAGAAGATCTTGCGGCCATTGCCTTCGTTCTCGGTCGTCCGCGAAATGATCGGCGTCTGGGTAGCGTGGAAGCCCGACAGCGCCCCGCAGGAGATGGTCAGAAACAGCAGCGGGAAGATCGGAGCGCCCTGCGGATGCATGTTCTGGAACGACAGCTCGGGGATCGGCGCGCCAGTGAAGATCATGCCGAGACCGATGCCCAGCGCGCTGAACAGCAGCAGCGCACCGAAGTAGGGATAGATGCGCCCGATGATCTTGTCGATCGGCAGCAGCGTTGCCAGCAGATAGTAGGCGAAGATCACCATGGTGATCAGCGTGATCGACAGCGGCGTCATGTTGGCCAGCAGTGCCGCAGGAGACGTCACGAACACGGTGCCCACCAGCAGCAGCAGCAGGATGGCGAAGCCGTTGACGACGTGCTTCATGACCTTGCCCAGGAACTTGCCGGCCAATTGCGGCAGATGCGCGCCATGATTGCGGATCGAGATCATGCCCGTCAGATAGTCGTGCACCGCGCCGGCGAAGATACAGCCGATCACGATCCAGAAGAACGCCACCGGCCCGTAGAGAGCGCCGAGAATAGGACCGAAAATCGGGCCCACACCAGCAATGTTGAGCAGTTGAATCAACGAGTTGCGCGTCGTGTTCATCGGCACGTAGTCGATGTTGTCGCGCATGGTGAACGCAGGCGTGCGGCGCTTGCGGTCGGTCACGAACACGCGTTCCACGAATTTTCCATACGTGAAGTAGCCCACTATCAATAGCAGGATCGATGCAATGAATGTGATCATCTAGGGTCCCTGGAGCAGAAAGAACGCCTTGTGGGCATCCGGCAGGTGCTTTTATCGGTACGTTTGGCGGACCGATAACGGTCGCGGCTTGGTTATCCGCGCCAATTTACGAAGAAGGCTAAGTAATGACATCTAGACTTTAGTGGCATAACCCCACCTCGCAGTGCTTGCCTGGCTTCGCATCGTCCCGCATGCTGAAGACCCTCCAGCGGCGCGGTTCGTCCTGCTTCGATGATCAATCTCTCTTTTTCGCTACCCCTGCCGACCTCGGTATCCCGCTCACTGGCTTCGGTATCCCGCTCGGTTGCCTTGTCCTTCCTGGTAGGCGGCATGGCGTCGATTCTGGCCGCAACTGCCGTCGCGGCGACACCACCAGCCTCATCCGACCTTCTGGCTCGTGCCGGCACGGTGTCTCGGCTCACCGCGACATCGCTCGAGCGTCTCGCTCCGGATGCGGACCCGGATGTCATCGCCCTCGGGCTTGCGACCATGCAGTGCGCGCAGCGCCACGGCGTGGGCGAACAGGCACAGCGCCTCGCGGTCATCGATTACAGCCGTTCTTCGCTGACACCGCGTCTGTGGGTTTTCGACCTGAAGCACGACAAGCTTTTATACCGTGAAGTCGTGGCGCACGGCCAAGGCTCGGGCGGCGATATTCCGGACCGATTCTCCAATGAGGAAGGCTCGCATGCCTCGAGCCTGGGGTTGTTCGTCACTCGCCAGACCTATGAAGGCAAGAACGGCTACTCGCTGCGTCTGGACGGACTGGAACCCGGCTTCAACGATGCCGCCATGAGTCGCGCCATCGTGATACATGGCGCCGATTACGTCGATCCTGAAAGCGGCGAACGCCAGGGCCGGCTGGGGCGAAGTTGGGGCTGTCCTGCCCTGCGCCCGGATGTCGCTGGTGACGTCATCGATGTTCTCAAGGAAGGCCAGTTCGTCTTCTCCTATTACCCCGAGCGGGAGTGGCTGATGCATTCGGCACTGGCGCAGTGCGCTCAGGCCCGTATCGACGATCGCGAAAGTCCTGACGACACTTTCCTCAGCTCGCGTTGACCCGATTCGCGCCAGCGGATTGCCAGACCGGCTAGCGCGTACGACATTGATAATGCGTACGACTCGAGAACACGCACGAGATCGAGAAAGAGAAGACCGTTGGGGGAGCCAGCATGTCGCGTCTTGGAACCATACTGCTACTGACCGCCGCCCTGCTGGTCTCGTCAACGAGCTTCGCGGTGCCCTTCTGGGGCGAGAAGCAGTCCAGCCCCGTCGACATACCGGTAGACCACCTCGCGCCGGGCGCCTGGATCTGGGGCGGCGACGACAAGCGCGGCGGACCGCTGGCCGTCATCGTCAGCCTGACCGAACAGCGCGCCTATGTTTACCGCAACGGCATTCTGATCGGTGCGACCACGATCAGCAGTGGTCGCGAAGGCTACGAAACGCCGACCGGCGTCTTTACCGTGCTGCAGAAAGACAAGGACCACCGCTCCAATCTCTACGGCAACGCGCCGATGCCTTATCAGCAACGCCTGACCTGGGACGGCGTGGCGCTACATGCCGGTGGCCTGCCGGGTTATCCCGAGTCTCACGGCTGTATTCATCTGCCGAGCGAATTCGCACGCCTGCTGTTCGATGCTTCCAATATCGGCATGACCGTTGTCGTGGCACAGGAGGGCCAGGCGCCCGTCTCCGTCGTTCATCCGGGCCCGTTGAGCCCCATCGATGCCGACACCGGTGCCGATATCGATATGCCGATGCTGGCCAGTGGAAGCAGCTGGCGCTGGGTCATGGATCCGCCCACCCAAGGCCCGGTCTCCATGGTATTGAGCCGCAGCGACCGCATGATCGTGGTCTATCGCAATGGCGTCGAGATCGGACGCTCGCGCGTCGAGCTTGGCCGCCCCGACATCATGACGGGTACCCGTGCCTATATCGTCGAGGGGCATTTCCAGCCCCCGAGCCCGCAGCAGAGCCTTCAAGAGAATGAAGCATATCTGCGTAAGCTACCCCTGCCGACGTGGATTGCGATTGGCGTACCGGGCTACGAAGCTGAAGCCGGCCAGGCGGTGCCGGCCGACATCGTCAATCAGGTGATCGTGCCGGAGGGTTTCAAACGGAAGGTGCTGCCCCTGCTGGAACCGGGCACCGTGCTGGTCGCCACCGACGCTCATCTCACCGCCGAAAGCAGTGGCGAGTCACTGCGCGTCATCGACAGCGTCGGCCCTCGCAGTTGGCTGGACGATGTCGCAACGCAGCGTCATGTCGGCACGGGCCGCTAGGGGCTTCGAGGCCGGTCAAGACGCGTCATGTCGTGCGACATTTATTCACTATGACATTCCTCGTGGATGGCATATGTTGATAGTCGCAAAGCAAGTCGGCGAGCCGCCGCGCGTCGACGATAAGAGACCAGGCGGTACCCGAGCGCTTTCGCTCGACGCTTTCACGACGGTGAGGTGCCCATGTTCAAGTCGCTGCTGGTCCCTATCGATGGTTCCGAGGATTCCCACATCGCGCTCAACGTCGCCTGCCAGTTGGCGGCACCGGTACAGGGGAAGCTGTACCTGTTGAACGTTCGCGATCCCTACCCACAGCTGCACGACGCCGAATTGTTGAGTGTCGAAGCGGCGATCAAGGCTGCCTCGGTAGAGACTGCCAACCGGGAAGGCCGCGCCATTCTCGATGCCGCGCTGGATACCCTCCCCTCCTTCCCCGGCTATAACGGCGAGTTCGATCTCCTCGTCAAGCAGGGGTCGCCAGCGCGCGTTATCGTTTCCGAAGCCGAACGGCTGGGCGTCGATGCCATCGTGATGGGCAGCCGTGGCGTAGGACAGTTCAAAGGCCTGATGATCGGCAGCGTATCGCACAAGGTGACGCACGTTGCCAAGTGTCGCGTCATCTGTGTACATGAGACGCCGCACCAGCATGCCACTCGGGCGACCCATGAGTTCGTCGATGTCGACTGACCCCCGGCGCTACGCGCAGGTATCATGGCGACCTTGCGAAACATGACCCTCTGGCGCCATGGTCGATGAGACCAGAGCGTGCCGACAGGATTCAAAAGGAGAGCATTCATGGCTAGCGGCTGGGCGAAAGATGGCGCAGTGCAGGAGCAGATCGACAGCACCGTCGAAGACGGCATTCAGGAAGCCCGCCAACGACTGCAAAACCACGGCCCCAGCCTGGCGATCTGTGAAGCGTGCGAGGCGCCAATCCCGGAGGCTCGACGTCAGGCGGTACCTGGCGTTCGGCTGTGCATCGCCTGTCAGGCTGAAGCGGACCGCCACCAGACCCATCGCACCAATTACAATCGTCGCGGTAGCAAAGACAGCCAGCTACGTTGACCGCTCCCCGATGGATCGCCGCCTGCACGATTGCCGAAAAAGCTTGCCGGCTCACGCTGGGCAATAAGCCAATATCTGTCAGCGGCAGCACGATGACTGCTGACAGGTATCGCGCTTTGCGACTGATTCGCTCCCCTCACCTTCTGCCTTGACCGCACGAGGCCCGGAAGCACGCCACTCTCGTGATGCCTCGCCAAGCACCCGCCACGCGGAATGCAAAAACAGTCCGGCAATGATCAGGCCGACCACCACGTCCGACCAGCGCGTCTGGGTTGCACCGACCAGCACCGCTGCAATGATCACGCCCGTGTTGGCGATCAGATCGTTGCGCGAGCAAAGCCAGGTCGAACGCATGTTGATATAGTCGCTGCGAAAGCGATAGAGCATCAAAAAGCAGATGCTGTTCGCCATCAGTGCAATCACCCCGACGACTCCCATCGCCTCTGCCGTGGGTGCGGCGCCCGCTACGCTCTTGTAGATGGCCTCGCCGATCACGGCGACACCGAATATCAGCATGAAGCCGCCCTTCACCAGGCTGGCCGCCGCTCTCTCCCGGTCGCTGCGATGCAGCGTGTACAGCGTCAGCGCGTAGACGGTGGTATCGCCGAACATATCGAGCGAATCCCCCAGCAAGGCCGTCGAGCCGATGACCCAGCCGGCGATGAACTCGAACAGAAACATGAGCCCGTTGATCGCCAGTACGGCGTAAAGCACCTTTGCCTGACGCTCACGCAACAGGGCCAGTTCACTGGATTTGTTTTCGCAGCAGGCATCCATCATTACACTCCCATTCATCACTCTTGATAGGATCGGGGTTATAGTCGCTATAGAGTCAAGCCGATGAATCATGCCTGTGCTACCCCGCCCGAGCCCTACACGATCGGCCAGCTTGCCAGGCTGACCGGTGTGAAAGCGGTCACCATCCGTTACTACGAGAAGGCGGATCTGCTGCCCGCCGCCACGCGTACGGCGTCGGGCTATCGGCTCTATTCGTCGGTCGAACGGGACCGTTTGCGCTTCATCAGGCGCTGTCGTCACCTGGGGCTGGGTCTCGACGACGTCAAAGCGCTGCTGCGTCTCTCGGATGAACGCGAGGCTCCCTGCCACCAGGTGGATGCCATCATCCATCAGCAGCGCGAGCATGTCCGCGACCGCATTCGGGATCTCCAGGCGCTGGAGCAGGAGCTGGATCGTCTGGAAGGAGCCTGTCGGGCCGAGACCATCGGCGAGTGCAAGATCATCGAGTCGCTGTCGCGACCTACCGAGCGCTGAAGGAACCCGCCCCATGCATTTCGATCTTGCTGACCTGCGCATCTTCGTTCATGTCGCCGAAGAGAACAGCCTGACGGCAGGCGCCCAGCGCGCGCATCTCTCGACGGCGGCGGTCAGTGGCCGAATCAAGTCACTCGAGGCGCAACTGGAGAGTCGGCTGTTCTACCGCAGCAGCCAAGGGGTCGAACTGACGCCCGCCGGCGAGCGATTGCTGCAACATGCGCGCCTCATCCTGCGCCAGGTCGAGCGCGTCAAGAGCGAATTTTCCGGCTACGCCAGCGATGCCGTCGGCCATCTGCGGATATTCGCCAACACGACGGCCGTCATCGAGTTCATGCCAGAGGTGCTCGCCGATTTCCTCGCGTCACGCCCCGGTATCACCGTGGACCTGCAGGAGCGCCTGACCAACGACATCATTCGCGGCGTTCTCGACGGCACCGCCGACATGGGTATTCTCGGCATCATGGTCGGTGTCGACGTGCCCTCGCGGCTGAAGACCCTGCCGTTCAGCCGGGACAGGCTGGTACTGGCGACCCCGCTCGACCACCCCCTGGCCGAGCGAGAGGAAATCACCTACGAAGACGCCCTGGACTACCCGCATGTCACGCTGCATGAAGGCAGCACGCTCTTCCACTACCTGGAAAGCAAGGCGCTGGAGTTCGGCAAGCCGCTGCCGGTCAGGATTCAGGTGTTCGGTTTCGAATCGGCGTGCCGCATGATCGAGGCCGGCGTCGGCGTCGGGATTCTCCCGGAATCCTGTGCCTTGCGCTATCGGGACCACATGCGACTGAGCGTGCGCCACTTGAGTGACGCCTGGGCGTACCGGGAACGCAGCGTGCTGATCCGCGAAGATCATGTTCTACCCAGCTTTGGCCAGGAGCTGCTGGATATCATCACACAGTACCAGTCATCTCCGCCGCTCGCGGCGGCGCAACACGCGCCCGTCCAGCCATGAAAAAACGCCCCGCATTTCAGGTGCGAGGCGTCGGTACGGCGTGCCGTTCGTTCGAGATCAACTCAGCCGCTGCATGTAGTCCACGTAGCCGAAGGTCTTGACCGTGCGAATCTCCCGGCTCTTTTCGTCGATCCGGCAGATCGACGGTAACCGGATACCGTTGAACGTCGTGGTCTTGACCATGGTGTAGTGCGCCATGTCGGTGAAGACCAAGCGATCGCCAATCTCGAGCGGCGCATCGAACGCGTAATCGCCGATCACGTCGCCGGCCAGGCAGGTCGTGCCGCCCAGGCGATAGGTGTGGGCCTTCTCGCCAGGTTTGGCGGCACCGATGATTTCCGGCCGATACGGCATCTCCAGCACGTCGGGCATATGCGCCGTCGCCGAGGTGTCCAGAATCGCGATGGGGCCGTCGTTCTCGACGATATCCAGCACGGTGCAGACGAGATAACCCGTGTTGAGGGCGATCGCTTCACCCGGCTCGAGATAGACCTCCAGATGCGGATAGCGCGACCGGAACTCGCGAATCACCCGTACCAGCCGCTCGACATCGTAGTCGGCACGCGTGATGTGGTGGCCGCCGCCGAAGTTTACCCAGCGAAGTCCGCCCAGATACTGCCCGAACCTGGCCTCGAACGCCGCCAGCGTCTCTTCCAGCGCATCGCTGTTCTGCTCGCACAGGGCGTGAAAATGCAGCCCCTCCAGCCCGACGAGATCTTCCGGGGAGAGATCCGCCGCCCGCGTGCCCAGACGCGAGCCCGCAGCACAGGGATCGTAGAGCGCGACCTCGCCGGTGGAGTGCTCGGGATTGACGCGCAGCCCGCACGATACCTTGCGCGGCGCCGCTTGCACGGTTTCGCGGAAATGGCGCCACTGACGCGGCGAATTGAAGCTGAGATGATCGGCGTAACGCAGCACCACGTCCATTTCCGGCGCGGTAAACGCCGGAGAATAGACATGCACCTCGCCGCCGAACGTCTCGGCGCCGAGGCGGGCCTCGTCCTGCCCACTGGCGGTGGTCCCGACCAGATACTGGCTGACCAGCGGGAAGGTGTTCCACATGGCGAACCCCTTCAGCGCCAGCAGGATCCTGGCGCCACTGTCGGCCTGCACCCGGCCCAGCAGCTCCAGATTGCGGCGCAGCAAGGCGTCGTCGACCACGTAGGCCGGTGACGGGCAAGCGCTGATGTCGAAGGGATAGCCTTCGGCCTTGGAAATGTCAGTCATCTCGTGCTCAGGCCAGCGGGTCTTGGTCGGGGTCGAGCTCGACCATCTGCCACGGCAGCCCCATCTCGCCGATGCGCTCCATGAACGGGTCGGGGTCGAGCTGTTCGACGTTGAACACGCCCTCGCCTTTCCAGATGCCTTGCAGCATCAGCATCGCGCCCGTCACCGCCGGCACGCCGGTGGTGTAGGAGATCGCCTGGGATTTGACTTCCTCGTAGCACTTCTCGTGATCGCAGATATTGTAGATGTACACCTTGCGACGCTTGCCATCCTTGATGCCGTCGAGGATGACGCCGATGTTGGTCTTGCCCTTGGTGCGCGGGCCGAGCGAGGCCGGATCCGGCAGTACCTGCTTGAGGAATTGCAGCGGAGAGATCTCGACGCCATCGACCTTGATCGGTTCGATGCTGGTCATGCCGACGTTCTCGAGCACCTTCAGATGCGTGATGTACTTCTCGGAAAAGGTCATCCAGAACCGAATGCGTTCCAGTCCCTTGATGTTCTGGGACAGCGATTCGAGCTCTTCGTGATAGAGCAGATACATGTCCTTCTCGCCGATGCCGTCGAAGTCGAACTTGCGCTTCTCGGCCAGCGGCGCGGTCTCGATCCATTCGCCTTTTTCCCAGTAACGGCCATTCGCGGTGATCTCGCGAATGTTGATCTCCGGGTTGAAGTTGGTCGCGAACGGATAGCCATGATCGCCACCGTTGGCATCCAGAATGTCGATGCGATGGATCTCGTCGAACAGGTTCTTCTGACCATAGGCGCAGTAGATGTTGGTCATGCCCGGATCGAAGCCGCAGCCCAGCGTGGCCATCGCGCCCGCCTTGGCATAGCGATCCTGGAACGCCCACTGCTCCTTGTATTCGAACTTGGCCTCGTCCGGATGCTCGTAGTTGGCGGTATCCAGATACGGCACGCCAGTCTCCAGGCAGGCTTCCATGATGGTCAGGTCCTGATACGGCAGGGCCACATGGATCAGAATGTCCGGCTTGAACGACTCGATCAGCGCGACCAGGGCTTCGACGCTGTCGGCATCGACCTGGGCGGTCTGGATCGGACGCGGCAACTGCTCGGCGATCGCCTTGCACTTGGCTTCGTTGCGGCTGGCAAGACAGATCTCGCTGAACACCTCGGGATGCTGTGCACACTTATGGGTCACGACACCACCGACGCCGCCGGCACCAACAATCAGGACTTTGCTCATGAATTCCTTCCAGATCGGGAAAAGTCAACAGTGATAAGGTCTTATCGGTAGTGGTCAAGGGCTTGTCAAATAAGTGGGCAACTCTTCAGCGCACCCCGACCCGATGCCACCCCGGTCTTGGTCCCCCGCCCGATCCACGGGGGACCGTCGAGAGGCCGCAGATAATGACCTCGTCAGAGACTGGCCTCAAGACTTTTTCGCGTCAAATGTCAGCGGATTTTAGTGGCGGCTCGTGACCACCGTATTGAACGCCAACGTCGGGGCAATGCCATGCCTCCCGGCGCCTCTCAACCACGCGGCCCGAACAGTATGACACCTGCGCCGACCAGACAGATCGTCGCACCGGCCACGTCCCACCGATCGGGCATGCGCTGTTCGACAACCCATAGCCACAATAGCGACGTGAGTATATAGACGCCGCCATAGGCGGCATAAGCGCGGCCGGCGTAGTCGCTATCCACCAGGGTCAAGAGCCAGGCGAACAGCATCAGGCTCATGACGCCGGGAACCATCCACAGGGGCGATCGATCCAGCCGCCACCATGCCCAGAAAGCGAAACAGCCGGCGATTTCTGCCGCTGCCGCGGCGAGATAAATGAGTGGGGTCAACACAGCGAACGGCCTATGTGGTAACGAGCAAGACACTTTCCAGTCTCATTCACGATCCTGCAAGCTCCGTTGGCTGGTGTACCGATAGCGAAAAGCTCGCGCGTCGTTGCCCGTTTCAAGCGACGAGTGCGGCCGATGAACTCAAACGGCGACCCCGGCCTGGTGCCGGGGTCGAAAGCCATCTGTTGGCAAACCATTCGGGGGCAGGTCTCAACGTCGACCGAGAAGAATCCCCAGAAAGACGCCCACGCCGCCAGCAATCGCCAACGCGCTGATCGGGTTCTTGACGGTAGCTTCACGGACTTCGTCGAGCTTCTCGCCGTAATTGGCCTGCAACTTCCCCGCAGTCTGGCGTGCCTTGCCCTCGTGACGCAGGTCGTCATCTTCGGTGAAGCTGCCGACAGCTTCCTGAGCATGGCCCTTGAGCTCTTCGGTGCGTCCTTTCACTTGATCTTCGTACATCTCGGCTCCTTGATCACGGTTATTGCAGCGGATTCGTTCCGCTGATCCTTGAGCATAGTTGTCTTGCGGGATCTCGACAAAATTCTCCGATCGGCAATGAACCGTTCTCCGACCGCGTCGTGTCGGCAAACCCGATTACGCACCCATTGCCAGACACCAATGCCGAAAACGACCAGACAGCGACGGACGACCCGGTTACGCTAGCCGCGATCACGTTCGGAGACCCTTTCGACATGCCATTATCATCGCTTGGCCGCCTGCTGCTGCTATCCGCTCTATGGGGCGCCAGCTTTCTGTTCATGCGTATCGCAACGCCAGCACTAGGGGCGTTCCCGACCGCCTTCTTTCGGGTGTTTCTGGGGACACTGGGACTGGTGATGATCTTGGTGCTCCTGCGCACGAGCTGGCGCTTCGACGGCAAGTTCAAGGCAACGCTGGCGATCGGCATGATCAATTCCGGCATCCCGTTTGGCATGTTCTGCATTGCGGCGCAGTATCTGCCCGCCGGCTATTCAGCGATGCTCAACGCCTCGACACCGTTGATGGGTGTCGTTATCGGCGCCATCCATTTTCATGAACCACTGACACGAGATCGACTGATCGGGGTTGCGGCGGGAATGCTTGGCGTCGGTGTGCTGGTGGGCACCGGCCCGGTGGCGATCAGCGGTGGACTGGTGATCGGCGCTGGGGCCTGCCTGGTGGCGGCCGGCTGCTACGGACTCAGCGGGTTCCTGGTGAAAGGCTGGATCGCGCAGCGAGGCGGCCTCGACTCCCGCCTGATCGCCCTGGGATCGCAGCTTGGTGCCACACTGCTGCTGAGCCCTTTCATGGTCGCGCAGTTATGGCTGGACGACAGTACACGCCTCTGGTCGTCGGCCAACGTCTGGTGGGCCGTCGTGGCGCTGGGCCTTGCCTGTACCTCTTTGGCCTACCTGCTCTACTTCCGGCTCGTCGAAGCGCTGGGGCCGATCAAGCCGCTGACGGTCACCATGCTGGTGCCGATGTTCGGGGTATTGTGGGGCACGCTCTTTCTCGGCGAGCAGGTCACCTGGGCCCATGCTGTCGGCGGTCTGTTCATCGGGATCGCGCTCTGGCTGATCCTGTTCAAGCGTCATCGGAGCCAGCCGGACTCGCCCGAGCCGGGCCTCAAGATTTCAGTGAACGATGCACATAGAGGTCATAGCGACTCGTCTTCCCCTCGATGACGTGCTGCGGCGGCGGCCCCTCGATGGGAGGCGCCTTGCGGGGGCGCTTGACCACCACGCGATGCGTGGCGACATCCAGCGCCGCTTCCAGCAAGCGCGGAGCGTCGTCGTCATCCCCGGCCAGTTCGCGAAAGACGCGCATCTCTTTCTTGACCAGCGCCGACTTCTCGCGATGCGGAAACATCGGATCGAGATGCACGACCTGGGGAGCGTGCGGCCAGTCGCGCACCGCCTCCGCCAGCGCCATTGCGCTATCGGCGTGCCGTAGCGAAAGACGCCCGGCGATCTCGGCGACTTCCTCGTCAGCCTTTGCCTGCGTCAATGCGGCATCCAGCAGGGCGTGAACCGCCGCCACGCGCTCGATCATCAAAACCTCGGCTCCCAGGGATGCCAGCACGAAAGCGTCCCGCCCAAGGCCGGCGGTGGCATCGACGATCCGGGGCACCACGCCCTTGCCGAAACCACAGGCCTTGGCGACGAGCTGGCCGCGACCGCCACCGAAGCGGCGGCGATGGGCGGCTGCACCGGAGACGAAATCCGCGCGTATCGGATGGCCATAGCGCTTGGGGTCGCCAGCGATCTCCAGGCCATGCTCGGCGCGCTGCAAGGCCAGCCCGCTCTCCGGCGCCGACGGCGCCCAGGGCAGCCCATAGCGTTCGGCCAGGTCGGTCAGCGACTCGCCAACCACGACCAACGGCACGTTGCCGCTCACGTCGCCCATACGAACAGCGCGCCCCCGAGCAACAGGCGGTAGATCACGAACGGCATCATGCCGATCCTGTCCAGCGCGGCCAGGAAAAGCTTGATGCAGACCCAGGCGGCCACGAACGACAATGCCACGCCGAGCAGAATTTCATGCCATTGGGTTGGCGTACCGGACTGTACCAGTTCGAGCCCCTTGAGCGACCCGGCCGCCAGAATCAGCGGGATCGAGAGAAGGAACGAGAAACGCGCCGCGTCCTGACGTGTGAAACCGAGCATCAGCGCGGCAGTCATGGTGATGCCCGAACGCGAAGTGCCGGGAATCAGAGCGATGGCCTGAGCCAGTCCGATCAGCAGCGCGGTCTTGAGCGTCATCTTCTCGATCGGTCGTACCCGGCTGCCGCGCTTGTCGGCAATCCCCAGCAGCACGCCGAAAACGATCGTCGTCGTGGCGATGACCAGCACCGATCGCCCTGCGCTCTCGACCCAATCCTCGATCAGCAGACCGATGATCACCGCCGGAACGGTTGCGACGATGACCGCCCATCCCAGACGGCTTTCGGGCGTCTGCCCACGCTCGCCGAACTGGGTGAACCAGGCGTGGAGGATACGCCAGATCTCCTGACGAAAAGCGAACAGCACGGCGCCCAGAGAACCGATATGGACGGCGACATCGAAGGCCAGCCCCTGATCGGACCAGCCAAACAGCTGAGACGGTAAAATGAGATGAGCGGAGGAGGAAATGGGCAAAAATTCCGTCAAGCCCTGGATGATGGCAAGCACTGCCAGTTGAAAAGCATCCATTATCTTTCGATATCCTTGTACGAAGAGGCCATTCAAATGGGCCTCGAACTGTCACGCCTTACGCCACGCGACCTCATCGCGCAGATAGACGGGAATGACCTCGTGAGGCGCACTGCCTCGCGCGCCACGCTCCCATGACGTGGCAGCCAGACGAACGAGATCCTCCGCCGCCGGTAGTTCGTCGGGGAGGGTTTGCGCCAGTGCAGCCTGTACATCGACAGGGATGCCGGACAAAAGTTGCCAACCGCTGCCTATCCCCAACCACTCGATGGCATGGTCGGTCTTGGGCAGCCGCAGCTGCGAAGGCGGCATGACTCGCTCCTCGAGGGCAACGGTCAGAACGCCATCGAGGCAGTGATAAGCGCCCACATAGATCTCGTCCATGCGGGCGTCGAGTGCCGCGATCACATGACGGGCGTGCCATTTGCGATGGGCCGCCAGCGCCAGCGCCTCCAGGGTCGAGATGCCCATCAGCGGCAGGTCGGCACCGTAGGCGAGCCCCTGAGCGATGCCGGCAGCAATCCGCAGGCCAGTGAACGAGCCCGGCCCCTGCCCATACGCAATAGCGTCGAGCTGACCGAGCGACACCCCCGCTTCCGCTAGCACCTCGTCGACCATCGGCAACAACAGGCGCGTATGCTCGCGCGGGGCGATTTCGAAACGCTGAACGATGAGCTGGTCCCGAATCAGCGCACAGGAACAGGCAGTGGAAGAGGCGTCCAGCGCCAGTAACGTCGGCATCGGCTTCTCGGAGAGTGGCAGCAAAAAGAAGTCGGCGAGTATATCGCCATCAGGAGATCAAAACGATCGCTCCGCCAGAAGGCGGAGCGAAAGACAGACGATCATGCGTTCGTCTCTCAGGATTCCAGTGCGGCAAGCACCTGATCGCGAATCTCGTCGACGCTGCCGACACCCGCGATGCGATGATAGGCCGGCGCGGCTTCGGCATCCTTCGCCGCCCACTCCTGGTAATAGCCGATCAGCGGTTCGGTCTGATCGTGATAGACGGAGAGACGATGACGCACGGTCTTCTCGCTGTCGTCGTCGCGCTGGATCAGCGGTTCGCCGGTCACGTCATCCTTGCCCTCTTCCTGGGGCGGCTTGTAGTCGACGTGATAGACACGGCCGGAGTCGGGATGAACGCGACGCCCGGAGAGACGATTGACGATCTCCTCGTCGTCGACGGCGATTTCCACCACATGGTCTAGCTTGATGCCGGCATCCTTCATCGCATCCGCCTGCGGCAGGGTGCGCGGGAAGCCGTCGAACAGAAAACCGTTGGCACAGTCGGGCTGCGCAATGCGTTCCTTGACCAAGGCGATGATCAGATCGTCCGACACCAGGCCACCGCTGTTCATCGTCTCCTTGACCTTGAGCCCCAGCTCGCTGCCTTCCTTCACCGCGGCGCGCAGCATGTCGCCGGTGGAAATCTGCGGGATATGGAAATGCTCGCAGATGAACTGGGCTTGGGTACCCTTGCCAGCGCCAGGGGCGCCCAAGAGGATCAAACGCATTGATACAGCTCCTTGAAATGAAGAATGGTATCGATTTTCAGACCGGCAGCGGCGTTAAAGGCGCAACGCAGACGACACTGTCAATGGCTCAAGACGATACCTGCCGATCGGTTGGCGCACAAGACTCGCTTGGCCTAACACACTGTCGATACGGCGGTATGACAGAGTGCATCGACGACTTCCACCCTATCGATGTTCGCGCCGCAATCCACGAAAAATGCCAATGGCCCACGAAAAACGCCAACGGCCCCCGAAGGAGCCGTTGGCGTTCGATAAATCCGCTCGCTGAATCAGACCAGCATACGGCGGATATCGGACAGCACCTGCGCCAGGAAGGCGGTAAAGCGTGCCGCATCGGCACCGTTGACCGCACGGTGATCGTAGGAAAGCGACAGCGGCAGCATCAGCCGCGGCGCGAACTCGCTGCCATTCCAGACCGGCTTCATCGACGACTTGGAGACACCCAGAATCGCCACTTCAGGCGTGTTGACGATCGGCGTGAAGGCCGTGCCCCCGATCGAGCCCAGGCTCGAGATGGTGAAGCTGGCACCGCTCATCTCTTCGCGAGACAGCTTCTTGTTCTGGGCCTTCTTCGCCAGCTCGACCGACTCCTTGGCCAGTTCGATCAGCGACTTCTTGTCGGCATCGCGAATCACCGGCACCATCAGGCCATCTGGCGTGTCGACCGCTACACCGATGTGCACGTAATGCTTGACAATCAGCTTGTCGCCGTCCGGATGCAGGCTCGAGTTGAACTGCGGGAACTTGCGCAGCGCATAGGCACACGCCTTGATCATGAACGGCAGCGGCGTCAGCTTGGCACCCTGAGACTCCGCCTCGGCCTTCATCGACTTGCGGAAAGCCTCGAGCTCGGTGATGTCCGCTTCGTCGAACTGCGTGACGTGCGGCACATTGAGCCAGCTGCGATGCAGGTTGTTGGCACCTGCCTTCATCAGACGACTCATCGGCTTCTCTTCGATCTCGCCGAACTGGCTGAAATCGATCGCCGGCACCTGCGGAATGCCCGCCCCACCGGTGGCCGCTGCAGGCGCAGCACCGCCGCCGCTCTTGCGCTGCTTCATCACCTGCTTGACGAAGCCATCGACATCATCCTTCAGGATGCGGCCCTTGGGACCGGAGCCCTGGACCTCGCTGAGTTCGACACCCAGCTCGCGAGCGAGTTTGCGCACGGCTGGCCCAGCGTGAACGTGAGCGCCTTCGGTCTTGTCGTCACCATGCTTGTGACGGGCTTCCGGGCTCGGTTCACCGCTGACGTCCTTCTGCGGCTTGGCGTCGGACTGCTTGCCGGCGTCGGATTTGGCCGGGGCCGGCTTCGATTCACCGCCCTTCTTGGCACCGCTTTCGGCCGGCTTCTTCGCCGGCTTCTTGGCGCCCGCCCCCGGAGCGCCGGCCACCTCGACATAGCCGATCAGGTCGCCTTCCGAGACACTGTCGCCTTCCTTGACCGACACTTCGACGACCTTGCCCTTGTAAGGGCTCGGCACGTCCATGGAGGCCTTGTCGGACTCCAGCGTGATCAAGGTGTCTTCTTCGTTGATCTCGTCGCCTTCGCTGATCGCGACCTCGATGATCTCGACGCCTTCGCTGCCACCGATGTCAGGGACGCGAATTTCCTTGCGGCCACCTTCGTCACCGCCTTCTTCTTCGCCCTGATCTTCGGCGTCCTGTTCCGCGCTGCCCTGTTCCTCGGCACCGTCGGTGCTATCGGATTCCTCTGCCGAGGCAGTTTCGTCGGCGTCGTCTTCATCGTCGCCTTCGCCGGCGATTTCCATGGTGCCGATCAGGTCGCCCTCGGAGACGCTATCGTCTTCCTTGACCGACAGCGAAACGATCTTGCCGCTGTAGGGGCTCGGCACGTCCATGGAGGCCTTGTCGGACTCCAGCGTGATCAAGGTGTCTTCTTCGCTGATCTCGTCGCCTTCGCTGACGGCGACTTCGATGATCTCGACACCTTCGCTGCCACCGATGTCCGGCACCTTGATCTCGACGGTACGCTTGCCGCCGCCGGAAGACTTTTTCGACTTTCCGTTCGGCTTTTCCGATTTCTCGGCTTCGCCGCTGGCAGCGTCGGTTTCGGCTTCTTCGGCACTCTTGCCGGAGGACGCTTCTTCAGCGTCGTCCTGACCGGCGTCGTCACCCTCACCTTCCGCTTCGAGCTCAAGGATGTCGTCGCCCTCTGAGACGGTGTCGCCTTCCTTGACCAGAATCTTGACGACCTTGCCACCTTTCGGCGCAGGGACATCCATGCTGGCCTTGTCGGATTCCAGCGTGATCATGGTGTCTTCGGCGGAGATGACATCGCCGACGCTCACCGCAATCTCGATGATTTCGACATCGTCGCTGCCGCCGATGTCGGGAACTTTGATGATTTCGCTACTCAAGGTCGCGCTCCTTTATCATCTGTCGACCTGCCCGGGGGCAGGTCGACTCACTCAGGCAATCTGGCTACCGCCCCGCAGGGCGGCAGCGCCTTGACGTGACACTCCGGTCCAAACCAACCGCAGGGGCTCAAGACAACAGAGGGCTGGGCTTGGCGGGGTCAATGCCGTACTTCTTCATGGCATCGTTGACGACCTTGACGTCGATTTCGCCGCGTTTGGCCAGCGCACGCAGTGCCTGAATCGTCACGTAGTAGCGGTCGACTTCGAAGAAGCGACGCAGCTGCTCACGGGTATCCGACCGGCCGAAACCATCGGTTCCAAGGACATGGAAGTCGCTCGGCACCCAGGCGCGGATCTGATCGGCGTAGAGCTTCATGTAGTCGGTCGATGCGATGACCGGCCCTTCGACACCGTCGAGCTGCTGAACGACCCACGGCTTCTCGCGCTTCTCATCGTAGTCGAGGAATTGCTGGCGATCGTATTCCAGCGCTTCGCGACGCAGTTCGTTGAAGCTGGTAACGCTCCAGACATCGGCAACCACGCCGTGGTCTTCCGCCAGCAGCTCGGCCGCCGCTTCGACTTCGCGCAGGATCGTGCCGCTGCCCATGAGCTGAACCCGCGGCGCCTTCTTCTTGCCGGCGTTCTCGCCCGACTTGAGCAGATACATGCCGCGAACGATGCCCTCTTCGCTACCTTCCGGCATCTGCGGGTGCGAGTAGTTTTCGTTCATCACGGTCAGGTAGTAGAAGCAGTTTTCCTTGTCCTGGAACATCCGCTTCAGACCATCCTGCAGAATGACCGCCAGCTCGTGACCGTAGCACGGATCGTAAGCGCGGCAGGTCGGCACGGTGGACATCAGGATATGGCTGTGGCCATCCTGGTGCTGCAGACCTTCACCATTGATGGTGGTACGGCCAGCGGTACCGCCGACCATGAAGCCACGCGCCTGAAGATCACCCGCAGCCCAGACCAGGTCGCCGACGCGCTGATAACCGAACATCGAGTAGTAGACGTAGAACGGAATCAGCGGCAGATGGTGGTTGGCATAAGACGTGGCCGCCGCAACCCAGGCGGACATGGAACCGGCCTCGGTGATGCCTTCCTCGAGGATCTGACCTTTCCGGTCCTCGCGGTAGTACATGATCTGACCGGCATCCATCGGCTCGTACTTCTGCCCTTCCGCGGCATAGATACCGAGCTGACGGAACATGCCTTCCATCCCGAACGTACGCGCTTCGTCCGGAATGATCGGCACCACGCGGGAGCCAAGCTGCTTGTGCTTGACCAGGCCGTTGAGCACGCGCACGAAGGACATCGTGGTCGAGACTTCGCGGTCGCCGGTGCCCTTGAGCTGCGTCGCGAACATCTTGTCGTCGAGGCCGGGAATTTCCATCGCCTCGAAGTCGTTTCTGCGCGCCGGCAGGAAACCGCCGAGCTTCTCGCGCTGGAGATGCAGATACTTCATCTCCGGGCTGTCGTCTTCGGGCTTGTAGTAGGGAATGTCGCCGCTTTCGATCTGCTGGTCGGAAACCGGGATGCCGAAGCGATCACGGAACGCCTTCAGTGCATCGACGTCCATCGACTTGATCTGGTGGGCTTCCATGTCGGCTTCGCCGTGGCCGCCGCCCATGCCGTAACCCTTGACGGTATGCGCCAGGATGACCGTCGGCCGCCCGTTGGCGTTGTTGACCGCTTCATGGTAGGCCGCGTAGACCTTCTGCGGATCGTGACCACCGCGATTGAGACGGAAGATCTCCTCGTCGGAATAGCCCTTGACCATCTCGGCGGTCTCTTCGTACTTGCCGAAGAAGTTGTCGCGGGTGTACTTGCCGCCCTGCGCCTTGTAGTTCTGGTATTCGCCGTCGACCGCCTCGTCCATGCGCTTCTGCAGCATGCCCTTGGTGTCCTGCTCGAATAGCGGATCCCACTGGCCACCCCAGACGACCTTGATCACGTTCCAGCCGGCACCGCGGAAAACGCCCTCGAGCTCGTCGATCACGCGGGAGTTGCCGCGTACCGGGCCGTCGAGGCGCTGCAGGTTGCAGTTGATGACGAAGATCAGGTTGTCGAGCTTCTCGCGGCTTGCCAGGTGCAGCGCGCCCAGGGATTCCGGCTCGTCGCACTCGCCGTCACCCAGGAAAGCCCAGACCTTGCGGTCCTTCATGTCTTCCAGCTCACGCGAATGCAGATACTTCATCACGTGGGCCTGATAGATCGACTGGATCGGCCCCAGACCCATGGAAACGGTCGGGAACTGCCAGTAATCCGGCATCAGATAGGGGTGCGGATAGGACGGCAGCGAATTACCGTCGACTTCCTGACGGAAGTTGTCCATCTGCTCCTGAGTCAGGCGACCTTCCAGGAACGAACGCGCGTAGATGCCCGGCGTCACGTGCCCCTGGATGTAAAGGAGATCACCCTTGTGGTCGCCGTTGTCGGCACGGAAGAAGTGATTGAAACCGACTTCATAAAGCGTGGCACTGGACTGGTAGCTGGCGATGTGGCCGCCCAGCCCCTTGTGCTTCTTGTTGGCCCGCAGGACCTGCACCATGGCGTTCCAGCGAATCGCCGAGCGGATCTTGCGCTCGATGAACATATCGCCGGGAATCTTGGCTTCACGATGCACGGGAATGGTGTTGCGGTGCGGCGTGGTACCGGAAAACGGCGGTGAAGAGCCATCACGACGCAGGCGGTCCGCCAACCGACTCAGAATGTATTGAGCGCGCTCTTCGCCCTCATGCTCGACGACCGAAGCCAGGGAATCCAACCACTCCGTGGTTTCGACCGGATCGAGATCTTCTCGTGTCTCCAGACTCATAGACAACTCTCCGAATGGGAAAAGGTTTGCCATTCGCCCGGCCGGGGCGGATAGCCGCAGCGGGGCTTGGGAATATGCGCTCTTCGGTGCCGGCACGGCTCTTTTGGGGCCGTTTTCCGAGATTTATTGGCTGTAATGGAATTACAGCAGGCGTGCGTGACGCGAGAAATCAGGCGAAGAAGATACCGCAAACGCTCGCATCTGCCAATTCGCGGACACATCGATTGTGCTAGGGACGGCGCGTAAATGCCGCAACTTCAGCAACTTGAAGGTCAATCTCGCAGAAGAAAGCGAGTACCGTTCCTGTAGCCAAATTACCAACATCAGGATCGCAGGCAATCCATGCGCACGATACCCCCACAAAAGCATAGCATTCAAACGATCTCCGTCAGACAACGCCGCAGATAAGCCCAGTCGAACGCGGGGCCGGGATCGGTCTTGCGCAGCGGCGCAATGTGCGCGTGGCTGGTAATCCGCGCGCTCGAGATTGCGGGGTAGCGCTGCATCAGCGCGCCCAGAACACCTGACAACGCGCGGTACTGCGCCTCCCGATAGGGCCTCTCGTCGGTGCCTTCGAGTTCGATGCCGACAGTGAAGTCATTGAGCCCTTCGCGCAGCTGCCCCTGGTGCTGGATGAGAGGCTGACGCTGGATGAAAGGCTGTCCCTGGCGCGGCAGCCTTTCATCCAGCCAGCGCGACTTGCCGGCATGCCAGGCACGACGGTCGAACGCCACGAACTGGACACACTCGCCATCGCGCCGAATCAGTAGATGCGCCGAGACCCGCAACGAGGCGATCGCGGCGAAGGCCGGATGCGCATCCAGGTCCAGCGTATTGGTGAACAACCGTTCGATGGCGTCGCCGCCAAACTCGCCCGGCGGCAGACTGATGCCGTGCAGCACTACGGCCGATATCTCGCCCGCCGGCCGGTCATTGGCGTTGGGTGATATCACCCGGCGAGCGGAACCCAGCCAATGGCTATCAATCACGGCGTTGCCGCCGCCCCCGACACCTTGATACTTCATGATTCCCCTCCGGCCTGTCCCAGCCGCTCATCGCGCGGGCTGATGCCGAAATGATGGCGATAGGCGGTGGAAAAATGCGCCCCCGACGAGAACCCGTGAGCCAGCGCGATTTCCCCCACCGCCTGGTCGCTTTCGCGGAGCAGCCGGCGCGCCTGTTGCAGGCGCAGGTTCAGATAGTAACGGCTGGGCACGGCCTGCAGGTGCTTCTTGAACAACCGCTCCAGCTGGCGGCGGGACAGGCCCAGGTGCGCCGAAAGCTCATGCGTGGTCAGTGGCTCCTCGATATTGGCTTCCATCAGCGCCACGGCATCGAGGAGGCTCTGCGGCGCGTGCCCCAGTCGCGAGCGCAGCGGCAACTGCTGCGGCTCGTCGGCCATGCGAATCCGCTCGCAGACGAAATGCTCGGAGATCCGCTGCGCCAGACCGGCCCCCTGCTGCTGCCCGATCAGCGTCATCAGCATGTCCATCGCCGCGGTACCGCCGCCACAGGTGAGGCGGTCACGGTCGATCTCGAACAGCTGATGCGAGACATGAATCGTCGGAAACGCCCGCATGAACGCATCGGCACTGGCATAGGGGATCGAGGCCCGATAGCCATCCAGCACGCCGGCCCTGGCCAGCCAGTGCGTGCCGCCGGCAATACCGCCCAGCGTCACGCCTCGGCTCGCCAGGCGATGCAGCCAGTGGATCAGCGACTCGCCCTCCTCTTCCGCCGTTACTACGCCGCTCGGCGTGGGCGCGCAGACGAACAGCATGTCGAGATGGCGTGCATCGCTACCGGCCACGCTCTCCGGCGAGAGCGCCAGTTCTGCCACGCTCTTCACCGGCCGGCCGTCGAGCCCGAACGTGGTGGCGGTATAGAGCCGCCGCTCCGCCAGCGTGTTGGCGACGATCAGCGGCTCCATGGCGCAGGCCTGCGCCAGCAGGGAGAACCCCGGCAGCATGACGAACCCCACCTGGCGCGGGGTGCCCTGTGCATTCATGACCGACTCATGACCGATGTTTCATGCGGTGAGGTCGCGCGCGATCAAACCTGGACGACGTCGAATTTCACCAGCGGATCGACCTCGGCGTCATAATCCACGTCGTCACGCTCGAAGCCGAACAGCTTGAGGAATTCGTGCTTGTAGCCGGCGTAATCGGTCAACGCGAACAGGTTGTCGCTGGTCACCTGCGGCCACAGATCCTTGCAGGCCTGCTGGATATCGTCGCGCAGTTCCCAGTCGTCCAGGCGCAGACGCCCGGCTTCGTCCACTTCCGGCTCGCCATCGGCGTAAAGGCGCTCGGCGAACAGGCGGTTGAGCTGGTCGATGGTGCCCTCGTGAATGCCCTGCTCCTTCATCACCTTGTAGACCATCGAGATATACAGCGGCATGACCGGGATCGCGGCGCTGGCCTGCGTCACCACGGACTTGAGCACGGCCACGTTGGCACCGCCGCCGGTCGCCTTGAGGCGCTGGTCGATTTCGCCGGCGGCGCGATCGAGATCTTCCTTCGCCTTGCCCAGCGCACCGTGCCAGTAGATCGGCCAGGTGATATCGGTGCCGATATAGCTGAACGCCACGGACTTGGCACCCGGCGCCAGTACGCCCGCCTTGTCCAGCGCATCCATCCACAGCTCCCAGTCCTGGCCGCCCATGACTTCGATGGTATCGGCCACTTCCTGCTCGGTCGCCGGCTCGACGGAAGCCTCGGTGATGGTGTCCTTGTTGGTATCGATGGCGGTCGCCGTGTAGGTCTCGCCGATCGGCTTGAGACTGGAGCGCTTGACTTCGCCGCTGTCCGGCAGCTTGCGCACCGGCGATGCCAGCGAATAGACCACCAGATCGATCTGTCCCATGTCTTCACGGATCAGCTCGATCGCCTTGTCGCGGACTTCATGGGAAAACGCATCGCCATTGATCGACTTGCTGTAGAGCCCCTCGGCCTTGGCGAACTTGTCGAACGCCGCCGAGTTGTACCAGCCGGCAGTGCCGGGCTTGGTCTCGGTCGCGGGCTTTTCGAAGAATACGCCCAGCGTATCGGCGCCGTAGCCGAAAGCCGCCGTAATACGCGCCGCCAGCCCGTAGCCGCTGGATGCGCCGATGACCAGCACGTTGCGAGGGCCAGCTTTGCCATCGCTCAGGTTGGCGCGGGTGGTCTCGATCTGTTCGAGTACGTTGCGCTCGCAGCCGAGCGGATGCGTCGTGGTACAGATGAAACCGCGAACCTTGGGCTTGATGATCACGTCTAACCTCGTCTTCTACTGCGAAACGGAAAGCCCGGCGAGTCTTGCCGGGAAATGGCATGGGTCGAATTCTAGCAGGTCGAATGCTATCCGGGCGCATTCTAACAGGGTGGTAAAAAAGGGGGACGAACTCGCTTGGCCAGCTATGATCCAGTTCGCAGCGCGCCGTTATTCGACAACCAGCGCCCAAGCTTGTCTCACCGCTGCGGGTATTCGAAGATAACCACCGGCAAGCCGAGCCAGCCCAGAGAGTCCAGAAAGCAGAGAAAGCCCCATGCACCACGAGCAAGAAATCGAAGACCTGGTCCTCCGGCGCGGCGCGCTGTGGCTGGCGCTGTCGCCGCTATGGCTCGAGCGCGAGCCGCGCGAGTCCGAATACGCCCGCATGATCCGCGAGATCGAAGCCAGCGCGCTGACGCTGCAACAGCTGGAGTGGGTCTATCGGCTGGAAATGTCGCCGGTCATGGCGCGCAATCAGCTCTCCATGGCGGGCGAATGGCGCGCGTTCGACGAAACGGCGCTGCTGACGCGGCTGGTTCGCCACAACCGCAAGCTCGGCGGCTGGCGCAAGGCCCTATGGTCGCTGTTCTCGGGATTGACCACGATGATGAGCCGGCCGCGCTTCAATGAACTGGCGATCCGGGTCATGGTGGCCCGAGGCGAACGCCCGCCCGGCTAGCGATACCCAAGGGTACGCCGACTCAAGCCGAGAACGGCGTTTCCAGCGCGTCCTCGATGGCATGACGCAGCGATCGCGGTGCGGCGCGCGGCCCGAAGCGACGGATGACCTGCCCGTCACGCCCCACCAGAAACTTGGTGAAATTCCACTTGATCGGCGTACTTCCCAGCACGCCGGGGGCGTGACGTCGCAAATGCACGAACAGCGGATGTGCCTCGCGCCCGTTGACCTTGATCTTTTCCATCATCGGAAACGTGACCGCGTAGCGCTGTTCGCAGAACGTGGCGAACATGGCCGAGGATTCCGGCGACTGGCGTCCGAACTGGTTGCAGGGAAACGCCAGTACGGTGAACCCCTGGTCGCGATATTGCCGATAGAGCTTTTCCAACCCCTCCATCTGGGGCGTGAACCCGCAGCGGCTGGCAACGTTGACGACCAGCAGCACCTGGCCGCGCAGCGCGCGCAGATTGAAGGGTTCGCCGGCGTGTGTCCGGCAATCTTGCGTATATAACGACATCGATGAGTCGACCCGAGAAACGCTAGTGTCAAATCGTTGGGACCGAAGCGCGAGCGCAAGGCATCGCGCTTTCTCTGCACATCCCTCTGAACACGGTGGCTGATCAGAAAGCCGGTCCGGCCAAGGATTCAGGAAGCCGGTCCGGCCAAAAGAGTGCCACGCCAGCCGCGACTTCACCAGTGATCGAGCGAGACGGCCTTCGACAATGCCACCCGCGTGTCCGGCGTCGCCTTTTCCAGCGCCAGCGCCTCCGGGATCGGCAACCAGCGCACGGCGGCGACCTCCTCCGGCTGCAGGCGAAGCGGCCCGTCGTAATTAACCCAGTAGAGGCTGCCGTAGAGATTCAGCCCGGCCTCCTGGAACATGAATTCGCCACCGGACATCAGCTTGACGCCGCGAATGCCGAGTTCCTCGAACAGCTCCCGCCGCGCCGCCGGCCGGGACGCCTCGCCCGCCCCCACCACGCCGCCCGCGGCCAGGTCGAACCAGCCCGGATGCGTCTCCTTGATCGATGTTCGCTCCTGCACGCAGATTTCGCCTTTTCCATTGCGCACGATGATGTATGTCGCCCGATGCCAGCAGTTCAACCGCCGCATCGTGGCTCGCGAGACGCTGCCGCAGGGCCGGTTGCGCGGATCGACGAGCTGGACCTGCTCGTCCGCGATGATCCGCTTATTCATGGAAAGCGGGCTCATGGAAAACGGGCTCATTGAACACGGACTCGTTGAAAACGGGCTCATGGAAAACCTGCCTGTAGAAGAGCGGAACCGCAGCGTATCACGGGTGGCTTCGACCCGGTCCACTGGCGGTACGAGTGGCGCCGTCGGCATGCCGCATTGGTCGAAGGAAGCCCACGGCGCCGAATGTCCGGTTTATGCTCGAGTCAGCCCACTCGGAGAATTCACATGGCCGACTATGCACCCCGCACCGAACTGACCACGCACCGGGTCGAGAATCAGCCAGCCCCCGAGCCCGAACGCGACCTGTGGCGAGACGATCGCCCATTGCGCGAGGCGGTGTCGCACTTCGCACCGGACTGGGTGAGCGAGCGTCTGGCCCCGCTGGGCCAGCGCCTGGGCTCGGCAGAAGTCGAACGCTGGGGCGAGCAGGCCAACCGATTCCCGCCCCAGTTGCACGCCTTCGACCGTCATGGGCGGCGCCTGGACGAGGTCGACTACCACCCTGGCTATCACGCACTGATGGCGCTCGCGATTGGCGAGGGCTGGCACGCCGTCGCCTGGGAGCGCGAGCATGACGGCGGGCACCAGGCGCATGTCGCCGCGCTCTATCTGTTGACCCAGGCCGAACCCGGCTTCTGCTGCCCGATCACCATGACCCACGCCGCCATGCCCGTGCTGCGCCATCTGCGCGACGGCGAGGCATGGCGGACCCGGCTGCTGGGCCGAGCGTACGAACCGGCGGCCCTCCCCGCCTGGCACAAGACGACCAACACCTTCGGCATGGCCATGACCGAAAAGCAGGGTGGCAGCGACGTGCGCCGCAACAGCACGCGGGCGCGGCCGGTGTCGTCGCCCGGCCCCGGCGAATGGTATCGGCTCGAGGGGCACAAGTGGTTCTGCAGCGCGCCAATGTCGGACGCCTTCCTGACCCTGGCCCAGACCAACGATGGGCTCTCCTGCTTTCTGGCGCCGCGATTCACGCCGGAGGGCCAGCGCAACGCCATCGAGATTCAGCGGCTCAAGGACAAATGCGGCAATCGCGCCAACGCCTCGGCGGAGATCGAATACGTCGGCGCCTGGGCACAGCTCGTCGGCGAGCCCGGTCGCGGCGTGCCGGCCATCCTGGAAATGGTGCAGCAGACGCGGCTCGATGCCGCCACCGCACCGGCAGGCATGATGCGTCAGGCAGTGAGAGAAGTCTGGAACCACGTGCAGAAGCGACAGGTCTTCGATCGCCGGCTGGCCGACCAGCCCTTGATGCAGCGCGTCGTCGCCGACCTGGAGATCGAAACCGAGGCCAGCCTGCTGCTGGCGATGCGAGGCGCCCGTGCCATGGACCGCGCCGCGGGCGACGAGCATGAAGCCGCCCTGGCACGCCTGCTCCCCGCGCTGGCCAAGTTCTGGCATAACAAGCGCGGCCCCGCGTTCATGGCCGAGGCGATGGAATGTCTCGGCGGCATCGGTTACGTCGAGGAAACGCCGCTGGCGCGGCTCTATCGCGAAGCCCCGGTCAACTCGATCTGGGAAGGTTCCGGCAACGTCATCTGCCTGGACGTGCTGAGAATCCTGGAACGGCACCCGGCCAGCATCGAAGCGTTGCAACGGGAACTCAACCTGGCCCGGGGCCACCATTCCACCTTCGATGCCGCCGTCGACTCGCTCGGCGACCGACTGACGGCCAGCGCCGAACGGCTGCAGGCCGAGGCGCGCTGGCTAGCGCAAAGCATGGCGCAGACGCTGCAGGCCGCCCTGCTGATTCGTCATGCCCCTCATGCCATCGCCGACACCTTCTGCACCACGAGGCTTGCCAGCGCGTCGCCGATTTTCGGAGTACTGCCGGCCAACGCTCCCGTGCCCGCGATCCTCGAGCGTCTGAAGGAAAGTGTCTGAATGAAAAGGAAAGCGTCTGAATGAAGTGAGCCGCCCGGACGCAGACTCAGCCCAGAGCCACACGAGCCGCCAACCCCAGCAGGACGATGCCCGTCAGGCGGTGTATCCACGCCGCGTGTCGCTGCAGCCACGGCAGCACGCGGGAGTGGGATAGCAACAGCGCCACCAGCACGTACCAGCCGCCGTCCACCAGCGTGGCGGTGGCCACGATCAGCCAGCGCCCGGCCATACTCAGATCGGCGCTGACGAACTGACTCAACAGTGCGACGAAGAACACGATCAGCTTGGGATTGCCCAGCGCCACCAGCAGGCCATCGCGCATGGCGCGGCGCCAGTCGCTCGCCCGCTCGGCAACGTTGAAGCCGCCGTTACCGCTGGCCCGGAGAGCCTGAATGCCCATCCAGGCCAGATAGAGCGCGCCGCCCCAGGTCACCAGCCGATACAGCCAGGGCTGGTGAACGATGACCGCCGCCAGCCCCAGCACGGTCAACCCCGCGTAGAGACCGACCCCCAACGCATGGGTGACACCGGCGATCACGCCACACCAGCGGCCGCCACCGACCGTGTTCTGCATGACCATGGCCAGGCTGGGACCCGGCGACATGGCACCCAGAGCGCAAACCGCCAAGAGAGACAACCAGAGTTGCAACGACACGTCGACTTCCTGTTTCCGCCATTGAAATCCGCGCATCGACTATACCTGACGCTTGCCGCCCGGCCGACTCCGCGAGGCACCGACCAACGAGCGATCGCAGGATTTCCGGCGGCACGGGCACTTTACAGCGTCTACGCTGTCATACGCACTCAGGCCCATAATCCATCAGGGAGGTGAAACATGAGCCTATTCAAGCGTGAAGACCGTGAAGCCCGTACCGATCGCATTCGTGCCGATCTGGACGATATCGGCGATCAGGCCCAGGCACTGGGACGTGACCTGCGAGATGACACACAAGACGCGATCGAAGAGGCACGACTGCAGAGCGAAGCGCAATATGCTCGCATGGCGGACCAGGCCCGCCAGCGCAATCGCCGGGTCAAGCGTTCCGCCAATCAGTCGGTCAATGAGTGCGACCGTTACGTGCGTGAACATCCGTGGTCCAGTATCGGGGCAGCCACGCTGGCTGGCGCCGTGATCGGCTTGTTGATCGGCCGCCGCTAGCCTGTCCGACGCCCCGCCATGCGGGGCGTTCTGCTTCCTGGTCATGCCTAAACCATAGTTTCAATCTTTAACTGCTATTAAACATTCCAATCAAGGCTGTGGAAACTTGAGAACGATAGTCGTTTAATCGCATGACACCTGAATTCAGGAGACCGAGATGAACGCTAACAAGTGGCAAACGATCGATGTCAAAAACATCGATAAATCAGCGAGATCACTGCACGCCTGCTCACTGGATCCGTCCATTCGCTGCCTGGCGGAATTGCGCGCTTCGCAGATCAACGGTTGCTTGAGCTGCACTCATTTCCGTCGCGAGCAGGCCGAAGCGCTGGGTATCTCCCCCAGCAAGCTGCAGGCGCTGGCCGCTTGGGCAGAGTCCGACGAGTTCAATGAGCGCGAAAAAGCCGCACTGGCCTGGTGTGAGTCCTTCACCCACTTTCGTCCCGCCAATCCGGCCACGCGCAAACTGGCGCTGAATGCGTTCTCCCCGCGGGAACTGGCGGATCTGACCATGGCGATCGAAATGACCAGCGCACTGAGCCGCGCCACGCGCCGCGCAGCGGTCTAGCAGGACTCGACGCCAAGCTTCATCTCGGCTCGCTCTCGTCACCACGGGAGCGAGTTTTGGCGTTTGGTTTTTGGCATTCGCTTCCGGACGCCAATGCCGCATTTCTACCTCTCTACCTGCTTTACCTTTACCTCTGCCCCTCGCCCCCCCGCACATCGCCCTTGAAGCCGAATCCTGAGATAAAAAGGATCGATCAGGCAGTGTGAGCGATGCGATCCTGCAGACATCCCACCACACCGCCTTCGCTCGCCAACGCGGGCCTATCGAGCACCGTCACCCAGCCTCGGGCAAGCTTGATCACCCCTTCCTGTCGGAACGCCGTCAACGTCCGGCTGACATGAACCGGCGAAAGACCAAGTGCATCGGCAAGCTGCTGTTGGGACAACGGCAAGCGAAAGCTCTCGCTCGAATCGTCATCGTTATACTGCAGGCGACAGAATATCTTGAGCAGCAAATAGGCAACGCGTTGGCGAGCACTGCGACGCGAGAGATGCACCAGCCGCTCGCTCAGCACGGCCTGCCGATAGGAACAGACTGCGAAGCAGACCGACATGAGGCTCGATGATTCGCGAAACAGACTCAGCAGCTGGCGGTTGGCGACCGTGCGGATCTCGCCGTCTTCCAGCATGGCGACGCTGG
The DNA here is from genome assembly GCF_034479735.1 of Salinicola sp. LHM. Taxonomy (NCBI): domain Bacteria; kingdom Pseudomonadati; phylum Pseudomonadota; class Gammaproteobacteria; order Oceanospirillales; family Halomonadaceae; genus Salinicola; species Salinicola sp. LHM. The sequence continues at coordinate 1,442,056 of NZ_CP140261.1, read as the reverse complement.
AGAGCCGATACCTGAACGAGAATTCATGTAACCCGATGATGTCGCCGGGCAGGAATATCTCGAGGATGTGCCGCGTGCCATCCTCCATGTAGCGAAACGAATAAGCCCACCCTCGTCGCAATGCGCAGAAATCACGCACAAGGTCGCCCTCGTGCCAAATCACCTGTCCCTTGGTGGCATCAATCGCCGTACCTTCCAGTGCGTCGAGCTGGCGACGGTCATTTTCAGAAAGTGTTGCGTAGCGACTGAAATGGTGGGCAATACAGCCTTCCTGCTGACCCATTCACTCGTGCCTTCTTAAATTTTTCAAGCATGACAGCATGTTAGCGAAAGGAGGTATATAACACCGGTTAGATAGGCAGGGTAAATCCGGCAATGGGATTGTTCGAGGCGTCAATTGAGAGGCTTTCTTCAGCGCTGTTCGGCAATCTTTCAGTACTATCTAACAATGATTCAGTACTACCCGAAACGATTCAGCACTACCGAAAGCGCTGCGGGACTACCGAAAGCGCTACAGTACCATTCAAGAGTGAATAGTACGTGGGGGCATGTCTTTGAAGCGGGATACCTTTTGGTATATTAATCAATCAATAACAATTCAGGAATCGGGTCGCAAAAAAACGTCGCTCATCGACTGCCGCAGCCTATGTACGAAAGCCGACGAGCGGTGGTCAGGCCCACCGAGTATCGAAAAGACCGCTACCCCACCGTGCGATTCAAGGTGCCAATCAGATAGAGATCATGCAGGTAGGCGTCGAGCCGGGAAATGCCGTGCGTCATGGCGATCACGGCGTAGATGAGCGACATCAGCACCCATTCGCTGTTCATCCAGGCCAGTGACGGCACCGGAACCTGATAGGCAATCGTGTAGAGGCTGAGCCCGCCGAAGAACATCACCACCAGGCAATTGATCAGCACCAGCGACAACAGCACCGGGCGGCTATCGCTGGCGGGCGGGCTGGTCTGCCAGGAGAGCGGATGGCGCACGCGAACCCGGCCGTTGGAGACGATCCGGCGCTGGCGGCGCAGCAACGCCGCCAGGTACTGCGATGCATCGGGGCGGGAAGCCGCAGAAAGTGCGAGGCGCTTGTCGAAGCGCGCGCCGAACTGCCGGCCCACGAGATCCAGAAACCCCTCGGACTCCCCCGTTGTCGCATACTGCTCTGCCTGTCGCGACAGCTGACCAAGCGGGCTGTCGCCATGCGTACGGCGCTCGTCATCCTCGAAATTCTGAGCGTAGTAGATGTCGTAGACCTGATAGACGGAAATAGCGACCCCCAAGAAAATCAGCAGGTACATCAATGCACTCAGCATGCTCGTCTACTCTCCCCAGCCTTCCCGTCGAGATCGCCATCATAGCAAGCCGACCTCAGAACAAGCCATGCACATCAAGTGCGGCAATGGGTCACTGTGATCGTCACCTGTCAGGCAGGCATCGACGCGACACCTGCGATGCTCCTCCGAGCCTCGTTCGGCTTCAGTTGATCTCGATGAGGCCGTCGCTTGCCAGCAGATGACGATAACGTTGCATGCCCTACGCGAAAGCGCGTGTCCGTTCGTGAAGCATCCATGCGAAGACCCTGCAGCCAAGGCGGTGTCTTTCCCGCGAGTGGACGATCGAAATTCTGAACGTGGAGCCGTGCAGGTTGCGATGCCTTTGCCGATCGGATTCGACACAGGCCCCCACCTCCTTCCTTTATGCTACCTCCATGGTTTTTCTCCATGTTCATGATGGTTAAATATCGTCCTGTTTTTCACTCGCGCAACAATTAACCTGGATTATCTTTTAAATGGCCTGCGCAATCCTGTTCCTTAAACAATCACTTGCACTTAATTAAACCGAGCATGACCATCGGTAAATAAAGAAACATCGTTTCCTAATCACACTTAATAACATTTTAAAACCTGATTAGCTCGACCATTAATCAGATTCCACTATCTTGATTACTGACGGCGATACGCCATCATTTGTACCGAACCTAAGGAAAGGGAGAGTTGAAATGACTAACCGTAATCCCGGCAATTTTCAGAATGATCGCGAAAAGGCTTCGGAAGCTGGTCATAAAGGCGGCCAGAAAAGCTCAGGCAACTTCAAGAACGATCCCGACAAGGCCGCAGAAGCTGGCCATAAGGGTGGTCAGGAGAGTTCCGGCAACTTCAAGAACGATCCTGAAAGGGCCGCGGAAGCTGGTCACAAGGGCGGTCAGGAGAGTTCCGGCAACTTCAAGAACGATCCTGAAAGGGCTGCGGAAGCAGGCCACAAGGGCGGTCAGGAGAGTTCCGGCAACTTCAAGAACGATCCGAAGAAGGCCTCCGAGGCTGGCCACAAGGGTGGCAAAAGCCAAGGCCATTGAGCTTGGCCGAAGCGCAAAAAGGCAGCGCTTCAGGGCGCTGCCTTGAAACAGGATGCTTTCGATGGCCTGAAAGGCACGGCACGGTCTTCTGAACAGCCTGATGAAGAATAAGGTTATGAATTCTTTATCCTATTCTTCCCATGTGGCGGATAGTGAAGTTCTGTCGACTATATCGCCAAGATGCAAAGGCAAGCGACGATCAGCCGTGTCGTCGTTTCGCATGGGGACGCCATTGAGCAGATCAACGATGCCAAAACGATTCCCGAAGAAAGACTTAAAGCCAATCCTGCCGGATTATCTGACAGAACATTTGCCGAGGTAAATCACTATGTCTTCGCTAGCCGAAGTTACTGGCCGAACATCCAAGCTTTCCCGACGAGTCTCGGCGAACTCTCATCTGTGGCATGACTATTCACTCTATTTCGAAATTTTCTCTCATCATGCACCGCTGTCGATCAGCAATCGTGAAACATTGGCCGAGCTACAGCAGGCACCTCGCCGCTTCAAAAAGGGAAGCGTCGTCAAGAACCACAGCCTGAACGCCAAATATCTGCTGGCAATTCAAGATGGTTGGGCGTGTTCCTGCCGCGTCACAGAAGAGGGCAAACGCCAGATCATCGATCTCTATCTGCCAGGTGACATCGTTGGCCTGCGTGATTATCACACCGGCGGTCGTTTCGACGAGGTCACCATGCTGACCGACGGTCTGGTCATTCCGATGCACAAGTCCCAGCTCGATCAGGCGATGCAGAAGGATCACAGTCTGGTGAATGCGATGCTTGCCGCTACCATGCATCAGTGCAACATCATGGCAGATCGACTCAATAATCTGATCAGTCATGATGCAACGACACGACTCGCCTATTTCATTCTCGAGCTGCATGCACGTCTCAATTTTTCTCGCTCCGAAATGAGGGACCTGACCATTCCTTTGTCCCAGCAGGTCATCGGTGATCTGCTGGGTATGACCAACGTACATGTGTGCCGCTGTCTGAGCCAGCTCGAAGCCAAAGGCCTATTAACCCGGGACAAAGACTCACGCAACATTCGCCTTCTCGATTACCCGGCGCTACTGGCATTAGCCGGTTTCAATACGGCCTATCTGCATAGTTGCAGTCGCGCCAGGCAACGTGCCGCCACGGCATCCAAATCGCACTGACGCGATAGCCGATTTCGCTGATTGCCGCCTTGACGGCGTTGGATAACGAGCGTCCACGGTTCAGCAAGAGCGAACCGTGGATTGCCGTTCTTGCAACGCTCCTTAGCCAAGATATCTCGATCGGGATGCATGAATGAGCCGTTACCAGGAAGCTCCCCGGGCAAACCGGGACTGTACGCTCGCGTTGATACAGGAAGGGTACGGCTATATCGGATCGCAGTGTGATCGACTGGGCAGCGATGTATTCCGTTCCCGACTGATGTTGCAGAAAACCCTGTTCCTGCGGGGCGAGGAAGCCGCCCGGCTGTTCTACGACCAGAATCGATTGACCCGAGAGCAGGCGGCCCCCAAACGGATGCAGAAGACGCTGTTTGGCGTTGGCGGCGTTCAGGGGCTCGAAGGCGAATCCCATCGGCGGCGCAAGGCCATGTTCCTCGCCTTCATGTCCCAGGCGAGAATCGACGACCTGCTCCATCTCGTCGAACAGACCTGGCAGGCGAAAATGCCGCATTGGCAATCCGGTGCGTCTCTCGTATTGCTCGACGAGTTCCACCGGATTCTCTGTCGCGCCGCCTGCGACTGGTGCGGTATCGCGTTGAAAGAGAAGCATGTGGCGGGATTGACGCAAAGCCTCGTGCTGATGATAGAGGGAGGAGGCAGCGTCGGCCCCAGGCACTGGAAAGCCCGTCGCGCCCGCCACCAGACCGAAAATACCTTGATGTCGATGATCGACGACTATCGGCGCCGCCCCGAATCGGCGGATTCCGCCCTTCCTCTGCCTGCCTTTGCCGATTTCCGGGACGAGACCGGCGCACGTCTTCCCAGCCGGATCGTGGCCGTCGAGCTTCTCAACCTGATCCGCCCGATCGTGGCCGTCGCGCGCTACATGGTCTTCACCGTGCTGGCGATGCACGAGCATCCCGACAGTCTCGGGAAACTGAAGCAGACTTCAGGAAGCAGCCTCTATCGCCGTGGTTTCATCGAGGAGGTTCGGCGCTACTATCCCTTCTTCCCCTTCCTCATCGCGCGGGTCAGGCAGGATTTCGTCTGGCGCGACTACCGTTTCCATCGCGGCTGGCAAGTCGTGCTGGATCTCTATGGCACCAATCACGATCCCAGCCGCTGGGACGACCCCGATCGCTTCCTGCCGGAGCGCTTCGAAGAGGAAGACGAAGATTGCCATCGTTTTGCCACGATCCCGCAAGGCGGCGGCGAGCATGCGACCGGCCATCGTTGCCCCGGAGAGTGGATCACGCTGGCGCTGATCGACCTGACCATCGACAAGTTCGCGCACCAACTCAGCTATCGCATCCCGGACCAGGACCTGTCGATAGCCCTGACTCGCATGCCCGCCAGGCCAAGCAGTGGCCTCGTCATTGATCAGGTCGGTCGCCTTGACTGACGATACTCACCAACCGCTGGCGCCCTTGCGCATACACGTCGCGTCGAGCCCCCTTTAGCGCCCATTAAAAAAACTAATCCATGTTATGGGTAACGTCATAATTTGAAACTATCATTTACAGGTTGCCAATTAAATCAACCTCTTTTGATAGATTTCCATGAAATATGCCATCCAAGTATCAAAAGACAATGCTGGTTATATCGCGCTATGCCGAGAATTTCCCAAGTTCGTTGCCACCTCTAAAAATCTCGAAGACCTGTCTCAGCTCACCGTTAAAAACCTGAGCGCAATCATCAGGGATTGTCTCGCCAATGCAGAATACGTTCCGCACAGCATGGAGGCGGATGAGGCAAGGCATGTCTGGTACCCACCCATCGGCATTCGTTTCAAGGTAGCTATCTCGAACGGCCTCATCGAGAAAGGCTGGTCACGGGATGACTTCGCCGGTGCCATGGGGTTGACGCTTTCGAGCATGAACAATTTCTTCGACAGCGAAATCAGTACGCGCCTGACCACCCTCGATAAAGCCTTCCGTGTTCTCGGCCTCTATCCGCATCTGGATATCATCGAATCGCCAGGCGATCTGTTCCTGGATTATCGCGAGTCCGACGCTGCCAACCGGACCCAATCGCCGTCTTAACCCAGATCAACGTTCGGTTCGTTCGCACCCTAGCCTATCGGTGAATCCTGACTAGGCTGAGCGTAGCCAAGGAAGCACTGAATCAATGCCTGCGGGCAAGTGGCCGGGGTGTGGATGCCGGGGCGCCGGTTCGGTTGGAACCCACGCCTGCCCGCGACGGGCACCGGTTACTGCGCTCCCGTGCGTCTTGCGTTTTACCCGTACCTCTCGCGCTTTACGCCGCCCGCTCATCGATTCAGCGCCTCCTCATCCTACAAAAGTGCGTAAACGACCGTGACCGGGTGGACGAGCAATGGCGCAGTGCAAGCTATATGTCAACGACGAGCCGCTGACCGGAGAGTCGGGCGTCTCTCTCGTCGATTTTCTCGAGCAAAACGACATCGACATTCCCCATGTCTGTTACCTGAAGACGCTGGGTCCCATTCAGACTTGCGATACCTGTTGGGTGGAGATCGACGGTGAACTCAAGCGAAGTTGCGCCGTGAAAAGCGAAGCGGGCATGACGATTCACACCGACTCTTCGAAGGCAAGAGCCGCCCGAGAAGAGGGGATGGATCGCCTGCTGTCGAAGCACGAACTCTATTGCACGGTATGCGAGAACAACAACGGCGACTGCACCTTGCATAACACGGTCGCCGACATGGGAATCGACATCCAGCGCTACGACTACCAGCGCAAACCCTACCAAAAAGACACTTCCAGCCCGTTCTACACCTACGATCCCGATCAGTGCATTCTCTGCGGTCGCTGTGTCGAAGCGTGTCAGAACATCGAGGTCAACGAGACGCTGTCGATCGATTACAGCATGGAGAACCCGCGGGTGCTGTGGGATGGCGGCGAGCTGATCGACGAATCGAGCTGCGTCCACTGCGGCCACTGCGTCACCGTCTGCCCGTGTAACGCCCTGCTGGAAAACAGCATGCACGAGAACACCGGCCCGTTCACGTTCATGCCCAAGTCGCTCAAGCGCTCGATGATCGATCTGACCAAGCAGGTCGAGAAGACCACCGGTGCCCAGCTGATCACCGGCGTTTCGGTCATGGACATGGAATGGCGCCAGCCGGAGATCAAGCGCACCAAGACCGTCTGCACCTATTGCGGCGTGGGCTGCTCCTTCGAGATGTGGACACGGGATCGTCACATTCTCAAGATCCAGCCGGTGGAGGATGCCCCGGTCAACGGCATCTCGACCTGCATCAAGGGCAAGTTCGCCTGGGACTTCGTCAATTCGGACCGGCGCCTGAAGAAGCCGTTGATCCGCGAGAACGGCGCCTTCCGCGAAGCGAGCTGGGAAGAGGCGTTGAACCTGGTGGCACGCCGTCTGCTCGAGGTGCGCGATACCTACGGCTCGGACAGCATCGGCATCATCGGCTCCAGCAAGGCCAGCAACGAAGAAGCCTACCTGGCGCAAAAGCTGGCCCGGCAGATCATCGGCACCAACAACATCGACAATTCCTCGCGCTACTGTCAGAGCCCCGCCTCCACCGGCCTCAAACGCACCACGGGCTACGGCGCGGATGCCGGCCGGGTCGAGGACCTGCAGCTGGCCGATGTGGTGATCATGGTGGGCAGCAACACTGCCGAGAGTCACCCGGTCATCGCCTCGCGCCTGAAGTCGGCGCACAAGCAGGGCAATCAGAAGCATATCGTCGTCGATACCCGTAAACACGAGATGGCAGAGCGGGCCGACCGCTTCCTGCAGCCGCGCGCCGGGACCGATCTCGCCTGGGTCCTGGCGATCACCCGCTATCAGTTCGATCACGGCTACGCCGATCTCGACTTTCTGGAACGGCGCGTCTCCGGCGTGGACGAATTCCGTCGTTCGCTCGAACCCTATACGCTCGAATTCGCCGCCGAGGTCACCGGGCTCTCGCTGGAGACGCTGACCGAACTGGCGGAAACCGTCGGCCGCGCCGAACGGCTCTGCATCGTCTGGGCGATGGGTATCACCCAGCACGTCCACGGTACGGACACCAGCTCGGCCTTCGCCAACCTGCTGCTGACCACCGGCAACTATGGCCGTCCGGGCACCGGCGGCTACCCCATGCGCGGCCACAACAACGTGCAGGGCGCGAGCGACTTCGGCTGCCTGCGCAACACCTACCCCGGCTACGACTCGGTCACCGACGACGCGGTGCGCGAGCGCTGGGCCAAGGGCTGGGGCGTCGACAAGGAGACGCTCCCCGGCGAGGTGGGCGAAGGCAACTTCCTGATGGTGCAGGCGGCCGACAAGGGCGAGCTCAAGGCGATGTACGTGATGGGCGAGGAGACGGCCTTCTCGGACGCCGATACCAACAACGTCCACGAGGCCTTCAGCAAGCTCGATTTTCTCGTCGTCCAGGACATGTTCGTCAGCCGCACGGCGCAGTTCGCCGATGTGGTGCTGCCCGCCTGCCCCAGCGTCGAAAAGGAAGGCACCTTCGTCAACACCGAGCGCCGGATCCAGCGCTTCTACGAAGTGATGCCACCCCTGGGAGAGAGCCGCCCCGACTGGCAGATACTGACCGAACTGGCCAACCGGATGGGCTATGACTGGGATTACAGCCACCCTTCCGACATCATGGCCGAGTGCGCATCCATCTCGCCGCTCTTTGCCGGTGTCACCTATGAACGTCTGGCCGGCTGGAACTCCCTGCTGTGGCCGGTCGACGCCGATGGCACCGACTCTCCCTACCTTTTCCGCGACTCCTTCCCGCAGGATGACGGCAAGGCCAAGCTCTACGTGGTGGAGTGGCGGCCGCCGGCGGAATCCAACGACGACGACTACCCGTTCATGCTCGACAACGGCCGCCTGCTGGAGCACTTCCAGAGCATGAACCAGAGCGGCCAGACGGTTGGCACCCTGGAGCAGGTGCCCGAATGGTTCGTCGAGGTCGGCGAGGACACGGCCCGCGAGATGGATCTCGAAGACGGTAGCTGGGTCCGCGTCTCGTCCCGACGCGGCAGCCTGGAGGTGAAGGTCTGCGTCACCGATCGGGTAAGCGGCCATACGCTGTTCATGCCGATTCACCAGGGCAAGCCGGGCCTGAATCTGCTGACGGGCGAACATCACGACCCCGATGTCGACACGCCGGCCTACAAGGAAACCGCGGTCAGGCTGGAACCGCTGCCCCGAAAGAAAGGCGAACCGCCCCTCCCCCGCAACAACTTTCGCTACGGCCACCGCACGCCGATCGACGGCGTCCCGGTCGAGGTCAAGTGGATGCAGGAGGACTATCGTCAGCCACCGCAACACCAATCGCATCCGGAGAAGAGCTGATGGCAGAACGTATCAACTACACGCCACCGCCCAACGGCGATCTCGATCCCAGTGCCCAGCAGGAGTGGGAACGCCTGCTCGAAGGTCTTCACGAGCATGGCTTCCTGCGCTTTGCCAACGATCTCGTCCGCAGCAATACCCAGCTGGCACAGATACTCACTAACGCGCTCAGCCGCGAGGGGTCGCTGAATGCCATTCAGAACCTCTCTTCACTGCTGATCGCGCTTTCCAGCATTCCGCCCGGGCAGTTCCACAAGACGGTCTACGCCGCGCGGGATGCGTTCGTCGCCATGGAGACGGAGATTCGCTCGGAGCGCGACCACGACAAGGCGCCCGGCTTCAGTGGCGCCTTCCGCCTGCTCAAGGACGAGGAACTGTGGCAGGCGCTGACGCCATTGATCGGCGGGTTGAAGACGTTCACTGCGGGCCTTGACCGTGATGTCGAACGGCCGGTTTCCGATCGCACGGGCAAACCCAGCGACTTTCAATAGGCGACCGATGCGCCGTTCCTGAAAGGGTAACCAGCCATGTTCCCGTTGGACACGCTCGATCTCGCTCGCCTGCAGTTCGCCAGTACCCTGCTGTTTCACATCATCTTTCTGGCACTGAGCATCGGCTTGTCCACCTATCTCGCCTTTCTGCGCTGCATGGCGGCGTGGAAAGGCGATGCCATCTACATGGCGCTGTACCGCTATTGGCTGCCCCACTTCACCGCCAACTACGGCGCCGGTGTGGTATCCGGTGTGGTCATGGCCTTCGAACTGGGCCTCAACTGGCAGGGGTTCACTCGCGCCGCCGGCGGTATCAACGGGGTGCTGCTGAGCTACGAAGTGGTGACGGCGTTCTTCCTGGAAGCGACGTTCTTCGGCCTGATGATCTTCGGCGAAGGCAAGATCGGCACGCGCATGCACTGCTTCTCGGCGATCATGGTGGCGGTTGGCGCCTATCTCTCCTCGTTCTGGATTCTGGCTTCCAACAGCTGGATGCAGACACCGGCCGGCTTCCTGCACGAGGCCGGCACCTACGTGCCCGTCGACTGGCTGGCCGTCGTCTTCAACCCCTCGTCTCTCTACCGGCTCGTCCACATGTCGCTGGCCGCGATGATCGCCACGGCATTCGTCGTCGCCAGCATCGCAGCCTGGCACCTTCTCAAGGACCGCACCGACCCCGTCTCTCGCAAGATGCTGTCGATGGCGTTATGGATGCTGACCTTCGTGGTGCCGCTGCAGATCGCGGCGGGCGATCTCCACGGGCTGAACACGCTCGAGAACCAGCCGGTCAAGGTGGCAGCCATGGAAGCCTACTGGGAACACAAGCCCGAGCAAGGCGGCATGCCGATGGTGGTTGCCGCCTGGCCGGACAGCGCCAGCGAAAGCAACCGCTTCGCGCTGGAGATCCCCCGACTCAGCAGCCTCTATCTCACCCATAGCCTGACCGAAAAGATCCAGCCGCTGACGGCCTGGCCCGAGACGGAACGCCCCAACGTCCCGCTGGTCTTCTGGTCCTTCCGGCTCATGGTCTATACCGGCTTCGCCATGCTCGGCATCGTCGCGGTGTCGCTCTATCTCCGCCATCGGCGGTCGCTTTTCGATACCCGCTGGTTCCTGCGGGCGATGACCCTGACCCTGCCGATGGGTCTCATCGCCATCGAGGCCGGCTGGATCACCACCGAAGCCGGCCGCCAGCCCTGGATCATCTACGGCGAAATGACGACACGGGAAGCCGTGACCCCCTATGGCACCTGGCAGCTCATCGCCAGTCTGGCCGTGCTGTGGACGATCTACACGCTGGTCTCCGTGGCGGGGACCTACCTGTTCTTCAAGCTCACCCGGCGTTCACCGCGCGCCATGCTGGCTAAAGACGACAACGGGGTCTCCTGATGGATACGCTGGCAACGGTACTCTACATCCTGATCGCCCTGGCGCTTTCCATCTATTTCCTGCTGGATGGCTACACGCTGGGCGTGGGTCTGAACATGCCCTTTCTCCGCCACAAGCAGACGCGGGAACACGCCATCCATTCCGTCACCCCGTTCTGGGATGCCAACCAGACCTGGCTAGTCTTCGCGGTTTCGGCACTGTACGGCGCCTTTCCGGCGCTCTATTCGACGATACTGCCAGCCTTCTACATCGAGATCGTCGTGCTGCTGATGCTGCTGTTCGTGCGCGGCATCGTGTTCGAATTCTATGAAAAATTCTCCCACCCCGAACGCTTTCACGCGCTGCTGTTCGTGGCTGCCCTGACCGCCGCCTTTCTCCAGGGCGCCATCGCCACGCAGATTCTCATGGGCCAGGGGCTCTCGGACGAACCCAGCCATGGTGACATCTGGCAGTATGAAAGCGCCCTTGGCGGCGCCGTGTTCATCCTGGGCTATGCCGTGCTGGGCAGTGCCTGGCTGCGCATGACGCTCCCCCGGGCCAGCACCGACTCGCAGTCGATCTTTCGGCTGATATTGGGCATCGTGGCGTTTCTCGTGCTCGTTCTCTGGATCGTCACCTGCCTGATCGAGCAACCGCTGCTCGCCTCTCGGGTAGGCGAACGAGGCGGGGTCATCGCCGGCTTCGCCGCCACCGGCATCGTGGGCGCCGTACTCGCCAGACACCTTGTCAATACCCGTACAGCGGCCTTTCTATGGGCCGCGTGCATATTGATGATGCTGACGGCTATCGTCTATGTCTGTATCTACCCCGACCTTCTGATTGGCAGCCCGGCGGATGAAGGTGCGATCGCCCCGCATGCCAGCCTGCTGTTTCTTCTCGTCGGGCTCGCGATAGCCCTGCCGCTGATCGTGACTTATACCCTGTACAGCTACCGCTCTCTCTTGAAGCCTTGAGACATTTATCGAAGCCGTAATCCATGGCTTTTCAGGCTTTGTACGAAAAGTCGGCGAGCGATCATCAGCCAAGGCAACACTCAGCGGCATCAGTCGCGGACACTGACTCACCGACATGGGCCGATTCTTTTTATCTGGCACGCCACAGACCGGATACCCGCCAAGAAACCCGAACGACATTGATGCCGGTTAATCCCGCCTTCCGCGTTGGGATTAAACTGGAAAACAAGATGATCAGGCTTGATTCAGATGGTGATCGAGCCTGGTTCAGGAAATGCCTTCCGCTCAGGAGAAACGCGATGAGTCGTGAAACAGATAACGCCGAGGGCTCTGCCAAAGAGCGCCAGCAGGCCAAAAAGGCGATGGACAAGGATACCCCGGATGCCGCCGAAAGCCGGCAAGCGTCGGGCTCGCATCACGAGGAGCCGAAACCCTATCGTCCGGATGAAAACGTCGACAACCAGAAGTCCGCCAAGTCACGACACACGCCAGCCCACAACGACACGGTAAAGGAGACGCCCGTTCCCGGCGCCCAGCTCGCCAAGGAGAAGAAGGCCCACAAGTCCAATATCAACGACAAGGCCGACAAAGCCGACCCCAAGGCAAGCGGCTAGCGAACCGTTGGGCGCTCCTTATCCAGACAAGCCACATCGAGCCAAGCCACAACGAGCCAAGCCACAACGAGTCAAGCCACAACGAGCCGAATCGAGCCATTCCGTCGTCCAGCACGAGATAACTCATGAACGAAGAAACCCGTCAGAATCTTGCCCTGGGCCTGATCTCCGTCCGCGACAATCAAAGTTCGCCGGTAGCACCCGGTGTGACACAACTGACGCTCAAGTTCGTCAACGTCTGCTTCGTGGCGGAGCCGAGCCAGGATCGCTGGGTGCTGGTCGACGCCGCCCTCCCCAGGCAGGAGGGAAAAATCATCGCCTGGGCCAAGCGGCTCTTCGGCGATCGGCCGCCCGCGGCGATCATTCTGACGCATGGCCACTTCGACCATATCGGCTCGGCGCTGGCGCTCAGTCGCCACTGGCAGGTGCCACTGTATGCGCATCCGCTGGAGTTCCCGTATCTGACCGGCTCGCAACCTTACCCGCCGGCGGACGCCTCGGCGGGAGGCGGCGCCATCTCGCGCCTTTCCCCGCTGTTTTCGCGAGGCCCTTACCATTTCAACGAGATCCTCTCTCCGTTACCGGAAGACGGCTCGGTTCCCGGGCTGGATTCGTGGCGCTGGCTGGCGACACCGGGCCATTCGCCGGGGCATGTTTCGCTATTCAGGCAGGAAGACAGGACATTGATCGCGGGAGATGCCTTCGTGACCGTACAGCAGGAATCGCTCGGTCAGGTCATCCTGCAACGGACCAGACTGAGCGGGCCACCGCGTTACTTCACGCAGGACTGGGGGCAGGCTTTCGAGTCCATCAAGCTTCTCGCGAAGCTGACACCGGCGATGGCGACGACGGGGCATGGCCCGCCGGTCGGCGGCGCCCTTCTGACCAACGGGCTAGAGCACATTCTCGGCCATTTTCATGAAGATCACATGCCGAAGCATACCTTCATGCACTAGCCTGCCGAACCGGTACCGCGTCATGGGTTCCGGTTCCGCGAACCAGATGCGTCAGATGAGCCAGGTGAATCAGGCGAGTACTCGAGAACCACCTGCTCCTCTTCATCCACGACCATCAATCTACAGGACGTCGACTTCTTGACCTTGCCGATCATCCCTTCCCATTTCGGAGAGGATTTCGACGTTCCCATGATGATCGTATCGACTTTCAGCCGGCGGGCTTCTTCAGCGATCGTTTCGGATAGCTTCCCGTCCTTTATCAGGAAATTCACCGCCGCCATCGGCTCGTTCAAACGATTCCAGCGCTCTTCCAGAAATGCTTCGGCACGCGCGATATCTTCTTTATCCAATGCATGCGTGGCAGCGCCTGTCGCAGCGCCCAGGACGTCTCCCGTCTCTTTGGGTTCGACGACATGCAGCAGGTAAAGTCGCGTATGATCATGTTGGGCGATGCCTCTAGCCCTGCGCAAGGCCGCCATGGATGCCGACTTCTTTCCTAGGGGGATGAGGATCGAATTCTGCATTGTCGCCTCTCTTTGTCATTTCGATATTGAGTATAGCGACCGGCCTACCCGCCTCTTTAATGCGGATTAACCGCGCAAAATCCTTTCTCTCTTTTCGTTACGCTTCGATACATGCATAACGCCATCCGCGACGGCGACTACCGGTCGTCAGCGTTTTGCTACCGCCGGCTACCGTTTGCTATCGCCCGCCGTCAATTCACTGGCAACCATTGCCAACGCTCCGGCCGCATGGCGTTGGCTGCGAGTATCGTCGTGGTGATAATCGGCGGATTCGCGTTACGCTAGCCGGATCTTCAGGCATCGAGAGACGTGATATGCAAGGGCGAAACATGACCCGCTGGCGCGACCCCAAGAAAGACCCGCGTCAGGAAAAGAAAAGCAACCTGATCACCCCGCAGGGATTCGACCGGCTGCAGGGCATTCACGACCATCTGTCCCGTGTCAAACGGCCCCAGCTATCGGCGAAAGTCGGTGAAGCCGCCGCCCTGGGCGACCGTAGCGAAAACGCGGATTACACCTACAACAAGAAGGAACTCAATCGCGTCATCGCGCGGATTCGTTACCTGCGCAAGCGCCTGGACGAGCTGCAGGTCGTCGACCGCTTGCCGGCCGATACCGGCAAGGTCTACTTCGGCGCCTACGTGACGCTGGAAGACGACGAGGGCGAAGAACTGTCGGTGCGCCTGGTCGGCCACGACGAGACCGATACCGACAAGCACTGGATCAGCATCGATGCCCCTCTCGCTCGGGCATTGCTGGGCAAGGGGCTCGATGACGATATCGTGGTCGCCGCCCCGGGTGGCGAAACCCACTATATCGTCACCGACATCGCCTATTCGGATCCCGACCACTGAAAAGAGAAGACGCTGAAAACGCGCCGGTAACTCAACAAATCCGCGAAGCGGTCGATAGAGGAACAAAGGGCCGACCAACCTGGCCCGACAGATCAAGATGACCGGGATCCATCAAGGAAAGCCATGCCGAACGCCTCCGACTCTCAAGCTGCCTCGGTGTTGTTCGCACGGCAGCCGATCTTCGACACCTCGCTCGAGATCGTCGCCTTCGAACTGCTGTATCGCCCGACCGATGGCGGGCCGATGCCGATGCCATTCGACGGCAACCGGGCGACCAGCACGGTCCTGCTGAACGCCTTCACCCAGGGCGATCTGGAGACGGTCAGCCAGGGGAAGCCGTTGTTCGTCAACTTCACCGCGGCGACACTGCTCGATGACCTCCCCTTCGACCCCGCCTGTCTGGTCATCGAGCTACTCGAGGACATCCCGTTCGACGACACCATCCGTGACCGGCTGGCGCTGCTACGCCAACAAGGCTTCAGGATCGCCCTGGATGACTACGCCGAAGGGGATATCGAGCACCCCTGCCTGCCTCTGGTGGATATCGTCAAGCTCGAGTACCCGCACTACTGCGACGATGCTTTCGTGCGTATCGTGCAGCAACTGCGCCAACGCTACCCGCATCTCAAGATACTGGCCGAAAAGCTGGAGACGGCAACCGAGCTCAGCTGTTGCCAGCGCGCCGGTTGCGACCTGTTTCAAGGCTACTTTCTTGCCCGGCCCCAGCTCGTTCACGGCAAAACCGTGGTCGCCGACCGCATCGCCATACTCGAGCTCATCGCCACGCTCAGCAAGCCGGACGTGAGCGCGGACGATATCTTCGCCGCCATCGAGCGAGATCCCGTGCTTGGCGTGCGACTGCTCAG
This sequence comes from Salinicola sp. LHM, assembly GCF_034479735.1. Taxonomy (NCBI): domain Bacteria; kingdom Pseudomonadati; phylum Pseudomonadota; class Gammaproteobacteria; order Oceanospirillales; family Halomonadaceae; genus Salinicola; species Salinicola sp. LHM. The sequence continues at coordinate 1,426,595 of NZ_CP140261.1, read as the reverse complement.
GCTGGTCAACAACACCAAGCAGCGCGAGGTCGAGATCACCTCCCTGGAACAGGCCGTTGCCCTGGTCGGCCCGCAGCGCATCCGCAGCCTGGCGACGCTGCTGGCACTCTCCGAGGTGGAAGACAAGCCGGCGTCACTGCCGCAATCGGCGCTGGCGCGCGCCTGCCTGTGCCGGGAACTCGCGGCGAGCAACCCGGCGCTGGCCGAGAAAGCCTTCATCTCGGGGCTGTTTTCCTATCTGGAAGCCTTCTTCGACCGTCCGCTGGTGGAGCTTCTCGAGTCGCTGCCGCTGCACGCCTCGATCACCACGGCGCTGCTGACCCGCGCCGGCCCGGTGGGCGCGCTGCTGGAGACCGCCATCCGGCTGGAAAGCGAATCCTGGGAGGAGATCCCCTGGCCCCGGCTGGAGCTGATCGGCATTCAGGTCGAAGACGTCCGGGCCGCCAATCGACGCGCCCGCCAGGCCGTCCGCGAGCTGCAGGCTAACGCCGCGCCTTGATGGCGCGATAGACCCGAAAGCGCCGGTTGTCGGCCAGGATCTCGAAGCTGCCGAATGCGGCCTCGAGCCAGTCCGGATACGGCAGAAACGCGTTGGCGACCAGCGTCAGGCTGCCGCCGTCGACCAGATGCGCCGGCGCCTCGCGAATCAACCGCTCGGCGGGGCCATAATCGACCGCACGCTGCTGATGGAACGGCGGGTTGCTGACGATGGCCTCGAAGGTGCCTTCCAGCTGGCGATAGACATCGCTCTGGAGGACCGTTCCGGTCAACTGATTGGCCGCCAGTGTGCGGCGCGTCGCCTCGACCGCGAACTCGTTGATGTCCACCGCCGTGACCTCGCAGCCCTGCCGTGCCAGCCACGCCGCCAGAATGCCGTCGCCACAGCCCACATCCAGCGCGCGAAGCGGTGCATTGCCGCGCGCCGGCAGCGGTGACTGCTGCAATGCCTCCATCAACAGCCGCGTGCCCTCGTCGAGCTTGCCATGGCCGAAGACGCCGGGATGGGTCTCAAGCGTCAGCCCCTCTGCCGTGAACGTCTGCCAGGCGGCATCCGGATCGCGAACGGGCTCGACCGTGCGGGTGGCAAACAGCGTGCAGCGACGCGCCGTATCCAGCTTGCGGCACGCCTGCTGAAAGCCTTCCAGTATCTTCGGCACCCGCTTGATGCCGCCCTGGTTCTCGCCGACGACCTGCAGCGGCGTGCCGACCGGCAAGGCGGCATTCAGTGCCGCCAGCCACCATTCACCCAGGGCATGGCTCTTGGGCCAGAACAGCACTGCGCCCGGCACCTCGGCCGGCGGCGCGCTCAGGGCGCCGTAGGCCGGTCGCCCGGCCTGACGCCAGGCGTCGCAGACATCCAGCTCCGCGCTCCAGACGCTGCCCTCGCCGGACTCGAGCCAGCCATCGCGGGGCGGCGCCACCCACAGCCAGCCGCGATAGTCCGCGTCCTGGCGGGCAAGCAGTTGACACGCCGGGGGTTGCGTCGACATCAGTACGTCTCCTCTGGGCCCGCGCTGTCGGCGTGCCGAATCATGTAGTGAAGGTAGCGCCCCAAGCGCCAGTGGGGCTCGACCTGGCAGTAGCGCTTCTCCAGCTCGATGATCGTCGCGAGCCGTTCTTCGCTCGGCGAGCGTTCCCGCAGATAGTCGTGAAAGATCCGGATACCGGCGACGCTTTCGATCACCAGCCCCTCTTCCCGGCACCAGCGTTCGATATCGGCATGCGTCAGCGGCGAGATCGGTGTCAACCGCTGGCGCTGGCCGGTACCCGAAAGCCGATCCTCCAGCGCCTTGTCGAGGTTGCCCTTGACCACGTTGGAAAAACGCAGCGCATCGCGGTTGAACACCATCAGCGACAGGCGACCGCCCGGCGCCAGCAGGGATTTCAGCGTGGCAACCGCCAAACGCGGCTGGGCCAGCCACTCCAGCACCGCGTGACACACGATCAGCGGCCACGGCCCCGGCGCCAGCTCCGGCAACGCCTGGATCGGCGCTTTCAGCGCCCGGATGGGCAACTTGCCGAATTCGGCACGCGCACGCGCCAGCATCTCCGCGGAAGGCTCCGCCAGCGTGACAGGATGCCCCCGCTCGGCCAGCCACACGCTCATCTGGCCGAGGCCGCCGCCCACATCCAGCGCGGGCGCACTGTCCTGCGGCAAAGAGTGCGACAGCACCTGATCGAGCACGGCCAGGCGGATCTGGCCGCGCGCCGTGGCGTAGAGACTACTGGCGAACTTGTCGGCCAGGCCGTCGAAGATCCGGTCCTGCCCCACGGGGATATCGTTGCCGTGTCGCGGGCTCGCGGCGGGCAGCTCGGAAGCGTCATCAGAACTAGGCATGAGAACACGGCATGAGATAGGAATGGCTCGAATCGGAAAGGCGGCATTGTACCAACGCCAACGCAGAGCGTCCCGACGCAATGGCTCCAGCGGGTTTATCTCGGCGAATCCGGCGCTTATACTATGCGCCGCTCGAGACACATGCTTCGCTCGACGAAACAGCGGTAGTGCTGTCCTGCCTTCCGCCCCCATAGCTCAGCTGGATAGAGCGGTCCCCTCCTAAGGGACAGGTCTCAGGTTCGAATCCTGATGGGGGCACCAAATCTTCTTCCTCGACACTCCCCGGAACGCCACCAAGCGCCTAAATCATGGCGTTACGCCCATTTCCGGCTCCCGTAATTCCCGATTCTTCCCCCTCGAATCCGGTGCGAATGGCATGCTCAGGGGAATACTCCTGTTCGATTTTCCCCTCGTATGACACCACGCCACCAGCCCTATGAAAGACCGAAACCACCAAGCCTAACCCCACAAGCAATCGCCCGCCCACCAGCCGGACGCGCCATGCGCTGTTCATGGCCGAAGCGCACGAGCATCGTTCAAGCCTGGCCTTCACATGCCGATAGGAAAAGAAAGGCTCGGGTTTCCTTGCGCCCCGCCTGCGCGCTAGAGGGGCTACTTTTATGCAGCGCTACAGAGTGCGCTGAGCCGCGTCGTTGTTGGGCTGCGGGCGGTTTCTTAGCCCCGAAAAATCATGCGAATGTTGCATTTTGCAGCCTCTCCAACGAAAAACGGGAGGCGACGGATAGAGAAATGAAACGAAGTGCGCCAGAGATTGATACAAAAGGTATTCCTAATAGAGCTTGAGAAAGCTGACGGGTTCCGACCGAGGCTGTGTGAAAACACCCCGACCGTTATACTTTGCCAAGGCCCGCTGAGGAAATGGCGATGAAGCGATTCGTGGTAGGAGAAGCCCGAGATCAAAGTACGTTGTTCCCCGCGCTTTTGGACGACTTCATCGCAGACGATAACCCGGTCCGTGCTATTGAGGCGTTCGTGGAGGGCCTCGATCTCCGAGGGCTTGGTTTCAAGGGCGTCGATCCGCATGCGACAGGAAGGCCCGCCTATCACCCCGCTGTACTCCTGAAGCTTTATATCTACGGCTACCTCAATCGTATCCAGTCGAGTCGCCGCCTGGAGCGCGAGACGCAGCGTAATGTCGAGATGATGTGGCTGACGGAGCGCCTGACACCGGATTTCAAGACGGTCGCAGACTTCCGAAAGGATAACGGCGAGGCCATCCGCCGTGTCTGTCGAGAGTTCATCGTGCTTTGCCGGCGGCTGGATCTGTTCTCACAAGCCATCGTGGCCATCGATGGCAGCAAGTTCAAAGCCGTCAACAACCGCAACCGAAATTTCACGGCGACCAAGATGAAACGTCGCCTTGAGCAGATCGAAGAAAGCTTCAACCGGTACCTTGGTCAGCTTGATGCAGCCGACCGAGATGAGCCTGCTCTGGCCGAGGCCAAGACAGCGCACCTGAAGGAAAAAATCACGAAACTCCGGGAAGAAACTGCACGATTACAAGCAGTTGAGGAAGAGAGGCTGAAGTCTCCCGATAAGCAAGTATCTTTGACGGATCCGGATGCCAGAGCGATGGCCACCAGTGGCAGAGGTACCGGAAATGTGGGTTACAACGTACAGACGGCGGTCGATAGCCAGCACCATTTGATTGTGGCACATGAGGTGACCAACGTTGGGCATGACCGGGGGCAGCTCTCTAATATGGCCAAGCAAGCGCGAGAGGCCACTGGCATCAAGGAGCTGAAGGTCGTGGCTGACAGAGGCTACTTCAAGGGCGAGGAGATTCTGGCCTGTCACAAGGAAGGGATCACTACCTATCTCCCCAAGCCGCTGACATCGCCAAGCCAGGCAAAGGGCTTTTTCCCAAGAGACGCATTTCGGTATCTCCCTGGAAGCAATGAATATTCGTGTCCCGCTGGACAGCGGCTGACATGGCGGTATGAAACGATAGATAAAGGGTTGAAGCTGCATGCTTACTGGAGTTCGGCATGTGCAACCTGCGCCATGAAGGAAAAATGCACGACTGGCAAGCAACGACGGATCAAGCGTTGGGAGCACGAAGATGTGCTTGAATCTGCGCAGTCACGTCTCGATTGGAATCCAGAGATGATGCGCCTGAGGCGACAAACAGTGGAGCATCCGTTTGGGACACTAAAGGCGTGGATGGGGGCGACACACTTCACGACGAAGCGGCTCAGAAATGTGAGCACGGAAATGAGTCTTCATGTGTTGGCGTACAACCTGAAGCGTGTCATAAAGATCTTGGGAGTCAATGGGTTGATGAAGGCTACGAGGGCCTAACAGCCCTTTTCTCATATTTTCAAGGAGCCATAAGGGCGAGATGAATGCTTTCTGATGGTTTCATGATTTCCATATCTCACAACAGCATCAGCCGGCAATCATCCAAGCAATGGCTTGTGTGGACTCAATAGGAAGCTGAGGGGGAAGGTTCTTGAGTCAGACCAGATTTTTTATGTTTTCACACGGCCAGGACCCAAAGTGGCCCCACTAGTAAAGGCAGATAGCACGTTCTTCGGTTGTTATATAGCATGTACAATGATTAGCACTTATTGACAAGTTATCGTTAGCATAAAGGTGCTTAACAAGATTAGGGTGTAGGTAAGCGTACAGGATAAGATTGTTGAACGTGCATGCGCGTTCAAAGAGAAATATCGAACAAGCAGTCTAACACCTGTTATGCGCAAAGGAGTAAAAATGAACATCGTTACACCTCCGATTATCGTAGGAGAAAATGAGGCATTCGAACAAGATGCCCTTGGGCGAAGCAATTTTGGTCAATCGCTATTGAATCTAGTTTCTCAGTCAAGCGATGAACTTGTTATCTCTCTCGATGGAAAGTGGGGTGAAGGAAAGACTACGTTTGTAAAAATGTGGCAGGGAATGCTTAACCAGGCGGAGGTGCCCAATATTTATATTGATGCTTTTGCAAACGATTATATAGATGATGCATTTATTGCTGTTGCTAGTGCAATTACAAAATATATTGAAGAGAATTCCGTAAACCCGGATGATGAGAAGTCAAGGGAATTCCGTGAAAAAGCAAAGCTCGTTGGGGTTCAATTATTATCTTGGACTGCTAAGGTCGGAATTAAAGCAGCCACATTGGGTGCAATAAAAGATAGTGACATAGAAGAATTAAAAGATATTAAATCCGATATAGCTAAAGGATTATCCACAGTCGTAGGTGACTTTGTCGGTGAAAGGCTAGCATCACACAAGCAAGATGTAGAGCGGTTTCAATCATTTAAAAAATTGCTATCGGAAATACCAAGTCTTCTTAGCCCCGAAGGTGATAAGCCTTTCGTAATAGTTATCGATGAGCTGGATCGTTGTAAACCTACTTACGCCGTAGAACTAATCGAAAAAGTTAAGCATCTGTTTTCTGTAAAGAACGTAGTATTTGTGCTCGTCATGCATAGAGAGCAGCTTGAAGAAGCCGTCAAGTGTGTTTACGGAGAAAACATAGATGCGCACACTTATCTTCAGAAATTCATTAATATAGAAACTACGATTCCCAAGAAAATTGGTGACCGTCACGATAACGACATCAATCAGTACAATAGAAGGCTTTTCGATTTACATGAAATAGAGACGTGGGGAGATGGTCGCAATCTAGTGGATTGCTTGGAAGTGCTCGCGATGCACTTTAATTTGTCATTGCGTCAACTTGAGCGGGTCTACACAAATTTGGCTGTTTTTTACGCATCTTCATCAGAAAATCAACTTAGACTTGTTCCAGTGATTTCTTTTCTGGCAGTTATAAAGGTAGTTAACCCAACCGTTTACGAGGCTCTTTTACATCAAAAAATAACCTACGAAGAGCTTTGCCAAAAGACTGGGCTATCTGACCATGACCAAGAAGATAGTAGTTTGAGAAAGCTGCAGTTTTTAGCGATGTGGCTTAAGTTCTCGCTTATAACGGATAAGCAGTTTGAACAACTGGATGAAAATGATCGAATAAGAAGCTTCGGCCAATCATTGTGGCAGTACAATGTAGAACGAGAGCGACTAATGCCTATATTTATACAAAAATTAAACATGTTTACTGTTGCATAGAAATGTATAACAAGCGCATGTTGTCGGACTGGTTTTCCACTGCGCTTCAAACTAGCCGCAAATGCGAGCGTTAATCAACCCTGACTAAACGTTCGCTCATAACCGAATGCTGTCACTTACAGATCACCCGCCGCGGATCGGGCTTTGATGAACTTCATCAAGCCGCGATCCTGCTTCTCAACGGGAAGCCAGCCGGCACGCTCGTAAAACGCATAGGCTCGACTGCCGATCTCGGTTTCCAGCCAGATCTCGTCGAATTTGGCGAATAAGTGGCATTCGGCTCTCTCGAGAAGTAAGCGGCCCGCACCTCGCCCTTCATGGTCGGCGCGGACGAATAGCCCAAATACGCACCCGGTCTCGTCGCGAACCATCGAAAAGCCCACGGGTACTTGATCAATCTCCGCAACCCAAAGACAAGGGCCCTGGGCGAGCATGGCGGCAATGGCTCCAGGCGTGATGCCCATCTCGGTGAGTTGCTCGTGCGAAAGGTGGTTCTCCGCCACGCTGGTACGGATGGCGAAGATCTCATCGATATCAGCGTTACGAGCTTCTCTTACTTGAATTGGCATATGTCGATACCTTGGCAGCAACGGCTTGCCACTGATGAAAAGCCGGCGAGCAGCTATTTTGAATCACCTAATGCCTAACGGCGAGCTCACTTGGCGGCTTGCGGTCATAGACTGCGGGCCAGCAACATGAATGCGATACCCAAGGCTGTGACTCGGTGAGGCCCGACATTCAACTCAACCACACGGCAATTGCACGACCTGTACAACTTCGCACCTCATCGCCCTACCCCAGCCGAGCCTTCTCCACGTTGATATGGCGCTTCAAGGCTTGACGTCATCCTGACAACGACTTGTACTCGAAAACTTCCTTGTACAAGTTTTGGTGACGTGCCATTATCTTTCTGTCGGCAAGGATCGCCGGCACGGGGTGAGGCACCAGCCGCCTGACCCTACGGTATATGCCCTACATAGATCGATCAGGATGATCGGTTGGTAACAAGCCAAGGAAGGCTATTCATGAAACACGACATTTCCTGCCCGCGATGCGGTTGTTCCGAGGCGATTTCCAGTGACGGCGATCAGGACTGGGACGAGATCACCTGCCTCGCGTGCGACGAGTTCATTGGCACCCGGGATTATCTCAGCGGGTTTCACTCCCGGCACTATCGGTTGCATGCCTTGAGTCTTTCGCTGGGCATGATGATCCAGATGACGCATGAGGGAGGTCTTTTGTCCCCGACGAAGGCGGCCTGATACCCGATCGATCGACAGACGAGTCGCAGCCGCGGCCACGATGAACGTCGGGTTCGATGTCATCCGCCGCTTTCTGCTCTATTCGCCCGCCTACATCCGGTTCGAGTTGTTCTAGTGGTCTGTTCCCTGTGTGCCGCTCTCCTCGAGCGGCTTTTTTTGGTTCGGCTGTTTTTGGTTCGATGAGCCGAGCGGCGCTTTCCGTTCGGACGCTACAATGATGTCTCCCTGAATTGTGTCGAGTGGCCCACAAGTGGAGTTCGTTCATGCCTAGCGCCCGTAAAACCTGGCTCGCCGTGGCGGCCGCCTTCGTGCTGAATGGCGGGCTCTTCGGCGCGTGGGCCTCGCGAATCCCCAGTGTCGTCCAGCAGAACGCCATCGATGGCGGCCAGTTGGGGCTGCTGCTGTTGCTGCTGGCGCTGGGCGCCATCGTCTCCTTCCCGCTGGCCGGGCGCGCGTCGGACGCGTTCGGTGCCGCGCGCACGACGCTCTCCATTGCGGCCTTCTATGCGCTGGCGCTGATCCTGATCGCGCTGGCGCCCAACCTGTGGCTGCTGGCCCCGGCGCTCTTTCTGTTCGGTGGCGCCCACGGTTCCATGGATGTCGCCATGAACAGCTGGGCCGGCGAGGCCGAGCGCTACATCGGCCGGCGGGTGATGTCGTCGCTTCACGCGATGTGGAGTTTGGGCGCCGGCCTGGGTGCCGCCGCCGGCTACCTGGCCGTCAAGCTCGACCTGAGCCTGATCGTCCATTTCACGACCTTTGCCGTCCTGCTCTACGCCGTCACCAGCCGGTTCGCCCATATCGGCTGGCAGTCCGAAACCCGCCCCCGAGCGCCCGGCGGCAGCCTGTTCCCGCTGCCCAAGGGGCCGCTGCTGTGGGTGGGGATCATCGCCATGTGCGCGTCGATCGGTGAAGGCGCCATGGCGGACTGGAGCGCGCTCTTCCTGGTCTCCGTCACTGCCGCCAGCGAGGCCCAGGCCGCGCTCGGCTATACCGTCTTCTCGATGGCGATGGTGATCATGCGGCTCATCGGCGACCGCGTGATATCGATCCTCGGCCCGACGAAGGCGGCGCGCCTTGCCGGTTCCTCGGCGCTGGCCGGCGTGTTGCTGGCCGTGCTGTTTGCCAACCTGTACACGGCGTTGGCGGGGTTCGTGCTGCTCGGCGTGGGCTACGCGCTGATCATGCCGCTGGCGATCACCCGCGCCGCCAACGACCCGCAGACGCCGCCGGGCGTGGCGATCGCCAGCGTTGCCACGCTGGGTTACGGCGCCATGCTGTTCGGCCCGCCGGCGATCGGATTCACCGCCCACTTCATCACCCTGCACTATGCTTTTTGCCTATTGGGGATCCTGGCGTTCTTCATCATCCTGTGCGCCCCGGCGCTGGATCGGCGGTAATCACCTCTCGTCACCGTTCGCCCTTCCCTGATGCCCGATCTCATTCGAGGAGAGAGCCATGTTCAACGCCATACTGGTCAACCAGCAGGAAGACAACTCATCCGAGGCGGTGCTGTCTCGACTGGAAACGGATGATCTCCCGCCGGGCGATGTGCTCGTCCGGGTGGCATGGAGCACGCTCAACTACAAGGACGCTCTGGCGATCACCGGCAAAGGGGCGGTGATTCGGCAATTCCCGATGGTGCCCGGCATTGATCTGGCCGGCACGGTAGAGCAGAGCGACAACCCGGACTGGCAACCGGGCGACCGCGTGCTGATCAACGGTTGGGGTATCGGTGAAGCCCACTGGGGCGGGCTGGCGCAGATGGCACGGGTACGATCCGAGTGGCTGACCGCCCTGCCCGATGGGCTCGACCTGCGCCAGACCATGGCGATCGGCACCGCGGGCTATACCGCCATGCTCAGCCTCATCGCGCTGGAGCGGCACGGACTCACGCCGGACAGCGGCGACGTGCTGGTCACCGGCGCCAGCGGCGGCGTGGGGAGTTTCGCCGTCATGCTGCTGGCGCGGCGGGGCTATCGCGTCATCGCCGCGACGGGGCGCGTCGAGGAGCGGGAGTATCTGGAACGTCTGGGTGCCGCCGAGATTCTGCCGCGTGCCGAGCTGGACAAGCCGGGCCGCCCGCTCGAAAAGGCGCGCTGGGCTGGCGTCATCGATTCGGTCGGCAGCCATACCCTCGCCAACGCCTGCGCGCAGACTCAGGTCGACGGGCTGGTAGCAGCCTGCGGGCTGGCCCAGGGCATGGATTTCCCGGCCACCGTGGCGCCGTTCATTCTGCGAGGCGTGTCGCTGCTCGGCATCAACAGTGTCTTCCGGCCCCATGCGGAACGGGCCGTGGCGTGGTCCCGCCTGGCGACGGAGCTAGACCTTGACCGGCTCGAACAGACCACCACCGAAATCGGCCTGTCGGAGGCGATTGCCGCGGCAGGCGATCTGCTCTCAGGCCACGTTCGCGGCCGGCTGGTGGTGGATGTCAATCGGTAGGCGGCCGCGCTCGCCGTTGTGTCACGGGCGTGCGGCTCAGCCGGGGCTGCTCAACAGCACCCGCAACTCCTGACGATTCTCGACGAGATCGGCCAGCACGTAGCCGTCCAGCACGGCCAGAAGCGCCTGCTGGGCTTTCCATAGCACGCCCTTCAACCGGCAGCCTGGCTCGATCGGGCAGGTGGAGTTTGGCCCGAAGCACTCCAGCAACTCCAGGTTCTCGGTCTGTCTCACCAGCGCGCCGATGTTGATCTCCTCGGCGGGCAACTGAAGTCGCAGACCGCCGCCCCGCCCGCGCAGGCTCACCACGTAACCCAGTTGCACCAGCGTCTGGGCGACCTTGGCCAGATGGTGCGCGGAAATGCCGTAATGCGTCGCGGCCGACTGTACCGTGGCCGGCATCTCTTCGCTTCTCACCGCCAGATAGATCAGCAGTCTCAGGGCGTAATCGGTGTGTGTCGTCAGTTTCATCAGCGCTTGACAGTCATAATTTGGTAAATGATACTCTTATTTAAAGAGGTATCCTAAATACTCATTAAAAAGGAAACAGCATGCCCACTCCCGCCCAGATCGATGTCATCAAGCAGACCGTTCCGGTGCTCCAGCAGCACGGCGAGACACTGACCCGCCACTTCTATGCCCGAATGTTCGAGCATAACCCGGAGGTCAAGCGTTACTTCAATCCCGCGCATCAGCGCTCCGGCGGCCAACAGCGCGCCCTGGCCGGTGCCATTCTGGCCTACGCCCAGCACATCGAAGACCCTTCGGCGCTGGCTAGCGCCATCGAAGTGATCGCCCAGAAGCACACTTCATTGACGATCCAGCCGGAGCACTACCCGATCGTCGGCGAGAACCTGCTGGCCTCGATCCAGGAAGTGCTGGGCGATGCGGCCACCGATGACATTCTCGATGCCTGGGCCGCCGCCTACGGCGAACTGGCGCAGGTCTTCATCGATCGCGAGCAGGCCATCTATGCCCAGCAGCGCGAACAGCAGGGCTGGGCGGGCTTCAAGCCATTCACGGTCGTGCGACGCCAGATCGAGAGCGACAACATCGTCTCCCTGTATCTTGCGCCGGCAGACGGCAGCACACCGCCCGCTCACCTGCCGGGGCAGTATGTCTCGATCCGCCTGCAGGACGCCGACGGCAACACCGCCATGCGCAACTATAGCCTTTCCAACGCGCCGGGAGCGTCCGCCTATCGAATCAGCGTCAAGCGCGAGCTCGGTGACAACGACGTGCCGGACGGCGATGTCTCTAACCGCATTCACGACGGGCTGGCCAAGGGCGACCGTATCGAGCTTTCCCCGCCCTGCGGTGCGTTTACGCTCGAGCTGCCGGCCCCGGCGGAAAAGCCGCTGGTCTTCATTGCCGGTGGCGTCGGCATCACGCCGCTGATCTCCATGGCCCATGCCGCGCTGAACGCCTCCGCCTCGCGACCGGTGACCTTCGTCCAGGCCGCACGCCACGGCGGGCTGCGCGCCTTCACGAGCGAGCTGGAAGCGCTGGCAAGGGATTACCCGAACTTCGAGCTGCACACCTGCTTCAGCGAGCCCCGGGAAGCGGATCTCAACGACGATAATCGGGTGAAAGGCGGCGAGCTGGAAGCGGACGATCTGGAGCGTTGGGTCGGCGGCTGGAACGCGACCTATTACTTCTGCGGCCCGCTGCCCATGATGCAAAGTGTCGACCAGATGCTGGAAGCGAAGGGTGTGGCAGCCGATGATCGGCGTTACGAGTGCTTCGGCCCCTTGCAGCCGCTGAAGGCCTGACAGGCTACGCCCGGTCACCGCAACGACGGAGGTAACAGACATGTCTAGCGGATTGCTCGTCGAGCTCGGTCTGGAGATTCCGATTCTGCAGGCACCCATGGCAGGCGTTTCGACGCCGGCCATGGCGGCGGCGGTCTCCAATGCGGGAGGCTTGGGCGCCCTCGGGCTCGGCGCTTCGACACCCGAGGCAGCGCACCGGGCCATTCTGGAAACGCAGGCGCTGACCTCTCGGCCGTTCAACGTCAACTTCTTCTGCCATGCATCTGCGGTGCGTGACGGCACGCGGGAACGACGATGGATCGAACGGGCCCGCCCGCTGTTCGAAAGCTTCGACGCCACACCGCCGGAAACGCTGGAAGAGATCTACGCGCCCTTTCAGACCAGCGACGCGATGCTCGAGGTGCTGCTGGCAACCCGCCCAGCCGTGGTCAGCTTCCATTTCGGCCTGCCCAGGCCGGCGCAGATCGAAGCGCTGCGCCAGGCGGGATGCCGGCTGATTGCTACCGCGACATCGCTTGCCGAGGCGCGCCAGATCGCGGCCAGCGGGCTCGATGCCGTCGTCGCCCAGGGCTGGGCGGCGGGCGGCCATCGTGGTGTGTTCGATCCCTCGGCGCCGGATGAACAGCGATCGACCCAGGCGCTGACCCGCGAGATCGTTCGCGAGATTCCGCTGCCGGTCATCGCCGCCGGCGGGCTGATGGATGGCGCCGACGTTCAGCAGGCGCAGACCTGGGGCGCGGCAGCGGCCCAACTGGGCACGGCGTTCATCGGTTGCCCGGAAAGCGCCGCCGACGAGGCCTACCGGGCTCGGCTGGCATCCCGCGCCGGCACCGTGATGACCCGCGCCATCTCCGGCCGTCCGGCGCGCTGTCTCGTCAATCGCTTCACCGCCTGGGCCGAGAGCGCTGCGGCGGGCGACATTCCGCCCTACCCCTGCGCCTACGATCTCGGCAAGGCACTGAATGCCGCCGCCAGGGCCAGAGGCGAAAGCGGCTTCGGGGCACAATGGGCCGGCACCGGCGCGAGCCGAGCGACCGACCTCGGCGCAGGCGAGCTGATCCAACGACTGGAGGCGCAAAGACAGGCCGCGAGCCGCCACGACCGCGCCTGAACACGCCCCCTGAATACGCCGCTGATGAAGACAAAGCTTAGCCGTTCTGCTCTCGCATCCACCGGCGAACCACGCGCCGTTTCGGTCTCGACGCGTACCGGCGAGTATCGAGACGGGTCGGCACCAGAACTTCCCCTTCCGAGCTCATCGTCAGCGCGAACGTTCGGGAAGCCCCGACGGGGGAGTCCTCACTGCCGTAGACGGCGATGACACGCAGCTCTATCGCCTGCAGCGTACGGCCATCGGTCGTCCGGAAATCCTCGGAAGGAAGGCCATGGAAACGCAGAACACGATCGATGATGTCGCGGAAGGAACCGATGTGGTTGTAACTGCCGGAGAGCATCGGCCCTTGCCGCGTGGTCTCGACCAGCCGAGAGACTTCGCCCTCCTTGGCCGTCGATTCCTCGAAATCGATCAGATCCCGGGAAATCGCACCCTGATCGGTGTGCAGGATCGCGATGATATGTTCGATGAAAATCGGCTCGGGGCTCATGTTGCTGATGACGCAACGCGCCTGCAGCGTGCGGCCGAAGCCGCGATTGATGATGATCTTGGGCTGGCGTTGCCGCTTGAAGTTGAGGTACAGCAACTGGGCATAGAAGAGCCATACCAGCAGCGTGCATAGACTGGTCAGCGCCGTGATGGCGGAGCTGTTCTGGGAAATCCAATCCATCATTCTTTGCTCACTGCCAACGGTCACGGACCCGAGGAACATAGATCCGAATCAACGCAAAGCGCAACAAAGAAAGGGAGTCGGTTGGCCGACTCCCCAAACGTTGCTCGTCCTTGCCAATTCACCACGGCATCCTGCCGTGCATCCCTGTGTCGCTGCATCCTGCAGCGTTCGTCCCTGTCAAAACGCCGTCCTAGCGCTGACACCTACTGTGAACCTCATCGCCATCAGTTGAATTGATATGAATCAAGTATAATCGCCATATTTGTTTCAAAATGTTTCTATAAAAATAAAGTTGTCGCACAACAGCGTCACTCGAGCGCATTCGCCCGTTCAACCAATAACACCTGCCACTTCCATTGATCGACAACATAATTGTAAGCTATTGAAAAATAAAGACTTTTAAAACAAAGGCAAATATAAAAGACTTATCAGTTCTATTTACTCTGCTCTTCCAGCAATTCAATCTGGATCTGCTGGAGTTCAATTAACTTGTCCCACTGTTGAGCCATCTGGTGGTCGATCTTCTCGTGAAGTTGCCGGATCTCAAGCTCGGCCTTGAGATTGACGCGATAGTCGTTTTCGCTTCGTAACCGATCCTTGGTTTCCTGCCGGCGCTGGCTCATCATGATCACCGGGGCCTGGACCGCAGCCAGGCTGGAAAGTACGAGATTGAGCAGGATAAAGGGGTAAGGATCAAAGGGCCTGGCCAGTACCCCGCCCACATTGACGATGACCCACACCAGCAGCACGGCCGAAAACGTCAGGATGAAGGCCCAGGAACCGCCAAACAGCGCCACCCGGTCCGCCATGCGCTCACCGAACGTCGCGGACCTGTCCAGCAAGTCCTCCGGGTTTTTCGAGATGAGCTGCCTGTTATTGAGACTCTCGATGACCTGGCGCTCCAGCTTGCCCAGTTCACCGCGTTCCTGCTCCAGCATTCTCTCGACGTAGAGATGACGAAACCTGGCGAGATCCTCGCGGCAGATCATCCTGCCCTCTTCCCAGCCTGGCGCCGCACTGGCGATCAACGCAGACACACCCGGCCGCACGGCAATCCAGGGCTTGAGACTCCCCGCCTCGAACCGATGCTGGCAAACGTGGCATATCCCCCTATGCGTATCGTCCATTGCCATTCCCACCTGAATCACGACCGGAAACATCGAGACAGATTAAACGGCATTATCAGTCGGAGAGGAATGGTATTCAGCCGGTGGGGAGAAATGGCGGGCGATGCCATGACGAGGCGAAAATGGCTAAGCGCCCAGTTGAGGAGCCGTGCAGCGACTGACGTCAGGTATTCGGATCAGATAAAGGAGGAGCAATTAAGTCACAACGGGATTATGAGTTCGCTTTTAAATCAATATGTTACTGATATTCAAGGAAAAGCAACCGTAATCGAGCGTAAGGTACAGTTCTTTGGAATCAGTAGCTTAGCGAAAGCTGAGGATAGCACACGAAGCTGGTGTGTGTACCGGTGGTGTACCGCTTTGGGACCACCACTCTCTCGAGCAGCATGCCTCAGGGGGAACGAAAGACTGCTCATCTCAAAGGCATGCTTACCACTTACGGCCAGAAGAAGCCATTGAGTTTTGCTGATATTTAACCGGCACTGGCTTTAATTAATTATGAGCATTCACGTTTCACCGAAACCATTACAGTTGCTTCGTGTGCATGTCGTTAGTTTTAATTCGGAGTAACTCCTATGGTGCCTGTTGGTGGACTTTCAGTGTGATCGATTTCTAGCCTGCCGAGGTGTTTGCTAAAGAAATCAAAGTAAGGGCTATCTTTTTCCAGCAGAACCATCAAATTCTCTTTCGCGCGCGTAAGCCCGGTAAAAACCATTTCTGGACTGTCATTCTTATTGACAATCAGAAATATAAAAGGAGACTCAAACCCCTTGAAGCTATGCGTGGAGCTGAGCTTCATAACCCCACTATTAAGATTGAACCCCATCTTCTTCGCGCCACTGATTTTATCATAGCTTTTAGAATATTTTGGATGCACAGTCACTTCATGTAAAGGGAAAGAGCAAAGAGTTCTCTCCTTATGTGATTCTGAAGTGCGCAGAACGTGATCAAGACTCCTAAGAATCTCTTCCTGCGATGAGATAATGGAAATATCGTTTGGATGAATATTGTTATCTTTGGCAATCAGGATGATTTTTTCAGCGAGTTTATCCGGATTTTTTTGGTCATAAACCCCGTAGGCTTGAACTCCAACGCTGGCTAGACTTAATTGAAAAGATTCATCGACGTCTACTTCGTAGTTCTGAAACAGAAAGTTTTTTTGAAAAGATTCAACCAAGGGGATAATAGGAGAATCTGCCGCATAACGAAAACTTTTGGTGAGTTTCTCCCATCTTCCAAAACCTTCAACGACCTTTGAGCGCCGTTCTTGATCAAGGTCCCGCTTGTAGATATTCTGCTTTTCGTCACCGAAAAGAATCATTTCTCCGTTTTCCTCAAGAAAGTAGGAGCGAATGATTTTTATCCATTCTGGTTTGTAATCCTGAATCTCGTCAATCAAGATCGTTTCATACTTGGTCTTAATTTCTTTATTTTGAAAGACACTCATATTGCTATAGTAGGTATCTTCAAAATAATGATCACGCTGCAGGGCGATTTTTCGTGCTACCTCCCGGCTCGGGCCGTCGTAGTGAAGTTGTTCGGGTAGTTCAACAGGGATTCCAGAATTGTTAAGCGCAATGGTGATGAAGCGGTGATAGTTACTGATATCAAAGGCGGTCCAGGGGAAGTCTTCTCTAACGTCGCTGATCCTGTCATGGATGTAGCTGCGTAGCGTGATATTGAAGGTCAGTATCAGCACTTTTCCACCATGCCGCTTGTGGGCGTTGACGGCTCTACCTGCAAGAACTACGGTTTTGCCTGACCCAGCAAGGCCGCATATCTTGGCACGAGCGTTGGGGGAACTTTGAATCAATCGGACTTGCTTGTCGGTGTAGCTTGGCGGTTTGCCTTCCGAAGCGTAATGGTACGGTGGATTGAGCAGCCGCTTGAATTCGTTATAGACGGATTCATCAAAGACGCTTTTCTTTTCCGTAATAGGAAATCTAATTTTTTTGAGATTTTCCTTATATATAGACAATGACATGTCCCTTTCAAATTTGCGTTTCGCGTAGATGATTCCTTCACGCCTTCTCTCGTAGCGGTCGTAGCTTATTTGTTTTTCCTTAAAATTATTCTCATTCTCGAGTGACTCGCCACGAAGCCTATCCAGATGGGGCTGATACAGCAGCTCTATCGCTGACTTACTTCCGTGATGAAAATAAACGAAGGTCTTAACCATCTTGAAGAAGGCTTTATTCTTAAGGCTTTTTTCCAGCAGACCGTTGACATGGATATCAAAGAAATTTTTCTTGTAGGAAAAAACTTGAGCGAAAGGAGATTTTACCTGTTGCTGCCTTGATGGAAGGTTGACCGCCCATTTGTTTTTCTCGTCAACACTGTAAAGATCCAAGCTCCAGTCTTTGACCTCTATTATGATGATCCCTGCCTTGGGAGAAATTAGTACTATGTCAGGCCGATCCCCATTGAAGCAAGGCTGAAAATACACCTCAACCTCATCATCAAAATGGGTCGCTATAAATTCCAATAGAAAGATTTCACCTTCAGTCGGCTTCTGTTTTGCAGCTTTGGCTACTTCTAGGTTCGGAATGAGGATCGCCATAAGTTCTGACTCGCCCTGTTATTCTTCTGGTTCTAGTATAGATTATATCGCACGCTTACGATCAAATTAAAAAAGAAAGTGCGCTCAGAAATCCGACACTGCTTAAATGAAAAAACATTACCTAATTAAGCCCTAAATATCGCCCCCCGTGTGATTAACATGAGAATCAGCTGAGGTCTCCTCATCCGTACTAGCCCACAAAATTGAAATGGGGTCAATGCGCTCAGGTATCAGTCCCGACCCCATGTTCCTTCCCACCCGCTGGGCACAGTGGTTATGAAGCCCAAGGAAACTCTGCCGCGCAATCTCCTTATCATAGGCGGGAGGTGGCACATCTTCGGAATCTTGTAAAAGCCATTCCTGCACTTCCACCGGATTAAGTCGGATCTCACCCGCGGCATCAAGAAATAAAGAGAACTCTTCGCTCATACGTCGTCCTGCCTCGTTCTGCCAACGCAGAATAGCTGCAAAGATGACGCTCTGCCTTGGCTTTACTTTCAAGCCAGTAGAGGCGAACTTCCCGCCAAAATCGATGCTCGTCGCAATATCAATCAACGCTCTAAAGAACTCGCTATTATAGTTAATTAGTTCGATATCCTCACGCTGTCGAGAAAGCTCCCGATCAAAAGTGATGGAGTGAATAGCGCGTGTGAGGTTGAATTTTTCTTTAAGGTGGATTGGGAATCGCAGCCTCCAAGCAGATCCCTTCAAGTAGGCAGTATCCAGCTCGATCTCTAGGATCCGGCACATGCCAGAGATGAACGACTTAAGGTGCTCTTCAGTCACCACGATTTGCTCGTTGAATGTCGCGGCATTGAAACTGGCAGCATGCTCGAACAGGTCACGCTGTAGGCTAGCTGCCTCCCTCGCGCGCTCGAGTGCGTCGTCGATCCTCTGCTGGGTACGGCGAATATCCTGCTGTTGTGACTTCTCAATGATCTCCTCGAGATTAGCCATATCGGCCATTTCACCTAAGATGTCATCTTTCAGGTTCTCATTGAACTCATCGCCTTGGACATGAGCCATGTCCGTCACGACCTGGTTGAGCCGGTCGTACATCATGGCGATGATGTCCTCATCTAGTGTTCCCTTGGAATTAATATTCAGGACTACGACACGCTTTCTCTGTCCGTAACGGTAAAGGCGTCCTATGCGTTGCACTAAACGCATGGGGTTCCAAGGAAGGTCGTAGTTGATCATTATGTGGCATTGTCGGTGTAAATTAAGGCCTTCTCCACCCGCCTCAGTCGAGACTAGGAACTGCCCGGCCGACTCGAACTCCTCGATGGCTGCCATTCGCTCATCAAGTGACATGCTCCCATTGATCAAGTGTACCGTAGCTGCTCCGAAACGCTCCGCAAGTGCTTTGGCTAAATAACTCTGAGTAGTTCTGTACTCAGTGAAGATGAGCACCCTTTCTTCTGCGGATTTCACCAAGGTTGAGTGGATAATAGTCTGCATAAAGCTCTGTAGTTTCAGGTCATTCTCGTTCAGAGCCTGAGCCCGTCTAATGAGGTCCTCTAAGTGCTCCTTTTCTCCGGAAAAGAACTCTTCCTCTCCTTCTGAAATTAGTCTTACTGTTGTCTCCTCAGACTCACCTTGGTACCTGTGATCCTCATAAGGATCGGTGTCATTACCTTCCTGTTCTTCGAGCTCGCTCTCGAGACGTTCCAGCCGGTTTATCAATGATTGGTGAATCGCAGCAACGCTCGAAGCCGCCAGCTTCCTATAGACGGTCATGACGAAACCGATCGCATTTCCGGTGCGCCCCAAGCTGGCACCGGCACGATAGCCTTTCTTCAGGTAGCTCTGTAGAGATTTATCGAACTCACGCGATTCCTCACTAGTTGGGACCTCGACAGCATGAGTGGTCTTGCCCTGGAAGATAAAATTGCCTTCCTTGTCGGTAACGTCCGCCTTGTAGTTTCGGATCACCATCTCGCCCAGCAGGCCGGGATTGAGGTCAATAAGTTGAAGTTCCTCTCGCAATTCTGGCCGCAGTAATTCGAGCAATGCCGTGAACTTGTCTTGCATGCCTTGATGTGGAGTAGCTGTCAGAAGAACCAAGCTCTCTATCTTCTCACGACGGCGTAGCTCTTTGACGAGGTCGAAACGTTCGGAAGCATCTAACTTTAATCCATACTGTCTACGTGACAGCCGATGTGCCTCGTCGACCAAAACTAGATCCCATGGTTCAGCATGTATCAACATCTCAAGATGATGCTCTTGCTTCAATTGGTCCATCGAACCTATAACATAGTCATGGGAGTGATCCTGCCAGTGACTCGCCTTCCTTATCGTAAAGTCCCGCCCATAGATCTTGAAATCATGAAGGTCGAAGCGACTCGACAGCTCTTCCTGCCACTGCGTGGTAAGACCAGAGGGCGTGATGATCAGGACTCGCCTTGCTTCCTTCCGCTGTCGAAGAGCATAGATCAACATACCAGCTTCGATAGTCTTTCCGAGTCCTACATCGTCGGCCACTAGCCAATTATAGTTGCCGGAATTAAGGATGTGGTGGACCAAGTGTATCTGGTGGGGGAGCGGGTCAATATCCAGATTGGAAAGTGCACCCGTATTCTGCTGCCAGTGCTGGAAGAGGTGGGCCAATATGCGCAGACGCGCACGCTCGGAAGTGCAGCTGGCGTCGAGCTGGCCAGTCAGAAATCTCTGCTTGACGCTTGGTACCAAAGAGAGGACATACCATGGCAGCCATCGCCTGACCTGCTGCTCCGGAAACTCAACTAGATGGAGGTCCATTCCTGCGACATGATTGGACTGTACAATCATCCCCTCGCCGAATCGCCTAGCTTCCCGTGATCCTGCGGCACTTACATGCATTCCTGCCTTAAACCCGGATCGAAGCCGGCTGACCGACATCCAAGTGGTCTCCTTCCTCCCCGACCAAGCCAACTGGGCTTTGGCCTCATTCTGAATAGTGTCGCTACGAATAACTCGTGCAGCGCTCTCCTCCCCGGAAGGCAACGGACATAGCACCCTACAGCCCGCGACCGGCAGGTGGCGTTCAGGAATAGTCATTTCATTACCAGAAGGTAGTTGCTAATTTCAATTTGGTTGAGGCCCAGTATTTGAGCGGCCTCTTCCTTGCTGTAACCCTTCAGAAACAACTCTTGTAGTGACGATACTACTTCTTCAGCCGAGCGTGACAATGCTCCTGCATTGCTGGGTTCCAAACACAACGATTCCTCGGTATCACTCTTTTCTCTATTCAGCCTCTCTGACGATCTGCTAGGGCTTTTCGTTTTTTCCTTGCTACTGTTCTTGTTGCTTCCCTTCCCGTTCTTGCGCTTCTCATCGGCACTCTTTGACTTTATTTCGGGATTGAAGTTGGGGTCTCGGTAGCGCAGGTCAAACCACGTTTTTGCTTCTTGCGGGTAATCCATTATAGACGCTATACCGAAGTACATCAGCTGTCTGCGAAGGTTCTCATGCATCGGATCCATTGGAACCCAGCCAAGCACATCCTCATGCTCTAAACCATCTGGCTCCCATTTGAGCTGCATGTGCACCGGGATTTCAGGATCGGCCCGATAGGTCACATAGTTGAGGTATTTGCTGAAGGACTTAAAATTCTTCCTCAATCCATCATCCCCATACCATTCATCGAAGAGGTCCTCGATGAACCTCTCGACTTCTTCTATTTGGGGGATTCCACCCATTGAGGTACCAAGCATTCCAATGATACGCAGACATTGCGCCCAGCTGAGCACTCTATAAGTAGAGTCGGAATCACCGTTGCGGTAAAACGCAATCCAGAGCATCCGATTCTGTGACCAGAAGGCCTTCAGTTGGATAGCCAACTGGAACTCCTCAGGCACCATACCGTCATCCGCATGGCGCTGCAGGTGGGTGAGGATCGCACCATAGCCTCGTGTGTTGAGCACCTCGGCGAGCGCGTGCAGATAGCCATCGTCCCAATGGTTCTTTCTGATGAACTCGGCCGCTCGCTGGCATGCCCTGAGGTACTGGCTGATACGTTCAGTCTTATCCTGATCCGCCCCCTCATCCGGGAGTACCTCATCCAGCAACTCCTGGTCGGTCAGGTCATCATCGAATTCATGACCTTCATCCTCGGTGAAGCCTTCGAACTCCTCTAACGACTCTGCACCCAGTGCAAAGTCCCCTAAAGGCTCATGGTCATAGACGTCATCATCAAATAAAGCAGTTAAACTGTAATCGTCCTGATCGTCATAGAGGTAATCCGACGGCTCCTGACCGTACTCCTCCTCAGCGTCTTCCTGCTGAAGGTTAGGCTGTTGGAACCGGCTGGTCTCAGATAAGAATCGAGGGGCTACGGAGGACTGCTCGGCCGTCACAGGCCCAAGTGAAGCATTGAGTCTGTTCTCCGAGACTACCAGGCCACCTTCGCCCTCCTCCAGGTTCCTTGTCATTGAGGGCTCCGGATCTTCCTCAGAAGGTACCGGTAAATGGACCTGACCCCAAACAGCAGCAGAGGCTTCATCTGAACAGGAAGCCTCCGTGGTATTCTCGTCGCGCATGACCGATGTGGATGCATCCTGGTGGGCCGGCTGGCTGTCAGAATCGGTGCGGAGTGTTATCAGCGCGCTCTCAGTTGTGATCAAGCCAGGCTCACCTATTGAGATGCAAGTATCTTGCTTGATCTGTGCATTCACTTCTTCAACAGTATGCGACGTCAACTACTTTGGCCGCTTGGCGACAATTAAAATGGCCGGTTGGGTGGGGTAGTTGTCGTCAGTCCGACGACCCAGCTTTTCCTCCTTGTAATTGTCGTTGATAAGCACGCTTACGGTAGCTCTCCCCGCTCAGCTCCATCAGCGTGGCGTGGTGCACCAACCGGTCGATGGCGGCCACGGCCATCATGCTGTCGGGGAAGATACTGTCCCAGGCGCTGAACGGCTGGTTGGCGGTGATGATCAGGCTGGCCGACTCGTAGCGATGGGCGATCAGCTCGAACAGCACTGACGTCTCGGCCTCGCTGCGTTGGACGTAGCCGATATCGTCGATCACCAGCACGGCGTACTTGTCGAGCTTGATCAGGGCGTCGCTCAGGCGCAGTGCCTGCTTGGCAGCCTGGAGCTCCTGGACCAGGCTTGAGGCGGTGGCGTAGCGCACCCGGTAACCCTGGTCGACCAGCGTATGCCCGAGCCCGGCCGCCACGTGGCTCTTGCCGACGCCGGAGGGCCCAAACAGCAGCAGGTTGTGAGCCTGGTCGACCCACTGCGTGTCGCCGGCCAAGGCGCTCAGTTGCTGGCGCTGCTCGGCCGCGATGGCGTCGAACTCGAAGGACTCCAGCGTCTTGCCCACCGGCAGCCGGGCCTCCTTGAGGTGCCGGGCCAGCCGGCGTCGCTCACGCTCGGCCAGCTCGTGCTCGCATAGGGCGGCCAGTGTTTGTGGCAGGCTCCAGTTTTCGGCTCGGGCGCGGGTTTCCAGCTGGGGCCAGCAGGCGGCCATGGTGGGCAGGCGGAGCTGTCGCAGTAGCAGCGGCAGCGTCTGGGCATCAGGCATGGCAGCACACCTCTGTGGTCGGCACGCTGGGCACCAGATGGTTGTAGCTGGCGATGTCATGCTGAGTCACCTGGGGGAAAACCAGCGTGGCGCTCGGCGTGGCGGCGAAGCGGGCCTGGAGCTCGGCCAGCGTCGGGCTCTTCCCGCGCGCCAGGGCGCCCAGCCAGTAACTGGCGATCGCCTCGGCCTGGTCCTGCTCGGCGGCCAACGCCAGAGCGCCAACGATGCGCTTGCAGGCCTCGGCGACCGGCAAGGCGGCGGTCAGCCGGGCGTACAGCTCGCGCCACTCCGCACTCGGCAACAGGTCGTCGCGGAACGTCAGCCCCGCCAGCGCCCGGGGCTTGCGGACCAGCCAGCCGATCACATGGCGGTAATCGATGACCCGCAACCGGCCGCTTTCCGGCGTGGCATGCAGCCGCCTCAGCGTCAGCAATGCTTGCTGTGCGTGATGCAGCACCAAGCGATCATCGTAAAGGTGCACCCGCAGGTTCTCGCCGATCAGCCGGGACGGCACCGAGTAGAGCACCTTGCGCACCTGGATGGTGCTGGAGGTAGTGACGCGCACCGTCACCTCGCTGTAGTCGGTACCGGGCCGGCTGGGCAGTGGCTGCAGCGCGCCACGCTCGACGGTGATCCGGGCCGCGTTGCGGCGGTTGATCGCGGTGGTCACCTCATCGAGGAAGGCCTGGTAGTCATCGAGGCTAGCGAAGTCCTGGGAGCCGCGCAGCGTCAGGCGCTGTTGCAGGCGCCGCTTGAAGTGGCCATGTGGCGACTCGATGCTGGCGTTTTCATGGCCGCGCCCTGGGTTATTACGGGTGGCCGTCATGCCGTAGTGAGCGCACAGGGCAGCATAACGCTCGGTGAGGTCGGCTTCCGCCTCCCGGCCGAGGTTGCGGAAGGCCGCCGACAAGCTGTCGGTGCGGTGCTCCGCGGGGACACCGCCAAGCCGCTCCAGCGCACGGGTCAGGCCTTCAGCCAGCGCCGGGTAGCTCTCGCCACCGAGCACCACCCGGACATAACACCAGCCGCTGTAGGCCAGGCGGAAGTGGTAGAGCCGGTGATCAAGCAGCTCCCCTGCCACGGTAATGACAATCCCCTTGAGCTCGGTGAAGTCGGAGAGGCCGCGCAGCCCGGGGCCATGGGTTTGCGGGAACATTACCTCTTTCTCCGGGCCGTGCGCGGCTCGCCAGCCCTTGACCCGGCGCTGCAGGGTTCGCAGCAGGCTGTCCGGGTACTGGCCGGGGTGCTGCTCCTGCAACCACTCCAGCAGGGTCAGTGCCTGCAAGCCCGGGGCGGCGGCCAGCTGGGGGACGAGCGTGGTCTCCCACACATCGGCGAAGGGGTCGGGCCGGGTTCGCCAGTGCCGTGATGCCGGCGGCTCGGAGGACTCGGCCCGGCGTTCGAGGCGGCGAGCGGTTCTGACGGAGAGGCCGGCCTTGGCGGCGGCGACCTCCTGGGTCTGGCCTTGTTGACGTTGCGACATATAGAGCGTGACCTGTTGGCTGGTGACCGCCATACCGGCTCCCTGGTGGGTCGGGACAAGCGGTCAAGCTTAGGGCAACCGGTCACAGTAGTTGTCGTCGGCCGGCCAGAGTAATTGTCGCTCTATATCAACAGGCAACGTTGCATCACCTGTGGTGCCACAGGGATCTTGCGTTGTCCGAGGAGGCAGGCAGTGGCCCGTCTCGGCATCCTTATTGGAAAGGAATACCTTATGGCCTATGTGCGCCGATCCATGGGGAGAGGATCTTGCGCGGCTCGTTTTGAGCGACAGGCGTTGTCTCCTGCGGCCAAGACCTCCTCTATCGGACTGTGACGGAGGTTCACCGAGCGCAAGCCCTGATACTTTATCGGAGGATGGAGGCGGCTCCCTCGAATCAGGGATCGAACGGTCAGTGGGGGCATCTATCTCTTCATATAACCAGACTTCGTCATGGAGGGTCTCGAACCGGCGCTGTTCTTCTTCGTAGAAGTCCTTCTCCGCTTCATGATCATGGGGAGAAAGCGATCGCTCGGCATGCTCCCCCGGAGTCAGTGTCTCGCCCGCCGTTGCAGACATCCCGAACGGTTCATCAGTAGCTGACAAGGCCTCCCCCATGTCAGGTTTCTGCTCGGGAAAAGCTGATCTTGGTACCTCCGAATGATGAGGCTCAGCGACGCCCTCCTCGTAGATCCATGTGTCGTCTGAGAGAGTTTCCATGGACTGTAGCTCCTCTTCATGGAATTTCTCCTCGGACTCATGACCTTCGGAAGTAAGTTCCGAGTTTCTACTTCTGCCGGACGCATAGTCTTCCATAGCCTCCACCGGCTCTGACCGTAGATCCTCTTCTTTACCGCTTCTCAGAACTCTCTTGAACAGATCACGCAACCCCATCACATGCCTCATGGACCATCTTCGTACGGGAAGCACTCTCATTTTTCGGACCACTACAGATAGCAACCCTTATCACCTGCAAGGTCGATAGGTTACTTCCCTGGTTGCACATTACATGCGCTCCTTCCTGCCAGTAGTTTCAGGATCAACAGCGCGAACTGTCTGCCCGTCTCTTCATCCTCCAGCAGCGGCATGCTGAGCTTCTCGTGGTCGCTGAGGGCATCGAGCACGGCGTCGGTGACCTTCCTCGGGAAGAGGCCGTGCATCACCTGGTCTTCGCTGTGATTGCGGACCTGGGCCATCACCGCTTCGTCGCGCTCGATACGGTCGGCGATGCCGTTGGCGAAGTGCAGCTTGTCGTCGTCGCTGACCTCGGCGCCGTAGAGATCGTTGAGCCGGTCGATGATCTCGGCCAGACGCTGCTTCTCGGGGTCGTGGGGCTTGCCTGAGCCCACTTCGCTGACCGGGGTGAGGCCATATTCGCCCTCGGCTTCTTCCAGGCGCAGGCGCTTCTCCTCGCGCTTGGTGAGGCGGTAGTGGGTCAGTTCCAGCTCGCTGACGTCGATGCTTTCCTCCTCCAGCAGCCGGTCGGTGCGCAGCAGCGGATGGAGGTGACGGGCGAAGACGCATAGCTGTTCCAGCTCGGGGTCGTCGAAGGTGACGATCTGGCTGAGGAATTCGTAGGTGCGCACGAAGCTCTGCAGGTTCTTGCGGAACAGGTCGAGCTCGTCGCGGGTGGTGCCAGCGTCCTTCAGTTCCTGCTCGGCACGCTTCAGGCCCTTGTCATCGCCGTTCTGCTCGGCGACCTGGCGAGCTTCCTTCCAGACCTGGAGCTGCTCCAGAGCCAGCTGGTAGCGCTGCTTGACGCGATCCTGAGCGGGGCGGCAGTGATAGCTGAGGCTCGACGCCGGCGCCTTGGGGTCGAAGAAAGCCTTGGCGAAGGCCTCTACTTCAGGCCAGTGGTAGATACCGCTGGCATCCAGACCGTTCTGCAAGTCGTACACCACTTGCGGGTCGGAGACGCCGGCCAGCTCGGCCTTGCGGTAGTAGGGAGCGAAGGCGTCAAGGATCTCCTGCTCGTCGTTGTAGAAGTCGAGGATAAAGGTCTGCTTGCCGGGGAACAGTCGGTTGAGCCGCGAGAGGGTCTGTACGCAGTCCACGTCACGCAGCTTCTTGTCGACGTACATGGCGCAAAGCTTGGGCTGGTCGAAGCCGGTCTGGAACTTGTTGGCGGCGATCATCACGTTGTAGTCGTCGGTGTCGAACGCCTCGGCCAGGTCGCGCCCCTTGAGCCCGGGGTTGAGCAGCTGGCTGGTCTCGGTGACCTCCTCGGGGATCTCCTCATCGGGCGGCACGCTGCCGGAGAAGGCCACCATAGGGTGAACGTCACCGTAGCCCTGCTTCTCGACGTACCGACGCATGGCCAGTTGGTAGCGCACCGCCTCCTGACGACTAGCGGTGACTACCATGGCCTTGGCCTGGCCGTCGAGAAGATGGCGCACGTTGTCACGGTAATGCTCGACGATCACTTCCACGCGCTGGGCGATGTTGTATGGATGCAGTCGCACCCACTTGGCCAGGGTGCGCGAGGCCTTCTTGGAGTCCACCTCCTGGTCTTGCCCCTCGGGATGGGCGAGCTTCCAGGCGGTGCTGTAGGTGACGTAGTTGCGCAGCACGTCGAGAATAAAGCCCTCCTCGATTGCCTGACGCATGGAGTAGAGGTGGAACGGCTCGGGCTTGTTGTCGGCGCCAGCCGGCAGGCAGGGATCCGGCGGACGACCGAACAGCTCCAAGGTCTTGGCCTTGGGCGTGGCGGTAAAGGCGTAGTAGCTGATCCGCTCGCTGGGGCGCCGGGAGGCCACGGCGGCATCCAGCATGGCCTCCGCACTGATCTCGTCGTCATCGCCCTCTGAGACCTCTCCAGCGGCGGCCAGCAACGCCTTGAGCTTGCTGGCCGAGCTGCCGGTCTGCGAGGAGTGGGCCTCGTCGGCGATCACTGCATAGTGGCCCTCGGCGAGCTGGGGGCGCTTGTCCAGGGCGTCGAACAGCGCCGGGAAGGTCTGGATGGTGACGATGATGATGCGGGTGTTACTGGCTAGGGCCTCGGCGAGCAGCTCCGACTTGCTCTGGTTACCGATGTCGCGGGTGATGGGCCGCACCACGCCGTGGGCGTGCTCGAACTGGTAGATGGTCTCCTGGAGCTGGCTGTCGAGCACCGTGCGGTCGGTTACCACAATCACCGAGTTGAACAGCTTGGTGCCATCCTCAGCGTAGAGGTTGGCCAACTGGTGGGCACACCAGGCGATGGAGTTGGACTTGCCGGAGCCGGCGCTGTGCTGCACCAGGTAACGGCAACCCGGCCCCTCGGCCAGGGTGGCCTGTACTAGGCGGTTGACCACCTCCCACTGGTGATATCGAGGGAAGATCAGCGTCTCCTTGGTCTGGCGGCGGCCGTAGAAGTCTTCGCTGGTCTTCTTCTCTAGGTGCAGGAAGCGCCCCAGCACCTTCAGCCAGGCATCCGGTGCGAACACCTCTTCCCACAGGTAGTCAGTGGCGTAGCTCTGCTCGTCCGACGCGGGTGGATTACCGGCGCCGCCCTCTTCCGTGCCACGGTTGAAGGGCAGGAAGAAGGTATCCTTGCCGGCCAGCTTGGTAGTCATGGCCACTTCGGCCTGGCTCACCGCAAAGTGTACCAGGGCACCACGCTTGAAGGTGAGCAGAGGCTCGGGTTTACGGGTGACGGGATCCTTGATCGGTCGGTCGTGGCGGTACTGCCGCTTGGCGTTCTCCACCGTCTGCTTGAACTGGCTTTTCAGCTCCAGGGTGGCGGTGGGGATGCCATTGACGAACAACACCAGGTCGAGTCGGGGATTGTAGCTCTCGCCGCCTTTGCCCTTCTCGCGGGCATGGGGCGAATAGGAAACTTCGGGTACCACGCGCAATCGGTTGGCGCGGTAGCGGGCCAGCGAATCGGGGTTCATGCCGTGGTCGGGCTGGAAGCTGCATAGGCCGAACTTCACCCCAGGCACCTTGAAGCCATGACGCAGCACTTCCAGCGTGCCGGACTTGTCCAGCTCTCGAACGACCTTCTGAATGAAGACCTGCTCGGGCGCTTGAGGGTTGGCCTTGCAAAACTTTTCCCAGCGCTCCGACCAGGCTTCCCGCACATAACCCAGCAAATCCTCCGTGTAGAGGGCCGTGGTACGGTCGTAGCCGCTGGCCGTGCCTGCCTTCCAGCCGCCAGACACCATGGACTCGATGATGTCCTGCTGGAAGCGGGACTCCCTGCTGTCCGCCATATTATCCCCTGCGCTTGGCGTAATTTTTTGAAACAGCCTAACGGTTTAGGGAAATAAGGAGAAGTCTACTTAGGAGAATGCTTTTTCCACAGGGGGCGGACACGCCAGTCGTCAGGGAAGCCCATTTCGGCGAAATTGATAGCGTGGTGATCGATGAGCCCGATCAGCCAATCACAACAATGGTGAAACTGAGGCTCTTACTGCCACCGCACAGCCTAGAAAAAAGTAACCCCCCAAGGTGCGCTTCCGTGAGAGGCGTGGAGGGTGTTGTCGAATTAGGAAAACACTGCATAAATGCCTGCGCAGGCGAATCGCTGCGTTGCGCGGTGCTCGAAGACTCGCCTAACCCCATGTTATGTCTCGCCTTCTGCGCTCCGTGCGCCTTGCGCTTCATCCTGCTCGTCGATTTATTCAGTATTTCCTTAGATGATAGCTGGACACAGCGACCGAGGCGAGTCGCCAGTCCCAGACCGATGGACATCTCCGACTGGTTTAGTTCTTTCTCTAAAAGTGGTCTTTCCGGGCGATACCAAGCGCATTTCTAAACTGCACCTAGTCACCAGGCACCAGAACAGCACTGAATGCTTCAGCCCACCGCTTCGATCAGGTCCGGATCATCCTCCACCGGCTTGTTGACCCATGGACTCACCGGCCGGTGCGTCAGCCGGTCGTGAGGTAGATGGTGGACCCGGCGGCTGACCGTCTCACGGTCGGTCAGCCCTGTATCGAGCCAGGGCACCAGACTCTGCTGATCCGGGTTCAGCGGCATGCGCGGGTGTATCGCCTTGGCAACGCCGTGGGCGGGCTCGGTGAGGATGGCACAGCCGGGCTTGCCATCCGGCCGGTCCGTCCAGATGCTGGCGAACCACAACGGCTCGCCGTCTTGGCGAGCCAGGTAATGGGGTGGCTTCCGTCCCTCCTCAGTCAGCCACTCGTACCAGCCGTTGGCTGGCACCAGGCAGCGGTGATGGGCGAAGGCGACGCGGAAGTCGGGCGAGGTAGCGATCTTCTCGACGGTGGCGTTGATAGGTTGCGGGGCCTTGCCGTCAGGCCGATAGCCCCACCAGAGGGCATCCAGGCTCAGCTGGCCGCTGTGTAATGCCGGCATACTGCCGACATCCAGGTGCCCGGGGCGACGTTGTAGCGAGGCGTCAGCTCGACCTCTGCCAGCGGCAGCTTGAGAAAGCGTGCCAGGCTGGGGAAGTCGCGATAGAGAGCGAAGCGGCCGCACATGGTTTTCCATATTCGAGCAAGTTAATTAAAAAGCCGTTGCATTGAGCACAGTCACCTAACCTACTTGGCGCTTAACAAATGTCCTAAAGTGCTGGCTCAATAGATACTTTGAAGCTTTAACTCGCCCTTTTGTAACCCGCAACCCTTCGAGCCCTCCATAGTGACGATCTTTTTTTATGACGTCGCTGAGCCTTACTACGCTGGCCTCAGGGTCGATGCTTAGCAAGAATTTATCAAACAGGCGGTGAATATCCACTCGCAAGCACAGCGAATTATCGGGTATCCGGAATATGTGGTTGATCAACTGTCGCTCCCGAGGTCGCGTTGCAGGCGCTGCTTAGTCGATGATATTGACGGTATGCCAGCGCAAGCTGACCAGGTCCGCGACATGCCGAATCGGCAGCAACGCCACCAGGTGCTCCACCCACTGACGCAGTGTGAGTGGTAACCGGAGAGCGCCCCGGTAACTAGTCGATGTGCTCTCGTGTCGGGCCACAGGCGGAGCGGGTTTGCATTCATGGCAACGGCGGTGCCCGGAGGCTGGCGTTTTGACAAATGTCTACGTTCTCGGATTTACCGCCATTTCTGTCCTGCCCTCGCCCCCAAGCCCCTCCCGTGGCACGCTTATATGCGAACAACTCATAGTCACCAGGAGGCCTCATGAAACCTTTTTCCATCCTGCTGATCCGGGTACTGGGCCTTTATCTCTTTCTCAGCACCTTGTTTTCGGTGATGCCGGTGCTGCTGGGCTCGAATGCCAGCGAGCTCTGGTCCGGTGAGCTGCTGCCGGTGTTTCTGGCAACGACTGCCGTGCCAATGGTCGGTGGTGTGCTGCTCTGGTGCTTCGCTGGCCGCCTAGCGGAAAGGCTACATGGCGAAATCGAGGCGGGTGCCCGCGTCGGGGAAGATGGCCTGGTGCGCGCCGGCACCTTCCTGATCGGGGTGTACCTCCTGGTCCGGCATTTCGCCATTGTGGTGGGCAGCTACGCTTCGGAAGGGATGATTGCCTACGAGTCCCTAATCGTGGCTGTGCTCAGTCTCTGCATGCTGCTCGGCACGCGGCTGCTGGGCACCCTGTACTCAAGGCTGAAGACCCTTGGCCTAGAAAAGTAGGTTTTCCGCAGATTGGCGCGAAATGGCTGAGTGGGAGATGTCACGCTCTACAAGAAAGCCATCGGTTACGGACTGCTGGACTTCGCAGAAGAGCTCAACTACGGGATCGAACTATCAACCATTAAATCCGGTTACCCGACTTTTATATCTTCAAAAAAAGCATCTAAATCAGCCTCAGCTGGAAGGTCATCTTTTATTTTCTCTATCTCGGGGTGGCTCATCACCCCCTGCCAAGTACTGACAGCTACGACGCCGGACTTTTCTCTTAATAATGCAAGAGCCTGGCAAGCTGCTTCAACACTCGAGAAGCTGTTGGGCCTATTCTTCCAGGCCGCCTTAAGATCAACATCATCTAGCTCTAAAACCTGAGCTCTTGTCAAAGCGTTTTTTTCAATTATCCTGGCATAGCTTTGCTCGGACTCATCAGATAAAAACGGAGCCTTTAACGTAATAACTTCATCTCTGTTTATATAAGCTTGCCAACCTTTATAGCTTTCCACTACCCCGGCTGAAGCCTCAACAATAGCAAGAGCTTCCGCAGCAGCTTCTTTGGATCCACATAGCTGCTCCCTGTGTTTCCAAACCTCATCAACCTGCTCAACCGACATGTCGTCTAGATCCTCTGGCTCAAAAACCCAAAGAAAATGGACCTCATCATCGGGAGATGGCTCTGAACCTCGCTTAGCTTCAACATTTACAGCCAAATTATCATTGTCACTTACATCATCATGGATATTTTCAGCCGCCTGCCAGGCCACTCTTTTGTCTCGTGTCGTGGCCCCAATTCTATTCTGATGATCCTCAATTCTTCTCCTAATTTCTCCTAGTCGACCCGCTTCCTCTTTTCTTTTTTTGTTTCTTACTTTTTTCGACATGCCATCTCCTCAACATCACTATTCCAGAGCGGCCTCTGCCGCTGCACTCACCTGCCGGTCCTGCCACTCGCCGTAGGTCAGGCCGCTGTCTTCCGCCTTCCAGGAGGTCCGGCCATTGGCACTTCGGCCCGAGACCACCGCCGCGGCGGCGCTGGGGCTGCTGAAGCTCTGGTCCTCGCTGAACACTCGGGTGCCATCACTGCCTTCCACCAGCACCCCGTCCTCGCAGAGCTGGTTGTAGAGGCTCTGATAGCCGCGCTCGGTGCCGATCCAGCTGCCGCGAGCCAAGGAGCCCTTGAAGACGTAGAACTCGCCGTCGATCTCCTGCCCGGTGGCGCGGATGCCATGGCGTGGCACTTCCAAGGTGAAGCGGGGTGATGCCTCGGGCTCGGCAGCCGGGGCTGATTCCGGCACCCGCGAGGGGCGGGAGGTCTCGCGCAGGAAGTCGAAACCCAGCACCGGCAGCACGGTGCGGATCTGTTCCATGAAGAACGCCATATCGGCGCGGTCCGACTCGGGCAGGTTGATGTACTCATGGGCGGTGCCGTTGATCAGCTTGCAGCGGCCGACCTGACCAGCGTTCTGGATCAGCAGGCTTTCCAGGTACTTCACGTGGGCCTTAGTGAGGTTCTGGTCCTTGCTGGTGACAAGGCAGACCTTTTCCCAGAAGTCCTTGCCGCCCTTCTCCTCCGGGCGGTTGTGCTGCTTGAGGCGGGTGCCGACGTCGTCGCTCTCGCCGATATAAACCAGCGGGCGCAGGGTGTTGTCGGGGTCCGGGCCAACCAGGAAGTAGATTCCGGTGCGGCTGCACTCCGGGCGCTGAACCAGCTCGCTGAGCTTGCTGCGGGGTCCGGTGAGCACATGCCCGGTCCAGTTCATGATCTCGGCGGTCAGCAGGCCGTTAGGCGTGCCGTCCACCAGAAAGAGCCGGATGCTGCGTCCTTGCGTCATACCGCCTCCGCTTGTGTGG
Source organism: Salinicola sp. LHM (assembly GCF_034479735.1). Lineage (NCBI taxonomy): Bacteria > Pseudomonadati > Pseudomonadota > Gammaproteobacteria > Oceanospirillales > Halomonadaceae > Salinicola > Salinicola sp. LHM. Next base: position 1,393,834 of record NZ_CP140261.1, on the reverse strand, counting down.
CTTCGGGGACCGATGAACCCACCGGCGGATGCCAGCCCCGCACGTCGATCTTGCCGGTGACGGCGGCGGAGATCAGGGCGGAGCGGCGCTCTTGGAGGAGCTTCACCCCTGATTCAGAAGTAGCCACCAGCTCATCAATACTGCCCAACCTTTTCTTGAGATAACTTACTATCTCTTCTTGCTCTTCGATGGGGGGGACTGGGAAGCGCTCTGGACCAATGTGTTTATTGTTGATCTGAGGGACAGTCGAAACATCAGCGAGCTCATCTAGCTTCCTCAACTTTAGCGCATAGGCAAAATACCAAGCGCTATAGCGCCCCTCAATCTCCCAGCCCATCAAGTTTGGGTCAATCAGAGCCTGACGACTAACAATATTAACTTTGTTGAGAAATATTGCAGCACCGCGCTTTGGGAAAACCACATAGTGGCTGCAGGCTCGATATAAACGTGAAATAGCTGGATCTACATACCAGTCCCAGCCGGCAACTTCCAAACTGTCAGCTGATAAAGACCCAACCTTAAGATAGGGAACATCTCCCTCGCCAGAAACCATGTCTTCAGGGACATTATCTGATCCAAAAAGGCGACCTATATATGAAGCCTTCATCACCTCCCAATGCACCGGCACTTCCCCCAGCCACTCCACCCCGGAGTCCTTCATGGGCACGTTGGGATCCAGCCCCTTGGTGACGGCATGAGAGATCACCGCCTGGCGCTTCTCCTTGAGCAGTTCGATCAGACGCTGTTGTTCCTCCACCAAGGCGTCGATGCGGGCGGTTTCGTGGTCGAGAAAATCCGATAGTTGGGCTTGCTCGTCAGCTCCTGGCAATGGGACCTTAATGTTTTTCAAGTCATCCCAGCCAATGGCCGAGCGATGTGCCAAAATTCCTTGGCCGAAGGACTGTGCCAGCTTCTGGAACTCTTTATTCTCAAATATCCTTAGCGCATAACGTGGAAGAACCTTCTCCTCTACAGGCCGCAGGACAATATAAACAGGGCTGCACACACCCTTGAGCCCAGAAAGACCATACGAACCAATGCCATAATTCATGCTATTGATGACCAAGTCACCAATATCTACTCTTTTGCATTTTGAAAGATCGTCGGGCTTTTTATTCCCGACGTCACCTTTTTCTGCATATGGGATAACACCCACATTAGCAATTAGCGACAGATAATTTTCTTCACCACCACTAGCATTCTTTGCAGTCCGTTCTTCAACGAAGGCTCTTACTGGTGCCACCTCCCAATGCGCCGGCACCTTCCCCAGCCACTCGACGCCGGAATCCTTGTACTCGGGATACTTCGGAAACGTCATGCCGATAACTCCTCGATCATCTGCTTGATTCGGTCGGTGCAGGCCTTGAGATCAGCGTCGATCTCCTCCAGCGGGCGCGGTGGAGTGAACTGGTAGAAGTGCCGGTTGAAGGGGATCTCGAAGCCGACGATGCCGATGCGGCCATCCAGCGGGTCGCGCTTCTCCTCGTCGATCCAGGCATCGGGCATATGGGGCTTCACCTCGCGCTTGAAGTAGTCGAACACCGACTCGTCCAGCGGCACGTTCTCGTTATCGCGCAGGCCGGTGTCGGGCTCGGGGTTGCCCTTCTTGTCGAGGCAGATATCCGCCTCGGGGTCACGTTCGGAGAGGGCATTTAGGATCGCCTTCTGCAGCGGGGCGCCGACCTTCATGCCCTCCGGCAGATGTTGCTTGAGCGCGGCCTTCAGCGCCTTGGTAAAGGCCTCACGGTTGGTGAAGCGCTGCTCCGGGTCCAGGGTGGCGCAGGCGGCCTTGATCGCCTCGCGCTCGGCCTCAGCGAGCTTCTGAATGGCTTTCTCGTCATCGAGCAGGGCCAGGCGCTCGGGGCTGGCCTGGAAGTTGAGGCGCAGCGGGCGCTCCACCGTGATGCGCCGGTAGCCGAAGGCCTCCACCGGGAAGAGCTTGCTCTCCTCGCTCTCCTGGTTGGCGCCGTAGAGACGCACGATCTCCTCGATATCGCGGTCGGCAACGAACTGGCGCTTGCTGCCCAATGACTTGCGCATCTTGCTGGCCCGGCCGGTGGCGTTGATCAGCTGCACCTGGCCGCGGCGCTCGGCGGGCTTGTGGTTGGAGAGTATCCACACATAGGTGGCGATGCCGGTGTTGTAGAACATGTCGGTGGGCAGGCCGACGATTGCCTCCACCAGGTCGTGCTGCAGCAGGTAGCGGCGGATCTCGGACTCGCCACTGCCGGCGCCCCCGGTAAACAGCGGCGAGCCGTTGAGGATGATGCCGATACGCGAGCCACCCTCCTGGCGGGCGCGCATCTTGCTCACCAGATGCATCAGAAACAGCAGCGAGCCATCGGAGACCCGCGGCAGGCCGGGGCCGAAGCGGCCCTCATACCCTTTCTGGTTGTGCTCGTCGGTGATCGCCTTCTGCACCTTCTTCCACTCCACCCCGAACGGCGGGTTGGAGAGCATGAAGTCGAAGTGCTCACCGGCCAGCTGGTCGTCGGAGAGGGTGTTGCCGAGCTTGATCTGCTCCACCGCCTGGCCCTTGATCAGCATGTCGGCCTTGCAGATGGCGTAGGACTCTGGGTTGAGCTCCTGGCCATGCAGCGAGACGGTCACGTCCCGGCTGACCTGCTGGATGTATTCGTCGCTCTCGGAGAGGAAGCCGCCGGTGCCCGCGGTGGGGTCGTAGACGGTGACGATGCCGTGGGGGCGCAGCTTCTGCTCCTGACCGGTGAGCACCAGGGAGGTGGTCAGGTGGACGATATCGCGCGGGGTGAAGTGCTCCCCCGCCGTCTCGTTGGAGCTCTCGGCGAACTTGCGAATCAGCTCCTCGAACACCAGGCCCATGCCGTAGTTGGTGAGCCGCTGGGGGCTCATGTCGATGGCGGCGAAGCGCTGCACCACCTGGTAGAGCAGGTTGCTGGCCGAAAGCTGCTGGACGAAGCCCTCGAACTCGAAGTGCTCGAAGATCTCCCGGGCGTCCTGGCTGAACGACTGCACATAGCTCATCAGGTCGTCGGCGGTCTGGGTGTCGGAGAGCGTGCCCAGGGTCAGCGGCGAGGCGTTAAAGAAGGGCTGGTCAGCGGCGCGCAGCAGGAGCTTCTCGCGTACCGCCTCGGGCTTGGCCTGGTGGGCATGGGCGGCGTCGAGCACGGCGGCCTTGGTGGGCTCCAGCACGCACTCCAGGCGCCGCAGCAGGGTGAAGGGCAGGATGATGCGGCCGTACTGGGACTGCTTAAAATCGCCGCGCAGCAGATCCGCCACGGACCAAATAAAGGCCGCCAATTGAGAGTGACTTTCCGTTTTCACGATGCTTCCCCGCGTTCTTGGTACCGATGGTGATGGATGCGGCCCATCATACACAGTGAAGCGAAGGGAGGGGAAAGGAAGCGTACAAGCCTTCCTTCCCTCGCGATATCAAATTGCTCCAACCTTCTCTCTTATTTCATTCCTTAAATCATTCAACCCATTCAGAAGGCTAGACACCTCTACCATCTTGTCTTCATGACCGACGAAATCCTCCTCATTTGACAGCAGCATTTTTAACAAGCCGCCAAGCCTGCCTAAATCACCATTGAGCTGCATCAGATCGCCCACCGCCTTATGATCAATCATCGACTTGGGTGTGTAACCCACCCCCAAGTTCCGCAGGAACGATGATGCACTGTGATTACACCCTTTGGCGTTATCTTCGATTTGTTCTTTCTCGCGCTTATCCACCCATACTTTGATGCACTGCTTTCTTATGCGTGTCTGACTTCCCATCGTCGTCTCCATCGTTGATCTACCCTCCAGCGGCGGAAGCCGCTCAGCCTCGCAGAGCAGGACAGCGTAGAGCCCGAGGGGCGAGTAAGCGCATCGCATTGTTGGCTAGCCGCTTGCGGCGTAGGCCTACAATGCACATCCTGCCATTGGCCCATCACACATTTTGCTTCACTCTGCTTCATTTCAGGCCCAGATCCCGCAAATGAACTAGAATGAGACAAAATGAAATAAAATCTCTCAAAATGAAGTAAAATGCAGCATCGCTTCGCTATGAGTCGCCACACAGCTGCTGCTTCGCAGCTTTTTGAACGCCAAATGAGATGACTAGCCGACCTCAACTCGCCTCAAAAGCCTCCTGAGACGATTTCAAGCCCTACCCTATGCCTACCCCTTCCTACTTCTATATCTCTCCTCACAGCCGCTTACAGGGCACGCAGTGGCATTGACACACGCACAGGCAGCCCTAGCTGGTGGATAGCGCCCCGGCCCTGGCCGTTGGCGACTCAGCCCTCTTGGCCACTTTCACGCCGCCAGAACTCTTTCATCACTGAGTCTCCATCTTTGACAAGCGTATGAACCTCATAGGGACTGAAGGTGGCAAGCTCTACAACCAGCAGACTGTCAAACTGGAGTTCCCTGTCCAAAGCTCTAAGACGCTGCAACTCGAATGGCCACTCGTCACCGTTATATATACCAAGAAGTAATCGACGAAGGTGGTGAGACTGCCCGCTATGCCCTTGAGCAACATTGATCAACTTTAAAAGTGCTGGGATGCCATGATCGACCAACTTGTCTTCATAGCTAGTCCCACCGCTAATCACCTCACCCATCACTTCATCAGGATTATCAAGCGGCGGATGACCACGCCCTTTCTTTAGCAGATGATCGCCAAGATAGCAATGCGCACCTTCAAGCCATTTTTCGCCAAGCTCAGGAGCGTCATCGGCATCTTTCCACTCTTTCCCTTTATGCGGCTTACGATACTTCATATGTCACCTATTAATCTCCAGATACTAGCTGTTCTTTGACTTTCAAAAATCCCTGCCTTCCTTCCAAAGACTCTATTCGACTCATCCTCAAATTTTCGCCTTTGAAGTTCACCACTTCAAAACACGCGTAATGTTTCTCAAACTCCCCCTTGCGATATTTTCGCAAAAGGCCTTCAAACCACCGCACAGGTGAACCACTAATCGCTCCCGCCCGTAACGCACCACTCAATTCATCAATCAGCAAAACGGCATCTTCCCCGGATACCTCTTCCAGTAAGCGAGCCACCAGGGCCCTCTCACCGCTCCTAAGCGATTCTGGAGTCTCAGGGTAGAGCTTTGCTCCAGGTAGCTGCTGCCCTGCTTCACCACCACACTTATCCACAGGCCTGCTGCCAACTTCCTTTTTTACTTCCTCTGTTAGTTCTAGGGGTGACACAGCTATGTCACCCCCGGGGGTGACACCCGTGTCACCCTCCCCCTGACATTCTGTCACCCCTAGGGGTGACAAATTGTCAGGGGCTTTATCCACAGAGAGGCGATAAGTGTTCGACGTTTGTCTACCGCGCCTTTCGTAACCTGGCCTTATTTCCATAACACCCTGATTAACCATCGTTTTTATGGCTCTCCTTACGGTCCTTGTCGAAGAACCGCTCTTACGTGCAATCGTTGACACGCTGGGCCAACAAACGCCGTCGTCATCGGCATGCCATGCAAGGACCACAAGGATCATCTTGGTGGCCGGTGCCAAAGTGACCTCCATGGCCCACTCAAGAGCGCGGTAACTCATGGCTTCACTCGGCTGAGGCGATGTACTCAGCAATTTGCGGAGTGCGGAAATACACCCTGCGACCAATTCTGACTCGGGCTTTCTTGATCTCGTAGGCATAGTCATGCGACTGATTTATCGCGATTCGGAGACCATCCGGACTCCGGTGCAACAGCTCAGCCAACTGCCCCAAGCTGATAAGGGGGCCATATTTGTCGAGTAGAGAACGTTCGATAGCAACCTTGGTATCTTCCATCGTTCAGCATCCATTGATTACGTTGGTTTGCGTAATCTAGCCCCAAAATGCTTGAAAGAAAGGAACAGCATATGTAAATTTGGTTGACATCGGTAAAAAAACGTCGTCTGTAGGGCAGGCTGTATGGACCTAGAAGAAATCAAGCCAGTCGAAGGCTGTTCAGAGGAGCTCAAGGTAGCTCTCCAGGGATTTCGTGACAATGTCACGGAGTCATACACCACTGGATCCAGACGCTGGTCTATTTGGTCACTTCTCGGTGATCACTTTGACCAGCCATTGGAGCTATTGCTGAACACCAATGGAGCAGAAAATTTCTTCCAGGGGGAACGATTCTCGGCGTTCTGCAAAAGAACCAGCTTCGACGAGGCAGATTTATATCTATCTTCAATATTCAAGAAATATAATGCTCGCCTGCGGGCCGCTGACATCGACATCCTTAGAAGCGTAATCTCATTCTGCGATGACCGGCGGCCTATGAAGATATCTTCTTATTACTTCTCTAAGACAAGGTCACCATATTATAGAAAGGGTGGCAGACCACCCTTTTGTGAGCTTTGCTGGAAAAGAAGCCAAGCTCACCAGGAACTCCACGATGGTGAGAAATTCAGTCTTAAAACCGAGAGGTTCTGCGCAGATCATGATCCACGAAACCCTGACTCAATGTACAGGACCGATCACAACAACAGGAAAGCCTTCTATGACAACCTACGCACCATCACCAGGACAGGCTACTACTACAACATAACAGACTTTGAGCAGCGCCAACATTCACGGTGGGTCGCCTACAGGATGACCAAGCTTCACATACGAGACAAGGACATTGCTGTAATGGACTTGCTTATGGATGGCTTCTCGCAATCAGAGATAGCCCGGAAGCTAGGTGCTTCCAGGCAGAACATCTCAAAGATAAAGATGAAAACCGAAGGGTTCATTGAATACTGGAGGGAGATTAGAACTTCCAGCTACCCCATTGATCCAGAGGACCTGGCTGTGTGGGAAAACTTCGATCAAGCCGACCCAGACTAGCCATTATTACTATAGAAATTTCCATCAACAGCAGGCTCTACCCTAGCCCACCAGTATCATAGCCACACTCCTTGATCGCCGGGACCATTAATTCAGCTTGCTCAGAAAATCCAGCCGCTTTCAGCTTCCCGGCAATTTCATGCCACTTGAGATAGAGACTCTTCGTCACTTCCAAAAGCTCATCGTCATCAGATAGCTTTTCATTTATCTCATCGATGATCATTTCCAGAATCTCTTCCGGATCAAAGTCAAGACCAAACTTCTCATCCGCTTCTCTAAGCAGAGCCTGCTTGTCAGAATACGGGGCCAATTTATAGGCGTTGTAGATCTTTCCATAATCCAGTTTCTTGATTTTCAAAAACGGCATCACCGTCTCTCCTCTCGCTCAAAACGTGCTGAAAGTTAGATATTTGTCTGATTTTCGCAGGTAGTCGCGCCTTACCCTTCCGCAAGCCTGTCCAGCTTCGATACCAGGTCCTCGGCCCGAAGGTGGGTATAGCGCCTCAGCATCTGCATCGACTTGTGCCCACTTATCGCCGCCACTTCCTGGTCGGACAGACCGGCCTCCACCAGCCGGCTGACGGCCTCATGGCGTAGATCATGAAAGCGAAAGTCATCGAGCCCGGCCTTCTTCTTCGCCTGGTTCCAGAGCTTGGTGTAGGCGTAGGGGCCCCGCTTGCCATCCTTTCCAGGCTCGCCAAAGAACACCAGGTCACAGTCAAGCGGGCGCACTGGGTTGTTCAGCGCTTGCTTGAACACCTCGGTGGCGGCCTGGGTCAGTGGCACCAGGCGAGCTTCGTTGTTCTTGGTGTCGGTGAGTCGCACCACGCGGCGTTTCACGTCGACCTGGGCGCGAGTGAGGGTCAGGATCTCTGAGGAGCGCATGCCCGTCTCCAGGGCGATTCTGGCGATCCAGGCCAACATGGGATTGCTGTGTTGCCGTAGCACGGCGAACAGGCGCTTCTCCTCGTCGGCGCTCAGGCGCCGGTCGCGCCCTTCTCCAGGGCTGGGTTTGCGGATATTTTGGACGGGGTTGTAGGTCAGGCCCAGACCCCATTCCTGGATGGCCACGGTGTAGAGATGGCCGAGCAAGGCGAGCTCCAGGCGCACGGTATTGGCGCTGATAGGCTGGCCACGATGGCCGATGCTGTTCAGGCGGGTGTCGCGATAGTTGGCGATCAGTTCCGGCGTCAGGGCTGCGAGGGAATACTTACCCAAGTGCTCGATCAGCGTGTTGGCCTTGTGGCGTTCGCTTTTCTGGGTGCTGGGCTTCTTTGTGGGGGTAACGTCGGCCAGGTAGCGCTTGAGCGCGGCTTCGAGCGTCATGCGCTCCGAGGCACTGCGCTGGATATAGACACCACGCACCATCTCGTCTTCGGTGCGGCGTGCCCAGTCCTGGGCGTCTCGCTTGGTGCGGAAGGTCTTGGCGGTGGTGGGCCAGCCGGTCTTGCGGATGACGGCTTTCCAGCTACCGGCAGGGGTCTTGACGATGGTGGCCATGAAAGTCTCCAGGGGGCTGAAGGATCGGCACTGTACCGAAACTGTACCCTTGGACTATGGGACTCACCAGAGATAATTCGTAAGCTGCTGATTTCATTGGTGGGCCCAGCTGGACTCGAACCAGCGACCAAGGGATTATGAGTCCCCTGCTCTAACCAACTGAGCTATAGGCCCTGAAACGCGGGAGCCGTATGATAACCAAAGCGGCCGGCACAGGCCAGCCGCTGTTGAAGGTTTGCACGTCCAGGGAGGACACGATGTCATCGAAAACGATCATCCGCCGTATCATGGGTGTCGGTCTGGCTGCCGGTTTGACGGCGTTCCACGGCGTGGCGCTGGCGGCCTGGCAGCTCGATCCCGAACAGTCCCAGGTCACGGCAACGGTGACCGAAATCACCAGCGGCGGCGAGTCGATTCCCCATGAGCACTCGCTGCGCCGCATGGAAGGCCAGATCGGCGCGGACGGCACGCTGCAACTGCCGATTCGCCTCAACCAGACCGACGTGCTCGATACCCTTGGCGAGCTGCCGCCGTGGATGTCCTCGCTCACCAGCACGACGCTGGTCACGGTCGTCACTCGCCTGCCGCCGGAACGCATCAACTCGCTGGCGGTCGGTCAGTCGACGGTCGAGATACTCACGCTGAGCACGGAATCCAACGGCGAGCAGCGCCAGGAGAAGCTGCCGGTGCGCTTCACCCGGGAGGCGGCCGATGTGGTGCGCGCGCGCAATGCCGAGCCGGTCTCGCTCGATGGCAAGGAACTGATGAAGAACCAGACCGTGCGTTCGATCCTGTCGCTGATCGGGTATCAGCAGATCGGCGACGAGGTGCCGGTCGAACTGAATGCCGTGCTGGTCGACCGTTGAGCGATGCCTGACACCGTCACCCCGTTCGAGACGCTACCCGCCGGCTGCCACTCGCCACGGAGCGAGTGGCCCTGGCGGCTCGCGCTGCCGGAGGCCCGGTTCAGCGCGCTGTGCTTCGAACCCCAAACGCTTTGCGACACGAATCTGGGCGCCTGGGAGCTCGCCTTGCCGGATCGCCTGACGACAGCGGCAGCCAAGCGCCGGGCGGAGTTCCTGGGTGGCCGCCTCACCGCTCGGCGCGCGCTTGCCGCGCTGACCGGGTCGCCCTCGACACCAGCGCAGGACGCCGAACAGCTCCCCGTCTGGCCGGCCGGCACCGTCGGCTCGATCACGCACAGCCGAGGCCTGGCAGCGGCGGTGGTCGCCAATCGGGCAGCCTATCAGGGGGTCGGGCTGGACGCCGAGGTCGTGACGAGTGGCGAACGCGCCCGGCGGCTGGCGGGGCAGATTCTGGTGGCCTCGGAGCTGGCCTGGCTGGACCGGCTGCCCGCCGAGCGGCAGGGAGAGTTCCTTACCCTGGTGTTCTCGCTCAAGGAGAGCCTGTTCAAGGCGCTCTATCCGCTGGTGGGGCAGCGCTTCTACTTCCCCCATGCCCGCCTGATCGAATGGAACGCCGAGGCGGGCGCGGCGTCGATCGAACTGCTCAAGACGCTATCGCCGCAGTGGCCAGCCGGTGCGCGTCTATCCGGGCAGATCGCGAAAATCGATGATTATTTGTTGACGTTGATCGCCATATCTCCACAATCATGAGCATGCGAACTTCTCCGGGCCTCGTGCGGTCTCTGGAAGAGACGTTATCGGCCAACTCATGGATGCCCAGCCAAAATGATCAAATGGATTCTCATACTGCTGTTCGTGGCCAGTGTGCTGTATACGCACTATCGCGGCCGTGTACGCCACAAGCCGCTGCGTCAGTTGTCCGACCACTCCACGTTCATGTCGCCGATCAATGCATTGATGACGCTCTTCGGCCGCGACAAGGATCAGCCCTATCACGATCTGGCGAATTATCCCGAGCTCGAACGACTGACGAGCAACTGGGAGACGATTCGCGACGAAGCGATGGCGCTGCAGGACCATATCAAGGCCTCTTCACGCTATGACGATGCCGGCTTCAACTCCTTCTTCCGTCGCGGCTGGAAGCGCTTCTACCTGAAGTGGTACGGCGAAAGCCACGCCTCGGCCGAACAGCTCTGCCCGCAGACGACGCAGTTGCTGGCGGGCATCCCCAACGTGAAGGCAGCGATGTTCGCCGAGCTGCCGGCCGGCAGCCACCTGACGCTGCATCGCGATCCTTACGCCGGCTCGCTTCGCTACCATCTGGGCCTGATCACGCCCAACGACGACCGCTGCTACATCGACGTCGACGGCGAAAAGTACAGCTGGCGCGACGGCGAGGCGGTGATGTTCGACGAGACCTATCTGCATCGTGCCGAGAACGGCTCGGAACAGAACCGCATCATTCTGTTCTGTGATATCGAGCGGCCGATGAAGTACGGCTGGGCGCGCAGCCTCAACCACTTCTTCGGCCGCACGGTGATGGCTGCCGCCAGCTCGCCCAATGATGACAACGACCGTACCGGCGGCCTGAATCGCGCCTTCAAGTACATCTACGCCGTACGCCGGCAGGGCAAGGCGTTAAAGAAGCGCAACAAGACGCTCTACTACGCCATCAAGTGGGCGCTATTTGCCATCGTGATCATCGCCATCATCGCCTGGTGAGATCATCCAAAGGGGTTGCGGGCCAGCGAATTGCTGGTCCGCTTCCCTCTTCCCTCTTCCCTCTTCCCTCTTCCCTCTTCCCTCTTCCCTCTTCGCCAGATCCTCGGCCCCCATCCGCCGCGTTTTATAGCGCCTGAATCGGGTTATTGTAAATAATTGTCATTTCGGTTCAGAAACGAGCCTCCCCTGCGTCTTCTCATGAGCCATATCTGTGGATAAGAACGATTTTCATTCAAGGGGAGCTTGTCGTTCATGCATCATGTTCTGCGTTATCCGGTCAGCGCACTGGCCTGCGCTTGCCTGTCGTTTCCAGTCTGGGCCCAGCAGACGGTAACGACCTCGACACCCACGACGAGCAGCGATTCCGCGTCGCTCGACACGGTCACGGTGACCGGCCAGTCCGCCGCCACCAAGACCGAAACGCCGTTTTTGGAAACGCCTCAATCCATCTCTACGATTACTCAGAACGAAATCACCGAGCAGGGCTCGCGGACGGTGGAAGAAGCGGCACGCTACACCGCCGGCGTCTTCACCAACCAATATGGCGCCACGTCCACCCGCTACGACGCCTTGGTGCTGCGCGGCTTTACTTCCGGCAGCATCGACAACACCTATCTCGACGGCCTGAAACTGCTTAACGACGAGGGCACCTACAGCATTCTGCAGGTTGACCCGTACTTTCTGGAAAGCATGCAGGTCGTCAAGGGGCCGTCCTCGGTACTCTACGGCCGCGCTTCGCCTGGCGGCCTGGTCGCTCTGACCAGCAAACGCCCGCTGTTCAGACCATATCACCAGATCCAGATTGGCGGTGGTACCCAGGGCTACCGGTCGACCGGCTTCGACTTCAGCGACCAATTGGGTGACTCCGGTCGCGTCGCCTATCGCCTGGTAGGAAAGGCTACAGGCTCGGATTCCCAGTTCGACCGCATCCAGCAGGAGCGTTATACGCTGGCGCCATCGCTGACCATCGACATGACCGACGATACCTCGCTGACACTGATGGCCTATCTGCAGCGGGAGCCGGAAGGCGGTTACTACGGTGGAGTTCCCGCTGACGGCGCGCTTCACGATCACGCCGGACGCCGAATTTCCAATTCCTTCTACGATGGCGAGCCGGACTACGAAGAGTTCAACCGACGCCAGACCATGGTGGGGTACGAGCTGACCCACCGCTTCAACGATGTCTGGTCGGGGCGGCAGAATTTTCGCTACGTGAATGCGGCTACCGATTATGGCCAGGTCTACTTCAGCCAGTGGCTCGATGACCGCGAATTCAGTCGCGCCTACTTCGGCGCTGACGAGAAGCTCGATGCCTACACCGTCGACAACCAGGTACAGGCTGACTTCTCGACCGGTGCGCTCGACCATACCGTGCTGATGGGCCTCGACTACCAGCATCGTCAGGTCAAATCCGACCAGTCCTACGGCTCGTTCCCGGCACTCGACGCTTTCGACCCGAGCTATGGCGCCGACGGCACGATCTCCCCGTACGCAGACGTCAATCGCAAGCTGGAGCAGACTGGTGTCTATCTGCAAGATCAGATAGCGCTGGATCGCTGGCGCTTCACCCTCGGCGGGCGGCAGGACTGGGTCGACATCGATAACGAGGACACGCTCAACGGCACCCGCAACACCGGCGATGATACCCAGTTCAGCGGCCGTGCCGGTGTGCTCTACCTGTTAGACAACGGTCTGGCGCCCTATCTCAGCTACTCGGAGTCATTCAATCCCAACAGCAATACGGACGTGAACGGCGACTTGCTGGAACCGACCGAGGGCAAGCAGTACGAGGTCGGTTTGAAGTATCAACCGCCCGGCACCGATAACCAGTACAGCATCGCCCTGTTCCATATCGAGCAGAAGAATGTCGCGACCTACGATCAGCAACTCGCCGCTTATCGTGCATCCCGTGAAGTCCGCTCCCGTGGCGTGGAGCTCGAGGCAAGGCAGCAGGTGACGGACCAGTTTCGGATACAGGCGAGCTACACCTATACCGATGTCGAGTACGAGAAATCCGACGATGACACGCAAGGCAACACCGCCAACGCAGTTCCCGAGCAGATGGCTTCCGTATGGGGGCACTACGACTTCACCTCTGGTCCATTGCAAGGGCTAGATGTGGGCGCTGGCGTGCGTTACACCGGCGAGAGCTACGTTGACGAGGCCAACACCGACAAGGTGCCGGACTACACCCTTGTCGATGCTGCTCTTCACTATGACTTGGGGGAACTTGGCCTGAACGGTGCCGAAGCCCGTCTCAACGTCAACAACCTGCTCGACAAGGATTACGTTGCCGCTTGCTATAGCGCCGCTCGCTGTTACTTCGGTGCAGAGCGCAGCGCAGTGGCGACCATCAGCTACCAGTTCTGACGGGGCATTTCGCAGCCGCCAACCCGGCCGCGTGATCCAAGTGGGACACAGGGACGTGCCCGTCTCATCGCGAATCACCCGAAGCGCATTTCACCCGACGCAGTCATACAGCGCACGCCATCTGTGCGCAGGGGTGCCTTTGTCCGAAATTCGGCTCGAGAAGCCTCGGAAAGGCGCTACACGACAGGCAATCAGGAGGATCTGTCATGCGACATGACACGGAATTCGTCACGCCCATTCCTTTGCATCGGCCCCGGTCGCCAGGCCGGCCAGATTCGGTCGATCTGTTCAACGACTGGTCGCTGGATGCCTATCGCAGCGGCATGCAGCGCTGCGTGGATCTGGTGCGCCGCACGCTGACCCAAGCGCAAGGCCCCTGCAGCGGCATCGAGCCCCACGAACTGCAGCCCGCGTTCGAGACGATCGATCTCGACCGGCCGCTCGGCGATCTCGATGCCAGCCTCGAGGAGGTCCAGCGGCTCTATCTCGATCACGCCGTGCATTTCCATCACCCGCGCTACGTCGCGCATCTCAACTGCCCCATCACGCTGCCGTCGATCCTGGCCGAGGCGATCGCCACGCCGCTCAACACCGCAGTGGAAACCTGGGACCAGAGCGCCGGCGCGACCCTGATCGAGCAGAAGCTGATCGACTGGACCGCGGCACGCATCGGGCTTGGCGACGACGCCGACGGGGTGTTCACCAGCGGCGGCACCCAGTCCAACCTGATGGCACTGGCCATCGCCCGCGATAGCGCCTGCGAAGCGATGCCTGGCCACGGTGGCAATCGCCATCATGGCCTCCCCCCAAACTACCGGGACCTGCGCATTCTCACCTCGGAAGTCAGCCACTTCAGCGTGCAGAAGGCCGCCGCGCTGCTGGGGCTGGGCTACGACGCCGTGATCGCGGTGCCGTGCGACGCAGACAAGCGCATGGATCCCGATGCGCTCGAGGCCGCGCTGAAGGCGTGCGACGAGGCAGGACGAATCCCGTTCGCGATCGTCGCTACCGCAGGCACCACCGACTTCGGCAGCATCGACCCGATTCCCGCCATTGCCGAGCGCTGCCGCCAGCGCGGCATCTGGCTGCATGTCGATGCGGCCTACGGCGGCGGGCTACTGCTCTCCTCGCGCCATCGCCACTGGCTCGCCGGCATCGAGCAGGCGGACTCGGTCGGCATCGACTACCACAAGACCTTCTTCCAGCCGGTGAGCTGCAGCGCCTGCCTGGTGCGCGATCGCCGCCAGCTGCGCCATGTCACCTACCACGCCGACTATCTCAACCCCCGCGACCAGGCCGAAGGCGGCACGCCGGATCTGGTCAACAAGAGCCTGCAGACGACCCGGCGCTTCGACGCGCTGAAGCTGTGGATGAGCCTGCGCACGCTGGGCGCCGATCACCTGGGCGACTGTCTCGACGACGTGATCGAACTGACCCGTCAAACCTGCCGCGTGCTTCGAGCGCGTGATGATTTCGACGTGCTGATGGCTCCGGCGCTGAGCACGCTGGTGTTTCGCTATCGCCCGACGGCGCTGGAAGAGGATGCCCGGATCGAGGCGATCAACCGCCGGATTCGCCGGACGCTGTCGCGACGTGGCGAGGCGGTCATCGCCGCCACCCGGGTCGACGGGCGCTTCTATCTCAAGTTCACCCTGCTCAATCCCATGACCCGCCTCGAGGATCTGACCGCCCTGATCTCGGAGATCGCCGATGTCGGCGCGTCCTTGATGTCGCCCCAGGTATCGCCCGCTGCCCGCCCGTCAATCGTTCGGAGAAAGACCTCATGCTGAGCCGCATCCATGACTTCATCGCCATCGGTCTGGGGCCGTTCAATCTCGGCCTCGCCTGCCTGACCGACCCCATCGACGATCTCGACGGCCTGTTTCTCGAGCGTCGTTCGAGCTTCGACTGGCACCCCGGACTGCTGCTCGAGGACGCCACCTTGCAGACACCCTTCATGGCCGATCTGGTCACGCTGGCCGACCCGACCAGTCGCTTCAGTTTTCTCAATTATCTGAAAGCCCAGGGGCGGCTCTACAACTTCTACATCCGCGAGAACTTCTTCCTGCTGCGCAACGAATACAACCAGTACTGCCAGTGGGTCACCACGCAGCTCGAGTCGCTGCGCTTCGATCACGACGTCCAGCGCATCACCTATGACGACGACGAACGTTGCTATCACATTCACTGCCGAGACACCCGTGCGGGCGATCTCGACGACGATGCCGGCCATGACTTCGACGACCGTGGCAATCGCATCTATCGCGCCCGGCGGCTGGTACTGGGTACCGGCAGCGAGCCGATGATTCCGGCGTGCTGCCAGCCGGTGGCCGAGCGCGTGGTGCACTCCTCGCGCTATCTCGAGCACAAGGCGGCGCTACAAGCGAAGTCAGCGATCACTATCGTCGGCAGCGGCCAGAGCGCAGCGGAAATCTATCTCGACCTGCTCGACGAGATCGACGCCCACGGCTACACCCTGAGCTGGGTCACCCGCTCGCCGCGCTTCTTCCCGCTGGAGTACGGCAAGCTGACCCTCGAGATGACCTCGCCGGACTACATCGACTACTTCCACGCCCTGCCCGAGTCGACCCGTGACGAGCTGATGCGCCAGCAGAAAGGGCTCTACAAGGGCATCGATCTCGACCTGATCAACACCATCTACGACCGCCTCTATACCAAGAGCCTGCAGGGCAAGGTGGATACCCACCTGCTCACCTGCGCCGAGCTGGAAAGCTGCCATTTCGATGCCGCCCATCGCCGCTTCGACCTGACCTTCACCCAGACCGAGCAGAACCGACGTTTCCAGCACCGGACGGCGGGGCTGATTCTCGCCACCGGCTACGCGGCGCACAGGCCGGACTTCCTGGCGCCGATCGAGCACCGCATCCGGCGGGACGATGCGGGCCGCTACGCGGTCAGCCGTTACTACGGCATCGGCACCGACGGCGACATCTTCGTCCAGAACGCCGAGCTGCATACCCACGGGCTGGTCGCGCCGGATCTCGGCATGGCGTGCTACCGCAACGCCTGCATCATCCGCGAACTGGCCGGGCGCGAGGTCTATCCGATCGAGCGCGGATTCACCTTCCAGGACTTCGGCGCGCCCGATGACCGCGTGTTCCAGCCGCAGCGGGCCACGGCGTGAGGGCTACCGAATGCCCCGATTCGCCATTCCCGATTTCCGATTTCCGACTTTCCGTCAGGAGAGAGACTCATGAACTTACCGCAAACTCGACTGGCCAACGCCGAGACAGCCACCGCGACACACACCACATCTGCCAGCAGCCTCTATTCGCCCGACCTGAGATTTCATCGCGACTGGCCGGGCATCGGCACCCTCTCCCTGCGCCCGCTCGATCTCGACCGGGACATCGACACCGTGTTCGACTGGGTCAACCGCGATAGTGCCCGCTTCTGGGGCATGAACGGCGATAGCCGAGATCAGGTCACGGCTTTCTACCGCGACATGGCGCAGAGCGACAGCGCCCAGGCCTTTCTCGGCCTCCACGATGGCCAGCCGGCGTTTCTGGTCGAATGCTACGACCCGCGCCACGATCCGGTCGGCGAGCACTACCCGGTTCAGCCCGGCGACCGTGGCATGCACTTTCTAGTCGCGCCGAGAAACCCGGCGACATCGCCGATTCACGGCTTCAGTCAGGCCGTGATCGATACCGTCGTGGCGTTCCTGTTCAGCGACCCGGCAACGCAGCGGATCGTCGTCGAGCCGGACGTCACCAATGCCAAAATCCATCCGCTCAACCGTCGCGCCGGGTTCGTCTACGAAGGCGAGATCCAACTGGCAGAGAAGACCGCCCGGCTGGGGTTCTGCACCCGCGAGCGATTCGAGTCGCTGCACGCCTCGCAGCGCCCCAACACCGCAATGGACGAAGCGGTCGACCATCTCCGCCCCGACCGCTGGCAGCGCGCCAATCGCGACCTGCTGGGCAAGGCGATCAGCGAGTTCGCCCATGAACGCCTGCTGGCGCCGTTAGCGGAATCCCTGCCCGAGGCCGATGGCTGGGCCGATTATCGGCTCACCACCGATAGCGACAGCATCGTCTATCGTTTCCGCGCCCGCCGGATGGCGCTGGATCACTGGTGGATCGACAAGGGAACGCTTGCCAAGACCCGCGAAGGCGATCCGCAAGCGCTGGACGTGGCGCAATTTCTACTGGAATGCCGCGCGCGGCTGAACATCGATCCCGACAATCTGCCCACCTATCTGGAAGAGATCGCCAGCACTCTGGCCGGCATGGCCTACAAGCTTGGCCGAGACGTGCCGCCGGCCGGTGAACTCGCACTGGCCGATTTCCAGATCGTGGAGACGACGATGAGCGAAGGCCACCCCTGCTTCGTCGCCAACAGCGGGCGGATCGGTTTCGACGTCGAGGACTATCACCGCTACGCCCCGGAAGCCGGCGCCGCGATTCGCCCCGTCTGGCTGGCGGCAGTGCGTCACTGCACGACCTACAGCGCCATCGACGGGCTCGACTTCGAATCCCTCATCGAAGACGAGCTGGACACCTCGGTACGGGAGCGTTTCGTGGCTCGGCTGCGTGCGCTCGGCCTCGACCCCGACGACTACGTCTTCATGCCGGTTCACCCGTGGCAATGGCGACACAAACTGGCGATCACCTTTGCCGGCGAAGTGGCCGAGCAGCGCCTGGTGCTGCTCGGCGAGGCGGACGACGATTACCGCGCCCAGCAGTCGATCCGCACCTGGTTCAACGTCTCGCGGCCCCGGCGGCGTTACGTCAAGTTCGCGCTGTCGATTCTCAACATGGGCTTCATGCGCGGGCTGTCGCCCCACTACATGCGCGGCACGCCGGCCATCAATGCCTGGGTCGAGAACCTGGTCGCAAGCGACCCGGAACTGCAGGCACGGGGCTTCAGCGTACTGCGTGAAGTCGCTACGCTGGGCTATCACCACGCCGGTTTCGAGGCCGCTACCGACAAGCAGAGCCCGTATCAGAAGATGCTGGCGTGCCTGTGGCGGGAGAGCCCCTATACCCGCATCGCGCCCCATCGGCGGCTGACGACCATGGCTGCGCTGCTGCACCGGGACGCCAATGGCGATGCGCTGCTGCCGGCACTGATCGACGCCTCCGGCATCGGCGCACGCAACTGGATCGAGCGCTACCTGGCGGCCTACATGACGCCGCTGCTGCACTGCTTCTTCGCTCACGATCTGGTGTTCATGCCTCACGGCGAGAACCTGATTCTGCAACTCGAGAACCATGTGCCGGTCGGCGCGATCCTCAAGGATATCGGCGAGGAGACCGGCATCTTCGACAACGGCCAGTCGCTGCCGGAAGCCGCCCGGCGCATCGCGGTGGAGGTGCCCGAGGAGTTGAAGATCCTGTCGATCTTCACCGACCTGTTCGACTGCTTCTTCCGCTTCCTGGCCGAGATTCTGGTGGCTTCGAACCAGCTCGAGGAGAACGAGTTCTGGCAACTGGTGGCGGCGTGCGTGATCGATTACCAGCAACGACACCCGGCGTTCGCCGACAAGTTCGAACGCTTCGATCTGTTCGCGCCGGAATTCACGCTCTCCTGCCTCAACCGGCTGCAGCTGCGTAACAACCGCCAGATGATCGATCTCGCCGATCCGTCGAAGAACCTGCAGTTCGCCGGCACGCTGACCAACCCCATCGCCGCCTATCACCCGGTGTCTGAACGGCGGAACGGCGCCGGGGACGAGCGCGACGCACCGACCGTGTCGGCATGAGGTAGCCGACGCCCCCGATCCATCGCCGGGCGCACGTCGAGGTGCCCGGCCTCGAACAATTGCTAATGATTCTCATTTTTGCCATGATCGCGTCACTTCTGTCGTTCTGCCCCCAGGGCCGCCATCATGCGCGAAGCACTGTTCGAGTCTCTCTATCGCCAGCACCATCGCGAGCTGCTGGGCTTTCTCCGCCGCCAGCTCGAATCCGGAGAGCAGGCCGCCGATCTCTGTCACGAGGTCTACCTGCGCCTGCTCAACACCGCTTCGGAAAACGGGCTCGAGAACCCGCGCGCCTATCTCTTCCGCATCGCCCGCAATCTGCTGATCGATCATCGCCGACGACAGGCGCCCGAACTGATCGCCATCGACACGCTGGAACCGGTACTGGTCTGCCCACGCGCTTGCCCGGAAGCCGAAGCCTGTCAGCAGCAGTGTGTCCGTCAGCTCACGCAGACGTTGGCCGGCTTGCCGGAACGGCTACGCCAGGCACTGATCTGGTATCGCATGGAGGGCATGACCCAGCGCGAAATCGGCCAGCGTCTGGGGGTTTCCGAACGCATGGCGGGGCGCTACATCGCCCAGGCCCTGACGCGCTGCCAGGAGGAGCTGGATAGCCTGGAATTGGATAGCCTGGAATGGGCAGCGCGGCACTAGCCTCGAGAACCGGCGACGCTGGGATACCAACTCATGCCTATCGCATGGAGACAGGCGTCGTCATTCATAACGTGGGATCCGTTCTGGCGTCATTTGGCGATCGAGCACTCAGTGTGCCATCGCTCCACGACCGCCGCCTTTTCGCCAACCAGCGCGGCGTTCTCGAGCTCGCCTTCAGCAACGGCACCAACAGCCATAACAGCGGCGCCAGCAGCCAGCGATAGACGAACCGCGCAACGATCAGCAATGGCAGCAGCGCCAGTGTCCAGATCAGGAACTGCCCCAACCACACCGGCCAGCCCAGCCACCGGCCGATATTGGCCCCCAGCGCGCTGACGAGGCTGGGATGCCGCAGGACGACATAAACCGTACCGGTGATCGCCGCGACCTTGGCCGCTCTCGATAGATTGACGAAGCGCCCGCCCCCGGCCAGCACGCCACGCGCCGCCGCCCGCGCACCCTGTCCTTCGACGGCGGTACCGGCACGGACCGCGCGGCCGGCCCGCAGCACCTTGATCGCACTGGTCATCACCAGCAGGTCAACGCCGGCCCAACCCATGTCGGCAACGCCGATCGGCTCGCCGCGGCGCCACTGGCTTTCCAGATCGCGCAGGCCGCTGGTGAAGAAATCGCCGATATCGCTCACCACCCGCTCGCTCTGTAGCCACTGCACCTCGCCGTCAGAATCGACGACGAACTGGGCGAGAAAACCATGGCCCTCTTCTTCCAGAATTGCGATCGCGATCTGCCCGCGCCGTGCCGACGTCAGGGTGTCGGCTGATGAGGAGCGAGTTTCAGATGAAGGGGAGCGGGCTTCGAGCGAAGCAGTGTCGGATTCCATCTTTTGGGTGGCGTCCTCGCTGCCAGCATCGCGGTCGTTCGATGTCTCATTTTCATCCCCCCACCAGCGCTCCAGCTGTTCGCTCGCCTGCCGGTAGCGCGTACCCAGCCAGTGCTGGGCGCGCAGCATGGCGATATCGTGATCGCGGTAGTAACTCACCGGCAGCACCGCATCCGCGCCGAAACGCACCAGCACGCGCTGGAACGCGGGATCGAGGCCGTAATCGAGCAGCGCTTCACGAGCCAGATCGCCGTGATTGCGGATCGCCAGCCAGGCAGCGGCCCAGAGCGCCGGCTCGCCGGCGTAGCTCAGAAAGAGCGCGTTGATCTCCGGCGACTCCTCGGCCAGCGCCGGCGCCAGCGACGGCAGTGCCCGCTGCGCTTCCAGGCGCACCATGCGAGGCTCGAACGGCTCGTGCGAGGCAACGGCGGTCAGCACGCCCCCGGCGACGAGCGCGAACAGCACAATCGATAACCACACTTTCATGGGGTCGGGCTCCTTATCATGGGTTCGCGCTCCAGAGACAGGGATATTCGTCCGGCCAGGGACGCTGCCAATCGATAAACGACGACAAGTGTCTTTGATAAGCGTTCGTATTTGAATTAGGATTGCATTCCACCCTGTGACCCACCACTCGCTGCGAGGTTGCCCCGTCCATGTTCGAAGTCCAATCGGCGAGCTTCGAGATCGCGGGCAAGACGTTGCTCTCCCCTATCGATTTCACCTTCGGTGAAGGCCGGATCTACGGTCTGATCGGGCACAACGGTTCCGGCAAGTCGACGCTGCTCAAGCTGCTCGCGCAGCAGCAGCCGGTCAGTCACGGTAACATCCGGCTAGATGGCCGCCCGCTGTCGCAGTGGAAACCGCGAGAGTTCGCCCGCCAGGTCGCCTATCTGCCGCAGCATCTTCCCAGCGCCGAAAACCTCACCTGCCGCGAGCTGATCGGTTTCGGCCGCTACCCGTGGCATGGCCTGCTGGGGCGCCTCAATCGCCATGATCATCAGCAGATCGAGCGCGCCATCGCCCTGACCCATACCGAAGCCTTCGCCGACCGTCTGGTCGACACGCTCTCCGGCGGCGAGCGCCAGCGCGTGTGGCTGGCCATGCTGCTGGCCCAGGGTAGTCGCTATCTGCTGCTCGACGAGCCGCTGGCGGCGCTGGATATCGCCCATCAGGTCGAAGTGCTGGCGCTGGTGCGCAAGCTCTGTCGCGAACTGGGCCTCGGCGTGATCATCGTGCTCCACGACGTCAACATGGCCGCACGCTACTGCGATCATCTGGTCGCGCTGCATAGCGGCAAGCTTCTCGCCGAAGGCGAGCCCGCCAGCATGATGAACGATACCAATCTGGAAGCCATCTACGGCATCCCGATGCGGGTGATGAATCACCCCGCCGATGCCTGCCCCATCGCGGTGCTGCAGTAGGCCATTTTCCCGGCCTCCTGTCTCGTGATCGGCGAGCGTCGTCTGCCGCCTCATGACGTATCGGCATCTCCTCTGCCGGAGCACCATAGCGCTGGACCCGCACGGCTGAACCAAGGATGCTAATCTTCAGGCTTTGCCTTCCGATTCGCCCCTTGTCTGCGAGCTCGCCATGCTGCAACCCGTTTCCCGCCAGAGCGATCTGACACTAGAACCCGAACAGACGCCGCCACGCCCGGCGGATGTCAGCACCTTCGCCCCACTGGGAGTCCCGGCGTTCCGAATGATCTGGATCGCCAACCTGTTCGCCAATCTCGGCGTGTGGGCGCAGTCGGTGGCGGCGGCGTGGGTGGTGACGTCGAACGACGGCGGCGCGGTGGCGGTGGCGATGATCCAGGTCGCGGCGGCGCTGCCGCTGGTGCTGATGTCGATCGTCACCGGGGTGATCGCCGACAACTACGATCGCCGCAAGGTGATGCTGCTCGGGCTGGGCATCGAAGTGCTCGGCGGGCTGTTCATCACGCTGATCGCCTTCATGAACCTGCTCTCCCCGACGCTGCTGATCGTCTCGATTCTGTGCGTTTCCATCGGCGGGGCGATTACCACCCCGGCGTGGCAGGCGGCGGTCAACGAACAGGTACCGCGCAACCTGGTCTCGAGCGCCGTGCTGCTCAACAGCGTCAACTACAACGCCGCCCGCGCCATCGGTCCGGCCATCGGCGGGCTGCTGCTGGCCGCGGTGGGGCCGGCGTGGATCTTCCTGCTCAACGTGCTCTGCTTCTGCGGGCTGATCGCCGCGCTGTGGCGCTGGAAGCGTGCGGTGCTTCCCAAGTCTCTGCCCCCGGAACGCATCTGGGAAGGCGTCAAGGCGGCGCTGCATTTCGTGCAGTACTCCAGCGTCACGCGGCTGGTGATGATGCGCTCGTTCATCTTCGGCATCTCCGCCAGCGCACTCTGGGCGCTGCTGCCGCTGCTGGCCCATCAGCACCCCAGCGGCAGCGCCTCGCTCTACGGCTACATGCTCGGCGGCCTCGGCATCGGCGCGATCGCCGGCAGCACGCTGGTCAACCAGGCCCGCCAGCGAGTCGGCAGCAGCCGCTTGATCAGCTTCTCCGCGATGTTGCTGGGCCTGGTGATGCTGGCGCTCGGCGGGCTCGATACGCTGTGGGTGCTGTTTCCGGCGCTCATCGTCGGCGGCAGCTGCTGGATCGCGGCCGTGGCTTCCTACAACTCCTCGGTGCAGATACTGGTGCCGGACTGGGTCAAGGCCCGCGCCCTGGCGCTGTATCAGACCGCGCTCTACGCCGGCCTGACGCTGGGTTCGCTGCTGTGGGGGCAACTGGCCGACGGCCTAGGCGTACAGATGGCGCTGATGCTGGCCGGCGCGCTGCTGATCGTCTCGGCGTTGCTGCTGCTCCCTTCCAGGCTGCCGGACCTGGACGCCAACGATCTGGTCGAGGCGCCGGAAGCGCACACCCATAGGCCGGACTTCGAATTCAATCCGGCACGGGGCTCGGTCATGGTGACGGTCGAATACCGCATCGACAGCGAGCATCTGCGCGAATTCGCCCGCGCCGTGCGGCCACTGAGAAAGCTGCGGCTGCGCAACGGTGCCAAGCGCTGGTCGCTCTACCGCGACGTCGTCGACCGCGATCTATGGCAGGAGGTGTTCCTCGTGCCCAACTGGCTGCAGCATCTGCGTATGCTGGACCGGTTGACGCTGGCGGACCGCGCCATCATCGACCGGGTCACGGCACTGCACAGCGGCCCGGAGGCCCCGCGCCTGCGCCACGGCGTCAGCTATCGTTCCTCGCGGTATGACCAGCCGGCGTTGACGCCGAACCAGACCGAACCGACCACCGACGAGTCGGCCGAGGACCATTCGCTGGATACGACCGCGCCGTGGCCCCAGGAGAGAACATGACTCAGGCGAACATCGAAAGCGCCCGCAAGACCCTGTTCGACGTATTCGGCTTCCCGGCGTTCCGCGGTGGCCAGGAAGCGGTCGTCGAGCGCGTCATCGCCGGCCGCTCGACGGCAGCGATCTTCGCCACCGGTGCCGGCAAGTCGCTCTGCTACCAACTGCCGGCGCTCCACCTGCCCCATCTCACGCTGGTGGTGTCTCCGCTGCTGGCGCTGATGCAGGACCAGCTGGCGTTTCTCCAGCGCCACGGCGTGGCGGCCGCGAGCCTCGATTCGACCCAGGACCGCGCCACTGCCCGCGACATCATGGACCGTGCCCGCCGCGGCGAGCTGAAGATCCTGATGGTGTCGGTGGAACGGCTCAAGAACGAGCGCTTTCGCCATTTCCTGCGCCAGGTCGCGATCTCGCTGCTGGTGATCGACGAAGCCCACTGCATCTCCGAGTGGGGACACAATTTTCGCCCGGACTACCTGAAGCTGCCGGATTACCAGCGCGAGTTCGGCATCCCTCAGGCGCTGCTGCTGACCGCCACCGCGACGCCCGCCGTGATCGACGACATGCGCGCCAAGTTCGCCATCGCCTTGGATGACGTCGTCACCACCGGTTTCTATCGCGACAACCTCGAGCTGCTGGTGCAGCCGGTAGAGAGCGAGCGCCGGCTGCCGGCGCTGGTCGACTGGCTGGCGCCGCAACGCTCGTCACGACAGTCGCCAGGACATCAGCCGGCATCACAGGCGCCCACCATCGTCTACGTCACCCTGCAGCAGACCGCCGAGTCGGTCGCCGCGGCGCTGGCGAATCAGGGCTTCACGGTGCGCGCCTATCACGCCGGCCTAGACAGCGAGACGCGGGACGAGATCCAGCAGGGCTTCATGCGCGGCGAGATTCCCTGCATCGTCGCCACCATCGCCTTCGGCATGGGGATCGACAAGGGCAACATCCGCAACGTGATCCACTACGACCTGCCCAAGTCGATAGAGAACTACAGCCAGGAGATCGGCCGTGCCGGTCGCGACGGCGAGCCGTCACGCTGCCTGATGCTGGCCGGTCGCGACGGCCTGCGCGTGCTGGAGAACTTCGTCTACGGCGACACGCCGGAACGCGAGGGCATACGTCACGTGCTGGCCGAGATCGCCGAGGCCGGCCACCAGCCGCAGCGTCAGTGGCCGGTGCTGCTCAACACGCTCTCCCGCGACAGCAATATCCGTCTGTTGCCGCTGAAGACATTGCTGGTGCGTCTCGAGATGCACGGCGTGATCGCGCCCCGCTTCGCCTATCTGGCCGAATACCGGCTGCGCTATCTGGAGGAGCCCGGCGACCTGATCGCACGCTTTCAGGGGGAACGCGCCGACTTCGTGCGCCTGCTGGTCGACAACATCGCCATCGCCAAGACCTGGGGTACGGTGGATTTCGAGCGTCTCTACCGCGCCGGCGTGGACGCGGGGATCGATACCTCACGCTCGCGCGTCATCACCGCGCTGGAGTACTTCCAGGACAAGGGCTGGGTGGTGCTGGAAGGCAAGCGCATGACCGATGTCTACGAGGTATGCCAACCCGCGTTCGACATCGACGCCCTGACCGATCGTCTGCTGGCGGAAAGCCAGTCCCGCGAGCAGATCGAGATCGAACGTCTGCAGGCGATGCTGGCGCTGTTCGAATCGGATACCTGCCTGACCCGACGACTCGCCGCTTACTTCGGCGACGCGCATTTCGAGCAAGATGGTGCACCAATGGGCAGCGGCCAGCCGGTTCAGGCCGCCCGGGGCTGCGGCCAGCCTGTTCAAGCCGCCCAGGGCTGCGGCCACTGCTCGGTCTGCCACGGCCACGTCGCTCGCCTGCCGAGCGCGGCGGCGCTGCCTGAATTGACCGATGCCGACTTCGAACGATACGCCCGGCCGCTGATCGAGCGGCATCGCGAGCAGATCGGCACGGTGCCGGGCGCGCAACGCATCGCGCACTTTCTGTGCGGGCTCGCCATGCCGGTCTTCACGCCGCTCAAGGCACGGCAGCTGCCCGGCTTTGGCGTCTTCGAGCAGCGCCCCTATCCCGAGATCAAGGCGTGGGCCAATGCCTGCGCGAGACATTGATGCGAGACATTGACCGATGGTGAATGGCAACGAGGCCCATCGAGCACTGCTCCTGGGATTGCGGAAGCGACGTATCAGCGTGCGTTATGACAAACTGGTTTGATGCCTCGGCCTCGACCATGCCCTGAGACTTACGATATGGCTCCAGATTTCTCCTCTCCAGACGAGCCGCTTTCGGTCGGGTTCGTGCTGCTGCAGCGCTTCACCATCCTGCCGTTCTCGGCCTTCGTCGATTGCCTGCGGCTGTCCGCCGACGACGGCGACCGCAGTCAGCAGATCCGTTGTCGCTGGCAGTTCATGAGCAGTGGCGGGCAGGACGTCGTGTCCAGCAGCGGCGCCACGATCACCGGCTGCGGGCCGCTGACGGCCCCCGAGCGCTTCGATTACATCGTGGTCATCGGCGGCGTGCTCGGCGCGGCCGAAGAGGAGGATCAGCAGGCGCTGGATTATCTGCGCCTGGCCGCACAATGCGACGTTCCTCTCGTCGGTGTCTGTACCGGGGTCTTCTCCCTGATCAAGGCAGGGTTGATGGATGGCCGTCGATGCTGCATCAGCTGGTATCACCATGCCGATCTCGTGCAACGCTACCCGGATATCGAGCCGGTGGCCGACCAGCTCTTCCTGGATGACGGCAATCGATTGACCTGTGCCGGCGGCGTGGCCTCCGCCGACCTGGCCGCGTACCTGGTGGAGCGACACCTGGGGCGGCTATGGGCGAAGAAGAGCCTGCATATCATGCTGATCGACGAGCCGCGGCCCGGGCAACATCCCCAACCTCAGCCCGTGGTCTTCAGCCGGGTTTCCGATCCGCTGGTGCGCCGGGCCATCTCGATCTTCGAGCAGCATCTGGGCGAGGTCGTCACGATCGAGCGGCTGGCGAAGCGCCTGCATACTTCGCGGCGCAACATCGAGCGCCATTTCCGGGAACAGTTCGGGGTCGGGCCGCAGAAATTCGCCCGCGACCTGCGTCTGCATTACGGATGCTGGATGCTGAACTACACCAAGCACAGCATCACGGATATCGGCGAGCGCTGCGGCTTTGCCGACACGGCCCACTTCTCGCGTCACTTTCGCGAGGTGTTCGGCATTCCTCCTTCGGAGGTCAGGCGGCTTTCCGAGGATCAGCGCGCCAGGCTCGTGGACCCGTTCTTTCTCCATGTCGGCCAGAGCTCCCGAGCGCTCGAGATCGCCACGCCTGCTCAGCGCTGAAGGCGTCTATCCGCTCGCGCTCCGTGTCGGCACCGCCCCGTTCTACCCAGCCCGACTGTCGGAAACGTTAGCGTCGTCAATATCGTTCTCGGGATAGGCCCGGCCTCTCCCGGCTGGCCAGCAGCGCACGGCTGCCACGCCACAGCGCGGTTTTACGCTCGAACCTGGCTTCCCCTCCATTCAATTATCCTGTCGCAAACGTTCAAGCGCCTTTCGATCTGCCTGGCGGATCATGAGCGCAAGCTTCCAACGATCTGATTTCAACGGTTTCCAACGCTGCGGCGAGCCTGCCCGGGCGGCGCCCCTCCAGGAGAAAAGCATGCAACGCTATTCCGGATTCGGTCTGGTCAAGCACGCGCTGAACCATCACGAAAACTGGCAGCGCCAGTGGCGCAACCCCACGCCGAAGAAGCAGTACGACATCGTCATCGTCGGCGGTGGCGGCCACGGCCTGGCTACCGCCTACTATCTGGCCAAGGTCCACAACATCACCAATGTCGCGGTGATCGAGAAAGGCTGGCTGGGTGGCGGCAACACCGCTCGCAACACCACGATCGTGCGCTCCAACTACCTGTGGGACGAAGCGGCGGCGCTGTTCGAACACTCCATGAAGCTGTGGGAAGGACTCTCCCAGGACATCAACTACAACGTGATGTTCTCGCAGCGGGGCGTGCTCAACCTCGGCCACACGCTGCAGGACATGCGCGACATCCAGCGTCGCGTCAACGCCAACCGCCTGAACGGGATCGATGGCGAAGTCCTCGATGCCAAGGGGGTCCAGGAGATCGTGCCGATCCTCGACTGCTCGAGCCGGGCCCGCTATCCGGTCCTCGGCGCTTCCTGGCAGCCGCGCGGCGGCGTGGCCCGTCACGATGCCGTGGCCTGGGGCTACGCGCGGGCGGCGGACGCACTCGGCGTGGACTTGCTGCAGAACACCGAAGTCACCGGTTTCAAGATCCGTGATGGCCGCGTCTATGGCGTTCACACCAATCGCGGCGACATCGAAGCGAAGACGGTGGGCTGCGTCGCCGCCGGGAACTCCGGCGTGCTCGCCAAAATGGCTGGCTTCAAGCTCCCGCTCGAGTCGCACCCGTTGCAAGCGCTGGTCTCCGAGCCGCTGAAGCCGGTGCTGGATACGGTGGTCATGTCCAACCACGTGCATGGCTACATCAGCCAGTCGGACAAGGGCGATCTGGTCATTGGCGCCGGCATCGACGGCTACGTGGGTTATGGCCAGCGCGGCAGCTACCCGACCGTCGAGCATACCCTGCAGGCGATCGTCGAGATGTTCCCGATCTTCTCCCGCGTGCGCATGAACCGCCAATGGGGCGGCATCGTCGACACCTGCCCCGACGCCAGTCCGATCCTCTCGGCCACGCCGGTCAAGGGCATGTTCTTCAACTGCGGCTGGGGCACCGGTGGCTTCAAGGCTACGCCGGGCTCCGGCCATGTCTTCGCGGCGACGCTGGCCAAGGGCGAAGCGCATCCGCTGGCCGCACCGTTCTCGATCGACCGCTTCCACACCGGCGCCCTGGTGGACGAACACGGCGCCGCTGGCGTCGCCCACTAAGGAAGCGCTGAATAAATCGGCGAGCAGGATGAAGTGGGCGGCATTCCGTCGCAAGGCGCACGGAGCGCAGCAACCGGAGCCTATGGGGTATAGGTGAGGATTCCGACCGGGCTGGCGCTCCAGCACCGCGTAACGCAGCGATTCGCCTGCGCAGACATTTATGCAGTGTTTCCCTAAGGAGGACTCTTGCATGTTCCATATCTACTGTCCCTACTGCGAAGAGCATCGCGAAGAGGAAGAGTTCCATCCGCGTGGCCAGGCCCACCTGCAGCGCCCCGCCGATCCGGAGAACTGTTCCGATAAGGAATGGGGCGACTACCTGTTCTTCCGCGACAACCCCCGCGGCATTCACCACGAGCTGTGGGTGCATTCCGTCGGCTGCCGCAAGTTCTTCAACATCACGCGGCATACCGCGAACTACGAGATCCTCGAAACCTACAAGATGGGCGAGCGCCCTTCGATCACTGCCGAAACGCTGGCCGCCGACGAGCGCCAGTCCGGCGTTCAGGCCGCGTCCGGCGGCTGGCAGACGGTCGGCGCGCGCCCCGAAGACGAAGCGTTGAACACGGAGGCACGGGCATGACGCAGATCCATCGATCCAACCGCGGCGGTCGTATCGATCGCTCCCGCGAACTCTCCTTCACGTTCAACGGCAAGCGCTACACGGGCTACGCCGGCGATACCCTGGCCTCCGCCCTGCTGGCCAACGGCGTGGATATCGTCAACCGCAGCTTCAAGTATTCACGGCCGCGCGGCATCGTCGCCGCGGGCCCTGAAGAACCCAATGCCGTCGTGCAGCTGGGCGCCAGCGAAGCGGCTCAGGTACCCAACGTCCGCGCCACCCAGCAGGCGCTCTACGAAGGGCTGGTGGCGCGCAGCACCAACGGCTGGCCGAACGTGCAGCGCGACATGATGGGGATGATCGGCAAGTTGGGCGGCAGCTTCATGCCGCCGGGGTTCTACTACAAGACCTTCATGGCGCCGGCCTCGATGTGGATGACCTACGAGAAGTACATCCGCAAGGGCGCCGGTCTGGGGCGTAGCCCGCTCGAGTCCGATCCGGACATCTACGACCACATCAACCAGCATTGCGACGTGCTGATCATCGGCGGCGGTGCCGCCGGTCTGGCAGCGGCCCGCATCGCTGCCGACAGCGGCGCCCGCGTCATGCTCTGCGACGAACAGGAGGAGCTGGGAGGTTCGCTGCTGGATAGCCGCGAGACGCTCGACGGCCTGCCGACGCCGGAATGGGTATCGCAAGTGGTCACCGAGCTGGCGGGAAGAGAGAACGTCGAGCTGCTGCCCCGAACGACCGCCAACGGCTATCACGACCACAACTTCGTCACGCTCCACGAGCGTCGCACCGAACATCTCTCGGATACCGCGCCCGCCGTGAACCACCGTCCGCAGGCGCGCTCCCGCCTGCATCGCGTACGTGCCCGCCACGTCATTCTGGCAACGGGCACCCACGAGCGCCCGCTGGTCTACGGCAACAACGATGTCCCCGGCAACCTGGTTGCCGGCGCGGTCTCTACCTATATCCGCCGTTT
Organism: Salinicola sp. LHM; assembly: GCF_034479735.1. Classification (NCBI taxonomy): domain Bacteria; kingdom Pseudomonadati; phylum Pseudomonadota; class Gammaproteobacteria; order Oceanospirillales; family Halomonadaceae; genus Salinicola; species Salinicola sp. LHM. The sequence goes on along the minus strand of NZ_CP140261.1, from coordinate 1,363,596 downwards.
TGGTGTGGTGCCGGGCCACAAGCTGGTGCTGTCGGTCAGCAACGATCACGCCTATCGTACGGCACTGGACTGGCACGAGTCCGGCCGTGAAGTGGTGGCGATCGTCGATGCCCGCGCCACTTCTCAGGGTGAACTGGCTGAACAGGCCCGCGCCCTGGGGATCCGGATCATCAACCAGAGCGCCGTCATCGAAGCCAAGGGCAGCGATCGCGTCACGGCGGCTCGCATCGCCAGGGTCGATCTGGATGCGTTCTGCGTTCTCGGTCACGAAGAGACGTTGAGCTGCGACACCATCGCCAGCTCCGGCGGCTACAGTCCCGTCATCCATCTCTCCTCCCATACCGGAACCCGGCCCGTATGGCGTGACGACGTGCTGGGCTTCGTGCCCGGCGACGTCAAGGGCATGACATCGGTGGGTGGCGTTCACGGTGTCTTCGCCCTGAAGGCGGTGCTCGAGCATGCCACCGAAGGGACTCGCCGCGCGCTGGAGGCCATCGGGTTCGACGGTGCCTCGTCCGCACCCAGGCTGCCTGACGTCGCCGAACGGCGCGAGGCCCCGGCCTGCGCGCTCTTCCAGGTGCCACACGTGAAGTCGGCCATGCGAGCCCCCAAGCAGTTCGTCGATCTCCAGAACGACGTCACTGCCGCGGGTATCGAGCTGGCCACGCGCGAAGGGTTCGAATCGATCGAGCACGTCAAGCGCTACACCGCGCTGGGCTTCGGCACCGATCAGGGCAAACTCGGCAACATCAACGGCATGGCGATTGCCGCACGCTGCCTGAAGCGTTCGATCCCGGAAGTCGGCACCACCGTCTTCCGACCCAATTACACGCCGGTGACCTTCGGCGCCATCGTCGGCCGCCACTGCCGGGAGCTGTTCGACCCTGAGCGCTACACCGCCCTGCACGCCTGGCATGTCGAGCATGGCGCGGAATTCGAGGATGTCGGCCAGTGGAAGCGCCCTTGGTACTTTCCACAAGTACGCGCCGGAGCCGTCAGCGGCGAACGCGAGAGCATGGCAGAAGCGGTGGCCCGCGAGTGTCTGGCGGTGCGCGAGAAAGTCGGCATCCTCGATGCTTCTACGCTCGGCAAGATCGATATCCAGGGGCCGGATGCGCGGGAATTCCTGGGCCGGGTGTACACCAACAAGTGGGCCAAGCTGGCACCTGGCCGCGTGCGTTATGGCCTGATGTGCAAAGACGACGGCATGTTGATGGACGACGGCACCACCAGCTGCCTGGCCGAGAATCACTTCCTGATGACCACCACCACCGGTGGCGCCGCCGGCGTGATGGAGTGGCTGGAGCTGTGGCATCAGACCGAATGGCCGGAGCTCGAGGTCTACTTCACCTCGGTGACCGACCACTGGGCGACCATGACCGTCACCGGGCCACAAGCGCGCAAGCTGATGTCGGAGGTGACCGACATCGATCTGTCCCCGGATCAGTTCAAGTTCATGGACTGGCGCGAGGGCAACGTTGCCGGCATTCCGGCTCGCGTATTCCGGATATCCTTCACCGGCGAACTGGCCTACGAGATCAACGTCCAGGCCAACTATGCGATGCCGGTCTGGAAGGCCCTGTTCGAGAAAGGCGACAAGTACGGGCTGACCCCCTACGGCACCGAGACCATGCACGTGCTGCGCGCCGAGAAAGGCCTGATCATCGTCGGCCAGGACACCGACGGTTCGGTCACGCCCGAGGATCTGGGCATGCAGTGGGCGGTGGGCTACGACAAGCCGTTCTCCTGGATCGGCAAACGCGCCTTGACCCGCCCTGACACGGCGCGAACCGACCGCAAGCAGTTCGTGGGGCTCAAGCCCAGGGATCCCAAGGTCGTGCTGGAGGAAGGCGCGCAGATCGTCTTCGATCCCGAGCAGAGCATTCCGATGACGATGGTCGGCCACGTCACCTCCAGCTACTACAGCCCCAACCTCGGTCACGGGTTTGCCCTCGCCGTCATCAAGGGCGGCCGCGATCGCCTGGGGCAGACGGTCTATCTGCCGATGAAGGATGGCGTCGTGCACGAAGCGGAAATCGTCAGCCCGGTCTTTATCGATCCCAAAGGAGAACGTCAGAATGTCTGAGATTCGTGAATTCGACTGCCGGCCGAACGATCAGACCGGTGCAGAGTCGCCCCTCGCCTGGTCGTTTCAGCGCGGTCCGGCGCCCGCCGCGGACGCGCAGGCCGGGGTGACGCTTCGGGAATCCGCCTTCATGGGCCATCTGATCCTGCGGGGCGGCGCCATCGTCCTGGATGAGGCCGTGCGCGAGGTGCTGGGCATCAACCTGCCGGCGCGGCCCAACACCCTGACCGTGGATGCCAAGGGCGAGCGTTCGATCCAGTGGCTATCGCCGGACGAGTGGCTGATTCTGGTTCCCGGCGGCGAAGAGTTCGTGCTGGAGAAGGCGCTTCGCCATGCCCTGGGGCAAGCACACTTCAGCCTCGTCAATGTCAGTGGCGGTCAGACCGTCATCACCTTGCGCGGCCCCAAGGCACGCGAGACGTTGAAGAAGTCGACGCCCTACGACGTTCACCCGTCGGCGTTCCCGGTCGGCAAGGGCGTTACCACGATCTTCGCCAAGACCTCCCTTATCTTGCGCCAACCCCAGGCGGACTGCTGGGAGCTCATCGTGCGCCGCAGTTTTGCCGACTACGTCTACCGATGGCTTCTCGATGCCGCCGCGGAATTCGGTGTGACGGTCGAGCGTCGATGAGACAGAAGGCCGATGTGCAATCGGCCTTCCTATACCCAGGAGCCCCGTCAGTGGAGAACAATAAAGCGATGAACAACAAATCGACGAACAACAACTGGATCCTCACCGCCCAGTGCCCCAGCCGCCTGGGCACCATCGATGTCGTGACGCGCTTTCTCAAAGAGTCACGCTGCTATGTCAATGAAATCAGCTCATTCAATGACGCGCCAGCCGAACGCTTCTTCATCCGCGTGGCCTTCCAGCCGGACAGGACGCTAACGTTCGACAAGGACCGCTTTGCGGAATCCTTTGCGGCGAGAGCGCAGGAGTTCGACATGACGTTCGAGCTCAGCTCCAGTGCCGAGCGAATGAAGACCGTCATCCTCGTTTCCAAGGCGGATCACTGCCTCAACGATCTGCTCTATCGCTATCGGACCGGCCAACTGGCGCTCGACGTCAAGGCCATCGTGTCCAACCACCCGGACCTGGAACCGCTCGCCAGGTGGCACAACATTCCGTACCACTACCTGCCGGTCACCCCCGAGACCAAAGCGACACAGGAAGCGCAGATTCGAGCGGTGATCGATGACATGGACGCTGACCTGATCGTTCTCGCCCGATACATGCAGGTGCTTTCACCGCAGCTCTGTGACGCCCTGAATGGGCGCGCCATCAATATCCATCACTCGCTTCTCCCCGGATTCAAAGGCGCCCGCCCCTATCACCAGGCGTATGAAAAAGGGGTAAAGCTGGTCGGCGCCACGGCGCACTATATCAATAACGATCTCGACGAAGGCCCGATCATCGCCCAGGGTGTCGAATCGGTGGATCACGCCTACTTTCCGGAAGATCTGGTCAACAAGGGCCGGGACATCGAGTGTCTTACGCTGGCTCGCGCGATTCAGTACCACACCGAAAGACGCGTTTTCCTCCATGCCCAAAAGACCGTCATTCTCAGCAAGTGACAGCACTCGTCATGGAAGATGACTGAAAGACGATCGGTGCCTCTGAATTCGATACTTCTTGTCCCTGTGCCATAACTCGAATACTGTACACAAATACAGTATTCGAGACGGATCACAGAGTCGCCGCATGGAACTGATCGACAAGCTTTCCATCCTCGCCGATGCCGCCAAGTATGACGCTTCCTGCGCCAGCAGCGGCGCACCCAAGCGCTCGTCACGGGGCAAGGCGGGGCTCGGGTCGTCATCCGGCATGGGGATCTGTCACAGTTTTACCCCGGACGGGCGCTGCGTCTCGCTGCTCAAGGTGCTGCTGACCAACTTCTGCCTGTTCGATTGCCAGTACTGTGTCAATCGACGCTCGAGCAACGTGCCGCGGGCGCGCTTCACGCCGGAAGAAGTCGTCCGATTGACGCTATCGTTCTACCGCCGCAACACCATCAGCGGGCTTTTCCTGAGCTCCGGCATCATTCGCTCCAGCGACTACACCATGGAGCAGCTGATTCGCGTGGCCAGGCTGCTGCGCGAAACGCACCAGTTTCGCGGCTATATCCATCTCAAGGCGATTCCGGAAGCGGATCCCAGACTGCTCGAGGAGGCCGGACGCTACGCCGACCGGCTAAGCGCCAACATCGAGCTGCCGACGCTGACCAGCCTGAAGACGCTGGCCCCGGAAAAGGAGCTCGGCACCATCCACGCCGCGATGGGCCACATTCGCCAGGGAATCGACGCCACCAACGACGACATCGCGCGAGATGCCAGGCACCTGCCGCGCAGCGCCAATCCGAAGCGCATGGCGCCGCGCTACGCGCCTGGCGGCCAGAGCACGCAGATGATCGTCGGCGCGGATGCCACCGACGACCGCACGATCCTCCAGTCCGCCCAGCATCTCTACCGGAATTTCCGTCTCAAGCGCGTCTATTACTCGGCGTTCAGCCCGATTCCCGAACGCCCTGCCGGGCTGCCCCAGGCTGCGCCGCCGCTGCTGCGGGAACATCGGCTGTATCAGGCCGACTTTCTGATCCGCAGCTACGGCTTTCAGGCCGAGGAGCTGCTGAACGCACCGGGCAATCTGGATCTGGAGATCGATCCCAAACTGGCCTGGGCGCTGGCCCATCGCAATGACTTCCCGGTGGATCTCAACCGAGCCGAACCGGCCATGATCGCCCGCATTCCCGGCATCGGTTTGCGCAGCGTACAGCGGCTGGTCGATCTGCGACGGTTGCGGCGCATTCGCTATCAGGACCTGGTGGCGCTGCGCTGCCGGCTGGACACCCTGCGGCCCTTCGTGGTGACGCAGGACTACCGCCCCACCGATGCCGATCGAGACAGCACCCGGCTGCGACAGCACCTGACCGCGCCGCAGCCGACCCAGATGGCGTTGTGGTAGCACCGAATAGAATATTGGAGATAGCACGAAGGAGATCTCGTCATGCATGGTGTCTCAACGCCCCCGGCGTCATGCGTTGCCTGGGCCGACGATTTCGATGAATGGCGGCAGCAGGCGCGCCAGTTGCTCCAGGCTGGCATCCCGCCGTCCCGCGTGACCTGGCACGATGGCGAGGCGCGCCACGACGACCTGTTCGCTTCACCGGCGGTATCCGAACTACCGCCTGGCCCGGGGGACATCTCGACACCGATAAGCATCGGTCGCGACCAGTTGGCGCTGCTTCGCAACGCTGACCGCTATCGCCCCCGCGGGAGCGAACAGCCACGCTGGCCGTTGCTGTATCGGGTTCTGTGGCGAGTGGTTCAGGGCGATGTGACGGCGATGCATCCCGCCGATGAGGATGGCCGCGTGCTGCACCAGCGCTGGCATGCGATCAAGCGGGAAGCGCATCACATGCACGCCTTCCTGCGGTTTCATCGCTGCGACGACGCGCATGGTGAACGCTATGTCGCCTGGTTCGAGCCCGCGCACGACGTCCTCGACCTAGGCGCGGAGCACTTTGCCGATCGCATGGGCGGCTCGCGCTGGATCATCGCCACGCCGGAAGGTGGCGTCAGCTGGGATGGCACGACCCTCGACTACCGCGTCCCCTGCCCCGGGAACTGGACCCATGAAGCACGGGCGGCCGCCAATCGTTCCAATGCCGACGAAGAACATGCTCTCTGGCGGACCTATTTCGTCAGCACGTTCAACCCGGCGCGCCTCAACCACAAGGTGATGACCCAGCACATGCCACAGCGCTTCTGGCGTCATCTCAGCGAAGGCGACCTGATCCCGGCAATGGAAGCAAAGGCGCGCCACGGCGGCCAGCGCCTGGCGCAGGAGACGAGCGTAGGTCAGCGCCAGGGGAAGACGCTGAGTGTAAAGCTGCCCGCCGACGCCACCCGCCTCCCTGGCCATCAACGAGATGACACGCCAACCGATTGATATGGCGAAATGCCACCTCAATTAGCGCTTTCTTATTCAATCCATTTCTCGAACTTGCCGCATATTGGCGGCGTTTCGCTGGTCGATAGCGACCCGCTGGGCGCTGTTTCCTGTCGCCATCCTGCCATGGGATAGCGGCGGGCCAGCGGTGAGCGTTCGCTCGCCTCGAAACGATGACCGCAGCCATGGAGGCTCGGTCCCACCCTCCGCAACGATGGATGTTACGGCTACGTCATCGCAGGACGCATCGACACGACACTCGTCATGAGATGCCTACATGAATGCCTCCTTCTTGATCGATTACCGCCTGTCCAGCGAATGGAACGGGGGTTTTACGCTCGAAATCTATCTGACCTACCAGGGTTGGGAACCGCTCGATGGCTACCAGCTCGATTTCGGCCTCGATGCCGAGCTGAATACGCTCTGGGGCGCCGACCGCTACGAGACGACGCAAACCGGTTACCGGATCGAGGACGACGGCCAGCTCGTTCCCGGCGAGACGGTACGCATCAAGCTAAAGGCACTGGGCGACGACACGGTGATGCCCCTATCCCCTTCGGTAAACGGCGTGGCCGCCTCGCTGACCGAAGGCGCCCGGCTGCTGACCGAAGCGCTTACGCCGCCCGATCTGCTGGGTGACGACTATTCGTTCGTCGACAACGCCATCACGGTGGATGACGGCATCGACGCCGCCACGCTCAATGCGCTCATCGCCGCCGCGCCGGAAGGCGCCACGATCCATCTCGCGGCCGGGCGCTACCTGTTCGACGAATCGCTTGTCATCGAACGCTCCGATATCACTCTGACGGGCGCCGGTTCGGACGACACCACCCTGGTATTTACCCGGCAGGCGCTGGAAAGCGATACGAAAAATGCCATCCGCATCAGCGGAGACGAGGGCGAAACCGTCGCCAGACTCGCCAGTGATGTTCAGCAGGGCGATCCCCGACTCACCCTGAGCGAAGGACACGGCCTCGCGGTCGGCGACACGATCCGGCTGGCCCAATCGAATGACGTCGCGTTCCTCGACGCCATCGGCGACAGCGAATGGCGGGAGATGGATTCACCGCTGCGCACCAGCATGGCCCAGATCGTGGCGGTCGACGGCAACGAGATCGTGCTGGATCGCGGCGTACATTTCGACCTCGACGCCGGGGTGACGGAAGTCGACAGGATCGAACCGCTGACGGACGTTCGGCTCGAAGGGCTGACCGTGGCATTTACCCTGGGCGAGGCCGACAGCAGCAACTTCAGCAATACGCTGCCGGCGCTATCCCGCTATCACGCGGTGGAGTTCAACGCCACGGTGGGCGCGGCAATGAAGGATGTCGCCGTCGTCGATGGCCCCTCGGTCGCGTTCGAATTCAGCCGCTCGCTGGATCTCGATGTGCAGGAGATCACGGCCAGTGGCAGCTTCAACAAGGGCAGTGACGGCAACGGCTACGCCTACGAGCTGCGGGAGAGCTACGACGGTCAGTTCAGCGGCCTGGAGGATAGCGGCATGCGCCACGGCGTGCTGTTCGCCTCCTGGTACTCCTCGGTCGGCAACGAGATACGCGTCACCTCGACCGACCGCGACATCAACTTCCACGGCGGCCGCGATCACGGCAACAGCGTCCACGTCGAACAGTCGATTCGCGATGCCGGCAACGACAAGATGTCGACGACGGTCTGGATCAACGAAGGCGAGACCTTCGGCGCGCCGACGGATGCGGATGCCAACCTCGTCACCTTCGACTACGTCATCGGCTCGCGCCGCGACGATGCCATCCACGCCAGCGACGACGGCGCCTACCTCGATGGCGCTCTGGGCAACGACACCCTGATCGGCGGCAGCGGCGACGACATTCTCGGCGGCGGTGGCGGATGGGGAAGCAACCGGCTCGAGGGCGGCACGGGAGACGACACCGCGCTCTTCACCGGCGAGCTGTCTGACTACGACATCGAGCGTCTCGCCAGCGGCGAATGGTACGTCGCCGGTAACGGAACGCGAGACACGCTCGCCGATATCGAACGCGCCCTGTTCGCCGACGGACAGCTGCTGGATCTGGCGACCGGCGCGGTCAGCCAGGTCGATGCAAGGGCCGATGTCGCTCCCGAGGCGTACTGGGCCAGCCGGGAAATCCTCGATATCACGGATACCGCGGCTACCAGCTCTCTTCACGCCTCGTTCGACGTCGTCAGCCGCTGGTCCAGCGGGTACGTCATGGGTGTCACGATCACCAACGACGGCGACGCGGCCGTGGAGGTCGATAATGTTGCGCTGAACCTGGCGAGCGATGTGCATGCGTTCTATGGCGCCAGCCTCGCCTCGCGGCAGGGCGACGACTACCGGGTCGACGTCACCAGCCGGTCGCTCGAAGCCGGCGAGTCCATGCGCTTCTCGTTCAAGGCCTACGCGGATACCAGCGATATTCCCCGGGACATTCTTCTGAATGGAGAGCCGGTCACGATCGACGAGGGATCGTTACCGGATGGCAGCCGTCTCGCCAGCGCGCTCGTCGATACCGATCGCACCGTCACGGCTTCCGGTGACGAAACGCTGACCGGCGGCAGCGGCAACGACACCCTGATCGGCAGTGCCGGAGACAACGTGCTAATGGGCAGCCTGGGCGCCGATCGGCTCGAGGGCGGCGGCGGCCAGGATCGGTTCGTGTGGCAGGCGGCGACGGAATCGACGCCGCTGTCGATCGATGAAATCGTCGATTTCGGCGACGACGATCTGATCGACCTCTCCTCGCTGGACGCCGACATCACCCAGGCGGGCCGCCAGGCGTTCCAGTGGCTGGGGGCGGAAAGCTTTACCGGCGACGCCGGCCAGCTTCGCTACGCCGACGACCAGCTGCAGGGCGACATCAACGGCGACGGGCTCTCCGATCTGGTCATCGGTGTGCAGAACCTGAACCCGATGGATAGCGGATTCCTGATCCTGAGCTAAGCATCCACTTTCCTTTACTGCTTGATGATGGCGGCGCCGCATTCCTCTTTAATGCGGCGTCGATCTTTCTCACCATAAGAAACCAAAGCGCTACAGAGCGTATCCCTATCGTGCCCTGGAACTGCGTAGGATTCCGTCGCCAATTGATCCAGATCAACAAAAGGGAGCCACATGATTCGTGTCGATAACGAGGTGACCGCCGAGGAACTCGAGCAGATCATCAATGAAGAGGCCAATCGCGACGAAACGGTCAAACTTGAGGCTGGTGAATATCACTTCGACCATGCCCTGACCATTACCCGTTCAGACGTCTCTCTGGTCGGCGAAGGCAGCGACGATACACGACTGACCTTTACCGACGACGCGCTGGAGGACAACGACGACAATGCCATTCTGGTCAGCGGCGAGAAGGCAGACACGATCGGCAAGATCGAATCCGACGTCGACGAAGGCGAGGACGTGCTCAAGCTCGACGATGCCGACTCGCTGACGGCGGGCGACACGATCCGCATCGCGCAGGACAACGACACCGAGTATCTCAACGAGATCGACGATCATGACTGGCGCGAACTGGACTCGCCGCTGCGAACGAGCATGGCGAAAGTGACCGACGTCGATGGCGACTACGTCACGCTGGACCGCGGCGTTCATTTCGACTTCGATCATCACGAGGCCGAGGTCACCCGAATCGACAGCGCCGATGATGTCTCGCTGCGCGGATTTTCGGTCGGCTTCGAACTGGGCGAGCCCGATGACGACGAGTTCAGCAACGAACTCGACGACCTCACCGGCTATCACGCCATCGAATATGCCGACACTACCGACGGCGAGCTCGACGATGTCGCCGTGATCGACGGCCCTTCGACCGCCTTCGAGTTCTCCCGCTCGCTGGACATGGATGCCGACTCCCTGACCGCCGAAGGCAGCTTCAACAAGGGGTCCGGCGGCAACGGCTATGCCTTCGAACTGCGCGAGAGCTACGACGGCACCTTCGACGATCTCAGCGATAGCGGGATGCGTCACGGCCTGCTGTTCGCCTCCTGGCACTCCTCGGTGGGCAACGATGTCGAAGTTACCCGAACCGATCGCGACATCAATTTCCACGGCGGTCGCGATCATGACAATCGCGTTCATGTCCAGCATTCGGTCCGCGACCCGGACAACGACAAGATCTCCTCCACATTGTGGGTCAACGAAGGCGAATCCTTCGGTGCCCCCACCGACATGTCCACCAACGAGGTCACCTTCGACGATGTCGTCGGCTCGCGTCGAGACGATATCGTGCACGGCAGCGACGACGGGGTGACGCTCTTCGGCGGTACGGGCAGCGATACCCTGTTCGGCGGCGATGGCGATGACATCCTCGCCCCCGGCAGCGGCTGGGGAGAAGACTGGCTCGATGGTGGCGATGGTCATGACATCGCCCGGATGGAGGGCGACCGCGACGACTATGCCGTCGACCGGCACGACGATCGGGTAATCGTCGACGGCAACGGCATCGAGGCAACGCTGGTGGGCATCCAGGAGCTCGTCTTCGACGACGGCGGCCTGTCGCTGTAGTCAGGCCGCCCCGCCGCTCATGCCGTCAAGGCGTGTCGATCCTGGCCACGGCGTCACGACTGGCTAGCTCGCGCTCGTCGCCGGTCAATTCGCGCAGCTGACCGTCACGCATCTCCAGCAGCCGGTCGGCGTGGGCGAAATAGTGATCGTCGTGGCTGATCGCGAAGACCGTGATGCCGAGTTCGCGGAAACGTGGCATCAGCTCGCGATAGAAAGCGCGGCGGAACTGCGGATCCTGGTCCGCGGCCCACTCGTCCAGCAGCAGGATCTGACGCTGCTCGGCCAGCGCCATCAGCAGCGCCAGGCGCTTGCGCTGCCCCTGGGAGAGTTCGGTATCGAGGATTCGGCCGTCCTCGAGCTGCAGCTTGCGCGCGAGCTGCAGCGTCTGCAGCCAGTTGTCCAGCAGTGCGGGATCGGCGCTGCCGCCATGCGGCCCCATTAGCCGATCGAACTGGTGAAAATCGGTGTAGACCGCGGAGAAACGCTGCCGGTAGCGATGCCACCCCGCCTCGTCGATGGCTTCGTCGTCGATACGGATCTCGCCCGAGTGCGGGCGGTAGAGCCCGGTCAGGAGCTTGGCCAGCGTCGACTTGCCGCTGCCGTTGCCGCCGATCAGGTAGACCTGCTCGCCACGCTCCAGGCGCAGATTGAGCGGGCCTATTTCGAAACCCACGCGCGCAAAGCCCTCGCGGCCGGTCTTGGCCGGATAGCGATAGGTGATGTCGCGCAGCTCCAGCGACTGCCACTCGCTGTGCGTCTCGACCAGATCGAAATCGGCACGGTACTCGGCCAGCTCCAGCTCGCGCAGCCTGTCGAAGGAGACCTGAGCGGTGATCAGCGTCGGCGTCGCGCCGACGGCCTGGATCAGCGGCGAGCGCAGAAACAGCAGGGTCAGCGAGAACGTCGCCGCCACGGCGGTGTTCGACCAGCCCAGACCGTTGGCCAGGAAGAACACCAGGCCGATGGCTCCCAGCATCATGATGTTGGTCCAGTTGCCCGCGCTCAGGTGGTAGGTGTCGGCGCGAATGATGTGATCGCGATAGGTGCGGGCATTGTCACCGTAGATCTCTTCCAGCAGGTGCCGGGCGCGGTCGCGGTTGAGCGCCAGCTCCTTGCGCCCGTGAATGATCGTCTCGTAGTCCTGGTAGAGCCGGCTGTCGGTGGTGCGGGTAATGTGAATGTGGTGATAGACCTTCGATACCAGCCACCAGCCGACCAGCATGGTCACGGCAATCCAGATCGCCGTGATCAGCAGCAGCGGCGGCGAGAGCCAGAACAGGTAGGCGACGGAAGCCAGCGTAATGACGACGCCCTGCACCAGTTCCGGCAGCCGGACGAAGGCGATGGTCACGTTGCGGATGTCGCTGGAAAGGCACGACAGCAGATGCGCGCTGCCGAGCTGCTCGAGACGTTCGATGTCGGTATCGAGAATGCGCTTGATCAGGCGGCCGCGTAACCGGTAGACGAAATGGTGGCCCAGCGTCGTCAGTGCCAGCTGCGATCCCAGCGTGACTGCCAGAAGCAGCACTACCAGCCCGATGAAAGGCAGCAACGCGGTCATCGCGGTGCCGTCGGTGACGATCAGGTAGTGGTTGATGAAGGCGATGACGCCGATCCCCAGCGCCGCGCTCAGCAGGCTGAGCAGCATGACGCCGATGAACGGCCAGCGATAGTGACGAAAGACGACGCGCAGTAGTTCCATTCGGATTCCGTAGCCGGCGATTGGGCTCGATCGGGAGGCCTGCACGCATCAGCGACGGCGGCGTTTCATCGCAACGCGGGCCGAGCCGACGAGTCGAGGCGTCGAACGAGGCGCGCGGCGCCGAGATCTCCTCGGCTGACCGCAGGCGCGAATGATTCTGATCTTCACTGATGAAGTCAAGCCGCGTCAGGTCGGCAGATCCCCGGAAGTGCCATGGCTGGCGTGTGATGGGCCGTTTCGCACGCCGGTCACGTTTCGTCGTCGGAGAACATCATCTGAATTCGCGAGCGCAGCCAACGCTCGGCAGGGTCGTTGTCGTAGACGCTCTGCCACACCATGCTCAACGGCGACGGCGCACGCTCCAGCGGCATCTCGTCCACCCGCAACCCGCCCTGTGCCGCCAGCACGTCCGCGGCGTAATCCGGCACGGTGGCTATCATGTCGGTATCCCGCAACAGCGATGCCAGACTGTTGAACTGCGGGACGGCCAGCACGATGCGACGCTTGCGCCCTTTCTCGGCGAGCAGGTCGTCGACATAGCCATTCAGATCGCCATCGAACGACACCAGCGCATGCGGCCGTTCGCAGTAGTCGTCGAGGGTCAGTGCCCCCGGGCGACTATCCGCCCGCAATACCTTGGCGCGGCTGTGGCGCAGGATCTTCTGCTTCGCATTGGCCGGCAGCTCCCGCGCATAGCCGGCGGCAACGGTCACTTCGCCGGTATTGAGCAACTGCGGCATCAGATGGAAATCGGCCCGCCGGACCACCAGCACGATGCCCGGCGCTTCGGTCCGCAGCCGCTTGAGCAGCGCCGGCAGCAGGGCGAATTCGATGTCGTCGCTCAGCCCGATTCGAAACACCGCCTCGCTGGTCTCGGGGTCGAAGTCGCTGGTACGACTGAGCACGTTGGAGATGGCATCGAGGGCGGGCTGCAGCTGTTCGTAGATCTGCTCGGCACGAGCGGTCGGCACCATCTGGCGACCGGTTCGCACCAGTAGCGGATCGTTGAAGACATCCCTGAGCCTGGCCAGGGAGGCGCTGGTGGCCGGCTGGCCCAGAAACAGTCGCTCCGCGGCCCGCGAGACGCTGCGTTCCTGCATCAGGGTCTCGAACACGACCAGCAGCTTGAAATCCACCCCGCGCAGGTCACTACGATTCATGCCTCTCCTCCCTTCGACGGCTGGCGGCCCCCGCTCGTTGCTCCCGGAGCCCGCCGACGACCGCCATCGCGGGCTCTGTATCGATCAGCGTTATAACCACTATCGATCCTCGAGCATAGTGTTTGCCTGTCATCGCCGATAGAGTCGGGGCAAGCTCTCGAACCATTGAGGTGCACGATGTCACGTGCGATACAGTTTCAACGTTTCGGCGACGCCGACGTTCTGGAAATCATCGAGCGCGCCGACCCGCACCCCGCAGCCGGGGAACTTCTGATCGAAACCGAGGCGCTCGGTCTCAACTGGTACGACATCCTGTGGCGGCGCAACATGGCGCCCACGGAGGCCAGGCTGCCGGCCGGCACGGGTAGCGAAATGGCCGGCAGGGTCATCGCCGTCGGCCCGGGCGTGACCGCCTTCTCGCCGGGAGACCGCGTCGCCTCGATTCCCGCGTTCGATCCCAACCAGTATACGGCACACGCCGAACGCGTGCTGTTGCCGGCCGAGGCGCTCATTGCCTACCCGGATTGCCTGACCCCGGCCGAAGCCAGCGTTCACTACGTTCCGTCGCTGATCAGCTGGCTGGGATTTTGCGAGGTCGCCGATCTCAAACCCGGCGAAACGGTGCTGATCACTGGCGCCTGTCATATCGGCGGCCCCTACGCCGTCCAGATCGCCCATGCGCTGGGCGCCCGGGTCATCACAGCGACACCGCACGAGTCGGCGATCGACTATCTCAAGTCTCTGGGCGCCGACGCGGTGATTCACACGGAAACCCAGGATCTTGTTACCCGGATCAACAAGCTGACCGATCACCATGGCGTCGATGTGGTGCTGGATGCGTTGGGCGGCCCCCAGATGAACCTGCTGGGCGACGTCATGGCACCCCGCGGGCGCCTGGTGCTCTACGGCTTGTTGGGAGGCAACCAGACCACGTTCCCGGCTCAGGCCGCCTTCCGCAAGAACATCCAGTTCCATGTGCACTGCCTCTCCAACTTCAGCGGCAAGCCGGAGCTGGGCATCCCCCAGAACCGGGAAGCACTGGATCGAGCCATTGCCGAGGTCGAGCGGATGACCCGGGCCGGCAAGATCAAGCCGCAGATCGACTACCGCTTCTCGTTCGAGGAGATGGTCGAGGCACATCGCTATCTGGAAACCTGCGCCAACCACCATGGACGCATCGTGGTCGAAATGGCCTGATCGGCAGGGACACGTGCCGGTGATCGGCAAACGCGCATTGCCAGTCGCCTGATGGATTGACGACAATACGTGCTTCCACTTTTGTCGCTCTCTCTCTCACCGCCCTCAGTCAGGCTAAAGGGCTCAAGGATATTCGATGCTTGCTCAACTGTTCGCGGTCATGGCACCAGTTCTGGTTGGAGCAAGCATCGGGTTCGGCTGGATTCGCCTGGGGTTGAGCTATCCCACCGAGTTCGTCACCAAGCTGGTGTTCAACATCGGTACGCCGGCACTGGTCCTGGCCTCCCTCGCCAATGCCGAGGTCGACCCTCACACCTTCGGGCGCACCCTCGCCACGACTTTCGTGGTGCTCGCCGGCATGGCGGTAGCGAGTTTCGGCGTCGCCAGGCTGCTGGGCAAACCCTGGCAGGTGATCATCTCACCGATGATGTATCCCAATGCCGGCAACATGGGTTTGCCGGTTTCGCTTTACGCCTTCGGCAAGGAAGGATTCACCTTCGCCATGACGGCCTGGGTCGCCAATGCGCTGATCCAGTTCACCGTCGGCATGATGATGGCGACGCGCGGCAACCCCTGGAAGATGCTGGTCCGCAATCCCACGCTGTACAGCATCGCCATCTCGCTGGTGCTGCTGCTGTCCGGCGTCCATCTGCCGGCGTGGCTCGGCAATACCGTCCACCTTCTTTCCGGCCTGACCATCCCGCTGATGCTGATCACCCTGGGCGTCTCGCTGGCCAGCATCCAGGCCCGCAGCTTGTCTTCGGGATTTCTGTTCACGCTGTGCCGCGTGCCCATCGCGCTGGCCCTCTCTTTCGGCATCGCTGCCTGGTTCGGCCTGCCACCGGTGGCCGCCAGCGCCGTGGCGCTCCAGATGAGCATGCCGGTCGCCGTCTACAACTATCTGTTCGCGCAACGTTCCCGTCGCGAGCCGGAGTACGTCGCCAGCCTGGTGTTCTGCTCCACCGTGCTGGCCTTCGTGTACCTGCCGCTGGAACTGGCCTTCATGCTGTAGCGCCTCCCTGGCTTGCAAAAGCACAGTGAGCAACTACATTACAAAGTGTAATCTTTTAAAAATTAATGGATTACAGAGAGTTGCATGCATAGATAGTCACGTGCATAGATAGCTGCATGCACAGAAAGCTGCACGCCCAAGAAGCCGCAAGGCAAGGAGACACAGATGCAAAACCTGTCATGGAAGCAGACACTCGGCGTGGCCACGCTGGCAGCCGGCAGCGTGATGATGTCCCAGGCCGCCCTGGCGCAGGACAATACGGGCCCGCAAGGCCTCTATTCCGCCGATGAACTGATGGATGCAGACGTCTTCCTGTCCAGCCAACCGAATGAAGACATTGGCGACGTCGACGACATCCTGCTGGGCGAAGACATGAGCATCCAGGCCCTGGTCGTCGAAGCCGGTGGCGTACTCGACATGGGCGACAAGGACTTCGTGGTCCAGAAAGGCGACTTCACGGTCGAAACCAACAACGACGATAACCTCGACAACATCGAGTATCGCGTCGTTCTCGACATGGACGAAAGTGCGCTGAAGCAGCAGCCCGAATACGATAACGACTGGTGGCAACAGGCCAAGACGCAGGCTGCCGACGCCTGGGAAAACACCAAGCAAGGGGCTTCCAGTGCCTGGGAAGACACCAAGGCTGCCACCTCCGACCTTCTTGACGACGCCAGCGACGCGATCGACAACAACTGATCGCATCACGCTCCCCTGGAGCGTCGAACCGCTAGATGACTAGCACAAAAAAACCGCCGACTCGATGTCGGCGGTTTTTTCATGTGCGGGCCTGACAGGCCGCTGCACCCTGATACGATTACTGCTGCGGCTGCTGGACCATGCCCTTGACGCGCTGCATCAGCTGCGGGTCCTGCTGGATGGCCTGGCCGATGGAGTTGAACTGCTCGACACTCATGCCGCTGTCCTGAACCGCCTGCACCATTTCGTCATTGGCCTGCTGACGAATCTCCTGTTGCTCGCTTTCGTCGGAGGCGTTCTGCAGCTGCTCGGTGTAATCCTGAGAGATCATCGCGATGTTCTGAGAGGCATCGGCGAACTGCTGCAACTGATCATCGGAAAAGTTCTGGGCAGGTGCCTGTGTCTGCGAACCGCTGCCGGCTGCGTTCTGGTCCTGCGCCATGGCTGGTACGCTGGCGAGACCGGTCGTCATCATTGCTGCCGCGAGAAATGCAGTGATCCTTTGCATGAATACCTCCAAGTACGATTTTATGCATGTGCTGTCATGGGATGCCACGCAGGGCGGAGAGTTCCGCCCGGAAGTGTTTCTACAGGAAATTTAATGTTTCCTTAAGAAACTTGAGCGCAGTTACCCTTCCAGCTCGCCTCCTCATGGTAACCATTCGACGATAGCCTGAATACCGTCGCGAACCTTGCTCAGCGCCGGTAATGCCAGGGGATCGTCATGGCGCTGCGGTTGATGCGCCAGCAGCGTCTCGCCATCGAAATCCACATAGGCCAGACGCACCGTGAGCTGGGCGGGATCGCAACCGAACGCACTGCCCGGCAGCAACGCCACGCCGGTCTCAGCCAGCAGCCGTGCGGTCAGCTCGGCACTGGTGGTGATGCCCCGCCGGGCCAGCCCTTCGCGATGCGCCTCGAAATCGGGAAACAGGTAGAAGCCGCCGTCGGGAAGATGAGTGCGAATGCCCGCCGCCTGCAGTCGAGTCGCACACCAGTGGCCGATCAGGCCCAGCCAGGCCCGCTGGCGATCGAGGTATTCGGTCAATTCGGGCGTGACCCGATAGGCGACACAGGCAGCCTCCTGAACCGGGCTGGCAACGCTCGACCAGGTCTCCGAGGCGATGCCCAGCAGGCGCGAGAAAATCTCGTTTCCCAGCGCTTCGGGCACGTGCATCACCCCCAGCCGCCACCCGCCCGCGCCACACCACTTCGACAGGCCGCTGGTTGTCACCGTGCCCTCGGGGTAGTCGAGCGCGAAGGCGCGATGAGATCCATCATGATCCAGTGGCCCGTAGATCTCGTCGGCCAGCACGATCACGCCATGGCGGCGCGCCACCTCGGCCAGCGCCTGCTGGCTGTCGGCCTCGGGCGATAACCCGGTGGGATTGCCGGGTGCATTGAGTATCAGCAATCGGGGGCGGCTGCCGCCTTCACGGCAATGCGCCTCGAGCTGTTCGGGCGTGATCTGCCAGCGCGTTTCGAAACTCGCCGCCAGCTTGACTGCGGTCTGCCCTGCCAGACGCGCCTGCGGCGCATAGGAAACCCAGGCCGGCGCAGGGATCAGGATTTCCGCCGCCGGCAGCGCCTTGATCAAGGCGAACAGCAGCAATTTGCTGCCGGGGCCGATCAACACCCGTTCGGCTTTCCAATCGGTCCCATCCAGCTCGCGGTGGAAGGCTGCGACCTGCTCGCGCAACGCCGGCAGCCCCTGAACCGGCAGATAGGCCTTGCTGGCGGCGTGTTCGGCCAAGGCCTCCACGGCCGGCCCATAGACCGGGAACGGCGACTGGCCGAAGCCGAACTTGACGATCCGCTCGCCCTTCGACTCGCGCAATCGCGACTGTTCGTTGATCAACAGCGTGTCGGAGGCCGGCGTGGCATTGGCGTCGGCGTGATAGTCGCGATTCAGCAGCTCGGCTGCGAGCCCCGATGAAACGTTCATGACGGGATTTCTCCTGGGTGGCGCGGGTCAAAAGAGTCGGCGAGGCGGATCACTCGATCTGCCAGCGGGCGATCAAGGCTTCACGACGGCGGATCGACGCCACGGCATCGCCGCCCATCTCGTGGGCCATGTGGGACAACAGCATTTCGATCACCACGAACAGGCTGCTCATGGGATTGAAGAAGAAAGGCCCCTCGGCGGAGGCGAGCAGTGTCATCTCGGTCATCGTGGCCAGCCGGGCGGAACCGTGATTGGTCAGTGCCAGCAGCTGCGCCCCCTGTTCCAGCGCCTGCTGACAATAATCGACGCTGATCCGGGTCTCCGGCCGATAACTGACACCCACCACCAGATCCCCCTCCCCCAGCTCTCGTACCGCCTCGAGATTGAGGCCGCCCAGCGAATCGATCAGACGGACGTCGCTGCGCAGGTAGCCCAGATAATAAGAAAGATAATGCGCCCCCGCGAAGCAGGCGCGCTGACCGACCACATGCACGCGACGCGCCTCGATCAGCGCTCGCGCCGCCTGCTCCAGCTTTGCGTCATCGAGCCCTTCGGCCGTTCGCGAGAGATTGCCCATCTCCTCCTGCCACAAGGTCTGCTGCTGAACCGGGTGATCCCCCTCGCTCGGCACCTGACCGAGATCGAGCAGACGTTCGGCGCGGGTGGAATAGAACGCCCCGTTGGTGGCATCGGCACGGAACAGCGCCTGGAAGGCCTTGAAGCCGGTCAGCCCCAGCGCGTGCGCCAGGCGAGTCAGACTGGAGGCATTGACGCCATGCTGCCGGGCCAGTGCCGAAATGCTCAGCGTCGCCGCCGGTTCCGGGGCTGCGAGCAACTGCTCCAGCAGCTTGAGGCCGCCCGGAGTCAACCTTGGCGCCTGAGCTTCTCCTCGGCGCGCGGCAATCGAGAGCGCCTGCAGGGCAGCTATCGATGTGGGGGGCGTGTCGAAACCATCGTGATCGGCCATGACCAGTCCCTCTTTTCCAGTTTTGTGAGGTTATACCTTTGCCCAGATATCGGCAAATATATTTTCAAAACAGGAAATATATTTGCCGAGCTGGGTTCCGATTCAACGCGATGACGATTCCGATGCAACGCGATGACTCAGCCCGCTGCCTTACACGGGTCACAAGCTATAGAGTACGCGTAAACGACACGCCTGGAGACGCTCATGAAACGATGGTTAATGGCCGGTGCGCTGATGGCAGGCGCCTTTCTCGTGACGAGCGCCGTGTTCGCGGCGGACGACGCCGCCCGCCCGGACGGCGGAAAGAACCCAGCCAACCCGCTGATCACCGACAAATGGAACTTTCGACCGTTGGTCGTGGTGACACCGGACGCGGGGCAGCCGGCCTATCGGCACCTGCGGCAACAGCTCGAAGAGACACGGGGAGCGTTCACCGACCGTGACATGCTGCTTTACACGGTCGAAGGAGACAGCGGCACGCGCCACGGCCAGCCGATGACGCCCTATGAAACTCGGGCGCTGCTGGAGGCACTGGGCGTCAGCCCCGATCAGGGCGTGACGACGATCCTGATCGGCAAGGATGGCGGCAAGAAGGTTCAGCTTCGAGGCGACGTCGACCTGGAGGAGATCTACGCCACCATCGACCGGATGCCGATGCGCCGGGCGGCCGAAAAGTGATCGGCCACCCGGTGCATGGATGAGCGCTGGCGGCTAGCGCCAGCGCGCAAGCTGGCGCAGATAGCGCGTTCGTGCCTGATGCGGGGTGACCGGGGAGAGTCTGATCGTCGTGCCGGGGGCGCACTGCCCCAGCCGCGCGCAAGCGATAGGCGACAACGCACCGAGACGCGGATAGCCGCCAATGGTCTGGCGATCGTTCAGCAGGATGATCGGCTGTCCGTCCGGCGGCACCTGGACGGCGCCGAGCGGAATGCCTTCCGACACCATCCCGCCCGCCTGGCAGCGCAGCACCGGGCCAGTCAGTCGCACGCCCATGCGATCGGCACGGCTATCCACCTGCCAAGGCTGATTGAAGGCGGCAAACAGGCTGGCGCCGTCGAAGTGGGCGATCTGTGCCCCGGTGACCAGCTCGAGCACGGCCTCGTCTGTCGGCATGGCCGATAAGGACGGCAGCTCCCGCACCGGCTCGCCCCTCTGCGGCGTCGACGATGCCGCGACCAGACGGTCTCCAACCTGGATCGCACTGCCCCGGCCATCGAGACCGCCCAGCTGTTCGCGAGCCACCGTCGACAGGCTGCCCATGAAGGGCACCGCGTCGATCCCGCCCGGCAACGCCAGATAGGCGCGTAGCCCGGCCCTCGGCTGATCGAACGCGAGAACCTGACCCTGTTCGAGCGTGAAGCTGCCGTTGGCCGCCAGCGGCTCGCCGTCCCGCGTCGCGCCGAGATCGGCACCGGCGATGGCCAGTCGCAGCGTCCGTTCCGCCTTGAGCGCGAGCCCGCCGATGGTAATCTCGATACCGGCGGCGTCCGGCGCGTTGCCCAGAAGCCAGTTGGCCCATCCCAGCGAAATCCAGTCCAGCGCCCCACCCTGGGTCACGCCAAGATGGCGACAACCGAAGCGTCCCGCGTCCTGCACCAGGGCCAGCGGCCCCGTACGCTCGACGACGAGTGACGCCTGCGTGGGTTGCGTCGGGTTTGGCGTTCCGTTTCGTGCAGTAGTTGTCGTAACCTTCTGCGTGGTCGTCCGCGTCGCCATCAGCGCTCCTCCAGCGGCGTGGTATCGCCGCCCTGTTCGATAAAGGCTTCGCGACTGATCGGCTCGAAGCGCACTCGGTCACCGGGCCGGAAGAGGCTGATTTCGTCGCGATCGCGGTCGAACAGCTTGACGGCGGTACGGCCGAGAATGTTCCACCCGCCCGGCGAACGCATGGAGTAGATGGCAGTCTGGCGCTCGGCGATTCCCACGCTGCCTGCAGCCACTTTCTGGCGCGGCGTCTTCAACCGCGGCGTGGCCAGCGCCTCCTCGATCATGCCCATGAACGCATAACCGGGAGAGAACCCCAGCGCGAAGGCGCAGTAGTCGCGGCTGGTATGGCGTCGCACGATCTCGTCGGTATCCACGCCCAGGCGCTCGGCGATCCTCGGGAGTTCAGGACCGACGCTGTCGTCGTACCAGACCGGGATACGATGCTCCCGCCCGGCCTCGGTCGAAGCCGGCTGCAAGCCGTGCAGGGCCTGCTGGACCCGCCTTCTGGCCTCGATGTGGGACAGCTGCTCGATGTCGTAATGCACCAGCAGCGTGGTGTAGGACGGTACCAGATCGATCAGCGCCCCGCCGAGGCCTTCGCGCAAGGCGTTGTCGGCGGCCAGGATCCACGGCATGTGCGCCTCGTCGATGGCGTCGAACAGCCTGACGATCAGCGCATCCATACCCACCGTTTCCATTCGAAAAGAGGGCGAAAGAGCGGGGGAAGGCGATTGGCTCATGCGTCGGCTCATGCTTCAACCAGCTGCTGGAAGGCTTCACGGATGGCTTTGACCGCTGCGACCGATTCGGCATTGTCGCCATGAACGCACAGGGTATCCGCCGGCAGATGCAGCTTGCTGCCATCGCTTGCCGTCAGCGGCTCGCCTTTGGCCAGCGCCACGGCCTGATCGACGATGGCGCCGCGGTCGTGATGCACGGCCCCCGGCAGGCGTCGCGACACCAGATGCCCCTTGGCGTCATAGGCTCGGTCGGCGAAGGTCTCGAACCATAGCGTCACGCCCATTTCCGCCGCGAGTGCGCGTACCGGCTCGGGATTGGCGGTCGACATCACCAGCAGCGGCAGCTCGCGATCGTAACGGACGACGGCCTGCATCGCCGCGCGCAGCAGATCCAGGTCCGCAGCCATGTCGTTGTAGAGCGCGCCGTGCGGCTTGACGTAACTGACCCGGGTGCCTTCGGCGCGGCAGAAGGCTTCCAGCGCTCCGATCTGGTAGAGCATCAGGTTCTCGACTTCCTGCGCCGAGCAGGCCATCGAACGGCGGCCGAACCCCACCAGATCGGGATAGCCCGGATGCGCGCCGATCCTCACGCCGTTGACCACCGCCATCGCCACGGTCTTGCGCATCACGTCAGGATCGGAGGCGTGAAAGCCGCAGGCGATATTGGCGCAGTCGACGAAGGGCATCGCCTGATCGTCGAGGCCCAGCGCCCAGTTGCCGAAACTTTCACCCATGTCGCAGTTGAGCAGGGGCACGCGCATCGCTTCACCTCGTGTCGTTGTTGTCAGAGCGTATCGTCGTTGTCAGAACGTGTCGTCGTTGTCAGAACGTATCTTTGTTGCAGGAACGTACCGTCGATATAGGCACGCTGCCGGCGGGCAGCCTCATGGCACTTTAAGAAACCGCTGGCGAAAGGGTCCAATCGTTTTTCGCGATGCGCAGTATCGGCGCAATCTTTCATTCCGCCCGTATGGCGCGTGCCGGTGCCCCTTGAGAGTTGACGTCGACGCCGGCGCGCCGAAGAATCAGCCCTCCTCGAATGCACCGCACGGGAAGGCACAGGGCCCGAATCTACCGAGAGAATCTGCCATGTTCGATTTCAAGGAGCTCGAAGCCTTCGTCTGGGTCGTCAGGCTAGGCTCGTTTCGCAAGGTAGCAGCGCGCCTGCATCTGACCCAGCCTTCGATCTCTGATCGCATCACTCGTCTGGAAACCGCGGTCGGCGAGTCGTTGCTCGATCGCGGCGCGCGCCCGGTACAGCCGACACTGCGCGGCCGGGAGTTCTACGTCCACGCCGAACGCCTGCTGAACAACCGCGAAGAGGCGCTGCAGCTGTTCCAGAATCAGGAGGATTTCTCCGGCACGCTGCGGCTAGGCGTGATCGAGACCATCGCCCACAGCTGGTTCAGCACGTTCCTGACCCAGCTGGCCGAGCGGCATCCACAGCTGACCATCGAGCTGACCGTCGATATTTCGCCGTTTCTGCACCAGCGCCTGGCGGACAACGACCTCGACATGATCTTCGCCATGGATGGCGTCGCGCCGGGGCTATCGGTGACGCAACTGCCGCTGACCACCTACGAAATGGGGCTGTTCGTGGCGCCGCAGCACGCCGAGCACCTGCACCATGGCGGCACACGCGCCATGTCCCGCCTCCCGTTCGTCTCGTTCAGCAAACTGGCCCGCCCTTACAGCGAGCTCGTGACCTACCTGGCCGAGCTGGGCATCGACGACCCCAAGATCCACTGCGCCTCGACGCTGATGACCATCGCCCGCATGAGCATCGATGGCGTCGGCATCGGTTCGCTGCCCGTCTCCACCGTGTCGGATGCCTGCCAGCGCGGCGAACTGTTGCGACTGGAGCTAACCGTGCCGTTGCCCGCGATGGTCTACAACGCGATCTGGCGCACCAGCAGCTATCCGAGCTTCTGCCGTGGTGTCACCCAGCTCGCTCAGGACTGTGCCGCCCGCTACGCTCGCGACCATGCCGATGACGAGCCCCAGGGCAAAGTGAAAGTCTGGCCTGATAGTTAGAATAAGAATTAACGATTTGACGCCATCGCCGGCCAACTTGAAGAATGCAGATGTTCAATGTCTTGCACCTTTTGAATACCAACCTCTATCAATAACAACTCGAGGCCTGTCGATGCGCACACCCACTCTCTCTCTGTTGACGATTGCCATGGCCGGTTCACTGGCCACTGCGACGCCGGCTCTCGCCGCCCAGTGGAATCTCGCCTCTCCTTACGGAGACGCCAGCTTCCACACCCAGAACACCAAGCAGTTCGCCGAGGACGTCACCGAAGCGACCGACGGCGAGTTGACCATTACGGTCCATAGCGGCGGATCGCTGATCAGCCACGCCGAGATCAAGCCCTCCGTGCGCCGCGGCACCGTCCAGGCAGGCGAGATTTTCCTCTCCACGCTTTCCAACGAGTCGCCGATCTACGAAGTCGACACCCTTCCCGGCCTGGCCGGCAGCTACGCCGACGCCTACGACCTATGGCAGGCCTCCAAGCCGATCATCACCGAGCTCTTCGCCAAGGAAGGATTGATGCCGCTGTACGCCGTGCCGTGGCCGGCACAGGGTATCTATACCGACTTCGAGCTGACCGATGCCGCCCAGTTCGATGGCCTGCGAGTTCGCGCGCCGAACATCAATACCCAGCGTTTCGTCGAGAACTTGGGCGGCATTCCGACCCAGACCGAGGAAGCCGACATTCCCACCGCGTTCAGCACCGGCCGTGTCGACGCCATGATCACTTCCGTCTCTACCGGTAAATCGATGTCCGCGTGGGATTACGTGTCCAACTACAGCGATGCCAATCTGTGGCTGCCGAAGAACATCATCTTCGTCAACAAGCGCGCGTTCGACCGCCTCGATGACGCCACGCAGAAGGCCGTTCTCGACGCCGCGGCCAAGGCAGAGCAGCGCGGCTGGCAGTTGAGCAAGGAAGACAGTGCGCAGAGCGCCGAGACGCTCGAGTCCCGCGGCGTTACCGTGAGTGAGCCCAATACCGAGCTCAAGCAGCAGTTGCAGGCTGCCGGCCAGCAGCTGTTCGAGGACTGGCAGTCGCGTGCCGGCGACCAGGCCAAGCAACTGGTCGAGCGCTATCGCGAGCGTCAGGCCCAGCAGGGCCAGTAACACCGGCTCTTTGCGCCTTTTCAGGTTCATCAGGCCCATCGATGATGGGCCTTACTGGCTACTCGCAACCCGTGAGCTTCCGTGATGACGTTCAAACTCGATCCGCTCTACCGGCTGGGCGCCTGGGGCGCCGCAGCGTGCATGCTGGCGATCTGCGGCATGGTCACGTTTCAGGTGCTGCTGCGCTGTCTCGACGCGTTCCTGGTGCTGGTCGGCGCCAGCCGCCTCGGCTACGAGATCAGCGGTGTATCGGAAATCGCCTCCTATCTTCTGGTCGGCGCCACCTTCCTGAGTCTTGCCTACACCTTCACCCATTACGCCCACATTCGCGTCACGCTGGTCATCGACCGGCTGCCGGCGGCAGCCAGAGCCTGGTGCGAAGTGGCATGCCTGACGATCGCGCTGGCGCTCGGCGCGCTGCTCGGTTGGGAGGTGATCGGCCTGGTTCAGGAGAGCCTCGATTACGGTGACGTCTCCTCAGGGCTGATGGCGATCCCGCTATGGATACCCCAGACCGTCCTGATGATCGGCCTGGCCCTGCTGTGCCTGGCACTGCTGGAAGCCCTGCTGACCACACTTCGACAAGCGGTGACGGCGCCCTCGCGCTATGTGGCCCCCGGCGACAACGACGGCTTTGGCGACAGTGACAACTTCGGTGGTGAATGACCCCGCCGCTCGCTAACAACGTCTTTAACGAGACAACCTGAACCGAGGTACCGACTCGTGCTCACGCTCAGTCTTGCAACGCTTTTCACTCTGGCGATTCTGCTCGGCGGCGGCGTGTGGATCGCCTTCGCCCTGCTCGGCACCGGCTGGATCGCGCTGACCGGCTTCTCGAGCTTCGAGGTCGGCCCCATTCTCGCCTCCGACTTCTGGGGTGCCAGCTACGGCTGGGATCTGACCGCCCTGCCGATGTTCGTGTGGATGGGCGAGATCCTGTTCCGCTCCGGACTTGCCGACAACATGTTCCGTGCGCTGTCGCCCTGGCTCAACCGCCTTCCCGGGCGGCTGTTGCACTCCAATATCATCGGCAGCGGCCTGTTCGCTGCCGTCTGCGGCTCCTCCGCGGCCACCTGCGCCACCGTCGGCAAGATGACGCTGCCGGAACTCGAACGCCGCGGCTACAGCGAGACGCAGGCGATCGGCACGCTGGCCAGTGCCTCCACGCTGGGCCTCTTGATCCCGCCCTCGATCATGATGATCGTCTACGGCGTGGTCACCGAGCAGTCGATCTCGCGTCTGTTCATGGCGGGTATCGGCCCCGGCCTCCTGCTGCTGGCGCTGTTCATGATCTATCTGGTGATCTGGTCGCTGACCGCCGGCAAGCATGGCGGCGCGGGTCATGCGGAAGCCCCGATGCCCTTTCTCGACAAGGTCAGAAACAGCTGGCGCCTGATCCCGCTGCTGGTGCTGATTGGCGGCATTCTCGGCAGTATCTATGGCGGCGTCGCCTCTCCCACCGAAGCCGCCGCCGTGGGCGTGGTGCTGTCGATGCTGATCGCGCGCTGGAACGGCCATTTCGACAAGTCGATCTTTCTGGAATCAATGTTTGCCGGGCTGCGGACGTCATGCATGATCGCGTTCATCATCGCCGGCGCCTCGTTCCTGTCGTCGGCCATGAGCTTCACCCAACTGCCGACCCAGCTTGCCAGCACCATTGCAGCGATGGGACTGTCACCCAACGTGCTGCTGGTCATGTTGACCCTGTTCCTGCTGGTACTGGGCTGCTTCCTCGACGGGATCTCGCTGATTCTGCTGGTGACCTCGATCATCATGCCGCTGATCAACGCCGCCGGTATCGACCCGATCTGGTTCGGCATCTACCTGGTGATCGTGGTCGAGATCTCCCAGATCACGCCACCGGTCGGCTTCAACCTGTTCGTGATCCAGGGACTCACCGGCAAGAACATCTTCACCATCGCCAAGGCTACGCTGCCGTTCTTCCTGCTGATGCTGTTCGCCATCGTGCTGATGCGGGCGTTCCCGGAGATTGTGTTTTATCTGCCACAGGCGATGAACGGCTGAAGCCGCGAGCCGCGAGCCGCGAGCCGCGAGCCGCGAGCCGCGAGCCGCGAAAGTCAGCATGTGCTCGTAGCTCGTAGCTCGTCGCCCGTAGCCCGTAGCCCGTAGCTCGTAGCTCGTAGCTCGTAGCTCGTAGCTCGTAGCTCGTAGCTCGTAGCTCGTAGCTCGTAGCTCGTCGCTCGTCGCTCGTCGCTCGTAGCCCGTAGCCCGTAGCCCGTAGCCCGTAGCCCGTCAGACTACTCGACGAAATCCTCCACCGTATGCCGATACCCCAGCATCAGCGAGTCGGCGACGTGGCGGAACGGGCTGATATCGACGTCCGAGCGGCCCTCCGCAATCAGCGCGGCAAAGCGTTCATAGAGCCCGGCGTACTCCGCATCCGGGCCTTCTTCCAGCAGTTCTCCATCGATCAGCAATCGTCTGCCGCCCGCTTCCAGCGTCAATCGACCGGCGTCGGTATCGACGTGGATCTCCCAGGTCGGCGGGGTGCCCTGCTGGCGAAAATCGAACTCGGCGTGGATCGGCACGTTTTCGCCGTCGACGAAATCCAGCGAGGCGGCAATCGGCGTCTGGCAGTTGCCGGGCACCTGCAACTGGGCGTCGACCAGGTGAAACGGAGTCGGCAGGATCGCGGTGGCGATCGACAGTGCGTTGATGCCGGGATCGAACACGCCCATGCCGCCGGGCTGCCAGATCCACGCCTGCCCGGGATGCCAGACCCGCACGTCCTCCTTCCACTCGATATCGACGCGGCGAATCTGACGCTCTGACAGCCAGCGCTTCGCTCCCGCCACGCCGTGGGCATGGCGGGAGTGCCAGGACGCGAACAGCGTCACGCCATGGCGCTCCGCGTCCTCGCGCAGTGTCTCGATTTCGGCCAGCGTCGCCGCGGGCGGCTTTTCCAGCATCACGTGCTTGCCGTGAGCCATCGCCAGGCGCGCCTGGGCGGTACGTACACCGGCAGGAGTGCAGAGCGAAACCGCGTCGATCTCCGGGCCCTGGTCGAGCAGCGCTTCGAGGCTTTCGAAATTCGCTACATCGGGCACGGATGCGTTAGGGCTGGCGACGGCCGTCAGTCGGAAACGGGCGTCGCCTTGGATTGCGGGATGATGCTGATCGCGGGCGATCTTGCCGTAGCCCACGATCGCGAGACGAAGGTTGTCCATGGCAGGTCCTTATGGAAAACAGCCCAGGGGTCAAAAAGCCGCTTTCCAAGGGAAAAACGGCCCTGGCAATGCTCGCTCAGCGCAGCAGATAGACGATGACAGCGGTGAGCACCGAGACGATGGCGATGCCGATCATGACATCGCGGGGAACCCGCTCCAATCCCTCCTTGGCGATGACAGCGATCCGCGCATCCTTCTCGGCGGGACGATCATGGCGACCCAGGCGCGTCATCCAGAACCAGGTGAACAGCGCCGTCGCCGCGAACAGGATACCGCCGATGATGGTGAAGTGGATCGGCAGCACGCCGGTTTCCACCAGCACGAACAGCACCGCACTCAGCGCGTGCCCGCTGGCCAGACCGCGCAACGCCGCCGACGCCCCCAGCGACTTGACCCACAGCCCCATCAGGAAGGTCGCCACCAGCGGCGAGGCGACGAAGGCGAACACCTGCTGCAGATAGGCCCAGAGTCCGGAAAAGTACTGGATCATCGGCCCCCAGAGCGCGGCGATGGCGGCAAGGATGAAGGTACAGACTCGGCCCCATTTGGCCAGCTGGGCATCGCTGAGATCCGGCCTGGCCGGCTTGATGAAATCGAGCGTCAACAACGTCGCCGATGAGTTGAGCGTCGAGGAGAGCGTCGACATCAGCGCCGCGATCAGCCCCGCCAGGATCAGACCCGTCAGGCCGGTGGGCGTGAACTCCTGAACCATCTTCGGATAGACCTGATCGGGATGTTCCAGACCCGGCAGCAGCGGCACCACCATGGCGCCGGGGATGGTCATGATGAAGATCGGCAGCAGCTTCAAGGCCGCTGCGAACACCGAAGCGCGCCCTGCCGCCTGGATGTCCCGCGCGCCCAGCAGACGCTGAACGACGTACTGGTTCATGGACCAGTAGTAGAAGCCGACGATCGGCACCCCGGTGAGCAGCCCCAGCCACGGCACGCTGGGATCGTCCAGCGGGCGGATCAGCGACAGCTTCTCCGGGCTCACCGCCTCCTTGACGTTCGCCCAGCTGTGGTCGAAATGACCGAAGATGATCCAGGTCATCGCCGCCGAACCGCCGATCAGCACGCACGCCTGCATGACGTCGGTGTAGACCACCGCACGCAGCCCGCCGAAGGCCGTATAGATGCTGGTGAACAGCGCCAGCAGCGCACAGACTTCCCAGAGGTTGGTACCGGGAATGAAGGTGGTGACGATCAACCCGCCAGCGTAGAGAGTCCCGGCGGTATCGAGGATGATCGACAAAAACAGCGTGATGACCGAAAGGTACTTGCGCAGCCGCGAGTCGAAGCGCCGCTCCATCAGCTCCGGCATGGTGGTGACCCTGGCCCGCATCAGCACCGGCAGCACGAAGATCGCCGTGAACATCAGCACCACGCCCGCCATCCACTCGTAGTTGGCCGCCGAGATGCCGTGCTGATAGGCCGCGCCGGGCAAGCCGATCAGCGTATCCGAGGAGATATTGGAGGCAAACAGTGAAAAGCCGATCGCCATCGGGCCCAGGGTCCGCCCGGCCAGGAACAGCTCTTCCGGGGTGGTCTTCCCTCGGGCGGTCTTGTAACCGATGAAGGTGACGATCAGAAAATAGGCCGCGATGACCGCAAAATCCCAGAATTGAAGATCTTCCATGAGCGCGTTCGCTTTTGATCTGTGGTTGTTTTGGCGAGCGATGGCGGCGCGATGACACCAATGGCCATCCGTCGCGATGACGCCCGTTCAGGCGTTCACGATGTAAAGGTTAGTCAGCACACGGTCGAAATTCCATTTCCGGACAGCGGGTTGCATGACTCGAGAATGCAAAAGGCGCCCGCCGCATGGTCGACGAGCGCCTTGGCATAGCCAGATCACCGGGGATGACTTGCCCTGTAAGTCATACGAAAAACACGACCAATGTCTAATGCGGATTACTGGGTAAAGAAGCCTCCAGCACTCTTGCCACGTGCAGCGCTTCTCGTCCGGCGCCATCGAGGATCTGGTGTCGGCAACTGGTGCCGTCGGCCACGATCCAGGCGTCCTCCCCGGCCTCGCGAACCGCCGGCAGCAGCGAAAGCTCCGCCATCTTCATGGACGCATCGGCATGCTCCGCTTCGTAGCCGAAGCTCCCCGCCATCCCGCAGCAGGAGGAAACGATCGCCTCGACCTCGAGCTCGGGAATCCAGTTCAGAACGGTCATCACCGGCGTGAAGGCATCGAAGGCTTTCTGATGGCAGTGACCATGAACCTTGGCCCGCGACACGGCGAGCGGCGCCAGATCCAGCGCCAGCCGTCCGACCAGCTTCTCTGTCACCAGGAACTCCTCGAACAGCATGGCGGCCTCCGCCAGCCGAGTGGCTTCCTCGCCAAAACCATAATGAAGGAATTCGTCACGCAGCGTGAGCAGGCAAGAGGGCTCCAGCCCGACGATCTTCACGCCCCGTGCCACGAACGGCATCAGCGCATCCAGCGTGCGACGCGCTTCCTGCCGGGCGCGGTCGACACGCCCGGCGGCCAGGTAGGTCCTGCCGCAGCAGAGCGGCCGCTCCCCTTCGCGAACGTTGAAATGCACGCGGTAGCCGGCGGCTTCCAGCACCCGCCGCGCCGCGCCGGCGTTATCGGCTTCGAAATAGTTGTTGAAGGTATCGACGAACAGCACCACCTCGCCGACGGGAGATTGGCCAGCACGAGATGAGTCCGTCGTCACGCGTCGCGCTGATCGCAGGTAGTCCCCGCCGAAGACCGGCAATGAGCGCGCTTCGGCAAACCCCAGCCAGCGCTTGGCCCGCCCACCCAGCCATGTCACACGCTCCAGCCGAGAGGCAACACTGCCGACATGACGCATCCAGGGCGCGTAGCGCGGCAGCTCGGACACCAGCCGGTCTCGCCATCCCAGCCCCCGCTCCCTGGCCCGTGCGGCACGCGCCTCGATCTTGAACTTGGCCATGTCGACGCCGGTCGGGCAGTCGCGCTTGCAGCCCTTGCAGGAGACGCACAGGTCCAGCGTCTCGGCGACTTCGTCGCTGGCCAGCCCTTGGTCGCCGATCTTTCCCGACAGCACCAATCGCAGGGTATTGGCGCGGCCCCGTGTCAGGTGGCGCTCGTCGCGACTGATCCGATAGCTCGGGCACATGGTGCCGGCGTCGAACTTGCGGCAGTGGCCGTTGTTGTTGCACATCTCCACGGCCTTGGCGAGACCGTGCGCCGGATCGCCGCCACTGCCGGGTTCACCCAGCTCGCCGCTCAGCGGGTCGCGGGTCACGTTCCAGGCCGACCAGTCCAGTTCGGTCGACACCGGAATGATCTGATGATCGGCGGGAAATCGGAACAGCCGGGCATCGTCCATCCTCGGCGTATCGACGATCTTGTTGGGGTTGAAGCGGTTGTCCGGGTCGAACAGCCGCTTGATCTCGCCAAAGGCGGCGTTGAGCCCGGCACCGAACTGCCACGCCACCCACTCGCCGCGACAGATGCCGTCGCCATGTTCTCCCGAGTAGGCCCCCTTGTAGCGGCGGACCAGTTCCGATGCCTCCTCGGCGATGGCGCGCATCTTGGCGGCACCGCCACGGCGCATGTCGAGAATCGGCCGCACGTGCAGCGTGCCGACGCTGGCATGCGCGTACCAGGTGCCCTCGGTGCCGTGGCGATGGAAGACGTCGGTCAGCTGCTCGGTATATTCCGCCAGATGCTCCAGCGGCACGGCGCAATCCTCGATGAACGACACCGGTTTGCCGTCGCCTTTCATGCTCATCATGATGTTGAGACCGGCCTTGCGCACGTTCCACAGTGCCGACTGTTCGGCGCCGGTTTCCAGCCCGACGACGCTGTCCGGCAGGCCCAGGTCGCCCATCAGGGTCTTGAGCGCTTCCAGCTGGCGCAGCTGCGAGTCGCGATCCTCGCCGGCGAACTCCACCAGCAGCAGCGCATCCGGGCGTCCGATCAACGACTTCTCCACCGTCGGCCGGAATGCCGGGTTCTCCAGTGCCAGTTCGATCATGGTGCGGTCGACCAGCTCCACCGCGGCGGGGCCCAGCTTGACGATATGCTGGGTCATGTCCATCGCCTGGTAGAAGGTCGGGAAATTGACCACCCCGAGCACCTTGTGCACCGGCAACGGCGACAGTTTCAGCTTGAGTTTGCGGGTGAAGGCCAGCGTCCCTTCCGAGCCGATCAGCAGGTGGGCGAAGTTGGCCCGGCCTGCGGCATCGTAGGGAATCGGGTTGCGGCAGTCGAACAGATCCAGGTTGTAGCCGCCGACCCGGCGCAGCACCTGCGGGTAGTGCTCGCGGATCGCCGCCGCCTCGCGTCGGGCGATGGCCGATACTTCATCCGCCAGCGGTGCCAGAGCCGAGCCGGGCGCGATCTCGTCGAACCAGCCGAAATTCACCGTGTGCCCGTCCGCCAGCGTTGCCTCGAGCCCCAGCACGTTGTGGACCATGTTGCCGTAGCGGATCGAGCGCGAGCCGCAGGAGTTGTTGCCGGCCATGCCGCCGAGCGTGCACTGCGCCGAGGTGGAGACGTCCACCGGGAACCAGAGTCCATGGGGCTTGAGCCAGGCGTTGAGATGGTCAAGCACCACGCCGGGCTCGACCGTGACGGTGCGCGCCTCGACGTCGAGTTCGCCGATGCCGATCAGCCAGCGGCTGGTGTCGACCACCAGCGCCTCGTTGACCGTCTGCCCGCACTGGCTGGTGCCGCCACCACGCGGCAGCACCGGGGCGCCGACATCCCGCGCGATATCCAGTGCCAGCGCCAGATCCTCCTGATCTTTCGGCACGACGACGCCCAGCGGCATGATCTGATAGATCGAAGCGTCGGTGGCATAGCGTCCTCTGGACCCGGCATCGAACGCCACTTGGCCTTTCAGTTCACGACGCAGCCGACTCTCGAATTCGCTCATGGCGGCGGCTCTGGGCTGTATCGTTTTCCGTTGCAGCGCCTCCTTTTGCCTTCCAACAGGGCTTTTCGGCATCACGCTCATGGCGATCTCCTCTCAGGCGCGAACGGCACCAGCCTGTGGCTGGGCCGTCGATTCACCAGTCGCTGGCTTGCGGGCCGCGGGCGTGCCGGGGGCCGGGTTGTCGGCGAAGAAGTCCAGCGCGGCCTGTACGCCGCTGCCGAACAGTTCGACCCCGCAGAGCTTGAGCCCCGCTTCGCAACCGCCGAGGGTGGCGATCAGCGTCAGATCGTTGCAGTCGCCGAGATGACCGATCCGGAACATCCGCCCCTTGGCTTTGCCGAGCCCTGTTCCCAGCGACAGGTCGAAACGCTCGTAGATGGTGCGGCGCACCTCGTCGGCATCGATCCCTTCCGGCGTGACCACCCCCGTCAATACCGGCGAATAGAGCGCCGGCTCCTGGCACTGGATCTCCAGCCCCCAGGCGTTGACCGCACGACGGACGCCTTCGGCCCAGCGTTCGTGTCGGGCGAAAACCTGCTCCAGCCCCTCTTCCAGCAGCATGTCCAGCGCTTCGTTCAGACCGTAGAGCAGGTTGGTGTTCGGCGTGTAGGGCCAGTAGCCATTGGCATTGGCGGTGAGAATCTCGTCCCAGGCCCAGAAGCTCTTGGGCATCGTCGAGCGCTGGCTGGTCTCGATCGCCTTGGGCGACAGCGCGTTGAAACTGATCCCGGGCGGCAGCATCAATCCTTTCTGCGAGCCGGAAACGGTGACGTCGACACCCCACTCGTCGTGGCGATAGTCAGCACTCGCCAACCCCGAGATAGTATCGACCAGCAGCAGTGCCGGGTGGCCGGCGGCATCGATGGCCCGGCGCACGGCGGCGATATCGCTGGTGACACCAGTGGACGTTTCGTTGTGTACCACGCACACGGCTTTGATCCGGTGTTCGTCATCCTGACGCAATCGCTCCTCGATGAGCTGCGGCTGCACGCCGTATCGCCAGCTCTGCGATGCCGGTAGCGCGAGAAATTCCGGCTCGAGCCCGAGTCGAAGCGCCATCTGCTTCCACAGTGTGGCGAAGTGCCCGGTCTCGAACATCAATACCGAGTCGCCGGGACTCAAGGTATTGGAAAGCGCCGCCTCCCATGCGCCCGTCCCCGAGGCCGGGTAGATGATGACCGGATGTTCGGTCTTGAAGATCTTCTTGATCTTGCCCAGTACCTCGAGCCCCAGCTCGCCGAATTCCGGGCCTCGGTGATCGATGGTGGGCAGACTCATCGCCCGCAGGATGCGATCCGGTACGGGGGAAGGCCCTGGGATCTGCAGAAAATGGCGGCCAGAAGGATGTTGATCGAGCTTGAGCATGGCGGCATCTCCAGGAGTGAAGCGGAAAGCCGCCCCACATGGTTTTTTGCATTCATTACGCAATATGCCGAATAATCGCTTGCCGACAAACCTCGACATAAGTCGCAAGCCGTCGCGACACGGTATTGCATCGCTCCCCACCGATGCGACTCGATGGAGCAGTAGCCAGCGCCGAACGCTTGCGATAGAAAGAAGGAAAGACCTAACTGGGTTCAATGCATGCAAACGACCGATGACACCATACTCGATACCACGGCACGGCCGCTGCGTATCCAGCGCGCCGCCCTGCACGACAAGATCGTGGAACGTCTCCACGACCTGATTACCGAAGGTGGCCTCGAGCCCGGCGAGCGCATCAACGAACGTGAACTGGCGGATCGGCTGGCGGTCTCGCGCACGCCCTTGCGGGAGGCGCTGCGCGTGCTCGCCGCCGAAAAGCTAGTGACGATATCCCCTAACTACGGCACTTTCGTGACCCGCATGACGCGTCAGGAAATTCGCGACACCTTCGAGCTGATGAGCGCGCTGGAGCGCTTTTCCGGGGAACTGGCGTGTCTCCGTGTCACCAAGGAAGAGCTGGCCGAAATTCGGGCAGCCCACGAGGCGATGCTGGGCCACTGGCAGCGCCAGGACCTACCGGCTTACTACCACGCCAACCAGCGCATTCACGACCTGATCAATCGCGCGGCGCGCAACGATGCCCTGCGCCAGACCTATCTTTCGCTCAATCGGCGCCTTCACCCGCTGCGGCTCTCGTCCAACCGGACGGAAGCCAAGTGGCGCAAGGCAGTGGAGGAACATCGCGAGATGATGGCCGCGCTGGACGCTCGCGACGGAACGCGCCTCGGCACGCTGATGGAGCGTCACCTGCTGGAAAAGCGAGACGCCGTGCTGGCCGACTGGAAGGACACGGAATAGCGCGACCGAATCACTCCAGCCGTCGCAGAAAGGCGGTACCGCCGAGGTTGCGCATCTGGCGCTGGATCCAGGCGGCACGCTGCTGAACGTAAGCGGAAGGCTGGGAAGCGCTCCAGCCGCGCGGGTTGGGCAGAATCGCGGCGAGGTGGCTGGCCTGGGAGACGCTGAGGTTGGCCGCGGAGGTGCCGAAATAGTGCTGCGCCGCGGCCTCCAGCCCGAACACGCCGGTATCCCATTCGGCAATGTTGAGATAGACCTCCAGAATGCGCTGCTTGGGCCACAGCGCTTCGAGCAGCAGCGTGAACCACGCCTCGAGTCCCTTGCGGATCCAGCTGCGCCCCGTCCACAGGAAGAGGTTGCGGGCCGTCTGCTGGGTCAGCGTGCTGGCGCCACGAAGATCGCCGCCGTCCGACCAGTTGGCGAGCGAGCGCTTGATCTGCGCCACATCGAAGCCCCAGTGGTCCGGGAAGCGTTGGTCCTCTCCCGCCATCACCGCCACCTTGGCGTTGTCGGAAAGCCGGGACCACGGCTCCCACTGCTGCTCGATGGTCAGGTTATCGCCCTGGAACCAGGAGCTTACCTTGCGCTCCGCCATCACCATGGAGCCGAACACCGGCACGAAGCGGAACACCAGCACGAACAATACCGACAGCCCGACGAAAGCCGCGATGGCGATCAATGAATAGCGGAGGAACGTGCGCGGCCAACCTGAGGGCATGAGCGAGAGCTCTTGGTCGAAAGAGTATGAGCCTAGTATAACAAGGGCTTGCCGGCATGGGTCCGGTAAGCACAAGACTACTAAGCGCAAGACTACGGTCATAGACAAACACGCTCGCACACCATAACGGAGGAAGCGACATGACCATCGAAGACTTCATCCGCGAGTTCACGCCTGCCGACGATGGCACCGGTTCGTCGCTGCCGGCGCAACGCCGGGCGTATGAGGCGCTGCATGCGCGGCGGCGCATGGCCGATCCGGCCGGCATGCAGATCTCCGACGAAGGCATCGGCGGGGTCGATGTGCGCCGCTTCCGCCCTGCCGGCTGCGTCGAAGGCAATGTCGTCTACCTGCACGGCGGCGGATGGAGCCTGGGCTCGATCGACAGCCATCACGGCATTACCGCGAACCTGGCCGAACGCCTGCGGCGGGAGGTGATCAGCGTCGATTACCGGCTGCTGCCGGAGGCCACCTACGCCGAAGCGCTGGCCGACTGCCGTGCGGTCGTCGAGGCCGTTGGCCCGGTGGCGGTGATCGGCGACAGCGCCGGCGGCAGGTTGGCGATCGATGTCGCCCACACCAGCGAATGGAAAGGGTTGCTCGGATTGATCTACCCGGTCGTGGGTACGCCCACCGTCGAGACGCTGGGGGAAGACAGGCCGCTGCTGTCGCGAGCGGACATTCTGTCGCTGTGGCAGATGGCGGCGCCTGACGCGCCCGATGTCGACGCCGCCGTACCTCCGGCCAAGGTCATCGAGGCACTGGCCGTGGAGCGCGATCCGCTGACGCGACCGCTTGAGCAGGCGATCGAATCCTGGCGCCGGAATGGCGCTTCGGTCGGCTATCGTTGCGCGCCGGACATGGTACACGCCGCCCTGCACGGACATGGCGATCTGCCGGAAATGCAAACCGCCTGGCAGGACTTCTGCCAGGCGGTCGAAAAGCGACTCAGCGCCGATTCATAGAAGGTGCCAGTCGTAGAAGATGCCAATCACAGAGGGTGCCAGAGGCGTTCAGCTACCCAGCTGCGCCTTGACCGCGTCGATGGCCGGCTCGCCATCCCTGGTGGTGACGCCATCCAGCCACTGGGCAACGGTATCGTAGTGATCGCGAATCCACTCGCTGGCAACCTCGTCGGCCGGGCGCTCCTCGTGACTGTACTCGTAGACCCAGTCGTTCTGAGCTTCGATATCGACCTGATACTGGGAAAGGAAGCGATAGAGGTTGGCATCCTTCGATTTCAGATCGGCTGGCACCACGGTCCACACCGTGCTGAGAATATCCGCCGTGCCGCTATCGTCGGAATCCTCCAGATAGTAGAGGTCATAGCTGACATTCATCCAGTGCGGTTCCCAGCCGACGAACGTGACCCACTGCTTGTCGCTGATCTTCTGATCGGCATAGGCCAGCATTGCCGAGGTCGAACTTTCCCGCAGTTGCCAGTCGCCCAGTCCGGCCGCGTCTTCGTCGATCGCGGCCAGGATCGCATCGTTGATGCCGGTGCCCGCTTCGATCCCCTGAATCTCGCCGTTGAAGCGATCCTTGTAGCGGTCGAGATCGGCGACGCTATTCACGCCCGCTTCGTGAACGTACTCCGGCACCACTAGCCCGGAATTGGCGTTGCTGATGTTCTTGGCCACCTTGTCGACCTTGTCGTCGGCCACCAGCGGCTCGATCATCTCCTCCTCGATCGGATACCAGCCGCCCAGATAGACATCCAGGTCCTCGTTGGCCAGACCGTTGAGAATCACTCCGACGGCCAGCTCGCTTTGCTGCGTCTGGTAACCCATCGCCTCGAGGATCTGCGAGGCGACTTCGGACTTCACCGTCACGCCCGGCCACGGCGGCACGCCGAAGCGCACGGTATCGAGATCGGCTTGCGCCGATCCGGCAGCCAGCAGCGTCAGCGGCAGTGCGGCAGCCACGACCCGGCGTTTCAAGTTCGAATGACCCATGAAGCGTCTCCTTGAAGTTGTTATCGAATAGAACTCCTCTACTACTCTGCCGATTCAGGAGACAAGAAATTGACCAGAAGCGACGCAAAATACGCACCAATCGTCATCGAAAGCCGACAGACGTCGGTCATAGCCCCCGCCGCGCTCGAAGCGCAAAGACAAGAAAGCCCGCCTGAGCGTCGGTCAGGCGGGCCAAGATTCGATCGATATCGCGATTGACGCCTCGTCACCGCTTGGCGTAGAGCCGCTCGGCGTGATAACGCAGGTGGTCGTCGATGAAGCTGGCGATGAAGAAATAGCTGTGGTCATAGCCGGGATGCCGGCGCAGCGTCAGCGGATGGTCGTGCTCCTCGCAGACCGCCTCCAGCCGCTCGGGCTTGAGCTGCTCCTCGAGGAAATTATCTGCCTCGCCCTGATCGATGAACAGCGGCTGACGCGACGATCCCTTGGCAACGAGCTCGCAGGTATCGTACTGCGTGCGCAGGCCGATATCGTCGCCCAGATAGTTCTCGAATGCCTTCTGGCCCCACGGCACCTGGCTCGGATTGACGATCGGCGCGAATGCCGACACCGCCGCATAACGGCCCGGCTGGCGCAGCGCCAGTACCAGCGCACCATGGCCGCCCATGGAGTGACCGCTGATCGATTCGCGGCCATTGACCGGGAAGTGCAGCCGCACCACCGAGGGCAGCTCTTCGGTGACGTAATCGTACATCCGGTAGTGCTTCGACCACGGTTCCCGCTTCGCGTTGAGATAGAAGCCGGCGCCGGAGCCGAAATCGTAGCTGTCGTGCTCGCCAGGCAGGTCCAGGCCGCGCGGGCTGGTATCCGGACACACGATCGCGATACCGAGTTCGGCGGCCATCTTCTGCGCGCCCGCCTTCTGCATGAAGTTCTCGTCGTTGCAGGTCAGGCCCGACAGCCACCACATCAGCGGCACCCGGCCCTCTTCGGCCTGCGGCGGCAGATAGATCGCGAAAATCATGTCGCAATCCAGCGCCCGCGAGTAATGCTTGTAGCGCTTGACCCAGCCACCGAAGCTCTTGGTGGCCGAGACGAGCTCCAACTGTTCGCTCATCGACATGATGCTCTCCTTGGCTTTCTATCCATGCACCCCGATACCGGCGCCTACTCTCCATGCGCCCCGGAACCGGCGCCTATTCTCCATGCGCCCCAAAACCGGGCTCTTGCGCTTTTGATCTGCGCTCGTAGTCCGTGGCTCGTGGCTCGTGGCTCAAAAATGCAGAACGGTACGGATGCTCTTGCCCGCATGCAGCAGATCGAAGGCTTCGTTGATCTGATCGAACGGCATGTCGTGGGTCACGAACTCGTCGATCTTGATCTCGCCGTCCATGTAGCGCTGGACGTAACCCGGCAGCTCGGTACGGCCCTTGACGCCACCGAAGGCAGAGCCCTTCCAGACGCGGCCGGTCA
Source organism: Salinicola sp. LHM (assembly GCF_034479735.1). Classification (NCBI taxonomy): domain Bacteria; kingdom Pseudomonadati; phylum Pseudomonadota; class Gammaproteobacteria; order Oceanospirillales; family Halomonadaceae; genus Salinicola; species Salinicola sp. LHM. The sequence continues at coordinate 1,324,331 of NZ_CP140261.1, read as the reverse complement.
CCAGCTGGAACGGGCGCGTGGAGATCTCCTCGCCGGCGCCGGCGACCCCGATGATGATCGATTCGCCCCAGCCCTTGTGGCAGCACTCCAGCGCCGAACGCATCACGTTGACGTTACCGATGCACTCGAACGAATAGTCGACGCCACCGTCGGTGAGATCGACGATCACCTGCTGGATCGGATCGCTGTAATCCTTGGGATTGACGAATTCGGTCGCCCCGAACTGGCGCGCCAGCTCGAACTTGTCCGGATTGACGTCGATCGCGATGATGCGCGAGGCCTTGGCCATCTGCGCGCCCTGGATTACCGCCAGGCCGATGGCGCCCAGCCCGAACACGGCAACGGTCGCGCCCGGCTCGACCTTGGCGGTGTTGAGAACGGCGCCGATCCCGGTAGTGACACCGCAGCCCAGCAGACAGATCTTGTCCAGCGGGGCTTCCTTCGACACCTTGGCCAGCGAGACTTCCGGCAGCACGGTGTACTCGGAGAAGGTCGACGTGCCCATGTAATGGTGCAGCGAGGTGCCATTCTTGGAGAAACGCGTGGTGCCATCCGGCATCAGGCCCTTGCCCTGGGTCGCGCGGACGGCGCCGCACAGGTTGGTCTTGCCGGAGAGACAGAACTTGCACTTGCCGCACTCGGCGGTATAGAGCGGGATGACGTGATCGCCGGGCTTCAGGCCGGTGACGCCCTCGCCCACCTCTTCGACGATACCGGCGCCTTCATGGCCCAGCACCGACGGGAACAGACCTTCGGGATCCTTGCCGGAAAGCGTATAGGCATCGGTGTGACAGACGCTGGTGGCAACGATGCGGACCATGACTTCGCCCGCCTTGGGGCCCTGCACGTCTATCTCTTCCAGCGAGAGCGGCTTGCCTGCTTCCCAGGCGACTGCGGCACGCGATTTCATCGGGCTATCTCCCTTTGCGCTTGAATGCTTGATTCGAGGGGTCGCACGTCGTTCGACTGATGACATGACGACAGGTTTTGAGTCAGTCTAGGCGTTCGCCGCCAGGCAATAAACCTGGCATTCGGCACATGATTATTGCCATGTGACAACAATCGGTCTCGTAACCATCGGAAGGAGTCGCCATGTCGCGCTGGGAGGGTATCGAGGCTTTCGTCGCCGTGGTGCGTCTGGGTACGTTCTCTCGCGCCGCCCAGTCGTTGAAGGTGTCCAATTCCCACGTCAGCCGGCTGGTCGGTCAGCTGGAGCAGTCGTTGGGAACGCCACTACTCTATCGGACGACCCGCCAGATTCGGCTGACCGATGGCGGTGCGATCTACTACGAGCACTGCCGGTCGCTGCTCGATGGCTTCGCCGAGGCCGAGGCCGCGCTCAACGAGCTGCAGTCCCAGCCCCAGGGAAGACTCGCCATCAGCTGTGCGACCACCTTCGGCGAGCGCTACATCGCGCCGCTGGTCAACGATTTCCACTGTCGCTATCCGCAACTCGATGTACGCCTGCACTTCACCAACCGTACCGTCGAGCTGATCGACGAAGGCTTCGATGTCGCCATCCGCATGGGCGTGCTCAAGGATTCGAGCCTGCTGGCCAGACGGCTCTGCCAGCGCCGCGAGTACGTCGTCGGCGCGCCCGACTACTTCCAGCGACGGCCGACACCGCACAGCCTTTCCGAGCTCGCCCACCACAACTGTCTGGTCGGATCGCGGGATAGCTGGCTGTTCCGGGTCGACGGCCAACGCCGCGAGATCCGAGTGTCGGGGAATTGGCGCGGCAATTCCGGGCCGGCGCTGCTGGATGCGGCCTGCAAGGGGGTCGGGCTGGCTCAGTTGCCGGATTACTACGTCGAGACGGCGATCAAGCAAGGCAGGCTGACGGCCGTGCTCGATCGCTACCAGTTTACCGATACCGCGGTCTGGGCGGTTTACCCACGCCACCGCCAGCTCTCTTCCAAGATTCGTTTGCTGGTCGATTTCCTGTCAGCGAGGCTGCCCGAGGCGATTGCCGGAGACGACCACGGCTCGCCGATACCGGACGTCACGGCCGCTGAGACGCCCTCATCAGAGACGCCAGTGACGCCATCGTCCAAGACGTCAGAGGCCCAGCGCTAGAGAATGAGATCAGGGGTAAAGCAGGTCGGTGGCAGGCAAGGTAAATCAATGGTTGAAGAAGTGATCGATGCCATCGTTGAGATAGGCGTCGCCGAATTCTGCCTCCCGTGCCAGCGCCTCGGGATCGGGCAGCTCGATACGCTGGCGCGAGCGCAGCAACAGCCCTTCCTCGCGGAAGGCGGTCAGCGTCCGGCTCACGTGCACCGACGACAGCCCCAGCGCATCGCCGAGATGCTGCTGGGACAGCGGCAGACGAATGCTGTTGCCCTGGCGTGCCTTGGTGCGGTCCAGGCGCACGTACATCTCGTAGATCAGATGAGCCAGACGCTGACGCGCGCTGCGTCGGGCGAGGTTGACGAGACGCTCGGTCAACAGAGCCTGCTGATGAGACGAGATGGCAAAGAAGATGGTCGACAGCATCAGCGATTCGCGGAAGACGTTGATCAGACGCCGATGGGGAAAATGGCACACGACGCCATCCTCGAGCATGGCGACGCCGGTCAGGCGCTCCTTGAAGGCAAATTCCCGCAGCCCGATGATATCGCCGGGCAGATAGATCTCGAGAATCTGTCGGGAGCCATCTTCCATGTAGCGAAAAGAGTAGGCCCATCCCTTGCTGAGCGTACAGAACTCGCGCGCCGGATCCCCCTCCTGCCACAAAATCTCGTCGGCCTTGACCTCGGTCGGGCTCTGCTCGAGCTCGACCAGCAACGCTTCATCGTTTTTGGAAAGCTCACCGTAATGCTTGAAATGACGGACGATACAACTGTCTTGGCTCATTACCCTTGCCCTTGTTCATGCTTTTAGCGATCGCCAGATTACGGAAATCGATATTGGCATAGCCAGCCAGGATTGTCGTTATCCCGCGTCAGGGATCACGATCCAAGCACAAGACTTGAGACACTTCTGTCATTTTCAAGATTGAAAATACTCAACACTCGATGATGTTCACCGCCAGTCCGCCGCGGGACGTCTCTTTGTATTTGTCCTGCATGTCGCGCCCGGTTTCGCGCATGGTTCGAATGACCTTGTCGAGAGAGACGAAATGCTCGCCGTCGCCACAGAGCGCCATCTGCGCGGCGTTGATGGCCTTGACTGCCGCAATCGCGTTGCGTTCGATACAGGGTACCTGGACCAGCCCGGCGATGGGATCGCAGGTCAGCCCCAGGTTGTGTTCGAGCCCGATTTCGGCGGCGTTCTCGACCTGGGCCGGGGTGCCTCCCATCAACTCCGCCAGTCCGGCGGCGGCCATCGCGCAGGCCGAGCCGACCTCGCCTTGACAGCCCACTTCCGCACCGGAGATCGAGGCGTTGGTCTTGCACAGAATGCCGATCGCGCCGGCGGTCAGAAGGAAACGCACGACGTCCCGCTCGCAGGCATCCGGCTGGAATTTCATGTAGTAGTGCAGTACGGCGGGCACGATCCCCGCGGCCCCGTTAGTCGGCGCGGTAACCATCCGGCGGCCGGCGGCGTTCTCCTCGTTGACCGCCAGTGCGAACAGGTTGACCCAGTCCATCGCCGAGAAGGTACTGGCGATCAGGCTCTTCTCGTTGTCCAGCGCCATCAGCCGCCGATGCAGCGCCGGGGCGCGACGCCTCACGTTCAGTCCGCCGGGCAACACGCCCTGCTGATCCAGCCCGCTATCGACACATGCCTTCATCGCCAGCCAGATCTGCCAGAGCCCGTCGCGAATGTCCGACTCGCTGCGCCAGACCTGCTCGTTGGCCAGCATCACGTCACTGATGGAAAGCCCCTCACGACGGCAAATATCGAGCAGCTCGACGGCATTCTTGAACGGGTATGGCACCTTCACCGTGGAGGTGACGGCATCGCTCTGCGCCGCCTGCTCGGCATCGACGACGAAGCCGCCGCCGACTGAGTAATAGGTGTTGTCGTAGATGACTCCGTGATCGTCGGAGGCGACCAGACGCAAGGCGTTGGTATGGTAATCGAGAATCTCGTCGCACCATTCGATGTCCCGCGCCGGATCGAATGCCACCGCGTGCACGCCTGCCAGCTTCAGCTCTCCGTCCCGCGCCATTGCCGCCAGCTTGAGCGCCAGGTCGTCGGGATCGACGGTCAACGGGCGCTCTCCCATGAGGCCCCCCATCACCGCGCTATCCGTGTTGTGCCCCTTGCCGGTGGCCGATAGCGAGCCGTAGAGCGTGACCGACACCCTTGCCACTGCGTGCAGCAGCTCGCGGTCGTGCAGGGCCGCGACGAAATCATGGGCAGCCTGCATCGGTCCGACCGTATGCGAACTGGAAGGCCCGATGCCAATCTTGAACAGATCGAACACGCTGAATGTCATGTGGCTACCTCTGATGTCGCTCGGGCGCCAGAATCCGTCGTTCCTGGAACTGGCGCATGATGTAGTTTGACTTCAGTCTGGCCGCCGGTTAAACCGGAAACAATCGATAAAAACTGCCAATACCTATAGCCTGGCTAAACCATGATCCAGTCACTCAATGCTCAGACCCATGCCTGGCTGAAAGTCTTCGCCGTCAGCGCCCGCCTCCTGTCGTTCACCCGGGCAGCAGAGGAGCTTCATGTCACCACCGGCGCGGTCAGCCAGCAGATCAAGCAGCTGGAAGAGCGGCTCGGGTTTCGTCTGTTCAGGCGTCTGCCGCGCCAGCTGGCGTTGACGGAAGAAGGGGAACGGCTGGCCCGGGTCGTCGCCCAGGCTTACGATGCCGTCGGGCTGGAGGTCGATCGCCTGCGCGGTGGGGTCATGAGCGGCGTGCTCAGGCTACGCTGCCTGCCGTCGTTTCTGGCCAAGTGGCTGATGCCGAGACTGCCGCGGCTGCAGGCCCGCTTCCCCGATATCGAGCTGCACGTCACGGCGGAAGACAGCAATCTTTCGTTGCTTGACGGCGGCTACGATCTGGCCATCGATCTCAACGACGGCCACTATCCGGGCCTCCAGACCACGCCGTTGATCGACGAGAAGATCTTCGCCGTCTGCTCGCCGCAACTGCTCAGGCGGCGCCCGCCGCTCACCACCCCCGAGGCGCTGGGCTACTATCCGCTGCTGCACGACGTCACGGCCTGGCGAGGCAGTCACGATTATGCGGAGTGGGAGCACTATCTGCGGGCGATTGGCGGTGAACAGGTCAACGTACGCCGAGGCTACACGTTCAACCGCAACCAGCTGACGGTGGAGGCGGCGATCGCCGGCATGGGCGTGGCGATCGCGCGCCGGACGCTGATCGGCGACGAGTTGGACAGCGGACGCCTGATCGCGCCGTTCGCCGGCTCGGTGGCGACCGGCAAGCGTTACGGCCTGGTCTATCAGCAAGGGGCGCTGGACGACCGCCGCGTACGAGCGGTTCACGACTGGCTGGAGGAGGAAGCGCGGCGATCCGTGGAGACCGCCTCGCTTGTAGACTCCGCAGAATGAGTCAGGCTTCGAGCCACACCCAGGCTTTTCTGAAAGCGTCTAGCGCACGACCCCGCGCTCGCGCAGCGCCGCCAGACGCTCTCCCTCGACGCCCAGCGTCGCCAGTACCTCGTCGGTATGCTGGGCGAAGACCGGCGCCGGCCGGCGAATTTGAGACGGCGTCTGGGATAGCTTGCTGGCGAAGCCGATGGTCTGCATGCGCCCGATCACCGGGTGGTCCAGCTCCTGCACCATGCCCCGCTCCCGGTAGTGCGGATCGTCCATCGCCTGGGCGAAGTCGTTGATCGGCCCGGCCGGCACGCCGGCTTCATCGCACAGCGCCAGCCAGTGCTGGCGGTCTGCCGTGCACATCAACTCTTCCAGCAGCGCCTCCAGCGCATCGACGTTCTTTCCCCGGTCGCTATTGGTGATGAATCGGGGATCGGCGGTCAGGTCAGGCCGTTGCAGTACGTCGTTGCAGAACCGCTCCCAGGTGCGCTGGTTGGCGCATCCCAGCATCATGTAGCCGTCGCGAACCTTGACCGCCTGGTAAGGCGCGGAGACCCGGTGCCGCCATCCGGTCGGCTGCGGAACGCGCCCCTCGGCAAAATAGGCCGCCGCTTCCCAGGTGAACCAGGGCAGGCCGCACTCGGCGATCGCCACATCCACCAGTTGCCCTTCTCCCGTCTTCTGCTTGTGAATGTAGGCCGCCAGTATCGAGTAGATCGCGGTGATCCCGGCGCCGATATCGTAGACCGCCACGCCGGTCTTCAACGGCCGCCGGCCAGGCTCGCCGGTCATCGACATCAAGCCGGTCATGCCCTGGGCGACCAGATCGAACCCGCCCTTGCGTCGATACGGCCCCGTCTGGCCGTAGCCGGAAATCGAGCAGTAGACCAGGCCGGGATTGATGCCCTTGAGCGTCTCGTAGTCGATCTTCAACGACTGGGTAACGCCGGGCCGATAGTTCTCGACCACCACATCCGCTTCCCGCGCCAGCTCATGGAAGAGCGCCAGCCCGTCGGGCTCCTTGAGATTGAGCGAGATGCTGCGCTTGTTGCGGTTGATCTGCGCGAAGCAGGTGGATTCGTCGTTGACGTACGGCCCCATCTGACGACTGTCGTCGCCGCCCTGGGTCTTCTCGACCTTGATCACGTCTGCACCCATGTCTCCCAGCACCATGGTGCAGTATGGCCCGGCCATGATCTGCGAGATATCAAGTACCTTCATGCCTTCCAGCGGTAACATGGCGATTCTCCTTGCCAGTCTTCGAAACGGCGAATAGAGCGATTGATCGACGCACGCCCCGCCGTGAACTCGACAGCGAGTCCACGCCAGTCACCGATGGGAGCGAGGCGGCGCCGGTTGGCGGCTAGGGTCTGTTGACGTTTCATGCACGGCCGCGCCGGAGCCAGTTTTTGTGCGAGGCAAGGCGTGAGGAGCGTAGTTTGGTCATTCCAAATGAACGACGAATAACGCAGCACCGTGCAAAAACTGGCCCGGCCCTTCGGGTTGCGCGCCAAATGGCGCCATGCGGCGTTGCGGGATTGGAAAAGGGAACCACCCTTCTCTGCATCCCGCGCCTGGCCTGGCGCCATTTGGCGCAGCAACGCGGTTCGCGCTGAAACGTCAACAGACCCTAGCGGCCCTGCCAGGTATACGGGGTCTTGTCGACGAATCGCCTGACGGCGCCCCTGAAATCTTCGCTGGTGTAGCACAGCGCGATCAGGTCATCGGCAGCATCATGGCCGGGGCGGCGCCGATCCAGAATCCGATTGATGCAGGCCTTGGTCGCACGCATCGTCAACGGCGCATGCCCGGCCAGCTTCTCGGCCAGCTTCGCCGCTGTCTCGTCGAGGGCTTCGCTGTCGACGATCTCGTCGATCAGGCCGACGGACAGCGCCTCCTCCGCCCCGATCATCTTCGCCAGCATCAGCACGCGCTTGGTGCGCGCGATCCCGATCAGATCGACCAGCCGCGCGACATTGGTGATCGACATGCAGTTACCCAGCGTCCTGGCGATGGGGATGCCGAACTTGAAATTGGCGTTGGCGTATCGGAAGTCGCAGGCCATCGCGATGGCAGCGCCCCCACCGACGCAGTAGCCGTCGATCAGCGCGACCGTCGGCGTCTCCAGTCGCTCGATCCCGCCGATCACGGCATCGATCCGGCGTTCATAGTCGATGCCGTCGCCGCGCTCGCGGAAATCGACGAACTGCTTGATATCGGTGCCCGCGACGAACGCTTCGCCGCCCTCGCCGCGAAAGGCGATCAGCGCGACCGTTTCATCCTCGTCGAATTGCTGGCAGGCCCGGATCATGGACTCGTACATGTGCCAGGTCATGGCATTGCGAGCCTCGGGGCGATTGAAGCGGATCCAGCCGATAGCGCCACGCTGGTAGCAGCGAATTTCGTCATCCTGGGTCATGGTGTCGGTTCTCCTGGGTCGATGCCTGGCCGGTTTCCGGTATCAGGTGCCGTAGATCAGATTCACGAGCAGTAGCGCGAAGTCGGGCACGTAGGTGTTGAACAGCAGCACGACGAAAAGCACCCCCAGGAACCAGAGATTGGTTCGCGTCGTACGCCAGATATCCGCCTTGGCGATCGAGCACGAGGCGATCAACACGCTCGCCACGGGCGGCGTCTGCTGGCCGATGGCCAGGTTGAGCGTGACGATCAGGCCGAAATGTAGAGGATCGATCCCCACACTGATGATCAACGGCAGCACGATCGGCACCACCAGGATGATTGCCGCCGCCGAGTGCAGGAACACCCCCAGGATCAGGAAGATGACATTGAGCAGCGCCAGAATGACGTACTTGTTGTCGGTCAGCCCGCTGATCGAACTGGCCAGTTGCTGCGGCAATTGGGACTCGGTGAGATAAAGCCCCACCAGCGCGGAGCTGGCGACCAGCAGCATCACCACCGCGGTCTGGATGCCGGCATCCAGGCAGGATTTCCACAGCGTCTTGAGCGAGAACTCGCGGTAGATCACGGCGCTGATGAAGATCGCGACCACGACGGCCAGCGCCGCGCCTTCGGTGGCGGTGACGATCCCGCCGAAGATACCGCCGAGAATGATCACCGGAATCATCAGCGCCCAGATCGCCTCCTTGAACGACTTCCAGACCCGGCTGGCCTGGAAACGCCCTTCGGACGGAAAGTTGTGCTTGCGCGCCAGGAAGTAGCAGACCACGGCCAGGCCCATGGCGCCCAGTAGCCCCGGGAAGATACCGGCGACGAACATCTTCACCACCGACTCTCCCGACATGACCGCGTACAGGATCATCGGGATCGACGGCGGCAGGATGATCGCCAGGCTGGCAGCGGACGAGGAGATCGCCGCAGCGAACTCCTTGGAGTAGCCGCGATTCTTCATCGCCGGAATTAGCAGGCTGCCCAGCGCAGAGACGCCCGCTACGGCAGAGCCGGAAATCTCGGCGAAGAAGATCGAGGAGCCGATGGTCACCATCGCCAGGCCGCCCTTGACGAAGCCGACCAGCGAAGCGGCGAAGTCGATCAAACGCCGCGAGATACTCGAGGCGTTCATGATCGCCCCGGCCAGAATGAACAGCGGAATCGCGATCAGCGGGAAATTGGTTGCGCCCTCGAACATCGTCAGGCCTATATTGGGCAGCGCATAGACACCGTAGCTGGAGTAGACAGCAACGGCACCGACCAGGCCCAGCGCGATGGCGATCGGCACGTTGAGTACGATCAACAACAGCAGTCCTACGAACATCAGTGCCAGAATCATCGTGTCGCACTCCCTGCATCAGACTGACTTGCCATGTTCGAGCCGAGACCTACCTCCTCGAGCTCATGGTCGACGAAGCCGTCTCCCCTCGCCTGCCGAATCACCTCCGGCAATCGCAGGAGCTCGGCGATGATGAACAGCACCGAGGCGATCGGCAGCGCCGATTGCGTAAATTGCAGCGAGACGGTGGTCAAGCTGATCATGGTGGACCCCGCAAGAATCTGGACGACTTGCCAGCCGGTCACCATCAGCAGAATGAAGAACGCGATCGTCACGGCCTCGCCCAGCAGCGCGATCGGCAGACGCACGCTCGGCGGAAACGCATTGACGATACTGGGACAGGCGATGTGCGCACCCTTGGCGGCAGCCAGGGAGGCACCGTAGTAGGTCAGCCAGGCCAGGCTGATCGAGGCCGCTTCGTCGTACCAGGTAAAGGGCGACCCCACCAGGCGCGAGAGAAAGCCGACGATGACGATCCCCGCCAGCACCAGCATATTGACGACCACGATGACCTCGAGCAGTCGGCTGAAGCCATCGCGCAGCGTATTCAGAGTTTTCACAGGCGGCTCCTTCGTCCACGGCCCGGCCGCGCCCTGACTCGGCACGACCGGACGCGCGGGTTAACTGGCGGGTTGCAGTTCACGCACCTTGTCGAGCATCTCCTGGCCACCGTCGACGTCTTTGATGAACTTGTCGTAGACCGGCTGGGAGGCATCGATGAAAGCCTGACGATCGACCTTGTTGATCTGCAGACCGGCGTCACGCATCTTGACCAGCGTCTCCTCGTCGAGCTTCGCGCCCTGCTCCAGCGCGTAGGACTCCATCTCCATGGCCGTCTGCTGAAGCACCTCGCGCACGTGCTCGGGCAGTCGGTTCCAGCTCATGCCTGCCGTCACGAAGGCCGGGGTGTAGATGTGATCCGACAGCGAGAGATATTCCTGCACCTCCTGCAGACGCGAGGCGTAGGTCTGGACCAGCGGGTTCTCCTGGCCGTCCATCGCGCCGGTCTGCAGCGCGACGAACACCTCGGAAAGCGCCATGGGCGATGGGTTCGCGCCGTAGCTCTTGAACATCTCCACGCGCCAGACCCCTTTCGGCACTCGCAGCTTGATGCCGGAGAGATCGGCTGGCGTATTGATCGGATGGACATTGTTGGTGATCTGGCGGAAGCCGTTCTCCCACACGCCGATGATGTGGTAACCGCGGCTTGCAGCGACGGGATAGAGCTGGGGCCTCACGACTTCGTCGCGCACCTTGGCCATATGGTCACGATCCGCGATCAGATAAGGCATTTCGAACAGCGCGAACTGGGGCGCGACGCTACTCATGACGGTCGAAGGCAGCGCCAGATCGACCGTGCCCAGCTTGAGTTTTTTCAGCAGCTCCGAGTCGCCGCCCAACTGGCTCGAGCCATAGACGACTACCTTGGCTTCACCCGCCAGCTTTTCGTTGGCGCGTTTGGCGAATTCCTGGGACACATCGGCGAACAGCGAACCCGGCTCACCGACATGGGCGAATTTGATCTGCACTTCCTGGGCACTGGCGTGGTTGATACCGGCCATCAGCGCTAGTGCCAACAATCCTGCTTTGAAACTTTTCATCACTGGCGTCCTTCCGTCTTTTTATAGTGGCTCGCCTGAACGATGGATCGGAGACGGTCAACGAGGCTCCCGCGACGCCCCCGGTCGATACCCCGCAGTGCGAGCACCTTGGAGATCCTGCCAGCGAATTATGAATTCATAATTCATTATTGCCCAACCCGACATTTGTCTATTGACGGAAAGTTGAACCGGGAAAACCCCGCATCACTCAGGACGGCATAGCAGGAGGCAAAAAACAGGGGGAATTCCGAGCGGAAGGCGGAAGGCGGGAGGCGGGAGGCGGGAGGCGGAAGGCGGAAGGCGGAAGGCGGAAGGCGGAAGGCGGAAGGCGGAAGGCGGAAGGCGGAAGGCGGAAGGCGGAAGGCGGAAGGCGGGATGCAACCCCCTTCCGCCACCAAATCAAAAGGATGCCGTTCTTGTCCCAGTACGGCCCTTACGAGCTACGGCTCCGGGCGACGCCCGGATCATCATCCATCACGCCGCTCGCGGCCGCCACGACCAGCTTATGGCGCAGATGCTCTCGCAGGATGCTACCGAGCCGCTCTCCGTCCCGGGCCAGCAGGCATTCGATCATGGCTTCATGATCGGCCACGGCCTGGTCCCAGCACTCATCGATCATGCTGGAATAGCGCACCCGCTGGATACGGTGATTCAAGCTGCTATGGGTCTCCCGCAGCACCTCGTTGCGGGCTGCCAGCATGATGGCATCGTGAATGCGGTGATTGAGCTCGAAGTAAGGCCGAATCTCCTTGCGCTTGTAGTGCGCCATCATCTGGTAATGCAGCGCCTGAATGTCGGCCACTTCCTCTTCGGTAATGTAGCGACACGCCAATTCGCCGGACAACCCTTCCAGCGCGCCCATCACGCTGTAGGTTTCCTCCAGCATCTGGCGCGTCAATCGCACGACACGCGCCCCCCGATTGGGCAGGAGTTCGACCATGCCCTCGGACGCCAGTACCTTGAGCGCTTCCCGAAGCGGCGTCCGGGAGACACCGAACTGCTCGCATAGCTGCTTTTCCGGGATCCGGGTGCCGGGAAGCAGGGTTCCATCGTTGATCATGTCCCGGATGCGGGCGGCTGCCTCGCCGTACAGGGTGTTTTGCTGAATCTTGTTCATGGAGCACTCATAACGGGTTCGATGTTGCCATTCTCCCAATGGCGCATGGATGACGCCACCAGAAATGAATTATGAATACAAAAAAGGAGTGGAGGTCACCATGGCTCGCAACGTCTATCTCACCCACCAGACATTGTCGCTGAAGCAAGCCCGCACCATCATCGAGGCCGCCATGGCCTATGCGGTAGCGCAGGCGATGAATCCCATCACCGTGACGGTCATGGATACCAGCGGATATCCGATAAGCTGCGACAGAGCCGATGGCTGCGCCACTTTACGGTTGGCCGTCTCGCATGGCAAAGCCAAGGCTGCCTTGGGCTACGGCCTGTCCAGCGGCACGATCGGTGAGCGGAATCAGGCACGGCCGGCATTCCTGTCGGCAGTCGCCTCGGCGTCCCAGGGCGAATTCATCCCCGTGGCCGGCGGCGTGCTGATTCTCGACGAGCAGGAGCTGGTCATCGGCGCCGTCGGTGTCAGCGGTGACAGTTCCGACAACGATGAGCGAGCTGCAATTGCCGGCATCGAAGCGGCCAGCCTGAAGGCAGGTCTTGCACCGAAAAATTAAGAAAATCTTAAATTATTTACGAAACAGCGTTTCTTAAGAAGATTAAGGCTGATATTCTTAGTCGGCTATCAATAGCTGTGCAGGAATTCATCATGCCTACTCTCCCCTTTCGCGCAGTCGTCTTGCGGGCCGGCATCTACGTCCTGATCCTGGCCGGGCTCATGCAGATAGTGATGATGGTGGACGCCAGACATGCGGGCGCCCCCGATTTCAGCGAGACTTCGCTGACGGAACTCACCCAGGCTGCGCTGCTGCTGCTTTGTACGGTTCTGATGCTGGTCATTCGTCTGCGTTACAGAGTCCTGCGCAGCGTCAGCCTGCTGATGGCCGCATTTTTCGCGATATCCTTCGTGCGGGAGAACGACCAATGGCTGGATGCCTACGTCTTCGACGGCGCCTGGCAATGCCTGGCGGTACTCCTGGCACTACCGACCCTGACGCTGGTGATACGCGCACGGCGCGGCTTTCTCGAAGAGTTCTCGCTGATTGCCAACAGCCTGGGATTCGGACTGTTCGCGGGCGGATTTCTGACGACCTATGTGTTCTCGCGCCTCTACGGGCGTAGTGAATTGTGGCAAGCCCTGATGGGCGAACACTACCTGCGCATCATCAAGGACGCCGCGGAAGAGATCACGGAACTGGCCGGTTACAGTCTGCTGCTTTTTGCCAGCGTGGAACTGCTGCTTCTGGCCAGGCGGCTTCGCGACAACCGGCGTTCGCCCCCCGCTTGAGTTCCGGCCGGCCTTTCGGGTCGGTCACGTTCACCAAGGCAGTCAATTCACGCCAAAGCCCGTTTTGAAAGCCCGTTTCGAAAGCCCGCGTCAGGGCATTTCCTGAACGAGAAAGCCGCCCATGCTTCGTCGAGCATGGGCGGCTTTCGTTGATGGCTTTCGACCGGCTTTCGCTATCCGGATCGAAGGCGCCTTGAGTCGTCGGGTAGTTGCCGGTTAGTTGTCGGTCACCTTGGGCGGTTCGATTTCCAGTTTCTGTGCGGCAATGACCGCCTGGGTACGGGAGTGAACCCCCAGCTTGCGCAGGATCGCGGTCACGTGGGCCTTGATGGTGGCTTCCGATACGTTGAGCTCGTAGGCGATCTGCTTGTTGAGCAGCCCTTCCGTCAACATGTTGAGCACGCGAAACTGCTGGGGCGTCAGCGAAGCGATCGCCTCCGCGAAGCGCGCATCCTCCTCGCTGCCCTCGCCCATGGCATTCGCCAGTTCGGGGGGCAGCCACACTTCGCCTTTGAGCACTTCTCCAATCGCTTCGGCGATGATGTCGAGAGAAGCGGACTTGGGAATGAAACCCGAAGCGCCATAATCGATGGCACGGCGGACCACATCCACCTCTTCGCTGCCGGACACCACCGTCACCGGAATGTCCGGCATCTGTCCGCGCAGCTGGATCAGCCCCGAAAAGCCGTGGGCGCCAGGCATGTGTAGATCGAGCAGGATCAAATCGGCATCGGGATGTCGAGTGACGACCTCCGTCGTCGCCTCCATGGTGTCCGCCTCGACGATTTCTGCTTGCGGCGACACCTGTCGCAATGCCTGATTGAGCGCCGCCCGGAAGAGTGGGTGGTCATCGGCAACGATGAATTTCTGGGCAAAAGCCATTGATTCTCCTCCGGCGCTGTCGAGATATGTGGCGAGATAGTCGGTCCACTATCGCCACCTAGACAAAGATGGTTCAACTATTGATTAACGGCATGTTACCCCATGCACTCGTGGAATCCCAAGTATCAAATCATCGGGAAAAAAATCCCCGAACAGCCAATGGGAGATACGCCACGAATACATAAAAAAAGTTCGATCGTCCCGGAAAGCTGGCGTGCTTCCCTCCCTTTGGAGTGGCACGAAAAGTACCGGGAGGAAAGCCTCTTTCACGACGATCGAACGACAATCATCAGTCGATATGAGTAGCGGTCACTCAAATTAACTAGTTATATAGCCGTCACCATGATGGTTGACCCAAGAGCCCATTTCAAAATTCGAAATGACGAATCAGGAGCGCACATGGCGATTTTCGATCAGATCCTCCACGACGCCAGGATCGGCGAGTGTAGAGGTATCGCCTAGCCCATCGCACTCGTTGGCAGCAATCTTGCGCAGGATGCGACGCATGATCTTGCCGGAACGGGTTTTCGGGAGCCCCGGCGCCCATTGGATCACATCGGGCGTGGCGATCGGGCCGATATCCTTGCGCACCCACTGTTTGAGTTCCTGCTTCAACTCCTCGCTGGGTTCGACGTCATCGTTGAGCGTGACATAGACATAAATCCCCTGGCCCTTTACATCGTGCGGATAGCCGACGACAGCCGCTTCGGCCACGGATTGATGAGCGACCAGGGACGACTCGATTTCCGCCGTTCCCATCCGGTGTCCGGAAACGTTCAGCACGTCATCGATACGCCCGGTGATCCAGTAATCGCCGTCGGCATCGCGACGACAGCCATCTCCGGTGAAGTAGACCCCTTCGTAGGTGGAAAAGTAGGTCTGAACGAAGCGCTCGTGATTGTTCCAGATCGAGCGCGCCTGCCCGGGCCAGGAGTCGAGGATGACCAGATTCCCCTCGATCGCGCCTTCCAGTCGCTTGCCGTCGTTGTCGAGCAGCGCCGGCTGAACGCCAAAGAACGGCTTGGTGGCACAACCCGGCTTGAGGTCGGTGGCGCCAGGGAGCGGCGTGATCATGTGCCCGCCGGTTTCCGTCTGCCACCAGGTATCCACGATCGGGCAGCGGGAATTGCCGACGACACGGTAGAACCAGTCCCACGCCTCCGGGTTGATCGGCTCCCCCACCGAGCCGAGGATGCGCAACGAGCTGCGGGTGCTGTCGTCCATGATGTGTTCGCCATGCGCCATCAGCGAGCGGATGGCCGTCGGCGAGGTATAGAGAATCGAGACATTGTGCTTGTCGACGACCTGCCCCATGCGGCCATGGTTCGGGTAGGTCGGCACGCCTTCGAACATCAGCGTGGTGGCGCCGTTGGCCAGCGGCCCGTAGACGATATAGCTGTGCCCGGTAATCCAGCCCACATCGGCGGCACACCAGTAGACTTCGCCATCGTGATAATCGAAAACCAGGCGATGGGTCAGCGCAGCATAGAGCAGATAGCCGCCGGAGGTGTGCTTCAATCCTTTCGGTGTCCCGGTCGATCCGGAGGTATACAGAATGAACAGCGGGTCTTCGGCATTCATCGTCTCGGCAGGGCAGTCGGTGGACTGCGGGTCGACGACCTCATCGAACCAGCGATCCCGGCCTTCATGCCACTCGATGTCGCCACCGGTGCGCTTGACCACCAGCACGGACTCGACCACGTCGGTCCCCTCTCGGGTCAGTGCCGCATCGACGTTGTCCTTGAGCGGTATCTGCTTGCCACCGCGTACCGACTCGTCGGCAGTGATGACGACACGGGATCGGGAATCGACGATGCGCCCCGCCAGGGCATCCGGCGAAAAGCCGCCAAACACTACCGAATGCACCGCGCCGATGCGGGCGCACGCGAGCATTGCCATGGCCGCCTCCGGCACCATCGGCATGTAGAGCGTGACCGTGTCGCCCTTGCCGACCCCCAGGGACTTGAGGCCGTTGGCGAGCTGCGAGACGCGCTGATGCAGCTCGCGGTAGGTGATGGTCTTGTGATCGGCGGGATCGTCGCCTTCCCAGATGATGGCCGGCTGATCACCTCGGGTTTCCAGATGGCGATCCAGGCAGTTGTGGGCGACGTTGAGTTCGCCATCCTCGAACCAGCGGATATCGACATTGTTCGAAGCGAACGAAGTGTTCTTGATGGTAGCCGGTTTCCTGCTCCAGCTCAGGCTTTCGGCCTGCTCGCGCCAGAAGCCTTCGGGATCTTCGACAGACTGGCGATAGAGCGTCTCGTAACGATCGCGATCGATCCAGGCATCGGCTGCCAAGCGCTTATCGACAGGATATACGCGCTGCTGTTCGCTCATGCTCCAGTCTCCCTGTTGATGACTGTGTTCGTATCCGTCGACGGTGAAAGCCCAACTGGCTCAATGCGATAGACCATCGACGATCGAGTGGGCCAGCATATAACGGCGGCACCGGCCACCCCCTATTAGACCTTCGTATCAATCAGTTTCGCTCGCCTGTCGCGATCGTGCCAATCACGCTCGGTTCGACGGCGGCAAGGTCGCCAGAGACTGAGGCCCGTCGACACTTCACGCACGGCCGCGGCTCGCGCTGAAACGTCGCCAGCCTTGGTAGAGGTTCGAATGGGAAAAGAGAAATAGAGAAAAGAGACTTCGATGGAATCTATCAGCTATCCCGGCGTCTCCCGGTAGGCAAAGGTCAGCGTCGTTCGACAGCGACGACAGCGATAGCTCACGCCCTTCTTCGAAGCCTGGGAGTGGCGTCGCCCGGTGAAGCGATGCAGGGTCTCGCAACGGCAGCGATAGAGATAAGGCGCCGGGCTGGCACGGGCGACATCGAAGCGATGCGTGACGGCCGGCTTCAGACCATAGAGCTTTCGCATGACCGTCTGCCACTCGCGCCCATGGGGTCGGGCTTTCGGCCCTTCCTCCAGATGAAAGACCAGCCAGTGTGCCATCTCGTGGGGCACGATCTCGTCCATGAAAGCCTGCCGGTTCTCGTGCAGCAGCGTTCGGTTGAAGCGCAGTCCGCCACGCTGGTAATGCGCCTGCCCGGCGCTCCGGCCCCGCAGATCGAACCAGATACTGGGCCTGGGTAGCGCCGGGTGTATTTCACGCGCGAGCCGCCAGGCGGCATCGGCCCGCAGCAAAAGAAGGCTTTCCAGCGACGCCTCGTCGAGCGCCTCCAGCGCCTGGGCGTCACTTTCGCCGAGGGCGGGGGAAACGGGGGAAGAACGCAGATCGATCATGGGATGATAGAATGCCGATGATACGAACGGGCGTCCAGCCCGCCGATCCTTGCCATGGATTCCCGTTGGTCACACGTTCGTATCGGCCGCACGTTCGTATCGATTACAGGTTCGTATCGGCCACATATTCATTATCTTCGCCTTGATCCGGAGCGCCCCATGCCTGAACTCTCGTCTGAACGACCGGACGATGCCGTCGAGAGCCAACCGCCGCTGGATGACGGCGCGCTGGCGCGCCTCGACGACTACCTGAACGCCGAACGCCTCGGCGAAGAGGCGCCGGATGTCATCAGCGCCCACGGCTACCTGGTGGCGCTTGCCGTCTCGCCTCGGGATATCGCTCCCGAGCAGTGGATCGCCGAGCTTTTCGAGGGGGAGCCCCCTTTCGACGATACCGCCGAGCGCGACGAGATTCTCGGCCTGCTGGAAGCGCTCAAGGCCAATGCTGCCAGCATTCTGGAGCGCGGCCACTGGGTCGAATTGCCTTTCGATGCCGAGCTGGATGAAGCGGGAGAGATGGCCGCCGCCATCGAGGACTGGTGCGCCGGATTCATGCAAGGCGTCTTTCTCGACGAGGCGGCCTGGTTCTCCCAGGACGAATCGCACGTGGCCGCCCTGCTGCTGCCGTTCATGGCGCTGTCCGGCCTGTTCGACGACGAGCCGGAGATCGCGGAGATGGCCACCGAAGATGCACAGTTTGCCGCCCTGGCGGGCCAGCTTCCGGAGTTGACGCTGGATCTCTACCTGCATTTCCGGGTACCGCCGGAGCCGCCCAAGGGCAAAGGAAAGAGCACCGCCAGAACATCCGGTGGGCGCAAGCGTGGCCGCAAGCGCTAGGGTCTATTGCCGTTTCATGCACGGCCGCGCCGAAACGGCAACAGACCCTAGGCGACGATCCGAATCAGCGCCGGATCCCGCCGCTACTTGAGCCGTGTCACCCAGGCGTTGAGCGTGCCGAACAGCCACTCTCTCGCCCGCTGCCCCCACGAGCGCCGGGCCCAGCTTTCGGCATCGATATGCTCGCTGGCGGCGAAGTTGCGCTCGAAGAGCTGGGCGACTTCGGCCGCGAATTCGGCATCGTCGACTTCCTGGTTGGCTTCCAGATTCCACTGCAGGCTCCAGTGATCGAAGTTGCACGACCCCAGCGACACCCAATCGTCGACGACGCTGAACTTGGCATGAATGAAATTGGGCTGGAATTCGTAGATTCTGACCCCTGCCTTGAGCAGCCGGCGATAAAACCGCTGCCCGGCGTAGCGCACGCCGGGGTGGTCATGGTGCCCGCCACCGGCCAGCAGCAGGCGCACGTCGATGCCGCGGCGAGCGGCGCGAGCCAACGCCCGCCGCAGGCTGAGCGTCGGCACGAAGTAGGGCGTGCACAGCCAGAGTCTGCGGCGAGCCGTGCCGATGCGCCCCTGCAGCGAGAGACGAATCGCCTGATAGCGATGCCCCCGCCCCCAGATGGCCCGACCTCTCATGCCATCGGCAAAGGGCGCCGGCACCGATGACCCGTGAAGCGACCGCGTCAGACGCCTTCGTGTCCCATCCCCGCGCGTCAGCGGCGAGTCCCAGACCTGGGCGAACAGCTGCATCCAGTCCTCGACCACCGGCCCCTGAATACGCACCGCGACCTCGTACCAGGCATCGACGAACTCGTCGACAATGCCGAAGCCGCCGGTAAAGGCCGTGACGCCATCGACGATGACGAGCTTGCGATGATCGCGCATCAGATTGCCGCCCAGCCGCGTCACCGCCAGCGGATTGAAGAACCGCAGCTCGACGCCGCCATCTCGCAGTCGCTGCCGATCGCCATGCGACAGCCCCATGCTGCCGACGCCATCGAGCATCAGCTTGACCTCGACCCCACGCGCCGCCGCCGACGTCAGCGCATCGATGAAACGCTCGGCCAGCGAGCCCGACTCCATCAGATAGAGTTCGATCCACAAATAGCGCCGGGCGCCTTCGATGGCCTCTCTCATGGCAGGCCAGAATCGCTTTCCCTCCGGCAACAGCTCGAAACGGTTGCCGTCTTTCCATGTCGCTTGCATCAACTACCTGCCTCCTTGGTCGCTCCCGATTGACGCACGTTTACGGTCCCGAGGAAAGCGATCGTCCCGGGTCATCGCTGTCGGCTGGGCTTGTCGCTATACTCGGGAATTTGCAGGGAAATTGCCTCGATGCCAGCGCTCCTGGGGCTGCAATGACTATGGGACACCAACGACCGTGATTGAACTTCAACGACTGTGGCACCGTCTGGCCAGTCGCGTGCTCGATCGCTGGCTGGCCTTTCGCCTGGTCGAGCCGGAGCCCTTTCGGCTCGCTTCCGCGCTGCCGACATTCTATGTCATCGCTCGCCCCTCGATGACCGACGAACTCGCCGTCGAACGCCTGAGCCGCGATCTCCACCTTCCCGACGCCGACGCATGGCATCCCTTCGGCCACGGCGGGCTACCGGCCTGCTTCGCCCTGCCGCGCCTTCGAGGCCGCCGCGGCAGGATCCGAGGCCAGCATTCGGCACATCTGCAGCAGCTGCTGGATGCGCTCGAGGCCGATCCCACGCTGGACGCACAACTGGTGCCGGTCAGCGTGTTCTGGAGCCGCGCCCCGGGCAAGGACTTCGGCTTCTGGAAGATGCTGGCCGCGGACGACTGGGCCTGGAGCGGGCGCCTGCGCCGGCTGCTCTCGGTGATCGTCAACGGCCGCCATCTGGAGGCGCACTTCGGCGAGCCGATCCGGCTGCGGCCGCTGATCGACGATCCCGCCGTCACCTTGACCCAGCGCAAGGTCGCCCGGGTGTTGCGCGTTCACTTCCGCCGCATTCGCGCCCGGGTACTGGGGCCGGACATCTCGCATCATCGCACACTGGTACGGGGCGTGGTCGACAGCCAGCCAGTCCGTCAGGCCGTGCTCGAGGCGGCCGAGGCCAATCGCAGCACACCGGCACGCGAGCGCCGGCGCGCCGAGCGTTACGCCCGCGAAATCGCTTCCAACATGTCCTACCCGGTGCTGCGCTTCTTCTATGAAATGCTCAAACGGCTGTGGAACCGTCTCTACGACGGCGTCGATGTTCACGGGCTGGACGCGGTCAAGGCGATCGCCGGCGAGCGCACGCTGATCTACGTCCCCTGCCATCGCAGCCACATCGACTACCTGCTGCTCTCCTACGTGCTCTACCGGGAAGGTCTGATGCCGCCGCACATCGCCGCGGGACGCAATCTCGACATGCCAGTGATCGGCGCCCTGATGCGGCGCGGCGGCGCATTTTTCATGCGCCGCAGCTTCAAGGACAACCGCCTCTACGCCACCGTCTTCAACGAGTATCTGCACCGGCTGATCGCGAGAGGCCATCCGGTGGAGTACTTCATCGAAGGCGGGCGCTCGCGGACCGGGCGGATGCTCTCGCCCCGCCCCGGCATGCTGGCGATGACGCTGCGATCGTTCGCGCGGGACGCGATCCGGGATGTCGCCTTCGTGCCGGTCTACGTCGGCTACGAAAGCGTACTGGAGAGCAGCAGCTATCTTCGCGAGCTCCGCGGCGGCGGCAAGAAGAAGGAGTCTCCGCTCGACCTGCTGCGCGTGCTCAAGCATCTCCGCGAGCCTCACGGCCGTGTCACCGTCAGCGTGGGGGAGCCGCTATCGCTGGCCAGCTTCCTGAACGAAACGGCGCCGGACTGGCAAGTCGAGCCCGCTTCGACACGCCCGGCATGGCTGAATCACGCCGTTCCGCGGCTGGGCGAAACGCTGGCGCGCCGGATCAACGACGCCGCCAGCCTGAATGCCGTCTCGCTGGTAGCGATGACGCTGTTGGCAACGCCGCATCACACCATCGAATCCGACCTGCTGGCACACCACATCGGCCTGCTGGTCAGGCTCCAGAAGACTCTGCCCGGCAGCCAGCGCTGCCGGCTGCCGACGGGCGAACCGGCCGAATGGATCGATCATGCCGTGAATCTGGGCTTCGTCACGCGCCAGCCCCAGACACTCGGCGAGCTGATCACCGCACGCCCGGAGCAGGCGACGTTGCTGACCTGGTATCGCAACAACGTGCTCCATCTGTTCATGCATCTCGGGCTGGTGGCATTCGCCTTCCGCAACAACGCCGCCTTCTCGCTCGACGATCTCGACGCGCTGCTGACACCGGCCTGGCCGCTGCTGGCGCAGGAGCTCTATTTCGCGCCGCCGGACGATCCACGACAGCGCCTGGCGGATACCCTTGCCGTATTGACGGAAGAAGGCCTGCTGCAAGCTACCGACAACGGCTGGCGCCGGCAGCCCGGGCATCTCGAATCCAGCGAGCATCTGCGACTGCTGGGGCAACCGGTGCAGCCCACGCTGGAGCGCGCCTATCTGCTGCTGGCGTCGCTGCTGCGCTATTCCAGCGGCGAACTGACCCGGGAAGTGCTGGAAGAACATAGCCGTCAACTGGCCGAACGCTTGACACTACTGGCTGGGCTCAACGCCCCGGAGTTCTTCGACAAGCGGCTGTTCAGCGGATTGCTGGACACGCTCGAACAGCAAGGCTGGCTACGCGTCGAGAATGAGCATCTCTTTTACGAAGAATCGCTGGCACGCCTGCAGCGGCGCAGCCGGGCGCTGTTCGACCCGGAGCTGCGCCACCGCCTGGTGCGGTTGACGCGCCAGTAGGCCTCGCTTTCTCCTCCGACGGCCTGTCAGACCAGGCGCCGCGCGGCCTCGCGACGGCGCTTGAGCTCGTAGATCACCGCCATCCCCACCGTGAAGAGGATCATCAGCAGCGCCAGCGCATTCACTGCCGGCGTCAGCCCCGTACGGACCTTGGAGGCAATGTAGATCGTCAGCGTCGTGTCGTAGCCGGCAACGAACAGTGTGGTGTTGTAGTTCTCCAGCGATTGCAGGAACGCCAGCACCGCCGCCGACAGAATGGCCGGCTTGAGATACGGCAGCAGGATCCGGCGGAACATCTGCCACTGGCTGGCGCCGAGATCCAGGGCCGCGCGTTCCAGCGTGCGATCGAAGCGCTGGAGCCGAGCCGCCACCATCAGCATGACGTAGGCGGCGATAAAGGCGCTCTGGGCGATGATGGTCAGCCCGATGCCGCCGTTCACGCCCCAGTTCCGCCAGAAGATCAGTGTCGAGATGCCGATGATCACGCCCGGCGTCAACAGCGGCGACAGGATCAGCGCGTAGATGATGGATTTGCCGCGCCCCTCGACCGTGGTCAGGAACAGCGCGCTCGCCACGCCGATAGGCAGCGCCAGGCACAGCACGCCGACGGCCACCAGCAGGCTGTTGACCAGCGAGCTCCACATCCCGCCATCGGCCCACAGCGCCGAAAACCACTGCAGGGTGGTGCCGGTCCAGGGCGTGACGGTCGGGAAGCGGCTTTCGTTGAACGTCGCCGCCGCCATGATCATCAGCGGCAGGAACAGATAGACGAAGAAAACCAGCAGATAGGCCTTGAGCGCCCAGGAGAAGAATCGCGATGAACTCATGAAGCGCTTTTCCTATTTGGCAATGTCGCCGAGCCCGACCTTGAAAATCCGCATGATGACGGTGACGAAGACGATACACAGCACCAGCAGCAGGAAGGCGTAGGCGGCTCCCTGATTCCAGTCCCCGCCTTCGAAGAACCAGTTGTAGATGATCTGCGTGAACCAGCGGCTGCCCGGCGAGCCCAGCAGCGCCGGCACCGCATAACTGCCGGCCGCCAGCATGAACGTCATGATGCAGCCCGTGGCGATGCCCGGCTTGGCATGGGGAATCACGATGCGCCGATGGGTGCGGCCCCAGCCTGCGCCCAGATCCCGCGCGGCCCGAATCTGGTTGGAATCCAGGCTTTCGATGGCGTTATAGAGGGGAAAGACCATGAACAGGATGTAGGCATAGACCATGCCCACCAGCACGCCGATATCGCCATTCAGAAAGCGGATCGGTCGATCGATCAGGCCCAGCGCGAACAGCAGCTCGTTGAGCGGACCGCGAAAGGCGAAGATGATGTACCAGGCAAACGTCCGGAGTATCTCGTTGATCCAGAAAGGGATGATCAAAAGCAGCAGGCACAGCGCCGCCTGACCTGGCGTCGCGACCTTGGCCAGATAATAGGCCAGCGGGTAGCTGACGATCAGCGTCAGCACGGTGACGAGAACACTCGACCAGATCGTCTTGAAGAAGATCGCGAGGTGGATGTCGTTGTTGAAGAAGGTGACATAGTTGGTCAACGACCAGACATCCTTCTCGCCGCCGCGTTCGGCCGGCAGCAGCGAGGGATGGAACGAGTAGTCGATCATCTGCCATTGCGGCAGCAGCACCATCACGATCAGCCAGATTCCCAGCAACGCGACGATGGCCATGGTCAGCGGAACGCCAAAACGATTACGCAATTGCTGCCACATCGATGGCCTCCTCGCTCGGCTGACCGGCCTCGGCCCCCGCCAGCACCACGGCCTGATTCGGAGAATAGTCCAGCCGGCAAACGCTACCGACGGCAAACTGGCCTTCGAGAGACTCACCTGCCGCTGCATGCGGCACGTGGGCTCGGATCGTCGGCCCGTGCTCCAGCGCGATCTCCAGCGTCAGCCATGCGCCCTCGAAGTGCTCGGTCCGGATCACCCCGCTGAGCGGCAGGCGCCGGTCATCGGCTGGCCCCACGCGCCACTGCTCCGGTCGGACATAGAGCGTCGCCTCGTCTCCCGGCTCGAGCGGGTCCGTGGAATGACCTGCCAACGGTGCCGGCAGCCCGACATCCAGCGTCACCATTCCCGCCTCCCGGGACACGACACGGCCCGGGAACCGGTTGTTCTCGCCCACGAAATTCGCCACGAAGTCGGTCTTAGGCTGGCGATACAGCGTCATCGGATCGGCGACCTGCTGGATGCGCCCTTCCGACATCACGGCGACCCGATCGGACATGGTCAACGCCTCGCCCTGATCGTGCGTGATGTAGATGAAGGTGATACCGGTCTTGCGCTGAATCGCCTTGAGCTCGGTACGCATATGCTGGCGCAGCTTGAGATCCAGCGCCGACAGCGGCTCGTCCAGCAGCAACACCCGGGGCTCGACGGCCAGAGCGCGAGCGATCGCGATCCGCTGCTTCTGGCCACCGGATAGATCGGCGACCGGCTTGTCACCACTGCCGACCAACGCCACCAGTTCGAGCAGTTCATCCGCTCGCCGGCGACGCGCCTGACGGTCGATGCCCCGCACTTCCAGACCAAACTCGATGTTCTGGTAAACGCTCATCAGCGGAAAGAGCGCCAGATTCTGGAAGATCATCGCCGTCGGACGGCGGTTGACCGGCACCCGGGTCATATCCGTGCCACCGATAGCGACGCTGCCCTCGCTGGGGGTAAGAAACCCGCTGATCATGTTCAGCAAGGTAGTCTTGCCGCAGCCGGAAGGACCGAGAAAGCTGAAGAACTCGCCCGACTCGATCTCCAGCGAAGTCGGCTGAATCGCCGTAAAATCGCCAAATCGCATGGCGACCTGGCGCAAGGATACGCGACCGTCCATGAAGTCCTCTTGGAGTGATATCGTTACTGGAAATCCATGGCATCTCGGCAATTCCCCGTGTCGTCTCACACGGGGAATCGTGGCAAGAGAAAGGCTTACGCCGACAGGTAGCGATCCTGATACTCGTTACGCAACGCGACGTACCACGGGTCCTGCACCGGCCACCACCAGAGGTTGTCCAGGTCCTGCTGAGTGTAGGAGTCCTTGAAGAACTGGCGGGTCGCCTCGGGCAGCAACTCCTCGGCGCCGACGGCGGTGGAGTTGTAGCCGGTCGACTTGACGAACATCGCTCCCGCTTCCGGGGTGTAGTACCAGTTGATCAACTCGTAGACCGCGTCGACATTCTGCGCATTCTGGGGTATCACGAACCCTTCCATCCACGCCATCGCACCTTCCTTCGGCGCGCCATACGCGATGGGCTCGCCTTCGGTCTGCAGGCGGAAGGCGGTGCTGTCCCACGTCTGGCCGACCAGCGCACCGTTGGTACGGAAGGCGCCCTGCGCTTCATTCTCGGTCGACCAGAACTGGATCACCATGTCCTTGTGCTTGAGCGCTTCGGCCAGGATGACGTCGAAGTTGGCGCGCATCGCCTCTTCGGTCTTGAACGAATCGAGCAACGGCCGAGGCAGTTTGCCCTGCCCTTCCAGCCACAGGCCGATGCCGACCAGTGCGGAGTGCGCCCGCACGGTCACCCCGGGGCCGATTTCCGGGTTCCACAGATCGCCATAGCTCAATTGGGACCGGTCGATATCCGTATAACGGGTGTTGTAGGCGATAGCCTCGGTGCCCCAGTCCGACGGTGCAAAATAGCGCTTGCCGTCGACCATGCCGCCGACTTCCGAGCCCTTCATCGCGGTATCCAGGCAGCCATCCCAGCGAATACGCGACGTATCCAGCGGCTGGATCAACTGGTAATCCAGGTAGCCAGGCACACGATCCACGGTCGGCATGATCACATCGAAGCCGGAACCATCGGTGGCCCGCAGAGAATTCATCAGCTCGTCATTGGTGCCGTAGGGCGTGAAGGTCGCCTTGATGCCGGTCTTGGCGGTGAAATCCGCGAGCATTTCGTCGGTGAAATAACCCGCCCAGGCGTAAATGCGCAGCGTCTGATTCTGGGCAAAAGCGCGATTGATATAGAAAGGTACCGAAGCGGCGGCACCGGCAGCCGCAGCCCCCTGCAAGAAACGACGACGGGAAAGGGTCATCGAAAGGTCTCCTGTTGTTTGTCGACCCGCCGCCCGGATTGACGAAGACACCGGCTAGCGGAAAACGTTGTTATACGACAGACCTGTTACGACAGCGTGACGCTTCATATTGGCATTTCGTGGTTATTGAACGCCCGCTCAAAAAGAGATTACCAGCCTGTCATGGAAAAGACATCTAGACGAAGGCGAGCCGCGAGCCGCGAGCCGCGAGCCGCGAGCCGCGAGCCGCGAGCCGCGAGCCGCGAGCCGCGAGCCGAAAAAAATGCGCGCCGCTTGCCGATAAGGCAAGCGGCGCTCGAAGCTCGAAGCCATATAAAATCCACGTACGAAAAAGCCGGCCCTGAGGCCGGCTTCGTTCGATAGAGTGGCTCAAGCAGCCACTCGAATCGGATTCAGCTTAGAAGCTGTAGACAGCACCGAAGGAGACAGCGTCGCCCAGGTCGTCTTCACGATCAAAACTGGCATACTCGACGAAGGTGTACATAGCCGGAGAAAGGTTGTATGTAGCACCGACCATGTATTCGTTGAACGAATCATCACCGTCGTAATCGCCAGACTGGGTCACGTTGTGGCCGCCATCAGCGTTGGTGTACGCCATCGGGTTGGTGACTGCCGCAACTTCCTGGTCGGCGTCGACGTACTGGTAAGCACCGTACACGTCACCGAAGCCGTAGCCGTAGCGAGCACCCAAGGCATAACGATCGATGTTGCCATCTTCGCCCATGTAGTCGAGCTTGGTACGCTCGGCTTTTGCAGCCACCACCAGCGTGCCGATGGCGTACTGAGCGCCCAGGCCGTAGGCGTCAGCCTTGATGTCGTCGCCACCGGTGGTGGACTCGAGCTCATAATTGTTCAGATCGTCGTAGATAGCCGCGACAGAGAAACCGCCAACGGCGTACTTCAGACCGCCGAACAGGGAGGCATTGGAGCCTTTGTTCTCGTAACCGTCTATATCGTTGCCATGCCCACCGTACTCGCCTTCCGCATCACCCTTGTACTGGGTGCCGACGACGAACTGCAGACCACCCATCGACGGAGACAGATACTGAACCTTGTCACCTTCGCGGTCGGCATTGGCGTCTACGCCGAAGTCATCACCGTAGAGACGACCCAGGTCGGAAGAGGAGTCGGTAACGTCCACAAACTCGACGTTGGAGATCGGATCCTGAATCCAGTCGTCGATGATCGGATCCCAGGAACCGACACGCAAGTCACCGAAGTTGCCTTTCAGGCCCAAATAAGCCTGGTCACCATTATTGATGCCGCCGCTGATTTTCTCTTCGTCGGCGTTGTGCTCGAACTCGGCCTTGAAGTAGCCGGTCAGGCCCGGGTTGATGATGTGCTGACCGGAGAAACCGATGGTCGAGCCGTTGTCGAGCATCTGATCTTCGCTATCAACACCACCATTACCACCATTAGCGTCGCCGTCGAAGGTTTCCTGATCAGCATAGGCGATCTGGATGTTGCCGTAGATGTCGAGCTGCGTGCCGTCCTGGTTGTAGACAGTCGCTGCCTGGGCAGCGGCGGAGGCGCCCAGGGCACCAGCAATAGCAGTCGCTAAGAGCGTCTTTTTCATCGCGATAGGTTCCTTAACTAGCTTACTGTTCGATCGTGTCTGCAGATGCAGTCGGCTTCGGCACCTTCAACCAGCTTCGTCACGCGAACGAATGACGGCTGCGGAACTTGGAAGCCTTGTTATTGTCCAATGCTCGCCCGGAAACCATATACCGGACGTTGGAGGAACGCAACAAGAAAAAAACACTGTTTTCGTTCCCTGCGTGAACTCCCGTTTTCCCTTCCACGCCACGCAATGGTCGAGGATACCGGGGCTCGCAGCCTAGCCTTGGGCGATGACAATCCCATGACACTCCGTGGTCAGGCAAGTGCAAGCGGTAGAACATCGTACGATTCGCCGCCATATCAAGACTAAAGTTCAACAGCTCATCATGACGCTGCCTGCCCGGCGCCGCCCTCGTCTCGGTTCACTCTTGCGGGTCCCGGTTCACTCCTGCGGGCGTTGCCCGTGCTTGGCCAGTAGCGCCCCGATCTTTCGATCCAGCTTTTCCGACCGCTGCTGCGTTTCACGCGCTTTCTGCTTCTTCTGCAAGGCTTCCAACTGTCGCTTGGCGTGCTTGGCCTCGTCAGCCGTAACGAGTTCGCAGTCCTCCCCCGCCATGTCGACGCGCCGCGCCCCCTCTCGCACCGATTTCAGATAGCGCGGCAAATGCACGTAGCAAGCCAGGGCGCGACGAACCAGCTTCTCCGGCCAGGGCTCCACCTCGCACAGGTCGAGATGAATGCCGGTTTTCAGCGGCCGTGTGTGGCCCTTGAAGAACGTCCTGGGATAACGCTTGTACCACTGGGCAAGCAACGCATGTGGGGAAGGCGCTTCGTGTTCGGCACCGAACGCCAGCGAATTCTGCGGCTGCTCGGGACGTGTCTCGACCGGCGCCGAGTCATTCGATGAGGTGGGCGAATGTGCGTCGGGCGAGAGCGAGGCGGCCTCTTCAGCCGGTGGATCGGCGCGGGTGGCCTCTGCGGCTTCCGCGACCTGCCCCCCTTCTTGCTGCACTGTCTCGGAGGGTGAACTATTAAGTGACGGCGCCGAAGTCAGGCGCTGCAGCGGAGAGACCGGCTGCCCCGAATTCGAGCGGGCAGCTGCCTCGCCCTCTTTCGGCCGGGGTCGCCGGAATGCCAGGTTCCCCAGTCCGCGTGCGCGGGTTCCGCCGTCCGGGTCTTCGTTATGATCCTGTCCCTTGACCACCATCGGATCCAGTTCCGCCAGAGCGAGCAACCGCTCCTTGAGCGCCCGGTTCTCGGCCTCCAGGGCGCGGCACCGCTCTTTCTCGGCTTCCAAAGCGGCCTGACCCGCTTCGACCTGGTGCTCGATGGCAGCCAGGAGCGCCTGTGTTCGATCCGTCAACACGGCACAACTCCTCTCAAGTCCTCTCAATCCACATCGGGACACGCCGTCGCTCATCCTGACGACAGGCACTCCATCCCGCTCGGGCGCATGTTTTTTCTTGGGCGCATGGCCTCTTTGGCGACTCAGCCAGAGCCAGGCGTGCGGCGATATTGGACGAAAGCATAATCCGGCCGATCCGGCTGCGACACCATGGGAATGCGTTCCACCTCCTCCCACTGATCACGCTCGAAGTCGGGGAAGAAGGCGTCGCCCTCCACCTCGACATCCACCTCGGTGAGGTGGAGCCTGTCGGCAACCGCCAGCGCCTGCCGATAGATCTCGCCTCCGCCCATCACCATGATCTCGTCCGCGCCATCGATCAACGCTTGATGATCGGCGAGTTGCAGCGCCTCGTCCAGCGAGTGACACACCCGAATTCCCTCGCGCTGGTAGTGAGAATCGCGCGTTATCACGATATTGAGCCGCCCCGGCAGCGCGCGGCCGATCGATTCGAACGTCTTGCGTCCCATCACCAGCGGCTTGCCCAGCGTGAGGGACTTGAAGCGCTTCAGGTCTTCGGGCAAATGCCACGGCAAACGGTTGTTCACGCCGATGACGCGATTGCGCGACATTGCCGCGATCATCGCCACCGGCGTTTCCAGCTTCAGTGATTTCACATCGTTCATACGGCGATCGGGGCCTTGATGGATGGGTGAGACTCGTAGCCCTCGATCGCGATGTCCTCGAAGCGGAATTCGAACAGGTCGTCGATCGCCGGGTTGAGCTTCAACCTCGGCGGCGGCAACGGCTCGCGGGACAGTTGCAACCGGGCCTGATCGAGATGATTGAGATAGAGGTGGGCATCCCCCAGCGTATGCACGAATTCGCCGGGCTTCAGCCCGCAGACCTGAGCGACCATGTGGGTCAGCAGCGCATAGCTGGCGATGTTGAACGGCACGCCCAGAAAGATATCCGCGCTGCGCTGATAGAGCTGGCAGGATAGCTCACCGTTGGCGACATAGAACTGGAACAGCGCGTGACAGGGCGGCAAGGCCATCTCGTCGACCAGGGCAGGGTTCCAGGCCGAGACGATGTGACGGCGGGAGTCCGGATTATGGCGTATCTGCTCGACCACCCTGGCGATCTGATCGATATGCTCGCCATCGGGCGCGGGCCAGCTGCGCCACTGGTAACCGTAGACAGGCCCCAGGTCACCGTTGGCATCCGCCCACTCGTCCCAGATGGTGACGTTGTGTTCATGCAGGTAGGCGATATTGGTATCGCCTCGCAGGAACCAGAGCAGCTCATGGATGATCGAGCGCAAGTGGAGCTTCTTGGTGGTCACCAGCGGGAAGCCCTCGCGCAGATCGAAGCGCATCTGATGACCGAACACGCTAAGCGTACCGACACCGGTGCGATCGGCTTTTTCAACGCCGCTGTCGAGCACGCGCTGCATCAAGTCGAGATAGGGCCGCATGGGCACGCTCCTTTACGGTGACAGGCCCACCGCGAGAGATGAGCCTGTCGAAACACTTTATCAAATTCGAAACGGTTGAAAATCGGAGCATTCGCTCACTCGGCGCGCCCCGCTCAGCGGGCAGTTCGATCCTCGCGCGCGTCGTCGACACCATTGTGCCGCGACCAGACGATCAGTGCGATACCGGCAAGAATCATCGGCAACGACAGCAATTGCCCCATGGTCAGCCAATCGAAGGCGATGAAGCCCAGTTGCGGGTCCGGACGACGAAAGAATTCGGACAGGAAGCGAAACGCGCCGTAGCAGATCAGGAAGAGCCCCGAGACGAAGCCGCGCCGACGCGGCGTTAGCGAGACGATCCAGAGCACCCCGAACAGCACGACACCTTCGAGAAAGAACTGGTACAACGAAGAGGGATGACGCCCCTGCCCGCCCATGCCCGGGAAGACCAGCGCCCAGGGGACGTCGGTCACGCGGCCTGGCAGTTCATGATTGATGAAGTTGCCGATACGCCCGGCACCCAGCCCGATCGGCACCAGCGGCGCGATGAAATCCGTCAGCTGGAAAAACGCCAGGCCGTGCTTGCGCGCGAACAGCAGCGCTGCCACCAGCACCCCCAGCAGGCCGCCATGGAAGCTCATGCCACCGTCCCAGACCTGGAATATCCACAGCGGATTTTCCAGCAGGCGGTCCAGGCCGTAGAACAAGGCATAGCCGATACGACCGCCGAGAACGACCCCCAGCGCCCCGTAGAACAGCATGTCGCCGATATCGTCCGGCTTGAGTCCCAGGCGGTCGGCGCGTCGACGCCCCAACCACCAGGCCCCCACGAAGCCGATGACGTACATCAGCCCGTACCAGTGCACCTTGAGCGGGCCCAACGAAATGGCCACCGGGTCGATCTCGGGGTAAGCCAGCATGCTTTCTCCTCGGCTACGGGATAGTCCAGATCGTCGAGGTTAGCCGATCATCAGCTTGACCCCCACCACGATCAGCAGGAGGGCAAAGATACGTCGCAGCGTCCTGGCAGGCAATGCATGAGCGACTTTGACCCCGACCCGGGCCATCGGCACGCTGGTCACCATCAGGCCGAGAAAGGCCGGCCACATCACGTAGCCCGTCGCCCCCGCGGGTAGCGTCATCTCGCCCCAGCCCACGACAACGTTGGTCACGGTGCCGATCAGCGCGATCGGCAGGCCGATCGCCGAGGAGGTGCCCACCGCTTCCGTCATGCGGCTGGTGAAGCGCGACAGCCAGGGCACCGACATGACGCCACCGCCGACGCCGAACAGGGTCGAGACGCCGCCGATCACCGTCCCGGCCAGCGTCATCGGCCAGCGGCGCGGCACCTGCCCCTGGGTCGCCGGCGGGCGCGTCAGCAGCATCTTCAGTGCCATCAGCACCGCGAAAACGCCAAAAAGGTGTGTCAGCGCATGTCCAGGCAACGCCGACGCCAGCAGCACGCCTAGAATACCGCCGACGACGAGCCCCGGGATCATCAACCGCAGCCAGTCCTGGCGTACGCTACCCCGGCGCCAATGGCCCCAGGCCGAGGACGCGCCGGTCACGACGATCGTCGCCAGCGACGTACCGACCGCCAGATGCGCGACTACGGCGGGATCGAAACCCTGCGCCAGAAAGGTGAAGACCAGCGCGGGAACGATGACGATGCCGCCACCGATACCGAACACGCCCGCCATCAGACCGGCAGCGGCGCCGACCAGCAGATAGATCGCAATGGCGGTCAGCATTCGATGTCCCCCATCCATGCGATAGCATCATCGACTGGGGAAAGCGAAGCATCTACCGCCGGCGCGGCAATGGCAGGGGGGATGAAGACTGGCATGAAGCGGTCCTGTAGAGAGCGAGGCATCGGAAGCAGGATATCGGGTGGCTAGACGTCGCACGAGCGTCGTGGGCGGATCGCTAGCGCGCTTATGTTACGCTGCTGCCAGGGCCGTGTCATGGCAGCGGCCTCCCCGTCCGGATTGCCCCTTCACCCATCAGGAAACCGCCACATGTGCTTGATCGTGTTCGATTGGCAGCCCCAGGCCGCGATGAAATTACGCCTCGCGGCCAATCGCGACGAGTTTCATGCCAGGCCGGCCGAGGCCCTGCATCGATGGCCGGATGCCGAACTGACCGGCGGTCGTGACCTGGTGGGCGGCGGTACTTGGCTCGCGGCGACGCACTCCCGCGTGGCCGCACTGACCAACGTACGAGACGGCCTGGCACCGATGCTCCCCGAGGCCCCCAGTCGCGGCCAGCTCGTCCGCCAGGCGCTGGAAACCGATGATTTGACGAAGTGGCTGAACAGCCTGGCCGAAGGCGGCGCTGAACCCTACGCCGGCTTCAACCTGCTCGTCATGTCGAACGATCGACTCTGGACGTTTCATCACAGCCGTCACGGGACTCGCTGGCAACTCGTGGCGCCCGGCCTGCACGGGCTTTCCAACGCCACGCTGGATACGCCCTGGCCCAAGCTCGTTCGCGCCCGCGACGCCTTGCAACGATCGCTGAACGCCCCGGACTGGCGAGTCGGGATGTGGTCGGCCATGCGTGACGTGCGCCCGGCGCCGGACGACGAACTGCCGGACACCGGCATCGGCCAAGAACGCGAGCGGTTTCTGTCGCCGCCGTTCATCGAGGGGCAGGCGTACGGGACGCGGGCGACGACCCTGGTCACGGTCACCGCCGAAGATACGACACTGGAAGAGCGGCGATTCGGCCCCGCCGGCGAGCCGATGGGCAAGATGACACGCTTGGCAGCGAGCGCGCCGGATCAGTCCTGAGGCGGCAGCAGGTGCCCTATCTGCCAGTCCGTCATTCGCTGTCGCAGGTGCGCCCTGACCACTGCCGTGGTGGGCAGAGAGAGCGTCTCCGCCACCAGCGACCGGGCATCCCCGATACTGACGCGCCGGATCGCCGCCCGCACCCGTGGCAGGCTGGGCGCGTTCATCGACAGCGCATCGAAGCCCATGCCCATCAGCAGCAGCGCGCCGGAGGGATCGCCCGCCAGCTCGCCGCAGACCGAAGCCGGAACCCCGAGCCGCTGGCTCTCCTCCGCGAGCCGTGCCAGCGCGTTGAGCACCGCCGGATGACAGGCATCGTAGAGACTGGCGACACGCGCATTGTTGCGATCGACCGCCAGCAGGTACTGGGTCAGGTCGTTGCTTCCCACCGAGAAGAAGTCGACGCGCTCGGCCAGCGCCGAAAGCTGGTAGAGCGTCGCCGGCACCTCGATCATCACGCCCACCTTGGGCGATGCCACCTCGATGCCGTCCTCGGCGAGCTCCTGCCGGGCACGCGCCAGCAGGCGCAGCGCGGTATCGACCTCGTCCACGCTGGTGATCATCGGCAACAGGATACGCAGGTTGTCCAGCTCGCGGGAGGCCATCAGCATGGCCCGCATCTGGACCATCAGCACTTCGGGATGATCGAGGGTAACGCGAATCCCCCGCCAGCCGAGGAACGGGTTGGCTTCATTGATGGGGAAGTACGGCAGGTCCTTGTCACCACCGATGTCGAGCGTACGCATCACCACCGGCAGGGGCGCGAAGCTGGAAAGCTGCTCGTGATAGAGCCTTGTCTGCTCCTGCTCGCTGGGGAAGCGCTCGTTCATCATGAACGGTACTTCCGTCCGGTAGAGCCCGACACCGCTGACACGCGGCTTGAGCTGCGCCACCGCATCGACCGCCAACCCAGTATTGACCATCAGCGGCATCTGGTGGCCGTCGGATGTTTCGCTGGGCAGATGCTGTTCGTGCTCCAGCACTTCCGCCAACGCCCGTTCCTCCTTGATCAAGCGCTCGTAGCGCTTGGCCAGCTGAGGCTCGGGGCGCACGAACAACCGCCCCCGGTGGCCGTCGAGAATCGCCTTGGCCCCGTTGATTCGGGGCAGCGGAAGATCGACCATGCCCAGCACCGTCGGGATGCCCATGGCCCGCGCCAGGATCGCGACATGCGAGTTGCTGGAACCCCGGATCGACACCAGCGCGGCCAGACGCCCTCTGGGTAGTTCGCCCAGCGTTGCCGCACTGATCTCGTCACCCACCAGGATGGTATTGTCCGGGTACGTCGAAGGCGTCATTTCGTTGCCTTCCTGGAGGTGCGCCAGCACTCGGCGGCCCAGATCGCGAATATCCGTCGCCCGCTCGCGAAGATAGCCGTCGTCGACGCGCTCCAGGTATTGGGTATGGCGGCGCACCACATCGGCAAGCGCCCCCGGTGCCCACTGCCCTTCGCGAATCCGCTTTTCGACCTCGTTGCCCAGCGCGGCATCGCCCAGCATCTGCTGGTAGACATCGAAAAGCGCCAGTTCCTGGGTGGAGATACGGCTGGCAAGACGCGCGCCCGCCTTGCGAATATCCTCGCGAACGTGGGCGAGCGCCGCATGCAGGCGCACCACCTCGGCATCCGGATCGGTGGGTATCAGATCGGGAACGCTGTCCAGGTCCGCCGGCGGCGCGATCACCACGATCTCGCCGATCGCCATCCCCGGCGATGCCGCCACGCCGGAAAACATCGCCTGCCCGTCAGGCTCCGTGGGGCGGTTGAGCGTGCCCGACACCAGCGCGTGGGCCAGCACACCGGCCAGCTGCGCCGCCATAGTGACCAGAAAGGCCTCGTCACCTTCGTCGAAGCGGCGTTTTTCCTGCTGCTGAACCACCAGCACCCCCAGCATTCGGCGCTGGTGGATGATGGGCACGCCAAGGAAGCTCGAAAAGCGTTCCTCCCCAGTCTCGGCAAAATACCGAAACTGCGGATGACCCGGCGCATCCTCGAGATTCAGCGGCTCCTCCCGCTGGCCGACCAGGCCG
The DNA here is from genome assembly GCF_034479735.1 of Salinicola sp. LHM. Lineage (NCBI taxonomy): Bacteria > Pseudomonadati > Pseudomonadota > Gammaproteobacteria > Oceanospirillales > Halomonadaceae > Salinicola > Salinicola sp. LHM. The sequence goes on along the minus strand of NZ_CP140261.1, from coordinate 1,289,077 downwards.
ACCAGGCCCTCGCCCAGACGCAACGTCACGATACCCACGGCCTGGGTACGCAAACCGATGGTGTCCATCAGCACCAGACGATCGCGCTCGCGGTCGAAAAGATAGATGGAACAGACATCGGTGCGCATCGCCTTGCGGATGCGGCGCACCATGGTGGCCAGCGCGGCATCCAGGCTACGGGCGCCGTTGACTTCCTGAACGATGCGGCGAAGGGTATCGAGCATGAGCCTTTTTCTTGTGGGCGAGGTGATCCTCGTCGTGGCATCGGGACGGGCATTGCCAGCTACCCCCCTGATACGAGCTTCGAAAGCAGGCGCCTCGAAAGCCGGTATCAGGGGCACGCTGGGCGCCCCATGAATTCTGTTGGCGGCCTTGCCCTAAAGCCTGGCCATTTCCTCCAGTGACAGTCGATGAAACTCAGGCGCCAGCTCCCGTAGCGCGCGCCGGTAAACCTCGCGCTTGAACGAGACGACCTGGCCCAGAGGATACCAGTAACTTACCCATCGCCAGCCATCGAATTCCGGTTTGGGCGTGCTATCGACACAAACCCGACTGTCGTGACAGCGAATTTTCAGTAAAAACCACTTCTGTTTCTGGCCAATACAGATTGGTTTCGAGTGCGTTCGGACCATGCGTCGGGGGAGACGGTAACGCAGCCATCCTCGCGTACAAGCCACCACATCGACATCCCTCGAGGTCAACCCGATCTCCTCCTCGAGTTCCCGGAAGAGTGCCTGATGCGGTGTTTCGCAAGCCTTGATACCTCCCTGCGGAAATTGCCACGCTTCCTGACCCGCCCGACGCGCCCAAAGCAGCTGGCCGTCACAGTTGGCAATGATGATGCCAACGTTCGGCCGAAAGCCATCGGCGTCTATCACAGCGTTCACCTTAGCTCAATCGTCGTTGACATCATTCTTCCACAAAGCGAGAAAGGGCATCAATACGCCTTAAGCCAACCTGCCATAAAACCTTGAAAAGAAGGCATCTTATCCTGTCACCGTTGGTGACGAAGACACGATCGACCGGAGCCGACACCCGAGCGCGACCGGCGTGGGCAAATCCACGGGAGTTTGCGATACTGCCGAGCGCTCGGGCTCATGCCTCCGAGCGACAAGATTCCTGATCCACAACTTGATCCACAAAACATGCGGTACGCAAACGGGAGCCAACCTTGAGCCTGGCCATCTTCGATCTCGACAACACCCTGCTGAGCTGTGACAGCGACCATGCCTGGGGCGAATTTCTGGTGGAGCAAGGCGCCGTGGATGGCGACGCCTATAGTCGCGCCAACGATCAATATCTACGGGACTATCAAGCCGGTCAGCTGGACATCATGGCGTATCTGTCGATGGCGCTGAAACCGCTGAGCGAGCATAGCGAAGAGCAACTCAACGCCTGGCATCAACAGTTCATGGCCTGCAAGATCGAGCCCCACATTCTGCCCCAGGGCGAAGAGTTGCTGGCCTGGCATCGTCAGCGCGGGGATTTTCTGCTGATCGTCACCGCCACCAACCGCTTCATCACGGGCCCTATCGCCCAGCGTCTGGGGGTCGACGATCTCATCGCCATCGAGCCAGAGCGCGAGAACGGGCGCTATACCGGCCGCGTCGAAGGGGTTCCCAGCTACCGCGAAGGCAAGGTCACGCGGATCCGGCAATGGCTGGAAGACCAACCCGCCCTGACGCTGGACGACGCCTGGTTCTACAGCGATTCGATCAATGATCGCTACCTGCTCGAGGAAGTGGCCACGCCCGTGGCGGTCGATCCGGACGACGAGCTCAGAGCACTGGCCAACGAGCGAAACTGGCGCGTGCTTTCGCTGAGATAGCCATCGGCGCCACCCGAGTGGGTGATTCGGCGGACTGAGCCGGTGGTTCGGCGGAAAGGCGAGGCAAGGAACGGAAGGACATAGACCGAGAAGCCCCGGCCAAGGCCGGGGCTTACTGTTAGACCGGGGTTTACTGTTAGACCGAAGTTTACTGTTCGATAGCGGCAAGACGATCGACTTGGGGCGGAGGTCAATCCGTCCGTACGGATTGGTCATCCGGCACCCGGGCCACGTCGACAGGCGCATGCGCCGCATGCAGACGACCGATCAACTGATCCTCGAGATCGAATCGCTCCGTCATGCTTCCACCGAGCTTCTCCAGCCAGCCGGGAAGACGGTCGGTGTAGCGCTGACAACGCGACGGCGTGGCGTATTCGTTATCGAAATCGAGCACCAGCTGCGTCGAGGCATCGACCCGCGCCAGCAGCTTGTCGGCTACCGCCAGCGCCTCGCGATCCTCGAAGGCTTTAGCCTCTTCTCGCAACTGCGGGTAGATCTCGAAATGCCCGGCGCTGATGTAATCCATCAAGGCTTCACTGAAGGTATCGATGCGCGTCTTGGACACCGCCGAGAGGTCGGCATCGCAGAATTCACGCAGATCGACCAGCGTCACGAGCATGTCATAGCGCTGTTCCAGCCATCGATCGATCAGTGCATGAACGCCACCCCAGCGCTCCTGAGCGGTTTTGCAATCTTCCAGCATGATCAGCCTCTCCCTCGTCGCCTCTCTCCCTCATCGCGTGTTTTCCAGGAGACATGGCATCCTATTTCAGGACGCCTGCCCCGCCGGCTCGCGAACCGTCTTACCACTGTAGCGCACTCGAGATACGATCATCATCACCGGAATGATGCCCAGGACGACGAATCCGGCCAATGTCCACTGCGGCAACGTCACGCCCCACAGGGCCCCTTCGACCGCCGCGCACTCGCCGGAACCATGCAGCACCCGGGCCATGACGTCCCATAGCGGCAACATGTCCATCATGTAGTCAAGGCCAGGCCCGCAGCTGGGCACGCTATCCGGCGGCAAGGTCTGCAGCCAGACATGCCGTCCTGCCACACCGATCCCGCCCAGCACGGCGAGCAGAGAGAGCCCCGCATAGACGAAGCCACCGCGTCGTCTGGGGTTATGGATCGCGCCGATCAGGAAGACGATACCCGCGGATATCACGGCGACGCGCTGAAAGATGCACAGCGGGCAGGGCTCGAGACCGACGCCATACTGCAGGTAAAGGGCGACGGCCATCATGAAGCAGCACATCAACAGGCCCAGCACGCACCACTGGCGAACGCTTGCCTGCGCTATCCAACGCTTGATTTGCATGTTCCTTCCCACTGCATGCCGGAACGCAATGGCACCGGCGGTTTTCTAACCTCGACGACAGTCGGTTCCGAGGACCTTCGTCGAACGCCATGATTTCATGATTTACGGGTTCACTGACTCATGCGGCAGAACGAGGTTCCCTCGCCCGCTGGAAATAATCGGCGATGAACTGCGCGAAGGAAACCTGATCCTCGGCCTCGATGTCGTGCTGCTGCTGATGCGAGGTTTCGACCAGCTGGGAAAACAGCTCGGCGCGGGATTCATCCATCGGCGTCGAGCGCCAGTGCTCGCCTTGCGCCTTGGCGAGATCGGCAATCAGATCCGCCCACTCGCCCCCGTGTGCCTGCATGGCGCGCAACATCTGCGCCGAGGGCGTCAGTTCCGGATCGTCCAGCCGCGGGGCGATGGCGTTGATCGCGGCGACATGGAGATCATCACCCTCGATGGCATCCAGCAGCTCGGCGACCTGGCGCATGCCATCGATGATCTCGTGCCCACGCGTGCGCAGAGGCACGCGACGGTCGCCGATCTGCAGTTCCAGGTCCGGGTCGCGCCCCCGCTCCACCACCAGGCGGCGGTTGTCGTCCAGGCGGTCGCACTCCTCGTCCGGAATCCAGGGGCTCTCGGAGAGCAGGCACCAGAGCAGGAAGGTATCCAGGAAGCGCATCTGCGGCTCGTCGATCCCCAGCGGCAGAAACGGGTTCAGATCGAGGCAGCGCACCTCGATATACTCGACGCCACGCGCTTCCAGGGCCTGGGTCGGCGTCTCGTCGTGCCGTGCCACTCGCTTGGGGCGAATGTCGCTGTAATATTCGTTCTCGATCTGCAGGATGTTAGCGTTCAACTGGCGCCAGTCGCCGTCGACCTCGACGCCGATCCGGCGATAGTCCGGCCATTCGGCGGAAATGGCATGGCGCAGCGTACCCACGTAGTTGGAAAGCGAGTTGAAACAGATCTTCAACTGCTCCTGTACCTTGTTCTGGTAGCCGAGATCCGACATGCGCAGGCTGGTCGCGTAGGACGCATAGAGCGTTCTCTCGCCCAGCGGCTGGAGCTTGTCGCTGCGATCGTCGCCACCCTCGCCCAGGAAGCTCCGGTCCAGCGCCGGCGAGGCGCCGAACAGATAGAGCAACAGCCAGCTGTTGCGCCGGAAGTTGCGGATCAGATCGAAGTAGCGGGTCGAACGGTAGCCCTGCAACGACTCGTCCTGGCGGCCTTCCAGCTTCTGCAGCATCGGCCAGATATCGTCCGGCAGCGACACGTTGTAGTGGATACCGGCGATCGACTGCATGATGCGACCGTAGCGCGCATCCAGCCCCTTGCGATAGACATGCTTCATGGTGCCGATGTTGGAGGTGCCGTAGTCGGCGATCGGAATGCTGTCGTTGCCCTGGAGTCGAGCCGGCATGCTGGCCGGCCAGATCCACTCGCCGTCGAGCTGGCGATAGGTGAAACGCACCAGGTCGCCCAGAAACGAGAGCGCATCGGCAGGACGGCAATAGACCGGGGTGATGTACTCGAGCAGTGCCTCGGAGTAATCGGTCGTGATATGCGGGTGGGTCAGCTTGGAGCCGAGCCCATGCGGATGAGCGGTCTGGACGATGGAACCCTCCGCATCGACTCGCAGACCTTCCTTTTCGATGCCCCGCCGTAGACGACCAAGCAATCCCTTCTGGGCCGGCGCCATCAAGTGGCCGACGTTCGTGGCGAGTTGATCAGACACGCTCAACACCTTATCTCGTTGGAGGAGCGCCGCTCCCCCGTTTGTCCGTGCGTTGACGATGCCGAAAGGAGATCGCTCCCGTTTCGGTCCGCCTCGAGCAAAACCTCATTATGGAGCCGGCGATAGCGCTTTCAAGGCTAACGACTTTTTACTTGACCACCAGCGCCTGCCGAAGCCTCAATGCGAACCGCGTCGCTGCGCCTTGAGCAGCGCCTCCGCCATCGCACCGCCGGGCTGCGCGGATTGACGATCGCCGCCGCCCTGACGAGACTGCCGCCCTCGCCCTGCGTCACCACGGCGAGACTTGCCGCCACCGGCGCGACGCTCTCCCGGAGACGTCTTCTCGCTGGCCGTGTCACCGAGTCGCATCGTCAAGCCGATGCGCTGGCGCGCCACGTCGACCTCCATCACCTTGACCTTGACGATGTCGCCGGCCTTCACCACCTGACGCGGATCGTCGACGAACTTGTCGGCCAGCGCGGAAATATGCACCAGCCCATCCTGATGCACGCCGATATCAACGAACGCCCCGAAGTGGGTCACGTTGGTGACGACCCCTTCCAGCAGCATGTCGGGTTCGAGATCGCTGATCTTCTCGACGCCCTCGCGGAACGTCGCCGCCTTGAATTCGGGCCGCGGATCGCGGCCTGGCTTGTCGAGTTCCGCCAGGATATCGATCACCGTCGGCACCCCGAACGCGTCATCGACTGCTAGTGCATCTTGCAGATAATCCGAAGGCTTGAGCGACTTGAGATAGCGGCTGTCGCCGATCAGGCCGCCCAGCTCCCGGCCGTTGCGCTCGGCGATGCGCGCCACCAGCGGATAGGCTTCCGGGTGCACGGCGCTGGCATCGAGCGGATTGTCTCCGCCCATGATGCGCAGGAACCCGGCGCACTGCTCGAAGGTCTTGGGCCCCAGCCGGTCGACGCTCAGCAGCTCCTGACGAGTGCGAAACGGCCCTTCGCGATCGCGCCGCGCGACGATGTTGTCGGCGAGCATCTTGCTCAGCCCGGACACTCGCGACAGCAGCGCGCTGGAGGCGGTATTGAGATCCACGCCCACGGCATTGACGCAATCTTCGATCACCGCCTCGAGACTGCGGGACAGATTGACCTGGGAAACATCGTGCTGATACTGGCCGACCCCGATCGACTTGGGATCGATCTTGACCAGCTCGGCCTGCGGATCCTGCAGGCGCCGGGCAATCGAGACCGCGCCACGAATCGAGACATCGAGATCGGGGAACTCCCGTGCCGCCAGCTCCGACGCGGAATAGACCGAGGCGCCGGCCTCGCTGACCATGACCTTGGCAACCTGGCGCGGCGCCACGCGCTTGACCAGCTCGGCGGCGAGCTTGTCGGTCTCGCGGCTGGCCGTGCCGTTGCCGATCGCGACCAGCGACACCTCATGGCGCTCGACCAGATCGGCCAGCGTCGCCAGCGCCTCGTCCCAGCGCTTCTGCGGCGCATGCGGGTAGATGACCGCCTGCTCGAGGAAGCGGCCGGTGGCATCGACCACGGCGACCTTGCATCCGGTGCGCTGACCGGGGTCGAGCCCCAGCGTGGTGCGCGGTCCGGCCGGCGCCGCCAGCAGCAGGTCCTTGAGGTTGGCGGCGAATACATCGATCGCCTCCTGCTCGGCCCGCTCCCGCAGCCGTCCCATCAATTCGGTTTCGAGGTGGGTGTAGAGCTTGACGCGCCAGCTCCAGCGAACCACCTCCTTCAACCAGCGCGAAGCGGGCTGCTCGGCGCCGAGATCGATGCCGACGTGGCGCGCGATCGCCACTTCGGCGGGATGAATCGGCGCCTCGTCTTCTCCCGCCATCGTCAGCGAGAGCGACAGCACGCCCTCCTTGCGTCCGCGGAACATCGCCAGCGCCCGATGCGACGGTGTCCTGGCGAGGTTTTCGTCATGCTCGAAGTAGTCGGAGAACTTGGCGCCTTCCGTCTCCTTGCCCTTGACCACCCGGGCGCGAAGCTGCCCCTCTTCCCACAATCGCTCGCGCAGCCGGCCGACCAGTTCGGCCTCTTCGCTGAAGCGCTCCATCAGGATCTGCTTGGCCCCGTCCAGCGCGCTCCTGGCATCCTCGATGCCATGGCTCTCGCCGGTGGCACTATCGATGAACGCCGCCGCTTCACCGTCCGGATCGAGGCCGGGATCGGCCAGCAGCCGGTCCGCCAGCGGTTCCAGCCCCGCCTCCCGGGCGATCTGCGCCTTGGTCCGACGCTTCTTGCGATAGGGCAGATAGAGATCTTCCAGCCGCTGCTTGGTGGTGGCTGCCTCGAGCTCGGCGCGCAGCGCATCGGTCATCTGCCCCTGCTCGTCGATCGCCTGCAGGATCGCCTCGCGACGCTCTTCCATTTCGCGCAGATAGCGCAAGCGCTCTTCGAGTGCGCGCAGCTGGCCATCGTCGAGACCGCCGGTGACCTCCTTGCGGTAACGGGAGATGAACGGGACAGTGGCACCGCCATCCAGCAGTTCGACGGCGGCATTGACCTGATTGGAGCGAACGCCGAGCTCATCGGCGATCAACGCAATGATTGCGGTTTGAGTCTTGGACATGAAAACCATCACGATAGGTAGGATCGCGCCACGTTAGCACACCGGCGCGGGAGGCTCACACTCCGGCGGTATCGAAGTCGCACAAACCAGACGGGGATGGCCGATGGCCATCCCCGTCAGATACCGCACGACTCGCGGCAGGCAGCTCGACGAACCCGTCTCGGACAGGCGCCGGCGTGTCTACAGGCGCCAGAGTATCGTATCTACAGACGTCAGAGCGTCTGCGGGCCGGCCGCGACGATCGCGGCATCGACATCGTCGAACTTGGTGAAATTGGCGATGAACTTGGTCACCAGCGCATTCATCTGTTCGCGATAGGCCTCCTGGTCGCTCCAGGCATCACGCGGGTCGAGCAGCTTGGCATCGACCCCGTCCACCGCCAGCGGCACGTCGAGATTGAGCCCTTCGATATGCCGGGTCTCGATGTCCTTCAGGTCGCCTTCCTGGATGGCGCGAATGATGGCGCGCGTCGTCGGAATGCTGAAGCGGCTGCCGCCCTGGCCGTAGGCCCCGCCACTCCAGCCGGTATTGACCAGGTAGACACGAGACTCGAAGGCCTCGATGCGCTTGATCAGCAGGTCGGCATATTCATGCGCCGGGCGCGGGAAGAACGGTGCGCCGAAGCAGGTCGAGAACGTCGCCTCGAGGCCGCTGGTGGAGCCCATCTCGGTCGAACCGACCTTGGCCGTGTAGCCGGACAGGAAGTGATAGGCCGCCGCTTCCTTGGAGAGCAGCGAGACCGGCGGCAGCACGCCGCTCATGTCGCAAGTCAGGAAGATGATCGCGCTCGGCTCGCCGGCGCGGTTTTCCTCGACGCGCTTCTCGACGAACTCCAGCGGATAACCGGCGCGTCCGTTCTGGGTGAGGCTGTCATCGGTATAGTCGGGCACCCGATCCCCTGTCAGCACCACGTTTTCCAGCACGGTGCCGAAACGGATGGCGTCCCAGATGATCGGCTCGTTCTTGCGCGACAGATCGATGGTCTTGGCATAGCAGCCACCTTCGAAGTTGAAGACGGTGCCTTCACCCCAGCCATGCTCGTCGTCGCCGATGAGATAGCGCTCCGGATCCGCCGATAACGTCGTCTTGCCGGTGCCGGACAGCCCGAAGAACAGCGTGGTTTCCCCGTCCTCGCCGACGTTGGCGCTGCAGTGCATCGGCAGCACGTCCTTCTCCGGCAACAGGAAGTTCTGCACCGAGAACATCGCCTTCTTCATCTCGCCCGCGTAACGCATGCCGGCCAGCAGCACCCGGCGGCGCGCGAAATTGATCATCACCGTGCTTTCGGAACGCGTGCCGTCACGCTGAGGATCGCAGACGAAGTCGGGGGCGCTCAGCACCGTCCACTCGCTCTTGTCCTTGGGGTTCCAGTTCTCCGGGCGCACGAAAAGGTTGCGCCCGTAGAGGTTGTGCCAGGCCTGCTGCGTGATGACACGAATCGGCAGGTAGTACTCCGGATCGGCGCCGACATGCAGCTCGGAGACGAAGGTATCGCCGCCCGCCAGGTAATCCTCGACCCGCTCCCACAGTGCATCGAACACGCCCGGCCCGATCGGGCGGTTGACCTGCCCCCAGTCGATCAGATCCGAGGTGGAGGGCTCGTCGACGATGAAGCGGTCCAGGGTGGACCGGCCAGTGCGCTCCCCCGTCTCCACCACCAATGCACCATTGGCGGCCAGCACGCCTTCTCCTCTTGCGAGGGCATATTCGACCAGCTCGGCCGTGGTCAAATTGGAGTGCGCTTTCGCGGGGCGGGAATCGCCGGCAGCCTGGAACGAGGCTTGAGAGGTGGTCATTATCCGGTCCTGGGCGCTGAGGCCTCTGTTTTCGTGTCGTTTCACAGCGTTGAAGGCCCGCCGCTGCGACGCCTGGCGGGCGAAAAAGGATCGTCATTATGGCAAAAAGCGCCCGGCGCGCAAACGCCGGGCGCCCGGGGCCGATTCCGCTCTGATCAAGGCGCCTGACGTTGCCGAGCGCCCAGCTCAGTGCAGCGTCGGCGATGGCGCCTGGGGCGAGTCGATGATCGCCTCGATTTCTGCCGCACTAAAATGGTACCGGGTATGACAAAAATGGCACTGCGTATCGATCGCCTTCTGCTCGTCCAGAATGCTGCGCAGCTCATCGGCCCCGAAAGTATGCAAGGCGTTGGCGATGCGCTCCCGCGAGCAGGTGCAGCCGAACGCCAGCGCCTTGGGCGTAAAGACCCGCGTGGTCTCTTCATGGAAGAGCCGGTACAGCACGTCCTGGGCCGGCAGCGCCAGCATCTCGTCGTCGGTGATGGTGGACGCGAGGTGGACGACACGCTCCCAGGCATCGGGATCCTTGTTGGAAGCGTCGTCCGGCAGCTGCTGCAACAGCAGGCCGGCACTGCGCTGGCCGTCGGCGCTCAGCCACAGGCGCGTCGCCAACTGCTCCGACTGCGCGAAGTAGGCCTCCAGGCAACTCGCCAGATGGTCGTGCTCCAGCGCCACGATGCCCTGATAGCGGTTGCCCTCGGCGGGATCGAGGGTGATGACGATCTGGCCGTCGCCGACCAGCTGTCGCAGCGTGGCGTTGTCGGCGAATACCTGGCTCTCGTCATAGCGGGCGATGGCCCGCAGCTGGCCGCCCGGGTTGGACTCGGCCATCAGCACGTCGACGCCCTGCTTGCCCCGGATCTCCAGGCTGACCGTGCCATCGAGCTTGACCGTCTCGGTCAGCAGGGCCACGGCGCTCAACAGCTCTCCCAGCTGGTAGCGGATCGGCTCGGGGTAGTCCTGGCGCTCGAGCACTTCCCGGTAGGCGGACTCCAGTTGCACGATCTCGCCACGCACGTTGGTATCGTCGAATAGAAAACGCTGGATTTCATCGTTCATGAATCATGATCTCGTCGGACGCCGGACGAATCGCAGAGGATTGCCCGGCAATGGCAGATAGGGGTTGGCAGGCAGTTCACGGCGCCAGCGCGCCAGACGTTCAGTCGTCGGTGTGCTGACGCTGGAAGCGGTGGATATCGCGGCGCTGGCGCTTGTCCGGTCGCTTGATCGGCGGCTGCATCACCTGATTGGCCAGCTTTCGCTGATGCGCTTCCCGCGCGCGACGGTCGATGCTGTCGGGGGTTTCGGCATAGAGTTGCTGCGCCTCGGGCGCGCCGCGGCGCTGGTCGGACAGCGCCAGGACCTCGACGGTCGCGTTGTCCCAGCCTTGCGGCACCTCGATCAGCGCCCCGACCTCGACATTCCTGCTGGTCTTGACGCGATTGCCGTTGTAGCGGACCTTGCCGCCCTCGATCGCTTTCTTGGCCAGCTGACGCGTCTTGAAGAATCGCGCCGCCCACAGCCATTTATCGATACGTACTGTTTCACTCATGGTCTATCACCTCGACTCGCCTGGCAGCCGGTCGGGCTTGACCGATCGTCGCGAGAAAAACGGATTTTGAGTCAAGTTCATCGATCGGATAAGGCGAATAGCTCGCTATTTAACGCATCCGATCGAATAAATTGGCCAAAAGGCCGGAATTCGCAGCAGATCAGCGTTAAGTCCGACAGGCTGCTAGATGGGGGTCGCTGGTCATCGCTTCAAGCCGGCGTTTCGGGCAGCAGTGACGCGAAGCGATCGACGACGGTGAATGCCGGATGCGAACGACCGGGCTTGCGGCTGTCGGGCTGATGGATGCCCAGCAGGTAACGAATGCCGTAATCCCGGGCGCACGCCAGCACGTCGGTATTGTCATCGACGAACAGGCTGCGTGCGGGGTCGAACGGATGCAAGGCCTGCATCGCGTCCCAGAACGCTGGCTGCTCCTTGGGCGCCCCCACGTCCGCGGAAGAGACGATACGGTCGACATAGCGGTCCAGGCCCGTCAACGGCAGCTTGAGCCCGAGACTCTCGCGGTCGGCGTTGGTCGCCAGCACGACGTCCACCGGCGCGGCCTTGAGCCACTCCATGAATGCCAGCGCGTCGGCGCGCCAGCCGATCAGGTGCGCAACCTCGCGTTTGAGCGCGACGATATCCAGCGACAGTTCGCGACTCCAGTGCGCCAGGCTGTACCAGTCCAGCGTTCCGCGGGCGTCGAGGATCCGCGTTTCCAGGGCAGTGCGATGCGAGTCGTCGAGACGATGCAGCTCGACGTAGCGACGCGGCAGGTGCTCCAGCCAGAAATGGCTATCGAAGTGAAGATCGAGCAACGTACCGTCCATATCCAGAAAAACGGTATCGATGGCATTCCAGTCGATCATTGGGCGATACCTCGGCAATCGGACGGAAAGGGAGTCCCGTTGGTGTCGTCTTCTTCGCCTAGGCGAAGAATGGACATTTCCCACACGGGCAGGCGTCGATTATTGTAACCAGTGCAACCCGCCCGATGCACGGAGGCCCCCATGGCGCCGACAGACTCTTCCCCGCCCCTCTTGACCAAGCCGACGATTCTCGAGCGGCGCCATATGGCCCAGAGCGAACTGTTTGCGATCGAATCGCTCGATCTGCGCTTCGCCAATGGCGAGCAGCGAACATTCGAGCGTTTGAAGGGCAAGGGGCGCGGTGCGGTGATGCTGGTGGCGATGCCGGACCCGGATCATGTACTGCTGATTCGCGAGTACGCCGCCGGCTTCGATGAATACATACTGACCCTGCCCAAGGGGCTGGTCGATCCGGGCGAAGACATCATCACGGCCGCCAATCGGGAACTCATGGAAGAGTGCGGCTTCGGCGCCAACCGCATCGAGCCGCTGGTGGAGCTGTCGCTGGCGCCCAACTACATGAATCACCGCATGCAAGTGATGCTGGCCAGCGACCTGTACGAAAAGCGCCTGGAGGGAGACGAACCCGAACCGCTGATCGTCGAGACGCACGCCATCGACGATATCATCGGACTATTGGCCCGCGACGATTTTCACGAAGGCCGCGCCATCGCAGCACTCTTCATCGCGCGAGAGAAGCTGCGCAGCGAGCGCGAGTCCGATAGCTGGTGGTGAAGACATCGCCGCAGCCGCGGGCGATCCCTCTCTCCCGCCTCTCGACACATGACAAGAAAACGACCCCCGCCCCGCTGAGCGGGACGAGGGTCGAACAGTAATACTAGTTTCGAACGCTTCTATCGCGAAGCGAACAGACGATCACTCGGGATCCACATCCTGGGCAGAGTCGACGCCATGATTACCTTCCATATCGTCCTTCATCGGGCCACGGGCTGCGGATTCATCCTGTGCAGAGCCACCTTGGGCCTTCAGGCTGCCCGGCTGGGTGTTGGCAGAGCCCGTCTGGGCATTGTTCTGGTCCGGGATACTGTTCTCGGACGGTAGCGACCCATGGGTTTCGCCCGACATGCTCCCACCTTGAGCCTTGGTAGGAGCGGATCCACCGGACTGAGTATTGGCCGAACCCGTCTCCGGGCTGACGCTTGGTGCCTGCTCCTGAGCAAAAGCACCCGCGGTGGGCAGAGCGATCAGCGTAGCGAAAATGGCTGCGTTAAGCTTTTTCATGTGAATCCTCCATAATTCATCCTGGCTCGCAACACGATCCCGGCAACCGTTGCCAATGCTGCCCGTGTCACGAGAGCTTGCCTGAGCAATCTATACAAAACCTAGACACTAATCCGGGACTTGGCAAATTTCGACGCCCCCTTCTCCTTCATTGTCATAACATTCGACAAAGCGTCGGGCTGCCGGCGACAGTTCCCTATCACGCCGCCAGAGCAGCTCGAAAGCGGGATTGCGCGTTTTGAAAAGATAGTTCACCCGCGCCACGTGACCCCGCGCCACCTGCTCCCGCGCGATACGTTCCGGCAACAGCGCGAGCGCCCCATCGTCCCGTTCCAGCATGGCCAGGATGGCGTAGGTCGACGAGATCTCGATCGACTGTACCGGCTGCGAGAGGCCCGCCGCGACGAACTCCTGCTCCAGCATCCTCGGCATGCTGACGGGATAGACGATCCATGCCTGCCTGGCCAGGGCGATGAAATCGGGCGCTTCGACCTTCACCAGCGGGTGCGCAAGATTGGCGACCACCCAGAGCGGTTCGGGAAAATGCCCGTGGCAATGGTAATCGCCCGGACGCCGCCCGAAGTTGGAACGACACAGGGCGACATCGATCCGCCCCTGATCGAGCAGGCGCAGCAACCCCTCGCTGGTATCCTCGATCACCTGCAACGACAGCGAAGGCTGCTCGGCGCGCACCTTGACGACAGCCTCGACGATCGCCGCGATGGCGCCCATCGTTCCCCCCACCGCCAGATGCCCGCCGAAGCCCTGCTGGATACCGATCATCTCCTCGCGCAGATGCGCCACATCGGTCTGGATCAGCCTCGCGTAGCGCACCACGCAGCGTCCCAGATCGTTGGCTTCCAATCCCCGTGCGCTGCGCAGGAACAATGGCGCGCCCAGCGTCGACTCGATCTCGTTCAGCGCCCGTGTCGCGCCGGGCTGGGAAATCGCCACCTGCTCGGCGGCCTTGTGAATGGAGCCGCACTCGTCGAGCGCCATCAGCAGGCGCAGCTGGCGCAAGCGCAGACGCGACATCAGAGTTTCCAGCGTCGGGGGCATCGACGACTCCTCTCGCTTGCGACGCGATCAAGAATTGAGACTTTGGGCGAATGCACGATCGTTATCACTCGATCAGCAACTCTCAGTGGTGGGGCGCACCGTGACCGGATAGGGTGTGGCTACAGGAATCATAATAAATAACTGATTAGAAAGGCTTTGAGCCGAAGCCGCATAGACCAAAGTGGCACAAGCCGCCCGAGGAGCCAACTCATGGCACTGATCGAACACACCACCGAGGCCCCCGCCTCGATCATCCGCCTGCACGAACGCGACGATGTCGTCATCGCACGCACGCCATTGCCCAAGGGTACCGAAGTCCTGCCGAACGTCATCCTGACAGATGCCGTGCCTGCCGCCCACAAGATCGCCATTCGCGCCCTGGACAGCGGGGACATGATTCGCCGCTACGGTCAGATCATCGGCCGCGCCACCCGCCCCATCGCGCCCGGCGATCATGTCCACGTCCATAACCTCAGCATCGGCGACCTGGAAGGCGCCGGTCAGGAACAGGGCTATGTGGAGGGCTATTCGAAGGGCTATTCCAAGGGCTATTCCAAGGACTATGCCATCGGCAGCGAGGTCACGCCCGTCGAGCGGATCTCCCCTGCGGCCACCTTCATGGGGATTCAACGAGCGGATGGCCGTGTCGCCACGCGCAATTACATCGGCATTCTCACCTCGGTCAACTGCTCCGCCACGGTCGCTCACGCCATCGCCGACCATTTCCGGCGCGACGTTCATCCCGAGGCGATGGCGCCCTACCCCAACGTGGATGGCGTGGTCGCACTGACTCACGGCGTAGGCTGCGCGGTGGCCGCGGATGGCGAAGCGCTGGAGATGCTGCGGCGTACGCTCGCCGGCTACGCGCGCCACGTCAACTTCGCTGCCGTGCTGGTCATCGGCCTCGGCTGCGAAACCAATCAGATCGACGCGCTGATCGAGTCCCAGGGTCTGAAGCCCGGCCCCAGGCTGCATCCCTTCACTATCCAGCAGATCGGCGGCACCACCAAGGCGATCGCCGAGGGCATCCATCACATCAAGCAACTGCTGAATGAGGCCAACCAGGTCGAACGGACACCCTGCTCCGTCGAGCATCTGCGAGTCGCGCTGCAGTGCGGTGGCTCCGACGGCTACTCCGGCATCACCGCCAACCCTGCCCTGGGCGCCGCCGTGGACCGCTTGATCGCCAACGGCGGGAGCGCCGTACTGGCCGAGACGCCGGAAGTCTACGGCGCCGAACACCTGCTGACGCGCCGGGCGGTCACCCCCGCCGTCGCCCACAAGCTGATCGAGCGCATCCACTGGTGGGAGGAGTTCTGCCGGGTTCGCGGCGCTTCGCTCGACAACAACCCGTCTGCGGGCAACAAGGCCGGCGGCCTGACCACGATTCTCGAGAAGTCGCTGGGCGCGGTGGCCAAGGCCGGCACCACGCCGCTGGTCGAGGTTCTCGAATACGCCGAACCCATGCGCGAACGCGGCCTGGCCTTCATGGACTCCCCCGGCTTCGACCCGGTCTCGGTTACCGGCCAGGTCGCCAGCGGCTGCAATCTCATCGCCTTCACCACCGGCCGCGGCAGCGCCTTCGGCTGCGCGCCGGTCCCCTCCATGAAGCTTTCCACCAATAGCGCGCTGTGGCGCCATCAGGCGGACGACATGGATATCAACTGCGGCGCGCTGATCGACGGCGAGATCGATATGGAAACTCTCGGCGAGCAGATCTTCCAGCGCTTTTTGACGCTGGCCTCCGGCGAACGCAGCCGAAGCGAGCGTCACGGTTATGGGCAGCAGGAGTTCGTGCCCTGGCAGATCGGCGTCATTACCTGAGAGTCAGATCATCGACCGTCAAAAGTAAGCGACCCGAGCCAGCACCTGCTGGCTCGGGTCGTTTCGGATACGCCGCAACGGGTTCGACGTACGTCAGGCCAGGCTAACGAACTGCCCCGACTCGGCACTCTGGATGCCGGCCTCCAGCACCCGTATCACCTCCAGCGCGGCTTCCGCCGTCACGGGAAGCGGCGAGCCGTTGCGAATGGCATCACGCACGCCAGCGTAGTAGGCCAGATAGTTCCCGGGCAGGGTCGGCACCTCGTGCAGCTCCGGCTGAATGCCCTCACGCACCTGGCCGATCGTCATCATGCCGTGGCGCCAGTCCTCTCCCCAGTGCGGCGATGGCAAGCGGTCGCCGCGCTTGAGCATGTCCTCCTGCGGGTCGAGGCCATGCTTGACGTAGCTGGCCCGCGTGCCATGAACGGTGAAGCGAGCCCCGGGCGCCGACACCAGCGTGCCGCCATGCAGTATCACGCGACATTCCCGATAACGGAGGACGGCATGGAAGTAGTCGTCGACCTTTGCCCCCTCGCGCTGACAGGCCAGATCGAGCGAGATCGCCTCCGGCGTGCCGAACAGGACCAAGGCCTGGTCGAGCAGATGGGAGCCGAGATCGAACCAGGCGCCGGCGCCGGGCGCGGGATCCTCGCGCCAGCGCTGCGCGACATCCGGGCGGAAGCGATCGAAATGCGACTCGAAATGCACGATTCGGCCCAGCGACTGGCTGTCGATGAGATTACGCACGGTCAGGAAATCCGAGTCCCAGCGCCGGTTGTGAAATACCGACAACAAGCGCTTGGCCTTGGCGGCCTGATCGCACAGCTTGCGGGCTTCATCCAGCGTCACGGTGAACGGCTTGTCGACGACGACATGCTTGCCCGCGGCCAGCGCCTCGCTGACCAGCGAGTAGTGCGTCGCATTCGGCGTGGGAATGACGACCAGATCGATATCGTCGCGAGCGAACAGCGCCTGCGGCGTTGGTTCTACCGGCACGCTCGGCCAGTCGGCATGAACCTTGTCGGCGTCCCGGCTCGCCACGGCAACCAGTGAAAGCCCGTCCTGCGCGGTGATCAAAGGCGCGTGGAACCGTTTGCTGGCCATGCCATAGCCGACCAACCCCACACGGATGAGTCCCTTCATGCTGCGTCCCTTAGAGATGGATTCCTGATCGCTTCGCCGGCCGCACCGGCGAAACGCCCCTCCGTCTAGGATATCTCATGCGGGATCGCAATGATTCACCCCGAAAAAGGACCTTCCGGACGCAGAATTCAACGCTACTCATACCACCCGGCACGGTAGAGGCAGCGGCGCAAGGCCGAACCTCAAACCCTGACCGGCACCAGCGGTGACCGGCGCTGCTGCCACGCCGTGGGCAATCTCGCCTCCAGCCAATGGCGTATCGGCGCCACCACGAAGCGCTGCATCAGAAGCGCCAGGACGACGATCAGCGCCAGATGAAACGCCATCGTCCACAGCGGAATCGCGAACTTGAGCGCCAAGTTGCTGCTATCGGCGATCCAGCTTTCGTGCCATCGCTGCAGCAGCCAGCGCGTTCCTCTCGCCATCGGGCCGATCAGCGGCGTATGCAACGCGAAGATGCACAGTGCCGACTCTCCCAACCGCTGCGCCCAGGCCCGTATCGTCGCGCTGCTCGGCGCAGCGAATGCACAAACGCTGAGTAGCACCAGTGCCTGGAATGGCAGCAGCAAACCGTTGTGGGTCAAGTAATACAGATGCAGGCCATCCATCTTGAGCAACCAGACTCCGATCGGCACACCGCACAAACCGAGCGCCAGCAGCGGGTAGCGGAAGCGCTGGAACAGTGCGCTCACCGGTTCCGATTGCCAGGCCCGGTAGAGCAGAATGCCGGCCAGGAACTCCGGAAGCCGAAACAGCGGGTTGCGGTGGAGAATGCCCACCGTCACATAGTCGAACGAGCCTGCCAGCGTCGCCACGAGCGGCCCCAAGGCGTAGAGCCCCCAGACGCCCAGCAGCACCAGCCCCCAGCGCTGAACCCGCATCAGCCTCGGCGCCAGCCACGGGAAGCAGGCATAGAAGAAGAGTAACGCGGAGATTGACCAGGACGCGCCGTTCAGCCACAGGAAACGCGGCTCCCAGGCCTGCAGTAGCGTGAGCTGCAGTGCGATATGGCCCAACGCACTCGGCCAGGATAGACGCTCCGAAAATGCGGCTCGCGCTTCATCGCTCAGCGGGTAATAGGGGTGCGAGTTGAAGTAGACGTAAACCCCTTCCGGACGAATGGGGTACTGCAGCAACAACAGCCCGATCGACAGCAGCATCGTCAGTACATGAATCGGGTAGAGATTGCACAGCCGCTTGGCAACGAAGGCCGGGCCGTGCACCTTCATCTCCCCCGCATGGTCCAGCGCCACGTGGGCGAGCAGGAAGCCGGACAGCATGAAGAACGTGCTGGTGGCGAAGAAGCCCATGCCGACGAAACTTCTCACCATGTCGGGCATGTCGCTGTAGATGCCGCCGAAGTGATAGGCGACCATCCACAGCGCCATCAGGAAGCGAAGCCACTCCAGCCCGTAATATCGTTGCCGCTTGATCGTGGACATGACGCCATCTCCTTTCACATCGATCGCCGGATCGTGTCTGACGCCCCGAGCCACCCAATAAGATCCAAGAGGCAACCTGTACATGAGTGATATCGCGGCGAGCGGCGATGAAGCAGCCAGCCAGTCGAGTCGATAGCGAGGAATCAGCGGAAAAAGCGGTACCGGGGATCGGTCGAACCGCAGTCATCGGGGAGCGCCCCGCTATCGTCGCCAAAGCGTAACCAAACGGCAACGGAAATCATCAGACTGTGTCGTCAATCACGGGGTTTTACACAAAGCCTCGATCCTTGTCGCCAGAAGACGACAGGTTTCTCGCGACTCGACCTGACAACTTGCGGCAAAGATGCGCTAAGCTCTGTCTGAAAACGCGAACCGACCCGATCGTCGGCCAGGACATCATCTCTTTCTCTTCGCTCGGCGTCGGCGCTTCTCACCTATCTCGGACCAGGAGCCAGCATGAGTCACAATCCCCCCGTCGCTTTCATTACCGGTGCCACCTCAGGATTCGGGCGTGCCTGCGCCCATCGTTTTGCCGAGGCGGGCTGGGCCCTGGTGCTGACCGGTCGCCGGCAGGAACGTCTGGAAGCGGTCAAGCAGCAGTTGGAAGATCAGGTCCCGGTTCACATCGCCACGCTGGACGTGCGCGAGCGCGACGGCGTCGCCCAAGTGGTCGAGGAACTGCCGCCGGCGTTCAAGGCCGTCAAGGTGCTGGTGAACAATGCCGGGTTGGCCCTGGGTGCCGGCCCGGCCCAGGAAGCGAATCTGGACGATTGGCAAACCGTCATCGATACCAACATCACCGGGTTGGTCAACGTGACGCGTACGCTGCTGCCGACGCTGATCGAGGTCGGCCGCGGCGCCGCCATCATCAACATCAGTTCCACCGCCGCGCTATGGCCCTATCCGGGCAGCCACGTCTACGGCGCGTCCAAGGCGTTCGTCAATCAGTTCTCCTACAACCTGCGCTGCGATCTCAAGGGCACCGGCGTTCGCGTCACCGACATCGCGCCCGGAATGTCGGAAACCGAGTTCACGCTGGTACGGATGAAAGGCGACCAGAGCGCCCACGACAAGCTCTACGGCGGCGTGGAGCCGATCCAGCCGGAAGACGTCGCCGAACAAGTCTTTCTCGCCGCGACGCTGCCGCCGCACCTCAACATCAACCGGCTCGAGCTCATGCCCGTGTGCCAGTCGTGGGGCGGGCTCTCGGTAGACCGGGACTGACCGACGGCCGACGACAAACCGGCAAGCCCCGACGTCGCTGGCAATATCTCGCCGGTCGGGGCACTCTCGAAGACGGGTCACGCCTGCTACCGGGCGCCATCTCCACAACCACAGTCATTTCCAGAACCACAGCCATCTCACAATCACGGCTATCTTCATAATCACAACAATGAGATCGACATGTCTGACGTTTCTTCCGCCGCCGCGACGACCGAGCGCGAGCGGCCACCTCTGTGGTTGACCGCCGCCCCCGGCCTGTTCCTGCTGTTGTGGTCCCTGGGATTCCCGGTCGCGAAGATCGGCACCCAGCACGTGGACCCGTTGCTGTTTCTGGGTTTGCGATTCGTGCTCGTGCTGGCGATCATGCTGCCGATCTGGCTGTGGCTGCGCCCACCAATGCCGGCCCGGCCGAGCGCCTGGGGCCACCAGGCCGTGGTCGGGTTCCTGATCCAGACTGTCTACTTCGGCTGCTGCTACAGCGCCTTCGCCCTCGGCAGTTCCGCCGGCGTCGTGGCGCTGGTCGTCTCGCTGCAGCCGATCCTGGTCGCGCTCGCCGCCCCGGCGATGGTAGGGGAAACCATCGGCACGCGGCGCTGGCTCGGCTTCGGGCTGGGTTTCGTCGGCGCCGTGGTGGTGATTCTCGGTCGTTCGACGGTGGAAGGCGTCACGCTCAGCGGCCTGCTGCTGACCATCGCCGCCCTGCTCGGGATGAGCGGCGCAACACTCTACGAGAAGCGCTACGGCCAGCCGCTGCACCCGGTCAGCGCCAACCTGATCCAATACGTCACCGGGCTGGTCACGACACTGCCGCTGATCGTGCTGTTCGGCCACTTCACGCTCGACTGGGATGGCGCGCTCGTCGGGTCGCTGGCCTACCTGGTCATCGGCAATTCCCTGATCGCGATCTCGCTGCTGATGGCGATGATCCGGCGGGGCGAAGCTTCGCGGGTATCGGCACTCTTCTATCTGGTGCCGCCCTGCGCCGCGCTGTTCTCCTGGTGGCTGATCGACGAGCCCATGCCACCGATCTCTTGGCTGGGCATGGGCATCGCCGCCGCTGGTGTCGCCCTGGTCAGCCGCAAACCCCGCCACCGGCACGCGTGATTCCGGCGACGGCGACCATTCGGCGCCTGGCGATCAGCTCCTGGTAATCAACTCTTGGCGATCAGCAGCGCCCCGGCGCCGATCATCAGCGACCCGGCACCCCGATTGAGGCGCCGCTGGGCGCGGGAGGAACGAAAGATCCGCCGTGCCCGTGCCGCGCCGGCCGCGACCAGGCAGAGCCCGCCCATCAGGCCAACGACGGTCAGCGCTACCAATAGCGTCAGCGAAGAACCACCGAGCCGATCCAGATCGACGAAGGTCGGCAGGAACGCGATGTAGAACAGGATCACCTTGGGATTGGATGCGGAGATCAGAAAGCCCTGCATCATGCCGGCAAGCGACCCGCCGCTGGCGCCGGTCGCTGGCATCTCGTCATCCTGCGTCGGGCTCGTCCACAGCTTCCAGCCGAGATAGAACAGATAGAGCGCGCCCAGAACCCGGATCACGCCGAAGACTTCTCCCCAATGCTCGGCGAGGGTCGCCAGGCCGAAGGTGGCGAGCAGCAGGTAGAGCACGTCACTCAGCGTCATGCCCACCGTCAGCGAGAGGCAGCGGCGGAAGCCGGCATTCATGCCGGTGGCGATCAGGGCGAACACGCCCGGGCCGGGCGTGATGGCGAACAGGAAGATCGCCAGAAGATAGGTAACGGCACTTTCGAATGTCATGTGGGTTCACGGGTCCGAGGTCGACGAGCGTCGATTGTCCATCTCGAAAAAGCGGCAGCGCAAGTGCGCTGCCGCTCGGGATCGTTTCCGCGAACCGGAAGGCTCAGCAGTTGCCCTTCTTGGCCTGGCCCGGCGGGCAGAAATCGCCGTCGCCGTGCCCATGGCCGTGATCGCCATCGCCGATGACGACCGGCGGTTCCGGATCGATCCGCGCCGGGTGATAACTGCAGGCACTCAGCAGCACCATTGCCAGCAGTCCTACGACCGCCGCGATCCTGTAGCGCGACCGCTGTTTCTTCTCGTTCTGGGACACACCTTGCTCCTTGTTTTTCATGCAGGTCGATGCCATGCCGATCGTCACGCCGGCCTCGTCAGCCAGCGTAACACGAAGCTAGCCTCCAGCATCTCAGAGCCAGTTTATGATCTCGCGAGCTAGGATCAAACTAGGCGAAAACGACTGAGGAAACGGAGTTTACATAGGGGTAAATGAGTATTCCGAAGTCGTTTTCAACAACGTTTGGCCGACGCGCAGCAGATTGTAAACAGGCTCTCAGCGGCCGAACACGACCTTGGCCACATCCGGATAGATCCTGGCGAAATGCACGGTCATCCCCGTCTTGAGATAGTCGGGCAGCTCGTCATAGTCGCGTTTGTTGGCCTCCGGCAGGATCAGCTCGAAGATATCGCTGCGGCGCGCGGCGATCACCTTCTCGCGAATACCGCCCACTGGCAGCACCTGGCCAGTCAGCGTCAGTTCGCCGGTCATCGCCAGCGGGCGATCGATACTCTGGTTCCGGGCCAGCGACATCAGCGCCGTGGTCATGGTGACGCCAGCCGAAGGGCCGTCCTTCGGCGTTGCCCCTTCCGGCACGTGGAGGTGAACGAAGGCCTCGTTGAAGAAGTCCGCTTCGGCCCCGTACTCGCCCAGATGACCCAGCGTGTAGCTGTAGGCAATATTGGCGGACTCCTGCATCACCTCGCCCAGCTTGCCGGTGAGCTTGAAGCCGCGGGTTAACGCATGGACCTTGGTCGCCTCGATGGGCAAGGTGGCGCCGCCCATCGCCGTCCAGGCCAGGCCGGTGACCACGCCCACGCCCTTGAGCACCTTCTCCTTGCGGAACAGTGGCGCGCCGAGGAACTCCTCCAGGTTGTTGACCGAGACCTTGACCGTCTCCTGATTCTGCTCGAGCATTTTGACCGCCGCCTTGCGCACGATCCGGTGGAGCTGCTTCTCCAGCTGGCGCACGCCGGCTTCGCGGGCATAGCCTTCGATCACCTGCCTGAGCGCAGCGTCGGTCAGGTTGATGCGCTTCTTGGGAATACGGTCGCGCTCCAGCAGCTTCGGCCACAGGTGATGCTTGGCGATCGCCATCTTCTCTTCGGCGATATAGCCCGAAAGCCGGATCTGCTCCATGCGGTCGAGCAGCGGCCCGGGAATGGTATCGAGCTGGTTGGCCGTGCACACGAACAGCACCTTGGAGAGATCCAGGCGCACGTCGAGGTAATGATCGAGAAAGTCGACGTTCTGCTCCGGGTCCAGCACTTCGAGCAGCGCCGAGGCGGGATCGCCCTGGAACGACTGCCCCATCTTGTCGATCTCGTCGAGCATGATCACCGGGTTCTCGACCTCGACCTCCTTGAGCGCCTGCACCAGCTTACCCGGCATGGCACCGATGTAGGTGCGGCGGTGCCCCTTGATTTCGGCTTCATCGCGCATGCCGCCCACCGAGAAGCGGTAGAACTTGCGCCCCAGGGCATCGGCGATCGAGCGCCCGACCGAGGTCTTGCCCACGCCCGGCGGCCCGACGAGCAGCACGATCGAACCACCGACATCGCCCTTGAACGATCCTTCGGCCAGGAACTCGATGATCCGTTCCTTGACGTCGGTGAGGCCGTCGTGATCACGGTCCAGCACGCCACGGGCGCGCTTGAGATCGAGCTGGTCCTCCGAGGTGATGCCCCAGGGCAGCGAGGTCAGCCAGTCGAGATAGTTGCGCGTGGTGCCGTACTCCGGCGAGCCGGTTTCCAGCACCGACAGTTTGCCCAGCTCGTCGTCGATACGCTCCTGAACCCGCTCCGGCACCTGCAGGTTCTCGAGCCGATCACGGAAGGTATCGACATCGCTCTCGCGGTCGTCCTTGGAGATGCCCAGCTCTTTCTGGATCACCTTGAGCTGCTCGCGCAGGAAGAACTCGCGCTGGCGCTCCTGCATCTGCGAGTTGACCTGCTCGCTGATCTGGTTCTGCAGCTGCGCGACCTCGATCTCCTTGCGCAGCAGCGGCAGTACCTTCTGCATGCGATCCATGATCGGCAGCGTCTCGAGCACGCTCTGCAGCTCGCGACCCTTGGCCGAAGTAATGGCCGCGGCGAAGTCGGTCAGCGGACCCGGCTCGTGGGGGCTGAAGCGGTTGAGATAGCTCTTCAGTTCCTCGCCATAGAGCGGATTGATCGGCAGCAGCTCCTTGATGCCGTTGATGAGCGACATCGCATAGGCGCGGGCTTCCTCGGCCTCGGCATCGACCGGCTCGCGGGGATAGGAGACCTCGACCAGATACGGCGGCGTCTTCGACAGCCAGCGCTGGATGCGGAAGCGGCGCATGCCCTGGGCGATGAACTGGATCTGCTGCTCTTCGTTCTGGGCGCGGTGAACCTTCACCGCCGTACCGATCTCGGGGAAGCTGCCCGGGTTGAGTTCCTCGACCCCGACATCGCCGACGAACGCCACCCCCACCATGTGATGCGGCGTATTGGCGACCCGCTTCATGGTCTCTTCCCAGCGCTGGCGCTGAATGATCAGCGGCTGCACCTGGGCCGGGAAGAACGGACGATTGTGAATGGGGAGAAGGTAAATCCGCTCCGGCAGATAATCGCCGGAGGGAACGACGGCGCCGCTGGCCGAGTGGGACGACGTGTGATCGTGGCCGGACGAATCCTGGCTGGTCTCGGATGAGTTCTGACTGGTCTCGGATAAGTTCTGAATAGTCTCGAAAGTGTCCGTGGAATCCCGATTATGATCGCTCATTATTCACCCTGAGTCTGTGGCCAGTCCTGGCCGAATGACCTAGGGATGCGGGCGCCGGGGCGGGAGTTCAAGTCGATGAAGGGAGATTGGTTCAGAAAACCGTGCCAGGCGCGAGAGCCTGGCACGGCCGGACCTTCGGATATCAGCCCGGATCGACCAGCAGCGGCACCAGCGGTATCTGCTGGCCATTGATGTCGAGCACGCCATCCGTCAGTTCGAGCTGCAGAGGGTCGCTGGTCAACGGCAGGCCCAGGAACATCATCAGTATCGCCGGCGCGCCCTCCAGGCTCAGCCGCCCTTCCAGCCGCCGAACGATCTCGCGCTGAAGCGCATCGGCCGCCATCGTATCGAGATCCCAGCCTTCGATGCCCGCGCCGTCGACGCCGAGCTCGCCACTGCCGCGCATCTTCATGCCCAGCACCGCACTATTGGCGGTCAGGCTATCCAGCGAAAGATGCGGCGAACCTGCCAGCAGCGCCTGGATCGACGATCGAAGCGGCTGCAGCGCCGTCTGGAGCCTGGCGTCGTCCTCGCTATCGATGGCGGCCTGAATGTCGGCCAGATGCTCGTCCAGCGCTGCCACCAGCGACCGATAGGCGTCCCCATCGACATGATCCAGCGTCAGCGCGACGCCACCGTCGAAGATCGACTGGTCCTGCACCCGGGTCTCGCCCACGTTCGCTTGCAGCTGCATCACCAGTTGCTCGGCGCCGAGATTGGCTTCCACGGCGTAGCGGACATCCCTGGAGACCACGCTCGGGCTGTCAGCGGGTGTGACCGTGGTCGTCGGAACGGTCAGCGACATCGCCTGGTGGAAGGCCTGGTCGTTGCCCTCGAATGTGCCGGACAGCGTGGTCCCTTCGATCAGGATATCGGTCTGGTCATCGGCCATTCGCAGCCGCGGCGCGTCTCCCTGAACGGTGACCTTGCCATCGACCTGCTCGAGATCGAGCGACAGCCCGGCGAAATCCAGCTGCATGTCGCGGGCCGCGGTGATCTCTCCAGCCGCGTCCTGCGTCGGCACGCTGACGGTCTGCGAGAAGCCCGGCAGCATGAAGTGCGCTTCCAGCTTCTGCTCGCGGGTCAGGAAACGCCCGGTCCAGGTCATCGGGCCGGGGCTTGCGAGCACATCGCCGAACAGCGTCTCGCCACCGCTGCCCCGCACCTGCGCTTCACCGTTCAGCGTCGTCTCGAGCAGGCCGTGCCCCGCCTGGTAAGGCACCTCGACGACGACCGGGTCGGCATTCCGGGCCACCGCCACGTAACGCGCTTCGATGCGGCCGCTGGAATGGAACCAGCCACTGTCGACATCATCGCGCGTGACCTGCCAATCGGGGCCGGCATCGAGCCGCGTGACCAGCTTTTCGATCTCGCTATCGAAGCGCTGGCTCGAATAAGCCTGGGCTCCCAGATAGCCAGCCCCGACCAACACGATCACGACCGCTCCCGCGATCATCCATTTACGCATGCGTTACTCCTGAGAGCGAAATTGGGAGGCTGACGGATCCACGGTTATCGCCGCTCGTGGCTCGTGGCTCGTGGCTCGTGGCTCGTGGCTCGTGGCTCGTGGCTCGTGGCTCGTGGCTCGTGGCTCGTGGCTCGTGGCTCGTGGCTCGTGGCTCGTGGCTCGTGGCTCGTGGCTCGTGGCTCGTGGCTCGTGGCTCGTGGCTCGTGGCTCGTGGCTCGTGGCTCGTGGCTCGTGGCTCGTGGCTCGTGGCTCGTGGCTCGTGGCTCAATGCAGCCAGAACCATAGGTGCATCGTGCTCCAGGCGTACACCCCGGCGAGGATATCGTCGAACATGATGCCGATGCCCCCGGCGACACGGCGGTCGACCCAGCGAATCGGCCAGGGCTTGAGGATGTCGAAGACGCGGAATACCACGAAGCCCCACAGCGCGGCCTCCCAGGAGAACGGCACTGCCGCCATGGTCAGCCAGTAGCCGACGAATTCGTCCCAGACGATCCCGGAATGGTCGTGGACGCCGAGATCGCGGGAGGTCGTCTCGCAGAGCCAGATGCCGACCAGCGTCGCCACGCCCATCAATCCCATGTAGATCGTGAGCGGCAATCCCGACAGCAGCCAGTAGAACGGGATCGCGGCCAGGGTACCGAAGGTTCCCGGCGCAAACGGCACGGCGCCGCTGCCCAGCCCGAACGCCAGGAAATGCGTCGGCCGACGCCATACACTCGTGGGCGCCCGGTTCATGAGGCGGTCTCCGGAAAGTGGTCCCACCCGCTGCGCTCGAGGTAGCGCGGAGGAATGCCCTGAATGCCTTCGCCCTCGATGATCCGCCCGATCGGCGTCAGCGGCAGATGTAGCGGAGCCAGGCGGCGCTGGGCTTCGGCAAGATCCGACTCCGCCAGCGTCACCAGCAGTTCATAGTCGTCACCGCCGTTGAGTACCCGCCCCCGGATCTCGTCCAGTTCGAGCGTCGCGCGCAGCGGTGTCGCCAGCGGCAACGACTCGAGATCGAGACGCGCCCCCACGCCGGAGGCCACCAGTACGTGCTGCAGATCCGCCAGCAGGCCATCGGAAACATCGATCGCGCTACTCGCCAGCCCTCTCAGCGCTTCTCCCGCCGCCAGGCGCGGTTCGGGGCGCAGATAGGCCTCGAGCAATGGATGTCCCGCCTCGCGCTCGCCACGCTGCCAGCGCGCGAGCCCGGCAACGGCCCGGCCGGGATAACCGGTCACCGCGACCAGATCTCCCGCCCGCGCCCCGCTGCGCCGCAACGCCTGGCCGGCCGGCAGCTCGCCATGCACCGTCACCCCGATCGTCAGCGCACCGCGGGTCACGTCGCCGCCGATCAGTTCGCAGCCGCTGCGGGCGGCCAGTTCACGGAAGCCCTCGGCGAACGCCTCGAGCCACTCGGGGTCGGCCGCCGGCAGCGTCAGCGCCATGCAGCACCAGCGCGCCCTGGCCCCCATCGCCGCGAGATCGCTCAAGGCGACGGCCAGCGCACGGTGGCCAATGGCCGCCGCCGGCGCGTCATGGGGGAAATGGACATCGACCACCGACGTATCGACACTGATCGCGAGCTGATGCCCCGAGGTGGGCGCAAGCACCGCACAGTCGTCACCGTTGCCGACGACGACATCGCTCCGCTCGGCCGCCGCCGGGCGCGACAGATAGCGAGCGATCAGCTCGAATTCGCTCAACGAAGCGCGAGTCATGTCAACGACGGCGAGCAGCGACCTCGGCGCCCCGCAGCCGCGAGGCGAGCTTGTCGAGGATGCCGTTGACGTATTTATGACCATCGGTCGCGCCGAATATCTTGGCCAGCTCGACCCCCTCGTTGATGACGGCACGATAGGGCACTTCGGGCCGGCGCGACAATTCGTAGGTCCCGAGACGCAGGATCGCCAGCTCGATGCGATCCAGGTCTTCCAGGCGCCGGTCGAGCAGCGGCGCAATGGTGGCGTCCAGCTCGGCGCGATGGTTGGCCGTGTTGTGCAGCAGATCATGGAACAGCGCCTTGTCGGCGATCTCCATCACCTTGTGCCAGTTTTCGTGATCCTCGAGATCGTCATCGGCGATCTGCGAGCGGAACTCGGCCTCGACGGCAGTGACCGACTTGCCGGTCATCTGCCACTGGTAGAGCCCCTGGACCGCCAACTCGCGGGCGGCGCGACGCGACTCCTGAGCCGGCGTCGGCTGTCGTGACGGTGAACTCATGCCTCGCCTCCCAGTCGCTTGAACAGCGATACCATTTCCATGGCCGCCATGGCCGCCTCGGTGCCCTTGTTGCCCGCCTTGGTGCCGGCGCGCTCGATGGCCTGATCGATCGAATTGACCGTCAGCACCCCGTTGGCGATGGGGGTCGAGAACTCCAGCTGCAGGCTGCTCAGCGAGGAATTGCAGTTGCCCGCCACGTATTCGAAGTGCGGCGTACCACCACGAATGACCGCGCCCAGCGCGACGACCGCATCGGGTCGAGATACCTGCAGCACGCGCTTGACCGCCAACGGCAGCTCCCAGGCGCCGGGGACATGAATCAGTTCGATGTTCTCTTCACTGACGCCGTGGCGCATCAGGCTATCGATGGCGCCTTCCACGAGGCTATCGACGACATGATGATTGAAACGGCCCACGACGATGGCATAACGGCCATCGACATCGGTGAACTGACCTTCCAGTTGAGCGATCGGTTGCATTATCGGGTTCCGGATACACTGCGCCAGAGTCGTCACGAATACGAATCTGGACGCGAAAAAAACAGTCTGATTGGCCGGCGCCAGAACCTAGGGCCTAGCGCGCGAAGCCGGCCATCTTATCATGGCCGCACGGCCTTACCATGCTCGCGACGGTTCCGGCTCGCGGCAGTTAGGGCTCGAATCCCGTTCAGGCGTCGCCGCTGACCAGCTCGACCACTTCCAGATCGAAACCGGAGAGGGCCGAGAAACGCCACGGCGAACTCAGCAGACGCATCTTGCCGACGCCGAGCTGGCGCAGGATCTGCGCCCCGGTGCCGATCGACAGAAAATTCCCCGATCCGTCGGCGGCACTGGAACGCGGCGCCGGGCGATGCCCCAGCAGGACATCGAGCTGCTGCCTGAAATCCCCCTGGGGGCGCGCCTCGTCGAGCAGCACGAAGACGCCCGCCTCCGCCCGACCGATCTCGGCCAGCGCGGTGTGAGCCGTCCAGTGGCTGTCCGCACGACACAGCGCGAGCAGGTCACGCAGCGTGTCGCCGCCATGCACGCGCACCGTCGTCGGCGTGGCGTGTTCGGGCTCGCCCTTCACCAGCGCCAGATGGTGCCGATCCTGAATGGTGTCGTGGAAGACATGCAGGGTCATGTCGCCGAACGCGGTCTGCACCGGCGTCTGCTCGACCGCCTCGACGGTACGCTCGTTGAGCATGCGATAGTGGATCAAATCGGCGATGGTACCGATCTTGATGTCATGCTCGGCGGCGAAGCGTTCGAGCTCCGGCCGGCGCGCCATGCTGCCGTCCTCGTTCATGATCTCGCAGATCACGCCGGTGGCCTCGAAGCCGGCCATGGCGGCCAGGTCGCAGGCCGCCTCGGTGTGACCGGCGCGACGCAGGACGCCACCCGGCTCCGCCATCAGCGGGAAGATATGACCGGGCTGGACGATATCCTCCGGCCGCGCGCCCCGCGCCGCCGCGGCACGCACGGTGAGCGCGCGATCCGCCGCGGAGATCCCCGTGGTGACGCCGGTGGCCGCCTCGATCGAGACGGTGAACTTGGTGCCGTAGCCGGAGCCGTTGTCGCTGACCATCAGCGGCAGCTTCAGCTGCTGGCAGCGCGCCTTCGACATCGGCTGGCAGATCAGGCCGCGAGCGTGACGCGCCATGAAATTGATATGGTCGGCCTCGACGCACTCGGCCGCCATGATGATGTCGCCTTCGTTCTCGCGGTCCTCGTCATCCATGAGGATGACCATCCTGCCTTGCCGAATCTCTTCGACCAGGACCTCGATACTGGCCAGCTGGTTCGATTGCGTTGTCGTCATTGCTGATTCATCCACGGAAACCGCCATCTGCTGAAACCACCGTCCAACGAGGCCAGAGAGGCTCGATGCGGCACAGCCTACCTGTCGCGAGACACGGACGCTACTGTCGGATGACGGCGACACGTCCCTGCCCTTTCACTGTGCGCGGCCTGCCCGCTCACCTCACCCCGCCTTGATCGGACGCCCTGACAGGTCGTGCCGAAATATGCCAATCCTCGCCCACCGCGCGGATGTCGTCGATCTCCAGCCGCCGCTGCTGGCTCATCGACATCAGCCCCGGCAGGGCGAAGAGCGGCCGCGCCTCGCTGCCCAGCAGCGTCGGCGCCATGAACAGTTCGAGCCGGTCGACGCAGTCCGCCTCCAGCAAGGCTCCGGCCAGGGTGGCGCCGGTTTCGACGAGCACCTCGTTGCATGCTTCCCGCGTGGCCAGATAGCGCAGCACGCCCGCGAACTCGACGCGCCCCTCGGCATTGGCCGGCATCAAGACCACCTCGGCGCCGGCCGCTTCGAGCTTGCGCCGTCGCTCGGTCATCTCCGGCTGGATCGTGAAGACCAGCGTCCGCCCTGGCTCGCTCAGGCAGGCCGCCGCCAGCGGCAGCCGCAGCTGGCTATCGAGAATCACCCGCAACGGCTGGCGCCGCGCAATCGCCTCGGCATCATCCAGCCCCAGTTGCCCGGCACGCACCGTCAGCCGGGAGTCGTCGAAGATGATCGACTCCACCCCGGACAGCACCGCGCTGGACGCGGCGCGCAGACGCTGCACCTGCTGCCGCGCGGCCGGCCCGGTGATCCACTGGGATTCGCCGTTGGCCATTGCCGTGCGGCCGTCGAGGCTCATCGCCATCTTCAGCGTGACCCGCGGCAGCCCGTCACGCATGCGGCGAATGAAGCCGGGGTTGAGTCGTCGCGCGTCCTCCTCGAGCAGCCCGACCTCGACCTCGATGCCCGCTTCGCGCAGCATCGCGAAGCCTCGCCCGGAGACCTGCGGGTTGGGATCCTCCATCGCCGCGACCACCTTCGCCACGCCAGCATCGATCAACGCCTGGCTGCAAGGGCCGGTGCGCCCGGTATGCGAGCAGGGCTCGAGGGTGACGTACGCCGTCGCGCCACGGGCCACCTCGCCGGCCATGCGCAGCGCGTTGACCTCGGCATGCGCCTCGCCGGCGCGCGCGTGAAACCCTTCCCCGACGATGCGGCCCTCCTTGACCAGCACGCAGCCGACTCGCGGATTGGGATCACAGGTATATTGTCCGTGCCAGGCAAGCTGAATCGCCCGCGCCATCCAGGCCGCCGGCGTCGTAGGCTCGGCGCGGGAGGCGTCCGGGGACAGGGACAGAGGCTCGGAACGGGACAGAGGTTCGGAATGGGACAGAGATTCGGAATGGGAAAAGGACATGGCGGCTCGCTCGAAAAGACGGGGAGTCTGACAACGACAACAAGGGCGCCGGCTCAGCGAGGGTCGCCGTTGTCCTCCGAAGACACTGTCGGCTCCTGGGAAAGCCGATCGATCTCGGCACGAAACTCGTCGAGATCCTGAAAACGGCGATAGACCGAGGCAAAACGAATGTAGGCCACATGATCGAGACGCTGTAGGGCTTCCATCACCTCTTCCCCCACGGCACGCGCTTCGACTTCTCGATCGCCGCGTGCCCGCAGCCGCTGGCGAATTCGCTCGACAGCCGCCTCGAAGGACTCCACGCTGACCGGACGCTTCTCCAGTGCCAGCGCCATGCCGGCACGCATCTTCTGCTCGTCGAAGCTTTCCCGGGAGCCGTCGGACTTGACCACCCGCGGCATCACCAGTTCGGCGGTCTCGTAGGTCGTGAAGCGCTCCCCGCAACCGGCACACTGACGGCGACGACGCACTTGATCGCCCTCGGCCACCAGGCGGGAGTCGGTCACCTTGGTATCGTGCGCACCACAAAAAGGGCAATGCATCGTCGGGTCTACCTGTCAGCGTGGGCGAATCCGGGAACCGCCACTATTGTTGAGTGAACGAGCAAAAGCGGTTGAATGAACCAGAGAGTGTAACGTTTTGGGCAACATAGCGGAAACGCGCCGAAAAACGGCAGCGGTTTTCATGTTGGCCCGTCTTCTGCAAGGATATCGTGACAGTCCGCCACAACAACACCTTGATACGCACGTTGCGTACGCCAACCGCTGAAATCAGGAACCCCGCCATGCCCAGCCGTGCCGCGAACTACCCCGCGCTTTCCGAAGAAGCTTTCATCGAACGTGCCAGCGCGCGCCTGGAAGAGGTATACGGCCCCCGTCGCGACGAAATCATGCGCCGCCTGATGACGTTGCTGATGCACCAGCGCAGTGCACTGGATACGCTGCCAAGGCCGACATGGAGCGAGCGCGACCAGATTCTGATCACTTACGGCGATACCATCATCGACGGCGAGCGGCCGCCGCTGGAAGTGCTGGACGACTTTCTCGCCACGCGCCTCAACGGCACGTTCAGCGGCCTGCACATCCTGCCGTTCTTTCCCTGGAGCAGCGACGACGGCTTCTCGGTGATCCACTATCGCGAAGTGAACCCCAGCCTCGGCGACTGGCAGGATATCCGTCGGCTGGCGTCTCGGGTCGACCTGATGGTCGATCTGGTCATCAACCATGTCTCCCGCGACTCGCTGTGGTTCACCGACTATCTCTCCGGCACGCAGCCGGGGCGCGACTATTTCATCGAGATGGACCCGAACACGGATCTCTCCATGGTCACGCGGCCGCGCAACTCGCCATTGTTGGTACCGGTCTCGACGCGACGGGGCACCCGCTACCTGTGGGCGACCTTCTCCGAGGACCAGATCGATCTCAACTTCGCCAATCCGGACGTGCTGCTCGAGTTCGTCGGCATCCTGCTCTATTACGTCCAGCAGGGCGCGCGCATCATCCGTCTCGACGCGGTCACGTACCTGTGGAAGCAGGTCGGCACCAACTGCGTCCACCTGCCCCAGACCCACGCCATCGTGCGGCTGCTGCGGGCGATTCTGGATTTCATGGCGCCGGGCACGCTGCTGATCACCGAGACCAACGTGCCGCACCACGAAAACATGAGCTACTTTGGTCTTGAAAGGCTGGGTCTCGAACGGCCGGGTCCCGAACGGCCGGGTCTCGAACGACAGGGCCTCGAACGACAGGGCCTCGAACGACAGGGCCTCGACCGCCTCGAAGACAAGCGTTCGATGCCCGACGAAGCGCACATGATCTACCAGTTCACGCTGCCGCCCCTGCTCGTGCATACCCTGACCAGCGGCGACGCCACGACCCTGAGCGACTGGGCGCGGAGCCTGCCGACGCTGCCGCCGGGCTGCACCTACTTCAACTTCACCGCCAGCCACGACGGCATCGGGGTCAGAGCGCTCGAGGGGCTGCTGCCGCAGCACGAGCTGGACATCATGCTCGAACTGATGCACCGCTTCGGCGGCTACGTCAGCATGAAGACCAACCCGGACGGCAGCGACTCGCCCTACGAGATCAACATCACCTATTACGACGCCATGAAGGGCACCCGCCGAGGCGCCGATGCCTGGCAAGTCGAACGCTTCCTGTGCAGCCAGAACCTGATGCTGGCGCTGCAAGGCATTCCCGGGGTCTATATTCACAGCCTGACCGCGACGCTCAACGACCACGGCGGCGTCGAACGCAGCGGCAAGCTGCGTTCGATCAATCGCCGCCGCTGGCCCAAGGAGGAACTGGACGAGCTCATCGACAGCCGCAGCACGCCGACCCGCGAGGCGTTCACCTCGCTCAAGCGGCGGCTCAATATCCGTGCCAACGAGCCCTGCTTTCATCCCGAAGCCACCCAGCGCGTGCTCGATACCCCGCCCGGCATCTTTGCCATCGAGCGCGGTCCGCTGGCCAACGGGCGGCGCCTGCTGGCGATCTACAACATCAGCGACAAGCGCCAGCCGCTGGAGATCGCCGAGCTCTGCGAGGGCGAATGGTACGACGTGCTCAAGGATGGCAAGCGCTGGAACCCGCATCCGGAAGAACGCGATATCCTGCGCCCCTACCGCAGCCTGTGGCTGGTGCAGCCCTGACGCGTATCGGGGCGCGGTCGTGAAGGAAACGGCAACAGACCCGACGCGGGCGGTGAATCGAAACGATGGCACCGCCCGCCCGGGCTGCCGTTCGGTCGGCGGCAGCGGCGCCTACACGTCGCCGCTGTTATCCAACTCCACCGCCTCGTAGAGCCGGTCCTGCAGGTCGGGAATGGCGGCCTGCACCCGGTTCCAGCTGGGGATGAACGGCTTGTCGCGGGGTGATTCGAAGAACGCAGCGCCGGCCTGCATGATGTTGTCGGCGAACAGCTCCACCGCTGCCTCCTCGCTGTGGCGGTCGAGCTTGAGCCCGTTCATCGCCGCGTCGTGATCGTAGGCCTCGATCAGATCCAGCGCCACGCGATAGTAGGTCGCCTTGACGGTGCGGAAGCTCTCGACGCTCATCTCCACGCCGAGTGTCGCCAGCTTGCGGTACATCGCCTTGGCGATATCCATGCTCATGCGGTTCAGACCACCCGACGGATCGTCTTCCGACACCGGCTGATGCTTGTGATCGTAGGCATCGGCGATATCGACCTGGCACAGCCGCTTGGTCGAGAAGTTGCGATGCACCTCGGAAAGCACGCCGATTTCCAGCCCCCAGTCGCTGGGAATGCGAATGCCATCGAGCACGTCGGCCCGCATCGAGAACTCACCGGAGATCGGATAACGGAAGCTGTCGAGATAGTCCAGGTAAGGCAGCGGCCCGTAGATCATCTTGAACGCCCGGATTAGCGGCGTGACCATCAACCGCGCCACGCGGCCGTTGAGCTTGCCGGAAGCAATCCGCGAGTAGTAACCCTTGCAGAACTCGTAGTGAAAACGCGGATTGGCCACCGGATAGATCAACCGGGCCAGCAGCCCGCGATCGTAGGTCACGATATCGCAGTCATGCAGCGCAACCGACTCGGCCTTGCCGGACGCGCGCACATAACCGGAGCAGTACCAGACGTTACAGCCTTTACCCGGCTCCTGGGGGGCCAGATTCTCCTGGGCCAGCTCCTGATGCAGGGCCTGAAGACGCGGGCCATCGTTCCACAGGATGCGGTGGTGCTGCGGCAGGCGGGAAAAGAACTCGCGTGCCTTCAGAAACTGCTCGCGATCGGCGCGATCCAGCCCGATGACGATCTCGCTGAGATAAGGCACCTTGCACAGCTCGTCGACGATATGCGAAAGCGCCGGCCCTTCCAGCTCCGAATACAGCGACGGCAGGATCAACCCCATCGGCCGGCTGCGCGAGAACTGCTTGAGATCGGTTTCCAGTGCCTCCACCGAGCGGCGGGTGAGGTTGTGGAAATTGGTAACGATACCGTTCTGATAGAAATCACTCATGAGACACCCTCATCCTGTTGTCGGCTGGCGTCAGTCCTTGACGCCGGTTATCGGGATTATCCATCAATCGTCGGGATCGTTGTCGGCCCACCCCAGCTCCCGGGTTAGCCAATGAGAGACACCTTCCGACCAGCCCGTTGGCCCCTGGGCCTTGGTCCGATAGATCTGCGAGCCTTCCAGCGGCATCGGTTGGCCGTGACTGGCGGCGATGACGACCGCCATGTCGGTGGCTGCCAGCAGCGCCAGATCGTTGGGGCCATCCCCCAGACCGATCGTCCGCGGGCGATAGCCGCGCAACGCCTCGAAGCGCGCCACCAGCCAGTCCGACGCCTGCCCCTTGTCGACCGCGCCCATCACGTGCCAGAAGCGCCCGCCGCGGGTCAGGCGCAGGCCGTCGACACGCAGTGTCTCGTGCAATGCCTGCAGTTTGGCGTCGTCGTCTTCCCACACCAGCGGCTCGCTGCCTTCTCGCGTCATCGCCTGTTCGGCGCCGGCGGCGCTGAGCCCGGTCAGCGCCTGCACCTCGGCCAGATCCATCTCGCCCATGCGCCGAAAATTCAGGCCGTGGCGTTCACGGACCACGTCCAGGCGCCGTCGGATATAGTCGACGTCCATGCTCGGCGTCTTGACCACCAGGCCATCCGGCGAGGCAGGATCGCGATCCAGCCGCGCGTGCTGCCAGGAAGGCGGGAGCCCGATGACGGCACCGTTCTCGGCGATGAAAGGCGTATGTTCGAGCCCCAGCTCCTGGCGTAGCGCCAACAGTTCGGCGCGCGTCTTGCTGGTGGTGGGAATGACCGGAATCGCCTGCTGCTCCAGGCGCGAGAGCCAGGCCGAGGCCGGCTGCCAGTCGTAGGTGTCGTGATCCAGCAGCGACCCATCGAGATCGGTAAACACCAGCAGGGGCGGTTTGTTCAGGGCCGGCTGTGTCATGGCATCACCCGCATCGCTTCACCTCGTCATGTCGTACGCGATCGGCTGCTTGTCAGCAGACGTATAGGTGAAGGTAGCACGGATCATGCCAAACACGACGGCCCGGGATATTCGTGAATATCCCGGGCCGTCGTCATCGCTTTCGTGGTGCCGGAACGCGCAGCTATGCACCATCGCGGTGCGCTGTCGCGTACGGGCGCGCCGTTATCGTCCGGCGTGGCGTGCAGCCACTGCCATGACCCCGGCCAGCGTGGCCCGGTCGCTGTCGACTGCCTCGACACGGATGCCGGCCGCTTCCAGCGCGAGGGTATAGCTCTCGCGCAGCGAATCGGCGCCGACCAGCCGTACGGTATCGAGCCCGGGGCGAGCCTGTCGCATGGCGTGTACCTCTTCCCCGATCAGCACGCCGGAGAGGAAGCTGCCCACCTGCCCCGCTTCGAGCCCGGCATAGAGATGCCGGCTGCGCGCCTCGAACAGCGCATGCATCACGCCGCCGGGACAACCCGCCCGGGAAACGCCCAGCCGGAACGCCGACTCGTCGAACGGCGCCTCGTCGCGGGCCGGCTCCCCCGGCAAGGTATGGAAGCGCACGGCATGGTAGAGCTCGCCGGTCATCACCGTGGTGAACTCGGTCATCCGGCCGCCGTCGAGCCGCGCCCACTTGCTGTGGGTGCCCGGCAGGCAGCAGTCCCCGCTGTCGATACCCGCAAGCGCCAGCGCGCCGAACGCCTGGACCTCTTCGCCGCGCATCACGTCGACGTGCTCTGGCGTCACCTGCTTGACGCCCGGCACGATCCAGACATTATCGAGCCCGGGCGCGGCGACCACGTTGTCCGCCAGGTCGGCGGCCGTGGCCGGCAGTTCCAGTTGCGGCGCCTCGAACCAGCCCCGCGCCGAACCCACCATCCCGGCCAGATAGATCGGGACTGTTTCAGCGCCCGAAGCCGCGCCCTCAGCGCCCGAAGCCGCACCTTCAGCGCCCGAAGCCGCGCCGCCGCCCTGCCGCCAGTCGTCGGTCTGCGAGGCGCAGTAATGCGGAAACTCGCTCTGGCTCAGCGCGCGCAGGCCGGAGGCCGAACGCCGGCTGTCCAGCACCTCGCCGCTGGCCGTATCGACCAGAAACGCCCGGAAATTGCTGGTGCCCCAGTCGATGACGATCAGACGATCAGGGATCTCGCCGCTCATGCATCGGCCTCGCGTTCCTGCTGCTCGGCATAGTGGGCAACCTCGCTCAGCCGCTGCCACTCTTCGACCAGTTCAGCCGCAATCCGTCCCACCTCGTCGGCGCTGCGCCCCGGCTTGTAGAGATTGCTGCCGAAGCCGAAGCCGGCCACGCCATGGGCATGCCACTCGCTCATGTTGCTCTTGTCGATACCGCCGACCGCCAGCACCGGCAAGCCCTTGGGCAGGATCGCGTTGATGGACTTGAAATAGCCCGTCCCCAGATCCGCCGCCGGGAACAGCTTGAGCGCCGTCGCCCCCGCCTTCGCCGCCGCCAGCGCCTCGCTCGGCGTCATGCAGCCGATCATCGGCGCCAGGCCGTGCTCGACGCCGGCCCGGATCACCGCCGGGTCGGTGTTGGGCGTGATCAGCAGCGGCGCCTCGAGCGATGCCAGCCGCTCGGCATGAACCGGATCCAGCACCGTGCCGGCGCCGATCACCACGTCGTCCGGGCAGCGCTTGGCCACGGCAGCGATGCTGTCCCACGCCCGCGGCGAATTGAGCGGAATCTCGATCAGCTTGAAGCCCGACGCCACCAGCGCATCGAACACCGCATCGATCTCCTCCGGCGTGATCCCGCGCAGAATGGCGACCAGCGGCCGCTCGCGCAGCGCCGATTCCAGGGCGAACTTGCGTGTCTCGTTCATTTCTCTCTCCTCGTTTCGGCCGGTCTAAATCGCATGATCGAGCGTAGCCCATAACACTGAACGCTCTGGCGCCAGCCAAGCCGCGCATTTCTGGGTGCTCTGCGTCGGCGAGCGAAGACGGCTGAGCGCCAAGTACGGTGCGCTCGAGAGCCAGCCGAGCGAGCTGAAGCGCAAGGCGCCCGGCGCACAGAACCCGGAGCATATGGGGTATATGTGAGGAGTTCGCGCACCGGGCAACACTGCGACTCACTCGCGCAGGCGGCTATCGAGCGTGCCGTTACCATTCCGCGATCGAACCATCCTCATGCGTCCACACCGGATTCCTCCAGCGATGGCCGACCTTGGAACGCTCCTCGACGAAGGCCTCGTCGATCTCGACGCCCAGCCCCGGCCCCTGCGGGATCGAGCAGTAACCGTCCTCGATCGCCAGGGCATTCTTGTCCACCAGGTAATCGAGCACGTCGTTGTCCCGATTGTAGTGGATGCCCATGCTCTGCTCCTGGATGAAGGCGTTGTGATTGACCGCATCCACGTGCAGCGAGGCGGCCAGGGTCAACGGCCCCAGCGGGCAGTGCGGCGCCAGCGCCACGTCGAAGCAGGAGGCCAGCGTGGCGATCTTCATCCCTTCGCTGATCCCGCCGCAGTGAGAAAGATCGGGCTGGACGATGTCCACCATGCCCTCGACGAGCAGGTCGCGGAACTGGTAGCGGGTGTGCAGCCGCTCCCCCGTGGCGATGGGATACCCCAGGCCGCCGGCGATATGCTTGAGACTCGGCAGGTGTTCCGGCAGCACCGGCTCTTCAACGAACATCGGATGATACGGCTCCAGCTCGCGCAGCAATGCCTTGGCCATGGGCCGATGCACGCGGCCGTGGAAATCGATGCCGATGCCCACGTCCGGCCCTACCGCATCACGTGCCTCGGCGACACGGGCCACGGCTTCGTCCACCTTGGCGTGGGAATCGACGATCGCCATCTCGGCGGTGCCGTTCATCTTGAAGGCGGTGAAGCCCTTGTCGACCAGCGCCTTGGCGCCGGCGCCGACATCGCTCGGCTTGTCGCCGCCCGTCCAGGCGTACATGCGCATCTTGTCGCGACAGGCGCCACCCAGCAGCTGGTGGACCGGCACACCCAGATCGCGCCCCTTGAGATCCCACAGCGCCTGGTCGATGCCGGCGATGGCGCTCATCAGAATCGGGCCGCCACGGTAGAAACCGGCGCGGTACATAATGTTCCACAGATGCTCGATGCGGCGCGGATCCTGTCCGATCAGATAATCGGACAGCTCATGCACCGCCGCCTCAACGGTAGCGGCACGCCCCTCGACCACGGGCTCGCCCCAGCCGTAACAGCCCTCGTCGGTCTCGATCTTGAGAAACAGCCAGCGCGGCGGCACCTGCCAGGTCTTGAGTTGCGTAATTTTCATGGGTCACCCTGTCTATCCAATCGGCGCGACAATGCGCCGACTCATGAATCCTTCGACTCATACGAGTTCGAAACGTTGACACGCTCGGCGTTGCCCCGAGCGTACTCCCGATCCGCCAGCGTCGCGAGCGTAGCCCGGCCACTGGCCGGGCTCATTCGGCGACGTCTCACACCAGCCACAGCGCCAGATCCGGCCATGCCAGCAGCAGCGCCAGCACGCAGAGCTGAATGGCGATGAACGGCAGCAGGGAAACGAAGATATCCTTCAGGCTGATCGAGGGTGGCGCCACACCCTTGAGGTAGAACGCAGCCGGCCCGAACGGTGGCGTCAGGAACGACACCTGCATGTTCACCGCGAACAGAATGCCGAACCAAATCGGGTCGTAGCCAAGCTGCGTCACGATCGGCACGAAGATCGGCAGCGTCAGCATCGCGACGCCTATCCAGTCGAGGAACATCCCCAACACCAGCAGGATCAGCATCATCACCAGCATGATCACGATCGGCGCGACATCCAGCCCCATGATCATCTGCGAGATGAAGCGATTGCCGCCCATCAGGTTGTAGACCCCCACCAGCGCAGCAGCCCCGATGCCGATCCAGATGATCATGCCGCAGGTGCTCAGGGTCTGGTTCAGGCTGGCATGCAGCGTCTTGATCGAGAACTCGCCACGCAGGATGATCGCCACGAACACGCCGAAGACCCCCATGGCCGCCGCTTCGGTGACCGAGGCGACACCGCCGTAGATCGTGCCCAGCACCAGAAACGCGATCAGTCCGGGCACCAGGATCGCCTTGAGCGCCTGCCCTTTGGTCTTGATCTCGTTGTTCTCCCGCTCCTCCGCGGTCAGCGGCGGTCCCAGCTTCGGGTTCTTCAGGCACCGCAGCAGCACGTAGAGAATGTAGCTGCCCATCAGCACCAGCGCCGGGGTGATGGCTGCAGTGAACAGATCCGCGATCGACTGGCTGGCGATCAGGCCGTAGATGATCAGCACGATCGACGGCGGCATCATCGTGCCCAGCGAGCCGCCGGCACAGACCACACCGATGGAAAGATGCTTGTCGTAGCCCAGGCGCAGCATCTGCGGCAGCGCCAGAATCCCCAGCAGCACGATCTCGCCGCCGATGATCCCCGACAGCGCCGCGAGGAAGAACGCCACGACCACGGTCTGGATCGCCACGCCGCCAGGCAGACGCCCGGCAAAGACCCGCATGGCATTGAACAGATCCCTGGCGATGCCGGATCGATCCAACAGCGACGCCATCAGCACGAACATGGGCACCGCGACCAGCGAATACTCGGTAATGAAGCTGTAGACACGACTGGTGACCAGCGGCAGCGCCATCGGCCCGAACCAGCCGAACGTGAAGCACAGCGCCACCAGGCCGGTAATGAACGCCAGCGGCAGACCGGTAACCAGCAGCGCAAAGATGGCCCCGACCAGCAGCCAGGTTCCCGTTGCGATATCCATCAGACGTTCTCCCCGCGGTCATGATTCGCCGCCGGGCGTCGCCCGGTCACGCTCTGGTAGAGATGCCACAGCGCCTGCAGCGTCATCAGCACCAGCGCCGCCAGAATCACCGTCTTCACCAGTGCCGGGAACGGCGGGTTCCACGAGGTTCCCGAACGCTCCAGACGCCAGTCCCCCATGGGGCCATGGGTCGCCGTCCAGCTCATGGTGAAGGCGGCATAGCTCATGCCGAGACAAAAGCCCAGCGTGACCAGATCATTGAAGACATCCAGGGCGCGCTTCAGGCGCGGGCCGGCGATGTCGTAGAGCACGCGAACGCGAATGTGGCGATTGCTCGCCATCGCGACGGGACCACCGACCGCAAAGGTCAGCGCCACCAGCATCACTACGGATTCATGCACCCAGGAGGTCGGCGAATCGAAGCCGTAACGCATGATCACCTCGAACACGCTGATCGCCATGGCGATGAAGACCAGCCAGGCGGCATAACGGCCGCCACGACGCACCCAGCGGTCCAGCGGCGTACGGATCTCGTCGTTGCTTTCCTCTTCCGGAACCTGGTTCTGAATCGGTTCCGGCGGCCCTTCCTGCACCGGCATCGTGACCTCGTCCGTATTACGGGTCGGTTGTGTCATCGTGGGTTTTCCTCGAACGCCAGTCGAACATCGCCGCGCCGGGTCGACCCGGCGCGGCGATGACGGATGCCGGCGTTGTTACATCAGGTTGTTGTCTTGCAGGTAGCCCACGACCGAGTCGTAGAATTCCTGGGTGATGTCGTTGCGGCCGGCCCAGTTCTGCCACTCTTCCTGGGCGATGCGACGGAACTTGGCACGCTCTTCGTTGGACATGTCGACGAGGTGGATATCGGGATCCTCGCGCGCTTCACGTACGGCCTCGAGATCCAGCGTCTTCAGCTTGGCGACCATCTCGTAGGCCATCTGATCGACGGAGACTTCCAGAATCGACTTGAGGTCGTCCGACAGGCCATCCCAGATCTGCTTGTTGAGCGAGACGGAGACCATCGGCAGCGAGTGGAAGCCCGGATAGTTGGGATAGTTGGCGAACTCGTACAGACCCTGGGCGTAGTTGGTCGCGAAGACCGTGTAGTCCGCCGCGTCGATCACCCCTTTTTCCAGCGAGGTGTACACCTCGGAGCCCGGCAGGTTGACCGGCGTCGCCCCCGCCTTCTCGAAGATGTTGTAGACCATGCCTTCCGGCGCGCGCACCTTGAGGCCCTTCAGGTCTTCGACCTTCTCGATCGGACGCGAGCTCGGGAAGGACTCCAGCCCGGTCGCCGCGGCACCGATCAGGTGAACGCCATAGGGCTCGACCAGTTCGTTGTAGATCTGCTCGCCGCCGTGATACTTCATGTAGTCGAGGAACTGGTACGGATCGCTCCAGGCACCAACCAGGTTGCCGATCATGCCGAAGGCCGGATCCTGGCCCGAGAAGTAGCTGGGATCGGTCAGGTGCCCCTGCAGAATGCCGGAACTCACCGCCTGCAAAGTCTGGTTGGCCTGCACCACGGCATTGACCGGCAGGATCTCGATGGCGATACGCCCGTTCGACATCTTCTCGACGTTCTCGGCCCACTCCTTCTTGATCTCGAACTGCGGCTCGCCGGCGGTCTCGGACGTCTGAAAGGTCCATTCATAGTCGGCAGCCTGGGCATTGAGCGCGAACGCGCCAAGCGCAGCGATGGCCAACCCTTGAAGTGGCATGCGTAAAGTCATTGTGAGTCTCCAGTAGCGTTTGTTATCGCTCGAATGTCGTTGGGGACAGCGTGATCGAAGGCGATCGTTGCAAGATGTCCTCCATTCCCAGATCCCGGCCGGTACGTTCCAGCACCGAG
Source organism: Salinicola sp. LHM (assembly GCF_034479735.1). Classification (NCBI taxonomy): domain Bacteria; kingdom Pseudomonadati; phylum Pseudomonadota; class Gammaproteobacteria; order Oceanospirillales; family Halomonadaceae; genus Salinicola; species Salinicola sp. LHM. The sequence goes on along the minus strand of NZ_CP140261.1, from coordinate 1,246,294 downwards.
AGCGCCGCCTGCTCGGCGGCTTCCGGCTGACGCAGGCGAATCGCCTCCATCATCCGGAAATGGCGCGCCATGCTGTCGTTGAGTTCATCGGCACTGTGATTGGAGCGCTCGACGATCAGGGCGATGGCGGGTCTGAGCACGTGACTGATCTGTGCCCAGATAAGATTGTGGGAGGCCGCGAAGATCGCTTCGTGGAAGGCCACGTCGTAGTCGTCGTGGCTCTGGCCCTGCCAGCGCAGATCGGCCTGTTCGAGGGCACGAATCATGCCTTCGTAGGCGGTCTCGATGGCGAGCAGATCCGAAGCCGTGGCATGGGTCGCGGCCAGGCCGGCCACGAAAGGCTCGACGGCCACGCGAAAGGCGAAGACTTCCCGCTGCAGCCGCGGGTTGGGCTGGGCGTAGCGCGCCATCCAGGCGCTGACCTGAGGATCGAGCAGATGCCAAGCCGAAAGCTCGCGCACCCGTGTGCCCTGCCCGGAAACCCGCACCAGCAAGCCGACGTTGACCAGCTTCTGCAGTGCGCTGCGCACGGTACTTCGGCTGACACCGAAGCGCTCGCAGAGGTCGATCTCCCGCGGGATCGTCTCGCCGATCGCGTAATGGCCGCTGAAAACGGCCTCGGCGAGGGCTTCGGCGATGTCCGGTCGCTGACTACGACTCGTAGCGGCCGTGGCATGACTCATGGGATCCCGCGCTTCCTTGTAGGACTAGGTACAGGTTATGTCCGACATAGGATCAACCAAACGCCGTCGACTTGCCTTTAGACTTTGGTCGGCAAACAAGCCGCCAAACAAAAAGGGTATATGCGGCTGAGAACTTTATTTCACCATCAACCCAGCGGGGCGGCCTCGGCCGCTCTGCTGGTTTTTTATGGCACAACATTCACGCCTATTCGGTCAGCAAGCATCAGCACGGACGGGAACAATCTGCGATCAGTGAGATCAAGAGGCTCCTCTACCTGGCGGATTGCCTCTGGCGCCACGCGGTCCCCGAACAGAATCAGAGCCCGATCGGTATCGTCTTGGCGCGAGACCCAGAACAATCCCTGAACATCGGGATGCTGAGCATGAATCGCGCGAGCCCATTCCCTAGTGGCCGGATACTGATCTGCTTCCGTGTCAATGAGTTCGTTCCGCTTTATACCCATGGCACGTAGAGACTTGCTGGTCAGATCCGCCAGCACCAACCGTTGCGTGACTTCTATGCGCGAGCACTGACGCTTCAGGAGTCGAGATCGGGGAAACGACTTGGGACCAGGGGTAAAGGGTACGTCGTGAAACACTGTCTCCATTGCTGCCCCATCGAAGGTATAGGCCGCGTAAAGGGTAGGAATCACGTCTCCGTTGTCATCGAGCAGCGGACTGAAGCGAGCACTGCCCCGTAAGCTGGGGTTGAAGGCAGTACCGGCATATTCAGCTTTATGCACCCGATGCAGGACTACCCCCGGCTTGATCGTCACCGTGTGAAGCAGAATCTTCTCCGGAGGCTTGGGTGTCGACAAAGCACCGGACGCGACCGACGTTTCGCGTCTAGCCATGCTCAACACCGACCCGTTCCTGGTCGGCCGCTGCGAGCACGCGCTCTGGATCGGTATCCAACACATCCTGTGGCCTCTGCCCGCCGAGATAGCTGTTGACGGAGGAGAACCAATAGGCCAGCCCCCAACCATCCTTGCTATTGCCAAACAGCTCGAGGATCGGTTTCAGCCCTTTCAGGGGCCGGTACCCGTTCGTCTTGTCCAGAGCGTAGGCAGGGAAGAGATCGACATTACGATGCTGGATAGCAAAGATCCTATGCTGCCGTTTCCACTTGCTCGTCTGGGCGCTCGGGTTGTCGGATGCCAGCCCTGCCATCTGGCCAATTTCGCGGGCTGTGAGCCAGCTCGTGCTTTCCAAAGCTGCCTTCCGGGCACGCCCCTCCATTTCGGCCTCGAGGAGGGCGGTCTTGTCCAGACTGACGAACTCCACATAGGAATCGATCACTCTGGACATGGCTTGGCGTTTGCGTTGGTGCAGCTTGCGTTCAAAATCAATGGTCACGTGACGGACCAGCTCGGTCAGCACGGTGGCTTGCTCATCATCCCCGCTGTCTCGGAACAAGGCGATGACATCAGTTTCCAGTGGGCGGCCCAGCCTTGCCTGGATCTCTTTAGCCGAGCCGATCAGCACATAACCTTCGTTTTCAAGGATGTTTTCTTTCATGACACCCTCCTTTTTTGAGGGTAATGGAAGTAAGCACCAATGCAAGATAACATACTTTACCACCATGCGGGGACAGCGTCAGTCAGGCGCTGCGCGCCAGGCCTGGCGCACAACAACAAAAAGGGCCGGTCATCGAGACCGACCCTTCCAGTAAACAGTGAAATATTCCACTCGCGGCACGTCAGGTTGCTGTCAGCGCTCCCGCGGTTGCATGCCCGAGGCCAGATGAGCCTCGCGGTGCCTCAATAGCCCCCATAGCAGGACCAGCCAGAACGGGTACACCATCACCCCGCTGTTATGGGCCAGAAAGACCTGCGACAGCCCGAAATCCATGTAGGTCACCGGCAACAGTATTCCGGCTATGGCAATGGACTTGAGTGCAAGATCATCGCTCGACAACCGCTTGCCGAAGAGCCGCATCGGCACGAGGTAGAGCGCCAGCAAGGCCAGCAGCCCAAAGATACCCCGTTTCAGCCAGGCATCCAGGTACTCGTTATGAACGTGGCCCCAGTTCTTGATGACGGGATCAGCCCGCCCTTCGGCGACCAACCGATCCCGCGCCTGTTCGTAGCCCCGATCCCCCCAGCCGAAGATGGGCTTCTCGGGGATCAGCTCCACCGCGGCATGCCACATGGCGAAACGCGCCCCCAGGGAAGTATGCGTATTTCCCTCTTCGAGATACTGCTGAACGTTGGAAAACGCGGCGTTGACGCGGCTTTGCACCCCGAATTGCGGCACGGCATACACGGTTACCCCGATAGCGACTACCAGCACACTCAGGCCGACCAGCCAGCGCCGAGCAAAATAGCGGGCATAGCCGCGATAAAGCACCCATAACACGAAGGGGAAGCCTACCCAGCCACCCCGGCTGCCGGACATCAGGGACCCCATTACCCCCATGAGCGCGCCCAGCGCTAGAAGAGGCACCCAATACCTGGCATTGCGCTGCGTGAAGGCCCAGCCGAGGCCGGCCAGGCACAGCACGCCAAACAACATGTTGAGGTCGCCATACTGAATGACATGGGTATAGCCACCCGCCCGCGCCACACCTTCGATGAGCTTCTGCCACACCGCCCAACCGCCCGAAGCGATAGCCCCTATCGCAATACCGGACCACATGACCGACAGCCGCGGCGGATAGGCGACGAGCCAAAACAGCACCGGCACCGCCAACAGGAAGCGACTGGACTTATCCAGACCGCTCGAGCCCTGTCCATCGACCAGCGCCCGGGACGCAGCGACCACGAAATACGCCAGTAGAATGGCGATGATCGCTTTGTCCTGACGGTTCAGTTCGAACCCGGGCCGCAAGACCAGCAATACCGGCGATGCCAGCAACAGCAAGGCCGGCCCCAGCGAATAGCCGGTAGGCACGACCAGGGCAATGGCGCCCATCAGAAACACGGCGATATGGGTGTAGGCCGAAGCCACGGCGCCTACCCCTTTATGACGATCCAATACGTTGACCACGAGACTCTTCCGCTAACCAGAAACAACAAGCCGATAATGCCGGGCGGGAGTATACGGGCCGGGCGCCCCGATATCGAACAGCTACCTCTCGTTAGGGTCTGTCTGAAAAGTCAGCGAGCGATGCTCAGGCTGGATTCAGAGCGGCAATGCCTTTCCAGAGCCAAAGCAGCAATGTACTTCACATCCCCGAGCATCAGCAGCGCCAAATGTGGCAAATCACCTTGCCCCGTGCCGGTAACGGGCGAAAAGCCTTATCTCAAAGCACTGTCACAAGGCGTTCGGATGACAAAACCCCTTGATAATAGTCAACGCAATGATTCTCAGGTCGAGCCACAAGGACCAGTTATCGATATACCACAAGTCATGTTCGACACGACGCTCCATCTTGTCGACATCCTCCGTCCCTCCGCGAAGGCCATTGACCTGCGCCCAGCCAGTGATCCCCGGCTTCACCTTGTGGCGCTTCATGTAGGACTCGACGACGTCCTTGTAATACTCGTTGTGCGCCAGCGCATGGGGCCGCGGCCCGACGATCGACATGCGACCCTGCAATACGTTGTAGAACTGCGGCAGCTCGTCCAGCGATGTCCGCCGGAGAAAGGCGCCGAACCGGGTTACGCGAGGATCGCCCTGCCTGGCCTGGGTCACGACGCCATCGGCCTCCGTATGGACTTCCATCCAACGGAACTTGTAGACCTTGAAGCGACGGCCGTTGCTGCCCATGCGGTACTGCTTGAACAGCACCGGCCCCGGCGATTGCGTCTTGAGAACCACCGCGATAATGGCGCAGACAGGCAGCGACAAGAGCAGGAACAAGCTGCCCAGTACCAGATCCTCTACCCGTTTCAGGAAGCGCGACGTCTCCCCCATGGACGTCACGCTCAGATCGAGCGCGAAGTGCCCCGCCACCTCGCTGATGCGGTGATTGAGAAGCCGCATGTCCTGAAACTCGGGAATGAAGCGCACCTCCGCCGTCTGATGACGCAGCGCATGCATGATCTCGCGCACCGCGCCGCCCATTTCCAGCGGCAGACCGAGCCATACCTCACGAGCGCCGGAATCCTCTACCCGACGGGCAAGACAGTTCAGGAAAGCCGGATTCGGCGCCTCCTTCAAGCGCTGCACGCCGGAAATCGCGAAGCCCTCCCCCGGCGTCTTGCGCATGCTTCTGGCCACCTTGAGCAGGTTCGGGGCAGGCCCCACGAGAAAGACCCCCCGAAGGTTCTTGCCCGATAACCTCGCGCTTTTGAGCAGCAGCATCACGAGTACACGAAAGCCGGCCGCCAGCCCCAGCGAGAAAAGCAGTGTCATCCCCAGCCACAAGCGCGAATAGCGAACCGAGGCTTCGGCCAGGTAGATGATCGACGTCGCCATCAACGCAACGATGCCCCAAACGACCACCAGCCGAAACAGAATGTTGGAGAGCCGGGTGGTGCGCCAACGCACATAAGCGCCAGCGATGAAGTTGGCCATCACGACGAAGATGGCCATGATCATCATGGCCAGCAGAAAGCGATCATGTACAGCCAGCGTACCGAACCGGATACAGTGGGCCAGAAAGCCCGACAACAGCACAGCACCGGCATCGATCAGGGGTACGAATATCTGAGCCGGGTATCGCTCGGTAATACTTCTCTGTTGTCTCGAAACGCTCATCGGTTGGCCGGGTAACTCAAGAACGGAAAGATTTCAGCATATCTGTAACGATACAATGTGCTGCCAGGCGGCGTGACACTCAGGCCAGGCAACCGTATCCATACTATTTTTTGGCTAAACGGGAACGGAAAACTTTTGGCTAAACGGGAACAAAAACATGGCGTAACAGCCTGTTCATTGACCTGCCCAGCAATTCCATCGTATCGCTGGCCATGCTTCATCATCCTGTTCTGCCGTGTCGGCTCGTGAATTATCCACATCGGCGGATCGCTGGCTTCAACGAATCGCGTGCCGCTGCCGCCGAGTCGCAAGCTGAGAAGGTTCGCACACCGGCCCATTCCAGCACGATCTCCGCCAGCTCTTCCGGGTGCTCATTAGCTCACCTGCTGTCTGATGGCACCAACCAGAACCGCCGTATCGCCGAAGATGCCAATGATCCCGACCAAAAGCCGCCCGAGCCTACTGTTGACCATCTTTCATATACAGGAGACAACTTCTCAGCGCATCACGCCAGTCAGGCATGGAAAGACCGAAAGCCTGCTCCAGACGCGCAAGATCCATGCGCGAATTCTTCGGTCGTGGCGCTTTCTGTGGATAATCGGCCGAAGGAATCGGCGCGACGCGAGGCATCTCCGCACGGTCGATCAATTGCAGCGCCAGGGCCTCCTCGAATACCGCCTCAGCGAAGCCATGCCAGCTCGTTGCACCAGAGGCAGTCAGGTGATAGACACCCGCCAGCGAAGGCGACCACTGCTCACGTTGCCATGCGTACAGCGCCAGCGCAGTCACATCGGCAATGGTCGCTGCCCATGTCGGCGCCCCGATCTGATCGTCGATGACACTCAAGTCATCCCGTTCACGCCCCAGACGCAGCATGGTCCTGACGAAATTACTGCCATGCGACGCATAGACCCAACTGGTACGAAAGATCAGCGCCCTGGCACCGACACGAGCTATCGCCTGCTCACCGGCCAGCTTGCTCTTGCCATAAACCGAAAGGGGGCCGGTCGCATCATCCTCCTGAAAGGGCTTATCGCCCTGCCCCGAGTAAACGTAGTCCGTCGAGTAATGCACCAGCGACACGTTCCGCTCGGCACAAGCCCTGGCAAGCTCCTCGACCGCATCCGCGTTGACCCGGTAGGCCGACTGCGGCTCGTCCTCGGCGCGATCGACAGCGGTATAAGCGGCAGCATTGATGACAACATCCGGCTCATGCCGAGCGATCGCCTCGGCCACCTCGCCCGCGACGGCCAGATCGCACTGCTGACGCGACAATGCCGCGCCACGCCCCAACGCCTGCAAGGACCGGCTCAATTCCCGACCAACCTGCCCGGAGCTTCCTAGAATCAACCACTTCATGATGCCCCCGGTGTCATTCGAATACGTCCGCGTCGCGGAACGAACTGCCTTTGAGATCCTTGTCGGACAAGGAAAGCGCCTCGAGTTGCGGCCACTCGATGCCCAGATCGGGATCATCGTAGCGGATGCTACGCTCGGACTCAGGATGGTAGTAATCCGTGGTCTTGTAGAGGAAGTCCGCGCTATCCGACAGCACCACGAAACCATGCCCGAAGCCTTCCGGTACCCAAAGCTGGCGATTGTTGTCGGCCGACAGCTCCACACCGACCCAGCGGCCGAAGTTCGGCGAGCTGCGTCGCAGGTCGACGGCAACGTCGAATACGCGGCCATGCGTTACCCGTACCAGCTTGCCCTGTGGCTGCTCCAACTGATAATGCAGGCCGCGAAGCACGCCGCAGCGCGAACGGGAATGGTTATCCTGGACGAACGTACGACGGCAACCGGTCGCCTCCTCGAAAGCGCGCTGATTGAAGCTTTCCATGAAAAAGCCGCGCTCGTCACCGAACACTTTCGGCTCGAGTATCCAGACCTCGGGCAACTGTGTCTCGGTCACCTTCATTTGTGCGTCCTCTTCTCGCGAACCAGACGCTGCAGATATTGACCATAGCCGCTCTTGGCCAGAGGGGCAGCTAGCGCCACCAGCTGTTCATCATCGATAAAGCCGCGCCGCCAGGCGACCTCTTCCGGGCAGCATGCCTTCAAGCCCTGACGGTGCTCGATGGTGGCGATGAAATTGGACGCCTCGTTCAATGAATCGTGCGTTCCCGTATCCAGCCAGGCGAAGCCACGGCCCATGATCTCGACATTGAGATCGCCCCGCTCCAGATAGGCGCGATTGATATCGGTGATCTCCAGCTCGCCGCGATGGGAAGGTTCCAGCTTCTCGGCCATCTCGACCACATCGCCATCGTAAAAATAGAGACCGGTGACCGCATAGTTCGACTTCGGCACGGCGGGCTTTTCCTCGAGCGAAGTGGCTCGACCGTCGCCATCGAAATCCACGACGCCATAGCGCTCCGGGTCGTGTACATGGTAGGCAAAAACGCTGGCGCCGCTATCCCGCGACATGGCGCTGTCGAGCAGCGGCTGCAGATCATGCCCATAGAAGACATTGTCGCCGAGAATCAGACAACTAGGCGCGCCATTCAGAAATTCCTTGCCGATGATGAAGGCCTGGGCCAGCCCATCCGGCGATGGCTGCACGGCGTACTCCACCGAAATGCCCCACTGGCTGCCGTCGCCCAGCAACTGCTCGAAACGCGGCGTATCCTGAGGCGTGGAAATCACCAGGATCTCGTCGATACCCGCAAGCATCAGAGTCGCTAACGGATAATAGATCATCGGTTTGTCGTAGACCGGCAACAATTGCTTGGACACCGCCATGGTAACCGGATGCAAGCGCGTGCCGGACCCACCGGCGAGGATAATACCTTTACGTTTCATGACACTCGATCCTTGTCTTATTCGTGCTTTCCATACTGCTTCGCGGTCCAGTCACGATAGGCACCGCTGGTGACGCCCTCGATCCAGACATGGTTGTCCAGATACCACTGCACCGTCTTGCGCAAGCCACTTTCGAAGGTCTCGCGGGGGCGCCAGCCCAACTCACGCTCGACCTTGCCCGCATCGATGGCATAGCGCACATCGTGCCCCGGGCGGTCCTTCACGTAGGTGATCAGGTCCGCATAGCGCGTCACTCCCTCGGGGTGCTGCGGTGCCAGCTCTTCCAGTAACGCGCAGATTCGCTCGACCACCTCGAGATTGCGATGTTCGTTGTGGCCGCCAATATTGTAGGTTTCCCCCACCCGGCCCGACTCGATCACCGTGACCAGCGCCCGAGCATGATCCTCGACATACAGCCAGTCGCGTACCTGACTCCCGTCACCGTAGACCGGCAACGGCTTGCCAGCGCGGGCGTTGAGGATCATCAGTGGAATCAGCTTCTCGGGAAAGTGATATGGCCCATAGTTGTTCGAACAGTTGGTGACGAGCACCGGCAGCCCGAAGGTACGATGCCACGCCCGCACCAGATGGTCCGACCCGGCCTTGCTGGCCGAATAGGGCGAACTCGGCGCATAAGGCGTCTGCTCGGTAAACAGTCCATCCGGCCCCTCAAGATCACCGTAGACCTCGTCGGTGGAGACATGGTGGAATCGAAAGCCCTCGCGACGCGTACCGGAAAGGCCTTCGAAATACGCGCGGGCGGCTTCGAGCAGTACACCCGTGCCCACCAGATTGGTCTGGATGAAGTCCGCCGGCCCGTGGATGGAACGGTCGACATGGGATTCAGCCGCCAGATGCATGACCGCATCGGGCTGGTGACGTTCGAACACGCCCCGCAACGCATCGGCATCACAAATATCCACCTGCTCGAACGCGTAGCGGTCGCTCTGTGTCGCATCACTCAGCGATGCCAGATTGCCTGCGTAGGTCAGCTTGTCGACATTGACTACCGCATGAGCGGTATCTCGAATCAAATGACGAATGACCGCCGAGCCAATGAAGCCAGCGCCTCCGGTTACCAGAATTTTCATTACCGCACTCGATGACAGGGAAACCGGCATAGTCTACGGAGTCCCTCGCTCGGGGAAAAGCAGGGCTACAGGTTTCCCCGGAGGGTACGATCAAAAAGGATGGAGACAAGAGAGAAAAACAGAAGAAATATCAGCAAGAAAGAAACCGCCAAAGCAGCGATGCCAGCCGTTACGCTAAACCAGCGTAGCTGGGCCACGCGTCATCTGCGCTATTGAAGAAAGCATGGGCCATATAGAAAAAACCCGGAGCCGAAGCTCCGGGTTTCTGTCTATCATGCGTTTAACATTGTCGCAGAGCCAGACTCAGGCCAGCGCATTGGTTTCAGTGATTTCGCCCTGAACACCAGTCAGCTCGACAGCGAAATCGTTATAAGACACGCCTACTTCACCCTGTGGGTCAATGACATTGCCCTTGTCATCCACGCTCTGAGTTTCCGTATCGGCATAAACATATGAATTGCCATTCATTTCAAAGGCGACATAGCCGTTAGCCGTTGCCGCCGACTCCGTGGCTGCCATGTCGAAAGCCTCGTCGATAGAGCTGGCAGCGCCGACATTTATGCTGTTCAGCTCATTCAGCGGGCCGATATCCAGCGTATCTTTCGCCGCATCAAAGCCGGTGATGCTGTCCATATTGCCGTGGATCGACCCATCAGCAATATCAAGAGCATCTTTACCACTGCCCAACGACACGCTTTCCTTGACGTAATCGGCGCCAGCGTAAATCAAGCCACCCGTCAGGTCGGAAGCATCGATTTCATGAAAGGCACGCCCCGAATCGCTATAAGCGATTTTACCGCTGCCAGATAGCGTCAACGTATCGCCTTCAAGCGACGAGCCTTGCGCAGTCAGCGCCAGTAGATCCAGCGCATCGGCATTCTCATCAGCCGTAAAGTCGGCCACGACATTCACGTCACCGCCCGCATCACGGAGAATTAATGGCGAATCAGCCTCGCTTGTCCCTCCTGCAGTGGCCGTAACGACCTGATCTGCCCCCAGATGAGAGAGGCTAGCCCCCGATGCAACAGTGAAGTTTTCCACCCCATCGAAGGAGTCGGCAGCAACTTCTACATACGAATCGAAGTTGACCGTCTCGAAGCCGCTGACATCGGTAGTAACCGTGTCACCAGGCTCCGGCATGGTCATGCTGCCGGTAACGGTCAGCGTATCGTCGCCTGCCCCGCCATTGATGACCGGCGCCGCAGCGTCGATCCCGCTGATATCATCGATAGCCAAGCTATCAGCGCCGCCACCAGCCGTTATGCTGGTTGCATTAGAGAGTACGCCGTCATCTCCGACGACAAGGCTGCCAGCCAAGCCAGAGGCATCGACGGAAACGCTCCCGCCCTGAGCCATCGTCCCGATAGTGGCTCCTGTCAGGGTCAGATCACCAGTTCCAGTCATGACCAGATCCGTCAGCCCAGCCGCGGCAGAACCGCCCAGTTCCAGGTTCGACGCACTGGCAGTGTTAACGTCGAGTGATGTCAGGCTACCGGTAGGATTGCCCTGTCCATCGTTTTCTCCGTAGACGATGACATCGGCACCATCCAGTTCTATCTGGCCGGAGCTCATCTGATTGAGATTGAGTGCCAAGGAAGCATTGTCGACCAACAGGCGCTTATCGCCCAAACCTTCCAGGTTAATGGTTTCACCGGCAAATTCAGAACCCGAGAAACGAATGCCCTGATAAGCCGACAGGTCGTCAGCCGTATAGGACGTCATCAGGTTGCCATCGCCATCCGTCTGGGCGCTGGCGTCGAGAATTCGATCATCGCCGGAGTTCTCGCCATCACCGGCACTCTCTCCGATGACCTCTGAAACAGGGGTGCCATCTTCGAGGGTGGCGCCCGGACGTTCTTCGTACTGGCCGTACAACACCCAATGTTCGTAGCCGCTTTGCAGCGCGCCGTTCTCGACGCCAGACGCCACGTCAGCGTTAGCCTTTAGATAAGCCTGTTCATTGAACTCATCCGCAATGATCTGATAGTCATCACTCGGCGCCCGGCCTTCAGCGGCGCCATACTCCAGAAAGTGTTCAAGCGGCGTGATAACGCCCTGTTCCGTGGCTTCGGCAACATCGGGATTAGCTGACAGGTACGCCTGCGTATCGAACACCGCATTCGGGTTGCGGCCTTCGGCAGCACCATAGTTCAACCAATGATATTCGGCGCTCGGTATGGCTCCACTCTGCACTGCCTGCGCGACATCCGGGTTGTTACGCAGGTAATATTCCTGGTTGAAAGAAAGCTGCATGATTCCTCCTTGATGGGTCCTGCTCCTGAACGTCAGTAGCCAGCCTCACCTGGTCGGCGGTTCGACTGGTAACACGCCACCGTAGTTGACGCATGGCTTCTTCGCCAGGCACAGGCTTCATACACCTGGCTCCTGACCGCTCAGTGGCCATCTTTCACATTTCAGGCTCTCCTATTGGTGCGCCGCAGGTTGAATCAGCGAGTTCGATCAATCACCGAAATCGAAGCTCAGATCATCATCCTCACCGAACAGGCTATCGAGATTGCCATTCGGCGACTGAGCCGGCTGTTGGCGAGCATGGAATTTTTCCCGCTCGATCAGTTGATGAAGCTGATTGAGCGAGAAGAGCTGCGCATAGGCCAGCGCCAGCGCACCGTGCTTGCGCAGGTCAGCAAACGCAGTCGGCTCCAACGCATTCAGCGCCTTCTCATTGATGCGAAACAATCCTTGCACCTGAAGCGGCGTCTGGTCTTCTCCCCGGCCAATCTGCAAGGGCCAGGGTTCTATCAGCCCCAACTCGCCCAAAGTCTGGCAGGCCCTAATGGTGAGCTGACGATTGCTTTCGCACTGCTGCAAAAAATCCAGTGTCTGTTGCACACGCTGGCTCAGACTGCCTTCATCATCGAACAGAGCCTCACTCACGCTATCATTTGGTTCTTCCTGGATATGATCGTGATCGATACATAACACTTGCTGATTATCTTCAGCATTGGCCAGCGTGAATGGGTAGCCACGTAGTCCAGCCGGCACGTAGTCGGCCATCCAACGGCCATCCGGGTGTAAATAGCGATTTGGCCCGCTCAAACCCAACAACGCCACAGGCTGGAATTGATCCCCCTGTTGAACGAACCCCAGGGGGTAATGGGGCAACAGTTTACCCAGCTCGGCAAGCAAGATCGGCGTCACCTGCCGGTCGGCAGCAAAGGCATAGCCCTGGCGCGGTAGAAAGTGGCTATCGGTGTGTCGCGTTCGCGATAGCGCGATCCACTCAGTCATGCAGACTCCTCGAAATTGTTCACGTCATGGATAGACAGGCTTTGCGACGGTATCGCCGACAAGGACCATTGCCAAGTCGCCGGATAAAAGAAACCCCTGACCGGAGCCAGGGGCCTGAGCGGCTTCCGCTCTTGTGTTCGAATCGCCATGGAAGACTTCCACGGATCCGCGACATCAGCCCAGCTCGCGCCCTTCGGCCTGACCATACTGAAGCCAATGCTCCAGCGGATTGATGCCTGCCGCCTCGACATCCGGATTGGCCGTCAGGTAGGCATCGGTATCGAACTCGGCGGAAGGGTCGCGCCCTTCTTTCCAACCATACTGCAGATAATGCGCCACCGGATTCAGGTCAGCTCTGGCGACATCCTGATTCTGACTCAGATACCAGTCGACATCGAAATAGGCGTCAGGGTCACGCCCTTCATTGACGCCATAATCCATGAAATGTTCGAGCGGATCGATATCAGCCGCCGCCACATCCGGGTTCCTTTCAAGATATCCATCGGTATCGAACCAGGCGTTGGGGTCACGGCCCTCTTTCCAGCCAAAGCGGGCATAATGATCATCCGGATCCATACCACTCGCCGCGACATCCGCGTTATGGCTGAGGTAGAAGGCATCATCCAGCCCCTCGGCCTCGGTAACCGTTGCCGGGGCACTGGAAAGGACCGAATCACGCCCTTCGACACTGGCCAGGAATGCCTGGAGATCATCGGACGAAGTGCCACCGGGCAAAATGCCCCCTTTGGCGACCTGCTCGGCCGTTACATCCCCCAGGAAATTGGGGCTGGAGGCAACGGCACTCTGGATCTGCGCCAGCGAAAAAGTCCCGTCGCCTAGCTGAAACGACTCGATCTGATGCTTGGCATCCTGCCAGTCGGCGATCGCCACCTGCTGGCCGGTCAGCGTATTCTGCGCAACGAGATGGCGCCCCTCGACGGTCGCCGCATAGGTGTAGTCGCTATACAACCCGATACCCTCGGCCACTACCGTATCGAACCCGCCGCTATCGATAACCGTGATGGCGGAACCGCTGCCGGCGACATAGGTATCATTGCCTGCGCCCCCGGTCAGAAAGTTGTATTCGCTATAGGCATCTGAACGAAGCGTATCGTTGCCCCTCAAGCCATAGGCAATCTGGTAACCGTTGGAACGCACAGTGTCGTCGCCATTGGTCGCAATGTTTTCAGGATAGGAAAGCGTCGCCATGAAAGCTCCTGCCAAGTACGTTTACTTGCATCAGCAAGCAGCCTAATTACCCGTACGCCACCCCGCAAGGAAGCGCGTCGTGTCGGCCAGGACGACCTGTCGTCCCACGAGCCATTTCGGCTCGTGTTCGAGACATTAGCGGCGCCTGGCGAGAGTGGCGTTCTCGCCCCTCGGCCGCCCTGGCGTTCTGATATTCCGATGTTCTGATGTCTGGCGTCCTGACGACGACAGAACGCCATGCCAGCCTGAGTCAGAACGGTACACTGCGGTTACCGACGATCGATTCGCATGCCCTTCACACCCACAGGCCATCATCAGCGGCGACGATCACCCGACCCTCCCCCTCGCCGTAGGCCAGGTAATGTGTCAGCGGATCGATTTCCGACGCCGCGACATCCGGGTTGGCCGCCAGATAAGCCGCCGTGTCGAACCAGGCCGAGGGCAACCGGCCTTCGTCGCTACCGTAGGCCAGGTAGTGCGCATAGGCGCTGTCGAACACCCCCTCGGCGAGCGCCGCGTCCACGTCCGGGTTCTGGGCAAGATACCAGGCGCTGTCGAATAGCGCGTCAGGGTCACGTTCTTCGGCCATGCCATACTGGAGATAATGCCCATAGCCGCTGACGAAATCACCGCGTGCTACCGCCGCCGCTACGTCAGGGTTCTGATCCAGATAGAAGGCCTCGTCGAAGCCGGTGATTCCGGTAGCCTCACGCCCCTCGGCGGTACCATACTGCCGATAATGGGATTGACCATCGGCGAAATCGCCCTGCGCCACCGCCGCGGCCACATCGGGGCTGCGTGCCAGATAACCCACTTCGTCGAAGCCCGAGACGTAGGCACTATCAGGTGCCTCGGTCAGCATGACCCGGTCATCGAAGCGCAGCAGTTCGACACTCTTCAGCGTGTCGTTGCCCAGCACGCCGGCTGCGACCACCAGACTGCCGTCATCGGCATGATGGAGCGTGGCATCCCCGGCATTCAGCGTGAATCGCGCGACATCGACGCCGCTTCCGCCATCGAGGCTGTCATCGCCTTCGCCACCAAACAACCGGTCGTAACCCGCCTCGCCATAAATCAGGTCATCGCCGCCATGGGAGCCCACCACATCGCGCCCGCCACCAGCATGCAGTTCGTCGTCATCGGCACCGAGCACGATGGTCTGCACGGCATCGTCGGCGATGACCACGTTGGCACCGTCGCCGCCGCTGAGCGTGGTCGCACCGATGATGCTGGCGAAGTCGATGTTGTCGAGCTGCAGATGGTTGCCGCTGGGCAGCGCACTGGTGTCGATGACGAACGCTTCCTGGTGGTTGCTGCCCGAGGAACCGTCATTGGCGATGCCGGTGATCCGGATGGGCGTGCTTGCCGAGGCGTTGCCGCTGTCACCCAGTACCAGCGTGCGAATATCGAGCAGCGTGCCGTCGGGGCGATTGGTAAGCCACTGGCTGGCCACGCCGGTCTGGTCGCTCAGGTTGGTGGGCTGCTTGGCATCGATACTGCCGATCAGGTCGGCCAGCGCCTGCTGCGTATCGATGGCGCTGCGCGCCCCCTGGTTGACCAGGCTGACACCGCCCGGCAGCGTCGCCGTCACCTCGTTGGCATTGCCGGTGTTCTCGACCAGCTTGGCGGTGCCCGTGTCACGGCCGGTATTGGTAATCGTCTCGCTCACCGAAGGGTTGCCGGAGGGGGTACTCGGCTGCGGATCGGAGGGAGTGACCGTGATCGGACCGGGAGCCGGATTGGGTGGCGAGGGCGGCGTCTCGTTGACATCGGCCACCGTCACCGCCAGCGCTAGCGGTGTCGCGCTGCCGTGGCCATCATCCGCTGTGACCGCGACGTCATAAACGTTATCGCCGTTACTATCCCCTGGTAGTTCGTAGTTCGGTGCACGCTTGAAACTCAGCGCCCCACTGCTGACATCCAGCGTGAACAGCGCCTGATCGGCACCGCCAGAAAGCGAATAGGTCAGCGTATCGCCGTCGGCATCAGTGGCAGCCAGCGTGGCCACCGCCCTGGCGTTCTCCACCACACTCAACGACGGGGAAGTGCTGAATACCGGGGCGTCGTTGGTATCGGTCACGCTAATCGCCAGCGCCTGTGCACTGCTGCTCAGCTTACCGTCGCTGGCCGTGAGGGTGACGTCATACACGTTGTCGCCGCCGGCATCCGTCGGCGCCTCATAGTCCGGCACATCCTTGAAATTCAACGCGCCGCTGTTGGTATCGAGATTGAACAGCGCCGCATCGGTGCCGCCCAGCGTATAGGTCAGCGTATCGCTATCAGGATCACTACCCGAGGCGGTATAGACCGTGCCGGTGACGTTTTCGGCCACGCTCGCCTTGGTATCACTGCCCAGCGTCGGCGCCTCGTTGACATCGGTGACGGTCACCGCCAACGTTTGAGAGGTTTGATCCATTCCATCACTAGCCGTGACATCCACCTCATATATACCGTCATGATCGGCATCGGCAGGCAGTTCGTGGTTTGGCGCGCTCTGGAAGCTCAGCGCCCCGCTGTTGGCATCCAGCGTGAACAGTGCCGCATCGGCACCGCCAGAAAGCGAATAGCTCAGCGTACCGCCGTCGGCATCAGAGGCAGCCAATGTAGCTACCGCTGTGGTGTTCTCGGCTACGCTCGCCTTGGTCGACGTGGTAAACACCGGTGCGTCGTTGGCATTGGTCACGCTAATCGCCAGCGCCTGTGCGCTGCTGCTCAGCTTACCATCGCTGGCCGTAAGGGTGACGTCATACACGTTGTCGCCGCCCGCATCCGCCGGTGCCTCATAGTCCGGCGCACTCTTGAAACTCAACGCACCACTCTTGGTATCGAGGGTGAACAACGCCGCATCGGTGCCGCTCAGCGTATAGGTCAACGGATTGTTTTCCGGGTCGCTGCCCGAGGCGGTATAGACCGTGCCGGTGGTGTTTTCGGCCACGCTCGCCTTGGTATCGCTGCCCAGCGTTGGCGCCTCGTTGATATCGGTGACGCTCACCGACAGCGTTTGAGAGGTTTGATCCATTCCATCACTAGCCGTGACATCCACCTCATATATACCGTCATGATCGGCAGCGGCAGACGGTTATCCATGAAACGCCGGGCCTGTTCGATGAGGGCGTTGCGGTTTTCCGTCTCCGTTGCCAGCGGCTGGCCGTCGCGCATCAGGCGCTGGCCCTGGGCAATGAGCACACGCCAGGCCACCTCTGCCCACGCTTCGGGCTGGGTCAGACCGGTACGGCGGGCATCGAGAAAGCATTGTTCGACCGGGGCGACGCTCACCCCGCCCCCGGTGACCGGGCTGGCCAGATACCCCACCTCGCTACCCAGCGCCGCCTGGCTGCATAGATGCTCGTTGAGCCGCGCACATTGTGGGCGCACGCGGTCGGCCACTTCCGGTGCCTGCGCCGGCGCGACCGCGCCCTTGCCGACCAACACCCTCAACGCTTCGCGCAGCTGGTTGAACGTCACCCCCGCCTTGTGTACTTCCGCTTCCAGCTCAGCGATCGTCCGCGACCGCTGACCGTCAAGCGCCGCCAGCACCGGCTGGTAGATCTGCGGCTGCAATGCCGCCGAGCCGTGCGCCCCTTTCACTTCCAACGTCACGTCCGCCGCGGGCTGCAGCAGCACGACATGCTCACGACGCAGATGCGCAGCCACTTCCAGTGCATTGAGCCGGCGAGCACCTTTCAGCCAGTAATCACGGCGGAAGCGCTGATTGACCATCACGTCACGGGTGGCGGCCTGCAACAGCGGATGACCGATCTCCTCGAGCAGGGCCTGCTGTGACGAACTGAGCTGCAACGCGGCGATGTCATCGAGAGGCTGTGCCGACCCGGCAAGGCTCAGGCGCGCGTCGCCCAGCCAGTCGCCCATCTGCGTCACGCTCATCGGCGTCCAGTCGCGGTTGAGAAATTCATGGGCCAGATAGCGGCGATCCTGCGTCTTGAGCTGCGCCAGTGCCTGCTGAAGTTGCGGATGGGCACGGGCGAAAGCCGGATCGCTCTGCCACAGCCGCTCCACAAAGGCGAACGCCTCGTCCCACTGCGCTGCCGACCCGACGGCAGGCGCGCCCAGCACATCGGCATGCGCCCTGATCAGCTCGCGCACCGGCAGCATCGCCGCCCAGCCCGGCAAGGTGTTGTAGCTGACATACACCGCACCGCCGGGGTTGAGACGGCGGCGGATGAAGTCGACCAGCGTGCGCCGGTTGGCATCGCCAACCCAGCTCCAGATACCATGCAGCGCGATGTAATCGAACATCGGCAGGTCATCGCGGGCGCAGAAGGTGGCGAAGTCCTCGTCGGCCAAATGGACATCGGCGCCGCTGGCCGCCGCCATTTCACCGGCACGCACGACCTGGGCGGCATTGAAGTCGGTACCCTGCCAGGCCACCGGCGAAGCGGCGGCATGCAGGTTGACGCTCACGCCCTGACCGAAGCCCAGCTCGCAGGCATGCTCGATGACCGGCGGCTTCAACCCCCCATTGAGCAGCGCCAGACGCAGGCGCAACGGGTTTAGCTCGGCGTAATAGCCGTGGGTATATTCCTGGTCGGTCACATAGCCTGTTTCCGGCGATGCCATGGCAACTCTCCTGCGATTGGTGTCATCCATCATTGTGGGCAAGAACGCCCTGCGGCCTCGCCCCCCTCACTCGCCACGACCGTGAAACGCGCCAGTTCGCCATTGACCTGCAAGACGGCTTTCACGGCCGTATCGCGCCGCAGCGCATCTTCCGCCACGCCCTGCTCCCGATACGTCTGGCACATCGACAGCGCAGCCGCCCGCCCAGCTTCGGGATGAGCCGCCAATGCGACGGGCAGCGCGCAGGGCTGTGAAGCGAGACGTTGACGGAGAAGACCGAACAGGCTGGCATTCTTCGGCGCCTCCGCCAGCACGGTTTCAGCGGGGTGGAAGGCGCCGGCCAGCGTGAGCGCGATCATGTAGTTGGACGCCGCCTGCAACTGCACGAACCCGGCCGCCGTCACGGTGATTAGAGGAAAGAATGGCGCCAGTTCGGGAAGCAGATGATTGGGATAGACCCGCGCCTGCCAGTAGCGAGCCGCCACAAGGGCAAAGTGGCGATAATCGGCAACCGGCACGAGACGTGACGCCGCAAACGGCAGCACCTCGACCGGCGGCTTGGCCGGATCGACGGTATCGTTGGCCACGTCGACATAGAGCGTGCCGACGAGAAAGGCGTTCTGAAAATACTCGCCGCGCAGATCGCCCCAGACCTGCCGGACACTGCCACCGTGCTGCATGAACGCGGCCAGCGCCCGGTAGCCCTGCACCGCCTCGCCGTCGAGTGTCGTTGGGTCGCGCTGCTGCAACTGGCGCTGCACCGCCTGGGAAATTTCCAGGCACTGGCCCAGCGGATACGGCTTGCCCTGCTTGAACGGCCTGGCCTGGCGCAGTGCCGGGTCGAGTTCGGCACGCAACGCCAGAAACAGCGACTCCAGCGCCGCCAATGCGGGCGATAGAAAGCGGGCGGTCAGCGCCTGTTCGCGCGGCTCATCGGGAATGCGGGGCTCGTTGGGGAGCAAGGGTCTGGACACGCGGACGTGCCTCCGGTTGACGAAATCGAACGTCAGCGCGCCCCAGGCTTCGGACGGCTCATCATCGTTATCGGCGGCCGGACGATTCGCTTGATGCTATGTGAGGAATTGCAGAAATAAGCGGGAATTGCAGGAATAAGCGGGAATTGCAGGAATACGTGGGAAAGGCAGGAACCCGGCGAGCGGCGGGCATCGATTCATCGACTCACCCCGGCCATCGCCGGGGTGAGCCACTGTCAGGCAAGGCCATAGAGGCTCAATGCGCCTGCTTGGGCAGCTCGGCAGAGAGCGCGCGTGCATACGCGGTGCGTGCCGTCTGGGCAATCGCCAGCTGCTGTTGCAGGCGGGCGATCTCCTGGTCGGTCACGCGCAGGTTGGTGACCTGGGCGCGCGCATTCTCGGAAAGGTCCGCCAGATTGTATTCGGTGCCGTCGATGGTCAGGGTCTGGCCTGCCTGGGTGTCGGTATCCGCCATGAGTATGTCCTTGATTGGCTTGAAGTGTGAACCCGCTAGGGTACGGGATCGGGCGTCAAAATCGAACACCAGATCGTCATTGTCACTTCCGTTCCGGATCCAAGGCATCCAGCCGGCTCTGCAGCTGTTCTACCCGCTGCTGGGATTGCGCGAAACCTGCCGCTGCCGTGTTCATGAACCGAAGCATCTTCTGAAGCAGCTGCTCCATCGAGACATCGTCATCCACTTTCTCCAGCTCACGGGCGAAGAACTCCCTGACCGACGGCTGCAGGGTATCTTCCAGTTCGTCGACCTCGGCTTCCAGCAGCTCCTTGGGTATGTGAGCCTCGCCTGCCGCCTCGGCCAGTTCCAGCTGTAACGCTTCCAGCTCTTCCTGTTTGCGCTGCCTGGCGACCTTCGCCTGGTGCCTGAGAACCTGCTTGACGTATTCGCCACCCCAGCCACTCAGCGTTTTCATCCGAGTATTACCGTAAGGCCACTCCAGCGAGAAGATGCCCACGTCGACAGGTTCCCCGAAGACACTCAGCTTCCACTGATTGAAGGTCATATCGCCATCGGCCGGCGGCAGTTTGCCCGGCAGGCTTTCCAGCACCTCGGGTTCTGCGTCGATCAGGATTCCGTATTTTTTCAGCACCCGGACACGCGGGTCATTCCAGTAAGCCATTCTCTCTCCGTATCGTTGAATGCATTTGCAAAGGTGATGAGCCAAGCCCAGCCAAACCGTGAAACGGCAGGCCATGCCCGGATATTCGGGTGCCGGGCTCAGCCTTTCTACGTTTCAATACCTGTGCCTCAATGCCTGTGCCTCAATACCTACGCCTCAATACCTACGCCTCAATGGCCGCTCGCCAGTAACCTACCGACTGCGCCGACACGAAGCCCTGCTGCGTACCGATCTCGATCACAGCGGCCTGAAAGGCGCGGGCCAGTTCCGGTTGATGGCACAAATGCAGGCTGCGGATCATGCGCGAGATCCGCAGGTGATTGTGCCCGCCCCGCTTCAGCCAGATATGTTCCCTGGGGTTGAGGTGGGGCAAGGCCACGATGCCATCCGGTTCCCGCGCCAGGCCGAAGAAATCCAGCATCACGTCGAGCGACCGGCGCTGACGCGCCTTCAGTTCGTCAGACTCCGCAAAGGCGGCCTGCGCTTCAGCGTCCAGCAGCGGCGCGAAGCCGTTGAAGCGGCCGGCTTCGGGAATCGGAAACAGCCATTGAATGGTGTCGTGGGTGTGTTCCAGCCAGAAGTGGGAAAGCGACCAGATATCCTCGATATTGCGACCCTTGTGATCGGGACATTGCCCCAGAGTGAATGCAATCAAGCGACGCCCATTCTCGCTCATGGGGCTTTCCTTGTGTTGTAGCCGCAGGGCAATGACCTAAAGCGCCAGGCTCAGTGCGCCTTTTTGGGCAGCTCGGCAGAGAGCGCGCGTGCATACGCGGTGCGTGCCGTCTGGGCAATCGCCAGCTGCTGTTGCAGGCGGGCGATCTCCTGATCCGTCACGCGCAGATTGGTGACCTGGGCGCGCGCATTCTCGGAAAGGTCCGCCAGGTTGTAGTCGGTGCCGTCGATGGTCACGGTCTGGCTTGCCTGGGTGTCGGTATCCGCCATGGGTATGTCCTTGATTGGATTGAAGTGTGAACCCGTTAGGGTACGGGATCAGTCGCCGAAATCGAAGGTCAGTTCCTCGTCGTCACCAAAGAACTGGTCGAGATTTTCGCTGGTTTGCTGCTGAGCGTGGTGCTTGTCGTGAAACTTCGCCCGCTCGGCCAGTTGCGAAAGCTGGCTCATCGAAAACAGCTGGGCGTAGGCCAACGCCATCGGGCCGCCGCGCAGCGTGGCGTAAGTATCGGCATCGAGGGCATTGAGCGCTTTCTCGTTGACGCGGTACAGGCCGTTGACCTTGAGCGGCTCCTGCCCTTCCCCGCGTTCGATCTTGAGCGGCCACGGCTCGATCACGCCGGTATCGCCCAGCACCCCGGCGGCAGCCTGGGTCAGCTGACGGTTCTTCTCGCACTCCTGCAGGAAGCCCAGGGTCTGTTGTACACGCTGTTCAAGCTGGCCTTGCTCATCGAACAGCGGTTCGCCCTGTTCGCCTTCCAGCAGATGATCCTGAGCAATGCACAGCACCTGCTGCTGATCTTCGGTATTGGCAAGGGTGAACGGGTAGCCGCGCAGGCTGGCCGGTACGTAGTTGCCCAGCCAGCGCCCATCCGGGTGAACATAGAGGTTGTGCTGACCATTCAGGCCCAGCAACGCCACCGGCTGGTAACTTTGATAAGCGCTCTCGCCCTGCTGGATGAAGCCCAGCGCATAATGCGGCAGCAGCTTGCCCAGTTCGGCGAGAAGGATCGTGGCGACCGGCTGTTCGGCAGCGAAACGATAGCCCTGACGCGGCTGGTAATGATACTCGGCGTGCTGCGTACGAGATATCGCGACCCACTCGGGCATGCCGACCTCCTGATCGAATCTGATAAACGGTGATGGTAACAAGTGCCGTTGCGTGACAGTATCCGGACCAAGCGATCCAGCGCAGGCCGTTCAGTCACTCACTGCCTCATCGCGATAGGCTTGCTGCAGGTCAGCCAAGAAGCGCTGATTGTCTTCCCTGGCATCCTTGAAACGCCATGGCTCACGGGCTTCGGACCACAACAGCGCCGGATAATCGCCACTAACCAGCAGCTGCTTAATAAGCCTTTTTGCTCGCTCATCGAGCTCAAACGGCGGCGTTACCGCCTTGCTATCGCTCAGTGTGACGGCCAACTGTGTATAGGGCGCTTCACTGGCATCCGCGGCCTCGGAAATCAACCGATCGACACGCAACCAATAAGGACTACTACGCTGATCCGGCGTACCGTCACCCTTGGCCGCCCACAGTATCAGCCAATCCCCAGCTTTTACGTCGTCCCTCTCGACCAAGCTTGCGTAGTCCTCGAAATAATCCTGCGGTTGATGGTGGCCGATTTCGGGGAGTTGCTGACGAATACTCGTCTCATTCAAGGAGATATCCACTTTGGCGTCGAACCAGGCCATCTGCACACGCTCGACGCCGGGTTTCCAATCCAGGATCGTGCCAGCCGGCCGGTCACCGTCCTCATTCGGGAGGACGCCGTGACGACGCGCACGCTGCCATGTCTCCACCAGCTCGCTGACCATGGCACGCTGCTTGTCCGGACTTGTCACCGCCCCGGCCTTGAGTGTTTCGAACACGGCCTGCGCCTGTTGCACAGAATCCGGATCTTGCAGATGCACACCCGCCTCGCGCAGCCCCCCCGAAAAGCCGTTGCGGCTCAGGTTGGCGCTACCGATCAGGCAGGAATCGTTGCCAATAAACAACTTGGCATGCAGGTCGGGCTGGAAGTACACCGCGATACCATGCCGATCGGCTGCATCGAGGAGGTCATCCAGCGCATAGGGGAAAGAACCCAATGTCGGTGACACGACGATCTCTTCCAATGCAGTGACATCCAGGTAATCGGACCAACCGTATCCCAGGTAGGCGACAGCCACATGGGTGGGCCGGATGTCCGCCAGTGTAGCGCGAAGCTGCGCGGGCTCGGTCATCAACATCATTGCAGTTCTTTGCAGAGAAAAGTATCTCCACTTTACATGAACGACAACTCAACTTCACATAGACGATGCACCAAACGCCACAAGACCCGGTGCTTCACCGCCCCGAATCACTCCCCAAAATCGAAGGTCAGTTCTTCGCCATCACCGTCGAAAAAATGGTCCAGATTCTCGCTGAGCCGTTGCTGCGCCTGGTACTCGTCGTGAAATTTGGCGCGTTTCTTCAACGTTACAAGATCAAAACCCCTGCTTCAGCCATATCGATGAACAATCATATCAAAAGACAGCGTTCGTATTCCCGCGCGGAGAAAAATAATATCTGCTCTGCTTTACCAGAATCCGTCTTCTCTATTGACAAGTCATTCTGTGAACGCGAAATCATCTCGTCAACAACACTAAAATCAGGCCAGGGTATACCAGGTGCCATAGCAATGACTTTCTCCACATAATCTCTTATCTCCTCGCTTCTTTGTCCCATTTGCTGATGAAAAGCTATTCGATGGGCGGCATCTCCATAATCTGCGCACTTTTGCACGACCGATTCGCTTTTATCTCCGCCTGATCTTTCAAGCACTATTTCCCGTAACAGCGCAGAAGCCAAGGTTAGCTGAGACGACCATTCCAGCTCAGGCTTTTTTACTTGGACCCAACTCAGTGCTTCAGAGACAAGTTCACGACTCACAACAGGGGTTCTACCCTCTCGACTGTCAGCCTCGCCAGCAAGTGCGATATTTGCCCACATCGCCGTTAAAAGCACCACTACCCAGAAAACAATACGATTCATATCCAGTTCCCATTCACAGAAAAGCCATCAGCAACACATCCACTCATGACACTCGCTCACACCAACCGGCCCTTTCCAACCAAGGAAGTAGAATTCCAGAATTAAATCCATACGCTATCCTGGAAGACAGAGGGCGCGCTCACGACTCGTGCGCAATCCGAACTTTTACAGCATTCTTTATATGGATCGTGTCACGTACCGGCTAAAAAGGAAATAAACCAGAAGCCGAAGTGACTCTGAACAACATATGAAGCGCCACTCAGGGAAAGCATCAAACATACCGCGCCTGTCAAAATTCCGGCCACCAGAAGCGCTGTCAATGGACTCCAGCATCCATTTAGCATCACCACTGACGTGTAGCACCTTGACCACCTACCGTAGTGCCTTTACCGCCTCAGCACGCGATCTTCCCAAGGTAACTGTTCATAACCTTCCAAACCAAAGACTGCTATAAACGAGAGAACGATCACTCCTATAATTATCCAAAGTAGTTTGTCATCGTGCTTTCTCTTGACATTCAGTTTCTCCAAAAGCCAATCCAAAAAGAACAAAATCGCTGCAAAAAAGGCCAAAAAAGCCATTAAAAACAGCACATTTTTCACATCCCACCTCCCAATAACATTCGATGAAGCCTGCTGTCATGGCAATATCTCCGGTGGACAGGTCTGTGAGATGCATCCAACCATGTAGCCATGGCATTTAGAGAGGCGCAGCCTTCCGGCAGAGGGCGATTCTACTATACGTCACCACTCGCCTGCTGCAGCCGGATCGATCATGCCAGGCTCAGTGCGCCTGCTTGGGCAGCTCAGCGCACGCGCATACGCGGTGTGCGCCGTCTGGGCAATCGCCAGCTGCTGCAGGCGAGCAATCTCCTGGTCGGTCACGCGCAGGTTCATCACCTGGTTGCGGGCATTCTCGGAAAGATCGGCAATCTGGTACTCGGTGCCATCGATGGTGATGGCCGTTGTATCATCTGCCACGGTCATAGCTCCTCAATGATTAAATTCGCGCTTTTCTTCTCCACAAACCTTGCATTGATAATTTGCAAGATCGCAGTCAACGCGTTGATCAATCCCCACCTTCTCCCATCTGTGGAAAAAGTGAAGTAAAAGTCTGATACGTCGCAACATCTTCATTTCTTCCGTTCAGCCAAAATCGAAGGTCAGTTCCTCGTCGTCACCAAAGAACTGGTCGAGATTTTCGCTGGTTTGCTGCTGAGCGTGGTGCTTGTCGTGAAACTTCGCCCGCTCGGCCAGTTGCGAAAGCTGGCTCATCGAAAACAGCTGGGCGTAGGCCAACGCCATCGGGCCGCCGCGCAGCGTGGCGTAAGTGTCGGCATCGAGGGCATTGAGCGCCTTCTCGTTGACGCGGTACAGGCCGTTGACCTTGAGCGGCTCCTGCCCTTCCCCACGCTCGACCTTGAGCGGCCACGGCTCGATCACGCCGGTATCGCCCAGCACCCCGGCGGCAGCCTGGGTCAGCTGGCGGTTCTTCTCGCACTCCTGCAGGAAGCCCAGGGTCTGTTGTACACGCTGTTCAAGCTGGCCTTGCTCATCGAACAGCGGTTCGCCCTGTTCGCCTTCCAGCAGATGATCCTGAGCAATGCACAGCACCTGCTGCTGATCTTCGGTATTGGCAAGGGTGAACGGGTAGCCGCGCAGGCTGGCCGGTACGTAGTTGCCCAGCCAGCGCCCATCCGGGTGAACATAGAGGTTGTGCTGACCATTCAGGCCCAGCAGCGCCACCGGCTGGTAACTTTGATAAGTGCTCTCGCCCTGCTGGACGAAACCCAGTGCATAATGCGGCAGCAGCTTGCCCAGTTCGGCCAGCAGGATCGAAGTGACCGGCTGTTCGGCGGCAAAACGATAACCCTGGCGCGGTTGGTAATGGCGATCGGCGTGTTGTGTGCGCGATACCGCGACCCATTCCGGCATGATGTCTCCTATCGACAGTTCTGGAATTCAAGAATATCGATCGATTGTACCAGCGCTTCTCCCCCTGAAGAGCCCCCGGATTATCGAACGCCTACACCGCACTCCGGCGCACGGTACGCCGGGGTCAGGTAACGGCTAAATAAGTGGGAGTCCTTCTTTTTTTGGCGCCTTGAGCCACTCGACCAGCGTGCCCAGCACGTCGAGCATGTCCTGCTCGTCGCGGTTGTGCTCCAGCCGAAAGAGCGCAGCGGCCACGTTGCGCAGGTCGAGGTTTATGCAGCGATTCCCCAAGCGCTCGCTATCATGGGCAGCGACGTCAGTGCTTGCCCTCGGCACGTAGCCGCGTCACATCCTCAACAGCAAGCCCAGCCGATCCGCCTTTCAGTGCGTGCCAGTGCCACCCCCGCGCAGTCCTTCCACGTCGGCCACCGTCAGCCCCGTGGCTTCCGCAATCTGTTCATCACTGAGCACGCCCAACGTGATCAGATTGCGGGCGGTTTTTTCGACACCCAACCGCTCGCCTTTGTTTAGACCCAACTTCTCACCCTCTTCCAACCCTTCCCGTTTGGCGTCGTTGAGCAGCGATACCTCATCCCGCAGTGCCCGTTCCCGCACAAATGCCAGCCGACGGGCTTCCTCATCGGCGCTGAGTTCGCGGATACGGCTCATCGCTTTCTTGACCGGTTCATGGGCAATATTGGCCATGGTGAGTTCCTCCTGCCAGTGCTTGAAGAAGGTGATCCAGGCGCACAAGGGGCCTTCCGGCAAGCCCAGCCGATCCGCCTTGTTGAGTTCGATCAGGTTCATCTGCAGGATGTTCCCCAACGAAATACTCGGCTGGCGTTCATCACGCATCTCGAACCGCCATATCGCCTGCTGACGCTCAGCATTCGTGGCGGTAAATAGATCGAAATCGAGCAGATGCAATCCGACCGTCGCCCGCAGTTCCTGATAGTCTTCGCCGGCGCTCAGCTGGCTGCCCAGCGTACGGGCCAGATAGAACAGGCCCCGCTTGTGCCAGGCCCCGTAGCGACGCACCTGTACCTCGACATTATAGCAGTGGCCTTCGCCATCACGGGCCAGCACGTCGAGGATGATGTATTTGCCGGTAAGCTCACTGGCTTCGATGTTGGGGTTCAACACCTCCACCGAGGCGATGTCGGGCAGATCCGGGCGCAGGTCGTTGATCAGATCCACCAACAGATCCGGAGCGTCGGCAAACAGCCGTTTGAAGACGTAATCGTTGGTAGGGTCGAGTAACTCACTCATGTGGAATGCCTTGTGGGCTGCTCTTGTGGAGGGGCTTCAGTCGCGAGGGTTTTTGCATGAGAGAATGTATTCTCCGTCCAGCACGGCAAGGCGAGAGAGTCGAAAGACGCTGGCCACCTTGAGACCAGAATCCGCAAACTCATCATCGTCTGGCCTCAGCATCCAGTCGAGAGCTTGCTCAGCCTGATGCAACCGGGAGGAAACCATACAGACAAGCCAGTCATCCTGGGCATGATCGAGCCGACGCAGCAAGAGTACCGGTCGCTTCTTGCTGTGTGTCAGATCGGTATAAGGGAACGGCATCAACGCAATCTGACCGGCATGCTTCATTGCCAGCGTTCCTTGAGATCGTCCTCGGAGTAGAGATCCGGTTCGTCTTCTAGCCCACGCATGGCTTGCTCGACGCTCATGGTACGAAACTGTTGCTCAGACCAGTCAGCCGGTTCGCCATGCTCAGCATCCCCGTAGCGCGCCTCCAGGAACGACACAAAATCAATCACCTCCTGCTGACGGAAGGCAGGAAGACGGCTGACCTTGGCTATGAGTTCTTCTAGCTGCATCGATTCTACCCCAATGGGAACCATCGTCATTATGCTCAGGATAGCACGGCAGCCACTGGCTTCCGCCTGCCCCGAGGCCTCCCCAACTTGCTCAATACTCAGTGAGGCTGCTTGCTGCGAGGTTCCACCGGTGGCTCACTTACCAGCTCTCACGCCGCCCGGCGCTCGAAGACCTCGCGTGCAGCACGCATCCCGCGCAGATGCCGGGCCTGGCGGGCCGCGCACCGAGCGGTCAGGCTCGCTGGCGTGCCCACCGCGCTGCCGAAGCGCTGCATGAGTGTACTGGAAGCGGCGATGAAGGCCTCCGGGTCGATGCCCAGCCGGTCGAGCAGCGTGGGGACGCGCTCGCCGATCTGCCCGCGCTTGTCCGGGCGCTGGCAGCGGCCGGTACTCTCGACCAGTTCGAGATACTCCTCGAAGGCGAAGGGAATGGCGTGGGAAAGCCGAGCGGTCGCGTCAAAGGGCATCAGCGGTTGGCAAGGCAGCGTCTCGCACCAGGCCGGCCCTTGGCCCACCGGCGTCTCCCGAGGTGAATCGCATGGCGGCCTATCGGGGCTGGCTGCCCTCGCCTTGCCGGTGTCACGCTCGTCACCTTCCGGCAGCTCGGCCATCCGCTCGGCCACCGAAGTGTAGGCAGACGTCTCGGGGGTTTCCGCCATCCCGGCGCGAATCGGGTTGAGATCGACATAGGCCATGGCGCTGAGGATCGCCGCCTCGTCGAGCAGTGCCTGGCTCTTGAAACGCCCTTCCCAGAAGCGCCCTTTCGCGCCGTCCTCGGCGTTGGCCTGGCGGGCGATGGCCTCGTTGAGCAGTCGCATGAACCAGGAGACATCGGCCAACCGCTCACGGTAGGTCGCGGCCAGCTCACTCACCGCCTTCCTTTCCACCGGCAGCATGTCGGCACCCGCACAATAGCGCTGCACCAATAACGGCCCGGTGAACAGTGCTGTCCAGCGCTTCAGCACCTCGTCGTCGCTCCAGCCCTCGGCCCGCTCGACGTCCACTCGCACCACCAGATGGTAGTGGTTGCTCATCACCGCATAGGCGGCCACATCGATGGCGAAGACCCCCGCCAGCTGATGCAGGCGATCGCTGATCCAGCCACGGCGATGCTCGTAGCTCTGCCCGCTCACGGCATCCGTGCCGCACAGGAAGGCGCGGCGCACGCAGCGGTTGACGAGGTGATACCAGGGGGTGGCATCGAGCGATACCAGGGCAGCGCGGGGACGGGTCATGGCGGGAACCCTCAGCAGGTTGGCGTTGCTCTCAGATTAGCGCACACCGGATATGTTATTAAATAAGTGGGTGTCCTTTTTTTTTATTGCTGACCATTGCTCAACGACCCCAGTCATGGCGTGAAGCCCGCTGTGATTCCCCGCAAGACGCTGAGCACTATCATGCCAATGCAGCTGCGATGGCATTGTCGTAAGCGGACATAGTAGGGACAGGAGAATTGTACCGAGGAAGATAACAGGGCGGGCCCCTGCTAGATCAACCAATGGAATTGGCGGAGGCGATTGACAGTGTCCGGCAAGCGCTGGTTGAGCAACACATCCAGATAGGCGTCAGGTTCGAAGGACGGATTCTTCAGACTGGCGCGGTGTAATCTGACGGCCTCAATGACACTACCCGCATCCAGCTCCAACAGGTCAACGAGGAACTCGTCGGGATGAATGGCGCGGATGTCATAATCTGCGAGGACGTCGTCCGGAAAATCCTTCAGATTGAAGGTGATAATGGCTTCGGCACCACACTGCAGGGCACACGCCAAGACATGACGGTCATTCGGGTCAGGCAGATCGATGCTTTCGATCAACGGCTCGAACCCTTCCACGACAGCCCCACGGACATGGCGATCCATTAACCGGCGCACGCGCTCCAGTTGCTCCCATGTCAGATCAGGGCGCTTCTCGAGCAGATTACGCATCCACTCATGATGAATCTGCTGTGACCAGCGCGCCCGATAGAGGTCTCTCATCGCCAGATACATCAACAAGCTGCGTAACGGCGCGGGATACATCACGCAGGCGTCATAAACGACCGTGAAGTGGGAACTCATCAGTACCCCAGATTGAGAGACTGGTCGAGAGCCGAGAGTTCGTCGAGGGCAGCCAGTCGCTCTTGATCGACACGCTGCTTGTACTGCATGACATCGGTGTATTTGACCTTGCGACGGTTGCCCGCCCGATGAAAGGGGATGTCCCCGTCGTTGAGCAGCTTGATAAACGTCGGTCGCGACATATTCAACAGATCAGCGCCTTCCTGTGTCGTCAGCTCCGCGTGGACCGGAATCAGGCTCACTGTATTGCCTTCACCGAGCTCCGTCAGGATGTCGACCAATAGCCGCAAGGCACTCACCGGCAGTTCTACCTGATGGCTTGTGCCATCACGATGGGTGAGTGTGACCTGTTGAGTGGCCGCTTTTGTCTCGACGTAAGCGGCCAGCTCACGACTGGAGAGCTTGGCGACGGCCGCTTCTTCGGCATTGGGTAGGGACTGAAGGACCGAGCCCATGGTTCACCTCTGGCGAGTCCGCCATTACGTTGCACACTATGGCAGCCATGATAGCCAATCGAGAAGCGCTCGACAATATTCGAAATATTCGAAACCACTCTCTCGGTCAGGTCCTGTCGCCATCCTCGCCTAGCTGTGATCTCTCACGTCATCGAGACCCAGCTACAGCTGTTGTGGTCAGCATGCGCTTGTCCCAGATGGAACCCGTGGACCTGCGAGTCGCGGGATCGTGCTGTTCGATGATCTCCCCGCGGCGGATCGCAGTTTGCAGGTGGCGGCCTATGAGTTGCTACTGGATCGTCGACTGGGTGATCTCTATCGCTTGCCCGATGGCTGGTTGGTGATGGACGTGGCGCCTCGCCCTGCCCTGTTATCGCCCAATAAATTGGGCTCCTACAATGACGGTGCCAATGTCGCCGGACCGGTCGATCGCCCAATGAATTGGGCGCCTGCAATGGCGATACCGACGTTTGCCAAACCTGCTAATCGCCCAATAAATAGGGCGCCTACAACGATATTGCCAACGGTGTTTGTAGGCGCCCCGCTCTGCTGGGCGATGGATATGGCGCATCAACCTGCCCCGTTATCGCCCAATAAATTGGGCTCCTACAACGATATTGCCAACGGTGTTTGTAGGAGCCCAGCTTGCTGGGCGATGGATGTGGCGCCCCAGCCCGCCCCGTTATCGCCCAATAAATTGGGCTCCTACAATAGCAATGCCGGCGCCGAAGAAACCGTCCGCCGGGAGCGATACAAACCAACGGTGTTTGTAGGCGCCCAGCTTGCTGGGCGATGGATGTGGTGCATCAACCTGCCGGGGCGATAAGTGCCGGTGCAACGCCCAACGGGATTTGACCGGGCTATCGATCCCGTGAGGCATACAGCGCCAGACTCAGCACCACCAGGCTCAGGGTGGTAATCACCTGGACAAAGGGAAGCCAGGCTCCAGGCCCTTGCGAAGCGCAGACGTACGCGCCCACATTGGTCAGGGTTCCGATGGAGAGCGACATGACGACCGCCCGCCCCATGACGAAGCCGGTTTCGGCCCAAGGCACCAACGACAGCAGCGCCCCATAGAACGCGGCGGCGTACAGGAAAATCTCCAGATAGCTGGTCATGGCCAGACGCAAACGGCCATGGCGATGAAGCGCCGATCGATCCGTATGGACGCGCGGATTGCGCAGCACATCCCGGGCAAAGGCCAGCGTGATCTCGATACTGCGGGACAGGAAACGCCAGCCGCACAGCGCCGCCCAGAACGTCGCCCACGGCGTGTCGAGGGGGACCAGCAGCAGGCTGCCCACGCAGAAGGCCAGGCTGAGCCACAAGTTGAGCCGATTGCAGCAGATGATGAAATACGCCCTCTCGACCTTCCCCATGCCTTGCTTGAACGTGGCGGCCGCCGCATAGCCACTCGAGACCAGCCACATCAGCATCGGCGTCAGTCGCACCGGTCGGCAGCCGGGCCACCTCTTTCGGCTCACACGGGAACTCGCCCAGGCGTGCAGGGCGATCTCGAGGCCGGTGTAAAGCCCCCAGGCGATGAGCCACGCTCGCCAATCCGAAGCGAGCATGACGATGCTGTCTTGTTGGATCAATGTCTCCTCCTGGCAATTCGCCGCGTTTCAAAATAAAAACCCCCAGCCGCGCCGGTACTCGTAGCACTGGCCGCTGACGGCATCGGTGCCGCACAGGAAGGCGCGCCGCACGCAACGGTTGACCAGGTGATACCAAGGGTGGCGTCGAGCGACACCAGGGCGGCGCGGGGACGGGTCATGGCGAAAGGCCTCAGCGAGTCGGCGTTATTTTTATATTAGCTTATGCAAATACACTGTTAAATAAGTGGGTGTCCTTTATTTTTCACTGTTAAATAAGTGGGTGTCCTTTATTTTTCACAGAGAAAAGAGCCTCTTGATTACAGAGAAGAGAGCCCCTTGATTACAGAGAAGAGAGCCCCTTGATTAAAAAGTAACCGCCCTTGTATGCAGCGAAGACATTCAGGGCTTGCAAGACGAGCTACCACTGGCATCAGCCCAGCTCTCGACCTGCGGCAGCGCCGTCCTGCTATATTTCAGACCATGACCAACCCCTTCTTTTTTCATGTCTCAATATGCCCCGAGCGAACCCGTCTCTGCCCGGCTCGATGGCGCGTGCGTCATGCCGACGAAAACTCCTACACGATTGACTGACATGTTTTGTCAGCCATTTCTTACACGATAATCATTAAATGGATTCGATATGTATGGCGAATGACGGACACATGGCCGGGGCATTCCATAGGCGTTCTGTGGGAACCCCTGCCGATGGCGATACGATGCGTGGCTGTTGCGTGATTAGTTATGGACATAAAAAACCCCCGCCGAGGCGGGGGTTATATCTAACAACTCAGGAATGACTATCAGAGGATAGCAATCCTTCAGTTGGTCAAGGTTAGGCAGTAGCAGTAGCCACGTCGTTGTGGTCGAAATCTGCCAAATTAACACCTACCAGTTGGACGACAGCGTCTGCAATATTATCACCCGTGGTCTCCGCAAAGACATAAAGGTCGCTACCAACCTGCTGGGCATTGACCGCTACGTCGGTAGCTGCGTCGTCCGCAAACACAGTGTTCGCAGCATCAAGGGCAGCCTGGAAACCACCGACAGCGCTTGATCCCTCGGTAACATTGGCACCCACAGTTTCACCAACTTTGAAGTTGAGTTGATCTGCTCCGGTGCCAAAGTCCGTCACGATATCGGCACCTGCTGCCGTCACATCGTTTGTGGCAATCACGAAGGTGTCGTTGCCTTCTCCACCGGTCATCGTATCGGCGCCTTCACGGCCGTAGATGACATCGTTGCCAGCGCCGCCGGTGATGGTGTCGTTGCCGTCACCACCAAACAGCGTATCGTTACCTGAACCGCCGGTGATGATAGTCGATTCAGCCGGTGAGTCTTCGGTGCCGTTGGCGACCAGATAAAGATTACCCGTCGCCGCAGAACCGTCAACCGTGATACCTGTCGGCAGGTCAATGAGGGTCAGGTCTGCCGAGCCATTGATGGTCACTGTATCCAGGGTGGCGGACAAACCTGAGGGGTTGCCACCTTTATCTTCATTGAAGGTACGGATGGAGTTGGCCTCATCGCCAGAACCATCAGAGGTAATATCCAGCGTAGTAATACCGGCCGATGCAGGTACCACCTCGCCATCATCGTTTTCACCCAGCGCCGTGACGGTCAGCAGGTTGAGGTTGGCGTTATTCAGTGTGATATGTTGAGTTTCAGGTGCAGCAGCATCATCGCGGTAACGCACCACGAAGTTGCTGGAGCTATCCCAAGTACCAGCCAATGGTTCGAATTCACTGTTAACACCGACGGCTTTCAAATCAACCGGCGCTTGAACATCGATCACCGAAAGATCGGAAGTCGAGCCATCGTTGATGATGGTCCCGACACCCGTAGCGTTGGTCATCATCAGGCCGGCGCCGGCAGTGTTTGAGGTCAGGCTGATGTTTTCCACCCCGTTCAGTGTCGGCGCATAGGTGGGGAACGCAACTGCCTGATCCAGCGTGGCTTCCAACTTATCCGCACCAGTGCCGCCGTTAAGGGTCAGCTTATTGGTGACTTCAGCGGAGCTACCGACGGCAAAGGTTTCATCATTGTCGCCCATGCCAATGCTGTATTTCGCACCATCCCCAAACTTAGCACTCAACTGGTCTGTGTTTGAGTCCGTACCAGTCAGCTCCTTGTACTCAGCAATGGTCAACTGGTTAGTGGTACCGATGACAGTCCGAGAATCGGCTCCTGAGAGAACATCATTGTCGGTCGCATCACTCGAATCATTTACAGCCAACAGATTCGCAGCCGTATCTTCAATGCTGTAGTCATCACCCAGCGCATCACCACGGCCCACAGCCTGCGCCACAGTCAGGACGTTGGTAACAAGATCACCATCATCACTCGTGTTGCCGCTGTCGTCGACCGTGACCGTATTCAGCGTATCGACCTTGTCGCTTGCCTGAAGCGCCGTCGTCAAACCCTTCACGGCATCATCACTGGCAACCGACTGGGCGATCTGCAAGCCAATAGTCAGCGCATTGGAAGCAGAGTCTGAATTGGCACTATCTTCAACTTTCAGGGTGGTCAGTGCCTGCTGAACCTGCTGCGCTTCCTCGGCAGAGTTGACAGCGATATCGACCCGCGAGTTGGCAGAACCAATGTCCAGCGTCTTGAGCGCAGCGAACTGCGAGGCGGTCATCGTGATGCCGGAGGCGATATCGACTTTCGTACCGGTAAAGTCAGTAACCTTGCTGATATCCAGCGTGCCGTGGCGTACCGTGACGCTATCGTAGCCGGCCAGTGAGCTGCCAGCGGACAACGTCATCACATCACTGGTATCACCGCTGGCAAAGTCGACTTCCAGCGCTTCACCACCAGTGATGTTGTAGTCAGCGGTGAAATTATCTGCGCTGCTATCACCGGCGATGCTCAGCGTGACGCTGTCGTCACCAATACCCAGGTCGCCGTTGAGGTCGACGTTCTTCAGGTCGCTGTTGGTGAGGTTCAGGGTGTAAGCGTCTGCAGCCAGCCCGCCATTCAGCGTAGCGGTGACGTCGTTGCCGCTGGCATTGATGTTCACGCCAGTGTTACCAGACAGCTCGGCGCCGTTGAGCGTGACGCTGTCGGCGACAGAGATATCACCGCTGTAGGTCACACCGTTCAGTACGTTGCTGACGTCGATAGTCACGTCGTTGCCGGTGACGGCATTCAGCGTCACGCTACCGGCGACATTGGCGAGGTCGAGGTCGACATCGCCGCTGCCAGCGTTGACGGCGCCGTTCAGGGTCACGTCGCCCTGCACGTCGGCGGCGTTGACGTCGATATCGGTGCCGTTGGTGGTGATGGTGCCCAGCGTCAGGCCGTCATTGAGCCCTTCGGCGTTGACGGTGATGCCGTATTGGTCATTGTTGGCATTGCCCAGCGCGCCGAGGTTGGCGGAGCCGTTACCGGAAAGTTCGACGGCGTTGATCGCGCCCAAATCGCTGATGCGGAAGATACCGTCGGTATCGACGGTCAGGCTTTCCAGCGCGCCCAGTGCCGAGAGGCTCATGTCGAGATCGCTGGCAGCGGTGACGTTGAGGTCGACCAGCTTCTGTGCGTTCAGCGTCACATTAGAGCTGGCGTTGTCAGCGCTGTTAGTGACGTTGAACACCGCACCGGTGGCGCTGCCGGCATCAATGGTGTTGTTGATTTCACCGGCGACGGCGACTTCCAGCGACTGGGCCTTCTGCGCGGTGATGTTGCCCTGATAGTCGACGTATTCGCCCACGGTGAGGTCGACGGCGCTGGACTGGGTCAACTTGAGACCAGTGGTGTTGGTGTCAGGGGTATCGGCATCGGCGCTGTCGGAGGCGCTGACGGTGACGACAGACACACCGGCGTTATCAGCGGTGATGGTGCCCTTGTTACTGTTGGCGCCAGAGAGGTCGAAGGCCATGTCCTGCGTGCCCAGACCGGCCAGGGTGGCGGTGTCGCTGAAGTCGCTGCCGGCGGCGACGGTTTCCAGGCCGCTGGTATCGCGAGCGGAGAAGGTCAGCGTGCCGCTATTCAGATCGCCCAGAGCCAAGGTCTGCACGTTGCTCATCTGGTACTGCACGGTGCCGGAACCGGAAAGCGCCAGGGTGTTGGCGCCGTCGCCGCCGTCGATCACGGCGTTGGTCGCCAGATCGCCGGTGGCGGCGGTGATGGTGTCGTCACCGGCGCCGGTCTGGACGGCGGTCACGGCTGCGGCATTGCCCAGATCAACCTTGACCGCGCCTTCGTTGGCGGAGGCGTCGAAGGTCTTGGTCGCTGCAGCGACGCTGGTGTCGAGCGTGCCGGTGCCGGAGGCGGTGATGGCCTTGGCGTTGACGCCGCTCAAGTCGAGGACGTTGTCGCCAGCGGTGGTCAGGTTGAGCGACTCGATGCCATCAGCGTTGACGGCGACGTCCTGACGCTCAATCTTGGTGGTATCCGCGTCCTCGACGGTGCCGACGTTGCTGACGGAAAGATCCAGCGCGTCGGCGCTGCCATCGGTGGCCTTGTCGGCGTAGTCGACGGTCAGGTCAGCGGTGCGGTCGGCGATGGCGACGGCGGCGGTGGCATCGGCCACATCCACCAGGTTGATGTTGCCGTTCAGGGTGTACTGCTCGACCCCTTCCACGCCGCTGGCGTCAAAGTTGCGGCCGATGCTGCCTTCGTTGCTCAGGTTGACGGTTTCGACGCCGGTCATGCCGCCGTCGCCGCTGAAGCCGGCAAAGCTGGTTTGCAGGTCGACGTTGAGGGTGTCGCTGCCTTCACCGCCGTCAATGCTGTCGCCAGCGTCCAGCGTGCGCGCGGAAGAGAGCGCGGAAACCACGCCGTTGAAGGTGTCGTTGCCGGCGGTGCCGGTGACGGACTCGACGCCCTTGGCGAGATCGGTGGTTTCGCCAGCGGCGGGATCGGTAATGCCGGTAACCGGCGTGCCGCCGTTGTAGGTGGCTTCACGAGTGTCTTCGAACTGGCCGTATTCGACCCAGTGCTCGTAGGCGCTGGCGAAGGCACCGCTCTGCACGGCCGCCGCCACGTCCGGGTTGGCTGCCAGGTAGGCGTCGCTGTCGAAGCCGGCAGCGATCGGCTGGTAGGCGGCGTTGGGTGCGCGGCCTTCGGCGGCGCCGTACTGGAGGAAGTGATCCAGCGGGTTCATGCCGCTGGCGGCCACGTCCGGGTTTGCGGCGAGGTATTCTGCGGTATTGAAGATGGCGTTGGGGTTACGGCCTTCGGCAGCGCCGTACTGTTCCCAATGGGCCTGGGCATTGGCGAAGGCGCCAGCGTTCACCGCCGCGGCGACGTCGGCGTACTGCGCCAGATAATATTCTGCATCGAACTGAAGAGACATTGCGGTAGTTCCCTTGCGTCGGAAAAGGGGGATGATCAATCAATTATTCACTGAGGCGCGGGGGTATGCCGGCCCCCGCCGACGTCGGTCACTTTTCGCTTCGAAACCCGATCGATCAGGTCAAGTTACAAAAATGCCAACTACAGCAAATGTAACAGATCGTCTCATTCAAATACGATAGATAAGAGGAAATTACTCAGTCTTTTTGACCGATTGACGGCTCGTCATGAAAGGGACACAGCGCGGGGTACGATTGACGATTATTCAACGATTTAGCGGAAAAGGTGGGGCGTGAAATATGACGTTACATAAAAAAACCCCCGACCAAAGTCGGGGGTTTCTTTGAGCGGGCTCATGCAACCGAGCCCTGACTCACCATCGTTAGATGGGGTTGGTTAGGCAGCAGTCAGACCCAAGGTATTTACATCGTCAACGCCAGTAACGCCGGTCAGTTGGACCAGGACGTCGCCGTCACCGAAGCCGGCAGTAGCATCGGTTACCGCCACATAGGTGCTTCCGTCGAATTCGAAGACGTTGTGGGAGACAGAGGTTCCAGCGAAGGCAGCTGTCTCTACGGCATCGAAATCATCGCCAGCCAGCGCAGCGGCCAAGCCAGTTGCGGAGGAACCACTATCGGCTGCAATGATGCCGAAATTGCCGGATACAGACAGCGTATCGTTATCAGTTCCATCGACCGTAAAGTCAGTGATAGTCGCCTTGATAGAACCAGCAACAGCGCTACCCACAGTGAAGGTATCGCCACCCAGATCACCGGTCAGGGTGAACTCGGCGTTTTCACCACCAGTGGTGTTATCCACGGTGATTTCGTCACCCTGAATACCACCGGTCACCGTGGCGCTTTCAGTTGCATCTACGGAGACGAAGTTCTGGCCCAGGCCGGAACCGGTCACGGTTGCAGTGTCGGCGTCGATGATGACTGCATTACCAGCACCAGTCACACCCAGATCACCCAGCGCCCCAGCGGCGTCAACGGTCACGTCGGAAGCCGTCAGGTCGCCGAGGTCAGCGGCGCCAGTGATGCCGTCAACGTTGACGTTGATGGAGCCTTCGCTGGCAACTGTAGCGCTGGTCAGATTGACGCTACCCAGCACGTCAGCGGCGTTGACTTCGATGGACTGGCCATCGCCGACGTTGATAGCACCGATGGTCAGCGCGTCGGTCGTAGTGCTGTCGACCGTAACATCCGTCAGACCGGACGCATTGACGGTAACACCGTATTCCAGTTCTTCATCGCCGAGGTCGGCCAGCGTTACCTGACCGGTACCGGAGAGGTTGACCTGGTTGACGGCATCGAAGCCGTTGGTTGCAACAGTAGACGCATCAAACTCGCCAGCGGTATCAACAGTCAGCGCTTCAACGCTGGAGACGTCGGAGTCAGATGTCAGTTCGAAGCCAGCGCCCGCAGTGACGTTCAGGTCGGTCAGGCTACCAGCCACCAGCTGGACGGTAGAGTCCTCTTCACCCGTGTTGAACACGGCGGAAGTGGCCTTGCCGAGGTTCAGCTCAGCAGCACCTGTCAGTGCGCCGTCGATCTGTGCTTCGATCGAGGTAGCGTTGCCGGCGTTGATAGTGCCGCTGTACGTAGTGGCTTCCGCAACGTTGAGCTGAACCGCATTGGTCTTGCTCAGGTTGAGGTTAGCGCTGCTGTTGCTGGTTTCGTCTTCTTCTGCGTCTGCATCAGCAACGACGTTGACGGTAGAAGCACCGGTCTGGTCGGCAGTGATGGTCGGCGTTTTAGCAGTACCTACAACGCCCGCCAGATCGAAGCTCAGGTCGGTCGCGCCCAGGCCAGCGAAGGTGGCAGCACCAGTCTGCGTGGCGGAAGACTCGATGGTCTCGATGCCGCTGACGTTCTTGGCGGAGAAGGTCAGATCGCCGCCGGTCAGGCTCAGCGTCTCGATACCGGCCATGGCGTACTGGACGGTGCCAGTGGAAGACAGGTTCAGACGGTCATCGCCTTCGCCGCCGTCGATGCTGGCGTTGACGCGCAGGGCGTCGGCTGTGATGGTGTCGTCGCCGGCACCGGTAGAGACGGATGCCAGGCTGGCGGAACCGACAGACACGGTGTCGTCGCCTGCACCAGTAGTGACGGATTCGAGGCTGGTAGCTGCAGTCAGAGCAGCTTCGACATTGCCTTCGACGGCGGAAGCGTCAAACGTTTCCAGCGCAGTGCCGGTGGCGTCTACATCCAGGTTGCCGCTGCCGGTGGCAGTGATGGCGGTGGCGTCAACGTTGGCCAGGCCAACGACGTTGTCACC
Organism: Salinicola sp. LHM; assembly: GCF_034479735.1. Lineage (NCBI taxonomy): Bacteria > Pseudomonadati > Pseudomonadota > Gammaproteobacteria > Oceanospirillales > Halomonadaceae > Salinicola > Salinicola sp. LHM. The sequence goes on along the minus strand of NZ_CP140261.1, from coordinate 1,206,787 downwards.
AGTCACGTCCAGCGCCAGGCTTTCGACGGCGTCGGTATTGTCTGAGGCGTCCTTGACCGTTACGGCTACAGCTTCGCGCTCGTCGGTGTCGGTCGTTTCGGAATCATCGACGGTGCCGACGTTTTCCAGAGACAGGCTCAGCGCGTCGTCGTCGCCTTCGACGGCTTCGTCGGTGTAGCCGATGCTGACGGCACCGCTGGCCTTGTCGGCAAGCGCGATGGCGGCATCAGTGCTTTCCAGGCCGGCCAGGGTCACGCCGCCGGTCAGGTTGTACTGCTCGACGCCTTCGACACCGGTGGCGTTGAAGGTACGGCCGATGGTGCCTTCGTTGCTCAGGTTGACGGTTTCGACGTTGGTCAGGCCGCCGTCGCCAGAGAAGCCGGCGAAGGTGCTCTGCAGGTCGACGTTCAGGGTGTCGTTGCCTTCACCGCCGTCGATCGCGTCGCCGGCATCCAGCGTGCGCGCAGAAGAAAGCGCGGAAGCAACGCCGTTGAAGGTGTCGTCGCCAGCGGTGCCGGTGATTTCTTCAGCGCCCTTGGTCAGGTCGGATGTTTCGCCAGAGGCCGGATCGGTGATCTCGGTGACCGGCGTGCCGCCGTTGTAGGTGGCTTCGCGGGTGTCTTCGAACTGGCCGTAGAGAACCCAGTGCTCGTAGGCGCTGTCGATGGCACCGCTTTCGATGGCTGCGGCGACGTCGGTGTTGGCGGCCAGGTAGGCGTCCGTATCGAAGCCGTCGGCGATCGGCTGGTAGGCGTCGCTCGGCGCGCGGCCTTCAGCGGCACCGTACTGCAGGAAGTGAGTCAGCGGGTTCATGCCGCTGGCAGCCACGTCCGGGTTTGCAGCCAGGTATTCTTCGGTGTTGAAGACGGCGTTGGGGTTACGGCCTTCTTCGGCGCCGTACTGTTCCCAATGCGCTTCGGCGCTCTCGATGGTGCCTGCGTCGACGGCCGCCTTAACGTCCGGATATTGCTCCAGGTAGTAACTGGAATCGAATGAAAGTGGCATGTATTGCTTCCTCAAATGGTGAATATATTCACTGATCAGTTGGGTAACCGACGCTCGTGAACGAAGCGCCCGTCACCCGCAGAGCGGTTAGCCATGGCCGCTCTCGAAAAGAACCGTCCTACCGAGCCTGAATGGGCTCAAACATGACGCGGCGACACAGTCCCTTTGGAGAGCAGCCGACGTTCACCGGCTCGGAGGGGCATGTGCCGGCAGCGCCGGTAACCGTTCATCAGGGTGGGTTGCATTCCGTAATCCCCTTATTGCATGCAGTTCGGCGAGGTTCTTCGTGAAAATGGGCAATCGGCTGACTCGCTCGTGGCAAATTTGGCGCTCTTTCCGCTTTTGGTGTTCTTTCGGTTCTTGCTTCGTCTTCGGTTCTTGTTTCGTCACGTATCTCACGCGATGACTAGGCAGGAACATAATACTTTATTGTAACGCAAATCAACCCGTCGGATGACTTCCGTCACGTTACTACCTTAGCTGCACATGGCGCCACTGGCTAAGCGTCATTGCGTTTCCGCCGCTTTTTATCCTTGGGAATCATGGGGTTATTCGCGGTACGCGAATCCTGTAGTTAAGACAAAACTAATGTTTGAATACTAAAGTAGAAGATACTTATTGAAAAAGGCGATTACGTTAAGCAAGTACTTACTAACTTCGTAAGTAGCGCCAAACAAGCATTGGGGGAGCCTGAACTCCCCTTTTGGCGGGCTGGAGAAAAATTTGCAAAAAAAGTCGGTGCCGCCAGCGTTAGAAAATGTAAGTACTTACTTTCCGTAACCCCGTGGATTGTCGTTCTGCCAGCGCCAGGTGTCGGCCAGCATGGCCTCGAGGGGGCGTTCGGCGTGCCAGCCGAGTTCTCGGCGGGCCTTTTCCGGGTTGGCCCAGAAGGCGGCCAGGTCACCGGCACGGCGCGGGGCAAAACGGTAGGCAACGGGTACGCCGGTGACCTGCATGAAAGTATCGACGAGTTCGAGCACGCTATGGCCGCGCCCGGTGCCGAGATTGTAGGCGTGGCAGCCCGGCGCGCTATCGAGCTTTTCGAGCGCCTTGAGGTGACCGAGCGCAAGATCGACGACGTGCAGGTAGTCGCGCACGCAGGTGCCATCCGGCGTGGGGTAGTCGTTGCCGAAGATGGCAAGGGTGTCGCGGCGCCCTGCGGCAACCTGGGCGACGTAGGGCATCAGGTTGTTCGGCGGGCCGAGGGGGTCTTCACCGATCAGGCCGGAGGGATGGGCGCCGATGGGGTTGAAGTAGCGCAGCAGCGAGATCGCCCAGCGGGCGTCGGCCTGGCAGAGGTCTTCGAGCACTCTTTCCACCATGGCCTTGGTGGCGCCGTAGGGGTTGGCGGTCTCGCCGCGGGGCAGCCCTTCGTGGTAGGGCACGGGGGCGTCTTCGCCGTAGACGGTGGCGGAGGAGCTGAAGACGAGACGGTACACGCCGGCTTCGGCCATGGCGTGGCATAGCGCGAGGGTGCCGGCGACATTGGCCTGATAGTACGCCAGCGGGCGGGTGACGCTCTCCCCGACTGCCTTGAGCCCGGCAAAGTGGATCACGGCGTCGATGGCGTGTTCCTGGAACAGTCTGGACAGCATCGCGGTGTCGCGGATGTCGCCTTCGATCACGCTGAACGGTTTGCCGGTGATGCGGCGGACACGATCCAGGGCGGCCGGGTGGCTGTTGATGAAGCTGTCGAGCGCGACGACCCGGTGGCCGTGGTTCAGCAGTTCGACCAGGGTGTGGGTGCCGATATAGCCGGCGGCGCCGGTCACGAGTATGTCCATGGGTTCGCTCGCGGGTGTTGTAAACGCCCTCTCAGTAGGCGTGCTGGTTGACGAAGCCCTTGAAGATCGTCAGGAAGACGATCTTCAGGTCGAGCCAGACCGACCAGTTTTCGATATACCAGAGGTCGCATTCGATACGCTTGGCGAGGTCGGTGTCGCCCCGCCAGCCGTTGATCTGCGCCCATCCGGTGATGCCGGCCTTGACCATGTGCTTTTGCATGTAGCCGGGGATCTCGTGCTTGAAGCGTTCGACGAACAGGGTGCGCTCCGGCCGTGGCCCGACGATGGACATGTCGCCCTTGAGAACGTTGATGAACTGGGGCAGCTCGTCGAGGCTGGTCTTGCGGATGAAGGCACCGAAGCGGGTGACCTGCTTGTCGCGCGCGCCACCCCATTGCACGCCGTTTTTTTCAGAATCAACGGGCATGGAGCGGAACTTGAGCATCATGAAGGGGCGGCCGTTGAGCCCGACCCGCTCCTGCCGGTAGAAGATCGGCCCTGGCGATGACAGCCTGACGCCGAGGGCGACGACAAGCAGAATGGGGCTGATGCAGAGCAGGATGATGGAGGAAAGCACGGCGTCTTCGGCACGCTTGAGCAGGCGGGCGCCCCCGGAGATGGGCGAGCAGCTCAAATCGAGCAGGAACAGGTCGGCGACGTTGGAAACGTTATGGTTGATGAGGCGGAAGTCGCCCATGTCGGGCATGTAGCGCACGTTGCCGGTGGAGAGGCTGAGCGAGGCCTGGATGTCTCTGACGGCTTCGCCCCGTGCCAGGGGCAGGCAGATCCAGACTTCCTTTTCTTCGTGCTCCAGCGGTTCGCCGATACGGTATGGTTCGTGCGGGATGGCTTCGAGTTCGCGGTCGCGGTCGCGGTCGGCGTCGATCACGAGCACGCGGCGGACGTCGAACCCCGCTTCAGGATGGCGCTTGAGATGGGCAACGGCGGTGGCGCAGGAGTGGGCATCGCCGACCAGCAGGACGCTGCGCCGGTTGCGACCGCTCATGCGCAGGCGGTTGAGCAGCGGGTAGACGGCGGCACGCGTAAGGATCGACAGCGCGCAGGCGCCCAGGATCCAGAAGGTGACCCAGAGCCGGGAGAAGCTGGCGCCGGACTTGGAGAGGAACATGATCAATGCCAGCCCTGCCCCGACCAGAAAGTATCCGGCGATCAGCCGCAGGACGAGCAGCGCTCTGACGCGGCCGCGCCAGGAGGTGTAGACGCCGAGATTGGGCATGATCAGCAGGATCAGCAGCGCGCCGAGCGGTAGCGCCCAGAGGTAGCGCTCCGGCATGTCGAGATGGCCGAAGCGCCCCATGTAGGAGAGCCAGCCGGCGATGAAGACTGCGCCTACGTCGACGAGCCTGACCAGCGTTGTCGTGTAGGCATCGAACCCCTGTAGGTGCCGCGTTTGATGTCTCATGCGTGAAACTCCGTTGACGCTCGATGGACAGTGCGGGGGTGCGAGAGGGTCAGCATGTCCAGTATCCCTTGTGCATGCTGAGGGTGCTGCGTAGCCGGGCAGGCAGGCGGGCGTGCTGTTTGCCAAGCTTGTAACCGGCGAGTTTCATGGCGGTGGCGGTCAGCGCGGCGGGCCACCAGGCGGCCCTGGCTATGCCGAGATAGCGCAGTTCGGAGCGGACGAAACGCAGCCCTTCCCCGCCGGCGCCGCCGAGATCGCGTTGAATCCAGGGCTCGCTGGCGTGAAAGACGCCGATATCGAAGTAGCGCTTGAACTCTTCCCATGCGGTGTAGTTGTGCGAGTGGTGGCAACAGGCGTCTCCGGCGTAGGCGATCTTCCAGCCCTGCTGCAGCATGCGGGCGGCCACGTACATGTCTTCGGCGAGGATGACGTTGCTGGGAAAGCCGCCCGCCTGCGAGAGTGCGCCGGCACGGTAGGCGGAAAACGAGTTGGACATGAAGGCGGTCTTGAGGCCCAGTTGCGGTACGTCTTCGAGCCCCTTGGTCTGGCTCTGGGCCGGGTAGTTGAAATGGCGCGCGTGCGTGGCCAGCGGGTTGGCATCGCGATGCGGCAACTGGCGGCCGCAGACGGCGCCGACCCGGGGGTCGTCGAAGTGCGCGAGCAGCCGCTCGATGGCGGCGGGCGATTCCAGGTAGGCATCCTGGGTGAGGTAGATATAGACCTCGTAACCGGGGCGCTCTTCGATGGCGCGCTGACGCGTGCCGCCGTGATTGAATTCGCGCTGCGGGATGATGCGGTGGTCGATGCCTTGCGCGGCGAGATAGTCTGCGGTGCCGTCGCTCGACGAGGAGTCGATCACGTAGAGGTTGGCATCAGCGGGCAGACTGGCAACGAGGCGCTTGAGGTCACCGAGCCCGTTGTAACTGGGGACGACGATGAGTGCTCGATCGATTCCAACTGGGCCTTGCGCCGTCATTGCATCTTGCCTTTTTTGCCGCGAACGCCGTCGATGAGCGCCTTGAAGAAGTAGCGCAGATACTGCCGGCGACCGGGAACGACCAACAGTATGATGCCCTGGTGAACGAAGGTGAATACGACTTCGCGCAGGGCGAGCAATTTGGGAACGTGGGGCATGCCGAGCAGCAGCAGCGCGTTACGTACCCGGTAGTAGCGCCGGTAGGCGCCGTGAACCGGTACGCGGACGATCCGCAGGTTGATGGAGTCGTCACCGATGGAGTGCAGCATGCGTGCCTGTGGCAGCACTTCGATGGGGACACCGCGGGAACGGGCGCGCAGGCACCATTCCGTATCGACATGATCGATGAACAGGGCTTCTTCCATCAGCCCGACCGCGTCGAAGGCGGCGCGGTTGGCGGCGCTGCCGGAGGAGATGATGATGTCCACCGGCGCGGGTGCGCCCCAGGTGGATGGACGAACCTTGGTGCGAAGCCCCCAGCGGTCGACACGAATCGCGGGATATTCGAATCCTCGCTTTTCGTCGAAGAAGACGGGGGCGACGATTCGTGGCTCGGGGGTGTCTATCGCTTGCAGCAGGGTCGTCAGCAGTTCAGGCTGGATACGGCTGTCCTGGTCGAAGAAGACGATGGCGTCGCTGCCCTCTTCCAGTGCGCGGCGTATGCCGATGTTCTGTGCCGCGGCGATGCCGAGGTTTTCATTCAATGCAATGACCTCGATCCCCTCGCCAAGCTCGAGTTCGGCGGCTGGCTCCGAGTTGTCCACGACAATGACACCGAGGCCGTTGTCATGCAGCACACCGGTCATTTCCAGAAGTCGAGTCGTGTCGGGCTGATAGGCCACGATCACCGAATGAGCTTTCAAATCCACACTCCTTGGTTATCTGATGCGCTCCTCTTGCGCACGAGCTTCCAGTAGCTCTGGTTCTGGAAGCAATACTTCCCTCTACCGGGGCGGTCCCGGCTCTTGAGGCGGCTTTTGAGAATGGGCGTAGATTCTACGCAAAGCGAGCGTGCTTTGCAGGCTCGGTGGATTTCTTCACATGACGTTGCGCTGCGTTACATCGATCGCCCCGGGCACCATGACCGTAGTCATGACAACCGTCATAACAATAGAGGTAATAGATCAATGCATACGCCACGACCATGTTGGAACTGAACAGGTAGGGGTTGAACAGGGACGAGGCGAGAAACAGCCCCAGATAAAGCGTGACGAGATAGCGGCGTCTAAACGCCAGCCGCAGGATGAGATAGCTGACATAGCAGGCAAAGACGGCAAACCCCAGCATGCCGAACTTGGGCAATAGTGACAGGATCTGCTGTTCGTAGGAGAACGGCGCCACCGGTGAACGGATCATGTCTTCCGTATAGGCGCCCAGCCCATGACCGAATATGGGAGCACGCGCAAAATACTCCATCAGGGCGGAGGCTTGCTCGACACGGATTTCGTCGGATGAGGCGTTTTGCGCCGAGAAGAAGCGGATCTCGACGAACTGCCATAATTCCTTGAAGAAAAGAACGACGAAAGCCAGGGCGAGCAATCCCAGCATCAGCTTGAATAGCTGGCCTTTTTTATCGACCCAGAGAAACGCGAGCAGGCAGACGGCAAAGCAGGCCATGTTGTAGCGGGAAAAGCCGATAACGACGATCCACAGCGCCAGCAGGACGAGGATCCTGTCGTACGAGGTGATTGCGCCTCTGGGGCGAAGCGCTGCAATGGCGAGCGGCAGCATGGCGGCAATCAGGTCGTTCTGCATGTAGATGCGGATCAGCCCGTGGGGCAGCGGCATGGTCAGGAAGCTCGCCCCGGTGATGCTCTGGTAGGTGGTGGCGAAGCCTTCCATGAAGGCTTCGTAACCGGGCGAGGCGAGATAAAAGAGCAGGATGATCAGTTTGAGAATGCCCAGCGCCAGCACCGAGAGTTGGTACATGTTCAGAATGCCGAGCGTGCCCAGCCCCCGCCGATACACGACATGGGCGATCAGCATGCCGAGGACGATAGCCCCGAGCGCCAGCACCAGTTCACCGATGGCATAGGCTCTGAAATCAGCGAGGCCGTAGATCGCGTAAATCAGCAGGAAGCCGCCGACCCCCAGCAGGTGGGTAAGCAACGTTGCCGAGAGGCGCTTCGCGCTCAGCACGAAGTAGCCAAGCACCAGCAGCAGCAACAGGTATTTGATGGGAATACCGGCCAGCGACCCGGATGGCAGGGTCGCGATCGCTACGACGCTGGCCATGAACAGTCCGTTGGCCAGTACGGGTAACGTGTAGTTGTGTAATCTGAACAGCCTCATGGTGCGCGTCCTGGCTTCACTCGATGGTTAACGGCCATGCCATGCGGGATATACCCAGAAACCCAGGCGGTGCCTGACGAAAAAGAGCGCTACGACATTCTGCAATACGAGCACCAGTGCCAGGGAGAGCGCGGCGCCCATGGCGCCCAGTAACGGTATGCTGACGACGAAGGCAAGAATGCCGAGCCCGGTGCTGCTCAGCGCGATGTTTCGCATGAGCGCTTCATGGCCTGTCATGTTCAACAGGAAGCCGACCGCGGCGGTACTGACGTTGACGCTTTGGGCAATGGCCAGAATACGAAGGTAGGGAGCCGCGGCGGTAAAATCCGGCCCGAACAGAGACAGCAGCAGCTCGGGCACGACCAGGCAGACAAACAGCAAGGGGGCGCAAAGCACGGCGCCCAACAGCGAGCTTTGACGTGCCAGCGCCACGAGGGCTTTCTGCTCTCCCTGGTGATAAAGCGCGGAAAATCGCGGCGGAAAGATGGCGGCTATGATCATCAGGATAAAGCCAATCAAAAGCGCTGAGCGCTCGGCGGTCTTGAATAGCCCAAGGTCGTGACTGTCGAGAAGCAGTGCGGCGATGACCACGGCCAGCACATTCTGCATGAATTCGGCCAGGCTCATGACGAAGAAGGCGCGCGAGGAGACCATGAATCCTCGGGTATCAGCGGGTCTGGCGCTCTGGTCGCGCCACTCCCCTCGGGCTCGCTGATGGCGATAGAGGGTAACGATGCCTTGCAACAATACGATCCAGGTAGCCAACGCGAGAGCGGCGCCCGACTGCCCCACTTCCCCCGTCAGGCCGAGGGCGGCATGCGCGATGAGCAGCAATGCGGCGATGAGGGAAATATATCCGCTTTCCAGGAAGCAGGCCGAGGCCGGGCGGTGCATGCCTTTCATGTAACCCGACAGCAGATAGTTGAGGGTGAAGGCCGGGACCGCCCATGCGAGATATCCCAATACCCGGCTCAGTTCGGGCATGTCGAACCACTGGGATATCAGGCCACGCGAAAGGCCGATCAGCAGCGCTACGCCCAGGGCTACCGTGAAGGCGTACTTTCCTGCCCATACGAGATAGCCCAGCGCCTGGGGGCTACGGTGATCCTGGCCTACATAACGCATCAGTGCGTTATCCATGCCGAAGCGGGTGAGAATGCCGGCGCCAAAGAGAAAACTCTGCGCCAATGCGAATACGCCGACACCTTCGGCGCCATAGAGACGCCCAAGCGTTACCCCGAGCAGCAGCGAGCCCATCGCTGCGATACCCCGCACGAAGGACGTGCGCAGAAATGCCGCGCCCAACTCGGTACCCAGTATCCGCCGAAACTTAGCGATCATGGTCCCTGCTCTCGTTCATTGCGCGTTCCGGCGCAGATACGTTCATTGCCAGCCAGGATCAACGGCCATTGTTTATCTGCCCCATGAGCCAGCGGGCCTGCGAGTTGCCAGCCTGCGGGTCCATGAGGCGAAATGGAAGGTTACGGTTGCTGCCGTTCAGTCTGCAGGGATCGACGTACAGCGCTCATGAACGCCATCAGCAGCGCGAGCATGCCCCCCAGAATGAAACCGACGACGCCGCCCAGGATGATAATCGGTACCGTACCCAAGGATGTGGTTTTCAGTCCACGCTGTGCGACTTGCACCACGTTCCCGTCGATGAGCATCGCCAGTTCCCGCTCTGCTTCGGCCAGCAGCGTGGCATACCTGAAGGTGGCGTCACCCTCTTCGGCCGATGTCGCGTCGGAAAGCGTCTGGCGCAGGGTTTCGATTTGCGACTGTAGAGACTGCCGGCGGCGCTGAAGGCGCTCTTGCTGGCTGGCGAGCATCCTTTCCGCAATGCCCTGATGCAGGCGCTTGACCAGATTCTGCTCGTCCGTGACGGCCTCCGAGGTGAGCATGACGGTGTCCGTACCGGAGCCGTCGATGTCGATGTCGATCTTCAGCTCCTGGCCCGGGGGCAGCGTGGCGTTGACGACATCGACCAGGTAGGCGTTCTTGGCGCGGCTGGCTACCGTTTCGGGAGGTTCGACGTTGCCGCGGGGATTGTTTTCCGTCGGCGCCTGCTCGGCCACGCTGTACAGCGTGGTATAGACGTACTGCCTGGGCAGCAGGAAGGCGAGTGCTACCGCAACGATCACGGCAATGAGGGTGACCAGCACGACGGTTTTCCAGCGTGTCAGCAGGATGCCGGCCAGGTCGACAATCGAGATTTCGTCGTTCGGGGTGCGCGCGCCAGAGAAACCTTCTTCCCTGTGGGTTGGCAGCTCGGAGTTGCTTGATTGGTTCATCATTCCTTTCCTGATAACGAGCCAGCCGATGGCTCATTGGGTTCCGTTGGCTATATGTTCACGCGCTCTGAACCTGACTGGCAAGAAGCTTCGGGTAACCGGATACGGCAGTCGGCGACGCCTGCACGACGCCGACCGCCACGAGCCAATGATCAAGGGCGACGAATGCGCGGTTCAGCCAGTCACCCGCGACAACAGCGCCATGGTATCGACCAGATCCTGGGTGCCGAGATCGCCGACGGCCGCCTGCAGGTTGAGCCGGTCGAGCAGGTACTGGCGCACCACTTCGACGAACTGGATACGCAGGTCATAAAGATCGGCGCGCGCATCGAGTACGTCGACCAGATCGCGCAGCCCGAGCTGCTCGCCCTTCTCGGCCGCCTGCAGGAACAGGTTGCTGGATTCGATGGAGCGCTTGAGCGCTTCGATCTGGCGTTCGTCGCCGCGCAGGCCACGCAAACGCTGGCGAACCTCCTGGCGTGCCAGATTGAGGGCATTGGTGTAGCTGGCCTTGGCGGCCTGTTGGCTCAGTTCGCCCTGCCTGACACTGGCGCTGGTGTAGCCACCTTCATAGATGGGCACGCTCAGGCGCAGGTTGGCGGAGGCGTCCTTGCTTTCGCGAAAGGGATCGTTGGAATCGCGATCGGAGTAGCCCAGGCTCAGGTCGAGCTCGGGGTAGTGGCCGGCGCGTCGCACGTCGGCTTCCGCGTCGGCGACCTTCATCTGCTGCTTGCCGAGAGCGACTTCGACGTTGTCGATGGTGCGCGCGAGCCAGGGGTCGGCGTCATTCCAGCCACCCGGCAGCGTCAGCTGGCCGAGATCGCCGAGCGTGGCGCCGCTGAACCGGGGCAGCTCGCCGGTCAGGCGTTCCAGCAGGCTCAAGGCGTTGTCGAGTTCGTTCTGGGCGCTCACGGTGTCGGCGACCGCCTGGTCGAGCCGCGATTGCGCCTCGAGCAGGTCGATACGGTTGCCGACGCCCAGGTCGTAGGCGCGGCTGGCCTGTTTGACCTGTAGATTCAGCGACTCCTGCTTGGAGTCGAGCAGGCCGAGCTTGCGCGAGGCGAGAAAGGCATCGAGATACGCCTCGGCAACCTGTAGCGCCAGATCGCGCTCGCCAACAGCCACTTTCAACTCGGCGGCATCGCTCTGCGCTTCGGCCTTGCCGACCTTGCGCCAGCGTTCGAGGCTGAACAGCGACTGCGACAGCTGTACCTGCCATGTCTGATCGCGGGTCGTGCCCTGATAGCGCGCTTCGTAGTCGTCGTTGCCGCCAAGCTCGTTGTCGGGGTTATAGGACGGGTTGTCGGTGTAGTAGTTGTCCGACTCCTGATAAACGTAGCCGGCGGAGGCCTGAATCTGCGGCTTGAGCGCGGCCTGCGCCATGGGCACGTCCTGTGCAGCGGCTTCGGCCTCGAAGCGCTGGCTGGTGAGATCGGCGTCGTTCTGCAATGCCAGGGCGAACAACCGCGGCAGCGACGGCAGAGCGGCGTCCTCGTCGACCACGGGCGCAGCTTCGTTGCTCGCGACCGTCTGGCCGTTCAGCGCCGGCAGGCTGGCGTCGACTTCGTCCATCATCGAGGTCTGGGCAGCGGCCAGCGGCGAGAACAGCTGCGCTGCCAGCGCTAGACCAGGCAGCGCTAGACCAGGCAACAACAGACCAGGCAGCATCGTCCATAGCTTACGGTCCTGACCCATGCTCACTCCTCCCGCATGGCGCGTGCCAGCATGTCGGTGATGGGCTTGGTCATGTAGCTGGCGAAAGTGCGTTCGCCGGTCCGAATCATCACCTCGGCGGGCATGCCGGCGAGCAGTTGCATGTTCTCGGTCATCTCGCGCTTGCCGTCTTCGGTCACCTTGACCCGCGCCTTGTAGTACTTGGCGCCGGTGGCTTCGTCCTCGAACGAGTCGGCGCTGACGTTGGTCACTTCACCGTCGATGACGTTGGACAGTCGCTGGTTGAACGCGCTGAACCGGATTTCGGCGTACTGGCCGGGGTAGATGTTGTCGATGTCGCGGTCGGGAACGCGCGCTTCGACGATGAAGTCATCACCGGAGGGCACGATCTCCATGATCGGCTCGCCCGGCTTGATGACGGCGCCGACGGTATGCACTTTCAGCCCGACGACGGTGCCGGATACCGGCGCGGTCACGGTGGTTCGCTTGACCTGATCGCTGAGCGCGGTGATGCGTTCTTCGGCATCGGCGATATTGCCCTGGGCTTCCCGCAGCTGCTCGCCGACCTCTTTCTGGAACTCCTGCAACTTGACCTGCTTCTGAACCTTGTTCTCGCTGATCTGGGACTTGAGTTCGGCGATCCTGGATCGGCTCTGGGCGATATCGCCCTTGAACTGCAGAGCCTGACGCTCCAGCTCGCGCAGGCGCTGGTTGTCGCCCAGACCTTCCTTGAACAGGGAGCGATAGTCCTGGGCTTCTTGCTGCAACGAGTTCATGCGCTCCTGATTGACGTTGATCACGTCCTGCAGGCCATCGATCTGCTCGCGCATCTGGGCCATCTGTTCGTCGAGCGCGCTGAGGGCGCCTTCGAGCGCCCCGCGACGTGCCTGGAACAGCGCCCGCTGGACGGCCAACACTTCCTTGACCCGCTGGGCGTCGCTCTCGAGCAGTTCATCGGGAAAGGTCAGCGTGTCGGCGTCCTTCTGCTCGGCGAGCAGGCGAATTTCGGCAGCACGGTTGATCAGGTACTGGGAGCGCGAAATCGCGAGCTGCGAGCGTGCCTGGGTGTTGTCGATCACCAGCAGGGTGTCGCCGGCCTCGACGTGGTCGCCATCGTCGACGTTGATCTCGTCGACGATGCCGCCCTCGAGATGCTGAATGGTCTTCTTGAACGATTCGACCGAGACCGCACCGGGGGCCACCACCGACACCGCCAGATCGGCACTGGCCGCCCAGCCACCGAAGCCGCCGAAGGCGATCAGCAGGATCACCAGCCCGAGGCGAAGATAGCCCTTGCCGCTGGTGGGCAAGGGGCTGGCCGGTGCCGATTCGTCGGGCGTCGATTGCTTGGGCGGGGTAATGTCGATACTGCGGGAATTATCGCCTGCCATGCTACTCATGCCCCCGAGATTGCGGCTTGTCGGAATTGCTAGAATTGCCGGAATTGTCGGCGTTGCCAGAATGGTTCGCGCCCGAAACGGCGGTCAGCCGGCCGGCATTCGACCGCCCCAGAGCGCTGCGGCCTTTCTGCGCCGGGGTCTTGGCGAACTGGGCCAGCACCTGATCGCGCGGGCCGAACATGCTGACCTGCCCGTCCTTGAGTACCAGCAGCTTGTCGACGTGCTTGAGTACGCTATTGCGATGGCTGATCACGAACAGCGTGACGCCTTCGGCCTTGAGCTGCTTGATCGATTCGCCCAGCGCCCGCTCGCCGCTGTCGTCGAGGTTCGAGTTGGGCTCGTCTAGCACCACCAGCACTGGATCGCCATAGAGCGCACGCGCCAGCCCGACGCGCTGGCGCTGGCCGCCGGACAGTGCGCCGCTGGAAGCGCTGATATAGGTGTCGTAGCCGTTGGGTAGCTGCAGGATCATCTCGTGCACGCCGGCCTTTCTGGCAGCGGCGACGACCTTCTCGGGATCGACCTCGCCGAAGCGGGCGATGTTCTCGCTGATGGTGCCGTCGAACAGTTCGATATCCTGCGGCAGATAGCCGATATAGGGGCCAAGCTCGTCACGGTTCCACTTGGCGATCTCGGCGCCGTCGAGACGCACCGTGCCGACCTGCGACGGCCAGATACCCAGCAGCACCCGCGCCAGAGTGGACTTGCCGGCGGCGCTCGGGCCGATGATGCCGATGTGCTCGCCCTTGTCGACGTTGAAGTTAATGCCGCGAATCGTCGCCATGCGTACGCCCGGGGGCGCGGCAGCAACGGTCTCGATGGCGATCTCGCCACGCGGGGCGGGCAATGACATGCGACGCTGCTCTTCGGGGATCTGCTCGAGCAGCTCGTTGAGGCGATGATAGGCGCTGCGCGAGCTGACGAAGCCCTTCCAGCTGCCGATCATCTGGTCGATCGGCGCCAGTGCCCGGCCCATCAGGATGGAGCCGGCGATCATCATGCCCGGCGTCATTTCGCCTTCGAGTACCAGCAGCGCACCGAGACCGAGAATCAGCGACTGGAACAGCATGCGCAGCACCTTGGACGCGTTGGTCAACGCCCCGGCACGGTCGCTGGCCTGCGACTGCTTGGAGAGAAATTCATGATGCTTGCCGGCCCAGCGCCCCATGATGCCGGGCAGCATGCCCATGGCGTGCAGCACTTCGGAGTTGCGCAGGTTGGAGTTGGCGAGATCCTGGGCCTTGATGTGGTCGCTGTTGGCTTCGGCCAGCAGCGACTTGGTGGCCTTCTCGTTGGCGATCGCCAGCGTCAGCAGAATGATACCCGCTACGGTGGCGAAAACGCCCAGCCACGGGTGGAAGAGATAGAGCACGGCCAGGTAGATCGGCACCCAGGGCGCATCGAAGAAGGCGAACAGGCCGTTGCCGGTGAGAAACTGGCGCAGGTTGGTCAGATCGCTCAGCGGCTGAGCCGTCTGCTTGCCCTGAGTCAGCACGCTGCGCCGGAACATGGCGCTGTAGAGGCGCTGGTTGACCAGCTGGTCCAGCCGGTTGCCGACGCGAATCAGAATCCGCGAGCGCACCAGCTCCAGCCCACCCATGACGATGAACAGGAAGACGACGACCAGGGTCAGCATGAACAGGGTTTCTTCACTGCGGGAACTGATTACGCGGTCGTAGACCTGCAACATGTACAAGGGGGGAACCAGCATCAACAGGTTGATGAACATGCTGAAGAACCCCACCGAGAAGAATGACCCGCGACACACCTTGAGGGCGCGTTGCAGATCGGTGGCTTCTTTCTGGGTGGCCATGCAATCGCTCGCTATAAGGACGATAAAACGGAGGATGTAAGGTCAGTAGGCGTCCAGGCCAATGCTGACAGGGCGCAAAGGATACCAGATTCTCATCCGCATCATGAGGGCGGCATCGTGAGAGGGAATCATGAGAGGTCATAGAATAGATCGAGGCGTCGCAAGCGACGCCTCGATTAGCTGGTCCGGAATACGGCTATTCGATCGATCGACCGATTGACCCGTTCGCAGGCGGTGATTTGAGCGGGTTGTGGGTCGCTTCAGGAGCGGCCCGGATTTTCACGGCCTATTCCAGCAGGTTCCTCTGCTCGGCATCAGTGAGCATGGCGAGGGCAAACGCCACAAGCGTTTCCTCATAGCCATGAGCCGTATTGATCGCGTCGGCCAGAACCTGAGGAGACTCGATATATTCATGGATCATTTGATTGCGTGTCTGACGAATCTCGAGCCATTTGTCGGCAGAATCGAGTACGCCAAGTTTCTCGGCGCGGTCCAGGTTATCGGCCACGGCGCCCGTTCTTTCGCCCAAGGCACGTAGCCAGAGCGGAAGCAGCTTGTCTCCGGTCGTATCCTGAAGCCGGCAAAAGCGGCTGGTATAGGCTTCCAGTTTTTCTGCCAATGCTTCGTCTTCACCCAGCATGGCGGCACGCTTCTCGGTAAACGGCGAGACGAATACGCTACCCGATGAGTAGCGAAGATGGTGAATCTCACGCTCGACCACGCGTTTCAGGAAGCGCAGCCGCTCCGAAAGGTTGTCGTTCATACAAAAACTCCCTGTTCTCGCGCCAGCCTGTGTATCGCCTGCTCGCTGAGGTTCGGCGCGCTCAGAAGCACGTCTACCTTGCGCCCGTACATGGCGCGTGTGATGCGTACGCTTAGCCGGGCAGCAAGCTGTGCGGGATGCTTCACTGGCTCGTCGAGCTCGATGAACAAGTCGATGTCGCCACCACGAGCGGCATCGTCCAGCCGTGAGCCGAATAGCTTTACGGAGACGCCAGGGCCAAGCTCGTCAGTGACGATATTCTGGATGGTCTGGCGTTGGGTATCTGTCAGGCGCATGGTGTTCATCCATCCCGGCAAGGCGTTCTGTCAGGTCGAGCTGCGACGTTGCTCATAGCCAATTTGACGCCATATATTCGAAGAGATCGCCGGTCAGGCAGGCGGAGTGCTCAGCCAGGGCTACGCGGCGAGTGGCTCTCATCGAACCTCTGCCCTACCCGTATTATATGGTCGCGTAGCGCTTCGTTATCGATATCGCGATAGCGCACGATATCGAACAGGTAGGGAGTGTTGAGCTCGTCCAGGCGATTCATGAGCGCGGACAAGTCATCATCGGAGATATCGCCGTACAGTGCCAGATCGATATCGGAGCCGGGGCGGAACGTGCCTTTGGCTCTCGATCCATAGATGACGACCTTTTCTATACCGGGACATTCAGCCAAGACCCGGCGAATGGCCTCTATCGCACTTTCTGGCAAGCCAAACATCAGCGATACCGCTCCATTGTCTCCCGAAACTGTTTCAGAGCCGGGTAATAACGCTCGACGATGTTCCTGAACTCTGTCTCCAGAATGCTGTGGCGGTACGCATGCACCGTATGATTACGGGTTTCTATCATATCCATCCATACCTGCCCGTCTTCCAGCAGGCCGATATTGAAGGCATGACGGGCCGCGCTGCGTGATCCGGTCACGTTCTGGATACCTTCATGCTCCAGGTAGTCCTTCATGACCTTCCAGGCCAGCTCGTGAGTGAACTCGAAGCGCTGGATAACGCCTTCCTTGATGATATCCAATGTCGTGTCGCCGTAAGCTTCAACAGCTTGTTCCAGCTGAGAAAGCGCATTGACATAGTTGGAAAATCGCTGCTGCCAACGGATCTCCATCGCCTTCCCCTTCTATCGTTTACTGCACGTGTCGTTTACTGCACGTGTCGTTTACTAACACGTATCATTTACCGCAGCGCGCCGTTGGCGCGCTGCGGGACACCACTCAGCGATAGACCGGCAGGCGCGAGCAGACGGCTTCGACCTTGGCCTTGACTGCGGCTTCCGCCTGGCTGGAGTCGCCCTGCTGCATGGCGTCGAGGATGTCGCAGATCCAGCCGGCCAGGTCGCGGCATTCGGTTTCGCCGAAGCCACGCGTGGTCACCGCCGGGGTGCCGATACGCAGGCCGGAGGTGACGAACGGGCTCTGCGGATCGCCGGGGACGGCGTTCTTGTTGACGGTGATGTGGGCGCGGCCGAGTGCGGCATCGGCGTCCTTGCCGGTCAGGCCCTGCTTGACCAGCGACAGCAGGAACAGGTGGTCTTCGGTGCCGCCGGAGACGACTTCGAAGCCGCGCTCGATGAACACGCCGGCCATCGCCTGGGCATTCTTGATCACCTGCTGCTGGTAGGTCTTGAACTCGGGGTCCATCGCTTCCTTGAAGCAGACCGCCTTGGCCGCGATGACGTGCATCAGCGGGCCGCCCTGGCCACCGGGGAAGACGGCGGACTGCAGCTTCTTCTCGATGTCGACGTCGTTCTCGGCGGAGAGGATCAGGCCACCGCGCGGGCCGCGCAGCGTCTTGTGGGTGGTGGTGGTGACCACGTGCGCGTGCGGCAGCGGGCTCGGATAGAGACCGGCCGCGACCAGCCCGGCGATGTGCGCCATGTCGACCAGCAGAAACGCGCCCACTTCATCGGCGATCTGGCGGAATTTCGACCAGTCGATGATCTGCGAGTAGGCGGAGAAGCCGGCGATGATCATCTTCGGCTGATGCTCGCGCGCCAGCCTGGCGACTTCTTCGTAGTCGATCCGGCCGCTCTCGTCGATGCCGTACTGAATTGCGTTGTAGTGCTTGCCGGAGAAGCTCGGCTTGGCACCGTGGGTCAGGTGGCCGCCGGCGTCCAGGCTCATGCCGAGGACGGTGTCGCCGGGCTTGACCAGCGCCTGGAAGACCGCGCCGTTGGCCTGGGAGCCGGAGTGCGGCTGCACGTTGGCGTAGGTCGCGCCGAACAGTTCCTTGGCGTAGTCGATCGCCAGTTGCTCGACCACGTCGACATGCTCGCAGCCGCCGTAGTAGCGCTTGCCGGGATAGCCTTCCGCGTACTTGTTGGTCAGCTGCGTGCCCTGGGCCTGCATCACGCGCGGGCTGGCATAGTTCTCGGAAGCGATCAGTTCGATGTGGGCTTCCTGGCGCGCGTCTTCCTTTTGCATCGCGTCCCAGAGGGCGTCATCGAATCCGGCAATCTGCATCTCTCGGTTGAACATCGACGGGTATCCTCGGCTCGGGGATGGTTCGACTGCCACCGGCACTCGTCCGGCATCCGGTGGCTCGATCTCAAATGATGGGCGGCAATGATACCCCAGCGTTAAGGGCCTTTCCCATGAAAGTCCGTCATGCGCTGGACCATAATTTCTCACGTTGGCTTTAGCGTCGGTAAAACGTGCGCATTAGCGGCATCCGGCGTTTCAGGCGCGTCAGCCCGATGTCTCCCGAACGATTCGTGAACACCGAGCCTTCTTCGAGACGCCGCTTTGGCTTCAGGTTTCTCCCAGCAGCCGCAGGCTGGCCATTGGCGCTTGCCGGCGGCTGCTGCGGGAAAGCAGGTAGCCGATGCCGCCCACGATTGCCGCGCCCAATAGCGGCATGATGCCCCACATCAGCCAGTGCATTCTGGGCGCCAGCCCCAGCCAGCCGTAGATGCCGAGGGCGGAAGCCTCGGCCAGTGCCGCGCCCAGCAGCCCGCTGGCGAAACCGAGCAGCGCGAACTCTGCCCACTGCATGCGCGCCAGGGTGCGATTGCCGGCGCCGAATACCCGCAGCAGCGCGCCTTCGTGGGCCCGTGCCGGGCGGCTGGCGGTGAGCGCCGCGTAGAGCACGCTGATGCCGGCCAGCAGCACGAAGCCCAGCACGAACTCGATGGCCCGCGTCACCTGGCCGAGAATGACGCGCACCTGCTCCAGCAGCGCCTCGACGTTGATCACCGAGACCCCCGGATACCGCTGCACCATCTCGCCCAGCATCTCGTCGCCGGCATCGGGCAAGTGGAACGAGGTGATGTAGCTGTGACCGAAGCCGTCCAGGGCGCCGGGCGGGAAGATGATGAAGAAGTTGGGCTGGAAGCTCTCCCAGTCGAGATGGCGCAGGCTGGTGACCCGGCCAGTCACGCTGTCGCTGCCGATGGTGAAGGTCAGTTCGTCGCCGAGCGAAAGGCCGAGCCGGCCCGCCAGCTCCTCTTCGACCGATATTGGCACCGAGCCGTCATTCGCGGCCGTGGCGTCTGTGTCTGAGTTTGCGTCTGCATCGAACCACGACCCTTCGGTGATCCGGTTGCCTTCGGGCAGCGTCGCCCGCCAGGTGAGGTTGAGATCCCGCCGCAGCGCGCCGTCGGTCCGGTGTTCCTCCGGCACCTGCTGTTGCGGGGGTTCGCCGTCGATGGCGGTCAGCCGCCCCCGCACCATGGGATAAAGGCCGCTGGTGGTGTCGGCGGCGCTGTCGATCAGCGATTCGACGCCGTCGCGCTCCTGCGGCTGGATATTGATCGCGAAGTAGTTGGGCGTATCCGCCGGCAGCTGGGCCTGCCAGGTCGTCAGCAGGTCGCCGCGCACCAGCGCGATGATCGCCATCGCCGCGAAGGTGACCGAGAACGCCAGCAACTGGCCCAGGCTGGCGGTGCGTCGTCTCGCCAGCTGGCGACCACCGAGCTGCCACGCCCTGCCCTGCTGACTGCGTTGCGGCAGCCGCGCCAACACCGCGAGCAGCAGGTTCAACATCAGCTGGCCGATGCCCCACAGCACGACCAGCGCCACCAGACCGCCGAGCAGAATGCCCACCGACAGCAGCGGGTCGCCGGAGTAGAGCCAGAGCAGCGCGCCGAAGACCAGGCTGGCGACGACCACCACCACCCAGCCAGATGCCGGAATCGGATCGAGCTCCCGGCGCAGCACCTTGAGCGCGCTGACCCGCTTGAGCCGCAGCAGGGTCGGGCCGGCGAAGCCGACCAGCACCGCCAGCGCGGTGAGTACGCCCATCAGCCACGGCATGCCGCCGGGCGGGGGCAGTTCCAGCGGCAGGAAACGTGTCAGCAGTGCCAGCAGCGCGGCCTGCCCGGCAAGCCCCAGCAGCGCCCCGACCGCTGCCGCGACCAGCCCCAGCCACGCCAGTTGCCAGGCGAAGAGCTGGCCCAGCTGGCGTTGGGACGCGCCGAAACAGCGCAGCAGCGCGGCCGTGTCCAGATGGCGGTCGACATAGCGTCGCGTGGCCATGGCGACCGCGACACCGGCGAGCAGCACCGCCGCCAGCCCGGCGAGGCTGAGGTATTTCTGCGCCCGATCCAGCGACCGCCCCAGGCTGGGCCGGTCCACGCGCACGTCGCGAATCTCGACACCCGCGTCGCGCAGCGCATCGAGCCGGCTTTCGAGACCGTCGATCGCCGCCGGCGGCCCGGCGGCCAGTATCTCGTACTCGATCCGCGAGCCGGGCCGGACCAGCCCGGTCGCCTCGAGATCCTGCAGGTTGAGCATGATGCGCGGCGCCAGGCCAGAGAATCCGCCCTGCTGATCGGGTTCGCGCTCGACCAGTCCAGTGACGGTCAGCGAGAGCGAGCCGACCTGCACCGTGTCGCCGATGCCGGCATCCAGCAATTGCGCCAGGCGCGGCGCGATCCAGGCGCTCCCCGGCGGCGGGCCGTGCGCCAGCCCTTCGATACCATTGCCCCGGTCGACGCGAACCTGCCCGTAGAGCGGGTAATGATCGTCCACCACCTTGAGCCCCGCCGGCTGGAAGGCATCCGCCTGGCTGACCATCGATACCAGGTCGACCTGATCGCTCAATTCGAGCCCGGCCTGGCGCAGCGTCTGGCGGAGTTCGTCGTCGAAGGCCTGGCCCTGCTCCAGCACCAGATCCCCGCCAAGCAGCTGGCCCGCCTGGCGGGTCAGCCCGCGGTCGAGCCGGTCGAGGAAGAAGCCGATCATGGTGGTTGCGGCTACGGCCAGCGCCAGCGCCACGAACAGGGCCCGCACGTCGGAAGCGCGCAGATCGCGCCGGAGCCCCTTGAGCGATAGTGCGATCAGGTTCATGCATCGACCTCTTGCCGCTGCCGTTCGAGCGCCTGCAACCTGCCGCCTTCGAGCTGCAGGCAGCGATCGCATCGTCTGGCGAGGGCCATGTCGTGCGTCACCAGGATCAAAGTCGTGCCGGACTCTCGGTTGAGCTCGAACAGCAGATCGATGATACGCTTGCCGGTTGCCTCGTCGAGGTTGCCGGTCGGCTCGTCGGCGAAGACGAGGTCAGGGTCGGTCACGAAGGCACGCGCCACCGCCACCCGCTGCTGCTCGCCACCGGAAAGCTGCTTCGGCAGGTGGTCGAGGCGCGCGCCCAGGCCAACGCGCTCCAGGCATTGACGACTTTTGGCCGCTATGTCTTGCCGTGGCGACAGTTCCAACGGCAACATAACGTTTTCCATGGCGGTAAGAGTGGGTAATAACTGGAAGTTCTGAAAAACGAAGCCGACGCGCCCCGCACGCAGTGCCGCCCGCCCGTCTTCGTCGAGAGCGCTCAGGGATTGGCCGAACATTTCGAGCTCTCCCGAGCTGGGCGAATCGAGCCCTGCGAGCAGGCCGAGCAGCGTCGACTTGCCGGCACCGGAACTTCCCACGATGGCGACACTCTCACCGCGTTCGACATCCAGCGCCAGCGATTCGAGGATGACGAGCTCCCGTTCCCCGCTCGTCACCCGTTTACCGAGTTGGTTGGCGTATAAAATTCGCTTTTGCTGATTGTCCGAGGAGTGAGACATGGTGCCTGGTTTCCCTGTGCCTGGTATTGAGATGCCTATCGTCAAGATGCCTTTCGCCAGGATGGCAAGGCGCTGTGCAGGTGCCGCGCTATTGTTGTGTCTTGCCGTGCTGTCGCTGACGCCCGGCGCGGCGCGTGCCGATACCATTCTGGTCATGGGCGACAGCCTGAGCGCGGCCTACGGGATCGACCCGCAGGCGGGCTGGGTCAATCTCCTGAAACAGCGGCTCGGCGATGAGCACGAGGTCGTCAACGCCAGCATCAGCGGCGAGACGACATCCGGCGGCTCGGCACGGCTACCCGACATTCTGGGACAATACCATCCCGATATCGTTCTGCTGGAGCTCGGTGGCAACGATGGCCTGCGCGGGCTCTCCCCCCAGCAGATGCAGGTCAATCTGGCCAAGATGATCGAGCGTAGCCAGGAGAAAGGCGCCGAGGTCCTGTTGCTCGGTATCGAGGTCCCTCCCAACTATGGTCCCGCCTATACCCAGGCCTTCCGTGAAGTCTTCGCGCAGTTGGCCAGCGAGCACGACGTGCCGTTGCTGCCGTTTCTGCTCGAGGGCGTCGACCTCGACGGCATGCTCCAGAGTGATGGCATCCACCCCACTGCCGAGGCACAGCCGATCATCCTCGAGAACGTCTGGTCGCAACTGGAACCAATGCTCTCCTCCTCGGACGAGGATGAGTGATCCTCTTCGCGTCGAGTCTGTTGTCCGTCGGACTGGATCTGCGCCAGCCCTCATGCCCGCCGATTTCGCCGGCATGCTATCGTTAACGTCTTGAAAAGACTCGCGGCATGGCGAGCCGAGACACGCTTCGACGAGGAGTTTGACGATGGAGGCAGAAACGGCGCTGGTCGCCGCCTACGAACTGGACGGAAAAGGCGGCGGCACCCTGCTCAGCGTTCGCCAGTTGCGCGAGGCCTGGGCCGATCCCCAGCGTCCGCTGTGGATGCATCTCGACTTTCGGCATGAAGACGTTCGCACCTACCTCGTGGATATCGCCGGGCTCGACGAGGCACCGGTCGAGGCGCTGCTGGAAGAAGATACTCGCCCCCGCGTCGCCAAGTTTCGCAATGGCGCCGTCAGCACGCTGCGCGGTATCAACCTCAACCCGGGGGCCGCGCCGGAAGATCTCATTTCACTGCGCATCTGGATTGCGCCCAACCGCCTGATTACCTTGCGCCGCCGGCCGCTGAAATCGGTCGGTGACGTGCGTGAACGCATCGACAACGGTGACGGCGCGCTTTCGGTCCCGGACCTGCTGGCGTGGCTGACGGAGACCCTGGTGGACAGGGTCGGCGATGTCGCCCATGAACTCGACGACCGCCTAGGCGAACTTGAGGAGGATCAGTTGAGCGATCGCGAGATCGAGCCGGACGACCTTTCCCGGCTGCGGCGTTCGCTGATCACCTTGCGGCGTTTCATGGGCCCGCAGCGGGACTGCCTGGATCAGATCGCTCACGGGCCGGACTGGTTCGACGAGGACACCAAGGTATCGATCCGCGAGAGTGCCAACCAGCTTTCACGCTACGTGGAAGACTTCCACGCCATGCAGGAGCGCGCGCTGATCCTGCAGGAACAACTCTTCAGCGAACACAACGAGCGCCTGAACCAGCGGATGTACATGCTGGCGATCGTCACCACCGTGTTCCTGCCGCTGAGTTTCCTGACCGGCCTGCTGGGCATCAACGTCGGCGGCATCCCCGGCGCCGAAAGCCCCTACGGTTTCCTGATCTTCCTCACCATTACCGTCCTGGTCGGCGGCGGGGTGATGTGGTTGCTCAAGCGTAAGCGTTGGTGGTGAGACGAGCTGCGAGCTGCGAGCTGCGAGCTGCGAGCTGCGAGCTGCGAGCTGCGAGCTGCGAGCTGCAGGAGAATACCGCAAGCCAGGCTACCGGCAACCGACCGAAGCCCGAAGCCCGAAGCCCGAAGCCCGAAGCCCGAAGCCCGAAGCCCGAAGCCCGAAGCCCGAAGCCCGAAGCCCGAAGCCCGAAGACAGGATGCGATTATCGCTATTGCCGTAGGGGGTCGGCTTTGCTTTTTCTTCCCGCTTCCAGGCGCGTAGCGCCGCTCTTCCAGCTTCAAGCTCTATCCGTATGCCCCAGATCCCGTTCGGGGTCGAGACGGTCGCGAACGCGCCGCTTCAGTTCCTTGATATCGGGAAAGCCGCCGTCGCGTTTGCGCTCCCACAGCGTCTCTTCGTCGTAGAGCACTTCGAAGTGTCCGCCGTGGCTGGGCGCCAGAGCTACCTGCTCGAGATCTTCGCCGAAGGTCTGCAGCAGTTCCTGGGCATACCAGCCCGCACGCAGCAACCACTGGCATTGGGTACAATAATGAATACGAACCTTGGCCATCTCTCTGTTCTCCCGAGCCGGTGGCACGAATCTGCCGCACTCATGCCGACAGCGTTGAAAACGCCCATGATGCGCTCGGCCGGACGGCTCGCTCAAGCAGAGAGAGGGAAACGTCGTGTCGGCAGCGTCGCGTTCGGCGCCCAGGGTTCCTCGTAGACTGCCTGTCGCCAATAGCTTGTCACTGGGATAACAGAAAACAGGGAACGTTTTGCATGTCAGCCAATGAAGCCAGCCTCACTCGCCTCTTCGAACGCGTCACCGGTGATGAAGACAGCCGCATGTGTCGCGACATCTCCGACGAGGCGTGTCAGGAACAACCCGGCAACTTCTTCCGTCATCTCGTCGCCGCACTCGGCAACAAGCTCGCCGACGAACTCTCCAACGCTCGCCTGATCCTGCCGTGGCTGATGGGCGCGATCGGCGCACCGGTGTGGATGGTCGGTCTGCTGGTACCCATCCGCGAGGCAGGCGCCCTGCTGCCGCAACTGCTGATCGCCGGCTACATCCGGCTGCGCCCGATCCGCAAATGGGTCTGGGTCACCGGCGGCATCGTCCAGGCGATCGGCGCCCTGCTGCTGGCACTGCTGGCGCTTTTCGGTCACGGCAGCTGGGGCGGCGCGCTGGTACTGGTCGCGCTGACCGGGCTGTCGCTCGGCCGTGGGCTATCGTCGGTTTCCACCAAGGATGTGCTGGGCAAGACCATTGCCAAGCAGCGCCGGGGCACGCTGATGGGGTGGAGTGCCAGCGTTGCGGGGGCGCTCACCCTGCTCATCGGCGCCGCCATGGTCGTCATGGGGGATCAGCCCGGCACCTGGGCGCTGGCCATCCTGTTGTTCGCCGCCGCGCTGGGCTGGGGCCTGAACGCGCTCTGCGCCGCCGCGATACGTGAAGCGCCGGGAGCCACCGAAGGCGGTGCCAACGCCTGGGACAGCGTCAAGCAGGGTGTTTCGCTGATGCGCCGCGATCGTCGCTTTTTGCATTTCAATCTCTCGCGGGCGCTGCTGCTGTCCAGCGCGCTCGCCCTGCCCTACCTCGCCCTGCTAGGCCAGCAGAACAGCGGCACGGATCTGGCCAGTCTCGGCATCCTGATCGTGACCTCCGGTGCGGCCAGCATGATCGCCGGCCCGATCTGGGGGCGTCTGGCCGATCGCTCCAGCCGGCGGGTAATGCGCAACAGCGCCATCGGCGCCGCGGTGTGCTGCCTGGCGGGCGCTGCCTGCGTATGGCTGCCGGACGCGGCGCGCGAAAGCGTGTGGCCCTACGCCCTGATCTACGGCCTGCTGATGATCGCCCATGCAGGGATACGCCTGGGCCGCAAGACCTACGTCGTCGATCTGTCGGACAGCAATACCCGCGCGCTCTACGTCGCGTTTTCCAATACCTTCACCGGCGTCCTGATGCTCGTCGTCGGGCTGTTGCTCGGGGGCCTGGCGCAATGGCTAGGCAGTGCAGGCCTTCTGCTGGTGCTTGCGGCACTGGCCGTGGCGGCTGCGCTCAGCTCCCATGCCCTGGTGGAAGTCGAGGACCCTGACGCATCGTGAAGCGTTGTAATCCCGAAACACCGTGGCATGATGTTCGATCGTGTCGACCCTACAATCCGTCGAATGCCCAGTCTGGAGGCAAGGATGGCCAGTACCAGTAAGCAACCGCCCATGATCAGCCCGGCGCTACTCGAACGTATCGTCAACGCCTCGGATGACGGCATCGTGGTGGCTGAACAGGAAGGCGACGAGAACATTCTGATCTACGCCAATCAGGGCTTCGAACGCCTGACGGGCTACAGCGTCGACGAGATTCTCTATCGCGACTGCCGCTTTCTGCAGAATGGCGATCGCGACCAGCCGGCCATCGACCGGGTGCGCACCGCCCTGCGCGAAGGCAAGCCGTGCCGCGAAGTGCTGCGCAACTATCGCAAGGACGGCAGCCAGTTCTGGAACGAGCTCTCGATCACGCCGGTCTACGACGAGGAAGACAGGCTCACCTATTTCGTCGGCGTGCAGAAGGATGTCACCAGTCTGATCGAGACTCTGCAGGAACTCGAGGCGCTGAAAGCCGAGCGCGATCCGGCCTGAAACCTCAGCAGAAACCTGAACTTATCGCCGCCTTGCGCGGCGATAGTTTTTTTTAACCAAGAAAATCTTGTACCCGGCGGCATTCGACGATATATAGCCCGGAGCGTCACTGAGATGCGATTTCACGGGAGGGCTAAAACATGAGCCGTGAGGATTACGTCGAGGATCAGGATTTTTCCGAAGCCATCAACGACGAGCAGTTCGAACGTCCACGCAGCAGCAAGGCGGATACGCTGCGTGCCAGGCGTCAGGTCGAGGCATTGCTGGAAGAGCGTCGTCTGAAACGTGCCATCGAAGATGACTGGTACAACGATTTCGGCGACGAAGAAGAGTAGGCCGACAGCGGCTTTCCGCATTACCCCCGACGGGCGCCTCCAGGCGCCCGTTCGCATTGTCGGCACGACTCGTTTACCCTGCCTGTCAGACGCTGGGCCCCGTTGACGGGCGCTGCAGCGATGACTGCCTGTTTTTATCCACTGCGAATTACTTTCTATCCACTGCGAATTACTATCGGATTTCCATGGCGCAATACGTTTACACCATGAACCGGGTGGGCAAGATCGTCCCCCCGAAGCGCGAGATCCTGAAAGACATCTCGCTCTCCTTCTTCCCCGGCGCCAAGATCGGCGTGCTCGGTCTCAACGGCTCGGGAAAATCGACGCTGCTGCGCATCATGGCCGGCGTCGACACCGAATATAACGGCGAAGCCCGGCCGATGCCGGGCATCAACATCGGCTACCTGCCGCAGGAGCCCGAGCTCGACGACAGCAAGAACGTCCGCGAGACGGTCGAGGAAGCCCTCGGCGAGGTCAAGCAGGCCCAGGCGGAACTGGAAGCCGTCTATGCGGCCTATGCCGAGCCGGATGCCGACTTCGATGCGCTGGCCGCGCAACAGGCGCGTCTGGAGAACATCATCGAAGCCGCCGATGCGCACAACATCGAGCGCAAGCTGGAAGTCGCCGCCGAAGCGCTGCGCCTGCCGCCGTGGGAAGCCAGCGTCGGGCATCTTTCCGGGGGCGAGCGTCGCCGCGTGGCGCTCTGCCGCCTGCTGCTCTCCAGCCCGGACATGCTGCTGCTTGACGAGCCGACCAACCACCTGGATGCCGAATCCGTGGCCTGGCTCGAGCGCTTCCTGCACGACTACCCGGGCACCGTCGTCGCCATTACCCACGACCGCTACTTCCTCGACAATGTCGCCGGCTGGATCCTGGAACTCGACCGCGGCCACGGTATTCCGTTCGAGGGCAACTACTCCCAGTGGCTCGAGTCCAAGGAGCAGCGTCTCGCCCAGGAAGCCAAGCAGGAAGCGGGACGCCAGCGCGCGATCAAGCAGGAGCTGGAGTGGGTTCGCCAGAATGCCAAGGGCCGACAGGCCAAGAGCAAGGCGCGTCTCAACCGCTTCGAGGAGTTGCAGTCCGGCGACTACCAGAAGCGCAACGAGACCAACGAGATCTACATTCCGCCCGGGCCGCGGCTGGGTGACAAGGTCATCGAGTTCCACGATGTCAGCAAGCGCTTCGACGAGAAGATGCTGTTCGACAACCTCTCCTTCCAGATACCGACCGGTGCGATCGTCGGGATCGTCGGCGGCAACGGGGCCGGCAAGTCGACCCTGTTCAAGCTGATCGCCGGCAACGAGCAGCCGGACAGCGGCGAGGTGGTGCTGGGCGATACGGTGGACGTGGCCTACGTCGAACAGCTGCGCGACCATTTCGACAATTCCCAGACCGTGTGGGAAGCCGTCTCCGGCGGCCAGGACATCCTCAACATCAATGGCTACGAGGTCTCTTCACGCGCCTACGTCGGCCGGTTCAACTTCAAGGGAACCGACCAGCAGAAGCGCCTGAGCGAACTTTCGGGCGGGGAGCGCGGACGCCTGCAGTTGGCCCAGACGCTGAAGCAGGCCGCCAACGTGCTGCTGCTCGACGAACCGTCCAACGATCTCGACATCGAGACGCTGCGAGCGCTGGAAGAGGCCTTGCTGGCCTTCCCCGGCTGCGCGCTGGTCATCTCGCACGACCGCTGGTTCCTGGACCGCATCGCTACGCATATCCTGGCGTACGAGGGTGATTCCAACGTCGTCTTCTTCGAGGGTAACTACACCGAGTATGAAGCGGACTACCACAAGCGGGTCGGCAACGACACGCCAAAGCGCATGAAGTACAAGCGTATCGACGCCTGATTTCATTCGCGTTCATGCCTCAAGATCAAATACCCCGCCATCAAGGCGGGGTATTTGTTAGAGACCATGTCTGCTAGAGACCATGTCTGTTAGAGACTGTGGCTATTAGAGACTATGGCCGTTAGTCGCCAAAATCGTGAGCAACCAAGGTCGTCAGCGGCAACGTCGATTGGCGACCGGTCCTGTCAGACTTCAACGACCTCGTCCGCGAATCAGCGAGACGACGAACAGGATCAGAAAGATCACGAACAAGACCTTGGCGATCGTCGCTGCGGCGCCGGCGATACCGCCAAAACCCAGAACCCCGGCGATGATAGCGACGATGAGAAAAATCACGGCATAACTAAGCATGGCAACTCTTCCTGTGCTGACCCGTTGGACTTGCTGGCGCCGGTAATATCGACCGCCTGCCAAGCCACCCTCTCGTTCCGTGAGGGCTAACTAAGCCTTGTCGTTCATTGCGTTTTCGTCAAGTTTCGCGCTTGCCTGCCCGTTCAATAAAAGGACGCTTCACCCGGCGGACGGGTCTTGAAACGCCGGTGCAGCCACAAATACTGCTCGGGGTGACGGCGGATCGCCTGCTCGATGAAGGCATTCACCTGTGCGGCATCGGCGACATCGTCACCACTCGGGAAGTTCTCCAGCGGCGGCAGGTACTCGAGCGTGTAGGTCCGGTCGTCGGGATTGCGGTGGAACATGAGCGGCATGACGGGAGCGCCGGTCATTCTGGCGATCTTGGCCGTCAGCTTGATCGAGGCAGCAGGAATGCCGAAGAATGGCGCGAAGACGCTCACCTCGCGGCCGAAATCCTGATCCGGGGAATACCACACGGCATGGCCCGACTTGATCCGGCGAACGACGCCACGCAGGTCATGACGGTCGATGGCCGCGCCGAAGATGCCACGCCGGGCGCGGGTCATGAAGTCCTCGAACACCGGGTTGTCGTGAGGCCGGTAGACCACATCGGCGGGGAAGAACAGCGAATGCAGCGCGCCGCCGAGATCCAGCGTCGAGAAATGGATGCCGATGATCAACGCGCCCTTCCCCTGCGCCATGGCCTGCTCCATGTGCTCGGTGCCCTTGAAGGTCACGCGGTGGCGCAGATGCTCCGGGTCGCGGCACCAGCCGGTTGCGGTTTCGAGAATGCCGATCCCGTTGGCGATGAAAGTCTTCCTGACCAGCTCCGCGCGCTGCCGATCGTCCAGTTCGGGAAAGCACAGCGCCAGGTTGGTATCGGTGATATAGCGCCGCCGTTTGGCCAGCTTCCAGGTCAACAATCCGATGCCTCGACCCAGCGCCAGCTTGAGGCGCCAGGGCAGCAGCGCTCCCGCTCGCATCAGGCCGATGCCGAGCCAGGCCCCCCAGTAACGGGGATGCGCGTGATTGGCGGGATAGGTTTTCTTGGCCATGTTCCTTCCGATTCTCTATGAGTGCCGGGCTATGAATGCCGAATAGTGTAGCGAAATGAAGCGAACGGCCTCTACGCGCCTTCGTGATAACGTCGCGGCACCCTCGGCAGCAGCCCGGTCAGCAACGTATAGCCGATGGTATTGCAGTGGCCCGCGACCTCGTCGACGCTCAGCCCTCGGCCCCACAGCACCACCTCGCTGCCGATGCCGGCGTCGGGCAGGTGGCTGATGTCCACCGTCAACATGTCCATCGAGACGCGCCCCACCAGCGGGCAGCGCTGCCCATCGACCAGTATCGGCGTGCCGTCGGCAGCGTGGCGATCGTAGCCGTCGCCGTAGCCGGCAGCGACCACGCCGATTCGGGAAGGGCGAGAGGTGTGCCAGCGCGCGCCATAGCCGACCGGCTCCCCGCCGGACAATGACTGCACGGCGATCAGACGCGAGCGCAGCGTCATTACCGGCTTCAGCGAGACGCCCGGTGGCAGTTCGCCTTCCAGCGGATTGCTGCCGTAGAGCATGACACCGGGGCGATTCCATTGTCCGTGCGTCCGGGGCCTGGTCAGCGTGGCCGGCGAGTTGGCAATACAGACCGGCGCTTCGAGACGCTGGCGGACGGACTCGATCGTTCGCTGCTGGCGCTCGAACTGTGACGTATCGGCCTGATCGGCACTGGCGAAGTGGCTGATCAGATGGATATCCCGAACTCGATGAGAAGCCGCCTTCAATCGCGCCCAGCGGTCGGCGAACGACTCGGGATCGTAACCCAGCCGATGCATGCCGGAATCCAGCTTGAGCCAGACCGTCAACGGTTGTGCGGCGGGATGGTTCAGGACGGCGTCCAGTTGCCAGTCGCTGTGTACGACCTGCCACAGCTGCAAGGCCTCGACGCGGGCCAGTTCTTCGACCTCGAAGATGCCTTCCAGCAGCAGTATCGGCCGCTGGATGCCCGCTTCACGCAGGCTCTCGGCTTCTTCCAGCGAGGCGACCGCAAACGCTGGCGCCGCGCTCTCGAGCGCCTGGGCGCACGCCACGGCACCGTGACCATAGGCATTGGCCTTGATCACCGCCATGGAACGGCTTCCGGGTGCCAGTTCGCTGGCAATGGCGTAGTTGTGGCGCAGCGCGTCGAGATCGATATCGGCGATGAGAGGCCGGGCCATGAAACTTCCTTCGAAACGGGCAGAGGAAAACCGGCGGCTGCCACCGGTCGATCGTGGTCATTTTACCCTGCCTGACAGCCTTCGCGGCATCGGGAGACGATAAAGGCTGCCTCCGGAAACGACGACGCCGCTGCTGGGGCAGCGGCGTCGAGGCGACTTCCTGCGGACGCGATCAGAGCCGTATCAGGACGCCGGCGGCGGCGTGGGCCGCGCACCGATATCCTCGACGGAGGACGAGACGCCGGCATCGTCGACCTCCGTCAGCGATACGGGATTGCTGTCGCGCAGCCAGCGGTTGGTCGCACGGATCACGTCGAGATTCAGCACGCCGGTCTGCTGGCGCAGTTGCAGCAGGTCGGTGACGTAGGTGTAACGGGCGTCGGCGTAGTTGGAGATGGATTCGTAGAGCGACTGCTCGGCATCCAGCACGTCGACGATGTTTCGCGTCCCCACCTCGTATCCGGCTCGTGTCGCTTCCAGGGCACTGCGACTGGAGACGATGGCTTCACGCTGCGCCTCGACCGATTCCACGTCGTTGCTGACCTGGGCAAACAGGGAACGCACCTGCTGCATGGTGTAGCGACGCTGGTCCTCGAAGTCGTACTGGGTCGCTTCCAGCGTGTAGGTGTTCTCGCGTACCGCGGCGCTGGTCGAACCACCGGTGTAGATGGGCAGGTTGGCCTGCACGCCGATCTGCAGGTCTTCGTTATGGCCGCGAAGCTCGTCGCGGTCGTTGTTCGAGTAGGAGTAATCCGCGAACGCGTCCAGCGTCGGCAGGTGGCCGGCCTCGGCGATATCGACGCCGGATTTCGCCAGCTCGACCGCAGCCTGGGCGTATTGAATGGACGGGCTGCTGGACAGCGCCAGCTCGACCCAGTCGTCGCGACTGGCTGGTACGGGAGGCTGGATCGGCAGCTCGTCATCGAGCCCTTCGATGCTGTCGTACTGCTGCCCCGTCAGGCGCTCGAGCGTCTCGAAACTCACCTGCAGGTCGCTCTTGGCAGCGATACGCTGCGCACGTGCCGAGTCGAAGGCAGCCTTGGCCTCGTTGACATCGGTGATCGCCACCAGGCCGACGTTGAACTGCTCTCTGGACTGCTCGAGCTGCCGCCCGATCGCCTTTTCCTGGGCCTGGCGTGCTTCCAGCACTTCCTTGGCGCGCAGAATCTCGAAATAGGCCTCGGAGACATCGTAGAGCAGCTGCTGCTGGTCGATTTCCAGCTGCAGCGCCTGCTGGCCGACCTGCTTCTTGCTCTGCTGGTACTCGTACCAGTTGGTGGCATCGAACAGCGCCTGGGTAACGCTGACACCGATGCTGCTGCCGTTGTAATCCTCGCCGCTGGATGATGAGCCGGTACCGGCGGCGGCCTGGCTACCGCTCGAACCAGCGTAGCTTTGACTCTCCAGCGAGTCATAGCGATACAGACTCCCGGTGGCGCTGGCCTGCGGCAGCAGATCGCCGCGTTCCACATCCTGACCCGCTTCGGTGCTCTTGAACGTCGAACGCGATGAATTCAACGTTGCCGAATGCTCTAGCGCGTCCTGAGTGATGGTCAAGAGATCTGCCGCGTGAACCGAGGGGGCGAACGCTGCCACGACCAGCAGCGAAATGGCATGTCGCAGGGGAGAGCGCGACGGCAACGAGATGAGAGGCGACATCGAGAAATATCCTATCGTTGAGCACTGGTGACGATACGAATCCGGCTGTGCGAGTCCATGCAAGCATGCACCACAAGCCACGGATGTCGTCGGCATCGCCCAGAAACCCAATCATGGCTGTTTTTCTGGCGGACTCGAGACGCCAACGACCGTCGACGTCATCCGGGACCACACAACAAACGACCGAGGCGCCAGCAACACAGCTGACGCCTCGGCTTGAGGTTTACATACAATGCCGCATGTATGCGACCGGATCAATAGCATGGCCGGTCTTCACCGGCATTTGCGCATTCGTCATGTTCCCGGAACCGGCCTATTCGAAGATCGAATCCATCGACAGGCCCTGCTTTTCCAGCATCCGGCGCAGCTTCTTGAGCGCCTCGACCTGGATCTGGCGCACGCGCTCGCGCGTCAGGCCGATCTCTTCGCCGACCTCCTCGAGCGTGGCGGCCTCGTGTCCGCGCAGGCCAAAGCGGCGCAGAACGACTTCGCGCTGCTTGTCGCTCAGCTCGACCAGCCATTCGTCGACGTGCTGCTTGACGTCGTCGTCGACCAGGTTGGATTCCGGGCCGACCTCGTTCTCGTCCGCCAGCGTGTCGATCAGGGGCTTGTCGCTCTCGGCACCCATCGGATAGTCGACCGAGGAGACGCGTTCGTTGAGTCCCAGCATGCGTTTGACGGTGCTCACCGGCTTGTCGAGGAACTCGGCGATCTCTTCCGCGGTGGCCTCGTGGTCGAGCTTCTGGGTCAGCTCGCGAGCCGCGCGCAGGTAGATGTTGAGTTCCTTGACAACGTGGATCGGCAGGCGAATCGTGCGCGTCTGGTTCATCAACGCCCGCTCGATGGTCTGGCGAATCCACCAGGTGGCGTAGGTCGAGAAACGGAAACCGCGCTCCGGATCGAACTTCTCGACCGCACGAATCAGGCCCAGGTTGCCTTCCTCGATCAGATCGAGCAGCGACAGTCCGCGGTTGAGATAACGTCGGGCGATCTTGACCACCAGGCGCAGGTTGGACTCGATCATGCGCTGACGCCCCGCCGGATCGCCCTTCTGCGCAAGGCGGCCGTAATGCACTTCTTCTTCGGGCGTCAGTAGCGGTGAAAAACCGATTTCGTTGAGATAGATCTGTGTCGCATCGAGACTGTGGTGGTAGGAGTTTTCTTCACGGCTCAACGCTTTCTCGAAAGCGCTTTCATCATCCTTGCGACCCGTGTCGTCGCTATCGACTTCTGCGGTATCGACACCGTCGAGCTCGACATCCTGAATTTCCCGTTCAAGCATGCTCATGTCCACTACCCCCAATCTTGGCTACCTGAGTACCTCGCCATGGCAATCCCGCTCCATGGCGATCGCATGTTCCTTGCCGTTTCGAACTTCCCTAGGGGCCGTTGGATCCGCGCCTCGCCAATCATCTTTTCGAACACCGTCCTCGACGCCGCCTTCCGGGAGGGCTACGTTGAATGCGGATGTACGAATGCGGTCACTGACGTTGGATCCAGAAAGCCCTGTCACAGCGGTCTTGGGCGCCGATCCGAAGATCAGCGCGCAGGCAGGTATTGCAGTGGGTCTTGAGGTTGTCCGTTCACGCGAACTTCGAAATGTAGCTCGACTTGGTCAGCATCCGTCTGCCCCATGGTAGCTATCGTCTCTCCGGCCTCAACGACGTCGTTTTCCTTCACCTTCAACGAGTCGTTGTGTGCGTAAGCGCTCAAGAAGCGATCGTTGTGCTTGAGGATGATGAGGTTGCCATATCCCCGCACGCCATCGCCGGCATACACCACAATCCCTGGTCCGGCTGCTTTGACAGGTTGCCCCTTTTGACCGGCAATATCAATGCCGGGAGTGATGTTCGAATCATCGTCGAACCTGCCAACCACCTGGCCGCTGGCCGGCCACTGCCACGGCACGTTCTCGACCGGTTTGTAGGTCCGGTCCGAACGGTCCGGCGCCCCGCTGGGCTCGCCGGCCACTTCCGTGCCCGCATCGTTGCCGGATGCTGCCTGCGTGCCGCCTGAACTCATGGAAGCAGAAGAGGATGACGATCCCGTGTCAGCGGGTTTCGCAGCGGAACCGGCGTTGCCGGTCTGCCCGGAGCGCGTATCGGTACTGGCCACCGAGGCGCCCTGCGACGATCCCTTGCCAGCGACGTCCTGTTTGCCGTTCTGCGCCGTGACGGGGCCCGGCGCAGAAGACGAGGCATTGCTGCCGGCGGCTTGCCCGCCCTGCGGCGAAGCACTTTGCGCATTGCCCGAACCGGCATTGCCGGCGTCGGTCGTGGCGCCACTTCCTTCCGCGGGCAGCAGCCAGGATGGGTTGTCGACCTGTCCCGTCGCGGATTGAGACGAGCCAGCGCCGCTACCTGAACCGAGCCCCGTTGCGACCACACCGCGGCTGGCCACAGCCTGGCCGCCGCTGACACTGGCACCCGGCTTCAGCCGCAGCTGCTGTCCCGGCTCCAGGCGGTAGGGCGGCGAAATGCCATTGAGCTGGGCCAGATCGCGAAAATCGACCCGATTCTGCCAGGCGATGCCGTAGATCGTGTCACCGTTCTTGACCGTGTAGGTCGAACTCGGCTCGCTATTGCGGCTGATGGAGAGGTCCTGCACCTGCGGCCGGCCGCTCGAGGACGTGCAGGCGCTCAGCCCGACGGCGACAACGGGGAGAAGCCCCAGTAACAGTGCAGTTCGACGCTTGCTCATAGAAAAATTCCTTTTTTCGTGACGGAAAGCGGGCAGAAGGAAATCGAGGCGTCATGTCATGACGATGTCTTCCTGCGCTCTCCCAGGCACATTACCACCACGATGCCGATGATGATCAACACGGCCGCCAGCAGCCACTGGGACGGTTGCCCGGTTACCGCAGCGTAATCCGCAGGCATCAAGTAGTGATAAGCCAGCGCCACCTGCTGGTCATCGGCGCCCAGGCGGTAGCTTGCAATCTGCCTCCAGGGCCAGAGTTGCGGCAGCGAACCCAGGATGAAACCGACGATCGCCATCAGCGTGATCGCATGATAGTGGCGCAGCAGCCAGGACAGCAGGCGGGAAAAGGTGAACAGCCCCAGCAGACAGCCGGCGCCGAAGATGGCGATCAGCCCGACATCGAAATTCTTGATGCCGCTCATCACGGTGCCATAAAGCCCCATCACCAGCAGCAGAAAGCTGCCCGACACGCCCGGCAACAGCATCGCGCTGATGGCGATCGCGCCGGCCACGAACAGGGTGCCATCGCCCGCCCGGCTCATGTCCGGCAGCAGGCTCGGCAAGAGCGCCGCGATCGAGAGCCCAGCCAATACTGGAAGCAGGTAGCGCCAGCGCCAATGACCGACCTGTCGCATGACTGCCCAAGCCGATGCCAGCACCAGGCCGAAGAAGAACGCATTGAGCAGCAGCTCGTGATGCGTCATCAACCAGGTCACCAGATGCGCGATCGTCACCAGGCTGATGCCGATGCCCAGTACCAGCGGCACCAGAAAGCGCAGATTGAGATAGACGGCCAGCCCGGCGAGCCCCTGTCGGCGCCAGACGCCGAGCGCACCGGGGCCGAAGCGCTTGATGGTCTCGATCAGTTCCTCGTAGATCCCCACGACCAGGGCGATGGTGCCGCCCGAGACGCCCGGCACGGCATCCGCCGCTCCCATGCCCATGCCTTTCAATACGGTTTTTGCAATGCGCTTCAACGAATGACTCCCTCAAGCAACGGTACGAAACGCACCTCTTCGAGACGCTGGTGATCGAACGCCTGTCCACGCCGACGCACCCGGGTCAGCCACTGGCGCCCTTCGCGGTCTTCCAGCGGCGCGATCAGTACACCGCCATCCCGCAACTGGGACAGCAGTGGCTGGGGAAGCTCGCTGGCGCACGCCGTCAGCAGAACGACATCGAACGGCGCCGCCTGCGGCCAGCCCATGGCGCCATCGGCGTGGCGCAGATGGACGTTATGCGCACCCAGCCGCGCCAGGCGCTGCTGGGCGCGGGACTGCAGCGCCGCAATACGCTCCACGCTCCAGACGCTCTTGACCAGGCGCGACAGGATCAGCGTCTGGTAGCCGGAGCCGGTGCCGATCTCCAGCACCCGTTGCGGCTCGGCCAGCGCGACCAGCTCGCTCATCCGGGCCACAATCCAGGGTTGGGACAGCGTCTGCCCCAACCCCAGGGGAAGCGAGGTGTCTTCGTAAGCGCGATGGGCCAGGGCTTCATCGAGGAACAGGTGACGCGGCTCCGTCGCCATCACCTCCAGCACCTGCGCATGACGAATCCCGCCGGCCGATAGACGTTCGACCATGCGATTGCGGGTTCGTTGCGACGTCATGCCGACACCGCTCAATTCTTCAGGCGTGTGACAGACCATCCAGCCAGCCCTGTACGTCGTTCAGCGTTTCATGACGGGTCAGATCGGTTTGCAGCGGCGTGATCGAGACGAAGCCCGCCTCGATCGCCGCAAAATCGGTATCGGGTGCGTCGTCGGCGTTTTCCGAAACCGCCGCGATCCAGTAGCGGTCGCGCCCGCGCGGATCCTTCATGTGGATCGGCCGCGATGCCGGACCGCGATACCCCAGCCGGGTCACCCGGAATCCGCGAATCTCGCTCCACGGCAGGTCCGGCACGTTAACGTTGAGCAGGCTGCGCGGCGGCAGCGACAGGTTTTCCGCGGCCCCGACCAGACTGGCGGCCACCCGTCCGGCGGTCTCGAAATGGCGCTGCCCGCAGAGCGAAATGGCCAGCGCCGCCATGCCCAGGTTGCGCCCTTCCATGGCCGCGGCGACGGTGCCCGAGTACAGCACGTCGTCCCCCAGATTGGCGCCATGGTTGATCCCGGAGATCACCAGATCGGGCCTTTCCTCCCAGACCCCGTTGACGCCGAGATAGACGCAGTCCGCCGGCGTGCCGTCGACGCTGTAGAACCCGTTGTCCAGCGCGGTCAACGCCAGTGGCCGCGTCAGTGTCAGCGAGTTGCTGGCGCCGCTCATGTCTCGATCCGGCGCCACGACTCTCAGCCGGGCATGGTTTTCCAGCGCGCCGGCCAGGGCTCTCAATCCCGGAGCATGAACACCGTCGTCATTGGACAACAACAGTCTGCGCATCTTCTTTCCTCCTGGATGATGATCGATACCGGCGGCGTCAGATCAGCGTGGGGTGTCGAAACAGTTCACGAAGCACCGAAGTGGCGAAGGCGCCTCGCGGCAAGGTGAAGGAGAGCCGAACCGCCTCTTCTTCCCTTTCCCACTCGGCCTCCCCAAGCCGCAGCCGCAGTGGCCGCCGGTCGTGCCGCGCCCCGGCCTGGACCAGGTCGTCGCTCAGCTCGGCATGGCCGGTGGCGATGGCCGTTTCCCGCTCGGCCACCTCGCCTTCGCTCTCCAGCCGGCCGACGCCCCACAGCGGCCCGGTGGGGTG
Source organism: Salinicola sp. LHM (assembly GCF_034479735.1). Taxonomy (NCBI): domain Bacteria; kingdom Pseudomonadati; phylum Pseudomonadota; class Gammaproteobacteria; order Oceanospirillales; family Halomonadaceae; genus Salinicola; species Salinicola sp. LHM. The sequence goes on along the minus strand of NZ_CP140261.1, from coordinate 1,169,114 downwards.
CAAGTCGCCGGCCTCGGCGCGGGCCAGCAGGTCTTCGCCGACCTGCGCGCTGGCGAAGCGGCTCGCGGTGCCGTTCAGATTCAGCACGTCGCCGGGCTGCGGGACACACCAGGTGCCGTCGGCAACACGCGCCGACAGCACCTGGTTGAAAAGATAGCTGCGAGCGGTGGAGAGCAGTAACCCCTGGGGATCCTGGCGCTTGCGCCAGCCCCGAGCCAGCAGTTGCCGAGCGCGCTGCAGGTTGCGCCCCGCCGGGCCGAAGCGCTGCGGGCCGAAATAGTTGGGCACACCCTCGGCCACCAGGCGGTCCCAGCGCGCGCGGGTCTCCGCCGCGTCGATGGCCTCGCCCCGGATTCTCAGATGGAAGCGGTTGGCGCGGTGTACGCCCCGTTTCAGCTTGCGCGGATGCCGCGCCGCCTCGAGACAGCGGACGCCGCGTTCGGCCAAACCTGCGTCCCACTCCGCAGGCGGCTCGCGACCGGGCAGCGCCAGCGAGAACCACTGCCGTGTCACCGCGTCGCGATCCTTGAGCCCGCTGAAGCCCACGTCCCGTACCGGGATATCGACCGCGCGGGCAAGCAGGCGAGCCAGATCCGGCGTGGTCATCCCGCGCTTCTCCAGCCACAGCCACCAGTGCTCGCCGTGGCCCTCCGGGGCGAAATCGAACTGCTCCTCGACCTGGAAGTCTTCAGGGCGCTGGCGATACTCGCCGGTGGCAGCCGGCACGCCCGCGACATAGCGCCAGTTCGGCGGCCAGGCGTCGGCCGAAGACATCGAGGGTTCGCTCATCGAGCGTCCGCGACCAGCAGTACCACCGCTTCCGCGGCGATGCCTTCACCGCGCCCGGTAAATCCGAGCCGCTCGGTGGTCGTCGCCTTGACGTTGACCGCGCCCAGCTCGACGTCCACGTCGGCGGCGATCGTCTCGCGCATGAGCGGGATCGACTCGGCCATGCGCGGCGCCTGGGCCATCAGCGTGGCATCGAGATTGCCGATCCGATAGCCGGCCTCGCGCACCAGCGCGACGACGTGGCGCAGCAGCGCTCGGCTGTCGGCGCCCTTCCAGGCCGGATCGGTATCCGGAAAGTGCCGTCCGATGTCGCCCAGCGCGCAGGCGCCCAGCAGCGCATCGCTGATCGCGTGCAGCAGCACGTCGCCATCGGAGTGGGCGACGAAGCCGCGGTCGAACGGCAGGCGAACCCCGCCGATCATCAGATGATCGCCCTCGCCAAAGCGATGCACGTCGAACCCGTGACCGATCCTGAAACTCATGCTTCCACTCCTTTTTGTCCGCTGACGGCTCCTTGCCCGCTGACGGCTCCTTGCCCGCTGACGGCTCCTTGCCCGCTGACGGTCGGCGCCGATCCCGACGCGGCTTCCGACTGCACGGCGAGTATGCGCGCCGCCATGGCCAGATCCTCGGGATGCGTGATCTTGAGGTTGTCGCGGCTGCCGGCGACCAGTCGCGGCGCCAGCCCCATGGCTTCGATCGCCGAGGCTTCGTCGGTCACCGTCATGCCGGTGGCCAGAGCCGCATCGAGCGCCTGGCGCAGCAGATCGAAGCGGAACACCTGCGGTGTCAGCGCGTGCCAGAGGCCGTCCCGCGGTTCGGTGTGGCTGATTCGTCCGCGCTCATCGGCGCGCTTCATGGTGTCGGCCGCCGGGGTCGCCAGCAGCGCGCCGATCGCCTCGTCCTCGAGCGCTTCCCGCAGTGCCTGCAGATCCTCGAGCCGCACGCAGGGCCGGGCGGCGTCATGCACCAGTACCCAGTCGTCGTCCGCCGCCTGTTCCACCAGCGTCGCGAGGGCGCGGCCCACCGTATCGGCGCGCTGGTCACCGCCGCCGACACGCTGCCAGTCTTCGAAAGGAACGTCGCGGGGGTCGAAGTATTCGTCGTCGGGATCGAGACACAGCCGCAGCGCGGCTTCGGGGAAGGCCTGATGCAGACGTTCGAGCGTGCGCGCCAGCACGCTCTTGCCCTGCAGCGTCAGATACTGCTTGGGACGGTCGGCCTGCATGCGCTGGCCGCGACCGGCGGCGGGCACGATCAACCACAAGGTCATGGCTGTGCGCCCCCCGTGCTGGCGGCGGGGCCGTTGCCGGGATCGTCGACACCGGTCACCCAGAAGAACTGTTCGTCCTGGCGGACCATGCCGATATCGCTACGCGCCCGCTCCTCGATGGCATCGAGCCCGTTCTTGAGGTCGACGACTTCGGCGGCGAGACGGTCGTTGCGCGCCTCGAGCCTGTCGGTGGTGCCTTCCAGGGCATCGGCGCGCGCCTGGATATCGTTGAATTCCCGGATGCCGCCCTCGCCGAACCACAGCCGGTACTGCATCAGCCCCAGCATGACAACCAATACCACAATGACCCATTTCCACATCGCCAAGGCTTCCGATCGGCTCGATTCATTTCGGACAGTTCATTCCCGGCAGGGCCCGGCCCTCGGCAAAGGGCGCAGCAGGCCGCTGTCGGAGCGCGGCTCATTATGCCATCATCGCCGGATGCGGCCCACCGCCACGACCGAATCCGGAGCCGACGACCTCATGTACAAACTGGCCTTCTTCGTTCCCGAATCCCACCTGGAGTGCGTCAAGGACGCGGTGTTCGCCAGCGGCGCCGGGCGCATCGGCGATTACGAGGCGTGCTGTTTCCAGATCCGTGGCGTGGGCCAGTTCCGGCCGCTCCCCGGCGCCCAGCCTCATATCGGTGACGTCGGTGCGCTGGAAAGCGTCGAGGAGTATCGGGTCGAACTGGTCTGCGAGGATCAGCGGATACGCGCGGCGATCAAGGCGCTGATCGACGCGCATCCCTATGAAGAACCGGCCTACGATGTCTGGCCGCTGAGCGATCCGGATTCCCTGCCCTAAATTTGACAAGATCGGTCCGAGACAGGATCGCCATCTCGCGGCCCGAGGGCGCGCTCAGAACCCGTTCACGATCTCGCGAGCCAGGATCAAACCAGGCGAAAATGGGTGTAGCAGATTGTGAACAGGTTCTCAGGCGGAGCCGAGGTAACGCTCCCTCTCCTCCTTGCCGATCTGGCTGAGGTGCAGCTCGAAGGTGCCCCGACGCCGATCATCGAAGAAGTGGCGCAGCGTGCGCTCGATAGTGGGGAAAGCCAGCTCGTCCCAGGGAATCTGCGTTTCCTCGAACAGCTCGACCTCGAGACTCTCCGGCCCGGCGGCGAAATCGCCGTTGAGATCGCCGCGGAAGATCATGTACACCTGATTGATGTGCGGCAGGCTAATCAGGGTATAAAGTGTCGGATCGTCGACGACGGCGCGGGCCTCTTCTCGCGTTTCCCGCAGCGCCGCCTGCTCCACGGTTTCCGCGTTCTCCATGAACCCCGCCGGCAGCGTCCAGAAGCCCTTGCGCGGCGCGATGGCGCGACGGCACAGCAGGATGCGCTCCCCGGCTACCGGCAGCGTGCCGGCCACGATGCGCGGATTCTGGTAATGGATGGTATGGCAGGCATCGCACAGGAACCGGGGGCGGTCGTCGCCGTCCGGAATCGCGAAACGCACGGTATGGCCGCAATGGCTACAGTAGTTCATAGAGTCTCGGGTTTATAACGCCTCGCGTGTCGGAGGGTTTCGAGTTCGCAGGAGCCGCCAGGCACCGTCGATCGGCACGTTGGTCAGTCCAGGGTCTGTTGAGTCAAATCGCATGTTAGAGAAAGTCCGTGAACGCCTGCAAGCACATCGCCCGCGTCGGTTGGACGGCGCCTACCCTCAGGCGGCCGTGCTTCTCCCCATCGTCGCGCGCCCCGAGCCAACGCTGCTGTTCACCCAGCGCACCGCGCATCTGACCCAGCACGCCGGCCAAGTCGCCTTCCCGGGCGGCAAGCGGGAGCCGGAAGACCGGGATCTGCTCGCCACGGCACTGCGGGAAACCCACGAGGAGATAGCCCTCCAGCCTGGACAGGTCGATGTCATCGGGCGTCTGAGCGACGTGATCTCGCTCCATGGCCTGCGCGTGACGCCTTTCGTCGGTCTGGTCGAGCCAGACCTGCCGCTGAAGGCGGAGCCGGGTGAAATCGCTTCGATCTTCGAGGTTCCCCTGCGCCACTTCATCGATGACCATCGTAGCCATACTGATGTCATTCCGGTCGACGACCAGCCCTGGTACGTACCCAGCTATCTTTTCGAGGACCGCATGATCTGGGGGTTGTCGGCCATGATGCTGGTGGAGTTGCTGGCCGTGGGTTTCGAAAGCGATATCGCGCTGGACCGCAAACCCACGCAAGGGGAGTTGCGCTACCATCCACAGCGCCGACGCCAGACCGCATCACGGTCCGGCCAGCCTGGCAAGATTCTCGAGTGAGAGCTTCATGACACCCAACGACGCCCATCACGCCTTCTGGGACAGCGCCCAGCTCCCCGCCTTGATCGACGGACTGGTGGAACGCGGCTGGTACGTCGGCGAGCGGTTTCTGGCCGCGGAGCTATGCCGGGAACTGCTGGAGGAACTGCAGCTGTTGCATCGGCAGGCGGCGCTTCAGGAAGCGGCCATCGGCCGTGGGGACGAGCGCATGCTGCGGCGCGACATTCGCGGCGACGCCATTCACTGGCTGGATCGGGAAAGCCTGGCGCAGCGACGCTACCTGGCGCTGATGGGCGAACTCCAGCAGCAGATCAACCTCGCGCTCTATGCCGGATTGTTCGAGTTCGAGGCCCACTTTGCCCACTATCCGCCGGGCGCCTTCTACCGCAAGCACTACGACAGCTTTCGCGGCCGGGCCAACCGCGTCATTTCGACCGTGCTCTATCTCAATCCGGACTGGCCGGCCGACGGCGGTGGCGAAATGGCGCTCTATGACGAACACGAGCCCGAGCGCGAGGTCGCCCGCGTACACCCGGAGGCCGGCACCTTCGCCTGCTTTCTCTCCGACCGCATCCCTCATGAGGTGCTGCCGACTCGACAGCCACGCGTCAGCATCGCCGGCTGGTTCCGCCGCAATGCCTCGCTGGGCGGCGTGATCGATCCGGCCCGCTAGTCGGGTCGCCGACGTCTAACGGCTGATGACACTTTCTCGGCTTTTCGCCGTGGCAGTCGCCGGGTCGTCTTCCACGTCGTCGTCTCTATCGCCACCCATGTCATCGGGAAGCGCCGTTTCCACGTCCGGCACCAGCTGCGACAGGTCTTCCTGGTGTTCGTGCTCGATCGCGCCCTGCACCAGTTCGTCGGTCACGCTGAGTTCGGCGCCCACCACCGACTGCTGCGGGTTGGAGGTGAACGGCGCCACCGGGATCGGCGCCGGGCGCCGGCTCCGACGCCAGACGAAGAATGCCACCAGCACCACACCAAGCCCGGCCAGCGCCATGAACAATCCCGCGTTGCCGGTATGCGTCATCAGTGGCGTGATTAGCGGCGGGCTTAGGGTCGCCCCCAACGCATTGATCAGCAGCAGCCCCTGGCTCATGCGGACCAGCGCGCCGGCCGGTGCGCGGTCGGCGGCATGGCTCACCGCCACCGGATAGAGCGCGAACACACCGCCGCCCACCAGAAACAGCACCGCCGCCAGCAGGCCGGGCAGATCCGGCAGCAGCATCACCCCGCCACACAGCACCGCCAGCACGACACCGATCAGAATCAGTACGATCTGGCGGTCATGCCGATCGGACCAGCGCCCGATGGGATACTGCAGCAACATGCCGCCAAGAATCACGATCGCCATCATCTCGCCGATCTGCTGCACTTCGAAGCCATTGCGCTGCAGATAGAGCGGCAGCAGGCTGTAGATGGCCGAGACCGCCAGCCCTGAGCCGAAACAGCCCATCACGCCGGTTGGCGTGACGGTGATCAGCCGCCAGGGCGACAGCGGCTCGGCATGCTCGATCAGCGGCGACACCCGCGGGATCATGCCCAGCGGCAGCACCGACAGCGACGCCAGCATGGCGATGATCATGAATGGCTGACTGGCGCCGGCATGGTCCGCCACGCCCAGCAGCAGTTGCCCGATCACCCCGGCGCCGTAAAGCGCGATCATGTAGAGCGCCAGCAGCCGGCCACGAACCCGCGTGTCGGCCGCGGTCAGCAACCAGCTTTCGATGACCAGATAGACACCCAGCGTCGCCCACCCGCCGATCAGGCGCAGCGTGAACCACAGCTCGGCGTTGAGCCATAGCCCCTGCAGCAGCACGGTTACCGCGACCAGCGATGCGAAGCAGGCGTAGGCGCGAATGTGGCCGATTCTCAGCAACAGCCGATCGTTCAACAGCGCACCGATCGCCAGACCGATGTAGTACGCGGCGGACACCCAGCCGATGGTGGTGACGGATTCACCGGCGGCGTCCAGACGCAGGGTAATCAACGATGCCAGGAAGCCATTGCCGATACCCAGGATGAAAAGACCGAGTAGCGGTGCCAGCGCCATGGAAAGCAACTGCCGAGACATAAGGCCACGAACCTCGAAAATGCACTTCGAACAAGGCCGGTGCGCAGCAGGCGCGGAGCCGGCGATTCCCAATGGATAGACTAGAACAGGATAAGACGCTCGCGTTGTGACGCCTCTCTCCGGATAACGGTTCGATACCTCGAAGGCGCGCCAGACACGAGGTCGAGAGCGAGCGAACTATACGCTCGCCCTCGCTCCAAAAGAAGTCGAAAAAACGTCGATGAATACCTCTATTGCGCCACTTTGGGGCAACCGCCCGCTCGGTCATTACCCGGCGTTATCCAAAGCCCTCGTTTGACAAACCGGAACCGCTATCAAGGCGTGTCTGTCCTGAAGAGCGCCTGTCGCGAGAAGATGACTGTCGCGAAACAAGGGGGCCATGCCATCCACCAGCGGCTTTTTGCCACAGGACGGCGTATGCTTGGACTATTCTAGCCATTAGCGTGCTAATTCGCGCCCCGCTCCCCTGCCTCACGACCAGGTCACCATGCCCGCAGACACCACCGACAGTCCCGACAGCCCCGTTTATCGCCAGCCCGGTTTCGCCCCCTTTCTCGCCTCGCGCGTCTGTGCGGTCTTCGCCATGCAGATCCAGGCGATCGTGGTGGCATGGCAGGTCTACGACATTACCCACGACCCGCTGACGCTGGGCTATGTCGGCCTGGCCCAGTTCCTGCCCATGGTGGTGCTGTTGCTGCCGGCCGGCGATGTCGTCGACCGTTTCGACCGCAAGCGAATCCTGCAACTCAGCTGGGCCGCCCAGGCACTCTGCAGTGGATTGCTGATTCTGCTATCGCTGAAACAACCCGACTCCGCGGTGCCGTTCTACGCGGTGCTGGTGCTGTTCGGCGCAGCCCGGGCCTTCACCGGGCCGACGCTGCAGAGCCTGCTGCCGCAGATCGTGCCGCGCGATCAACTGGGCAAGGCGATCGCCCTCAACTCCTCGATCATGAAGATCGGCGTGATCGGCGGCCCCATGCTCGGCGGCCTGCTGTACGCCTTCGGCCCGACGCTGACCTACAGCGTCAATCTGGGCTGCTTCCTCGTCGCCCAACTGGCGCTGGCCGGCGTGCCGGTGCGCTATGCCTTCGAGCGCATCCAGACCGACGATACCGCCTGGCAGCGCTTTACCGCCGGCATCCATTACATCCGCAACAAGCCGGTAATCCTCGGCGTCATCTCGCTGGACCTGTTCGCCGTACTGTTCGGCGGCATCGTTGCGCTGCTGCCGGTCTACGCCCATGAAATTCTGCATGTCGGCCCGGAAGGACTCGGCGCCCTGCGCAGCGCCATCGCCATCGGCGCCTTTCTGATGGGGCTCTATCTCGGCGTGCGCGCCATCAAGCGCCATGCCGGCATGATCATGTTCGCCGCCGTCGCCGTGTTCGGCCTCGCCAACCTGGTCTTCGCGCTCTCCCACTGGTTCTGGCTCTCGTTCGGCGCCCTGCTGATCGCGGGCGCCGCCGACATGATCAGCGTCTACGTCCGCCTGACGCTCTTGCAGCTGGCGACGCCGGACGAGATGCGCGGCCGGGTCAACGCCGTCAACATGCTGTTCATCGGCGCCTCCAATGAACTCGGGGAGTTCGAATCCGGCGTCACCGCGTCGTGGTTCGGCACCGTGCCGGCCGCGGTCATCGGTTCCGTCGGTACGCTGGCGATCGTCGGTCTGTGGATGTGGAGCTTCCCTGTCCTGCGGCGCGCCGACCGCCTCGATGGCGTCGAAGAGGAACCGGTGGAGAGCCCCACGGCGGCCCGCAAGGCGAGCTGATTCGCGAACGGCTCAAGCGCCCCGGCTCTCGAACTCGAACAGCCGCGCCAGCTGCGAGGCCACCGGCGTCAGCGGCACGCCACGGCGTTTGATCATGTGGAAGGTCGCCATCGGTAGCGAATCGTCCAGCGTCAGCTCCACCAGTTCACCCATGCCGTGCTGGGCAGTCATTTCGCTGGCAAAGGCGCCGACCATGTCACTGTGCTGGATCAGATTGAGCGAAGTGGTAAAGGAGTCGCACACCACGCTGACCTGATCACGCGAAAATCCGTGGCGTTCCAGCGTGTCGGCCAGATCGGCGTAGTAGCCGCTGCGCGCGGTGGGCAATACCCAGTCGCAGTCGATCAGTTCGCTGAGTCGCCGCGCCCCGCTCTTTGGATGATCGCGGCGCATGACCACCACGAACGGTTTCGAGAACAGTGGCAACGCCTCCAGGTCGTTGTCGAGCACGCCGCTGGAAACGGTGTTGATCGAAAAATCCAGCTCACCGTCGCGCAGCCCCGCCACCATCGACGACAACTGGCCCTCGATCACGCGCAACTTCACGTTGGGCAGTTCCCGCCGGAAGCGGCCGACCACCTGAGGCAGCAGCGTGCGTGCTACCGTCGCCGAGGCTCCCATCACGATCTGGCCGCGCAGCATGCCGTTCAGCTGTTCGACGTTCTCGCGCGCCCGGCGCAGTTCTTCGAGAATCAGATGAGCGTGCTGTTCGAAGGCGCGCCCGGACTCGGTCAGCGTCACCCCGTGGGAGGTCCGCAGCAGCAGTGCGGCCCCCAGACCCTCTTCCAGTTCCCGAATCGCCTTGGTCAACCCTGGCTGGGAAAGCCCCAGTTCACGCGCCGCCGCGCGAATGCTGCCGCGACGCGACACCTCGACGAAAGCGCGAATCTGATGGAGCTTGATCGGATACTGCATGACAACGGACTCCGATGTTCATGATCACCGCAGGTTATCACCAAAAAGTAATCGACATCTTTTGCAGATCTCGAGCCGGTTCTACTGTGTTTTCGGGTCGCAGACAGCGACCCCGCTCGATGCCCAGGTGCCATAACACAACCGACCGCCGGCTCCGAGCAACGCCATAGCGCGACATGACATCCGATCGGCCCAACCGATCCAACAACAATCGATTCAGGAGTGTCCCATGGAAGCGACCGCCTCCCGCGACGCCGCGCGCCCGCGGCTGTCGATCCGGTTGCTGAACGCTATCGAGCGTTTCGGCAATCGCCTCCCCGACCCGTTCATGATCTTCGTGATTCTCGCCCTGGTCGTGCTGATCGCCTCGGCACTGTTCGCCGCTGCGGGTGCCACCGTCGAACACCCCGGCAGCGGGGAAGTGGAAGCGATCCGCAGCCTGGTCTCCGGCGAGGGTATCCGGTTCATTCTTGACTCTATGCTCGACAACTTCACCGGCTTCGCCCCGCTCGGACTGGTGCTGTCGATGATGCTCGGCATTGGTCTGGCCGAGAAACTGGGCCTGCTGGAAACCCTGATCCGTCATACGATCCTGTCGGCGCCGAAGCGCCTGGTGACCTATACCGTCGCGTTCACCGGCATCATGATGAACGTCGCCTCCGACGCCTCGCTGATCCTGCTGCCACCGCTGGCCGCCATGGTCTATCACTCGCTGGGACGCCATCCGATCGCGGGTCTGGCGCTCGGTTTTGCCAGCGCCGGGGCGGGTTTCACCGCCAATCTGCTGATCGTCGGCACCGATGCCCTGCTTTCCGGGATCTCGACCGAAGCGGCACGCATCGTCAGCAGCGACATCACCGTGACCCCGGTGGACAACTGGTACTTCAACTGCGTCTCCGTGTTCGTGCTCACCATCGTGGCCGCCGTCGTCACCGAACGCGTCATCGAACCGCGCCTCGGCACCTATCAGGGCGATGTCGACAAGGTCGAAAACAACGAGCCGGAAAACGCCGGTCGCGGTCTGCGCAATACCGGCATCGCCGCACTGGTCTACGTCGCCGCCATCGCCACGCTGCTGTTCTGGCCGAACTCGCCGCTGCGCGGTGCGGATGGCAGCCTGATTCCATCACCGTTCCTCAGCGGCATCATCCCCATCATTCTGTTCTTCTTCATCACCGTCAGCGTGACCTGGGGGATCACCGTGGGCCGCATCAAGCGCTCCCGCGACATCTCCGAGAACATGGCCGAAGCGATGCGCGACCTGGGCAGCTATATCGTGCTGATCTTCGCCGCCTCGCAGTTCATCGCCTGGTTCAACTGGTCGCACATCGGCACCTGGATCGCGGTCAACGGCGCCGACCTGCTGACGGCCATGGACTTCACCGGATTCCCGGTCATTCTCTGCTATATCGTCTTCACCGCCTGCATGAACCTGCTGATCTTCAGCGGCTCTGCCAAATGGGCACTGGAAGCGCCGGTGTTCGTGCCGATGTTCATGCAGCTCGGCTATCACCCCGCGTTCGTGCAGGTCGCCTACCGCATCGCCGATTCGTCGACCAATATCATTTCGCCGCTCAACCCGTACATGATCGTGGTGCTCACCTTCATCCGGAAATACGACAAGGACGCCGGCCTCGGCACGCTGATGTCACTGATGCTGCCCTACACCCTGGCGTTCCTGAGTATCTGGATCCTGCTGCTGACCGCGTTCTATCTGCTGGGACTGCCTTACGGCCCGGGCATCACGACCTATCTGCCGTCCTGACGAAGGCCCGAACGTGAAAAGACGCAAGACGACAACGAACAGACGGAGAACTTCACCATGAGCACCGTTACCACGCCCGATCTGGAAACCGCGGTCGCAGCCCTGTTGCCGCAGTTGAAGACCTGGCGACGCGATTTCCACCGCCACGCCGAATCGGGCTGGATCGAATTCCGCACCGCCTCGATCGTCGCCGAAGAGTTGGAGCGGCTCGGCTATCGGGTCAGCGTCGGTCGTGACGTGATCGACGCCGACAGCCGCATGGGCGTTCCCGAGCCCGAAGTGCTGGCCCGGGCGCTCGACCGCGCCCGCGACCAGGGCGCCATCGAACGCTGGCTGCCGGCACTCGCCGGCGGTTACACGGGCGTCGTGGCCGAGCTGGATACCGGTCGCCCGGGGCCGACATTCGCCTACCGCGTCGACCTGGACGCGCTCGATCTCGACGAGTCCCGCGACGACGACCACCGCCCCGTCCGCGAGGGATTCGCCTCCTGCAACGATGGCATGATGCACGCCTGCGGCCACGACGGTCACACCACCATCGGTCTCGGCCTGGCACGTCTGTTCGTCGAGCTGAAATCGCAGTTGAGCGGCCGTATCAAGCTGATCTTCCAGCCCGCCGAAGAGGGCGTGCGCGGCGCCAGGTCGATGGTCGAAGCCGGCGTGCTCGACGACGCCGATATCTTCATCGCCACCCATATCGGCACCGGCGTGGCCAAGGGGACCGTCGTCTGCGGTCACAACGGCTATCTCGCCACCACTAAGCTCGACGCCACCTTTACCGGCGTGCCCGCCCATGCCGGCGCCAACCCGGAGGCCGGCAACAATGCGCTGCTGGCCGCCGCCCAGGCGGCACTCGGCCTGCATGCGATTCCGCGTCACAGTGCCGGCGCCTCGCGCATCAATGTCGGCGTGCTAAACGCCGGCAGCGGCCGCAACGTGGTGCCGGCTACCGCGACGCTCAAGCTCGAGACCCGTGGCGAGACCAGCGAGATCAACGACGAGATGCAGCGTCGGGCGCTGGACGTGCTGCGCGGCGCGGCAGCGATGCAGGGAGTGAAGATGACCTACTCCCTCGCGGGCGAGGCGCGCAACTGCGAGCCGAGCCCCGAACTGGTCGATTTCATACAGGAACGGATTGCCGACCTTCCCGGCATCGACAGCGTGATTCCCGTCGAGAATCGCCCTTCCGGCTCCGAGGATGCCACCACCATGATGCAGCGCGTGCGCGAGCGTGGCGGCCTGGCCACCTACATGGTGTTCGGCACCGACCTCGCCGCTGGCCATCATCATCAGCGCTTCGATTTCGACGAGGACGTGCTTCCGCTGGCCATTCGCACCCTGGCGCATCTGGCACTGCAGGCAGACGACGCTGCACTACGCCGCCGACGTACCGAGACGCTTTGAGGAGAGAGAACCCCATGGACGCAACTGCTACCGACACCACGACCCAGCGACTCGATGCCTTGATCGAAGGCAAGCGCGATCGCTTCATCGACTACGCCAACCAGGTATGGGAATACGCCGAGACGCGTTTCGAGGAGGGTCGCTCGGCGTCGACACTGAGCGAAGCGCTGGAAGCCGAAGGGTTTCAGGTCGAACGAGGCATCGCTGGCATCGATACGGCCTTCGTCGCCAGCTACGGCAGCGGCAAGCCGGTCATCGCGCTGCTCGGCGAGTATGACGCCTTGGCCGGACTCAGCCAGCGCGGTGAAGCGAGCGATGCGGAACCGCTGATCCCCGGCGGCAATGGTCATGGCTGCGGGCATAACCTGCTCGGCGTCGCCGCGCTCGCTGGCGCTGTCGGCATGCGCGACTATCTGGAAGAACGCCGGTCGCAACAGGGTCTGTCCGGCACGATCCGCTTCTATGGCTGTCCCGGCGAGGAAGGCGGCTCCGGCAAGACCTTCATGGTGCGCGAAGGCGTCTTCGACGATGTCGATGCCGCCCTCACCTGGCATCCGCAAGCGTTCAACGCCATCTTCTCGACCCCGACGCTGGCCAATATCCAGGCCTACTTCCGCTTCAAGGGCACCTCCGCCCACGCCGCCAACTCGCCGCATCTCGGTCGCAGTGCGCTGGATGCGGTGGAACTGATGAACGTCGGCGCCAACTATCTGCGCGAGCATGTGGTGCCGGACGCCCGCTTCCACTACTCGATCACCCGCACCGGCGGCGCTTCGCCGAACGTGGTTCAGGCCGAGGCGGAGGTGCTTTACCTGATGCGCGCGCGACGCATGGCGGATGTCCAGTCGATTTTCGAGCGTATTCAGAAGATCGCCGAGGGCGCGGCGCTGATGACCGGAACCGAGGTCGAGATGGTGTTCGACAAGGCATGCTCCGGATATCGTCCGAACCGCACGCTGGAAAGCGTGATGCAGGCCCGGTTCGAGGCGTTCGGCCCGCCGCGCCACGATGCGGAAGAAAAGGCCTACGCCGAACGAATCAAGGCGACCGTCAGCGAGGACGACCTGCGCACGACCTACGCCAACATCGTCAGCGCCGGCGGAGAGGCCGCCGAAGCGTACGTCGACGGGCTCGCCGACAAGGCGCTGGTCGAGGATCTCGCGCCGTACAGCGCCAGCGAAGCACTGATGTACGGCTCCACCGATGTCGGTGACGTGAGCTGGGTGGTGCCGACGGCCCAGTGCTACGTCAACTGCTTCGCGCTGGGCACGCCACTGCACACCTGGCAGGTAGTCGCGCAGGGACGCAGTTCGCTGGGCCACAAGGGCATGCTGCAGGCGGCCAAGGTGATGGCCGGCACCGCCGTCGCGCTACTGGAAAATCCCGCCATCCTGGCCCGGGCGCGCGAGGAATTGAACGCCGCCACACGCCGGGAACCCTATCGCTGCCCGATTCCCGCCGATGTCACTCCGTCGCCGCTGAAAGGGTGATCGCGAGAAAAACCGACGCGCGAGATCGCCGTTAAACCCCAGGCGGCGCAAGGAGTTAGCGCCGCCTTTTTTTCACCATCGCAGACGCTGTGATCTATCACGGCGGACGTTTTGATGAGTACCGACACGCCCAAAAACCCCATACGCTGCTAATACTTCGTAGCAGAAGAACCATTCTTGTCGCCTGCCCCACGAAACCCCGAAGCTAACCCCGTAAAACCCAGGCCAAGGCCAAGCGCGACCGCCCCCTAATGAAGCGGTCCGCCTTTTTGTTTTCGGACCCCTTACGCAGGCGATAACTTCATGAACCGGCCCGCTTTATCGTTTTCGATCGATGGCAATGTCGCTATCGACCCTCCGCCTTTCGCGATGCAGCCGAAGCCAGTACGGCAACTCGACACCTCGCAAATCTCTTCATCGTCGGAAGTCCATTGGCAGCGATTTTCCGTCGCTTACGATTATCCCATCGCGTTTACCCGAGAGATCTTTTCTCCCGACAACCCTCTGCTGGCCGACGCCATCTCGCGCAAGGAACCGCGCAAGACTCATCGTTGCCTGATCTACGTCGACGCCGGCATCGCCGCTACCTGGCCGGATCTGACAACACGGATCAACGCCTACTTCGCCGCCCATGCCAGCCGCATGACCCTGCTCGCAGCGCCGATCACCGTACCCGGCGGGGAAGCGATCAAGGCCGACCTCGAGACGGTCAACGGCGTGCTGGAAGACATCCGGCACTACGGCGTCGATCGCCACGCCTATGTCATCGTCATCGGCGGCGGTGCGGTGCTGGATGCGCTCGGTCTCGCGGCCGCCATGGGGCATCGCGGCGTGCGCCTGATCCGGCTACCGACCACCGTGCTGTCCCAGAACGACAGCGGCGTCGGGGTCAAGAACGCCGTCAATTTCCAGGGTTGCAAGAACTTCATCGGCACCTTCGCCCCGCCGTGGGCCGTGCTCAACGACTTCGACTTCCTGTGCACGCTTTCGCGCCGCGACCGGCTCGCCGGCATTGCCGAGGCGATCAAGGTGGCGCTGATCCGCGATGGCGCCTTCTTCGACTGGCTGGAGGCCAACGCCGATTCGCTGGCCGAGTTCGATCCACGCACCGAGGAGATCATGATCCGCCGCAGCGCCGAGCTGCACATGCAGCAGATCGCTCGCGGTGGCGATCCGTTCGAACAGGGTTCGTCGCGCCCGCTGGACTACGGCCACTGGTCGGCACACAAGCTCGAGGCGCTGACTCACCACGGCATCAGCCACGGTGAAGCCGTCGCCATCGGTATCGCGCTCGATGCCCGCTATTCCGTGCTCAAGGGGCTGCTGCCCGCCGGCGCCGAATGGCGCGTGGTGTGGCTGTTGAAGCGCCTGGGTCTGCCGGTCTTCCATGCCCAGTTGCTGGAGATCGGTGACGATGGCCAGCCTGCCATCCTGGCGGGCCTCAGGGAGTTCCAGGAACATCTCGGCGGCGAACTGACGATCACGCTGCTGGCCGGCCTGGGCCGTGGACACGATGTTCACAGGATCGACGACACCATGATGACAGCCGCGATCGACTGGCTGCGCGAAGAGGCGAACCGCCATGCAGCTGCCTGACGATCTGGGTCAACTGACCTACTGTCTCAACATCCACCCGACCCAGACCTGGGAAGCGGTGCGCGGCGCCCTGCTCGGGCCGGTCAAGCGCGTGCGGGATGCCCTCTCTCCCGACGCGACCTTCGGCGTGGGGCTGCGCCTTTCCGCCCAGGCGCTGGAGGAGCTTCGCGCCCCCGATGCCCGCGCCGAACTCAAGGAGATCCTGGCGCGGGAGAACTATCGCGTGGTGACCATGAACGGCTTCCCGTTCGGCCCCTTCCACGGCATTCCGGTCAAGCAGAACGTCTACCAGCCCGACTGGAAACAGCGGGCTCGGCTGGACTACACCTGCTGGCTGGCCGACCTGCTGGCGGAACTCGGCGTCGCCGGCGATACCGTGAGCCTGAGCACCGTCCCCGGCACCTACAAGCCGCTGGCCGAGGGCGCCGAGGCCCAGATGGCGGACAATCTGCTCAAGGCCGTCTCCCACTGCGTCGAGCTCGAGCGCCGGAGCCAGGTCACCATCGCCATCGCCCTGGAACCCGAGCCCCACTGCTTCCTGGAAACCATCGAGGAAACCTTGGCGTTCTTCCGCGACTGGCTCTATTCCGATGCTGCCGCCGGCCGATTGAGCGAGCTCAGCGGGCTGTCGAGCGACGAGGCGAAACAGGCGCTGCCGCGGCATCTGGGCGTCTGCTACGACGTCTGCCATGCGGCGGTGGAATTCGAGGACCCGGCCGCCAGCATCGAAGCCCTGCGCACGGCCGGCATTCCCATCCACAAGCTGCAGCTGAGCGCGGCGCTGCGGATCCCGAAATTCGACGCCGCGAAGCGAGAGGCGCTGGCGCCGTTCTGCGAACGCACCTATCTGCATCAGGTCGTGGTCGCCAGCGAAAGCGGACTGGTGCGATACGCGGACCTGCCCGAGGCGCTGGCTGACGAGGCCCGCATCGACGGCGAGGAGTGGCGGATTCATTACCACGTGCCGATCTTCGTGGAGGCGATCCCGCCGTTCGAGACCACGCAGTCGTTTCTCGCCGACATTCTCGCCCTTCATCGTCAGCAACCGATTTCGCAGCATCTGGAAGTGGAGACCTACACATGGCAGGTATTACCGGAGACTCTACGCACCGAGAGCGTGGAGAAGGCGGTGGCGCGGGAGCTGACCTGGGTCAAGCAGCAGCTGATCTGAGACCGGCCGGTGCGATAACAGCGGACTCGACGACACTGCGTTCGAAAACCAGCGTCTGGCTGGAGCTAGGGCGGGTTTCCAATCTCCCCACGGTCTGGAGCAACGTGCTGGCCGGCGCCGTGCTGGCCGGCGCAAGCGCCGGCGCGCTCTGGCAGTCCACCACCGCCCTGCCGTTGTTGCTGGCTCTGACGCTGTTCTATCTCGGCGGCATGTATCTCAATGACGCCTGCGATGCCGAGATCGATGCCCGCGAGCGCGCCGATCGCCCAATCCCGCGAGGGGACGTCGACCGCCTGACCGTCGCACTGCTGGGAGCCGGGATGCTCGCGCTGGGGAGCCTGCTGCTGTTCATGAGCCATCTCTCCGCCGGGCTGACAGGGCTGGCGCTGATCGCCGCGATCCTGAGCTATGACTGGTGGCACAAGCGCATCGGCTGGAGCCCGCTGCTGATGGGGGCGTGCCGTCTGCTGACCTACCTGACCGCGGCGCTGGTCGTCACCAATACGCTCAACGACATGGTGGTCTGGGGGGCGATCGGCCTTGCCTGCCATGTCATCGGCCTGACCTACGCCGCTCGCCAGGAGGCCTACGACCGGCTGGGCGCGGCCTGGCCGCTCGGTGTGCTGGCCGTGCCGGTCGTGTTCATGCTGGCCGCCATGCTGACCGGCCCCGAACCCTCGCTGCTTGCCCTGGCGCTGTGGCTGGGCTATCTGGCCTGGGGAGCGCGCTGCCTGATGTGGCTGTTCCGCCGGGCGCCGGGAGACGTGCCTCGCGCCGTCGTGGGTCTGATCGCCGCCATTTCGCTCTATGACGCCACGCTGATGGCGGCCATGGGCGCGACCGCCATGGCATGGCTGGGAGTGCTGGCCTTCGCTGCGACGCTGGCGCTGCAACGGGTGACTTCCGGGACCTGAGGTCGGGCGCGGTCGGCGTCACTATTCCGAAGTGAACAAGGCCGGGCAGACATCTCCGCGATGTCTGCCCGGCCTTTCTGTCATGCGTCATTCCACGTCAGGATTCGGCGTGGCGTACACTCGTCTCAGGCGCTGGTGACATCGGTAGCGGTCTGGCGTGACGCCATGTCGATCTCGTCGCCCTCGAACACATGCGCCAGTACCAGCGCCTTGAAGTCCGTCGCGTCGACCGCGCCGTCGGGCAGTAGGCCCGCTTCCGACGAGATCACCAGCGGCCCCATGGCGGGATCGTCGGTCAACCGGCCGTGGGCGCCCTTGACCAGCGCCGTGTCCTTGAGCGAGATGACATCCAGCAACTGGCGCATGCCCAGCTTGCGCTTGACCAGGCGCCACCCGGCCGACAGCTTGGGCGATTTCAGCGCCGGGTCGAAGAACAGCTCCACCGGGTCATATCCCGGCTTGCGATGAATGTCGACGGTGCGCGCATAATCCGGCGCGCGGGCATCGTCCAGCCAGTAGTAGTAGCTGAACCAGCGATCCGGCTCGGCAATCGCCACCAGTTCTCCCGAGTTGGGGTGATCGAGGCCGTGCTCGCGCTTCTCGCGATCGCCCCAGACCGCTTCCACCCCCTTCAGCCCTTCGAGCACTGCCCGGACCTTCGGAATCTCTTCCGGATCGCGGACGTAGACGTGCGCCACCTGATGATCGGCCACCGCGAAGGCCCGCGACGCGCCGGCATCGAGCTGTTCGCACGCCTTCTCCCGGCGCACCGCGACCAGACCCGCCCTGCGCAGGGCGCGATTGATGTGGATGGCGTCGCGTACCGGCGTGATCCCGTACTCGGATACGACGATGACCCGCCGCCCTTCACGCTCGGCCGCATCGATCAGCTCGCCGCACAGGGCATCGACGTCGCGGAGATCGCGCTGCAGTTCGGGGTGTGACAGATCCGGCCCCAGCCGCTGGAGGTTGTAGTCCAGATGCGGCAGGTAGGTCAGCGTCAGCGTCGGATCGCGGGTTTCCATGACATGGCGCGTGGCATCGCTGATCCAGCGACTCGAGGAGATGTCCGCCATCGGCCCCCAGAAGGTGAACAGCGGAAACGTGCCCAAGCGCTCGTCGAGTTCGTCGTGCAGCGCCGGCGGATAGGTGTAATGGTCGGGCAGCTTGCGACCGTCGGCGGGATACATCGGCCGGGGTGTCGCGCTCCAGTCCGCCGTCGAATACATGTTGTACCACCAGAACATCTTGGCGCAGGTAAAGTCGGGATTCTTCCGCTTGCCGGCTTCCCAGATCTTCTCCCCCGCCACCAGCCGATTGGACTGGCGCCAGAACCACACTTCGGACAGATCGCGAAAATACCAGCCGTTGGCCACGGCGCCATGCCCGCTTGGCGGCAGGCCGGTCATCAGCGTCGCCTGAACGCTGCAGGTCACCGCAGGTGTCACGGTATTGAGCGGCCTCGATCCGCCACGCTCGGCGAGACGTTTAAGGGCCGGCGTATGCTTGCCGACCAGTTGGGGGGTCAGCCCCACCACCAGAATGACGAGAGTCTTATTCATGATTTCTGCCTGCCGATTCAGCCATGGATACCAACCGTCACGAGACGATCGAAACGATATGTAAAGGCTGCATATCAGCTGGGAAGGCGCCAGACAATCGACACGAGTTCCGACACGCCATTTTGAGGCGTTATCAGGAAAAAAGCGGTGGTATTTCCGACTCTAAGGATCATAAATACCGATTTTAAAGGACCAGAAAACCCACGCCAAAAAAGGAAATCATCTTCGAATGACGGGCCTTCAATTGGCCAGATAATTGAGCTTGGGGATTGTTTTATCCAGCCGATAGAGTAACGCCAACGACAATCGTATCGGGACGCTTACATGACCGTTACATGCTTCGAACTTCTCCGCGACTGGATCTGCCGCCAGGCGCCCGATCAGGCCGATTGGCTGGATGACCGCTATGCCGCGTTCAGCCGGGGCGCCAACGAGCAGGATCTCCATCTCTTCCTCGGCCTGGCGCCGCGACGACTGGGCAGACAGGACCTGATGCTGTCGCCAGCGGATCTGGCGCTGGCGAACCAGGCCTATCCTGGCTGGAACCCTGCGGGCTGGAGCCTCGACGGCGCGGCCCGCGTCGCCGCCCTGCTCGCGTTCGAGGGTCCGCGCCCGTTCGCCGCCATGTTCCAGGATCTGGTCAGAACCGCCGATGCCCGCGAACTGGTCACGCTGTATCGGGGTCTGGCGCTCTATCCCCAGCCGGAATCACTCGAATTCGAAGTGGGCGAAGGGCTGCGCTCCAACATGCGGGCGGTGTTCGAGTCCATCGTTCATTACAACCCTTATCCGCGCGATCACTTCGACGAACATCGATGGAACCACATGGTGCTCAAGGCGCTGTTCATCGGCAGCGGGCTGGGCGCCATCGTCGGCCTCGACGAACGCTCCAATGCCGAACTGGCGAGAATCCTGCTCGACTACGCCCAGGAGCGCTGGGCGGCCGGGCGTCCGGTCAGCCCGGAGCTGTGGCGCTGCGTCGGCCCGTTCGCGGAGCGAGTTTCGGCCTACGCGGCCCTGCAGCGCGCGCTGGCGGGCACCCCGACGGAACGCGGCGCCGCCACCCTGGCGTTGATCGCCGCCGATACCCCCGCCGCCCGAGATCTGCTGTCGACGGCACCGGACACCGCCGCGCTGGCGGCAGACGGCCGCCTCGACTGGAACCACCTTACCCTCCAAGAGGCCGCCTGAGATGTTCATCGATCCCCACGCCCACATGGTGTCCCGTACCACAGACGACTACGAGGCCATGGCCGCGGCCGGCATCGTGGCGCTGGTCGAACCGGCCTTCTGGGTCGGCCAGCCGCGCACCTTCGTCGGCACGTATGTGGACTATCTCTCGTCGCTGGTCGGCTGGGAGCGCTTCCGCGCCGGGCAGTTCGGCATTCGCCATTACTGCACCATCGGCCTCAACTCCAAGGAGGCCAATAACGAAGCGCTGGCGGAAGGTGTCATGGAGTGGCTGCCGCGCTTTGCCATGAAGGAAGGCGTCGTCGCCATCGGCGAAATCGGCTACGACGAGCAGACACCGCTGGAAGACAAGTATTTCCGTGCCCAGTTGACGCTGGCCAGAGAGCTCGGGCTGCCGGTGATGGTGCACACGCCGCATCGCGACAAGAAGCGCGGCACCTCGCGCTCGATGGACGTGTGCGAAGAGATGGGGCTGGATCCTTCCTGGGTGGTGATCGACCACAACAACGAGGAGACGGTTCGCGAAACGCTGGACCGGGGCTACTGGGCCGGCTTTTCGATCTACCCGTCGACCAAGATGGGCAACGCGCGCATGGTCGAACTGCTCAGGCAGTACGGCGGCGACCGCATCATCGTCGACAGCGCCTGCGACTGGGGGATTTCCGACTGCCTGGGCGTGCCCAAGACCGCACGGCTGGCGCTCGAATCCGGCATCGCCGAATCCGTGGTGCGCCAGGTCACCTACGAAAACGCGCTCACCGTCTACGGCAAGAGCGGCCAGATGCAGGCCTCCGACTGGCTGAATCCACCGCCCATCGACCAGCGCACCCTGTTCGAGGGCAATTCGATCCTGCGTGGCGGCCGCGATCCCCTGGTCGAAACGCCGGCCCGGCATCGATGCGACAGCCTGCACGGCGACGATCTGCTGATCGAGTAGCGCCCGCGACCTCGAGCCACCTCCGCCAGTTCCAACCGGACTGGCACCCGACGCCTCTCGACGGCAAAATGCGGGCAACTACCGCATGCCGTCGAGAGGAATCTCATGTCTTCGCCGACCGATAACGTTGTCGCCGAGTCGAACCCCGAAGCGAGGCGACCGGACACCACGCTGGCCATGATCGTCTACGCCCTGCTTCTCGGCGTCTTCGTGACCGGCATTACGCCGGTGATCGGCGTGATCATCGCCTACGTCTATCGCGGCAACGGCCCGCGCTGGCTGGACGAGCACTATCGCTACCATATCCGCACTTTCTGGATCGGGCTGCTCTACGCCTGCATCAGTTGGGTACTGGCCTTCGTGCTGGTCGGTTTCGTGCTGATGGCGCTGCAGGCCGTGTGGCTGATCGTGCGCTGCGTCATCGGATTCAAGGCATTGCAGGAACGTCGCGCGCCGGACAAGGTCGATAGCTGGCTGTGGTAAAGCCCGGGTGTGAAGGCTGGGTGGTGAAGCCCGGATGACAAAGACGCCAACCAAAAAAAGAGAAACGCATGATCGAAGGTCTGCAAGCCCGCGCCATTCATGGACTGTGGCGCCTGCTGTCCCACTGGCGGCTGAAGACGATATGGTCACTGGCGGGGGTCGCCAGCCGGCTGCTCTACGCCATCTCCCGCCGTGAGCGCCACGTCAGCCGGCGCAATCTCGAAGTCGCCTACCCGCAGGACAGCAGCACCCAGCGGCGTGAACGGGTGCGTGAAAGCCTGCGCCACTCCGCGGCCACCATGCTGGAGCTCGGCTTTGCCTGGATCGCCAGGCCGGAACGCGTCGAGGCCGCCATTGTCGAGGTTCACGGCCGCGAGCTGCTGGACGACGCGCGGGCCGAGAATCGCGGCGTGATCGTGCTGGCGCCGCATTTCGGCAACTGGGAAGTGCTCAACTTCTGGCTATCCAGCCACTTCCCGTTCACCGCCATGTACGAGCCGCCCAAGATTGCCGATCTCGACCCCGTCATCCGTCACGGTCGCGAACGCATGGGGGCGGAGCTGGTGCCGACCAATCCACGAGGCGTCGCCGCCCTGCTCAAGGCGCTCAAGCGGGCCGAAGCCGTCGGCATCCTGCCCGATCAGGAGCCCAGCTGGGGCAGCGGGGTCTTCGCCGACTTCTTCGGCCGCCCGGCCTACACCGCCACGCTGCTGCCCAAGCTGGTCGCCCGTACCCAGGCTCGTGTCGTCACCGGCGTCGCCAAGCGCCTGCCCGACGGTCGCGGCTTCGCGATTCATTTCCTAGCCGCCGACGAACGGGTCTACGACACCGAAGAAGCCACCTCGGCCGCCGGCGTCAATGCCTGTGTCGAATCCGCCATTGCCCTCGACCCGGTCCAGTACCAGTGGGAATACAAACGCTGGAAGAAGACCGAGCAGGAGCAGCAGAAAGTCCCTGGGTATCGCCAGCAGCGCCTGTACAGCAAGCGCTGATCGTCGTCGAAGGACCGGCGTCGCTGGAAAGCCCTTCGTCGACGAAAACCGCGTTACTGCGCCAATCCGCCGAAGCGCCCGGCCTGGTAATCG
Source organism: Salinicola sp. LHM (assembly GCF_034479735.1). Lineage (NCBI taxonomy): Bacteria > Pseudomonadati > Pseudomonadota > Gammaproteobacteria > Oceanospirillales > Halomonadaceae > Salinicola > Salinicola sp. LHM. The sequence continues at coordinate 1,146,431 of NZ_CP140261.1, read as the reverse complement.
TCGATCGCCTCGACGATCTCCTCGCGGGTATTCATCACGAACGGGCCGTGGGAGACCACCGGCTCGTCGATCACCTCGGCATGGCCGAACAGCAGCCGGGCATCGCCGGAAGCGTCGATCTCGACGCCATCCTCTTCACGGTCCAGCTCGACCAGATGCCGTGGTTCGACCGGCTCGTCGCCCACGGTGACCTCGCCGTCGACGACATAAAGGAACACCTGCCGCCCGGCCACGACCGGCAGCTGCTCGCTCGCGCCGGCCGGGAGCGCCAGGGTCGACATGAACACGTTCGTCTGGCTCTCGATCGGCCCGACCGACTTCCCGCTCTCGAACTGGCCGGCGATCAACTTGAGCTCGCCGCCGCCGGGTAGCGGCACTGTCGGGATCGAATCGGCCTGCAGCCCGACATAGCGCGGCTCGCTCATCTTGAGGCTGGCCGGCAGATTGATCCACAGCTGCAGGATCTCCAGCGGCCCGCCGTCGCGCAGAAACTCGGGCGGCGAGACCTCGGCATGGACGATGCCGCTGCCCGCCGTCATCCATTGCACGCCACCGGCATGAATGACGCTCTGATGCTCGGCGCTGTCGGCATGCGCCAGCGAGCCCTCGAGAATGAAGGTGACGGTTTCGAAGCCCCGATGCGGATGCGGCCCGAACGGCAGCCCGCGATTGTTGGCGGGGTAGACCTGCGGCCCGTGATGGTTGAGGAACAGGAACGGATCGAGCTGGTCGAGCCCCGGACCCGGCAGTGGCCGGCGGGTGGTGAGATCGCCGATATCGTCGCGGATGGCCGGGTGCTGGGCGATGACGCCGCGTGGCGTGAAGGCAGACATAAGAGGCTCCTGAATAGAATCAGCAAGAAGTCTAGGTCACACCTACCGCAAAAAAAGCGAATGATTTACGTCCAATCATTGCATGGAGTCGTTTTCACCACGGCACGGTCTCGCCGAAGCGGTCGAGATACTCGATGCCCGGCCGGCTTCTCTTCTCCAGCAGGACATCGACGATCGGCGGCACCGCCTCTTCCATCGTATAGGGCGCGTCATCTCCACCCAGGTCGGTACGAATCCAGCCCGGCGCCATCACCAGTACTGCCCGCCCGGTAGCGGCGTGACGCGCCGCGAAGCTGCGCATGAACATGTTGAGCGCTGCCTTGCTGCCCCGGTAGAGCTCACGCATGCCGTTCTCGTTGTTGGCGATGCTGCCCTGCCCGGAAGACATTACTCCGATTAGTCCTACCGCCGGCACCAGGCCCTCCAAACGCTCGATCACGCGCATCGGACTGAGCGCGTTGGTGATCATGACCTGGGTGAATTCCTCGGTGGAGATGGTGCCGGTGGCCTGATCGGGATCCCGGTTGGTGGTCCCGGCGTTGACGAAAAGCAGATCGATCGCGCGTCCCTTCAAGCGCTCTTGCAACGCTTCGATCTGATCCGGTGCCGTGATGTCGAGGGTTTCGATCTCGACCCGGCCAGGGTTGCCGTCCGCCAGGGTGTGCAACGGCGTCTGCTCGGCGCCAGCGCGAACCGTACCGATGACGTCCCACTCGGTCTCCGGCGTCGTGCCTCGCGTCAGCAGCTCCGCGGCGATGGCGTGACCCAGCCCCCGCGAGGCGCCCACGATCAGGGAGGTCAGGCGATTGGCAGATGTCGTCATGGGAAGTGACCTCATGGATGTCGGGTTCATCTCCAAGGATGGAGGTCGGCGTGACAATGCACCAGACGCACAGAATGCACATAATCATTGCACCAAACGCTAGTCCAGAAGCAGGGTCTCGGTTACCGTGAGTCGATGAACGATATCGATTTGAACCTCCTCATCGCGCTGGATGTGCTGCTGGAAGAGGGCAGCGTGACGGCGGCCGCGAAGCGCTTGAATCTGAGCGCGTCGGCGATGAGCCGCACGCTCAAGCGTCTGCGCGAGGCGACGGGAGATCCGCTGCTGGTGCGGGCGGGGCGCGGGCTGGTACCTACCCCCCACGCCTCCTCACTGCGCGATCGCGTTCATGAACTGGCGCGGGAGTCGCGGTCGGTCCTGCGTCCACGCCCACACGACCTCGATCTCTCGACGCTGGAGCGGACGTTCACCCTGCGCACCAACGCGTCGTTCGTCGAGCGCTTTTCGGTGCCGCTGGTGAATGCCATTGCGGAAGCCGCGCCGAGGGTGTGCCTGCGCTTCGTGCCCAAGCCGACCAAAGCGATAGAGCCCCTGCGTGACGGGCAGCTCGACCTCGAGATCGGGGTCATCGAGACCACCGCGCCGGAGCTGCTGACACGGGGGCTATTTCAAGACCGCTTCGTCGGCGTGGCAGGCGAGGGACACCCGTTGCTCAATGGCACCATCACGCCGGAACGCATTGCCGCGTGCCGGCACGTGATGGCGTCTCCCAGCGGCGAATTCACTGGACCGATGGAAAACGCGTTGAGCGCACTCAGCCTCGACCGGGAATTCGGCGTCATCGTGCCGGGCTTCTCGGATGCCCTGCGGATCGCTCGCCACACCGATCGGATCACGCTGGTACCGCACTCCTGCCTGATGCCGGTGCGACGGCATGAAGATCACAAGCCCCTGGTGGCGTTCGAGCTCCCCACACCGATCGATCCGTTCACGATCTCGGCGCTGTGGCATCCGCGGCTGGGTGCCGACCCGGCTCATCGCTGGTTCCGGGAACTCGTGATCTCGACCTGCCGCGCGGCCTATCTGGAACGTTGATTTCCCGGCATCGATCATCCGACCTCCCCGGTGCCGGTTGCCGCCAACGCCTCCTCGATCAGCGCCACCAGCGGCGACTGGGCCGGCGAAAGCCGGGACACCATGATCAGCTCGCGATGAAAGCGCTGCTCGCCCAGCGATATCACGCGTACCGGCAACGGCTGCTGGCGCCGCCACAGCCCGGTCAGCGGAATCAGCGCGACGCCCAGGCCGCACTCCACCATGCGGGCGATGGCGTCGATCTCGTCGAGCTCCAGCCGGATCGCGGGGCGCAACCGCTGCCTTTCGAGAAAGCGCACCACCTGACGACCGCCGAAAGAGCCCCGGTCGTAGAGCACCAGCGGGTGGCTTTCGAGCAGCGATTCCACCGTGCCGCCTTCGACATCGGGCGGTGCGATCAGCACGAACGGTTCGCGAGCGATGACGCGGGAATAGAGATCGCCGGGGAGCGCGAACGGCGGGCGGACGATCAGCGCCATGTCCAGGTCGCCCTTGTCGACCTGATCGAGCAGCGCCAGCGAGACACCGGGGACCACGCGGGTCATCACGCCCGGCGCCTCGCGGGTCAGCGCCTGCAGTACCTCGGGCAAGGCCCCGCTCTGCAGGCTGGCGATCGCGCCGAGATGCCACTCGCCGGTCAGGCCGTCCGCCCCGGAGTGCCGGATCCGCTCGGCCAGCGCCAGCATCTCGTTGGCCTGCGGCAGCAGCCGGCGTCCGGCCGCGTTGAGTCTGACGGCACGCCCGGTGCGCTCGAACAGCGGCTCGCCGATATCGGCTTCGAGATTGCGGATCTGGGCACTCACTGCGGACTGGGTCAGCCCGACGGCGCTGCCGGCGGCGGAGAAGGTGCCGTGACGGACGACGGCGAGAAAGGTACGAAGTTCTCTCAGCATGGCGAATCGCGGCGGGAAGAATCCAGATTATTTGATGGCAGACAGCAATATTATGCGCTTTTCATCAAATTTATTCGCCGTCAGAATGCAGTCACTGTCATCACCGATCCATTCCATCCAAGACAATCAGGAGCTCTTCCATGGCGCTGTCCCCTTTCCACCTCGCCATTCCGGTCCACGACCTGCCCGCGGCCCGCAAGTTCTACGGCGAGACCTTCGGCCTCAGCGAAGGCCGCTCCAGCGAGCAGTGGGTGGATTTCGACTTCTACGGCCACCAGCTGGTGATCCACGAGCATCCCATGACGCCGTCGCAGGAGTCGGCTCATACCAACCCCGTCGACGGCCATGACGTGCCGGTACCGCACTTCGGCATCGTGCTGAGCTGGCCGGAATGGGAAGCGCTGGCAGAGCGCCTGAAAGGCTTCGGCACCGACTTCGTGATCGAGCCCTACATTCGCTTCAAGGGCCAGCCGGGCGAGCAGGCAACCATGTTCCTGCTGGACCCATGCGGCAACGCGCTGGAGTTCAAGGCGTTCAAGGACATGAGCCAGCTGTTCGCCAAGTAATTCCTCTGGCAACGCCCCGACGATGACGAGGCCGCCGACTCCGAACTGACTTTCGGAATCGGCGGCCTCGTCGTTTTCGCGTCGTTTGCATTCCCGGAGCGCTGCCTCTCGAGCGCTGCCTCTCGAGTGACGCCGGCGTCAGGCCGTCTCCAGTCGTCTCAGAGAGAGCCCACCGATCGCCAGCGCCGCCAGCAGCAGCACCGCGATGAACAGCGCAACGCCGTTCCAGCCGCCCCAGTACCAGAACGCCCCGCCCAGAGTGCCGGCGACGCTGGAGCCGAGATAGTAGCTGAACAGATAGAGCGAAGACGCCTGCCCCTTGGCCTGCCTGGCGCGTTGGCCGACCCAGCCGCTGGCCAGCGAGTGGGCCGCGAAGAAGCCGAAGGTGAACACCAGCATGCCGATCAGGATCAGGCTGATGGGCTCGAACAGCGTGATCGCAAGCCCAACCAGCATCATCGCGATGAACAGCCAGAAGATCCGCGGACGCCCGAGCTTGTCGGCCAGGGAACCGGCCCAGGCCGAGCTGTAGGTACCGGAAAGATAGGCAACCGACAGAACACCGACCAGCGCCTGGCTGACATGATAGGGTTCCGCCAGCAGCCGAAAGGCGATGTAGTTGTAAAGCGTGACGAAGCCGCCCATGAGCAGGAAAGCCTCGAGGAACAGAAGCGGCAGCCCGCGATCCTTGAACTGCACAGTGAAGCCGGAAACCACGTTGCGCCAGTTGAGCGCCCGCGGCGTGAAATGCCTCGACGGCGGCAGCCAGCGCATGAACAGCAGCGCCGCGACCAGGGCAACCACACCGATCGTCGCGATCACGATGCGCCATGGCATCCAGTCCACCATGACGCCGCTGATCAGGCGCCCGCTCATGCCGCCGATGGAACTGCCGCTGATGTAGAGCCCCATCGACAAGCCGATATAACGGGGGTGGATCTCCTCGTTGAGATAGGTCATCGCCACCGCGCACAACCCGGAGAGCGACAGCCCCGCCAGCCCCCGCATGACCAATACTCCCGTCCAGCTCGGCATCGCCGCGGCAATCAGGGTACAGACCGCCGCCGCCAATAGCGCCACCGACATCACCGACTTGCGCCCCACCGCGTCCGAGATCGGCCCGGTGATCAGCAGGCCGATCGCCAGCATGCCGGTGGCGACCGACAGCGACAGGCTGCTGGTGGCGGCGTCGATGCCGAAGGCGTCCGACAGGATCGGTAGCAGCGGTTGGACGCAGTAGAGCAGCACGAAGGTCGAGAAGGCACCGAGGAACAGTGCCAGCATGGTCGGCCGATAGCCGCGCTGACCGCGTTCGATGAAACCGCTTTCGGCGGCTTCCGCCTCGCGCGCCAGCCGATGATTGGCGGCCTGGGTGGAATTGTGGATGTCGGATGAGGTATGGCGGGACAACCCGATTCTCCCGAAGACGATGGCTGGCGCCGGAGTGCCATGGTCGGCCCGTTGCGCCGAGTTGATTTAGATCTTGGTAGGTTACGCCGCCACCATTAAGCTTTCTAATATATTATTCGATGCTTTTGAGAGGTTTCGCGACTCAATGGAACTGCGCTATCTGCGCTACTTCGTCGCCGTGGCCGAAGAGCTGCATTTCAGCCGCGCGGCCGCGCGGCTGGGAATCTCGCAGCCGCCGCTGAGCCAGCAGATCCAGGCGCTGGAGCGCGAGCTGGGCACACGCCTGCTGACACGGACCAACCGCCGCGTCGAGCTGACCGAAGCCGGCCTGGTCTTCCTCGACGAGGCGCGCGACATCCTGGCACGAACCGAACGCGCCACACGGCTGGTTTCCCGGCTCGGGCGTGGCGAGGCCGGCCAGCTGCGCATCGGCTTCACCACCTCGGTGCCCTTGAGCCCAACACTGCCGCGCACGCTGATGCGTTACCGCCAGCGCTATCCCGATGTCGAGCTGCGCATGCACGAGCTCAACAGCCAGCGCCAGGTCGCCCCGCTGCTCGAGGGCGACCTGGATATCGGCATCATGCGCCCCGCCACCCTGCCGGATGGCCTCGACGCCTTCACCCTGATTCGCGAACCGCTGATGGCCGTGGTCAACGAGCAGGGGCCGCTCGGTGGCAGCGCGCTACCGCTGACGCTCGAAGCCTTGGCGGCTCACCCCTTCGTCTATTTCTCGCCTGCCGCCGGCACCGGCCTGCTCGATCAGTTCAATGCCCTGTTCGCCAAGCGCGGCCTGACGCCCCGACTGGTGCAGGAGGTCGGCGGGCCGAACACCATTATCAGCCTCGTCGCGGGCGGCATGGGCGTGTCGGTTCTTCCTGCCTCGTTCCAGCACATCCGGATCGACAATGTCCGCTATCGCCCGCTGAGCGATGCCGACGCCGTGTCCGAAGTCTGGCTGACTCACGCCCGCCACCACCTGACGCCCCAGGCCCGATCGTTCATCGATCTGGTCCAGCGCCCCGTCGACCCATGACGCCTTCCCTCCTCGCAGGCCCGGCCATGACCGCCGCCCTCACATAACCGGCTTGACCTCGCTCGCCCCTCGTCACAGACTGCCCGTGGCGATGCACGATATCGCCAGCTTGACGGGGTGCCGGTGGAACCGGCTGAGATCGCCCTGCGCCGGGATTCATTCGAGGGCGCCAAGGCGGATCCCGACGAACCTGATCCGGCTAGTACCGGCGTAGGGATCAAGCGGAAACCGTGGCGTGGGAGAAGACTCGCCCGTGCCGGTTTCCCCCTCCTGCGCTGTGCGCCGGCCTGACCCCGATAGCCTTGGCAAGTACGCCTGGCAAGTCATGCCACGGAGCACAACCGAACATGAAATCCCCACAGTTTCTCTCCGAAACCGCTCGCGTCGATAGCGCCGCCATTGCGCCGCTACCGGCCTCGACCAAGATTCATGTCGAAGGTTCGCGTCCGGATATCCGCGTGCCGATGCGCGAAATCTCGCTCTCGCCCACGCAGACCCGAAGCGGACTCGAACCCAACGCGCCGCTCACCGTCTACGACACCTCCGGCCCCTACACCGACCCGGCTGCCGACATCGATATCCGCCGTGGCCTGCCGGAACTGCGCCGCCAATGGATCGACGAGCGCGGCGACACCGAATGGCTCGACGGCCCCAGCTCGACCTACGGCCGCGTTCGTGCCGAGGATCTGCGTCTGTCGACGCTGCGCTTCGAGCTGAAGCGCACGCCGAGGCGGGCCAGGGAAGGACGCAACGTCACCCAGCTTCACTACGCCCGCCGAGGCATCATCACGCCAGAGATGGAGTTCATCGCCATCCGCGAGAACCAGCGCCGGCGGCTGGCCCGCACCCTCGATACCGATCCCATGCTGGATCATCAGCACCGGGGCGAGTCCTTCGGTGCCGAGCTGCCCGACGAGATCACGCCGGAGTTCGTGCGTGACGAAGTCGCCCGCGGCCGCGCGATCATTCCCGCCAACATCAACCACCCGGAATCCGAGCCGATGATCATCGGCCGCAACTTCCTGGTGAAGATTAACGGCAACCTGGGCAACTCGGCGGTGACCTCCTCGATCGAGGAAGAGGTCGACAAGATGACCTGGGGCATCCGCTGGGGCGCGGACACGATCATGGATCTCTCCACCGGCCAGAACATCCACGAGACGCGGGAGTGGATCATTCGCAACTCGCCGGTGCCGATCGGCACGGTGCCGATCTACCAGGCGCTGGAGAAGGTCGACGGCGTGGCCGAGAACCTGACCTGGGAGATCTTCCGCGACACCCTGATCGAACAGGCCGAACAGGGCGTGGACTACTTCACCATCCATGCCGGCGTGCGTCTGCATCACGTGCCGATGACGGCCCGGCGCGTCACCGGCATCGTCTCCCGCGGCGGCTCGATCATGGCCAAGTGGTGCCTGTACCACCACCGGGAGAGCTTCCTCTACACCCACTTCGAGGAGATCTGCGAGATCATGAAGGCCTACGACGTCTCGTTCTCGCTGGGCGACGGCCTGCGCCCGGGTTCGATTGCGGACGCCAACGACGAGGCCCAGTTCGCCGAACTGGAAACCCTGGGCGAGCTGACCCGGATCGCCTGGAAACACGATGTCCAGGTGATGATCGAAGGCCCCGGCCACGTGCCGATGCAACTGATCAAGGAGAACATGGACAAGCAGCTCGAGTGCTGCGACGAAGCACCCTTCTACACGCTCGGCCCGCTGACCACCGATATCGCCCCGGGCTACGATCACATCACCTCCGGCATCGGCGCGGCGCAGATCGGCTGGTACGGCTGCGCGATGCTCTGCTACGTCACGCCCAAGGAGCACCTGGGCCTGCCCAACAAGGATGACGTCAAGACCGGCATCATCACCTACAAGATCGCCGCCCACGCCGCCGACCTCGCCAAGGGGCATCCCGGCGCGCAACGTCGCGACAACGCGCTGTCGAAAGCCCGCTTCGAATTTCGCTGGGAGGATCAGTTCAATCTCGGTCTCGACCCGGACACCGCCCGCGCCTATCACGACGAGACGCTGCCCAAGGACTCGGCCAAGGTGGCGCACTTCTGCTCGATGTGCGGGCCGAAGTTCTGCTCGATGAAGATCACCCAGGAAGTGCGCGAACGCTTCGGCGACGATGCCGAAGCGCGCCATGAACGCGACGCCGGCATGGCGGAACAGGCAGAACGCTTCAAGCGCGAAGGGAGCGAACTCTACCGGGAGGTGTAACGCGAGGGAACGCCGGCGGCGAAAGCCGCCGTCGCATTGTCGCAAGATGCGGATGGTATTGTCGCAAGCATGCCGATGGGAAAGCGCATCGATCCGGTGCTTCTAATACCATCGGATGAATCATCTAGAGATTGCCCACCGACTCGGTAGAATGCGCGGTCTTTCACTTATTGGCCATTAACAACGCAGCCGGAGCCGTCTCATGTCAGAAAGATCTTCACCGCAATCCTCCGCCCGGCCAAATCTGTGGCGACGCATTCCCCTGTGGCAAAAAATCATCGCGGGCCTGGCATTAGGGATCCTGGCAGGCGCACTAATGGGCGAGCAGGCCAGCATGTTCAAGCCGCTCGGCGATATCTTCATCAACGGCATCAAGATGCTGATCGTGCCGCTGGTGTTCTCGACCCTGGTCGTCGGTATTACCGGCATGCGCGATCCGCAGAAGATGGGGCGGGTCGGCGCGCGAACGATCGGGCTCTATCTGGTGACGACCGCTTTTGCCATCGTCATCGGTCTGGTCGCGGCGACGATCTTCCAGCCCGGCGTCGGTGCGGATGCGTCGATGAGCGCGGCGCAGCAGGCGGGCGAAGCGCCGTCGCTGGTGGATATCGTGGTCGGCCTGGTGCCTTCGAACCCGCTGCAGGCGATGATCGAAGGCAATATCCTGCAGATCATCGTCTTCGCCATCGGCCTGGGCATCTCGCTGATGCTGATCGGCGAAAAGGGCGAACCCGTCGTGCGCGTGTTCGAAAGCTTCGCCGAAGCGATGTACAAGCTGACCGCTATCGTCATGGCGTTCGCGCCGTTCGGCGTATTCGGCTTGATGGCCAACGTCTCGGGGCAGTATGGGCTGGACGTGCTGCTGCCGTTGGCGAAGGTCATCGGCGTGGTCTATCTCGCCTGTATCGTGCACGTGCTGGTCGTCTACACCGGGCTCTTGAGCCTGATCGGTCGCCTCAACCCGATGCGCTACCTGCAGGGCATCCTCGACGCGCTGGTGGTCTCGTTCTCGTCGGCCTCCTCTTCCGGCACGCTACCCGTTTCGATTCGCTGCGCGCAAAAGAATCTCGGCGTATCGGAAGGCGTGTCGAGCTTCGTGCTGCCGGTGGGCGCCACCATCAACATGGACGGTACCGCCATCTATCAGGGCGTGGCGGCGCTGTTCGTCGCCCAGTTGGTCGGTGCCGACCTTTCGATGATGGACTACGGGATGATCGTGCTGACCGGCACGCTGGCCTCGATCGGCACGGCGGGCGTGCCCGGCGCCGGGCTGATCATGCTGTCGATCGTGCTGGCGCAGATCGGCCTGCCGCTGGAGGCGATCGGCGTCGTTGCCGGCGTGGACAGGATCCTCGATATGGCGCGCACCAGCGTCAACGTCGCCGGCGACCTGATGGTGACGACACTGGTCGCCAAGAGCGAGAAGGAACTGGATCTGGACGTCTACAATCGGCCCGGTAAAGCCTGACGGATCATATCCTCGCGCCTCTCGCCCAAACGATAGCGGCCCCGCATAGTGTAATGAACCGTGCGGGGCCGCTGCGTGAAGAGTCTCGAGTGGGATACGGGTGTCGAAGACTCGATGTTTCCGGGATTCAGTGATAACTAGTGGCGTGGTTTGGTGGCGTCCTTCAAGTTGCCTTTAGCGGACTTGGCATCCCCCTTGGCCTGCTGAGTCTTGCCTTTACCTTCGAGTTCGCGATCCTTGGTCATCTTGCCGGCGGCCTCCTTGACCTTGCCGGCTGCCTTGTCGACCTTGCCTTCCGTCTTGTCCGACTTTGAATGCGTCGTCATCGCTGCTACCTCGCTTTGCGTGGATATCCTTATCCGCTCGCCGTCATTCGGTTACCGAACGCTTCGGCAACGGCGGGCGTGTCTTCAGAATAGTTCGCCTCGGAAAAGCCGAAACGGAAGATTGGTAACGAATTGTTCGTGAAAAACGGAGGGACAGCTGCCTGCCGGGATGATCGTCAGGGAGTCGAGGGGAACGGATAAAAGAGAGAACGGCGGATCGACGAGAGCCGCCCGGAGGTGGGCGGCCCGAGGGGAGATCAAGTGCGGAAGATCAAGTGCGCGAGGTCACTTCCAGCAGGTGATAGCCGAACTGGGTCTTCACCGGCCCGTGAACTTCGTTCAATGCGCCATTGAACACGACTTCGTCGAATTCCTTGACCATCTGGCCGCGGCCGAACGTGCCCAGCTCGCCGCCCTGACGCCCGGAGGGGCAGGTGGAGTGCTGACGGGCCACTTCGGCGAAGTCGCTGCCGGCTTCGATCTGCTGCTTGAGTTCGAGACACTTCTGTTCGCTGTCGACGAGAATGTGGCGGGCGCTGGCCTGTGCCATGAGATCACTCCTGAATCTTGCTCGTTGGGAAAGCGGGCATTCTACGAAACCCCGCCGCTCGCCGTCACCGACAATCGACACCGTCAGCCGTTTTCAGCCAGCAAGACGATTCGAACGGCAGCGCTGGCGGGCATGGCTTGAGCATGGCCGGCATCCGCCAGAATCAGCCGAATCGCCGCTCCAGGTAGCGGTTGATATCGGCGGACTCGTACATCCACTCCACGGCGCCGTCCTCTGTCTCGATACGCAGGCACGGCACCATGGTGCGGCCACCGCCCGCCATCAGATCCTGGCGATGCTGGGGATCGCGCTGGATGTCTCGCAGCTCGATGGGCAACGCCAGCCGCTCGATTTGGCTGCGCACGCGCTGGCAGAACGGGCAGCTCATGAAGTGGTAGAGCGCGAGACGCTGGCAGGCGCGGTCGACTTCGGCCTGATGCTCCGCGGAGCGAACGATGGGAGTCGCTGAAAACATGCGTTTGAGTCTCCTGATAATCGGGGTCATGTGGACTCGCTACAGAGGAAAGCGCGCCACGATTCCCGCAGCGCCGGTCATGGTCTTCAGTGTGTCAGAGGAACGATTGGCCCGCCAACGAGCGAGCGTTATATGATCAGGAAACCTTCTTCCCCAACCAGCGAGCTCATCATGTCCGACGTCATCCCTTCCAGCCTGCGCCGCTACTGCTCTTCTCGCGTTCAGGAAATGCCCGACAACCAGATCGTCGCGGTGGCGGATCTCGCCCGTCACGACGCCTCGGTCGTGCGGCTCTGGATTGGCGAAGGCGATCTGCCGACGCCTGACTACATCAAGCAGGCGGCGATGGATGCACTGGAAGGAGACGATACCCGCTACAGCTACTCCCAGGGCTTGCCCGAGCTTCGCCAGGCGCTCTCCGACTACCACCGCCGGCACTGGCAGGTCGACGTCGCCGCCGACCGGTTCTGCGTCTCCATCGGCGGCATGAACGCCGTCACCATGGCGATGCAGGCAATCCTCGACGAAGGCAGCGAGGTGATCATGCCGACGCCGGCCTGGCCCAACGCCAGGCAGATGATCGAAATCGTCGGCGGGGTCAACGTACCGGTCGCCTTCGATTTCCACCCGGACGGCAGCATCGAGCTCGACCTGGAAAAGCTGTTCGCGGCGGTGACCGATCGCACCCGCGCCATCTTCATCAACTCGCCCTCCAACCCGACCGGCTGGCGCATGCCGCTCGAGGATATGACGCGGCTGCGGGACTTCTGCCGGGACAAGGGGCTGTGGATCGTGGCCGACGAGGTCTACAACCATTTTGTTTACGATAAAGGGGTCGACGACAGCAAGGGGCCGGCCGCCTCCTTCCTGCAGATCTGCGAACCACAAGACCGGCTGCTGGTGACCAACACCTTCTCCAAGAACTGGTGCATGACCGGTTGGCGCGCGGGCTGGGTCACATTCCCGCAGGGCATGGATCAGCTGTTCGCCCGTCTTTGCCAATACAACACCACCGGCGTGGCGCCGTTCGTTCAGCGGGCCTGCATCGCGGCGCTCGAGCAGGGCGACGACTTCATCGCTCATCAGGTCAAACGCTGCCAGGCCTCGCGGGACATTCTGGTCGAGGGGCTGACCGCGCTGGACAACGTGACCGTGTTCTCGCCGCAAGGCACCTTCTACCTCTTCTTCAAGGTGCATGGTCTGGACGGCTCGAGCCTGGACACGGCCAAACGTATCCTGCGGGAGGCCAAGGTCGGCGTGGCGCCGGGCAGCGCCTTCGGCCCCGAGGGTGAGGATTATCTGCGAATCTGCTTCGCCATCGACCCGGAGCTCGCCAGGGAAGCGCTCGATCGGCTGGCGCCCTTCCTTTCGGCGCTGGCTGACGCACCGCAAGGCGCTACCGTCTAGTCGGTACGCTGAACGACACTGCCCGGCCTGATCGACCGGGCAGTCATGAGGCGGGCTGTGGATTGGCAGCCGATCAACAGTCCACCAGGCGCTTTTGCAACTCGCTGCGGCGAGATTCCGGCATGAACGCGACGTCGATCGCATTGCCCGCCAGCTGCTTGAACATCGCCTGATCCCAGTCGAACGCCTCGAGACAGGCGAGGTAATTGTCCAGCACGCCGCCACCGAAGTAGGCCGGGTCGTCGGAGTTGAGCGTCACTTTGAGACCCTGCTCGATGATCTGCGGCAACGGATGGTCGGTCATCTGCTCCACCACTTTCAGCCGTACGTTGGAAAGCGGACAGACCGTCAGCGGAATCTGCGACGCCCGCAGCCGTTCGACGAGGGCGGCATCCTGCAGGCAGGCGACGCCATGATCGACCCGGCAGATATCGAGCACGTCCAGCGCCTCGCTGATGTAGGCCGCCGGCCCCTCCTCGCCCGCGTGCGCGACGCGCGGAATGCCCAGCGCCCTGGCGCGTTCGAACACCGCCGCGAACTTGGCCGGCGGGTTGCCCATCTCCGCGCTGTCGAGACCCACGGCGTCGATCAGCTCGTAGTAGGGTGCCGCCTTCTCCAGCACGTCCATTGCTTCGCTCGCGTCACGATCCCGCAGGAAGCTCATGATCAACGCCGTGGTCATGCCCCAGCGGCGCTCCGCGTCTCGCATGGCGCGGCGCAGCCCCTCGAACGGTGTCGCCAGCTCGACGCCACGGCTCAGGTGCGCTTGCGGATCGAACGACAGCTCGACATGCACCACGCCCTCTGCCTGCGCGCGTTCGAAGTACGCCATCGCCAGGTCATGGAAATCCTGCTCGGTGCGCAGCACCCGCATTCCCTGGTAGTAGAGATCCAGAAACGACTGCAGATCGCTGAAATCGTAGGCGGCACGCACCTCGTCCACCGTCGCGTAGGGCAGCGACACGTTGTTGCGCGCCGCCAGCGCAAACATCAGCTCCGGCTCCAGCGAACCCTCGATATGTAGATGCAGTTCGACCTTGGGTAATTCACGCAGCCAAGTCTTCACGAGCGCTCCTCGCCAGTTGTATGGATGCGTTTCAGGATGCCGAAAAGCACGCGTGGTGGAAAGCGTCCGGCGAGCGTAGTCGTCTGTCGGCGTTCCCGACTCACACCCGCGTCGTCAACACCTTGATCCCCAACGCCACCATCGCCAGGCCCAGCACCCGGTCGATCCAGTGGCTGAAGCGCTTGAACGCGCGGTGGATCGGGGGCGTGGAGAGCAGCAGCGCCACCGCCGAGAACCACCCCAGCTGGATCAGCATGATCCAGGCGCCGTAGATGGCGATCTGGTAGAGCGGCATCGACGGCGACAACACGATGGTGAACAGCGAGACGAAGTAGATCGGCGCCTTGGGATTGAGCGCGTTGCAGAGAAATCCCATGCCGACGGTGCGCAGCGCCGAGCGAGGCGGTGCCACCTTCGGCGTCACCGCCGCCGTGTCGGTCGATGCCGGGCGCGAGCGCAATCCCGAAATCCCCAGATAGAGCAGATACGCGCCGCCGATCAGCTTGATCGCCCACAACGCCTCGGCGGAGTTGGCGATCACCGCCGCCAGCCCGAACGCGGAGTAGACGATGTGAATCGACAGCCCCAGCGCGATACCCAGGCTGCACAGGAGGCCGATGCGCTTGCCGTGATTCAGCGTCTGCTGGGTGACCAGCACGAAGTCCGGTCCCGGCGAGGCGGCCGCCAGCAGATGCACGAAAGTGATGACGATCAGGCCGTGTAGCATTTCCATGACGATTCCTGAGATGCTGGGGAGGAAGACGATTGAGCGATGTCCGAACATGATCGAATATTTTCGCCATCAAGCCTACTGCAACTTGTGGTCGAACCATCGGATGCAACCAACCACCGGGAGAAACATTGTAAACACAGCAGCCACGTCGCCCTCACTTGGCTCTTAACTTACTTCTCGGCATTCGCTTCTTCCTGCAACCATTCGCAGAATGCAACAACCGAACCCTCCGGCGAGGGGTGGTGAAACAAGTCATAGGTACGGTTCTCATTGGCAGGTGTATTGAAAAGCTTCACCAGGGTGCCCTCGGTTAGCTCCGTCTCGATCAGCCGTGTGGGACACAGAGCGATACCTTGTCCCGCAATGGCGGCGGCTCCCATCAGATTGAAGTCTTGGTATAGCGTTCCCTCGCTCAAAGTACTCGGATGTAGTCCATGTTTCTTGAACCATTCTCGCCAAGGTCTATAGGACTCATCGTGCAGCAGCTCCAACTGCAAAAGGTGGGCTGGTGTGCTGTAGCGGTGAGGGCTGAGACCATCAAGATAGAGAGGACTAGCAACAGGCCAGGTAGCACCAGAAAATAATGGCAGGCATGGGGCTTCGCGGAGAGATCTATCGTCCTGCCAAGTAATCATTACGTCGATTTCCGGAGGCGGCAGCTCTCCCCGCATGGTGCCTGCATATTGGAAATTGAGGCTGATATGTGGATAGCGCTTACGGAAACGGTTCAGTCGGGGTATTAGCCAGCGTATTGCCACTGAAGGCAGGCAACTGATGCGTAACTGCTCCGGTCCCTCCACTTGCTTTACCGCTGAGACAGCGGCATCGATACGTGAAAACCCTTCCAGCAATTCTCCCGCCAATTTGCGGCCTGTAGCGGTCAGGCGCACGCCGCGCCCATGGCGCTGCAATAGGGACACTTCTAGTGAAATCTCGAGTCGTCGCAGTTGATGACTGACAGCAGACTGGGTGATATGCAGGGCCTCGGCTGCTGCCCGTAGACTACCGGTACGTGCAACGACCTCGAATGCCTTAAGGGCGGATAGGGTAGGTTCGGCCATATGTGAATATATATCATGCCTTCTGAGAAAATTTATCAATTTTATTGATTATTTATCATGCATAGACTGGCTCTGCCAAGCATAGCGTCGTGGCTCCGGCCATGCCCAAGAACAACATGCATGTCAAGGGTGTTCCATGAGTACATCGGTAGTGATTTCCTTCGCCATATACCTGGTATTAATGCTGGGTATCGGAATCTACTTCTATCTTTCGACACGTGATCTTTCCGACTACATTTTGGGTGGGCGCAACCTGCCCGCCGGAGTAGCGGCTTTGAGCGCAGGAGCGTCGGACCTGAGCGGTTGGGCCTTGATGGGGCTTCCGGGAGCGATTTTCTCCGGAGGGCTGTCACAGGCCTGGATGGCGGTATGGACGCTGGTCGGCGTATATTTAAACTGGTCATTGATTGCCGCACGCTTGCGAGTCTTCACCGAGGCGGCGGGCAATGCCTTGACGGTGCCTGACTACTTCGAGGCGCGTTTTGTCGACCGCCAGAGAATTCTACGCACGGTATCATCCATCGTGATGCTGGTGTTCTTCACCTTCTATGTCTCTGCCGGCCTAGTCGGCGGTGCAGTGCTGTTCGAAAGTCTGTTCCATGTCGATTACCTGGTCGCCTTGTGGGTTGGAGCCGCTGTCATCGTTTCCTACACCTTCCTTGGTGGCTTTCTAGCCGCGTCCTGGACTGACCTGGTCCAAGGACTAATGATGGCAGCCGCTTTGCTGGTAGTAGCGATCATGACTCTACTGGCGCTCATCAACGGTGGCAGCTTCGCGGAAAGCAGCAGTGCCGCGGATATCGCCCCCCTGAGTGGCCTGATGGAAGGTATGACTGTCGTCGGCATGTTATCGCTCTCCGGCTGGGCCATTGGCTATTGTGGCCAGCCACATGTCGTGGTGCGCTTTATGGCTTTGCGACGCCGCGAGGATGTCAAGATCTCGCGGCGTATCGCCATGATCTGGTCAACCATCACCATGGGTTCAGCGGTGGCAGTTGGTGCGTTGGGTTATTACTGGTTCAACGGTGGGCTGGAGAACAGTGAGCGTGTCTTCATTCTGCTCTCCAACGTCATGCTCAATCCATGGGTAGCGGGATTTGTGCTGGCCGGGGTTCTGGCAGCCATCATGAGTACCGTCGACTCCCAGTTACTCGTCTGCTCCAGCACTCTGGCGGAAGACATTTACCGTGGCTTCCTGAGACCTGCGGCTAGCCAACGTGAACTGATATGGCTAAGCCGCCTGAGTGTGCTTGCCGTCGCGCTACTGGCAACCGCCATGGCGAATGACCCCGATAGCAGCATTCTAGATCTGGTGTCCTACGCTTGGGGAGGCTTCGGGGCTGCATTCGGTCCGGTGATCCTGCTATCCCTGTTCTGGCGCAACATGAGCCGCAATGGCGCTGTTGCAGGCCTGGTGGTCGGTGCGCTGACAGTCGCCATTTGGAAGCCATTAAGCGGCGGACCAGCTGGCATTTTCGATATGTTCGAAGTGGTGCCGGGGTTCCTGTCGTCCCTGCTAGCGGTGGTAGTCGTCAGCCTGTTGAGTGATAACCGCAGGGAGCGTGAGTGTTTCGATGGATTAATGAGCGTATGGCAACGTGACACGGATACGAACGAGTCAAGCGCCCAGCCTGCGACTCAGTTGAAAGGAGAAAATCATGAGTAATGTATCTGCCGCCTACCAGGCCAAACCAGGTTCCATCCTCGATGTGGATAAAAGCTTCTACGATCGCCTGACCCAGGCACATGGCAAACGGGAACTGGTAGCTTCCCACACGGTGCCACTACGTGATGGGCTGGCCTGGACAGTGCCGGCTGGACATGTGTTTCGGGTCATGGTCATTGAAGGTTCCCAGGTAGGCGACTTCAATATGTGGAATCTGCACAACCCGCGCGAGCGCATGTGGGCATCGCGTACCCGCCAGCTACAGAGGGCACATGTCAGCACCTACGACCGATTGTGGTCGACATTGCCTTACCTGCGACCGATGGCGACCATCATCGATGATACCCTGGCCGATTATGGCGCCGATACGGAAAGCGGGCGTGTCCATGACCTCTTGGGCACACGCTGTGATCCTTACGTCAACAACCTATTGACAGGCGAGGACTTCGATTTCCATTGTCATTCTAATCTGGTGAGAGCGGTGGAACCGTGGGGACTGACCGAGTTCGACGTGCACGATGTACTCAATATCTTCCAATGCACTGGACTGAATGATGAAGATCAATACTTCATGAAGGCCAGTCCAGCACGCAAAGGCGACTATCTGGAATTCTTCGCCGAAATCGATCTGCTGTGCGCGATGTCCTGCTGCCCCGGCGGCGATCTTTCCATGGATCTATGGGGGCCTGATGCACGTGATCCACTCGAGACCTGCAACCCTTTGGGCGTTGAGGTGTTTGCCGTGGACGAATCACGTCTTGCCGGTTGGCGTTCACCGCAACCTGCGCAATATCGTGGACGTCATGGTCGACGGCCTCCAGAAGCCAACTGGGCAGAACTCAAGAAACAACGCTTTGGCTAATTATTGCCTTTGACAACCAAGGACCGCCATTAGCCGAGATAGAATTAGCGCACTGGAACAACTGCTGAAACAACGTCGGAGTTGCCGACGATTCGATGATCATCCGCTCTCCGTCGGCAACTTGGAGCGTCTGCTGTTTGCGGCCCAAGGCAGCACCCATTCCGATGGCAAGCGTACCGCTCCGTCGGCGCACGCGTTATATCCCCTGAAAACGTTCGTCATCGCCCGACGAATCGAAGGGCTCGAACCCGGCTTGTATGAAACCGGGGCTATCTACGAAGCGACCTGGCAACGCCTGCATGGCATTCGTTCGGGCACGCTGTTGTCGGCGTCTCTGGCAGACGATACCTGGCTGGAAGACTCCCCCGCCGTGATCGTCGTCGCCGCCGACCGCCAAATCGCCATCGATCATTTCGCCGACCAGCAGCCGGATGGTCTACGTGGCGTACGCTATATCGACTTCGAAGCCGGCGCCGTGATCCAGAATCTCCATCTATCGGCCACCGAGCAGGAACTCGGTAGCGTCGTGGTCATGGGCTACGACGATGACATCATGCAGACCGCTCTCCGACTTCCTACGCCATTCCGATCCATTGCGCTGTTCTGCGTCGGGCACCCCGCTGCGCGCCGATGAACGCTTATCTCGTCAACGCCCGGTGCGCCTCGGCCAACTCCGCCATGCTGTTGAAGCGGAAGTCGACCGTGGGCATGTCGCCGGGGTTCATCGTCGCGCCGAAGCCTTGCTTGTCGTGGCGGCGATAGATCCAGCAGTTGGCGAGGCCGTGACGGTTGGCGGGCTGGTGATCGTGGAACATGCTCTCGGCGGTGTGCAGGATCTGCGACTTGTCGATGCCGCGCTCGCCGAGCTTCTCCAGCATGTAGTCGAAATTGCGCGGCGACGGCTTGTAGGAGCCGATATCCTCGGCGGTGTAGACCGCGTCGAACTCGACGCCGAGCTTGCGCTGGCTGTAGGCGAAGCTTTCGTTGTCGACGTTGGAGAGCACCACCAGCTTGTAGTGCTGCTTGAGGTAGGCCAGCGCCTCGGCGGTATCGGCGAAGGCCGGCCACTGCTTGACGAAGTCGCCGTAGGCCAGGCATTCGTCGTGCGTCACCGTCACGCCCCACTCCTCCGCCAGACGCTTGTAGACCACCGCCAGCAGCAGCCGGTACTGCAGATGCGGGGTGTAGCGCTGCTGGGTGGACTCGTGCCGGGCGTGCGCCTCGAGAATCTGGTCGCGGCTCAGGCCCAGTTCGGTACGCTGCAGCAGCGGCTGCAGCCCGGCCACCATGCCGCTCTCCCAGTCGATCAGGGTGCCGTAGACATCGAAGGTCAGGGTAGTGAAATCCGTCAGTTGCATGGTCGTCTCTCTGATTGAATGTCGGGTACGTTCGTGAAAGCGTATCGAGATGATCGGTCGTCAATCGGCATCGCCATTGAGCAGCCGCATCGCCACCTGCAGCTGCAGTCGGATATCGGCGTCGTTCAGGTTCATGCCCAGTGCCGTTTCCAACCGCTCGATGCGATAGCGCAAGGTACTGATATGAATGTCGAGCGCCCGCGCGGTCTGCGCCAGCTGGAAGCCGCTTGCGGCCAGCGCCGAGAGCGTCTCGAAGGCGTTGTGACGACGTGCCCCTTCGCCCAGCGCTTGCGAGATGCGCGCCAGAAACAGTTGCCGCGCTTCGCTGTCGCCTTCCAGCAAGCGGGTGAACAGCAGCGTCTCGAAATCCCGCCGTTCGCCGGCCTTGAGCGAAGGCAGCAGCCGCGCCACGTCGCCCGCTCCCCGGGCGATGGCTGCCGCCCCTCTCGCCTCGCGGCTGATCGCCAGGGCGGCCTCGCCGTCGCTCAACTCGCGCCATAGCGCCTCGGTCGAGATATCGGCGCGAACCAGGAACAACAGCTGGTTGAGGGAGACGGAGATCAACCGTGGCAGGCCGAGCGCTTCGAGACGATCGCCCAGCCGGCGCTCCCAGCGCTCCCGCCGCAGCAGCCCCTCGCGGGTCAGCGGCACCGGTTCGTTGAGCAGGATCGCGCAGACGTGATACGCGCCATGGGGCTCCCACCCCTGCAACGACGCCCGCTCCAGCGCTGCCGGCGTGGCTTCGAAGCGTCCTTCGAGCAGCGAGTCGACGAAGGCGTAGCCCAGCCGGGTCTCCTGCGCCTGCAGCGCCCGCTGGTGCGACAGATGTAGCGCGGAGATCAGCGCCGCCTGCTCCGCCGCCCGGCGTTCGAGCTCGCTGACATGAGAGACCGTTTCATCGATCCACAGCGTGGCCGCCGGCGCCTCCCGAATTCGTACCGGGCAGGCCAGCATCCGGCACCCGGCCTCCTCGCCGAAGGAGCGAGCCGTGGCCTCGGCCAGAAACTGGGCCTCGGTCAGCATGGTCGGCGTGGGCAGGCGCATCGTCTCAAGCTCGGCGCTGCCGCCCAGCCATTCGCCGTCCAGCCCGGTGAAGAACACATCCCGCTCGAGCAGCAGGCTCAAGGCCGTGGCGATATCGCCCAAGCTACGCGCCGTCAACGCCGAGCGGGTGAGATCGCGGTGAATGCGTTCCGCCCGTGCGATCAACTGGCCCTGCCGCGCGATCAGCCAGGCGTGCACCTCCTCGGTGATCTGGCTGAACGGAACGTCCCAGGGAATCTCCAGCAGCGGGAAGTCGAGCGATGCCGCCACGCGACGGCTGGTTTCAGGGAAAGCGGTAAGAAACCGCGGTACCGCCAGCGCCACGCCGGCCAAGCCCTTGTCGACCAGCGCCTCGATCAGGGCGCGCTCGGCCTCCGGCTCGTCGGGCCAGTGATAGCCGGTGGTCAGCAGCAGCTGGCCTTCGCGCACCCAGGCGATGATGTCGGGATGATCCACCATGTGCACCCAACGCAGCGGCCGGCCCAGCGAACGCTCGCCGGCCACCACGCGGGCCTGGCGCAGGTTGGTCTCGCGCAGCGCGGTGGCGAGATCGAGCTCGGCCGGCAGCCGCGCTGCGGCGGCGTCCTCATCCCCCATCGCCATCAGCCGCCCAGTCGCGTCGAGACGAACTTGAGGTCGAGATATTCGTCGATGCCGTAGCGGCCGCCCTCGCGGCCGAGGCCGCTGTCCTTGACGCCGCCGAACGGCGCCTGCGGTACGGACGGCGCGCCATCGTTGACCCCGACGATGCCGTAGTCCAGCGCCTCGGAGACGCGTGCCGCGCGCCCGAGATTGCGGGTCCAGAGATAGGCGGCGAGCCCGAACGGCGTGGCGTTGGCCGCCGCGATCGCCTCTTCTTCGCTGTCGAAGGCGATCAATGGCGCGACCGGGCCGAAGGTCTCTTCCTGCATGATCCGCATGTCGTCGGTGACATCCGCCAGCACCGTCGGCGCAACGAAGAAGCCGTCGACATCGCGCGCGGCGGTCAGGCGCCTGGCGCCCTTGGACAGCGCATCGTCGATGTGGGATTGCGCCTTGTCGCGCCCGGCCTGGCTGACCAGCGGGCCGATCTGGGTCGACTCGTCTTCCGGCTGCCCGACGCGCAGCTCGTCCACCGCGGCGGTCAGGCGCGCGGAGAAGGTTTCGAGAATGCCGCGCTGCACGTAGATGCGGTTGGCGCAGACGCAGGTCTGGCCGCCATTGCGAAACTTGCTTGCCATCACTTCGGCCACGGCGGCGTCGATGTCGGCATCGTCGAAGACCAGAAACGGGGCATGGCCGCCCAGCTCCAGCGACATCCGCTTCATGGTGGCGGCGGATTTGGCGTAGAGGTGCTTGCCGACCGGCGTGCTGCCGGTGAAGGTCACCTTGCGGATGCGACGATCCTCCATCAGCTCGTCGCTGACCGCGGCCGGACGCTCCGCGGTAATCACCTGGAAGACCTCCGCCGGCCCGCCAGCCTGCTGCCACAGCCGGGCCAGCATGAGCGCCGTGATCGGCGTCTGTTCCGCCGGCTTGACGATCACCGAGCAGCCGGCCGCCAGCCCCGGCGCCACCTTGCGGGTGATCATCGCCGCCGGGAAGTTCCACGGCGTGATCGCGAGCACCGGACCGACCGGCTGACGCAGCACGGCAAGTCGCTTGTCCGGATGCTGGGCAGGCAGGATGTCGCCGTCGATGCGCTTGGCCTGCTCGGCGTACCACTCCAGAAAGCTGGCGGCGTAGTCGACTTCGCCCCGCGCCTCGCGGATCGGCTTGCCCATCTCCCGCGCCATGGTCACGGCAAGGACTTCCTTCGCCTCCAGCATCGCCTGGTGCCACGCCTTGAGCAGCGCCGCACGCTCGAATGCGGTGGTCTTGCGCCAGGATTCGAAACCGCGCTGGGCGTTGTCGGCGGCCAGTTTCGCCTGCTCGACGCCGCAATCGGCGACCTCGGCGATCACCTCGCCGGTGGCGGGAGAACGCAGCGCGTAGCGGCCTGCCCCATCGGCATCGAAGCCGACGATGGCCGCGGGATAGTAGGCAGCGTCAGCGGGGGCTTCGAGCGACGCGAGTTGGCTTTGGGGAGACGGCGCGGGTTGATTCTGGAGAGGCGTTGAAGAGGAAGACGTTGATGGAGAGGACATCGGTTCGGTCACCTGTGCGGAAAGTAGGAAGTCCAGCCATCCTAACCGCCGGACGAGCCGAATACCTCCTGCTCATGACAGGATAAAAATGCGACAAAAGCCTACGAAAGGCAGGAACCGTCACACCACTTCGACTTTCGCGGCGTCGCTTTCCTTCATCCGATCCCGCCACGCCCGGCCCGGATCGCCGCTGGTCAGTAGTGTGTCGAAGTCGGCAAGGTCGGCGAAGAACGCCGCGCGCATGACATCGAGCTTGCTCTCGTCGGCGACCAGGATGCGTCGTTCCGCGTGTTCGATGGCGGCCTGCTTGGGCGCCACCTCGTGAAAATGGAAGCAGCTCGCCCCTTTCTCGGCATGTACGCCGGCGGCGGAAATGAGCGCCTTGTTGATGCCCAGCCGGCGAATCGCGGTGGTGACATCCTGCCCGCCGAAGGAGTCCGAAGAGGCGTAGTAGAGCCCGCCGAGCACCACGAGCCGCATGTTGGGCATATCGCGCTGGCTGAAGGCGTTGGCGACGTTGAGCGCGTAGGTGACGATGGTGACGTTCATCTCCCGCGGCAGCAGCGTGCAGAACGGCATCAGCGTGGTGCCGCAGTCGACGAACACGGTATCGCCGTCCTCGATCCTCGACGCGACCGCCTCGCACAGGCGCTGCTTGGCCTTCGCGTACTGATCCCTCTGCGCATCGAGATTGTAGGCGGCGGCAAACTGGGGGTTGTCGGCCATGACCAGATGGCCGCCGAAGGAGACGATCGCGCCGTTGCTGGCGGCAATGTCCCGTCGCACCGTCATCTCGGAGACGTCGCACAGCGCCGCCGCCTCGGCCAACGGCAAGGTGCCGTTGCGCCTGATCGCTTCACGAAGTCTCTCGAGCCGTACGGCGCTGCGGCCATTCATGACATTCTCCCGATCCTGCCTTCTGAGGGTCAGATCTTATCCCCGATCTCTACTTGAAACGCAACGCAACGAGGAGCCCGAAGGCTCCTCGTCGATGACATCCATCGCTGTCGCGTCAGAACTGCCAGCCGACACCGAAATAGTAGCCCCAGCCGGTGGAGCGCAGTTCGAAACTGTCGCCATGGCTGTTGGGAAACGGCGCCATCTCGCCGTCGTTCCACTGTCCGCCGTTATGGAAGTAACGCGCCACCGCCATGAAGCGCAGGTGCGTGAACTGGTACAACAGCACGTTGGTCGCCACGGTCGACTCGTTGGTACGCGTCGGGTCGTTATCGCCCAGATCCGAACCGAAGTCGTGGTTGGTGAACCCGACGTAGACCAGCGACGCGCCATTATCGAAGCTACCCAGCGGATAGGAGTAGTTCAGCTGTGCGCGGTAACCGTCCCAGGAATTCTCGTTCGCGGCGCCATAGTTCTCCCACTGGCGGCGCTTGTAGAAATTGAACGAGAGCCCCAGCGGCGAGCCGGTTTCGATATCGGTTCCCAGACCGGCGTAGAGCGTGTTCTGGCGGTTCTCGGTGTTGTGGCCCCAGTCGAAGATATAGTCGAAGGCGACGAACCACTCCTTGAACGGGCCGAAGCTCAGATCCTGGCCGGTCATGTCGTCGATCGACAGGCGCGGTTCCAGCTCCATGAAAACCGGCGAGCCCTTGTCGAAGATACCGCTGTCCGCGGCGTTACCGGTGCCGAAGAACTTGGGAAAATCGATATAGCCGTAGAGATCCAGCGGCCCCTTGCGACCGAAGAATTCGTATTCCAGATAGATATCGTCGACCTGCTGCGGGCCGAAGCGAATGTTCTTGCTGCCGATGACCGTGACGTTCTGGTGATACCAGTCGGAGAGATAGGGTCCGTCGGCCGTCTGGCCTTCCGACATCGGCCCTTCGTCCGGCGTTTCCTGTTCGATGACCGGCGCATCGCCCTGATCGTCCGCAGCCCAGACCGGCGCGGCCGCCAGTGTCATCGATCCCAATCCCAACGAGACCGACAGCGCCAGAAGACGAGATCCCTTGCCTGCCCACCGTTCAGCCGATGCCGGCTGTGCGAGTCCTTCTACCATGCCATCCCCCACTTTGTTGTTATGGCGTTTTGATGCTGATTTTGTGACTATTTTCTCGTCTGGCCTGTGATCGAGGCGGTTAGAGAGAAAGCGAACGCATGACCCGAACATCGCCAGATCGAGCCGAAAGCACTATATATGGGCCTCTGCCTCGCCTGAAACTACTCTATGAGCTTGTGAGGATAAAAACAATAAGTGACGAGCAAAACCAAAAAATGTTAAAAACCTCTCAAGAAAAGGCATTGACCAATGCGTGAGCGAGCGGCATGAAACGGTCGGCATGACATCGTGTCCGTTTCATTGGCTCCGGCACGTCCTGGCATGCATTTTCGACTCATCAAGGCCAACACCAAGGACAACAACATGACACTCCTCATGGGTCTGGTCGGCGTCATCGTGCTGCTGCTGATCGCGCTGATCTTTTCGAGCAACCGCAAGGCAATCAGCCTGCGCACCGTCATCGGCGCCTTCGCCATTCAGGCCGGCATCGGCGCTTTCGTGCTCTATGTACCGTTCGGCCAGGCCGTGCTGGGCTCCGTTTCCAGCGCCGTCAGCCAGGTCATCAACTACGCCAACGACGGTATCGGCTTCCTGTTCGGCAACCTCGCCGACCCGGCCAACGTCGGCTTCGTCTTCGCCGTCAAGGTCCTGCCGATCATCATCTTCTTCTCGTCGCTGACGGCCGTGCTCTACTACCTGGGCATCATGCAGTGGGTCGTGCGGATCCTGGGTGGCGCGTTGCAGAAAGTGCTGGGCACCTCGCGCACCGAATCGCTCTCCGCTACCGCCAACATCTTCGTCGGCCAGACCGAGGCACCGCTGGTGGTGAGACCGTTCCTGGCCAGCATGACCAAGTCCGAGCTGTTCGCCGTCATGTGTGGCGGGCTCGCCTCCGTTGCCGGTTCCGTGCTCGCCGGTTACGCCGAACTCGGCATCCCGATGGAGTATCTGATCGCCGCGTCCTTCATGGCGGCCCCGGGCGGCCTGCTGTTCGCCAAGATCCTGATGCCGGAAACCGAGAAACCCGACGACCGCACCGAGCAGGCCAAGGAGATCCTGGAAGCCGAGGACAAGCCGGCCAACGTACTCGACGCGGCCGCTGCCGGCGCGTCATCCGGTTTGATGCTGGCCGCCAACGTGGGCGCCATGCTGCTTGCCTTCATCGGCCTGATCGCAATGATCGACGGCATCCTGGGCGGCATCGGCGGCTGGTTCGGCATGGACTCGCTGAGTCTGTCGATGATCCTCGGCTGGCTGTTCTCGCCGCTGGCGTTCGTGCTCGGCATCCCCTGGAACGAGGCGATGCTGGCCGGCTCGTTCATCGGCCAGAAGCTGGTGGTCAACGAATTCGTGGCCTACATCAATCTGGCCCCGTACATCAGCGGCGACACCATCGTGGAGTCGACCGGGCAGGCAATGTCCGCCCACACCGCCGCGATCCTGTCGTTCGCGCTGTGCGGGTTCGCCAACCTGTCCTCGATCGCGATCCTGCTCGGCGGTCTTGGCACGCTGGCGCCCAGCCGCCGCCCAGAGATCGCCCGCTACGGTCTCAAGGCCGTACTCGCCGGCACGCTATCCAATCTGATGTCCGCCACCCTGGCGGGGATCTTCCTCTCGCTGGCCGGCACCGCCTGACCCAGAACTGCTTTGGACAGAATCGCTCTGGACAGGACCGCTCTGGACAGGATCGTCATGAAAATCCGGCAGACTCGCGGAAGTACTGCCGGATCCTTGCGCGAGCCAGAACACGGAAACGGCAGGAGGCCGTCGTGACCACGCCGAACATGGAGACAAGAAGATGAACAGCCTCAAGCACGCCGCCAGCCAGGCGCTGGCCATGATGGACCTCACCTCGCTCAACGACGGCGATGACGACGCCGCCATCCGGGCGCTGTGCCGCCGCACCGATACGCCGTACGGCGCCCCGGCCGCGGTCTGCATCTACCCCGCCTTCATCGAGACGGCGAACCGTGAACTGGTCGACATGGGCATGCGTGAACGCGTGCGGATCGCCACCGTCACCAACTTCCCGGACGGCTGCGTCAACGTCGAGCGCGCCTCCCGCGAAACCCGCGCAGCCGTAGCGGCCGGCGCCGACGAAGTCGACGTGGTCTTTCCCTACAAGGCCTTGATCGGCGGTGACGCCGATGCCGGCCGGGCGCTGGTGACGGCTTGCCGTGAGGCCTGCGGCGATTGCCTGCTCAAGGTGATTCTGGAAACCGGCGAACTCAAGGATCCTGCGCTGATCCGCCAGGCCGCGGATATCGCCCTCGCCTGCGGCGCGGACTTCCTCAAGACCTCCACCGGCAAGGTGCCGGTCAACGCAACGCTCGAGGCCGCCGAGATTCTGCTGACCGCCATTCGCGACAGCGGTCGCGACGTGGGTTTCAAGGCGGCCGGCGGCATTCGCTCCGCCGAGGATGCCAAGGCCTATCTGGACCTGGCCGCCGGTATCATGGGCGAGGCCTGGCTCACGCCGTCTCACTTCCGCTTCGGCGCTTCGGGGTTGCTGGATGCGCTGCTCGCCACGCTCTCCGATGACGACAGCCGACCGACGACTACCAGCGGTTACTGATCGACAGTAGTTATTGATCAGCCGCGGTTACCGAGAAACCCGCCCATCACTGCGGACCCATATCATGCTGACCCAGGAAATCATTCGTCGTAAACGCGATGGTCAGACGCTCAATCGCCAGATGCTCGATCTGGTCATGCGGGGCATCGCCGACGGCAGTATCGGCGATGCGCAGATCGGCGCCTTCGCCATGGCCGTCTATCTCAACGGCATGAACCGGGACGAGGCCGTCGCATTGACGGAGTCGATTCGGGATTCCGGCCAGGTCATGCGCTGGGACGATCTCGATCTTGCCGGCCCGGTACTCGACAAGCACTCCACCGGCGGCGTCGGCGATCTGGTGTCGCTGGTGCTGGGGCCGTGGGTCGCCGCCTGCGGCGGTCACGTGCCGATGGTCTCCGGGCGCGGCCTGGGCCACACCGGTGGCACGCTGGACAAGCTCGAGTCGATCCCCGGCTACGACGTCACCCCCAGCGACGAGACCTTCCGCCGCCTGGTGAAAGACGTCGGCGTCGCGATCATCGGCCAGACCGGATCGCTGGCGCCGGCCGACAAGCGCCTCTATGGCGTGCGCGACGTCACTGCCACGGTGGAGTCGATCCCGCTGATCGTCGCCTCGATCCTGGGCAAGAAGCTGGCCTGCGGCCTCGAGACGCTGGTGATGGACGTCAAGGTCGGCAGTGGCGCCTTCATGCCCACCGAGGAAGCCTCCCGCGAACTCGCCGAGGCGATCGTCGCCATCGGCTGCGGCGCGGGTACCAAGACCAGCGTGCTTCTGACCGACATGAACCAGCCGCTGGCCGACTGCGCCGGCAATTCGCTGGAAGTCTTCGAGGCGCTGCGGCTATTGCGTGGCGACGGACGCAATGAAGGGCGTGGCGACGGACGCAATGAAGAGCGTGGCGAAGGCAGGGATAGTCGCCTCTACCGGGTCACCCGACCGCTGGCGGCGGAGATGCTGCTTCAATCCGGCATCGCCAGCGATGCCGAAGACGCCGAAGCCCGCCTCGACCGCGCGCTCGATTCCGGCGAGGCGCTGGAGCGCTTCTCGCGCATGGTCCACGGGCTCGGCGGCCCCGCCGATCTGGCGGAACGCCCCGAAGACCACCTCGCCACCGCGCCGATCACCATCGATCTCGACGCCGACCGGGCGGGATGCATCAGCGCCATCGACACGCGTTCGCTCGGTCTCGGCGTGGTCGAACTGGGCGGCGGCCGGCGCAACGCGGGCGATGCCATCGATCATCGGGTCGGCCTGTCGCACATCGCAGCGCTCGGCCAGCGAGTCGAACCGGGCCAGCCATTGCTGCGCATCCACGCCGCCGACCGGGCCGATGCCGAATCCGTCACCCAGCGTCTGCGTGCCGCCTTCACCTTGAGCGAGACGGACGACGTCGCCATCCCGCCGCTGGTCCATGCCACCCTGCGCGAAGGCCAGTCGGCATGACCGAGACGAGAGACGGACAAGAACGCGACATGCACGGGAGAAACGACATGAAACGCGCCATTTTGCTGGTTCTCGATTCCTTCGGCATCGGCAACGCGCCGGACGCCGCCGACTATGGCGATGCCAGCTCGAGCGATGCCGGCTCGGACACGCTCGGCCATATCGCCCGCTATCGCGCCGATGCCGGCCGCCCGCTCCAACTACCCAACCTGGCTCGTCTCGGGCTCTATCACGCCCACCACCTGAGCACCGGCGACTGGGCGACAGGCGTCGACGTTCCCGAGGTCGTCGAAGGGGCTTACGCCTGCGCCAGCGAGATCTCCTCCGGCAAGGACACGCCCTCCGGCCACTGGGAGATCGCCGGCGTCCCGGCGCTGTTCGAATGGGGCTACTTCCACGAACGCGAGAACAGCTTTCCATCCGACCTGCTGGAAGCATTGATCGAGCGCGCCGACCTGCCCGGCGTGCTCGGCAACTGCCAGGCGTCAGGCATGCCGATCCTCGAAGCGCTGGGCGAGGCGCATATCAAGAGCGGCAAGCCGATCGTCTACACCTCGGCGGACTCGGTCTTCCAGATCGCCGCCCACGAGACCCATTTCGGCCTCGACCGCCTCTATCGGCTCTGCGAGATCGCCCGCGAACTGCTGATGCCCTACAACATCGGCCGTGTCATCGCCCGCCCCTTCGTTGGCGAGACCCCCGAGACCTTCGAACGTACCGGCAACCGCCGCGACTATGCCATCGAGCCGCCGACGCCCACCGTGTTGCAGAAGCTGCATGACGACGGCGGCAAGGTGCTCGGCGTGGGCAAGATCGGCGACATCTACGCCCACTGTGGCATCTCGAAAGTGATCAAGGCCCACGGTCACGATGCCCTGTTCGACGCCACGCTATCTGCCATCGACGAGGCCGCCGAGCGTTCAGTGGCGAATAAACAGACACTGGTAATGACCAACTTCGTCGACTTCGACACCCTCTACGGTCACCGCCGCGACCCGGAAGGCTACGCCAGTGCGCTGGAAGCGTTCGACCGCCGCCTGCCGGAGATCATCGCGAAGCTGGAACCCGGCGACCTGTTGATCCTGACCGCCGACCACGGCAACGACCCGACCTGGAGCGGCACCGATCACACCCGCGAGCAGGTGCCCGTTCTGATCGCCGGCGACGTGCTGGCGCCCGGCAGCTACGGCCGCCGCGAGACCTATGCCGACATTGGCCAGACGCTGGCCGAGTATCTCGGCCTGTCGCCGATGGAATACGGACGGTCCCTGCTGAAAGACACCCCCGACAACGGAGACCCGTGAGATGCCCACTCCCCATATCGAAGCCCAGCCGGGCGACTTCGCCGATACCGTACTGATGCCCGGCGATCCGCTGCGTGCCCAGTTCATCGCCGAGACGTTTCTCGAAGATGCCCGGTGCGTCAATCGCGTGCGCAACATGCTCGGCTTCACCGGCACCTACCGGGGGCGCAAGATCTCGGTGATGGGCAGCGGCATGGGGATTCCGTCGCTGTCGATCTACGCCAAGGAGCTGATCACCGAGTACGGCGTCGAGCGGCTGGTGCGGGTCGGTTCCTGCGGCGCGGTACGCGACGACGTCGCGGTCAACGACATCGTCATCGGCATGGGAGCGTGCACCGATTCCGGCGTCAACCGGGCGCGATTCAACGGCCACGACTTCGCCGCCATCGCCGATTTCGACCTGACCCGTCATGCCGTCGAGGCGGCGCGTGAACGCGGTACGAAGGTCAAGGTCGGCAATCTTTTCTCCGCCGATCTGTTCTACACCCCGGACATCGAATTCTTCCAGAGCATGAAGCGCCACGGCATTCTCGGCGTCGAGATGGAAGCCGCCGGCCTGTACGGCGTTGCCGCCGAATTCGGTGCCCGCGCGCTGACGGTCTGCACCGTTTCCGACCATATTCTCAAGGGGGAAGCGCTCGACTCCCAGGCCCGGCAGACCGGCTTTTCCGAGATGATGGAGATCACACTGGAAGGTCTGTTGCGCGACGACGAGGAAGCGAAACGATGAGCAAGACGACGAACGATATCCGGGTTCCCGACGAGATCCGCCAGACGGCACTGAACGTCCGCGATCACGCCTACGTGCCCTACTCCGACCATCCCGTCGGCGCCGTGCTGATCAGCGAGAGCGGCAAGACCTACGCCGGCTGCAACGTCGAAAGCGCCAACTACAAGGGACTCTGCGCCGAGGCCAGCGCCATTGCCGGCCTGGTCTCCAGCGGGGAACGACAGATCCGCACGATCTACGTCATCGGCCCCGGCGAACATCTCTGTACGCCCTGCGGCGACTGCCGCCAGCGAATCCGCGAATTCGCCACGCCGGAAACCGAAATCATCGTGCTCGACGGCGAAGGCGCTCCGCTCAAGCACTACACCATGGACGAACTGCTGCCCGACTCCTTCGGCCCGGAGAACCTGAACAGGACCTCGGGCATGGCGACAACGCGTTGACGCCCGCTAGCCCGGGAAGCAGCAGCAGGCAGAAGAAGCGATAAGAGAAGGCGCAGAAGCAGACGCGAAGAAGGAAAAGCGCAACGGTGACGACTCGTCATCGAGTTTGGGTATACTCGGGTCCAACAAATGACAACAACCCTTTCTCCGCCTGGATTCGTCGATGGCCCCCGCGCGCTTTTCCGCTTTCGAGCTCCTGCTGCTGAAAAGTCGTTATCCGCCCGATACTGCATCCCTGTTGCTGCTGACGTGGGTATACGTCAACAAGCGCGTCGTGCTTGCCGAGGACCAGCGTTATCTCGAAGCGCTGGCCAACGGCTTTCGTCACTCCCATGATCTGGAAACGCTGCTGACGATCGCCCGGACCGATCTGACGGCCATCCAGCTGGCGGCCGAAGTCGTGCTGCGCGAACACGTCGATGAGCAGTCGCACCCCTTTCTGCGCCGTGCGATCGGCCTCGCCACCAGCGAGGGCGAACCGAGCCTGCGAAATCATCACATCCTGCGCTTTCTCGCCGATCTTTCCGGCGCGACGCCGGGCGATTTCGCCCGTCTGTTTCGCGAGGTGACGGGGCGTCCGCTGAAGGCACCGGACGACCCCAGCCGCCTGGCTTATTGGCATCGGGAGGACAATCCCGAAGCGGCGGCGGATCAGGAGACAAACAGAGCCGACAGGGACATAAGCGAAGCCGACGGAAACAACGATGGCAAAGCCGCCGCCGAGCTCGCGCCGAAGATTCGTTGCTGGCGACGCTGGTGGCTACGCTCCAGCGCGGCCCGGGCGCAGCGGCGACAGCTGCGCCAGGAACGAATCCGCCTGCGTCGCCAGGCCAAGAGCCGACATCAGGCGGAAGCGCGTCAAGCGCAGGAACGTCAACGACAAGCGCGCGAGGAAGAGACCAGGCGCCAGGAGCAGGAGCGCGAGGCCGAAAGCCGGCGCCGGGAACAGGCGGAGCGGGAGGAGGCCTACCGGCGGGAACGATGGCGCCAGCAGCAACAAGAACAGAAACAACAGGAACAGAAACAACAGCAGCAGACCGCAGGAGCGGCGCGACCCCATTATCGGATCCGCCTGGCGCTACAAGTGCTGGAACTCGACGAGAACGCGTCGCCCACCGAGATCAAGCGAGCCTATCGTCGCCTGGCGCAGCGCCATCATCCCGATCGCTTTCATGGCCAGAGCGAGCTGCGCATCTCGCTGGCCTCGCAGCGCTTCCAGCGCATCAAGAACGCCTACGACTATCTGATGACGACCCTTTAACGATGACGCTCCAACGACGACTCCCTGACGACGCTCCAACGACGACTCCCTGACGACGCTCCAACGACGATTCCCTGACGAGGACGGTCCAACACGATATGCGAGATCTCTATCGCCGCCTCGGCGTCAGCAAGGACGCCCCTGCCGATACCATCATTCGCGCCGCGCAGCGCTGCAACAACCGTACCCTGAAAGCGGATGCGCTGAGCGCGCTGGGAGAGGCGACACATCGGGAAGCCTACGACGACCTCCATGACCTGCTGGGCGATCTCGGCAGGCTGCGGGCGGGCCTGGGCATGACCCATGCGCCCCACTGGCAGGGAGACGCCGCCAACGATTTTTCCGTCTTGCCGCAACGCATCGTGGTTCGCCATGAACTGCTGGCGCGGCAGCTGGAAATGGCGCTGGGAAATCACCAGACACGCTGGCGCCGCCGGGGCTGGCTCGTTCTGGCCGTCGTGGTCGGGTTGATTACCGCGCATGTCGCCGGACGCTGGATGAGCTAGCGACCGGCCGACGGTACCTGGCTGTGCGGGCACACGTCCTGCCCCGGGCTCTTCAGCGCAACGGCTCGAGTAGCGGGCTCAAGCCGTTGTGATCGATCTCCTGCATCAGCGCCAGCAGGCGCCCGATCTCGCCATCGGGAAAGCCTTCGCGGGCGAACCAGTTGAGATAGGGGCCGGGGAGATCGGCGATCAACCACCCTTCGTACTTGCCGAACGGCATCTTGCGGGTGACCAGCTTCTTGAGGTCTTCAGGCTCCATCTCGCCTCCTCTCGTGGCATTGCGCGCCATTCTACACGGATGGCGCCAGCGCCGAGCCATGCGGCCAATCATGTCAGCCCAGCCATGCACTGGACGCATACCCTCATTCCCAGAAGCCGTTTGCCCAAGCAGGTACGAAGGACGTTAGGTTATACCGCCATGAGCGCTGCGCATCGGCGCCTACGATAACGATAACGGGAGACGGGAATGCAAACTTCACTCCGGCCGCTGGTATTCTGGCCGACCTTTCTGATACTGCTGGCCGCGGTGATCGCCAGCTATGTCGATCTGGATGCGTTTCTGGCCACTGCCAGCGCGCTCAACGACGCCGTTCTGACCAACTTTTCATGGCTATTCAGCCTGGGCAGCCTCTACCTGCTGATCATGGCCGTCGTCGTCTATTTTTCGCCGGTCGGGCGCATTCGTATCGGCGGCCGGGATGCCACGCCGTTACTCTCCCGCCTGCGCTGGTTCTCGATCACGCTGTGTACCACCCTGGCCGTGGGCGTGCTGTTCTGGACCACCGCCGAGCCGCTCTACCACTTCATGGGCCCGCCCGAGTCCGCCGGGCTCGAAGCCGGGTCCGGCGATGCCATGCTGTTCGCGATGTCGACCATGTTCCTGCACTGGTCGTTCACGCCCTACGCGATCTACGCCGTCCCGGCGCTGATCTTCGCGCTGGCCTTCTATAACCTGCGCCTGCGCTTCTCGATCTCGAGCATGCTGGAGCCGATCTTCGGCCCCAGGGTAAAGCGCTTCGGCGGTCTGATCGACGCCATCTCGCTTTATGCGCTGGTGGCCGGCATGGCCTCGTCGCTGGGGACCGGCGCACTGACCCTGGCCGGCGGCGCGGGTCAATATCTCGGCGGCGAGACCAGCCCGCTGCGACTCGGCGTGATCATCGCCATCATCGTGGTGACCTTCGTGCTGTCCGCCGCCAGCGGCCTGCATAAGGGGATCGCCCGGCTGTCGTCGCTGAACGCCATTCTGCTCGCGATTCTCGGCGTGTTCATGTTCATCGTCGGGCCGACGGTGTTCTGCCTGGCGCTGGGCGTCGAATCGTTCGGTGTCTATCTCGACAACTTCTTCACCAAAAGCCTGTTCACCGGTGCTGCTGGGAACGATCCGTGGCCGCAGTGGTGGTCGATCTTCTACTGGGCGGTCTGGTTCGCCTGGGCGCCGGTGGCGGCGCTATTCCTGGGCAAGATCTCGCGGGGTTACACCGTGCGCGAGTTCCTGCGCGTCAATCTGCTCTACCCGGCGCTGTTCGCCAGCGTGTGGATACTGATCTTCTCCGGTACCGCGCTCTACTTTCAGGCTCACGCCGACACTACCGGCGCCGATCTCTATGCCGTACTCAACGATCGCGGCGTCGAAAACGTGCTCTACGAGCTGTTCCGCCAGTTGCCGTTCTCCGAGGTGTGGATTCCGCTGCTGCTGTTCATCGCCTACATCTCCTACGTCACCGCGGCGGATTCGCAGACCGACGCCATCGGCAACCTCTGCACTCGCGGCCTGACGGCGGACTCCGATCTCAATGCCGGCGTGCCGATGAAGGTGATCTGGGGCGTGATCGTCGGCATGGTCTCCTGGGTGATGGTCAGCTTCGTCGGCATCGACGGTATCAAGATGCTCTCCAACCTGGGCGGGTTGCCCGCCATGCTGATCGTGCTGCTGGCCACCGGCTCGCTGTGGGTCTGGCTCAAGCATCCCGAACGGCTGGATGCCGTGCCGACACGCTCAACTTCCTCCCGCGCAGCCAAGGATGACGCATGAAGATCAAACAGGACTTTCCGCACCGCGTGCGTGAAATCGAGAACCAATGGATCGTGCTGACCGACGGCACCCGCCTGGCCGCCAGAATCTGGTTACCCGAGAATGCCGAAGCGACTCCGGTGCCGGCGATCCTCGAATACCTGCCCTACCGCAAGCGGGATGGCACGGCAGTGCGCGACGAGCTGACCCATCCCTATTTTGCCGGTCACGGCTACGCCTGCGTGCGCGTCGACATGCGCGGCAACGGTGAATCCGACGGACTGATGCTCGACGAGTACGCCCCGCAGGAGCAGGCCGACGCGCTGGAAGTGATCGACTGGATCGCCAGCCAGCCCTGGTGCAACGGCAAGCTCGGCATGATGGGCATCTCCTGGGGCGGCTTCAACGGCCTGCAGGTGGCGGCGCTGCGCCCCGAACCGCTCAAGGCGATCATCACGCTGTGCTCCACCGACGACCGCTACGCCGACGACATCCACTACAAGGGCGGCAACATGCTGCTCGAGAATCTCGGCTGGGCGGCGACCATGCTGAGCTTTTCCGCCGCCGTGCCCGACCCGGCGCTGGTGGGCGAACGCTGGCGCGAGATGTGGAAGCACCGGCTCGACAACATGCCGCTGCTGGCGGAAACCTGGCTCGAGCATCAGCATCGCGACGACTATTGGCGTCATGGTTCGATCTGCGAGAGCTACGAAGATATCGAGGCTGCGGTCTACATGATCAGCGGCTGGGGGGATTCGTACATCAATACGATCCCGCGGATGATGGAGAATCTCTCCTGCCCGAAAAAGGCGCTGCTGGGGCCGTGGATGCACAAGTACCCGCACTTCGCGATTCCCGATCCCGCCATCGGCTTCCTGCAGGAGGCGCTGCGCTGGTGGGACTACTGGCTCAAGGACATCGACACCGGAATCATGGACGAGCCCGAGTGCACCTTCTACCTGCAGGATGGCGTGCCGCCGGCGCCCAGGTATCTGGAGCGCCCCGGCCGGTGGGTTCACACCCATGGCTGGCCCGCGCCGGCGGATGAGGTCGAAGAGTGGTCGCTTGCGCTAGGCGACACCGGTCTGACGCCGAACGGCCGATTGAGCCAGGACCGCGCGATCGCCTCCCCGCTCACCGCCGGCTCGCTGCAGGGAGAATACATTCCGCTGTGGTTCGGCGCGGACTTCCCGCCCGATCAGCGCCGCGACGACGGCCTGGCGCTGACCTTCGACTCCGAGCCCTATCTCTACGGTCTCGATATCCTCGGCCAGCCCACACTCACCGCCACGCTGACGAGTGCCGAGGATTGCGGCCAGTTGCACGTGCGCCTGTGCGACGTGGCGCCGAGCGGCGAGAGCGCGCTGATCAGCTACGCCACGCTCAACCTCAACTTGCGAGACGATCCGAGCGCGATCACCCCGCCGGTACCGGGCGAGCCCATGGAGGTACGCGTGGCGCTGGATCTGATCGGCTACCGCCTGCCCGAGGGGCATCGCCTGCGCGTGGCGCTCTCCAGTGCCAGCTTTCCGCTGGTGTGGTCGCCGAAGAAACGCGCCGACCTCATCCTCAAGGCCGGCACGCCGACGCTGTCGCTGCCGATCTGCAAGGCGGAATACGTACCCATGCCGTTCGAGCCGCCGGAGAGCGCCACGCCCTGCAGGGTCGACACTCTGCGTGCCGGTCAGCCCAAGCGCACCATCAGCGAGGATGTCGGCAGCGGCGAGGTCACGGTGACCGTCGAGGACGACATGGGCGATATCCGCTTCGCCGATCACGGCCTGCGCGTCGAGCAGAAGGCGAAAGAGGTTTACGTAAGCCATCCGGTGGACGCCACGCGGACCCGTGCCGATATCGAGTGGGTCTACCGCGCCAGCCGCGACGAAGGCCATGGCGATAAAGAAGCGCAGTTCGCGGTGGAAGTGACCAGTCGCTATCACCTGCACTGCGACGAACAGACGTTCTATCTCAGCGCCGAGCAGATCGCCCACGAGGGCGAGACGCTGGTCAGCGAGAAGTCCTGGACGCGGGAGATTCCGCGGGCGGCGATCTGACGGTGAAAGGCCCCGCGGAGGCCGGTATCGGAGCCTCCCGTGTTATGCTCCGGAGCCGTGATCCCATGGCTCCGGATGCCTGCATGCCCTCGCGTGATCCCCTCCCGCCACTCTCCTGCCTTCGCGCTTTCGAAGCGGCCGCGCGCCATGGCAGCTTCACCCAGGCCGGCAGCGAACTGCACCTGACCCAGAGCGCCGTCAGCCGGCAGATCAAGCGCCTGGAGAGCGACCTCGGCAGACCGCTCTTCGAGCGCCACTACGACGGGCTGCGTTTGACCCCGGCGGGTGAACACTACTTTCGCGTCGTTCAGCGGCTGCTGCGTGATCTGCGTGACGAAACGGCCCGCCTGCGCCGGCGTGGCGACGATCGCCAGCTGACCCTGGCGTCCAGCCCGACCATCGCCTCGATCTGGCTGGCGCGTCAGTTGCCCGACTTCCAGCGCGCCCATCCCGATATCGAAATTCGCATCCTGACCGTCGAGGACCCGCACCGGCTGGATCTGGCGGAGTTCGACCTCGGTATCTACTACCACGTGCACAACGAGGTGGACCCGCCCGGGGTTTACGCCGATGCCATCTTCGAGCAGGAGAGCGTCGCCGCCGTCTGCAGCCCGGTCTATCTGGAACGCCATGGACAGATCCTGGACCCGGCGGCGCTGCTCACCCGGCACACGCTGATGGTGGTCGAGGATCACTATCACGACTGGCTGACCTGGGAGCTCTGGTTCCGGGAACTCGGCCTGGCGTGGCAGCCGCCCGTTCACACGCTGCGGGCCAACAGCTTCCAGTTGTTGATGAACGCGACACTGGCGGGCCAAGGCATCACGCTGGGCTGGATGCGGCTGCTGGCGGCCGAGCTGGATCAGGGAACCCTGGTCCAGGCACTGCCGCAAACCTTGCCCAGCCGCGGCCGCCTCTCTCTCTTCACGCCCGAACACCGGCACCTGACCGAACCGATGCGCGCCTTCCGGGAGTGGGTGCTGCGCTAGCCCGCCGTACGGCCAATCGCTATGAACGGCTGCCGGACTGTCTGTCTTGAACTATCTGCCTCGGGCTGTCTGGCCCACCGGTCATTGCGGATCCGGCGCGCCCGGTGCCGTCACCGATTCTCGCGGCCCGGTGCTGCCGGCAGCCACCGGCGCCTGTTCCATCACCACGCTCATTCGCGGCATGGCCAGGTCGATGCCCTGCTCGTCGAAGCGCTGCTTGAGACGCAAATTGAAGGCACGCGCCACGTCCCACTGCATGATCGGCGCCGTACGCATGCGAACCCGCAGGATGGCCGCGCCGGCATCGAAGCTCTCGATCCCCTGGACCTCCAGCGCGGACCAGATGTAGTGGCGCATCATCGGGTCGTTGCGCAGGTCCTCGGCGATCCCGCGCACGATCTCGATCGCCTCGTCGATCTTCATGTGATGGGCGATACGGATTCGCATCAACGCGATACCGAATTCCCGGGAGTAGTTCTGAATTCCCTGGATCTGGCTGAACGGAATGATATGCACGATACCGTCCAGGTCGCGCAATTTGACGGTACGGATACTCAGCGCCTCGACCGTACCCATGTGCGATCCCAGGTTGACGAAGTCGTCGATCGCCAGGGAGTCCTCGATGAGGATGAACAGCCCGGTAATGAGATCCTGGACCAGCGTCTGGGCGCCGAAACCGACTGCCAGACCGATGACACCGGCACCCGCCAGCAGCGGCGTCACGTTCACGCCCAGGTTCGCCAGTGCAATGATGAAAGCGATCACCGCGATGGTCACGAAGACGGTGTTGCGCAACAGCGGCGTGATGGTCTGGGCGCGGGCACTGGCATTGGCCCGACGACCATGGCGGCGGCTGCTGCGCAACAGCGCGTGCTTGATCGCGGTATCGGCCAGAATCCACACCAGCCACGCCACCAGGAACGTCATCCCCAGGCCGAAGACGCCCTTGGCGATCTGCTGGCCGATACCCGCCGAGCCGCCTACGGCCCAGAGCGACGAACCCCAGACCCGCATCGCCAGTTCGGCGAAGATTACCCAGCTCACCAGGTGGGCCAGCGTGAAACCGAAGCGCACCAGCCGTGACGCATACTCCGATGAGGATTTCTCCCGGGCGTTCTCGCCGCGCCGATGAATCAGCCCGGTGACGACCAGCGTCGCGATCATGAGACCCGCGGTCACGATCGCCCGGAAGAACGCGCTGCGCGAATCCTCAGCGGACAGGATCATCGCGATCAGCGAGACTCCCACCATGATCAGAATCGGGATGTGCCAGATCCGGCTGAACGCACGGATCAGTTCCGTCGTCGCACGACGTTCCTGACGCTGCGAGTAGGGTCGGTTGCGAATCAGATGCCGGATGGGGCGCCGGAACACCATGACGAAGATGCCCAGCAGCAGGGCGGCGCAGACATTGGCAACCAGCGCAACGAGCGCCGTCAGCCCTTCGCCCAGTGGCACTACCAGCGCCTCGGCATGCGCGGCATCGCCCAGCGCGACCAGCGCGCCAAGCGCGAACAACCAGCGGGCGCCACGCTGGCGCAATATGCGCAGCGCCGTGTGTCGATGGCCGTTGCCGAACAGCGAGAAGACGATTTCACAGACCGAAGAGAAGACCGCCCCGCAAAGCGTGGCGTAGGCCGCGACCATGGCCAGAGCGATACCCACCGATGCGGATTCGACCTGATGGACGGTCGTCAGCGCGACGGCGAAGCCGATGGCCAATGGCACCACGCGCCGGATGATGTGGCGGATCAGCATCCAGGTCGTCGGATCCTCGGGCAAGTGCCAGGGCAACCCAAACTGACGCACCGCCCAGCGCCACAGCATGGCGATCAGCAACGTCACGCCGACCCACAATCCCGTCACCCATAGCAGGTCCAGCAGGATGCCCTGCAACCGCCGAGGATCGTCGAGCAGCCCCGACACATCCTCGCCCGCCTGGCTGGCCCGCGCCGACCAGTACCGAATCGGATTGTCGAGCCCGTCCGTCTCCAGCGATGAAAACGATTGCGCCAGTGCGCCCAATAGCCCGGCCGAACCGCTCGCTTGTTCGGTATCCGCCGCGGTGACGTCGCGCAATTGCTTGAGATGGTCAAGCAAGGCCTGGCGCTGGTCGCTGTTTTCGAGTGTGGCGATGATCTGATCGAGGGAAGTGCGCAGCTCTTGCGGAGACGGCGCCGATGCCGCACTCGGCTCGCTGCTCTGACCGCCGCCCACCAGTGATGTCAAGGACTGCGCCGATGCCGGTAGGCTGATCATCAACGTCAGGGCCAGCACCCACATCCATCCCAACTGTCTCAATCCGCTCACGGTGACTCCTGTCTGCATGCCTATCGAGCCTTCGATGGCTTGTCGTCGGACATCATGCTATCCAAGGGGAGTCACGACAACGCCAAACCGATTTTGGTCCTGACCTCGATGCTGCTCTATCTTCAACAGACGCGTCTGACAGAAGCCATCTCTGGGTGTTATCTGAAACGTCGGCGCGTCTCGATCAAAATGTCACGCAAGGATTCCTACGCAAGGAGAGCAACATGCGCCTTTCAGGCAAGGTGGCCCTGGTCACCGGCAGCACCCAGGGCATCGGCCGTGCCGTCGCCGAACGACTCGCCCAGGCCGGCGCCGATGTAGTCGTCAGCGGCAGCCGCCCTTCCGAGCGCGCCGAGGAAACCGCAGCGCGCGTTCGCGCCCACGGCCGAAGAGCCGCGATCGTCACCGGTGACATCGGCGATGTCGAGACCAACCGGCGCCTGATCGATGAGAGCGTCGAGGCCATGGGCCGGCTGGATATCCTGGTCAACAACGCCGGCCTGG
The DNA here is from genome assembly GCF_034479735.1 of Salinicola sp. LHM. NCBI lineage: Bacteria > Pseudomonadati > Pseudomonadota > Gammaproteobacteria > Oceanospirillales > Halomonadaceae > Salinicola > Salinicola sp. LHM. The sequence goes on along the minus strand of NZ_CP140261.1, from coordinate 1,105,290 downwards.
AGATCGACTCCCCTTTTCTGGACGTCGACGAGGCTGACTATGACAAGGTCATGCAGACCAATCTGAAAGGCGTCTTCTTCACGACCCAGGCCTTCGTTCGCCATCTGCGTGACGAGGGCCGCGGCGGCCGCGTGATCAACATGAGTTCAGTGCATGAGGATCTGCCGTTTCCAGGCTTTACCAGCTATTGCATGAGCAAGGGCGGCATGCGCATGCTGACCCGCAACCTGGCCGTCGAGCTGGCGCCGCTCGGGATCACGGTCAACAGCGTGGCGCCCGGCGCGATCAAGACACCGATCAATTCGGCACTCGACGAAGATCCGGAGAAGCTGCGCCATCTGCTTGGCAACATTCCGCTCAACCGGCTGGGCCGACCCGAAGACGTGGCCGGCGTGGTCGAATTCCTGGCCTCGGACGACGCCGACTACATGACTGGGGCATCGCTGCCGGTAGATGGTGGCCTGCTATGGCAATATGAGGAATGATGGTGTCGCTGTTTTGCCATCGGTAATGTTTTTGGCATCGTCAATGCTTTTGCCATCATCAATGCTTTTGCCATCGTTAATGCTTTTGACATCGCCCATGTTTCGCGATCGACAAGGCTTTGTCAGAGATAATATTTTCGCCACCGACAATGTGTTCGTCACACAGGAAAAGGCATGCTCGACAGTATTCAGGTGAAGTTCGAAGACGCTGAATCCATAGACGAAGCGGCGGTCACGCCTTATGACCGTTACGGGGAGTTGTTCGAAGCGGTCGCTCTTGCCCATATCTTTCATGATTCCAAGACGTTTGCCGACTGCATCCCGCAGCTGCCACCCGCGCAGATCATGGAGGCCTACGAGCAGCAGCGAAACCGGCCAGGATTCGATCTGAGAGCCTTCGTGGCCGATCACTTCTACAGTGACATGCTCCCCGGCAAGGGCTACGAGTCCCGCCCCGAGCACGACCTGGTCACGCATATCGATAGCCTCTGGCCCATCCTCACCCGCAATTCCCGCCAGCACCCGCGCTGGTCGTCGCTGCTCGAACTGTGCCATGACTATGTCGTCCCCGGTGGACGCTTCCGCGAGTACTACTACTGGGATTCCTACTTCACCATGCTGGGCCTGGCTGCCAGCGGTGAAAATCACCTGATGTGCGCCGTCACCGATAACTGTGCCGACCTGATCTCGCGCTACGGCCACATGCCCAACGGCAACCGCAGTTACTACCTGAGCCGTTCCCAGCCGCCGCTGTTCTCGATGATGGTCGAGCTGACCGAACGTCAGGGCTTGCGGAACGCCGTCGACTACTTGCCTCAACTGGAGCGGGAGTATGCCTTCTGGATGAATGGCGAAGAGAGGCTGTCGCCCGGAGAGTCTCACCGACGCTGCGTCCGTCTAGACGAGGCGGCCTGGCTGAATCGCCACTGGGACGACCGCGCCACGCCGCGGGAGGAGTCTTACCGCGAGGACTACGAGTTGGCCCAAGGCTCGGATCGCCCAGCGGAGCAGCTCTATCGCAATCTCCGCGCCGGCGCGGAAACTGGTTGGGACTTCAGCGGTCGCTGGCTGGACGACGTGCAGAATCTCGGCTCGATCCGCACGACTCACTTCGTCACGCCGGAGCTCAATGCCCTGCTGTTTCACCTCGAGCAGACACTGGAACGTCTCCATGCCATCGTTGGCGACCATCGCAAGGCGGGAAACTTTCGACGTCGAGCCCTTCGCCGGCGGGCCGCCATGGATGAGTATCTATGGAGCGATTCGCGAGGCGCCTACTATGACTACGATTTCACGCGCGGCCGCAGTAGCGTTCACCTGACGGCCGCCTGCGTCGTCCCTCTGTTCGTCGGCGCAGCCTCCGAAGCACAGGCAGAGCGGGTTGCCAATATCGTCGCCAACCGCCTCATGGCGCCAGGCGGACTCGCCACCACGGAGATCACCGATAGTCACCAGCAGTGGGACCATCCCAACGGCTGGGCACCGCTACAGTGGATGGCGACCGAAGGGCTGCGGCGCTACGGATTCACCGAACTCGCCGACGACATCGCCGACCGCTGGCTGGCCCTGGTCGAGGATCTCTATCGCCGCGAACACAAGCTGGTCGAAAAGTACGTGCTCTACCCGGGCGCGGATTTCGCTACCGGCGGCGAATATCCGCTGCAGGACGGCTTTGCCTGGACCAACGGCGTAACCCGGGCGTTACTCGCCCGACGCGCCGGGCACGAGTAACACCACCCCCAGCGGCGGTAGCGTCAGCGAAATACTGGCCGTCTGCCCGTGCAGCGGCGCATCGAGGGCCTGGATCTGCCCCATGTTGCCCAGGTTGGATCCGCCATAGCACTGCGCGTCGCTATTGAATATCTCCTCCCAGGCGCCCATGACCGGCACGCCGAGCCGATAATCGTGGCGCGGCACCGGGGTCATGTTGGCCACCACCAGCAGCGGCTCGCCGATCAGGTTCCAGCGCAGCCAGGCGAATACGCTGTTGGTGCTGTCGTCGCCCACCACCCAGGCGAAGCCCTCCGGCTCGCTGTCGCGCTGATGCAGCGGCGTCTTCTCCTGATAGAGCCGGTTGAGATCGCCGATCAGGCGCTGGATGCCGGCATGGTGAGACTCGCCGAGCAGCGACCAGTCGAGCTCGCGGTCGTGATTCCATTCGCGCCACTGACCGAACTCGCAGCCCATGAACAAGAGCTTCTTGCCGGGCTGGGTCCACATGATCGACAGGTAGGCGCGCACGTTGGCGAACCGCTGCCATTCGTCGCCCGGCATCTTGTTGATCAGCGACCCCTTGCCGTGCACCACCTCGTCATGCGAGATCGGCAGCACGTACTTTTCGGAGAACGCGTAGACCATCGGGAAGGTCAGTTCGTGATGGGCATACGAGCGATAGACCGGATCCTTGGCAATGTACTCCAGGGTGTCGTGCATCCAGCCCATGTTCCATTTGTAGGCAAAGCCCAGGCCGCCATCACGGGTCGGCTGGGTCACGCCCGGCCAGGCGGTGGATTCCTCGGCGATCACCACCGCGCCAGGCACCTCCTCCGCGACCACGTCGTTCAAATGGCGCAGGAATTCGATCGCCTCGAGATTCTCCTGGCCGCCGTATTGATTGGGAATCCACTCGCCCTCGTTGCGCGAGTAGTTGCGATACAGCATCGAGGCCACGGCATCGACGCGAAGCGCATCGATGTGGAAATGGCGCAGCCAGTACAGTGCCGAGGCCAGCATGAAGCCGTGCACCTCGCGCCGCCCCAGGTTGTAGATGTAGGTGTTCCAGTCCTGGTGGAAGCCCTCGAAAGGATGCTCGTACTCGTAGAGTGCCGTGCCATCGAAGCGCGCCAGACCATGCGGGTCGGTAGGAAAGTGCGCCGGCACCCAGTCGAGGATCACCCCAAGGCCAGCCTGGTGGCAGGCGTCCACGAAGTAGGCGAAATCCTCGGGCTTGCCGAAACGCCCGCTGGGTGCGAACTGGCTCAGTGGCTGGTAGCCCCAGGAGCCGCCGAAAGGATGCTCCATGATCGGCAGCAATTCGACGTGGGTGAACCCCATCCCGAGCACGTAGGGGATCAGGTGTTCGGTCAGGTCGCGCCAGCTATAGGTGACGCCGTCGTGCCCGCCATGCTTGCGCCACGAGGCGGCATGCACTTCATAGACGGAGATCGGCCGGTCGGGCGCCTGATGATCGCCGCGATGGGCGATCCACTCGGCATCGTGCCAGGTGAACGGCGTGGTATCGGCGACCACCGAGGAGGTGTGCGGCGGCGTCTCGGTGGCCAGCGCCACCGGGTCGGCCTTGAGCGCGAGGGTGCCGTGGGCATCGAGAATCTCGTATTTGTAGGCTTCGCCCGGCCCCAGGCGGGGAATGAACAGCTCCCAGACCCCGGCGGGATGACGCAGGCGCATCACATGCCGCCGGCCATCCCAGCCATTGAAGTTGCCCACCACCGAGACACGCCGGGCATTGGGCGCCCAGACGGCGAAGCGCACCCCGGACACGCCATCGATTTCCATCGGCTGGGCGCCCAGGCAGTGCCCCAGGTTACGGTGATTGCCCTCGCCGATCAGGTAAAGATCCATCTCGCCGAGCAGCAGGTCGAACGAGTACGGATCCTCGGTTTCCTGCTCGCCGCCTGGCCAGCGGATGCGCAGTTTATACGGCGCGACATGCGGCAACCTGCCGGCAAACAGCCCGGGCTTCTGGATGCCGGTCAGGCTGCAACGACGCTCGCCGGTGTCACGGTCGAGCACATCCACACCCAACGCACCGGGCAGGTAGACCCGCAGCAGGCAGGTTTCCTCACTCTCCTCGCCACAGGCATGCACGCCGAGCATGGAAAACGGGTTGCCGTGGCTACCCCGAACCAGCGCCTCGGCATCATCGGCGGACAACCAGAGGGCGTCGTCCTTGACGGTAGTGACGTTCAGATCAGTCATTGTGACTCTCTCTTGGACAGTTGTTCGCTCGTGGACAATTGGTCGACGATGGCTGCCAGGCCGCGTAGCGGCACGCCCAGCCAGGCGGGGCGATTGGCAGCTTCGTAGGCGATCTCGTAGACCGTCTTTTCCAGCACGAACAGTTCCAGTGCGGCGTCAGCGCCTTCCGGGGAGGTCCAGCGGTGGGCGATATCGGCGGTACTCCGCCAATAGGCCTCGAGGAAGGCACGACGACTGGCAATCAGGTAGCGCTCGGCGACATCGTGAGTCACCTCGCTGACACTCTCGTCGCTCGACTTGCCGACAGCGGCTTCGTCCATCTTGGCGCCAGCATAGTCGAAGGAGCGCAGCATGCCGGCGACGTCGCGCAAAGGGCAGTCCTTGGCGCGTCGTTCTTCCAGCGAGCGGGCGGGTTCACCTTCGAAGTCGATGATGTAGGCATCGTCGTGGGCCACCAGCACCTGACCGAGGTGCAGATCGCCATGGATACGCGTGAGCAGACTCCCCCTGGCGCGCTGCGCCAGCGGCTCGACGGCGGACATCAGCGCATCGCGCTCGGCCAGCACCCGATCGGCCAGTGCCTGGTCGGCTTCACTGGCATCGCCCTTGTGGCGCGCCAGCAGGTCGAGCGCCTTCTCGATCTGCTCGCGAACTCGCTGCGTCCAGGCGGTCACATGCGTTTCATCAGCCAGTTCCGGTGCGAAGTCGGGATTATCGCTCGGCGACGCCAGCACCCGATGCAGCTCGCCCAGGCGCTGGCCCAGGGTCGTGGCGAATCCCTCGAGTTCGTCGAAGGCACTGTAGCCACTCTCTTCGGTACTGGACTCGCTATCCTCGCCCGCCTCTCGAATCGCCCGCTCGAGCGCGTTGCGTGTCCATGACCAGGCATCGCCCTGGTTGGCGACGAAGCCCTGCACCAGCATCAGGGTCTGGGCTTCGCCAGCGGCGTTGCGGCGCGCCACCTCGCCATACAATGGCGGCACGTTCTCGAAACCCTGTTCGCTCAGGTAGCGACCGAACTCGGCCTCGGGATGCACGCCGGGCTCCAGACGCCGGAACAGCTTGAGTACCACCTGGTGGCCGATGATCACCGAGCTGTTGGACTGCTCGACGTTGTTGTGGGCGACATCGACATCCTCGGGCAGTTCCAGCTCGTCAAGCGCCGGCGTCGGCACGAAGCGGATCTCGCCGTCGGCGCAAGGCAGGCTCGCCCCGCTACGCAGCAGGTCGAGAATGCGCAGCGCGAAGGCATCCAGCCCGAGCGCATCGGTCAACAGGCCGACATCGCGCCCGCGACGCACCCGCGCCAAGGCGAGCTGCTGAGCCACGGCACCGCTGCGATCGTCCTCGCCGAGAAAGCCCAGCGGCAGCAGATAGCGATCGCTACCCTGCGAGTGCTGAACCTCGATCTCGCTGAGCAGCATGGAGTGCCGAGTATCCTCGATGCGCACGGCATAAAGGATGTGTACCCGGTCGATCCGCGACTGCTTGGCGGCAAACCAGCGCCGCTTGGGCAGGTACTTGGGCAGCGCTTCGTGCTCGAGCATGCCGCGCGACGGGGCGTCGAGGATCTCTTCCAGATGACGCTTGACGATCAGCGTGACGTAATCCGGCATCGCCTCGGGCGCCGGCACGTGCCAGGCGGGCATCGCCGTCTCGGGCGCCAGCAGGAACCAGTAGAAGCCGTAGGGCGGCAATGTCAGCAGATACGACAGCTTGCCGATCGGCGGGAAGGCGCTGCCACCGACCATCTCCACCGGCACCTGGCCGGCAAATGACGACAGGTCGAGCTCCACCGCCTGAGCGTTGCGTGCCACGTTGGCGACGCACAACAACACTTCGCTCTCGCCATTGTCGAGCACCAGCTCGCGCAGGTAGGCGAGGATATGCCGGTTGGCCGGATAGAGCGGCTGCATGGTGCCGCGGCTGAATACACGATGCTGACTGCGCACCGCCAGCAGGCGTCGCATGCTGTTGAGCAGCGAGTGCGGATCGCGGGTCTGGGCTTCGACGTTGACCGACTGGAAGCCGTACAACGGATCCATGACCGACGGTAGCACCAGCTTGGCCGGATCGGCCCGCGAGAAGCCGCCATTGCGATCCATCGACCACTGCATCGGCGTGCGCACACCATCACGATCGCCCAGATAGATGTTGTCGCCCATGCCGATCTCGTCGCCGTAATAGAGTACCGGCGTGCCCGGCATCGACAGCAGCAGGCTGTTGAGCAGTTCGATCCGCCGGCGATCGCGTTCGAGCAGCGGCGCCAGGCGCCGGCGGATGCCTAAGTTGATGCGCGCGCGGCGATCGGCGGCGTAGTGATTCCAGAGATAGTCGCGCTCCTTGTCGGTGACCATCTCGAGGGTCAGCTCGTCATGGTTGCGCAGGAAGATCGCCCACTGACAATTGGGGGGAATCTCCGGCGTCTGACGCAGGATGTCGGTGATCGGAAAGCGATCCTCCTGGGCCAATGCCATGTACATGCGCGGCATCAGCGGGAAATGGAACGCCATGTGACATTCGTCGCCCTCGCCGCTCTCGTTGCCGCCAAAGTAGGGCCGCGTGTCCTCGGGCCACTGGTTGGCCTCGGCCAGCAGCATGCGATCGGGGTAGCGCTCGTCGATCACCGCCCGGATCTTCTTGAGCACCTCGTGCGTCTCGGGCAGGTTCTCGTTGTTGGTGCCTTCGCGCTCGACCAGATAGGGAATCGCATCCAGGCGCAGGCCGTCGACTCCCATGTCCAGCCAGTACGCCATCACCTTGAGAACTTCGTCGAGCACCTGCGGATTGTCGAAGTTCAAATCCGGCTGATGGGAATAGAAACGGTGCCAGAAGTAGGCACCCGCCACCGGGTCCCAGGTCCAGTTGGACGATTCGGTATCGAGAAAGATGATCCGCGTGCCGGGATATTTCTGATCGCTGTCCGACCACACGTAGAAGTCGCGCTCCGGCGAGCCCGGCGGCGCGCGGCGGGCGCGCTGGAACCACTCGTGCTGATCCGAGGTGTGGTTGATGACCAGTTCGGTAATCACTCGCAGGCCGCGCTTGTGCGCCTGTTCGATGAAACGCTGGGCATCCTCGAGCGTGCCGTAGTCGGGGCTGACGCCGGTGTACTCGGCAATGTCATAGCCGTCATCGCGGCGCGGCGATGGGTAGAACGGCAGGATCCAGATGGCATTCACGCCCAGGCTGACGATGTAGTCCAGCTTGTCGATCAGCCCCTGGAAGTCGCCGATTCCGTCATCGTTGGCATCGAAGAACGACTTGACGTGTACCTGGTAGATGACGGCGTCCTTGTACCATAGCGGATCCTCGAGAAAATCGATGGTCTCGACGGCATGCGACTCGCTGCTGGCATCCATCATGGTGCCTTCCTCCTTGGCTGATCAGCGCACCGGATGGATGCGCCAGATGGCGAATGGCAAGTGCCATGGCTCCAGCCGCATCGACTGCCACTTGCCCTGCCATGTCCAGCGATGACCGGACATCAAGTCTTCCACGTGCAGGGCCGCATCGTCGGGAAGCGCGAACTCCCACAGCGGCAGCTCGAAGGCCCCTTCCTGGGCTTCGAACGGGTCCAGATTGATCATCACCAGAATGAAATTGCCCAGATCGTCGGTGCGCTTGCCGAAGTAGAGCAGGCGCTCGTTGTATGCCGGATAGAAGGCAACCCCGAGATGGGTCTGCAGCGCCGGGTTCTCGCGGCGAATACGATTGAGCTGGGCGATCTCGTAGCTGATGTTGCCGGGCGCGGTATAGTGGCGCGGCTTGATCTGGTACTTCTCCGAATCGAGATACTCCTCCTTGCCCGGCACCGGCTCGCCCTCGCACAGCTCGAAGCCGGAATACATGCCCCACAGCCCGGAGCCCATGGTGGCCAGTGCGGCGCGGATCAGAAACCCGGGACGGCCGGAAGACTGCAGGAAGTAGGGGTTGATGTCCGGCGTGTTGACGAAGAAGTTGGGCCGGTAGCACTCGCGCATCGGCGATTCGTTGAGCTCGGTCAGGTAGTCGGTCAGTTCGGCCTTGGTATTGCGCCAGGTGAAGTAGGTGTAGCTCATGTTGAAGCCGATCTTGCCCAGGCGCTTCATCATCGCCGGCCGCGTGAACGCCTCGGCGAGGAACAGCACCCCCGGGTCGCGCGCGCGGATGTCGGCGATCAGCCACTCCCAGAACGGCAGCGGCTTGGTGTGGGGGTTATCGACGCGGAAGATCTTCACCCCTTCGTCCACCCAGCCCTGCACCACGTCGCGCAGTGCCAACCACAGCGAGGGCACCGCGTCCTCGGCATAAAAGTCGACGTTGACGATGTCCTGGTATTTCTTGGGCGGATTCTCGGCGTAACGGATCGAGCCATCCGGCCGCCACGAGAACCAGCCGGGATGCTCCTGGAGCCAGGGGTGATCCGGCGAGCACTGGATAGCGAAATCCAGCGCGATCTCCAGGCCGTGCTCGGCAGCGGCCTGGACCAGGGCGCGAAAATCCTCGCGCGTGCCGAGTTCGGGATGGATCGCCTCGTGGCCGCCCTCCTGGCTTCCGATGGCATAGGGGCTGCCGGGATCGTCCGGGCCGGCCTGGAGGGTGTTGTTGCGGCCCTTGCGGTGGGCGCGGCCCACCGGATGTATGGGCGGGAAATAGAGCACGTCGAAGCCCATGTCGCGAATCATCGGCAAGCGCTTGTGGACATCGCCGAAAGTACCGTGACGGTTGGGGTCGTCGGTTTCCGAACGCGGGAACAGCTCGTACCAGCTGGCGAACTGGGCCCCCCGGCGTTCCACCTCGAGCGGGTAGACCGAGTTGCTGCGCGTCAGGTGCGGCCGGGCATCGGCGGCATGCATCCACTGGGCGGTCCGCGTGTCGAGCATGATGCCGACCCGCTCGCCGTCGCTGTCACAGGCCTGGAAACGTTCATGAATGTTTTCCAGTGCTTCGCGCGCCTCGCCTTCCATCCGCTCGGCAGCGGCCACCAGCAGACGCCGCCCTTCCTCGAGTTCGAGCCCGACCGGAACGCCGGCCTGATGCTTCTTGAACAGCTCGTCGCGGTAGGTGCCGAACACATCCCACCACGCCTCGATCACGAAGGTATGCCGACCGACCCGCGTGGGGGTGAAGGCCGCTTCCCAGAGATCCTTGCCCAGCGGACGCATGAGGTGCATCGGTTCGCGGCGGTGCTGGCCCTGGTCATCGCACCAGTTCACGGCAGCGGCCAGCACATCGTGACCGTCGGCGAAGATCACCGCGGAGACGGTCACGGGTTGACCGGCGATCGCCTTGGCTGCGAAACGCCCTTGTTCCAGTGAGGGCTGCACGGCCTCGATGGCGATACGCGGTGAGTGCGCTGCCACATGGGCGCTTTCGTCTCCCGACGATGATGACGCATCCGGCGTCTGATACGGCGATGAGCGCGTAACCATTGGCGCCTCCTTCCATCCTTGGGGTGGAGTTGCTGTTCCGGCATTGCCGTCCCGGACGGCAATGTCGCGCTATATCACTGCTTTCATTACTGCTCTCGTGGACGAATGATCCGGCCCTGTCGCAAAGCCCTGTCATGACAGGCGCCGGAGTGAAAAGCATCATCTATCCATGATGTGCGAGAGCCACTGTCAGCCACAGGCAACCTGCTGCCTCGCAGGCTCCAGATGATCAGCAATACGGAGCCTCCGCTTCGATGAGTTCGAAAAGCGAAAGACTTCGGGCCTTGACTTGATAATCGCTCTGCATCGGGCAACGTACGTTGGCAGCGCCCGGATCGAAGGTCTCGACACGTCTGCGCCATTCGCTACCACCAGGCACGTCCGGCAGTACGAAGTCGATATCCTGATCTCCGGCATTGAGCGCAAGAAAAACCGTTACGTCGGAGCCATAACGACAGATACCAGTGGGCTGCGCGTGACCATTGAGGACCACCCCAATCGCCTTGACTTCTCCATCGTGCCAATGCTCCACGCCCATCTCTTCAGCTGCCGGCGTGAGCCAGGTGACATCCTTGATGCCCAGATTCTCGTTCAGCTCGCCGGTCATGAAGCGCCCGCGCTCCAGAATCGGGTATTGGCGACGCAGACGAATCACATAGCGGGTGAAAGCCAGCAGTTCGCGGCCTTCGTCGGAAAGATCCCAATCGATCCAGCCGATCTCGCCATCCTGGCAATAGGCATTGTTATTGCCGCCTTGCGTACGGCCGAATTCATCGCCGGCCAACAGCATCGGCGTGCCTTGTGAAAGCATCAGCGTCGCCAGCAGGTTACGCATCTGACGCATGCGTAACTCCCGGATCTGGGGATCGTCGGTCTCTCCCTCGGCCCCGTGATTCCAGGAGACGTTGTCGTCGTGACCGTCCTGATTGTCCTCGCCGTTGGCCTCGTTATGCTTGTCGTTGTAGCTGACCAGATCCCGCAGCGTGAAACCGTCGTGGGCAGTAACGAAGTTGATCGACGAAAAGGCCTTGCGCCCTCTGTGATTGAACAGGTCGGCCGAGGCCGTCAGACGATTGGCGAAGGCCGGCAGCTTGCCTTCGTCACCGCGCCAGAACCCGCGCATGTCATCGCGGAACCGGTCGTTCCACTCCGCCCATCCGGGCGGGAACTTGCCGACCTGGTAACCGCCGGGCCCGCAGTCCCAGGGTTCGGCGATCAGCTTGCACTGCGACAGCAGCGGATCCTGTCGGCAGGAATCGAGGAAGCCGCCGCCTTCGTCGAAACCTTCGGCCTCGCGTCCCAGGATCGTCGCCAGATCGAAACGGAAACCGTCGACACGCATCTCGTCCGCCCAGTAGCGCAGGGAGTCGTTGACCATCTGCAGAATCCGCGGATGCGACAGATTCAGCGTATTGCCGGTACCGGTATCGTTGATATAGAAGCGCGGCTCTTCCGGCATCAGGCGGTAATAGGAGGCATTGTCGATTCCTCTGAAGGATAACGTCGGCCCCATCTCGTTGCCTTCCGCCGTGTGGTTGTAGACCACGTCGAGCAGGACTTCGATACCCGCAGCGTGAAAACGCGCCACCATCTGCTTGAACTCGCTGATCGACTCGCTGGCCATGTAGTTCGGATGGGGGGCGAAGAATGCGAGCGTGTTATAGCCCCAGTAGTTGTGCAGTCCCTTTTCCTGCAGATGACGATCATCGGCGAAGGCGTGGATCGGCATCAGCTCCAGCGAGGAGATGCCAAGATCGCTGAGATAATCGATCACCTTGGGCACGGCGAGGCCGGAAAACGTGCCGCGCAGTGCTTCCGGCACATCCGGGTGACGCATGGTGTAGCCGCGCACGTGCGTCTCGTAGATGACGGTATCGCTCCACGGCACGCGGATTTCGCCGGAGCGCCCCCAGGTAAAGGCTGGATCGATGACCCGGCAGCGGGGCATGAACGGGGCGCTGTCACGCTCGTCGAAGCTGAGATCGCCGTCCTCATGGCCGATGGTGTAGCCATAGAGTGCATCGTCCCAGACCAACTCACCCACCAGCTGCTTGGCATAGGGGTCGATCAGCAGCTTGTTGGGATTGAAACGATGCCCCGCTTCCGGATCATAGGGACCATGAACCCGATAACCATAGAGTTGGCCGGGGTGAGCGTCCGGCAGATAACCGTGCCAGACCTCGTCGGTATACTCCGGCAAAACGACCCGCTCCACTTCTTCCTTTCCGGTTTCATCGAACAGGCAAAGTTCGACTCGCGTCGCATTCGCCGAAAACAGTGCAAAATTGACCCCGAGCCCATCCCAGGTTGCCCCCAACGGATAGGGCAAGCCTTCTCGAATCCGCGAGCGCGACAAGCTCGCTTCCTGGACGATATGACCCATTGCCGCTTCACGGCCCAATCCCATGTCACTCATGTCCTGCTCTCCCAATGAGCCAAATCGACCTTGCCGCCTGTGTTCCAGACGAGAAATCATTCACTCTTGCCACGGGGCTTCCGTGGTTTGGGTGCTGGCTTGACCTTGTCGCTCTCGGCGCTCGAGGCTTTCGTGGCACGCTTGCGTGGGGCCGGTTTATCGCTTCCCGCTCCGCCGCTCGCCGCCTTGCTCCGCGAGGCAGACTTGGCGCGTCCCGGCTGCGTCGTCACCTCGACACCCGTGTCCTCTTCCTTGCGGGCTTCCGTTTCCGGATCGTCCAGTGGCAGCCGCATCTCGTCGATGCCGAGTTCGTCGGGCTCGGCCGGCGGCTCCTCACCTTCCAACAGGGAAGGTTCATCGGACGCGGTGCGCCATTCGTGCTCTTCCTCGCGCGCGTTTTCGGCCTCGACGATTCGCTCGGCCATTTCCCAATGGCGCGCTTCCTGATCCTCAGGGCGGCCTTCCGACTCCCAAATGCGATAAGCCAGCATCCGTACACGTTGTTCGCGACTGGTCATCATGACGCCCTCCTTTCTCTTTTCGTTGCGTGGCGGGGTCATCCCTGCCCCGCCAAATTCATGCAAGACCGGCGCCGGCTGGACCGACGCCTCACTTTCAAAGTAGCGGGTTCAGGATGTCCATACCCAAGCCCCGCAAGGGAAATCCGACAAATGTTGATGTAGCGACAACTCGGACGACGACGCTACCGGTGCCGACGTCAGCCAGGGGTCTCCGCTCCCCGTCAGTCCCAGCGTCTCGAGAGACAGCGCCGTATCCGACCACTGCAGTTCCCGTTGCGCCGATGACGGCGACAGCACCCTCGACAGGCGCGGCACGACGACTATCAGAGTCAGGGTCGGCGTCCGGCGGGCGAAGGCAATGACGTAATCCGCGTAGGCGCCGCCGGCCTCCAATGGCAGGTACTCTCCTTCGCTGAAGAGGCGCGGATGCTCCCGCCTCAGATTCAGCAGCCGCTGCACGACCGCCTGCTTGACGATACCGTCCCGCCAATGCTTCCAGGCCGAGTCCGGCGTCTCGGCGCTCCCCAATGCCTCACGGCGCGCAGCCATGTCCACCGGGCGGCGGTTGTCAGGATCGACCAGCGACTGGTCCCAGAACTCGGTGCCCTGGTAGAGATCCGGTATGCCCGGCGAACACAGCCGCAACACCGTCTGCGCCAGGCCGTTGATCGCCCCGGGCAGGTCCAGCAGCGCTGCCGCCTCGGCCAGTTCCCGCGTCAGATCGCCACCGCTCAGCGCACAGCGCACGGCATCTTCGCCCGCCTGCTCATAGGTTTCGTCGGGTGCCAGCCAGTGGCTCGCGAGCTTGGCCTCGCGCATCGCCTTCTGCTGCCAGGCGACGATTCGGTCGGCGAAGTCGTTCAGCGCCTGGCGGTTCCGGTCGGCGAACTCGGCGTCAGGCTCCAGCTTCAGTTCCAGGGGCCAGGCCGCCAGCAACAGCTGGAGCATCATCAGGCGATCCCCGCCGCTGGGCGTCTCGCCGCTATCGTAGAGGCGCTGGTCGCCTGCCCAGGCCCGCATCCTCGGTACCAGCACGTCGCTCATTTCGCTCATCGCCGCCAGCCGGGCGCGGACGTCTTCGCCACGCTTGTGATCATGCGTCGCGGTGGTCAGCAACGTACGGGGAAAGCTCGCCAGGCGCTCCCGGTTCGCCTCGTGCAGACGTTTCGGTGCATAGGCAAAATGCGCCCCTTCGCAGCCGACGTCGTTGCGGGACAGCAACACCGCCGAGCGATAACCCGCGGTGTCCTCGACCGCCTTCGCCGCCAGCGGCGATGTCAGCTGCTGAAAACCGGTCACCGCTTTCAGGCGCAGCGTACGCTCGGGTTCGTCGAAAGCGCCGGGCGCTTCGCCTCCCAGCCAGTCATCGAGCAGCGGGAGCCAGGCCGCATCGGCTGCCGACAGCTGCGATCGGGCCATCTGCATGGCATGGTCGAAGTCTTCGGCGTCGGCATCGGGCCGACCATCCTGATCGGCGTAGCTGCGATAGACGGGATAGCCGACCGCAAGCGCTCCCAGCACACGGCGGATCGCCGGCGACGTGAACTCCCGTGTCTCGGGTCTGAGCCGGGCCAGAGCGTCGACCGTCCGAATGCATCTTTCGAACTCGGCGGTCAGGGCGCCGTCGAGCATTTCCCGACGAGCTGTCTGCACCTCGGCAGCGAAATCGTCCGTACGTCCGCTGACCTCTCGCCACAGGCGAGTCAGCGACTCGCGTCCTGCCGGATCGTGCTGGATGCCGGAAACCAGATCGAGAAATTCGTACCCCGTGGTGCCATCCACGTCCCAATCCGTATGCAGACGCTCGCCATGCCCCAGGATCTTTTCTACATAGATGGGACGTCGATCCTCGTAGCGTTCGCCATTGAGGGCGCGACGGCGTCCAGCGATCGCTTCGAGACGCGCGCGCAGGCGCAGTGCGTAACCGCGGGGATCGGCCAGGCCATCGATATGATCGATGCGCAGCCCGTCGATCCAGCCGCGCTCGACCAGCGAGAGCATGTAGGCATGAGACAGATCGAAAACACTCTCGTCCTCGACCCGCACGCCGACCAGTTCGGTGATATCGAAGAATCGACGCCAGTTGAGCGCGTCGTTGGCGGTGCGCCAATAGGCCAGCCGATAGGCCTGACGCTCCAGCAGCGCGTGCAGTTGCGCCCTGCCCTCCTCGGTTGCGGGGTCATGACGGGCGAGAGTGGCCGCGATGAGCGGATCGTTGGCCCAGCGCTCTGGGTGGCTGGTTTCCGGTGACCGGAATCGTTCGGGTGTCGGGCCGTCTCGATCAGCATCGGCGTCGGCCGATGCCAATAGCGCAGCGGTATGGGCCGGGTCCAGCGGAAACCGGTGCTCATGGTAGATGACGAAAAAGGCCGCTCTGTGCGCGTCCCATTCCAGCGTCAGCTCACCGTTTTCCAATACCTGCGTGTAACGGTCGCCGAGAAACGGCAACAACAGCTTGCCGTCGGCGCCGGACTGTTCCCAGTCGATGTCGAAGAAGCGGGCGTATTCACTGGTACGGCCATGCGCCAGTACGTCCTGCCACCAGGGGTTTTCGGAGCCCACCGCCAGATGATTGGGCACGATGTCGGCCAGGATACCCATGTCCGCCGCGTGCAGCGCTTCGACCAGCCGGGCCAGCCCTGCCTCGCCACCCAGCTCCGAGTCCACCCGGGTCGGGTCGATACCGTCATACCCATGGGCCGATTCGGCTCGCGAGGCAAGAAAGGGCGAAAGATAGAAGTGGCTGATGCCCAGCGCAGCGTAGTAGTCGACCTGCCGAAGGGCATCGTCGAAGGTGAAGTCGGCATGCAGCTGCAACCTGACAGTGGCGCGAAGCGGTCTCATGTTCGGCGCCCCCGGCGTATGCCATCGATGCGTGACAGGCGCTGCTGCACCACCGGATCCTTCAACGCCTGGGGCGCGGGTACCGGTAGCCGTCGTCGCCAGTTGGGATGCTCGTCGAAGGTCCCGGGCAGGTTGGCCTGCTCTTTCAATCCCAGCAGATCCTCCAGCGGAAACAGTGCCAGCGGCGTCGAGGTCTTTGCCACATGCACCAGTACGGCATCGATGACATCCTCGACGTCCACGCTGTCGCTGGCGATACCGTCATCGCTGGCGACACCGTCGAGTTCGCAGACGCTGACCAGGCGGCGTCGATCCTGACGCCGCTGCTCGCTGAGTTCGGCGGGATCCTCGTCCGCTTTCAGCAGCCCCAGCTGGTTCCGCCAGCGCAGATCATTTTCCAGCCACCAGCCTGCTACCGTGGGCAGATCGTGGGTGCTGGTGGTAGCCATGGTGGTCTGGCGCCACGCCTCGGCCGGCAGGAACGCCTCGCCCTCTCGCTCGAACCACATCACGCTCATGCCCAGCACGCCCCGCGCCGCCAGCCGATCCCGCAGCCCCGCTTCGACGGTCCCCAGATCCTCGCCGATGACGATGGCCCGATGCCGCCAGGACTCCAGCGATACCAGTCGCAGCAGATCGTCCAGCGGGTAGCGCAGATAGGCCCCCTGCTGGGCCGTTTCTCCTTCCGGAACCAACCATAGCCGCGAAAGCCCCAGAATATGGTCGATCCGCAAACCGCCGGCATGGGCCAGACTGGCTCGCAGCATAGCCAGGAATCCTCGATAGCCGGAATCGACCAGCCCCTGAGGGGAGAACGCTGCCACGCCCCAGTTCTGGCCGTGCGCATTGAAGTCGTCCGGCGGCGAGCCCACGCTGAGCCCCGGAAACAGCTCTTCCGGATCGCTCCAGGCCTGGCTGCCGGTGGGATCGGCGCCCACGGCCAGATCGGCGATCAGGCCGACCGCCATTCCAGCCTGACGCGCGTTGTTCTGCACGCGATCGAGCCCGGCCGCCACCAGCCACTGCAGGAAGACTGCAAACGTGATCGCTTCCCGGTGCTGTTCGGCGAACGCTTCCACCGCTGCCCCGCGGGGATCCCGCCATGCCTCGGGCCACTGTCGCCAGTCGGCATGCTCGGCATGCGCCTGAAGCACTTCGAAAAGGCAATGACGTTCGAGGCTTCCGCCGCCATCGCGACGGAAGGCGACCAGTTGCGAGCGCCAGGCGAGCGCGCTCTCGTCACGCTGCACGTGCAGGAACAGCCGTTCCAGCATCGACAGTTTGAGGCGCGCGCTAGTCGGCCAGTTGATCAACTCGAGACTGGCCTGCTGCGCCATCGCCTCGCTGAAAGGCGCCTGCGCCCGCGCCAGGGTCTCCGCATCGAAGACACACTCCGGCGAGGCATGCCAGACGTTGTAGAACAGCCGGCTGGAGGGCGAGTAGGGGCTGAATCGTTCGGGATGCGCGGCAAACGACGCATGCAGCGGGCTGATGGCAACCGCATCGGCACCGGCGCGCGCCACCACCGCGCAGAGGTCGTCCAGCGCCTGCAGGTCGCCGATACCGGCATCGCCCTCGCGCCGCAGCCCGTAGAGTTGTACCGCTACGCCCCAGTAGCTCGGTTGGGCATGACGATGCTCCCGGGCGATATCGTCCAGGGTAAAGCAGCGCGGCGGCGCCACCGCCAGAATCCGGGATACGCTGTCGTCGCCCCGCTCCGTCAGGAAACAGAGATGGTGATAGCCCGTCTCCTGAATCGCGGGCAGACAACCGTTATCGTCGAGATGGCCGTCCATCGTCTCGCCGCTCTCGAGCCGGATAGCGAAGGCGCACCCACCGCTATCGGCGACGGGTATCTGGGTGAGCTGGCCCTGATCGGCGATCAGCATCGGCGGCAGTTGCTCGAACGCGGCGGGCCATCGTCGCGCCTGCCAACGGGCCAGGCTGGCGGCGACCTCCTCAGCGTCACCCGCCGGCCAGCCAAGGCGGGCCAGCATCGTGCGCTGGCGATCTTCGGACAGCGTCTGGGGCTGGTTGTCGCTACCGTCCCATTCGCACAGCAAGCCGACCGATTCTGCCAGTTGGCGCAACCGGGCGCCGGCGTCGTGACCGGGTTCCTGGGCAGTACTCATGCGATTGGTTCTCCTGAAATGCCATCCATTGGCTGGAGCCAGACGACGCTCGTCAGTGCCGGCAACTGGCCGCCTTCGACGAGATCGACTGCCCCGTCTCGCGAACAGGCCAGCGGTTTCCCCGGCGGGATCACGGATACCGGCTGCGAGGCGAGGTTGATGGCAACGGTCAGTACCTGGCCGTTGCCTAGCCGCCACTGTCCCTGGACGGCCTTGTCGCCGAGCACGCGCGACCCGGCGGTGCTGCATCCTTTCAGCCCGGGAACGATGTGGCGATGGCGTAACTCCAGCCAGTGGCGAAAACGCGTCTGGTAACGATGCTGTGCCGGCGTGCTCGCCTCATCGAGATGGGACGCTTCGAACGTGGCCAAGGCATTGGGATCGGGAATGCGCTCGCGCTGCGCCGGGTCCTCGAAAGCGCTGAACTCGGCGAATTCGCGGCGACGGCCTTCCCGTACCGCATCCGCCAGGGCGTCGCGATGGTCGGTAAAAAACAGAAAGGGTTGTGTCGAGCCCCACTCGTCGCCCATGAACAGCAGCGGAATGGCGGGAGAGAGCAGCAGCATCAGCGTTGCCGCATCGAGCGCGTCCGGCTCGGCCAGCCGGGATAGACGCTCCCCCAGTGCGCGGTTGCCGATCTGGTCGTGATTCTGCAGAAAGTCGATGAACGACGTCGGCGGCAGATGCCCGCTGGGCTCGCCGCGCGCCTCGCCCTTGCGTGAAGGCTGGCCCTGATAGATGAATCCTTCGCCCAGCGCGGTCGCCAGCTTTTCCGTGGTGTGCTCGGCGAAGTCGGCGTAGTACCCCTCGCGCTCGCCGGTCAATAGGACATGCATCGTGTTGTGCCAGTCGTCGGCCCACTGCGCGTCGAACAGCGTCGGGTCCAGCAGGCTGGCCTGGTTATGCTCGTTTTCCAGCATCAGGTGGCAGTGACGAGTCGAACCGACCCGCTCGCGCAAGGTCTGCCCCAGCTCGACCAGAAAATCCCGCTCGCTGATGGCGTGGACGGCATCGAACCGCAGCCCGTCGAAACGATACTCGAGCAGCCACATCAGGGCGTTATCGATGAAGAAGCGGCGCACTTGCGGACGACGGAAATCGATGGCATCGCCCCAGGGCGTCTGCAGGTCATCGCGAAAGAACGCCTTGGCGTAGTGCGCCAGGAAATTGCCATCCGGGCCGAAGTGGTTGTAGACCACATCGAGGAAGATCATCAGCCCGTGCCCGTGGACATCGTCGATCAGCGCCTTGAGCGCCTCCGGCGTACCATAATAGGCCGCCACGGCGTAGGGCTGGACGCCGTCGTACCCCCAGTTGCGCTCCCCCGGACATTCGGCGAGCGGCATCAGTTCGATGGCGGTCACGCCCAGTTCCACCAGTTCGGGTAGCCGTCGGCGCAATCCGTCGATTCCGCCGCAGGCGCCCAGATGAACCTCATAGATGACCGTCTCTTCCCATGGCCGGCCTGTCCATTCGTCGTGGCGCCATGTGTAGCGATTCGGGTCGACCACGCAGGTCAGCCCGTCGACGCCACCGCGTAGCGCTTTCGAGGCGGGGTCGGGCACGGGCATGCCGTCATCGTCACCCTCGACGAACACGCGATAGCGATAGGCGGCCTGCGGCGGGTAGTCGAGCTCGAGTTCGAAATCCCCCTCCGCCATCGGGTTCATCGGCTGCGGCGCCATGCCTTCGCACTCCAGATCCACCCGCTGCGCGCTGGGTGCCCACAGGCGAAAGCGAACGCGCCCCTCGGCGGTCAGTGATGCGCCGTAGAACGGCGTCCAGGCCGCCTCATTCATTTCCATGACCTCGGATGACGTGGCACCAGATGACGTGGAACCAAATGATGTGGCATCGGATGACGTGGCGGCCATACTCGAGTCGCTGGAACCGGAAGACGCGCTCATGGGGTTTCCTCGATCCAGTTTTCGTGACGCAGGAACAGCGCGGCCATCGGCGGTACCGTCACGGTCAACGACTGGGCGTGACCATGGCTAGGAATCGGCTTCGTCGTCGCGCCGCGACTATTGCCTACATTGCTACCGCCGTAGAAGACGCTGTCGCTGTTGAAGATTTCCCGCCACCAGCCGGCGCTGGGAACACCCAACCGGTAGTGGTAGTGGACGGAGGCCTGGAAGTTGCAGAGGCAGATCATGCTGGCATGGCCGCTTTCGGTGTGACGGGCGAAAACGATCACGCAGTTATCGCTATCGTCGTCGACCAGCCATTCGAAACCGAGCTGACCGTCGTGGCGGATCTGCATTGCCGGCTCGTTGACGTAAAGCCGGTTGAGATCGGCCATCATGCGCAATATGCCCGCGTGACGGCTTTCGAACAGTAGCGGCCAGTGCATGGCGGCTTCCCGAGGCTCGGACAATGCCTGACCCAGTTCGACGCCCATGGCCACCTGCTTGTCGCCGGGCAGCGCCCACATCAATGCCAGGCTGGCTCGATACGCTGCGAAACGCTGCCAGTCGTCGCCATGAATGGACTGTCGCCACTGACCGAACGTCGATGCTTCATCCGGCATCTGTTCCAGCAGCCCCCGATCGGTTTCGTGTGGCGTCAATGCCTCGATCCAATCGGCATGCCAGCGGGAGCGCTCGGCCGGGGCAAGCGCTAGATAGTGAGCGCTCGCGACCTGCCAGCGTGGCCGCCGATGCAATGTCAGCAACAGTTCGGTGGTCTCGCTCTGAAACAGGTGGCAGCCGCTGGCACGGGAAGTGCCATCGACTTCCTCGAAGCCGTCGATATGACAGCGTTGGCACCAGGCGAGAAACGCGGATTCAGGCGTTGGCGAGGCCGTCGGATACCGGACCATGACACCTACGCCGGCGACATGGCAGGTTTCGACGAACTGGCAGACCACGGCTTCGGGCTGGGCGATGAGCGCCTCGTCGAGCACGACATGGGTAAACCCCAGATCGGCGACGTAAGGCACCAGCTCCTGCGCCAGATGGTTCCAGTTCAGGGGCGGCGGGAATCGAGAGACATACCAGTCCGAGGCGTCGAGGCGGTAGAGCGCCAGCGGCATATCGCCACCGTGGCGTCCGACCCTGGCCCGCATCCAGTCGCCGTCGTCCCAGGGCCACGTCGCCTGGCTCGCGCTGCCACCCGACGAGACCGTGGAGAAAGACGAAGACAATGCCAGCGTCCAGGCCGCTTCGGCCAGGTTCCTGCGCTGAAGCTTGAAGCTCCGTGGCCATGAAGGCGACATCTTGCCGGGCGTGCGATTGTCGGCAGTAGTCATCATGGGCTTGTCACGACGTCTTCGGTTCGCACTATCGCCTCCGTCAACAGGTCGGCATAGAGTCGCCGATAGGGAATCACGGCCTGGCGCCAATGCAGGCGCCCCGCCATCGCCGCTCGCCGCATGGCGTAGAACAGATCGGTCGCACGGAACAGGTCGAACGCACGCAGCACGGTGGCGCGATAGGTTTCCAGGCTCATGTCGTCGAACAGCAGGCCATTGATGCCATCCTGGATCGTATCCGCCAGGCCGCCGGTGCGATGCGCGATCGGCAACGAACCGAAGCGTTGCGCGTAAAGCTGGCTCAGGCCACAGGGCTCGAAACGTGACGGCATCAGCAGGAAGTCGCTGCCGGCATAGATCTGCCGCGCCTCGCCCTCGTCGAAGCCGATATTGACCCCGACCTGGCCGGGATAGAGCGCGGCCATCTCGACCAGCGCCTGCTCGATGGCGTACTCGCCGCGCCCGATCACCACCAGTTGCCCGCCGGCTCGCACGATGGCGTCGGCGACCTGAATGGTCAGATCGAGCCCTTTCTGCGCCACCAGCCGGGAAACCACCGCAAACAGTGGGCCACTGCTCGGATCCAGACCGAACATCCGGCGCACGCGCTGCGTATTGGCACGCTTGCCATGCCAGTCGTTGATGCCGAAGTTGGGCGCCAGGTGAGGGTCCGTGCGCGGATCCCAATGGTCATCGATGCCGTTGAGCAGACCGCTGAGTCGCCCCTCCAGCGCACGTTTCTTGAGCAAGCCCTCCAGCCCGCAGCCGAGGGGAGCCGTGGTGATCTCGTCAGCGTAATTGCTGCTGACTGTCGTCACATGGGAAGCGTAGGAGAGTCCCGCCTTCATGAAGGAGAGCTGGCCGTGAAACTCCACCCCATCGATATGAAACGCGGATGCCGGGATACCGAGCGCCGGGAGCCGTTCGGCGGAAAAGATGCCCTGATAGGCGAGATTGTGGATGGTATAGATCGAGGGTACGTAACGCTTGCCGAGCCAGCGGACATAACCCGCCGTCAATCCGGTCGCCCAGTCGTTGAGATGCAGGAGCTCCACCTGCCAATCGAGCAGGGTCGGATCATTGACGATCTCGGCGGCCGCCATTGCCAATCGCGCAAAGCGGATATCGTTGTCGGCCCAGCCTACGCCCAGTTCGTCCCCGTAGGCGTTACCGACACGATCATAGAGTTCAGGACACAGCACGACATAAACGACCAGGCCATCCTCGCAGATAAGACGGCCGATCTCGCAGGCAGGCAAGTCATGGCTGGCGGGAAGACTGGCCAAACGCACGATCTGTCGTCCGGCCGACAGCAATTGCCGATAGCCCGGCATCAGAATGCGCACGTCGTACTGGGGTTTCAGCGCACGAGGCAAGGCGGCGGATACATCTCCCAGCCCGCCAGCCTTGATGAAATCGGCAATTTCGGTGGTCACGAACAGCACGCGCCGATTGCGCCTGGGCGGAGCGGGAAGTGGCCGCGACAACGCCCCATTCGACAGTGACCCGCTCCCCGCTATTCGCGAGACTTGACTCGATACCGGCGAAACGCAACGGGAATCACCCGAGATTCTCGCGGCCGTCCGGCTGTTCTTTCCATGAACTGCGGCCTGCGTCATGTTCAGCCTCCCTGAACATCGATCCACCAGTCGACATTAACCAGCTTGGACCCTCATCCTGCGCTGAGGTGGCTAACCCGACCATAACCGACGTTAATCAACGGGTTCGACGACAACGGCAACTGTCAGCCGAAGTCTTGAGCGGATGATTCACGAGCGGATGGCAGTCGTCTGACGGTATTGACTCCCTCGTCACCGCCCCTTCAGCCTGATTAAAGATATATGCCACCGGCCGGAAAGCGTCAAAGCCTGTTTTGAGGCCTCACCGCAGCCGATGAAGGGCAGCCAACAAAAAAGGCAACCCCCAAGGGGGGTTGCCTTCAAAGGACCGAATTATTGGTCATTTTGACGCAGTCGATTATCGACTGTTGCGCGCCTCCGGTTGACCGTCGTGACGCCGTTCGCCATTGCCAAATTTCGCCTGTAACCCATGGGTGACTTTCATGATCAACACATAGGTTGCCGGCACGAAAATCGTCGCCAGCAGCGTGATGGAGATCATCCCACCGACCACCGGCGTACCGATCTGGTTACGGCTTGCCGCACTGGCACCGGATGCCAATGCCAGCGGCAGGGTCCCGCCGATGAATGCCAGTGACGTCATCACGATCGGACGGAAGCGCTGGCGTGCCGCCACCTTGGCCGCATCGACTACAGATAGCCCCGCGTGCTTGCGCTGCTGTTCGGCGAACTCGACGATCAGGATGGCGTTCTTTGCCGCCAATCCGACGACTACCAGCAAGCCCACCTGCAGGTAGACACTGGTGCTCAAGCCAGCCAGGTAGACCGCCAGGATGGCACCGACGAAGGCGAACGGCACCGCCGACACCACCGCCAAGGGCAAAGTCCAGCTCTCGTACTGCGCTGCCAGGATCAGGAACATCATGACCACGCCAAACGACAACGCCAACGTTGCCGCGGTGCCCACATTGACCTGCTGATAGGCCTCGCCGCTCCAACCCATTCCGTAATCGGAGCCCAGCGTACTGGAGACGACTTCCTGCATCGCCTGTACCGCTTGCCCGGAGCTGTAGCCAGGCGCCGGACCACCGGAGAACTGAGCCGCCGAATAGGTGTTGTAGCGCTGCAGCACCGTTGGCGCCTTGTCGCGGGTGAGCGTCACCAGCTCGGATAGTGGAATGCGTTGACCGTCGCCACCGCGCACGTAGACCTTGTTCAAATCATCCGGGTTGCGACGGAAATCATCCTCGGACTGCAGATAGACCTGGAAGTTACGTCCCGAACTCGTGAAATAGTTGACGAAAGAACTACCGAACGTACTCGCCATGGTGGTGTTCAGGTCAGCGATATCGACACCCAGACTACGCGCCTTCTCGGTATCGACGTCCGCCCGGTAGGATGGCACGTTGGTATCGAGTGACGAGAAGACACCTGCAAGTTCCGGCCGTTCGGCCGCTGCCTGCATGACCTTGCCGGCCGCCTCCGCCAACTGCTGCGAGGTATCGCCGCCGTAGGACTGAAGAAAACCAGTGAATCCGCCGGTCGGCGACAGCCCCTGAATCGGCGGCAGGTTGAAGGCAACCGTCTTGCCTCCCGGAATCTGGCCGCCGATCTGCATGATCTTCTGGGTCAACTGATCGACGGTGATATCGCGCTCTTGCCACGGCTTCATGGTAATGAAGACCGTACCCTTGGCGGTATTCGGCGAACTCGACAGAATATCGAAGCCCGGAATGCCGGTAACGTAATTGATCCCCGGCACCTCATCACGAAGCCGCTGGCTAAGCTCCTGCACGTAGGCATCCGTACGCGCCACCGACGACCCTGCCGGCAAGTTGACGGCGGCCAGGGCGACCCCCTGGTCCTCGGAAGGCAGCAGCGCCGCCGGCAACTGGGCAAAGATCATCCAGGAAGCGACGCCGGCAACCGCCAGGCCCACCACCACCAGCCACAACTGATGGATGATGAAGTTGGTGATCGCCATGAAGAAATCGGTGATCTTGTCGAATATCTTGTTGAACCAGTCGAACGGCTTGCGGATGGCACGCACGAACCCGGACTGCTTCATGCGATCCTGATGCTTGAGGAAGATCGCGCTCATGGCCGGCGTGAACGACAGAGCCACGATCGCCGAGATCGCCACCGAGATCGCAATGGTGATCGCGAACTGCTGGTACATCTGACCCGTCAGACCGCTCATGAAGCCTACCGGCACGAACACCGCCGACATGATGAACGCCGTCGCGATGACAGCGCCAGAGACCTCTTTCATTGCCTCGAGCGCGGCACTGAGCGGCGTCGCCTCCTCGTCCTCTTCCATGATGCGTTCGACGTTCTCGATGACCACGATCGCATCATCCACCACGATACCGATCGCCAATATCATGCCGAATAGCGAGAGCAGGTTGATCGAGAAATCGAGCAGATACATGCCGGCAAACGTGCCCACCACCGAAATCGGCACCACCGACATCGCCACCAGCGTCGAGCGCCAGCTCTGCAGGAACAGGAACACGATCACCGCAACGAGAAGCAGCGCCTCGATGAAGGTGCGCTCCACCGATTCGATGGAAGCGTCGATGAACAGCGTGGTGTCGTAGGGGATATCGTAATCCAACCCCGGCGGGAAGCGCGTCTTGAGATCCGCCATCGAGGTCTTGACTTCCTTGGCCACGTCCAGCGCGTTGGCACCCGGCTGCAGATAGATGGCGATCGGCGCAATCGGCTTGTTGTTGACGTAGGCCTGGATGCCGTAACTGTTCTTGCCCAGTTCGATCCGCGCCACGTCGCTCAGCCGCAGCGAGGAGCCATCCGGATTCGTCCGCAGCACGATTTCGCGGAACTGGTCGACGTTTTCGTAACGACCTTGAGTGGTGATGGTGTAGGTGTAGGGCGTCGGATTGGCCTGCGGCTCGGCGCCGAGCTTGCCGCCCGCGACGACAGCGTTCTGAGCCTGTATGGCCGAAGAAACCTCGGCCGGCGTCAGATCGTACTGCGCCAGCTTGTCCGGATTGAGCCAGACGCGCATGGCGAATTCCTGACTCCCCAATACCTCCGCCTGCCCTACGCCGGGAAGCCGTGACAGCTCGTCGGTGACGTTGATGTTGGCGTAGTTGGTCAGGTAGAGCGAGTCGTAGGCGTCCGAGTCCGAGGTGAGTCCAACAAACAGCAGGATGCTCGAGGAGCGTTGTTCAACGGTAACGCCCTGTGATTGCACTTCGCTCGGCAACTGCGACAGCGCCCTCTGGACCCGGTTGTTGACGTTGATCGTCGCCGTCTGAGGGTCGGTGCCGATGTTGAAATAGACACTCATCGACATCTGACCGCTGTCGGAACTCGACGAGGTCAGGTAGATCATGTCCTCGGTGCCGTTGATCTCCTGGGCGATGACGGAGGCCACCGTGTCGGAAACGGTCTGCGCGCTGGCGCCGGGATAGGTGGCCGACACGCTGATCGTCGGCGGTACCACCGGCGGATACTGTTCGATCGGCAAGGTGCGCATCGCCATCAAGCCGATCAGCGTAATGATGACCGAGACGACGGTGGCGAATATCGGCCGCCTGATGAAAACGCTGGAAAAATTCATCAGTTGGCTCCGTTCTGTCCGCCGTTCGCCTCTTGCGCATCACGCTGGGCGCCCGCGACGCCTTCACCACCTTTTGCGTCGGGCTCCTGGGAGGGATTCTCACCGGCGTTGTTCTGCGGCTTGGGCACCTTGCCGCTGAACGGCTGTGCATCGATCTGATCGCCGGCGGAGATGCTGCCGATTGCCGACACGACGACCCGGTCTCCGGGGTTCAGCCCCTCGGTGATGATCTGCCAGTCGCCGGCGATCTCGCCCAGCGACACGAATCGCGTCTCGGTCTTGCCTTCGTCGTCGAGCACGAAAACCTGCGGCCCCTTGAGCCCTTCGGTCACGGCGATCGACGGCACGGCGTAGACGTCGTAACGCATCATGTTGGGCAGCGTCACGCGCACGAACTGGCCCGGCAGGAAGATTTGATCGTCGTTCTGAAATACGGCTTCGGCCTGTACCGTGCTGGTGGATTCATCCACTCGCGAACCCAGAAAGTCCAGCCGGCCCCGGAGCTGAAGCGCATCACGGGAAGCGCTTTCCGTACCGGGCGCGGTCAGCACGGCCACGTTGGCCTGATCGGCATCCCCCTGCTGGCGTTGCTGACGCAGCGCAAAGGCGTCATCGGCTGGCAGCGAAAAGCGTACCTCGATCGGATCCAGCGGCGTAATGGTCGCCAGCTCCTGAGGCGGCTGTACCAGATTGCCGACGTTGATCTCGCTGAGGCTGATCATGCCGCTGACCGGCGCATTGACCTCGGTATAGCTGAGATCGATCTGGGCACTGTCCAGCGCTGCCTGA
This sequence comes from Salinicola sp. LHM, assembly GCF_034479735.1. Taxonomy (NCBI): domain Bacteria; kingdom Pseudomonadati; phylum Pseudomonadota; class Gammaproteobacteria; order Oceanospirillales; family Halomonadaceae; genus Salinicola; species Salinicola sp. LHM. The sequence continues at coordinate 1,078,331 of NZ_CP140261.1, read as the reverse complement.
GCCTGAGCCTGGGCCGCCTGAGCCGTGCGCAGATCGGCCTGGGCCTGATCACGCTGCTGCTGACTGATGGAGTTCTGGTTGTACAGGCGCTGATAGCGTTCGGCATCACGCTGGGCACGATAGACTTCCGCCTTGGCGCTCTGCACGTCCGCCTGGCGCTGCTTGACGGTCGCTTCATAAGGCGCCTGCTCGATGGTGAAGAGCTCGTCGCCCTTCTCGACCATGCTGCCCTCGCGGTAGTGACGCGCCTCGAGGATGCCTTCGACACGACCCATCACGGTCACTTCACGATTACTGCGAATCTGGGCCGGGTATTCCTTGGAAAGCGAGACATCATGCGCCTCGACCTCCATGACCTCGGCCTTGGTGGGCGGCTTCTGCTGCTGGTTTCCACCTTGCTGAGCACTTTGCTGATCATCGCCGCCACAGCCGGCCAAGGCCAATGACAGCAACAACGCCCCACCGAAGCCGAGGGTGCAATTCATGAGATTAGGGCGCATGAGTCTCCGTCCTGGAAGAAAGGATGCCTAGGGTAATCCAGCGAGCTTACAGGCATACATACATGAATGTAAACTTGCAGAAAATTGGTTATGCTCTTGTCGCGGCAGTTTTAATCACAACATAAGAAACGCCGGTCCGATGTCACGCCCCCACTCACCTTTCGACGACACCATCATGCCCAAACGCACCAAGGCCGAAGCCGAGGCAACCCGCGAGGCGTTACTGGACGCTGCCGAGGTCATTTTTCTCAAACGCGGCGTGTCACGAACCTCGCTCGAGCAGATAGCCCGGCAAGCCGGCATGACGCGCGGCGCGGTCTATTGGCATTTCAAGAACAAGTCCGATCTGTTCCACGCCATGCTCGATCGCGTCAAGATGCCACTGCGCCAGTTACTCGATGATGTCGAGGATCCCGACCAGCCCAACGCGCCGCTGGAAAGCCTGCGCCTTGCCACGCTTCATGCTATCGAGCGACTACAGGGTCCGCGCTCGCGCCGCGTGCACACCATTTTGCTGCACTGCAGCGAGTCCGCCAGCGATGTCGATATTCTCGCGCTGCAGGATCAACTGGCGTGCGACTGCTATGAAACGATGGTCGAACGCTTCGAAGAAGCGCGTGATACGGGAACCCTGATCGATAACGTCGAACCGGAAATTGCCTCTCGCATGCTGATGTCGATGATTTTGGGCCTCCTGCATGACTGGCTGCGTGACCCTGAGCGCTATGATATCGGCGATGTCGGCCCGCGCATGCTCGACACCTTCTTCGAACGCATTTCTCTTCCCTCGGTGACGTCGTCTTCACCCGGCAAGCCTGCCGCACGAACGAAATGACACGGCCAGGCCGGACCCACATGCCATGATCGGCGTCCGGTCTCCTCCTATCGTCGCAAAGACACGATTGGCTTGACACTCGACACTGGACGTTTTTCGAGATCGAAGCTTTTCAAGACAAGAGCTTTTTTCAAGATAAGAACTTTTCCAAGACAAGAGCTTTCCCAAGATAAGAGCTTTTCCCAAGACCAAGAGAAGAATGCCTATCATGCCCCACCCCGACTGGCTCGTTATCGAGGACGAACGTTTCTCTTCCCTGGTGCTGCCCAACGGCCAGCTCGACTCTCTCTGGCGAGGAGGCCGCTGGTGCGAGGGGCCGGCCTATTTCGCTGCCGGGCGCTATCTGCTGTGGTCGGACATCCCCAACGACCGCATCATGCGCTACGACGAGAATGACGGTCATGTTTCCATCTTTCGTCAATCTTCCGCTTTCAGCAACGGCCAGACACTGGACCGGGAAGGCCGCCTCGTTACCTGCGAGCACGGTAGCCGTAGCGTCACCCGTACCGAACACAACGGCCGTATCATTACGCTGGCCGATACCTACGAGGGCAGCCGACTCAATTCCCCCAACGATGTCACCGTCAGGTCGGACGGCTCGATCTGGTTCACCGATCCCAGCTACGGCATCGACAGCGATTACGAAGGGGGGCTGAGAACTTCCGAGATGGGTTGCCACGTCTATTGCCTGACCGTCGATGGCCAACTGCATCGCGTTGCCGAGGATTTCGAAAAGCCCAACGGCCTGGCGTTCTCCCCCGACGAAGCCTGGCTCTACGTGTCGGATACCGGTGCGACCCACCGAGCCGATGGCCCCCGGCATATTCGTCGCTTTCGGGTCGAGGAGAGTCACCGCCTCGTCGGCGGCGAGATTTTCGCGGTCTCGGACTGCGGGCTGTTCGATGGCTTTCGCCTGGATGTCGCCGGCAACCTCTGGACGAGCGCCGGGGACGGTGTCCACTGCTACGCGCCGGATGGCAAACGCCTTGGTCGCATTCTGATTCCGGAAACCGTAGCCAACGTCTGCTTTGGTGGCGTCAGTCGCAACCGGCTCTATATCTGCGCTACCACGTCGCTCTATGCAGTCACGCTCAATACACGTGGCCACCATGTCATCGGTGAAGCGATTGCGCCTTCGGAGATTCGCACAGCGAGCCGAACCTGAGCAGAATCCGCTTCTATCCGGCCAGTATGCGATCCACCGCGCGCGAGACGCCACCGAGATAGCCCCGGCCAAACAGAGAGAGATGGTTGAGCAGCGGGTAGAGCTGAAACAGCGCCTCGCGCCGCTCCCAGTCGGCGGGACGATCGCCATCCCAGTAGGCTTCGAAGAAGGCATCGCCCGGCCCGCCGAACAGCGTCAGCATGGCGATATCCACCTCGGGATAATGCCGGTAGACCGCCGGATCGATGATGGCCGGTCCGGCGGGCGTGAACAGCACGTTGCCCGACCATAGATCGCCGTGCACCAGGCAGGGCGGCGTATCGGGCAGCCAGCTTTCGAGCGACTCGGCGACACGTTCGATACGCTCGGCGAGACCGGCATCCAGCAACCCCTGCTCGCGACACAGCCTCGTTAGCGGCAGCAGGCGCCGCTCGCGCTGGAAGACACGGCCGTCCGCCAGCGGTGCGTTGGGCTGAGGCGTCGCGCCGCAGGCATTGTCCCGCGGCCAGCCGTGTCCGGCCTCCGAATCTCGAGAATCGCGGTGCATCTGGCGCAGCCCTTCACCCAACGCTGCGCCGTCGCGTCGCCCCGTGGCATCCAGGGCTTCCATCACCAGCAGGTCGTCATCCTCGGCAATGACCGTCGGTACAACGAGCAGACGACAAACGCTGGCCAGCGCCCGCAGTCCATCGGCCTCTCCGGCGACGCGCGCCGCCGAATCCTGCTTGACGATGCAGGGCCTCGCCCCCTCGATTCGCCACAGCCCGGCGCCGCTGTCACCGCCGGAAAGCGGCGTCATGCCGGCGTCGAGTTCCAGCCTGGTATCGGCCGACAGCTCAAGCGCCGCGAGCCGGCGTTTCAGTCTCTGCAACGGTGTCTGCGTCATCGCGCATCTCCTCACGATCGCCGGTATCGGTATCCTCTTCGCGTCTGCCGGTTCGCCCCCGGTTGAGCTCCTGCTGGAACAGGGATTGCAACTCGGCCATGGCCGCCTTCTCGGTCGCCATCAATTGCTCGGTATCGTTGCGATGCGCATAGGTATCCTTGAGCAACTGGTTGTCGAAATCGCGGAAGGTGCGCACCGCATTGATGGCGTTGGCGCTGGGATACCCCAATCCCTTGAGGACCTCGACGCTCATCTCCATGCTCGAGGCGAACGTTTCACGGACCACGCCATCGACGCCGATCTCCATCAACTGCCAAGCGTGATGGCGATTGCGCGCCCGCGCATAGACGGTGAGATGCGGAAAATGCGTCTTTGCCAGCCTCGCGATGGTCAGCGCGGTGTTCTCGCCATCCACCGCGATCACGAGCAGGCGCGCCTTGTCGATGCCCGCCGCGCGCAGCAGATCGAGCCGGGTCGCATCGGCATAGAAGATGCGCGAACCGAAACGGCGAATGAACTCGACTTGAGCGATATTGGGGTCCAGCGCCGTGAAATTGATCCCCTGCATTTTCAGCATACGCCCGACCATCTGCCCGAAGCGGCCAAGGCCGGCAATGATCACCGGCGGAGTATCGTCGCCGAAGTCGGTATCGAACGGCCGGCTCTCCTTGAGACGGTCGCCCGCTTTCTCCCCCAGTTGATACAAAAACGGCGTGGCCGCCATGCTCAGCGTGACCGCCGCGATACACAGGCTGGCGATGCGCTGATCGATGACGCCGGCAGCCACCGCCGCCGTCAACAGCACGAAGTCGAACTCGCCGCCCTGGGAGATGATCGTCGCCAGACGAGGGATCTCCGGGCGGGGCAATCGCGCCAACAGGCCGACGATCACCAGTACCACGGACTTGGCCAGCATCATGGCAATGGCCAGACCCAGCACCAGCCAGACGTTGTCCAGCACGAGAACGAGATTGACCGACATGCCGACGGCAATGAAGAAGAGCCCCAGCAGAAGCCCCTTGAACGGCTCGATATTGGCTTCCAGCTCGTGCCGGTACGGGGTGTCCGCCAGCATGACACCCCCCAGGAAGGCGCCCAGCGCCATCGACAGCCCCGCCCACTCCATGACCAGCGCCATGGCCAGCACCAGGAACAGCGCCGCGGCGGTGAATATCTCGTGCACGTCGCTACGCGCGATCAGCGCCAGCACGCGGGGGAATACCAGGCGACCAAAGGCGATGGCGGCGATCACCACGCCAATGCTGCGAGCGATGAGCCAGCCGTCGCCGGGCGCGGCGTCGGCACGCCCGGCCAGAAACGGCAGCAGCGCCAGCAGCGGTATCACCGCCAGATCCTGAAACAGCAGAATGGAGAACGCGCTCTGACCGTGCGGCGTCGCCAGTTGACGGCGTTCGTTGAGCACCTGCAGCGCAAAGGCGGTCGATGACAGCGCCAGCGTGAGCCCGAGGAAGATGGCGATACTTGGCGGCAGATCCAGCAGGAGCCCGACCGGCATCAAAAGCGCTGCGCAGCCCGCCATCTGCAGCGTTCCCAGACCCAGTAGACGCTTGCGCATCGACCAAAGACGACGCGGCTCCAGCTCCAGACCGATGATGAACAACAGCATGACCACACCGAACTCGGAGAAATGCAGCACCGATTCGGGCTCGGAGATGAAGCCGCTGATCGACGGGCCCGCGAGCAGACCGATGCAGAGGTAGCCCAGGATCGACCCCAGACCCAGACGCTGAAACAGGGGAACCGCAAGGATGGCTGCGCCCAGCAGCACAGCCGCTTCAGTGAGAAAGCCCATCGAATATCTGTCCTCGTCGCGGCAAGACCCGCCGCCTAATTTAACCTGGGTTCAGCATATCACTCACGTCGGCACGACAGCAGCACGCGTCTGGCGTCTCGCGCTCAAGGCAGCAGCTCCTTGAACGGCAGTCGAGACCGGCACTGCTCGAAATAGGCATGGACGTAGGCCCGCTCCTCGCGGCAGAAATCCTCGACGGCATCCCGAAACCCCGGATGATCGAGATAGTGCAGCGAGCGGCTGATGACCGGCGCGAAACCTCGGGTCAGCTTGTGCTCCCCTTGCGTTCCCGGATCGAAGCGGGACAAGCCCTGTGCCAGGCAGTGCTCGATCCCCTGGTAGTAGCAGGTTTCGAAATGCAGAAAGTCCGCCTCGACTTCGCTGCCCCAGTAGCGGCCGTAGAGCGTGTCACTTCCCTGCAGGCAGAGCGCAGCTGCCACGGCCCGCCCTTCCACGCTGGCGCGGATCAGCAGCAGCGTATCGCCCAGGTCGTCGCGCAGCCGGGTGAAGAACTCGAGCGACAGATAGGGACGCTGGCCCCGTTCCAGGTATGTCATGCAGTAGCAGCGATAGAACTGCGCCAGCGCCTCGTCGTCGATCCGCGCCCCCGTCAGCCGCTCGAACACGAAGCCCTGCTCCACCAGCTTGCGACGCTCCCGACGGATCTCCTTGCGCTTGCGCGAGCTCATCCGCGCCAGAAAGCCGTCGAAATTGCCGAATCCGTCGTCGCGCCAGGCAAACTGCACGGCCTGACGCTCCATCAGCGGCGCATCGAACGCTGCCTGCCAGTCGTCCACCTCGCCGCTGTCGGCAAACAGCAGATGCCAGCTCTGCAGGCCGGTATCGCGGATCACCGGCGCCAGCGCCGCGATCACCGCCCGCCGATCCACATCGTCCACCACGGCCAGCCGCGGCCCCGAGGCGGGCGTGAACGGAATCGCCGACAGCGACTTGGGATAGTAATCGCCGCCGGCGCGCTCCCAGGCATCCGCCCAGGACCAGTCGAATACGTACTCACCACGCGAGTGATACTTGGCGTAGCGCGGCAGGACCGCCACCGGCCGGCCGTCGTCGAAGACCATCAGGTGATCCGGCTCCCAGCCGGTATCGGTATCGGCACAACCGCAGGCTTCCAGCGCCGCCAGAAATTCGTGGCGCAGAAACGGATAACGGTCACCGACCACATCGTTCCAGAGCGACGCACGGGTAGCCGCGAGGCTACCGATATTCTCGACCCGCAATGCCATCCGATCTCCCCCGTTGCTTTTCCGGTCTTTCGTCGCTCGTCGCTCGTCGCTCGTCGCTCGTCGCTCGTCGCTCGTCGCTCGTCGCTCGTCGCTCGTCGCTCGTCGCTCGTCGCTCGTCGCTCGTCGCTCGTCGCTCGTCGCTCAGTCTATGTTGAAAACTTCGAGAGCCGCGGGCAAGCGTGCGATACTCTGGCAACAGCCAAGACGAGAGCTACTTCAAGCCGATGACATCCGTCCCGACGCCTCCCGGCCCGCCAACGCCAGCGCCCATCAACATCATGGCGCTGGCAGCCTTTGCGCTTAGCGTGCTAGGCACGTTCGTGCCGCCAGCAGCACTGGGCGGCGTGGTCTGCGGTCATCTGGCCCGGCGTCAGATTCGCCAGCGGCAGGAATCCGGCGATGGCTGGGCGCTCGCCGGGTTGATACTGGGCTACCTGTTGATTCTGCTTTCGCTGGCCGGACTTTTGCTGTTCGGCGGCTTCGTCGCGACAATGTTCGGTATCATGGCTTTCCTGTAGCCGATCTCATTGAAGAAACGCTCGCTGGCGCTAACGGCCGCGGATTGTGTTCATGCTGATGACGAGTTTTCATGCTGACTTCGCTTATCGATAACGACTTTTACAAGATCACGATGCAGAACGCCGTGATCAAGCGCTTTCCCTATGCGCAGGCCCGCTACGCCTTCATCAATCGCGGCGAGCATGCGTTTCCCGAAGGATTCGGCGACGCCCTGCGCCGCGAAGTCGATGCCATGGCCAGCCTCGTGCTTACCGACGCGGAAAAGCGCTATCTCGAGGTCACCTGCCCCTATCTCGACCCGACCTACCTGGACTTTCTGGCCGGCTTTCGCTTCAACCCGGCCGAGGTCATCATCGAGCAGAGCGGCAGCGAACTCTCGGTCGCTATCGAGGGGCTGTGGTATCGCACCATCCTGTGGGAAGTCCCGCTGATGGCGCTGATCAGCGAGCTCTGGTATCGCCTGCGTGGTGTCGAGCGCGATGACGATGAAACGGTCGAGGCTCGCACCCGAGCCAAGATCGAACAGTATCAGCGGTTGGGCCTGAAGATCGCCGAATTCGGCACCCGGCGGCGGTTTTCCTTCGACGTTCATGACCGGGTGGTCGGCGCGCTTCGTCATCACGGCGGCGATGCCTTCAGCGGCAGCAGCAACGTATTGCTGGCCATGCGCCACGGCGTCAAGCCCATCGGCACCCACGCCCACGAATGGTTCATGTTTCACGGCGCCCGTTTCGGCTTCAAGATGGCCAACAGCCTGGCGCTGGAGCACTGGGTCGATGTCTATCGGGGCGACCTTGGCATCGCCCTGACCGACACGTTCACTTCCCGCGCCTTCTTCGAGAGCTTCGACAAGAAGTTCGCCAAGCTCTTCGATGGAGTCAGACACGACAGCGCGGACCCCATCGACTTCGCGGCCTCGACCATCGCGCATTACGAGAAACTGGGGATCGACCCGCGCAGCAAGACGATCATCTTCTCCGACGCGCTGACACCCGAGAAGGTCGAGCGGATCCAGTCGTTCTGCCAAGGCCGCGTCGGCATGGCGTTCGGCATCGGCACCAACTTCACCAATGACGTGGGCGTCGAGCCGATGAACATGGTGATCAAGATGGTCGAGGCGAGACCGGAAGGCCAGCACTGGCTGCCCGTGGTCAAGCTTTCCGACGTGCCCGACAAGCACACCGGTGACCCGGAAATGATTGCCCTCGCCAAGCGCGTGCTCGCCCTCAGTCGCCCCAACGAATAGATTGCAGCTCGCCAACGAAAAAGCCACGAACGCGGTCGTTCGTGGCTTTCTGCTGTCTGGCTCGTAGCTCGTAGCTCGTAGCTCGTAGCTCGTAGCTCGTAGCTCGTAGCTCGTAGCTCGTAGCTCGTAGCTCGTAGCTCGTAGCTCGTAGCTCGTATTCAGTCTACTGATTCAGCGCCTTGTCCAGCGTCAGCAACGCAGCCTGCCAGGAGGCAGCATCCGCCGCCGCGTCGTAGCCGAGCGGAAGTTCGTTCTCCGCGGCCAGCCTGTCGGCATCCGGATTGGTGAAAGCGTGCTTGGCACCGGGATACTGCACCACGCGAACGTCCGCGCCATCTTCCGTCAATGCCGTCGCCATGCTGTCGAGCGCCTCGGGGTCGACCAGCGAATCGTCCTGGCCGTTGTAGATGCGCACCAGGCCGTCGAACGGCTGCGGGTTGGTGACGACCTGAGTCGGACTGCCATGGAAGCTGATCGCCGCTTCCAACGGCATGCCCGCCAATGCCATGTTCATCACCACGCCACCACCGAAGCAGTAGCCGATCGCTGCCATGCGATCCTCGCGCACCGCGGGGTGTTCACGCAGCGCCGCCATCGCCGCTTCCAGCCGTGCCCGGGCGGAGGGCCAGTCCTGCATGACCTGGCTGGAGAACGCCTTGGCATCCTGGGGGTGCTGGGCCACCTTGCCGTCGCCATACATGTCTACCGCCAGCGCCACGAAGCCCAGCGCCGCCAGCTGATCGGCCTTGTGCTTGATGTAGTCGTTGAGCCCCCACCATTCATGGACCAGCAGTACGCCGGGGCGAGGCTCGTCATCGCTGGCGTTGTAGGCAAGATAGCCCTGGTAGGTCTGGCCGCCCGTGGCATATTCGAAAGTCTCGCCCTGAACGTGCGGGCCCTCGACTTCGTCGGCCAACGCCGGTAGACACATCAGGCTGAGCAGCGAGGCCAGCAGTAATCGTCCCATCATCGTTCTCCTTCTTTTGACTGGCTTGGCGCAGGTTCGACTGGCGCAACGTCGACTGGCACAGCGGCTCATGGCGCCTGCTGAACGCGATCCCGCCCGCGCTGCTTGGCATTCTGCATTCCCGCCTCGGCACGCGCCAGCATGGCTTCCGCAGTCTCGTCACTGCGCCGTTCGGCGACCCCAAGACTAACCGAGAACGACAGCCAATGACCATGAAACTCCACCCGGGTCGAGGCCAGACGTCCGCGCAGCTTATCGGCAATGGCGGCCGTTTCCTGCAGCGACTTGCCGCTCATCAGCAGCGCGAAGGAATCGTCGCCCAGTCGACCGAAGCTGAACCGCTCTCTCAACGTCGCCCGACACATTTCGCCGATGCAACTGAGCACGAGATCGCCGCCCTCGCGCCCCCAGTCGCGATTGATGTCACTGAAATGGTCGACATCGAACACGATCAGCGTGAATCTGGCGCCGACGTCTCCGCTGGCGAACGCATGTCGCATCAGGCCCATGAAAGGCACCCGATTGAGCGCCGAGGTCAGTTCGTCGGTAGCGGTGTACGCGTTCCACTGCAGCGACTGTTGGCGGCGCTGGGTGATATCCCTCGCGATGGCAACCCAGCCCGGCATGACCGGGGGCTCCAGCGTCTGCCCCAACGGCAGCGGATAAGGCGAAAAATGGATCTCGAACCAGCGATATCCCCCATCTCGGTGCCTCAGCCGCAGCTCCACCATGGGCGAACTCGCCTCGGCGGCCCCTTCGATCAACAGGCGCCTGACCCGGGAGCCATCTTCGGGCGCCATCAGGGCGAAGAGAGACGTCGACAGCAGCGACGCTGCGCTGACACCGAGCGCGCCTTGGGTGTTGCCCGCCGCGTAATGACACTCCAGATCCTCGTCGAGCGCCATGATCACGTCGCCGCTGTGGTCGAGCAGGGATTGCCGGGACAAGCCGGCTTCATCCGCGGGGGCGGCAGGATTCGCGGGAACGGCAGGCGGGCGCGGCTGCAGGAAGCCGACGAGTGTCACGACCTCGCCGTCCGCGTCACGCTGAATATGGAGACTGTCGTCGACTTGACACTCGGAGCCGTCTCGCCTTTCGATGGCATAGGACAACCGCACCGAGAGCTCGCCCTCGTTCAGAGCCTGCTGCAGTCGTTCGAGCAGCGGCCGGCGCTCGGATTCGGGGATCTGCGCCAGCCATAGCTCGGGTCGGGCCAGATAGTCCGTGGCCGGACGATGGCCCAGCGCGCCGATGGAATCGGCGACGAAACGCAGCTCGCCCAACCACCAGGCCGAGTCGGTGACGTAGACCGTACCCGGCAAGGATTGCAACCACTGTCGGGCTTCCGCGCCCAAAGCTCCATCGTCATGCACGAAGGCATCCCGTGAATCCATGCACTCCGGCCTCGTCTAGCCGCAGTGCTGTTTCCAAGCGGCTGGGTGGTGAAACGAGATCGCGTCAGCGAAAGCCGACACGACGCTGAGCGACTGCGGGCGAAGAGGATGTCTCGTCAGATGAAGTTCGCACCTCATCGTGCCCACTGGCTCGATGATCGCGCCCCTTCGACTGAGCACGGCAGCAGGCATCCGTCAGCTGGCGCAGCTCGTCGCGAGTCAGCTCGAAACGCTGCACGCCTGCCCGCTCCCGCCAGATCACGAAGATCACTGGCACGGCACGCGACTGGTCGACACCCACGATCTTCCCGAGCCGCTTTTCTTCAGGATCGCGAATGGTCTCGCCAATCAGGCGATGTGCGTTGATGATGTTGTCCTGCATGACGCCGCCAACCTCAATGCATGGTGGAAAGATAGAGCCTGTGCAGACTTACACTAGAGGGTCAGCCTGACAAGTCCAAGCCCACCACCGCAATTGTCCAGCATACAGTGTTGTATCGACAACGGATTGGATGACTTGAATGCAAAACTGGCGTTACTTCGAGCGTATGCGACTCGGCGGCCTGCCGCTTTCTAGCCGAGCGGGACACGTCGTGAGGGTGCACCGGAGGGAGAAAATACCAAAAACACCAAAAAGGAAGGGCGGCAGACAAAGAGGGGCGGCAGACGCTCTGCCACCCCTCGATCCTGCTTCATCGTTTTCGGCTATCGCCTTTGACTGTCGCTTGCGACTCGCTTTCGAGCCACTCTTGCCAGGCGTTCAGCCAGCGAAACCGATATTCACCTCAGCTGGCGGCCTGCATGGCCAGTGCCGTATCCAGCATGCGGTTTGAGAAGCCCCACTCGTTGTCGTACCAGGCCATGACCTTGACCAGGCGACCGTTCACACGCGTGTGGTTGGCATCGAAAGTCGATGAATTGGGGTCGTGATTGAAATCGATCGACACCAGCGGCTGCGAGTTCACTGCCAGTACCGGCGACTTGGCCGCTGCCTTCTCGACGATCTCGTTGATCTCTTCCTTGCTCGTCTCGCGACCGGCGGTGAAGACCAGGTCCACCAGCGACACGTTGATGACCGGCACTCGCACCGCGAGCCCGTCGAGCTTGCCGTTCAGTTCGGGCAGCACCAGCCCTACCGCCGCGGCGGCACCGGTCTTGGTCGGGATCATCGACTGCGTGGCACTGCGCGCGCGATATGGATCCTTGTGGTAGACGTCGGACAGGTTCTGGTCGTTGGTGTAGGCATGCACCGTGGTCATCAGGCCGTTCTCGATACCCACGCTCTCCTGCAGCGCCTGGGCTACCGGCGCCAGGCAGTTGGTGGTGCAGGAAGCGTTGGAAACCACCCGATGCTCCGCCTTCAGCGTCCCTTCGTTGACACCGAACACGATCGTCGCGTCTGCGTCGCCGCTGGGTGCGGAAATCAATACCCGTTCCGCACCGGCATCGATGTGCTTGGCTGCGGCCTCGCGCTTGGTGAACAGCCCGGTGCACTCCATCACCAGGTCGACGTTCAGCGATTTCCAGGGCAACTGCGACGGATCACGCTCCGAAAGGATGCGAATGCTATCTCCGTCTACGCTCAGGGTATCGCTGTCGTGAGTGACCTCGAAGCCGAAATGCCCGTGCACGCTGTCGTGACGCAGCAGGTGTGCGTTGAGCGCCGGGTCGCCCAGATCGTTGATGGCGACGATTTCGATCCGGTCGCGATAACCGTTTTCGTACATGGCACGAAGTACGTTACGGCCGATACGGCCGAATCCGTTGATGGCGACACGCAATGTCATGGTGCTCTCCTCCTGATGACGTAACTCGAACGTTTGGGAAATGTGGCACGGTCGCGCCTGATCACGCAGTCGTGTGTGGCGCAATCGAACGGCGACGCTCGATCACCGCGAAACTGCCAATAGTCTAGAACACCAGTCTAGAACATCGGCGCATGAAAAAATATTACCCCGAAAGACTAATACAAAAGGCTCATTCGCGAACAAATGCCATAATTTTTGGTAAGTTTACCAAATAACCATGACAGCTCGATGAGGCAACCCCATGACGCTCAACTCTACCGTCGACCGCGTAACCCGACGTATCGAGGCTCGATCGGCCGATCGCCGCCGCCTTTATGAAGAACGCATGGAGCAACAGCATCGTCGCGGCGTCCACCGCGCCGAACTCTCCTGCGGCAACCTGGCCCATGGCTTCGCCGCCTGCAATGCCGGCGACAAGAACAGCCTGAAGCTGATGAACAGCGCCAACGTCGGCATCGTCTCTTCCTATAACGACATGCTCTCCGCTCATCAGCCGCTCGAGCACTTCCCGGAGCTGATCAAGGAAGCCGCTCGCGGCATGGGCGGCACCGCGCAGTTCGCCGGCGGCGTGCCGGCCATGTGCGACGGTGTGACCCAGGGCCAGCCCGGCATGGAGCTGTCGCTGTTCTCTCGCGACGTGATCGCCATGTCGACGGCCGTGGCGATGTCGCACAACATGTTCGACGGTGCACTGTATCTTGGCGTGTGTGACAAGATCGTGCCGGGTCTGTTCATCGGTGCCGCGCGCTTCGGCCACCTGCCGGCGGTGTTCGTTCCTGCCGGACCGATGCCGAGCGGGTTGCCCAACGCCGAGAAGTCCCGGATCCGCCAGCTCTATGCCGAAGGCAAGGTTGGCCGCGATGCGCTGCTGGAAGCCGAATCGGACTCCTACCACAGCCCGGGCACCTGCACCTTCTACGGCACCGCCAACTCCAACCAGCTGATGCTCGAGATGATGGGCCTGCACATGCCGGGCACCTCGTTCGTCAATCCGAACACGCCGCTGCGCGACGCGATCACCCGATTCAGCACCGAGCAGGTGATCCGCAACAGTGACCAGGGCGGCAGCTATCACCCGTTCTACAAGCAGATCGATGCCCATGCCATCGTCAACGCCATGATCGGGCTGCTCTCTTCCGGTGGATCGACCAACCACACGCTGCATCTGGTGGCGATGGCCGCCGCCGTCGGCCTGACCATCACCTGGGACGACTTCGCCGAGCTGTCGACAGTGATTCCCGGGCTGACCCGGATCTACCCCAACGGCCAGGCGGACGTGAACCACTTCCACGCCGCCGGCGGCGTCAGCTTCCTGGTCCGCGAGCTGCTGTCCGCGGGTCTAATGCATGCCGATGTCCGCACCGCTTTCGGCACCGACATGACCGCCTACACCCAGGAGCCGTTCCTGGAAGACGACAAGCTGATCTGGCGAGAAGGCACCCGGCAGAGCCTCGACGAAGACGTGCTGCGGCCGGTAACGCGCCCGTTCTCCCCCACCGGCGGGCTGGCTGTGCTGGACGGCAACCTGGGACGCGGGGTGATCAAGGTTTCCGCCGTCAAACCGGAGTTCCGCCGGGTCGAGGCGCCGGTGCGGATCTTCGACGACCAGAGCCAGGTCAAGGCCGCGTTCGAGAGCGGCGAGCTGGATCGCGACGTCATCGTCGTCGTGCGCTTCCAGGGGCCGCGCGCCAACGGCATGCCGGAACTGCACCAGTTGACGCCGTTTCTCGGCGTGCTGCAGGATCGCGGATACAAGGTCGCGCTGGTCACCGACGGGCGAATGTCCGGCGCCTCTGGTAAGGTACCGGCGGCCATCCACATCACTCCGGAAGCCGTCGATGCCGGCCCGATCGCCTATCTGCGCGACGGCGACACGGTGCTGCTCGACCCGGATAACGGCGTGCTCGAGGCCCTGGTGGATGCCGAAACCTGGGCGCAACGCGAACCGGCGACCTGCGACCTGAACCACTATCATCATGGAATGGGCCGCGAACTGTTCGCCGGGTTCCGCCAGTTGGTCGGCGGTGCCGAGGAAGGCGCGGCCACCTTTGGCGGTTTCGATGCCGCCGACTTGCCCGGAGGGCACCAATGACGATTCCCGCCCTGATCGGCGACATAGGCGGAACCAACGCACGTTTTGCGCTGGTGGTGCCCGGCAGCGTCGAGCTGCAATCGATCGAGACGCTCCCCTGCGCGCGCTATGGCGGGCTGGTCGAGGCCATCCAGGCCTACTTGAAACAGGTCGGCGCAGAGACGCCCGACGAGGCGTGCCTGGCCTTCGCCTGCCCGGTGCACGAAGACTGGGTCAAGATGACCAACAACGACTGGGCGTTCTCCAAGAAGGCCGTCGCCGAGGAACTCGGCCTGTCGAACTTCAAGGTCATCAACGACTTCACCGCCCAGGCCCTCGGCATTCCTCACATCGACGACAAGGAACTGGTCAAGATCGGTGAAGGCGAGGCCGAACCTCGACGCCCGCGCCTGGTGATCGGCCCGGGAACCGGGCTCGGCGTCGCCGGACTGGTCCCCAGTCGGCGCGCCTGGATTCCGCTGACGACCGAAGGCGGCCACGCCACCTTTGCCCCTACCGATCAGCGCGAATACCAGCTTCTCGACCATTTCCGAGCCCGTTATGGCCGGGTCTCGATCGAACGCCTGCTGTGCGGCCAGGGCCTGCTCGATCTCTATCTCGCCCATGCGGCACTGCTCAATGTCACCGCCCACTACAACACCCCGGCGGAGATTACCGGGGCCGCCCGGGCGGGCGATCGCGTTGCCCGCGAGACCTTGATGCGCTTTCTCAAGATCCTCGGCAGCGTGGCCGGCGACGCCGCGCTGACCCTCGGCGCGCTGGGCGGGGTCTATCTCTGCGGCGGTATCACGCCACGTCTGATCGAGTGGCTGCCGCGCAGCGATTTCCGTCGCGCCTTTGCCGACAAGGGCCGGCTGAGCGCCTACAATGCGGGAATTCCCACCTGGGTGGTGACGGCGCCGTGGACCGGCCTTCTGGGTGCGGCGGAAGCCCTGCACAACGAGGAGGTGACATGATTCCCGATACGCTGCGGCAGTTGATCGACGCGACGAACGGTCAGCGGGAAGCCGAATGGGAAGGTCGGCGCGTGCTGCTGATCAATGCCGACTGGGGCGAGCTGGCGATTTCGTTGCAGGGCGCTCAGGTTCTGCACTTTTTACCTTTCGCCCCCGAAGCCGGGCAAGGCGTCCGACCGGCATCCGGCACGGAGGATGGCTGGCTCTGGGTCACCCCGACGCCGCAGCCGATGCCCGGTGCCATTCGCGGCGGGATCCCGCTGTGCTGGCCGTGGTTCGCCGACGAGTCGCCGGACGGCAAGGGCCCGATGCATGGCCCCGCCCGCACAGCGCAATGGCGCATCGATGCCGTCGACGAGAGCGTGACCGGCGGCGGGGTCGAGATTCACCTCTCCCCCGAAGAGCGGCTGCACGATCAGCTCGTTCCCAATGCCGTGGTTCACGCCAACGCCCAGCGCCTGAGCGTCGAACTGATGACTCGCCACGCCGGCACCACCCCGGTCAAGCTGACCGGCGCGCTGCACACCTATTTTGCCGTCGCCGATACGCACCGGTGCCGTATCGAAGGGCTGGCCGGCGCCCGCTATCTGGACAAGCTCGAACACTTTGCCGAGCATCATCAGCAGGGGGAACTGGGCATTCGTGGCGCGCTGGACCGTATCTACCAGTCGAACCGCCCTGTCGTTCTCGACGATGGCCAACGACGTCTGCGGATCAGCAAGCAGGGCAGCGACTCCACCGTCGTCTGGCACCCGGGCAACGGCCTGCCGGGAGATACCCCCGCCGCCGTCGGCCAGCGCTTTCTGTGCATCGAAGCGGCCTGCACCCGGGTCGATCCCGTCTGGCTGGTGCCGGATGGCCAGCATCTGCTCGCCACCACGATCAGCCGAGAGGAAACCCCGGCGTGAGCGAAGATCTCTACTTCGATGCCCCGTTCATTCTGGGCATGATGCGGCTGCACGAAAGGCCCGACTTCAACGAGCCAGAGAAGCTCGCCGACTGGCTGGAAGCGCGCGTCGATCAGGGCCTGCACTGGTTCGATCACGCCGACATCTACGGCAACCACAAGTGCGAGCAGTTGTTCGGCGAGGCGCTGTCGCATCGCCCGGCGCTCAAGTCCCGGGTTCGAGTGGTGACCAAAGGCGATATCGTCCTGCCGCATCGCGACATCTCTCCGTTCGGAGTCAAGCATTACGACACGTCCGAGCGCTATCTTACCCAGGTCATCGACAGTTCACTCTCCCGCCTCGGCGTCGACCGGCTCGATCATTTCCTGCTGCACCGCCCCGACCCACTGATGGATGCCGAAGCCACGGCCCGAGCACTGGATGACGCCATCGCTGCCGGCAAGGTCGGCGCCGTAGGCGTTTCCAACTTCCTGCCCGAACAGTGGCGGCGCCTGCAAGCCGCGATGCATCACCGGCTCGGCGCTCACCAGCTCGAGCTTTCGCTGGCCCATCCCGACGCGCTGTTCGATGGTTTCTACGACGCCGTCCTGGCCGACGGACTGGCACCGATGGCCTGGTCGCCGCTGGGCGGCGGCTCGGTGTTCGAAGACGTTCTCGGCACGGCGCTTTCGCGACTGGCCGACCAGCTCAACTCGACCACGGCCGGCTTGGCACTGGCCTGGCTGCGGCGCCTTCCCGGCCAGCCGATTCCAGTGATCGGAACGTTGAATGAAAGACGTATCGACAATTTGCTGCTGAGCAGTAATCTCGAACTCGATCGCCCGACGTGGTTTGCGCTGCTCGAGGAAGCCCGCAGTTACCGCGTGCCGTGATGACGTTCGGTGCGGCATTCTGTTTGAGATCAGTTTCGATGAAATCAGCTTCGATGAGATCAAGCACGCCGCACCTCGATTTTCGTTCGACATAGAGAGCCGGTTGACCCATGACTCCCATCATCGCCTTCGGCGAAGCCCTCGTCGACATGCTGTCCAGCCGTCTGGGTGACGACAGCGGCCCCGAGACCTTTACGCCCTACGCCGGCGGCGCGCCCGCCAATGCTGCCGTGGCCTGCGCCCGCCAGGGTGTCCCCAGCCTCTTTCTCGGCATGATCGGTGATGACCGTTTCGGCGACTTCCTGATCGACGAACTGACCCGCTACGGCGTCGACACCCAATACGTGGTGCGCACCCGCGAGGCTCGCACGGCACTGGCTTTCGTTTCCCGCGACAGCCACGGCGAGCGCCAGTTCGACTTCTACCGTCCGCCCGCCGCGGATCTGCTCTACCGTCGCGAGCACCTGCCGCCGGGCATCTTCACCGAGCCCGCGCTGGTCCATCTTTGCAGCAACAGCCTGACCGATGCCGCCATTGCCCGCACCACGCTGGATCTCGCCAGCATTGCGCGGCGCGGCGGCTGTCTGATCAGCGTCGATGCCAACCTGCGCGCGATGCTGTGGCCCCAGGGCAAGATCGATGTGCCCCTGGTCGAACAGCTGCTCGAACGCGCTCATGTCATCAAGCTCTCCACCGAAGAGCTCGACATCCTGCGCGGTGATCGCAGCGCCGAGGAATGGATCAGCGCCAGGCTGTCCAAGGGCACCCGACTGATCGTGATCACCGACGGCCCGGGGCCGGTGAGCGCGCACCAGGCCGATCGCCAACTGCAGGCGATTCCGCCCAGCGTTCAGGCAGTGGATACCACTGCGGCCGGCGACGCCTTCATCGGCGGCCTGCTGGCCTCCCTGGCGCGAGACGACGTGACCTGCGAGACACTCGCCGACTGGCTGGCCGACGAAACCCGGCTGACCGAGGCGCTGACGTTCGCCTGTCGCTGCGGTGCCTTCGCGGCCACTCGTGCCGGCGCCTTCGTCTCGCTGCCGGGCACCGAGGATCTCGACGACCTGTCCCGCTAGGCCGCCATCCACCTTTCATCGAGACAACCATCGAGACAACCAGCGCCGCCTTCCTGGCGGCGCTGCTACTATCGTCTAACCTGCCCACGTCGCTCTCGCTCGGGTGGTAATGTCTTCCTCCATCGATCGCTTGAGATAGCGCGTGTCCGCACGTTCATTGCCAATCTGAACAAAGCGAACGTTGCGGCACAGCGGCTTCGAAGCGATCTTTTGCACGACTTCCGTTTCACAGGACGAGGACTCATGGACAAAGTGTTTGGCAGCGCCGCTGAAGCGCTGGAAGGTCTCATCGAAGACGGCATGACTCTCGCCGTTGGCGGCTTCGGCCTGTGCGGCATCCCCGAATCGCTGATCGTCGCCCTGCGTGACACCGGCAAGAAGGATCTGACGGTCGCCAGCAACAATGCCGGCGTCGACGGCTTCGGCCTCGGGCTGCTGCTCGAGTCGCGTCAGATCAGGAAGATGCTCTCTTCCTATGTCGGCGAGAACAAGGAGTTCGAGCGCCAGTACCTTTCCGGCGAACTGGAGCTCGAATTCTGCCCGCAGGGCACGCTGGCCGAGCGCCTGCGCGCGGGCGGTGCCGGCATCGCTGCCTTCTTTACCAAGACCGGCTACGGCACCAGGATCGCCGAAGGCAAGGAGGTGCGCGAATTCGATGGCGAGCACTACGTGATGGAGCGCGGCCTGCCGGTCGATGTGGCGCTCATCAAGGCCCAGGTCGCCGACAAGGCGGGCAATCTGCGCTTCAACAAGACCGCGCGCAACTTCAACCCGCTGGCCGCGATGGCCGGCAAGGTCTGCATCGCCGAGGTCGAAGAGATCGTCGAGACGGGCGCCATCGATCCCGACGATATCCATCTGCCGGGGATCTTCGTGCATCGCATCGTCCATAATCCGACACCGGAAAAACGCATCGAGAAACGCACGCTCAGGGAGGTGAACTGAGATGGCCTGGACCAAGGAACAGATGGCAGAGCGCGCCGCCGGCGAATTGCGTGACGGCTTCTACGTCAACCTCGGCATCGGTCAGCCGACATTGGTAGCGAACTATATTCCCGAGGGCATGGACGTCTGGCTACAGTCGGAGAACGGCCTGCTCGGCATCGGCCCCTTCCCGACCGAAGAGACCGTCGACCCCGATCTGATCAACGCCGGCAAACAGACCGTCACCGCCCTGCCGGGCAGCAGTTACTTCGACAATGCCGAATCCTTCGCCATGATTCGCGGCGGCCATATCAACCTGGCGATTCTGGGCGCGATGCAGGTCTCCGAGAAAGGCGACCTCGCCAACTGGATGATCCCGGGCAAGATGGTCAAGGGCATGGGCGGCGCGATGGATCTGGTCGCTGGCGTGCAGCGCGTGGTGGTGCTGATGAGCCACACGGCCAAGGGCGAGCACAAGATCCTGAGCGAATGCACGCTGCCGCTGACCGGGGTCGGCGTGGTCGATCGGATCATTACCGACCTGGGCGTGATGGATATCACCGAGGAAGGGCTGGCCCTGGTCGAGCTGGCACCCGGTGTCACCCTCGAGGAAATTTTCGCAGCCACGGGCTGCAAGCTGATCGACAAACGGGAGACTTCCCATGCCTGACGTTTCCGGACCGACCACGCCCATGCGCGACGTAGTGATCGTCGCCGCCACGCGCACGCCGATCGGGACATTCCAGGGCGGCCTTTCCAGCGTCCCAGCGGTAACGCTGGGCGCGACCGTCATTCGACGCGTTCTGGAAGGCATCGACCCGACCGGCGTCGACGAGGTGATCATGGGGCACGTGCTGCGCGCCGGCCTGGGCCAGAACACCGCGCGCCAGGCCGCGATCGAAGCCGGCGTGCCGGATAGCGTGCCGGCGATGACCATCGACAAGGTCTGCGGCTCCGGGCTGAAAGCGGTGCACCTGGCGGTCCAGGCGATCCGCTGCGGCGATGCCGAGACCATCGTCGCCGGCGGCATGGAGAGCATGAGCCTGGCACCCTACGTACTGCCCAAGGCCCGCACCGGCCTGCGCATGGGTCACGCCGAGCTGCTCGACAGCATGATCCACGATGGCTTGTGGGACGCCTTCAACGACTATCACATGGGCATCACGGCGGAGAACGTGGCCGAGCGCTGGGGCATCTCCCGCGAAGAGCAGGATGCCTATGCCGCCGAATCCCAGCGGCGTGCCTCGCAGGCTCGCGAAGCCGGACGCTTCGATGCCGAGATCACGCCGGTGAGCGTGCCTCAGCGGCGCGGCGACCCCATCATGATCGAACGCGACGAACAGCCCCGCGACGGCGTTACCGCCGAATCGCTGGGCAAGCTCAAGCCGGCGTTCTCCAAAACCGGCAGCGTCACCGCCGGCAACGCCTCTTCGCTCAACGACGGTGCCGCCGCCCTGCTCATCATGAGCGCCGAACGGGCCAGGACCCTTGGGCTACCCGTGCTGGCGACGATCCGTGCCTACGCCAACGCCGCCGTCGACCCAGCGACCATGGGCATCGGCCCGGTACCGGCGACCCGACGCTGTCTGGAACGTGCCGGCTGGACGATCGACGAGCTGGACCTGGTCGAAGCCAACGAGGCCTTTGCCGCCCAGACACTGGCGGTGGCCAAGGATCTCGGCTGGGACGGCAGCAAGGTCAACGTCAACGGCGGCGCCATCGCGCTGGGTCACCCGATCGGCGCTTCCGGCGCTCGCATTCTGGTCACGCTGCTGCACGAGATGCAGCGCCGCGACGTCCACAAGGGACTGGCGACGCTATGCATCGGCGGCGGCCAGGGCGTGGCGACGGCGATCGAACGGTAGACGCCAGAACGTCAGGCGGCAGAACGCCGTCGTGCCTGCCGAAGCCGTGATCCTCCGTGTCCATGATCCCAAACCGTAAGCCCTGGCCGTCGAATTCGCCCGGTGTGCGCCTCGGGCATTCGACTGGTGAGTCTTCGAAGGATCGACCAGACTATCGGGACAATCTATCCAGGAAGGAGAATTTCGTGAAGCCTCAGACACTGTGGACCATCGTTGGCACGAGCACGGCGGTTCTATCCGGCGTGGTGGCTCGTCAAAGCCTCAAACAGACCTTTCGCAAGGGCGTTTTCGAGCCACCGATCAATCCCGACGAGGATGATGTCGAATGGCGTCAGGCGCTGCTCTGGGGTGCGGCCTCCGGCATGGCAGTAGGAATGGCGCGCATCGTTGGCTGGAAACTGGCATCGGCCGGCATGCGGCGTACTCGCCGCTCGCGCCGCGGCCAGCGTCTTCTGGCGCGCCTCGAGGACTGATACCCCATCGCTAATCCCGGTCGACCCGGTCGATCACCAGGGAGCGCGGCCCGAGCGCCCGAGCCCGGAAGACCGGGCGCTCGATGCCGGTTCAGCGCGGATAGCGCTGCGTGGCTTCCCGTGTCAGTTCGGTAATACCCGCCCAATCTTCGTTATCGATGAGCGACTTTGGCGCCATCCAGGAACCACCGACGCACATCACGTTGGGTAGCGCCAGATAGTCTGCGGCGTTGTCCACGGTGACCCCGCCAGTCGGGCAGAACAGCGCTTCCGGCAGCGGACCGCCGAAGGACTTCAGCGCCTTGGCACCGCCATTCGCTTCCGCCGGGAAGAACTTGAAACGGCGATAGCCATACTCCCAGCCGGTCACGACTTCGGAGACGGTGGCCACGCCCGGCAGCAGCGGTACATCGCTGCCGGCGCCATACTCGAACAGGGCCGGCGTCGTGCCGGGCGTGACGACGAAATCGACGCCGATCTCCTCGCAGACCCGGTACTGATCGATGCCCAGCACGGTGCCCGCGCCGATGATCGCATCCGGCAGCGCCTGCTTGATCTGCTTGATGGCCTCGACCGCGCAATCGGTACGCAACGTGATTTCGAGGACATTCAGACCGCCCTCGACCAGCGCCTTGGCCAGCGGTACGGCATGTTCGAGACGCTCGATGACGAGAACGGGGATGATGGCGCCGGAGCGGCAGATTTCGTCCAGACGCTCGATGTGTGAAGCGGGCAAACGTTGAGCGGATGACATAGGTTGAGCGGATGACATAGAGAGGAGACTCCTTTGAAGAATATCGGCACTCGCTCGGTCGGCGGGCAGGTGCCGGCAGGCGCTAAGGCGCCCAGTAGAGGGTAAGCGGACAGGCCAGGAAGGCACGGATCGGCAGTTCGCGGACGTCATCCCCGCTGAGCGCCTGGGCCAGCACCGCTTTCTTGGCGTCGCCGACCAGATGCAGCGCGTGACGGCGGGCATCGTGAAGCCGGGCCGCGCTCAGGGTGATGCGAGGCTGGGGGACGCTGGGCGCCCGCACGGCCACGACGCTGTCGTCCGTGCTCAACGCCAGCGAGAGCTCGCCGCTGTCCGGAAACAGCGATGCGGTGTGACCGTCGTTGCCCATGCCGAGCACGACCAGACTGGCCGGCCACGGCAGCGTCGCCAGACGGGCGGCGACCGTCGCCGCGCCCTGCTCCGGCGTGGGGTCGGAGGTGGTCAGCGAGTGAAAGGTCGCCGCGGCGGCCGGCCCTGTCAGCAGCGTTTCCCGGACCAGGCGCGCATTGCTGTCGGCGTGCTCCTCGGGCACCCAGCGCTCGTCGGCGAGGGTGACATCGACCCGCGACCACGCCACCGGCTGCTCGGCCAGCCGCCGGAAGAACGGCAGCGGGGTCGAACCGCCGGAGACGACCAGCAGCGCGCGCGGCTGGCTGGCCAGATCCGCCGTCAATGCCTGGGCGGCAGCGACAGCCAGCTGCGCACCGATCTGCTCGCGAGCGCTGTCAGTAGTCTTCATACCAGGAGCGACCGTCCTGCGTGATCATCGCGATGGAGGCGACCGGCCCCCAGGATCCCGCCGGATAGCGACGCGGCGGAATATCACGCTTTTCCCAGCCAGCGATGAGGTGATCGACCCACTTCCAGGCGTACTCGACTTCGTCGCGACGCACGAACAGATACTGCTGGCCTTTCATGACTTCCAGCAGCAGGCGCTCGTAGGCGTCCGGAATCCGCTCCTTGGGGAAGGCGTGGTTGAAATCCAGATGCAGCGGGCCGGGGCGCAGGCGCATGCCCTTGTCGAGGCCGCCGTCCTTGGTCAGCACCTGCAGCGCGATCCCCTCTTCCGGCTGCAGCCGGATCACCAGCTTGTTGGCAGCGAGGTTGCGCTGGTCGGGATCGAAGATGTAGTGCGGCTGCTGGCGGAAGTGAATCACGATCTGCGACAGCTTCTCCGGCATGCGCTTACCGGTACGCAGGTAGAACGGCACGCCGGCCCAGCGCCAGTTGGCCACTTCGAGACGCATGGCGACGAAGGTCTCGGTTGTGCTGGAGGTGTTGGCGTCCTCTTCGTCGAGATACCCCGGGACGCTCTCGCCGTCTATGGTGCCGGCGACGTACTGCCCGCGAACCACGTGGCGATTGAGGTCCTCGCCTTCCAGCGGCTTGAGCGCCTTGAGCACCTTCACCTTCTCGTCGCGAATGGCATCCGCGTCCAGGTTGGCCGGCGGATCCATGGCGAGCATGGTCAGCAGCTGCAGCAGATGGTTCTGGACCATGTCGCGCAGTTGGCCGGCCTTGTCGAAGTAGCCCCAGCGCCCTTCGATACCGACCTGCTCGGCCACTGTGATCTCGACGTGGGAGATCTGGCTCTGGTTCCACTGGTTGCCGAACATCGGGTTGGCGAAACGCAGTGCGATCAGGTTCTGGACCGTTTCCTTGCCCAGATAGTGATCCATGCGATAGATGCGAGATTCGGGGAAGACGGCACCGATGGCGTCGTTGATCTCATGCGAGGACTCGAGGTCATAACCGATCGGTTTCTCGACCACCACCCGCGATTCGCCATCCAGGCTGCCGCTCTGCTCGAGATTGGCGCAGATCGCCCCGTAGATGCTGGCGGGCACGGCAAGGTAGATGGTCAGCGGACACAGGGGATCCGGACTCTGGGCGTGCCAGTCCCGAATCTTCTCGTAGCCGTCGATGGTGTCGAAATCGAGCTGCGCGTACTCGAGCCGGGCCAGGAAGCGGTCGAGACACTTCTGCTCCAGCTCCTTGGGCTTGATGCGCTTCTTGAGCGTCCCGAGTACGGTGCTGCGGAAACTGTCGATGTCATGCTCGCGACGTGCCAGCCCCAGAATTCGGGTATCGGTGCCCAGCAGGCCATCGCGATCCAGATGATAGAGTGCCGGGTAAAGTTTGCGCAGCGCCAAGTCGCCAAGCGCGCCGAACAGAGCCAAGTCCACGTTGGGCGTTGCCTCTCGAGTCATTGCCTCCCTCCGCCAGTGTCGTTAATTTACGAATAAAATACGCCATCCAGGCGTCATTTGACATTCGACTTCGTCATTAAATTACCGCCTCCTACCAGTATACCGCGCCGCAGGGCCACGAGGGCGTAACCTGGCGATCACGGCCTATCACCGCTTGGCGCTGTTGCCGGCAGACGCTAGGATGCAGGGCCTGTGATGATTCACCTGTCATTCCGCCGCAAGGAGATGCCCCGCAACCATGGCAATGCACGATCTCATCGCCCGCATTCGTTCGCGGGTCGACGACCTCAATCGCTCGGAACGCAAGGTCGCCGACGTCATCCTGCAGGACCCCAACGCGGCAATTGGCATGAGCATAGCCACTCTGGCACAGGCTGCCACGGTGAGCGAACCCACGGTCAACCGCTTCTGTCGCAATTTCGAAACCAAAGGCTATCCGGACTTCAAGATCCAGCTGGCCCAGAGTCTGGCAGGCGGAACGCCCTACGTCAGCCGCAGCGTGGAGAGCGACGACGATGCGGCAGCCTATACCGACAAGATCATCGGCGCGACCATCGCCGCACTGGACGAGGCTCGCCGCGAGATCGACCCGAAGCGGATCGAGCGCGTCGTCGATCATCTCTCCCAGGCCCGCCAGATCAGCTTCTTCGCCCTCGGCGCCTCGGCGCCGGCGGCCTTCGATGCGCAGAACAAGTTCTTCCGCTTCAACCTGCCGGTGGCCGCCTACAACGACGTGCTGATGCAGCGCATGATCGCGGCGGCGTCCCATACCGGCGACGTCATCGTGGTGATTTCCTATACCGGCCGCACCCGTGAACTGGTGGAAGTCGCCAAGGTGGCCCGCGACAGCGGTGCACTGGTCATCGGCATCACTCGCGATGGGTCGCCGCTGGCGGAAGTCTGCACCGACATCCTGCCGGTCGACCTGCCGGAAGACACGGAAGTCTACATGCCGATGAGCTCGCGGATGATCCACATGGCGTTGATCGACGTGCTCGCGACAGGCGTCACGCTGCGCCGAGGCGAGTCGTTCCTGCCTCATCTCAAGAAGATCAAGGAGAGCCTGCGGCCGACCAAATTCCCGCCGAAGGATAAGTGACGACAGTCTCTCGGCCTTCGAGTCACCGGGCAGCCAGACGTCCATCAACGTGGATAACCACACGCGGCTTAATGCCGATGCGCTCATGCGGTTATCATGGCCGCCTTCTGAAATCATCGAGGCCCGTTTCCCATGCGCTGGATGTTTGCCCTGGTTCTGTCGATCGGCTGTTCGCTCGCCCATGCCGACGAGACTTTCCGCTTCACGGCCATCCCCGATGAGGACCAGTCTCGCCTGGTCGAACGCTTCTCCAAGGTTGCCGATTACCTCTCGGATCGGCTCGGCGTCGATGTCGAATACGTTCCCGTCACGTCCTATGGCGCCGCGGTCACCGCCTTCCGCAACGACCAGGTACAGCTTGCCTGGTTCGGCGGCCTCTCCGGCGTCCAGGCCCGCCAACTGGTGCCCGGCTCGCAAGCCATCGCCCAGGGCAAGGAAGATGCCGAGTTCGTGAGCTACTTCATCGCCAATACCGCGACCGGCATCGAGCCGCAGCAGGAAGCGCTGCCCGAATCCGTGGCCGGCCACTCGTTCACGTTCGGCGCCAAGACCTCGACGTCCGGTCGTCTGATGCCGGAGCACTTCATTCGCCAGCGTTTCGACGAGGCTCCCGAGCAGGTCTTCTCCCGCGTGGGCTTCTCCGGTGATCACACGCGCACCATCGCGCTGGTGGAATCCGGCACCTACGATGTCGGCGCGGTGAACTTCACCGTCTGGCAGGCTGCCGTCGAGGATGGGCGCGTCGATACCGACAAGGTCGAAGTGATCTGGGAATCGCCGACCTATCCGGACTATCAGTGGACGCTGCGCGGCGACGCCGACGAGCGTTACGGCAAAGGCTTCACGCAGAAGGTGCAGCAGGCACTGGTCGACATGACCGATCCGGCACTGCTGGAGAGCTTTCCGCGCTCGGGCTTCATTCCGGCCAGCAACGATGACTACGGCCCGATCGAGTCGGTCGGGAAGTCCATCGGCCTGCTGCGCTGAGACCCATGCCGCTACTGACTTTCGATAGCGCCGACCTGGGCTACGGGACGCAGGTGGTGCTGCCGGCGTTGACGCTCTCCCTGGAAGCCGGCGAGCGCGTGGCGCTACTGGGTCAGAGCGGCGCCGGCAAGTCGACGCTGCTTGCCGAGATTCGTCGCCGGCTGGGCAATACCGCCGCCTGGTGCCCGCAGGGACACGGGCTGGTGCCACTGCTCTCGGTCTATCACAACATCTATATGGGGCAGCTCGAACGGCACGCCGCGCTGAGCAACCTCTTCAACCTCCTCAAGCCTCGTCGCCAGGCGTGGCAGACCATCGAAGCCTTGGCTGACGAGCTGGGCCTCGATGGATTGCTGCGTCGCCCCGTGGCGCAGCTTTCCGGCGGTCAGCGCCAGCGGGTCGCGATCGCCAGAGCGTTCTACCAGCAGCGCGAAGTCTTCCTTGGCGACGAACCGCTGGCCAGCGTCGATCCTCATCAGGCGCTGCGACTGCTGGAGCATATCCAGACTCGCCATGCCTCCAGCGTCATAGCCCTGCACCAGCATCGGCTGGCGCTGGCGCATTTCGATCGGGTCATCGGCCTGCGTGACGGTCGGATAGTCCTGGATGCCCCAGCGCGAGAGCTGACGCTCGCCCAACTGGACGCGCTTTATCCGGATGCGAGGAAATCGAGTCGCGAGACCGAGGCAGATGCCACGACATGAGCGCGCCTCCCGGACTGCTGCAAGGCAATAGCCCCGGCCTGACACTTGCCCGCCGCTCGCTGGCGCTGATTCTGCTGTGCCTGCTGCTGCTCCCCTTCGCCGACCTGCGTATCGTCGCCGTCGATCCGTGGGGGGAAGTGTGGCGAATGGCGCAAGGTTTCGTCCGGCCCGACTTCGTCGCGCTGGAAAGCCCGCTTCGAGCGATCGCTCTGACCGTCAGCGTCGCGCTATGGGGAACTCTCATCGGCGCCGTGCTCGGCTTCCCGCTGGCGCTGATCTTTCATCGCTCGCGGCTCGTGCGCGCCTTCTGCGCCTTCGTGCGCGCCATCCATGAGCTGTTCTGGGCGCTGCTGTTCCTGCAGGTCTTCGGCCTCTCCGCGGTCACCGCGCTCGCCGCGCTGGCGATCCCCTACGCCGGGATCTTTGCCAAGGTCTACGCAGAGATTCTGGAACTCACGCCGAAAGCCCCGACGGAGGCGCTGCCTGCCGGCACCGACCGGCTGTCCCGCTTTCTCTATGCCGAGCTGCCGCTGGTCTGGGAACGGCTTGCCAGCTACACCCGCTACCGTTTCGAATGCGCCATGCGGGCCAGCGTGCTGCTCGGCTTCGTGGGGCTGCCGACGCTCGGCTTCTATCTCGAGAGTGCCTTCCGAGAGGGGCGTTTCGGCGAAGCCGGAGCGCTGCTGTGGCTCTTCTATGCCCTCGTCGCCACGCTGCCGTGGTGGGGGCATCGCCGGCTGTTGTTACCGCTGCTGATCGGCGCGCTGTTCTTTCTGGGGCCGTGGCCCGATGTCGATAGCGATCTGCTGTGGCGCTTCGTCAGCCATGATCTGTGGCCGGCACCGCTACTCGACGGGAACCTGGCCGGTCTGGGGTCGTGGCTGTCCAGCCTGCCGGACCTGCTGCCGGCCATCGGCAATACGCTACTGTTGGCATTGATGGGCACCGTCGGCAGCCTGGTACTGGCGCTGCTGTTGTGGCCGCTGGCCAGCTTTCACTTCGGCCACCCATGGCAGCGCTTCGGCGGCCGGCTGCTGCTGGTCGTATTGCGCTCGACGCCGGAACTGATGCTCGCCTTCATCTTCCTGCTGATGCTGGGGCCTTCGATGCTGCCGGCCTGGCTCGCCCTGGCCCTGCATAACGGCGCGCTGATCGCCTTTCTGGTCGCACGCCACGCCGACGGCCTGACGATCGGCATGGCGGATCTGCCGGCCTCTGGACGCTACGCCTACGAACTGCTGCCGCGCCTTTACCCCAACCTGCTGGCACTGCTCTGCTATCGCGCGGAAGTCATCATGCGCGAAACCGCCCTGCTCGGCATGCTGGGTGTCGCCACGCTGGGCTTCTACATCGACTCCAGCTTCCAGTACCTGATGTTCGATCAGGCCTTCTTTCTGCTGCTGGTCACCGCCGGCCTCAACATCGCCATCGACACCATCTCCCGCCGTTTCCGGCCTCGCGACGTCCCGCTCGACGATCCCTGTAGTCGCTAGGGGCCGGTTTGTGGGCCAACGCCCGTCGATATTTGATCTGTATCAAGTTCAACCGAGTGAACCGAGGGTAGGCTTATTCAGGCCCAAGGGATCGTCCTCCCGGGGTGCGTCGAACCCCGGTTCGGCGCTCTGATGCCCTCCGCCCATGGCGCCACCCTCCTTCAGAATGCATAAAGCTTGCACCGCGCTGACCTTATTTTCCGTTATGATGCGTAAAGTTGCAGCAATACGGATCGTTGAAACGACGCCATGACGGACCTTTACCTACAGGATTGGCGAGCCTGGACACCTCACCGCGAAGCCGACGGGGAATCCCGGCTCGACACGCGTGACAAGCCTGCCGGCAAGGCCATTCCCTCGATGTTGCGGCGCCGTCTCAACCTGCTCGGACGCGCGGTTTGCGACATGCTCTCGGACCTCGATCCCAGTGCAGACGCCATCGTGCTTCACGCCTCTCGTCATGGCGACGGCGAGCGCACGCTGGAGATGCTGTACGGTTTGACTGAAGGCGAGCCGCTGTCGCCGGCGCGTTTCGGTCTGTCGGTACACAATGCCACCGCCGGCGTCTACTCGATCGCCAGCGGCAATCGACGCAGCCAGCAGGCGATCGCGGCCAGCGGCGGCGAGTGGGCCGCCTTGATCGTCGAGGCGCGCGGCTATCTCGCCGACGGCCATTCGAGCGTAGTGGTCGTCTTCAGTGACCAGCCCGTTCCTCGACGCTTCGCCGCCTACGCGCCGGA
This sequence comes from Salinicola sp. LHM, assembly GCF_034479735.1. Lineage (NCBI taxonomy): Bacteria > Pseudomonadati > Pseudomonadota > Gammaproteobacteria > Oceanospirillales > Halomonadaceae > Salinicola > Salinicola sp. LHM. The sequence continues at coordinate 1,048,777 of NZ_CP140261.1, read as the reverse complement.
ATCCTGCTTGGCAGCCGTTGCCCTTCGAATCGGCCAGGCCCCGGCCCCCGATGCACGACGACTCTCGGAAACCTCGGTCACGGTGGAGACGCCGACCTTGCAGCCACTCGACATCATCGACTGGCTGATGGACAAGCGTGCGACTGTGGCGTGTCCCATGAGCCGCCGTGGTTGGCAACTCGCCAGCGTTCGGCCATGATCCGCTGCCCATGACATGACGTTTACCGCATGACATTTCCCGAGGCCGAAACGACAGGCCTGCACGCCGGACGCCACCGGCAACGCGCCCGATGCGGGATCGAGCGCCCGCAACTGATAATGAACGAGTGACAAGGACGACCAAGACCGATGGCAACGACAGCGCTGGAACACGAACTCAAAGAGATGATCATCGAGACCCTGGAACTGGAGGATGTCACGCCGGATGACATCGACCCCGACGAGCCGCTGTTCGTCGAAGGGCTGGGGCTCGACTCCATCGATGCGCTGGAACTGGGGCTCGCGCTGCAGAAGCGCTATGGCATCACGCTGGAGTCCGAAGCGGAATCGTCGCGCCAGCATTTCGCCAACCTGCGAAGCCTGGCGGCACTGGTCGAATCGCGTCGCCAGAAATGAACCCGGCGGCGTCCTCTTGATTCCGTCAGCGCCTGCCCAGGGCCGCAACCGCCTCCTGTGGGCCGCAGCGGGTCTCGTTGGCCTGCTCTGGCCGCTGGTGGTGCATTATCTGCTGCCGCACTACGGTGCCTGGCCCTTGCTGATCGCGCTCGCCGCCATCGCCTGGTGGCGCCTGCCGCCGGCACAGCGCCGCTGGGGCTGGGGCCTGCTGCCGCTGCTCCTGCTGTTGATGATGACCGACAGTGCCGAGCTGGGGCTTCGCCTGTGGCCGGTGGTGGTGAACCTCGCCCTGCTGCTGCTCTTCTCCCACGGACTGCGTCACCCGCCAACGCTGATCGAGCGATTCGCCCGTCGCCAGGAACCGGATCTGCCGCCTCATGCCGTACGCTATACCCGCCGAGTCACTCAGGCCTGGTGCGTGTTCTTCGTGCTCAACGGCAGCGTGGCGCTGATCACCGCGATCCATGCCGATCTCGACGTCTGGGCCTGGTACAACGGCGGCATCGTCTACGCGCTGATGCTTGCGATGTTCCTGGGCGAATGGTGCATCCGCCAGCGCGTCAAGCGCCGGGCCGCAGCGCATGACGAGAGGATGCATGACGCAGCAGGACACGACGAAAAGAGGCCGCATGACGTTTCGTGAATTGAGCGCGCGCCCGTGGCGCCATCGCCCTCTTTCGGAGCCCTTCGCCTGGCTACCGCCGGAGGGCAATACGCCCGCGCGCTGGTTCAGCGTCGGCGAGTGGCACGGACGGATCGGCGCCTGGCAGCAACAGCTGCTCGACACGCCCAACGACAACGACAGCTGGCGACTCTACGAGCCGGATCCGATCGAATTCGGCGCCGCCTTGATCGCGATCTGGGAGCGCGGCGACCGCGTCGTCCTGCCGGCGGACAACCAGCCGGAAACGCTATCGGGCCTGCGCGACGCGGGCGTCGTTCTGGGATCGAGCGAGCAGGCGCCCGAACAGACCCCGTCGGCAAGGCTCCCGAGCCGACCGCCTCGGTGGTCCTCCGAACCGCTGCCCGCCGTCGCCGTTTCGCTCTATACCTCCGGCTCCAGCGGCGATCCGCAGCGGATCGACAAGCGTTTCGACCAGCTGGATGCCGAACTCGCCACCCAGGCATCGCTCTGGCCCCTGCGCGGCCAACTGGTCGTCAGCCAGGTCAGCCACCAGCATATCTACGGACTACTGTTCTCGATCCTGCGTCCGCTCTGCGAGGCCAGCCCCTTCTCGGCGCAGCCTTGCCGCTACCCGGAGACCCTGTATACCTGGCTGCGGTGTTGTAAGACGGAAGGCCGCCGGATCGTTCTCGTCAGCGCCCCACCGGCACTGTCGCGGCTACCGGAAGCGCTCGACTGGCAGCCGGAGCGCGCCGTCCTGGAGACCATATACAGCTCCGGCGCGCCGTTATCGAAGGGTGCCAGTGACCAGGTCTTCGAGTGGCTCGGCAAGCCGGTTCACGAGATCTACGGCAGCTCCGAGACCGGCGGCATCGCCTGGCGCGTTCAGCAGCGCGGTTCGGCGTGGACCGCCCTGCCCGGCGTCGAGGTGCGTCATGACGAGGAGAGCCGCCTGTGGCTGCGCTCTTCCCATCTGGAGACGTCGAACCAGTGGCAGCGCCAGGCCGACCTGATCGCGCTGACCGACGACGGGTTCGAGCTGCTGGGCCGGGCCGACCGCATCGTCAAGATCGGCGGCAAGCGACTCTCGCTGACGGCCATGGATTGCGCCCTCGCCACGCTGCCCGGCGTCGAACGGGCGACCACCTGGACACTGCAGCGGCGCGACCTGCGGCTGGCCGCGGTCATCCAGCTGTCACCCGACGCGATGCCACATGACCACCGACAGCGTCGCGAAACGGTGAAACGGCTGCGCAGGGCACTCGCCGCGCGCTTCGAGACCCCGGCGCTGCCCCGCTACTGGCGCTTCGTCGATCACTGGCCCACCAACACCCAGGGCAAGCTGAGCGCGGAGATTCGTCAGCGGCTGTTTCAGGATCTGGAAGACCGACGCGCACCGCGCTGGCTGGGCGAGCGCCCGCACGAGAGCGGCTGGCGCATCACGCTGGAAGTGCCCGAGCACTGCATCTATGTCGACGGTCACTTCGACGGCCAGCCCGTCCTCCCCGGCATCGCGCTGGTACACTGGGCGATGCAGCAGGCGCGCCGACTGTTCGCCATTGACGCCGATTTCAGCGGCCTCGAGCGGCTGAGATTCCCGCAGCCGCTGCTGCCCGGCGACCGCTTCGAGATGACGCTCGAGCATCGCCAGGACGACGCCGGGGCGAGCCTGCGCCTCGAGTGCGACAGCCAGCGCGGCAAGCACGTCAGCGGCCGCATCGCGCTAACGGCCCAGCAAGAGCTGAAGAGGTAGTCGATGTCGAGTGAAGATACCGCCCGCATCGCGGTGCTGGTCCCCGTCTACAACCACGCCGAAGCCATCGGCCAGACGCTGGCGCGGCTCGAGCTGCTGGACCTGCCGATCATCCTGATCGACGACGGTAGCGACGCCCACTGTGCCGGCGTGCTGGACGATCTCGCCCGCGATCCACAGGTGGACCTGGTCAGGCTGCCCGTCAATCGCGGCAAGGGCGCCGCCATCCGCGCAGGGCTGGCGCGAGCCGCCGAGCGCGGGCTCACCCACGTGCTCCAGGTGGACGCGGATGGCCAGCACGAGGCCAGCGACCTGCCGCCTTTCGTCGAAGGGCTTCGCGCCGACGATGAAATTCTGCTGCTCGGCTATCCGCGGTTCGACGCCAGCGTCCCCAGGCACCGTTTCTATTCCCGCTACATCACCCACTCGCTGGTGTGGCTGGCGACGCTGTCGTTCGACCTCCGCGATACCATGTGTGGGGTCAAGCTCTATCCGGTTGCCGCCGTCAATCGCCTGATCGCCGAACATCCCTGCGGGGACCGCATGGAGTTCGACAGCGAGCTGCCGGTGCGCTGGCACTGGCAGGGCGGGCGCGTCGGCAATCTGCCGGTACGGGTGCACTATCCGATCGATGGCGTCTCCCACTTCAAGCTGTGGCGAGACAACGTGCTGCTGGCCCGCATGCATCTGCGTCTGGTGCTCGGCATGCTCGGACGTCTTCCCATCCTCTTGCGACGCCGCCAGGAAACGCCTTCATGACACCGATCAGCAGCAATCCCAATCACTGGTCGAGAATTCGCGAAACCGGCACCGCCGGCGGCATTCGCGCCATGGTCTGGATCCGGCGCAAGCTGGGCCGGCTACCGTTCCAGATCATGCTGCTATTGGTGATCGTCTACTACTACATCGCCCACGGTCTGCACCGACGCGCTTCTCATACCTACCTGACCAGGCTGTGGCGGCATCTTCACGGTCAGCCCCCCAGCCATCTGACCTGGCTGAGCCTGCGCCACTTCCGCAGCTTCGGCCAGAGCCTGATGGACAAGATCGACGCCTGGAGCGGCATCCCGCCGGCGCTCAGCTTCGAGGGCGACACTCGAGAGCGCTTTCGCCAAGCGGTCGCCGGCGGACGCGGGGGCATCATGCTCGTCTCCCATGTCGGCAACATGGAGATCTGCACCGCCATGAGCGACATGCAGGACGATTTCCGCGCGACGCTGCTGATGCACACCCGTAACGCGCAGCAGTTCGACGAAGTCCTCGCTCGCTCGACCCACCGCGAGAATCCGCCGGAGATCATCGAGGTCAGCGAGATCACCCCGACGACGGCGATGAAGCTGGGCCGCCGGATCGCGGAAGGTGGTTTCGTGGTCATCGCCGCCGACCGCGTGCCGATCAGCGACAGCGGCCGCGCCCGTACCCTGCCCTTTCTGGGCCACCCGGCACGATTCCCGGAGGGGCCGTTCTGGCTGGCCAGCCTGCTGCGCTGTCCGGTCTACACCATCGGCTGCTTTCGCGAGGCCAAGGGCTACCGCGTCGATTTCGACCACTTCGACGATACCAGCGAACTGAGCCGCCGGGATCGGGCAGCCTGGATCGACAGCGCCATGCAGCATTATGTCGACTGGTTGACACGGCAATGCGAGAAGACGCCGCTGCAGTGGTTCAACTTCTTTCCCTTCTGGCTGGATTGCGACGACGCCCACCCGGACGCCGGCTCCGAGGACGGGCGACCCGCCGGCTGACCCTCGCCACTCGAGACCTGAAACCCCACAAGGACTTCCGCATGCCGCTTCGCCGATGGTTGATCACGCTTCTGCTTCTACTGGCGCCATTGAGCGCCCAGGCCTTCGATCTGGACGACCTGCAACGCCAGCTCGCCGCCACCCCGGCATTGGCAGGCAGTTTCGAACAGCAGCGCGAACTGGCGGATCTCGATAGCTCTCTCACCAGCCGGGGCACGTTCCTCTTCGAGCGCGGCAAGCGCGTCGTCTGGCAGCTCGAAACCCCGGTCGAGGAGCGCATCGAGCTCACCCCGGAAGCGATCACCAACGGCAGCGGCGAAAGTGCGCCCCCCGGCGGCGAACAGGTGGCCCAGCTGTTCCTGCAACTGCTGGAAGGGGACTGGCAGGCGCTGGAGTCGCGCTTCACGCTGGCGCTCTCCGGCGATCAGGATGCCTGGCAGGTCGCGCTGACCCCGAAAGAAGCGGCGCTGCGTGAACGTATCGCCGGAATCACCCTGCAGGGTGATCGCACCATCGACCGTCTCGACATGCGCACGCCGAACGGCGACCGGCTCGAGGTTCGTCTGTTCGACCAGCACCCGCTGAACGGTTCATGACCCGCGCAGGCTATCGCCGGCTCGGCTGGCTCTGGTTCGCGGTCCTGGCGCTCTGCACCATCTGGCTCGGATGGATGCTGCGCCACGGATTGCCCGCCGATACCGACCTCACCGCGCTGCTGCCCGCCGATCGGCAGGCGCCGCTGATCGAGCAGGCGGACCGCGAACTGGGACGCGGCTTCGAGAATCGCTTCTTGCTGCTGCTCGGCGACGACGAGCGCGTCACGACGACCCGGGCATTGGGGCAGGCGTTGCAGACGCTGGTCGACGACGGCCAGCTTGCGGCCATCGACTGGCGCGAGCTGGATCTGGCCGATGCCGATCCCCACGACTGGATGGGCCGGTGGCGCTATCGTCTGCTGACACCGGAATGGCAGGAAACCATCGATCGCGGCGACGCCGGCACGCTGGTGGAGCCGGCGCTGCGCCGGCTGTTCTCGCCGACGGCACGCCCGGACCCCGTCGCCGACCCTTTCGGCCTGCTGGATACCTGGCTTGCACGCCTGCCCGGCAGCCCCATCGGGGCCGCCGATGGCCTGCTGACGCTGGATCGCGACGGCCGACAGTGGAGCGTGCTGATCGGCGAACTCGAGGGCTCGCCCTACGACCAGCCGATGCAGAACGCTCTGCACGCGACGCTCGAGCAGTTCCAGCAGCAGCATCCCGACGCCGAGCTGCTGCGCTCCGGCCTGGTGTTCCACGCCGCCGCCGGCGCGCGCCAGGCGAAGCACGAGATGTCCACCATCGGCGCGGCCTCCCTGCTCGGGGTGCTGCTGATCATCGGGTTCGTCTTTCGTTCGCCCCGGGTGCTGCTGCAACTGATGGTGCCACTGCTGGCCGGCTCGCTGTTCGCACTGACATTGACCCTGGGTTTCTTCGGCCGCCTGCACCTGCTGACGCTAGCCTTCGGCGCCAGCCTGATCGGTATCGCCATCGATTATGTGCTGCACCTGCAGTGCGATCGCGCCATTGCCGGTGAAGGATTCCGCCTGCGCAGGCTGCTGCCGAGTCTCGCGCTGGGCCTGATCTCGAGCGTCATCGCCTACGTGGCGCAGGCGCTGACACCGATGCCGGGATTGCGCCAGATGGCCGCCTTCGCCGCCTTCGGCCTTGTCGGTGCCTGGCTGACGGTCGTGCTGTGGCTGCCTCGCTTCACGCTTCATGCCAGCCCGTTCACCGCACGTCTGGCGACACGCTGGTGGCGGCTGTGCCAACCTCGCTGGCGGTTGCCGCCCTGGCTCGCCCTGATCGGCGCCGTCGTGCTGGTCGTCATCTGCGCCGTCCGCCTGACCAGCGACGACAGCCTGGAGCTGCTCAACCCCTCGCCGGCGGCGCTGATGCAGGACGAGCAGCGGGTACAGCAACTGCTCGATCGCGATACCGGCAGCCGTTACTTCCTGGTTCAGGCCGAGGATACCCAAACGCTGCTGGCCCGGCTCGACTCGCTCGACACCGCGCTCGATCGCGCCATTGCCGACGGGCTCGAAATCGACTATCAATCGCTGGCCGACGCGGTGCCGACGGCAGCGCAGCAGCGGGCCAACCTGGCAAGGGTGCGCTCCCTCTATGGCGAGCCATTAGACGATCTGATCCGGCGCGCCGGATTACCGGCCGAGGTGGCCGAGAAAGCCAGGGCGCGGCTCGACACCTCTGCCCCGCTGACCGTGTCCGACTGGCTGGACACGCCGCTGGGGCAGTACCAGCAGCGGCTATGGCTGGGCGAGACACCGGAGGGCGGCGTCGCCGCGATGGTGGTCGTCTCCGGGGCCAGAGACGCCGAGACCGGGCGCACCCTGCAGGCAGTGGCCGAGGCCGTGGGCGGCCCGCAAGCCAGGGTCGAATATGTCGATCGGGTCGACCGGATCGGCGCCTTGCTCGGCGAGCTGCGCCGCCATACCGCGCTCTGGGTCGTGCTGGCGATGGCGTTGATGACGCTGGCGCTGGTGTGGCGGTATCGGCGCCGCGCGTGGCGCGTGATCGTGCCACCCTTCGGTGCCACCCTGATCGTACTGGCGGCCTTCGCCCTTGGCGGCGTCCCGCTCAATATCTTCAACCAGTTGGGCCTGCTGCTGGTCTTGGGGATCGGGCTGGATGCCGGTATCTTCAACGTGGAGCACGCCAGACAGCCATCCGCCTGGCTCGCGATCACGCTGTCGACCCTGACCAGTCTGCTGGCGTTCGGCATGCTCGCCTTCAGTGCCACGCCGGCGCTGCACTATCTGGGTCTGACCTGCCTGATCGGGCTGGCCAGCGTGTGGGTTCTGGTTCCCTGGGTAAGACCTGTCGATACAGACCGGATCCATCAACAGGAGAACGAACATGGCTGAAGTCGATCACGATGTCATCGTCATCGGTGCCGGGCCGGCCGGGGCCGCCGCCGCCGCACGCCTGGCAGCCTTCGGCCGACGCGTGCTGGTGGTCGAGCGCAGCCACTTTCCCCGCTTTTCCATCGGCGAAAGCCTGCTGCCGCAGTGCATGAGTCATCTCGAGGAGGCCGGTCTGCTGGAGAGCGTCCTGGCCGCCGATTACCAGCCCAAAAATGGCGCCGCGTTCACCCGCAACGGCCTGGAGACGGCAATCGACTTCCGCGAGAAGTTCACCCCGGGCTGGGGCACCACGTTCCAGGTCGAACGCGCCGACTTCGATCATCGGTTGATCGATGGCGCCTGCGACCAGGGTGCAGAGGTCGAATTCGGCGTTACCGTCACCGCGTTCCGGGCCGACGACGACCGCCCGCAGGTCGACGTGGTCGATGAATCCGGCAACGCCCGCACGCTGACCGCCCGGTTCGTGCTCGACGCCAGCGGCTATGGCCGTGTGCTGGCCCGGCTCGAGCATCTCGAGCGCGACGCGCGTCAGGATCCCCGCACGGCGCTGTTTACCCACGTCGAGGCCTGCCCTGCGGATTCGAGCCACGATCGCGAAAAGATCCTGATCGGCGTGCATCCCGACGATGCCGGCATCTGGTACTGGCTGATCCCGTTCCGGCACCAGCGTGCCTCGGTAGGTGTGGTCGGCGAGACCGAGCGCCTCGAAGCTTACGGCGCCACTCCGGCGGCACGATGGCAAGCGCTGATCGACGCCGAACCCCGTTTCCGCCAGCTCCTCGAAGGCGCCCGGCCCACGCGTCCGGTGGGCGAGCTCAGCGGCTATTCCGCCGACGTGACACGTCTGCACGGCCCCGGCCATGCGCTGCTGGGCAATGCCGGCGAATTCCTGGACCCGGTGTTCTCGTCCGGCGTGACCATCGCCCTGCGATCGGCCAGCCTGGCAGCGCCGCTGGTCGACCGCCAACTGGCCGGCGATGCGATCGACTGGCATGCCGAGTTCGAGGTGCCGCTGCGCGAGGGTATCGAGACGTTTCGCGCCTTCGTCGATGCCTGGTACGACGGCCGCCTGCAGACGATCATCTTCCATGCCGACGCGCCGAGCGACATCAAGAGCCGCATCAGTGCCATCCTGGCAGGATACGCGTGGGACCGAAGCAATCCGTTCGTCAGCGCATCGCGTCGTCATATCGACACGCTCGCGGCCATCTGCGAAAGGCAGGCGGAGTCTTCGACGACACAGACCGAGACCCCACGGCCGCCCGCCCGGGCGACGGAGAACAGACCATGAAGCGCAGCCTGCGACCGCTAGGGCTACTCTGTCTGGCGATGGTCCTGAGCGCCTGCAGCCTGACGCCGCCGGTGTCGCCGACGCCGCCCCTGGCCGCCGCGACCACCGCCGACACCTTGAAGAGTCGATTGACGTTCCAGCCTGACGAGGGCGAACCCCGTACGCTGATCGCCTTCATCCGCATCGATCCCGACCGACTGCGAGCCGTGCTGGTCACGCCCTACGGCCAGCGCGTGACGACGCTGGTCCGCGATGCCGACGGCGCGCGATTCGAGGCCGGCGACGCCCCGGGCGAATCGCCGCTGCCGATCCCGCCAGCGTGGCTGGCATCGCGCCTGGAGTGGAGCCTGTGGCCGCTCGACACCTTGCGTGACGCCTTCGACGGAAGCGCCTGGCAGGTCGTCGACGACTCGGCGCATCGCGACATTCTCTATCGCGGCGAGCTGGCCGCCCGCATCACCCCGGTGCCGGACCGCGAACACGCCAGGACGCTGACCCTGGACGATCGCCAGGGCGACTATCGACTGACGATCGACCCGATGCGGGCGCGCGATGATGGAGAAGCGCCAATGGAGAAGAACTAATGCAGAAGAACGCTGACTCATGAGTGCTGTCTTTCCCTGTCGCCTGTCCCGCCCCGGCGTCGTCTGCTCGCTGGGTGACGATCTGGATGCGATCGCTCGCGCGCTCTTCGCTGGCGAGCGCGGCCTGACGACCAGCGATGCCTTCACGCCGGGCCGCCCCCTGCCCCTGGGCCGGGTCGTCGGCGAACTGCCGGACGTCACCGGCTGGCCGAAGAATCACCGCAGCCGCAACAATCGCTTGCTGGCGCTGGCGCTGGAACGGCTAGAGGCGGAAATCGAACCGCTGCTGACCCGGGTGCCCAGCGATCGGATCGGCGTGGTGATCGGCACCAGCACTTCCGGCATCGGCGAAACCGAGCTGGCGCTGGCCGCCAGCGGCCGTGAAAGGCCGCTGCCAGAGGACTTCGCCTACGCCCGCCAGGAACTGGGCGCGCCGGCACGTTTCATTGCCGAGCGGCTGGGCATCGCCGGGCCCTGCTATTCCCTCTCCACCGCTTGCAGTTCCAGCGCCCGGGCGCTGGCCAGCGCCAGGCGTCTGCTCAAGAGCGGCCAGTGCGACGCGGTGATCGCCGGCGGCGCGGATAGCCTTTGCCGCCTCACGGTCAACGGCTTCGCCAGCCTGGAAGCCGTCAGCGACGCGCCCTGCCTGCCTTTTTCCCGCCATCGCGACGGGATCAATCTCGGCGAGGCGGCGGCGCTGTTCGTGGTTACCCCGGAGGCCGGCGGCATCCAGCTTGCCGGCGTCGGCGAGAGTGTCGATGCGCACCACATCTCGGCTCCGCGTCCCGACGGCAGCGGCGCCGCCGAAGCCATGCGCCAGGCAATGGCGATGGCCGGACGCGATCCGGCGGAGATCGACTATCTCAACCTCCACGGCACCGGCACACCGCTCAACGACAGCATGGAGGCCGCGGCCGTCGCGACGCTGTTCGCCACGCCCCCGGCTTGCAGCTCGACCAAGGCGCTGACCGGTCATACCCTGGGCGCGGCCGGTGCACTTGAGGCGGCGTTCTGCTGGCTGGCTCTGGATCGCGGCCATCTGCCGATACACGTCTTCGACGATGACTACGACCCGGACATTCCGGCCCTGCCATTGGTGACGCAAAACGCCACACCGGCTCGTCCGCTGCGTCATGCCCTGAGCAACAGCTTTGCCTTCGGTGGCAACAACGCCAGTCTGCTGCTGTCCCGGGCCGATTGAAGCGCCGGCTTGCCCGGAAAGAGTAACGCAAGAACGACGACGGAATTCCCTTGACTGCATCCGATACGCCTTCGCTCCCCTGCCCCGTCGCGCCGCTGGTCCCCCACGCCAGAGGGATGTGCCTGCTGACGCAACTGGACGAGGTCCGCGAAGAGGGGGCGACTGCCGAAACCGTGACCCGGCGCGACGATCTGTTCGCCGAGCCCGACGGCATCCCGGCGTGGGTCGGTGTCGAGTGGCTGGCTCAGGCCGTCGCCGCCTGGGCCGGTTTCCGGGCCGCCGCATCGGGCGAGGCACCGGCCCCGGGTCTGTTGCTGGGCGCCAAACGCTATCGTGCGCGCGTGCCGGTCTTCGATTTCGACCAGCGGATCCGTGTCACCGTCACCATCGACTTCATCGCCGACAATGGCGTCACCCAGATCAGTGGCGCCCTGCATACCATCGACAAGCATGCCATAGAAAAGCATGCCATCGAAAAGTACGACATCGGAAAGCACGCCACGGCGGTGCCGGACGATGCCGAGCCGCTGGCTCGCGGCAGCCTGACGCTCTATCGCCCCGCCGCGATGCCGGCACTGAACGGCGCCTGACGCCCTGACTTCACCATTCGCAGCTCTGCGCTCGAGGCCCCATGGAAGAACGACATCCCGAGACGATTCTGGTCACCGGCGCCAATCGCGGCATCGGCGAAGCGATCGCCAGACGCCTGGCCCGCGACGGTCACGATCTGGTACTGCACTGCCGGCGCCCCGGCAACGACATCGACGCGGTCAGGGCCGCAGTGGAAGCCGAAGGACGCCAGGCGCGCATCGTCCACTTCGACGTCGCCGAGCGGGAAACCGTCAAGGCGGTGCTGGAGGCGGACATCGCCGAGCACGGCTGCTACTACGGCGTGATCTGCAACGCCGGCATCACCGCGGACAAGCCCTTTCCCGCGCTGACGGGCGAGGACTGGGACAGCGTGCTGCGAACCAATCTGGACGGTTTCTACAACGTCCTGCATCCGCTGGTCATGCCGATGATCCAGCGGCGCCGGCCCGGACGTATCGTCGCGCTCTCGTCGATGTCCGGATTGATAGGCAATCGCGGCCAGGTCAACTACAGCGCGGCCAAGGCTGGGATCGTTGGCGCCAGCAAGGCGCTGGCCGTCGAGCTGGCCAAGCGCCGCATCACGGTCAACTGCGTCGCGCCAGGGTGGATCGAGACGCGCATGACCGATGAGCTGCCCCGCGACGAGATCCGCAAGCTGATTCCCATGCAGCGCACCGGGACCGCCGAGGAAGTCGCCGGCACCGTGAGCTTTCTCTGCTCGGCGGATGCCGCCTACATCACGCGTCAGGTGATCGCGGTGAACGGCGGCATGTATTGATCGCTCGTTCCAGCACCGAGCTGAACGGTTCATGCTTCCGGCAAGGTGTTCGTCCGGCCGCCCGGCAACGAGCCGGCTCGAAACAAGTGGCTGATCGAGTCCCGCCGATCCAGTCCCATCATAGCAGCGGGCATCACTCCGGCTCGCGGGGCTCCCGGACGGGCGGTGTCATCACTGCCGGTTGACGAGCCGCCAGCTCGGCGACGGCGATCTCCAGCAGAACCACGGCCAGCTCACTGACATTGACGTTACGTTTGCTGGCCTCGGTCGCCAGTAGTCGATAGGTGGAATCGCTGAGGTGGTTGAGCACCAACCGGGCCATATGGGAGTCCTCGAGTGCCGGTTTCTGACACTGTAACGAGTTATCGACAGGTACTCAGGCTGAAATCACTAGACCTGAGGCATGATCCCCTCTAAGGCAGGCCGGCCGTCGACCCCGCGCCGTGCTGGACCCGGCCACGGCGTGGTAACCTTGCCCTTCACCGTACGACCCGGCATTTCGATGCCCCTCTGTGCCCCAAGAATCGACGGAGCTTCCGAGACACCATGCAGGACGTGGCCTCCAGCAAGAGCACTCAGCATACGCCGATGATGCTGTGCGCTGTAGATTTATCCAGCGCCGAAACTGCTTGAGCCGCGCCATATCTGGCCTCAGCCCTCCCCGCTTATCACTACCGACAGCGCCAAATCGGCATAGTTTGGCGCTCGGTTTGCCCCATTTTTGCCCCATAGACCTGCCCCCTTCTAAGGGGGAGGTCCCAGGTTCGAATCACATCCCACACACCAACCCACTAGCCGCGATCTCGTGCGCCCGTGACGCGCCGATACCGCTGATCCTGGTCAGCTCTTCAACACTCGCCCAGGGGCGGCCGTCGATGATGTCTTGCGCTCGAGCCGGGCCGACGTTGGGTAACCGGTCGAGCTCAGCCGGCGTGGCGGTATCTAGGTCGATGCAGCTGGCCTCGGCCGACTGGCCGCCCTCACCCGCTATCTGGTTCACGCCTCGGAATTGCTGCTGGGCATCGTCTGTCGTCAGGTAGATCGGGGCGTGGTCCGAGACGATGTCGCGTGCGGAGCCATGATCGATGCCCAGCATCTCGGGGAAGCGGACGATGCCGATACCGGAGACGTTGAGTTCGGCAGGGTCATACCAGAAGTTGTCGTAGAGGCTGGCGTACTGGCCGTCCGTCTCACTCAACGTGGTGGCGCCGCGGGTAATGGCCGGCTGAGCTCCGGTGTCGCGTAGCGGCTGCCAAGCGGAATCGCTGGGCGGCAAGTTGAAGTCGCCAGCGATGACCCGTGCGCTATCCGGATAGACTTCGCGCATCCACTCCCAGATGCTTGCCAGCTCGCGGATCTCCGGCGTGCGATCGGCGCGGTTGTCGCCGTAGACGATATGCACTGCGGCCATGGCGATCTTGTCGCCCGTCTCCTTGTCGCGGAACTCCGCCAGGTAGGGCTCCCGCGCGAACAGGTCACCGGGATCCAGATAGACCACGGCGCCCTGGGTGTACTCGACGGCGCTGTCTCGCCAGAGATAAGCGTAGCTCTCGCGGTATGAGCTGCGCCCCACTGTATGCGACGCCATCGAACTCCACTCTTCGCCCGTCTGCCGCTCCAGCTCCTGCTCGAGCTGCGCGACGGCGCTCTCATCCATGACTTCCTGCAGCGCCCAGAGATCCGCGCCCTTCGCGATATCGGCGACGGCGTCGATCCGCTTGCCATTGTTCCAGCCGAGGTGTTTGAGGTTCCAGCTGCCGATCGTGATGTCAGCAAAAGCAGGTGCTGGAAAAGCGAGACAGGCAATAAGGCAGGCAATCTTCGTCTTGCAGGGCATGCAGTCTTCCGGTTTCAGAATGGCTTCGCGGGCGCAATCTACCGGCCATTCATCCAGAAGTCTCGCATCCATGCGAATTTTTCATGCCATCTAACTCCTTGCCCCGTCTCGGATTGTTCCGATTCCGGCTGTTGCCTGCGGATCCTCCATCTTGCCCATCGCACGACTTGCTAGATACTGTATGCGCGTACAGTATTATTAGGGAGCCGCTGTCATGTCCGCACAATTCAAAGCCGCCTCGTCATACCAGAGGCTCAGTCGCCGCATCCAACAACAGGTAGCACGTGCGCGTGATCGCGAGCAGTACACCGTCACGATCTATCGCTTCGATGACGACGATCCCGCCGCCTGGGATCGGCTGCTCACCGAGTTCGAGGAGCTGGACACCGTATCGGTCTCACGAACCGGCGTCGCCGAGGCGATCATCGACTGGAACGCGACGGGAGCGGAGGCAGCATCATGACGATTCCCGTCGAGTTCTTGGGCGGCGTCGATGAGCGGGCCCAGCCTGTCATGATCCCACTCGCCGCCGGCGAGGCCCGAGCCGGTTTTCCCTCGCCCGCCGATGACTACATCGAGGCCGAGCTCGATCTGATAGCGCACATCGTGCAGCACCCCAGTGCGACGTTCTATGTTCGCGCCGCGGGCGATTCGATGGAGCGCTACGGGATATTCAGTGGCGACATCCTGGTCGTGGATCGGTCGCTAGAGCCAGTCGATGGCGACACCGTGGTTATCGCGGTAGATGGCGAGATCACTTGCAAGCGCCTGGGGAAAATCGGCCAGCGCCCCTATCTGCTGGCCGGCAACGAAGCCTACCGGCCGATTCCGCTGGCGAATGCTGAGTGTCATGTCTGGGGTGTGGTCACGCACAACATCCATTCGCACCGAGGCGGCCGGGGATGATCGGGCTCGTCGACTGCAACAACTTCTACGCCAGCTGCGAGCGCGTCTTCCGCCCGGACTGGGAAGGCCGGCCAGTCGCGGTGCTGTCGAACAACGACGGCTGCGTGATCGCCAGATCGAACGAAGCCAAAGAGCTTGTCGAGATGGGAGCACCGATGTTCCAGATTCCGCCCGACATTCGCCGGCAGCTGATTCTGGTCTCGAGCAACTACACGCTTTACGGCGACATGAGCCGGCGCGTCACTGCCACGCTGCGAGAGTTCACGCCGGACGTTGAGATCTACTCGATCGACGAATCGTTCCTCGGCTTCGATGGGTTCGCGCTCGACGGGCTGATCGACCACTGCATAGAGATGCGTCGTGTCGTGCGGCGGAACACCGGCATTCCGGTGAGCGTTGGCTTATCGACATCCCGAACACTGGCCAAGCTCGCGAACAAGCGAGCGAAGAAAGGCGCCGGGAGAGACGGCGTGTGTCTGATGCAGCCGGATAGCGAAGAGACACGCGCGGTGCTCGAGGATCTGCCCGTCACGGATCTCTGGGGTGTGTCCGGGCGGCTGGGCCAGCGGCTGGCGCAGCTCGGCATCGTCAATGCCTGGCAACTGCGCACTGCTGATCCCAAGCGAATCCGCGCGCGGTTCAGCGTCGTTCAAGAGCGGCTGGTCTACGAGCTGCGCGGCATCGACTGCATTGACACCGATGACTACGGCGAGCCCAAGAAGAACATCATGACAAGCCGGTCGTTTGGCCGGCTGACATCTGACCCGTACGAAGTCCGGCAGGCGATCCGCGCGCACGCCGCCCGCGGTTCCGAGAAGCTGCGGAAGCAGGGCAGCGTGGCCCGGGCGATCCAGGTTCACCTGAAGACGAACAAGCATCGCGAAGATCTCGCCCAGTATCACCCTGCCCTGGTCGTGCAGCTACCGCATCCATCGAACGACACGCGTGTAATCGTCGGCGCCGCTCAAGTAGCCCTCAAGCGCATCTGGCGCGATGGGTATCGGTACATGAAAGCCGGCGTGATGATGCTGGATCTCGTAGACCAGGCTACCCAGCAGCACGATATCTTCGATTCCCCGAAGAGCGCCGCCGAACGTGAGCGATCGGCGAAGGCCTCGGCTGTCATGGATGAGCTGAATCGGCGGATGGGACGCGGCACGGTGCGGCTGGGCGGAACAAAAGGCAAAGCAGCGTGGAAGCTGAAAGCGAATCTATTGACGCAGCGATACACCACCCGGTGGGATGAGCTGCCGATCGCACGCCTGAGATGAAAAACCCGGCCGCGAGGGCCGGGTGTATTCCCGATCAAAGGAAATCACGCACGGACTTTTCGCGCGTGACATAGAAATTATCGGCCGCGAATCGATGCCGTTGAGTAAGAATTTGCTGACACTTCACGTCAGCGATCGGCTACAGCGGATTGATGAGCTGCGCGTTACGATCATCACCAGGCTTGTTGACTGCGGTACTGACCGGCCAATGTCGGATCAGGCCGGCGTCGATATGCCGAGTGACGCCACGGATGGCGTCGCGCTCGGTGAGGTGCGGATCCAGCCACGGTTCGAGCGAGTCATCATCAAGCGCCAGCGGCATTCGATCGTGAACATCTTTCGCACTCCCCCGCGCCGGTTCAGTAATGATCGCCACCCCGGGAGCCAGGTCATCCCCCCGGTCGGTCCAGATGCCTGCCAGGTATAGCGTCTGCTTATCGGAACGTGTCAGGTAGTGCGGCTGCTTTGGTGTCTCGGTTTTGACCCACTCGTACCAGCCATCGGCGGGAATGAGACATCGGTGATGCTTGAACGCCGACGCGAAGTAGCGTGACGTGGCGACGGTCTCGGCTTTCGCATTGATCGGCTGCGGGGCTTTAGCATCGGCCCAGGCCGGCCGATATCCCCACCAGAGCTGCTCGATCGTTACCGGCGCATCTTCGTCGGCACGACGCGCAACGCTGATCAACGTGCCCGGCGGCACGTTGTAGCGGCGCTCGACGTTGCCGAAGAGGTCAGGCTGGGCCACGGCCTCGGCCAACACCGAGAAATCCATGCTGTAGAAAGCGAATCGTCCACACATAATGTGCCTCTAGAGATTCGATAAATTACTATAGATGAATCGATGGAAATGACAAACATTGCAATAGCCCATGCTCAAAGCGGAGTCTCAATATGGAATGGATGGCGACTGCCCTGACTGGCTTACCAAATACTATACTTGGCTCACTGCTAACCATCAGCGCAGGCATTTTAATATGGAACAAGCAACTACAATGGAAATATAAGCATGAGCAAACAGTCTACCTATGCACGCTGATTAGCAAACTAGAAGCAGAGTTTGGAAAAATATTGAATCTTGCCGCGGTTCATCAAGTCAACTTGACCTACCCACCAATTGAAAACAACGTATACAAAATAATAGATTTATGTCATGAGCTGAGGGCGCTCTCTCACTCACTCAGGTTTATTGGGAAAAGGCATGCAGCTGATTTAGCCTTTGAGGCATACGATCTAGCCAGTAGTGAAAGTCAGAATTTGGCGCTAACCTTGCATGTATTTAGTGACAATGTCGAAGCGGTGCATGAGCAAATTTATTCGACTTGCACGACATCAAAAAAGGGTCTTATGGAAAAACTATCTCAACTAAACAAAGACTGACAACCTCTCCGCTTTGCATTTTCTCAACTCTTCGACGAAAAACAATCAGTAAACTAAAAACAGGAGACTGCAACATGAAGTGCCCTTGGCATCGAGTAGAGAAAAAGCTACTCCGTAGTAAAGAGATGACGCAAGACAGAGGAAGACATATCAAACCGATTAACGATCACTACTGCTCACATCGACACAGCCCGAAGCCAAGGAAAAGTATTGGTGCTCTGTCATGCGGAGGGGATCTAGAGGCATGCCCTTTGACTAAAGAACAACTCAGGGACGACCGCAAATTCGAGTGGAATAAGAACAGCGCGAACTGACGCAGATGCTTGGCGAGTAACACCCCGCCCCAGAACGAAAAAACCCGGCCGCTGGGGCCGGGTGAATCTACTTAGACTTTGACCCGAGCAGCACTCGAGCGCTGTCAGTATAGCGCCTGCCGCCCGGGCGGCTGAATGCGAGTATGCCGCCGCGTTGCGTAAGCGATCGGCTATAGATCGCCGGGCGTCAAACCCTCCCACGTCACCGCCTGCACCGCTTCCACCGTCTCGGCCGCTACGATCAGATTCTCGCCTCGTTGCCGGCGACCCATCAGATCCAGCGCTTGAGAGTACAGCGCGACTTTCGCCCGCACTTTTTCGACCAGCTCGTCTAGCGTTTCCGTGCCGTCAGTGCCATTGCGACCTGCAAGGATGCGGTTTAGCTTCGGCGTGGCCGGTGCATCACCGACGCGGCCGGCATCGACCCACGTCTGGTATGCGTCGGCCTCGACCTCTTGCGCGGTCCACGATTGGATCTCGGTGATCGGGTAGGTTTTCACCAGCGGGGCGACGGCGGCGTTGTAAGCAGCATTGAGCCGTTCCAACGCTTGCTCCCGAGCCTTTTCCATTGCACGGATGTGGTCGGATTCCGGCACGCTCTCGATCAATACCCACACATGCCCGCGCAGCTGCGCCATCTGGCCATCAGGCACGACGGGCGGTTCTCGGGTCGTCCAGTTGCGGGGGCGGCCTTCGCCTTTTTCCAGTGTTCGAGACCTGCCCGTCCAGATGCTGTTATCGCCGAGTTCGTAGATCGTGGTCATTGGGCCTTTATCCTCCATTCGAGCAGGTTGTTGTCAGAGGGTTGGTTGGGGATTTTGAACTCTGTCTGACTTACTGAACCTAACAGCACAGTCAGATATGGAGAACTTTCGTGTGCAACAGCGAGGTAGGAATCATCAGGACTAAACGTCGCACCGTGGCCGTAACCAACGTTACGTAGCGAAGGGGTTCCAGAAACCATGGACCAATCTAGCGTATTGTACACGTTAAGATATGGCGAATAACCAGTGCATGTAGCAAGGTAAGTGCCGTCATTGGTATACGCAAGCCCTCTGACTATCCCCGAGTAACCTGATCCAGGTAGTGTCGGTGTACCAGAAACTACAGACCAGTTGCTTGTATCAATTATTGTCAGATACGGAGAGTTATCAGAGCCAGCAGCTAAATATGATCCATCAGGACTGAATGCAACGGCATAACCATACCTTGGGAGGGCTGGAGTTCCGGAAACAACAGACCAGTTGCTTGTATCAATTACTGTTAGTCCAGGGGAATTAGCATGCCCCGCTGCTAGATAAGCGCCGTCCGGACTGAATGCAAGAGCATGGCCGTTATTCGGCAGTGTTGGAGTTCCGGAAACAACAGACCAATCCGACGTGTTTATTACTGTCAGACATGGTGACTCATAGTGCCCCGCCGCTAGATAAGCACCGTCTGGGCTGAATGCGACAGAGTAGCCGGTATTCGGCAGTGTTGGGGTGCCACTTACGACTGTCCAATCCGATGTATTAATCACTGTCAGATATGGTGAGCTGCCGTGTACAACAGCGAGGTAGCCCCCGTCTGGGCTGAAAGCAACGCCGTTTCCTATATCTGGCAGTGTTGGGGTGCCACTTACGACTGTCCAATCCGATGTATTAATCACTGTCAGATATGGTGAGCTGCCGTGTACAACAGCGAGGTGTCCGCCATCCGGGCTGAAGGCAACATTTCTACCTCCATCTGGTAGCACTGGTGTGCCTGATACAACATTGCTGTAACCTTCTTTCAGCGCCGGGAAAAGCGCCGCCAAATCAGGGTAATCTGCAATCTGATAGATCAGCCCGTCCATGCGCAGGGTGTCGCCCAGCGGCAGCTCCTTGGCCGTCAGCAGTGCCTGGCCGATCTCGACGCCGCCGGCTTCGTCGAGGGCGGTTTGCAACCCTTGCACATCGCCGATCTGATGCTGGTGAGACGACGGCGGATACGTCGCCGGCTTGTCCGTGACCTCGGTAAACGCCGGCCAGCGGGTGGCCATCGCTGGCTTGCTGGTGACATCCCCCCAGTCGTGCTGGTGAGACGACGGCGGATACGTCGCCGGCTTGTCCGTTACCTCGGTAAATGTCGGCCAGCGCGTTGCAGTCTCAGGTTTGCCGCTAATATCCGACCAGCCCACCCCTTCGATCGTGGCGTAGGCGTTGACCCACTCTGTCCCCGTCCAGTAGCGCATTCCTTCATCACCGGCCGCGGTGCTGAGATACAGCGCGCCGACGAGCAGCGGGTCACCGTCGTTGTCGGTCGCGGGGGCGGTCTCGTGCGGGCCGAGGTATCGGCGCAAGAAGTCGGCCAGGGCATCGGCGGCACTGCCGGCGCTGGTGCCGGCCGACTGCGCCGAGCCGGCGGCATCCTGCTTGTATCCGAGGACCGTCTGCTTGTCCTGAGCCACGGCCTGGCGATCTTGTCCCGTGGCAGTGCGGTCCTCGCCGGTTTGCTGACGGTCGAGCCCTGTCTGCTGACGATCCTCGCCGGTCTGTTGCCGGTCGGCAGCGGTGGCCAGCGCGTCCTGCCCGGTCGCTTCGCGATCGGCAGTGGTTGTCAGCACGTCCTGACCCGTTTGCTGACGATCGAGCCCGGTCTGCTGCCGGTCCTCGCCGGTCTGTTGCCGGTCGGCGGCGGTGGCCAGCGCGTCCTGACCCGTTTGCTGGCGATCGAGCCCTGTCGCTTCGCGGTCGGCGGCCACGGCCTGGCGATCCTGCCCTGTCGCTTCACGATCGGCGGTGGTTGTCAGCACGTCCTGACCCGTTTGCTGGCGATCGAGCCCGGTCTGCTGCCGATCGGCGGCGGTGGCCAGCGCGTCCTGCCCGGTCTGCTCAGCCTTCTGGGTCGCGGTTTCGGCAGCGCCGATAGCATCGCCCCGGGCAGTGTCCAGCTCCTGCGCCAGCGCGTTGAGCTGCGGCACCGCGCGCTGGAGAGACGCCTGATTCTCGTTGAATTTGTCGACGAACGGCTTTCGGTCGCCGTACTGAATTGGATCGAAAACGATCTCGTCTACCTGGGTTACAGCCATGGGTCAGACCTCTACGAACGTCGGTTTTGATTGATAGTTGCTGAGCCGGTTGTGCGTGTCGCCCCAGCCGCCCTTGAGACGAGCGAGAAACGCGCCGGTGAGTCGATCGGGACCGGCCCGGTTGGGGTAGCAGTCGACGAACACGTCGCCGACGATGCCGCGCTGGGCGAGTTCGATCAGGAGTCGGGAGCGATCCTCGGGGGTGAGGTTGTCGAGCGATACCGTCAGCTCACGCCAGGGTTGGCCACCGCCGATGGTGCGCAGCGTGCGTCCGGCGCTGCGCTGTTGCTGGCCGGGGTCGACCCAGTTGAGATCCACGCCCCAGCTCGGGCCGTATTCGCTCACGAAGCCGAGCCCCGCGACAATCCGCTGAACCTCTATCGCGCCGTCGGCGTTGTCCGGGTCGTCGATCGTCAGCTCGTAGCCGGTGCAGGGGATCGTCGGAACGTCGATGATCGTCAGCGGCTGCGATAGCTGGTCGTTATACGACGCCCCGAACGGATCGATGCCCGCCCGCCACACACCGGCCGGGACGTACTCGGCGGTGCTGATATCGTCGACCGTCGCAACGACATCCCCGTCGACCAGCACCCGGAGCGTCACGGTCGCGGCGCCGCTGAGGTTGTGTCCGATCAGCACCACGGCATCCAGAAACTGCAACTCTGGCAGGGTGGCACCAACCGTCTGTGGCGCGAGATCCGCGCTACGCCAGAGATATTCCCGCTCGTTGCGCTGCGTGTTGTCGATCGCGCACTCCGGCGCGGCGCTCGTCACGGTGAGCGCGGCCCGGTCGTGCACGTTATCCATGATCAATCTCACAGCCAGATCTCCAACTGGGCCAGGCCCTCAGCGGTCGAGCGGTTGACGGCGATGATCCGCCCCACCCGGCCCAATAGCGGTGGCTCGTTGATAGTGATGGTTTGATGCAGCTGTAGATCGATGCGGTAGCTGTCGACGCGGTAGACGTCGCGCCGCTCGGCGTAGAGTGCGAGCAGCCGGTCACGCTCCGCTGCTGCCTCGGCGGCGATCTGCAGCAGACTCTCTCGCGTCACCGGCTCGGCGCGGGGATAGCCAGTCAATGCCTGCTCGGCGACGCTCTCATTCCAGTCGCGCTGTAGCCGGGCTTCTGTCTCCGGTGCGTTGACCATGATGTCGCCGGCGACTGTGCGCAGGGTTGCGTCGTTGCGCTGCCAGCGAAACGTCAGTTTGGGCCAAGGGGCCTCAGTACGGT
Source organism: Salinicola sp. LHM (assembly GCF_034479735.1). Taxonomy (NCBI): domain Bacteria; kingdom Pseudomonadati; phylum Pseudomonadota; class Gammaproteobacteria; order Oceanospirillales; family Halomonadaceae; genus Salinicola; species Salinicola sp. LHM. The sequence continues at coordinate 1,026,683 of NZ_CP140261.1, read as the reverse complement.
CTAGCGCTAACGTACCGTCGACGATGTCATCACGGGTCAGTGTGACGTCCGGTGTCGCGCTTGGCTCTCGCAGCACTCGCGCGGTGAGCCGACCCAGGGCATCGAGATACCAGTGCGCGCCGAGTCCCTCGCATAACCGATCGAGGATGTCGCGGCCACTGGTCTCGCCGTTGCTGTAGTAGCCCACCGTGACGTCGGGTAGATCCACGGTGCCGACAGTCAGCCCGTAGTGATCGGCAATCCACTGGATCATCGCCGCCGGGGTGTCGTGCTGCTCATGGCCACCAGCGGTTATATCACTCGATGTCCCAGGGTTATTGCTCAGCGTAAATCCGCCGTTATCCAGGTCTGGCGTATACGGCTCCTCATAGCCCAACTGACGTGGAGTAACCCCCAGAAGGGGCAGGTAGCTGATCCGGTAGTGCAGCGTCGTCGACTCGTCCCGAAATGCTGGCACGTTGTAGCACTGCCCCAGCAGCAGCGGCACGGGGCCGCCATCGTACGGGAGTTGGCCGGTGTCGATCGGCTGTTCGAGCACGCTGGACGCATCGACCACACCCAGCACGATCTCGCCACGCTCGGCGCTCTGGATACCGTCGTTGATCGCGCTGGCGATCTGCCGAAAATCACCCCGCGGCCAGTCCGGTGCGCCGAGGTATAGACGCACCGGGTGGCCGTCCCAGCGGTAATCACGCCAGTGTGTGATCTCCCCGTCGTCTATGAGACGGATGTCACCGAACGTGATAGCGCCATCGATTCTGGTCTCGATACCCACCGCCTCGATGAGTAACCCGGCGTAACGCGGCCGTGCCAGCCTCTCGCTGGCCGGGGCGAGATAGCCCCGGTCGGAGACCTGCTCGACGCCGTCGGCGTGCTCCAGTTCAGCCACCGTCACGCGCACGGCATTGGGCGATGACAGCCAGCGCTGCCACTGTGCATCGGTCAGACTCATGCAGTGCTCCGTGATTTCCGTGGGCGGGAGTTACGCGCCGCCGCTTCGCTGGCCCGGGCGGTACGCTCCGACGGCGCAATGACGGCGCCGGTGTTGTCCGCGACCGCGCCGGTAGCGGCGATGAGCGCGTCGACCTGGGTGCGCAGCCGGGCGTTATCGTCCGAGAGCCGATAGACAGCGCGGATCAGCTCGTCGATTTCCTGCCCTCCGCCGGGCTGTAAACCGCTGCCGAAGGCGGGCGGGATAATCGCCGGGGGCAGCGATTGCGAGGTTTCCAGCGCCTGCATTCCGGCGCGCACGGTGTCCGCGACGTCCCGAGTCAGCACCATCTCGCCCGAGTGCAGCTCGGCGCGGTAGCCGTCCCACGGCACGCTATCGAGCCCGCGCGCGTGAGAGCCATCCGACGGCCACTCTCGACCTTCGAACCGGCCGTACTTGAGATAGTGGCCATACGCGTTGACGATCTCGCCGCGGTCGATAGCCGCTTGAACGTCCGGGTTTTCCTGCAAGTACTGCTCGGACTGCTGGGCGAATGTCAGTTGTTCGCCGCTGCTCGAGCCGCCCCCGCTGTCTGGCGTCTGGCCAACGAGATCCGCCCCTTCCGGCAGTATCGATGCGAGCTGACTCGCCAGCCCTTCCGGCAGGAAATCAATCAAATCGGCCAGGTTGTCGATGCCGATCAGCGTGTCGATTTGCGTCTGCAACTGCGAGAGCAGCGTATCCTCGGCGCGCTGCTGAGCGCGTAGCGCCTGCTGCTGGATCGACTCGATCGAACCCAGCGAATCGATCGACTCGCCGTACTGGTCTTCGAGCGATGAGATCGCGTCCTGCACCTCGCCATAGGCCATAGCGTACTGCGACGACGACTGCCCGAACGCGGCCGCCGTCGCGTCCAGATACGCCTGCTTCGCACTATCGAACGCATCAATCGATGTCGGGTCGGTCTCGGCAGTGATTTGCGCCTGTGCGAACTGCCGCTGGGCCTCCTGATAACGCTCTAGCGGGTCGAGAATCGACTGATCCCCCAGCGCCATCCGGTCGGATATCTGCGCCAGCGACTCGAGCGCGCGCCGCTCATCTTCAAGCTGCTGCTGACGGGTGCTCGCGAGATCGTCAGCTGCTTGCATCGCTGCGCTGTAGCGACTGACGATACCGTCGATATCGTCAACGGCGCCGACATCGATCAGGTTTTGACTGAGTGATGCAGACGCGAGATTGAGCTCGTTCGCGATATCGGCGAGCACGTCTTCCAGCGTTGCACCGGCGACGCCGACTTTGGCAGCCCAGGCAGACACGACATTGTCGGTCGGCGTGTTGCCGGTAATGTCTTGATACTGCTGGACGATCGCGTCGCGGGTCTCGCCCAGCGCTGACGTATACTGCGATAGCGCCGGCGTCAGCTGATACAGCGCGACAAGCTGTTCTTGCCCCGCCGCCGTCATCAGGTCGATGCCGTCGGCTAGCTCGCGAACACCAGCCGCGGTTTGCGGCAACGTGTCGATGCCGACAGACGCCAGGCTTTCGGTCAGGCTTTCACGCATGTCAGCGAGCTTCTGCTCGTCGGTCATCCATGTGTCGTAGAACTGCTGAGACAGCGCGGCGAGCGGGTCGACCCCGCCGGCAAGCTCAGCAATCCGATTGCCGGCTTCGATGGCGCCATCGGCCAGAGCATCGAACTGCAGGTTCAGCGACTCGGCTGCATCAGCTAGCAGCGAGTTGGCCGCGATCGACGTCTGGATATCCGACAGCGCTTGCTCGATCTCGACGCTTGTATCGTTTGCGACGCCGATCGCGTAGTCGCGAATGTTGCCTGATAGTTCGTCGATCACGTTGCCGAGTTGCAGCGCTTGCGCCAACTGCGGCGCAAGCGTCTCGGCATTTTCGGCAGTGATATCCCCGACGCGGTTGATCAGCGCGTCGCCCACATCGCTCGAGCTATCGAGTAGCGACTGCTCGATGACATCAAAACGATCTTCGAGGATGTCGCCGAGCGGGTCGTTTTTGACGGACGAGTAGAAGCCGTCCAGATCTTCCGTCACGTTGTCGATCTGGTCGGCAGACGCGCCGCTGGCCACGATGTTGTCGAGCGTTGCGACAGCATCGAGAAAGTCGATCATCTCGTCGGGTTCGAACTTCTCCTTTTTGGTGAACCCGAACGACCCGAAAGCACTCTCGCGACCCCGGCCGAGGTCGCCGTCAGCGTAGTAGCCGCTGGAGTAGTACGGCGTCCCGCCTGCGCCGAAATCCCGATCCGGCGTCTCGGCGTAGTTGACGAAACCGGCTTTGTAGTCGCGTGAGCTACCGAAGGCAGAGTCGAGCATGCCGCCGAGTGCCGAACCCGCGAACGCGCCGATCGGGCCGCCGAAGTAGGTGCCGATTGCGCCGCCGATCGTTGAACCCCAGCTGGAGTTCGCTTCTTTGCCGAACAGGCTAGATCCCAGCTCGGTACCGACTCGGCTACCGACGTAAGAGGAGCCCATCGAGGCGAGGCCGTTGACGCCGGTGAAGTTGGACGTGGACCCGCCGAAATAGCTGGTGCCGTTGCTCGCGACATTCATTCCGGATGTGGCGCTACCCGCGAAGCCGCCGCTGTACGACGTCGGCGCACCCATCCAGTTGATCGAGCCAAAGCCGTCGACGATGCCGTTATAGACGTTCTGGCCGATGCTGGATAGATCGCCCAGACCACCCATCGAGCCGACCCCACCAGACGCGCCCTGACCACTCCCCTGCCCGGTGATCATCGCGGAGATGTTCATCGTCAGCGGCTTGGTGATCAGCTGGTGCGCGACCTCGGCAATGGTATCGAGGACGATATCCTCGAACTGATCCATCGCGTTGCCGGTGCCATCGAGAAAGCCGCGCCACATTTCCACGCCGGCATCATCGATACGCTCCAGACTGCGGACGGCCAGGGCGCTACTGGCGTCGAATGCATCACCGACCTGCGCCGCGGCCTGCTCGCCGGTGAATCCATAGACCTCGGCGGCATCGCCGGCGTTGCGGTAACTGTCATCCAGCCGCCGGATCGACTCGTCGAGCCAGGCGTTCGTCTTGTTCTCTTCCAGCGCGTAGCGGATGAGCGTGGCTTTGTCTTCGGCGTAATCGCGCTGGCTTTTCTGCAGCGGGTAGAGCGTGTCGAGCAGGGACTGATAGCTGTTATCGAGATCCTCGTTCGCTTCGGCGGTTTCGCTCGCAGCACCGCCCAGGTCGCTGACCGTGCTGACGGTTTCGACGCCCTGCTCACGCAGCAGTTGCAGCCGCTCGCGCAGCTGGTCGGATGCCTCACCGTTGGCGGCAAGCTGCTCTTCCGCTTCGCGTAGCGCCTCGTACGCCTCGCGGCGTGCGTCCGCATCCTCGCCCATGACCATTGAGTTACGGAACGGGCCAGGATCGTTGGATGTGGCGTTGATCTCTTCAAGCTGCTGGCGCGCAGCGTCGGCCTGCTGCTCGAGCTGCACCATCTGGGCCGTCAGATTGACGAGCTGACCTTCGACCGCCGCTTCGCTGTTGAGATTGATCGCGTTGGTCAGGTCGTTGACGCGCAGGGTCGCACGCTGCGCCGGCGCCAGCATCGCGTCGAGTTCTTCGTGATAGGTGAACAGCGCGCCAGCGGCGAGTATCGCCACGCCAGCGGGGCCGCCTACCAGCGCCAGCGCGCCGTTCATTGCACGTGCTGCTGCGGATGTCGCGGCGATCCGCGCCTGGGTGACGACGAGCGCTTGATTCAACCGACCGGCACCGCCCAACGCAATCGTCATCCCCTCGGCGATCTGGCTACCGGCAGACAGACCGTTCTTTCCAACGGTCAGCAAGCCGGGGCCGAGACGACGGGCCAGGTAGACCGTCGCCAGCGTACCCGCAACCGTGGCAACGTCTTCCAGAATTTCCTCGGCCCCGCCCGCCTGCTGGATCAGGGTCGTCAGGTCGCCGGTCACATCGGCGAGGCCAGGACCGAGATCTGCGATCAGGGTGTTGCTCAGCCCGGTGGCGACGCCCTGCAATTGATCCATCGCCTGCGCTGCCTCGACGGCCCGCTGGGTATCGATTTCCGACATCGCCACGCCAATGGCGTCGGCCTCGGCTGCGGCCTGGCGCAATCCGCGCGCGTTGTCGACCAGCAGCGGTTGCAGACGCACCATGTCATCGGCGAGAGATTCGAAGTAGAACGTACGCTGGCTCGGATCCTCGAGCTGATTCACCGCCTCGGCGATCTTGAGAATCTGCTGATCCGGAGAAAGGCTTTGCAGCTCCCGGATGTTCAGGTTCAGATTCTTGAATAGATCAGCCGCTTCACCGCCGCCCGTCGCGGCGAAATCGCCGACCTTGTCGCTGACATCCTTGAAAATGTCGCCCATCTTGTCGGCTTCGAGCCCGACCTGCTGGCCGGCATACTGCCACTGCTGCAGCGTCTGCGTGTTGACGCTGAGAGAGCGCGCCAGCGAGTCGACCTGCCGGATCATCTGCGCCTGGCCGGCAAGGTTGCTTACAGCGAAGGCACCGGCCAGCGCTGCACCCACGCCGCTGGCCGTGTTCTTCAAGAACTCCAGCTCACGGCTGGTCGAGTCGACATCCTTGGCAAACTGACGCGAGCGCTTGCCGCTATCGTCGAAACGGCGGTTCAGCTTGGTCAGCTGCTCGTCGGTCGCCTGAATCGCCCGGATACCACCCTTGGCGTCACCCTCGATGATCAGCGCTGTGCGGTACTGTTTTGCCATGACGACCTCGAATGACAGGCACAAAAAAACCCGCCGAAGCGGGCTTTGATCAATTAACGGATTATTGACAGGTATCGGGTGGTAGCTGCTCGATCGAACGCATACCGTCAGAGACCGAGTCGTAGACGGCGACACATGCCCCAACGGGAACCGCGTTGTAGGCATTGACCAGCTGAGGATCACCCCCAGCCGGGCGAACTATGTAGCTGTATGCCGAAACGTCTCCGATGTCGGATTCGGATAGACCGGCAAAAGCGCTGGCCACAATACCGCCGGCAAGAAACCCCCAGCCAGCCCGGGACCAGTTACTCTCACTGCCATTACCTGTATATGGCTGTACGTGGGACACGACTCCCACCAGGCGATTCGATGGATCCGAAACGGGGTAGCTTTGCCGTTCAAGTCCGCCACAACCAGCGACAGCTACTGCTGCGAGGCTAACGAGCATCCAGCGCATGATCGATACCATCAAAGACAGCCTGTGCGAATTCATCCTCATCCGTTCCGCCTAGTTGATACTTCGCCCGCTTTTCGGAGATCACTGATACACGACTGTTCGGATCAAGGTCCATGACGTTAACGCGCCCAACCTCTCCCCAGCTGAAACCTGCAATTGGCTTCGAAAAAAGAATCGTATAGACGTCACCTGAATCCTGAGTCGACGTCACGTCGACATTCAGTCCCTGCACGCTCTCCAAGGCCAGTCGCTTCGTCTGTTCATAGGGGGCGTGGTAATCCTTCGATACGCCAGCGGTGAGAGGTGCCTGCATGACATCGGATGAAGTGGCGCAGCCAGTGAGCGCTGCCAACGCCATGCCTGCCATTATCATTTTCAACATGTTGTTCCCTTGCGTGTAGTTAGAGTTGGCCAGTCAACTTTATCGATTGACCATGCCGACTTCCACCGCGCGGTCACCGCGCATTCATCGCCCCCAGCGCGCCGGCCTCGATCTTTTGCAGTTGGGCTAGGCGCTCGTCCTGCTCGTCGTAATCGAGCCGGGCGAGACGGGGGTGGCCATAGACGGCGGCATAGTCGAGCCCCTGATAGATGACGCCGCCCATGCCGACGGCGACACGCCACTGGGTCTGCACGGCGAGGAACAGCTCCAGGGCCGGCCAGTGCTCGGGCCAGACGCCGTAATGCTCTGGCTCTGCGTCCGTGGGCGCGTAGTCGTCGAGCCCCCACGCAGCGGCATCCTGTGCGCGATCATCCTGGATGCCGCCGCCTGCCCAGTAACGGCCGGCCTCTCTCAGTTTTTTGCGGCGGCCTCGCCCCGGCCTGCTTGTGCCTGGAACCAGCTGAGCACCAGCGGGCGGCGGACGTAGGGAATGTCCATCAGCTGCGCGACCAGCTCCGTGCTGAACGACACCGGGTTGCCGTCGGCGTCGGTCACGTCCTCGAGGCCGAGCAGATCCTGCTCGACGAGTTGGTCATCGGTGAGGGGATTTTCCTTGTCCCGCTGAGCCTGCACGATCTCCTGTGTCTTGCTGACCGAGTTCAGGCGCCAGCGGGCGCGGATGGTGCTGGGCTCCTTGGCGCCGGGAACCTCGATAGTGACGGGGACGACGATGTCGGTGATGGATTGAATCTGGAACATGGAGTGTCCTTGCGTTAGTCGGAAAAAACAGCGCCGCCCGAAGGCGGCGCGGTGAATCGCTGGTCGCGGCGGTGCCGGATCAGGTGAACTTGATGGAGACGTCGTCGTCCTCGGCGGCACTCGGCAGGAACCGAAGCCCCAGGTCGTAGTGCATGATGCCCTGGTTGTCGGTGGGCGAGATCGTGCTGAGCTGCACGTTCTGCCCGCTGATGGCGACGATGTTTCCCGCCGTCTTGCCGTGGGTGAGCACCACCGGCACCAGGGTCTGGCCCGCATGGCTTTCGACCTTCTCGAAGTAGTTCACGGTCGCGAGATCCGGGGCTTCGATGTTGGTCGAGCCGGAGACCTGGCGATCGGTGATCTCGACGCCCTCGTAGTTGATCAGGTTGCGGTACGGGTATTCGACGCCAAAGTCCATCGAGAACGACAGCATCCGCGCCGGGTTGCCGTCGATCGTGAACGCGCTGTTCTGCTTGTTGACCGGCACTTCTTTCGCCTGCAGGCCACGGGTAGCCCCGCTGGCGTCGCCGGCCGCCTCGGGCCGCTGGTAGAGACCGCGCAGCTGGAACTGCAGGTAAGGCAGACCCTGGCTGTCGCTGGTGATCGATGCGGTGGCGCGAACCCCGGTGATGTGCTGCTGCTGGGTTTCTTCGATCCACCACATTTCGAGCGATTCGAACGACTCGCTGACCGGGGCATAGGTCACGCTCTCGCTACCGACATCCGCCACGATCTCTTCGGAGAAGCCGCACACACGCAGCAGCGGGCCATAGCCCGGGGGCTCGCCAACGGTGCCGGAACCAGCCAGCGGCACGCGGACCGTGCGCTCGACGTACGGGCCGGTATTGACCTGCTCGAACGCGCCGAGGCCATCGCGCATCCGCTCGCGATCGACGGTGTTACCGGCGTACGGGTTGCCGCCTTCCATCATGACCACTTCGAGCAGCGTGGCCCCGGTCATGTCTGCGCTACCCTCGCCGTAGGTGGTTTCCATCTTGATCACGGCCAGGCGCTTTCGCCATTTAATCGGCATCGCCGCTCTCCTTCACGTTGCTGGATTTCGCCGGCGCCGCCTGGGCGGCTGGCTCGTTGGCCTTGGCGGGTGACTTGGCCTTGGGCTTGGGATCGGTCGCGGGCCTGGTGTACGCCACGCGCTTGCGTTTGCCGTCGCGGATCTCGTAACGGCCGCCTTGGTTGGGCATGGGGGTCTCCTATGTGGACTGAATCAGGCGCTGGTATCCGTAGAGCTCGCGCCAATAGACATGCCGGCCGGAAATCGCCGTGGGCTGGCCGGCCAGATACACCAGGGGCGACACGCCGTCGTCGCCGGTGTCCATGCCCAGCAGGACATCGCCAACAGCGCGGCGCTGGGCGTCGATGTCGTCCTGGTCAGCGACGATGACTACGGCAATCTGTTCGGTGACGGTCTGACGTACCGCCCAGGCGTCGAGGTCGTTGTCGGTGGACGTGGCGCCCACAACATGGACGAAGGCTGCCGGTATGGCCGGGGCCGTCATGGCCAGTGCGGCGGCCTGCAACTCGAAGTGGGCGCGATATTGGAGCGGCTCCGGCTCGTAGTCGGTGGCGGCGTCAGTGATCGACCAACTGACGGTGCCGCGGTAAGCAGCGACGCGGTCGATCAGGCTATCGGTCATGGTGCGCAGCGGGTCGAACTGCGGCGACCGCAGGCTCAGGACGTAAGTGTCGACGCGGCCCAGCCGGTAGCCGTCGACATCGATCTCGTTCCAGCCGACGAGCTGGTAGACGCCGTTGGTGGCCGGGGCCTGCTCGGGCAGGTTGAGCGGCCATAGGTTGCTGTCGACGACGGGGTCGACGAGCGAGACCAGTCCCGGGACGGTGTCAGTGCGCGCCGGCTCAGCGTCGCTCGAGCGCGCGGCAGTAAAGCCAGCGCCCTGCAGCTGGGTAATAATGGCGTCAATCATTGGCCTACCCCTTTGCGCCTCAAGTAATTGTTCAACCCCTGATAAAACAGGCTCTCGAAGGTGGAGCTATTGCGCTCGAGAGAGTTGGCCATGAACGGCTGAGGCTTCTGACCCGGGTGGAAATAGGAGTAAGTGGCGTTATGCCATTTCACCCCCCGCCCCAAAAGGTTGCGGCGGACGGTACGTGTGCCGGGGTCAACACCAAACTCGACCAGTTGCCCGACTCCCTCCTGACTGCGTCCATTCACCTTCCTGATCGGCCCGACGCGCAGGGCCACGGTTGACTGTGCCAAGCCAAGCCGGGCGCGAGCAGACTTCGACAAGGATCGTCGAGCCAGTGACGCCTTGAGTTGGCCGGTGACCTTGCCCGGATCCTTGCTTTGCTGAACGGGGACTAACTCTCCCATCGTGGCAAGGATTGGCTTCGTGGCTCGGTTGAGCCCTGCCCGGACTGCGCGAAACTGGAGTTCTGCCTCGAGGTCTGCCAAGGCCTCTCTGGCCCCATCAAAGGCTTCCTCTCGAATCTTGATTTCAAACCCATTCATGGCATCTGATCTCCAGCTCGCGACGACGCCCGTCCTTGTCCATGGGCCGACCGTCAACGCGATAGATTCGACCCTCATGCACCAGTCGCAGTGTCTCGCCGGTGGCGTTGGCGATGTCCTGCCGCCAGCGCAAACGAACGGTGTGCGTAGTGTCGCTGTTGGCCTTGTCGGCCTCGAACGTCATGCGGGTGCTGAGTGGCTTCACCTCGGCCCAGCGTGACTGGGCTTCCGGAATCCACTCTGTGGGCGTGGCGCCTGAGTCGGATCTCTGCCCTTCTCGATACCATTCGAGGGTGATTCGGTGTCGTAGTTGGCCGGCTCTCATAGGTCACCCCACTGCATGTCGGCGACATTCGAAGAGCAGCATCTCGACGCCCATGGGAACTTCGGACGACGAGCCATTCACGACGACGCTTTCGCGGTTCTCGTACCAGTGCCCAATCAGCAGCAGCAGCGCGATCTTGATGTCCTCGGGCGTCTGCTCGTAGCCGACGGTCGCGGTAATCGTGACGCTCTCTGGCTCTGCGATCGTGGCTGGCCAGCGGTCGCCCCATCGGGGGTACAGCCGGTGAGGGTCGCCGCGGGTATCAAGACGCAGTGCCTGCTCGTCCAGCGACTGGCTGTCTCCGGTTGGCGTGACGTAGTCGAGCGCGTCGATGGTCTGCACGGGATGCCAGGGCAGCTCGATGGCGTGGTCCAGCGGCGGGAAGCCATCGAGCACCACCGTCTCGGATCGTGGCCGGATGGCGGTCTGGGTATGCGCCTCGGCGTAGCGGTAGGCCGCGGCAATGAGCTGTTCGAGCAGCGCATCCTCGCCGGTATCGTCGGCGTCGATTCGGCGCTGGGTTTTGACCTCGGCCAACGTCAGCATCGCGTGATCTCGAATTCGTGAAGGGGGCCGGCGACGATCGCCGCCGGCATGGTGTTACTTGGTGGTCTTCTGAGTGCTGGTCTTGCCGCCTTGCTCGGCAGACTTGACGTCCTGGCCGTCCGGGTTCTGGCCATTGGTGGCGTTCGGGCCGGCACCCTCGGCCGTATCGGTCGGCGTGCCGGCATCGCTGGGTGTGGCGGCCTGCTTCGGCGCGTCCTTGGTGAAGACGGCGATCTTGCGCTCGACCAAGGATTTGGCGCGGTCGGCATCGAAGCCGGCACGGTCGCCCTTGGTGTAGCGATTCCACGGCTTGATGAATGTGACCGAGGTAGGTTTGGGTTGCTGGGCCATGTCGGGCTCCTAGGAGTAGAAAGACGGAGGCGGACGCGGGCCATCGAGCGGCCCGCGTGGGAAATACCTGAGGCGTTACCAGTTGACCTGGGTGCCGAGGATCAGGCCTTCGTTGTGACGGAAGCCGATGTCATGCTCGCCAACCACTCGGATCAGCGACTGGTTGCGGGCGAATGCCGAGACCAGGTTGCCGGCGGCATCCTTGTAGGTGGCTTCGCGGCTGAAATCGATCGTCATGCCACCGGACTCACCGATGACGACGTCGTTCCAGTCGGCGAAGTAGATCTCGGTTTCGTTACTAGTACCGGCACCGGAGGTGTCGAGGTTCGACGGGATGGTGGTCGTATGCCGGATCGGGTAGCCCTTCAGCTGACCCTGCGCCATTTCCGGATAAACCTTGTTGCCGTTGCCATCACGCAGGCCGAACAGCTTCATGTAGGTGCGCGGGCACAGCCCCCAGCCGGGCTGGATCAGCAGGCTATCGCTGTTCATCAGCGCGAGGATCATGCTGTCCAGGTACTCGTCGATGGCGGTGAGTGTGGCGGTACCGGACCATTCCACCGTGCGGCCGGCGTCACGCGCGGTCGGGGCGAAGCCCTTCGGCGTGTCGGAGCTGCCATCATCACGCAGGAACGCCTTGTCCTCGCGCACCGCCATGGAGTTCAGCATGTCATTGAGGAACATCTGCTCGACCTGGAACCCGGCGCGGCCGATGAGCTGGTTGGAGATCGGCACCAGCGTGATCATCGTTTTGGCCGAGAGCTGCACGTCGTCCAGCGCGGCTTCGGTCGCCAGCACGTCCGAGCCCTCGCCGACATAGCCGGATGTGGCGCCGGAGGCCATGCGCGGAATCGACAGGTTGCCGTTGGGCAGCGGCAGCGTCTGGGCGCCGAGCGAACGCACGATGGTCTTCGGGCGCAACAGCTCGATGATCTCGTCGTGCAGGTTCTGCGGTACCAGCGCGCCGCCGGACCCGGCGCTGGTCTCGATTGCCATCGCGACGTCGCTATCACCGATCTCGTCGCGGGCGAACTTGGCGGCATCCGCCACGTTGCCCTTGGATGCGGCAATGGACATGGCCATGCGCGCAGCTTTGGCGCCCTGATACTGCTTGAGCTCCGGCTTGGTCTGGACGGCTGGCGCCTGCTGCATGGGTGATTTCACCGGCGCGGCGGCGGCGGCATTCATCCGCTCGATCTTTTCCAGCCGATCGATCTGCTGGGTCAGGTTGTCGAACTGCGTCGAGAGCTGGTCGAATTCCTCGAGCTGCTCGGCGGTCAGCTCGCCAGCTTCGTTTTCCGCGGCGGCGAGCGCTTGCACCTTGGCATTGACGTCGGCGCGTTGGCGGCGGAGTTCTTCGATCTTGGACATGACGTTCCTCGTGGTTTCGTCGGGGCAAAGAAAAGGCGACCTTTTGGCCGCCTGGGTACCGCTCCGCCGCGTGGCTAGAGCGTGTTCTGGAGATTCATGGCGCCGGCGCGCGCGGAGACGCGAGCGCGGCGAGGGGCGTTCTGGCCGCTGTAGCGAGCGGCAATGCTGTCGAGCGCTTCCTGGGCCGGGGCGATTTCGTCGATCAGCCCCACCGCCAGCGCATCCTCGCCGGAGTAAATCCGCGCCTCGGTACCGGTGACGGCGGCTTGGTCGAGCCCACGGTAGGCGGCAACCGATTCGGTGAAGGTCGAGTAGGCGCTATCGAGGCGCCGGTCGATCTCGGCGATGGCCTGATCGGTGATCGGCTCGTGGGGTGAGCAGTCGTTCTTGTGAGAGCCGCGGAAGAAGGTGTTGAACTTGATCCCGAACTCTTCCTCGGCCTTGCTGACCTCGTAGGTCTCAATGATGACGCCGATCGAACCGACCATGCCGGTCGGGCTGCAGACAATGCGGGAGCACGCGGCCGCGAGGAAGTAGCACGCCGAGAAGGCGGCGAAGTTGACCAGCGCGGTAATCGGCTTGGTCGCGGTGCTCGCGTTGATGAAGTCGGCCAGCTCCTTGCATCCCATCGCCGAGCCGCCGCCGGACTGCATGTCGAGCACAATCTCTTCGACGAGCTCATGACGCAGAGCGGCGTTGATCTGGGTCCGCAGCTTCTCGTAGCTCAGCACCTCCTGGCAGAGCGCGTCGATCTGCCCGGCACGCGCGGTGAGGATGCCGTGAACCGGGATGATCGCCAGCCGTCCGACGACTCGTAGCCCCTGCATTTCCCGCGAGTCCGGATCGCCACCAGCATCGAGGCGTTCCGGTAGGTCATTGATGCGACCAAGCAGCCGCGGCTCGAGCACCGACCGGACGGACTGCACCAGATCGGGCGTGGCATAGAGTGGCGTGTTGAACGCCAGCGAGGCGAGATGCGGGTAGTTGATCAGGTGCGACATAGGATTCCCTCGATGTCCTGCATTTGCTCGGGCGTGGCGTTCAGCGAGCGCTGCGTTTGTTGGGAGTCGTTCATGTTGAGCGGCGTGAGATAGCGGTCGCCGCCGGCGATAGGCGGCATGTTCTCGAGTCGACGAACGTCGTTGACCGATAGCCAGCCCCACTGGCGCGCAATGGCATAGGATTCGTAGCGCGACTTCTGATCGCCGCGCAGCAGGCCCGACACGTTGAACTCGATGTAAAGATCCCGACGCTCTGACGGCAACAGCAGGTCGCGGCGCATCGCCGCCTCCCACCGCTTCAGCCAGGGCAGTAGCGTGTAGATCACGTAGCCGAGCGACATCGATTCGATGCCCGATCCCCAGGAGGTCGACTTGTCGTTGAGCTGCACCATGTGAAGCGGAATCTTGTAGAGGCGGCAGATTTCCTCGACCGAGAAGCGCCGGCTCTCCAGGAGCTGGGCTTTCTCGTTATCCATGGAGAGCTGCTTGTAGCTCATCCCTTCCTGCAGCAGCGCGACCGAGAAGGCGTTGCGCAGCCCACCGTGGCGCTCGGTGAACTTGTCGAGCAGGCGGTCGACCGCGGCCTGATCCTTGATCGCGCCCGAGTCTTTCGGCCGCTCGATGACACCTGACATGGTGGCGCCACGCTCGAATACCGCGGCGGCGTGCTCTTCGGTGGACATGGCCAGGCCGATAGAATCGGCATTGCTGGCGATCGGCGAGATGCCGAGATAACCATCGGTGGAGAACGATTTGACGTGGTGCATCTGGCGCATCGACACCACCTCGTTGATGTCGACGAGGTGGTAATACGGCAGGCCGTCGCTGCCTTTCAGCACCTGCACTTTCTTCGAGTTGATCGGAATCAGCTCGACGGGGTAGCCGGCCCCGTCGCGCTCGATCAGCGAGTAGTGGTTGCCCTCCAGACCAAGCGCCCCCTGCCCCTGCTCGAAGTACTCGAACGACGAGTCTTTCTGGTTGGGCTGGCTGTGCAGCAAGTCGTAGACCGGGTGACCGGTCGCCCGCTCGCGCCCGCCATCCGGTGTTCGACGGTAGAGCTCGCAGGGTAGCTGGGCGACGGACTCCGCCAACAGCGTGACGCAGGCGCGCAGTGCGCCGACGCGTAGGGCGTTGGCGCTGGTGACGCCGGCGCCGGCCGATGTGCGGGTGCGGCTCATGCCGCTGATCCAACTCGTCCAGTCGCTGGACGCTTTTTGCGGGCGCTGTCGTGCGCTCTGGAACATGCCGGGCAGGAACATCAGGCGCCCTCCTCGGCCGGTTCGGTACCGCGGCGAGCAGCGGTACGGGCCGCCAGCGCCGACCAACTCAAGCAGAGCGTCCCGGCAACGATAAAACCGGCCGGGGGCGAGAGCAGCCAGGCGCCGAACGACACCAGCACGGCACCGACGAGGCCGATCAGGAAAATCAAAATGGTTGTCAGCATGTCACGTCCGAGGTGTCGTAGATGGATTCGTCGGGCTCGTCGTTTTCGGTGAGCACCGCCCGGCCCAGCGCCATGAGGATCGCTATGGGTCCGTCGATCTTGTTCTCCGGCTTTTCCTTCCGGGGGTAGATGTTGTCCTTGGCGTCGGCCTTCGCGACGACGTTCGAGGCCATCCAGGTCAGCACCGGATCGCAGCTGTGGCGCCACCGCCCACCGGTGATCGCGGCTTCCATCTCGCGCATCGCGGGGCTCATGTTCTGCACCGTGTTGCGGTACTCGACGATGTCGGCGCCATCGTTCATGAGCTGGTGCGCGAGCTGCGTTGCCCGCCAGGGGTCGTAGGCGATCTCGTTAATCTGGAAGCGGCCGGCGAGATCCTTGATGTCTTCGCGAATGACATCGAAGTCGAGTTCCTCGCCATCGGTGATGATGAGGTCGCCGGAGTTGACCCAGCTCTCGTAAGCGGCGCGGTTGTTGCTGGCGCGCTCGATGGCACCCTCTGGCAGGTAGCTGCGAACGAACGCCGTCCAGCGTGTCTTCATCCGCCCGTTCTTGTCCTCAACCTCGTCGCGGAACAGAAGCGCGATCGCGGCGATATCGGTCTTGCTCGCCAGGTCGACGCCCAGCCAGCATTCCTGGCCCTCGAAGTCGTCGAGGGTCAGGCTGTCATCGCCAGCGGCGTGCCAGTCGGCCATGTTGAGCCATGCCGTGGGGGCGCTGACCCAGATATCGAGGTGCTTGGTCAGAAACGAGTTCTGACGACTCGGATAACGGATGGCATCGCGCTGGGCTTTGAGTAGGAACTCTTCGGAGACCGATACGCCGAAGTTCGGGTTGGCTTTTCGCAGTACCGCCGGATCCTGCCAGTCGTCACCCTGATCGACCGTGTAGATGATCCCGAAGAGCTCGTCGTTGGGCAGCGCTCCGTCGAGCATCTGCTGCACCTGGCGGCGCTTGTCGTAGCATGGGCCGGCTGTGTTGAACCCCGCCGTGGTGATGATGAACATCAGCGGCTGGTCCCGGGCCCCCATGCCTGTCGACATGGTGTCGTAGAGGTTCGGCGTCTGGTGCTCGTGGAACTCATCGACCAGGGCGCAGCTCGGTGACGAGCCGTCGCCAGGATCACCGATCAGCGGTTCGAGGCGGCTGCCGTCTTCCGGAATCGAGATGTTCTTGGCCATGATCTCGATGCCGGCCGCACTGACCAGAAGCGGGGAGTTCTTCAGCATCAGGCGCGCCGGCCGGAATACTTCCCACGCCTGTTTCTCGGTGGTGGCGCCACAGTAGACCTCGGCGCCGTATTCACCATCCGCGCAGAGCATGTAGTTGGCAACGCCCGCGGCGATCACCGACTTGCCGTTCTTCCTGCCGACTTCGACATAGGCTTCGGTGAATCGCCGCAGCCCGCTCTTCTTCCGCAGCCAGCCGTAGATGACGCAGAACACGAACTTCTGCCACGGCTCCAGCTCGACCAGCTTTCGTTCTCGAGCCCAACGGCCTTTCGTGTGGGGCAGCAGTTGGATGAAGACACACACCGTTTCGGCTGCGTCTTTATCGAAGCGGTACCGAAATGCTCGCCCCTTTGATGCCTTCAGGTCATCGAGATGACGCTGGCACGCCTGACGGACCTCCTTGCAGGCCGGAATACGACCAGCCACAACGTCCCGAGCGTACTTGTTCGCGGCATTGACGTTGGGATAGCTGGCCATGTGTCGTCATCGCTTTTTGCCCACCAAGGCTTTGAAGGGGTTGGCAGCATCCTTGGCACCCGGCACCGCCAGTCGCGCTCGGCTTGCCGGATCCAGTCCGAGCGCACTGCCGAACGTGTTCATTTGCTTGAGCGATTCATTCGCCACAGTGCAGGCCGGATTCTTCACGACACCACCCATGGGGCTCTCGACCGTGAGGCCGTGCTGGGCGATGTCCTGCTCAGCCAGTCGCCACCGGTTGTAGGCGGCGCAGTAAGCCTCGAGGTTGGCGAGATCCGAATCGGTCAGGATCTTGGAGCTCACCAACCAGGGACCGACGCGCTCCCACATCTCGATGCCGATCGGGGCCAGCCATTCGGGTGGCAGCGGCACTTCGGTCAACGCTTCCGCTTCGGGCTCATCGTGGTTGATCGCTCGCTTGCCGGCGTTGCCCTGAACCGCCTTGAGGTGGCTCGGCTTGGGCTTGCGACCTCTTGTCATTTGATAGCTCCTCGCGCAGAACCTGATTTTTCAATTTCGCGGGTATAAAAATTGAACGGAGGCGGCGGTGTCCGGGGGCGAAAGGCTCCAGAGTTTCGACCTCCCCCTCCCCTCGGGCCAGATCGCGCACCGCTTTGGTGCATACCGTCATTCGCGGGCGTTGCGCGCCGCCTGAGCCTCACGAGCTGTCTTCGCTTTGTGGCATGGGTAGCAAATGGCCTCGAGATTGGCGTCGGCATCAGTGCCGCCGGCCTCGAGGTTGATGATGTGATCCACCTCGGTCGCTGGCGTTACGCGACCTGCTCTCAAGCATGGCTGGCACAACCCCTTGTCACGCTCGAGGATGCGATCGCGCTTCCTGCGCCATGGTCGGCCGCCGCGACCGCTCTTCCCTTTGCGCCGCTGCGTCCATCCTGTGGCCTGGTCGGCATGTTTTTCGCAGTAGCCGTGACGCTCGGTCGTGGTGTTTCGACAAGCGGGAGAGCGGCAGGGGCGCGGAGGATGGCGAGGCATTACGCATTCTCATGAGCGGGTTAGACTTTTGGCGCGAAACAATCCAGAACTCAACATTACGTTTCTACAACAGATGTACACTTACCTGTGACCGATGAGGCTGTCGGTCTGTCTCAGCCACTCGCGAGGTATTACCTATGGCGACAAACCCTCCAACTGGTGATGGTCATCGCAATGGTGCAGTAAAAGGGCGCTCTCAGACTCAAGCGCCGAATGGCAACTGGACCAAGCGTGATACATCAACTGGCCAATTCATGGATCAGAAGACCAGCAGCAAGACGCCGTTCAAAGGCGTCAGAAAAGAGAAGTAAGGTGTGCCGGGCTGTTCCAGCAGCCCGGCTTAATTTGCTTGACCACACAGCTCCTCAAGCATCCCGCGCATCTCGAACGCCCAGTCGGTCATCCGACGCTCGCGATCGGCCAGCGCCCAGTACGTCTCGTCGTCGAGCTCCACCATGCTGGCCGACTCAATCACCGGCAGCACCGGAATAGACGGCACAGTGCATTCAGGGGTGATGTTCGTAGTCGGTGCTGTCGTGCAACCGGGGATCGCCGAAGAGCTCAGGGCGAACACCAGCGCGGCGCTGGGCCATCTGTTCACGTTCGACCTCCCGTGCCTGTGCCTGATCAGCGCGCTGGCGCTCATCGATTCGTCGTTCGACCGCCCGCGCTGCCTCGACGCCCTTGGTCCTTGCCTTGGCCTTGTCGAGCTCGTCCCGGGCCGCGTCTCGCTGCCCACGCATGAGCAAGACAAGTGAAGCGAGAGTGCCCATGACCACGGCTACGCCGGCGACCAACCAGCCATAGAACCGGTTCATTGCAGACGGCTCCGGATGTAGTCGTCGATCGCCTTCTGGGGTATCAGACGAGCCACCACGCCAGCCAGGCCGACAACAGTGGCCAGCACGGTGAAGGCCCACTCGGGAAGCAGATTCTGCCAGTGCGATAGCACCGGCTGCAGCGCATAGATCAGGGCGGCAATGATGCCCAGGCGCACCGACCACAGCTTGTGCGCCTTCCGTGCTTCCGGTACTAGCTTCATCACTTCCGCTCCGTTCTCAGCAGCAGCTCACCGGTGAACCCGTCATCGGTAGCCATGTTCGTAGTGGCCTGGCAGGCAGCCAGCCGCGTATCGGCCACGCCCAATTGGTAACGCAGGTCTCCCACCTTCTCGCGTGCGATGTTGCGTTGAGCCTCAAACCCGCCGGCCTTTTCCTGCTCCTCGATCAGCGCGTACCAGAGGCCATAGCCCACGGCCTGCTGACTGGCCTGAGTCGCGTCCAGGCGATGGTAGGCGCTGCTAACCTGCATCTGAGACGACACCGCCCAGGCAAAGCAGACAGCCGCCACCAGCAGATGCGACCGGCTATCCCGGCTCAACCCACGGAACCAGCGGATGATCATTTGCGCCTCAATGCCGACGTGACGTCAGCGATGTTGTCCAGCAGCCGATCGACACGCTTCTCGAAGCCATGCACGCCGATATAGCCCAGGAACGCGGCAAAGAATCGCCCGGTGTCGGGCTCGTATCCCCAATGCTGAATGAACGGGAGCGACGTCCAGGCGAGGAAGCCGACCATCAGCGTTTCGATCCAGCGCTTCGGCTTGCGCAGCCCGCCAGATGTCAGCACTCGCAATGACGACATGAAGATCGCGCAGAGGGCCGCAGACTGGGCAGGCTCTCGGGCGAACGCGGAAACGGTCAGCCAGAGCTCAGTGATTTGGTCCGGCATCTCGATCCCCGGTGTTGTCGCGCGGCTACCCTCGTTTGTGCGAAGCCCGGTGAATCAGTATCCAGGCGGGGATCATCGACAGGTTGAGCAGGAACCGGCCAATGGCTGTTCTGTCACTCAGCGCGATGTCTACCGCCATATCGGCGCCACGGAACGCCAGCAGGCCGCCGGCGGTCGCGATTACCAGGTGGATGGCGAAACGGGTCCAGCCGTCATCGACGCGGTTGAGCGCGATCAGACACTGGATGATGAGACCGGCAGCGATCAGGAAATTGGCCGCTGCCATCAGGGAACCGATCATGCCGCCTCCTCTGCATGCCAGACGTCGCGTGAATTCGCCGCCAGTTGCCCCTCGATCAACATGGCCTGCACACGCTGGGCAGCTTCATCCTTCGTGATGCGGCCATCGGTATTGGCATCGAGCCCAGCGTTCTGTCGATACGCCGTGGTGCCGTCGGTGAACATCACCGCACCGCCGGGGCGTGAGACATAGGCCGGCATCAGGATCGCTAGGTACATATCCGGGAGCGTGTTGATGCGGGCGTGATAGGGGCGGAAATACGCCTCAACATAATCGAGCTGCTCGACCGCCGTCATCGCCGCCAGCCGCTCGATCGTGGTGCCGAGGCCGGTGGCGGTACGGGGCATGAACTGAATCAGACCGGTGGCACCCGACCCGGCCAGGTTCTTTTGAGCGGGATCGAACGTCCGTCCGGTCTCGAATGCCATACAGGCCATCAGCCAGTTGACGTGATCGAGGCCCCAGCCGAAGCCGGCCGCCAGCGCGAACAGTCGATCGATGAACGCATCGGACACATGAGCCCCCCACGCCAGACGAACGCGCAGCGGGTATCTGCCGCCGCCGATTAGTGCGACGTCGCGAAGAAACTGCATGGAGCGCTCCTACGGGGATGGCTTCACGCGTTACCGGCGTTAACATACGTTCAGCTCGGCAGCACGCAACAAGGTGAAATCATGATCGACGCCCGAACGAACCATAATCCGGATAAAGCCAGGGAACTCATCGAGGCAGCCATCCTCAGCTGCAACCCGCCAACTCAAATAGAGCTAGCGGCGCGCATGGGGATTACTCGACAGCACCTTTTCCACATGTCTCGCGGCAGCCGAGTAATGGCGTACGAGTTCCAGGTCATGCTCGAGGGGATCATTGCTGAATAGGTTGCCACCCATGCCCCTGGGAAACGTGGGGGAGCACGCGCGAGCGAGGCACAGGCGGCAAACGGGGGTTAGAAACGACAGCGCCCCGAACGGTCGTAACCGATCGGGGCGCAGAAATCACAAGCTTAGCTGAACTCTACCGCCTCTCCCCCTCTTTTACAACATATAGTGTTCAGGCAGCTAGCTTTGCCTGCTCACCGACTACATACAGTAGTTTGGCCCGAGCTTTCTCTGCGGTGCGCTCCAAAGCCTTCTTCGTCGCGAAGACTTCCTGAGCGAACCACGCCTGCCAGCTTTTCATTCGCTCCTTCTGGCGCTTCGGGTCGTAGATCGGCGAGAGCGACCAACTGGCGACGCGACATGCCGACCACTGGTTAACGCTGTACCCGGCGAACACTGACCACCCCAGCCGCTGCAGCACGATCAGCTGGGCGTCTCGAACCTCCGCCAGCGTCAGCCCCCGGTGCCCCTGTTTGATCGCTTCCAGCCTTCCCCGGTCGCCCCCGGGGATAGCTTGGCGCTGTTCTGGGATCGCATAACCCGCCAGCAGCAACGCCATTCTCTGGCGCTCATTGACGTGGCCCAGCAGCGCCTTTGCCATGTGCCGCCATCGGCAGGCATACCGGAACCGCTCGGCGGCTTCCCCAACGTGATCGACCCGGCCCGTCACCCCGCCGCGGCCCTCTCCCATGTTCGCGATCGTGCTGACGTTGTGATGGCCCAGATTGAGGTGCCGGTAATCCAGGCGCCATTCGATCTCGACTTCGATCAGCTCATCCAGGCAGCGCCGCAACGCCCGCTCTCGCAACTCGCTCCCTTCCGGCTCGCGCCGAATCAACACCAGCAATTGATTGATCCCCAGCAGCTCCAGTTGCCGCATTGCTCCCCCTATCGGGGTCTACTTCTGCTCGCGCAACTCCTGATGGATCTCCATGACCCGCTTCGGCGTTACGCCCGGCAGTTTCGACCACTGCTCCATTATCTGTTGTCGCTCAGTAGCGCTCACGTCGAGAGTCATACGAGCGACCATCCGCGCCTGACATTCCAGCGTCCAGTCGCCGTCGCTCATGCCCTCGGGTTTGACGCCATATTCGATAGCCATGACCACCTCCAGTATTCGAGGAGGTCAGCTTACCACTCGCTGCCGGCGGCGATTTCAATTCGACGACCCGCGATCTCGGTCGCCGGGCCTGCCATATACTCCCGGATCACCGCCTGGGCCTGCTCGATCCCCAGCGCCAGCTTCGCGCAGTAACCCGCGCTGGCCATTCGCTCAAGCCATTCCCGTTGCGACGCCGCCAGCTGAGCGTTACGCGGAGGCGTTGCTTTGAATTCGAGGTACAGCCCGTGATAGCCACCGCGCGGGAGCGCGATAACCAGGTCGCTGACGCCGGCGCGGACGCCCTGGCGTTTAAGCTTCTTCGCCTCCAGCACATGCCGGCTGCCACCGTTGGGTACCGCGTAAACATGCTCATAGGCCGGGCCGACCGCCGTGGCCCGGTGGTGTTCGCCCAGCAGCCACAAGATCAGACGTGCCTGCTCCTGCCCTTCCCAATCGACCGGATCCTTGCGGGGTTGCCCATTGGCCTTGAGAGCTCGCCGGCGGCGAGGCTTCGTATTGAGTGCCATCACCGCCCCCTCGCCTGTCTTCTCTCCCACGCCTGATAGTCGGACACGATGCGGTCGAGCATCTGCCGGGCTTCATGATTCGTATCGAGCTCACGGCGGCTACGGATGCCGCAGGCCTGGCGGATCGCGTCGGCTGCGTCTTGCTCGTCGTGCGTGCCATCCGGCAGCTGCTCGAGCGTGAGCTCGTGCCGCTTCCGCTTCCGTGCGTCCAGGTACAGCCGGAATCTCGGGTTGGTACCCAGCAATGCCGCTCTTCGCGCCTGGGTGCTGCTCTGTCTCGTCATTGCCTTGCCTCCCGTCGGCTGCGGCACAGCGCGCAGATGTTGGAGCCGGGGTCGAACGACATCACGCTCTTGCCCTGGCCACACAGGCCGCAGTAGCGACGAGCGGGCCGGCGGTTGCTCGGCCGGCTGTATCGGTGGGACCGGTTCATAAAGTGGGCTCCAATGGCAGCAACTCCTTGACCACTTCGCCGGTCTCGACGAAATAGTGATCGCTGTCTGTCAGGTTGTTGATCAGGAAAGCTTGCTGCTCAGCGGGGCCAAGCCGATTGAGGTGGCGCGCGTATTTACCGCCAGCTGGCTTGAATGTTGGCTCGACGCCCGCCAGCCGAGCAGCGGCAAGATTGTGGTGACCGTCGACGATCATTCGGTATCGACGTCCCCGCAGCTCGCACTCATGGATGCGCACACGGAATACCCGGAACGTCGCCGCTTTGTGGGCGACCTTGCCGCGATCCAGATAACGCTGACTGCTAATCAGAGGTGCATCCGTCATGCCGCCACCTCGCGCCATTCGATGCCCAGCTTCTTGAGCTCGTCGCGACACTTATTCCTGAACTCCCTAGCGGCCTCTACAGCCGCGCCGCGAGTTTCATAACGCAGGCCACCCACCATCCGCCCACGCAGCGTGGGGAAATATCCCGGTGCAGATGGGTACAGGTACCGCATACCGTCGGCGCGCGGTGCAGTGGCAAGGTCTTTGAGTCGGGCGATTCGGTCTTCCTCTTTCACGCCGCTTCCTCCCCGAGCACCTGGCTAACGCTCTCCGGCCACTTGAGCTGCTGCACCGGGGTGCCGTCGCCGTGGCGCTTGCCGGTATCCAGCATCCGGCCGCCAGCCTTACGCCCGGCATCGGTGAGCCGCCAGATCGTCTTGCCCTTGCCGTCGCGGTCCCGCCATTGGTAGCCGAGATCGCTCAGTAACAGATTGACCGCCTTGCCGCTCATGCCGAACGGCGTGCCCAGTTCGGTCACCGTCATGTACCGCTCGTTGACCGGGCTCAGCAGATGCGTGGCACCCAGCTCCGCCAGCAGATCGACGCCGGTGCGCTTCTGCACGGCCTGATTGACCGAGAACATCCGCATGTTGTCGTCGAAGCCGAAAGCCCGGGCGGCGGCGTCCAGGGCTCCGGCAATCGCCGAGGCGCGGGAGATGGCCGTCATATCCGGACCGCTTGCCATGTCCATGCCGCTGACGATGGGCTTGCCCTGGATCTGGTCACGCATCTCGTAGAAGGTGCGCACCAACCGCTTCTTGAACGCCCGCACGATGTCGGTGTTTCGCATGAACGTCAGCAGCAGCGTTGCCTGGGGTTCATTAAGGCTGGCGACCTCACGGCGCTGGGTACCGCCGGCGGTCACAAAGGGTTGGATTTCAAATCCGACCCTTCCAAAGTCCTCGAGGTCGTCCAGATGCTCGCGCACCAGGCGAATCACCGAAGCGTGGTCACGCTCGACGCCCTCGGCAATCGCCGCTGTAGTGGTCAGCAACTCGCCGGAATCCCCGGCAATCACGATATCCATCATCATCACGCTCTCCCCGTAGCGGCTTTCAACATCGCCAGCCCCTGGCCAGCGCTCATCCGATGCGGCAGGCCAGCGGCCTCGGCCTGCTGCTGGGCCAGCTCGCGACTGGCACGCTCCGCCAGCTCGGCACGGTTTCGAGTCGCATCGTTCTCGATCAGCCCTCGGGACTGCAGCGGCTGGCCGGCCATCACTCGATTGACCAGGGCGCCGTACTCCCGCTCGAACCGTCTTTCCAGCCGGATTCGGACTGACTGCGCCGTCGCGCTGTGGATATCTCGCCAGCCCACCGTCTGCCCTGCCATTTGCACGGCCTCGTGGCTCCAGCGCCACTCGCCCGGGGCGTGGCAGTGCGCACAGACTTCACGCCATGCCGCATCGACGGTCGGGAGCCCGACGTCTTCCGGCCGTGGCTCGCACAGCCCAGCGAATGCCACCGGCTGCGGCGGCCATGCCTCGTCGCCAGACTTCGCCGCATCGCGCACTTGCTGACGCAGCCGGGCCAGCCCCAGCTCAATATGTCGAGCGCCCAGGTGACTCAGTTCCGCCAGCCATGAGCCGTCATCGTAGATGCCCCACTGATGCGAGAACTTCGAACCGAACAGGTGCCCCATAGCGTCGAACAGCGAGTCCATGTCCTGCTCAGTGACCGGAGCGCCATTCGCCGTCGAAGCACTGCCCGCCGGCTGGCTGTTCGCGTTGCTGGCGATCTCGCTCGCGCGCCTCGGCAGCTGTGAGACGGCGCGTGGGAGTACGTTGGCGGCCGTTTGCATGGGCACCTCCGGTCGGTTTCGGGTGGGATTGGCTCAAATCACGGCGGATCCAGTCGACGAGCTTCTGCGTCCACGACATCGAGCCATGGCGGCGATTCGGAAAATCGGCGTGATGGGCGGTGAAGTTCGCCAGCTGGGCGGCTGGCAGTTGGGTATCGGATCGCAGACCGGCACGGAGACACGCCGCGGCGAACTGCTCGGGATCGGGTTGCCAGTCGAGCGTCATCGGGAACTGACGAGCACCGCCGGTCAGCGGCTGGCCGTCGTCAGCCAGTTGCGAATAATCGAACAACTCGTCCGGGCCCGCGGTGTGTGTATTGGGGTTACCCTCAACTGAACCCCTCAACCCTGAACCCCTCTCTTCACGGTTTTCCGAATACCCCTCTTCGGGATCTCGAATAGGGTTCTCCCCGTTTTCCGAATACCCCCCTTCGGAATCTCGACTACCCCCCTCCGGTTTCTCGAAGGGGGTCGCCATGAAGATGCGGCGCTCGATAATCTGTTTGCCGTTGCGGATCTGCTCGATACGAACCCAGCCCTTCTTGGCCAGAGAACTGATGATCTCGGAGACACGGTTGGGGGAAAGCTGGAAGAATTCCGCCAGCTTCTTGTTCGACTTGTAGCAACCGCGCGTCGGGCTCTGGAGGCTATCGATCTCCACCAGCATGACCTTCTCCTGCATGGAGAGATCACGGTTCAGCCACACGTCAGCGGGAATCCAGACGCCACGGAAGGCACGCTCATCGCTCATACCCTCACCTGCCCCATGGCTTCCGCGTCATGCCGCTGAATGAACTCGGTACCGAGCGCGATCGCGTAGTAGCGATCCCGCTCCTGACGGTTCCATGCCTTGGCTTTCTCGACGCGTGCCGCCGCGTCCTTGTCGAACGGCTCGGTCAGCTCCAGCAGCGCCAAATAGGCGGCATGGTGACGTGCGCCGGCCGTGGCGATCTGGATGCGACGGGCATTCTCGTCCCCGGGCTCGCCGGAGAGCTTCGCCTGGATCGTCGCTTGTTTTCTGGTCTCGTCGAGCAGATCGTCGCGAGACCACTTCGAGTAATCCGGAATTGAAATCGTCATGTCGTGCTCCCCAGAGAAATAGCCGTGACCGGCCGCTTGCCGATGCGTGAGCAATAGAGGGCCATGCCGCCAGCGGTTACAGTGGGAGTTCTCACACAACCAACTGAAGGACTGACGACATGGCCGAAAACAGAGATGAAGCGCGTCAGCGCTACCAACTTGAGAAGAAGATCTATGAAACCGAGGCCGACCAGCGCTATGTCTTGGCGCGGTTTGGCGATCACATTGCCAAGAGGGAGGATTACCGATCGAGCGACCTGCGCGGCATATACGCTCTTCGGTTCTACCTCATGCAGAAGCATCACTGGACTCCCGCAATGGTGCTGGCGATGAGCGATGACCACATCCGCTTTGCTTTGATTGAAGAACGTGAAGGCTGGACCGTGCCTCCAGAAGCTCGGCCTTAGAATCATCACCTTCCCGGCGCGCCTGCTCAGCATCGAGGCTCAGCCGGCGTGCCTTGAGCTCATGCATCTCAGCGTCGATTTCGTGGAAATCTTTCATCTCGCACCCCCTACCCCTGTATGGAAATCCACCACCGTCACGCGGAAGTGACAGCGCCCTCTGTTGGCGTAACCTGTGGTTCAGACGCAGCGGGGCCGGCGTTCTCCAGCAGCCACTCAGCCGTGAACGCGCCATCACTGGCGGCGGCCATCCGCTTGGCGTGCTGGGTTTCCCCGGTGTATTCGGTGCGCGGCAGGCGGCCGCGATGGAGCCACTTGCGAACAGCGGGTGGCGTGACCTGGCAGATGCGAGCGCAGCTCGTCACCCCGCCAACTTTTTCAACCGCGATGCGAACAGCACTCATGGAAACTGCCTCTTCAGTTAGGGCCATGACGACCTCCAAATACGAACCAATGGTTGATATTAAAACGCAACTGAAAGTTCGTGCAAGGTCAACGCATAATGAACCGATGGTTACCAATGAAGATTTGCGCGCCGCGTTCGCCGAAAGGCTCAAAAAAGCAATCCTGGAATCGGGACGTCCGCTCCGAGGTGCTCCCGTGCGCATGCATGAAGTGACGGGGTTGTCGGCGAACGCGACGACGAAGTGGTTGAAGGGCGAGAGCTTGCCCACCCAAGCAAATCTTCAGGCCCTTTGCAGGTGGCTTAATGTCAGTGAGGAATGGCTACTTCTTGGCAAGGGCAAGGGGGTAAGCGGTTCAGACAGCTATGCCCCTGCCGATAAACCCCAGGCAGCGGGCGTTGCCGAACAGGCGCGAAACCTGGCGAGGATCGCCAGTCCCCGATCCGCCAGCGCACTGCAACTCATAGAACAGGCCGCCATCGAGGGCCGGTTGTCGGAATCCGACCTCGTGCTGCTCGAGCAGATCGCCATCAGGCTGGCGCAAAGATCGGCCGATGAGGCTACAACGAACAAGCCTCCCTACGCAGAGCTGAAACAAAAGCTTCGGGAGAAAGACAGCTAGATGACGCTGGGAACCTCATGATTCACCTCTTATCTGGCAGCACCATGGGCGCGGAGCTGCCAACACCGACCCGCAAGGGCATCAATCCGTTGTTCAGAGCACGGATCACCGTAGACGGCGAAAGCCGGCAATGCTTCATCAAGCCGCAGCCGGACAAGCTGGCCGTCGACACCTCATCACCCATTAACAGGGAAGTCATCAACGAGGTTGTCGGTTACCTACTGGCCAGAGCGTGCGGTTTCCGAGTACCTGATCACGCCGGCGTCATTCTGCTGGAACGACACCAGATACCCGCGGCGGTGCTGAATCACGTCGACAGCATCTCCCCCACGCCACAGCATGACGCCTTTGTCTGCTGGTTCAGTGAAGATACCGGTCATAAGGACCTGGTGGCTCTTCACTCTGCGAGCGTCGCAAACGGTGAACTGGAAGAGCGCCTACACGCCCGAATCGCCCAAGATCTTGTGAGCCGCAAGGAGCTACCGGCACTCATCTCGTTCGACGAGTGGACGTTGAACAGCGATCGCAACGCTGGCAATGTCCTCGGCTCCGCCAGCACCTACATCACGCCCATCGATCATGGTCGGATCTTCTGCAGCCCCATCTGGAAACACAATGAGCTGAAAGCGATGTGCCGCTGGGTTATCGAAAATCAGATGATCCATTGGGCGAACCGCGGCAAGCCAGGATGGTCGCAGGACAAGCGCAACATGAGCGCCAGGTTGGTCGCCTACCAAAAATTCGTTGAAGCGTTTACCCAGACCGGTCACAGTACCGTACGTGATACACTCACTGATCTTTCAGTGGATGGTGACGAGATCGAGAGCATTCTCGATTGTCTTTACGCGCGCCTCGATGAAGACCACGCGCGCTTTGCCATAGGCCTGGTCGCATGAGTTTCGCTGCACACTTACGAGAACGGCTTGGAGACGCACAGACGCCTCCCGTATCCGGGACATGGCGCCCGATCAGCCTGTGCCTCGATGATGTGTCTGGCGAGTTTCTCAACGTCGGCATCGCATTTCAGCATCAAGCAGGTATCGAAGTGCGCATGCTGGATACCTTCCATCGCCTGCAGTGCCTCTACGACAAGCGGATCGAGAGAAATCAACTTCAGCATCTGCTGATGGATATCGAAGAAACACTGATTCGTCACCCCGATGACCGCTTGCCAGACTCGCTGGCCGATACGATACGCTTGGGCCAGCCCGCCTTCGCGCAAGGTGAAAATCCCGAAGCCATCATCGACGCCTTCTTTCATGACATCGTCACGCTCGCGCGGCCTAGGCCCGGCGCTGAGAGTGACCGCTTCCGCTACCGCTCGACGCCGAAGATCCGCGCGGAGGTGCTCGATGGGCTATACGAACGAATGGGAATTCTGGCCGACAAGGTGATCCAGCTGAAACCGAGTCAGATCCCCCTCCGCAATGGGCGACAGATCGAGGTCGATGTTCCGCTGATGTCGAAAGGCGCCGCTGGGACGATCGCCTCTGCCTGGTACAAGAACCCAATGGTGGTCGAGAACACGATACTCCGAGCGGAATCCGATCTAATGCACGTCGCGAGCAACACCGGCCGCCGCCCGATTCTTTCGATACTGCTGCCCAGCTCCGATAGCGGGCTGACGCACAAGGAGCGCGAGCGGGTCGAGCGTGCCGCCGATCGCAAGCTCGGAAGAATGGAATTCGCAGGCTGCAAGATCATCCGCGACGACCACCCGGCAGGCTTGATCGAACAGACATATGATGTCTGGTGGCGAGAGGCCGCGTGACTCGCACCGCTAACGAAGAAGCCCGCCAGATGGCGGGCTTCTCGGTTCATGGCCTTAATCAAACGCCGGATCGTACTTGCGTCTGACTTTCTCACAGTGCCGGATATCGTCCAGGCACTTCATGAACTCTCGCCTGGAGAGCCCAGCTTGGGAGCGCATACTTTTCAGAAGATCCCGAGCAAAAGGCTCATGGTGACCATCGACGGTCACGAGCCGACGCTCACCATTGAAGTTCCTGTGCTCCCAATGTTCATGGCTCGCGTTCGTGCGGACGTGGGAGAACCCCAGTTTTTTGAGAATTTTGACGAACTCGCGCTTCGTAACTGGCCGCTCTCGCATCGGGCCCTCGGATCAGGCGGGAGCGTTCAGCGGAGAAGGACGATTCTCCTCCCACGCTTTACCCACGGCACGGAAAGAGGCGCGAATCTGCCCAAGGGCATGAGCCACGTGCCACTTGGCGCGGATCGACAGCGGTGAGCGCCGCTTAAGCAGCGCCATAGCGGAATCCATATCGCCCTCGCGCGCAATTTCACTCACGGCCATGAAGTGGCTGCGAATCATTTCGTCAAGCTTGGCTTTGGCCTCTTCAGACGAACGCGCCTGAGCGGCGAGATTGAGATCGATGCAGTGCGCGACGAACAGCCCCTGTTCAGTCTGCACCATACAACGCAGATGAATTTCCCGAGCGGTACGCTGAGTCATGTTTTTCCTGCCCTGGCAGCGGATGGCGCGGTCGATGTCGCCGAGCCTTAATTTCTTCTCATACCGAAGCTAAGTGTGATAGGCGCTTCGTGTTTGCAAAAGATACCGGAAGTTTCTTTCGTTAGCTAATTGCGAAAGTCTATTGAGTCAGTGTTCAAAGCCATCATAGCAAAACATCACGCAACCCCTTCATCGGCAGCTTTTCGAAAAACTTCACCCTCTTGACACCGAACCCGCCCACCGTGGCGGGTTTTTTTGGATCCACCAAAAATTACCAACCAAAGGTTGTTGACTTAATAACAACCATTGGTTCATATTTGATCCATCGAATCACAACCGATGGATCAGATGAAATGAACCAGGTCATGCAGGACCACCAGACAATCGAGGCATTCGGCTACCGCTGCCGAGTCGGCCGCCAGGCCGAGGGCTTCCCCACCGTCAAGCAGGCGCATGTCATCGCCGGCATCGCCGCTGGCATGACTCAGAAAGAGATCGCCAAGCTGCGTGGTGTTTCCCCCGCCACCGTCAAAAGCACCGCCGAAACCCTCTACTTCTGGCTGCGCGCACAGCGCGCCACCGACGCCGTTGCCAAGGCGATGCGCCGCGGCTGGATCGCCCCGCTACTGCTGGCGCTCACCGTCAGCGCGATCTCCCCAGACGTCCACCTGCAGCGCCCCCGCCCCCGTTCCGGTGGTACGCGCTACAGCATCAGCCTGACGAAACTCTCGCGCCGCCAGGAGGCGTTCGAACTCGGAGGGCTCTCCGCATGATCGACGCCACCACCTTCTGCTACCCGGCGCGCCAGGTATCGGCCGCCTACGACGAGCACATCTGCACCGACGGCACGCCGGACGCCGACACCGAATACCTGGCGCGTGAGCGCGAGAACGGCACGCCGAGCAGCGGTTACCGCCCTGCTTTCTACGTGCCCAGCAAGAACCACCTGGTGGTGATTATCGACCGCTGCTACGGCCGCGAAGGAAACGCCAAGGCGTGGATGGCCGACCAGATCCGGATCATCGCCATCGCCCGCAAGCGCCAGAAGGAGAGCACGACATGCGCCAAATGATCACCAGCCCGCTCGCCGGCGTCGTCAGCCTGTCGGTCACCGCTGTCGTCCTCGTCATCGCCTCGGTGAGTCTGACCGGCCCCAGCGATTACGAGGTTCAGCTGATGCAGCAGGACCGCTACTGCGAAAGCGTCGCGACCTGGAACGCCGAAGCCGCCCGCGGCGTCGCCCCGGAACGCCGCTACGGCCACCCGGACTACGACGGCATCGCCGACACCGCCTGCGCCCCGGTGCTCTCCCAGGTCAACGGCAGCGCGATCGCCAGCAACTGACAGCGAGGTGAAGGGAATGGACGACACCGAATCTATCGACGCGACTCGCTACGCCCTGGCCAAGCAATCCACGGCGATCGGCGATATCCAGACCAGCTACGGCCTTCTGATGCTGACCGAAACCGAGGCCGTAGAGGTTCGCGCCTTCGTTTCTCAACTACTCGCTCAACGCTTGGAACGCCTGGAAAGCGCCAGCAACTGAACGACGCGCCGCCAGCGGATGGCGGCCTGTATCCGAGAGCGCCTACCGGGCGCTGCCTGATGCAGTAGCTCTTTAACAACTCGGACCCCACGCAGTGCCAGCGGTGCGTAATCCGCTGGCCATCGGAGTGGGCTTTGGCTGGCTTAGGCCTAGCGAGGAAATGGGTCGCGCTTGTCGCATAACGCGAAGGCGCACGCCAGGTTCGATTCCTGGGTTCTTGTGACTGCAGGGTCAAAGTCCACTCCGATGCGGTGAATGCCCAGGCTGATGGGCGACGAAGTACGACTGCAGTGGCATGCAGTGGCCGTTCGCGGGGCGGTAAAGCCGAGACGCCCGGGGAATATGAATGTCCCGCAAGCCGGAGATCAGCACCGGCCACCGCATCACCCAGCAGCACCAAATGAATAAAGATAGGAGCAAGCAAATGAGCACACGTAGCTCAATTACAGCACTCACGTCGGATGGCACCTACAAGTCGATTTATTGCCATTTTGACGGCTACCCATCTAACAATGGGCGGCTGCTGATGGACAACTACGTCGAACAAGAATTGATCGACGAAATGGTCGAGTTGGGCGATATGTCTAGCTTGGGAGGGCATCCTGACGATTCGATTTATTACGGCAGGGATCGCGGAGAAGGTGATGAAACCAAGCCGCGTTGCGGAAAAACACCTAAAGAAGCTCTCGGGAAAAACGGTCAAGAATATAACTACCTTTGGGACGGGGATTCATGGTCCTGTAACGGGCAACCCATTGCCGAAGCAGTGGCGGAAGACGAGTAATTCAGCGTCCCGGTACGCCGGGGCGCATCCCAGAAACCATTCGCAGAGTGGTTTGCGGGATTCAAAGTTCAGCAGCTGGGCTGACAACCTACTGTCGTAAACACTGCTTACCCCAATGAGTCAGCTAACGAGGGGCGGGAGTCATGCCCGTAATGAAGTCCGCGTGATGCCAGGACGAGACCATGACTGCGCGGTGCCTTGGTTGAGACTGAGGCATACGAGCCATCACCGCCGCGCCAGCAGGGCGACATCTGCTGGCCATCGGAGAGAGTCCTGGCCCGGTTTGCGCCGTGTCGTTTCCCGCCCTGGCGCGGCCCGGTTCGAACCGGGGTATTTGCCCAGGGCTCTCTCCGATGCTGCGGCATCAGGTGGTTCCCTGCGTATTCGCCCGGCCCAGCGCCGGGCGCCTTTTTGCTCACTCAGCCGTCAAGGAATCCTTGACAACTCACGGAGGCACCCATGCACCGCTCACCCCACGTGATCGAGCGAGACATCGAGGCGCAGCGCCGCATGATCGCCGATGCACAGCAACGACTCACCGCGCTCCAGCATGAGCTCAACACCGCCCGGGCGCTCGAACTGGCCCAGCGTCGCCAGCAGGGCCGCATCGCCGACGTGCTGGATCGGATGGCATCCGGCGAGCACATCGTCACCACGCCCCGCGCCTGGTGGATCCGAGACGGACAACTAATCGAACAGGCCAGCGGCGACGACCTTGAAGCGCTGCTCGCGCTGACGCGGCACGGTGCGATCGAGACAACCTACCGCTAATCACTGTCCGCCAGCACAACAGCGAGCATCCGACACGGGTCGGGCGCTGGCCTTTGTGCTGCCCGCTATCCGGAGACAGCCATGCCGATCTACCTGCCCACTCGACGCCATTGCCGGTGCCGCGTCTGCGGAGCTCGGCAGACAAAACCCAGGCACCCAGACGAATACTTGCGCGGTCCGCTATGCATCCGATGCGGCCGCCGGAACACGCTTCGTATCGACAAGTGGGCCGACGCGAAGCCGTGGCGAAAAGATACCTGCCGCTGCGACGGCTACCACTTCCCGCATCGGCGCGGCTCGCTCTGGTGCTACCACAACCCAGCTTACCCGGTAGACGAAGACCGGAGGCTGTTTGCCTGACCAGGAGACGAAACCATGCACTTGAAGAATTCCGCCATTTATCGCGCGACCCTTCCTGCCGCCGCCGAGCTTGCAGCAAGCCTCGAGGAACGCCTGCCCTATCGCCCACTGAACGAGACGGAATACACCAGGCTGTCATTCGTCCCGAACGCCAGGACCGGCGAGTTGGTCACGCCATTTCCGAACGGCTATTCGATTACGCTGCGTGTCGACGAGAAGGTCATTCCTGCGAAGGTCCGGCAGGCGCGGGTCGACGAGGAACTGGAGGCCTTCGAGAAGCACAGCGGGCGATACCCGGATCCCGAGGAGAAGGCTGGTATTCGCGAGCGAGTATTCCAGGAGCTTTGCAAGGGCGCCCTCGTCGATCACCACACAGTCAACGCGTATTACCACCCCGAGAGCGAATTGCTCTTTGTGGACGCTGCCTCGAACAAGGATGCCGATCGCGTCATGCGCGCCTTGGTGCTGGCGTGCGACACGGTCAAGACGCAGACGATCCACATCAACAGCCTGACCAAAGGGCTGACGGCTAAGTTGCAGGATCACATCGAGAACGGCAGCTACGAGTATCGCCCCTTCGGCGAACTCGGCATCGACGACACGGTGAGGATGGCGCACGCGACCGGCGGCGAAGGTACGGAGCGTGTCACCTACCAGTCCGTCGACGTCGGCAGCAACCGCGAGATTCTCTACCAACTGCACCGCGGCTTTGAGGTCGAGCATCTCGGCCTGGTCTACCGCTCGGTGTACTTCCGCCTGACCAAGGACTTCAAGCTCAAGTCAATCAGTTGGGACATCCTCATCGAACTCGACGATGACGCCCCTGAGGACGACCCGGCTCACGCTTGGCGGGTCAACGCGATGGTGGGCGTCTCCCTCCTGGTCGAGATCGTCAACGAACTCTGCGCCTTGGTCGACTTCGAGTTGCCTGCCCTGCCCGAAGACGAAGCCGAGGACAGCGAGAAGGATGGTGGCGAGGACGATCCGGGCGCACCGACGGAGCCAGCGCAATGAACATCACCGTCTACACCGGGGCGTCCTGCCCCGGCTGTGCCGCCACCGAGCGCGCACTCACGAAAGCCGGAATTTCATACGTCACGAAGACGCCCACTGAATCAGACATCGAGTGGTTCCGAGCTCTCGGCCACCGGTCCTATCCGGTCGTGATCGTGAAGACCGGCGAAACGGTACTGGATCAGTGGCACGGGTTCCGTCCGGACAAGATCAACGCGCTGGGGAGATCGTCGTGAGCACCGCCATCATCATCACCCACCCGATCACCAAGGAGCCGACGTCACTGCCGGCGTTATCCAGGGAATACGGCATCGCACCCGACACGCTCCGCTATCGCTATTACGACATGGGCAAGCGCGGCCCGGATCTGATCGCCCCGCCCACTGGCGAACACCACAGGCGGACGCGAGCTATCAACCGCGCCGATCGCGCCCGGCGGTTTCAGCGGGAACTCAACGAGTGGCTGGCCTCTCCGGCGGGACGGCTATCCACCCACCTGTTCAGGGATTTTCGACGAGGTGCTGCATGAACACCATCTGGAACATCATCGCGTGGATCGTCAGCCGCCAGCGCATAGCCGACTGGCTCATCGCCCGCAGCCAGCGAACGCCCTACTTCGACATCGTCAAAGAGGGGCAGACCTATATGCACCGCTGGTGGCTGTTCAATCCCTACGGTTACGAGAGCCGCCAACCACGGCATCGGTGGTGCCCGATCTCGATTCGAGTGCATCACATCGTGAAGCCGGACGAGGACTGCCACCTGCACGACCACCCATGGAATGCCCGAACGATTATCCTGCGCGGCGGCTATCTCGAGGAGATCCCGCCAGCGAAGGGGCCACATCCCAACGGCGGCTTCCGGCCCGGTCAGCGCGTCGGTCGATTCCGCAAAAAGGGCGACACCAACCCGATCGGATTCGGGGAGTTTCACCGCATCATCCATGTTGCCGAAGGCGGCGCCTATACCCTGTTCATCTCCGGCCGTAACCGCGGCGATTGGGGGTTTCAGGTGGATGGCGAGAAGGTGCCGTGGCGGGAGTATCGGGAGCTGGACAAGTGAACGAATGAGACTCCGCCAGCCACACACAATGACATGAGGTTTCTATGCCACGCGCCTACTACAACGAGATCGACCCCTTCGCCGCGCAGTGGCTGCGAAACCTCATCGAGGCCGGC
This sequence comes from Salinicola sp. LHM, assembly GCF_034479735.1. Lineage (NCBI taxonomy): Bacteria > Pseudomonadati > Pseudomonadota > Gammaproteobacteria > Oceanospirillales > Halomonadaceae > Salinicola > Salinicola sp. LHM. The sequence goes on along the minus strand of NZ_CP140261.1, from coordinate 991,433 downwards.
CACATCGCGCCCGGCTACGTAGACGAGAGAGATATTCGAGATGTCTATCCCAGCGACCTCGAGGGTTACACGCAGTGCCACTTCTTTGCAGGCGTCGGAGTCTGGTCACTCGCCCTTCGCCGTGCCGGCTGGCCAGACGACCGACCTGTTTGGACCGGTTCCTGTCCCTGCCAACCTTTCAGCGCGGCAGGCCACCGATCTGGGATGCTTGACGAGCGGCACCTATGGCCAGCGTTCCACCACCTCATCGAGCAGCGACGCCCTCCAGTCGTCTTTGGCGAGCAGGTTGCGAGCAAGGACGGACTCGGTTGGCTCGACCTTGTGCAAGCTGACCTGGAAGGAACGGGTTACGCCGTCGGGGCGGCGGATCTGTGCGCTGCGGGCGTCGGTGCGCCGCACTGGCGACAGCGACTCTGGTTTGTCGCGGAAAGGCTGGCCGACGCCGGGAGCATCAGTGATCGATCACAAGCCGACCCCGCCAATCATAGGCAATCGGAAACCCACAGACGCTCAGATCGGGTTAGCGGACGTGGCGTACCACTTAGCAGGCTGGCCGACGCCGACAGTCGGGAACAGCAAGGGTTCTCAGTCGTTCGACGGTTTGAGTGCGACAGGCAAGACGCCGGACGGGCGCAAGGTCGCGGTAGCGCTGCCTCATGTAGCACGGCTAGCAGGGTGGCAAACACCGACGACGATCGACAGCCGTCGGGGCGATTACCAATACGACCAGGGCGACAGGACGAAGCCTCGGCCATCGAATCAGGGAATGGCGAGGCTGGCAGGCCCGGCCCGACTAACGGCTTCTGGCGAGATGCTGACTGGATCTTCTGCCGGGATGGAAAGTGGCGGCCAGTTGAACCCGGCACATTCCCGCTGGCTCATGGGGCTCCCGCCCGAGTGGGACGACTGCGCGCCTACGGAAACGCGATCAACGCGGAAGCGGCGGTGACGTTCATCGAAGCCTATCTCGACGCGTTTGAAATGATGACAAGGAGAAAAGCGAATGGCCCGATTCGCCGAAAACACCACGGTCTCGAGCGAGCGTAGCCGCGCCGACGCGGCCCCCCAATTCGCATGAAGCTCGGCAAACACGACCTGCCCTCACCCCAAAAGCGCAGGAAGCGAAACCCCAACAGCCTGCGAGCCATCGCTAAACGCCATGGAATGGCACTGGGCACGCTAAAGAATCGCGTCCACCTACTGAGGAAGGACGGGCATACCAGGGACGAGGCAATACGGATCGCAATCGAAACCCCTATCGGGCCGCGCGGACGGCCGAGAAAAGGAGAGTGAATCATGATGGTCCACGTCGCCGAAGACGAGCTGAAACGACTCAGGGAAACGCAAGCGCTGGCCCAGGCATTCGCCAACGCCAAGGGCCGCCACAACTCGCAGATCGCGATGTGCCGCCTACTCGAGCATTTCGGAAAGCCCGCGGTCTGGCCAGCCACCGAGGGCACCGATGGCTAAGTCCAAGCCCCTCCACTGGCAAGAGCCGGAGACGATCAACTGCCCGCAGTGCAACGGATCCGGCGAGTGGCGCGGCATGTTCGGCTCGGGTCCGTGCGCCATGTGCGACGGCACCGGCCTGGTCGGCGAGGACGGCGAGCCACTACCTCGCGAGGATCTGCTCGCGATGATGCGCCGCCAGCGCGATCGGATCGCCAGCAAGCTCGAGGAGGCCCGAGAGCATTACCGCCAGCTACTGCATACCCCAGGGGTCCGAGAAGCGCTCGCCGCCGAGTATGAACGAAAGCAAGAGCGGCAGCGTGACGAAGACATGGCGCAGCGAAAGCGCCTGAGAGGAGGTTGAGATGGCCAGGAATCGATGGGTTCTCAAGAACCGAGTGGTTGAGCTCTTCGGCTACAGCGAGGACGCCGTGGAGCACAAGCGCAAGGACGGCATCTGGGCGGAGGGTCGCATCTGGCGCAAGGCGCCGGACGGTAGGATTTTTTTCAATGTCGAGGAGATTGATCGGTGGGTAGAAAGCCGTCCCCTAAGCGCTTGAGTCCCGCCATTGCCGAGCTTCTCGCGAATACATCCGGTGTCGAGCTGCATGGCCCCAGTCTGCGCATCTGGTTCATGTGGCGGAACAAGCGTTGGCGGGAAACGCTCGGGCTCGAGCCGACCAAGTCGAACATCAAACACGCCATCGGCCTCCGGGCGTCGATCAAACACTCGATCAAGATCGGCACCTTCAACTATGCCGACTGGTTTCCGGAGTCCGATAACGCCAAGGGTATGGCGAAGTCGAACCGGAACCTGCGAGTCGATGAGGCGGCCGAGCGCTACATGAAGCTCAAGAGTATCGATATCACCGATGAGACCGCCAGCCGGTACCAGACCGCCATCGACATGGTCGTAGAAGTGCTTGGCGCCAGCGTGCTGACGACGACGTTGATGCCCGAGGATATCCAGCTGATGCGCGGGGAGTTCGCCGCGACCCGACAGGTATCGACCGCCAATCACTACCTGGCCGTGGCCGCCGGCTGGCTGGCCTGGTGCCACCAGAACGAGTACACCGCCAGCGACCTATCGCCGGCCTGCGAGCGCATCAAGGCCGAGGACGTCGATCCGGATCCGTTCACTCACGATGAATTCGCCGCGCTCATCGGCGACGGCTGCCTGCACCTGCAGGATCGTGCAGCCGTGACGCTGGCCATCTATACCGGCCTGCGCCCGGGCGAGCTCTGCGGGTTAGCGAGAGAGGATGTCGACATCGCCCAGGGATGCCTCACCGTTCGCCGATCGGTCCAGAAGCATCGTATGTTCAAGGTTCCCAAGACGAAGACCAGTCGCGACCGTGTCATCTGGCTGCTGCCGCCAGCGCTGGAGGCCTGCAAAGCGCTGATGGAGATGACCGCGGGCATTGCACCGCTGGAGATCGTCGTCGCGCTCAACCGCCACCAGAACCGGCAGGAGACCGTGGCCCCTCTGCTGTCCCCGACGATCCAGGCACGGCAGGAGAACATCCACCCGTTCTTCAACCCCCACAGCTGGAACAAGAAGATTCACGCGATCATGCGCCGTGCCGGGGTGCGCCGCCGCCGGCCGTACCAGACTCGCCACACCTTCGCGTGCTGGTCGCTCACTGCCCATGGTAACCTCGCATTCATCGCGAAGCAGATGGGGCACAAGGACTACTCGATGCTGGTGAAGGTCTACGCGAAATGGATCGACACCGAGAGCCAGTCCGAGGCGGAACGCATCTGGATCGAGATGCAGAAACGCGGCGCTTTTGCCCCATTGATGCCCCACAGAAAAACGGAGTAACCCTGAAAGCCATGCAGGACGCGGCCTCCAGCAAGAATACTCAGCATACGCCGATGATGGCGCAGTACCTCAAGATCAAGCGCGAGCATCCTGACGTACTGCTCTTCTACCGGATGGGCGATTTCTACGAGCTGTTCTTCGATGATGCCAAGCGGGCATCGCGGCTGCTCGACATCACGCTGACGGCGCGCGGCCAGTCGGCGGGCAAGCCCATCCCCATGGCCGGCATTCCTTACCACAGTGCCGAGTCCTACCTGGCCCGGCTGGTGAAGTCCGGCGAATCGGTGGCGATCTGCGAGCAGATCGGCGATCCCGCTACCTCCAAGGGGCCGGTCGAGCGTCGCGTCGTGCGTATCGTCACGCCGGGCACGCTGCACGACGAGGCGCTGCTGGATGCCGGGCGCGACAACCTGCTGGTGGCTCTGCACCAGACGGGCAACTGCTGGGGGCTTGCCTGGCTCGAACTCTCCAGCGGCCGCTTCAGCGTGCTCGAGGTCGAAGGCGAAGCCGACATGCTGGCCGAGATCCATCGCCTGCAGCCCGCCGAACTGCTCGCCGCCGAGAGCCTGGACCTGCCGCCCTCGCTGGCCGCCCGAACCGGCCTGCGCCGCCAGCACGACTGGCACTTCGATCTGGAGACCGCCCACCGGCTGCTGTGCGACCAGTTCGAGGTCGCCGATCTGCGGGGATTCGGTTGCACGCATCTCGAGACCGCACTGATCGCGGCCGGCGTGCTGATCGACTACGCACGGGATACCCAGCGGTCGCGCCTGCCCCATGTCACCGCGCTGGGCGTCGAGAGCCGCGACGAATCCGTAGTGATCGATGCCGCCAGCCGGCGCAATCTCGAGATCGACATCAACCTCGGCGGCACCGGCGACAACACCCTGGCCAGCGTACTCGACACCACCGTCACGCCGATGGGCTCGCGGCTGCTCAAGCGCTGGCTCAACCGCCCGCTGCGGGATCGCGCCCAGATCGGCGGGCGCCAGGCCGCCGTGCAACTGCTGCTGGACAATGACCAGTACCTGCTGATTCGCGAGCCACTCAACGAGGTCGGCGACGTCGAGCGCATCCTGGCCCGCGTGGCGCTGCGCAGCGCCCGGCCGAGAGATCTGGCCCGCCTGCGCGATGCGCTCAACGTGCTGCCGGCGCTCCAGGGCGACCTGCAGCGCATCGAAGGCGAAAGCGCACTGGACGATCTCGCCCGTCATATTCATCCCTATCCCGAGCTCGCCGAGACGCTCACCCAGGCGCTGATCGACAACCCGCCGGTGGTGATCCGGGACGGCGGCGTCATCCGCGAGGGTTTCGATGCTGAACTCGACGAGTATCGCGGCCTGGCCGAGCACGCCGGCGATTATCTGGTCCAGCTCGAAGTCCGTGAGCGCGAACGTGCCGGCCTGCCGGGTCTCAAGGTCGGCTACAACCGGGTCCACGGCTACTACATCGAGATCCCCCGCGCTCAGGCGCGCGAGGTGCCGGCGGACTACATTCGTCGCCAGACGCTGAAGAATGCCGAGCGTTTCATCATCCCCGAGCTCAAGGAGTTCGAGGACAAGGCGCTCTCCGCCAAGTCCCGCGCGCTGGCACGGGAAAAGCTGCTCTACGAGAGCCTGATCGACACCCTCAATGCCGATCTCGACGCGCTGCAGGCCACCGGCCGGTCGCTGGCGGCGCTGGACGTTCTCTGCGCCTTCGCCGAGCGTGCACAGACCCTCGAATTCGTGCGCCCGCAACTAATGGAAACCCCCGGCTTCAACATCGTCGGCGGCCGCCATCCGGTGGTCGAGCAGGTCAGCCAGCATCCGTTCGTGCCCAACGACCTGCGTCTCGACGAGGATCGCCGCATGCTGGTGATCACCGGCCCCAACATGGGCGGCAAGTCGACCTACATGCGTCAGGCGGCGCTGATCGCCCTGCTCGCCCATACCGGCAGCTTCGTGCCGGCGGACAGCGCCGAGATCGGCCCGGTGGACCGAATCTTCACCCGTATCGGTTCCAGCGACGATCTGGCCGGCGGGCGCTCTACCTTCATGGTGGAGATGACCGAGACCGCCAGCATTCTCCACAACGCCACCTCGGAAAGTCTGGTGCTGATGGACGAGATCGGCCGTGGCACCAGCACTTTCGATGGCCTCTCGCTGGCGTGGGCCAGCGCCGAACACCTGGCGGCCCAGCGCGCCTTCACGCTGTTCGCGACCCACTACTTCGAGATGACCGCGCTGGCCGAACAACAGGAGACGGTCGCCAACGTCCATCTGACGGCCGCCGAGCACAAGGATGGCATCGTCTTCATGCACCGGGTCGAGGACGGCCCCGCCAGCCAGAGCTACGGCCTGCAGGTCGCCCAGCTCGCCGGCGTGCCCCAGACCGTGATCGCCCGCGCCCGCGACAAGCTGGCCAGTCTCGAGCAGCCCGCGGCCATGCCGGTCGCCACCGACGCCCGCACGCAGCCCGCCGGGCCGCAGCAGGCGGATCTGTTTGCCGCGACGCCGCACCCGGTACTGGAAGCGCTGGAGTCGCTGGACGTCGACTCGCTGACGCCGCGGGCCGCGCTGGACCTGCTTTATGCCTGGCGCGAGCAGTGCTGAATGGCCTGGCGGCTATAACGCCATTCCTCGATGTTCCACGCCGCGGCTTGCCGGAGCTGGCGCCGCCCGCCTAAAATATGGCGCCATTCGAACAGCACGCGGCGGCACCGTGGAAACGGTGATTTCAAGAACGTCTTCATATCCGCCAATGCCGCGACAAAGAGCTGTGACCAAGAGCCATGACCAAAAGCCATGAAAAGGGTTGTGACAAAAGAAGCCACATGACCGGGCCGTCAATCAGGAGAGATCACCCATGACGTTCGTCGTCACCGAGAACTGCATCAAGTGCAAATACACCGACTGCGTCGAAGTCTGCCCGGTGGATTGTTTCTACGAAGGACCCAACTTCCTCGTCATTCACCCCGACGAGTGCATCGATTGCGCACTGTGCGAGCCGGAGTGCCCCGCCGAAGCGATCTTCTCGGAAGACGAGCTGCCTGACGGCCAGCAGCAGTTCATCGAGCTCAATGCTGAACTCGCCGAGGTATGGCCGAACATCGCCGAGCAGAAGGACCCGCCGAAAGATGCCAAGGAGTGGGATGGCAAGCCGAACAAGATCGAGCTGCTCGAACGCTGATTTGCTATTGCGCTTGGCCATACTGTGTTGAAATCAATCTCAAAGGGCTCATTTACAACTCGTAAACTCCGCTTTTTAGATTGATTTCGCCTTGTCTGGCCTGCGCTCATTACGCAAATCGGACGCTCGCTGCCTAAGAACACAAGAAGGCCGCTCGATGAGCGGCCTTCTTGCGTTTACAAACCAAAGTCTTCGCTACGAGTTTCAGCAAGCTACTTTTAGATCGCCATCGATGTCGCTCGACTGACTTGAAGCGAAAACCGTCCTTGGGAAGGTTGAATAAATAGCCGAACGGAGTAAAGCACAAGGCGCACGGCGCACAGGAACCGGAGCCTATGGGTTATAGGTGAGGATTCCGCGCACCGTGCAACGTAGTGATTTGCCCGTGCAGGCATTTATTGGCCCTTGATCGCCTTTAGGCCCGGATAGGCGGCCTTGTCACCCAACTCCTGCTCGATCACCAGCAGGCGGTTGTACTTGGCGACGCGATCGGAGCGGCACAGCGAGCCGGTCTTGATCTGGCCGGCGGCGGTGCCCACGGCGAGATCGGCGATGGTGGTGTCTTCGGTTTCGCCGCTACGGTGGGAGATGACCGCGGTGAAGCCGGCATCCTGCGCCATCTTGATCGCATCCAGCGTCTCGGAAAGCGAACCGATCTGGTTGAACTTGATCAGGATCGAGTTGCCGATCTTCTCGTCGATACCGCGCTTCAGGATCCTGGTGTTGGTGACGAACAGATCGTCGCCGACCAGTTGGATCTTGTCGCCAAGCTTGTCGGTCAGCGCTTTCCAGCCATCCCAGTCCGACTCGTCCATGCCATCTTCGATGGAAACGATCGGATACTGGTCGCAGAGATCGGCCAGATAGTCGGTGAAGCCTGCGGCGTCGTACTGCTTGCCTTCACCGGCGAGATCGTAGGTGCCGTCCTTGAAGAATTCGCTGGAGGCGCAGTCGAGCGCCAGCGTGACGTCCTTGCCCAGGGTGTAGCCCGCGTCGCTGACCGCCTGCTTGATGACTGCCAGCGCTTCGGCGTTGGAGGAGAGGTTCGGCGCGAAACCGCCCTCGTCGCCGACCGAGGTGGAAAGCCCTTTGGCAGAGAGCACCTTCTTCAGCGAATGGAAGATCTCGGCGCCCGTGCGCAGCGCTTCGCGGAAGTTCGGCGCGCCCACCGGCTGGATCATGAATTCCTGAATGTCGACGTTGTTGTCGGCATGTTCGCCGCCGTTGAGGATGTTCATCATCGGCACCGGCATGGTGTACTGGCCCGGCTGGCCGTAGAGCTCGGCGATGTGGGCGTAGAGCGGCACGCCTTTCTCAGTCGCCGCTGCCTTGGCCGCGGCCAGCGATACGGCGAGAATCGCGTTGGCGCCAAGGCTTGCCTTGTTGTCGGTGCCATCCAACGCCAGCATGGCGTCGTCGAGAGCGCGCTGATCGCTGGCGTCCATGCCCAGAAGGCGCTCGCGGATCTTGCCGTTGACGGCCTCGACGGCCTTCAACACGCCCTTGCCCAGATAGCGCGACTTGTCCCCGTCACGCAGTTCCAGCGCTTCGCGAGAGCCGGTGGAAGCACCGCTGGGCGCACAGGCGCTGCCCGTGATGCCGCCGCTCAGCGTGACCTGTGCCTGGACGGTGGGGTTGCCGCGGGAATCGAGTACTTCGAGGGCGCGGATATCAACGATCTCAGCCATGTTACGTCGTCCTGTCGGTTGAAAAATCAATGATCGAGGGTGAAGCGCCCGGCTCTTGCGCGGACTCCGGGCGCGATGATTCGGTCATGGTAGCAGTTCTGGAGCTTATCCAGCGTTGGCGGGTCAGGTCCAGCGTCTCCAACGATGGCGGGGGATGAATCGCTTCATCCCCCGCCGGTCATTCGATCACTCCTGATGCGCCATGCCATGCTGGCGCTGGCGTTGCGCCTTGTGCTCCAGCGCCGCATTGACGAAGCCGGTGAACAGCGGATGGCCGTCGCGGGGCGTGGAGGTGAACTCGGGGTGGAACTGGCACGCCAGGAACCAGGGGTGGTCCGGCAGCTCGATCATCTCGACCAGCGACTGATCGCCGCTCTTGCCCGAGACGATCAGGCCCGCGGCTTCGAGCTGTTCGACGAACTGCTCGTTGACCTCGAAGCGATGGCGGTGACGTTCGGTGATCGTGTCCAGACCGTACACCTCGTGCGCCCTGGAACCGGGCTTGAGTCGGCATTCCTGCCCGCCGAGACGCATGGTGCCGCCCAGATCGGAGGCCTCGTCGCGCAACTCGATCTGCCCTTCCGGGTTGATCCATTCGGTAATCAGGCCGACCACCGGATGCTGGGTATCGCGGGTGAACTCGGTGGAGTTGGCGTCTTCCCAACCCGCCACGTGGCGCGCGAACTCGATCACCGCGACCTGCATGCCGAGGCAGATGCCGAGATAGGGAACGTCGTTCTCGCGCGCGAAGCGGGCGGCCTGGATCTTGCCTTCCACGCCGCGCTCGCCGAAGCCGCCCGGCACCAGGATGGCATCCTTGCCGGCCAGACGCTCGGTGCCGTGACGTTCGATCAATTCGGAATCGATGTACTCGACGTTGACCTTCACCCGCGTCTGGATGCCGGCATGGATCAGCGCCTCGTTGAGCGACTTGTAGGCGTCGAGCAGCTCCATGTACTTGCCGACCATGGCGATGTTGATCGTCTTGAGCGGATTGAGCTTGGCGTCGAGGACGTGGATCCACTCGGCCAGGTCCGCCTGCGGCGCCTCGAGGCGGAACTTGTCGCAGACGATATCGTCGAGACCCTGCTCATGCAGCATCAGCGGAATGCGATAGATGGTATCGGCATCCTGCAGCGGGATGACCGCACGCTCTTCGACGTTGGTGAACAGCGCGATCTTGCGCCGCTCGCTCTCCTCGAGCTCGACTTCGCTGCGGCAGATCAGGATATCGGGCTGGATACCGATCGAGCGCAGCTCCTTGACGCTGTGCTGGGTCGGCTTGGTCTTGGTCTCGCCGGCGGTCTTGATGTAGGGCACCAGCGTCAGGTGCATGAACAGCGCGCGGTTGGCACCCACTTCGCTGCGCAGCTGACGGATGGATTCCAGGAACGGCAGCGATTCGATGTCGCCGACGGTGCCGCCGATCTCCACCAGCGCCACGTCGTAACCTTCTCCCCCCTTAATCACACGATGCTTGATCTCGTCGGTGATGTGCGGAATCACCTGCACCGTACCGCCGAGATAGTCGCCACGGCGCTCCTTGCGCAGCACGTGCTCGTAGACCCGGCCGGTGGTGAAGTTGTTGCTCTGGGTCATCTTGGTACGGATGAAGCGCTCGTAGTGGCCCAGGTCGAGATCGGTTTCCGCGCCATCCTCGGTGACGAATACCTCGCCATGCTGGAACGGACTCATGGTGCCCGGATCGACATTGATGTACGGGTCCAGCTTGAGGATGGTGACCTTGAGGCCGCGGGCCTCGAGGATCGCAGCCAGCGAAGCGGAGGCAATACCCTTGCCCAGGGAGGACACAACGCCGCCGGTCACGAAGATATATCGTGTCATGGAAAACCTGTCGAATCGTGGTCGTAAAGCTCGTGAGAAAAGACCCGGGGGAGAAAGTCGGGCCAGGATGGGACGTCAGATTACCAGACTCGATCGAAAGGCTCAATTTTGGATCGCGTGCCGCGCCGACATCCGGACGTCAGCTCGCCACCGCGCGCTGCAACGACTCCAGGCGACGATCCCGGATTCCCAGCGCATGCAGGTCGCCCACCGTGTTGTCGAGATACTCGCGACACGACCCCAGCACGCCGCGGCCGGTCCGTAGCAGATGCACTACCGTCTCGTCGGGCTGGCGACCGATATAGCGGTCGTGATGCGGGTTGATCACGAAGGCGATGCCCCAGATCGGGCCGACGTCCGTCTTCAGCTTGATCCAGCGCGGGCGGTAGGCGCCGGTCAGCATCTCGCGCCGCCACACCAGCGTCAGCTCGCGTTCGAGATTGTCACCGGGAACCCGCAGCGCGACTCCACGGCAGGAGCCGCCCGGCGCCAGCGCCAGCATCAGTCCGGGCGTATCGGGCGTGCCACGGCCGTGGTCGAGCTTGAGGCAGAAATCGCGATGGTAACCGTAGAGGCGGCAGGTATGGCGTTCGTCGACCTCCACGCAAGGGTTCCAGATCAACGAGCCGTAGGCGAACAGGTAGACACCGTCGCGACACTGCACGCCGGGCGGCGCCGAGGCCAGCACCTGATGGATCGAGCTTTGCAGCTCTTCGTGGCTCTTCAAGGCCACGTCGGGGTAGACGGCTTCGAAGTGGCGACGAATCAGATCCTGCTCCAGCACCTCGCGGGTCATGGCGATCGACTTTCCGGCGGAAGTCTCTTCTTCATCGACACTGATAGCGCTGGGCTGCGGCTCACTCATTGGGACTCTAATCTCGGGCGCGATCGATACGATCATGGAAAACAAGGGTGATGGCATCGACGTGGCGATGCCATCACCCCAGACTAACGTCCAACGGGCGCAAAGCGAAGCGCTAGTTGGACGAGATGCAAACGTCAGATCGCGCGACCCCGCCCGCCTCCGGTGCCGTGACGCAGGACGAGATGCAGGAGGATCGCGCCAAACGTCGCCGTACCGATTCCGTCGAGCGTGAAGCCGCCGAAATCGATCGAGAAGTTGCCCGCGCCCAGCACCAGGGTGACCGCCGCGACGATCAGATTGGTATTTTCCCCCAGGTCGACCTGGTTCTGGACCCAGATGCGGGCGCCCGCAACCGCGATCAGGCCGAACACCACGATCGAAGCGCCGGCAAGCACCGGGCCGGGGATCGTCTGGATCAGCGCGCCAAAGCGCGGCGAGAACCCGAGCAGAATGGCAAATCCCGCCGCCGCGACGAAGATCAATGTCGAGTAGACCCGCGTCACCGCCATCACGCCGATGTTCTCGGCATAGGTCGTCACGCCGGTGCCGCCGGACGCCCCGGAGACCATCGTCGCCAGTCCGTCACCCAGGAAGGCCCGGCCGATATAGGGATCGAGATCGCGCCCGGTCATCGCTCCCACCGCCTTGATGTGGCCCAGGTTTTCCGCCACCAGGATGATCGCGACCGGGGCGATCAGCACCATGGCGTGCGGGCTGAACGTCGGGGCGGTGAACGCGGGCATCCCGAACCAGGCGGCCTCTTCGATGATCGAAAAATCGATCGGCGTGCCCCAGCCCAGGCCGTTGGTGACCAGCGCATAGATCGCGTAGGCGGCAACCAGCCCGACCAGGATCAGCAGCCGCTGCAGCATGCCGCGAGTCAGCACCGCCGCCAGGCCGATGCAGAGGATGGTCACCAGCGCCATCGCGGCATCGAAGTTGGAGCCGGCCACGCTGGAAACGGCTACCGGAGCCAGGTTGAGACCGATGGTCATGACGATGGCGCCGGTCACGACCGGCGGCAGCAGGAACTCGATCCAGCGCGTGCCCATGGCCATCACGATCAGGCCGATGACCGCATAGATCGCGCCGCAGGCGATGATGCCGCCCAGCGCCAGCCCGATCGACGGATTGCCGCCGCTCCCGCCGTAACCGGTGGCGGCAATCACCACCCCGATGAAGGCGAAACTCGACCCCAGGTAGCTGGGAACCCGCCCGCCGACGATCACGAAGAACAGCAGCGTACCGATCCCCGACATCAGGATCGCCAGGTTGGGATCGAACCCCATCAGCAGCGGCGCCAGCACGGTGGAACCGAACATGGCGACGGCGTGTTGCACGCCCATCAACAGCGTCTGCGCGGGTGGCAGCGTCTCGTCGGGTGCGACCAGATCTTGGCGAGCGGCATCGACGCGGCGCCAGCGGGGGAACCAGGATGACATCGAACTTGTTCTCCAGGGAAACGACCGGTCGACGCCGGCGATTTCCGAATGCGTGAAAGCGATTGTTGTATGTACGAGCGGCGGATAACCGACCCGATGCGCATTCTACCTTCAGCGATGGCGGGATGCCTCCCGACCTCGCGTTTTTGGCACAGTGCCTCACGACTGAACTACGCTGACACCATCGACCCCAAGGATCGAACAGGAATACCGAGCGAGCGACGCCACTTTGAACGGTGGTGTCTCGTCTAAACTCAAGGCATGCCAGGGAGTGGATATGCAACGCTACGACTACCTGATCGTCGGCGCCGGCATGGTCGCCGCCAATGCCGTTCAAGGCATCAGAGAGAAGGACACCCAAGGCACGATCGGCATCCTGGGCGCCGAGCCCAACGGCCCGGTCACGCGGCCAGCGCTAACGAAAAAGCTCTGGACCGACCCCGAATTCGGTTACGACAAGATCTGGATGCAGCCGGAGCAGGACGACGGCACCACGCTGCATACCCGCACTCGCGTCACGGCCATCGATCGCGGCCAGAAAACGGTGACGACGGATGACGGCGACACCATCGGCTACGGCAAACTGCTGCTGGCGACTGGCGGCGCACCGATGACGATCGATCTGCCGGCGAGCGATCGCGTTCGCTATTTCCGCACGGTCGAGGATTACGACTGCCTGAGAAGGCTTGCCGGCAAGGGGCTGCACATTGCCGTCATCGGCGGCAGCTATATCGGTACGGAACTGGCCGCGGCACTGATCCAGAATGGATGCCGGGTGACCCTGATACATCCCCATGAGGTACTGGGAAGCCAGATGTTCCCGCCCAGCCTCGCCAACCGTTTCCACCAGACCTATCTCGACAAGGGCGTCGAGCTATTGAATGGCCGCAAGGTCAGCGGCGGGCGCGAGGCCGACGGCAAGGTCACGCTCGAACTCGACGATGGCAACGGCCTGGAGGTGGACGCGGCGGTCTTCGGGCTGGGAGTCAAGCCGCGAGTCGAGCTTGCAGCACAGGCAGGGCTGGAGGTCGAGGACGGCATGGTCGTGGTCAATGCGCGCCTCGAGACCAGCGATGACGCCATCTTCGCCGCCGGCGATATCGTGACCTACCCGGACCACATTCTCGGCCGCTGGCACGCCGAGCACGTCGACAACGCCAACCAGATGGGCGCGACGGTCGGCCGGATCATGGCCGGCAGCGACGAGACCTACGATTACACGCCCTACTTCTATTCGAACGTGTTCGACTTCGCCTGGAAAGCCGTGGGCAAGCTCGACAGTTCGCTGACAACCGTCGAGGACGTGGAAGACGACAAAGGCGTCTATTACTATCTCGACAATGAGAGTGAGAACGTCGTCGGCGTACTGCTGCTCAACCTGGAAGCCGACAGGCTCGACGAGGCTCGCGAGGTATTGGCGGACAAGTCACCGCAGCGCCCCGATACCCTGATGGGCCGCATCGCCCGGTCGTGATCGGGGCCCTGCATGACATTCATGCGAATGCCTTCAACGAAAAAGCGCCCACGATGACGTTGGCGCTTTTGATCCGGCAATTCGGTAACCGGGCCTGGTGACCCTCGGCGTCAGTTGGACTCGGGCAGGCGGGAAACCAGAATATTGGAGCGGCGTTCGATCTCCTCGAGCATCCCGGCACACTCGTCGGACATCCCGCTGTCATGCAGCTTGGCGAGCGAGAACAGGGCCTTCAGCTGGCCACTGATCATGGTGGCCTGATAGCCGCCGTCCTGATCCAGCACATGGTCTTCCAGCGCTCGCAGCTGCGTGTTTGCCTGGTCGAGAATGTTGCGTTCAAGCCTGATCATGGTGTGACCTTCTGAAAATTGCAGTTCGTTTCGAGCGCGCCACTGTAAAGGCTCATCCGACTTTATACCACCGCTGAACGCAATCGGTAGCGCCGGGCGGCTCGTGCCGGCGCTACCGCCAGCACGAGCCGCAACCCTCACACCTCGAGATAACCGAGGATGCCTTCCGCCGCCTGACGCCCTTCGTAGACAGCCGTCACCACCAGGTCGGAGCCGCGCACCATGTCGCCACCGGCGAACACTTTTTCGTTGCTGGTCTGATAGGCGAAACGTTCCATCTGCGCCGGAATCTCTGGCGCCAGCACGCGGCCGCGCTCGTCCACCTCGATCTGGTGCGTGTCGAACCATTCGATCTCGCTGGGCTGGAAACCGAAGGCGATGACCACCGCATCGCAGGCCAGGATCTCTTCGGAGCCCGGCACCACTTCCGCGCTGCGCCGTCCTTTCTCGTCCGGCTCCCCCATGCGGGTGCGTACCAGCTTGACGCCCTCGACCTTGCCCTCGCCGACGATCGCCACCGGCTGGCGGTTGAACAGGAACTCGACGCCCTCTTCGCGCGCGTTGGCCACCTCGCGCTTGGAGCCCGGCATGTTCTCCTCGTCTCGACGATAGGCACAGGTCACGCTGGCCGCGCCCTGGCGAATCGAGGTGCGGTTGCAGTCCATCGCCGTATCGCCACCGCCCAGGACGACGACGCGCCTGCCGGCCATCGACACGTAGTCGGCCGGATCCTTCTCGAAGCCGAGGTGATGGTTGGCGTTGGCGATCAGGAAATCGAGCGCCTTGTAGACGCCTTCCGTCTCCTCGCCGGGAAAGCCGCCGACCATGTACTTGTAAGTGCCCATGCCGAGGAAGACCGCATCGAATTCGTCGTTGAGCTGTTCGAAGGTGATGTCCCGACCGATTTCGGTATTGAGCCGGAACTCGACCCCCATCTCCTCGAACACCGCGCGACGGCGTTCCATCACGTGCTTTTCGAGCTTGAACTCGGGAATGCCGAAAGTCAGCAGACCGCCGATCTCCGGGTAGCGATCGAACACCACCGGCTTGACCCCGTTGCGGATCAGGATATCGGCGCAGCCCAGTCCGGCCGGCCCGGCACCGACGATGGCGACGCGCTTGTCGGTCATGGTCACGCTGGACATGTCCGGACGCCAGCCCATGGCGAAGGCGGTATCGGTGATGTACTTCTCCACCGAGCCGATGGTGACGGCGCCGAAGCCGTCGTTCAGCGTGCAGTCGCCCTCGCACAGGCGATCCTGCGGGCAGACCCGGCCACACACTTCGGGCAGCGAGTTGGTGCGGTGCGACATCTCCGCCGCTTCGAGAATGTTCCCCTCGCTGACCAGCTTGAGCCAGTTGGGAATGTAGTTGTGAACCGGACACTTCCACTCACAGTACGGGTTGCCGCAATGCAGGCAGCGATGCGCCTGGCTGGCCGCCTCGCTGGGCTTGAACGGCTCGTAGATTTCGGCGAACTCCTTCGCCCGGCTGCGCGCATCCTTTTTCTGCGGATCGCGTCGCCCTACATCGATGAACTGAAAGTCGTTACTCAAACGGTTTGCCATGTCTTTTCTCCTCACTGGGCCGACGACGCTCTCGGATTGCAGCTGTAGCCCCTGCCCCGGTGGCTGACACCGGGGGCCGTTCGGGCTGTCGCCGCCTCTTATTCAGGCTGCCGCCTGGATTGGGCCAGCAAACCGTTGAGACTTGCGGCCTTGGGCTTCACCAGCCAGAAGTGGCGGATGAAGTCGGAGAAATCCTCAAGAATCGCTCGCCCGCGTGGCGAGTCCGTCTCTTCCACGTACTCGGTAATCACTTCGCGCAGGTGACGGCGGTAAGCCTCCATCGACTCGGTGTTGATCCGATGGATTTCCACCAGCTCGTGGTTGTAGCGGTCGACGAAACCGCGATCCTCGTCGAGCACATAGGCGAAACCGCCGGTCATGCCCGCACCGAAGTTGATCCCGGTCTTGCCCAGCACACAGACCAGGCCGCCGGTCATGTATTCGCAGCAGTGGTCGCCGGCCCCTTCGATCACCGCGTGGGTGCCGGAGTTGCGCACGCCGAAGCGCTCGCCGGCCATTCCCGCGGCGAACAGCTTGCCGTCGGTGGCACCGTACAGGCAGGTGTTGCCGATGATCGCCGTCTCGTGGCTCTGGAAGCGGCTGGTCTTGGGCGGCACGATCACCACCTTGCCGCCGTTCATGCCCTTGCCGACGTAGTCGTTGGCATCGCCTTCCAGATACAGGTTCAGCCCGCGCGCGTTCCATACCCCGAAGCTCTGACCCGCAACACCCTTGAAGCGGACCGTGATCGGTGCATCTTCCAGCCCCGCCTCGCCGTAGCGCTTGGCGATCTCGCCGGAAACCCGAGCCGCCACCGAGCGGTCGCAGTTGGTGATCGTGAACGAGAACTCGCCACCGGACTTCGACTCGATCGCCGGCAGCAACGCGTCGAACACTTCCTGGTTCTTGGCACCCGGATCATGCGGCACGTTGCGGCGGACCTCGCAGAACTGCGGCGCGTCCGCGGGTACGAAATCGTTGGCCAGTAGCGGGCTCAGGTCGAGCTTGCGCTGCGCCGCAGTCTCGCCTTCGAGCATTTCCAGCAGGTCGGTGCGCCCGATCAGGTCGGTGAGCTGGCGCACGCCGAGCAGCGCCATCAATTCACGCACTTCCTCGGCGATGAAGCGGAAGTAGTGCTTGACCATGTCGACCGTGCCACGGAAGTGCTCGTCGCGCAGCTCCTGATGCTGGGTCGCGACGCCGGTCGCACAGTTGTTGAGGTGGCAGATCTTCAGATACTTGCAGCCCAGTGCCACCATCGGCGCGGTGCCGAAGCCGAAGCTCTCGGCGCCAAGAATCGCCGCCTTGACCACGTCGAGCCCGGTCTTCAGGCCGCCATCGGTCTGCAGCCGGATCTTGTCGCGCAGGCCGTTGATGCGCAGCGCCTGGTGCACTTCCGGCAGGCCCAGCTCCCACGGGCTCCCGGCGTGGCGGATCGAGGTGATCGGGCTCGCCGCGGTGCCGCCGTCGTAGCCGGAGACGGTGATCAGGTCAGCGTAGGCCTTGGCCACCCCGGTGGCGATGGTGCCGATGCCCGGCTCGGAGACCAGCTTGACCGAGACCTGGGCGCTCGGGTTGACCTGCTTGAGATCGAAGATCAGCTGAGCCAGATCCTCGATCGAATAGATGTCGTGATGCGGCGGCGGCGAAATCAGCGTCACGCCCGGCACCGCATAGCGCAGCCGCGCGATCATGTCGTTGACCTTGCCACCCGGCAGCTGGCCGCCCTCGCCGGGCTTGGCGCCCTGGGCGACCTTGATCTGCAGCACTTCGGCGTTGACCAGATAGGCCGGCGTCACGCCGAAGCGCCCGGAGGCGATCTGCTTGATCTTCGACGAGCGGATGGTGCCGTAGCGGGCCGGATCCTCGCCGCCTTCGCCGGAGTTGGAGCGGCCGCCGGTTTCGTTCATCGCCTGCGCCAGCGCCTCGTGGGCTTCCGGCGACAGCGCGCCCAGCGACATGCCGGCGCTGTCGAAGCGCGGCAGCAGGTTTTCCACCGGCTCGACCTCGTCCAGCGGCAACGGCTCGGGAGCCGGCTTGAGCTTCAGCAGATCCCGGATCGTGGCCACCGGACGCTCGTTGACCAGCCGCGCGAAGGCTTTCCACTTGGCGTAGTCGCCCTGCTGGACCGCCTGCTGCAGCAGCATCACCACGTCGGGATTGTAGGCGTGGTATTCGTGCCCGTGGACGAACTTGACCAGGCCGCCCTGGCGGATGCCTTTACGGGGAATCCAGGCATCGCGGGCCGCCAGCGTCTGCTGCATCTGCAGCTCGCTGAAGCCGGTGCCCTCGATGCGCGACATCATGCCGTCGAAGCACATCTGCATGACTTCGGAACCCAGTCCGACGGCTTCGAACAGCTGCGAACCCCGGTAGGAAGAGATCTGCGAGATGCCCATCTTCGACAGAATCTTGTAAAGCCCCTTCTGCATCCCCTTGCGGTAGTTCTCGCGCGCGTCCGCCGGGTTGCCGACCAGCTCGCCGGTGCGGTGCATGTCCGCCATCACCTGGTAGGCGAGGTACGGATAGACCGCGGTGGCGCCGACCCCGAAGAATACCGCCATCTGGTGCGCGTCACGGGCGTAGCCGGTCTCGACCACGATATTGACGCGCGGGCGCAGCGCCAGCCTGGCCAGATGATGGTGCACGGCGCCGGTCGCCAGCAGCGCCTGGATCGGCTGCTTGCCTTTTTCGAGTTCGGCATCGGACAGCACCAGGATCACCTTGCCATCCCGAGCCGCCTGCTCGGCCTGCTGGCAGAGCGCTACCAGCGCCTGGCGCAGCGAGGTGGTTTCCGGGTCGTAGTGCAACGGCAGCCGGATCGAGGTGAACGCCGGATCTTCCTGTGTCACCAGGGCGGTGAACTTGCGCGGCGACAGCACCGGCGTGGTCAGGATCAGGCGATGCGCGTGCTCGGGGGTGGCCTGGAAGACGTTGAGTTCCGCGCCCATGCAGGTTTCCAGCGACATCACGATCGCTTCACGCAACGGGTCGATCGGCGGGTTGGTGACCTGGGCGAATTTCTGACGGAAGAAATCGGTGAGCAGACGGTTCTGCCGCGACAGTACCGCCATCGGCGTGTCGTCGCCCATCGACCCGACCGCTTCCTGACCGCTCTCGGCCAGCGGCCTGAGCAGCTGATCGCGCTCTTCGAAGGTGACCGAGAACATCTTCTGATAGACGTTGAGCTCGTCGGTTTCCATCGGCTGGAAGCGGGCCAGCTCGGTCAGCGCCGACTCGAGATAGTGGGCATGCTCCTTGAGCCAGCGGCGATACGGGTAGGCGGACTTGAGCCGCTGATCGATATCGTCGGTGTGCAGCACTTCGCCGGTCTGGGTATCGACGGCGAGGATCTGCCCCGGCCCGACGCGGCCCTTGGCCACCACCGATTCGGGGGAGTAGTTCCACACCCCGATCTCGGAGGAGAGGGTGATGTAGCCGTTGTCGGTGATCACCCAGCGCGCCGGACGCAGACCGTTGCGGTCGAGCATGCAGACGGCATGGCGGCCGTCGGTCATGACGATACCGGCGGGGCCGTCCCACGCCTCCATGTGCATGGAGTTGTATTCGTAGAAGGCGCGCAGGTCGCCGTCCATGGTCTCCACGTTCTGCCACGCCGGCGGCACCATCATGCGCACCGCGTTGTAGAGATCCATGCCGCCGGTCAGCAGCACTTCGAGCATGTTGTCCATGCTCGACGAATCGGAACCGGTGGTATTGACGATCTCGTCGAGGCCTTCGATCTCCGGCAGCAGTTCGCTGACGAAGTTGGCCTTGCGCGCATTGGCCCAGCTGCGGTTGGCCTCGATGGTGTTGATCTCGCCGTTGTGCGCCATGAAGCGGAACGGCTGCGCCAGCGGCCAGCGCGGCGCCGTATTGGTCGAGAAACGCTGGTGGAAGACGCAGACGGCGGTTTCGAGACGTTCGTCGCCCAGATCCTGATAGAAGGTCGGCAGATCCACGGGCATCATCAGGCCCTTGTAGGACACCACCTTGGACGACAGCGAGCAGACGTAGAACTCTTCTTCCTGACGCAGCTTCTGCTCGGCCAGGCGACGAGCCATGAACAGCTCGACATTGAACGCGGCGTCGGACTGGGACGCATCCCCTTCGACGAACACCTGACGAATGCGCGGCAGGCACTCGAGCGCCATCGGCCCGCAGACGCTGGGGTCCGTGGGCACGTCGCGCCAACCTATGACGCTCAAGCCGCGCTCGGCCAGCTCGCCTTCCAGGATTTCCCGTGCGTGCTGCTCGCGAGCGTCGTCATCGGGGAAGAACACCATGCCGACCGCGAAACGCTCGCCCAGGGTCACGTCCAGTTGCTCCTGGGCCAGCGCTCGCATGAAGCTCATCGGCATCTTCAGCAGCAGGCCGCAACCGTCGCCGGTCTTGCCGTCCGCCGCGATACCACCTCGGTGGGTCATGCATGTCAGGGATTCGATCGCCGTCTTGAGCAGATCGTGACTGGCCTGCCCCTCCATATGAGCAATCAGGCCGAAACCGCAGTTGTCGCGGAATTCGCCGGGCTGGTGAAGACCTCTCATCATGGGCGTGCCTCACAAAGCTGTGTCAGAATACAGATCTTGCATTCGATCGAATAAAAAGAGATAATTTAAGGTTTTGTTATTTTTATGACCGAATTGATGGCTGAATATCCGGCCTATTTTCGTCTCGAAACACCGACAATATTGCTACTGGCGGTCGCCAAAAGGCCGGACAGAATAGCCAGTTACCCGTCACAGCGCAATTGAGCCGTCGGGCATTTCCCCCGCAAACGCATTTAAAATCGAATACTTAGCGGAATACTGGCCAAAATACGCTGTTAGCTCAAAGGCTTAGACATGAGGGTAAGACTAAAGTCTTAATCTTTTGAGCCGTGGCCCGATCAGGGTGGGATCGTGGCGCGAACCCCATACCGATACGGCATGGAGCATACCAATTATATCGTCAACGCCTCGAAAAAGCAGCAGCGATCATCCAGATTGTCGACATGCGGCATCGCCACCGCGCATGTGCCGGCAAGATAACGGAGCGACAAGGCAATGGGGCGGCAAAGTAATGGGGCGGCATCGATCACACGGATCCGGACGACAGCAGTACCAGACGATGGCTTTGAGGAGGCGACAGGAAACGGACGCCGCCAATCGGCGCCGACAGGGCAAGGTGATCGGCAAAGGAAGGGAAGTAAGTCAGCCAGGCTGGCCAGGGGATCGGGATCGAGGGCCGAATCACGGACGATCCGGCTCCCGAGAACGGATCCGATCAGGCTCGCGGAAAATTCGCCAGCAGCCGCTCGAGCCGATCGGCGTCCGTATCGTCTCGAACGCACGCCTTACCCAGCGCTTCGAGCAGAATCAGCCGCAGCCGGTCGTCGAGATTCTTCTTGTCGAGCCGCATGCGAGCAAGGAAATCCTTTGCCTGCATGTTGGCCGGCGCCGTAACCGGAAGATCCGCCGCCTTCAGAATCGCAGCGACACGTTCGACATCGGCCTCGCTCAGCCAGCCGCGCTCGAAGGAGAGCTGTGCGGCCATCATCATGCCGGCACCCACCGCTTCGCCGTGCAGCCAGTTGCCGTAGCCCTGATGCGCCTCGATGGCGTGGCCGAAGGTGTGCCCCAGGTTGAGCAGCGCGCGCACGCCCTGCTCGGTCTCGTCCTCGGCCACCACTTCCGCCTTGATCTCGCAACTGCGCCGGATGGCATGACGAATGGCGGCTTCCTCGAGCGCGCGCAGTGTAGGCAGGTTGTTCTCCAGCCATGCGAGGAAGGCGGCATCCCAGATCAAGCCGTACTTGATCACTTCCGCCAGTCCGGCGGAGAGCTCGCGTGCCGGCAGCGTCCGCAGGGTATCGGTATCGACGATCACCGCCCGGGGCTGCCAGAACGCACCGATCATGTTCTTGCCGCGCGGGTGATTGACACCGGTCTTGCCGCCCACGGAGGAGTCCACCTGGGCCAGCAGCGTGGTAGGAATCTGGACGAAAGCGACACCGCGCTGATAGCTGGCGGCGGCGTAGCCCGTCATGTCACCGATGACACCGCCGCCAAGCGCGATCAGGGTACAGCGGCGGTTGAATCCGGCCACCAGCAGGGCGTCCCAGATGCGCTCGACCGAGGCCAGCGACTTGGTCGCCTCGCCATCGGGCAGAATGACTTCCCGGACATCCAGATCGGCATCGGCGAGCGTCGCCTTGAGTGCCGCGAGATAGCGGGGCGCAATCACCTCGTTGGTCACGATCATGACCTGACGCCCGGCCAGATAGGGCAGCAGATGTTCCCGACTCGTCAGAATGCCCGCGCCAATGTGAATCGGGTAACTGCGGTCACCCAGCGAAACGTTCAGCGATTCCACGGGAAGCGACGAAGCGGAGGACATGGGCATTACCTTTGATGTGGAAGACGGATATAGGAAGACGAACGTAGATAAAGACGGCCCGCGGGAAAGGCCGACGAGGATGAGACGTCACCTCTGGTGCGAGAGAGATACCGATTCGCCGAGCGGCTCCGTCAGATGCGAAACCCGACGCAGGATGTCATTCACCACACTCCTGGGGCCTCGACGGTCCGTACGCACGACGATATCCGCCGTTGCGCGATAGAGCGGATCGCGAACCGCGAACAGATCCCGCAACACCTGCTCGGGGTTGGCTGTCTGCAGCAGCGGCCGATTGCGATCCCGGGAAGTGCGCCGGATCTGCTGTTCGACGGTGGTGGCGAGATAGACCACCGTCCCCCGCTCCCGCAGCAACTGCCGATTGACCTCGCGCATGATCGCGCCGCCACCGGTTGCCATGACGATGTCACTGCGCTGGGTGAGCTCGTCGATCATGGCCGTCTCGCGGTCCCGAAAGCCCTGCTCACCCTCGACATCGAAAATCCATGGGATATTCGCCCCGCAGCGAGCCTCGATCTGATGGTCGCTATCCAGGAATTCGCGCTGCAATTCGGCCGCCAGGAGGCGGCCGATTGTACTCTTGCCGGCCCCCATGGGGCCGATGAGAAAAAGATTGGGAAGCGACCGCATCAGCGAATGGCCAGTCCGTCCTCGATGATCTTGGGCGTGATGAATACCAGCAATTCTACCTTCTCGTTGCTGTTCTGGGTATAGCGGAACAGGTTGCCGATCACCGGCAGGTCGCCGAGGAACGGTGTCTTGAACAGCGTCCGCAGCTGTTCGGAGGTCAGGATCCCGCCCAGCACCACGGTTTCGCCGTTATTGACCAGCACCTGAGTCTGGATCTCGTTGGTATCGATGGCCGGCGCGTCGTCGTAGCGGGTGTCGGAGATATCGTCGTTGTTGATGCGCAGATCCATGATGATGCGGTCGTCCGGAGTGATCTGCGGTGTCACCTCGAGCGACAGCACGGCCTCCTTGAACTCGGTGGAGGTGGCGCCGCTGGACGAAGCTTCCTGATAAGGCACTTCCTGGCCCTGCTTGATGATCGCCGTACGCTGGTTGGCGGTGATCACCTTGGGCTGGGAAATGGTCTGGCTCTTGCCTTCGCTCTCCAGCGCCCGCAGCTCCAGATCGATCAGGATGTCGCCGGAAAGATAACCGAAGCTGAACGCGCTGGCGGGATTGGTGGCATTGCCCAGATCCACCGCCAGGCCGCCGCCATACGTATCGGGGTCGTCCGACGTGGTCGGCACGGTCGAGGGATCGCCATCGGCCGCCCCGCTCAGATCGAGATGTCGACCCGCCGGAGAAGAGAGCCCCCAGTTGACGCCGAGCTCGCGGGTCGCGCTGTCACGGGCGATCACGATTCGCGCCTCGATCTGCACCTGGCGCACCGGCACGTCGAGATGCTCAAGAGTTCGCCGAATGGCATCGAGCTGCGCTCGCGTATCCTGCAGGATCAGGGTGTTGGTGCGCGAATCGACGGTAACACGCCCGCGCTCCGACATCATGCCGACACCCTCGCCACCGCGCAGCAACGCCGCCAGATCCTCGGCCTTGGCGTAACGGATCTGCAGAAACTCCGTGGTCAGCGGAGCCAGCTGCTTCGTCTGTTCGCGGGTTTCCAGCGTCTGGCGCTGCAGATTGGCCAGCTCGCCGGTCGGCGCCACCATCATCACGTTGCCTTCCCGTCGCGCCGACAGGCCATGGTTGCGCAGCACCAGATCGAGCGCCTGATCCCAGGGGACATCGGTCAGATTGAGGGTCACGTTGCCCTGCACGCTATCGCTGGCGACCACGTTGAGTCCCGACTCCTCGGCGATGATCGACAGCACGTCACGCACCGGGATGTCCTGGAAATCGAGGGTAATGCGGTGACCGGTATAGCTGGGGCCGGCGTCCGTCTCGGGACGCTCGATGCTGCCCGCGGGCGCCAGTTCGATCGTGAAACGGCGCCCGTTCTGGGTCACCAGCGGCTCCACGGCATCGGATGCCACGATATCGAAGGTGACGCCGTCGGCGCTTCGACGCGGCACGATACGCTCGACGGCAGTGCCGAAATCGCTGACATCGAGCGTCTGATACTGCGCGTCGGGCAAGGTCACGCCGGGTAGCGAAACCGAGACCTGACGCCCCTGCCCGGAGACTTCCGCCGCCACTCCGGCGCGGTCGAGCGCCAGATCGAGCTGGCCGGCCCCGTCTTCGCCCCGGCGAAAATCGATCGAGGTCACCTCCGGCTGACGCGGCAGCGCCGCCGCGGACCGCTCGGGCGATGCGTCGGTCGCAGCCGACCCGGTGCCGTCACCGAAATGCACGATGACCTTGTCATCCAGACGCTCGAGTCGATAATCGATGGGCGAGGCCAGATCGAACACCAGGCGCGTACGCGCCCCCGCCCCCAGCACTCTGACGGAATCGACACCGGCACTGCCGATGGCAAAGCTCGATTGCGTCAGGCCGCTCCGGGCCTGCAGCAGATCCAGCGCCAGCCGTGGCGGTGCCTCCGTGCGATAGCCGCGAATCTCCGGGACGCCGCCGACGAAATCGAGCCCGACGTCCAGGCGGCCGGCTCCCTGATCGGTGAAGGTCATCGCCGTCAGCGTCGGTGTCGTCAGTGCCGGTGCCGCCCAGGCGGAAAACGCCAGTCCCCACAATGTCAGTGCTGCCAAGCCTGCGGCCAGGCGCCGTCGAGAAGTCATGTTGTCCCCTGCTACTGTTGCCGCCGGCTGGCACCGTCGGAGTCTTGTCCTGCCATTTCCAGGCGCTGGCGACGCTCGGTCCATTCTCCCCCGGGGCCGCGCACGGTCTCGACGAGTGTCAGCCCGCGGAGTTCCACGCTGATGATGCGGCCGTAGTCCCGGCCCAGATAGTCTCCCTCGAAGAGCCGATGGACCCTGCCGTCCGGCGCAGCGACCAGCGCCGAGGGCGTCTTGCCCACGATCATCGTGCCGACCAGGCTCAGGTTATCCAGCTCGAAGGCCTCGAGCGGCTGGCGCGGACGATCGGCATCCGGCAGCGGCGTGGCCTCGCTCGGGTCAGCGGCTGCCGCAGCCTGCTCGGCCACGAACGGGCTCCGTCGCTGCTGCTGGTCGTAACTGGCCGTGGTGTACCGGGGCATCTCCGGCAACGAGGCGATCTGCCCCTTCGGATTGTTTCGCAGGGTATTCAGTCGCGCCTGCAACCCCTCCAGGTCGGCGTCCTCGCACCCGCTCAGCACAATGCTTGCGAACAGCAGCCCGATGAGAACGAATCGATGCGATCTCACGACTTTCCGCCCCCCTTGCCTGGATCGACATCCTCTCGATAGCGGTACGTTTTCGCCAGCATCGTCAGCTGAAGGCGGTCACCCACCGGCTTCAGCGTGAAATCATGAAGCGTGACGATCCGAGGCATCGCGGCGACACGAGCCAGGAACGACGCGATCTGATGAAAGTCGCCGCGCACCTGAATGTCGAAAGGCTGCTCGATGTAGAACGCCTGCTCGACTGCCGGTCGCAGCTTGATGCTGTCGATATCGAGCTGCTGCTGCCGCGCCGCATCACTGATGGCGTCCAGCAAGGCGGGAACTTCCGCATCGCTGGGCAGCATTTCGAGAACGCTCTGCATGCGCCCCTGGAGCTCCTCCATCTGATGCTCCATCGCCGGCAGATTGACCGCCTGGTAAGAGAGCGTCTCGAAGCGCTGCAACGCTTGCTGCTGCTGCATGACCAGGCGCTCGTGCGTTTCCCGGGGGGTGGAGGCGAGCAACCACTGCGCGGCCCATATCGACCCCATCAGCACGCCCAGCGCAATCAGCCATTGAAGACTGACCGGCCAGCTACCCGCCTCCCTGATATCGAGTTCACGCCACTGCAGCTCACGCAGCTGGCGCCCTTGCTCTGTGAACGCCTCCCGCAAGGCATTCCATCGCGGACCATTCAGCGTCGGTCGCTTCATGGGCCAGCTCCAGCCTGGGTGTCGTCACCAAGATGCTCATCGACACTCAGGTGAAAGCGCTTGGCCGCTGCCGGCCCTTCTGCGGACTGCACGTCCGAGAGCAATGGCGTATCAAACGCAGGACTACTGTCGAGCGCTCGCATCTGGTCGGACACCTGACGATTCGAGGCTGCGACACCGCTCAACTCGAGCCGGCTACCCTTGCGAGCCAACTCGGTGTAGTAGACGCCATCGACCAGCGTGGCCGTGAGCTGATCGAGAACGTGGATGGTCAACGGGCGGCTCGACTGCAGCTCGCCGATCAGATCGATCTGTTTCAGCATGCGCTCCCGCAGTTGACGAAAATTGCGCATCTCCTGGATATCGCGAGTGAGCGAATCGGTTTCCCGCTGGATCAGCGCCAACCGGGCCTGTCCCGCCCGCACCATGGATTTTTCGTACTGGGAGATGCCCCAACCGACCAGCAGCCCGAGCAGCAGCACCAGCAGCAGCCCCTGCTTGAAGCGTCGGGTCTTCCGCAAGCGGCGCTGCTCCCGCCATGGCAGCAGGTTGATTTCGATCGTCATGGCAACGCCCGCATGGCGAGGCCACAGGCCGTGAGCATGGCCGGCGCATCCGCGGCCAACGCCGTGACATCCAGCCGCGGATGGATACGCATATGCGTGAAAGGGTTGGCGAGCGT
Source organism: Salinicola sp. LHM (assembly GCF_034479735.1). NCBI lineage: Bacteria > Pseudomonadati > Pseudomonadota > Gammaproteobacteria > Oceanospirillales > Halomonadaceae > Salinicola > Salinicola sp. LHM. The sequence goes on along the minus strand of NZ_CP140261.1, from coordinate 964,739 downwards.
GGCTTCCAGCCCGCTCTGGGCGCGCAATCGCTCCGCCAAGCCCGGCAATGCGCTCGACCCGCCGGCCAGGATCAGGCGTCGAATCTGCTGCTGGCCCGCGGAGGTGTAATAGAGCTGCAGCGAGCGTCCAATGTGCTGGATCAGGGTATCGATGAAAGGCAACAGGACTTGCTGGCGATAATCGTCGGGCAATCCGCCACGCTTCTTGGCGCGACCGGCTTCGTCGAAACTCATGCCGTAGCGCTTGCTGATGGCATCGGTGAGCTGCCGTCCGCCACACAGGCTGTCGCGGCTATAGACGATCCGGCCCTCCTTGAGCACATGAAACGCGCATAGATTCGCCCCGATATCGACCAGTGCCGTGCTATCCCCTTCTTTATCCTCGGAGCCCTGCAAAGCACGACAGACACGCTCGAGCGCGAAGCCTTCGACATCGACGGCCACCGTCTCGAGCCCCACGGCATCCAGAACCGACGACAGCGTATCGATATCCTGCAGACGACAGGCCACCAGCATGATTTCCTGCTGGTCGTCGTAACGCGAATGGCGACCCAGACGCTGGAAATCGAAGGCGACTTCATTGAGCGGGAACGGGATGTACTTGTCGGATTCCATCTGGATCCGTGCCTCGATGTCATCGTCGCTGAGCGACGAGGGCAACGACAGCACGCGGGTAATGGCTGCCGAGTTGGGCACCGCGACCACGGCGCGCCGAGACTGCAACCGGGCGTGATCGACCGCCCGGCCCAGCGTATCCACGACTTCGCTCTTGTCGCGAATGCGCCTTTCGACCACGGCCCCCTCGCGCAGCGGACGCACCGCGTAACTATCGATTCTCAAGCCGCCGACGCGATGTTCCAGCTCCAGCAGCTTGACGGTGGCTGACGTGATGTCCACTCCCACCAATCCTTTCGAGGATCTTTTCAAGCGCAACACTGTCTCACCTCGCCAGAACTGGAAAAGCCTAACCGGATTTAACGGCGGCGACACGGACAACTTGAACGTTTCGTTACACTTATTTCGCTTTACTTGCAGGAAGCGAAAGGGGCGAAACTGGCCCCGGCTCTACCGCATCCATATAATGCTCCGATGCTGAATCATCCGACGCCAGGGATAGCGAACACGCGGCCGGACCGCCACCAGTCAAGGATTACCCCTTTATATGAAGCTTTTTACCCGCCTACTGACGACTGTCTTCTGGCTCCTGCTGTCGCTCTGCGCAGGCATGGTGCTGGCAGTCATTGGCGCCGGGCTCTACTTCGCCCCTGGCCTGCCCGACGTGCATCAACTCCAGAATTACGAGCTCCAGACGCCGCTTCGCATCTATACGGAAGACGACAAGCTGATCGGTGAATACGGCGAGGAACGTCGCATGCCCGTCAGCTACGACGAGATTCCCGAACCGCTGATCAACGCCCTGCTGGCCGCCGAAGACGCCAACTTCTACAACCACCCCGGAGTCGATCCCAAGGGACTTCTGCGCGCCGCGATCGAGCTGGCTTCCTCCGGCGACATCCAGTCCGGCGGCAGCACCATCACCATGCAGGTCGCGCGCAACTACCTGCTGACTCTGGACCAGACTTTCACGCGCAAGATCCGTGAAATCCTGCTGGCGCTGCAGATGGAACAGATCCTGAGCAAGCCCGAAATCCTCGAGCTCTACGTCAACAAGATCTATCTGGGTCACCGCTCCTACGGTATCGCCGCCGCAGCAAACACCTACTACGGCAAGCCGCTGGCGGATCTGACCCTGCCGCAGTACGCCATGATCGCAGGGCTGCCCAAGGCGCCGTCGAGCTTCAATCCGCTGACCAATCCGGAACGCGCCCTGATCCGCCGCAACTGGATTCTCTACCGCATGCGCGAGCTCGGCTCCATCGACCAGGCGAGCTACGACCAGGCCGTCAAGGCGCCGATCACGGCCAGCAGCCATACGGCGCGCTCGGAAATCGATGCCCCCTACGTCGCGGAAATGGCCCGCGCCTACGCCGTCGAGCGTTTCGGCGACAAGGCCTATACCGACAACATTCGCATCACCACCACGCTCGATAGCCGTCTGCAGACCGAGGCCCGCGATGCGCTGGTGCAAGGCCTGATCGACTACGATACCCGCCACGGCTGGCGCGGCCCCGAAGAGAAGGACGTACCGCCGAGCCTGGTCGAAGCGCAGGACCGAACCGAACACCAGGGCCTGGAAGAAGAGCTCTCGGAATCCCCCGAGGTCATCGAAACCGCCCGCCAGGCGGCCCAGAGCAGTCAGGCCACGATCGAGGGTGTCGACGGTGACGTCAGCAACTGGCTCAAGGTGCTCGAGCGCACGCCGTCGTTCGGCCCGCTCCAGCCGGCCATCGTCACCGCTACCGACGGCAAGCAGATGCGCGTGCTCAATGCCGACGGCAAGGTGATCACGCTGGACTGGGACGGCCTCAAGTGGGCCAGGGTCTACCACAGCGCCAAGTGGCGCGGCGAGGTTCCCGCCAATGCCGCAGCGATCGCGAGCCGCGGCGATCTGGTACGCATCCTCAAGGAAGGCGATCACTGGCGCCTGTCGCAACGTCCTGGCGCCGAAGGGGCCGTCGTCGTCCTCGATCCGCAGACCGGTGCCATCGAGGCGCTTCAGGGCGGGTTCAGCTTCGCTGCCAGCAAGTTCAACCGCGCCATTCAGGCCCAGCGCCAGGTCGGCTCCAACTTCAAGCCGTTCGTCTATCTGGCTGCGCTGCAGGAAGGCGGCATGACCGCGGCGACCATCATCAATGACGCGCCAGTGGTCATGTCACAGTTCAGCGGCGACGATTGGCGCCCGGAAAACTCCGAGCGCCAGTTCCAGGGGCCGACACGTCTGCGCGTCGGGCTCTACACCTCGCGCAACCTGGTGACCATCCGTGTGCTGCAGTCGCTCGGACTCGACAACGCGCTGAACTTCCTCGAGCGCTTCGGTTTTGCACGGGACCGCCTGCCGCACGGCCTCTCCCTGGCTCTCGGCAGTGCCTCGCTGACACCGCTGGAGATCGCCAACGCCTACGCCGTGCTCGCCAACGGCGGCTTCCAGGTATCGCCCTGGTACATTCAGAAGGTCACCCAGGGCAGCCAGAATACCGTGGTCGAACAGGCCAATCCGCTGGTGGCATGCCGTGACTGTGCGCCCGGCGCGACCCAGACCGTCATCGATGGCGAACCGCGTCGCATCGCCCCCCGCGTGGTGGAGCCCGACGCGCTCTACATCCTGCACAGCATCTTGCGTGATGTCATCGAGCGCGGCACCGGACGCGCCGCCCTGACGCTCGATCGCAGCGACATCGTCGGCAAGACCGGCACCACCAACGATCAGCGTGACGCCTGGTTCTCCGGCTTCAACAGTTCGCTCGTGACCACGGTCTGGGTCGGCAAGGACGACAACACCACCACGGCGGAATACGGCGCTCAAGCCGCCCTGCCGATCTGGAAAGCCTTCATGGGCCCGGCACTGGAAGGCACGCCCGAGGTGATTCCGGAGGCCCCCGACGATATCGTTCAGGTTCGCATCGATCCGGATACCGGCAAACGCCTGCACGATGACCAGCCCGGCGGCATCAGCGAGATATTCCGCAAGGACAACTTGCCTGAGTATCAGCCGCGCGGTATCCGTCCGGAACTGGAAGACGAGAGCGGCTCGCAGGGCACCGGCACTTACGAAGCGATCTTCTGATACATGAAGTCGAGTCGGGGTCCTGGCCCCGACTCTTTCGTTCCACACTCGCTCTTCACCGCAACAGGACGTCGCAGCGACGCTGAGAGAAATGTCATGTCCCTGCCTAGTTGCCGTTGGTGGCTGTTGACCACCTGCCTGATGGCATCACCGTCATATGCAGAGCTTTTCTACGCACCGCCGGCGCCGGAAGAAAACGCCCCCAACTTCAGCGGCAGTGCGGAACTCGGTTATACGAAGTTGACCGGCAACACCAATACCCAGACGCTGCTCGCCAAGGCTCGCCTGACCTGGCTGACCGGGCGCAACACTCATACGTTCCGCGCCGAAACCCGCAGTGTCCAGGACAACGACGACACCACCTCCGAGCGGTATCTGGTCGGTGCCCGTGAACGCTACGAACTGGAGAACAACAACTACCTGTTCGGCTTTGCGCGCTGGGAGCGCGACCGGTTCAGCGGCTACGACTCGCAGCTCACCACCATCGCCGGCTACGGCCGTCAACTGCTGACCGGGCCAACGCATACGCTTTCCGCCGAAGTCGGCCCGGGCTATCGTAAAGACACCTACGCGGACGGCGGTAGCGACGATTTGTCCCTGGTCTACTCGGCGCTGGACTACACCTACAACTTCAGCGATGACATCTCCTTCGATCAGGAACTGTCCGCGGAAGCAACGCATATCAGCGTCACGACCCGTTCGCTATCGACGATCACCTCGCAGTTGAACTCCCATCTTGCGCTACGCGTCTCCTACGATGTCAGGAGCAACACGCACCCGCCGCCCGATGCCGAAGCGCGCACCGATACCACGACATCGGTATCGCTTCTCTACAGTTGGTAACGAGCCACGAGCCACGAGCCACGAGCCACGAGCCGCAGAATTGTAGCGAGACAGCGTGGAAGGCCTGCATTGGATACCACAAACGACGATGCCGCCCCTAGGGGCGGCATCGTCGTCTGGAGATGACCGGCTCGCGATCAGCCGTAGATCTCCTTGACGCTCTTCAGCGGGTAGTGCGCGGGATACGGCTTGCGGGCCACGCCGGATTCCACCGCGGCCTGGGCGACGGCCGCCGGAATCTTCTCGAGCAGGCGCGAATCCACCGGCGTCGGGATGATGTAGCCGCGACCGAACTCCAGCGAGTCGAGCTCGTAGGCATCCAGCACTTCCTGGGTCACCGGCTCTCGCGCCAGATCCTTCAGGGCATGAACGGCCGCGATCTTCATCTGCTCGTTGATGGCCGTGGCCCTGACGTCCAGCGCACCCCGGAAGATGAACGGGAATCCCAGCACATTATTGACCTGGTTGGGATAATCGGAGCGCCCCGTGCCCATGATCACATCGCTCCGGGTCGCCCGCGCCACGTCGGGGTAGATCTCCGGGTCCGGATTGGAACAGGCGAAGACCACCGGGTTCGCGGCCATTTTCTCGAGCTGCTCGGGCTTGAACAGGTTCGGCCCGGACAGACCGACGAAGACATCGGCGCCTTCGATCGCGTCGTCCAGCGTACGTAGCGGCGTTTCGGTCGCGAACTGCGCCTTGTACTGGTTGAGATCGTTGCGGCCGCTATGGATGACGCCGTTGCGATCCAGCATGAAGATGTTCTCGGCCTTGGCGCCACACTCGATCAGCAGCTTCATGCAGGCGATGGCGGCAGACCCGGCCCCGAGACAGACGATGCGCGCCTCGGCCAGCGTCTTGCCGGCGATATCCAGCGCGTTAAGCAACCCCGCCGCGGTCACGATCGCGGTACCGTGCTGATCGTCGTGAAACACCGGGATACTGCAACGCGCCTTGAGCGCCGCCTCGATCTCGAAACACTCCGGCGCCTTGATGTCTTCCAGGTTGATGCCGCCCCAGGTGTTGGCGATGTTGGCCACGGTATCGATGAAGGTCTGGGCAGAATCGGCCTCGACCTCGATATCCACCGAATTGATGCCGGCGAAGCGCTTGAACAGAACGCCCTTGCCTTCCATGACCGGCTTGCTCGCCAGCGGGCCCAGGTTGCCCAGCCCCAGAATGGCGCTACCGTCGGAAACGACGGCCACCAGATTCCCCTTGCCAGTATAGAGGTAGGCGTTTTCCGGATCCAACGCAATTTCCCGGCACGGTTCCGCCACGCCGGGGCTGTAGGCCAGTGCCAGATGCTTGGCGGAGTTGGTCGGCTTGGTCAGCTCGACCGACAACTTACCCGGAATCGGCTTCGCGTGGTAATCGAGCGCCGCCTGTCTCTTATCGTCACTCATGAGGATTTTTCCAAAGACAATGGTGGGAATTTTCGGCAGTGTCTTGCCTGAAGTCGGGTCAGACTATAGAAAAACATTACCTCACACAACTTTTGCCCATTTCCTATCTTTCGCGACTTTTAAGCGCTTGTTTGGATCACTTAGATGCATTTGGCGACACTTATACCTGATCCCCCAGCCATAAAACATTCCTTATCCATTTCCTTGGGGCAGTCGATGAATCTCGGGTACTCGCTATCTTTTGCAGCTTGAAAAGCCATCGAGCAGGCACAAAAAAGCCCGCCATCAAGGCGGGCTTCGACAACCAATCGGTTGTGGTGAGACGCGCTTTTAACCGCGACGCACTGCAGCACCGAAGCGCTTGTTGAAACGCTCGACGCGGCCACCGGTGGTCGCTTGCTTCTGCTTGCCGGTGTAGAACGGGTGACACTGCGAGCAGACGTCGACGTGGAAGTCTTCGCTGGCCGTGGTGCCGATCGAATGGGTCGCGCCACAGGAACAAGTCGCCGTGACTTTCTTGTATTCCGGATGAATAGACTGTTTCATCGTGAAGCCTCGCTTTGCGGTGTACCGCCACCTGATCTCTTGCCAGGCACCGTACACGGATAGGGAATCGCGGTTCACTCCCGCGCGACCGGCCCGCCTAGAATCCCGTAGCTAGCGTCATCAAGGATGACGAGACACCACGGATAAGAGACACACCCTACGTCGGAAGGCGGCGTATTTTAGCAGAACTCTTCATGGAGGCCAATTGGCAGATTCCCGTATCGCCCCCGAGAGCGCGCCACCGCCCCCTCGGATTCTTCGCGTTGCCGTGCCCACGCCGCTGAGGCGACTCTTCGACTATCGCCCCGCTGGTCAACCGCCCGCAGGCGGGTGGCGACCAGGGCTGCGCGTCAAGATCCCGTTCGGCCGGCGCTATCTGGTCGGGATCGTGATGGAATGCACAACGCACAGCGAACTGCCCGCCCACCAGCTCAAGCCGATCACCGAGCGCCTCGACGACGAGCCACTGCCGGCGGACTGGCTATGGCTTTGCCAGTTCACCGCCCGCTACTACCAGCATTCGCTGGGGGATACGCTGCATCACGCCCTGCCCGGCCCGCTGCGCCAGGGGCGGCCGCTCGAGGCCCGGATTCGCGAACGCTGGCAGTTGAACACCTCGGAAGCCCTCGCCCTCGACGCACTGGCTCGCGCGCCGCGCCAGCGCGAACTAATAAAGCTCCTGGCCCAGCATCGCCACGGCATGATCACCTCCGCGATAACCGCGCAAGGTTACACCCGTGCCCAACTGCAGGGGCTGCTCGACAAGGCGCTGATCGCCTGCATTCGGGAGCCGCTGACCGCCGGCGAAGGGTGGTCGGGAGCGCTGCTGGCCGAGCCCGCCCTGCCGCTCAATCGCGAGCAGTCGACAGCGCTGGCCGCGTTGCACGAAGGGCTGGACCGCTTCCACCCCTGCCTGCTCCATGGCGTTACCGGCAGCGGCAAGACCGAGGTCTACCTGCAACTGATCGAAGGCGTGCTCGGACAGGGCCGCCAAGCACTGGTACTGGTGCCGGAGATCGGCCTGACACCGCAGACGCTATCGCGCTTTCGCAAGCGCTTTCGCGCGCCGGTCGTGGCACTGCATTCCGGGCTGACCGACCTGGAGCGGCTGGATGCGTGGGAGGCCGCCCGCAGCGGACGCGCCCCGATCATCATCGGCACCCGCTCCGCCATCTTCACGCCGCTGGCGCGCCCCGGCGTGATCATCGTCGACGAAGAGCACGACGGCTCGTTCAAGCAGCAGGACGGCCTGCGCTACCACGCTCGCGACCTGGCGATGGCACGCGCGCAACGCGATGGGGTGCCGATTCTGCTGGGGAGCGCGACGCCATCGCTGGAAACACTGGCCCAGGCACGCAGCGGCCGCTACCGGCACCTGCGCCTGACCCAGCGCCCCAGCCGTCACGCTCCGGCCAAGCTGGAACTGGTCGATCTGCGCGGTCGCCTGCGCCAGGGCGGCCTGATTCCGCCAGTGATCGACGCCACCCGCCAGGCACTGAAGGCCGAGGGGCAGGTACTGGTATTCATCAACCGGCGAGGATTCTCGCCTTCTCTGGCGTGCCACCAGTGCGGCTGGATCGCCGAGTGCCGCCACTGCGACTCGCGCATGACCCTGCACCGCCAGCCGCCCAGGCTGGTCTGCCATCACTGCGAACACCAGACGCCGCAGCCGGACGCCTGCCCGAGCTGCGACAGTGCGGACCTGAGGCCGCTCGGCGCCGGAACCGAACGCACGGAGGAGACGCTGACCACGCTGTTTCCGGACGTCCCGGTCTATCGCATCGACCGGGACAGCACGCGGCGCAAGGAAGCCTTCGACCAGCTGCTGACCGAGATCCGCCGTGGCGAACCGAGCCTCCTGGTGGGCACCCAGATGCTGGCCAAGGGCCACCATCTTCCCCACGTGACACTGGTCGTCGTGGTCAATGCCGACGCCGGCCTCTACGCCAGCGATTTCCGCGCGCTCGAGCAGAGCGCCCAGCTACTGGTACAGGTGGCCGGACGCGCCGGGCGGGCGGACCGAGCCGGCCGCGTGCTGGTCCAGACACTGCATCCCGACGACCCGAACCTGCGCCTGCTGGCGGATAGCGGCTACGACGCGCTGGCCTATCAGATGCTGGAAGAGCGACGCCTGGCCGGGCTGCCGCCCTATCGCTATCTGGCCTTGGCGCGTTTCGAAGCCACCCGCGAGGAAGACGCCCGCGAGACCGCAGACACGGCCGGTGATGCCGTACGCGCCTGGCTTGCCGAACGTCGTCTGGCAGTCCACTGTCTCGGCCCCGTGCCGGCGCCCATGGAACGGCGCCAGAACCGGTATCACCTGCAACTGATGCTGTCGGCGGAAAAACGCAGCGCCCTGCACGAAGCCGGCGCCTGGCTGGTCGGCTGGCTTGAGAACGCCGCCTCGCGACGCGTCCGCTGGTCGCTGGATATCGACCCGATGACGTTGAGTTGAAGCCGCGAGCCGCGAGCCGCGAGCCGCGAGCCGCGAGCCGCGAGCCGCGAGCCGCGAGCCGCGAGCCGCGAGCCGCGAGCCGCGAGCCGCGAAATTCAGGATTCGATCACGCTGAAAGTTCGCAATCCCTTTTTCGAAGCTCGAAGCTCGAAGCTCGAAGCTCGAAGCTCGAAGCTCGAAGCTCGAAGCTCGAAGCTCGAAGCTCGAAGCTCGAAGCTCGAAGCTCGAAGCTCGAAGCTCGAAGCTCGAAGCTCGAAGCTCGGTGCTTAGGGTTTAAAGCCATGCCGCAATCACCGATAATGGCTGCCTTTTTCCCGCGTCGTGACGGCAGGTTCACGATGCCCAGATCCGCGGCACCCCGCGCCGGGTCGGGCCGAGAGCCCCAAGCCCAGGCCCCACGACTACGAAGTAACCCATGAAAGAGACGATTACAGAACTGCTCGAAGCCGCCATCGCCAAGCTGCAGCAGACAGGCGATCTACCGGCAGACGTGAGTCCGGCGATCAAGGTCGACCCGACCCGCGACAAGGCCCATGGCGACTACGCCAGCAACCTGGCGCTGGTGCTCGCCAAGCCGGCCGGCTGCAAGCCGCGCGAGCTCGCCGACAAGCTGGTCGCAGCCCTTCCCGACAACGACGCGATCCGCAAGACCGAGATCGCCGGGCCGGGCTTCATCAACTTTTTCGCCGCGACCGATGCCATCGCGGGCATCGTCAGCCAGATTCTGGATGCCGGAGACACCTTCGGGCGCAGCATGATCGGCGCCGGCGAAAAGGTGCAGGTCGAGTTCGTCTCCGCCAACCCGACCGGGCCGCTTCATGTCGGCCATGGCCGTGGCGCCGCCATCGGCGACTGCCTGTGCCGGGTGCTGGAAGCCACCGGCTTCGACGTGACCCGCGAGTTCTACTACAACGACGCCGGCGCCCAGATCAACAACCTGATGCGCTCCGTGCAGGCCCGCGCCCTCGGCCTCGGCCCCGACGACGAAGGCTGGCCCGAGGACGGCTATCGCGGCGATTACATCAAGGATGTCGCCCAGGCCTATCTGGCCGGCGAGACCGTGACCGCCGACGACCGCGAAGTCACCGCCAAGGCCGATCCGGAAGACGAAGATGCCATCCGCGCCTTTGCCGTGGCCTACCTGCGTCGCGAACAGGATCTCGACCTCAAGGCGTTCGGAGTCGAGTTCGACGTCTATTTCCTGGAATCGTCGCTATATGCCGAAGGCCGGGTCGAAGAGACGGTCGAAGCGCTGGTATCCGGCGGGCATACCTACGAGGCCGACGGCGCGCTCTGGCTTCGCACCACCGACTTTGGCGACGACAAGGATCGGGTGATGCGCAAGAGCGACGGCGACTACACTTACTTCGTGCCCGATGTCGCCTATCACTACAACAAGTGGCAGCGCGGCTTCACCACCGTGATCGACGAACAGGGCGCCGACCACCATTCGACCGTCACCCGCGTGCGCGCCGGCCTGCAAGCGCTGGAAGCCGGCATCCCGCAGGGCTGGCCGGACTACGTGCTGCACCAGATGGTGCTGGTGACCCGCTCCGGTGTCGAGGTCAAGCTCTCCAAGCGTGCCGGCAGCTACGTCACGCTGCGGGATCTGATCGACGAAGTCGGCCGCGATGCCACGCGCTACTTCCTCGCCGCACGACGCGCCGACTCCCAGTTGACGTTCGATATCGATCTCGCACGGTCGCAGACCAACGACAATCCGGTCTACTACATCCAGTACGCCCATGCCCGCGTCTGCAGCGTGCTGCGCAAGGCCGAAAGCGACGATCTCGCTTTCGACCACGCCATCGCGATGGCCAATCTGGAGCGTCTCGATGCCCCCCAGGAGAAGGCGCTGATGAATCGTCTGGCGCGTTATCCCGATGTCGTCGAGCGCGCCGCCCGCACCCGCGAGCCGCATCAGATCGCGCAGTATCTGACCGAGCTCGCCAGTGACTTCCACACCTGCTACAACGCCCAGAAAGTCATGGTAGACGATGCCGAGCTGCGTAACGCACGCCTGGCACTGGGTCTGGCGACACGCCAGGTCATCGGCAATGGATTGGCGCTACTCGGCGTCAGCGCCCCGGAGGAGATGTAAGACATGGCACGCCGCCCCGCTCAGAACAGCCGCCCGTCCCCCTCCCGTTCTTCGCCCAAAGGTGCAACGACGAAGGCTCGCCCGCGCCGATCCGGCAGCAGTCCAGGCGGTGGTCTCGGCGGCATTCCGGGGTGGCTGTGGGCGATTGCCGGCCTGATCGCCGGTTTCGCCCTGTCGCAGTATCTGGACCGCTCCTCGCCGGAGCCCGTCGCTGCCGTCGTGCCTCGCCCGACCTCCACTCAGACCAGCGGCGGTAGCGAGGGCCAGCAGAGTGGTGGCAACGCCGATGCCGGCGACAGCACTGCACAACAGCCGGCCACGCCGACGTTCGAGTTCTACACGCTGCTGCCGGAAACGGAAGTCATCGCGCCCAGCAGCGATAGCTCGTCGCCGGAGCCGACCGCCAAGGCGACGCAGGAAGCCGCTGCCGACGACGCCGCGAACCAGACCAAGCAGCCGACGCCCAGCGGTGGCCGCTATGTCCTGCAGGCCGCCTCGTTCCGGGATCTCGGCGATGCCGAGCGCCTGGCCAACCGGCTCAAGGACTTCGGCCTGCTGGCCAAGATCACCGATGTCCGCGCCAACGGCGATCAACTGTGGCACCGGGTTCAGGTCGGCCCCTACGAGGACAAGCGCGAACTCTCGCGTGCCCAGGACCTGATGGTGACCCAGGGCATCGAGCCGCTGCTGCTGCGCCTGCAGAACTGAGCCCCGCAGGCGAGACGTCTGCAACGTCGCGAGCACGAGACAGAACACGGCCGGCACTCTTCGCCGGCCGTTACGCCTTCGCGGTTTTCCCTCCTGTCTTTCTCCCCTGCGTCTCTCCCCCTATCATTCTTCCCGTCTTTTCCCTTCTTCTGCCCTTTGTGTTCTGCCCCTCTGTGCCTCGCCGCTTTCCCGCCGTTGCTCGCCGATGGCTTGATTTCCGAAGGTCCTGCCCGCACTTGATGATTCATGCTGCATCGCGTCGTACCCGTCATCCTTGATTCGGACGCGATGACACCGGTTTTTCGGCGCCGTCGGCCAGACTTGACGGCGCGCCATTGGGAGTTAATTGCATGACCACAATCGTATCCGTGCGCCGTGGCGATCAGGTTGCCCTGGCCGGCGATGGCCAGGTGTCGCTGGGCAATACGGTAATGAAAGGCAATGCCAGCAAGGTTCGCCGCCTCTATCGCGGCCAGGTTCTGGCCGGTTTCGCTGGCGGCACCGCCGACGCCTTCACCCTGTTCGAGCGCTTCGAGGCGCAACTCGAGAAATATCAGGGGCATCTGACCAAGGCCGCGGTCGAGCTGGCGAAGGAGTGGCGCACCGACCGCGCGCTGCGCCGCCTGGAAGCGATGCTGGCCGTCGCCGACAAGACTGCCTCGCTGATCATCACCGGCAACGGTGACGTGGTGGAACCCGAGCGCGGCATCATCGCCATCGGCTCCGGCGGCCACTTCGCCCAGGCCTCGGCGCGGGCACTGCTCGAGAACACCGATCTCGGCGCACGCGAGATCACCGAGAAGTCGATCAACATCGCCGCCGACATCTGCGTCTTCACCAATCACCAGATCACGCTCGAAGAGCTGTAACGAGGCCCCATTCCCATGTCTCAGACTCCTTCCCAGGAAACCGCCAGCATGCAGCCGGCGCTGACCCAGTCTTCGATGACGCCGCGTGAGATCGTCCATTCGCTCGACCAGTACATCATCGGCCAGCACGACGCCAAGCGTGCCGTCGCCATCGCGCTGCGCAACCGCTGGCGCCGGATGCGTCTCGACGAGAACATGCGCGGCGAGATCGTGCCCAAGAACATCCTGATGATCGGCCCGACCGGCGTCGGCAAGACCGAGATTGCGCGGCGTCTGGCCAAGCTGGCCGGCGCCCCTTTCCTCAAGGTCGAAGCGACCAAGTTCACCGAGGTCGGCTATGTCGGCCGCGATGTCGAATCGATCATCCGCGACCTGATGGAAATGGCGATCAAGATGGTCCGCGAGCAGGCCAAGACCGAAGTTCGCCATAAGGCGCAGGATGCCGCCGAGGATCGTATTCTCGACGCCCTGCTGCCGCGTCCGCGGGGCAGCGAGTACGATGCCGGTCGCGACGACTCCTCCACCCGTCAGGTTTTCCGCAAGAAGCTGCGTGAAGGCCAGCTCGACGACAAGGAGATCGACATCGAGGTGACGCCGGCCAGCCAGGGGGTCGACATCATGACGCCGCCCGGCATGGAGGAGATGACCAACCAGCTCCAGAGCCTGTTCGCCAACATGGGCAAGCAGAAGTCCGAAAACCGCCGCGTGACGGTCAAGGACGCCTGGAAGCTCTTGCAGGACGAGGAAGCCGCCAAGCTGGTCAACGAGGAAGAGATCAAGCAGCGCGCGCTGGAAGCGGTCGAACAGAACGGGATCGTGTTCCTCGACGAGATCGACAAGGTCGCCAAGCGCGGCGAATCCGGCAGCGGCGGCGATGTCTCCCGCGAGGGCGTCCAGCGTGACCTGCTGCCGCTGATCGAGGGCTCCACCGTCTCCACCAAGCACGGCATGGTGCGTACCGACCACATCCTGTTCATCGCCTCCGGCGCCTTCCACCTCGCCAAGCCGTCGGACCTGATTCCGGAACTGCAGGGCCGCCTGCCGATCCGGGTCGAGCTGACGGCGCTGACGCCGGACGATTTCAAGCGCATCCTGACCGAACCGTCGGCCGCGCTGACCAAGCAGTACCAGGCGCTGCTCGGCACCGAAGGGCTGGAGGTGCAGTTCACCGAAGACGGCATTTCCCGCATCGCCGAGATCGCCTGGCAGGTCAACGACGGCACCGAGAACATCGGTGCCCGCCGCCTGCACACGGTGATGGAGCGGCTGCTCGAGGAAGCCTCGTTCCAGGGCGGCGACTTCGCCAGCCCGCTGGTCATCGACGCCGATTATGTCAACGACAAGCTCGGCGAACTCGCCGTGGACGAAGACCTGTCGCGGTATATCCTCTGACGAGGAGCCGCGAGCCGCGAGCCGCGAGCCGCGAGCCGCGAAACGATGACCGCCGCTTGTCGCATCGACAAGCGGCTTCACTCGAAGCTACTCTCTATCGCGCCCCAACTCCGGCGCGGTCGAAGCTAGGAGTCTTCCAATGCCTGCCCCCGTTCCCAACCGCGTTCACTACCACAAGGGCGATCGCGAGCTCGAGCTTGGCTATCCCGATGGCGAAAGCTATCGCTTGCCGATCGAGTTGCTGCGCGTCTATTCGCCTTCGGCGGAAGTCCAGGGTCATCACCCCAGCGAAGCCGTGTTGCAGACGGGCAAGCGCAATGTCGGTCTGCTGGATATCTCCCAGGCCGGTCGCTACGCGTTGAAGCTGCATTTCGACGACGGACACGATACCGGGCTTTACACCTGGGAATATCTCTACGACATGGCGACTCATCGGCAAGCCTGGTGGGACGACTATCTCGCCCGCCTGCAGCGCGCCGGCGCTTCGCGCGAGGCCAGCGTGATCCAGATCCATCAGGTCTGATGCCAGACCCTTGAGCGTGACGGCGGCCAACGGGCCGCCGTCTTTTTTTGGTGCGTCATGATGCGCAAAGACAAGTTTGCGACCAGACGCTACAATGCGGACTCGGTCGATTCACATCGATTTACCCCGGCCGCGAGCGCGCCTTTCGCACCTGCTCGAGCCGCCTGGCAGCACACCGCCCAGACAGCGACATCACCGCCCCAATGGCGCACGATCGCCGCTCGCGTCATCTCGGAGGAAAGCACATGGACAAGCGCACGACCGACTTCGGCTACGAGAAAGTAGCGATCGACGAGAAAGCCGCCCGCGTGGCGGACGTCTTCCACTCGGTGGCCGCGCGTTACGATGTCATGAACGACCTGATGTCGTTCGGTATCCATCGTCTCTGGAAGCAGTTGACGCTCGAGCGCAGCGGCGTTCGCCAGGGCCACCGCGTTCTCGACATCGCTGGCGGCACCGGCGATCTGACCCGACAGTTCGCCAAGCGCGTAGGACCCAGTGGCCGCGTCATTCTCGCCGATATCAACGAATCCATGCTGCGCGTGGGACGCGACAAGCTGATTGATCATGGTGTCGGCGACAACGTCAAATACGTGCAGGCCAACGCCGAAAGCCTGCCGTTTCCGGACAACAGCTTTCACTGCATCACCATCGCCTTCGGCCTGCGCAACGTCACCGACAAGGACGCGGCGCTGCGTTCGATGACGCGGGTTCTCAAGCCCGGCGGTCGCCTGCTGGTGCTGGAGTTCTCCAAGCCGGTCAACGGCCTGCTGTCGAAGGCCTACGACCAGTACTCCTTCCGCCTGCTGCCGCAGATGGGCCGACTGGTCGCCAACGACGCCGACAGCTATCGCTATCTGGCGGAGTCGATCCGCATGCATCCCGATCAGGAAACGCTCAAGGGCATGATGCAGGCTGCCGGTCTGGAGCGCGTCGAATATACCAACATGACCGGCGGCATCGTCGCGCTCCACCGCGGCATCAAGCTCTGAGGGCTGGCGTCATGCTGGATACATTCGCCCTGGTCGCGCTGGAGCGCTCGCTGAACAAGCTGCTGCGACGTGACCCCGCATCGCCCGCGAGGCTGGCGGCACTGGCCGGTCATACCCTGCGACTGACTTTCGCCGAGGCCCGGCTCGGACTGCGCGTGGCCTTTCATGACGATGGCGTCACGCTGGGGCGCGTGCATGACTGGCACGACGCGGACGATCTCGAGATCACCGTCACCCGAGACGTCCTCACCCGCCTGATGGCGGGCGACTCGCCCGAACGGCTGCTGTTCAGCGGGCAATTGCCGGTTACCGGCCAGACAGGGCTGTTGGCTCCCATCCAGACCCTGTTCATGGATCTCGACATCGACTGGGAAGGCGCGTTGGCCAGCATCCTGGGCAATGGCACCGCGCACGGCGTGGCCAGCGGTATCCGTCATCTCGACCGTCAGGCCCGTTTTCTGGCCAACGAATGGCAACAGGACATGCATGAGTATCTGTTCGAGGAACGACGCTGGCTGGCGGGACGCGACCAGTTGGCCGTCGCCCGTGACCATCTGACCGAACTCCAGCAGGCCGTCGATCGCCTCGGGGCCAGAGTGGCTCGGCTGCAACGTCGCCGGGAGTCGCATTCATGAGTTTGCGGCTATTTCGCATCGCCTGGACCGTCTCCCGTTATCGCCTCGACAGCCTGGTTCCCCAGGAACGCCTGCCACCGGTCATTCGCTGGCTGTGGCGCTTCGCTCCCGTTCGCCTGATCCCGATCGGCGACCATTCGCGGGGCAAGCGACTGCGCCTGGCGCTGGAATCGCTGGGCCCGATCTTCGTCAAGTTCGGCCAGATGCTGTCGACGCGACGCGATCTGCTGCCGCCGGATATCGCCGATGAACTCAAACGGCTGCAGGATCAGGTTCCGCCCTTCCCCGGCGAAACCGCCCGCGCCATGGTCGAGCTCGAGCTGGGCCAGACGGTCGAGGAAGCGTTCGCGGCGTTCGAGACCGAGCCGATGGCCTCGGCGTCGATCGCCCAGGTGCACGCCGCCGAGCTGCACAGCGGCGAGCAGGTCGTGGTCAAGATCATTCGCCCCGGTATCGATCGCATCATGCGCGAAGATATCGGGCTGCTGTATACCTTCGCGCGCCTGATGCGCCGGATTCCCGAAGCGCGTCGCCTTCGGCCGGTGGAAGTGGTCCAGGACTACGAAGCGACGCTGTTCGACGAGCTCGATCTCAACAAGGAAGCCGCCAATACCTCGCAGCTCAAGCGCAACTTCCAGAGCTCGCCGCTACTTTACGTGCCTGCCATCCACTGGTCGCTGACTCACCGTCAGGTCATGGTCCAGGAACGCATCAACGGCATTCCGGTGGCGGATATCGATGCCCTGCGCGCCCAGGGCACCGATCTCAAGAAGCTGGCCGAGCGTGGCGTCGAGATCTTCTTCACCCAGGTCTTCCGCGACAATTTCTTCCATGCCGACATGCATCCCGGCAATATCTTCGTCTCGCGGGACAACCCCACCGAGCCTCGTTACATCGCCATCGACTGCGGTATCGTCGGCAGCCTGACCCGGGAAGACCAGGATTATCTGGCGCGGAACCTGCTCGCGTTCTTCCGCCAGGACTATTACGAAGTCGCGGTACTGCATATCGAATCCGGCTGGGTCGGCGAAGGCACGCGAGCCAACGAGTTCGCGTCGGCGATCCGCGCGGTGTGCGAGCCGATTCTGGAGAAGCCGCTCAAAGACATCTCCTTCGGTCAGGTGCTGCTGGGGCTGTTTCAGACCGCGCGGCGCTTCAACATGGAAGTCCAGCCACAGCTGGTACTGCTGCAGAAAACGCTGCTCAACATCGAAGGACTCGGTCGCCAGCTCTATCCCGATCTGGACCTATGGAGCACGGCCAAGCCCTATCTCGAGCGCTGGATGCGTGAGCGCGCCGGGCCCAAGGGCTTCTGGAAGACACTGCAGAAGCACGCGCCGGAACTGGCGCATCAGATTCCGGAACTGCCGGTGCTCGCGCACCAGGCTCTCTCCGACCGCGAGCAGCAGCGTCGGCTCAACCGTCAGCAGACGGAGGCGCTGACGAGCCTGGAAGCCCGCTTCCAGCGAGCCGCCCCCCGCGCCCGACGCCTGCGCCTGGGTGCCGTTCTGCTGGCGGTGGCGCTGGCCTGGCAGCCGATGCTGGCGTGGGCGGAACAGCAACCGTGGCCGGTGCTGGTCGCGGCCGGCCTGGGCGTAGTGCTGCTGGCGTGGCGCTGAGTGTATGATGATGCCCCGTACGTCGAAGTCATCGAGCTCGAAGCTGCTTTTTACAGCGCCCCGAAGCCGGCGCCCGAAGCTCGCGACTTGGTTTTTCTTATGGCTTAAAGCTTACGGCTTACAGCTTCCGACGCAGTCGGGGCGGCTCGAAGCCAATCTAGCCTCAGAAGCAGGAATGTCATCTCATGAGTGATACTCTCGAGCAACTGGCGGCGGTACTGGACGCCCGTCGCAGCGCGGACCCGGATAGCTCCTATGTCGCGCAACTGCATCATCGAGGCCTCAACAAGATCCTGGAAAAGGTCGGCGAGGAAGCGACGGAAACGCTGCTTGCTGCCAAGGATGTCAAGGCGGATGATGCAAAGAGCCGTCAGGATCTGGTCGGCGAAGTGGCCGACCTCTGGTTTCACAGTCTGGTCATGCTGTCGCACCTCGATATCGACCACCGTGAAGTACTGG
This sequence comes from Salinicola sp. LHM, assembly GCF_034479735.1. Taxonomy (NCBI): domain Bacteria; kingdom Pseudomonadati; phylum Pseudomonadota; class Gammaproteobacteria; order Oceanospirillales; family Halomonadaceae; genus Salinicola; species Salinicola sp. LHM. The sequence goes on along the minus strand of NZ_CP140261.1, from coordinate 946,506 downwards.
CGGAACTGGCCCGGCGCTTCGGCGTTTCGGGGCTGGACGAAAAGGCATCGCGCCAGCGAGACTCATGAATCATCATCGCGCCAACGCGCATCGGTAAGGAGAAAGTTATGCTGGGCGGGATTAGCATCTGGCAGCTGTTGATCGTTCTCGGGATCATCATCCTGATCTTCGGCACCAAGAAACTGCGCAACGTCGGCAGCGACCTGGGCGGTGCCGTCAAGGGCTTCAAGAAGGCCGTCGGTGAAGACGAAGACGAGAAAAAAGGGAGCACGACGCAGCATAGCATCAACCACTCCCAGGACTCGGCGAACCACACCACCCAGGACAGCAACTTCGATAGCCGCGCCGACGAGACGCAGACGTCCAGCGACAAGGCCGAGCGCAAGTAACCGACATGTTCGATATCGGTTTCTTCGAACTTCTGCTGATCGGCATCGTGGGCTTGCTGGTACTGGGGCCGGAGCGCCTGCCCAAGGCGGCTCGTACCGCCGGCCTCTGGGTCGGCCGGATCAAGCGCAGCGTCTCGACCATGCAGCGGGAGATCACCTCTCAGCTCGAGGCCGAGGAGTTGCGCCAGAAACTGGCCGAGCAGCAGAAGAAACTGGACGAGGGCGTCAACCAGGCGCGCCGAGGCGTCGAGAAGCACTTCGAAAGCGACTCGAAAGGCGGCTCGTCCCCCTCGACATCGACGCCCTCGACATCGACGCCCTCTTCCGGGAATGACCGGCAATCGGCCGGGGCAACCTCCGACGCCGACCCGCAGCCGTCGTCGTCCCCCGAGTCGCCCCCCGCTGCCTCTTCTTCCTCCCCCGCGGACAAGGATTCGGCTTCCCGATGAGCGATGCCTCTTCTCCACCGCCAGATGAACAGCAGCCACAGGCGCCACTGATCGAGCACTTGATAGAGTTGCGCTCCAGACTGATGAAGGCCGTGATCGTCGTCGTGGTGATCTTCGTCGGGCTCTACGCGTTCTCCAACGAGATCTACCGCTTCGTCGCCGACCCGCTGGTGGCCCTGTTGCCGGTGGGATCGAAGATGATCGCCACCGAGGTCACCTCGCCGTTCCTGGCACCGTTCAAGCTGACCATGGTGGTCGCGATCTTCGCCGCGATCCCGTTCATTCTCTATCAGGCCTGGGCGTTCATCGCGCCGGGGCTCTACAAGCACGAAAAAGCGCTGGCATTCCCGCTGCTCGCCTCCAGCATCCTGCTGTTCTACTGCGGCGCCGCCTTCGCCTACTATGTCGTGTTCCCGCTGCTGTTCAGCTTCTTCGTGCATACCGGGCCGCAGGACGTCACGGTAATGACGGATATCAACGCCTATCTCAACTTCGTGCTGAAGATGTTCTTTGCCTTCGGCGTGGCGTTCGAAATCCCCATCGCCACCTTTCTGGTCATCTGGACCGGGATCACCGACGTGAAGAGCCTGAGCAAGAAGCGCCCTTATGTGATCCTGATCTGTTTCATCATCGGCATGCTGCTCACCCCGCCGGACATCATTTCGCAGAGCCTGCTGGCCGTGCCCATGTGGCTTCTTTTCGAGGTCGGCATCGTCTTCGGCCGTATCGTCCAGCGTCGCCGCGCGGAAGATCCGACCGGCGCGGACTGATCCGTTCGCGCGGCACTGCCGTGACAAGCCGCTGCGACAACCGCCCTCATCCTGTCGGCCCTCACGGTTGTTATACTGAGGCATCGAACCCACTGTCATCGTTCTGTCATTCGCCGTCGGTAGAGTAGCTACCGGCGCCGCGAACGTGCCGCAAGACATGTTCGCCGTCCACCGTGGAGAAATTCATGCGTTACAACCTTCCTCGTCAGTACCCGGCCACCCGCCTGCGTCGTCTACGCAAGAGCGATTTTTCCCGCCGCCTGGCCAGAGAATCGACACTGACGACTGACGACCTGATTCTTCCCGTCTTCGTGCTCGACGGCGAGAAGCGCCGCGAGCCGGTCGCGTCGATGCCGGGCGTCGAGCGTCTGTCCATCGACGAGCTGCTGCGCGAGACCGAAGAGCTGGTCGAACTCGGCATCCCGGCGATCGATCTCTTTCCCTTCACGCCGGCGGAAAAGAAGACTGTCGACGGCGCCGAAGCGTGGAATCCGGACGGCGTGATCCAGCGTGCGATTCGGGCGTTGCGCGAGCGCTTCCCGGATCTCGGCATCATCACCGATGTGGCGCTCGACCCCTACACGACCCACGGTCAGGACGGGGTGCCGGACGAGAACGGCTATCTGATGAACGATCGCACCATCGAAGCGCTGATCAAGCAGGCGCTGTCCCATGCCGAGGCCGGAGCGGACGTGATCTCGCCATCCGACATGATGGATGGCCGGATCGGGGAGATTCGTGCCACCTTCGAACGCGAGGGGCTGCACGAGACGCAGATCATGGCCTATTCGGCCAAGTACGCCTCGAAGTATTACGGCCCGTTCCGCGATGCCATCGGCTCCAGCGGCAACCTGGGCAAGGCCGACAAGTTCAGCTACCAGATGGATCCGGCCAACACCAACGAAGCGCTGCACGAGACGGCACTGGATATTCAGGAAGGCGCCGACATGGTCATGGTCAAGCCCGGCATGCCGTACCTGGACGTCATCCAGCGCGTGAAGGACTCCTTCGGTGTCCCGACCTTCGCCTATCAGGTCAGCGGCGAATACGCCATGCACATGGCTGCCTTCGAAAAGGGCTGGCTGGATGCCGACAGCGTGATCCTGGAGTCGCTGACCTGCTTCAAGCGCGCGGGCGCCGACGGCATCTTGACCTATTTCGCCAAACGCGCCGCACAATTGCTCAATTCCTGAGGGCCGCGGGCGTGTCTGCCCCGGTACCGGAGACTTTCGATGACAGACTCAGGCACACCAGACACGCCCAATACTATCGATACACCCGCCGCCTCAACCGATACGCCATTATCGGTTAGCGGGGAGGAGATCAATGCGACCCCCTTGCGCGTCAACCGCACGCGCAAGGGGATCCACGCCAAGGAGGCGCCCTCTTCCCAGGCGGATCTCGACGACCCCGCGCTCTATTTCAACCGCGAACTGTCACATCTGCAGTTCAACATCCGCGTGCTCGAGCAGTCTCTGGACACTTCGCATCCGTTGCTCGACCGCCTGATGTTCCTGCTGATCTTCTCCTCCAATCTCGATGAGTTCTTCGAGATTCGCGTGGCCGGGCTCAAGCATCAGCTTGCTTCGTTTCGCGAGGAGACCGGCGCCGACGGCATGGCGCCCGCTCGCGTCCTGAGCGAGGTCTCACGGATCGCTCACGAGCAGGTGGAGCGCCAGTACCGCATTCTCAACGATGTGCTGGTGCCGGCGCTGGAAGAGCAGAAGATCCGCTTCCGACGTCGTGCCCAGTGGACCCCCGAACAGGCGGCCTGGGTCGCCGACTATTTCGAGGAGGAGATCGCTCCGGTCATCAGCCCGATCGGGCTCGACCCTTCCCATCCGTTTCCGCGACTGGTCAACAAGAGCCTCAACTTCATCGTCGAGCTCGATGGCACCGATGCCTTCGGCCGCGAGGGCGGCATGGCGATCCTACCCGCGCCGCGCTCGCTGCCGCGCCTGATCCGGCTGCCGGATGCGCTCTGCGAGGAAGGCTTCACCGACTACGTCTTTCTGTCGTCGATGATCCACGCCCATGCCCACGAGGTCTTTCCCGGCATGGAAGTGGGCGGCTGCTACCAGTTCCGGCTGACGCGCAACGCCGATCTGTCGGTCGATCCCGAAGAAATCTCGGATCTGGCCTCCGCGCTGCGCGGGGAATTGCTGGCCAGACGCTACGGCAGCGGCGTCCGCCTGGAGGTGGCAGACAACTGCCCCGACAGCCTGATCAGCTTCCTGCTCAAGCAGTTCGAGCTGGGCGAAGAGGATCTCTATCGGGTCAACGGTCCGGTCAACCTGACCCGGATGATGGCGGTGCTCGGCGACGTCCAACGCCCCGACCTGCGCTATCGCCCCTTCACTCCCGGCCTGCCCAAGCCGTTACGCGGCGAGGCCAACCTGTTCTCCGCCATTCTGCAGGGCGATATCCTGCTGCATCATCCTTTCCAGTCGTTTACCCCGGTGGAGGATCTGCTGCGCCAGGCGGCACGGGATCCCGACGTGCTGGCCATCAAGCAGACCCTCTATCGCACCGGCGCCGACTCGTCGATCGTCGGCGCACTGGTGGAGGCCGCGCGCGGCGGCAAGGAAGTGACCGTCGTCATCGAGCTGAGGGCGCGCTTCGACGAGGCCGACAACCTGGCCCTGGCCTCCCGGCTGCAGGAAGCCGGTGCCATCGTCATCTACGGTGTCATGGCCTGCAAGACCCACGCCAAGATGATGCATATCGTGCGCCGCGAGAAAGGCACGCTCCGTCACTACGCTCATCTCGGCACCGGCAACTATCACGCCAAGACCGCCAAGCTATATACCGATTACAGCCTGATGACCGCCAACGAGGCGCTGTGCGAAGACGTGCACAAGGTGTTCCAGCAACTCTCCGGCATGGGCAAGCCGCGCAAGATCCAGACGCTGCTGCATGCGCCGTTCACGCTGCACAAGGCGTTGATCGAGATGATCGAACGCGAAGCCAGACTGGCGGAGAACGGCAAGAAGGCCAAGCTCGTCCTCAAATGCAACGCGATCACCGAGCCCAAGCTGATCCGCGCGCTCTATCGGGCTTCCCAGGCCGGCGTGACCTGCGAGCTGATCATTCGTGGCATGTGCTGTCTTCGCCCGGGCATACCGGGTATCTCCGACAACATCCGGGTACGCTCGATCATCGGTCGCTTCCTCGAGCACACCCGCGTCTATTACTTCCATAACGACGGCAAGCACGAGGTGTGGTGCTCCAGCGCCGACGCCATGGAGCGCAACATGTTCCATCGGGTGGAGACCTGCTTCCCGCTGCTGGACAAGAAAGTCGCTCAGCAGGTACGCAAGGATCTCGATACCTATCTGCTGGACAACTGCCAGAGCTGGGAGCTCGACACAGAGGGGCAGTACCATCTATGCGACTCGGGCGACGCCGAGCCGATCAGTGCGCAGGAGACACTGCTTTACGCCTACGCCAGCCAGGCGTGAGCGCGGCCACCGGATCATTGCGCTGATCGCGGCGATGATCGGTGACTGCCGAGTTGGCGAGTTGAATAGTGGGCGACCCGATGACAGAGGCCGGATGCTTTCGCATTCGGCCTTTTCCATGCTCGCGGCTCTCGATCGATCAGAGGCCGACCTGGCCGCCGTCTTCCTTCCAGATCGCTACCGTCGCCGCGCGGGGGCGAACCTGACCGTTCGTGGCTCGGGTGGCGTCCTGACTCAGGGCATCACCATCCGCCGGCCAGTTGCCCGGGTGCTGGATATTGATGAACAGCGCGGTGCGGTCCGGCGTAGCGAAGATACCGGTCACCTCGCAGCCATTCGGGCCGACGGCGAAGCGTTTGAGATGGCTCTGGTTGCCGGCATCGATGACCGAGCCGGCACCACTGGCGTCCTGGCCGAGCGCGCCCGGCACCACCGCCAGCAACTGGTCGTTGGTGTATTCGGCCACGGCATTGTCGCTATTGTCCGTCTGGAACCAGAGAATGCCCTGCCCTTCGCCACGCTCGTCGTACCATAGGCCGTCGGGGCTCGCGAACTGGTTGTCCTCGGTCAGGCCGGAGCGATTGTCGCCCGCGCCGGCATCGCTGCCGAACACGAAGATTTCCCATGCAAAGCGATTGTCCGGCTGCTCTCGCCAGCGAATGATGTGACCGTTCTCGTTGTTGGCGCGCGGGTTGGCGACATTGGCGGGCGCCGTGGCATAGCCCACGCCGCCGGCATCGATCGCCGTGCCGTCGTTGGTGAAACTGGCTTCGGTATCCGCCGCCGTGCGTTTCGAGTTGTTGGTCAAGGTGAAGTAGACCTCGCCGGAGACGGGATCCACGCTGGACCATTCCGGCCGATCCATCGGCGTCGCGCCCATCAGGTCGGCCGCATCGCAGGTGTGGATGATGATGCCGGCGGTATCGTCGGCCGCCAGGCCCAGCGCCGCGGCCAGCGTCTGGCCGGATGGCGTTTTTGCGTCCGGCGTCAGCGGCAGCCACTCGCCTCGTCCGTCTTCATCGAAGCGCGCCGCGTAGAGCGTGCCTTCGTCGAGATATTTGCTGCCGATGGCCAGACGATCCGCTTCGTTGCCCGGCCGAGGGGCATCGGCGGGATCCCACTTGGCGGCGCTGACGAACTTGTAGATATATTCGTTGCGCGAGTCGTGACCGGTGTAGAACGTCAGCGGCTCGCCGGCGCGGACCGGACCGGGCCAGCACCCCTCGTGGCGGAAACGCCCCAGCGCCGTGCGCTTGACGGCCATGGCCTGGGTATACGGATCGATCTCGACCACGTAGCCGAAGGTTCGCGCCTCGTTGCGATAGTCCTCGCTCGCCTCGCCCGCCCCAGGCGTGACGTCGAAGCGCGAGAATTCGTCGTCCTGTTCGCCATCGCCGGCCGCCGTTTCCCATCCGTAGCGCCCGCGATCGGTCGGCAATCCCAGGCGGGCATCGTCGCTGAAACGCTCGCCGGTATTGACGAAGACTTCCGGCCAGTTTTCCTCGCAAGTCAGGTAGGTTCCCCACGGCGTGTAGCCGTTGGCGCAGTTGTTGTTGGTGCCGCGCGTTCGAGTACCGTCGGTCGAGTAGCGCGTCCTGACGTAGTCGCTGCCTGCGACCGGCCCGGCCAGCATGACCGGCGTGGCGGTCGTGATTCGGCGGTTGTAGGGAGAGTCGACCACATGCGTCCAGCCACCGTCGTCCTGGCGGCGGATCTCGACGATAGTGACGCCGTGAGCGTTGATTTCGGTACGAACCTCGTCGGCCGGCCGCACGCCGTCCGGCCGGGTCGGGCCGCCCTGGGGCGCCCATAGGGCATCCTGGTCGATGTACTCGTTGTTGAGCGCGAGCAGAAAACGGCGCGAGCCGCTTTCCGAGTCCAGGGGGAAGGCATGCATGCCGTCATGATGCATGCCCACGCTGTTCGCCTGCTGCTCGGGCGTCATGGCGAGATCCTTCTGCCAGGCACCGGCCCGGGCATTGAGCGGCGTTCCCCACGGAATCAGCACCTGTGCCCGATATCCGGCTGGCACCACGACCGCATCGGTGTGCGAGCCCTTGATCGATTCGAAGGCCAGCGCCAGCGGCGTCTTGTCCTGGGCCCAGGCGCCGTTGCTGCCGCCGAGTCCGAACCCTCCCATCATGGAAAGCGCGGCCAGCCCCAGGCCACCCTGGAGAATCTGGCGACGCGAGAGGTGGCGCTCGATAACCTCACCGAAAGGCAGGTTCTGGCTGTTGTTGTGAATTCGATGATCTTCGACATCCCGGCTCATGTTTGTCTCCCTGGCTCGTCACGGATTGATCGTCGTGACGAGGCTAAGCCGGGAATATGACGAGATGATGTCCACCCCGGCGACCGCCGGGGGCACGGTTCAGGCCTGACCAAGCCGCTCCGCCGCACGCAGCAACAGCTGTTCGGTGGTCTCCCAGCCCAGGCAGGCGTCGGTGATCGACACGCCATAGCGCAGCGCCGCGGGATTGAGCGCCTGCTTGCCTTCGAACAGGTGGCTTTCGAGCATCACGCCGATCAGGCTGCGATCGCCGGCCATGCGTTGTTCCAGCACATCATAGAGGACTTCCGTCTGACGCCGGTGGTCCTTGTTCGAATTGGCGTGGCTGCAGTCGACCATGATCCGCGCCGCGAGCCCGGCCTGCGTCATCGCCCGGCGGCTGGCCGCCACGCTCTCGGCATCATGATTGGGCCCGTTGCGGCCACCGCGAAGCACCAGATGCGTGGCGGCATTGCCCGGCGTTTCGATCATCGCCGGGCCGCCGTCGGCGGTCACACCGAAGTGGCGATGCGAATGGGCCGCCGATTGCATGGCAGCGATAGCGACATCGACATTGCCCTGGGTTCCGTTCTTGAATCCGACCGCCGCCGCCAGCCCGCTGGCGAGTTCACGGTGAATCTGGGATTCGGTGGTCCGCGCGCCGATCGCCACCCAGCTCAGCAGATCATCGAAGTAGGCGCCGGCCATCGGCTGCAGCAGCTCCGTCGCGACCGGCAGGCCCAGTTCGGCGATATCGCGCATCAGCCGTCTCGCCATGGCCAGGCCCGCGGCCATGTCGTCGCTGCCGTCGAGGTGGGGATCGTAGGCCAGCCCTTTCCAGCCGACGGTGGTACGCGGTTTCTCGACGTAGACGCGCATCACCAGCAAAAGCCGGTCCTCCACCGCTTCATTGAGTGCCGCCAGACGCTCGGCATACTCCAGCGCCGCGGCAGGGTCGTGCACCGAACAGGGGCCGGTCACGACCAGCAGGCGATCGTCCTCACCTTCGAGGATGGCCCGTATGGCTTCGCGGCTCGCGGCGATCCGGGCCTCGAGCGCCGCGCTCACCGGCAACTGCCGACGCAGCTCCTGCGCCGTCGGCAATGGCAGCGCTCTGATGGAAGACGATGATTTCGGCGTCGATAGGGCCGGTTTCAATTCAAATGTGGCAGCGTCCATAACGATCTCATTCCAGGTGATGTTCAAGAATCGAGACCCGAAAACGCGAGAACCCCCGGGTGGGCCTGCCATCCGGGGGTTCTTGATGCGAAGAGGAGGCAGCCCGGTTCCGGGCGTGCCTCGCGGGTTCAGGTCACGTTGACCAACCGGCGGGCACGCCAGTCCTAAACCAATAGCCATAACCGAAGAACGCAAACGCCATCGCACCGCCAACGGCGTTGGCGGTGTCGATGAAGCGTGAATCGTTGCGTTCGGTCATGATCTTTCTCACAGACGTTCTTTCACAGACGTTCTTTCGCAGACGTTCGTTTGCAAACATCGTTCGTCACGAAGACGTGATGTCGCAAATTGTCTCTCTATCCTAACGCCCCGGCGCGTTTTGACAAGTCTTTTGAGACAAACGCTGGCCGCCGAGCTTTACTTGTTCTCGCCCGTTGACGAGACTGGGAAATCAGAAAAAGAAAGGATTCCAAGGACTTTCATGGCCTACCCACCTCATGACGTGCTGATCGACAATCTTCACGCCAGCGCCCGTGGCGATGGTCTCGCTTTCGAGAAGCTCTACCGCGCGACCAGTCCGCATCTATACGCCCAGCTATTGCGTATCGTTCGGCAGGAAGCGGCCGCGCAGGACTGCCTGCAACTGGTCTACCTGCGGGTATGGCAGGTGGCCGGACAGTACGATGCTTCCCGCGCCCGCCCGATGACCTGGCTTTCGACCCTCACGCGCAACATCGGCATCGACTGGCTCCGGCGTCAACGCCCCCAGGAAGCCGATAGCGAAGCGATCATCGATTCACTGCCCGGCGAATCCGATGTCGAGAGCGAGAGCGACATCAATCAGCAGGCGGAATCGCTGCAGCAGTGCCTGACCGAATTGACGGCGCAACAGCGCCAGGTGCTCGAGCTCGCATTTTTCGAAGGATTGACCCATCAAGATCTGGCATCGCATCTCACCACGCCGTTGGGAACCGTCAAGAGCTGGGTCCGCAGAGGCCTCGAGAGGTTGAAGGCATGCATGACACGTTTGACTTGAGCGACCCCGAAGCGCGCGAGCTGGCCGCCGGAGAGTACGTTATCGGTACGCTGGATAGAGCCCAGCGCGCCGAGTTCGAGGCATTGCTGGCGGTCAGCACGGATCTGCAGCGTAGCGTCGATGCCTGGCGAGAGCACCTGCAGATCTTCAACCAGCAGCTGGAACCGGTGACGCCGCCCGGCCACCTGTGGCCCGGCATTGTCGCGCGCCTGGGACTGAGAGTGGGCCTGCTGCAGCGTCTCGGCTTCTGGCGGGCGTTCAGCGGTTTCGCGACGGCGGCGGCGCTGGTTCTGGCAGTGATCGCGCTGACGCCACGGGAGCCGGCGATGATGCCCGGTGAATATGTCTTCGTGATCAACCACGCCAGCGGCCAGCCGGCCTGGATTATCAACGCCACCCTCGACGGCAAGATGATGGTTCAGGCGGTCAAACCCGGCCCGATGCCCGCAGGCAAGGGTGGCGAGCTGTGGATGATGGAGAACGGTACGCCGGTTTCGCTAGGCATGTTGCCGGTTCAGGGCCAGGCCACCATGCAGTTGCCCGCCAAGATGCTGGGCCTGATGAAGACCGCCGATTTCGCCGTCAGCATGGAGCCGAGCTCCGGCGCACCGGGAGGCAAACCATCCGGCCCCGTGATCGACGAAGGCAAACTGGTACAGATTCGCAACAGCACCGTCTCGCTATAGACGAATCGCGGCGCTTTCAGCCCAGGTGGCTGCCGCCGTCAACCGGCATTATCGTGCCGGTGACGAAGTCATTGTCGAGCAGGTAACGCAGGGTCTGGTAGATCACCCCTGGCCCCGGCACGCGCCGGTCGCGGCCGCCATCCACGTCGTCGCCCTCGGCGAGCATCACCAGACCGGGCGCGATGGCGTTGACCTGGATCGTGGGCGCGAACCGGGCGGCGAACGACCGGGTCAGGCTTTCCAGCCCGGCCTTGGTGGCGGCGTAGGCGGACTGCCCCGCCGCGCCCCGCTGTACTACGCTGTCGGTGATATGCACGATGTCGCGCTGCGGCTCCTGGCAGGCGTCCAGCAGGCTGCGGGCATGGAGATTGATCAGATACGGCGCCTGCATGTTGACCCGGAACAGACGCTCGAAGGTTTCACCGGCCGCCTCGGGGCCGGGGTCCGACAACCACTCCCCAGCGTTGTGAATGATGGCGCGCAGACTCGCGGTGTTATCCCGCAGCCGGGCGATGAAGTCGAGAATACCGGCTTCGGTGGCAAAGTCCGCCGCCAGCGTCACCGCGCCACGCTCCCGTAGCGCCGACAGCGACTCCCGCTCGCGGCGATAGGTGACGATCACCGGATGGCCGTCGTCGAGCAGCCGCTCGGCACAGTGCAGCCCAAGGCGTTGGGTGCCACCGGTGATCAGGATCGGGGATTGGCTCACGACTTCTTCTCCGGTGACGAGGCGATCTCGCCCGGTGTCAACGGCGCCTGCGCCGGGTCGCTCTCCGGCAGTGGCAGAAACGGCACCCGCGGGGCATAGCTGAAGACGTCCGAATGGACCTGCGATTCGACCAGCCCCAACGGGGCCAGCGTATCCACGCAGGCATAGACCATGCCGGGAGATCCGGCGAGGTAGATCTCGACGCCTTCCAACGTATCCAGCTGCGATGCCAGCACCTCATCGATACGCCCGGTATGCCAGCGCACGCCGGGCAGCGCCTCGAGCGCGGCCTCCGGGGTTTCGACCACAGCGTGAAAACGAACGTTCGCATACGCCTGGGCCCATTCCCGCGCCTGGGTTTCGGCATAGAGATCGCGGCGCTCGCGCACGGCCCACCAGATCGAGATGTCCCGTTCGGGATTCTCGGTCAGGGCGGCTTCGACGATGGCCTTGAGCTGGGCAAAGCCGGTACCGGCGGCGATCAGCAGCAGCGGCTCCGAACGGCCTGCAGGTAGCGTGCACTCGCCGCTGGGCAGCCGGACCGACAGCCGATTGCGATGGGTCAGCAGCTCCCGCAGGCGCGCCGAGTGGGTGCGTTCCGGCCAATGCTGAATGTGCAGCTCCAGACGGCCGTCGCCGGTTTCGGCGCAGGCGATCGAGAACGGCACCCAGGTCTCTTCATGCAATTCCAGTTCGAGATACTGCCCGGGCGCATGGGCAATCGCCTCGGCACGCCCTTCGAGCACGACCCGGAACACATCGGGCGTCAGATCCTCGACGGTTTCCACCTGGCAGGTCAACGTTCTGACCGTCATGTTCACCTCATCGTTTGCCGTCATGCCGCCCCGCCGTCCGAGGGTTTTCCGGTTCGCGCCTGTGGTGGCGCGATATCGATACCATAGCTTTCCCAGCGCTCGTCGACCCGTGATTTGATCGCCGGATCCATGACGATGGGTTCTCCCCACTCCCGTGTCGTCTCGCCGGGCCACTTGTTGGTCGCATCCAGCCCCATCTTCGAGCCCAGCCCCGCCGTCGGCGAGGCGAAGTCGAGATAGTCGATCGGCGTATTCTCCACCATCACCGTATCCCGGGCAGGGTCCATCCGGGTGGTGATCGCCCAGATCACGTCTTCCCAGTTGCGGGCATCGACATCGTCGTCCAGCACGATCACGAACTTGGTGTACATGAACTGGCGCAGGAAGCTCCAGACGCCCATCATGACCCGCTTGGCGTGACCGGGGTATTGCTTCTTCATGGTCACCACCGCCATGCGATAGGAGCATCCTTCCGGCGGCAGATAGAAGTCGACGATCTCGGGAAACTGCTTGCGCAGGATCGGCACGAACACTTCATTGAGCGCCAGCCCCAGCACCGCGGGCTCGTCCGGCGGGCGGCCGGTGTAGGTCGAATGGTAGATCGGATCACGCCGATGGGTGATCCGCTCGACGGTAAAGACGGGAAAGCTTTCGACTTCGTTGTAGTATCCGGTGTGATCGCCATAGGGCCCTTCGGGGGCCATGTCGTCCGGATGGATGAAACCTTCCAGCACGATCTCGCTGGAAGCCGGGACCTGCAGGTCGGCGTGGCCGCATTTGACCAGTTCGGTCCGCGAGCCGCGCAGCAGGCCGGCGAAGGCGTACTCGGAGAGCGTGTCCGGCACTGGTGTCACGGCGCCCAGGATGGTCGCCGGGTCGGCCCCCAGCGCCACCGCGACGGGAAAGGGTTCGCCGGGATGCGTCTGCTGCCATTCGCGAAAATCCAGCGCCCCGCCGCGGTGACTCAGCCAACGCATGATCAATCGATTCTTGCCAAGCTTCTGCTGACGATAGATCCCCAGGTTCTGGCGCGACTTGTGCGGCCCCTTGGTCACCACCAGCGCCCAGGTCACAAGCGGCGCCACGTCGCCCGGCCAGCAGTGCTGAATCGGCAGACGATCGAGATCGACCTCATCGCCTTCGAGAACGACCTGCTGGCACGGCGCCGAACGCAACGTCTTCGGTCCCATGCTCATGACCTGCTTGAAGATCGGCAGCTTCTCCCAGGCATCCTTGAGACCTTTGGGCGGGTCGGGCTCCTTCAGGAAAGCCAGCAGCTTGCCCACCTCACGCAGCGCTTCGACGCTTTCCTGCCCCATACCCATGGCCACGCGCTCCGGGGTACCGAACAGGTTTCCCAGCACCGGCATCTCGCTACCCTTGACGTTCTCGAACAGCAGCGCAGGCCCACCGGCTCGCAGCGTGCGATCACAGATCTCGGTGATCTCCAGGTAGGGATCCACCTCGACCGTGACACGCTTCAACTCACCGCGCGCCTCCAGCGCCGCGATGAAGTCCCGCAAATCGTGATATTTCATGGCGTTGCCCGCATCCCGCTATCCAAGAACGCAAAAAGGGCAGCATAACATGCTGCCCTATTGCATCTCTGCTCGATTTCCAAATCTCGATCCCATCAGACCCGAACATCGGATCGAGCGATGGCAGGACAAGGCGAACGACGACGAGCCAGCGGAGTGTACTGTCGTACATGAGCATGGCGAATCGGCGTTCAACGCCGTACTGCCGAGCGCAGACCGATGTTATCTACGCTTCATGGCTTCGAAGAATTCCAGGTTGGTCTTGGTATCCTTGAGGCGATCGATCAGGAACTCGGTAGCGGCTACGTCGTCCATCGGGTTGAGCAGCTTGCGTAGGATCCACATGCGCTGCATCTCGTCCTCGGAGGCGATCAGATCCTCGCGACGGGTGCCGGAACGGCGAATGTTGAGAGCGGGATAGACGCGGCGCTCGGCCAGCTTGCGGTCCAGGTGGGCTTCCATGTTGCCGGTACCCTTGAACTCCTCGAAGATCACTTCGTCCATCTTCGAGCCAGTATCGACCAGCGCCGTGGCGAGGATGGTCAGGCTGCCGCCCTCTTCGATGTTGCGCGCGGCGCCGAAGAAACGCTTGGGCTTCTCGAGGGCATGAGCGTCGACACCACCGGTCAGCACCTTGCCGGAAGACGGCACTACGGTGTTGTAGGCGCGCGCCAGGCGAGTGATGGAGTCGAGAAGAATGACCACGTCCTTCTTGTGCTCGACCAGACGCTTGGCCTTCTCGATGACCATCTCGGCCACCTGGACGTGACGGGCCGGCGGCTCGTCGAAGGTCGATGCCACGACTTCACCGCGCACCGTCCGTGACATCTCGGTCACCTCTTCCGGGCGCTCGTCGATCAGCAGCACGATCATGTGACATTCGGGATTGTTACGCGTAATCGAGGTGGCGATGTTCTGCAGCATCAAGGTCTTGCCGGCCTTGGGCGGCGACACGATCAGGCCACGCTGGCCCTTGCCGATCGGCGCGGTGAGATCGATGACCCGCGCGGTGATGTCCTCGGTGGAGCCGTTGCCGATCTCCATCACCATGCGCTCCTGCGGGAACAGCGGCGTCAGGTTCTCGAACAGGATCTTGTGCTTGGCGTTTTCCGGCTTGTCGAAGTTGATCTCGTTGACTTTCAACAGCGCGAAGTAGCGCTCGCCTTCCTTCGGCGGGCGGATCTTGCCGGCAATCGAGTCGCCCTTGCGCAGATTGAAACGGCGAATCTGGGACGGCGAAACGTAGATGTCGTCGGGGCCGGCCAAGTAGGAGGAGTCGGCGCTACGCAGGAAACCGAATCCGTCCTGCAGAATCTCCAGGACGCCATCGCCGTAAATGTCCTCGCCACTCTTCGCGTGTTTTTTCAGGATGGCGAAGATGATGTCCTGCTTGCGTGAGCGCGCCAGATTATCGATACCCATTTCGCGGGCGATATCCAGCAGTTCAGGAACGGATTTTTGCTTGAGTTCGGTTAGATTCATGAGTTCGGTCAGAGAAGGCTCGTGTCGCAGGCAATGACTTTTGCCGAGATAGAAAAGAAGGACAAGAGGCGGTCAGTTCAAACGCCGCGCGGCGCGTTCAGTCGTCCCAGGATGTCAGGCATTCGTATGGTCTGTTGGCCCAGCGTCGACGCATGTCGGGATGCCGACTGGCCGTGTGACGAAGGTGCCGGGAGAGCGGTTCGATTCGCCTGCCATTCTCGCGGAAAGCGTCATCCGAGAGAGTGGTCACTGTCCAAAGATCGGTACTGGGATTGACTGACGACTTGGGGGACCGCGACGCGGTCGAGAAGCATTCGGAACAGGCGAACGTCCAGATGGTAGACAAGCTATCTTCCGAAAGCAAGTATCGATATGGCGATCATCGGCCGCATTATCAAGTGCCCTCGACTAATGGCGCGCACACTCTTCACCGATCTGCAGCAGTTGCTGTTCCGACAACGCACCGACACGCGTCAATCTGGGTTCGCCGTCGACGAACAGGATCAGTGTCGGCGTTCCCTTGACACCGTAGCGCTCCGCCAGCGCCGGCTCGCGATCGACGTCCACGACCGCCACCGACAGCGCACGGATCGACTCCTGCGAAGCCGAAGCGAGCCGGGACAGCAGGGTTTCACACGGCTGGCACCAATCGGCAACGAAGACCGCCAGCCAGGGTGATTCCGCTTCTTCGCGCTGACGCTCGAACGTCTCGCTGTCCAGATGGCGCCGCTGTGGCTGCATGGGTTCGATTCTCGATGGGTAGTGCCAGTGCCGCCAGCATGCC
Organism: Salinicola sp. LHM; assembly: GCF_034479735.1. Taxonomy (NCBI): domain Bacteria; kingdom Pseudomonadati; phylum Pseudomonadota; class Gammaproteobacteria; order Oceanospirillales; family Halomonadaceae; genus Salinicola; species Salinicola sp. LHM. Next base: position 930,939 of record NZ_CP140261.1, on the reverse strand, counting down.
TGCCGCCTCGGCGATTGACAAGGCCGCGCCCCCACCGCAATCTTGAGGCATCCTGCGCGCTGGACTCCTACCTACCCGAACATGATTCGATATCGGGACGCTCAGCGCTCGCCCGTCTACAGCCAGCTTTCGAGGACGCCACGCCATGAGCGGGAATTCGACCGCCGAAGACGCGACGCGCCGTCTGGCCGCTATCGATCTCGGTTCCAACAGCTTCCACCTGTTGGTCGCCAATTATCAGCACGGCCAACTCCAGGTCGTCGCCAAGATGGGCGAAAAAGTGCAGCTCGCCGCCGGCCTCGATGCCGACGAAAATTTTACCGAAGCCGCCATGGATCGTGCGCTCGGCTGCCTCGAGCGCTTTGCCCCTTTTCTCGAAGGCGTCTCGCCCGCCGACCTGCGTATCGTCGGCACCAACGCCCTTCGCGCAGCCCATAACGCCCACGCGCTGATCGATCGCGCCGAAGCGCTGATCGGACACACCATCGAGATCATCGGCGGCCGCGAAGAGGCGCGCCTGATCTATCTCGGCGCCGCTCATTCGCTGGCCGAAGTACACGGCAGGCGCCTGATCGTCGATATCGGTGGCGGCTCCACCGAGTTCATCATCGGTGAGGACTTCGAGCCGCAGGCGCTGGAGAGTCTCCATATGGGCTGCGTGGCCTATACCGGCGCCTTTTTCACCGACGGCGAGCTCAGCGAAAAGCGCTTCCGGCGCGCCGAGATGGCCGCGCTTTCCGAACTGGCCAACATCCAGCGCCATTACCGCCAATTGGGATGGCAGGATCCGATCGGCTCCAGTGGCACGATCAAGGCCGCGGCAGCGGTCATCGCTGCTCGAGGCGATGGCGACGCTACGCTGATCGAGCGCGAAGCCTTGATGAAACTGCGCAAGAAGCTGATCGGCTTCGGCCACCTCGACAAGGTCGCGATGGAAGGTCTCAAGGAGGATCGGGCGCGGGTCTTCCCGGCCGGTGTTGCCATCCTCTGTGCGGTCTTCGAAGCCTTCGACCTGGAACGCATGCGCTATTCCGACGGCGCACTGCGTGAAGGCGTGCTGTTCGACCTGATCGGACGCAATACTCCCGAGGATTCCCGCCGCCACAGCGTCGACCTGTTGATGCGGCGCTACAGCGTCGAGACGGCCCATGCCGAGAATGTGGCAGCGACCGCCATGGCCGCCTTCGATCAGGTCCGGGATGCCTGGGCACTTGGCGAAGAGCAGCGCCTGTTTCTCTACTGGGCAGCTCAGGTGCATGAAATCGGCCTGGCGATCTCCCACAGCCAGTTTCATCGCCACGGTGCCTATCTCATCGAGTACTCCGACCTGACCGGCTTTTCCCGCCCCGAGCAGCAGGCGCTGGCGTTTCTGGTACGCGCCCATCGGCGCAAATTCGCCCAGAAGGAGCTGGAGGCGCTGCCCAGCGCCGTGCAGGCGACCTACCAACGACTGGCCCGCCTGCTCCGGCTCGCCGTGATGCTCAACCACGCCCGGCCGGAACAGGCGATCATCGACTTCCGTCTCGCCTGCGACGGCGACACCCTGCATCTCACGCTGCCCGAAACCCGGCATCAGGCGTTGCTGCTCAACGATCTGGAACAGGAAGCGGCCTACCAGAAGGCTGCAGGACTGACGTTGAACTACGACGCCTGATGCCTGCGTCGTGATCGTCGGGAGACACGTTCACGTTTCTGCTTCGGGATCAGGCGATGCCGGCGATTGATGCCAGCCTTCGGCCGAAACGATGCCGAGCACGGCCACCAGCTCGTCTCCGCACCAGATCAACGGCAGACGGTCTCGCTGCCACGGCGGGATGCCCGATTCCTGCAGCAGGCGCTTGAGATCGCGGCTGCCACGCCCTGCCAATCGCAGGCTTTCGCCTCCGTGACGCAGCCCGACCCGCAGCGCTGGCGTGGCAGCCCCGTGCAGTCGATGGAGGCTCACGCGGTGCACGCCCCAGGGGGTGACGAGCGGCGACTGCCCGCTCCACGCCGTCTGCCAAGCGGGATCCACCGGCGACAGCGGCGCCATCAGATAGAGATGATGCCGCCACGCCCGAGCCTCGCCGCCCGGCCAACGAATGACCGGCAGGCGATCCGCCCCCGCCATCGTCAGTTGCCGTTCGAGCTCGACCAGGCGCGCAGCCGGCGGCGCGGGGATGCCCAGACATTCGAGCGCATGACGGATCAGCAGGCGACGGCGAGAAGTGCTTAGCGCGGCCAGCGTCGCCAACCGCAAGCGACCGGGCTCGCCCCCGGCCTGATCCAGATCGATCGCCGCCAGCTCTGCCAGCAGCTCGTCGGCTTCCTGCAGCCACTCGGCACTCTGTCCGAATGCCCCGGCCACGCCCGGCCAACGCTCGCGCAATGGCACCACCACACGATGGCGCAGGTAGTTTCGATCGAACGCCAGGTCAGTATTGGTCGGATCCTCGGACCACTCGAGCCCACGCCGCTGCGCTTCTGCCATCAAGGCCGACCGGGGGAGGCTCAACCAGGGCCGCTCGATCTGGATGCCTCGCCACTCGCGCCGGGAAGGCATACCGGCCACCCCCCGCACGCCGCTACCGCGCAGTGCGGCCAGCAGAAAGGTCTCGACCTGATCGTCCGCATGCTGCGCCAGCCACAAGCGGTCACCCGGAGAGAGATGCGTCGCGAAAGCCTGGTAACGGGCCTCCCGAGCGGCCGCCTCGATCCCCTGCCCCGCGGCGTCGACCCGGACCGAAGCCACGGTCAACGGCACGGCCAGCGAATCGCACAGTTCGCGGCAAGTCGTCTCGAAGCCGCCCGCCGCCGCCTGCAGACCATGATTGACGTGAATCGCGCGCAACTCGACCCCGGCCTTGCGCGCCAACGGCGCCGCCACGCTCAACAGCAGGGAAGAGTCGAGACCACCGGAAAGCGCCACCCAGACGACACGCCCCGACACGTGACGTGCCAGGGCGTTATCAATGAGAGCTTCTAGAGAATGCTGCAACGCAAGGCTCCTGAACGCTCGACCTTTCGACTCGACAAAATCCCATACCGCCGCGTGACCGTGCGAGCGATACTCAGACAAGGCGAGCGCGATCGAGGGCGCGCAGTGTAGTTCACTACATGAGCAGACCGAATGAGCGCTCAACGCCGTATGAGTGAGCGCAGCCGGTCATCTTCATGAAGGGGCGCCGTAGCTCATCAGGCGCTCATACCGCCGCTCCAACAGCGTCTCGGTATCCATCGCCCGCAGCCGATCGAGGCTATCCGTCAACGCTTCCTTGACCTGATTGGCAGTCTTGCGCGGATTGCGATGCGCGCCACCCAGCGGCTCTTCGATCAGCGAATCGACGAAGCCGAGCTCCTTCAGCCGCGAGGCGGTAATGCCCATGGCCTGAGCGGCTTCGGAGGCCTTCTCGGCACTCTTCCAGAGAATCGAGGCACACCCTTCCGGCGAAATCACCGAGTAGGTGGAGTATTGCAGCATCTGCAGTTCGTCGCAGACGCCGATGGCCAAGGCGCCGCCTGAACCGCCTTCGCCAATGACCGTGGCGACGATCGGCGTCTTCAGGCGCGACATGACGGCGAGGTTGTAGGCGATCGCTTCCGACTGGCCGCGCTCCTCGGCATCGATGCCGGGATAGGCGCCAGGGGTGTCGATGAACGTCAGTACCGGCATCTTGAAGCGCTCGGCCATCTCCATCAGACGACACGCCTTGCGATACCCTTCGGGGCGCGGCATGCCGAAGTTGCGGCGTACCTTCTCCTTGACGTCGCGCCCTTTCTGATGGCCGATGACCATTACCGGCTTGTCGTCGAGACGTGCCACGCCACCGACCAGAGCGGCATCGTCGGCGAAATTGCGATCGCCGTGCATCTCGTCGAAATCGGTGAAGATGCTGTCCAGGTAGTCGAGCGTGTAGGGACGCTGCGGATGGCGCGACAGCTGCGTCACCTGCCAGGCGGTCAGGTCACGAAAGATCTGCTCGGTGAGTTTACGGCTTTTCTCTTCGAGCTTACCGATCTCGTCACTCAGGCTGATGCGGCTATCGTTGCCGACCAGTCGCAGCTCTTCGATCTTGGCCTGGAGTTCGGCAATCGGTTGTTCAAAGTCTAGATAATTGGGATTCATAGAGCTTCTACTGTGTGATCCTGGCAAGCTTCGGTGTCTGAATACGAGCGAAACACGGGCGACTGGCGTGCCGCGAAACGGATTATTATCGCACCTCCACGAGTGTTAGCAAGGAGGCGCCCTGCTTCGGCGGGTCAGCCACCTCGATAGCGTAGCGCAACCTTTTCGTAACCCTCGACTTCGCGCAGGGCCATCATCAACTCGTCGCTGGGCGAGACTTTCCACGTCTCCGCAAGCTCGAAGCAGCCACTGGCCTTGGCGTTACGATAACGCACGCGGACCGGCAGGCCCGATTCGCTCAGCCATGGCGACAGGCTATCGTGCAGCGAACGCGAGAACTGGCCGTTGAGACGCCCGCCATCCACCGAAAGCTCCACCGCCTCGCCGAAGCGGGCACGAGCGTCGGCCATCAGGGTGACGTCCTTGCTGCGCAGACGCAAACCGCCGGAATAGTCGTCGCTGGAGACTTCGCCTTCGATGATCAGCACCTGGTCGGCGGTCAATTTCCCGCGGACCTGATCGAACAGCTCACCGAACAGCGAGGCCTCGATGCGCCCCGTGCGATCATCGAGAGTGACGAACGCCATGGTGTCGCCACGCTTCGACTTCATGGTCCGCATCGCCACGACCAGCCCGGCGACTCGCTGCGGTTCGCGAGAAGGCTTGAGGTCGACGATGCGCGTCGCCACGAAGCGCTTGAGCTCGTGCTCGTATTCGTCGATCGGATGGCCGGTCAGGTAGAGCCCGAGCGTGTCCTTCTCGCCGGCCAGGCGCTCCTTGTCGCTCCACTCGCGCGCGTGGCGGTAGTCGGCGTAGATATCCTCATGGTCGTCGGCGTCGGCAAAGGCCTCGCCGAACATGTCCATCATGCCCAGGTTCTGATTGGTCTGGTTCTGCGACGCGGCCTTGATCGCCGCGTCCAGCGACGCCGCCAGCACCGCGCGGGATGGCCCCAGCGTATCCAGCGCGCCGGAGCGAATCAGTGCTTCGAGGGTGCGCTTGTTCATGCGCTTGCCATCGATACGCCGGCAGAAATCGAACAGGTCCGAGAACTCGCCATCCGCTTCGCGCGCTTCGACGATGGCACCGATCGGCCCTTCGCCGACGCCACGGATCGCGCCCAGCCCGTAGACGACCTGGCCGCCTTCGTCGACGGTGAACTTGTAGGCTCCCACGTTGACGTTGGGCGGCGTTACCGTCAGCCCGATATGACGGCACTCCTCGATCAGCGGCACCACCTTGTCGAGGTTGTCCATCTCGGTCGAGAGTACCGCTGCCATGAAGGGCGCCGGATAGTGCGCCTTGAGCCAGGCGGTCTGGTACGACACCAGGCCGTAGGCGGCCGAGTGGGACTTGTTGAAGCCGTAGCCGGCGAATTTTTCCACCAGATCGAACAGGTTGCCGGCCAAGTCCTTGTCGATGCCGTTGGCCGCACACCCTTCCATGAAGCCGGCGCGCTGCTTGGCCATCTCCTCGGGCTTCTTCTTGCCCATGGCGCGCCGCAGCATGTCCGCTTGGCCCAGAGTGTAGCCGGCCAGCACCTGGGCGATCTGCATGACCTGTTCCTGATACAGGATGATGCCGTAGGTCGGCTCCAGTACCGGCTTGAGCAGTTCATGCTGGTAATCCGCGCTGGGATAGGCGAGCTCGGCACGACCATGCTTGCGGTTGATGAAGTCGTCGACCATGCCGGACTGCAAAGGCCCCGGGCGGAACAGTGCCACCAGCGCGATCATGTCCTCCAGCGAATCCGGCTGCAGGCGCTTGATCAGTTCCTTCATGCCGCGGGATTCGAGCTGGAAGACCGCCGTGGTCTCGGCCTTCTTGAGCATGTCGAAGGTCTTGGCGTCGTCCAGCGGAATGGTGCTGATGTCGAGCGGGCCGACCCCGTCGCGGGCGCGCACCACGTCCACCATCTCCAGCGCCCAGTCGATGATCGTCAGCGTGCGCAGACCGAGGAAGTCGAACTTGACCAACCCGGCATCCTCGACATCGTTCTTGTCGAACTGTACCACCAGGCCGGAGCCGTTCTCCTCGCACAAAAGCGGCGAGAAATCGGTCAGCTTGGTCGGCGCGATGACCACGCCCCCGGCGTGCTTGCCGGTGCCGCGCGTGATGCCCTCGAGCTTGAGCGCCATCTCCCAGATTTCGGCAGCCTCTTCGTCGTACTCGAGATACTCCTTGAGCTGCGGCTCCTGCTCGATCGCCTTGGCCAGCGTCATGCCGACCTCGAACGGAATCAGCTTCGAGAGTTTGTCGCCCATCGAATACGGCTTGCCCTGGGCACGTGCCACGTCGCGCACCACCGCCTTGGCGGCCATGGTGCCGAAGGTGACGATCTGCGACACCGCGTTGCGGCCGTATCGATCGGCCACGTAGTCGATGACCCGGTCGCGTTTCTCCATGCAGAAGTCGACGTCGAAGTCGGGCATGGAGACACGCTCCGGGTTCAGGAAGCGTTCGAACAGCAGGTCGTATTCCAGCGGATCGAGATCGGTGATCTTGAGCACGTAGGCCACCAGCGAACCGGCACCCGACCCCCGCCCGGGACCGACGGGAATGTCGTTGTCCTTGGCCCACTGGATGAAGTCCATCACGATCAGGAAGTAACCGGGGAACCCCATCTTGAGGATGATATCGAGCTCGAAGTCGAGCCGTTTGCGATATTCGGGCTCGTGCTCGGCCAGCGATCGCCCGGGATAGATCGGGGTATCGCCGCCGAACAGCTGGTTGAGACGATCGGTGAGACCATCGTGAGAGATCTTGCGGAAGAACTCGTCCTGGGTCATCCCTTCCGGGATCGGGTATTCCGGCAGGAAGATCTCGCCCAGACGCACGCTGGCGCTACAGCGCGCCGCGATCATCACGCTGTTCTCGAGCGCCTCGGGGATGTCGGCGAAGAGCTCGGCCATCTCTTCGGGCGTCTTCAGATACTGTTCTTCGCTGTAGCGTCGCTCGCGCCTAGGATCTTCCAGCGCCTTGCCTTCGCCGATCGAGACCCGGGTTTCGTGGGCCCAAAAATCCTCGCGCTCGAGGAAACGGACGTCGTTGGTCGCCACCACCGGTACGCCGCTTTCACTGGCCAGCCGCACGGAGTGGTGCACGCACTCTTCGTCGTACTGGCGGCCGGTACGCTGCAGCTCCAGATAGAAGCGGCCGGGGAAGTGCTGCTGCCACTCCGCCAGCAGCTGGCGTGCGGTGTCGACGTGCTCGGCGATCAGAAACCGGCCGATCTCCCCCTCCCGGGCGCCGGATAGCGCGATCAAGCCTTCGCTCTGTTCGAAGATCCAGGCCTTGTCGAGGATCGCCATGTTCTGGCGCTGCCCCTCGGTCCAGGCTCGCGAGATCAGCTCGGTCAGGTTGCGATAGCCGACCTCGTTCATCGCCAGCAGCGTCAAACGATAGGGATGGCTTTCGTCGTGCGCGTTATGCAGCCACAGGTCGGCGCCGATGATCGGCTTCAACCCGGCGCCCTGGGCCGCCTTGTAGATCTTGACCAGGCCGAACAGGTTGGTGTCGTCGGTCACGGCCACCGCCGGCATGCCGGCCTCGGCCGTTGCCTTGATCAGCGGCTTGAGCCGGACCAGGCCATCGACGAGGGAGTATTCGCTGTGGACACGAAGATGAACGAAGGGTGTTGTCATGACGAACTCGAGTCAGGCGGCGAATGAATTCCGGCTTGAGCAGAGCATCAGCATGCCCAAAGCCGCGACGGCTCACAATGGTCGATCGATCCGATTCTTGACTTGCCTTCAGATCAGAACCAGTTGCTCGCGCACGGGAGCGAAGGAGCGGCGATGTTCCTCGAGCGGCCCCCATCGAACCAGCGCCTCGAGATGCTCGGGCGTCGAATAGCCCTTGTGGCGGGCGAAACCGTACTGCGGATAACGCGCATCGAGCGCGACCATTTGTGCATCGCGGACCACCTTGGCCAGAATCGATGCCGCGCTGATCGCGGGATGGCGCAGGTCGCCCTTGACCACGGCCTGCCCCGGGCACGCATGTCCCGGCAGCCGGTTGCCATCCACCAGCAGATACTCGGCCGGTGTCGGCAGCGCATCGATGGCACGACGCATCGCCAGATGCGTCGCGTGGTAGATATTGAGCGAATCGATCTCCTGTGGCGTGGCTTCACCGACGGCGAAGGCCAGCGCGCACTCCCGGATCTGCCGATCGAAGGCTTCGCGCCGTGCCGCGCTAAGGCACTTGGAATCGGTCAGCCCGTCGATCGGGCAATCAGGATCCAGAATCACGGCGGCGGCGACCACCGAGCCGATCAGCGGCCCTCGCCCGACCTCGTCGACGCCGGCAATCAGATGCCCGTCGTACTCGATGACGATGTCCGGCCAGGCGGAAATCGGAGACTTCGATGACATGACTTCTCTCGTCAGACCTTTCCAGTTTCAGGGTCCAGCGACCCGTGCTCGACCAGCGAGGTGACGGCCGTGGCGGCTCGCTCGCTGGCACCGCGCTGGAGTTCGGCGTGAAGTGCCGCGAAGCGCTGTTCGAGCGTCGAGCGCGCCTGTTCATCCTCGAACCACGGCAGCAGAGTCTCGACCAGCCCGTCGGCCGTCACGGCGTCCTGGATCAGCTCCGGCACCAGCGTTTCCTGCGCGATCAGATTCGGCAACGAGATCCAACGCGTCTTGACCATCCGCCTGGCCAGCCAATAGGTCGCCGGTGCCATGCGATAGGCAACCACCATGGGACGATGACACAACATGGTTTCCAATGCTGCCGTACCGGAGGTCAGCAACACGGCATCGGACGCGGTCATCACTTCACGCGAACGCCCCTCGACGACGACCGTGCTGGCCGCCAGCTCCGGGAAGCGCTTGAGCAGGGAATCGAGCTCCTGCCGACGCTCCGGCGATGCCGCGGGGATCGCTACCTGCAGCGCGCCAAGGCGCTCGCGCAACGCGGATGCTGTCCGCAGGAAGATCTCTCCCTGGAAGCGAATTTCATTGCCGCGAGAGCCCGGCAGTACGGCCAGGGTCGGCACATCGAGCGCCAGCCCGAGAGCCTGCCGCGCCGATGCCCGGTCGTTGACCAGAGGCAATTCGTCAGCCAGCGGATGACCGACATAAGCGACCGGCACATGGTGATCAGCGTAGAAATCCGCCTCGAATGGCAGAAAGGTCAACATGCCATCGACCGCCTTGGCGATCTTCTTGACCCGCCCTTGGCGCCAGGCCCAGACCGACGGACTGACGTAGTGTGCCGTACGGATGCCCTGGTCGTGCAGTTGACGCTCGAGTCCGATATTGAAGTCCGGGGCGTCGATGCCGACCATGATATCCGGCCGCCACGCCAGGGCATCGCGCTTGAGGTGACGACGCACCTTGATCAGGCCCGGCAGATGCTTCAACACCTCGACCAGGCCCATGACCGACAAGGTTTCCAGCGGATAGAGCGACTCAAGCCCCTGCGCCTGCATCCGCGGACCGCCAATGCCTCTGAACGCGATCTGCGGATGGCGGCGCTTGAGCGCCTGCATCAGGCCGGCACCGAGAATATCCCCCGAAAGTTCGCCCGCGACGAGATAGACGCGCATGCGCCCGCCCTAACGGGTGATGCCACGTTGAGAGGCTCTCAGCGAATCGACGAAGCGGCGCGTCTCGTCGAGCGAGAAGCGGCTTTCGATTTCGCTGATGGCCTGCTCGAGCGTCAGCCCCTTGCGGTAGACCAGACGATAGCATTCGCCCAGCGTCCGCACCGCCTCCGCCGAGAAACCGCGACGTTTCAAGCCAATGGAGTTCAGGCCATGCGCCGCGGCGGGGTTACCGTTGACCATGACGAATGCGGGAATATCCTTGGTGATGATCGATCCGCCGCCTGCCATGGCATGCTCGCCCATGTGGGCAAACTGATGGATGGCCGAGAGCCCCCCCATGATGGCGAAGTCACCCAGCGTCACATGACCGGCCAGCGTGGCCTGGTTGGCGAGAATGCAATCGTTGCCGATCAGGCAGTCATGACCCACGTGGGAGTAAGCCATGAACAGGTTGCGGTTGCCGATGGTGGTCACGCCGCGATCCTGAATGGTGCCGCGGTGAATCGTCACGCTCTCGCGAACGACGTTATCGTCGCCCATCTCGAGCCGTGTCGCCTCACCGGCGTACTTCTTGTCCTGGCAATCTTCTCCGACCGACGCGAACTGGAAGATCCGGTTACGCTTGCCGATTCGAGTCGGCCCCTTGATCACCACGTGCGGTCCGATCACGCAGCCGGCGTCGATTTCGACGTCGGGTCCGATCACGCTGAAGGGACCGACTTCAACGTCATCGGCCAGTCGGGCGGAGGGATCGACGATGGCGGAGGGATGAATCAAGCGACTTTCCTCTCGGCACAGATGATTTCGGCTTCGCAGGCCAACTCGCCGTCGACCGTGGCTCGACAGGCAAACTTCCAGATGCCTCGCTTGCCCTTGATGACATTGGCTTCGAGCCGCAGCTGGTCTCCCGGCATGACCGGACGCTTGAAGCGTACGTTATCGCTACCGACGAGATAATACACATAGCCGTCGGCCGGCAGCTTGTTGACCGTCTTGAAACCGAGGATGCCGCAAGCCTGGGCCATGGCTTCGATGATCAACACACCGGGCATGATCGGATGATGGGGGAAATGGCCGTTGAAGAAAGGTTCGTTGATGCTGACGTTCTTGTACGCCACGATCGATTCGCCCAGCGTGATCTCCATCACGCGATCTACCAGTAAAAATGGATAACGATGCGGTAGATATTCGCGAATCTGGTTGATGTCCATGATCATCAATACAACCTCTGAAATAACGAAATGCCTGCCCCTACTCTTTGACCAAGGGCAGGCACAGGGCGGTAAGACAGCATTCACCCGTGTGGGCGGGCATTATACAGGCGCACCGGTCGACTGCCAGCTTCGGGGGTGCGATCGAAATGGCCCGGAAGGGCTGCCCGGAACCCTCAGGCGTCGCGGATATCACGCTCGAGACGGGTCAATCGCTTGGCGATTTGATCGAGCTGCTTGAAGCGTACCGCGTTCTTGCGCCACTGACTATTCGACATCGAACCGGTGCCGGAAGAGTAGACACCAGGCTCCAGAATCGAGTTCGTGACCAGACTCATGCCGGTCACCTGGACACCATCGGCCAGCGTCAGATGGCCGGAAAGCCCGACCCCGCCGCCCAGCAGACAGTGGCGGCCGACCTTGGTGGAACCGGCGATACCGACGCACCCTGCCAGCGCACTGTGATCGCCGATCTGCACGTTGTGGGCGATCTGGACCTGAGAGTCGATCTTGACCCCATTGCCGATCCGCGTGTCGCCCAGCGCACCGCGATCGATACTCGAGCAGCTGCCGACTTCGACATCGTCGCCCAGAATGACGCCACCCAGCTGGGCGATCTTTTCCCACTGCTTGCCGTCGTGGGCGAACCCGAACCCGTCAGCGCCGATGACACAACCGCTGTGCAGAATGGCGCGCTCACCGATGACCACACCGTGATAAAGCGTCACGTTGGCATGCAGCCGGGAACCGCGGCCGATCGCTGTATCGGCGCCAATGAAGCACCCTGCCCCGATGACGCAGTCATCGGCAAGGACGACGCCGGCTTCAATGACACAATGGGCGCCGATCTCGACGCCCTTGCCGAGGGTTGCCTCGGGCGATATCACCGCCGTCGCATGCACGCCTCGAGAGGCCTGATTGACCAGCGGATCGAACAGCCGCGACAGCTTGGCGTAGCCCAGATAGGGGTTGTCCAGCTCCAGTCGCGGACAGGGACAACTGTCGCCATGAGCCGGATTGACCAGTACGGCACCGGCGCGAGTCGTGGCCAGATACTTCAGATAAGCCCGATTGGCGAGAAATGCCAGATCCGACGGGCCGGCATCGGTCAGCGTCGACAGCCCGCTGACACGCAGGTTCGCGTCACCGACCACGCAAGCGTCGATCCGCTCGGCGAGTTCGCCAAGCGTGTAAGAGGTAGAAGCATCTCTCTTCATGAACGGGCGCCGGTTTGAACCATTAGTTGAGCGAATTGAAGATCTTCGTGACTTCGGAGGTAATATCGAGGCTGTCACCCGAATAGACCACGGCATCACGATCCACGACCACGTCCAGATCGCGCTCGTCGACGACCTGCTGAATCGCCTGGTCGAGCTTGGGCTTGGCGCTCTTCAGGTACTGCTGTTCGGCCTGCTGCTGCGCCTGGGAAATCTGGCCCCGCAGCTGCTGGAACTGGCCGCCCTTCTGGCGCAGCTGCTGGGTTACCGAGTTCCGCTCGGACTCGGACATCACGTCCCCATCCTTCTGCAGACGCTGCTGCAGCTGCTGCAGCTCCTGGCTCAACGACTGCGCCTGCTGCTGCTGAGCGCTGATACGGTTTTTCAGCTGATTCATCGATGCCTGGGCGGAATCGGAAGACATCAGCGCTTCACGCCAATCGAGCACGCCCACTTCCGTCGCCATCGCCGGTACGGAAACCATCGTCAGCAAACCGAGTCCGAGAACTCCTGCTATCTTGCGCATGCGGCATCTCCTTGAAACTAGACAGACCAACTGTCTGAAAATCGGTCTGGACTCACGACGGCGCCAGGACGCCGTGAGTCCAGGGCATGATATTAGAACGTCTGACCCAGCGAGAACTGGAACACCTGCGGATCGTCGCCGTCCTTCTCGTTCAGCGGTTTGGCCACGCTGAACGTCAGCGGCCCGACCGGCGTCAGCCAGGAAAGCCCCAGGCCGACGCTGTAGCGCAGGTCATCGAGATTGACCCCACTGTCGCAGCTCGACGTGTAACCGTCCGGGACGGCATAGCAGTCGGTCAGATAAGTATTACCGCCATCGAGGAAGATGCTGGTCTGCAGGGACCGGCGATCCTCGATCCACGGGAACGGATAGATCAACTCGGCAGAGCCTTCGACCAGGACGTTACCGCCCAGGGTATCGTCGTCGCCATCGCCACGCTCCGTCGTCTTCGGCCCCAGCGTGTTGCCGGTGTAGCCGCGCACCGAGCCCAGGCCGCCCGAATAGAAGTTCTCGTAGAACGGGTAAGGATCGTTGGAGCCGAGCGTATCGGCATAGCCCAGGTTGCTGCTGAACTTGAGCGACCAGTCGGGATTGAGTTCGAACAGCTTCTGGCCACGGTAGCGCAGCTTGTAATACTCCGCATCCGACCCCGGGATGGCGGCTTCCAGCGAGACCCGCTGATAGCTGCCTGCCGTCGGCATGATCCCGCGGTTCAGGTTGTTGCGGGTCCAGCTGGCCGTCAGCTTGTAGTTGAAGAAGTCTTCGCCCTGATCGTCGGTGTATTGGACGATCTCCGCCGGCGTGTCGTCGTAGGTATCGATCGACAGACTCTCGAGTCCGACACCGAAGTTGAGACGCGACAGATCGTTGATCGGGTAGCCGAAATTGATGTTGCCGCCGAAGGAGTCGGTCGAGTAGGTCGAGATGTCGGAATCTTCGTAATCCGTCTCGCGATAGAAGACGTTGTAACCGCGCGAGATACCGTCGAGCGTCCAGTACGGGTCGGTGAAACCGAAGTTGATGTTGGTGAACGTGTCGCTTCGCTGCGCGCCGATGTTGACCCGGTTACCCGTCCCCAGGAAGTTGCTCTGGGACAGCGCCGCGCCGTAGATGACCCCGGCCGTCTGAGAGAAGCCGACACTCGCGGAAATGGAACCGGAGGGCTGCTCCTGAACGTTGTAGGTCACGTCCAGCTGATCCGGCTCGCCGGCCACCGGCCGGGTATCCACATCGACCTGCTTGAAGAATCCGAGCCGCTCGAGACGCTGACGCGACTGCGAGATCTGATCGGTCGAGGCTGGCGCCCCTTCCATCTGGACCATTTCACGACGCAGCACTTCGTCCTGGGTCGTGGTGTTGCCTTCGAAGTTGATCCGGCGAACGTACGCACGACGGCCGGGATCGACACGGAAGGTGATGTCCACGGTGTCGCCGGCTTCGTCCACGGTCGGCACCGCCTGGATGTCGGCGAAGGCAAAGCCCTCGGCGCCGAGCTTCTGACGCAGCGCTTCCGAGGATTCGGTCAGTTTGCTCTGGGAGAAATATTCACCCGACTTGGCCGTCACCAGCGAGCGCGCCGTCGACTCGTCGATCTTCAGATCACCATCGAAGCTGATTTCGTCGAGCTTGTAGCGCTTGCCTTCATCGACATTGACGGTGACGAAGATCCGCGACTTGTCGGGGCTGATCGACACTTGGGTCGAGGTGATCGCGAAGTTGACGTAACCGCGATCGAGATACCAGGAACGCAGCGTCTCCAGATCGCCGGACAGCGCTTCACGGGAATATTCGTCATCGGAGAACCAGCCGAAGAACCAGCCCGGCTTGTCCTCGAGCTGGAACAGATCGCTCAGGGTATCGTCGTCGTAGGCCTCGTTGCCGACGACGTTGATCTGGCGAATCTTCGCCACTTCCCCTTCGTTGATATCGATGTTGACGCGGACTCGATTACGCTCGAGCTGTTCGACCGAGGTCTTGATGTTCGAGCTGTAACGCCCCTGAGACTGGTAGAGACGCTCGAGTTCACGTTGCATCTCTTCCAGCGTCGAACGCTGCAGCACCTGACCTTCGGCCAGACCGGCGTCGGTCAGTCCCTTGCGCAGATCATCGTCGGAAATCTGCGAGTTGCCTTCGATATTGATCTCGGCAATGGACGGCCGCTCGACCACGTTGACGATCAGCACGTCGTTATCGCGGGACAACCGAATGTCATCGAACAACCCGGTGTCGAACAGCTGCTGAGCAGCCTCGCCCAGTTGCTGCTCATCGACCGTCTGGTCGGCGCTGACGGGGAAAGCGTTGAAAACGGATGCGGCCGAGACGCGCTGCAGCCCCTCTACACGAATATCCGAAATCTCAAAAGGTGCCGCCAGCGCAACGGGAGAGCTGGCCAGCAGTAGTCCTGCCAATCCGATGGTCTTGAGTTTCATGCAATCAATCGCTTCTGTGGGGTCCGCCCGCGTATCGAACAGGCACCTTATACATTTCTCCCTATGACTGACAAGCTCACGGCTTGCCACTCATGGGGTCTTCCCGTGCGCCGGCATTCTCGGCGCTGACCGCTAACGGCATCCCGTCGCTAGCGTCGCATCAAATCCCTGTCATCACAGTCGCATCAGATCGAAGTAGAGCGCCATCATCATCAG
The DNA here is from genome assembly GCF_034479735.1 of Salinicola sp. LHM. Lineage (NCBI taxonomy): Bacteria > Pseudomonadati > Pseudomonadota > Gammaproteobacteria > Oceanospirillales > Halomonadaceae > Salinicola > Salinicola sp. LHM. Next base: position 915,681 of record NZ_CP140261.1, on the reverse strand, counting down.
GCACCCGACCAGCGCCACGCCGACGCGCAGGCCCATCGCCTGGGCGGTTTCCGACACTGGCTTGCCTCGAACCAGCTCGATCAGGTAATAGGCCAGATGCCCCCCATCGAGTACCGGAATCGGCAATAGGTTCAGAACCCCCAGGCTGATCGACAGATAAGCCAGGAAGCCGATGAATGTCTCGACCCCGCTGCGTGCCGAATCTCCGGCAATGCGAGCAATGGTGATCGGCCCCGACAGGTTCGAAGGCGATATCCAGCCGACGATCATCTTGCGGATCGAGTCCGCTGTCAGCCACGTCATCTCGCCCGTCTTGGTCACTGCCTGCCCGATCGCCTCGATCGGACCATAGCGAATCTCCCGGCGATAGGACTCAGGCCACTCCACCGCTTGTGATGCGGCACCAACGTAACCGATGTGCTCGCCATCTTCGGCCTGCCTCGACTCGGGTATCAGCGTGATGCTGCGCGTCACGCCGTCTCGCTCGACCTCCAGGGACAGATCGGTACCGGGATGGCTGCGAACGACATCGACGAACGCCACCCAATCGGCAACCGGTTCGCCGTCGACGCTGACGATCCGATCGCCCGCTTCCAGTCCGGCACGGCTCGCCGGGCCATCCTCGAGCACGCGCCCCAGCGTTGCCGGGACTTCAGGGCGCCACGGGGTAATGCCGAGTGACGACATCGGTTGCGGCGGATCCTGACGCACCAGCCACTGCTGCACCGGCACGGCGTGCGTTCGCGTCGCGCCACCCGAGGGATCGCGAGTCGTGAACTGAAGCGCGCCATCGGCGCCGATGGCCGCGATCAGCTGCAGATTGACCTCGTTCCACGACGGTGTCTCGTGGCCCTCGACACTGACGATCTCCTGGCCACTGCGCAAGCCGCCCTGGAACGCGAGCGAATCCGGCGCCACGTCGCCGATCACCGGCGCTACCGTGGTCGACCCATAAACGAACAGTGCCCAGTAGGCCACCAGCGCCAACAGGAAATTGGCAATCGGTCCCGCCGCCACGATCGCGATTCGGGCCCAGACGCTCTTGCGATTGAAAGCGCGATCGAGCTCTTCCGGCGCTACCGGCCCCTCGCGCTCGTCGAGCATCTTGACATAACCGCCCAACGGAATGGCAGCGATGGCATATTCCGTGCCCTGCCGATCGAAGCGCGACCACAGCGGCTTGCCGAAACCGACCGAGAAGCGGAGCACCTTGACGCCACAACGACGGGCCACCCAGAAATGCCCGAACTCGTGAAACGTGATCAGCAGACCGAGTACGACGATGACCGCCAGTACGTTCTGGATCGTATCCATCACGCCCGCCCCTCCTGGAAAGACCGTTGACGCAGCAAACGCTCGGCCAACTGCCGTGCTCGTGCATCCTCGCACAATACCACGTCGAGCGAATCCGCCGCGCGCACCTCGGTCGCCTCCAGGGTCGCCTGCACCAGACGGGCGATACCCAGAAAAGGGAGTCTTCCATCGAGGAACGCCTGCACCGCCACTTCATTGGCGGCATTGAGACTCGCGGGTGCCGTACCGCCTGCCGCCATGGCTTCCCGCGCCAGGCGCAGGCAGGGGAAGCGCGCTTCGTCCGGAGCCTCGAAATCGAGCCGGGACACCGCGAACAGATCGAGAGGCTCGACCCCGGCTTCGACTCGCGCCGGCCAGGCCAGACCATAGGCGATCGGCGTCCGCATGTCCGGATTCCCCATCTGCGCCAGCACCGAGCCGTCGACATAACCGACCATCGAATGAACGATGCTTTGCGGATGGACCACCACCTCGACCTGCTCGGGCGCCGCATCGAACAGCCAGCAGGCCTCGATCAATTCGAGCCCCTTGTTCATCAAGGTCGCGCTGTCCACCGAGATCTTGCGCCCCATCGACCAATTGGGATGAGCACAAGCCTGATCCGGCGTCACCGCTTCCAGCGCCTCCCGAGACCACTCCCGGAACGGCCCGCCCGAGGCGGTCAACAGTAGCCGCGACACGCCGTGACGGGACAACCCGCCACGATGCTGCATAGGAAGACACTGATAGATGGCATTATGTTCCGAATCGATGGGCAAAAGAGTCGCGCCATGACGCGACACGGCATCCATGAAAAGCCCGCCGGACATCACCAGCGCTTCCTTGTTGGCCAGCAGCACGCGCTTGCCGGCTTCCACGGCTGCCAGCGTCGGCAGCAATCCCGCCGCCCCGATGATCGCCGCCATCACCGTATCGGCCTCGGCGGCGCGCGCCACGTCCAATAGCGCTGCCTCTCCATGGCCGACATCGACATCACCACGCCCGGCTTCGCGCAACTGCGTTCGAAGCCATTCGGCATCGTTCTCCGTGCCGATCACCGCTCGGGCCGGGGCAAAACGCAAACAGATATCGAGCAGCGACTCGCGCGAACGATGCGCGGTCACCGCATAGAGTTCGTAAGCGTCGGGGTGTTGAGAGATCACGTCCAGCGTGCTGCGACCGATGGAACCGGTTGCACCCAGCAGGGTGACCTTGCGAGAAGATGAGGGCATCAGCGTGCTATCCCAGCCAGGGGAGGATCAAAGCGAAGAGCGGAACGGCAGCGGTCAGGCTATCGATGCGGTCGAGAATGCCACCGTGACCCGGTAGCAGACGACTGGAATCCTTCAGGCCACGAAAGCGCTTGAGCATGCTTTCGAGTAGATCCCCGATGACGGAAATGAACGCGACGACCAGCGCCACGGCCAGCAAGGCCAGCGTCTGACGACTGTCGAGCGAGAGCCACGCGGCGTAGATGAAGACTAGGATCGCCACGGCTACCCAGCCACCATAGACGCCTTCCCAGGACTTGCCCGGACTGACGTGCGGCGCCAGCTTGCGGCGGCCGAAGCGCCGACCGGAGAAATACGCACCGATGTCTGCCACCCAGACCAGCAGCAGTACGAACAGCAGCCACTCGCTACCGTCCTGCCGCAACTGGTAGAGCCCGACCCAACAAGGCAACAGCACCCAGGCTCCCATGCCCAGGCGCAGCGCCGGCGGCTGCCACTGTTCGGTCTTTTGGGGATAGCGCGAAACCCACCAGGCGTTGATCGACCAGCCAATGGCGCCGATCCATAGTGGCCAACGATCCAGCATCCAATCCGCCCACCAGGCAATCGATAGCAACAGCCCGAGACCGGCAGTGTAGAGCAGCCTCGACTTGACGTCATCGAATCCGGCGAGACGCGCCCACTCCCACGCGCCAAGCAGCACCACCAGGGCGGTAAACGTCGCAAAGCCGCCCCCCGACAACCCGAACAGGCCACCGAGTGCCAGAGGCGCCAATACCAGCGCCGTCAATATGCGCTGCTTAAGCACCCTGGGCCTCGATCTGCTGCTGGCTCATGCCGAAACGGCGCTGACGTTGCTGAAAAGTCTCGAGCGCTGCATCGAATGCCGCACCGTCGAAATCGGGCCACAGCTCCGGCGCAAACACGAACTCCGCGTAGGCAAGCTGCCATAACAGGAAATTAGAGATTCGTTGCTCCCCACTGGTGCGAATGCACAGATCGATCGGTGGTTCCTGACTCAGGCATATCTCGCGATCCAGCGCCGTCTCGTCGATGGCATCGGGACTCATCACACCCTCGGCAACCTTGCGCGCCAGGCGCTGTGCTGCGGAAGCGATGTCCCAACGGCCACCGTAATTGGCCGCCACCACGAGATGCATCCCCGTATTGTCGCGGGTCAGTGCTTCGGCACGACTCATCGACTTCTGCAAAGACGACGAGAAACGCTGACGATCGCCAATGATGCTGAGACGAATATCGTTTTCGTGGAGCTTTTTCACCTCGCGCTTGAGCACCAGCATGAAAAGTTCCATCAGCGCGCTGACCTCGGCCGAGGGCCGGCGCCAGTTTTCACTTGAAAAGGCGAAGAGCGTAAGGGTCTCGATACGTTGCTCTGCCGCACGCCGAATGACCGCACGCAGCGATTCGACGCCAGCACGATGTCCTTGCGCGCTGGAAAGCTCTCTGGCGCGCGCCCAGCGATTGTTGCCGTCCATGATGATCGCCACGTGGCGAGGCATCGGCGACATCGCTTGAACGTCACGCGACTGCATGTCTGTCATGATAGCTCGCAAGACAGGTGGACAGTGGCGCCCGGCCCCTGTCGAGACCGGACGCCCCGGTCCTCATACCTGCATCAGGTCGTGTTCCTTGGTTTCCAGGAGCCGATCGATTTCAGCGACGTGCTTGTCGGTCAGCTTCTGGATTTCCTCTTCACCGCGGCGTTCCTCGTCTTCGTTGATCTCCTTGTCCTTGAGCAACGTCTTGAGGTCGCCATTGGCGTCGCGGCGTATGCTGCGGATCGCAACGCGCGCGTTCTCGGCCTCGGCACGCGCCTGCTTGATATAGTTGCGGCGCGTCTCCTCGGTCAACGGCGGCATCGGAACCCGGATCACGTTGCCCGCCGTGGCAGGGTTCAGTCCCAGATCGGCCATCATGATCGCCTTCTCGACCTTCGGCACCATCGGCCGCTCCCAGGGCGTCACCGCCAGCGTGCGAGCGTCTTCGATCGTGATGTTGGCAACCTGGTTGATCGGCATGTTGCTGCCGTAATACTCCACCATCACCGCGTCGAGGATACTCGGGTGTGCCCGCCCCGTGCGGATCTTGTGAAAATTGTTCTGGAGCGCTTCCAGGCTCTTCTTCATGCGCGCGCTAGCGTCTTTCTTGATATCGTCGATCATGTCCTAAACCTCAATCAATCAGCGTGCCTTCTCGCCCACCGACTACCAGATTCAACAGCGCCCCAGGCTTGGTCATGTCGAAGACGCGAACCGGCATGTCATGGTCCCGTACCAGGCAGATGGCGGTCAAATCCATGACGCCAAGCTTCTGGTCCAGCACGTCATCGTAGCCCAAACGCTCGTACTTGACGGCTTCCGGATGCTTGACCGGGTCCTTGTCGTAGACGCCATCGACCTTGGTTGCCTTGACCACCACGTTGGCGTCGATCTCGATGCCTCGCAGGCAGGCGGCAGAGTCGGTCGTAAAGAAGGGGTTACCCGTACCGGCGGAGAAGATGACCACGTCACCGGACGTGAGATAGCGAATCGCGGTACGCCGATCATAGTGTTCGACGACACCGCTCATGGGGATTGCCGACATCACCCGCGAACGAATGTTGGAGCGCTCCAGCGCATCGCGCATCGCCAGTGCATTCATCACCGTGGCCAGCATGCCCATATGATCGCCGGTGACCCGCTCCATGCCCGCCGCATGCAACGCCGCACCCCGGAACAGGTTGCCGCCGCCGATCACGATCCCGATTTGAACACCGATGCCCACCAGTTGACCAATCTCCAGCGCCATGCGATCGAGCACCTTGGGATCGATGCCAAAGTCCTGCTCACCGGTCAGCGCCTCACCTGACAGCTTCAGCAATATGCGCTTGTACTTTGACTTATCGCCACGTTCAGGCTTATCGCCACGCTCGTTGGGCTTGTTGGGTCGATCGATGACTTCAGGCATGACGCTTTCTCCTGGTTTGACGAGTCGGGTTCGGCAGGTCATGACAGATGCATTTCTCATCTGCCGGATACGCGATGGCGTGCGCTTTCGCGCACGCCATCGATGAGGCTGGAACCAGGCGATGATACCTGATCCTCAACCCCAGGCATTACAGGAAACTCAGCTGCGACGAGCCTGTTCCATCACTTCCTTGGCGAAGTCGACTTCTTCTTTCTCGATGCCTTCACCGACCTCGAAGCGCGTGAACCCGACGACTTCGCCACCGGCAGCCTTGGCATATGCCGCGACGGTCTGATTCGGATCCTTGACGAACGGCTGCTCGGTCAGGCTGTTTTCCGCCAGATACTTCTTGAGACGGCCCTGGACCATCTTCTCGGCGATTTCCGCCGGCTTGCCTGCCATATCCGGCTGCGCCAGGATGATCGCCTTCTCGCTGTCCAGCTGCGCCTGCGGCATGTCTTCCGGACGCGCGACGACCGGGTTGATCGCGGCCACGTGCATGGAAATGTCCTTGGCCACTTCCGGGTTGCCACCGTTGAGAACGGTCAGCACGCCGATACGGTCACCATGGACGTAGGCACCGACGACGCCGCCTTCCGGTGCTTCAACGACGACCGCACGACGCACGGAGATGTTCTCGCCGATCTTCTGCACCAGCTGGTTGCGGGCGTCTTCCAGTTCACCTTCCATGATCGTGGCGATGTCTTCGGACTTGGTCTCGAAAACCTTGGCCAGAACCTTAGCGGCGAAACCCTTGAAGTTGTCGTCGCGAGAGACGAAGTCGGTTTCCGAATTGACTTCCAGCATCGCGGCGCAGCTGCCGTCTTCGGCGACCTGAGTCAGGATTGCGCCTTCAGCGGCGATACGGCCTGCCTTCTTGGCGGCCTTCAAGCCGGAGTTCTTGCGCAGATCTTCGATCGCACGCTCGATATCGCCGTCGGCTTCGGTCAGTGCTTTCTTGCACTCCATCATGCCGAGACCGGTACGCTCACGCAGTTCCTTGACCAGAGAAGCGCTGATAGCTGCCATGTTCTACCCCTGAGAATCGTGTTTCGTCTGACGAGCGGCGCCAAAGAGCACCGCTCCGGGTGTAAGTGTAAAAAGGGGGCTATAAGCCCCCTTTTATCTGCGCCGAGATCGGCAAACGACTGCCACTCTGCGGGAGCATGCTCAGCGCAGACTCGATGCCGCTTCCCTCTTGCTTACTGGGCGGCGTCGCTCGTCTCACTTGTCTCGCTCACCTCGACGAACTCGTCGGGGCGACCTTCCTTCGCTTTGCCGCAGGCATCGGCGATCGCCTGCACATAGATCTGGATGGCACGGATGGAGTCGTCGTTACCCGGGATGACGTAATCGACGCCGTCCGGATTGGAGTTGGTATCGACCACACCGATCACCGGAATGCCCAGCTTGTTGGCTTCGTTGATCGCGATGCGTTCATGGTCGACGTCGATCACGAACAGCGCATCGGGCAGACCGCCCATGTCCTTGATACCGCCGATGGAGCGCTCGAGCTTGTCCTGCTCGCGAGTCGCCATCAGGACTTCTTTCTTGGTCAGTTTCTCGAACGTGCCGTCTTCGCGCATGGTTTCGAGTTCGCGCAGACGCTTGATCGACTGACGAATGGTCTTGTAGTTGGTCAACATGCCGCCGAGCCAGCGATGGTTGACGAACGGCTGACCCACACGATTGGCTTCTTCCTTGATGATCTTGCTGGCGGAACGCTTGGTGCCGACGAACAGGATCTTGTTGTTGGAAGAGGCCATCTTCTCGACGACGCTCGTCGCTTCCAGCAGTGCCGGCAGCGTGTGCTCGAGGTTGATGATGTGGATCTTGTTACGGGCGCCGAAGATGTACTGACCCATCTTCGGGTTCCAGTAACGAGTCTGGTGACCGAAGTGTGCGCCTGCCTTGAGCAGGTCACGCATATTGACTTGTGCCATGATGACTCCTGAAGAATCGGGTTAGGCCTCCACACACCCCATGGATCCGACCGTTCGGCCAAGCCGTCGCGGCACCCGGGACCATGTGTCGGTGCGTGTGTGTTTTTGATGACGAGGCAATCATGGGAAAGCCCTCGTCGCTACGGGCTCGACTGCCGTGATGGCAACGACATGATGCATATCGCATGCCAGCTTGCCTGCCCCTAAAGACAGGGCAATTGCAGTCGAGCGCGCGGATTTATACCATAGAACGCACGCAAGATGAAGTCGCCGGTCGTCCAACCCTCTCGCCAAGGGTAGCCTCTCATCGACGCCCGAAACGACTCGTCACCCTATCGCCCCTATCGAGAGAGCGCATGAACATTCCACGCAAGACCCCCGAAGAAATCGAGAAAATGCGCGAAGCCGGACGCCAGGCCGCCGCCGTACTGGAAATGATCACGCCACATGTTCGGGCAGGCGTCAGCACCGGCGAACTCGACAAGCTCTGCGATGACTTCGTGGTCCAGGAACTCGGATCGATCTCCGCCTCGCTCAATTACCACGGCTTTCCCAAGTCTATCTGCACCTCGATCAACCACGTGGTCTGTCACGGCATTCCGGACTTCGACAAGAAGCTCAAGAATGGCGACATCATGAACATCGATGTGACCGTGAAGACACCGGACGGTTACCACGGCGACAGCAGCATGATGTTCGTGATCGGCGACACGATCCAGGGCGAACGCCTGTGTCGCATCACTCAGGAGAGCCTATATAAAGGTATCGCCGAGGTTCGACCGGGCGTCAAGCTATCCACCATCGCCCGCGTCATCCAGGCGCACGCCGAGAAAGCCGGCTACTCGGTGGTGCGCGACTTCTGCGGCCACGGCATCGGCGCCGGTTTCCACGAAGAACCGCAGGTGCTGCACTACGACGGCTATGCTCCGGAGGCCGACGTCGAACTCGCCGAAGGCATGTGCCTGACCATCGAGCCGATGCTCAACGCCGGCGGCTACCGCACCAAGGTATTGAAGGATGGCTGGACAGCCGTGACCAAGGACAAGAGCCTGTCTGCACAGTGGGAACACACCCTGCTGGTTACCGCCACTGGCGTGGAAGTCCTGACGGCACGTTCCGACGAAGACTTCAGCTTCCTGGCGTCCTGATCGTCCAGCCAACGCCTCGCCATCGGAGACGCACGTCGCATGCTGCTGCATCACTATCGCTTTCACCCCGACCCGACGCTATTCGATGCAACGGCCTTTCGCGAGGCGCTGGCGCGGGATCGTCAACCGATCCCGCTGTTCAAACAGGCCCTCAGGACGATCCGGGAGCGCCTCGACGAGCGCTTCCGCGCCGGTGCCGACGTACGCGACCTGGTCTACGGTCGCGCCTGGTGCCTGGACCGGTTGCTCGAAATTGCCTGGGAGCGATTCGAGTGGCCGGACGACAACGTCGCGCTCCTCGCCGTCGGCGGTTACGGCCGTGGCGAGTTGCACCCCTACTCCGACATCGACCTGCTGCTGCTGCTCGGCACCGACGATGACACGCCGTATCGCGAGTCGCTGACCAGCTTCATTACCTTCCTCTGGGACATCGGCCTCGAGATCGGCCAGAGCGTACGCTCGCTCAACGACTGCGAACGCGAAGCCCGAGGCGACATCACCGTCATCACCAACCTGCTGGAAACCCGGACGCTGGCGGGGCCGGAAAGTCTGCGCGAGGCGATGCGGGAACGACTGTCGACCCGGCACATGTGGTCATCGGCCACATTTTTCGAGGGCAAGTGGCAGGAGCAGATTACCCGCCACTTCAAGCACAACAACTCCGAGTATCATCTCGAGCCCAACCTCAAGAGCGCGCCAGGCGGGCTGCGCGACATCCAGATGATCGGCTGGGTGGCCAAGCGCCATTTCGGGCCGCTGCGCTACGAGGATGTCGTCGCCCAAGGCTTCATGAACGACGCCGAACTGCGGATTCTGAGCCAGGGCCAGGCCTTCCTGTGGCAGGTGCGCTATGCGCTGCACATGATCGCGGAGCGCGCCGAAGACCGCCTGCTGTTCGATCATCAGCGCGCCCTGGCCAAGCTGTTCGGATACACCGACACGCCGCAGCGTCTCGCGGTCGAGCAGTTCATGAAAGCCTACTATCGCCATGTCACCGCGCTGGCCGGGCTCAACGACATGTTGCTGCAGCATTTCGACGAGGTGATCCTCCACGCGGGCGAGTCGCTCGAGGTCAAGCCGATCAACGCACGCTTCGAGATTCGAGGCGGCTACATCCAGCTGCGCCATCCCAACGTCTTTCTCCACCGCCCCGGCGCGTTGCTGGAGCTGTTCCTGGTGATGGCGCAGCATCCGGAGATCGAAGGCGTGCGTGCCGACACCATCCGTCAGATCCGCGATCACCGCCATCTGATCGACGACGCCTTTCGCGACGACCTGCGCCATCAGAGCCTGTTCATGGAGCTGTTACGCAGCGGCGGCGATGTGCCGACCCAACTCACCCGCATGAACCGCTACGGGGTGCTGGGCAAGTACCTGCCCGAGTTCGGCGAAGCCGTCGGCCTGATGCAGCACGACCTGTTCCACATCTATACCGTCGACGCGCATACGCTGCGTCTCCTGAGCTTCCTCCAGCGCTTCCGCGAGGAACGGGATACCGATGAATACACCGTCGCGATCGACGTGATTCAGAAACTGCCCAAGCTCGAACTGCTGTGGATCGCCGGGCTCTACCACGATATCGGCAAGGGCCGCGGCGGCGATCACTCGGAGCTCGGCGCGATCGACGCCGCCGAATTCTGCCAGCGCCACGCGCTGTCGAACTGGGATACACGCCTGGTCGCATGGCTGGTGGAGCATCATCTGCTGATGTCGAAGACCGCCCAGAAGCGCGACATCTCCGACCCGGACGTGATCCACGCCTTCGCCCGCACGGTGCGCGACGAAACCCATCTCGACTATCTCTACGCACTGACCGTCGCAGACATCAGCGCCACCAACCCGACGCTATGGAACGGCTGGCGCGCCTCGCTGATGCGCCAGCTCTACACCGAGACCCGTCGCGTACTGCGCCGGGGGCTCGACAACACCGTCGATCGCCAGGGCTGGGCCAGCGAGACCCGCGAGGAAGCATCGGGCCTGCTGCGGGCCATCGGCGCCGACATCGCCCGTGTCACCGCGCTCTGGCAAACCTTCGGCGAGGACTATTTCCTCCAGTACACGCCCAGCGAAATCGTCTGGCAGACCCAGGGCATTCTCGCCCATCGTGACGATCATCTGCCGCTGATCCTGGTCAGCGCGCCCAGCGCGGACATGACCGAGGGCGGCACCAAGCTGTTCATCCACACCCGCTCGGCCGATGACCTGTTCGCCGCCACGGCCGCCGCCATCGAGCAACTGGGCCTGTCGATCCACGATGCGCGCATCGCCACGTCCAGCGACGACTGGACGCTCAATACCTTCATCCTGCTGGATGACGACGACGAAGCCATTCGCGATCCGGAGCGACTGGAAACGATCCGCCGCCATCTGGTCGAGGAGCTCGACGACCCGGACGACTATCCGCAGATCGTCAGCCGCCATACCCCGCGACAGCTGAAGCATTTCCGGGTACCGATCGAGGTCATCATCGAACAGGATCCCGCCAATGCCCGCACCTCGCTGGAACTGATCGCACCGGACCGCCCGGGGCTGCTGGCTCGTGTCGGACGCATCTTCATGGAGCAGAACATCGCCTTGTCGGCGGCCAAGATCGCCACCCTCGGCGAACGCGTCGAAGACGTCTTCTTCATCACCGACAAGCGCGGGCAGCCGCTGACCGACCCGGAAGCCCAGGCGCGCCTGCGCGAGCGCCTGTACGAAGTGCTAGACGTATGAAGTGCCAGGCGTATGAAGCCCCGAGGCATGGCTCACGGGGCAGCCACCAACACCCTCAGTCGACCGGTGCAGGATCGGCGTTGGCTTTCAGCCACGCCTGCATCTGTTCTATTTCTGCCTGCTGGGCCTCGATGATCTTTTGAGCCAGTGCCCGCATCTCCGGGTCATTGCCATACTCCAGCTCGACCTGGGCCATCGCGACCGCCCCCTTGTGATGCGCCAGCATGCCGGTGGCAAAGTCGACATCGGGGTCGCCGGTATTCGCCTGCTCCATGTCATGCTGCATGATCGTCGCCGCCTCGCGATAGGCATTGCCGGCCTCGCTGAGGTCGGCATGGATATCCGAGCCGGAGTGGACCTGGTGGTCCCCACTACCGCCACCGGACTGGGCAAAACCCCCAACGGCGAAAACCAGCGAGCCAGCCGCCACGATACCGGCCATCCAGCGCTTTGAAGTCATCATTCGTTATCTCTCCCCAGGAAAAATGCGACATTAGCACCGAGGTGTAACTCACAGGTCAAGCGCGACCTGACGGTTCCGATTATCTCACCGCCCGGGCCAAGCCAGCCAAGTTTTCCCGGCCTGTAACCTGCGGCAAACCGGCGCGGTTTGAGCCGCCGTGCACGGACGCCTATAATCGTCCGCTTCTTCAGAGACGCGCAACGGCCCGCTGCATGACCATCATCGTTTACGGCATCAAGACCTGCGATACCTGCCGCAAGGCCCGGCGCCTGCTCGAGGAACAGGGCATCGCCTATCGCTACCACGATCTGCGCGAGGACGGCCTCGATCCACGGCAACTGGATGCCTTCCTGAGCCTGGCCGACTGGAAAACGCTGCTCAACACCCGCAGCACGACCTGGCGCCAGCTCGATGCCTCGGACAAGCAGCCGCTGGATGCCGAGCGGGCGCGGGAGCTGATGCTCGCCAATCCGACATTGATCAAGCGACCGGTACTGCAAAGGACGAACTCCGAAAACGACGACACGCTGATCGTCGGTTTCGACCCTGCCCGCTACGCAGCGCTGGCTTCCTGAATGGCCCTGGCGCGCCTGATCCACGATCGTCTCGACGACACCTTTCGACAACCATCATGAGGAACCTGCGATGCTGAGCTTCGCGCTAGGAATCGGCACCCAGAACAGTCAGGGCGACTGGCTCGAAGTCTACTACCCGGCCCCGTTGCACCAACCCGACGCCAGGCTCGTCGCCGCTGCACGCCAGGCGCTGGGTGCTGACGAGGCCGAGGAAGTCGTCAGCTTCCTGCCGGAACACGCAGCCCCCCTGGCCAAGGCCCTGCGCGACGCCGGTGCCACCGACCAGGCCGATATCGCCGAGACCTTCGCCGACGCACAGCGTCCGCTGGTCGCCGTCTTTCTGAGCGAGGATCATGCGCCGACCAGCGTGCCGGAGGTCTATCTCAAGCTGCACTTGCTCTCCCATCGCCTGATCAAGCCTCACGGCACCCAGCTCGACGGCATGTTCGGCCTGCTCAAGAACATCGCCTGGACCAACGAAGGCGCCATCGACGTCGAAGAGCTGCCGGCACGTCGTCTCAAGGCCCGTCTCGCCGGACGCGCGCTCTCCGTGGACTGCGTCGACAAGTTCCCCAAGATGACCGATTACGTCGTGCCCAAGGGTATCCGGATCGGCGATACCGCCCGCGTGCGTCTCGGCGCCCACCTGGGCGAAGGCACCACGGTCATGCACGAAGGTTTCTGCAACTTCAATGCCGGCACCGAAGGTCCGGGCATGGTCGAAGGCCGGATCTCCGCCGGTGTCTTCGTCGGCAAGGGCTCGGACCTAGGCGCCGGCTGCTCGACCATGGGCACGCTCTCTGGCGGCGGCAACGTGGTGATCAAGATCGGCGAGAACTGCCTGATCGGCGCCAACGCCGGCCTTGGCATTCCCCTCGGCGACCGCTGCACTGTCGAAGCGGGCCTCTATGTCACCGCTGGCTCCAAGGTGACCGTGCTCGACGACAAGGGCGAGGCCGTCAAGACCGTCGCCGCCCGTGAACTCGCAGGCCAGGACGACCTCCTGTTCATTCGCCACTCGGTGACCGGGCGCCTGGAGTGCCGCACCAACAAGAGTGCCGTGGCGCTCAACGAATCCCTGCACGCTCACAACTGATCCGGACCGACCGGCCGCCTGCCCTGGAGAACTGCATGCCTAACGCGTCACAGACGACCGCGCCTTCCGACACGCTGGCCCTGGCCCTGGAGCTGCTCAGGCGACCGTCGGTGACGCCGGACGACCATGGTTGCCAGGCATTGATGATCGAGCGGCTGGAACGGATCGGCTTTCAGATCGAGCGCATGCCGATCGGCGGCATCGACAACTTCTGGGCTACCCGCGGCCAGCACGGGCCGATGCTCGCCTTTGCCGGCCATACCGATGTCGTACCCAGCGGCCCGGAGAGCGAATGGCAACATCCGCCCTTCGAGCCGTTGATCGACGAGGCGGGCTTTCTCTGCGGTCGGGGTGCCGCCGACATGAAGGGCAGCCTGGCGTCGATGGTGACGGCGGTCGAGCGCTTCGTCGCCGCGCATCCGGATCATCACGGCAGGATCGGCTTCCTTATCACCGCCGATGAAGAAGGGCCAGCGGTACACGGCACTCGCGCGGTCGTCGAACGGCTGCGCGAACGCAATGAGCCGCTGGATTACTGCATCGTCGGCGAGCCCTCCTCCACCAGCCATCTCGGCGACGTGATCAAAAACGGGCGCCGCGGCTCGCTGGGCGGCGTGCTTCGCGTGCGCGGCATCCAGGGTCACGTGGCCTATCCGCACCTGGCCCGCAATCCGATTCATCAGGCGCTGCCGGCCCTGTCCGAGCTGGTGAACGAGTCCTGGGATGCCGGTAACGACTTCTTCCCGGCGACCAGTTTCCAGATCTCCAACCTGCATGCCGGGACCGGCGCGACCAATGTCGTTCCCGGCGAGCTGGAAGTAACGTTCAACTTCCGCTATTCCAGCGAAGTGACGCATCTTCAACTACGCGAACGGGTCGAGCGGAAGCTCTCCGCTCACGGACTCGACTATCAGATCGACTGGACGCTCAACGGCGAACCATTCCTGACCGCGGCCGGCGAGCTGCTCGAGGCAACACAGCAGGCCTGCGAGAGTGTCACCGGACACCGGCCGACGCTTTCGACCTCGGGCGGCACGTCGGACGGCCGCTTCATTGCTACACTGGGCACACAGGTAATCGAGCTGGGTCCCGTCAATGCCACTATTCACCAGGTCAACGAACGCATCCGTGCCGACGACCTCGATACCCTGAGCCGCATCTACGAAGCGACACTCGAGCGGCTGTTCACCTGAGGAACCCATGGAGCGTTTTCCTGACATCGAAATCTATCTCGCCGTCGCTGACGTCGACGCCATCACCCGATGGCTCAGGGCCGCCCTGGGCGATGAGGAGATGACACTGGGCCGCGCCGGCAAGGGGATCTGGCGTGGCAAGGCGGCGGGCACCGAGCGCGAAATCGGCATCATGCTCGTCGAACGGGCCGCTGACGGCTACGCCAGTCTGTGGTTCGATTGCGATGCCACGCCCTGGCCCAGGGATACCGACTGTGCGCGTGACGCCGCTGGCGAGCTGGGCTGCGAGGCACGCTGCTCTCTCGGCGGCTGGCAACCTGGCGATGATCCCGATCGCTTCTGGCAGGTACTGCCGGACGGCAGCGAGAACATCATGGAGTGGCCGGACTCGGGCCGTTAATTGCGCCCTGGCCGCCGAAATGCGGCCCATCTGACAGGAAGTCGATCGAATGGCGGAATCCAAACCAGTCATCTATGCCGCCATGGGCGGCAACCTGCTCATCGCGGTGACCAAATTCGTGGCGGCCACCATCACCGGCAGCTCGGCGATGCTATCCGAAGGCATCCATTCGGTGGTGGATACCGGCAACCAGATTCTGCTGCTGCTGGGCATGAAACGCGCCAAACGGCCTCCGAGCCCCCAGTTCCCGTTCGGCCACGGCAAGGAAATCTACTTCTGGAGTTTCGTGGTCGCACTGCTGATCTTTGCGATCGGCTCCGGTGTCTCCCTGTACGAAGGGGTGATACATATCCTGCACCCCGAACCGATCGAGTCGCCGCTGGTCAACTATGTCGTGCTGGGCCTGGGCATTCTGTTCGAAGGTGCCTCCTGGGCCTTCGCGCTCAACGAGTTTCGCAAGACCAAGGGCAAATGGGGCTATGTGGAGGCCGTGCATCGCGGCAAGGATCCGTCGATGTTCGTGGTGATCTTCGAGGATTCGGCGGCGCTTCTGGGGCTGATGGTAGCCCTGGCCGGCGTGGCGCTGTCGCAGTGGACCGGCATTCTGCTGTTCGATGGCATCGCTTCGGTCATCATCGGTCTGCTGCTGGGCGGCACCGCGATCTGGCTGGCCAAGGAAACCAAGAGCCTGCTGATCGGCGAAAGCGCCAACCAGAATGTGGTCGAAAACATCCGGCAACTGGCGGGGAATGCCGATGGCATCGATGGCGTCAATGAAGTACTGACCATGCACATGGGGCCCAATTTCATTCTGGTCAATCTCAGCGTCCGCTTCGCTCGCGGCGCTACCGCAGAGCAGATCGAGCGAACCATCGCCAGGCTCGATCGGGAGATCAAGCAGGCCCACGACAGCGTCAAGCGCGTGTTCGTCGAGGCCGAGGCCCGTGCCGGGGTCGACGAGATACCGCCGGAATCCCACGCCGCCAGTTGAATCAGTGGCAAAAAAATACCCCTCGGAGGGCTTGCCTGCGAGGGGTATCGATCGTTCGGCTATCGGCTCAGGTGATGACGGTCACGTCATCCGCCTGCAGCCCACGATCGTTTTCGATCACGTGATAACGTACTTTCTGACCCTCGGCCAAGGTTCGATGCCCCTTGCCGCGAATCGCGCGAAAATGCACGAAGACATCTTCACCATCGGCTCGGGTAATGAAACCGTAGCCTTTATTGACATTGAACCATTTGACCTCGCCCAGCTCGCGATCGTCGTTTTCGACATCGGCAAGCATGGCTGCGGTGACCGTCTTCGGGGTCGCCGGCGCCAACAGCGCCATGGCCAGAGTGCCCAGCCACAGCACGATGAAGACGGCGATCACCGTGGCAGCGTACATGGCCGAGACGCCTTCCACGTTCAAGAACCAGGTCAGGTCGGTGGCCAATACGCTACTGATCAGCGTGATCAAGAGACCAATCAGTAATGGCGAGGGTATCGAGAGGAGTAGACTGATCAGCGTACAACGCAGAATTACCTTGCTATTCATGGATTCTCATATCTCTAGACGTCGGAACAAGGAAAACGCCCTACTCCTAGCTTCGGGCAGGTGCAGTTTTCTTACCTGATATCATTAACTTACTTTTATTAACCAACCTATTGTCACTAAAGGTGCCGTGAATGAAAGATGACACACAGCCTCGGAAGTCTAACACGGTAGAGCCGCCCTCGCGCACGTCCCTGGAAGCCCGGCTCGATGCCCTGGAGAGCCGTGTGGCGTTCCAGGACGATTGGCTGGAGACACTCGACAGGTTGGTCAGAGAGCAGGCAAGCGAGCTGGAAAAACTCACCCGTCTCAATCAGTTGATGCGTGAACGACTCAGCGAACAGCGCCAGGCAATCGACGACCTGGGCGGGGATACGCCACGGCCTGAAGACGAGCTGCCACCCCATTACTAAAGCCACGAGCCACGAGCCACGAGCCACGAGCCACGAGCCACGAGCCACGAGCCACGAGCCACGAGCCACGAAAATCAGGATGCAGCAGCTCCTAAACGCAAAAATGCCAGCGACGATATCGTCCGTCGCTGGCATGTTTCGTTCGAAGATTTTGACCTTTCTTTCAGCCTATCTCTCTCAGGCACGCACTGCCGCTCTTCAAACTCCGAGCGCAGCCCGGCTTACAAATCGTCCAGGAACCGCTCCGCATCGAGCGCCGCCATGCAGCCGCTGCCCGCGGAAGTGATGGCCTGACGATAGACGTGATCCATGACATCACCCGCCGCGAATACGCCGGGGACGCTCGTCGCCGTGGCGTTACCTTCCAGCCCGGACTGAACGCGGATGTATCCGTTGGCCATATCGAGCTGGCCTTCGAAGATACCGGTATTCGGCGTATGGCCAATGGCGATGAACACACCCATGGCATCGAGCTGCCTGGTTTCGCCGCTCAGCGTGGAACGCAACCGGACACCGGTAACGCCGCTGCCGTCGCCCAGCACCTCGTCAAGGGTGTGATTCCACTCGATTGCCATATTGCCGCTCTGGACCTTTTCGTGCAGACGATCCTGCAGGATCTTCTCGCCACGAAGGCTATCGCGCCGATGAACCAGCGTAACTTTCGAGGCGATATTGGAGAGATAGAGCGCTTCCTCCATCGCCGTATTGCCGCCGCCAACCACGACGACATGCTGGTTGCGGTAGAAGAAGCCATCGCAGGTAGCACAGGCGGAAACGCCCTGCCCCATGAACTGCTGCTCCGAAGGCAGCCCCAGATATCGGGCGCTGGCACCGGTGGCGATAATCAGCGCATCGCAGGTGTAGGTGCCGTTGTCCCCCTTGAGTGTGAACGGCTTCTCGCGCAGTTCGACCTCATTGATATGATCGAACAGCACTTCGGTCTGGAAACGCTCCGCATGCTTGCGCATGCGTTCCATCAGCTCGGGACCCTGGACACCTTCCTCGTCGCCCGGCCAGTTGTCGACGTCGGTGGTCGTGGTCAACTGCCCGCCGGCCTGCATGCCCGTGATCAGCAACGGCTTGAGATTCGCCCGCGCGGCGTAGACGGCGGCCGTGTAACCGGCTGGCCCGGAGCCCAGGATAATCAAACGTTCGTGGCGCGCGTCGCTCATGACTACCTCGATTCAATCAACGATTTGGTTGGCGTATATCGATACTCAACGTCCTGTGGCATGACTCCGCTATCGAGTCACGCCCGCAGCCGGGTCATGCCACAGGACACTGCAATCGGCGAAATGATACCAGAAACGACAAAGGCGGCCCGACGGGCCGCCTTCGATGATCACGCCGCTTACAGGTTGCCGGCGTGAGTGCCCAGGTACTTGGCCACGCCTTCGGCGGTGTCCTTCATACCTTCCTGGCCTTCTTCCCAGCCTGCCGGGCAGACTTCGCCGTGAGTCTGGTGATACTTGAGCGCCTTGACCATGCGCAGCATCTCGTCGACGTTACGGCCCAGCGGCAGGTTGTTGACGGTCTGGTGCTGGACGACACCATCTTCGTCAATCAGGAAAGAGGCGCGCAGTGCGACACCGGCTTCCGGGTGCTCGATGCCGTATGCCTGGCAGATCTCGTGCTTGACGTCGGCCACGACCGGGAAGCCGACTTCACCGATGCCGCCAGCGTCCGGAGACGTCTTGCGCCATGCGTGGTGCGTGTACTGCGAATCGATGGAAGCACCGATCACTTCGACGCCGAGTTCCTTGAACTTCGCCAGACGGTTGTCGTGGGCGATGATCTCGGACGGGCAGACGAAGGTGAAGTCCAGCGGCCAGAAGAACAGCACGCGCAGCTTGCCGTTGCTGTCGGACAGGCGGAAATCGTCCTTGATGGAACCGTCAGGCATCACGGCTGCCGTTTCGAAATCCGGGGCTTGGCGTCCTACGAGTACGCTCATGAGCTTCTCCTGAAGTGGGTTGTCGTGGGTTACGAATCTGGAACGACTAGACTAATGGCTAATCGCCCATACTCCAATTTAATTGCCGTAATAGATCGCATAGCAATTAACTATCAGGTCTTTACAGTATCTCTATCGAGGCCGCTCACACCACATCGTCGTCACTGGCCAGGGTGACGGTAGCCAACTCGCCTTCGTGCGTCGTTTCCACCACGACGTGAATCGGCTGGCAGCAGACGGCGCAATCTTCCCAGGTGTCGTAACCGCCCTCGCTCACATCCAGCAGTAGCGAAAAAGGCGCATCGCAATACGGGCAGTGAACCGGCCAGTCGATAACTCTCTCCTGCGACATGAGCAACCTCCCGAAACACAATGGGTAGCGTCTACAGGCTGCCAGGCAGGTAGCGCTGCAGAGTCTGTCGCCACGGACTACGCTGAAACTGGTGGCAACGACAGCCACTTTCAAGGCCGTACCGGACGATAGTCGCGAAGCCTCCGATTGAAAATGCGTGTTATCGTGCCCATGATTATTGTCGACAACCCGATTCGCCCGGCAAAGTCTGCGCAATGGCGCTTGCCGGGTCGCCGAATGACACCGTGCGATTTCGTTCGACATGGCGAAGCGGATTGGCAGTAACCGAGACAAGAGCGGTGTAAAGACACCCCATCGACAGGCGAGCGACGGTCAGAAAGCAGAAAGGCTGACGTATCGCCGTTAAGGAACCGGACAGGCTCGCTGGTGCCGAGTATCGGGCCCAGCCGCCGCCATGAGGAGGACCACCCTGATGTCTACAGACCCGAGTCATACGCTGGCGACGCTCGACGTCAAAGGCACGACCTTTCACTATTACAGCCTGCCCAAGGCGGCCGAGACGCTTGGCAACATCGACAAGCTGCCGATGACGCTCAAGGTGCTGCTGGAAAACCAGCTGCGCTATGCCGACGACCCCACCGTGGCGAAGGAAGACATCCAGGCATTGGCCGACTGGCTCAAGGAAGGCAAGTCGACTCGCGAGATCGGCTATCGCCCTGCGCGCGTACTGATGCAGGACTTCACCGGCGTGCCCGGGGTAGTCGATCTGGCCGCCATGCGTGACGCGGTCAAGAAGCTCGGTGCCAAGGCCGACCGCATCAACCCACTCTCGCCGGTCGACCTGGTCATCGACCACTCGGTGATGGTCGACCACTTCGGCGACGCCTCCGCATTCAAGGACAACGTCGCCATCGAGATGGAGCGCAACCGCGAGCGCTACGAATTCCTGCGCTGGGGCCAGAACGCCTTCGATAATTTCCGCGTCGTGCCGCCGGGTACCGGCATCTGCCACCAGGTCAACCTGGAATACCTCGGCAAGACGGTGTGGACCAAGGAAGTCGACGGCAAGACCTACGCTTTCCCGGACACGCTGGTCGGCACCGACTCCCACACCACCATGATCAACGGCCTGGGCATTCTCGGCTGGGGCGTCGGCGGTATCGAAGCCGAAGCGGCAATGCTCGGCCAACCCGTCTCGATGCTGATCCCGGAAGTGGTCGGCTTCAAGCTGACCGGCAAGCTCAACGAAGGCATCACCGCCACCGACCTGGTACTCACCGTCACCCAGATGCTGCGCAAGAAAGGCGTCGTGGGCAAATTCGTCGAATTCTACGGTGATGGCCTCGATGACCTGCCGCTGGCGGACCGCGCCACCATCGCCAACATGGCGCCCGAATACGGCGCGACCTGCGGCTTCTTCCCGGTCGACGACGAGACGCTCAACTACCTGCGCCTGACCGGCCGCGACGAAGACCAGATCGAACTGGTCAAGGCTTACACCCAGGCTCAGGGCCTGTGGCGCCAGCCGGGTGCCGAGCCGACTTTCACCGATGCGCTCCATCTCGACATGGGCGAGGTCGAAGCCTCTCTGGCCGGTCCCAAGCGCCCGCAGGATCGCGTCGCCCTCACCGACCTGAAAGCCACGTTCGAAAGCTTGATGAACGGCGACAATCCGGATGCTTCCAAGGAAGAGCAAGGCAAGTGGATGTCCGAAGGCGGCGATACCGCGGTGGGCGCCCCGCCTGCCGACGGCGAAGCCTACCGGACCGGCCACGACTATCGCACCGGCGACAGCCAGGAAGTCGAGTACGAGGGCGAGACGTTCTCTCTCAACCATGGCGCCGTGGTGATCGCCGCGATTACCTCCTGCACCAACACCTCCAACCCCAGCGTGATGATGGCGGCCGGCCTGCTGGCGCGCAAAGCCCATGAAAAGGGCCTGACCACCAAACCCTGGGTCAAGACTTCGCTCGCCCCCGGCTCCAAGGTGGTGACCGACTACCTGGCCGCCGGTGGCGTCCAGGATGATCTCGACGCGCTGGGCTTCAACCTGGTCGGCTACGGCTGCACGACCTGTATCGGCAACTCCGGCCCGCTGCCGGAACCCATCGAGAAAGCCGTCAACTCTGGCGATCTCACCGTTGCCTCGGTGCTCTCCGGCAACCGCAACTTTGAAGGCCGCGTCCATCCGCTGGTGAAGACCAACTGGCTGGCATCGCCGCCCCTGGTCGTCGCCTATGCCCTGGCCGGCAACGTGCGCAAGGATCTTTCGAAGGAGCCGCTGGGCAAGGATCAGCAGGGTAACGACGTCTACCTGAAGGATATCTGGCCCTCCCAGGCGGAAATCGCCGAGGCGGTCGAGAAGGTCAAGACCGAGATGTACCGCAAGGAGTATGCCGAGGTCTTCGACGGCGACGAGATCTGGCAGTCGATCGAGTTCCCCGAGAGCGAGGTCTATGCCTGGTCCAAGGACTCCACCTATATCCAGCATCCGCCGTTCTTCGAAGGCATGGACAAGGAGCCGAAGCCGGTCGAGGACATCACAAACGCCCGCGTTCTGGCCAAGCTTGGCGACTCCGTCACCACCGACCACATCTCGCCGGCCGGCTCGATCAAGCCGGACAGCCCCGCAGGCAAGTATTTGCAGGAGCACGGCGTGGCGGTTAAGGATTTCAACTCCTATGGCTCCCGTCGCGGCAACCACGAAGTGATGATGCGCGGCACCTTCGCCAACGTGCGGATCCGTAACGAGATGCTGGAAAATGTCGAAGGCGGCTACACCCGTCACGTGCCCAGCGGCGAGCAGATGTCGATCTACGATGCGGCGATGAAGTACGCCGAAGACGACACGCCGCTGGTGGTGATTGCGGGCAAGGAGTACGGCACCGGTTCCTCCCGCGACTGGGCAGCCAAGGGTACGCGTCTGCTCGGCGTTCGCGCCGTACTGACCGAGTCCTACGAGCGCATCCACCGCTCCAACCTGATCGGCATGGGCGTGCTGCCGTTGCAGTTCCCCGAAGGCGAGAGCCGCGAAACGCTGGGCCTGACCGGTGACGAGACCATCTCCATCGAAGGACTGGCGGACCTCACTCCCGGCGGCAACGTCAAGGTGACCATCGCCAGCGACAAGGGCGAGAAGAAGATCGACGCGCTCTGCCGCATCGATACCGCCAACGAGCTGGAGTACTACCGCCACGGCGGCATCCTCCACTACGTGCTGCGCAGCATGCTGTAAACCCGCCTCAAGCAGTCAAGCAAGTCGCGAACGAAGCCCCACCGACCGGTGGGGCTTTTCGTGTCGGGTCACAGGCAAGCCGCTTTGCCGCCATTGACGTTGCGGTACCTCGACCGAACGCCGGGGTCCGGTTCGGCGCCTTGCCAACGGCTCGCTTGCAATAAAAACACCCCGAAGGCTGAATTGGCATCCAGCTTTCGGGGTGCAGTTCATCGAGGCAGGCTCGATAAGTCTTTCAGTGACGCTGACCTAGAACTCGCTCCACTCCTCCTCGGTGGCAACAGTGCGCACGCTCGTCTTCGGTTTGCGCGATGGGGCCGGCAAAGAAGACTGCGGGACGTCTTTGGCCAGACTAGCCGTCGTGGCCGGAGCGGCAGCACCGTTGACGCGGAACGTGGCAATCAGCTCCGCCAAATGCTTGGCCTGGCTCTCGAGCGAGGCAGCCGCGGCGCTCGTCTGCTCGACGAGAGACGCGTTCTGCTGGGTTACCGAGTCCATTTGCGTCACTGCCACGTTGATCTGGTCGATACCGCTATTCTGCTCGCGCGTCGCCGTAGCGATTTCATTCATCAGTGTGGATACCTGGCGAATCGCATCCACGGTCTCGTTGATGGTCTGTCCGCTGCGCTCTGCCTGCTCGGCGCCGACTTCGATCTTGGAAGTGGTCTCCTCGATCATGGTGCGGATCTCTTTGGCGGAATCAGCGCTACGGCTGGCCAGCAACCGCACTTCGCTGGCGACCACCGCGAAGCCACGCCCCTGCTCGCCGGCGCGTGCCGCTTCGACGGAAGCATTCAGCGCCAGAATGTTGGTCTGGAACGCGATGGAATCGATGACACCGATGATTTCCTGGATCTTACGGGAACTCGCCGCGATTTCACGCATCAGGTCCGCCGTGCGCTGAACTTCCTTGCCACCTGTTTCGGCGGCCTGCGAAGCACCGGAAGAGAGGCGATCGGCCTCAATGGCCGAATCGGTATTCTGGCGCACGGTGGAAGCCATTTGCTCCATGCTCGAGGCCGTTTCCTGAAGTGCGGAAGCCTGCTCTTCGGTGCGCGTCGATAGATTCTGACTGCCGCTGGCAATCTCGCCGGCGCCGGTGAAGACACTATCGCTGCTGTTACGCAGGGACAGCACCAACTCGCTCAGCTTGACCTGCATGTTCTTCAGCGCGCCGAACAGCCTGCCGATCTCGTTGGTTCCGCGATTCTCGATCTCGGCTGTCAGGTCGCCGTTGGCTATACGGTCGAAGTGATCGACGGCTTCCTGCAGCGGGTTCACGACGGTTCGAATCATCGCGATACGCACGAGCAACGCGGCGACCAGCGCCAGCAGGAGCAGCGTGATGGATACGATTTCCACGATCAGGGTCGACTGGGCATCGTCGGCAATCAGCTCATCGCCCCGTTCCTCGACATAGCGGACGAACGCGCGGGACGCCTCATCGAAAGCGGCGAAATTATCGTCGAGACGTTGCTCTTCACGCCTGATCTCGTCCGGATCACTGTTGGCCAGCAGAGGTTGCAACGTCTGTGGAACCAACTCCGTATATGCGGCATTGATCGCATCGACATAGGGGTCGCGACGACTATCCTCACCCGTAGGAACCCGCTGGAACTCGGCATACCGCTGCATCGCTCTGTCCAATGCCTCTTGAGCACGCTGCTGCATAGCCAGAGCATTTTTATCTTCTGACTGCCGGCTGAGAGCGGCGGCTTTCTCCAGCATGATCCTTACGCCGAGCAGATTGACCTGTGTGCGGTTCAGTGTATTGGTCTGCTCAATATTGATTTCTGATAGCTCGTCTATCACGTCCGAACTGGTGCTGTTGGAGTAGAACCCTACCCCACTGATCGCTCCAATCATTGCCACCAGTACGACTAGAGCCAGCGTCAGGCTTCTTCTGACAGATAGGTTCTTCATTTTCGCCTCGTCTCACCATGCATGCACGCGAGCGCCAATCGCATGCTTGAGTTACTCCTATCGGCATCAGTACTAGAAAAATAAGCCCCACTTCAAAATAATTCAGCATGCCTCGGGTAGGCAGGCGCTGACTTCGCTCACGCTGCCTACCACCTGCACTGCGCTGCTCGTCGTGTCTGCCTGTCATAAAAACACCCCGAAGGTCGGACTGAGTGTCCGACTTTCGGGGTGCAATCGTCAGCGGCCCGACTTTTGATGGGCGTTACTATCAGATCGAGCGACGGCGATACTGACGGTAACGCGGATACCAGAAGTGGCCATGAATCGCGTCCCACAGGACTTCGTCGCTGGAAGAAAGCGCGACGCCATCCTTCTGGGCCTGCTTGCCGACGGCGAAGGCGATCGCCTGGCTGATCTCGCGGATATCGCCCAGCGCCGGCAACAGTGCACCTTCACCGGTCTTGACGATCGGCGCACTGTCGGCGAGCGCGTTGGAGGCCGCCATCAGCATGTTGTCGGTAACGCGTGTCGCATTGGCCGCAATCACGCCGAGGCCGATACCCGGAAAGATATAGGAGTTGTTGCACTGGGCGATGGGAATCGTGCGCCCATTGATCTCGACAGGCGGGAACGGGCTGCCCGTCGCCACCATCGCCTGGCCGTTGGTCCATTCCAGCACATCCTGCGGCACCGCTTCGACCTTGGAGGTCGGATTGGAGAGCGGCATGACCAGCGGATTCTCGCAGTTGGCGTTGAGGGTCTTGATCACCTCCTCGGTGAACAGCCCGCGCTGACCAGAGACGCCGATCAGGATCGTCGGCTTGACGTTGCAAATCACGTCGATCAACTGACGCGCATCGCCATCGAAGCTCAATTCGGCGGGATCGTGTGCCAGACGCTGCTGGAAGCTGTGAAGCCCTTCCATGTCGGTGGTCAGCAGGCCGTCCTTGTCGACCATGAAGATCCGCTTGCGCGCTTCGGCTTCCGAGAGCCCTTCGCGGGTCATCGCCACCACGATCTGCTCGGCGATCCCGCAACCGGCGGAGCCCGCGCCGGCAAAGGTGATCGTCTGCTCGCTGAGCCTGGCATTCTTGGCTTTGCACGAGGCCAGCAACGTCGCCACGCAGACCGAGGCCGTACCCTGGATATCGTCGTTGAAGCAGCACAGCTCGTCACGGTAACGCTCCAGCAACGGCATGGCATTGGTCAGGGCGAAGTCCTCGAACTGCAGCAGCACGTTCGGCCAGCGACGCTTGAGCGCTTCCATGAACAGCGTGATGAACTCCGCATACTCGTCCGGCGATACACGCTGGTGGCGCCACCCCATGTACATCGGGTCATCGAGCAGCTTCTGATTGTTGGTCCCCACATCCAGCGTGATCGGCAGCGTGTAGGCCGGGCTGATACCGCCACAGGCGGTGTAGAGCGACAGCTTGCCGATCGGAATGCCCATGCCGCCGATACCCTGGTCGCCCAGACCAAGGATGCGCTCGCCGTCGGTCACGACGATCACCCGCACCTTGTCCTTGGTCGCGCTACGCAGGATGTCGTCCATGCGGTGACGATCGGGATAGGAGATGAACAGGCCGCGATGGTTGCGATAGATGTTGGAAAACTCTTCGCACGCCTCCCCCACCGTCGGGGTGTAGATGATCGGCAGCATCTCTTCGAGATGCTCTTCCAGCAGGCGGAAGAACAGCGTCTCGTTGTCGTCCTGAATCGCTCGCAGGTAGATATGCTTGTCGAGGTTGTTCTGACACAGCGTGTACTGGTGGTAGGCGCGCTCGAGCTGCTCTTCGATGCTCTCGACGTTCTGCGGCAACAGCCCCACCAGATTGAACTCGATACGTTCTTCGTTGGTGAAAGCACTACCCTTGTTGAGCAGCGGCGTTTCCAGCAGCGAAGGTCCAGCGTAAGGAATGTAAAGCGGGCGCTTGGCGTGATCGGACATGAATCGACTCTCGCGGTAACCAACGAATGAAACGCGCCTGTCGGACGGGCGAGCTCACCGGTCGTTGGTGCAGGCCCGATGGCGCATTGTCGTTATCGCCCACACGGCTGCCACGCAACCGTATGAACGCCGAGCCAGCTCATGGCTGGCCAAGGATCGACCAGTATGCCATCTGCCGCCGCCGATGGCATGTCCGCCATGAGACCCCTGTCCAAAAGACTATCCGCCAATGAAAAAACCCCGCGCTGGCGGGGCTTTCGTCATGGCATTCATGAGTCGTCAACAGCTGGCCGCGACGGGTTTGGCCGGGCCGGGAAAGAACAGCGGACGCAGCTTGACGCCAAACATGTTGCCGGCGAAGGCTGCCACCAGCCACAACCAGCCATGCAGGCTGCCGGACGCAATGCCACTGAAGTAGGCGCCGATATTGCAACCGAACGCCAGCCGAGCACCGTAGCCGAGGAACAGGCCGCCGATCACCGCCGCCGCCACGGAACGCAGCGGAATACGGAAATTCGGGGCGAACCGGCCCGCCAGTGTCGCCGCCAGTCCGGCGCCCAGAATGATGCCGATATTCATTACCGTGGTGATGTCGCTGAAGACACTGCCACTCAATGCCTGGGCATTGCCCGGCTTCTGCCAGTATCCCCAGCCGGTGACGTCGCCGCCAACGGCCTGAAACACCTTGGCGCCCCACAGCGCGAACGCCGAGGTGATTCCCCAGGGCCGGCCGGCCAATGACAGCGTCAGGAAGTTGAGCAGTGCCAGGCCGATTGCCCCTGCCAGGATCGGCCACGGCCCGGTCAGCCAGCGGCCGGGCCCGGCGGAGACCGAAGGTGCCTGTTCCAGCTGGCCGTGACGCCGCTTTTCCATGGCAATGGTTAATGCCGCGATAGCCGCGAACAGCACCAGGCTGGCTGCGATACCGCCGCCCGTACCGAAGAGATCGATCATCGAGGTCGGCTGGAAGGCCGGCAGGCTCTGCCACCAGGCAAAATGCGCCGTACCGATCACCGAACCGACGATGAAGAAAAGCAGCGTGATGACCATGCGCGCGTTGCCGCCACCCACGGTGAACAGCGTGCCGGACGCACAGCCCCCGCCCAGTTGCATGCCGATTCCGAACAGAAAGGCACCGACGATCACGGACACGCCAATCGGCGAGACGAAGCCCTGCACCGGATGACCGAACAGCGTGCCGGCGCCCAGCGCCGGAAAGAACAGCACCACGGCCAGCGCCAGCATCACCATCTGTGCCCGCAGGCCGCGTCCGCGGCGTTCGGTGATGAACACGCGCCAGGCGGAAGTGAAACCGAACGAGGCGTGATAGAGCACGATCCCCAGCGCACCGCCGACCAGCATCAGCCAGCCCTGATTACCACCGAATGCCAGGCCAACGGCCAGTGAACCCACCGCGAGCAGTACCGCCGCGATCCAGGCCTTGGGCGATAGCCGTCCAATCCCCGGAGGCGCCGTACGTGTCAGCGTCGTCATAAGCGAAGCCCCTTTTTAGACTAAAATCGAATGGGCAATACTTTAGTCTTTTAGTCGGGAATACGAAAACGACAAAAAGTGCTTTTCTTAGATACTATGGCTATATAGAGAAATCCAAAAAAGCCGGCCCGAAGGCCGGCCTGCCGGTCGCGAGAGGTGCTTACTGGAAGCGGCCCAGCCCTACCGCGATGCGCAGCTTTTCCATCAGCGCATTGGCCTCGGCGCGGGCTCGCTCGGCCCCTTTTATCAACACCTGCTCGATGTGAGCGGGGTCGTTCATCAACGCCTCGTAACGCTCCCGCGGTTCGCGCAGGTGGGCATTCAAGTACTCGAAGACCTCGTTCTTGGCATCGCCCCAACCGATGCCTTCCGCATAGCGTCGACGCATGTCCAGGCTCTCTTCCTCCGTCGCGAAGGCAGAGTAGATCTGGAACAGTGTGCAGGTATCCGGGTCCTTGGGCTCGCCCGGCTCCAGCGAGTTGGTCTTGATCTTGCGCACCAGCTTGAGCAGCTTCTTCTCGCTGACGAACAGCGGAATGGTGTTGTCGTAACTCTTCGACATCTTGCGGCCGTCGAGACCACGCAGCACTTCGACCTTCTCGTCGACGATCGCCTCGGGCAGCGTGAAATAGTCGCCCTTGTAGATATGGTTGAAGCGCCCCGCCATGTCGCGGGCCATCTCGATATGCTGGATCTGGTCGCGCCCCACCGGCACCTTGTGGGCATTGAACATCAGGATATCGGCGGCCATCAGCACCGGATAGCCGAACAGCCCCATGGTGATACCGCGATCGGCATCGCTCTGGCCATCGGCCTCGTTGTCGGCCACCGCTGCCTTGTAGGCGTGCGCCCGGTTCATCAGTCCCTTGGCGCAGACGCAGGAGAGCAGCCAGGTCAGCTCGGGAATCTCGTGGATATCGGACTGCCGATAGAAGATCGCGTTGTCGGTATCCAGCCCCAGCGCGAGCCACGTGGCCGCGATCTCGAGCCGCGACTGCTGCACTCGCTGCGGATCCTGCGCCTTGATCAGCGCATGCAGGTCGGCAAGAAAGTAGTAGGACTGGACATCGGGATTCTGGCTCTCGGCGATGGCCGGCTTGATCGCGCCGACATAATTGCCCAGATGCGGCGTACCCGTGGTGGTGATACCGGTAAGAACGCGTCGCTTGCTCATGAACTCTTCGAATCGCTAGGGGAAAGTGACAGTGCGGGCAGTTTACCTTGCCACTCTCCCCATAGCGAACACGCTTATCCGGCGATGATAGCTCCTACCAACAAATAAACTACTAACGAGACTAGCGCGACAGCCAGAGCATAAGGGATTTGGGTACGCACGTGATCCATATGGTCGCAGGCCGATCCAGTAGAGGCTAGCACCGTAGTGTCAGACAGTGGCGAGCAGTGGTCGCCGAACACGCCGCCGCCCGCCACCGCCGCGATAGTGGCGTAGATCAGTGGCGTCAGCATATCGCCGGTGAAAACGAAGGCCACTGGCACCGAAATCGGCATCATGATCGCGAAGGTGCCCCACGAGGAACCTGTGGCGAAGGCGATCAGTGCCGCCAGCAGAAAGGTGATCGCCGGCAGCAGGGTCGGCGAGAGCCAATCGCGGCTGACTTCGACAATATAGTTAGCGGTGCCCATATCTTTGGAGAGCTGGTTGAGCGAATAAGCCAGCGCCAAGATCAGAATAGCCGGCATCACACCCTTCATGCCTGCCGTGGCGGTCTTCATGATGTCGTTGAGCGGGATGCCCTGCAACCGCATAATCGCCCCTAGCACCACCGCCGCGGCAAGGAATGCTTCCATCGTCTTGGCCGAACCCACCACCACGAAGGTGCTCACAGCGACACCGATCACAATCAGCACTGGCAATACGAAGTTCAGAAACAGGTTGGTCCTAACGCCCTCAAACGGAGCCAGATCGGTTAACTCCTCGCCCAGCAGCGGATCCGCACCATCTCGGAAGACCTTACCTTCTTCCTGCGCCCTGGCCTCGGCGCGCTTCATCGGCCCGAAAAGCGGCACCACCCCGACGATTACTAGCCCTACCACCAACACAGATAGCCAGGCATAGAGATTGAACGGCACTGCGTAGATGAAGGCCTGCATGGCATCTCCCGCGTCCTCGATCGGTCCCATGCCGATCAGCAGCCCTGAGATGAACACGGCCCAGCCAGTGATCGGCACCAGCACGCTAACCGGCGCCGAGGTGGAGTCGGCGATATAGGCTAGCTTCTCCCGCGAGACACGGTAGCGGTCAGTCAGCCCGCGGAGCGTAGAGCCAACAAACAGCGGGCTAAAGTAGTCGCTAAAGAACACAAACATGCCCATGAACCAGCCCACCAGTTGCACGCGCACACGTGATAACGCCTTGGCTTCGACCCAGGCGGTAAAGTTGCGGATCGCCCCGGTACGCTGGAAGAACGCGATTACCGTACCGATGAACAATTCCAGCAGCAGGATCCAAGAAAAGTCCGTAGTGCCCAACGATGTCTTGAGCAGGTTGGGAAAACCGAACAGCCCCCGCCCCATGATCGTCACGCCGACGACACAGGCTACAGCTAGCGAGAAGATCGTGTTACGCGTCGTGAAAGCCAGAACAATGGCGAGAAAAGCCGGCAAAAGCGACAGTATGCCGTAGTGCAGCTGAGGGTCCATGATGACTCCTTGATTGTTGTGTATTGTAGGTCTCGATGCGCATCGCTGGTGTTGTGGCTGAGCGCGGTTATCAAGTCTCGTCGCGCCCTTTGCGCTGCTCGATTGTGCGAATGGTGTCGAAGGCCAGCCTGCGAATGGGTTCGGGCGGCATCCAACTAGGCTTGCCAAAAAGACCAGGGACATCGACTGTCGGTTGTTTCAGCGCCAAGCGCGCCAGAGCATCGCCCAGCAAGGTGCCCTTGACGATGCCGCCGCCGTTGCACCCCGCCGATACGAACAGGTTTTCCGCCACTTCTCCCCACAACGGGGCGCCGTTGTAGGTCAGGCCAGTGGTTCCACCCCAGACTCGCTCGAATTCGACAGCCGCCAGCTCTGGATAACGTGCGACCAGGCTCGACTTGAGACCGGCGGCGACGGTTGCGTTGTCCCTTTCAGCCTCGTAGCTGTACTGGGCACGAATCATCAAGCGGCCGTCTGCCGTGGTACGTAACGTGCAACCCAGCCGGTGCGTTGGCAGCAGCCCCCAGGGTTCAGTTCCGATAGCAGCCGTCAAATCGGAATCAAGCCTTGCTGTCAGCGCGGCGTAAGTATAAATGGCGGTAAGCCGCGAGCGATCGGCGCCCAGTGCACGCGCGAAGGCATTATTGGCCAATACCACCTGCTGAGCCCGAACCGATCCTTTCGAAGTACTGACCCGCCATGCTTCCTTGTCTCGTTGCACTGCCAGCACCGGACTCCGTTCGTGACAATCAATAGCTTCCGGCAGCGAATCGACCAGTCCACCGATCAGTGCGGCTGGCTGAACGAGATAACAGTCGGGGGAATAAAGCCCTTCGGCGTAGTAGCGGGTGCCCAGTGCGGTGTCTAGCTGCTCGAGGTCCAATCGCCGATAGGACAGCCCAGCGGCATCCAAAAAGTCTTGATACCGTGCCAATGCACGACGACCTTCGTCTCCCCGGGCTGCCCGATAAGTACCGGTACGCTGGAGTTGGCAATCGATATCGTGCTCATCGACCTGCGCCTTGAGCCTAGCCATTGTCTGTCGGCTCAGCGCATTGAGCGTCGACATTCGCGCCAGTTGATCAGCGGACGCATCATTGGCCAGAGCGATCTCCAACATGAAGCCGGAATTACGGCCCGGGCTGCCTTCGCCGACCGTCTCGGCATCGAGTACCACAATGCGGCGATCCGGTGCCAAGGAATGATAGGTTTGCGCCACGGCAACGCCGGTATATCCCGCGCCTACGACCACAAGATCGGCGACCTGATCACCACAAAGAGCCGGTCGCGGCGTTACGGGGGGCAGCAATGCCTGCCAGCCGCAGGGACGAAGATGAGACGGCTGAGCCGCTTTCGACATGAGCATCACTGTGCCTGCAATAGACCGTGGGATTCCGACACCAGGCTTTCGGCCTGTTCCGCCATCATCGCCAGCACTTCTTGACGATGATCCTGGGTCATCCGTGATTTGAGCATCGAGCAACTGAACGCACCGAGACAGCGCCCGCTGTGATCGAGAATAGGGATCGCCAACCCCGTGAATTCAGGTAGGCTTGAACCCTCCACACCCCGGGCATACCCCTCCTGATGGAAGCGCGCAATTTCCTGTTCAACGGCATCGACACTGATCTCGTAGCGGTCTTGCAACGGATCATGGTTGGCCGCAAGGATCCATTCACGCTCCCGGGACTCGAGCGAAGCCAGAAGCGCAATCGATGCTTGCCCCACTCCCAGAAGCACGCGGCCGCCGATCGAGGCCACGAAACTGCCAACCGGATAGGCACCGTTCTGGACTTCGAGGCAGACCGCATGTCGACCGTCGTGCGCGAACAGGTAAAAGCTGTCCCCAAGGCGCTGCGCCATCGCGAGCAGTCTGGGACGAGCCAGATCACGCAGGCTGCCGCCATTACCCGCCTCAGCGCCGAGCACTAACAGCTCATAACCCAGCAGATAGCGATGTCGCAGCGGAGAGGGTCGCAGAAAACCCTCTTCGCGCAGCCCCTTGAGGAGGCGGTAGATGGTCGGCCGACTCAGTTCGGTCGCATCGAGATAATCATCAATACCCGCGCCACGGGTACCGCACGCCGCGGTTGTCCGCAGCAGCGCCATTACATGGCGTAGAGTGGAGGGAGTCTGGGAAGATTCACGCGAAGCTGATGGCACGTCGACGGCTCGAAGCTGGGATCTATCCCGAGCATACCGAGACACCTTGCCGAGTTCGTCTCACATGGCGAGATTCTTTCTAGATGCGTCGAATATAAAAGCATATGACCGAAGCATCAAAATAAAGCGGCGCCGACAACATCGGCGCCGACAATGAGTATCAGTCCTGCTGTTCGTATCGCTATGCTTGGGCTCAGGAAGAACTCGGTATGAGTTCAGGCCTGCAAGCAGAGTTCGGCACTAACCACCTCGAGCCCGAAAGCCTCGCCCACGGCGGCATAAGTCACCTGGCCGGCATGGACATTGAGTCCGCTTCGGAAATGGGCGTCGTCGGCGAGCGCCTGCTTCCAGCCCTTGTCGGCCAGTGCGATCACGAACGGCAGCGTCGCATTGGTCAGTGCCTGGGTCGACGTTCGTGCGACCGCACCGGGCATGTTGGCGACACAGTAGTGGACGATGCCATCGACCACATAGCTGGGCTCGGCATGGGTGGTCGGCTTGCTGGTCTCGAAGCAGCCGCCCTGGTCGATTGCCACGTCCACCAGCACGCTTCCCGGCTTCATGTCGGCGAGCATCGCACGGGTGATCAGCTTGGGCGCGGCGGCACCGGGCACCAGCACCGCACCGATGATCATGTCCGACTCGCGTACGGCCGCCTCCAGCGTCTCGGTGGTCGAATAGACGGTACGGATCTGGCCCTGATAACGGTGGTCGAGCACTTCCAGCCGAGGCAGAGACTTGTCGAGAATCGTCACCTCGGCGCCAAGCCCCAGCGCCATCCGCGCGGCGTTCTCGCCAACCACGCCGCCACCGATCACCGTTACCTTGGCCGGCGCTACACCCGGCACGCCCGGCAGCAGGATACCGGCACCGCCCTGGGCTTTCTCCAGGCTGTGCGCGCCCGCCTGTACGGCCATGCGGCCGGCCACGCGACTCATTGGCGCCAGCAGCGGCAAGCCGCCAAGGCCGTCGGTAATGGTCTCGTAGGCGATGCAGGTCGCGCCACTGTCGATCAGACCGCGAGTCAGCTTCTCCTCGGCCGCCAGATGAAGGTAGGTGAACAGCGTCTGCTCCGGGCGCAGCCGGGCGACCTCTTCCGCCTGGGGCTCCTTGACCTTGAGGACAAGATCGGCGGAAGCCCACAGCGCCTCGACATCGGCCAACACCTCGGCGCCGGCTTCCCGATAGGCCTCATCCGGATAGCCGCAGCCACTGCCCGCTTCCGCCTGTACCGAAACACGGTGGCCTCGCGCCACCAGTTCACGCGCGCCGCCCGGTGTCAGGGCGACGCGGTATTCATGGTTCTTGATTTCCTTGGGAACGCCGATGTGCATGGCCATCTCCTCGATCGCTGGTTGTCATTGAAGGGATCGAGCGAATTACAGCACAACAGCAATAAAGGCGGGATAGGGGCAGAAAAAAGACGAACAAGACCTGAATGACGAACTCTTTTTGAAAGAAAATCTGGAATTGCATCGATAGGCAGAAATATTTTCTACTCCCGCGCCACAGCCCCGCCGTAGACCTCGACGAATCGCGGCGGCATTCGCTTGGGCCGCCCGCTGGAGAGTTCGATGCAGGCGAAACGCGTCTGCGCCCGGAGCAACGTCCGCGCACTGGCGCCATGGCACAGCTGAAACCGCCGCGTCAGCGTCAAGCGGCCGTCGCAGGCGACGATCCACGTGGCAAGCTGGAGCGGGTCGCCCTCGAAGGCAGGTGCCAGATAATCCAGTTCGTGGCGATGAACGACCATGCCGCGATCGAGCGCTCGATAGTCGTCGAGACTCAGCCCGAGATGACGGGAGTGGGTCCAGCTGGCGCGCTCGATCCAGCGCAGGTATTCGGCGTTGTTGACGTGCCCGTAGTGATCGATGCTCGATGCCTCGACCTGGATGTCGATCACGAACGGGCCGGGCAGATCCCATGTCATATGGACCTCCGAACTGTCAGCGGATATTTCGACCATGCCTGGCGAGACGCTTTTGGCCAACCGGGGTGACCCTGAAACGTCTCGCTTCCCCAAATCAGCGTCTCGCTCTCTGAACGTCATACCGGATCGTCGGCCGGGCGAGCCCGGCCACACTGCCAGCAGCGATCGAAGACTCCTTCCAGCCGCTCACCGCAGCCGGGGCAATGCCACGGCGGCGCGACCACGGCCGGTCCGTCGAGCGCTTCCCTGACCAGTCGGCTCGCCTGCGCTTCGGCCTCGGCGGCCACCCAGACCTCCGCCTCGCACTGATCGGGCGGCAGCTCGCCCGCCCCGCCAGCCAGGGTCATGTTGCGCAACGTGGCGGAGATACCGGCGCTCTCGATCACGTTACGAACATGACTGACCAACAAGACATTGGGATGACGGAATACGCAAATCCGGTCGGCAGACATGTCAGCGGTATCGCTCCATTGCGATCATCAGTTGCGGAAGACCCGCACGCCGAGGGCTTTCAGATAAGCCGTCTCGGGAATCGACGGATGGATCGGGTGATCGCCCGCCTGGCCGCCCCGGTAGATGATCTGGCCGTGGCGATCCTGGTGACGCACCGCGCCACGCACGCACTCTACCAGGCGCTCCTCGTACAGATGCATGGAGCAGGACGCCGACATCAGCAGCCCGTCACGACCCAGCAGCCGCATCGCTTCACGATTGAGGCGTGCGTAGGCGCGTTCGCCATTGGCCAGATCCTTGCGCTTCTTGATGAAGGCCGGCGGATCGAGCACGATCACATCGAACTTCTCGCCCTCGGCGCGCAGCGCGGTCATGGCTTCGAACACGTCGCCGTGACCGACCGCCACCTGCTCGTGCAATCCGTTGAGCGCGGCGTTCTCGGCAACCCGGTCCAGCGCGACCTCGGAAGCGTCCACGCACAGTACCTCGCTGGCGCCATGCGCCGCGGCCTGCACGCCCCAGCCGCCGATATAGCTGAACAGATCCAGCACCCGCTTGCCGGCAACCAGGCCGTTGAGCCAGGCGCGATTGGCGCGGTGATCGTAGAACCAGCCAGTCTTCTGGCCATCCAGCACCGGGGCGACGAAGCGCACGCCATTCTCTTCCAGCAGCACCTCGTCGGGCAGTTCGCCGTGGACCACCGCGACTTCGGATTCGAGCTGCTCCAGCCGGCGCCCGCTGGAATCGTTCTTGAACACGATGGCGCGGGGCGACAGCACCTTGTCCAGCGCCGCGATCACCTCGTCGCGTACCGTTTCCATGCCGAGCGTATTGAGCTGAACCACGAGCACGTCATCGAAGCGGTCGACGATCAGCCCCGGCAGCAGATCGCCCTCGCCATGGATCAGCCGGTAGAATGGCTTGGCGAACAGGCGATCACGCAGCGCCAGCGCTTGGTTGAAGCGGTGCACCAGCAGCGAACGATCCAGCCGGACATCGGCATCGCGGGAGACGACGCGGGCGCAGATCAGCGAATGCGGATTGACGTAGGCGACACCCAGCGCCTTGCCATTGGCGGCCTCGATGGTCACCTGAGCGCCTGGCTCGAGCTCCTTGAGCGGCGTCGCCTGGATATCGATCTCGTTGGAATAGAGCCACAGATGGCCCGCCTTCAGACGTCGATCGGCGTTTTTCTTGAGGCGCAGGGTCTGGGTCACGGTTGACTCCATGTGCAGGGCTCCATCGGCAAGGGAAATCAGAAAAAGCGTATTGAAGAAACATTTCGAACGAGCGTCGCCGAACAGCAATCTCGGCGCATTCTAACCCGCATGCAGCCATCCATTGATCCGTCGGGGCAAATCGCACGCCGCCCCGGTCGGATCTCGAGCCCGATCGGGCAGAACATTCAGGTCTGGCAAAGGGTGCAGTAAACCGTGGCGCGCTGGCCGAGTACCATATGGCGCAGCTCCAGGCCGCAGTGACGGCAGGGCTCGCCGGCACGGCCGTAGACGTTGAGCCGCTGGGCAAAGTACCCCGGCTCGCCGGTGCCGCTGACGAAGTCCCGCAGCGTGGTGCCGCCCTGGGTAATCGCTGCCGCCAGCACCGTCTTGATCGCTTCGGCGAGGCGCTCGAAACGCTCGAGCGAGACACGACCCGCCGCGCGACGCGGATCGATGCCGGCCATGAACAGCGCCTCCGTGGCATAGATATTGCCCACCCCCACGACCACGGCATTGTCCATGATGAAGGTCTTCATCGCCGCACGGCGGCCGCGAGACAGCCGGTAGAGTCGCTGACCATCGAAACCCGGCGACAGCGGCTCCGGCCCCAGGCGGGAAAGCCGGGTATCCGTCGCGGCATTCTCCTTCAGCCAATCGACGAACCCGAAGCGCCGGGGATCGTGATAGCGCAGGATATGGCCACCCTCGAAGACGATGTCGACATGGTCGTGCTTCTTGGGCGTATCGCCGACGCGGGCAATGCGCAGACTGCCGGACATCCCCAGATGCCACAGCAAGGTACGCTCGCCCAGCGGCAGCAGCAGATACTTGGCGCGACGGGAGAGCTCACCGAACCTTGCGCCGATCAGCGTGGATTCCAGGTCGTCAGGCACCGGCACGCGCATACGGCGCTGACGCACGATGACCTCGACGATCTCTTGGCCTTCGACGTGAGGCGCGATACCGCGGCGGGTCGTTTCGACTTCGGGAAGCTCGGGCATACGTCGGACTCTCGCGATTCATCCATCACAAACGAGAAAACCCGGTCGAGGACCGGGTTTTCCGTACTGTCATTTCAGCGCTGGCATTTCAGCACTATCAGAAAGCTAGATCACTTGATCTTGGCTTCCTTGTACATGACGTGCTTGCGAACGACCGGATCGTACTTCTTGAATTCGAGCTTGTCCGGAGTGTTACGCTTGTTCTTTGCCGTGGTGTAGAAGTGGCCGGTACCGGCGCTGGACACCAACTTGATCTTGTCACGCATCTCTCGACTCCTTAAAGGCTAACGCCGCGCTTGCGAATGTCGCTGAGCACCGCTTCGATGCCCTTCTTGTCAATGATGCGCATACCCTTGGAGGACAGGCGCAGCTTGACGAAACGCTTCTCGGACTCGACCCAGAAACGATGCGTATGCAGGTTCGGGACGAAACGACGACGTGTCTTGCGCTGTGAGTGCGAGACGTTATTACCAGTCACCGGACGCTTACCGGTAACCTGACAAACTTGGGACATGGAAGCCTCCGACCACTGGCGGGTTGGGTTGTTCGGTTTATCTCGGACACGCAGTTCGGGAAGAACCCATCCATCTCGATTCCATCATGGAAATGGCGGGTATCATTCGCTCGACTGCCATGGTCCAACGCCTTGATTCACTGGATCAATGCGCCGACTCAAAGGTGCCCCGATTCAAAGGGCGTACTTTATACCAGACGCCTCCGTTCTTCGCAACAATCGACGACAACTGCCGCCGTGCCAGCGAAGCGTTGGCCGATCGTTTCCGACAGGCCATCGAAGGGCGTCACCCCAGAACATGGCGCGATATGTTACCCGAATCCGACACGCGTTCCCATTCGAATCTCGAAACACTGTCCATTTACCACAATCCATTCACTGCCCATTCCGCCAATCTGGCGCGCGTCGCCTGCTCATAACCAGCCGCGCTCGGCGAACGAGATTACCTCGCCGTCGCCGATCACGAAATGATCCAGCACCCGAATATCGAACAGCCCCAGCGCCTCGCGCAGGCGTTCGGTGATCCGACGATCGGCATCGCTCGGCTCGGCCACGCCGGAAGGATGGTTATGCGCAAAGATGACGGCGCCGGCATTGTGCGCCAGCGCGCGCCGGGCGACTTCACGCGGATAGACGGAGGCGCTGTCCAGCGTGCCTTCGGACAGGATCTCGAAGCGGATCACGCGATGCTGCGTGTCCAGAAACAGGGCCGCGAACGCCTCGTGATCGAGATGGCGCAATTGGGCACTCAGGAATCGACGCACTAGTGTCGGGGAAGTCAACGCCGCATCGCGCTCGAGCAGGCTGCCGAGATGACGACGCGACAGCTCCAGCGTCGCCTGAAGCTGCACGAAAGTCGCCTCGCCCAGGCCATGCTCGGCACAGAATCGCTGGCGATCCGCTTCCAGCAGCTGACGCAGCCCGCCGAAGCTGCTCAACAGGTCACGTGCCAGATCCACCGCCGAGCGCCCCTTGACCCCGACCCGCAGGAAGATTGCCAGCAGCTCGGCATCGGAAAGTGCTGCGGACCCTAGCGTTAGAAGTTTCTCCCGTGGCCGCTCCCCTTCCGGCCAGTCGCGTATTGCCATGCCCCTTCCCGTCCATTCGCCGTGAATTATCGAACCTCTGATCAGGTCATCGGCCGGTCCCGTCAAAACCTGACCGATTTTCATTGGCGATGACGTTCTACCTTTCATCGGCGATGACGCTCTACTCCCAAAGTCGAATCGTCAATTTCCGGCGACCCACTACCATACTAGTCAGACAAGAACGCCGGAGCTCTCGTGACCTCAACGACCCTGCAAACCCTATGGAACGAGTCGGATGCCGGCCATGTACGCCAACGCCTCTATCACGTGTTGCGTCACGCCATCATTCGTCTCGTGCTGGCGCCGGGCCAGGCGCTGTCGGAGAAGGAGATCGCCGATACCTTCAAGGTCAGCCGCCAGCCCGTTCGCGAGGCCTTCATCCGCCTCTCGGAAGCAGGGTTGGTCGAGGTGCGCCCCCAGCGCGGCACATTCGTGGTCAAGATCTCCCCTCAGGCGGTCTACAGTGCGCGCTTCGTGCGCGAGGCGATCGAAGTGGCAGTGGCCAAGTCCGCTGCGGAAGAAGGCCTGTCGTCACGCGGGCTGGATGACCTGTTCGAACTGGTCGAGCGCCAGCGCAGGACGATCATCGGTGGCGACTACGACCGCTTCTACGTGCTCGATGAGGAGTTCCACCAGACGCTGTCGCGGGAAGCCGGACACGAATCGGCCTGGCGATTCACCGAAGAGGTCAAGGCGCACTTCGACCGCGTGCGCTACATCAGCGTGCCCGACGGCACGCCACTGGACACTCTGGTCGAGCAGCACGCCCGGATCGTCGAAGCGATCAAGCATCGTGATCCGGATGCCGCCGAACGCGCGGTACAGGCCCACCTGCGCGAACTGCTCGTTTCACTGCCACGCCTGATCGAGCGTTTTCCCGATCTGTTCGACAACCATTGAAGCCGCCGTTTTCCCTAGCCGGAGATTCCATGAAAATCATCGACGCCCGTGTCATCGTCACCAGCCCCGGACGCAATTTCGTCACCCTCAAGCTGATTACCGAATCCGGCATCTACGGGATCGGCGACGCCACGCTCAACGGTCGTGAAATGGCCGTCGCCGCCTATCTCGAAGAGCACGTCGTGCCGGCATTGATCGGTCGCGACGCCAGCCGCATCGAGGACACCTGGCAGTATCTCTATCGCGGCGCCTACTGGCGTCGTGGCCCGGTGACCATGAGCGCGATCGGCGCCGTCGACATGGCGCTGTGGGACATCAAGGCCAAGGCCGCCAACATGCCGCTCTACCAGCTGTTGGGTGGCAAGAGCCGCGAGCGGGTGATGACCTACGCCCACTGCACCGGCAAGGACATCGACAGCTGCCTGGAAGAAGTCGCTCGCCACGTCGAACTGGGCTACAAGGCGGTGCGTGTTCAGGCCGGTGTCCCCGGCATCAAGACGATCTACGGCGTCGCCAAGCGTGAAGGCGAGCGCTACGAGCCGGCCGATGCCGAACTGCCCGCCGAGCACGTCTGGAGCACGGAGAAGTACCTCAACCATGTGCCGCAGCTGTTCGCCGCCGTGCGCGAGCGCTTCGGTCACGACCTGCACCTGCTGCACGACGTCCACCACCGGCTGACGCCGATCGAGGCCGCACGGCTGGGCAAGACGGTGGAGCCCTACCACCTGTTCTGGCTCGAGGACTGCGTCCCCGCCGAGAACCAGGAGAGTCTGCGCCTGATCCGCGAGCACAC
This sequence comes from Salinicola sp. LHM, assembly GCF_034479735.1. NCBI lineage: Bacteria > Pseudomonadati > Pseudomonadota > Gammaproteobacteria > Oceanospirillales > Halomonadaceae > Salinicola > Salinicola sp. LHM. Next base: position 875,112 of record NZ_CP140261.1, on the reverse strand, counting down.
CACCACGCCGCTCGCCATCGGCGAAGTTTTCAACTCGATCCACGATTGCCGCGAGATGATCCAGAACCAGTGGATCGACTACATCCGCACACCGCTGACCCACGGCGGCGGCATTACCCATCTGCGCCGGATCGCCGATCTCGCTTCCCTTTACCACGTGCGCACCGGCTTCCATGGACCAACGGATCTGTCGCCGGTCTGTCTCGGCGCCGCGATCCACTTCGATACCTGGGTGCCCAACTTCGGCATTCAGGAACACATGCCCCACGACGAACTGACCGACAGCGTCTTCCCCCATGACTATCGCTTCGAGGATGGTCACTTCCTGGTCGGCGAGAACCCCGGGCACGGCGTCGACATCGACGAGGAGGCCGCCGCCCGCTATCCGTTCAAGCGCGCCAGCCTGCCGGTCAACCGGCTCGAGGACGGCACGCTGTGGCACTGGTGAGTATGCCAATGGCGAACATGACACTGGCGAACGAGCGATACCGGCAACCGTGAGAATTTCAGGAGAGTCATCGATGCAAGCCTTTGAAGTCAGCGCCCCACATGCGTTCGCCGTCGGCGACCAGCCCGCACCGAGCGCGGCACCGGGAGAAGTGATCGTCGACGTCGCGTTCGCCGGCATCTGCGGCTCGGACATGCACATCATCCACGGCGACAACGCCTTCGTGCGATTCCCCCGCATTACCGGGCACGAGTTCGCCGGCGTGATCCGCGCCGTGGGCGATGGCGTCGACGCGGCCCGCGTCGGCGAGCGGGTCTGTATCGATCCGGTCGTCAACTGCGGCCGGTGCTATCCCTGCCGGATTGGCCGCCCCAACGTCTGCAGCGCGATGCAGGTGATCGGCGTTCACAGAAATGGCGGCTTTGCTGAACAGGTCAACGTGCCGGCCGCCAATGCCCACTGCATTCCCGACGATCTCGACCTCGATGCCGCTGCCCTGGTCGAGCCCTATTCGATCGCCGCCAACGTGCTCGCGCGGATGGAGCCGCACCCGGGCGATCGTCTGCTGGTGATCGGCGCCGGCGTGATCGGGTTGACCGTACTGCAGATGGCGCGCGCCATCGGGCTCGAGGAGGTGATCGTCACCGATATCCTCGACGAACGCCTCGCCACGGCGCGCGAACTGGGAGCCAGCCACGTGATCAACGGCCGCAGCGAAGACCTCGAACAGGCCGTACTAGCCGCCACCCATGGTGAAGGCATCCCGTTGATCGCCGATGCCGCCTGCGTACCGGCCATGCTGCCGGCGATGCTGCGGATGGCCTGTCCAGCCGGGCGCATCGGCCTGCTGGGCTTCAGCCCGACGCCGAGCGATCTGATCCAGCTGGAAGTGATCAAGAAGGAGCTGACACTGGTCGGCTCCCGTCTGAACAACCGCAAATTCCCGGAGGTGATCGAACATATCGCCGCGGGTCGTCTCGATCCCAAGGCGCTGATCAGCCATCGCGTCGCACTGGCCGAGATGCCCGACGCCATCGATCTGCTCGAGAACCACCCGGAACAGGCGCGCAAGGTGCTGGTGAAAATCTCGCCCTGAACGCCCGATCGAGTCCGCCACTCATGCCGGGAGAGACCCGGAACAGCGCTGGCCCGGACAACAAAACCGACGCGTATCAACGCGACAGGAGACTCACGCCATGTTGACGACGACAACCTTCAAGAACTTGCTCGCTGGCGCTGCCCTCGGCGCCACGCTACTGGGTAGCCAGGCGGTCATGGCCGCGGACTACACGCTGAAATTCGGCCACCTGGCCAATGAACAGAATATCTGGAACAAGGCGGCGCTGAAGTTCAAGGAACTGGTCGAAACCAATTCCGAGGGCCGCATCGAGGTCCAGGTCTTCCCCAACGAGCAGCTCGGCAGCGAAATGGATGTAATCAACAGCATTCAGCTTGGCACCGCCGACATGACCATCACCGGCGAGAGCCTGCAGAACTGGGCACCCAAGGCGGCGATGATGGCCGTGCCCTACCTGTTCCGCGACTCAGACCACATGCGCAAGGCCGTGGAAGGCGACGTCGGCAAGCAGATCGAGGCGCAGATCACCGAACGCACCGGCCTGGTCCCGCTGGCCTGGTTCGAGCGCGGTCCGCGCGAGTTGACCTCCAACCGTCCGATCAAGACGCCGGACGACCTCGACGGCCTGCGGATTCGCGTCCCCAACGTGCCGCTGTTCGTCGATACCTGGGAAGCGCTAGGCGCCCGCCCGACGCCGATGGCCTTCAGCGAAGTCTTCACCTCGCTGCAACAGAACACCATCGAGGCCCAGGAGAACCCGCTGAGCCTGATCGAAAGCGCCAGCTTCAACGAAGTCCAGCAGTACGTGGACATGACCGATCACGTACGTAGCTGGATCTACGTCGTCATCGGCAAGCAGAAGCTCGAGTCGATGCCGGACGATCTGCAGACCGTGGTGCGGGATGCCGCCAGCGAGATGCAAGCCTACGAGGAAAAGCTGTTCGTCGAGGACCAGCAGCGTCTCGAACAGGCGCTCAAGGACAAGGGCATGGAGTTCGTCGAGGTGGATCAGGCCGCCTTCGCCAAGAAAGCCGAACCTGCCGTGCTTGATTCTTTGAATGACGAGCAGAAGTCGCTCTACGAAGCCATCCAGGATCTGTAATCCCCCGACGGATTACCGAGCCACGGCATTCGGGGGCGGCGCGACGATCGCCGCCCCCGTTTCTCATCTCGTTCGGAGACCGCCATGTCGGAACATGAAACGGACATTCATCAGGATATCCAGGAAAACCTCGAGATACTGACTCGCGTTCCGCGCCTGGGCGGCCCTATCGGCCGACTGGCCGGCGCGCTCGACCGCGTACTCCTGACGCTGGCCGTGATCGCGCTGGTGGGGCTGTCGCTGACGGTGCTGCTCCAGGTCGCCTCGCGCCTGTTCCTGCCTATCACGCTGTCGTGGACCGAGGAACTGACCCGCTACCTCTTCATCTACATGGTGGCGATGGGCGCCGGCGTGGTGCAGCACCGCCACCGCCACGTCAACGTGGAGCTGTTCCACGGCTGGCTCGGTTTTCGCGGTCGGGCCGCCTATCTTGCGCTGATCTCGGCGATCACGTTCGCCTTCACGCTCATGGTACTGCCCAACGCCTGGCAATTCGCCCAGATCGGCGCGTTCCAGACCTCGCCGACGCTGCGCATTCCCATGCTCTACATCTTTTTCTCTTCGGTGGTGCTGTTCGGCACGCTGCTGCTCTACAGCCTGATCGGCCTTGCCGAGGGCATCATCGCCATGGTTCGTGGCGAACGCGTCGACACCGCTCGCCAGGAGGCGCTCTGATGGAAATCGCCGTTCTCTTCACCACCTTTCTGATACTGCTGCTGATCGGTCTACCGATCGCCTTCTGTCTGGGCGTGTCGTCACTCGCCTATCTGATGCTCGGTGGCATCTCGTTGACCATCGTGCCGCAGCGCATGTTTTCCGGCATCGATTCCTTCGTGCTGCTGTGTATCCCCGGTTTCGTGATGGCCGGTAACCTGATGAACGTGGGCAATATCACCCAGCATATCGTGCGCTTCTCCAACGCGCTGGTCGGCCATATCCGCGGCGGCCTGGGCCTGGCCAACGTCGGCGGCTCGATGATCTTCAGCGGCATCTCCGGCACCGCGGTGGCGGACGCCGCCAGCATCGGCTCGGTGATGATTCCGGGCATGTCCAGGGCCGGCTACGACAAGCCGTTCGCCGCCGCCGTGACCGCCGCCTCTTCCACCATCGGCCCGATCATTCCGCCCAGCGTGCCGATGATCATCGTCGGTTCGCTCTCCGGCATCTCCGTCGGCCGCATGTTCCTCGCCGGTGCGCTGCCCGGTCTGTTGCTGGGCGTGGCGATGATGATCACCGCCTACTGGCTGGCGGTGCGCCGCGGCTATCCCAAGGAGAAGCGCGCCTCCTTCAAGGAGTTGCTCAAGGAAGGCCGCAGCGCGTTCTGGGCACTGCTGATGACCTTCATCATTCTCTACGGCATCATCGGCGGCCTGTTCACGCCGACGGAGGCCTCGATCGTCGCCAGCCTCTACGCGTTGCTGGTGGGCACCTTCGTCTACAAGGGCATCAACTGGCGCAATCTGGGCGGCATCCTGTCGGACACCGTGATCACCTCGGCCTCGCTGATGCTGCTCGTCGGCCTGGCCAACCTGTTCGGCTGGATCCTCACCAGCCAGCAGATTCCACAGATGCTCGCCGACGCCATTCTCGGCATCAGCAGCAATCCGATCGTGGTCATCCTGATCCTCAATCTGATCCTGCTGTTCGTCGGTGCGTTCATGGAGACCATCGCCGCGCTGATCATCCTGTTCCCGGCCCTGCTGGGCGTGGCGACGGGCGTCGGCATGGATCCGATCCACTTCGGCGTGATGGCGGTACTCAATCTGATGATCGGCCTGACCACGCCGCCAGTGGGCGTCTGCCTGTTCGTGGTGTCGAGCATCGGCAAGCTGCCCATGCTGCGCGTCGCCAGGGCCATCGTGCCCTTCCTGATCTGCAATCTGATCGTGCTGATGCTGGTCTCTTTCGTCCCGGCGCTGTCGCTGTGGTTGCCCAACCTGCTGATGGGGAAATAGCGTCATGGCCGAAACTCGAATCCAGATCGAGCGCCAGCCGGCCCGCCATGTGCCGAGCGGGATCGGCATCGTCCACCTGGGCCTGGGCGCCTTCCATCGCGCGCACCAGGCGGTCTATCTACAGCGCTGTCTCAACCGGGTGCAGGGAGATTGGGGCATCTGCAGCGCCAACATCCGCTCCAATCGGACGCTGGTCGACCAGTTGCGAGCGGGTGACCTGCGCTACCACGTCGCCGAATACAGCGACAGCGAGCACGTCACGCTGCGCGAGATCACAGTGATCGCCGAGGCGCTTTACGCCGGCCCGGATGGCCCGGACCGGGAAGCGTTACTGACGCGCATGAGGGATCCCGCTGTCCGCATCGTCACCCTCACCGTGACCGAGAAGGGCTATTTTCTGAGCCCGAGCAGCGGCGAACTGCTGACCGATGCCGCGCCGATCGCCCATGACATCGCAAATCCCGAATCGCCGGACACCGCCCCGGGCATGCTGGTGGAGGCCCTGGCTCGACGCCGAACGGCCGGGGTCGCACCCTTCACCGTGCTCTGTTGCGACAACATGCCCCACAACGGCCAGCGCACGCGTCGCGCCGTCATCTCGCTGGCCCGTCACCGCGAGGCCGCGCTGGCCGACTGGATCGACGCCAACGTCGCGTTCCCCTCGAGCATGGTCGACCGCATCGTCCCGGCGATGACCGACGCCGATCGCCAGCGTCTGTCGGCGCTGGGGGTCGACGACCCCGCTGCCGTGGTCTGCGAAACCTTCAGCCAGTGGGTGGTCGAGGAGGATTTCCCGCTAGGCCGGCCGGACTGGGAAGCCGATGGCGTCGAGATGGTCGCCGATGTCGCTCCGTTCGAAACCATGAAGCTGCGTCTGCTCAACGGCGCCCACTCGCTGCTCGCCTATCTGGGCGCGCTGGCCGGCATCGAGACGGTGGATGCCGCCGTCGCCCGCCCCGCCTTTCGTCAGCTACTGCAGCACTACTGGCAGCAGGAAGCGATCCCGACACTGTCACTGCCGGCGGGCGCCGATGCCAATGTCTACACCGACAGCCTGCTGGCCCGCTTCGGCAATGACAGCCTGCGTCATCGGCTCCAGCAGATCGCCATGGACGGCTCGCAGAAACTGCCCCAGCGCTGGCTGGCCAGTGGCGTCGAACGTCTGACGGCGGAACACTACAGCGACATGGCCGCCACCGCGCTGGGCGTGGCCGGCTGGATCCGCTATACCGCGGGCACCAACCTCGCCGGCCAGCCGCACCCGGTCGACGATCCAATGGCCGGAACCTTCGTCGAGCTGCACCGCCGCCACGGCGACGACCTGCCGGCGCTGACCGTGGCGTTCCTCGCACTCGATGCCGTCTTCCCCACTGCGCTGCGCGAGGACCCCATGTTCGTCAAGACCGTTACCACGGCACTAGAGCACCTGGAAGCGGGTGGCGTGGAGGCCGCCATCGCTGCCCTGGCTTCAGCCAATCCCGAACTCGGAAAATAGATCTATGGAATACACTTGGCGCTGGTTCGGTCCGGCCGATCCCATCACTCTCGGCGAGATTCGCCAGGCCGGCGCGACCGGCATCGTCACCGCGCTGCACGAGATTCCCAATGGCGAAGTCTGGCCGGTGGAAGCGATTGCCGAGCGCAAGCGGCTGATCGAAGCCGCCGGTCTCGTCTGGTCGGTCGTGGAAAGCGTGCCGGTACACGAGGCGATCAAGCAGGGACTGCCGGAAGCCGAGCGCTACATCGACAGCTACTGCCAGACGCTGGCCAATCTCGGCGAATGCGGTATCGACGTGGTCTGCTACAACTTCATGCCGGTCCTCGACTGGACCCGCACCGATCTTGCCTGGCCGCTGCCCAGCGGCGGTACCGCGCTACGCTTCGACCAGACGGCATTCGCCGCCTTCGATCTCTATCTGCTCGAACGCGACGGCGCGCAGGACGATTACAGCGATGCCGAGCGCGACGCGGCCAGCGCTTATCTGGAGACGCTCGATGCGTCGGCACGATCGCGACTGATCGACAACGTGATCGCCGGCCTTCCCGGCACCGAAGAGCACTACACCCTCGAGAATTTCCGCCAGGCGCTGGATGCCTATCGCGGTATCGATGGCGAACGGCTGCGCGCCAACCTGGCGAGGTTCCTGCGCGCTATCGTCCCCGCGGCAGAAGAAGCCGGCATCCGGCTCGCGATCCACCCGGACGATCCGCCCCGCGAAATGCTGGGACTGCCGCGTGTGGTGTCGACCGCCGAGGATGCCCGGTTCGTGATCGACAGCGCCCCCAGCCCCGCCAACGGCCTGACCTTCTGCACCGGCTCCTACGGCGTACGCGCCGACAACGACCTGGTCGCCATGGCCCGGCGGTTCGCGCCCCACATCCACTTCGTTCACCTGCGTGCGACTCGCCGGGAAGCCGATCCACTGAGCTTCCACGAAGCCGAGCATCTGGACGGCGACGTCGACATGGTCGGTGTCATCGGTGCTCTGGTCGAGGAGCAGCGCCGGCGCCGACACGAAGGCGGTCACCGCCTGCCGATGCGGCCGGATCATGGTCATCACCTGCTCGACGACCTGACGCGCGACAGCCGCCCGGGCTACCCGCTGATCGGCCGGCTCAAGGGGCTGGCCGAGCTGCGCGGGGTGGAGCTCGCCGTCCAGCGTCTGTTGCCGCTGAGTACCGTCCACACCGAGGAGTCGTGAGCTACGCAATCCCCGGCGCCGGTGGTAAGGTGGATGCCTGCTTTTTCAGGACGTCGACCATGGTTTCACCACTCGGGCCGGGACTGGCCGGAACCCGCATTCTGCTCGGCATCAGCGCCGGTATCGCCGCCTACAAGAGCGCACATCTCGCCCGTCTGTTGAAGAAGACGGGCGCGGAGGTGCGCGTGGTGATGACCGAAGGCGCCCAGGCCTTCATCACGCCGTTGACCCTGCAGGCGCTCACCGGTGAGCCGGTGCGGACCTCGCTGCTGGATCCGGAAGCGGAGGCCGGCATGGGCCACATCGAGCTGGCGAAATGGGCGGACATCATCCTGATCGCGCCGGCCACCGCCGACCTGATGGCGCGCCTGGCCCACGGTCACGCCGACGACCTGCTGACGACACTGTGCCTCGCCACCGAAGCCCGCTGCCTGATGGCGCCCGCCATGAACCAGGCGATGTGGCGCCACCCGGCGACGCTGGCCAATGCCGATCGACTTGGCGAGCTGGGCTGGACGCTGCTGGGTCCGGATGCCGGCGATCAGGCCTGCGGCGATGTCGGCCTGGGTCGCATGCTGGAGCCGGAAGCCATTCTCGCCCAGTTACTGAGCGAGCTCGAACCCACCCGCGACGAGTCGCCAGAGGTGATGCCTCTGCAGCGGGATCTGGCCGGCAGGCGGGTAGTGATCACCGCCGGCCCCACTCGCGAGGCACTGGATCCGGTGCGCTATCTCTCCAACCACAGCTCCGGCAAGATGGGCTACGCGCTGGCCGCGGTCTGCGCCGAGCGCGGCGCCAGCGTCAGCCTGGTCAGCGGCCCGGTGACGCTCACGACGCCTCCCGGCGTCGAGCGGATCGACGTGACCTCGGCCACGGAGATGCTGGCCGCCGTCGAGTCCCGGATGCCTTGCGACCTGTTCATCGGCTGTGCCGCCGTGGCCGACTATCGCGCTGCGTCCATCGGCGAACACAAGTTGAAGAAAGCCAACGACGACAGCGGCCTGACCCTCGAACTGGTGCGCAACCCGGATATCGTCGCCACGGTCGCCGGCCGCGAGGATCGCCCGTTCACGGTCGGTTTCGCCGCCGAGACGCAGACGCTGGAAGCCCACGCCGGCAGCAAGCTCGAACGCAAGCGGCTGGATCTGATTGTCGCCAACGATGTCTCCCGAGAGGGCATCGGTTTCGGCAGCGACGACAACGCCGTCACGCTGCTCTGGAAGGCGCATGACCAGACGCAGCGCCATTCGCTGCCGGTTCAGCCCAAGGCCGCGCTGGCAGGCGCGATCATCGACCATATCGTCTCCCGACTGCCCTAACGGGCGTCGGCATCCGGTTCGCGCTCGAGCAATGGTAAGCTAGGCCGCTCTCTGGCCTTTCATTTCATGCTCTTTCAGGAAGTCACTTTTCATGCCATCCAGCACTCCGTCCGCAGCACCCTCTTCGACAGCGACTGCCAGGCCGAAGCTTTCGGTCAAGGTTCTCGACGAGCGCGTGCACGACTATCCGCTGCCGCACTACGCCACCACCGGGAGTGCCGGCATGGACCTGCGCGCGCTGCTCGACGAAGCGCTCACCCTCGCCCCGGGCGACAGCGCGCTGGTGCGCACCGGCCTGGCCATCCACATCGGCAATCCGGGGCTGGCCGGCGTGGTGTTGCCTCGTTCCGGCCTCGGCCACAAGCACGGCATCGTGCTGGGCAACCTGATCGGGCTGATCGATTCCGATTATCAGGGCGAGTTGATGATCTCGGTGTGGAACCGTGGCCAGAACACCTTCGTGCTCGAACCCGGCGAACGACTGGCACAGTACGTGCTGGTGCCGGTGGTCCAGGCCGAGCTCGAGATCGTCGAGGATTTCATCGCCACCGAACGGGCAGGCGGCGGTTTTGGCCACTCTGGTCGAAAGTGAAGCGGCGAAACAACGCGCCGGCAATGATCACCGAACGCTCGCTGGTCTCGGTCAATCGAGCTCTCTGCAAGGAAATGTCGCGTGGCGCTAAGCGCAACCATCTATAAAGCGAAACTCAACGTCAGCGATCTCGATCGTCACTATTATGGCGATCACGCGTTGACCGTGGCCTGCCACCCTTCCGAGACGGCGACACGCCTGATGGTGCGGCTGCTGGCGTTCATCGCCAATGTGCACGCCACCAGCGGCGACAACGATCTCGCCATGACTCGCGGACTGAGTACTGACGACGAGCCGGATCTGTGGCTCAAGGCGCCGGACGGCCGCATCCTTTCGTGGATAGAATTGGGCGAACCGTCGCTGAAGCGCATCAAGCAGGGACTCTCCCGAGCCGAACGCGTGCTGATCTATCCCTACGCACCACGCAGCGCGACACAGTGGTGGAAAAAGCTGGAAAGCGACATCCGGGCACAGCCGCGGATCGAGGTCTGGAATCTGCCGGCAGAGCCGCTGGCGGCGCTGACCGCCCTCGTCGACCGCAACCTGAGCCTGGGCGCCACGCTGATGGAAGGCCAGTGGCTGATCACCGACGGTCAGGCGTCGGTGGAACTCGAATTCGAACGGTGGGCGTGACGCCGACCGGATGTGATCAATGACAAGGACTTGCCGATGAACGACCAATCCGGTGCCAACGTACCCGCCTCGATCTTTCGGGCCTACGATATTCGCGGCGTCGTCGACGACACGCTGACCGAGGAAACGGTGGAATGGATCGGCCGCGCAGTGGGCAGCGAAGCCGCCGCCCGCGGCCAGCAGTGCGTGATCGTCGCCCGTGACGGCCGCCATTCCGGCCCCCGCCTGCAGGCAGCGCTGATCCGCGGCCTGCGCGCGTCCGGTCGCGACGTGATCGATATCGGCCGCGTACCGACGCCGGTGCTCTACTTCGCCACCGCCACGCTCGATGAAAGCCGCAGCGGCGTGATGGTGACCGGCAGTCACAATCCGCCGGACTACAACGGTTTCAAGATCGTGCTGGACGGCGTCGCGATCTCCGGAGACGCGATTACCGGGCTGCTCGAGCGCATCCGCAGCGGCGACCTCAGCGAAGGCGAAGGTACGCTGACTCAGATCGATGTCGGCGAAGCCTATCTTCAGCGCATTCTGGGTGACGTGACCCTCGACCAGAGCCAGCGCGAGCGCGAGCGCCCGCTCAAGGTGGTGGTGGATTGCGGTAACGGCGTCGCCGGCGAACTGGGACCCAGGCTGATCGAGGCGCTAGGGGCGGAGACCATTCCTCTGTTTGCCGAGATCGACGGGGACTTCCCCAACCATCATCCCGATCCCGGCAAGCCGGAGAACCTGGTCGACCTGATCGCCAAGGTCAAGGAGACCGGCGCCGATATCGGGCTGGCCTTCGACGGCGACGGCGATCGCCTGGGCGTGGTCACGCCCTCGGGGGAGATGATCTACCCGGACCGGCTGCTGATGGCGTTCGCCACCGACCTGCTCGAGCGCGATCCTGGCGCCCGAATCATCTTCGACATCAAGTGCACCGGCAATCTGGCCCAGATCATCGAACGGGCCGGCGGCGAGCCCGAGATGTGGCGCACCGGTCACTCGCTGATCAAGGCGCGGATGAAGGAAACCGGGGCACAGCTGGGCGGCGAGATGAGTGGCCATATCTTCTTCGCCGAGCGCTGGTACGGCTTCGACGACGGGCTCTACTCGGCCGCCCGGCTGCTGGAGATTCTGTCGCGCCAGCCGGTCGACGCCGATCGCTATTTCAGCACGTTCCCGCAGGATGTCAGCACGCCGGAACTGAACGCGGCAGTCACCGACGAAGAGAAGTTCGCAATCGTCGAGCAGCTGGCCGAGAGCGGCGACTTCGGTCAGGATGGCATCAAGACGACACTGGACGGCATCCGGGTCGACTATCCCGATGGCTGGGGCCTGTGCCGCGCCTCCAACACCACGCCGATGCTGGTGCTGCGCTTCGAGGGCAAGGATCAGGCGGCATTGACACGCATCCAGCAACGGTTCGGTGCCGCGCTGCGTGCGGTGGCGCCGGAAGTGGAACTGCCGTTTTAACCCTGCGTCACGACACCCTCGTGTCGCTGGCGGCACGTGTCATCGATAACGCAGCAGACAAGACCGTCCCGTGCACGGGCCATCGCCTCGGCGGGAAAGCGCCATCAGCGGCGCGCAGATAGTGGAGACATGACGCCTCATGAACGAAAGCCCACGCGACCCACGCCAGGTGGTCGAGATCCTGTCCGAGGCGCTGCCTTACATTCAGCGCTATTCCGGCAAGACCGTCGTGGTCAAGTATGGCGGCAACGCCATGACCGAAGACAAGCTGATCGACTCCTTCGCTCGCGACATGGTGCTGATGAAGGAAGTCGGCATCAATCCGGTCGTGGTCCACGGCGGCGGCCCGCAGATCGGTCAGCTACTGGCACGGCTCGACATCGAGTCTCGCTTCGTCAACGGCATGCGCGTCACCGATGCGGAAACCATGGACGTGGTGGAGATGGTGCTGGGCGGGCTGGTCAACAAGAACATCGTGACCCAGATCAACCAGTGCGGCGGCAAGGCAATCGGCCTGACCGGCAAGGACAACGCGCAGATTCTGGCTCGTCAGCTCAAGGTGGAGCATCGCACGCCGGAGATGACGGCGTCCGAGATCATCGATATCGGTCACGTCGGCGAAGTGGAGCACATCTCCACCGACCTGATCGAGATGCTGGCCGAACGCGACTTCATCCCCGTCATCGCGCCGATCGGCGTCGATCGTGAAGGAAACAGCTACAACATCAATGCCGACCTGGTGGCAGGCAAGGTCGCCGAAGCGCTGAAGGCCGAGAAGCTGATGCTGTTGACCAACGTCGCCGGCCTGCAGGATGCCGAAGGCAAGGTGATGACCGGACTCTCCACCGAACAGGTCGATGCCCTGATCGCCGACGGCACGATCTACGGCGGCATGCTGCCGAAGATTCGCTGCGCGCTGGACGCCGTCAAGGGCGGTGTCGGCAGCGCCGTCATCGTCGATGGCCGCGTGGTGCACTCCACGCTGCTGGAGATCTTTACCGATGCCGGGGTCGGCACCCAGATCACCGACCATCGTGACTGATTCGCGCTACTCTGATTTCAATCACTGCGGGCCTGGAAGGCCCGCCCCGACCGCCGAACGGAAGACAGGCCGTCCGGGCCGCTCCAGGAGGGAGCTTCGACAACACGACCGATAAGAACCGTCATGACGCAGGCAACCCCACAGCTTTCCCGCCGTGAACAGATCCTTCAGGCACTCGCGTTGATGCTCGAGGAGGACAGCGGCAAACGCATCACCACCGCCGCGCTGGCCCGCCAGGTCGGCGTCAGCGAAGCGGCGCTCTATCGCCATTTTCCCAGCAAGGCGCGCATGTTCGAAGGGCTGATCGAATTCATCGAAGCCAGCCTGTTCGAACGCATCCGGCGCATCCTGGACGACGAGCCCTCGGCGCTCGCTCGCTGCGAGACGATCGTCCAGCTCGTGCTGGCCTTCGCCGAGAAGAACCCCGGCCTCAGCCGGCTGATGGACGGCGATGTGCTCACGGGCGAGACAGCGCGTCTGCGCACTCGCATGTCCCAGCTGTTCGAGCGTCTGGAGACCCAGTTCAAGCAGGTTCTGCGCGAGGCGGAGCTGCGCGAGGGCTTGCGTCCCCAGTTGCCGGTGCCGGCGGCGGCCAACCTGTTGTCGGCCTTCGTGGAGGGCCGGATCAGTCAGTACGTACGCAGCGACTTCCGCCACCGCCCCACGTCACACTGGAACGATCAGTGGCGCCTGCTGGGCGACGGATTGCTGACCGTATCGCCACAGGCCGCCTCGATCTGACCCCTGCGGCAAGGCATTTCGCCCCAACGCAAAAAGCCCGGCTGATGCCGGGCTTTTCGTATCGTCCTTTCGTATCGTCCTTTCGTATCGTTCATCGGTCATCGCCGACCGCCTCGCGCCATGAGCGAGTATCTTCAGCCAGCCATCACGCGGCGATCGCGTCACCCAGCTGCTGCTTGATCTTCTTCATCGCGTTCTTCTCGAGCTGGCGAATGCGCTCGGCCGACACGCCGTAGACATCGGCCAGCTCATGGAGCGTGGACTTGTGCTCGGAAAGCCAGCGACGCTGCAGAATGTCGCGAGAACGCTCGTCCAGTTCGCTCAGCGCCTCTCGCAGACGCCGCGTATAGTCGGCTTCCCAGTCATCCGCTTCGAGCTGCGCGGCAGGATCGAAGCTGTGATCCTCAAGATACTGCGCCGGCGCCTGATAGCCCTGCTCTTCCTCTTCACCGGGGCTGGCATCGTAGCCCGCGTCATAGGAAGACAGACGACCTTCCATCTCGCGCACGACCTTCGGCTTGACGTCGAGATCCTTGGCGATCGCATCGACCTCGTCGTTGCTCAACCACGCCAGCCGCTTCTTGGCACTGCGCAGGTTGAAGAACAGCTTACGCTGCGCCTTGGTCGTGGCGATCTTGACGATGCGCCAGTTGCGCAGCACATATTCGTGGATCTCGGCCTTGATCCAGTGAACTGCGAAAGAGACCAGACGAACGCCCTGGTACGGATCGAAACGCTTGACCGCCTTCATCAGCCCGACGTTGCCTTCCTGGATCAGGTCGGCCTGGGGCAATCCGTAACCGGAGTAGCTTCGCGCGATATGCACGACGAAACGCAGGTGGGACATGATCAGCCGGCGGGCCGATTCGAGGTCGTCCTTTTCGTAAAGACGCACGCCCAGGTCATGCTCTTCTTCCGCCGTCAGAACGGGGATGCCGTTGACGGCCTGAATGTAACCGTTGAGATCGTGACCCGGGGAAAGGTTCCCAATGGATTGAAGACTGGTGCTCATGTGCGTTGTCTCCATGCTAGGCGGCGTGTCGGAGCGAAGAGCCGGTATTGGCTCGATCCGCCTGGAACACGTCGCGACAGGTTGTTCTGCCTGTCTACGAGAGTGCCTGATGAGACCCTCAGTGTAGACAAAAGTTCAATAACCACGCCAACTTCAACGGGCCTGAAATCGGCCATTCGCTGGGCTGACCGATAATACGATGAATGGCGGCGAATGGCATCATGGCCGCATCTCGACACCGTTGACGACTTTTCGAAACCGCTGGTTAGCCTAGCGTGGCTTGATGTCCGATAGATGACGCCCCACGGCAAGCCATGCTCCCAACCAGCCCAACAGTGTACTAAAAAGCAGCAGAAAAACCGAATTCCTGCCACCCAGCGACGGCAGCGCGAAGTGGGCGCCGTAGCTTTCCGCCAGCGCCGCGACCGGCGACGCCAGCCAGTTCCCGCCAAGCATGAGAATCACCAGCGCCAGAACACCTCCGCCCAGCCCATACCAGGCGCCACTGTAGAGAAACGGGCGCCTCACGAAAGCATGCGTCGCACCGATCAGCGTCACGACCTCGATTTCCTGACGCCGACTCTCCACGGCCAGCCGTATCGTGTTGCCGACCACCAGCAGCACGCCCAGGCCAAACAGCAGCGCCAGCGCCAGCGCGACGCGCTGCCCCAAGTCCGCCAGCTGTTGCAGCCGGTCCAGCCAGGCCAGATCCAGCCGGACTTCATCGACTCCCTCGATCGTCTGCAGACGCTGGCTCAGCGACTGTACGGCAGCGGGCGCGGTATCGTCCGGCGTGACCACGACGCTAGCCGGCAGCGGATTGGCGTCGAGCTGGGAGAGCGCATCGTCGACGCCCAGTGTCTGCTGGAACGCCGCCAGCCCCTCGGCCGCCGTCACCAAGCGCGCGCCGGCCACGCCGGGCTGCCCGCCGACCTCGGCGGACAGATCCATCGCCTCGGACTCATCGATATCCGCCTGGAAGTAGACCGTCAGCGTGGCGCTTTCGTCGAGCTCGGCATCGAGCAGCCGGGCGCTGTCCAGCACCAGCCACAGACCGGCCGGCAGAATCAGTGCAATGGCGATCGCCAGCATGGTCAACAGCGTCGAGAACGGGCGCCTGATCAACCGTAACGCGCTGTCGCCCATCATCGCGCGGTGATGGCGCATCCAGGCGCGACCGCCGCCCCCAGCTCGGCGTTGCGGCTTCTGCGCTCCGCGCCGCCCTTCGACACGACGCTCGGCGGAGGGTCGACGCTCGCTCATGCCGCCTCCTCGTCGCCGATGAGCCTGCCATCCCGCAGCTTCAGCACCCGATGGCGCAGGCGAGCGATCAAGGCCAGATCGTGGCTCGCCACCAGGACCGTGGTGCCGATACGGTTGAAGTCTTCGAACAGCCGCATGATGTCGGCGGAGAGCTGGGGGTCGAGATTACCGGTCGGCTCGTCGGCCAGCAGCAGCGCCGGCTTGTTGACCACGGCTCGTGCAATGCCCACCCGTTGCTGCTCGCCGGTGGAAAGCTCGATCGGCAGGGCCCGCTCACGATGCAGAAGCCCGACCTTGTCGAGCGCGGCGCGCACGCGTCGCGCGGCATCGCCTGGCTCGACGCCCTGTATCGTCAACGGTAATGCCACGTTGGCGAAGATGTCCCGATCGAACAGCAGCTGGTGATCCTGGAAGACCACGCCGATCTGGCGCCGATAGTAGGGAACCTGACTGATATGCAGTTGATCGAGGTCGTGACCGGCGACCAGCACCCGGCCACGTGAAGGGCGTTCGAGACGCATGATCAAGCGCAGCAGCGAGCTCTTGCCGGCACCGGAGTGGCCGGTCAGGAACAGCATCTCGCCCCGCTCGACGCGAAAGTTGATATCGGCGAGTGCCTCGAAGCGTCCGCCGTAGCGCTTACCAACGTGCTCGAAGGCAATCATGAATCGGCATCGCCGTCCCGACCGAACAGCGCCTTGACGAAGGTCTGCGCATCGAACGGGCGCAAGTCCTCAAGCGACTCCCCGATCCCGATAAAGCGGATCGGTGTCCCCATCTTCTTGGCCAGAGCAAAGATGATGCCCCCCTTGGCGGTGCCATCGAGCTTGGTCAAGGTGATCCCGGTGATCGGAATGGCTTCATCGAAGGTGGTCGCCTGGGAGATCGCGTTCTGCCCCGTCCCCGCATCGAGCACCAGCATCACCTCATGCGGCGCGTTGGCGTCGAGCTTGGCCATGACACGCTGCACCTTCTTGAGCTCTTCCATCAGATGGCTCTTGTTGTGCAGCCGGCCAGCGGTGTCGGCGATCAGCACGTCGACCTTGCGCGCCCGGGCCGCAGCGACGGCATCGTAGATGACCGAGGCGCTG
This sequence comes from Salinicola sp. LHM, assembly GCF_034479735.1. NCBI lineage: Bacteria > Pseudomonadati > Pseudomonadota > Gammaproteobacteria > Oceanospirillales > Halomonadaceae > Salinicola > Salinicola sp. LHM. Next base: position 858,679 of record NZ_CP140261.1, on the reverse strand, counting down.
TCGGCACCAGTGTGCTGGGCGATCACCGGAACCCGGTTGCGATCGCCCCAGACCTTGAGCTGCTCGACCGCGGCGGCACGGAAGGTGTCGCCGGCTGCCAGCATCACGCTACGGCCTTCGTTCTGGAAACGCTGGGTGAGCTTGCCGATGGTCGTGGTCTTGCCGACTCCGTTGACGCCCACCATCAGGATCACGAACGGGCCCTCGCCCTTCGGCGGCAACTGCAACGGCTGGGAGACCGGTTCGAGCAGCGCTGCCAGCTCTTCCTGAAGCGCACGATAGAGCGCATCGGCGTCGGCCAGCTCCTTGCGCGAGACTCGCCCGGTCAGCCGCTCGATGATCTCGGTGGTCGCCTCGATCCCCACGTCGGCCAGCAGCAGTTGGGTCTCGAGGTCCTCCATCAGCTCGTCGTCGATCTGCTTCTTGCCCAGCAGCAGATCGGCGATGCCATCGGTCAGGTTGGCGCGAGTGCGCCCGAGCCCGGCACGAACGCGCGCCAGCCAGCCGCCCTTGGGCTTCTCTTTGGGGGCCGGTGCGGATACCGGTGATACGGCTGCAGGCGGCTCGGGTTCGGGTTCGGGTTCGGGCTCGGGCTCGGGCTCGGGCTCGGGCTCGGGCTCGGGCTCGGGCTCGGGCTCGGGCATCGAAGCGGGTTCCGGCGCCGGCGTCACGTCCCTCGCCAGATCGGTCGCGCGCGTTCCCTCGGCCTGGTCTTCCTGCAAGGCCGACTGCGGCGACTCCTGCGACAGCGGCTCGCTGAGCGCTTCCCTGGCGGCCGTTTCCTCGAGCGAAGAGGGCTCGTAATCCACGGTGGCCGGACGCTCGGGATCCTCGGCCTGGACGGAAGGCTCATCGGGCGTGACGGTGCCCGACACCGAGGCACGCTCCGGCTCCCGATCGGCAGGCGCGTCACCCCGGCCGGAGTTCGCCTCGGCAGGGGTCTCGTCACCCTGGTCAACCGCTGGCTTCGGCTCGTCCGAAGGCGTGTCGTCGCCCGGCTCTTCCTCGCCGCGCTCCGCTGCCGCCCTGGCCTCGGCTTCCTCGGCCTCACGCCGGCGGGCTTCCTCTTCCTGCTGCTGCTTTTTACGACTCTTGAATAGTCCGAACATGGATGGCTTCACTGATGAAAAAGCCGTGCTTGCGTCGCTGAATCAGCGCCGATCATCACGGCTTCGGAGAATATCGATAACGAGACATCATCCTATCACCGCGAGGGTTGCGGGGGTACAATTGCCCGCCATGAATCGACGTCGTTCCCGTCGGGCCGCCAACGGCGCTCGCAATCACGCTCACAGTCCTCGAGGCCACGCCAATGACGCCCGCGCTCCCCAGGGCGCTCGGCAGTCCGCGCACCGTGGCAGCGGCCAGTTGCGTCTGATCGGTGGCGATTTCCGCCGCCGCAAGTTGCCGATCCCCGAGAGTCCGGGCCTGCGCCCGACACCGGACCGGGTTCGCGAAACCCTGTTCAACTGGCTGGCCTTCGATATTGCCGGTCGGCGTGTGCTGGATCTCTATGCCGGCACCGGCGCGCTGGGGCTGGAAGCGCTGTCGCGCGGCGCAGCGCAGGCCTTGTTCGTCGAGTCGACCGCTCACGTGGCCGCCGCGCTGGAGGCGAACATCGCCATGCTGGGGGCAGCGGGCCAGGTGCATCGTACCGATGTGGAACGATTTCTGGCGGGCACGCCTGCCGCGTTCGATATCGTCTTTCTCGATCCGCCGTTTCGCCAAGGGCTCGCGCAGCGTACGTGCCAGGCGCTCGAATCGGGGGGCTGGCTGTCGCCCGGCGCCATGATCTACGTCGAGACGGAACACGAGCTTGACTGGCAGGCGCCGGGGCACTGGCAATTGCATCGCGACATCGTCGCCGGAGACAGCCATGGCCGGCTGTTCCGGCGCCAGCCAACGGCCAAATGACGTCGCCGCTTCGAGACGCTTGTCGTTGGCCCTGACGCCACGTACGCTGGCTCCCATCAGGTCACCAGTCGTTTTATGGTCATGGTATCGAGACCACCGCCACGAACTTTCAAGGCCCAAACTTTCGAGGCCGAACTTTCAAGGAGAGAGTGCAGATGAACGGAGAAATCTTCGCCAAGCTGGAACAGAAGATTCAGGATGCCGTCGACAGCATCGAAATGCTGAAAATGGAGAACGAAGAGCTCAAGGCAGAGAATGCCCGCTTCCAGCAGGAGCGCGAAGAGTGGGAACAGCGTCTCGGCGGCCTGCTGGACAAGCTGCAATCACTGGATAGTACTGGCGACAGCACCAACCAGAACGGCTGACGCGAATCGGCGGGGCGGACTCTCGCAGACTGCGCAGACTGCCCCGTCGAGCCACCTGTCCCGCCACACTGCCTGAGTTTCGCGCCTATCCAGCCTCCGATCCTGCCCTCGTTTCTTAAGCTGCCACAAGGTAACGCGCTACCGGCGAGACTTCACCCCAGCTCCCGCGACATCAACAGCGCATCCTCGCTGCCACCGTCATCGCGACGATAGTAGCCACGCCGCTGGCCGTCGACCGCGAATCCGGCACTCTCGTAGAGCCTTCGGGCCGCCACATTGGACGCGCGAAGTTCCAGCAGCAGGCGTTCGGCTCCCCGCTCGATGGCACACTGCGTGATCCACCCCAGCAGTTCACGCGCCAGCCCGTGGCGTCTGTCGCTCGGCCGGACACAGATCGACTGCAGCTCGGCATCGAAAGGCAGATAAGCCAGGACGGCAGCCGCTCGCAGCTCGACGCCTTCCACCGCCCAGATTCCCCAGACGTCGAAGTCATCGTCGAGCAGCGCCGCGCTCAGCAGCGCTTCCGACCAGGCGTCATCGTTGGCCTGACGCTCGAACGCCATCAAGGCCGGCAGGTTCTCGATCGCGAGCCGGGCCGGGGCCGTGCCGACCGGTGAACTCTTGGTTTTGCAAACGTTGATCGACATGGAAAGCGCTACTCGAGGAAAGCATTTGACGTCGACGCGTCGGTCATCGGCAGAAGCCGATCACTCCGGCGCGGCAAGCCCTTGCCGCCAGGCTTGCCCCATCGACTGCAACAGCGGCCAGCATTCACGCTTGGCCTTGGCGGAGGTCAGCAAATCGTCGGGGTGAGGCAGAGCGTGGCAGATCCAGCCGGCCTCGTCCGCCGGATCGCTCAACAGCGGCGACCAGATCTCGTCGCCGACGACGATGGCGCCATCGATGTGCATGCCGTGGCGCCGCGCCTGCCCGGCACAGAATACCTGAATGCCCTCGCGGGCCTCGTCGACCGGGTCACTGGCCGGCACGTTCATCAACGGCCAGGTCAGGCTCGATAACGGCGCGCCGTTGACGGGAATACCGACGCTTTTCAACATCTGCCCGAGTAGCGCCTGGCCAGCGGCGGAAAGCGGCCGTTCGCCGGGCAGCAGCAGCCACCAGCGCTCGCCGATGACGGACAACGACAGCGTGAAACGCAACGGTTCGGTCGGCACCGGGGCAGCGGACTGGGCGACGGATTGGAGAGCATCGTCCGTCCGGCCCTCTTCCGCCGGGCGGGAGACAGGCGCCTGGCGAGACGTGGGCTCGGGGTTCGACGCTGGCGCACGAGGCTCCGTCGCGCCTCCGCCAGAGGCGCCGTCGAGCAGAGCTCGGGCTCGCGACAGCGGCGCGACGGTCTGCTGTGCAGGCGCCGTTTCTGCCGCGGGCCGCTCACGCTCGACCTCGACCGGACGAGCCGGCGTTTCCAGCAGTGCGTGCAGCCGCTGCCCGGGCGCGGGCTTCTCCGGTGCGGGAGCGGTTTCCCACTCGACCTGCTCGGTCGGCCTGGCATTGACGAAGCGGTACCGCGAGGTCCAGGTGGTGATACCCATGGCCTCGAGGTACTGAAGGCGTTGAGGATCGCCGATCACCGCCCGCCACCACCACGACAGTTGGGCGAGTCAGGGCTCGCTTCGCCGCGCGCCGACCACTGCTGCGGCGTGTAGAGATGCAACGCCAGCGCGTGCACGGGCCCCGCGAGCTCGTCCGCCAGCAAGCTGTAGATCAGCTGATGTCGCTTGACGGGCATCAGCCCCGCGAACCGCTCGGAGACCAGCGTCACCTTGAAGTGGGTTTCCGAATCCGGTGGCACATGGTGCATGTGGCTCTCGTTCTCGACCACCATCTGGACCGGCTCGAGCGTCGCGAGTTTCTCTTCGATACGGGTCTGAACACTCATGACAGTTTCTCCTGTGCCAACCGAATCATTGTAACGTCTCCCCGGCCCATCGAGCGACGACCGGGGATGGGCGCTGTCGCCAGAGGCGAAACTCAGCGCCGTCGTCCCTTGGCGGCCATCGGCGTGCGATAGAGGCTCAGTGCCAGCGCAATCATGGCAGAGACACACCCTACCCACAGCGATAGCGTCAACGATCCGAACGAAAGACCGAGAATCAGCCCGACCAGCGCCGTTCCCAGCGACTGCCCGAAGGTGCGCACCGAGGCCAGCACGCCGGAGGCGTTGGCGCTCAACTCCACCGATACGCTGCCGATCATCTCGCGATTGTTCGGCGCCTGGAACAGCCCGTACCCCACGCCGCACAGCGCGGTTCGCCAGATCACGTCGAGGTAGCTCGAGCCGCCGTCCAGGCCGGTCAGTGCCAGCATGCCCAGCAGGAAAAGGCCCAGCCCGGTCGAACTGATCAGCGCCGGATTGCCCTTGTCCGCCAGACGTCCCGCCAATGGCCCGATGACCATGATTACCAGCGGCCAGGGCGTGAACAGTACCGCCGACATGATCGGCGACACGCCCATGACGGTCTGGTAGAGGAACGGCAGCCCCACGAAAGCCACGCCCTGGGCCAGAAACGCAAACATCGACACCACCGCGGCGAACGAGAAGCGCGGTTCGGTGAAGAGTGCCAACGGCACCAGCGGCCTGACGGCGTGACGTTGGCGGTAGATGAACCCCAGCAGACAGACCACGCTGAGCGCCAGCGTCGACAGCGCCAGCACGCCGCCATTGCCATGGCCGAACTGATCCAGAGCAAAGACGCTGCCACTGAGCATGACGATCGACATCAACGCGCCCCAGATATCGATTCGTCCGGGGATGGGCGCTTCCCGCGGCAGCGCGCGCACTCCCAGCGTCAGCGCCAGCAGCCCGATCGGCACGTTGATGGCGAACAGCCACGGCCAGCTCGCCACGTGCAGGATCAAGCCGCCCAGCGACGGCCCCGCGGCGATGCCGAACGCGACCGTCAGCGCGCTGAGCCCGATGGCCGAGCCGAGCAGACGCGTGGGAAAGATGATGCGATAGAGCGACGGCCCGATACTCAACATCGCGGCGGCACCGACCGCCTGCAGGCCTCGCATCGCGAGCAGGAACTCGAACGAACGCGCCAGCGCACAGCCCAGCGATGCCACGGTAAAGACCAGCAGGCCACCGATATAGAGCCGATGACGCCCTACCCGACGGCTCACCGCGGCAAAGGTCAGCAGCAAGGCGGCGGTCACCAGCTGATAGACGTTGGCGATCCAGATCGACTCGGAACCGCTGATCGACAGTTCCTGGGCCAGGGTGGGAAGGGCGATATTGACGATGCCATTGTCCAGCACCGCCAGCTGGGTACCGGTGATCATCGCCAGCAGCGCCAACTTGCGTTCGCGCCCGGGTAGACCGTCGTCCCCCGGGCGCTCCTCGAACAGGCGCTTCAGCATGTCTTCGGGTAGCGGCAAGCACCGCCGTCATGCAACATCCGACCCATCACTCCTCATCGGTCTCCATCAGCAGTTCGTCGTCGACTTCGGACGTTTCCAGCTCGGCCTCGTCGTCGAGGTCCACCGCCAGATAGCTGTGCTCGAGGGTGAGAAATGCCTGGAACAGCGACCAGTCGAGGTTTTCCGGCCACTGGCGCTCATCCTCTTCCCACGCCCGCAGTTCGGTTTCGAGAATGTCGTAATAACACTCCCCGACATAGGCATGCAACGCCTCCGGCGTATCCATCTCGGGGATAAGATAAACGGTATTTTCACCAGCGATGTCGTCGAGCGTCAGGTCGTCTTCACCGACGGTCGGCTCCAACGAGTTGACCCAGTCGACGAACGCCTGGGTCGGCTTGACGCTCAGCGCGGAACGATTGAGCAGCTTCATCGGTGTCACCTCTTTTTGGGAACCGCACGGGGTCGGCGGAATTCGAACCGCAGCCATTATGGGCGCTAGACACGCCCCTGACCAACAACTCTTGCCCGGCTACGCCGGGAGTTATAAGCCGTAAGCTTTAAGCTGTAAGAAAAACCCCAAGGTCCAAACCGATGGCTTTGATCGGCGAGACGATAGCATCCCGCTTTTCGTAGCTCGTAGCTCGTAGCTCGTAGCTCGTAGCTCGTAGCTCGTAGCTCGTAGCTCGTAGCTATAGATTTTGACCTTTCTTCCAGCTTACAGCTTCTGACTTACAGCTCTGGGCGAAGCCCAGCCTTACTCCGGGCGCATCGCCGGGAACAGCAGCACATCCCTGATCGATGGACTATCGGTCAGCAGCATCACCAGCCGGTCGATACCGATGCCTTCGCCGGCGGTCGGCGGCATGCCGTATTCCAGCGCGCGCACGTAATCGGCATCGTAGTACATCGCTTCCAGATCGCCGGCATCCTTCTCCGCCACCTGGGCGGCAAAACGCTCGGCCTGGTCCTCGGCGTCGTTGAGCTCGGAGAAGCCGTTGGCGATCTCGCGCCCCCCGACGAAGAATTCGAAGCGGTCGGTGACGTGAGGGTTGGTATCGTTGCGCCGCGCCAGCGGGCTGACTTCGGCCGGATATTCGGTGATGAAGGTCGGCTGATCGAGCCGATGCTCGGCGACGGCTTCGAAGATTTCGGTCTGCAGCTTGCCCAGGCCCCAGGTCGGCTTGACCGGGATATTCAGGCGCTCGCAGGTCGCCTTGGCCGCCTCGAACGTATCGATGTCGGCTTCGCCAATGGCATCGCCCTCGATCTCGGCGCCGTATTCGATGATCGACTGGCGCAGGGTCAGGCGACGGAACGGCTGGCCCAGGTCGTAGTCGGTGCCCTGATAGGTGACGGTCGTGGTGCCCAGCACCTGTTCGGCGGCGTCCCGGACCATCGCTTCGGTCAGGTCGAGCAGATCCCGGTAATCGGCATAGGCCCAGTAGAATTCGAGCATGGTGAATTCGGGGTTGTGCCGCGTCGACAGACCTTCGTTACGGAAGTTGCGGTTGATCTCGAACACCCGTTCGAACCCGCCCACCACCAGGCGCTTGAGGTAGAGCTCCGGAGCGATGCGCAGATACATGTCGATATCCAGCGCGTTATGGTGCGTGGTGAACGGCCGCGCGGTGGCGCCGCCGGGGATCGGCTGCAGCATCGGCGTCTCGACTTCCATGAAGCCGCGTTCGACCATGAACCGGCGGATCGCGGCAATGACGCCGGAACGCACCTCGAACACGCGTCGAGACTGCGGATTCATGATCAGATCGACGTAGCGCTGACGATAACGCGCCTCGAGGTCGGTCAGACCATGAAACTTGTCCGGCAGCGGACGCAGGCTCTTGGTCAAGAGCTTGGCCTCGACCAGCATGACGTAGAGATCGCCCTTGCCGGACTTGTGGACCGGGCCGCGGCCAGCGACGATGTCGCCGATGTCCCAGCTCTGGATGTCTTCCAGCAGCTCGGCGGGCAGCCCCTTCTTGTCGATGTAGAACTGGATCTGGCCGGAAACGTCCTGGATCACCACGAACGGGCCGCGCTTGCGCATGACGCGCCCGGCGACGGCCGCCTGGCGATCGAGCGACTCGAGTTCGGGCTTGTCCTTGTCGCCCAGCTCCGCCTGCAGATCCGCCGCCAGACTGTCACGCCGGAAGTCGTTGGGGAAGGCGCTGCCGCCCTGCTCCGCAGCCTGCTCGCGACGCGCTGCCAGCTTGGCACGGCGCTCCGCGATCAGCCGGTTTTCTTCATGCGCTTCATTGTACGCATCGGAAGGAGATTGCGGGTTGTCCTGGTTCGCCATGTCGTCGCCTGTCGAAAAATAAAGTAAAGCCGCGAGCCGCGAGCCGCGAGCCGCGAGCCGCGAGCCGCGAGCCGCGAGCCGCGAGCCGCGAGCCGCGACTACCAGAATGCGGTCGTAATGAGATTCGCAAGCCCTTTTCTCGTAGCTCGTAGCTCGTAGCTCGTAGCTCGTAGCTCGTAGCTCGTAGCTCGTAGCTCGTAGCTCGTAGCTCGTAGCTCGTAGCTCGTAGCTCGTAGCTCACGATTAAAGACCTTGCTTGAGACTCGCCTCGATAAACTGATCCAGATCGCCGTCGAGCACCTTGTCGCAGTTGCTGCTCTGCACGCCGGTTCGCAGATCCTTGATCCGCTGGTCATCGAGGACGTAGGAGCGAATCTGGCTGCCCCAGCCGATGTCGGCCTTGCTCTCTTCGGCCTGCTGCTTGGCAGCGTTGCGCTTCTGCATCTCGTGCTCCCACAGCTTCGCCTTCAACTGCTTCATGGCGAAGTCGCGGTTGGCGTGCTGGCTGCGCTGGCTCTGGCAGGCCACCACGATCCCCGTCGGCTCGTGGGTGATACGCACCGCCGAATCGGTGGTATTGACGTGCTGACCGCCGGCACCGCTGGAGCGGTAGGTGTCGGTTCGCAGATCGGCCGGATTGATCTCGACCTCGAAACTGTCGTCCACCTCGGGGGAAAGGAACACGGACGCGAACGAGGTGTGGCGACGCCCGCCGGAATCGAACGGGCTCTTGCGCACCAGACGGTGAACGCCGGTCTCGGTCCTGAGCCAGCCGAAGGCGTATTCGCCCTGCACGTGAATGGTGGCGGACTTGATCCCGGCCACTTCGCCCGCGGAGACTTCGGTCAGCTCGGCCTTGAAGCCATGATGCTCGGCCCAGCGCAGGTACATGCGCAGCAGCATGTTGGCCCAGTCCTGGGCTTCGGTGCCGCCGGAGCCGGCCTGGATGTCGAGATAGGCGTTGTTCTCGTCCATCTCGCCGGAGAACATGCGCCGGAATTCCAGCTTGTCGAGCTGGCCTTCGAGATACGCAAGCTCCTTGCGGACCTCGTCGATGGTCGCGTCGTCCTCTTCCATCACCGCCAGCTCGAGCAACTCGCGATTGTCGGTGAGGCCCGCATCGAGGGTATCGATGGTCTCGACCACGGCTTCCAGCGACGCCCGCTCCTTGCCCAGCTTCTGGGCATAGTCGGGATCGTTCCAGACGTCCGGGTTTTCCAGCTCGCGGGAGACTTCTTCTAGCCGGTCTTTCTTCTCGGCATAGTCAAAGATACCCCCTCAGGACGTCTGTCCGTTCGGACAGGTCCTTGATGAGGTTGTTGATCGGGTTGATCTCTTGCATGGGATTCCTGCCAACGTAGCCGCGGGCGCTCCCTCGGCTCGACGAATGCTGAACCGGAAAAACGAATCGAGAGAACGCCCCAAAAGGGCGCTCATTGTAGCCAACTGCCGGCATAGCGTCATCCCGCCAGACGCGGGCAAGCGCAAAGCGCTGTACGGCCGGGCTCGATGCGCTAAGGTTGGAAAATCATGAGCCATCTACCAATAACCATTCGGTCATCGATCACTCGGTCTTGACCCTCATTTCAGGGATAGCATTTCCATGTCACCGACTCGCCTTGCTGCCGCCATCGGTTTCGCTGCCACACTCACTGCCCTGCCGCTCCAGGCCGCGACGCTGCAGGTAGGCATTTCCGGCGATCCCGCCTCGCTCAGTCCGGCCAAGATCACCGGCGGCGTGTGGGAAGAGGACGTCCTGCGGGACATCTTCGAAGGCCCGATCGCCATCGATGCCGACGGCCAGATCATCCCCGGCGCTGCCGAAAGCTGGGAGATCTCCGACGACGGCAAGACCTACACCTTTCATCTGCGTGATGGTCTCGAATGGTCCGACGGCGAGCCGTTGACCGCCGACGACTTCGTCTACGCCTATCGCCATCAGGTCGATCCCAAGACTGCCTCCAACTACGCGCATCGGCTTTACCCGGTGGTCAACGCCCAGGCGATCAATGCCGGCGAAAAGCCGCTCGAGTCGCTGGGCGTCGAATCCCTGGACGACGGCAAGACGCTCAGGATCACGTTGAACGCGCCCACCGTCTATTTCCTCAAGACGCTGGTACTGCCGTTTGCCTATCCGATTCCGAAGCATGTCGTGGACGAATTCGGCGACGACTGGAGCGATCCGTCCCACATTGCGGTGAATGGCGCGTTCAAGCCGGTGAAGTGGGTCTCCAATACCGAACTGGAAACGGTCAAGAACCCGAACTTCCATGATGCCGACAACGTCAGCCTGGACGGCGTCGACTACTATCCGCTGGAGGACAAGAACGCCGGCATCCAGCGCTTCCGAGCCGGCGAGCTCGACATCCTGCGCGACTACCCGGCAGCACAGTACCCGCGCCTGTCGGAGAACCTGCCGGACGCCACCCACCTGTTTCCGTCGCTGGGCACCTACTACTACGTGTTCAACCTGCGTGACGGCTCGCCGGTAGCGGACAAGCGCGTGCGCGAAGCGCTGAGCCTGGCGATTCGTCGCGACGTGATCGCCAAGCAACTGCTGAAGGGTGGCGTCGAACCGGCCACCTCTCTCGTGCCCCCGGGCACCAGCGACTACGAGGCCCAGTCCCAGCCGGGGCTCGATGACGACATGGACAGCCGTCTGGCTCGTGCCAAGTCGCTGATGCAGGAAGCCGGCTACGGCCCGGACAAGCCGCTCGAGCTGACGCTGCGCTTCAACAGCGGCGACGAGCACCGCCAGATTGCCGTGGCGGTCGCCGCCATGTGGAAGCCGCTGGGGGTCGACATCGAACTCAGAAATACCGAAGCCAACGTGCACTACGCCGACCTGATGGAAGGCGATTTCCAGGTCGCCCGCGCCGCGTGGATCTCGAGCTACGACGACGCCCAGAATTTCCTGCAACTGTTGTCGGCGGAAACCAACAACTATGGCGGCTACCAGGACGAGGACTACAACGACCTGATCAGCCAGTCGGATGCCGAGCAGGACCCGGGCAAGCGCGCGCAGCTGATGCAGCAGGCCGAAGCCCTGGCGCTGGCCGACTATCCCCTGACACCGATCTATACCTACAGCTCGCGTAATCTGGTCAACCCTGCCGTCGATGGGTGGAACGACAACGCGCTGGATATGCACGCATCGCGCTGGGTGCAGCTTCCAGAGTCACGGGACGAACGCCCAGAGTGATTCGACTAACGTCTATCTGTGACTAGAATCACAACGAAGGCGGCGTCGTTGCCGCCTTCGCTCGGCCATATGCATGAAATGAAACGGACTATCGAGCATTTGAATTAGACGATGCATAAGCTTCACGCGAAGGTATCGCATCCGTTTCGCGGGCGTCCTCGCCAGTCGATAGTTCAGGAACGCATTCGGCCCGAGCCCCTGGCGAATGTGCCACAACAACAAGTCGGAGTTTCAACAGATGTCCAAACTGCATCTTCCCCGCGCACTGTTTCCGCTCAGCGCATTGGCGCTGGCCACCTCCCTGGCAGCCTCCCCGGCACTGGCAGAGACGCTCAATATCGGCGTTCAGGGCGAGCTCGCCTCGTTCGATACCTCGCAGGTTTCCGGTGGGGTATGGGAGTCCCAGGTGCTGATGGACGTCTACGAGGGTCTGGTCAAGCAATCACCGGACGGCGAGCTGCTGCCGGGCATGGCCACCGAGTGGGAAGTCTCCGACGACGGCAAGACCTATACCTTCCACATGCGGGAGGGAGCAAAGTGGTCCGACGGCGAGCCGGTCACCGCCGAAGATTTCGTGTTCGGCTGGCAGCATCTGCTGGCGCCGGAGAATGCCTCCAAGTACGCCTACATGCTCTATCCGATCGTCAATGCCGAGGCGATCAATACCGGCGACAAGAAAGCCGACACCCTCGGCGCCGAATCGCTGGACGGCGGCAAGACGCTCAAGGTCACGCTCAACCATCCGACGCCCTACTTCCTGCAGTTGCTGACCCACTACACCTCTTATCCGGTGCCCAAGCATCTGGTCGACGAGTACGGCAAGGATTGGGTCAAGCTCGACCATATCGCCTCCAACGGAGCGTTCAAGCCGGTGGACTGGGTCTCGCAGTCGCGCATCAGCGTCGAGAAGAACCCGGCCTACTACGATGCCGACGAGGTCTCGCTGGATGGCGTCAACTACTACACCGTCGAGGACCGCAACGCGGGTATTTCCCGTTTCCGCGCCGGCGAACTCGATGTGCTGTCCGACTATCCCTCCAGCCGCTATCAGTGGCTGAAGGACAATCTGCCCGATGCCACCCACATGAGCCCGATGCTCGGCTCCTACTACTACGTGCTCAACAATCGCGACGGCAACCCCACCGCCGACAAGCGCGTGCGTGAAGCGCTCAACCTGGCCATTCGTCGCAACGTGCTCTCCGAGCAGATCATGGCCGGCAGCTTCAAGGCTTCCACCGCCATGGTTCCGCCCGGCACCAGCCACTACGACGCCCAGCAGATGGACCTCGGCAGCGACGACATGAACGATCGCATGGCCCGCGCCAAGGCGCTGCTGAAGGAAGCCGGCTACGGTCCGGATCATCCGCTCGAACTGCGCCTGCGCTACAACACCAGCGACGAGCACAAGAAGATCGCCATCGCCGTGGCCGCGATGTGGAAGCCGCTGGGCATCAACGTGCAGATGATCAATTCCGAAGCGACCGTCCATTACCAGACCATCCAGCAAGGCGATTTCGATGTCGCCCGGGCCGGCTGGATCGCCGATTACAACGACGCCGAAAACTTCCTCACCCTGCTGCATACCGGCGTCGGCAACAACTACGGCGCCTACTCCAATCCCGAGTACGACAAGCTGATGGATCAGGCGGCGCAGACCCAGGATCTCGACGCCCGGGAAAACATTCTCGAGAAAGCCGAGAACGTGGCGCTGGACGACTATGCGTTCATTCCCATGCTGACCTACGTCACGCGCAACCTGGTGAATCCCAAGCTGGAAGGCTGGGCAGACAACGTCGAGGACGACCATCCGTCGCGCTGGGTCCACTTCACGGAGTAACGGCTTGAGTCGCTGCCAGGAGACGCCGAGGTGAGCTGTATAGGCGTTACCGTCGCCGGTTTATGGACTTCTCCCGAAGCGCCGCGGGCCATCGATGCCTCGGCGCTGGGCAACCCGGCTCTGCTGGAACACTGGCTGGCCGCGCTGGATGACGATACCCGGCTCGCGCTGTGCAAGGAGAAACGGCTCGCCACCCAGGTGCTGCTGGATACGCCAGTCGAGATACTCGAACGCCGTCGGGACAGCCAGGGCAACGACTGGTGTCGAGTGATAGTCCCGAGCCAGCCCTCGTCGCTCGATCCTCGCGGCTATCCCGGCTGGATTCCGGCCGCGCAGCTCGCCGAAGGGGATGGCTGCCTCGCCGTCACCGAAGCGGTAACAGTGGTCACGCCTGTCGCCTGGCTTCAGGAGCTGCCCCGGGGTCGATCGCTCAAGCTGAGCTTCCTGACTCGGCTGAGACTGGCTCATCCGGTCGCCAAAGACGCCAACCGCGTCTGGGTCGAGAGTGCGCTGGGGCGGGGCTGGCTGCCACGGAATTGTGTTCATCTGCCGGATGAACGCTTCCCGGCAACCGCCGCCACGCTGGAAAGGCTCGGCAGACGTTTCGATGGCCTGCGCTACCTGTGGGCCGGCAACTCGAGCTTCGGCTACGACTGCTCGGGGCTGGTGCACAGCCTGTTCGCCGCCATCGGCATCGCGCTGCCCCGCGACGCCTCCGATCAGATCGAGACGGGGCAGTCGGTCGAGAGTGGCGAGCGCCGACCCGGCGACCTGCTGTTCTTCGAAAAGCCCGATGACGAAGGCCGATTAGTGGTCGATCACGTCGCGCTCTATCTCGGCGACGACCGCATGCTGCACTCGCCGACCAACAACGCGCGTGTCGAATGCCGCCGACTCGGTGGCAGCCGCTATGCCGAACAGCTCTGCGCGGTGCGCCGCTACCTGTCCACGCCGGAAGCGTCCTGAGTCGAACCGCTGGCAAGATCAAGGCAGCAATGCAGAAAAGCGCCGCTATTGGCAACGAATGGAATACGATCGAGACGGGATTCCCGTTTCCGGCAACAAGCCCGACGAGAGTCCCGGCAACTAGGCCAGTAACAACAATCGTCTGATAACGGATGGACTCGATCATGCGTCAACCGCTCAAACATGGATCCCATCGGCGGCCCGGCAGATTCGGCCTCCCCCTGCTGCTGGGGCTGAGCCTGCTGGCCGGTACCGTTCAGGCCGCTACGCTGAGCATCGGTATTCAAGGCGAGCCCGCCTCGCTGGATACCGCCCGGATCGGCGGCAGCACCTGGGAGAACGACGTCCTGGGAGATCTGTTCGAAGGCCTGGTCACGCTGGACCCGGCCGGCGAGTACATCCCCGGCGCCGCCAGCGGCTGGGACCTCAGCGACGACGGCAAGGTCTATACCTTCAAGCTGCGCGACGATGCCAACTGGTCGGATGGCGAACCCGTGGTCGCCGAGGATTTCGTGCTCGCCTTCCAGCGCCTGTTCGATCCGGCCAATGGCGCCGTCTATGCCAGTCTGTTCTATCCGATTCGCGGCGCCGAGGCGCATACCAAGGGCGAGAAGGATGCCCCCGAACTCGGCGTCGAAGCCGTCGACGCCAAGACCTTGAAGATCACGCTCGACCAGCCGACGCCCTACTTCCCGACGCTGCTGGCCCATATCGCCGCGTCTCCGGTGCCGTCACATCTGATCGAGCAATTCGGCAACGACTGGACGCAGATGGGCCATATCGCGACCAACGGCGCCTTCACGCCGACCAGTTGGGTCTCCCACGATCATATCGCGGCGCGCAAGAACGTCGAGTTCCACGCCGCCGACGATGTCGCGCTGGATGGCGTCGACTACTACCCGGTCGAGGATCGCAGCGCCGGTCTGCAACGCTTCCGCGCCGGCGGTCTGGATATCGTCCGAGACTTCTCGCCGGATCGTTACCAGTGGCTGCAGGAGAATCTGCCCGACGCCGTTCATCTCGCGCCGCAGCTGGCCAACTACTACTTCGCGCTCAACCAGCGCGATGGCCACCCCACCGCCGACAAGCGGGTGCGGGAAGCGCTCAACCTGGCGATCCGCCGCGACGTCATCGCCGACAAGATCATGGGCGGCGTGGTCTCCCCGGCCAGCGGCTTCGTGCCGGAAGGGGTCAGTCATTTTGAGGCCCAGACCATGCCCGGCCTGGATCGGACGATGGAGGAGCGGGTTGCCGAGGCCAAGGGCCTGCTCGCGGACGCCGGCTACGGCCCCGATCATCCACTCGAGCTGACGCTGCGCTACTCCACCACCGAGGCCAACAAGCGCATCGCCGTGGCGCTGGCCGCGATGTGGAAGCCGCTCGGCGTCGAGACGCAACTGGTCAACGCCGAGGGCGCGGTTCACTACGCCGAGCTAGCCAACGGCAACTTCGATGTCGGGCGTGGCAGTTGGGTCGCGGACTTCGACGACGCCAGCAACTTCCTCGGCATCCTGCAGAGCGACTCGCCCAAGAATTACGGCGGCTATCGCAGTCAGGCGTTCGACGAGCTGATGGCCAAGGCCAGTCGCGAGACCGACATGGCCGCCCGCCAGCAACTGCTGCAGCAGGCCGAGCGACAGGCGCTTTCAGACTATGCGGTGGCACCGATCTACGTCGACGTCTCGCGCAACCTGGTCAACCCCAAGCTGGAAGGCTGGGAAGACAACGCCCTCAATCGGCATCTGTCGCGCTGGCTTTCGCTGCCGCAGGGAAACTGAGTCCCATCCCGAGCTGCGCCGGCAGAGGATGCACTCACGACAACAACAAAAGACACCGCTGGAGCGAGGGCGGAATCAGGCATGACGAAAACAACAGTCAGAAAACTGCTCGTTATTGCGGGCTGCGCGATTCTCACACTGACGCCGCCGATGGCAGTAGCCGATATCGAAGGGGGCAAGCAGATCCTGCGCCGCGCCAATGGGGCAGAACCCTCGTCACTGGATCCGCAGTTGATGACCGGGACCTGGGAGTCGGCCATCATCTCGGATCTGTTCGAGGGATTGCTCACACGAGACGCTGGTGGCAGCTCGATCCCGGGCGTTGCCGAGTCCTGGGACATCTCCGACGACGGACTGCACTACACCTTTCACCTGCGTGGCGATGCAAAATGGTCGGACGGAACGCCGCTGACCGCCGACGATTTCGTCTATGCCTGGCGTCGAATCCTGAGTCCGGAACTCGCCGCCCCCTATGCCTACATGCTGTATCCGATTCTCAACGCCCGCGCCTATAACCAGGGCGAACAGCCGGCCGACGCGCTGGGCGTCGAGGCCAGCGACGACCACACGCTGAGCGTAACGCTGGCCCGCCCCACGGGCTATTTCCTGGAGATGCTAAGCCACGCATCGACTTACCCGGTTCCACGCACCGCCATCGAGCAGTACGGCAGCGACTGGACCAAGCCCGGTCACATGATTTCAAACGGCGCCTTCGAGCTGACCGAATGGATCTCCCACGACCACATCGCAGCGGTGAAGAACCCCGACTTCCACGACGCCGCCAATGTCGCGCTCGACGAGGTCCGGTTTCTGCCCATCGACGACGGTCGAGCCGCCCTCAATCGCTTTCGCGCCGGCGAAGTCGACATGACCAGCAGTGTGCCGACCGATCGCATCGAGTGGGCACGCGAGAACCTGCCCGACGCGCTGCATGAAACACCGACGCTGGCGACGTTCTATTTCGCTTTCAATCAGCGGCCGGACAGCGTTCTTGATGATCTCCGTATCCGCGAGGCGCTCAACCTTGCCGTTCGGCGTGACATCATCACGACGAAAATTACCCGACTCAATCAGCCCCTCGCCTACAGCCTGGTGCCCACCGCAATCAGCAATTATGACGGCCCCGAGTTCGACTTTGCCCAGGAACCGACGGATGAGCGGCTTGCCGAAGCGAAAGCGCTCATGCAGGACGCCGGCTACAGCCCAGATCACCCCCTGCATCTGACGATCGACTACATCACCAACCAGGACACCAAGCGCATCCCGGTTGCCATGGCCGCGATGTGGAAACCGCTCGGGGTCGAGGTCACGCTCACCAACAGCGACGCCGCCGTCTATTACTCGAAATTGCGCCAGGGCGACTTCCAGATCGGCATGGCGCCGTGGAACGCCGACTACAACGACGCCAGCAACTTCCTGGATCTGTTCCGCACCGGCGTACCCAACAATCACTCCGGCTATAGCAACGCCGACTACGACGCCATGATGGAGCGCGCCTCGAACGAGCTGGATCTGGACAAGCGCGCGCAGCTCATGGCCGACGCGGAAGGCATTCTGCTGGACGACTACGCCATGTTGCCGCTCTATTTTTACATTCGGCCGGCACTGGTCTCGCCGTCGCTTTCCGGCTGGGAGGAGAGCCCGATGGACGATCATCTGAGCCGCTGGATGTACTTCAAAGATGCCGAATGACGATGCCGACTAGAGAGTTATTCATGACCGCAGCCAAGCCGAGAAGAGGCCGCAACACATGCTGATCTACACCCTCAAGCGCCTGCTGCAGGCTATCCCCACCCTGCTGATCGTGATCACGATTTCGTTCTTCCTGATGCGGGTGGCGCCGGGCGGCCCGTTCGACGGCGAACGCCAGCTGCCGCCGGAGATCGAGGCCAATCTGATGGCGGCCTATCATCTCGACGAGCCGTTGCCGATGCAGTACCTGCGCTACATGGGCAATCTGCTCCAGGGCGATTTCGGGCCGTCGTTCAAGTACAAGGACTTTTCGGTCACCGAGCTGATCATTCAGGGCTTCCCGGTAAGTCTGGAAATCGGGGGGCTGGCGATACTGCTGGCGCTGATCGTCGGACTGCCGCTGGGCATCGCGGCGGCGCTGAAGCGCAACTCGACGATCGACTATCTGGTCATGGGCACGGCGCTGACCGGTATCGCGGTTCCCAACTTCGTGATCGCGCCGATCTTCGCGCTGGTGTTCGGGGTGCTGCTGGGGTGGCTGCCGGCGGGCGGCTGGAACGGCGGCGCCCTGCCCAATCTGGTGCTCCCGGTCGTGGCACTGTCGATCCAGCAGATCGCCTATATCGCGCGGATGATGCGCGCCAGCATGATCGAGGTCCTGGGTAGCCACTTCATCCGCACCGCCCGCGCCAAGGGGCTCAACGAGGGCGAGGTGATCTGGCGCCATGCCATTCGCCCCGCCCTGCTGCCGGTGATGTCCTACCTCGGCCCGGCCATCGCCGGGATCATCACCGGTTCCGTGGTCATCGAGCAGATCTTCGGCATTCCCGGCATCGGCCGCTACTTCGTGCAGGGCGCGCTCAACCGCGACTACACCCTGGTGATGGGTACCGTGGTCTTCTACGGCGTTTTGATCGTGCTGATGAACCTGATCGTCGACCTGCTCTATTCGGCACTCGATCCCCAGATCCGCTATGACGACTGATTCACTACAACGACTCGACCGTGACGATGATCCGAGCATGACAATGACGATCATGACCAAGAACAGGGAGGCCGCTGATGACATCCGAATCCAAGCCCTATAGCGGCGAACAGCCGGATGGCGCCCCGCTACCCGCCGGCGGCCCCAATCCGCCCCGATCCCCAGACCCCAAAGCTGGCGCGGCACCGGTGGGTGAAAGCCTGGCTCGCGACGCCTGGCGTCGTCTCAGTCAGAACCGCGCTGCCATGGCCAGCCTGGGCCTGCTGATCGCGATCATCGTGGTCTGCATCGTCGGCCCGTGGCTGCTGCCGTGGGGGCTTGCCGAAGTCGACTGGAACGCCTTCGGCACCGGTCCGACGCTGGAAGGCGCGCACTATCTCGGCACCGATGCCAACGGCCGCGACCTGCTCACCCGCGTGCTTTATGGCGGGCGCGTGTCACTGTCGGTGGCGCTGGTCGCTTCTTTCGTCAGCCTGGTGATCGGCGTTCTCTACGGCGCCATCTCGGGGTATCTGGGCGGTCGCGTCGACAACTACATGATGCGCTTCGTCGACATCATGTATTCGCTGCCGTTCATGTTCCTGGTGATCCTGCTGATGGTGGTGTTCGGCCGCAACATCTTCCTGATCTACGCCGCCATCGGCGCGGTGGAGTGGCTCGATATGGCACGTATCGTGCGCGGCCAGACCCTGGCGCTGAAACGCCGCGAGTTCATCGAGGCGGCCCATGCGCTCGGCGTGCGCGACACCAAGATCGTCACCCGCCACCTGATACCCAACGCCATCGGACCGGTGATCATCTACGTCACCCTGACCGTACCCAAGGTGATCCTGCTCGAGAGCTTCCTGTCGTTTCTGGGACTCGGCGTGCAGGAGCCGCTGACCAGCTGGGGCGTGCTGATTTCAGAGGGCGTGGACATGATGGAAAGCGCGCCGTGGATGCTGCTGGTGCCGTCGTTCTTCCTCGCGGCGACGCTGTTCTGTCTCAACTTCCTGGGCGATGGGCTGAGAGACGCCCTCGACCCGCGCACACGCTAAGGAGCCGTTTCATGAGTTCTTTGCTCGAAATCGACAAGCTCAGCGTGACGTTCCGGTTGCCCACCGGCCCGGTGACCGCGGTCAAGGACGTGAGCTTCACCATTGCCGAGGGCGAGACGCTGGCCCTGGTCGGCGAATCCGGCTCCGGCAAGTCGGTGACCTCCACCGCCGCCATGCGCCTGCTGCCCGAGCTCGCCGAGACCACCGGTGCCATCCGCTTCAACGGCGAGGACCTGCTCGAAGTGACGCCCAAGCGCATGCGCCGTGTCCGCGGCAATGACATCTCGATGATCTTCCAGGAGCCGATGACCTCGCTCAATCCGCTGCACCGTATCGGTCGCCAGATCGGCGAGGTGCTGGTCAAGCACAAGCAACTGACGGGCAACGCCAATCGCCAGCGGGTGCTGGAGCTGCTGAACCAGGTCGGCATCCCCGAGCCGGAGCGGCGCATCGACAGCTATCCGTACGAACTTTCCGGCGGTCAGCGTCAGCGCGTGATGATTGCGATGGCGCTGGCCTGCGAACCCAAGCTGCTGATCGCCGACGAACCGACCACGGCGCTCGATGTCACGGTCCAGGCGCAGATCCTCGAGCTGCTCAAGTCGCTGCAGGCCGAGTACGGCATGGCGATCCTGTTCATCACCCATGACCTGAGCATCGTTCGCCATTTTGCCGATCACGTCGCGGTGATGCGCTATGGCGAAGTGGTCGAGAGCGGCCGCACGCTCGAGGTGTTCGACAACCCCCGCCACGACTACACCCGCATGCTGCTGGACGCCATTCCGCGCGGGCGCAAGGAGCCCGCCCCGGCAGACGCACCGGTGCTGATGAGCGGGCGCGATATCAAGGTGCGCTTCCCCCTCAAGAAGCGCCTGTTCGGCAAGAGCGAGTACTTCGAGGCCGTGCGTGGCATCGACCTGTCGATTCGCCGCGGCGAGACGCTGGGCATCGTCGGCGAGTCCGGTTCCGGCAAGTCGACCCTCGGCCGCGCCCTGCTGCGACTGCTGAAGTCCGAAGGCGACATCCGCTTCGAGGAGGCCGACATCTCCGGGCTCGACAAGTCCGGCATGCGTCCGCTGCGCTCGCGTCTACAGGTCGTGTTCCAGGATCCTTTCGGTTCGCTCTCCCCGCGCATGACGGTGGGCGACATCATCAGCGAAGGCCTCAAGGTGCATCATCCGGAAATGAACCGCCGCCAGCGCGAGGCGGAAGTCATCGCCGCGCTGGAAGAGGTCGCCCTCGACCCCGCCATGCGCAACCGCTACCCCCACGAGTTTTCCGGCGGCCAGCGCCAGCGTATCGCCATCGCCCGTGCGCTGATCCTCAAGCCGGAACTGCTGCTGCTCGACGAGCCAACCTCGGCGCTCGACCGCTCGGTCCAGGTTCGCGTCATCGACCTGCTGCGCGACCTCCAGAAGAAGCACGGCCTGACCTATCTCTTCATCAGCCACGATCTCTCGGTGGTGCGCGCGCTCTCCGACGATGTGATGGTGATGAAGGAAGGCCGCGTCATCGAACACGGCTCGGTGGAAGCGATTTTCTCCAATCCACGAGAACCCTATACCCAGGCGCTGCTGAAAGCGGCATTTCTGGAGAGCGAAGCCGCCTAACGCCTTTCTCTTCCAATAACAACAGAATTTGGCCGCGGATGCCCCAAGGACACCCGCCTGGGACATCTGCGGCCAAAAAGCGGGGATTACACCCCAAACCCCACTCCTGAAAGGGAGCCAAAGATGTTCTTGAGTACAAAGTCCATAACAACGGGACTCTTTTCCTTCACTGCACTAGTGGCATTGGCAGGTTGCCAGAACTACACCCCGGCAGGTGACGGTGCCGGCAGTTTCGAGCGTGGCAAGCTGGAGATGAGCGCACCACCCGAGCTGGTCGATAGATTCCACTCCCTGGACAGCGACGGCGACGGCGTCATCGATGTCAGCGAAGCGCGCTCGGATTCCGATCTGATGGGGGCGTTCGGCACTGCTGATATCGACAGCGATCGCCAACTCTCGCTGGGAGAGTTTCTGAACAGCCAGGCCGTCGATAACAACTGATCGCACAAGCGATCAATATCATCGAACCAGTGATCGCACTCTTTAAACGAGTGAACACTCTTTATAAAAACAGTTAGCAAGAGTCATCATGATGAATAAAACGTTTGTGGCGACCCTCGTCGCTACCGGGACCCTTTTGGCCAGCCAATCCGTTCTGGCCGTGACGCTATACGAAACGACTCAGGACAAGCTGACCTTCAGCGGGCGCATCGCGGCGGGGAGCAGCTTCGTCGACGACGTCCATGACGATCACGATCCGACCAACGCGGGTTCTCGCGTTCGCCTGATTCACGAACACAACTTCAAGGGCGGCTGGTCCTCTATTGCGCGCGCTGAATGGGGCTTCACGCCCTTTTTTGAAAACGGAAGCGACGAGCATTACAAGCGCCTGCTCTATGCCGGTGTCAGCCATGATGATTACGGCACCATTCTGATCGGCAAGCAGTATTCACTGTGGTACGACATGGTAGGCGTATGGACCGACTGGTTCTGGTATAACGGCGCCACCGCTCAGGGCAGTTTCAACGGCGTCAATGGTGATGGCGGCATCGAAGGTAACGGCCGGCCCGACAATGCCATCTCCTACAAGAACAGCTGGGGCGACTGGACGCTCGGCTTGCTCTATCAGACTTCACGCGACGACGTTCCCGCTTCGTCAGGTTACAGCGGCAATCTGACAGGTTTCGAACGCAACTATACGGCCCAGGGGGCCGCAGTCTACCAGCCCACCGATGAATGGTCCTTCGGCTTCACCTATACCCATAGTGACATCGATGGCAAACGCGCGGGCGGAGGCAAGCAATCGGAGAATGTCGACGCGGGACTGTTAGGCGCGCGCTGGACTCCCGGAAACTGGTATTTCGCGCTGACCGCGGGCGAATACCACAACCTGATTCGCGACGGTAACTTCAGCGGTGTCGAGAACGCCGACGGTATCGTCGACGAGGCACGCGGCTACGAAGGCGTTGCGCTCTACAACGTCAAGAATCAGGTACCCGGCACGGTACAGCTCTATACGGGCCTGAACCGTCTGGAAGACCGCGATTCGGATGCCCGCAACGCCTTCTATCTCGCTGGCGCGGCATGGCTTCTGTTCGACGACAACCTGATTCTCGCGGTCGAACAGAAGTTCGACGACTCGAGAAATGCCGACGACAGCGACTACGCCAACGACGAGACTGACCTGCTGGTGCGCTATAACTTCTAACCTTTGTCGCCAGGTGACTCCGGTCCCGACCGGAGCCACCGTTTCCAGAACGCCGTGCAAACGTTCGGAAGCTACGTCACCGGGATATTGTTCCTGACGATCGATTGCCGCTGCCATTGGTAGCGGCTTTTTTGCGAAAGTAGCCGTATTTTTGCAAAACAGAATGCATGAAGAGAGCCGGCCGCGGGCGCCTGACTCGACTCTCAAAAAGCAAAACCCCGGCCTGAGCCGGGGTCGTGTTAACGCTATGGTCGTGAAATCAGAAGCGATAGGTCGCCTGCAGCCCAAACAGGTTCAAGCTGTTGTCGTACTCGGCGTGGTAAGAGGTACCGTTGGCATCCTGAAGATCGACGTCCGCCCTATCCTCCCAGATGTAGCTGTAGGCCGCATCAATGGTCAAATCATCGATCGGTGTCCAGCCGGCACCGATCGAGACCAGCGTTCGATCGGCCGAAGGTACGCGTGGGCTACGATGCTCATCGTTGATTGGCGATTCGTCATAGCCGATGCCGGTACGCAGGATCCACTGGGGGTTGACGCGATAAGACAAGCCGGCCCGATATTGCCAGACATCGTCATACTTCTGTTCCTCGACGATATCGCCGGTTGGCGCGTCCGATCCGACATTCACGCTGATTTCATCGAAGCGGCTCCAGCGGATGTAGCTCGCGCCAGCCATCAATGTCCAGCGATCGTCGAGTTGGTGCGTCACGGAGAAGTCGATCGTTTCCGGCAACGTGATCGCCAGCCCCGCATCGCTAGTGGTGGTAGTCGGAGACAAGGGGTTGGCAGCATTGAAGACGTTCTCGTAATCGACGTCCCCATCAAGATCAAAGTCGACCTTGGAGTGATAGGTCAAGCCAAGCGTCGTCGATTCCACCGGCTTGTAGATCATGCCGATATTATAACCCCAAGCATCGTCGTCGCCTTCGACATTGACGGTGCCGTCACCGGTGCCGCCCATCGTAGCCGGCAAGGGATTGGGCGTCTTGCTTTCAAGCTCACCGTTGATGTGGTTCCAGGTCACACCGACCCCGATCGCGAATTGGTCACTGAAGCGATAGGAGAGCGTCGGCTGGACGGTGAATACCTCGACTTCACTGTAATTGCCGAAGTAGCGGCCCTGGAAATCGTCATCGTAGTCGGTAACCAGACCGAATGGCACGTAGGCGCCGAGGCCAAAGGTCCAGCGGTCGTTGATCGGCTGCACGTAGTAACCGAACGGGATCGCCTTGTGGGGAATCATGTCGCCATCGTTACTGCCTTGGGAGGGAACGGCGCCGATGACCGGCCCGCCAGCGCCGACGCCGGTGACCGCCGGCTGAGTTCCGCTGGTTTCATCGATATCGGCGCTGGCATCGATAAGGTCAGCACCAGCCGTGATCTGGGCACGATCGAGAAAGGACATTCCCGCCGGATTGCCATAGACGATGGAAGCATCCTGCACGTTGGAGGCACGCCCCGCCCAGGACGTGCCCTGGCCGCTGACGCTCTGTTCCTGAAGCTGGAAGGAGGCGGCAAAGACCTGCCCCGATGCTGCCATGCCCGCCAAAGCGATGGCCAATGACAGACGGTGATAACGAATCATCATGATTGATTCCCTCTGGACTCAGGAAGCCGCCGCGGCGTCTTGCCCGCCTGTTAATGCGGTCGGTAATTCCATTGTTATCTGAGCCATTCCCCAAGGTAAGAAGACTGGACTTTTCGATATCCGTTTTGACGGAATGGCGATTTAGCGTCAATGCGCAAACGGTCGTTTTAATCGCTTTTTGGAAATTTCTTTAGTCGTAAGACCAACCGCTAAAGCGCCGATTTACAGCATCGGGCTACGTGATGGCAGCGCTTGACCCTTGGGCTACACCTAGGTTTTAGACTGATGTTATCCATGGATCAGCGAGGACATCCGATGAAGGTAACCGAACTGGCCCGAACTGCCGGCGTCACGGCCGAGACGGTGCGCCACTACACGCGCCAGGCGCTGTTGAAGCCGCGCCGTGACCCCGACAACGGCTATCAGCTGTTCGATCAGCAGGATCTCGACCGGCTACGTTTCATCCAGCGAGCGAGAACGCTGGGCTTCAGCCTCAAGGAGATCGCCGACATTCTCGAGCAGGCCGATCAAGGCGACTCGCCCTGCCCGCTGGTGCGCGACCTGCTGGCCGCTCGCCTGCCGCAGATCCATGCCCGGATCCGCGAGCTCCAGGCGCTGGCGGATCGCATGGAGCGAGCGATGAGCGACTGGTCACGGCTGCCGGATGGCACGCCCGATGGCCACAGCATCTGCCGATTGATCGAGCAGACGCCCGATACCCACGATGAGTGCTGCGCTCCGGCAAGGAGGAACGCATGAACCGCTACCAATACCGCGTCGATGCCATGCATTGCCAGGGCTGCATCAAGCGCATGCGCGAGGCCATTCAGGCCGAGGACGCCAAGGCCGAAGTCAGCGGCGAACCGGCCGATCACCGACTTCAAGTCGACAGCATGCTGCCACGGGATCGGATAGCCCAGTTGCTGACCGAGGCCGGCTATCCCCCGGCCACCGAGCACGGGTCACACGTTTTCACCATCCCGGCGATGAGCTGCCAGGGCTGCGTCAAGCGCATGCGCGAGGCCGTTCAGGCCGAGGACGCCAAGGCCGAAGCCAGCGGCGAACCCGCCGATCACCGACTTCAAGTCGACAGCACGCTATCACGGGATCGGGTCGCTCAGCTGTTGACCGCGGCCGGCTATCCGCCCGCAGACGAGGCAGCTGCCGAGACCGAGGCGCGTGAGAGCGAGCCCGACCGGACCGACGATCCCCGGCCATCCGACGACGCCGCCCCATCCGATAGCCAGGCGGACGAGACGATGGAGGCCGGCCAGCTACAGCGACTATCGATCAGTGGCATGACCTGCGCCGGTTGCGTCAACGCGGTGCAGAAAGCGCTCTCGAAAACCCCCGGCGTCCAGCATGCCCAGGTCAACTTCGCCAGCGAGACGGCCCAGGTCAGCGGCCAGGCCAGCATCGCCGATCTGATCGCGGCGGTCGAGAACGTCGGCTATGGCGCCTCGCCGATCGAGGATCTACGCGAGGCATCCGCCAAGCGTCAGCAGAATGCCTCTCGGCAGGCCCGTCGCCATGCGATCGAATCGGCGGTCAGCCTGGCGCTGGGCGTACCGATGATGCTGGCGATGTTCTTCCATATGCCGCAGCTCGAGGGCGGCGAGCGCTGGATCTGGCTGCTCCTGGGGCTGGCCACGCTGGGCGTGCTGGCGACCGCGGGTCGTCGCTTCTTCGACGGCGCCTGGAAAGCGTTCCGTCATCATCAGGCCAACATGGATACCCTGATCGCCCTGGGCAGTGCCGCCGCCTGGCTCTATTCGATGGCCGTGGTGCTGTTCCCGACGGCGATTCCCGAGGGATCCCGACATCTCTATTTCGAAGCGTCGTTGATGATCATCGGTCTGATCGGCATCGGCCAGACGCTGGAGCTCAAGGCTCGGGGACGTACCAGCCAGGCGCTGTCCCGTCTGCTCGACCTGCAAAGCAAGACGGCTCGGGTGATTCGCGACGGACAAGAGCGCGATATCGAGATCGAGCAGGTTCGGGTGAACGATCGAATCCGGGTGCGCCCGGGCGAACGCCTGCCGGTCGATGGCGATGTCGAGGAGGGAGAGAGCTTCATCGACGAGTCGATGCTCACCGGGGAGCCGGAACCGGTACGCAAGGCGGCCGGAGATCGGGTCAGCGCCGGCACCGTCAACGGCAAGGGAACCCTCGTCTATCGCACGAGCCATGTCGGCGACGACACCCGGCTGGGACGCATCGTCGACCAGGTCTCCCGCGCCCAGGAGTCGCGGCCGCCGATCGGCGCACTGGCGGACAAGGTCTCGGCGATCTTCGTGCCCAGCGTGATGATCGTCGCCGTCGTCACCGCGCTGCTCTGGTTCAACTTTGGTCCCGCGCCGCAGCTCGTACACATGCTGGTGGCGGCGACCACCGTACTGATCATCGCCTGCCCCTGCGCCCTGGGCCTCGCGACACCGATCTCGACCATGATCGGCATCGGCAAGGCCGCCGAGTACGGCATCCTGATTCGCGACGGCGAAGCGCTACAGACCGCCAGTCGGTTGACCACGTTGGTGGTCGACAAGACCGGCACCCTGACCGAGGGCAAGCCGCGGGTCACCGACAGCCGCTACTGGCTGGAGCAAGCGCGCGTCGATGCCGTAGTGGCCGCCCTGGAGCGCGGCTCGGAGCATCCGCTGGCCGACGCCTTGCTGAAACACGTCGGGGATACGGCGGACGATGTGACGATCCGTGATTTCCAGGGCCTGACCGGCCGGGGCGTCAGCGCGGCTCTGGATGACGGCAGCCAAGTGCTTTTGGGCAACGCCGCACTGATGAAGGAGCACGGCATCGATGTGACCACTGCCGCCTCCGATGCCGAGCAGTGGCAGGCACAGGCGACCAGCGTGATCTACCTCGCCATCGGCGGCGAACTCGCAGCCCTGTTCGGTATTCGTGACGCGCTGAGGGCGGACAGCCGCGCGGCGATCTCGCGGCTGAAGGCCGAGGGTCTGACCGTGGTAATGCTGAGCGGCGACAATCGCGCCACCGCCGAAGCCATCGCCCGGGAAGCGGGCATCGACGAGGTTCGCGCCGAACTGATGCCCGGCGACAAGCAACAGGCCATTGCCGAGCTGCAGCAACGCGATGAACGTGTCGGCATGGTCGGTGACGGCATCAACGATGCACCGGCGCTGGCACAGGCCGAGGTCGGCTTCGCCATCGGCCAGGGCACCGATATCGCCATCGAAAGCGCCGGCATGACGCTGATGCGAAACTCGCTGCACGGCGTCGGCGACGCCATCGCCATCAGCCGTGCCACGCTCTCCAACATCAAGCAGAACCTGTGGGGCGCCTTCGGCTACAACGCGTTGGGCATCCCGATTGCCGCCGGTATACTCTACCCGTTCACCGGCATGCTGCTGTCGCCGATGATCGCGGCCCTGGCGATGTCGCTCTCCTCGGTCACGGTGGTCAGCAATGCCAACCGGCTACGGCTGTTCCGGCCCGATAGCGGCCAAGGTTCGACAATCCAGACCAACGCAAGCGCAAAGGAAGCGACGGCATGATACTTCTGCTCAACACCTTGGGCATCGCCGTGATTCTGTTCATCGTCTGGTGGTTCTGGTTGAGCGGCTGATGGCAGCCACCCCAGAGCGAAGCCAGCAAAGGGACGAAGCCAGCAAGGAGAAAGCGATGACTTCACCACAACCTGCCCCGCCGCTGGGCGGGGTCATCGAAAGCGTTCTCTACACGGCCGACATGAAGCAGGCCCGGGACTTCTTCACGCGCGTGCTCGGGCTCGAGCCCCATCTCGAGGACGAGCGCTTCACCGCCTATCCCACCGGCAACACCATGCTGCTGGTGTTCCAGCGGGGCCAGACCGGCGAGACGGTCCGCCTGCCGAATGGCATGGGGACCATCCCGCCACACGATGGCGACGGCCGCCAGCACCTGGCGCTGGCGATTCCGGCCGAAAGTCTCGACGACTGGGAAGCGCATCTCGCCGATCAGGGCATCGAGATCGAAGGCCGGACCCGCTGGCCGAAAGGGAGCGTGAGTCTCTATTTTCGTGACCCGGACGGCCACCTGCTCGAACTGGTCACGCCGGGGCTGTGGCCCAACTATTGAGCTGTGCCGGCCCAGCCCCAGCCCTTCAACTCTGGCTGATGCCGGCGTAGAGCCCCGGGCGGTGATTGATGGTGAGAATCGCCCCCAGCACTACGGTGCCGACGATCGAATAGAGCACATTGGTCACCGGCAGCACGAAGAACGCGAGCAGCATGATCAGGCTATCCAGCGCTATCTGCACCTTGCCCGCCGGCCAACCGTAACGGTCCTGCAGATAGACCGCGAGAATGTTGAACCCGCCGAGACTGCCACGGTGGCGTAACAGAAACAGCACGCCCAGGCCGATCAGACTGCCCCCCGCCAGCGCCGCGAACAGCGGATCGACCTCGCCGATCTCCAGCCAGCTCGGCAGCATCCAGGAGATCCACGACAAAAGCGCTACCGCACCGAAGGTCTTGAAGGTGAACTGATGACCGATCCGCCGCCAGGCCAGCCAGTAGAACGGCAGGTTGATGACGAAGAAGACGAGCCCGAAACTCCAGCCGGTCACGTAGGTCACCAGCAGCGCCAGGCCCGCCGTGCTGCCGATCAGAATCTCGGCATGGTGATAGAGCGCCAACCCCAGCGCCGCGCATGACGATCCCAGCAGAATGGCCAGCACGTCTTCATAGGAACGGTGACGGTACGTCGTTTCCATCGAGCAATCCTTGTTGTCTTGTCACTGTCGGGTAGGCAGTGGATCCATGAGTCGGCGCTTGTGGCGCCTGTCCGGACAAGCCCCGAAAACGGGGCCGGCCGGCGACCCGGCGATTATATCGTCAAGACGTCCGCTCGAGGCGACCCCGAACCCGCCCGATCCCGACGACTCGGGACGACAGGCCTCGTGGCGGCAGCCAATGAAGTACGCGAAAGGATGGGGAAATGAGGCGGAAAACGTCAGGCCGTCAGGCGCTCGGCGTGTTCGACCATCAGTTGCAGGGACTCGCGCCCTTTCCAGCGATTGCGGGAAAGCTTGAAGGCGCAGCGCACTTGGTCGCCCAGCGAGATCGGCGCGGCCTCGCCCGGATTGAGCGCGCGGAACCAGATCGCCCGGCTGACCACCGCGTCGCAGGAAAGCTCGAGCATCAGATGATTGCCCTCGGCACCGACCGGGCGCAGTTGCTCGACAAAGAATTCGGCTTCGAACAGCGGCGCGTCGAATTCGCGGCCATAGGGCGCCAGCGCGTCGAGCTCGTCCAGCGTCGCCAGGGTCAATTGCGATGCACTCAGACTGCCATCGGTCCATACGATCGGGAACAGCTCCCGCTCGCCGAGCTGTTCTCGCACGGCCTGCAGGAAAGCGTGGCGAAACGACTCCAGCTCGGCGAGCGGTACACCGACGCCGGCAGCGCCGCGATGCCCCCCGAAACGCGGCAGGCTCGACGGCGACAGCTCGTGGGCCCGCTGCAGCGCGTCGCGCAGATGCAGAGCCTCGATGGAGCGCCCGGAGCCGGTCAGCATGTCCGGCGCGGTAGCGGGCGTCAGCACCAGCGCCGGACGCCCGTAGGACTGGACCAGCCGGGAAGCGACGATGCCCTGCACGCCAGCGTGCCCCTCCGGCAGATGAATCACCAGCGCCGGCAGGTTGTCCGCCAGCTGCGGCTTGGCCAGCGCGCGGGCGCTTTCGACCATGTCGGCCTCGAGCGCCTTGCGGGCCTGGTTGTCATCATCCAGCACCTGGAGATGCTGGCGGGCGACGCCATCCTCGGCGGCCAGCATGTAGTGCAGCGCGGCGTAGGGGTCGTCCAGCCGCGAGCGGGCATTGATTCGCGGCCCCATCTGGAAGGCCAGCGTCTCGGCATTGAACGGCACGCTGTCGGCACCCAGGCGTTCCGCCATGACCCGCCAGCAGGCAGCCTCCATCCGATTGATCAGCCGCAGGCCGTAGGTCACGACCGCGCGATTGGCGGCACTCGCCCCCAGCGACACGCAGTCCGCCACCGTCCCCAGGGCCACGTAGGAGAGCCAGGGCGAAAGCTTGGGCGTGGACGACGACAGCACGCCCTGCTCGATCAGGACCGAGCGGGTCAGCGACATCATCAGCCACGCCACCATGCAGCCGGCGATGGTCTTGTCCGGATACCCGCAGTCCGAGCGCGTGGGATTGATCGTGGCGTAGGCGGAAGCCGGCGGCCCTTCGATCGGCAGCGCGTGGTGATCGGTGACGACGACGTCGATCCCCGCTTCGCGCAGGCGCGCGATCCGCGGTTCGTCGGAGGAGCCGCAGTCGGCAGTGATCACCAGGCTGGGGCGCGGCTTCAGCGCCAGCGTGCGCTCGACCAGCGGTAGGCTGATGCCGTAACCGTCGTTGATGCGGTGGCCGATCAGGCTGTGCAGCTTCGCGGACGGCACGCCGAACAGCTCGGTCATCGAGCGCAGCATCACCACATGCGAGGTGATGCCGTCGACATCGTAGTCGGTCAGGATGCCGATATGCTCGCCCTCGCTCACCGCTCGCGCGATGCGCTCGGCGCCACGGCGGGCATCGCACAGCTGCTCGGGATGGCTGAGATAGCGCAGCGCCGGTGCGGTCAGCGCCTCCAGCGGGCCGTCGTGCCCTGGCAGACGTCCGGCGAGAATCCGTGCCTGCAGCTCGCTCAGCCCGGCGGCCAGCCCGCGCCGATAGACATCCTCGTCGCGCAGACGCGGCTGGATGCGGCAGCGGGCGTAATCTGGCTTGGCAGCGGCGTCAAGCATTGGTCACGCTCAGCGACGGTTGTCGGCGACGAATGCCTGTACCGCTTTCAACTCGGCGGGCAGCACACTGTAACGCTCTTCGCGCTCGAGCAGGTCATCCATATGAGGCGGCAGCGGCACGCCGGAGAAGCCGGCCCGGACCACGGCTTCGGCAAACTTGGCCGGATGCGCCGTCGCCAGCGTGATCATCGGCGTCACCGCATCGGCGCGTGCCTGCTCCGCCGCCCGGTAACCGGTGGCGGTATGTGGGTCGAGCAGCTCCTTGGTGCGATGATGCGCGTCGCGAATGGTCTCGAGAATGGCGTCGTCGTCGACGCTGAAGCTGGAGAACTTCTCGCGCAGCCTGGCAAGCGGCGCCTCGGCCAGCACGGCCGGCTCCTGCTGGAAGCGCTCGAGCAGCTCGCGCACCGCATCGCCGTCGCGGTCGTAGGCGTCGAACAGCAACCGCTCGAAATTCGACGACACCACGATATCCATCGACGGGGCCAGCGTTGCCGCCAGGTCGCGCTTGGAGAAGTCGTTGTCGGCCAATGTGCGGTGCAGGATGTCGTTGGCGTTGGTGGCGATGATGAACTGCTTGACCGGCAGGCCCATCTTGTAGGCCATGTAGCCTGCGAAGAGGTTGCCGAAGTTGGCCGACGGCACGCAGAAGCTGACTTCGCGATGCGGCGCGCCCAGCGCCACGCCGGCAGCGACGTAGTAGACGATCTGGGCCATGATGCGCGCCCAGTTGATCGAGTTGACCGCCACCAGCCGTGCGCCATCGAGGAACGCCTGGTCGGCGAAGCTCGCCTTGACCATCGCCTGGGCATCGTCGAAGTTGCCCTCGATGGCGATGTTGAAAACGTTGTCCGCCAGCACCGTGGTCATCTGGCGCCGCTGCACCTCGGAGACCCGGTTGTGCGGATGGAGGATGAAGATATCCAGATGATCGCAGTGGCGGCAGCCTTCGATCGCCGCCGAGCCGGTGTCACCGGAGGTGGCGCCCATGATCACCGCCCGCTCGCCGCGCTTGGCCAGGAAATGATCGAGAATGCGCCCCAGCAGCTGCAGCGCGACATCCTTGAATGCCAGCGTCGGGCCGTGGAACAGCTCGAGCAGGAAGTGGTTGGCATCGAGCTGGTTGAGCGGGACGACGGCGTCGTGGCTGAAGGTCGCGTAGGCATCGCGCACCAGCCCACGGAAGGTTTCATCGTCGATCTCGCCGCCGACGAACGGCTTCATCACCCGGAAAGCGATATCGGCGTAGGAGAGCCCCGCCATCGAGGCGAGTTCCTCCTGCGACAGCTGCGGCACCGTCTCCGGCACGTAGAGGCCACCATCGACGGCCATGCCGGTCAGTACCACTTCCTCGAAATTCAGCGCCGGCGCCTGGCCGCGCGTACTGATGTAACGCATATTTCACTCCGTGAGTGACGAGCTTCGAGCTGCGGGCTTCGAGCACAACCCGCTCGGGCTCGCGGCTTACAGCTCGGAACTGAAGTTATTACTGCTCGTCCAGCGACTCGACACGAATCCGCGTGACCGGCCCGGCGATATCGGCCAGCGATTCCAGTTGGCGAATCGCATCGTTCATGTGCTGCTCGCGGGTGCGATGCGTCAGCAGGATGATCGGCACCAGCTCGCCTTCGGTGGCTTCCTTCTGGATGATCGCCTCGATCGAGATGGTCTGCTCGGACAGGATCGTCGCGACTCGCGCCAGCACGCCAGGGCGGTCCACCGCCAGCAGGCGCAGGTAGTAGGCCGTGACGATCTCTTCCATCGGCAGGATCGGCAGCGCGTTGGCTTCGTCGTTGATGCCGCTGAAAGCAAGATAGGGCACACGGTAGCGATGCGCGGTGGCAATGTTGCGCGCGACGTCCAGCAGGTCGGCGACCACTGCCGAGGCCGTGGGTTCGGCGCCGGCACCGGCACCATAGTAGAGCGTCGGGCCGACGGCGTCGCCCATCACGGCAATGGCATTCTTGACGCCATGCACGTTGGCCAGCAGCCGTTCCTTCGGAATCAGGGTCGGGTGGACGCGCAGCTCGACGCCGTTGTCGCCCCGCCGGGTAATGCCCAGATGCTTGATGGTGTAGCCCAGGTTATCGGCCTGCTCGACGTCTTCGGCAGTGATCCGGGCGATGCCCTCGGTGTAGGCACGATCGAACTGCAGCGGCACGCCGTAAGCGATGGAGGCCAGGATCGTCAGCTTGTGGGCGGCATCGATGCCCTCGACGTCGAAGGTTGGGTCGGCCTCGGCATAGCCCAGCGCCTGGGCTTCGGCGAGGACGTCCTCGAACGCCCGGCCCTCGTCGCGCATGTGGGTCAGGATGTAGTTGCCGGTGCCGTTGATGATGCCGGCCAGCCACTGGATGCGATTGGCGCCGAGGCCTTCGCGCAGCGACTTGATCACCGGGATGCCACCGGCCACGGCAGCCTCGAAGGCGACGATGACGCCCTTCTTGTGGGCTGCCTGGAAGATTTCGTTGCCGTGAACGGCGATCAGCGCCTTGTTGGCGGTCACGACGTGCTTGCCATGTTCGATCGCGGTCATGACCAGCTCGCGAGCGACGTCGTAGCCGCCGATCAGCTCGACCAGCACATCGATGTCGGGATTGCGCGCGACTTCGAAAATGTCGCGTGTCACCTTGACCCCGGAAGTGTCGCAGTCAGGATTGTCGCGCCGCGCACCCACCTGCTCGATGACGATGGGGCGACCCGCCCGACGAGCGATCTCGTCGGCGTTGCGCGTCAGAACGTCGAAGGTGCCACCGCCCACGGTGCCCAGCCCGCAGATACCCACTCTCACCGGATCCAAGATGTCGCTCTCCCCTGCTGATATTGACTCGCCGCATCGCCCTCCGGAGCGGAAGCCGCTGTCACGGCTTCCCATTCTTTGCTGTACGGATTCCCGGCACAAAGCGCCCTGAAGGGCGGTCACGGTAGAAAGCCCAGCCCCCCTTGTCAAGCGGACTCGCGGGTATCCTGCCGGGTATCAGCTATCACCGCTGGCATCGATGCCGAGCATGGCCGCCAACCGCTTCGCCGGCAGGTATCCCGGCACCATCTTGCCATCGGGGAAAATGATCGCGGGCGTGCCCTGGATTCCCGATTCGACGCCCAGTTGATACTGCGACGCGATGGGAGCCTGGCAACTTTTCGACGCTTCCACGCTGTCACCGCGGAATGCCGCGCTCATCGCTTCCGAGCGATTGTCGGCACACCACACCTCGGCGAGCTGTCGCGCCGCATCCGAATTGGGCCCCATCCGGGGGAAGGCCAGATAGTCGACCTGAATGCCCATGTCGTTGAGCTGGGACATCTCGGCGTGCAGCTTGTGGCAGTACGGGCAGGTGGGATCGGTGAACACGGTGAGCCTGGCCTTGACCTCGCCGGCCGGCTTGTAGATCACGCGCTGCTCCTCGGGCACGGCGTCGACCAGGGCCTTGCGTCGCTGGTTGGCCGCCTGTTCGGTCAGGTTGACCATGCCGTCCTCGGCATTCTGGTAAAGATCGCCGACGATCAGATACTGGCCTCCGGCATCCGAGTAGAGCGTGTTGCCGCCACGCAGGCGGACTTCATAGAGCCCGGGTACCGGAGAGTCGTCGATGGCTTCGATCGGCAGAGGCTGCCCCCCGTGCGCGTTGAGCTTGTCGGCAAGATCGGCCGGCGGCTCGGCCGATACAGCTGGTGCCAGAACGGCAGCCAGCAAGGCGACGGTGGACAACAGTAGACGACTTCTCATGTTCAACCTCTCGGGTGGTGTTGAGCGTGCAGCGCTTCCAGACGCGCCTGGGCCACGTGGGTGTAGATCTGCGTGGTCGACAGGTCGCTGTGACCCAGCAGCAACTGTACGACACGCAAATTGGCCCCATGATTCAATAAATGGGTCGCAAAGGCATGGCGAAGGGTATGCGGCGACAGCGGCTTGTCGATGGCCGCGAGCTGCGCATAGTGCTTGAGCCGGTGCCAGAAGGTCTGGCGAGTCATGAAGCCATCACGGCGCCCGGGAAACAGCGGCGGCTGGCGGATGTCGTTCATCAGCTCGTTGCGGCCCTGGCGCAGATAACGCTCGATCCAGGCGATGGCTTCTTCGCCCAGCGGCACGAGTCGTTCCTTGTCGCCCTTGCCGCGGATCAGCACCACGCCCTGGCGCAGATTGACCGCCGATACGGTCAACCCCACCAGCTCGGAGACGCGCAGACCGCAGGCGTAGAGCACTTCCAGCATGGCGCGATCGCGCAGGCCCAGCGCGGTCTCCACGTCCGGCGCCATCAACAGCCGATCCACGTCGTGCTCCTCGAGGGTCGAGGGCAACCCGGGCCGCACTCGCGGCGAGTGAACCTCCGCCAGCGGGTCGTGACTCATCAGCCCTTCGGCCAGCGCCCAGCGGTAGAAGCGTCGCAGGCAGGAGAGCTGCCGTGCGATGGAACGGGTGTGATAGCGCTCGCGACAGGACTCGACGAAATCGGCCAGGGTAGTCTCGCCGGGCGCCAGCAGCCGCTCGTCCTGTGCCTCGAGATAGACGATCCACGCCGTTAGATCGCGGCGGTAGGCGCTCAGCGTATGCTCGCTGACGCCCCGCTCCAGCCATAGCGCATCGAGAAAGGCATCGCGTCGGTCGTGATCGTTCATGCAGCTCCGAGACGAAAACGGCTGTGGAAAGAAAGAGTTCCATCATAACGCGGAAACCCCGCGAGCCGAACGACTCGCGGGGTTTCCGTTGCTCCTGCCGGGCACGCTCCCGAGGATGACCGAGAGCGTGTAAGTCAGCGGCTTGCGCCGACTCAGCCCAGCTTTTCCTTGATGCGGGCAGACTTGCCGCTGCGCTCGCGGAGGTAGTAGAGCTTGGCCTGACGCACGTCACCGCGACGCTTGACTTCGATACCGGCCACCAGCGGGCTGTAGGTCTGGAAAGTACGCTCGACGCCAACACCGTGAGAGATCTTGCGCACGGTGAAAGCGGAGTTCAGACCGCGGTTACGCTTGCCGATGACAACGCCTTCGAAAGCCTGGAGACGCTCGCGGCTGCCTTCCACGACCTTGACCTGGACGACGATGGTGTCACCGGGCGCGAACGCCGGGACTTCCTTGCTCATCTGCTCGTCTTCGAGCGCCTGGATCACTTTACTCTTGCTGCTCATGTCTTGCTCCTCGTTGAAGAAACGTCTTCGAAAGACGTTTCGTGATCCCGACGCCCGTCCGACAAGCGGTCGGGGCGGAATCGGACTCGTGGATGACGCATGTCGACAACTATTGCATTCGAACATCACGCTATTCGGAGGCCTGTTCGAAGGTCTGTCGCCTCATGCACCGCCGTCGCCGGAAGACGCGCTTCCCGCGACGTGTTCGTCGATGAATTCGTCGAGCAGCTTGCGCTGTTCACGATCCAACGTTCGGCTCTCCAGCAGATCCGGGCGCCTGAGCCAGGTGCGCCCGAGGGATTGCTTCAGTCGCCAGCGGCGGATCAACTCGTGATTGCCGCTGAGCAGGACATCCGGCACCCGATGGCCGTCGATCACTTCCGGCCGCGTATAGTGAGGGCAGTCCAGCAGGCCATCGGCAAACGAATCCTCGCTGGCCGAGGCACTGTGCCCCAGCACACCGGGCACTTCGCGCGCCAGCGCATCGATCATCACCATCGCCGGCAGCTCGCCACCGCTGAGAACGTAGTCGCCGATCGACCACTCCTCATCGATGTCGGCTTCGACCACGCGCTCGTCGATGCCTTCATAACGGCCCGCCACGACGATCAGGCCATCGCGCGAAGCCAGCTCGCGCGCCCCGGCCTGATCCAGCCTGCGCCCCTGAGGCGACAGGTAGATCACGCTGGGCCGATGACCGGCGGCTTCCGCCCCGGCGCGCGCATCCGACAATGCGCCGCGCAAGGTATCGACTTTCATCAGCATGCCGGGGCCGCCCCCATAGGGGCGATCGTCGACCGTGCGATGTCTGTCCGTGGCGTAATCCCGGGGGTTCCAGAAAGCCATTTCCAGCAGGCCACGCTCGACGGCGCGACCGGTAACCCCATGCCGGGTAATGGCCTCGAACATCTCCGGGAACAGGGAGACGACACCAATCCACACGGTACGCTTCTCCTACCCGCCGCCAACTATCGGCCGTTCGCCGCTTCCCGAAATCGCCGCGTCATGTCTGTCGACGTACAGCGCTTCAGAAAGCGGGGTCCCAGTCGACGATCATGAGTCGTCCAGCCAGATCGACCTGAACGATCACGTCGTCAGGCAGAAACGGCAACAATCGCTCGCGATCGTCGAGACTGCCCTCGGAGGGCTTGACCACCAGCACATCGTTGGCACCCGTCTCGAAGAGATGATCGATTCGCCCCAGCTTGACGCCATCGCGAGTCTCGACCTCGAGCCCTTCCAACTGATGCCAGTAATATTCGCCGCTATCCAGTTCGGGTAGCGCCGTTTTCTCGATCGACACCTCGGCGCCGGCCCATTGCTCTGCCAGCTCCCGCGTGTCGATACCTTCCAGTCGTACCACCAGGCTCTTGCCCTGCGGCCGCGCGTCGAGCAGACGTCGCGACTGGCGTTGCCCCTGCATCGACAATATCCAAACCGGATAGTCGAAGATGCCCTGGGCCGGGCTGGTGTACGAATAGACCTTGAGCCAACCCTTCACACCGTGCGGGCTGGTCAGACGCCCCAGCACCACGTGCTGCGTCTCGTCATTCTGCATGGGCTTGTCCTGCTCGGCTTTCGGCAAGGGTTCACCCGACAGCGTTTCGCGAGCCGCTTGCGGCATGATGATCGAACTCAGGCCTGAGCTTTGCGAGCTTCTTTGACCAGCTCGGCCACGCGATCGGAAACCTGCGCACCCTGGGACTGCCAGTGGGTGATGCGGTCCAGATCGACACGCAGGCGTTCTTCCTGGCCGCGAGCGACCGGGTTGAAGAAGCCGACGCGCTCGATGAAGCGGCCATCGCGGGAAACGCGAGAATCGCTAACGGTCAGGTGATAGAAGGGACGCTTCTTGGCGCCACCACGTGCCAGACGAATGGTTACCATTGCGTTGATAATCCTTCGGTTAAGTTAATCGTTACGCCACGGATTCGAGTCTTCTCGGACACTCGCCCGAGACGAAGACGCAGCATTCTACGGAAAACACCCTGTCTTGGGAACCTTTTGTTGCGATGCGCGGGCGAATCAGCGCCGGGGAAAGCCGCCGCCCATCCCTCCCATACCGCCCATGCCGCCGGGACCACCCGGGCCCCCGCCGCCCATCATGCCGGACATGCCGCGCATCATCTTCTGCATGCCGCCCTTCTGACCGGCCTTCTTCATCATCTTCTGCATCTGCTTGTGCTGCTTGAGCAGACGATTGAGATCCGGCACCTGCAGACCGGCACCGGCAGCAATGCGCCGCTTGCGAGAGCCGTTGATGATTTCGGGCTTGCGTCGCTCCTGGGGCGTCATCGAGTTGATCAGCGACTCGAGCTTGCCGAACTCCTGCTCTGCCCCCTTGTTCTGGGCCATTTCCGCCATCTGCCCCATGCCCGGCAGCTTGGACATGAGGCCGCCCATGCCGCCCATCTTCTTGAGCTGCTGGAGCTGGTCGCGGAAATCCTCGAGATCGAAGCCCTGGCCCTTCTTGACCTTCTTGGCCAGACGCTCGGCCTTGCCCTTGTCGACGTTGCGCTCCGCCTCCTCGATCAGCGACAGCACGTCGCCCATGCCGAGGATGCGCGACGCCACGCGATCGGGGTGGAACGGTTCGAGGGCATCGACCTTTTCGCCCATCCCCATGAACTTGATCGGCTTGCCGGTGATATGGCGTACCGACAGCGCCGCACCGCCGCGCGCGTCACCATCGGCCTTGGTCAGGATCACCCCGGTCAGCGGCAGCGCATCATGGAACGCCTTGGCGGTGTTGGCGGCGTCCTGGCCGGTCATGGCGTCGACGACAAACAGCGTCTCCTGCGGCTGAATCGCCTGGTTCAGCGCCTGGATCTCCGCCATCATCGCCTCGTCCACCGCCAAGCGGCCGGCGGTGTCGACGATCACCACGTCATGGAACTGGATCTTGGCGTGCTTGATCGCCGCTTCGGCGATCGCCACCGGCTGCTGGGCACTGGTCGACGGGAAGAAATCGACGTCGACCTCCCGGGCCAGGGTCTCGAGCTGATCGATGGCCGCCGGGCGGTAGACGTCGGCGGAAACCACCAGCACCTTCTTGTTCTCGCGCTCGCGCAGGAACTTCGCCAGCTTGGCCACGGAGGTGGTCTTGCCCGCGCCCTGCAGACCGGCCATGAGCACGACCGCGGGCGAGCCACGCAGCGTCAGCGCCTCGTTGGCCTGACCCATGATCGCCTCCAGCTCCTGCTGGACGATCTTGACGAACTGCTGCCCCGGGGAGAGGCTCCTGGAGACCTCCTGGCCCACGGCACGCTCGCGCACGCGATCGACGAAGTCCTTGACCGCGGGCAAGGCAACGTCGGCTTCGAGCAAGGCCCGGCGCACTTCACGCAGGGTATCCTTGATGTTGTCTTCGGTCAGACGCGCCTGGCCGGTAATCGACTTGAGCGTCTGCGACAGGCGATTGGAGAGACTTTCGAACATGAAACGCTCCGGGCAACGATGCCTGGCGCCACCGATGCTCGAACTCAAGCTCGCGGCGCCGCTAGAAGGAATGTGGCCAGCATTATACGCATGGATAGGGCTGGGCTCCATGCGGCCTGATTGACACAGCTCGGCTGCATGCGGCTATGGCTGGGCGAGTTGGCGGTGATTGGGTATAGTAACCGCGAAACGCGATTGCCTATCATCTAGCACATCCGCATCCCGTACTCTTTTCATCGTCATGGCGGTCGCCAGAAACCGCTCACGAGGCCAAAACACCGATGCCGGCGCTTCCTTTCGCCCTTGTCGCTATTGTCTGCTATCTCGCCGCCGGGCTGTGGCAAAGCCTGAGCCTCGCCCGACGCGTCGGCGAACGTCCAAACTGGGTTCGCGGCGCCGGGCTGATCGCACTGGCATGTCATACCCTCATCGTCGCGCTGGCGATCGTCGGCCCCCATGGACTGCATCTGGGCCTGACCCAGAGCGCAGCGCTGGTGGGCTGGCTGGTCGTGGCACTGCTGCTGATCGCCAGCCTGTTCAAGCCCGTGCTCAACGCAGGAGTCTGTGTCTTCCCGCTGGCTGCCGTCACCGTCGTCGGCGTCGTCGGCATGCCCAGCCGGATGATCGAGTCCGGGGTATCGCCGGGCCTCTACTTCCACATCCTGAGCTCGGTCGCCGCGTTCTCCTTCCTGGCCATTGCCGCCGTGCAGGCAGCGCTGCTGGGCTTCCAGCACCACGCGCTCAAACGCCGTCAGACCGGCGGTATCGTTCAGGTACTGCCACCGCTGACCCGCATGGAACAGCTGCTGTTCGAACTGATCTGGTGCGGCATGCTGCTGCTGACGCTCGCCATCATCAGCGGCTTCCTGTTCGTGGACAACCTGTTCGCCCAGCACCTGGCCCACAAGACCATCCTGTCGCTGCTGGCATGGCTGATCTTCGCTGGCCTGCTGGCCGGGCACCACTATCTGGGCTGGCGTGGCCAGAAGGCGGTGCGCTGGACGCTGACCGGTGTCGGCGTGCTGATACTGGCCTTCTTCGGCACCAAGTTCGTGCTGGAATACGTCTTCCACTACAACGCCTGAGACGTGCCCCGAGTCGACAGCCGTGCCGGGTGCGGCTGTCGGCGGCGTTGACAGGGTTCGGCTAACGCCCTACAACAACCTGACAACTCCTGAGGAATTCCCCGCCTTGAGCGATGACATACCCTTGGGCCTCATGCTGGGCCTGCTGTTCATTCTGGTTTGCCTGTCAGCCTTCTTCTCCAGTTCCGAAACCGGCATGATGTCGATCAACCGCTACCGGTTGAATCACCAGGCCAATGCCGGTTCCCGCTCGGCCAGGCGCGTCGTCGAGCTGCTCAAGCGCCCCGATCGCCTGCTGGGCGTGATACTGATCGGCAACAATCTGGTCAACAACCTCGCGGCCTCGATCGCCACTATCGTCGCCATCCATTTCTTCGGCGATGTGTCGGGGCCCGCCATCGCCACGCTGGCACTGACGATCGTGGTGCTGATTTTCGGCGAAGTGACCCCCAAGACCTATGCCGCCATCAAGCCCGACCGCATCGCCCTACCCGCCTCGCTGATCCTTGCGCCATTGCTGAGACTTTTCTATCCCGTGGTCTGGCTGGTCAACGTCATCTCCAACGGGCTTCTGCGCCTCATCGGCGTTCGCCACCTCGATGCCGGTGCCGACAGCCTCACCCGTGACGAGCTGCGCAGTGTAGTTCACGAGGCGGGGCCGATGATCCCCAGCCGTCACCAGGCGATGCTGCTGTCGATCCTCGATCTGGAAAACGTCACCGTCAACGACATCATGGTGCCGCGTCACGAGATCGTCGGCCTCGACCTCGACGACGACCTGGAAACGCTGCTGGCCCAGATTCGCCAGAGCCAGCACACCCGCCTGCCGATCTTCAAGGGCGACATCAACAACATCATCGGCATCCTGCACCTGCGCAACGCTTCGCGGTTTCTCTCCAAACCGGATCTCCAGAAAGCCGCGATCGTTCAGGAAGCCCGTGAACCCTACTTCATTCCGGAGTCGACCCCGCTACATACGCAGTTGCTCAATTTCCAGCAGCAGAAGCGTCGGATCGGGGTGGTGGTCGACGAGTATGGCGACGTGCAGGGGCTGGCGACGCTTGAGGACATTCTGGAAGAGATCGTGGGCGAGTTCACCACCGATGTCGCCGGCACCTATCGCGATATCCACCCGCAGGCCGACGGCAGCTACGTGATCGAAGGCACGGCCAACATCCGCGAAGTCAACAAGGCACTGGGCTGGCAGTTGCCGACGGATGGCCCCAAGACCTTGAACGGCCTGATCCTCGAGGAGCTGGAATCCTTTCCCGACGCGCAGGTCTGCCTGCAGATCGGCACGAGCCGCCTGGAGATCCTTGAGATCGGCGACAACCTGATCACCTCGGCACGCTGCTGGCAGCAAGACGTCCGGCGCCGCACTACCGAGTAGCCCCCCGAATAGCCCCGAATAGACCGGGGCTCACGGTGCGCCGACTTCCCACGTGGCGTTGGCGGCGATGCCCCGCCAGAGAGTGATTTCCTGCGCTAGATCGGGCCGCCCAGCCTCCTGGCCAGGCTCTGATCGGCAGCGCGCTTGAGCCCGCGAACGCGCCGCTCCAGGGTTCGGCGCGGCGAATAGCCCGCCGGTATCGGCTCGCCGAAGACCAGCAGGACCCGCGCCCGCAAACGGCGCGGCCACTTGGTCAGCGCCTTGCCATCCTTGTTGGAGGTCCAGGATCCCCACAGGCCCGACAGCGCCGCCGGTACCACCGGCACCGGGTCTCGCGCCAGCACCAGGTCCAGCCCTCGCCGGAAAGCCTGCACCTCGCCATCCGGCGTCAGCCGCCCTTCCGGGAAGATCATCACTACCTCGCCGTTGCGCAGTGCCCGGCTGACCTCTTCCAGCGCACGCCGCACGCCGCCCGGATCGCGCCGGTCGGAGTCCACCGGAATCGCCCCGGCAATCCGGAAGAACCAGTTGATCCAGGGATTCTCGTAGATCGGCCGATCCATCATGAAGCGCAGCGGACGAGGGCAGGCGCCGCCGAGTACCAGCGCATCCATGAAGCTGACATGGTTGCAGACCACCAGCGCCGGGCCAGTGGCCGGCACATGATGACGGCCGCGACAGCGAAGCCGATAGAGCACCTGGACCAGGGCG
This sequence comes from Salinicola sp. LHM, assembly GCF_034479735.1. Taxonomy (NCBI): domain Bacteria; kingdom Pseudomonadati; phylum Pseudomonadota; class Gammaproteobacteria; order Oceanospirillales; family Halomonadaceae; genus Salinicola; species Salinicola sp. LHM. The sequence continues at coordinate 815,853 of NZ_CP140261.1, read as the reverse complement.
AAGATCAACAGCCGCAGCGCCGGTCTCGGGTTGCGCATCAGCAGCGCGACGCCGACCAGCAGAGCGGCCCAGCCGAGACAGGCGAACAGCACGAAGAGCGACAGCTTCATCACGCTGAGCACCAGGATCCCGAACACGGCGGAGAGGATCATGAACAGCGCGTTGAGGATATTGTTGGCGGCGATCATGCGCGCCCTTCGCTCTTCGCGACTGGCCAGCTGCATCAGGGTGTAGAGCGGTACGCTATAGAGACCGCCGCCCAGCCCCACCAGCGCCAGCAGCGTGCTCATCTGCCAGAACTCGGTCATTGCCAGCAGTTCACCCAGCGCCAGCTGTTCACCGGCCAAGCCCGATTGCGATGCCAGCTCGATGCCCGAGACCCCGATGACCAGCGCCCCGAGCGGCACCAGCCCCAGTTCCAGGCGGCCTGCCGACAACCGCGAGCAGAGCAGCGCGCCGAGCCCGACACCGACCGCGAAAGCCCCCAGCAGAAAGCTGACCGCCCCTTCGCTGCCGTGGACCACGTCACGCACCCAGGCGGGCAGTTGGGTGAGATAACAGGCCCCGAGAAACCAGAAGAAGCTGATACCGATCAGCGCGGGGCGCACGCGCTTTTCACTCAGGCCATCCCGCATCACCTGCCAGGTGCCCGAAAACGGACGCCACGGCACACGGCCAGCCACGCTCGGTGGCGCCTCGGGAATGCCCAGGCTGGCGACGACGCCGATCAGCGCGATGACGATCAGGCTGGCCGCGATCGCCCCCCGCTCCAGGGCGCCGTCCAGCGAAGCCAGCACGCCGGCCAGCAGCGTTCCCAGCAGGATCGACACGAAAGTGCCCAGATTGACCCAGGCATTGCCCTTGACCAGTTCGGTGGCGGCGAGATGTTGCGGCAGGATGGCGTACTTGACCGGCCCGAACAGCGCAGACTGCGTGCCCATCATGAACAGCAGCGCCAGCAGCAGGCCAAAGAGTTCGAACCAGACCGCCACCGCCGCCGCGATCATCGTCGCAAGCTCCAGCAGCTTGAGACGGCGCACCAGCCGCTGCTTGTCGAGGTGGTCGGCGAGCGTGCCGCCCCAGGCGGAGAACAGAAAGAAAGGCAGGATGAACAGCCCCGCTGCCAGATTGTTGAGCAACCCCGTATCCCAGCCGTAGCGAGGCACGGCGACGAAGGTCAACAGCAGCAGCAGAACGTTCTTGAACAGGTTGTCGTTGAACGCCCCCAGCGCCTGAGTCCAGAAGAACGGGGCAAAACGGCGTTGGGTCAGCAATCCCGAGATCACGTGGCGTCCGGCTGATAACGCAGGCCATTGAGGGTCATCGTCAGCAGCTGATCGAGCAGCTCGCCGACTTCCATCGGCTGCTCCTGCCAATAGCCGAGACGATCGTTCAGCCCCAATTGGACCAGACCGTGGACACTGCCCCAGAGGGTTCTTGCCATGCGGCGGGCACCGGCATCGTCGAGCGCCGGCTGATGCGCCTTGAGCGCGCTCTCGACACGAAGGAACAGCGCTTCGATGATATGGCTCTGGCGCTCGTCCAGCTCCCCCTCGTCCGCCAGCGGATATTCGAACAGCATCTGCCAACGGTAGGGTTCATGCTGGGCAAACTGCCAGTAGGCGGTCGCCAGCGCCTTGAGCTGCGGTTCCGGATCGGCATCCTCGAGCCAGGAGACCGCGGCCCCCATGCGATCGAGCGTCTCGATATTGACGTACTGCAGCAGGTTGCTGAAGCTGCCGTAGAGCTTGAGCAGCGTACTCGGTGCACAGCCCACATCGCGAGCCAGGGAGCGCAGCGACAGCGTATGCACGGGATTGTCTCGCAGCCAGGCATCACAGGCCGCCATGACCTGAGCATGGAGCGCCTCGGGAGCGTGCTGTCGCGGTCGAGCCATGAAATTCCTCGCTCGGAATAGTGTCGAATCGCTGCCGATGGTCCGGGGGCCGGAAAATATTGTTGTCGACTTAAAATCGAACAGCGTTTCTCAGCATATCGCCATACCGCGCAAACGCAAGCACCTGGGGCATTAACGTAACGATTTCGTGAGAGTTTTAAGCCGATCGATTGCACCGGTCGCATCCGTTTTCGATCAATAACATCTTGGCCCTGCCCTTCCGGTGGCATAGGCTGTGGCCCTGCCGTCAGAATGCCCACGAGGAGAGACCATGGCTGGTCGACTGCATGTCGACGACTGGACACGTCACCCGCGGAGCCCCGCCTTTCGTGGCATCGACCCGCCCGTGTTCAGCCCCAACCTGGCGCCTCGCCGCTGGCTGTCGATCCTGCGCCGGGAAGCAGACGACATCGTGCTGCGCGATGCCTTCTGGGGACTCACGCCCACCTGGCTGAAGGTCCTCGATCAGGCGCCTCACTGCGCCCGCGCCGAATCCCTCGACGAGCGACCGATGTTTCGCGAAGCGCTGACCGAGCGCCGTTGCCTGGTCCCCGTGACCGGCATCTATGTCTGGCAGGCCGGGCTACGCGGCAAGCAGCCCTTTCTGGTCACGCATACCGACCGCTCGCCGCTGATGCTGGCCGGCATCTGGAGCCGCTACGCTCCGGATATCGGCACCCCGCGCGACTCGTTCGCGCTGATCACCGTGCCTACCACGGAGGTCATCGCGCCCATGAGCGACCGCCTGCCCGCCGTCATCGCGCCCTCCCGGATCGAGGACTGGCTCTCTGTGGAAACCTCGCCGACAGCCGCTCGTGACCTCATCGGGCCGGCCGACAGGGAACTGTTGGGCGCTTTTCCGGTATCAAGACAGGTGAACGATCCCGCGCACCAGGAGTGGGCCTGTGGCTATCCGGTCGGACCCATGCGGGTGTGGACGGCCTGAAGCCAAGCCACGCTCCGTCTCGGCGTTCACGATCGAACCATTCACCGTCGAGCTCCGTTCATCCTCGAGCCGATTCATTACCAAGTCGATTCATTACCAAGTCGATTCATTACCGAGCCGATTCATCATCACCGAGAGAATCCGTATGCAGGAACCCCATTCACGAGCTTCATCGCATCGCGCTCATGCCGTTGGCAGCGCGATATCCCGGCGCTCCGGGCTCCGCGCCTGGTTCGCTGCCGGCTATCTGACCCTCGGTCTGGCACTGACATTCAGCTCGCTGCCCAGCGAAGCCATCGCCGCCGCCAAACCTGTCTCGCCGGATCCCGTCCAGCCGATCCAGGGCTCCCTGAACCAGAGCTCCCCGACCCAAAACCCTCTGACCCAGAGCCCTCTGATCCAAAGCCCTAATGACGACCGCCAGTATCGTGCCATCACGCTGGATAACGGCCTGCAGGTGCTACTGGTCAGCGACCCCGATGCCGACAAGGCCGCGGCGGCGATGGATGTCTCGGTAGGCAGCGACAACGACCCGTCGGACATGCCCGGCCTGGCGCACTTCCTCGAGCACATGCTGTTTCTGGGCACCGAGGGCTATCCCGATCCCGACGGCTACCAGCGCTTCATCAACCGCAACGGCGGATCTCACAACGCCTTCACCGCGGACCAGGACACCAACTACTTCTTCGACGTCGATCCCGAGGCCTTTCCCGAGGCGCTGGACCGTTTCTCGCAGTTCTTCGTCTCTCCGCAGTTCAATCCGGAGTACGTCGACCGCGAACGCCATGCGGTGAACTCCGAGTACCAGGCGCGGCGCGAAGATGACGCCCGCCGCATCAACGAAGCGCTGGGCAAGGCGCTCAATCCCGATCATCCGATCAACCACTTCTCCGTCGGCAGTCTGGATACGCTCAACAGCGACAAACGTCCGCTGCGCCAGGCGCTGCTCGACTTCTATCATCGCCATTACGGCGCCAACGTGATGCATCTGGCCGTGCTTGCGCCGGAGCCCCTGGACACCCTGGAGCAGCAGGTGCGCCAGCGCTTCGACGCCGTACCCGATCGCGACCTGAAAAAGCCGGTCGTCGAACAGCCGCTGGCAAGAGACGGCGACCTGCCGGCGTCGCTGCGCATCAAGACCAACGAAGCCCGGCGCCAGCTGGAGTTCCTGTTTCCCGTCGACGATCCGATCCTCGAATATGCCGACAAGCCCGACGACTACCTCGCCAACCTGCTCGGCCACGAAGGCGAAGGCAGCCTGCTGGCCGCCCTGCGTCAGGCCGGCTGGGCCGACGGCCTGTCTGCCGGCACGAGCCATGGCGATGGTCGGCATGCGCTGTTCGACATCTCGATCAGCCTGACCCCGGAGGGCGAAAACCACCTCGACGACATCCAGGCGAGCCTGTTCGAGCAGATCCGGCGGATCCGCGATCACGGCGTCAACGCCTGGCGTTACGAGGAACAGGCCAGACTGGCCGAGCAGAGCTTCCGCTTTCAGCAGCGCAGCGAACCGATCGACACCGTCAGCGGCATGGCGATGAGCCTCGCCCATTATCCGCTCAAGGATGTGCAGTACGCGCCCTACCGCATGGATCAGTTCGACGCGGCGGCGATCGATGACATCCTCGAACGGCTGACCCCCGACAACCTGCTGCGGGTCTACAGCGGCCCGGACGTCGCGGGGGAAAAGACGACCGAGTACTTCTCGACCCCCTACACCCTGACGCGCCGCGACGACTGGCCTCGCGGGACGCCCCTCGAAGGCCTGGCGCTTCCCGAGGCCAACCCCTACATCGCCGAAGACCTGAGCGTACAGCCGTTCGATAGCGCCGAACCGGCGCGCCTCGTCGACTCCCCCAGCGTCGAGATCTGGCATCAGGCCGACAGCGACTTTGGCGCCCCGCGCGTCGAATGGCGCTTCAGCCTGCAGAACCCCGATGCCACGCGGGATGCCCGCCATGCCGTACTGACACGGCTGCTGGCCGGCTGGTTGAACGATGGTCTCAACGAGCGCTTCTACCCCGCCTCGCTGGCCGGCCAGAACTTCACCGCCTACGCCCACGGTCGCGGCATCACGCTCGCCTTCTCCGGCTGGCGCGATCATCAGGATCGCCTGATGCAGACGGTCGTCGAGCAACTGCGGCAGGGCGAGATCACCGATGCCAGCATCGCCCGAGTCAAGCAGGGGCTGGAACGCAGCTGGGAAAACGCGCCACAGGACGCCCTCTACCAGCAGATGCAGCGCACCCTGGGCGAGGCTCTGATGCGGCCGCAGGTCAGCACTCCCAACATGCTGGCGGCGATCGGCGACATCGATGCCCAGGACGTGCGCGACTATCGCCGGCAATTCCTCGACAAGCTCTACGTGCAGGCTCTGGCGGTGGGCAATCTCGACGCCACCCTTGCCAGACGCGAGGGGCTGCTGGTCGCCAACGCCCTGTCGCCCAGGCTTCGCGCCAGCGACATTCCGCCGTTGCGCGTGCTCGACGTCCCGGCAGATGCGCCGGCCCTGCATCCGTCGACGACACGGGACGACGCCGCAGTCCTGCGCTATCTCCAGGGCCCCAATCGCGCGCTGCAGAGCCAGGCCAGCCTGGCCGTGATCGGGCAACTGATCGGCCCGCCGTTCTTTGCCAAACTGCGCACCGACGAACAGCTCGGCTATGTCGTCAGCGCCGGTTACGCGCCCTTCATGAATGCCCCGGGCCTGATGATGCTGGTGCAGTCGCCCAGCGTTTCCAGCGAGACCATCGGACAGCGCATGAACGCCTTCCTGAAGACGTTCGACCAGCGCATCGAGGCGTTGAGCGATGCCGATCTGGCGCCCTATCGCCAGGCCGTGCGCCAGCAACTGCTGCAGCGCGACCAGTCACTTTCGGCACGTGCCGACCGGCTGTGGCAGACGCTGGCCTATCCCCAGGCCGACTTCGATCGTCGGGAGCAACTGGCAGCCCAGGTCGACGAGCTGAGCGCAGCGGATGTCCGCAGCGCCTGGCAGACGCTGCGCCAGAGCCCGGCGCTCAATATCACCTCCGATGCCGGCGACCAGCCCAGCGATGTCGATGCTCTGACTCGCGACTACGCGACGCTGGCGCGATAACGGCAGCGGCGCACCCGAAGACATTACTCTCCAACGCAAGCCGCCCCGGACGCATCGTCCGGGGCGGCTGTCTGTTTTCTGGCTGTCTGTTTTCTGGCTGTCTGGTTCGGGAAGTCGGCTTTCGTCACCCGCTCGTCGCTCGTCGCTCAATAAGCGTCGAACGCCTGTTCCGGCATGATCGACTCGACGTACATCACCAGCTCTTCGAGCACCTGACGTTCGCGGTCTTCCAGCGGCGTCTGGTTGAGGCGTTCGATCTCGCGGGCAAAATCCTTGAGCGTCATTCCGCCACTGTTGGCGTCGTTCATACGCGCCCAGCGGAAGGCGTCCCACTGCGCCTTTTCCTCGCTGTCGAGCGTGTCGGGATAGCTGCGCGCACGCATCCGGAACAGCATCTCCTCGAGCCGCGGGTCCTGGAAGGCAAACCCCGTCGTGCCCAGCTCGTCGGGCGGTGTCGCGTGCACGCGTTCCATCGCCTGCCGGTCGTGCGGCGAAAAGAAGCCGCCAGAGTAGAGCATCAGGTCGGGATCCTGCGGCGGATCGGCCGGCGAGTCGGCAAAGGCCAGTGCTGCCTTGCTGGCGGACTCCGGATTCTGCACCAGCGCCTGCCAGTGTCGCTCGCACAAGGCACGGTCGAGCCCCAGACGCTTGGCGACGGCATCATTGGCCGTGGCGATCGGCAGCAGCACCGGGCTGCGATTGAGATGGACCACTTTCAGCGGAATCCGCGTTTCGCCCTCGGCCAGTTCGCTTTCGCTGACGAAGATGCGTGACCGGATCTCCTCGGGCGTCAGCGAGAACAGCGGCGCCGGGTCGACGGCCAGGTCGTAGACGATGATCCCGTTGGGGTTCGAAGGGTGCGCAGCCAGCGGCACGACCAGCGCGCTGCAGCCACGACTGGCGGGATAACGCCGCGAGATATGCAGCATCGGCTTGCGGGCATCGACATCGAGCAACTCGGCCACTCGACGCTTCTGACGCAACGACAGCAGGTAATCGAAGAACTTGGCATTCCGGGCGCGCAAAAGCCGAGCCATGCCGATCGTGGCGCGCACGTCCGCCAGCGCGTCGTGGGCTCCTTCATGCGGGATACCGTTGGCTGCCGTCAGGTGCTCGAGCTTGAAGCTCGGGGCGCCATCGTCGCGCTTCGGCCATTCGATGCCCTCGGGGCGCACGGCGTAGAAGGCGCGCACGGCATCGATCAGATCCCAGCGGGAATTGCCGTTCTGCCACTCTCGAGCGTAGGGGTCGAACAGGTTGCGGTAGAACAGATGGCGGCTGACTTCGTCATCGAAGCGCAGGCTGTTGTAGCCCAGCGAACAGGTGCCCGGCACGCTCATTTCCGCCTGGATGCGCGCGGCGAACTCTGCCTCCGGCACGCCACGACGCAGCGCGGCCTGGGGCGTGATGCCGGTAATCAGACAGGCATGGGGGTTGGGCAGGTCGTCGTCCGCCGGGCGGGCGTACAGGATCAGCGGCTCGCCGATTTCGTTGAAGTCGGCATCGGTACGAATCGCGGCGAACTGGGAAGCCCGGTGCCGACGCGGATCGGCACCGAAGGTTTCGTAGTCGTGCCAGAGAAATGTGGGCTCTGCCTGGGGCCGGGAATTCCTGCTGTTGCCCCTTCCACTCGTGGCCATTCCGCTCTCCGCCTGCGCAAAAGGCCAAGCCTAGCATAGCCGGCAGCACGACTCATGTGTCGCTGGCCGTGGCACTGACCGTTTCAGGTCTTGGCCGCTTCAGGTCTTGGCCGCTTATCAGGTCTTGGCCGCTTCGCTTTCGTTGGGCAGTGTCACGTTGAGTTCGAGCACCGAGCAGTCGTTGTCGCTGTCGAGGCTGATATTGATGGCATCCTGGTCGACCTTGACGTACCGCCGAATGACCTCGAGCAGCTCCTGCTCCAGCATCGGCATGTAGTCGGGCTGGCCCCGATGCCCGCGTTGATGGGCAACGATGATCTGCAACCGCTCCTTGGCAACAGATGCGGATTTCTTGCGTTCACCCTTGAGAAAATCGAGTAGCCTCACCGGCGGCCTCCTCCTCCGAACATGCGTGCGATCAGGCCGCGCTTCTGCACCGATTGAAAACGCAGCGGCACGTCTTCGCCCATCAGGCGCGACACGGTATCGACATACGCTTGTCCAGCGTCGCTCTTGTCGTCATGGATGACCGGCACCCCCTGGTTGGAGGCGCGTAACACGGCTTCCGATTCAGGAATCAGGCCGACCAGGTCGATCGCCAGTATTTCCCGAATGTCTTCCAGATTGAGCATGTCCCCGTCATCGACCCGGCTCGGGTTGTAGCGGGTTACCAGCAGGTGTTCCTTGATCGGGTCACGGTTCTGTTCGGCGCGACGCGACTTGGACGACAGCAATCCGAGAATACGGTCCGAGTCCCGCACCGAGGAGACCTCGGGATTGGTCACGACGATGGCCTCGTCGGCGAAGTAGAGGGCCAGTTGGGCGCCACGTTCGATACCGGCGGGAGAGTCGCAGATGATGTAATCGAACTCCTCGGAGAGATCCATCAGGACCTTTTCGACGCCTTCCAGCGTCAGCGCATCCTTGTCGCGCGTCTGGGATGCGGGAAGGATATGCAGGTTCTCCGAGCGCTTGTCGCGGATCAGAGCCTGCTTGAGTCCGGCCTCGCCCTGGATGACGTTGACCAGGTCATAGACGACCCGGCGTTCACACCCCATGATCAAGTCCAGATTCCGCAGCCCCACGTCGAAGTCGATGACGACGGTCTTGTTACCGCGAAGGGCCAACCCCGTGGCAATGGCTGCCGCACTGGTCGTCTTGCCGACGCCACCTTTACCGGACGTTACAACGATGATCTTGGCCAAGATGAACTTCCTGTTACCCGATAACTGTTGATCACTCTCGCGCCATTCAGGTCAGCGCCGAGATCCTTAACTGGTCTTCCTTGAGCTGCACTTGCACCGAACATCCCAGCATCTTGGGGTCGATATCCTCAAGACGCTTGTAGGTTCCTGCCACGGAAAGCAACTCGGCCTTCAGATCGTGACAGAAGATACCGGCTTCGCGATCGCCATGAATACCAGCCAGCGCCCGTCCGCGTAGTGGCCCATAGACATGCACACTGCCTGCGGCCAGCACCTCGGCACCGGGATTGACGGCGCCGATCACGACCAGATCGCCTTCCGAGGCGGAAACCTGCTGGCCCGAACGCACCGTACCGCGATAAATACGCCCCCCAGCCTGTATCGATACCTCCGGCGGCGGCACCGGCAGCTCCGCTTCGATCGGTGCCTCGACGGGCCGGGGCTCGACCCCACGCGGACGATTCTCCTGCGGCGGGAACCAGCCTAGCCCCAGCGCCCATGCCGACTGCTTGACCGGATCCGAACCGCCGCGTACGGCCACTGGCAGCAACTTGTGCGCACGACACACGGCACAGATACGCTCGAGGGCAAGGTGCGGCTCGTCGACCTGCTCGACACTCAGCACCACCGGCGTATGCTGAAAGAAGGCCGGTGCCTGACTCACCTTCCCGGCCAGTTGTGCGCGGATACGCTCAGGGTCGCCACTGGCCAACTCCATGACTGTCATCGGCAGCATGCCGCCTTTGAATGTAAAGGCAGTGTCTGCCCGATCCCTGTTGAGACTCATGACCGAACTCCGCAGCGGGGGAATGGGGTTAAGCTAGGCGAGGGCGGACATCGCTGCAACCGATCATAAGGCCCCTCAGACCTTTTGTCAGGTGTCGCCACGAACCGACGCAACCCGCGAATCGGGCTTTCATCACCGACGAATCGGGCTTTTACCGCTGGCCTTCAAATGGTTAGATAGACAGTTGCCGTCGGCGCCGCGAACTTGCGGGGTCGATCTCTGCCAGCCCCGTCGTTTTCAGGATGCCACACCGGCCATGCCAGGACTCTTTCAACGTCTGTTTTCCCCTCGCTGGCGGCACAAGGATCCCGCTGTCCGCGCCCAAGCCGCCTCTCAACTGAGCTCGGACGAGCTCGATACGCTTCGTCAGCTCGCCCAGGACGATTCCCCCCAGGTCCGCCAGGCGGCACTGGCGCGGGTACAGGATCTCGATCCGCTGCTCCAGTGGCATCGCCAGTCGCCGAGCGAAGAGTCGTTCCAGCGTCTCGTCGACCTTCTCGGCGGGCGCGTTTCGCCCAGCCCCGATCTCAATACGCGGCTGGCAAAGATCGAGCAGCTCGAGGATCTGGCACTGATCGACGCCCTGATCGGCCAGAGTGACAACCAGTCCCTGCGTCTGGCCGCGCTGGCTCGCATCGACGACGAAGCGCACCTGATCCACCACGCCAGCGAGAACAGCATCACTGCCGTGCGCCACGCCGCCGCGGAACGTGTCACCTCCCCCGACGGACTGGCGCAACTGGCCAAGCAGGCACGCCGGGACAAGCAGGTGGCCCGCCTGGCGCGTGAGCGACTGGCGCGCCTGCGTGCCGACGCCGAACAGCAGAGCCGCGAAGAAGCGGAGCGCGAGCAGCTGCTTGCAACCCTGGAAGCCCAGGCCAACCGCCCCTGGGAGCCGACCTTCGAGGCGCGCCTGAAGCACTGGGTCAAACAATGGGACGCGTTGACCAGCAACGCAGACCCAACCCAGCACGCCCGCTTCGATGCCGCGGTGACTCGCTGCCGCCAGCGCATCGCCGAACACGAGCATCAGCATCGCGAGCTCGAACGCATCCAGCGCGAAAAGTCCGAGGCGCAATCGACGCGCGAAGGCATCCTCGATGCCCTGAACCAGGCACTGAACATCGTCGCTGAAACCGAACGACTGACCCCGGAGGTCATGCAGGCGCTGCAAGGCAAGTGGCGGCTGCAGGAAGAGCGCTGGCAGGAGGTCTCGGATCGCTACGGGGTCAGCGAGTCCTTCCAGCAGCGGTACGCGGCGCTCGACCAGCAGGCCCAGACCATCTGGCAGGCCTGGGAGCGGCTGCAGGCCGAAGCCCCCGCCCTGCGCGAAGCGCTCGAGAAGGACGAGCCGCTGGCGCCGGTCCTCGAGCGCCTGGCATGGCCGCGCACGCTGCCGCCGACCGAGCTGGTGCTCGATGCCCAGCGCCAGGCAGCAGCCAGCAGGCGACAGCAAGACACGGCAGCCGCCGCCAAGACCGAAAACCATTGGTCGGACGCAGAGATCGGCGCACAGCTCGAGGCTCTGTCCGAGGAGCTCGACCAGGGCCGTTACCGCCCGGCCTCGCAGCTGCATCGCCGTCTGCGCCAGCACCTGGATTCCAGCGGGCAGTCGTTGTCGCCGGCCCAGGAGCAGGCCTACAAGCAGCAGACCGCCCGCCTGGCCGAATTGAAGGACTGGCGCGGTTTCGCCGCCGCGCCCAAGCGCGAAGCCCTGCTGGCGAACATCGAAGCGCTGGTCGAGGCCCGCGAGCAGCCGGATGCAGAGCGTCATCGTCGGCATCAGCAACTGATTCGCGACTGGCGCCAGCTTGGCGACGCTGCAGCGACCCGCGAGCTGGCCCAGCGCTTCCGCGCCGCCTCCGACGCCCTCCATGAACAGCTGGCCGAATGGGAGGCCGAGCTCGAATCGCGGGAGCAGGACAACCTCGCGGCCCGGCAGGCACTTTGCGAACAGCTCGAAGCGCTGCTGGCCCACCCTTCCGAGGATGCCGACCCGGATGGCCTGCGCCGGATTCGCGATGCCGCCCAGGAACAGTGGGATCGACACTGGCCGGTTCCGCGGCGGCAGGCCGCCTCGACCGGTCGGCATTACGCCCGCCTGCGTCGCCAGCTGCAGTCGCTGATCGACGAGCGCGCCGGTGATGTCGCGGACCACAAGCGCGAACTGGTCGAACAGGCCCGACAACTGGCGGAAGATACCGCGCCCGCCGCGCAGCGTGCCGAGCAGGCCAAGTCGCTGCAACAGCGCTGGCGCGAGCTGGGCCGAGCGCCGAAAGGCATCGAACAGACGCTGTGGCGCCAGTTCCGCAACCACTGCGACACCATTTTTGCGGCCCGCGACACCGTGCGTGGCGAACAGCAGGCACGACAGCAGCAGCGCTTCGATGACATGCAGGCACTGATCGACCGCCTGGACGCCTGGCAGCCCGCGTCCGCCGGAGAGCGCCATGTTCTCGAGTCGGCGCTGACAGAAGCGCAACGCCTGGTGCCCCTGCCCCGCAGCCGGCGCAGCGAGGGTATGGAAAAGCGCTGGCAAGGTATCGTTCACGCGCGGGAAGTCACGCTGGATCGGCTTGCGCTGGTGGAAGAAGCGAAGCAGTGGCCCGACTACCGAGCGTGGATGCGTCAGGCCGACGGCGAAGCGCTCGATATGGCCCGGCTCGACAGCGACGTACGACGAGCGCTCGAAGCCCGCGAGACTCAGCGCCAAGCGTCGTCACCGCAGCAGGCCGAAGAGCATCTGCAGCGCTGCCTGGTCCAATTGGCACTGCTGGCCGGCGACGCCATCCCCGAAGCGCTGGAACCGCTGCGCCTCGAGGTTCAGGTCGCGCGGCTCAACGACGGTCTGGGCCGGCCGCCCACGCCGCCCGAGGAGCTGCATCAGACGCTATTGCGGCTGTTGTCGGTTGCCCCGCTTACGACCGAGACCTGGGAGCGCTACGAGCCCGCTTTCGATAGCGTGATGACGCATTTGAGCCAGACAGGACATCATCACAGCGACGACAGTATTGACATCGTCTAATCCATACGTATAATACGCCTCAAGTTGATGCGGGGTGGAGCAGTCTGGTAGCTCGTCGGGCTCATAACCCGAAGGTCATCGGTTCAAATCCGGTCCCCGCTACCAAATTATTTGACCGGTGCCTTCCCCAGGCGCCGGTTTTTTTTGGTCCCTATTTTTTCCGTCAAACGCTATCCGCTTTTCTCTTTTCTTTATCCGTTTCTCTCACGACCCGTTTTGCGTTATCCATTACCCACGTGCGTGTAGGTACCGGTTCCGCCACATTATGCATATGGGTTATCCCGGATATCTGGGTCCTGTTTCGCTTTATCGCCAGATCCTCACGGAATCTCCTGCTCCACCTCTCTTTCCCCGTGGCTACCGGTCGGTTGCGCCATGCCGACCCGGCCGATGCCGGGCAGCTTGAGTGCGGGAGACTGCCAGTCGACTCCGACGGTCAGTCCCAGCACGTCGAGTTCGAATCCTTCGTCCCAGGCCAGCATGACGCCGAACAGACCGCCCAGCGACAGTTGATAGCCGGTCTGCGTCGGCGTCCTGGCGACGAACTCTCCTGGCAGGTAGTTCTTGCCGATCGCATTGGGCGGGAAGTCCACCGAGAGCTCCGGTACCTGTCGCACCACCCAGGCGATGAACGTATTGCTGTTGGGGCCGGGCCAGATACCGTAACGGTCGGGAAACGGATAGTCGGGCACGACGCGCTCGATCCCGCTGATCGCCCGCGCCGCCTTGTCGCCCCGGAGTTCGGCCAGCAGCGTCGGCGAATTGCCATACCATTGGCGATCCGGCGGCGCATAGCTGGTCTCCACCGTGGGCCGACGCCAGCTCACCACCTGATAGACGCGATAACGGCTGGCATCTTCGGCCTTGGTCGCGATCCAGGTGTGCACGCCGAACGCCCCGCGCCACTCGAAGGTGCGCGCCGCATAGACCTGAACGACTGCTTCGCGCACCTCCGCCGGATCCGGCGCCAATCCACTGGAAGAACGATCCGCATCCTGCCAGTTGGCGGACATCGGCACCTGCTGGGAAGCGAGCATGTAGGCAGGCCCCAGCAGCAGTACGATAATCAGCGTGACGGCGGCCAGCACGAACTTGAACGTGCGAGTCAGCATGCGGGACAGGTTCATCGGCAGAGAATTCCGGCGTTCTGGTCGGGAGACGGGTTGAATCGGCGTACGATGACCCACATAACACTCATCAATCTCGAATCGAACATCAAGGGTTTTCACATGGCTATCGTCGATCCCCGCACCGGACAACCGCTGACCGGCCCGGAAGAAAGCAGCCAGAATGGCGCCGGTAACAACGTTGGCCCGGAGGACGTCATCGTCGACGTCACGCTGGAGAACTTCCAGCAGGTCGTGCTCGAGGGCTCGATGCAGCATCCGGTACTGCTGCAGAGCTGGGCTTCCTGGTGCGAGCCGTGCAAGAACCTGAAGCCGGTGCTGGAGAAGCTGGCGCAGGAATACGCTGGCGCCTTCGTGCTGGCGCGGCTCGATATCGAAGCCTTTCCGCAGATCGCCTCGCAGCTAGGGGTGCGTTCGGTGCCGGACGTCAAGCTGATCTCCCAGGGCCAGCTCTACGACCAGTTCCAGGGCGCGTTGCCGGAAAAGCAGGTGCGCGAGTGGCTGGGCAAGTATCTCGAGGCACCGGCGAACGCCTCCCAGAGTCCGGAAGAGATGGCCGAGGCAGCGCTGGCCTCCGGCGATACCGAGACCGCCGAGGCGATCTATCAGGAACTGATCCAGCAGTACCCGGAGCACTACGACTACCAGATCGAGCTGGCCGGGGTGCGGGTCGCTGCCGGCCAGACCGCTGACGCCAAACAGATCCTCGACAACCTGCCGCCGGAACACCGCGATGCGGCCAAAGCACGCGGCGTGCGGGCACGCATCGAGTTTGGCGAGGAAGCCTTGAGCCAGGCCGATATCGACGCCCTGGGCGAGCGTGACGACAGCGAAGCGCAGTATCAGCGCGCCATGCGTCAGATCGCCGATGGCCAGTACGAGGCCGGACTCGAAGCGCTACTGGCCGTCATGAAGCGCGATCGCGCCTACGGCGAGGACGCGGCGCGCAAGACGCTGCTGCGGGTATTCGATGCGCTGGGCGCCGAACACCCGCTGACCGTCACCTACCGCCGTCGCCTGTTCGCCATGCTCTACTGATCGACGTCGATCCGCGTGATGCCGCTAACGCCCGGCCCGAGTGAAAGCTCGCGCCGGGCGTTTTCGTCAGGCCGGCTCGGCCAGCAACCGGTCCAGACGCAGCAACGCTTCCTCCAGCCAGCTTCGCGGCATGCCGAAGTTGAGCCTGACGAAACCGGGCCAGCCGAAGTCGGCACCATCGGAAAGCGCCACGCGTGCCTCTTCCAGCAAACGCTGCTGCGGCGACTCGGCCAGTGCGCTCCGGCGCAGATCCAGCCAGGCCAGATAGGTCGCTTCCGGTGTCGACAGGGTCACGTTCGGCCAGCGCGAGACATGCGCTTCCACCAGGGCCAGGTTGTCCCGTAGCTCGCCCAGCAACGCCTGGCGCCACGCCTCGCACTCGGCGTAGGCGGCTTGCGACGCGCTCAGGCCGAGCACGTTGACGCTGGGTAGCAGGCCGGCAGCGGCAGACTGGAATCGCTGGCGTAGATCGTCGTCGGCGATGATGGCGCAGGCGGAAGAGAGCCCCGCGATGTTGAACGTCTTGGAGGGCGCCCACAGCGTGATCAGACGATCCTCCAATTCCGGACACAGCTGACCCAGCGGCCGATGAGAGACCGAAGGATCGAGGATCAGATCGCAGTGCAGCTCGTCGGACACCACGATCAGATCGTGACGCACGGCAAGCTCCGCCAGCCCCTTGAGTTCCTCGGCATTCCACACGCGCCCGGTGGGGTTGTGGGGGTGGCACCACAGCAGTACGCGGGTATTGGGCTGGATCGCCGCCTCCAGCGCCTCGAGATCGAGCCGCCAGGGCTCGCCAGGCGCGGCGGGCTCGGCCAGCGCGAATGTCTGTGCTTCACGTCCGGTATTTCTGGCGACACTCAGAAACGGCGGATAGATCGGGGTGGCAGTGAGCACGCCCTGCCCCGGTTCGCTGAATGCCATCGCCGCCAGATTGAGCGCCGGCACCACGCCGGGCACCCATAGCTGCCACGCTTTCTCGATCTGCCAGTCGTAGTGGTCACGGCTCCAGTCGCAAAGGGTTTGCTTCAACGCCGCGGACACGTCACCGTAGCCGAAGACACCGTGCGCGACGCGTGACTCGAGTGCCGATATGACCGCCGGCGGCGAGCGAAAATCCATATCGGCAACCCACAGGGGCAGGACGTCTTCGTCGTATTGCAGCCACTTCTTGGTGGCGTGCTGGCGGCGATCGATACGCGTGGCAAAATCGAAGTTCACGATAGTGATCTCATCATCGAAATGGATGGACGAATATGTGCGAGCGGCCTGACGTGCCTGACAACGCTTCTCCCCGACCGTTCTACGCTCGGGTGCTGGCCGGCAATTCGAAGCTGGTCGGCCACTGGCTGATGCTGGGGCAGGCCGATCCCGACCGTCTGGCCCTGATTCTGGCCGATACGGCGCGCATCGCCAAATTGGGAGAGCCGGAGTCGACACCGGACGGCGCCACGCTGACCCACTGGAGCGGTGACGCCACGCCGCCGCGCTGGGCTGCCAGAACGGCACTGTTCCTGCTGGTGCAGATGCCGGCCCGGCCCCTGCCCCGCGACGACGACGAGGCCTGCGCCTGGGCTTACTGCTGGCTGCACAATCGGGACTTCGACGCCTTCGAGACGGCGCGCGACGCGCTGCCCGAACATCTGCGCGAACGCCTCGCCGCACCGCTGGCCGAAGCGTGGCACGACTATCGCGGGCTGCGCCTGGTCTGACCTGCCAGGCCCGGCGCGAGCCATGCCATGACTCGCTGGTGCCGTTCAGTATCAGCCCGAGTCAGGCCGCAGGGCACGCTGACATGAACAGACGGAGGTCAGAGGTTGTACTTGACGAGAAGACTCGCGGTGTTCTGGTCGGTATCGAAAGCCGTGCTGTTCTCGATCCCGTACTTGTCGCTCCAGTAGTCGTACTCCAGACCGACATAGAGCTTCTTCTGAGACCAGTGCATCGCCTTTCCAAGGTCGTACTTGATCTGCGGGTTGACGTGCAGGTTGGCGTGGTAGCTATCATCGTTGTCCACCACCCAGTCGATGTAACCATCGATCAGAAAATCCGATTCTCCCGCCGGGATCGTCACCGACCATACCGGCGTGATCTGCCAGGTATCACCATCACGATCCCCATCCGGGTCGCGGTGATAGACGTTGATCTGAGCATAGTCGAAACCGGGAATCGTCAGATCCACGCCCAGCCCCAGCAAGGTCGTTTCCACGTCTCCTTCGCCAAACTCGCGGGTCCCCGCCAGCAGCACATCACTGATGGGGCCCAGTCGGAAGGACTGGTCGAATATCTTGTTGAAAGAGAGACGTGGCGTGAATTCGCCGTAATAGGTATTGCTGCCGTTGGTGGCGGATTCTTCGCCGTTGTAGAAAATCTTGTCGACGAAGATGAACAGATCCCCTGCTGTCCAGCTACTGGCATGCTCGAAAGTTACCGTCTGCTGCGTCGACGGATCGACTTCGAAATTCTGCCCGTACAAGTAGGTCAGGCTATTGCCTTGCCACAGAATCGGACTATCGGCCGAAGCCTCACCGGCCACACCAAGGGCCGCCCCTGCAATCACGCCAATGGCGACAGCGCTCCGTCCCAAGCCTTTCATTCCACCTTGCTCCTTTCTCATGGATCGCTCTCTGGCGCTTGAACTCGAGGTCACGAAGACCCGGAAGCAGCAGAAGCAAAAGGTGTGCCAGCCTGTTGTTTTTGTATACAAAACAACAGGAGCGCAGCGAAACATAGGCGCCCTGGTTACTTGGGCGTTTTTCTAACGCACTGTTTCAATTCAGGTCTCTCTCCAAACCTGACCGATTGCACAAGTTTGAGGCGGGTTTCAGGAACGACGACGCCTGGCCTGACGCTTGGGAATGAAGCCGTCCGGCTTGGTTGCCAGCCACTCGACAAAGGCGCGAATATCGGGATGCGACAGCAGCGCTTCGCGGCTTGCATAATGGTCGGCCAGCTCGCGCTCGCCCAATGTCCGGTGAAGATGGGAATGGCACGGTCGGCAGACCCGGAGAATGGCCGTCTGCATCAGATCGCGGCCAAGGCGCTTGCGATAGCGCGGTTTGCGGTGCAACGTTCTGGGAGTGAGATGATGACGCGTCAACGGCGCGGCACGTCCGCACAGCGCGCAACGCTCGGTTACCTCGTAGTCCGCTATCTCGTCGTCAGTCACCATCGATAAGGAGTCTCCATCACGTGGTCAGCTTAGAAACGTCGCCGGGTTTTCCGCAACCTGCCTCGACCGGCACGGGAATCGCGCCATGACGCCCGCGATCCGCCTGCTGGAATCCCGGGGAATTGCCCATGAGGTCACCAGCTACGAACTGGGTAGTGAATCGGAGGCGGCTTCCCGCAATTCCTATGGCCTCGACGCCGCCCAGGCGCTGTCGCTGCCGCCTGCCAGTGTATTCAAGACACTGCTCGCCCAGCTCGACGACGGGCGTCTGGTGGTCGCCCTGGTGCCTGTCGATGCCACGCTGGATCTCAAGGCGCTGGCCAAGGCCGCCGGTGCGCGCAAGGCGCGCATGGCCGAAGCCCCGGTGGCCGAGCGCACCACCGGCTACCTGGTGGGCGGCATCAGCCCGCTGGGCCAGAAGAAACGTCTGCCGACCTTCATCGACGAGAGCGCCAGCGCCATGGAGACGATGCACGTCAGCGGTGGCCGGCGCGGGCTGGAACTGTCGCTGGCACCCGGCGACCTGATCGCCCTGACCGCAGCTCGTACTGCGGCGCTGGCCCGGCGCGGTTGATCCTTCGCATGTCGATAGACTTCGACCTGTGGATCGATCCCGACGATCTCGATCGCCATCGTGCCGTCGAGCGGGCGCTGGAGCACTACTTCATGGAGCGCCTGGCCGACTACCCGCATCTGCGTTTGCCGGGTCCCGATCCCTACGACTATGATGCGCCGTTCAATCGACTGCACGCCGTGCTGGTCGAGCGCGCCCGCGACTACCTGCTGCGCGACTATTTCTACTCGCCCACGCCGATGCAGCTGAGCCAGGCCTTCTATCGCGCCGTGGCTCGTTCCAACAAGGTCATACTGGATTCCTCCCATGGTGATTCACACCAATCAGATACCGACTGACGCCCAACTGGCGATCATCACCGAACAGCTGGGCCGCCCGCCCCGAGGTCTCGAAGCGGTTGCCGCCACCGACAGTCGTGGCCGCCCGCTGGTCCTGCGCATGGCGCCGATCGTCGACGATGCGCCCTTCCCGACGCTCTACTGGCTCTCCTGCGAGCGTCTCAAGGTGGTGCTGTCGCGCCTGGAGGCCAGTGGCGTGATCAAGGAGCTGGAAGCCCGGCTGCAGCAGGACCCGGAATGGATGGCCAGTTACCACCAGAGCCATGCCGATTACGTGCGCCAGCGCTGGGATTTCATGACCGACGCACAGCGCGAGGCGGTGGAGCAGCGCGGCTACACCCAACTGATGCGCGAGCGCGGCGTCGGCGGGATCACCAACTGGGATCAGGTGCGCTGCCTGCATACGCAGTATGCGCACCATCTCTGCGGCGACAACGCCATCGGCCGCTGGCTCGATGCAGAGCATGACGTCGCCGCCAGCATTCCGTGATGGCCGGGAATCCTTCGTCCTCTCTTCCATTATTCGTTTTCCAGGAGCGATAGCGTGCAAATCTGTGTTTATCTGGGCTCGCGTGAAGGTAACGATCCGCGTTTCGCCGCAGCGACGGACGCACTCGGCGCGGCGATCGCCAGACGCGGCTGGGGGCTGGTCTACGGCGGCGCCCGCAATGGCCTGATGGGCCGGCTGGCCAATGCCTGTCTCGCCGAAGGCGGTGAAGTGATCGGTGTGATGCCTGAACATCTCGTCCAGCGCGAAGTCTCGCACCATGGCCTGACCCGGCTGATCCGGGTCGACAACATGCACGAACGCAAGGCTGCCATGGCCGCGCATGCCGATGCCTTCATCGCCCTGCCCGGCGGTATCGGCACGCTGGAGGAGCTGTTCGAGATCTGGACCTGGCGCTACCTCGACCTGCACGGCAAGCCGATCGGCGTGCTCAATGTCGCTGATTTCTACTCGCCGCTGCTGACCTTCCTCGACACCACCGTCGAACACGGCTTTCTCGATGTCACCACCCGCCGCATGCTGTTCGCCGAAGCCAATATCGAAACCCTGCTGGACCGCCTGGCCGAAGATGCCAGACTGAGAAATCACGACGCTTGAACGACGCGGTTCGAGCACCGGTAACGTAACCCTCAAGGAGGATTGGGAATGCATGCCATCGCCATCGAAGACAACCGGATGATCTGGCGCGAACACGACGACCTCGGCTCTCTGGGCGCCAGCGACGTGCGGATCGATGTGGCCTGGGCGGGAATGAACCGCGCCGACCTGATGCAGCGCGGCGGCAACTATCCGCCGCCGCCGGGAGAATCCGAGATTCCGGGATTGGAAGTCAGTGGCACCATCAGCGAAGTCGGCAAGGGCGTGGAGCGCTTCCGCAAGGGCGATCGAGTCTGCGCCCTGCTGGCCGGCGGCGGCTATGCCGAGCAGGTCGTGGTCAACGAAGCGCAGGTTCTGCCCATCCCCCAGGGCCTGGGGCTACGTGAAGCCGCCGCGCTGCCGGAAGTCTTCGCGACCGCCTGGCTCAATCTCTACATGGAAGGGGCGGTTCAGACCGGCCAGCGCGTCCTGCTGCACGCTGCCGCCAGCGGCGTGGGCACGGCGGCGATCCAGCTCTGCCGCGTGTTCGGCAACCCCTGTTTCGTGACCGCCGGCAGCGCCGACAAGCTGGAAACCTGTTACCGGCTGGGCGCTGATGCCGGCTGGAACCGGCACGACGGCAGCTTCGTCGAGGCGGTCAAGAACTGGGGCGGTGCCGACATGATTCTCGATCCGGTGGGAGGCGACTACATCGCTCAGGACCTGGCCGTGCTGAACGCCGATGGCCGACTGGTTCTCATCGGTCTGATGGGCGGCGTGGAAGCGCAGATCAACCTGGGTCGCATGCTGGTCAAGCGTCAGCGCCTGATCGGTTCGACCCTGCGTTCCCGCTCGACGAAGGCCAAGGGTGCGATTCTCGACGCGCTGTATGCGCACGTCTGGCCCAAACTGACCAGCGGAGAGATCAAGCCGCTGATTGCCAGCACCTGGTCGATTCAGGAAGCCGAAACCGCCATGCAGCATCTTTCCGACAACGCCAATATCGGCAAGCTGCTGCTGAGCGTCAGCGGTGAAGGCTAGATCCGGAAGTCGAGCGGGGGGCTACTTGGCGTTTAGCGTCTCGGCATAGGTCAGCTGCAGCAGGCGGGCATCGTCGCCGGCGCGATGCCGGCGGATTTCATGCGCTTCGGCGAGTCGCGCCTTGGTGTCGGCCCAGCATTCGGTCTGCGCCTCGCTCAGCAGACGCCGCAGCGCCTCCAGTCGAAATCGCGGCAGCATCCCCGCCTGATCGAACAGCAGCGACAACCAGGTGTTGTCGTAGCCCCAGCTGTCGCTGTAGGCGATCCCCGCCGATGCCAATTCGTCGTTGAGCCAGCGGGCGATCTCGATGGGAGGATGCCCCTCGCGAATCAGACGAGCGCGGGATATCCCGTGCAGCAGTTCCGCCTTGGGATCCCAGTGCGTCCACTCCCGTACCGGCTGAATCAGGAATGCACAGCGGCTGCCATCGGCACGGGCCAGGCCGATCTCGATGGGATAACTGCCACGGCCAAAGCCGGATGCTTCGATGTCTAGCAGGGTGGGCAGCAACACGTTGCGGGCTCCCTCTCCATGATGCCGTCTCATCTTGCGACGCCGATGAGGCATCATCATGACAGCGTTGGGGCGTAACTTCACCCCGACACCGTGACGATGGCGGGGTACGCAGGATGCGCCGACGGTTGCGGGCTCTCAGTGCGTGGCGAGCGCGACGGGCGTCTCGCCGTTGGGACCATCTTCAGCCAGATTGCGCGCCCAGCGCTGCCATTCATCCGCGCGGGCGGGGTCGTGCGGCAAGCCGAGCTCGCCGCGACGATACGCATCGGCCAGGCGCTCCGCGGCCCGAACATGACCATTCTCGCCGGCGCGAGCGTACCAGGTCACCGCATGGTGAACGCTGGGCTGATACTGCGAGCAACCCAGCTCGTAGATGCGGCCGGCCTGGTACTGGGCGTGACGGTCGCCCTGCTGTGCCGCCTGCAGCACGTAGCGCGCGCCGGTCGACTTGTCCCTCGGGGATATCCCGCGGTGCATCAGCACTCGGCCGTAGAGCGAGCGAGCCGGCACATGGCCAGCATCGGCACAGCGCTTGAACCAGCGCAACATCAGGCGCTGCTTGCTCGGCGAGCGTGTCATCCAGCGCGTATGGCTAAGCTGCGTCGCCAGATGAAACTCGAAACGCGTAAAGAAAGAAAACGTCTGTGGCATAACTGACAGTGACCCTGGAAACTGGGACCCATTGACGGTCCGAACTACCGTGTCGATCTGGACGCTCTTGTTCTCTATTGCCGCAACACCTACTACATTGCCGCAACACCTACTACCGCAACGTCAGGCAACGCTCTATGGCGCGTCGGAATCGACCTTTCACAGGCGCACTCGGCCGGGGGGCCGGGCGGCGAAAGGCCGCAAGAATACGCCTGCCCGGCCAGCGACTCAACCCCCGGCTTCCAGGCCCGGTTTGCCGCCTCACGACGGCGCCAGTAACATACGATTTTCAGCCCGTTTTTCGTCCCCATGGTTTGTCTCGATCGGGCCATTTCAACCTGGAGTGCAACATGCAGCGACGCCCCTTAGGCAAGACCGACATGCAGGTTTCGCGCCTGTGTCTCGGCACGATGACGTTCGGCGAACAGAACACCGAAGCCGAAGCGCACGAACAGCTCGACCGCGCCATCGCCGCCGACATCAATTTCATCGACGCCGCCGAGATGTATCCGGTGCCGCCGAAGCCCGAGACGCAGGGCCGCACCGAAGCCTATATCGGCAGCTGGCTGCAAAAACGTGGCAAGCGCGACGACCTGATCATCGCCAGCAAGGCGGCGGGTGCCGGACGTGGCATGGAACACCTGCGGGGCGGGCCGCGGCATACCCGCGAGCAGATCCACCAGGCCCTGGACGCAAGCCTGAAGCGCCTGCAGACCGACTACCTCGACCTCTATCAGCTCCACTGGCCCGATCGTCACGTCAACTGCTTCGGTCAGCTGGGCTACCTGCCGGGCGACGACAGCGATGCCACGCCGCTGGAAGAGACTCTCGGCGCGCTGAAGGATGCCGTCGATGCCGGCAAGATCCGCGCCATCGGGCTTTCCAACGACACCCCCTGGGGCGTCATGCGCTGCCTGCATCTGGCCGATACCCAGGGCCTGCCGCGCGTCGCCAGCGTCCAGAACCCCTACAACCTGCTCAACCGCAGCTTCGAAGTGGGCCTTTCCGAAATCGCCCATCGCGAAGACGTCGGCCTGCTGGCCTACTCGCCGCTGGCGTTCGGCGTGCTCTCGGGGAAATATCTCGACGGCCAGAAGCCGCCCAAGGGCCGCCTGACCCTGTTCGAGCGCTTCTCCCGCTATACCTCCGAGCTGGCCGAGGAAGCGACCCGAGCCTACGTCGACATCGCCCGCGAGCACGGCCTGGACCCGGCCCAGATGGCACTGGCCTACGTGACCTCACGACCGTTCGTGACCAGCAACATCATCGGTGCGACCACCCTCGAACAGCTCGATGCCAACATCGCCAGCGACTCGCTCGAACTCTCCGACGACGTGCTCGACGCGATCGAAGCGGTGCACCGAAGAATCTCCAACCCCTGCCCCTGACGCCCGCCAGCGACGGCAGTCGATAACGCAACGTTTCCCATACGGATAAGCGCGCCATGCTCAGCATCATCTCTCCGGCCAAGACGCTGGACTTCGAAACGCCCTCGTCGACACGGGACGTCACCCAACCCGACTATCTCGATCAGAGTCGGGCACTGATCGAGATCCTGCGCGGCTACTCACCCCAGCAGCTGTCGGAACTGATGGGCATTAGCGACAAGCTGGCCGGACTCAACGCGGCGCGCTATGCCGAGTGGCAGACGCCGTTCTCGATGGACAACGCCAAGCCCGCGGCACAGGCCTTCCAGGGCGACGTCTACGTCGGTCTGGAAGCCGCCACCTTCAGCGACGCCGACAACGCCTTCGCGCAGGATCACCTGCGGATTCTGTCCGGCCTCTACGGCATGCTGCGACCGCTGGATCTGATCCAGCCCTATCGCCTGGAAATGGGCATCCGGCTGGAGAACGCCGCAGGCAAGGACCTGTACGCCTACTGGCAGGACCGGCTGACCCGGGATCTGGACGCGGCGGTCGCCGCCAGCGGCAGTTCGACTCTGGTCAACCTCGCCTCCAACGAGTACAGCAAGGCCATCGATTTCAAGCAGCTCGAGGCCGATGTCGTCTCCCCGGTGTTCAGAGACGAGAAGAACGGCCAGTTCAAGATCATCAGCTTCTATGCCAAGAAGGCCCGGGGGCTGATGGCGGCCTGGCTGATACGCGAACGGGTCGAGAAGCCTTCAGCTCTGACCGAATTCGACGTGGCCGGCTACCGATACTCGCCGGAAGAGTCGAAGTCGGACAAGCCGGTTTTCCGCCGTCGCGAGCAGGATCGTGACTAGACCAGGCGACTAGACTCGATAGACGCGACTAAAGAAGCAGCCCGGGCCTCCCGGCATTCAGCTTCCATTCATGACGATCTGCGATAATGCTCGCAGCAACGAGTGCGCCCGAACGGTGCCATGCAGGTCCGTCACTCGTCCAGGACAACGATTTCAGGAGAAAGCCATGCGACATCTGCTCGTCATGATTATGGTCGGCCTGCTCGGCTTCAGCGCCGCGGTCGACCACGCCGAGGCGCGCCGTCTCGGTGGCGGCAAGAGTTTCGGTTCCTACTCGCGCTCGGTCCAGCAACCGACGCCGACCACCACGCGCAGCAACGCCTCGGCGCCGCCACGTCAGCCTAGCGCCGGACTCTCCCGCTTCGCCGGTCCGCTGGCCGGGATGCTGGCCGGCGGCCTGCTGGCATCGCTGTTCTTCGGCGGCGCCTTCGACGGCTTCCGGATGCTCGACATGCTGCTGATCGCGCTGGTGGCGTTCATCGCCTTCCGGCTCATTGCGGGCCGTCGGCGGCATGCGACGGCCGGCCATCGCGATGGCGGCCAGCCCAACGGCACGACGCGGGAAGACAACAGTGCCCAGCCGACGCCGTTCATGGGCGGCAACGCCACGGGAACGCACACCGGCGGCATCGCCACCGAACCGGCCTGGTTCGATCGCGAGCGCTTCCT
Source organism: Salinicola sp. LHM (assembly GCF_034479735.1). Taxonomy (NCBI): domain Bacteria; kingdom Pseudomonadati; phylum Pseudomonadota; class Gammaproteobacteria; order Oceanospirillales; family Halomonadaceae; genus Salinicola; species Salinicola sp. LHM. The sequence goes on along the minus strand of NZ_CP140261.1, from coordinate 790,813 downwards.
GACCGGTGCCAAGGAGCACTTCACTACGCTCCAGCGCGCCTGGGACAACAATGACCTCAGCCAGATTCAGGAGTACGTCACGCCTGAGCTCTACAACCTGCTGAAAGCGGAACGCATGGCGCAGCCGGCCAACAACCGCACCGAGATCGTGCGCCTGTTCGCCGAACTGGGCAGCGTGCAGGAGGTCAAGGACGAGGCCGAAGCGACGGTCCTGTTCCATGGCGTGCTCGACGAAAACGGCGAAGAGACCGAGTTCAACGAAACCTGGCACCTCAAGCGCTCCCTGCGTGACGGCGCGCCCTGGTACGTTCAGGGGATCGAACAGAACCCCACGGCCTGAGTTGGCACCCGGCGTCTCGGCACGACTGACGCCAAGGCACCGGGACCAGCGCTGACAAAAGCCGCTTGAAAGGAAAGGCCCGAGCCTGTCGTCGACAGGCTCGGGCCTTTTTCATGCCGCCACCGCTATCGCTGCGCGGCTCGGACCGCCATCAATCGTCGCGATCGATAGCGAAGGCCGACCAGGCCTGGCGCGTGGGCATCACTTCCAGGCGGTTGAAGTTGATGTGCGCCGGCAATGTCGAGATGTAGAACATCTGCTCGGCGATGTCCTCGGCGGTCAGCGCCGTGGTACCACGATAGAGATTGTCGGATGCCGTCTGATCGCCGCCGGTGCGCACCAGGGTGAACTCGGTTTCGGCAATACCCGGCGCCAGATCGGTCACCCGCACGCCGGTCCCCAGCAGGTCGCAGCGCAGGTTGTAGCTGAACTGCTTGACGAACGACTTGGAAGCCCCATAGACGTGGCTGCCCGGATAGGGCCACTGACCGGCGATGGAGCCCACGTTGATGATCGTGGCACCCTCACCGACTTCGATCAGCGTCGGCAGCAGCGCGTGGGTCACGTTGACCAGACCGGTCACGTTGGTGTCGATCATGGTGTGCCAGTCCTTGAGCGCGACTTCCTGTGCCGGCTGGGGCGCCAGCGCCAGGCCAGCGTTGTTGACCAGCGTGCGCACGCGTTTGAAACCCTCCGGCAGCGTATCGACGGCCTGCTGCACGGCCGCATCGTCGCGCACGTCGAGCACGATGGTGTGAACTGCCACCTTGTCAGCCAGTTCGGCCTTCAGCGCCTCCAGGCGCTCGCCACGGCGGCCGGACAGCACCAGCGACCAGCCGGCTTCGGCGAAACGATGGGCAGCCGCACGGCCGAACCCGGAAGTGGCCCCGGTGATGAAAACGACATCGCTCACAGTATTTCTCCTCGTCAGACTTCGATGGCCGAGCGACAGTCAGCGCTCGACGCTGTGTACCCGTTGGCGAAACGGGGCCTAACCATAGCCGGCTTCACGGGCCAGCACCCACACCGACAGCGCGATCAGCAGCGGCGCCACGGTGACTTTCATCGAACGTGGCTTCGAGCGTTCGAAAGCCCACTGTCCCAGCGCATTGCCGATCAGGGCAGGCACCAGCAGCCAGGCTCCGCGGAGCAGCGTCTCCCGTCCGAGTTCGCCCGCCAGCCCCAATCCGACCAGAGAGGCCATGCTGCTGGCCGCGAAGAACACGATCGCCGTGGCCCGCAGCGTCGTCGGCCCCAGTCGCCGGTGCAGCAGATAGAGCATCAGCGGCGGCCCGCCGGACGAGGCCAGCGTCATGCACAGCCCGGAAACGCCGCCGGCCATCACGCTCGGCCAGCCGCCTCCCTTCGCGTCGCGCCCGATCGGGTCCGGCTCGACCTCGTCACTCACGGAGCGCGGATCACGCCGCAGCAACAGCGCCACGGCGCCGGCCAACGCCAGCAGGGCCACCGCGATCCGCATCGGCGTGGCCGGCAGCGTCGCCATCACGCTCACGCCGACGACGGTCGCCACCACCATCCCACACAGTAGCCGCCGAAGGCGGGGCCAGTCGGCCAGCCGGCCGGCACGCCGCCAGAGGCCGATACTGGTGACCAGGTCAAGCAGCAGCGCCAGCGGCACCGCCTCCACCGGCGGCAGGAACAGCATCAGCCCCAACGCGAGCAACATGGCAAAGCCGAACCCGCAGTAGCCTCGGACCACGCCGGCAAAACAGGCCAGTCCCACGGCCGGCCACAGCATCGGCATCGACGACATCACGCTGGCCAGCCCTCCCCTTTTCAGATCTACTCGTATCGGCTCATCCGGCGCCTCCAACTCTGGCACCGACCGGTCGACATCGAGCGAGCACCATACCCAGCCGCCCGGCCGCCGGGTAGGGCCAGTTCGGCCTCCGTATCGGGACATCTCCCATCGCTGTCACGAGCGCCGCCGAATTCTGGCTCTACGCGATCCGCCCATCGCCCCCTAGTCTTGAATCGCGTCAGTGAACGCCATCGTTCGAACGACCGTCCGGATGCGCCAGCCATCATCTCGTCAGCGTCGATGTCGATGCCGACCAGCCACCGTGAGCGCTCGTCAGCAACGCCAAACAACAGGAACCCTGCCATGACCGACACCCTCATCAACGACGTTGTTTCCAACGCGTACGTCCACCAGCTCGACCGCCAGCATGTATTCCACTCCTGGTCGTCGCAGGGCAACCTGTCGCCGATGGTGATCGCCGGTGGCAAGGGATGCCGGCTTTGGGACTACGATGGCAAGGAGTACCTGGACTTCAGCAGTCAGCTGGTCAACACCAACATCGGCCACCAGCATCCCAAGGTGATCGCCGCCATCCAGGCACAGGCGGAGCAGCTGACCACCATCGCGCCAGCCCATGCCAACCTGGCACGCGGCGAGGCGGCCAAGCGGATCCTCGAACGGGCGCCCTCCGGCTTCGGCAAGGTGTTCTTCACCAACGCCGGCGCCGATGCCAACGAAAACGCCATGCGCATGGCGCGCAGCGTGACCGGCCGCGACAAGATCCTGTCGGCCTACCGCTCCTATCACGGCAATACCGGCTCGGCCATCGTCGCCACCGGCGATCCGCGACGCGTGCCCAACGAGTTCGCCCGCGGCCACGCCCACTTCTTCAACCCCTTTCTCTACCGCAGCGATTTCTGGGCCGGCAACGAGGAAGAGGAGTGCCAGCGTGCGCTGCAGCACCTGAAGCGCGTAATCGAATGCGAAGGGCCGAACGCCATCGCCGCGATTCTGCTGGAGTCGATTCCCGGTACCGCCGGCGTGCTGATTCCCCCCAAGGGCTACATGGAAGGTGTCCGCCGGCTGGCCGATCAGTACGGCATCCTGCTGATCTTCGACGAAGTCATGGCCGGCTTCGGCCGCACCGGGCGCTGGTTCGCCCTCGAGCATTTCGGCGCCAGGCCGGATCTGATCGTGTTCGCCAAGGGCGTCAACTCCGGCTACGTGCCGGCCGGGGGCGTGATCATCTCCGACGAGATCAGCCGCCATTTCGACGACCACATGTTCTTTGGCGGCCTGACCTATTCCGGCCATCCGCTGGCCATGGCCGCCATCGTCGCCACGCTGGATGCAATGGCCGAGGAAGGCGTGGTGGAAAACGCCGAGCGCATCGGCAACGGCCCGCTGGCTGCCGGCCTGCAGCAGCTGGCACGGGATCACGCCATCGTCGGCGAAACCCGCGGCCTCGGCGTCTTCCACGCGCTGGAACTGGTCAGCGATCGCCAGACCCGGGCGCCGCTGCCGGCGGACCGGATGGGCGCGATCAAGAACGCACTGATCGCCAAGGGCCTGCTGCCGTTCGTGGTCGAGAACCGCATTCACGTCGTGCCGCCGTGCATCGTCAGCGAAGCAGAAGTCGCCGAGGGTCTGGGCATCCTCGACCAGGTGCTGGGCGAGTTTTCGGCTGGCTGAGCAGCTTAGCAAGGCAGGATGAGCGACCGGCTCTGGCCGGTCGCTGTCGTCTGGACGAACACAAGGTGTTGGCGTACGGAATCTAGCCGAACGCGCGGGCCAGCCGGGCGATGCCCGGCGCGATGCGCTCGGCGTCGATGGCACCGAATCCCAGCCGCATGTAGTTGCGCGGCGGTGCCTGGTCGAAGAAGTGCTGGAAACCAGGCTCGATCAACACGCCATGCTGCGCGGCCTGCCAGGCCAGTCGCTGGGTATCCACCGATTTAGGCGCTTCCAGCCAGAACACGCTGGCATGATCTCCACCAACCCGGCGGCAGTCGGGTAGATCCCTGCCGATGGCGGCATCCATGATCTCCCAGCGATGGCGCATCTCGTCGGCAAAGAGTCGCAGATAGCGATCGTAGTGGCCCTGGGAGAGAAACTGCGCCAACTGCTGCTGCAGACCTGAGGGCGGGTGTCGGTACATCAGTCGGCGCAATGCCCGCAACTCATCGATCAGTTCGGCATCGGCCACCACGTAGCCCAGCCGCAGGCCCGGCGACAGCGGCTTCGACAGACTGCTCATGTAGATCACGCGGGAGCCGGCCCGGCTCGCCTTCAGTGCCGGCTGGGCATGGCGATCGAAATTGACCTCGGCATCGTAGTCGTCCTCCAGCACGATCTGATCGCGGCGCTGGATCTGCTCGATCAGCGCCTCACGCCGGCGGCGGCTCATGGTCACCCCGGTCGGCCCCTGGTGGCTGGGCGTCACGTAGAGGTAGTCGCTCTTCGCCGCCGCCGCGTCCAGGCACATGCCCTCGCCATCGATGGTCTGGTAGCTCAACTGGGCGCCCTGGCGCAGGAAGACGTTGGCCGCTTCCCGGTAACCGGGATTCTCCATCGCCACCCGTGTCCGCGCGTCGAACAACAGCTGGGCGATCAGAAACAGGGCATTCTGCGAGCCGAGGGTAATCAGGATCTCGTCGCTGCGGGCATGGATGCCGCGCTTGGGCAGCACCCGGGTGCGCAGCTGTTCGACCAGCATCGGATCGTCCTGGTCGTAGCGGTCGCTCAGCCAGTGGCGTTCGCGCCGTCCGCCCAGCAGCCGGCGGGATGTCTCGCGCCACTGCTCCAGAGGAAACAGCCGGGTATCCAGTTGACCGTAGACGAAGGGAAATTCGTAGTTCATCCAGTTGCTGGGGCGCAGGACACCCTGCAGATGGCTCGGCCGATGGGTGAATCGACTGCCCCAGGATGGTGCATCCACGACCTCGTCGCGCATGCCGCGGCTCGTTTCCAGTGCATCGGGCTCATGGTAGGCATCATGCAGGTAATAGCCGCTGCGCGGTCGGCTGACCAGATAGCCGTCTTCCACCAGCCCCTCGTACACCAGCGCCACCGTGTTGCGCGAGATACCGAGCTGCAGGGACAGCTTGCGACACGAAGGCAGCGCCTCCTCGGTCGGGATCGTCCCGGTGTGGATGGCGTCCAGCAGCGCCTCGCGCAGCTGTTCCTGCAAACCGCGCCGGGTATCGAAGTCGAGATGAAAATAGTGATCGAGCATGCCGAGTTCCCGCCTCATGGCTGAACTCTGTACGCTGCAAGATTTGCGCCAGTTCCTTTCTCGTCGATCAGCTACTTCATCAACTCGCTACGCTATGCTCTGCTCTGTGCCGGCGCGCAAGATGGCAGCGATGTCCGCGATTTTCGATACGTCTTACCCGGCCACTTCCAGACGCACCATGTGATAACTCAGCGCTGCGACCTTGCCCTCGAGTGCCGTGCCATCGACGGTGAGCCCTTGGCCGGGCGCGGGCCGAATATGCTCGGGCTGCTCGGCGCTATTGGCAGCCTTCATGTCGGGATAGTCGATGCTCTGATGGTCCACGATCCGGCAGGACGTGAAACCGCCCAGGTCGATAGCGAGCTCGAGCGAATCGCTGGGGTGGCGGTTGACGATGAACATCGTGATGGCCTCGTGCGCCTCGTCGTGCACGGCGGAAACGTCGAGATAGGGGACATCGCCGAGCTCATCCACCGGATAGGTCGGGCTTTCGATGGCCAGTCGCAGGGCCTTGCCACGGCCGAAGCGGGAAGCGAAATAGAGCGGATAAAAGATCGTCTGGCGCCAGGCGCCGCCATCTCTTTCGGTCATGATCGGGGCGATGACGTTGACCAGTTGAGCGATGCAGGCGATGCGCACGCGGTCGGAACGGCGGATGAAGGTGTTGAGCACGCAACCAACCAGCAACGCGTCCTCGACGTTGTAGGCGTCTTCGAGGATCGCCGGCGCGAAAGGCCAGTCGTTGCCCTGCAGGATGCGCTTGTCGCGCTCGGTGCTGTGATACCAGACATTCCATTCGTCGAAGCAGATGTGCACGTCCTTTTGGGAGCGCTTCTTAGCCTTAATGTAGTCGATCACGCCGGCGATCGAGCCGATGTAGCGGTCGAGCTTTTCGCTGAGCGCCAGGTAGCCGCCCAGGTCGTCGGCGTAGTTGGTGAAGTACATGTGCAGCGAGATGTAGTCGACTGTCTCGTAACAGTGGTCGAGCACTGTGGCTTCCCACTCGGGGTAGCTGGCCATGTCGGGGTTGGAGGAGCCGCAGGCGACCAGTTCGAGGCTGCTGTCGTAGGCTTTCAGGGCCTTGCCGGTCTCATTCGCGAGATGCCCGTATTCATCGGCGTTCTTGTGGCCGACCTGCCAGGGGCCATCCATCTCGTTACCCAGGCACCACAGCTTGACGTTCCACGGCGTCTCGCGGCCATTGCGAATCCGCAGGTCGCTCCAGGCGCTGCCTTCGGGGTGGTTGACGTATTCGAGGAAATTGCGGGCGGCGTCGATACCGCGTGAGCCGAGATTGACCGCCAGCATCATGTCGATGCCGGCCAGCTCGCACCAGTCGGCGAACTCGTGAATGCCTATCTGGTTGGACTCGCGACTATGCCAGGCCAGGTCGAGGCGTACCGGGCGCTCCTCGCGCGGGCCTATACCATCCTCCCAGTTGTAGGCGGAGACGAAGTTGCCGCCCGGATAGCGCACGATGGGCGGCGCGAGCTCCTTGACCATGCCCAGCACGTCGCGACGGAAACCGTTGTCATCCGCCTCGGGGTGGCCGGGCTCGTAGATGCCGCTATAGATGGCCCGGCCCATGTGCTCGAGGAAGGCGCCGTAGAGGCGGTCGTCGATCTCGCTGATGACGAAGTCGCGATGCAGGGTGACGCGGGTGTGCATGATGATCTCCTTGGCTTGAAGTCAGGAAAAGGCGGAGCCCGTGGCCGGGGACGTCTGGGCGTCAATATCGTCGACGTCGTTGTCGCGCTTGCGGATATCCAGATCACGGCGAATGGCATCCATGGTGCGGTCGTCGAGACCGAAGAGCCAGATGGCGACGGCCAGCACGGCGCTGATGGCGGCGGGTATCAATGTCAGCAGCAGGCTGATGGCGTTAAGGGCGTCGGCGCTTTGCTGCTCAACGCCGGCTTGGTATCCCCCCCAGGAGAGCAGGTAGCCGATCATCCCTCCGGAAAAAGCGAGGCCAAGCTTAAGAAAGAACAGATTGCCAGCAAAGGAAACCCCGGTATTGCGGGTGCCGGTTTTCCATTCACCGTAGTCTTCGGCATCCGCCATCAGTGCCCAGGAGATCGGCGTACCGATGCCATGCAAGAAATTGACGATCACGAACAACATCGTCGCCAGCAGAACCCAACTGCCAGGTACTAGATAGAGCATCACTGAGGCCAGAATCAGGGCGCAGGTGCTTGCCAGAAAAACGTTGCGCTTACTGATGCGGTTGCTGCACCAGCTTGAAATGGCGGTGCCCGCGATCTTTCCGACGACTCCGGACGTCACGAACACGGAAATGCCGGTAGCCCCCAAGCCCAATACGTAGGTGGCGAAGTAGATCGCCGCACCCTGACGCAGGAAGAACTGCAATGCCTGCAGGAAGGTGATGCCAAGGATGATCCGCCATTTCTCGTTCTTGGCTAACGCCTTGAGCGTTGTCATCAGATGTTCCTGCTGCTTGGAGGGCGGCTGGATGCGTTCTCTGACCGTGGAGAAGCAGAAGCCGAACATGGCGAGTGCGATCACGGACATGATCGCCATGGTGTACTGAAAGCCCTGGGCCTCGTCGCCACCGCCGAGCAGTTCGACCAGCGGCATCAGGCTACTGTTGAGAATCAGGTAGGCCACGCCAACCAGGATGAAGCGCCAGGACTGAAACGATACCCGCTCGCGGTGATCGTCGGTGATCACACCGCCCAGCGCGCAGTAGGGAATGTTCACCGCCGTGTAGAGGAGCGACATCGCGAAATAGGTGGCGAAGGCGTAGCCAATCTTGGCGGACTCCGACCATTCGGGGGTGGTGAACATCAGCACACAGGAGGCGGCCAGGGGCACGGGGATAAACAGTATGTAGGGGCGGAATCGGCCCCAGCGGCTGCGTGTCCGGTCGGCCAGTGCGCCCATGAGCGGGTCGGTGATGGCATCCACGAAGCGCATGGAAATGAAGATGGTACCCACGATGGCCGGCGAGATGCCGTAGACATCGGTATAGAAATAGGAGAGATACATGACCACGGCGGCAAAGGTCATGTTGTTGCCGGCATCTCCCATGCCGAAACCAATCTTCTCGATCACGCTGAGCTTGGCATTACGCATCGCGGGCCCCCGGAGGTTTATTTTTCCTTGAGCCTGCGAAGCGTAGGATCCGCATAGCTATTATCGCTAATATATGTATTTCTTGTTTTTGATATCAAAAGAGTTATGAAGAGTCGACAGCGCAGGCCACGACAAACACTTTTGCATGTAATACGACCAAAGGCGGGCGACGAAAGTGCGCCCTCGCTGACAGATTCGATGCTCAAGGCGCTCGACTGACTGGCAGGCGACGGCGGCGATCTGGCCAGCCAATGCCTGGCAACTGGCTCTATAGCAACCGCTTCGGGATTCTTTAGGGTGGGGTCACGGTACGCAATCACCACCGCCAACAACAACGAGAGGGTGTATTCCATGATGCGCTTCCCGACCCGTAAACCGAACGCCTTCCACCTGCCCAGCCTCGCCGCCAAGGCCATGGCCGGTACGCTGGTGGCGCTGTCGTTGTCGACCCTGTCGCTTGCGACGTTCGCCGCCGACCTGCCCGAGATCGAAAGCCGCGGCTACCTGAGCGTGGCCACCGAGGACAACTACGCGCCGTTCAACTTCATCGAGGACGGCAACGCCAAGGGCTTCAACACCGACATGCTCGAGGAGCTGCGCAACTACGCCGACTTCGAGATCCGCCAGGACATTCTGCCCTGGACCGGCCTGCTGGCGGCCGTCTCCACCGGCCAGTACGACATGGCGCTGACCGGCGCGTCGGTCTCCGATGAGCGCCTGCGGGTGTTCAACTACACCCCGCCCTACGCCTCCGCCCAGCACTTCGCCATCAAGCGCGCCGACGACGACAGCATCAGCGATGTCGACGATCTCAGTGGCAAGAGGATAGGCGTTCAGGCGGGCAGCGTGCTGCTGTCGCGGCTGCCGGAACTGAAGAAGATGCTCGAGGACGACGGCGGCGAACTGGGCGAGGTGGTGCAGTACGAATCCTACCCGGAAGCCTTCGCCGACCTGGCCAACGGGCGTCTCGACTTCGTCATCGATTCCGCCGTGCCGGTCAATACCCTGGTCGCCTCCAAGCCGGACGTCTTCGCCAAGGGCCCGGCGGTGTCCGGTGCCGGTTACGTCTCCTGGCCGATCCCCAAATCGAGCCCGGAACTGCTCGCCTACATGACGAAATTCCTCGAACACATGAAAGAGACCGGCCGCCTGGCCGAGCTGCAGGAGAAGTGGTTCGGCGAGAGCTTCCCCGATCTGCCCGACGAACCGTTGGAGAGCGTCGAGCAGTTCCACGAGCTGGCCGGCCTGAGCGACTGATACCGGCCCCCTGACGTCCCGAATCGGTAGCGGCGTCGCGACTCCCTCGCGACGCCTCCCCGCCCTCCTGCTTCTGGGGTCCGCCTATGAACGCCAGTGCCTGGCAAATGCTGCTGGAAGGCGCCTGGACGACCGTCTGGATCTCCGGCGTCTCGATCGTCCTGGGGGTGACGGCCGGCCTGATCCTGGCCCTGATCCGCATCGCCCGAATTCCTGTCGTCGACCAGATCCTGGTCCTCTACATCAGCCTCGCCCGCGCCACGCCGCTGGTCACCCTGGCGCTGTTCATCTTCCTCAGCGCCCCGACCTTCGGACTCAACCTCGACCGCAACGTTGCCGGCATTCTGGCGCTGACGCTCAACACCACGGCGTTCAACGCCGAGATCTGGCGCAGCGCCTTCCGCAACTTCTCCCGCGAACAGCGCGAAGCGGCCATGGCCGCCGGCATGACGCCGTGGGTCACCTTCCGGCGCATCATGCTGCCGCAGATGATGATCACGAGCCTCCCCGGCCTGATCAACGAGATGTCGTTTCTGATCAAGGGCAGCCCGGCGATCGCGGTGATCGGCATCGTCGACCTGACCCGCGTCACCAACCGCATCTCCGCGGTGACCTACGAACCCCTGCCACCGATCCTCGTCGCCTGCGCGCTCTACATGGCAGCGATCGGTTGTCTGGTCTGGCTGCAGCGGCTGGCCGAACGCCGCGCCAACCGGCTGGCCACGTGAGAAAAGGACGGTGAGGAAGCGTCATGAGTAACTGGGAAATTCTGTGGAGCGCCCGCGATCAGTTCTGGAGCGGATTCCTGAGCACGATGGAGATCTTCGGCCTGTCGGTCAGCGCCGCGTTCGTGATCGGCTGCGGGATGCTCTATCTGCTGGAGGGCAGCCGACCCCGCCTGACCGTGCCGCTGCGGGTGTTCATCGACGGCATGCGGATGCTGCCGTTTCTGATCCTGGCCTATCTGCTCTACTACGGCCTGCCGGCGTTCGATATTCGTCTCGATGCCTGGTGGTCCGGCGTCGGGGCACTGGCGGTCTACCACGGCTGCTACTTCGCCGAGATATTCCGCGGCGCGCGACTGACCTTTCCGCCCGGTCAGGTCGAAGCCGCCAAGGCCCACGGCTTCACCAAGGGCAAGATGTTCTTCCGCCTGATTCTGCCCCAGATCGTGATGCAGACCCGGCCGCTGCTGGGCAATCAGTTGATCTATGCACTCAAGGACACCGCCTTCCTGGTGATCATCACCGTGCGCGAGCTGACCGCCGCCGCCAACAGCCTGTCGGGCACCTATTTCATTCCCACCGAGGCCTTCATCGTGGTCATCGGCTTCTATTGGGCGGTCAGCGTGGTCATGGAAATCATCATCAAGCAATGTGGCCGCTTCAGCGCCAAACGGGGATTCGACCATGTTTGAGAAAAACACGTCCGAGAAAGCCGTGTCCGAGACGACCACCACCGATAAGACCGATTCCGAGAAAGCCGGGGCCGAGAAAGCCATGCCTGAAATCTCCGCCTCCCGGATGACCGCCCCCGAGCAGATCGCGGTGTCGATCCGCCATCTCTCGAAAAGCTTCGATGGCGTCGAGGTCCTGCGCGACGTGGATCTGGAGGTGCGCGAGGGCGACGTGGTGACGATCCTGGGCTCGTCCGGCTCCGGCAAGTCGACACTGCTGCGTTGCATCAACTGGCTGGAGCAGCCCGACCGCGGCAGCATCCATATCGGCGGCCAGCGCATCGGCGTCAACGATGCCGGTCGGCCGATGCCGGTGCGCGAGCTGGCCAGGGTACGCGCTCGCACCGGCATGGTGTTCCAGAGCTTCAACCTGTGGCCGCATCTCAACGTGCTGCACAACGTCACCGAAGCGCCGATCCACGTGCTCGGCAAATCGAAGGCCGAGGCCGAAGCCCACGCGCGGGAGCTGCTGGAGAAGGTGGGCATGTCGCCCAAGGCCGATGCCTACCCCAATACGCTCTCCGGCGGCCAGAAGCAGCGCGTGGCGATCGCCCGGGCGCTGGCCATGCAACCGCAGGTGATGCTGTTCGACGAGCCGACATCGGCGCTGGACCCGGAGCTCGTCGGCGAGGTGCTGTCGGTGATCAAGGATCTCTCCGCCGAGGGTTACACCATGGTCATCGTCACCCACGAGATGGCCTTCGCCCGCGCCGTCTCCGATCAGGTGGTGTTTCTGGAGAAGGGGTTGATCATCGAAAAGGCCGATCCGGAGACCTTCTTCACCAACCCCAGTACCGAGCGGGTACGCAAGTTCCTGGAACGGGAAGAGAGTTGAACCGGAGACCGGCAACCGAAGACGGTGAAAGCGACTCGACAGCCGATGGCGAAAGTGCCAACAATGCGACAACGCCATCATTTCGAGGGAGCTGTCATGTCGATAACGGTTACGGTCTTGGACGACTATCAGGGATGCTGTGCCTTTCTCGACGCCGTCCATGAACTCGACGGCAGCGACGTGCGCCTGGACATCGAACATCAGCATCTCGACGACGACGCCCTGCCCGCCCGATTGGCGGATAGCGATGCGATCATCCTGATCCGCGAGCGCACGTCCTTGACCCGCGAACTGCTGATGCAGTTGCCGCGGCTCAAGCTGGTGGTCCAGACCGGGCGCCTCTCCTCGGCCATCGATATCGACGCCTGCGAGGAGCTGGGTATCGCCGTGCGCGATGGCGGCGGCTCTCCGATCGCGCCGGCGGAACTCACCTGGCTGTTGATCATGGCGGGCTGCCGCCGTCTGGGCGGCTATCTCGCCCGACAGGCCGAGGGCGACTGGCAGCGCACCAACGAGCGCCTGGAAGCGGAGTCGCTGGGCCATGCCGTTCACGGGCGCACGCTGGGGATCTGGGGACTGGGTAAGATCGGCAGCCGGGTCGCCGGCTATGCCCAGGCATTCGGCATGGAGGTCGTCGCGCACGGAAGAGAGGGCAGCGCCGGTCGCGCCTTCGAGCTGGGCGTGGCGTTCGAGCCCGATCGTCACACCTTCCTCGCCCGCTGCGACGTGGTCAGCCTGCATCTCAAGCTCAACGGCGACACCCGCGGCATGATCACCCCGGCGGATCTGGCGGCGATGCGCGCCGATGCCCTGCTGGTCAACACCAGCCGTGCCGAGCTGATCCGCCCCGGCGCCCTGCTCGACGCCCTAGATGCCGGCCGCCCCGGCGCGGCGGCGCTGGACGTGTTCGAGAACGAGCCCGAGGGCGCCAGCGCTTACCAGGCCCACCCCCGCGTGCTGGCGACACCGCATATCGGCTTCGTCGAGAAAGACACCTACGAGCTCTACTTTTCCACCGCCTTCCGCCAGGTTCGGGAGTTTTTCGCCGCCTAGAACGCAAAACGACAACCCCGGCCGAAGCCGGCGTTGTCGTAGACGTAGACATAGACGTAAACGTTGCCAAACCTGGCGTTACGGCCCTGGCGCTACTGCCGCCCGAACAGGTGCTTGCGCGCCTCGTCGGTCATTTCCACGTTGTTCTGCGGGTTGATCTCCTCGGCCTTCTCGTAGGCGCGAATGACCGCTTCGCGCGCGCCGACCCGCTCGAACCAGCGCTGCAGGCTAGGATAATCCTCCAGATCCTGGCCCTGCTTCTCGTAGGGCTTGATCCACGGCCAGATCGCCATGTCGGCGATGGAGTAGTCGTCGCCGGCGACGAAGTCGTTGTCATCGAGCTGCTTGTCGAGCACGCGATAGAGCCGCGCCGTCTCGTTGATATAGCGCTCGATGGCGTAATCGATTTTCTTCGGCGCGTAGTTGCGGAAATGATGGTTCTGACCCGCCATCGGCCCCAGCCCGCCCATCTGCCAATAGAGCCACTGCAGTACGCGATAGCGCTGGCGCCCGCTCTTGGGCAGAAACTTGCCGCTCTTGTCGGCGAGATATTCGAGAATCGCACCGGACTCGAACAGCGACAGCGGCTGGCCGCCGTCGGCCGGGGCGCGATCGACGATCGCGGGGATGCGGTTGTTGGGGGCGATCTCGAGAAACTCGGGCGTGAACTGCTCGCCCTTGCCGATATTGACCGGATGAATCCGGTAGTCGAGCCCCGCTTCCTCGAGAAAAAGCGTGATCTTGTGACCGTTGGGGGTCGTCCAGTAGTAGAGATCGATCATCACAGGCTCCTGTCGTGACGACCGGCGGTAAGCCGGATGCTGTCAGGATAGGCCTTGCGCCGGGCGACGTCTCGCTCGACATCGCCCGGCACTCGACAAAAGCGGCGCTCAGTCGGCGAACGCCCCTTCGATATCGACGATCCGCGTCGCCTCGCGACCGACACCGCCATGCAGGTCCAGCATGCGCTGGAACCAGGCGTAGACCGGGTCGGCGTTGGAAATCAGATCGGCAGCGGAGGTGACCCGCGCCCACATGAATGCGCCCACGACCAGGTAATCGGAAGCTCCGGCCTCGTCGCCTTCCAGGAACGGCGACTCTTCCAGCCGCCCGCGCATCGGCTCCAGTGCCTTGTCGAGCATCGACAGCCCCTGGCTCGGCGAATGCATCTCCTCGAGGGTGCGGCCGAACGCCTTTTCGCGGGTCGTGCGGAAATACTCGCGGTCATCGGGATGCACGGCGTTGAACACGTCCATCAGGATGGTGCGCATGATGCCCGGCGCCAACGAACGCTCGGCGTAGAACTTGAAGAAGCGCGCCCGCGCCTCGGCCACGCCGTCCCCCAGCAGCGGCTTGTCCGGATAGACGCGATCGAGATAGCGGAAGATCTCGTAGCTATCGACCACCGTCTCGTCGCCGTCCACCAGCACTGGCACTTTCGATTGGTCGGAGAAGGCGAGCGCCTCCTTGTCGGTGAACTTCCACGGGACGAATTCGCAATCGAGCCCTTTATGCGCCAGCGCAAACTTGACCCGCCAGCAGTAGGGAGAGAATCGCAGACGCTCGTCGCGCCCGCACAGATCGAACATCTTGCGGCCCATGTCACACTCCTCGTCAGATTCGGTTGTCACTGCCCAGGTCCGAGCAGCATGTCCAAGGGAAGATAAGCCGTCAAACCCGATGAATGCGCGCCCCCTTCGTTTTCTCCTCCTTCCACACCACTATCGCCGCTCGCCTCCGGGCAGGCGGCGATGTCCATTAGTCGCAGCGCAACGCCGCCCGTCCGCCGATTTCATCCTGCCAACGACTGGATAAACCCTTTGCATTCAGCAACTTGAAATACAGTTTCGATCCTCTGCCTGCAATGGTAATACCAATTAACCACGATTGGCAGTGACACGTTCTATGGTTATCTTCCGATTCAATCGCCGCGGGCCGGGTATCGGAGGAGGCCGATATCCCGTTGGACAGGCGATAGACAGGCGCCATCGCCACCCAGCGACGGCCACCCTGGCGACAACCGACGCTGATAATAATGACTCAGGGGCTTTCGATATGGATCAAACGCTTCTTTCGTTGCTTGCCTTCCTGCCACTGGTGCTGGCGGGGGTTCTGCTGATCGGCTTCCGCATGGCGGCGCGCACGGCGATGCCGATCGTATTCGTCGTCGCGGTACTGATCGCACTGCTCGCCTGGGACATGACCGGCACCCGCGTGCTGGCTTCCACGCTGCAGGGGTTGATCATGACCGTCTCGCTGTTGTGGATCATCTTCGGCGCCATCCTGCTACTCAACACGCTGAAGCACTCGGGCGGCATCATGGCGATCCGCAACGGCTTCTCCGACATCAGCCCGGACCGCCGCGTCCAGGCGCTGATCGTCGCCTGGCTGTTCGGCTGCTTCATCGAGGGTGCCTCGGGCTTCGGCACCCCCGCCGCCGTGGCCGCCCCGCTGATGGTGGCGCTGGGCTTCCCGGCGCTGGCAGCCGTGGTGGTCGGGATGATGCTGCAGTCGACGCCGGTCTCGTTCGGCGCCGTGGGCACGCCGATCGTGGTCGGTGTCACCGGTGGCGTGAACCAGTCGGCGATCACCGAGCAGCTCACCGCCAACGGCTCGACCTGGGAAACCTATTTCCGCCTGATCACTTCCGAAGTCGTCATCACCCACGGCATCATCGGCGTGTTCATGCCGCTGATCCTGGTCATCGTGATGGTGCGCTTCTTCGGCGAGAACCGCTCCTGGAGCGAGGGGCTGTCGATCACGCCGTTCGCGCTGTTCGTCGGCGTCAGCTTCGTGGTGCCCTCGATGCTGGTCGGCGTCTTCCTGGGGCCGGAATTCCCGTCGCTGCTGGGCGGCCTGATCGGGCTGGCGATCGTGGTGCCGGCGGCGCGCAAGGGCTTCCTGCTGCCCAAGGACACCTGGGATTTTCCGGAACGTTCGAAATGGCCGGAAGAGTGGCTGGGCAAGATCGAAATCAAGGTCGACGACGTGGCCGGCCGCGCGCCGATGTCTACCCTGCGTGGCTGGATGCCCTACGTCATCGTCGCCATCCTGCTGGTAATCTCGCGCACCGTGCCTTCGGTCAAGGCGGCGCTGTCATCGATCAGCACCGGCTGGAGCAACATTCTCGGCGAGGCGGGTGTCTCCGGTAGCGTCGAATGGCTCTATCTACCCGGCGGCATCATCCTGATCGCGGTGATCTGCACGATCTTCCTGCATCGTATGCGCGCCCCGCAGGTGAAGGCTGCCTTCGTGGAGTCCTCCAAGACCATCTTCGGTGCCGGCTTCGTGCTGCTGTTCACAATCCCGATGGTGCGAATCCTGATCAACTCCGGCGTCAACGAGTCCGATCTGGTCTCGATGCCAGTCGCCATGGCGCAACTGGTCGCCGACGGCGTGGGCCAGATCTACCCGCTGTTCGCCCCGGCGGTCGGTGCGCTCGGCGCCTTCATCGCCGGCTCCAACACCGTCTCCAACCTGATGCTGTCGGCCTTCCAGTTCAACGTGGCCGAAGTGCTGGGCGTCTCCACCGCGATGATGGTTGCGCTGCAGGCCGTGGGCGCTGCCGCAGGCAACATGATCGCGATCCACAACGTGGTGGCGGCCTCGGCTACCGTCGGCCTGCTCGGCCGGGAAGGCACGACGCTGCGCAAGACGATCCTGCCGACGCTCTACTACTGCCTGTTCGCCGGCATCATCGGCCTGCTGGCGTTCTACGTCTTCGGCCTTGCCGACCCGCTCATGGGCGGATGACGAAACAGACGACAGAACGATCGCGACGCCCGGCCATGGCCGGGCGTCGCGTTAACGCACCGCTTTGGTCTGACCATTTTCCAACTCGTTGGGCTTTTGGCTAATAGCCGACGCCGACGACCTTCCACAGAATGACCCATCGGTAATCGTGGAAAGCGCTTCCACAAATCGATTCCTGAACCGTACCTGACCGGCCAGCGCCGAGGAGATGCCATGGAACTGCTTTACGACGAGCGCATCGACGGCGAGATCGCCGATGTCGACAAGTCGGCGCTGATGGCGGCGATCCTGGCGGTCGCCCCCCAGTTGACCCTGCTCGATCGCGAAGAGGACCTGCGCCCGTTCGAATGCGACGGGCTGTCGGCCTATCGCGTGCTGCCGATGCTGGTCGCCATGCCCGCGACGCTGGCCGAGGTCGAGGCGCTGATGCGGGTCTGCTACGAGCATGCCGTGCCCGTGGTGACGCGTGGCGCCGGTACCGGCCTCTCCGGCGGTGCGCTGCCGCTGGAAAAAGGCGTGCTGCTGGTGATGTCGCGCTTCAACAAGATCCTGAGCGTCGATGCCGACGCACGCATCGCCCGCGTCCAGCCCGGCGTCCGTAATCTGGCGATCAGCGAGGCGGCAGCCCCTTATGGTCTTTACTACGCGCCAGACCCCTCGTCGCAGATCGCCTGCTCGATCGGCGGCAACGTCGCCGAGAACGCCGGCGGCGTCCACTGCCTGAAATACGGCCTCACCGTCCACAACGTGCTGAGCGTAGATATCGTCACCATCGAAGGCGAGCGCATGACGCTGGGCGGCGAGTCGCTGGACACGCCGGGCTACGACCTGCTGGCGCTGTTCATGGGCTCGGAGGGCATGCTGGGCGTGATCACCGAAGTCACGGTGCGACTGCTGCCCAAGCCGGAAGTCGCCAAAGTGCTGATGGCCTGCTTCGACGACGTCGAGCTGGCCGGCAAGGCGGTGGGCGACATCATCGCTGCCGGCTGCATTCCCGGCGGCCTCGAGATGATGGACAACCTGGCGATTCGTGCCGCCGAAGACTTCATTCACGCCGGCTACCCCGTCGAGGCCCAGGCGATCCTGCTGTGCGAGCTCGATGGCGTCGAAGCCGACGTGCAGGCCGACTGCGAGCGGGTTCGCGATCTGCTGGAAGCGGCCGGCGCCACGCAGATACAGCTCGCCCGCGACGACGCCGAGCGCCAGCTTTTCTGGGCCGGGCGCAAGGCCGCCTTCCCTGCCGTGGGCCGAATGTCGCCGGACTACTACTGCATCGACGGCACCATCCCGCGGCGTGAACTGCCACGCGTGCTCAAGGGCATCAACGACCTTTCCGCGCATTATGGGCTGCGGGTGGCCAACGTCTTTCACGCCGGCGATGGCAACCTGCATCCGCTGATCCTGTTCGACGCCAATCAGCCGGGCGAACTCGAGGCCACGGAGGCGCTCGGCGGCAAGATCCTCGAGCTGTGCGTCGAAGCGGGCGGCAGCATCACCGGCGAGCACGGCGTCGGCCGCGAGAAGCTCAACCAGATGTGTACCCAGTTCGCCGCCGACGAGATCACCCTGTTCCACGCGGTGAAGTCCGCCTTCGACGAGCGCCGGCTACTCAACCCCGGCAAGAACATCCCGACGCTGGCGCGGTGCGCGGAGTTCGGCGCCATGCATGTCCACCACGGTGAGCTGCCGCACCCAGAGCTGCCCCGGTTCTAAGGAAATGCTGAATAAATCGGCGAGCAGGATGAAGCGCAAGGCGCACGGAGCGCAGGAACCGGAGCCTATGGGGTAGGGGTATAGGTGAGGATTCCGACCGGGCTGGCGCTCCAGCACCGCGCAACGTAGCGATTCGCCTGCGCAGACATTTATGCAGTGTTTCCCTAACGGTCAAGGGCAAGGAGACATTTATGACCCACCTGCAGGACCAGCAGCCGGCCTATACCGCGCCGGGCGAAGCCGGGCCCGATGCCCCCGTCGCACCGGCCACCGGCAGCGACGACAGCGAAGCGCTCTGCGAACAGGTCACACGGGCCCACGCCGAGCGGGCCACGCTGCGTATCGTCGGCGGCGACACCAAGGCGTTCTACGGCCGCCGTGTCGATACTACCCAATCGCTTTCCACCACCGGCCATCATGGTATCGTCCACTACGATCCGGTGGAGCTGGTCGCCACCGCGCGCGCCGGCACCCGGCTGCGCGATCTCGAACGGGCGCTCGCCGACAACGGCCAGCGCCTCGCCTTCGAACCGCCCTACTTCGGCGATGATGCCACCGTCGGCGGCATGGTTGCCGCCGGGCTTTCCGGCCCCCGGCGCCCGTGGGTGGGCGCGGTACGCGATTTCGTGCTTGGCGTGCGCGTCATCACTTCCGAGGGCAAGCTGCTGCGCTTCGGCGGCGAGGTGATGAAGAACGTCGCCGGCTACGACCTTTCCCGCTTGATGGTCGGCGCCCAGGGCACGCTCGGCGTGCTGACCGAGGTCTCGTTCAAGGTCCTCCCACTGCCTCAGGCAAGCGCCTGCCTGCGACTCGAACTGCCACTGCCCGACGCGCTCGACCGGCTGGCAGCGTGGGGGCGCGAGCCGCTGCCGATCACTGGCGCCGCCCACGATGGCAAGGCGCTGCACATACGCCTCGAAGGCGGCGAAGGCTCGGTGTCGGCCACGCGCCAACGCCTCGGCGGCGAATTGGACGAGCCCCTGTTCTGGTCGCAGCTGCGAGAGCTGCGCCTGCCCTTCTTCGACGGCGCTTTCGCCAACGCGGCCGACAGGACGCTATGGCGTCTGTCGTTGCCGGCGCTCGCCCGCACGCCGGCACTCGACGGCGACTGGCTCATCGACTGGGGCGGTGCCCAACGCTGGCTGCAAAGCCCGACGGGAAGCGGCGCGGAGGGGCACCACGACATCGCCATCCGCGAGGCAGCCATCGCGGCCGGCGGCCATGCCACGCGCATCACGCCGGTCGACGACGAGAATTCGCCTTTCACCCCGTTGCCGCCGGTGCTGGCCAAGTATCACCGCCAGCTCAAGCAGCGGCTCGACCCGCAGGGGATCTTCAATCCCGGCCGGCTCTACGCCGACTGGTAGGCCGTTTTACGCCAACTGGCGAGTCCGTTCCACGCCAGGATCGGGCCGTTCATGCGCCAACGTGGCAAGGAGTCATCATGCAGACCCATTTTTCCGAAGCCGCCCGCACCAAGCCGCATATTCTCGAGGCCGACCGCATTCTGCGCACCTGCGTGCATTGCGGCTTCTGCAACGCCACCTGCCCGACCTATCAGCTACTGGGCGACGAGCGCGATGGCCCTCGCGGGCGCATCTACCTGATGAAGGAATTGCTGGAGAGCGACGAGGGCGACGAGCAGATCACCCAGGAGACCCAGCTGCACCTCGACCGCTGCCTGAGCTGCCGCAGTTGCGAAACGACCTGCCCTTCCGGCGTCGAATATCACAAGCTGCTGGATATCGGCCGCGCCGAAGTCGACCGCCGGGTCGGACGCCGGCCCAGCGAGCGCGCCATGCGTCTGGGGCTGCGCACGGCTCTGGTCGAGCCCGGACGCTTCAAGGCGTTGCTGGCCCTGGGTCAGACTTTTCGTCCACTGGTGCCGCACGACCTGCGCGACAAGATCCCCGCACGCGTGCCGCATCGCCAGCACCGCCCGGACCCCGCCCGACACACCCGCCAGATGCTGATTCTGGAAGGCTGTGTCCAGCCCGGGCTGGCGCCCAATACCAACGATGCCGCCGCCCGGGTGCTCGACCGGCTGGGGATTGGTATCAGATCGGCTCGGGAAGCGGGCTGTTGCGGCGCCATCGATTTTCATCTCAATGCCCAGCAGGCCGGCCGCGAGCGCATGCGCGCCAATATCGATGCCTGGTGGCCCCTGATCGAAGGCGTGGACGAAAGCGGGGGCGAGAGCGGGAAAGCCGGGGTGGAAGCGATCGTCCAGACCGCCAGCGGCTGCGGCGCCTTCGTCAAGGAGTATGGCGAGATGCTGGCCGACGATCCCGAGTATGCCGTCAAGGCCAAGCGCGTCAGCGAGCTGGCCAAGGATCTGGTCGAGATTCTGCGGGAGGAAGACCTCGAAGCGCTGGGCGCGGCTCATTCATCAGCGCGCCTGGCATTTCACTGCCCTTGCACGCTGCAACATGCGCAGAAGCTGGGGGGCGCCGTCGAAAGCGTGCTCACGCGGCTGGGATTCTCGCTCGCGCCGGTTCAGGACGCGCACCTCTGCTGCGGCTCCGCCGGCACCTACTCGATCACCCAGCCGACGCTGGCCAAGCGCCTGCGTGACAACAAGATGGATGCACTGGAAGCCCAGTCGCCGGATACCATCGTTACCGCCAACATCGGCTGTCAGAGCCATCTCAACGGTGCCGGGCGTACGTCGGTACGCCACTGGATCGAGCTGGTGGACGAACTACTGGCAACCGCGGAAACCGACCCGAGCGCGATTCCCCCTCGGCAAGCTGGCGCGAGGAATTGAAGCGCCTCCCATCATGAACATGCATCATCTTCTTTTTCGACAGGAGCACGACCATGCAGACCAAAGCCTCACTCGAACTCAACGACGTCAACGCCATTCTGGATGCCGCGCAGACCGAAGCCGAAGCGCAGGGCTGGGCGGTCACCATCGCCGTCGCCGATGATGGCGGCCATCTGCTCGGCCTGCGTCGGATGAACGGTGCCGCACCGTTCAGTGCCGGCGTCGCCACCGAGAAGGCGCGCAACGCGGCGATCGGCCGCAAGGAGACCCAGGTCTTCGAGGAGATGATCAACAATGGCCGCACCGCCTTCGTGACCGCGCCAATGACCGCGCTGCTCTCCGGCGGTGTCCCGGTCATCCACGACGGTCACGTGATCGGCAGTGTCGGCGTCTCCGGCGTCAAACCGGACCAGGACGTGCAAGTCGCGAAAGCCGGCGTAAAAGCCATCGGTTAACGCTTCCTGGGCGGGCCGCCCTTCCCCCGGTTCGCGGGCTTGCCGCCACGACCCTTGCCCGGAGGCTTGGCGCCCGTCTTTCCCCTGGCGTCGGGCTTGCCGCCATTGGCCGCCCGCGCCTTGGATCGAGGTTTCCCGCCGGTACTGTTTTTCGGGCCGGTCTTCGGGCCGGAAGACGCCTTCCCGCCGGCTGCCTTCCTGCCGTTCGACGTCGACTTGCCCGCCGCCTTGCCCACCTTGGTCTTGGCGCCGGACCGGGTCGACGGCTGGCCTCTGCCGGCAGGCGTTCTTGCCTTGCCGGCGTTCGAGCGCGAGCGGGGCTTGGCGGCCGGCTTCTCCGGCGCGCCGTCGGACTGCGCCGTCAGAGCGACGAGGGTATCGATCTCTTTTGGCGTCAGGTCCCGCCAGTCACCCAGCGCCAAACCCTTGAGCGAGACGTTCATGATCCGGGTACGAATCAGTTGGGTGACGTCGTAGCCGAAGTATTCGCACATGCGTCGTATCTGGCGATTGAGCCCCTGCACCAGCGTGATGGTGAACACGAACGTCGATTCCCTGCGCACCTGGCAGCGCTTGGTCATCTGGCCAAGGATCGGCACGCCGTTCTGCATGCCTTCGACGAATTCGTCGGTGATCGGCTTGTCGACCGTCACCCGATACTCTTTTTCGTGGTGATTGTTGGCGCGCAGAATCTTGTTGACCAGATCGCCGTTGTTGGTCAGAAAGATCAGCCCCTGCGAATCCTTGTCGAGCCGGCCGATCGGGAAAATGCGCGCCCCGTGTTTCACGAACTCGACGATATTGTCCTTCTCGCTGGATTCGGTCGTGCTGACGATCCCCACCGGCTTGTTCAGCGCGATCAGGATCAGATCTTCCTCTTCCTGAGGCTCGATCTCCTGGCCGTTGACCTTGACCCGATCCCCCGCCACCACCTGATCCCCCGTGGTGGCCCGGCGGCCGTTGATCCACACGTTGCCCTGCTCCACGAAGCGATCGGCTTCGCGGCGAGAACACATCCCGCTTTCGCTGATGTACTTGTTGATGCGGGTAGATTTGCGTAACGACATAAAGGACCGTCTAGCCAAATAAGAATGGGCCGGCATCTCGCCAGCGCTGCCGAGCGGTACCGGCCCGTGGAACCGGAAACGACGCATCCGGATAGTTTGACGCCTCTTCCCCGGAGTGGAAACCGGTCATTCCCGAAAGGCGACGGGCAGGCGAGGAAAGTCGAGCCGATAGCCAACCGAATCTTGCCCTCCTGTCTTCCTTACCCTGCCACGCCCAACCCTGCGGCTTCATGCCGATAAAGTTCTACCAGAGAGAATATAGTAACCCCTGGCAATATCCTTTAGTCGCAATTCGGCGTCTGGCAATTGACCCCGACGCACAGACGGTTTTAATTTCCTTCATCGAAACAGGTTCTACAAAAGAGAATAACGGAGACGCCATGAAATCGTTGTCCTTGAAACCAGCCGCGCTCTGTGTCGCGCTCACGCTGGCGGCACTGCCTCTGGTGACGCAAGCGGCCGGCCCGAGCGGCAAGATCGACTGTATCGCCCCCGCCAACCCCGGCGGCGGCTGGGATTTCACCTGCCGCAGCGTGGGCCAGGTACTGAGTGAAATCGGTGCCATCGATGGCAGCGTCCAGACCACCAACATGCCGGGCGCCAGCGGTGGCGTCGCGTTCTCCCACGTCGTCACCAAGCGGGCCGGTCAGAATGACGTCATCGTCTCGGCGTCAACATCGACCACCACTCGCCTGGCCCAGCATCAGTTTCCGGGCCTGAACGCCGACATGGTCAACTGGGCGGGCACGGTCGGTGCCGACTACGGCGTGATCGCAGTGAGCAAGGACTCGCCCTATCAGAGCCTCGAGGAACTCCTCGACGCAATGGAGGAAAACCCCTCCAGCGTGAGTTTCGCCGGCGGCAGTGCCAGTGGCGGCTGGGATCATCTCAAGGTGCTGATGATGGCGCGGGCCGACGGCATCAAGGCGCTGAACAAGATCAAGTACCTGCCGTTCGACGGCGGTGGCGAGGCGATGACCCAGGTCGTCGGCGGCCATATCGACGCCTTCTCCGGCGACGCCTCCGAGACGCTGGGCTTCGTCGAATCCGGTGATCTCCGTATTCTCGCCGTTCTTGCCGACGGGCGACTGCCCGGCGCGCTCAGCGACTTCCCCACCGCCAAGGAGCAGGGCGTGGATGTCGAAGGCATCAACTGGCGCGGTTTCTACCTGCCGCCGAAGCTCTCCGAAGAGGACGTGGCCTGGTGGGAAGACGCGCTGCACCAGGTTTACGAAAGCCAGGAGTGGAAGGACGTCATGCAGCAGAACGGGCTGATCCCGTTCGATCGCAGCGGAGCAGAATTCAAGGCGTACGTGGAGCAGCAGATCGCCGATATCGAGGATATCTCCAAGGAAGTGGGCCTGATCCAGTAGGCTTGTTGGCCGCCAGGAAAGCCAACCGCGCCGGACGACTCGCTCAAGAGCCGCCCGGCGCGTTCGTTCCGTTTTGACGATCGTTCCGTTTTGGCGACTGGACTCGATGACTCCAGGCGGCGGTGTCAGGCAGTGCGCAGCGAACGCGGCCACTGCCGCTCGAGGCGCGGCGCGTACTGCGTCAGCAGAGGCACGTGACGATCCTTCGCCGCCTGGTTGAATCTCTCGCTGGGCCCGGACAGCGCCAGCGCCCCCATCAACTCGCCCTCGCCGTTGTAGATGCCGATGGCCGCCGCCGACAGGCCGGCCTGTCGCTCTCCGCTCGATACCGCTACCTGGCCTCGAGGCGTCTCGTAATTGAGCACCCGACCAGCCGCGCCGCGTCCCAGAGGCAGCCTGACGCCCTCCTCCAGGTGATGGCGCACTTCCAGCCGCCCGTTCTCGCGCAGACGGCAGATCCGGTGGTCACCGTCGCGCACATAGAAGGAGGCGGTCTCCTCGCTGGCATCGCGCAGCGACTCCAGGATCGGCCTTACCAGATTCTCGAGTTGCGGCCCCTCGCCCGCCAGCGGCGCCAGGCGCGACACCGCCGGCCCGATCCGATAGATACCCCGCTCGTCACGGGTGACATACCCGAAGTGTTCCAGCGAGGCCATCAGCCGCAGGATGGTGCTCTTGTAGAACCCTGTCGCATTGGCCAGTTCGGTCAACGAAAACTCGCGCCGCTCCTGGGAGAACGCTTCGAGTAGGGTCAGCGCTCGCTCGACGGCTTCGACACGCCGCTGGGCCATAGGACGCTCCTTGGTTTCTGGTGATCGTAGTTTGGATTACTGGATAGCCTGGATTACTGGACAGTCTGGATTACTGGACAGTCTGGATTACTGGCTAGTTTGGATTACTGGTGCAGCTTGGACTAATGGCGAATGTTGCGACAGGCAAAACGGTATTGCAACTCACCCCGGCGAACAATATTCTCTCTAAAAGAATCGGTTTCATTAGGAGGAATGATGTCGTCGCCATTGACCGGTTACCGGGTACTCGATCTGACCAATGTGCTGGCCGGGCCGTTCTGCTGCCACCAGCTTGCCCATCTCGGCGCCGAGGTGATCAAGGTCGAACGCCCCCAGGGAGGCGATCTCGCTCGCCAGCTCGGCGCGGACCCTGACCTGAACCGCGAGCTGATGGGCGTTTCCTTTCTCGCCCAGAATGCCGGCAAGCGCTCGGTGGCGCTGGATCTCAAGCAGCCGGACGACCGCGATGCCTTTCTCGAACTGGTCGCGACCGCCGATGTCGTGGTGGAGAACTTCCGCCCCGGCGTCATGGAGCGCCTCGGGCTCGGTTTCGAGACGTTGCGCCAGGCCAATCCCGAGCTGGTCTACTGCGCGATTTCCGGCTTCGGCCAGGACGGCCCGCTGGCGAAATATCCGGCCTACGACCAGATCATTCAGGGCATGGCGGGCGTGATGAGCATCACCGGCGCGCCGGAAAACGCGCCCTATCGGGTCGGCTATCCGCTGGCCGATACCGTCGGCGGCCTGACCGCAGCGATGGCGATCAACGCGGCTCTGGCCGAACGGCCGCGCAAGGCGCATTTCGTCGACATCTCGATGCTCGAATCCGTGCTCGCCACCATGGGCTGGGCGGTATCCAACCTGCTCGTCGCCGGCAAGCCGCCGCAGCCGCTGGGCAACGACAACGTCACCGCCAGCCCGTCCGGCACCTTCGCGACCGCAGATGGCCTGATCAACATCGCCGCCAACAAGCAGGAGCAGTTCGAGGCGATCTGCCACCTGCTCGAACATCCGGAATGGCTGGCCGACGCCCGCTTCGCCCAGCGCCAGTCGCGACTGGACAATCGCCGGGCACTGAGCGACTGCATCGAAGCGGTATTGAAGCGGGAAACGACCGAATACTGGTGGCCAAGGCTGGTCGAAGCCGGCATTCCGGCCGGCCCTGTCTACAGCGTCGCCGAAGCGCTGGCACACCCGCAGGTTCGCGATCGAGGGCTGATCGAACGTTTCGAGACCTCCCCGATCGGTCGGCCGCTGGAAGTGGTCAGCGGCGGCTATCGCTTCGACGGCCAGGCGCCCCGCGTCGCTTCCCCCCCACCGCGCCTGGGTCAGGACAACGCCACCTTGTTACCGGCGCACGCCGCCAACGACGAATAATGGAGAACCCCATGACCGACACTCACGCGCCCAACTACCAGGCCCAGCAATGGTGGAAGACCGACATCATCGACATGCGCCCCGGCGAGATCCGCTATCGCGGCTATCCCATCGAGGAGCTGATCGGCAACGTCGGGTTCGCCGACATGGTGTGGCTGATGACCCGTGGCGAACTGCCCACCCGGCCGCAATCCACCCTGCTGGAAGCGGCACTGATGAGCGCCGTCGACCACGGCCCCCAGGCACCGAGCATCGCCATCGCACGGATGGCGGTGACCTGCGGCAGCAGCCTCAACAACGCCATGGCCTCCGCCGTCAACGTGCTCGATGACGTTCACGGCGGCGCCGGCGAGCAGGCCGTCGAACTGTACCGTTCGATTCAGGAACGCCAGGCCGGCGGAGCGGATCTGGCAACCGCCGTTCAGGAAGGCATCGCCGAATGGCAGCGCAGCCGGACGAAGATCATTCCCGGCTTCGGCCATCGCTTCCACCCCGTCGATCCTCGCGGGCCGCGTCTGCTGCAACTGGTGGAAGAAGCCGCCGGACGCGGCGAGGTCGAAGGCGGCTTCGTCGCCATCGCCCGTGAGGTCGAGCGTCAGCTGATCGCCATGAAAGGCAAGCCGATCCCGCTCAACATCGATGGCGCCACCGCCGTGATCTACGCCGAACTGGGCTTCCCCGCCCCGCTGGCACGCGGCCTGTTCTGTCTCTCGCGCTCGGTCGGCATTCTCGCCCACGCCTGGGAGCAGCAGTGCCAGGGCGGCCGCAACAAGGGCCCGATGCCCAAGGGCTGGCTATGGCCCTACGGCGGCCCGGCCAAGCGTCCGGTACCGGAGCGGGCGTAGCCACACGTAGCCATATTACCCACTCCCCGCTCGGGAGCGCTCAGACCTCGTGAAACTCGCGTCCGGCCTTGGTCTCTGCAATGACTCCCGTGCGAATCACGAAGTCGCCGAAGGGCTCGCCGTCTTCGCGCTCGGCGGCGTAGCGCTGGATCAGCGGTGTCAGTGCCTCGAGGATGGTCGCCTCATTGATGTTCTCGCGGTAGAGCTTGTTCAGTCGTTGGCCGCTGAAGCCGCCGCCGAGGTAGAGGTTGTAGTGCCCCGGTGCCTTGCCGACGAAGCCGATCTCGGCGAGATACGGCCGCGCGCAGCCGTTGGGACAGCCGGTCATCCGCACGATGATGGCATCGTCGGCGAGCCCCGCTTCGCGCATCACGGCTTCCAGCTTGTCGATCAGCGAGGGCAGATAGCGCTCGCTTTCCGCCATCGCCAGCCCGCAGGTCGGGAATGCCACGCAGGCCATGGCGTTGCGGCGTAGCGGCGAGGTCTCCGCGACCAGCCGGTGGCGATCCAGCAGCGCGTCGATGGCTTCGCGGCGGGACTCGTCGACCTGGGTGATGATCACGTTCTGGTTGGTGGTGAGCACCAGATCGCCGTCGTGCTGCTCGGCGATCTCCCTCAGGCCGGTTCGCAGCTGCGGGCCATCCGGGAAGTCGGCGAGGCGCCCGTTCTGAACGAACAGGCCATAATGCCAGCGGCCGTCGTCTCCCTGCACCCAGCCCAGCCGATCGCCGTTGCTGTCGAAGTGGTACTCGCGCGCCGGCGCCAACGGCTCGCCCAGATGCTGTTCCACCTCGGCCTTGAACGCGTCGAGTCCCATCTCCTCGACGGTATATTTCAAGCGTGCCTGCTTGCGGTCGCGGCGATTGCCGTTGTCGCGCTGCACCAGCATGATCGCTTCCGCCACGGCGGGCACCGCTTCCGGCGTGCAGTAGCCGATGGGATCGGAAAGCCGCGGGAAGGTCGCCGGCTCGCCATGAGTCATGCCCATGCCGCCGCCGATGCAGACGGTAAAGCCGTGAAGCTCTCCGTCGACCACATCGGCGATGAAACCGACGTCATGGGCGAACAGATCGACATCGTTCTCCGGCGGAATCGCCAGCGCCACCTTGAACTTGCGCGGCAAATAATGGCGGGTATAGAGCGGCTCCTTGGGATCGAGCGGCGGCGAATCACTCTCTGCCGCCGCATCCGTGCGCTCCTCGGCGCCGCCCGCCACGCGCTCCTCGCCCAGAAAAATCTCGTGATAGGCCCGGGTGCGAGGTAAAAGGCGAGCGCTGATCTCGTGGCTCAGCTCGTAGACCCGGCGGTGTATTGCCGAGCGGTGCGGGTTGGCGGTACAGATCACGTTGCGATTGACGTCGCCACAGGCGGCGATGGTGTCCACCATGGCCTGATGGATCGTCTGCAGGTGCGGGCGCAGGTTCTCCTTGAGCACGCCGTGATACTGGAACGTCTGGCGGGTCGTGATCCGCAGCGTGCCGTTGGCGTAGCGTGAAGCGACGTCATCGAGAGTCCGCCACTGCTCGGGCGTGACCAACCCGCCGGGCAGGCGCAACCGCACCATGAAGCTGTAGAGCGGTTCGAGCTTCTGATGCCGGCGCTCGTCGCGCAGGTCGCGGTCGTCCTGCTGGTAGAAGCCGTGAAACTTGGTCAGCTGGGTATCGTCCTCGGCAACGGCGCCAGTGGCGCGATCCGCCAGCCCTTCCTCGAGCGTGCCCCGCAGGTAATCGCTTTCCACCTTGAGCCGCTCGTTGGGATGCAGCTCATCCCAGTGTACGTCACGCAGTTTGGCGATGATGTCCATGTCGGCCTCCTCTACTGGAGCTAGATGTCGTATCTATTTGAACGTCGTACCGCAATCGCCAGAAAACTGATCGAACGAAGGCCAGACTAGGCAAAAATCGGCACTCATGCGGAGTTAACGTGGTTGTCAATGAGCATCGAGGGCCGATTTTTAACGACGTATGGGCGAGTGCAGACAGTTTTCTAATAGATGTCGCGCTGATAACGCTTCTCCTGCTGCATCTGACGCAAATAATCATCGGCGCCGGCTTCGCCATGCCCGCCCTGCTCGCGGATGACATCGCGCAGTGCCTGATGCACGTCCGGCGCCATGAATTCGGCATCGCCGCAGACGTAGACATACGCGCCCGCTTCCAGCCAGGCGTAGAGCGTTTCCGCCTGCTCGCGCAGCCGGTCCTGAACGTAGACTTTCTCGGGCTGATCGCGGGAAAAGGCGACGTCGAGCCGCGTGAGCAGCCCATGCTGGCGCCATTTGAGCCACTCCGCCTGATACAGGAAATCGCTGCGGAAATGACGGTCGCCGAAGAACAGCCAGTTATCGCCGCTGGCGCCACGCTCCTCCCGCTCCTGCAGGAAGGCGCGAAACGGGGCGACGCCGGTGCCGGGGCCGATCATGATCAGCGGCGCGTCGTCATCGTCGGGCAGCTTGAACTGCTTGTTGCGGTCGATGTAGATCGGCACACGGTCGCCGGGCTCGATTTGGTCCGCCAGGTAATTCGTGGTCACGCCGTTGCGGGATCGCCCGTGGGTGGCGTAGCGCACCACGGCAACGGTGAGATGCACTTCGTCCGGAGCCGCGGCCTGGCTCGAGGCGATGGAGTAGAGGCGTGGCGGCAACTTGCGCAGCGCGGCCGAGAACTGGGCGGCATCGATGCCATCCACCGGGAACTGTTCGATCACGTCTATGATATGGCGCCCCTGCAGCCAGTCGCGCAACTCGTCGCGGGCCTCTTCACTCAGCAACCGGCGCAGTTCCGGCGCCTGCGACCATTCGGCCCACTGCTGCAGGAACGGCCGCGTGAGCGTGGTCACCTCGAAGTCCGTCAGCAGCGCGTCGCGCAGCACACGCCCTTCCTCCAGCGGCGATTCGGCATCGAGCTTGAGCATCTCGATCAGCTCGTCGACGTGGGCGGGATCGTTCTGCGGCACCACACCGACGGCATCGCCCGGCAGGTATTCGAGCCCGGAGTCTTCCAGCGACAGCTCGAGATGCAGCGTCTGCTTGTCCGAGCCGCGGCCGTTGAGCGGCTGGCTGGTCAGCACCTCGGCCATGAACGGATGCTTCTTGGAATAGCGCGGCTGGGCACTCTGCGACATGCCGGCGTCAGCGGCCTGGGCCGGGGGCGGCGTGGCGAGATCGCCGGCCAGCGACTCGAGCACCTGGTCGATCCAGGCCTCGGCCTTCTCTTCGTAGTCCACGTCGCAATCGGTCCGCTCGAGGATCGCCTCGCCCCCGAGTTCGGCAAGCCGGGCGTCAAACTCCTTCGCCGTGTGACAGAAGTGTTCATAACTGGCATCACCCAGCCCCAGCACGGCGAAACGCAGCCCCGCCAGTTTCGGCGCCTTGCGGCCCATCATCAGCTCGTGGAATTCGAGCGCCGGATCGGGCGGGTCGCCGTCGCCCTGGGTACTGACGACGACCAGCAGCCGCTCGACCGCCTTCAAGGTCTTCTTGCCGGCGTCCGCCATGCTCGCCAGCGTGACGTCGAATCCCTGGGCGCGGGCACGCTCGGCGGCCAGTTCGGCCACTCCTTCGGCATTGCCGGTCTGGCTGCCGTAGAGCACGGTCAGCGCTGCGGAAGGCGTTGGCGCCGTCTGCGCATTGCCGGCCTGGGGCGCCCCTGCGGACTGGGCGTTGAGGCCGGCCAGATATCCGCTCAACCACTGGCGCTGGGCGGCATCCAGATCCGCCAGCGCCTGCTGCACGCGTCTGGCCTGATCGGCATTCAGGGGGCTGTTGGTGTCGGTCAGCAAGTTCGGAGCCATCCACGACCTCTCGGCACTCGGTATCGATATATCGATGGTCAAAAAAGAAAAAGCACGCTCTGAAGAGCAATCGGTTCGGAAAACGCTGAATAAATCGGCGAGCAGGATGAAGCGCAAGGCGCACGGAGCAAAGGAACCGGAGCCTATGCGTTATAGGTGAGGATTCCACGCACCGCGCAACGCAGCGATTCGCCTGCGCAGACATTTATGCAATGTTTTCCCTAAAGCTTAGCCGGTTACCCGTAGAGTGTTAGGGCAGGGCCAACGAATCAAAAAGTCCGATCGGCAATGTCCTTATTCGATCGAGTACTCAGGGCTTTGCGTACCAAGTCCGAAATCGCATACTCGGGCTTTCCCCCGACAGCGGAGGCTGCCATGACCTATCGACTTTTCATCGCCAACAAGAACTACTCTTCCTGGTCGATGCGGCCCTGGGTGCTGCTGCGTGCGCTGGAAATTCCGTTCGAAGAGGTACTGACGCCGTTCGAGGGCGCCGGCCAGCAACAGGCGTTCACGCACTTTTCGCCCACCGCCAAGGTTCCCTGCCTGCATGATGGCGATCAGGTGGTGTGGGATTCGCTGGCGATTCTGGAATACGTCGCCGAGGACCATCCGGCTGTCTGGCCTGCCGATCGGGCCGCCCGCAGCTGGGCACGCTGCGCCAGCGCCGAAATGCATTCCGGGTTTGCCGCGCTGCGCGACGAGTGTTCGATGAACTGCTCGCTGATCATCGACCTGGACACCCCGAGCGAGTCGCTAGAGAAGGAGCTGATTCGGCTCGATGCCCTGTGGCAGGAAGGGCTGGAGACTTTCGGCGGCCCCTGG
This sequence comes from Salinicola sp. LHM, assembly GCF_034479735.1. Taxonomy (NCBI): domain Bacteria; kingdom Pseudomonadati; phylum Pseudomonadota; class Gammaproteobacteria; order Oceanospirillales; family Halomonadaceae; genus Salinicola; species Salinicola sp. LHM. Next base: position 759,024 of record NZ_CP140261.1, on the reverse strand, counting down.
CTCGCGGGCGACGCTTTCACCGCTGTGGATGCCATGTTCGCTCCGGTCGCGGTACGCCTTCGCGGCTACGGCATCGAACTCGGCACGGCCGCCATGGCCTACGCCGAACGCCTGCTCGCGCATCCGGCAGTCGCGGAATGGATCGAACAGGGCATCGCCGAGCCGTGGATCGACGAACCCCACGAGATCGACTGCATTCGTGACCGGCGCGTGCTTGCCGATCGCCGTCAGCCAGCCTGAAGCCGCCGCTTCGCCCGCTGGATGCGCCACATGGTGAGCAGGTTGGTGCCCAGCGCGATGAGCTCGGCAATGATGCCGCCGACCGAGCCGATCAACAGGTTGTTGATCAACCAGGCAACGGCGGCGGCGGCCAGCAGAATCCGCATGGGGATGCCATGGAGCATGAACATGCCGATGGTGCCGAATACGCCCGCCGCCAGTGGCCACAGATCGGCAGCCTGGCCCGCCGTCGCCAGCGCAACGACGACGTTGACCGCCAGCACGCACAGCATGACGCTCCAGCGCTCCTTGAAGCGCCGCGCCAGCAGGATGCGGGCGATGACCAGCAGCGAGATCCCGGCCGCCGTCCACTGCCCGAAGAGCGCGAAGTGGGCGGCGAACGCGATATTGGCGAAGATCAGATAGACCAGCAGCCGGTCGTCCTGGCGGCTGGCGAAAGCGATCATGATGAAGCCGAGAGCGACGAGCCCGACCAGTTGGGCGGCGATCCAGGTCATGTTGTAGGCGTCCATGCAGCTCCCAATGTCTGAGCAGGATTGGCTTGTAAGCTCTCCAGCTTAGACGTTTCGGACCGCGACCGAAGCATCAGCATCAAAAGGGCAAGGCAACGTAAAGTCCGTGGCCGACATCTGACTACCTGCCAGATGATCGGATACGATCATCAACGCCGCACGCGCCAATGAAGGATATGTCTATTTCATCGCGGCGGTTGCACGGCCTGCCTGGGCACGGAAAGCTCTCCTACCGTCATGGGCGATTGATAGAGTCCTGGCACACCACTTCCACATTGATACCGTCCGGGTCCAATACGTACGCCGCGTAGTAGTGCTCGTGGTAGTGCGTTCGGACCCCGGGCGGGCCATTATCGGTTCCACCGGCCTTCAGCGCGGCTCGATGGAAAGCATCGACGATGGCGCGGCTCTGCGCTGCAAAGGCAATGTGCGTACCCGCTCCAGGCGCCTCGTTATCGTGGATCCAGAGGCTGGGGTAACCGTCCCTGCCGAAGCCGTGGCGTGTGCCTCCGGTGCGAGTGCGCTCGGGCCCGACGGTGATGACCCGGACGATATCCAGCGGCGCGAGGGCAAGTTCGTAGAAGCGACGCGAGACTTCGGCGTCGCGCACGGCGAATTCGATGTGGTCGAGGATGGTCATGGTTTTGCGCAGAGGCTCCAGTGGTATGGGTTACCGGCTCGCTGGCTGATCAGACCTGAGACGCGCCACCATCGGCGAACAGCTCGACGCCGTTGATATAGCTCGAGGCATCGCTCGCCAGGAATGCCGCAGCCTTGCCGATTTCGTGCGCCTCGCCTATCCGTCCTAGCGTGCTTTTTTCGCTGAACGCTTGAATGATCTGCTCCGCGTCATCGGCCAGCATGCTTCGCAGAGACTGCGTGTCGACAGGGCCAGGACTGAGGAGATTGATCCGAACGCCGGAACCCTTGATGTCCAGAATCCAGCTTCTGACCATGGCACGCAGAGCTGCCTTGGTGGCGCCGTAGACGCTCAAGCCCGGGCCGGGATTCATCGAGGCAGTCGAGCCGATGATGACGATGCTGGACCCTTGGGGCATCAGAGGCAGCGCGCCCTGGACGGTAAACGTCACCCCTTTCACGTTGATATCGAAAAGCCGATCGAAGCTTGCTTCGGTAATCGCACCCAGCGGCGTTATTTCCCCCGTCCCGGCATTGGCGATCAGGACATCGAGACGGCCATGAAGTGACTCGATACGGCTGAAGAGCGAGGCCAGATCGGAGCTGTTCGAAACATCGGCGGCAATCGCGACCGCGTTGTCGCCCAAGCTGGACAAGGCCTGGTCCAGTTGCTCCTGTCGGCGCCCGGTAATGACCACGCGAGCGCCCTGTTCAATGAACTCCCGCGCAATCGCGAGCCCCAAACCAGATGACCCACCGGTGACCAGCACGACCTTATCTTCGAATGACATGAGATTTACCTGAGCAAGGAAAGCGTTATGGGAAAGCCTATGTAGTGAACACTACATCCAACGTGCACGTCACGCACTATATTTATCGATTACTATATAAATATGGCAGCGCCTTTGTCTTCCGGGTATAGCGGCCGCTCACTCCCTCCCTCACCCAGCGAGGCCATCATGAATACGAAGACCCGACAACGCCGCCCGGCTTTCGATCGCGAAGCAGGAGTCGCCATTGCCCAGGCGCTGTTTCACGAGCGTGGCTATGACGCGGTCAGCCTTGCGGACCTGACCAATGCCATGGACATCAAACCGCCCAGTTTCTATGCCGCCTATGGCAGCAAGGCGGCGCTGTTCGAGCGAGCCATGCTGCGCTATGCGCAGGAAAACGCCCTGCCGCTGGACGAGTTGCTGGCCCCAGACCGCCCCCCTGCCGAAGCGCTTCCCGCGCTGCTGCTCGCCGCTGCCGAACAATACGGGCGAGACAGCCTGCTGCGTGGCTGCATGATTACGGAGGGAATGCGGGCAGATGACCCGGCCGCCCGTCAGATGGCCGAAAATCTTGCCAATGGCGGGCTCCAGGCGATTCGTGCCTACCTCGATCAGGTCCATCCGCAGCAAGCACAGGCGCTGGCCGACTATGTCGTGGTCACCTTGCGTGGGCTGTCGGCCTCGGCCTGCCACGGCATGCCCTACGAGCGCCTGACGGAAGTCGCCCGGACCGCCGGGCGATTCATCGCGCGTGAACTGGAAGCGGAGTCCGAGGAGTCCGCAGCGGCTTCGGTCTCTAGCAATCCGTGATCGTCGTCCCTTCGATCGTCTCGGCGAACCCGCCACCGAATAGCCGCGCCGGGGTTTCGAAACCGGGTCGACGCTCCCCTTCGAGTACCCGGCGCGCGGCCTCTACGGCCGCCAGCGGCGTGTAGGAATAACCGTTGACGGTTTCGATCATCGACCGGACAACCGTGCCGTCAGCCGCCGTTACCTCGGCCACCGCACGGGCGCGATGGGCATCGCGTTGTTCTTCGGTCGGGCCATCAGGCAGCAGCGATAAATCGCCTTCGGGGAACGCCTCTCCACTGACATGCACGAACATGGCAATATCGGGGATTCCGGTGGAATACCAACCGGTGACCAGATCTCCGAACGACAGCGGCGAGCACGGCACCGGCCCCTCACCGAAATCGAAGTGGCGTGGCTGCGCATCGGGGGTCGGAACGAGATGGCCGTCGAATCTTGCCATCAGGCCCGCGCCGATGATCTCGCCGACGCTCATGGCGGAGCCCCGCGACATGGTGCCGGGAACCTGAAGCGCCACGTTCAGCGACCGCGGCTTCTGCACACGCTGCGCGATGTGCACCGCCAGGCAATCGGTCGGCACCACATCCCAGCCGACACCAGGCAGCAGCATGACGCCGGCCTCGGCCGCTTTGGCGCCCAGCCGTTCCGCCAGCCGGTAGACGTTGATCTCGGCGGTGATGTCCAGGTAATCGACGCCGGCCTCGAGGCACGCCCGCATCAATGGCTCCGCCGTTTGCGCGAAAGGGCCTGCGAAGTTCAGCAGCACATCGATACCGGCCAGGGACTGCGCTGCATCGGCATCGGCCTCAAATACCCGAAAGGGAACCGCCAAAGCGTCAGCGAGAGAGGCCAGCGTTTGCCGATTGCGCCCAGCGATCTCGAAATCGAGCCCCAACGTTTTGGCATGCGCTGCCGCCATGCGGCCGGTATAGCCGGTTGCACCGTAGATCAGGAGTGTTTTCATCGGGCGTGCTGCCAGTTCTTATAGACGAATTCGAGACTGTAGCCATCAGGGTCCAGAACGTTGGCGGCATAGTAGTTAGGGTCGTAATGCAGCCGTGCCCCGGGTGCGCCGTTGTCGATAGAATCGTTCTCGATGGCCGCGGCGTAGGCCGCTTCGACCTCCGCCTTGCTGCTCGCCACGAAACCGACGTGAACGGCCTGCCCTTCGACCACGCCCTCGCGTAGCCAGAAGAACATCCGGCCATTGGCGCCAAAACCCTTGAGATCCGAGTGACCCGGCGGGCCGTCTTTGCCGTCGTAATCGAGCCGCGCCGTGATCCCCAGCGGGGCGAGCACGGCCTCGTAGAAACGAATCGAGCGTTCGATGTCGCTGACGGATAAAAAGAGATGATCAAGCATGCGGTGTCCTCCTGGACGCAGATACCAATACAGAAGCAGAGTTAGATGCAGTAGCCGCCAGCGACTTCGATGGTCTGTCCGTTGATCCAGTCGCTTTCATCGGACAGCAACATGGCGATGATGCGAGCGACGTCCTGCGGCTCGCCGACGCGGCCGAGCGCCGTCTGGGAGGCCAGCAAAGCCTCGAACTCGTCGTTCAGGCCGCCACCCAGCTCGGTGCGAATCGCTCCCGGCGAGACGGCATTGGCCCGTATGCGACGGTCGCCGAACTCCTTGGCCATGTAACGGGTGAGCACTTCCAGCCCGCCCTTGAAAGCGGCGTAAGGCGCCACGCCGGCCGTCGCCACGCGGGTGGTGGCACTGGTCAGATTGACGATGCTGGCGCCTTCCTCCATCAACGGGAGCAGAGCTTGGGTGAGAAAGAATGGGCCTTTGAGGTGAACGTTCAGCAGACCATCGAACTGAGACTCGGTGACAGACTCGAGCGGGTTGAACAAGCCGTAGCCGGCGTTGTTGACTACGCTCTGTCTGAAAAATAGACCCGTAAACAGCGCTCGATGCAGGCCAGCGTGACCATGGCACGGTAACTTTTTGCCAGCTTGTCGTAGCGAGTACAAAGTCGCCGCTTTTCCTTCATCCAGCCAAATAGACGCTCTATCACATTGCGACGCCGATAACGCGGGCGCTCGAACAGGCGGGGTAGTCCTGGCTTGGGGCGACGGTGCATCTGTCGGTGCCGGATCGTCGGTCGTATTCCGTACCGGTCGCAGTAGCGACGCAATCGATCACTATCGTAACCTCGGTCGGCCAGCAGATGGCGGCAGCGCTTGCGGGGACGTCCCGTATGACCTGGCAAGCGGATCTGCTCCATGACAGGAACGAGATAGCGTGAATCGGCATGCTGACCAGGCGATAGCAGGAAGCTCAGGGGAACGCCATTGGCATCGCAAACCAGGTGAATCTTGGTGGTCAGGCCGCCTCGGCTTCGTCCAAGCGCATGGCCTACCCGTTCTCCAGAGCCCCTTTTTTACTGCCACCAGCGGCAGAGCGAGTCGCTCGAATCGAGGTGGAGTCCACCATCCAGGTATCGAGATCCATGTAACCATCTTCCCGAAGCTTCAGGTGAAGGCGTGACAGGCTGCGTTCGAGTGTGCCGTCATCTCGCCACTGACGAAAGCGCTGGTAGACCGTTTTCCATGGGCCGAAGCGTTCGGGCAGATCCCGCCATTTGGCGCCGGAACAGAGGATCCAGAAGATGCCGTTGAGCATCTGCCGGTCATCGCGGCGTGGGCGTCCACGCCCAGCGGGCGTGCCAGGCGAAACGATATCTTCAATCAATGTCCAACCCCGATCGGAAATCTCGTAACGTCCTGCCATGACAATACCTCCAAGTCTGAGGGAGGAAAGGCTAGCAAGACATCATTTTTCAGACAAAGCGTAGACCGCTCAAGGTGTTGACGCCCCAGTTCGTCTGTAACGTCAGCTTCAGCGTTTCGCGAAATGCCTCGAAACCGCTGATGTCAGCGACATCCAGTTTCAGTGCGACGGCCTTGCCGCCGGCGGACTCGATACGCTGAACGACCGACTGCGCGGCGTCGGCGTTGCTGTTGTAGGTGAGGATGACGCCCATGCCTTTCTGGGCACAGTGCTCGGCAGCGCTGGCACCAATGCCACGGCTGCCTCCGGTGATGACGATAACGCCCATGGGCTGCTCCGGTGTCGATGGGATAGATATTCACCCTAACCATTACCCTCATCGCGGGCTCAGCCGTTCCTGCCCGAAACCTGCCCGTTTCTGCTTTTTGCTTGCGCGGGCGCGCCCCCGGGATCAGCATATCTCTTCATAACTGCCCAACCGCTTGCCATAACCGCCCAACCGCTCGCCATGAACGACCAGCCGCCTGCCATGAACGATCAACTGCTCGAGCTTCGCTCCCTGGCTGCCAAGGCCGAGAATCGCCGTACGGAGACGGGCATTCCGCGTGTGGCCATGGTCCAGGGCGAAATTCCGGAACACATGCTGGCCGCCGTCTACGAGCCGATGGTCAATCTGATCCTGCAGGGCAGCAAGACGATGACCGTCGGTGACCGCACGCTGCGCTATGACCCGGCCACCTATTTCGTGATGTCGATCGAGCTGCCGGCGGTGGGCACGGTGCATTCTGCGGCTTCGGGGGAGCCCTATCTCGCGTTGAGCCTGACGCTCGATCCCACCGTACTCTCGACGCTGCTGACCGACCTGCCTACGCCTGCTGGGCGTGACGAAAGCGAGAACGACGACAACGCAGGATTCTCGGTGGCTGCGGTCACGCCGAAGTTGATGGACGCGTGGCTACGCATGCTGCGATTGATGGACAGCCCGGAAGAGATCGCGGCCCTCGCCCCGGTGTACGAACGGGAGATTCTCTACCGCGTGCTGCAAGGGCCCCATGGCTGGATGCTGCGTGAAATCGCGGCGCCGGATACCGCCATGGCCCGCGTCAGTCTCGCGATTCAGTGGATCCGGCAGGACTTCGCCAGGCCGATCAGAGTGGAAACACTCGCCCGGAAGGCGGCGATGAGCGTGTCGGCGTTTCACCGCCACTTCAAGGCGGTGACCACGCTGAGCCCGTTGCAGTACCAGAAACGGGTTCGGCTGCTCCAGGCGCGCACACTCATGGTAGCCAGCGGCAGAAGCGTCACCAGCGCCGCCTTCGAGGTCGGCTATGAAAGCGCGACACAGTTCAGCCGAGATTACGCCCGAGTATTCGGGCTGCCTCCCGCCCGGGATAGCGCGAGGATTTTGGGGGAAACCAAGGGGTGCGGCCGATTCCCCAATCGCTGAAAGCCGCTTCGGCGCGCCGGCAACCGGCATTCGCCGCGGGTTTTACTGCCACCTGACGATTCGGGAAGCGCGGCACTCTCGTCTTTTCCATTGCCTGCTAAACTTCCCGTCTCGGGCTTCACCGTTTACCTCAAGGCGTTTGTCTCAAAGCGCTTTACTCAAGTTCAGTCAACCGCCCACAAGGAGAGACCATGTCTCAGAGCGATTCCCAGACGAACATCAGGACCGAATGGATCGAGATCACGGCCGAGGACGGCAAGACGTTCAAGGCCTATCAGGCGCTGCCGCACAAGGGCAAAGGCCCCGGTATCGTGCTGATCCAGGAGATCTTCGGCGTCAACGGACACATGCGTGGCGTCGCCGAGCAGTACGCCATGGATGGCTATAGCGTCATCGTTCCCGACATGTTCTGGCGCGATGAGCCGGGCGTCGAGCTCGGCTATGACGGCGACGACTGGAAAGAAGCCGTGGCCCATAAGCAGGCGCTGGACTACCCGACGGCGATCAGCGATCTGCGTGCCGCGACCAAGGCGTTGCGCGCGAGCCCCGCCTGCGACGGTCCGGTCGCCTCGATCGGCTACTGCATGGGCGGCGTGCTTTCCTATCTCTGCGGCCTGGATGCCGGCGTCGATGCAGCGATCTGTTACTACGCCGGTGGCGTCACCGAATATCTGCCGCGTGCTGGCGAACTCAAGGTGCCCGCCCAGTTCCACTTCGGCGCCGAGGATGACCACATTCCGCTCGAGCACGTCGAACAGACTCGCCAGGCCTTCGCCGGCAACAAGGATGTCGAAGTGCATCTCTACGGCGGTGCGGAACACGGCTTCAACTGCTGGGCGCGGGCGAGCTACAACCAGCACGCGTCGGCATTGGCGCATGGTCGCACGCTGAGGTTCCTGGCCAGCCACTCCGAGTGAGGAGCGAGTCGAGCTCGTGTCGGAACGGCTGAAACGTTTCGGCGCGAGTCTTGAACGGTCAGCGCCGATGAATCAGGGCTGATGAATTCAGGGCCGATGAAAATGCGGCAGGACGTGGGCGGCCAGCTCCTCGATGATGGCATCGGCTGGCCGCTCCTCGAGACGCAGATTCAGGGAAACGTGGTGAACGCCCATCTCTCTGAGCGCCTCGAGCACGTCGATGAGGGCATCACGGCCGGCGCGATAGCCCAGGTCGATCGGCGTCGCCGGGGCGCCCGGATCGGCGTCAAGATCAAGGCGCATCGCCTCGCCGAAGCCGCGGAACTCGCCGGGTACGCTCTGTTCGACGGCGGCCCGCCACATCCGGTAGCGATCACGCTGCTGCGCCGGCTCGCGGTGATAGGTCATCCAGCCGATCGCGTGACGGGCAATCCAGTTGACGCTCTGCCCTCCCGAACCGACCGCCAGCAGCGGCACGGGCTCCGGGGCTAGCGGCCGAAGCTGGAAATCCGGCGAATCCGTATCATGCCGATCCGGCACGACCTCCTGCGGCGTACCCAACGCCTTTGCCACCACCTGCCAGTGATCCGCGAACAGGCGCCGCCGTTCGGCGACATCCTCACCAAAAGCGGCAAATTCAGGCGGCCGGTCGCCGGACCCCAGCCCGAGAATGAAACGACCTTCCGAGAGCGTGGCGACCGATGCCGCCGCCTTGGCGATATGCAGCGGGTGGCGCAGGGTGAGCACGATGGCGCCGCTGATCAGCGCGATCTGCCGCGTTTCCACTGCCAGGGCGCCCAGCCAGCTCCAGGGATCCAGATGACCGACCGGATCAGGGTAATCTGGGCTGTTGAGCGGCACGTCCCGAACCCAAAGAGCACGAAATCCGGCGCTGTCGGCGAGTTTCGCCAGACGCCGCTGTTCGGTGACATCGACCACTTCCTGACCGCTCGGCATCAGCGGCAGCGTCAATCCGATCGACAGCCGATCCGGCGCCAACACGCGCCCAACGATCGCCTGTTCGGCTCCGCCAGCAGACATGACCCCCTCCTTGAACATTCGATCGATATATCGGAATGCGCTGTCCGGGCCGCGTCACGAATCATGACGCCCGGAAACAAGGCGCAAGGCAACGATGATAGCCCCGATCCGCGCTTGTCGTATTCCCGATCTGCGACTAGTGTCCAAAGGGCATGCAGGAAGGCATGCACTTGTTGTGAAAGTTCAGCATGAATCAAACAGGGACAGACGCCATGGGAATTATTGCGTGGATCATCTTCGGCCTGATCGCTGGCGCCATCGCCAAGATGGTCATGCCAGGCAAGGATCCGGGTGGCTTCATCGTCACCATCATCATCGGGGTTCTCGGGGCCGTCGTCGGCGGCTGGATCGGGACCGCGCTAGGGTTTGGTGACGTATCCGGCTTCAATATCGGCAGCTTCCTGATCGCGGTCCTCGGTGCGATCGTGCTGTTGATCATCTATCGCGTCGTGCGCAAGTAGCGCCATCACCGATCGCCCCGGCTCGGCGGCCCGTCCACCGAGCCGGTGGCTTGCTTCTCTTCCCTCTTCAGTCGATATACCCTTCGCCAGTACGCAAGAAATCCTCCCGCTTCTGATACTCCTTCAGGATCATTCGGCATGCCGAGCAACGCGCATTTCTATGAACCGAGTCGCGGTCATGAGCTACCGCACAATCCTTTCAAGGCGATCGTCGGGCCGCGACCGATCGGCTGGATCTCCTCGCGGGATCGCGAAGGCCGGCTGAATCTGGCGCCCTACAGTTTCTTCAACGCGTTCGCCGACACGCCGCCCATCATCGGCTTCTCCAGCGCGGGCTATAAGGACAGCGTGCGCAACATCGAGGCGACCGGCGAGTTCTGCTGGCAGCTGTCGACGCATGCCCTCGCCGAGGCGATGAACCAGAGTTCGGCGTCGGTAGCGGCCGAGGTCGACGAGTTCGAGCTGGCGGGCCTGACGCCGCAAGAATCCCGCGTCGTCGGCGTTCCCCACGTCAAGGAAGCGCAGGTCGTGTTCGAATGTCGGCTGACGCAGATCCTTCGGCTGCAATCGGCCGCGGGCGAGGAGATCGACAACTGGCTGGTGTTGGGCGAAGTCGTTGGCGTGCATATCGACTCGGCGCTGCTCGAGGACGGTATCTACCAGACCGCCGCTGCCCGGCCGATTCTGCGTGGCGGCGGCCCGGCCGACTACTTCGAAATCAGCCCGGACCAGAACTTCAAGATGTACCGCCCCGGCTGATCTCGGTTTTCACGCATATCGTTCAGGCGTGCTCGCGCACATCACTTGCGACGTGCTCGCTTGCAGCGATACATGGCGTCGTCCGATTGCTGCAGCACTGCCTGCACATCGGTTTCACCAAGCTCGGTGGTGATCGCCCCGACACTGGCGCCAGCGTATTCGAAGGTGGCACCTTCGAGCTCGAAGGTGCCACACGTCATCTGCATCAGGCACTGCCTGAACGAGTCACGCTGGGCCGCAAGATCGTCACCTGCAACAGCGGGACGTATTACCACGAACTCGTCTCCGCCGTAACGCCCCACGATATCACCGGCCTCGCAGCGCCCACGCAGCGACATCGCGATCTGAATCAGAAAGCGATCGCCGGCGTCGTGGCCGTATCGGTCATTGATTTCCTTGAAATCGTCTAGGTCGATGAAAGCCACGTGCAGCACGCCACCCTGCTGCTCGGCCTGCGCCAGCTGCGTTGACAGAGCCTGGTCGATGGCGCGCCGATTGGCGATACCCGTCAACGGATCGGTATAGGCTTGCTCGCTGAGACGCAGATTTTCGTCGAGCAGGATATCGAGCAAGGCTTCGCTTTCGAGATACTTGCCGATGAAGATGGCAAATATCGTCAAATAGTGGCGCGCCTCGTCGGTGACGTGTTGCGAGACGTTGCTCGCCGCGCACAAGGTGCCTAAAAGCTGACCGCCAAGACGTTTGACCGGCTCACTGAGATAGGTTTGTATGCCCTGCGCTTGGGCGGCTTGCGAGTCGCCCCAATGGCTCGCGACGTCTTGTATGTAGGTGCATCCCGAAGTCAGCGCGCGTCGGCACAAAGTGTCCTCCCACGCCACGCTGAGCCCCTCGGGAATGCATAGGTCTCCCGTATTACGGGCATAGAGCACGGCCTGCGTGCCTTGCGCTTCATCGACATGCGTGAAGTAGGCGGATTCGAGCCCCGTGATCTCGACCAGCAGCGTCAACAGCGGTCGGATCACTGCTTCCAGCCGTTCAGGATCGCTGGGGCCGTTGTAGAGCCGTGCCAGTAGCGGCTCGGGAATGGGGCGTTGGCGCATCATCGTGTGACTCCGGGTTCACGTTGAGGTGATGAGACGAGGGGCGTATGCCGGCCTTCCGGGCCTTTCGGGCCTCGCAAATGCCGCCAGCGGTAGTGGTCGCCCCGAACCAGTATCCTTGGGCGTGTATCGCGCCCCATTTTTCTCAGGAGCACCGCTTGCACGCGATTCCATCTCCAAGCTCAGATTCCATCGGCAATCGGCTTTTCATCGGCGCTCGACTCCAAGCGATCGCAACGTTACGTCTACAAAAGTAATCAAACCGTAAACCGTGAAGACGCGGAACACCACTCCCGGCAAGGCAACGACGAGCGGAGCGATCACCCCTTGCCACACGAACGGCGTCCCACGGCGTGTTAGACTTTGTCTCTATCTCCCTCCTATTTTTCTCATGGAGTCCGGCGCTCAATGTCTTTGGAAGAACTGCATCTCAACCTGCGCAACCTCACCCCCGAGGACTACCCGCAGCTCAAACGGCTGATGGATGCCGTCTATGACGACATCGGCGGTGCCTGGTCGAAGCTGACGATCGACAAGCTGATCGGCGAGTTCGCCGACGGCCAGATCATCGTCGAGGACGACGGCAAGATCGTTGGCGTGGCGCTGACGGTGCTGGTCGACTACGACCATTTCTCCAACCCCCACAAGTACGACGAGCTGATCGGCCATCGCGAGATCATCCTCAACGATGCCAACGGCGACGCGCTCTACGGGCTCGACGTGCTGATCGACCCGGCCTATCGCGGCTACCGTCTCGGCCGGCGCCTCTACGAAGCGCGCAAGGACCTGTGCCGCTCGATGAACCTGCGCGCGATCCTTGCTGGCGGGCGGATCCCGAACTACCACCAGCACGCCGACGAGATGCCCCCCGCGGAATACATCGATCGCGTGGCGCGCAAGGAATTCTACGACCCGATCCTCTCGTTCCAGCTGGCCAACGACTTCCTGGTCAAGCGCCTGCTGACCAAGTACCTGCCCGAAGACGAGAAATCGATGGGCTACGCCACGCTGCTCGAGTGGAACAACATCCTCTACGAGCCGGCCAGCCGGATCATCGAGACGCGCCGGACCCAGGTTCGCGTGGGCGCCGTGCAGTGGCAGATGCGGGAATTCGACTCGGTGGAAACCGTACTCCAGCAGGTGGAGTTCTATGTCGACGCCATCTCCGACTACCAGAGCGATTTCGCGGTCTTCCCGGAGCTGTTCAACACCCCGCTGATGGGGCTGACCGATCAGACCGACCAGGTCGCCGCGATCCAGTTCCTGGCCGGGTTCACCGAGCGCTTCAAGATCGAAATCTCGCGCATGGCGGTCTCCTACAACATCAACATCGTCGCCGGTTCGATGGTCGAGCTGGGCGAGGACGGCAAGCTCTACAACGTCTCCTACCTCTGCCACCGCGACGGCGAGATCGACCGCCAGGCCAAGCTGCACATCACCCCGCAGGAGCGGCGCGACTGGGTGGTCGAAGGCGGCGACGAACTGCAGGTGTTCGAGACCGATGCCGGCCGCGTCGGCATCCTGATCTGCTACGACGTGGAATTTCCCGAGCTGCCGCGCCTGCTGGCCGAGCAGGACATGGACATCCTGATCGTGCCGTTCTGGACCGACACCAAGAACAGCTACCTGCGCGTGCGCCACTGCGCCCAGGCCCGCGCCATCGAGAACGAATGCTACGTGGTCGTCTGCGGCAGCGTCGGCAACGTGCCCTCGATCGAGAATCTGGACATCCAGTACGCCCAGTCCTCGGTGTTCTCGCCGTCGGACTTCGCCTTCCCCCACGATGCCGTGCTGTCGGAGACCACGCCCAACACCGAAATGGTGATGTTCTCGGATCTCGATCTGACCAAACTCAAGCTGGTGCGTTCCGAAGGCGCAGTGACCAACCTCAAGGACCGCCGGCTCGACCTCTTCGATTTGCGCCTGCGGGACTGGTCGTGGAAGTCCGGGGGCCGGCAGGAAGAGAGCTGAGCGTGACATGAGTGCCTGGAGAGACGGGGAAAAGAGCGGGTGGCGGGGCTGGTGGAAAGCCCGGCGACAGGATTGGAAGGATAGTCGGCGCGAGGCCCGGCAACGCTCGCGCCCGCCGTTCGATCCCGAGGCGTGGCGGAAGATCCGTTACGGCTTGCCGCTGCTGGCCGATCTCGATGATGTCGATGCCGAACGCCTCGGCCCGCGCGCCTGGCAACTGCTGCAGCGCAAACGCTGGGTCGCCGGTGACGACGTCGAGCTCGATCAAGCCGCCATGCTGGCGATCGCCGCCCAAGCCGAGCTATTGACGCTCGGCTGGTCGGATCGCGATGCCAGCGCTGCCTTCGACAACGTCACCGAGATCATCCTGCTGCCGGACAGCTTTCACCGCCATGTCGAAGAGATGGACGACTTCGGCGTGATGCACGAATACGTCGACGAGCGCGCCGGAGAAACCTCCTGGCGCGGCCCGGTGGTGCTGGCAGTTCCCGATGTCGCCGAAAGCGGCGACTACACCGGCTTCAACGTCATCATTCACGAATTCGCCCACAAGCTCGACCTGGGCAACTCGCAGGATATCGACGGCTTCCCCCCGCTGGCCGCCGCGAGCAACGTCACCTCGAAAGAGTGGCACCGCGTCTTCACCGCCGTGTGGGACGACCTGCAAGCCCATATCGCCCGCGACGAACCCACCCCCATCGACGACTACGCCGCCACCCACCCCGGCGAATGCTTCGCCGTCTGCTGTGAACTCTTCTTCAGCGCCCCGGATCAGTTGGTTGAGGTATATCCTGAGCTTTATGACCTGCTGAAGCGCTACTTTCGACAGGAACCGCTGGTGCGGTTTGAGCGCCGTCAAGCGGCTGGGGGCGCTCCGTCTCAGGATTGATCCTCCACGTCTCTCGAGACCTCTCCGCCGCGTGCCAGGCTTCCGGCATTCAGCCACGCCGTCCTATCGTTGCCTGCAGCATTCGGCCACCCTGGACAGATAAATGCAACAAATAGTGTTGCCAAATGTAAGCATTGGGTTACATTGGTAGCAATAGTCAGAACTACTGAATGACATAACGCTGTGGAACCGAATCCAGCCACAGATTAATGAAAATCAATCAGGGCTACTCATGATCCAAATCGGAAGTTACAGAAAGTCATGCGTGCTCGTTTGCTTTGTCATTAAAGTATGCGGCAACTAGCTTTTAAAGCATGCAGAGCATTCTCTATTCATTTGGAATATAAACAAGCGCACTCCGACAGGGTATAAACCCAGCTTGCACTTCTCTTCCAACGTCAATCAACACGCGACTAAAAACCAGTGCTTAGCGACACTATGAATATTCAGCCAATTAACTTAATAACACACCATAAGCCTAGATTAGAGCTGTATAGTTTGATCTTAGATATTGATGGAGGGCAAAAACGCCATGCGCTTAAAAATCCTTAGCCCGCAGGGGATGAAGGCGTCGGAACTTCGAGCAATAGATACATTAAAGGAAGGTTTGAGGCCTGCTTGGTATGCTTATGCATCGTTCTTGGCTAAAGATAGGCAAGGATCGATGGAAATTGACTTGCTAATATTTACTCATTCGAGAATATTGCTCGTCGAGGTAAAGGAGTGGCAAGGAAAAGTATACTCGGATGGCATGAAATGGAAGCAGGTCGTAGGGAGTAGAGAAATAGTACACTCTGCTCCGGTACAAGTTAAGCGCGAGCATAGCATGCGCTTGGATAGCCTTTTTAGAAAAGAGCTCAAATCCCGATGGGGAAGCTATTACCCTATCGAAACCTGCGTTGTAATGGCAGGAGATGCAACTGTTGAGCAGATGCCGGACTGGGAAAAGGAATTTGTATTTACGTTGGATGAGTTTTTAAAGATAAGGTCTGAGAAAGGCTTTGAAGAGTTATTGCCAGCTCGCAACCATGAGCGCCTTTTAGCAAACAATGTTATTAAGCGTCCTAACACTCTGGAACAGATCAAAATATTTGAAGACTGGGTGACCGGCGGGGGGAGTGTTAGTACTCGCTACCGAGAGGCTGGTGGATATATCCTCACTGAAAGCAAAGCATCATTCCAGCATCCAAAGAAAATTTATGCTGAGTTCACTGGCGAGCATAGGGATGATGCAAAAGATAAGGCGTTGATGCGCTGCTGGGACTTTAACCAGCTGGGCAAACACGCAATGACACAAGAACAAAGAGCTAGCATTGGTCTCAGAGAAGAGCGAGTAGTTCGTTATGTTGGTCAGCAGAACCGCCAGCTTCGTAAAGATTATCTGTTAAATCCAAAACATAATGTTGCGCCAGATGAAGTCGATGAAGATCTGGTTGAGGTCTATGAGCATCCACCTCTTCTTGAAAGGCTAGACACATACATGAGCGCTTTGCCTCACACCATAGAGGCACGAAGCACTCTGCTAAGGGCAGTCTTAGCACCGTTCTCAGCGCTTCATGAAATGAAGTGGACCCCATCCGTTGGACCACCTGACAGACGATTTAAGCTCTGACCGGATCATCATCAGGCGTCAGGCCGCCTGGGTCAGTGGTTGATCGCAGTACACCTCATCGGGTGTCGCATCGTCCAGCCCTTGATGGGGCCGCTGACGGTTGTACCAAGTGAAGTACTTCCTCAGCTCCCGGCGTAGGTGGGCACCATCTTCGAAGGCCTTCAGATAGACGCACTCGTACTTCACGCTACGCCAGAGCCGTTCGACGAAGATGTTGTCCCGGTAGCAGCCTTTTCCATCCATGCTGATCCGGACGCCATGGGCCTTCAGTACCTCGGTGAACGCCTGGCTGGTGAATTGGCAGCCCTGATCGCTATTGAAGATGCTCGGCGGCCCATAGCGGTCCAGGGCCTCCTCCAGTGCGTCAATGCAGAAGTCCGTATCCAGGGTGTTCGATACCCGCCAGGCCAGCACACGGCGACTGTGCCAGTCCATGATGGCCACCAGGTACATGAACCCTCGCGCCATTGGGATATACGTCACATCAGTGGCCCAGACTTGGTTGGGACGATCGATGACGCGATCCCTGAGCAGGTAAGGATAGACCCGATGCCCCACGCCAGACTGGCTGGTGCGCGGCTTCGGGTACACCGCGTGCAGCCCCATCTGCCGCATCAGGCGACGGATCCGCTTGCGGTTCACCGTGTGCCCCAAGCGGTTGAGATGGGTCGTCATCCGCCGGGAGCCGTAGACCGGCGTCCGCAGATGCTCCTCGTCGATCAGCCTCATTAGCATCAGGTCCTCGGCGAGTAACTCACGGCGCTGGTAGTATAGCGATGAGCGACTGATACCGAGCAATTGGCACTGCCGGCGCAGGCTGGGAGTGTCGGAGGATGGCGGCTCGATCAGGGCCAAGCGCTGAGCCCGGCTCAACGATCGAGCCTGCGCGACAAAAAATCGCGTTCCACCGTCAGCTTGCCGATCTCGCGGTAAAGCGTGTCGATCTCCTCCTGGCTCTTCTGGGCGGCTTTACCATCCTTGCCTTCGAAGACGCCCGTGGCGTTGTCCAGGAGTTCACGCTTCCACTGGCTGACCATGGTGGGGTGGATCTCGAAGCGGGCGGCGATCTCCGACGTTGTCTGATCGCCCTTGAGGGCTGCGAGAGCCACCTTGGCCTTGAAGTCACTGCTGTACTGCTTGCGTTTCCTGCTCATGATCATCGTCTCCAATCGTCATGATCAGAGCTTAACGCCTGGTCCTGATTTCGGGGACCACCTCAGAAATAGGCGTAGCCCATCGTGATATTTCGCCTGAACGCTTGTGGTGGGACCGTCAATCTCAGGCAGTTATTGTGAGCGGTCTAGTAGCTAGCCAATTTCCTGATCAACAGGGTAAAAGCGTAGGCGATGTTAGGCAACTATTAGCATCCAGCGCAATCCCTGTTCCAGAAGAGCTGCTTGGTGAAGAAGAAATAGACGCTGCTAGAATAGACGTTTATCAAATAGGAGTGCTCGCCTACAGGATAGCTTTTAACCAGGCACTTCCTCTACAGCAAGAGACAGTAGAATGGGTGGATCCAGAAAAAGATCCATTTGAAGGAAAGCTTACGGAATGGATCCGTCAAGCTATAGAGATGCTGCCAGATGAGCGCCAGGCAAATGCAGGCCAGCAACTAGAAGAGCTTACGCAGATTTTATATGCAGATGCACAACAAGACGATGATAGTAGTAGCGTATATGGTGCATTAAACAAGAGCCTCAGCCAAGCAAACATAATGGTCGATTGGGGGGCAACTACGCCCATAGAACAAGACTTTATCAAGCAGAGAATGTCATATCAGTCAGTGCATGATGGAAGGCAGGTAACGGTGCGCATCTGGAGCGGGCTTCAGCCGCAAGAAGGGCAGGCAGGCCGCAATCGCCATCTGCTTCGCTTTATCGACAGGTGTCATACCCTGCGCTCTAACACTCTGCAGGTCCCACAGCTGTATGATTTCGGCTTTAGCATGATGGGGCTTTTCACTGTACAAGAATATATTGAAGACGGGCAGACGTTAGCAGCTTGGCTAGATCAGCAAGATGTCTCGCTACCGCCAAGGCTTCAGGTAGCAGAAAGTATATTAAGAGCAGTCAACCAACTGCATGATCTTGGCCTAGCTCATGGCGACTTAAAGCCAGAAAACATCCTTGTTAGACTTCAGGGGGAACAGAATCAAATAATTCTGCTTGATATGCTCGACCTTGATTCAAATGGCAGACTTCCTTTCAGCCCCGAATATTCCCCATCTAGTAACGTTAGTAGTAAAGCAAGAGACCGCTATGCTACCTATTTGATTATTGACGAGCTGTTTTCTCGCTGTGGCGGGCAAACTAAAAAAATTCGTGAAGAAATAAAGTTAGCATTAGGGGACAACCTTCAAGAGGTCCCTAAATCCTTGGAGCCGCTTCGATACACTTTAGAAAACGCTAGCCTGCCAGAAGAGCCAGAGACCCCTAAGATAAATTTCTCATGGGGCGATTTGATGTGTAGCGAAACAGGCGAAGACTTGGAGAGCGATCAAGGAAATTATTATCTTTCGGTTCGAAAAACTCCATCAGAATTCAGGATGTACATCACTGGGTCACGTAAGAAATTAGCTTTGTTCACTAACTATGCTGAAGATAAGCTACGCTCTGTCTGAAAAATAGACCCGTAAACAGCGCTCGATGCAGGCCAGCGTGACCATGGCACGGTAACTTTTTGCCAGCTTGTCGTAGCGAGTACAAAGTCGCCGCTTTTCCTTCATCCAGCCAAATAGACGCTCTATCACATTGCGACGCCGATAACGCGGGCGCTCGAACAGGCGGGGTAGTCCTGGCTTGGGGCGACGGTGCATCTGTCGGTGCCGGATCGTCGGTCGTATTCCGTACCGGTCGCAGTAGCGACGCAATCGATCACTATCGTAACCTCGGTCGGCCAGCAGATGGCGGCAGCGCTTGCGGGGACGTCCCGTATGACCTGGCAAGCGGATCTGCTCCATGACAGGAACGAGATAGCGTGAATCGGCATGCTGACCAGGCGATAGCAGGAAGCTCAGGGGAACGCCATTGGCATCGCAAACCAGGTGAATCTTGGTGGTCAGGCCGCCTCGGCTTCGTCCAAGCGCATGGCCTACCCGTTCTCCAGAGCCCCTTTTTTACTGCCACCAGCGGCAGAGCGAGTCGCTCGAATCGAGGTGGAGTCCACCATCCAGGTATCGAGATCCATGTAACCATCTTCCCGAAGCTTCAGGTGAAGGCGTGACAGGCTGCGTTCGAGTGTGCCGTCATCTCGCCACTGACGAAAGCGCTGGTAGACCGTTTTCCATGGGCCGAAGCGTTCGGGCAGATCCCGCCATTTGGCGCCGGAACAGAGGATCCAGAAGATGCCGTTGAGCATCTGCCGGTCATCGCGGCGTGGGCGTCCACGCCCAGCGGGCGTGCCAGGCGAAACGATATCTTCAATCAATGTCCAACCCCGATCGGAAATCTCGTAACGTCCTGCCATGACAATACCTCCAAGTCTGAGGGAGGAAAGGCTAGCAAGACATCATTTTTCAGACAAAGCGTAATTCTTACAAAGGCACGCCTATATGAAATACCTGCTTCGGTGTGGCTTCAAGAATCCCAAGACGCCACCAACCCAAAACAACATAAAAATCAAGTTATTATCCAGCCGATACGTCTTAAAAAAGGGCCTAGGCACGGCGAAGAAGAGCTTCTGAGTTTTCTCCAAAAGCAGTCAGTAGTAAAGGCCATGCTAAAGGCCGGGCAGGCTATGGGAAGTGAAAAAGAAAGCTTGATTAATGAACAGATTGAGTCGGCAGGAGAGGCACAGGTACCCCTAACAAAACTCTGGCAGGAGCTGGTTGATGCAGAGCGAGACTTGCATCCTACTGTTACGGTTATAGGAAAGCCTGAGCGAAATGGTAGGCATTGGCATATACCAATTCAAGAAGATGTAAGAAACTTTGAGCTTTCCGCAGAAGAACAAGTCCAAATTACTAATGATGACCCTGAAGAGCGCTGGTATTATGGCAACCTTGACTTAACTAATGTAGAGGATGGCATTTTAGTGGTAACTGAGGGGCGCTATATTGAGGGGCTACGTTCAAACACAAAGCTCCAACTTGTAGAAGCCCGCTCAGAAAGCAGTTGGCAAAGGCGACAAAAAGCCCTATACCGTGTCCTGAAGGGAGAGGCCTTAATCCCTGAGTTGGCCAAGCATTTTGATTCAACTACTGTTCCTATTGAAGATAAGCTTCCTCCTTTGAAAGCACCCAACGAACAAGAAATGCAGCGCTTTAATCTAGATGATAGCAAACAGCAGGCTATGCGCCATGTTTTGAACAAGCGCCTTAACGTGATCATGGGCCCCCCGGGAACAGGCAAGACTACACTGCTCGCTAATTTGCTAGAGCATCTACATCAATTGCCTGAGGTTAATAAAATCCTGCTTGTTTCTCAGTCACATGTGGCGGTTAACGAAGTGGCTATTCGTGCCCGAGAAGTCATTAGTAGACTGGCACGCAGCGAAGGGTTAGATCCTGAATCGGTCGAGCCATCTATGGTGCGCTTAGGAGATCGCTCACGGTTAGGTCCGGAGCTACTGGACATTCATGTTGAAGCATTGCAGTCTCAGTATAGGACAGCGTTTCATCGGGACTTTGATGCTCGATTGCTAGCTCTCTCCCCCCGCCTCGGATTGCCTAGAGATTTTCTACTAGATACTGCTTCACTATATCGACGTTTAGGTCGAGAGCTACACGAGTATAATCTAGCAAGAAAAATCTGTGCTGAACTAAAAGCAACTAGAGAAGCTGAAATCTCAAAGCCTCATCGGGGCAAAGAAAGAGAGTACGAGGTAGCCCAGCAACAACTCATGCGTCTACATGACGCACTAAGCAGGAAGCTACGGGAATATACAGATGAGTTTGAATCGCTACTGGAAAGCGAAGATCCACAGTTGTCTCTCCTGGAGATACTAGCTCAACGTCACCAAATCAATAACCCCTTACAGGTTTCGCGTTTATCAGAAGTAGTTAATATTGCGCACCACTGGTATCAACGCTTGTCTGCTGATGAGGATGGGTTCGCTGGCTTCGCAGCAAAAACACGTAAGCTAGTTATCGGGACGTTGGTAGGTATTGGTAAGTCATCTTACAATCTAGCTAAAAATGAATACGATATAGCGATTATTGATGAGGCGGGGCGAGCAACTGCATCTGAATTAGCTATGGCTATGCAATCAGCGAAGCGCGTTATTTTAGTTGGTGATCACAAGCAGTTGCCACCATTATACAATAAAAACCTGATAACCCAAGTTGCTTCTAAGCTCGGTTTAGACGAAAAGGAAGTCAGACGTACTGACTTTGAGCGTGCGTTCCTGAAGAGTCAAGGGCATATGCTGGACACTCAGTATCGAATGGCTAAGCCGATTGGTGACTTAGTTTCTCATGTATTCTATGAAGATGGACTGCATACTGGGCGCCCTCCTGCCCCCGATTGGATGAAGCAGTTGCCTTCACCTTGGGATAGGACTGTAACTTGGCTTAACACCAGCCATTCTCCACAGTTAGAACAAAATTTAGGTAAGTTTGGTGTAGCCAACTTGGCTGAAATTGACTTGGTCTGCAGCTTATTACAGCAGCTTACTGAAGATAGCGAGGCAATGGAGCATCTACGAGCTTGGTCTCATGATGATAGGCTACCTCCTATTGGTATAATTACGGGGTATCGGAAGCAAGTTGATGCCTTACGCCAGCGCTTAGATTCAGATAGTTGGGCAACACCAATACGTAGCCTTGTTCGGATCGATACTATTGATTCTTATCAAGGGTCAGAAAATAGGATTGTGCTGCTCAGTCTTGTTAGACATAATTTGGACAAGAAGACTGGATTCATGGATGATTTTCCTCGCATAAACGTAGCTTTGTCGCGTGCTAAAGAAAGGCTAATCGTAATCGGGGCTGGCAGTATGTGGCAGCGATACAAAATGGAGTCTCCGCTTAGCTTGGTGTATAACTACATTTCAGTTAAATCGGAGCTTAGCAATTCTGAGTACCAAGTGTTGTCGCCAGAAGAACTACTTCAGACTAAAGGTGATAAGGAGCTGATGTATGCCCCGTGAGACGCTTTCGCTAAAAAAGAAACAGACCTCAGTGAATAAGGCCTTGGAGGGAAGCCCTTCGCATAGTGAAAAGCCGAAACTTTCTCCTGGGGACGGGGTGGAACAAGGACATTTGTCTCACGAGGCCCCCGTCGCTTTTGACAAGCGGCATATACAGAGCATATCGCTATTAGTCCCTGCTCGGCGATTCTCAGTTGACTTCGATGTCACCTGCAAGGTAGCGCTGCCAGCGATACTAGAAAGCGCCTTAATGCTGATTGACCAGCTGATGCAAATCAGTCCTGGCGAGCTACAGAATTTTTTTGGCCTTAATGACAATGAGCGCGAGTCTCTATTACAAGACTTGCTAGATACAGAGTTAGTTGAGATTAGCGAGGTAGGCTTGGTTTGTCCTACCGAGCGCATGACTGCTTTACGCCGAGAAAACCAATCTATTTTATTGGAAGATGTAAACAATCATCGTGAGACTTTCGTAGTTGATACCCTTACAGGGCATATCCAGCCAAGAGCTGAAAGCAGCCCATTACGCGGACTGCCGGAGGTGCATCTAGCTAGCAGGGATAACGAGCCCTTAGACTATTCTTCCGTTTTCCAGCAGCAATTCTCAAGGTTTCAGCAATGTATAAACAATAGAGATTTGCAACGAATGAGCACTAAGCTATACAGAGTTAATAGATGCTCACATGATAGGGTGACTACTGTTCCTGTCTCTTTGGATATCTATGCCCAGCAGGATCCTTTGCATGGGCTACGCCTTGAGCCGAGGATTTTTGGTTTCAGCGAGAAGAATCATAGCCTTTTATCATCTAGCGGTTTAATAGGAAAGGCAACACAGTACATTGATGAGCTACCCAAAAGAAACATGGCGTTAAGTTTGGGTGAATATTGTGATTTAGTTGATGACACAGTTCTGTCTCGTTATAACCGTGATGATTGGTTTGATCTTGAGGCCCTACTAAAAGATCGAAGGAAAAGAAAAACTGGCTATGGCAGCGAAAGAACCAGGCTGATGCTGGGTCCTGTCTATTTTGAAAATAATAGTAACCTGTTGCACTGGCTAAGCCACCAGCCCAAGACCGCAAAGCTGAATAAGGCACTATGGGTGCCTGCAGATACTGAGCTCTGGGGGGCTAGCGTTAAGCTAGGGCCGTTTATTCAAATGGTCAATTCGTCTCTCTCTGATCATGAGAGTTTTCTGTCAGTGTTATCTCCCGCCCCAGATAAGGCTGACGTAAGCAACTTATTTAAAGCCTACCGGGGCCGCATTCAGAACTTGACTGGATTTTCAAAAGCCAAGCCCCTTAATAACATTGAGATATTAATCCTTCCCGGCGATCCAGGGTGGGCAATGTGCCAGTATCATGCGTACTTGAATCCTAAATGGGGCTTGGGAGGGCTGACTGTTCCTATTGGATATAGTACCTATGACCCTATCCGAGTCGAGCAACTTTGGAAGATTGTGCGCAATCGCTTCCCTTACGCCGACTCCCATCATAATATTTTGGGTCAGCGCGAAGACACTGAAGCAGTTGCTAAACTGATAGATACACAATGGGGAGAGTGGAACTTAGGCGGGGTAGATAAAATCATAACGTAGAGTAGCGCTATGGACTTGAACCTGTGGGCGCGTACTGTTGAACGCTCTGTCTCGGTCGGCATCGAAAACTCATTGCTTTAACTTCGGTCATATGTCTACCGCGGACGCTACTTCACAGCCAACGTACGCATAAACTCCTGCCGCCAAGCCTCGGCATGCTCTGCCGGGTCGGCGAGAAACCGCCCCAGCTCTACCGCGAGATCGAAGAAGCCTTTGCGCCGGCAGCCCTTCCCCACGCCGGCTGACGACCAGCGCGGCGTTGAAGGGGCGGTTCTGTCGGGCATCTTCGCGCATCAGGGTTTCCAGTGCCTGCGCCACGCGCGGGATGGTGCCCGGTGGCTGTAACCCCAACGCCTCGGGAAGTTGCTGGTAGGTCAGCGGCAGGGTTTCGCGAGGCGCTGTCTCGAGAAGATGGCGGGCTGAGTAGGCAGTGATTGAGTGGCGGTCATAATGCTCTCAGCTGTTGGGATCGAAGCGTTTCACTCAGGAATATTGATGCGTTCCCCAACCCGCCGGTTATGCAGGATTCACTCTCTAGTCGAACGGCGAGCCACAGGCTTGTCCGGCGAGCTGGCCCAACATGACTTGACCCGAATGCCGACACGGTAGTGTGATGAGCGCCACCGTCAGCCACGCTGACAATCTACATTCCGTCCGTACTCGCCAGCTTCATGGCTCCACGAAAGATAACGCCCATGCGAAAGATTCTGCTCGTCGACAACGGTTCCCTGCGCCCTCAGGCGACGCTCAATCTGCGTCGTCTTGCCGATGCCTTGAGCCAGGCCACAGGCGAGGCGGTCGAGGCCGCATCGCTCCTGCACTCCTTCAAGATTCCGCCCGAGGCGCTCGGCGGGCGCAAGGCCGTCACGGTGGGGCCACTGGCCGAGCGCTACGCAGCGGAGGGCGGCACGGAACTGATCATACTGCCCTTCTTCTTCGGCCCCAGTCAGGCATTGACCCGCTATCTGCCGGAGCGACTGGCCGAGGTACAGGCCAGCTATCCGCAGCTCTCGGTAAAGGTCGCCCCGCCGTTGGTCGACACGCTGCTGGCGCCGGACCTGCGCCTGGCGCAACTGCTGGCAGACAACGTGCGCGAGCGCATGACCAATCTGTCGCGGCCAAAGGTCGTGCTGGTCGATCACGGCAGCCCGATCCCGGAGGTCACGGCGGTGCGCAACTATCTCGCCGGGCAACTGAGCGCGCTGCTGGCCGATGAGGCCGAGTGTGTGACTTTTGCCTCCATGGAGCGCCGTGACGGCGACGCCTACCGCTTCAACGAGCCGCTGCTGGAGACGTTGCTGGCCTCGCCAGCCCTGGCCGACAGCGATGTGATCCTGTCCATGCTGTTTCTATCTCCGGGCCGTCACGCCGGAGAAGATGGCGACATTGCCGAGATCTGCACCCAGGCGATGTCTCGCGCCCCAGGCCTTAACGTCGTGACGACCCGGCTGGTGGGCGAGAACGACGCCATCCTGGAACTCCTCGCCACTCGCCTACGGCAAGCTCTGGCCGGTGGGCCGCTACTGACAGAACTGCCGACGATCGGCGCCAAGGAGGCATGACCCGCGCTTCGGCTTGGGTCGGCATTTGACCTCGAAGGCTAATTCATCGCCGCCAGCACCCGCTCGAACTCCTGCCGCCAGGCCTCGGCATGTTGCACCGGATCGGCGGGAAACCGCCCCAATTCTACCGCCAGATCGAAGAAGCCTTGCGCGGGCAGCCCTTCCCCGCGCCGGCTGACGACCAGCGCAGCGATGAAGGGTCGGTCGTGCTGGGCATCCTCGCACATCAGGTTCTCCAGTGCCTGAGCCACGCGCTGAATGGTGCGCGGTGGTTGCAGCGCCAACGCCTCGGCGAGTTGCTGGTAGGTCAGCGGCAGGGTTTCGCGAGGCACTGTCTCGAGGTAGTGGCGAACCTGCGCGGGCAATGAGGAGTTGTCTGCCATGCTGCCCTCAGGCGTCGGGATCGAAGAGCTTCACTTCGCGAATGTCGACTCGCTCCCAGACCCGGCCGGTCATGTAGGGCTCGGTTTCGAGCCAGGCGTCGAGATCGGCGCGGTCGTCGAAACAAAAATGCGTGTTGGAACCGATCATCTTGCCGTCATCGTTCAGGATCGCCCCGCCACTGAGAAACTTCCCCTGCCTGACGAGCTCACGAACCCCTGCCAGATGCGCTTCGCGATGGGCCAGCCGGCGCTCGAGCGCTTCATCGTCCGTGTAGTCATAGGCCACTACGGCGTACTGTTTCATGCGGTGCTCCTGTCGTTTCGTGGTTCATCGAAGACGACTCGCATCATGCGTCAGCCCGCCTGAAGAGACAATCCGCCTCCCGATCGCACGGTCAGCGCCCGGCAATGGGGTCGTTCCCCGCTTGGACCGGATATCGGAACGTGACTATCTTGAGAACTGAGGTCGAGCATCGAGGTGGAAAATCGGGCTTCGAATCGGCGCTCAGGAAGAAAATCCCAAGGAGGGAATATAATGACGACCGATAACGTGACTAGACCGAACGAGGATGTCGTCGACATCCTGACGACCGATCACCGAGAGATGACGGAGCTGCTGGCTAGGGCGACGCAGACTCAAGATGTCGAGCAACGCCGGGATCTGGTCGAAACGGCGATCGCGGAAGTGATGCGTCATGCCGTTGCCGAAGAGATGTACGTCTACCCGGTGATGGAAAAGGATCTGCCGGGCGGCAAGGAAGAGGTCGAGCATGACAAGCAGGAACATGACGAGATCGTGCAGGTGATGAAGAAGCTGGAAGAGGCCGATGCTGCCGATCCGGCGTTCATGGAGCTGGTGCAGGAACTGGACAAGCAGCTGCGTCACCACGCCGATGACGAGGAGTCCGACCAGTTTCCCAAACTGCGCGCTCACCTCTCCAGTGAACAACTCGTGGAAATGGGCGACAAGGTGCAAAAGGCCAAGCACCTGGCGCCGACTCGCCCTCACCCCAGCGCACCCCACTCTGAGCTGTTCCATAAAAGTGTCGGGCCAGGCGTCGGCATGATCGACCGGCTCCGTGACAAGCTCACGGGACGCCACACCGGCTAGACTCGCCGCCCGCAAATCGCGACCTTGCTACTGCCCCGGACCATGCCGATCCGGGGCTTTTTGTGGTCATATCTTGTCGTTACGGATGGTATTCGGCCCCTATTCGAAGCTCGGTGGGCGAGTCGTTCGCGTCGTTTCTTGCCGTGCCATGCCGTGCTGGATCGAGTCGATACCAGCGCGGGAACAAGGCCGTCGGCTGTACAATCCTTCTCGACACCGTTCAACGACATGAAGAGGCCAGATTCCATGATCGATCTTCGCAGCGATACCGTCACCCGGCCAAGCCAGGCGATGCGTCAGGTGATGTTCGATGCGCCAGTGGGCGATGACGTATGGGGCGACGATCCCAGCGTGGCCCATCTGGAAACCTATATCGCCGAGCGTACCGGCAAGGCGGCGGCGCTGTTCTTCCCTTCCGGCACGCAGAGCAACCTGGTGGCGCTGTTGAGCCATTGCCAGCGCGGCGACGAGTACATCGTCGGCCAGCAGGCGCACACCTATCGCATGGAAGGCGGCGGCGCGGCAGTACTCGGCGGGATCCAGCCGCAGCCGATCGAGAACGAGGCGGACGGCACGCTGCCGCTGGCGAAGATCGAGGCGGCGGTGAAGCCGATCGACCCGCACTTTGCCCGCACGCGCCTGCTGACGCTGGAAAATACTTTCCACGGCCAGGTGCTGGATGCCGATTATGTCGAAGCGGCCACTGCGCTGGCGCGGCGTCATGGCCTGGCGACCCATCTGGATGGCGCACGGATCGGCAACGCTGCGGCCGCTACCGGGGCCAGCCTGGAAGCGCTCTGCAGCCCGTTCGATACGATCTCGATCTGCTGCTCGAAGGGGCTGGGCGCACCGGCCGGTTCGGTGCTGGTGGGGCCGGCGGCGTTCATCGAGACGGCACGGCGCTGGCGCAAGGTGGTCGGCGGCGGCATGCGCCAGGTCGGCATGCTGGCAGCGGCCTGCGAATACGCGCTGGAGCATCATCTGGCACCGCTCGCCGAAGATCACGCCAAGGCCGAGCGGCTGGCTGCGGGGCTGGCCGGTATCGACGGCGTCACGGTGACGGCGCAGGCGACCAACATGGTGTTCGTCGAGTTCACTCGTTCGGCGTTCGATCCGGCTCGGCTGCACGCCTGGCTGAAGGAACGCGACATTCTGGTCGGTGCGCTCTACGCGCCGCGCTTCGTGACCCATCGCGATGTGTCGATGGACGACATCGATCGCGTCGTCGCCGCTTTCGACGAGTACTTCACCGCCTGACCGCCCGGCTCAGTCGAGCCGGGTGGATGAAGAATTGTTCGGCCGGGTCGGCGTCGAGGAAGCGCCCGGGTTCGGCGCCGCCTGGGGGCCGCCGTCGCCGGCGGGCGCATTCGGATCGCAGGTACGGCGGGCGGTGGAAATGGTCGAGCCGCCATCGTTGCCCCGGCAGATCGAACCACCGCCGCTGGGCAGCCGCTCGCGGGTTTCCCGTGGGTAGATCAGGTTGGGGCTGACATTGATGTCCATGTGCCTGGGCACGTAGTCGGCACGGCCATCGCGGTCGTTGTCCGGCAGTCTCACGCGGTGGCCGGTCTGGGGATCGACCACCGTGACGCCATCGGCAACGGCGGGCGCGCTGCCCAGCGCCGTGCCGGCAATCGCCAGCGCGAGACAAGTGACGGCCAGTGTGCGGCGACGGCTGACGGGCATGATAGAGATGCGCATGATCCACCTCCGGGTGGGTATCTCACCTACGGGAATGCTGCCTGCGCCCGGCGTCAGCCGGGCATGACGTTCCATGGACATATTCCATGGACATAGTGTAGCGCTCGCCGCGGGATACGTGATGCGTTCAGGGTGCGGATTCGCGGGTCCGGGAGAGCCACTCCCACAGCGCGGCGGCTGCCGGGCGCAACTGGCGGCGGCTGGGCCGGACCAGCCAGAACGCTTCGTCCGTCGCCATGTCGAGCTCGAACGGCGCGACCAGATCGCGGCTGGCTTCGAGCAGGCGGCGATGGGAAAGCGCGACGCCGCCGCCGTAGGAGGCCAGCGCCAGCGTCGTCACGTGGGTGTCGCAGATCATCGCCTGGCAGCGATGCTCGAGCCCGGCGACGCCCGCCTCGGCCAGCCAGCGCGGCCAGCCGGCAGCGAACCCCGCGGCATGCAGCAGCGTCCTGCCCGCCAGATCTTCCGGCGTATGCAGTTCCGCCGCCAGCGCGGCGGAGCAGACCGGCAACAGCCGCTCTTCCCCCAGGCATTCCGCGGTAACGTCGTTCCACTCGCCGTCTCCGTAGCGAATCTCCAGGTCGGCCCCTTCCGCCCCGAAGTCGTCCGCCCAGATCGCGCTGACCAGCCGCAGGGTGATCTCTGGGTGCATCTGCTGGAATCGCATCAATCTCGGCGCCAGCCAGGTCTGCTGCATTGCCGGCGTCGCCCGCAGCGTCACCGGCGCGCCGGGGCTGGGACCGAAGACTTCCGACGTACCTTCGGCCAGGCGGGTGAACGCGCCCTGAACGCTGGGCAACCAGGCCTGCCCTGCCGGCGTCAGCGCCAGGCTACGCGGATAGCGCACGAACAGCGACTGGCCGACGCGATCTTCCAGCAGCCGGATGCGCTGGCTGATCGCCGACTGGGTGACGCCGAGTTCTCGGCCGGCCTCGGTGAAGCTCAGCGTTCTCGCCGCCGCTTCGAACGCCTGCAGCCACAATACCGGGGGGAGTTCGGACATGGTCTTCGTCGAAGCTCTCTTCAGAATGAATCTCGTCAGAATGGATCTCGGATCTGGTGGTCCGTACGTCTAGCGGTGGTTCGTAAGTCTAATAGCCAAAGTCGGCCATTAGCTCAGCTTGGCCTTTGCGGTCAGATTAATCGTTTGTCATGTCTCGGCGCAATCCGCATCCTTGTGACACTCATCTACACACGCTGTTAACAAAGATGGCGCTGTCAGCCATCGAGGAAGTGCCTTTTGTCATCCGGAAACGCCTTTAACGAGACCCATACCCATCGCGGTAATCAACCCATCGACATGGCCGAACTGCGCCGCTACCGCCAGGACGCCGGCGCGCCGGCCGCCGAGCTCGAGAGCGCATTCGGGCAGGCGCGTCGAGTGACGCTGAGCTGGTCGGATGGTCGGTCCGGCCAGTTTCCGCTGATGTGGCTGCGCGATCACTGCGCCTGCGACCAGTGCCGCCACCCGATGACGCGCGAACGCCTCTACAAGCTGCTCGACGATCCGCTGTGGGAGCGCTTCGAGGCAGACGAGGCGCTGGCGTCGCTCGAGTTCGATGCGCGCTCCCTGACGCTGGTCTGGCAGGACGGCCACGTGTCGCGCTTCGATGCCGGCTGGCTCTATCAGCGCTGCCCCGGCGAGGAGCTGGCGACACTGCTGCCCACCCCGACGCCGTGGCCCGAAGGCTTCGCCCCCGAGCACGTCGAACATGCCGATTTCGTCGGCGGCAGCGAGGGCCGCAGCCGCTGGGTCAGCGCCCTGTTGCGCGATGGCCTGGTCATGCTCGACCGGGGGCCGTGCGAGCTGGAAGAAGTCTCACGCATTGCCGAGAGCATCGGCCCGATGCGCTCGACCAACTTCGGTGGCCGGTTCGACGTGCGTTCGGTCCCCAACCCGAACAACGCGGCCTACACGGCGATCGGGCTCGAGCTGCACACCGACCTGCCCAACTGGCGGCAGCCGCCGGACATCCAGTTGCTCTACTGCCTCGAGAACGATGCCGAGGGCGGCGAATCCAGCTTTGCCGACGGCTTTGCGGCCGCCGAGATCCTGCGCGCCGAGAAGCCGGACGCCTTCCGGGTGCTGTCGGAGACGCCCATCGACTTCCGCTTTCAGGACGACGGCCACGATATCGCCGTGCGCGAGCCGGTCATCGATCTCGATGCCGAAGGCCGCCCCCGCGAGATCCGCTTCAACAACTGGATTCGCGACACGCTGAGCCTGCCGCTGGATCGGATCGAGGCCTGGTACGACGCCTACCGCGCCTTCTGGCAGATTCTGCGCCGCCCGGAGGGGCGCGTGGAGCTGACGCTCGCCCCCGGCCAGATGGTCGCCTTCGACAACCGCCGCGTGCTGCACGGTCGCAACGCCTTCGACCCCAACACCGGCAAGCGCCATCTCCAGGGTACCTATCTCGATCTGGACATGTTGCAATCACATCTACGAGTGCTGTCGCGGTGAACCGACGCGCGGCACGACGTTGATACGAGCCGCCCGAGGTCGTGAACTTCATGACCGGGCGGCTTTTCTGCGTGTATCCCGGTGCATTTCTGCCAGGCTGTCCGCCTTCGCGGAACGGGATACGCCAATTGAGGGAACGACAGGAGACAACAAATGAAACGACCGATGACGATTTCCGCCCTGACGCTGACCACCGGTTTGATCGCAGCAACCGGCCTCGCCCTGATGGGCACGAGCACCGCCATGGCGGCGGACCAGCAGATCAACTTCGGCGTGCCGTCCTGGCCCGGCATCACGGTGAAGACCGAAATCGCCCGGCAGCTGCTGGCGCCGCTGGGTTATGAAGGCAAGACGCAGGACATCGGCCTGCAGGTGATCTATCAGGGGCTCGATACCGGCGACGTGGATGTCTTCCTGGGCGCCTGGCTGCCAGCGCAGAACCCGATGCTGGAGCCGCTGGAAGCCGACGGCAGCATTACCCGCCTGGCGACCAACGTGACCGGCGCGCAGATGACGCTGGCCGTGCCGGACTACGTCTACGATAGCGGCATCACCTCCTTCGCCGATCTCGATGCCCATCGCGACGAGTTCCGGGGCGAGATCTACGGCTTCGGCGCCGGTTCCGCCGCCAGCGAAATCCTCAACAAGGCGATCGATGAAGACGCCTGGGGGCTGGGCGACTGGACGCTGGTCGATACCAGCACGGTCGGCATGCTGAGCGCCGCCAAGAGCCACATCACCAACGAAGAGCCCATCGTCTGGGTCGGCTGGACGCCGCACTGGATGAACCTCGAACTCCCCATGCGCTATCTCAGCGATTCCAAGAACCTGTTCGGCGAAGGCAACGGCGCCAGCGACGTGCGCACGTTGATGGCGAGCGACTATGCCGATGCTCATCCGAATCTGGTGACCTTCTTCAATCAGTTCTCGTTCTCTGCCGAGGAGCAGAGCTGGATGATCAAGCAGTACGGACAGGAAGAGAAGCCGATGGAAGAGGTCGCCAAGGCGTGGATCGAGCAGCATCCCGAGCGCGTGGAAAAGATGCTGGAAGGCGTGAAGACCCAGGGCGGCGATCCCGCATGGCCTGAAGTCGAGAAGTCTTTCTCCTTCTGAAGTCGAGAAGACTGGCTCCTTCAGAATCCAAGCGCCGGCATCGAGACGCGAGACGGCGCTAGCAAAAAACCGTTACAAATTCATGCCGATTTTTTTGCCGTCTCTCGGAACTAACGGAACACCCGGCACTCTGAATAGGTGTTCCCTTGAATGATCCCTTACTTGCCCACCATCCCCTGGTGGGCATTTTTTTGTCCGCGATTGGCGCCCGCCCCGGCCGACCGCCTCATCCGGTAGCCGCCTTCAGGGCAGCGCAGGCACGCGGCCGGCCATTTCCGCGGTCATGAAGTCGACGAACTGCCGGATCCGTGTGCTCTCCCGGGCCCGTTCGCTGTAGAGCAGATGGAAGTCCGCGCGGATTCCCCGCCACTGGGGCAGCAGGGCCACCAGCTCGCCGCTCGCCAGATGCTCGTGAACATCCCACCAGGAGCGCAGCAGCACGCCGTGGCCGTCCAGTGCCATCCGCGTCATGGCTTCGGCGTCGTTGCTGGCAAGCCGGCCCTGAACCCGAATGGCGCGCTGGAGCCGCGTGCCATCGGTGGCCTCGAACCGCCACAGCGAATAGTCGGTATCGTTTTCCCGCACGATCAGGCAGCGATGACGGGCCAGGTCTTCCAGCCGTTCGAGCCGGGGCGCCTGCGCCAGATAACCGGGAGCGGCGCAGAGTATCCGACGATTGGCGAGCAGCCGCCGGGCGATCCAGCGCGAATCCGGCGGGTCGCCAACACGAATGTTGATATCGAAGCCCTGCTCGTCGAGTCCCACCGGAAAGCTGGTCAGTTCCAGCAGCAGTTCCAGTCGCGGGTGGCGCTCGGCAAAGCGCGAGATCAACGGCGCCACGTGTCGGCGGCCGAAGCCGAAGGTGGCGTTGATTCGCAGCCGCCCCGAGAGCATGGCGTCCTGGTCTCCCAGCGAGTTTTCCAGATCGCCCAGATCATCGAGGATCATCGCCCCGCGCCGCAGGTAGCGCTCCCCTTCCGCCGTCAACGCCAGACGCCGCGTCGTTCTCGCCGCCAGCGATACGCCCAGCCGCGCCTCCAGTTGCTGCAGCCGCTTGCTCACCGCCGACAAGGAAAGCCCGAGCTCCCGGGCGGCGCCCGTCAGGCTGCCGGCCTGGGCGATGCGCTGGAAAAAAGCGAGATCATCGATCGAAGCCACCGGATTCTCCACTTCAGAGCAAGAGTCGATTCGATTCTACCCGGATTATCCCGCACCGTTCAGCCACTACACTGGGTTCGTCTACGATGCCTTGACCGTGCCGTTCTCATGGCGATAGCGGTGTATCACACGGGCGTCATCTTTCGGGAAGCGCCGGGTGCGGCCTTCCAGCCAATCACCGACTTCATGAGGTAAATCCCCCATGGCCCAGAACAAGACTCACAGGATCGCCGTCATCCCCGGCGACGGCATCGGTACCGAAGTAGTGCCGGAAGGCCTGCGTGCGCTGGAGGCGGCTGCCAAACGCTTCGATATCGATCTCGAGTTCGAGCACTTCGAGTTCGGCAGCTGCGACTACTATCTGGAACACGGCAAGATGCTGCCGGACGACTGGTTCGAGACGCTTTCACGCTTCGATGCGATCTTCTACGGCGCGGTGGGCTGGCCGGACAAGGTGCCGGATCATGTCTCGCTGTGGGGCTCGCTTTTGCAGTTCCGGCGCCATTTCGACCAGTACATCAACCTGCGGCCCTGCCGCCTGATGCCGGGGATCAAGAGCCCGCTGGCCGACCGCGAACCCGGCGATATCGACTTCTATGTGGTGCGCGAGAACACCGAGGGCGAGTATTCGAGCATCGGCGGCAAGATCTTCGAAGGCACCGACCGCGAGACGGTGATGCAGGAGACGGTAATGACCCGCACCGGGGTCGACCGGGTGCTGAAATACGCCTTCGAACTGGCCCAGAGCCGGCCGCGCAAGAAGCTGACCTCGGCGACCAAATCCAACGGTATCTCGATCACCATGCCGTACTGGGACGAGCGCGTGAAAGCGATGGCGAAAGGCTATCCGGACGTCAGCGTCGATCAGTTCCATATCGATATCCTGACCGCCAACTTCGTGCTGCATCCGGACTGGTTCGACGTCGTCGTCGCTAGCAACCTCTTCGGCGACATTCTTTCCGATCTCGGCCCGGCCTGTACCGGCACCATCGGCGTCGCGCCATCGGCCAACATCAACCCGGAAGGCAAGTTCCCGAGCCTGTTCGAACCCGTCCACGGCAGCGCGCCGGATATCGCCGGCAAGGGCATCGCCAACCCCATCGGCCAGATCTGGTGCGGCGCGATGATGCTCGAACATCTCGGCTACAAGGAAGCCGGCGACGCGATGGTCAGCGCCATCGAGGCAGTGCTGGCAAACGACGACAAGTCCGCGCTGACGCCGGACCTGAAAGGCCAGGGTACGACCCGCAGCCTGGGCGAGAAGATCGCCGCGGCCATCGGTTGAAACGAAACGGCGACGGCGATCCATATCGCCGTCGCCGTTGCACAAGCATCATGCCGACCGGAGCTGTAGGCCCCAGATTCCGGCTCGGGTCGTGTTCAGGAGCCGGCGTACTCGGCCACGGCAGAACGGCTCTGGACGCCACGTTGGACCGGTTCGCCGAACTGTGCCGACAGCGACCCGACGATATCGCGATAGAACGATTGCAGTTCCGGCTTCAGCGCCCCTTCCGCCTGGTGCTGGTCGATGTAATAAGCCGCACGGACGCCGTTGAACTGCTGAATGTTGCCGACTCGCAGAAATGCCAGCCCGAATCGCCCCAGCAGCCTGGCCAGCCTCGGCTCCATCAGTGCCAGCGCATGGCGGCGCTCCATCAGACCGATCATCACGGTCGAGGCCAGATAGACGGAAACGCCCAGCAGCGAAGCCACCTTGTAGTCGTTGTCGGTGCGCGGGTAGATCGGCCCTTCGTTCTCGGCTACGGGATCCGGCATCGACTGCCGCTTTCGGTAACGCCCCAGAATGGCGGCGCGCGAGACCTCGCAGGTCAAATCCCGGGGAAGGAGATCCGGATTCAGTTCGGCATGGCAGAATTCACCGCGCGAGTTCGATTCGATCGGCAGTTCACGAAGCCCGTGACCGGAGCCGGGGTAGATGACGCGGATGCAGGCGACGGGTTCCTGCGTCGCACGGTGGCGGATGAAGCAGTGCAGCGCCGAGCGATCGAATTCGTCATATTCCAGCTGCCGCTCGGGCTCCCCCGGCATGACATGGCCGAACTCGGACGTATAGACCTGATAGCGCAAGCGATAGACGTACCGTTTATCGGCTTCCGAGGTTGCCAATACGAATTCGAACTGCTGATGAAACTGATCGTACAGACTCATCCCAATGTCCCGTGTTCAAGAGAGTACAGTCAGTCATCAAGGCTTTCGCTAAAAGGTCGGGGCTTACCCAACCAGTATCCCTGTATATAATCCACGCCGTACTCTTTCAAAATATTATAAACAGGTTCCCGATCGACGAACTCCGCGACGGTCTGTTTGCCGAATCCTTTCGCGATTTCGACGATGGCCTTGACGATCATTTGACTACGTTTATTTTCCGGCAGGTCCCGAATGAAGGAACCGTCGATCTTGATGTAATCGATCGGCAGCTGATCCAGATAGTAGAAGCTGCTGAAACCAACGCCGAAGTCGTCGAGGGCAATGGCGCATCCCAGGTCCCGGATGTTCTGCAAGATGCAGCGAGCCGTGGCGAAGTCGGTGACCGCAGCGGTTTCCGTGACTTCGATGACCAGCCGATGGGCGGAGACGCCGCTCATCTTCAGCGCATTTTCGAGGAAACCCGTCAACGCTTCGTCATGCAACGACTGGCCCGATACGTTGATGGCCAGCCGCCGATCGGAGTCGCCCCAGGACCCCATCATTTTCAAGCTTTCCGAGATGACCCAGCGATCGATACCGACGATCTGGCCGCTACGCTCTGCAACCGGTATGAACGATCCCGGCGAAACGACCTCGCCCGTATCGGAGGGGCGCATGCGCAGCAGGACCTCGTGGTGCTTTACCTTCAGACCGTCGACGCTTGCAATCGGCTGGCCCCAGAGTTCGAAGCCCTCATGCTCCAGTGCGTGGCGAATACGCTCTTCCCAGTAGACCCGTTCCTGCAGCACCTCTTTGTCCGCCTGCGCCGACAAAAGATGCCATCGCTGCGCCGGATCTTCCTTGGCCCGATACATGGCGAAATCGGCACTCGCCATCAATTCCTTGGGTGTGGCGCCATGATCCGGATACAAAGCGATACCTATACTCGCAACGGCCCTGTGCTTCTGTCCATCCACATCGAGACTGATTTTTTCCAGACTCTGGGTAATGATATTTGCCAATATGACGGCCTGCTCGGCGGAGGCATTTTCCATCAAAATGGCAAATTCATCGCCGCCTAACCGGGCAATCGTGCCGGCATGACTGAGTTGTCTCTGGAACATCTCGGAAACGAGCACCAATAGATCGTCTCCCGCCTGATGACCGCCCAGTTCATTGATTTCCTTGAAGCGATCCAGATCCATGTAGAGCATGGCACCATGCATGTCACGAACGACGGCATGCGCCAGTACGCCCTCGAAATAGCTTCGATTGTAGAGCGCTGTAAGAGGGTCTCGATTCGCCAGCCAGGAAATTCTCTGCGCCGCACTTTTCCGGTCGGTAATGTCCAGCCCTACGGATATCGTTGCGGGTTTGCCATCGGCCCAGGTATTCAGCGGCGTATGGTGCCAGGCAATCGTTCGACGCGTTCCTTTCAGGGTGACCAGGTCACTCTCCTGCTGCCCACTATGAAACTCTCTTGCGAAGGGCTGAAACGTCTTCGCAAAGGAGCCGCCTACCAGTCTGGATTCGGACGCATCGAGCATGTCCGCGGCGTAGCGATTCGCCATCAATATCTCGTCGCCGCCATGGACGACGACCAGAACCTGGGCGGTATTCATCAAGCCGCTGACGAGATCCCGTTCACGCTCCAGCTCCACGACCTGCTGCTCGAGCAACTCTCCGCGGGCAGTGACTTCGCCTTTCAGCCGCTCCAGCTGGTAGGAGAGCTCGACGGCAGTATCCGCGAGGACATCGATTTCATCCTTGGGCTTTCCTTCGGAATGACGCGATACCTGCGATCTCAGTTCCGCGAATTTTCCTCTCGCCAGCCCGGGGAGGGCCTGACTCAGCGTTCGTATTCGAAGCGTGGGTTTCCATAAAAGGAAGAGCAGGAAAGCCTCGGAACACAACCATCCCGCCAGGGCAACGAAGAACACCATTCCTGTGGTTTCCCGAATGCCCTCCAGCTGCGCGGTGACGTCCTCGACGGAGACGAAATAGCCTGAACGGTTGGCGCTGCCCGCTTCTCCGCTTTCGAGGGGAATGATGCTCGTCTCGTACTGGCGCCCGCCGTATTCGATATCTTCCGGGCTGGCGATCAGGGCCTCGATCGACACCCGGCGCGAGATCTCCTTGAGGACCGGCAGCACGATATCCTGATGCGTCAGCGCCAGGGAATAGGAGTCCCATTCGGGTATGACGCGCTCCGAATTACCGTGGGTTGCCCCGCTTTCCTGCCGAGTGAGCAGCGCGATATCGTCTCCCGAGCTCCTCTGGAAATAACTCATCACATCCACGAGCGATCGGGACACCATCAATACGCCGGCATTTTCCCCCTGGACGAGAATGGGCACCGCCGCAAACTGAAGGCAGGAGCCGGCACACAGCAGGAGATCCTGCGGCTGTTCCGACTCGACGACTTTCGACAGCCATGCCCGGGACGGCCGTTTATCGTTACCGTTGTTGTCTTCGCCATAGGAGGCTAGAAGCTCGCCGTCCAGGCCGAAGATGACCAGCTCGTCGATCCCGGCATCCAGCTGCAGCGTAGGCCACTGGTTTCGGAGAGATTCCGCAATCTCGGCCTGGTTCAGCGACAGCAGGGCGTCATTGAGCGATTCAGAAGAAGCCGCGACGGCGGCCAACTGCTTCAACTCGTTGGCAGCGCTCTGCAGGGACGTCTCGATCTGGTGGCGCTGTTCGCGCTGGTTGACCTGCTGATGGGTCTGAAACTGCTCCATCAGGCTCTTGTAGCTGATCCACGTGATGAGGACCGCCAGCCCCAGCAGTATCAGGCTGGTCAGCGCGAAAGCCCGCCATTTCAGACTGAGTCGATAGGGACGAGAATCAGGATGTGACATCAGAAACTGAACGAAGTCTGCAGCAACAGCATGTTCCAGTGCTGTTCGGTATTGTCGTCGTCATTGTCCTGCCTCGGCAGCCAGGCCGTACCATTGACATGATGAATTTCCGCTTGAATATTCCAGTTGGGAGTCACTCGCCAGTGCACGCCCGTCGTCACGTCCTTGGCAAATCGTGAATAGTCCTGTCCTTTACCGGACGCCTCGAAGCGCTCGCCATCCCGGTCGTTTCTGTCGCTGACGGCATAGTCGTATCTCAACAACCATTGCCAGCGGCTGGAGAGCCGGTACAAGTATTGAACATAGACACTTTCTCCATTCACTCTTCCATTGTAGGAAGAGACCGCAAAGTCCTTCAGTTCCTTCCGCTGATATTCGTACTCCGTCGTCAGGCTCCAGTTTTCCGCGTTGTACTGGAAAGACAGAATCATTGGCTGGAAAATGAACTCGCCTTTCGCCTGCCGCTCCTGTCTGGAACGATAATCCGCCCTGACCCGAGCCATGCTCAGTGCCACGTTGATCCGACCGCCGTCATGGGCATAGAGCACTTGTCCGATCGAAGAGAGCTTGCTGTCCAGAGACGGATTATCGGGAGACAGGGAAATCTCGGCATCGCTATTGACCTGAGGCATGCCGACACCGCCCTGAATATAGAGAGTGCCGTTGGAGAACCGTTCCTCGTTGTAAATGCTCAGCCCATCCGAAGCCAGCCCTAAAGATCGGCTTCTATCGAAGTAGATGGATTGGGGAAGCAGGATGCTGGGGCGTGTCGATGGCGCGTCACGCGTCTGGTTATAAAAGCCAAACGGATTCTTGAATCTTCCCAGCTGTATTCCGAATGCTCTTTCTTCATCGGCGATCAGCTGATAATCCACGACGCCGTAGTCCAGCTCAGGCTGCCAGGCGTCTCCGTAGTTGCCGGCTTTCCGGCTCAACACCTGACCGGCAACCAGGACATGGCTGAAGGGACGAAAGGAAGCATTGAGCCCCAGCTCGGTATATTCCAGGCTGCCGCCATCGTCACTGCTGGAACCGAAGAAATCGTTGTGATCGGTCACGATGAGCGCCTGGCTCATGAAGCCATGAACCTGGAAGGTATCCGCCGTTTCCATCGCATGGGCGCCAGCGGCCCCTATCGTGGTTATGGCAGCCTGAGCGGCGATCAAGACACGCTTCAATCTATTCAATATCGAGCACCCGAACCTGATCATTCAGGCTTGATTGTTGGATATAGCCGATGCTGCCAGGTGTGGAGCCGATAGCCTCGAGCATCTCGGTTTCATCGTCGACTTCATTGGGGGCCTGCCCGGTCCCGGAAAACACCGCACGGTCCCAGGCCAGACGAAGCTGGTGCGGATAGACACCCAGTACCTTCTTGGAAAAGTCTTCGTGGACCGGATTGTCGTCGGGTAATACATAGACATGGACGGCTTGTCCGTCTGGCAACGTTCTTTGCCGCATCGCGAATATGGCTCTGAGCGTCTCTAGCGGCAAAGCGGACTGATGCACGGTTCGATTGGCGATAACGAGAGTTGCGGGCTCATCTGCGAGACTGCAGAAAGAGACGAGAGTGAGCATGAGCAACAGACATCCGGTCAACCCCCTCCGCATGCGTCATGACTCCCTGACTCTGCTGCTGTCGTTGATGTTTTCAAGGATGACCTCCGATCCGAACCCGGTCCCATCTCGGAAATACCGAGCGGCAAAATCTCGGTGCAGCGCTCAGCGTGACTGATCGAAGAGCCTGGCATGTCGATAATCGCATCAAGAGCGATCCCTGAACTTTACAAATGGACTAATGTGCTTCGAAGTAAGCTGACTTACGATTTCAGTCTCATGGCGTTCCCTGCCACCGTCTTGTGACGGGCGAGCATTCCTTTATCTTCAATTCCTTTATCTTCATGTTCCCCTATTGCCCTATCGGGTAAATATTTTTGCAGCGTAGCATATTGCCATAACTTACCCGCCGATATTGTTAATCGATGATATTTACGGAAACCCGCCAAAAAGATAGGAAACCCAGGAAAATCTCAGATTTGCCTGTTAAATGGGCGAATAAAGGCCAGATAACGTAAAAACCGATCAATAGATAGAATTTGCCGCAGAGTAATGTTTTTAAACGTTATTGTGATTTTTAGTAATCAAAGACTATCTTTCTACATTGCCGGCTAACGAACTTCCCGCAGCCGGCTCTTGTCCATCTGGTGGATTTCCGTGATGCCGAGAAGTGCCATATCCCGCGCAATTTCCTCCCGCATCAGATGAATCGCGTGTTCGACGCCCGCTTCCCCGGCGTAGGCCGCCGCGTAGTTGAAAGGCCTGCCGAAGAAAACGAATCGCGCGCCCAGCGCGAGCGCTTTCAGCACATCGGTACCGCGCCGGAAGCCGCTGTCGATCATGACGGGATAGTCGCCGACAGCCTCGACGATGTCAGGCAGTGCCCGTAACGGGGCGATCGTGCCATCCAACTGCCTGCCGCCGTGATTGGAGACGATGATGCCATCGGCGCCGTGATCCTTGGCGCGCTTCGCATCTTCGGGGTGCAGGATGCCTTTGACGACCAGGTTGCCCGGCCAGCGTTCCCGTACCAGTGCGAGATAGTCCCAGTCGAGATGGGTGCGTCCCGAGAAGTCGCGATTGACGTTCCGCGAGATGACCGGAATGCCTCGGGTGGCGTGGTTGTTCTCGAAGTGGGGGATGCCGTGGTGGCGAAGCGTCTTGTAGAAGGTGCCATAGAGCCAGCGGGGCTTGAGCAGCCCATCCAGTGCCAGGCGGGCACTGGGGCGAATCGGCGACGAGAAGCCGCTGCGCCGGTTGTTGTCGGGGTTGGGCGGCACCGCGTAGTCGACGGTGATGACCAGGTTACGAAATCCCGCTCGCTCGATGCGCTCGAGCAGCGCCTCGATGCCGGGCCGGTCCCCCGGCAGATAGGCCTGGAACCAATCGCTGCCGTCGATCTTCGCCACTTCTTCCATCGGGATCAGCGACGACCCGCTCATGATCATCGGCACCTCGGCCCGCGACGCCGCGCGAGCCAGCGCCAGATCGCCGCGATAGGCCGACAGCGCGCTGATCCCCATCGGGGCGATGCCGAACGGTGCGGCATAACGCGTGCCCAGCAGTTCGGTCTCGAGCGAGACGCGGGAGACATTCCTTAGCGCCCGCGGCACGAAGCAGTAGTCATCGAAGGCCGCGCGGTTGGCGGCCAGGCTCTTGCCCTCTTCCGCCGCGTTGGCGACGTATCCGTAGATCGGCCGGGGAAGATGGCGCTTGCCGGCGCGTTCGAGATCCAGGAAGTTGCGAATACGGGACAGGCGGCGTTGTTGGCGCGTCACGAATGATCCTTACGCGTGGAAAAGGGAGAAGCGTTCTACGTCGGCGATGTCAGGCTTTATACGAAAAGTCGGCGAGCGATGCCGGCAAGCCGTCATCCCTTCAGCCCCGGCATCGCGAAGTCGACCCCTGCCAGCGTCGTCAGCAGCCTGTCGCGCTGGCCGTCGTCGAGCGAGACCAGTGGCGGCCGCAGGCGATCCCAGGCGGGATCGCCGCTGAAATGGGCGGTGGCGGCCTTGAGCGCCGGAATCATCGGCACGCTTTCGAAAATATCGCGAATCTCGTTCAACGCCTGCTGGCGTGCGTCGGCGTCATCCTCGCGCCAGCTGGCACCCAGCGCCGAGATCGCACGGGGATTGACGTTGGCCGTGGCGCTGATGCACCCGGCGCCGCCGGCCCGCAGCGTGGGCAGCAGGAAGCGTTCGCTGCCCGCGTAGACGCGAAACCCCTGCGCGCCGAAGGCGTCGATGACGGACTGGGTGTTGGCCCAGTCGCCGGAGCTGTCCTTGATTCCTGCCACGACCTCGGGATAGCGCTTCAACAGGCGCTCGATCAGTCCCAGTCCGATCGGCACCTGCGCCACCGGCGGAATATGGTAGAGATAGAGCCGCAGCCGCTCGTCGCCGACCCGCTCGATCACCTCGCTGTAGAACCGGAACAGTCCCTCCTCCGAGACGCCCTTGTAGTAGAACGGCGGCAGCATCAGCACGCCACCCACGCCCTGGTTAACGGCATGGCGTGTCAGGGTCACGCTATCGGGTATCGAACAGCAGCCGGTACCCGGCATCAGACGGCTCGTGTCGAGCCCCGCCGCGACCAGATGATCGAGCAGGTCGAGACGCTCCTGCACCGACAGCGAGTTGGCCTCGGAGTTGGTGCCGAAGATGGCCAGCCCGACATCGTTGACCATCAGCCAGCGGCAGTGCTCGACGAAGCGCGCGGCATCGGGAGCAAGGTCCTCGCCAAACGGCGTGATGACCGGAGAGAGTACGGTACCGCAGGGCGCATTCGACGACATGAACACAGACCTCTTGAAAGAGAATGGTGGATGGGATCGGTCATGAC
Source organism: Salinicola sp. LHM (assembly GCF_034479735.1). NCBI lineage: Bacteria > Pseudomonadati > Pseudomonadota > Gammaproteobacteria > Oceanospirillales > Halomonadaceae > Salinicola > Salinicola sp. LHM. The sequence continues at coordinate 716,570 of NZ_CP140261.1, read as the reverse complement.
CCCGCGGCTATCGAACTTCAGGACCAGGGCTCGACGGCGTAGCGCGACAGCGCCTCCTCGTCGAAGTCGAATCCCAGTCCCGGCGTCTGGGGTAGATTCAGCCGTCCGTCGTTGAAGGTCAACTGCGTATCGATCAGCCTACGGAAGTTAAGCACTTGATCGTCGGCGAAAAATTCGACGAAAGGCGCATTCGGCGTCGAACCGACCAGATGCACGTGAAGATCGTGGAACCAGTGTGGGCAGATCTCCACGCCGTAGCTGGCCGCCGTGGCCGCGATACGACGGAATTCCGTCACCCCGCCGCAGACTGCCGCATCGGTCTGCAGGATCATCGCCGCTTCCTTGTCCAAGAGCTCCTTGAAGCGCCAGCGACCGGCTTCGATCTCGCCCGTCGCCACCGGGATCGGCGTGCGCTCGGCCAGGCGACGATGGTTGTCGATATCGTCGGGGCTGAACGGCTCCTCGATCCAGTAGGGGGAATAGGGCTCGGCCATGCGCGCGAACGCCAGGGCCGAAGGAAGATCGCGCCAGGCGTTGTTGGCGTCCATCATCAACAGCACGTCGGGGCCGATCGCCTCGCGAACCGCCGCCAGCCGTGCCTCTTCGCCGGCCAGATCTTCGCGCCCCACCTTCATCTTGACCGCCTTGAAGCCCTTCTCGACGTAGCCGGTCATCTCTTCCGCCAGCCTGGCCGGCGTCTTGCCGTCGAGGTAATAGCCGCCGCTGGCGTAGGCCGCCACGCTGTGCTCGTCGCTGGCGCCGAGAAACTTGTAAAGCGGCAGGTTGGCGGCGCGGGCGTTGCGGTCCCACAGCGCCACGTCGAGGATACTCAGCGCTCGCATCACCGAGCCGGTGCGGCCATGCAGCAGCCCTTCCTGGTACATCTCTTGCCACAGCCCCTCGACGCGATGCGCGTCCTGCCCCATCAGCACCGGCTTGAGCAGGTCGCGTACCGCCTGCGTCACCAGATGGCCGGCGTTGTTGCCGCCGTAGCAGAAGCCGATACCGCTGATACCGTCGTCGCCGGTCACCTTGACCAGCGCGTAGTCGCGCTTGAGCACCTGCCGGTTGGAAAAGCTGGTCGGATTATCCAGCGCGACGTTGACCGTTCGCGCCTGCACATCGGTAATTCTCGTCATCGTTCATCTCTCCAGAAAGGGGGCTAACCCGGGTGTGATCAATCCACGCGTCTTGAATACATGCGTCCTGAATCAACTCTGTTTCAGGCGGCGCTTGAGCGGCAGACGCAGCCAGCGGAAGAACGGGGTCGCCTGCAGGATCGAAAGCAGCGCCAGGATCAGCAGCACGGTGGCAATCGGGCTTTCCAGGAAAACGCCGAAGCTGTCGTTGCCGATCAGCATCGACTGCTGGAAGCTGGTCTCCATCACCGGCCCCAGGATCAGGCCGATCACCATCGGCGCCGGCGACACTCCTGCCTTGCTCATCCAGTAGCCAAACAACCCGAAGCCCAGCATCAGCCCGACATCGAACAGACTGTTATTGATCGCGAAGGCACCGATGATGCAGAGCGTCAGAATCGCGCAGGCGATGAAGCCGTCGGGGATCTTGGTCACCGAGACGCTCATCTTGGTGAACGCCAGCCCCACCACCAGCAGGGCGATGTTGGCGAGAATTACCGCCCAGATCAGGGTGTAGGTGACATCGCCGTAATCGGTGAGCAGATTGGGGCCGGGCAGGATGCCCTGCACCATCAGCGCCCCCAGCAGGATCGCAGTGGAAGAGCTCCCCGGAATCCCGAGGGCGATGGTAGGAATCAACGCACCGCCGACGACCGCATTGTTGGCGGCCTCCGGCGCGGCAACGCCGGCGATCTCTCCCTTGCCGAAGCGGCTCTTGTCCTTGGCGAAGCGCTTGGCCTCGTTGTAGGCGAACCAGCTGGCGGTATCGCCACCGGTGCCGGGGATCAGCCCCACGACGATGCCGATGCCACTGGAACGCAGGATATTGGGCATCAGCTGCTTGATGGTGCTCCAACGTGGCATCAAGCGGTCGGTGATACGGCTCGCCACCTTGTTGCCGCGATGGGAGTTCTCGATCAGCGTCAGCGCCTGGGGCACAGAGAACAGCCCGATCAGCGCCACCGTGAAATCGATCCCGGCGAACAGGTTGATCTGATCGAAGGTCATGCGTGGCGTGCCGGTGGTCAGATCCATCCCCACGGTGCTGAGCAGCAGCCCCAGCCCGCCGGAAAGCAGACCGCTGATCACCGATCCCTGCGCCAGCGAACCGATGATGGTGATGCCCAGCACGGCAATCGCGAACAGCTCGACCGGGCCGAACTCGAGCACCAGCGTGCCGAGCAGCGGTGCCGCCGTCAGCAGCGCGATGCCGCTCATCAGCCCGCCGAAGAACGAGGCGAACAGCGAGATCCCCAGCGCCTGGCCCGCCTTCCCCTGCTGCGAGAGCGGGAAGCCGTCGAGAACGGTCGCCGCCGCCGAGGGCGTGCCGGGAGTACGCAGCAGAATCGCGGCGATGGAGCCGCCGTAGGAAGCCCCCACGTAGAGCGAAGCCAGCATGCTCAGCCCGGTCGCCGGGTCGAAGCTGAACGTCAGCGGCAACAGCAGCGCCAGCGCCATCGTCGCCGACAGCCCCGGCATCGCCCCGACGAAGAGCCCCAGCAGCGTGCCGCCGAGAATGCAGGCAATGTTGTTGAAGCTGAGCACATTGGTCAGCCCGATCATTACCAAAGAGGAATCCATGCGCGTCTACTCTCCTGCGCTCGAACCGAGCGTCGTGGCCGCCAGTGCCGGCGAGGGCTTACAGTGCTGGCGAAGACTCAAAGAAAGCTCGGCAGCAGCGGGATCGGCAGACCCAGGAACTGCACGAACACCAGGCACACCATGGCGATCAGGATCGCACCGGCGATCAGCGCGAAGGTCCACTTCACGGTGCGCAGGATCGCCAGCGCCAGGGTCATGAACAGTGCCGTGGCCAGCACGTAGCCGAGCGTCGTCATCGACGCGACATACCCCACCGCCAGCAGGAAGATGGCGACGACCGCCCCCCAGCGCTTGGGCGCCGGTGATGCCTCGTCCGCTTCCCGGCCGGCTGGCTCGGCGGCGGTGCCGCCAGTGGCCGGCGCGCGACGCTGCAGCCGCAGTTCGCTGGCCACCATCGCCAGCGACAGCAGCCCGACGGCGACTGCGTAGATCATCGGCATCTGAGCGGCGGCGCGGGGGTAATCGCTGGCGTCGAAGAAGAAGACGCCGGCCACGACGATGCCAAACACTCCCAGCAGCAAACGACTGACGTTCATGGCGTCCTCCTCGTCGGGTATCGATCGGCCACTCAGCGGCCGACCTCGTCCTTGACCGATTCCCAGATGTCGCGGTAATCGCTCTCCATCTGGTCGATCATGGCGCGGTAGTCATCGCCAGTGACGACATCGAGGTTCATGGCGCGCTTTTCCGCCTGGGCCTGGAAGTCGGGCTCCTGCGCCAGCGTCTCGAATGCCTCGATCAATTGCTGACGGGCCTCATCCGGAATGCCCGCCGGCGCGCTGTAACCCCGCGAGGAACCCGCCACCACGTCGACCCCCTTTTCCTTCATGGTGGGCACGTCCGGCAGGCTGGGCAGCCGCTTCTCGGCGAACACCGCCAGCGCCCGAAGGTTGCCGGACTCGATCTGGCCGTAGACGTTGCCCACGTTGTTGAAGCTGGCATCGATCTTGCCGCCCATGGCCGCTGTCGCGGACGGGCCATCGCCCTGGAAAGGCACCTTCTTGAAGGAGAGACCCTTGGCCTGCTCGAGCAGGATGGTAGTGAAGAAATCGTCACCACCGACGCCGGAATTGCCGATGGTCACCGTACCCGGGCTCTGCTCGGCGGCTTCGAAGAGATCCTCGATGGTCTGGTAGGGGCTGTCGGCATTGACGACGACGATGCCCGGATCGGTCACTACGTTGGCGATCGGCGTCATCTCGTCGGTGTTGTAGGTGATGGCGTCGTTCATGATGTAGTTGGTCATCAGCATCGGCGTGTTGGTGATGCTGATGATGCTGCCATCGTTGGGCGACTGCTTGGCCAGCCGCGTCCAGGCGACGGCCCCGGTGGCGCCGGGCATGTATTCGTTGACGAAATCGACGCCGAGGATCTCGCTCAGGCGCGGCTGCACCAACTGAGCCAGGGCATCACTCCCGCCTCCCGGCTTGAATCCTTGCAGAACGGTGATTTCATCGCCTCCCACATAATCGGCGGCTTGCGCCAGGGGAGACAGACTGATGGCGACGGCGGTGGCCGTCAGCCAGTGGCGAAGGGCTTTGGCGTGCATGATCGATTCCTCTCTGACGGAGTCTGTTTGTCGTTGTCGTACCTAGCCTTGTCTTGCCTACTCTTGTCTTGCCTACTCTTGTCTTGCCTACTCTTGTCTTGCCAAAGAGAACGTATTAATTTATCGATCAGATTGTCAATAATATTACCGCCAATAGAGACTAAAGCAGTAACGGCGTACAAAATGGTCCTAAAGGCCGCGAAATCGCCATCATCCGGCGAACAGGCGTGGCAGAATCGATTCTGCAACCGGCGGACTGACCAGCGGCGGCGCTTGCTCCATGCCTGCCCTGCTGAAGACAATGGCCAACCGGGTGACGGGAACTACATCGTGACGGGAACACATTCATGCCAAAACGGGACAACGCCAAACCGAGCAGCGCCGACACGGACCGATACCTCGTCGACGAGCAAGCTGAGACGGTCGCCGAAACGGCCAGCGTGACCGATATCGTGTCGGCCATCGAAGAGGACATCGTGCTCAATCGCGTGCATCCGAAGGAGCGGCTGGTCGAGGAAGACCTGATGCAGCGCTTCGCCGGCAAGCGCCACGTGGTGCGCCAGGCGCTGTTTCAGCTCGAGAATGCCGGCCTGGTGGAGCGCATCAAGAATCGCGGCGCTTTCGTCAAATCCTATACGCCGGAAGAGGTGGAAGGGATCTACGTCATGCGCGAACTGCTGGAGGAGGCCGCCGCGGATCGCATCCCGATGCCGGCGCCGCCCGCGCTGATCGAGGCGCTGACCGCCATCCAGTCGCGACACAGCGCAGCCGTGGAGAGCGGCGATCTGCGTGCGGTGTTCCATCAGAACATCGCCTTTCACCGCACGCTGTTCGCCGCCTGCGGCAACGAGTATCTCTCCGACACCATCAACGAATTCGCCCAGAAGGCACATGCCATCCGTTTCATCGGCACCACCGACCGCCAGTCCATCCTGCTGGCCCGCGACGAACATCTCGCCATGATCGACGCGCTCGAACGGCAGGACCGCGCCGAACTACACCGCCTCTGCTACCAGCACCTGCAGCCGTCCAAGGAGCGCTACCTGCACCTCTACCGGCTCCGGGAAGGCGGCTGAGGCGGGTAGTCGGCCGCGATGACCGCAGGCAATAGGCACGACGGGGCCGCGAAGCGGCCCGGTGTCACTTCGGCACGCGCCGCTGAATGTTCGGCGGCCGCAGAAAGGTGAAATCGCAGCCCTGGTCCGCCTGGGTAATCTGCTCGAGAAACAGCTTGCGGTAGCCGCGCTCGGCGGTCAGCGCCACCGGCCGCCAGCCTTCCCGGCGCCGGGCGAGCTCTTCGTCGTCGACCAGCAGTTCCAGCCGGCGTTCGCTGACGCTCAGGCGAATCCGGTCGCCGTTCTCGACCAGCGCCAGCGGCCCGCCGAGGGCGGCTTCCGGCGTCACGTGCAGCACGATGGAGCCTGCCGCCGTGCCGCTCATGCGGCCGTCGGAGATTCGCAACATGTCGCGCACGCCCTGCCGGGCCAGCTTGCGCGGAATCGGCAGATACCCGGCTTCGGGCATCCCCGGTGCGCCCACCGGGCCAATTCGCTTGAGCACCAGAACATCCTCCGCCGTGACGTCCAGCTCCGGATCGTCGATGCGCGCCGCCATGTCCTCGGCATCCTCGAACACCACCGCACGCCCTTCGTGCTCCATCAGCCGGGCATCCGCGGCGGACTGCTTGATGATCGCGCCGTCGGGGGCCAGATTGCCGCGCACGAACGCGATCCCGCCGGCGTGATAGAGCGGCGAATCGAAGCGGTGCACGACCTGCTGCTCGAACGCCGGCACCGCGTCGATCTCCTCCCCCAGCGTGCGCCCGGTCACGGTCATGGCATCCAGGTGCAGCAGCGGCTTCAGCTCGCGCAGCACAGTCGGCAGCCCGCCGGCACGATGCAGGTCTTCCATGTAGTGCTGACCCGAAGGCTTGAGATCGACCAGCACCGGCGTCTCGCGGCTCATGCGATCGAAGGCGGCCAGATCGATGTCGATACCCATGCGCCCGGCGATGGCAGTCAGATGAATGATGCCGTTGGTCGAGCCGCCGATCGCCAGCAGCACCCGCAAGGCATTCTCGAATGCCTTCTCGGTCAGGATCTTGTCCGGGGTCACGCCTGCCCGCGCGTTGATCACGGCCTGACGCCCAGTCGCCTCGGCGACGCGCATGCGATCCGCGGTCACCGCCGGCGGCGAGGCGCTGCCCGGCAACGCGATACCCAGCGCTTCGCTGATGCACGCCATGGTGCTGGCCGTCCCCATCACCGAACAGGTACCGACGCTGCCCACCAGCTTGGCGTTGACCTCCTCGATTTCCTGGTCGTCGATCTCCTGGCCGCGATACATGCCCCAGTAGCGACGACAGTCGGTGCACGCCCCCACCCGGACGCCACGGTGACCGCTGGTCAGCATGGCGCCGGTCACCAGCTCGAGCATGGGCAGGTTGGCGGAGGCCGCGCCCATCAGCTGGGCAGGTACCGTCTTGTCGCATCCGCCGATGAGCACCACCGAATCCATCGGCTGGGCGCGGATCATCTCCTCCGTATCCATCGACATCAGGTTGCGCAGGTACATGCTCGTCGGAGTGGAGAAGCTCTCGGCGATCGAGATGGTGGGAAACTCGATCGGCAACCCGCCTTCCAGCATCACCCCGCGCTTGACCGCTTCGATCAGCTGCGGCGCGTTGCCGTGGCAAGGGTTGTAACCGCTGCCGGTGTTGACGATACCGACGATGGTGCGATTGAGCGCATCGTCGCTGTAGCCCGCGCCCTTGATGAACGCCTTGCGCAGGAACAGCGAGAAGCCGGCATCGCCGTAGTTCACCAGCCCCTGGTTGAGCCCCGTCTGCCGTTCGTCGTCCGGCCCTTCGTTTCGATTGTCGGGTTGATTGCCGTGCTGGTTGTCGTCATGAGAGCCGTTAGCCATGTCGTCCTCGTCGCCATAATTATTGATAATATTATTGACGCAAGTAACCACAGTTGACGAAGTAATGACATCCGACTTAAGCCGCAGGCTATCGTCGCGCGGCAACAAGCGGACGAGCCCGGCAGCAGGGGGAGGGATTTAGCAGATGCCGCTTTTATCGCCTAGTCTTTACCCAGGCTAATGCAACGTCCATTCGCCGACGCTAACAGGACCGTGACACAAGGATGAGAACCATGACGCTTTTCGAAGACCTGCGTGCAAGCCATGACAAGCAGCGCCGCCTGCTCGACCTGCTGGTCAAGACCCATGGCGACAGTGAAGGCCGCGATGAGCTTTACAAACGTCTGCGTGCCGAGCTGGAGAACCACGCCGCTGCGGAAGAGCGCGCGCTCTACATTCCGATGATGGAGCACGACATGACGCAGGAAAAGGCACGCCACAGCGTGGCCGAGCATCACGAGATCGACGAGCTGCTGGAGACGCTGGAAGCGACCGAGTACGACTCTCCCGGCTGGCTGGCCAGCGCCAAGAAGCTGCAGCACCTGGTCACGCACCATCTCGACGAGGAAGAACAGGAAGTCTTCCAGCTGGCGGGGCGCGCCCTGGGGGATTCGGAAAAGGCCTCCCTGGCCAAGACCTATCGCCAGGAAATGGAAAGCCGGGAAGCCAGCTGACGTCGCGGCAGGTCGGTCGGCCTGTCTCGAACCTGTCTTGACCAACCTGTCTCGACTACCCTATTTCGACCAATCTTCCTCGGCCAATCTTTCTCAATCAGCCTTTCTCGACCAACCTGTATCAACCAAACCAGCGCGACCGCCCCTCGGCCATCGGTGGGCGGTCATTCTCGATCAGGACGAAAGGATTCGACGATGTCTCACGACAAGGTCATTTTGATCACGGGCGCCTCGAGCGGTATCGGCGCAGCGACCGCCAGGCTGGCGGTCGAGGCGGGATATCGCGTTGCGCTGGCAGCGCGTAGCACGGACAAGCTCGAGACCCTGGTGGCTTCTCTCGGCGAGGAGCGCGCCCTGGCGCTGAGCTGCGACGTCACCTCCGTCGAGGATCAGCACCGAGCCGTCGAACAGACCCTTGCCCGTTTCGGGCGTCTCGACGGGCTGTTTGCCAATGCCGGCATGGGCGGCACGCCGGGCGGATTCAGCGGAGCCGATGCGGAGGTGTGGAAGTCGATGATACTGACTAACGTCTACGGCGTCGGCCTGTCGATCCAGGCAGCGCTGCCGGCCCTGCGCGAGAGCCACGGCCATGTGCTGCTGACGGGCTCGGCCGCCGGCCGCACCACCATCGCCGGCTCGATGTACAGCGCCACCAAGTGGGCGGTCACCGGCATCGGTCACAATCTCAGAGAAGAACTGCGCGGTTCGGGGATTCGCGTCACCCTGATCGAACCCGGCATGGTGGACACCCCGTTCTTCGACTCGCCGCCCGAGCAGGTGCTCGAGGACCAGGATATCGCCAACGCCGTGCTCTATGCGCTGAGCCAGCCGGAACGCGTCGACGTCAACGAGATCCTGATTCGACCGACGCCACCGCGTGACGAGACTTGAAAGCCGTGACGCTGTCACACCGACAGCAAATGCAACTTTTTCTCATCGGGAAACTCTCAGCAACAGCCGAAAAAGGAAGGACCTTCATGTTGTTGCCATCGAGACTCCCGCATTACCCGCGCCTGACCTGGCTGGCGCCGTTCACGTTGCTGGCCGGTTGCACGGGCGTGCCCGAAGGCACACAGCCGGTCAGCGACTTCCGGATCGATCACTACCTGGGCCAGTGGTACGAGATCGCTCGACTCGATCACGGCTTCGAGGAAGGGCTCGAATGCGTCACGGCGGAGTACAGCCGCCGTGACGATGGCGATATCCGGGTCATCAATCGTGGCTACGATCCGGCCGAACAGCGCTGGGAAAGCGCCGAGGGCCGGGCCAGTTTCGTCGGCGACCCCGATGTCGGCCATCTCAAGGTCAGTTTCTTCGGCCCGTTCTATGCCGGCTACAGCGTGCTGGCGCTGGACGACAGTTATCAACATGCCCTCGTCGCCGGTCCGGACCGAGACTACCTGTGGATACTTTCGCGGGACCCGGTCCTGGATGCCCCCACCTACACCGCCCTGGTATCCCGGGCGCGTGAGCTGGAGTTCCCGGTCGACGAGCTGATCCAGGTCTCGCAGGACCCGCAAGCCTGCCAGCGAACCGGAGATGTCGGCGAAGCGCCCGGCTGATCCGTTCCGAAGCCCTCACCTCGAGGCGCATCCGCCTTGAAGCTCATGCTTTGGTCGACGTTCGAAGGTCTCTTTCTCGCCCCATCCGGCTGAGGTCCTATAGTGGAAGTCACCCTTCCGACCTGGAGCCTGCCATGACCCTCGATCGTCGTCAGCTGTTGCGCAACTCGGCGCTGCTCGGTGCTTCCCTCGCCTTCTCCCCCGGCCTGCTGGCCCAGACGACCGGCGCACCGCCCGCCCGCTACCCGGACGAAGCGTGGCAGGTGCTGGACGATCGCTTCAAGCCCTACTACGTCTTCAACACACCGCTCGAACGCCACTGGTCGGACGGGCTGTGGCTGGAAGGCCCGGCCTGGAACGCGGTCGGGCGTTACGCCGTATTCAGCGATATCCCCCGCGCTCGGCAGATGCGCTGGGACGAAGTGACCGGCCAGGTCAGCGTGCTGCGCGAAGGCGTCGGCCACTCCAACGGCAACGCCTTCGACCATCAGGGTCGCCTCGTCGCCTGCGAGCATTCACCGGCGCGGGTCGTGCGTTACGAGTGGGATGGCACCACCACCGTGCTGGCCAGCCGTTTTCAGGGCAAACCGCTGAATGCCCCCAACGACCTGGTGATCCTGGACAACGATGGCGTGATCTTCACCGATCCCGGCTACGGCGCCCACGTCGATTATGAAGGCGAGAAGCGGCCGCTGGCGCTCAAGCCGGCGATCTATTACATCGACGACACCATGGACACGCCCAAACTGCTGACCGACGAGCTGGGCAAACCCAACGGCATCGCGCTGTCCGGCGACAAGCGCCGCCTCTACGTCAGCGACACCGCGCCCTCCCACTTCCCCGACCGACCGGCAACGGTGTCGCGCTGGGCGCTCTCCCAGGATGGCCAGTCGCTCAGCGGCCACGAAACCGTGGTGTCGAGCCAGGACACGGAAACCTACGATGGCATCACGCTGGACCAGGACGACAACCTGTGGGCGGCGACATCCGGCGGCAAAGGGCATGACGGCGTATCGATCTTCGCCCCGAACGGGGACCGGATCGGCCGGATCCTGCTGCCGGAGGTGTGCGCCAACCTCTGCTTCGTCGGCGAGCATCGCAACCGGCTGTTGATGACCGCCAGCCGTTCGATCTACACCCTCTACACCGGAACCCGAGGGCTGGTATAAGACCCGACCGGCGTCTGGCGTAGACCTGAGCGTAGCCTGGCGTAGAAGACCTGGGCGTAGCCTGGGCGCGGCCTGAGTGCGGTCTGGCGGCGCAGGACACGAATCCGGAACGGCACGCGGCGAGCGGGCCTTCCGGATTCCATTGCAGGAGCGTGGCAGCGCGACGACGAGAACGAGGGCTTTCCAGCCCAGACTATCAAGAACCGCGCTTTCATGATCGAGCCGCGTTTTTTCAGCGTATCGACGCGGCGGCTTGCCGGAGATCGCGAACGGGGTAAGCTGATCTCTCCGTGATAACAGCCGAAGCTGGCGAGAGAGCCTATCCTGCCCATGTCCGTGCCGATCTCGATACCCGCCCTGCCCGACACCCTTCGAATGCTTACGCCGTGGCGAGCGCGCCATGCTGGACTGTCGCGCCATGCTGGATAAGTGGCTCTCGGCGACACTGGACGAGGCATCGACGCCGGGCGATGGCGCCTCGGGTTCCACCGGCCGCAACGCAGCAGAACAAGGCCGCCTGCCCGGCGGGCGCTATCGAATCCTCGGCGAGGGCATCCTCGAGCTGACGCCGGATACCGCCGCGCCGGACGCCCGTAGCGTGGTGATTTCCGCCGGCATTCACGGCAACGAGACGGCGCCGATCGAGCTGGTCGGCGAGCTGCTCGCGGCACTCGAGGTCGGCCGCCTCGCGCTGGGCGCACCGCTGCTGGTCATTCTCGGCAACATTCCCTCGATCCGCGCCCGGACCCGTTTCGTCACCACCAATCTCAACCGCCTGTTCAGGCGCGATCTCGATCAGGCGGGCGACGAGCCCCAGCGGGCGCGCGAGCTGATGCACGCAGTCGATGATTTCTTTGCGAAACATCCCGATCAACCGCTGCATCTCGATCTGCATACCGCCATTCGCGACAGCCGTTACCCGCGCTTCGCCGTCGTGCCCTATACGGAGATGCAGCCCCAATCCCGTTGGCCGGGGCTGGCCGCGGCCGGCATGCAGGCCGTCCTGCTGCAGCATCAGCACAGCTGGACCTTTTCCCACTATTCGCGTCACTACCACGCGGCCGAAGCCTATACGCTGGAGCTCGGCAAGGTGCGTCCCTTCGGTGAAAACGATCTAGACGCCCTCGGCGGCATGCGGGCCTGGCTGGCCGCCCTCGCGGAAGGTCGCCCGTTTTCGGCGGACAGCCTCGATGGCCTGCGCTTCTTTCAGGTCGCCCACGAATTGATGCGTACGAGCGAGTCCTTCCGTCTCACCTTTGCCGAAGACGTCGCCAACTTCACCGAGTTCGCGATCGGCGAGACATTGGCCGAGGATGACGCGACCGGGGCCTTTACCGTGCAAGAGGCACCGCTGTCGGTGGTCTTCCCCAACGCCCAGGTAGAATTGAATGCGCGCGCGGCCTTGCTGGTCCGCCCCTGCGCGCCACCCGGTTCGTCGTAGTGCTTTTGCGTCCCTCGACTACGTCTCGGGGGTTCGACCACGACGCCCCGGGGCACGACTACAACGATCTTGGACTCAGTTCGCAGCGATTTTTGACTCAACCAACAACGACAACACTTACCAGGAGTTTTCCCAAATGAACAATGAGTTACCGCTCGCTTACCCGGTTTTTGCCGCGTCGCGCCCTCGCTCCGAGCAGGCGTTGTCTGGAACCTAACGGCGAAACTGCTAGAATCGCCGGATTTTTCGCCGGGGAGTCGGCGTCGCCCATGCCATCCGACGATGGCACGATCGACAGCATGACGGGCCATCTGACGCCGTGCCGCTTCCCGCCAGCCAACCCACTCGGTGGACAACATCATGGCCGCGACCCCCATCCCCCTGGAAGCGAAGGGCATCAAGAAGCGCTTCGGCGATCATGAGGTGCTCAAGGGGATCTCTCTCCAGGCACACAAGGGTGACGTCATCACCCTGATCGGTGCTTCCGGTTCCGGGAAAAGTACCTTTCTTCGCTGCATGAACCTGCTGGAGCAGCCCGACGAAGGCGAGCTGATCGTTCACAACGAAACGATCAATTTCCGCGAGACCAAACACGGCCGTGAGCCGGCGGACTGGAAACAGGTGGAGCGGATTCGTGCCAAGCTCTCGATGGTGTTCCAGAACTTCAATCTCTGGTCGCACATGACGCTGCTCGAGAACGTCATCGAAGCGCCGGTTCACGTGCTCGGCAAGCCCAGAAAGCAGGCGATCGACGAAGCCCGCGCCCTGCTCAACCGGGTCGGCCTGCTCGATCGTGCCGACTACTTTCCGACCCAGATGTCCGGCGGCCAGCAACAGCGCGGCGCCATCGCCCGCGCCCTGGCGATGGATCCGGAAGTGATGCTGTTCGACGAACCGACCTCGGCGCTCGATCCGGAACTGGTCGGCGACGTGCTTCAGGTCATGCGCGGCCTCGCCGACGAAGGCCGCACCATGATCCTGGTGACTCACGAGATCGCCTTTGCCCGGGACGTTTCCAGCCAGGTGATCTACCTGCACCAGGGCGTGGTCGAAGAGTCCGGCACGCCGGCCGACGTCCTCGACAACCCGCGCTCCGAGCGCCTGCGCCAGTTCCTGGCGCCCAAGCACTGAGGCGGACTCCATCATGATCGACCTGCAAGGCTACGGCCCGCGGCTGCTCGAGGGGGCCATGGTCACCATCGAACTGGCCGTGCTATCGCTGATACTGGCAGTCATCCTGGGATTGCTGACTGCCAGCGCCAAGCTGTCGCGCAATCGGCTGATCCACGGTATCGGTACGCTCTACACCACGCTGGTGCGCGGCGTGCCGGATCTGGTGCTGATGATGCTGCTGTTCTACGGCGGCCAGATCGGCATCAACATGCTCACCGACCAGCTCTATTACGCCTTCGACATCGATATCTTCATCAACATCAACGCCTTCGTCGCGGGCGTCATCACCATCGGGCTGATCTTCGGTGCCTATATGGGCGAAACCTTCCGCGGCGCCTTCCAGGCAGTGGAAGAGGGCCAGATGGAGGCCGCGCGCGCCTACGGCATGAGCCCCCTGCTCGCGTTCAGACGCGTTCGCTTCCCGCTGATGATGCGTCACGCCCTGCCGGGGATCGGCAACAACTGGATGGTGCTGCTCAAGACCACCGCGCTGGTCTCGATCATCGGCCTGACCGACATGGTCCGTGTCGCTGCCGAAGCGACCAAGGCAACCCATGAACCGTTTCTGTTCATGATTCCGGTGGCGATGATCTACCTGCTGATCGCGACGTTGTCCGAGTGGGGCTTCGCCAAATTGACCAAGCGCTACAACACCGGTTTTGGGGAGTCCAGCGAATGGAACAATTGAACGGCTGGTTCACCGACCTGTTGTCCAACAACGCGATCTTCACCGCCAATACGCTGAGCTTCTACTGGGACGGACTCGTCACCACGGTACAGCTGGTCTTCCTGTCGCTGCTGATCGGCGTGATCCTGGCGGTGCCGCTGGCCATCGGCCGCGGTTCGAAGCGACGCTGGATCAAGCTGCCGATCTACGCCTACACCTATGTCTTCCGGGGCACGCCGCTGCTGATCCAGCTCTACCTGGTCTACTATGGCGTGGTCTTCTTCGACGGCATCCAGGACAGTATCTTCTGGGTGGTATTCAAGGAGGCGTTCTTCCCGGCGCTGATCGCGTTCACGCTCAACACGGCGGCCTACACCACCGAGATCTTCCACGGCGCGATCAAGAACACCGCCAAGGGCGAGATCGAAGCCGCCCGCGCCTACGGCATGTCGCGCAAGTTGATGATGCGCCGCATCATTCTGCCCAGCGCCTTTCGCCGTGCCCTGCCGGCCTACGGCAACGAGGTGATCTTCATGCTGCATGCCAGCGCCGTGGCCAGCGTGGTGACGATCATGGATCTGACCGGCGCGGCCTATTATGTCTACGCGCGCTTCTACGCGCCGTTCGATGCCTTCATCTTCGTCGCGCTGATCTACCTCTGCCTGACCTTCAGTATCATGTTCTTGTTCCGAAGGCTGGAAAAACGCTTGCTGGCGCACCTGCGCCCGCGCGGCGCCTGACCGCAGACCGAGTCATCGCTCGACGTCATCCGCCACCCATCACGAGCCATCACACACAAGCCACCACATACACAAAAGAGAGCTTCTCATGAACAAGTGGATCACCAGTGCGCTTATCGCGGGCGCCCTCGTCTCGGGCCAGGCATTCAGTCAGGCCATGGCCCAGGAAAGCCAGGATGCCATTCGCCTGGGTATCGATGTGCCCTACGAACCCTTCGTCGTGCGTAATGCGGATGGCGATCTCGAAGGCTTCGAGATCGATCTCGGCAACGAGCTGTGCGCCCGCGCCAACCTCGAGTGCAGCTGGGTGGAACAGGGCTGGGACGGCATCATTCCGGGTCTGCTGGCGCGCAAGTACGACGCCATCCTGTCGTCGATGGCGATCACGCCGGAGCGTGAGCGCCAGGTGATGTTCTCGCTGCCCTACTACAACACGCCCAGCGTCTGGATTACCGCACGCGATCGCGATATCGATATCAGCGACAAGGACTCCCTGAAAGGGCTCTCCGTCGGCGTACAGCGCGGCACCATCCGTGACGTCTACGTCACCCAGGAATACGGCGACGTTCTCGATATCCACCGCTACGGCTCTTCCCAGGATGTGGTCAACGACCTCAAGTCCGGCCGGCTCGACCTGACCTTCGAAGACTTCCCGATCGCCAACGACGCCATCGATTTCCGCAAGGACGACAGCCCCTACAAGCAGCTCGGCGACAGCATCAAGACGCCCACCTCGATCTTCGGGGAAGGCGCGGCGATGGCGTTCCGCCAGCGTGACAAGGCGCTGGCCGCCAAGTTCGACAAGGCGATCTGCGAGGTTTACGCCGATGGCACCTTCGACGAGCTGATGGAAAAGTACTTCGACTACGATCTGTCGGTACGCCCGAGCGAGCAGGACTGCGCCGAATAAACCCGCCCTGTCCGGTCGCTGGTCGTAGTGCCAGCGACCGGGCTCATGATTCTCGAGTCGAGGAAGTGTCGTGGAACACCAGAAGCACCCTTTGATCAGCCCGGTGCCGGGCACCGAACGCTACATCGACAGCTTTCATTTCGGCCCGGCGGATGCCGAGCGGCATCTGTACGTACAGGGCGCGCTGCATGCCGACGAACTGCCGGGCATGCTGGTCGCCTGGACGCTCAAGCAGCGCCTCGCCGAGCTCGAGGCCCAGGGGCAGCTGGCCTGCCGCGTGACGCTCGTGCCCGTCGCCAACCCGGTGGGGCTGGACCAGCAACTGATGGATACGCCGCTGGGACGCTACGATTTCGAGAGTCTGACCAACTTCAACCGTCGCTACGTGAACGTCGCCGGCAACATTGCCGACGGACTGGAAACGGTGCTGACCGACGACATCGCCCACAATCGCCAGGTGATTCGCGATCGTTTCGAAGCCGCGCTGGAGTCGATCACACCGACCACCACGCTGGAGTCGATGCGGTTGACGCTGCAGCGCCTGGCCTGCCGCGCCGACTTCGTGCTCGACCTCCACTGCGATTTCGATGCCGTCGAACATCTCTACACCACGCCGGCGGCCTGGCCGGTGTTCGAGCCGCTGGCGCGCTACTTCGGCGCCAAGGCCAGCATGCTGGCCACCGATTCCGGTGGGCAGTCGTTCGACGAGTGCTTCACGCTGGTGTGGGAACAGCTGCAGCAGACGTTCGGCGCGCGCTTCCCGCTCGACTACGGCTGCCAATCGGTAACGCTGGAGCTGCGCGGCCAGTGTGACGTCGACCATGCTCTGGCCGGCCACGATGCCCAGGCGATCATAGACTGGCTGCGGCATCTAGGGCTCGTCGCGGGCGAGGCCCCGGCATTGCCCGAGCTGGCCTATCCGGCCACCGAACTGGCGGCGATGGACTTTCTGCATGCGCCGATCGGCGGCCTGCTGGTATTCCACGCCGAACCCGGCATCGAAGTGGAAGCCGGCCAGCTCATCGCCGAGATCATCGATCCGATCAGCGATCGCGTCGAGCCGGTCCATGCCACTCAGGCCGGCATGTTCTACGCCCGCAGCCAGCGCCGCATGGCCACGGCGGGCATGATCGTCGCCGATATCGCCGGCCACCACAGCCACCGGAGCGGCTACCTGCTGGCGCCGTGAACCAGGCGTTGATTGCGGCGATATTCAACCGTACAAGCATTGGTTATGCTGCGGTTGTCGCCCATCGAGTGTCAGGGAGCGTTCACCGTTCAAAAGGCGGTGAGCGGACCGGGACCGAGTCGCAACACACAAGAACTCACGCATCACAAGAGAGAAGCGATCCATGAAGAAACTGCTGACTACCAGCCTGCTCGGCGCCGCGCTGATCGCGGGTGTCGCCCAGGCCCAGGATACCGAACAGCTGCGCATCGGCGTCGACGTTCCCTACGAGCCGATGGAATACCGTACTCCGGAAGGCGAGCTGACCGGCTTCGACATCGAACTCGGCAACGCCCTGTGCGCGCAGATCAAGGCCGAGTGCGAATGGGTCGTTCAAGCCTGGGACGGCATCATCCCCGGCCTGCTGGCACGCAAGTACGACGCCATCATGTCGTCGATGACGATCAACGACGAGCGCCGCCAGACCGTGCTGTTCTCCGATCCGTACATCAAGCCGCCCTCTGCATGGTTCGCCGCCGCCGACAGCGGTATCGACACGATCTATCCCGAGTCGCTGAAAGGCAAGACCATCGGCGTCCAGCGCGGCACGCTGCAGGACAACTACGTGACCGACATGTACGGTGACGATGCCGATATCAGTCGCTATTCCACCGCTGACGATCTGGTGCTGGACATGGACGCCGGACGCGTCGACATTGCCTTCCTCGACTTCCCGGTCGGCAAGTCCACCCTGCTGGACAGCAAAGAGGGCAACTACGTCACCGTCGGCGACATGATCAGCGAGCCGGAGAAGTATTTCGGTGAAGGCTTCGGTATCGCCTTCCGCCCGCGCGACAAGGAGCTCGCCAACCGCTTTGACGACGCCCTCGCCACGCTGAAGCAGAACGGCACCTACGACGAGATCTACGACAAGTACTTCAAGGTCAAGTAATCGTCACCACCCGCCGGGCGTGATTCCGCACGCTCGAGGACGCGCGGTTTCTTTCGAGACTCGCCGCGTCAAGGCGCAAGGCCCCGATCCCCGGATCGGGGCCTTGCGTTTTCATGCCCGCCTTCATGCGCACCGATACGACTGGTTTGCCAGCACGGCCTCCCCGCTGCATCGGCAATAGCAATCCTTATCGATCGCTACGTAAGACAGCAATTGTTTACCGTTCTAATGTGGAGAGCGGTAGTGGCGATCCGTATTCTGCTAGGCATGTCGGGTCTGCCAGCAATGCTGGATTTGAGAGAGAAAGGAGCCCAAGCAGGCACCGTAAGAAATAACGACTTTGCCCACCGATAGAGGCTATCGCGTCAAGAAGCAGGGGAGACCCCATGGATCAATGGTTCAATCAAACGCCGGAAGAGATAGCACTGTGCCTGGGCCTGGCCTCTCTCGTACTGGTTTATCGGCGTCTCTCCCGCCCGGGCCTGTCAGCTTGGCTCGCCACCTCAATGCTTCCCACCGATGGCAGAGGGGCGGAAATTGCCGTTCAGGTGGCCGCCCATCCGGTTAGTGGAAAACTGCAGGTCTACCATCTGTCGCGCTGGTTCGAGGCGGTGCTGATCGATCCCGCCAACCCGCCGCTACGCGACGGCGAGACCGTCTACCTGATCCGCTGGGAGGCGCGCCAGGCCTGGGTCAGCCGGGTACGCAGCCATACCCCGGCCAAGCCTTCGAAGCGCACTCACAAGCGCTGGCAGTGGAGCTTCGATTAGCCGGGCCGGAGCGGCTCGAATGACTCGAAACCAACACCGGGTTCTACGCCGTCGAAGGTCTGGCAAAACGCGCCACCAGTCTCGCCATCCCCGGCCCCACCAGTACGACCGTGAACAGTCGCAGCGTCTGCAACGCTACCACCAGTCCGACATCGGCATGAGTATCGATGGCGATGATCGTCATCGAGTCGAGGCCACCGGGGCTGGTGCCGAGATAAGCGGTGATGAACTCGGTATGCATCAGCAGGGTCATCAGCCAGGCGGACAGGGCGCATAGCGCAATCAGCATCAGCGAGGCGAAGATCATCTTGCTCAACGCACGGGCAATGTTGTGGACCGTCTCGCGGTCGAAGCGCAGCCCCACGTAGGTACCGATGACACCGTAAGCCAGTTCGAGCAGCGGCTGCGGCAACACGATGGTGATTACCCCGGTCAGATGCAGCACGCTCCCCACCACCACCGGCCCCAGCAGCGCACCGGCGGGCATCCGTCGATCGAAGATCCACACGCCAATGGCAACCACCGCCAGCGTCGCGACGAGGTTGCCCAGATAGCCCAGGTCGACGGGAAGAGCCGCCGCATGGCCAGCGTTGCCGCTATCCGTCACACCCAGATAATGACTGACCAGCGCTCCCACCAGTACCACGCAGACCACGCGCACGTACTGCATCGCCGCCACGATTCGCGGATCGGCATCGCTCTCCTCGGCCATCGCGACCATGGCGGCGGCGGCGCCAGGCGTCGTGCCCCAGGCTGCCGTCGATCCCGGAAGCCCGCCGTAGCGAACCAGCCCGATCCCCACGATCAGGCTCAACAGCAGGGTAATCGCCGTGGCGATCAGCATGACCGGCCAGGCATCGAGAATCTTGAACAGCACCGACAGGGTCAGCGTCTGGGCGATCAGCACTCCGATGACGCCCTGACTGAGCTTGAAGCCGATGCGGGGCAGCCTCAGGCCACCGACCATGACGCCATAGGTGATCGAGACCGCCATCGGCCCGATGAAGCCGCCAGCCGGCATGTGGATCGCATTCAATGCGCGGTTGGCGATGACACAGCCGAGGACGAGCAGCAGCCAACGCATCCATGTCGGGGGAGACAAGCGCGGCGGAGAGGAATCAGCAGACAAGGTCAAGCTCCGGTAAAAGGCTAATGATATCAACTTTGGCTAATACCGGGCAGGGTTTGTCGACAATCTCACGTTCGGATTTCGCTTAACGCCACGATGCGACTCGCCATGCCGCCCGCTCGCGCGGAAGGCTGCTACAGTCAGAAAGGAAGCGCGATGCCAACCCCATGGAGACTGACATGATACGAAGCCTCGTGACCTCGTCCGGCACTGCCCTGCTGCTATCGCTCTGCGGCGAGACGCTGGCCCAGCAGCCGGTACAGAGCGGCCCGCCCAACGCACCGGATCAGACGCCGGCATTCGAACGCCAGACCCGCGCCCCCGCGCTCGAGGATGATGTCGCACTGACCACGACGCGCGTGGCCGAAGGGCTGGCCCACCCGTGGGGGCTGGCCTTTGTCGACAACGACCTGGCGCTGGTGACCGAGCGTCCCGGACGCCTGCGCGCCGTCGACCTGCAAAGCGGCACGCTGTCCGAGCCGATCGAGGGGCTGCCGGAGATCGATGCCCGCGGCCAGGGCGGGCTGTTCGACGTGAGCCTCGATCCCGACTTCGCCGACAACCGGCGAATCTACTTCAGCTACGCCGAGCCTCGAGGTGATGGCAAGAACGGCACCGCCGTCGCTCGCGGCGTTCTCGGCCAGGACCACCGCCGCCTGAAAGACGTCGAAGTCATCTTCCGCCAGACGCCGGCCTGGGACTCCACCAAACATTTCGGCTCCGTGCTGGTGTGGGACAACGAAGACAGGCTCTACGTGACCCTGGGAGAGCGCTCGCTGCCCGAACCCAGGCAACTGGCACAGGATCCGAACACCCATCTCGGCAAGGTGGTGAGAATTCACGCCGACGGTTCCATTCCCGACAGCAACCCCTTCGCCGATGGCCAGAACGCAAGTGTCGAAAAAGACGGGCTGGCCGAGAACTGGTCCTACGGTCATCGCAATGTGCAAGGCGCCGCGCTGTCTCCGGAAAGCGGCAAACTATGGACGATCGAGCACGGCCCGAAGGGTGGTGACGAGCTCAACGTCCCGGAACCCGGCAAGAACTACGGCTGGCCGATCATCACCTACGGCGAGGACTACAGCGGCGCGCCCATCGGCGAGGGCCTGACCGCCAAGGAAGGCATGGAGCAGCCGATCTACTACTGGGACCCGGTCATCGCCCCGGGCGACATGACCTTCTACCGGGGAGAACGTTTCCCCGGCTGGCAGGGCAATCTGATCATCGCCTCGCTCTCCCCGGGCGGCCTGGTTCGGCTCACGCTCGATGGGGAACGGGTAAGCGGCGAACAGCGTCTCGCACAATCTCTCGGCCGCGTGCGCGACGTGACGGAAGGGCCGGACGGCGCACTATGGGTACTGACGGATGCCAGCAACGGTGCGCTGATTCGAATCACGCCGGAGGACGAGTAATTCCGTTCATAACGGCAGGTAAACGATAGCGCCGCGAATGCCGCGTTCGTCGATCCATAGCTTGCCGAGCGTGATCGGCAGACGAAAACGGCGCTTCCCCGCCGCGCCGGGGTTGAACCACAGCTGGCGCCCGCTGGCGCTCTCTCGCCACTCGTTGCGCGGCTTGTGGGAATGGCCATGCAGCACGGCCTCACAGCTCATCCCGGGATCGATATCTGCGATATCGTGAACCAGTTGCAGAACCCGGCCATTGATCACCAGGCGCCGGTGCAACGGCAAGGACGCACATTCGCCCTCGGTATCGATATTGCCACGGACGGCATGAACGGGCGCGAGCTCGGCCAGACGCTCAAGAACGGCCGGATCACCCACGTCGCCCAAGTGAATCAGCGGGTAGCAACCGGCCAGCAGCGCCAGCGCTTCGTCTCTCAGCAGCCCGTGAGTATCCGAAATGACGCCGACGGGAGCATCGGTCTCGAACGTTGCCGAAGGAATCGCCTCTGCCATCGCTACCCTATTGCGAACCCGTCAGACACGTAGACGAAACAGCCGCGCCATGGCGTCGCAACGAAGCCATGGCGTATCCAACGGAATAGACTCAAGCGCCACCCGGGCTGGATTTGACGGTGGAGGTTTTTTCCATGCCCTCGTAACTCATGTTGCCATCGGCGTCGATCTTGCAAGTAAGATTGTACTTGGCGTTGCCCTCGCCAAGCAGATCGACGAGCAGTTCGAACTCCTCTCCCTGTTTGTAGTTCTTGGCGTTGGTCTCGTAGATGGACTTGCCATCTATCTCCTCGGATTGTTCATCCTTCTGCACGGCCAGATCGCGACACTCCTGCGCGAGCTTGGGAGCCCCTTTCTGCTGCACCGCCGTCTCACGAGCATCCTCCTGCTCGTTGGTCTGATCTCCCGACTGCTTGTCCAGATTGGGCTGATCACTAGTCTTGTCCTGTGCCATAGCCACGCCGCCGAACAGCATCGCGCCGAGCACCAACCCCAGGCCGGTATTCATCGTCCCTTTCATCGACATTGCACCTCTCCCTGTTGTGCCGTTTGCTTCCGAAGTATAGGAGAAGGCCAGGTCCTGCAAGGTTACGTTTTGCAATGAATGCTCAGCCCCACAGCCGACGAGTGGCGATGGCTGCCCCTTCGCTCAGCGCCTTCAGCTTGGCCCAGGCCACGTCCTGCGCGACGAACTCGTAGCTGGCGAAGGTGCCGAAGCCGCAGTCGGTGCCAGCGACGACACGCTCACGGTCACCGATGGCCTCCACCGACGCACAGATGCGGTTGGCGACGACCTCCGGGTGCTCGAGATAGTTGGTGGTAACGTCGATCACGCCCGGCATCAGCAGCATGTGATCCGGCAGCGGATGCGTCTTGAACGACACCGTCTCGTGCTCGTGGCGCGGGTTGCCCAGCGGAATGCTCAGCGCCCTGACCTTGGCCCGGTAGAGGATCGGCAGCAGCTCGGCCACGGGCACATCATCCTGGTGCGGCCCCTGCCAGTTGCCCCAGCAGACGTGCAGCCGCACCTTGTCGGCGGGAATGTTTTCCAGTGCCAGGTTGATCGCTTCGATGTGCAGCTCGACCCGTTCGAGGAACGTGCCCAGATCGTCATCGCCGAACATGATCACCCGCTCCATGGCCAGATCCGGCGCATCGAGCTGCAGCACGTGACCGGCCGCGACGATGGCCTCGTACTCCTGCTTCATCTCCCGCGCCACCGCCAGCACATAGTCGCGGTCGGTGGGATAGTCCGGGTTGTTCTCCGCCCGCAGCATGGTCGTGGTCACGACGCCGGGAGACGCCGCCGTCATGAAGGTCTCCAGCGGTTGAGGGCGATTGGCGAGCGCGGCATCGAACGAGGCGAGCTCCGCCTTGACCCCGGCCAGCGTCGGGTCGTACTGGACGGCGCGCTGGGCCAGCGGCGTGTTCCAGACCTTGGCGAGATCTTCGGAGACCCCGATCTGACGCGCCATGTGCTCGGCGTAGCCGGGGAAGCGCTGGATATCCAGCGTCGGCTTGCGCCGCCCTTCCCCGCCGAAGCCGGTCATGCGTTCGGTGACGTAGGTCGAGAAGCCGACCCGCGGCGCCTCGCCGTTGTTGATGCTGTCGAGCCCGGCGTCGAGCTGCGCGGCGATCACCCCGTCCAGGCAGCGGGCGACCTCGCTATCGAAAGCCGCGGTGTCCACCGGCTTCCCCTGCTCGCGCATGACCAGCAGCTTCGATAGTTCGAGCGTTCGCGGCAGGCTGCCGGTATGCGTGGTGATGATGCGATCGCGACTGGTCTTCATTTCCTTGGCGTTGTTGGCCGGCTCGAAGGCGGTGAGAGGGTCGGCAGGCGCAGCGCCGCCGAAAACATAGGCCGCCAAGGATACCCAAGCGGCGATGAGGATAGGCGCATGACGGCATGAAAGTTATGCAGCCACTTCATGAACTGAATTCATTGAAAGACGGAAAAAATCGGTACGCGAACGAAAACGCCCCGAGGTCGAAACCTCGAGGCGTTCGTACGGCTAGCGTCGATGCGAAACGGCATCGACCTTGGACGCCGGTTCAGTCGTCCAGCGCTTCGGGCAGGTCGGTGACCGCCCCCTTGGACGCCGAGCTGACCGTACGCGCGTACTTGGCCAGCGTGCCACGGGTGTAGCGCGGTGCCGGACGCTTCCAGGCCGCGCGGCGGCGCTCCATTTCGGCATCGTCGATATGCAGCGTCATCACGTCATTCTCGGCGTCGATGGTGATCTCGTCGCCGTCCTCGATCAGCCCGATCGGGCCGCCGACGAAGGCTTCCGGCGTGATATGGCCGACCACGAAGCCGTGGCTGCCGCCGGAGAAGCGACCGTCGGTGATCAACGCCACCTTGTCGCCGAGGCCGCGGCCCATGATCGCCGAGGTCGGCGTCAGCATCTCGCGCATGCCGGGACCGCCCTTCGGCCCTTCGTAACGAATGACCACGACATCGCCGGCGACCACGGTCAAATCGTTGATCCGCGCCTGCGCTTCCTCTTCGGAATTGAATACCCGAGCGCGGCCGGTGAAGCGGGTGCCTTCCTTGCCGGTGATCTTCGCCACCGCCCCTTCCGGCGCCAGATTGCCGTAGAGAATGCGCAGGTGGCTGGTCGCCTTGACCGGCTTGTCCAGCGGCTTGATGATCTGCTGATCGACCGGATACGGCTTCACGTCCGCCAGGTTCTCGGCCAGCGTCTTGCCGGTGACGGTGATGCAGTCGCCATGCAGCATGCCGGCATCGAGCAGGATCTTCATCAGCGGCTGGATACCGCCGATCGCCACCAGCTCGCTCATCATGTAGTGGCCGCTGGGGCGCACGTCCGCCAGTACCGGAACGCGCTTGCCGATCTCGGTGAAGTCATCGAGGGAGAGCTCGACACCGACGGTATTGGCGATCGCCAGCAGGTGCAGCACGGCATTGGTGGAACCGCCGAGGGCGATGACCACGGTGATGGCGTTCTCGAACGCCTTGCGGGTCATGATGTCGGACGGCTTCAGGTCCAGTTCGAGCAGCTTGAGCACGGCCTCGCCGGCGGCGCGGCAATCGTCGTGCTTGGTCTGCGAGACGGCTTCCTGGGCCGAGGAGTTGGGCAGGCTCATGCCCATCGCCTCGATCGCCGAAGCCATGGTATTGGCGGTGTACATGCCACCGCAGGAACCCGGCCCGGGGATCGCGGTCTCCTCGATCTGCTTGACCTCGATCAGCGACTTGTTGCCCTGGGAGTAGGCGCCCATCGCCTCGAACACCGAGACGATATCGGTGTGGCCGGCGCCGGGCTGGATAGTGCCGCCATAGACGAAGATGCCGGGGCGGTCGAGGCGCGCCAGGCCGATCATGCAGCCGGGCATGTTCTTGTCGCAGCCGCCGATGGCGACCACGCCGTCGAATCCTTCGCAGCCGGCTACCGCCTCGATGGAATCGGCGATGATCTCGCGCGAGGCCATCGAGTACTTCATGCCCTCGGTGCCGTTGGCGATGCCATCGGAAATGGTGATGGTGTTGAAGATCACGCCCTTGCCGCCAGCGGCATCGGCGCCGTCGCTGGCCGCTTCCGCCAGGACGTTGATATGGCTGTTGCACGGGGTGACGCGGCTCCAGGTCGAAGCGATACCGACCTGAGGCTTCTTGAAATCTTCATCGGTGAAACCGACGGCGCGCAGCATCGCACGGCTGGCCGCCTTGCCGGGACCATCGACCACGTTGGCGGAATGGCGACGGCGGTGGTCCGTATTGCCGGGAAAATTGTCGTCCGGGAAATCCTGGCTCATCAAGCACTCCTCATTTTCGTCTGTTCGCCGCGAGGGCAGTCTGGCTGCCACGTCGGGCAGAGGTTGAGCGACACAGGCCGGCTGGATGATGCAGCGAAAGGTGACGGTCGGCTTGTGTCGTGGTGTCACGGTCAGATGACAATGCACGGACGCGATGGCTCTTGTGAAGCGGCTCTCGTGAAGCGAATCGGCCGCGTCCGATACAGAAAGGGTGACCCATTGTAGCGGCCCGAAGCGCGCACGGACATCCGACCATGGCGGAAATCGCCCATCTCCTGCGCGCGATCGTCTATGCAATACTGGCGGGCGCCCTGTGCCACCGTTCCCCACTGCAACCCGAGCGAGCCCGTCATGTCGCGACGCTGCCGCCCAAGCGGGCCGATCTCGAGAATGACGCCGCCGCGTTCCAACGCGCGAACCGGCTGGCGCTGCGCAACACCAGCGTTTTCAACTATCTCGACGCCGCCTCGATCTCGCTGCCCTACTTTTCTTCGGGCGCGGAACTCCCTATCGGCCTGATGCTGTCTCGCCCCCAGGGCGGCGACGCGGCGCTGCTGCAGCACGCCTGCGTCGTGGAGGCGATGCTGGGAGAGTGAGTCGCCTCGGGGAGTCCCAGGGCTCCCCGCGACGGCATCAGCGCCTGACCGAACGGAGCCAGTCGCCGACGCTGCGGCCGATCCTGTCCATCAACCCCAGCGGCGGCATGGCCGGCATGTAGAAGCGAGGGACCGGAGAGCCCGACATTGCTGACGAAACGGGCTTCCGGCAAGCGCCTCGAGCAGCCACGACTTCCTCCTGTCGCTCGTCCTGCTTTTCGTCCGGGCGATATCCGACCAGCATCGTCGCCAGCGCGATCAGGCCAAAGACGATGAAGCAGAAGGCGTACCCCCGGCTGCCGATCAGATAGCCGGCCAGCGGCGAGCCGACGATCTGGCCCACGGCGATCATCAGAAACGGCAGGCCAAGACCGATGGCGGGTCGGTCCGCGTAGAGCCGGATTCCCCACACCAAGTAGACACCGGTGAGCATGATGTAGGCGCCACCGAAAAGTGCGGCCGAGAAGAGCACCGCCGGCAGGCTGGATGGGATCAGCGCAAGCAAACCCAGCGAGAGCGCAAGCGCGGCCAGCGTTGCACGATGAGTGACGTTGAGGCCGAGGCGCTTGACCAAATCCCCCGCCAAACTACCGATCAGCCCGGCGACACCGATCAGGATCCAGACGATATTGGTCATCGCCTGATCGAAGTGGCCCAGCATGACCACGGCTTCGCTCGAAAAGGTCCAGTAGGCGGCGCTGGCCAGGCCCGCACTGGTGGCCGCGACCACGAGCATCAGCGCGCGCGGGCGCCAGAGACCGCCGCGAGGCTCTTCTTGCCGTGAACCGGATTGGCGGCCGGTGCCAGCATTCGCTCGCGGCATGGTCATCAATAGCAGCAGCGCATTGAGCAGTGCGGCGACGACGAACGCAGCGTAGGCGAGTCGCCACTGCCCCGTGGCGATGAAGGCCACCGGCCCGGAAACGGCAACACCCAGGCTGGTGCCGGCATTGATGACGGTATTGGCACGCCCCTGCCGAGCGGGCGCGATCGACGCCGAGACGGCCTGGGCCATGGGCGGCGATGCCAGCCCGGTGCTCAGCCCCGCGAACAGGATGCCGCCGGCCAGCCAGAGCGCGCTGGTGCTGATGGCGACGATCGTCATGCCACCTGCGGCAACCAGAGCCGCGGCGATCGCCACCCGGCGCGCCCCGAGACGTTCCACCAGCAGCGCGCTTGCCACGATGGCGAGACAGTAGCCGACGTAGGCACCGCTACCGATGATCCCGGCAATGGCCGGACCGAGACCGACATCCTCGCGCATGCTGGGCAGAAACAGACCGTAGGCGAAGCGTGCCAGGCCATAGCTCACGCCGGTCAGCAGTGTGCCGGCGAGGACCAGGCGCATTTCCGAGCGATTCATGAGGCATTCTCCATTCGAGCATTCACCGTCGCGAGACTGGGAAGCCGGCTTGCCGGAGTCGAAGTCCGAACAGATGTAAAACGGTCGTTTTCATTACGGGCGTAAAAAATTCGCCGACCCTGGCGTCGGCCCGTTCGTCGAACGACATGACCAGCTAGCGGCGTCTAGGCGCCCGTGCGGTCTCGACCAATCGATGGGCGGCACGCCGCGCACCGTCGACGGCCGCGCCGCCGCGATAGGTCGCTGCATGGGTCGCGCCCTCGAAAAGCAGCAGAATCGCTTCGGCCAGCTCGTCGTCGCGCCGGCCGATCTCCGCCACCACGATCTCGTCGATTCGCTGCCGCAGTCGCTGCTTGTGTCGCGCCATCGCCTCGGCGATCTCCGGTACGCTACCGCCGGTTTCGCCCCAGGCTCGTAGGAACAGGCAGCCCCGCGCCCCCTCCTGGGCGAACCAGATTTCCAGCGCATCGAACAGCGCGTCGATATTGTCCGCGCCGACGAGCCGATGGAAGCGACGGTCCCGCTCGTTCAGGACGACGGCCATCAGGCCGTTCTTGCTGCCGACGTGCTTGTAGAGCGTGCGGCTGGAGATCCCGGCGGCCTGCGTCAGCCGGTCCATCCCGGTGGCGGTGAAGCCGTACCGGTCGAACAGCTGCTCGGCAGTCGAGATGAGTCGTGTGCGAATATCCATGACACCCAATGTAAAACGATCACTTTACACGCGCAAGCACCAATCGCTTCGACTTTGACGTGCCTCGCGCAGCCAACGGGTGGTGAACCTCGTCAGCACCGATACGCCGATCAACGATGGTAAAATGCCGGCCCATTCAGCGAAGGATCATTCCCCGTGTCGTCAGCCTCGATCTCTCGTCCCCCGCTACCGGCCTGGCTGTGGCTCGTCGCCTTCGGTCTGGCGGCGATCAATCTGCGTGCGCCGATCGTCGTCATCGGGCCGGTACTCGATCCGATCATGTCGACGCTCTCCATCGGCGCGGGAACGGCGAGCCTGTTCACCACCGGGATGATTCTCTGCTTCGGGTTGCTCTCGCCGTTGGCGCCGGGCTTCGCCGATCGCGTCGGCCTCGACCGCGCCATCGCCTGCGCGATCACGCTGATCGCCCTCGGCGGCGTGCTGCGTGGCGTCGAGAGTCTGACGGTCATGCTGCTGGGGACATTGTGCGCGGGGCTGGGCATCGCCTTCGGCAATGTGTTCATGCCGAGCCTGGTCAAGCGCGATCGCGGCGACCGCCTGGGCCGCACCATGGGGCTCTACACGGTGATGATGGGCGTCGGCGCCACGATCAGTGCCGGTAGCGCCATTCCGCTGATGAATCTCTCCGGAAGCTGGTCCACGCCGATCTGGCTATGGGCCGCCTTCGGCATCGGCTCCGCCATCGTGTGGTGGCGGGTGGCGCTCACGCTGGCGCCCGAAGAACCGGCCGCCACGCGCCGGCCGCCGATGTCGCGGCTGTTCAGAAGTCCGGTGGCGTGGACGTTGACGCTGTTCATGGGCGCCCAGTCGCTCAGCTTCTACACGCTGCAGACCTGGGTACCGGCGGTGGCGATCCAGGCCGGCGTTCCCGTGGCGACCGCCGGGATCATGCTGTCGCTGATCAACCTCACCAGCATTCCGGGCAGCTACATCGTTGCTCGCCTGGCATCGCGGCTGACCCATCACAGCCTGCTGGTGCTGGGGCTCTGCTCGCTGGTGGCGCTGGCGCTGTTCGGCCTGCTGCTTGCGCCCACGGCCTCGCCGCTGCTGTGGGCGCTGCTGCTGGGCGCCGGCCAGGGCGGCTGTTTCAGCTTCGCGCTGACCATGATCGTGCTGCGCACCCGTCAGCCCCAGCACGCCGCGATGCTGTCGGGCATGTCCCAGAGTATCGGCTACCTGATGGGCGCCAGCGGGCCGCTGCTGTTCGGCGCGCTGCACGGGCTGAGCGGCGACTGGCAGCTGTCGCTGATCTTCCTGATCGTGCTGCTGGCCGGCCAGAGCGTGGCCGGCGTGCTGATCGGCCGGCCGAAGATGGTCAAGCTGACGGACGACTGACGCACGGTTTCTCCCTTTCATTGCTCTCGGTAAAGCCGGGGCATGCCTTGGCTTTGCAATCCCCTGCCGCCTTCTATGCTGTAGAGAGTTATTTTCCAGAACAGACCCCGAAATAGACCCTAGAACAGACCTCGGAACAGGTCCCGAAACGGACTTCGCTCAGGCACGAGCGCGATGCGTCAAGGGCCGGCAAGGAGAGCGACATGGGTATCAGGCTGAAGCATCTCGAAGATCAGGTCGTCGTGATTACCGGCGCAACCTCCGGCATTGGGCTCTCCACGGCGCGCATGGCCGCCGATCGGGGGGCGCGCCTCGTGGTATCGGCACGTAACGAGAATACGCTGGTTCGACTGGTGGAGGAGCTTCGCCAACGTGGCGCGGAGGCGGTTCATGCCGTGGCTGACGTGGGCGATCCCGCTCAGGTACACGGCATCGCCGAGACCGCCTTCAACCATTTCGGAGGCTTCGATACCTGGATCAACAATGCGGGCGCGTCGCTTTACGGCTATATGCTCGATGTGCCGCTGGAAGACCACCGCAAGCTGTTCGAGACCAACTTCTGGGGCGTCGTTCACGGCTCGCTGGAGGCGGCGCGTTATCTCTCCACACGCACTGCGGGCCATGGCGGCGCGATCATCAATCTGGGTTCGCTGGTGTCCGATCGCGCGATTCCGATTCAGGGCATGTATTCCGCCTCCAAGCATGCCGTCAAGGGCTTCACCGATTCGCTGCGCGTGGAGCTGGAAGCCTTGGGCGCCCCGGTTTCGGTCACCCTGGTCAAACCCGGCAGCATCGCCACGCCCTATGCCGAACATGCCCACAACCTGCTCGAGCAGGAGCCCAGCCTGCCGCCGCCGCTTTACGAGCCGAGCGTCGTCGCCAAGGCGATCCTGCACTGCGCCGTTCATCCCCGACGCGACATTCGTGCCGGGGGCGGCAGCAAGGCGATCGCAATGCTCGACTACTTCGCGCCGCGCCTGACCGATCGCCTCATGGGCGGCATGATGATCGATCAGCAGAAGTCCGGGCGTGCGGAGCATCGCCAGTCATTTGCGCTACATGAACCCGGCACCGAGATGCGCGAGCGCGGGAACTACCCGCATCATGTTTCCAAGACCAGCCTCTACACCGAGGCCTCGATGCACCCTGTCATCACCACGACGGTCATCGCGGGGGCACTGCTCGGCCTCGCGGCGCTGAGCCGGCGTCGACGGTTCTGACCAGGAAGGCGTCTCGTTACGCGCGTTCTGTCGACTCGCGCTGAAACGGATAGACGTTGCCGATACCGAGCAGCCGAGTCAGCTCGTCGAGCGCCGTGAGTGTCTCGTCGGCGAGCCGGGGGTCGGCCAGGTCGTCCGGGGTCAGGTTGTCGCGATAGTGCCGCTCGACCCAGGCCACCAGATCGGCATGGAGCGCGTCGTTCAACAGCACCCGCCCGCTCAGCGCCTGACGCTCGGCCGCGGACAGCACGATCCGCAGACGCAGGCAGGCGGGGCCGCCGCCGTTGCGCATGCTCTGCTTGACGTCCTTGACCATTACCTCGCTGATCGGGTTGTAGCCCGCCAGCAGCAGGTCCTGAATCGTCCGCCAGACGGATTCGTTTTCCTGACACTCCCCCGGTACCACCAGCGTCATGCTGCCATCCGGATTCGACAGCAACTGCGAGTTGAACAGGTAGGTCGATACCGCGTCTTCGAGACTGATCGCTTCGCTGGGCACCCGCACCGGGATGAGTGGCGTCGTCATTCGTTCGCGCAGCGCGTCCAGCGTCTTCTCCTCGTCGAGAAACGCCATCTCGTGATAGAGCAGCACCGGCCCGTTGCCTACGGCGATCACGTCGTTGTGAAAGACACCGGCGTCGATGGCGTCGGGATGCTGCTGGGCGAAGACGGCCCGGGAATCCTCGAGGCCATGCTGGCGCGCGATCGCCTGGCTCGCTCCCAGCGTCTGACGGGCCGGATAGCGCTTGGGGGCGCGCTCGCCACCGAAGGCCTGACGGCCATAGACGAACAGATGCACACCGGCGTCGCCGTGGTCGCCACAAAGGCGCGTGTGATTGGCGGCACCCTCGTCGGAGAATGCCGGCGTCGCCGGCAGCACGGGATGATGGGCGAAATGGCGTTCGTCGCGAAAGATCGAGGCGAGTACGCGGCCCGTGGTCTCCGGCTCGAGATAGCGATGGAAGCTCGACTGCAGGTTGGCGGGCGTGAAGTGAACGCGGCCGTCGGGCGCATCGAGACTCGGCGTGATGGTGGCGGCGTTAGCGGTCCACATCGACGAGGCCGAACACACCGCCCGCAGGATCTGCGGCGCTTCCCTGGCGGCCCGCGCCAGCACCTGGGTGTTGTCCCCCTGGAAACCGAGCGCCCGCAAGGCGCCCAGGTCCGGGCGCTGCTGTGGTGGCAGCACGCCCTGGGCGTAGCCAGCGTCCATCAGCGACTTCATCTTGGCCAGGCCCTGCAGCGCGGCCTCGCGCGGGTTGGACGCGAGCCCGCCATGGCGCATCGAGGCCACGTTGCCGTGGGCCAGCCCGGCGTAGTTGTGGGTCGGGCCGACCAGGCCGTCGAAGTTGACCTCGCGCACGTCCTGCTCGGCCGTCATGTCCGCTTCGCTGCTCACAGTGTCACCCCCGGTGGCAGTTCCGTGGGCATCGTCAGCGTATCGGCCTCCATCGAGGCCACCGGGTAGGCACAGTAGTCCGCCGCGTAATAGGCGCTGGGGCGATGGTTGCCGCTGTCGCCGATGCCGCCGAACGGCGCGTCGCTGGAAGCGCCGGTGGTCTGGCGGTTCCAGTTGACGATACCGGCACGAATCCGCAGCAGGAAGTCGTCCCAGTCAGCCTGGTCGCCACCGATCAGGCCAGCGGAAAGGCCGTAGCGGGTGTCGTTGGCCAGCTCGATCGCCTCGTCCCAGCTCTGGTAACGATGGACCTTGAGCAGCGGGCCAAAGTGTTCTTCGTCGGGCACGTCGCAGCCGGTGACATCGACCAGCCCGGGCGAGAGCAGGCTGGTGCCGTCCTGCAGCGACTGCATGCGTACCAGCACGCGTCCGCCGCGGGCTTCGAGATCGCGCTGCGCCACGAGCAGGCCTTCCGCCGCCTGCGGGCTGACCAGCCCGGCATAGAACGGCGCCGGCTCGCTGAACGGCTCGGCCACCCGCAGTTCGGCCAGCACCTGCGCCAGCTTCTCGATCAGTCGATCACCGGCCTCCCCTTCCGGCACGATCAGGCGACGCGCACAGGTACAGCGCTGGCCGCCGGAGAGGAACGCCGACTGGACGATGGTCAGCACCGCCGCGTCGAGATCGCGCACGTCCTTCACCACCAGCGGGTTGTTGCCGCCCAGCTCCAGCGCCAGGATCTTGCCGACCTGGCCGCCGAACTGGCGGTGCAACAGCCCGCCGACCTTGGCGCTGCCGGTGAACAGCAGCCCGTCGATATCGGCGTTGCCCGCCAGCGCCTGCCCCACTTCCGCCGCGCCCTGGACCAGGTTGATCACGCCGGCAGGCAGGCCCGCCCGCTCCCAGCACTGCAGAGTCAGATCGGCGGTCATCGGCGTCTGTTCGCTGGGCTTGAACACCACGCAGTTGCCCGCCAGCAGCGCCGGCACGATGTGGCCGTTGGGCAGATGGCCCGGAAAGTTGTAGGGGCCGAAGACCGCCAGCACGCCATGCGGACGATGACGCAGCACGGCGCGTGTGCCACCGGCGTCCCGGGCGCGCTCGCCGGTCCGTTCGTGATAGGCCGTCAACGAGATCGCCACCTTGCCGATCATCGCGCCTACTTCGGTGCGCGCCTCCCAGATCGGCTTGCCGGTCTCGTGGGCAATGCTGCGGGCCAACGGCTCGCGGTGATTTTCCAGCTCATCGCGGAAACGCTCGACGATCACCTGACGTTCGGCAAAGGGACGGCGCGCCCAGCCAGGAAACGCACGCCGCGCGGCCGAGATCGCCTCGTCGACCTGCTCGGGCGACGCCGCCGCGGCCTGCCACAGCGAATCGCCCGAAACGGGATCGCGCTTGTCGAAACACGCCGCCGCGCCCTCGATCCAGCGGCCGTCGATCAGCAGTTGTTGTTTGGCGTGCATATGTCGCTCCTGATGATTGGTTGGTAAGCCGCGAGCCGCGAGCCGCGAAATTCAGGATTCGATCACGCTGAAAGCTCGCAATCCCTTTCTCGAAGCTCGAAGCTCGAAGCTCGAAGCTCGAAGCTCAGGTTTCCAGCACCCGCAACCGGTCACCGCTGGTCACGTCCAGGCGTTCGGCTTCGGCGGTGGTGAGCGTGATTACGTCATCCTCGCTGGGGCCGCGGCCGATCCAGCTGCAGCGGAAGTCGTTCATGCCGGTGGTCGCTGCCAGCCAGCCGGGGCGCTCGGATTGCGCCAACCGCTCTCCACTGACTTCCACCGTGACGCAGCGCGAATGCCGAATGGCGCGCACGTCATCGATATAGGCTTCCACCGTGGGGCCGCCGTCGAAGATGTCGATATAGCCTTCCCAGCGCAGCCCTTCCTTCTTGAGCATCTCCAGCGCGGGCCGGGTGTGCTCGTGGACCTGGCCGATGCAGTCCTGCGCCGCCTGCGGCAGAAACGGCACGTAGATCGGGTACTTTGGCATCAGCTCGCCGATGAAGCTCTTCTGCCCCAGCCCGGTGAGCTGGTCGGCCTGCTTGAATTCCATTGGAAAGAAGTGGCTGCCGAGGCTGTTCCAGAACGGGCTGACGCCGTCCAGGCTGAAGACGCCGCGCATTTCCGCCAGCACCTTGGCCGGGAAACACTCGCGGAACTCCGCCATGAACAGCCAGCGCGCCTTGGAGAGCAG
Source organism: Salinicola sp. LHM (assembly GCF_034479735.1). Classification (NCBI taxonomy): domain Bacteria; kingdom Pseudomonadati; phylum Pseudomonadota; class Gammaproteobacteria; order Oceanospirillales; family Halomonadaceae; genus Salinicola; species Salinicola sp. LHM. The sequence goes on along the minus strand of NZ_CP140261.1, from coordinate 682,480 downwards.
CGTGCCGTTGCGGTCACGCCGGTAGGCCGGGCGCAGGAACAGCGAGGCGACTTCGGCGTCACCGGTGTGATCCGAACTCAGAAACAGCGTGTCGATGGTGCGATGCAGGTCGAGCTGGACCGAAGAGTGGGCCAGCTTGCCGACACGATAGTGGTAGAACGGTGTCTCCCGGCCGACTTCGGCCTCGATCGCGCAGCAGCCCGCCAGCTCGCCGGTCTGCTCGTCCTCGAGCACGAAGAAATAGAGCCGCTCCGGCTCGGGGACACGGCCTTCGAAAGCCGCTACCGCGTTGTCGATCTTGGCGGTCAGGAACTCGCGGCTGTTGGGCAGCGAGGTGAAACCGACGCCGGTTTCCTGGGCCAGGGCCTGCAGTTCGTCGATATCGTGGTGCCCAATGGGTCGCAGGCGCATTACAGTTCTCCCTCGTCCAGCGCGTCTTCGACATTGGGTAGCGCCAGCGGCGCGACCAGCACGGCACGCCCCTCCTCGACGCCCAGCAATGCCGCCTGCTCTTCCGACAGCAGCAGCTGGCCGGTCGGGGTGAGCGCGTAACGCGCGACGGTGCAGCGAAAATCCGCCAGCTGTTGATTGGCCACCATCGCCGGCTCGGCATCCGGCAGCGAGGCCGCCGGACGGATCCGCACCGGGTGCCAGCCGCAGTGGGTCAGCGTGTGCAGCCGCTGCCTTTCCACTCTGACCACCGGGCCGGCGTCGAAGATATCGACATGGCGCGAACGCACGAAGCCTTCGGCCAGCATCTCCTGTAGCGCCTGCTCGTGGGCCGGATGCTCACGCCCGATCGCCGCCCGGGCCTGCGGCGTCAGCAACGGCAGATAGAGCGGGAACTGCGGCATCACCTCGGCGATGAAGCTCTTCGAGCGCACACCCGCCAGCAGGTTGATCTCGTGGTAGCTCTGCTCGAAGAAGTGGCGGCCGACACTGTCCCAGAACGGCGAGCCGCCCGCTTCGTCGAGAAAGCCCGGGAAGGCGACGCCCAGCGTCTCCGCAAAGCGCTCGGGATACTGGGCGATGAACACCAGCCGGGCGCGGCGCAGCAACGTCGCCGCACTGGTGCCGCGGTAGCGCGAATCCAGCGACAGCGCGCACAGCAGCGAGACTTCCGACATCTCGTGGGAGAGCGACAGCGTCTGCACCTCATGGCGCAGGTTGAGCTGCTGCGAGGCGTGGATCAGGGTTTCCTGGCGGTAGGTGTAATAGGCATCCTGCGCGCCGGCCTGAGCCCGGATGCTCGCCGTGCCGATGATTTCCCCCAGGTTCCGATCCTCAAGCACGAAGGTGTAGAGCTCGTCGCCGGGGAAGTCGACATTGCGCGCAAGCGAACGGGAGGAGCGGGCGATCCGCTCCTCCAGCCGGTCGCGATGCGCGGGCAGGTTGGTCAGCTTGGGCGTGGAGCCGCCAGCCAGCCGCTCGATCGCGGCCAGATCGCCGGACTGCGCCGGACGAAACAGCAGGTGTCCGACGCTTCTCGTCGTCGAATCCGCTACGGCACCTGAGACGACATCGGCATGGTTCATGATTGACCGACGAGCTGCTCGATGGCCAGTTCCAGCCGCGCCATGCCTTCCTGGAGATCCGCCTCCGGGATCACCAGCGACGGCGCCATGCGCAGCACGTTGGGGCCGGCGACCAGAATCATCAGCCCCTGTTCGATGGCCAGCGGCAGGATGTCCCGCGCGCGGCCCTCGAAGTCGTCGCTCATCTCGGCGCCGATCAGCAGGCCCATGCCGCGGATCTCCTTGAACACGCCGTACTTGCTATTGATGACCTCGAGATGCTCGCGGAAGAGTTCGTGACGACGCTCGACGCCCGCCAGCACTTCCGGCGTATCGATGGTGGTCAGCGCGGCCAGACCCACGGCGCAGGCCAGCGCGTTACCGCCGTAGGTGGAACCGTGCGTTCCCACCGCCAGCGACGGCGCCACGCGATCGGTGGTCAGCATCGCGCCGATCGGGAAGCCGCCGCCCAGCGCCTTGGCGGAGGTCAGGATGTCCGGGGTCACGCCGTAATGCATGTAGGCGTAGAGCTTGCCGCTGCGACCGACCCCGGACTGCACTTCGTCGAGGACCAGCAGGGCCTGGTGCTGATCGCACAGCTCGCGCAGACCGCGCATGAACTCGGGCGTTGCCGGCGTCACGCCGCCTTCGCCCTGGATCGGCTCGACCACGATGGCGCAGGTATCGTCATCGATCAGCGCGCGAACGCTGTCGAGATTGTTGAACTCGGCGTGCACGATGCCGCCCGGGATGGGGCCGAACCCCTCGGAGTACTTGGGCTGACCGCCGACGCTGACGGTGAACAACGTACGGCCGTGGAACGCCTGCTTGAACGAGATGATCTTGTGCTTCTTCTCGCCGAAGTTGTCGAAAGCCCAGCGCCGCGCCAGCTTGAACGCTGCTTCGTTGGCCTCGCCGCCGGAAGAGCAGAAGTACGCCTTGTCGGCGAAGGTCCGCTCGACCATCTGCTTGGCCAGCGCCAGTGCCGGCTCGTTAGTATAGACGTTAGAGAGGTGCCACAGCTTGTTGGCCTGCTCCGTCAGCGCGCCGACCAGCGCCGGATGACAGTGCCCCAGCGCATTGACCGCGATACCGCCAGCGAAATCGATGTACTCCTTGCCCGCCTGATCCCACAGGCGGCTCCCCTCGCCGCGCACCGGAATCGCCTGCTGGGGCGAATAGTTGGGGGTCATGTAGCGGTCGAAATCGTCACGTGTCGGGCTCGCGGCCATGTCTTTCTCCCTGAGGGTTAGGGGTTATGTCAATCGAGTATAAGGAGGCGGCAGCCCCACGGCTTTCAGCGATGGGACGGCGAATTGCGAAAAGCGTCCTATGCCGAAGGTATCAGCACAGGTCCCCATCGCAAGGACTAGGTTCGAGCGGCTGCCAACGTCGAGTTTAGCCTTGCGACTTTCGTCGGCGCTACGTCTTGGCACGCATCGCGCAGTTGAGTTCGCCCGAACAAAAAGGCGCCAGCGACAATGTCGCTGGCGCCTTTTTTAGCTCGTGGCTCGTAGCTCGTGGCTCGTGGCTCGTGGCTCGTAGCTCGTAGCTCGTAGCTCGTGGCTCGTGGCTCGTGGCTCGTGGCTCGTGGCTCGTGGCTCGTGGCCGAAAGTTTACGCCTCGTAGCGCTTGAAGATCGCGCTGGCGTTGACGCCCCCGAAACCGAAGCCGTTGCAGATGGCATGTTCCATCGGCATCTGGCGCGATTCGCCGTGGACGATGTCCAGGCCCGCCGTCATCGGGTCGGGATCGGTATAATTGCGGGTCAGCGGTGCGGTCTGGTCACGCAGCGCCAGCAGCGTGAAGATCGCTTCGACGCCGCCCGCGGCACCCAGCAGATGGCCGGTGGTCGCCTTGGTCGCGCTGATGGCCGGCGAGCGATCGCCGAACAGGCGATGAATGGCGGCGAGCTCGCCTCGGTCGCCCACCGGGGTCGAGGTGGCATGAGCGTTGAGATGCTGGATCTCGGACGCCTCCAGCCCGGCCTGGCGCAGTGCGATCTGCATCGCGCGCGCCGCGCCGGAGCCGTCCTCGGGCCCTGCCGTCATGTGGTAGGCGTCGGAGGTCGTGCCGTAGCCGACCAGCTCGGCAATCGGCGTCGCACCCCGTGCCAGGGCGTGTTCGAGCGTCTCGATCACGATCAGGCCGGCACCTTCCCCCATCACGAACCCGTCGCGAGCCTGGTCGAACGGCCGCGACGCCTGCTCCGGCGTGTCGTTGAAATGGCTGGAGAGCGCCTTGGCGGCGGCGAAACCACCCAGGCTGACGCGATCGATACACGCCTCGCTGCCGCCGCAGAGCGCGACATCGGCTTCGCCGGCGTGAATCATGCGCGCGGCATCACCGATCGCCTGCAGGCCGGCGGCACAGGCTGTCACCGGTGCGCCGAGCGGGCCCTTGAAGCCATGACGGATCGAGACCTGGCCGCAGGCGAGGTTGGCCAGAAACGAAGGAATGGTGAACGGAGACAACCGCCGCGGCCCCCGGCTGTCTACCGTGCGCACCGCATCGGCAATGGCGGGAAAGCCGCCGATGCCCGAGCCGATCAGGGTCGCCGTGCGCTCCTTCTCGGCTTCCGTCTGCGGGAACCAGTTGGCCTGGGTCAGCGCTTCTTCCGCCGCCGCGACCGCCATCTGGATGAAGCGGTCCATCTTGCGCCGCTCTTTCGGATCCATGGTGGCATCCGGGTCGAAGCCGGCGCTGTCTTCCTCGATGGTCGGCACCGGCCCGCCGACGCCCACGGCCAGACCTTCGACGGTCTCCGCCGGCAGCCGGCGCAGGCCGGAGGCGCCCGACAGCAAACGCTGCCACACGGTTTCGATACCGCATCCCAACGGCGAGAGGATGCCCATACCTGTCACTACGATACGTCGCATGACGATGTCCTTTCAGTCATTGATCGAGTTACTCGCAGCATCGACAAGCTGGCCAGAGGCCTTCGCTGCCGCTGTCTGCGAGTGGGAAGAAGCACCACGGTCGAAGGCTTTCTGCATGCGCTCGATACGGGCATGAACCGCCGGGCTGGCGTCGGGGCCGGGGGCCAGACGCACATCGCCGGGCGACAATGGCCTGTCGTGGTGGCGGTCGTACAGGATCGGATCGACAGGGTCCAGGGTCTGTCGATCGACCAGATGGAAGCCGTCGGCTTCGATCGGCAGATGGTCTTCGCCCCAGCGGTAGAGCATCAGAATGACCGGTGCGAGGTCGTGGCCCTTTGCCGTCAGATGATACTCGTAACGCGGCGGATGCTGCTGATAGCAGCGCTTTTCGAACAGCGTGTTGGCGACCATGCGATCCAGACGCCGCGTCAGCATGCTGGAAGCGATGCCCAGGCCGCGCTGGAACTCGTCGAAGCGACGCGCGCCTTGCATGGCGTCGCGCAGGATCAGCAGCGTCCAGCTGTCGCCGACGCAGTCGAGTGCGCGGGCCACCGGGCAGAAAGAGGAAATATCGTGGGTCACTTTCATTATGGAAGCGACTCTACCGAATTTCTCGCCTCAAGGGAAATGGAGACGTCCGAAACCGGCAACGGTTGGGTTCACGTGCCGCCGGCATCCAGTGCCAATCGCATTCGCACTCGCGGCAGCCGCTCGCCCTGGCGTTCGCTCCACTCTTCGCCCTGGGCCACCCAACCGCGCCCGGCCAACGACGGCGCCAGCACCAGACTCGCTTCGATCATTGCCTCGCTGTGCCCCGCTTCTCTCAATGCCTCGATGGACAGCGACAGCAGACGCGATCCCACCCCCTGTCGTGCCACCGACGGCCAGACGTAGAGCGTTTCGATGCGCCCGGCCCGGAGATCGCGTTCGCAGAAGCCGATGCAATGCCCGTCGCACTCTGCCACCAGCGTGGAGTGGATCGCCTGCCGCGCCATCCACGCTTCCGCAGTGCGCGGCAGCGCCGATGCCCAGGCCTCGCGCTGGGCCAGGGTATAGTGATTGGCCGCGCCTTCCATGATCGCATGGTAAAAAACTTCGGCCTGATCCGAGGCATCCCGAGGCAATGCCTCACGGAAGCGGGTTCGTTCGAGCATATCGAGATCCTCCGAGCTGACCGACCATCAACGACACCGCCGGATCACGCCGCGTCGTTGACCAGAGACTCATAGCGCGGGAAGCGCAGCGCGATGTCGCTGGCGGTTTCCGCCAGCGAATCCGTATCCCCTTCGCTGAGCGTCACGGTGACGAAATCCGGCTGTGGCCCCATATCGAACCAGTGAGGCAGATTCGCGGGAATGGTGATGAGATTGCCGCGCTCGCAGCCAACGACATAGACACGATAAGCCAGATGCAGGTAGAAAATCGCCTGACCATGGAGAAACAGATGCCATTGCTGCCCCATGCCGCGCGATTCGCTGTAGAGCAGCTCCCGCCGCAACTGGCCATCGGGATAGACCGGGCTCATGCCGCGAAGTTCGATCCGCTGACACCCGCTGTGCAGACGCATCTCGTCGATGAGCGCGGCGTGCTCATCGAGCACCTCGTCGGCACTGGCGGTACTGCGAAGCGGCGGTAGCGAATGGGACTGGAAAAGAATCTGATGGGCGCCCAGTTCCAGCTTGATACGTTCGTCATCGCGCGTCGACAGCAACGGCTGGTCGCCATCGGCTTCGTGGTAAACATGCAAAAAACTCATCAAACACCTCTCCTTGGTATCATGCGAGCTTCCGGAATCCTGCCGCACCCGGGGCCGAGCGCTACTGCATTATGGCACCATTGCAAAAGTTCACCTCGAAAAGCGCGATTTCATGATTCCAGAGCCCTCATGCCATGCCCCAGTGTCCGACAGCGCTTTCACGCTGGAGACGATCGGTCATGTCGCCAGCGATTACCCCGACAAGTTCGGGATTCCGCGCCAGCCGGGGTTGGCGCCGTCGGCGCGGGCGATTCTCTATCTGGCGCCAGCGTTCGACGATCCGCTCGCCGTCGAAGGCCTGGAGGCGATGACCCATCTGTGGCTGACCTTCGTCTTCGATCGCAGCCCGGAGAACTGGACGCCCCGGGTGCGGCCGCCCCGCCTGGGAGGCAATCAGCGCATCGGCGTCTTCGCCAGCCGCAGCACCCACCGCCCCAACCGCCTTGGCCTGTCGCTGGTCGAGCTGGTCGATATCGAATGCACGCCGAAACCCGCGTTCGCCCAGACGCCGATTGCCGGGTCTCGGTTGGCCGAGTATCGAAGCCGGGTGAAACTGCACCTGCGGGGGCACGATCTCTGCGACGCCACGCCGATTCTCGACATCAAGCCTTATCTGCCCTGGGCCGAGTCCCGCCCCGATGCCGATGCCGGTTTCGCGCCTGCGCCGCCGCCCCGGCACCGCGTCACTTTCAGTGCCGCGGCGCAGGAAGCGCTGCAGCGCCATCCCGACGGTGAATCGCTGTCCCGACTGATCGAAGAGGTGCTGGCCCAGGACCCACGCCCCGCCTATCACGGCAGCGGCTCGAACCGGCAGGACGTCACCCGGCGCTACGGCGTCTTCCTGCGCGACGTCAACGTGCGCTTTCGAGTCATGGAAGGTGCCGTCGACACCGAAATTCGGGTGGAAGCAATCGAGCCGCGCTGATGAGCGGATCGAACGTGACCAGGGCTGGTCACTCGGCACCGATGCGGCTAGGCTGGCGAACTTCGATGAATGACTGGAGTGCCTTCGATGCAAAAGTCGCTGATTGCCCTTTGCCTGTCCGCCCTGACGGCATTCTCTCTTCCGGCGCTCGCCGATGCCGATCATCCGCATGTGCGCCTGCACACGAGCCAGGGCGACATCGAAGTCGAACTCGATGCCCAGGCGGCCCCCAAGACGGTGGATAACTTCCTGAGCTACGTCGATGAAGGCTTCTATGCCGGCACGGTCTTTCATCGCGTGATGCAGGACTTCATGATCCAGGGCGGCGGCATGACGGCGGATCTTGAGCCGAAGGAGACCCACGCACCGATCGCGCTGGAGAAAAGCGGTCTCGACAATACCCGCGGCACCATCGCCATGGCGCGAACCGCCAATCCGGATTCCGCGACCAGCCAGTTCTTCATCAATCTGGTCGACAATAGCGCGCTGAACTACCGCGATCTCTACAACCCCGGCTATACGGTGTTCGGCCACGTGGTTTCCGGCATGGACGTCGTCGACGAGATCGCCGGCGTTGCCACCGGCCGCCAGGGCCCTCACGCCAATGTGCCGAAGACGCCGATCACGATCGAGAGCGCGGAACGCATCGACTGAAGGCGCAGGCATACGCCGGAAACCTCATCGCCAGAAAGCGAGAAGCCCCGACGTTGTCATGTCGGGACCTCTCATGAAAATGTGCAAGGCGTACGGCGCGCAGGAACCGGAGCCTATGGGGTATGGGTGAGGATTCCGATTGGACCGGCGCACCGGGGCCGTACAACAAAGCAATTTGCCCGCGCAGGAATTGAGACAGCGTTGCTAGAAGGTCATGCCCAGACGCCGCCCCACCTCCTCATAGGCCTCGATCACGCCGCCCAGCCCTTGGCGGAAGCGATCCTTGTCCAGCTTCTCGCGGGTCTCGGCATCCCAGAGCCGGCAGCCGTCCGGCGAGAACTCGTCGCCCAGCACGATCTCGCCCTCGAAGACGCCGAACTCGAGCTTGTAGTCGACCAGCAGCATGCCACCATCGAGAAACAGCTGCTTGAGCACGTCGTTGACCTGGAAGGTCAGCGCTTTCATGGTCGCCAGCTGCTCGGGCGTCGCCCAGCCGAAGGTCTCGGCCAGCGACTCGTTGATCATCGGGTCGCCCTTCTCGTCGTTCTTCAGGAACAGCTCGAAGGTCGGCGGATTCAGGGCGATGCCTTCTTCGACGCCAAGGCGGCGCACCAGGCCACCGGCGGCCAGGTTGCGCACCACGCACTCCACCGGAATCATCTCCAGCTTCTTGACCACGCACTCGGTGTCCGAGAGCAACTGCTCGAAGTGCGTGGGAATGCCCGCCGCCTGGAGCTTCTCCATGATGAAGGCGTTGAACTTGTTGTTGACCATGCCCTTGCGCTCGAGGGCTTCCTTCTTCTTGCCGTCGAAGGCGCTGGTGTCATCGCGAAAGTGCAGGACAAGCCGCTGCGGGTCGTCGCTCAGGTAGACCGACTTGGCCTTGCCGGCATAGAGAAGATCGCGTTTTTGCATGGAGCTGTCTCCGCGTCGCGGCCCCTTGGGGCAGCAGGTTCATGAGGGTGATGAAGGTGAAACGTGGTGTGGCGACGAGACGGTTCCTGTCACCGTCAGGCCACCTGCTGCCAGTCGATACCGCTATCCTGGGCCGAGACCAGCAGACGCGACTCATCGCCGTCGAGCAGCGGCACCAGAGTTTCCAGTACCCGCTCGGGGTGATTATTTTGCGCCGACAGGTGCGAGCAGACAATCCGCTGTAGCCGATCGAGCCCCAGCCGGCGCAGCAGTTCCGCCGCCTGGCCGTTGGCGAGATGGCCCCAGCGACCGGCGACACGGCGCTTCAGGTGCGGCGGATAGGGGCCTTCGGCCAGCATGCGCGGATCGTGATTGCACTCGAGGAACAGCGCATCGCAGCCGCCGAAGACATCGGCCACGTGAGACGTCGGGTGGCCGAGATCGGTCAATACCCCGAGGCGGCGGCCGTGGGCACGAAAGCAGAACTGGATCGGTTCACGGGCATCATGGGGAACGGTGACCGGATCGATCTCCAGCCCGCCGATGGCGAAGCGTGCCTGCGGCACCAGCAGTTCGTGCCTGGGCACCTCGCCCAACCTGCCGGAGAACCAGCTGCCGGCGCTCAGATAGACCGGCAACTGGTGGCGGCGCGCCAGGGCGCCCACCCCGGTGATGTGATCGCTGTGTTCGTGGGTGACCAGCACCGCCGACAGCTGGCGCGGATGGACACCCAACCGCGCGAGGCGTTTCTCCGCCTCGCGCACGCCGAAACCGCAATCCACCAGCACCAGGGTCTCGCCATCGCTGACCAGCGTCGCGTTGCCCTTGCTGCCGCTGCCCAGCGAGGCGAAGTGAAGGCCCGGTGTGGAAGGCGACGCCATCAGCGCAGCGTGGACGCAATCGCGTCCAGCAGCTCCCGTGCCGCGGCCGGTGCCACCGGTTGACCATCGGCATCGTCGACCGTCACCACGGTGCTGTTGGCGTTCGAGTCGAGCTGCAAGCGGTAATGGTTGGGCTGCGGGTCGCTGCCGAACCAGTCGAACCAGCCACCGTCGTCGGCTTCCAGCGGCAGATAGTCGACGAAGAACTGGCCAGCGCTGCGGTTCTGATCCGTCACCGTCAGGCGATCGTCATCGAATCCGTTCTGCAACTGATAGTAGAGCTCGGACCAGGCACGCTCGCTGTCCAGTGCCAGGTCGAGCTTCCAGCCGCCGTCGCGGTTGCGCAGCTTCACGCGCTCGCTCTGGTCGAGCGGCTGTGCGGCCAGCGACACGCCGCTGTCGGCGGTATGGTTGCTGTCCAGATACGCCTTGACCGAGGTCAGACACTGGGCGCTGCTGCCGATATCGCAGCGGACTTCGCTGGTACCGCTGCGCAGCCCCTGACGCAGGCTCATGCTTCCCTGAGCGGTATCGATGCGGCCGCTGGCGGCATTGATGGCGGTCGGATTGACGCCATGATCGACGGCAAAGCCCTGCAGGCGCGGCCATACACTGGCCGGCGCGGCATCGACCAGCAGCCAACGCTCGCTGCCCGCCTGACGCATTTCGACATAAGGCTGCTCGTCGCTCTGCCCGGAGGCCAGCGGCTGCGGACGCGGCGCGTCGTCCATGGCCTCCGTCGACGAGAAATCGCTGTCGGCCTGGGGAACCGGCATCGAATCCTGATAACGAACCTGATTGCGCGAAGCCGGCAGATCCAGCGGTTGGGTCATCTTGGCGTTCTGGTACTCGTCGTTGCGGTCATAGTAATAACCGTCTTGGAACAGACCGCAGCCGGACAGGACCAGCGACGAGCACAACACCAGAGGCATCCATTTGAGGACGGGCTTCATGCATCCACCTTTGTTTGAAGCAATGGGCTGGTTAGCGATTCGATCCACGCCGGGTGGTATCACTTGCTGTCGATGCCGGCGAGCTGCAACGCTTCGCCGACGCTGCCGTGGTAGCGCTCGGACAGCCAGGTCAGCGGCAGCCGGATCCCGGTGTCGGCATAACCCATGCGGTTGAGCGCCCACTTGACAGGAATCGGGTTGGATTCGATCCCCAGCGCCGTATGCAAAGGCGCCAGACGCGCGTTGATCTGGTGCGCCTTTTCGCGCTGGCCGCTGGTCGCCGCGACACACAGGTCATGCATCGACTTCGGTGCCACGTTGGCGGTGACGGAGATATCGCCGTGGCCGCCCATCAGCATGAAGTCGCAAGCGGTGGGGTCGTCACCGGAGTAGAGCGCGAAATCGCTGCCCTTGAGCCGATCGATCAACTCCTCGGCACGTTCCAGATTGCCGGTGGCATCTTTCAAGCCGACGATCCGCTCGAGCTCCGCCAGGCGGAAAACCGTCTCGTTGTAGATGTCGGAGCAGGTGCGACCAGGCACGTTGTAGAGAATGATCGGCAGTTCGCTGGCTTCGGCGACCGCCTTGAAATGCTGATACAAGCCTTCCTGGGTCGGCTTGTTGTAGTAAGGCGCCACCGACAGACAGCAGTCGGCGCCCACTTCGCTGGCGTAGCGCGCCAGCTCGACCGCTTCGGCCGTGTTGTTGGCGCCCGTGCCCGCGATGACCGGGATCCGACCGTTGACCTCTTCGACCACTGTGCGGATGACATCGAAGTGCTCGGCGAACGACATCGTGGTCGGTTCGCCCGTGGTACCGGCGGCGACGATCGCGTCAGTGCCGTGATCGAGATGGAAATTCACCAGGCGACGCAGCGCCTCCCAGTCGATCTCGCCACCGGCTTTCATCGGCGTCGCCATGGCAACGATACTGCCTGTGATCATCTTGCAGCTCTCTCCCTGTGGCCGGGATGGACGCCGGCCGCGTTAACTCACCGCAAGTCGATTATCCGGCAAGCGAACAACCGGACCTGACGGATCCCGGAACCCCGGACGCATGCCGATGCGGGCATGGCGCCTACCAGGCACGATTTGCAAACCTCAGATGGTACTCAGGCAGCCTCGGCGTGTACAGCCGGCAAGCCGGCTCCCCGCCGAGATCGGCGCCTCGACACCCGACGTCGCCGCTGGCTGAAGACCGCTGCCCGCCTCGATGATCGTCACGCCCGAGCATTGACCGCCAGAATCGGCTATCGTTCGTTCGCAACGGAATCCTCAGGGATTTTGGCGAACCCTTCCCCTTTCATTTCGGAGCGGCTCATGACCCTCAGCGTTGGACAACCCGTCGAAGATTTCTCCGCCGAGGCCACCGGCGACACGACCTTTCGTCTCGGCGACTACCGTGGCAAGCAGGTGGTGATCTATTTCTATCCCAAGGACAGCACCCCGGGCTGCACCACCGAAGGCGGCGATTTCCGTGATCGGATCAGCGAGTTCGAGGCCGCCAACACGGTCGTCTTCGGCGTCTCGCGGGATGGCCTCAAGTCCCACGAGAACTTCAAGGCCAAGCAAGGCTTCCCATTCGAGCTGATCTCCGATCGCGACGAAGCGATTTGCCGGCAGTTCGACGTGATCAAGCTGAAGAAGATGTACGGCAAGGAGCATCTGGGTGTCGAGCGCAGCACGTTTCTGATCGACGCCGACGGCAACCTGGCCCGCGAGTGGCGCGGCGTCAAGGTGCCGGGGCACGTGGAAGAAGTGCTCGAAGCGGCGCGCGAACTCAACGCCTGACGGTCGGCGCGGACGCGCTTCAGGGCGCCTTCTCTATCTCGGCCTGGTCCGACTCGCCTCGCGGCCAGGCCTGCACCAGCGCCTTGATCAGGGTTGCCAGCGGAATCGCGAAGAACACGCCCCAGAAGCCCCACAACCCGCCGAAAAACAGCACTGCCAGAATGATCGAGACAGGGTGCAGGTTGACCGCTTCCGAAAACAGGACCGGCACCAGTACATTGCCATCGAGCGCCTGCAGAATGGCGTACGCCGCCAGCACATACAGGAACTGCTCGCTGGCGCCGAAATGAAAACCCGCCACCGCCGCGACCGGCAGCGTGGCAACCGCGGCGCCGATATAGGGCACCAGCACCGACAGCCCCACTATCAGCCCCAGCAAGGCGGCGTAGGGCAGCCCGAAGGCCCAGAACACGATGAAGGCCACGCTGCCGACGATGATGATCTCGATGGTCTTGCCGCGCACGTAGTTGGCGATCTGGTCATCCATTTCCTGCCAGATACGGGTCATCAGCGTGCGCTTGCCCGGCAGCATCGACAGCATGAAGGCGACCAGCCGTTCGCGATCCTTGAGCATGAAGAAGACCAGGATCGGCACCAGGACCAGGTAGATGATCACCGCCATCAGATTACCCAGCGACGCCAGCGAGAAGGTCAGCGCCCGCTGGCCGAGCTGCGACGCCTGGTGTCCGGCCGTGGCGATCCAGCCCTGGATCTGATCCGGCGTGACGATGGTCGGATATTTCGTCTGCATCTCGCCCAGCCAGCGTTGGCTGCTGGCAAACATGCTGGGGGCTTCCTGGACCAGCTCGACCAGCTGATTCCAGACCAGCGGCATGATGACCAGTGCCAGTGCCAGCAGCGCCCCCACGAACAGCAGAAAGACCAGCCCCACCGCCAGCAGACGCGGCAGCCCTCGACGCTCCAGCCAGGCCACCACGCCCTGCAACAGGAAGGCGACGACCAGCGCGGTGAAAAACGGTGCCAGCGCACCGCCGAGCCAGATCACGATGGCAAAGCCGCCGATCAGCAGTGCCAGCAGGACGATCGCTTCTTCATCGGAGAGATAACGCTCGAACCAGTGACGCAGAATGCCCTTCAAACTCATGCCGGTGCGTCTCCATCCGCCTTGCGCAGCCAGTAGCGATAGATTCCGTCCGCTTGCTCGCGCTCGACCAGCGTGTGTCGGCTGTGCTCGACGAAACTCTCGAAATCACGCCAGGAGCCCGCATCGGTCGCGATCACTTCGAGCAGTTGCCCGGCCTGCATGCCGGCGAGAGCCTGCTTGGCCTTGAGCAATGGAAGCGGGCAGCTCAGACCGGAGGCATCCAGTCGGCAATCGGGCGCTTGAGACATGACAGATCCCGGGTTGGTGAACGGTAAATTGAAAGATGAATCGAAAGTTCGTTAGCCTGCCACAGGGCCGGTGGCATCGCTCCCCGAGTTTGGAAAGCGCCTGGGCACGTCTGCGACAAACTGTAGTCGAAGGCATGATAACCCAGACCGTTACCCCCTACCGCGGCTTTCGCCTGCAGCGTATCTTTGGCTGCGCCGGGTCTTTTGCCTGTACCGTAGCTTTGCCTGAATGGGGATCGAGACCGTCAGCATGACAAACCACCGACCGACATCATTCAAACGGCAGCTGTTGGCCGTCTCGCTGCTATCCGCAACGCTGGCCGGCGCCGCCCCGCTAGCCCAGGCCCAGCAAGGCTATCAGCTTCCGGATCTCGGCAGTACCAGCGCCGCCGTCACTACCAGTGACGAATACCGCCTGGGTCGCGCCTGGCTGCGCCAGTTCCGTGCCCAGACCGATCCCTGGCAGGATCCGATCACCCAGACCTACGTCCGCTCGATGCTGGCCAAGCTGGTGCCGTACAGCGGCGTCGACGAACGGCTCGTGGTCACGCTGGTCGACAGCCGTCTGCTGAATGCGTTTGCCGTTCCCGGCGGCGTGGTCGGGGTCAACGCCGGCCTGTTCACCACGGCGCCCGATGAAGACGAGTTCGCCTCGGTTCTGGCCCACGAACTGGGCCACCTGTCCCAGCGCCACTATGCCCGGCGCATGGAGCGGGTCGAGGAGACGCAGTTGCCGACCATGGCGGCGATGCTGGCGGGCATGGTGCTGGCGGCCGGGGGTGGCGGCAGCGCCGGCATCGCCGCCATGATGGGGACGCAGGCCGCCTTCATCCAGGACCAGCTCGCCTACTCCCGGCGCTTCGAGCAGGAAGCCGATCGCGTCGGTCTCAACGCCATGGCCAAGGCCGGGTACGATCCGCAGGCCATGCCGGACATGTTCCGCACGCTGCAGAAGCTCGCCGCGCTACAAGGCGGCAACCCGCCGGAGTTTCTGCTGACGCACCCGGTCACCGAATCGCGCATCAGCGACACCCAGGCGCGCGCCGACCAGTTGTCCTCGCCTCCCCATCATGACGACCCCACGTACGCCATGGTTCGCGGCCGGGCACTGCTGATGATCAATCGGGACAACCCGACCCAGGCGATGACGGCGCTCGAGCAGGACAACCCGCCGCCGGCGGCGGTGAGCTACCTTCGGGCGCTGGTCGACGCCCAGCAGACGCACACCGACGCCGCGCTGAAAACACTGGACGAGCTGGCCCGGCAATACCCCGATCTTTCGATGATTCCCGCCACGGCGGCGCAGATCGCCTACGATGCCGGCCGCCGCCAGGAAGCCTTGACGCGGGCGCAACACATCCTGCGGCTCTCCCCCTCCTACTTTCCGGCGCAATGGGTACAGGCGGAAACGCTGTTGCAGACATCTCCCGCCCAGGCGTTCGACGTGCTGCGCGACATGAGCGAACAGTATCCGGAGGACCCTAACGTGTTCGGGCTACTGGCCGAAGCCGCCGGCCGCACCGGCCGTGATGCCTGGGGCCAGCTGGCACGCGCGGAGCAGCTACAGCTCGAAGGACGCATCGACACCGCCATCCGCCAGATAGACTCCGCCGAGAAAGTGGCCAGGCAGAGCGGCGACTACGCCATGGCCAGCCGCATCGAGCAGCGGCGCAAGGATTTCCTCGGCTACCGGGATACGATGCAAAACTTCTGACCTGCCCCGCCATCGGACCCCGGCGATGGCTTCCGGGCATCTCGCGCCGAGCTCGCGCCGAGAAAGAAACGGCCGGAGAGCAGGATTCAGCGATGCCGGTCGAGGTGCGCGACGATCGCGTCGAAGAATGCCATGGGATCGATCGCCAACTTGCCCAACGGCTTGGGGGCGGCGGCGTTCTGCGCGATCACGATCTCACGGGCCGGATTGACGTAAATGGCCTGCCCGTGGATACCCTTCGCCGCATAGGCCTGATCCTGGCGTGAAGGGTCCGTCCAGGCAGTCCACCACATGTAGCCATATTCCAGTGGTTCAGTGCCCGGTGATTCGCCGCCAGCGAGCATGGTCGGCCGCGTGGCCTCGGCAACCCAGCCTTCGGGCAACAGCGGTTCGCCATCGATCTTCCCGCCTTCGAGCATGAACTGGCCGAAACGCGCGTAATCTCTCAACGTGGCGCTGATTCCGCTGCCGCCGATCTCGATGCCGTCCGGCGACTCCAGCCACCAGGTAGCATCGTGCTCCATGCCGAAGGGCTGCCACAGCTTGTCCGACAGATAGTCGGCCAACGACCGGCCGATAGCACGGTGAACGAGCTCGGCGAGAATCTGCGTCTCGCCGGTGCTGTAGTTGTGGACCGTTCCCGGCATCGCGGCGCGAGGCAGCGACGCCATCACCCTCATCGCCCCGCCCGGCTGCTGGGCGACTTGCGCCTCGAGCAGCCGACGGCGATCGGAGGCCGGGTCGGTGTAGGTTTCGTTCCAGGCCACGCCGGAGGCCATCATCAGCAGCTCGCGCAGACTCACGCCATCGTAGGCACTTCCCGCCAGCGCCGGCACGTAGTCGACCACCCGAGCCGCCAGCCCCTCCCGGATCGACCCGTCCTGAATCGCCATGCCGGCCAGCGTCGAGCAGATGGACTTGGCTACCGACATCGACATCCAGCGCGTGTCACGATCGTTGCCGCGCTGATAGGTCTCGTGGACGATGCGGCCCCGGTGGAGGACCACCAGCCCGGTGACCTGATTCAAGGCGAGATAGTCATAGAGGTCGTAGGACTCCCCGTTCATCATGGCCAGCACCCCGTCGAGACTTTCCAGCGCCTGCGTCAGCGGGCGTGGCCGCTCGCCGGCCGTGACGATCCTCGAAGGAAACAGCCGGTCGATGTTGCGAAAGGTGCTGACCGCCAGGTCCGGAACCAACCGCCCGCTGTAGATCTGCTCGACACTGCCGATCGGCTCGTCGGCATGGCGATAGACGGCACCCGATCGGGACGAGTGTCGAGCGTCAGCGAGCGGCGCGGAGGCACGGGAAGACATGGGCTCTCTCCTGGAACGGGCATTAACCAGTACCACAGACACGACCAGGCGCGCATCAACTCAGCGTGAAGCGAAGGAATAAAAGCAGAATGGTGGGTCGTGTAGGATTCGAACCTACGACCAATTGGTTAAAAGCCAACTGCTCTACCAACTGAGCTAACGACCCGGAACGGATGATCGGCGAGGGAATGCCGAATCGATGCCGTGAAGGCGAGGAAGAGATCGATGGTGGGTCGTGTAGGATTCGAACCTACGACCAATTGGTTAAAAGCCAACTGCTCTACCAACTGAGCTAACGACCCATGCTTTTCTGATCAATGGCGCTCGTTTGCGCCAAAAACATCGACCCGTCGGAAAGTGGTGGGTCGTGTAGGATTCGAACCTACGACCAATTGGTTAAAAGCCAACTGCTCTACCAACTGAGCTAACGACCCCTTCCGACTGGGCGCACATGTTACTCATAAGCCTCGGAGCAGGCAAGCGTTTTTTCCCCGCTCCGAGGCAATCGACGCGCCGCCGGGATCAGGCGTCTTCGCGGCGCGGCCGACGCGGTTTCTTCATCGCGGTCACCGGGCGACGCTTGTTCTTGTCGCGGCTCCAGCGATTCTTCTCGTCCGGCGTCATCTCCGGCACCTTGCGCGGCTCGAGACCTGCCAGGGTCGAAAGCTCGTCGATCTCGTCCTGGGTCATCTCCGTCCACTCGCCGGCCTTGGCCCGCTTGTCGAGGAAGATGTTGCCGTAGCGCACGCGCTTCAGGCGGCTGACGGTCAGCCCCTGGGACTCCCACAGCCGGCGTACCTCGCGGTTGCGGCCTTCCAGGATCACCACGTGGAACCAGGTGTTGATGCCCTCGCCACCGAACTCCTGCACGTCGGTGAAACGGGCCGGGCCGTCCTCGAGCATTACGCCTTCGACCATGTTGACCACGTGCTCGCGCTTCACGTCACCCATCACGCGCACCGCGTATTCCCGTTCGATCTGGTGTGAAGGATGCATCAGCCGGTTGGCCAGCTCGCCGTCGGTAGTGAACAGCAACAGCCCGCTGGTATTGATGTCGAGACGCCCGATCGCGATCCAGCGCTCGCCCTTCAGTCGCGGCAGGCGTTCGAAGACGGTCCGCCGGCCTTCGGGATCCTTGCGGGTGCACAGCTCGCCTTCCGGCTTGTTGTACATGATCACCCGTCGCGGCACTTCCTCGACCGCTCGCAGGTTGATCGCCCGGTCATCGAGCGCCACACGGTCGCGTGCCCCGACCCGGTCGCCCAGCTTGGCGACCTGACCGTTGACCTTGATCCGGCCGGCGCTGATCGCCGTTTCCATCTCCCGTCGCGAGCCGTAACCGGCGCGCGCCAGCACTTTCTGCAGCTTTTCGGTGTTGGTATCCGTCATGTCTTTCATTGCCTCGTCGGCTGGAGAATTCGCCAGTGACCGTCGCGCCCACAGGCAAACCGATCGGAATTGGCGATTCTCAGGTGTCCGTGTCCGAATTCTCGTCCGCCGGGCCGGCGTTGTTCGCCGCCTCGGCCTGGCGTTTTCGGGCACGCTCGGCCAGTCGCGCTTCGAGCTCGGCAAAACTCAGCGACTCGCCGGGGGACGCCATCTCGGCGTGTTCGTCGTTGTCGGGCTCATCATTGTCACATTCACCCGACGCTGCCGATAAATCGGGTTCTTGCGTTTCCACCGCCGCTTTCGAGCCGCCTTCTTCAGGTGACGGCGTCTCGCCGCCGTCCTCATCAGCCGTTTCGACAGGGGGCACATCTTCGAACGGCTCGTGCATGCCGGTTTCGAACGTTTCGAACTGCTTGAGTTCATGCATCGGCGGCAACGAATCCAGGGTCTTCAGCCCCAGATCGTCGAGAAACGTCCGCGTGGTCGCGTAGACCGCCGGCCGTCCGGGCACGTCTCGATGTCCGACGACGCGAATCCAGCCGCGCTCCACCAGGGTGCGCATGATCGAACTGCTCACCGCCACGCCGCGCACCTCTTCGATATCGCCGCGGGTCACCGGCTGGCGGTAGGCGATCAGCGCCAGCGTCTCGAGCAGAGCCCGCGAGTAGCGCTGTGGCTTCTCGTCCCATAGTCGTGATACCCAGGGCGAATAGCGCTGCCGAATGCGCACCTGGTACCCCGACGCCGACTCGATCAGCTCCAGTGCGCCGCCACTTGCCAGCCGCTCGCCGAGCTTGTTGAGCGATTCGCGGATCGCCGCCCGCGACGGCGGCTGCCTCGAGTCGAACAGCCCTGCGTTAGCCTGGTCTGCCTCGAACACCGTCTCGAGCCGCTCCAGCGAGACCGGCTCGCCGGCGGCCAGCAGTATCGCTTCGAGAATTTCGTCCAGCGCTGGGGTCACGTAGGGGTCGGTCAGGCGGTTCATGCCTTCGCCTCGTCGTCGCTGCCGGTCTCGAAGACGCTCTCTGCCTCGCCGGGAGCGCCTTCGTTCTCGCCGGGGACGCCCACCTCCAGCGCCAGCCGGGCCCGCAGATGAATCGGCGAGAGCGGCGCATTCTGCACGATTTCGATCATCGACTCACGCGCTAATTCGAGAATCGCCATGAAGGTGACGATGACCCCGGCGCGCCCCTCGGAAAGCTCGAACAGCGATTCGAACGGCGTATAGCGATCCGCCTCGAGTCTGGCCATGATCGCGAGCATTCGCTCCCGCGTCGACAGCACTTCGCGGCTGATCCGGTGGGACTGGCGCAGGTCGGCGCGCTTGAGCATGCTGCCCAGCGCCCCGAGCAGATCGCTCAGCGAGACATCCGGATGCACGACGCGGGGCTCGAGCTCCGGCAATGCCGCCTGGGCCGGATGCCAGTCGCGCCCCATCCGCGGCAGTTCGTCCAGCGTCTCGGCGGAAAGCTTGAGCTGCTCGTACTCCTGCAGGCGACGAATCAGTTCGGCCTGCGGATCATCCTCTTCATCCTCGTCGTCTCCCCTGGGCGGTCTCGGCAGCAGCGTGCGCGACTTGATCTCGGCGAGCATCGCGGCCATCACCAGATATTCGCCGGCAAGATCGATTTCCATCGCCTGCATCAGATCGACGTACTCGACGTACTGGTGGGTAATGGCGGCAACGTCGATGGCCAGAATGTCGAGATTCTGCCGGCGGATCAGGTAGAGCAGCAGATCGAGCGGGCCTTCGAAGGTCTCGAGGAAGACTTTCAGCGCTTCCGGCGGGATGTAGAGATCCTGCGGCAGCTCGGTCAGGCCTTCGCCATTGACCCGCGCCACGAATTCGAGCGGCAGCTGCGCGGAGGGCGACGCCTCGGCGGCATCGGGTCGTTCGGATTCGATAACGCTCACGCCGCCTCCCTCCTTGTTGCGCCATGAATTGTCGCGCAATGAAAAGCCGCTGAATGAAAAGCCACGAAATGAAAAGCCGGTGCTGGGCGGAAAGGCATCCAGTCTATCAAGCGTTGGCGCGGCGGCCTATCGGAGAGGAGGCGGCCTCCCCGTTCCCGAATCTTCGCTAGGCGGGCTGGCGCGAAAATCGGCGATAGATGAATTCGTCGTCGCGCCGGGAATCGACGATCGCCAGCGTCTGGATCTCGTCGTGATAGGGCGAAAGCTCGCAGACCGGGTCCATCTGGGTCGCGTCACCGGTCAGCATCAGAGCCTGACAGCGGCAGCCGCCCCAGTCGATCTCGCGGCGGTCGCAGCTCTGGCAGGCGTCCGGCATCCAGGCGGTTCCGCGATAGGCGTTGAACGCGGGGCTTTCCTGCCAGATCTCGCCCAGGGCATGGTCGCGCACATTCCAGAACTCGAGACCGGGGATGGTCTCGGCGGCGTGGCACGGCAACACTTTCCCCAAAGGCGAGACATTGAGCGACTGACGCCCCCAGCCATTCATGCACGGCTTGGGCAGGCGCGCGTAGTAATCCGGCACCACGGCGTCGATCACCAGCTTGCCCTTCAGCCGCTCGCGGGCCGCCTCCACCAGTTCGAGGGCTTCCATCACCTGCTCCCGAGGCGGCATCAGCGCACCACGATTCTGAAGCGCCCAGCCGTAATACTGCGCGTGAGCGATCTCGAGGCGCCGCGCGCCCAGCGCCAGCGCCAGCTCGACCAGATCGGGAATCTGGTGAAGATTGGCACGATGGATCACGCTGTTGAGCGTCAGCGGCAGACCGACGTCGGTCACTTCCGCCGCAAAGGCGAGCTTCTTGTCGAAGGCCCCGGGAAGATTGGCGATATGGTCGTTGACCTTCGCGGTCGCCCCCTGCACCGAGAGCTGGACGTGATCGAGCCCGGCATCCGCCAGCGCCTCGAGCCGCGCGCGACTGATGTTGACGCCGGCGGTGATCAGGTTGGAGTAGAGGCCGTGCTCGGCGCAGCTCGCCACCAGCGTTTCCAGATCCTGGCGCAGCGCCGGCTCACCGCCGGAAAGATGCACTTGCAGTACGCCGAGCTCGGCCGCCTCGGCGAAGACCCGCTGCCAGGTCTCGGTATCGAGCTCCTCGCGCTTGCGGGTCAGCTCGACCGGGTTGGAGCAATAAGGGCACTGCAGCGGGCAGCGATGGGTCAGTTCCGCCAGCATGCCAATAGGCGGTGGCTGACCAGAGGGCTGACTAACGGGCCGCTGTCGCGCTTCCGATGGGGTATTCATGCCACTTCCAGAACGTTCTTGGTGATCAGACCGGCGAGCATCGCCCGCACGTCGGCGAGAATGCGATCCCGCGGCGCGGCGAACGCCTGCACCAGATCGTCGACGATGGCAGCGACGTCACGCTCGCCGTCGACGCGGGTGAGCACCTGCTGGGCAATCGGATCGAGCTGGAACACCCGCTCCGGCGCCAGCAGCACCCAGCCGCCACGAGCCTTGTCCTCGCGTAGCCGCACGCCGCGCGGGATCCTTACCACGTCGCGCTCGGCAAGCGCCGACACGCCGCCGGCATTGCTGTCGAGATGGGTATCGCTATCGGCACTCATCGGGCAAGCCTCCCGTGGTCATTCAGGCTGTCACTCAGGCTGCCACTCATGTAGCCACCCAGGCCGTCACCTTCGATCTCCTGCCCTTCGGTGCCACTGCCCCAGGCGCCCGGCGGCACCTGACCCGATGCATTCGATCCGGCGCCAACGTAGGCATGTTGAAGAGCATCGAGCATCGCCCACAGCACGCTGCACTTGAAGCGCAAGGCATCGATGACCGCCTGCTGCTGGTCGGCGCGATGCGCGTGGCGCTTGACGTAATCGAGTGCCATCTCGGCATCCCGCGGCGCCTGGGTCAGGCGCGGCTCGAAGTAGGCAAGCGTCTCGCGGGAGACGAAGTCGTAGTGTTCGAGCATGCCGCGCACCCGCTGGCCGATCACCATCGGCGAGAACAGCTCGGTCAGCGACGAGGCGATCGCCTCGAGCAGCGACCGGTCACGCACGAAGTGGGTATACGCCTCGACCGCGAAGCGCGTCGCCGGGAGGATGCCCCGCGTCGAGACGACCAGCTCCCGCGACAGGCCGAGGCCATCGGTCAGTTTGAGCCAGCGTTCGATGCCGCCCTCGCCCGCCGCTTCGCCGTCATGGTCGACCAGCCGCGAGCGCCAGGTGCGGCGCAGTTCGGGATCGTCGAGTCTCGCCATCAGCGAGGCGTCCTTGATCGGGATCATCGCCTGGTAGTAGTAGCGATTGAGCGCCCAGGCCTGGACCTGGCGCTTGTCGAGCTCGCCGTTCTGCAGCATCAGCTGGAACGGATGACGATGGTGATAACGCGTCTCGCCGACCTCGCGCAGTCGGGCTTCCAGCGCCTCGACGCTCAACGGTTCGGTCAGATCTGGATGATTCTCGAAGGTCAGGCTCAACAGCTCAACTCCATACCGTCGTAGGCGATCTCCCAGCCGGCGCGTTCGGCCGTCTGGCGCTCGGGGGAATCCGCGATCAACACCGGATTGGTGTTGTTGATGTGGACGAAGACGCGCTGGCCCAGCGAGAGATCGGCCAGCGCCGCGATACTGCCCTCGGCGCCGGACATCGACATGTGGCCCATGCGGTTGCCCGTCTTGTGGCCGACGCCGGCGCGCACCATCTCGTCGTCGCGCCACAGGGTGCCGTCGAACAGCAGCAGATCGGCACCGTCGAGGCGCGCGGCCAGCGTCGGCGTCATCGCGGCGCAGCCGGGGATATAGTAGGCGCGCCGGTTCCCGCTGATCAGTTCGACGCCGACCGTGCTTTCTCCTTCGACACCGATCTCGACCTGGTCACCTTCGAGATAGAGCGCGGTCTTGCCCGGCACCGCGAACAGCCGGGCCTGCAGCCCGTCGAGCAGTGCAAAGGGCTGATCCAGGGCGATGGATTCACGGCTGACATGTTCGGGGTTCAGCACATCGAAGATCGGGCTGCCACGCAGCACATCCTGGATCATCGGCGTCGCCAGCAGCCGGAACGGCGAGCTCTCGCGAAGATTGAGCAGCCCGCCGACATGATCGACGTCGGCATTGGTCAGCAGCACGCTGGCGATCGGCGTATGCCGAAGGCCCTGGCGCGGATGCAATGCCGGCGTCTGTTGAATCTGTTTGAGAATATCGGGCGCGCAGTTGATCAGCGCCCAGTTTTCGCCGTCAACGCTAACGGCGATCGAGGATTGGGTCCGTGGCGTGACGCGCGGATCGCCCTCCCAGACCAGGCGGCACACGTCGCAGCGGCAATTCCACTGAGGCGAACCGCCACCGGCGGCCGCCCCCAGTACGCGCAGCTGCAGAGCAGCGCCGCCGCGCGCGTCTTGCTGCGGGTTCAAAATTCAGCGGGCATATAGTCGTTGATTTCCATGCCGACACAGATTTCCTTCACTTCCGGGGTCGTCCAGCTCATGAGGAGCTCCTTGCTTAACGGTTTTGAGGGGCAGCGCCCTGATCGGCGCCTGCGGCGACACTCGAGCGAGCGCTGCTTCATTCTAGTCAAAAGGTCGCCATTGCCCCAACGAATTTATTAGCAGGTAAATCATTTTTCACACTTCGCCCCCTGCGGCATCCGCCTTGCGATAACGGCCAACGTAGTCGAACAGTTTCTCTTCGACCCGCCAATGTCGGCCGCTCTTGCGGCCGATGACGAAGTCCGGCGCGCGCAGACGCCCCGCTTCGGCAGCCGCCTCCTCGGCCGAACCGGGCCGCCAGCCACTGCCCGGCGCGCGCAGATGCTGGCGTAGAAAGACGCGGTCGAAAACGTGCCGTTGTGCCGGCGTCTCCAGCCCGAACCATTCGTTCAGCGTCTCGCCATCCTCGTCGTGGTAGGTCACCTTGAGCCGCGGCACGCCGCGCCCGTTGGTGGTCGCCTCGAGCTGCATGCCGCTGACCCGAAGCACCTTGGCATGACGCAGTTTGAGCGCATCGCGCAATTTGTCGTCCGGATCGACCAATCGCTCGCCGCAATGGCCGCAGGCACGCGCGGCGATATCGTTCTCCCCGCCGCACTGCTCGCAGACCTTGAAGCGGAAGCGGAACGTGCATTGATGTCGGCTTTCCAAGGCGCCCGAAGCCGCGCCCTTCCCTTCACCCGCGCCCGAAGCCGCGCCCTTCCCTTCACCCGCGCCAGAAGCCGCGCCCTTCCCTTCACCCGCGCCAGAAGCCGCGCCCACATCAGGCTCGCCCGCCGGGTTTGACCTTTCGTCTTTCGCGCGGGGTTGGGCGCGATGGAGAGCGGCGCGTGTAGATAGCACCAGCCCTTGGCAACGCCGGCCGTGATGTTCGATCACGAAGTCGCCGTCGCGCTTGCCCCAGAAGGTATTGGCGAAGCCGCACTCCGGGCATTCGACCTGCACCGGCTCGCTCTCGCCGTCCGGGCGCGCCTGGGCAATCTCCGGCGCATAGAGCTCCCACGGGTTGCCGGCATAGTCGAGGATCAGGCAGTCGGTCTTTCCCGGCGAGAGCCGCAATCCGCGGCCGACGATCTGCTGATAGAGCCCCACCGATTCGGTCGGACGCAGAATAGCGATCACATCCACATGCGGCGCATCGAAGCCGGTCGTCAGCACCGCCACGTTGACCAGATACTTGAGCTTTCGCGCCTTGAACGCCGCGATCAATCGCTCCCGCTCCGGCCCCGGCGTCGCCCCGGTCACCAATGCACTCTCCTCCGAGGGCAGCAGCCCCAGCACTTCCTCGGCGTGCGCGACGGTGGCGGCGAAGATCATCACGCCCTGGCGATCGCGGGCGCGCTCGATCACGTCATGGATGATCTGGGGCGTGGCGCGGTTGCCCTGGACCACACCGTTGAGATCCCGCTCGGCAAACTGGCCGTTGCGCTGTGGCACTAGCTGCGAAAAGTCATAGAACGCCAAGGCGCCATCGATGCGTCTGGGCTCGGCGAGATAGCCCTGAC
This sequence comes from Salinicola sp. LHM, assembly GCF_034479735.1. Taxonomy (NCBI): domain Bacteria; kingdom Pseudomonadati; phylum Pseudomonadota; class Gammaproteobacteria; order Oceanospirillales; family Halomonadaceae; genus Salinicola; species Salinicola sp. LHM. Next base: position 657,523 of record NZ_CP140261.1, on the reverse strand, counting down.
GCACCATCACCCGCAGCGGCTGCTCGAACACGCAGTCGCGGAAGAAGGCATCCTCCGGCCCTTTCACCATGCCGTGGTAGTGGCGGTGATAGAGAAACCCCTCGCCGAGACGATACGGCGTTGCCGTCAGCCCCAACACCTTGAGGTTGGGCCGCGCTTCGCGCAGCCGCGCGATCACCTTCTCGTAGGTGGAAGCGCTGCGCTGGCGATCATCCTCGGCCTTTCCGGCACCGCGAGCCAGCGCCTCTTTTGAAATCGATAGGCGATGGCATTCATCGATCACCAGCAACGTGAAGTCGCCGGTGGCGAAGTCCGCCAGCCCGTTGACCACCGACTGCACCGAGCCAAACACCACCTGGCGACCGCTTTCCTTGCGTCCCAGACCGGCGCTGAAGATGTCCGCCTCGCGTCCGTAGGCCAGGTACTTGGCGTGATTCTGCTCGACCAGTTCACGGACATGCGCCAGCACCAGCACCCGGCCTCGCGCGCGGCGTGCCAGCTCGGCAATGACCAGCGATTTGCCGCTGCCAGTAGGCAACACGACCACGGCCGGATCGTCGCTGCCCCGGAAGTGAGCGATGACGTTATCGACGGCTTGCGTCTGGTAAGGGCGGAGCTGGGGAAAGGCGTTGGCCGAAGGAAATTTGGGCATGGGCGGCATGTTAAACCTCGACGCCATGGCCGCCAATTGGCTTCTCGCCGATGGCGTCAGTTGTCTTACAATGGGTTCATTGTCATCGGCGCCTTGTCGCCGCAACTCGACTTCGGAGCGTCTTCATGCAGTCTGACACATCACACGAAGCCCCCACCCCGCTCGAACGCTATATCGAGCAGCTGCGCGCCATGGAGATCGACATCGAGGCCATGGACGCCCAGGCGGCGCGCATTCGTCAGGACAATCTCGAGTTCGTGCTGGTCGTCGCCACCGACGAACCGGCATTCTTCCAGCTGATGCTGCCCGGCGTGTGGCAGGCTGCTGCCGCCACCAATCGCACGTTGCTGCTGGAAACCGCCAACGACGTGATGAATACGCTGAAAGCCGCCAAGCTGGTGGTGCACAACGAGGCCGTTCACGTCAGCGTCGAACAGTTCGTCGAGGGGCCGGATCAGGGCGTCGCGCTGATTCCTGGATTGCTGGAACTCCTCAAGAGCGCCGTGGCCGAATTCCAGGAACGTCTCGGCATGGGCGAGGCGCCGCGCGTACACTGATGCCCAGGCCGGCGTGTCGGCGACGACGCGCTCGCCATTGCCCCGCTCAATTTCGATAAGGAGATCACCATGGCCGAATCCACTCACTTCGTGGTCATTGCCGAATTCCGCATCAAGCCGGGCCAGGTGCCGGCCTTCCTCGCACTGGCCCACAACGATGCCAGCGAGTCCCTGACCAACGAGGAAGGCTGCCTGGCATTCGACGTGCTGACGCCGGAAGGCAGCGAAGACATCGTCGTGCTTCACGAGGTCTATCGCGACCGGAACGCCTTCGAGCATCACATGCAGATGCCGCACTACCCGCCGTTCAAGGAAGGCACCGCTCCGCTGCTCGATGGCGAGCCTTCGGTACGTTTCTTCTACACGGCAGCGCGACCTGCTTGAACCGCCCACTCAAAAAGTCGCGATGCCCAGTCTCGATTGTCGAGGCCGTTCAAGCTCAAGTAGCGCGGACTCAGCCCCGCCTAGGTCTCCAGGGAAGAAACGTCTCTAGACCTTGCGCTCGCCGTGCTCGGGCTCGGGCTCGGGCTCGGCATCGCCTACCCGTATGGCATTACCACGGCCGGCATTGCGGTAAGTGTGGCGTCATCCGCGTAACTTGGCGGCTACACCTACCTTCACCCCCCCCTATTTCAGGCCTTTCTTCGCGTTGGCGGAAGGCCAAGAGAAACCGACGATGCCGTATAAGGCGCTGCGACATAGCGCCCAATGGCATCGAATCGTCACGCCAACCAGCGTCGCCTACTGGCACAGTACTTGCCGTCGCGCATTGCGCCACACTCGGCCTCTTCTTATCGCTCTGGAGCTTTCTGCATGGCAGTAGCCATGGTTCATGACGTTAGATCAATGTCTAATTGACACAATCATATATTTAAAAATGCATTCATTACATTTTAGAATATCAAAAGTCTTTTTTTTCGTTTGAGCCCACATCACTGAAAATACTAAAATTATTACCATCAGCAACAAACTACGACAAACATATAATATTATTTTAACTGCAGAAAAGCCAGCCATTAAATCAATCAGTCCGACGAAATAATCTGTCCGCCAACCTGAGGAAATCCGATGCTTGACTGGATCACATGGCGGTCTCAAGTTCCAAGCGCAACACTATTGAAGTGTGTCTGGTCCAGCGATTGATTTCTTGAGAACGTCCGCGTAAACCTCCAGCGGCGTCCGCCAATCCAGTGTCTGGCGTGGCCGTGTGTTCAGCGAGTCAGCGATCGCATCGAGTTCTTCCTGGCTGTATACCGAGAGATCGGTGCCCTTCGGCAGATACTGCCGCAACAGGCCGTTGGTATTCTCGTTGGAGCCGCGCTGCCACGGGCTGTGCGGGTCGGCAAAGTAGATCGCAGTGCCGGTCCGCTGGGTAATTTCGGCGTGCTTCACCATCTCCCTGCCCTGATCGTAGGTCATGGAGAGACGCAGGGATCGCGGTACCTCATTCAGCTTGTCGCTAAACCCGATGGCAGCGGCCGTGGCGGTAGTGCCGTCCAGCTTCGCCAGGAGCACCAACCGAGTGGTGCGCTCTACCAGCGTGCCGACAGCGGATCGGTTGTTGGCGCCCATGATCAGGTCGCCCTCCCAGTGGCCGGGCATCAGCCGGTCCTCGATCTCGGGCGGTCGCAGGTGGATGCTGACCAAATCAGGGATTTGGCCGCGCCGATCCTTGCCACGGCTGCGTGGCCGACGTTTGCCATTGCCCTGCCTCAGGCAAGCAATAAGTTCTTTCTTGAGGCTGCCGCGGGGCATCACATAGAGCGCGTTGTAGATGGCTTCGTGAGAGGCTTGGCGCTGAGTATCGTCAGGAAACATGCCCTTCAGTGTGCGGGCTATTTGCTGAGGAGACCAGTACTTGCGCAGCAGATAGGCCACCAGCTCGAATAGCTCCCCATCGGGATGTAGCTTGGGGCACCGACGAGTCCGATGACGTGCCAGCCGTGCCCGATAGCCCGCCAGGCTGGCATCGTAGCCTGCGGCAACACTGACCGTATGACGAGTGAGTTCTCGTGACACGGTACTTGGCGCACGGCCCAGGTGACTGGCGATGGCCCGGATCGAATGGGTGGCTCGCATCATCATGATGGCAGCTCGGTCTTCAGCAGTGAGGTGGCGATAAGTCATGGTAACACGGTACCTGATGGGTCACGTGTTGCACTTGGTCATTGAGACCGCCCATCCATAGATAAAGCCTGGGTGGCTATTATCATTATCTTAGTCACACTTGGCGTCTTTATACTGGACAGGATCACGATCTCCATTACCGCCATGATATCAGCATTAGCCTTCTATCTATTAGGCACCACTGACTACCAGAGCGTTTATTCGGGCTTCTCAAGCACGGTAGTCATGCTGGTGTTTGGAATGATGATCGTTGGTGATGCACTTTTCCAGACCGGGCTTGTACTGTTTCTTGGAAGAAAGATAACTAGAAGTCGATTTGCTAAAAACGAACTAACCTTGATGATTATACTAATGATCATGGCAGGCTTAGTATCTGCTTTCCTGAGCAACACAGCCACTATGGCCACACTGATCCCCCTTATTGCAGCCATAGCGGCGAAATCCAATGGTGTTATCAAAACCAAGAACCTGCTAATGCCAATTGCTATGGCTGCTTCAATTGGTGGCACATTGACGTTGGTTGGGTCGACGCCTCAGCCCTTGGTCAACGGGGTTTTATCTCAGTACGATTACCCACCCATTGGCCTGTTCGATTTTGCTATCCTAGCCGGCCCCTGCTTCCTGCTGATGATGGCTTACATGATAACCATTGGTTACAAAGTACAGCATAGTTCCTATAATTTTTCCGCCCCGGAGCTGACCGATAGCACAATGCCCGATGAAATCCAATTGACGCTTAAGACCTGGATCTCCGGCGCGACCATGCTGTTTTGCATCATTTCATTCGTCACGGGGCTATTTCCCATCGGTATCATCGCCATCATCGGTGCGGCGATCGTGCTCGTCACCCGATGTGTCGATTTCAAACCCTGCATGCAGCGGGTTGACTGGAACACGATTTTACTACTGGTTTTTGCTCAAGGAATCGCTGCGGGAATGAATAATTCTGGGGCGGGAAAAATGATAGCGGACATGACAGCAGGTGTTATCGGGAACGATTTTTGGATTTTGTTCTGTGCCTGCATTGTCGTTACCGTAGTATTGACGAATTTGATGTCCAATACCGCGACGGCCGCCATGATGGCGCCAATTTTCATTCAAATAGCCGACTCTCTCGGTTACAATCCTTACCCTTTCGCACTGGGCATCGCCGTTGCCTCAAACATTGCCATCGCCACGCCGATCGGCGCTGTCGCCATGAGCCAAGTCCTAGTGGGCGGCTATCGTTTCCGAGACTATCTCGTTAACGGACTCCCTCTCACCATCGCTATGACCTTGCTCATCTGCATCTGGGGGCCTCTCGTTCTTTCCTCCCATTGACCGCTTCATTGCAGCAGCCACCAATAAGTGCGCATGCAGGTATGCGTGGCTGCCACGTTCATCGAGACTAAAGACGTCGTCGCACTGTCTCTCACAAGGCTTCGATCCTCATGAGTTATCGGCATCTTCCAACGTTAATTGCCATGCGATGTTTCGAGGCCACCTCTCGGCATTCTAGCTTTACCCGAGCCGCAGCAGAGCTGAAAATCACCCAGAGCGCTGTCAGCAAGCAAGTCCTGCAACTGGAAGCGATTCTCGAAAAATCCTTGTTTCGCAGAGTTGGTCGAACGCTAAAGATGACCCCCGAAGGCGAAATCTATCTCTCCGAGGTAAAAAAAATTCTGGCGCATGTCGAACAGTCGACCTACGGAATTCAATCCTATTCTGGTTCCAATAAGATTCTGAATATTACGGCGCCACCGACTTTTGCTGCTAGGTGGCTAATGATGCGCCTCGAGGGGTTTACTGCTTGTTATCCTGACATCCATCTGGATATCAGTATGCGACTCGACCCGTTCAATCTAGACGACGAACATGTGGACGTTGCCTTTTTCTACGGACATGGGGCATGGCCAAGTGCAGAGTGCCGGTTCCTCTGTTCTGAAACCATGATCCCCATTTGTTCACCGAGACGTTATCGGCAGGACACACCCGCTAACGCTCGCTCCCTGACCTCGATCGGGTTACTTCAGGCAGCATTTAGACCTAACCTTTGGCAAGAGTGGTTTACGAGTCAAAACCTCAGCATCAGACAAAGCTATCTAGGTCCACGCCTTGGTACTTTCGACATGCTGATCAGCGCTGCCAAGGCGGGATGCGGTGTCGCGTTAGTACCCGAATTCATGGTGGCTGAAGAAGTGCTTTCTGGGGAGTTAAGTGTCGCTTGGGATCATCGCCTGCTGAGTCGCGACGCCTACTATATCGCCTACTCTGGCCACAAAAGCGAAGACTTCAAAATCAAAAGCTTTGTTGACTGGATACATGATAAAGCCTGAATCTAAATCAACACTTTTCGGAATAACCGACTGCATTTATTTCGCTTGTCCCTCTGTCGAGCCAGCGAGTAGTGTCTGCAGCGTAAGATTACATTCGACGTATCACATTTCCCTGACACGACGTGAATTTCAACTCTCGACATCGGCGTCTCTCGTCTTGATGTTAGCCGGCCGATGAAGGCAAATGCTCTAGCGTTCACTGCATGAAATTCGCTCCGAGAATAGAATGCCCCATGATTGCAAGGCTCGACCCGGCCAGCGCCGACCTGGCCCTCGACAAGAGCTACCGCCGCTTTCTCGATGATCTCGAGGCGGAAGGCTTCACCGGCGAGATTGCGCCGGACACCGCCAACCGAATGGTATTGGCGACAGACAACTCGATCTATCAGCGTCTGCCGCAGGCGGTGCTCTACCCGCGCGACGACGCCGACCTCGAGCGCATCGCCCGGCTGATCGGCACGACGCGCCATCGCGGCATCGTGCTGGCGCCTCGCGGCGGCGGCACCGGCACCAACGGCCAGTCGCTGACCGATGGCGTGGTGGTGGATGTCTCGCGCCACATGAACCGGATTCTCGAGATCGACGTCGACAATCGCCGCGTTCGGGTCCAGGTAGGCGTGGTCAAGGATCAGCTCAACGCCGCGCTCAAACCGCACGGCCTCTTTTTCGCGCCGGAGCTCTCGACCTCCAATCGCGCGACGATCGGCGGCATGATCTCCACCGACGCCAGCGGCCAGGGCAGCTGCGAGTACGGCAAGACGCGCAACCACGTATTGGCGCTGAATGCCCTGCTCATCGGTGGCGAGCGGCTATACAGCGAACCGCTCGCCGCCGAGGCGATGACGGCGACCTGCGAACGCGACGATGCCGTCGGCCGCGTCCACCGCGCGGCCCACGACATTGCCGAGACGGAGCGCGAGCGTATCGCGACCCGCTTTCCGCCGCTTAACCGCTGCCTGACCGGCTACGATCTCGCGCACCTTTACACCGACGACGGCCACTTCGATCTCAACAGCGTGCTGTGCGGCGCGGAAGGCTCTCTGGCACTGCTCAACGAGGCAACGCTCAACGTGCTGCCGCTGCCGAAACATTCAACGCTGGTGAACGTGCGCTACGCGGGCTTCATGGAGGCCCTTCGCGACGCCGAGACACTGATGTCGGTGAGCCGACCGACATCGATCGAGACGGTCGACGATACGGTGCTGATGCTGGCGATGGAGGACTTCGTCTGGGACAGCGTCGCCGAATTTTTCCCCGAGACGACAAACGATACGCCGACGCGCGGCATTAACCTGATCGAGTTCAACGACGACGATCCCGACCGCCTGACCGCCCGCGTCGCCGCCTTCACCGCCCACCTCGGGGCTGACGCAAGCGTCGAGCGAATCGGGTATACCCTGGCCGAGGGCCGAGCGCAGATCGCACGGGTCTACGCCATGCGCAAACGCGCTGTAGGCCTGCTCGGCAACGCCAAGGGCGAGAAGCGCCCGATCCCCTTTGTCGAGGATACAGCCGTACCACCGGCGGTGCTGGCCGACTATATCGCCGAGTTCCGCGCCTTGCTCGATGCCCGCGGGCTCGACTACGGCATGTTCGGTCACGTCGATGCCGGCGTGCTCCACGTGCGCCCGGCCATCGACATGAAAGACCCGGCTCAGGCGGCGCTGATTCGCGAGCTCTCTGACGAGGTAGCGGCGCTGACCCAGCGCTACGGCGGTCTGCTATGGGGCGAGCACGGCAAGGGCGTGCGCTCGGAATACTCGCCGCGCTTCTTCGGCGAGCTCTATCCGGCCCTGCAGCGTCTGAAAGCGGCGTTCGACCCGCATAACCAGTTGAATCCGGGCAAGATCGCGACGCCTCTTTTCACCCCGCCCGAAGAGGTGGGGCAAATTAAACTACCCGAAGACGCGAGCCACGTGGATGAGACCACCCCGAGCGCCCGGTCTGCGGAAATTGGGATCGTCGACGGTCACGATCCTGGGCTGCTGGCGGTCGATGGCGTACCGACCCGCGGCGAGCGAGACAGCCGGATCGATGAACGCGTCTGGCAGGCCAACGCCAGCGCGGTCTACTGCAACGGCAACGGTGCCTGCTACAACTATGACCCCAACGACGCGATGTGCCCCTCGTGGAAGGCGACACGCCAGCGCGTGCACTCACCCAAGGGGCGCGCGAGCCTGATGCGCGAGTGGCTCACGCGTCAGGGTGACTCGGGCGTCGATGTGCTGGCGGTCAGCCATACCCAGCAGCGTGGGGGGCTCGGCGCCTGGCTCAAGACGCAGCCGGGCAAGCTGCGTCGCGCGCTGGCGCGTCGGCGCGGCGAGACGGATTTCTCACACGAGGTCTACGACGCCATGGCCGGCTGCCTGGCCTGCAAATCGTGTGCGGGCCAGTGCCCGATCAAGGTTGACGTGCCCGATTTTCGCTCGCGCTTTCTGGAGAGCTATCACAGCCGCTACGCGCGGCCACTGCGCGACTATCTGATCGGCGGACTGGAGTTCGCGATTCCGCACCTGCAGCCGGTCGCCGGGCTCTACAACGCCCTGCTAGACCAGCGACTGGTCGATCGCTGCCTGTCGCAAGGGCTCGGCATCGTCGATTCTCCGCGCCTATCGCGCGCGAGCCTGAAGAAGGGGCTATCCGCCTGGGGCATCGCCGAGGCGACGCCAATCACCTTGGGGCGGCTGACTGACATCCAGAAGGCCCGCAGCGTGGTGCTGGTGCAGGATGCCTTCACCAGCCATTTCGAGGCCGAGCTGGTGCTGGATATCGTCGAGTTGCTGTCGCGGCTGGATATCCGCGTGTTCGTGGCGCCCTTCCACCCCAACGGTAAGCCGCTTCACGTGCAAGGTTTCCTGGGCCGCTTCCAGCGCGTCGCCGCACGCCAGGCCGACCGGCTCAAGACACTGTCGCGCTTCGGCATCCCACTGGTAGGCATCGACCCGGCGATGACGCTGACCTATCGCCAGGAGTACGTGAAGGCGCTCGGGCCGATGGCAGTACCCCCGGTGTCGCTATTGCAGGAGTGGCTGCTCGGCCTGGGTCCGGCGCTGTTACCTTCGGGATGGGATACCGACGCGGCGGCAGCGGCGGATCCCGGCTATAAGCTGCTTTCGCACTGCACCGAGAAGACCAACGCGCCTGCAAGCCCCAAGGGTTGGCAGCAGCTCTTCGCACGCGCCGGGCTCGCGCTCGAGCTGGTCGACACGGGCTGCTGCGGCATGTCTGGCACCTATGGCCACGAAGCGCGCAACCGCGACACGTCGGCGGCGATCTACGACCTCTCGTGGCGCTCACCGGTCGAGAACGAGGCCAACGCCGGGCGCCTGCTCGCCACCGGCTACTCGTGCCGCAGTCAGGTCAAGCGACTCTCCGATAGCCGCCTGCCGCATCCGCTGCAGGCGCTGCTCGCCTGCCTCAAGCAATACAATCCACCAGGAGTAAGACCATGAATGACTTCCTGCCCGAAGACGAGATACGAGATCGTTTCTCCAAAGCCATGTCAGCCATGTATCAAAAAGAGGTTCCCCAGTACGGTACGCTGATCGATCTCATCGAACAGGTCAACGCCGAGACATTGATCAATCAGCCGGATCTGGCAGAGAAGCTACGAGCCCAGAACGAGCTGGAGCGGCTCAGCGTTGAGCGCCACGGCGCCATACGTGTGGGAACGCCCGCCGAGCTATCGGGGTTGCGGCGACTTTTCGCGGTCATGGGCATGCACGCCGTCGGCTACTACGACCTGTCCGAAGCGGGTGTTCCCGTGCACTCCACCGCATTTCGTCCCGTGAACGACAATGCTCTCGCCCGTAACCCGTTTCGCGTATTTACGTCGTTGCTTCGTCTGGAGTTGATCGATAACGACGAGTTGCGCAAGAAAGCCGCCGAAGTCCTCGCACATCGACGGATCTTCAGCGCCGAGCTGATCGAGCTGATCGAAAGCTACGAATGCGCAGGCGGCCTATCGGAGACGGAAGCCGAGCGCTTCGTGAACGAAGCGCTGAAGACCTTCCGCTGGCACCAGGACGCGACGGTCGACTGGCAAACCTACAGCGCTCTACATGACGAACATCGCCTGATCGCTGATGTAGTCTGTTTCCGCGGTCCCCATATCAACCACCTTACACCCAGAACGCTGGATATCGATGAAGTACAGCGTCGCATGCCTGATGTCGGCATCGTGCCCAAATCGGTGATCGAGGGCCCGCCGAAACGTCGTTGCCCCCTTCTGCTGCGACAGACGAGCTTCAAGGCGCTGGAAGAGACCATCGTTTTTTCCGATCATCATGAAGGCTCTCACACCGCTCGCTTTGGCGAGATCGAGCAGCGTGGCATCGCACTGAAACCACAAGGAAGAGCACTCTACGACCAGCTGCTGACCGCGGCCCGACAGCAGACAAAGGGACTGGCGAACGACGAGCATCAGAGCATTATGGAAAAAGTGTTTTCTCGCTTCCCCGATGACGAACAGCAGCTGCGTATCCAGGGGCTAGCTTATTTCGATTATCGCCTGACACTACAGGCAGGGTCGCTCGAGGAGGTCGAGACAACGGACCTCGAGACCGCTATCGAGCAAGGCTGGGTGACGGCCACGCCCATCACCTACGAGGATTTCCTCCCCGTTAGTGCGGCCGGTATCTTTCAGTCGAACCTCGGTGGTGAGGAGACATCGGGCTATGCCGGAAACGCGAACCGTCAGGATTTTGAACAGGCGCTCGGGACCCGCGTCGTGGATGAACTTGCGCTCTACGCCAAGCGAGAAAAGGCTTCTCTCGACGCCCTTCCCTTCACTTGATCCGCCAGAAGCCGAATCATCTCGTCCTCGGGGTCGATAACCAAAGGGCCGGCAGGCTTGCGGTACGACGAAGGAAGCCGATACGCGACACGGCCGATCCCTCGGTACGTTTCTTCTACACCGCTACCCGTCCCGAGTAAGCCCATCGAAAAGAGGTGCCTGGCCGCCTCTGCTGGCCGCGAGCCTTGGCTCGCGGCTACACTCGGCGATCCATGAGCCTAACCGGACGCCGCCGCATGCCCCCGAACGCCCCGCAGGTCACTTTCGGCCCCGCGCCGCTATCCCTCGAATCGATCATTGCTCTGGCTGAACGCCGCGCCGAGTCGACACTCGAGGCCGATCCGCAGTGGCGCGCCAGGATCGACCGGGGCGCGGCGGTCGTCGACGGCTTGCTGGACCGCGAGGGGCAGATCTACGGCATCACCACCGGTTACGGCGATTCCTGCGTTACCGCCATTCCGCTCTCCCAGGTCGAAGCGCTGCCGCGCCAGCTCTATACCTTTCACGGCTGCGGGTTGGGCCGCTTTCTCGAACCCGAAGCGGCGCGGGCAGTGCTCGCGACGCGCCTGCAGTCGCTGTGTCAGGGCGTCTCCGGCGTGCGCTTCACGCTGCTTGAGCGTCTTCACGCCTGTCTACAGGAAGATCTGCTGCCCAAGATCCCCGAAGAGGGCTCGGTGGGAGCCAGCGGCGACCTCACGCCGCTTTCCTACGTGGCCGCCCTGCTGTGCGGCGAGCGCGAGGTGATCTGGCGGGGCGAAACGCGAACGGCAGCCGAGGCGCACGCCGAGCTGGGCTGGGAGCCGCTCACGCTGCGACCCAAGGAAGCGCTGGCACTGATGAACGGCACGGCAGTCATGACCGCGCTGGCGTGCCAGGCCTTTGGCCGCGCCGAATATCTGCTGAAGCTCGCTACTCGCATCACCGCGCTCAACGTGGCCGCTCTGCGCGGCAACCCCAACCATTTCGAGGCGAGACTGTTCGCGGCCAAACCGCACCCCGGCCAGTCTCGTATCGCCGCGTGGCTGAGAGCCGATCTGGAACTGGAAAATCTGCCACCACGACAGCGCTTGCAGGACCGCTACTCGCTGCGCTGCGCGCCGCATGTGCTGGGCGTGCTGGCGGATAGCCTCGGCTGGCTGCGCGGCTTCATCGAGACCGAGCTCAACAGCGCCAATGACAACCCGCTGATCGATCCGGACGTCGGAGACGTCATGCATGGCGGTCACTTCTACGGCGGCCATATCGCCTTCGCCATGGACAGTCTCAAGACGTTGACCTCCAACGTCGCCGACCTGCTCGACCGCCAGCTCGCACTGCTGGTCGACACCCGCTACAACCACGGCCTGCCGAGCAATCTTTCCGGCGCGCCGGCCGAACGCGCGATGATCAATCACGGCTTCAAGGCGGTCCAGATCGGCGCCTCCGCTTGGGCCGCCGAAGCGCTCAAGGGCACCATGCCCGCCAGCGTCTTCTCCCGCTCCACCGAGTGCCACAACCAGGACAAGGTGAGCATGGGCACTATCGCCGCCCGCGACGCCCTGCGAGTGCTCGAACTCACCGAACAGGTCGCCGCCGCCGCGCTGCTGGCGGCATTGCAGGGGGTACACCTGCGCAGCGATCCGCTGCCCGCGCCGCTCGCCGAGATGGTCGACAAGCTGCGTGAAGATTTCGCCCCGGTAGTCGAAGATCGCGCGCTGGATGGCGAGCTCAGGCGGTGTCTCGAGCGGATACGGGCGCGGCATTGGATGCTTTATCCGGAAACCTGAAAGGCGGTCACAACGGACTCAGCAAAGGACACGACTGCTTACGGTCTTACTATCCTTTTGCACGGTCTGAAGAGAGGGCTTAACGCTCGCCCTCTCTTCGCTCTCCCTCTCCTCGCGCCCGAAATCGCGAAACCCTGGCGGATTCGCCGGCTGCGCTTCGGGTCGGCGCACACGGACATCCTGTCCTGATGCGCCTCTTTCGACATCCATGTCGAAAGACCCGGCTAGCCGTCAATCCGCCAGCGCGCTTTCGAAGGCGCTGGCAGATATAACCATCCATAGCGATGTCCTCAGACAAAAAACCGGCTTGCCCCATCGTGTAGCACTCAGGGCAAGCCGGCTTCCATCGTCACGCCAAAACGCTGGCGTCAATCCCTTACATCAACCAACCCAGACGCGGGCATTGCGGAACATCCGCATCCACGCGCCGTCCTGCGTCCACTCCGGCGGGCGCCAGGAGTTGGTCACCGCGCGGGCGACACGCTCCGGGTGCGGCATCATGATCGTGACGCGACCATCCGGCGTGGTCAGGCCGGTAATGCCGGCCGGCGAGCCGTTGGGGTTGGCCGGATAACGAGTCGTGACCTGGCCTTCGTTGTCGATGTAGCGCATCGCGATCTGGCCGCTGGTCTGCATGCTGCGCAGGTGGCCGCCGTCCTCGAACAGCGCCTGACCTTCGCCATGGGCGACGGCGATCGGCAGGGTCGAGCCGGCCATGCCGGCGAGCAGGATCGACGGGCTCTCCTCGACCTGCACCATCGATACGCGGGCCTCGAACTGTTCGGAGTCATTGCGCACGAAGCGCGGCCAGCGCTCGGCGCCGGGGATCAGCTCCTTCAACTGCGAGAACATCTGGCAGCCGTTGCAGACGCCGAGGCCGAAGGTGTCTTCGCGTTCGAAGAAGGCGGCGAACTGATCGCGCGCGCGGCCGTTGAACAGTGCCGACTTGGCCCAGCCGCCGCCGGCGCCGAGCACGTCGCCGTAGGAGAAGCCGCCGCAGCCGACCAGGCCTTTCATGTCGTCGAGGGTGACACGCCCGGCGAGGATATCGCTCATGTGCACGTCGACCGCCTCGAAACCGGCATGATCGAAGGCCGCCGCCATTTCCATGTGACCGTTGACGCCCTGCTCGCGCAGGATCGCCACTCGTGGGCGCACGCCGGTCTGGATGAAAGGTGCGGCAATGTCGTCGTCGACGTCGAAGGTCGGACTGGCCGACAGCCCCGGATCGCGCAGGTTGAGCAGGCCGTCGAACTCGCTCTTGGCGGCCTCGGGGTTGTCGCGCAGCGCCTGCATCCGGTAGCTGGTCTCGGACCAGGTGCGCTGGGTCATGGCGCGGGTGGTTTCCAGCAGCGGCTCTTCGAACAGCGTCACGCGGACCTGATCGTCGTAACGCGGCCGGGCGATGACACCGCAAGTCTCGAGCCCGGCGGCGGCGAACTGCGCCAGCACGAATTCGGTATCCTGACGGTTGACCTGAATCACTGCGCCGAGCTCTTCGGCGAACAGCGCATCCATCGCGCCGACGGCATCGTCAGTGAGCCAGTCGAGCTTGATCTCGAGCCCGCCGCGGCCGGCGAAGGCCATCTCCAGCAGCGTCACGATCAGGCCGCCGTCGCTGCGATCGTGATAGGCGAGCAGCTTGCCGTCGGCATTGAGCCCCTGGATGACATTGAAGAACGCCACCAGATCCTCGGCCTCGTCGAGATCCGGGCAGACGTTGCCGACCTGACCATAGACCTGCGCCAACGCCGAGCCGCCGAGACGGTTCTGGCCGCGGCCAAGGTCGATCAGGATCAGATCGCTCTCGTCCTGGTCGAGACGCAGCTGCGGCGTGAGTGTGCGCAGCGCATCGTTGACCGGGGCGAAGCCGGTGATGTTCAGCGTCAGCGGTGCGGTGATGCTCTTCTCGTCACCCTCTTCTGTCTGCCAGGCAGTGCGCATGGACATCGAATCCTTGCCCACCGGCACGGCAATACCCAGTGCCGGGCAGAGTTCCATGCCCACGGCGTGAACGGCATCATACAGCGCCTGATTCTCGCCGACGTGGTCGGCCGCACTCATCCAGTTGGCGGAGAGCTTGATGTCGGAAAGCTGCGCGATCGGTGCCGCCGCCAGGTTGGTGATCGCCTCGGCCACCGCCAGCCGCGCGCTGGCCGCAGGATCGATCAGCGCCACCGGCGGGCGCTCGCCCATCGCCATCGCTTCGCCGGCGTGGGTGTCGTAGCTCGAGGTAGTCACCGCGCAGTCCGCCACCGGTACCTGCCAGGGGCCGACCATCTGGTCGCGGGCCACTTGGCCTGTAATCGAGCGGTCGCCGATGGTGATCAGGAAGCTCTTCGACGCCACCGTGGGCAGCCGCAGCACGCGATCCAGCGCTTCACGCAGGTCGAGGTTGTCGAGCCCCAGCCCCGGCAGGTTGAGCGTGTGCCGCTCGAAGCTGCGCTGCATCCTGGGCGGCTTGCCGAACAGCACGCTCATCGGCAGATCAACGGGATCGGCTTCGAAATGGCCATCGCGCACCGCCAGATGGTGCGCTTCGGTGGCTTCGCCGACCACGGCGTAGGGGCAGCGTTCGCGGACACACAGCGCATCGAAGGTGTCGAGCTGCTCGGGCGTGACCGCCAGCACGTAACGCTCCTGCGCCTCGTTGCACCAGATTTCCAGCGGGCTCATGCCCGGTTCGGCGTTGGGCACCGCACGCAGGTCGAACAGGCCGCCGCGGCCGCCGTCCTTGACCAGCTCCGGCAGAGCATTGGAGAGACCGCCGGCGCCGACATCGTGGATGAAGGCGATGGGGTTGGCGTCACCCAGCGCCCAGCAGCGATCGATCACTTCCTGGGCGCGACGCTCGATCTCGGGGTTGTCGCGCTGCACCGAGGCGAAGTCGAGATCTTCGCTGGAGGCACCGGACGCCATCGACGACGCCGCACCGCCGCCGAGACCGATCAGCATCGCCGGGCCGCCCATCACGATCAGCTTGGCGCCGACCGGAATGTCGCCCTTGAGCACGTGGCCGTCGCGGACGTTGCCGTAGCCGCCCGCCAGCATCACCGGCTTGTGGTAGCCGCGACGCTCGATGCCGCCGGCGCCCACCGCGTCGAGCTCGAAGGTGCGGAAGAAGCCGTTGAGGTTGGGCCGGCCGAACTCGTTGTTGAACGCCGCGCCACCGATCGGCCCTTCGAGCATGATGTCGAGCGCCGACTGGATCCGCTCCGGCTTGCCGTAGTCGAAAGCTTCCCACGGCTGCACGAATTCGGGAATCCGCAGGTTGGAGACGGTGAAGCCGGTGAGCCCCGCCTTAGGCTTGCCGCCGCGCCCCGTCGCGCCCTCGTCGCGAATCTCGCCGCCGGCGCCGGTGGCCGCGCCCGGATGCGGGGCGATCGCGGTCGGGTGGTTGTGGGTTTCCACCTTCATCAGGATATGGATCGGCTCTCGGGTCGCACCGTAGACCTGGCTGTCCGGCGCGGGGAAGAAGCGCCCGGCCGTCGGCCCTTCGATGATCGCCGCGTTGTCGCTGTAGGCCGAGAGCACCTTGTCGCTGGACTGCTCGAAGGTGTTCTTGATCATCTTGAACAGCGAGTGGGTCTGGGGTTCGCCGTCGATCACCCAGTCGGCATTGAAGATCTTGTGGCGGCAGTGCTCGGAGTTGGCCTGGGCGAACATCATCAGTTCGACGTCGGTCGGGTTGCGCCCGAGCTCGCCGAAGGCCTCGACCAGGTAGTCGATCTCGTCGTCGGCGAGTGCCAGCCCCAGTTCGGTGTTGGCGTTGGCCAGCGCCGGCCGACCGCCGCCCAGCACGTCCACCGTCGACAGCGGCGTCGGCTGGTGGTGCGAGAACAGCTTGGCCGCGTCGCTCGAGTCGAACAGCACAGTCTCGACCATGCGGTCATGCAGGTGCGCGACCATGGCCTCGTAGGCCTCGGCGCTCGGTGCGCTCTTCAATGTCACGCGGTAGGCGATGCCTCGCTCGATGCGCGCGACCTGATCCAGCCCGCAATTGTGGGCGATATCGGTGGCCTTGGAGGACCAGGGCGAGATCGTGCCGATCCGGGGAACGACCAGAAACAGATGGCCGTCGGCGGACGCACGCTGGTCGGCGTCGCTGCCACGGCTTTCGAAACCTTCGAGGCTTTGAACACCGTAGTCCAGCAGCCGGTCCAGCACTTGGCGAGCCTGATCATCGAGCTCGTCATGGTGATCGACGAAGTGGACGTAATGCGCGCTGAGAGACTCGACTTCGGGAACGACAGCGCGAAGATCGGCGAGCAGTTTGGCGTGACGGAATGCAGATAGCGCGGGAGCGCCTTGCAATTCGAGCATGGCGTGGAAAGCCTCCAGGACGGTCGAGGATCGCGTTTGTCTCATTTCGAGATACTGAGCTCGAGACGGGCAGCGATGCCGGGATCAGGGCGACATGATACTGGAAAGCGGCGGCGCTCGCTAAGTCAACACGCCGGTCTCGGTCGCAAGCCATGAATCCGGCGGGGAAGATACCGCCATGATCGACGCCTGATGCCCGCGTTTCGGGGTGCGTGGCAGGAAACCGAATGGATGACAGCGAGACGGTGGCCGGCTATGGTGTCCCGTCACGCTGTTACCGACCCCATTGCATGCCCAAGCTCCTGACACGTCTGCGACTCGCGCTGACAGTGCTGCTGACGCTGGCGACTCTTCTCTGCCCCGCTCAGTTCGCACTGCGCTACAGTGACGGGCTCGATCCGATTCGAAAGCGCGATTTCCTGCAGGTCGCGACTCGCAAGGGTCCCATTACCTTCTATAACGGGGGGCATGGGCCGACCGGATTCGAATACGAACTGATGCGACGTTTCGCACAGTCGCTGGGCGTCAGTCTGGCGGTCGACAGCGATACCCGTATCGACGACGTCCTCGACGACGTGCGCAGCGGCAAGGCGGACATGGGCGCCGCCGCATTGTCTCTGGATCTGAGCCGACCGGGCATTCGCTACAGCAAACCGATTTTGACGCTGCAGCCGCTGGTGGTCTATCGCCGTGGCCTGCCACCGGTGCGCACCCTGGACGACCTCGTGGGGCTGCGTATCGGGGTCATTGCCAACTCCGGCAACGCCGAGGCACTGCACACGCAGCAGCAGAACCTGCCGGGGCTCGGCTGGCGCGAAGCGGACGGGCTGACCATTGCCGATCTGATGGAGATGGTCGAGCGCGACGATCTCGATGCCGCTGTCGTCTATACCCACCAGTTCCAGCTCAACCGCCTGTTCTTCCCCAACGTCGAGCGTGGCTTTCCGTTGGGCAAGCCCCTGAGCCTGGCCTGGGCCTTTGCGGCAAACCAGCCGATCGATCTCCTCAATGCCGCCAACGACTTTCTCCAGGCGCAGCGGCGCAATGGCGGGCTGGACGAGCTCATCGGACGGTATTTCGGCCATGACGACTACCTCGAGTATGTCGGCGCCCGGCTTTTCATCCATCACATCGGCACTCGTCTGCCGCGTTTTCTGCCTTACTTCAAGGAGGCCGCGCGCGAGACCGGTTTCGACTGGCGTCTGCTGGCGGCGCTGGGTTTCCAGGAATCGCACTGGGAAGCCGATGCCGAGTCGCCGACCGGCGTTCGCGGCCTGATGATGTTGACGCGCCCCACCGCCGAGGAGATCGGCATCGATAATCGCCTCGACCCGCGCCAGAGCGTCGACGGTGGCGCGCGATACCTGCTTCAGGTCAAGCAGCGCCTCAGCGAGGACATCCCCGAGCCGGATCGCACCTGGATGGCGCTGGCCGCCTACAACGTCGGGCTCGGGCACCTGTTCGATGCCCAGGATATCGCCCGCCTGCGCGGGGGCGATCCCAACCGCTGGGCCGACGTTCGCGAAGCGCTGCCGTTGCTGCAGGACCGGGAATGGTACTCTCGGGTACACCACGGTTACGCTCGTGGCGGGGAACCGGTAATCTACGTGCGTAACGTGCGCCGCTATTACGAAATATTAAAGTACGTCAATCGCAGCCAGCAGCAGTTCAACCTGTTAGGGGAGCGCGCACTCGAGGGGGATACGCTACCTCTCGAGACCGTCGCTCCCCTGCTGTGACCGGTCGTTCTGCCAGACTGTCACCGAATTGTCGCCGAGTTGTCGCTGGGCTGTCGTCGGCAGCCGCGGTGGAGAACCCTAACGTCTATGTCGATGGTGTTGTCCCGTCTGTCGTTGTATCTGGCACTTCCGGCCTTGCTGCTGGGTCTCTGGCCAGACGGCGAGCCAGACCAGTACTGGATCCTTCTGCTGCTTGGCCTGCTGTGGCTGGGTCAGTTCGCTGCCCTTCGTCAGCGAATCGGGACCAGTCGCTGGCTGCTGATTCCCACCGGCATTCTGACCCTGGCGATCATCGCCAGCTTCCTCATCGCGGAACACTGGGTCAGCGTCGATCTCTGGCAACGCGGGCTCGATTTTCTGCCGGGCCATTGGGAGCTCTTCCACAGCCGCCCACCCATTCTCGCGCTGTGCATGATCTTCGGGCTGATTCTCAATGTGCTGCTGCTGTCGCGACTGGGCCTGGGTTCCCCCATCACGCTGCTGCTAGTGGCCATGTGCGGCGCCTGGCTCGGCTATCGCTGGCTGACTCCACCACCGGAACATGCCTCCAGCCTGAACGGTATCCCGTTGCCGATGCTGGTGGCGCTATGGCTGTTGTGGGCCGCTCAGGGGCTATCGCTCTTTCCGACGCTACGACGCTACTGGCGGCGAATTCTGCTACCGCTCCTGGTCGGTGGCTTGATCGCGCTGCTGGCCATGGTCAGCTGGCAGGAGCAGCGCCAGACGGATGACCTGCGCCTCTACGCCCTCGCCGCCAGCGAGGGCAACAGGATCGCGACTCTGCTGGCCACGGAAACCGACGATCACGTCAAGGCCATGCGACGCTTCGCCAGTTTCTGGAACATGCTGGGACACGTGCCCACGCGCTCGGAATGGGAACAGCAGGCCAAACGCTATCACGACGATTTCGGCTACTTCCGTAACATTGCCTTCATCGACCTCGATGGCACCGTCATCCGCGTCTATCCGCTGCGCGGCAATCAATCCAATCTCGACCTCAATCTCTACAAGTCGTACACGTTGGCCAGGAAAGCACTGGACCGATCGCTGATCTACGGCATCGAGGGGCAGACCGGCATCGTCGACTTCCTTCAGGGCGGGCGCGGCATCATCAATTATCTGCCGGTGCGCAACCTGGTCGATGGCACGCTGCTGGGCGCGGTCAGCATGTCGGTCAGCGTCGACACTCTGCTCAACTCGTTGCTCGCGCAAACCAGCAACAGGAATCAAGCCATCACGCTCAGCGGCAACGGCCAGCTCTATTTCCATTATGGCCCGCTCGGCGACCTGGCCGACTGGCGCTATCAACAGATGGTCGAGATGGGCACCGACCGGCTCATCCTCAGCGTGAGACCTTCCTTGTCCTGGTTACAGGCGATGCGGAGCAGGCTACCGGAAATCACCCTGATCTTCGGCATTCTGCTCGCCTATCTGTTGCATATGGTGCTCTACATCTATCGGCGTCTGGCGCACCAGCATCGTCTGGCCAATCAGGCCAACGCCTCGCTACGCGAAGAGATCAAGGAGCGAGAACGGCTTCAGCAGGAAATCGAATGGATCGCCAGTCACGACGAGTTGACCCAACTGCCCAATCGGCGCGAGTTGATGCATTGGATGGATGCCTGCGAGCATCCCTTGCCACTGGCGGTATTGATCTGCGATCTCGATCACTTCAAGAGCGTCAACGACCATTTCGGGCATCTGGAGGGGGATCGTTACCTCAAGACGATCGCCGAGCGCTGCCGCCTGCCGGTGGAGCGCGCGGGCGGAATGTTCGCCCGCTACGGCGGCGAGGAGTTCGTCGCCTGTCTGCCGAATTGCGACCGCCATATGGCCGGGAAGATCGCCGAATCGATACGCCGAACGGTCGCCCAGAGTGGCCTCGTGCTACCTAACGACGAGCCGGTGACGCTGAGCATCGGGGTCAGCGTCACCGACTCGCTCCCGTTGCAGCGCAACCGGATTTTCCAGACCGCCGACGATTCGCTGTACCGCGCAAAGCAGGAGGGCCGCAATCGCGTCGTGCTTGCCGAGCCGTCCGAATCGACGCTTTAAGCTCTGTCTGAAAACGCAGACATTTTTCAGACACAGCGTAGGGTCGGACAGAAGCTCCCCCTTCGCGCCGGCTCGGTCAGTTCGAAGAGGTCCCCGGTGACGCATCATGCTGGCGACGTTCCCGAAAGAACTGCTGGAGCAACCGCTTCGCCGGGGCGGCAAGCACGCCTCCGTCGATCTCGACGCGGTGATTGAACCAGGGCTGTGCGAAGAGATTGGCGCGGGATTCGACCATGCCGCCCTTGGGTTCGGCGGTGGCGTAGACGACCCGACGAATACGGGCATGGATGATCGCGCCCGTGCACATCAGGCAGGGCTCGAGTGTGACATAGAGCGAGCACTCGTCCAGCCGATAGTTGCCCAATGCCATCGCCGCCGCGCGCAATGCCTGCACTTCGGCATGAGCGGTCGGGTCCTTTCCCTCGACCGGGCAGTTGTAGCCGGCCCCGATCACCGTGCCCGCCGCATCGACCACCACGGCGCCAACCGGCACCTCGCCACTGTCGAACGCCCGTTGCGCCTGCTCCAGCGCACGGTGCATGTAGAATTCGTCGCTACGTATCATGACCGTCCCGTATTGCCCATCCGGCGTCGCGGCGAGTCGTCGGCGAGCAGGATATACTCGTGACGAATCTGGTTCGAAAAGCCTTCATCGACGCGCCATCAAGGATACCCGAATGACACAAGCGCTGAACGACCTTATCCAGCTTCTTGGCCTGGAAGCGCTGGAGGAGAACCTGTTCCGCGGCCAGAGCCAGGATCTGGGACTGCCGCAACTTTTCGGAGGTCAGGCCCTCGGACAATCCGCCGCCGCCGCTACCCGCACGGTCCCCGAAGACCGCTTTTTGCACTCGCTGCACGGCTATTTCCTGCGCCCCGGCGATGCCCAGTTGCCAGTCGTCTATTCCGTCGATCGCGTTCGCGATGGCGGCAGTTTCACCACGCGTCGGGTCACGGCGATTCAGAAAGGCAAGCCGATATTCTTCTGCAGCGCTTCCTTCCAGGGGCGTGAACACGGCCTGCACCACCAGCCTACCGCGCCCGACGTGCCGTCGCCGGAAGCGTTGCTGGCGGAGGGCAAGGCGGTCCATCAGCGCTTTCGCGGTCATCCCGTCGAGTTCATCACGGTGGAAGAATGCCACGACTGCCCGCCCTCGCGGATGATCTGGTTCCGCATGGGCGGCAGCACGATGCCGTCGGATCCTGCCCTGCACCGTTACCTGCTCGCCTACAGCTCTGACTTCAACCTGCTGCTGACCTCGCTGCTGGCGCATGATGTGGAATTCGGCGACCCGCGGCTGCGCATCGCCAGCCTGGACCACGCCTTGTGGATCCATCAGGACCCGAAGATCGACGAGTGGCTGCTGTACGTGATGGAGAGCCCGTGGGCGGGCGGCGCCCGCGGTTTCGCCCGCGGCAGCTTCTACGATCGCGATGGCCATTTGATCGCCTCCACCGCACAGGAAGGACTGGTCAGGGTTCAGTCCTGAGCCGCGAGCCGCGAGCCGCGAGCCGCGAGCCGCGAGCCGCGAGCCGCGAGCCGCGAGCCGCGAGCC
Organism: Salinicola sp. LHM; assembly: GCF_034479735.1. Lineage (NCBI taxonomy): Bacteria > Pseudomonadati > Pseudomonadota > Gammaproteobacteria > Oceanospirillales > Halomonadaceae > Salinicola > Salinicola sp. LHM. The sequence goes on along the minus strand of NZ_CP140261.1, from coordinate 635,638 downwards.
GCGAGCCGCGAGCCGCGAGCCGCGAGCCGCGCAATCAGGATGTTGCTCCTGTAACGAAAACCGCCAGTGACATTATCACTGGCGGTTTTCTTAGCTCTTAGCTCTTAGCTCTTAGCTCTTAGCTCTTAGCTCTTAGCTCTTAGCTCTTAGCTCTTAGCTCTTAGCTCTTAGCTCTTAGCTCTTAGCTCTCTTTGATCGACGCCATATCGATCACGAAACGGTATTTCACGTCGCCCTTCTGCATCCGCTCCCAGGCTTCGTTGATCTGATCGATGTTGATCATCTCGACGTCGCAGGTAATGCCATTCTCGGCGCAGAAATCCAGCACTTCCTGGGTTTCCGGCATGCCGCCGATCAGCGAGCCGGCTAGCACGCGGCGACGGAATATCAGATTGGCACCGGAAATTGCCGGATCGAGCGGCTCGAGCAGCCCGACCAGAATGTGGGTGCCGTCCGGCTTCAGCGCGTTGAGATAGGGGTTGATGTCGTGCTGCACCGGCACCGTGTCGAGCATGAAGTCGAAGGTCTCGGTGACTGACTGCATCTCGTCTTCACTGGTGGAGATCACGACATGGTCGGCGCCCTGCTTCTTCGCTTCGGCCTTCTTGGACTCGGAGCGCGTGAACAGCGTCACCTCGGCACCCAGCGCCTTGGCGAGCTTGACCCCCATGTGACCGAGGCCGCCCATGCCGATGACGCCTACCTTGTCGCCCGGCTTGACACCGTAATGCTTCAGCGGCGAATAGGTGGTGATGCCGGCGCACAGGATCGGCGCGGCGGATTTAAGATCGATGCCGTCGGGCATGCGCACCACGAAGCGCTCGCTGACCACGACCTTGTCGGAATAGCCGCCCTGCGTCAGCGTGCCGTCGTGCTTGTCGGGGCTGCCGTAGGTCATCACGAAGCCTTCGGCGCAGTAGTTCTCGAGGCCGGCGTTGCACGCCTTGCACTCGCGGCACGAGTCGACCATGCAGCCGACGCCGACCAGATCGCCGACCTGGTACTGGCTGACTTCGTCACCCACGGCGGTAACGCGGCCCACGATCTCGTGGCCCGGCACGACCGGATAGGAGGACATGCCCCAGTCGTCTTGGGCGAAGTGGAGATCGCTGTGGCAGACGCCGCAGTAGAGGATCTCGATCGAGACATCGTCCGGACGCGGCGCACGCCGCTCGAAGTTCCAGGGCGCCAACGGCGTGGTGGCGGAATGCGCGGCATAACCCTTGGCAGGTGTGGCAGTAGCTTGTGCCATGTTTCTGACTCCCCATAACGATGGGTGAATGGACGGGATCGTGGGCACAGTGTGGTCTACAACGTCCTCGGCAGCCATGCCGTTTCCTGCGCAACATCTGCTCGATCCTCCGGATCTCGCAAGGCCATTACCCCTATCGAGCCGTGCTCATGCACAATACGCTGACCTTGTTCATCTTCCTCAGCGCGAGGTCGCCATGCTCGATCTTCTCCCTGCCTCCTCTCTTCAGGATCGTGCGTCCCGGGATCCCGCTTTCGGCTCCTTGAACGCCCGCGACGCCTGGGCGTCCCAGCTGGCCCGAACGCTGGCGCCGCTGGCCAGCACCGACGGCTTCTCCGACACAGCCATCGATGGCGTCAAACTGATCGCCTCGGAATGCAGTCACTCGCGCACGCCGCTGATCTACGAGCCGGGGCTGTTCATCATCGCGCAGGGAGACAAGGTCGGCTACCTGGGGGAACGGGTGATTCACTATGGCCCCGGCAACTATCTGGTACAGGCGATGCCGTTGCCGTTCGAATGCGAGACGATCGCCCGCCCGGATGCCCCGTTACTGGGCCTCTCCATCGGCGTGGATCCGCTGATGCTGAGCGAACTGGTGCATCATCTGCCCGCGCCGCCCCCTCTCGACCGCGGCTCTCCCGAGCCCATGGCGGCCGTGGCCCTCGATGCACCGATGGCGGAAGCGGTACAACGCCTGGCGTCGTGCCTGCAGGATGAACACACCAGCCGCGCGCTGGGCGCAGGCCGAGTACGGGAAGTGCTGTTCGCCGCGCTCAACGGCCCGCAGGGCCAGTCGCTTCGTCAACTGGTGCAGCAGCAGGGGCACTACGCCCGCATCGCCGAATCGCTGAACTACCTCCACCGCCACTTCGCCCTGCCGTTGACGGTGGAAGCGCTTGCCGAGCGCGCCAACATGAGCGCCTCGCACTTTCACCACCACTTCAAGCGCGTGACTCAGCTCTCGCCGGTGCAGTATCTCAAGCGCCTGCGACTGCTTCGGGCTCGAATGCTGCTCGGCCAGCAGCGCGTCAACGTCGCGCGCGCCGCCGCCGATGTCGGCTATCGCAGCACGTCGCAGTTTAGTCGTGAGTACAAGCGCTATTTCGGCGTCAGCCCATCCCAAGGCTGAACGGGTGGGAGCTCGGCCCGTGAGCTTGCTAGGCCAGAAGCCCCATCAAACCGCGAATCAGGTAATAAGCGCCCACCACGGTGACGATCCAGCGCGTCCAGTAGCGGAAGCCGGCATCCGTTAGCCGCGACAGGATCAGATTGCCAGTGCGCGTTCCCAGGAACGCAAAGGGAATCGCCAGTGCCACCCAGCCCCACTCGCCGCTGTCCATCGCCACCGCCGCCTGCCAGTAATAGAGAATCTTGAGGGTGTGGGCGATGACCTGAATGGTCGCCTTGGTCGCCACCACGGTGCGCCGGTCGAGCTGGGTGCGGATGAATCCGATGTCGATGGTCGGGCCGGAAACCCCGACGGCGATAGTCAGGCCGCCGGAAACGATGCCACACATGACCGCATGCCCGGGCCGTGAGACATCGAAGTGGAACCAGCGCTTGGGAATCCACACCATGACCGGCATCAGCCCCAGCACGATCAGCACCACCGTCTCGCTGGGCGAATAGCGCACCAGCATCAGCAAGGCCGCCGAGATCAGGACGCCACAGGCGATCATGCCGACGATGCGCCAGGCGATGAATCGGCGCGACAGCCAGGCCCGCGACGCGTTGGCGGTGAGCTGGATCACCCCGTGTACCGCGATCGCCGTTGCCGCCGGCAGCCAGGCAAGCAAGAAGCCTAGCAGGATCAATCCGCCAGCCATGCCGAACACGCCGGACAACACCGAGGTCGAGAACACTACGGCCAGAAAAAGCAACGCAACGGGTATCGCCATGCGGGGTCTACACTCCAATGACGGGCCACGACAGCCCATGAAAAATGCCACGAGATTCACGAGCGTGAGCCCGCCATCCTGAAAGCCATGATTGCCGCTCTATCAATCGGCAACCACTAACCAGCAACGACCAACCAGCAACGACCAACCAGCAACGACCAACCAGCAACGACCAACCAGCAACGACCAACCAGCAACAAGGAATGTTCCCAATGCGCCGTTCTAACTTGCACCCCATTCCTGTTTCTCTTGCCGCAGCCCTGCTCACGCTGGCCGATTCCGCCCACGCCTCCAGCGATGCGGCGTGGGCAGAACACGACCGCGCCGTCGTCGAGCAGTGCCAGAACGCCAGTCAGTTCCCGGATGCCGCGCCGGCCGGCGACCCCGTACCGTTCGATGACGAAGCCGGCATGACGGCACTGCTGATCCAGGGGCACTATTCACAGGATCATATGAACGGAGAGGCCGGCCGCGAGCTCTGCCTGTTCCTGCGCAGCAGCCAGGAAGTCTACATGGCAGACGCCGACAAGCTGGCGATCGGCTCCGATGCCCTGCCCAGCACACCGACCGATGCAATCAACGAGGGTGCCGAGACCCAGGAGGCTGAGCATGCGCCATCGGCCCCGACCGGTGACGATCCCTGATCACCCCGAGACAGGATTCGCCGGCGTCGCCAACACCCGTTGATAGAACGCCAGGTCGAGCCAGCGATCGAACTTGTAGGCCGCCTGGCGCACGGTCCCCGCGTGGACGAAGCCCAGCTGTTCGTGCAGCGCGATACTCGGCGTGTTGGACGCGTCGATACCGCCGATCAGGGTGTGGTACTGCTGCGCCTCGGCGCGTTCGATCAGCGTTGTCATCAATTGCCGGGCCACGCCGCGTTGACGAAAGTGGCGATCCACGTAGACGGAATGCTCGACGCTGTAGCGGTAGGCGGCATGAGGGCGAAACGGGCCATAGCTGGCAAAGCCCATCAGCCGCCCACTCTCGTCGTCGAGCATGCCGATCACCGGAAAATTGCCATCGCGCTTGGCCTGGAACCAGTTCTCGACGAACGCCGCGGTGCGTGGCTGGTATTCGTAGAGTGCCGTGGTGTTGAGAATGGCATCGTTGAAAATCGCCAGCACGGCTTCACCGTGCGGGCCGAACTCGCAGTCGATCAGGGTCAAGGTTCGGTTCTCATGATCAGGTCAGGTATCGTCAGCTCGGAAGTCGTCAGGCCGAGAGCCTGGCGCATAGTCCAGGCGCGCAGTCTAATACAGCGCGTTGGCCTTGAGCTCGGCCAGCGCTCGATCGTCAGCGTCCTGCAGCACCAGTGACTGGCCCACGAGCGCATAGTGCGCCGTCTCGGAGAGCGCCGCCAGCCACGCCTGTTCGAGTGTCGCCATGTCACCCGGGCATGCCATCCGGGTCGAAGCGAGCCGGGAGAAGGTCAGCGTGTCCCCTTCAAGCCGATAGCTGCCCATCAGCCGGTTGCAGCCGGTCGAACCGGAAACGCGCCCGTCTTCACCGAGAACCAGGTGCGCTTCACGCTGGTTGTCCGCCACGGTCACCGGCTTGCCGCCGAGCAGCATCAACTTCCAGTAGGTGCCGACCAGGTCCTCGCTGGCGGTTTGCGTGGTGACGTCAGGATTCGTGACACAGCCGGAAACGGCCATGACGGCAACGACAGCCACCGAGACGGCGATCAAGTGTTTAAGGCGTGATAGCACGATGAGGTCCTCTTCAAAAGAACGCACGGAAAGCGCGTTTCGATCATGCCGGGGCGACCGGAAACAGGCCGGTCGCCGCGTCGGGTTGCAGGCTAGTGGCGTTCGATCATCGCGGTCAGGTCGTCAGAGACCATCGGCAGCGTCTCCCGCCAGGAAAGATAAGGCGTCGACCCGGTGCCGTTGACCAGCACCGCGAAGCTGCCCCAGCGTCCGCTCTCGGTACGAAAATAGCCGGCAATGGCACGTACCGTCACCGGCTCGTTGAGCGTGCCCGTCTTGATCATCACGTGATCCTGAAACGTCTGGCTGCCGCGACGGATGAAGTGCATCGGCCCGTTGGTGGGGACCTGCATGCCGGCCACGAAGGTGGGGAACAGCGATGCGCGTCCATACATCGCGCCGAGCAGCGCGTTGACGCTCTGCGCCGAGACGCGATTTTCCGGCGTCAGACCGCTGCCGCTACGCAGGGTCACCGCGCTGTGCCCCGGCAGGCCAGCGGCGAAACGCTCCAGCTCGCGGCCGGCATCCGACAGGTTCTGCTGCGTGCCGGAGGTCAGGTCCAGCGCCAGCGTGTCGGCCATGAAATTGTTCGAATAATTGAGCGTGCGCAGCAGCAGCTCCTGCAGCGGCTTGCCCTCGACGGCGGCCAGCGGCTGCGCGGTGGACGGCGGCGCCTGGCGACTGACGGCGTAGCCGCCGCTGACCGTAATGCCGGACTGGCGCAGCAGCGACAGCAGCGTCTGGCCGGTCTGGTCGGCAGGATCGGAGCTGGCCTTGTAGACCGGGCGCGGATAGCTGCCGGCCGGTATCTGCCCGCTGACCCGCAGCGTATCGCCCTGGCTGTCGGTGATCCGCCTGGCGTAGAGCTTGGCCGAGCCGCCAGCGGCAACGGTGGCGACGTCGTTCTCGATGCGAATGGTCGGCGCCACCGTATCGCAGCTGGTGACCCGCGCCGGCTGCCCGACGATCCCCGGCATCACCGTGGCGCACCAGCTGCCGTAGTTGATCGCGGCAGAAGAGAGCAGCGCCGCGTAGGCATTGGTGCCTTCCGTCTGCGTCTCGCAGCGATCGGTGGTAATGCAGGTCACCGGGCCGAAGCGCCACTGGCTGACCACCAGTTGGCCATCGACGCTGGAGACGCCGAGCTCCCGCAATTTCTGTATCAAGCGCCAGAGTTCTTCGGAGGTCAGCGCCGGGTCTCCGCCGCCTTCCAGCACCAGATCGCCGTGCAGTACGCCGTTGCCATCGAGCGTGCCGGTGGAGACGAAACGCGTGGTGAAGCGATGCTGCGGCCCCCAGCGATCCAGCGAAGCGGCCGCGGTGTAAAGCTTGGTGACCGAAGCCGGTGACAATGACTGCGCCGGATTGATGGCGCCGAGAACCTCGCCGCTATCGAGCAGGCGCGCCTGGGCGCTGACCACGAAACCTTTATCCGCAAGTCGGGCGACATGCTCGAACCCGGCCGCCTGCGCGGCGATGGTGAAGACGGAAAGGGATAACACACCGAGAAACAGAGAACTTCGACCTAGCCATCGCCGCATAATGAGATGCTCGCTCCAAAGAAAAATGAGGGCCAATCTCATCCAGAGCGTACCAATTAACTCACTGAGAATGCGATGCCCCATGTCATGTTCCAGTGGCGAAAGACGCGATCGTGATAAAAGCGCCAGTGGCAGGAAAGACGCCAGAGTGACGAGAGCCTCAGTGCGACGATAGACGCGAGAACACCTGGATGATGGCGACGCCGGCAATGATCAGCCCCATGCCAAGATAAGCGGGCAGGTCCGGCTTTTCGCCGTAGAACACGATGCCGATCACCGTCACCAGCACGATGCCGAGCCCCGCCCAGATCGCGTAGGTAATACCGACCGGCAATGACTTGAGCACCAGCGACAGCGCATAGAACGAAAAGCCGTAGCCGACCACCACGATCACGCTCGGCAGCAGCCGTGAAAAGCCGGCGGAAGCTTTCAGCGAACTGGTCGCCACGACTTCGGCGACGATCGCCAGCGCTAGCAGCAGATAGCTCATCGGGCTTGATTCCTATTCGGTTGAGGGAGACTCGGTTGAGGGCGACTCGGTGAAAGTCGATTCGGTTGAGTCCGATTCAGCCGAGGCAGTTGCGTCGAACCCCGTCGTCGACAGATCGACTCGGTAGCGCCATAGCGTCTGGCCGCTCTCGACGTATTTTTGTTCGAACGGCGTCAGGAAAGTCTGTTCGAACGGCGTCATCAACGCTCCACCCGGTGCGTAGGAGTCGATCTCGCCTTCGAGACCACGGAGCGTCTTCACGCCCAGCGCGAACTCCTGAACGTAGATCGCCCAGTTGGAGCGCAACTCGAGCATGCCCCCAAGGGCGAGTATCGCCGGAAAGACCGGATGCCCCTGCCAGCGCTTCTTGAGCTGCGTGCTCTTGGGGTAAGGATTGGGATAGAGCAGGAAGTGCCGCGCCGGCCGCCACTCGGCTGCCACCGCCAGGCGCCAGAAATCGACCAGATCGGCGCGCACCAGCAGCGCGTTGTCCGGCAGGGCGCCATGATCGCGTGACAGCCGCTGCTCGCTGCGATCCACCCCCAGCACGGCGTGGTCGGGATGGCGCTCCGCCAGCCGGCGCGTGGAGAGGCCTACGCCGCAACCGGCATCGAGAATCAGCGGCCGATGTTGATCCGCCAGCCACTGTGCCGCCCCCTCGAAGGCGATCCGCGTGTGCTCGGCGGGCGGACGTTGCCAGGCGCTGTCCCGGGCACGCTGAACGCGGCGCACCAGATCCTGGTGCGGCCCCTGCTGACTGGAAGTGATGGCGCGCGAAGACGCTTGCATGGCAATTACCGTTGAAGGATGAGGCCCGTTAAAGGTTGTGTCCCGTTGAAAGGAGAGTACCGTTTAAGGCTGACGACAGAGCGCGCATTCTAGCAGCCACGACGTCGGCATTCCTGCCGCCGTGGCGCCGGCTCCCGCGACGCGTTCGTGGACGAGCCACCCACGCGGCATGACGGCGCGCGCGCGCAGGTGTATCATCCCAGCCCACATTCAGCCAATCCTGGCAATACGGCCTTCGATGGCATGCGCGATGACTGTCCCCCGCTCGTTCCGGGGCCATTTTTCACCGACTCAGGGCTCTCCTCCACCGGCTCGGGGCTACCCTTCGCCGATTCGAGGTCGACAGCGCAAGCCTTTGCCGGGGATGCCCTTTCATCGCAGTTTCGTCATCCCCATGTCATCGTTCACCGATTGCCCCCAATGTTCACGAGGGACGTGGCTTGTCACATTTACCGGTAATCGTCGGTATGGGCGGCGTCAACGCCGCGGGTAGAACGTCCGGGCACCAGGCCTACCGCCGCACGATTCTCGACGTTCTGCCAACGGCCGAACAGACTCGTACGCTTGTCGCACTGGCAACCCTGATGCAACTGGTCACCTCCCGGGAGGACGGCCAGTGGCAAAGCGCCGACGGCGAGATTCTGAGCGAACAGGCGGTCGTCAACCGCTATCGCGAGTACATTCTCAAGCACACGCTGATCCGTCGCATCGAGGATGACGCCTTCGGGGAGGCCGGCATTCCCGGCAACCGTGAAGTGCGGATGACGCTCGATAGCCCCTTGCGCTTCACCGCGTCGCGACGCCAGTTGCCGCAGCCGCTGCCCGCGGGCTGGCAAGTGCGCGAGCTCGACAAGCAGACGGTCGAGGTCAGCGTTCCCGCCGGGACGCTGGATGCGCTGCTGCCCGAACGGCGCCAGGCGCTGGTGCGCGCTGCCGGCCGCCTGCCGGAAGGCTTCGCGCCCGACAGCTTCTATCGCAGCGTGCATCATCCGCGCGGGCTGTCGATGGCGATCTTCGGTGTCAGCGACTGCCTCGGCCAGAGCGGGCTCGACTGGGAGTCGCTGCGCGACCGGGTGGACCCGGACGCCATCGCCGTCTATGCCGGCAACTCGATCGGCCAGCTGGACGACGCCGGCTGGGGCGGCATGCTCAAGAGCTTCGTCACCGGCAGCCGCACCACCTCCAAGCAGATGCCACTGGGCTACGGCCAGATGCCGGCGGACTTCCTCAACGCCTACGTGCTGGGGAGCGTCGGGGGAACCGGCGCGGTTCAAGGCGCCTGTGCCACGTTCCTCTACAACCTGCGCCTGGGTATCGACGATATCCGTCACGGCCGCCGCCGCATCGTCATGGTCGGCACCAGCGATGCGCCGGTGACGCCGGAAATCATCGAAGGATTCCGCGCCATGAGTGCGCTGGCCGATGACCAGAGCCTGATGGCGCTCGACGCCCTCGAGCTGCTGACCGACGAGGACTACCAGCGCGCCTGCCGTCCGTTCGCCCGCAACTGCGGCTTCACCATCGCCGAAGCCTCGCAGTTCGTGCTGCTGATGGACGACTCGCTGGTACTCGAGACCGGCGCCCAGATCCTGGGTTCCGTGCCCGAGGTGAACGTCAACGCGGATGGCTGGAAGCGCTCGATCTCGGCGCCCGGCATCGGCAACTATCTCACCCTGGGCAAATCCGTCTCGCTGGCTACCTCGATCCTCGGCGAACGGAGCGTGCGCCAGCGCAGCTATCTGCATGCCCACGGCACCAGCACGCCGAAGAACCGCACCACCGAGTCGCATATCTTCGATCAGGTGGCGCGTGCCAACGGCATCGAGAACTGGCCGGTCGCCGCGATCAAGGCGTTCATCGGCCACTCCCAGGGCAGCGCCGCCGGGGATCAGATCGCCAGTGCCTTGGGCACCTTCGCCCACGGCTGGGTGCCGGGCATCCCGACGCTCGACGCGGTCGCCGACGATGTCCACGCCGAGCGGCTGCGCTTCTTCCAGGCGCCGATCGAGCTCGAGACCGACTGCAGCTTCATCAACGCCAAGGGCTTCGGCGGCAACAACGCCACCGGCCTTTTGCTGTCGCCGCAGGTCACCGAACGCCTGCTGGCCCAGCGCCACGGCCAGCGCGCGCTCGACGACTGGCGGCATCGTCGCGAGCAGACCCTCGCCGCCGCCGCGCAGCACGAAGCCACCGCCGATGCCGGGCGATTCGATGTCATCTATCGCTTCGGCGAGGGCGTGCTGGAAGGGCCGGAGCTGGAAGTCGGTCGCGACTCGATCCGCATCCCCGGCTATGCCAACCCGGTGTCACTGAAGGTCGACAATCCTTTCGGTACACTGGATTGAGTTTGAACGTCTCGGGTCCGGGTACGGCAGCGCGTGCGAGCCTCGCACCGTCCGCCGGCCCCGTTCCCGGCCATCGCGGAGCCTTCTGAATGCAGAATACCGTCGTCTATCCCGGCACGTTCGATCCGATCACCAACGGTCATCGCGATCTGATCCATCGGGCTGCGCGGATCTTCGACAAGGTCGTGATCGCGGTCGCGGAGAGCCCGCGCAAGCAGCCGACGCTCTCGCTCGAGGAGCGCGAGGCGCTGGCGCGGGAAGTGGTCGCCGAATGGCCCAACGTCGAGGTGATCGGCTTCAATGGTCTGCTCACCGAACTGCTGGCACAGCAGCAGGCACGCATCATCCTGCGCGGGCTGCGGGCGGTATCGGATTTCGAATACGAAATGCAGCTGGCCAACATGAACCGCGCTCAGGCGCCGGACGTCGAGACACTGTTTCTGACGCCCGAGATCAAGAACTCCTATATTTCCTCGACCCTCGTGCGCGAGATCGCGCGCCTCGGCGGGGACGTTTCCCAACATGTATCGCCGTGCGTGGCCGAAGCCCTGCAGCGGCGATTCGCGGCAGACGGCGGTCACCCGTCGCGAGGACGTTGATATGGCCCTGATGATTACCGATGAATGCATCAACTGCGATGTCTGCGAGCCGGAATGCCCCAACGATGCGATCTCGCCCGGCGAGGAGATCTACGTCATCGATCCGAACCGCTGCACCGAGTGTGTCGGTCACTTCGACGAGCCCCAGTGCCAGCAGGTCTGTCCGGTGGACTGCATTCCGCTCGACCCCGAGCGTGAAGAGAGCAAGGACGAACTGATGGAGAAATACCGGATCATCACCGCGGCCTGACAGCCGCGCGCCTGCCACGACACCGAATCGCCGCCGCTTCCGGCGGCGCTTTCGTTTGTGTCACCCGGCTCGACGGCACCGTGCCGCTGAAGGCCAAGGCCCGAACACGACCAACGGAGACGAGACACCCAGTGGGCCGCACCGACACTTCCCCGAGCAAGCCGGATCACGACGCCAGACGTTATACCACCCGCCATATTTGGAAACTGGCGTGGCCGATCATCCTCTCCAACATCACCGTACCGCTGCTCGGCCTGGTGGATACGGCTGTGGTCGGCCATCTGCCGGATTCACGCTATCTCGCCGCGGTGACGCTGGGCGCGACGCTGTTCAGCTTTCTCTACTGGGGTTTCGGCTTTCTGCGCATGGGCACCACCGGCCTGACCTCTCAGGCCGTCGGGCGCGAGGACGACAGCGGCGTAAGGCTACTGCTGGCCCAGTCGCTGGTGATGGCGGTCGCGATCGGGCTGGCCTTGATCGTACTGTCGAAACCGCTGATCAATTTCGGCCTGTGGCTGCTCGACGGCAGCGAAGCGGCGATGTCGCTGGCCGCCAGCTACGCCCATATCCGGATCTTCTCGGCACCGGCGGTGCTGGCCAACTACGCCATCCTTGGCTGGTTCATCGGCCAGCAGAAGACTCGTATCACCCTGGCGATCCTGCTGCTCACCAACGGCGTCAACATCGTGCTCGACCTGCTGTTCGTGGTCGGCTTCGGGCTGGCCAGCGACGGCGTGGCCTGGGCCTCGTTGATTGCCGACTACAGCGCGCTGGCCTTCGGCCTGTGGCGGGTCGCCGTCCACTGCCGCCAGTTGGGCGGATCGCTGTCGCGTCACGCGCTATGGGTGTGGCAGCACTACTCGGCGTTGATCCGCGTCAATCAGCATCTGTTCGTGCGCACGCTGGGACTGCTGTTCGCCCAGGCGTTCTTCACCGCTCAGGGTGCCGATTTCGGCGACACCGTGCTCGCCGCCAACGCCGTGCTGCTGCAGTTCATCATGCTCACCTCCTTCGCGCTGGACGGTTTCGCCAACGCGGCCGAAGCGTTGACCGGGCGTTCCGTGGGCCGGCGGGACTGGGACGACTTCGGCGACGCCGTGCGGGCCGCCGGCAAGCTGTCGCTGCTGGTGGCGGGGGCATCGATGCTGCTGTTCGCGATTGCCGGCGATGGCCTGATATCGCTGCTGACCGATCTGCCGGCAGTGCGCGCCACGGCCGCCGACTATCTGCCCTGGATGATCGCCATGCCGGCACTGGCGGTGTGGAGCTACCTACTCGACGGCGTCTTCATCGGCGCCACCGAAAGCCGCGCCATGCGCGACACCATCTGGCTGGCGATCGCCTTCTACCTGCCGGTGTGGTGGCTGACACAAGGCTACGGCAACCACGGCCTGTGGTTCTCGTTTCTGTTGTTCACCCTGGTACGCTCGGCCTCGCTGGGTGCCTGCTATCTCCGCTACCGCCGGACTCGCTGGTCCTACGGCGCTGAAATCGCCCCGGAATCAAGACGCTAGACCAAGGTTGACTGATGACGGATCGAAGGATGCGTTAGGCTCGCGCTACCTTTTCTCCAACGAGTGACCCCATCATGTTGCAGCGTCTCTCACGCCCGGCGGTCAAGCTGGTCGAGCGCTACCTGCCCGACCCCTACATCTTCGTGTTGCTGCTGACGATCGTCGCGGCGCTGGCGGCGATGCTGTTCGAGCAGCGCTCGCCACTGGCGGTGATGCAGTACTGGGGCGACGGCTTCTGGGGGCTGCTGTCGTTCTCGATGCAGATGCTGCTGGTGCTGGTCACCGGCTTCATGCTCGCCAACTCACCGCCGATCAAGCGCCTGCTGGACAGGCTCGCCGCTACCGCCCGGACGCCTGCCAGCGCGATCATCCTGGTGACTCTGGTTTCTCTCGCCGCCAGTTGGATCAACTGGGGCTTCGGCCTGGTGATCGGCGCGCTGTTCGCCAAGGCGCTGGCGCGACAGATCCGGGTCGACTACCGCCTGCTGATCGCCAGCGCCTATTCCGGCTTCGTCGTCTGGCATGGCGGCCTGGCCGGCTCGATCCCGCTCACCATCGCCACGCCGGGACATTTCAGCGAGGACCAGATCGGGATCATTCCCACCTCGCAGACCATCTTCGCCGGCTACAACCTGATCATCGTCGTCGCGTTGTTCGTGATCATGCCGCTGATCAATCGCTGGATGATGCCGTCGGAGGACGAGAGCGTCTTCGTCAGCCGCGAGCAGCTCGCAGAGCCGGAAAGCCCCGACCGCAACGCCATCGAGCGCCCGGCGGACCGGCTGGAAAACAGCACCCTGCTGTCGATGCTGGTCGGCGTTCCGGGCCTGCTCTATCTGGTTCACTACTTCTTCTTCGCTGGCGGCGGGCTCAACCTCAACAGCGTCAACTTCCTGTTCCTGTCACTCGCCATCGTGCTCCACCGCACGCCGCGCAGCCTGCTCGCGAGTCTCAACGAGGCGATCAAGGGCGGCGCCGGCATCGTGATCCAGTTCCCGTTCTATGCCGGCATCATGGGGATCATGATGCAGTCCGGCCTGGCACAGTCGCTCTCCGAGCTGTTCGTTGCCATCGCCAATGCCGATACTCTGCCGTTCTGGTCTTTCATCAGCGCCGGCATCGTCAACCTGTTCGTCCCTTCCGGCGGCGGCCAGTGGGCGGTGCAGGCGCCGGTCATGCTGCCTGCCGCCGAAGCGCTGGGCGCCGATGTCTCGCGCGTGGCGATGGGCGTCGCCTGGGGCGATGCGTGGACCAATCTGCTGCAGCCGTTCTGGGCGCTGCCGGTGCTGGCCATCGCCGGGCTCAATGCCAAGGACATCATGGGATTCTGTCTGATCCAGCTGGTGGTCACGGGGGTGGTGATCGGCCTTGGGTTGACCCTGCTCTAGGTTCCGCCGAAAGCGGCCTGCATGAACCCGGTCGGCGGTTCGACTATCGAGCCGATTGATGGGCAGTCGCGGTGAAACGTGTTACATCTGGCGCACAATCATTCCTGTACTGGATTTGTCTGCACTGGATTCCGAGGATACCGTGACGCCCGATGACCTGCCTCGTCAGCACGAGCTGTCGATGACCGTACTCATGACCCCCGACATGGCCAACTTCAGTGGCAAGGTGCATGGCGGGGCGATTCTCAAGAAACTCGATGAAGTCGCCTACGCCTGTGCCAGCCGCTATGCCGGCAGCTACGTGGTGACGCTTTCCGTCGACCAGGTGCTGTTCAAGCAGCCGATCCACGTCGGCGAGCTGGTCACCTTCCTGGCGATGATCAATCATGTCGGCCGCTCGTCGATGGAAGTCGGCATCAAGGTGCTGGCGGAATCGATCCAGGAGCGGGTGATCCGACACACCAACAGCTGCTACCTGACCATGGTCGCCGTCGACAGCAGCGGCAAACCGGTCCCCGTGCCGGCGCTGGAATTGAAGACACCGCTGCAGAAGCTACGCTTCGAGAAGGCCGCGTTACGCAAGAAACTGCGCAAGCAGGAAGCGGAAGAAGAACGTAACGCCATGGCCGAACACCTCAAGGCGTACCCGAGCGGCCAGCTCGACGGCTAGACCGGCGCCGTCCCTGCCTGACGACGCCTGAATGGCGCTTCAATCGTGCCATCAATGCACCTCGACCACAGCCCCTGCGAACAAGGACGTTCGATGCCTGAGACCCGCTCCCGCCAACCCCGCGCCACACGGCGGCTCAGCCTCCTCAGCGAGCGGATGCTGATGATCTGGGATTTCGCCGTCGTCATCCTGGTGGCGATCAACTTGGCGTTGCTGCTGTTCGACAGCCTGTTCCTGATTCCGCCGCTCAATGCCGCCTTCGCTGCCGTGGCGCCGGGTCTGCACGACGCCTACGCGTCGACCATCCGGGCCAATTTCTTCGAGATCGACCTCTGTTTCGTCGCCATCTTCATGCTCGACGTGCTGCTGGGCTGGGCGATCGCCATCGCCCAACGGCGCTATGCCCGGTGGTTCTTCTATCCGTTCGTGCACTGGTATGACGTGCTCGGCTGCATTCCGCTGGCCGGCTTCCGGCTGCTGCGCGTGCTGCGTATCATCTCGCTGTTGATACGTCTGCAGCGCCTGGGCGTGATCGACATCACCCGCTGGCGCCTCTATCGCTTCTACCGTACCTACTACGGGGTGCTGATGGAGGAGATTTCCGATCGCGTCGCCATCAACCTGCTCGGTGACATACAGGACGAGATCCGCAACAGCGAACACCTGACCCAGCGTATTTCGACCGAGGTGATCCAGCCGCGCAAGGCTGCGCTGGTCGACGAGATCGCCGCACGCCTGGAGCGAACGATCGACAAGGGCTATGCGGAGAATCATCAGCAGGTTCACCGCTACGTCGCCGCGCTGGTGAGCAGAACGATGGCGGAGAACGACGAGCTGCGTCGCCTGCGCAGCCTACCCATGGGCGACGCCGTCGCCGAGGGTATCGAGCGCAGCCTGAGCGACATCGCCAGCCGCGTGGTCCACGAGGCCGTCGACGGCCTGCGTTCGCCCCACTTCCACTCGCTGATGACCGATCTGGTCGGCAGCGGCGTCGATGCCTGGCTCCAGGTCGACGACAGGACCGACAAGGTCACCCAGCAGGTACTGATCGACATGCTGGAACTGCTCAAAGAGCAGGTCGCCGTGAAGCGCTGGAAAAGCGAGCTCAGCGAGCCTCGGACACGGCACGACGCTCGTCCGAGTCGCGAGCCCGGCGCCTGACCTGGTCGGTCAGGCGTCAGACCGTCGGCGCCTTCGGCGTCACTCGATGATCCGCAGCACGGTATAGGGCGCCTCGCACGCTTCCCGTGCGTCACGCTCGTCGATCCGCCCCAGGGTCATGTCGCGGTCGTTGTCGTAAGCCACGAACAGCCGCTCGGTATCGAGCACCGCCAGCCCCTCCGCCTTGTGCTCGAACTCCAGCACCTCGCCATGGGCGTCCTCGACGATCGACGGGCTGACGCCGCGAGTCAGATCGGCCAGCGGCATCGACCACAGATAGCCACCGGTCTGCTCACCCGCCTCGTCCTCGATCTCGAAACTCGCCATCAGGTAGAGGCGATCGTTGTAGGGGTCGTACTCGAGACTCGAAAGCCCGCAGACATGACGAACGCCAGCGTACTCCGAGGGCTCGAAGCGATAGCGCTCGCAAAGCTTGTCGACGAACTCGAGGTTGCCGTCGGCCGTCATGCGGTAGTGAACGCCCACCAAGCGTGCCACGTACTCGAAATCGTCGTAGGCCTGACCCTGTTCGCGCACGCCGAACAGCAGCAGACCATCGCACTTTTCGCCAAGGTCGGTCAGCGCCGGGACCGCCGCCAGCCCTTCGATCTTGTAATACGGCAGGCCGATCGCTTCATCGAGCTTGCGCCGCAACTCCAGCGAGCCCCCGACGCCGTCGCGCGGATCCGGGTCCACGACCTGGACGCGATCCGGCTCGCCCACCGGCCAGACCAGCAGATGGTTGTAGGCATTGAGCGCGTGACTCTCGTCGTCGATGCGGTCGAAGCCGGTCGTCGCCAGGATATAGCGACCATCGACGGTCAGGGCGAAATCCTCGTACTTGACCGCGTGCCGGATGGCATCCGCGGTCAGGTACTGGATACTGTCCGGATCCGGCAAGCCATCGATCAACTCGAAAGCGAACGCCGCGGAACGCTCGTCGCCGGGGATCGGCTTGTCGCTGGCCAGAATCAGACGCTCGCCGTCGAAGACCACGGCCGAGACTTCGACGTTGACCAGCGAGCCGTTTTCGTACTTCAGCCCGCGAGGAAAGCAGTGCAGCGTGCCTTCGTTGAGGATCTCGGTGCGTAACATGGGGTCTCCTTTGAATGCTGCGGCAACGTCTTTCGAGAGGCTGTCCGATCTGCCGGAGCGCCACTGGCTGGCAGATTCCTGAAACGTCGAGGGCCGGTCTTTGGCCGGCCCTCGAAATATTCCTTTCTAGCGCTTAACCACAGGTGATATCCGTGATCATGCGCTGATCGTCGACCTTGATGTTGAGTCGTTCTGAACGATAATCCATCGTGTAAGCCTTGCCAGGTTCCATGACCCGGATCTCGGCGGCACGCGAGCGATCCGCGATATGCGCCTGCAGATCGTCCGTCAGGATCTGCCCTACCAGACTGCCGACGGTCTGGGCACCGCAGGCATCTTCGGGAACCGGCTTCACGTCCGGCGGCCGAGGCGCCTCGTCGGGCTTGGGCGCGGTGCTGCAACCCGCCAGTAGAAAACCGCTCACGATCAACGCCGCACCAGGAAACTTCATGTCCTACTCCTCATTGGATCCACTTCGGATGAATCCATCCTAGCAGCTAGCGCCAGGCTCGGCATCGGCTGGTCGGCCGGGCGCAGTATCGCTAGACTCAAACCTTGGCCTGACCAGGTTCATCATTTGGCCCTCGACAACAGCCGTCCCGGACGGACGCCCACAACAATCGAGTCTGCAAGCTCGACAACCGAGCTTTGGGCTCATCGATCGCAAAGGAACGCCGCCATGTCCCACTCGCTCCCCCGTCTACTCACTTCCGTTGCCGCCGTGGCGATGACCGTCAGCCTGGGCATGAGCCAGGCCATGGCGCAGGACGACCAGCAGCCGATTCGCGTCGCCTCCAAGATCGATACCGAAGGCTCGCTGCTCGGCAACATGATCGTCGACGTACTGGAAAACGCCGACCTGCCGGTGGAGAGCCGTCTGCAGCTCGGCCCGACCAACATCGTGCGCCAGGCGCTGGTGGCCGGCGATATCGATCTCTACCCCGAATACACCGGCAACGGCGCGTTCTTCACCGATACCACCGACGACCCGGCGTGGAAGGACGAGCAGGCAGGCTACGAGAAGATCAAGGCCGCCGACAGTGAAGCGCACCAGCTGGCGTGGCTGACTCCGGCACCCGCCAACAACACCTGGGCGATCGCCGTGCGCCAGGATCTGGCCGATGAAAACGATCTCTCCTCCATGGCCGACTTCGGCCAGTGGGTCAGCGACGGCGGCGAGATCAAGCTGGCCGCCTCGGCGGAATTCGTCGAAAGCGACGCGGCGCTGCCGAGCTTCCAGCGCGCCTATGACTTCACGCTCGGCGAAGACCAGCTGCTGGTGCTCTCCGGCGGCAATACTGCCGCGACGATCCGCGCCGCGGCCGAAGGCACCAGCGGCACCAATGCGGCGATGGTCTACGGCACGGATGGCGCCATTGCCGCCGCCGGGCTCAAGGTGATGGACGATCCCCAGGGCGTGCAGATGGTCTACGAACCGGCTCCTGTGGTGCGCCAGTCGGTACTCGAGTCCTATCCGCAGATCGAGGAGCTGCTGAAACCGGTGTTCGAATCGCTCGACCGTGAAACGCTGCAGACGCTGAACGGCGAGATCCAGGTCGACGGCCTGCCGGCGGATCAGGTCGCCCACGACTATCTCACCGAACAAGGCCTGCTGGACTGAACTCGATCATGGCGTCAGCCGCAAGCCAACGATGGGTCGGCAATCGGGTGCTGATGACGCTGCTCGTCGCCGCGGTCGCCAGCGTCGGGCTGCTGCCCTTCGCCAGTCTCTCGCCCAACCGGCTGGCCTCGGGGCAGTCGGTGATGCTCTGGCAGGCGCTGGCAAGCTGGCAGCTCGCGGCCCTTGCGCTGATCGGGATGGCCCTGCTGATCGCGGCGCTGGCGAAGCCGATGGGGCCACGCGCCTCCCAATGGCTCGCGCTGGCCGCCACGCTGCCGCTGCTGGCGCTCGATTTCTACGGCCTCGGGGATTACGCCCATCGCGCGCTGGTCGACGCCTCGCCGGCGGCTCGCGTTTCCCAGGGCGCGACCTTCTGGATCCTGCTTCTTGTCTCTGCCCTGATCGCCATCGATGCCCTGCAGCGACTGCGTCTCGGCCTGACCCGGCGAGCGCTGTACGGCGCGCTGGCTCTGGCCGTGATCGGCGTCTGTTTCTCCGGTGAACTGCTCGCGCCGCTGTCGATCATGCGCGAGTTCGGCAATCAGGAGGAAAACTTCGTCGACCAGCTCATTCGCCACCTGCTGCTGGTGGGCGGCGCCCTGCTGCCTGCCCTGCTGATCGGCCTGCCGCTGGGACTGCTGGCGAATCGTCGCGCCCGCCTGCGCAACGGCCTGTTCAGCGTGCTCAACGTCTTCCAGACACTACCCTCGATCGCCGTGTTCGGGCTGCTCATCGCGCCGCTCTCGGCGCTCGGCCGCGCCGTGCCGTGGTTGGGCGAGCTGGGTGTGAGCGGCATCGGCGTGGCGCCGGCGATCATCGCGCTGGTGCTCTATTCGCTGCTGCCGATCGTGCGCAACACCTACTCCGGCCTTGCCGGCGTCTCCAGCGGTGCACTGGAAGCGGCTCGCGGCATGGGCATGACGCCACGCCAGATACTGTGGCAGGTGGAGATTCCGCTGGCACTGCCGGTGATCCTCTCGGGGCTTCGTATCGTCACCGTTCAGGCGATCGGCCTGGTGGTGGTCGCCGCGCTGATCGGCGCCGGCGGCTTCGGCGCCTTCATCTTCCAGGGGCTGGGCCAGTACGCCATCGATCTGGTGCTGCTGGGGGCCATCCCGACCATCGTGCTGGCGGTGATCGCCGACTTCGTGCTGCAGATTCTGGTCAGTCTGAGTCGCCCATCCGGCACTCGCTGACGCCGTTTCAGGCACTGATCAGGAAAGATCCATGATTGAATTGCAAGGATTGACCAAGACCTACGCCGGCACGAACGTCGTCGATGACGTCTCGCTGACGTTGGAGACTGGCGAGTTCGGCGTGCTGATCGGGCCATCAGGCTGTGGCAAGTCGACCACGCTGAAGATGATCAATCGCCTGGTCCCCCTGAGCGGCGGCCGCATCATTCTCAATGGCGACGACGTCACCGATCTGCCGGCCGAACAGCTCAGACGGCGGATCGGCTACGCGATTCAGTCGACCGGGCTCTTCCCGCACTGGAGCGTGGCCCAGAACATCGCCACCGTGCCGCAGCTGCTGAAGTGGCCGAAGTCGCGTATCGACGACCGGGTCGACGAGCTGATGGCGATGTTCCATCTCGATCCCGCCGAATTCCGCCACAAGTATCCGCATCAGCTCTCCGGCGGGCAGGCGCAGCGTGTCGGCGTGGCCCGGGCGCTGGCCGCCGATCCGGAAGTGCTGCTGATGGACGAACCCTTCGGCGCGGTCGACCCGCTCACCCGCGAGGTGCTCCAGGCGGAACTCAAGCGCGTCCACCAGCAGACCGGCAAGACCATCGTCTTCGTCACCCACGACATGGACGAGGCGCTGCAGCTCGCGACCCGCATCGCGCTGCTCAACGGCGGCCGGCTGGTACAGTACGACCGCCCGATCGAGATGATGGTGAAGCCTGCGGACGACTTCGTGCGCGAATTCATCGGCCAGGCGGATCTCGGCCTCAAGCTGCTCTCGAGGCGCTGGGTGCATCAATACCAACGGCCACCGAGTCTCGAACACCACGCCACCCTTCCCGGTCTCGATCACTGCTGGCAGCTCGACGACGCCGGCCGGCCGGTTGCCCTCGAAGGCGCGCGGCTGGACGACGACCATGGCATCACGCCGGTCAAGGCCG
Source organism: Salinicola sp. LHM (assembly GCF_034479735.1). NCBI lineage: Bacteria > Pseudomonadati > Pseudomonadota > Gammaproteobacteria > Oceanospirillales > Halomonadaceae > Salinicola > Salinicola sp. LHM. Next base: position 615,182 of record NZ_CP140261.1, on the reverse strand, counting down.
AGTGGACCGCCACGCCCGAGATGAGCATGAAGGAGGCGCTTTCCCGCATGGTGTGGTATCGCGTGATGGTACTGCCGGTGGTCGACGACGCGGGCAAGCTGATCGGCGAGATCGGCATGCAGGGCATCATGGGGATTCAGGCGGAAGCGGGGAGTGAGGTTTCATGAACGGCGCGATCCACGGGGCACGGCGGCTACGCGCCGCCTCCGCCGGGAACGGGGTGCTGGGCGTACTGATCGTGTTGCTGATCGGCCTGACGCTGGGCATGGGCCAGCTGGAGCCGCTGTTCCGGGCGCTGTTCCCGGACCTCGGCAACCCGCTCTACGCCCGGGACAGCTTCCTCAACCTGATGCTCGCGCACATCGGGCTGGTGCTGATGTCGTCGCTGATTTCGGTGACGATCGGCGTCGCCGCGGGCCTGTTCGTGACCCGCCCGGTCGGGCGCGAGTTCGAGCCGATGGTGTCGTCGCTGGCCGCGATCGGCCAGACCTTCCCGCCCGCCGCGGTACTCGCCATTGCCGTGCCGCTGGCCGGCTTCGGCTTCGCTCCGACCATTATCGCGCTCTCGCTCTACGGCCTGCTGCCGGTGATCCAGAACACCATCGCCGGTCTCGGCACGGTGCCCCGGACCACGCTCGAGGCCGCCCGCGGCAACGGCATGAACCGCTGGCAGATTCTGCGCCGCGTGGAGCTGCCCCTGGCGATGCCGGTGATCATCGCCGGCATTCGCATTTCGGTGATCGTCAACATCGGCACCGCCACCATCGGCTCCACCGTCGGCGCCAAGAGCCTCGGTACGCCGCTGATCGCCGGGCTGGTCGGCAACAACCTGGCCTACGTCATCCAGGGCGCGCTGCTGGTCGGCCTGCTGGCGATCGTCACCGACCTGCTGTTCGAGCGGCTGGAGCGGCGTTATTCGTTTGGCGGCTGAACTTGGCCTCGGCGACTGAACTTAGCCAAAGCCCTTAGCCACAGCCCTTAGCCAAAGCCCTTAGCCAAAGCCCTTAGCCAAAGCCCTTAGCCAAAGTACTGGGCGCCGTTGATATCGACGATGGTGCCGGAGACGAACGCGGCGCCGTCGCTCGCCAGCCAGGCTGCCGCCGAGGCGACGTCCTCGGGCAGACCGGCGCGCCCGGCGGGGATCGTCTCGATGGTGGCGCGCTTGGATTCGTCGGTGGTGAAGGTCGCATGGAACGGCGTCGCCTCGATGAAGCCCGGCGCCAGCGCATTGACCGTGATGCCTCGGCCAGCCACTTCCTTGGCCAGCCCGCGGGTGAAGCCGAACAGCGCCGCCTTGGCGGTGGCGTAGGCCGTCGCACCGGGATGGCCGCCGTTGCGTCCGGCCAGCGACGACACCGTGACGATGCGCCCGCTGCCATCGCGGAACAGCGGCAGCAGATGGTGGGTGACCAGGAAAACCGAATCCATGTTGAGCGCCTGCACCTGGCGCCACAGCGAGAACGGCATCTCCTCGATGGTCGAGCGCTGAATCAACCCGCCGGCGTTGTTGATCAGGATATCGATACCGCCGACTTCCTCTTTCAGCCAGCTCGCGAAGCTCTCGACGGCCGCTTCGTCGGTAACGTCCAGCGGCTGGGCCAGCGCCGTTTCACCGCTGCTGGACGTCAGCGCCGCCAGCGCTTCTGAATCAGGCTCGTGAGAGCGATAGGTCACCACCACTCGTGCCCCGGCGGCCGCCAGTGCTTTGGCGATAGCATGACCGATACCCACGCCGCCGCCAGTCACCACCGCGACTCGTCCCTGCAGATGATTGTCTGGCATGTAACGCTCCCTCTTCTCCGGTGATCGTGTTTTCTGGCGATCGCGTTCTATGGTGATCGCGACAATCGTCGATACCGGCATTGAGTCAGCAAACGGGCAATAAAATCAACCGCAGCGCGGGGCTGGCCCCGCCAGCCGACCGGGTCAGGATCCAGCCGCCGCTTTCGAGTTCGGTCGCGGCGCGTCGGATCAGGGCGTGCTCGATACCCAGACGTCGCGACAGCAGTGCCGAGGAGACACCGCTTTCAGTCGACGCGTCGGATCGACGAAGCGCCACCAGCACCAGGGCTGCCAGCGGCTCGAGCTGGGGATGCTCGACCTGCAGCGTCTGCCACTGGCGCTGCAGGTCGACCAGGTCAGGAAGCTCAGGCAAGCCGCGTGCTCGCCTCGAGTCTGACGGCGACCGACTTGGAGGCCGGCGTGTGGCTGAAGTCGCCCTTGTGGTCGAGCGGGATCAGCGGATTGGTCTCGGGATAGTAGGCAGCGGCGCAGCCCTGGGGCGTGTCGTAGGCGATGATCTTGAAACCCTCGACGCGCCGCGTCACGCCATCGTCCGATTCACCGATCAGATCGACCCACTGCCCGGCCTCGAAGCCCAGACGCGCGATGTCGTCGCGGTTGAGGAAGAGCACCCGCCGGCCGCCCTCGATGCCGCGATAGCGGTCGTCGTAGCCGTAGACGGTGGTATTGTACTGATCGTGTGAACGCATCGTCTGCAGCGTCAGCCAACCCTCGCGCGAGGCGAGACGCTGGTGCATGACCGCCGTCGGCAGCGCGTCATCGGAAAACTCGGCCTTGCCGGTCGCCGTGCCGAATTCGAGCCGGGCCACCGGGTTGGCGAGCCAGAACCCGCGCGGCGCGCGCACGCGGGCATTGAAGTCGTCGAAACCGGGGATGACCGCAGCGATGTGCTCGCGGATGACGTCGTAATCCTCGCGCATCGCGGCCCAATCGACGCCCTCGTTACCGCGCTCTTCGTTTGCAAACAAGCGTTCGGCGATACCGGTGAGAATCGCGATCTCGGAGCGCAGCGACTTGTCTGCCGGTTTATTGATTCCGGCGGAGCCGTGCACCATGCTCATCGAGTCTTCCACCGTGATCAGCTGCGACTTGCCCGCACTGTTGGCGTCGATCTCGGTACGCCCGATGCAGGGCAGAATCAGCGCCTGCTCGCCGGTGATCAGATGGCTGCGGTTGAGCTTGGTGCTGATGAACGCGGTCAGCCGACAGTTGGCCATCGCCTTCTCGGTGACGACGCTGTCGGAAATCGCGCGGGTGAAGTTGCCTCCCAGACCAATGAATACCTTGCCCGGCTGATCGCGCATCGCCTTGACCGCGGCCACCGAGTCCACGCCGAATTCCTGCGGCATGGGTCGGGCATAACGAGCTTCAAGGGCGTCCAGCAGGGCCTTCGAGGGTTTCTCGAAGATTCCCATGGTGCGATCGCCCTGCACGTTGGAGTGACCGCGAACCGGTGACGGGCCGGCGCCCGGCTTGCCCATGTTGCCACGCAGCATCAGCAGGTTGACGATCTCGCGCACGGTCGCCACGGAGTGCTCGTGTTGGGTGATCCCCATTGCCCAGCAGGCGATGGTGGCGTTGGAGCGCGCGTAGAGCTCGGCAGCCTGTTCCATCTCGTCGCGCGTCATACCGGACTGGGCTTCCAGCGTCGCCCAGTCGGTGGATTCGACACGAGCGCGATAGGCCTCGAAATGAGCGGTATGGGCTGCCAGGAAGTCGTGATCGAGCACGTTCTCTCCGGCAGCATCGCGAGCGAACAGCGCCTTGGCCATACCACGCACTACCGCCATATCACCGCCGAGCTTGGGCCGGAAATAGTGGGAACTGATGCGGTGGCTGCCATTGTGCAGCATTTCGAAGGGCTTCTGCGGGTCGGCGAATTTCTCGAGTCCGCGCTCCTTCAACGTGTTGAAGGTGACGATAGTCGCGCCACGTTCCGCGGCTTCCCGCAGCACGCCCAGCATACGCGGGTGATTGGTGCCGGGGTTCTGGCCGAAGACGAAGATCGCCTCAGCCTTCTCGAAATCTTCCAGCAGCACGCTGCCCTTACCGGTACCCAGCGCCGCGTTCATCGCCGAGCCACTGGCCTCGTGGCACATGTTGGAGCAGTCCGGCAGGTTGTTGGTGCCGTAAAGGCGCGCCAGCAGCTGGAACACGTAGGCGGACTCGTTGCCCGCCTTGCCGGAGGTATAGAAGATGGCGTCGTCCGGCGTGGGCAGCGCCTTGAGCTCGGCGGCGATCATCTCGAGTGCGTCGTCCCAGGCGATCGGCTCGTAGTGGTCGGTGTCGGCGTTGTAGCGCATCGGCTCCACCAGCCGCCCCTGGTCCTCGAGCCGATAGTCGTCCCAGGTCTTCAGTTCGCTGACGCTGTGTCTGGCGAAGAACTCGCGAGTCACACGCTTGGCCGTCGCTTCCCAGGTCACCGCCTTGACGCCGTTTTCGCAGAATTCGAAAGAGGAGCCGTGCTCCGGATCGCCCCAGGCACACCCCGGACAGTCGAAGCCATCCGGCTGGTTGAGCTTGAACAGCGAACGCGCATTGAGGGCCGGCGAACGGCTATGCAACAGATGCTTGCCGACCGACTTCAGCGCGCCCCAGCCGCCCGCCGGGTTGTGATAGTCGAAGATCTTCGCATCCGGCGGGATGATATCGGCGCCGGACGCGTTCTGGCTGGATTCTTGGCGGGGCTGGGACATGTTTCTCCTCCCGGGAAACGATCGGACGACAATCACGAATGCTTGCAGGCTCGGGGCGTGAGCGCAATGACACTCGGTCGTCAATGGTAACAAGTTCGATCAGGAAAACGTCAGGAGCAGGCGTGTTCGGGGTTGGCCGAGCGCGTCTTCGGCTGGCGGCAATGCTTGCTGATCTCGTCTCGAACGATGCTGGCTTTCAACGCTGACCGGATCGACGCTGCCGGCCGACAGGCGATAGGGCGACCTCCAGCGGAGCGCTGACGACACTCGTGCCTCGGAAGCTGTCGAATGCCGAGAAGACGATGAGGGCAACGTCGTATCAGGGGGCCACAGCATAGCATGCAGCAAAATAGTTCGCATGCTCATCGATGTTCATCGACCCTCATCGGTTCCGCCGAACCGTGGCTCAGCCATCGCCACGACTCAACAGCTCGAGCCGTTTGCCACGATGGCAGTTGATCAGCGTCAGGTTGCAGCTGCGCGCGACTTCGACCGCGAGACGGGAGGGATAGGAGAGCGTCGCCAAGGCAGGGATCTTCGCCCTGACGCTTTTCTGAACCAGCTCCAGGCTACAGCGGCTGGAGGTCATCACCAGCGCCGGCAGGATGCCGGCGATCAGGCTGGCGCCGATCACCTTGTCCAGGGCGTTGTGCCGCCCGATATCGCGGCCGACCGTAGCGACCGTGCCCGCCTGGGAAAGCCCCAGGGCCAGGTGCATGCCGGGGGCGGATTCGGTGCGCAGGGATTCAAGGCCCGACGCGAGGGTATCGACTTCCGGCAGCGCCGCGTCGGGCAGACGGGTCAGGCCAAACAGCAACTGCGACTCCTCCTGCACGCCGCAGGCGCCGCAGCCGCTGGTCGACAGCGTTGCCCGCGCCTGGCTGCCGGCGCGTCTGGCGATCCGGTCGGCAACCCGCAGACGAACCCGGAAACCGTGGCGGCTGGTCTCGATCTCGATGGCGCCGACATCGGCATAGCGATCGATCACGCCCTCGCTGAACGCGAACCCGACCGCCAGCGCTTCGAGCTGGCCCGGCGTCGCCAGCACGGTGGCGTAGGCGGTGTCGTTGAACACGATGGAGACGGGAGACTCCTGCGGCCCGGGAAGCGTATCGAGGGAGCAGGCACTGGCGTCATCGAAGATCGCCACGGGATCGTTATCAGACAGAGATGACTGGGAAGACGATGTCATGCATGACTCCGTTCCATCGACGCGTCAGGGAGGAAGCACGGCTCCACTTTATCACGAGATCATGGGGTCACGGGTGCGTTGCGAGAGGCGGGGATGACGTGGACGAGGTCAGGCAAGATATTCATCAGACAAGATATTCCGGCAAGGCGGAATGGCAAAACGCCCGATCCTCGGGATCGGGCGTTTGTGAACTCAGCTGGCAGCGTCCTGTACGGCTTCGCCACCGGCTTCGACGTCCTTGCCAGCGCCATCGACGGTGTTGCATCCCGCCAGGATACCGGCGCTGAACAGTGCGAACAGAGAGAAAGCAATCAGGCGTTTCATGGTGTCGTCCTCCTTAACGTTTTAGACGGATGAATTCTTGGCTCATCCGGGCCGTTTTGTTATCGGCCTGTCATCAAGGTAGCAGAAAGTCATGGAAAACGCGCAATACGACTTGTCTAACTGTCGGATTTCGCTTCCAAACTGCCGGCCTATCACCGTTTCATGCACGGCAACGTGGGTCGCGCCGAGACGGCAACGGGCCTAGGGTCTGTTGACGTTTCATGCACGGCCGCGCCGGAGCCAGTTTTTGTGCGGGGCAAGGCGTGAGGAGCGTAGTTTGGTCATTCCAAATGAACGACGAATAACGCAGCACCGTGCAAAAACTGGCCCGGCCCTTCGGGTTGCGCGGCAAATGGCGCCATGCGGCGTTGCGGGATTGGAAAAGGGAACCACCCTTCTCTGCATCCCGCGCCTGGCCTGGCGCCATTTGGCGCAGCAACGCGGTTCGCGCTGAAACGTCAACAGACCCTAGCGGGAAGCGTTCTGGATCTTCTCGCCGCCGCGCTCGATATCCTGGCCCAGCCCATGCATCGTGTTGCAGGCACTCAGTGTCAATAACAGGCAGCCAATGGCCAGCCATCCCCATCCAGCTTTCATCGTCCTATCCTCGTTACAGGGCCGCCTTTCGGTAGCGCTTACCGCTATCACGGCGGCAACGCCGAAATCTTACCACCGTTCCCGCGGTCGCCGCGCGACTCGACGCCCTCATGGCAGCGACGTAAAGTGGCGCCTCGAACCCTCTCTTTCGACCTTGTTCTTCGTCGCCTTCCAACCGGAGCCGCCATGTCCCTCTTCACGCTCGACGCACGCCTGCAGCAGGATAGTGTCCATGTCATCGATCTGCGGTTGTGCCAGGTCCGTTTGAGCCGGGATGCGCGCTACCCCTGGATCATTCTGGTCCCGCAGCGCGACGATGTCGTCGAGATCTACGATCTGTCTCCGGACGATCAGGCGCGTCTGTGGCAGGAAGCCACTCGACTGGGCCAGGCGATGATGCGCCACTACGGCGGCGACAAGCTGAACGTCGCCACGCTGGGCAATCTGGTGCCGCAGCTCCATCTGCACGTGATCGTACGCTTTCAGGGCGATGCCGCCTGGCCGGGCCCGGTCTGGGGGCAGGGAGTGGCCGAGGCCTACGCCGACGACGCGCTCGAAGGGCGCCGCGACGAGATCGTTCGACTGGCAGGTGAAGCCGGTCTCTTGAGTTGACGACCTGGCGACCTGGCAAGCTGACGACTTGGCGAGCTGACGAACTGACCGCGAGCTTGGCGCGTCGGCTCGAGCCGATCCAGAATCAGCCGCGCCCCGATCCGAATGGCCCCGGGGCAGGTTCGGACTGCGCCGTGGGTGCGCCCAGCATGGGCGGCGCGGCGGCCGGGCCTCGCTGCCACTGCGCCAGCGTCAGCGATAGCCCCAGCACGAGTATCAGCGCTCCGCCCGCCAGGCCGATCCAGGCCTGCCACTGACCGCCGCCAGCCGCCGGCTCGAGATGACGCGTGACCCAATCCCGCGCCACGACGCTGAGCAGCGCCAGCACCGAGACGGTCAGCGCCGTTCCCGCCGACATAGCCAACACCGCCACCACACCCTTGCCGAACTGGTCCAGCAACGCGGCCGCGCCCAGCAGCAGGACGGCGCCGCTACAGGGCCGAATGCCGATCGAGAGCACCGTCAGCAGAGCCACGCGCCAGTCGCTCGCCTTGCGCGGGTCGACATGATGCTCGTGCCCGCAGCCGCAGTGCGCCCCGTGCGTATGGCGCTGCTCATGAATGCCCTCCTGCGCGTGCGAACTGGCGTGGCGCGAACGCCATAGGCGACGCAGCGAACGCACGCAGAGCCACAACCCCAGCAGCGAGACGACGGCGAAGCTGACGAGCTCGGCCTGCTCGATGCTGCCCATCGCCTGTCGGGTCAGCCAGCCCAGACCGAAGACCAGCACGCCGATGATGGCGATCGCCATGACGCCCTGCAGCAAGGCCGCCAGCGCGGAAAGCCCCAGCGCGCGACGCCAGGCGCCGCCCTGCGAGGCCAGGTAAGTGCTCAGCACCACCTTGCCATGGCCCGGCCCCGCCGCATGGAAGACGCCGTAGCCGAAACTCACGCCGAGCAACAAGCCCCAGGTCGCCGCGCTCGGCGTACGCTTGAGGGCGGTGACCGCCTCGACCAGGGCGTGGTAGAACTCGCCCTGCCAGTACACGATGCGTACCGCGGCCTGCTGCCACCAGCCCAGCGAATACCCCGCCACGCCGATGGCGACCAGCATTGCCAACGGAATCATCACTTTCAGCAACGCATTCAACCGGGGCACGTGATCTCTCCGGTCTCGGCAAAGAAGCGGCCGAGATTCGGCTCGCCGGTCTCGCTCTTGTCCAGCATCGCCGCTTCCATCACCTTCTGCGGGTCCGGCGTTGCCTTGACGACGACCGTGGCGCACCCCTCGGGGGCGTTTGCCAGCGTCAGGGCGCCAGGCAGCGGCCGGGAGCCATCCTCGTTGGCCTCGTGGACCATCTCGATGTAGTAGGTCGGATCGAAGATCCGATAGCGCAAGGTACGACCGGCCAGCGGTAGCGGCGTCGCCAGCGGCAGCACGAAATCGTAGATCAACCGCTCGTCGCGATAGTCGGTATTGGTGTCGCTGACGTCTCCCTGGGCCAAAGGGTCGTCGTCGAGAGTGATAGTGGTGAGGTTGTGCTGGGTGGCGAGGTTGTCGCGGATCTCGACGCCCAGCGCATCGAGACGCTCGGCCATGCTGGTGGCGTCGTCGTCGGTCGCCATCTCCTCCATCACCACCTGGCTGTAGAACGGATCCATGCGCCAGCGCTGACGCAGCGCGGTCAGGTTTCCTTCGTCATCGAAGATCCCTTCGACGCTCATGTCGACCCAGCCGTGCGGGTGAGCCAACGCCGCCGAAGGCTCTCCCAGACACAGGGCGATCCCCAGGCCCAGCCAACCATAGCGGCAGCGAGACGACGCTTTCTTCAAGGCAACAATCCCAACCGATTCTGAACGTCGATGAACAGCGGATCGAGCTCCAGCGCATCCAATGGCTGGCCGCCGCGTCGGCCACTCAGGGTGAGGAAGGTATCGCCGTTCTGGATGACTAGCCCCGGAGGACGCTCGCCCCCACTGGTGACCTGAGCGTGGACCTCGTACCCGGAGCGAGACGCCAGCACGGCATCGATCTGGCCCAGGTCGCCATCGGCGTGACGGATCACGAACCCGCGCTCGGCCAGCATCGCGAGCGTTGCCTTGAGGGTGGATTCCGCCGTCGCCTCGACGGCGATACTCCGCGGCTGCGGTTGGGGCGCGACGGCACAGCCGGTCAGCGAAAGCATCCCGATCAGCAGCCCCAGCCCGGCGACTCGCCAAGGGCGGGAACGGGATACCGTACGCCGCCGAAGCGCGGGCATCTTGCGTTGATTCATGGCGTTGCCTCCCCAGCGGTCCTGTTCAGGCGGGTGTCGATGTCCTGTCGCAACTGCTGACAGAACGACGGCTGGTTGTAGCTGCGTGCGTCGATCAGATAGCCGTTGTAATCGACCACGACCGAATCACGGTCGACCAGGGTCGTCTGCTCCGGCGTCACCACCGAGACGCGCTCTATCTGGACCGGGTCGGTGTTGTAGCCACCGCCGAAGTTCTGGAACACGCCCAGTGAATAGCCGTTCCGCCCACCCAGGCCGAAGCCGCCCCAGAAGCCGGTGCGCCCTAGCGGGCTTTCCACCGCGCCGAGGCCCGGTTGCAATGTCTTGCGCTCGGCGCTGACCAGGCCCAGCGTGGCATCGGTATCGAGAATGGCGTAGCCCTGGCTCTCGAGCGCCTCGCGCGTGGCCCGTAGCCGCTCCAGCGGATCGGCACTGCCGGCCGGCCAGCGGCAGGCGGCCGGTAGCGCATTGCCGCCGGCCGCCGAGGTGGGCGCCGGTGCCGACAGTGTCTGGCAACCGCTCAACAATCCGAGCCCGGTGAAGAGAACCATCCAGCGCCCAATCCGACATCGTCGATCGTTCATGACAGCCTCCTTGCGGGGGATTGCGAACAGCGTTCAGCATGCCAGTTTCCCCCCTGCCAATCCACGCCCATCGTGACGACTTCCGACGGGAGCGGGCGGCAACGTCGCACGAGCGCGCGAGTGGCGATCAGCAGGTCACGATAGCCCGTCGCCGTCGGCGTGGAACGACGCTATGCTGACCGCTGCCACGACGAGCCCGTTTCACTCTCGTTTACTCTCGACAGAGGATGCCATGAATATCGTCATTGCCCCTGACAGCTTCAAGGATGCGCTCTCCGCCCGCGACGCCGCCGCCGCCATTGCCGCCGGCCTGAAGCGGGAGCTACCCGATGCCATCTTGCATGAATGCCCGATGGGCGATGGCGGCGAAGGCACGCTGGATGCGCTGCTGGCGGCCACCGGTGCCGAGCGGCGCACGGCGAACGTGCAGGACGCGCTGGGGCGCGAGGCCACGGCGGCCTGGGGCTGGCACCAGGCCACCCTCACCGCGTTCGTCGAACTGGCCGAAGCCAGCGGCCTGCAGCAGCTCGAACGAGAGGAGCGCACCGCGCTTCACAGCACCACCTTCGGCGTCGGCCAACTGATCGAGGCGGCGCTGGATGCGGGGGCTCGTTCGCTGGTACTGACGCTGGGCGGCAGTGCCACCAACGATGCTGGCGCGGGCATGCTGGTGGCCCTCGGCGCTCGCCTGCTCGACAGCGAAGGGCGGCCCCTTCCGCCGGGTGGCGCCGCGCTGGCCGACCTGGCGACGCTCGATCTCGACGGGCTCGACCCTCGCCTGGCCTCGCTGGAGGTGCGGACCGCCGTCGACGTCGACAACCCCCTGCTCGGCCTGCGGGGTGCCAGTGCCATATTCGGCCCGCAGAAAGGCGCCACCAGCGCCGACGTCGAACGGCTCGACCGTGCGCTCTCCCACTTCGCCGATCATGCGGCGGAAGCCTTGGGGGAGGATTTCCGCGAACTGCCGGGTGCCGGTGCCGCCGGCGGCATGGGCTTCGCCGCGCGCGCCTTCCTCGGCGCCACGCTGCGCCCCGGCATCGAGCTGGTCATGGAGCAGGTGAAATTCGACGCGCTGCTCGCCGATGCCGACTGGGTGATCACTGGCGAAGGCCAGCTGGACGGCCAGAGCCTGTCAGGCAAGACGCCGATCGGCATCGCTCGCCGTGCCGAACGCTTCGGCGTTCCTACCGTCGCGCTGGTCGGGTGCCTGGGAGATCAGTGGCAGGCCGCCTTCGATCACGGCATCACGGCGGCGTTTGCTCTGGCGGACGGCCCGCTCACACTGGACGAGGCGCTGTCACGCTGCGGCGAACTGCTGAGCGACCGCGCGCGCACACTGGCCCGACTCTGGCAGGTCGACCCTCGCTAGAGGTGCGACATTTCGCTCGCCTCTGGCCCTTGCTTTCCCCTCGTGCTGCCCTGATATCTTCAAGAGAGCGCGGCACGTCGCGACATGATCGCGACATGATAGAACGTCACTATTCATCCCATACAGATGCTTGGATGGGCCTCGATGTGACGCCCGGTTAGACTGACTTTCAGCACCTTCAAGGAGAGATCTCATGTCCGATACCAATGCCATTGGCCTGCACGCTTCCAGCGCGTCCCAGCTTGCGGAAAAGCTCAACGCCCTGCTGGCCAACTACCAGGTGTTCTACATGAACGCCCGCGGTTATCACTGGAACATCAAGGGCGAGCATTTCTTCGAGCTTCACGCCAAATTCGAAGAGATCTACACCGACCTGTTGACCAAGGTCGACGAAGTGGCCGAGCGCATTCTCACACTGGGTTATCAGCCGCTGCACGCCTACAGCGACTACGCCAAGATTTCCCAGATTCAGGAAGACAAGCAGGTCTCCGACGGCAAGCAGTGCGTTCAGGGCCTAGTGAAAGGCTTTCAGGTTCTGATCGAGCTCCAGCGCGAGCTGCTCTCTCAGGCCAGCGATGCCGACGATGAAGGCACCGCCTCTATGGCCAGCGATTACATTCGCGAGCAGGAAAAGACCGTGTGGATGCTCAACGCCTATCTGGGCTGAGTATTCGCCGTAACCTGTTGGAAAAAAGGTGAAGCCTGCCGACAGGAAAGCCACCCTCGGGTGGCTTTCCTGTCTCTTCCCCCTGAAGCCTCTCGACATTTAAGTAAACTTTAGTACACCATTGTAACGCGGCATTAACCCACCAGCGCATGGGCCTTTATTGTCTGCCCGCAGGCTCGCGCGTGATCTTGCACGTCTTGGAGTCATCCAGCATGTCGGTCGATTTTGATTATCCCCCCGTCACCCTCGACACACAGAGCCAACAACTGGATGCGCTGTGGAAAGCCATTGACCGTTCCCAGGCCATCATCGAGTTCGATCTGCAGGGAAAGGTCGTCAGCGCCAACGCCAACTTCCTCGATCTGATGGGTTATACGCTCGACCAGATCGTCGGCCAACACCACCGCCTCTTCTGCGACCCCGCCGAGATATCCACGCCGGAGTACCGCACGTTCTGGCAGCAGCTCGCCCAGGGTGAGCTGATGGCAGGCGAATACCGCCGCCTGACCCAGAGTGGCAAGGAGGTCTGGCTCCAGGCCACCTACAATCCGGTTAACGATGCGGACGGCAAGCCGTACCGGGTCATCAAGATGGCGACGGACATCTCCGCGGAAAAGCATCTGGCGGCCGAGTACGAAGGCAAGGTCAACGCCATGGATCGCGCCCTGGCGGTGATCGAGTTCGATCTCAAGGGCAATATCCTGTCCGCCAATCGCAACTTTCTCGACACCATGGGCTACCAGGCCGACGACATCATCGGCCATCATCACCGCATGTTCTGCGAACCGGATTACGTCACCAGCCGGGAGTACCGCGACTTCTGGCAGTCCCTGGGACGCGGCGAGTTCTTCAGCGGGCGGTTCATGCGGTTCGGCAACCATGGCCGCCGCGTCTGGATCCAGGCGACCTACAATCCGATCTTCAATGCCGATGGCGCCCCCTACAAGGTGGTCAAGTTCGCCACCGACATTACCGATCAGGTCGAACTGGAAGAGCATATCCAGACATTGACCGAGGCGATGAGCGTTTCGCTGCAACAGCTCAACGCCTCGATTGCCTCGATCGCCGAGAACACGCAGCTGACGCGGGAACTGGCGCGCGCTACGCAGCAGGAAGCCGAACACGGCACCCGCTCGCTGGACGACTCCCGTACCGCGATGACCGCCATCCAGAAATCCTCGGAAGACATCAACGACATCGTCCAGGTCATCGGCGAAATCGCCTCGCAGACCAACCTGCTGGCCTTCAACGCAGCGATCGAAGCGGTTCGTGCCGGCGAACACGGCCTCGGGTTCTCCGTGGTGGCCGACGAAGTGCGCAAGCTGGCCGAGAAATCCGCCGATGCCACCCGCCAGATCAACCGCCTGCTGGGGGAATCTCTCAAGCGTATCGAGAGTGGCAATACCGTCTCCCAGCGCGCCGCCGACTCCTTCGGACGCATCGTCGACGGCGTCGGGCAGACCACCGCCTCGGTCGAGAAGATCGCCAGCTCGGCAGGCGAACAGCTGGAAACCGCCAAGCATGTCGACGAACTGATCCGCGACCTGGCCCAAGCCACCCAGCGCGGGGCGGGTAACGACAAGACATCATGACCCAACGCGTACTGGGAATACTGCGCCTCAACGACAGTGACATCGCGCTGGATGCCGCGCACCTGATCGAGGTGATACGTCTCGAGACGCCTCTTTCTCCCCGCCCGCTGGCGCCACGCTGGTCGCTGGGTACGTTGCTGTGGCGGGGCTCGCCGGTGCCGGCGATCGACCTGGGCAGGCTGCTCGAACTGGACCCGAGCACGGGCCCGCGGGAAGCCGGCGAGCTCATGGCGATCATCGAATATCGCGGCGGCCGCTTCGGGATGCGGATTTCGCACATCAGGGACCTGGTGAGCGTCGATCCCGAGCAGCTCCATACGCTAAAGAACGCGGCGGGCGATGCCGACGCCCTGACGCCACAGTTGCTCGAGCATCCCGACTTCGACAGCGCCATCTACGTGCTCGACCTCGAAGCGCTGTTCGCCCTCGAGGGCATGGTCTCGGTACACGTCGAAGCCGGCCGGCAGAGGCCGAATGCCGCCACCGTGAAGGAGAACACCCACAGCGACCGGCGCTGGCTCGTCGTCGATTGTGACGACACACGACTGGCGCTGGATGTGGGCGCGGTACGGGAAGTCACCACCTGCGGCCCCATCGACTCCCCCGTGATCGACCTGCCGGCCTATCTCGGCAATGTCGCCCTGCGTGGCGCCACCCTGCCGCTGTTCGATCCCCGGGCGCTGATCGGCCAGCCGGCCCGCCAGACACCGCCATCTCATCTCGCCGTTCTCGATAGCGATCACGGTCGTGTCGCCCTCGCCGTCGATCGCGTCGCAACGCTGACGGGCAGCGACCAGCCGGCGCCTCTACCGGTCTCCCCGAGTGCGGGCTACGCCTCCGCCGTCAGCGCACTGGTGCCCGCCGCGGACGAGGGCAAGGACGCCCTGGCGATCGATCACCACGAGCTGTTCGGCAACCTCAACGTCAACGCGCTGGCGCGTCTCCATACCCGGCTCGATACGGAGGCCAGGCAAGCGCGGGAACAGCGCGAGTGGCAGCGATTCGCCTTCGTCCATTTCCGCTGCGGCGGCGATTACGTCACGACGCTCGACCAGCTCGAAGCCGTCGACTCGGCACCGACGGACTATCAGAAGAGTTCGCATCCGGCCGGCCCTTTTCTCGGCGCCTGGCGTCGACAGGATCGCAGCGTCTCGCTGGTGGATCTGCGCGCGCTGCTGGGAATCGACTCCTCCCACCCCGCGAATCACGTCCTGGTCGTCAAGACGGGTGACGGTCTCGTCGGGTTTCTCGTCGACTACCTCCGCAGAATCGAGTACGTCGAAGCGCCCAGGGAGAGCTTTACCATTCGCTGGCGCGGCGATGCCGTCGACGGCGCGTCGCCCGAGCCCTCCCCCGTCAAGGCGGCCAAACGGCTGATCTCGGTCGGCGAAGGCGACAAGCGTCAGGTGATGGCGCTTTTGTGTCTGCAGACTCTGGCCAAGCGGCTCAGCGAGGCTGGCTCGACCGCCTGAGGCGAATGCTGAGACGAACGGAACGCCGCGGATGCGTTGCCGAATCCCATCGACATCCCGGTCAGCCTCTGGTGTCGTCCGATTCGCGGAAGTCGGGGGGATCGTCGCCATCGGGCTCAGCGCGCCGATCCTCATCGCTGACCTTGGACGTTCCGATGCTGCCGGGCGACCCGACGGCCCTGGATTCGGCAGGCTCGTCCTCCTCGGCATCGCGGGTCAGGTGCGAAGGCAGGTCGCGTTTCATGCGCACGCCCAGCCGGTTGAGCGCCAGCGCCTGGCCGACCAGGCTTCCCTGCCCGGTCGAAAGCCGACCCATCGCCTGATCGTAACTGCCCTGGGCCCGCCCCAGATGCCGACCCACGTCCTCCAGACTCGAGACGAAACCCTGGAACTTGTCGAGCAGCTTGCCGGCGCGCTCGGCGATGTGCCTGGCGTTCTCGTTCTGCCGCTCCAGATTCCACAGGCTCGATACCGTGCGCAGGCTGGCCAGCAGCGTGGTCGGCGTGACCACTACGATGTCGCGTGAAAAGGCGTCCTGGAACAGTGTCTCGTCATGCTGAAAGGCGACGGCGAAGGCCGGCTCCACCGGCATGAACAGGAACACGAAATCCGGCGAACGCAGCCCGGGAAGCCGGGGATAGTCGCGCCCGGACAGCGCATCGATATGGCTTCGCACCGCCTGCACATGGGCGCGCAGGGCCTGGGCGCGCTCGGCATCGTCCTCGGCGTTGACGTAGCGCACGTAGGCGTTGAGCGAGACCTTGGCGTCGACGATCAGGTGCTTGTCGTCCGGCAGGTAGATGACCGCATCCGGGCGCTGGCGCCCCTGATCGCCATCGAGGGAAACTTCACGGCGGTATTCGATATCCCGCCGCAGGCCGGAGCGCTCCAGCACCGACTCGAGCATCATCTCGCCCCAGTTGCCCTGCATCTTCTTGTCGCCCTTGAGCGCGCGGGTGAGATTGGCGGCCTCTTCGGTGATCTGGCGGTTGAGCGTGGCCAGCTGGTCGATCTGCACCTTGAGCGTGGTCCGCTCGCGCACTTCCTGGCCATGGATCTCCTCGAGACGCTGGCGGAAGCCGCTGACCTGCTCGCGAAACGGCTTCAGCAACGCTTCGAGACTGTCCCGGCTCTGGGCGCTATAGGCGCGCTGGCGCTCGTCGAAAATGCGCCCGGCGAGCGATTCGAACTCGTGCCCGAGGCGGGTCTTTGCCTGCTCCAGCAACTGGAGCTGTTCCGCATGCTGGTTCTGCTGCTGCTCGTGCCGGGTTTCCAGTCGCCCATACTGCTCTCGCAGCGTCGCCAGACGTTCGTTGAGCGCCTCGAGCTGATGTTCGCGAGCGGCCAACTGCTGCTGCAGCTGGGCCTGGCGCTCGCGCAGATCGTCCTGCTGCCCATCGCTCTGGGCCAGCTCCTGCTCCAGCCGCAGGCACTGGGTCTCGCTGGCCTGCAAGCGGGATCGAAGCATGTCCCGCTCGCGCGCGTAGCGCCGCCGCTGCCACACCAGGCCGACGCCGAGTCCTAACGTCACGAACAACGCCACGAACCCGAGCAGCAAGACAAGCCCACCGCCCGACAGCCACTCACCCGCTACACTCATCGCTCTGCCTTCCTCTGACCTCGGCGCCATCGCGGCGCCACCATCCGTGAGTCCTTGCCTCAGCGCAAGCGATGATATCGAAAGCGCCCGGTTTTCCTTGAACTCTGCCCAGACTATCCCAAACTTCTTGAGTCAGCCGAGACATGGACCGGGATGGCCCATGGGCTTGTCATCTATCGAAACATCAAGCCGATTTATCAAGACCAGGAGGTCACGATGGCTCAGCAACTCAATGGTAAACGTGTCGCAATCCTCGCCGCCGACGGGTTCGAGGAAGCTGAACTCTCTTCTCCGCGCGCCGCACTGCAAGGTCAGGGCGTCGAGACACATGTCATCACCCCGGACGGCAAGGGCATTCGCGCCTGGGCCGAAACGGACTGGGGCGAAACCTACGAAGCGGACAAGAGCCTGGCGGACGCCAACCCCGCCGACTACCATGCGCTGGTTCTGCCAGGCGGCGTGTTCAACCCGGATGAACTGCGCACGAACGAAAAAGCGCTTGGCTTCGTCAGGAGCTTCTTCGAAGCCGGCAAGCCGGTTGCCGCGATCTGTCACGCGCCGTGGATTCTGATCAACGCAGGTGTCGTCGACGGCCGCAAACTGACTTCCGTGCCGTCCATTGCGCAGGATCTCAAGAATGCCGGCGCCAACTGGGTCGACGAATCGGTTGTGGTCGACAGCGGCTTCGTCACCAGCCGCACCCCGAAGGATCTCGACGATTTCAACGGCAAGCTGATCGAAGAGCTGGCCGAAGGGCGTCACAGCGAGCAGCATGCCTGATCGCCTTTCGCGACGCCAAACGAGCGCCCGCCGATCGGTGGGCGCTTTTTTTATGTCATGCCGGCTGTCGTCAGGCCGACCGAAGCCCGACCAGACTTTGCAGGATAGCGCGCGAGTTCCCATACTCACCGTTAATCAAACCTAGGATCCTCCGTCATCGTGCCTCAATTTCGCGATACTTCCGCCGACACTGCCACCTCGGGCTCGCTGCCTCGGCTCTTCGTGACGAAACTGGTTCATTTCGCCAAGAAACTGGTTCGCCTCTTCATCCGGCCGATGCGCGGCGACAAGGGCCGAGGCGGGGTCGTCGTGCATCCGTATCGCGGTTACGGTTCTCACTCGGAAGCCTTCATCATGGGCCGCGTCTTTCGCCAACCCGGACGGCTAAGGAACTGGGAAAAAGGCGGCATCGCCCGCGATCTGGTCGATGTCGCGCGTCGTCTGGTGAGGCACGGCGTCCGCGACGCCCGCGTCGACATTCGGATTGGCGCGACCCAGGCCTCCGTCACCACCGACCGCGACGGCTATTTCCACGCCCATATCGACATTACCCACACGCTTCCTGCCGAGGCGATCTGGCACTCGGTCAAGCTGCAGGTGCTCTCCGAGGACGACGCCATCAGCACCGAGACCGAAATCTACATTCCGCCGGCGAGCACCGACCTGATCGTGATCAGCGATATCGACGACACGGTGATGTATACCGGCGTCGCCAACAAGCTGAAGATGCTGTATCGCCTGTTCATGGAGAAAGCGGATCGACGCACGGCCTTTCCCGGTGTCGCTGCGCTGTATCGGGCGCTCTACGGTGGCGCCGAGGGCAATCGCCACCGCCCTATGCTCTATGTGTCACGCGGTCCGTGGAGCATCTACGAAGTTCTCGAGATGTTCTTCAACATGAACCGCATTCCGGTAGGGCCGATCCTGTTCCTGCGCGAATGGGGCATGACGTTGAAGCGCCCCTGGCCGCGCAAGGCCGAGGACCACAAGTCCGACGTGATCCGCAACATGCTGTCGCTCTACGACACGTTGCCGTTCATTCTCATCGGCGACAGCGGCCAGCGGGACCCGGAGGTCTACACCGAGATCGTCAAGGAACACCCGGAACGCGTGCGCGCCATCTATATTCGCAAGGTGGACAACGACCCCGAGCGGGACGCGGCCATCGAAGCGCTGGCCAACGAGGTCCGCCATGCAGGCTGCGAGCTGATTCTCGCCCATGACAGCGTGAGCATGGCGGAGCATGCGCTCTCGAAGGGGTACATCTCGGAGGAAGGCTGCGAGGCGGTACGCAAGGATACGCACCAGTATTAGTCTCAGTCGGCGGCGTCTGCCGCCCGCCTTCCCTTGCCAGCCCGGGTTCAACCGCTCTTTTCAGCCGCCTCTGCCTTGCCACCGCGCCTTCTCTTCCACCGCGCTTTCTCTTCCACCGCGCCTCTTTTTTACAGCGCCTTCTCTTCCACCACGCCTTTCCCCGTCCCCCTTTGCCAGCGTATTTGCCAGCGGTTATCGCCGGGCGAAGGCATCGAATTCCCGGAGCCGGATTAGTGGCAGCGATTGATGCAGGTTAACGGCAGCCGAATCCCCCCTTTGCCATCGTCGGTGGAGGCTTCTAGTTGTAAGAGGAGTTTCACCCGCACACTAACGGCAGGTGCTCCGGTTGGCTGTCGATCAGGGATGTCGACATCCCGGAGTATCTGCCGTCGATTCAAATCAGGAGATACGGATGTCCAACAATCCTCACACGTCCTCCAACCGTGGCGGCCCCAACGATACGGACGTCAAGACCACCGAGCAGAGCAAGTCGGAGAATCTGGAAAAGTACCGTAGCGATGCCGAGGGGCATGACCTGCGCACCAATCACGGCACCCGGATCGCCGACAATCACAACTCGCTGAAGGCGGGCGAGCGTGGCCCGACCCTGATGGAAGATTTCGTCTTCCGCGAGAAGCTCAACCATTTCGACAACGAGCGCATTCCCGAGCGTATCGTCCACGCCCGCGGCGCGGCAGCGCACGGTTATTTCCAGCCCTACGCGGAAGCCGCCCGGTACTCCAAGGCCGGACTGTTTCAGGATCCCGACAAGAAAACGCCGGTATTCGTGCGCTTTTCCACCGTCCAGGGGGCCCGCGGCTCCAACGATACCGTTCGTGACGTGCGCGGCTTCGCCACCAAGTTCTACACCGACGAGGGCAACTGGGATCTGGTCGGCAACGACATGCCGGTCTTCTTCATCCAGGACGCGATCAAGTTCCCCGACTTCGTGCACGCGGTGAAGCCCGAACCACACAACGAGATCCCTCAGGGGCAGTCGGCCCACGACACCTTCTGGGATTTCGTCTCGCTGATGCCGGAAAGCTCACATATGGTGCTGTGGACCATGTCCGACCGCGCCTTCCCGCGCCATTACCGCAACATGGAAGGCTTCGGCGTGCACACCTTCCGGCTGGTCGACAAGCAGGGCAAGGCGCGCTTCGTCAAGTTCCACTGGAAGCCGCTGGCCGGCACCTGTTCGCTGATCTGGGACGAAGCGCAGAAGCTGTGGGGCCGGGATCCGGACTTCAATCGTCGCAACATGTGGGACGATATCGAGAACGGCGACTTTCTGGAATTCGAGTTCGGGATTCAGGTCGTGGAGGAAGAGGACGAGCACAAGTTCGACTTCGATATTCTCGATCCGACCAAGCTCATCCCCGAGGAGCAGGTGCCGGTCACCCCTATCGGCAAGATGGTGCTCAACCGCAATCCGGACAACTATTTCGCCGAGACCGAACAGGTGGCATTCAATCCGGCCCATATCGTGCCGGGGATCGACTTCACCAACGACCCGCTGCTGCAGGGCCGGCTGTTCTCCTATCTCGATACGCAGATGCTGCGCCTGGGCGGGCCCAACTTCCACGAGATTCCGATCAACCAGCCGGTATGCCCGTTCCACAATAACCAGCGCGACTCCATGCACCGCCAGACGATCAACAAGGGCCAGGCCTCCTACGAGCCCAATTCGATCGACGGCGGCTGGCCCAAAGAGACGCCGCCCGCGGCGGAAAACGGCGGGTTCGAGACGGTCAACGAGCGAATCGACGCCAACAAGATTCGCGCGCGTAGCGCATCGTTCGGCGATCACTACTCCCAGGCGACGCTGTTCTGGAATAGCCAGACCGACGTCGAGAAGGAACACATCATCGCCGCCTACACCTTCGAGCTCTCCAAGGTGCAGCGGCCGTGGATTCGCGAGCGGGTGATCAAGGAGATTCTGCCTAACATCGATCTGGAACTGGCACGCCGGGTCGGCGAGAACCATGGCATCGAGGCACCTTCCAGCAAGCCGGCGCCGGCCGATGAACTGGGCCGGAGTGCGCAGCAGGAATCCCCGGCGCTGAGCCTGATGACGCGTCTGCCGGGCAATATCAAATATCGCAAGGTAGCGATCCTGGTCGCCGACGGTGTCGACAGCGATCAGGTGGAGACGATCAAGAGCAAGCTCGAGGCCGAAGGCGCCGAAGGCATGGTGATCGCCCCCAGCATGGCGCCGGTGAAGGCCGCGAACGGCCAGTCGGTCACACCCGATGCCATGCTCAACGGCCAGCCCTCGGTGACCCTGGATTCGGTCATCGTCGCCGGCGGGGCGGAAAGCGTCCGGACGCTGTCGCAATCCGGACTGGGACGCTACTACGTCCAGGAAGCCTACAAGCACCTCAAGGCGATTGCCGCCATCGCGGAAGGCAAGGAGCTGTTGGCCGCGGCCAACGTGCCCACCCAGGAAGATGGCATCTTCCTCGGCGCCAGCGTGGACGACGTGTTCATCCCCTTCACTCAGGCCATGGGGCAGCACCGCGTCTGGTCGCGCGATGCCAGGGCCAACGACATGCCGGCTTAGTGGTCTTTATGGCCCAGTACGTCCCCAATACGTCATGGCCCAGTACGTCATGACCCAGCACGTCATGAGCTAGTACGTCTTGTCCGGCAGGGTCGTCTCAGGCGGCCTTGCCGGAAGCGATGTCGGCTACCAGCGCCTTGAGTACACGCCAGAACTCCTCGACGGACGCCAGTTCGGTGCGCTCGGTGGGCGAATGCGCCCCGCGAATCACCGGTCCGAAGGAGATCATCTCCAGTTGCGGATACTTGCCGCCGATGATGCCGCACTCCAGCCCGGCATGGATCACCTTGACCGCCGGGTCTTCGCCCAGTGCTTCCTGGTGCAGGCGACGGAAGCGGGTCAGCAGCGTGCTGTCCGCGCTCGGCGTCCAGCCCGGATAAGCGTTCTCGACCCGCGTCTGGGCGCCGATCAGCCCGAACAGTGCCGTGAACCGATCGGCCAGATTGCGCGTCGCGCTATCCCGCAGCGAGCGTACCAGCGCACACAGATGGAACCGCCCCTTCTCCAGCGACACCACACCAAGATTGTTGGAAGTCTCGACGACGCCCGGCACTTCGACGCTCATGCGTTCGACGCCATAGGGCGCGGCATGTAGCGCGGAAACCAGCAGTTGGGTCGCGGTATCGGTGAGCGCTTCCACCTCGTCGTCGCAGGAGACCGCCGCCGGCGACAGGGAGAGCGTCACGTTGTCGTCGACGCCCGCCAGCTCCTCGCGGTAGAGCGCCTGCAAGTTGGTGAGCGCTTCCTCCACCGCCGGCAGGTGATGCTCATCGACCACGATGGTGGCAAAGGCTTCGCGTGGCAGAGCGTTACGCAACGTGCCACCGTGATAGTCCACCAGGCGAATCTCGAACTCGCCCAGCCCGCGCAGCGCGCGCACCAGCAGCTGGTTGGCGTTGCCGAGCTCCTTGTGGATATCGGCCCCGGAGTGCCCGCCGACCAGGCCGGTGAGAGAGACCCGACGCATCACCTCCCCTTCGTCGCAGCCGCGCATCGGCAGATCGGCATCGACGACTACGTCGGCGCCGCCGGCACAGCCGATGTAGACCTCGCCACGATCCTCGGAGTCGAGATTGAGCAGATAGCGGCCTTCCAGCCAGTTCTCCTCCAGCGACAGCGCGCCCTGCAGCGAGGTCTCCTCCTCCAGGGTGAACAGCGCCTCGAGCGGGCCGTGATCGATATCGTCCGCTTCGAGAATCGCCAGCGCCGCCGCGACGCCGAGACCGTTGTCGGCGCCGAGCGTGGTGCCACGGGCGTGCAGCCAGCCGTTCTCGACGTAGGTATCGAGCGGGTCGTTGAGGAAATCGTGAGGATGGTCGCTGTTGGCCTGCGTGACCATGTCGAGATGACCCTGCAGGATCACGCCGGGCACCGCCTCGCAGCCCGGGCTCGCTGCCTTGCGGATGCGCAGGTTGCCGTAGCTGTCGCGATCATGGGCCAGCCCCTTGTCGTCGGCCCAGCGCTCGAGGATGTCGACCAGCTTCGCTTCATGGCCAGAGGGGCGCGGCGTATTGCAGAGCGTCCGGAAATGGCGCCACACGGGCTCGGGAGAGAGTTGCAGCAGATGATCGTTCATGGTCGATTCCAGCCTCGTCGTGCGGCGAGCAGGCCACCGCAACGGGTGTCGAAAGAGTGATGAATGAAATCCTGGCCGGCGGCAGACCGCGGCTCGTTTCGGGGTGCCAACACCTTACTCGCCTAGCTGCGGCTTGACCATATCCGGCACAAGGCCGGCGAGATCTCGGCGCTTGCCGTGCCAGGCCAGCAATGCCGCCGCCAGCCGACGTGCCGCCACCAGCCGTTCGCGCCGGCCCTGCTGCGACGAGAGCGCTTCATCCCGATACTGGAACAGCGCCGCCACCGCAGCGGCCACTCGGGGCGAGGCCGCGAGCCCGGCGTCATCCGGGCCGTCATCCGTCGCGGCAGCACTGTCGGCCGTCAGCATGTCCGGCAGGCTCGCCAGCGGTCGTTGCCGCCACCACACCAGCCAGGCCGGACGCAGCCACGGGCGGATCAACGCCAGCTCTCCGCCACCCGCAGCGAACCAGCCAAGCCGTTCGGCCAGATCGGCAGGCACGACCGGCGCCGCCCCCTCGTGCAGCCAGGCCGCCACGACGAGCGGTTCGATATCCCGCAGTTCGCTTGCCAGCAGATCCGGCAGGCAGCGGACGAAGTCATCGTTCATGCGAGCCAGAGCCGAACTGGCGCCCTCCGTCAATCCGCGCCCCATCATCTGCGCCGGCTCGCCGCTGGAAGCCTCCCGCGTGAGTCCCACGCGCAGCGAGACGAAGCCCTGCCGACGCCAGAAACGGATCAACGTCGGCTCCGCACCGAAGCTCACGCCCAGGCGATCCAGGCCATGCACTCGGGCCGTCGCCGCGACCTGCTCGACCAGGGCCGCGCCGACGCCTCGGCGCCGGGCCGCCGGGTGCACGGCAATCCGCATGATGCGCCACCAGCGGGCGAGCGCGGCCTCCTCGTAACCGCCATGGGTCGCCAGCGACTGCGCCAGCAGATGCCCCCGCGGGCGTCGTTGCCCCCGGTAGATGTCGCTGGCCAGCGTCGCGTCGAAGCCACCCTCCTGCTGGACCACGCAGATGCCCACCGCATGCTGCTTCCCCGCGTCATCGTCGACGAACGCGGCCAGCAGATGAACGTCGGGGCCATCCAGCAACTGGCGCAGATCGCTGGGCGAGGTGCGGTAGTGCGCCTGTACCAGTAACCCGAAAAGGGGGCCGAGCCGGGTGTCGTCCCGGGCGAGCGCCGCCCGGTCCAGCCAGGCGTAGGTGGCTGACGCCTCCGGTAGCGCGCTGGCGACGGCCTCGGCTTCGGCCACCTCGGCATCCAGACACAGCAGTTCCCGCGTCAGTGTCTCCAGCGGATCGCCGGCCCCCCAGCGGATCGGCGTCTGCAGCGTGAGCCGCTTCCACTCCGGTGTCAGTCGATCCAGCGCGTCGCGCAGGCGCACCTCGAAGCCGCGCCCGGTGCCTTCATAGCCATGCACGGTAGTGGCGAAGGCGATGCGCGGAAAGCGCTGCAGCCAGCCCGTCAGCCGAGCCGCAGGGATCGACGCCGCCTCGTCGACGAACAGCGTCGGCGGGGAGCGCGTGTCGATATCGGCCGAGGCCAGTTCGGGAATCACCTGTTCCGGCGCCAGCCACTCGACGCGGCAGACATGGCCGTCCAGGTCGACCTCGAAGCGGCCAGCATCGCGCCGGCCCTCGGGCAATAGCCGTTCGAGGCGTTCGAACACCGCCTCGACCGCGACGAGACTCGACGCCGTGATCCAGAGCCGCCGTTCGCCCTGCTCAAGCCGCCGCGCCGCGGCGATGCCCAGCGCCGCGCTCTTGCCGCGACCGCGATCGGCGACCAGCACCACCGGGCGCCGACGCCGCATTCGCGTCAACCGCGATACCGCGGCGGCCTGGTCGGTGGTCAGGCAGTCGCCATCCGCTGTGAACGCCTCGGGCTCGGAATCGTCGACGAGCGATACGGGCGAGTCGATGACGATCGATGATGGCGCGATGGGTAGCGAATCGCCCGCCGGCCATGTGGCCACGTCGAAACGACGCTGCAGTATCCCGGCGAGCCGCTGCAGATAACGCGCCGACAAGGTTTCCGCCTCGTGGGGCCAGTGCGCGAGACGCCGATAGTCCGCATCCGGGCGCCAATCCGTCCAGGCCGGCAGTTGCCAATGCGCCGGCGTCAACAGTACCAGCCAGCCCCCGGCCTGGACGGTGCCGCTGATGGCGCCGAAGGCGTCCGGATCGAACCCGGCTTGCGGAGACACCGCATCGAACACCACCAGATCGTGCTCGCTGCCCAGCCGGCTGCGCGCGCGGGACGCACTCAGCCGCACCGAGGCCTGCGGCCCTGTCGAAACATCGGACGGACTCGAGGAGTCGGGGCCGATCCACAGCGGCGAGCGCCAGCGTCCCGCCGCCATCAGGGAGAGCGCCTTGCGGCGCGCACGCGAAGCGTCGTCGGCGATCCACAGCACGCCACGCCAACGCCGCCGCCGGAGGCCATCGTCTTGATCGGCCAGCCAGGCAATGAGCGCAGAGTCCGCCTTCGGCGCGGCCAAGGGCATTAGCGAAACCTAGCCGAAGGCACCGCCGAGATCGGGTTTCATCGTCGGGCAGTAGCGCGCGACGACCACGGCCAGCAGGATGCCGCCCAGCGTCAACGCCACCGGCAACCAGCTGAACACGACGCCGGAAGAGACGTAGAGATAGAGGAAGAACACCGCCATCACGCCGCCGCCCATCAGACGACCGGCCTTGATGCCGGCCAGATAGACGCTCAGCAGCACACCAGCGAAAGGGATCAGCACACTGAACAGGTTGATCACGAACTCGCGGCCACTGGCCGCCACCCCGGGCAGGATCAGCCGCGCCACCAGCTCCCACGCCACGAGATAGACCAAGACCGGCGCGGCAAAGCTGCCGATCAGGCGCAGAACGGTGCGGACGGGCTCGTCGGCGCCGGGCTTGTGGGGCTGAGGGTTATTCATGGCGGCAACATCCTGAACGATCGAACGAAAACTGAGGCAGGTCAGCAGGAAAGCCAGATTACAGAAAGAAGCTTCGAGCTTCGAGCTTCGAGCTTCGAGCTTCGAGCTTCGAGCTTCGCCAGAATGATACGCCGACGATCCCAGCCCCCAGCCCCCAGCCCGCAGCCCGCAGCCCGCAGCCCGCAGCCCGCAGCCCGCAGCCCGCAGCCCGCAGCCCGCAGCCCGCAGCCCGCAGCCCGCAGCCCGCAGCCCGCAGCCCGCAGCCCGCAGCCCGCAGCCCGCAGCCCGC
Organism: Salinicola sp. LHM; assembly: GCF_034479735.1. Classification (NCBI taxonomy): domain Bacteria; kingdom Pseudomonadati; phylum Pseudomonadota; class Gammaproteobacteria; order Oceanospirillales; family Halomonadaceae; genus Salinicola; species Salinicola sp. LHM. The sequence continues at coordinate 588,999 of NZ_CP140261.1, read as the reverse complement.
AGTCAATGCTCGATCTTCTTCAACAGAAACACCAGCGGCACGCAGAGCAGATAGATGCAGCCCAGCCACAGGAAGATGTCGTTGTAGGCCAGCACCTGGGCCTGGACGCCGAAGCGCTGGCCGAGCAGGGCCACGGCGCTGTGATAAGGGTCGGCGACGTGACCGACCAGCATCGCCTGATAGTTGTCGATCTGCTGCTGGACCGCGATTCGCCCTTCGTTGAGCGCCGGGATCAGCTGATTCCAGTGATAGTCCACCCGCCAGTCGCGAACGGTATCGAGCATCGCCAGGCCGACCGCGCCGCCGAGGTTGCGCATCACGCTGAAGAGCCCAGCGGCATTGCCCAGCTCCTGCGGTGGCAACGTGCCCAGGGCGATCCGTGACGCCGGAATGATGCACAGGATCATGCCCATGCCACGCACGATCTGCGGCCAGAAGAACTGCCAGAAGCCGGATTCGCTGGTCAGGTTGTTGTTCATCACCGTCCCGATGCCGATCAGCGTCAGACCGAAGAACAACAGCACGCGCAGGTCGACCGAATTGGTCAGCCGCCCCACGATCGGCGCGGTGAAGAACATCGCCACCCCGGTGACGAACATCACCTCGCCGATCTGCAGGCTCGAATAACCGCGTACGCCACCGAGGAACAGCGGCATCAGGTAGACTAGGCCGTACATCGCGATCCCGACCACGAACACCAGACCGGTACCGATGGAGAAGTTAAGGTTCTTGAACGCGTGAAGATCGACGATGGGGTGATCATAGCTGAACACTCGCCAAAAGAAGCCGACACACGAAGCCGCGCAGAGCAGCGTCATCCACACGATCAGCTCGCTTGCGAACCAGTCGTCGCCCGGCCCTTCCTCCAGCACGAATTCGAGGCTGCCGAGAAACAGCGCGATCAGGATCAGGCCACGGAAATCGAGCCGTTTGGCGACGCTCGCATCGCCCTCGTCGATATCGAGGAAACGCCACGCCGCGAGGGTCACGAAAATCCCCGGCACCACGTTGGCCAGGAACAGCCAGTGCCAGCTGAAGAGCTCGGTGACATAGCCGCCCACCGTCGGGCCGATCGAGGGCGCCATGGTCACCACCATGCCGATCACGCCCTGGACCGCGCCCATCGCCCGGCGCGGAAACAGCGTGAAGCTGATCGCCTGGGTGATCGGAATCATCGCGCCACCCATGAAGCCCTGGATAGCGCGCAGCACGATCAGTTGCTCGATGTTGTTGGCCAGCGCACAGCCGAGACTGGCCAACGTGAAGCCGGCGCAGGAGATGACGAAGGCGACCCGGGTGGAGAGCCAGCGCATCAGCACACCGGAGAGCGGGATCATGATGATCTCCGCGACCAGATAGGAGGTCTGGATCCAGGAGATCTCGTCGCTCGAGGCCGAAACCCCGGCCTGGATCTCGTTCAGCGAACTGGCAACGATCTGGATATCCAGGATTGCCATGAACATGCCGAACACCGCCGCGATGAACCCGAAGCGGTAGTGCCACGAGGGCATCTCCTGCGGGCCGGCCCCTGAGGGTGCTGCGACTTCACTCATGGCCGACACTCATGACCGATACGCACGGCGCGGATTCACGACTTGTCGTCGACGGCAAGATCCGAACCGTCGTCGAGATGCGGGCCGGGGTCGAAATAGATCGCCTGGCCGTCGACCTCGCGGGTATCCACGGAGGGAACCACCGAAAGGCCGGACTGCAGCCGCCACAGCTGCTCCTCGGGGCCGGTGACGCGAATCTTGACCGGCACGCGCTGGACGATCTTGTTGAAGTTGCCGGTGGCGTTGTCCTGCGGCAGCAGGCTGAACTGGGTGCCGGTGGCTGGCGCCACACTGTCGACCTTGCCGGTGAACTCGATGTCAGGATAGGCGTCCACTTCCAGCGCTACCGGCTGGCCGACTCGCATTCTTCCGATCTGGGTCTCCTTGTAATTGGCGACCACGTAGGCCGTCTGGACGGGCACCAGTTGCATCAGGGTGAGCGAGGGCTGGGCCAGATCACCGGGCTCGACGGTGAGATTGCCGATCACGCCGTCGCGTCTGGCGACGATACGGGTCTTCTCCAGCTGGCTTTGGGCGTAGTCGATATCGGCCTGGGCCGCCTCGCGATTGGCCTTGGCGCTGTCGATCGAGGCCTGGTCCGCCGACAGCCGACGCTTCGCCGACTCGACGCTGGCCTGGCGCGCCGCCAGCGTCGCCTGGGCAACCCGCAACGTCGCCTGATCGTCCTGCAGCTGCTGGCGCGAGGCGTAATTGTTCGCTGCCAGCGATTGTGAGCGCTCGAGATGCTGGCGCGCCTGGGCAACGTCCGACTGGGCCGAGGTCACCTGGGCCTGCGCTTCGTCGATACTGGCCTGGTCAAGATCGACCTGGCGCTCGGCCTGGGTCACGTTGGCAGTGCTGACGGCCAGCTGCGCCTGGGATTGCGCCAGCTGGCTACGGGTATCGCGGTCGTCGAGCTGGACCAGCAGATCGCCCTGCTTGACGCGCTGGTTGTCTTCCACCGCCACCTCGGTGACCCGCGCACTGATTTCGGCGCGCACGGCGACGCTATCGGTATGCACGTAGGCGTTGTCCGTCTCGACGAAATAGCGGCCGGTCTGCCACCAGTGCCACGCGAAAATCAGCGCCACGATCACCGCGATCAGTATCACTGCCGCCGAATAGAGTTTCTTCTTGATCTTCATGCCGAGCCTATTTTCATGCCGGAGACGCACACCCACTTAATGTGTAGTGTAGACTACACTATCTTTTTAAAAACGCCACCGGGCCACCGAAATCGGACCACGCCGGCACGAGGAAGCGCCATGTCATCGCCAGCCCCCAAAGACTCCCCACCGACGACCGAGCGCGGCCGCCAGCGTCGGGATGCCCTGCTCGACGCAGCGCAACGGCTGTTCCTCGAACATGGCTATGGTCAGGTCAGCGTCAACGATATCGTCGCCCAGGCTGGCGGTTCCCTCTCCACTCTCTATCGCCACTTCGGCAACAAGGAAGGGCTGTTTCAGGCAATGATCGAACGCCGTTCGCATCATATCTACGACACCCTGACCGCCGAAACCGTCGACGAACTGCCCATCGAGGCCGCGCTGCAACGCCTGGGGATCGACCTGCTGATCAAGGTGATGGACGAGGAAACCCTGGGGATCTATCGCGAGGTCGTGGCGGAAAGCCCTCGCCAGCCGCCACTGGCCCGGCTGTTCTTCGACGGCGGTCCGGGCCGCGTACGCCGTGCGCTGGCGGACTACTTCGAGCGCCGGATGCAAAGGCAGCTCATGCCGGCCTGCAATGCCGTCGAACTCGCCGGCATCTTTCTCGGCATGCTACTGGGCGAATGGCACCTCATCCGCGTGCTGCAACTGGAATCGCCGCCCTCACGGGCGGCGATGGAGAAGCGCGTCACGCGTTGCGTCGATCTGTTTCTGCGCGGCGCGATGGCGGCTCGAGCGGAATAGCCCGCCGCACCACGCGCTACCAGAACATCACCGGGACGCGATCAGATCAGCGATCTTGATCGGCATGTCTCGGATCCGCTTGCCGGTGGCGTGGTAGACGGCGTTCGAGATCGCCGCCGCCATGCCGGTGATCCCGATCTCGCCGATACCCCGGGCGCCGAACTCGTTGAAGTTGTAGTCGGGGTTGTCGAGCAGCTCGACCTCGATATCGGGAATGTCGGCATGCACCGGCACGATGTAGTCGGCGTAGTTGTTGTTGTAGATGTTGCCCGCTGAGTCGTACTCGGTCTCCTCGAACATGCCCATGCCCATCCCCATCACGATCGCCCCTTCGACCTGGTTCCTGGCAGTCAACGGGTTGATCGCCCGGCCGACGTCGATCGTGCTGACCACACGAGAGACCCGCAGGCGTGAAATGCCCGGGTCCCAGCGTACCTCGACGAAGTGGGCACCGAACGAGCGAAACGAGAACTTGTCCTGCTCTTCGCCCGGCGCCGCGCTGGCCTCGCCTTCCGCCATGCCGCGCTGCAGCTTGTCGAGCAGCTCGGCGAAGGAGAGCGTCTGGCTGCCGTCGTTGAGCGTGCCGTTCTCGAACGTGAGCGCATCGGCTTCCTTGCCCTCGAAAGGCGCGCCGTCGGCGATCGCGAGCTGCTTGAGCTGTTCGATCGCGTCGCGGGTCGCTCCGGCCACCGCCGGCAGCGTGGTGGCGGTCGCCATCGAACCGCCGGAGAGCGGCCCGGCCGGCAGGGTCGAATCGCCCAGCTTGACCTCGATGCGCTCGAGCGGCACGCCGGTCAGTTCGCTGGCGGTCTGGGCGACGATGGTATAGGTGCCGGTGCCGATATCCTGGGTGCCGCAGGCGACCTGCACCTTGCCGTCGGCGCGCAGTTCGACCCGGGCCTTGCAGTGGCTGCGCATCGCCTCCCAGGTGGCATCCGCCATGCCCCAGCCGATGATCTCGTGACCATCGCGCATCGAGCCGATCTGCGGATTGCGCTTCTCCCAGCCGAAGCGCTTGGAGGCGTCGTCCCAGCATTCGCGCAGATGGTTGCCGGACCACGGCAGATCGGCGGAAGGATCGCGCTCGGCGAAGTTCCTGCGACGCAGCTCCAGCGGGTCCATGCCGAGTTCGATCGCCATTTCGTCCATGGCGATCTCCAGCGCCACGCTGCCCGACACTTCGCCCGGCGCGCGCATCGAGGTCGGCGTGCCGTGATTGACCTGGACCCGGCGCTGCGACACCGAGACGTTGTCGCAGGCGTAGACCCGTGGCGTGCCGCTGCCGACCGACTCGGTATAGGCATCGACGAACGAGGTCTCGTTCTGGCTGTCGTGGCGGATCGACAATAGTTTGCCGTCGCGGTCGGCGGCCATGCGAATGCGCTGGCGCGAAGCCGGGCGGTTGCCGGCGCTGCAGAAGTTCTGCTGGCGCGACAGCACCGTCTTGACCGGCCGGCCGACCATCTTCGCGGCGACGGCGGTGATCACCGCATGCGGCCACATGAACAGCTTGCTGCCGAAGCCCGAGCCGATGTAATGCGCGATGACGGTGACCTTCTCCGGCGGAATCCCGAATATCTGCGCCATGGCGTTGCGCTGGAATACCACGCCCTGGGTGGATTCGTAGATGGTCAATCGATCGCCATCCCAGGTCGCGTTCGAGGCATGCAGCTCCATCGCCACGTGGGTTTCCATGGCGATGGTGTAGGTGTGATCGAACTTGACCGGCGCCGACTCGAAGGCGCCTTCCGGGTCGCCCCGCGACACCGATTCGTCGCCGGCCTCCTCGCCTTCGTCATCGGTCTGGAACAGCCCCGGCACCGCCGTTTCCTCCTCGTAGCGCGCGGTAACCAGCCGTGCGGCGGCACGCGCATGCTCGAAGGTGTCGGCGATCACCATGGCGATGTACTGGCCTTCGTAGTGAATGCCGTCGTCCTCGAACGGCAGACGCGCTTCGCCGACCTTGTTCTGCTCCGCCATGGTGTTCGGCGAGTGGAACAGGCGGCCTTCGGAGCCGCAGGCCGGGTTGTTGTCGGAATGCTGCAGCGCGGGGAAGTTGCCGCGATGGACGATCTCGATCACGCCCGGCGCCTGGCGCGCCGCATCGAGATCGAGCCCCACGAGCCGGCCGCGGGCAATGGTGCTCGGTACCGGATAGCCATAGACCTGACCGGGCAGGTTGTGATCGGCGGCGTAATCCGCCTTGCCGGTCAGCTTGAGTTCACCGTCGATGCGGGTCGTGCGGTGACCAATGATTGATTCCGTCATCGTTGCCTCTCCTTAGCGCTGTGCGGTCACCGTCGCGAGAGCGCGGACGATCGCCTGCTTCGCCAGTGGAATCTTGAACGCGTTGTCGCGATGCGCCACGGCGCCGGCCATGGCCGCCTCGGCCGCTTTCTCGAACGTCTGCTCCGTCGCGGGCTGGCCGCTGAGCGCCGCTTCCGCCTCATGAGAGCGCCACGGTTTGGTGCCGACGCCGCCCAGGGCGATGCGCGCTTCACGGATGGTATCGCCGTCCAGGGCCACCACGGCGGCACAGGAAGCCAGCGCGAACTCGTAGGACATCCGGTCGCGCAGCTTGAGATAGTGGCCCCTGGCGCCGTCGATCGGGGCGTCGAGGGTGACGTGGGTGATCAGCTCGCCGTCGTTGAGAGCATGCTCGCGCTCGGGGGTCTCGCCCGGCAGCAGGTGATAATCCTCGAAGGCAATGTCGCGCTGGCCTTGCGGTCCTTCGACGCTGATCGTCGCGCCCAGCGCAGTCATGGCCACGCACATGTCGGAGGGGTGGACGGCAATGCAGTGATCGCTCGTTCCCAGCACCGCATGGTTGCGGTTGATGCCTTCCAGCGCGCCACAGCCGGAGCCGGGTTCGCGCTTGTTGCACGGCCGCGCCGGGTTGCGGAAGTACGGGCAGCGGGTGCGCTGCATGACGTTGCCGGCCGTGGTGGCTACGTTGCGCAGTTGGGTGGAGGCGCCGGACAGCAGCGCCTCGGACAGCACCGGATAGTCGGCGAGGACACGCTCGTGGTAGGCCAGGTCGGTATTGGTCACCAGCGCGCCGATCTTGAGCCGGCCGTCGTCGAGCGATTCGATGTCGGTCAGCGGCAGCCGGTTGACGTCGACCAGACGCTGCGGGCGCATGATGTCGAGCTTCACCATGTCGATCAGGTTGGTGCCGCCGGCGATGAAATCGGCGCTGTGGTCGTTGCCATGCAGAGCGGTCGCCTCGGCGACATCCCCGGCGCGCTGATAGTCGAAGTTACGCATACAGGAAGTCCTCCTCAGGCCTTGGCGCGCGCGGACTGGACCGCACTCAGAATGTTCTTATAGGCGCCACAGCGACAGATGTTGCCGCTCATCGCCTCCTTGACCGAGGCATCATCGCTGCCGATGCGCTTGTCATTGAGCATCGATACGGTCGATATCATCTGCCCGGCCGTGCAGTAGCCGCACTGGTAGGCGTCGTGCTCGAGGAAGGCTTCCTGCACCGGATGGAGCTGGCCATCGCGAGCGAGTCCTTCGACGGTGGTGATCTCGCAGCCCTCGTGCATGACCGCGAGCGTCAGGCAGGAGTTGGCCGAGTGGCCGTCGATCAGCACGGTGCAGGCGCCGCACTGACCGTGATCGCAGCCCTTCTTGGTGCCGGTCAGGTCGAGGCGTTCGCGCAAGGCATCGAGCAGCACCACGTTGGGCTCGACCTCCAGGGTGACGGGTTCGCCGTTGAGCGTCAGGCTGACCGTCACGGTATTGCTGGATCGCGAAGCGTCGCGGGGTTGCAAAGCGTCATCGGGGGAATGCACGGAATCGTCCATCATGCCGGCTCCTCATCGGGGGTCGAAGACCGCAGCGCTTCAGCGCGTCACTGCGCTGCGCCACGGTTCGTTGTCTTGGGCAGTCACCTCGAGCGGAAGACCCGAGTCTGATCTGGGCCACGGGCCCGAGCCCTGCTGGAACGGCTCGAGCCAGGCCGGAACACCGCAGACGAACACCGACCGCGTTTCGGTCGGCAAACAGGCCTTTCGTCACGGGATACCAGGCGGCGTCATGCTGTCAGGACATCGACGCCGCCTTGCCAACACAGCATAGACACCACATCCCGATCCCGCTCGACGGCCGGCCAAGAAATTTCGTCGCCTCTTCCCCCAACACGTTCGACTTCCGCTAAGCTCGTCGGCTAACGATTTCTACCGGTTGCTCGGGTCGATGAATACTCTGTTCTTGGTTCTGATTCTGCTGTTGGTCGCTTCAGCGACCGGGGTGATTGCACGATTCGTCCCCTCTCTCCCCACACCTCTGGTGCAGATCTTTCTCGGTGCCCTGCTGGCGTGGCCAGCCTCGGGGTTGCATGTCGAACTGGAGCCGGAAATTTTCTTGCTGCTGTTCATTGCACCGCTGCTGTTCTCCGATGCCCGGCGCTTCCCCCAGCGTGAATTCATGATCCTGCGCGGGCCGATCCTGGCCCTGGCGCTGGGGCTCGTGCTGTTCACGGTGATCGGCGTCGGGTATTTCATTCATCTGCTTTTCCCGACGCTGCCGCTGGCAGTCTGTTTCGCACTGGCCGCGATTCTCTCCCCCACCGATGCCGTGGCGGTCTCGTCGATCTCGGGGCGCCTGCCGGTGCCGCCGAGACTGATGAGAATCCTCGAAGGCGAGTCGCTGATGAACGACGCCTCGGGTCTGGTCGCGTTCAAGTTCGCCGTCGCCGCCGCCCTGACCGGAACCTTCTCGCTGGCCGATGCCACCCTGAGCTTCCTGCTGATCTCGATTGGCGGCCTGATCGTGGGAGGTCTGCTGGCTTTGGGCTTCAACTTTCTGCGCACACGGTTGATCGAGCGCCACCTGGGCGACGCCACCACGGTACAGGTCATCCTGCTGGTGCTGTTGCTGCCCTTCGCCGCCTACCTGCTGGCGGAGCATCTGGGGATGTCCGGCATTCTCTCCGCCGTAGCCGCCGGCATGGTGATGAACCGCGCCGACATCAAGCGCGTTGGTCAACTGCATGCCCGCATGCAGACTCAGAGCGTATGGGAGATGCTCGAGTTCGTGCTCAACGCCCTGGTCTTCCTGCTGCTGGGTTTCCAACTGCCCGCGATCATCAGCGGCGCGCTGGACCATTCGCTGCATGACGTCGGCGACTACGAATTCCTGCGCCTGCTGGGCTACGTGGCCGCAATCTCGATCGCCCTTCTCATCTCGCGCTTCGTCTGGATCTGGCTCGCCAGTGCCACGGGACGTGGACTGTCGCGATTGATGGCCGCTCTCAAGCGGCAGCCACATCCATCCTCTGCGGGCGATACGGGGCGCGTTCCGTTCAAGCTGATGCTGGCGGCGACGCTTGCCGGGATCCGCGGCACGATCACGTTGGCAGCGGCGCTGTCTCTTCCGCATTTGATGAACGATGGCACCGACTTCCCGGCACGAGAGCTGCTGATCTTCCTGGCCACCGGCGTGATTCTGTTTACCTTGATTACGGGCAGCATCGGGTTGCCGCTGGTACTGCGCAATCTCAGGATCCCCAACGACACTCATGAATTCGAGGAAGAACGCAAGGCGCGCATCGCCGGTGCCGAAGCCGCGATCTATCGCATCGAACGCTATCACCACGACCGCACGGGCGAATTCGCCCGCAGCCATATCAACGACGAAACGATCCTCGCCTTCAACGAGGTCAGCTCGCAGTTGATGAACTACTATCGCGAACGACTGACGCTCCACTCGGCCGATACGGCAACACCACAGCTTTCCGCCTCACGCCAACTGGAGCGCGAGACTCGCCTGGAAGCGCTGCGTGCGGAACGGCGCCAGTACTACAAGATGCGCCAGCGTGACCGCATCAACGATAATGTCCTGCGAAAACTGGTCCGCGAGGTCGATCTGGCCGAAGCCGCCCTGACCAGTTATCAGAGCACGTCACACCATTGATCCACGAGCCAGCGTCAGCCGCTCACTGACTGAACAGATTTGGGAGAGAACTGCATGATCCGCTCCGTCGTTCCACGCACGGCAAAGCTACGACGCATCCTGGCAACCACACTGGCCTCCCTGGCCATCAGTGCCCCGGTCCTGGCGCAGGAACCGGCCGCCGAGGTGCCGGGGCTCATCGTCGCCAGGAGCGATGCCAGCGTTCACGACACGGCCTCGCGCTTCGCCGAGCAGGTCCGCACCAGCGGCATGACCGTGTTTGCCCGTGTCGACCATCGCCAGAGCGCGATGTCCCGCAGCATGGCGTTGCTGCCCAACGAAGTCATCATCTTCGGTGATCCCAAGACCGCCACGCCGCTGATGCAATGCGCGCCCACCGCCGGCATCGACCTGCCGATGAAGGCGCTGGTCTGGCAGGACGACGACGGCCAGACCTGGCTCGGCTACAACGACCCCGCATGGATCGCCGAACGTCATGGCGCCACCGACTGCCCCGCCATCGGACCGCTGCAGCAGGCGATGCAGAAGCTCGTCAAAGCGACGTTGCAGCAGTAGTAGCATCAAACCCGTAAAAGCGAGATCGAAAAAACCGCCGCCCTCCGGTTTGGCATTTCCGGAGGGCGGCGGCTTGCGTTTACCGCCAAGGGATTCACCTCAGGCAAATCGTGCCAGTCGATGTATCACGCGCTCTGCGTCTGTCTATCTGTTATGCGCTGCGCGCCTCTTTATTCACTACGCGCTTTGCGTACGGGGCACGTCGTCCATCAGCTTGTCGAGGGTGATCGGCAGTTCGCGGATGCGCTTGCCGGTGGCGTGATGGACCGCGTTGGCGATGGCGGCCGCGAGGCCGGTAACGCCGATCTCGCCGATTCCGCGGGCGCCGTACTCGTTGAACGCCAGATCCGGATAGTCGAGCAGGATCACGTCGATCTCCGGCTGGTCGGCATGCACCGGCACCACGTATTCGGCGTAGTCGTTGTTGACCGGCCGCGCGTTGCGCTCGTCATACTCGGTGGCCTCGAACAGGCCCATGCCGATGCCCATCACCACGGCGCCTTCGACCTGATTGCGCGCGGTGGTCTCGTTGATCACGCGGCCCACGTCGATGGCGCTGACCACCCGCGCCACGCGCAGGTGCGAGATACCCGGATCCCAGCGCACCTCGACGAAATGGGCGCCGAAGGAGCGGTAGGAGTACTTCGAGTCGGCGGCTTCGGTATGCGCCTCCCCGTCGGCGCTGCCGTAACGACCGGCCTCAAGTATCTCGGCGAAGCTCACCTGCTTGCCGTCGGCATTGCGCAGGCCGCCGTTGGCGACTTCCAGATCATCGCCGGACGCCCCGGCGAAGGCGCCGTTGCTGCCAGTGGCGTAGCGCTTCATCTCGTCGAGCGCATTGCGCGCCGCCCCGGCGATGGCCGGCAGCGTGGTCGCCGTCGCCCAGGAGCCGCCGGAGACCGGGCCATCCGGGTAGGAGGAGTCGCCGAGCTTGACGGTGATGCGATCGATCGGGATGCCGGTCACGTCGCTGACCGTCTGGGCCACGATGGTGTAAGTCCCGGTGCCGATGTCCTGCGTGGCACAGGAGGCGAACGCCGTGCCGTCGGCGCGAATCGAGACGCGCGCGTCGCAGGCCATCTTCAGCGCTTCCCAGTTGCACGCCGCCATGCCGTAGCCGACGATCTCGCGACCCTCGCGCATGCTGCCGATCTTCGGATTGCGATCGGCCCAGCCGAACCGTTCCGCCGCCCGTTTCGTCGCTTCGACGATATGATTGCTCGAGAAATCCAGATCCTTGCTCTCGTCGCGTTCGGCATAGTTGTCGAGACGGAACTGCACCGGATCGACCCCGGCAGCGTCGGCCATCTCGTCGATCGCGGATTCGAGCGCGAACAGCCCCGGCGCCGCACCTGGCGCACGCATCGAGGTCGGCGTACCGCGATTCACCTGGGTGGTCTCGTGGCTCACCGTCAGATTGGGGCAGCTGTAGAGGCTCTTGGTCACGCTGCCGCAGGTCTCGACATACTGATTGACGAACGACGTCGTATTGATCGACTCGTGACGCAGCGAGACCAGCTTGCCGTTTTCGTCCGTGGCCAGCCGCAGGCGCTGGCGCGTTTCCGGCCGGTGACCGGTGGTGGTGAACATCTGCTGGCGCGGCACGACGAGCTGCACCGGACGCCCCAGCTCGCGGGATGCCGCCGCAGTGGCGATGGCGTGCGGCCAGGTCCACAGCTTGCTGCCGAAGCCGGAGCCGATGTAGGGCGCATGCACGGTGATCCGCTCCGGCGGCATGGCGAAAATCTTGGAGAGCGCCCCTTTCGCCACGACCACGCCCTGAGAGGCGTCGAAGATCGTCAGATCGCCGTTGTCCCACCACGCCGTGGAAGCGTGCATCTCCATCGGGTTGTGGGTCTCCACCGGCGTCCGATAGGTCACGTCGATGGTGGTCGCCGCGCTATCGAAGGCCGATGCCGCATCGCCACGCTCATGATTGCCGCTGCCCGCCTGGGTGCCGTTGGCTTCGAGGCCCTGCTCGAGATTGGCCACGGCCTTGTCGGTCGCGTAGGTCACCTTGACCCGGCGCGCTGCCGCCCGCGCGTTCTCGAAGGTATCCGCGACCACCAGCGCCACGAATTGCCCTTCGTAGTAGACACGTTCGTCTTCGAACGGCAGCCGGGTCTCCTCGACCTTGTTGCCCTGGGCCAGGCTCGACGGCGTGTGATAGAGCGTCGGGAAGTGGCCGTGGTGGAAGATGCCGATGACCCCCGGCATGTTGCGGGCTTCGTCGACGCTCAGCTGTGAAACCTTGCCGCTGGCGACGGTGCTGAAGACGCCATAACCATAGGCCAGGTTCGGCGGAAGATTGTCGGCGGCGTAGTTGGCGCGGCCGGAGAGCTTGTCCGGACCGTCGATACGCGGCACGCCCGCGCCGATGATGCTTTGCTGTTTGTCGCTCATGTCGATTCTCCTCGCGGGCGGCTCAGGCGGTGGTCAGGTCGGTCAAGTCGACCAAGTTGCGCACGATGGCCTGCTGGCCGAGCGGGATCTTGTAGCCGTTGTGGGCGTAGGCGATGGCGCTCTCGAAAGCGAGCTTTGCGGCGTCGGCAAACACGGCTTCGCTCGCGGCCTTGCCCTTGAGCGCCGCTTCCACTTCCGGCGCGCGCCATGGCTTGGTGCCGACGCCGCCCATCGCGACACGGGCCTCGCGGATGGTGTTGCCATCCATCCGCACGATCACCGCGCTGGAGGCGAGCGCGAACTGGTAGGACTGACGGTCGCGCAGCTTGAGATAGCCCGACCGGCTGCCCTCGAGTGGCGCATCGAGAACGACGTGGGTAATCAGCTCGCCCGGTTCCAGCGCGTGCTCCCGTGCCGGCGTGTCGCCCGGCAGCAGGTGGAAGTCTGCGAAGTCGATCTCGCGCTTACCATCGGGCCCTTCGACCTCGACGGTTGCGCCGATCGCGATCATCGCCACGCACATGTCCGAGGGGTGCGTGGCGATACAGCTGTCGCTGGTGCCGAGCACCGCGTGAACCGTGCGGTTGACGCCGCCGATGGCGGCACAGCCACTGCCGGGTTCACGCTTGTTGCAGTCGGAAACGCCATCGCGGAAATAGGGGCAGCGCACCCGTTGCATGACGTTGCCGCCGGTCGTCGCCTTGTTGCGCAACTGGGTCGACGCGCCCGCCAGCAGCGCCTGGGAAAGCACGGCGTAGTTCTCGACCACTCGCTTGTCCCGCGCCAGTGCGGTGTTGGTCACCATCGCGCCGATGCGCAGCCGGCCGTCGTCGAGGCGCTCGATCTCGTCGAGGGCGACGCCATTGATATCGACCACCTTGTGCGGCTGCATGACATCGAGCTTGACCAGATCCAGCAGCGTGGTGCCCCCGGCCAGAAAGGCAGCATCGCGATCGCTGCCGTGGGCGGCGACCGCCTGCTGCGCGCTCTCGGCACGGGCGTATTCGAAATGTCTCATGCGTTGCCTCCCTTCACGGCGCCTCGAGCAGACTGAATGGCCGCGACGATGTTCTTGTAGGCGCCGCAGCGGCAAATATTGCCGCTCATCGCCTCGCGCACGTCGGCATCGTTGGTGCCGATGTCATCATCCTGCAGGATCGCCACGGCGCTCATCATCTGGCCAGCCGTGCAGTAGCCGCACTGATAGGCGTCGTGCTTGAGGAAGGCTTGCTGGATGGGGTGCTGCTGTCCGTTCTTCTCCAGCCCTTCGACGGTGGTGATTTCGTCGCCGTCATGAGTGACCGCCAGGCTGAGGCAGGAGTTGATCGCCGTGCCGTTGACCAGGATCGTGCAGGCACCGCACTGGCCATGGTCGCAGCCCTTCTTGGTCCCGGTGAGCCCGAGGCCGTGACGCAGCGCGTCGAGCAGGATCACGTTGGGGGTCACGTCGAGCTGCTGACGCTGGCCGTTGACGGTCAGCGTGATGCGCTGCTTGCCTTTCGCGGGCGGTGCGTCGGTCTGCGTGCCGGGCTCGTCCGGCGAGCCGGCGTAGCTCACCTGGGAAAGCGCCGGTGCCGCCGCCACTGCCAGACCGGAGATACCGGCGGTCTGCAGGAAACGCCGGCGACCGGGGGAGCTTGGCCGTACCGAGCTGCTTTCGGGATCGTAGATGTCTACGCCCGCACTCGAACGCTGGTTGTCGTCCATGGAATCATCCTCATCGGTTTCCGCCCGATCGTTTTCGTTATGGATATCGGTGTCATCAATATCGAGATCGCCTCACATGTCCCGCGCTTCTGAGCAGGCGAGGCGGCACAGGTGGCGAGAGTTCGCTAGCCGGAATGTCGGGCAATCCCTGCCGTGTCAGGCGGCAAAGAGCTCTTTGATTTACAAATATCCATTCAACTTAGGAGAGGACGCGAAGCCGCGCAAAGCGTTGCAGCGGATTCAGGAGTAATCCGCCGCGATAGAGGAGGATTGGGCATAAGCAACGATACTCCCGACGACTAGCCTTTTTACCTACACTGCCGTATGTTTGGCCGGATACGCTTCGTCACAGGGATATGAGACATGACAGCTTCACGCAATGGCATCTGGTTGCTGGCGCTCGCCGCGAGCAGCGTCGCCGTCAGCTCGGCAGCCCTCGCCGCCCAGCCCGAGTGGGAAGGCACCGTGGGCGCCGGGGCGATCTACAGCCCGGATTATCTGGGCAGCGACGACTACGAATGGAACGCTTGGCCGTCGCTGGATGCCACTTACGGCGATACGTTCTTCGTCAGCGTGACCGACGGCATCGGCTGGAACGTCATCAAGCAGGACAAGTGGCGTGTCGCGCCGTTCATCGGCTACACCTTCGGCCGCGACGATACCGGCGACATCGACGATCTCGAGCAAGTCGATGGCGGTGCCACAGCCGGACTGCGCGTCAGCTACCTCGATGACGCCTGGCGCTACAGCGCCGCCGCGGAAACGCCGTTCACCGGCGATGTCGACGGCTATCGCGTCAGGTTCAAAGCAACTCACATCACCAAGCTCAGCGAACGCATGGCCTTCACCATCGGTCCGCGCTTCGAATACACCAGCGCAGACTGGACCGAAGACATGTTCGGCGTCTCGCGTGGCGAAAGCGTGCGCTCGGGTATCGACGCCTATGACCCGGATGACGGCTATTTCGCCATCGGCGGCGACGCGTCGCTCAGCTATTACCTCACCCGGCAGTGGTCGGTTACCGGCTTGGTCGGCGTCTCGCGCCTGACCGGCGACGCCGAGGACAGCCCGATCGTCGACGATATCGGCGATGCGACGCAGTGGCGAGCCGGCGCTTTCGTCAATTATCATTTTTAAATCGTAGACATAAAAGCGCCCGCCTCGGTGTCAGCCAAGGCGGGTGCTGTCGTTTCTCGGAGGTCGTTTCTCGGAGAAAGAAGCAGGAAAGCCTAGCGCCGCTTCAGCTCGGCGCCGAATTCGAGCATCCGATTCAGCGGCACCAGGGCACGCTCGGCGATAGCCGGGTCGACGTGAATCTCCTGGCCGCAGCCGTTGGCGTCTTCCAGCACCGCCAGCGTGTTCTCCAGGCCGTTCATCGCCATCCACGGGCAGTTGGCGCAGCTTCTGCAGGTGGCGCCGTTGCCCGCCGTGGGCGCTGCCATGAACGTCTTGCCAGGCATCAACTGCTGCATCTTGTAGAAGATGCCGCGGTCGGTGGCGACGATGAAGCTGGGATTGTCGAGCTTCTGCGCCGCCGCGATCAACTGCGAGGTGGAGCCGACCACGTCAGCGATCTCCACCACAGAGGCCGGGGACTCCGGATGGACGAGCACCGCAGCTTCCGGATGCAGCGCCTTGAGATCGACAATCCCCTTGGCCTTGAACTCGTCATGGACGATGCATTCGCCCTCCCAGCAGAGCACATCGGCCCCGGTACGCTCGCGGACGTGATTGCCCAGATGGCGATCCGGCGCCCACAGGATCTTCTCGCCCTGCCGGTCCAGATGATCGATCAGCTCGACCGCGATCGATGAGGTCACGACCCAGTCGGCCCGCGCCTTCACCGCCGCCGAGGTATTGGCGTAGACCACCACGGTGCGATCCGGATGCTGGTCGCAGAAGTCGGAAAAGGCGTCCGCCGGGCAGCCGATATCCAGCGAGCAGGTCGCTTCCAGCGTCGGCATGAATACCCGCTTCTCGGGGCTCAGGATCTTGGCAGTCTCGCCCATGAAGCGCACCCCGGCGACGATCAGCGTCGTCGCCGGGTGATCCTTGCCGAAGCGCGCCATCTCCAGCGAGTCGGCCACACAGCCGCCGGTGGCTTCCGCCAGCGCCTGGATCTCGGGATCGGTGTAGTAGTGCGCGACCAATACCGCATTACGGGCCTTCAGCTGCGCCGCGATGCGTTCCCGATAGTGCGCCCTGGCGCTCTCGTCGAGCGTCGGCTGGGCATGCCCCGCCAGGTGCTCGCGAACCCGATCCCGTTCCAGCTCCGCCATCGCTTTGTCTCCGTCAGTCCTGCAGCCACTCGGTGTGGAAGATCCCTTCCCGATCGACGCGCTTGTAGGTGTGAGCGCCGAAGAAGTCGCGCTGGGCCTGGATCAGATTGGCCGGCAGTTTCTCGCTGCGATAGCTGTCGTAGTAGGCGATCGCCGAGGAGAACGTCGGCACCGGGATGCCATTCTGGACGGCATGAGCGATCACGTCCCGCAGCGCCGATTGATAGTTGCCGGCGATCTCGCCGAAGTACGGCGCCATCAGCAGGTTCTTGAGCTCGGGATTTTCCTTGTAGGCATCGGTGATCTTCTGCAGGAAGCGGGCGCGGATGATGCAGCCGGCGCGGAACAGCTTGGCCACTTCGCCGTAGTCGAGGTTCCAGTCGTAGTGCTCGGAAGCGGCGCGCATCTGGGCGAAGCCCTGGGCGTAGGAGGCGATCTTGCTGAAGAACAGCGCCTTGCGCACTTTCTCGATGAACTCGGCCTTGTCGCCTTCGAGCGGGGTCTCCTTGGGGCCGGTGAGCACCTTGGAGGCGGCGACACGCTCGTCTTTCAGCGCGGAAATGAAACGTGCAAACACCGACTCGGTGATCAGCGGCAGCGGCACGCCGAGATCCATGGCGCTCTTGCTGGTCCACTTGCCGGTGCCTTTCTGGCCCGCGGAGTCGAGGATGATGTCGACCACGTCCTGGTCGCTCTGGTCATCCTTCTTGGTGAAGATCCTGGCGGTGATATCGATCAGGTAGCTGTCGAGTTCGCCCTGGTTCCATTCGCTGAAGATCTCGGCCAGCTCGGCGTTCGACAGCCCCAGCGAGCCCTTGAGAATCGAATAGGCTTCGGCGATCAGCTGCATGTCGCCATATTCGATGCCGTTGTGAACCATCTTGACGTAGTGGCCGGCACCGTCCGGACCGACGTAGCTGACGCAGGGCTCGCCATCTTCGGCGCGCGCGGCGATCTTCTCGAGGATCGGCGCGACCATGTCGTAGGCTTCCTTCTGGCCGCCCGGCATGATCGACGGGCCTTTCAGCGCGCCTTCCTCGCCACCGGAGACACCAGTGCCGATGAAGTTGAAGCCCGCTTCGGAGAGCTCCTTGTTGCGGCGGATGGTGTCCTCGAACGGCGTGTTGCCGCCGTCGATCAGGATGTCGCCCTTGTCCAGATACGGCTTGAGCGACTCGATCGTCTTGTCGGTGGCATCGCCCGCCTTGACCATCAGCAGAATGCGACGCGGCGTTTCCAGCGAGGCGACGAACTCCTCGACGCTGTAGAACGGCACAAGCTTGCGGCCTGGGTTCTCCTGCATCACTTCGTCGGTCTTCTCCCGCGAGCGGTTGAAGATCGACACGGTGTAGTCGCGACTTTCGATGTTGAGGGCGAGATTGCGGCCCATGACGGCCATGCCGACGACACCGATTTGCTGTTTGGCCATTACCTTGTGCTCCTTGCGAAAAAGGCCGCCGCGCCATGCTGTGTCCAGTCTTCGAGAGAAACGAGCGCGCTCGGAACGCTTCGACACAGTCTGGCACGGCGATTCATGATGACAGTAGTGTAAAACAGAGAGGCAGATCCGCCGAATCGCCATTCCCTATTCGCTCCTCCTGCAGCGACAACGGCAAGAAACTGCAGGGGAAGCGATCCGCGTAGACATCGCAGGCTCGAGCTGAAAAGTCGGCGAGCGCAGCCAGTTTTCAGCCGAGCCTAGTGGGCTTCGTCCCAATTGACCCCGCTATTGGCCTCGACGATCAGCGGCACGTTGAGCCTGGCGGCGTTTTCCATCCGCTGGCGGATCGCGACGAGGAAGCCGTCGACCTGGCTCTCCTTGACCTCGAACACCAGTTCGTCGTGAACCTGCATCACCATCCAGGCATCGAACTCCGCCCCACCCTGGGCCGGGTTGAGCCAGTGGTGCACGTCGATCATCGCCAGCTTGATGATATCCGCCGCGGTGCCCTGCATCGGCGCGTTGATCGCGGTGCGCTCGGCGGCCTGACGGCGGGCGTGGTTCTGTGCCTTGATCTCCGGCAGGTAGAGCCGGCGGCCGAACACGGTCTCGACGAAGCCATCCTCGCCGGCCTGAGCGCGGATGTTGTCCATGAAGCGGGCAACGCCTGGATAACGATCGAAGTAGCGATCGATGTAGACCTTGGCCTGCTTGGCTTCGATGTGCAGCTGCCGGGAGAGCCCCCAGGCGCTCATGCCGTAGATCAACCCGAAGTTGATCGCCTTGGCGCTGCGGCGCTGGTCCGAGGTGACCTTGTCGAGCGCCACGCCGAAGACCTCCGCCGCGGTGGCGGCGTGAATGTCGCGGTCGTTGGCGAAGGCGTCGAGCAGGCCCTTGTCGTCAGAAAGGTGCGCCATGATCCGCAGCTCGATCTGCGAGTAGTCGGCGGCGACGATCCGATAGCCCTCGCGGGCGACGAACGCCTGGCGGATCTTGCGACCCTCTTCGGTCCGGATCGGGATGTTCTGCAGGTTGGGGTCGGATGATGAGAGCCGCCCGGTCGCGGTCACCGCCTGGTGGTAGCTGGTGTGCAGCCGTCCGGTGGCCGGGTTGACCAGGCGCGGCAGCTTGTCGGTGTAGGTCGATTTCAGTTTGGTCATGCCGCGATGCGCCATGATCAGCTTGGGCAGCGGATAGTCCAGCGCCAGCTCCTCGAGCACCGCCTCCGCCGTGCTCGGCGCGCCCTTGGGCGTCTTCTTGATCACCGGGATCTTCTGCTCCTCGAACAGAATCTCCGCCAGCTGCTTGGGCGAGCCGAGATTGAACTCCTTGCCGGCGAGCTCGAACGCCTCGGTCTCGAGCTCGCGGATGCGCCCTTCCAGCTCCTGGCTCTGGGCGTGCAGGCGCGTGGCGTCCAGCGCCACCCCTTGACGCTCGATATGGGAAAGCACCGGGATCAGCGGCCGCTCCAGGGTATCGAGCACCTCGGCCAGCCGTCCGGCTTCCTCCACCTTTGGCCGCAATACCTGGTGCAGACGCAGGGTGATATCGACATCTTCGCAGGCGTAGGGCACCGCTTCTTCGAGCGCGATCTGGTTGAAGGTGAGCTGCTTGACGCCCTTGCCGGCGATCTCCTCGAAGCTGATGGTCTTCTCGCCGAGATACTTGAGCGCCAGCGAATCCATGTCGTGACGCGTCGCCGTGGAATTCAGCACGTAGGATTCGAGCATGGTGTCGTTCAGCGCGCCGGCCACCCAGATCTGGTAGCGCGCCAGCACCGAGATATCGTACTTGAGGTTCTGGCCGATCTTGCCGATCGCCGGATTTTCCAGCAGCGGCTTGAGCGCCGCCAGCACGGCGGCCCGGTCGAGCTGCGCCGGCGCGTCGAGATAGTCGTGACCGACGGGGATGTAGGCCGCCTCGCCGGGTTCCAGCGACAGGCCGATACCGACGATATCGGCTTCCATGTAATTGAGGCTGGTCGTCTCGAGGTCGAAGCAGAACGCTTCGCTGGCTTTCAGCCGCTCGAGCCAGGCATCGAACTCCTCCTGCGTCAGCAGCGTCTGGTCGTGGCGCGCCGGCTTGGTCAGCGTCACCTCCTCGTCGATTTCGGACCGGCCGGCCTTGCCCGCGCCGACGTCATCCACGCCTTCGTCCTTGCCCTCGAGCAGCTCGGTCAGCCAGTTCTTGAACTCGAGCCGCTGATAGAGCGCCTTCAGCGCCTCGCGATCGGGCTCGGCCAGATGCAGGTCGTCGAGCCCCACCGGCAGCTCGCAGTCGGTCTTGATCGTCGCCAGTTCGTAAGAGAGATAGGCCTGTTCGCGGTTGGCCTCGAGCTTCTTGGGCATCGTCTTGGCGCCACGGAAGCTCAAGGTCGTCACGCGGTCGAGATCGGCGTAGATCGCGTCCAGGCCACCACCCATGCCCTGCAGCAGACCCAGCGCCGTCTTCTCGCCCACGCCGGGTACGCCGGGGATGTTGTCGACCTTGTCGCCCATCAGCGCCAGGTAATCGATGATCAGCGACGGCGGAATGCCGAACTTGGCCTCGACGCCGGCGACGTCCAGCGTCTCGCCCTTCATGGTGTTGACCAGGGTGATGTGCTGGTTGACCAGCTGGGCCATGTCCTTGTCGCCAGTGGAGATCACCGCGTCGCGGCCGGACTCGGTGGCCAGCCGCGCCAGCGTGCCGATCACGTCGTCCGCCTCGACGCCCTCGATGCACAAAAGCGGCAGGCCGAGCGCGCGCACGCAGTCGTGCAATGGCTCCACCTGCGGGCGCAGGTCGTCCGGCATCGGCGGGCGGTGCGCCTTGTACTCGGCGAAGATCTCGTCGCGGAAGGTCTTGCCCTTGGCGTCGAATACCACTGCCATGGGGCTGTCCGGATACTGCTTGATCAGGCTCTTGAGCATCGCGAGCACCCCGCGCACGGCGCCGGTCGGCTGACCATCGGAGGTGGAGAGCGGCGGCAGCGCGTGGAAGGCGCGATAGAGGTAGGACGATCCGTCGACGAGGACGATGGGGGCATCTGCCATGAGCTGCGTGATCCGTGGCTGGCTTTCGATGCCCACATGATACGCAAGCCACGGCTCGCCGTCAGGGCATCCACCCCCTGCGTCCCCCAGGGGGAAAGCGATACAATGAGAGAAGGCAATGAGGGAAAGCGATGAACCGGCCGGTTCGGATCCGATGGATCCGCCGGCCGACACGAGCGGAGGAATCTGCCATGAGATCATGGTCGCGAAAGACGAGATGGCCGCGAATGACGAAATGGTCGCGAACGACACTGCTGCTGACGGCGCTGCTGATCGGTGGGCTATCGCTGCCCGCGTTCGGCCAGTCCGCGGTGCAACCCAGGATCACTTCCCAGCAGGACGACCAGCGCACGATCGACGAGTACCGGGTCAACGGCAAGCTCTACGCGATTCGCATCGCCCCCAACGACGGCAAGGCCTATTTCCTCTATGACGACAATGGCGATGGCGACTTCAAGCGGATCGACGCGCCCAGCGTTCCCGTGCCGGACTGGGTTCAGAACGACTGACCCCGGTTTTCGAGCGCCGGCACGCCCGACGCCGCTGTCCTCCGGCGTCCAATAGCCGGTAGGAGAGCGCCCCGCGAGCCGCTACAATGCGCGCTGGCTTTTTTATCCTGCGGTTTTTCATCAGCGGTTTTTTATCACTAATGTCCGCCCCAGATTCCGAGATCCCATGGCCGTATTCACCCCGTTGAGCGACGAACAGGTCGCCGAGTTTCTCGACCGCTACTCCGTCGGCCGCCTGCAAGCGCTCAAGGGCGTGCCGCAGGGTACCGAGAACAGTACCTTCTTCGTCACCACGGAACAGGGCGAGTGGGTGTTGACGCTGTTCGAGCAGGGGGAGTTCGAGGATCTGCCGTTCTTCGTCGATCTGCTAGATTATCTGGCCGAGCGTCAGCTGCCGGTGCCGGGCCCGGTCCACGATCGCGACGGCGTCGCGCTGCAACGCCTGGCCGGCCGCCCCGCCCTGCTGTTTCCGCGCATGCCGGGCAGCCACCCCAGCGCCCCGAACCTGACCCAGTGCGCCGCGCTCGGCGATGCCCTGGGCCGGATGCACCAGGCCTCGCAGCACTTCACCGGCGAGCGGACCAACCCGCGCAATCTCGACTGGCTCCAGCGCCGCCATCGCGAAGTCCTGCCGTTTCTCTCGGCGGACGATCAAGCCCTGATGACCCGCGAGATCGCCGACTATGCCCAGGCGTTCGACGGCATCGAGCTGCCCACGGGCGCGATCCACGGCGATCTGTTCCGCGACAACACGCTGTACGATGGCGACCGGCTCGGCGGCATCATCGATTTCTACAACGGCTGCACCGGCGATCTGCTGTTCGATCTGGCGATCGTGATCAACGACTGGGCCAGCGACGACGCCGGCGATCTCGATCTTCCACGCTACGAGGCCATCCTCGGCGCCTATCTCGCGCATCGCCCGCTGACCGGGCAGGAACGCGAACTGTGGCCGACCATGCTGCGGCTGACGGCGCTGCGCTACTGGCTGTCGCGGCTGCTGGTGATCCATGTCGACCCGCCGGCGCACGACATCACGCCGCACGATCCGGCGCGCTTCCGCATCCTGCTGGGCCGACGCCTCGACGGCCGCGTGCCGGCGCTGCCCGACGCCGCCGGATGAGTCGCGATTTTCGTCACGAGGCCTGCACTGCCGGCCTCTTTCGACTAGCTTTTCCCTGACATCAGTGGTCGTGATCTTCTCGCGACGTCATAATGCGCGCCATTCGCGTTCCCGGCCCATCGTCATCATTCACGCCGGGATTCATCGCCGGTCGTTCATCACCGGTCGCACGGAGAACGTCATGCAGCACTCTTCCCCCGCCGCACAAGCCCGCCGCACCTACAATATCGACCAGTGGGGCAGCGGCTATTTCGATGTCGACGATCTGGGCCGCACCTTGGTCCGCCCGCTGGGCAGTGAAGTGCCCGGGCCGACGCTGGTGCTAGACACCCTGGTAGACCGCCTGCGCGACGCCGGGCTGCGCCTGCCGGTACTGGTTCGCTTCATCGATATCCTCCACGATCGCGTCGAACAGCTCTGCATGGCCTTCGACCGCGCGATGAAGGAGGAGGATTATCAGGCCAGCTACACCGCGGTCTACCCGATCAAGGTCAATCAGCAGCGCCGCGTGGTCGAGGAGATTCTCGCTACCCAGGAGCGCGGTCATGGCCGGGTCGGACTGGAAGCGGGCAGCAAGCCGGAGCTGATGGCGGTGCTGGCTCTTTCCGGCGACGACGGCTCGTCGCTGATCGTCTGCAACGGCTACAAGGATCGCGAGTACATCCGCCTGGCGCTGATGGGCGAGAAGCTCGGCCACAAGGTCTATCTGGTGGTCGAGAAATACTCCGAGCTGAGCCTGATCCTGGAAGAGGCCGAAAACCTCAAGGTGAAGCCGCGCATCGGCCTGCGCGCCCGACTCTCCTCGGTGGGCAAGGGCAAGTGGCAGGATACTGGCGGCGAGAAGTCCAAGTTCGGCCTCACCGCCAGCCAGCTGCTGGCCATCACCGAACGGCTGCGCGACGCCGATGCGCTGGACAGCCTGCAGTTGGTGCACTTCCACCTCGGCTCGCAGATCGCCAACATTCGCGATATCCAGCGCGGCCTGCGCGAGTGCGCCCGCTTCTACCACAGCCTGCGCGAGCTGGGCGCGCCGATCGACACGGTGGACGTCGGCGGCGGCCTGGGCGTGGACTACGAAGGAACCCGTTCGCGCAGCTTCTGCTCGATCAACTACTCGATGCAGGAATATGCCACCAACGTGGTGTGGGCCTTCCGCCAGATCTGCGAAACCCACAATCTGCCGCACCCGCAGTTGATCTCCGAATCCGGCCGCGCGCTGACCGCGCATCACGCCGTGCTGGTCACCAACGTGATCGGTGAAGAGCGGCTTGGCCACATCGAGCCGGAGCGTCGGGTCGAGGGCGACGCCCACGTGGCCGAGCTGTGGCGCGTCTACGACCGTCTCGAAGGCATGCGCGAGCCGCGGGATCTGGTCGAGGCGTATCACGACGTGGTCCAGGCGGTGGGCGAACTGCAGGATCGTTTCGTGCTCGGGCTGGCCGACATGCAGGCCCGCGCCGAGGGCGAATCAGTCTACTTCGCCGCCTGCCAGCGCCTGCACAAGCGCCTCGACAACCGCAATCGCGCGCACCGGGAAATTGCCGACGAGCTGGCGGAAAAGCTCGCCGACAAGCTGTTCGCCAACTTCTCGCTGTTCCAGTCGCTGCCGGACGTCTGGGGGATCGATCAGGTCTTCCCGGTGTTGCCGCTGACCGGGCTGGATCGCGAACCGACCCGCCGCGGCGTGATTCAGGACATCACCTGCGATTCCGATGGCCGGATCGATCTCTACGTCGACGGCCAGGGGCTCGAAAGCACGCTGCCGCTGCCGGAGTGGGACGACGATGACGACAAGCTGATCGGGCTGTTTCTGGTGGGTGCCTACCAGGAGATCCTCGGCGACCTGCACAACCTGTTCGGCGACACCGACTCGGTCGACGTCGCCCTCGACGAGAACGGCGAGTGGCGGCTTTCCCACGTCCAGCAGGGTGACGCCGTCGCCGACGTGCTCGGCTACGTCAACTTCGACGCCGTGGCGCTCAAGCAGAAGCTCACCGAACAGCTGATCGCCAGCCCGCTGAGCGTCGAAGAGCGCGAACTGTTCGTCAGCGAGCTGTCGGAAGGGCTCAGCGGTTATACCTATCTGGAGTGATGGCCGCGAGCCGCGAGAGCAATATGGTCTCCGGTAAGAGAAGAGCGCCAGCGGTGAATGCCGCTGGCGCTCTTCGTAGCCCGTAGCGGGTTTTATCGCGTGCGCGTGCCGACATCCAGCCCCAGCGAGAGCGAGAGGCCGAGTACCGCGTCGCGGGGTAGCTGGCCGACGCCGGAGGGCGTGCCGGTCAGGATCACGTCGCCCGGCTCGAGGGTGAAGGTGCGGGTCATCTCCTCGATCAGCGACGGTATGTCGAACAGCATGTCGCTGGTCTTGCCGCTCTGCTGACGCTTGCCGTCGATATCGAGATGGAACGTGATCGCGCTCCAGTCGACATCGCCTTCCACCGGCACGAAACGCGAGATCGGGCAGGCACCGTCGAACGCCTTGGCCCGCTCCCACGGGTGGCCCTTCTCCTTGAGCGCGGACTGCACGTCTCGCAGCGTCAGATCTAGCGCCAGGCCGACCCCGACCACGCCCTTCATCGCCTCTTTCGCACTGACATGACTCATGCGCTCGCCGATCAGCAGCGCCAGCTCGGTCTCGAAATGCACCTCGCCATGGGCGAACTGCTGCTCGATCGGCTCTTCCAGCTCGACGGCACTGGTCGCAGGCTTGATGAACAGGATCGGCGACTGCGGCACCGGGTTGTTGAGTTCCTTGGCGTGTTCGGCGTAGTTGCGCCCCACGCAGAGAATCTTGCCCAGCGGCAGGCCGGTCTCGAGACCGTCGGTGAATCGGGTGATGAAAGGCATGGCGAGCTCCAAAGCAAAAGCGATGACCGTTGAGAATCTCTAGAGAGATAGAGAGATCGACCTTCCAGGCGAAAATCGAGCCTCTAGACGCAAGAAGCCGCCGCTGGCGGCAACTCATCGAGTCTACCTCCAACGGCGGCTTATGGCACCACGCCGACTTTTCGGTCAATTCCGAGCGCCTGCGGGCGATCCGGTACCGGCCGGCGCGATCAGGGTCTCAGTGCGTGCCCTGCTGGGGCGTCCACACTTCGTCCGGCTGATGCGCCAGGAACGACGGACGCTGCTTCCGGGCGCCGAACGGCTGCACGCAGGCATTGTCGCGACGGTTGTAGACGAAGAACGCATTGCTGCGAGGGTCCGGCGACATGTTGGCGTTGGAGCCATGCAGCGTGTTGCAGTCGAACAGCAACAGCCCGCCCGCGGCGCCGGTGGGCGCTTCGATGCCGCGCGCATTGATCAGCTCGCGCAGCGCTTCGTTGCTCGGCACGCCAAGTTCCTGCTGCTTCAGCGACTGCTTGTGGTTGTCGTCCGGCGTCTCGCCCAGGCAGTGCACGAACACCTTGTGCGAGCCGGGGATCAGCATCAACGGGCCATTGAAGTGATGGTTGTCCGTCAACACGATCGAGGCGCTGACGGCGTGCATCTCGGGCATGCCGTCTTCGGCGTGCCAGGTCTCGAAGTCCGAGTGCCAGTTGAAGCCCTTGCCGTGGAAGCCGGGCTTGTAGTTGATGCGAGACTGATGCACGTAGACATCGCCGCCGACGATCTGACGGGCGCGGCCCATCAGGCGCTGATCCTGCGCCAATTCGTTGTAACGCGGGGACAGGTGATGAATCGCGAACAGCGAGCGGATCTCGTGGCTCTGCGGCTCGGTAATCGAGAAGTCCCGGTCACGGAAATCGTCGCGATCGAGCATCACGGCCAGTTCTGCCCGTAACGCCTCGAGTTCCGCCTGGCCCAGGAAGTTGGGCTCGAAGAGAAAACCATCGCGTTCGAAGCGATCCAGTTGCTCGCCGCTCAACGGGCCATCCAGATGGCGCCCTTTGACGACCTCCTCCTGACGCGGCTGCCAGAGCGCTTCCTGCGGCTGGCGTAGGCGTGTCGGATAGCGATCCTGCTTCGTCCACGTGGCATTCTGGGTTTTGGGGGATGCGGTCTGTACTGACATCCAATCACCTCCAAGTTTGTGATCAGGGTTCAGATCCAGTCCTAGGTGCGATGAAGCATCGAACAGTGCGTCGCACTAAACTTGATTAGGAAAGGGTCAAAGGATCCTCGGTTATCTTTCAAAGGGATACTCATCCTAGAAAAACGGACGGAAATTTCAAATCCTGCAACGGTGGAAGTCGCCGCCGCTTCTCCAGTGGCGCTCACGGTGACATCCGCCGACTGCGGCAACGATAACGTAAATCAATTAATGCTGAATCGCCTCTGACCCGCTTACACGACGACACAATGCCGGATACGGCTTTCATCATGGCGTCATACCACCACGCCACACTATGCCCCCAGAACGACGAGCCCAGACCACGCTCGCTTCTTCCCAATCTCTGGAGGTACGCCATGATTCGCGTCACGCTGGATCTCACCTGCTCGATCTGCGATCACGATCAGTTCTATCTCCCCGTGCGGGCCGAGGAGAGGCAGCAGATTCGCTGCGCGAACTGCACCGCCTTCAAGTGCTACTCGGCAGACCTGGAAAACGCGATGATCGCCCTGAGTCGTGACAGAACGCGTGACAAAAAGAAACAATCCGGCCAGGACCGGCCGGGGCAGGATCGCGCCAACGCCGCATGATCGTCGGCGATGGCAATGGCAATGGCGACGGCATGACGATCAGTCCATCGGCGTCGTGCCGGCCTTGTCGGACGTCTTGGCAGCGCGAGGATTCGGCAGTCGCCAGGCGGTGGGTTCCCAGTCATGGTAGGGCCGCATCGGCTTGACCACCGCATCCCGATAGAAAGAGACGAACGGCTCGGCAATCAAGGGCGGGTCGGCCTTGGGGACATCGCCAAAGTGGCAACGGAAGTTGGCACAATTCAGCGGTTCTTCTGCATGGGCACTGGCGCCCCCGCCGGCGCTCGAACCCGCGCTCCAACTCATCACGCAGATGACGGTCATGAAACAGCTGAGGGTTTTCATGGCATTCCCGTTCCTGATGGCCCGCTCGCCGGGCCGGAATCGCGACGAAAACCCTGAGTGTAAGGAGGCGCACGACCTGGCGCCGCCTGAAAGCTGTAGTACCCGAGGCGCGAGAAACATCAGATGTCAGTCGCGGCTTACCACCAGTGCAGCGGATAGCGGCGATGCCGCGCCAGATTGTTGATCAGCACCGCGATGAGCAGCATCAGCAGGCACCCGGTCGCTACCGGGAAAAACGCATAGGACCAGCCAAGCGAGTGCAGCTCCCCGGACCCGATCACCGCGATCAACGCCGTCGCGCCGCCCGGCGGATGGAGCGTGTGGGTCAACTGCATCAGCAGGATGGAGGTCGATACCGCTACCGCCGCCGCGACCCAGCTATCGCCGAGCAGCTTCCAGACCAGTACGCCGCACAGCGCCGAGAGCAGATTGCCGAACAGCACGTTGCGCGGCTGGGCGAGCGGGCTTTCCGGCGCGGCGTAGAGAAGTACCGAGGTCGCGCCGAAGGACCCTACCATCAGCAGCGAATGCGTCTGAAGCGACTGCGCACTCAGCCATCCCACACCGGCCATGCCCAGAAACGCGCCCAGCCATGACCAGACCGCGTCACGCCAGCAGGGAGTCTTGCGGCTCACTGGCGAGCCTTTCATCTTACCGAGATACGTCTTGACCATCTTGACCCAGGAAGCCGATAAAAAAGGAGCGCTATATTGCCATCGGGCAACGAGCCCGCCAAATAGCGCTTGGCTATGGTTTTAGAGTGCGCGGGCTAAGGGGGAATGGAGCCTCCTTTTTCAGCGAGGCGCACTGCTCCAGACCATGCTCGCCGGGGCGGAGAACCAGTAGCCGAGTAACCATGAAATCAAGCAGTATGCTTGGAGAGTGCCAGTAAGCGGACTCGAACCACCGACTTACACATTACGAATTCAGGAACCAGGTATCATCGCAACCAGGATGCAGCGCTCCGGGCCTGCCAGAGCCGGCATCACAAGGGATCTGACAAATCACTATAGGTTTGTTTTGGCACAGCGATTGTACCAAAAATGCACCAAGATCGGAGCGCTAAACGTCACTTTACTCGTCTGCCGAAATATAATTACTACGCGAATTGACATATTGTTACGCAAAACGTAGATTCAACTTAGCGTAAGCGTACCGCTTACTTGTGGCAGCTGCCGCTAATAGGATGCCAGGAAGCCCTTCGGGGCGCTCGAAAGAGCTGAAGTGGGGGAAGGGCGGGACCTTGGAATAAAAGCCTGCACAACCTCGTGACAAAGGTAGACGCGCCGGCACAGCTGATTGCTGTTTTGGCATCCTAACGGTAGCGAAAGCATGATCAGCTGTGTAGTGCCTGTGTGATGGTAGGTAGCGTCTACTATTCAATCCCCTTAGAGCTCGGTGATGCACCAATTCAAAGTCTCTAGTAATTCAATTGCATCTATGGGTAGCCTTGCATCAGGGCTAAACCTAAGTCGTGAGCAGCTCAATAAAGCTTTAACAATCCCTGCCGAGTCGAGATATGTCGAGGTCAAGGGAGCTATACCAAAGAGTGATGGTACTAAAAGAACTGTTTATAACCCTCATCCCTCTATAAGATTGGTCCAATCCAGAATCAACAAAAACATCCTTGCCAACGAAAATATTATTTCTTGGCCTGATTACATCTACGGATCAATTCCTAACTCTTACAAAGGGACAAACGAAGAAGTAAGAAAAGACTACATTGCCTGTGCCTCAAAACACTGCCTCTCCAAGTCGCTATTAAAAATAGATATCAAAGATTTTTTCGACAACATTCACCGGGATCATGTAATCAACATCTTCCAGGATATTCTACATTATCCCAAAGAAATAAGTGAAATCCTTACAGACCTTTGCACCTTTAACGACTGCTTGCCACAGGGCGGACTAACTTCTAGCTATCTAGCGTGCTTAACGCTCAACTTTTCAGAGTATTCCGTAGTTCAAAGATTAAAAAAGAAAGGCCTGACCTATACTAGATATGTAGATGATATAACTGTCTCATCCAAGGTCAGCAATTACGATTTCGGCTATGCGAAAAGAATAATTTACGACATGCTCGATCAAAAAGACCTTCCAACAAATGAAGAAAAGTGCTCTGTAACTTATGACTCTTCGACTCCTTTGATTGTGCATGGCCTAAGAGTATCGTTCCAGTCTCCGAGGCTACCTGTAGGGTCCCGGATGATCGGATCGCCTATAGAAGTTATCCTCTGCTAGCAGCGAGAGAGCTTCTTCAGCAATTCATCCGGGAGCAAGTTCATGGACATCAAGCTGCATAAACAAGCGACCACGACACCGAAGATCCGGGCCGAGATCCAGGCAGCGCCCTCCAGCATCACGGATAGCGAGCTGGCTCGCCAGTATGGCGTCGCCACCGCGACCATACGGCGCTGGCGCTACCGTGACGATGTCCATGATCGATCGCACACGCGTCACAACCTGCTGGCCACGCTCACGCCCGAGCAGGAGGAGGTGCTGATCGCAGCACGCGAATTCCTTCGCCTCGGCCTGGATGATCTCCTCGTCGTGGCGCGTGAGTTCCTAAACTCCCGGTTGTCTCGCTCCGGCCTGCATCGCATGCTCCAGCGGCGCGGCGTGCCGACACTGGCGGAACTGGCTCGGCAGGACATCGGAGATGACGAGAAGCCGAGGCACAAGCCCTTCAAGGACTACGAACCGGGGTATGTGCACATCGACATCAAGCACCTGCCTCGGATGCCCGACGAGCAGCAGAAACGCTACCTGTACGTCGCCATCGATCGCGCCACGCGTTGGGTGTATCTGGAGATCCGAAGCAGTCAGTCCGCGAAGGATGCTCGCGCGTTCATGAAGCAGGTGGAAGAGAAGGCGCCCTTCAAGATCCAGACGGTGCTGACTGACAACGGCAAATCCTTTACCGATCGCTTCACACGTGCAGGTGAGCGCAAGCCCAGCGGCCGGCATCCGTTTGACCAGGAGTGCCAGGCACATGACATCGAACACCGCCTGATCAAGCCGGGAAAGCCGCAAACGAACGGCATGGTGGAGCGCTTCAACGGCCGCATCAGCGACGTGCTGGCGACTCGGAGCTATGCCTCAGGCGAGGACCTGGAACAGACGCTGAAACGCTATACCTGGCTGTACAATCACCACATCCCGCAGAAGGCACTGCACCATCAATCACCTATTGCGATGATGAAAGAATGGCAGACTAAACGGCCTGACTTATTTACCAGGCGGGTGGTTAATCACACGGGACCCGACAGCTACCTGCAAAAGAAGTAAGCAAAATCCGCGCTGCCGTCAGATCAATAGAAAAGTTGGCAACGATAACGAATTACAGGACTACGCATACTTATAGAAAAGACTACAATCGCTGCATGGGAAGAGTTAACAAATTAGCACGAGTCGGACATAGTCAACATTATAAACTAGTGGATCGTCTCACGGCGATAAAGCCTTTAGCAAGAAGACAAGATGTAAGAAGAGTCCGCAGTACATTGCGGAAACTTGAGTGCTATCACGCCACACACAAGAACACCCGCTGGTACTATGACAGATACAACACTGCAAACGCGAAACTGAACATCATACAGCGAAACTTCCCTAACATAGCCGGTATTCTCAGGCTTAAATTAAAAGCTATTAAGCCAGAGTATCATCACAATGCGTACAAATAAAATTAAAACTATATTACAGGGCTGGCTTAATCCTAGTCAAGATTTTTATCTAATTAACGCTACGTGCTTAGGAGTTGCTTTATTCGGACTAATAGCAGGAACAGCAGTATTAATAATAACATTTTTGGCTGGCGAAACGTACAGCAAAGAAATTTGTTTATCTAATGAGTGTTTCGATAATTTTTATAGAAGCATAAGCTCCTCACTGATTATCTTTAAAACCACCGGAACAATCGCACTTGGCATATTTGCATTTGGAAGTTTTGGCGTAGCATGTAAAAATTACGTGAACAATAAGGTGACGACAAATAGTAACATCCATCTTTCGCATATGAATCTTTTCCTGAATTTTTCAGAAAAAGAAGCTTCAAAAAAGGACAACCTAAACTTAAACTCTATAAATTTTATGGAGTGGTACAACTTGGCATACAAGGATTCTCAAGAAGGAAGTCTGAAGACATCAGAAAGATATATGCAAAACCTTAAGAGGATCGAGGAATTAATCGAGCTGTCAAACGAAGAGTTCCATGGCCCCAGCATGACTGATTTTGACTATCGGCGACATCAAACCAGGATGATCGATTGTTTTAAGGAATTCGGCATCCAACTAAACAGGCTGCCAAGGTTGAAATTTTACGAAGTAGAATCTCAAACGCTTGAGCTAATTAATACAATCAATGTTTCCTTTTGTAAAATCACCCAATATGACCATTTGTTATCTTTACGAAGATACAGGTAAGAATCGGGCTACGATGGGCAACAAAATTCGTAGTATAAAAAAGCTCTGCCTCCTCATGTACTACGCAAATTCGCGTAAAAAATCGCACCCTCCAACCCCCAGCGCGCCCAGTGCTAGCGCGGCTTCCGCCCAACTGCAAACGTACGTAATTTCGACCTATTTAGCATGCGGGGCGGGGTGCTGATCGCGCGGCTCAGGTCGCAGCGAGCCAGGGGCGGGCCACAGCCAAACAACAAAACCGCCTCGACTGGGCGGCTTTGAATCGCTTCAAGTGACTGATAAATAAGATAAATATGCCTGGTGCCGGTAAGTGGACTCGAACCACCGACCTACGCATTACGAATTCACGTTCCCGCCTTTTTCTCGCCTTCCCCCACCTTCTATCGGATACGACAAACCACTACAAATCAAGGTATTACGAATTCCGCTTATTCCATCCAGTTCTTTCCAACCCCCTGCGCTTTACTCCCTCCCATATACCCGGCATATTCCCAAACTATACCCAGCCGGACACACGCACTCCCGCCGCCCTGCCGCCAGCCCTTGGAGGCCCAATGCCACGTATCACCTTCACCAAGAAGACACTCGACGCCTTGCCCCTGCCAGCCGAAGGAAAGCGGGCCACCTACACGGATGCCAAGACGCCCGGCCTGGAGCTGCGTGTGACGCCCAAGGGAACAAAGACCTTCACTTGCCAAAGGTGGGTACGTGCCGATTCACGCCCCGAGCGCGTGACGCTGGGGCGCTACCCGGCCATGACCATCGAGCAGGCCCGCCGCCAAGCGCTGGAAGTCAGTAGCGCGATTGCTGGCGGCCACAACCCGGCGGAAGTGCGCCGCCAGCTTCGGGGAGAATTGACCTTCGGCGGGCTGTTCGTCGAGTTCATGCGCCTGCACTCGAAGCCGAAGAAGAAGACGTGGCGGGAAGACCAGCGCAATTACGACCGCCACCTGGCACCGACACTCGGCAAGCGGAAGCTTTCCAGCCTGGCCCGTAAGGACTTCGCCCAACTGCATACCTCGGTCAGCCGGGGGGCACCGGCCCACGCCAACAAGGTGCTGGCGCTGTGTTCGGTCATGTTCAATTGGGCGATCAATGCCGGGTTATGGGATGGTGCCAACCCCGCCGCCGGGATCAAGAAGAACAAGGTCAAGCAGCGTGACCGCTTCCTTCAGCACCATGAGCTGCCACGCTTCTTTCAGGCGCTGGCCGCTGAACCATCGGACACGGTGCGGGACTTCTTCCTTGCCTGCCTGCTGACCGGGGCGCGGCGCTCCAATGTGCTGGCGATGCGATGGGATCAGCTCGACTTGGCGGAAGGCGTGTGGCGAATCCCCGACACGAAGAATGGGGAGCCCCAGCTTGTCACGCTTGCCAGCCAACTGGTCAGCGTGCTGACGGATCGCCAAGGCAAGGCATCCGGCCCCTGGGTCTTCCCCGGCGAGGGCAAGACCGGACACTACGCCGAACCCCGCAAGGGCTGGGAGCGGATTCTGGCAAGGGCTCAAGCACTCGGTATCGTCCGGGCGCTGGCGGACGCCGAAGGATGGAGCGAAGGCGATGTGGAACACGCCGTGGGCTTTTCACTCTCCCAGCCCCGGCAAGCAGTGAAGCACTATGCCGCCATGCTGGATCGGCACGGCCTGGAGCCCGCCAGCTTCGCCTTGACCGGTCTGCGCATCCACGACCTACGCCGGACCCTCGGGAGCTGGCAAGCGCGGCACGGGGCATCGCTCGCGATCATCGGCAAGTCACTCAACCATAAGAGCGTGCAGGCAACGGCGATCTATGCCCGGCTCGACATCGACCCTGTGCGCGATAGCGTGACCCGAGCGGTCGATAATCTGCTATCGGCTGGCGGCGTCATCGAGTCCGGCAAGGTGCTTCCCTTCGAGCGGAAGACCATCGGCTAACGGTGCGTTTTCCGGGGCCGTGCGTTTTCGTCGTGTCCATTGTGTTTTTGTGTCCTTAACGCTCATATCAATTTGATTTTAAACAATAAATTCCACAAGACACAAAATGAAAAGCAGCGGAACACGAAGCGCCCGAACACCTTTTGTGTCTCGCTTTCAGCCGATCCGCCAGCCCCTTTCCCGGCCCCGCGCCAACCCGCCTGAAGCCCGGTTCTCGGATACCGCCCGGCCCATTCAAGGCAGACACAAGCCCGCCGGGCCGGCACTGCCCGACGCCCCATCGGCCTGCATCGAAGCCCCGCGCACTGCCCCGCCTGCTTGGTGGCTCAATCAGGGCTGGGGGAAAGCCATGTATTGGGGTAGTGTTTACGAGTAACGATTACTCGGGGAACGCACCATGGGCATCATCCTTGATATTGACGAGCGTGGGCTGGCCCGGCTGGTGACGGCAGGCGATACGGTAGACACCATCGCGATCGGCCGCCCTGGCGGCTGGTGCGTCGAAATGGACATGAGCAACACCCGGTGCCGGCTTGTCTCCAAGCGTGGCAACGTGCGCCACTTCGCCCGGTTCGAGACGCTGGCGGCCTACCTCAAGCGCCTTGGCATCGTGCGCTTCAAGGTCGAGGCGGAAGGGTATCAGGCGGTTCCCGTCCGCCAGCGACCGGATGCCGCCAGCCGAATGCAACGCGCCCATGAGATCGCCCAGCGTGAAGAGTGAGCGTGATAGCCGTGACGCGGGGCTTGCCTTCCCCGGCGGCAGCGTTGAAGTGCAGATGGATGAAATCGAACATGTCCGCTATCTGCTTGAAGAGCGCAACCGGGACTTTGAAAGCCTCACCGATATTCCACGTCATGACTTGCTCAAACCCGAATGGCTAGGGAGAGAGCCTGGATTGACGCTTGGCAAGATAGCCGCGCTACGGCTTGAGATCGCTGGACGGCGCCCCGGAAGCGATACCCGCGAAGCACTGGAAGACGTGGCGGGCATAGCCATCAAGTCCATGGACGGCCCGCTAACCGAAGCCGATATATGGCGGCTGTGCTACCGGCTCGCCTACCTGGTGGGCGACGGCATCCACGTGGCACGGGACGCCCGCAAGGCCATCGAGGAAGACCGCACCCGTGTCGCTCGCCATGCTGGCAAAAACCGCCATAAGAACCTTGCGCCAATCCGACAGTACGCCCACGGCCTGCTTCCCGACATCTGCTATGCCGACGATGGCAAGGGTGAGCGACTTCTCCAAAAAATCACCGTCGACGCCCTCAAGGCAAAGCTGGAGCGACGTTTTCCTTCGGGGGACATCCCCAAGTGGGAAACGCTACAAGGCTGGCTCAAGGTGTGGTGCCACGAGCTTGGCTATGACGACTGGCGGCACATGCCCAAGACCCTTGATGGCTGGCCGGACCATCTACCTGGTGAAGCGGGAGGCGCCTCCAAATGACAGATACCCTGCCAGACCGCCCGCCCTTGCTCCTTGGAGGCATTCCGTTCGAGCCTTCCACCGATGATCTTGACGAGCTGCGCGACGAATTCACCGCGCTGCCTGGCTGGCCGCTGCTGGCCCCCCTGTTCGATGAAGTGCTTGAGCTGGCGGCCAGCTCCCGCCACGAGCTTGAACGGCTTGGCGTGCCCCCGCTGGGATACTTCGATGAGCTGCGCCCGCTGGTGTTCGGTATAGGCACCTTCCTGCAACACCGCGAGCGGCGGGCAAGGCTTGGTGGCGACGATTCGGGCATGGTGTATGGAATCGACATGACCCTTTCCGCTTGGGAGTGCAATCAAGTCAAGGCGCTCGACGCTGCTGGCAAACGGGCCGCATTGGCCCTGGCCGTGTGCGCCCGCAGCCTCAAGATGCTGGTGGAGTGGGATACCCACCACGAGGAGGCTGACAGCGACATCCTACGCATTGGCGAGCGTATCAACCTGATACGGGAAGCCTTGGGCTTACCCATGGAGACAGACAGCCCCGCCCACCGTGTCGCCCTATCCCTGTCGACCGCCCGACAATCTGACGCCGTACGCAAGGATCGCACCCGTATCGCTCGCCATGGTGGCAACCGCAAACATAAGAGCCTTGAGCCAATCCGACGGTACGCCCACGGCCAGCTCCCCGGCATTTGCTATGACGACTCGGATAAGCGACTTACCCAAGCTGCCGCCATCGAAGCCATCAAGGCAAAGCTGGAGCGACGTTTTCCTTCGGGGGACATCCCCAAGTGGGAAACGCTACAAGGCTGGCTCAAGGTGTGGTGCCACGAGCTTGGCTATACCGATTGGCGACACCTGCCCAAGTCCCTTGATGGCTGGCGCCCGGCCCTTCTCGCCAAAGCAAGGAAGCCCCCACGAAAAGGGGTGTCAGCTTAGCTACGCTCTCCCCCTCTTCGTTCGTAGCCATGAGTCTTGTCCCGTCCGTCAGCGCAAGGGGTGCTGACGATAAACAGGACAGATGCCATGCAGCACGAACACCAAACCAACAATGCCCAATACCCGACCAACCCGCCGCCCGCCAGCCTGCTCCCGTGCAATCGCGAGCCTTTCGCCCCCAGCGGCATGGACCCCAGCACACTGCTGACGACCGGGGAGGCCGCCGCTTATCTCGGTATGGCAAAGAAGACGCTGGAGACCTGGCGTAGCAATGGGCGCTATCCGCTCCGGTATTGCAAGGTGGGCAACCGGGTTCGCTACCGGCTGCGCGACCTGGACGAGTGGCTGGCCTCCCGGATGCAGGAACACACCGGCCAAGGTGAAGGGGGGCAGTCATGAACGGCGTCCTCGATCCCTACGCCCTCGGCTGCGTGCTTCACGGTCTCGGTAATTCTTGGTGCCAGCATCGGACCATCCGCGCCGTGAGCTGGCATCCGGGCCTGAAGATCGCGCAATTCAGCAACCCGGAAGGGCTGGTGCTGCCGCTGGTGCTCGATCCCGCCAAGGTGGAGGCATTTACCGCCTGCTTGCCCTACGCCACCAGCGAAGCGTTTGGCGAGCTGCACGGCCACGGGCGCTTCGCCCTACGCGGCGATTACGTCGAAGAGCTGGCGGCCATCGGTCAGTTAGAAGAGTTCGTGACCTACTACTTTGGCCCTGACCCCGCCGGCGTCCAATTCATGCAGCAAGCCGGGCCACGGCTGGATTGTGGGGAGACCCGCGAGCAGTGGGAGGAAACATGCCGCCGGCTCGATGCCATCCGCCCATGGCTGGCGGGAGAGCCGCTGAACCGCCAGCATGGGAGGGCAACCGCATGAAACACTGCCCGCGCTACCAGCCGCCCTACCCTGGCGGCAACCCGCTTCGTGGCCTCGGGGAGATGATGCACGATCCTTACGGCCTGGGCTTTCGCATCGTGGCACCCGACCAGCCTGGCCCCCACTACCCTTGCCGGCATTCAGCCATCTACGCCGTGAGCCTCTATCCCGGCTTGGGGCTGGCGCAATTCAGCAACCCGGAAGGGCTGGTGCTGCCGGTCGTGATTCCCCCCGCCAACCGTCCCGCCTTTGAAAAGATGATGGCGGGCGCCTACGCCCGCCAGCTCAGGCACCTGCGTGGGCATGGCCGCTTCGCACTCAGGCTCACCCGGATGGGTGCCGGGCGCTTCGCGTACTGCCCGCCCGATCGCAAGAAGGCCATGGAGGGCACGTTTTCCAGCTTCGTGACCTACTACCTGGCGCCCAGCCTCGAAGAGACACGCTTCTTGCAGGATGGGCCGTCGCCCAAGGAGAGTGGCAACGGCGAGCCACCGACCGGCCCCGAGTGCCCGGAATACTGGCGGGCACTGTACGAAGAGCGTGAAGCCTTGCGGGCCTGGCTGGCGGACGATCATCCCTCACCGGCCATGACCGATCGGGCTAGCGACCTATTCCCGTTCCCGGCGAATTCGCCAGCGCTTGCCGCCAACAGCTCCGGTCATGAGCCACGCGCCCCGATCGAAGACATGGAGGCATCCGCCCCGTGGAACCACTCCGCCTGACCCTGGCACGCGCCCAATAAAAACCCCAGTGCAGAAACACCGGGGTAAGGAGTCATTCAATGTACTCGAGCAAGCCTATGATGCCCGGCACGGCGTGGCAAGCCCCAGCGCTTGCCGCTGCCCGCGTGAACGGCTATCGTACCTATGCCGCTGCCAATTCAGCGGCCGGGCGTGGAAACCCGACTTATCCAAGGCGCACAAGCGCCCCCAATGACGACGGCGCTTTTTTAGCGCCCGTCAGTTATGGCGGCTGTGCGTGGGACGCTTTCGGGCGTGCCGGTTCCCTTGGATGCCGGTTTTCCACCCCGCGTACAGTCGCCACCCAATCCCGTGGAAAGGACGGTGGTGACTCCAATATCCAAGGAGCTTCACCCATGGCATCAGTCCGTCTATTCCCTGCCCGCTTCATCCGTTCCCGTGCCCGCGCTCACCGCGCCATGGCACGTGCCGCGCTGTTCAGCGATTCCAGCACCGCCGTGCGCCTGCACCGGTACAACGCCCACATGGCGAAGGCTCGCATGCTGGACGCTTTGCTGGCGGAATCCCGCCAGCCAGCGGATGCCGCCCCGGCCCATACCCGGACACTCTTCACCGTGCGGGAGGCTGCCCAATGAGCCACTTCGATACCCAGCCAGACGGCACCTTCCATTCGCTCACCAGCCCCGGCACTGGCCCGTTCCTGTTCGCCGCCAATGCCAAGGTGCCGCGTGTCGATGCCTTGCGGGAAGCCGCCGTGATGCTTAGCACGCTGCAACCGACACTCAAGAAGGCCATTGCCGAAGTGGAGTCGATCCGCAGCGACAACGCCTACCTGATGCACCACGCGCTGGAATCGGCCATCGCCATCATCGACACCGTTGCCAGCAACCTGGAACGCGGGGGATGGGATATGGACATCGGGGGAGAGCCATCATGATCCAGCACACAACGGCCATGGGCAGAGCGGGCCACCACCTCCGCGAGTCCGCCCACGCCATCGAAAGCATCTCGAAGCTGGTGCAGGAAGACGTGCTTCGCGTGGACACCGAAGACGGTACGCCCTTTCTCGCCGTCGGCAGTTACCACAACCTGATGTCGGCCATCATCGAGCTAAGCCGCCGCATCATTGAACTGTCGGACGATATGGAGCAACTGGGCAAGGAGCAAAGGGTGGGGGTAGGACTCGCCAGCGCCGGGCAGCCCCGTAACCCAGCCGGGAGCATGCCATGAGCCAGCGAACCCAAGCCGACCTGACCCAGCGCTTCGATACGTGCAAGCGTGCCGCCCTGGGCGAGATGGACCGGATATTGGCCCAATGGCTGCCCGGCGGCCAGACGCAAAAGCGTGAATACGTGGTGAAGAACCCGACGCGGGATGACAGCCATGCCGGTTCGTTTTCGGTAAACCTGGACCATGGTGGGTGGTATGACTTCGCCACCGGCGACAAGGGTGGCGACCTGGTGGCCCTGGTGGCCTACGTCGAGCATTGCGAGCAGTACGCCGCCTTGCAACGCATGGAGAGCTTCCTGGGTATCGAGCCTCCCGACCATGCTGGCGGCCACGCCGCCAGTCCCCCAGCCGCTAGACCGCCAGCCAAGCCCGCCAGCCAACCGGAACCGCCAGAGTGGGAGCCGGTAGTCCCGGTCCCGCAAGCGGCCTTGGCAAGCATTCCCAGTGCTCACCCGAAGCATGGCGAGCCGTGGAAGCGCTGGCGGTATCTCGATAGCGCCGGGCACCTACTGATGATCGTCGACCGCCACCACCTGCCACCGGCCCTCGGCCAGACGAAGCCCAGCAAGGTCTTTTCCCCGCTGACCTGGTGGCGGCGTACCGCCACCGGGGAAGGCAAATGGCAACGCAAGGGGCTGCCCGATCCGCGCCCGCTGCTGAACCTCGACCGGCTGGCGGCTAATCCCGGCGCCCCCGTGGTGGTCTGTGAAGGCGAGAAAAGCGCCGATGCTGCCGCCGATCTGATGCCCGAGTACGTCGCCACCTGCTGGCCCAACGGTGCCCAATCCGCCAGCAAGGCGGACTGGACGCCGCTGGCCGGGCGCAACGTGGTGCTATGGCCCGACAACGATCAGGCCGGTATCGAGTGCATGGAGGCACTGGCGACCCGCCTGCAATCGGTAGGCGTAGCATCGGTGCGCCTCATGCGGCTGGATCACTTCGACCGGCTGGCGGATTGGGACGGCGAGCAAGCGGCCTTCAAGGAAGGTGGGGAGTGGCAGGAACATGACGACGCTGCCGACCTGCTGGGCCGCGCCTGGTCCCCTCTGCACCTGACCGCCCTGGCAAGCCAAGGTGTGCTGTTCCGCGATCCGCCAGCGCCAGCCAAGGGCAAAGGCAAGACGAAGAGCAGTAACCAGAAGGGCAAACGCCGGGCCGCTGCGCAGCATACGCCGGGCTTCGAAGTCCGGGATCAAGGCGTCTACGCCATCCCGGAAGACGGCGAGCCCCGGCGCGTCTGCGACCGGCTCAACATCATCGCGCAAACCCGTGACGAGCGCGGCCACAACTGGGGGCTATTGGTCGAGTTCACCGACCCGGACGGCATCGCCAAGCGCTGGAACATCCCCGCCGAAGCCTTGATTAGCGAGGGTGCCAAGGATGCCATCTCGCCGCTCCTTTCCATGGGCTTGAAGCTCGACCCCAAGCGCC
The DNA here is from genome assembly GCF_034479735.1 of Salinicola sp. LHM. Lineage (NCBI taxonomy): Bacteria > Pseudomonadati > Pseudomonadota > Gammaproteobacteria > Oceanospirillales > Halomonadaceae > Salinicola > Salinicola sp. LHM. Next base: position 548,627 of record NZ_CP140261.1, on the reverse strand, counting down.
CGGCCCGGCTCGGCAAGAATGACCTTATCAGCTACCTGCAAGGCTTTGCCGGATCGGAACGGGCACGGCTGGTGGATCGGCTGGGCTGGCATGGTGAAGCCTACCTGCTGCCCTCCGGCTCGATTGGGCAGAGTGGTGAAGCGCTGGAGTTCGTCAACCACGGGGCAGAGCTACCCGCCATAGAGACCGCTGGCACGCTGGCGGATTGGCAACAGCATATTGGTGCCCTCTGCCCCGGCAATGACCGGCTGGTGTTGTGTGTCTGCGCGGCCCTGGCTGGCCCCTTGCTGCGTGTGCTGGGGCTGGAGTCGGGAGGCTTCCACCTCTATGGCGATAGCTCCGGGGGCAAGACCACACACCTTCAAGCGGCGGTATCCGTCTATGGAGCGCCCAAGCTGGTGAGAAGCTGGCGGTCCACCGACAACGCGCTGGAATCCATCGCCGCCGCCCACTCCGATGGCCTGCTGGCGCTGGATGAGATCGGCATGTGCAGCCCCCGTATCATTGGCGAAACGGTCTACATGCTCGGCAACGGGACCGGCAAGGCCCGCGCCAATGACCGTGGCAACGGCAAGCCGGTTCGTCACTGGCGGCTGCTGTTCCTATCGACCGGGGAGAAGACCCTTGAACAGCACATGGACGAAGCCAACCAGATGCACCGCACCGGCATGGATATGCGGATGCTGGGGGTGCCTGCCGACGCTGGTGCTGGCATGGGGCTATTCCAAGAGCTGCACGGTCTGGCCGGCCCCGATAAGCTATCGGACGCTCTCAAGGCCAGCGTGGCGAAGTATTACGGCACGCCACTGGTGGCATGGCTCGATAGCCTGACCCAACCGGATAACCTGGCCCATGTGGTGCGGACCTACGCGCCCACGCTGGCCCGCTTCGAGCAGGAGACGCTACCCGACAAGGCCAGCGGGCAAGCGCACCGTGCGGCCTCCCGCTTCGCCCTGGCGGCACTGGCCGGCGAGCTGGCGACGGATTGGGGGGTAACGGGATGGGAGCGCTACACGGCATGGGGAGCGGCCAAGACGTGCTTTGCCGCCTGGCTGGCGGAACGTGGCGGCGCTGGCGATCAGGAAGGAACCAAGGTGCTCGATGCCTTGTGCCACCTGGTCGAAACCCACGGTGATGCCCGCTTCACCCGGCTTGGCGTCAACTACCAGACGGACGCCCACGCGCCCCGAACGCCCAACCGGCTGGGCTGGAGGCGCACCGAAGATCCAAGTACGGCAAATGACTTCATCGCCGTGACCACCTACTTCATTCCGCCCGCGACGTGGGGGAAGGATGTATGGGGACGGCCCGGCATGCCCTCCGCCCGCCAAGCCAACAAAGTGCTGAAAGAGCATGGCGTCTTGCAGCTCGACCACGAAGGCAAGACATCCATCAAGGTTCCCGGCCTCAAGGTGGGTGGTGCCACACGCTTCTACACCTTCACGGACGTAGACCTTTATCGAGCCCGCCGCGCCGCCAATGACGAACAGGAACAGGTAGCCTAACCCACGCCACGCCCCCGCCAGCCATCGCGCTGGCGGCATCTCGATAGCCCCGGCTACCTGCTGAACCTCGACCGCCCCAGCCTGCCGCCAGCACCCGACCCAACAAAGCCCCGGCCATGCGGCCCGCTGACCTGGTGGCTCCTGCCGCTGCCCGCAGCCTACCCCGCACCGGGGATACCCATGCTTGCCGATACTCTGCCCATGAGCGAAAAGCCGCCCTCCGGCATTTCGTGTCGTGTCAGCCCATCGCGGCCATCGGTAGCGGCCAGACGATCATGCCGACTTCCAAGACACAAAAGGTGTCCGGCGCTTTCGTGTCCCGCTGTCTTTCATTTTGTGTACTGACAACATATCCCTTTATAAACAAAGGGATATACCCACTCAAGACACAAAGACACAATGGACACAACGATAACGACACGACCCGATATTGCCATGCCCCTTGCCCGAAAGGCGGGCACCCGATCAGCGGCAAAATACCGCCAGCCCCGACGCATCGGCACCGGGGGTGCAGCCGCCGTGAAGCTCTCGAAGGGTAATAGGTATATAGGTATCCAGCCGCCCCCGTGTAGGTAGGGGGAGTCAAAAGTCTGGAGCTTGCTTGCCTGTAGACCGCCTGCCCATCTTCGCGTGTAAAAACGGGAAAAATGGGAGGGGGTGTCTTGATTCAGGCCATGCCGGTTGGGTCCTTTCGGGGATATCAGCGGAATACGGGTACGCAGAACCCCATTTTCGCTGAAGCTGGAATCCGCCTTGGGCTTCCTTACTTGGTGGTCTGATACGGGGACCGAATCGCGCCAATCCTATACCCGGCATATTCCCAAGGAATTCAGGCACAAAAAAACCGCCCTATCTTGGCGGCCATAAATCTTCGTAACCTTATGATACTTCAATGGTTTTCGCCTGGTGCCGGTAAGTGGACTCGAACCACCGACCTACGCATTACGAATGCGTTGCTCTGCCAGCTGAGCTATACCGGCCAGGCGGCGCCTATCATAATCATCAAATTCGCGGCGGACAACTGGGAAACCACACGCCTGGCTGCGCCCAGCATCTGCCGGGTCAGCGCTCCCGGTTCTCCGAGGTAATCTCTTCCGACGCCGCCACGTCTGGCGACAATTCCGCTTCCGCCTGCTCCTGGCGATACAGCGACCAGACGACGATGAACAGCGCGGCGATCAGCGGACCGAGCACGAAGCCGTTGATGCCCATCAGTGTCATTCCGCCTACCGTCGAGATCAGCACCACGTAATCGGGCAGTTTGGTCTCCTTGCCGACCAGCGGCGGACGCAGGAAGTTATCGACGAGCCCGATCACCACCACGCCGACGAAGATCAGTATCGCCCCTTTGACGTAGGCTCCGGTGATCAGAAGGTAGGCCGCCACCGGCACCCAGACGATCGCGGAGCCGATCGCCGGCAGCAGCGACAGGAACGCCATCATCACGCCCCACAGCAGCGCGGCTTCGATCCCCAGCGCCCAGAAGGCGACGCCGCCGATCGCGCCCTGCACCATGGCGATGATCACATTGCCCTTGACGGTGGATCGCACCACGGCGGTGAACTTGTCGATGAGCTGGTAGGTGTATTCGTCGCTCAGCGGGATCGTGATGCGGATTTGCTGTCCCAGGGATCGGCCATCCCGGAACAGGAAGAACAGCAGGTAGAGCATGATCCCGGCGCTGACCAGAAACTGGAGCGTGTTCTGACCGATGCTCAGCATGTGGGTGGCGATCAGCTGGCTGCCCTGTTCCAGGGCGGATGCCAGACGATTGCTGATATCGGAAAGGCTGCCGAAGCCGGCGTCGCCCAGCCAGGTCTGCGCCGAAGCCGGCAGCGAACTCTGGAACTGCTGGATGTAGTCATTGAAGTCGATATCGCCGCTGCCTACGCGCTGGTAGACGCTGGCGCCCTCCCGCACCAGAGCCCCGAAGATCAGTGACATCGGGATGATGACGATGAACACGCAGGCCATCACGCTGACCAGCGCTGCCACGTTGCGGTGCCCTTTCAGCCGGGCCTCCAGCCGCCGATGCATGGGCTGGAACAGGATCGCCAGTATCACCGCCCAGAGCACGGCACCGTAGAACGGCAACAGCAACCAAACGAAGGCGATGGACACTAGCGTCAGCAATAAGATGAACGCCTTGTGCTGGCTCAGAGAACTCATGAAGATTCCGACTCGAAAGGAGATGTGCACTAAGCATAGCGGCCCTGACGCACGGACGTTCAGTAGATAATGTGACAATCGCCTCTTTCCCGGCACTCGCAGCGAGACGATCGAGCGAAAGCGGAGTTCCGCTCGGTGAACTCGAGCCAGCGGAAAGCGCCGCCCGAGACATAAAAAAGCGCCAAGCCTCACGGCTGAGCGCTGGTCCGACGCGTCGTCCCTGATGCTGAACCGAGCTTCCCGCTCTGCGCGTCCCTGTCGTGACGACGCCTTCCTGGCATCGCACCTGCAGTATGAGGCCGGTAGATGACAGAAAGTTAACAGCGGTCGACATCCTTGGCGAGAGGGCCTTCGGTCAGGGCTACAGACGGCATAATTGCAGCACGCAAATTAAAGTTACAAAACTTTTCAAAATAATGATTATCATTTTATACAATAAATTCAGCTACTTATCCGTTAATACTTAACCTGGGATAGGGTTGTCCAAATCTCCGATTCGTACAACACTTGTACAGCACTGGGGGCTATGCCAGCATGAATTCGTCAGCCGGCAAGGAGAGCCGGTCAGTACCGGGCAAGGATGCCCCAGCAGTATGCGGCAAGGATTGCCACAAATTTCTGGTGAGCCAGAAACCAACTTAAAGCCAAGGAGGGCTGATCGTGAAAGACGCCATTTCATGCACCCGCTGCGGTAACGCTCAATCGGTTCCCCTCGAGATTCATGAAGAGTGGGATGAGATCAGCTGTACGGAATGCGGAGAGTTTCTCGACACCGTAGGTCATTGGGCGGATTCCCAGTCGCCCAACTATTCAGTGCAGATTCTCAACCAGTGTCGCAGCCTGACGCTCAAGATGGCACGCGAGAGCCGCCCCCTCAACGATCATTACCTGAGGGCCACGGCATGATCAGAGTGACGCTGGACCTCAGCTGTTCGATTTGCGGCCATGAGCAGTTCTATCTGCCAATCAATAGTCAGGAAGGCACCAACGTGCGCTGCGCCAATTGCAGTGCATTCAAGTGCAAGACATTGGATCTGGAGAAGGCGCTGAGCGCGATACAGAGAACGCGGTCGATCGATCGCCCAGTCGCAGCCTGATCTGCATCACCGTTTCTCAAAACCGCCTGCATTCAGGCGGTTTTTTGTTTCTGGCGAACTATCATGAATCGAAACCGCATGAGCTTGAGGTGAGGGGGCGCCATGGTCGACATCACGCAGCTGAAGCACCATATCAACGAGGAAATCCGCCACTGTCAGCAGCGATTGGCGGATTTCGAGCAGCAACTGGATACCTGCAAGAAACAGCTACGCGCGCTGCAGAGCCGTATCGAGGGATGGGTAGCCGCGTTGGAGATCGACGGCGTCAAGATTCATTATGATGATACCGCGCATACGCTCGAGAAATTCGACGAGACGTTCCAGATAACGCTTCAGGAGCAGACCGTTTCGTTCGGCAGCTGCAAGCTGCATGTCGAGCCGGAAGAGCAGTACCTCCATGGCAACCGGATACTCCTGTTCGCCTCCTCGGACGAGGACGACATCAAGGAGATCATCGAATCCGAGGGCGAGTACTACTTCGCCGACCTGCAGTTCGGTCAGAAGCGCGATCTATCCAAGTATGAGCCGCTGACCGAAGAAACCTTCTACAAGCTGCTCTACGGCTGGCTCCGGGCATGAGTCCCGCGGCTGCCCCTCCCGCCTGGCTTCCAAAAACAGGCTTCCAAAAAAAGGCCCCGAACAGTGTCGGGGCCAAGTGTGTTTCGCAGGAATCGAAACCGGGCACAGTCTAGCCTGTTGCCTGCCCGATAAAGTGACGACAAAAGCGTGGTTTAGCCTTTAATTCGTTGTTGCTAAAGTCCTATCTCGGTATGGATAAAACCCCGACTCGTCGCTGCGATCACACCTCGTTTTTGCGCGTCCGGCGCCTTGACCGACTCGCACGGCGTCAGAACGCGCTCCACTCTTCGACGGCGTCTTCCCGATCACGTGCGCTGGAGGCCGACCGTTGCCGCGTAACCGGTCGTTTAGCGCCTCGATCGACCACGGCCGGCGATGATGCCGATGCCACCGGGGCGATCCGTACAGTGGTAGCAGCGGCGCCCTTGAAGAACGACACCTCCTTCAACAGGGCCGCGGCCTGGCTCTGCAACGAACGTCCCGCCGCGCTGGATTCTTCCACCAGGTTCGCGTTCTGCTGGGTCACGCTGTCCATCTGCGAAACCGCGGTATTGATCTGCTCGATACCCTGCGACTGCTCGCGACTGGCTACCGCGATCTCCCCGACCAAAACGGTCACACGCTTGACGCCCCCGACGATTTCCTCCAGCGCCTGACCCGCCCGGTTCACCAGTTCGCTGCCGGCATCCACCTGGCCGATACTCTCTTCCACCAGTTGCTTGATCTCCCTGGCGGCCTCGGCGCTGCGCCCGGCAAGGTTGCGCACTTCGCTGGCCACCACGGCGAAGCCACGGCCCTGCTCACCGGCGCGCGCCGCTTCCACCGCCGCATTCAGCGCCAGCAGATTGGTCTGGAAGGCGATCTCGTCGATCAAGCCGACGATACCGGCGATCTTGCGGCTCGACGTATTGATCCCTTCCATCGCCTTGATCGCCCGCCCGGCGACCTCGCCCCCGACATTGGCGCGGTGGCTGACATCATGCACGAGCCTATCGGCTTCGGCGGCGTTCTCCGCGTTCAGGCGCACGGTCGAGGTAATCTCGTCCATCGAGGCCGCCGTCTGCTCGAGGCTGGCCGCCTGCTCCTGGGTGCGACGGCTGAGATCGTCGGTGCCCTGGGCAATTTCGTCCGCCGCGCTGCTGACGGATTCGGCGTTGTCACGCACGCTCATGACGATCCTGGAGAACTGGCTCTCCATGGCCTGGAGCGAGCGCAGCATCACGCCGAATTCATCCTTGCTGGTGATCTCGATGTCGTTGTCGAGCCTGCCGCGAGCCATGGCATTGGCGAGTGCCTGCGCCTTGCCCAGCGGCGCCATGATGCCGCGGATCAGCCCCAGGGCCATCGCCACGCTCAGCACGAGCGACCCGAGCATGGTGCCGATGATGATATTGCGCCCCCATTCGTATTCGACAACCGCGCTCTCGAACGCCTCGGCCGCCTGCGCGCTGTTGCGGTCGATCAGCGTCTGGATGGCGTCCAGTGCCTCGGGGTACTGCTGGCGCAGCGTCGTCGTCGCGATGACGCGGGCTCGATCGAAGTCGTTGCCGATCATCGCCGCGTTGAGCTCGGCGATGGTGGCCCGCAAGCGGGTCAGCGCGGCGATGAAGGCGTCCGCCATCTCCCGCTCCTGCGGGCCACTGAGACGTTGCGGATAGTAGTCTTCCCAGGCGGCATCGATGACGGCATCGTTATCCGCGACCTCCTGCTGCGTCACGCGGGCGGACTCCGGGTTTCGGTCACGCTGCTCCGCGGTGATCTTGACCCGATTGCTGAGCAGGGCTCGATCGATTCGGCTGAGGTCCGTCAGGGTCATCACGTTCCCTTCATAGGTCCGTTCGAGAGCGGCATTGTTGTCGCTCAGACAGAGCAGCCCGACGACTCCGATAATGAACAGCATGACGACACAGGCGCCCAGGCTCGCGGCCAGGCGGAGTTTGACGCTTCGATTCAGTAGCAGCATGGTAAAAAGCCCCGATAGATGCCCTTGGCTCAAGCCTCAGGGCAAGTGAAACTGGTCTCGGCAGGCGAGGATTCTCCATGGAGAATTCGTTTCATGCCGCGAGACGCTCTATCGGCGCTGCACAAATAAACTTAATTTTATTTAGTGTTTTAAGGCAGGGTTCGCCACCGAGACTCCCACCGGTTAAGCCACATCAACCCATCTTTTTATTTTCCAAAAATCCATTTAAAAACAATAACTTAAAAATAAGAAAACTTTCTTTTTCATTGATTAACCACCCAATTCACCATGACCGTTATCGGCCCAGGATAAGTATGGAATTTCTGGTACTTTTATCCTACAAAACCGAGCGCCGTATAATTACCGGCCTTCGGCGATATCCCTGCCTTCGCCGAGTCGCGCTGGCTGAAGAGCTGAATGGCTGAATATCCGAATGGCTGGGTAATTGAATGGCTGGATGACTATCCGAATCGCCGGATGGGAGGCTGCGTCAGGTAGTGCCACCGCCTCGCTTCAGCGCTGGCGGCCTATCGCGTCGATCAACTCCGCCTTGCTCATGCCGCTTCGCCCGGCGATGTCGCGCTGCTGCGCCAGCTCGTAGAGCGCTTCACGGGTGAGCGAGGAGAGTTCGGCTTTCGTCGGTTTCTTGTTGCGGTTTCCGGATGGCTTCGCCTGCTCGCCTCGTGACTTGCGAGGCTTCTCGGTCCGGCCCTTCGTTTTCCGGGACCTGTCTTCGCTTGTCGACGAGTCCTCGTCCCGCGACTTACCCTTGCACCCGCTGCTCTCCTTGCGGCCACTCGTCTCCTTGCGCTCATTCGTCTGCTGGCGTGAGGGCTCGACCCGGCCGCGCTTGAGGCTGCGCTTGAGCACCTGCATCAGATCGATGACCTCGGCGCCCTCCTGCTCGTCGTCATCGTCCGCCGCCGCGCGGGAGGATTCGACCGGCACGATATCCTCGTGGCGACGGCGTTTCTGGCGGACCCGCTTCTTGAGCGCCTCGATATGCGGGTCGATCAGTTCATCGGGATCGAAGCGCTTCGCCTCGAGCTTGTCCATGGCGCGCTGCATCTGCCGCTGGCGTGTCGCATCCGGCTCGCCCGGCGCGTCCAGGCCGAGGCTCTGCGGCGTGCGCAATTCGTCATGAAAGCGCAGTGCTTCGGCCCGCAGGATGCCGTTCTCGGCCACAATCGCCACCAGCACCTCCCGCCCACGCATCACCAGCGTGGCGATGCCCGCCCGGTTGGCGTTTTCCATCGCCGCGGCCAGCAGCCGATAGGGCTTGAGCGCCCCACTGCCGTTGCCCGAACGAGAGTCCGGCACCAGGAAGTAGGCGCGCCGGAAGTAGAGCGGATCGAGTTCATCCAGCGAGACGAAGCGGCTCAGTTCGATCTCGCGCCGATGTTCGAGCGTGGCATCCTCGATCTCCTGGTCTTCGACGACCACATAACGGTCCTCGTCGACCTCGACGCCCCGCGCCAGCTCGCTCGACTTGAGCGGCTTGCGCCCGGTCTCGCTGAAGAAACGCCGGGACAGCGGCCTGCCTTTGTCATCGACCTCTTTCAGTATGACGTCCCGGGCATGCTGGGCGGGATAGAGACCGACCGGGAGATTGACCAGCCCGAAGGCGATGGTGCCGGACCAGAACGGCCGCGGCCCACGGAAGCCGCTGTCGTGGTGGTGCTGCTTGTCCGACTTCGATGTTTTCGGCTTCGATGTTTTCGACTTCGACGTTTCCGACTTAGGCACGCTTGCGCTCCCGGGCCAGACTGGCCTTGAGTGACGAGGCGATATCGTCGGTGGGCTCCTGCCGACGGCGGCGCTTGACCTTGACTCGCTTGCCGCTGCGCTTGGTCTCCACCAGCGCCTCCAGCCGCTGGCGGTATTCGTCCTGATAGGTTTCCGGCTCGAAATCGGCGGCATACATCTCGACCAGGTCGGTCGCCATCTTCACTTCGCTGTCGTTCAGCTTGCCGCCGCCGGGCGGATCCAGCGCATCGGCATCGACGACCTCGTCGAGATGACGCAAGGTGATCAACACCGGATGGCCGTCGTGGTCGCGCAGCGCGCCGACGTAGGCCTTGTGCCGCATCACCCAGTGAACCAGCCCTTCCCGGCCGCTATCGGCAAGTGCGGCGGCGAAGGCGTCGAACGTGTCTTCGTCGCCATCCGGCCCGAGAAAATAGGGGCGCTGGTACCACTGGTTGTCGATGATCCCCTCGGGGAGAAAGTGCATCACCTCGATCTCCCGCGAGGGCGCCGGCGCCAGCCCGTCCAGCTCCTCCTCGTCGAACAGGATGCGATCCTGCTTGTCGATGACCGCCTTGTGCCGGTCGTCCCGCGATACCATCCTGCCGCTCTGCGGCTCGATCATCGCCTGATGCACGGGGCGATGCCGACGCCGGTCGAGCAGCCGAAAATGGACGTTGCGGTCGCTGACCGCCGTATAGAGCTTCACCGGCACCCGCTCTCCGCCGAAACCGATGACACCTTTCCAGACCGCGCGAGCGCTCATCGTTCTGTTTCCTCACTCATTCCGACCATCCTCCCGTCAGACATTCAGACCTCCATCCCGGCATCGCGGCAGCGCTGCTTGGTCAGCCGTTGGCGGGCGTCATCGAACCCGGCCCAGGGGTCCTGCTCAAGGGAGGCCAGCCGGCGCGGCAGGTTGGTCAGCGTGTATCGATCGGCCTTGAGTTTCGGCCCGAGCTCATCCCAGCGGATCGGCGTGGCGACCGGTGCGCCGGGCCTGGCGCGGACGGAGTAGGAGGCCACCGCCGTGGCACCCCGGCCGTTGCGCAGGTAGTCGAGGAATACCTTGCCGCGGCGGGCCTGCTTGGACATGTTGAGCGTCAGCTGATCGGGATGGCGGTCGGCGCAGCGCTCGCAGACCGCCTCGGCGAACGCCTTGGCGGTATCCCAATCGGCGTGAGGCTTGAGCGGGACCACCAGATGCAGCCCCTTGCCGCCGGTGGTGCGCAGAAACGCGACGAGATCGAGCTCGGCCAGGGTCTGGCGCAGCTCGCCGGCGACATCGATGACCGCCTGCCACTTGCAGTCCGGCGCGGGATCGAGATCGAACACCAGCTGGTCGGGGCGTTCGAGGTCGTCGACGCGACTGTTCCAGAGGTGGAATTCGATGGTTCCCATCTGGACCAGCGCCACCAGATCGGCCGCGCTGCGGACGTAGAGATAGTCATGCTTGCCGGACTTCTCGGCGATGGCCACGCTCGGCAGGTCGTCCGGCATGGTCTCGCTGGGGTGCTTCTGGACGAAACACTCCTTGCCGACACCGCCGGGGCAGCGCAGCAGCGTCAATGGCCGCTGGGCGAGATCGGGCAGGATCCAGCCGGCCTGCTCGGCATAGAATTCGGCGAGCGCCCGCTTGGTGATCCCTTCCTCTTCGAACAGCACCCGATCCGGATGCGTCAGCCGAATGCCTTCGATCCTGACGTCACCGCTGCCGCTCGCCTTTGCGGAGCCGTCCGTCTTTGCGGCGCTGCCGCTCGTCTTTGCGGATGAACGATTGTCGTTGGCCTGTTTCGTCATGGTCGCCCCCGAGGCTTGCTGCTGGCTCAATCGAATGTCCCTGGGATCGCGGTCCTCGCGCACGCCACGAAAGCGCGGGTGGCGCAGGCGCCCGTCGTTGGTCCATTCGCTGAAGTTGACATCGATCACGCGCTTCGGCGTGACCCAGTGGCTGCTGGCCAGATCGGGAATGTCACGCTCGACGAAGGGCGAGGTCTTGCGCGGCGAGCGGGCCAGATCGCGCTGCCACTCGGCGAGCTGGGCGTGGGAAAACCCCGCCCCGACCCGGCCGCAGTAGCGCAGTTTGCCCGCGTCGTCATAGGCGCCGATCAGCAGCGAACCGAAGCCGCTGCGCGATCCCTGGGGATCGGTGTAGCCGCCGACCACGAACTCCGCCTGGCGCTCGGTCTTGGTCTTCAGCCAGTCCCGATTGCGGCGGCCGCGATAAGGGGCGTCGGCGCGCTTGGAGACGATCCCCTCCAGGCCCTGGCGGCTCGCCTGTTCGTAGAACGCCTCGCCCTGCCCTTCGATGTGATCGGTATAGCGCAGCATGCCGCCGTTGCCGATTCCCACGGCTTCGCAGACTTGCGCCAGCACTGCCTTGCGATCGCGCAGGGTCGCGTCGTCGAGTGTCACGCCCTCGAACCCGAGGCCGTCGAGATAGCGCAGATCGAAGATCTGATAGACCAGCCCGGCGGTCTTCTCTTCGCTCAGCGCGCCTTGCAGACGCCGGAAGTCGCTGACGCCATCGCGTCGCAGCGCCACGACCTCGCCATCGAGCAGGGCCTTGTCCAGCGGCAGGGCTTCGATCGCCTCGGCAATCTCGGGAAAGCGGTCCCGCCAGTCGTGGCCGTTGCGGGTCAGCAGGCGCACCTTGCCACCGTCGAGCCGCGCCAGGATGCGGTAGCCATCGAACTTGATCTCGTGGAGCCAGTCATCACCGGCCGGCGCCTCGTCGACCAGCGTGGCCAGCTGCGCCTTGGGCTGGGCCGGGAAGCTCGCCTGGCGCGCGCCCTCGACCTGACCGGGATCGATCTTGATGGCCCGGGCCTTGCGACCGCTGCTCGAGCGTTTGCTCCCGGTTTTTGATGATGAGGGCTTCGATGATGAGGATCGGGATGACGAGGATTTCGTTGAAGAGGATTTCGAAGCCGAGCTTGTTGATGACGAGGTTGCTGATGACGAGGATTCGGATTTTGCAGAGGCGGATTCGGACTTCCCTTCGGCGATCTCCGCCATGCGCCGATTCGAGGCGACGCTGACGTCATCCAGGCTGTCGGGCACGTGGGCATCGCCGTCGTCGTGGCGCTTGATCATCAGCCACTGCCTGCCGCTTCCCTGCTGGCCGTCGCCATTTCGACCGCGCATGCGCTTGAGCGTCCAGGCGCCCTTGAGCTTGTCGCCGTCGAGTTCGAAATCGATCTGGCCGTCGTCGTGCTTGCCATTGACGCGCCACTCGCCGCGATCCCAGATCATCACCGTGCCGGCGCCGTAACCCTCGGGGATCACGCCTTCGAAATCGCCGTAGTCGAGCGGATGATCCTCGACCTGCACCGCCAGATGTTTCTCTCCCGGCTCGAGGCTCGGCCCCTTGGGCAGCGCCCAGCTGCGCAGCACGCCATCCTCTTCCAGCCGCAGGTCGTAGTGCAGCCGGCTGGCGTCGTGCTTGTGGATCACGAAACTCGACCGCGACCGCTTCCTGCCGCGTTTGCCGCGAGGTTCCGGCGAGCGCGAGAAGTCTCGCTTGTTGCGATAGGTCTCGAGGTCAGCCATCCGTTGCTCCCTCACGATAGCCTGGCGAATGGAACGATAGCCTGGCGAATGGAAACGATAATCTGCCGATAGACTTCAGCGTAGTCGACGCCAATCGGCACGTCAGATCATTGATTCAGGTCATCCAGCGCTGATCCCTGGCCACCACGCGGCTCCTGATCGTTACGCTCTGTCTGAAAAATAGACCCGTAAACAGCGCTCGATGCAGGCCAGCGTGACCATGGCACGGTAACTTTTTGCCAGCTTGTCGTAGCGAGTACAAAGTCGCCGCTTTTCCTTCATCCAGCCAAATAGACGCTCTATCACATTGCGACGCCGATAACGCGGGCGCTCGAACAGGCGGGGTAGTCCTGGCTTGGGGCGACGGTGCATCTGTCGGTGCCGGATCGTCGGTCGTATTCCGTACCGGTCGCAGTAGCGACGCAATCGATCACTATCGTAACCTCGGTCGGCCAGCAGATGGCGGCAGCGCTTGCGGGGACGTCCCGTATGACCTGGCAAGCGGATCTGCTCCATGACAGGAACGAGATAGCGTGAATCGGCATGCTGACCAGGCGATAGCAGGAAGCTCAGGGGAACGCCATTGGCATCGCAAACCAGGTGAATCTTGGTGGTCAGGCCGCCTCGGCTTCGTCCAAGCGCATGGCCTACCCGTTCTCCAGAGCCCCTTTTTTACTGCCACCAGCGGCAGAGCGAGTCGCTCGAATCGAGGTGGAGTCCACCATCCAGGTATCGAGATCCATGTAACCATCTTCCCGAAGCTTCAGGTGAAGGCGTGACAGGCTGCGTTCGAGTGTGCCGTCATCTCGCCACTGACGAAAGCGCTGGTAGACCGTTTTCCATGGGCCGAAGCGTTCGGGCAGATCCCGCCATTTGGCGCCGGAACAGAGGATCCAGAAGATGCCGTTGAGCATCTGCCGGTCATCGCGGCGTGGGCGTCCACGCCCAGCGGGCGTGCCAGGCGAAACGATATCTTCAATCAATGTCCAACCCCGATCGGAAATCTCGTAACGTCCTGCCATGACAATACCTCCAAGTCTGAGGGAGGAAAGGCTAGCAAGACATCATTTTTCAGACAAAGCGTAATCCAGTTGGTCGTGCGACTAGTTAGTCGTTCATCTCGCGAATCCATTGACGCACCTTGTGTCGGCGCCAATGGGACGCGTAGCGGCGGGTATCATGGGAGGTCGGGGTCAGGTAACACCCGTTTTCGTCCTCGCTCAGTTCGAACGTTCTGAGCGCGCCGACCGGCGCGTCCTCACTGCCGTATACGGCGATGAAACGCAGCTCGATCGCTTGGAGGACGATCTCGTCGTCGGCGATGCCGTGGTAGGTCTGCACTTTCTGGATGATGCCTTCGAAGGTGCCGATATCGTTGAAACTGCCGGGCATCATCGGCCCCTGTCGTGTCGTCTCCGCCAGCTGGGACGACTTCGGTTTTTCGGCATCTTCCATATCGATCATGCTGATAGCGTAATTGCCCTTGTCCGTGTGCAGGATGGCGAAGATATGTTCGATGAAGATCGCTTCCGGACTCATGTTGCTGACGACACAACGGGCCTGCAGCGTCTTTCCGCCGCCGCGATTGATGATGATCTTGGGTTGCCGCTGCCTTCTGAAATTCAGATAGAGCAGTTGCGCGTAAAACAGCCATACCAGAAGCGTGAAAAAGCCAGTCACCGCATTGATAGCGGAACTATGGTTCGATAACCATTCCATGATTCATTGCTACCTTTGACGTGCCATATCGATGATTATCCGACTCAGAGTGGCGCTAACGGTTGCACTCATGAAAAGTAAAAGCATCGACAATTATCGCCAGTTAAAAGCCACGCCGTTATTAACCGAAGGTAATTATTGCTTTACAAAAAATGGAGGAAAAGACCTCGAGAGGAGAAAATGGAAACACGGCTTCGGATGAAATCCTGGCCTGATGACCGGCAGAGGATACAAATAAAAACCTAATAAACAGGCCTTTTTAACCTGGATCAGTAGCGCTGTTATTCATGGCAACTAGCTTCTGATAGGCATCGGCTATTTTTGATGGCAACCACTTCCTGAACCCATCGGATAGCTTCGCTACCTCGTTCCCGGAGAAAAACCATGTTCCATCATTCATCCAAACTTCAGTACCCGGTCAAGGTCGATCAGCCCGACCCCCAATTTGCCATGCTGCTGCAGCAGGCAATCGGCGGTGTCGAAGGTGAGATTCGGGTCGCCATGCAGTACTTCTTTCAAGCCATGGGGGCCCGCGGTGACGATCGCATTCGCGATCTGCTGATGTCCACGGCCACCGAAGAGCTGGCTCACATCGAAATGCTCGGCCATGCCGTCGCCCTGAACCTGGAAGGCGCGCCCGTCTCCTATCAGGAGGAATCGGCCAAGGATCCGATCATCAATGCAATCCTCGGCGGCGCCAATCCTCGCCACCTGCTTTCTTCCGGCCTTTCCGCCATGCCGGTCAATGCCAACGGCGTGCCGTTCGACATGAGCCATATCTATGCGACCGGCAACGTGGCGGCGGACATGATGGCCAACGTGGCCGCGGAATCCAGCGGTCGCGTGCTGGCCTCGCGGCTGTACAACTGGACCAGCGATAAAGGCATGAAGGATTTCCTGTCGTTCCTGATCGCTCGCGATACCTACCACCAGCAGCAGTGGCTCGCGGTAGTCGAGGAACTGGGCGGATTCGAGAAGCAGTTGCCGATTCCCAACTCGACGCCGGAGGCTCACGAGGCAATGGAACATTCGTACTACTACCTCAATACGCTGATGGACAAGGAAGCGCCGATGGGCCGCTGGAATCAGGGGCCGTCGCTGGATGGCAGGGCCGAGTACACGACGCGCCAGGCGCCCGAACCCGAAGGCCAGGCGCCGTCGCTGGGCAAGGCCAGGGAGAATTCCGGCGCTCAGAAAGAGCAGCTGTAACCCGGCGAGGCGAGCGTGACGCGTGTCGCTACCGACACGCCTCGCTGAGGCATGCTGCATTCGTCGACGTGTCGGTCCCTGAACGAGACTGGTCCCGAATTCATCGGGGCCAGTCGTCATTTGAAGGGGCGGCCCGGGTCGACCACCTTGATATCGGTGCGTCGTGGCTCGCTCGCGCCCTCCGTTCTCCACTATCGTCGGTGAGTCGCTATGGCCCGCTCGCCGCTATAGTCAGCAAGTCGCAATAGCCAGCCAGTCGCCATAGTCAGCAACAGGACAAGACCTCATGGCCGCGTCATCCGCCTATATCATCGCCCTCAATGCCGGTTCCTCCAGTATCAAGCTTTCGCTCTATCGCACCGACGATACGACCTCGCCCGAACTCATCGCCAAGGCCCAGGTCGAGGAGATCGGCGATTCGCCGCATCTGTTCGGAAAGCTGGCCGATGGCAGCGTTTTCCTCGACGAGACGCCAAATGATCACGAGCTGCCGGATCATGACAGCGCCTACGCGCGATTGCGCGAAGCGCTGGATGCACGATTCGGCAAGCTGGAACTGGCCGCGGTCGGCCATCGCATCGTCCATGGCGGCGACCTCTTTTCCATGCCGACGGCCATCGACGACGCCACCCGCGAAAGTATCGCGTCACTGGTCCCGATGGCGCCGCTGCATCAGCCGCATCATCTGGAAGGTATCGATGCCGTCAGCCGTTTCGCCCCCGAGACGTTGCAGGTCGCCTGCTTCGATACCAGCTTCCATCTCGGGATGCCCTGCGTCGCCCGGTTGACCGGCCTCCCCTATCGCTTCTTCGAGCAGGGCATCCGCCGCTTCGGCTTTCACGGGCTCTCCTACGAATACATCGCGGGCCGATTGCCCGATGTCGACCGACGTCTGGCCGAGGGCCGTACCATCGTCGCCCACCTGGGCAACGGTGCCAGTCTCTGCGCACTGCAGGCCGGCAGGAGCGTCGATACCACGATGAGCTTCACGGCGCTGGACGGGCTGCCGATGGGGACGCGCTCGGGCGCCCTCGATCCGGGGCTGGTGCTCTATCTCGAGCATGAACTCGGCTATTCGAGCGAGAAGCTGCAGACGCTGCTCTACCACGATGCCGGGCTGCTCGGGCTTTCCGGTATCGACAGCGACATGCAGACGCTGCTGGAGAGCGATTCACCCCGGGCACGGTTGGCGGTGGACTTCTTCGTCTATCGCGTCGCCCAGGAAATGGGACGCATGGCGGTGAGCCTGGGCGGTGTCGATGGGATCGTCTTTACCGCCGGCATCGGCGAACACGCGGCGCCGATTCGCCAGGCCGTCATCGAGCGGCTGGCCCCGCTGTGGTCGGTGGCGCTGGACGACACCGCAAACCGGGCCGCCGAGCCAGGGCGCATTTCGACGCCGGATAGCGCAGTCGCCGTTCACGTCATCCCCACCGACGAGGAGACGATGATCGCCCGGCACACCTGGCAGCTCTACCGGTCACGCACGCGGGGCGACGCCAGCGCGTCGGACCCGGACCCGGATCAGGATCAGGATCAGGGCCATCGCGCCTAGGAAATCTGCCCGAAACATCGAGCCGTCAGCCATTGGCATCCGATCTCTTTCGTTCACGCCACCATTATCCAGGAGTGCCTTCATGTCCCCTTCCATGAGCCAATCCACGACGACGCCCCGGCTTCCGGTCGACAAGGACGAGGAGTTGCTGAAGCGGATCGACCACTGGTGGCGGGCGGCCAACTATCTCGCCGTCGGCCAGATCTATCTCACCGGCAACCCGCTGCTCGAGACGCCGCTGACGCTCGATCACATCAAGCCGCGCCTGCTCGGCCACTGGGGCACGGTGCCGGGGCTCAATCTGATCTACGCCCATCTCAACGCACAGATCCAGCGCCGCGATCTCGACGTGATCTATCTGACGGGCCCCGGCCACGGCGGCCCGGCGCTGCTCGCCAACCTGTGGCTGGAGAACAGCTACAGCGAGCATTTCGGTCATGTGCCGCGCAACGCGGAAGGCATGCAGCGCCTGTTCCGCCAGTTCTCGACGCCCGGCGGCGTGCCCAGCCATGTCAGCGTGCCCACGCCGGGCTCGATCCACGAAGGGGGCGAGCTGGGCTACGTGCTGACCCACGCCTTCGGTGCCGTGTTCGACAACCCCGATCTCGTCGCGGCCGCAGTGGTGGGTGACGGCGAGGCGGAAACCGGCCCGCTGGAAGGCTCCTGGAAAGGCGTCAACTATCTCAATCCGACCCGGGACGGCGCGGTGCTGCCGATCCTGCACCTCAACGGCTACAAGATCGGCTCGGCGACGGTGCTGGCGCGCAAGAGCGACGAGGAGCTGGAGCACTACTTCCGCGGCCACGGCTACGCGCCGCTCTTCGTCGCGGGCGACGAGCCCGATGCCGTCCACCGGGACTTTGCGGCGGCACTGACCAGCGCCCTCGACGGGATCCACGAGATTCAGCAGCATGCGCGACAGGAAGGCATCGACCACCGGCCGGTCTGGCCGATGATCGTGCTGCGGACCCCAAAAGGCTGGACCGGGCCGAAGTCCGTCGACGACCTGCCGGTGGAAGGGACGTTTCGCGCCCACCAGGTGCCGATGAGCGGCCTGAAGGACCATCCCGAGCGACTGCAGCAGCTCGAAAGCTGGATGCAGTCCTATCAGCCGGCGGAGCTGTTCGACGAGCAGGGCGCGCCCCGGGAATCCATCACCGCCTTGTGCCCTGTCGGCGAACGGCGCATGGGCGCCAACCCGCACGCCAACGGCGGCAAGCTGCGCCAGCCGCTCGCGTACCGGCCGCTCGAGAGCTACGCCGTCGAGTTCGACGAGGCGCAGCGCGGCCGCGAGCTCCACGGTTCCACCGAGCGCCTTGGCCAGTTCATGCGCGATATCTACGTCGACAACCCGCACAACTTCCGGCTGTTCTGCCCCGACGAGATCAAGTCCAACCGGCTCGGCGCGGTGCTGGACGTCACCGATCGCTGTTTCATGGGGCCATTCGAGGAATACGACGAACAGCTCTCCATGGACGGTCGCATGCTCGAGGTGTTGAGCGAACACAACTGCAACGGTTGGCTGGAAGGCTACGTGCTGACCGGCCGCCACGGCCTGTTCGCCAGTTACGAGGCTTTCGTCTCGATCATCGATTCCATGGCGATCCAGCATGCCAAATGGCTGGAGCACGCCCGCAACGTCGACTGGCGCGCCTCGATCCCGTCGATGAACTATCTGCTGACCTCTACCTGCTGGCGCAACGACCATAACGGCTTCAGCCATCAGGGGCCGGGATTCATCGACACGCTGCTGAGCAAACAGCCGCAGGTGGTAAGGATCTATCTGCCGCCGGATGCCAACACGCTGCTGGCGACCGCCCAGCACTGCTTCGACAGCGTCGATCATCTCAACGCCATCGTGATCGACAAGCATCCCCAGCTGCAGTACCTGACGATGGACGAAGCCCGCGAGCACTGCCGCGAAGGTCTCGGCATCTGGGAGTGGGCCAGCAACAGCGGCGACGAAGCACCGGATATCGTGATGGCCTGCGCCGGCGACACCGCCACGCAGGAGACCCTGGCAGCGGCGGATATCCTGCGTACCTACCTGCCCGCGCTGAAAGTTCGCGTGGTCAACGTGGTCGATATCATGACGCTGCGGGTGGATCACCCGCACGGAATCAGCCAGGAACGTTTCGTCGAGCTGTTCACGGCGGACCGGCCGGTGGTCTTCGCCTTCCACGGCTTTCGCGGCGTGGTGCACCAGCTGATTCACAATCGCCCCGAGACCGAGCGTTTCCACGTTCGCGGCTATCAGGAGGAAGGCACCACCACGACGCCGTTCGACATGACGGTACTCAACCAGATGAGCCGCATGCATCTGGCGCTCGATGCCCTGCGCTATCTGCCGGACCAGTGGGAGGGCGCCGCCGGGCTCATCGAGGATCTGCAGGCGCTACTGCAGAAGCACCACGCCTATATCCGCGAGCATCTCGACGACATCCCGGAGATCACCCAGTGGGTCTGGTCGGCGGGCAACGTTCGACTGCCCGTGGACAAGGACGTTTGAGGAGGAAGCCTCGCGAAGGAAGCCTCGCGAAGGAAGCCTCGCGAAGGGAGTCTTGATAAGGGAGCCTTGATAAGAAAACCGCAGGGACGCCACGCAGGCGGCAGCTAGCGCGCCTATCGTGGCGTCGTCGATGTCCTGGGCGCGACCGTCGCCGTCTCACGATAGCGTGACCACACCCATTGGCGGGCCAGCAGATAGACCAGCAGCGCTTCCGGCAGCTCCCCGGCGTAGAACATCAGCTCCGCGCCCTGCTGGACCTGATCGAGCGGCATCGATGCGGGAAGATGGAACCGGTACATCCACTTGGACAGCATGGCGTGCGCCGCCATCGACACCACCAGCACACCGAAGCGCCACTCGAGGGAGGGGCGCTTCGGCGCCGGATCCGGCCCGGCAATGGCCCAGGTGAAGAGACACCCGGCAATGATGAAATGCCAGTGCAGCCACAGCGCGAATCCGGGCGAGTGGAGCATCGTGGCGTAGAGGTCGGTCAGGTAGAGCGCCATCATGCCGCCGACATTGAGCAGCGCCGCCGTGACGGGGTGGCTCAGCACGCGAACGGGTGCCAGCGACACGAAACCGACCCAGCGCCGGCCCCAGTGCGCGGGCACGTTCTTCAGCGCCAGGCTTATCGGCGCCGCCATCACCAGCCCCAGCGGCGCGATCATTCCCGCGACGAGATGCACCGCCATATGGCCGCGGAAATCCCGGTGCGCCCACTGCATCGATGGTGGCGACATCACCGCGATGATCGCCAGCGCGCCGCCCACGAAGATGACCAGCCGCCAGAGCGGCCAGCCCCGGCCACGCCGCTTCGACCGCCACCAGCCCCAGACATAGAGTGCGGCCAGCGCGCCGAAGACCAGCGTGAAGGCGTTCACCGCTGGCTCAGCGCCTCACCCCGCCGGGCCCGGCGCAGCAGCCAGTAACCGATGGCGAGCAGCAGCAGGCCGGCCAGGTTCCAGCCGAGGTCATACATCAGCAGATTGTCGACGTAGCGAACCTGGTGAAGCCCCAGTATCTTGTGGTCGACGATGCCGTCGAACAGCTGAAAGCCGCCCATCCCCAGCAGGAATCCCGCGCCGCGATAGCCGGCGGCGTGCCGGCCGGTCTCGTGCAGACGCAGCATCAGCACCGCACCGATGACCAGCACCACCAGCTCCAGCGTGTGCAGCAGCCCATCGGAGGCCAGCGCCAGCGCCGAGTTGTCGGTTTCGACGAAATGGTGCCAGGCCAGCACCTGGTGAAAGACGATCTCGTCGAGCGCCGCCATCATGCCAATGCCCAACAGGATCGCGGCCAGCAGCGTCGCGCCGACTCGTCGTTGAACAAGATCGTTCATGACGATCTCCTCTTGCCGATATGCATACCAGTAGACAAGAAACCCGCTTCATCGAATGAAAACTCAGCGACACCGAACGAAAAACCCCGACCGCTAGGGGCCGGGGTTAGATCGTAGCGGTTCCTTGCTAACTTGCCATGGCATCCTGCCATGCGTCCTTGTGAATATTGCTTCCTGCAATTTCCATCCTTGGCACCACGTCTTCCTGACGTTGCCCCTACACCGTACGCGCTAATTCCATCAGATAAGTTTATGTGAGTTAACTAATAGCATTTGGTGTGTTTATTTCTGTAACTCACATTCCTGCTGGCCAGTCCGCTGTCATGAAAATGACATGCACATATGCGTATATGGCAATGTCTTCCCATCGGCGGCAGGAATCGACTCGGCAACGAGCCGGCACCCAGCCCGAGCGCCGAGAAGCATTGAAAACGCATGAGGACGTGTTGATGGAAAAGCAGCGTGTGCTATTTCTCTGCAATGCCAATTCGGCAAGATCGCTGATGGGCGAAGCCCTGCTCCGGCACATGGCGGGAGATCGTTTCGAGGCCTTCAGCGCCGGTGTCGAGCCCAGCGAACCCCATCGTGCCGCGCTGAAGGCGCTGGAGTCGATCAACGTCAGTACCCGGGGGCTGGCGAGCAAGCCGCTGGAGACCTACGCCGGCCAGACGTTCGATACCGTCATCATTCTCTGCGAGAAAGCCCGGCAACACTGCCGCGACTGGGAAGGCCGCACCAGGGAGCTCATCTACTGGGACATCCAGGATCCCCGGCTCCACGACGATCCCAGGAACTACCAGCATACGCTGCAGGAGATCCAGACACGCCTGAAGCTCTGGCTCGGCGTCAAGTCCAGAGCCCATCCCTGAGGATCGATCGTGTCCGCACTCTCTCCCGTTCAGCTTTTCAAATGCCTCGGCGACGAAACGCGTCTCGCCCTGACGCTGCTCATCCACACCGAGGGCGAGCTCTGCGTCTGCGAAATGACCTATGCGCTGCAGGAGTCCCAGCCCAAGGTCTCGCGGCATCTCGCGCAGTTGCGATCGTGCGATCTGCTACAGGATCGGCGCCACGGGCAGTGGGTCCACTATCGTTTGATGCCGGGTCTGCCGAGCTGGGTACTCGCGACCCTCGACGAAGCGACCGCGGGCGCCTCCTCGCTGATGGACGAAGCCCGCGACCGGCTGGCGGCGATGGGAAACCGCCCCGCGCGCCAGACCGAACACTGTTAATGAAATACGGTTAATGAAATACGGTTAGTGGCATACGGCCAACCGAACACGCTCAACCGAACCTTGCCAAAGGAGTTGCCATGTCTCTTCGAATCGGGATCAACGGCCTCGGTAGAATCGGGCGCCTCGCCCTGCGCAGCCTGCGGGATCGCCACGCGGTGGAGACGCTGGAGATCGTGCGGATCAACGACCCGGCGGGAACGGCGGAAACCTTCGCCCACCTGCTCGAGTTCGACTCCGTGCATGGACACTGGTCCCCGGGCAGCGGCATTGCGGCCGGCGAGCGGTCGATCACGGTGGATGGCGTCGAGATCCCGTTCAGCAGCCATCGCGAACTCGCGGACAGCGACTGGTCGCAGTGCGACGTCGTGATCGAGGCATCCGGCGTCATGAAGAGCCCCGACAAGCTGCAGGCCTATCTCGACCAGGGCGTCGGGCGGGTCGTGGTCACGGCCCCGGTCAAGGCAGCGGGCGTGCTCAACGTGGTCATGGGCGTCAACGACCACCAATACGATCCCGGCCGGCATCGCATCGTCACCGCCGCGAGCTGCACCACCAACTGCATGGCGCCGGTGGTCAAGGTGATTCACGAGACGTTCGGCATTCGCCACGGCTCGATGACCACGATCCACGACATCACCAACACCCAGTCGATTCTCGACAGCCCGCACAAGGACCTGCGTCGCGCCCGGGCCAGCGGCATGAGCCTGATCCCCACCACGACCGGGTCCGCCAAGGCGATCACCGAGATCTTTCCCGAGCTGACGGGCAAGCTCAACGGCCATGCCGTTCGCGTGCCGCTGGCCAATGCCTCGCTCACCGACATGGTGTTCGAGGTGGAACGCGAGACCACGGCCGAAGCAGTGAACGACGCGCTGAAGGACGCCTCGATGGGCACACTGGCAGGCATTCTGGGCTTCGAGACCCGCCCTCTGGTCTCGGTGGATTACTGCGGCGATCCGCGCAGCGCCATCGTCGATGCGCTTTCGACCCTGGTGGTCGACGGCAGCCAGGTGAAGGTCTACGCCTGGTACGACAACGAGTGGGGCTACACCAACCGCACCGTCGAGCTGGCGCTCAAGGTCGGGCGAGCGTAGGCGAGGTCGATCATGCCATCTGTCGAGCGGCTGAGATCGCTACCCTTCGAAGTCCGCCAGTACCTGCTGGTGACCGGCAACTACTGGGCGTTCACGTTGACCGACGGCGCACTGCGCATGCTGGTGGTGCTGCATTTCCACCAGCTCGGCTACTCGCCGCTCGAAGTGGCAATGCTGTTTCTCTTCTACGAGGCCTTCGGCGTCGCGACCAATTTCGTCGGCGGCTGGCTCGGTGCCAGGCTCGGGCTCAACCGGACGATGAACGTGGGCCTCGGCCTGCAGATCGTCGCCCTGGGCATGCTGCTGGTGCCCTCGTCGATGTTGACCGTGGTGTGGGTGATGGCCGCCCAGGCGCTCTCCGGGATCGCCAAGGATCTCAACAAGATGAGCGCCAAGAGCGCGGTGAAGGTGCTGGTGCCCAGCAACAGCCAGTCGGCGCAAAGCGCCCTTTACCGCTGGATAGCGCTGCTGACCGGCTCGAAGAACGCCCTCAAGGGCATCGGCTTCTTCCTGGGCGGCCTGCTGCTGACGCTGATCGGTTTCCAGGGCGCCATCGCGCTGATGCTGGCGATGCTGGCCGGGGTGTTGCTGCTCTCGCTGTGGCGGCTGCGCGCCGACCTGGGCAGGACGAAATCCAAACCCAGGTTTCGCGAGGTCTTTTCCACCTCCCGGGCGGTGAACGTGCTTTCCGCGGCCAGGCTGTGCCTGTTCGCGTCCCGTGACGTCTGGTTCGTGGTGGCGCTGCCAGTGTATCTCTACGACCAGCACGGCTGGGGCTACTGGGCCGTCGGCGCCATGCTCGCCGGTTGGGTGGTCGGCTATGGCGGCGTGCAGACACAGGCGCCGAAGATCACCCGGCTCGTGCAAGGGGGCGCCAGGGGTATCACCGCCGGCTGGGCGCTCGCGCTGGCCTCGCTGCCTGCCCTGCTGGCATTGCTGCCGCTCGAGGCCGACATCTTCTGGCTGGTGGCCGGACTGCTGCTGTTCGGCGTGGTGTTCGCCATCAACTCCAGCTGGCACAGCTATCTGATCGTGCGCTTCGCACGCGCCGAAGGCGTGTCGATGGACGTGGGCTTCTACTACATGGCCAATGCCATGGGCCGACTGATCGGCACGGTGCTCTCCGGCTGGCTGTATCAGGCGTACGGACTCCAGGCCTGTCTCTGGGTTTCTGCCGGCCTGGTACTGGCGAGCGCCGTCATCGCCCTGGGCCTGCCCGCGGAGTCGGCCGAGTCGGACGACGCCGAGCCGATTCACTGAACGGCAACGCAAGGCGGGAATCATGACCGCTCCCGCAGGGGCGCGCTGTCGAGTCTGTCGGGATTTCGTCGACTCAGCCGGGCGCGTCGCGCTGCCGGGGCTCGCGGGTGAAATCGCCGATCAGCGTGTGCGGATCGGCCTCCTCGCGCTGCCTGCGAGCGGCCTCGGCCCACCAGCGCAGTTGGGTGGAGCCGCGCTGCAGGTAGGTCCGCCAGCGCTCGGCGCCCTCGTCGTCGCGATACCGCCCTTCGTCATCCAGCACTTCCGCCGCGTGCGGCACGTGGACCATCGCCGACACCGGCAGGCAGCCCAGCTCGGAAAGGAAGGTACGCATGCCCACGGCGGCACGGACGCCGCCCCACTGCCCCGCCGAGTAGGTCACGATCAGGCTCGGCTTGTAAGCGTAGCGCGAACTGCCGAAGTGGTTGAGCAGGTGCGCCAGCGCCGGGCTGAGGCTGTGATTGTATTCGGGACTCACCATCACGTAGGCGCCGGCCTCGCGGATCCTGTCGGCCAGCGCGGCCAGCGGCTCGGGCGCCCGGCCGGAAGCGTAGGCGAAGTGCGGCTTGAACACCTCGCCGAGGTCGTAATCCAGCGGATCGATCAGCTCGATCTCGTCGTCCGGATACGATTCCCGGAAGTGTGCAACCAGCGCCGTCGCCACCCGGCTTCCCAGGCGCGGCGGTTTCGGTGGCTGGCTCTGTCTCGTCGAGCCCAGAAATACCAGAATGTTCATGCAGTGCCTCTCGACCGATTGTCGGTTCTCGTACGGCTGCCGGCGCTCGTGGGCTGCCGGCGCTCGTGGGGTTGCCGAGCTCAGGCCGCCGGCAGGGCAGGCAGCCACAGCGCCAGCGCCACCAGGGTCGCCAGCAGCACAGGCGGAGTGATCAGCAGGCCGACCTTCATGTACTGCCCCCAGCCGATCCTGTAGCCCTTGCCGGCCAGCACGTGCAGCCACAACAGCGTCGCGAGGCTGCCGATGGGAGTGAACTTCGGCCCCAGGTCGTTGCCGATCACGTTGGCGTAGACCATCAGTTCCTGGGTGACCGCCGGCACCTGCGCCTGATCGATCGCCAGCGCTCCCACCAGCGTCGACGGCAGGTTGTTCATGATTGATGCGACGATGGCGGAGAGGAACCCGGTGCCAATGGTAGCGACGAAGTCGCCCTGCCCGGCCAGCCACTGCAGCGCCCGGGCGCCGTAATCGGTCAGGCCGGCGTTGCCCAGCCCGTAGACCACCAGGTACATACCGATCGAGAACAGCACGATCTGCCACGGCGCGCCCTTGAGCGCCGCAGTCACCGAGACGGCGGCCCCCTTGCCGCCCTGCCACCAGCGACCGGCGATCGCCATCAGCAGAATCGCCGCCGCGCCGGTCACGAAGGCGATGGGAATGCCCAGCGGCGCGGTGACGAAATAGGCGACGAGCAGCACCGCCAGCAGCGGAAAAGCGGCCCGGAAGATCAGCGGATCCTTGATCGCCGAGCGCGGCGCGTCTAGCTCCTCGACCGAATAGCGCTTGGGAATCCGCCGGCCGAAGGCGATCCAGAGCACGGCCAGCGTCGCCGCCAGCGACACCAGGTTGACCGGCACCATGACCGCAGCGTAGCGGTCGAAGCCGATATCGAAGTAGTTGGCGCTGACGATATTGACCAGGTTGGAGATCACCAGCGGCAGGCTGGTGGTGTCGGCGACGAAACCGGTGGCGATGATGAACGCCAGCGCCGCTGGCGGCGAGAAGTCCAGCCGCAGCAGGATTGCGATCACGATCGGCGTCAGCAGCAGCGCCGCGCCGTCGTTGGCGAAGAACGCCGCGATCACCGCGCCGAGCACCACGACCAGCGGAAACAGCAGATGCCCCCGGCCGTTGCCCCAGCGCGCCACGTGCAGCGCCGCCCAGGCGAAGAATCCGGCCTCGTCGAGGATCAGCGAGATGACGATCAGCGCGACGAAGGTGAACGTCGCGTCCCAGACGATATCCCATACCACGCCGACGTCGGACAGCTGCACCACGCCTGCGAGCAGCGCCACCAGCGCGCCGCCGAGCGCGCTCCAGCCGATGCCCAGCCCCTTGGGCTGCCAGATCACCAGGATCAGGGTGACGACGAAAATAGCCAGTGCCAGCATCGAATGACCTTGAGTTCAGTGAGTGCTTTGATTGACGCGGCGAGAGAGCTCTTCGGCACTCTCGACCCGCTCGGAATAGCGATCGGTGAGATAGGCCGAGCGGCCCCGCGTCAGCCAGGTGAACTTCACGAGCTCCTCGCAGACATCGACGATGCGCATGTAGAGCGGCGACGGCTTCATGCGGCCGGCGTCGTCGAACTCGTTGAACGCCTTGGGCACGGAGGACTGGTTGGGGATGGTGATCATCCGCATCCAGCGCCCCAGGATCCGCAGCTGGTTGACGGCGTTGAAGCTCTGGCTGCCGCCGGAGACTTCCATCACCGCCAGCGTCTTGCCCTGAGTGGGGCGAACGCCGCCCAGCGACAGCGGAATCCAGTCGATCTGCGCCTTCATGATGCCGGTCATGGCACCGTGGCGCTCCGGGCTGACCCACAGCATGCCGTCGGACCATTCGGCGAGTGCGCGCAGTTCCTGCACCTTGGGATGCTCCGCCTCGGCATCGTCCGGCAGCGGCAGGCCCGAAGGATTGAAGGTTCGCACCTCGCAGCCGTACCAGCGCAGCAGCCGGCCGGCCTCCTCGGAGGCCAGCCGCGAGAAGGAGCGCTCGCGCAGCGAACCGTAGAGCACCAGAATCTTTGGCGGATGACGCGGCGCATCGCTACCGACCAGCGCCTCGATATCGATCGGCTGCAGTTTCGCCGGATCGATATTGGGCAGGTCGTCGAAATCAACGGACTCGTCCACCTCGCCGCCACTCCTTTCTCTGCCGATCATTTGCCCGCTCCCTCGGCGTGCACGACGTCGCCGTCTTCCTTGGTGAACGTGGCGACCGGGTTGGCCAGCAGCCCCAGCACGCGCTCCGAAGGCCGGCACAGCCGGGCGCCCTTGTCGGTGACCACGATCGGGCGATTGATCAGGATCGGGTGCGCCATCATCGTGTCGATCAACCGGTCATCGCTCAGGGCCGGATCGCCAAGACCAAGCTCCTCGAACGGCGTTCCCTTGCGACGCAGCAGTTCTCGCGGCGTGATGCCCATCATCGAGATCAGTTCGACCAGCCGCTCGCGGGTGGGCGGCGTCTTCAGGTATTCGATCACGTCCGGCGTCTCGCCGGAGGCCTCGATCATCGCCAGCGTGTTGCGGGACGTGCCGCAGTCGGGGTTGTGGTAGATCAACGGCTTCATGACGATCTCATGTCTCCTTGCTTTCGGGATGGCATTGCCCCAGCGCCTCCATCAGCGGCTCGCAGACCTCCGGACGCCCGGCACAGCAGTCGCGCACCAGGAACTGGATCGTCTCCTTCATGTGCGAGAGATCGGCGCGATAGATGATCGAACGGCTCTGGCGTCGCGAGACGACCCAACCGGCCCGCGCCAGCACCGAGAGATGGGCCGACATCGTGTTGTGGGGCACCGAGAGCTGACGCGCGATCTCGCCAGCCGGAAGCCCCTCGGGCTCATGGCGGACGAGCAGCCGAAATGCCTCGAGGCGCGTCTGCTGGGACAAGGCGGCAAAACTGGCAATGACAGCGGTAGTTTCCATATGTCCAGAATATAGGACATGTCAGAATACGGCAAAGCCGCCGGAGGGATGCCGAACGGTAGTGGCTCCTTCGGGAGCCACTCGCTGCATCGGATTCAGCCGTTGCTGTCGTTCGACTTATCGTTCAACTGGCCGAAGTAGACGGGCCGGCAGATACAGAAGACCGGGGCGCCGGTCTCCTCGACGGCGGCGACGAAGCGTTCCGCCTTTTCCTCGTCCATTGCGTACATCAGCTCGACGGGCTGATCCGCCAGGTCGAAGAAATGGGCAGAGTGCAGCTTGCCGTCCTCCCCGGTTCCCTCGACATCGCTGCGCCTGGTCATCCGGTTGATATCCAGGCTCTTCGCCGTCTCGGTGACCCAGTCGTAGACCCGCTTCCCCTCGTGACGACGAGACTCGGGCACGATGAATATCACCTCGTAGCCGCTTTTCAGACGATTCATTGCTGCGATCCTCCCAGTACGTTCTGAATGACGCTGAAGGTCAGAAAGCCCAGCCCGGTCATGGCGAGCGACCCCAACACGTGAATGCCGATCCCCATCAACGCCATGCCGTAACGCTCCGCCTGGATATTGCCGAACATCTCGGCCGAGAAGGTGGAGAACGTGGTCAGCGCGCCCAGGAAGCCGGTGATCACGAACAGGCGGAGTTCCGGCGACAGGGAGGGAAGATGCGCGAAGAACGCGACGCCGATACCGATCAGCCACGCCCCCAGCAGGTTCGCCACCAGCGTCCCGGGCGGAATCGCCGGAAACAGGGCGTTGAGCCAGACACCCAACAGCCATCGCAGATTCGCACCGATCGCGGCGCCGGCCCCGATCGACAATACGGACAACCACATACCTAGCGTCCTCGATACATCAAGGTTTCATCAATGATCCGATCGAGGAGCCGCGCCAGCGAGGAAGGAAAGACAGACACCTGCCGACACGCCTCGACCGAAGCGCCCGCAGGCATCATTAACCGATAGACGGTGGTTCGAGCGAACGAGAAGGCCGCTCGGGAGGAATGCCATCTCCCACGGCAAGACCTTAGCACCGAACCCGGCGGCCGCGCTACTGAACCGCCCGGCGACGCTCTCCCGGCTCTTTCTATCTAGGCGCCGGGGCCGCACTCCATGCATTGATTCTCCATCGCCGGTTTCAGCAGCAGTCGAGCGCTCAGCTCGCGCAACGCGGTCTGAAGCCCTTCTTCCAGCGTCGGGTGATAAAACGGCATCCCCAGCATTTCCGGTACGGATAGCGCCTGCTGATGCGCCCAGGCGAGCAGATGCGCCAGATGTTCGCCCGCGGGCGCACAGAGCTCGGCGCCGAGAAAGCGGCCACTGCCGTATTCGCCGTAGAGACGCAGATAGCCCCGGTTGGCCGCCATGATGCGAGCCCGGCCCTGGTTCTCGTAGGAAAATTCGCTGACGCTCAGCCTGTCGCCGTACTGCTCCGCCAGCGCGGCATGCCCGGGTCCGACGCGGGCCATCTGCGGTTCGCAGAAGGCGATGCTCAGCGGGGAACGGCGCGGCGCGGCGTAGACGCCTTTCCCGCGGCCGGCGTTGTCGCCGGCGATATTGCCTTCGTCGGTCGCCTCGTGCAGGACCGGCGTATCGTTGTCCACATCGCCAGCCATGTAGATATGGCCGAACTCCCCGTTCCCGTTGCGACAGCGTAGCGTATGGCGATCGACTTCCGGCATGCCCCGCTCGTCCAGCGCCAGCCCGGCGCGAGGCAGCTCGAGCCTATCGACATTGGGCTGGCGCCCCGTCGCGATCAGCGCGTGATCGAAAGATTCGGTCCTGGATTCGCTGGAGCGGCGATCGGTAAAGCGCACCCTCACCTGGTCGCCGTGGCGCTCGACGATTTCCGCATCGCCGCGCGTATCGAGATAGAACTCCTCGTTGAACAAGCGCTCGCACTGGGCGATTACCTTGTCATCGGTCAGCACGCCCAGACTGCCGTGCTGGCCGAACAGCCGCACTCGCACGCCGAGTCTCGCTAGCGCCTGGGCCAGTTCCAGCCCGGTGGTCCCCGGGCCGAACACTGCCACCGATTCGGGCAGCGTCCGCCATTCGAACACGGTATCGCTGGTCACCAGCCGATCTCCCGCGGTCTCGAGCGGCTCGGGAATGGCCGGCCGCGATCCGGTGGCGATGACGATTCTTCCGGCCGTGAGCCGAATGTCGTCACCGATGAGCAGCGTATGCGCATCTTCGAAACGGGCCATGCCCTGGTAACGGCAAGAATCGGGAATGGATTCCATCGACTCCAGCACGTGACCCACGAACCGATCCCGCTCCTGGCGCACGCGCGTCATCACCGCTTCGCCATCCACGCGCACCTCGCCGTCGAGCCGAACGCCAAACGGCGCGGCATGACGAGCCTGATGCGCCGCGTTGGCTGCCGCAATCAGCAGCTTGCTGGGCATGCAACCGACTCGGGCGCAGGTCGTGCCGGGGATTCCGCCTTCGATCAGCGCCACGCTATCGGTGTGGTTGCTGGCTGCCTGCCAAGCTGCCAGCCCCGCGCTGCCGGCACCGATGACCGCGACCTCGAACCGATGCTCCTGCATGCTTCCTCCCTATGGGCGCGCCCAGATCGAATGGCAACCGTCCGCGAACGACATCTGCCGGTGAGCGTCAATTCGCCTGCGGCTCGAGCTCGACCTTGATCCAGCCTTCCTCGCGACGATCGAATGCCTCGTAGGCTTCGAGCACGTCGGAGATCGGCGTGGCCTGGCTGAGGATCTCCGCCGGGTCGATCAGCCCCGTCCGGGTCATGTCGACCAGCTTGGGGATGTACTTGCTGTGGTTGCAGTTGCCCATCTTCAGCGTCAGGTTGCGGTTCATCGCCATGCCGATCGGGAACTGGCGGAAATCCGGCGGGTAGACGCCGATGATCGACAGCGTGCCGGCCTTGGCCAGACTTCGAACCGCCCACTGCAGCGCCTGGCTTGGCGCATCGCCGGGGTGCCAGTTGTCGCCGTCGGGATTCGTTTCCGGGGCGTTGGTACGCGACTCCTGCTCCTCGGTCTCGATGTCGCTTTTGTCGCCGGCGTGGGCATCGTGGGCGTGCTCGGCATCGATCCCCACCGCATCGATGGCACGATCCGGACCGATCCCGCCGGTCAGGCGCTGCAGCGTCTCGACCGGATCCTCCCGATCGAAGTTGATGCACTCTGCACCCAGCTTGCGTGCCTTGTCGAGACGATCCGGCTTGGAGTCGATGGCGAAGACCCGGCCGGCACCGAGCAGCTTGGCGCTGACGATGGCGCACAGCCCCACCGGGCCGCAGCCGAATACCGCAACACTGTCGCCATCCTTGATCTCGGCGAGATCGGCGCCGAAGTAGGCGGTCGGCAGAATGTCCGATATCACGATCGCCTGTTCGTCGCTGACTTCGTCGGGCAGCTTGGTCAGCACGGTAGTGGCGAACGGAATGCGCGCCTTCTCGGCCTGCAGGCCATTGAAGGGTCCGGTCGGCGCCGGCCCGCCGAAGAACGAGGTGCCGGCCTGCTTGCCGTTGGGGTTGGCAACGTCGCATTGGGCGTAGTAACCGGCGCGGCAGTAGGAGCAGTTGCCGCAGCCGATGGTCGAGGAGACGACGACCCGGTCGCCGATATCGAGATTGCGCACGTCGTCGCCGAGCTGCTCGACGATACCGACGCCTTCGTGTCCGAGAATGGTGCCGGCCTGCATCGGCGTGAAGGAGCCGCGAACGAAGTGCAGGTCGGTGCCGCACAGTGCAGAGGTGGTCAGCCGGATGATGGCATCGGTCGGTTCCTGAAGTTGCGGCTCGGGAACGTCATCGACGCGAATATCACCGATAGCGTGAAAGACGACGGCTTTCATCATGCCTCCTGATATTTTCAGAGTCGGGTGTCGAAACAGTACGAGTCATACACGCAGGCATCCTGCATGAATGAACGAATGAGTGGGCTCGTACGCGACAAATCTCCTTGAGCGTAGATGGCGTCGAATAACTCGCCACGCGCCTTCGGAATAACGGATTAACGTGGGTCAAGTGCAGCAACGGGCGCTCATGAAACGACCCGATATCCGGGTGGATATCGGGTCGTTCACAGGGAGGTACTTTTCGCCTTGCTTCCTGCTGGTTACGCCATGGCTTCACACGCTTCGGCGCAGCGGTGACAAGCCTTGGCGCACTCCTGGCAATGCTCGGCATCATGCTTGGCGCACTCGTCGCCACACGCCTTGCAGATATCCGCACAGAGCCTGCAGATCTGGCTGGCATATTCGCTACCCTGCGCCATGAAGGAAGCCGCCAAACGGCAGATCTGCGCACACTGCCTGTCCAGACGGATACATTCCGCCATCATTTTCACGTCGTCTTCTTTCAGGCAGGCAACAGAGCAGGCATCGCAGTAAGCCGCACAGATATGACAACTCTCGATGCAGGATTGATATTTTCCGAAGTCCATCTCGTCTCCTTTAGCGCTTTTTACCAACGCCCATTTATTGGCAATAGGTATCGAAACTGTTTAACAGTTCATCCAAAGGTGTAGCGACTTCCAGGGCCTCGGACAAGTTCTCTCGATATATAACCGCCTTATTCTCATATCCTTCTGATTCTGCAACACAAAGGTTTGGATGAATGAGACTGGCCTGCCGAAAAGGGAATCAATAAAAACATTTCCGCCATTTAAATTGGATAAACCTGTAGTAACGATTTTGCTCGCACAATGCAGTACCAGGTCTATTGAAAGGCGCCGATGATGCCAGGATGAGTTCACCCCTCAGTGAGCGGGCGAGAACCGACGGGCCAGCCACCATCCAGCCACCATGGCGACCAGAAACAGCGCCAGCGGCCAGCTCAGCCCCGGCAGCGAGGCGACCGCCGGCCCCGGGCAGTAACCGGTCAGCCCCCAGCCGATGCCGAAAAGTGCCGCACCGCCCAGCAGCCGGCCGTCGAGATCGCGGCGCGTGGGTAGCTGAAAGCGCACGTCCAGCACCGGCGCCTGCCGCCGCCAGACCAATCGATAACCGATGAAAGTGGTGACGACGGCGCCACCCAGCACGAAGATCAGGGTCGGATCCCAGGCGCCGGCCACGTCGAGGAAGCCGATGACCCGTGCCGGATCGGTCATGCCGCTGACTGCCAGACCGAGCCCGAACAGCAGCCCGGCCAGATACCCTGCCAGCGCTTTCATACCGAGCCCCCCAGCATGTGCCGCGAGACGAACACCGTCAGCATGGCGACCAGCACGAAGACGAGCGTCGCGGCCATCGACCGGGGCGAAAGCCGCGCCAGCCCGCAGACCCCGTGCCCGCTGGTGCAACCGCTACCCAGACCGGTGCCCAGCCCGACCAGCAGCCCTCCCGCCAGCATCAGTAGTGGTCCGGCCACAGGCAGGCCGACCACACCGGTGCCGGCAGCCGTATTGCCCAGACCGCTTCCCGTCAGCATCAACACGGCCGGGCCCGAAACCAGCCCGAGCAGAAAGGCCAGACGCCAGGGCCTGTCCCCGCCGCGGTCGAAAATCAGCCCGGAGAGCATGCCGCTGATCCCGGCGATCCGCCCCAGCAGCCCCATGAGCAGGGTGGAGGAAAGGCCGATCAGGACGCCGCCCAGCGCGCCTTGCAACCCACTCATCGTTTCCATCTCGTGTCCTCTTGACGTTGTCTCCACCACGATTGTCTCAACCGGCTGTCGCGGAATGCCCGGGGACGGGCGATTCGATACAGGGATGGCTCAACGGCGCCGAGCCGCGGCCATGCAGCTCGCACCAGGCATCGAAGGTGCTCAGGAAAACGCGGCCATTGAGCGTCTCGAGCAGTTCGGTACGACTCAATCGATCCATCACCGGTCCTTTCACTTCGGCGAGATGCAGCCCGATATTCTTTTCCCGCAGGCGCCGATTGAGCGCCTCGAGACTCTCCAGCGCCGTCGCGTCGATGACGTTGATCGCCTGGCAGGCCAGCACCAAATCCCTTGGCGGCGGATCGCGATTGACCACCGCTGTGACCAGGTCTTCCAGATGGCGAACGTTGGCGAAATAGAGACTCTCGTCGACGCGCAGAATGGCGACACCAGCGTCGGTCTCCACGGCATGGCGGCGGACGTTGCGAAAATGCTCGGTGCCGGGAATGCGGCCGACTTCCGCGCTGTGCGGCCGACTGGTGCCATACAGATGCAGCGCCAGCGACATGGCGACGCCGACCAGGATGCCCACGTCCACGCCCAGCATCAGCGTCGCCAGCGCGGTCGCCGACATCGCGATGCCCTCGCCGCGAGCATAGCGCCAGACGCGCCTGAACGCCGCCAGATCGATCAGCGAGACGGTGGCGATGACGATGGTCGCCGCCAGCGTCGCCATCGGCAGTTCCCGCAGCCACGGCGACAGGAACAGCATGGCCAGCGCGATGCCCACGGCGGTGAAGGCGCTGGAGGCCGGGGTACGGGCGCCGGCATCGTAGTTGACTACAGAGCGGGAGAAGCCGCCGGTGATCGGCATGCCGCCGGTGAAAGCCGCCGCCAGATTGGCCCCGCCGAGCCCGATCAGTTCCTGGTCCGGATCGACGCGCTCGCCACGGCGCACCGCCAGCGCCTGGGCCACCGAGACCGATTCCACGTAGCCGACGATGCTGATCAGCACCGCCGAGCCGATCAGCGAACGCCACAGCTCCGGCTCCCAGTCGGGCAGGGTCAGCGGTGGCAGCCCGGCGGGAATCTCGCCGATGACGGCCACGTCGCGGCCCAACCATCCCGCCGCGCTGGCCACCAGCGCCGCCAGCACGATGGTGGCGATGGGCGCCAGCTTGACCAGCACGCCCGCCGCTCGGGCCGGCACACGGCAGCGTTCCAGCGCGGGCTTGCCCCACCGCCGTATCAGCCACAGCAGCAGGAGCGACCCCAGCCCGATGACCACTGTGGGCAGGCTGACATCGTCCAGCGCCGAAGGTAGCCGGGACAACAGCGCCGGCAGCGTCGAACCTGAGAGCTCGACACCGAGCAGCTGCTTGAGCTGACTCGCCGCGATCAGAACGCCCGAGGCGCTGACGAATCCCGTCATCACCGGGTGGCTCAGGAAGTTGGCCAGAAAACCCAGCCGACAGAGCCCCATGATCAGGAGAATGGCCCCGGAGAGCAGCGCCAGCACCAAGGCCGCGGCGATGTAATCCGGCGAGCCCGATTCGGCAACCTGCGACAGCGCCGATGCCGTCATCAACGACACCACCGCCATCGGACCAACCGAGAGCGTCGCGCTACTCCCCAGCAGGGTATAGACGACCAGCGGCACGAGGCTCGCATACAGCCCCACCACCGGCGGGAGCCCCGCCAGCATGGCGTAGGCCAGCGCCTGCGGAATCAGCATCAGCGCCACGATGGTGGCCGCCAGCAGATCCTCGCCCAGCAACTCGCCGTTGTAGCGCCGCCCCCAGTCGAGGATCGGAAGCCAGCGTGCCAGCCCGACTCTGTGCTGCTGATTCATGACTCGTCGGCCTCGTTAGCTGAACCGTGCCACGCCCCGGGGTTCATCTCACTCCCACGCCGCGCCTTCCAGCGCATTGAGAGGAATCTTCAGATAGCGCTTGCCGTTATTCTCCGGCTCGGGGAGACGTCCGCCGAGAATATTGACCTGCAACGCGTGCAGGATCAGCTTCGGCATCGGCAGCTCGCTATCGCGGCGGTTGCGCAGCTCGACGTACTCGGCCTCGCTGCTCTCGCCGAGCCGGTGCTTGTTGTGCTCACGCTGCTCGCGCACGGTGCTTTCCCACTGCGGTTCGCGGCCGTCGGGCATGTAGTCGTGACCGGTGAACAGGCGCGTCTCATCGGGCAGCGCGAGGATCGCCTGGATCGAATGCCATAGCTGATGAGCGTCACCGCCGGGAAAGTCGGCGCGGGCGGTGCCGAAATCGGGCTGGAACAGGGTGTCATGAACGAAGGCGGCATCGCCGATCACGTAGGTGATCGAGGCCAGCGTATGCCCCGGCGAGTGCATCACGCGACAGTCGATCTCGCCCAACTTGAAGGTGTCCCCGTCGTCGAACAGATGATCCCACTGGCTGCCGTCGTCCTTCAGGTCCGGCCAGTTGTAGATCTTCTTCCACAGCGCCTGCACCTGGGTCACCGGCCGGCCGATGGCGGTGGGCGCGCCGGTTTTTTCGTGCAGATAGCGCGCGGCGGAAAAGTGATCCGCGTGCGGGTGGGTATCCAGAATCCACTCGACCTCGAGCCCTTCGCGCTCGATATACGCCAGCAGCTCGTCGGCATGATGGGTCGCGGTGGCGCCGGACTTCTCATCAAAATCGAGCACAGGGTCGATGACCGCGCAGCGGCGCGTGGCGGGATCGCTGACGACGTACTGGATACTGAAGGTGCGAGGGTCGAAGAAGCCGGCGACATCGGGCCGGCCGCTTTCCCTATCACCGCGGGAGAGAGCGAAAGTGTTCATGGCGACTCCTTTGGGGAAGACATGCCCCTAGAGTAACGCCAAAAATGTTCTAACGTTAGATCTTTTTGAAATATAAAAGTCGACGCAAAATTCTCTCTATGCCATCTGGATATAACCGAGGCACCTGTTATCCGTGACCGCCAGATAGCATTGGCTGCCGAGCCACCAACGAAGAGCAGAAGCATGGTGGAATCGTGCAGGCGGGCGCGGAATGAAGGAGAGCGGCGGAACGGGAGAGCAACGAAAAATGAAAGAGGGCCCAGGCGCAAGCGCCGGGGCCCTCAGTAAGCACGACCATAGGTGCTTGGCTATCACGGTCTCGCAAATCCGTGAATCCATGGCATCAGAACATTCCTGTCTGCATTCCTGGCGAGCATCCATCCAATGGAAGGCGACAGCATAAAGCCAAATTATGACTAGGAATAATGAACTGGCTTAAGTATTGCCAGTATTTTGTTACTCATTGTAAGTATGCAGGCAGCTCCTGCTCGGTCGAGCTGCCCTGTTTCGTCATCGGGACTGCTTCAGCAGCGCTCCAGATAGTGGACGCTGAACAGGTCCTCGTCGTCGGTCCAGCAGGCGCGCGCCTTGAATCCCGCGCGCTCCGTGAGTGCCTGAAAGCCTTCGACCGTGTACTTGTAGGAGTTTTCGGTATGGATCGTCTCGCCCTCCTGGAAACGGAAGCGCTCGCCTTCGATCGCCACGACCTGGGGTAATCGGCTGACCAGGTGCATCTCGATGCGGGATTGCGCCTCGTTATAGAAAGCGCGATGGGCGAAATGCCCGGGGTCGATTTCGGTATTCAGCTCCCCGCGCAGCCGATCCAGCAAGTTCAGGTTGAACGCTGCCGTCACGCCTGCCGCATCGTTGTAGGCGGCTTCGAGTGTGGTCTTGTCCTTGATCAGGTCGACACCTATCAGCAACCCGCTGCCAACGGGCAGCAGTGAGTGCAAGCCGCGCAGGAAATCTTCGGCGGACTCCGGGTCGAAGTTGCCGATGCTCGAGCCCGGGAAGAAGCCGACCGGCCGTTCGCAGTACAGCCCCTCCGGCAAGTCCAAGTTGCAGGAGAAGTCGGCACAGGCGGCGTGCACCTCGAGCCATGGATAGTCGGCAGCCAGACGGCGCGTGCTTTCGAGCAGGAAGTCCCGGGAGATATCGATGCCGAGATAGCTCGACGGTCGCATGGCTTCCAGCAGCAGCCGAACCTTGCGGCTTGCCCCGCTGCCGAGTTCGATCAGCGTCGCGTCATTCCCGGCGATGCTTGCGATGTCCTCGGCGGCGTCGGCCAAGATCAACTCCTCGGTTCGTGTCGGATAATACTCCGGCTGTGATGAGTACCTGGCGTTTCCGATCGCCATGCTCGGAATCACGGTGGCGCGCCGTGCCTGGACGATGGGAGTAGCGTTCGTGTTATATCGGCTGTTCGATGTCACCAAGCCATTGCCCATTGGCTATAGCGAAGCCATCGGTGGCGGCTTGGGTATCGTGCTGGATGACGTTATGGCGGCATTCTTTGCATGTATTGTGCTCTTTGTGGGGCTTACCCTGTGGCACCGATGGCATTCCAGGTGAAGCGATGATCCTGCCACCGTCACGCAAAAACCCGGTCGATCGAAATGCCTGAGATGTGGCTTCGGGGAGGCCTCAGTTGAATGAACACCGAATTGGGATAAATCACGATATCCGGCGCCTTCCGGATTTTCAGGAACCATTCAGGAACCGGCTGTATCTTCGGCAAATAGATTCAGTCTCTCGATGAGCCATGAGAATATTACTGGTAGAAGATGATGAGCTGTTGGCGGAAAGTTTGGCAGAGCTTCTGGATGATGCTGGCTACCGCACCGACATTTCACCTAGTAGCCGATCGGCGTCTGCGCTCTCGGCTAGCGAGGAGTACACGCTGGTCATTCTGGACCTTGGTTTGCCGGACGGCTCCGGGCTGAGTCTCCTCTCCGACTGGCGGGACGCTAAGTGGTCTGTGCCGATACTGATTCTGACCGCAAGAGATAGCTGGATGGATAAGGTCGAAGGGCTTCGCGCCGGCGCCGACGACTACCTCACCAAGCCTTATCATGAGGAAGAGTTGCTGGCGCGTCTGGAGGCCTTGTTGCGTCGTCGAGGTAGTCATTTTTCCTCCCTTCTGGAGATCAACAATCTTCGGCTCGATGAGGCACGCCAGCAGTTCAGTGTGGATCACCAGGAGTGGCAAACACTCACCTCCACCGAATTTCGGCTTCTGCGCTACCTGATGCGCCACCCTGATCGCGTTCACTCCAAGCGACACTTGCTCGAACAACTCTACGCGCTCGAGCAGGATGCTGCGGCTCCCAATCTCGTCGAGGTCTATATCGGCAGACTACGTCATCGGCTCGGACGTGAGCGCATCGTGACGCGCCGTGGTGAGGGGTACATGCTTGTCTCGGTTTAGCCGGCGAAGCCTACGCCTCCGGTTGCTGGGTAGCCTGGGCATTGCGGCGCTGATCGTCGTCGGGAGTACCTGGGTACTGCACGGACTGCTGCTGGACCAGTTGGCACGGAATTTTCTCGCCGATCGCTTACAGCAGGAATCCGAACTGCTCGTGCGCCGATTGCGCCTCGAGGGCCCGAGTGCCCTGTCGCTGCCACCTGATTCCAGCCCCGCCGAAACCTTTCACCACTTCTATCAGTTGCGGACCAACGGCCGTGTCTACGCGACTCACGATGCGCTCGAGACATTGCCGACCGGGGATACAGAAGGCGCGCAACTCTTGCAGTGGCGCGATCATCGACTGCTGCTGTGGCGAACCGGATTGATGCTTGCCGGCGAACCTGCCACATTGACGGTCGGCGAAGACTTCGCCGGCATCGAGCGAGGACTGACACGCCTTCACTGGTGGATCGGTGCAGCGGCCATGGTGCTGCTGTTGCTGTTGATACTGCTCAACCTGTTCGCGGTCAATCATGCTTTACGCCCGTTCGGTCGGCTATCGCGCCAGCTCATCGAGCTGCAACGCGGCGAGCGCCGCCGCCTGGACATCAAAACCGTCTCCGAGCTGAAAGCCCCCATCGCTCAACTCAATACCCTTCTCGACGAACATGAACGTCGTCAGCAGCGCTCGCGGGAGTCACTGGCCAACCTTTCTCACGCGATCAGGACGCCACTAACGGCGGTCATGCAAGCCCTTCGCTCAAAACGAGCCCTGGATGATCAACGTCGTAAGCAGATTCTGGCTCGTCTCGACGACATCGATGAAAAACTGGAGAGCGAACTACGCCATTCGCGTATCGCCGGCCAGTCTACAGGACAGCAACATACCGGCATGGCAGAAGTCATTTCCATGCTGGAAATGTTTCGTACCCTCTACCCCGATCGCATCTTCGTTCTCGATGACACCGCCGTCGTCGATTTCCGGATACCGCTGGAGCGTCAGGACGGCATGGAGATGCTCGGTATCGTGCTCGACAATGCCGGTAAATGGGCGCGCCAACGCGTCGAGCTTACGCTACTTCCCAAGCCCTGGTGCCTAAGGCTCGAGGATGATGGCCCGGGGGTTCCGGATATCATGCTCGATCGCCTGGGCCAGCGAGGCGTCAGGCTTGATGAACAACATCGTGGCCACGGCCTGGGGCTCTCCATTCTGTCACAGCTCACCGAACGCTACGGCGGTCGTGTGACCTATGGCCGTTCACGACTGGGCGGGCTGCGGGTCGAAATCACGTTACACCCTGGCTCGGCGCCGTGAAGATACTTTTCTCGTTTTGGCGGATCTATTCAGCCTCTTTTCAGCTTACCCACGTTTACTGATGGCGAAGGCTCATGAACGCTCGGGAGATTCGTCATGCCACGCAGAAACGTCGCACTACTTTTGTCCGCAACACTCATTCTGGGTGCTCAAGTCGCCCACGCTTCGCCGCTACCCGATGAGGCGACACTCTACAAAAGCCCTGCCTGTGGCTGCTGTGCCGCTTACGGCGATTATCTGAAGGAGCGTGGTGTCGATGTCAAAGTCGTGGAAACCACCAACCTCGGCGAAATCAAAGAACGCCTTGACCTTCCTCATGGACTCGGGAGCTGCCACACCCTCAAGATGGGGGGCTACGTTGTCGAGGGCCATGTACCCGGCGCAGCGCTCGATCGGCTTTTTGCCGAACGTCCAAGCGTTCGCGGTATCGCCCTGCCCGGCATGCCGGCTGGCACACCGGGGATGCCCGGCGATCAGGTTCAGGCCTTGAACGTGCATCAGTTCGACGGTAACGAAACTCGAGTGTTCATGACCCTGCCGATATCGGCAGGCTGATTCTGGCACCCGGCAATCTGGTTTTGGTATCCGCCGGCCTCGATCAGCGGGCGAAAACATCACCTTTAAATATCCTTTCTCATAACAGCGGAGCTTTTTGATGAAATTCCTGTTCTTGCTTTTCACCTTGACTGCCGTCAGCGCCTCAGCCTTGGCAGATACCGGCCACGGTCAGTCACACCAAAGTGAGCCCGCGCCCAGCCGAACGATCGATATTCAGGCCGGAAGCATGTGGTTCGACGCCGACAAACTGCAGATCGAACCCGGTAAGACGGTACGTTTTCGGATCGAAAACGTATCCATGATTCCCCACGAATTTTCTATCGGCAGCGGCCGCATGCAGCAGATGCATCGAGAAATGATGCAACAGGGCGGAGACCATCACGGCGCTGAAGGCAGCGATAAGATGATGGGCGATCATCACAACGGCATGATGGATCACGGTGAGACCCAAAGCGCAGCCGTCACCATAGCGCCGGGCGAGACCGAGACACTGATCTGGACCGCACCCGAGCAGGGCGACGTCATCGAGTACGCGTGCTTCCTTCCCGGCCATTACGAAGCCGGGATGAAAGGAACCGTCACCTTGA
Organism: Salinicola sp. LHM; assembly: GCF_034479735.1. Taxonomy (NCBI): domain Bacteria; kingdom Pseudomonadati; phylum Pseudomonadota; class Gammaproteobacteria; order Oceanospirillales; family Halomonadaceae; genus Salinicola; species Salinicola sp. LHM. Next base: position 507,154 of record NZ_CP140261.1, on the reverse strand, counting down.
ATTCGAACGCTTGAACCTTGGTCATGCGCACCGCACGCGCTCCTAGGTGATCTCACGCACGTTGGGGAATGAAATCCATGAAACATCGCTCGATCGATAATGATCGTCGTCGACTTCTGATCGCACTGGCCGGAACCGGCGCCCTGGCAGGATTGGAGTCACTGCTACCCAGCTATGCCCGAGGCGAGGCGCTCTCTTCGCAGAGTGGGGTCGCGGCGCTGGTTGCGGGCGGCTCGCCCCGCCCTGTCTCGCTGGATCTCGACGTGCGTCGAGAACGGGTTGCCATCGCCGGTGGCCATGGCAGCGGCATCACCATCAATCGTTCGATTCCCGCGCCGCTAATCGAACTATGGGAGGGGCAAACCGCACGCCTGCGCATTCACAACCATCTCGATGAAGATACCTCTATTCATTGGCATGGTTTGCTCTTGCCGTTCGAGATGGATGGCGTGCCAGGTGTGTCGTTCCCCGGCATCGCACCTGGCGAAAGTTTTGAGGCGGCATTCTCCGTGCGCCAGAGCGGCACCTATTGGTATCACAGTCACTCCGGCATGCAGGAGCAGATCGGTCTGACCGGCCCGCTCGTCGTGCACCCTGCAGCCCCCCATCGGATACAGGCCGATCGCGAATACGTGATCATGCTCAACGACTGGACCTTTGAAGATCCACATAGAGTGATGGCACGGCTGAAAAGTCAAAGCGACTACTACAACTACAACGAACGCACGGCAGGCGATTTTTTCGAGGCCGTGGAGAAGCATGGTTGGAAAGCCACGCTACAAGACCGTCTGGCGTGGAACAATATGCGCATGAGTCCCAGAGACATTGCCGATGTGACAGGGTCGACGTACACCTACTTGATGAACGGCCGTCATCCGGCGGCTGGCTGGGAAGGACTCTTTCAACCGGAAGAGAGGATACGGCTGCGGGTTATCAATGCCTCGGCAATGACCTACTTTAACTTCCGCATTCCCGGCCTGGCCATGACAGTGGTAGGCGCTGACGGTGAGGAAGTGGAGCCGGTAGAAACCGACGAGTTTCAGATCGGTGTCGCAGAAACCTATGACGTTATCATCGAGCCGCGAGCAGACACTGCCTACACGCTGATGGCGGAGTCAATGGACCGCAGTGGTTTCGCCTTGGGCACTTTGGCGCCTCGCGCTGGCATGCGCGCGGCGGTACCCCCGTTGAGAGAGCCACCGCAGCGCACGATGGTGGATATGGGTATGGATATGTCGCACGGCGCCATGGGCGGCATGGCCGCCGGGGAGATGAGTGGCATGAGCGATGGCAGCATGTCGATGAACCACGGCTCCATGAATGGCATGGGCGATGGTGGCATGTCGGGTATGAACCACGGCTCCATGAATGGCATGAGCGATGGTGGCATGTCGGGTAGGAACCACGGCTCCATGAATGGCATGGGCGATGGCAGCATGTCGGGTATGAATCACGCCGGCGGCAGCCACAACGCCATGGCCGGAATGGCCGGAATGGGCGCAGAGGATGCCGGCCCGGTCGTGGCACGCCATGAGCAAGGCGGCCACGGACCCGGCAACATCAACGTCGCCGAGGTGCAGAGCAACCGGCTCGGTGAACGTGGGACCGGTCTCGAGACTGTCGATCATCGCGTGCTCACCTATAGTCAGCTACGCAACATCAAGCCCATGCGCGACCGACGCCCGCCGTCACGCACGATCGAGCTGCACCTGACCGGCAATATGGATCGCTACATGTGGTCATTCGACGGCGTGAAGTATTCCGACGCCGAGCCAATCGACATCGTGCTGGGAGACCGTATTCGTCTGGTGCTGGTCAACGACACCATGATGGAGCATCCCATCCACCTACATGGCATGTTCATGGAGCTGGAGAACGGACAAGGGGAACACCTACCGTTCAAACACACGCTCAGCGTCCTGCCGGCCTCGCGTGCGTCATTACTTCTCACTGCCGATGAACCGGGTCGCTGGGCTTTCCACTGCCATTTGTTGTACCACATGGATGCCGGGATGTTCCGGGTAGTCAGAGTCGCTCCGGCGGAGGCGTTCGACAATGTTTAACAGCAAATTCACCTGTCGCGGAACACTCCTCCTCGCGGCTCTATGCTTGCCAGTCGCCGCTATCGCCGACAACCATGGCCGTGCCAATGTGGACGAAGTCGTCCCCGGCGGGCCTCTGAACGCCCACAGCGGCTCTCCCGCCGAGTGGAACGAACCGGTACATGATGACGCGCTGTTCAGCCAGATACTCCTGGATCGGTTCGAGTATCGCGACACAAACGGCGCCCCCAACGCCTGGCTGTGGGATGCCCAAGGCTGGATTGGAAACGACATCGACCGTTTCTGGTGGAAAAGCGAAGGAGAAGGGCCAATCAATGGAGGAAGTCCCGAAAGCAGCGATCTCCAGTTGCTCTATAGTCGCGCGATAAGCCCGTTCTGGAACTTGCAGACGGGCGTGCGTCAAAGCTTCAATCCGGACCCTGATCGACGCTTCGCGGTCGTTGGCTTTCAGGGTCTGGCACCTTTGATGATGGAAACCGACACTGCGTTATTCGTCAGTGACGAGGGTGATGTCAGCGCAAGCACCGAATTCGAATATGAAATGCTCATCACTCAACGACTGATTCTTCAGCCTCGGCTGGAGCTCTCGGCATCGCTTCAAGATGTGCCGGAATATGACCTGGAGCAAGGCCTCAACAGCAGCGAGGTCGGGCTGAGGCTAAGTTATAGCCTGATACGGGAGATCAGCCCTTACGTGGGGATCAGTCATGAACGCAATTACGACGAGGATGAATCGACTACTGCATGGGTAGTGGGTTTGCGAGCCTGGTACTGAGTCTCTGTTGTGGGGAGGAGGAAGCATCACGATGGCATTTTTACCCGTGAAGGACACACCTGATCGCTACGGCAGAATCAGCCGATGGTTACACTGGGGAATCGGCGCGCTGCTGCTTTGGCAACTTGGCGGGATGGCAGCAAAAATATTATGGGGACACCCCCAGTGGGTACAAGCCTGGCTTTCGACCCATCAACCCCTGGGCACGCTGTTGATGGGCTTGATTGTACTTCGCGCACTTTGGGCACTGTTCAACTTACGCCACCGCCCGGCTCACGTCGGCAAGCTGGCCAAAATCGCGACTTTTTCGCACTTATTGCTCTATCTGCTAATGCTGGGAATACCGGCTCTCGGGCTCTACATGACCTGGCTCGGTGGTCAGCCATTCGCACCTTTCGGCATACCTCTATTCGACGGCCAAAGCGCCCAGGGCGCTCGGATGATGCTGGCTCGTCAGTGGCATGTCTGGCTGGGCTGGGCCCTGCTGGCGCTGATTGTCGGTCATGCCGGTATGGCACTGCTTTGGCACGGTCTGATACGCCGGGATGGTACTCTTAGCCGCATAGCGGGGCCCCGGCGCCGCTGATCTAGCGTCAGTTCGAAGCAAGATTTCGAAGATATTCGGATGAAATAATTGGTAAAGCTCCCTGTTTCCAATCTTTTGATCCTCTTGAAGAGTCGATGGATCGGACCGAAAATACTTGTCGGACTCAGGGAGACTCATGCAGGAAACCATGAATGCCGTCTCATCGTCATAGGTGTGACGTATCCATCATGGTTTGAGGGATTCTAGTCGGTGTCCTTTATAATTCGATAGTTTGCATATGGATCCCGTGCGATCGTGTTAGACAGTGCGGCCTTTCCCGATCGTTATGTTCGTCAAAATGCAGGACAAATGCAGCTATCATTCGGAAATTGGAAGATTCACTCGCCAAACAAGCTAACCAGTGCCGCCCTGCTGGTCGGTTCTTCAAGATTTATCTGCTGGCAACACGGCATCCCCTTCCCTCTACCGGCTACCGGCTACCGGCTATAGAAATATCATTTCCTATGCACCAAACCTTTTCAGGCATTTTAAACACCGTTAGTGGCCTGAATCTTCGAGCAGATTCGAGAAACGTTCGAAATACAGAGAGGCGATAAAGAAACAGAGCTTAACATAAGTGGTGCTATCATAGGTCGGACGAGGTGTAGTGGCATGAACATCTGAAGATCTATCTAATTTGGTGAAAGGATTGCAATGTGATAGAACAAGCAGAACCGCAAAGCAAACATTCACTTAGTGCAATTGACTTACGCCACCCCATTACCGGATTCGCTTTTCAAGTTTATCCATCAATATTCGTATCGTTTTCAGCTCCAGTTCAGATTCGTCGCACATACTTAGGCTGTACCAACTTTTAGGAGATTGTCATGAACCGTGGAATTCAAGCATTGACCTTAGCGCTTGCCGTAGCTATCACTGCCCCCGCCTTTGCGGCTCCGGGACATCAAGATACAGCGAACAAGATATTACAAGAGGGTATCTCTTCTACCCAGCAGTTAGCGAGCACCTCCGTTCGCTACCAAGTCCCGGTTGATCGGGCTGGGAAGCTTTACTTAAGCAGCGAACATCTTGCCAGCGATTCAGGCCAATCAATGGTAATCGAAGCTGCATTATACAACTCTGCTGATCAGCTACTAGCTAGCGACACTGACAACAGTGGACACTTCATGATCACCGAGGACGTAACACCGGGGCAGTATTACCTTGAGATAAAAGGTTCTGCACTGGGCAGTGTCAACGAGTCAAACAGTCGTTACAATATACACATGGGGTTTGAATAACCAACAGAAAAGCAATAACCAAATCAACGCACCAGGCCCTAAACAAAGGGCCTGGCCGTCACGTTATTTGGTAAATTCTTTTGCAAAATAACAGTCAAAAAAGTATCCATGTACGTGATGCAGCCTAAGAAACAGTAGACTAAGCTCTTTCCAGATAATGAACACTAAACAGAGCGGCGTCATCGACCCACTGAGCTCTCGCTGGAAAGCCCGCACGCACAGCTAAAACCTGGAATCCCTCGATCGTGTATTTATAGGAATTCTCAGTATGTAGCATCTCTCCCGTCTCGAAACGGAAAATTTCGCCAGCCACCTCGATCTCCTGGGCAATATCGCTGACCAAGTGCATCTCGGTACGCGATTGCGCTTCGTTGTAAAACGCCAGAGGCGAAAATGAACTGCGGATCGAGATCGGCCTCGACTTCGCGGCACGGCCGCTCGAGCAGATTGAGGTTGAGGGCCGCCGTTACCCCCGCTACATCGTTGTAGGCAGCATTGAGGGTTTTGGTGTCCTTGATCAGATCGACGCCGATCAGCAAACCACTATCCACAGGCAGCAATGAGTGCAGGCTGTGCAGAAATGACTCCGCTTTCTGCGGTGTGAAGTCACCGATGCTCGAGCCGGGAAAGAAAGCCACCGGATGATCGCACGCCAGCCCCTTGGGCATCGCCACGCGCTGCGAAAAGTCAGCACAAGCAGCATGAAGGATAGTCAGCGGCGAGACGTCGCGTACTATCCAGCAGGAAATCACGGGAAATATCCATACCCAGATAGCTCGTCGGTCGCACCGCCTCGAGCAACAGGCGAACCTTGCGGCTCGCTCCGCTACCCAGTTCGATCAGCGTGGCATCCCGGCCCACCACATTGGCGATGTCATCGGCGGCATCGCGCAGGATCGCTTCTTCCGCGTGTGGGATAATACTCAGGCTGTACGCAGATCTGGTCGAACAGCTCCGAACCACGCCGATCGTATAAAACAAGGGCGATGCCATCTTGGGGGCCGACCTCAGGCCTCGAAGCAACTCGTCGCGTAGCGATTTAAAGGCAACCGGAGGTTGCTCAGACTGCTGACGAACCCACCGATTTCGGTGGGTTCGTTGTTTTCAGGATGGCACTACCCACACCGTCGCCATGCAATCGGCATAACGCGCTGTTGCGATGTCAGCCGAGAGAACACGCCCTGAGGGCTCTGATACGCCTTCAGGTAGCTCAAAATCGCGCTAAAAAGCCGGCGCCATCGCGCCAGCGCTATCTTCTTGAGGTTTTGGCACGCGGCGGCTAGCAGACACTGCTCTCTCACCCGCTTTAGCCCACGCATTCGCGCATAGCGATGCCCATGTAGCTGTTTGGCATCGGCGAAGCTGCGCTCCACCGTTTCTTTCCTGCGTTTGTAGAGCTTCTTGCCCGGCTCCGTCAGCCGTCGGGCATCCACCCGATCCTTGTCGTCCTGCCACACATGTCGCGTGACGGTTTTGATCTGTTTAGCGTTACGGGTACAGGATGCGAGTCGAGGGCAGTCCCGGCAGATTATGGGGTCGCTGCGATAATGGCGGTAGCCGTTGCGATCGGTCGTGGCGTAGGTCAGGGAGTGGCCTTCCGGGCACTGATACGTGTTGCTCTGCGTTTCATAAGTGAACAGTCGCTTCGGCAGATAACCCTTGAGTTTGCTGGGTCGGCGATAGCCGATGACGCCGTAGAGACTGCGCGCTTCCAGCCCGTGGCAGATGGCGGCCGTGAAGTAGCCAGCATCGAGGCCGACACCGATGGGGTTGAGTCCGAAGCGCTGGCACTGATGATCGAGTCTTGCCAGATAGGGAACACTGTCATGCACGCTCGCCGGCGTCACATGGGTATCGGTGATGATGGCGCATTTGCCGTCAACGGTGCGGTGATCCAGGTAGAAGAAGCCGGTAGGCTTGCCGTCGCGCACCATGTAGCCGCTATCGGGATCGGTGAGGCTGATCTTCTTCTCGGTCGTCGCCGGTGCCTTGGCACGCGGCGTCAGGGCTTTTTTCCCTGCTGAGCGCGATCCTCCTCGACCGCCACATCCAGCGCTTCCCAATAATCTTGCGTGCTCGTTTCGACTTCGCGTCGCTCGAGGCGATGCTTGTTGGCGTTGGCCTTGAGATGGGTGCTGTCGGTGTACAGTACCTCGCCGCCGACCAGTCCCTGCGCGATGGCCTGCTCGACCACGGTGTCGAAGATCTCCTGATGGATCGTACTGTCGGAGAACCGGCGGCGCCGGTTCTGACTGATCGTCGAGGCGTCGGGTATCTTGTCGGTCAGTCGCAGCCCCAGAAACCAGCGATAGGCGACGTTGACCTGGATCTCGCGCATCAGTTGGCGTTCGCTGCGAACGCCGAACAGATAGCCGATGAACAGCGCCTTGAACAGCAGTACCGGATCGAGTGCGGGCCGGCCGTTATCGGCGCAGTAGAGATGACGCACCCTGTCGCGAATGAAGGTGAAGTCGAGCGCGGCATCGATCTGGCGCAGGAGGTGGTTGTGGGGAACCAGCTCCTCGAGCGTGACCATCTCGAGTTCATGTTGTTGTGGGGAAGGATCTTTGAGCATGTCGGCAGCTGCAGCGAAAACGGGTCTGCCAATAACAACAAAGCTCCGGCGAAGACGCCAGAGCTTTGTCAGCAGTCTGGGCAACCGGAGGTTGCTGATCGTGGAAACGCACGGCTGTTGCCGTGTTCGACATTATGGTCACGCCTCCCTTGCCAGGCGAAATCCCGAGAATGCCCAGCGGGCATGAGGCGGGAAGAAGTTGCGATAGGTGACGCGGACGTGATCGGCCGGCGTCGTACAACAGCCGCCTCGCAACACCATCTGGCCGGACATGAACTTGCCGTGGTATTCCCCCAGACTGCCCGGCAACTTGCGAAACCCCGGATAGAGACGATAGGCGCTGCCCGTCCACTCCCAGACATCGCCGAACACCTGTCCCGGGGCGCCTGTGTCCCCGCCAGCGGCGACCCGGCGCCTATGGTGGCAAGCCGGCGGTCGTGTCTCCCCAACCGTCTAGATCGCCGATTTGACGTAACGGCACCCAATGTTGTTTGGGTCACCGACATCACCTACATCCGCACCCACGAAGGCTGGCTCTACCTGTCGGTGGTTATCGACTTGTTCTCGCGCCAGGCCGCGGGCTGGTCGATGAAGCCACGCATGACAACGGACCTTGCCTTGGATGCCTTGCTGTCAGCCGTCTGGCGGCGGAAACCCCAAGGGATTGTCATGGTACATTCGGACAGTAAGACTACAAAGTGCCAGGTGTTCCTGGGTTGATCTAACGCTCACAGTGATCGATCTATCCTGAAGACCTGGTGCCGTGAGTGTTCTCGGGTTTCCTGACCCGCATTCCGATCGACCATGGCCAAGTGTCTTTCCCTGGACCTGTCGGTTACCCGGGAACATCTAACGGCGAGGTTTCGCCTCGTCGAAGCATGTGACCCAAGAAGGGCCTGACAGCCTGTCTCGTTACTGTCGTGTCCAGGCTATCGAACTCGGTGAAACCATCCTGAACCGATAGTCTGGAGACCCGCCATGAACCAGCAACACAGTGACCGCCCTGGCATTGTCGGCGGCGTTGATACCCATAAGGATCTGCATGTGGCCGCGGTCGTGGATGCCCATGACCGCGTTCTTGGTTCCGCCGGTTTTCCGACCACCCGGCATGGCTACAAAACGATGCTGACTTGGATGCGCTCCTTCGGCGAGATCAGCCGGGTGGGTGTCGAATGTACCGGCACCTACGGAGCTGGCCTACTGCGCTACTTTCAGCACACTGACATCACCATTCTGGAGGTTACGACGCCCGATAAGAGCGTACGGCGCAAGCGTGGCAAGAATGACACCCTCGATGCGGAAAACGCCGCCCACGCGGCCTACGCAGGAATTCGCACTGTCACGCCGAAGACACGTGACGGCATGGTCGAGGCCTTGCGCGTGCTGAAAGTTTGCCGGAAGACTGCAGTCGAGGCTCGTCGTGTGGCGCTCCAGATGATTCAGACCCAGGTGATCTCAGCGCCAGAGGAACTGCGCGACCTACTGAGAAAAATGACGCGGATGCAGTTGATCCGGACGCTGGCAGCATGGCGACCCGACCTGAGCGGGTACCGAGATATTACGATGGCCTATCGTATCGCCCTGAAGTCCCTCGCTCGCCGCTACCTGGAGCTGCATGACGAGATCGCCGATCTGGATATCATGATCAAGGCCATCGTCGATGAACTGGCACCCGAATTGGTGTCGCGGACTGCGGTAGGCTACGAGTCGGCAGGACAATTACTGATCACGGCGGGCGACAACCCGGACCGCCTCGGCTCAGAAGCCAGCTTTGCGGCGCTATGCGGTGTCAGCCCGATTCCTGCCTCGTCAGGAAAGATGCAGCGGCACCGGCTCAATCGGGGTGGCGATCGGGCCGCCAATAGTGCGCTGCATATCATCGCCATCGGGCGACTACGCCTGGATGCCATCACGCAGGCGTATGTCTCGCGACGGATGGCGGAAGGACACTCCAAACTGGAAGCTATCCGCTGTCTGAAACGCTATATCGCCCGGGAGCTGTACTATGTGCTGCGCAACCGCCATCGTGAGATCCGTCAAGCACAAATCGCCACTTGACACTTAGAAGGGCGTCCAGGGCGGTCAATATGCGAGCCGAGTCTTCCGTCAGCGACTGTGGCGCTACCGGATACAACAGAGCATGAGCCGTCGTGGAAACTGCTGGGATAACGCACCGATGGAGCGGCTGTTCCGCAGCTACAAGAGCGAGTGGATGCCCGCGATCGGCTATCTGTCAGCACAAGAGGCTTTACGAGATATCAGCTTCTATCTGATGGAGCGCTACAACCGACAGCGACCCCATCAGTACAACGGCGGCATGTCGCCCGCACGAGCGGAAGCAACACTCAATTCACTGTCCGGAATTAGTTGACCACTACAGTGCGCAAGGGCCTCAGAAAGGAGCTGAAACCGTCCCAGAGCCGGACTCTCAAGGGAGACCGGAAAATCCTGCTGAAACGCGCTCACGAAGTCTCAGACCGGGAGCGCCTCATCATGGAGACCTGGACAGGCGCGTTCCCGCAACTGCTGGCCGCCTACGAGCACAAGGAGCGCTTCTACGGCATCTGGGACGCCACCACACGGCTCCAGGCAGAAGCCGCCCTGGACGAGTGGATAGCCACCATCCCGAAGGGCCAAAAGGAAGTCTGGAGCGATCTGGTCAGGGCAGTGGGAAACTGGCGCGAAGAGACCATGACCTACTTCGAGACGGACATGCCCGTCACCAACGCTTACACGGAGTCCATCAACCGACTGGCCAAGGACAAGAACCGTGAAGGGCGCGGTTACTCCTTCGAGGTGATGCGGGCACGAATGCTCTACACCACGAAGCACAAGAAGAAGGCACCGACTGCGAAGGTCTCTCCTTTCTACAAGAAAACCATCGGTTACGGACTGCCGGACTTCGCAGAGGAACTCAACTACGGAGTCGATCTATCAACCATCTGAGGGTGGTATCAGATTGATGGGGTGAAGGTGCCCCATCAACCATTAAATCCGTATACCCCATATTACTGATAACGCAACGAATTTTACTGGGCGCCTCGTCTATCTCTGATATATCCCGTTCAAACTCCGATGTCGAAATATATTCATTCTTATAGGTTAAACGGAACGAACCCATGTCTTCCCAATGCCAACGCTGCGCTCAAGCCTGACTGCACCGGCTCGATACCGGCTTCGACCTCCTCGAGCAATAGCCCTTGAGCGGCCAGCGCCTGCAGGCAGACCAGCACCGGTACACCCTGCTGGCGCAGGGCGTTCCACCAGGGCGCGTTGGGGTTTTCCTCGAGTGACGGCTCGGCAATCCGCTCGCGATAGGCTGCAGATTTCAACACGCATGGCGTCGCCGGCCCGGCAACGACGACCACGGCGCGACACGCCACCTCGGCCTGTGACATCAGATTAAGCGTTCGCACCAGCCGCATGACACCGCCATGCACTCGATCCGTCGCATCGGCCGCACTGGAAATCTGAAAGAGCCCATGACAGGTCTCGCCGGGCGCGGGAAGCCACTGATCGACCGACTGCCCCACGGGCAGCGGTGAACCGGGGATCGCCAGTTCGGCATTACCGGGTTTGCCTCGAATCAGCCCCAAAGAGTCGAGCCACTGCGATGAGGGGTAATTGTGCATTTTGACCTCCGCTTAGATATCATAAAAAGAATAACGATATTCAATAAATGAATATACGCTATCGACAGCGATAGCAATGGTTCATTTTCAGCTCATCCCCATGGGCCAATCTGTCGCCATCGAATCAGGAGCGCAGCCGATGCGGGCAGGAGCGAAGGGGAAGTCAATGCGGTCAAGGCGATTCCGGTGGATCATGATGCTGGCATTGCTCGGTGTCGCCACGCTGTCCATGGCGCAGGATCCGTTCGGGCAACAGAGCGACTTCCTGCCGCCGGATCAGGCCTTCGAACCGACGCTGATACAAGACGGCGACGAGGTGGAAATCGACTGGCAGATCGAGCCCGGTTACTACCTCTATCGCCACAGCTTCTCTGCTCAAGCCGATGAGCGCGAACTGTCGCTCGATATCCCCGAGGGGGAGACCATCGAGGACGAGTACTTCGGCCGGTCCGAGATCTACCGTCATGCGTTGAGCATGACCACGCAGCCCGGGGAAGCCGATACCCTCACCCTGCGTTGGCAGGGTTGCGCCGATGCCGGCCTCTGCTATCCCCCCCAGCAGCGAACCTTCGATCTGGAGTCCGTCGCAGATGCCTCGGGGGGCAGCACCACCGACGCGAACGCGCTGGAAACGGATGCCTCGGCCGATGCGCCGAACGCGTCATCTGCCACGCCATCGTCTGCCGCACCGAGCCCCACCACTCAGACCCAGACAGACGTGGCGATGGCGGAAGATCAGCAGCTGGCGGCGCAGCTCGCCGGCGGCAACTGGATCTGGACGCTGGCAGCTTTCTTCGGCATGGGGTTGCTGTTGACCTTCACGCCCTGCGTGCTGCCGATGATCCCCATCCTCTCCAGCCTGATCGTCGGCCAACGTCGCAGCGGCAAGAATCCACGCGCCGCCGGCTTCGTGCTCTCGCTCGTCTATGTTCTGCCCATGGCCGCGACCTACGCGATACTGGGCGTGGCCGCGGCCATGGCCGGCGCCAACCTGCAGATGCTGTTCCAGAATGTCTGGTTCATCGGCATCTTCTCGGTGCTGTTCGTGGTGCTGGCGCTCGCTATGTTCGGTGCCTTCGAGCTCGAACTGCCGCGAGCGCTGCATCAACGCCTGGATGCGAGACTGTCGAAACAGCGCGGTGGCCGACTCAAGGGCGCCGCTGTCATGGGGGTGCTCTCCGCCCTGCTGGTCGGCCCCTGCATGACCGCTCCTCTCGCCGGCGCTCTGCTCTTCATCGCCGAAACCGGCAATCCGTGGCTGGGCGGTGCGGCGCTGCTCGCGCTGGGCCTCGGCATGGGCGCCCCGCTGGTACTGATCGGCACGGCCGGCAGCCAGTTGCTGCCCAAGCCTGGTGCCTGGATGACGCGCGTCAAGGCACTGTTCGGCTTCGTGCTGCTGGGCATGGCGATCTGGTTCGTCGCCCGAATCCTCTCGGATGCCATCGTCCTTGGCCTGTGGGGCGCGCTGGGCCTGGGCGCCGCGATTTCTCTTGTGATCATGGCGCGGGGCAACGGCACGGGTAGCATTCTGCCTCAGTTCGCCACCGCCAGTGCCGCCATCATCGGTCTGTGGAGCGCCTTGATCCTGATCGGTGCCGCCGGTGGCGCCGACGACCCGTGGCGGCCACTGTCGGTCTACGTCCCGAGCGGTGTGGCAGCGACCTCCCAGGACGCCAGCGGGTCCGGGCCTATCGCGTTCGACGATGTAAAGGATCTGGCGACGCTCGAACGCCGTATCCAGGCAACCGCCAACGGCGGCCAGATGACACTGGTCGAATTCACTGCGGACTGGTGCGTCTCCTGCGAGGTCATCGAACAGGAAGTGTTCAGCGACCCGACCGTCAAGAATGCGCTCCGGGACGTGCAGCGGCTGAGTATCGACGTCACGGATTACGACGCCGAAGATCAGGCGATCATGCAGCACTTCGGTGTCGTCGGCCCGCCGACCCTGATGTGGTTCGGCCCCGACGGTCAGGAGCAGCGCAGCGCCCGCATCATCGGTGAACTGGATGCCGAGGCCTTTCTCGACCGCTATGCGCAGGCCAGACAGAGCGCCAACGAATCCACGGAGGGCTGACCATGAATCCGCTCGATCGCAGTATCGCCCTGGGCCCCCTAGGCGTGAGTCTGGGTCAGCTTCTGCTGGCCCTGGCCATGATCGTCGCCCTGATCGTGGGTGCCTGGATGGGCCGCCGTCGGCAGGTCAGCGTCGGCGATCTGCTGTTCAATGCGTTGCTGATCGGCGTGATCGGTGCACGAATCGTTTTCGTGGCCCGCTACTGGCAGAGCTACGACACGTTCTGGTCCTGGCTCGATATCCGGGATCGCGGGTTCGAGTCGCTGGCGGGGCTGGCTATCGCTTTCGTCTATCTGGCCTGGCGTTTCTGGCGGCAGCCGGCCATGCGCCGCCCGTTGGGTACAGCGGTGCTAGCGGGTGCATTGGCGTGGTCGATGACGGCCGGCGCGCTGGCGCTGATGGCGCCCCGCGGCGCGAGCCTGCCCTCGATCCCGTTGGCGGCTCTCGATGGGTCAACGGTGGCCCTGCCCGCCGTGCTGCAGGAAGCCGATCGGCCCATGGTGGTCAATCTCTGGGCGAGCTGGTGCCCGCCCTGTCGTCGCGAAATGCCGATGCTGGAGCAGGCCCAGCAGGCGCGGGACGACGTGTCGTTCGTGTTCGTCAATCAGGGCGAGAGCGTCGACGCCGTGGAGACGTTTCTGCAACGAGAGTCCCTCGCGCTCGATCATCTCTATCGCGATCCGGACATGACCTTCGGTCGGGAAGTGGGGGCCATGGCCATGCCGACCACCCTCTACTACGACGCCGACGGCCAGCTCGTCGATACCCACTTCGGCGAGCTTTCCCGAGCCACGCTCGATCGCAGTCTCGAGCGCTTTGCCCCCTGACGACCCAGACGCGCTTTCAACCCGAGCGCTTCACTCGACCTTCCCGCTAGACATTAACAGACGGAGACGACCACGATGCACGACCACGCCCCCCGAAGGATGCCACTACGGCTCGCGCTGCCCCTGGCCGCCGGTATTGTCCTGGCGGCAAGCCTCCCCGCCTTTGCCGAAGACTGGCCCGCACCGATCCAGACGCTCGAGCAGCAGGGCCTCACCATTCACGGCAAGTTCGACGCGCCCGGCGGGCTCAAGGGCTACGCCGCCAGCGTGCGCGGCCAGTCCGTTGCGGCTTATCTGACCCCGGACGGCGAGCATGCCGTCGTCGGTACGCTGATCGACGCGCAGGGCCGGGACGTCTCCGCCGAGCCGCTGGAACAGCTCGTCGATGGACCCAAGAATGCCGAGCTATGGAAGGCAATGGCGGGCCACCATTGGGTTCGCGAAGGCGATACCGATGCATCGCGCGTGGTCTACACCTTCAGCGATCCCAACTGTCCCTACTGCCGCAAGTTCTGGCAGGACGCTCAGCCCTGGGTCGAAAACGGTGATGTCCAGATTCGTCACCTGATGGTGGGGATTCTGAAAGCGGACAGCCCCGAGAAAGCCGCCGCGATCCTGGCCGCCGACGATCCCAGCGCCGCGATCGCCGAGCACTATCGCACCGGCGCCATGCCGAACAGCGAGGGAACCGATCAGAGCGAGCAGTGGGTCAGCGACAACACGCAAGTGATGCGCGACGCCCAGCTGTATGCCACTCCGGTGATTTTCTATCAGGACGACGATGGCGAGGTGCACAAGGTCATGGGCGCACCCACCCCGGACAAGCTGCACACCATCATGGGTAGCGACTCGCCCTGAGCTTTCCTGTCCACCCCTGCTTATCCACCTCCTGCTCACCCGTCCTTACTCATCCGCACGGACGAATCAGGCCAGGGGCAGTGAGAGGGTGACGCGCAGCCCGATACCGTCGCCGGAGGTGAGCCGCAGGCTCCCGCCAGCCCGGGTAGCGATCGCCTCGACGATGGATAACCCCAGGCCGCTACCCTGAGGATGATTGCCGCGATGAAAACGCTCCGTCAGGCGGGCGATCTGCTCGGGCGGAATGGTTTCGCCCTGGTTGAAGATGTCGATCACGGCCAAGCCGTTCATCCGCTGCGCTTCAATCTCGATCGGGGTGTCAGGCAAACCGTGCCGCATGGCATTCTCGAGCAGATTGCGCAGCGCAATCACCAGCAACTCCCCGGATAGCGCGACATGAAGTCGGTCGACTGATGCGCGCCAGTGGCACCGTTCACGACTGCCCGTCTCCACCATCGCAGCCTCCAGGGCCTCTCCCAGCCGCGTAGGGTCGACACACCCCCGCGCGACCTCATCGCTTTCCATGCGTGCCAGCAACAGCAACTGGTCGAGCGTCTTCGTCAGCCGCCCCACCCCCGCCTCCGCCTGCTGCATCGCCTGTTGATGGGGATCGCCGCCGACGCGTCGCGCAATCTGAAGATGGGTCCGAATCGCGGTCAGCGGTGTGCGCAGCTCATGCGCGGCATCGTCGGTAAAGCGCTGCTCCAACTCCAGCATGCGCCGGGTGCGCGCAAGCAGGGTGTTGAATCCATCGATCAGTGGGCGAATTTCCCCCGGCAAACCGCGGATCGGCAGTGCCGAGAGATCGTCGTGATCGCGTGACATCAGGCGCCGCTGCAGCCTCGACAGCGGCGACAGACCCCGGGTCACGCCCCACCACAGCGCGATCAGACTGCCGATCGAAGCAAACAGAAAGGGATAGAATGCGGCACGGCGTACCTGGGCCAGCAACGACTCCCGCTCACGCAGGCGATCCGCCACGGTGATGCGCTTGTCGTCGTCGACCAGGGTATAGACGCGCCAGCGCTGGCCGTTGTGATCGCGGTAGCTGTAACCTTCGTCATCGACTGCGAGAACATCGTTCATCTCCGGGTGCGTACCCGCCACCACCTGACCGCGCAGCGACGACACGCGGCAGGCGACGCCCTCGAGCGCAGGGATGGTCGACGTCTCGCCCATTTCTCCATCCCAGGCCGCCGCCGGCACGCGATCGAGCAGGCCGGCCACCATTCGCGCCGACTGTGCCAGACGCTGATCCAGCGAACGCTCGAGCTGGGTCGAGAGATCGCGCATCGACCACGCCGCCGTCAGCCCCCACAGCAGCATCAACGTGATCCCAAGCGTAGCGACGAGACGCAGCCGCAGGCTCATGAGGGCGTATCGCCATGCAGTCGCTCGTCGGCGGGAAGCGCACCGAGACGGTAGCCGACGCCCCGGACCGTCTCGATCACTTCGCGTCCCAGCTTGCGACGCAACTGGTAGATATGCACGTTGAGGGCGTTGCTCTCGATCTCGTCATCGATGCCGTAAAGGCGATCCTTCAACTGGTCGGCGCTCAGGATCCGCCCACGCGCGCGCATCAGCGCCTCCAGCAGCATCAGCTCGCGACGCACCAGCGCCACCGGTGCGCCATCCAACGTCACGCTGCGAGCGACGGGGTCCAGCGCCAGGCGCCCGTGGCGAAGGGAGCGGTCGACCTGCCCGGCGCTGCGGCGCAACAGCGCCTGCAGCCTTGCCGTCAACTCATCCAGATCGAACGGTTTGACCAGATAATCGTCGGCTCCGCCCTGAAGCCCTTCGACACGACTGGCAACGGCGTCTCTCGCCGTCAGCATCAGTACCGGCATGGCAATACCCGCACGACGCCACTGTTGCAGCAGCGTCAGACCATCGCCATCGGGCAAACGGCGATCGAGCACCGCGGCATCGTAGTCGATTACGGACAACGCCCCGCGTGCACCGTCCAGCGTGGTCACGATATCGACGACGAAGTCGCTCAGCGCCAGTCCCGCTTCGATGCCTGCCGCCACCGGTGCATCGTCCTCGACGAGCAATACGCGCATGTTTATTCCGTTTTCTACCCGATCCATTCCCGCCACAGTCTGGCGGACGGCGATGATGTCAGGATGAGTTCGCCCTTCAGTGAGCGGGGGAAAGCCGACGCGCCAGCCACCACCCGGCCACCATGGCGATCAGGAACAGCGCCAGCGGCCAGCTCAGCCCCGCCAGCGAGGCGACCGCCGGTCCCGGGCAATACCCTGAAAGCCCCCACCCGATACCGAAAAGTGCGGCACCACCCAGCAGTCGGGTATCGAGGTTACGGCGGGTGGGCAGCTGGAACCGGGATTCGAACAGCGGCATCTGGCGTCGCCAGACGAAGCGATAACCGATGAACGTGGTGATGACCGCTCCGCCCAGTACGAAGATCAGGGCCGGATCCCAGGCGCCGGCGACATCGAGAAAACCGAGGACCCGCGCCGGGTCGGTCATGCCGCTGATCGCCAGGCCGAGACCGAACAGCAATCCCGCCAAATAACCTGCCAGCATTTTCATGGCGCGCCTCCCAGCCAGTGACGCGACACGAACACGGTCAGCATGGCAACCAGCACGAAGACGAGCGTTGCGGCCATCGACCGGGGCGACAGACGCGCCAACCCGCAGACCCCGTGCCCGCTGGTGCAGCCGCTACCCAGGCCAGTGCCCAACCCGACCAGCAGGCCGGCGATCAACATCGTCGTCAGCCCCCTCGTCGGAGCACCGATCATCGCCCCGCTGTCGCCTGCCACATTGCCCCAGTCCAGACCAGCCAAGATCAGCAAGGCCGGCCCGGAGATGAGGCCTAGCAGAAACGCGACACGCCAGGGCCTGTCCGCACCGCGCTCGAAAACCAGCCCGGAGAGGATCCCGCTGATACCGGCGATCCGTCCCAGCAACCCCATGAGCAGCGTGGCGGAAAGTCCGATGAGAACCCCGCCCAGCAACCCCTGCAACGCACTCAACGTTTCCATCTCGCTCCTCTTGCCATTATCTCCACCACTATCTCTACCACTATCGTCATCAGCCGGCAGTCACCGAATAACCGGGCGTCGGTGATTCGATACAGGGATGGCTCAATCGCCCCGCCCCGCGGCCATGCAGCTCGCACCAGGCATCGAAGGTGCTCAGGAAGACCCGGCCATTGAGCGTTTCGAGCAGTTCGGTGCGACTCAGCCGATCCATCACCGGGCCTTTCACTTCGGCGAGATGCAGCCCGATCTGCCGGGCCCGAAGACGCCGATTGAGCGCCTCGAGACTTTCCAGCGCCGTGGCGTCGATGACGTTGATCGCCTGGCAGGCCAATACCAGATCCCGCGGCGACGGATCGCGAGAAACCACTGCCGTGACCAGGTCTTCCAGGTGGCGGACGTTGGCGAAGTAGAGGCTCTCGTCGACGCGCAGAATGGCGACCCCGGCGTCGGTTTCCACGGCGTGGCGGCGGACGTTGCGAAAATGCTCGGTGCCGGGGATGCGACCGACTTCCGCGCTGTGCGGCCGACTGGTGCCATAAAGATGCAACGCCAGCGACATGGCGACACCGACCAAGATGCCCACGTCCACACCCAGCATCAGTGTCGCCAGCGCGGTCGCCGACATGGCGATGCCCTCGCCACGGGCATAGCGCCAGACACGCTTGAATGCCGCCAGATCGACCAGCGACACGGTGGCGATAACGATGGTCGCCGCCAGCGTTCCCATCGGCAATTGTCGCAGCCAGGGCGACAGAAACAGCATGGCCAACGCGATGCCCACGGCGGTGAAAGCACTGGAGGCCGGGGTGCGGGCACCGGCATCGAAGTTGACCACGGAACGGGAGAAGCCGCCGGTGATCGGCATGCCGCCGGTGAACGAAGCTGCCAGGTTGGCTCCGCCCAGCCCGATCAGTTCCTGGTCCGGGTCGACGCGTTCGCCGCGGCGCACCGCCAGCGCCTGGGCCACCGAGACCGACTCCACGTAGCCGACGATGCTGATCAGCACCGCCGAACCGATCAGTGATCGCCACAGCGCTGGCTCCCAGTCGGGCAGGGTCAAAGGTGGCAGTCCGGCGGGAATCTCGCCGATGACGGCGACACCATTACCGAGCCA
This sequence comes from Salinicola sp. LHM, assembly GCF_034479735.1. Classification (NCBI taxonomy): domain Bacteria; kingdom Pseudomonadati; phylum Pseudomonadota; class Gammaproteobacteria; order Oceanospirillales; family Halomonadaceae; genus Salinicola; species Salinicola sp. LHM. The sequence goes on along the minus strand of NZ_CP140261.1, from coordinate 488,398 downwards.
TCCCGCCGCACCGGCCACCAACGTCGCCAGCACGATGGTGGCGATCGGCGCCAGCTTGACCAGCACGCCCGCCACTCTAGTCGGCACCCGGCAGCGTTCCAGTGCGGATTTTCCCCACCGCCGTACCCACCACAACACCAGAAGCGAGCCCAGCCCGATGCTCATCGTCGGTGGACTGACATCCTCCAGCACGGAAGGTAGCTGAGACACCAGGGCCGGCAGCGTCGAGCCCGACAGATCGACTCCAAGTAGCTGCTTGAGCTGACTCGCCGCGATCAGAACGCCCGAGGCGCTGACGAAACCAGTCATCACCGGGTGACTCAAGAAGTTGACCAGAAACCCCAGCCGGCAGAGCCCCATGATCAGCAGAATGCCACCGGAAAGCAGCGCCAGTACCAAGGCCGCGGCGATATAGTCCTGCGACCCCGATTCGGCTACCTGCGACAATGCCGATGCCGTCATCAACGAGACGACCGCCATCGGGCCCACCGACAACGTCGTGCTGGTCCCCAACAGCGTGTAGACCACCAGCGGCACGAGGCTCGCGTACAACCCCACCACCGGGGGGAGTCCCGCCAGCATCGCGTAGGCCAGTGCCTGCGGAATCAGCATCAGCGCCACGATGACGGCCGCCAGCAGATCATCGCCCAGCCATTGGCCGTTGTAGCGCCGACCCCAGTCAAGGATCGGGAGCCAGCGTGCCAATCCGGCTTTGTGCGGCTGATTCATGATCTGCTGGCCTCGATCAAGTGCGCGCCTGCGGCTTGGCCAGCCATTCGTGCCCCTTGAGCATCAGATTCCAGTAGATGAAGGGGAGCTGCTGCGCCTTGATGTTCCAGCCGAGCCGGGTCGGCCGTGTCGCCTGATTGATCCAGGACGGGAACGTCGGCTGCAACTGGCCGCCGTAACCGAACTCCGCCAGCACCACGCGGCCTCGTTCGACCGTCAACGGACAGGCGCCATATCCCGCATAGCCGGAGGGCATCGACTTGCCATCGAGCACAGCCAACAGGTTGTCCGCCACTACCGGTGCCTGCTTGCGCACGGCGGCGGCCGTCTTGGCGTTGCCGGTACCGCTGGCGTCGCCGAGACCGAAGACATCACTGAAGTGGTTGTGCTGGAGAGTGTCGGCATCGAGATCGAGCCAGCCACCCTCGTTGGCCAGTGACGATTCGCGCACCAGCCGTGGGGCGCGCTGAGGCGGCACGACGTGAAGCATGTCGAAATCGGTCTCGATCTCTTCGCTGCTATCTTCGCTCGTGACGCAAAAACGCGCCTTCTGGGCCGGGCCGTCCACAGCGATGAGGTTCTGTTGGAACTGCTTGTGGATGCCGTAACGCTGAACGTATTCGTCCAGTGCCGGCACGAAGTCCGAGACACCGAACATCACACCGCCGGCATTGTGGAAATGGACATCGATGCCGTTCAGGACGCCCTGCTTCTCCCACTCGTGACAGGAGAGATACATCGCCTTCTGTGGCGCTCCGGCGCACTTGATCGGCATTGGCGGCTGGGTAAACAGCGCCTTGCCGCCGCGCATTGCCTGAACCAGCGACCAGGTGTAGGGCGCCAGATCGAAACGGTAGTTCGAGGTCACGCCATTCTTGCCCAGCGTCTCCTCGAGACCATCGATCGCCTGCCAGTCGATCTCGAGACCCGGGGCAACCACCAGCGCGCGGTATCCGAGTGTCGAACCGTTACCCAGCACGACCTGGCGGGATTCCGGCAGCAGCCGTTCCGCCGCGGCCTGATACCAGGTGACGAAGCTCGGCATCACCGAGTGCATCGAACGCCGGGTCTGCTCCGGAGTGAAGACACCACCGCCCACCAGCGTCCAGCCGGGCTGGTAGAAGTGATCCTGCGCGGGTTCGACGATAGCGATATTGAGATCGGAACGGCGTTTGTGCAGACTCGCGGCGACCGCGATGCCCCCTGCCCCACCGCCGATGATGACGATGTCATGGCGCTTGTCGTTCGCGGCTATCGACGGATTCGTGTCTGTCGATTCGTTCATGACTGTCGATTCGTTCATGACTAACTCCCGTTGGTAGATTCGGCGCGGCGCGGTATGGCCTGACGACGGCGCCTTCTCACTCCCATGCCGCGCCTTCGAGGGCATCGAGCGGGAATTTCAGATAGCGCTTGCCGTTGCTCTCCGGCTCGGGAAGGCGGCCACCGAGAATGTTGACCTGCAGGGCGTGCAGGATCAGCTTTGGCATCGGCAGTTCGCTATCGCGCTTCTCACGCAGCGCAACAAACTCAGCCTCGCTGCTGTCGCTCAAACGATGCTTGTTGGTCTCACGCTGCTCGCGCACGGTGCTTTCCCACTGCGGTTCGCGCCCGTCCGGCATGTAATCGTGGCCGGTGAACAGACGCGTCTCGTCGGGCAGCGCCAGGATCGCCTGGATCGAGTGCCACAGCTGATGGGCGCTTCCCCCGGGGAAGTCGGCACGGGCGGTGCCGAAATCGGGCTGGAACAGGGTGTCGTGAACAAAGGCCGCATCGCCGATCACATAGGTGATCGAGGCCAGCGTATGACCCGGTGAGTGCATCACCCGGCAATCGATCTCGCCAAGCTTGAAGGTGTCCCCCTCGCCGAACAGATGATCCCACTGGCTACCGTCGTCGCGTAAATCCGGCCAGTGGTAAATCGCCTTCCACAGCGCCTGCACCTGGGTCACCGGCCGGCCGATGGCGGTAGGGGCGCCGGTCTTGTCGTGCAGATAGCGCGCGGCGGAAAAGTGATCCGCGTGGGGATGGGTATCCAGAATCCACTCGACCCCGAGCCCTTCACGCTCGATATAGGCCAAAAGCTCATCGGCCTGGAATGTCGCCGTGGCGCCGGACTTCTCATCGTAATCGAGCACTGGATCGATGATCGCGCAGCGGCTCGTGGCGGGATCGCTGACGACGTACTGAATACTGAAGGTGCGAGGATCGAAAAAACCGGCGACATCGGGGAGACCAGTATCCTCATTGCCTCGTGATAGAGCGTAGGTGTTCATAAGAGCTCCTTGAAAGAACATGCCCCCAGGTTAGCTTAGAAATAATTCTAACGTTAGATCGTTTTTGAATATACCTAATAACCACGAAGATATTTCTATGCTTTTAGCGCATAAGCTTCATTTGCTAGGAAGAGGTAGATGCAACACCAGACGAAAACTGAATATCTGCCTTATTCCTATGGGTATACGGATTTAATGGTTGATGGGGCACCTTCACCCCATCAATCTGATACCACCCTCAGATGGTTGATAGATCGACTCCGTAGTTGAGTTCCTCTGCGAAGTCCGGCAGTCCGTAACCGATGGTTTTCTTGTAGAAAGGAGAGACCTTCGCAGTCGGTGCCTTCTTCTTGTGCTTCGTGGTGTAGAGCATTCGTGCCCGCATCACCTCGAAGGAGTAACCGCGCCCTTCACGGTTCTTGTCCTTGGCCAGTCGGTTGATGGACTCCGTGTAAGCGTTGGTGACGGGCATGTCCGTCTCGAAGTAGGTCATGGTCTCTTCGCGCCAGTTTCCCACTGCCCTGACCAGATCGCTCCAGACTTCCTTTTGGCCCTTCGGGATGGTGGCTATCCACTCGTCCAGGGCGGCTTCTGCCTGGAGCCGTGTGGTGGCGTCCCAGATGCCGTAGAAGCGCTCCTTGTGCTCGTAGGCGGCCAGCAGTTGCGGGAACGCGCCTGTCCAGGTCTCCATGATGAGGCGCTCCCGGTCTGAGACTTCGTGAGCGCGTTTCAGCAGGATTTTCCGGTCTCCCTTGAGAGTCCGGCTCTGGGACGGTTTCAGCTCCTTTCTGAGGCCCTTGCGCACTCTCTCTAGGGCATCGTTGGCCATGCGCACCACATGGAACTTATCGACCACGATACGGGCCTGGGGCAGCACAGCCTTGACCGCTGCCCGGTAGGGGTTCCACATGTCCATGCTGACGATCTCGACCTTCTGCCGGTCTTTCAGCTTCATCAGGTAGTTGGTCACCACGTCCTGGCGGCGGGTGGCCAGCAGGTCGAGCAGGGTTCGCTCCTCAATGTTGGTCAGAATGCAGCGGTAGCGCTTGTTCAGGTATAGCTCGTCAATGCCCAGGATGCGGGGCGTCTCGAAGCGGTGCCAGCGCCCCAGGAACTCGGCGCGGGCGTTGAAGATGTCGCGCACCGTCTTCTCGTCCAGGCCGGTCTGTGCCGCCACAAAGGTGTAGGGGTGGTTGAAGGATTCCTTCTCCACGTACTCATGCAGCCGCAGTGTCATACGGAATCCGTCCACCATCTCCGGTAGCTGGGGCCTGAATGTTGTCTTGCAGGCCCGGCAGGTGTATCGGCGGCGGACCACCCAGAGAGTGACCCGCTTGCCGTGGATGGGCAGATCACGATAGGGAACGTCACGCTTGCCGAACCGTACGAACTCACCCTGCACGCCGCATTCCTCGCAGGCGATGGGATCGGGCACGTCCACCTGGAAGTGCATTTCGTCGTCGGTTGATTTGCAGCCCAGTACTTGGTATTGCGGCAGGTGAAGGATGTTGTCGGGAAGTTCGGTCATGGTGTTGTATAGGCGTAGGTGTCAGTCAGATCCATCCGGCTCGGCATTGGTGTTTGCTTTTTTACCCAACAAGCTGCTGGAAACGAAAAGTAAGGCACCGAGGACAATTGCAATATCAGCCAGGTTGAAGGCCGGCCAATGCCAGTCTCGCCAATAGAAATCAAAGGAATCCACAACATAGCCGCGAAAGACCCGGTCAATCAGGTTGCCCATGGCGCCACCGAGGATAAGACTGTAAGCGATGGCTTCTCCTTTATGACGATTTTCAAGGATCAGCTTGATCAGAAAAATCGAGACCACTACCGCGATTCCGATAAAAAAGTAGCGCTGCCAGCCTCCACCATTCGCAAAAAGACTGAATGCGGCACCGGTGTTCCATAGGTGCACCCAGTTAAAGAACGGGGTCACCGAAACATACTCGCCATAGGCCATTGATTGCTGCACCAGCCACTTTACAGCCTGATCAGACGCTGCCAGCAGGCCCGATATGGACAATAGGGCATACGGCGAGAGCTTTTTGCCAATAATGAGCATTATTTAACCCTTCAACGCCAAAATGCGTCTGGCACCGTTAAGTACAATGCCCCCCGCGATGGTGCCGATAATCAGATCCGGATAATTGGAACCGGTCCACGCGACCAGGGCGCCGGCGGTGATGACCCCCAGGTTGATCACCACGTTATGCGACGTCAACTACTTTGGCCGCTTGGCGACAATTAAAATGGCCGGTTGGGTGGGGTAGTTGTCGTCAGTCCGACGACCCAGCTTTTCCTCCTTGTAATTGTCGTTGATAAGCACGCTTACGGTAGCTCTCCCCGCTCAGCTCCATCAGCGTGGCGTGGTGCACCAACCGGTCGATGGCGGCCACGGCCATCATGCTGTCGGGGAAGATACTGTCCCAGGCGCTGAACGGCTGGTTGGCGGTGATGATCAGGCTGGCCGACTCGTAGCGATGGGCGATCAGCTCGAACAGCACTGACGTCTCGGCCTCGCTGCGTTGGACGTAGCCGATATCGTCGATCACCAGCACGGCGTACTTGTCGAGCTTGATCAGGGCGTCGCTCAGGCGCAGTGCCTGCTTGGCAGCCTGGAGCTCCTGGACCAGGCTTGAGGCGGTGGCGTAGCGCACCCGGTAACCCTGGTCGACCAGCGTATGCCCGAGCCCGGCCGCCACGTGGCTCTTGCCGACGCCGGAGGGCCCAAACAGCAGCAGGTTGTGAGCCTGGTCGACCCACTGCGTGTCGCCGGCCAAGGCGCTCAGTTGCTGGCGCTGCTCGGCCGCGATGGCGTCGAACTCGAAGGACTCCAGCGTCTTGCCCACCGGCAGCCGGGCCTCCTTGAGGTGCCGGGCCAGCCGGCGTCGCTCACGCTCGGCCAGCTCGTGCTCGCATAGGGCGGCCAGTGTTTGTGGCAGGCTCCAGTTTTCGGCTCGGGCGCGGGTTTCCAGCTGGGGCCAGCAGGCGGCCATGGTGGGCAGGCGGAGCTGTCGCAGTAGCAGCGGCAGCGTCTGGGCATCAGGCATGGCAGCACACCTCTGTGGTCGGCACGCTGGGCACCAGATGGTTGTAGCTGGCGATGTCATGCTGAGTCACCTGGGGGAAAACCAGCGTGGCGCTCGGCGTGGCGGCGAAGCGGGCCTGGAGCTCGGCCAGCGTCGGGCTCTTCCCGCGCGCCAGGGCGCCCAGCCAGTAACTGGCGATCGCCTCGGCCTGGTCCTGCTCGGCGGCCAACGCCAGAGCGCCAACGATGCGCTTGCAGGCCTCGGCGACCGGCAAGGCGGCGGTCAGCCGGGCGTACAGCTCGCGCCACTCCGCACTCGGCAACAGGTCGTCGCGGAACGTCAGCCCCGCCAGCGCCCGGGGCTTGCGGACCAGCCAGCCGATCACATGGCGGTAATCGATGACCCGCAACCGGCCGCTTTCCGGCGTGGCATGCAGCCGCCTCAGCGTCAGCAATGCTTGCTGTGCGTGATGCAGCACCAAGCGATCATCGTAAAGGTGCACCCGCAGGTTCTCGCCGATCAGCCGGGACGGCACCGAGTAGAGCACCTTGCGCACCTGGATGGTGCTGGAGGTAGTGACGCGCACCGTCACCTCGCTGTAGTCGGTACCGGGCCGGCTGGGCAGTGGCTGCAGCGCGCCACGCTCGACGGTGATCCGGGCCGCGTTGCGGCGGTTGATCGCGGTGGTCACCTCATCGAGGAAGGCCTGGTAGTCATCGAGGCTAGCGAAGTCCTGGGAGCCGCGCAGCGTCAGGCGCTGTTGCAGGCGCCGCTTGAAGTGGCCATGTGGCGACTCGATGCTGGCGTTTTCATGGCCGCGCCCTGGGTTATTACGGGTGGCCGTCATGCCGTAGTGAGCGCACAGGGCAGCATAACGCTCGGTGAGGTCGGCTTCCGCCTCCCGGCCGAGGTTGCGGAAGGCCGCCGACAAGCTGTCGGTGCGGTGCTCCGCGGGGACACCGCCAAGCCGCTCCAGCGCACGGGTCAGGCCTTCAGCCAGCGCCGGGTAGCTCTCGCCACCGAGCACCACCCGGACATAACACCAGCCGCTGTAGGCCAGGCGGAAGTGGTAGAGCCGGTGATCAAGCAGCTCCCCTGCCACGGTAATGACAATCCCCTTGAGCTCGGTGAAGTCGGAGAGGCCGCGCAGCCCGGGGCCATGGGTTTGCGGGAACATTACCTCTTTCTCCGGGCCGTGCGCGGCTCGCCAGCCCTTGACCCGGCGCTGCAGGGTTCGCAGCAGGCTGTCCGGGTACTGGCCGGGGTGCTGCTCCTGCAACCACTCCAGCAGGGTCAGTGCCTGCAAGCCCGGGGCGGCGGCCAGCTGGGGGACGAGCGTGGTCTCCCACACATCGGCGAAGGGGTCGGGCCGGGTTCGCCAGTGCCGTGATGCCGGCGGCTCGGAGGACTCGGCCCGGCGTTCGAGGCGGCGAGCGGTTCTGACGGAGAGGCCGGCCTTGGCGGCGGCGACCTCCTGGGTCTGGCCTTGTTGACGTTGCGACATATAGAGCGTGACCTGTTGGCTGGTGACCGCCATACCGGCTCCCTGGTGGGTCGGGACAAGCGGTCAAGCTTAGGGCAACCGGTCACAGTAGTTGTCGTCGGCCGGCCAGAGTAATTGTCGCTCTATACACCACGTCGTTGGCCGAGAATATCCAGCTTGCCTTCATGTGCGCCCCGCCTTCCCGATGTTTGGATATGAGCAGCAGACAACTGGTATTGGCAATCAATGCGACGAATGCGATAGCCATCATCACCAGCGATTCAGGCTCACTACCGAATACAAAGCGTCTCACCACCTCTACGAGCACGCCCACAGCCAAGATCAGTTGCAGTACACCAGCAAGATGCGCGGCACGTACCTGCATTTTCACGCTATGTCCAACCGCATAAAGGGCAAGCCCGTACACCGCCGCATCGGCAAAATTGTCCAGGGATTCTCCAATCAGGCCGGTGGACTGGGCGATCAGACCGGCAGTCATTTCCACCACGAACAGAAGTGCATTGATGCCGAGCAACCAGCGCAGGGTCCCGGATTCTTGCTTAGCAGAAGCTGCCGAAAACTCGGCGGCCTTGATGGTCTCCGGATTTGCAGCGACGGTTTCCTGAAGCGAGGCGCCTAGCCCCAAGGTCTTCAGTTTCGAGGTGACGGGCTCGACCTCGCCGTCATGCACGACCTTCAGCCGGCGGTTCGACAAGTCGAAGGACAGCGCCCGAATCTCCTCAAAGCCGTTCAGGGCTAGGTGTGTAAACCCACCAGGTTGTTCACGGAAAGGCCCAGCCGACTAACCGGAGGACAGTAATCCAGGCTGGCATGCGGCCGATGCCAGTTGTACTGGTGAAGCCAGGCAGGTAGGTGCCTGCCTCGCTCCTCCGAGCTCGCGTATGACCGAGCGTAGGCCCACTCACGCAGCGCCGTCTGGATGAACCGCTCGGCCTTGCCGTTGGTGCGCGGGCTGTACGGCTTGGTCCGGCGGTGCTTCAGCCTCAGCCGCCGGCATAGACGCTGGAAGCGACGGGAGCGATAGCAGGCGCCGTTGTCGGTGAGCACCCTGGTAAAGCGGATCCCCAGGCTGGCGTAGTAGCGCACTGTCTGCAGCAGGGCCAGGCAGGCACTCCAGCCTGTTTCGTCGGGATGAAGGCTACTGAAGGCCAGTCGCGAGTGATCGTCGATGGCCACATGGACATATTCCCACCCCGCCTTCGGCGTGTTCTGCTGGCGATCGCCGGTTACGCGATGCCCCGGGCGCTCGAAGCGTCCCAGCTTCTTGATATCCAGGTGCAGGAGGTCTCCGGGCGCCTCGTGCTCATAGCGATTGTCGGGCCTTGCCGGTGACAGGGCAGCCAGCCGGTTCAGCCCCTTGCGCTTGAGAATCCTCGCCACCGTGCTCTGTCCGACCCCCAACGCCTGGGCAATCTGGCGATAGGTTTGACGTCGCTGGCGCCGTTCGATGAGCTGTTTGACGGTAGCGGCGTCTGTCGCCAGGGGGCTTCGTGAAGGGCGCGACGTGCGGTCTTGCAGACCGGCAACCCCTTCTTTGCGGAAACGATGAACCCACTTGTAGACCGTTCTCACGCTGACACCCTGGGCTTGGGCCACCTCCCTGGGCCGCAGCCCTTCATCAATGACACGGGCGGCCAGCAGGGCTCGACCATGCGGTGTGAGACGGGCATTCTTATGGGTGTTCATCCGGGCCTCCTGGAGGTTGGTTTGGGTCGCACCTCCAATTGTCCGGGTAGGCTCCGGATGAACAACCTACCGAGAGATCACAGCTAGGCGAATCATTCGTTCTTCTGATGGACAGTCCATCTTCGGCACGGCATAAACACTGACCCATCTCCCTGGCGCCTCGGAGGAGGCCTGTATATCGGTATCCGCTGCGGACGTTGCATCACCGCCACAGGCGCCACCACAGGATTTGCTCATGATACGACTCCACTTGAACAATGTTGTGGTACCATTTTAAACTATAAAGCTACTATAAGGTCAATAGAGTAAAGAATCCGTTGGGGAGGAGGCTGATGCGCATTGGTCAGTTGGCGCAGTTGGTAGGGGTCGAAACACAGACGATCCGCTTCTATGAACAGCAGGGCTTGTTGCCGCCGCCTGATCGGCAGGACAACGGTTACCGTGTCTATACCGAGAAGCATGGTGAGGGGCTGGCCTTCATCCGTCGCTGCAGAATCCTGGGCCTGTCACTGGCTGAGATTCACGAACTACAGAGCTATCAGGACGACCCTCATCAGCCTTGTACCGCCGTCAACGCCTTGCTCGATGATCACATCTCTCATGTGCGGTCGCAGATAACCGCTCTGCAAGCGCTTGAGAAACAACTCGTTTCACTGAGAGCGAGTTGCAACGATGACCGGGAAGTTGAGGCGTGTGGGGTTCTTGCTGGAATTAGCGAAGGAAACATGCACCAGCAGTAGGTGAAGCATCAACCAGATAATCCGATGAGATGCCGGTCTGTCTCACTCTCATGCAAAGGTAAGATCAACCATTTAATCCGCTTACCCGAAATAGGTTCCTTCCACTGTATGGATAGGCGCCTTAGTGTCATTGATGACGATAGAGTGATCCGCAACTCCCATCTTCAACCACTGCCAGAACCGCTTACCGAGATCCGAATTATTGTTAACGTCTTGAGTGCTCGACTTTGGTCGAGAATCGTCATTTTTAGCAGATACAGATGCATCTAGCTCGGATGAGTTGGCTGGTTCAGGCGTACCAGCAATCTGAACCTTCTCTGACTCTTGCATATCTTCGGCACTTATCTCTGGGAAAAGCGCCATGACGTCGTCGTCCAGCGTGTCACTGCTTGGGCTAACCTTAGAGAGCGGTTTAGCCGGTGCTTCAGGCTCATTAGAGGTGGTCGACAGCTCTTCAGGCTGCATCTTCGGCTCAGGCGCTCCCTCCCCTTTGATCGTCAGCTTGCCCCTGAATGACTCCGGCTTACCCTCTACCCCCCAGATCAAGGTCGAGGGCACCTTGATCATGTTGAAAGACTGCTTCCACTCGCCATCTACGATGTCGCACTTCCAGACCGATTTCCCTTCGCTGACCTCTTCGATCAACCCATGCGCCTGAAGCTCGCCGTAAAGCCTGTTCAGATCTCCCGGAATGCTTTTGATGCCCTGTGCGTATAAATGCGTCTTCAGTTCATTGACCGCTTTCGGCGACACCAGCCACAGAGCCTCTTCTGTCAGCCAGCCAGTTCCTCCTTTCTGATTGAGCTTGAACTGCTCCCTGACCAAATACCGCAGCCCCTCGGCCAACTTTCTCTGAATGGACTCCATGGGCGCTGACAGGGCCTGTACCGGGTCACCGCCCAACGCCTTGGCGACGCTCGCACGATCCGCCTGATGGATCAGCTCTGCGATGATCCCTCCTTGCTCGGTATGCCCGGTGATGGTGTACATGAACAGTGAAAAGAGCTTGGGTTGGGTCATCATCCAGTCAAGAACTTTTGCTCCGAGGACTTGCTCGCCTAGCAATGGGTTAACTGCAGTATGCAGGTGATATTCTCGTCCAGATCGATAGCGAACTCGGTAAGGAGCAGGGATCGCGCCATGCCATAGCCGCCACTCGTTTCCATCCTCAAGATGAATCTCGATGTCAACCAGCGTCTTGGCGACGTCGTGCATGAGCGCCCCGTAGATAACGGCTGCACTCCACAACTCACCAGCGGAGCTTTGGTCTTCCGGCTTTGCGCCAGATGGGAGGAGGTGACGCTGCCTCAGTCTCAATCCGTAGCAAGCCATCTCGAGGGCATGATCGAGCATGCCGCCCGGGTAAGCATGGTGATGGGACTCTGACGCTGGAAGGAGCTGCACTAACTCAGCATAACGACGGATCGGTGCGAGCAGATACTCGTCGAATACAAACTGGGTCAACGACGTCATGTCCCAGAGCATCTTTACCATCCGCTGACGACGCGGGGTCTCGAGCAGCGCCCTACCAGAAAGCGGTACCGTGAAACCGTCTGACAGCTTGGCTTTCTGGCCGGATCGCGAGAATAAGGGTCGTAGCATTGATGATTCCTGTCGTGCTGCGCGAGCAATAGATGTGACAGGGAGCAGGTGATGGGGGAAAGCGGAAACGTTAAATGGATTTGAGAATCTTCCACTTCGACGGTCGAGCGATCGTGCCAAATGAATTTGACCTATTTCCAGTATTTGCGCTTAGATCCTAGGCACTCACTGTCGCCTCCCCTCCTCAGGGTCGACCCAGGTTGACGACCGCCGTCGCCGCCGCTGGTCGGCCCTGCCCAGGCCATCGCACGGCTAGCGAAATTCGGTCTGTTGCGGAGTCTGCATCCGATCGTGTCCGCGCGCTTCGCGACGCTTCTACGTCCCCTCGGCGCGGCACTGCTTGGCTTCTTCGGACTGCCCGCGGCAGGCTTCGCCATTTTCCACGGCGCGGGCAACGGTCTGATGACAATTGCCTCGGGCACGCTCCCTCTGGCGCTGTTCGGGTCGCGGGGCTACGGCCGGCGGCAGGGGCTCATCATCGCCCCGACCCGTATCGCCCAGGCGACCTCGCCGCTGACCTTCGGCCTGCTGATCGATCGATTCGGCGCCAAGGCGCTGCTGCTGACTTCGCTGCTGATGCTGCTGGCGCTGGCCGCCCTGCTGGTCATCCGCCCCGCCGAAGCGCGTTCCCGCATGGCGCTGACCGATTGATCCCCACGCTCCGCTCCCGCAGGGGCAGACTGTCGAGTCTTTCAGGGCTTCGTCGGCTCAACCGGGCGCATCGCGCTGCCGAGGCTCGCGAGTGAAATCGCCGATCAGCGTGTGCGGATCGGCCTCCTCGCGCTGCCTGTGGGCGGCCTCGGCCCACCAGCGCAGCTGGGTGGAGCCGCGCTGCAGGTAGGTCCGCCAGCGCCCGGCGCCCTCGTTGTCGCGATACCACCCTTCGTCATCCAGCACTTCCGCCGCGTGCGGGACGTGAATCATCGCCGACACCGGCAGGCAGCCCAGCTCGGAGAGAAAGGTACGCATGCCCACGGCGGCACGGACGCCGCCCCACTGCCCCGCCGAGTAGGTCACGATCAGGCTCGGCTTGTAAGCGTAGAGCGAACTGCCGAAGTGGTTGAGCAGGTGCGCCAGCGCCGGGCCGAGGCTGTGGTTGTACTCGGGGCTCACCATCACGTAGGCGCCGGCTTTACGGATCCTGTCGGCCAGCGCGTCCAGCGGCTCGGGCGCCCGGCCGGAAGCGTAGGCGAAGTGCGGCTTGAACACGTCACCGAGGTCGTAATCCAGCGGATCGATCAGTTCGATCTCGTCGTCCGGATACGCCTCCCGGAAGTGCGCAACTAGCGCCGCCGCCACCCGGCTTCCCAGGCGCGGCGGTTTCGGTGGCTGGCTCTGTCTCGTCGAGCCCAGAAATACCAGAATGTTCATGCAGTGCCTCCCGACCGATTGTCGGTTCTCGTACGGCTGCCGGCTCTCGTGGGGCTGCCGAGTTCAGGCCGCCGGCAGGGCCGGCAACCACAACGCCAACGCCACCAGGGTCGCCAGCAGCACCGGCGGGGTGATCAGCAGGCCGACCTTCATGTACTGCCCCCAGCCGATCCTGTAGCCCTTGCCGGCCAGCACGTGCAACCACAGAAGCGTCGCCAGGCTGCCGATGGGAGTGAATTTCGGCCCCAGATCGTTGCCGATCACGTTGGCATAGACCATCAGTTTCTGGGTGACCGCTGGCACCTGCGCCTGATCGATGGCCAGCGCCCCGACCAGCGTCGACGGCATGTTGTTCATGATTGATGCGACGATGGCGGAGAGAAACCCGGTGCCGATGGTGGCGACGAAGTCACCCTGCCCGGCCAGCCACTGCAGCGCCCGGGCGCCGTAATCGGTCAGGCCGGCGTTGCCCAGCCCGTAGACCACCAGGTACATACCGATCGAGAACAGCACGATCTGCCACGGCGCGCCCTTGAGCGCCGCAGTCACCGAGACGGCGGCCCCCTTGCCGCCCTGCCACCAGCGACCGGCGATCGCCATCAGCAGAATCGCCGCCGCGCCGGTCACGAAGGCGATGGGAATGCCCAGCGGCGCGGTGACGAAATAGGCGACGAGCAGCACCGCCAGCAGCGGAAAAGCGGCCCGGAAGATCAGCGGATCCTTGATCGCCGAGCGCGGCGCGTCTAGCTCCTCGACCGAATAGCGCTTGGGAATCCGCCGGCCGAAGGCGATCCAGAGCACGGCCAGCGTCGCCGCCAGCGACACCAGGTTGACCGGCACCATGACCGCCGCGTAGCGGTCGAAGCCGATATCGAAGTAGTTGGCGCTGACGATATTGACCAGGTTGGAGATCACCAGCGGCAGGCTGGTGGTGTCGGCGACGAAACCGGTGGCGATGATGAACGCCAGCGCCGCTGGCGGCGAGAAGTCCAGCCGCAGCAGGATTGCGATCACGATCGGCGTCAGCAGCAGCGCCGCGCCGTCGTTGGCGAAGAACGCCGCGATCACCGCGCCGAGCACCACGACCAGCGGAAACAGCAGATGCCCCCGGCCGTTGCCCCAGCGCGCCACGTGCAGCGCCGCCCAGGCGAAGAATCCGGCCTCGTCGAGGATCAGCGAGATGACGATCAGCGCGACGAAGGTGAACGTCGCGTCCCAGACGATATCCCATACCACGCCGACGTCGGACAGCTGCACCACGCCTGCGAGCAGCGCCACCAGAGCGCCGCCCAGCGCGCTCCAGCCAATGCCAAGCCCCTTGGGCTGCCAGATCACCAGGATCAGGGTGACGACGAAAATAGCCAGTGCCAGCATCGAATGACCTTGAGTTCAGTGAGTGCTTTTTAATGAGTACTTTTTAGCGAGTGCTCTTTAGCGAGTACTTTTAGTGAGTGCTTTGATTGACGCGGCGAGAGAGTTCTTCGGCACTCTCGACCCGCTCGGAATAGCGATCGGTGAGATAGGCCGAGCGGCCCCGTGTCAGCCAGGTGAACTTCACGAGCTCCTCGCAGACGTCGACGATTCGCATGTAGAGCGGCGACGGCTTCATGCGTCCGGCTTCGTCGAACTCGTTGAACGCCTTGGGCACGGAGGACTGGTTGGGGATCGTGATCATCCGCATCCAGCGCCCCAGGATCCGCAGCTGATTGACGGCGTTGAAGCTCTGGCTGCCGCCGGAGACTTCCATCACCGCCAGCGTCTTGCCCTGGGTGGGTCGAACGCCGCCCAGCGACAGCGGGATCCAGTCGATCTGGGCCTTCATGATGCCGGTCATGGCACCGTGGCGCTCCGGGCTGACCCACAGCATGCCGTCGCACCACTCGGCGAGCTCACGCAGCTCCTGCACCTTGGGATGTTCCGCCTCGGCATCGTCCGGCAGCGGCAGGCCGGAAGGGTTGAAGGTTCGCACCTCGCAGCCGTACCAGCGCAGCAGCCGGCCGGCTTCCTCGGAGGCCAGCCGCGAGAAGGAGCGCTCGCGCAGCGAACCGTAGAGCACCAGGATCTTCGGTGGATGACGCGGCGCATCGGCGCCGACCAGCGCCTCGACATCGATCGGCTGCAGTTTCGCCGGATCGATATTGGGCAGGTCATCGACATCGACCGAATCGCTCATTTCACTCTTGCTCCCGTCATTCATGCCCCGTCTCCTCGGCGTGCACGACTTCGCCATCTTCCTTGGTGAACGTGGCGACCGGGTTGGCCAGCAGCCCCAGCACGCGCTCCGAAGGCCGACACAGCCGGGCGCCCTTGTCGGTGACCACGATCGGCCGATTGATCAGGATCGGGTGCGCCATCATCGCGTCGATCAACTGGTCATCGCTCAGGGCCGGATCGTCGAGGCCAAGCTCCTCGAACGGCGTCCCCTTGCGGCGCAGCAGCGCTCGCGGGGTGATCGCCATCATCGAGATCAGCTCGACCAGCCGCTCGCGTGAGGGCGGCGTCTTCAGATATTCGACGATGTCCGGCGTCTCGCCGGAGGCCTCGATCATCGCCAGCGTGTTGCGGGACGTACCGCACTCGGGGTTGTGGTAGATCAACGGCTTCATGACGATCTCATGTCTCCTTGTTTTCGGGATGGCATTGCCCCAGCGCGTCCATCAGCGGCTCGCAGACCTCCGGATGCCCCGCACAGCAGTCGCGTACCAGGAACTGGATCGTCTCCTTCATGTGCGAGAGATCGGCGCGATAGATGATCGAACGGCTCTGGCGTTGCGAGACGACCCAGCCGGCCCTCGCCAGTACCGAGAGATGGGCCGACATCGTGTTGTGGGGTACCGAGAGCTGGCGCGCGATCTCGCCGGCGGGCAGTCCATCGGGTTCGTGACGCACGAGCAGCCGAAATGCCTCGAGGCGAGTCTGCTGGGACAAGGCGGCAAAACTGGTGATGACACTATTCGTTTCCATATGTCCAGAATATAAGACATATGGAAATACAGCAACGCCGTCAGGCAGAAATCGAAGGGAGTGGTTCCCAGGAGAGCCACGCACTGCACCGGACTCAGCCGTTGCTTTCGTTCAACTGACCGAAATAGACGGGCCGGCAAATACAGAAGACGGGTGCACCGATTGCCTCGACGGCGGTGACGAAGCGCTCCGCCGTTTTCTCGTCCACCGCGTACATGAGCTCGATGGGCTGGTCAGCCAGTTGGAGCCAATCTGCAACACCTCTACGACGTAGCCCTACTCTGCGGTATTGGCTTCACCATGAGCTTATTCATTGGCAATCTCGCTTTCCCAGACGATGCAATGCTCGTGGATGAATTGAAGATTGGCATTTTGATCGGTTCAACCCCCAACGGCATAGTGGGCTAACTGGTGCTGCCTCGAGCCAGATAATCCAAAAAGGGGCGGCCTCAACGGAGGCCGACATCCTGCTAGGCTGAATGCTCAGAGAACTCGAAAGCGGCCTCTGACAAAGCCAAATACCTTCTTACCGAGCTGACCACCCACTACCTCAATAGAATCTCCTCGTTGGCGGTTATCCCGTTTTCGTCTGCGATCAGCAGGTAGACTGTTATACTCTCCCCTAGTATATATACTACCCTCCTGTATAGTTTCAGTTTCTAAAGAGACAGCCACATGCACACCATCAAAGACAAAGCGAAGCTGTTAACCCGCGTTCGACGCATTCAGGGACAGGCGGCCGCACTTGAAAGGCAGCTTGACCAGGAAGGCGACTGTACTGCAGTGCTGCAACAGATCGCTGCGATTCGCGGGGCGGTGAATGGGTTGATGGCCGCCGTCATGGAGGGGCACCTGACTGATCACGTCGTCAGGGAGCCCGAACTGGCGCAGCGGCAACAAGACTTGGACGCGGTACTACAGGTCATCAAGTCCTACCTCAAGTAGGACATAAAGAAACCCGGCACACAGAAGGCCACAAAAACGAGTAGCGTACTGAAACGCCCCTATGACACGACGACTAATTTCGAGCGCCAAAAAATGGGCGCACGCGATCAAGCGTGATGTACATGCGGTCTGGTTAGCCGCACGCGACCCGCGGACACCGTGGTTCGCCAAGGTGCTTGCGCTGATTGTGGCGGCCTATGCCGTCTCGCCGATCGACTTGATCCCTGACTTCATTCCCGTGCTTGGTTACGTCGATGACATCATCGTCGTGCCACTCGGCATCATGCTGGTCGTGAGGCTCATCCCGCCGGAGGTAATGAACGAGCATCGAGAAACGGCTGCCAATGCGACCGTGCATCCGGCAAGCCGCATGGCTGCGGGCGTGTTTATCGCCATTTGGATCGTCTGCGCCATCCTCCTGGTCAGATTGTTCCTCTGAATATTTCAAAGCATGGCCAGGCGGGCAGATACAACCGGCTTCTACATATCGTGCTGATTACGACACCTAATCAACCTGGAGCAATACAGAATGCACCATCACCAACTCGAAGCCTGGCAACACACTCATGTTTTCGGTCAAGATCGAAAACGATCCGGCGAAACACGTTCTCTCATCATAGTTGGATTGACGCTCACTATGATGGTCTGGGAGATTCTGGCCGGTGTCCTATACGGTTCGATGGCCCTCCTGGCCGATGGCCTGCACATGGGCTCTCATGCGGTCGCTCTGGGTATTGCGGCCTTCGCCTATGTCTATGCTCGCCGAAACGCAGGCAATTCGCAGTTCTCATTTGGCACCGGAAAGGTCAATGCATTAGGCGGGTTCACCGGCGCGGTCCTGCTGGCAGGTTTCGCACTGTACATGGTGATCGAAAGCATCGATCGCTTCATCCACCCCGTCGCAATTTCGTTCAATGGGGCTATTTTCGTCGCCGTGATCGGCTTGATCGTCAATGGGTTATCGGCCTGGATACTGGGCGGAGAAGACCACGACCATGGACACGGACACGGACACGGACACGGACACGGACACGGACACGGACACGGACATCATGACCATAACCATAGAGCTGCCTACTTCCACGTACTTGCCGATGCTTTGACCTCACTGCTGGCGATTGCCGCGCTGTTGGCCGGTAAGTATGCGGGCTGGAACTGGATGGACCCGATCATGGGTATCGTCGGCGCAGCACTTATCACCCGCTGGTCATGGCATCTGTTGAAGGACACCTCCCGCGTGCTGCTCGATCATCAGCGCAGCGACTTGGAGCACGACGTCAAACAATCCATTGAGACTGACGATGCCCTTATCTGCGACCTGCATCTCTGGGCCATTGGTCCGGATATTCACGCCGCCATCGTCTCGATCGTTTCGCATGACCCGGAGTCGCCTGAAGTCTATAAACAACGTATACAGACTCGATGTCCGTCGTTGGTGCACGTTACCGTCGAGACGCAGCGCTGTGTCACTGATCCGGAGAAACCGATGCTGGGGCAAGGTTAGCCAGCTAAGCGCGACAGAGACATGGTAATCGGTCTTGGTACGGGCGAGAATTAGTTTTGCATGCAACTCGGTCTCGCCCCGTCTTCCCTCAATTATGGAGGCATTATTTTCAGTGCCTCAAGCCGCCACAGTCTTTCATAGGGACACTCAGTAGTCTGGGCAAAATATAAACAATGAAATCGAATAAGATGGGGATTCTGACCTTCTGTAATATCTACGGACCAAGCATTCCGAACACCTAAAATTACGGAGCGATAGTTCCTGTCAAATACAAGTCTGTCTGACCTGCCAAAACGTGGCTACAAAAACAGTGGCCTCATTAAAAATAATATCTATTTAATATAGAGTCATCCTAGATAGCCTAGTACAGGAAACGCTGCCAGGAGCCAGTAGGACAATGCGGTCAGCTGACCGGTAACCATTAGCACGCCCATACCTACCATTATGAGACCAGCTACGATATGCATGGGTCGCCCCCAGCGGCGCAAGAGTTTCTGATGCTGAAGGAATCGGTCGAGCGAGATGGCCGTGAGAAGAAATGGAATGCCAAGGCCCAGCGAATAGACCGCAAGTAATGCCAGGCCACTAGAGACATTGGCTGTCGAGGCACTAACAGTCAGAATGGCGCCCAGGATCGGGCCGATACAGGGCGTCCAACCAAAAGCGAACGCGACGCCTAACAAATAAGCCACGCTGGGCCCGTCACCTTCATCCTTGAACTTTCCTATGAAACGCCACTCCCGTTGCAGCCACGGCATCGTGAATATGCCTGTCATGAAAATCCCAAACAGAATAACGATGACGCCACCTATCAGGTTCGCTTCCTGACGGTAGATCAGCAGGAAACGGCCGATGGCTGTGGCGCTTGCTCCAAGAATCAGAAATATCGTGGAGAACCCGAGCACGAACCAGAGTGATTGGGTGATCACCCTGAGTCGTTCGCGACGGCTCGCCTGCTGAATCTGACCCAGCGAGCGACCAGCTACAAAGGAGAGATAGCCGGGCACCAGAGGTAGAACACAGGGAGAGACGAAAGAGATGAGGCCCGCTAGAAACGCCGTTAGCAGGCCGATGTTGGCGATTTCGAGCATGTTTCAGGTGCGCGCTAAAACGTTCTCTCGGTGGTAGAGGGGGGTATGTCAGCGTGGGCCTGCTGTGTCATCGTCTCACTTTGGCTGGCAGACTCGTCTTTCTTGCCCTTCTTGCAGTGCATCAAACACATCGCTCCACACATGAGCAGACATGGCAAGAGTGCCACCAGTATCGGTGCAATGCCGAGTATGACCAGTTGATCCCAGCCCATGGCGAGGCTACCTGTAACAATTACGGCACCCAAGATCCATAAGCGGCGCGGGCCTGACATCAGGCTTTTGAATCCGGACGGTTCTTGACCTCGATTAGATTTGTTGTCACCACAGCAGCTCATAGAGATACCTCTGTCGAATGTCCAATGGTTTCTTCAAGAAACGCGGTCATTTCCGGGGTGTCCCATTCTGTCGCACCCACGAGGCGCCCGATCTCGTCTCCACGGGAATCGATCAGTAACGTCGTTGGAACTCCCAGAGCACCAAGCTTGGTTCCGGCCATGCCAGTGGTATCAATATACTGGCGGAGGTGTTCTATACCCACATCCGTATAAAAATCCTGCACGGCCTCGACTCCCCTGCGATCGATCGATAGCGCGACGACCTCGAACGCTTTCCCGCCCAGCGAGGCCTGTAGCGCATCCAGGGCGGGCATTTCCTCACGGCAGGGACCGCACCATGTCGCCCAGATATTCAGCAGTACCATCTGGCCCTGGAAATCGGCAAGAGTCAGTGGCTCTCCCTTACCATCCTCGAAAGCTAGCTCCGGCAGATCGCGGGGGCTTTCCCAGAGCATGACCCCCTGCGGACCGATGCCTTCCGGCGGACTGGCAGGAGCGACTGAAGCCAAGACCATCAGGCATGCAAACGCCACGCCCCGTTTGATAGTGACCAGTGTCATAATTGTCCAATACTGGCATTAGTAAGTAGCGTAAACTTCAGGCGAATCGGTTGGCTGAAGGGTTAAGGTATAGACTTCGATAGGGTCTTGCTTTTCTCTGCCCATACCTGGCGATCCTAGTGGCATACCGGGTACGCTCAAACCTTTTATAGAGGGCTTGTCTTCCAACACCTGCTTGATGCTTTCGGCATCAACATGGCCTTCGAAGATATAGTCACCGATCAGCGTAGAGTGACACCCATAAAGCTTTTTAGGAACGTCATGTTCTGCCTTGATTTTCGCTAAGTCATTAGTATCGATGACCTCTACATCAAACCCATTGGCTTCCAAATATTTAGCATGTTCAGAGCAACACCCGCAATTAGGGTTCTTATAAAGCGTTGCTGTAGTTTCGGCAGCAAAACCTGAAATAGGGAAAGCAAGCAATACAGTGAAAATTAGTTTCTTGAAGTATTTCATCGTTCCCTCTCTGGTGCCATATAGCTACTCAGCTAGACTTCGGTATCAATTAGCCAAGCTCGCAAAATTAGTGTGTGATTTTCACCAACTGTTTATCAAGCGCCTTCAACCTGCTTTTTTTGCATCATTTCCATCATGGCATTGCATTTTTCCATCATGGAACTCATCTGAGCGCCCATATTTTCATGCATGCCGCCGCCTTCATCCATCATGCTTCCTGGCATGTCATTGGCCTGCAACTTTCCGTTTCGCGCATTTTCTTGCGCGAAGAGAGAACCGGCACCAAAGGTACCCACAGTGATAATGGTAGCGGTGAGCATTATATTGCTGAACTTTCGCATGGTATTTTCCTCATGTCGGATCAGAAACTGAATTTACCTATTTGCTATCGCTTGGCACTGCACCGTACCTAGAGCTGTTAGAGCCTAGCTCCGCGCGATACTCGTTTACATCGCCAATAAAAGCATCTTAGGATCTGGACCTTACCCATAGGTCAAGAAACGAATAATCCGTCCAGCACCCATGCTCAGCAGCATATGCATGACCATATCCTTCAAGGTAACTTTAAGGTCAAGCGTTTTCTTTTCTACATCCTGTGCAATTTCTTCTTGGCTTTGGGTCCGCCTACGAGATCCACGGACTGCCTGTCTGCTCCAACCTGTTATCATTTAGCTCTATCTACATGCTGGGGCAGCCAGCTAGTAACCGGCACTAGCCAGTATCGATCGATAGAGCCCTGTTCCGAGGCAACGGCCTGAATGCTGAACTCCGCAAACAATGGAATGACATGGGACTTTATAACCGCTATGTATTGCCGCATCTCATGCATCTAGCAATGCGTACGCATTTGCTCGAAGCATACCGCCAGCGCTTGGCATCACAGGCTCAGGGAGTCATGCTAGAACTTGGCTTTGGGTCAGGGCTCAACTTGCCTTTCTACGACGTTGAAAAGGTCCGGCAGTTCTATGCACTAGAGCCCGAGGAAGGCATGCTCGAATTGGCTCGGGCACCTATTGCCAAAGCGGCGTTTCCGGTAGAAGTGCTGCAGGCCGGGGCCGAGCGGATTCCGCTCCCGGATCAGAGCATCGATACCGTACTCTGTACTTGGACACTCTGCACTATTCCTAATATCGAGCAGGCGCTCCTCGAAGCGCGCCGGGTCCTCAAGCCTGGAGGACAGTTTCTGTTCACGGAACACGGCCTTTCACCGGAATCTCGGGTGGCTCGCTGGCAGCACCGCATGACACCGCTTTGGACGCGCTGTGCTGGAGGCTGTCACCTGAACCGCGAAGCAGACATCTTGTTGCAGATAGCGGGGTTCGAGGTCGTCAGCGTAGTCTGAAGTGGACCCCATCCGTTGGACCACCTGACAGACGATTTAAGCTCTGACCGGATCATCATCAGGCGTCAGGCCGCCTGGGTCAGTGGTTGATCGCAGTACACCTCATCGGGTGTCGCATCGTCCAGCCCTTGATGGGGCCGCTGACGGTTGTACCAAGTGAAGTACTTCCTCAGCTCCCGGCGTAGGTGGGCACCATCTTCGAAGGCCTTCAGATAGACGCACTCGTACTTCACGCTACGCCAGAGCCGTTCGACGAAGATGTTGTCCCGGTAGCAGCCTTTTCCATCCATGCTGATCCGGACGCCATGGGCCTTCAGTACCTCGGTGAACGCCTGGCTGGTGAATTGGCAGCCCTGATCGCTATTGAAGATGCTCGGCGGCCCATAGCGGTCCAGGGCCTCCTCCAGTGCGTCAATGCAGAAGTCCGTATCCAGGGTGTTCGATACCCGCCAGGCCAGCACACGGCGACTGTGCCAGTCCATGATGGCCACCAGGTACATGAACCCTCGCGCCATTGGGATATACGTCACATCAGTGGCCCAGACTTGGTTGGGACGATCGATGACGCGATCCCTGAGCAGGTAAGGATAGACCCGATGCCCCACGCCAGACTGGCTGGTGCGCGGCTTCGGGTACACCGCGTGCAGCCCCATCTGCCGCATCAGGCGACGGATCCGCTTGCGGTTCACCGTGTGCCCCAAGCGGTTGAGATGGGTCGTCATCCGCCGGGAGCCGTAGACCGGCGTCCGCAGATGCTCCTCGTCGATCAGCCTCATTAGCATCAGGTCCTCGGCGAGTAACTCACGGCGCTGGTAGTATAGCGATGAGCGACTGATACCGAGCAATTGGCACTGCCGGCGCAGGCTGGGAGTGTCGGAGGATGGCGGCTCGATCAGGGCCAAGCGCTGAGCCCGGCTCAACGATCGAGCCTGCGCGACAAAAAATCGCGTTCCACCGTCAGCTTGCCGATCTCGCGGTAAAGCGTGTCGATCTCCTCCTGGCTCTTCTGGGCGGCTTTACCATCCTTGCCTTCGAAGACGCCCGTGGCGTTGTCCAGGAGTTCACGCTTCCACTGGCTGACCATGGTGGGGTGGATCTCGAAGCGGGCGGCGATCTCCGACGTTGTCTGATCGCCCTTGAGGGCTGCGAGAGCCACCTTGGCCTTGAAGTCACTGCTGTACTGCTTGCGTTTCCTGCTCATGATCATCGTCTCCAATCGTCATGATCAGAGCTTAACGCCTGGTCCTGATTTCGGGGACCACCTCAGTCAAAGGTTACCTCGGTCCACTAAAGCTCATGACATTTATGTCCGAGGGGCGAGCCAAGTTACCTGAGTCAACAGTGGCAGGAGCCGAGTCGAAGAATGCCTCCAGCTCTATTTGAGCTGGAAGGTAACAGAGCCCTTCGTCAGAACAACCCTGAAACGTCACTGAAATGGCCACCGAGCCAATATCCTCGCTTTCCGAAACGATGGGAGCGCTGAGCACGACCTGGTCATAAAAGACGTATAGCTTGCCCAACTGGGGATGAATGACAAGCTCGCCCGGGGGTATCTCCAGCTCTCCGAAGCTGGCTGACGGGTCAAGGCTTTCCAGTGCAAACTGGTGTCGATGCAGATAATAGCCGGGGGCATTCTTGAACCTAACGAATATCCTACTATCGCTTCGCCATGCGCTAGCCTGAAAGGCTTGATTGACCGGCAAGAACTTGCCTAGGACGGGATCATTGAAGAGCCCGTGTTTACCGTTATCCGCGAACAATTCCTCGCTGGCCGCTGATTGTCCCACGATGAGGAACAGAAGCATGAGAAGAAGAGAGGCGGCTCTCATGAGGCGGCCATAGTTTTTGCAATATCCACCGACTGGCGTCTCGCCCAGACGATCAACGCAAGGCCCCCCAAGACCATCGGCAAGCTCAACAATTGGCCCATGGTTAGCCAATCGAAGGCAATGAAACCCAACTGAGGGTCGGGCCGGCGCATGAACTCCACGGCAAAGCGAAAAACACCGTAAAGCAGCAGGAATAGGCCGGATGTCATGCCTCGCTGACGGGGACGGCTCGAGAACCACCACAGCACAACGAACATCACGATGCCTTCCAAGGCGAACTCATACAACGAAGAAGGGTGACGTGGCTCCGGCCCCAGCCCCATCATGGGCGGCCACACCATTGCCCAAGGGACCTCGCTGATGCGCCCCGGCAATTCATGATTGATGAAATTACCAAGCCGCCCGGCACCCAGACCAATCGGCACCAGTGGTGCGATGAAATCGGTCAACTGGAAAAAGGCCAGGCGATGCTTGCGGGCAAACAACCAAGCCGCAACCAGCACGCCGGTCAAACCGCCATGGAAGCTCATACCTCCTTCCCAAACCTTGAAGAGCCATAAGGGATCGGCCAGTAATTTATCGAACCCGTAGAACAGCACATAACCAATGCGACCACCCAATATGATGCCCAAGGCCCCATAGAAGATCAGATCGCCGATGTCGTCACGGCTCATGCCCAGTTGATGGGCGCGGCGACGCCCCAACCACCAGGCAGCGGCGAGACCGACCACGTACATAAGGCCATACCAATGGATCTGCAAAGGGCCTATGGCGATGGCAATGGGATCGATTTGAGGGTACTGAAGCATGGTTTTTCCTTATATTCCGACGGTCAATTCGGTTGCCGGATTTAACGCTCAACAAGCCTTGTTTACTCAACAAGATGTGTTAATGCCTAGCCGGGATCGTCGACGTCATCCAGCAAGTGGCGTCGGTAAAAGGGGCGACTTACTCTGGGAGCTTGAGCGACTCGGGGCTCGTCGGCTGGTGTCTAAGATGGCTCGCCGCTGACGGGCTGAAAACGACGCAGTCTTAAAGAATTCGTCAGGACGAAGATACTGGATAGGCTCATGGCCGCAGCCGCCAATATCGGGTTGAGCAGGAAGCCGGTGAATGGATACAGCGCCCCTGCCGCTACCGGAATCAACGCCACGTTATAGCCATAAGCCCAGGCGAAGTTAGACAAAATGGTCTTGCGGGTGCGCTTGGACAACGCCGTGGCATTGACGATGCCTCTCAGATCGCCACGCATGAGCACGACGTCACCAGCCTCGATCGCAATATCGGTACCCGTGCCAATAGCAATGCCCACATCGGCTTGCGCCAATGCCGGTGCATCATTGATGCCGTCGCCGACGAATGCAGTATTGCGGCCTTCAGCCTGTAGTCGCTTGACCTCGTTTGCCTTTTGATCCGGCAACACTTCGGCGAGCACCTGCTGAATCCCCACCTGTCTAGCGATAGCCTCGGCCGTGGCGCGGTTATCACCGGTCAGCATGGCCACATCCAGGCCCTGCGCCCTGAGTGACGCAATAGCCTCAACCGAGCCCTCTTTGAGCGGATCGGCAACAGCAATCACCGCCGCAAGCTTGCCATCGACTGCCGCATACAGCGGGCTCTTGGCCTCTCTGGCAAGCGCAGTGGCACGCTCTTCCGCCTTGCCTAGGTCGATGCCGAGCCGACTCATATAGCGGTCAGCTCCCACATTGAGCTTATGGCCGTCGACCTCGGCTTCGATGCCAAAACCAGGCTCGGCCTGGAAGCGGCTGATGGATGGCAGATCTAGGCCTAAGTCTTTTGCACCACGTACAATCGCTTCGGCAATCGGGTGTTCACTTTGCGCTTCGACCGCGGCGACCCAGCGAAGCACTTCGTTCTCCTGCCCTTCGAGCACTACGAAGTCCGTCAGCTCGGGGCGTCCCATCGTCAGCGTGCCAGTCTTGTCCAGCACGATCGTGTCCACCCTAGCCAGGGTCTCGAGTGCTGCCCCTTTACGAAACAGCACACCCATCTCGGCCCCTTTACCGGTCCCCACCATGATTGCAGTGGGCGTCGCCAGGCCCATCGCACAGGGGCAGGCAATCAACAGCACACTGACGGTGGTGACAAAGGCGAAAGCCAGCGCCGGGGCTGGCCCGAAACCGAGCCACACAGTAAACGTGATTGCCGCAATCAGGAGCACGATCGGTACGAAGATTCCGGCAATCTTGTCGGCCAGCTTCTGGATCGGCGGTTTTTCCGCCTGGGCAGATTCCACCATCTTAACGATCTGCGACAGTACCGTGTCGGCACCTACTCGGGTGGCGCGGAACGTCAGAGCACCGTTCTTGTTGATCGTTCCGCCAACGACCTCATTATCCATCTGCTTGGCAACCGGCACCGGCTCCCCGCTGATCATCGACTCGTCGACGTAGGAGTGACCTTCCTCGACAATGCCATCGACGGGGATGCGCTCTCCCGGACGAGCCAGGATACGATCACCCGGCACGACGGCCTCGATCGGCACTTCAACCGTGTCGCCGTTGCGGATGACGCGGGCCGTTTTTGCCTGTAGCTGCAAAAGCTTCTTGATCGCCTCGGAGGTGCGGCCCTTGGCGACATGCTCGAAGTGACGGCCCAGCAGGATGAGCGTCACGATGACCGCCGCGGCCTCAAAGTAGCTTCCGGCGGTCCCCGCAGGGAAGAAGCCGGGAATCAAGAGCGCAGCCATAGAGTAGAAATAGGCGGCGCTTGAGCCAATCATGACCAAGCTATTCATCCCCGGGTTCGCATGTCGCAGTTCAGCGAAGCCCGCTCGGTAGAAACGTGCCCCGGCATAGAACTGGACTGGGGTAGTCAGCAACCACTCGATGCCCATCCAACCTCGGTGCGGCATGATGCTGGTGAATATCGCTTCCAGCGCAGGGATCATCTTGCCCATGGCAATAAACACGACCGGAATCGTGAATGCTGCCGCAATCAGCACCTTGTTGCGAAGCTGGACGCCCTCCTGGTCCTCGCGCTCGGTCTGTGTACTCTCCCCTTGGTCCTGCGGCTCATATCCCGCATCACGAATGGCATGGTGGATGCGTGGCAACGTTACCGCCGCGGGCAGGAACCGCACAAAAGCCTTTTGCGTGGTGAGATTCACACTGGCCTGGACAATGCCTGGCAGCTTCTCAATGGTACGTTCAACCCGTGAGACACAAGAACCGCAGGTCATGCCGATAATAGGAATCTCAGCGGTTTCAACGACAGGCTGGTAGCCAGCCTCTTCAACGGCATGGACTGCCTGGCTGGGATTGGCATGCGCTTCGAAAGTAACCGTGGCCTTTTCAGTCGCCAGGTTCACTTGCACATCCGTGACACCGGACTGCTTCTTGAGGGCGCGCTCCACGCGCCCGACGCAGGAAGCACAGGACATGCCCCGAATACTGATATCGACACGCTCGGTCATTTAGAACTCCTGGCGGCATCACTCGCGTTAACAAGGTTCGAATGGCTGGCGATTGTTTCGCCAGGCCAGAAGGCGGGAATAAAGGGGATTTACTTGCCGTCGGTGATCGCTTCGACAATGGGGCACCCTTCCTTCATGGGGCCCTCTCCGGAACACTCCGAGAGGGTTTTCGAAAGCACCGACTCGATTTTCGAAAGATACCTGATCTGCTCTCGAACTTTGATCAGCTTCTCTTCGGCAATCCGCTTGGCTTGTGCCCGGTCGCCGTTGGCATCCTGCAGGATCAGCAGTTCACGAATTTCATCGAGTGTGAACCCCCATTGCTTGGCCTGAAGAATGAACTGCAGCCTGGCCACATGCTCCTCGGGATAGCGGCGGTAGTTGGATTCCGTTCGCTGGGGCTTCGGCATGAGCCTCTCTTGCTCGTAGTATCGGATCGCCTGGGTGGCAATGCCGCAGCGCTCGGCCAGTTGTCCGATACTGTAGGTTTTCATCAAGAGTTCCTCAGCGACACTTCAGGTAGCCCGGTGCAACCGGACCACCTGATCGTTCTGTTGGTTACTTGGGCTGGCGGACCACACGCAGGTACGGTGTCTGCTCATCCCAGCCTTCAGGAAAGCGCTCCTTGGCTTCCTCGTCCGACACGGAGGGGACGATGATGACGTCTTCGCCGTTCTGCCAGTCCACCGGGGTTGCCACCTTGTGCTTGCCGGTCAGTTGCAGCGAATCGATGACCCGCAGGATTTCATCGACATTGCGACCCGTGCTGGGTGGGTAGGTCAGGGTCAGACGAATCTTCTTGTCAGGGTCTATGATAAAAACGGTGCGTACCGTCAGCTTGGGATCGGCCTTGGGATGAATCATCCCGTAAAGCTCTGCCACCAACCGATTCTCGTCAGCCAGTAGCGGATAGTTGAGAGACGCGCCTTGGGTGGTCTCGATATCCTTCGCCCAGCCGGCATGAGAAGCCAGCGGATCGACGGAAACACCGATCAGCTTGGCGCCGCGCTTGTCGAACTCATCTTTGCGCTTGGCAAATGCGCCAAGCTCTGTCGTGCAGACAGGGGTATAATCGGCCGGGTGAGAAAACAGCACGGCCCAACTGTCACCAAGCCACTCATGGAAGCTGACAGTGCCTTCCGTTGATTCCACCGTAAAATCGGGTGCTATTTCTCCAAGCTGCAAAGTCATGGGGCTATCCTTACGTTGGGGTTGGGTGATGCATGGTTTACGATAGCCCTAAAGTGAACTTTAAGGTCAACCCCAATGATGAAAAGCTTGTTATTACAGTAGTCGCCCAACGCACTTGACCTCCAGGCAAGGCAAAGGTTTTAAGCTAGCACTTTACCGATCTATCAGCGGCCTTAATCGACCGATGCCATTCCTCCCTTCACTATCTCAGGTGCCCCAGCTTAATCGGCCTGTTTCCCCTCCCTGGGATAAGCGGCCTTTCATCGCTGTCTCGGTCTGGTTGACCTCAACGGCTCTCAGCGAATCCTGCCTACATAGTAGTTCTCGTTAAAACCGCATACATTAATCAGTGGATAAACGGATGCTTACAAGAAGAGCCCTCGTCAAGAACTTGATTCTTGGCGGAAGCACGGCAACGCTGGTCACAGGCATGGCCGGTTACAGTGGTTTACAGCAGTTACTGTTGGGAAGACCCGCTTTTGCCGCTTCTCTCAAACCGCTTGCTGTTCCGCCACTGCTTGGCGGAGAAAGCCGGGACGGGATAAGGGTGTACGACCTCAACCTACAGAAGGGCACTACCCAATTCTACGATGGGATGAATACGCCCACGCTGGGTATCAACGGAAGCTATCTCGGCCCGACGCTAAAGATGCGGGCCGGGGATACCGTGCGACTCAACGTCACCAATCAACTCGGCCAGAACAGCACGCTGCATTGGCATGGCTTTCATCTACCGGCCTATGCCGATGGGGGGCCTCATCAGATCATCAAGGATGGTGCTACGTGGTCGCCACAATTTGAGGTGAAACAGCGTGCCTCGATGTTCTGGTACCACTCCCATTTGCCGCCCGTCACCGGCCCGCAGGTGTACCAGGGTCTTGCCGGGCTGATTTATGTGGACGACGAGGAGACCGGGCGCTTGGACCTGCCGAGCGAATACGGCGTGGACGACATTCCACTGATGCTACAGGATCGCACGTTCGACGATGATGGTTCGCTATTCTATTCCGGCATGATGATGGGTGTGATGGGTGACGTCATGCTCGTTAATGGCAGCTTGAATCCGTATTTTGAATCAAAATCCCAAAAGCTACGCTTGCGAATTCTCAATGGGTCCAATGCCCGTTTCTACTCGCTGGGTTTCAGTGACGAGCGCGTATTCAGTCAGATAGGCACTGATGGTGGGCTTTTGGAGCGCCCGATTGATGTCTCGCGCATTAGTCTCGCACCTGGCGAGCGCGCTCAGGTCATTGTTGATCTAAGTGATGGTCGCCCCGTCGTGCTACGCGCCGTCTCTTCCGGAAGCGGTCCGGTGGGCAGTGAACAGGTGTTCGATGTCTTACGTATCCAGCCCGACCTCGAACGTGCTCGTGTCGCGCCGCTGCCCAGTCGTCTCGTCACGCTGGATCAGCCCGATCCTGCTCAGGCGATCGGGACTCGCCCGTTCGTATTGGGAATGGGCATGACGATCAATGGAAAACGGATGGATCGCAACCGTATCGATGAAACTGTCCGTTTAGGAAGCACAGAGATCTGGGAGATAAGTAACACTAGCATGGTACCCCACCCGTTCCATGTACATGATGTCCAGTTCCGAATACTCGATCGCAATGGCTCGCCTCCTGCGCTGAACGAGATGGGACTAAAGGATACGGTGGTCGTTAATCCTGCTGAGCGGGTACGCGTGCTTCTGAGCTTTACGGATTACAGTGATCCATATCTGCCTTATATGTACCACTGCCATAATCTTGAACATGAGGACACAGGCATGATGGGCCAGTTCGTTGTGACAGCCTAATCAAATCATAAGGGCAGCTTCACCCCTCAAAACAGTGTATTTTGCTGATAAAGCTACGCGTCATAAACGGAACCGGCCTCGGTCCATACGTTAATGAGGGAGGCCCGTCTGCGTTGATCGAAACAAATCGTAAATTACTGCCCGGGACGAGTTGACCACAACAACTGGCATACAACAGGAGCTAGCACGGCACGTTAGCTTTGCACCAATACCCCCTCTAAGCCCGCCGATACCAGCGTGAACAGGACGAAGCCACCCACAAAAGCCAGCGGCGAGACGTGCGTATCTTCGCCGCTTTCATGAGCCTCGGATATCATGTCCTCAATGGCGGCGACCGTAAGAAGGCCTGCCGTAAACGTCAATGCTGCGAGTTTGAACGACTCCGGTTGGCTTCTGAGCACGAAATAAGCAAAAACGGCTGCCGAGAGGACGGGGATGGCAAAGGAGGCAGAAAGCAGCAGGCGCTTGCTGCGCGGAATCCCCTTGTCCTTCATGTTGGCAATTGCCGCGAAGCCCTCGGGAATATCCGCGAGAACCTGGCCCACCGCCAGGATCAAAGCGACTGACAGCGAGACCGCCGATCCCGCTCCGATCAGGAGACCGTCGCTGAACAAGTCGATGGACACGGCAATATAGATCATCCAGACGCTCGTCTGGCCGCTTTCTCTCTGCTGGCCTTGCCGCCTTTGAATGCCCTCTACGAGTTTCTCGATACCTACGTAAGCAATGCCGCCCAAGGCGAAGGAGAGTGCGATCAGCCAGGCTGAGAGACTTTCCAGCACGCGCGGCATGATCTCCACCGCCACCACCGCAATGACCAGACCGGCGGCGCCATGCAGGGCGTAATTGAGACGGCGCCCGGTCGTCCGCGAGACCTCCGCAACCAGCCCGCCACCGAAGTTTCCCAACGCGGGAAGCAATGCCAGGCCGAGCACCATCCAAATGCTATCCATGATCACCTTCCCTGGTCGATGTCTAGCTATCCGCCTTCTAGCACTCGCCTTCAAGCACTCGCCGGCGAAGCGGCCTGGCCCGAGCTTTCCGGCGGCACATTGACGGAGGCTCCACCGCCGCGTGTCGGGCCCTGTCGATTCTCGAACCGTAACAGACGCAGCGCATTCAGCGTCACTAGTACGGTGGCGCCGGTATCAGCCATGATAGCTACCCACAACCCGGTCAGACCAAACATGGTCGTCAACAGGAATACCGCCTTCAGGCCCAGCGCGATGGTGATGTTCTGGCGAATATTGTTCATGGTGGCGCGAGCCAGACGAATCATGGTCGCTATGTCGGTCACGCGATTACGCAGCAAGGCGCCATCGGCCGTTTCCAGGGCGACATCGGTGCCCGAGCCCATGGCCACGCCGACGTCGGCGGTGGCGAGTGCAGGCGCGTCGTTGATCCCGTCGCCCACCATGATCACCCGGTCCTTGGCGACCATTCCCTTGATTGCCGTGACCTTGTCGTCAGGCAGCAAGCCTGCCTGGAACTCGATGCCCAGCGGATCGGCAATCGCTTTCGCGGTACGGGGGTTGTCACCGGTCAGCATCACCGAGCGGATGCCCAGTGCCTGGAGATCCTTGATGCCGTCGATGGCGTCCGTGCGCGGCTCGTCACGCATGGCAATCAGTCCGACGATCGCGCCGTCCCTAAACACCACGACGGCCGTCTTGCCCTGCTCCTCCAGCGCAGCGATCCGCGTCTTCAGAGCCTCTGTCAGTACGCCCTGGTCTTCAGCGTAGCGTGGCGAACCGACATAGCTACGATGACCGTCCACGCTTGCCTCGACACCATGGCCGGCGATGACGCGTGCGTCCGCCCCTTGAGAAAACGCGATATGACGCGATTCGGCATGACTTAACACCGCCTCGGCGAGCGGGTGGCTGGAGCCGGCCTCGACACTGGCGGCCAAGGCAACGACATCAGCCTCATCGTGGTCATCGGCAGCCGCTTGCACGTCGGTAACGACTGGTTTCCCGGCGGTTAGGGTGCCGGTCTTGTCGAAGGTCACGAGGCTAGCCTTGGCGGTGGACTCGATCACCGCGCCCCCCTTCAACAATAGCCCGCGGCGTGCCCCGGTAGACAGCGACGAGGCGATCGAAGCCGGTACCGAAATTACCAGCGCACACGGGCAGCCAATCAACAGCAGCGCCAGGGCTCGATAAGTCCATTCACCCCAAGCGCCGCCGAAAAGTAGCGGAGGAATGATCGCAACGAGTAGCGCGGTACCGACCACAGCGGGCATATAGACACGGCTGAAGCGATCAATGAAACGCTCGGTGGGCGCACGGGCTTCCTGTGCTTCTTCCACCAAGCGGATGATCCGCGCGATGGTATTGTCTTCGGGCGCCTTGGTGACGCGAATACGCAGCACGGCATCATTATTGATGGACCCGGCGAAGACCGACTCGTCGAGGGTCTTGCTCTTGGGCACCGATTCACCGGTCACCGGCGATTCATCGATAGAAGACGTTCCTTCAATGATCTGCCCATCGGCAGGAATCCGGTCGCCGGGTCGCGCGACGACGACCTGACCAATCTTCAGATTCGCGGCATTGACCTTGCGAGTCGCCCTCTGTGCGTCTTCGACCAGCGCGCTCTTGGGCACTAGATCACCCAGCGCGCGAATACTCGAGCGGGCACGATCCGCGGCCACCCCTTCAAGCACTTCGCCGACGGCGAACAGGAAGACCACCAGCGCCGCCTCCTCGGCGGCACCGATGATCAGCGCGCCACCGGCAGCGATGGTCATCAGCATTTCTATCGTGAATGGCATGCCCGCTCGTGCAGCGGAAAAAGCACGTTTCGCTACGGGAACCAGCCCGACCAGACACGCCAGGATGAAGCCCCAATAAGCCAGAGACTCCGAGGCCACCAGGCGCACCGCCACGGCGGCCAGCAGGACAGCCCCGGTCATGACCACCAGCCGGCCCTTGCCATGCAGAAACCAGCGTTTCGGTGAGGCCGACACTGCCTCGGCGACGCCTTCGTCAGCTGTGGAGCTGGCGCCATTGGAGCCATTACCGGTTATGGCGGTGCGCGGCGTTACACTGTAACCGAGCCGCTTGATCGATTTCTCGACGCTGTCCGGCGAGGTTTGCTGTTCGTCGAGCTTCAGCGTGAGCGTCTCGTTCATGACCGACACTTTGACGTCGGAGACTCCCGGCAGGTTCTCCACACCGCCACGAATTTTCGCCGCGCAACTGGCGCAGTCCATGCCGCCGACCTTCCAGCTGAGCGTGCTCTCGGCGTCGGCCCGATCAGGTACCGTCACCGTTTCCGCGTCGTTGTCTTGAGCGTTACCGTCACAGCAAGGTGAATGACATTCGGATGAGTTTTCTGGACTGGCAGTATCAGAATCAGGCATGAATTGGACGGAATAGCCAAGTCGCTCGACGGTCTTCGCGACACGCTCCATCGAGGTTTGTTGCGTGTCCAGCCCAAGCCTCAGCGTCTCCTTCATCACCGAAACCTGAACGTCGGAAACGCCTTTCAAGCGTTCCACCGCACCACGGATCTTACCGGCACAGCTTGGACAGTCCATGCCTTGAACGGTCCACTGGTATGTGTTACCGGATGCTTCGGTATGTGTAGCTGGCATGAAAAGTTACCTAGTTCAATTTCTCTGCTCAAACTCTAAACCTTCTAGTGGCTATAGAGTCAAACCGCATCGTCTTACTGGTAAGGAGGCATGCGAGGCGGGCTGCTGGTTAGCTGCCATGTTCGTTGTCCTGTTTAGCGATGGCCTGCGGATCGTGTAATCGCTCGCTCTTTAAGCTAAAAATGCCCCTATTGTTGTGATCCGATGAAATCGACATCCGTATAAAAGTGGCATTCGCCATCCTGCACGAGTTGATCCATGGCAAGATAGCGGCATATTTCCCCCTGAGTTTGGCGGGCTCGTACTCGACTAGGGGTATTTGATCGCGGAAGCCGCTCAAGCCGTCAATATCCGTGCCAGCCCTTGAGACGCTGGGTCGAACGGTTTCGAACGGAGCGTAGCGGTGCGTGAAAGTCAGAGGGCAGTTTGCCCAAAGCCCCCGCTCCGCCGAAAGTTGAACCTTAATGATGCATATCTGGGTACGGAATCGATGGTATTACTCGCCAGTCGTACTGGATTAATCTCGCTGCGCATCGAAATTATTGTAATTATCTTAACGAATTCCCGCTCAACTTTATCCAATTAAAAATGACATAAAGCCTCAAATACTTTAGTGAATCCCACTTCTTTTTTAGGTGTCGGGTCCCGTGTGATTAACCACCCGCCTGGTAAATAAGTCAGGCCGTTTAGTCTGCCATTCTTTCATCATCGCAATAGGTGATTGATGGTGCAGTGCCTTCTGCGGGATGTGGTGATTGTACAGCCAGGTATAGCGTTTCAGCGTCTGTTCCAGGTCCTCGCCTGAGGCATAGCTCCGAGTCGCCAGCACGTCGCTGATGCGGCCGTTGAAGCGCTCCACCATGCCGTTCGTTTGCGGCTTTCCCGGCTTGATCAGGCGGTGTTCGATGTCATGTGCCTGGCACTCCTGGTCAAACGGATGCCGGCCGCTGGGCTTGCGCTCACCTGCACGTGTGAAGCGATCGGTAAAGGATTTGCCGTTGTCAGTCAGCACCGTCTGGATCTTGAAGGGCGCCTTCTCTTCCACCTGCTTCATGAACGCGCGAGCATCCTTCGCGGACTGACTGCTTCGGATCTCCAGATACACCCAACGCGTGGCGCGATCGATGGCGACGTACAGGTAGCGTTTCTGCTGCTCGTCGGGCATCCGAGGCAGGTGCTTGATGTCGATGTGCACATACCCCGGTTCGTAGTCCTTGAAGGGCTTGTGCCTCGGCTTCTCGTCATCTCCGATGTCCTGCCGAGCCAGTTCCGCCAGTGTCGGCACGCCGCGCCGCTGGAGCATGCGATGCAGGCCGGAGCGAGACAACCGGGAGTTTAGGAACTCACGCGCCACGACGAGGAGATCATCCAGGCCGAGGCGAAGGAATTCGCGTGCTGCGATCAGCACCTCCTCCTGCTCGGGCGTGAGCGTGGCCAGCAGGTTGTGACGCGTGTGCGATCGATCATGGACATCGTCACGGTAGCGCCAGCGCCGTATGGTCGCGGTGGCGACGCCATACTGGCGAGCCAGCTCGCTATCCGTGATGCTGGAGGGCGCTGCCTGGATCTCGGCCCGGATCTTCGGTGTCGTGGTCGCTT
Source organism: Salinicola sp. LHM (assembly GCF_034479735.1). Lineage (NCBI taxonomy): Bacteria > Pseudomonadati > Pseudomonadota > Gammaproteobacteria > Oceanospirillales > Halomonadaceae > Salinicola > Salinicola sp. LHM. The sequence goes on along the minus strand of NZ_CP140261.1, from coordinate 452,807 downwards.
GTTTATGCAGCTTGATGTCCATGAACTTGCTCCCGGATGAATTGCTGAAGAAGCTCTCTCGCTGCTAGCAGAGGATAACTTCTATAGGCGATCCGATCATCCGGGACCCTACATTTAGGCACGACCCAGATAGTGCACGCTAAACAAGCCTTGAGTATCAGTCCAGCAGGAAATCGCTTCAAATCCTGCACGATCTGCCAGTGCCTGAAAGCCCTCGACCGTATATTTGTAGGAGTTTTCGGTATGGATCGTCTCGCCCTCCAGGAAATGGAAGCGTTCGCCTTCGATCGCAACGACCTGGGGTAACTGGCTGACCAAGTGCATCTCGATGCGGGATTGAGCCTCGTTGAAGAAGGCCCGATGGGCAAAATGCCCGGGGTCGATTTCGGTGTTCAGCTCCTCGCGCAGGCGATCCAGCAAGTTCAGGTTGAAAGCTGCCGTCACGCCTGCCGCATCGTTGTAGGCGGCTTCGAGTGTCGTCTTGTCCTTGATCAGGTCGACACCGATCAGCAACCCGCTGCCAACGGGCAGCAGGGAGTGCAAGCCGCGCAGGAAATCCTCGGCGGCCTGCGGGTCGAAGTTGCCGATGCTCGATCCCGGGAAGAAGCCGACCGGCCGTTCGCAGCACAGCCCCTCCGGCAAGGCCATGTTGCAAGAGAAGTCGGCACAGGCGGCGTGCACCTCGAGCCATGGATAGTCGGCAGCCAGGCGACGCGTGCTTTCGAGCAGGAAGTCTCGGGATATATCGATGCCGAGATAGCTTGACGGTCGCATGGCTTCCAGCAGTAACCGTACCTTGCGACTTGCTCCGCTGCCGAGCTCGATCAACGTCGCCTCACTCCCGGCGATGTCCGCTATCTCATCGGCGGCGTTGGCCAGGATCAGCTCCTCTGTTCGTGTCGGATAGTACTCCGGCTGTGCGCAGATACGGTCGAACAGCTCGGAACCCCGCTGATCGTAGAAGAACTTTGGCGAGGCGAATTTCTGGTCGGCGCTGAACCCCATCAATATCTCATCGCGAAGCGACGTTTTGGCAGGGGTCGTGTGCATGTCATGGAATTGTACGGCCAGGGTCATGATCAGCTCTCCTTGGCAAGACGGAAGCCGGAAAATGCCCAGCGGGCATGAGGCGGGAAGAAGTTGCGATAGGTGGCACGAATGTGATCGGCCGGCGTCGCGCAGCAGCCACCCCGCAACACCATCTGGCCGGACATGAACTTGCCGTTGTATTCCCCCAGGCTGCCCGGCAACTTGCGAAACCCCGGATAGGGGCGATAGGCGCTGCCGGTCCACTCCCAGACATCGCCGAACATCTGGCTCGGCGCGCCGGTGGTCGCGGCGGCAGCTACCGGCTGCAGATGGTCCTGCTCGACGAAGTTTCCCTGCCCGACGTTGCCCCGAATGGCGGCATCATGGGCCACCGTCTCCCACTCGGCCTCGGTGGGCAGGCGGGCGCCGGCCCACTGTGCATAGGCATCGGCCTCAAAGAAGCTGACATGGCAGACCGGCGCATTCATGTCGACCGGTACCAGGCCGCCCAGGGTGTAGTGATGCCAGACGCCGTCGCGCTCGACCCAGTAGAGCGGCGCCTGCCAGCCTTCTGCCTTGACCGTCGCCCAGCCATCCGATAGCCAATAGTCAGGTGTGTCGTACCCTCCCGCCTGCATGAACGCGAGAAACTCGCCATTGGTCACCGGACGCTCGGCGATCTGAAAAGCCTCGACGAACTGGCGGTGGCGCCCCATCTCGTTGTCATAGGCAAAACCCTCCTCGGTGTCGTCATGGCCGATGTACCGGACGCCGGCCGGGTAGGCATGCCAGCCGAGCGCAGCGACGTCATGCGCAGGCGTCGGCGCCAGGTCGTCCCGGTAGACCGGGCACAAGGGGTTCTGGGCCAGGATGTGCTTGATATCCATCAGCAGCAGCTCCTGATGCTGCTGTTCGTGTGGCAGGCCCAGCTCGAGACGCCGGAGAATCTCCTGGAGATGTTCCTGCGGTGGATCGCTGAGCAGCGCTTCCATGGCCCGGTCGACGTGAGCGCGATAGCGATAGACATCGTCCACGGTCGGCCGCGAGATCATGCCGCGTTCGGGCCGGGGGAACGGCGTGCCATGGGTCACGTAATAGGAGTTGAAGAGGTGATCGTACGCGGGGTCGAGGGTCTGGTAGGCGGGATGAAACGGTTTCAGGATGAAGGCTTCAAAGAACCAGCTGACATGGGCGATGTGCCATTTCGGCGGGCTGACATCCGGCATGCTCTGCACCATGTAGTCTTCCTTGTGCAGAGGCGCACAGATGGCCTCGGTGGCGGCACGGATCCGCTGGTACGCGCGCAGCCATTCCTTGGCGTGAAGGCTATCGGGTCTGTCGATGACCAAATCATGAACGGATGCCATGAATGATTCCCTCCTGAGTCTGACTCCATGAAACTTGATCGGCAGGCTTGGCCTGCCGGGACTTACCGTGCAAAGCGTATCGAGTCCGTAAACACCATGAGTGCTTCTGCACCAAGCCCCCCGACGATTAACAGTAGACCAGCCACGATCATTGTGAAGCTTGCCCAGGGACCTGAAAGCACATGCACGGTAGATCGGGCGCTGCCGAACATCATCGGCGCGACGATGCGCAGGTAGTAGAACAGCGAGACGACGGTGTTGATCACCGCCACGAGCGCCAGCCAGGCGTAACCGCCCTCGATCGTGACGCGAAACAGCATCAGCTTGCCGAAGAAACCCACCAGCGGCGGGATACCCACCAGGGACAACAGCGACACGATCAGTATCGTGGCCGCGATCGGTACGTGTCGGGCCAATCCCCGGTAATCGTCCAGCGCGGTACGCCCCCGCAGGTGCGTGACCACAGCGAAGGCAGCCAGATTGGCCGTGGCATAGGTCGCCAGGAAGAACACCAGTACCGGCAGGGCCTGATCGCTGACACCCAGCACCACGATGGCCATCAGGGCATAACCGGACTGGGAAACCGATGACCAGCCCAGCAGGCGGCGCACGTCCGCCTGTCGCAGCGCCGCCACGTTGCCCAGCGTCATGGTGGCGACGGAGATCGATGCCACGATCGCCCGCCAGACTACATCCGGTGGCAGCAAGGAAACAAAGCGGGCCAGCGCTACCGCGGCGCCGATCTTGGGGATGACGGTCAGAAAGGCCGCCGCCGGTACCGGGGAACCCTGCGCCACGTCCGGCATCCAGGCATGGGCCGGAAACGCCGCCAGCTTGAAGGTCAGACCCAGCACGACGCAGGCCGTGGCGATGGTCAGCGCCAGGCGGTCGCTGTTCGTGGCCAGCGCCTGGGTAATGTCCGGATACCCGGTATTGCCGGTCAGGCCGAACAGCACCACCACTCCGATCGTCAGCAACGTATTGGTCAAGGCGCCGATCAGGAAATACTTCATCCCGGCTTCCAGCGCGGGCGCCCAGCCACGGTGGTAGGCGGCCAGCGGGTAACTCGCCACCGAGGACAACAGCACGCCCAACACCAACTCCATGGTATCGCTGGCCGATGCCATCATGATCACGCCCAGCAGGGCGAACAGCACCAGCGCGTAGTACTCGCCATGGCGTCGATCGGTCCGCATCCATTCAGGCGACATCGCGACGACCAGCGCACCGGCCACCAGCACGACCAGTTTGCTGGCGAGCGCCACGCCATCCAGGGCCCAGACACCGGAAAACGTCAGCCGCGGCGTCCCGCCCCATTGCGCGAAGGTCAGCCCTGCACCGAGACCGATAGCGAGCAGGGCCAGCACAGCTGCCCAGTGCTGCTGCCGCTGACGGACGAAGCTGGCGAACAGGACGATCGCCACCGCTCCCAGCGTCAGGCTGATTTCCGGCAATACGTCACCGATAGGCATCAGTGGCCTCCCATCAACAGCGTCGCCGATGCCTCGACCAGTGTCAGCAGAAACGCCGGCGCCACGCCGATGATCACGAAGCCTGCCGACAACACCGCGAGCACGCCCCACTCGAGGGGACGCAGATCCTCGAACTGCGCCCAGCGCTCCGGCATCGCCCCGAAGAACACCTTCTGCAGCATCTGCAGGAACAATGCTGCCGTCACCAGGATGCCCAGCACGCCGATGACGGCGAGCCACGGATAGACACCAAAGGTGCCGACAAAGATATGGAATTCCGCCACGAAGCCGGCCAGGCCAGGCAGGCCCAGACTGGCAAACGATGCGAGCACGGCGAAAGCTGTCAACCACGGAGCCTGACGAAGCAATCCACCGTAGCTGTCCAGGTCGTACTCCTCGGTGCGCTGCCAGAATGAGCCACAGATCAGGAATAGCGTGCCAGTGATCAGACCATGCGCGACCATTTGTACCGTTGCCCCGGTCAGCGCTATTTGCCGGGCGACAGTGTCATCGCTTAGCACCGCGGCGGCTACGGCGATCCCCAGTACCGTGTAGCCCATGTGGTTGATCGAGGTGTAGGCGATGCGCCGCTTGAGATTACGCTGTGCGAGCGCGACCAGGGCGCCGTAGAGTATCGAAACGACGGCGAGCACGGCGATGAACAGGGCATAGCGAGCGAACGTCTCCGCCATCATGGCGAACGGAATGCGGATGATCCCGTAGGTGCCCATCTTGAGCAGCACCCCGGCGAGAATCGCCGAGACCGGCCCCGGTGCATCGACGTGTGCCTGCGGCAGCCAGGTATGCACGGGCACCATCGGCGTCTTGATCGCAAAGCCCAGCATCAGTGCCAGAAATACCAGCCCGGCGTAGAGCCCGGTACCGGCCAGTGGCTGCTGTTCGATAAGCACACGCATGTCGAAGGTATGCGGTTCGACCGACAGGTAAAGCCCGATGATCGCCAGCAGCAGCAATAGCGAGCCAAAGAAGGTGTATAGAAAGAACTTGAACGCGGCGGGCTGCGCCTGGCCATGCCCCCAGCGGCCGATCAGGAAGAACATCCCCACCAGGCTCAGATCGAAGAAGACATAGAAGAGCAGCAGATCCAGCGCCAGGAAGACACCCAGTGACACGGACTGCAGGAAGAGCATCCAGGCGTAGTACTGGCGAGGCTGATGCTTCGTGTCCACGGGGTAGGCGATACTCGCCGAGAAAACCAGGGAGCTCATCGTCGCGACAGCCAACGCAATGCCGTCCACGCCCAGCCTGTAGCCCATGCCCAGGCTGGGTACCCAGGGCACTTCCTCGACGAACTGGAATAGCGCACCTTGCGGGTCGAACTGTCGCCACGCCCAGGCCAGCAACAGCACCGGCAATACCGAAACCACAATGGCAAACCGGCGAGCCGTGGTCTCGGTCCAGCGGCTTGAAACGGCGAGTGCGAGGGCCCCCAGCATGGGAAGCCCCAAGGCTGCAGTCAAAATCAAAGGAGCGCTCCTATGCTCAGGATGATCAGGATCGCGGCGAGTCCTGCCGCGATACCGGTGTAGTAGTGATGCATCTGCCCGGTATGCGCCCGGCGTACCACTTGCCCCGCCCAGTCGACGCCCTTCGCGAGCTGGATCGTGGCGCCATCGAACGCGCCTTCGCCACGCCGCTCTCCCAGCCTGGCCAGCCACGCACCGAAGCGGGCACTGCCCCGGATCCCGGCATCCACGGCGCGATCGTCGAAGCGTGCCAGGCCATGGCTGAACATCAGCACGGCATCCGCGCCTCGCGCCGTCAGCGTCGGCAGCCCCAGCCAGTCCGCCATGCCGGCACGCTTTTCGCTCTGCTGGCGCGACACCTCACGACGCGTCGCCCAAATGCCGAGGCCCACTCCCATCGCCACCAGCAATAGCGATACGATCAGTTCCCACGGCCTGGTCTTGGGAAAGTGCACAGACAGCAAATCAGCAAGGCTATTTCCGACACCGGGCCACCAGAGTAGCGATAGCGCCAGCGTGCCTGCCGCCAGCAGGTAGAGCGAGATGGCCTCCGCCCGGGAGTGCCCGGACCGGGAGGAAGCGGTACTCGTACGGTCCTGCCGCCCCCGCCCGAACGCCAGCAGTTGAAAGCGTGTGGCGTATAGCGCACTGAGGCCTCCCGCCACGGCGGCAATCACGGCCAGCCAGGACGCCTGATGGCCGGCGGCCGTGACGATCTTCTCCTTGCTCCACGCCGCACTCAGCGGAACGACCCCCGCCAGTGCCAGGCTGGCCACCATGGCGGCTGCCGCGACGCCCGGAAGCAGGCGGCCCAGGCGCATCGCATTAAGCGAATAGCTGCCGACATGGCGTTCGGCGATGCCGGCCGCCAGAAACAGGGCCGCTTTCGTGAACGCATGTGTGACGAAGTGCACCAGGGCGACACCGGGAAAGCCCGCTCCTGCCGCCAGCCACATTAGGCCATACTGGGCCGATGTAGAGGCGGCCAGCAGCTTCTTGGCATGGTCCTGAAGACAGGCCACGACCCCCCCTGCCAGGGCGGTGGCCATTCCGAGCGTGATGGCGACCGGCGCAAACCAGGCGACTGCGGATAGTTCCGCATGCAGCCGAATCACCAGGTAGATCCCCGCCGCGACCATGGTCGCCGCATGGAGCAATGCCGACACCGGTGTCGGCCCGGACATGGCGGCAAACAGCCAGGGAGAGAACGGCACCTGGGCGGATTTCGCGGCGGCGGCCAGCACGACGCCGGCAACGAACACGTCCAGCCGCCACCCATCGAGTTGGGCCAGGTCTGCAAAGGCAAACGACCCCGTGCCGGCGAACGCTGCCGCCGCGGCGATGTACAGCCCCAGATCCCCGAAGCGAGTGACCAGGAACGCCCAGGCGGCATCCCGCAGGTTGCCGGCCTTCTGCCATTCATGGGCGATGAGCGCCCACGAGCATGCCCCGACCAGTTCCCAGGCGATCAGCAGGGTGACGAAATCCTCGGCCAGGACGAGCAGTTCCATCGCGCCGACGAACGCCGTCAGCAGCGCCACCAGTCCGACGGGGGGGCGCACCGTCTCTCTGCCACTGACCGGCGATGCTTCATGGTAGGCGCTGTAGACGATGATCGGCGCGGCGATCAGTGGCACGACGATGGCGAACACGGCGCTGGTGGACGTCATCCCGAGTGACAGAACGATTCGGGAGCTCCAGCGATAGGTGCCGCCCCAGTCCGCCGTGACCGCGATGCTCACGAGCAGCAAGGTAGCGACCGTGATCGCCACCCCCGCCAGGGTCAGCACGGCACGGCCCCTGTCGTCGCCCGGCCAACGCTTGCCGACCCCATGGATGACGAGGGCAGCCAGCAGCGGCAAGAGAGGAACGAACCACAGCATCAGTGCTTCAGCCCGGTCAGCGATTCGGTCATGTCGGCCTGTTTACCGCGGAAGACCGCGACCACCAGGGCGAACCCCATCGCCATCTCGATGGCCATCACGGCCATGACGATGATCGTCAGCAGTTGGCCTTCCGGTGCTCCGGCCCCGCTGAAGGCCCAGAACGCCACTGCCGCCAGCATGACACCGTTGAGGATCAGCTCCAGTCCCATCATCAGCATCACGAACGACTGCTGGGAAAGCGCGCCATAGATCCCGATACCGATCAGTGCCGCTGCCAATAGCAAAAGTGTGGTGAGTGTCATGCAAGCCTCCCTGCCTGTCTGTCCCGCTCAGTGATGATGGTGATGATGGTGATGCTCGCCCTCTTCGTCCTCCTCGGGCTTGCCTGCCGGGTCGCCGCCCGGTTCCAGCCCCGGCGGCATCGAGCCCTCCGCCGCCGCGCCATAGCGCCCGCGATGGCTCGACAGCACCACCACGCCGATCATGGTGGTCAGCAGCACGAGACCCGCCGATTCGAAAATCAGCATCGAATCACCGAGCATTTCGTTGCCCAGTGATCTGACGGGGTCGAGGCCTGCCGGCACCGGCTGATCGGGAAAGACTGCCAACAGGGCCATGGCGCCCAGTACCAGAAAACCGGCGACGCCAGCCCCGATGGCGATACGTTCCTGATGGACCATGTTCATGGGATTCAGGCCGGCCGGGTTCATCATGAACATGACCATGAACAGCGCCATGACCGTCATTTCCACGGCCATCATGAAGAACATGGCAACGCCCAGGTATTCCGCCGCCAACAGGATCATGATCACGCCTACGGCGATGAACGACACCAGCAAAAAGAAGGAGGCCCGTACCATCGAATCGGTGCGAAACACGCGCCACCCGGTGACCACCGCCAGCGTGGCCAGCAGCAGAAACGCGATATCGACACCGAGGCCGTGATTCATGCTCTCCATCACAATAACGCTCCGTTCATTCCCATAACGCCCCAGCGCCGGCCCATACCAGATCGATGAACGACAGCGGCAGCAACACGACCCACATCAAGGTGACGCAGCGCTCCGGCGCCAGTCGCGGCAGTAGCCGCCCGAGCAACAGCAGCACGCTCAATACCGCCAGCATCTTGAGGGACATCCATAACGGGCCGGGCAGCCAGGGCCCCAGCCAGCCCCCCAGGAAGGCAGTCGCTGCCACGCCGCTGAACGCGACCAGCATGCCCGCCCGGGCCATGTCCCAGACCAGCCGTGGCGGCCCCGAGATCTCCGAGGCCGTGCCGCCGGCAAGATCCGTCGAATCGGCCAGGTTCAGCGGCCCCCAGAAGGTCATGCCCAGGCCGACGATGAGAAACAGCGGCAGTCCCAGTGGCTGGCGGATGACATTCCACAGGTCTTCCTGCGAAGCCACCACCTGGGTGAATTGCAGCGATTCGGCCGGCAATGCCACGCCGATCAGCACGAACATGCTGATCAGGATGTAGGAAAGCCCCAGCGCCACGTACCGGTACCCGCCGATCAAGGCCAGTAACGAATTCGCCGACCAGCCATGCAAGAAGATGACGACGGTCGCCAGCGCCTCCACGCTGCCCCACAGCACCACGCTGGTGACCAGATCCGTGGCGACCAGCGATGCCGACCATGGCACCACCGCCAGCCCGCCCGCCGCCAACGCCAGATACAGGGCCGGTGCCAGCCGCCAGGCCCGCCAATCCGGCGCTTCGGTGGCATTGGCGTGCTGGGTCAGCAACCAGGCGCCGCGCGCCATCGGCGCCAGCCAGATACCTCCGGCCTGGGGGGTGCCAAGCGCGCTGGCAACCAGGCGATCGAGCACGGCAACGGCATAGCCGCCGACAACCAGCATGAAGATCACCATGAGAACCGGCAGAAATAGCTCGCTAAACATCGTTTCCGTTGCCTCCCCGCGCCGCGCGGGACTCACCGGATGGCTGTGTGCCGACAGGCTGGTCGGCCAACGCCGCGACATCCAGACTGGCGACCGTTGCCAGGGCGTCGCCCCACTCCAGCCCGGGCAACAGCTCATCGAAGAGCGCACTCGCATCCGCCGGCCGCCGCTCCGACCAGGGGCCACGCGGCGTCTCGATGCTGTCTGCTCGCTCCGTGTGTACCCTGTCACGTTCGGCCAGACGGGCCAGATGGAGGGATTGATCGATTTCATCCAGAAGCTGCCGCCAGCGAGCATGGGTATCGCCTTCGGCCTGGCAGACGGGAGAGAACCCCAGCCGTCGATAGCCGGCATCCTCCAAGCGCAGATCATCATCCATTCCGGCAGCTCGGGCGGCGGGCCCGCCGACCATGCGTGCCTGCTCGGGGCCGAGCACGCCGCCGCCCGCAGTCAGTCGAAAGAAGCCACTACGTGATAGCGCGCGGCGCAATCCATCGAGGGTGCTCGACGTCGACAATCCATGCGCCAGGCGCAAGGCCCGCAGGCTCACGCCTTCCAGGCCCGCCAGGTGTAACGCATGAAACAGCCGCTGCAGATGATGGCGGGCCCGGGCAAGCTCGACCTCCGCAATGGGGACGGGGCGCTCGAGCGCGTCGAAAAAGACCTCGTCGAGAGGCTGTGGATACGGCGCCAACTGCGTTTGCCATGTCTGCACGAGATCCCCCTGCAGGGTGATCTCCGCCGCCATGCCGGGCGGAAACGCGCAAAAGAACGGCCCCAGCCGGAACGTCAGTGAATCCAGCGTCAAACCGTCGCGAATGTCATCGGCCATGTTCATAGCCATGGGCCGCCCGTAGGGCACCCCGCCCATCATGCCTTCGCCGCCCTGGCCAAAGTCGCCCTCGCCTTCCCAGGGGTTGGGCGGCTCATCCGGCAGGAGACGATGAGCACTGCCGCGACGGCCTTCCATCAGTTCGCGATGCGCCGTGACCAGTGCAACGGGCAGGTCGTCGAGCTCGTCGATACGGGCCACGCGCTCCAGATGGGGCCAGGGTTCGCTGCGAAACCATAGTGTCGTGAACGGATATGGCACTTGGTCATGCACCCGGCGCAGGGGCTCGAAGCGGTCGGCCGGCACCTCGCCTGCCACCAGCAGCACGCTGGCGTGGCGCGGCGAGTCGACCAGTTCGATTTGTGGCGATAGCGCGAGGTGCCGCAGCGCGCTATCGCCCTGCTTGCCCAGCACGGGAAACACGGGAACGCTGCCACGCGCGGCGAGTTTGTGCAGCCAGTTCACTGCCACTTGAACACCCCCTCACGCCAGGCATAGACGATGCCCACCGACAGGATGGCGAGAAACATGCCCATCTCCATCATGGCCTTCATGCCCTTCTCGACGAACACGACCGCCCACGGGTACATGAACATCATCTCCATCTCGAAGGCGATCAACAGCAGCGTCATGGAGTAGTAGCGAACGTGGTAGCGGCTCCAGGCGTGACTGTCGGGCGTCCCCCCGCCCAGAAACGGCACGCGCTGGGACCAGCTGGGCCGAGGCTGGTGACGCATAGGCAGCCACTGCACCAGCAGCCCGGCGCCCAGTACCACGATCAGAATGATGAGAAGAGCGAACAGCTCCATGCGAATCCCTCGCGTCGCTGATTCAAACGAACCCGGGCCAGAGACAATGACCGCGGGCTCCAGTCCCTTCGCTGATAACCAGCCCTTTATAAAAGGGTAGGCGGCTCAGCTGAACGCAAACTGAATAAGCGTCCTCATTTAGCTTCCTGGATAAAGTAGGTTAACAATAGCCAAGGTGCGAGGCAGAGCCGGGCGCCACGCAGCCAGCAGCCATCGAGTTCATGGGGGAGCCACGGTCGAATGTCGCGGCTGGAGCGGAAAGGTAGGAACGACAGGAATAGGCATGCCAGGCAGAGCTGACAGAACTTTCTGACAAAACTGGCAGGCACAAAAAAACCGCCTTGAAGGGCGGTCTCTTGTAAGGCTTAAAAAGCCTTATGAATCAATCTCTAAGCTCTGGTGCCGACACCAGGAGTCGAACCCGGGACCTACTGATTACAAGTCAATTGCGGGTTTCTGGGCGGCTGGAATAGCGCAGTCGCCATGCGCTATGAAAATTGTCATTCCCCAAGCGTGCAAGGAGGGCCTATTCCGGCCTATTTGCTCTATTGCACTACATTGGCGCTAAGAAGCATGGCCAACACCGACAGGGATGTCAACCCACCAATCATAGGTTGTGGCTAAGTGAGGAGGGGCATCCCTCCTCACCTCTCACCGACCCTGTTCAGCTAAACTGGCACACGCCTGTTCAACGCACGGCGCATCGCTTCAACGTCTGGATGTATGTACTCCATCGTGGTGCGTATGTCGGAATGGTTCAGGATGTTCTGCGTGATATGGATGTTTCTTTCTGGGCTATCCATGAGATCCGTTCCCAGAAAGTGACGAAAACGGTGCGGTGACATCTTGTACCCCGTAAGCTCCGATAATACTTGAAAGAATCGTTCAACTTGCCATGTATCCATCGTCGTACGTTTATGACGTTGGCTGAAACGATTCACATTAAAGAGCTGATCCTCTCTTTTGAAACCAGAGTTATGGGCTGCGACAATCAGCTGACGCATATATGGATACAGCCCATCAGGTATGGGCATTATACTTTCAGAATGGGTCTTCGAACCCACAGCTGACGTGCGAAATACACGCTTTTTCAAATTTATATCCCCTGCCTCAATATGTAATAACTGGTTGAGACGTATCCCTGTGTAAAAGAATGTCTCCATCAAGGTCTGCCAGAACCAGGCTGGGTGGATTTTTGAGCGTTCATTGTAGCAATGCTCGTACCGTCGGCAGACCTCAAGGACCTCCCTGGCGTAGCGTATCTGCAAGGGTTGCAGGGACTTTTTGGGTACCTTTGGCTGCTTAACCGAAACATCTATGAATGGGTTTTGGCTGCAGGCTATCAATCCATGCTTGATGCCAAAGCTATAGAGTGCCTTGAGATGCCTCACGTAGTTATTCCAGCTTGATTCAGTGATGCCATCAGGTTTGTCCTTGGTGCGTATGATCGATACCCGCCAGTCAATCACTATCTGTCGTGTTACCATGCTAGGATAAGCTTCATGGCCTAAATAGCGTCGAAACAATCGGACGACAGCCGTGTAAGTGCTTACGCTTTTGGGGCGTAGATGTTTGTCGGCGGCATAGCGGCTCAACAATTCCAAGAACGACACATCATTCATCTGAAACTCCCTTTTCTCCCTTGGTGGTTACAAGAGTCAGAACCCAGTTATCAGGTGGGATCTTCTGACTCACAAGTTCCGGATCCTTGATTAAGTAGCCCATCAGGGTTCCGGTTTTGTTCTGTCCCTCGACAGAAACTTTATGTATATTCTGTCCCTGGGTTCTGACGTGTACACCCAGCTTCTGGAACCGCTTCTGAACCGCCTGCCATTGGTTTTTGTCATTCAGCACGCTGTTACAGAAACGCTTAAAAATGCCGGGGCTGACAAGGAAGTAGGTACCATTAACGGTATGTACCGGGGCCTTTGTGTCATTAATAACAATGGAATGGTCCGCTAGACCCATCTTCAGCCACTCCCAGAACCGCTCTCCAAGGTCCGCTGGATCGTTGGAATTGTTGGCATCCTCACTAGACTTTTGTATAAGAGGTGTCGTTTTAGCAGATTCTGATGCTTCTTGCAGTTGTGTTTCAGATTCGCTACTCGATCCTTCTTTCGTAACATCCTGTTTATCCTCGCCATTTACTTCCGGGAAAAGTGCCATGATGTCGTCATCTATTGACCCAGACTCTGCCTCAGACGCTATTGATGAGGTTGCCGCTACCTCTGCAGGGGCAGGGGCAGGGGCGGGGGTAGGCGTATCGGTCTGATCCCGCGTTGATTGTTCTACTGCTGAAGTCGGCTCTGTAGATTTCTCCTGGGGAGCCGTACCTGTAGGAGGCTGCTGCTCATCGACTGTCCCTGCTCCCTGGACCGTCAAATGACCGCTGAATGAACTCGGTCGCTCGTCGACTCCCCAAATCAGGGTGGGGGGCACCTTGATCATGTTGAGGGTCTTCTGCCAGTCACCATCCGTGATATTGCATTTCCAGACGTGCTTGCCTTCCTCAACTTCCTCGATGATGCCGTGAGCATGCATTTCCCCCTGCAGCCGGTTCAGTTCCGCAGGAATGCTTTTTATCCCTTGTGCATAGATGTGCGCTTTGAGCTCGTTGATGGCACGAGGTGATACCAGCCATAGTGCTTCATCGGTCAACCAGGCTTGCCCCCCTCGTTTGTTGAGCTTGAACTGTTCCTTGACCAGGAACCTGAGGCCTTCGGCCAGCTTGCGCTGGATGGATTCAATGGGTGCGGAAAGCGCTTGAACAGGATTTCCACCAAGAGCCTTGGCGACACTGGCGCGGTCAGCCTGATGGATCAGTTCGGCAATGATGCCGCCTCGCTCGGTATGCCCCGAGATGGTGTACATGAAAAGAGAGAAAAGCTTGGGCTGGCTCATTAGCCAGTCCATGACCTTTCCTCCCAAGACTTGTTGTCCGAGCAGGGTGTTGACGGCGCTGTGAAGGTGATACTCCCGGTTTGTGCGATACCTCATGCGGTAGGGTTTCGGGATCACACCGTGCCATACACGCCATTCACTGCCGTCCTGGAGGTGGATCTCGATGTCGACCAACACTTTGGCGACGTCGTGCATCAGCGCGCCATAGATGATGGCAGCACTCCACAACTCACCGGTTGAGCTCTGGTCCTCTGGTTTCGCACCAGGTGGGAGAAGATGGCGTTGCCGGAGACGCAATCCATAACAGGCCATCTCGAGCGCGTGATCCAGCATGCCGCCGGCGTAGGCATGGTGGTGGGACTCAGAGGCTGGAAGAAGCTGCACCAGTTCGGCGTACCGCTCTATCGGGGCCAGCAAATACTCGTTGAAGACAGGCTGCGTCAGTGACGTTGTATCCCACAGCATCTTGACCATGGACTGACGACGTGGTGTCGCCAGGAGCTCCTTACCTGAACGCGGCGTATGGAACCCCTCTGCTGCTTGCGAGGTGGTCGTGGAGCGCGAGAATAGGCGTCGGAGCATCGGTTGTTTCCTGCAGCTATCAAACAGTCGATAGGTGTGACAGAGGAAGGGGGCTACGCGAAGCCAAAACGTTAAGCTCAAGGGCTAGGCTTTCTTGCACTATTTGGGATGCATTCCTCGTGCTGTTCATACATACAGTGAGTGGTCATCATGTGCAGCGTGGTAATGTCTTCAGTAGGCGATCTAGCACGGCTTAGCTTTATAATGTGGAGAATCACCTAATGAAAGCTTCGGAATACGGGTTGAAGCATGGTGAAGAATCTGACAGACCAAACTGCAAATTATGTGGTGAACCTACGCTTTGTCTGAAAAATGTCTGCGCTTAACCATACGGTGTTAAAAATCGGCTCAAAATGCTCATTTACACCCCGTAAACTCCGCTTTTTCGCCGATTTTTGCCTTGTCTGGCTATCGCTCGCCGATTTTTCAGACAGAGCTTAGGTGCGTGGTCAGTTCTACTACCTGTACATGATCGTCGACATCTACAGTCGCAAGATCGTCGATGCCGAGGTCTTCGACCAGGAGTCCATGGCCAATAGCAGCGAGGTAATCCAGCGTGCCGTGCTGCGCGAAGGCTGCATCAACCAGCCACTGGTATTACACGCCGATAATGGCTCCGCCATGAAAGGCTCGACGCTTCAGGCGACGCTGCAGCGGTTAAATATCACTCCGTCGTACAGCCGCCCTCGGGTCTCCAATGACAACGCCTTCTCAGAGTCGCTGTTCAGGACCTGCAAGTACCGGCCCGTCTACCCGATGGACGGATACGAGAACCTGTCAGCGGCGCAGCAGTGGGTGACGCGCTTCGTGCAGTGGTACAACCACGAACACCGCCACAGCGCCATACGGTTCGTCACCCCGGGGGAGCGGCATGCCGGCCTGGATAACGAGGTGCTGGCAAGGCGAGACGCCATCTATGCCGAGGCGAAACGGCAACATCCCGGGCGGTGGAGCAGTGCCACCCGCAACTGGACACCGCGCCGGACAGTCTGGCTGAACCCCGACCAGGAAGACCCGCTGGTTCAACAGGATCAGCGATTAGAAGCCGCCTGATTACAGGTTCCAACAAGCTTGACAGACATCGGAAGTGGCTAAAGACAGCCTTTGGTGGGTAAGGGGCTCGGCTGTACGGCGGGCGCTGGAACAGCAAAGGTAAGGCCTGTGTGTACCTCGCGAGCACAGAGTCCCTGGCCATGCTCGAGGAGATGGTTCACCTGGAAGACAATCAACTGCTGAAGAAGTATACGCTCCTGGAGGTGACATTCAGGGAGGAGATGCTAATGCAGCTGCCGGAGGACGTTCTGCCAGCAGATTGGCGAGCTAAGCCGGCGCCACCCTCCACATCCGAGATCGGTGACGACTGGCTTGAGGGACAGTCGAGCCTAGCTCTGGCTGAAGTGGACCCCATCCTTTGGACCACCTGACGGGTCGCCTAAGCTCGGATCAGGTCATCATCGGCGTCAGGCCGCCTGGGTCAGTGATTGAGAGAAGTACACTTCATCAGGTGTAGCATCGTCCAGCCCTTGATGGGGCCGCTCCGTGTCAGTACTTTCCTTTGACCGGGGAAGCCGTGTGTCGCCCTTTTTTGTCAGGAGCGCTATTGCCTCGCTCCTTCGCCCCCTCTGACACTGTCTTACTGTACAGCAATAGAGAGGGGACGTTGCCCTTCCAACATGATGACGCTACCCCTTGCGGAGTCGAAGAGCACAGAAAAATCAGGTGGTTAGCAATATCTCAGCAACAGCCACCTGAATAGCTAGTTATTCTCATTGCTTAGTAAATCAATCGTGTGGCTACCCAGCCCAGGACAGGCTCACCCTCTTCCTCAAAATAGACCTGGCTCCAGCCCTCGCCTTCTCCCAGAACATATACCTCGGTTCCCCGAGCCAATTGGGCGATCCGCGAATTATCGGTTCCAGCACCAGATCGAATATTCACGCGTGCGCCGGAGACCTCCTTCTTCCGAAGCTTCGGCAGGCTAGGCGGAATATTATCCTTGGCCACCTCATTTCCATTTCGCGATGCGGTGGCAAACCAGAATACTGCCCAGGCATGATTAGCCTCTACACCACGCCCACGGGCATACATCGCCCCCAAGTTGTTCTGTGCCATGGCATCACCCTGTCGGGCGGCCTGACTGAAGAGCTCGAAGGCGCGCGAGTAATCCTGCTCCACACCGCGTCCGTTCTCGTACAGGCTTCCCAGGTTGTTCTGTGCCTGAACATGCCCCTGATCGGCGGCCTGAGCGAACCACTGCGCCGCGCTGACCGCATCTTCCTCAAGTCCGAAACCTTCCAGATACATCAGCCCAAGCTGAAACTGGGCCCCGGCATGCCCGGCCTGTGCCGCCCGCTGCAGCCATTCAGCGGCGTCTGCCGGCCCATGCCCCTCCACCCTCTCACCCAGATACAACTGAGCAAGCTTGACCTGTGCTTCCAGGACATCATTATCGGCAGACAGGCGATACCATTTGTAGGCCTCATCCAGGTTTTGACGAACCCCAGAGCCGCTCTCGAACATCCGGGCCAGCGCAAACTGTGATTGGCCATCGCCCTGCTCCGCGTCTTCACGCCACTCGTACACCGCAGAAGCAAAATTCCCCTGACGAAACTCGGCCAGGCCCGACTCATAATCGGCATAGGTCAGGGTGCTGACGCTCAGCAGCACAACTCCCAGCCAAATCTGTACTCTCATAACTCGACAACCATAAATTAGCGTCACAAAGAAAACCCCGACATGTCAGACATGCCGGAGGATCCCGAAGACAATGCAGAGCGCGATAGCTCAACTAGCATGAAATATTATCGTTAACGGATCACGTCTGTGGTGTCACATTCTTGACCACATCACCCAGTATCCGAGCATAGGTATTACGTGCGGTCTGCATGATGGCCAGCTGGTCCTGCAACCGACGCATCTCCTGGTCGGTAACCTGGAGATTCTTCAGCTGTTCACGCCCCTGTTCCCCCAGGCTCTCCAATGTATAGGTGGCCCCATCAATGGTGACCGACGGCTTATCTCCTCGCTCTTGTGCATTCATATCCACGGCTTCGGTTTCACCCTGATTCTCGATGTTCTTGCTGTCCTGTTGACGGCCACGTTGTTTGCTCATCGTTCCATCCTAGTGATTCTCTACCATCGATACCGGTGGCTGGCTTCACCCATCCACCGCCTCGCTGATCGTGATTTCAACGCGTCTATTAGGGCGCAGACATTCCGTCACGCTCTGCGTAGCCACGCTTCCCTGGCATGTCACCACAGGATCGGCCTCACCGCGTCCAGTGGTGCGGATATCGCCACGACTGATTCCCTGAGTGGAGAGATAATCGGCCACGGTATCTGCCCGAGACCGTGAAAGCTCCTGGTTATACGCCGCGTCACCGAAACGGTCCGTATGACCTGCGACCAACATCCGGGGGGCCTTGAACTCGCTGAGCGTCGACTGCGCCACCCGCTCCAGGGCGTGCCTTCCTTCCAGAGACAGCCGATCGCTATCGAAATCGAACAGCACATCACCGGAAAGCACCAGCGTCTCGTCTTGCTTCTTCTCGACGGGCATCAGTAATGCCGGGCACTGCTCGTCGCGCCAACGAGTATCTTTCAAAGCCATATCTTCATTGAACACCACCTGATACTGGCAGGTGATGTAGTCCCCACCAGATTCCCCCGTATAGAGGTTGAAGACATAGTTCCACTCGCGAACACCGAAGAAACCCTCACTGAAGTGAGGATTACCGATCAGTTGACGCACCTGATCCTTGGTCTGCCCCTCGGCGAGGCGCAATATATTCTCCGGCTCGACGAAGCGGCCACCGTCATACCAATTCTTATCCAGTGCGGGGAAGCCATCCCCCGCTTCATGAATATCCGTGCGGTCGTTATTCGGCGGGCTGGCACAGCCCGCAGTTATTGCCAGGCTGGCGATACCGGCGGCCCCGAGGGCCGCCCTGAGCATTGCAGATGAGCGCAATATTTTCACAGTAGTCTCCTTACCAGTGCCAGCCGGCACCGATGCCAGCGCCGAAGTTGCTCTGAGAATCACCCGTC
The DNA here is from genome assembly GCF_034479735.1 of Salinicola sp. LHM. NCBI lineage: Bacteria > Pseudomonadati > Pseudomonadota > Gammaproteobacteria > Oceanospirillales > Halomonadaceae > Salinicola > Salinicola sp. LHM. The sequence continues at coordinate 434,493 of NZ_CP140261.1, read as the reverse complement.
ACCTTGCCCTGGATAACAAATCGACCATTATCGGAAAGGCGCGATACACCAACCGAAATGGCGGTCTCACCCTCGTAGGTACCGGTACCTACGCCCACCATGCTCTTGCCGGGCATCCAGGCCTGGGGAACAGTACTCGCCGCAATAGCACTCGCGCTACCTGCATTTGCGTTCTTTTCCACTTCATTGATGCGTCCGTGGACATTGTTAATCTCTTGAGCAAAGCGCTGGTTGAGCTCCTGCATCTGACCAACGTTTACGGCATCGGTAGGTTCGCCCCCTGGGGCCACGTTGGTGACCCGTTTGCCCCCCCCGTCGATACCATCGACCGTCATGCTGGGGCCGCCTTCGATCGTCACACCCTGGTCACTGACCGTGGTCCTTCCGGCAGACACACTATCGACATTCAACTCCTGATTCAGAGTCACCTGCACCCCATCATCGGAGGTCCGTGTCGTGATGTTGTTATCGCCGGTGATGGCTACGGTATCGCCCAGCTTGCGGTTCACAGCATCACCTTCATCGGCTGCGAAGTCCATGCCACCATCCAGGGAGTTATTGATATCTCCAATCTCTTCCTTGACATCGTAAAGCTGGCCACCATTCACGGCATCCGTGCTGTCAGCACTGACTTCTCCCCTGCCAACACCGGCAATGATGGTATTACCATCTCCATCGACATTGTCCTTATCGATGGTGACAGAGCCAACATCCATCTTGTCGAACTCCACCTCGTCAGCGGTAGCAACTTCATAGATGGTCTGGCCGTCACTACCGGTCGACTCGGTGACAGAGATATTCTTGCCCTCCGTGACCTCGGTCTTGGCTGCCGCCACATCATCTCCGATATCACCGGCCACCTGTTGGAGGTCACTCACATTCACGGCATTCATCAGGTCATCACCGCTGATCTGATCCAGCGACTGACCACCCAGGCCACTACCTACGTTAGTGATCTGCATGCCACCAGCATTGATACCGCTAACGGTCACGCTCGGCCCGCCAGTGATGGCCAAACCAGTTTCGTCCAAGGCTACATCATCACCAACGCGCACACCGTCGCCGTTCATGATGGTGTCACCGGTGGCAATACTTCCCTCAGTACCGTCTAACGTGATGGCACTGTCGCCTTCGCCCAGGGTGATAGTGTCGTTCAGGGCCACCTGAATCTCCCCAGCATTATCGGTACCGGCCTGTGCCACACTGATGTTGCTATCACCCTGGAAGTCCACCGACCCCTCCGGCCCGATGTTCACCTCATTGGAGCCAGAGCCGGTCAAGTTCCAGCCGGCGTTGGCGACCTGCTGTACGTCATACAGCTGACTACCGTTGATGGCATCGGTGCTGGTCTCGCTGACATCACCCGCGGCCACGCCGGTGATCTTGCTTCCGCCCGCGTCGATACCGCCAGCCGTGACGCTCGGCCCACCAGCGATCTCAAGCCCCGTATCGCCCAGACTCACATCATCGCCAACGCTGACACCGCCTCCATTCACGAGGGTATCGCCGACGCCAATCTCGCCCTTCTCGCCATCAACGTTGATCGCGGTTTCGCCATCACCCAGCGTGATGCTATCAGCCAGGTTGAATGCCAGATTGGTGCCGTCGCGGTTGATAACAACGTTGCCGTCCTCGCTGGTGAAATCCACTACTTCACCGGGGCCAACATTGTTGCTGCCGTCTGACTGGGCACCCTCACCATCCACCGACACGCTCCAACCAGCGTTGGCCACGGTATAGACCTGACCTAACTGGTCTTCTGTAGCCGCCTGACCACTGGTGAAGTTATCCGGATCGAACGTCGTGTTGGTCAACCCACCGATGGTGCCGCTGTTGGCATCAATCACGATCTCGTTGGCCGAGCCAGTGGTCGGGTTAGCCGCCAGTGTGATCATGCCCGCTTCTACCGAGGTGGTGGCCGTCGGATTCGCGGTGCTGTCGTTTACCACCAGCCCCTCGGTGTCGAGCGACGCATCTCCTGCGGTGACGCTGTCCACATTCAGGTCGCGGTTCAGGGTAATGTCGATCTGACCATCATCCTCCGCACCGTTCTGCGCCACGCTGATGTTGCCGTCGCCCTGGAAGTCCACGTTACCGTTCGGCCCGATGTTCACCTGATTGGCACCGGAACCGCTCAGGTTCCAGCCGGCGCTGGCGGTCTGGTTGACCAGGTCCAGCTGCTCCTCGGTGGCTGCACGTCCTGCCTGGGCGAAGTCGGCACCGTCGAGGTCGGTGTTGGCCAGGCCCGTGATATCACCGGCGCCACCATCCATGGTGATGCTGTTACCACCACTGGTCACATTGATACTGCCGGCGCTTACCTTGGTGGAGTTGGTACCGTCATCGAGGGTCAGTCCATCGGTATCGAGCGTGCTGTTGCCGGTAGTGATGCTGTCGACGGCAATGTCGTCGTTCAGCGCGACCTGGACCTTGGCGTCATCGTCAGCGCCAGACTCGGTGACAGTGACATTGCTGTCGCCGTCAAAGGTCACCTGGCCGTTGGGACCGATGTTGTGGCTGTTGCCGTTGGTGTCGGCCACGTTCCAACCGGCATTGGCGGCGGTGTTGGCCGAGCGGATGGCGTCATCGATGGTGCTCTCGCCGGTACCGCCCACATCACTCATGCTGAAGTCGTTGCCGGTGTAGTTGGCATTACCGCCCAGCACGTTGCTGGCCAGGCTGTCGCCCGCCGCCTGCAGCTGGCTGCCGTTGATAGCATCGCTGCTGGTGCTGTTGATGGCGCCATCGGCCACACCGGTGATCGTGTTGCCGGCCGCATTGATGCCGCCGGAGGTCACGCTCGGCCCGCCCGCAATGGTCATGCCGTCGGCGCCGTAGGCGGTGCTGTTGATGCCATCGGTAACGCTGGTGCCGGTCGCGGCCACCTCGGTGACATTGCCGGCGCCGTCGTCGACGGTCAGCCCATCGGTGTCGAGCGTGCTGTTGCCGGTGGTGACGCTATCGACGGCAATATCGTCGTTCAGCGCGACCTGGACCTTGGCGTCATCATCAGCACCAGACTCGGTGACAGTGACGTTGCTGTCGCCGTCGAAGGTCACCTTGCCGTTGGGGCCGATGTTGTGGCTGTTGCCGTTGGTGTCGGCCACGTTCCAGCCGGCATTGGCGGCGGTGTTGGCCGAGCGGATGGCGTCATCGATGGTGCTCTCGCCGGTACCGCCCACATCACTCATGCTGAAGTCGTTGCCGGTGTAAGCGGCATCACCGCCCAGCACGTTGCTGGCCAGGCTGTCACCCGCCGCCTGCAGCTGGCTGCCGTTGATGGCATCACTGCTGGTGCTGTTGATGGCGCCATCGGCCACACCGGTGACCGTGTTGCCGGCCGCATCGATGCCGCCGGTAGTAACGCTCGGGCCACCGGCAATAGTCATGCCGTCAGCGCCGTACTCGGTGCTATTGGTGCCGTCATCGACGATCAGGCCATCGGTGTCGAGCGTGCTGTTGCCGGTGGTGACGCTGTCGACGGCAACATCGTCGTTCAGCGCGACCTGGACCTTGGCGTCATCATCAGCACCAGACTCGGTGACAGTGACGTTGCTGTCGCCGTCGAAGGTCACCTTGCCGTTCGGGCCGATGTTGTGGCTGTTGCCGTTGGTGTCGGCCACGTTCCAGCCGGCATTGGCTGCGGTGTTGGCTGACTTGATGGCGTCATCGATGGTGTCTTCACCGGTGCCGCCCACGTCACTCATGGTGAAGTCGTTACCGGTGTAATCGGCATTGCCGCCCAGCACGTTGCTGGCCAGGCTGTCACCCGCCGCCTGCAGCTGGCTGCCGTTGATGGCATCGCCGCTGGAGGCGTTGATGTCGCCATCGGCCACGTTGGTGACCTTGTTGCCAGCCGTATCGATACCGCCGGTGGTAACGCTCGGGCCACCGGCAATGGTCATGCCGTCGGCGCCGTACTCGGTGCTGTTGGTGCCATTGGCGACGCGGGTACCAGCGGTTGTCACCTCGGTGATATTGCCCGCGCCATCGGCGACGGTCAGGCCATCGTTGTCCAACGTGCTGTTGCCGGTGGTGACGCTGTCGACGGTAATATCGTCGTTCAGCGCGACCTGGACCTTGGCATCATCATCGACACCAGACTCGGTCACCGTGACGTTGCTGTCGCCGTCGAAGGTCACCTTGCCGTTCGGGCCGATGTTGTGGCTGTTGCCGTTGGTGTCGGCCACGTTCCAGCCGGCATTGGCTGCGGTGTTGGCTGACTTGATGGCGTCATCGATGGTGTCTTCACCGGTGCCGCCCACGTCACTCATGGTGAAGTCGTTACCGGTGTAATCGGCATTGCCGCCCAGCACGTTGCTGGCCAGGCTGTCACCCGCCGCCTGCAGCTGGCTGCCGTTGATGGCATCGCCGCTGGAGGCGTTGATGTCGCCATCGGCCACGTTGGTGACCTTGTTGCCAGCCGTATCGATACCGCCGGTGGTAACGCTCGGGCCACCGGCAATGGTCATGCCGTCGGCGCCGTACTCGGTGCTGTTGGTGCCATTGGCGACGCGGGTACCAGCGGTTGTCACCTCGGTGATATTGCCCGCGCCATCGGCGACGGTCAGGCCATCGTTGTCCAGCGTGCTGTTGCCGGTGGTGACGCTGTCGACGGTAATATCGTCGTTCAGCGCGACCTGGACCTTGGCATCATCATCGACACCAGACTCGGTCACCGTGACGTTGCTGTCGCCGTCGAAGGTCACCTTGCCGTTGGGGCCGATGTTGTGGCTGTTGCCGTTGGTGTCGGCCACGTTCCAGCCGGCATTGGCGGCGGTGTTGGCCGAGCGGATGGCGCCATCGATGGTGCTCTCGCCGGTACCGCCCACATCACTCATGCTGAAGTCGTTGCCGGTGTAAGCGGCATCACCGCCCAGCACGTTGCTGGCCAGGCTGTCGCCCGCCGACTGCAGCTGGCTGCCATTGATGACATCGCCGCTGGAGGCGTTGATGTCGCCATCGGCCACGTTGGTGACCTTGTTGCCAGCCGCATCGATGCCGCCGGTGGTAACGCTCGGGCCACCGGCAATGGTCATGCCGTCAGCGCCGTACTCGGTGCTGTTGGTGCTGTCGGTGACGCTGGTGCCAGCGATTGTCACCTCGGTGATATTGCCCGCACCATCGGCGACGGTCAGGCCATCGTTGTCCAGCGTGCTGTTGCCGGTGGTGACGCTGTCGACGGTAATATCGTCGTTCAGCGCGACCTGGACCTTGGCATCATCATCGACACCAGACTCGGTCACCGTGACGTTGCTGTCGCCGTCGAAGGTCACCTTGCCGTTGGGGCCGATGTTGTGGCTGTTGCCGTTGGTGTCGGCCACGTTCCAGCCGGCATTGGCGGCGGTGTTGGCCGAGCGGATGGCGTCATCGATGGTGCTCTCGCCGGTACCGCCCACATCACTCATGCTGAAGTCGTTGCCGGTGTAAGCGGCATCACCGCCCAGCACGTTGCTGGCCAGGCTGTCGCCCGCCGCCTGCAGCTGGCTGCCGTTGATAGCATCACTGCTGGTGCTGTTGATGGCGCCATCGGCCACGCCGGTGATCGTGTTGCCGGCCGCATCGATACCGCCACTGGTGACGCTCGGGCCACCGGCAATGGCCATGCCATCGGCGCCATACTCGGTGCTGTCGGTGCCATCGCTGACACTGATGCCCGCGGTCGTCACCTCGGTGACATTGCCGGCACCGTCGTCGACGGTCAGCCCATCGGTATCGAGCACACTGTTACCGGTGGTCACGCTGTCGGCTGTGAGGTTGGCGGCCAGATCGAAGGTGACATCGTTATCGGTGGCGGTCTTGCTGACCACGATATTGCCATCACTGTTATTCAGATCGACGCTGTCGTTCGGCCCCACATTGGTCGAGTTGCTGCCCTGGGCACTGATGTCCCAGCCGGCATTGGCGGCAGTGTTGGCCGAGGCGATCGCCTCGTCGATAGTGTTCTCACCGGTACCGCCCACATCACTCATGGTGAAGTCGTTGCCGGTGTAGTCGGCATTACCGCCCAGCACGTTGCTGGCCAGGCTGTCGCCCGCCGCCTGCAGCTGGCTGCCGTTGATAGCATCGCTGCTGGTGCTGTTGATGGCGCCATCGGCCACGCCGGTGATCGTGTTGCCGGCCGCATTGATGCCGCCGGAGGTCACGCTCGGCCCGCCCGCAATGGCCATGCCCTCGGCACCGTAGGCGGTGCTGTCGGTGCCATCGCTGACACTGATGCCCGCGGTCGTCACCTCGGTGACATTGCCGGCACCGTCGTCGACGGTCAGCCCATCGGTATCGAGCACACTGTTACCGGTGGTCACGCTGTCGGCTGCCACACTATCGACCGTAATGTCGTCATTCAGCGCGACCTGAACCTTGGCATCATCGTCAGCACCAGACTCGGTCACCGTGACGTTGCTGTCGCCGTCGAAGGTCACCTTGCCGTTCGGGCCGATGTTGTGGCTGTTGCCGTTGGTGTCAGCCACGTTCCAGCCGGCATTGGCGGCGGTGTTGGCCGAAGCGATCGCCTCGTCGATGGTGTTCTCGCCGGTACCGCCCACGTCACTCATGGTGAAGTCGTTGTCGGCATAGGCAGCATCACCACCCAGCACGCTGCTGGCCAGACTGTCGCCTGCCGCCTGCAGCTGGCTGCCGTTGATGGCTTCACTGCTGGTGCTGTTGATGGCGCCATCGGCTACGCCGGTGATCGTGTTGCCGGCCGCATCGATGCCGCCGGAGGTCACGCTCGGCCCGCCCGCAATGGTCATGCCGTCGGCGCCGTAGGCGGTGCTGTCAGTGCCATCGCTGACACTGGTGCCCGCGGTCGTCACCTCGGTGACATTGCCGGCACCGTCGTCGACGGTCAGCCCATCGGTATCGAGCACACTGTTACCGGTGGTCACGCTGTCGGCTGTGAGGTTGGCGGCCAGATCGAAGGTGACATCGTTATCGGTGGCGGTCTTGCTGACCACGATATTGCCATCACTGTTGTTCAAATCGACGCTGTCGTTCGGCCCCACATTGGTCGAGTTGCTGCCCTGGGCACTGATGTCCCAGCCGGCATTGGCGGCGGTATTGGCCGAGGCGATCGCCTCGTCGATGGTGTTCTCGCCGGTACCGCCCACGTCACTCATGGTGAAGTCGTTGTCGGCATAGGCAGCATCACCACCCAGCACGCTGCTGGCCAGACTGTCGCCTGCCGCCTGCAGCTGGCTGCCGTTGATGGCTTCACTGCTGGTGCTGTTGATGGCGCCATCGGCTACGCCGGTGATCGTGTTGCCGGCCGCATTGATGCCGCCGGAGGTCACGCTCGGCCCGCCCGCAATGGCCATGCCCTCGGCACCGTAGGCGGTGCTGTCGGTGCCATCGCTGACACTGATGCCCGCGGTCGTCACCTCGGTGACATTGCCGGCACCGTCGTCGACGGTCAGCCCATCGGTATCGAGCACACTGTTACCGGTGGTCACGCTGTCGGCTGTGAGGTTGGCGGCCAGATCGAAGGTGACATCGTTATCGGTGGCGGTCTTGCTGACCACGATATTGCCATCACTGTTGTTCAAATCGACGCTGTCGTTCGGCCCCACATTGGTCGAGTTGCTGCCCTGGGCACTGATGTCCCAGCCGGCATTGGCGGCGGTATTAGCCGAGGCGATCGCCTCGTCGATGGTGTTCTCGCCGGTACCGCCCACATCACTCATGGTGAAGTCGTTGTCGGCATAGGCAGCATCACCACCCAGCACGTTGCTGGCCAGACTGTCGCCTGCCGCCTGCAGCTGGCTGCCGTTGATGGCATCGCTGCTGGTGGCGTTCACATCTCCGTCGGCCACGCTGGCAATAACCTGATCACCGGCATCGATGCCACCGGAGGTCACGCTAGGGCCACCGGTAATGGTCATGCCGGCGGTGCCGTACTCGGTGCTGTTAGTGCCATCGTTGACGGTGAGGCCGCCGGTGTCGAGCACGCTATTGCCGGTGGTGACACTGTCCAGCTCGGTTAGGTTGCGCGCCATTACCAGGTTGAGCTGATTGCCGTCGCTATCCACGCGCAGGTTGGCGCCACTGGAAGCCTCGCCCAACGCCAGCCCACCGGAAACCGTCAACGGGGTGGTGTCTCCCAGCGTCTTATCGATGGCCCCCCCGGTGTTACCGGCAAAGCTCAGACCGTCGGCCTGGGTCGCGATTTCATTACCGTCATAGGTGACAGTATCCCCGGCCACGACGAAGGTATCACCACCAACCGTCAGGTTGTTGGTCGTGACGCTGTCACCATCGACAACGGTATCGCTACCGACGCTGACGCTTCCGTCGACGCCGATATCCTCCGCGAGGTTGAACACCAGGTCGGTGCCCGCGCGGCTGATGGCGATATTGCTGTCGGTACTGCTGAAATCCACCGAGCCGCCGGGCGCGACATTGGCACCGGCATCATTGTTGGCGGTGACATCCCAGCCCTGAGCGGCATACTCGATGGCATCGTTGAGGGTATCTTCGCCGGTGCCACCCACATTGTTCATCGTGACCTGGTGGGTCTGCGGATCATAGGCAGCGTTGCCACCCATCACGGCGGCCACAGAACCGCCGGCAGTGTCCAAGTTGTCGGCCAGTGCATCGACTGCCTGGTTGGTGCCATAAAGCTGGCTGCCGTTGACGGCGTCGGTACTGGCAGCGCTGACGCGTCCGGCGGCGACGTTAGTAAGAGTACGCTCTTCACCCAAGCCCCCCACGCTAACAGTCGCTACAGGAGAGGTGCCCGCGAAGTCGTAGGTATTCTTGTCGACCGTCATTTCATCAGTGGAGACTGGCGCCGCTGTGACCGCGTTGCTCCCCAGGGCCACCGAGCCCTGGTGGTTGGCCAGGGCTCCAGCGCCGATCGCCGTGGCGGACTGGGCGTCGGCGCGCGCCCCGGAGCCCATGGCCAAGGCCTCGATGCCCTCCGCTTTGGCGCTCTGGCCGAAGGCGGCGGCGTTCTGCGCGGTGACCCCTGCGCCGGCCCCGACGGCTAGGCCGCCCTGGGCGGTGTCCGAGGCTTCGGCCCCATCGCCGATCGCCGTGGCGGACTGGGCGCGAGCCTGGGCCTCGACGCCGAGCGCCAGCGCATGCTCTTCGTCCGCACGGGTCTCATTGCCAATCGCGATACCTCCAGAGTTGCGCAAAGGGTCGAGGTTATTGGGATCATCGAAGCCTGCCTGGGCTCCAGTGCCCATGGCGATACCGTCGCTGGCATATCCACGCGCATCCGTACCTGATGCGATGGCATTGGATCCACTCGCGGAAGCCCTGGTACCGCTGGCCTGAGCATCGGTACCGCTGGCGCGGGCATCGGTGCCACTGGCCTGAGCATTAGAACCGCTCGCCTGAGCTCTGGTACCGCTAGCCTGAGTGTCGACGCCACTGGCGTTGGCATCGGTGCCGCTGGCCTGAGCGTTGGCGCCACTGGCGCTGGCACGGGTGCCGCTGGCCTGGGCGCTGACACCACTCGCCCGGGAGCCTGTACCGACAGCCATGGCGTCATCCGCCGTTGCCTCGGCATTATCACCCTGTGCCATAGCTCTTTCGGCATTTACGAGGGAATCTCTGCCGATAACGATCCCTTCGCGCGCTGTCGACTGGGAGTCCGTACCGATGACGATGGAGTTTTGGACATTAGTACCATCCTGGTCGTCCGACTCAGAGCGGGTACCAATAACGATCGAGTTTGTGCCACGGCTTTGCGAGTCCGCGCCAATGGCCACGCCGCTTTCGTCGCGCGCTTCGGTCTGTTGGCTGCCGATGACGACCGAATTATCGTTTAGCGCCTGGACATCGTGGCCCAGAACAACCGAGGAAGCCCCTTCCGCCGATACGCTGGAGCCAATCGCTGTCGCATCGTCGGCCCCATTACTGGTAGAGGCATCCGGACCAATCGCTAATGACCTGACGCCTAGCGCCCCACTGTTATCTTTGTTGCTCCTGTCGGTGCCGCCATCCCCGATACTGACATAAGACAGCAAGTTCTGATCGATCTGGTCCTGAAGATCCAGGATCACGCCATCGGCGAAGTCAGGATCCGTCAGGTCGATATTATTCACTGCATACTGTAGCTGCCGTACGTTTACCGCATCAGTGTCCTGTGCGCCATCCTCCACATTAACGATACGCCGCGTCAGGCCTGTCTCGCTATTCCCCACAGAAACGGCGCTGCCCGAGAACGCACGATTGGTCAGATAGCTACTTCCATTAACATCACTTTGTAAGGCCTGGGTGCCAGAGCCCAAGGCAATATAGCCGGTGGCTGCCTCAGCGTTTTCACCCAAGGCCACGCCTGCACCACTCGTTGCTGCACCACTACCCAATGCAAGACCGTTGGTGCCGGAAGCGACAGCCTCGTGACCGATGGCAACGCCATCGGTACCCGCCGAGGCATCCTCGCCGATGCCCACAGCGCGATTCTTCCCTCCCCCATCAGCATTGTTAGCATTCAAACCAATGCTGATATTACTGTCACCTTCCAGGCTGTTACCAGCCCCGGAGCCAAAGGAAATGTTGTCGTTCCCATCGGCAGCATTGCCCGCACTGCTTCCCATTGCCACATTACGTTGGCCGGCAACGTTCTGACCAGCCTGGGCGCCGATGGCGATATTATTTACCTGATCGTTGGCTGTAGCAGCATTTGTACCAACGCCTGCTTCCTCACCGATCGAAATATTGTTTGTAGCGGCCGCCACGGCATCTTTACCTAAAGCAATGCTAACCGCACCACCTGCTTGCGCCCCAGCGCCTGCGGCGAAGCTGTTGGCACCGCTCGCGGTGGCATTATTGCCGCCGGCGAAGCTGTTGGCACCGCTCGCAGTGGCGCCGGGGCCAATGCTGACGGCGCCACCTGTGGCGGTCGCATTGCGGCCGATGCCAACCGCATTACTTGACGCGCTGGCCCTATCTCCGATGGCAACGCTGGAGTCACCGGCTGCGATGGTGCCGACGCCAAGCGACACACTGTTCTTGCCCGAGGCAAGGTTGGCGCCGGCCTTCAACGCACTGATAAACTGATTGACGCCGTCTTCGTCCACCGCCACACCGGCAATTTCGGTAATCTGGTCTGAACCGGTGGGGTTGTAGGTCCCATCGGGGTTGAGCGGCGTGCCGATTGCCGTCACCGGTACGCCATTGATCGACGTCAAGTCGGCGCCATCAACAGCCAAATCCAGAATCGTGATGGGATCGCCAGTCGTACCAATGGAAGTGGCATTCTCACCCAGGGCTAGAGTTTGCTTGCCTAAGGCAATCGAGTTTTCGGCCTTCGCCTGCGCTTGGTTGCCAATGGCCGTTCCGGACTCCAAGGCCGCGTTGGCCTGGTTCCCCACCGCCAAGGTGTTGCCCGCCTCGGCACGGGCCTGGTTGCCCAGGGCAATGCCGTTGTCTGCCAAGCTGCTAGTCGTGGCACTCAATCCTGCGGCTAAGCTGTTGGTGCCGCCAGCGACGCTGCTGGGGCCAATGGCGACAGACTCAGAGCCGTTAGCCTGAGCATCAATGTCGTCAGAATTCGCACGAAAATATTTGACGCCTGGGGAGTTCTCATCGACACCCAGATTGGTCAGAGAATCGTTGATTGTAATGATGTCGGTTTCATTGTCACCGACTCGGGTGTCGAGATTGCCAAGATCGGTATCCAGGCCCGCTATATCAGTTTCATTAGTGGCAACGCGACCATCGAGGGCCGTGATGGCCGACTCATTGTCACCGACTCGGGTGTCGAGATTGCCAAGATCGACATCCAGGCCCGCAATATCAGTTTCATTAGAGGCAACGCGACCATCGAGGCCCGTGATGGCCGACTCATTGTCACCGACTCGGGTGTCGAGATTGCCAAGATCGGTATCCAGGCCCGCTATATCAGTTTCATTAGAGGCAACGCGACCATCGAGGCCCGTGATGGCCGACTCATTGTCACCGACCCGGGTGTCGAGATTGCCAAGATCGGTATCCAGGCCCGCTATATCAGTTTCATTAGTAGCAACGCGACCATCGAGGCCAGTGATGGCCGACTTATTGTCACCGACTCGGGTGTCGAGATCGCCAAGATCGACATCCAGGCCCGCAATATCAGTTTCATTGGTGGCAACGCGACCATCGAGGCCCGTGATGGCCGATTCATTGTCACCGACTCGGGTGTCGAGATTGCCAAGATCGGCATCCAGGCCTGCAGTATCAGCTTCATTTGTGGCAACGCGACTATCTAAGCCCGCAATATCAGTTTCATTGGTGGTAACGCGCCCATCCAGGCTCGTGATGGCTGACGCATTGTTACCGATACCGGCAATATCACTGACTGTGGCAACATCCTCGCCACCGACGGTGAGCGACCCAGTGATAGTAGCGGCTCTACTCACCTCTAGGGCGCCAAGAATCGCGTCGTCGTTGATCGTCAGGTTGTCGAAAGTGGCGTCCTCTGCGGTAGCCATAGCACTCACCCCACTACCGACCAGTCCTATCGCCACGACCAAGGGGCGCAAGATACCTGCAGGTAAGACTTTCACAGCTTCCGCTGGCACCACCTGGAGCCGCTGCCCACTTGGCTTACCCTTAGAGTGAGCCGCCTCCGACGTAACTACCAGGCGGCCAAGAGTGCTGTTCCAGATGACTTTAAATATCTTGTTCATACTCACCTACGAGGTATCGTTCTAATTGACTGACGCGACCTTAGTTTGTATTGCAGCAAGCAAACCACCCCGACCCAAAAGGGTAGTTTGATACAAGGCCTCAAATTTTCTACTTGTCGGGTCCCGTGTGATTAACCACCCGCTTGGTAAATAAGTCAGGCCGTTTAGTCTGCCATTCTTTCATCATCGCAATGGGCGATTGATGGTGCAGTGCCTTCTGCGGTATGTGGTGATTGTACAGCCAAGTGTAGCGTTTCAGCGTCTGTTCCAGGTCCTCGCCTGAGGCATAGCGCCGAGTCGCCAGCACGTGGCTGATGCGGCCGTTGAAGCGCTCCACCATGCCGTTCGTTTGCGGCTTTCCCGGCTTGATCAGGCGGTGTTCGATGTCATGTGCCTGGCACTCCTGGTCAAACGGATGCCGGCCGCTGGGCTTGCGCTCACCTGCACGTGTGAAGCGATCGGTAAAGGATTTGCCGTTGTCAGTCAGCACCGTCTGGATCTTGAAGGGCGCCTTCTCTTCCACCTGCTTCATGAACGCGCGAGCATCCTTCGCGGACTGGCTGCTTCGGATCTCCAGATACACCCAACGCGTGGCGCGATCGATCATGGACATCGTCACGGTACCGCCAACGCCGTATGGTCGCGGTGGCGACACCATACTGGCGGGCCAGCTCGCTATCCGTGATGCCGGAGGGCGCTGCCTGGATCTCGGCCCGGATCTTCGGTGTCGTGGTCGCTTGTTTATGCAGCTTGATGTCCATGAACTTGCTCCCGAATGAATTGCTGAAGAAGCTCCCTCGCTGCTAGCAGAGGATAACTTCTATAGGCGATCTGATCATCCGGGACACTACATCTACTGAAAATCAACACGATATTAAATATTTTTTCAAATACTTAATGATACACAAAAAATCACACTTCAGCAATCATATTTACCTAGATTTGTAGAATAAGTGCGCGCTAGCCATTCAGAGCCTCGTCTTGTGCGATAGAGAGCTTCGAGAATACTAATCTTGCCCGGCGGCAGTGAAGCGGATCCGGGAATTCGGACTAGGCGCTAAGCTCTGACCAGACCGACTAGGAGAACTTGATCATGAGCAGGAAACGTCGACAGTACAGCGGTGAGTTCAAAGCCAGGGTAGCCCTAGCCGCCCCCAAGAGGAACAGATCACGTCGGAGATCGCGGCCCGCTTCGAGATCCATCCAACCATGGTGAGTCAGTGGAAGCGCGACCTGCTGGACAACGCCACCGGCGTCTTCAAGGGCAGAGTTCCAGTAAAACCGCCCAAAAGACCCAGGAGGAGATCGATACGCTCTATCGCAAGATCGGCAAGCTGACGGTGGAACGGAATTTTTGTCACGCAGGCTCGATCGTTGAGTCGGGCCCAGCGCCTGACAATGGTCGAGCCGCAAGCGCCCGGCATCAGCCTCCGACGTCAGTACCAGCCACTCGGTATCAGTCGCTCCTCGATGTACTATCAGCGAAAGGCGCTACGAGCCTATGATCTGGAGCTAATGCGTCTAATTGACGCGGAATATCTGCGCACACCGGTCTATGGCTCACGACGGATGTCAGCCTACCTCAATCGCCTGGGACACGCAGTGAGCCGCAAGCGCGTTCAGTGATTGATGCGCGGGATAGGGCTACAGGCTTTTATGGCTCTTCGACGTTTCATGTGGATTTGGCTTCATCCAGCATGCGCCCCACGGGGCTGCCGATCAGGTAGATCATCGCAATGAAATTGCTTTCGTTTCGGTAGCCGCGAGCGCGAGATCTGGCAGCCTGAAAGAGGCCATTCATGCCTTCCAGACGTGCGTTCGTCAGGCCTGAATACCAGCGCCTCACAACCTGGTCGGCATGTCGCTCCAACGTATTGAGTGCTTTTACCACTGGCTTGAGAAGCGTGTGGCCGGCGACTGCCTCACGCATCACATTGAGGTAATTCGTGATGCGCCAACGAGCCCCGCGCGCTGTCGGTGCGCGACGAATCCACCTCAGCTTTTCCTTGATGATCCATGCATTCGCGGTAGCCCCTTGGTCAGCAACCAGCTCCCGGAGGGCGACCATCTGCTTTTCCGTCAGGTTGTGGTTATCCATGCTTTTCAGCACTGCCCAGCGCAGGGCCTTGGGATGGTTTTTTCTCGACGTTCCCGCTTACGCACTTCATCCAGCGCCTTGGTGAACGTCTGCACGATATGGAACCAGTCAACCGTCACTCGAGCATCAGGAAGATGTTCCGCAGTGCCATTGAGGAAGGCCGGTGACATGTCACACACGACTTCAACCCGCCTTATTCACGAGGGCGCTGATTGAGCGGTCTGAAGGTACTGGCTGTTGGCATTGCTTATCAGGATTCGCCTCTTCAGCGCGAGTGGCTGTTGAGTAATGCCAGAACGCAGCCCTTTTCCTACTTACTTAGTAACTATTCAGGTGGCTGCGGATGGCATGTCGCCAACCACCTGATTTTTTTGGCATAGTGTGCCTGATCCTTCGGCACGTCTATGCGGTGACATGACCATCAGCGATATCAACGTCGACGAGGCCCTGGAACGGGTCCGGCAGCAGCTCAAGGAAGACCACACGGTCTCGCCTTCCTTGCGTGCTGCCATCGACGTGCTGATGCTGCTGGTCAAGCTGATGGCCGACCGACTGGCCACCAGCAGCCGCAACAGCAGCAAGCCGCCGTCACAAGACCCCAACCGCCAACGCCGTTCCCGGGCCAAGGGCGAGCGTCGCCCTGGCGGGCAACCGGGTCACGAAGGCAAGACGCTGGCGCCGGTCACCGATCCCGACGAGATCGTGTCGTTGCGCGTCGATCGCCGCACCTTGCCCAAAGGGCGCACCTATCGCTCGGTCGGCATCGAAACGCGCCAGGTGCAAGACATCGTGATCCAGGCCGTCGTCACCGAGTATCGCGCCGAGGTGCTGGAGGACGATCTCGGGCGGCGCCATGTGGCGCCGTTTCCCGACGGCGTGACCCGCCCGATCCAGTATGGCCCACGTCTCAAGGCGCATGTCGTCTATCTCTCGCAGTATCAGTTGCTGCCCTATGCCCGCATCCAGGCGCTGCTGGCCTCACAGTGCGATCTATCGCTGAGCACCGGCACGCTGTTCGCCTTCAATCAAGAGGCCTATCAGCGCGCCGAGGCGTTTGCCGAGTGGGCGATCCCGGCGCTGAGGCAAGCCGCGACCGTGCATGCCGACGAGACCGGGATGCAGGTCGGCGGCAAGCGCTACTGGCTGCACAGCGCCTCGAATGACGCCCTGACCTACTTGGCGCCTCACGCCAAGCGAGGTCAGGAGGCCATGGATGCCATCGGCATCCTGCCCTATGTCCAGGGGGTGCTGGTGCATGATCACTGGAAGCCTTACTACCGCTACGCGGATTGCCGCCACGCACTTTGCAACGCCCATCACCTGCGTGAATTGACTGCGGCCTGGGAAAATGACCACCAAAAGTGGGCCAAGGCGCTGCATGATCTGCTGCTGGAGATGCATCAGGCCGTTGACGCTGCCGGTGGCACGCTCTCGCCCGAAGAGGCGCAACGCTGGCGAGTCCGCTATCGGCAGTGCCTGACAGAGGGTGAGACCGAGTGTCCGCCACCGATCCCACCACCACCGGGAAAGCGCGGTCGTGCCAAACGTACCAAGGCACGTAACCTGCTCGAACGTCTCCAGGCGTACGAGGACGACGTGCTGCGTTTCCTCGACGACCCCGCCGCGCCCTTCACCAATAACCAAGGGGAGCGTGACCTGCGGATGACCAAGGTCCAGCAGAAGATTTCAGGCTGTTTCCGCTCCTGGGAAGGTGCCGAGATCTTCTGCCGGATGCGCAGCTTCCTCTCGACGGCGGTCAAGCAGGGCCTGGCAGCGCACACCGCACTGGAACAGTTGTTTGCCGGTGAAGTGCCCGAATTCATGCGTCGGGACGGCCTGGATCAGGCAGCGTGACCTGAATAGTTACCTTACTTATAGCTCTTTGGAATCAATGGCGGCCGTCCAAGCAGCCGTGATCGCCTACCGCCGCTCCGGTCGCTCGCTTTCTGATGCTGTGGTGGTCTCGCAGGAGCGTCAGCTCAGTGCGGTCAGCTTCGGCAACCCCTTCAGCAGCGTCGGCCACCACTTGTCGGCGGCGGCACCCAGATGAACGGTGATTCGCCGAGCGTGCAGTCTCAGCGTGGCGGCGACCTTCAGCACCTGCTCGCGCATCCGGCTGAGGCTCCAGCCTTGCCGGGTCTGCCGCTCCAGCAGGCAGCGCAGGCCATGCAGGACCTGGTAGGCGTAGAGGCTGAGCAGCAGGCTCACCTCGTTGCGTGCCATCACGTCCTGAACGGTGGAGGCGCCGCGATCGGTCGACGAGAGGTGCACGTCGAGCGCCGACTTCACCTCGCCCATGTGCGCCTCGGCGCTGCCGCGCTTGCGGTAGAGCGCCAGGACCTTCTCCGGCGGCCAGTCGAACTTGCCGAGGTTGGTGACCAGGAAGAAGGCATGCAGCAGCAGGTCATCGGGGCGTTCCTGCACCACCAGCACCACGCGACGCGGTGCCGACCAAGAGCCCGCTTGATACTCCAGATCGTGGCACCACTCGCGAGGCTGCTCGGGTGGCCGGCCGGGTGGCCGCTTCAGGTGCGGTGCCGCCAGTTTCTGCAGGCCGGAGTGACTGCGCAGTCGGCCCAGGTACTCGATGTCGCACTCTTCCAGGGCCTCCAGCGTCGCGTTGTCGGTGAAACCGGCGTCGATGCGCACCCGAACCTGGGCGCCGGTGCTCTCGTTGAGTCGCCGCACCAGATGCGGGATCCAGGTGTCGGCGTTCTCGGCCGGGCCGGCGTTGCCCTCGCGCAGCAGGCCGCCCACCATGTCGCCGGTTTCTGCCAGCGAGGCGACCAGCGGTGAATAGATCCGCGCGCCGTACAGGCCATGATAGGCCGAGCCGCCCTGGTGGCCGTGGACCTCGATCGGCAGGCCGTCGATGTCCAGCGTCAGCTGCTTGGGGCGCTCGCCGTTCTTCAGCGCGGTCAGGCGCCAGATCACCAGTCGCAGCAGGCCTTCGTGCACGGCATCGATATTGTCGCAGCGCCCGAGGCAGGTCAGCAGCCGCGACAGCGTGGCTTGAGACGGCCGGTCCTGGGCCAGGGGCGTCATGCCGCGTGCATCGCTGCAGGCCAGCTGCCAGAGCGGATCACGGCGCAGCGTGTCGGTATCGCTGAGGTCGATCCAGCCCATCGCCCGTTGCAGCACCAGGGTACGCAACTGGCTGGCCAGCGAATGAAGGATGCGCAGCGGGTGGCGTCGATCGACCAGATTGTCTTCCAGCGCCTCAATCACGCCGCTGTTGTCGAGGGCCTCACGCAACAGCAGAGCGCCGCTGTCGCTGGTAGTGCGCTGGCCGCTCAGCTCAACACGGACAGCGCCGTTGCATGAGGGCGTCCAGGTGGATAGGCTTTCACCCATAGCGGATGGCTCTCTTGGTTCAGATTCTTGGCGGAACACACTGAATTTTCAAGAGAATACTGAGGTGGTCCCCGAAATCAGGACCAGGCGTTAAGCTCTGATCATGACGATTGGAGACGATGATCATGAGCAGGAAACGCAAGCAGTACAGCAGTGACTTCAAGGCCAAGGTGGCTCTCGCAGCCCTCAAGGGCGATCAGACAACGTCGGAGATCGCCGCCCGCTTCGAGATCCACCCCACCATGGTCAGCCAGTGGAAGCGTGAACTCCTGGACAACGCCACGGGCGTCTTCGAAGGCAAGGATGGTAAAGCCGCCCAGAAGAGCCAGGAGGAGATCGACACGCTTTACCGCGAGATCGGCAAGCTGACGGTGGAACGCGATTTTTTGTCGCGCAGGCTCGATCGTTGAGCCGGGCTCAGCGCTTGGCCCTGATCGAGCCGCCATCCTCCGACACTCCCAGCCTGCGCCGGCAGTGCCAATTGCTCGGTATCAGTCGCTCATCGCTATACTACCAGCGCCGTGAGTTACTCGCCGAGGACCTGATGCTAATGAGGCTGATCGACGAGGAGCATCTGCGGACGCCGGTCTACGGCTCCCGGCGGATGACGACCCATCTCAACCGCTTGGGGCACACGGTGAACCGCAAGCGGATCCGTCGCCTGATGCGGCAGATGGGGCTGCACGCGGTGTACCCGAAGCCGCGCACCAGCCAGTCTGGCGTGGGGCATCGGGTCTATCCTTACCTGCTCAGGGATCGCGTCATCGATCGTCCCAACCAAGTCTGGGCCACTGATGTGACGTATATCCCAATGGCGCGAGGGTTCATGTACCTGGTGGCCATCATGGACTGGCACAGTCGCCGTGTGCTGGCCTGGCGGGTATCGAACACCCTGGATACGGACTTCTGCATTGACGCACTGGAGGAGGCCCTGGACCGCTATGGGCCGCCGAGCATCTTCAATAGCGATCAGGGCTGCCAATTCACCAGCCAGGCGTTCACCGAGGTACTGAAGGCCCATGGCGTCCGGATCAGCATGGATGGAAAAGGCTGCTACCGGGACAACATCTTCGTCGAACGGCTCTGGCGTAGCGTGAAGTACGAGTGCGTCTATCTGAAGGCCTTCGAAGATGGTGCCCACCTACGCCGGGAGCTGAGGAAGTACTTCACTTGGTACAACCGTCAGCGGCCCCATCAAGGGCTGGACGATGCGACACCCGATGAGGTGTACTGCGATCAACCACTGACCCAGGCGGCCTGACGCCTGATGATGATCCGGTCAGAGCTTAAATCGTCTGTCAGGTGGTCCAACGGATGGGGTCCACTTCATACCATCCGCTATCTTCGTTTTCGGGCCGGCCTCATGAATAAGCCGGGATATGCTGGAGGATCGTACCCAAAAGAGACTAGATATAGCTCTTCGTGACGAAAAGCCATGAAGTAGAGTAGCTCATTATTTACAATCGACAAACCGCTAGACTGAAAAAAAACCGTGGAACAGCATGGTTGCATCTTGCTGAGCATTAGCACGATGAGCGTCCAGCGGGAATGGGAACTACAACGTATGAGGGAGATATGGCAACAGCAAGGCAGGATTTCGAGCGGTTCGTCGGGTGGCTTTATCAAGAAGACAAGCAGGTCCCGGCCGATGTCCGGCGCCTAGCCCATCTTGCATTGGAGAATTTCGATATGCTGGCTGGGACATCTCGCCAACGTAGCCAGCGTGCCAGCTATCTGGTAGAACTGATTCGAGAAAATCTAGCACAAACTGCTGATACGCCGCCCCAGATCCAACCCGATGGTGTCGTTGATGCATGGCCTTGGGCTCGACTTAGCCACCTCACGCTCGGGCCATTTCGGGGCTTCCTCCATCCCGAACCATTCGACCTCCAAAACCAGGTCGTTCTTTTCTATGGACCGAACGGCAGTGGCAAGACAAGCCTGTGCGAGGGGCTAGAATATGCACTGCTGGGGGAAGTTGAAGAAGCGGGTGCCAAGCGAATCGCTGCACGAACCTATCTTTCCAACGTCCATGCACAGTGCTATGAGCCGCCGATTCTCAAGGCTACCAGTCATCAGGGCCAGGAAATAGATGTAGTCGCTAATGCAGACATGTACCGATTCTGCTTCATCGAGAAGAACCGGATCGATGCCTTCTCCCGGATTGCCGCTCGCCCCAACAACCAACGTGCTGAATTGATCGCCACCTTGTTTGGTATGGATCAGTTTAATGACTTTGTCAGTCACTTCAACGAGAGTATTGATGGTCAGCTTGTCCTTCCTCCAGCTAAGCAGACCGAGCTGGCAGATTTGCGTGCGGCTCTGGAGACCGATAAGGCGATTGTTGATGGCGAACCCGACACGCGTCATCGCCTAAGGGACGAGGAAGCGGCGCTGGCGATGTCTTATGCCGAAGGCACAGACTATGCTGGCCTCAAGGAACTGATCGGGAGCGCCGAGGCACCAGGCCGCTTACAGGAACTGAACAAACTGCTTGATGCCGTTCCACCCTCTATCATCGGCGTTAAGCGTCAGACGATGCTCGATGCTTTTGAAAAGGCACATCAATGCCAGCAGGACCTGAATGAGATCACTTCAGAGTTGCAGTCTCAAAGCAATCAGGTGTCTTTCAAGGCATTGTACGATGCTGTGCTTGCGTTACAGCAAACGGTGGGCGAACGCTGCCCCGCCTGTGACACCCCACTACAAGGAACCGTTCATGTCGTTGCCAATCCATACGAAAAGGCAACTACAGGCCTATCGGATTTGCGCTCTTTGAGCGAATTGCAACAACGACAATACAATGCCCAACAGGCTCTCACCCAAGCATCGCGCGAGCTGCGGGAGATGATGACACGTTTGGAAAACTTCATTGATCAGCAACAGGAACAACCCTGCGAGGCCAAACAGTACCTCTCCGGATTATCCGCCGATCCGGAGGGTATCTGGTGGGCCACACTTTACCCACTATCCGAAGGCGACAACGCCAAAGCAGATCTTCTTGAACAGTTGCTCGGTATTGCCGATTCCATCGACGCCCAGGATACGATGTCGCAACATATGCAACAAGAACGGGCACCTCTCGTTGCCGAAAGACAACGCTTGCTCGACTTCCAGCTGAAGGTGCAAGCGCAAGACCAGAAGGATAAGGAGCTGGCAGACGCGATTGATAAAGCAAAGGCGAGAATTGCTGCATTCGATACAGATCATGCAGAGCTAATTTCCCTGGCCAAACAGGAAGAGCAGGACATCATACGAGACACAGGTTTTAAAGAAACTTATGACCGTTTCTTGAAGGAATTGAAATCGTATCGTGAACAGCTTCCGGGGCAATTCCTTGCTGGACTCAATGAAATGGCTCTGATGCTCTATAACGAGTTCAACCAGAATGATCTGGATGCAGACAAGCTCGCTAGTTTGCACCTTCCCTTGACGAGCGAAGACAAGATCGAGATCGCCTTTCGAGGTAACCCTACACAAATGGTGAATGCCCTGCATGTATTGAGTGAGGGTCATATTCGATGCCTTGGGCTAGCCATCCTGATGGCCAAGGCTAAGAGCATAGGAAGCCCCTTGATAGTGTTCGACGACGCCATCAATGCCATTGATCACGACCATCGAAGAGGGATTCGCGAGACGATATTCGAGAGTGAGCATTTCGATCGAACACAGATCATTGTGACGTGCCACAGCAACGAATTTATCAAGGACATTCAACAACATCTTCCCAGGCCGCGCCGAGAGGACTGTCAAGTATACCTGTTCAAACACCATACGGGGGACAATCAACCGCGGGTTGTCAACAACGTCGCGACTCGCAACTACATCGCAAAGGCTCGGGCCGCACGCGAAACACTCAATGATCGCGAAGCGTTGGGGGCATCCCGGCAGGCCTTGGAAATGCTCTCTAATAAGGTATGGCAGTGGCTAGTGCACCATGAATTGGGGCTGCTGACAGTGCCACTGGCAAGGGCCGGCGCCGAACCTGACTTGCGAAATCTGTGTGAGGCGTTGCTAAAAAAACTGCGGAAAGCGCACACGTTTGATCATGCTAACAAGGACCCACTAATTGAAGCTTATGGCCGCATCATCGCCATTTCTGAGTCCAACCTGATCTGGACATACCTCAACAAGGGAACACACGAAGAGGCTGACCGTGACGACTTTGATAGTGATGATGTGGAGTCGGTCGTGCAGACCCTCGAGCAGATCGATTGTCTCGATTTCAGACGGCCGCGTTAGAACGTATTATGCAGAGTCTCACCTCGTCTAAAGCTAGGTGACAAACCAAAATTGCATGCTACAGTGCCAATCTGCTCCGTCTCATCTTGGTTGATCGCCCAGCTTCTTGCAAAGTGAGTCTGTTCGTCGCCAACCACCGACCTTGAGGTCTAACCCTATGGCCCGAACGAATGTGTTCAGGGCCTCAGGGATTTACCCTAGCAGCTGAATAAGCTGACGATAGCGTCACTCATATCTGACTTGATCAGCAACCAAGCCAACTCTTGCACCTTCAATTGATCCGTTTCATACTCAAGCTGCACCCGTTGGCTGCTGACGGCAACAGCAGCGCCCTTTGCCCTTCGGGGCAGCCCGCAAGCCGTAACGCATCCCGAGAGACGGCGCCCGCAAGGGCTGGATGCTACCTCACCCTACCAGGGAGACTCTCCCTGGACGGGAGTCTCCCATCTAATATAAGGAGATTCCCATGCAGCTAGGCATTGCCTTGTACAACGCCTTGCGTTCTGCCGATATCTCGGATGAGAAGGCAATGGATGTCGTCAATGCTCTGGAGAGCGAGATGAATCAGCACCTTGCAACCAAGCATGACCTGAAACAGGAGATCAGTCAGTTGGAAACCCGGCTGACCGTTCGGTTTGGCGGCATGATTGCTGGCTCTGTCGGCGTTCTCAGTATCGTCATGGCCGTGTTGAAGGTCTTCGGCTGACCCAACCGCTTTGATCTACCTCTGTACTTCTACCCATCTGGGGACACATCCCCAATGGGGATGGTGTGTCTCCCGGATTTGATCCACTGGAGCATCACCATGAAGAAGAATCCACTCAAAGGCTCTCGAGCCCTACTCCTCTCCGTTCTGGTTCCGCTTATGTTTCCGCAGGTCATACCTGAGCCACTCCGGTGGATCTGGTTGACGCTTGTCGCCCTGGTGGTGCTCAAGCGCCTCGGAATCATCAGCTTCGGACTCGATCGACGTGCATGCGATGAAGATGAGACGACTTCCACGAAGTCCTCTGCCTCCCATCAAGACGGCGTTACGCATCGAGGAGAGATCGTTGCCCATGGCAGCGCTCCCTATCAGTTCGATGAGGCAAACCGCCTCAGCTATTACATCACGCTGCGAAATGAGCGTGGTGATGACAGGACCGTGTGGGGTATCGATCTCAAGCGCGTGGCGCAAGAGACCCCGCTGGCGGTTGGAGACACCGTTGCGCTCGAGTTTCTCGGACGTGAAGCGGTAGTCGTCAAACAGCCGGTTCGCAATGAACAGGGGCATGTCGTGAATCATCGCAAGGTGAGCACGCATCGCTATTCCTGGAAGGCACACGTTCTGCCGGTATAAACCAAGCGGTATCCACCCCAAGGGGAAGATCCTTCCCTTTGGGGCGAGGTGCTTCCCCTTTTTTGTTCAATCGAAGGAGAAGCACGATGAAGTCTGCTACGACTCAACATGCCGTTCCTCGCCTCGATGTCACTACCAAGGCCATACATCGCGGCCTGTGCCCATCGAATCGGAATTGCATGGTCCACATGGAGCAGCCTCTGCTGAACGAGGTTGTCATGTTATCTGCCGCTACCTCAGCACATGAGCGTGTGCCTGGGGTGTTCTGGTTGGATCTCATAGACGGCTTCATGGACAGCGCGAGAGACCAACTCGCCGGTGTTCCTTCGGGCTGTCGTGCCTTTGACTGTGAGGTCGAGGTACACGGCAACCCCAGCGTCAGCAACTTGCCATGCTCACTGCGGGTTCATGTCGAGGTGCAGCGCTTCTGGCACAAGCAAGTGCTGGTGTTCTCTCTGGCCGGTCACAGCGTCATGGCTGCCTGACCCTCCCTTTATCCACAACATAGCCCGGCTCGCCGGGCTTTCTCTCCTACCCCGACCGGGATGCGCTCCCGGTGGGGGCCTCTCGGTCGTCATCTTGAGGATCTAATGATGGCCGACATCTACCAGGCAATCACTGACCGGATTCTGGAAAGCCTTGAGCAGGGAGTTCTTCCCGGAGTCGGGAAACCCTGGGATCCGTCCAGTCGAACGCCACTCATACCCTGCAATGCCGTCTCTGGGCGCCAATACAATGGCATCAACGTGCCGCTGCTTTGGGATATGGCCGACAAGCGCGGCTTCTCCCAAGATCGTTGGCTGACCTTTCGCCAGGCGAAGGAAGCCGGAGGCACGGTACGCAAGGGCGAGCGAAGTACGCTTGCCTGTTTCTACAAACCCATGAAGCGGGAGATCGTCGACGACGCAGGCGAGGCCGTTCTGGATGAGGAAGGCAACCCGAAGGAGAAGCATTTCGCCATCCTGCGGGGGTTCAACCTCTTCAACATCGATCAGTGCGATGGACTTCCAGACGAAGTCACGAACCCGCCTGCCACCATGATTGATGGATTCGAGAGCGTGGATGCTTTAGATGACTTCATCAATGGCTGTGGCATCAAGGTCGTGCACTCACTGGATCGTGACGTTGCTGGCTATTACCCCAAACAGGACCGTGTACTGCTGCCAGCAAAGGAGCGGTTTCATGACGCCGAGGGGTATTACAGCGTCGCACTGCATGAACTCACGCACGCTACTGGGCACGAATCACGCCTGGCGCGTCCCGGTATCACCGATCCCGACGCGACGTTTGGCTCGCCAAAGTACGCGCTCGAGGAGCTGGTCGCACAGCTGGGCAGCGCCTTTCTGTGCGGGCACTTCGGTATCCGAAACGAGGCTTTCGACGCCGCCTACATCGCCAGCTGGATCCAGGCGTTGAAGGATGACAAGAGGGCCATATTTCGGGCAACCGGCGCGGCACGCCTGGCAGCGGAGTTTCTGAAGCAAGCGCATCAGGAAACCCGTGTACCGGCATCCTCTGACCAGGAAAGCACTGAGGCTATGCCGATGCGCCGACCTAAAGCGGATGACCAGGACATTGAACTGTTCGGACATCAGTGGCCGCTGGGTAACAGCGTCAAGTTGGATGCCACTGTCGATCGAAGCACGCTTAGGGCGCAGATTTTGCGTCTGAAACAGCTCGGCTATGAGTTTGATGGAGCGACGCAAACCTGGAATTACAAAGCTGCGGCTGCAGCCTGATCACTGAACCAAGGAGATTTCTCATGAATCCCGTCTTTTCGGCACTCACTGAATCGCAACTTCGTACAGTTGAAGACGTGTTATCCAATGATGAGACGTCGACCGACGAAGAGCTGCTCGAGTTTTTCATCGAAGAAGGCATACCGGTGACGCCGGCGCGACAGGCAGTATCCCTTCGCGACGACTACCTGACCCGGATCTTCGAAGAGGGCTACACACCGATACGTGCAGGTGAGAACGCACGTTTCTATGACCCGCAATCCCGTCAGTTCAAGCGGGCCTGATCACATTCATTTCCCCGAGGGGCGACGCCTGCCCCTCGGGGGGAGCTCGCCCCTTTTCCTTATCTCGGAGGCGAGCATGACGACTCAACCCAGGCTCCGGCGCCTCGAAGAGGCCCCGGAGCTGTTTCTGGACAGCTACGTCGCCGATGGCGACAACGCAGTGTTTCTTTCCCTCTGGGGACGGGATACCGCGATCCATGAACTAATGGCCAAGTTGACGCTGCCGATCAGCGAAGGCGGTCTCGACAGCCTGACCCTGATGGGAGAGCGGCCAGTCCGGCTGCGCATGAATCGCGACCGACTAGGGAAGCGCACCACGCGGACCTATCGACAAACGCGGTTCGGCAGTCTGCTGAACCTCTGGTTGTTCGATCAGCGTTGTCAGGAGCCGGATCGAGCCAACCGACAGTGCTACGCCATCTTCAACGAACGAGATCCCCGACAGGATAAGAGCGCGATGCTCTGGTCGCGACTGCGGGATCTGGCGGCATATCCGCTCCTGGATCATTGGCGATCGACGATCGTGCAGTTGCTCCTCGAGCATGAAGCCATCCGCATGCTCGACCAGACGTCCGAGCGTCTGTCCGGCGTCTGGATCGATCTTTCGCTGGCTTCGGCTCAGGAGGCGATTGGCCACCGCATTCAGTCCGGTGAACTCACCATCCAATAATCCAGGAGGCCACCATGGCTCTAATGTTTCCACGCCTGGCGCGCAACTTCGCCAAAAATGGCTATTACCCAACCGATGAGGCCACGCTCGAGCGTGTGCTGAATGCGCTGGAGACGTCCCATGACCAGCGTGTGCGCATCCTGGATCCGTGTGCTGGTGAAGGCATGGCGATCCTGGAAACCGCGTATCGCCTGGGCCGGGAGCGTACCGAAGCCTACGGCATTGAATACGATCTGGAGAGGGCTCGGCACATGCAGCGCGTCGTGGATGTCGGTATCCAGTCAGATCTGATGGATACCGTCATTTCCCCGCGTTCGTTCGGGTTTCTGTTCTTCAACCCTCCCTACGGCGATCTCGTTGGCGAGACCGGCGGCAGCAAGGGATATGCCGGCAAGGGACGACAGCGGCTGGAGAAGCTGTTCTACCAGCGGTCAGTGCATCTCCTGCAATACGGTGGGGTGATGGTCATGATCGTGCCGGGGTATGTGTTCGATGACGAACTATCGAGCTGGGTTGCCCAGCATTTCGATCGCGTCAGCGTCCACCGGGCAGTCGTCGATATGCGACGTCAACTACTTTGGCCGCTTGGCGACAATTAAAATGGCCGGTTGGGTGGGGTAGTTGTCGTCAGTCCGACGACCCAGCTTTTCCTCCTTGTAATTGTCGTTGATAAGCACGCTTACGGTAGCTCTCCCCGCTCAGCTCCATCAGCGTGGCGTGGTGCACCAACCGGTCGATGGCGGCCACGGCCATCATGCTGTCGGGGAAGATACTGTCCCAGGCGCTGAACGGCTGGTTGGCGGTGATGATCAGGCTGGCCGACTCGTAGCGATGGGCGATCAGCTCGAACAGCACTGACGTCTCGGCCTCGCTGCGTTGGACGTAGCCGATATCGTCGATCACCAGCACGGCGTACTTGTCGAGCTTGATCAGGGCGTCGCTCAGGCGCAGTGCCTGCTTGGCAGCCTGGAGCTCCTGGACCAGGCTTGAGGCGGTGGCGTAGCGCACCCGGTAACCCTGGTCGACCAGCGTATGCCCGAGCCCGGCCGCCACGTGGCTCTTGCCGACGCCGGAGGGCCCAAACAGCAGCAGGTTGTGAGCCTGGTCGACCCACTGCGTGTCGCCGGCCAAGGCGCTCAGTTGCTGGCGCTGCTCGGCCGCGATGGCGTCGAACTCGAAGGACTCCAGCGTCTTGCCCACCGGCAGCCGGGCCTCCTTGAGGTGCCGGGCCAGCCGGCGTCGCTCACGCTCGGCCAGCTCGTGCTCGCATAGGGCGGCCAGTGTTTGTGGCAGGCTCCAGTTTTCGGCTCGGGCGCGGGTTTCCAGCTGGGGCCAGCAGGCGGCCATGGTGGGCAGGCGGAGCTGTCGCAGTAGCAGCGGCAGCGTCTGGGCATCAGGCATGGCAGCACACCTCTGTGGTCGGCACGCTGGGCACCAGATGGTTGTAGCTGGCGATGTCATGCTGAGTCACCTGGGGGAAAACCAGCGTGGCGCTCGGCGTGGCGGCGAAGCGGGCCTGGAGCTCGGCCAGCGTCGGGCTCTTCCCGCGCGCCAGGGCGCCCAGCCAGTAACTGGCGATCGCCTCGGCCTGGTCCTGCTCGGCGGCCAACGCCAGAGCGCCAACGATGCGCTTGCAGGCCTCGGCGACCGGCAAGGCGGCGGTCAGCCGGGCGTACAGCTCGCGCCACTCCGCACTCGGCAACAGGTCGTCGCGGAACGTCAGCCCCGCCAGCGCCCGGGGCTTGCGGACCAGCCAGCCGATCACATGGCGGTAATCGATGACCCGCAACCGGCCGCTTTCCGGCGTGGCATGCAGCCGCCTCAGCGTCAGCAATGCTTGCTGTGCGTGATGCAGCACCAAGCGATCATCGTAAAGGTGCACCCGCAGGTTCTCGCCGATCAGCCGGGACGGCACCGAGTAGAGCACCTTGCGCACCTGGATGGTGCTGGAGGTAGTGACGCGCACCGTCACCTCGCTGTAGTCGGTACCGGGCCGGCTGGGCAGTGGCTGCAGCGCGCCACGCTCGACGGTGATCCGGGCCGCGTTGCGGCGGTTGATCGCGGTGGTCACCTCATCGAGGAAGGCCTGGTAGTCATCGAGGCTAGCGAAGTCCTGGGAGCCGCGCAGCGTCAGGCGCTGTTGCAGGCGCCGCTTGAAGTGGCCATGTGGCGACTCGATGCTGGCGTTTTCATGGCCGCGCCCTGGGTTATTACGGGTGGCCGTCATGCCGTAGTGAGCGCACAGGGCAGCATAACGCTCGGTGAGGTCGGCTTCCGCCTCCCGGCCGAGGTTGCGGAAGGCCGCCGACAAGCTGTCGGTGCGGTGCTCCGCGGGGACACCGCCAAGCCGCTCCAGCGCACGGGTCAGGCCTTCAGCCAGCGCCGGGTAGCTCTCGCCACCGAGCACCACCCGGACATAACACCAGCCGCTGTAGGCCAGGCGGAAGTGGTAGAGCCGGTGATCAAGCAGCTCCCCTGCCACGGTAATGACAATCCCCTTGAGCTCGGTGAAGTCGGAGAGGCCGCGCAGCCCGGGGCCATGGGTTTGCGGGAACATTACCTCTTTCTCCGGGCCGTGCGCGGCTCGCCAGCCCTTGACCCGGCGCTGCAGGGTTCGCAGCAGGCTGTCCGGGTACTGGCCGGGGTGCTGCTCCTGCAACCACTCCAGCAGGGTCAGTGCCTGCAAGCCCGGGGCGGCGGCCAGCTGGGGGACGAGCGTGGTCTCCCACACATCGGCGAAGGGGTCGGGCCGGGTTCGCCAGTGCCGTGATGCCGGCGGCTCGGAGGACTCGGCCCGGCGTTCGAGGCGGCGAGCGGTTCTGACGGAGAGGCCGGCCTTGGCGGCGGCGACCTCCTGGGTCTGGCCTTGTTGACGTTGCGACATATAGAGCGTGACCTGTTGGCTGGTGACCGCCATACCGGCTCCCTGGTGGGTCGGGACAAGCGGTCAAGCTTAGGGCAACCGGTCACAGTAGTTGTCGTCGGCCGGCCAGAGTAATTGTCGCTCTATAGTCGTCGACACGTTCCAACAGGTGATCGTGTTTGGTGTGCGCACCAGGCGCAATGCACTTCTGGCCAACAGCCAGGCGAAAGAGGTCAAAACGCTGTTACAGGGAATCGGCTCGAAGGACATCGAGCCGGACATCCTGCCGGAATACTGGAGCAGCGAATCCTACGATGTACCACCGGCGATGAGTAGCACGCCGCACTGTTATCGCGTGACGCTGGAACCCGAGCAGCTGGAGCAGGAAATGGACCGTCTCGGCGGCCTATGGCCTGACTTCAACCTCGCGTTCTGGACTGATGGAGTCACGCAGCGACGTCCGCTGCGTCAGCTGTCCAGCTGGCACCTCGCGTTGTCACTGGCTGCGGGAGGCATATCGGGCATCGTGACCTCGAGGTCGGGGCGGCAGCTGGTCGTGAAAGGCGATACCTTCAAGGAGAAGACAGCGAAAGTCGAGTTTGAGGAGGACGCCGATGGCAACATCACCGAGCGTCGCATTCTGACTGACCGTTTCGTGCCGGCCATTTTGGCCTGGGACGTGACAGCGGATTCTCCCGACAGGGGCCGACTGTTCACAATCACGTCGACGCCGGCTGCTCCGGCCGTTGCTGAAACCACCGACTCGGAAGCCGAGACGGCATAACCCAACCACGATCGCTCCTCGAGGCGATCCATTCCCCACGCGGGCAGACACGCTGCCCGCTGGGCGCATGTCTGCCCATTTTCGTAAGGAGATGGACATGAACATGCCATGTACCACACCGGATAACGTCATCGCGCTCAACGATTTCATCGATGAGTTCGGTGATGGGCTTCTGGATACACTCAACCATACCCACCCCCCGGTTTACGATGGTCGGGGGCACCCGGGTCGCCAGGCGGTGATGGACTCACTGTCGCGCAAGCCGTTCCCGGCACAGGCCGATGTCGTTCAGGCGATATCGGCCTTGCTGCTGGATCAGAACGAGCGTGCCGGCATCATCAACGCCGAGATGGGTACCGGCAAGACGATGATGGCGATCGCTGTCGCCGCTGTGATGGCGAATGAAGGCTATCGCCGGTCCTTGATCGTCTCGCCGCCGCACCTGGTCTACAAGTGGCGGCGCGAGATCCTCGAGACGATACCCGAGGCGCGGGTCTGGGTGCTCAATGGCCCGGACACGCTGGCGAAACTGCTCAAACTGCGCGAGCAGCTGGGACAGCCCAGCGATAGCCGGCCGGAGTTCTACGTGATGGGCCGTGTGCGGATGCGAATGGGGTTTCACTGGATGCCAGTGGCCACCTCAAAGCGCACGCTGGATGGACGCTTCGCGGCGTGCCCGGACTGCGGCTGCATAATCCACGACAACGACAATGAACCGATCAGGTTCGAGTTGTTCCAGCAGACCGAACGTCAGCAGCGATGTGATGGGTGCGGTGGCCAGCTCTGGACACTCATACGACAGCGGCAACCAGAAGGAGATGCCCGCCGTCGTTCGGTGCTCAAGGCCCTACAACGCATTCCGACCATCGGCAAGGTGACATCGGAGAAGCTGGTCAGTCAGTTCGGCGAGGCGTTCCTCTCGTCGATGCTGGCCGACAATGTGCACGAGTTCATCAATCTGATGGACGAGAACGGCGACCTGGTGTTCAACGATCGACAGGCGACGAGAATGGAACGGGCGATGGCGAATATCGAGTTCGGCTTCGGCGAGGGCGGATTCCAGCCGAGCGAATTCGTGAAGCGCTACCTGCCCGATCAGTTCTTCGACCTACTCATCGTCGACGAGGGGCATGAGTACAAGAACGCGGGATCGGCCCAGGGCCAGGCCATGGGCGTACTGGCAGCAAAGGCACGCAAGACGCTTCTGCTGACCGGCACGCTGATGGGTGGCTATGCCGATGACCTGTTCTATTTGCTCTTTCGGGTTCTGACGCCGGTGATGATCGAGGACGGCTACCGTCCCCAGCGCAACTCACTGGGTGCGGCGTCCATGGCCTTCATGCGTGAGCATGGTGTCCTTAAGGATATCTACTCTGAGCGCGAGGGTGCTGGACACAAGACGGCGAAGGGCCGAAAAACCTCGGTGCGGACAGTCAAGGCACCAGGCTTCGGGCCGAAGGGCATACTGCGTTATGTGCTGCCCTTCACGGTGTTTCTCAAGCTCCAGGACATCGGCGGCGATGTACTGCCGCCGTATGACGAGGAGTTCGTGGAAGTACCGATGTCGTCAGAACAGGCCCGTGCCTATGACAGGCTCTCCCGGGAGCTGACACAGGCGCTCAAGGAAGCGCTGGCACACAAGGACACCACCTTGCTGGGCGTGGTGCTCAATGTCCTTCTGGCGTGGCCTGATTGCTGTTTTCGGCCTGAGACGGTCAAACACCCGCGATCGCGGGCGTTGATCAACTTCACCAAGTCGATCTTTGATGACGAGTCGACGATGCCCAAGGAGGACGAGCTGGTCGCGATGTGTCGGTCAGAGAAGGCTGAGGGCCGCAAGGTCCTGGTCTACTCCACCTATACTGGTAAGCGTGACACGACGAGCCGCCTGAAGCGCGTCCTCGAGCAGGCAGGGTTGAAAGTGGCCGTGCTGCGCTCGAGCATCGACACCAGCCGTCGCGAGGACTGGATTGCGGACCAGGTTGAGAAAGGTATCGATGTCCTGATCACCAATCCCGAGTTGGTGAAGACAGGACTGGACCTTCTCGACTTTCCGACGATCGCGTTCATGCAGACGGGCTGGAACGTATACACACTCCAGCAAGCTGCGCGGCGGTCCTGGCGTATCGGACAGCATCGGGCGGTGCGCGTGGTGTTCTTCGGCTACGCCGAGACCTCGCAGATCGCCTGTCTGCGGCTGATGGCCAGCAAAATTGCTGTGGCACAGAGCACATCCGGGGACATACCCGAGTCGGGCCTGGATGCGCTCAACAGTGATGGCGAGTCGGTCGAGATGGAGTTGGCCAGGCAACTGGTCGCTTGAACCCCAGCCCCTCTTCGGAGGGGCTTTTTTCTTGTCATGTTTAGGGTGTATCCAATTTGATACGCCCGGCTTATTCATGAGGCCGGCCCGAAAACGAAGATAGCGGATGGTATTCTCTTGAAAATTCAGTGTGTTCCGCCAAGAATCTGAACCAAGAGAGCCATCCGCTATGGGTGAAAGCCTATCCACCTGGACGCCCTCATGCAACGGCGCTGTCCGTGTTGAGCTGAGCGGCCAGCGCACTACCAGCGACAGCGGCGCTCTGCTGTTGCGTGAGGCCCTCGACAACAGCGGCGTGATTGAGGCGCTGGAAGACAATCTGGTCGATCGACGCCACCCGCTGCGCATCCTTCATTCGCTGGCCAGCCAGTTGCGTACCCTGGTGCTGCAACGGGCGATGGGCTGGATCGACCTCAGCGATACCGACACGCTGCGCCGTGATCCGCTCTGGCAGCTGGCCTGCAGCGATGCACGCGGCATGACGCCCCTGGCCCAGGACCGGCCGTCTCAAGCCACGCTGTCGCGGCTGCTGACCTGCCTCGGGCGCTGCGACAATATCGATGCCGTGCACGAAGGCCTGCTGCGACTGGTGATCTGGCGCCTGACCGCGCTGAAGAACGGCGAGCGCCCCAAGCAGCTGACGCTGGACATCGACGGCCTGCCGATCGAGGTCCACGGCCACCAGGGCGGCTCGGCCTATCATGGCCTGTACGGCGCGCGGATCTATTCACCGCTGGTCGCCTCGCTGGCAGAAACCGGCGACATGGTGGGCGGCCTGCTGCGCGAGGGCAACGCCGGCCCGGCCGAGAACGCCGACACCTGGATCCCGCATCTGGTGCGGCGACTCAACGAGAGCACCGGCGCCCAGGTTCGGGTGCGCATCGACGCCGGTTTCACCGACAACGCGACGCTGGAGGCCCTGGAAGAGTGCGACATCGAGTACCTGGGCCGACTGCGCAGTCACTCCGGCCTGCAGAAACTGGCGGCACCGCACCTGAAGCGGCCACCCGGCCGGCCACCCGAGCAGCCTCGCGAGTGGTGCCACGATCTGGAGTATCAAGCGGGCTCTTGGTCGGCACCGCGTCGCGTGGTGCTGGTGGTGCAGGAACGCCCCGATGACCTGCTGCTGCATGCCTTCTTCCTGGTCACCAACCTCGGCAAGTTCGACTGGCCGCCGGAGAAGGTCCTGGCGCTCTACCGCAAGCGCGGCAGCGTCGAGGCGCACATGGGCGAGGTGAAGTCGGCGCTCGACGTGCACCTCTCGTCGACCGATCGCGGCGCCTCCACCGTTCAGGACGTGATGGCACGCAACGAGGTGAGCCTGCTGCTCAGCCTCTACGCCTACCAGGTCCTGCATGGCCTGCGCTGCCTGCTGGAGCGGCAGACCCGGCAAGGCTGGAGCCTCAGCCGGATGCGCGAGCAGGTGCTGAAGGTCGCCGCCACGCTGAGACTGCACGCTCGGCGAATCACCGTTCATCTGGGTGCCGCCGCCGACAAGTGGTGGCCGACGCTGCTGAAGGGGTTGCCGAAGCTGACCGCACTGAGCTGACGCTCCTGCGAGACCACCACAGCATCAGAAAGCGAGCGACCGGAGCGGCGGTAGGCGATCACGGCTGCTTGGACGGCCGCCATTGATTCCAAAGAGCTATAAGTAAGTAGGAAAAGGGCTGCGTTCTGGCATTACTCAACAGCCACTCGCGCTGAAGAGGCGAATCCTGATAAGCAATGCCAACAGCCAGTACCTTCAGACCGCTCAATCAGCGCCCTCGTGAATAAGGCGGGATATGCCATGCTAGGGAACGACCTCGAACCTGTGATTACGATCATGCTTCCTGAGGATTGGAGCGTAAGCGTCATGATCTATTCTCTTACCTCATCCCTGCCAGCCTTGTGCTGCCAGAGTTTCTCCTTTAGATCGTCTCCATCGTGATGTGTATGTGTCATAGGTCCAACTGAGAACCGCTCCGTGCCCTGGCCTTGCGTGCTGCCTCGGGGACGTCATTAAAGTCATCTGCTCTGAAGGTGGGGCCGTTCACGATCTTATCGAGCAATTCTCCCTGGTAAGGGGCGATGTCGACTGTTCTGCTCAACAGATTCAAAAGCTTCAATAGTTCGCTCGTGTAATTCGCTGACCAACCAGAGGGCGCAATCTCGTCAAGAGGAGACGACCTCTTTCCCCGCCTGTTCTTGAGTCGATAGCCGAGCCAGTTCTGCACAACCATATGGCCTGAGACTTCAAATTCGTAGACTTCGCGAGTCACTGGGCCAAACTCGCCATCACCGACCATTAGTACCTGGCGTGATTCATCATAGCTGTAGCGTTCAGGAAGACTGGAGCTATCGACTGCCTTTAGGTTCATCACAACAGGTGATGGCCAAGACTGCCCTGCGCTAAATCGTTCTCCATAAGTATGTAGAAACAGCAGCTCTCGACCAATGGAAACAGCTTGATCGAATAGAGCCTTGTCGCAAGTGAGGGGGATCCGCAGCTCGCGGCTAGTTAGCTCTTCATGGTATTCGGTCGTAAAGGCCGGGTTAGCGAGTACGGCATAGAAGTAGGCGGCGACATCTTCAGGGGTTACATCCTTGCCGAAAGCAGTCGAAAGCAGAGAAAGTAACTGAGGGTGCAAGTTAGCGATCTCAGCTTTTCCGTCCTTGTACAAGGGCATAATGTCCTTGGCTCCATATGAACCTCGGAAATAATGTAGGTCTGGAACCGCTGAAGATGCTGTAAGTGCAGGCCCTGATCCGAGAGGTTGGGTGAAGAGGCTTGCAAAGTAAACTTGGTGCTGCGAATGAGCTTGCCATAGAGTCGGCCTGAGATAATCACACAGCCGGTTATCCTGAAGGAGTACATGGCGGTCGAAGGATCGATAGCCGTATTCCACAATAGGCGGTGGTTGATGCCCCACCGGAACGTCCTGCAAAGGTGTCAGTTGCTCGGTTCCGTCGATTGAAAGTACACTGCGGTTAATCTTTCGGTCGCGGGTTTCTTTAAATGAAGATGCACGATCTGTGGACTTGAGAAGTGTCTCCCAGCGTGTCGTTAGTGTTGTCTGAGTTGGGGCAACAGGCCAGGTCCGCTTGATCTGGACGCCTGATGTTCGCCATGGCATCAGGTCCGTCAGGAGTGGCCAATCAAAGAAAACCCCTTCTCCCCCGGGCCGGAACGGGGAGTCCCAGTCGTCAGGACAAGGCTGGAAATTGAGGTCATCAAGTCCGCTCAGGGTTTCCATGACGTGTAGCTTTTCGGCACGATTCCCCTCCACACGGGCATAGTTCACTTTTGCGGGAGACTCTGGCTGAGGGCCGCTGTACCTCACTGCGATCGTGATCGCTACTGGAGTTTGGATAGCAAAAACATTCTCATCTCTCCGCGTGCCGCGGCCTTCGCCGCCTAGGTCAATAATCCATATTTCGTCACAGACCTTGCGCATATGACGGCGCATCCCCAAAAAGGCATCGCCATCAAGGTAGGAACTGGCTGTGATATAGGTGACCACCCCTGGCCCTTGGGCCAGGTCATGCTCAAAGGTTTTCCAGAGCGCCCACCGCCAGAAATAGACGTAGAGGTTGTAAAGGTTCTTGAGATCGCCTCCTTTACGGGCCTTCTTTACAGGCTCGATAAAGTCATTGAGAATGGAATCGCGTCCATCCTCTGTCTCTCCCCAGCGAACCCAGCCACCCATCATCGCTCGGTTCTCCAGCGTAGCCGCAGCATGACGATCGTAGGGAGGGTTGCCCAGGCATACAAGAACCGGAACGCTCTCCTTCACTCGCTTAGCGCGTTTATGCTCAAGCCCGATTGGCTGATATAATAAAGGAAGCTCGGGAATTTTTTCATAGGGAGACTCCAAGGTGTTGTTCAGCATGATCTGCACCCCATCGGCAGGAGGATGACCACCATACTGATAAAGCATGCGAGTCATGCGTAAAGCGGCTACGGCATATGGGCCTACCATGATCTCAAAACCGTATAGATGGGCGCCCAGGAGATCCGCTCGGGCCGGCATTGCCCCTTTTCCTTCAGTCTTGCGGACTTCTTCCATGACGTGCTCAATGACACCTAGCAGGTAGGTTCCGGTTCCGACTGCCGGATCAAGTACATTGACTCCGCCAGTTGCAAAGCCATGCCGCTTATTAAGCTTTCGGCGCAGTAGGTCATCCACCAGACGGACCTGACCCTGGACAACCTCAACAGGGGTGTAATAGGCACCAGCATCTTTGCGAAGCTGGGGGTCGTACTCGGCAAGGAAGTCTTCATAGAAATGCAACCACGGATCGCGCCGGCCTCCGCTCATGGTTCCTTCCGGTACCCGGTCGATAACCCGCTGAAGCATCCCCAGGGATGTACTCAGGTGCTCCTGCACCAAGGGATCTGTGAGCACCTTCAGTGCTCGAGAAAGAAGCGTGTTGGCGTGCGTCAGCGATTCAACGGCTGTGTCGATGAATAGGGTATCGCTACCGTTGGAGCGGGCAAGCAGGAGGGAGAAGGTCACCGTCTGAGCATAAGCGTCGGCAAACCTGTCATTATCTGCCCCTGGAAACAGGTATCTCTGCCAATCATGGGCGGCAGCCTTTACGGCTGCTGTATCAGCACGCAGTGCATCTAGGACATCATTGCGCAGCATACGACAGAGTGGTGCCAGGAACTGGGCCAGCTGACGAGAGGTTTTGGGGACATCAGGCTCCCAGCGGAAGTAGGCCGTGAATAATGTCTCTAGCTCACGGGCGTTGCTCTCGGTGATGGCAGCCCTGCCCAAGGATGCTGGGGAGCCATCGAGTCGAACTTGGCGTTCTAACTGCCCTTTCCGATAGAGGGCAAATTCCTGCCCATCGCTGTAGAGCAGGTTGGGGAGGTCGGAAAAGCGCTGCCACTGCCTGCGATCATGACCCGTGAAACGAGAGGTGTCAGCACCCTTGCCAGGGGCCTTCAACTCCAAGTGGCCACTAAGCAGACCATCGCACTCGATGCCGAAATCAGGCTTTCCGACTCTGGCCCCCAGGAGCGTTTCCCCAATGGGAACGACTGTAATCCCTAGCGCCTTACCTCCCTCAATGAGAAGGCGCTCAAATGGGGAACGTAGTTGATCCTCTGGTTCGCCAGTGGTCAGCGCAGAGTACTTTGCTTGCAGGGCATCTGCGTATTCTTGAAGTGGCCCTACCCATGGACATGAAACTGGCATAACACCCTTATCCTCCTCCATTTACGTGGTGAACATCACACGAAACTGAACCGTACCAGTTTTCTCGGAGACCCGTTAGCTTGAGTCAGGCCGCCTTCCTGGCCTGCCCCTGTTGCTCATAATACAGAGCCTGTCGCTCAACCGGTGGCATGTTATCGATCGGCTCCAGTAGCCGCCGGTGGCTGAATCAGTCGACCCTGGATTCATAGAATAACCACAGCACTTTGGGCACCACGGTGGAGGCAGGTGGGCCAGCGCCGGTACCCTCCCAGCTCTACTGACCAAAGTGAAGCAGAGCATAGGATACCGACAGCTGACCCAGACCCAACGATACCAAATCCACGCCCGCTATGACTTGGGCATCAGCCAGCGCCAGATCGGCAGGGTGCTGGGCATCCATAGCAGCACGATCAGTCGTGAGCTGCGCCGCAACGCCACCGCCATCGGCTACGACCTTGAACAGGCACAGGTCCGTAGTGATCATCGACGGCGCACCGCCTGGAAGTGGACTAAGCGCTTGTTCAGCATGATCATCGCCGTCGCCGGCCGGCTGCGTGAGGAATGGAGCCCGGAGCAAATCAGCGGATTCATGGTGCCCTTGGCCGGCGTAGGCGTCAGTCAACAGTGGATCTACTCCTTGATCTGGGATGACAAGGCCCGGGGCGGAGCACCCAGGCCTGCCCAAGTGGCGCAGCAAGCATCGTGCCCAGGCCAAGAGCGCAGGGCTCGGCAAAATTCCTCCGCGTGGGCATCGAGCATCGTCTGGCTGAGGTTTATGACAGGCTATTCATCGGGCACTGGGAGGGTGACCCTGTGATCCAGGGGCACACGCAATCGGGTCTAGTCACGCTGGCAGTACGGCTACCCAGGATCTCCGCGGAGCTGCCGCAAACAGGCATGATCTGCCTGCTGAAGCCTCGCCGGGGTGCTGACCAGACCATCACACTGGACTCCGGTTCGGAGTTCGCCGGTCACAAATCCGTGGCCAAGGCGGTGACCGCAGCGACCTACTTTTGTGGTCCCTACTGCCCCGGCCAGCGTGGGGCCAACGAGAACACCAATAGCCTGGTACGGCAGTACTTCCCCAAGGGAACGGACGTCACCGGCACCGAGTTGCGCAAGGCGGTCAGAAAGCCGAATGACCTCCCCGAAAGCGCCTCGACCGGTACAGGTATTCCTGGGGGGGAATACTCAGGAGCCCCGAACACCGCAGGTGATGCGCTTATTGCTTGAATTCGGGGGACTCACTCCAAAGTGGCGAGCTCAACGGCTTCCAGGTGCCGCCATTGTCCGTGTTGGCGAATTACGTCGTCTTAAACAACTTGATCACTGTCTCGGCCAGTGCGTTGTCGTAGGAATCGCCGTTGCTCCCTGCCGATGGCTCGATACCGGCATCCGCCTTGAGCGATTCTAGCGCTATGTGGATCAGGTCGCTGAGGCCGTTCATGAAGCACCTGCTCCAGCGCATTCATCACCATGTGGTCGATGCGGGGCGAGCAGGAGACTCGCCAACCGATGATCCAGCGGGCAAAGGCGTCGATGGCTGCCCATTGCGAGGGGGAGTCCGCCCCGTGCGCGAAGACGGACTGTCCGCGAACGGATCTCAGAGGCATATCGTTTGGAAGTGTTTATGGCTCCATCATCTCAAGGTTTGGAGCCTCCGGAAATCCCGGTACGGTTCAGTGCAACCTCAATGAGTACCTCCCGGAGGAGGTTCGAGAGAAGGGTTTGCTGGAAATGGAAAGGTGGGGGCTGAAAAATCAACTGAGGCCCAGCTCCCAAGACTGGGAAAGAGCCTGTAGATCTCCTTTTCGATGGGCTATCGCGACTTTCGTTTCCAAGTTCGTGAGAGGGAATTAGGAGGCAACATCCTTTGCCCTTTCCCTGGCCCTTTGGGGTTGGCCACTGATATCCGGGTAAGCCCCTTCCCCTTATTCCCCTTCCATTCCAACCCTTTGCCTGCGCCATTTCCCTTTCCCTCGTGGCGGCTGTACGCAAAATCTGTGGGCACTTCCCGGTCTAGGGTGCCTGGATTGAGCGAGAGAGCGCCATTCTTCCGGCCGCACTCCAATCGAGGAGGTATGTCCTCCGTGGTAAGCTGCTGCCATCGAATGATGGAGATGTCATGAACAACCAGCATGACCACAGCTATAAGCTGCTGTTCAGCGAGCCAAGGGTCGTTCGCGATCTGCTGACAGGCTTCGTGAAGGAAGAATGGATTGATCGCCTGGACCTCGATTCGCTGGAGAAGGTCAGCAGCACCTTCGTCACCGATGACCTACGCGATCGTGAAGGCGATGTGATCTGGCGTGTGCGCTTTGGCGACGAGTGGGTATACGTCTACCTGCTGATCGAGTTCCAGAGCACCGTCGACCCGTTCATGGCGCTGCGCATCATGACCTACGTGGGACTGCTGTATCAGGAGCTGGTCAAACAGAAGAAACTGACCCAGGACGGCAAACTGCCCCCCGTGCTGCCTATCGTGCTGTACAACGGCGAAAAACGTTGGAATGCGGCACTCAACGTGGCTGAGCTTGTCCAACCGGTACCGGGAGGCTTGGAGCATTACCGACCTGACCTCCCATATCTGCTCCTGGACGAGGGCGCTATCGTGACCAGCGAGCAGTGGTCGGAAGAGACCCGAAATGTGGTGTCGGCCATCTTCCGGCTGGAACATCACCGTGATCAGCAGGATGCCATCGACCTGATCGGATTACTGGTACAATGGTTACAAGCGCCGGAGCAGACCCAGCTACGCCGGCACTTCGTCCTCTGGATCCGGCGCGTGCTGCTGCCGAGCTGGGTGCCCGAGAGCGAAGGGGCTGAGTGGCAGTCGCTCAACGACTTGAACGAGGTGCACAACATGTTGGCTGAACGTGCAAAGCAGTGGCCCGAGCAGTGGAAGCAGGTAGGCGAAGAGAATCACGCTCGTCAGGTGGCTCAGAAAATGCTCGAGCGAACCGCCATGGATGACCAGATGATCTCTGAGCTGTCTGGGCTGGACATCGAGCAGGTCCGTAAGTTGCGGGAAGAGCTACAGCACTGACCCATGATCGAATTGCACTGATCTGGCTTGCAAGCTACTCTCGGACTGACTGTACCCGTATTCTGGAGGTGCCCCATGGGCCTCAAAAAGCTCCTGTGGAACGACAACGCAACAGAGCTGTTCGGTCATCGCCGTGACCAGAATGCGCAAGCTGCGTCCGAGCGACCTGGAGAGGGCACCGCCTCCCATCGTCCCTACACTGCCCGCAAGGTGCTCAAAGGCTCTGCAGCGTTCACGTCTGCGCTGCTGTTCGGGAACGGTGAGTCTCAAGGGCTGGTTCGGACCTTTGGCCAAGCGTCGGCTGAGGCTGGCAAAGGTATATCTGGTTTCATGAGATCTTCAACAGAAGAAGATAGGCCGACTTTCGCACCACCTGAAGCAAATCTCAATGACGGTCGTACAAGCACTACGTTCGGCCATTATTACGATTCGTTCGGCAATGAAATAGACGATTAAAAGAGGCCGCATCAGCGGCCTCAGACTGCTGACAAAGCTCTGGCGTCTTCGCCGGAGCTTTGTTGTTATTGGCAGACCCGTTTTCGCTGCAGCTGCCGACATGCTCAAAGATCCTTCCCCACAACAACATGAACTCGAGATGGTCACGCTCGAGGAGCTGGTTCCCCACAACCACCTCCTGCGCCAGATCGATGCCGCGCTCGACTTCACCTTCATTCGCGACAGGGTGCGTCATCTCTACTGCGCCGATAACGGCCGGCCCGCACTCGATCCGGTACTGCTGTTCAAGGCGCTGTTCATCGGCTATCTGTTCGGCGTTCGCAGCGAACGCCAACTGATGCGCGAGATCCAGGTCAACGTCGCCTATCGCTGGTTTCTGGGGCTGCGACTGACCGACAAGATACCCGACGCCTCGACGATCAGTCAGAACCGGCGCCGCCGGTTCTC
The DNA here is from genome assembly GCF_034479735.1 of Salinicola sp. LHM. Lineage (NCBI taxonomy): Bacteria > Pseudomonadati > Pseudomonadota > Gammaproteobacteria > Oceanospirillales > Halomonadaceae > Salinicola > Salinicola sp. LHM. The sequence goes on along the minus strand of NZ_CP140261.1, from coordinate 393,042 downwards.
CGACAGTACGATCCATCAGGAGATCTTCGACACCGTGGTCGAGCAGGCCATCGCGCAGGGACTGGTCGGCGGCGAGGTACTGTACACCGACAGCACCCATCTCAAGGCCAACGCCAACAAGCATCGCCTCGAGCGACGCGAAGTCGAAACGAGCACGCAAGATTATTGGGAAGCGCTGGATGTGGCGGTCGAGGAGGATCGCGCTCAGCAGGGAAAAAAGCCCTGACGCCGCGTGCCAAGGCACCGGCGACGACCGAGAAGAAGATCAGCCTCACCGATCCCGATAGCGGCTACATGGTGCGCGACGGCAAGCCTACCGGCTTCTTCTACCTGGATCACCGCACCGTTGACGGCAAATGCGCCATCATCACCGATACCCATGTGACGCCGGCGAGCGTGCATGACAGTGTTCCCTATCTGGCAAGACTCGATCATCAGTGCCAGCGCTTCGGACTCAACCCCATCGGTGTCGGCCTCGATGCTGGCTACTTCACGGCCGCCATCTGCCACGGGCTGGAAGCGCGCAGTCTCTACGGCGTCATCGGCTATCGCCGACCCAGCAAACTCAAGGGTTATCTGCCGAAGCGACTGTTCACTTATGAAACGCAGAGCAACACGTATCAGTGCCCGGAAGGCCACTCCCTGACCTACGCCACGACCGATCGCAACGGCTACCGCCATTATCGCAGCGACCCCATAATCTGCCGGGACTGCCCTCGACTCGCATCCTGTACCCGTAACGCTAAACAGATCAAAACCGTCACGCGACATGTGTGGCAGGACGACAAGGATCGGGTGGATGCCCGACGGCTGACGGAGCCGGGCAAGAAGCTCTACAAACGCAGGAAAGAAACGGTGGAGCGCAGCTTCGCCGATGCCAAACAGCTACATGGGCATCGCTATGCGCGAATGCGTGGGCTAAAGCGGGTGAGAGAGCAGTGTCTGCTAGCCGCCGCGTGCCAAAACCTCAAGAAGATAGCGCTGGCGCGATGGCGCCGGCTTTTTAGCGCGATTTTGAGCTACCTGAAGGCGTATCAGAGCCCTCAGGGCGTGTTCTCTCGGCTGACATCGCAACAGCGCGTTATGCCGATTGCATGGCGACGGTGTGGGTAGTGCCATCCTGAAAACAACGAACCCACCGAAATCGGTGGGTTCGTCAGCAGTCTGAGGCCGCATCAGCGGCCTCTTCCATTTCTAACCAGTAGCTTTGTTTTGAGCCTTGTCCGCTGCTTTTGAACCGGCTTGCTGGGTAGGCTTGGCACCTTGGCCAATCCCATCGACAGCCCCGCCCGCTTTGAACCCAGACCACCCCAATGCAGACATCCAGACACCTGGCAAAATCAGGAACATCATGCCGTTCACGAACTGAAGTACCATCTTGTCGTTCGCATTCTCTACCCCGGCCAGCCAGTTCAGCTTCGCTGCTGCGCTGTTGTACATCAGGTTAACTAGGTTTGAGTCCAGCCAGCGTGCCAATTCCCACCAGAAGGTCAGGAAGTACAGACCGAACAAGGCGAACATGGCCATCCCCACGACCTTGACGGAGTAGCTCGAAGCGACCATGACAAACGGTAGGCAGATGACGATCGCCATCAGTAACACGCCCTGAATCATCGGCAATGACTGCTTGAGGCTATCCATACCGGCACGAAACGGCACTGTGGCCATGGCGTTACCTGCCATCCCCGCCACGGCAACCACCGCATCATCAACACCACCATCGAGGCTCCGATACCCCATGGAGGCCTGGCTGGTGTTACCGTTGGCTGCCCCTGATCGGGGGCTCACCATGCGACGAATCATGTGCTCTGCAGCGGCCTCCTTGCTGATGGCAGCCTTGGCATCATGAAGCAGAGCTGTTGTTATCCGATCCCAACCGCTGACCTGATCCTGAAGACGTGCTGCCAACCCTGCCGAGCTATCACTCCACCATTCGCGACAAGAGGGATACCCCGGCTGCCCCGGGCCTGTGCTGGGCCGTGCCTCGTCCCGATCTGCATTATAGGGGAATCCCGGGATAGGGCGTTTGGCATAAAAGCTGTCATAGAAACCTGATGTCTCAAGGAAGTGTTTCGACCCAATCCAGTCAACATCCATTCCCTTGGCCTCCTCGAGGGTGGTGCCACTCTGTAACAGCTTGTTCATGGCCGGTCCAAAGCACGCCAGCTGGAACTCCCCGATCTCACGCTTCAGTCCCTGGTCGGAGATCGATGAGAGGTCGAGTGCTGTACGGATAGACTGATAGTCAGTCGAACAGGGGATCTTCGAGACGGCCACGTTGGTCAAGCCCTTGGAGATCGAGTGCGTCAGTGCCCACCACATGGGCAAACGGGCCTGCTGCCCGTCAATCGACGTCATTGTCGATTCTCCCCATTGGCCACTGGATAGCATGACCGTCCCGCATTGCTCTGCGTGGTCTTTGTTGACGTTCACCGGGTTCACGTTGAACGTGAAAACGGGCACGCAGGTAAACGCTACTACAATAATCATCACATAGAGCCGCGACTCGATGCGGTTGAGAGACAGTACCCCCTTGTTCCCCTCGTCATCGCCTTCCTGTCGCGCTTTGAACCACTCGCCCGCGACCAATGCGATGAAGGGAACAACGGCGATCCCGGTCGCGGTCATGGCATCCCAGATGCCATTGTTAACGACCCAGCCCAGGGTGAGCATAGTGCCTTCCATGTAGTCATTGACTGCGAACGTCGCCATGTCAGGCTCCTCCCCACCAGATGAACAGGTTGTAGCCCTCGATCAGAACCACAACGATCAGAATCATGCGTTCGAGCTTGTGCAGTAGGACACGGCCTTGCCGACCGCCATCCTTGTCCTGCTCAATGCTCCGTAGGATCTTCGGTCGCCAGAGCCGGAACCAAGCCAAAGCGATCCCCCCATAAAAGAGGACACGCCAGACCATCAGCCAATGACGGTTTTCACCCAGAGCGACCTGGAAGTCCGTGATGCCGCCATACAGGCGCATCCCGATGAAAACGATGAGGGCACCAACCCAAAATGCGGCGATCAGGCCCAAGAGCCCCAGTAGCAATGGGTGACGTTTGAAAATCCGAACCATTGGGGGGCTCCTTATTGACCTTCGATCGGCGCACCACGGCCATCCAGCTCACTACGCGGGATGTTCGTTTCGTTCTGCATAGAGTCCCTGGCTCGATTGGCCGCCCGTTGGAGCGCTGACGTTGCAGCACTGCTGGCAAGAGACTTGCGAATTTCCATCTCGCTCTGCAGTAGCTCGATATCCCGGTTGAAGGCCTCGAGCTTGCGATCCAGGGCCGTCATCCCTTCGGGATTATTCTCGATACCCGGGTCACTTGTGCCCGCAATCAACGCTCTTCGCGCCCACATCGCCTTGGTCAGGGTCCTGGCCAGGGCCATCTCACTGGCCAGGCGCTGGGCGAGAAGGGGGCCTTGGGGATCGGTGCGCATCGCCTCGATCACGCCACGAGACACGGCCAGGCCATTGCCTGCAGAGACATCATTCAGCTTGTCCTGGGTGATTTTGCTTCCGTTCAGCATCTCAACCAGGTTCTGGTGAATGGACTGCTGTTCGTCTTCGAGCTCCCGGATCAAACCGGTACCGGCAACACTCTCGGATTTCTCGCATCCATCGCAGGACCGCAGCTCGGTATCGCCGACGATTTTCTTGGTCCATTCGGCGGCTTCCTCGGGAGATCCCCATATGGTGCACATACCGCCCTTACAGTCGCTGCCACTCCCGGAACCACCGCTACCGCTGCCACCGGCAATACCGCCACCACCAACCCAGTCACCATTGGAGGTGGCGACGGATCCCCAGCCTCCACCACCACCCGAAACTGACGCATTCGATGTTGTGTCGGTACGGCCATGGAGGAGGTTGTAGCCTGCTTTCGCTGTGTCCTCGACCACGCGCATGGGCGCCTGGCCGCTGCCACCACGCTTCTGACCGCCCACCCAGGTGCGCCCCGCGTTGCCGGCCTCGGCTTCGGCTTCTTCCTGAGCTGCCACAGCATCGGGGTTCGAGCTCGCGATGTCCTGCCAGTTTTCCGCCATGGCACTCTGCTGCATTTGCCCCCCGATCGTGGCGTCGGCCAGGGCTTCGGACATGCGTTGGCAAGAGAGCTTAGACTTGTCGAAGTCCATTCGTCCCTGCAGGACACCATTGGTCAGGAGATCATAGAGCGCGGGATTGGATCGCTGGATAATCATCGCCGGCAGACTGGCCACAGCGCCGGTGGCATTCTGTACAACATCCCCCATCATGTTCTGAAAGCCATCCGTCAGTCCGTTGAGCTGATTGCTCACGGTCGCGCCGATATCAAAATTGCCGCAGGTGGCATCAACGTTCCAACGAACCCCCATTCCACTCATCCTCGGGCCATGTCCCAACCCGGCAGACGCACCGAAGGGGGCAGCGCCCCCAATGTCGTAATAGAGCCTGTCCGCTGATTGCGCCTGAGCGAGTAGTGGGGTGACCAGTGCCACCGAGAGCGTCAGGCTCTGCAGGATGTGTCGATTCATGCTTACTCTCCGGTGAAATACAGCAGTTCTTGCCCCCGGACGGCACAACACCGATAGGGTCGCCACAGCGCCCAGGCGTAGTTGCCGGGATCCTGGAGTTGATGGCGTTCTCCCCCATCCGGGAAAATCGAGCAGGACATGCTCATGTTGGGTTCCAGGCGCTGCCACTTGTGCGTGTCTGGATCCCCTTCCTTGACCGGGTCAGGTGCCCACTTACCAGCGTTTGGGTTGTCAGTTGGGGCCAGTGGCATGTAGACGTGAGGTTGTCCATTTCGAGTCACGACGTCCGCTGCACGCTGAGCCGTAGTGGCCGCCGCCTTGTAGTCATGGGGTTGAGAGACGAAACCGCTGCGCGGATAAATTGGGCTCCACAGATCCCCCACAGAGCCCATCTCACGCATGCCGGGTGTCAGGGCCTCGGGATACGCCATCTCGGGCAGGGACGAGCGCCAGGCCAGCGCATCCAGTGTCGATAGAAAATAGGGGGTATAGGGCAGTGCCTCACTATCGCAGGAGTACCCGAAGGAACTGAGCATCCGGTAGAAGACCGCGCCCCCGGGGTGGCCAATCGCATCGGTATTCTTGAACCTGGTGTTGGAATGGCGGCTATCGGCTTCCTCTGTCGCGCGACCACCGCCTGTGGCATTCCCTGTTGGCGGGGAAAGCATCGCCACCTCGCTCCAGGGATTATCACCAGTGTTCTCGTAGGACGACACCACCAGCTCGGGGATGTAATGCTTCACGCGCATGGATGTGCGTACGGTACAGCCGAAGGCTGTGCAATAAAGCCAGGCACAGAAACCAATGACCTGGTAATCGAGACACTGCGTACTCAACGACGACTCGACGATCTCGGGGGTGGTGAGGGCGCGTGCTTGAGGTGCCGACGTCAAGCTGGCCATGCTGATGACCAGGGCGCAGGCTATTGCCATCGGCAGAGTGGAGAGCGTCCGCTTCATGGGGTGTCATCCTCGTCTCGGGTGTACCGTGCAATCTCCTCGAGGGCGACTTGGACGTCAGCCTCGCCATACACGACATAGCGACCATCGAGAACGACAGCGGGAACTTTCTCGATACCGAGCATCCAGGCACGCGCTACGCCTGTATATGTCTCGCCATAGCGGTCCAGCGTGGCCTGCCAGTCTGGGCCGCTCATGCGCGACCGTAGAATCTGTTTCGCGCGATCGGGATCTGCCGGCAGATCTCGCGAAATCTGCGCGTCGAGTCTGGCCGGGGCATCCAGTTCAACCACGGCTGCAGACTCCGGCGCGTTGACGATGGGCTCGCCGGCGACGGTGAACACTTCGACGCCAGCCCATGCTGGCAGGGCGAGTATTGAGAGCAGGGGAATCAACCAGCGTGTCGGATGTCGTGCCACAGTGGCCTCCTGGAAAGGTGGGCATGTGGCCATGGTGAGCAGCCTTGGCAGTAAGGGCATCGAAGAATGTTAAATGGAAGGCTGTACGTTTTTGCTGCGGAGCCATTGGCACGAGGAAGCCATTGGATTGATGTGCTGATGAGTGATTACACTGAGAGCGGCGCTCAGGCCGCTAGCGTTGCCAATCTGGATGGCGCTCCACCGTTAGCGGCCTGAGACGCCTCTCAGGTACAAAATGCCAATCAGCAAGAGGCGCCGTATTGCCCATTGGCATCAGATCACCCCGTTGCCCAGGCGGGGTGGAGCCTTCAAGAGGCCTTCCTGCTTCTCCGGTTCGTGGTGGTCTTGAGGAGTCGCTTGAACGCTGTGCTATCCGCGACATTTAGATAGGTATCGAAGGTGGCATTCCAGACTGTTGTTTCTTCGTAACTATTCAGGTGGCTGCGGATGGCATGTCGCCAACCACCTGATTTTTTTGGCATAGTGTGCCTGATCCTTCGGCACGTCTATGCGGTGACATGACCATCAGCGATATCAACGTCGACGAGGCCCTGGAACGGGTCCGGCAGCAGCTCAAGGAAGACCACACGGTCTCGCCTTCCTTGCGTGCTGCCATCGACGTGCTGATGCTGCTGGTCAAGCTGATGGCCGACCGACTGGCCACCAGCAGCCGCAACAGCAGCAAGCCGCCGTCACAAGACCCCAACCGCCAACGCCGTTCCCGGGCCAAGGGCGAGCGTCGCCCTGGCGGGCAACCGGGTCACGAAGGCAAGACGCTGGCGCCGGTCACCGATCCCGACGAGATCGTGTCGTTGCGCGTCGATCGCCGCACCTTGCCCAAAGGGCGCACCTATCGCTCGGTCGGCATCGAAACGCGCCAGGTGCAAGACATCGTGATCCAGGCCGTCGTCACCGAGTATCGCGCCGAGGTGCTGGAGGACGATCTCGGGCGGCGCCATGTGGCGCCGTTTCCCGACGGCGTGACCCGCCCGATCCAGTATGGCCCACGTCTCAAGGCGCATGTCGTCTATCTCTCGCAGTATCAGTTGCTGCCCTATGCCCGCATCCAGGCGCTGCTGGCCTCACAGTGCGATCTATCGCTGAGCACCGGCACGCTGTTCGCCTTCAATCAAGAGGCCTATCAGCGCGCCGAGGCGTTTGCCGAGTGGGCGATCCCGGCGCTGAGGCAAGCCGCGACCGTGCATGCCGACGAGACCGGGATGCAGGTCGGCGGCAAGCGCTACTGGCTGCACAGCGCCTCGAATGACGCCCTGACCTACTTGGCGCCTCACGCCAAGCGAGGTCAGGAGGCCATGGATGCCATCGGCATCCTGCCCTATGTCCAGGGGGTGCTGGTGCATGATCACTGGAAGCCTTACTACCGCTACGCGGATTGCCGCCACGCACTTTGCAACGCCCATCACCTGCGTGAATTGACTGCGGCCTGGGAAAATGACCACCAAAAGTGGGCCAAGGCGCTGCATGATCTGCTGCTGGAGATGCATCAGGCCGTTGACGCTGCCGGTGGCACGCTCTCGCCCGAAGAGGCGCAACGCTGGCGAGTCCGCTATCGGCAGTGCCTGACAGAGGGTGAGACCGAGTGTCCGCCACCGATCCCACCACCACCGGGAAAGCGCGGTCGTGCCAAACGTACCAAGGCACGTAACCTGCTCGAACGTCTCCAGGCGTACGAGGACGACGTGCTGCGTTTCCTCGACGACCCCGCCGCGCCCTTCACCAATAACCAAGGGGAGCGTGACCTGCGGATGACCAAGGTCCAGCAGAAGATTTCAGGCTGTTTCCGCTCCTGGGAAGGTGCCGAGATCTTCTGCCGGATGCGCAGCTTCCTCTCGACGGCGGTCAAGCAGGGCCTGGCAGCGCACACCGCACTGGAACAGTTGTTTGCCGGTGAAGTGCCCGAATTCATGCGTCGGGACGGCCTGGATCAGGCAGCGTGACCTGAATAGTTACGTTTCTTCTTGGTATCGGATACTGACGTTGAGCGTGTCCGTCTGTGGAGGGCGTGACAGCGACACGGTGGCCTGTGCATCACGCAGGCTCGAGATTCCCAGCGACTCGAGATCTTCCTGGAACTGCACAACTAGGAGCAGATTGACCTGGTGCGCCTCGCACCATGCCGTGGCCTGTCGCACCTGATCCTCGGCATCCGGCAAGAAGGAGAGATGATCAAAGACCACCAGGTCGGCGGGACCTGTAGGCGCTGACCACTGTTGGTGACCATCTCCCGGTACCGTTTCGGCAGGAGCTGTTGGCACCGACCACTGCACAAGCGGATCGATCAGCATCACGCGGCGGCCCACGCCCAATGCCTCGACCACTCGAGATTTCCCGATACCGGTTTCGCCTGTCATCACAATAATGTTCATGACCGTACTCCTCTTCGATTGTCTCAGTGATTTCCTGACGTACGGCCAATGGCCTGCACCATTTGATCAACAGGCCGGTACCCTTCCCCCATCTCCCCCGATGGCAAGACGATCGTCGGAGTCCCCGTCACGCCAAATTGCTGCCCCAGTTGAAATCCGTCTTTCACAGCGGACTGGCAGCTTTCAACCGGTTCCATCTCCATAGGGAGAGGGCGGCCCTCGAATACGGCCGTCATCGCTTCTTGCGGGTATTTCGAGCACAAGATCTGTGCCAGTTGACGTGCGGCTGGGGACTGGCTGCCGGCACGTGGGAACGGTACGTAGTGGACCGTGATACCGGCAGCCGTCAGTTGATCGATCTGCTGATGCAGTTTCTGGCAATAGGGACAGGTTGTGTCCGTGAAGACCGTGATCTCGCCAAGGTCATCTCCCTGAGCGGGGTAAGTCACCAGATGTTCCTCAGGCACATCCTGCAGCTGCTCCAGCCGTTCTTGACGGTTGTGCTGCTCGGTGACGTTGATGAGCCCCTTTGGCGCGTTGTCGTAGAGAGTCCCCACGACCATGTGACGCCCCTGAGCGTCGCTGTAGAAGGTGTCTCCATTGCGTAGCCGCACCTCGTATATTGGCCCTTCGAGGTCGACACGATGAATTGACTCAGGAGTAATGGCCTGGCCATTGATGGTGAGATCCTCCAGTGCCTCCGGCACATCCTGCCCTGATGCAGCCAAGACCATTGTCGAGGCCGTCATGGTCACGACGGCCGCACCAAGGATCAGACCGGTCAGTTGACGTTTCATCGCAGCGCCTCCAGGCATGAGAGAGCGGACTCGCCCCCATAGGTTTGAATGGTCCAGCAATCACCCAGCGTGATAGCAGGGAGAGACAAGGACTCCTGGATGTCGAGATAGCGACACCCCTCGCGTATCGACTCATGAACGTGCGCCCGTCGTGATGGCGAGATTCCCTGATGTTGCAATCGAGAAAAGCGGTTGCGGCCAATTTCGGGTGTAGTGTGCCCTTCGCCAGCAAACTCGCTCTGTGCCCACCAGTTGGCCACGTCCATGGAGTAGGTACGTCCGTCTCCTTCTTCAAAGGTCAGCTCGATACGGTGTTCGATCTGAAAGCGGCCGGGCGGCAGGTTCTCGACAGCCACAGACCATTGAAATACGACTTCTCCCGCAGTGAGATCCGCGGGGAGCGTGATGAACTCCCCCAGCTGGCATTCAGAGGATCCCCCCACGAAATAGAGCCCATTGGGATAGGGTTGATGGATGACCCAGCCCCCATCAGGGCTGACAGGTTCTTTCATCCAGCTAGTTGAGACGTTCAGGGTGATGTCCTCAGCCGTTAACTTGTCAAAAGGGTCTGCCTGCAGGACCGGCAGCAAATGAAGTGTGCGTTCGCGCGCATCGGCGTTCACGGTGTCGAAGACTTGGATTTCTGACATACCACCGATCCTTCTTCCGGGGGCGTGAGATGGGGAGCAAGTTGAGCGCGGATCTCTTGGACGTTGTAGCGTCCACGGGCGGGAAAGCGCAGCAGCGGGATGCCTGCTGAGGCAAAAGCCCGATCCACGAACCGATCGCGACGCTTCCTGTCGCCACGACGGTGACTGCGATCGTCGAGCTCGATCGCGATGAGAATTCGTCCGCCGCGAGGCTCACACAGCACCAGATCGACGTGCTTGGAGCTGATCAAGCGGAAGTAGCGCCACCAGCGCTGGTCGCGAGAGTGGTGTTGGCGGAAACGCACGTGGAGTACATCGGCGATACGTACCTTGCAGGCGATCATCGCGCTGGATCCGACGGCCAGCGAAACGGCGCCATAGAACGCCTGCTCGGTAGGTGAGTTGAGGGCGGGCTGTCTTTCATAGGGCAACGTTCCCTTTCCCCGCCGCCAAAACACCAGCAACACCAGGACATAGAGAGTAGCCAGCACCAGAGGCCCCAAGATCGCGATCGTCCCGAGAGTGACCGCACCTGACGGGGCGACTGTTTCACTCATGCCGAGACCTCTGCCCGATCCCGATCGACGCCGGAAGCGTCCTCCTCGATAAAGCCACGTTTCGCATCCATCTCCTTGGCCAAGGTGATGGCGGCATCCAACTCGGAGCAACGCTTTTCCAGCATGACGTTGCGCCGAGCCTTCTTCTCGTCCCCTTCGGTCCCGGACAACGCCAGGTAGAGACTCGGCTGGACCACCCGAAACAGCGCCTCAACCGTAGAGGCCAGTACGACGCCCTCGGTGTATTTCTTGGAGATCTTCGATGCCGAGAGGAGGAGCTCTTCCTGGGCCGGTGTCAGTGACTTGAAACGCTTGATCTTCTGAACCTCATCCGGTGGCATCACCAGGCAGATCCAGAATTCGATCATGTTGAGCAGCTTCTCGGCCGCGTCAGGGAAATCTTCGACGTTCTGAGTGGCGAACCACAGCCAATAAAAGAGCTTACGCCCCATCTTGCCCACCTTGACGAAAAACGGTGACAGCAGGGGATTGACGGTGACAACGTGGCTCTCGTCGATGATCTGGACGATGTGGCGACCGTCATACTGCGTCCGCTCTGCCAGGTTGGTGATCATGTTGGTGATCGAGATGACGGACAGCGCTAATTGCCCCCCGTAACCCTCACGGGCGTAGGTGGCTAGGTCCACCAGGGTTACATCGCACTCAGGCCAGGGATCACCGGTTGAGTTGAATACCTCACCATCGAAGCCATCACAGTACAGGCCAATGTTCATGCCCATCTCTTCGATGCGGCGCTGGGTGTCTTCATGGAAACCAGGGTCGCGTGAGATCTCGAAGAAGGCATCGCGAACATCTTCGGTCTTGCAGGGGCGTCCTTCTTCAAACGTCACCCGTGCAGCGCGCATGATGGCGTCGCGCACAATTCGCCGATCGGCACGACGAAAGCGACGTTCCTCTTCTTCCTCCCCACCGGTAATCATCAGACGTGCGGTGATTTCCATCTCACCGAGAAGATCCCGCTTGTCTTCATCGAGCTCTTCCTCCTCATCCTCGATCGGCGCTGGCAACGCATCATCGTCTATCTCACCCTGGGCACGTGCCTTGGCATCTTCGTCGGCCTGCTTGCGTGCACGCTCGTCCTCGAGTAGCCGGTGTGCTTCCAGAAAGGGGGCCAGGGAGACGCCTGAGCCGGGTGACAGCTTGACCTTGTTGACGCTCAAGCCGTTACGTTCGAAATAGTCGGCGAGCAAGCCAAAGCTGTTGCCCACTTCCAGGATGAACAAACGCGGCCGGCGCACGGCCATCAGCTGAGCGCAGATGGCCGTCAGTGAGGCCGATTTTCCTGCCCCTGTCGGGCCACTGATGAAGGCATGCGCATTCTTCTCGCGATCGGCCAGATGGAAGGGATCAAACGAAAGCGTTTCGCCGCCACGATTGAAATTTGTGATACCCGGGCGTCCCGTACCACGAGCTCGACCGAAGAAGGGGCTCAGGTTCGCAATGTGCTGAACGTAGTTGTAGGCGGTATACCAGCGGTTACGGGCATCCTTGTCGGGATCGAAAGCCATCGGGAGCCAGCGAAGGTACGTGTTGAGGGAGGCGATCTCATCCTCGGGCTCAACCGGCTTCAGGCTGGACTGATACAGCTTGGTGCTCAACGCCTGGGTCTTTAATCGCAGGTCCTCCTCATTGTCACCACGCAAGTAAAACACCAGGGAGGACTGGTACAGGAAATGGCGCTCCGCCATGTATTCCTTGGCTTTCTTGCAGTCATTACGCACGCTGACTGCCAGCACGCTATCGCCATGCGCCTTATTGCTGAGCCGGTTGACATGATCCTCGAGGGGTTCCTGGGGCGACGCCACCACCGTCAATACCATGACGGTACCCTCGGGTAGCACATCCATCAGCGCATTGGAGACCTTGGACTTGCTGCCTTGCCGCTTGACCTCACCGGTGATGTGTCCGATCTCCGGCTTCTTGCGCAGTTCATCCACCACCAGACACCGATGTGGCAGGCCATCGAAATACCAGAGGCCCTTGTCGACATCAGACGTCGGGATGTTGAAAAGGACATCGCCCCCCAGGTCATAGTCGTAGGGCAGGTTGTCGTCGCCGGGATAGTCGACCAGGTCAAGAAAGGCCTGGGGATCGTCGGGGAACATAGACGGGCGAGGATTGAACCAGGCTACCATCCAGCGATGGAAGTCACGCCCATCATAACGTCGTAGGGTGAGGCCTGCCCCTTCAAGCGCCGACGCCAGGCGGTCGTAGACCATATTGGCATCTTCTTCCGGCGTCATCGGGTTGCCACGCCCTGATCCTGTGGATTTGTTCAGGCGGCGGTAGAGCACCAGGCGCGTGCGGCGCGTTTGTCCCTTCCAGGAGGTCTGCGTCACCACGTCGTCGTGGAACACGCCACCCTCCTGAGAGATGGATTTCAGATGCCGCTCAAACTGACTCAACCACTCCTGGGTATAGGTGGTCTCGAGCAAGCCACTGGATTTCTCCGTTGATTCGGGATCCGGGCAATCAATATAGGCTTTCAGCCGATCCATGATGTCGCGGAAGTCGACTTCATCCTGGGCGTAGATTTGGGCGACCCAGGGTGAGTTGTCGTGCTGTGGCAGAGCATCCTGAAATGCCCCTTCGATCAGGTCACGCTTATCCCTGAGCCATTCCTCCGACCGCCCCTCGGTCGCGAGCGGCATGATCTCGGCCACGATGCCGACCGAGCGACAATCATCCATCAGGAAGCATTTTGAATCGGTCAGATACTCGATAAAGGGCAGATAGTTGGCGAAGGACGGCGCCCGTTTGTAGAGCCGATCAACGTCCTGCTCTGTGATCGACTTCCCCCTTGGGACCGCCAATGGCCGCTCGCCATTGCCATTCATCTCGGAGGCATCGATGGGATCAGCCTGCTGTTCGGCACCACCGAACCAGCGATTCATCAGGTCATTGAATGACATCAGCGCGTCCTCCCCACCGGACGAGCTCCCTCACCCGGCATGGCGTACTGGTGCTTTGTGTGTAGCGGGAAGATGGTGGAGTAACCCGGTACCGGCACCGACTCCCCACCGGCCAGGTGGGGATAGATATACATCACCAGGTCTGGGTTCGGCAGGCGTGAGAATTGACTGTAGATCTCATTGGCCGCGTCACGGGTATAGCGCGTCTGTTCAGCGGTCACCTCGCCATCCCCGATCGGACGACGCAACGCCCCCCGGGCTTCCAGCACGGCCTGTTTCCCAGCGCTGCCACTCGCACTCTGCCGGGAGCCCTCTTTCCAGAGCTCCTGCATGGTCATCCCGTTGGTAGGCATCAGCTCGTCCTTGGACGTCGCACAGCCGGAAAGCAGCCCCAATCCCACCAGGGCCAGAGTGAACAGAGTGGCTCGTGGGAAGGCCCTGCGATCAGTCGAGCCCGTGTGTGGTTGCCCTTGATGAGTCATAGCGCACCTTCCTCCCTTCGGTCTCGTAATCGATCGGGATCTGCTTGTTGATGTGAATGGCCACGTCCTGGCCGGGGGGGACATAAACGGCGGCAAATGCTTCGCCATACAGCCTGTTGACCCACTGGGACATGTCATTCACCCCTTGAGAGAGGATCTGCCCCATGGCCTGGTTGCCTGTCATGGCCTGGGAAATGCTGCCATCGGGGCCGATGGACGTGATTGAGGTCGAATCGTCATCAGACAACATCGTCGCCGCACCGGCCCCGGCAGCAGTGAGCAGGCTTTGCGTACTCAGGTATTCCTTGGCGTTGCTGCGACGCATGCCACTGATGCAGGGAATCCCGTTCCGGTCACTCAGCCAGCCGATGGAGTCACCACCTCCGATCGTCTGGTTTTGATTGCGATCGTTGCTATTTCCACGCCCCTGATTGACGTCTTCCGGCGACGGCACGGTTCGAACCGTGCCGTCCTCGAACACAAACGTCATCGACGAGATGTTTCCGCGCACGCAGGAGAGGGTCCAATCCCCCGTCGCTGTCCCACTGACCACTGCAGCTTGCACCTCGGGGAGCTCGATACCGTTCGCGGTGAGGTTGTCCTTACCCACCATCACTTTGAATGGATAGGGATCGTTTACGGTGCCATCGACCGGGACCCGGCCCAGGAGCGCCGTCATGGACAGAGATCCCATCAAAGTGGAGTTCTCGGGGATGGTGTAGACGGGTTCGACGGTGGCTTCATCGGGCTGTCCCGTGGCACTCGCCTTGACCGCACTCCCCGCTCTCGAGGCAGCCTCACCGACATCACTTGCCGCGGATTGGAACGATGTCGGGAATGTCGGTCCTTCCTGACCACGACGACCGGGGCCTTCCTCAACGCGTTGATCCATGGGTTCGACCCAGGCCAGATTACTGCCGGTGCCACCAGCACCGCCGCCTTCAAGCCCCAGACCAATCGGCACGTCCTCATTGTTGCCTTCCCCCGAGAAACCGTCCTTCAGATTGCTAATCTCGCTTTGCAGACTCTGAAGCAGGCTCTGGTTCTCACGCTGTGACGCCCGGCGCTCCTGATCGAATTCCTGCTCCTGTTGATGCAGGGCACTACGAATCTGGCTCTGAACGTCACGTCGATCCTCGAGCATGTCGGCATTTTGTTCCCGGAGCCGCTGGTTGGTCTCGAGCACTCGATTCATTTCCTCCCGCATGGCTCGCGTCTGACCGACCAGGGTGGCGACCGTATCCTGTGGCGTGTCTCCCTCGATCCCCAGCGCCTTGAGCTCATCTTCACTCAGCGTCAGCGATGGATCGCTTTCTTCACCACTTGACCCTGATTGCTGGCTGGAATCGGATCCCGACCAGAGAATGACAATCACAGCGACCAGGGCGAGAAATGACGGCACCAGAATCCTGACCAGGCCGTTGCCCTTGAGCTTCATGAGTCACCTCCCGCATCTGCGTGGACTGAGTGATCCTCGGCCACGGAGGCCGAAAGTGGCACCGCCTGAGCCAACGACACCCCATCCGTGACGATGAAGACGGTGGTGGTATCCCGTACCGAGCCTCGGCGGCCGAGCGTGGGATGCATGAAGGTGGCGCTGAAGAGATCGCCTTGCAGCCAACGTGGATCCAGCTCAAACGCCCGAGATGGGTCGCGATTGGAGAGCTTCACTGCCGTGACGGTCCACCCGTCGAGTTTCCAGGCGGCAACCGGTGTGGCGGATACCGGTAAAGCCGGCAACAGCGAGGGCAGGCTTTCAGGCAGTCGCATGGCCACGCGATTGACGCCTTGCACCGGCTCAATGGTCCGCGTCGGGGCGTATAAGGATTGCGCCGCATAGCGTGTCAGCACCACAGGAACCGGTGTATTGGCCGATGACGACGATCCATCATCCTGCTCCTGGGAATCCGAGCTTGAGGCAGTCTCTGAATCGACATGATCGTCTTCAGGAAACACCACCTGAATCTCTTCGTCGCTTGCTCCCGTCTCCATGGCCGTCAGATCAAACAGGACCACTTCATTGGTCTCGACGTCCTGAAGGCGAACCCGTTGGGTATCGAACGGCTTGTCAGCCTTTAGATAGATGGCACCACCGGCACTCTGAACGCGTAGTGTCTCCGAGTCGGCAATCTCGGGTGGGAGCCCCACCCGTACATTGCGATCCAGCACGATCACACGTTCCGTTCCAACCGGGAGGTCGACCGGCAGAGGCTTGCGATCCCAGTGAAGGATCTCCACCGCCTGTGCCTGGGTGGCGAGCACCAAAGCGGCGCTCGCAATGCTCAGTCGGGATAACAGGCGTCTACTCATGGTGAAGCTACCTCGCTTGGCTGGTCGGCGTCGCTGTCGTCGTCGGCATACCCGAGTCGCTGGGGCACCCCGGCAAAGCATCCGTCAGCGGAACCGATCTGCAGCCCCCAGGGATTCGAATCGGGATCGTTGTCCACGCGGCTGACGTAGATGGGATAGCGAACGAAAGCGTCACGAACGGACGTGCCGGCGTAGGATTCACTGACCCCCATATCGAGCGTGGCAATCCAGTGATCTCGATCGATCACCTGCACGCCACCGGGTCCATCAGGGCTCTCGTCCTGGAACCCTCGACCGGGAATTTCATAGATTCCTCGAACACGTCCCTTCAATTCGCCACGGGCGCGGCGCTGCTCATACTCGTTTTCGAGGTAGTTACGGCAGCCGGGCGTCAGGAATGTGCTGTACGCCTGAATGTTGCGCCTGTAGTTGACTTCGCCATTGACCGGCCAGCGGTTGATCGTCTGCCAGACATAGACGGCGAAGGTATAGATATTGGGCTCCGGTACTTTCCACCACTCGCGAGTGCTGCCGGTTCGTAGATCCGGGGGAACATGGACATCCAGCCGATCCGGTGACGTCTTCCACCCCCAGTAGAGTCCCGCGCACACCAGGACCATCACCACGATGACGCCACGTAACGTGGTGATATGAGCGTCCCGGGCCGCCAAGGCATGACGTTTACGACTCATGAGTTATCTCCCTTGCTGCGCGAGAGGCGTCCCGTCGAATTCGTCACTGGACGCCGAACGGGATCGCGTCGGATGCGCCAACGGATGGATTCCTGGATCAATTCATTACCCCCCGGCACGGGAAGCCCCGCTTTGGTGAGTTGCCACTGGATCTTGCGATACACCCAGGAGCTAGGGCGCCCTCGGCGTAGCCGACGCATGAATGCGCCGCCAAACCACAGAAAGAGACCAGCCCCTGCAAACATGCAGGTCGGGACCATGGCCCCCATGCCCACGACTGCCCAGCCGATCAACCCGACAGGAATGAACGCCATCAGCCCCGCAAAGGTGCAGATCACCAACTCCTTTCCGGTCATGCCGCGAAAGACGACGGGGGTGGCGTTCAAGCGAGAGGGAATGAAATCGATGGTCATGGCCCGACGCCTCCGTGATTAAGTGCTCTGCATGATCGGGTCGCCGTAATTGGCCAGCCAGATAACGACGACGATCATGACAACCCCAAGACCGGCCACCATCCCGAACAGGCCCCACTCGCCTTTCTTTCTCGATTCGTTGAAGGCCCAGATCAGTGCACCGATGTAAGCGAGAATCGCGAAGGCTGTCACGACGATGAAGGCGATACTGAAGCCTTCCGACCCCACATTGCGGAAGGTGTCGAGAAGGTTACCGTCTGCCCCTTCGGTAATGTTTTCCTGTTGAGGCAACGCCGCGAGCGCAATGGCGGGTAGAGAGGCAAGTGCAGCCACCCCACCTCGCAGTACGCCTTTGGTTCGGCTGTAAAGTGACGTGATGACGTTCATGGTTCCATTACTCCTTGGGTCTCTTGCTGATGAACCTCCTCACGCGAGGAGGAATGGTGCCCCGGGAAAGGGCTTCCAGCTGCGCTGCTACAAGAACAGCCAGAACAGAATCACGACCACCATCACGCCCCGGATGAAATTCCAGGTCATGACGTGCTCGCTGAACATGCCTCCCACCCAACCGCGCCAGTTGCTGACGCCGAGCCACGCCAGCCAGATCACCGCCAGGGCACAACCGACACCAGCGATCAACAGGTAGAGGTCATCTGGGGTGGCGCTTGCACCAGCCTTGAAGGCTTCTTGCATTGAAAGCGCCATCACTGCCCCCGATCTTCGAGGTAGTCGCCATTCAGCGGCATGGGCTGACGCGGAAGTAGGCGTTCGGGGGCGAGGTAGGCATCGATACCGGAGGTAATGGACTTGAGATCCGATCGCAGCATGCGGGTATCGAAATAGATGCGAGTATTCTCGGGGCTGGTTTTCTGCTGTCGCGCATCGATGCGATCGACGACCACCTTGATCTGCTCGATCTGGGTCTGGATCAGGGCGAGATCGCGACGTTGAATTTCATCGATGTCGCTCGCCTGAACAGACAGTGACATCGAACTGGCCATCAGCAGTCCCAGGAGAAGCGCCGCCTTGCCTGTAGCGTCCGGGCCAGAGATGGGAGAGTGCTTCCGCTCCGTCATAATGGAATCCTGCCGTGGGTGGTGACGACATGAGTCCATGGTCGAGGGATGTGTTCGCGGGATCAGCCAGAAACGTTAAGCGGATCAGACAGGTATTCTTGTCCAGCGACTTGACGGCTAGCCCCTGGTCTAGGACATTCCACGGGATGTTCCATCAGGAAGGGTGATCGTATGAGTGACCGTCGGGGGCTTGAGGATTTTGATTTCAGCCAGGTAAAGAATGTGACCCAGGCGGATATTGCCAATCCGGCGCATGGCGTTAGTGGAATGCTGCTCTTCCGCTTCGTGGAGGGCGCACCGGTGGTTCTGTATCGTCATTGCGACGATAGCGCGGCGCAACTGGTCATACCGCGCTACGATCGTTTCCAGTATGAAGGCGGCTTTGCATGGGGCTATTCAGGTACCGGCCCCCAGTGTTTGAGCCATGCCCTTGCTGCCCTGGTCTATCCCGCCATTCATGTGCGTGAAGACCAGGCTGAGAAGGCCATCGAAATACTGGATAAGGTGGTATCGCGTCTTCCCGCCGATGAAGAAATGGACCTCCCGGTTGTCCACATCTATGAGCGCTGCGGCACTCCCGAGCTTGTTGAATGAACCATTCCGACCCCGGCTCCCTTGCGCCGGGGCTGTCAGATCCCGCCCATTCACAGGTATTTCTTGAAGCTCGAAGTGGCGATGGTGATCATCGCGCCGAACAGCAGCGCACACGGCAGCAGAAACAGGTTGGGATGGATCGAGAACGGCAGAGAGAGATAGATCAGCCAACCGGTGAGGAATATCGGTGTCACCATCCGCTTGGCGTGATGGTAAACAAAGGCCGACTCTCGGCCTGCACCGAACCGTCGAAGATCGCGGCTGACCAGGCCATCGGTGAAACCGACCAGGCCAGCCAGAATGAACAGGGGGGCGGTCAACATCAGGATCACACACCGCGTCAGGGTCATGAGCGTGACATACATGCCTGCCTGCAGATATGTCTTGATGATACCGATCCAGCCCTCGGAGCCGCTCCCTGTCTCGGCCCAGGCGGCAATCCCGGTTTTCACGAACAGCCACTGGTAGCAGGTATTCACGATCATGGTCGCAAACTCCACCGGCGAGGACACCAGCAGCGATCGCGTGAATTGACTGTCCAAGTACCCCATCTCGGCCATCATGGTCTGACGTGCGTGTTCTGAGCCTGCCTGACTGAACCACCCAAAGGTGATGCCGACCCATTCGATCAGGATCGAGCAGATGATCGAGATGGCAACAATCACGAGAAGGGTGAAGGGCAACTTGAGCAGTGTCGCAATAACGCCCGAGCGTTTACTCTCCGCTCGCTTTGCCGGAGCTTCAGAGCTCGCCATGGTCAGCCACCCCGCTGTTGTCGACAGGTGCCTCGGGCACATCACGGTCCTGGGGTCGAGACGCCTGCTCCGGGGGCTCGAAGTCCATATGAATCGGCGGCGGCATCACCGCTTCCCACCACTGATCGCCCGTGCTGTATTTGGCTCGCATCCGCTTGGCAATATCGGCCACATCCTTCGGAACATCTTCTGTCTTGTCTGGTAGCGGCATTGGCATGCGGATTTTCCAAGGCTGGCCACCCTCCAACAAAGCGAAGGCCTGGCCCTTGGGAAGACCAATAATGTTATTGGGGACCAGCATGTCGACGGACTCGGTGCCTATCCGATCGCCCGCTGAGCTCGAGAAGTCCTGGTCACTGTTCACGTCGGCATTGTCGCTGGCCATGGAGACCATCAGCCTGGTGGAGACATTGACTTTGGGTAACTGATCGGTGAGCTGCCTTGCCGTACGCTCTTCCCGTACACGGAGCATGATCAATGTATTGAAATTGCCGACTACCTGACCTGCTTTCGCCGTGGACCCGATCCGCGCCTCGATGTCAGAGAGCGTCTGGGTATAAGCGGTCACTTGAATCCCCGCGCCGCCCCCTTTGTTGACCAAAGGTATAAACTCATCCCCCATGAGCTCATTAAATTCATCGCAGTGAAGGTTGATCGGCAATTTCTTCCCAGAACGACTGCCTGGCAATCCATCATCGGACCCGAATTTATAGATGTGGCCGGCGACGCTGACGATGTCGGCGAACATGGAATTGCCGACTGCCTGTGCGACTTCGAAGTCGGAGAGCGCATCGAGGCCCACATAGACGATGCCCTTCTTGCGAATGATCTGCTGCCAATCGATTATCGGGCGCTCGTCCTCGATGTCGTCGTAGTCCGGGCTCAACAACTCGGCGATCTTGCCACTGGTCAGCTTCTCGAGCAGCGGCAACAGCGACGCCACGATCTTGTCGAAGTAGGTCTTGTCGTAGCGCACCGCACTGAGCAAGCCATCCAGGACGGGGTCGGTGAGTGTCTCGATGACCTCCGGTTGCTGCAGGTACTGGACGATCGCGACTACCCGTTTATGGCGCCCCTTCATGTTATTGGGGAGCTTGTTCTCGTTGATCGTGCCCTCGATCTCGGTGATCTTCTGGTTGGCGCCCTGCATCTGCTGTTCCAGCGTCTCCTGAACGTACTGCATCAAGAGCGCATCGATGTTCACGACATCCGCCAGAATCTGGTTGTAGGAGGGACGCTCGCCCAACGCATGGCGCGCCCGGGCGACGATGTTCACGAACCGCCAGGCAAACTGACGAAACGCCGCACTGTCCCCCTCGCCGGATAGCTGTCCCGTCACGCGAGTCGGTACCTCAGAGAGTCGCGAGAAGCGCCCCACTGCGTTATAGCGGCAAGAGACGTCAGGCCAACCCAGGTGGAAAATGTAGAACTCATCGCCTCGACCCGCCTTCTGCGCCTCGGCATACATCCTCAGCAACAGATCCGCGTCCCCTTTGGGGTCGAAGCAGATGGTGATGTCACCACGATGGATATCCTGAGTGATCAGGATCTCGGCCAGACGTGTTTTGCCCACCCGCGTGGTGCCCTCAACGAGGGTATGTCCGACGCGCTCGCCCAGCGGCATCCAGACATCATGCTCTTTCCACTCCACTGCATGCAGTGCCGGACGGCCACCGACAGGAGGAAGTGGACGAACAGGGTTCAAGGGGGAGTCCCAGCGCAGCAGGGAGGCGATGTGCTTACCTATCGCGCCGCCTTCCAGGGATTGCTCCAATCGCCGTGCTCGCTTGAACCAGACGCTTGGCTGTACGTAGACCTTTGCTGCGGGTTGCGCAGACTCATGTAACCGCTGCGTATGTTGGGAGTCCCACATGAACCCCTTGCCGAGCCACAAGCTGCGCTGGCTGACGGGCACCTTCCTCGCCGGAAGGGCGAAACGCGGCAGTCGGCGCATGTTGCGCCGATAGCGCAATACGATCCACGCCTGGCGAAACCGCCAGGCACCATAAGTCAGGAAACCGGCAGCGGTGGTCATCCCCACACTTGGCGTCAACGCTAGTGACCAGGGCGCATAGATACAGAGCACGGCACAGCCGAGACAGACCCAAACGGTATTCAGCTCGACAGCAGGACGTAATAGCGATTCCAGAGGATGATGACTGCTCATGCGGCTTTCTCCTCCAGGATGGCGTCGTTGAGGGATTGAACAACGTGTTGAGCAAAGTCCTGGATGGGCTTGGGAGTGGATTGGTGACAGGGGCCTTCAAGTTGATCGAATCGGGCACCGCAGCGGCTGTAATACACACCGAGGGTTGCCCGATCGTTCTTGTCAGCGTCGGGGCCGAGAGGCTTGATCGAGAACACGAGGTAACTACCCTCGTAGCATTCAATGTCATAGGAATCCACGCAGTGGCCCATTTCATGGGCTTCCTGCTGCAGGGACTGGCTATAGGTCAATGCGACGGCCACGTAGGTGTCAGACCGTATCTCTTGAAGAGGGGACGTCCAGGCAAGCGCTTGACCGCGGTACTGCGCTCGGTCACGGTGCTGTTGTTGCAATGCTTCATGCCACGCATCGGAGTGACGCTGTATCGCTTTCCAATCCATGTTGTTGTCGGGTAAGTGGTGGTCGGTACTGGCACTCCAATCGAGCGCGTTGCGCAGTGCTTGTTCCGCTTGGGGGTGGGTTCGCATGAGTTCGCGATACCCCCGTGTCCGCCAGGTTTCCAGACGATCCGCCACCCAGGCTCTCGCCAGGCGACCAAAAACAGGTATCGCCAGTGCTGTTGTCAGTCGGTCTCGGCCAAAACGGTTCCCCTTGATCTCTTTCACCACTTTCAACCCAGCCGTGGCGCCAAGCACCTTCGCATAGGGGCGATGATCCTGTGTCGGGGTCACTGCCTGAATAAACTGCAACACCGCATCCGCCTCGTTGCGGTGCCAGCCGAAAAACGTGTCCTGCCAGACATTCAGGATCATCGTGACCACTGATGCCGGCGACCGGCTCAGAAAGCGGAAGCTCCGCTTCTCATTCAGGCTGCCTATCCGACGGCTGGGACAGAACGTCTTGCGATCCACGATCGTCTTCTCGTCTCTCTGGCGTACCCAGAGTCGACGAGAAAACAGATCGTCGCGGTGCCAATGGCGGGGATGAATGACGGAGAGCATGGGAAGCAACTGCGGCCTTTCAGTGGCGATACGCTCGACAGCCGCATGCTGAACCTGGACCCGAAGAAGATCCGTGAGAAGTAGCCGTGCTCGAGGCCCGACAATACGAGATGTCAGCGAGAGAGACGCCCGATCAACGACATCGCGCCATAGTGCCGACCCGAGGGCCTTCATGTTGCGAGTGGCAATGTGGCGCTGTTGATAGTAGGGACGCCCACGCCCCAGGTCCAACGCCCGGATATGGCTCAGATAGCGATCGTAAGTCGCCAATTGGTTCTTGGTGTGCCGTTCGTACTCTTCAAGGACGCGCTGATTGTAAGCGCACTGCGCACACACCTCCGGACCTCTGTCAGGGCCAGGGTATTCCGCATAGTCTGTGACGGTGATCCCGTGAATCGTTCCCCAGTCATCAATGCACGATTCGCAGTTCTCTGCCTCCAAGGGATACCGATTATGGACATGTAGGACCAAATGCCCGACATCACGATCAAGGCCCATGAGCACCTGCGCAATATTCAGACGGTGCCAGCGTATCCGCAGCTCACGCTGCAGATCTCTTCGCCACGGCTGAGGTAATATCAGTGCAGCGACGGTTTGTTGAAACACTTCGTTGAAGGCGTGCTCGAGGAGATTTTCCCAGGCAAAAGGTAGTTGCTTGTCGGTGCCACACGGCAGCAGTTTCAGTGTTGGCCAATGATCTAGCGTCTTGTCCGCTTTCCATTGTCGCCGCTTGAGATCACGTCGATAGGTACGGGTGCGGCCTTGAGAGCGAACGATGCGCCACAAGCCCGCCATGGTGAAGCTGACCGCACCATCCTGGCTTGTCTCGGAACGGAACAGGCGCGTGATATCCGCCTCCGACAGCCACTCCACCATCAGCGACTCAAGCGACGGCCAGATGAGATCGCAAGCCCCTTCAAGTGCATCCTCTCCAGGCTTCCTGTGCCGAATATAGTGATCAACCGACTCGGCTAAGACATCAGGGGACGGTAATACTGGATTCATGGTTCCCCCTCTATTGCTCGATGCCGCGTTGGCTGATCAGGGCGGGATAGTGTTGAAGCCCTACTCGTTCAGCCAGACCGTCTCCAGAGACAGGACGTAACTCCAATCCCTGAGCGGCCTGACGCAGTTCCTGCATGGCCTGTTCATCCTGAACCTGTACCACCAGACCCACGGCATTCATGTCGCGAAGGATGTCACCTCTCTGGTCAAGCCACTGACGTGACAGTGCGTCGTCACCGATCACGAAGATCGGGGTAAACCCTCCCGGGAGATCAAGCTCTCGCGCTACGAGCTGACCCGGGGTCAGCTGCTCACTCTCGACCGGCAACATGTCCTGTTCGCTGTACCGATCAGTCGGGCGCGACTGCGGTCCCATCTGCGGGGAGTACCCTTCCTGCTCGTCGACGCCGGCACCTTTGATGGCCACGTAATAGGGGCGTGCCGGCTCGCCGCCGTGATCGGCCACCACCTCCAGATCCGGCAACTCGGGCGGACGTTGAACAGGTGCCACTTGTGCCTGAGCGAACGACGTCAGGGCTAGTATCAGACAGCCTGTCATTACGCTGAGGGAGTGATGGTTCACAAGATTCATGGGCATGCTCCTGGTCGTGAATCAGCGGCTGGCCACGGCAACTTCTGCCATCCAGCGACGCGGTTCCGGTGTGACCCAAGTGACCTCGGACTCCGGCGATCGGGGCGATGGCGTGATCCAGGTCAGATTGGCGTCATTGGCAGGGATGGAGGGGGTAGATAAAGAGGGATCTGGGTGATGGGAAGACGTGGTGCGTGCCAGCATGAGCTCGGCAGAATCAGTCCCCAGCGTGGGTGAGGCGCCCAGTTGAGCCAGCTCCTCGCGGACTTTCCGGCGATAACGTGCTGCCGGCGCTCCACCGGCAGGGCGGTGATACCGACCCGCGGCCACCACCCAGTCCCCAGACGCATCGTAGTGCTGGCGAATCACCTTGGCGGCTTCATCGAGGTTCGCGTACGGATCCAACCCTGCACAGGGATCGGCAAATCGCTTTCCTGGACCAAATACCTGGGTCTGCCAGCGCACGTTCATCTGGGCGATGCCGACATCTACGACACGTGTCTGCTGCAGGAACGAACGAAGTGCACTACAGGCCTCATTACGTGTGTCATACCGATACCCCTTGCCACCCACGTTCAAGGTCCATGGCCAGGGCCGCACGGTATGCTCCAAAGACATCTTCGATTCCGTCATGGCCACGGCGTAGAGCACTTCTGGTGGGATGCCGTTGTCCTCTGCAGCTACGACATACGCAGAAGGAATATCTGGCCCGTTGGCGCTTGCCTGTCCTACCGTCAGCAGGCTTGCAAGGATCGACAGTGCCACGAACACACGTCGCATTGTTCACCCCCTCGGCGCGACACGCGGCAACTCAGCGCTGTCGATATTGTACGAACCACCATGATTGAGGGTGATGCTTCCGTTACGCACCTGGTCGGGGGGGATCCCCACTTTGGCCGCCCAACGGCGAATGCGCTCGTCATCCCCCTCGGAATCGACAATCCAGATGTCCATGGCTGCACCATTGCTCAACAGACGCTTTACCGTGGCATCGCACTGACCACAGGCCTGGGTGGCCACGACCACATTCAAGCGAGCGGATGACGATGCCGTCGCATCACCAAATACCGACTGAGTGGCATCGATGCCGCCTTTGGAGGTGAAGGAGTTGACCGGCATGTCGCCAGGGTAGAGACGCTGCCAGGCGTCGTCATAAGCACGTTGGAACGCCAGCTCAGCCTCGACACGTTTGCGCTCGGTCTCTACCAACAGTTCGGCGTACTTCTGACGTTCGGCGTCCGAGCGAGCCTCCAGCCCCAGTGCCGTCAAGGGGTCCAGATCGGGGGACCAGGTGCCACGAGGTCCTTCCATGATCGTCTTGTAGCGTTGGTACTCCTGCTGATCCAGTCCCCAGGCATCAGCAGCTCGCTGTTGGCTCCGTTCAATGACGGTTTCAGAAACTGTCGAGTCACGCTGCTGGGTCTCTTCAGCATCCTGGAGCGATTGCCCCCATGCAGGGAGTGCCAGGTAGGGCAGTATCGCCGCTGCCATCACGCATAGCGCATTGCGAGTCATGAACTGGCCTCCTCTTTGTCGTCGGCGGATTTCTCAGCCACCGCTTCAGACGAAGCTGATTCGGGCTGTGAATGGGTTCCTTCTGCGGCAGCCTTCTGATCGGTGTTCGCATTGCCATCGCCGCTGGAAGAACCTGATACCTCCCCGGGTTTGTCTTCAGAACCCTCGGGAGTTTTACGCGCTTCCTTCTCTGGCGATTCATCATCAGTGCTTTCGGGAGCCAGACGTTGGGACATATCCGCGATGCGTTCTTCGGTCATGGCGACCAGCGCTTTGACCGATCCCTCGAGCGCATCAAGCTGATCGGCCAATGCCTGTTGCGCTTGGCGCTTCTCTTCCAGGCGAACCGTCGTGTCTGAAAGACGCGTGGAAAGCTCCTCGAGCTTGCGATCCGTAGGCGCGAGCTCAGTGACGCGTTGATCCAGGTCGCTGACGTCGTCTTGGAGTTCTGTCACGGGTGCTGACGCGCCAGACGCGTCTTCCAGCTGGTCGGTGAGTTCATCCGGAGGAACAATGTCCGTCCCTGGTGGGACAGTGGCCTGCGCCGAGCTCAAGGTGAACATCACCAGGGCCGCTATCGTGGCAATGGCGTTGAGTCGGATGCCGCTACGCTCGAAAGGGGTCATGCGAATTGCCAGATTCATCATTCAGCTCCTACGGCAGATTGACCGTGACGTTCTGCCCGCGATAACGAAATACCGCCGTTGAGGCATTGATGGTGACCAGCTGCCACTCCCCCACGGATTCGCGTTCTCCCAGCAATCTCACCTGGTCGAGGTCATTCACTGGGCCGGTGGCGACACTCAAGTAGGGACGGCCACCTCGGTACTCGACGCCGGAAATGTGGAGAGGAAGACGGGGGATGGCAGGACGGCTTGCCGTACGTGGCTTGGCAGGTGAGGGGGATGGCTCAGGTTCTTCGGCTTGCTGAGACGCGACAGACGCCTCGGCGAGGCGATTCGACACCACTTCTTCCAGTGCCGTCAGCTGCATGTCGATTTGGCGTCTTGCCTCCTCGAGGAAGCCTTCCAGTGCTTCCATACGATGGCTCATGTTCTCTACATCTATCGCACCCGACTGCTGGTCGAGTTGCGCATTGACCTCACTCAGGCGCTGCTCCATGGAGGCCACACGAGCATTCAGATCACTCAACGAGCCCAGTCGCTGCTCCAGGTCCTGCACGGATCCTTGAAGTAGCGTGATGGCTTCCGGTTGATCCGGCTGAGCCGGCGCAGCAGATGCCGGCGGTTCTTCCGAGTTGTTCCCCAGTACAAAGAGGACAACAAACAGAAGCGTGACAAACACTGCTAATGGGACAGCCACGATCAACAAGCGTCGAAGCGGATGCCCGGCGGGCTTGTTGGGCACTGAATCCATGGACAGCTTGTCAGTCTGATCACTCATGGCTTCGCTCCGGCACAACGGTCGTAGTTTCCACAGTGCGGAGGTCTCGCTGCTCATAACAGACCTGACGGCGCACGGGATCTTCTTCGAGCTCCCAAGCATCGCCGGCGAGTACCTGCAGAGCTTCACGAAGCGTCATGGGCCCCAGATGGTAATGGGCAGCGGGCAGTTGACGACTGTAGAGCCACTTCTGATGATCCCGAGTCGCGGGGCATAGGGTGTATCCAGTGTTCTTGAGGGTGTAACGAATGCCGTCCCCCACCGTGGTGGAAATGCTCGGCGGAATGTGTACGTTGACGATTTGCTCTAGCAGATGACGCTGTCCCATCGGGGCCTGCATGGTGACCAGCTGATATCGTCCCGTGCGAAGCACTTCGACGGGGATCAACTCCTGGTCATAGACATCGGGTTCCACGATGCCGCGATGCGGGGGATTGGGACCGGTGACCACCTGGTGTTCCGTGGTGATGACCTCGGGCTCATCCAGTGGGGAGATCTGCAGAGCACTGGCGGCATCCACTTTCGATGTGGTGCCCGTGTTGACCGGAGGTTGGTGGGCACAGCCGGCCAGCAGCACCATCGCAACACCACAGGACAGGAAACGTGGGAAGGCATGCATCATGTTGGCCTCGTAATGTTCTGATCAGAATCAGGCTTACGGTGCCGCCATGGGGGGAACGGGTCGACGGGGAATGTTAAACAGGCAGGATCGGGTTTCTTGACACAGCAACCCAGAAATACAAAACGCCCCGAAGGGCGTTTGTGTGAATCATCGAAAGTATGTAAGGAAGGACTCGACTATCTCGTCGTTGATGTCGGCACCCAAGCGGTCAGCGCAATACTGGAGAGCACTGCGACAGTCGCTCCGATCGGCAACCCACTCGGCCTCGAAGCTTTGCGGATTTCGTCGGCAAATTGACCAGACACCAAATTCAGGGCGACGACCAATTTCTAGGCTGCGCTCTGGCATCAAGTCATTGGCCACCACAACATCCTGAGCATTGAGACCAAAGCCGACAACTCTCAGCATGGGCTGTCCGTGGCCACAAGCCGTCATGCCGATCGTATCCAGCACCTGCCCATGCCAACGACTACCGGCAGCAAACTGCCTGGCAATGGCGGACATGACCTCGGCATTGGACCTGAAAGGGCCATCCGGTTTGGCCATCACGGAATATGCCCCATCGACGACGTCGAGAAACCAGCCTTCATGGCCAGGATGGAAAATGGGCCAACCGGCATCGGCAAGGGCCGTGGCCAGATTGGCAGCCGTATCCGAGTTCCACTCGGGCCGAGAGAGTTCTGCGCGAAAGCGCTTGATGAGAACATCCCGCGCATCCTGATCACTGGGCTGCCCGTCCAGGTTCAGTCGCTCACACAGATCATTGATGTCGACGGTCTTCAGGCTCTCACCACCGATCGTCTGAATCGCATCCGGTATGTCCAGATCGATCGTACGCTGCAGCAGCCTCAAGGCTGCCAGAATGACATCAATATCTTCGGAAGCAAGCTGATGGTTCAGATAATCACTCATGGGATCGCTCCAATGCGTTTCGTTGAGATGGAGCCATCCCACCGGGGAATGGCCCCGGGAGGGAGAGAAATGGCTAATTCACGGCTTGAGAATTAGAGGTGGTACTGACATCAACCTCCATCCAACCGGGAATCATGTCCCCGGCTGAATGGATGGCTGGAAGTGCAGAGTTTCAGTGCGTGGCTGGCGAATCGAAGGATCCAGCGGCCTCACCTGAATGAACGGCAGCGTAGCTGCTCGGGACCGGTGATGCCTCGGGGGCATTACCGGAGGCCTGAGCGGCCTCGGACTGCTGGTCCTGGGACTCAACAGGCTGGGCCTGATCACTGTCGCGGCGAGGGGCCTGATAGACCATTTCGCCATCGACCTTGATCCAGCTTATGTACAGCAGACGGGCTTTCAAGCTGACGCCTGTTTGGCCGGCACGATCACCTTTGGAATAGGTGAACGTATCAGTCCACAGATCGCCGAGTCGGAAACCGATCAACACCTTCTTCTTCATGTTGACCGCTTGTTCACATTTCTTGACCAGCCTCTCCGCTTCACGACCGCTGACGCGGCAGTCGAAACGGGTGTAGCCAACGTCATCGCTAGGACCGTTGAGCGCCGCTATATCGCAGGCCCAGAAAGGGGTTCCGCGTTTCAGCGACACTTCACGAACACGGTTGAGATAGCCGACGCCGGTGATGTGCAGATCGAAGAATTGCTTATCGGTGGAAGTCGTCATGGTGATTCTCCTGGAGTTGAGACATACGAATCCGGGAGAAACACCATCCCCATCGGGGAAGCATTTCCCCGGATGGGTGGTTCGGCAAATTGCCGAGAATTTGAAATCTGCATCCAACCCGTCAGGGTGCCGTCTCTCGGGATGCGTTACGGCTTTGGGAGGTGCCCCGGAGGGCAAAGGGCGCTGTTATTACCGTCAACAGCCAACGTCTGACACCTGTAGGATTGCGCCACTCGCGTAGAACGTCAACCCTGAATCCTGATCATCAATCTCAAGCCGGGGCTGCGAGGCTCTGCCTCGCTGCCTCGACTTTGGATTGAGGACCAATACCGCAAGTCGAATCAGCTACCGGAAACCGGTATGGGTAGCGTGTGAAGACTGCCATTATGCCGACCATCGACCGTCATGCCCCTCGTCGCCATGCGATCGAATCTGCCTGTGCATCCCGTCCCGATTCATGGCGTTGGACAGGTACGTTTGTGCGCGGATCCCCGCACAAAGGGAGCCGGAGGGTCAGGCGACCGGCACCGCCATCGTGAAGCACAGTCCAACCGGCCAGCAAGATACCCTGTGGTGGGCGTCTTGCTGGCCGGTCCAACTTGACTGAAGGAGATGGTCGACGACCGGTCGACCTGAAACATAAGGAACCTGGAACCCGATACATGCCAATGTAGTGCAAAGAGTCTTTGCGGTGGGTGCGCGCTTTCGCCAGGTGTTCGCGCTTTGGGATCGGACTCATGGAGAGTCCAAAGGGACCAACTGATGACCGTCAGTTGGCAACGGGGTAGGGTTTCAATTATCAAGTAGTGTTGCCCTGATGGCAAGGAAGGCGCCTGTCACATCACCAACTCATGGTGCCTTGCCGCTGGCTCACTTCCTGGACGTTGATTTTCGGCTGCCCGATTTCCGCTTCTTCTTGCCGATCGGCTTTGTGCCCTTACACTCGGGATACTGTGTGCAACCCCAAAATGGCCCATCCTCACCGTTCCTCTTGCGCATCTTCGCCTGACACAGCGGACAGCTCTCGCTCGGCATTTCCGGGAGATTCAAACGGGGTTGCTGGAGCGCCAAGCCGATCAGCTTGTCGATCAGGGCGTTCTGACGCTGCATGAAGTCATCCAGCGACAAGGAACCTTCGGCGACCTGGTCCAGGGCCTGTTCCCAAAGCGCTGTCATACCGGGGTTACTGATTTGCGGTGGGAGCGCCGCGATCAATGCCTGTCCCAGGGGCGTGGACACAATCGTGCGTCCCTTCTTGCGGAGGAACCCTCGGGCCAGCAGCGTCTCGATGATCCCGGAGCGTGTCGCTTCAGTACCAATGCCCGCGCTCTCGCGTAACCGGGCCTTCAAGCGTTCATCGGTCACGAAACGGGCGGCGTTCTTCATTGCCGAGATCAGCGACCCTTCCGAGAACGGCTTCGGGGGTTGTGTCTGACGATCCTTGACCTGGAGCGCCTGCACAGAACAGCTCTCTCCCTGACGCAGAGGCGGGAGCGCCTGCGCTCCAGTCGATTCGTCGTCATCTGTATCACTGTCGTCCTGCCCTTTGCCCTTCCCTCGGGGAAACAGCGCTTTCCACCCCTCGACGCAGACCTGCCGGCCCGAGGTCACAAAACACTCGCCGGCCAAGTCCAACTGGACATCAGTCTGGTCATACTCATGCGCGGGCAAAAACTGGGCGAGGTAGTGACGCCGAATGAGGTCATAGACCTGCCACTCGGCTTCGTTCATCCGCGAGATGTCACAGGGGGTGGTGGTGGGAATGATGCCGTGGTGAGCCGTGATCTGGCCGTCGTTCCACACGCGGCTCTGGAGATTCACATCCAGACGCTCGATGATCGGTGAGAGCGAGGCATCCGAATGCAGGAGCGCCTTCACGACGACCTCGACTTCGGACAGCATCGATGTCGGCAGGTAGCGGCAGTCGGTGCGCGGATAAGACGTCGCTTTATGGGTCTCGTAGAGCGACTGCGCGATGTCGAGCACCTGCTGTGCCCCGAAGCCGAATCGCCGCGAGCATTCCTGCTGCAGCGTGCCCAGGTCCATCACCAACGGTGCGCTTTCGCGCTTGCGCTTGGTCTCGACCGATACCACGCTCGCTTGTTCGCCCTGTCCGCGAGCGGCCACCGCCTGCGCGGCCTCACGATTAACGCATCGCCCCTGTTCATCGAGCCAGGACTCGTTGCTCGGCACCCACTTTGCCTGGAAGGCACCACCATGGGCCTGCAGATTGGCCAGTACCTCCCAGAAGGGCTTGGGGACGAAATTGGCGATCTCCTGGTCACGCCGGACGACGATCCCCAATACTGGTGTCTGTACACGGCCCACCGACAACACGCCATCGAAGCCTTGCTGCTGAGCCAGCACCGTGAACGCTCGCGTCAGGTTCATGCCCACCAACCAGTCAGCACGCGAACGCCCCAACCCCGCCTGGTACAGTGAGACCGTCGATTCTCCGGGGCGGATGCTAGCCAGCCCCTTGCGAATCGACGTTTCATCCAACGCCGATAGCCAGAGCCGGGATACTTGCCCACGGTAATGACAAGCATCGAGGATCTCACGCCCAATCACTTCACCTTCGCGATCGGCATCCGTGGCCACCACCACCTCACTGCACTGTTTCAGCAAGCCCTGGATGACCTTGAACTGTTTGGCTGCATCTTTGCGCACGATGTTCTTCCACTGCGCCGGTCGGATCGGCAGCGAGTCCAATGACCAGCGCTTGAGGGCTGGGTCATAGGCATCAGGAGGCGCTTGTTCGAGCAGGTGGCCGACTGCCCACGTGACAGTGACGTCGTCACCATGAAGGCACCCGTTTCCACGGCGCGTGGCACCCAACACCTTGCCGATGTCACGCGCCTGGTTAGGTTTTTCGCAGAGAAAGAGGCGGGGCATGGGGTATCCTCGTGGACGTCATTTGAGGAATACGATGCCCCGTGAGAAGGGGAACGTCAGTCAGGAAGGTTAATCAGGCGAATCAGGTTTCCTGCAACCCTTACCGACGATAGTGCGTCGAGGCTCTTTCCTGAGCTTCCTTGCACGGTACACACACTGTCGCCCATGGTGCGGCTATCCGGCGTGCCGCAGGGATTGCATCTCCGCACTCTTCACAGTGGGTGTTATCAGCGACAGTACTGACGCTATTCAAAACACCGCCGACTCGCTCGCTGACCATTAGGTCTGTGATTTCTGCTGCAAAATCAGCCTCATCAGCCATAGATATCCCTCACGTCAGGTAGATACACAACGCTTACTGCAAGGCGGCATTCAGGCGTTGCGTCAGTGCATCTTCCATCGCGGCCCCATCGTAGGGAATCCGCTTGTCCGCCGGTGCCCAACTGTAATGGATCCGCGAACCGGCGCCACTCTTCTCGATTTGAACGCGCTGCAGGATGGAGTAGCGCGTGCCACCGACCGTCTGGCGACCGTAGTCCCCGAGGTTGTAGTAGGCACCCGGAGTGCGGTCATGCTTCCAGGCGGCATCACCCATCTGCATTTTCGCTGTCGTACTCTCGGGGCTCTCAAAATCGTTCGGCGATCGGAACCCCATAGACGACTTGATGCGAGCATAGGCGGTATCCACGTCGACAGGAGACTCAATATCGACAGATCCTCGCTGACTACCCAGATTGCTGACATCGACGGTCCCGCCTTGCGCATTGGTCGCCACCCGTTGTGGCGTTTCACTGGGGTCGTAGTTCACTGGCTCGCCGGTGATCGGGTTGTTGATGCATGTCACACACACGCCCTGAGAGTAGTAATGGTCCTGAGCGGCGCACCCTGTCAGTGCCAGTAGTCCTGCAGTCATCAATACACGTTTCATTTCCACATCCTTATTGAATCAGGCATTCAGTCGACCAACTAGGGACAACTGATTCAGAGCCCCTGCGTTCCTTCGTACTCCCGATACCCAAGTCGCTGACGCTCTGCAGCATTCAACTTGTGCAGCCAATCGCTGAGCTCATACACGTTCGGTTGGGCTTGGATTCTGAATTCGGGATGAGAACGGTCGACGGTATCCAAGATAACGGTGCCAATGCCTAACAGCCGGTCCATCAGCGTTCGATTCGAGGTGATATCTCGAATCCGTACCAACTCTAGCTGATCTCGACGGCGATGTAGAATACCCCGGGTATATTCCAGACGCTGAGTCGAAAGGGAGTAGGTCATCGTTTTCAGGACCAACAACTTGTATAACAGCGGTATCAAGCACACGGCCCAGATGAGCCCCAAGAGCAGTGCCAAGCGTGTTCCAGGCAAGTAGACCAGGTCCGGCCGCTGGATCATTGCAAAAACCAATGATGCCGAAAACGCGATTGCCAGTAGAACCCAGCCTAATGCCGTAGGTATCGCTGCTTTGGCTGAAGGCTTGAATACTGCGACATGCTCTTCCTGCTGGTTGTTCGGTGAATCTTTCCCTGGTGCAGGCCGGACTTCATTGGAATCCATCAGACTAGGGTCCATGGGTCATACCTCTACGTCGATACCTGAGTAGGTTCAGAGATCCCCCTGCAAACAGAGCGCCTACAGGGGGTTATGATTACTGGTCAGGTGTCACCCCTTGGCCCACCGGGTTTTCCCATTCGCCGTCTGGACCGGCAGCCTTGGAATAGGCTCCATTCTGGTTATGCGCCGGCGAAGGCTGTTGCTGTTGAGCAGGCTGTTGCGGCGGGTTATTGGCGGGCTCAAGAACGACCTGTGAGATTCGGAAGGGCAGGATGCCGATGCGAACGGCTTGCACCTTGAACTGAGAGCGGTCTTCTCCCGTTTCCCGATCCTTCCACTCATCGAGCACCATGCGACCTGACACCATGACGCGCATCCCCTTCTGATAGAGGCGAGTCGCCCAGTTCTCGACGTCGCGGTGCCAGATTTCCACATTGGCCCAGAATCCGCCGCGATTGACATTGCCTGTATCCGTGGGCACGGGATTGTCGAAGCGGACGTTCAAGCGCATCACGCCACGTGGTGGCTGATTGCCGTTGGCAGGGAGCAATTTGTACTCAGGATCAGTTCCGATGTTCCCCTCGCCCATAAAATGCGTGCTCATCTCAAAAGCTCCTGCGATCAGTGAATGTATGAGCACTGTCCATGACGGGAATCGGGACTGTCCGCCAAGAATGTTAAGGCGCTATCAGGACATTCATTCTGTTGCCTCGTCTGCATTGTCCCGGGCTTTCCTCGCATCGCGTGTCGCTCCTGCCGAATTGATATAGTCTATAGAGCGACAATTACTCTGGCCGGCCGACGACAACTACTGTGACCGGTTGCCCTAAGCTTGACCGCTTGTCCCGACCCACCAGGGAGCCGGTATGGCGGTCACCAGCCAACAGGTCACGCTCTATATGTCGCAACGTCAACAAGGCCAGACCCAGGAGGTCGCCGCCGCCAAGGCCGGCCTCTCCGTCAGAACCGCTCGCCGCCTCGAACGCCGGGCCGAGTCCTCCGAGCCGCCGGCATCACGGCACTGGCGAACCCGGCCCGACCCCTTCGCCGATGTGTGGGAGACCACGCTCGTCCCCCAGCTGGCCGCCGCCCCGGGCTTGCAGGCACTGACCCTGCTGGAGTGGTTGCAGGAGCAGCACCCCGGCCAGTACCCGGACAGCCTGCTGCGAACCCTGCAGCGCCGGGTCAAGGGCTGGCGAGCCGCGCACGGCCCGGAGAAAGAGGTAATGTTCCCGCAAACCCATGGCCCCGGGCTGCGCGGCCTCTCCGACTTCACCGAGCTCAAGGGGATTGTCATTACCGTGGCAGGGGAGCTGCTTGATCACCGGCTCTACCACTTCCGCCTGGCCTACAGCGGCTGGTGTTATGTCCGGGTGGTGCTCGGTGGCGAGAGCTACCCGGCGCTGGCTGAAGGCCTGACCCGTGCGCTGGAGCGGCTTGGCGGTGTCCCCGCGGAGCACCGCACCGACAGCTTGTCGGCGGCCTTCCGCAACCTCGGCCGGGAGGCGGAAGCCGACCTCACCGAGCGTTATGCTGCCCTGTGCGCTCACTACGGCATGACGGCCACCCGTAATAACCCAGGGCGCGGCCATGAAAACGCCAGCATCGAGTCGCCACATGGCCACTTCAAGCGGCGCCTGCAACAGCGCCTGACGCTGCGCGGCTCCCAGGACTTCGCTAGCCTCGATGACTACCAGGCCTTCCTCGATGAGGTGACCACCGCGATCAACCGCCGCAACGCGGCCCGGATCACCGTCGAGCGTGGCGCGCTGCAGCCACTGCCCAGCCGGCCCGGTACCGACTACAGCGAGGTGACGGTGCGCGTCACTACCTCCAGCACCATCCAGGTGCGCAAGGTGCTCTACTCGGTGCCGTCCCGGCTGATCGGCGAGAACCTGCGGGTGCACCTTTACGATGATCGCTTGGTGCTGCATCACGCACAGCAAGCATTGCTGACGCTGAGGCGGCTGCATGCCACGCCGGAAAGCGGCCGGTTGCGGGTCATCGATTACCGCCATGTGATCGGCTGGCTGGTCCGCAAGCCCCGGGCGCTGGCGGGGCTGACGTTCCGCGACGACCTGTTGCCGAGTGCGGAGTGGCGCGAGCTGTACGCCCGGCTGACCGCCGCCTTGCCGGTCGCCGAGGCCTGCAAGCGCATCGTTGGCGCTCTGGCGTTGGCCGCCGAGCAGGACCAGGCCGAGGCGATCGCCAGTTACTGGCTGGGCGCCCTGGCGCGCGGGAAGAGCCCGACGCTGGCCGAGCTCCAGGCCCGCTTCGCCGCCACGCCGAGCGCCACGCTGGTTTTCCCCCAGGTGACTCAGCATGACATCGCCAGCTACAACCATCTGGTGCCCAGCGTGCCGACCACAGAGGTGTGCTGCCATGCCTGATGCCCAGACGCTGCCGCTGCTACTGCGACAGCTCCGCCTGCCCACCATGGCCGCCTGCTGGCCCCAGCTGGAAACCCGCGCCCGAGCCGAAAACTGGAGCCTGCCACAAACACTGGCCGCCCTATGCGAGCACGAGCTGGCCGAGCGTGAGCGACGCCGGCTGGCCCGGCACCTCAAGGAGGCCCGGCTGCCGGTGGGCAAGACGCTGGAGTCCTTCGAGTTCGACGCCATCGCGGCCGAGCAGCGCCAGCAACTGAGCGCCTTGGCCGGCGACACGCAGTGGGTCGACCAGGCTCACAACCTGCTGCTGTTTGGGCCCTCCGGCGTCGGCAAGAGCCACGTGGCGGCCGGGCTCGGGCATACGCTGGTCGACCAGGGTTACCGGGTGCGCTACGCCACCGCCTCAAGCCTGGTCCAGGAGCTCCAGGCTGCCAAGCAGGCACTGCGCCTGAGCGACGCCCTGATCAAGCTCGACAAGTACGCCGTGCTGGTGATCGACGATATCGGCTACGTCCAACGCAGCGAGGCCGAGACGTCAGTGCTGTTCGAGCTGATCGCCCATCGCTACGAGTCGGCCAGCCTGATCATCACCGCCAACCAGCCGTTCAGCGCCTGGGACAGTATCTTCCCCGACAGCATGATGGCCGTGGCCGCCATCGACCGGTTGGTGCACCACGCCACGCTGATGGAGCTGAGCGGGGAGAGCTACCGTAAGCGTGCTTATCAACGACAATTACAAGGAGGAAAAGCTGGGTCGTCGGACTGACGACAACTACCCCACCCAACCGGCCATTTTAATTGTCGCCAAGCGGCCAAAGTAGTTGACGTCGCATAATAGTCAATTCGCCACTGAATTTCCCGGCGGAAAACGTTGCAGTACCCGCCAACGTTACGCATCGCACACCAAACGAGTGAAGTGACCCCCTCCAGAGCTGCACAGGCTATAGTGCAGTCATCAGGAGGACAGGATGAGCGACGACACCCCCATCAAACGATGGACCGCGAAGCGCAAAGCGTCCGTGGTCATGGATATCTTCAAGGGCAAGACCACGGTCGCTGAGGTCGCGCGACAGCATGACCTCACCGTCTCCGAGGTCGAAGGCTGGATCGATGAAGCCCAGCGCAACATGGAGAACGGGTTCAAGGCCCGCCCCAAGGATATCCGCGAGCAATATGAGTCTGACTTGCGGGAAACCAAGGAGGCACTAGGCGAGGCCCACTTGCAGATCTATGCACTAAAAAAGTGGCGTCGCCTGCTCGACGAGGACGAGAACTCGTAAGGTCGCTGCAGGCGGAAATGGCCCAGGAAGGCCGGGTGGTATCACTGGCCAAACTTTGCCGCTGGTTGGGCTTCCCACGGCGAAGTCTGTATTACCGGCCAAAGGCCCGGCCTCGTGTCGTGAATACGGACCTGACGGCCCGTGTGAAGCTGACGCTGGAACGCTTCCCCCGCTACGGCTATCGTCGGCTGGCGTGCGTGCTGGGTGAGAACCGCAAGCCGGTCCAGCGCATCCTGCAGCTCAAAGGCTGGCAGGTGCGCAAGCGACCGAAGGGCTTCCGACCTCGCGCCAGACGCTTGCCGTCGATTACCTCACGGCCCGATGAGCGCTGGGCCACGGATCTCACTCACGTGTGGTGCGGTAAGGATCGGCGGGCCAGCCTGGCGGTCATCATCGACTGTTGCACGCGTGAGATCCTCGGTTGGCGATTATCGGACAATGGTAGCAGCAAGACAGCGGAGGCCGCCTTGGAGGAAGCACTGATTTATCGGCTGGGGGCGCTGGGACGCGTTCAGCAACCGCTGGCCCTTCGCTCCGATAACGGGCTCGTTTTCAGCAGCCGCCACTACACGGGCACGGTAAAGGCCTATGGCCTCACGCAGGAGTTCACGACGCCGTATACACCGGAACAGAACGGGCTCGTGGAGCGCTTCTTCCGGTCCTTGAAGGAGGAGTGCATCTGGCTTCACCGTTTCGAATCGCTGGGCCAAGCCAGGGTCGTGATCGATCGCTGGATCCGGTACTACAACGAAGAGCGGCCACATCAGTCTCTGGACTACGTGGCACCCCGAGCACACCCCGCATTAACGGCGTAGGGTGTGCAGAAACCAGGGGGTCATTACACGAGCGTGCAGGAGCCTAGAAACGTGACGAGTCTCTGGCTGAGATAATGGAGTTCGGTATATGTAACGCCACTCAATGGATTGATCGGAGCTACTGAAATCGATATCAATGCGCCTCCCATCGTCAAACCGCCCAGAAGTGCGATGGCAGCAATAAGTGTTTTGATCGTGGCGACAAAAACATTACCCACCTGTTCCGCATAGTTATACGGATCCCAAAGCTCTTCCCGTCGTGCCTCCCGGATGGCCTCCTGAATCAATTCCTGTTGCTTATCCATGACCAGTCATCCCGTTGTTGTAGGGTGTGAGTTTTCCATCGTTTCGAT
The DNA here is from genome assembly GCF_034479735.1 of Salinicola sp. LHM. NCBI lineage: Bacteria > Pseudomonadati > Pseudomonadota > Gammaproteobacteria > Oceanospirillales > Halomonadaceae > Salinicola > Salinicola sp. LHM. The sequence continues at coordinate 354,274 of NZ_CP140261.1, read as the reverse complement.
CTCATCCAGGTCATTGATGACTTTGTTAAGTCGATCCACCTGGCGAGTCACCGCTGCGATTTTGGCATTGAAGATGGTTCGCTTGGTTTCGATCTCGACGAGCTCCCGCTTCAAGCTCTGCGGGACATCGCCATACTGCAAAACCGCTTCCAGTAGACGTCGCCCCATCTGGGTCTGACCCTTGTCTCGCCACTGCACTGCGCGAACTCGGCCTCCACTGTTGTTGTGCGGTTTTAGCCATAGACCGGCCTGGACCACGGTCCGGTTGTATTGGTTGGCAAAGTCGGCCGCTTCCTGCCACAGTCGCCGGCATTCTTCCTCGAGCTCATCCCTGAATCGGATGATTCCCCCTTTACCCTTAAGAAAGGGTTTTAAAAGGCCCTTTGCGTACTGATCCAGTGCAAAGTCTTGACGCTGTTCCAGTGCAGTCGAATTCATGGTCATGTCCTGTCGTGGTATTTAAAAACTCGCTGCCCCAGCCACCCAGTTGGACGTGATGACAGTGTCATCACCCGGCTGCCACCTTCCTGGGCTGTTTCCGGGGGAAACACCCGGCTGCCACCTTCCTGGGCTGTTTCCGGGGGAAACACCCGGCTGCCACCTTCCTGGGCTGTTTACAGTGGAAACACCCCAGCCACCCAGTTGGACGTGATGACAGTGTCATCACCCGAAGGTGGCCTCAGTCTTTTGTTTCGTCGCTTTGAGGCATTAACTGATCGCTATCGAGGTCCGCGCCTTCCAGTCCCTCACCACCAGAAGCGGGCACCGTTCCATCACGTCGAAGCGATGGAGCAAACTCGCTACGGCGCGTCCCTTCAAGGATGTCCTGCGGCAACTCGCCGAATTTCTCCCTAGCAGCTCGGGCTTTGGCGTTGTTTGCTGCGAAGTCGTCGCGTGTGGCACCAGAGAACCCGGGGAACTTGGCCGGAGCAAAGCACAAAGAACGTATCGCATGCCCTCCCTGGTCCCGGATCATGGACGCCATTTGTTTCTTGCCAATTAGACCGATGTGATGGGCAAGCAGCACATCTCGCACAATGCCGTCGTATTCCATGAGCAGCATGACGGCTTGCCAACCTATATGGCCTCCGGTAAACACCGGTGTCGTGAACGGCTGTTGGCTGACATTGCGGCTGACCTCTAATCCTTCCGGGATGTCTTCAGTCAGTATCTTGTCGATTCGCTTTCTGAGCTGTCTAAGCGCCTGACGTGATGTGTTGGTCCTGTCTTCAAGACTCAGTAGCCAGTAGTCAGCATATGGATCGTCCTTCGCTGCGGCCTGGTGAATGCGTCCAGCCAAGAATAAGTAGGTTTTCAGTCCGACCACCTGGGGTTTTCCGCTCTCAACTCCTCGGCCATGCCAGGCAAGCACGGCGGGGTAGGTGTGCAGGGTCATTTCGATCCGACTTCGCAACTGCCCTACACGGGGCTCTGCACCGGCCATAAATTCTCCTGAGTCAATGCACTGGATGGGATCCCATCATCAATGCTTCTCGAATTGCGCCCCACCGAAAACGTTAAAGGCGATGTCATAGGTTTCTAGCTGGATGTATCCCCAGGCGTTTCAGCATGTTCTCTCGGGCCTTCTGCGTTTCCGCAGAGATCGGTTGAGGGGCCTGGTCAATCAGTGAGTCAGCGGATCGGGGGCCAGGGGTTGATGGGGTATAAGGATCCACTGGAGATGCCTGTGATGGCGTCTGTACGGATTGTCCATTTCGCTTGTCAGCAATGCCTCGCCCGAAGTGCGTGACCTGGAATTGATTCGAGGCCGCACGTTTGGCCAGGGTGTGCAGGAAGCCTTTGGGGGACTTCACCTTGCCAGCCTCGAGTCGTCCGGCAGCTTCGTCGATCACCGCCTGCTGAACGTCGTTTGGCAGACCGTTCAACATGACCGTCACCGACTCACGTTCCTCACTGGTCAACTCGAGTGGCCATGACCAGATCAATGACGCTTGGGAATCCTCGCGCGCGGTGGTTTTACATACTGAGTTTGTATAACTACGTACTGTAGTAGGGGCGCCCTCAATGGAAACTGCGCTGTAAGCTTCTGATTCTGGACTGAGTTTCCGCTGGGAACTGGGCGATTCGCTGCCTGGAAACTGCCTTGGTTTCCGCTGGAAACTGGGTGAATTTGCCTGAGTTTCCATAGGGAACTGGGGGGCTGATGCCTGAGTTTCCGCTGGAAACTCGGATTCCCGCTGGTGCTTGGCACGCTGCTCGATGACGTCCAGTCGCGTCGGAACTTCGAGCACACCACTTTCGGCCAGCTCGTCCCTAACCAGTCGAGCGACGGTGGCCACGGCCTTGTTGCTGTGCTTCGTGCAACGGATCACATACTCGATGTAGTCCTGGTCAAGGGACAGTGACTCGGCAGGAGCCAGCGGCTCGTCATGTAACACATAGACGTTGCCGATCATGCGCCCGTTCGTGGTATTGCGAGCCTTCATCCCCAGAGTCATCCAGCGTGTCAGACGCAGGATCGCGATCACTCTGGCAACTGTCTTCCGCGAGGCTTTCTGTCCGGCCCCTGATCGCAACAACGGCTCCAGTTCGTCATAGGTCGGAAACGCGGTTGTGCGGTCGGCATTCGACAGAAGCCGGATCATTTGCCAACCCAATACATCGACAGCGCCCAACCGCTGATCCAGCAGTAGTGCTCGAGGCACTGTTTCATGGGGATTTCCCATGAAGAGCAGTCCGTCGAGTGCGTCATCTTCAACGGCCGACGCCGAGGCATCATTGCCTCGGCGTTGAGTCAGGGATGACGCGGCGCGCCCGACAAGCGCGTCAAAATTCTTCATCACGCCACTCCTGCACGCATCTCGCCCTCGTCCTCACCCGGCAGACTTTCCTGCCGTGGTTGCTCTGGCGTCGTCCATTGCTTGATCAGTGTCCAGATCACGGCCAGTGGCAATTCGACTTCTTCCGCCAGCACCAACATGCCTTTGATGTCCTCGGCGGCTGACGGACTGGACGGATCGTCACTGATGGTCTGCCAGCGGTGCCAGGCATCGACCTCGATAGCCTCCTCTGGCATGGGCAGGCGCCCCTGCCGACTGGGCACCCCGAGCAGGGTGCGCCGCGCTGAGCAGTCGTTCGGTGTCAGGCCAAAGAAGGTGGCCAACATCTGCACGCTGGCCCCGTGACGAATGCAGTGATCAACGAGGCTGTCGCGATCCTGATCGCGATCGATGCGTCGAAGAGCCGCCTTGAAGGTGTCGTGATCCAGCTCGAATCGTGCGACCCCTGGGAACTCGTTGATCAGGCTCTCGATCTCACTGGCCCGCAGTCGACTCAGGCGCTGCAGCTCTTCATTGTTGAACCCGAGTGCGCGCGCCCGGCGCATATCACCCTCACGGATCAGCACCAGTGCCTGGTTGAAAAGTGCATGGTTGAGTTGTGGCGTCGTCATTGGGGATCCCCCTCTGCGAGTACTTCACGCAATACACGGATCAGGCGAGTCAGCCAGAACACGCGGATGAACAGGCCATCAGGCAGGCAAACATCGCTGTCGGTGCCGTGACTGCCGACCAGTTCCCCGAACAATGAAATCTCGGCGGGCAGCATCGGATCGATGTCGCCCTGCAGGCCAGCGAGTAGCTGCCAGATCAATTGAGCACGGCGTCTTGGATTGTCGCCGAGCGGGTCGAGCTCGTACCCCAGTCCATCACGGGCGTTGAGGCGGATGATTTCACTGGTGCCAGAGACCTCGATGTCGGCCCAACCGGCCAAGGCCTGGACGACCTCGCCGATTTGCATGCGGAGATCGCGAGCATTCCGGCGCCAAGCCGGGACATGCCAGAGATCAGTGATCGGTGCGACGGGGCCGCCTGACATCAGTGGCACGGATTTGAGGGCGGCGGCTTCGAAGTCGATGGCTTCTTCACCATGCTCTTTCGCTTGCCAGTGGCGAAGCTGCCGATGCCCCTCACTCTCTTCATAGGGTGAGAGGGTCAAGTCGTCGACCAGAGTTTCTTGTTCCTCGGGCGACCGAGTCGGCTGTGGGTTGTGCTCCTGCATGAACCCATCGGAATCCAAGAGTCCTGCAAGGTCATCGCCACTGGACTCACTGGAGCCAGTCGATGGTGGGGCAACCAGAGGCTTCTGAGACTCTGCCTCAAGCTCGGCATTCCGTTGCTCGAGTTTGGCGAGTTGAGCTCGCATCTCTTTCATCTGTGCGGACTCATCGACTCCACCTGGGGTAGGTACACCTCGCTCGTTGGCTTTGGGGGTGGCGGGGGGTGACAGATCGGTCTGGCCTTCTTCGAAGGTCAGATCATCATGATCGCCCTCGGCACCACTCTCGCTGTGACCGGTTTCATCGGCATCAGGCGAAGGGTTTCCAGACGCCAGCTTTTGCGATGGTTTTGATGAGGTCTTGCTTCCCTTACTGGAGTCCTCTTTCGGCGGATAGAGGTGGCGTTCCTGGGGATGACGCAGCCGCTCCAGTTCACTGTCGACCGTGGTCCAGATATCGGCTTTCTCTTCCTCACTGGCTGCACGCGCATGCTTGCGTACCGTAAACCAGTTCTTCCACGCCATATCGATAGGGTTGAAGTGGAGCCCAGTATGGTCGTGGAGCATGCCCTTGAGACGGTCCTCGACGATGTTCCAGCGAAACTCCGTCTGGCCTTCATGATCGAGCTGGGTCATCTCGTCATGCCATGCCTGAGCGAAGTCACCCTCAATGACACTGTTAGCCCACTGCTCACCCTCACCGAGATCATCGGCATGGGCTTCCCAGTAGGCACGGCAACGCTCCCAGCACTCCTCGCAGAATTGCCGATAGGAGATCAATTTCTCGATCTGCCCCTTACCCATGCCGCTATCGAGTGTCAGAGGGAGGGTGGGCAGGAAGTGCTCCACGGTATAGAGCATTTTGGAAACGTGGCTCAAGCTGATAGAAAAACCGAGCTCTTTCAGCCTACGAGTCAGTTCACGCAAGGAGATGGATTCGTTAGCTTCCTCCTCAATCATCCGTTTGGAGTCATAGACACCCCGTGCCCGCTCGATCCAGCTGAGTTGACCACGGTTGTCGTTCTCGGCCAGGTGCCCGGCGAGGACATTGATCTCGCCTTGCCAAGGAATGAAATGGCAGTCCTGGTAGTAGAAGCGCTCTTCACCAGTTTCCTCATGTAATTCATTGAGGATGGTCAGCCGTGTGTTACCGCCATCGGAGATCATGTAGCGGTCATCACCTGGACGCTGGGTGACCGTCAGCTTCTGCTTGAGCCCCACCGCCCGGATGGATTCCTTGATCTCGTCGTACTTGGCATTCCGTTGCGTACGCGGATTGCGATCATAGGGACGCAACTGATCCAGCGTCAGGGTCATCGCCTGCTCGGTGGTCGGTGCCGGCAGCCGATCGGCGGGTTTAGTGCTCAGCTTTGGGCCAGGCTGGGTCAGCTTGGCGGCGATTTGGTCAGGTGTAATTGCTGTCTTGCTCATGATGTCCACTCCGGCTGCTGCGAGGCGGAATATTCAGTCTCGAAAAGTCGATCCAGTTGCTGTCCCAGGTGGTTCATGCCCTGGACCAGCGCGAAAAGGCCAAGGTCACTGCGCGATTCAGGGGGATACCGCTGGCTCAACTCATTGATTCCCCGCCGCAGATCACTCAGGTTGTCGCTGACGATCACCAGCAGCTCGATGTCACTCAGTCGGTGATACTGGAGTTGCGTCCAGCGCAAGCTATGGTGTGGCTGCATTTCCAGCTGACTGGTCTTGTCACAGGCCATGTGAAACACCAGCCATGTGTCGGCAAGCAGTGAGCGGAGAGCTTCATTGCGATTGGTTCGTGCTTGGGGATGCTCGTCAAACCAGCTGTCCAGTGTTTCTACCCAGTTGGCGAAGGGATCAATCAGCCCCAGTGCTAGGCATTCGCGCCCCATCAGATAACGCTCCATGCCGTGACCATGTGCTTCTTGCACGGGAAAATTCAGGATGTCAGCCATGACCCAGGGCCTCCCGTTCCGGTGTCTGGATGGCGTCGTGCAGCCGGACCTGCCGGCCCGCGTCGTAGCCCTGGTGTACCGCCTGATAATCGTGGTGGCGGAGTTGGCCACGCTGGCGTGACGACAGTGAACAGAGCTCACCGTGTTGCCGCTCGGCATAGGCCTCGAGGGCCTCGGTCGCCGCCGGGGACAATTCGACCGGCACGATGGATTCCCGTGCACCGGCGACCCAGGCCTCGGCATAGGCGTCGCCACGGCGGATGCGTGTGGAACGCTTGATGCGCCTGTTGAGCCCTGACTGGTAGGCCTTGCGATCACGGATCAACTGACGTTGCAGGACCTCGTAGGCGTAAGCGGCCACCTGGCTGGCCCCGTCGGTGCCCAGGAACTGCCACTGACCGATCCAGCGAATCTGGGTACCGCGGATCTGCGGCGTGGCCAAATAGATCGCCTGGGCGCCGAAGGCTTTCATGACCAGAGTGGCAAGCGCATTGAGATAGCGGGGCGGCACCTTGCCAGCCTGGGCGGAGGCCATGTGGTCGGTCACCGACGCCAGGGTGATGTCCTGCTCGTTCAGGCCATAGCGCTGCATCAACTGTTGGGCCTGACGCAGAGCGATGCCTGCCTCGTTGGCATTGGAGCTATGGGATAAGGCCATGCAGCGCTCGATCTTGCGCATGATGCGATCGGGTATCATGACTCCCTCCTTACGCCAGAACTTCTCTGCACACGGCGAAGCAACGCGATGGCGTTGCGCTGCGACCGAGCATCGCTTGGTGAATAGCTGGTGAAGACAGGAGGCATCCCGGGCTTGGTCAACTTGATATGCCCGCCTCGAGTGCGCTCGATATGCCAGTTGTGAGCCTCTGCGAAGCGAACTACCCTCTGCAGTCCCTTGCCATACCGCTTAGCCATGGCGGACCTCCTCGAGCAGCCGCTCGCTGTGATGGACGTGATCCCGGAACAGATCCAGCTGGCCCTCCAGGGCCTGGATCAATTGGCGCTTCCGAGCGCGTAAAGCCTGGACGTCACTCTCCAGTTGCTGGCATTGCGCGCGCAGCTCGGCCAGGCGGGCTTCCAGCTCGGTAAGCTCCTGTTTCATTGTCTGCTCGTCCATCATGCCACCTCCCGCTCTGCCAGGAGCTCGTCGAGCCGCAACCCCCAGGCGAGGGCGGCGATGTCAGGGGACCAGGGTTCAATAGGATCGGTGAGTGGCTCGACGCCCTCGAGGCAGGGCCACTCCATGGGTGAGTCCGGCAGCAAGTCACGCCGCTCGGTGGCGAGTAACTGCAGGTCGGCGGACTTGACGCTGGCAGGCAGCACCGGGTCCACGCTGAATCGCTGGGCAATGGCGGACCAGAGGCGTTTCTCGATGGCTTTGTAAGCCGGCAGCATCGATTTCAGCGGCGAGACCATGTCGCCGATGTAGGCTTCGGTGGCGTCGTGCAGCAAGGCAGCCAGGGCGTCCTCACGGGGGACGATCTCGCTGACATGCACACAGTGCTGAGCGACGGAATAGAACTGGCGAGAGTGGCCACCGAATCGGCAGATACGTGACAGCGCCTGGGCAATGTCCTGGTCATCGATGTTCTGCCACGCAGGAAACGTCAGTGACATCGGCGTGCCAGAAGCTGTCAGAATCGTGGGCGTTGGCGTGGTGGCCAGCGCCTGGTCGACCTGCCGCTGATCGAGTGCGTCACGCACCTGATCGGCAATGGCCTGGCCGCTGTAGCGGCCCTGGCCATCGGGCTCGGCATGAATGCCGAGCATGCCGGCGACCCGGAGCAGTGCCGACTCTGCCGTGATTAAGCGCGCGATCTCCACCTCCATGTGGTTGATCATGCGACTAGTGGGATCCAAGCCAACGGTCGAGGTAGAAGGCGTATTCATGACTCACCTCCTTTGTCGGATTCGGCGTGCCAGAAGCGCCGCATCAATGCCTCACCGTCGCCCAGTGACTCGTGCAGTTCGTGACCGGAGTAAGCGGACCACTCGATCACAGTGAGCGCAGCCCGCTGCAGGTCGCGGTCCAGGCAGCGCAGTCGGGTGAGTTCGAGCGGCCACTCGGGGCCGTTGTAGATTGCGAGCAAGATCCGGCGACAGTGGCGGCTTTGGCCGCTATGGCCCTGGGCCACCTCAGCCAAGCGCTCAAGGGCAGAGGGGCCGCTCTGGTCCAGTGTGCTGAGGCGCTGCTCAACGGCAGCCTCTTCTGCGGCGTGTCTCTCGAGGGCGAGACGACTGCGCTCGTTGAGTCGCTGTGACACCTTGGGCATACGAGAATCGGTAGTCATGACCAGCCTCCTTGCGTCTGCTTCCATTCCAAGGACTCGAACCGTGTACTCGCCCCCAGGAATGCCAGGTGGACGGTGCCGGTGGGGCCGTTGCGCTGCTTGCCAATAATCAATTCGGCCAATCCCTTCACGTCAGGGTTGTCCGGGTTGTAGACCTCATCGCGGTACACAAACCCAATCACATCCGCGTCCTGCTCGATCGCGCCCGAGTCACGCAGATCAGCAAGGCCCGGACGTTTGTTGGGACGGTTCTCAAGTCCTCGGTTGAGCTGTGCGAGCGCGATGACGGGACAATTGAGATCCTTTGCGGTGGCCTTGAGGATGCGTGAGATGGCCGATATCTCGTTATTGCGGTTCTCGCATCCGGGCTCTTCGAGGAGTTGCAGATAGTCGATCAGGATCAGCGCCGGCTTTCCGTGGCGACGCATCAGCCGGCGAGCGCGAGATTTGAGTGACGTGGCTGAAATGCCACTGGAGTCATCAATGAACAGGCGATCCTCAAATTCGAGGATACGGTTGGTGGCGGCAGTCAGTTTCTCCCAACCACCGTCGTCCAGCTTCCCGGATCGCAGCTGACTCATGTCCAACCGGCCAATGCTGGACATGAGACGCAGCATCAGCTGTTCCTCAGGCATTTCCAGCGAAAAGACGAAGATAGGGGAATTGGCAAGCTCGGTGTTGCCGGCCGTGGCGATCAGCGCATTCTCGACGAAGTTCATTCCCAGGGTGGTCTTGCCTTGGGAAGGCCGTCCGGCGATGACGATCAGGTCCGAGCTCTGCCAACCACAAGTGAGGTTATCGAGATCCTTGTAGCCAGTGGGCGTCCCCGTAATGCCATCCTTGGCATTGAAGGCGCGATCGATCGTGTCGATCGCAGACGACAGGGCAGAGCGAATACCAGCAGACTGAGTCTGGCGATCTTCGGCCAGCTCAAACAGCTGACGCTCAGTCGCTTCGATTATCGCCTTGCTGAGGTGGTTACCCTCAAGCGCCTGCTGGCTGAGATCACGCCCCATGCAGGAGAGCTGTCGGCGGAGTTGATGCTCGCGCACGATGTCGGCATACGCCACGATGTTGGTCGCGGTCGGTGTGTTGCGCGCGATTTCAGCCAGGAAGGCCAGCCCACCTATGGTCTCGAGCTTCCCGTCACGCTCCAGAAGCTCCGAGATCGTCACCACATCCATCGGCTGCTCGCCCAGGGCGAGTTCGCGCATGGCCTGGAAAATCAGGCGATGGGGGTAGTAATAGAACGCCTCGGCATCGACGATTTCGCAGATGTCGTCCCACTTGCTGTTGTCGAGCATCAGTGCGCCCAGGGTGGACTGTTCCGCCTCAATGCTGTGGGGAGGAACGAGTCCCATGGCTTCAACGTCGTTAGGCGCGAGGGACTGGGCATCAGTGAACATGGCCCACCCCCGACTTATCTGCACCCGGCTTACTATTGGGCTTGGTCGCACCGACCGCGTGGATGGCGTCGGCCCATTCGGGATAGAGGTCGGCAGCGATGGCCTTGATCTGATCAGCGCAAGACGGCGCCTTACGACCAGAAGGCTTGCGAGGCTCGACTCGATGCACCGGCTGGCTTTGGAGCGCAGCCGAGCGATACGCGGAAAGGTTGACCAGCGGCGTGTCGAGCACTCGAATGCCGTGATCCTCGACTTCGGCATACATGCTGCGGATGCTGTCCGATATATCGCGGGCATCCTTCAGCTGATCGGTCATCTTGTTGAGGAGGATCGAAACGGGAGGGACGTCGAAGCGCGTGTACTGAGTGAGCTCACGCATCTCGCTAAGCATCCCCTGTGTGCCGCGCACGAATTCACGGGCAGTCAGCAACTCGGGGACAATGGGGGAAACGAGGTGATCAGCAGCGAGAACGGCCATCTCGAGCAGGATGGAGCGAGCGCCCTGTGTATCGATGAGGATGGCGTCGTAGCGATCCGAGAAGCGTTCGAGCAACCCGATCAGGCGGAATCGGCCATTGGGCGCGTTGAGCAGCAGTTGCTGCAACTGATTCCGATAGTCGTTGGAGACAACGATATCGAGATTGGGAATGGACGTCCGGGATATGATCTGGTCGAGGTCAACCAGGTCAGTGGCGAGCAGTTCGTACACCCCGCCGGGAGCAGGATGGGTCAGCTCATAATAGGAGGAAAGGGTAGGCTGGGAGTCCAGGTCAATGAGGAGAACCTTGAACCCTGCATCGGCCAGCAGGCCACCCAGGTTGGCGGTTGAGGTCGTCTTGCCGACGCCGCCCTTGGAACAAACTGTTGCAGAAACACGCATTTAGCTGCACCTCATCCAAGTTGAATTGAATGAGTGCAATAGATGCCTGGGCGTGAAATTTTCTTAGGAGGCGCGTAAGGTAGGTTGGGTGGTGCTGGCACCAGGAGTCGAACCCGGGACCTGCTGATTACAAGTCAGCTGCTCTACCATCTGAGCTATGCCAGCTTTTCCCAAATTTCTGCCGCTCTTGATTACAAGTCAGTTGCTCTACCAACTGAGCTATGTCGGCGAGCATAGAGACGTTAGCGATGGCTGGGGTAGCAGGATTCGAACCTGCGCATGCCGATACCAAAAACCGGTGCCTTACCACTTGGCGATACCCCAGCATTGATGGTGGCCAGAGACGGAATCGAACCGCCGACACGGGGATTTTCAATCCCCTGCTCTACCAACTGAGCTATCTGGCCCTCGCCAACGGGGACGCATTTAACCAGCAAGCCGTTTTGGGGTCAACCCTTTTATTTCAAAAAGATGAGTTCTTTTTTCACCGCCCGGAATTCACTGGCTGGGCGGCACGTATCCTTCGGCGTGATCGGTTTCCTGATTGTCGAAAAACCGGTTCATCTGCGTCATCAGATACTCCCGAGCTTGCGGCTCCAGCATGTTGAGGTGCTTCTCGTTGATCAGCCGAGTCTGCAGCGCCTGCCACTCCTCCCAGGCGCGTTTGGAGACGGTCTGCTGGATCTCCTGGCCCTTGGCGCCGGGCAGCGGCGGGAAAGCCAGAGCTTCGAGTTCCTGCTGATACTTGCGGCAGAATACGGTCTGCGCCATGAAAACCTCCTGTCATGCGTTGAGTGCGTGCGTCTGGGCCAGTGTCGCCAGCAGCGCCTTGACCGGTGCCGCCAGGCCAATGCTGGCGGGCTCGGCGGGATCGACCCACTGCCGATTCGATTCGGCCACCGCCGTGGCGGCGTTCCGGTCCGGAAGCCGCGCCGGTCGCGGCGTGATCTCCAGCCGGAAGTGGGTAAAAGTGTGGGTGAACGGCTGCCAGGCGCTTTCCAGATGAACGCCTCGACAGTGCCGCTCCAGCCACTCGTGCAGTTCGCTGTCGCCATCGAACTGGGGGAAGCCCCACAGGCCGCCCCACAGGCCGCTGGGCGGACGCTGCTCCAGCAGCACCCGGCCAGCCTCGTCCTGCAACAGTAACATCTGTGTCTGCCGCGTCGGCAATTCGCGCCTGGGCTTGGAACCAGGATAGAGGCGCTCCTCGCCCCGGGCATGCGCCACGCAGACATCCTCGAACGGGCACAGCAGGCAGCTCGGCTTGCCACGCGTGCAGATCATGGCCCCCAGATCCATCATTGCCTGAGTGTAGTCCGGCAGCTGCTCCGAGGGCGTGTAGCGCTCCGCCAGCTCCCATAGCCGGGCGAGAACGTCGTTCTTGCCGGGCCAGCCTTCCACCGCATGCAGCCGGGCCAGCACGCGCTTGACGTTGCCGTCCAGAATCGCGGCACGCCGGCCGGTGCTGATGCTGACGATCGCGCCAGCGGTCGAGCGGCCAATCCCCGGCAAGGCGGTCATCGCCTCGAGATCGTGGGTCGGGAATTCGCCATCGTACTCGTCGACGACGACCTTGGCGGCCTTGTGCAGATTGCGGGCGCGGGCGTAGTAGCCCAGCCCGGTCCACAAGTGCAGCACCTCATCCTGGGGCGCTCGCGCCAGTGCGTGGACATCCGGGAAGCGCGCCATGAAGCGCTCGAAGTAGGGAATGACGGTGGCGACCTGGGTCTGCTGGAGCATGATCTCCGAGACCCAGACCCGGTAGGGCGTCTTGTCGTACTGCCACGGCAACGACTTGCGGCCGTGCGCGTCGAACCAGTCGAACACGCGCTCGCGGAAGGCTTCGGCCGACAGGGCTATTTCTGCCAAACGGCACCTCTTCGGAATGATGGAAACGATCCAGCCCGCCATGCGACGGGACCGGGTCGAGGTGATGAACAGGATGGGAAGACGGAAGCGAAGCGACAATCCGCCAGCAGAATGACAAGGCGCCGACATGACGTCGGCGCCCAGGCTGAGTGCTGACCAGGCTTACTGGAAGATATCCCGAATCTTGTTGCCCAGCTTCTCGGCCGCGCCGTCTCCGAGCTTTTCGTCGATCTTCTGGCGAGTCTCGTCGTCGAGCTGCTTGTCCAGTTCTTCGTCGATCCGTTCGCCGGCCTTTCGCTTGGCCTCGTCCCTGGCCAGTTCGGCAAGGGAGCTCTGGAACGCCTCGCGATCGAATCCGCACCACTGCCCTGGCGCCTCGTCGAGGCTGCCCTGGCAGCGGATCGGGAAGTCGATCCGGGCCAGTCTCGGATTGACGCCACAGGCAGCCTCGTCGGCAGTATCGGTAAAGCGCGCCGCGGCGCGATAGTCGAGACGGTTGGTCACCAGATTGACGTCACCCTTGCCGGTCACCTCGATGCCCGGGATGGCGATGACGAGATCGTCGTTGTGCGCCACGCCGTTGTCGACCGTCACGCTGGCCTGCAGGCGATCGAAGGCGGTGTCCTCGCTCCATTCGCGGGTCGATTCACGCCCTTCCAGCGTCGCGACCGCCGTGCACAGCTGACGCGAGACATTGACGTCGAGCATGGCGCCGTCATCGACACGCAGCGCAGCCTGGCCGTCGAGATTCTGCTTGAGCCCTTCGACCGTGTTGGTCCGCGAATCGAAATCGCCCTGCAGGTTGAGCTTGCCGCGTAGCGGTGACGTCTTGCCGCTGAAACCCTGATACAGCGGCGCGATATCGACGCCGTTCATGCGCTCGGTGAAGGAGAGCCGGATCGGCGACTGACTCAGGTCCAGCGCGCTGGAGGCCTGCAACGCGCCGTCGTAGAGGTTGGCGCTGAGGGAATCGAGGCGCTGACGCCCGCCGCTGCCACTGGTGGCCAGTTCGACGTCGCTCAGATCGATACCCTTGACCTTGAGGGAATCCAGCGTCAGATGCCCTTCCTGCTCGAGCCCGGCGAGCCAGTCGACGGGAAGCACCTCGGCGCCTTCGGCCGCGGCCAGCGCCGGCGCGACACCGAGCGCCGAGAGCCAGGCGGTGTCCTTGGCGTCGTCGCCCGTCGCATCGCCGCCTGCGTCCTGCGATCGCGGTGCCAGATAGCGGTCCAGATCGAGCCGATCGCCGGCAAGATCGAAATTCAGCGCCTGACCGTCGAACGCGGCACCCAGCGAGCCACGCAGCTGGGTGTCATCCAGCGTCATCTGCAGATCGTCGAAGTCGATCTGTTGCGCATCGCCTGAGAACGGTCCACTCAGCGACAGCGCTGTGAGCGCCTCGTCGTCGGCGCTGTTTACCTCGATACCGAAGCGCGTCAGCCAGTCCCGCACCGACAGCGGCGCCAGTTCCATCCGGCCCTGATAGCGTGGCGCGTCGCTCAGTTGCGTGACGTTCACGCTGCCTTTCAGGTCCAGGCCATCGTCGCCGGTCAAAACGAGGTCACCGAGCGTGGCGGTCTGGGCCTCGAGATCGGCCGCCGCATCGCCCTGAAGGTCCAGCGACAGCGGTGTTTCCTGCATGGCGGAATGGTAGAGCGAGGCAGCAAGCTGAATGTCGTCGGCCCGGTACTGTTTCGCCCGGGTATCGGCGACCAGCGTGGCAACCTTCAGATTGAGCGTCTGGGCCTGCTCGGCCAGTGTCGGCAGTTGCGCCTTGCCGTTGAGCGTCACGCCCTCGAAGGTGTAGCGCCCGGCACCGAGATCCATCCGCATCTGGCTCTTCAACTGCAGATTGCCGTTCACATCCGGCTGGCGACCCTCGACATCGAAGGAGAGCTGGATCGGGAACGAGGATTGCGGGCTGACGTTGCTGCTTTGCAGACTGAGGTTGGCCAGCGTGATGTCCAGCGGTTTCTGCCGATCGACGTAATTCACCTGACTGTTGGAGACCTTGATGCTGGCGATGTCGAACGCCACCGCCTGATCGGCGCCCGGCTTCAGGCCGGGGCCCTTTTTCTCCGATTTCTCTGGCTGAGCCGGCTTCGACGACTCGGCCCCCTTCTGACCATCGTTCTCGGCCAGGCGATCCAGCAGCACCTGCCAGTTGCCCTGGCCCTGCGCATCGCGGGCGAGATTGAGGCGCATGCCATCGAGGATCAGGCCGTCGACCGAGACATCGCCGGTCAGCAGCGGCGTAAAGGCCACGCTGACCTCGGCGTTGTCGAAGCCGACGAAGGGCGCATCGTCCCGGGCCTGCTCGGGGAGCCAGGCTTCGGCGTCCTTGACGCTGACGCCGATGCGCGGATAGAAGGACCACGACAGCGGGCCGTCGAGACGCAGCTCCAGGCCACTCTGGTCGCGAACCGCCTCGATCAGGCGCGGTTTGAGATCGTTCGGATCGAAGAACGTGGTGATATAGACAACCGCCACCACGACCAGAATCCCCAGGACACCGACTGCCGCCAGCAGCGTTCTGAACAGCCCCTTCATTCCCATCCTCCCTGTGCGTGATCGACAGACGCCAGCGGTCGATGAACGGTACATCGCCGCCACGCCATGCGACCGGGAATCGCCCTACCGGGAACGACTGAATGATGCGACTCGACGTGCTGTGTGGCTTCCGGCATGCCCCCTGTATCTCCTTGTCGGCAGAACGGCCTGACTGATCGGTGGGCGGCGCGAAGATCGCCGCCTGATAAACACCGCCATTGTAGCGGATGCAGGGCTCGATTCACTATAATGGCCGATTCTCGCCAACCGTACCGGGAGATTCCCCACGCATGTCCGAGCGCATCGCCACGGTGTCGCGCGACACCAACGAGACGCAGATCACGGTCACGGTCAACCTGGACGGCAGCGGCCGCCTGGATTGCCGGACCGGGGTTCCTTTCCTCGACCACATGCTGGATCAGGTGGCTCGCCACGGCATGATCGACCTGACGATCGATGCCAAGGGCGATCTCGAGATCGACGAGCACCACACCGTCGAGGATCTCGGCATCACCCTGGGTCAGGCCTTCGCCCAGGCGATCGGCGACAAGCGGGGCATTCGTCGCTACGGCCATGCCTACGTGCCGCTCGACGAGGCGCTGTCCCGCGTGGTGATCGATTTTTCCGGCCGTTCGGGCCTGTTCATGGATGTCGAATTCACCCGCGCGACCATCGGCCGGCTGGACACGCAGCTGTTCTGGGAGTTCTTCCAGGGCTTCGTCAACCACGCTCAGGTCACGCTGCACATCGACAATCTCAAGGGCTTCAACGCCCACCATCAGGCGGAAACCATCTTCAAGGCATTCGGCCGTGCGCTGCGCGCCGCAGTCGAGGAAGACCCCCGCATGGCCGGCCAGATGCCATCGACCAAAGGCAGCCTGTGATACCGTCCATCGCCACCACCGAATCAGCGAGGAAACCGCAATGACGATCGCCGTGATCGATTACGGAATGGGTAACCTGCACTCCGTGGCCAAGGCGCTCGAGCACGTCACCCATGAAAACGTCATGGTGACCCGCGATCCGCGCTCGATTCGCGGTGCCTCGCGCCTGGTGCTGCCCGGCCAGGGCGCGATCCGCGACTGCATGGGCGAGTTGCAGCGCACCGAGCTCGAAGGCCTGGTCAAGGATCTGCTCGAGGAGCAGGCCAAGCCGCTGCTGGGTATCTGCGTCGGCCAGCAGATGCTGTTCGATCGCAGCGAGGAGAACGGCGGCGTCGACTGCCTGGGCTTCCTCCCCGGTCGCGTGCGTCACTTCGGCCACAAGCTGACCACGCCCGAAGGCGAGCGCCTGAAAGTGCCGCACATGGGCTGGAACCGCGTGGCGCAGCATCACCAGCATCCGCTGTGGGACGGCATCGAGGACGGCGCGAGGTTCTACTTCGTGCACAGCTATTACGTCGAGGCCACCAGCGATGCCGATATCTTCGGTACCACCGATTACGCCGGCGTCGATGCCCACGTGGTCACAGGTCGCGGTACCGTCTTCGCGGTCCAGTTCCATCCGGAGAAGAGCGCCGGGGATGGTCTGCGGTTGCTGGAAAATTTCGTCAACTGGGCGCCCTAGGCACCATCCGAAAAGTGGCTGCGCTCACCCATAATGGCGTTAAACATCGGCTCAAGATACTCATTTACCCTCTGTAAACTCCGTTCTTTCGCCGATTTTTGCCTTATCTGGTCATCGCTCGCCGACTTTTCGGACAGCACCTAACCGACTCACAGTCAAAGGATTCGAAGCCATGCTGGTGATTCCCGCCATCGATCTCAAGGACGGCCAGTGCGTGCGCCTCAAACAGGGCCGCATGGATGATGCGACCTCCTACGGGGACGATCCGGTCGCGATGGCCGCACGCTGGGTCGAGGCCGGCGCGCGGCGGCTGCACCTGGTCGATCTCAACGGCGCCTTCGAGGGCAAGCCGGTCAACGGTGACGCCGTCACGGCCATTGCCCGCGCCTATCCGGATCTGCCGATCCAGATCGGCGGCGGCATCCGCAGTGCCGAGACCATCGAGCACTATCTCGCTGCCGGGGTCAGCTACGTGATCATCGGCACCAAGGCGGTCAAGGAACCCGACTTCGTCGGCGAGATGTGTCGCCGGTTCCCGGGCCACGTGATCGTCGGCCTGGACGCCCGCGACGGCTTCGTCGCCACCGATGGCTGGGCCGAGGTGTCCACGGTCAAGGCGGTGGATCTGGCCAGGCGATTCGCCGATGACGGCGTCTCCTCGATTGTCTACACCGACATCGCCCGCGACGGCATGATGCAGGGCGTCAACGTCGAAGCCACGGCCCAACTCGCCCGTGACGGCGGCCTGCCGGTGATCGCCTCCGGCGGGGTGACCGATCTGGAAGACATTCGTGCGCTGGCCAAGGTCGCTGACAGCGGCATCATCGGCGCCATTACCGGCCGCGCCATCTACGAGGGCTCGCTCGACGTCGCCGAGGCACAGGCGCTGAGCGATTCGATTCAGGGCGATTCGATGCTTGGTGACGGGATCGACGCCGCCAAGGGAGACATCTCATGACGCTGGCCAAACGCATCATTCCCTGTCTCGACGTCGACGCCGGCCGCGTGGTCAAGGGCGTCAATTTCGTGGGGATTCGCGACGCCGGCGATCCGGTCGAGATCGCCAAGCGCTACAACCAGCAGGGCGCCGACGAGATCACCTTTCTCGACATCACCGCCAGTCATGAAGATCGCGGCACCACCGTCGAGATGGTCGAGCGTATCGCCGGCGAGGTGTTCATTCCGCTAACCGTGGGCGGCGGCATTCGTCGCTGCGAGGATATTCGCACCATGCTCAATGCCGGTGCGGACAAAGTCTCGATCAACACCGCCGCCGTCACCAACCCGGATTTCGTGCGCGAGGCCGCCGAACGCTTCGGCAGCCAGTGCATCGTGGTGGCGATCGATGCCAAGAAGGTCAGTGCCGAGGGCGAGCCGCCGCGCTGGGAAATATTCACTCACGGCGGGCGCCGCCCGACCGGGCTGGACGCCGTGGACTGGGCACGCAAGATGGTCGAGTACGGCGCCGGTGAACTGCTGCTGACCAGCATGGACCGTGACGGCACCAAGGTGGGCTTCGATCTCGGCGTGACCCGCGCGATCAGCGACGCCGTCGAGGTGCCGGTGATCGCTTCCGGCGGCGTCGGCAATCTCGATCACCTGGTAGCCGGCGTCAAGGAAGGCGGCGCCGATGCGGTGCTCGCCGCCAGCATCTTTCATTTCGGCGAATACACGATTCCGGACGCCAAGCGCTACATGGCCGAACACGGCATCGAGATGCGCCTCTGAGGCCATTGCCGAGCGAACCTGGCGACCCCAAAGCGCCGCGCCTGAGTTCCAGGCGCGGCGCTTGCGTTTT
Organism: Salinicola sp. LHM; assembly: GCF_034479735.1. Taxonomy (NCBI): domain Bacteria; kingdom Pseudomonadati; phylum Pseudomonadota; class Gammaproteobacteria; order Oceanospirillales; family Halomonadaceae; genus Salinicola; species Salinicola sp. LHM. The sequence continues at coordinate 335,963 of NZ_CP140261.1, read as the reverse complement.
CTGCCGTTTACCTCACTTGCCTTCGCGGCCAGCGACAGGCCCCGACGACCGTCGTCATCACGGCAGATAGCGCGCCTCGAGAACGCCGTCGAGCTCGGCGTAGGGAATCATCAACTGCGGCTGCCCCGCCGCGTACGGCGCCAGGTCGTAGACCTGGTACTTCACCGCCAGACCGTCCGCCAACGGCGCCACGTTGTCGGATAGCGCGAACGGCCACTGCATCTCCGACAATCCGCTGGCCTGATCGGACTTCAACCAGCGCTGATGCGCGCGCTTCAACGCCGCCTCGTAAGCCGGCCGCTGCCCCGGCAGCAGCATGTCGTCGAGGTCCACCACCTGCTGCGTGTCGCGACTGATCACCATGTAGGAGGTCAGCGGCAAGCCGTGGGCACCGCCGCTATACAGATAACCGTCGAGCTCGATCACCAGCAGGTCGTCGCGATCCGCCACGATGTCCGCCCTGAGATCGGCCTCGAAGCCGGGCAGTTCCGGCACGTCCTGGCGGGCGCTGCGGGCAGCCGCGAACACTTGATCGGCGAAGGCATCGAAAGAACGGGCCTGCCCCATGGCGTTGCCGTCGGGGCTATCGCTGAGCCCGCTCGCCAGGCCGAACAGCCGCCGTTCGAGTTCGTCGGAGAGTTGCGGCGATTCGGGGAAGCGCAGGTAGGCGGCGTTGACGTTGGCGCAGCCGTCACCCTCGCAGTCGGGCTCGTGTACGCTTTTCACTACCGGCTCGGTGCGCAGCGCATCACCGCTCCATCCCAGACTCTGGCAACCCGCCAGCATCACTGTCGCCAATGCCAGACCACCGACCAACCAGCGTTTCTGCATGATGTTCCTCCTTGAACGTTATTCTCGCGCGTCGGCCGCTATTGCTGTTATCGGCCTCCAATCGCCTTGCTCCTGTCTTTCCATCGACAAGCCGTTATCAACAGTCTCTGGCATGACCCGCTTATCCACAACCGGTCGACGCCGATCAATCGAGGCTCAGCCCCAGATTGCTGATCCCCTGGTTCCGCCCCAGGATACGCAGCGCCCGTAGATCTTCGAGCCGGGGATCGGCCTCGAGCGCTTCGAGTACCGCGTCCTGAAAATCGCGCTCGTCCTGCATCAGCTCGTGCTCGCGGAACAGTGCGTCGAGCCGCTCGGCGTCCTCGCTGCCCTCGGTCATTTCGATATAGGCGCGTACGCCGTTGCGGGAAACCCGACTCACCTCCAGTGCGGCCTCCGGGGCTTCGCCGCGCAGGGCATCCAGCAACGTGGTCAACGCCATGACGCTCTCCGTTGCCCGTCGCGCACCGAAGCTGTCGTCGTCTTCCGGCGGCTCGATCTCGGCCAGTTTCTCGGCCTGCTTGTCAAAGTCGATCCGGGCCGAGGCGACCTTGAGCCGCTCCCACACCAGATCCAGCACATTGTTCATCACGCTCGGATTGCCGTGGCCGCTCATGCCGGCATAGAGCGCATAGTTGGGCACCAGGCGTTCGCTCAGCGCCGCCATGAAAGCGATCTGCTGGCGCGCGTCGAGCCGGCGAAGCCTGGCGTTGAAGCTCCCCGTGGGCTTTGTCATGAATTCCTCGTCATTCTGGCCACATCAAATGCATCGGCACGCGACCACCGGCATCGAAAACGACCCCTTCGGCGCGCAGTTTCTCGTGCTGGCGCTGGGCGCCGCCATGCTCCGCGATTCGTCGGCTGGCACCAATGACCCGGTGCCAGGGCAGGTCGTGCCCCGCGGGCAACTGCCGCATGGCCGTCCCGACCAGGCGCGCCGTGGCGCCTTCGGTCATCCGGGCGATCCGGCCGTAGGTGGTGACTCGCCCTGCGGGTATCTGCGCCACGATGGTGTAGATCTGTTCCAGGAGCTGGGCACGAATGGCCATCGCTAAAACCCTATTCCTCGCTTGTGGAGTGGTCCGGTCGTCCCCATCATTGGACCTATCATGCATATCTACTTTCTTCAGCATAGCCCGCTGTTCGGCCCCGCCCGCATGGCGGATTGGCTCACCGGCATGGGCCACAGCTACAACCACTGCCGGCTGGACGAGGGCGAACTGCCACCGCCACTGGCCAACTGCGACGCGCTGGTGCTGCTCGATGCGCTGCAACCGCCCGATGCCATGCTGCTCAAGCGCGAGCGCAAGCTGGTGGATCGCGCCTTGAAAAGCAACAAGCCGGTGCTCGGCATCGGCTTCGGTGCCGGCCTGATCGCCGAGGCGCTCGGCGCCATCGTTTCGCCCGCCGTGCAGCCGGAAATCGGCTGGCAGCCGCTGACCCTGGCGGACGAAAGCCCCTTCGACCTGCCGGAAACCTTCGACGCCCTGCTCTGGCATCGCGACATCTTCGGCCTGCCGGATGGCTGCCTGCCGCTGGGCAGCACGCCGGCCGGTCCGGTTCAGGGATTCGCCTGGGATCTGGGTCGCGTCGTCGCGCTTCAGTGTCATCTGGAGCTGACGGCCCGGTGTTCGGCGGCGCTATGCGATCACGACCTGCCGGCAGCCAACGCCGCGCCTTACGTACAGACTCGCGACGATATCCTTGACGACCCGAGGCGTTTCGATCGGCAGGCGGCGCTACTGGACCGGATCATGACCCAGTGGCTGGGCGAGCGCTGAACTAGAAATCCTTGCTCCTAACCGGCCTGTTCGCGCTCCCACTGCCGGGCGACCGCCAGACAGCTGTCCCAATCCCCGACATGCAGTGTCGGCCGGGGCTGATGCTCGATCTGGTGGCGATACATCGGGTCGTAGTACTCCCGCAGCAGCGGTGCCAGCCAGGCATCGTGAGCCTGCACGTTGCCGTGGCGCTGGGCCACGAAGGCCCGTTGCTGCGCCTCGGTCAATCGCGCCAGACGCTCGCCTCCCAGACGCTTGCCGAGGCGCTTCAGAGCGCCGGAGAGCTGCTTGCGAAACAGCACTTCGCCCAGATGCGGGCCGTAGTCGCGATGATAGATCTCGCTCAGGTCCTCGATGTAATCCTTGCGGATCTGCTCCAGACGCCACTCCAGCGGCATCTCCACCCGGATACAGGGCGCGGCTTTCATTACCTGCCAGAAGGTGGCCGGAATCGCCAGCCGCCCGATACGCTGGGACTCGTCCTCGACCACCCGCGCATGAGGCAGGCGCATCAGGTCCAGCGTCAGGCCATGCTCGAAATCGATCTGCGATGGTCCGGCCAACGGATGCTGGCCGAAGGCCGACCCCTTGTGACGCGCGTGGCCTTCCAGGTCGACGCCAGAATCGAGCGAATTGACCAGCGCCGTCTTGGCGCAGCCGGTCAGGCCGGCGACCAGCAGCAAGGGAGCCTGGCTGTGGGCTTCCAGCGTCTCGATGAACCGGGTACGCATCGCCTTCCAGCCACCGCGAATCCGTGGCAATGGATAGCCGCGCTCGGCGAGCCATTGCTGCGAGATCTTCGATCGCATGCCTCCGCGGAAGCAGTAGATCACGCTATCCGGCGCTGCCTTGATGGCTTGTTCCCAGGCGACCAACCGCGCTTCGCGGCTCTCGCCGGAGACCAGGCGGTTACCCAGCTCGACCGCGGAGGCCTGGCCGGCGTGCTTGTAGCGAATGCCGACCTCGCGGCGCTCGTCATCGTCCATCAACGGCAGGTTGATCGCCCCCGGCAAGGCGCCAGCGGCAAATTCGATCGGCGCCCGGACATCGATCAACGGTCGTTGGAGCAGCGCCAGATCGGCATCGATCAACTCATGGCTCGTTGCACGGCTCTTGTCGTCGTCCTTCAACCGCGTACCTCGATCAGGCTGGCACCGCCGCGCTTGCTGACGCATTCGCCGAACGCTTCCAGTTTGAGTTGATGCTGCCGCCCGATTCGCTCGACATCGTCGGCCCAGGCCGGATCCACCGCCAGCAGCAGGCCGCCGGAAGTCTGCGGATCGCACAGCCACTGCCAGTGGGCGGCGTCCATGTCCGGCAGCGCCTTGCCGATCGCCTCGCGATTGCGCGCGGTGCCACCCGGTACGGCGCCCTTGCGCCGATAGGCCTCGGCTTCGGCGAGCCGCGGCAGCTTGGCGAAATCGATCCGCGCTTCCACGCCGCTCGCCGCGCAGACTTCACTCAGATGCCCGGCCAGGCCGAAGCCGGTGACATCGGTCATGGCATGCACGCCTTCGACCTTGGCCAGTTCCTTGCCGATATCGTTGGCGATCAGCATCGTCTCGCGGGCCAGGCCGTGGTGACCGGCTTCCAGCAAGCCCTGCTTTTCCGCCGTCGTCAGCAGGCCGACGCCCAGCGGCTTGGTCAGATAGAGCAGGTCGCCCGGCTTGGCGCCGCTATTGAGCTTGAGGTTGTCGAGATCGACCAGGCCGTTGACCGAGAGCCCGAAGATCGGCTCCGGTGCATCGATGGAGTGGCCGCCCGCCAGGGCGACGCCCAGTTCGCGACAGACGGCCTGGGCGCCGGACATGACATCGCCGGCGATCTCCGCCGGCAGCTTGTCCAGCGGCCAGCCGAGAATGCCCAGCGCCATGATCGGCTCGCCGCCCATGGCGTAGACATCGCTGATGGCGTTGGTCGCGGCGATGCGGCCGAAGTCGAACGGATCATCGACGATCGGCATGAAGAAATCGGTAGTCGAGATCAGGCCGCGGCCGTCGCCCAGGTCATAGACGGCGGCATCTTCACGCCCCTGGTTGCCGACGATCAGATGCTTGCTGTTGGCGCCCGGCCCGGCCTTGGCAATGATGCGGTCGAGCACGTCGGGGGCGATCTTGCAGCCGCAGCCGGCCCCGTGGCTGTACTGCGTCAGGCGAATGGCACTCATGGTCTGTTCCTCGTCTCTTTCCTGGGGATATCGATCCTGGCTGGCAGTTTACCCGACGCGGCGACGAGACTCAGCGCCGGCGACACGATCCCCGCCGGCGACAAGACAGGCGGCCCCGTGGACCGCCACGTTCACAGCGCTTCCAGCGCCTCGGCCAGCTTGTCGACCGCCACCACCTGCATGCCGGCAGGCGCCTTCTTGGGCGCATTGCCGCGCGGCACGATGGCCCGCGTGAAGCCATGCTTGGCGGCTTCGATGATGCGCTCCTGGCCGCTGGGTACCGGACGGATCTCGCCGGACAGCCCCACTTCGCCGAACACCACCAGTTCCCGTGGTAACGGCCGGTTCTGAAGACTGGAAACCACGGCGAGCAGGACCGCCAGGTCGGCGCTGGTCTCGAGCACCTTGACCCCGCCGACGACGTTGAGGAAGACATCCTGGTCGCCGGTAAACAGCCCGCCGTGCTTGTGCAGCACGGCCAGCAGCATCGCCAAGCGGTTGTGATCGAGCCCCACCGCGACGCGACGCGGGTTGCCCAGCGCAGACTCGTCGAGCAGTGCCTGCACTTCGACCAGAATCGGCCGTGTGCCTTCCCACACCACCATCACCAGACTGCCGGAGGCCAGCTCCTCGCTTCGCGACAGGAAGATCGCGCTGGGATTCTTGACCTCCTTGAGGCCGAGCTCGACCATCGCGAACACGCCGAGTTCGTTGATCGCGCCGAAGCGATTCTTCTGCCCGCGCAGGGTGCGGAACCGGGAGTCGCTGCCGCCTTCGAGCAGCAGCGAGGCGTCGATCATGTGTTCGAGCACCTTGGGGCCGGCCAGCGTGCCGTCCTTGGTGACATGGCCGACCAGCATCAACACGGTGTTGCTCTGCTTGGCGAAGCGCGTGAGTGCCGCCGCCGACTCCCGGACCTGGGCGACGCCGCCGGGCGCGGAGCCGATATCTTCCAGGTGCATGGTCTGGATGGAGTCGATGATCAGCACTTCGGGGCGTTCCCGCTCGGCCACGGCCAGCAGCGTCTCGATGCTGGTCTCGGCGAGCATCTTGAGCCCCTGGGTCGGCAGTTGCAGACGGTGGGCGCGCATCGCCACCTGGGACAACGACTCCTCGCCGGTGACATAGAGCACGCGTTTGCTCTGGGCCAGGCGGCAGGCGGTCTGCAGCAGCAGCGTCGACTTGCCGGCGCCGGGATGGCCGCCCAGCAGCACGGCCGAACCGGGCACCAGGCCGCCGCCGAGAACGCGGTCGAACTCTTCGAACGTCGAACTGAAGCGCGGCACCTCGGTGAGATCGACGCCGGAAAGATCGACGACCTCTCGCGACAGCGCGCCGGCATAACCGCCCCGAGCACCACTACCGTTCGCGGGTGCGCCGGGCCGGGCGCCGCCGACCCTGACCTCGCTCAGCGTGTTCCATTCGCGGCAGTTGCTGCACTGGCCCTGCCATTTGCTGTAGTCCGCACCGCATTCGGTGCAGACGAAGGCGCTTTTCGCTTTTGCCACGCGCGGCGGTCTCCATCAAGCAGGTGGGGATGACAGACGTGCATGGTGCCATAGATGGCGTTTCCACACCGACTGCCCGTTGACGGCTGTCCTTCAACGACAAGAGGCGGCCAATGGCCGCCTCGATGTGCTCGTCAGCGTAACGATTACTGACGGGTCAGACGCAGCATCTCGCCGTTTTCGAAACGACGGCGCTGGGGATCGATCAACTCCAGCGTGCTGTCGTCGATCTTCTGGAAGTAGTAGATCTGGCCTTCGCCGTTCGGCGTCAGCTCATAGACCGTTGCCTGCGGATCGACCGCCGTTCCGGTCATCGTTTCCCACTGGCCTTCGTACTGCTCCGGATCCGGGTTCTGCGGATGATTCCGGTAGTCGGCCTCGAGGGTGAAGGTACGCTCGGCAGCGGGCGATGACTCGGTGCCGTTGAGGTCGACGGTCAGGTCGATACCATCACAGCTGCGACAAGGCAGCGTGCCTTCGTAGGTGGTCGTGGTCGACGACATTCCGGCAGATGAATCGGCGGTGCCGGTCTGCGTTTGGGTGCCACCGCTGGCACAACCGGCCAATACGGCAACCGTGGCGGCGCTGGCCAGCAACGTCCTGATCTGCATATCGGTTCTCCTTCACTTCTGGGCCATATAGGCCGCCTCGGCGGCCACATGATGACAGGATAGCGGTAAGTTTCCCGCGTGACACCCCATTCAGCCACCACGGCTCAGGCTGTCACGCGCAAACGGCTCAATCCAGCGCCGGATAGTCGGTATATCCCTCGGCCCCGCCACCATAGAAGGTTTCCGGATTCGGCTCGTTGAGCGCGGCATCCCGACGGAAGCGCTCGACCAGATCCGGGTTGGCGATGTAGGGACGCCCGAAGGCAGCGGCATCTCCCAACCCGTTTTCGATCAGCGCTTGTGCACGTTGGGCGGTGTAGTGCCCGCAGTAGATCAGCGTACCGGAGAAACGCTCGCGCAGATCGCGGCGGAAATCGTCGCTCAATTGCGGGCCTTCGCCAGTCCAGTCGGGCTCGTTGATGTGCAGATAGGCGATCTGGCGACGGCTCAATTCGCTGGCCAGATAACGCATCATCGCTTCGGGCTCGTCATCCGAGAGACCGAAGATTTCGATGAAGGGCGACAGCCGCACACCAACGCGCCCGGCCCCCATGACCTCGTTCACGGCGTCGACGACTTCCAGCAGCAGACGGGCTCGGTTGACCACGTTGCCGCCGTAGCGGTCGTTGCGCCGGTTGCTGCCGGTAGCGAGGAATTGCTGCAGCAGATAGGCATTGGCGGCGTGCACCTCGACCAGATCGAACCCTGCACGCTTGGCGCGCTTGGCAGCCTGACGGTAGTCGTCGATCAGGCCGGGGATCTCGTCCAGCGCCAGCGCCCGTGGTGTGCTGGTCGGGTGCTGGCCGGAGCTGCCGTCCTCGAACTCGACGAAACAGTTGGCGCCCTCGGCGCGCAAGGCGCTGGGCGCGACGGGGGCCTGACCTTCCGGCTGCACCATCTCGTGGGAGATGCGGCCCACGTGCCACAGCTGCAGGGCGATCCGCCCGCCGGCACCGTGCACGGCGTCGACGACCTGGCGCCAACCCGCTTCCTGAGCGTCGGTCCAGATGCCCGGCGTGTAGACATAGCCCTGTGCCGTGGGCGAAATGTTGGTCGCTTCGCTGATGATCAGGCCCGCGCCGGCCCGTTGGGCGTAATATTCGGCCTGCAGTGCGCCGGGAATGCTATCCGGCGTGCGGGCACGAGTCAGTGGCGCCATCATGATGCGGTTGTCGAGTTCGACGTCACCGACGGTAATGGGCGAAAGCAACTTGTCGTAAGCCATGGAATCCCTTCGAAGATAAGAGTGTAAATCGTGAGTCGGATATTCCTTAGATGAGGCCGTTAGAGCACTAATCAAGCCTACCGTTCATATTCCCGGGGTTGGCTTGCACCGATTCGAGCCTGACGTCACTATGAGTGCTGCCCTGCCGCACTTGTCTGCATCGTATCCATCACGTGCCCGCGAGAGATCATGAGTCGATTCTGGAGCCCCGCCGTTCGCGCCCTGACCCCCTACGTACCGGGTGAGCAGCCACGCGAGAAACTGATCAAGCTCAATACCAACGAAAATCCCTATCCGCCTTCCCCGGCCGTCGAGGCGGTATTGCAACGATTCGCGGTGGATCATCTGCGTCTCTACCCGGATCCGGAATCTTCGGCATTGCGTCAGACGCTGGCGAAGACCTATGGCGTCGAGCCGGAACAGGTCTTCGTCGGCAACGGCTCCGATGAGGTATTGGCGCTGGCGTTCCAGACCTTCTTCTGCCAGCCGAAGCCGCTGCTGATGCCGGCGATCAGCTACAGTTTCTACCCGGTCTACTGCAAGCTGTACGACATTGCCTATCGAACCGTGGCGCTGAACGACCACTGGCAGATCGCCCTGGAAGCTTTCGATACCGATAATGGCGGGGTCGTGTTCGCCAACCCCAACGCACCGACCGGCCACGGTCATCCGCGCCAGGCTATCGCCCGCCTGCTCGAGCGTATCACCGAGAGCGTCGTGCTGGTCGACGAGGCCTATGTGGATTTTGGCGGCGAAAGCGCCATCCCGCTGATCGAAGATCACCCCAATCTGCTGGTCACCGGGACGTTGTCCAAATCGCGCAGCCTGGCGGGGCTGCGCGTAGGTTATGCCATCGGCTCGCGTGAGCTCATCGACGGGCTGGAGCGGGTCAAGAACTCATTCAATTCCTATCCGATCGATAAGCTGGCCAGCGAAGTCGCCATCGCTTCACTGGAGGATGACGAACACTTCCAGGCTTGCTGCGAGCGGGTCGTCGCGACACGCGAGTGGACGCGTCAGCAGCTCGAAGCCCTGGGTTTCGAAGTCCTGCCGTCACAGACCAATTTCCTGTTCGTGCGTCATTCGGAACGCAATGGCGCGACGATTTTCAGCGAATTGCGTGAGCGCGGCATTCTGGTGCGTCATTTCGACAAGGATGGACTACGCGACTTCCTGCGTATCTCGATCGGCACCGATGACGAGATGCGCAGCCTGATCGAAGCACTCCAAGCCACGCGCCAGGCCTAGTGGCAGCGCGATGTCGTCAGAACGGTATCGGCTTTCCCACACATTCCCAGAAACTGCCGCTCTCTTCGGGCGGCGGTCATCCATCACGGCCAGCAGGCGCTCCGACACGAAATCCGGCGTGGACAGTTTTCCTTCCGGAACACGGCACTGAAACGACCGGGAAAGAGAGGTGTCGGTCGTGTCACCAGTGACTCGGCGTTCAGGTCTTCGAATCGCTTTCCCGGCGCCCCCCTGTCGCAGCTAAAAAAGCGCTTGAATGATCAGTTATCTAGTATCCCTTGTGCGAAATAGCCGGTAGCAAAAGCTAATCCGGCTGCTGCGGTACCCATCAACAATGTACGCAGTCCCGATCGCCACACTGGCACGCCATATACCGCGCTCTTAAGCATGCCGATACCTAAAAATACCAGTCCTGCGAGACCAAGACTGGCCAGGAATTGAGTTGTAATACCGAGTCCGGGCAGAGCATAGGGCAACAGGGGCAAAGTGCCGACCAAAAGAAATGCAGCGAAGGTAGTCAGAGCCGATCGCAAAGGGCTGATTCCAGCAGCAGAAAGCCCATATTCTTCCCGTAACTTGGTTGAGACCCATACCTCTGGATCGTGACATAGCGCTTCGACTACCCGTTCAAGCAGCTCCCCCTCAAACCCCTTCGCTTGGAACAGCTGACGAATCTCTTCTCGCTCGCCTTCTGGCACCAAGGCGATATGTTGGTGTTCGACCTGTTCAGCGTTAGCAATCTGAGCCAATTGTGCTTGGCCAGCCTCATAGTTGCTCACCGCCATACTGAAACCATCAGCAGCCAAGTTGGCGAATCCCAGTACTAATGCTACTTGTGGCGAGAAGCCCGCACCGAAAGCACCAGATACCACAGCAAAGGTAGTGACACAGCCATCAATACCTCCGAGTACAGCATCAGGTAGCGTTGATGCTCTCATTGGCCTTGCCAGCCGGTCGCGCACCGCATCGGGCTGGTGCTCGCCCAGAAGCTCCTCGCGGCTGGGAGTCGGCATGATGAAACCTCCTGTGGTCCGGATGGCTAATCAGGAGTATATGCACAACAAGGATATCGAGCTGATCAAAAGCGGGATGCTATCTTCGCTGGCGCGACCGGCAATGACACGTCCAGGCCGCTCGCTCTTCAGACAGTTCAGCACGAATAGGCAGTTCAGTACGGCCTGACCAATGCCGTCACGACAGGCCGTTTGGCCCGTGACGTTTCATGCGGGCATAAAAAAACCCCAGCCTTGTTGGGCTGGGGTTCGGTATAGATGCCTGACGATGACCTACTCTCACATGGGGAGACCCCACACTACCATCGGCGCTGAGCGGTTTCACTACTGAGTTCGGCATGGATCAGGTGGTTCCCACTCGCTATGGTCGTCAGGCAAAACTGACGTCGGGATGCGTGGCGTGACTGCAATTTGCCCTCATCCCAACCGATTCGGATCATGCTGACCAAGACACGTCTCGCCTATCTGCTCTTCAAGACAGGGCGTATCCAGTCTGTCGGTGATCATCACCGATCGCACGCGGTACGCATCGTACCGGTGCCGTAAACCCCTTGGGGTTATATGGTCAAGCCTCACGGGGCATTAGTACACGTTAGCTCAACGCCTTGCAGCGCTTCCACATCGTGCCTATCAACCAGCTAGTCTTGCTGGACCCTTTAGGAGACTCGAAGTCTCGGGGAGATCTCATCTTGAAGAAGGCTTCCCGCTTAGATGCTTTCAGCGGTTATCCCGTCCGCACATAGCTACCCGGCGATGCCACTGGCGTGACAACCGGAACACCAGAGGTGCGTCCACTCCGGTCCTCTCGTACTAGGAGCAGCACTTCTCAAATCTCCAACGCCCACGGCAGATAGGGACCGAACTGTCTCACGACGTTCTAAACCCAGCTCGCGTACCACTTTAAATGGCGAACAGCCATACCCTTGGGACCGACTTCAGCCCCAGGATGTGATGAGCCGACATCGAGGTGCCAAACACCGCCGTCGATGTGAACTCTTGGGCGGTATCAGCCTGTTATCCCCGGAGTACCTTTTATCCGTTGAGCGATGGCCCTTCCATACAGAACCACCGGATCACTAGAACCTACTTTCGTACCTGCTCGACGTGTCTGTCTCGCAGTTAAGCACCCTTATGCTCTTGCACTCAATGCACGATTTCCAACCGTGCTGAGGGTACCTTCGTGCTCCTCCGTTACGCTTTCGGAGGAGACCGCCCCAGTCAAACTACCCACCACACACTGTCCTCACACCGGATCACGGTGCCAAGTTAGAACGCCAATGATGCCAGGCTGGTATTTCAAGGTTGGCTCCACCCGAACTGGCGTCCGGGTTTCCAAGCCTCCCAGCTATCCTACACAAGCAACATCAGCGTCCAGTGTGAAGCTATAGTAAAGGTTCACGGGGTCTTTCCGTCTAGCCGCGGGTACACAGCATCTTCACTGCGATTTCAATTTCACTGAGTCTCGGGTGGAGACAGCGTGGCCATCATTACGCCATTCGTGCAGGTCGGAACTTACCCGACAAGGAATTTCGCTACCTTAGGACCGTTATAGTTACGGCCGCCGTTTACCGGGGCTTCGATCAAGAGCTTCGCCCGAGGGCTAACACCATCAATTAACCTTCCGGCACCGGGCAGGCGTCACACCCTATACGTCCGCTTACGCGTTAGCAGAGTGCTGTGTTTTTAATAAACAGTTGCAGCCACCTGGTATCTTCGACCGGTTCGAGCTCGGGACGCGAGGTCCTTCACCCTAAGCCGGCGCACCTTCTCCCGAAGTTACGGTGCCATTTTGCCTAGTTCCTTCACCCGAGTTCTCTCAAGCGCCTTGGGATTCTCACCCTGACCACCTGTGTCGGTTTGGGGTACGGTCGCATGTGATCTGAAGCTTAGAGGCTTTTCCTGGAAGCGTGGCATCGATGACTTCCGGACCGTAGTCCGTTCGTCTCGTCTCTCGGCCTTGAGGACCCGGATTTGCCTAAGCCCTCAGCCTACTGACTTTCACCAGGACAACCAACGCCTGGCTCACCTAGCCTTCTTCGTCCCCCCATCGCAATCACATCCGGTACGGGAATATTAACCCGTTTCCCATCGACTACGCCTTTCGGCCTCGCCTTAGGGGCCGACTCACTCTGCTCTGATTAGCATAGAACAGAAAACCTTGGTCTTCCGGCGGGGGAGTTTTTCACTCCCCTTGTCGTTACTCATGTCAGCATTCGCACTCGTGATATCTCCAGCATGCTTCTCAACACACCTTCACAGACTTACACGACGCTCCTCTACCGCTCATCCAGAGGATGAACCCGTAGCTTCGGCATCTGGTTTGAGCCCCGTTACATCTTCCGCGCAGGCCGACTCGACTAGTGAGCTATTACGCTTTCTTTAAAGGATGGCTGCTTCTAAGCCAACCTCCTAGCTGTCTATGCCTTCCCACATCGTTTCCCACTTAACCAGAATTTGGGGGCCTTAGCTGACGGTCTGGGTTGTTTCCCTTTTCACGACGGACGTTAGCACCCGCCGTGTGTCTCCCACGCTCTACTCACCGGTATTCGGAGTTTGCCTCGGGTTGGTAACCCGGGATGGGCCCCTAGCCGAAACAGTGCTCTACCCCCGGCGGTAATACGTGAGGCGCTACCTAAATAGCTTTCGAGGAGAACCAGCTATCTCCGAGCTTGATTAGCCTTTCACTCCGATCCACAGCTCATCCCAGCATTTTTCAACATACTTGGGTTCGGGCCTCCAGTTGATGTTACTCAACCTTCACCCTGGCCATGGATAGATCGCCCGGTTTCGGGTCTATATCCAGCGACTGGTCGCCCAGTTAAGACTCGATTTCTCTACGCCTCCCCTATACGGTTAAGCTCGCCACTGAATATAAGTCGCTGACCCATTATACAAAAGGTACGCGGTCACAGAACGAGTCTGCTCCCACTGCTTGTACGCACACGGTTTCAGGATCTATTTCACTCCCCTCTCCGGGGTTCTTTTCGCCTTTCCCTCACGGTACTGGTTCACTATCGGTCAGCCAGGAGTATTTAGCCTTGGAGGATGGTCCCCCCATGTTCAGTCAGGGTTTCACGTGCCCCGACCTACTCGATTTCACACATTCAGGTTTTCGACTACGGGGCTATCACCCACTATGGCCGGCCTTTCCAGGCGCGTTCGTCTAACCAGTCACATGCTTAAGGGCTACTCCCCGTTCGCTCGCCGCTACTGGGGGAATCTCGGTTGATTTCTTTTCCTCGGGGTACTTAGATGTTTCAGTTCTCCCGGTTCGCTTCCCAACACCTATGGATTCAGTGTGGGATATCCAGCTTGTGCTGGATGGGTTTCCCCATTCGGAAATGTCCGGGTCGCAGGTTGTTTGCCACCTCACCGAACCTTATCGCAGGCTACAACGTCCTTCATCGCCTCTGGCTGCCAAGGCATCCACCGTGTGCGCTTAATCGCTTGACCATATAACCCGAAGGAGTCTGGTCAGTGATTAATCATTCGACAATTGCCGGATACGCTTGAGACGTATCTCGTTTCGCTCTTCTCTAGAGAGAAGAACTGTCAGCATGATCCAAATTGTTAAAGAGCGTTTAGAGCGATAAGCTCTAAGCTGTAAGCTTGCTGTCACGAGTGTTTCATCGTCACGTCAAGCGTATAGCTTAAAACTTATGGTCAGACTGTCGGGTTGTGCTTGTCTCCCGGGTTGCCGCGAGAGAGTGGTGGAGCCTAGCGGGATCGAACCGCTGACCTCCTGCGTGCAAGGCAGGCGCTCTCCCAGCTGAGCTAAGGCCCCGGATAGACAGATCGTAAAAAGAACCAAGAAGACTTTCTCTTTTATTTGATCTGTTTAATTTTATTCAGATCGAGGCATTTCGAGGCGACGCATAGCCTGCTATGCGAGTCACGAAATAACGTGGAACTGGATAAAATTTGGTGGGTCTGGGCAGACTCGAACTGCCGACCTCACCCTTATCAGGGGTGCGCTCTAACCAACTGAGCTACAGACCCAAACAGTCTTGCTCTGGCCGATCAGGTAATTGATTGTGAGCGCTTGAACCACGCTAAGCTAATCGTTTAAGGAGGTGATCCAGCCGCAGGTTCCCCTACGGCTACCTTGTTACGACTTCACCCCAGTCATGAACCACACCGTGGTGATCGCTCTCCCGAAGGTTAAGCTAACCACTTCTGGTGCAGTCCACTCCCATGGTGTGACGGGCGGTGTGTACAAGGCCCGGGAACGTATTCACCGTGACATTCTGATTCACGATTACTAGCGATTCCGACTTCACGGAGTCGAGTTGCAGACTCCGATCCGGACTGAGGCCGGCTTTCTGGGATTCGCTCCACCTCGCGGTCTCGCAACCCTTTGTACCGGCCATTGTAGCACGTGTGTAGCCCTACCCGTAAGGGCCATGATGACTTGACGTCGTCCCCACCTTCCTCCGGTTTGTCACCGGCAGTCTCCTTAGAGTTCCCGACTTTACTCGCTGGCAAATAAGGACAAGGGTTGCGCTCGTTACGGGACTTAACCCAACATTTCACAACACGAGCTGACGACAGCCATGCAGCACCTGTCTCAGAGTTCCCGAAGGCACGAAGGCATCTCTGCCAACTTCTCTGGATGTCAAGGGTAGGTAAGGTTCTTCGCGTTGCATCGAATTAAACCACATGCTCCACCGCTTGTGCGGGCCCCCGTCAATTCATTTGAGTTTTAACCTTGCGGCCGTACTCCCCAGGCGGTCGACTTATCGCGTTAACTGCGCCACTAAGTCCTTAAAGGTCCCAACGGCTAGTCGACATCGTTTACGGCGTGGACTACCAGGGTATCTAATCCTGTTTGCTACCCACGCTTTCGCACCTCAGTGTCAGTGTCAGGCCAGAAGGCCGCCTTCGCCACTGGTATTCCTCCCGATCTCTACGCATTTCACCGCTACACCGGGAATTCTACCTTCCTCTCCTGCACTCTAGCCTGGCCGTTCCGGATGCCGTTCCCAGGTTGAGCCCGGGGCTTTCACAACCGGCGTGCCAAGCCACCTACGCGCGCTTTACGCCCAGTAATTCCGATTAACGCTCGCACCCTCCGTATTACCGCGGCTGCTGGCACGGAGTTAGCCGGTGCTTCTTCTGCGAGTGATGTCCTTCCTCTGGGGTATTAACCCAGGGGCTTTCTTCCTCGCTGAAAGTGCTTTACAACCCGAAAGCCTTCTTCACACACGCGGCATGGCTGGATCAGGCTTTCGCCCATTGTCCAATATTCCCCACTGCTGCCTCCCGTAGGAGTCTGGGCCGTGTCTCAGTCCCAGTGTGGCTGATCATCCTCTCAGACCAGCTACGGATCGTCGCCTTGGTAAGCCGTTACCTTACCAACTAGCTAATCCGACATAGGCTCATCCGATAGCGCGAAGTCCGAAGATCCTCCGCTTTCTCCCGTAGGACGTATGCGGTATTAGCGTGGGTTTCCCCACGTTATCCCCCACTACCGGGCAGATTCCTATGCATTACTCACCCGTCCGCCGCTCGCCACCAGGGAGCAAGCTCCCCGTGCTGCCGCTCGACTTGCATGTGTTAGGCCTGCCGCCAGCGTTCAATCTGAGCCATGATCAAACTCTTCAGTTTAAAGTCTGATAGTCCTTACTTCTCTCGCTCCGAAGAACGAGCAGAAAAGCGGACCAAACTTGGTTCAAGGTCAAACGAATCTTGACGAGTCGCTTGCCTCGATATGTCGTGACTGGCTGTCACGCGAGAACAAGCGCCCACATCAATTACCTGATCGATTATTAAAGAGCGTCCCTACTCGAAGCGTTTCGCTTCTGCCGTCGGCCCCAAGTGCTTGTCAGCGCTTGTTTTCTTGGCCGCCGTAAGGAGTGGCGTATTTTAAGGATCTTGGCGGCGATGTCAACATCTTTTTTCGTTGAATCCCGCTGGCTCCGGTCAAGCTGGGTGGAGCCGATCCTTCGAAGAACTGGGAAGCGATCTTACCGGCTTCACCGCCTTGCGTCAACCGATTTCTTCAATCAAATCAAACGCTTGGCTTTCTTCTCCGCTGCCTCCGAAACCCTGTCTCGGCGTCAGCGGATGCGTACTTTACGGATCCGATGCCCGCTTGGCAAGTGTTGTTTGTCACTTTTTGTGAATTCGGTCAAAACACGGCCCGGCAAAAACGACAACGCCCGCGCGCGGCGGGCGTTTCAGCAGCATGAGGCCACATTCAGCTTTCAGTCATCCTGCGAGTTCTGGCCGCCAACTTCACTTCGTCGCTTCTCTCTGCGCCCCTTGTTGAGCCGCCCCAGCGCCAGAATCGGGCCGGAAATGACGTAGCAGCCAAACAGGGCCAGCAGCATGACCGAAGGCTCGATGGAGATCAGTACGAACAACAGCACGATCGCCAACAGGAACACGAACGGTACCGGCCCCTTGAAATCGATCTCCTTGAAGCTGTGATAGCGCACGTTGCTGACCATCAGCACACCGGCAGCGGCAACCACGACGGTCATCAGCACCTTGAAGCCCAGCGACTCGGCATCGAAGGTATGAAAAACCCACACACAGGCAGCCACGATGGCCGCGGCCGACGGGCTGGGCAACCCCACGAACCATTTCTTGTCGGTGCTGCCGATCTGGACATTGAATCGGGCCAGGCGCAGTGCGGCGCCGGCAACGAAGATGAACGCCGCGATCCAGCCGATCTTGCCGATGTCCTGCAATATCCAGGTGAACGCAACCAGCGCCGGGGCCATACCGAACGAGACCATGTCGGCCAGGCTGTCGAATTCGGCACCGAAGGCACTCTGCGTATTGGTCAATCGCGCCACGCGCCCATCCAGCCCATCGAGCACCATGGCAACGAAGATCGCGATGGCAGCCTTAGCGTAGTCGCCGTTGATGGCAGCCACGATGGAATAGAAGCCAGCGAACAACGCCGAGAGCGTGAACAGGTTAGGCAGCAGATAAATGCCTCGGCGGCGTATCCGCTTGCCGTTCTCGACCGTCTCCTCAATGACTTCATCCTCGTCGTCGAACAGTGGAGAGGTGGCGCCGATGGTAATGGTCTCGGGCTCTTGCTCGTGGTGGCGGTCATCCTGCGTCATGAAGCGAGTCCTATAGTGGCGAGTGCGCTCGGGCATAATAGCCAGCCCATTCTACAGCCTAGCGGGAATCTCGACAGATGCTCGCGCAAAGCGCCTGGCAAACGTTATGGGTTCGGCTAAACGAACAGGGGCGCGACAATCGTCGCGCCCCTGTCGAAACCTGCGGGTCGAGTCTTAGTTCTTGCTCTTGTCGACCAGCTGGTTGGCGGTGATCCACGGCATCATCGCGCGCAGCTTGGCTCCGACCTGCTCGACCGGGTGCTCGGCGGTCTGGCGGCGACGTGCGTTCAGCGACGCGTAGTTGCAGGCGCCTTCGGCGATGAACATCTTGGCGTACTCGCCGTCCTGGATGCGCTGCAGCGCCTTGCGCATGGCGGCGCGCGATTCGTCGTTGATGATCTCGCGGCCGGTGACGTACTCGCCGTACTCGGCATTGTTGGAGATCGAGTAGTTCATGTTGGCGATGCCGCCTTCGTACATCAGGTCGACGATCAGCTTGAGCTCGTGCAGACACTCGAAGTAGGCCATCTCCGGCGCGTAACCGGCCTCGGTCAGCGTTTCGAAGCCGGCCTTGACCAGTTCGACCGCGCCGCCGCAGAGAACCGCCTGCTCACCGAACAGGTCGGTTTCGGTCTCGTCCTTGAAGGTGGTTTCGATGATCCCGCTACGACCGCCGCCGATGGCCGCCGCGTAGGAGAGTGCGATCTCCTTGGCCTGACCGGACGCATTCTGATGAATGGCGATCAGATCCGGGATGCCACCGCCGCGGACGAACTCGGAACGCACGGTGTGACCCGGCGCCTTGGGCGCGATCATGATGACATCGAGATCGGCGCGCGGCTCGACCTGGCTGTAGTGGATGTTGAAGCCGTGAGCGAAGGCGATGGTGGCGCCCTCTTTCAGGTTCGGCTCGATATCCTGCTCGTAGATGACCTTCTGGTTCTCGTCCGGCGCAAGGATCATGACGACATCGGCGGTCTTGCACGCTTCGGCTACACTGGCCACCTTGAGACCGGCGCTTTCGGCCTTGGCAGCCGAAGAAGAGCCCTTGCGCAGACCGACGGTCACGTCGACACCGGACTCTTTCAGGTTGTTGGCGTGAGCGTGGCCCTGTGAGCCATAGCCGACGATCGTGACCTGCTTGGCCTGGATCAGGGAAAGGTCACAATCCTTGTCGTAATAAACGTGCATGTCGTACTCCGGAAATCGATGGGCCGTTGGCCCGGAACTGTCGTCACTCAATGTCTGTCAGCGTTGATGGCCACTGGCGTCGTCTGGCGCGACGCTCTTCGTTTTAGCCTGGAGCCACGATAAGCCAGACAACTTGTTGCGTAAAACGCTATATTTGCAATGCGACATTTCATTTTCTGAAACGAATCAGCGACAAGACCATGGATTACCGCCCGCTCACCCAGTTTCTGGCTCTGGCCGACCATCTGCACTTCGGCCGGGCCAGCGATGCCTGCCATGTCAGCCCATCGACACTGAGCCGCTCGATCCGCCAGCTCGAGGAGACGCTCGGCGTCACCCTGTTCGAACGCGACAACCGCCACGTCACGCTGACGCGGGAGGGCCAACTGTTTCACTCCTATGCGCGGGAAACCCTGGAGCAGTGGCAGGCGATGCAGGCCACGCTGATGGCGGAAACCCGCGAGCTGGCCGGCGAGATCAGCATCTACTGCTCGGTCACCGCCAGCTACAGCTTCCTCTACCGTCTGCTGAGCGAGTTCCGTCAGCGCCATCCGCGTATCGAGATCAAGCTGCATACCGGCGATCCCGCGGACGCCATCGCCCGCGTACAGGCCGAGAACGAGGACATCGCCATCACCGCGCGCCCGCGCAGCCTGCCGGATGCCCTGGCATTCAAGCCGCTGGCGACGTCGCCGCTGGTTTTCATCGCGCCCCGCGACGGCGCCGACTGGCTGCCCGCCACGCCGGAAACGCCGACGCCCTCGCAGTGGAAAGGCGTGCCGATGATCCTGTCGGAATCGGGCCTGTCGCGGGATCACGCCGACACCTGGTTTCGGGCAATGGGCATCAGCCCGCGAATCTATGCGCAGGTGGCGGGCAACGAGGCGATCGTCAGCATGGTCGGGCTGGGGTTCGGGGTCGGCATCGTGCCGCGCATCGTGCTCGACAACAGCCCTTTGCTGGATCGCATCACGATCCTGCCGGTGAAACCGGAACTCCCTCACTACGATGTCGGCCTGTGCGTGCTCAGACGCCGCCTGAAGAGCGCGCTGATCGAGGCGTTGTGGGCGCAGTTGCCGAACTGATCCAACCCGCCGGAGAGGCTAAAAATACAAAACGCAAAACGCCCGACAGGATTACTCCTGCCGGGCGTCGAACTCCCGCTGGTCACTTACAACGTGAGCAGCTTGTCCCCGCGGGCAATGCCCGAGACGCCGGTCCGTGCCACTTCCAGAATGCCGATCGGCGCCATCGCCTGGACGAAGGCGTCGAGCTTGCCGGCATCGCCGGTGATCTGCACGGTATAGACGCTCGGCGTGACGTCGACGACCTGCGCCCGGAAGATATCCGCTGTGCGCTTGACCTCGTCGCGGGCCGCGCCCAGCGCCTTGACCTTGACCAGCATCAGTTCGCGCTCGATGTGGTTGCCCTCGGTCAGATCGACCAGCTTGACCACATCGATCAGCTTGTTGAGGTGCTTGGTGATCTGCTCGATCACCCGATCATCGCCCACCGTGGTCACGGTCAGCCGCGACAGCGACGGATCTTCCGTCGGCGCCACGTTGAGGGTTTCGATGTTGAAGTTGCGCTGGGAGAACAGCCCCACCACGCGGGACAGAGCGCCCGGTTCGTTTTCCAGCAGAATCGAGATGATATGGCGCATCAGGTCCGCTCCGTCTTCGAAAGCAGCATGTCACGCATGGAGCCCAACGGCACCTGCATCGGATAGACGTGTTCGAATGGATCGACGTAGATATCGAGGAACACGAGCTCGTTGGTATCGGCGAAGGCACGCTCCAGCGCCGGGGCCAGCTCTTCGTGCGTCGTTACCTTGATTGCGGTGAAGCCGTAGGCCTCGATCAGCTTGGCGAAATCCGGCAGCGACTCCATGTAGGAGTGAGCGTGACGGGACTTGTAGTTCAAGTCCTGCCACTGGCGCACCATGCCCAGCGACTGGTTGTTGAGATTGACGATCTTGACGCCGACATCGAACTGCTTACAGGTCGACAGCTCCTGCATCATCATCTGGAAGCTGCCTTCACCGGTGAAGCAGACCACGTCGTCCTGCGGGTAGCTGAGCTTGACGCCCATCGCTGCCGGGAAGCCGAAGCCCATGGTGCCGAGACCGCCAGAGGTGATGAAACGGTTGGGCTTGGCGAACTTGTAGTACTGCGCCGCGAACATCTGATGCTGGCCCACGTCGGTGGTCACGAACGCCTCGCCGCGGGTGGCACGGTAGACCGCCTCGATCACCTCTTGCGGCTTGAGCGCTTCGCCCGGCTTCGAAGGTTCGTAGAGCCTGTTCTTGCGCTCGGCCCGCCAGCCATCGATGCTTTTCCACCATTCTCCCAGCGCCTCGGGATTGGCCGGCTCGCGATCCTGGACCAGGCTGATCATCTCGTTGATGACGCTGCCCGCTGCGCCGACGATCGGCACGTCGGCCCGCACGGTCTTGGAGATCGAGCTGGGATCGATGTCGACATGGACGATCTTGGCCGTAGGGCAGAACTTCGACGTGTTGTTGGTGACACGATCGTCGAAGCGCGCACCGATGGCGATGATCAGATCGGCGTGATGCATCGCCATGTTGGCTTCATAGCTGCCGTGCATCCCGAGCCAGCTCAGCGACTGGCGGTCCCCCTGCGGATAACCGCCGATGCCCATCAGCGTGGTAGTGATCGGGAAGTCGAGCCGCTGGACGAGGTCGGTCAACGCCTCCGAAGCCTGTCCGGTGACAATGCCGCCGCCGGTATAGAACACCGGACGGCGCGCCTTGAGCATCATGTCGACGGCCTTCTTGATCTGGCCGCTATGCCCGCGCGTCACCGGGTTGTAGGAACGAATCTTGACCTTCTTCGGGTAGACGTATTCGTAGCGCTCGGTGGGCGCGGTCATGTCCTTGGGAATATCCACCACCACCGGACCAGGACGGCCGGTCGATGCCAGATAGAACGCCTTTTTCAGGACTTCGGGAATCTCGCTGGGATGGCGGATCGAGAAGCTGTGCTTCACTACCGGCCGGGTGACACCGACGATATCGGTTTCCTGGAAGGCGTCTTCCCCGATCAGGTGACTGGCGACCTGACCGCATAGCACCACCATCGGAATCGAATCCATGTAGGCGGTGGCGATGCCAGTGACGGCATTGGTCGCGCCGGGGCCGGAGGTGACCAGCACCACGCCGGGCTTGCCGGAAGCGCGGGCGTAGCCATCGGCGGCGTGGGTCGCGGCCTGCTCGTGACGAACGAGAATGTGTTGAACGCTATCCTGGCGGAACAGGGCATCGTAGATGTGCAATGCCGCGCCGCCCGGATAGCCATAGATACGCTCGACGCCTTCGTCTTTCAGAAAGCGGGCGATCATATCGGCGCCGGAAAGTAATTCCACTGGTGAGTCTCCCCTGGAAGTTCGAGTGCCGCTTCGCGGTTCTGGGCACAAAACCGATCCGTGAACGATTGGCGCGATCCACGGAAACGAAGCTCAATCACGGCGGTACGCCGCTGTCGACCTGCGGTCGACGCCTGATGCCATATCCTGGCGTCCTGGGCCCGGGGTGGGGACCCGCACTCTGAGGAACCGTCCGCGCTTCGGCGCCGACAGCTCCAGACACGGCAGATCGCCGTATCGGGGTTGGCGGGAACAGGCGTTTGGCCCGCGCCCTTGGTTTCCCAGCAAAAGCCGAGAAACCTGTCCTTCGACAGGCGGGTAGAGGTCGCTCGGAACCTACCCTTCACGCAGCGGCCGGGGATCACCCGTAGTTTGGCTGCGCCCGCAATCAGGAATCGCCTAGATTCCACCAGCGCCCCGAGGCTGTCAACCTCCGGCGCCGACAACCTGGCGCCTGGCGAGGGGAATGTCCGCAATATATGCCCATGACGCCGACTAAAGTCGGTTCGCTTTTCGCAGCACCATCGAGACATCGCTGCTGTACTGAATCGAAGACCGTATCGAATCCCTGCCTTGCCGGCTCGGATATCGGTCGATGACTTGCAGGCAAAACCGACCCATGGGAGTAACGCGCATGTCCCCCATCGTGAAATGGTCCGCGTTCGTGGCCATGGCAGGCTTTCTGTTCGGCTTCGATACCGCCGTGATATCCGGAGCCGACAAACCCATCCAGGAGCTGTGGGGGCTGAGCGATCTCCAGCATGGACTGTTCATCATGTCGATGGCGCTGTGGGGCACCGTTCTCGGGGCGATCTTCGGCAACTGGCCGACCGATCGCCTGGGCCGCCGTACCACGCTCTTCATCATCGGCGTCCTCTACTTCGTTTCCGCCGTGGGTTCGGCGCTCGCCACCGACCCGTTCTGGTTTTCGTTCTTCCGCCTGATCGGTGGCTTCGGGGTGGGCATGTCCTCGGTCGCCGCGCCCGCCTACATCTCCGAGATCGCGCCCGCCGAACGGCGTGGCAATCTGGTCGCGCTCTACCAGTTCAACGTGGTGTTCGGGATCTTCATGGCCTATGTCTCCAACGCCATTCTAGGCAGCCTGCTCGGCGACGATGCCTGGCGCTGGATGGTCGGGATCGAGGCGATCCCTGCGCTGGTCTACACGTTGGCGCTGCTCAAGGTGCCGGAGAGCCCGCGCTGGCTGATCCTCAATCGTAACGACACCCGCGCCGCCGCCAAGGTACTGGACCAGATCGATCCGCATCGCGACAACCAGGCCCAGATCGAGGAGATCCAGGCGGCAGATCGCGAGGACAGCAAGGTGCATTCGCGATTCTTCTCGCGCCGCTATCGCCTCCCCATCGTGCTCGCCTTTCTGATCGCGTTCTTCAACCAGTTTACCGGCATCAACTTCGTGCTCTACTACGCGCCTCGTATCCTCGAGTCAGCCCAGTTGGGAGACAACGCCGCCCTGCTCTCGACGGCGGGGATCGGCCTGATCATGGTGATCTTCACCATGATCGGCATGGCGCTGATCGATCGTTTCGGCCGGCGCACGCTGATGGTTATCGGCTCGGTGGGTTACATCATCTCGCTGTCGATCATCTCCCACGCCTTCTTCACCGATAACCTGGGCGGCGCGCTGATTCCGCTGCAGCTATGCCTGTTCGTTGCCGCCCACGGTATCAGCCAGGGCACGGTGATCTGGGTCTTCATCTCGGAGATATTCCCCAACCGGGAGCGGGCTCGCGGGCAGTCGCTCGGCAGTTTCACCCACTGGTTCTTCGCCGCCGTCATCACCCTGGTCACGCCGTGGGTGCTGAGCGTGTTCAACGGCGGGCCGGTGTTCGCCTTCTTCGCCTTCATGATGGTGCTGCAGATCGTCTTCGTCGCGTTCCTGATGCCGGAGACCAAGGGCGTCTCGCTGGAAAAGCTGCAGCAGAAGCTATCGCCGAGAGGGGAGTCGCGAACATAAAAAAGCCCGTGACATCGAGCGCCACGGGCGGGAAGACGGTCAGGACGCGACCGTTTGTCTTGGAAAGACCGTTTCTCTTGGAAAGACCGTTTGTCTTGGAAAGACTACTTGTCTCGAAAAGACAGAACCGATCGGCCCGGCACACCGCCGGGCCGAGCCGTTACTTGTCGAAGGCCAGATGATCGCCCTCGGCGCGAACGCGGATGGTGTCGCCCGGCAGGAATCGGCCTGACAGCAGATCCTGCGCCAGCGGGTTCTCGATCCGGCTCTGGATCGCCCGCTTGAGCGGACGCGCGCCGAATACCGGATCGAAGCCGACCACCGCCAGTTGGGCCATCGCCTCGTCGCTGATAGCGAGCTTGAGATCGCGTTCGGCGAGACGGCTGCGCAGGCGGTCGAGCTGGATCGAGGCAATCGCCTGAATCTGCTCCTGACCCAGCGCATGGAACACCACGACCTCGTCGATACGGTTGATCAACTCGGGCCGGAAGTGGTTGCCCACCACCGTCATCACCGCGTCGCGCATGGCGGAGTAGTCGCTATCATCGCCGCCCATGCGCTGGATCACGTCGGAGCCCAGGTTGGACGTCATCACGATCACGGTATTGCGGAAATCCACCGTGCGCCCCTGGCCATCGGTCAGGCGGCCATCTTCCAGCACTTGCAGCAGGATGTTGAACACATCCGGATGCGCCTTCTCGACCTCGTCGAGCAGCAGTACCGAATAGGGCTTGCGACGGACGGCCTCGGTCAGATAACCGCCCTCCTCGTAACCGACATAGCCGGGAGGCGCGCCGATCAACCGGGCCACGGAGTGCTTCTCCATGAACTCGGACATGTCGATGCGCACCATCGACTCCTCGGTGTCGAACAGGAAATTGGCCAGCGACTTGCACAGCTCGGTCTTGCCCACGCCGGTCGGGCCGAGGAACAGAAACGATCCATTGGGCCGATTCGGGTCCGACAGCCCGGCACGGGAACGGCGTACCGCGTTGGCCACCGCCCTGACCGCTTCGTCCTGGCCGATGACCCGCTCGTGCAGCGCCTCTTCCATGCGCAGCAGCTTGTCGCGCTCGCCTTCGAGCATCTTGGCCACCGGAATCCCGGTCCAGCGCGAGACGACCTCGGCAATCTCCTCCTCGGTCACGTTGGAGCGCAACAGCTGGTGTTGCGTGGTATCGCTGGCGCTATCGCTGCTCTCGGTGATCTGCTGCTCGAGCCTGGGAATCACGCCGTACTGCAGTTCCGACATCCGCCCCAGGTCGCCCTGACGGCGGGCCGCTTCGAGGTCGATGCGCGCCTGCTCGAGATCGGCCTTGTACTGCGCCGCCCCCTGGATACTCGCTTTCTCGGCCTTCCACACCTCCTCGAGGTCGGCGTATTCGCGCTCGAGTTCGCCGATCTGGGTCTCGAGATTGTCGAGCCGCTTCTTGGACGCCTCGTCGGTCTCCTTCTTCAGCGCCTCGCGCTCCATCTTGAGCTGAATGAGGCGCCGGTCGAGCCGGTCCATCTCTTCCGGCTTGGAGTCGAGCTCCATGCGGATCCGCGACGCGGCTTCGTCGATCAGGTCGATCGCCTTGTCGGGCAGCTGACGATCGGTGATGTAGCGAGTCGACAGCTTGGCCGCGGCGATGATCGCCGAGTCGGTGATATCGACACCATGGTGAACCTCGTAGCGCTCCTTGAGGCCGCGCAGAATGGCGATGGTGTCCTCCTCGGACGGCTCGTCCACCAGCACCTTCTGGAACCGGCGCTCCAGCGCCGCATCCTTCTCGATGTACTGGCGATACTCGTCGAGCGTGGTCGCGCCGACGCAGTGCAACTCGCCCCGGGCCAGCGCCGGCTTGAGCATGTTGCCGGCATCCATCGCACCTTCGGCCTTGCCGGCACCGACCATGGTGTGCAGTTCGTCGATGAACAGAATGACGCGCCCTTCTTCCTTCGCCAGTTCGTTGAGCACCGATTTCAACCGTTCCTCGAACTCGCCACGGAACTTGGCGCCCGCCAGCAGCGAGCCCATGTCGAGCGATAGCACGCGCTTCTCTTTCAGCCCCTCGGGCACCTCGCCGTTGACGATGCGCTGCGCCAGCCCTTCGACGATGGCCGTCTTGCCCACGCCGGGCTCGCCGATCAGGACCGGGTTGTTCTTGGTGCGGCGCTGCAGCACCTGAATCGTGCGCCGGATCTCGTCGTCACGGCCGATCACCGGGTCGAGCTTGCCTTCGGTGGCCCGGGCGGTCAGGTCGAGGGTGTATTTCTCCAGCGCCTCGCGTTTCTCTTCGGCGTTGGCATCATCGACATTGGCGCCGCCGCGCAGCTCGCCGATCGCAGTCGCGAGACGCTTGCGATCCAGCCCCGCCTGGGTCAGCACCTTGGTGAGCCCGTTCTTCATGTCCAGCGCAGCAAGCAGCACCAGCTCAATGGCGATGTACTGATCGCCACGGGTCTGGGCTTCGCGATCGGCGAGGTTGAACAGCCGCGCCAGATCCTGGCTCATGCTGACGTTGCCATCGAACTGGCCGACCTCGGGGAGATTGCCGAGATAGCCGACCAGCCCTTCCCGCAATCGACTGACATCGCCACCGGCTTTTTGCACCAGCCCCTTGATGCCGCTGTCGCGCATGTCGAGCAACGCCATCAGCAGATGGCCGGGATCGAGCTGATTGTGTCCGCGTCCTACCGCCAGAGATTGCGCCTCGGCCAGCGCGTTTTGCAGCTTGGTTGTCATGCGATCCATACGCATATCGTCACCTCCAGAAGCCGGCGCAAGGGGTCTTGGCGGCTCGTCGTTTTTCATCGGTTGACTATAAGATGGCGGTATGTTTGGACTTTTCAAGCGAGTCGAATGAAGAATTCGCTGCGACAGGCTGTCGCAGAAGAATTGAATTCATGAAGCCGGCCACAGACGCGAAAAGTCGCTAGCGGTAGCAGGCTTGCGCCACCAGGCGGCGCCGGAAATCGCGGAGGGGATTCAGCGGTAGAAAGCTAAAGGCAAAAAGCCGACTGACGGTGGAAAGCTGACTGACGATGGAAAGTTGCGTTTAGAAAGCAAAGCGCTTATCAGCGCAGCCAGATCACGCTGGCCATTCGTCCGGTATGCCCATCATCGCGACGATGGGAGTAGAAACGGGATTCGCACGCCGTGCAGAAATGACCACCGCTGATCGAGAGAATCCCGAGACGCTCCAGACGCAAGCGCGCCAGACGATAAAGGTCCGCCATGTAATGGTTCAGGCGATAAGGGCTGCGCTCGAAAGCACTCTCGGCATCGGGCTGCATGGCGACGAAGGCCTCGAAGACTTCCGGCCCGACCTCGAACTGGGCGTTGGAGATTGCCGGCCCCATCCACACCATCAGCTCTTCGGGGTCGACGCCCAGCGCGGCCACGCTGGCTTCCAGCACACCACCAGCGAGACCGCGCCACCCGGCATGAGCCAAGCCGACACGCGTTCCCTGCCGGTCGCAGAAAAAAACCGGCAGACAGTCCGCGGTGAGAATGACGCAGGCATGGCGACGGTCGAACGCCACCGAGGCGTCCGCTTGCGGCGGCTGCCGGCGATAACGCGACTGGTAGTGCTGGACGACGCGGGCGCCATGCACCTGATCGAGCCATAGCAGCGGCCGCTGGTCGCCGATCTCGGTCACCAGCCGATCCCGACAGCGAACCACGGTATCGGGATCGTCGCCAACGTGAGCCGCCGGATTGAATGCCGCGAAATCACCCTGGCTGGGGCCGGTCTCGCGCGTGGTGACGAAGGCCCTGACCGTGCTCGGCGCGGGCCAGTCGGGCAGCAGCAGGGTCGGCGCGTCTACCGACGATGTCTCGGGTTCGTTCGCCAGTATCGACGAATCATGTTCGGAACTCATCAATCGGACTCCTGATCCTCGCGCAGCGCGTCCAGCAGTAGAAACATGTCGTCCGGCAACGGCGCCTTGCACTCGACCGGCGCCCCGCTGACCGGATGATCGAAGCGCAGCTTGTGCGCATGCAGCGCCTGGCGCGGAAATTCCCTCAGCAGCGTCTTCAGTGACTCGCCGGCACCGGCCGGCATTTTCAGCCGCCCGCCATACACCGGATCACCGACCAGCGGATAGCGAACGTGCGCCAGATGCACGCGGATCTGATGCGTCCGCCCGGTTTCGAGCCGGCAGCGGACATGGGTATGGGCACGAAAGCGCTCGTTGACCCGATAGTGCGTGACCGCCGGCTTGCCCGAAGCCGTGACCGCCTGGCGCTGGCGGTCCTTGGGGTGGCGGCCGATCGGTGCGTCCACCTTGCCGCCCGCGGTCATCGCGCCGACCACGATGGCATCGTATTCCCGCGAGACGGTTCGTGCCTGCAACTGAGCCACCAGAGCCGTCTGCGCCGTCAGCGTCTTCGCCACCATCATCAGGCCGGTGGTGTCCTTGTCGAGCCGGTGGACGATCCCCGCCCGGGGGATCGCCGCCAGCGGCGCATGGTGGTACAGCAGTGCGTTGAGCAGCGTGCCATCGGGGTTGCCGGCAGCGGGATGCACCACCAGGCCGGCGGGCTTGTCGATGACCATGACATCGTCATCCTCGAAGACGATGGACAGCGGAATCGCCTGAGGCTCCCACCGGACTTCCTCCTCGAGCCGGGTATCGAGCGCTAGCCGCTCGCCACCGACCACCTTATCCTTGGGTCGGGCCTTTTGCCCATCGAGTGTCAATTCACCCTGCTGAATCCACCCCTTGAGGCGTTCTCGCGAGAATTCGGGGAACATTTCGGCTGCGGTCTGGTCAAGACGTCGCCCGGCCAAATGCTCGGGTATGCGCTCGTCACGCTTCAAGATATCGGCCATACGTGGGGATCGATTCCGTTTCGCCGGTACGTTTCGCCGGTACGTTTCGTCGGCGCGTTTCGTCGGTGCGTTTCGCCGGCACGAGGGTTTGCTTTATAGTGAGCCGGGTTCGGCGGATTCTAGCACGGCCGCCAAGGAATGGTTGATACGAGGATAATGATGCGATTTTCTGCGCGATGTTCTGCTCTGGCCGCCATGTTGCTGGCAGGCGCCCTGCTCGCTGGCTGCGCCAGCAACGAGCCGGCCCCCGACCTGCAGGAGCAGGAACTGTACCAGCAAGCCCAGAGTTCCCTCGACGCCGGCCGTTACAGCACCGCCGTGACCCAGCTGGAGGCTCTGGATACCCGTTTCCCGTTCGGTCGCTATGCCGAGCAGGCCCAGCTGGAACTGATCTACGCCTATTACGAAGTCGAGGACTGGGAGAAGACCCGGGCCGCTGCCAGCCGGTTCATCCGCCTTCATCCCGATCATCCGCAGGTCGACTACGCCTACTACATGCGCGGCCTCGGTGCCTATCAGGCGGGGCGCTTCAGCCTCGAAAGCCTGGAGCTGATCGATATCTCCAAGCGTGACCTGGGCGCGTCCCGCGATGCCTATGTCGACTTCGGCGAACTGGTACGCCGCTTCCCCGACAGCGCCTACGCGCCGGATGCCCGTCAGCGCATCATCTATCTGCGCAACGTCATGGCACGTCACGAGTTGCAGGTTGCCGACTTCTATCTGCGCAAGGGCGCCTACGTCGCGGCCGTCGAACGCGGCCGCTGGGTCATCGAGCATTATCCGAAAGCCGAAGCCACCCGCGATGCCCTGGCGGTCATGGTCGAGGGCTATCTCGGCCTGAACATGCGGGATCGCGCGCAGACCGTACTCCAGACGCTGATCGAGAACGATCCCGACAACAGCCAACTCGACGGCGACACCTTCGTGCCCAAGCACATCGATGTCGACCCGCCGCTGGCGCTCAAGGGCTGAAGCCGCGAGCCGCGAGCCGCGAGCCGCGAGCCGCGAGCCGCGAGCCGCGAGCCGCGAGCCGCGAGCCGCGAGCCGCGAGCCGCGAGCCGCGAGCCGCGAGCCGCGAGCCGCGAGCCGCGAGCCGCGAGCCGCGAGCCGCGAAAGTCAGCATGGGCTTGTAGCGAAGAAAAGGGCCAGCGACGTCAGTCGCTGGCCCTTTTCGTAGCCCGTAGCCCGTAGCCCGTAGCCCGTAGCCCGTAGCCCGTAGCCCGTAGCCCGTAGCTAGTTTCCCGGCTTCCAGCCGTTGACGATGGGGTAGCGCCGGTCGCGTCCGAAGCCTCTGAGCGTCACCCGCACGCCTACCGGCGCCTGCCGTCGCTTGTACTCGCTGCGATCGACCAGTTTGACCACCTGGTAGACGTCGTCGCGCTCGAATCCCGCCTCGATGATCGCCTCGGCGCTCATGTCGCCTTCGATGTAGCGTTCGAGAATTGCATCCAGCACGTCGTAACCGGGCAACGAGTCGCTGTCCTGCTGATCCGGCGCCAGCTCGGCGGAGGGCGGACGCGTGATCACCCGCTCGGGGATCGCCGGCTCCTGGGCATTGCGCCAGTTGGCCAGGCGATAGACCCAGGTCTTGTAGACATCCTTGAGCGCGTTGTAGCCACCGACCATGTCGCCGTAGAGCGTGGCATAGCCCACCGCCATCTCGCTCTTGTTGCCGGTGGTCTGGACCATCAGCCCCTTCTTGTTGGAAATCGCCATCAGCAGCACGCCGCGCACGCGAGACTGCAGGTTCTCCTCCGTGGTATCGGCCGCTAGCCCCGTAAAGCTTTCCGCCAGCGTGGCCGTGAAGGCTTCGACCATCGGCGCGATCGGCATCACCTCGTAGCCGACACCGAGCATCTTCGCCTGTTCGGCCGCGTCGGCCTGGGAGATTTCGGCGGTGTAGTGGTACGGCATCATCACCGCATGAACCCGATCCGGCCCCAGCGCATCGACCGCAATGGCCAGCGACAGCGACGAATCGATACCGCCGGAAAGCCCCATCACCACGCCCTTGAAGCCGCTCTTGTTGACGTAGTCGCGAAGCCCGGTCACCAGCGCGCAGTAGAGGTTTTCCTCGGCCCCGAGCAGCGGCTCGCGCTCCCCCGCCTGGGGAATCCAGCTGCCGCCCTCCCGGGTGAACCGTACCGGCATCAGCCCGACCTGCCAGAATGGCGCGCGCACGGCGACGTCACCGGCAGCGTCCAGCACCAGCGAACCGCCGTCGAACACCAGTTCGTCCTGACCGCCTATGGCATTGACGTACACCAGCGGCCTGTCGACTTCCCGTGCGCGCTCGGCAAACAGACGCTCGCGCTCGGCGGGCTTGTCGAGATGGAACGGCGATGCGTTGAGCGTCACCAGGATGTCGGCACCGGCCTCGGCGGACTGACGCACCGGCGCGCCATCCCAGAGATCCTCGCAGATCAGGATGCCGAGTCTGGCACCCCGGTGTTCGATCACCAGCGGCTCGTTTCCGGGTTCGAAATAACGATCTTCGTCGAAAACCTGATAGTTGGGCAGCGCCTGCTTGGCATACTCGCCGCGCCACTGACCACCCAGCAATACGCCGGCCAGATTGCGGCGCACGCCCTGGCGCATGCCCGGATAGCCGATGATGACCAGCGTCTCCGGCGCGATCCTGTCGATCTTGCGGGCCATCTCCGCCAGCGCCTCCTGCAGGCGCGACTCCATCGCCTCGCGCAGCAGTAGATCCTCCGGCGGATAGCCGGTCAGAAACAGTTCGCTGAACACGACCACGTCCGCGCCATGCTCGAGCCGCGCTTCGCGCACCGCCTCGATGGCCGCCGCGGTATTGCCGGCGATATCGCCCACCAGCGGGTCCAGCTGCGCCATCACCAGGGTCAGATCTTGCATCGGTCTACATTTCTCCAAACAGATGGGATTCTCGATATCGAAGACGTCTCCCGATCGAGAGCCCTCCGACGAGTGACGGCGCGCCTGGCGCTCGGATCGCTATCGAACAGAAAACCGTTGCCACGACAGCGCTTTCCGCCATTTTCGCGCATGCCATCCACGGAGGCAAAACCCGCCCATGCTCAACGAACCGACACATCGGAGCCGAGGAGGCGCGAGCCGGGCAGATAGGGGGAAGGGTCGACGATGGGCTCGCAGCCGATCAACTGATCGACCAGCAGCCGCGTGGCAGCCGGTGCCAGAACCAGCCCATTGCGATAGTGGCCGGCGTTGACGTGAAGCCCCTCGAACGTTGGCACTGTACCGATCATCGGCACTCCGTCCGGCGAACCCGGCCGCAGCCCCGCCCAATGGTGCTCCACCGGACACTCGGCCAGCGCGGGCACGATGGAGAGCGCGCTGGCATGCAGCGAGTCGCGGGCCTCACGGGTCGTCTGCTTGTCGAAGCCGACCTCCTCCAGCGTCGAGCCCGCCAGCACCCGGCCATCACCGCGGGGAATGACATAACGCCCATCCTTGAGAACGACCCGCTCGACCAGCCCCGGCGGCGCCTTGAACAGAATCATCTGCCCTTTGACCGGCCGAACCGGCAGTTCGATGCCGATACTTGCCAGCAACCCTTGCGACCAGGCACCGGCGCAGACGACGGTCTGGCCCGCCCGGATCGCACCCTGCGACGTCGCCACGCCGCGAATGGCCGCCCCTTCACGAATCAGCGCCGAGACCTCGCACTGCTCGTGCAGGCCCACCCCCGGCATCTGCAACAGACGCGCACGCAGCGCCTGGCCCAGCCGCGGGTTGCGAATGCTGCCGAGCGTCGGCATCCATAATGCACTATCGAAGCCCGGCGCGGCGTTGGGCTCCTTGGCGTAGAGCGTGTCAGCGTCGATGCGGTTCAGCGGCTTGGCCACCTCCCGCGCCCAGGCGAGCGCGACATCGACATCCTCGACCCGCAGATAGAGCAGACCTTTCTGGCGATATTCGGGATCGATGCCGGTTTCCTCGAGCAGCCGGCCGGCCAGCTCCGGATAGCGCCCTTCGGACCAGCTCGACAACGCCGAGATCGCTTTCGAGTAACGCCACGGATAGAGTGGCGAGACGATACCACCACCCGCCCAGGAGGCCTCCCTACCGCACTGGCCACGCTCGACCAGCGCCACCGAATGACCCGCATCCGCCAACTGCAGCGCCGTCATCATGCCGATGACCCCGCCGCCCACGATCAAGAAATCCTGCATGCTGTCGATATCCTGACAAAAGGGCGATTCTATCACTTGCTCAGACCCCGGACGCCGCAATGGACTCTCGCGCGACACCTTCACAATCGCCTGCTGGCCGTTACGAAAAGCGGACGCGACAAGCAGGTTTTACGCTGATCGAGTTGCTGATCGTTCTTGTCGTGCTCACGATCCTCGTCACGATGGTCACGCCAAGTATCCAGAGGTTGATGGCACAGCAGCGCGTCTCGACCGAAGTTCTGCGCTTGCGCAATGCCCTGCAGTTGGCGAGAAGCCTTGCCATCACACGACATACGACCATGACGATATGCCCCAGTCATGACCGCCAGGTTTGCACCCCCGAAGACTGGACGGCACCCCTGATGATCGTGCAGGGCCCCGCCGATGACGACACGCTGGAGGACGAAATCGTTCTCCGGGAGCTGAGCGCCAGCCAGGTCGTTTCCGTCACCTACCGGAACGATGGGCGCCTCGTGCGCTTCAAGCCGATGGGCTGGTCGACAGGCCATAACGGTACTTTCGAGATCTGTGGCCGATATGGCGAAGGGGCTCAGGTGGTTTTGAGCAATCTGGGAAGAATACGAACATCCGGAGAGACACCGCCCGACTGCTGATCAGGCTCTGTACGAAATTGCCTGCGCTCGGCCATACGGCGGTAAAATCAGCTCACTGAACCGCATTCAGAACGTCCGAAGGGCGAGCGGAGCGAGTAGTGCACTCATTTACAGCCAGGTGAAAGAGATCCCTCCCGTCCCCCCGGCACTCTCACCATTGGTGCCTACGGTCGATTCCATCAGCGCCTCGTCGTAATGGATGCTCGCGCCGCCGGACACCTCGACACGCCTGCCTTTCACGGCGCCATACAACCCCCCGCTGCCAGCGACGTTCACGGTGCTGTACGGCGCAAAAATGGTGCCCTTGAATGCAGAGCTTCCGGTGATATTGACGCCGGCATTCCAGGCGGGGGCATCACCATCGTCAAAAGTCGAGTAGAGGGACAGGATCGGGTTGCCCTCTTCATCGGTCGGGCTGTCGGAGGCAACATCCAGGCCACTGGACAGACTAAAACGCTCATCGGTAACTATTTTCAATGAACTGCCTTCGGCAACGCTGAACGTGGCGCCGCCTCCGATGTTGATATCGCCCTTGACGTAGAGCGTCATGTCGCCACCGTCCACGACGAAATTGGCGCTGCCGCCCAGCGAAAAACTATCCAGCACCAGTACGTTGGTGGGCTCGGGAAACACGCCGTCGATCATGACATCACGCGTGACCTGATAGCGCTCGGGGTTGGGTACGCTGTTATTGTTACTGTCCGCAGGTACCTGTATCCCGTACGGCGTCAATTTATAGGTCCGATTGCCGCCACCGATCGATAGGCTACCCGACGAGGCAGAGGCATAAGGTGTCAGCGCATCGCTCAAATCACCGATCGTCGCGCCATCGGATGTGATAAAGGAATCGCAGCTCGATGTCGCCACCTTGCCCACGTTGGGTGACCAGCGATTAATGCTTCCGCCCACCTGCTCCTCTACATCGCGATTGGTCGTGGTGCGTACGACTGGCGCGGTGGCATTGCCTTCGATACTTGACCCCCAATTACCGGTCACGATTTCCGTGTTCGCTTCGGCATTACCTGCGATGGTACCGCTGCCGGTCAGACGTATCGCCTGATTTGACGCGACATTGCCTCGAATATCCGCCCCACCATTACTAATTACGATGTCTCCATTCGCCTTCAGATTACCGTAGATAGTGCCAGAATTGCCGACTTCGATTCCCCCCGACGACACAACATCTCCATAAATCGGCTGCCCCGTACTCAGGACAATATCGCCTCCCGGAGCATTGGATTGGATTTTCGCGTTACTACGCCCCTGATTCTCACCACCGTAGCTTCCTTCACGAGAATCATAACTATCTATAGCACCACCGCCTGATACATTGACACCCTCACAGCCCAGCAACACCGAACCATATGCACCACCAGACGTACCGCCATCCACCTCAATAATCAATGGCTGGCCCACGAACGGCTTCGAGCCTCGTGATATGGCACTCCAGGCAACGATATAGTTGCCCGCTTTTCTGTCCTGAAACTCCTCGCCCTTGGGCACTTCGATATAGCAGGCGGCTGCGGTCATATCATCAGCAGCCTCGATCAGACAGCTCTTGCCGCCGTCATTCTCGGTCTTCGCGGCGAAACTTTGAAAGCCGTCCTGATCCATGTCGATATTGCTGGGCAAGGTAATGGCGGAGGCACCAGCGCGCACTTCGGAAGCCAGTGACATGGCGGTACGTTCCGTGAACAGAGCCGTTCTGGTGGATAGTTTATAGTTGCCGGCCATTTTCTCGTCGATCTGCGACGACTGCATGCTAGCCAGGCCAATCATGGTCGATATCGCTACGATGCCAAGCACCACGATCAAGGCAGCGCCACCTTGTCTCTTCATGGCAAGCCTTCCATATCCCTTCTGCATATCTACAAGGCTCCCATGGACTGATTGCGATTCATGACGACAAGGGTGATCTCCTTGTTGTTCTCGAACGTGATGGTGACTGGACACAACTCGTTCGCCGCGGTTTCGCACTTGTCTTTCGGCACGTTCAGGTGAGAGAAACCATTGAGAACGGGCTGCCCGTCGACATAAAGACTCAGCCCATCCTCGCTATCGGGGTCACCGCTCCAGCGATAGGTTCTTTCGTCACCGTCTCCCAGTGTCAGGATGACGACTTCGCCTTCATCGTCATTCTCGATCGTCACGTCGATCGCACGGCGAATATCTCCGATCAGGCTATCCGCCAAATAGGACAGGACGGCCTGGCGCTGACTTAGCCGCTGCGTTGCCTGCTGATTCTGTATGCCGATCATGAAGAGCCTTTCGGCCCCCAGCGCTATCAGCAGCCCGATCGCCATGGCGATCAGCAACTCGACCAGGCCAAATCCACGGTGGCGGGCCGGATAGCGCTCGGCGTCCACGTTCCCGTTCAGGTTCACGTTCATGTTCCTAACTTGGGCAGTCCGACTTCGTAGCTGTACGTTACAGAATCGCCGCCGCTTTCCCATCTCACCTCGATGGTGTAATCGCAACTGTCGCCCGATGCACTGTCAGCCGACGACTTGGTCTTCTGCTTGACTGCATTTCCGGACAAAAGGCCAGGAAGGTGGGATTGCCAGTTGTCGTACCAGTCGGCCGCGATCTCGCTACCCTTCGGACACTCGCTTCCTCCTGCCCCGGCCTTGAGCTGGGCCGCCCAGAGACGCTCGACGGCATCCTGGGCCGCCAGCGAAGCGAGCGTGCGCTGGTATCCGGCCTGCGCCCCCTGAAGGGATTTGAGCTGTAAGCCACCGACGGCCAGCAGGCCGATTCCCAGCACCGCGACCGCAACCAGCACTTCGATCAGGCTGAAGCCCCGGGCGCGGCCGCTGCCCCAACACGGGGGAACAGGCAGCGACTGTCGGTCATGGCGTCTTGTCATCATTTCGTTTGCCGATATAGCCAATCGGGGAAATCCACAGTGTTTTGTCGGCAACCTCTATTTTCTTCTCCGGACACAGGGAGTCGGAATCGCACTGTAACCGGCCCACCTCATTGAACGTAACGTTCCATGTTCGCATCACGCCACTGCCCCGAAAGCTTTCTCTAAGCGGTGGGCCATCCAGACCATCAACCACCAGTGTCCAGCCGCCGCCTTCTCTCGGCGCCAGCGTGACAGAGACGCTCTCGCCCTCCGATATCGCCATGCTTCGTGCCTGCCGCAAGCCGCCGGCAATGTCGTTATAGTCGCTGGCAATGCGGTTATGGGTGAACAGCGACTGCATGCCCGGCACGGCCACTGACGCCAGAATCGCGACGATGGCGAGGGTTGCCAACAGCTCCAGCAGCGTGAATCCGCCCTGTCGTACGTCCCGGTTACCAGCCACAGTTGGCTTGGCTATCCGTGTTGTCTTCCAGCCCGTGCCGGCCAAGCTGGTCCAGCGTGAAAACGCCGCAAGTATCTCCCGCCTGTGAGCCGATGGGCTTCGCCTCCAGCTTGTACTCGCTTTCCCAGCTGTCGTCGGAACTCCCGGTAATCCGGTAATAGCCGCCTGTCTCCGCTCGTTCTGTCAAATCGACGCTGCTGGCGCTCGGGTCCGCAATCGCGCACGAAGCGCCACTGTTACCGGCACTGGAGAAGTAAGCGCCCAGGTCGGCGTAGCAGCGCTCCAGTTGGCTCGCGATGTCCGTCAAGGCGGTTTTGGCATAGGTACGCCGCGAGCTTTGCATGTAACTTGTGTAACTGGGGTAGGCAATACTTGCCAGGATCGCCACGATCAGCATGACGATCATCAGCTCCAGCAAGGTGAAGCCGTCCTCACGCTTTCGCATCACATACCTGCTCGATAGTGTGTTTCAGTCTGTATCAATCTATACAGGAGTGGCTGACGATCGTATATGAAAAAGCCGGACCTTGGTCCGGCTTTTCGTCAAATAGGCGTTGAAGTGTCAGTCGCTGACGATGACCTGCTCCCTGAGCTCTCGCGGCATCGAAAACGTGATGGTCTCGGCGCGCCCGGAGAGTTCTTCCGGCGCCTCGGCGCCCAGCGCCTGGAGCCTGTCGATCACGCCCTTGACCAGCACTTCCGGGGCGCTGGCGCCGGCGGTGACGCCGATGGTCTCGACGCCTTCGAGCCAGCCCGGCTCGATCTGCTCGGCATCGTCGATCAGATAGGCCGGTGTGCCGACCCGCTCGGAGAGTTCGCGCAATCGGTTGGAGTTGGAGCTGTTGACGCTGCCCACGACCAGTACCAGTTGGGAACCTGCAGCCAGTTCGCGCACCGCATCCTGCCGGTTCTGAGTGGCGTAGCAGATGTCGTCCTTGCGCGGCCCCTGAATCTCGGGAAAGTGCTCGCGCAGCGCATCGATCACCTTGGCGGTGTCGTCCATCGAGAGCGTCGTCTGGGTGACGAACGCCAACCGTGAGGGATCGCGTACCGGCAGCCTGGCGACGTCGTCCTCGTCTTCGACGAGATAGATCGACCCGCCGTGGCGGTCGTCGTAACGACCCATGGTGCCCTCGACTTCCGGATGGCCGGCGTGGCCGATCAGGATGCACTCCTCGCCGCGCTTGGCGTAGCGCAGCACTTCCATGTGCACCTTGGTCACCAGCGGGCAGGTCGCATCGAAGATCTTGAGGCCACGACGTTCGGCTTCCACCTGTACGGCGCGGGAAACGCCGTGGGCGGAGAAGATCACGATGACGTCGTCAGGCACCTCGTCGAGTTCTTCGACGAAGATCGCCCCACGCTCCCGCAACGAGTCCACCACGAAACGGTTGTGCACGACTTCATGGCGAACGTAGATGGGCGGCCCGAAGACATCGAGCGCGCGATTGACGATGTCGATGGCACGATCGACGCCGGCGCAGAAGCCGCGGGGATTGGCCAGCTTGATTTGCATAATGACCTCGCTTGATACGCTCGAATGTCGCGGTAAAAACCGGGCCGGAGCTCAGTGAGTCGTGGCTGGCTTCACGTCCAGAATTTCCACCTCGAAGGTCAGGGTACGCCCTGCCAGCGGATGATTGAAGTCGACTTCGACATGGTGCTCGTCGACGCTGGCGATCACGCCCGGCAGTTCGCCGCCGGCAGCATCGGCGAACGACATTACCGTGCCCGGTTCCACGGCTTCCTCGAAGGCATCCCGGGAGAGCCGCTGCACGTTCTGTGGATTGTGCTGGCCAAAGGCGTGTTCGGGCGAGATCTCGAACGCCCCTTCGTCGCCGGCAACCATGCCCTTGAGTGGCGCCTCGAAGCCCGGCGGCAGATTGCCGTCGCCGAGCTGGAACGTGGCCGGCTGCTTGCCGCGGGTCGAATCGACCGCTTCGCCGTCCTCGAGCTTCACCGTGAAATGCAGCGTGACTTCCATGCCGTCGTCGATGCGGTAGTCGTGATCGTCTTGATGGCCGTTCTCGCTCATGAGTCACCCCGGGTCGAAGAAGATTGATCAGTCGAAGAAGATGGGCCCTTGCTGGAATCCCGGGAGGCTTTCGGCCGGCGCGAATCGAACAGCGATTGCAGCACCAGACCGACCGCACCCAGCGTGATGGCAGTATCGGCCAGATTGAACGCCGGGTAGTACCAGCCGCCCCAATGGAACGACAGGTAGTCGACCACGTAGCCGTGGACAAGGCGATCGTAGAGATTGCCGATGGCGCCGCCGATCACCAGCGTCAGCGAGACCGCCGTCAGCGTCTCGCCGCGCTTGAGACGGGAGAGCCACACCGTCAGGCCGATACTGGCGCCGATGGCGATGAGAGCGAACAGCCAGCGCTGCCAGCCTGCGTGCTCGGCCAGGAAACTGAACGCCGCCCCGGTGTTGTGCAGAAGCGTCAGATTGAAGAACGGTAGCACTTCCAGCGGCCGACCGTACTCGAGATTCGCCGACGCCAGCGCCTTGATGCCGAGATCAAGAACGATGACGACCAGCGACAGCCACAGCCAGCGCAGCGGACGCCGCATCGGCGCCCGCTCGACGGGTTGGTGAGAGGCGGAATCAGGCAAAGCGGCGCACCTCGCCCGGACCATCCGGAAGGTTGGCGATGGAGCGGGCCGACAGCGTCGGATGCTCTGGATTCGTGCCCACGTCCGGGCGACGCTCCCAACTGCGCTCGTCCTTCTCGTACGGGCTCATGCGAACCGCGACCTTGAGGCCATCCAGCTCGGTGGCCTTGGCCTCGCCCGCTTCCGCCAGCGGCTCGAGCGTCGCCTCGGAAGTGATCAGCACGAAACGCAGTTCATCCTCGAAACGCGACAGCAGCGCATGCAGCGCGTCGTCGACGTAGAGCGTCACTTCGCTGTCGAGGGCGCCCTTGATGATGCCGGCGTTGCGGGCATCCTCGAGCTGCTTGTTGACCGCCTGCTTGACGGCGATCACCTGCTCCCAGAACGCGCGCCCCATCGTCGCGTCTTCCGGCAGTTGGCTCAGGCCTTCGTAATAGGTCTCCAGATGCACGCTCTCGCCGCGCTCGCCGGGAATGTTCTCGTAGATCTCCTCGGCGGTGAACGACAGGATCGGCGCCACCCAGCGCGCCAGCGCCTCGACGATATGATAGAGCGCGGTCTGGCAGCTGCGCCGCGCCAGCGAGTCGGGCTGGGTGGTGTACTGGCGATCCTTGATGATGTCGAGGTAGAAACCGCCCATGTCCCGCGCGCAGAAGTCGTGCACCTGCTGATAGACATCGCGGAAGCGATAGTCGGCGTAGGCCTTCTGGATGCGCGCCTGCAGTTCGGCGGCACGATCCACGGCCCAGCGGTCCAGCGCCAGCATGTCGTCGAACGCCACGGCATCGCGGCTCGGCTCGAAGCCGGTCAGGTTGCCGAGCAGGAAGCGCGAGGTGTTGCGGATCCGGCGATAGACATCGGCGGTGCGCTTGAGGATCTCGTCGGACACCGCCATCTCGCCGGAGTAGTCGGTGGAAGCGACCCACAGGCGCAGGATGTCCGCGCCGAGCTTGTCCATCACCTGCTGCGGCGCAACCACGTTGCCCAGCGACTTGGACATCTTGCGTCCCTTCTCGTCGACGGTGAAACCGTGGGTCAGCAGCGACTTGTAGGGCGGATGACCGTCGATGGCGCAGCCGGTCAGCAGCGACGAGTGGAACCAGCCGCGGTGCTGGTCGGACCCCTCGAGATAGATATCCGCGCGCGGCCCCTGATCGTGGCCGAGCGGATGCGACCCGCGCAGCACGTGCCAGTGGGTGGTGCCGGAATCGAACCAGACGTCGAGGGTGTCGGTGACCTTCTCGTACTGATCCGCCTCTCCGCCCAGCAGTTCGCTCGGATCCAGCTTGAACCAGGCCTCGATGCCTTCCTGCTCGACGCGCTTGGCAACGGCTTCCATCAGTTCGACGGTGCGCGGATGCAGCTCGCCGCTCGCCTTGTCGAGGAAGAACGGGATCGGCACGCCCCAGTTGCGCTGGCGCGAGATGCACCAGTCGGGGCGGTTGGCGATCATCGAGTGCAGACGCGCCTGGCCCCAGCCGGGGATGAAATCGGTGGCATCGACGCCGGCCAGCGCCTTGTCGCGCAGCGTCTTGCCATCGCTGCCTTCGAGATCCATGCCCACGAACCACTGCGCCGTGGCGCGATAGATCACCGGCGTCTTGTGGCGCCAACAGTGCATGTAGCTGTGGGTGATCTTCTCGTGCGCCATCAGCGCGCCCGCCTCTTCCAGGCTGGCGACGATGTGCGGATTGGCCTTCCAGATCATCTGCCCGCCGAACAGCGGCAGATCATCGGCATAGACACCGTTGCTCTGCACCGGATTGCGGATCTCGTCGAAGCTCATGCCGTACTGGCGGCAGGTATAGAAGTCGTCTTCGCCATAGGCGGGCGACGAATGGACGATCCCGGTGCCGGCACCCAGCTCGACGTAATCGGCCACGTAGATCGGCGAGACGCGATCGTAGCCTGCATCCAGGCTCGCCAGCGGATGGCGGAAGGCGAGGTTCTCGAGGCTCGCACCCGGCGCCGTAGCGATGGTCTCGCCGGTCAGGCCGAAGCGCTCCAGGCTCGACTCGACCAGCTCTTCGGCGAGAACCAGCAGGCGCTCGCCGGTATCGACCAGCGCATAGACGAATTCGGGGTGAACGTTCATCGCCTGGTTGGCCGGGATGGTCCAGGGCGTGGTGGTCCAGATCACGGCCGCCGCCGGCTTGGCCAGCGACTCCAGCCCGAACGCGGCCGCCAGCCCAGCATCGTCGACGCTGGGGAAGGCGACATCAATGGCGTCGGACTGCTTATCCTGGTATTCGACCTCGGCTTCGGCCAATGCCGAGCCGCAATCGAAGCACCAATTGACCGGCTTGAGCCCCTTGAACACGTAACCGCCCTTGACCATCTCGGCCAGCGCGCGGATTTCGCCCGCTTCGTTAGCGAAGTTCATGGTCAGGTACGGGTTGTCCCAGTCACCCTGGACGCCCAGCCGCACGAAACCTTCCTTCTGCACCTCGACCTGGGCGGCAGCGTACTCGCGACACAGCGCACGCGCTTCGTCCGCCGGCAGATGCTTGCCGTGGGTGGTCTCGACCTTGTGCTCGATCGGCAGGCCATGGCAATCCCAGCCCGGGACGTAGGGTGCGTCAAAGCCGGCCAGACTCTTCGACTTGACGATGAAGTCCTTGAGCAGCTTGTTGACCGCGTGCCCGATATGAATGCTGCCGTTGGCGTATGGCGGGCCATCGTGAAGCACGAACCGCTCGCGCCCCCGACGCGCCTCACGCAGCTTGGCGTAGAGGTTCATGTCGTTCCACTGCGCAATTCGGCTCGGCTCCCGAGCCGGCAAATTGCCGCGCATGGGGAAGTCGGTCGAAGGCAGATTCAGCGTGTGCTTATAGTCGCTCATGGCTTTTGGGTCCGCTCAGGGCTGTTTTGAGGTCGCTCAGGGCTGTTTGTCAGATCGCTCAGGGCTGTTCAGTCGTCTCGGAATTCATTCGGTGCCGGCCCCGCATGCGCACCGGCATGCGAACTCTCGGGCAGCGGCGCCGATGCCAGCGGAAACTGCGCCTGGGGCAAGGTGGCGGCGCAGATCTCTTCGGCAGAGTGGTTCACGTCGGCGCGGGCCGCTTCGGCAACATGAGAATCGCGCTGCCCGAAATAGCGGCGGGCGTTGTCGATATCCCGATGAATCTGGGTAACCAGCGCGCCGAAGTCGTCGAATTTGGTTTCACCGCGCAGCCGGGCGCAGGGCACGACGGTCAGGGTCTGGCCGTACAGCTCGACCTCGCGATCCAGCAGGTGTACCTCAAGGATCGGCCGGTCGGCACCCACTGTCGGGCGCCAACCGATGTTGGCGACGCCGGCGACCCACTCACCGCTCGGCAAGCGCGTGGCACAGGCGAACACGCCGCGCAGCGCCATGGGTCGTCGCGTCAATGGAATGTTGGCGGTGGGCACCCCGATGGTGCGCCCCAGCTGGCGATCACGAACGACCCGCCCCTGATAGCCGTAGGGCCGGCCCAGCATGCGTGCGGCTTGGAAGAAGTTGCCGCTGGCCAGCAGCGTCCGCACCCGCGTGCTCGAGACGCGCTCATCGTCGAGGGCGAAGGTCCGCGTATGCTCGACGGCAAAGCCCCGTTCGCGCCCCACCGCCTGCAGCAGCGCGAAATCTCCGGCGCGGTCGCAGCCGAAGCGAAAATCGTCGCCGACGACCAGGTGCCTGACCTGCAGGCCTTCGATCAACACCCGTTCGACGAACTGCTGCGCGGTCAGGCTGCGCAGAGCATCATTGAACGGTAGACACAGGATCCGGTCGGCGCCGTGGGCCTTGAGCAGGGCCACCTTGTCTCGCAGCCGGGTCAGCCGCGGCGGTGCCTGATCGCCAGCGAAATATTCTCTCGGCTGCGGCTCGAAGATCACCACCGTGACCGGCAGCCCTTGGGCCCGGGACAGCGTCTGCAGCTGCTCAAGAATGGCCTGGTGGCCAAGATGCACCCCATCGAAGTTGCCGATGGTCGCCACGCAGCCACGCGCGCCCACACCCTGCGCGGCATCGTTGGCGGTCGGCAAATTGTGCAAGCCTCGGATCAGTTCCATGGGGTCTGTTCCCGTTTCAGCGCGAGCCGCGTTTCTGCATAAAAGGCATCATTATAACCAAAGGGCTTGCCCCGTAACCAAAAGCGGCCTGG
This sequence comes from Salinicola sp. LHM, assembly GCF_034479735.1. NCBI lineage: Bacteria > Pseudomonadati > Pseudomonadota > Gammaproteobacteria > Oceanospirillales > Halomonadaceae > Salinicola > Salinicola sp. LHM. Next base: position 292,281 of record NZ_CP140261.1, on the reverse strand, counting down.
GCCTCTCAGCCCTGCAGGCGGAAGTCCTTCAACCGGACGCCGCTGAGTGCCAGCCAACCAAAATAGAGGGCGGCGCCGCCGACCACCAGGGCGGCCAGTACGCCGGCCCGATGCAGCGCACCCCAGGCGACCCAGGTGTGCCAGTCCGGCGAGAACCACCACAAGCCCGCGCCCATTACCAGGCAGCCGCCCACGACCTGCACGGCATAGCGGCCCCAGCCCGGCTGGAAGCGCAGCACGCCCTGCCGACGCAGCCCCAGCCCCAACAACCCCGCGTTGAGAAACGCCGACAGTGCGGTGGCCAGCGCCAGGCCGGCGTGAGCCAGCGGCACGATGAGCGCCAGGTTCATGGCCATGTTGGCGAACATCGCCACGATGCCGATCTTGACCGGCGTCTTGGTGTCCTGGCGTGCGAAATAGCCCGGTGCCAGCACCTTGATCAGCATGAACGCCAATAGCCCCAGTGCATAGGCTCGCAGGCTGCGTGCGGCCATGACCACGTCGTGATCGGTCATCGCCCCGTAGTGGAACAGGCTGACCAGTAGCGGCTCGGCCAGCAGGATCAACGCCAGCGCCGCCGGCAGCCCGATCAGCAGCACCATGCGCAGCGCCCAGTCCAGCATGCGCGCGAAGTGATCCCGGGACTGGTCCGCATGACGCTTGGAGAGTGCCGGCAGGATCACGGTGGCGATCGCGATCCCGAACACGCCCAGCGGCAATTCCACCAGGCGATCGGAATAGTAGAGCCAGGACACGCTACCCGAGACCAGAAACGAGGCCAGCACCGTATCCAGCAGCAGATTGATCTGCGACACGGAGACGCCGAACAGCGCCGGGGTCATCAGGCGCAGAATGCGCCGGACGCCGGGATGCTTGAACCGCACCCTGGGACGCGGCACCAATCCCAGGCGGGCCAGGAACGGCAGCTGGAACAGCAACTGCGCCGCCCCGGCAATCAGGACACCCCAGGCGAGCCCCAGCGCCGGGTCGCTCATCAACGGGGTCAGCCACAGCGCGGCGCCGATCAGGCAGACATTGAGCAGTACCGGCGTGAACGCGGGTATCGCAAACCGCTCCCAGGTGTTGAGCACACTGCCGGCGAAGGCCGTCAGCGAGATCAGCAGCAGATATGGGAAGGTCAGCCGCAGCATCTCCGCCGTCAGCGCCAGCTTGCCAGGGTCGGCCTGGAAGCCCGGCGCGAACAGCCACACGAGCCACGGCGCTGCAGCGATGGCCAGCGCGGTGATCAAAGCCAGTACGACGCTGAGACTGCCGGAGACCGCATCGAGCAGCTCGCGAACTTCCGCGCGCGTACGCTGCGTGGCGTACTCCGACAGCACCGGCACGAAAGCCTGGTTGAACGCCCCTTCGGCAAACAGCCGGCGCATGAAGTTGGGGATCTTGAACGCCACGAAGAATGCATCGGCACCGCTGCCGGCACCCAGCAACGCGGCGATCACCACGTCCCGCGCCAGGCCGAGCACGCGCGACAGCAGTGTCATCGTGCTGACCACCATGCCGGAACGCAGCAGCCCGCGGCGCGAGACCGGGGTGGCCGTCTCCGCGGCCGCCGCGTCTGCCGGCGTGTCCTCTGGCGCCCTGTCCACAGGGCCGCGCTGTTCGTTCATGATGCGGCGTCACTCGCTCCGGGGGATTCGCACGCTCCGCTACCCATTTGGCGGCCTCGACGCGATGATCTCGATCCGAGGGCCATGGAAGGCAGCCACAAAAAAACCGGCCGAAGCCGGTTTTTCATCAAGCGCGTCCGGCTCAGGCAGCCAGCGCCTTAATTCGCTTGTTCAAGCGACTCTTGATGCGTGCTGCCTTCTTCTTGGACATGGCGTCCTTGTCGGCGATGCGATCGATGACCGGCTGAGCGGCCTTGAATTCGCTGTTCGCCTGCGCCTGATCGCCAGCCTGAATGGCCTTGATCACGCGCTTGATGTAGGTACGAACCATGGAACGCTGACTAGCGTTGAGCTTGCGGCGGTCTTCCGCCTGACGTGCGCGCTTGCGCGCCTGCTTGGTATTCGCCACCGTCGACTCCTTGGAGATGTTGACAGTCAATTCTGTAAGTTAAATCACCCAGGCCAGCCTCGAAACCGCTTCAGGCAACCCTGAATGATTCGGCCGAATGTTCAATGACGCCCGAATTCATCATGCTTCGGGAGCCACTTCGACTGCCATTTTCGCAGTCTTCAACGGGCCATGTCTGAGAGGATGCGGGATTCTATCACAAGGCCCAAGCACGATACCAGCGCCAACTGGCGCGGCCTGCCGCCCTCAGATCACCACCAGATTGTCGCGATGGATCAGCTCCGGCGCTTCCATGTAGCCGAGAATGTCGGCGATGCGCTGACTGGGCTGCCCCAGCAGCCGGGCCGCGTCGACGCTTGAATAGTTGATCAGCCCCTTGGCAACGCGCCCGCCCTGCTCGTCGACGCAGACCACCATGTCGCCGCGCCGAAAGGTGCCTTGCACCTGCTTGACGCCCACCGGCAGCAGACTCGATCCCTGGGAACGCAGGACTTCGACCGCGCCGGCATCCAGCGTCAGCGTGCCACGCACCTGCAGCTGACCGGCGAGCCAGCGCTTGCGTGCCGCCAGCGGTGCATGATCGGGATGCAGCAGCGTTCCCAGCGACTCGCCCTCGAGCAGCCGGGTCAGCACCGCCGGCTGGCGCCCGCTGGCGATCGCGGTGACCGCGCCGGAACGTGCCGCCAGCCGGGCGGCGCGCAGCTTGGTCGCCATGCCGCCGCGACCCAGCACGCCACCTCCGCCGGCAACGGCATCCAGCTCGGGATCGTCGGCCTGGCCTTCGCTGATCAGCCGGGCGTCGGGATCGTGACGCGGGTCGGCATCGAACAGACCTTCCTGATCGGTCAGGATCAGCAGCGCATCGGCCTCGAGCAGGTTGGCGACCAGCGCCCCCAGGGTGTCGTTGTCGCCGAAGCGGATCTCGTCGGTGACCACGGTATCGTTCTCGTTGATCACCGGGACCACATCGAGCTGAACCAGGGTGCGTAGCGCGGAACGCGCGTTCAGGTAGCGCTTGCGATTGGAGAGATCGTCATGGGTCAGCAACACCTGGGCGCTGCGCAAGCCGTGGCGGGCAAAATGCGTTTCGTAACACTGGGAGAGCCCGCTCTGCCCCACGGCGGCGGCCGCCTGAAGCTCGTGCACGGCGGTCGGGCGCGTATGCCAGCCCAGGCGCACCATGCCCTCGGCAATAGAGCCGGACGACACCAGCACGACTTCCACACCCCGGCGGTGCAGCTCGGCCATCTGATCGACCCAGCCGCCGATCGCCGCCGCGTCGAGGCCACGGCCATCGTTGGTCAGCAGGGCGCTGCCGATCTTGACCACGACACGCTTCGCGCCCTCGAGTACGCCGCGCCCTGCTCGCTCTTCCGTCGCCATCTCATTCTCCGCCCGACTGCCCGCCTGTCATGACCCGAATCACGGTTACCCTCAACGAACGTATTCCACCTCGACGTCGTGATCGTCGTCGTCATCGTCGAACTCCTCGACGGCTTCACCACGCTTGACGCGCAGGCGGGTCTGGTGCGCCTCCACCCGTGCCACCGACTCGGCCTCCATGCGCCGACGCATCTCGCGCTCGCGCTCGGCGGCCTCCTCGTCGTCGTTCTCCAGCTGGCGCTGCTCGGTCAGCCAGCGATGCGCGGCCTGCACCAGTTCCCCGGTGCCGTCGCTGGAGATCGCCGAAATCCGGAACACCGGACCCTGCCAGCCGAGCCGGGAGACGATGTCCGCCACGCGCGCCTCGCGATCTTCCGCCGGCAGCAGGTCGAGCTTGTTGATCACCAGCCAGCGCGGCAACTCCGCCAGCGTCTGCGAGAACTGCTCCAGTTCCCGGGCGATCGCCTCGACCGCCGCGACGGGATCGGACTCGTCGAACGGCGCCGCATCGACCACGTGCAGCAGCAGCCGCGTGCGCGTCAGGTGTTTGAGAAAGCGCAGTCCCAGTCCGGCGCCATCGGAGGCCCCTTCGATCAGCCCGGGCACGTCTGCCATCACGAAGTGCTCGTGAGTACCGAGCTTGACCACGCCCAGGTTGGGCACCAGCGTGGTGAACGGATAGTTGGCCACTTTCGGCTTGGCGGCGGAGACCGCCCGGATCAGCGTCGACTTGCCGGCATTGGGCAGCCCCAGCAAGCCGACATCGGCCATCACCTTCATTTCCAGGCGCAGCTTGCGCCGTTCGCCTTCGGTGCCCGGCGTGGTTCGCCGCGGCGCGCGGTTGGTCGAGGACTTGAAGTGGATATTGCCGAGCCCCCGGCGCCCACCCTGTGCCACCAGCACCACCTGGCCTTCCGCCGTGACATCGGCGATCACCTCGAGGGTATCCTCGTCGATCACCGTCGTGCCCACCGGCACCTTGACGTGCAGGTCGTCGCCAGCCTTGCCGCTCATCTGGCGCCCCTGCCCCTGCTGACCGCTCTGCGCCTTGTAGAAGCGCTGGAACTTGAAGTCGATCAGCGTGTTCAGCGACTCGTCGCCGATCAGATAGACATTGCCGCCGTGGCCGCCATCGCCACCGTCAGGGCCACCCTTGGGCACGAACTTTTCACGCCGGAAGCTGAGACAGCCATTGCCGCCTCTGCCGGCTTCGACGGTGATCGAGGTTTCATCGACGAACTGCATGTCACTCTCCCGGCGGCAGGTGCCGCACGCGTGGATGCTGCAAGAATAATACGGCAAAAACAAAAAAGCCCCGCCTGGGCGGGGCTTTTCATACAAGGTTCGTGACGTCTCAGGCGGAGACCACGCTCACGAACTTGCGGTTTCTCGGGCCTTTCTGCTCGAACTTGATGACGCCGTCATTCAGAGCGAACAGCGTGTGGTCCTTGCCGATACCCACACCGGTTCCCGCATGGAACTTGGTGCCGCGCTGGCGAACGATGATGTTGCCGGCCGTAGCCTTCTGTCCACCGTACAGCTTGACACCCAGGCGTTTGGATTCGGAATCGCGACCGTTACGCGTACTACCGGCGGCCTTCTTATGAGCCATGGCGAATACCTCTTTCTGGGGGAATGTTCCGCTTAAGCGGAGATTCCAGTGATCTTGACTTCAGTGAACCACTGACGGTGGCCCTGACGCTTCATGTGATGCTTGCGACGACGGAACTTGATGATCTGCACCTTGTCGCCACGACCGTGCGAGACGATCTCGGCAGACACCTTGGCGCCGCCGACCAGCGGAGCGCCGACCTTGATGTCGTCGCCGTCGGCAACCAGCAGAACCTGGTCGAATTCCAGGGTTTCACCGGTCGGCACTTCCAGCTTCTCGAGCTTCAGTGTCTGACCTTCCTGCACGCGGTACTGCTTACCGCCACTCTTGATAACAGCGTACATAAGATTCTCCAAACACTCATCGGGGTTGGCGCTCTTTCATCGACCTGCGGCGAGTGGTGCCCCTTCCGGCAACCATCTGACAGGGAGCATGATGAGTTGGGCGGCGGATTATAACGGCTCACGCCATGCCAGGCAACCTTCTTGCGCGCCCGGCCCGCGCGCGTTCCGGCCGGCGGGCAACCGCCGAGCGCCGCGTCGGTTGACGCACCTGAGGGGGCCACCTAGCATACCCCCACACGTCGTCTCCCGGCCCGAGAAGCCGAACGACCCCACCCGATTCATTGACAAGCCGACCATGCAATCCAACGCTGCATCCATCCATGCATCGGTGGCTGAGGACTTCGCCGCCGTCAATCGTACGATCCTCGATCAACTGGCGTCGCGAATTCCACTGGTCGAAACCATCGGCCAGTACATCATCGAAAGCGGTGGCAAGCGCCTGCGCCCGCTGCTGGTGCTGCTGGCGGCGCGGTCACTGGGCTACCCCGGAGACGAGAGCGTTCCCGGCGACAAGCACATCACCCTGGCGACGCTGATCGAGTTCATGCACACCTCCACGCTGCTGCATGACGATGTCGTCGATGAATCGAGCCGGCGCCGCGGCAAGGCCACCGCCAACGATACCTGGGGCAACGCCCCTTCGGTACTGGTCGGCGACTTCCTCTACTCGCGCTCGTTCCAGATGATGGTCGAGGTCGGCTCGATGCGGATCATGCAGGTGCTCTCCGGCGCTACCTGCATCATTGCCGAGGGCGAAGTCCAGCAGCTGACCAACATCGGCAACGCCGATATCGAAGAGTCGGACTACTTCGATACCATCCAGGGCAAGACCGCGATGCTGTTCGAAGCAGCCTCCCATAGCGGCGCCATCCTTGCCGGCGCCGATGCCGAGCAGGAACAGGCACTGCAACTCTACGGCCGCTATCTGGGGCTCGCCTTCCAGTTGATCGACGACCTGCTCGATTACCAGGGCGACGCCGAGACCATGGGCAAGAACGTGGGTGACGATCTTGCCGAAGGCAAACCGACGCTGCCGCTGATCCATGCGATGCGCACGGGATCGCCCGAACAGGCCGCGCTGATCCGGCAGGCGATTACCGATGGCGGCCTGGAACGCCTGGACGAGGTGCTCGCCATCGTGCGGGAAACGGGCGCCCTCGAATATACCCAGCAGCGCGCCGAAGAGATGGCGAGCCTGGCCCGTGCACAGCTCGAAACCCTCGCGCCCAGCCCCTATCGCGACAGCATGGAAACGCTGACGCGGGTGGCCGTCGAACGCGACGTCTAAAAGGGTGCAAGATCAGGGTTGCACCGCGCCTTCGGATGAGTATAATTCACCCCCGTCGAGCTAGCCTGAATGGCAACGGCCCGACGATGACATCGGAATATAGCTCAGCTTGGTAGAGCGCTGCCTTCGGGAGGCAGAGGTCGTAGGTTCGAATCCTGCTATTCCGACCACAAAACATCGCAAAAACCGCCACTTAGGGAATTCCTTCGTGGCGGTTTTTCTTTGCGCGCTCATCTAGGTTCCAAATAGGTTCCGTCTTACGGAAACCGTAACCACTCACGAAAGCTCGAAGCCGCATCCCATCAGCTTGTCCGCGCTCAATGTGGGACTCGCTCGACCGGACAGCTAACACAACGTGTTTTTTTGAGTTCTACTTCTCCCAAACGTGACCCAATAAGCATGCTCTGTACAGATCCGCTCGCAACCTAGGATCGATCTTATCCTTTCCATATGTTGAAATTTGACTACCTGTCGTATAAAACAAAGCTACATGTGATTACAAACAGATTGGTGTACATAAATGGCTAAACGAAATTCGCATATTTATAAAGAAATAGCCGCCTGGAATGTTGAGGCCAAGCAAGAAGACATGGGGAGGTACTTTTACAAAAGTCTCGACATAGAGAAACTGCTTGAAGGTGAGAGAAGCTTCGTCATTGGAAGAAAGGGAACAGGAAAGACAGCTATCGCACAATATTTGATAAAACTTTCTGGTCACGACCATTTCGCGCAATCGCTGTCACTAAAAAACTTTCCTTTTAACACTCTTTACGAAAAAAGGGATTCATCCTACACTGCACCGAATCAATATGTAACAATCTGGAAGCATATAATTTACACAAAGTTGCTTTACTTGCTTTGCGATAATGAAAACATCGACAGTACTTTTGTCGACTCAGTGAGAAAAACCATTCCACGAAAGCCTAGAGATTTAATTGGCAGAAACATTGTAAAAACGCTGGGAAGGAATTTCAGCCTAGGTTTTGCCACTTTGAAAGCTTCCATGGGATATACACAGTCATCAGAGCCTAACGAAATCGATTGGGTAGATCGAGTAGATGCGCTTGAGAGTATTATTCTAGACCAGATTGATAATTCTAAATATTTTATAATCTTCGATGAACTAGATGAGGATTACCGACACCAGTCAATCTTAGGTGGAGAAACTCAATATACAGAGCTGCTTATAGGTCTATTTAAAGCAGTGCAAGATGTAAAATCAACATTTAGCTCAGAAAAGCATAATGTAAACCCGATAATATTTCTACGCGATGACATATATAGCATCATACAAAACCATGATAAATCAAAGTGGGACGACCGTGCGGTCAAGTTATCTTGGACCAAGTATACAATACAAGCAATGGTGGCTCACAGAATATCTAAAGCCATTAACCCGAGCGCTCCCGCAGCATCGTTTGGAAAGGCTTGGTACAGAATTGTCGAACAACGGGACATCCGATATGGCTGGAACAGAGAAAAGGAAATTACAAGTTATGACTGGATCACCCAAAAAACTTTTCTACGCCCGCGCGACTACATCAGATACTTGAAAATATGTGCCAAGAAAGCGTACGAAGCTAACGATGACATCATAAGACCCGAGAGTATCACAACTCAGATCAAAAACTATTCAACTGAATTCAGGCAAGAGATAGTAGATGAAGTACACACTCTGATCCCAGACATTGAAAAAATATTTACGATAATATCAAGGGTCGGAAAAACCACTTTCAAACAACCTGATTTCACTGAAAAATATGAGACTGAAAATAAGTCCGATTGGATTAGACCTGAATATTCCGCAGAATACGTTATGCGTCTGTTATTTTTATTTAGCATAGTGGGAAATCATGCTCGGAACAATGTACAAATATTTCGCTATTTAGATCCCGCTTCAGAATTAGATCTAGAGAAGGGAATCATTGTCCACCCAGCATTACAAAAAGCGCTCCAGCTCATATGAAGCACGCTTGCAGCGCATTCACGCGCTTTAGGGAGTGGCTGTGTCGCCCATTCTGAAAAGAAAGCGCAGAGATCCGCATAAAAAATCGCACCCTTATACCTCCCACCGCGCCTAGTACTGGCGCGGCTTCCGCCTTTCTGCAGACATGCCGAATTTTCGACCCATTTAGCGCGCGGGCGGGGCGGGGTGCTGATCGCGCGGCTCGGGTCGCAGCGAGCCAGGGGCAGGCCACAGCCAAACGAAAGCGACCGCCCGAATGGGCGGCCGCTTGCGGTTGGTTCTGCCGGTCAGCGGTTGGAGATGATCAGCTCTCCGCGCGCTTCCGTCGTCTGGCGCCCTACGCTGTATCGCAGCTGCGTCGTCTGGATGTTCAGTCCATCGAATGCGGTTCGCATCTCCGGGATGTCGTTCACGCTGATGACGACCTGCCCTTTCGATCGCTTTGCGAACTCGGCCATGCGGTCGTACTGCTCTAGCCCAAAGTCCCGCCCATAGCCGGCGGTTCCCCAGTACGGCGGATCCAGGTAGAAAAGCGTCTCATCCCGATCGTACCGGCGAAGGCACTCCGCCCAGTCCAGATGCTCGATCAATGTACGCGCTAGTCGGAGATGGGCGGCGCTCAGATCCTCCTCAATCCTCATGAGATTGAGGGGCGGTGGGCTGACCGCCGAAGTGCCAAAGGTCTGCCCCGAAACCTTGCCACCGAATGCCAGCTTCTGCAGGTAGAAGAATCTCGCGGCGCGTTGGATATCGGTCAGGTGCGCGGGATCGATGTCGCGCTGGGTGAGGTACTCCTCGCGGCTGACCAGCGCCCAGCGGAATTGCCGGACGAGCTCCTCAAGGTGGTGTTTGACGATCCGGTAGAGATTGACCAACTCGCCATGGGCATCGTTGATCACCTCGACCGGACTAGGCTCCTTCATGAAGTAGAGCGCGGCGCCGCCACAGAATGGCTCGACGTAGGTGTGGTGGGGTTGGAACAGCGGCAAGATCTGTTTCGCGAGGCGACGCTTGCCGCCCATCCACGGGAGAATCGGTTTCTGGGCCATCCTGATACCTGTCTATTTATACAGCTTTTCGTTAAGATCCGGCTGTCGCTGTGAGGTCCGAGGGAGTGACAGGAATCAGGAAGATTCAGGCGATGCGCCCGGTGGCCGCCGGGCGCTCTATCTTCAGGAGATCGAAGTAGGCGCCTCCTTGGGAGCTGGCGTTTCCAGCGAATACGGCCGGAACCTCACCACCTCTTCCCCTACCCGCTCGTTGATCTCGAGCATGATCTGCTGCAGCGGCTCGAGTTCGTTGGCAACGTAGACGCGAGCGGCCTTCTCAGAATCGCCAAAGCCGCCGGTGTTGTTCGGGATAATGCCCATGAGCTGCGGCGGGATCCGGTGGCCGGCGAGCTGGTCGTCGCGGGTGATGTTCTTGATGTGCCAGAACTCGTCCTTCGCCGCGACCTCCGATACCGGGATGATCTGAACCCCGTCCTTCTTACCGTGGGGCGAGTACATGAACAGGTTCTTGAAGTTGCCGACGCCCTTACTCTCCTTGAGCGCGGTGCGCATGGCGTCGATATCTTTCTTGTCGTGGGCGGGATCAGACACATACATGATGAACCCGGCGTGTGAGCCGTTGAGGTAGTAACGCCGGCGAAACAGCGTCGCGCTCTCGTTGAGCCATGCCGACTGAAGCGAACCCAGGTAGTCGGGCAAGCCATAAACCTCCTGGTCGATATCGGGCTCGAGCAGATGGATCGTTCGCCCCGTGGGTAACTCGGTCTTGTTCACCCAGTCTGGTACCCAAAAATAGCGATCGGTCTGTGCGCCGCGCCGCATGTACTTGGCCGGCCGGCGCTGCAGGTCGAGCAGCCGCCCCAAGCGACTGCGGATCTCTTCGAGGTAGCAGTTACCGAACACGAGATAGTCGAGCGCCAGGCCGCTGAACGTCTGGCGACTCAGCAGTGGGTGCGGGATGAACGTGCGCAAGAGAATGTTCCGCTTCACCTGGAGCGCGCTGCCGTGGTGCGCCGTCGCCCGGTAGCTCTTCGCCAAGACGTCGAACGGCACCGGCGGCTCGTACCACTCGTTCGGCGATAGATAAACGCCCTCATAGAACACATCGCGCAGGCTCGTCACCGGCTCGGCATCGCCGAAGCTGAACGCCTCGACGCCCGCCTGCTCCCCGTCGGTCGCTGCTGGCGACGATGGGGTGAGTGTCGCGGGAACGCGCATGCGAGGCTTGGCGGTCGGGCTCGGGGTCATTCGTACATCTCCATGATGGATTCGCTGGTCTCGCCGGCCGGGCCGTCGATGGGTTCGAAGTGGAGCGCGTGCATCGTCGCCCAGGCCAAGTCGGCATGGCCCGTCTGCGCGTTGCGCCCGGATACGTAGGTGAACTGCCGGCCGCTGGCCGTGAGCTGCTTCTTGATCGCCATGAACGACTGCGCGAGATCGACCCAGCCCGCATCGAACTCGAGCCGGTCTTTGCGGATGATCTGTTGCGCTTGAAGCACCATCGAGGTCTTCAGCTCAGCGGTGTAGTGGTAGCGGGTGACGTTGGGGAACCAGTTTTCGACGTGCTCGGCCACGGCCGCGCCGATGCCGGTGGTGTCGATGCCGATGTGTTCGATCTCGTAGCGGTCTTCGAACGTGCGGATAAACGCCGCCTGGTCTTCGTAGTCCTGACCTTTGAGCCGGTGGCGCTCAAGAATCCGGTGCTTTTCGCCCGCCGAGCGCGCGGGCAGTACCACGACCAACCCGGCGCCGTCGCCATCTTCGTTGCGTCCGGTCGGGTCGTAGCCGATCCAGACGCCACGGTCGCCGACAGGCTTCGGCGCGTAGGGGTGATAATCCTCGTCCCACGCTTCCCAGGCATCGACCATGCAGCCCTGCATGACGCCCAGCGGAAACGCCGACTGGCTGTCGTCGACGAACTCGCACTCGAACAGATTCGCGAACTCGTCAGCGCTGTACTCGAACTGCAGATCCTCGATGTCGAACAGGTTGCACCCGCCGGCCTCGGCGTCGTGAACCGTCACGATCTGCTTCCACTGCCGATCCCCGCACAGTGCCCCATCTTTCAGTGCCGCGTGGCTCACGTCGATATCGACCCGGTCGGCCTTTTTGCGGCGCTTGTTGATCCGCTCGCCAGTCCAGAACGTGTACGCCTCGTGCGCGATCGACGACGGCGTCGAGAAATAGGTCTGCCGCCACTGCTTGTGCGTCGCCATCGCCGACGCGACCTTGCGGAATTGCTCGAACCCCAGAACCCAGAAATACTCGTCGAGATAGACGTCGCCGTGATAGCCCTGGGCGGTCTTCGAATTGGTGCCGAGGAAATGCAGCTCCGCGCCGTTGTCGAGAATGATCGGGTCGCCCCTTAGCTCGACGTCGCATGTCTCTTTGACGAACTGGATGATGTAATTCTTGAAGATGTGGGCCTGTGCCTTGCTGGCCGACAGGAAGATCTTGTTCTTCCCCGTCTTGAACGCATCGACGATGGCCTCGCGGGCGAAATAGAACGTCGCCCCGATCTGGCGGCTCTTGAGGATGTTGCGGATCCGGTGCTTCTCGCCGGCGCGTAGCCACTGGCGCTGGTACTCGAACAGCGATTCCAGGAACGCCATCTCCAGCGCCTCGAACTGCTCCTCCGTCAACCCGTTGCGCTTCGGCTTGCGTTTCTCGCCCGCGTTGCGCGCGGCGAGGTTCGGGTTGAGATCGCCTTCCTTCCCCGTCTCGGCGTACTTGTGCACCCGCGCCAGGCGCTCGATCTGCCGCCCGAGGGCGTCGATCTCCTTGTAATCCCCGTTCCCTTTCCGCTCTTTACCGATGAGCTGAACGAGCCGCGCCTCGAGCGCACCCTCGACGCGCTGCGTAGGGCTCGCCTCTTCCCAGCCATCGCGGTCTTTCCAGCTATGAACGGTGGCCGCTTTCATGTCGAGGAATTCGGCGATGCGCGCGACACGCCAACCCTGCCAGTAGAGATGGCGGGCCGTCAGTCGCGGGGAATCGAGGGTGTCGGGGGCTGTCGTCGTCATGCGTGCCAGCGTACCCGCGAGCCCGGGTTGACCAGCGGCCAACGCGTTGTAGATCGCGAATCTACAACGCGGCCCAGTTGAGCGAATGAGAGTCGGCGCGGAACCTGACCGCACTTTGCACCGACTTCGCCACCGCTCGCTCACCCGCTGAGGAAACCCCATGTCCTGGCACGTTATCGCCACCGAAGGCGCCACGATGGATGGCCGCAAGATTCCCGCCGACTGGCTGGAGAAGATGGCCGCGAATTTCGACCCGAAGACCTACGGGTGCCGAATCAATCTCGAGCACATCAAAGGCATGCTGCCGGATAGCCCGTTCAAGGCTTACGGCGACGTCACCGCGCTGAAAACCGAGAAGAACGACGCCGGCAAGGTCCAGCTTTACGCCGAGATCGATCCGACCGACGAGCTCAAAGCGATGATCAAAGCGCGCCAGAAAGTCTATTCGTCGATGGAAGTGGACCCGGATTTCGCCGATACCGGTGAGCCGTACCTCGTGGGTCTGGCCGTCACCAATACGCCGGCGTCACTGGGTACGGAAATGCTGCAATTCAGCGCCGGCGCCGGGGACAACTCTCCGCTGACGGGTAAAAAGACCCGCCCCGAAAACTTCTTCTCCGCTGCCCTCGAACTCGATCTCGAGGAAAGCATCGAGCCGCCGGCCGACACTGGCCCGTCGCTGTTCGACAGCGTGAAGGCACTGTTCAAGCGCCACGACGCGAAGACCGAAAAAGGCTTCGTCGCGTTCCGGGGCGACCTCGAGCAGACGCTCGCCCTCTTCGTCCAGAAGCACGCCGCACTCGAGAGCGAACTCGCCAACCGCCCGAGCGCCGAGGCGTTCACCGAGCTGAAGGATGCCCACGAAGAGACAAAAGCACGGCTCGATGAGCTGTACACCACGCTCGACCAAACCCCCGACCAGCCCACTCGCCAGTTCGCCCTCGGCGGCAGCGGCGACGCCGAACTGACCGACTGCTAAGGAACCCCAATGCGCAACGATACCCGCGTCGCCTTCAACCGCCTGACGACTCAGATCGCCCAGCTCTCAGGCGTCACGTCCGCGACGGAATCATTCGCCGTCGAGCCGAGCGTCCAGCAGCGGCTCGAGAAACGAATCCAAGAGTCGAGCGAATTCCTCGGCATGGTCAACGTAATGGGCGTCGACGATCTCAAGGGCGAAAAGCTCGGCCTTGGTGTCACCGGTCCCATCGCCGGCCGTACCGACGTCAGCAAGAACGACCGCTCGCCGCGTGATATCACCGGCCTCACCGTTAACGACTACGAGTGTGCATCGACCGAGTTCGACACGTTCATTCCCTGGGGCAAGCTGGATGCCTGGGCCAAGTTCCCGAATTTTCAGGGCCTGGTACGCGACATGATCGTTCGCCAGCAGGCACTCGACCGCATCATGATCGGATTCAACGGCGTCCAGGCTGCACGGGAAACGAATCGCGAGACCTATCCACTACTGCAAGACGTCAACAAAGGGTGGCTGCAGCAGTATCGCGAAAACGCCCCCGAGCGAGTCATGACCAGCGGTAAGGCCGGTGGCAACATCCTGATCGGCAAAGCCGGCGATTACCTCCATCTCGACGCGCTGGTCGTCGATGCGGTCAACAACCTGGTCGAGCCCTGGTATCAGGAATCGACGGAGCTGGTCGCGGTAATGGGTCGGCAAATGCTGGCCGACAAGTATTTCCCGCTGATCAACCGTGACAACGCCCCGACCGAGCAGCGCGCCCTCGATCTGATCGTCAGCCAGAAGCGCGTCGGCGGTCTCCAGGCCGTGCGAGCGCCGTTCGTGCCCAACGGCGCCATCTTCATTACCTCGCTGAGCAACTTGTCGATCTACTGGCAGAACGGCAGCCGCCGCCGCTATCTGCGCGACCAGCCAAAGCGCAAGCGCGTGGAGAACTACGAGAGCTCGAACGACGCCTACGTCGTCGAGGATTACGGATTCGGATGCCTGATCGAGAACATCGAGCAGCTACCGGAAGCAGCTGAAAGCGAGGCGACGACCCAATGATCAGCCCAGCCCGTCAGCACTTTCAGCGCGTCACGGCCGCGAAAGCGGCCGGGGGCGCTACACCCGGCCAGCCGCAGAACGGCCCGCAGTACGAACTCATGATGGCCGCGCTCTACGATGCCCGGCGCGCGTTGAAACAGATCAAGTCGACCGAGGGGAAGATCGCCAAAAAAAGCGAGCTACTCCCGCAGTTCGATTCCTACGTCGAGGGTGTACTCGAGGCCGGCAACGGTGCCCAGGATGAAGTGCTGACTACCGTCCTGATCTGGCGCTTCGACATCGGCGACCTCGCCGGCGCGCTCGATATCGCCGGCTATGCGCTCGAGCACAAGCTCGACATGCCGGATCGGTTCGAGCGTGACCTCGAGAGCATCGTCGCCGAGCAGCTCGCCGAGGAAGTGCTCGCCCAGCTCGGCAAGCTCGACGACGACGCCGACCAGGCCGAGCGCCAGGCGCTCGGGACGCACCTCGCATCGCTCATGGTTCGCGCCCGCGAACTGCTCGATGGCGCCGACATGCACGATCAGATCTCGGCCAAGTTCCACAAGGCCTACGGCTACGCCCTGCGCGATGCGGACTGCCCAAGTGCGGCCATCGAGCAGCTCAAGCGCGCGCTCGAGCTGAACGACCGCGCGGGCGTGAAGCGAGACATCGAGACCCTCGAACGCCAGATCAAAAAGAACGCCAGCAACCAGTCGAGCCCGCAAGGCCACGGCTGACGCTGCGACCGAGTCGCACGCCGACCCCGGGAGGCATCGGGGGGAGATCCGGGCCATGTGCCCCACATCGTCGATCCCCGATCCACCTCCCTCTAATTCAACGGATCGCCCATGTCTCTAGTCGCTCACGGCGGTAGTGAAAGCCAGCACCGGCCCTCCCCGCCAATCCCGAACAACGGATTCTGGCCCGACATCGAACCGGGCGATTTTCGCGACCGTCATCGTATCGAGACGACGATCCCCGAAGGTCGCGTCGTTTATGCCCTCGGCGTCGCCATGCGAGACGTCAATCGCCAGCTCGCCGAGTTCCAGGCGCGCCAGCACGACGCCGGCGTCTATGCCTCCGACGCGGTGCCCGCCGAGCCCTGGCAGATGCCCGGCGACACGACCGCGCTCTATCGCCAGGCCGTCTACGCCAGCGCTCACGCGAGCATCCTCGAGGCGTATCGCGATTACAGCGCGACCCGATCCGGCGAAGAGGCCGGCGAGGTGAAGGACGAAGCCGCCGACGACTACCGCCGCAACTCGCGCTGGGCCGTCGCCGAGATCCTCGGCGAGCCTCACACCACGGTCGAGCTGATCTAGTGGCCCGCATCGTCCATGCGCGCCAGGGCGACACCGTGGACGCGATCTGTCAGCGCATCCACGGCCAAACGGCGGGAGTGACCGAGCAGCTGCTTGAGCTCAATCCCGGCCTCGCGGACCTGGGGCCGATCCTGCCCCAAGGCACACCGGTAACGGTGCCGGATCTGCCTCAACGTCAGCAGCGCACCGACTCCGTTCAGTTATGGGACTGACGACATGAGACGTCGACTCGACTACCACAACCATCGGCCCGATCCGCTGATCGTGCTCATCACGCTACTCATTGCCAACGCGGGGACGACCATGGCCCAGCAGCTCAACATCACTACCGAAGCGGTCAAATCCACGCCGCCGGCTATCGTCTCGCTGCTGCACGCCGGCGGCATGACGCCCAGCGACTGGATCACCGTCCTGACCCTCGCCTATCTAGCGCTGCAGATTGGCCTACTCGTGCCAAAGTACGTCGAGCGTTTCCGGGAGTGGCGTGAGCGTCGAGGGGATCGCTCATGAAAAACATCGGCCGTTGGATCGGCGGCAGTGCCATTGGTGGCGCCTGCGGTATCGCACTCTCGCTCGCTATCGGCGTCGTCAAGCACTACGAAGGCACCGAGCTCGAAGCCTACCCGGACCCGGTGGGAATCCCGACCATCTGTACCGGCCATACCGGTTCAGATGTCACGCTCCATCAGACCCGAACGCCGGAAGAGTGCGAGGCACTGCTCGCCGGCGATCTCGGCGAAGCGTTCAACGCTATCGACCGTCAGGTCGCGCCAGAGATCAACGCGACAATGCCGCCTACGCGCCGTGCTGCGCTGGCCAGCTGGATTTTCAATGTCGGCGAAGGGGCGTTCCGTCGTTCGACTCTGCTCGAACAGCTCAACGCCGGTCGCATCCGCAACGCTTGTAACGAGCTGTCGAAGTGGGTCTACGCCGGTGGCCGCAAACTCGCCGGGCTGGTGAAGCGACGCGCGACCGAGCGCGAACTCTGTCTCGCGGGGCTCGAATGAACGCCCGAGCGCTTGCCGTCGTCGCCGGCCTGGCCATCGCCTACGGTGGCGGTTGGCTCTCGCGCGGCTGGTTCGAAGACGCCCAGCGACTCACCGAAGAGCGCGCCGCCCAGCTGCTCGCCGATGCCGCGTTGGACCGCGAAGCCGACATCGCCGGCATCGTCGAAAACCGTCTCGCCGAGCTCGACGCCAGCGAGCGCGTCATCGATAGGGGAATCATCCGTGAGATCCAGAAACCGATTTATCGCAACGTGTGTCTCGGCGCTGATGCTGTCCGCCTGCTCAACGACGCCGCCGCCGGGCGATCCCCCGATTCAACAGAACCTCAAGCGCAAATGCCCGACGACGCTGCCGCCGCTGACTGATGGCACCGGCGGCGACGTCGTGCTGACGATGAAAGCCTGGGCGAGCCTCTACCACGGCTGCGCCACCCGACATAACGGACTCGTGGACGCCCTCGATGCGAAAACTCACTAGCCTGCGCCAGCACCTGCTCGATAGCGTGCCCGGTCTCGCTCACGATCCGGATCGCCTGCGCACCTACGTCCCCGACGGTGGGATCAAGTTCCACCGTGGCCAGCATCTCTCCCATGAGTACCGCGTCACGGCCGAGGTCATCGTCATCGGCTGCGGTGGAGATCTCGACCCTGTCGTGTTGCCGCTGCTGCAGTGGCTCGCCCGATACCAACCCGACGCTGATCCCGACCAGGCGTTACGCTTCACGCTCGAGATTCATTCAAATACCGACGTCGATGTCATTTTCAGCGTCGAGCTGACCGAGCGTGTCGTTGCCCTGGTCGACTGCGCAGCCGGTCAGATCCGCAGCGAACACCGCATGCCCGAGCACCCGCTCGATGCCTGCCCCGCCGAGCGCTGGCAACTGCTCGTTCGGCGGGATCCTAACGCTGATTATGAGCTCGCCGCCGAGTGGGGCAGCGCGTGAGCGATGACGCGCTGGCCCAGCTCGACGACTGGGTCGAGCCGCTGCTCGCCAAGCTTGAGTCCGCCGAACGGAAGAAGCTCGCGCGCGAGATCGGAATCGCGCTGCGCAAGCGGCAACAGCAGCGAATCCGGCTGCAGAAGAACCCCGACGGTACGCCCTACGCCAAGCGTGTCGGCAAGAAAAAGCGCCGGCGCGCACGTAAACGGCTGCGCTTCATCTACGAGAAACCCGGACACGAAGCCGAAGAGCGCGAAATCGTAAACTGGTTTTCCACGCCCGAGACCTATTTCGGGTTCGACCAGCGCCATGCCGGCTCCCTGCGCACGTTCAAAAAACGCCGTGTCGTCCGTGTGCTCGAGATCGATCTGACCCCAGTCGCGGACCCGCGCGAGAAAGCCGGCAAGCGCAACTCGAGCGAAGCGATGTTCGCGAAGCTTCGCACCGCACGCTATCTCAAGATGAAAGCGACAGCGGATCGCGTCTCGATCGGTTACGAGGGTCGAATCGCTCACATTGCCCGCATCCACCAGGAGGGCAAGCGCGCGCCGGTCAACAGCCACCTTGAGTATGACTACCCGGAACGCCAGCTTCTCGGCACCACGCCGGACGACATCGAGCTCGTCCACGACATCCTGATTCGCCATCTCGGCGGCAACCTTCAGGGCTAACGCGTTGTAGATCCACGATCTACAACGCGCGTCGCTAGAGCTCAGCGAACCGGCGCGCAACCATCGCGGCATGAATAACGCCGCCGAACTCCGTCGTCTGATCAACAACCTGGTCCGCCTGGGCACCATCGCCGAGGTTGATCATGGCGATCCTGAAGCCGATCCACCTCGGCCGCCGCGCGTGCGCGTCCAGTCCGGCGACATGCTGACCGACTGGCTGCCCTGGATCGAAGAGCGAGCGGGCACCACCCGCGACTGGAACCCGCCCACGGTCGGCGAACAAGTCGTCGTGTTTTCGCCCGGTGGCGATCCGGCTTCCGGGTTCGTCATGACCGGCCTCTTTCGCCAGGCACACCCCGCTCCGTCGAGCGATCCCAACGTAATCGGCCGCTGGTACCCGGACGGCACCCGTATCGAGTACGACCACGAAGCTCACCGGCTGCTGATCAAGTGCGTTGGCGACATCCATTTGGAAGTCGACGGCAACCTGACCGCGACCGTCGGCGGCGACATGAAAGCCACGGTCGCGGGCGTCGCGACCGTCGACGCCAAGTCGATCCATCACAACAAGGGCACCGGCGTCGTTACCACCTCCCATATCTGCCACTTCACCGGCAATCCGCACGGTGACGGCTCCTCGACTGTGACGGCGGGGAAATAGGCCATGGCACTGAATAAATCGCAGCTCAAGAACCGAATCGTGAGTGAGATGCGCGCCCAGGGCGCAACCTCTAGCGGCCAGTACAGCTGGGTCAACCGCATGGCCGAGGCCATCGCGAATGCCGTCGTCGACGAGATCCAGTCAAACGCTCAGGTACCCGTCACCGGCGGTTCGAGCGCCGGCACATACAAGGTGGAATGACATGCCAGGTATGAACCGGGCTACCGGCCAATCCATCGACGGACTCGAGCACATTCGGCAGTCGATCGCCGACATTCTGACGACGCCCATCGGCTCGCGCGTCATGCGTCGCGAGTACGGGTCGCTGATCCCCTCGCTGATCGACCAACCAACTAACGATGCCCTCATGCTCCAGGTCTACAGCGCGGCGGTTATGGCCATCATTCGCTGGGAGCCACGGGTCACGATCCAATCGATCCGCCGCAGCGTCAGCACGACGCAACCCGGTACAGCAACGCTCGCCATCGAGGCAACGACCAATGACGGCGAAAGCGTCACGTTGGAAGCGCCACTCCAATGAGCTCACCCATCGATCTCTCACAGCTCCCCGCGCCGGATGTCGTCGAGACCCTCGACTACGAGACGATCTTCGCCGAGCGCAAGTCACGCCTGGTCGCGCTCTACCCGGCCGACGAGCAAGACAACATCGCCGCGCGCCTCGAACTGGAGTCCGAGCCGCTGGTGAAGCTTTTACAAGAGAACGCTTACCGCGAGCTGGTGCTACGTCAACGCATCAACGATGCCGCACGCGCCGTCATGATCGCCACGGCCGGCGGCGCGGATCTCGAAAACCTCTCTGCACTGCTGGGCGTCGCGAAACTCACCAACGAAACCGACGATGAGCTACGTGCTCGTACGGTTATGGCGTTGGAGGGCTACCCGACCGCCGGCTCGGTGGGTGCATACAAGTTCCATGCCCTCAGCGCCCACCCGGACGTCAAGGATGTTGCCGTTCTGAGCCCAACCCCCGGGCTCGTGCGGCTGGTGATCCTTGCCAAGTCCGGCGATGGCACGCCGAGCGATGACGTTCTCGACGCCGTGCGTCAGGCAGCGACCGCCGACCATGTTCGTCCCCTGACCGACACTGTCGAGGTCATCGCCGCCACGATCACCCCGTACGCCATTCGCGCCACGCTCTACGTCGAATCCGGACCGTCTGCCGATACCGTTCGTGCCGCCGCCGAAGCCGCCGTTCGGGAATACGCCGAGGCTCGGCGGGCGCTGGGCGCCTACGTCGCGCTATCCGGCATTGCGGCTGCGCTACACCGTGCTGGCGTGCGGCGAATCGAGATCGCCGCGCCAATCACCGACATCGACAACGAAGAAAGCGCTGCCGCCTCTCTCGTCGCCCTCGAGCTGACAACGGAGGTCGCATCGTGAGCACGCCGATGCTGCCCCCCAATGCGACCCCGCTGGAACGGCGGGTCGCGAGTGTGAACGGCGCCATCAGCGACCTGCCGACACCGCTTCGCACCCTCTGGAACCCGGCGACGATCCGCGCCGATCTGTTGCCCTATCTCGCATGGGCGCTCTCGATCGGTATCGAATGGGAGTTCGCGCGCACGGAAGCCGAGCGACGTGCCCTGGTCGCGTCCGCCGTCGACCTGCACCGCTACAAGGGCACGCCTTACGCCATCCGGCGTGGCCTGCAGCTCCTGGGCTTCCGGGATGCGGAAATCATCGAAGGCATGGCGGTCATCCAGCACGACAGCGAGATCGTTCGCGACGGCAGCCAGGCCTTTGCCGGTAGCGCTCGCTGGGCGCTGTTCCGGATCGTTGCCGACCTCGGCAATCAGGAAGGTCTCGATGCCGCCCAGGTGGCTCGCGTGCGCCGCATCGTCGAGACCTACAAGAACGCCCGTTCGCACCTTCACGCGCTGTCGTTCCGAGTCAACGTCACCACCGCCGTCGAGCACCCGACAACGATCTCCCTACCGCTCCACGTCGGCTGGCAGCCAGCTCGCGCCAAGGGCGTGCGCGACGGCCGTCTCGCTCGCGGCAGCACACGCCGTTACCGCCGTGACGGGAAGATCCGCTTCGATGGCGCACTGGATCGCGCGGCCCGCGTCGTCAGCGCGACCACTCACTACCGCGCCGGCGAGATCTATCTGCGATCGCCGATAAGCGTGCGGCTGCGCACGCCGCTGGCTCGCGATGCCCTGCTACCGCGCGATGGCCGCCTGGCGTTCGACGGCAGCGCCCGGCGTGGTACCGCGATGGCCACCGTGACACCGCCGACGCTCCGTGTCGCCCGCACGCTGCTGCGCGACGGCCGCAGCGCACGGGGCGGATTCGGGCCGGCCCGCGATGGCGCCCATACCTACGCCGATGGACGCCTCCGTGGCGCCCGCTACCGGCACGCCACCCACACCACCACCGAGGCGTTCGCATGATCACCCGAGGTTTCTACACCGCACTCGGCCGCCTGCTGGCCAACGCCGATCCGGCGGCCGTCGTCGCCGAGGTCGGATTCGGTACCGGCAACACGTCCGAGACCTTCGACGACACGACGCTGACCGGCGCCTACCGCAAACCCATCGAGCGTATCGAAGTCGTCGCCGACAACCCTCGCCAACTACGTGCGCACTGGGCGCTCGAGCGTAACGAAGCCAACGGCCTGCCGATTCGCGAGATCGGCCTGTTCACCGCCGACGACGTGTTGATCGCCCGTGTTACGCGCGCCTCGGCGATCGAGAAAACCCCCGACATGGAACTGGGCGACTGGTTCGAGCTGACACTGTAGGAGCTACAGCAATGGCAACATTCCCCGAGAAGGAAAACGCCGGATTTCCCGAGATCTACATTCTCGAGGAGACCGATCCGGTCGTCGGTGGACCCGACGGCATCGATAACAAGCCGCACAAGCAGCTCGCCGAACGCGACGAACATCTGCGTCAGCGCCTCGTGCCGCTCGAGAAAACGGCCGTAGAACAGGAGAAGCGCCTGCAGTCGGTCGAAATCTCCGGCTCGGTCAGCGTCGGCCGTGCCTTTCCGATCTGGCTCGCCGAGTCCGACCAGGGCGCCGACTTCGAACTGTTCGCCGATGCCGCCTATACCTGGCGCGACTATGCCCCGGCAGCGATCGTCTCGACCGTCGCCGGCGACGAGTCGGTGGACGTGGCCACCACCAATAACCTCACCGTGGGCGATGCCTACGTGATCATCGACGTCGGCGGTACCACCGAGGTAGTCGAGGTCGAGAAGATCCTCACCGCGACCCGCTTCCGCGCGGCGGCCACGCTGACCAAAACGCGCGCCAACAGCGGGACGCTTGCCCGTACGAGCTGGGATATTCGCGCCGGTTACGCACTGGCCGGCAACGGTCGCTATTTCAGTCGCGAGATCAAGACGCTGCGCTACGACAACGCCGGTCGCCTGATCGTGCGTCGCGTCGCCGGCGACGGCAGCGTGCGAGTCAAGGCGCGGCGTACCAATGCCCCGGCCACCGGCTGGCAAAACGCCCCGCTCAAGCGCTCGGCAGCCACCGAGGACGGCTATACCGACCTCGAGTTCCGCCTGCCGGTGGGCGGCACCATCGAACTGCAGCTCGAGACCCAGCTCGGCGAGAGTGGCGAGCCGATCGAGATCCATTACCTGGTGTGTTTGCCCGAGGTGCGCGCGGGACGCGCGGACGCGGTGCGCAAGCCGACCAACGTCGCCCCGGCCGAGGGTGCGGTCGACGTCATGGAAACCCCCGCGCTGACCGGCAATGTCTATTACTCGCTGTATGGCATCGCTCATCGGGGTGCCGAGTTTGAGGTTGCCACCGACGCTGACTTCGCCAACATCGTCTACCAAGGCAGCGAAGCCACAGCGGCGACACAGCACACTGTCGCCAGCGGCATCCTCGCCACTGACGAGGTCTATTTCTGGCGCTGCCGCTACCAGGACGCCGAGGGCACCTGGTCGCCCTGGTCCAAGCCGACTGGCTTCTCGACCGGTACGGTCTTCGAGTACGTTGCTCCGCCGGTGATCTCCTCGCCAGCGACCAACGCGACCGGCGTCAGCCTGATGCCGGCCATTGCCACCGCAGAGTTCGAGGCTGTCGGCACGAATGACGCACACGTAGCTAGCCAGTACCAAATCGCCACCGACAGCGCCTTTACCGCAATCGCCTATGACAGCGGTACGGTGGCTGATCTGACCAGTCATCGGCTCGCCACGGCCTTGGCACGCGAGACGCGCTACTACCTGCGGGTGCGCTTCCAGGGCGAGACGCTGGGCTGGTCCGACTGGTCGGTCGTGCGTGGCTTCACCACCACCAACAGCGCCAACCAGCCGACGATCACCTCGCCAGCCGACGGCGCTGCCGACGTGGATTTCGGCAACGGCGTGACTGTCAGCGCCTCGAGCTTCAGCTTCCCTGGCGGTGGCGAGGCGCATGTCGCCTCCGATTGGGAGATCCGCGAAGCCGATAGTGGCACCGTCATCGCCAGCAGTACCGATGATGGCGCCAACCTGACGAACTGGACCGCACCGGGTGCCGAGTTAGAAGGATTGAACGAATACCAGGTGCGAGTTCGCTACAAGGGGGCGACCACCGGATACAGCCCTTGGTCGGCCTGGTCGGCGTTCACTACCGGCCCAGCCGTGGGCGAGGCGATTTTCACGATTCCAGGAACGTTTTCGTGGACGGTACCCGGCGGGGTTACCCTGCTCTCTGGCCTGGCCATCGGTGGTGGTGGCGGTGCAGGCGATTTCAGTGCGGGCTTACCTGGCGGCAGCTCTTCCATTGGCTCATACCTAACCGCTCACGGGGGGCAGGGGGGCTCTAACTCCTCAGATGGTGGAGATGTCTCGGGTGGATCGGGCGCCGGAGGTAGCGGTGGTAACGGCGGTAGCGGCGGCAGTGGAGACGCCGGTTACGGTACAGGCACCGGTGGTGGTGGCGGTGCCGGCGGATATGCGGGTGATGGCGGTGCCGGGGGTCCCGATGATGTCGATGGCACGGCTGGTACAGGTGGCGCGGGAGGTGGCGGGGCCGGAACAGTCAACTATGGCGGCTCTGCCGGCGGCGGTGGCGGCGTTGGGCTGCTTGGCCAGGGCGCATCGGGGAGTGGCGGCACCGTTTCGAGCGACCCATTGATTCAAGCGGGGCATGGCGGCAGTAACGGCGAAGATGCCAACGATAGCGTCGGCGGGAAATATGGCGGGGGCGCAGGCGGCAATCGCGGTGGCGGCGGCGGAGGTGGCGGCTTGCGCTACCTGAACGACATTGCCGTGGTGCCGGGTGAGACCATCACTATCACAGTCGGCGCCGGTGGTGTCGCTGCCGAGCCCCCCTCCCAAGGAGCGGCAGGCGGCCAAGGCGCCGTGCGCATCATCTGGGGGCCGGGCCGCTCGTTCCCGGATAATGCTGCATGAGCGAGTACGTCGTGAGCTACACAACGCCGGTCGCATCCGGCGACGCCCAGGTCAGCGCCGCGGGGATCTTCGCGGCGCAGGCCGAGGCGACCACTGCCGTGCGCATCCTCACCGGCCATCCGGTCGAATCCATCCAGATCACCGCCGTGCGTGACGCGCACGGCACCCTGCTTTGGGAGCCTGAATCATGACCCGCTATGCCCGTATCACCGACGACAATAAATGCGCCGAGTTCATCGACTTCGAGCCGCAGGGGCGTTTCCACCCATCCATCCGTTGGCTGGAAGTGCCCGAGGCGCTCGAGCGCTGGGTCGGTCACGACTACATCGCTATCGATGACGAGATCCAGCCGCCGAGCCTCGATCACCTGCGCGGCCAACTCAAAACCGAGCTGGCCAGCATCCGCTTTGCCCGCGAAACCGCTGGCGTCATCCTGCCCGACGGCTCCAAGGTCCGCACCGATCGCGAGAGCCAGGCGCAGGTCAACAGCGCCTACACGACCCTGCGTGACGGATTCCTGCCGACGGCGGATTTCAAAGGCGCGAATGGCTGGGTCGCGATCACGCTGGAAGAGATCACCCCGATCGCCAAGGCCGTCGCCCAGCATGTGCAGCCGTGTTTCACCGCGGAGCGCCGCGTCAGCGAGCAGCAGATCGACGCCGTCGAAACGCTCGACGAACTGCTCGCGATCGATCTCGAAGCCGCGTTCGTAGGCGAGCTTGAAGCAGCCAAGGCAACTGCCACCGCAGCGAGGTAACGTCACGACAAGGACTCGTCAATGAACCAAGCCCGCTTCGGCGGGCTTGCTTGTGTTTGAGACGTCGTGACACTCAACTGGCGATCTCATCCACTGAGATAAACAACATGCAAATCAGCAACGACGTCATGGCCTTGGTCGCAGAGTTAAAACACCACAGGACACCCAATGCAGGGATCATAGAAGACGCCCTGATCGTACGAATGCAAACGGCGACCACAGATGAAAGAAAGCTTCTCCAGGACGCACTCGACGTATATCGCCGCCCGCCCCAGCAACGCCTCGGTTCATAGCCATCGAGATCCAGCCCGCTTCGGCGGGCTTTCCGTGCCTGCCCTACCCCCGCGTTGTAGATCCCGAATCTACAACGCCCACCGCTAGAGCCTGAGCGCCGCGCGGGAAACCATGGGCCCCTGCATGCACAGCAACCCGCTAACCTGCGCAGGAGCTCGCCCATGGCGACCGATTACCATCACGGCGTTCGCGTCGTCGAGATCAACGAAGGCACCCGCCCGATCCGCACCGTCTCCACGGCGGTGGTCGGCATGGTCGCCACGGCTGAAGACGCCGATCCCGATCTATTCCCACTGAATACCCCGGTGCTCGTCACCGACGCCTACACCGCGCTCGGCAAGGCCGGCGACACCGGCACCCTCGCCCGCTCGCTGGATGCCATCGTCGATCAGGCCAAGCCGGTGTCGGTCATCGTCCGCGTCGCCGAAGGCGAGACCGCAGACGAGACCAAGGCCAACATCATCGGCAACGTCGAAGGCAGCGGCCAGAAGACCGGCATCCAGGCGCTGCTGGCCGCTCAGGCCAAGTTCGGCATCAAGCCGCGGATCCTCGGCGTGCCGGAGCTCGACGACGAAGACGTCGGCGCCGCGCTGATCAGCGTCGCCCAGAAGCTCCGCGCCTTCGCCTATCTCTCCGCCTTCGGCTGCACCTCGGTCGAAGAAGCGACGCTGTATCGCCAGGCTTACGGCGCTCGCGAAGCGATGGTGATCTGGCCGGACTTCACCGGATTCGATGTCGATGCCGCTCAGACCCGCAACCTCTCCGCCGTCGCCCGCGCCATGGGGCTGCGCGCCAAGATCGACGAGGAGACCGGCTGGCACAAGACGTTGAGCAACGTCGCGGTCAATGGCGTCACCGGGCTCTCGCACGACATCTACTGGGATCTGCAAGATCCCGCGACCGACGCCGGCGTGTTGAACGCCGCGGACGTCACCACGCTGATCAATCGCGACGGCTTCCGCTTCTGGGGCTCTCGCACCTGCTCCGACGATCCACTGTTCGCCTTCGAGAACTACACCCGCACCGCCCAGGTATTGGCCGACACCATGGCAGAGGCCCACCTCTGGGCGATCGACAAGCCGATGCACCCCAGCCTGGCGCGAGACATCATCGAAGGCATCAACGCCAAGATGCGCGAGCTGACGCGTCAGGGTTATCTGCTCGGCGGTAGCGCCTGGTTCGACGGCGAGATCAACACCACCGATGTCCTCAAGAGCGGCAAGTTGTACATCGACTACGACTACACCCCGGTCCCGCCGCTCGAAAATCTCATGCTGCAGCAGCGCATCAGCGACCAGTACCTGGTCGACTTCGCCGCGCGCGTCGCCGCTTAAGGAGAAACCGAGAAATGGCACTCCCCAACATCCTCAAGGACTTCAACCTGTTCGGCGACGGCAACAACTGGCAGGGCAAGATTCCCTCGTTGACGCTGCCCGAGCTCGCCCGCCGCATGGTCGAGTACGAAGGCGGCGGCATGGACGGCCCCATCGAGGTCGACCAAGGCCACCAGGTCATGACGATGGAATGGACCGCCGGCGGCCTGATCGTCGATGGCCTGTTCGATTCGTTCGGCTCGCCCGTGCACGACGCCGCGATGCTGCGCATGACCGGCAGCTACGAAAGTGACGAAACCGGCCAGGTCATCCCGGTCGAGATCGTCGTGCGTGGCCGTCACAAGACGATCGGTATGGGCGAAGGCAGCAAGGGTGACAACAACACCATGTCGATCACCACGACCATCAGCTACTACAAGCTGACCGTCGATGGTGAAGACATCATCGAGCGCGACGTGCCCGGCTACGTCTTCAAGGTACGCGGCGAAGACCGCCTGGCCGACCGGCGCCAGGCGCTCGGCCTGTAGTTCATCTAGCCAACCGACCCGATGCCCGGCCGGTTGCCGGGCTCTCTTACCGATGACCGATGGAGCAACACCATGACCGAACAGACCACCACCGCCGAAAGCACCGAAGCCGTCGACGCCACCTCGGCGACATCCGACAACGAAACCGTCGTCACGCTGGACTACCCGATCCAACGCGGCAGCAAGCAAGTCACCGAGATCACCGTGCGCAAGCCGAAGTCCGGCGCGCTGCGTGGCGTCTCGCTGACCGATCTGCTCCAGCAGGACGTGACGGTGCTGACCAAGGTGCTGCCGCGCATCACCGAACCGTCCCTCTCCGAAGCCGAGCTTCGCAACATCGACCCGGCCGATCTCTTCCAGCTCGGCGGTGCGGTGACGGGTTTTTTGCTGCCGAAGCGTCTGCGGGAAGAGAGCGCCTGACGCTACCCAACCACGTCGATGACGCCATGGCGGATCTCGCCATGGTGTTCCACTGGACGCCCAGCGACATGGACGAGATGTCGCTCGAGGAACTCACGGAATGGCGCGAGCGCGCCCGCATCCGTTACGAGCCACCCAAGCAATCCCCGCAACGATAGGAAGCCACGATGGCCGGAGATCTGAAACTCGACGTCATGCTCCGCGCCATCGACAAGGCGACCAGCCCGCTCAAGAAAATCGCCCAGGGCAGCGGCCGCACGGCCGAGGCGCTGAAGGCCAGTCGCGAACAGCTCAAGACACTGGAACGCGCGCAGAAAGACATGCGCGGGTTTCGCCAGCTCAAGGAGCAATCGCGGGAAAGCAGCCGCGCGCTGCAACAGCAGCAAGATGAGATTCGCGACCTCTCACGGCGCATGAACGAAGCCGGCGCGGACACCGCCGCGCTCGGCCGCAAACGACAGCAGGCGATACGCCAGGCGCGCAAACTCTCCCAGCGCTACGAGGATGAGCAGAAGCGGCTCCGCGACCTGCGCTCGAGCATGACGCGCGCCGACGGCGTGACCGGCAGCTACGCCGATAAGCAAGCCGAGCTACAGCGCCGGATTCGCCGCACCAACGAGCAGATCCAGCAGCAGCAAACCGAGCTGCGGGAGGTAGCGCGCCGACAGAACGCCGCCGCCGATGCCGTGCAGAAGTATCACCGCACCATCGGCCGTTCCAACAACATGCGCGGCGCCGGCATGACCGGCATCGGTGTCGGCGGAGGCGGCGTCTTCGCGCTGACCAACCAGGCGTTTTCAGCCGAGATGGCCGGGGCGCGTCTCGCCGCGCAGTTCGGAGAAGACAGCAGCCAGGGCGTGAAGTACCAGGACGTCATCGCCGACGTCTATGGCGCCGGCCGCGGCGCGGACATGCAGCAAGTCACCGAAGGCATCGCCGCCGTGGGCGCGGCGTTCGGTTCGCTCGACGATGTGACCGAGGCCCACCTATCCCGCATCACCCAGCGTGCGCTGACCCTCTCCGACGTGTTCGGTACCGATGTCGCCGAGTCCGTCCAGGCGGCACAGATCATGGTGAAAAACGGGCTGGCCAAGGATGCCGACGCCGCGCTCGATTTGCTCGGCGCCGGCTTCAAGAACGTCTCGGTTCAGATGCGCGACGAGCTGCCCGAGATCCTCCACGAATACAGCACCAACTTCCGCGCCCTCGGCTTCGACGGCAAGCGCGCCATGGGGCTGCTCGTCTCCGCGGCCGACCAGGGCAAGTTCGCCCTCGACAAGACGGGCGACGCGCTCAAGGAATTCACGATTCGCGGCTCGGACATGAGCAAGACGAGCGTGTCCGCCTACGAGTCGGTCGGGCTGAACGCGCAGGCGATGTCCGATGCCATCGCCAGCGGCGGCCCCGCCGCCCGGCAGGCGCTCCAGGAAACTGCCCGTGCCATTCTCGATATCGAAGACCCGGCCAAGCGGGCCAATACCGCCATCGCTCTGTTCGGCACGCCCATCGAAGATCTCTCCGTTGACCAGATCCCCAAGTTCCTCAAGGGGCTGACAGGCGCCGAGGATCGTCTCGGCGATGTGGCCGGCACGACGGATAAAATGGCCGAGACGCTCGGCGACAACGCCATGTCGGCATTGAAGCGGGTGCAGCGCACGCTATCCGGCGAGCTGATGCGCGTTCTTCGCGATGTGCGCGACGAGATCATCATGGTGAGTGACGCGGTCGTGGGCTGGATCAAGGAAAACCCCGAGCTCGTCTCGCTGCTGGTCAAGGTCACCGCCGCTATCGCCGCCCTGGTCGCGATCTGCGGCGGGCTGACGCTCGTCATCGCCTCCCTGCTCGGGCCGTTTGCCGCGACCCGCTGGGCGCTGGAGATGGTCGGCCTCCGCGCCAAGGGCGCGGACTCGCTGCTGGGCAAACTCGCCAAGGGCGGCCTCAAGGCGCTGGGCGGCTCGCTCAAGTGGCTGGGACGTATCGTCGCCGTCGTCGGTCGCGCCTTTCTGCTCAACCCGATCGGCCTCGCCGTGACGGCCATCGCCGGCGCCGCCTACCTCATCTACCGAAACTGGGACGGCATCGCCGCGTTCTTCAAGGATCGCTGGCGCGATGTGAAAGCCGCGTTCGATGACGGCGTCGGTGGTGTCGTGAAACTCCTGGCCAATTGGTCACCGCTGGGGCTGGTATATCGCGGCGTCGTTGCTGTGCTCGACAAGCTCGGCATCGAAGTACCCGCAGGCATGGCAACGCTAGGCGATGCAGTCGTCAACGGCTTCGGCGCGCTATGGCAGGGCATCACCGGCTTCTGGGACTGGTTCAAGAAGGCCCCGGGCAAGGCCATCGACTACGTCGTCGACCTGGTCGGCGACTGGGATCTGATGGGCCAGCTCGAGCAGAAGTGGAACGACGCGATCGGCTACCTCAAATCGCTGCCGTCACGCATGTGGAACGCCGGCAAAGAGGTGGCCAACGGCCTCGGCGAAGGCATCAAGAATGGCGCGGCATCGGTCGCCGACGGCGCTGGCGACATGGCCAACGGCGCCATCCAGAAAGCGCGCGACCTGCTGCGCATCAACTCGCCGTCTCGAGTGTTCCGGGAGATCGGCGGTTATACCGTCGATGGATTCAATCAGGGGCTCGACCAAAAGCGCGATGAGCCGGCCCGGCGCGTCGCCGCAATCGCCAAGCGCGTGACCCAGGCCGGCGCCGGTATCGCCTTCGGCGCTGCTGCCCTACCCGTAGCGGCCATGCCAGCCATCGACGCCGGGCGCGGCATCCCGCTGGATACCCGGCCACCGATGGCCGCGTCGGGCGGCGGCACGGTCCAGATAACCATCGGCGACATCAACGTCCACGCCGCCCCCGGCATGGACGAACGAGCGCTCGCCCGTTACGTCGCGGCCGAGGTACAGCGTGCCCTGGCAGCCGCTGAGCGCGACGCTGCTGCGCGCGCTCGCCGCAATCTCTACGACAACGACTGAGGTAACCCGCGATGATGATGGTCTACGGAATGTTCGTATTCTCCCTATCGACCGCCGCGTACCAGGACTTCAGGCGCCAGACCCAGTGGCGCAACTCCAGCCTCTCGCGGATCGGCAAGCGCCCGGCGGTTCAGTTCCTCGGCCCGGGCAGTGACACGATCACGCTGACCGGCGAGCTTTACCCCGAGTTCACCGGTGGCCAGTCGAATCTCGACCAGCTACGCGCCATGGGTGACCAGGGCGCGGCGTGGCCGTTGATCGAGGGCACCGGGCGCATTTACGGGCTCTACACCGTCGACTCGATGGACGAAGGCAGCGACCGGCACTTTCGCGACGGTGCCGCCTCACACATCGAGTTCTCGTTATCGCTTTCGCGCATCGATGACGAACGCCGGGAGCTTCTCGGCACCATCAGCGCAACCGCATTGCGAGCCGCCACGCAGGCGCTGTCATGAGCCGCGTGGGTCGCCCGGCTCGCACGCCGGACTATCGCTTGGCCATCGGCGGCCAGCAGATCACCCCTCGCCTTCGCGGCCGCCTGCAGCGTCTCACCTTGACGGATCGCCGGGGCCTCGAAGCGGATCAACTGGATCTCACGTTGACCGACGACGATGGCCAGCTCGCGCTCCCCCGCCGCGGCGTCGAGATCCACGTCGCCATCGGCTGGGCCGGTGAGCCGCTGACCGACCGGGGAACGTTCATCGTCGACGAAGTAGAGCACGCCGGCGCGCCTGACATACTCACGATCCGGGCGAGTAGTGCCGACCTGCGCGGCCAGTTTCCGGTCAAGCGGACGCAGAGCTGGCACCGGACCAACATCGGCGACATCGTCACCACCATCGCCAAACGCCATGGCCTCACACCATGCATCGGAAACCAACTGTCGGTCATCGGTATCAAGCACATCGACCAAACCGAAGAGTCCGATATCAACTTTCTCACGCGGCTGGCCGAGCGATATGACGCTATCGCCACCGTGAAGGCGGGGAACCTGCTGTTCATTTCCGCCGGGCAGTCCACCACGGCCAGCGGTCTCGAGATCCCGCCGATCATCATTCGCCGCGAAGATGGCGATCAGCATCGCTACAGCGTGACCGACCGCGACAGCTACTCAGGCGTCATTGCCGCCTGGCACGACACCGAAGGCGCCGAGCGCCGCGACGTCATCGCCGGTACCGACGACAACCCCAAGCGCCTGCGGCCCGTCTACGCCAGCGAGGCGGACGCTCTCGCCGCCGCCCAGGGAGAATGGCAGCGGATTCAACGCGGCATCGCCGAATTCAGCCTCACGCTCGCCGAAGGCCGGCCGGACATCTACCCCGAGACGCCGGCGCGGTGCGTGGGATGGAAGCGCGAGATCGAGGAAACCGAGTGGCTACTCATCGAAGTGCGCCACCAGCTCGGAGATGGTGGGTATTCGAGCGATCTGCAGTTCGAGACTGCATTGAGCGAAGGGTAATATCGATCCCAGCTAAAGAAGTCTCATCTTTTGCCGATGAAGATGCGTAGCGCCGATGGATCCTGGGCTGTGGGGATGAAAGTTCGAACGAATTTTCAGATGGAGACCTATACGCATAGATATCAATCGGTTACCAGAGGGATAGACGCTGCGCGGGCTAGCGTTACAAAATCGTATTAGACAAGGCTATAGAAATGCGCATAATTCCCTGCACAAGGGCGTAACGAGCAAAAAGCCCACGGAATCTAGCTAGGTACTACATATGGTATCTAGTTTTTTTGGCACTACTATATATTGATTATAAATGAGGATGCTTCCATGTACACAAGGTTAGGTAGCCAGTTCTCGCAGTCACCATACGCTACTCAAGTGACTCAGCTGACTTCAGGACGTGATCACAGGGAGTCAGACAGTCTACGAGTGCGATCTGCAGATGCCAATACAATTGAGTATGGCGCTTCGGCATCTCAATTCGTCAACAAAACTTCTCGTTTTTATACTCGCGATTAATATCTAGTAATAAAATATTTAATTCGGCTGGGCCTGCTAATAGCGGGCCCGCATTGTTTCTAAGGAACGAAATGCCAAGCTGGAACCAAATACTCGCAGAAATGGTGCAGGCCAAAGATAACGGTAGTAAAAGCGCACTTGACGATGTCCGAAAGAAATACATCACCCGCCTGCATGAGCACACTGGAAGGAATGTAATCTGCTATTATTCCGCCTTTATGAAAAATGGCTCTCTCCCCCATCTAGGCATAAATGACAATGACAAAAACTCTCTCATGGCAACAGTTCATGAGATGGATTTTTCAAAAGGGCTAGATCTGATAATGCATACGCCGGGTGGATCAGTTACGGCAGCAGAGTCGATCATTCACTATTTAAATGAGGTGTTTGATGGAGATGTTAGAGCAATAATACCTCAAGCTGCTTTTTCAGCTGGAACAATGATAGCCTGCGGCTGTAAATCCATAGTGATGGGAAAACAAAGCAGCCTAGGCCCATTCGACCCACATTTGGGGAACTACTCTTGCCATAACATCATTGATGAGCTGGAGGAGATATCCGGTCGAATTAAAGATGCGCCACATGAAGCGATGCTGTGGCGTCCAATACTCGAAAAATTAGATCCTACGCTCTATCTTCAGTGCAAGCACTCTATAGACTTAGCGACTTCAATTGTTGAGCACTGGTTGCAGAAGGTCATGCTCAAAGAAGTTGAAAACAAAGAAGAAATTGCCAGAAGCATTACATCGAAGCTTAACAAAACCTCTCACACGAAAGATCACTCTCGGCATATTCATATTCATGATGCTGAAGAAATGGGGCTAATCATTGAGAGGCTAGAAGAGGATCAAGACCTTCAAGACCTCGTGCTGTCAGTTCATCACAGTTATATGATATTGATCGGTGAAAGCCACGTTACGAAGATAGTAGAAAATCAAATTGGAGCAACACAAATCATGGTTGCAAACTGAGGGATAGATACACATCTACGAAAACATACGGCTAGTCTAGACCAATCCAGTAGAGTGGGAAAAGTACTTCTGGATTGCCGCGCGAGGGATAATCGACGGCGAAGACCTCGCCGTCAAGTTGATCACCGCTGGGCTAGGCTATCCCTACGAAGGCGGTCATCGGAAAGGGTGGTGCACTCACCAGCGCTAGAGTGCAGCAACTCCAAGACCTATGGTTGCTACTAAAGTTAATGCCGCCAATATAATCCCAGCAATAGCGAAATTTCTATTGCGCCTCTCAACTTTCGCGCTCTCAGCGTTCGCCGCCTGCTGGTCCTGATAAGTTTGGCTCAGAACCTTAATTAACTCATCCTGTCGCTGATGTGAAGCGTCCTGCTTTTCCAGCAAAGACTTGAGATATTCGTCAGTTCTTGAGGGTTCTATGCGCGGGATTTGAAGGGGGGCGTGTAACTGTGTATCAAACGCGTCAAACTTGGGAAACTCATTTGAATAATTATTTTCCCCAAAATGCTCGTCCTTCAACAAACTAGCAAAAGGGTTACCTTTTAAATAATCGGGGACATCGGGAACGCTCGCCGTGATTGAGTCAAGATCTAATTGGTCGGTAGCTCTTTGCATTCCCCCTATCTGCGATCTCAGTGCGTCAAGCCGGGCTTCTTCCTCGATTATACGAGCCGCTGAAGCGGTCTGTACTCCTTCTGCTAAATACCTTTTCGCCTCTTCGGCTACTGTAGATTGCAGCCCTTCTAAGGAATATTTAGAAAGAATGTCGTCAGCTTGATCAAAGGCATTGCGCACGCTGAATGCAGAGTCAATACCTAAGCGATCGATATCCATTTTTGTGAGTGCATCAGTCGCCCAACTGGGCCCTGAGGTGCCATTGATAGAGTTGGCAATATTTTCGATATCATTAATCTTGGCAGCCTGACACAGGTCGCCAATATCATTAACAAGAGCGAATTTGGCGGCGTGATTTTCGCTTATCACTTCATGATACTGAGCGAAGAGGTTTCGCAACCCCCCTATACTAATAGAACCAACTGGCTGCTCAATTTCTTCAGAAGACTGTTGCAGGTCGGCGAGCCAAGGATTAGCTGAGAGATAAATAGTAACAATCTTATCGAGGCAATCACTTATGAGCCTCTCAATCAATGTCTCGCTTACTTCTCCACCATCCGGTTTTTCAGCCTCAAGCTCATACTGCCCTCTCCGGCAGACTTGCGACAGAAAAGCCTCGGTAAATTGGCGATCGGTAGTTTTCTCAGGATCCGCTACGATTTCCGCTAACGCGCTATAGTCACTTACACCTTCGCTAAAGATAGAGACAGAAACATTACCAGTCTCGACGCTGCCGACGCAGCCATGTTTACTCAGCCTCAACCTCAACGCCATATCACCCCCTGTTTTCTGAGCCTAGGCTCGAGCTACCTGCCCCGTATCTTCGAGATACGTTAGGATAGCCGCGAAGCCTTCAGCGTATCGGGCAAGAGCTTTTTCATGATACTCCAACCACTCTCCTCCATTCCGTCGTGGGATAGCTTCACGCAATTGATTCGCGAAATCATCCCTATCCGGTCGCTCGCCATGCACTTGCAGAAGTTTGTGACAGCAGCGGTTAAACCTCACAACGTCGGCGTTCCAAGGAGTGTGCCAGGTACCGACTCGATACCAGGGTTCAAACGCCTCCGCCAATGTAATAGCCATGGTCGCCACCTCTAATTGGGTTTCATTAGCAGGATTGCGCGCGCGCCGCACCACCACGCCCACGCAGTCGAGCATTGACGCCGGTACCACCTGGCCACCGCCCACCGGCACCAAGCGCAGATAGCCGCCGATCCGGTGCGAGTGATAAGCGCGCATTTCGTCGTACTCATCGCAGGCCAGAATCAAATCGCCGTATTTGGCGATCCGGTTTTCGTCGGCGACCAGCACGTCACCTTCGATCAGCTCCCCATCAACCCCAGCACCTGGGGCAACTTCAACCAAAAAGCTCGTCGCCGGCAAATCACTGACCGGCATTTCTTGAATCGCCGGATGATCGCTCGCAGCAGCGACCGGCCCTAGATAACTAACCTTCATTCTTACTCGTTAACCTCACCAGTGGTGAGCATCCACATGAAACCGTCTTTATCAATGACACGGCAGCTAGACCGCTGGCTCGCCTTTTCGTGCTTGGTACGACTGTAGCGAGGCCCTGCGCAAAGAAAATCGAGGTTCTTGGTCACCGTCTTGCGAACGCAGAATCCGTGGTACTTGGCGGTTTTCTCAAGCGTCGCCTTGGTTTTCGCATCGAATCCCGTGAAAAGGATCTCCCATTCACGACCCGAGTTAGTTGCGTTCGATGGCTCGGCAGCAGGTATGCCGACAGCAGAGGCAGGTCTAGTGCCATGATAAAGAAGCGCCTCGCTCCCTTCGAAAAACTCGACGACTCGATCACGGCGAAAGGTCCGCATTGCATCGTTCTCGAGGCAAAATCCCTTGATGTAGGTGCCATCAAAGCGCCAGTTGGTGACGTTGCGGTGAGTCTCATTGCCGCTGGCGTCGGCGTAGAGAAACGAAAGACGGCCATCGGCGCCGAGCGCGAGTTCGCGACTCAGCTCGTCGTCGTCTTCGGTATCAAATGGCGGGACCGAACTGGTCGAGGCAGTGATTTTTCCTACCTTCGGCTGCTGCTCCCGGTCGCGATCCCGCGCTCGCTGCGCCTTTCGTTTCCAGGCTTTTGACGATACTGCCTCGCGAGCGGCGTCGTGGTTGCTGGATACCGTCTGATCCAGTGATGACGGAGTTGATACACCGTCAGCTCGGCGTGCTTTCCTTGCCTCTTTTTCCGTCCGGGATCGTTGCTGTATGTGCCAGAACAGCGACCCAGCCTGCCCACCGTTTTTGATGGCTTGGCGACGATCTTTTATGCCGTCTGCCACAATCGATATCGCCCCCAAGACCAAAACGCCAAAGACGCCCAACGCCACCCAGTCCACCCAACTCATTCCGTTCCCCAAAACCAGCTATTTATTGCCTAACTAATCTCACCCAGCCGCGTCTTCACGCGCCCAAGCACCGCGACCTCCTGCATTCGGTCACGGGCGATCATCTCTTTCTCGTAGTGCGTGTTATCACTGATCAGGTACATCGCGCCGCCGGCGAGGCGCTGCACGCGCTTGATGCGTAGCTCCCCACTCACCCACACCAGGAACACCCCAGCCTGGGCGAAGTTGGTATCGTCCAGATTCACGAACGTCCAATCGCCGTCGAACAGCGTGGGCTCCATCGAGTCACCGCGCACGCGCACGCCAGCAAGGCGGGCACCGACGAGTCCCAACTGGGCCAGCGTTTCGGAGTCGATCGTGAAGGTACCGACAACGCTCTCGTTCTCTAGCGACCGACCGGCACCGGCGGCGCCTTCAACGTCATACAGAGGGACACGGCATCCGCCGAGATCACCCGAAGAATCCGAAAAGATACCCTTCTGCCCCCCGTCTGAATGCTCGCTACTGGCTGCATGTTTGCCGGTCAGCGTGTAGAGGACATCAACACCGATCTTGTCGAGCGCGACCAGGTAATCGGCTTTCGGATGCCGCTGGTCCGTCTCGTAGAGAAGCTGGGTGTTCTTAGTGATTCCAGCCTTCCCAGCGAAAGCAGTTTGGGTCATGCCCAAGCGCTCGCGCTCTGACTTCAAACGCTGACCAACTGTCATTTATTTAGCTACCTTGGCTTGACATTAATCCGTTTGGATACCAGCATACGGATACCAACACGCTCAAACACATACCAAACACCAACTAACACGCAGGTTACCACAATGCCCCTGTCACTCGCCCAGGCTCGCGACAGGCTGGATCGACGCGGCATCAGCCTTGCCGAATTCAGCCGGGTCAATGATCTGAATCCCAACCTCGTCAGCGACTTGCTCGCCGGCCGCAAGAAAGGCCGCCGTGGTGAATCTCATCGCGCCGCCGTTCTGCTGGGCATCAAGGAAGGCTTCGTCGAGGCCCCTAACGCTGTGAACCCTCAGCCGTCGGCATCCGCCCGGCCTGCTCTCTAAGGATTGCGTCATGCACATGGACCCTAGCCGTGTTCGCTCCCGTTACGCCGCGATCAATCTCGATGAGTACGAGCGCGCTGTGTTCGATGCGCTCGTCAATTACACCGGCATGTCTCGGGCGACGTTACTGCGCCAACTGGCGCTTAAAGAAGCGCTCGAGACGCTCGGTATCAACGATCTTGCCGCGACAGGAACCAGTGTCGCGCACCACGCGGAGTGAAGGCAGATCCAAAAAAGGCACTCATTCAGCACCCACGGAGCACCCATGCCCATTCAAGACGACTTGCGGCTACCGCTGGACCCGGAATTGGAGACGCAACTCGAACGGGTGCGCGTAAAGGAAGGGCTGGACTCGCTCGACCAGGCCTATGAGTTCCTGATCCGCCGTCGCCTGCGTAAAGGCATCGCAGCACTGACCGGCCGAGGCCGCGCACTTTACCCAATCAAAGGAGAACGTCAGTGAGGATCTGTTGCCCCCACTGCGCCGAAGCGGCCATTACCCGAACCAGCCGCCGCCCTTCCCCGGTGTTCTACGAGGTTTACGCGCAGTGCACCAATCCGCGCTGCGGCTGGGGCGGCAAGATCCACGTCGAGTTCGCGCTGACGCTGGCACCGAGCCGCGAACCGAACACGGATATTCGAATCCCCATGGAGCCCGGCCAGCGCCGCGCCTACATGGAGCAACTGGCTGAAATGAACGACTGACCGTCAACACAACGCCCTGAAGGGGCTCTTTTCAGGAACGGCACCATGACCATTGCAACGCTCTCCGCCGGCCCCCAGGCCCGGCGGCTCCCCCAACTCGACCCGAAAAACGCCGCGACGGGCTATCTCTTGCGCTACTGCCGTGGGCTCGAGCGCCGCACAGCGCTCGAGAACTGCACGCTCTTTCTGATGAGCGAGCACGCCATGCCGGAAGCGAAAGCCGAGCTGTCCGCGATTCATGCCAGCGCTGAACTCGAGTCGCTGAATCAAGTGGCATGGATCGATCTCGAATCCAGCACCCGCGATGTCGTGGTGCTGCGCACCGCCGGCGGCGTGCCGGTGCCGTTCACGATCTCGGATCTTCTCGCCTTTCGTGAGCAGGCCCGAGACCGGGGCGCACTGCGTGCCGTTTGCCAGCGCCCCCAGCAGTAACCCACACCCCACACGTAGAACGCGAGGTCACACCATGGCAGCCGCGACTCAAACCGTACCCGCCGAGACAAAGCGTCATCTCTCGGTCGTCAAGCCGGACGGCCGTGCCGGCTTCGGCGCCCTGCGCGCCGAGCTGCACGCCCGCTGCGCCGACGAGGATCTGGCCACGCTCTGGTCGGAGCTCACCCTGCCGGAACGCAAGGCCGTACTGGCCAGCGCTCGCATGGAGCCACGCGACGCAACCCGCAGCATCGAGATGATGGCAAAGCATGATCGCGACTCGATCCGCGCCGCGATCGGCCGCATGAGCCGCTACGCCTCCCAGCTACAGGGGCGACTCGATAGCACGCATCAGCCGCACCCCAGCCAGTCACTGGCCGCCAATGCGCGCCGGGCACTGGAGGCCGGCGACACGCGCAGCGCCATGCACTGGCTGGACCTGATCGAGCGAGGTGCGAAGTGAGCGCGCTCGAGCAATCTCTCCAGTTCGGCACAGCGGAGTGTCGCCAATGGCGTCAGGCGTTCTTCGATCGCCTGCCGTCGCTGGCCGAAGATCTCGCCGCTGGCTTCGTCCACGTCGCCAACCGCCACGGCAATGCCGCCGGCAACCGTTGGCTGGCGCGTCACGCGGCCGGGCTGATCGAGCCGGGACACGTTTACCGCCGCTTCGCCTTCGTCGCCTGCGATCTGCGCCGGGCGTTTGCCGAGATCCGCCGCCAGTGCAATACCACCATCGAGGGCCTGAAGGCCGGGTGTGTCTGGCTGGCCGATGTCGAGAAACGCCTGACCGTGGGTTCGTTGAACGCGACCCACGATGACGACGCTCTGGTCGACTATGCCAAGGCCCAGGCGCTGGGTGTCGAGGACGCTCGCAACAAGCTGATCGGCAACATCGCCAGCCACAACCGCCGGCTCCGCCTCGGCCTGTTGCCGCCGCCCCGCCGCTTGCCGCAACCGAGCGGCGAGACGATCTCCGCCCAGGCACGCCACATGGCGACGCTGATCGCGCGGGCGCGTAACCCGCTGACACCGCCGGCGCCGAGCGTGCCGCTGATGGCCGTGTTTCAGTGGGAGCGCGCGCCGGTGATGAGCATCGCTGTCGCCGACGAGATGGCACTGACGCAGGCACGGGAACGCGCCCGCCTTCACGGCATCACGCCGCCGAGCCCGAAATCCAAACGTGCCGAGCAGATCGCCCGGCTGGGCTGCGATAAGTGGTGGCGCCGCAAGCTGCGCCGGGTCACCGGCCGGCGGATCGAGCAGGTCATGCGCGAGGCCCGCCGCGTCCACAAGCGCGCGGGGATCTACTGCAGCGACCTGACCGTCGAGCGCCGCCGATCCCAGAAGGTACGCAACCGCGCCCTGTTGGAAACCATCGAGGCGATCAACCAGAACGATCAGGTCTACACGCTGGCCGAATTGGCGGAGTTGGGGCTGGCGAATCCGGATCACCGCCGCGCGGAGCTGATGCTGAGAATTCGCGATACCGAGGTCGAGGCCAAACGTCTGGGCCACGTCGGCCTGTTCTTCACGCTGACGGCGCCGTCGCGCTTCCACCCGGTGCTGGCCAGCAGCTCCCAGCGCAATCCGAAGTACGACGGCAGCACCCCGCGCGAGGCGCAGCAGTATCTGCAAAAGCTGTGGGCGCAGGCGCGCTCCTCACTCGCACGGGATGGCCTGGGCATCTACGGCATTCGCGTAGTGGAGCCACACCACGATGGCACCCCGCACTGGCATCTATTGGTGTGGGCACAGCCCGATCACGTCGACGCCGTGACGGAAACACTGCGCAGCTACGCCGAGGCGGAATCGCCGGAAGAGCTGTTCGATCGCTTCGGCAACCGGACGACGGCCCGCTTCAAGGTCGAAACCATCGACACGAAGCGCGGTACCGCTGCCGGCTATATCGCCAAGTACATCAGCAAGAACATCAACGGCCAGCAGTTCGCCCGCGACGGCGTCGAGGGCGATCACCTAGACAACTACGGCCACGAGCTCAATGACAGCGCGCCACGCATCGAAGCGTGGGCGGCGACGTGGGGCATTCGCCAGTTCCAGTTCCTCGGCTTGCCCAGCGTCACGGTCTGGCGTGAAGTCCGCCGCCTCACCGAGCAGCAGGAAGACGAGCTCAAGCGCTGGGAGGAAGCAACCCGGCCC
Source organism: Salinicola sp. LHM (assembly GCF_034479735.1). NCBI lineage: Bacteria > Pseudomonadati > Pseudomonadota > Gammaproteobacteria > Oceanospirillales > Halomonadaceae > Salinicola > Salinicola sp. LHM. The sequence goes on along the minus strand of NZ_CP140261.1, from coordinate 251,035 downwards.
CGCGCCAGCATCTCCAACGTGCTGCGCCAGATTCGCGCCGTCGCCCTCGGCGGCCATTGGGACCAGTTCGTCCGCCTGATGGGCGGGCCGAACACCCCGCGCAAGGATCAGCCGATCAAGCCCTGGTCGATCCCCGCCTTCCGCACCGGGACCGGCGATGACGAGTTCAGCCACGCCACCGGTGAGGTGAACCGGAGCATCGTCGAGCGCGGCCGCTACGGCGACGAGATCAAGGTACCCAAGGGCCTGGTGGTGAAGGATCACAAGGGCCGCACGGCGGAGTTCCTCACCCGCTTGTATCGCTGGGAGGTCCGGCCCAAGCGCAGCGCCGCGGGTGCGGGATTTTCGGGAGGCGGCGAAGCCGCCGACCCTTGGACTTGTGTCAATAACTGTACGCCGGCCCACGTCCGGCGGCTCATCACCCCGACCGAACCGGACCCCGAAACCCTCGCCGCGCAGCTCCAGCGGTACCAGGAATGGCGAGCGAGCGAGGAAGTCCGGGCCGAAATGGAATCGGTCGACGAAGAAAACCGCTTCATCCGCGAACAGACACGCCAGCTACTCGAAAACGACGCCGCCGGCCGCGCCTTGATGGCCGAGCGCGGCATCCACGTGCCCGCCTCGCCCTGGGCGGGCCAGGCGGAATTCTTCCCGGACGGGATCTGACAACAAGGAGACCCTATGCAGACCCACCATCACGACAGCCGCGCCGTGCCGCGCGGCACCCTGCAGGACGCCGGCGAAGTGGCCGTGCTCTCGCAGAACGCCGGCGAGACCCGGCACCGCTACGCCATGGTGATCGCGTTCGACAGCGAGGAAGCGCTACGCCAGGCCGTCACCAACCACCGCTGCGCCTACCGCGACAGCCAGACCGTGGAGGAGCTGAACCATGGCTGATGCGGCCGATTACGTCGAAGAGGAAGAGAAGGTGTGCGTCAGCTGCCAGGACAGCTACCCAGCCGACAGTGAGTTTTTCTATCGAGACCGCCGACAGCCGGATGGTCTGAGAAGCACTTGCAAAGGCTGCTACAGCGAGTTGCCGAGCGTACAGAAGCGAATGAAGGAGCGCCCACATGGCTGATGCCGCAGACAACGCCGGTGCCGTGATCGAGCACCACCTCTCCAACGCCCTCGCCCGACACCAATTGCCGGTGACCGTCGCCGGCGCGATGGATATCGACTGCGAGGAATGCGGCACCGAGATCCCGAAAGCCCGGCGCCAGGCCGCGCCGTGGGCAACCACCTGCATCGACTGCCAGTCGATCCGAGAAGCGAGGGGCCGTCATGTTCGATAGAGCGTGCGTGATGGTCCTGCTCGCGATGTGGCTCGCTGGGACGGTCATTGCATCGGGATTCTGGGCGACCTTTTTCGCCATCACCTTCTTTCCGTTCGCGTGGTATCTGGCGACGGAACGATTTCTCCAAATTTGGGGAGTGATATGAACAAGACACACGACGAGTTGTGCCAGGAAAACCAGATGCTGCGCGACGGCATCAGGCAAATGGTGACCATTACGAATCGATATGAGCGGGTCGAGCAGTTCTCAAGCGACCACGATCTATGGGAGCTCGAGTCCTCAATTTCGCGACGCCTGGACGAAATGCGAGTAATCAACGAGATGGCGCAGGACCGCGCCGCGATGGTCGGCTTGATCGCCGAAGCGCTCGGCGTATCGGAAGAGCCACACCAAGGCCGCGACATGCGCATCCTGGAAGCGGCGCAGCAGCGCACCGAGTACCTCCAAACGACTATCCAGCGCATGCGCCGTGAGTGGGCCGCGCAGGCTGATCCGGACTACCTGCGCGAGCGCGCGGCAGAGGCTTGGAAAGACGCGGCAGACGAGGTCATGAAATTGGCGTTCCCAGTGGCCGCCAAGACCTTCCGACTGACTGCGGCACGTCATTTGAAGTTCAAGGCGGAGAAACTGCGACAGGGGGCTGACGAGATCGCGGCGGCCGACGGAAACTGCCCCGATGGGCTCTCCTGCGACTACAGCAAGAAAAACGGGAACTGCGGCGACCCGCTTTGCCAGCCGGCTGGGAGTGAGGCGTGAGCAACCACCACGCCCGCGCCGCGGGCATCCTCTGCCGAGATTCGGCCTTTCGGCTCTACCTGGACCAACGCGCCCGCGCCAAGTTCGGCGCGGACGTGCCGGACGGTACCCATACCGAGCAGGACGCCGGCGACTGGATCCGGAAAGCGTGCAAAGTGAATAGCCGGGCCGATATCGATACCAATCCCCAGGCAGCGGCGACGTTCCGCCTGATTCAGAACCGATTCAACAGATGGCGAGCGAGAAACAAGGAGGCGTCATGAAAACCGCACAACCCGATCCGGATAAGGCGATTGCCGACGCAATGGCGCGCGTCAAAGCTGGTGTCGATCCGTCTATGATCGAGCTGCCCGACATCGTGGTGTTTCCGCGACTGATTCCAGCCATGCCAGCGACGGCGAGAAAAGCGCGCGGCACCGGTACGCTGCTGGGCCGCCCCGGGCCGCGCTTCGTGAAGCGAGGCCACCAGGTCCGCTATCGCTTGTCGGACGTTTACGAGTGGCTGGAGTCAAGCGAGAGCTATGCCAGCACAGCAGAAGCGGCGATGCACCGCGCTGCCGCTGTCTCATGACGGCGTCGGGACATCCTTGTTACGCCCGATCTGAGCGAAGAGCTGCACCGCTTGACGCTTGTGATCGGGCTGGAGGTGAGCGTAGTACTTGATGGTGGTCTGGATATCGGAATGTGCCATCAGCTTGCTCACCGTCAGCAAGTCGATACCAGCCATCACCAACTGGCTCGCGAAATTGTGGCGCAACGTGTAGAGCGCCAAGTCTTCATGCAGCCGGCCCAGCTTTCGAACGTTCCTCCAGGGGCCGCGCATACCACTCTTGCCCAACCGCTTTCCCGACGTCGGCGACGGGAACACATATCCGCTCCGCGGCTTCCCCTGCTGTTCCCACCAGGCCTTCAACACTGCCAGCACTTCATCCGATAACGGGAACGTCTGCGGTTCCGGGGTTTGGTGCGCCGTCTTTTCGATGATCTTGCGAATCGTCGCGAACTCGAAATTGATGTGTGGCCACCGCAATCCCATCAGATCCCCAGGTCGAAAGCCGGTGTAATACATGGTGAGCAACCAGGGCGAAACGTGGTCGACGTAGGCGACGCTGTCGAGATCCGGCAGGTAGCCTTTACCGTGGGCTCGGCTGTTGCGGCGCCGACGTCGCTTCTCTTCCTGATACGCTTCTAGGCCTTCGAAGAACTGGCCGACCTCGTCGGGCTCTAAATAGCGCCGCGCCTCATCCTCCTCGAGATCTTCCTCCGTGAGCGCTGGCTTTTGGAGGCGAATGCCGCTGATCGGATTGGTAGGGATCACCCCACGTTGAGCGGCATGATTCAGCAGCGTCTGCAACGCGCCATAGGATCGAGACAGCGTCGAGAAGGCGAGACCACGAACGGGTGGATCAGCATCCAGGTCGCTGGTTTCCATTTTCGATTGCCAGCGCTCGACATCGCTGCGTTCGAGTCCATCCATCGGACGGTTGAGCCAGTCGGGGAAATCGCGTTCGATCCGTCGGAGCGTAGCATCACCATCCTTCCGGCGGCGCTGATGCTCTGCGTAATCACCTCGAAGGTAGACGCCTAGTGTCTGCTGCTGTTGGTAAACCGCCTGGGCTTTGGCCTCTTCCAGTACTGCCCGGGGATCGCCACCACGCGCCACGATGCCAAGCGCCTCGCGGGCAGAGTCGCGAGCCTGGGCCGCGGTCAGTTCCCCATACCTACCGAGCGTTAGAACCCGCCGCTTGTTGCCCGAGTTGTAGTACGACACTCGCAACGCCAGCCCGCGCTGGCCAGCGCGCACGTGATAACCTCCCAGCTCGCTATCCCATACTTCGTCGCTATTCGGCAGCTCGCGCGCCAGGCGATCGAGCGCTCGCGTGGTCAGCTTTTCCGTGGTTTTCCCCATGCCTGTCTCTAGGTTCCGTATAGGTTCCAGAGGGAGGATAAAACCGGATAAGTTGGGCAACAACCGGAAAAGCCGGACGACGCGTAAGCTATTGATTTAAAGTCGCTAGAGTTATCCACTTGAGATTGTGTTTATCTCAAGTTATCTTATCCACAGGCCTTCGGGAGGCAGAGGTCGTAGGTTCGAATCCTGCTATTCCGACCAAGAATTTCGAAACGCCCGTTCAGGCCCTGCCTGGCGGGCGTTTTGCATTTCAAGGATCATGCATTTCAAGGATCATGCATTTCAAGGATCATGCATTTCAAAGATCATGACGTGGCCGGGTTTTACGTGGCGGCGGCGGCTCGTACCGGTCACCTCCCTGCCCTCCGGCCACACCTATGATTAATGGCAGCCAGCCGCGGAATCTCTAGAGTAAAACTAGAGTAGAACGCAGCGGTACTCGTTCGGCCGTCTCCACTCGCCTTGGCAAGCGCTTACCGGAGCCCCCCCTCGAAAAGCCTCCCGAGAGCTGCCCTTCAGGAGAACTACCATGCCCCTATGGCTTCGCCTCGCCGCCAGTGCGGCATTCTGCTGCGCCTTCGCCGTGGCAGCTCATGCACAAGCGCAGGATGAAGAGACGCCACCGCCGCCGTGGTCGGCGAAGGCCGTGGAAGCGTCCCGGGCGCAATGCCGGGCCAACATCACCGCCAGCGGCATCGAAGGCCCCAAGGTCGAACGCTATTGCGAGTGCGTGACGGAAGCGCTGCAGGCACGCTTCAGCGAGGCCGAGGTGCGCAAGATGCAGCGAGAGTACGATCCGAGTGACGAGAACGACAGCCGGCCGCCCGAGCTCGACAAGACGCTCGATCAGTGTTCGGCAGTCCTGGAGTCGCAGTAGGTCCGGCCTGCAACGGCCTCTGCATCCATACACGCCAGGCATGCGTAGATATCGGACGGGCGCTGCTTTCTACCAGACACGGATTACCAGACACGGAGAAGCGCCCCTCTCGGCGGCGACGAGGCGGACTCGGACAGGGTAATGTAGGCTTTACGCACGCTTACCGAAATGCCGCGTTCATGCGTGAGCGCTCATGCAAGAGCTCGCAGCGCCGCCTCGCCGCCGGGACAGGGATGTCCGGGCCGATACCGCCCGTATCGACGCGCACCGCAACATGGCGACAGCAGGGAAGTGACCATGACCGCTCACACCGCAGAAAAGACCCTGGCCCCGGACGCGGAGCTGACGCTACTCAAGGAGACGCTGCAGCGGCGTCTCGAACAGCTCCTGCCCGCCGGCAGTCAACGCGATCTCGTCAGCGCCGCGATGCGCGAGGGCACGCTGACACCGGGAAAACGCATCCGGCCGCTGCTGCTGATTCTCACCGCCCGCGACCTGGGTTGCGACGCGCATCACCCGGGCCTGCTCGACCTGGCCTGCGCGGTGGAGATGATTCATGCCGCCTCGTTGATGCTCGACGACATCCCCTGCATGGACAATGCCATGCTGCGACGCGGCCGGCCGACGATCCATCGCCAGTTCGGCGAGCATGTCGCCATTCTCGCCGCCGTGGCGCTGCTCAGTAACGCCTTCGGCGTCGTGGCCTCGGTCGAGGGGCTTTCGAGCGAATCGCGCAACCAGGCGGTTTCCGAGCTTTCCGCGGCCGTGGGTCTGCAGGGATTGGTTCAAGGCCAGTTCCTCGACCTGCACGAAGGCAACCTGCCCCGCGGGGAAGACGACATCGTCGCCACCAACGAACTCAAGACCAGCATGCTGTTCGGCGCCACGCTCCAGCTGGCCGCCATCGTCGCGGACGCCGCTCCCATGGTGCGGCAACGGCTGCGCTGTTTCGCGCAGGATCTGGGTCAGGCATTCCAGTTGCTCGACGATCTGGCCGACGGCCACGACAACACTGGCAAGGACGCCGGCAAGGATCTCGACAAATCGACGCTCGTGGCGACTCTCGGCGCCGAGGCGGTGCGACAGCGCCTGCGCGATCACCTGCACAGCGCCGAAGACCACTTCACCCACGCCTGTGGGCAGCAGGGTTCGACGCGCCGTTTCATGCACGCCTGGTTCGAACGGCAGCTGGCGGATTTCCCCTAGTTCCCGTCCCGCTCTCGAACCTCCGCCAGTGCTGTAGAAGATCGGCAATGCCTTACGGCGTATCCCTCAGGGCCATGGAGAATTCATGAAGGACGCGGAACTGCTGCAACGCAAGAACGATCATCTGGATATCGTCCTCGATCCGGAGCGGGCCAGATCCCGCACCCGGGCCGGATTCGAGCGCTTTCGCTTCGAACACTGCGCCCTGCCCGAGCTCGACCTCGATCACATCGACCTCGGCACCACGCTCTTCGGCAAACCGCTGAAAGCCCCGCTGCTGATCAGCTCCATGACCGGCGGCGCCGAACGCGCGCTGACCATCAATCGCCATCTGGCTCAGGCGGCGCAGACCCTGGGCCTGGCGATGGGTGTGGGCTCCCAGCGCATCGCCATCGAGAGCGACGCCAACGTGGGGCTCGATCATTCCCTGCGCGAGATCGCCCCGGACGTTCCGCTGCTGGCCAATCTCGGCGCCGCCCAGCTCAAGGGAAGGCGCGGGCGCGACTATGCTCGCCGTGCAGTAGAGATGATCGACGCCGACGCCTTGATCGTTCACCTCAACCCGCTTCAGGAGGCGGTCCAGAACGGCGGCGACCGGGACTGGCGCGGTGTGCTCGACACCATCGAGCAGATCGCCGGCGTGCTGGACGTCCCGCTGATCGCCAAGGAGGTCGGCGCCGGGCTGTCCGCCGGCGTGGCTCGACGACTGGTGGATGCCGGCGTGGCGATGCTCGACGTGGCGGGCGCCGGCGGCACTTCCTGGGCGGCAGTCGAGGGCGAACGCGCCACGGAACCGCACCAGCGCGCCGTGGCGATGGCGTTCGCGGACTGGGGCATTCCCACCGCCGAGGCCGTTCGCGACATTCGCCGGGCCCTGCCGACGACGCCGCTGATTGCCTCCGGCGGCATCGCCGACGGCATCGATGCGGCCAAGGCGTTGGCGCTGGGCGCCGATCTCGTCGGCCAGGCGGCCGCGACGCTCGCCGGCGCCACCGACTCCAGCGAGGCCGTCATTCGTCACTTCCGCGTCGTCATCGATCAGCTGCGCATCGCCTGCTTCTGCACCGGCAGCGCCGATCTCGCCGCGCTCAAGCGCGCGCCGCTTCTCGAGCGGGAGGGGCGGGATTGAGTCACTATGCCGTCATCGCGCCCGCCCTCTACAGCCATTTCCAGGCGCTGCAGGCGCTGGCGGGCGTGTTGATCGATCGCGGCCATCGCGTCACCTTCATCCACCAGCAGGAAGCCCGCACGCTCGTCTGTGATGCTCGCATCGGCTTCGAGCCGGTCGGGTTGCGCACGCATCCCGCCGGCAGCCTGGCGCGCAGTCATCATTTGGCCGCGAACCCCACCGGGGTGAATTCTTCCGGGCTTTCGATCCGCCGCCTCATCGCCGACATGGCCGCGACGACCGACATGCTCTGCCGGGAGCTGCCGGACGCGCTCGAACGCCTCGGCGTGGACGGCATCATCGCCGATCAGATGGAAGCGGCCGGCGGCCTCGTCGCCGAGGCGATGGCGCTGCCGTTCGTGTCGGTGGCCTGCGCGCTGCCGATCAATCGCGAGCCGGGGCTGCCGCTGCCGGTGATGCCGTTTCGCTATGCCACCGACGAGCGGGCCTGGGGAATGTACGCGACCAGCGAGGCGATCTACGACCGATTGATGCGACCTCACGCTCGCGTGATCGCGCATCACGCGAGCTCCTTCGGCCTGCCACATCGCACCGGGCTGCACGAATGCCTGTCGCCACTGGCGCAGATCAGCCAGACACCGGCGACGCTGGACTTCCCCCGCCACCGGCTGCCGGCGAACTTCCATGCCGTCGGCCCGCTGCGCCGGACGAAAGACGATACGGAAAAGAGACGAGACGCCTGGTCGATCGACCCCGAACGCCCGTTCGTCTTCGCCTCGCTGGGCACACTACAGGGTCACCGCTACGGTCGCTTCAAGGCGATCGCCCGTGCCTGTCGCCGTCTCGATGTTCAGCTGGCGATCGCGCACTGCGGCGGTTTGCCTCCTGCCCGGGCGGAGGCGCTGAAAGCCCACGGTGCCACCTTCGTCACCGATTTCGCCAATCAACGCGCGACGCTGCGCCAGGCGCAGGCGGTGATCACCCATGGCGGTCTGAACACCGTCGTCGATGCGATCGCCACCTCGACGCCGATGCTCGTCATGCCGATCGCCTTCGACCAGCCCGGCGTCGCCGCCAGGCTGGTCTGGCACGGGCTGGGTCAACGGGTTTCCCGCCGGAGCGGCAGCATCCGCCTGGCGCGAGCGCTCGAGACGCTGCTGACGGATGACGCCTGCCGCCGGCGTCTCGACGACGCGGCCATTCCGCTGCGGCAGGCCGACGGCGCCGAACGAGCGGCCGATATCGTCGAGCTGGCGCTCGGGCCGGTACCGATGAAGGTGGCGTCATGAGCCGGCCATGGGATCTCATCCTGGTGGGGGCCGGGCTGGCCAACGGCCTGATCGCATGGCGGCTGAAGCAGCGCCAGCCGGACCTCGCGATGCTGATGCTGGAAGCAGGGCCACACGCCGGCGGCAATCACACCTGGTCGTTTCATGGCTCCGACCTCACGCCAGATCAGCGCGACTGGCTCGCACCGCTGGTGGCGCACCGCTGGTCCGGCTACGACGTGCGCTTCCCCGAGCTTACGCGAACGCTTCCCGGCGACTATCTCAGCATCACGTCGGAACGCTTCGCCGCGGCCCTGGCGGACACCCTCGGCGACGATCTGCGCACCAACGCCCCGGTCGACGACGTCTCGCCGTGCAGCGTCACGCTCGCCGACGGTGAACGACTCGAGGCCCGCGCCGTGATCGACGGCCGCGGCTATCGTCCTTCCCCGCATTTGACCATCGGTTTCCAGGCCTTCGTCGGCCAGCAGTGGCGGCTCGCCACGCCGCATGGCCTCGTCAGGCCGACCCTGATGGATGCCACCGTCGACCAGCAGGGCGGCTATCGCTTCGTCTACACGCTGCCGCTATCACCGACCGAATTGCTGATCGAGGACACCCATTACGTCGACAGCGCCGGCCTCGACACCGATCGCGCCCGTGCCAATCTCGTGCGTTACGCCGAGGCTCGGGGCTGGCAACGGCAGGCGCTGGTGCGGGAGGAGCACGGCAGCCTGCCGATCACGCTGGCCGGCGACTTCGAGGCTTTCCGGGCGCCGCTGGCGAACCAGCCGGCCAGCGGCCTGCGAGCCGGGCTGTTCCATGCCACCACCGGTTATTCGCTGCCGACGGCCGCGGCGCTGGCGGATCGCATCGCCGAGCGCATGCCGCTCGGGGCACCAGCGCTGTCCGCGCTGATTCATCGCTTCGCCGCAACGCATTGGCGTCAGCAGCGCTTCTTTCGCATGCTCAATCGCATGCTGTTCCTCGCCGGCCGGTCCGACGAGCGCTTTCGCGTCATGCAGCGTTTCTACGGGCTCGACGCCGGGTTGATCGCGCGCTTCTACGCCGGCCAGTTGAAGCGTGCCGACAAGCTGCGAATTCTCGTTGGCAAACCGCCCGTCCCGGTCGTCGAAGCGGCCCGGGCGGTGCTGAAACGGACGCCGCGCCTGGATGATTTTCGATGATTCGGCCAAGGGCTTTTCAATGAAGAAAACGATCGTGATCGGCGCCGGCTTCGGCGGTCTGGCGCTTGCCATTCGCCTGCAGGCGGCGGGTATTCCCACGCTGTTGCTGGAGAGCCGCGACAAGCCCGGCGGGCGGGCCTACGTCTACGAGGACGAAGGCTTCACCTTCGACGCCGGCCCCACGGTGATCACCGACCCCAGCGCCATCGAGTCGCTGTTCACGCTTGCCGGCAAGTCGCTTTCCGACTACGTGGAGCTGTTGCCTGTCACGCCCTTCTACCGGCTCTGCTGGGAAACGGGGGAGGTGTTCGACTACGACAACGACCAGGCGAACCTGGAAGCGCAGATTCGCCGGCTCAACCCGAGCGACGTGGAAGGCTACCGGCGCTTTCTCGACTATTCCCGCGACGTGTTCCGGGAGGGCTACCTCAAGCTCGGCGCCAAGCCGTTCCTGTCGTTTCGCGACATGCTCAAGGCCGCGCCGCAGCTCACCCGATTGCAGGCGTGGCGCAGCGTCTACAGCATGGTGTCGAGCTTCGTCGAGGACGAGCATCTGCGCCAGGCGTTCTCGTTCCACTCGCTGCTGGTGGGCGGCAATCCGTTCTCGACCTCGTCGATCTATACCCTGATCCATGCTCTCGAGCGCGAATGGGGCGTGTGGTTTCCCCGCGGCGGCACCGGTGCGCTGGTCAACGCGATGGTCAGGCTGTTCGAGGACATCGGCGGCGAGCTCGCGCTCGACGCCAGGGTCGAACGGCTGGAGACCCAAGGCGATCGCATCAGCGCAGTCACGCTCGCGGACGGCCGCCGGCTCGGGGCGCGTGCGGTGGCCTCCAATGCCGATGTCGTCCACACCTACGAGACGTTGCTCGGCCATCACCCACGCGGCATGAAGGCTACCGCGAGCCTCAAGCGCAAGCGGATGAGCAATTCGCTGTTCGTGCTCTATTTCGGCCTCGACCACAACCACACCCAACTGGCGCACCACACGGTCTGCTTCGGGCCGCGCTATCGCGAGCTGATCGACGAGATCTTCAACAAGGACGCGCTGGCCGACGATTTCTCGCTCTATCTGCATGCGCCCTGCGTCACCGACCCGTCGCTCGCCCCACCGGGCTGCGGCGCCTACTACGTGCTGGCGCCGGTCCCGCACCTGGGCACCGCCGACCTCGACTGGGAAATCGAGGGCCCTCGCCTGCGCGAGCGGATCTTCGATTATCTGGAAGCGAACTACATGCCGGGCCTGCGCAGTCAACTGGTGACCCACCGTCACATCACCCCGTTCGATTTCCGCGATACGCTGAATGCCTATCAGGGCTCGGCGTTTTCGATCGAGCCGATCCTGACCCAGAGCGCCTGGTTTCGGCCCCACAATCGCGACAGCCAGATCGACAATCTCTACCTGGTCGGCGCGGGCACGCATCCTGGCGCGGGGATTCCCGGCGTCATCGGCTCCGCCCAGGCGACCGCCGGGCTGATGATCGAAGATCTGGGCAAGCGAGAGACGCCAATATGAGCGAGGCGCTGCTCGACCACGCGACCCGCACCATGGCGGTGGGCTCGAAGAGCTTCGCTACCGCCTCGAAACTCTTCGAGCCGCGCACCCGGCGATCCGCGCTGATGCTTTACGCCTGGTGCCGTCATTGCGATGACGTGATCGATGGTCAGACGCTGGGCTTCGAGACGAACCTCGGAGCGAACACCGATACGCCCGAGCAGCGCCTGGCGCAACTCAAAGCCGCCACGCGGCAAGCCTACGCCGGCGCGTCCATGTCAGACCCGGCCTTTGCCGCGTTTCAGGAAGTCGCGCTGACCCACGAAATCCCCCAGTCGCAGGCGTTCGATCATCTGGAAGGCTACGCCATGGACGTGCGCGGTGAGACCTATCCGCATCTGTCGGACACGCTGCGCTACTGCTATCACGTCGCGGGCGTGGTGGGGCTGATGATGGCGCGTGTCATGGGCGTGCGAGACGAAGCCGTGCTGGACCGCGCCTGCGACCTGGGCCTCGCCTTCCAGCTCACCAACATCGCCAGGGATATCGTCGACGACGCCCGGATCGGCCGCTGCTATCTGCCGCTGGCCTGGCTCGACGAAGTCGGCATACCACTCGATGAGATCACGGCGCCGCGCCATCGCGACCGGCTCGCCGTGCTCGCCGGCCGGCTGGTGGCCGTGGCGGAGCCCTACTACGACTCGGCGCGGGACGGGCTGCCCGCTCTACCGCTGCGTTCGGCCTGGGCGATCGCCACGGCGCGGGGCGTCTATCGGCGGATCGGCGTCAAGGTCGCCGGTGCTGGCAAAAACGCCTGGGATCGACGTCAGGGCACCGGCAAGGCGGAGAAGATCGGGCTGTTGCTGGCCGGGGCGGGGCAGGCGATCAGCGCTCGCGGACGGCGGCCCGATCCTCGGCCTGCGCATCTCTGGCAGCGCCCTCGCTAGCGGAAGACGGCCGACGGCGACGCAGCTCCGTCTTCAGCTTGTCCGTCGGCGGCGCATAGAGAAAGCCGAAGGAGATTCCGTGCTCGCGCTCCTTGACGGCATGATGAAGGCGGTGGGCCTGGTAAAGGCGCTGGAGATAGCCGCGCCGCGGGATGTAGCGAAACGGCCAGCGCTTGTGCACCAGCCCGTCGTGAACGATGAAGTAGAGCATCCCGTAGGCGGTCATGCCGGCACCGATCCACTGCAGCGGCCAGACGCCTTGGGTCCCCAGTGCGATGAGCACGATGGCGATGGCGGCGAAGACCACGGCGTAGAGATCGTTCAGCTCGAACCGTTTTTGGTGCGGCTCGTGATGCGAGCGATGCCAGCCCCAGCCAAAGCCGTGCATGACGTAGCGATGGATCAGCGCCGCCGCGATCTCCATGCCCGCAACGGTCAATATCAGGATCAGGCTGTTCAGTAGCACAGGCACGCTCCGGGCGCGGGGATATGGCCAAGCTTAATGCATCCGAACGTGGATGCCATGGACGACGTTCGATCGATGGCCGTCAGGAATCGACTGGCATTGGCCGGCGGCATCAATCGTCGTCTTCGCGCTTGCGGCGCTGCTTTCGGTTACGCCGATAACGTCGCACCAGCGCCAGCCAGGCCGCGGTCGCCAGCATCAGCGCCAGCGTCACCCCCTGCCAGGGCCTGGCACCGTCTCCCATCACCGTTTCCAGGGTGATGATCAGAATGAATCCGATCGCCTGGCTGGCGATCGCGATCCGACGCAGACCGTCTCTTGGCCCTGCCCCCGCCATAATCTCTCCTCGTAAGGTGCTTCGCGCCCGTATCCGAGTCCGCGACGCCCGGACCCACGCCGAGGCAGTGTAACGCCAATGCCGGAACACGCCGAACCGTTCAGTGCTTAAGGCCGCACGCGGTTTACGCTAGAATGCGTCGCCCATTCGATCCGTTCCCGCAGCGTACACACGACCGAGGCACCATGAGCGACTTCTCTCCCGGCCAGCGTTGGATCAGCGACGGCGAAACCGAGCTTGGACTCGGCACCATTCTCACCGTCGATGCACGCAGCGTCACCGTGCTGTTCACCGCCAGTCAGGAAACCCGTACCTACAGCGCCCGTCAGGCACCGCTGACCCGCGTGGTGTTCGGCCCCGGTGATCGCATCGACACCGCCGACGGCGACCAGTTGACCGTCGAGCGTATCGAAGAACGCGATGGCTGCGTGATCTACCACGGCCAGACCGATGACGGCGAATCCGTGTCGCTCAGCGAAGCCAGGCTCTCCGACAACATGCGCTTCCATCAGGCACAGGATCGTCTGCTGACCGGCCAGGTCGACCGCAACGACTGGTTCCAGTTGCGCTATCGCTCGCTGCATCACCACCAGCGCATCGCCCGTAGCCCCGCACTGGGCCTGGCCGGGCCGCGCATCGATCTGATTCCGCACCAGCTCTATATCGCCGACGAAGTCTCCCGGCGCCATGCCCCGCGCGTTCTGCTGGCCGACGAAGTCGGCCTGGGCAAGACCATCGAGGCCGGGCTGATCCTGCATCGCCTGCTGCTGACCGGGCGCGCCAGCCGGGCGCTGATTCTGGTGCCAGCCAGCCTGACCCACCAATGGCTGATCGAATTGCTGCGCCGTTTCTCGCTCTCGGTCACGCTGCTGGACGAAGCCCAGAGCGAAGCGTTCGACGAGGACAACCCCTTCGACAGCGGCCAGTGCATCCTGGCCAGCCAGGAGTGGCTGTTCGCCAACCCGCATCGTCAGCGTCAGGCCGAGAGCGCCGAGTGGGATCTGCTGATCGTCGACGAGGCGCACCATCTCGACTGGACGCCACAGGCAGAAGGCCCGGGTTATGCCTGCATCGAACGCCTGTCGAAGCATATCGCCGGTCTCCTGCTGCTGACCGCGACACCGGAGCAGATGGGTCTGGAGAGCCACTTCGCCCGGCTGCGCCTGCTCGACCCCGACCGCTATCACGATCTCGAACGCTTCCGGGAAGAAGAAGCCAGCTATACCGCCGTGGCCGAAGCGATCGAAGCACTCGAGCGGCTGCCGGGCGATGCCGCCGAACGCGACCGTCTCGGCGCCATCATCGATGACGGCGACAGCCGCGCGCTGCTCGACACCCTGCTAGACGCCGAAAGCGACGAGGCCCAGCGCGACAGCGCCCGCCGCCAGCTGCGCGAACAGCTGCTGGATCGCCACGGCACCGGCCGGGTCATGTTCCGCAACAGCCGCCGTCATGTCGGCGGCTTTCCCGAGCGCCACCTGCACGTTGCCTCGCTGGCGATGCCGACGGCCTACCAGGATCAGTTCGAGGAGCTCAGACAGGGCAACGATCACTTCGCCGCCCGCCTGACCGCCGCGGACCTGAGCACGCACGACGCCCGCCTCTATCCCGAGGCGGCCTATCGCGCCCTGCACGATGCCGCGATCCAGCATGACACGCCCTGGTGGCGTTTCGATCCCCGCGTCGAGTGGTTGATGGGCCAGCTCGAGGCACTGGGCAACCAGCAGAAGGTGCTGGTGATCGCCCACTGGCGCCAGACCGCCGTGGACCTGGCCGAGGCGCTGCGCGTGCGCGCCGGTATCCAGGCGCCGGTCTTCCACGAAGAGATGAGCCTGGTCGAACGCGACCGTGCAGCTGCCGCCTTTGCCGATGACGATGGCGGCTGCCAGGTACTGATCTGCTCGGAAATCGGCTCCGAAGGGCGCAACTTCCAGTTCTGTCATCATCTGGTGATGTTCGATCTGCCCTGGCACCCCGATCTGCTCGAGCAGCGCATCGGGCGACTCGATCGTATCGGCCAGCTGCACCCGATCGATATCCACGTGCCGGTGATCGAGAAAAGCCCCACCGCGACGCTGCTGCGCTGGTATCACGATGGCCTCGCCGCGTTCGAGGCACCGCACGCGGCGGGCGGCGACGTCCTCGAGGCTTTCGGCGATGCGCTGCGTGAAAGTCTCGATGACGACTATCGCGATGACGGCTCTCTCGATGACGACTCTCTCGATGAAAACAGCGGCCTTGATTCGCTGATCGCAGAGACCCGCACCTTCAACGACGCTCGTCTGGCCGAGCGCGAAGCGGGCCGCAATCGTCTGCTGGAGTGGAACGCCTGCCGCCCCGAGCGGGCGGATGCCGTGATCAGCGCGATCGTGGAGCAGGACAACGACAGCGCCCTGCCCCGCTACGTCGATCAGGCGCTGGACATCTTCGGCGTCGATAGCCGGGATCTCGGCAACGGTCAGATGCATCTCACGCCCGGCTCGCACATGATCGACAGCCTGCCGGGGCTGGCCCAGGGCGACGAGGGGTTCACCGTGACCTACTCGCGCACCCAGGCGCTGGCGCGTGACGATATCCAGCGTCTCTCCTGGGAGCATCCGCTGGTGACCACGGTGATGGAGCGCATTCTCGACTCCAGCCTGGGCAACACCGCCCTCGCCCTGCTCAAGCATCCCAACATTCCCGGCGGCCGGCTGATGCTGGAGCTGATCTTCCGCACGCACTGCCCGGCGCCCAAGCGGCTGCAACTGGGCCGCTTCCTGCCGGATACCGGCATTCGCGTGCTGCTCGACGAGAGCGGCGCCAACCTGTCGGACAAGGTCACCTTCAGCGGGCTCTCCCGCAACCTGCAGCGAGTCAAGAAAGGCGTCGCGCGCGAGCTGCTGAAATCCCGGCATGACGCGTTGCGCGAGCTGCTGAAGAAGGGCGAGCAGGAGGCCCAGCGCGAATTGCCGTCGCTGGTCGAACGCGCTCAGCAGGAGATGCGGGAGACGCTCGATCTGGAGCTGTCGCGTCTCAAGGCCCTTGCCCAGCACAACGGCGCTATTCGCGACGACGAGCTGCAGGCCCTGAAAGACGAACGCCGCGCCCTCGATACCGCCATCGAAAGCGCGTCGCTGCGCCTCGACGCGGTGCGCGTGATCGTCACCGTCGACAAGGATGCACGCTAGTTCGCCAGCGCATCGAGGATCCGCGTCCGCGGCAAGCCGCGGGCGCTCTCAATGCGACACGATTGCCGCCAGGGCGTCGTCCAGCGTCGGATAGCGAAAGGTGAAGCCGGCCTCCTGGAAGCGCCTGGGACGCATGCAAGCGCCGGTCAGAAGCAGGCGCGACATCTCCCCCAGTCCGAGTTTCAGCAGCGGCGCGGGCACGAACAGCGCCGCCGGCCGATGCAGGTGTCGTCCCAGCGCCCTGGTGAACTCGGCATTGGTCACCGGTTGCGGCGCGGAGCCGTTGAACGGGCCGCTGAGCATGGTTTTCTCGAGCAGAAACTCGATCATGGCGACCAGATCCTCCCGATGAATCCACGGCATGTACTGGCGCCCATCCCCCAGGCGACCGCCCAGCCCCAGCTTGAACGCCGGCATCATCTTGGCCAGGGTGCCGCCGCCGGCATCCAGCACCAGCCCGGTACGCAGACAGGCCACCCTTACCCCGAAAGCTTCGGCCTTGAGCGCCTCCGCCTCCCAGGCCTGGCACAGGCGGTGGGCGAATTCGTCGTGGGGTGGCGTCTCCTCGGTCACGTCACGATCGCCCTGATCGCCGTAGTAGCCCATGGCCGAGCCGGAGACGAGCACTTCCGGCGGCTGTTCCCGCCGCGCCAGCTCCTCGCATAGCGCGACGACGTCGCGTGTCGCGTGGCGGCGCGATTCGACCAGCCGGGTCTTCTGCGGGTCGCTCCAGCGACGGTCGGCAATCGGTTCTCCGGCCAGATTGACGATGGCCTCCGGTAGAGACGATGCAAAATCCATGGCATCGTCACCGATGCGCACGCTCTGCGGCAACTGCCGGCGAGCCCGTTCCGGGTCGCGAGAGATCACCATGACGTCGTGGCCGGCCGCCAGAGCCCGCTTGACCAGTCGACGTCCGACGAATCCCGTACCGCCCGTGATCAATAGACGCATGATGGATGCTCCAAGTTATACGGATATTGTACAATGCGTTGAGTCTGGCCATCCGACGGCGAGCCGTCCCAGCGCGTCCTTTCCATGGTCGCGTGACAACTCGACTTCGCCCCCGGCATTCAACCCCTTTTCAGGGAGCAGCATGACACAGTCCGCCATGATTCTGCTGGCCCACCACGGTTCCAGCGATGCTCGCTGGCGTGCCCCGTTCGAAACGCTGGAGCAGAACCTGCAGCCTAGCGTCGGCAAGCCCGTTGTTCTCGCTTTCACGGAGTTGAGCGAGCCTTCACTCGAGCCCCGGGTGGCCGAACTGACAGCGCAAGGCATCTCGCGGATAGAGATCCTGCCGCTGTTCTTCGCGGCGGGCCGGCACCTGCGGGAAGACGTTCCCGGCCAGCTCGAGGAGATCGCTCGGCAACATCCGGTTTCGCTGCACCTGCTGGATCCCGTCGGCCAGCACCCGGCTTTCGTCGACGCTCTCGCCAGTATCGTCGAATCGCAGGCCCAGGCTCAGCAAGGCTATCCAGATATTGGATGAATTGCGTATTACATGAATTTCGTATTACATGAACTGTGTATTACATAAATATTGTACAAGGCGCTTGAAACGTACAATATATTCGCCCATCCTTGAACCATCGAGATGGCAATACGTATCTCGTCACGACTCGTCGAAGTCATCGCTTTCCAGCGATCGTTGCCGAACCGAGGTGACGTCGACAAGGCATCAGGGCACTATTTGCAGGTTACACCGGTGCGAACCGCACCAAATGCCACAACCGATGCCCTGACACTTTCGAAGCTCGTAGCGATGACTCGCAACATTGACATGAACTACCCCATTCGACGAGACGGCGCACGCAGAGACCTCGCAGGAGGACTTGCATGACTTACAAGGCAATGGATTCCAGTGCCGCGCCGCTCTACCCGATTCGTGAAGTATCGCGACTCACTGGAGTCAACTCCGTCACACTGCGCGCCTGGGAGCGCCGCTACGGCCTGATCCGCCCCCAGCGCACGCCAAAGGGGCATCGGCTCTACGGCCGTGACGACATCGAGCGCGTCGAGCGCATTCTGCAGTGGCTCAACCGGGGCGTCCCGGTCAGTCAGGTGCGGAAACTTCTGGATCAGCCGGAAGTGGTCGAGACGCCAGCACCCCAGATGGGAGACTGGGCCAGCCAGCGCCAGCACCTGATCCATGCCGTGGAGTCTCTCGACACGGGCCGGCTGGAAATGCTGTTCAACCAGAGCCTGTCGCTGTATCCGGTCAGCCTGTGTATCGCGGAGCTCTGGCAGCCCGTCATCTCGCAGCTGGAAGAACGCTGGGGCGACCAGTTCGGCGCCACGCTCCAACGCCGGGTGCTGGAGACCTTCCTGCGTACGCGGATCGGCACCCGGATCTACCACGCCAACCAGTTGAGCAATGCGGGCGAGATATTGATCGCTCGCTTGCCGGACGACAGCAGCGGTTTCTGGGCACTGTTGATGGGCCTGGCCGCTTCCGCCGCGGGCTATCGCGTCCAGCTGATCGATGGCGACCTGCCGTTGAGCGAGTTTCCGCTGGCCGTCGAGCGTCTCGGCGCCAAAGCGCTGCTGCTCGCCAGCAGTCACGCCGAGCGCAGCGATGTCATTCGCCGCCAGTTGCCGCGGCTTGCCGAACAGTCCCAGGCACCGGTATGCCTGGTCGGGCCCGTCGCCCGTATCCGGGCCAGCGATTTCGAGAACACCTCGGTCGCCGTGCTGGGAGAGGACATGAGCCAGGCGTTGAGCCGAATGCGGGCGACGATCGAAGCCGGCAGTTGAACCGGTCTTGACCACGGTTGACCGGTCTTGACCACGGCTGACCGGTCTTGAACATGGTTGACCGGTCTTGGACATGGCCGGACCGGCCTGGATAGGGATGCACGGCGCGAGCGTCAGGCCCGCCGGACAGCGCAACAGGGTGAATAGCCCGCGACGCAGGGACGCGTCGCCCAGTCATCGGTAACAGGGACGTGTCTATGTCGCCCACGCAACTCGTCTGGTTTCGCAACGATCTGAGAACGCTCGACCACTCCGCATTGAGCGCAGCCGCCAGCAAGGGTCCGGTGATCGGCATCTATCTCGCCTGCCGTCACCAGTGGTGCAGCCACGATCATGGCGCCAACAAGATCTCGTTTCTGCATCGTGGCGTCATCGCACTGCAGGAGGCGCTGGCCGAAATCGGTATCCCGCTGCTCTACCGCGATATCGATGACTTTGGCGCGGCGCCCGAGACACTGCTGGAGGCGGCCAGGCGTTATGAGGCGCAAGCGCTGCATTTCAACCGGGAGTACCCGCTGGATGAGCGGGAGCGTGACGCCAGGGTCTCCGAGGCGTTCGCCCGCGTGGGGCTCGCGGCTCATGCCTACACCGATGCCATTGCCTTCGAGCCGGGCGAGTTGCTGACGGGCCAGGGCGAGTACTACAAGGTCTTCACCCCGTTTGCCAAGGCCTGGCATCAGCGCGTCGGCGCAGACCAGCTGGCGTTGCGTGAGACGCCTCCACGCCAGGCCCGGCTGGAGATTTCCAGCGACCCGATTCCCGAGCTACCCGAGCGGGACCGCTCCGCCGTGGTCTTCTCCGGCTCCGCCAGCACAGAGGATTCGTCCTGGCCGGCAGGTCAGGAGGCCGCCGCCGACCGACTGTCCCGCTTCCTGCAACGGCGGGCGCGCCGTTACAAGGATGATCGCGACTTCCCGGCCATCGCCGGCACCAGCGAACTCTCCGCCTACCTTTCGGCCGGGATGATTTCCCACAGACAGTGCCTGCAGGCCGTGATGGCCAACAATGGCGGCCATCTCGGCGATGGCGACGCCGGTCTGACGAGCTGGGTCAACGAGCTGATCTGGCGCGAGTTCTACCAGCACATTGCCGTCGGCTTTCCCCGCGTCTGTCGCCATCGCCCGTTCAAGCTCGCAACCGACAGGTTGAGCTGGCGCCACAGCGACAAGGATTTCGACGCGTGGTGCGAAGGACGCACCGGATTCCCGCTCGTCGACGCCGCCATGCGCCAGTTGGTCGCGACCGGCTGGATGCACAACCGGCTACGCATGGTGACGGCCATGTTCCTGAGCAAGCATCTGCTGCTCGACTGGCGCCGCGGCGAAGCCTTCTTCATGCAGCATCTGGTGGATGGCGATTTCGCGTCGAACAACGGCGGCTGGCAGTGGGCAGCCTCGACCGGCACCGATGCCGCCCCCTACTTCCGGATATTCAACCCGACCACCCAGTCCCGGCGTTTCGACCCGGATGCCGAATTCATCGCCCGCTGGCTGCCGGAGCTCGCCGGCCTGCCGGCCAAATCCTGCCATCAGCCCAATGCGGAGCAGCGCCGTCAAACGGGCTATCCGCCAGCGATCGTCGACCATGGACGCGCCAGAGCGCGGGCCCTGGAGGCATTCAAGAATCTGGGTTGATGCCGGTCTCGCTCATGCCCACAGGAGTCCACCACGCGGTCGACGCCTTGCCGAAGAGGGCAAGACATGCACGCTTTCGCGGCACGACGCGAGCGGCAGCTTCAGGTCTGGGCGCTTGCCACCGCCTCGCGCAGCCGACTTTCCACTTCGTCGGCCGGCTGGGGCCGAGCATAGAGATAACCCTGTACGTGGCGGCATCCTCTGGCCAGCAGGAAGTCCCGCTGCTCGGCGGTTTCCACGCCTTCGGCAATCACATCCATGTGCAACCCCTGCGCCATTGCCAGTACCGCCGAGGTGATCGCGGCGTCGGCATGATCGTGGGGCAACGCCCGGATGAACTCCCGATCCAGTTTCAGTTTGTCGATCGGCAGACGCTTGAGATAAGCCATCGACGAATAGCCCGTGCCGAAATCGTCGATCGCGATCTGCAGACCTTCCTGCCGCAGCGCCTCCAGACGTGACGAGATATCGCCGGCACGCTCGTCGATCAAGACCGATTCGGTCAACTCCAGGCCGAGCAGTTGGGCCGGCACTCGATACTGTGCCAGGGTCGAGATCAGATGGGACTCCAGATCGCCCTGGATCAGTTGCAGCGCCGAGAGATTGACCCAGATGGGCACCACTTCCAGCCCCAGCCCTCGCCAGGTGGCCAGTTGCGCCACGGCCTGGTCGATGACCCAGCCTCCCAGCGCCGGCATCAGGCCATAGCGTTCCGCCAGCGGAATGAACTCGCTCGGCAGGATCAGGCCATGCTCGGGGTGATGCCAGCGCAGCAATGCTTCCATCCCCACCATTTTGCCATCGTCCAGCCGGTGCTGAGTCTGGTAATGGATTTCCAGCTGCGATCCATGGGCCAGTGCCTGGCGTAGTTCGTTGAGAATGGTCAGATGGCGGTCGGTTTCGACTTCCAGGGAAGGACGAAAGCGTCGATCATGATTGCTGCCGTGGCGTTTGGCGCTGTAAAGCGCGGATTCGAGCCGCTGGAACAGCACGTTGGGGTCGGTGCCATCTTCCGGCGCCCGGCAGCTGCCGATGGTCAACCCCAGATGCAGCGGCTTCTCCTCGATCTCGAACGGCTCGCTCAGCTGCTCGCGCAGGCTCGCGACCCATTGCTCATGGTCGTCGAATGTCGTGGTGCGGATGACCATGAATTCGTCACCGCCCAGCCGTCCGACGACACCACCGACGATGTGATCGGCCAGGCGCTGGCCAAAGCGTGACAGCAGGCGGTCTCCGTTCTCGACGCCCAGGTTATCGTTGATCGCCTTGAAGGCATCGATATCGATCAGCGCCAGGTCCAGCCCTTCTCCGGCGCGCAGATGCTGCAAGCGAGACGCCAGCAGGTCGTGCAGACGTCGCCGATTGGGCAAGCCGGTCAGCGGATCCTCGAACCCGATACGACTCAGATCCTGCTCTCGTGCCTTGTGCCGGCTGATATCGGTGAACAGCCCCACATAATGGGAAACCCGGCCCTTGTGATCCTGAAAGGCCTGAACCCGCAGCCATTCGGGGAACTGGTCGCCGTACTTGCGCTGGTTCCAGACTTCGCCTTCCCAGCGGCCAGTGCTTTTCAGCGTTTTCCAGTAGAGGTCGTAGAACGCCTTGTCGTGACGCCCCGACGACAGTACGGAGGGATCATGGCCCCGGATTTCCTCCAGCGTGTAGCCGGTGATCTGAGTGAAGGCGGGATTGACGGCCACGATACGATTGGCAGTATTGGTAATGATCACGCCATCCTGTGAAAGCTCGAGAGCGTGCTCGCTGAGGCGGCGACGTTGATGTTCGAGCCGGATCTGGCGCCAGCCATCGAGCATGCCGATGATCACTACCGCCAGCGCTGCCAGCCTCAGCCCCAGTATGGGCAGCACGCTGGCGGCAGCCAGAGCCGCCAGGGCCAACCAGACCAGCGGTCGATTCAGCGTAAAGAAAGGCCACATAGATTGTCGTTTGTCGTCGTCATCGTTTGACTGGCGGCTATTGCAGAGCCTCCCATTTCCGCCCGCATCATGCCCCGGGGGCATTCGCCAGGGCAAGCTTCACTCCGATCATTGCGCCATAGGTAGCACAAGACTAGGCTTTGGCTGGCGTGCAATCAGCGCGCGCAGCCATTAGACTGGCCGCGCCTTGCAGACGACGAGGCAAACTCTATTTTCGATTCTCGGAACGATCCAGTGACCAGACAGCACTCTTTCAGCCAAGACGATCTGCTGAAATGCAGCCGGGGGGAACTGTTCGGCCCCGGTAACGCCCAACTGCCCGCTCCCAACATGCTGATGCTCGACCGCATCACGCAGATCAACGAGGAAGGCGGCAAATACCAGAAGGGCGAAATCATCGCCGAGCTGGATATCCATCCGGACCTGTGGTTCTTCCAGTGTCATTTTCCTGGCGACCCGGTGATGCCCGGCTGCCTCGGCCTGGATGCCATGTGGCAGCTGGTCGGCTTCCACCTCGGCTGGCTGGGCAACCCCGGCCGCGGCCGCGCCCTGGGCTGTGGCGAGGTCAAGTTCTCCGGGCAGATCCTGCCGAGCGCGGGCCAGGTTACGTACCATATCGAGATCAAGCGTGTGATCACCCGGCGCCTGGTGCTGGGCATCGCCGATGGCACGCTGTCGGTCGACGGTCAGGCCATCTACGAGGCCAAGGACTTGCGTGTCGGCCTGTTCACCAATACTGAGAAATTCTGAGCGGGAGGCTTCCATGAAACGAGTGGTAGTCACCGGCCTGGGCATCGTTTCCTGCCTGGGCAACGACGCCCAACAGGTGCTCGACTCTCTGCGCCAGGGGCGCTCCGGCATTCGCTTCAAGCCGGAATATGCCGAACTTGGCTTTCGCAGCCAGGTTGCCGGTGTCGTCGATATCGACATCGAATCTCTGGTCGATCGCAAGCAATTGCGCTTCATGGGCGATGCAGCCGCCTACGCCTATATCGCCATGCAGCAGGCGGTCGACGATGCCGGGCTCGAGGCCAGCGACATTTCCAACCCGCGTACCGGCCTGATCGCAGGCTCCGGCGGTGCCTCCAGCGCCAATCAGGTCGAAGCCGCCGACGTGATGCGGGAAAAAGGCCTGCGCCGTGTCGGCCCGTACCGCGTGACCCGTACCATGGGCAGCACGGTCTCGGCCTGCCTGTCGACGCCGTTCAAGATCAAGGGCGTCAACTACTCGATCTCCTCTGCCTGCGCCACCTCGGCCCACTGCATCGGCAGTGCCGTGGAACAGATCCAGATGGGCAAGCAGGACGTGGTCTTCGCCGGTGGCGGCGAGGAAGAGCACTGGACGCTGTCCTGCCTGTTCGACGCCATGGGCGCGCTGACCACTCACTACAACGACACGCCGGAGAAGGCTTCGCGCCCCTACGACGTGGATCGTGACGGCTTCATCATCGCCGGTGGCGGCGGCATGCTGGTGATCGAAGAGCTCGAACACGCCAAGGCTCGCGGCGCCAAGATCTACGCCGAGATCACGGGCTACGGCGCGACGTCCGACGGGCACGACATGGTCGCCCCTTCCGGCGAAGGCGCGGCACGCTGCATGCGCCAGGCGCTCGCAGGACTGGAAGGCAAGGTCGACTACATCAATACCCACGGCACCTCGACGCCGGTAGGCGACGTGGCCGAACTCAAGGCCATCCGTGAGGTATTCGGCGACACCACGCCGGCAATGAGCTCGACCAAGTCGCTGACGGGCCACTCGCTGGGCGCGACCGGCGTACAGGAAGCGATCTACTCGCTGCTGATGATGCAGAACCGGTTCATCTGCGCATCGGCCAACATCGATACGCTCGACGAGCAGGCCAACGGTTTCGACATCGTTCGCCAGCGTCGTGACGATGTCGACGTCAAGCGCGTGCTGTCCAACAGCTTCGGCTTCGGTGGCACCAACGCCTGTCTGGTACTGGATCGCTTCGAAAGCTGATCGCTGGCGTCATCGTCGCCAATGCAAAAGGCGCCCCGCGGGGCGCCTTTTTTTGGCTCGCTTTCCATCCATCCCAGCGAATCGGGTCAGGACGGCAGCTCCGTTGGCGGTGCTTTCTCCGGCAGCGGTGGACGTGGCACTTCGGATATCTCGTCGAGGGTGCGCTCGATCCAGGCTTCCAGCTCCGCCATCACCTCTTCGGGGCTGCGGCCGACAGTCTCGATCGGCTCGCCCACGACCACATTGAGCACGCCAGGCTGCTTGACCCAATGACGGCCCCAGCGCTCGCCGGCATTGTGAGCGACGGGCAGCACCGGAACGCCGGTACGACACGCGATCACCGCACCGCTCTTGTTGAAGCGACGTCGCTGTCCCGGCGGTACGCGCGTCCCTTCGGGGAAGATCAGTACCGACAACCCTTCTTCCAGACGCTGCTTGCCATGAGAAAGCACCTGGCGCATGGCGGCCGACGGCTTCGAGCGATCCAGCGGGATCGGCCGCAGTAGACGCACCCCCCAGCCGAATAGCGGAATCTCGAGCAGTTCCTTCTTGAGCACGGTGCAGATCGGTGTCTTGAGCAGCTGCAGATAAACCGTTTCCCATTCGCTCTGATGATTGGCCAGTACCACGCAGGGCCCCTCGGGAACCCGCTCACGGCCACGAATGTGGTAGCGAATGCCGCAGGTCAAGGAGAGCCATCTGATGATGAAACGGTTATGCCAATTGAACAGACGGAACCGCGAGCGGGTCGGCAGGGCGAAACCGATGGGCAACATCAGCAGGCCGGAGACGAGGATCGCCAGGAAATAACCGATATAGAAGATCACACTACGAAAGGCTTTCATGCGCGGGACGTTTCCCTTTTGCGACTGTCTCGGCTGCCGTTTTCGGCCTCATCACGATCGGGATAGTGCTGCTGGCACCAGGCATCCAGCATCAGCCCCAGCTCCACCCGCCAGGACTTCTGATGAATACCGAAGAAATCGAGCAGCCGACGACAGTTGAGCACGCGTCGCAGCGGCGTGTCGTGGTGTTGATTGAGCGCCAGCAACTCACCCGGCGCCGGTGAGGCCCCGACGCCTTCGAGGCGTGTCGCCAGCTGCGTCCGGACCACAGAGCAGAAAGTGAACACGCTGACGGGTTCCGTGCCGCAGAGATGATAGGTGCCCCAGGCGCCGGCACCGCTATCGAGCTGCAGCAGCACGCCCGTCAGCGCGCGCGCGACGGCTGTCACCGATGTCGGGCAGAGCACCAGATCCTGGGCCGCACGCACCGACTCGCCGCGCATCAGCGATTCGATCAGTTCGCTCAACCAGGCCCCTTCGCCTTCGAGCCCGAACAGCGGCCCCAGGCGCAGGATCAGATGCTGGGGATGACGGCGCACGTGCTCGCCGACCGAGATCAGTCGGCGCAACGCCTCATCCCGCGGCCGTGGCAGAACGTCCTCGTCGATCGGGCCTTCCGCCCCATCCTCGTAGAGCGTGTCCGAGACGCACCAGATCAGCGGAATCCGGCGAGCCTGGCACGCTTCGAGCAGCGCTTCGACCTGACTGGCGTGGGCATAGACCACCGCCGGTTCGCAGCGACCAGGATCCGCCAGCGGCGGAACGATCACGGCATCCGGACCGATCGTGGCCAGCACATCGGCATCCACCAGCTCCGGTGCCGGCAAATATTCGATGTCGCTACGCTGCACAGCCACATCGCGCAGCGCCAGACTCAGACAGTGCTCTGCTTGCAACACCAGACACTTCACGATGGCACCTCGACACGTATCATCGCTTTGGAATCCTTACTCATTGGGAGAATCATATTTCCATTGTCGGTACCGGCACTATGATAATGACAGCCGCGACAACGGAAGCACTGATAATCAGGGTATCGATAGTGACAGACATTGATATTGACGGACATCGATACCGGTACACTTCGCTAGTCCATGGAGGGTCATCATGAACAAGGACGTCACTGTGGCATGGGAGGTCGGCGCCGAACTCGGCGAAGGCCCCATCTGGTCCGATAGCCTTCAGGCTCTGCTGTTCGTCGACATCCGGCAAGCCAGGCTGCATGCCTACCATCCCGACAATGGCGAGCGCCAGAGCTGGGATCTCGAAGAAGCCTGCTGCTGGCTGCTGCCCCGCGAGGACGGCGGCTTCGTTGCCGGCTTGCATTCCGGCGTGGCTGAACTCGACCTCAATGCCGATGGCCCTCGTATCGGCAAGAGACTCACACCCATCAAATGGCTGCCGGACGGCGATCGCCTCAATGATGCCAACAGCGATGCCCACGGCCGGCTGTGGTTCGGCTCCATGGATAATGCCGAAGCCGAGATTCACGGCTTCCTGTTCCGCCTCGATAGCCGCGGGCTGGTCGAGATGGACAGCGAATACCACGTGACCAACGGACCCGCCATCAGCCCCGACGGTCGCACACTTTATCACAACGACAGTGCGCGCCAGATCGTCTTCGCCTTCGATCTCGACGAAGACGGCGAGCTGTCGAACCGCCGCGAGCATATTCGCCTGCCGGAGGGCGCCGGCTATCCGGATGGCATGACCTGCGATCGCGAAGGCGGGTTATGGATCGCCCTGTGGGATGGCGGCCGCATTGCCCGTTATCACGCCGATGGCTCGCTCGATCGCGAAGTCACGCTCCCGGTTTCCCGCCCTACCTCCTGCATCTTCGGCGGCGATGCGCTGGATCGTCTCTTCGTCACTTCGGCAGCCACAGGATGCGACGACGAACCACTGGCCGGTGCGCTGTTCGAGGTCGATGTCGAGATCGGCGGCCTCGCGACCACGCCTGTGGTCATGCCCAACGACTCGACGCTCTGAGCCGGCCGTCACGCCACGCTCGGTTTCGCCAGCACCCGCCGGTAGAAGCCGAAGCACACGGCAACGAACACAATCAGCCCCAGCCATCGGGCGGTGTCGGCGAAGCCGTCGCCGACCAGCGCCAACGGTGCCGGTACTCCACTCAACCCAATGATACCGGCCATCAGCACGCCCACCAGGCTCTCGCCGACGATCATGCCGGAGGCGAGCAACACGCCGCGCTGGCGAGGCCGCGCCGAGGCGCGCTCGATGTCTTCGCCGCGTGCCAGTGCACGGGCGCGCAGACGGCGATCTATCGCCCAGGCGAGAACAGCACCGATCACCAGCGGCATGTTGACGCTCGGCGGCAGATAGATGCCGATGCCCACGGCCAGTACCGGCAATCGCGCTATCCCACCACGCTTGCGCAGCCACTCGTCGACGGCGATCAGCACGACACCGATGGCCAGACCGATGAGGATCATCGTCCACTCCAGATCGTGGGAGAACACCCCGCGCACGATGGCGGTCATCAGCGATGCCTGCGGCGCTGCCAGCGCCTGGGACGGATCCATGCCGTCTTTCGGCATTGCCCCCACGAATCCATAGGCGTTGTAGAGCAGCGACAGCACTGGCGGAATCACCGCCGCGCCCACCAGGCAGCCGATGATCAGTGCCGCCTGCTGCCGCCAGGGGGTGGCACCGACCAGATATCCCGTCTTGAGATCCTGCAGGTTGTCGTTGGAGATTGCGGCCACGGCAAGAATGACGGAGGTCACGAACAGTGCCAACGCGGTAGGCAGCATTCGCGCGACCTCGGGATCCAGCGCATCGAAGGCGTCGCTGACAGCGGTAAAACCGAGCAGCAGCAGCGATACCAGAATCACCGCCACGATGCCGATCCCTGAAATCGGACTGCTCGAAGAGCCCACCAGACCCGCCATGTAACCGCAGGCTGCCGCGATCAGAAAGCCGAACACGCCGGCGAACAGCACACTGCCCAGCGTCAGCGTCCAGAACGCACCGTCGGCCAACTCCGGTGCCGCATCATGCAGAAAGATCGCGAATACCGCGGTCAGCAGCAGTAATAGCAAGCCGGTGAGTGGCATGATGATCGCCGCCGGCAGGTCACGTTCGGTGCGCGGCTGTTCGCTGAAGTCACCATGATCCCCTCGCATCGCCCCGAACGACGTACGAATGCCGATCACCATTGGCTTGAACAGCGTTGCCAGGGTCCACACCGCCGCGATGCCGATGGTGCCGGCGCCGATGAAACGCACCTTGTCCGACCATAGCGCCATACCGGCATCGGCCAACGACTGCCCGGCTTCCGGTGGGGTGATACTGGTCAGCCAGGGCACCGCGACGCCCCAGGCGATCAGCGTACCGATCAGTATCGCCACGCCACCCACGATCCCGACCAGATAGCCTGCACCGACCAGCGCCAGCGAAAATCCGGTAGAGAGCTGAAATGCCGCGCGTCCGGCCGAGAACCAGACGCTGACGCTGTCCGCCAATATCCGCAGTCCGCCACTGGCGATCGAAAACACTGCCGCAACGATGCCACCCAGCAGGATGTCTCGAGCTCCCGGCCCCTCATCGTCCACGACGTCATGGTGATCGCCATCTTCGGCGCTACGCTCCGCCTTTTGAGGCCGCGAATCGCGGCTACCGACTTCGAGGATCTCGGCCGCGGCGATGCCTTCGGGATAGGGAAGATCACTCTGCACCACCATCACCCGGCGCAGCGGAATCGTGTAGAGCACCCCGAGGATGCCGCCGATGGCGCAGATCGCCGTGGTTTGCCAGAACGGAAACCCTTGCCAGTAGCCGATCATCAGCAGGCCCGGCAATACGAAGATGATCGCCGACAGCGTTCCCGCCGCGGAGGCCTGGGTCTGGACCATGTTGTTCTCGAGCTTGTTGGCACCGGCCACACGTCGCAACACCGCCATCGAGATCACCGCAGCAGGAATCGCCGAGGCAAATGTCAGCCCGACCTTGAGGCCGAGATAGACGTTCGATGCAGTAAACAACAGCGTAATGATGGCACCGAGAATGATGCCTCGCAGCGTCAACTCGGGAAGACGAGCTTCATCTGGAATGCGTTGTGGCATGACGACACTCTTGGTATAGGGAACGACGTGAAACAGCACGCCTGTCGCGGCGGGATGACATCACGGCATGGAACCTTACGGCATGGAACCTTACGGCATGGAACCTTACGGCATGGAACCGTCGCGGTATGGAATGGAGAACACAGGCAAATCGTTAGATGACTATCGATAGCGATCGGTATTCTAGGGTCCCCCGGGGCTGGCGTCGAGGCCGGCCGACCACGAAACCCGGAAGAGCTGCCTGCGAATCCAGGGAGGCGGCCGCCCTTCCGACAAAAACGGAAACGCCCCGCTTGGCGGGGCGTTGATGACGGACGGCAATTGTCCGCCACATCTGGCTGGAATGTCCGTCAGAACGGGATTTCGTCGTCGAAATCGTCGAAGCTGCCCGGATTGGGAGCGCCGTAGTTGGGGTTCTGGTTGGGCTGTGGCGCCGGCTGCCCCTGCTGCGGTGGACGCTGTTGCGGCTGCCCTGACTGCGGCGGGCGCTGCTGTGGCTGCGGATTGCCGCCATAGTTGCCCTGCTGCGCCTGCTGACCGTAACTATCCTGCGGCGCGCCGCCGTACTGCCCCTGGGGCTGCGCATAGTCACCGCCGCCGCCTCGGGAATCCAGCATCTGCATGTCGTTGCCGACGATTTCGGTCGAATAGCGATCCTGACCGTCCTGCCCCTGCCATTTACGGGTCTGCAGCCGGCCTTCGATATAGATACGCGACCCTTTCTTCACGTACTGCTGGGCGATTTCCGCCAGCTTGTTGAACAGCACCACGGTGTGCCATTCCGTGCGTTCCTGGCGCTGGCCGCTCTGACGGTCGGTCCAGCTATCGGTCGTGGCGATGCGCAGGTTGCACACCGGATTCCCCGAAGGCAGAAAGCGGACTTCCGGATCCTGTCCCAGGTTGCCGATCAGGATGACTTTGTTTACACCTCTGGCCATCGTTGTCTCCTCGCATTCCTGCGTTGCGACGCGCTCATGCGTCGGTTCGTTGCCATTGTTTACCTGCGATACTGGCCAGCATCTCGACATCCAGACGCTGACGGTCGACCTTGAGATAGGCGACCTGCTCTTCGGGTACCACCATGACGTCCTCGACGCCGGTCACCGAGGCAAAACGGTCGAGTAGTGTATCGAGCATGTCCATGGATTGCTTGTCGAGTGCGATGATCTCGCTCGAAAGGTGACGTGGCGCGGGCATTTTCCAGACCACGGCCAGCCAGATCGCCCCCACGACAGCCGCTCCCAGAAACACGCTCTGAACGCCAAAGCCCTGCGATAGCGCCCCGCCCAGTGTGCCGCCGAGAAAAGCTCCCAGGAACTGGCTGGTCGAGTAGACGCCCATGGCCGTCCCCTTGGCACCTGCCGGCGCCAATTTGCTGATCATCGACGGCAGTGTCGCCTCCAATAGATTGAAGACGACGAAAAAGCCCCAAAGTAGGGTAAGTAACGTGACCCGGTCGCTTGCCAGTTCACCGAAGCCTAGCAGGATCAGCGTCATCGCCGCGACGGCGCCGATGAAAATGGGCTTCATCTTGCGATACTTCTCCGCCACGATGACCAGCGGAATCATGCCGACGAAGGCCAGCGCCATCACCGGCAGGTAGACCCAGCCATGATCCGCCGGCGCGAATCCCAATGCCTCGAGCCGGAACGGCAGCGCCGTGAAGCAGGCAGTCAGAATCAGATGCAGCGCAAAAATCGAGAAATCCAGCCGTAACAGATCGCCCTGGGCAAGCGTCGCGCGCAGCTGACGCCGGTCGATCCCGACATCGCGATGCGGCATGCGCCTCGGCGCTTTCGGTACCAGTTTCCACAGGATCAGCAGTCCGCAGGCGGCCAGCGCGGCGGTGAACCAGAACACGCCGGCAAGCCCGCCGATATCCGCGACCAGCGGGCCTGCCACCATGGCGACGGCGAACGCCACGCCGATGGAAAGGCCGATGGTCGCCATCGCCGCAGTGCGGATCTCTTCACGGGTCTGATCGGCCAGCAACGCCATGATCGCACCGGCAACGGCGCCGCTGCCCTGCAGACAGCGGCCGACGATGATACCGGTGATGGAGGTAGCGTTGGCGGCGACCAGGCTGCCGATGATGAACAGCACGAGGCCGCCGCCGATGACGGCTTTACGGCCGATACGATCGGACAGCAGCCCAAAGGGAATTTGCAGGATGGCCTGGGTCAGGCCGTAGCCGCCCAGCGCCATGCCGACCAGCAGAGGAGTGGCACCATCGAGATGATCGGCATACAGCGCCAGAACCGGCAGGACCATGAACAGGCCCAGCATGCGCGAAGCATAGAGGCTTGCCAGCCCGACGATGGCACGTCGTTCGGTAACGAGAAAACGAGAATTCATGGAGGGTCACAACGTTGGTGAACTCGGCCAGGCCGAGGATGGTTCGGAATGAGCGACACATTTTACCGCTCGCCTTCCGCCAGTGAAAGCAGCCGGCTTTGCCGGTCATTTGATCCACGACCTATAATGGTCGTTTCCCGCGTCGCAGCACGAGGTAGTCATGGACAGCATTCTGGTCAGGGGCGCACGAACCCACAACCTGAAGAACATCGATGTCGAACTGCCGCGCGACAAGTTGATCGTGGTAACCGGTCTCTCCGGTTCGGGTAAGTCTTCGCTCGCATTCGACACGCTTTACGCCGAAGGGCAACGACGCTACGTCGAGTCCCTGTCGACCTACGCCCGCCAGTTCCTGTCGATGATGGAAAAGCCCGACGTCGACCATATCGAAGGACTGTCGCCCGCCATTTCCATCGAGCAGAAATCGACCTCGCACAACCCCCGCTCCACTGTCGGCACGATCACCGAGATCTACGACTACCTGCGCCTGCTGTTCGCCCGCGCCGGGACGCCGCGGTGCCCGGATCACGACGAAGAGCTCGAGGCCCAGACCGTGTCACAGATGGTCGACCAGGTGCTGGCGCTGACCGAGGGCACCAAGCTGATGCTGCTGGCCCCGGTGGTCAAGGGCCGCAAGGGCGAGCATCAGCAACTGATCAGCGAACTGCGCGCCCAGGGGTTCGTGCGTGCGGTGATCGACGGCGATACCGTCGAGCTGGACGACGTACCGGCGCTCGACAAGAAGCGCAAGCACGACATCAGCGTTGTCGTCGATCGCATCAAGGTGCGCGACGATCTGCAGCAGCGCCTGGCGGAATCCTTCGAGACCGCGCTCAACCTGGCCGATGGCACCGCGATCATCCACTTCATGGATGGCGAGCAGGAAGACCTGGCGTTCTCTTCACGCTTCGCCTGCCCGATCTGCGGCTACTCGCTTTCCGAGCTCGAGCCGCGGCTGTTCTCGTTCAACAACCCGGCCGGCGCCTGCCCGACCTGCGACGGCCTCGGCGTGCGCCAGTTTTTCGACCCGGACAAGCTGATCAGCCATCCGGAACTGTCGCTGGCCGAAGGCGCGATCAAGGGCTGGGATCGCCGTAGCATCTACTATTTCAGCCAGCTACAGGCCGTCGCCGAACATTACCGCTTCACGCTGGACACGCCGTGGAACGAGCTTGCCCGTCACGAGCGCGATCTGCTGCTCAACGGCAGCGGCAAGGACGAGATCGCGTTCAGCTATGTCAACGACCGGGGCCGCAAGGTCACCCGCGAACACCCTTTCGAAGGCGTACTCCCCAATCTCGAGCGGCGCTATCGCGAGACCGAATCCTCGATGGTTCGCGACGACCTCGCCAAATACCTGGCCATACGCCCCTGCCCGACCTGCCATGGCACCCGCCTCAAGCGAGAGGCGCGCCATGTCTTCATCGACGGGCATAATCTGCCGACGCTGACCCAAATGCCGGTGGGCGAAGCCTGGGAATACTTCGGCCAGGTGACGCTACCCGGCCGCAAGGGCGAGATCGCGGTCAAGATCGTTCATGAAATCCAGGCGCGTCTGGAGTTCCTCGTCAATGTCGGGCTCGATTACCTGACACTGGAACGCAGTGCCGACACGCTCTCCGGCGGCGAGGCCCAGCGCATCCGCTTGGCCAGCCAGATCGGCGCCGGCCTGGTCGGGGTGATGTACATTCTGGACGAGCCCTCTATCGGCCTTCATCAGCGCGACAACGACCGTCTCCTGCGCACCTTGATTCGCCTGCGCGATCTGGGCAATACCGTGATCGTGGTCGAGCATGACGAAGACGCGATTCGCGCCGCCGATCACGTCCTCGATATCGGACCGGGTGCCGGCGTGCATGGCGGCACCATCGTGGCCCAGGGGACGCCCCAGCAGATCGAGACAACGTCGGAATCGCTGACGGGACAGTACCTTTCCGGAAAGCGCTGTATCGAAGTGCCGCCGCATCGCATTCCGGTCAATCCGGACAAGCAGCTTCATCTGCGCGGCGCGAGTGGCAACAATCTCCAGGATGTCGATCTGGCACTGCCGCTGGGCCTGTTCGTCTGCGTGACCGGCGTTTCCGGTTCCGGCAAGTCCACCCTGATCAACTCGACGTTGATGCCGATCGCCGCGCGCGAGCTCAATCGCGCCACGACGCTGACGGCAGCGCCCTATCGCAGCATCGAGGGGCTCGATCAGCTCGACAAGATCATCGATATCGACCAGAGCCCGATCGGCCGTACGCCGCGCTCCAACCCTGCCACGTATACCGGCATCTTCACGCCGATTCGGGAGCTCTTCTCGGGTACTCAGGAAGCCCGTGCGCGCGGCTACAAGCCGGGACGTTTCAGCTTCAACGTCAAGGGCGGGCGCTGCGAGGCGTGTCAGGGCGAAGGCATGATCAAGGTCGAGATGCACTTTCTGCCGGATATCTATGTCCCCTGCGATGTCTGCAAGGGCAAGCGCTACAATCGCGAGACGCTGGAGATCCACTACAAGGGCAAGAGCATCCATGAGGTGCTGGAAATGACCATCGAGGAGGCGCTGGAATTCTTCAGCCCCGTGCCGGCGATCGCCAGACGCCTGCAGACCCTGATGGACGTGGGCCTCTCCTACGTGCGACTTGGCCAGAGCGCCACGACGCTCTCAGGCGGCGAGGCACAGCGCGTGAAGCTTGCGCGCGAACTGGCCAAGCGCGATACCGGCCAGACGCTCTATATCCTGGACGAGCCGACGACGGGGCTGCATTTCGAAGACATTCGTCAGTTGCTCGGCGTACTCCATCGGCTACGCGACCATGGCAATACCGTGGTAGTGATCGAGCATAACCTGGACGTGATCAAGACCGCGGACTGGATCATCGACCTCGGGCCGGAAGGGGGCTCCGGCGGCGGACGCATCATCGCCGAAGGAACACCGGAACAGGTTGCCGCGCTCGAACACTCTCATACGGGCCATTTTCTGGCGCCGCTACTGCCCGAGCCCAAGGCACGCAAGGCCAAACGCGCTTGAGATTGCATGGGCGGCATCCGGGTACAGGGTGTCGCCATCTCAAGCGTTTTCCTCTCCTCTTTTTACCGGGCCTTGGCCAAGACTCTGAAATCCAGCCCTCTGAAATCCAGCCAAAAGAAAACCGGCTGCCCAAGTGATTGGGCAGCCGGTTTTTTTGTCGTGCAAGAAGCTTGGGACTTATTCGTCGCCAGCGGCTTCTTCGACGACCGGACGATCGACCAGCTCGATGTAAGCCATCGGCGCGTTGTCGCCAGTGCGGTAGCCGCACTTGAGCACACGGACGTAACCGCCCGGGCGATTGACGTAACGCGGGCCAAGCTCGTTGAAGAGCTTGCCAACGGCTTCCTTGGAGCGGGTGCGGCTGAACGCCAGACGGCGATTCGCCACGCTATCCTGCTTGGCCAGGGTGATCAGCGGCTCGATATGACGGCGCAGTTCCTTGGCTTTGGGCAGGGTAGTCTTGATCACTTCATGCTCGACCAGCGAGATGCACATGTTCTTGAACATGGCGTGCCGATGCGAGCTGGTCCGATTCAGATGACGACCACTCTTACGATGACGCATGATTGCTATTCCTTACCAAACTGGTGATTCGAGTCGGCACACTGGATTCGACGCTAGGCGACGACACCGAAGACTGAGCCTCGGCGCTATCTTCCTCAGGCAGAAGCCTTGTCGTCTTTCAGACTCGCCGGCGGCCAGTTTTCCAACCGCATGCCGAGTGAAAGACCGCGCGAAGCCAACACGTCCTTGATCTCGTTCAAGGACTTCTTGCCAAGGTTCGGCGTCTTGAGCAGCTCGACTTCCGTGCGCTGAATCAAATCGCCAATGTAGTAAATATTCTCGGCCTTCAAGCAGTTGGCGCTGCGAACCGTGAGTTCGAGATCATCCACGGGACGCAGAAGAATCGGATCGATCTGATCTTCCTCTTCTTCGGTTTCCTGCTCTCTGTCAGCTTCGAGGTCGACGAAGGCGGCCAGCTGTTCCTGAAGAATGGTCGCACTGCGACGAATGGCTTCTTCGGGGTCCAGAGTGCCGTCAGTTTCGAGATCGATGACCAGCTTATCGAGGTCGGTGCGCTGTTCGACACGTGCAGCCTCTACCGCATAGGAGACGCGGCGTACGGGGCTGAAAGTGGCATCCAGCTGCAGACGACCGATGGCACGGGATTCGTCCTCGTCAGAGAGTCGCGCATCCGCCGGTTCGTAACCACGACCCCGGACGACCTTGAGCTGCATTTTCAGCTCGCTGCCATCGTTGAGGTGAGCGATCACGTGATCCGGATTGACGATCTCGACGTCATGACCGACGGCGATATCGCCTGCGGTCATCACACCGGGGCCCTGCTTGTTCAGGGTCAAGACGGCTTCGTCGCGGCCGTGCATCCTGATGGCCACGTCCTTGAGATTCAGAAGAATCTCGATGACGTCTTCCTGAACACCTTCGATGGCACTGTATTCATGCAACACGCCATCGATTTCGGCTTCGATCACGGCACAGCCGGGCATCGAAGAGAGCAGGATGCGACGCAGCGCATTCCCCAGGGTATGGCCGAAACCACGTTCGAAGGGTTCCAGCACGATCTTTGCGTGATGTGCACTGACCTCTTCGACCTTGATGTCGCGGGGACGGAGAAACTCTGTCACTGAACGCTGCATATGAACACCTTCCCAGGCTGCCAAACGAATATCGGTACCCAATGCTGGTCTCGGGCCGCAATCGCGACCCGAGCTCAGACTTACTTGGAGTACAGCTCGACGATCAGGTTTTCGTTGATGTCGGCAGACAGGTCACCGCGTTCCGGGACAGCCTTGAAAGTGCCTTCCATCTTCTTCGAATCGATGTCGATCCACGTCACGTCGCCGCGGTTGGCAGCGATGGACAGGGCCTGCTGGATACGGGCCTGGTTCTTGGCCTTCTCGCGAACAGACACGACGTCGCCGGGACGCACCTGATAGGACGCCACGTTGACGGTACGGCCATTGACCGCGATCGCCTTGTGGCTGACCAACTGACGCGATTCGTTACGCGTGGAGCCGAAGCCCATGCGATAGACCACGTTGTCCAGTCGGCATTCCAGCAACTGCAGCAGGGATTCGCCGGTCGCACCTTTCAGGCGAGCGGCTTCCTTGTAGTAGTTGCGGAACTGTTTTTCGAGCACGCCGTAGATACGACGCACTTTCTGCTTCTCGCGAAGCTGCAAGCCGTAGTCGGAAAGACGCTGACGGCGCTGGCCATGCACACCCGGGATCTGCTCGGATTTGCACTTCTTCTCGAAGGGAGTGACACCGCTCTTGAGAAAGAGGTCGGTTCCTTCACGACGAGACAACTTACACTTGGGTCCAAGATAACGAGCCATGAGTCTGTCTCCTTAAACGCGGCGTTTCTTCGGCGGACGGCATCCGTTGTGCGGAATCGGCGTCGCGTCAGTAATGCTCTGTACACGGAAGCCGGCGGCATTGAGCGCGCGCACGGCAGACTCACGGCCAGGACCTGGGCCCTTGACCAGCACGTCGACGTTTTTCACACCATACTCGGCTGCAGCGGTCGCTGCACGTTCACTCGCCACTTGAGCTGCGAACGGGGTGCTCTTGCGAGAACCACGAAAACCCGAACCACCGGCAGTTGCCCAAGAAAGCGCATTGCCCTGGCGGTCTGTGATCGTCACGATCGTATTGTTAAAAGAGGCATGGATATGCGCTACCGCATCCACGACCTGCTTTTTAACCTTTTTACGGTTACTACGCGGGTTAGCCATGTTGATGTATCCTGATCTTAAACGCCGGAACGTTAATTACTTACGAATCGGTTTACGCGGTCCCTTACGGGTACGCGCATTGGTCTTGGTACGCTGACCACGCAGCGGTAGACCACGACGATGGCGCAGACCACGGTAACAACCCAAGTCCATGAGACGCTTGATGTTCAGCGTCACGTCACGGCGAAGGTCGCCTTCTACGGTGTACTTGCCCACTTCGGTACGCAGAACGTCGAGCTCTTCGCCAGACAGATCCTGAACCTTGGTGGTCGGTGCGATGCCGGCAGCAGCACAGATACTCTGTGCACGCGTGCGGCCAATCCCGTAGATGTAGGTCAGCGAGATCGCCGCATGCTTGTTGTCCGGGATATTGACGCCTGCAATACGGGCCATCAGCTTACTCCGAATGTTGAGCGGCTTGCTCGTTAGTCGTCCACAAAGGGCGCAATAGCATACCCCCTAACCTCTCTCGAGGCAAGGGATATGCCACGGCCCGCTTTTACTCGCAGCTTCGGGGTAGAATCAACCCTGGCGCTGCTTGTGGCGAGGTTCCGTGCAGATAACACGAACCGCGCCGTTGCGCCGAATGATCTTGCAGTTACGGCACATTTTCTTTACAGAAGCTCGAACTTTCATCGTTCTCTCCAAATGCTCTCTCGCGGAGGCTCAGCGCGTCAGGCCGCCGCTACCGTAGCCCTTCAGGTTCGATTTCTTCATCACTGACTCATACTGGTGAGACATCAGATGAGACTGAACCTGGGCCATGAAGTCCATGATTACCACGACCACGATCAGCAGCGAGGTACCCCCGAAGTAGAACGGCACCTGCCAGGCCACCACCAGGAACTGCGGCATCAACGAGACCAGTGTGATGTAGAGCGCCCCGAACAGCGTCAGACGCGTCATTACCTTGTCGACGTAGCGAGCCGTCTGCTCTCCCGGACGAATGCCCGGCAGGAAAGCGCCGGACTTCTTCAGGTTGTCGGCGACATCCTTGGGATTGAACACCAACGCCGTGTAGAAGAAGCAGAAGAACAGCACCGCCGCGGCGAACAGAATGATGTACAGCGGCGCACCGGGAGCGAGCTGCTGCGAAGCCACCTGCAGCCACTCGAATCCGTCGCCCTGACCCAACCACTGCCCGATAGAGCCGGGAAACAGCAGGATGCTGGAGGCGAAGATCGGCGGAATGACACCTGCCATGTTGACCTTGAGCGGCAGATAGCTGCTCTGGCCGGCATACATCTTGTTGCCTACCTGGCGACGCGGATAGTTCACCGTGATGCGACGCTGACCGCGTTCGATGAACACCACGAAGGCGACTGTCGCAATCCCGAGAATCGATAGCGCGAGCAACGGGAGCACATTCCAGGCCCCATCGTTACGAGCCAGCTCGAAAGATTGACCAATCGCGCTCGGCAAACCCGCTACGATACCGGAGAAGATGATCAGCGAAATACCGTTGCCGATTCCCTTTTCGGTAATCTGCTCGCCCAGCCACATCAGGAATACGGCACCGGCCACGAACGTCACGACTGCCGTGAAGTAGAAGCTGATGTCGCCCGAATAGGCCACGCCCTGACTGACCAGACCAACTGACATGCCCGTCGCCTGGATCAGCGCCAGCAACACCGTGCCGTAGCGTGTGTACTGGTTGATCTTGCGGCGCCCGGCTTCGCCTTCCTTCTTCAGCGCTTCGAGCTGAGGCGATACCGCGGTCAGAAGCTGCATGATGATCGACGCGGAGATATACGGCATGATCCCCAGCGCGAAGATACTCATGCGCTGCAGCGCACCCCCCGAGAACATGTTGAACATGCCCAGGATGGTGCCCTGGTTCTCCCGAAACAGGGCAGCCAGCTGGTCAGGATCGATGCCGGGGACGGGGATGTGGGCACCGATGCGGTACACCACGATCGCGATGAAGACGAAACGCAGGCGTGCCCACAGCTCGCTGAGACCACTACCCATGTTCGCCGGCATGTTTCCTGACTTAGCCATTTAGTCCTCTACTTTGCCACCGGCCGCTTCGATCGCAGCACGCGCACCTTTGGTGACCTTGAGGCCACGCACGGTAACCGCCTTGCTCAGCTCGCCGGACAGAACGACCTTGGCGTACTCGGTAGCATTCTTGAGTACGTTGGCTTTCTTCAGGCTAGCGAGATCGGCGACATCGCCCTCGACCTTGGCCAGCTCGGCCAGGCGGACTTCTTCGGACACCAGCGACTTGGCCGAGGTGAAACCGAACTTCGGCAGACGACGCTGCAAGGGCATCTGACCACCCTCGAAGCCCGGCTTGACCGAACCACCAGAGCGGGACTTCAAGCCCTTGTGACCACGACCACCGGTCTTGCCCAGACCGGAGCCGATGCCGCGCCCGACACGCTTTTCGGCGTGCTTGGAGCCCGGAGCCGGGCTTAAGCTATTGAGTTTCATGGATTACTCTCCCTCGATTCGAACAAGGTAGTTGACCTTGTTGATCATGCCGCGAACGGCGGGGGTGTCTTCCAGCTCGACCGAATGCCCGATCCGACGCAGACCGAGACCGGTCATTGTCGCCTTGTGCTTCTTCAGGACACCGATGGTGCTGCGGGTCTGAGTGATTTTGATCGTCTGTGCCATGGTCGCTTACCCCGCCAGCTCTTCGACAGACAGGCCACGCTTGGCGGCGATGTCTTCCGGAGATTGCATGGATTCAAGACCCTTGATCGTGGCGCGAACCACGTTCACCGGGTTGGTGGAACCGTAGCACTTGGCCAGAACGTCATGCACACCGGCCAGTTCCAGCACGGAGCGCATGGCGCCACCGGCGATGATGCCGGTACCCTCGGAAGCCGGCTGCATGAAGACCTTGGACGCGCCATGACGGGCGCGTACCGGGTACTGCAGCGTGTTGCCGCTGAGGCTGACCTTGACCATGTTGCGGCGAGCCTGGTCCATGGCTTTCTGGATCGCGACCGGCACTTCACGTGCCTTGCCGCGACCGAAGCCGACCCGGCCGTTGCCATCGCCAACGACGGTCAGCGCGGTGAAGCCGAAGATACGGCCACCCTTGACCACCTTGGCGACGCGGTTGACCTGCACCAACTTCTCTTGCAGATCTCCGCCCTTCTGTTCGTTATTCGCCATCGTTAAACCCTTTAGAATTGCAGACCGCCTTCGCGTGCGGCATCAGCCAATGCCTTGACACGCCCGTGGTACTGGAACCCAGCGCGGTCAAAGGCGACCTGAGAGATGCCGGCATCCTTGGCGCGCTCGGCAATCAGAGCACCCACCTTGGCAGCCGCGTCAGCGTTGCCCGTGGCACCTTCGCGCAGGCTCTTGTCCAGCGTGGAAGCGCTGGCCAGGACCTTGCCGCCGTCCGGCGAGATGATCTGCGCATAGATGTGTCGCGGGGTGCGGTTGACGCACAGGCGAAACACACCCAAATCGCGGATCTTGGCACGGGCGCGGCGGGCACGACGGAGACGAGATTCTTTCTTCGCGTTCATAACCCTGCCTTACTTCTTCTTGGCTTCTTTGCGGCGGACACGTTCGTCACTGTACCGAACCCCTTTGCCCTTGTAGGGCTCCGGCGGACGGAACGCGCGAATTTCCGCTGCCACCTGACCGAGCTTCTGCTTGTCCGCGCTTTTCAGCACGATCACGGTGTTCTTGGGCGTTTCCGCCGTGACACCTTCGGGCAGTGTGTAGTCGATCGGGTGTGAGAAACCGAGTGTTAGGTTCAGCGTCTTGCCACTAGCCTGGGCACGATAGCCGACGCCATTGATTTCCAGCGACCGAGTGAAACCCTCGGAAGCGCCGGTGACCATGTTCTGGACCAAGGCACGAGTCGTACCAACCATGGCCCATGTTTTCGCCGTTTCGCTCGGGGCGAAAACCAACTGGCCGTCTTCCTGAGTGATCTTCACGTCGGGATGCACGGTCAGTTCAAGCGTGCCCTGGCTACCCTTGACGGACAGCTGGTCGCCGTCGAATTTCACTTCGACGCCGCTGGGCAGTTTAACCGGATACTTGGCTACGCGAGACATTACTCACTCCTAGAATACGGTGCAGATGACTTCACCACCGACACCCGCCTGGCGTGCGGCACGATCGGTCATGACACCTTGAGAGGTGGTAACGATCGCCACACCCAGACCGTCCGCGACCTTGGGCAATTCGCTCTTGCCCTTGTAGATCCGCAGTGACGGCTTGGACATACGCTGGAGGTGCTCGATAACCGGCTTGCCCTCGAAGTACTTGAGGGTCACGGTCAGCTCGGGCTTGGCGCCTTCGGTGACCGATACGTCGGTAATATAGCCTTCCTGCTTGAGTACGCGGGCCACTTCAACCTTGAGCTTGGAAGACGGCATGGTAACCGTCTCCTTGGTGGCCATCTGCGCATTGCGAATACGGGTAAACATATCCGCTAGAGTATCTTGCATGCTCATTACATTGCGCTCCTGAATTCCTCGACGTGGCTTACCAGCTGGACTTCTTCAGCCCAGGGACATCGCCACGCATGGCAGCTTCGCGCAGCTTGTTACGGGCCAGTCCGAACTTGTTGTAGTAACCGTGCGGACGACCGGTAATGCGGCAGCGGTTGCGCTGACGGACCTGACTGGAGTCACGCGGCAACTGCTGCAGCTTCAGCTGAGCGT
The DNA here is from genome assembly GCF_034479735.1 of Salinicola sp. LHM. Lineage (NCBI taxonomy): Bacteria > Pseudomonadati > Pseudomonadota > Gammaproteobacteria > Oceanospirillales > Halomonadaceae > Salinicola > Salinicola sp. LHM. The sequence continues at coordinate 208,979 of NZ_CP140261.1, read as the reverse complement.
CGAAGCGCTCTTCGTCAGAAGCGTTGACGTCATAAATGACGGCTTTGAGCGCGGCACGCTTGGCGGCGTATTTGTCGACCAGCTTTGCGCGCTTGAGCTCACGCTCAATCATGCTTTTCTTTGCCATGAATCCACCCTTATTGCTTGAACGGGAAGTTCAGCGCGCTGAGAAGCGCACGACCTTCTTCGTCGGTGATGGCGCTGGTCGTGATGGTGACATCCAGACCGCGGATCCGGTCGATCTTATCATACTCGATCTCCGGAAAGATGATCTGCTCACGTACGCCCATGGAGTAGTTGCCACGGCCATCGAAGGATTTCGGGTTCAGGCCGCGGAAGTCACGCACGCGAGGAATCGCGATGTTGACCAGGCGGTCCAGGAATTCCCACATCCTTTCGCGGCGCAGCGTCACCTTGACGCCGATCGGCCAGCCTTCGCGGACCTTGAAGCCAGCGATGGACTTGCGCGCCTTGGTTACCACCGGCTTCTGACCGGAGAGCTTCTCCAGGTCGCCGATGGCGTTGTCGATCAGCTTTTTATCGCTGGTCGCTTCGCCGATGCCCATGTTCAGCGTCACCTTGGTGATCCGGGGCACCTGCATAACGTTGGCATAGCTGAACTGCTCTTTGAGCTGAGCCATGACCTCGTTTTGATAACGTTCTTTCAAGTTCGCCATTTTGCTACCCGACTCGCGTTAGGCGTCGATCTGCTTCTGCGTCGACTTGTAGATACGTACCTTGGTACCGTCTTCCTGTAGCTGGAAGCCGACGCGATCCGCCTTGCCGGTCTCCGCATTGAAGATGGCTACGTTGGACGCATGGATCGGAGCCTCACGCTCGACGATACCCCCCGGGTTGCCAACCATAGGATTGGGCTTGGTATGGCGCTTGATCATGTTCACGCCCGAAACGACATAACGGTCGTTGTCGAGGACGCGCTTGATCGTGCCACGCTTGCCCTTGTCCTTGCCGGCGATGACGATGACTTCGTCGTCACGTTTGATCTTGTGCATATCCGCCTCGCTCCTTACAGCACTTCGGGCGCCAAGGAAATGATCTTCATGAATTTCTCGTTACGAAGTTCACGAGTTACCGGTCCGAAGATACGGGTGCCGATCGGCTGTTCGTTGGCGTTATTCAACAGAACTGCCGCATTTCCGTCGAAGCGGATCAGCGAACCGTCGTTACGACGGACACCGCTACGCGTACGCACGACCACCGCCTTGAGGACCTGGCCTTTCTTGACCTTGCCCCGCGGGATGGCTTCTTTGACCGTCACTTTGATGATGTCGCCAACGCGAGCGTAACGGCGGTGTGAACCACCCAGCACCTTGATGCACTGCACCCGGCGCGCGCCGCTGTTATCCGCGACATCCAGCATTGTCTGCGTCTGAATCATTGGTTTTCTCCAAACCTAATCTGACTGCACTGGTTCAGAAGGCGCCTGTCGGGCTCAGCCCTTGGCCTGCTCGACCACCTCGACCAACGTCCAGGCCTTCTTCTTGGACAGCGGGCGGCATTCCTGAATGGATACCAGATCGCCGGCCTTGGCCTGATTCGACTCGTCGTGGGCGTGCAGCTTGGTGGAGCGCTTCATGTACTTGCCGTAGATCGGATGGCGCTCGCGGCGCTCGATCAATACGACAATCGATTTTTCCATCTTGTCGCTCACCACCCTGCCGGTGAGCGTACGTGCTTTGCTTGCTTCAGCCATTATTGGTCACCTGCCTTCTGGTTGAGCACAGTCTTGACGCGAGCGATGTCGCGACGCACCTGCTTGAGCAGATGCGTCTGGCTCAGCTGGCCGGTGGCCTTCTGCATGCGCAGATTGAACTGCTCACGGAGCAGTTCGAAGAGCTGCTCCTGCAGCGCATCGACTGACTTTTCACGCATTTCGTTGGCTTTCATCACATCACCGTCCGTTTCACAAAGGTGGTGGAGATGGGCATTTTCTGGGCTGCCAGAGAGAAGGCTTCACGCGCCAGCTCTTCGGAGACGCCCTCGATTTCGTAAAGTACTCTGCCCGGCTGAATCTGAGCGACCCAGTACTCGACGGAACCCTTACCCTTACCCATACGAACCTCGAGAGGCTTGTTGGTAATCGGCTTGTCCGGGAATACACGGATCCAGATCTTGCCACCACGCTTGACGTGACGGGTAATGGCACGACGACCCGCTTCGATCTGACGTGCGGTGATACGGCCGCGATCGGTAGCTTTGAGACCAAAGTCCCCGAAGCTCACCTTGCTGCCGCGATGCGCCAGGCCGCGGTTACGACCTTTCTGCACCTTGCGGAACTTTGTACGCTTGGGTTGCAACATCGATCAGTCTCCCCTTACCTGGAACCTTTCTTCTTCGGTGCGGGTGCCTGAGCCTGCTGCTTCTGCTTGGCACGCACCTCTTCGATGCCCCCGAGGATTTCGCCCTTGAAGACCCAGACCTTGACGCCGATGACGCCGTAGGTGGTGTGGGCTTCATAGGTGGCGTAATCGATATCGGCACGCAGTGTATGAAGCGGCACGCGGCCTTCGCGATACCACTCGGTACGTGCGATCTCGGCACCACCCAGACGACCGGAGAGCTGCACCTTGATGCCGCCGGCGCCCAGACGCATGGCGTTCTGGACGGCACGCTTCATGGCGCGACGGAACATCACGCGACGCTCGAGCTGACCGGCGATGTTCTGCGCGACCAGAGCGGCATCGAGCTCCGGCTTGCGGACTTCTTCGATGTTGACATGCACCGGCACACCCATCATGCGGGTGACATCCTGACGCAGACGATCGACGTCCTCGCCCTTCTTGCCAATCACGATACCCGGACGGGCAGTGTGAATGGTGATACGGGCGTTGTTGGCCGGACGCTCGATGGTAATGCGGCTCACGGAAGCGTTCTTCAGACGCTCCTCGAGATAGCTACGCACTTCCAGATCGCTGTTCAGCTTGTCGGCATAGGCTCCACGCTCGGCATACCAGACCGAGGTGTGATCCTTGACGATGCCCAGTCGGATACCGACTGGATTGACTTTCTGACCCATCTGGTCGACTCCTACTTCTCGGCTACCTTGACGGTGATGTGGCAGGTGCGCTTCAGAATGCGATCCGCACGGCCTTTGGCGCGCGGTTGAATGCGCTTGAGCGTCATGCCCTCATCGACACAGATGGTCGAGACACGCAGCTCGTCGATGTCCATGCCGTTGTTTTCTTCCGCATTGGCGATCGCGGACTGCAGCACCTTCTTGACCAGCTTGGCGGCCTTCTTCGGTGAGAAGGTCAGCACGTCGAGCGCTTCGGCGACCGGCTTACCGCGCACCTGGTCAGCCACCAAACGGGCCTTCTGGGCGGATAAGCTCGCGCCACGCAACTTAGCAGCGACTTCCATCTCTTATTCCTCTTGGCTTACCGTTTGGCTTTCTTGTCCGCTGCGTGACCGCGATAGGTGCGGGTGGCAGCGAACTCGCCCAACTTGTGGCCGACCATTTCCTCGGAGACATGCACCGGGACATGCTGGCGACCGTTATGTACCGCAATGGTGAGCCCGACCATGTTGGGCAGGATCATCGAACGACGCGACCAGGTCTTGATCGGTTTGCGATCGTTCTTTTCCGTTGCGACTTCGACCTTCTTCAACAGATGAAGGTCGATAAAAGGACCTTTCTTCAGTGAACGTGGCACAGCCGTTACCTCTTAATGTCTGTTACTTGGACTTGCGGCGACGAACGATGAGCTTGTCGGTACGCTTGTTCTTGCGGGTCTTGTGGCCCTTGGTGGGAATCCCCCACGGGCTGACCGGATGACGACCGCCACTGGTGCGGCCTTCACCGCCACCGTGCGGGTGGTCCACCGGGTTCATTGCGACACCGCGAACAGTCGGGCGCACCCCTCTCCAACGTTTCGCACCGGCCTTGCCCAATTGACGCAGGCTGTGCTCGGAGTTGCCCACTTCGCCCAATGTAGCGCGGCACTCGGACAGTACGCGGCGCATCTCGCCAGAACGCAGACGCAGAGTCGCGTAGTTGCCTTCACGTGCAACCAGCTGAGCGCTGGCACCGGCACTACGGGCAATCTGCGCACCCTTGCCCGGCTTCAGCTCGATGCAATGCACCGTGGAACCGACCGGAATGTTGCGCAGCGGCAGCGCGTTTCCGCGCTTGATGGCGGCGTTGACACCGGACTCCACCACGTCGCCGACCTTGAGGGCCTTGGGCGCGATGATGTAACGACGCTCGCCGTCCATGTACTTCAGCAGCGCGATGTTGGCGCTACGGTTCGGATCGTATTCGATACGCTCGACGGTGGCCTTGACGCCATCCTTGATGCGCTTGAAATCGATCAAACGATAATGCTGACGATGACCACCACCCACGTGACGCGTGGTGATACGGCCATTGTTGTTACGCCCGCCCGACTTCGACTGCTTCTCGACAAGCGCACCATAGGCGCGGCCCTTGTAGAGCTCGTCGTTGACGACCTTGACGAGGTGACGACGACCGGCGGACGTGGGTTTTGTCTTGACTACTGCCATGATCCGTACTCCTGCCTTACTCGGCGCCAGAGAAGTCTTCGAGCGTTTCGCCCGCAGCCAGGGTCACGTACGCCTTGCGGTAACCCTTGCGCAGACCAATACCGAAGCGAGTGCGTTTGGTCTTGCCCTTGACGTTGAGCACCTGAACGCCGGCAACCTTCTTGCCGAAAAGCGCTTCAACTGCCTTCTTGATCTCGGGCTTGGTCGCGTCCTGGGCCACTTTGAACACGTACTGATTGTTCTCAGCGGCGAGAGCGGCCTTCTCGGTCATGTGAGGTCCGAGCAGAACCTTGTATACGCGTTCCTGGTTCATCCCAGCTTCTCCTCGAATTTACGCAGAGCGGAGACGGTCATCAGCACCTTGTCGAAGGCGACCAGACTGACCGGATCAGCGGCCGCAGCGTCGACGACATCGACGTTGGGGATGTTGCGCGCTGCCAGATAGAGCTTCTCGTCGATTTCTTCGGTGACGATCAGCACTTTCTCGAGCTCCAGCTCCTTGAGCTTGCCGACCAGCTGCTTGGTCTTGGAGGTTTCGACGACAAACTCCTCGACCAGTACCAGACGTTCCTGGCGAACCAGCTCGGACAGGATCGAACGCATGGCCGCACGATACATCTTGCGGTTGACCTTCTGCGTGTAGTCCTGCGGACGAGCGGCAAACGTTACGCCACCACTACGCCACAGCGGCGAACGAATGGTGCCGGCACGTGCACGACCGGTGCCCTTCTGGCGCCACGGCTTTTTGCCGCCGCCACGGACGTCGGAGCGGTTCTTCTGAGCGCGGGTACCCTGACGGCCTGCCGCCAGATAGGCGGTGACGACCTGGTGGACCAGCGCTTCGTTGAAGTCTTTGCCAAAGGTCTCTTCGGACACTTCGACGGTGCCTGCGGCACCTACGAGATTCAGATTCATCGGTCTCAGTCCCCTCAGCGAGCTTTCACGGCACTGCGCACAACGACATCACTGCCGGGTGCACCGGGCACGGCGCCCTTGATCAACAGCAGATTGCGCTCGGTATCGACACGCACCACTTCCAGCGTCTGGACAGTGACACGCTCGTTACCCAGCTGACCGGCCATCTTCTTGCCCTTGAAAACGCGACCTGGAGTCTGGCACTGACCGATGGAACCCGGCGCACGGTGAGACAGCGAGTTACCGTGGGTATTATCCTGGGTGCGGAAATTCCAGCGCTTAACGGCGCCTTGGAAGCCTTTACCCTTGGAGGTACCGGTCACATCGACTTTCTGACCAGCTTCAAAGAGGGATACGGTGAAGGAACCGCCCACTTCCGGAGTCTCATCGTCTTCTGTCAGACGGAACTCCATCAGGGAACGGCCTGCCTCGACACCTGCCTTGGCGTATTGACCAGCAATCGCCTTGGAGAGGTGCTTGGCTTTGCGGGAGCCAGTTGTAACCTGCACCGCGCGGTAGCCGTCAGACTCAACGGTCTTGACGCCAGCGATACGGTTAGGCTCAACCTCGATAACGGTTACGGGCACGGATGCGCCATCTTCGGTAAAGACACGGGTCATGCCCGCCTTCTTACCGACCAAACCGATAGTCATGTTCAGTCTCCTTTAGTGTACGGGGCTATCACCCGCTATGGCTGCCCTTTCCAGAGCATTCCACTAGCACATTGTGTGGCGTCTCACGACGCGGCGGAAGCTGGTGAACTCAACGTCCGCTAGTGTCTAGTGTTAGTTTCAGTCGAGTTTAATCTGCACGTCTACGCCAGCGGCAAGATCGAGCTTCATCAGCGCATCGACGGTCTTTTCCGTCGGCTCGACGATGTCGAGAACGCGCTTGTGCGTGCGAATCTCATACTGATCGCGCGCGTCCTTGTTGACGTGCGGTGAAATCAGGATGGTGTAACGCTCGCGGTTGGTCGGCAGCGGGATCGGACCACGCACCTGAGCGCCAGTGCGCTTGGCTGTATCCACGATCTCCTGAGCCGACTGATCGATCAGCCGATGGTCAAACGCTTTCAGCCGAATGCGAATCTTTTGGTTCTGCATTTACCTTATGCTCCACTGGATGCTGACGGCGCGAGCCGTCGACCCACGCGTTCAAAGGACGCGCATTATAGGAGAGCCCCGATTGAGAGTCAAACACACCGTCTATCGGGACTATCAAACCCACACAGAAAAAGGGGCGCTAACGCGCCCCTTATTTGGCGATCATCGAAAAGCTTACTCGATGATCTTGGCAACCACGCCGGCGCCTACGGTACGACCACCTTCGCGGATGGCGAAGCGCAGGCCGTCTTCCATAGCGATCGGAGCGATCAGGGTCACGACCATCTGGACGTTGTCGCCCGGCATGACCATCTCGACGCCTTCCGGCAGTTCACAGGTACCGGTAACGTCGGTGGTACGGAAGTAGAACTGCGGACGATAGCCCTTGAAGAACGGCGTGTGACGACCACCTTCTTCCTTGGACAGCACGTAGACTTCGGCTTCGAACTTGGTGTGCGGCTTGATCGTACCCGGCTTGGCCAGAACCTGACCACGCTCGACGTCATCACGCTTGGTACCACGCAGCAGTGCACCAACGTTCTCGCCGGCACGACCTTCGTCGAGCAGCTTGCGGAACATTTCGACGCCGGTAACGGTCGTCTTGGTGGTGTCGTGGATACCGACGATTTCGACTTCGTCGCCAGTCTTGACGATGCCGCGCTCGACACGACCGGTCACAACGGTACCGCGACCAGAGATGGAGAACACGTCTTCGATCGGCATCAGGAACGGCTGATCGATGGCACGCTCCGGCTCCGGAATGTACTCGTCCAGAGACTTGATCAGGTTGGCAACGGCGGTAGTACCCATGCCGTTGTCATCCTTGCCTTCCAGCGCCATCAGTGCAGAACCGATGATGATCGGGGTGTCGTCACCCGGGAAGTCGTACTCGCTCAGGAGTTCGCGAACTTCCATCTCGACCAGCTCGAGCAGCTCTTCGTCGTCGACCATGTCGGCCTTGTTCAGGAACACGACAATGTACGGAACGCCAACCTGGCGAGACAGCAGGATGTGCTCGCGAGTCTGCGGCATCGGGCCGTCGGCAGCGGAACAGACCAGGATCGCGCCGTCCATCTGGGCAGCACCAGTGATCATGTTCTTGACGTAGTCAGCGTGCCCCGGGCAGTCGACGTGCGCGTAATGGCGAACTTCGGACTGGTACTCGACATGAGCGGTCGCGATGGTGATACCGCGCTCACGCTCTTCCGGTGCGTTGTCGATAGAGTCGAACTGACGCCATTCGCCACCGAAGACTTCGGCGGAAACACGAGTCAGCGCTGCCGTCAGAGTCGTTTTACCGTGGTCGACGTGACCGATGGTGCCGACGTTGACGTGCGGTTTGGAGCGTTCAAATTTTTCCTTAGCCACTGCTATAACCTCTTTACGTTAGCTAACGGTTAACCGTTCTGATTGATGACGGCATCAACGACGCTGGATGGCGCCTCTTCGTAATTCGCAAACTCCATGGTGTAGCTTGCGCGTCCCTGGGTCTGAGAACGCAGATCGGTCGCGTAACCGAACATCTCAGCCAACGGAACCGTGGCGCGAATGACCTTGCCAGAAGAGGAGTCATCCATGCCCTGCACAAGGCCACGACGGCGGTTGAGGTCGCCCATGACATCACCCATGAACTCTTCGGGAGTCACGACTTCGACCTTCATCACCGGCTCGAGCAACACGGCCTTAGCCTTACGAGCACCTTCTTTGATCGCCATGGAAGAGGCAACCTTGAACGCAGTCTCGTTGGAGTCCACGTCGTGGTAGGAACCGTCGAACAGCGTTACCTTGACGTCGATCATCGGGTAACCCGCGATGACGCCGTTCTTGAGCTGTTCGTAAGCCCCTTTTTCGACGGCCGGCACGTACTCTTTCGGTACGACGCCACCGACGATCTCGGACGCGAACTTGAAGGTCATCTCCTCGTCCTCGCCCTTGTCTTCGGCCGTCAGCGGCTCGATGCGCAACCAGACGTGACCGTACTGGCCGCGACCACCAGACTGACGAACGAACTTGCCTTCCTGTTCCACCGACTGGCGGATGGTCTCGCGGTAGGCAACCTGCGGCTTGCCAATGTTGGCCTCGACCTTGAACTCGCGACGCATGCGATCGACGATGATGTCGAGGTGCAACTCGCCCATGCCCGAGATGATGGTCTGGCCAGTCTCTTCGTCGGTCTGCACGCGGAAAGACGGATCTTCCTGCGCCAGCTTGCCGAGGGCGACGCCCATCTTCTCCTGGTCGGGCTTGGACTTCGGCTCGACGGCGACGGAGATGACCGGCTCCGGAAACTCCATACGCTCCAGGATGATCTTGTCGTTCAGATCACACAGCGTGTCGCCTGTCGTGACGTCCTTGAGACCGATGCACGCTGCGATATCGCCAGCGTAGACCTCTTTGATCTCTTCGCGCGAGTTGGCGTGCATCTGAACGATACGACCGACGCGCTCTTTCTTCGACTTCACGGAGTTGAAGACGCTGTCGCCAGACTTCAGAACGCCCGAGTAGACGCGCATGAAGGTCAGCGTACCGACGAACGGGTCGGTCGCGATCTTGAATGCCAACGCCGCGAACGGTGCATTGTCGTCGGCTTCACGCGTCGCGATGGTGCCGTCCTTGTCGTCGAGCTCACCTTCGATCGCCTTGACTTCGGTCGGCGACGGCAGGTACTCGATGACGCCATCCAGAACGGCCTGAACGCCCTTGTTCTTAAACGCGGAGCCACAGGTGACGAGAACGATCTCGTTGGCCAGAGTGCGCGCACGCAGGCCAGCCTTGATCTCCTCGACGGACAGGTCGCCTTCTTCGAGGTACTTGTCCATGAGTTCTTCGTTGGCTTCGGCGGCAGCCTCGACCATCTGCTCACGATACTTTTCGGCGGTTTCCTGCAGATCGGCCGGAATATCGACCAGATCGTAGTTCATGCCGAAGTTGTCTTCGTCCCACAGAATGGCCTTCATCTGAATGAGATCGACCACGCCCTTGAAGTCGTCTTCCGCACCCCAGTTGATCTGGATCGGAACGACGTTGGCGCCCAAGCGATTCTTCAGCTGGTCCAACACCATGTAGTAATCAGCGCCGGCACGGTCCATCTTGTTGACGAACACCATGCGCGGAACTTCGTACTTGTTGGCCTGACGCCAGACGGTTTCGGTCTGCGGCTGAACGCCGGAAGAACCGCACAGTACGACAACGGCGCCATCCAGAACGCGCAAGGAACGCTCGACTTCGATAGTGAAGTCAACGTGCCCCGGCGTATCGATGATGTTGATACGGTGTTCGTCGAACTGCTTGTTCATGCCCTGCCAGAAGCAGGTAGTCGCAGCAGAGGTGATCGTGATGCCACGCTCCTGCTCCTGCTCCATCCAGTCCATGGTGGCAGCGCCCTCATGAACCTCGCCTACCTTGTGGGAAAGGCCGGTGTAGAACAGGACACGCTCGGTAGTGGTCGTCTTACCAGCGTCGACGTGGGCAACGATACCGATATTGCGATAACGCTTGAGTGGTGTCTTTCGTGCCACGATGGAAGTCCCCGTTGTTTAGAAGCGGTAGTGAGAGAAGGCCTTGTTGGCATCTGCCATGCGGTGCACGTCTTCACGCTTCTTCACAGCAGCGCCCTTGCCTTCGGCGGCATCCAGCATTTCGCCGGCGAGACGTTGCACCATGGTCTTTTCCCCGCGACCGCGCGCAGCGTCGACCAGCCAGCGCATGGCAAGCGCCTGGCGACGCGACGGGCGAACTTCGACCGGGACCTGATAAGTCGCGCCACCAACACGGCGGGACTTGACCTCGACCATCGGCTGGATGGCTTCCAGCGCTTTATCAAAGACGTCCAGCGGCGCCTCGTTGTTACGCTCGGCAACCCTGTCCAACGCACCGTAGACGATGCGCTCAGCTATGGACTTCTTGCCGCTGACCATCAGATGGTTCATGAACTTGGCCAGGCGCTCACTTCCGAACTTGGGATCGGGAAGGATCTCGCGCTTAGCGGCGACTCTTCTTCTTGGCATGATAAGCCCTCTAGTTAAGGGTCGTTCAGGTAAACCCGGCACCGCTTGTCGCTAGTGAGCGAAAAGGGCCGACCTTACTCTTATCGGACCGATAATGAATTTGAAAAGCGCCCGAATCAGGACTTGGGACGCTTGGTGCCGTATTTGGAACGGCCTTGCTTACGATTCTGGACACCGGAGGTATCAAGGGCGCCACGGACGGTGTGATAACGCACACCCGGCAAATCCTTGACGCGGCCGCCACGAATCAGGACCACGGAGTGCTCCTGCAGGTTGTGGCCTTCACCGCCGATGTAAGAACTGACTTCATAGCCGTTGGTCAGGCGCACGCGGCACACTTTACGCAGTGCCGAGTTCGGCTTCTTGGGCGTAGTCGTGTAGACGCGGGTGCAGACCCCACGGCGTTGCGGGCAAGCCTGCAGCGCCGGCACGTCGCTGGTAGCGACAGGGCGCTTGCGCGGCTTGCGCACGAGCTGGTTAATCGTTGCCATAGTGTTTAGCTGACTCCAATGGGTTGCCTTGCCTTATGCCGGGAGCATTGTGCATGGATTGGTTGCACCACCCCAACATAAAGGCTGCGCATTCTAATCAGTTGTCGTGAGACCCGTCAAGACCACCCGCCCCGAGAGGCAGGTGGCCAGGGAATCGCGACTTAGAGATCGTCGTCATCGGCATCGAGCGCGGTGAGCTGGGCGCCCAGCTCCTGCTCGACATCGAACGCCGACGGCTGCAGCGTGCGCTCGGATTCCTCGCGCTTGCGACGCCGCTCGTCATGGTGGGCAAGGCCGGTCCCGGCCGGGATCAGACGACCCACCACCACGTTTTCTTTCAGACCGCGCAGATAGTCGCGTTTGCCGGTCACGGCGGCTTCTGTCAGCACGCGAGTCGTCTCCTGGAACGAAGCCGCGGAGATGAACGACTCGGTCGCCAACGATGCCTTGGTGATACCCAGCAGCAGACGCTCGTACTTGGCCGGGAACTTCTCTTCCTGCTCGAGACGGGCATTTTCTTCGAGCACGCGAACCAGTTCGACCTGATCGCCCGGAATGAACGTCGAGTCGCCGGCGTCGGTAATCTCGACCTTGCGCAGCATCTGACGCACGATGACTTCGATGTGCTTGTCGTTGATGCTGACGCCCTGCAGACGATAGACGTCCTGGATCTCGACGGTGATGTACTTGGCCAGTTCCGCCACGCCCAGCAGCCGCAGGATATCGTGCGGGTTGCTCGGGCCGTCGGAGATGACCTCGCCCTTCTCGACCGTTTCGCCCTCGAACACACCGATCTGACGCCACTTCGGGATCAGCATCTCCAACGGATCGCCCTCTTCCGGCGTGATCGTCAGACGACGCTTGCCCTTGGTCTCCTTGCCGAAGCTGATCGTACCGCTGATCTCGGCCAGGATGGACGGCTCCTTCGGCTTGCGCGCCTCGAACAGGTCAGCGACGCGCGGCAGACCCCCGGTGATGTCCTTGTTGCCGGACGCCTCCAGCGGGATACGGGCAATGACCTCACCGACGCCGATCTCGGCACCATTCTCGACAGAGACGATGGCGCGGCCCGGCAGCAGATACTGTACCGGCGTGTTGGAGCCCGGCAGCGTCACGTGCTGACCGTCTTCGCCGACCAGCATGATCATCGGGCGCTTGTCGCGACCAGATGCCGGGCGAGCGGCCGATTCGATCACCTCGATGTTCGACAGACCCGTCATCTCATCGACGGTGCGCGTCATGGTCAGACCTTCGGTCATGTCCGTGAACTGCGCCTTGCCCTGAACTTCGGCAACGACCGGGTGCGTGTGCGGATCCCACTTCGCCACGATCTGACCACCCTCGACGTGATCGCCATCCTTGACGGAGAGCTCGGCACCGTAGGGCAGCTTGTAGTATTCGCGCTCACGACCATGATCGTCGGCGACGGCCAGGGCACTGGAGCGAGAAACCACGATCAGCTTGCCGTCGGCACGCTCGACCGACTTGATGTTGTGCAGGCGCACGCTGCCGCCGTGCTTGACCTGCACGCTATCCACTGCCGAGGCACGGGATGCCGCACCACCGATGTGGAACGTACGCATGGTCAGCTGCGTGCCGGGCTCGCCGATGGACTGTGCCGCGATGACGCCGACCGCTTCGCCGATGTTGGCCTGGTGGCCGCGAGCCAGGTCGCGACCATAGCAGGCCGAACAGACGCCGTGAGCGGTTTCACAGCTGATCGGGCTGCGCACGATGATCTCGTCGACACCCATGGTATCGAGCTCTTCGCACCAGGCTTCGTCCAGCAGGGTGCCGCGGGCGATCAGCACGTCTTCGGTCTGAGGATCGATGACGTCCTGCGCCACGACGCGGCCGAGTACGCGCTGCGCCAGAGAGACGATGACGTCACCGCCCTCGATCACCGGGTGCAACGTCAGCCCTTCCTGGGTACCGCAGTCCTCTTCGGTGATGACCAGATCCTGGGCAACATCGACGAGACGGCGTGTCAGGTAACCGGAGTTGGCCGTCTTGAGTGCCGTATCCGCCAGACCCTTACGAGCGCCGTGGGTCGAGATGAAGTACTGCAGTACGTTCAGACCTTCACGGAAGTTGGCGGTGATCGGCGTTTCGATGATCGAGCCGTCCGGCTTGGCCATCAGGCCGCGCATACCCGCCAACTGACGAATCTGGGCCGCACTACCACGGGCGCCGGAGTCCGCCATGATGAAGACGCTGTTGAACGAGTCCTGCTCGACTTCGTTGCCGTCGCGATCGGTCACGGTCTCTTTCGAGATACCCGCCATCATCGCCTTGGCCACCTTGTCGTTGGCCTTGGACCAGATATCGATGACCTTGTTGTACTTCTCGCCCGCGGTCACCAGACCGGAGGAGAACTGGTCTTCGATTTCCTTGACCTCTTCCTCGGCCGCATCGACGATCTCCGCCTTCGCGTCCGGGATGACGAAGTCGTTGACGCCGATCGAGGCACCGGACCATGTCGCCAGACGGAAACCGGTGTACATCAGCTGGTCGGCGAAAATGACCGCATCCTTCAGGCCAGTACGACGGTAGACCTCGTTGATCAGGCCGGAGATCGCCTTCTTCTTCATCGGGCGATCGACGAGCTCGAACGGCATGCCCTTGGGCAGAATCCGGAACAGCAGCGCACGGCCGACGGTGGTGTCCTTGATCGAGGTCGTCTCGGTCAGTTCGGTCACCTCGCCATCCTTCTCGTCGGACAGCCACTCGGTCAGGCGCACCTTGACCCGAGCGTGCAACGACACGTTCTGAGTCGCAAAGGCGCGATCCAGCTCGTTGAGGTTGGCGAACGCCTTGCCTTCGCCCTTGGCGTTGATGCGCTCGCGGGTCATGTAATAGAGACCCAGCACGACGTCCTGAGACGGCACGATGATCGGCTCGCCGTTGGCGGGCGACAGCACGTTGTTGGTCGACATCATCAGCGCACGCGCTTCGAGCTGGGACTCCAGCGTCAGCGGCACGTGGACGGCCATCTGGTCACCGTCGAAGTCGGCGTTGTAGGCGGCACACACCAGCGGGTGGAGCTGGATCGCCTTGCCTTCGATCAGCAGCGGCTCGAATGCCTGAATACCCAGGCGGTGCAGCGTCGGCGCGCGGTTGAGCAGGACCGGATGCTCGCGGATGACATCGGCGAGGATGTCCCACACTTCCGGCAGCTCACGCTCGACCATCTTCTTGGCGGCCTTGATCGTGGACGCCTGACCGCTGCCCTGCAGCTTGGAGTAGATGAACGGCTTGAACAGCTCGAGCGCCATCTTCTTCGGCAGACCGCACTGGTGCAGACGCAGCGTCGGACCGACGGTGATGACCGAACGGCCGGAGTAATCGACACGCTTGCCCAGCAGGTTCTGACGGAAACGTCCCTGCTTGCCCTTGATCATGTCGGCCAGCGACTTCAACGGACGCTTGTTTGAACCGGTGATGGCGCGACCACGACGACCGTTGTCGAGCAGCGCATCGACCGATTCCTGCAGCATGCGCTTCTCGTTGCGCACGATGATGTCCGGCGCATTGAGGTCGAGCAGACGCTTGAGGCGGTTGTTGCGGTTGATGACGCGGCGGTACAGATCGTTGAGATCAGAGGTCGCGAAGCGGCCACCGTCCAGCGGCACCAGCGGACGCAGATCCGGCGGCAGTACCGGCAGCACTTCCATGACCATCCAGGCCGGCGCGTTGCCGGACTTGTAGAAGGCTTCCAGCAGCTTGAGGCGCTTGGAAAGCTTCTTGATCTTGGTCTCGGAGTTGGTCTGCGGGATCTCTTCGCGCAGGCGATCGATCTCTTCTTCCAGATCGATGTCCTTCAGCAGCGCCTGGATCGCCTCGGCGCCCATGCGCGCGTCGAAGTCGTCACCGAACTCTTCCAGCGCTTCGAAATACTGCTCGTCGTTGAGCAACTGGCCACGCTCGAGGGTGGTCATGCCCGGATCGATCACGACGAACGATTCGAAGTAGAGCACGCGCTCGATGTCGCGCAGCGTCATGTCCAGGAACATGCCGATGCGGGAAGGCAGCGACTTCAGAAACCAGATGTGGGCGACCGGCGAGGCCAGCTCGATGTGACCCATGCGCTCGCGACGAACCGCCGCCTTGGTCACTTCGACGCCGCACTTCTCGCAGATGATGCCGCGATGCTTCATGCGCTTGTACTTGCCGCACAAGCACTCGTAATCCTTGACCGGCCCGAAGATCTTGGCGCAGAACAGCCCGTCACGTTCCGGTTTGAACGTACGGTAGTTGATGGTCTCCGGCTTCTTGACTTCGCCGTATGACCAGGAGCGAATCATTTCCGGCGACGCGAGCGTGATCTTGATCGCGTCGAACTCATCAGATTGCGCCTGTGACTTGAGGACTTTCACCAAATCTTTCATGGGATCGCTCCGTTGCGGAGTTGTCATGAGCGGGGCCGCGAATCACTCGCTCGCCCCGCAAACCGTCGCTATCGATCGACTGTGCCGGTCTTAGCTTTCCAATTCGATGTCGATACCCAGCGAGCGGATTTCCTTCACCAGCACATTGAAGGATTCCGGCATACCGGCCTGCATGGTGTGGTCGCCGTCCACGATGCTCTTGTACATCTTGGTACGACCCTCGACGTCATCCGACTTGACGGTGAGCATCTCCTGCAGGGTGTAGGCGGCGCCGTACGCCTCGAGTGCCCACACTTCCATCTCACCGAAGCGCTGTCCGCCGAACTGCGCCTTGCCACCCAGCGGCTGCTGCGTGACCAGCGAGTAGGAGCCGGTGGAACGCGCGTGCATCTTGTCGTCGACCAGGTGGTTGAGCTTCAGCATGTACATGTAGCCCACGGTCACCGGACGATCGAAGGCTTCGCCGGTACGCCCGTCATAAAGCGTCATCTGGCCGGAGTCCGGCAGATCGGCAAGCCTCAGCAGATGCTTGATCTCGTGCTCTTTCGCACCGTCGAATACCGGCGTCGCGATCGGCACACCGCCGCGCAGGTTCTTGGCCAGGGTGATGATCTCGTCATCGGTCAGGGAGTCGATGTCTTCCTGACGGGTCTCCTGGGTGTTGTAGACCTGCTTGAGGAAGCCGCGAATCTCGCTGACCTGCTGCTCGCGGGCATCACGCAGCATCCGGTCGATCTTGACACCGAGACCGTGGGCCGCCATGCCCAGGTGCGTCTCGAGAATCTGACCGACGTTCATGCGCGAGGGTACGCCCAACGGGTTGAGCACGACGTCGACCGGCTGACCATAGTCGTCGAACGGCATGTCCTCGATCGGCATGATCGCGGAGATGACACCCTTGTTACCGTGACGGCCGGCCATCTTGTCACCCGGCTGGATACGACGCTTGACCGCCAGATAGACCTTGACGATCTTGAGCACGCCCGGTGCCAGGTCGTCGCCCTGAGTGAGCTTGCGCTTCTTGTCTTCGAAGCGTTCGTCCATCTCCTTGCGACGGTTCTCGAGCTGTTCGTCGGCCTGGGCCAGCAGCTCGTTGAGAGACTCGTCCTGCATGCGCAGCTTGAACCACTGCTGGCGCGGCAGCTCGTCGAGGTAATCCTCGCTCAGCACGTCGCCCTTCTTCAGCTTCGGGCCGCCGTTGACCGCCTGGCCTTCCAGGGTGCGCTTGAGACGCTCGAAGGTCGCCTCCTCGGCGATCCGGTAGGTCTCCTGCAGGTCACGGCGCACTTCGTCGAGCTGCTGCTGCTCGATGGAAAGTGCACGCGAGTCCTTCTCGACGCCGTCGCGCGTGAACACCTGGACATCGATGACGGTACCGCGCATGCCGGTCGGCGCACGCAGCGAGGTGTCCTTAACGTCGGACGCCTTCTCGCCGAAGATCGCGCGCAGCAGTTTCTCTTCCGGCGTCAGTTGGGTTTCGCCCTTCGGCGTGACCTTGCCCACCAGAATGTCGCCAGCGCCGACTTCGGCGCCGATGTAGACGACACCCGCTTCGTCCAGCTTGCCCAGTGCCGACTCGCCCACGTTGGGAATATCGGAAGTGATCTCTTCCGCGCCCAGCTTGGTGTCGCGAGAGACACAGGTCAGTTCCTGGATGTGGATCGTGGTGAAACGATCGTCCTCGACCACGCGTTCGGAGACGAGGATGGAATCCTCGAAGTTGTAGCCGTTCCACGGCATGAACGCGAGACGCATGTTCTGACCCAGTGCCAGGTCACCCATGTCGACGGACGGGCCGTCGGCCAGGATGTCGCCCCGCGCCACCTTGTCACCCGGGCGCACGATCGGACGCTGGTTCTGACAGGTGTTCTGGTTCGAACGCACGTACTTGGTCAGGTTGTAGATATCGACGCCGGCTTCACCGCCGATGATCTCGTCTTCGTCGATACGCACAACGATGCGCTTGGCGTCGACGGAGTCGATCACGCCACCGCGGCGCGCCACGGCGCAGACGCCGGAGTCACGGGCGACGAATCGCTCCATGCCGGTGCCTACGAGCGGCTTGTCGGCACGCAAGGTCGGTACCGCCTGACGCTGCATGTTCGATCCCATCAGGGCGCGGTTGGCATCATCGTGCTCGAGGAACGGAATCAGCGCAGCGGCGACCGATACGACCTGACGCGGCGACACGTCCATCAGCGTGACCTTGTCCGGTGCCATGAAGGTGGTTTCACCCTTGTGGCGAACCTGGACCAGGTCGTCGATCAGTTTGTTGCTTTCGTCGACCGTCGCCGAAGCCTGGGCGATGATGTAGTCGCCTTCCTCTATCGCCGACAGATGCACGATCTCGTCGGTCAACTGACGATCCACGACCTTGCGGTACGGTGTCTCGAGGAAACCGTAGCTGTTGGTCTTGGAGTAGGTCGCCAGCGAGTTGATCAGGCCGATGTTCGGACCTTCCGGCGTCTCGATCGGGCAAAGACGACCGTAGTGCGTGGCGTGAACGTCGCGCACCTCGAAGCCGGCGCGCTCACGGGTCAGACCGCCCGGCCCGAGCGCGGACACACGACGCTTGTGCGTGACCTCTGAAAGCGGGTTGTTCTGGTCCATGAACTGGGACAGCTGAGAGGAGCCGAAGAACTCCTTCACGGCTGCCGCCACCGGCTTGGCATTGATCAGATCCTGCGGCATCAGGCCTTCGCTCTCCGCCATGGAGAGACGCTCCTTGACCGCACGCTCGACGCGCACCAGGCCGACACGGAACTGGTTTTCCGCCATCTCGCCGACGCAACGGATGCGACGGTTGCCAAGGTGGTCGATATCGTCGACTTCACCGAAGCCGTTACGGATATTGATCAGTTCCTTCAGGACATCGAGGATGTCCTGATTGTCGAGCACGCCGGAACCCGTATCGGTATCACGACGTAGACGACGGTTGAACTTCATCCGACCGACGCCAGACAGGTCATAGCGGTCTTCGGAGAAGAACAGGTTGTGGAACAGCGTCTCGGCCGCTTCCTTGGTGGGCGGCTCGCCGGGGCGCATCATGCGATAGATTTCGACCAGTGCTTCCAGGCCGGAGCGCGTGGAGTCCACCTTCAGCGTATCGGAGATGAACGAGCCCGCGTCGAGATCGTTGGTGTAAAGCGTTTCCAGCTTGGTAACGCCGCCCTGGCCCAGCTTCTCGACCAGCTCCGGCGTCAGCTCGGAGTTGCACTCGCAGATCAGTTCACCGGTGTTGGCGTCGACCTGATCCTTGGCCAGCGTCTTGCCGAACAGGTAATCCAGCGGCACCTG
This sequence comes from Salinicola sp. LHM, assembly GCF_034479735.1. Taxonomy (NCBI): domain Bacteria; kingdom Pseudomonadati; phylum Pseudomonadota; class Gammaproteobacteria; order Oceanospirillales; family Halomonadaceae; genus Salinicola; species Salinicola sp. LHM. Next base: position 190,254 of record NZ_CP140261.1, on the reverse strand, counting down.
AAGACGCTCGAGTCCGGCATTTTCCAGCTGGCGGATGTGCTTCTGGGTGATCCGGCGACCTTCCTCGACGACGATATTGCCATCGCCATCCTTGATGTCGAAGGTTGCGGTCTCACCACGCAGCCGCGACGGCACCAGCTCGACGTAAATACCATCGCTCTCGATATGGAAGGTGCTGGTTTCGAAGAACGTCTCGAGAATTTCCTCGGCGTTCATGCCGAGCGCGCGCATCAATACGGTCGCCGGCAGCTTGCGGCGACGGTCGATACGCACGAAGACGTTGTCTTTCGGGTCGAATTCGAAATCCAGCCAGGAGCCGCGATAAGGAATGATGCGCGCGGAATAGAGCAGCTTCCCGGAAGAGTGGCTCTTGCCCTTGTCATGATCGAAGAACACGCCCGGCGAACGATGGAGCTGGGAAACGATGACACGCTCGGTACCATTGACGACGAAGGTACCGTTCTCGGTCATCAGGGGGATTTCCCCCATGTAGACTTCCTGCTCCTTGATGTCCTTGATGGCCTTGTTCGACGACTCTTTGTCATAGATGATCAGGCGTACCTTGACACGCAGCGGTGCCGAATAGGTCACGCCACGGAGCTGACACTCCTTGACGTCGAAAGCCGGCGTGCCAAAGCGGTAACTGACATACTCGAGCGCCGCATTACCCGAGAAGCTCTCGATCGGAAATACGGACTTGAAAGCCGCATGGAGACCGGTCTCGAGACGCTCTTCCGGCGCCCGGTCCTGCTGGAGGAAGTCGTAATAGGAATCAAGCTGGATGGCCAGCAGGTAGGGCACATCCATTACTTGAGGCAGTTTGCCGAAATCCTTGCGGATGCGTTTTTTCTCAGTGTATGAGTAAGCCATCTGTATTCCCCAGCTTGTTCACCATGGGTGACCGGTGCGTGGTCGGCGCTCTCCTAACGCGGGCTACCCCCGTTAGGCGCTGACGGCAAGCCTCCCGAAAAAGGGAGCTCGCCGTCGGAATTCGTCTAGTGGCTACAATCCTGAACCCGGAAGGTCGACCCCGAGTCAGGTGTACTAACGCCAGGCTAGCAAAAACAGAAAAAGGCCGGCAGCGGGTAGGCCCGCCACCAGCCGTGGCGCTTACACAGCGCGTGAAGCCGTGAGCACAGAGTTACTTGAGCTCCACAGAAGCGCCAGCTTCTTCCAGCTTCTTCTTGGCTTCTTCAGCGTCGTCCTTGGACAGACCTTCTTTCAGCGTGGCAGGTGCGCCATCGACAGCACCCTTGGCTTCTTTCAGGCCCAGACCGGTGATTTCGCGGACGACCTTGATGACGTTGACTTTCTTGTCACCAGCAGCGGTCAGGACCAGGGCGAATTCGGTCTGCTCTTCGGCAGCACCAGCGTCACCACCGGCCGGTCCCGCGACGACGGCAGCCGCAGCAGAAACGCCGAACTTTTCTTCCATTGCAGAAACCAGTTCCGCAACTTCCATCACGGACATTTCGGCAACGGCGTTGATGATGTCTTCTTGAGAAAGTGCCATTTTCAAATTCCTAAACTTTGCGGAGCCCCAGCCGGCATCGGCCAAGTGCTCGTTGATTCAATAGTCGACTCAGTCTACGCGAGCAGGCACCGATCAGGCGGCTTCTTCCTGCTTTTGATCGCGAAGAGCTGCAAGAGTACGAACCAGCTTGCCGGCAGAAGCTTCCTTCATGACGGACATCAGCTTGGCGATCGCTTCATCGTAAGTCGGCAACGTAGCCAGACGGTCGATATCGGCGGCCGGGATCATCTCCCCTTCGTAAGCCAGCGCCTTGACTTCAAATTCCTTCTGCGACTTGCCGAACTCCTTGAACAACCGCGCGGCAGCGCCGGGGTGATCGTAGGAGAAGGCCAGCAGCGTGGGGCCTGAGAAAGTCTCGTTCAGGCACTCCCATGAAGTCCCTGACAGCGCGCGGCGAGCCAGCGTGTTGCGGACAACACGAATCTGGACGCCATTCTCGCGAGCCTGCTTGCGCAAATCGGTCATTGCGCCAACGGTGACACCGCGAGAATCGGCAACTACGACGGAAAGAGCGTCCTTAGCGGCTTCACTGACCTCGGCAACAATCGCTTTTTTGCCTTCGAGTGCTAGTGGCACAGTGGTTACTCCTTCGTGCCGGGGCGACGACGTCGCGACCCGGTGGTTACCATCTCTTTCACCCGACATCGGTGAAAGTCTTGGATGATGGCTGCACACCTGAATCGGCGAGCAACACCATCTGCGCAGGCCCCTCTACAGGGCATTAAGTCGACGACTGGTGCCGACACCTGCGGTCTTTGACGGTGCCCCGCCCCACTCTGCCAGGACGACGCGAATCGTCCTGGCAGCGCACGGGGACCGCAAAGTTACTGCCTAGTTGCCGGCAATCACGCAAAAGTGCTGTGATCGACGGTCAGACCCGGGCCCATCGTGCTGGACAGGGTCAGTTTCTTGAGATAGATACCCTTGGACGTGCTCGGCTTGAGACGCTTGAGGTCGTTGACCAGTGCTTCGAGGTTGCCCTTGAGCGCGTCGGCCGGAAAATCCACCTTACCGATAGAGGCATGGATAATGCCGTTCTTGTCGGTACGGAAGCGGACCTGACCCGCCTTGGCGTTCTTGACTGCTGTCGCAACGTCGGGAGTCACGGTGCCGACCTTGGGGTTCGGCATCAGGCCACGCGGCCCCAGGATCTGGCCCAACTGACCGACCACACGCATGGCGTCCGGGGCAGCCACGACGACGTCGAAGTTCATGTTGCCCTTCTTGACGTCATCAGCCAGATCTTCCATGCCAACGATGTCGGCACCGGCTTCCTTGGCGGCATCGGCGGCAGCGCCCTGAGCAAACACGGCAACACGGACGTCACGACCCGTGCCGTTCGGCAGCACGGTAGCACCACGTACGACCTGGTCGGATTTACGCGGATCGACACCCAGGTTGATAGAGACCTCGACAGCCTCCTTGAACTTGACCGTGGACACCTCGGAAAGCAGAGCGACGGCTTCTTCAAGGGTGTAGACCTTGCCCGGCTCGACCTTCTCGCGAATCATCTGAGCACGTTTTGTCAGCTTTGCCATGATCAGAGGCCCTCCACATTGAGGCCCATGCTGCGGGCACTACCAGCAATGGTACGAACAGCGGCTTCAAGATTGGCAGCCGTCAGATCCGGCTCCTTCGTCTTGGCGATCTCTTCGAGCTGCTCACGCGTCACGGTGCCGACCTTGGTCTTGTTCGGCACACCAGAACCGGATTTGATACCGGCGGCCTTCTTCAGCAGCACAGCTGCCGGCGGCGTCTTGGTGACGAAAGTGAAGCTGCGGTCGCTGTAAACCGTGATCACGACCGGCGTCGGCAAGCCCGGCTCAATTTCTTGAGTCGCGGCGTTGAACGCCTTACAGAATTCCATGATGTTGACGCCATGCTGACCCAGCGCAGGGCCCACGGGCGGACTCGGATTGGCCTTGCCGGCTGCGACTTGCAGCTTGATATAGGCCTGAACTTTCTTAGCCATTTTGAACTCCAGTCGGGTACGGACGCCTTGCGGCTCCCCTGTTCAGCCGGCACATCGACCGGCAACGATAACGCAGCACCAGAAGGCGCTGCGGTGAATGCTGCTTCGGCGCCGGTCAGTCCTTGACCACCTGGACGAACTCCAGCTCGACCGGCGTCGAGCGCCCGAAGATCAGCACGCTGACCTGCAGGCGACTCTTTTCATAGTTGACCTCTTCCACGACGCCGTTGAAGTCGGCGAAGGGGCCATCGACGACACGTACGGTCTCGCCTGGCTCGAAGAGTGTCTTGGGACGTGGCTTGTCGGTGCCATCCTGGACCCGGCGCAAGATCGCATCCGCTTCTTTCTGGGTGATCGCAGCGGGCTTTTCCGGCGTACCACCGATGAAACCCATGACTCGCGGCGTTTCGTTGACCAGATGCCAAGTCTGTTCGTTCATCTCCATCTCGACCAGTACATAGCCGGGATAGAACTTGCGCTCGCTCTTGCGGCGCTTGCCGTCACGCATTTCGACGACTTCCTCGGTGGGCACCAGGATGTCACCGAACTGGTCCTCGACACCGTAAAGCTTGACGCGCTCGATCAACGAACGCATGACCTGCTTCTCAAAACCGGAATAAGCGTGAACGACGTACCAACGCTTGGACATGAAAACTCCTAGCCAATGATTCCGGACATCGCCCAACCGAGGACGGTATCGATAAGCCACAGCAACAGACCCACAACCAGGACGGCCGCCAATACGATCAATGTCGTTTGGATAGTCTCTTGTCGGGTCGGCCAGACAACGCGTTGAATTTCGCGCTTAGAGCCACGCGCCAGCTCCATCAGCGCCCGCCCCTTGGTCGTGGTCAATGCGATCGCTGCGGCAATGCCGCAAACGACGACGACACCCAGCACGCGATACAGCAGGGCCTGCTCCGCGAACCAGGCATTACCGCCGACCGCGACCGCGAGCAGTAACACCACGACAATCCATTTTGGGGTGTCGTAGCGTGACTCCTGCACCTCGGCGTTGTGCTTCATGAAAACTCCTCAACTCAAGGCGCGATAACCGAACAAGACAAGGTATCAATACGAGCCAGCCTGGGGAAGACTGGCAGGCCAGGAGGGAATCGAACCCCCAACCTGCGGTTTTGGAGACCGCTGCTCTGCCAATTGAGCTACTGGCCTGCAACTACACATCCGAGAATCACCCGGAAATTAGGAGGGCGCTATGATAGCGGAGAAATGTCGAGAAAATCAATCCCGTCACGACATTTTCTTTCGCCATCAAAAAAGCGAGCTCATGCTCGCCTTCACGCATCTTTCGACAACAAAAAAATGGAGCTCATGGACGGAATTGAACCGTCGACCTCACCCTTACCAAGGGTGTGCTCTACCCCTGAGCTACATGAGCTTAAATCATCACCAACAGCTTGGAGCGGGTAGTGGGAATCGAACCCACACCATCAGCTTGGAAGGCTGAGGTTCTACCATTGAACTATACCCGCCTACCCGCTCTGACTCTGGTTTACCGAGACAGACCGGTAAAACTCTGTCATAAAATCTGGTGGAGAGGGAAGGATTCGAACCTTCGAAGCTTTCGCGGCAGATTTACAGTCTGCTCCCTTTGGCCACTCGGGAACCTCTCCATACCGGCGGCAGATTTTACCCTACCACTCATCAATGTCAAGCATCTGTTTTTACTACAATAACAGCGCCACACACCGATGGCCTTGCGTTCAAAGCGGGGCGCATTGTGTCAAAGGAAGGCACTCAATGCAAGCGTGAATATGCATTTTCGACAATGGCTTTCCGTAGCGGACTACTCCTCCAGGCGAATGCTGATCTCGCCTCCAGTCAGCGCCCGTTCACCGGTATCCGTCATCACTACCAGATTGCCCTGCCGGTCGACTTCGATCGCCGTGGCGGTATAGGACGTGCTGCCCTGGTGAATACGAATGGCATGACCAGCATAAGCATGCCTACGGTTCCACTCCGCTCGCCAGGCGCTGAAGCCTTGCCGCTCGAATTCAGGCAACATCGTCAACAAGGATTCGATCAGAGCCGCAGCGACATGATTGCGAGAGGGGGAATCGATCACGTCTGCGAGAGCCCCTATGGGCTGCCCTGCCGCCTTTCGCACAGCGTCATTCAGCGAGACGTTGACCCCAATACCGATGACTACCTCACAAGGCCCTTCGACGTCTCCGGTCACCTCGAGCAGAATGCCTGCAAGCTTTCGCCACTCGTCGTCGATGGCGATCAGAACGTCGTTGGGCCACTTCAAGGCAACATTGGCACCAAACGTTTCGACCACCTCAGCCAGCACCACGCCAACGGCTAGGCTCAGCCCTTCGAGCGCAGCTACACCCGATTCGAATCGCCATCCCAGGGAAAGAATTAGACTACCACCCCAACTGGTACTCCAGGACTTGCCTCGGCGTCCTCGGCCTGCCGTTTGACTTTCTGCCAGGCAGACCTCGCCATGTCCCGCACCATGCCGGAAGCGATCTCGCAGGAAGGTATTGGTGGAATCGAGCACATCCTCGACGAACAGCCGCTTGAGGTGGCGCCGAGGCCCGGCAGGAAGCTGCGCAACGATACTGGCCCCATCAAGAGACTCCAGCGAGTTGACCAGGCGGTATCCGCGCCCCTTGACTGCCTCCAGTGGCAGATCCATTGCTTCCAGCTTCTTGAGCTGCTTCCAGACAGCCGTGCGCGAGACACCTAGATGTTCGCCTAGCTGCTGACCAGAGTGATAATTGCCATCGCCCAGCAGGCGTATCAGATCACCGATGCTCATGAAGGATTATTGCCCAGCGAGAAAAGCGCCATTCTAGCGAAATTCCAGCGCCACCGATAACGAGGCGGAGCCGCTCCCCTCGACTGGGTAGCGACAGACCACCCCTAGGCCGATTTTGCATTGACCAATAAAGAAAAAACCCCAGCCTTGTTGGGCTGGGGTTTGGGATAGATGCCTGACGATGACCTACTCTCACATGGGGAGACCCCACACTACCATCGGCGCTGAGCGGTTTCACTACTGAGTTCGGCATGGATCAGGTGGTTCCCACTCGCTATGGTCGTCAGGCAAAACTGACGTCGGGATGCGTGGCGTGACTGCAATTCGCCCTCATCCCAACCGATTCGGATCATGCTGACCAAGACACGTCTCGCCTGCCTGCTCTTCAAGACAGGGCGTATCCAGTCTGTCGGTGATCATCACCGATCGCACGCGGTACGCATCGTACCGGTGCCGTAAACCCCTTGGGGTTATATGGTCAAGCCTCACGGGGCATTAGTACACGTTAGCTCAACGCCTTGCAGCGCTTCCACACCGTGCCTATCAACCAGCTAGTCTTGCTGGACCCTTTAGGAGACTCGAAGTCTCGGGGAGATCTCATCTTGAAGAAGGCTTCCCGCTTAGATGCTTTCAGCGGTTATCCCGTCCGCACATAGCTACCCGGCGATGCCACTGGCGTGACAACCGGAACACCAGAGGTGCGTCCACTCCGGTCCTCTCGTACTAGGAGCAGCACTTCTCAAATCTCCAACGCCCACGGCAGATAGGGACCGAACTGTCTCACGACGTTCTAAACCCAGCTCGCGTACCACTTTAAATGGCGAACAGCCATACCCTTGGGACCGACTTCAGCCCCAGGATGTGATGAGCCGACATCGAGGTGCCAAACACCGCCGTCGATGTGAACTCTTGGGCGGTATCAGCCTGTTATCCCCGGAGTACCTTTTATCCGTTGAGCGATGGCCCTTCCATACAGAACCACCGGATCACTAGAACCTACTTTCGTACCTGCTCGACGTGTCTGTCTCGCAGTTAAGCACCCTTATGCTCTTGCACTCAATGCACGATTTCCAACCGTGCTGAGGGTACCTTCGTGCTCCTCCGTTACGCTTTCGGAGGAGACCGCCCCAGTCAAACTACCCACCACACACTGTCCTCACACCGGATCACGGTGCCAAGTTAGAACGCCAATGATGCCAGGCTGGTATTTCAAGGTTGGCTCCACCCGAACTGGCGTCCGGGTTTCCAAGCCTCCCAGCTATCCTACACAAGCAACATCAGCGTCCAGTGTGAAGCTATAGTAAAGGTTCACGGGGTCTTTCCGTCTAGCCGCGGGTACACAGCATCTTCACTGCGATTTCAATTTCACTGAGTCTCGGGTGGAGACAGCGTGGCCATCATTACGCCATTCGTGCAGGTCGGAACTTACCCGACAAGGAATTTCGCTACCTTAGGACCGTTATAGTTACGGCCGCCGTTTACCGGGGCTTCGATCAAGAGCTTCGCCCGAGGGCTAACACCATCAATTAACCTTCCGGCACCGGGCAGGCGTCACACCCTATACGTCCGCTTACGCGTTAGCAGAGTGCTGTGTTTTTAATAAACAGTTGCAGCCACCTGGTATCTTCGACCGGTTCGAGCTCGGGACGCGAGGTCCTTCACCCTAAGCCGGCGCACCTTCTCCCGAAGTTACGGTGCCATTTTGCCTAGTTCCTTCACCCGAGTTCTCTCAAGCGCCTTGGGATTCTCACCCTGACCACCTGTGTCGGTTTGGGGTACGGTCGCATGTGATCTGAAGCTTAGAGGCTTTTCCTGGAAGCGTGGCATCGATGACTTCCGGACCGTAGTCCGTTCGTCTCGTCTCTCGGCCTTGAGGACCCGGATTTGCCTAAGCCCTCAGCCTACTGACTTTCACCAGGACAACCAACGCCTGGCTCACCTAGCCTTCTTCGTCCCCCCATCGCAATCACATCCGGTACGGGAATATTAACCCGTTTCCCATCGACTACGCCTTTCGGCCTCGCCTTAGGGGCCGACTCACTCTGCTCTGATTAGCATAGAACAGAAAACCTTGGTCTTCCGGCGGGGGAGTTTTTCACTCCCCTTGTCGTTACTCATGTCAGCATTCGCACTCGTGATATCTCCAGCATGCTTCTCAACACACCTTCACAGACTTACACGACGCTCCTCTACCGCTCATCCAGAGGATGAACCCGTAGCTTCGGCATCTGGTTTGAGCCCCGTTACATCTTCCGCGCAGGCCGACTCGACTAGTGAGCTATTACGCTTTCTTTAAAGGATGGCTGCTTCTAAGCCAACCTCCTAGCTGTCTATGCCTTCCCACATCGTTTCCCACTTAACCAGAATTTGGGGGCCTTAGCTGACGGTCTGGGTTGTTTCCCTTTTCACGACGGACGTTAGCACCCGCCGTGTGTCTCCCACGCTCTACTCACCGGTATTCGGAGTTTGCCTCGGGTTGGTAACCCGGGATGGGCCCCTAGCCGAAACAGTGCTCTACCCCCGGCGGTAATACGTGAGGCGCTACCTAAATAGCTTTCGAGGAGAACCAGCTATCTCCGAGCTTGATTAGCCTTTCACTCCGATCCACAGCTCATCCCAGCATTTTTCAACATACTTGGGTTCGGGCCTCCAGTTGATGTTACTCAACCTTCACCCTGGCCATGGATAGATCGCCCGGTTTCGGGTCTATATCCAGCGACTGGTCGCCCAGTTAAGACTCGATTTCTCTACGCCTCCCCTATACGGTTAAGCTCGCCACTGAATATAAGTCGCTGACCCATTATACAAAAGGTACGCGGTCACAGAACGAGTCTGCTCCCACTGCTTGTACGCACACGGTTTCAGGATCTATTTCACTCCCCTCTCCGGGGTTCTTTTCGCCTTTCCCTCACGGTACTGGTTCACTATCGGTCAGCCAGGAGTATTTAGCCTTGGAGGATGGTCCCCCCATGTTCAGTCAGGGTTTCACGTGCCCCGACCTACTCGATTTCACACATTCAGGTTTTCGACTACGGGGCTATCACCCACTATGGCCGGCCTTTCCAGGCGCGTTCGTCTAACCAGTCACATGCTTAAGGGCTACTCCCCGTTCGCTCGCCGCTACTGGGGGAATCTCGGTTGATTTCTTTTCCTCGGGGTACTTAGATGTTTCAGTTCTCCCGGTTCGCTTCCCAACACCTATGGATTCAGTGTGGGATATCCAGCTTGTGCTGGATGGGTTTCCCCATTCGGAAATGTCCGGGTCGCAGGTTGTTTGCCACCTCACCGAACCTTATCGCAGGCTACAACGTCCTTCATCGCCTCTGGCTGCCAAGGCATCCACCGTGTGCGCTTAATCGCTTGACCATATAACCCGAAGGAGTCTGGTCAGTGATTAATCATTCGACAATTGCCGGATACGCTTGAGACGTATCTCGTTTCGCTCTTCTCTAGAGAGAAGAACTGTCAGCATGATCCAAATTGTTAAAGAGCGTTTAGAGCGATAAGCTCTAAGCTGTAAGCTTGCTGTCACGAGTGTTTCATCGTCACGTCAAGCGTATAGCTTAAAACTTATGGTCAGACTGTCGGGTTGTGCTTGTCTCCCGGGTTGCCGCGAGAGAGTGGTGGAGCCTAGCGGGATCGAACCGCTGACCTCCTGCGTGCAAGGCAGGCGCTCTCCCAGCTGAGCTAAGGCCCCGGATAGACAGATCGTAAAAAGAACCAAGAAGACTTTCTCTTTTATTTGATCTGTTTAATTTTATTCAGATCGAGGCATTTCGAGGCGACGCATAGCCTGCTATGCGAGTCACGAAATAACGTGGAACTGGATAAAATTTGGTGGGTCTGGGCAGACTCGAACTGCCGACCTCACCCTTATCAGGGGTGCGCTCTAACCAACTGAGCTACAGACCCAAACAGTCTTGCTCTGGCCGATCAGGTAATTGATTGTGAGCGCTTGAACCACGCTAAGCTAATCGTTTAAGGAGGTGATCCAGCCGCAGGTTCCCCTACGGCTACCTTGTTACGACTTCACCCCAGTCATGAACCACACCGTGGTGATCGCTCTCCCGAAGGTTAAGCTAACCACTTCTGGTGCAGTCCACTCCCATGGTGTGACGGGCGGTGTGTACAAGGCCCGGGAACGTATTCACCGTGACATTCTGATTCACGATTACTAGCGATTCCGACTTCACGGAGTCGAGTTGCAGACTCCGATCCGGACTGAGGCCGGCTTTCTGGGATTCGCTCCACCTCGCGGTCTCGCAACCCTTTGTACCGGCCATTGTAGCACGTGTGTAGCCCTACCCGTAAGGGCCATGATGACTTGACGTCGTCCCCACCTTCCTCCGGTTTGTCACCGGCAGTCTCCTTAGAGTTCCCGACTTTACTCGCTGGCAAATAAGGACAAGGGTTGCGCTCGTTACGGGACTTAACCCAACATTTCACAACACGAGCTGACGACAGCCATGCAGCACCTGTCTCAGAGTTCCCGAAGGCACGAAGGCATCTCTGCCAACTTCTCTGGATGTCAAGGGTAGGTAAGGTTCTTCGCGTTGCATCGAATTAAACCACATGCTCCACCGCTTGTGCGGGCCCCCGTCAATTCATTTGAGTTTTAACCTTGCGGCCGTACTCCCCAGGCGGTCGACTTATCGCGTTAACTGCGCCACTAAGTCCTTAAAGGTCCCAACGGCTAGTCGACATCGTTTACGGCGTGGACTACCAGGGTATCTAATCCTGTTTGCTACCCACGCTTTCGCACCTCAGTGTCAGTGTCAGGCCAGAAGGCCGCCTTCGCCACTGGTATTCCTCCCGATCTCTACGCATTTCACCGCTACACCGGGAATTCTACCTTCCTCTCCTGCACTCTAGCCTGGCCGTTCCGGATGCCGTTCCCAGGTTGAGCCCGGGGCTTTCACAACCGGCGTGCCAAGCCACCTACGCGCGCTTTACGCCCAGTAATTCCGATTAACGCTCGCACCCTCCGTATTACCGCGGCTGCTGGCACGGAGTTAGCCGGTGCTTCTTCTGCGAGTGATGTCCTTCCTCTGGGGTATTAACCCAGGGGCTTTCTTCCTCGCTGAAAGTGCTTTACAACCCGAAAGCCTTCTTCACACACGCGGCATGGCTGGATCAGGCTTTCGCCCATTGTCCAATATTCCCCACTGCTGCCTCCCGTAGGAGTCTGGGCCGTGTCTCAGTCCCAGTGTGGCTGATCATCCTCTCAGACCAGCTACGGATCGTCGCCTTGGTAAGCCGTTACCTTACCAACTAGCTAATCCGACATAGGCTCATCCGATAGCGCGAAGTCCGAAGATCCTCCGCTTTCTCCCGTAGGACGTATGCGGTATTAGCGTGGGTTTCCCCACGTTATCCCCCACTACCGGGCAGATTCCTATGCATTACTCACCCGTCCGCCGCTCGCCACCAGGGAGCAAGCTCCCCGTGCTGCCGCTCGACTTGCATGTGTTAGGCCTGCCGCCAGCGTTCAATCTGAGCCATGATCAAACTCTTCAGTTTAAAGTCTGATAGTCCTTACTTCTCTCGCTCCGAAGAACGAGCAGAAAAGCGGACCAAACTTGGTTCAAGGTCAAACGAATCTTGACGAGTCGCTTGCCTCGATATGTCGTGACTGGCTGTCACGCGAGAACAAGCGCCCACATCAATTACCTGATCGATTATTAAAGAGCGTCCCTACTCGAAGCGTTTCGCTTCTGCCGTCGGCCCCAAGTGCTTGTCAGCGCTTGTTTTCTTGGCCGCCGTAAGGAGTGGCGTATTTTAAGGATCTTGGCGGCGATGTCAACATCTTTTTTCGTTGAATCCCGCTGGCTCCGGTCAAGCTGGGTGGAGCCGATCCTTCGAAGAACTGGGAAGCGATCTTACCGGCTTCACCGCCTTGCGTCAACCGATTTCTTCAATCAAATCAAACGCTTGGCTTTCTTCTCCGCTGACTCCGAAACCCTGTCTCGGCGTCAGCGGATGCGTACTTTACGGACCAGCGGCCCGCTTGGCAAGTGTTGTTTGTCACTTTTTGCGCATTCGGTCAAAACCGTGCCCGGCAAAAACGACGACGCCCGCGCGGGGCGGGCGTTTCAGCGGCATCAGCAATTCGCGTCAGCCAAGGGTGACGCGGGCATACCGCTTCTTGCCTGCCTGAATCACGTAACTCTTGCCGGTTTCGAGCATGGTGTCCTTGGCGACGACCTCGCCATCCACCTTGACCCGCCCGTTGCCGAGCATGTCCTTGGCCTGGGCGCTGTTGTTGGTCAGGTTGGCGCGATTGAGCACGGCGGCAATCGGCGCCTGCGCCGCGCCTTCGAAATCGACCTCTACTTCCGGCAAGTCCTCGGGCAGTTCACCTTCCGCCAGTCGGTTGCCCACGGCCTTGTGCGCATTGGCGGCCGCTTCTTCGCCGTGATAGCGGGCGATCAGCTCCCGCGCCAATAGCATCTTGATGTCGCGCGGGTTGGCGCCTTGCTCGATATCCTGGCGGATCGCCTCGACCTCCTCGTTGGACTTCAGCGACAGCAGTTCGAAGTAGCGCCACATCAGGCTGTCCGGCATCGACACCAGTTTGTTGAACATCACGCCCGGTGTGTCGTCGACACCGATGTAATTGTTTAGCGACTTGGACATCTTCTGCACGCCATCCAGCCCTTCGAGCAACGGCATGGTGATGACCACCTGCGGCTCCTGCCCGAAATGCTTCTGGATTTCGCGGCCCATCAGCAGGTTGAACTTCTGATCGGTGCCGCCCAGCTCGATGTCTGCCTTCAGCGCGACCGAGTCGTACCCCTGCACCAGCGGATAGAGAAACTCGTGAATCGAGATCGACTGACCGCCGCGATAGCGCTTTTCGAAGTCGTCGCGTTCCAGCATACGCGCCACGGTGGATTGCGCGGCGAGCTCGATCATGTCGGCCGCCGACATCTCGCTGAACCATTCGGCGTTGAAGCGCACTTCGGTCTTGTCGGGATCGAGAATCTTGAAGACCTGCTCGCGATAGGTCTGGGCGTTGGTCTTGACCTCTTCCTCGGTGAGCGGCTTGCGGGTGACGTTCTTGCCGGTGGGATCGCCGATCCGGCCGGTGAAGTCGCCGATCAGGAAGATCACCTCGTGGCCAAGGTCCTGGAACTGGCGCATCTTGGTCAACAGTACGCTATGCCCCAGGTGCAGATCCGGGGCCGTGGGGTCGAAGCCAGCCTTGATACGGAGCTTGCGACCGGATTCGAGCTTTTTCACCAGCTCATCTTCGATCAGAATCTCCTGCGTGCCGCGCTTGATCAGCGCCAGCGCTTCATCGACCTCGGCCATCGTATCCGTCTCCATTACCAACGCTATCGAGCTTGAAAGGCGGCAATCTTAGCATGAGTCTCTGATATTCGTTGAGCCACACCGGACCGTGCCGCGACGTCAGGCCACCGCTTCACGCCACTGCTTCACAACGACGAGGAAGAGCTTCATGTCACTGTTCGTGGGTTTGATGTCCGGCACCAGCCTGGATGGCATCGATGCGGCACTGGTAGAGATCGATGACGAGAGCGACCAACGCCCGCGATTGATCGACGCCTTGTGTCTACCGCTGGCCGCCGAACTCAGGACGGCGCTGCTCGAGTTGACCCAGGCATCGCAGGTGAGCTTCGCCGCCCTGGGAGCAGCGGAGAGTGCGTTCTGCGACCATCAGGCCGAAGCCGTGCGTCAGCTGCTGCAGCGCCACGGCCTGACACCCGATGCCATCACGGCCATCGGCAGCCACGGCCAGACCATCGAGCACGCCCCCTACGCAGATGCCCCCTTTACCTACCAGCTCGACAATCCCAGTCGCCTGGCCGAATTGACCGGTTGCCGGGTCGTTGCCGATTTCCGCCGCCGCGACATGGCGGCCGGCGGCCAGGCGGCGCCGCTCGCGCCAATCTTTCATCAGGCACTGTTTACCGACACCGTCCGTACCCGGCTGATCCTCAACCTGGGTGGCATCGCCAATCTGACGCGGTTGGGTCCTTCGGGCGCATCGCTGCCGGTCATCGGCTTCGACACGGGGCCGGCCAACCTGCTGATCGACGCCTGGCACGCCCGGCATCGAGGCGGCCCGATCGACGAAGACGGCAACTGGGCCGCCAGCGGCAACGTCGACCGCCATCTGCTCGAGCGCCTGCTGGACGAGCCGTATTTCACCGCCACACCGCCCAAGAGCACCGGGCGGGAGCTGTTTCATCTCGGCTGGGTGGAAACACGGCTATCCGGGCACGAAGCGGTGGCCGACGTCCAGGCCACGCTGGCCGAGCTGACCGCCGTCAGCGTCGCGCAGGCCGCGCACCCCTTTATCGAGCCCGATCGCACGGATCTGATCGTCTGCGGCGGCGGCGCGCGCAACCGCCATCTGATGCAGCGTCTGGCGATACATCTTCCCGGCGTCTCGATAGGCCAGTGCGATGCGTTCGGCTGGTCGGCCGACTGGCTGGAAGCCGGCGCTTTCGCGTGGCTGGCCTGGCGACGGATACAACGCCTGCCAGGCAATCTGCCGGAGGTTACCGGTGCCAGCGGCCCACGCGTTCTGGGCGGCATCTACGCGCCCTGAGCCGGTAGCGCGTGGGAAGAGACCGGACGCTACTGATCGTCGACCAGTGAAAATCGTGTGCCATCGTCCCCTCGATCCCCGAGAAGATGGCGCTCGCCATACTTGATCAGCATGCGCAGGTCATTGGCCGAATCGGCATGGGCCAGCGCCAGCCCCTCACTGATATCCCCGCGCCGATAGAGTTCATAGAGCGCCTGGTCGAAGGTCTGCATGCCCAGCTCGCGGGAGCGCCGCATCAGGTCCTTCAACTCCCCCACCTCACCGCGCCGGATCAATTCGCTGATCAAGGGGGACTTGAGCAGAACCTCGGTCGCCAAGCAGCGCCCGGAGCCGTCTTGACGCGGCAGCAGCCGCTGAGCGACCACAGCGCGCAGGTTGAGCGAAAGGTCCATCCCGATCTGCTCCTGCCGGGACGGCGGGAACAGACTGAGAATGCGCTCGATCGTCTGGTCGGCGTTGTTGGCATGGAAAGTGGCCAGACAGAGATGCCCGGTTTCGGCAAAGCTGAGCGCCAGCTCCATGGTATCGCGGCTTCTGATCTCGCCGATCACGATCACGTCGGGAGCCTGGCGCAGGGCGTTCTTCAGCGCGACTTCGTAGGACTCGGTATCGATACCCACTTCCCGCTGATTGATGATGCCACGCTGGTGCGGGTGCATGTATTCGATGGGATCTTCGATACAGATGATATGGCCGCCGACCGTCCGATTGCGGTGCTGGATCATCGACGCCAGCGTCGTCGACTTGCCGCTGCCGGTCCCGCCGACCACCAGCACCAGCCCGCGTCGAATGGAAGCCAGCGTTCCCGTCACTTCCGGCAGCCCCAGCGATTCGAGATCGGGAATATCGAAAGCGATCCGCCGAACGACCATTGCCGGCTGGCTGCGCTGGAAGAAGGCGCTGACGCGAAAACGCCCCTTGCCGCTCAGGCTCAGAGCGAAATTGGCCTCATGCTCCGTCTCGAACGCCTCCCGACGCCCCTGGGGCAGGGCGATGGCGACCAGCTCACGTACCTGATCCGGTTGCAGCGGCACATCGCCCAGCGCCACCAGCTTGCCATCCAGTTTCAGACACGGAGGCGCACCGGTAGAGATCAGCAGGTCCGAAGCCTGCTTGGCCAGCATGATGTCGAGGAGTTGTTCAAACCATTGAGAGGGGGTCATGTCATGTCCTGATACCGGCTTCCGGGGCACGAACTCATTGATCGAGCCCGGCACGCGATTTGGCATGGGCTTCCTGGCGCGTCACCACACCATCCGTCACCAATCGGGACAGCGCCGCATCCAGTGTCTGCATGCCCAGGCCGCCGCCCGTCTGAATCGCCGAATACATCTGCGCGACCTTGCCTTCCCGAATCAGATTGCGGATCGCCGAGGTGGCCACGAGAATCTCGTGGGCCGCGACACGGCCACCGCCCTCGCGCTTGAGCAACGTCTGCGAGATCACCGCTTGCAGAGATTCCGACAGCATCGAACGCACCATGCCCTTCTCGTCACCGGGGAAGACATCGATGATCCGGTCGATGGTCTTGGCCGCCGAGGTGGTATGCAGGGTGCCGAACACCAGATGCCCGGTCTCGGCCGCCGTCAATGCAAGCCGAATGGTTTCCAGATCTCGCAGCTCGCCCACCAGGATGACATCCGGATCCTCGCGCAGCGCCGACCGTAGCGCTGGCGCGAAGCCTTTGGTATCGCGATGCACCTCTCGCTGGTTGATCAGGCAGCGCTTGCTCTCGTGCACGAATTCGATCGGGTCCTCGATCGTGAGGATGTGTTCCTGGCGATTGCTGTTGATGTAGTCGATCATCGCCGCCAGCGTCGTCGACTTGCCGCTGCCGGTCGGCCCCGTCACCAGTACCAGGCCGCGCGGCAGCATCGACAACCGGCGGAAGACATCCCCCAGGCCGAGATCGTCGAGCGTCATGACATTGCTGGGAATGGTACGGAAGACCGCGCCGGCGCCGCGCCCTTGCGTGAACGCATTGACACGAAAACGCGATACACCGGTGACTTCGAAAGAAAAGTCGGTTTCCAGCGCGGCTTCGAAGTCGCGGCGCTGTCGATCGTTCATGACGTCGTAGATCAGACGACGTACCTGGCCGTCGTCGAGCGCCGGCACGTTGAGACGACGCATGTCACCGTCGACCCGTATCATGGGAGGCAATCCCGCCGAAAGGTGCAGGTCGGAGGCGCCTTGCTTTGCCGAGAACGCCAGCAGTTCGGTAATATCCATGGGTTTTTATTCGATCCCCTGCGTAAGGTCTTCATACAGTATGCCAGAAGCCTCGGTGTCCGAGTCTCTCTCAAGCGCCCGCGAGCGCCTTCGAGCTGCGCTGTCCGCGGCCGATCGCCCGAACGACGCCGCCCGCCTGCTTGCTGTCAGCAAAACCAAACCTGCAGACATGCTGCGTCAGGCCTATATGGCCGGTCAACGCGCCTTCGGCGAGAACTATCTGCAGGAAGCGCTGGAAAAACAGCAGGCGCTGGCCGATCTCGACGACATCGAATGGCATTTCATCGGCGCATTGCAATCCAACAAGACTCGCGACGTGGCCGAGCATTTCAGCTGGGTGCATGGGGTCGACCGCGAGAAGATCGCGCGCCGGCTTTCCGAGCAGCGCCCTGCCGAACTGGGGGCCATCAATGTCTGTCTGCAGCTCAACGTCAGCGGCGAATCGAGCAAGTCGGGCGTCGACCTCGCTGCCCTGCCGGCACTCGCCGAGTCGCTGCTGTCGCTGCCCAACCTGCGCCTGCGCGGGCTGATGGCACTGCCTGCGCCCAGCGACGATCCGCAGCAGCAGCGCCACGCTTTTCGCCAGGTCGCCAGCGCGCTGGCCGAGTTGCAGCAGCGCTTCCCCGACGCGCCCCTGGACACGCTTTCGATGGGCATGAGCAACGATCTGGAAGCCGCCATCCTGGAGGGTGCCACCATCGTTCGCCTGGGTACCGCCATCTTCGGCAGCCGCCCTCCTTTCAGAAGCTGACAGAAGCTGACGGTATCGATGCCCGCCTCTTCCTAGACCGACAGGACTACTCTCAAGGACTCTGCCATGAT
The DNA here is from genome assembly GCF_034479735.1 of Salinicola sp. LHM. Classification (NCBI taxonomy): domain Bacteria; kingdom Pseudomonadati; phylum Pseudomonadota; class Gammaproteobacteria; order Oceanospirillales; family Halomonadaceae; genus Salinicola; species Salinicola sp. LHM. The sequence continues at coordinate 172,328 of NZ_CP140261.1, read as the reverse complement.
CGACTCGCACCAGCCCAGCCGTATCGCCTTCATCGGCGCCGGCAACATGGCCAGCGCCATCTTCGGCGGCATGCTCGACAGCGGTTATCCCGCCGAGGCCATCGTCGCCACGTCGCGGAGTCAGGAAAAGCGCGACGCCATCAGTCAGCGCTACGGCATCCGCACGATGCAGGACAATCTGGCCGCGATCGAAGAGGCCGATGTCGTGGTGCTGGCGGTCAAGCCGCAGATGATGCGCGACCTCTGCCTGTCGCTACGCGAATCCGTCCAGGCGCGTCGCCCGCTCATCGTCTCGGTGGCGGCCGGGCTCGACGCCGCGACGCTGGATCGCTGGCTGGGCGGCGGCCTGGCCCTGATCCGCTGCATGCCCAACACGCCTTCGCTGGTCGGTGCGGGTGCCAGCGGCCTTTACGCCAACGATCGGGTCAGCGATGCTCAGCGCCGACTCGCCACCGAACTGCTGGAATCGGTAGGCCTGGTCGAATGGGTCGAGCAGGAAGCTCAGATCGAAGCCGTCACCGCCATTTCCGGCAGCGGCCCGGCCTACTTCTTCCTGTTCATGGAATCGCTGGAAGCAGCCGGCGTCGAACTGGGCCTGTCCGCCGAGAGCGCTCGCCGGCTGGCGTTGCAGACCGCCTTCGGCGCCGCCAAGATGGCGCGGGAGAGCGAATTCGATCCCGCCGAACTGCGCCGACGCGTCACATCCCCCAACGGCACCACCGAGCGTGCGATCCAGGCATTCGAGGAAGCGGGCCTGGCGGATATCGTGGGTCGCGCCACTCGAGCCTGCGCCGAACGCGCCCGCGAGCTGTCGCGTGAGCTGGCGGACAAGTAACTAGGAGAAAGTCATGGGCAGTAACCTCGGAAGCGCCGGCCTGATGCTGGTCAACACGCTGGTCAACATCTATCTGTTTGTGCTGATGCTGCGCTTTTTGCTGCAATTTTCGCAGGCGGACTACTACAACCCCATGAGCCAGGGGATCGTCAAGGCAACGCAGCCGGTCGTCGCGCCGGTCCAGAGGATTCTGCGTCCCGTCGGCCGTATCGATATCGCCACGCTGTTCGTCGGTTTTCTGCTCAAGGTCATCGTGATCATCGCCGTCTTCCAGATCGCCGGCTTCGGCATGCCCCCGCTTCAGGGCCTGCTGCTGGCGGGGATCGCCGGCGTGCTCAACGCGATTCTCAAGATCTACTTCTTCGCGCTGATCATCATGATCATCCTGAGCTGGGTGGCACCGCGCGCCAACCATCCGGGCGCGCTGCTGGTCATGCAGATCGTCGAGCCGATCATGGCGCCGGTGCGCCGCGTGATTCCGCCGCTGGGCATGATCGACCTGTCGCCGATCGTGGTGTTCATCGCCATCAATCTGCTCGACAGCGTCGTCGTAGGCTCGCTGGCGCGCGCTGCCGGCCTGCCGGGCGCCCTGGTCGGCTTCTAGCGCTCGCCCGCCGTTACCGCCGTCAGCGATACACTCGGCAATGATCCGGCCAGATACGTCCGGGTCATTGCCGGATCGCAGCTGGCGGCGTGCGGACGCACCGATAGCTATCGATCGTGAGTCCTGATCGTGAGTCCTGGTTGAACCTGGAGACTATTCCGTTTCATGTCCGCTTCCTTCCCCGCCGACTCCGTCGGTCTGGTCACACCGCAGATCGCGACGTTCGAGTCGCCGCTGGCCCTGGCCTGCGGCAAGACGCTCGAACGCTTCGAGCTGGTCTACGAGACCTACGGCACACTCAATGCCGACCGCAGCAATGCGGTTCTGATCTGTCATGCGCTCTCCGGCCACCATCATGCGGCGGGGTACCACACCGTCGACGAGCGCAAACCCGGCTGGTGGGACGCCTATATCGGCCCCGGCAAGGTGATCGACACCGATCGCTTCTTCGTCGTCTCGCTCAACAACCTGGGCGGCTGCCACGGCAGCACCGGCCCCGCCAGCATCAACCCGCAGACCGGCCATCAGTGGGGGCCCACGTTTCCGGTCATGACAGTGGCAGACTGGGTCCACAGCCAGGCGCGCCTGGCCGACCAGCTCGGCATCGAGCGCTTCGCTGCGGTCGTCGGCGGCAGTCTGGGCGGCATGCAGGCGCTGCAATGGACGATCGCGTACCCGGAGCGCGTCGCCAACGCCGCGGTCATCGCGGCCACGCCAAGGCTGTCGGCGCAGAACATCGCCTTCAACGAAGTGGCGCGACAGGCGATCCGTTCGGACCCGGATTTCCATGACGGCTGGTATGCGGACCACGATGCGATTCCCAAGCTCGGCCTGAAACTGGCCAGGATGATCGGCCATATCACCTATCTGTCGGAGCATTCGATGGGGTCGCGGTTCGGCCGCGACCTGCGCAGCGATCAACTGAATTTCGGCTACGACGTGGAGTTCCAGGTGGAGTCCTACCTGCGTCATCAGGGCGATACCTTTTCGACCCGCTTCGATGCCAACACGTATCTGCTGATGACCAAGGCGCTGGATTACTTCGACCCTGCCGGGCAGCACGATGGCGACCTGGCGGCAGCGCTGGCGCCGGCGACGTGCCCGTTCCTGGTCGTCAGCTTCACCACCGACTGGCGCTTCGCGCCGGCGCGCTCGCGGGAACTGGTCAACGCCCTGCTGCGAGCGGGCAAGGCGGTCAGCTACGTCAATGTGGACTCGCCCCACGGCCATGATGCGTTCCTGCTACCCAACGACCAGTACGAAGCGGTTTTCGGCAGCTACATGCGGCGTGTCCACGCCGACATCACCGGGGAGACAGCCTGATGCGTGCGGATCTTCAACTGATCTACGACTGGGTTCCCAGCAACGCTCACGTTCTCGATCTGGGGTGCGGTGACGGCACGCTGCTGGCGGCGCTGGCTCGCCACAAGAACGTTACCGGCTATGGGCTGGAGATCGACCCCGACGGCATCGCCGCCTGCCTGGGCAAGGGCGTCAGCGTGCTCGAACAGAACCTCGATGACGGCCTGGGCAACTTCGTCGACGATGCCTGCGATCTGGTGATCATGACCCAGGCGCTACAGGTACTGCGTCGACCGGACACCATGCTCGACCAGATGCTGCGGGTCGCCCCGGAGTGCATCATCGCCTTCCCCAACTTCGCCTACTGGAAGCATCGTTTGCACCTGACCTTCCGCGGTCGCATGCCGGTTTCGCGCTCCTTGCCGCACGCCTGGTACGACACGCCCAACATCCACCTGTCGACGTTTCAGGACTTCGCCAGTCTGTGCCGCGACAAGGGCGTCACCATCGTCGACGAAGCGGTCGGCAGCGCCGACCACGAGGGCCACTGGACATCGCGGCTCTGGCCCAATCTGTTCGGCGAAACGGCGATCTTCCGTGTCCGCCGCGGACGTTAGCGCGATTCGACCTCGCTCCCGGGCCAGCATCGCTCCAGGTCCACGTTCAACCGGCGGTCCAGCGTCATCGCGCCGGGTCGCCCTTCGGCCCATGTCACCCGGCAGCCATAAGCCAGCACCTCCACCCCGCGGGCGGCCACCGCTCGCAGCGCTTGCGCATAGGCCGGATCGAGATGCGCCGCCGGTGCCACATCGTCGATGCCCGTGTGTGCCGCGCAGAACAGCAGGACGCCACGGTGCCCCTGGTCGACCAGTTCGGCGAGCACCTCGAGATGACGCCGGCCCCGCTCGCTGATCGAGTCGGGGAAATAGCCATGGCCGTCGTTCTCCTTGAGCGTGACCTGCTTGACCTCGACGAAAGTGTCGCGCGCATTCGCATCCCGCAACCGGAAATCGAGCCTGGCACCCTCGACGCCGACCTCCCGCTTGAGCTCGTCAAAGCCCGCCAGCTCCGGAATGATCTCGTCGTGCAGCGCTTCTTCCACTAGCGCATTGGTCCGCCCCGTATGTACCGACGCCCACTCGACGCCGCCCTTGCCATCGGGCAGCTCGATCAATTCCCAGGTCCAGCCCAGCTTGCGGGCAGGATTGGTGCTCTCGGAAAGCCATACGCGACAGCCCGGCACGTTGACGGCTCGCATGGAGCCCGTATTGGGGCAGTGCGCCACGACCTCCTCGCGCCCCTCCTCGAGTTCGATATCGGCCAGGAATCGCTTGTAGCGTCGCAACAGGACGCCAGGGACGAGAGCGGGATAGCGCATACGGTGTCGATCCAGAAAGCATGAGGCTCGGAAGAGCCGGTTCATCAAAGGGGCGGGGCGCTGCCGGCGCATACCGGAGAGCACGGCTCGACTCCCGAATTTCCGGCCGGGGATGAGAAAAATAAAGCGTCCATTTGGTTGCAAATTGGCCGCTTTTTCGCTAAATAAGCATGGCTTCGGGCAGTGGCAGACGCTGCCCCGGCCGATTCTCGGCCAGATCAAACGCGTCACGACACTTGCGTAACGAGGCAGCCCCCATGCCAGTAGCGGAAAAGAAAACGGAAGCGCCTAGCCAATTCACCCCGTACCAGCCGGCGCCGGGTGAAGAGTATATGAATGAAAAGCAACTTGCGCATTTCCGTGAGATCCTCCTGGGCTGGAAACAGGATCTGATGGAAGAAGTCGACCGTACGGTTCGCCACTTGCAGGAAGAGGCCAACAACTTCGCCGACCCTGCCGATCGCGCCACGCAGGAAGAGGGTTTCAGCCTGGAACTGCGTACCCGTGATCGCGAACGCAAGCTGCTCAAGAAGATCAACGAAACGATCGAGAAGATCGACGAAGACGATTACGGTTTCTGCGAAGCCTGTGGCGTCGAGATCGGCATCCGCCGTCTCGAAGCGCGCCCCACCGCCACCCTGTGCGTCGACTGCAAGACTCTGGCCGAGCTCAAGGAGAAGCAGCTCGGCGGCTGAGCAGCCGTTCCGGACGCAGTCCCATACGACGGGCACCCTCATCGGTGCCCGTTTTGTTTTTCCCCTCTGGATATCGATTGTCGCTGACATCCATGATCTCCCCCCAACGCTACATCGGACGCTTCGCTCCCACGCCCTCGGGGCCACTGCACCTGGGTTCGCTGGTCGCCGCCCTGGGTAGCTGGCTCGACGCCCGGGCTGTCGGCGGCCGCTGGCTGCTGCGAATCGAGGACATCGATCCGCCACGCTGCCCGCCCGGCACCGACGACATCATTCGCCGCCAACTGGAAGCATTCGGCCTGACGTGGGACGGCGAAGTCCGCTACCAGAGCGATCGTGGCGAGGCGTACCAGGCGGCGCTGGATCGGCTGGTCGCCGACGGCATGGCGTATCCGTGTGGCTGTTCGCGCCGGGAGTGGCAGGATTACGGCCACTATCCGGGCTGGTGTCGCCAGGGTCCACGGCATCCCGAACGCCCGCAGGCCTGGCGACTGCGCACCGACAAGGGCATTCAACCGGTGATCTGGCAGGACCGGCTGTTCGGCTACCAGTGCCACGACCCGACGCTTCAGGGCGACGTGGTCATCAAGCGCAAGGATGGCCTCTGGGCCTATCAGCTCGCCGTGGTGGTCGATGATGCGGATCAGGGCATTACCGATATCGTTCGCGGCTACGATCTGCTCGACAATACTCCCTGGCAGCGTCAGCTTCAGACGGCACTGGCGTATCCGGAACCACGGTATTTGCACCTGCCGCTGATTCTGGGAGAGGACGGCCAGAAACTCTCCAAGCAGAATCTTGCGACCGCCATCCCCCATCAGCCCGAGCTGGCCCCTCCGCTGCTTCACCGGGCGCTACAGCTGCTGGACCAGCAGCCGCCATCCGAGCTGCGCGAGGCGCCGGTTTCCCAGCAACTGGCACATGCCTGCCAACACTGGGCGCCCGAGAGGCTGTCAGCAAGGCCGACCCGCGACTATCGCTGATCCAGGCGGCTTTTCATGTCTCCATCGCAACCGACGTCCTCGCTCCAGACCGCTGAAAGCCACTTCACCCTTCGATTGAAGACTATTGTCTAAGCGAAAATCGCGCCGTTTTGCGCCACCCTGTCGCCATTGCGCCGTGGGGGGATGCACCACAAATAGGCATGATCGGTCTCGGATGCCCTTTCATGAATCATCGGACCCGTCATGACCCGGCTCACCCCATGGCATTGGCACAACCGGATGAATTCAAGTTATTGATATCAATAAGAAAAATACGGAGTGGCACGGCAAGTGCAGTAACTAAGACAAGAAAAACAACAGCGGATGACGATCGGCCCCAACAACGACAACCGTCGATCGAGATTCCCGAAGTGCCCATAACAACGACAATATGGCACTCGAACTAGGAAGGCAGATCGCCACTGGCTCAACAACAACAAGATCAGCCAAGTGCGAACGAGAACACGAACAATAACAATCGTTCTCGAGCCGACGCAAAATCAGGACGCGACGCTCTTCATCGACGGGGCAACAACAACAAGCCTCCCCGTGATCCGAAGACTTCTCGGAACAACAACAAGAACCGAGAAAGGGCATTGCCTGTCGTGGTTGGATTATTGTTTTGAATACGAGGTGGTCGCTACACAGCAAGGCTGACAACGACAAGCCAGTGACTGCACTATCGTTCAGCGACTGTGGTGCGTATTCAAGGCGATGCGCCATCACGAACAAGAAGAAGCGGCATGGACGTTGCGAAGTATCTTAAGGGGAGGCCCATCGGGCCTCCCCTTTTACTATCTACTATCGTCCGTTCCGTGGCGACCTACTGTCGCCTGCTCCATGACCACCTTGGCGACGTAAAGCCGGCAGCCTGGGCAAAGACGCGGACCTCGCTGCCTTTGCAAGCCTTCCGGGCTCCGCTACACTGGAGTTTTGCTACCTTGCGAGTCGATTTCGCCGCATGTTCAAAGGATTTTCCCGTTTTCTCCAGCGTCCCGGTGAACGTTTGAAGACGCTCTTCGGCCCGGAATCCGCGTCAGCGACCGAAGACACTACGCCCACCCGACAAGTCCTGCCTCGCGACGAACACAATGTCTCGCGCCAGAACCTCAGCGAGAGCGCGCTCAAGGTGCTTTACCGGCTCAACGGCGCCGGTTACGACGCCTACCTGGTCGGCGGCTGCATTCGCGACTCGCTGCTCGGCAACCGCCCCAAGGATTTCGACGTCGCCACCAATGCCACGCCGGACGAAGTGCGCCAGCTGTTTCGCAACTCGCGCATCATCGGCCGGCGGTTTCGTATCGTTCATGTGCGTTTCGGCCGCGAAGTCATCGAAGTCACCACCTTCCGCGGCCGCCACGGCGAAGAGCATACCGGCAACCTTAGCCAGCAGTCGGATGAAGGTCTGCTGCTACGCGACAACGTCTGGGGTAGCGTCGAAGAGGACGCGATTCGTCGCGACTTCACCGTCAATGCGCTCTATTACAGCGTCACCGACTTTGCCATTCACGACTGGACCGGCGGCCTTCAGGATCTGGAAGACCGCGTACTCCGGCTGATCGGTGACCCGGAGACGCGCTATCGTGAAGATCCGGTACGCATGCTGCGAGCCGCGCGCTTTGCCGCCAAGCTCGATTTCCGCATTGCCGAAGAGACCGAAGCGCCGATTCGCGAGCTGGCGCCGCTGCTTTTGCAGATCCCCCCGGCAAGATTGTTCGAGGAAGTGCTCAAGCTGTTCCTCTCCGGCCATGCGGTGCAGAGTTTCCGGGTGCTGCGCGAACACGGCCTGTTCGCCATGCTGTTCCCGGAAAGCGACGAGGTTCTCGAGGAGCATCCCTGGGCGGTCAAGCTCATCGAGCAGGCGCTGGCCAATACCGATGCCCGTATCGCTCAGGAGCGCCCGGTAACACCCGCCTTCCTGTTCGGCGCCCTGCTGTGGCCCTGCGTACAGCAACGCACCCTGCGTGTCGCCCACGAGCAGGACCTGCCGGCAGTCCCGGCCCAGCAGGCCGCCGCGCAACAGGTCATCAGCCGCCAGTTGCAGCACACCTCCATCCCCAAGCGCTTCAGCATGCCGATGCGCGATATCTGGGATCTCCAACAACAGTTGCCCCGCCGCCGGGGCCGTCGAGTCTTCCAGACGCTGGAGCATCCCCGCTTCCGCGCCGCTTACGACTTCCTCCTGCTGCGAGAGGAAGCCGGCGAACTGGCGCCGGGGCTCGGTGAATGGTGGACCGAATTCCAGCAGGCCGACGAAGAGGGTCAGCGCCAGCTGCTGGCGAATACCGATGGCGGCAATCCGGCCGGACCGACCCCCAAGCCACGCCGACGCCGTCCGCGCAAACGCCGGCGCCCGACCAACAAGCCGACACCACCGACGCTGGATGATTGAGCGCGAGCATCATGCCCTGGCCTACATCGGCCTGGGCAGCAACCTCGAAGCGCCACGGGATCAGCTCGAGCGAGCGCTCTCGGCCTTGGCGTCGCTGCCCTTGAGCGAATGCGTCGCGCACTCCTCCCTTTACGCCAGCGCCCCCATCGGTCCTCAGGATCAGCCGGACTTCATCAACGCCGTTGCCGCCATCCGTACCCGGCTTTCACCGCTGGCGCTGCTCGATCAGCTCCAGGCGCTCGAACAGCGTCATCGACGGATACGCGAGCGCCATTGGGGGCCGCGTACGCTGGACCTGGATCTCCTCTGGTACGCGGGCTTACAGCGAAACACGCCACGCCTGACGCTTCCTCACCCCGAAATGTCGCGTCGCCGGTTCGTGCTCGAGCCTCTCGCCGAAATCGCCCCGACGCTATCTCTCGATGGCGAAACGCCGCTGGCGCTTGCCGCACGCCTCACGGACCAGACGCTGCATCGGTTGAACGACTGAATCCAACGTCATGGGCCTCACCTGCCGCCAACGTCGTGTTGCGTCTTGTCGACAACCCATTACACTCTGCTCCGCATTGCCATTGCGGGGGCGCCATGTCGCCGCCCATCCCTACCACTGCGACATGGACGCTCTGTCAGCGAGCGGGACTAGTCGTTCTTGGGAGTAGAGAGCATGAAGCGCGTTACCCTCGATACGCTGCGCGACTGCAAGGCTCGTGGTGAAGCCTTCAGTTGCCTGACCGCCTACGACGCCACCCTGGCACACTGTGCCGATACCGCCGGGATCGATGTACTGCTGGTCGGCGATTCGCTGGGCATGGTGCTACAAGGCCATGCCAGTACCCTGCCGGTGACGCTCGAGGACATTCGTTATCACACGGCGTGTGTGGCGCGGGGCAAGCAGCGAAGCCTTTTGATGGTCGACCTGCCGTTCATGAGCAACGCCAATATCGGCCAGTTGCTGCGTGATGCCGGCGAACTGATGCGCGCCGGCGCCGAGTTGATCAAGATCGAGGGCGAGGCGTGGATGGCCGAAGGCATTCGCGAACTCTCCCGTCGCGGCGTGCCGGTCTGCGCCCATCTCGGCCTGACGCCGCAGAGCGTTCATCAGCTCGGCGGCTTCAAGGTGCAAGGCAAGGCAGCCGACGATGCCGAACGTATCGTCGCGGACGCGCGCCAGCTGGTGGAAGCCGGCGCCGCCGTCATCCTGCTCGAATGCGTGCCCCGGGCCGTGGGGCGTGCAGTGCGCGAGGCCGTCGGCGTGCCCGTCATCGGCATCGGTGCCGGGCCGGACGTCGATGGCCAGATTCTGGTCATGCACGACACCCTGGGGCTCAACAGCGGCTACGTGCCTCGCTTCGTCAAGAACTTCCTGGCGGGCCAGGAGAGCATCGAAGCCGCGTTCCGCGCTTATGACGAAGCAGTCAAGTCCCGCCGTTTCCCGGCCGAGGAGCACTGTTTCTGATGCAGACGCTGCACGATATTGCGCCGCTGCGCGAGCAGCTGCAGGAGCACCGCATGGCGGGGCGATCCGTCGCGCTGGTACCGACCATGGGCAATCTGCACGAAGGCCATCTGACGCTGGTGGACCGGGCACGATCGCTGGCCGATGTCGTGGTCGCCACGCTGTTCGTCAATCCGCTACAGTTCGGAGCCGGCGAGGATTTCGGCCAGTACCCGCGCACGCTCGACCGTGACCGCGAGCTGCTGACGGCGCGCGGCTGCGACCTGCTGTTCGCCCCCGCCGTCGAGACGCTCTACCCCAACGGGCTGGAAACGCAGACCCAGGTTCACGTGCCCGATGTCTCCGAGGGGCTTTGCGGCGGCACCCGTATCGGTCACTTCGATGGCGTCGCCACGGTGGTTTCCCTGCTGTTTCATCTCGTCCAGCCCGATATCGCCTGTTTCGGCGAGAAGGACTTCCAGCAGTTAGCGGTGATCCGCAAGCTGGTCGCCGATCTGCACTTCCCGATCGAGATCGTCGGCGTCCCCACCGTTCGTGCCGAAGATGGCCTCGCGCTCTCCTCCCGCAACGGCTATCTCTCCTCTAGCGACCGGGCATTGGCACCCACCTTCTACCGAACGCTGTCACGCTGTGGCGACGCGCTGGCCCGGGGCCAGTCGCCCGCTGCCGCCCTGGCGGAAGCCGGGCAAGCGCTGCAGGAGGCCGGCTTTCGGCTCGACTACCTGGAGCTCAGGGGGCCATCGCTGGCGCCGTTCGACGCTGCCAGGCATGACGAAGGCCGGCTGCTGGGCGCGGTCCATCTCGGCTCGACACGCCTGATCGACAACCTCGCCGTCACGCTTCCCTCCCCTGAAGCCGGCGCGCGCCATGGCTGATATGCACTGGCGGCCGGCCTTGCCGACGGACCTGACGCCCATCGCCGAATGGGTCGAGTCATCGAAGGCTCTCGAACGCTGGGCCGGACCCGGCCTGTCGTGGCCGACGGACGGCCCCACGCTGTGGCGGGAAATCGATGGCGGCGGCCTGCCTTCGTTCTGCCTCGTCGCGGAACGCGAGCCGGTCGCCTTCGGCCAGCTCGTCATCAAGGGCGAGCGCCGCTACCATCTGGCCCGCATCATCGTCTCGCCAGCCCATCGGCGCCGCGGGCTGGGCGAATCACTCTGTCGCCGGCTGCTGGCGGAAGCACGGCAGCGTCGCGCCGAGCACGTCACGCTCAATGTCTTCACCGACAACCAGCCCGCGATCGATCTCTATCATCGCCTGGGCTTCGTCGAACAGGGCGCGGTCGATACGCGTGGCATTCAGCCCATGCAGCTGAGACAATTTGTCACGGATGTCGACAATACCGATCTTTAAGGTCTGTTGACGTTTCATGCACGGCCGCGCCGGAGCCAGTTTTTGTGCGGGGCAAGACATGAGGAGAGTAGTTTGGCCATTTCAAATGAACGACGAATAACGCAGCACCGTGCAAAAACTGGCCCGGCCCTTCGGGTTGCGCGGCAAATGGCGTCATGCGGCGTTACGGGATTGGAAAAGGGAACCACCCTTCTCTGCATCCCGTATCTGGCCTGGCGCCATTTGGCGCAGCAACGCGGTTCGCGCTGAAACGTCAACAGACCCTAGCCCCTGCAGCGTTCAGGTGACGCCGCCGGCACGACAGTGAAAGAGACCCGATGAACCAATTGAGACCGGACCCCTTCTCTCCGTATCAGTTCTACACGGCCGAGCAGTGGGCCGAATTTCGCGCCGACACGCCACAGACGCTTTCCGCCGAGGAACTGCAGCGGCTGCGTTCGCTCAACGATCCGATCGATCTGGGCGAAGTCCGGCGGATCTACCTGTCGCTGTCGCGCCTGCTCTCTTCCTACGTCGAAGCCAGCCAGCGACTCTACGCCCAGCGCAAGCGCTTTCTGGACATCGACGACACTCAGAAGACGCCGTTCATCATCGGCATCGCCGGTTCCGTCGCCGTGGGCAAGTCCACCACGTCGCGCATTCTCAAGGAGCTGCTGGCGCGCTGGCCTTCCAGCCCCAAGGTCGACCTGGTCACGACCGACGGCTTTCTCTACCCCAACGCCGTACTGCGCGACAAGGAACTGATGGCGCGCAAGGGCTTTCCCGAGAGTTACGATATCGGCGCCCTGCTGCGCTTTCTCTCCTGGATCAAGGCGGGAGCCCGCAACGTCCAGGCGCCGCTCTATTCGCACCTGACCTATGACGTGCGCGAGCACGAATACCAGACGGTCGACCGCCCCGACATCCTGATCGTCGAGGGGATCAATGTGCTGCAGGTTCGCGATCTCCCGGAAGACGGCAAGATGGTGCCGTTCGTGTCGGACTTCTTCGATTTCTCGATCTATATCGATGCCGAGGAGAACCATATTCACGCCTGGTACCTGGAACGCTTCAAGCTGCTGCGACAGACCGCCTTCCAGAACACCGACTCGTTCTTTCACCGCTATGCCCAGATCGAGGAAGCGGAAGCGCTCGAGATCGCCGAAGGGCTATGGCGGGACATCAACCGTCGCAACCTGCGCGAGAACGTTCTCCCCACGCGCCCCCGCGCCGATCTGATCCTGCGCAAGGGTCACGATCATCTGGTGGAACAGGTCGCGTTGCGCAAGCTGTAAACGCTTCGATCGAGGGCCGGCTGGCTGCCGCCTCATGGCCGGCCCTATCGAATCGAAACACCGTTTTGTTATTTTGTGTAAATTCAGCGAACTTTTTTCCTCCTTATCCTTCCCATAGTGCGTCTTGGGAGTTCATGGCAAGGATGAGTAGGGATGCTGATTTCGGTACAGGCGCTACGAGCTCTGGCGGCGTGGATCGTCGTGTTTCACCACTTCATGCAGGTGTTTTTCGGCTTCGAGGCCGACAACTGGGTCGAGTACCTGTTCTCCACCCGCGGTCAGGTGGGTGTGGATATCTTCTTCGTCATCAGCGGTTTCGTCATCTACGTCTCGAGTCGCGGCAAACGGCTGACGATGCCGCAGTTTCTGCTGCATCGCGTCGTCCGCATCGTTCCCGCCTACTGGCTCTATACTGCCATTACCGCGCTGGTCATCTACTTCGCCAGCGACGTCATGCCCGAGTATGGCCTGGGCCTGAAGCAGTTGCTGCTGTCGCTGTTCTTCATCCCGACGGAAAACCCCGCCGGCTACGGCTACTACCCCATTCTGCCGGTGGGCTGGACGCTCAATTTCGAGATGCTGTTCTATGTCGTCTTCGCCGCCTCGCTGGTACTCAAGCGCCAATGGCGGCTGTGGGCCGTGGTGCTGGCCATCGTGGTCATCAACACGCTATTCGCGCATCAACCGTTCATCAGCAACTTCTATACCGATCCGATCATCTTCCAGTTCCTGCTCGGGCTGGGGATCGGCGCCGTCTACTCGCGCTACGGCATTCCCGGCGGGCGCTGGTGGCCGATCGCGCTGGCGCTCGCCAGCACCGCGACGATTCTCTGCTACAACGATCCTGCCGGGGCTACGCGGTTCTTCGCCTGGGGCCTGCCGAGCGCACTGCTGGTGATCGCCTTCATCGGGCTGGAATCCCGCATCGGTGACAACCGCATCTTCAAGGTGATGGGAGACTGGTCCTACTCGACGTACCTGCTGCACGTGATCGTGCTGTGGTCGGGCAACTATGTGCTGACCGAACAGTTCGGGCTCAGCCCCTATCTGGCGCTGGCAATCTGTCTGCCCGTCATCGCGATCTGTTCCTGGCTGAGCTACGAGTTCGTGGAGAAGGCATTCTCGCGACAGCTCAAGCGTCATCTGCCCACGTTACGTCCTCGAACCGTTACGGCATGAGCGCAGCATAAAAAAACGCCCGGCCTGCGTGATGCAGGCCGGGCGTTTCGGTTAGCGCCGAAGAATTACTCTTCGATCGCGAGCGACGCTTCGAAGGCAGCCTTCTCTTCCGGCGTGATCTCCTTGATCGACAGCTTCACGCGATTGCGGTTGTCGATATCGAGCACCTTGACGGTCACTTCCTGGCCTTCGCTCAGATACTCCTTCACGTCATTGACGCGCTCCGGCACGATCTGGGAGATGTGCACCAGACCGTCGGTACCCGGCATGAAGTTGACGAAGGCACCGAAGTCGGCCAGACGCACCACCTTGCCGCGGTAGAGCTTGCCGATTTCGGCTTCGGCGGTGATCCCGAGCACAGTGTCGATGGCGCGCTTGGCCGCGGCACGGTCTTCGGCGTAGATGCGCACGGTGCCGTCGTCGTCGATATCGATCGAGGCGCCGGTCTCTTCGCAGATACCACGAATCGTTGCACCGCCCTTGCCGATGACGTCGCGAATCTTGTCCGGCGAGATCTTGATCGTCTGCATCGCCGGCGCGTGGTCGGAAACCTCGCTACGGCTCTGTGCGATCACGGCATTCATCTTGTCGAGGATCCCGATACGAGCCTGGTGCGCCTGCTGCAGCGCCGTCTCCATGATCTCTTCGTTGATGCCTTCGATCTTGATGTCCATCTGCAGCGCGGTCACGCCGTTGGCGGAACCGGCCACCTTGAAGTCCATGTCGCCGAGGTGATCTTCGTCGCCCAGGATATCGGTCAGCACGGCGAAGCCATCGTCGTCCTTGACCAGGCCCATGGCGATACCGGCCACCGGCGCCTTGATCGGCACACCGGCATCCATCAGCGCCAGCGAGGAACCGCACACGGAAGCCATCGAGCTGGAACCGTTGGACTCGGTGATCTCGGAGACGACACGAATGGTGTAGGGGAAGTCCGCTTCGCTCGGCAGCATCGCCTGGATACCGCGTCGGGCCAGACGGCCATGACCGATCTCGCGACGCTTGGGACCGCCCATGAAGCCGGCTTCGCCCACGCTGTACGGCGGGAAGTTGTAGTGCAGCAGGAAGCGATCCTTGCGCTCGCCTTCCAGCGACTCGATCAACTGGGCATCGCGCAGCGTACCCAGCGTGGCAACGACGATGGCCTGGGTTTCGCCGCGGGTGAACAGCGCCGAACCGTGGGTGCGCGGCAGCACGCCGACGTTGATGTCCAGCGGGCGCACGGTCTTGTGATCGCGACCGTCGATACGCGGCTCGCCGGCAATGACGCGACGACGCACGGTGTGCTTCTCGAGGCTGGCCAGCGCACCGCTGACTTCATCGGCGCTGAACTGCGGCGCGTCGCCACTGGCCAGCTGCTCGATCGCCTTGGCGCGAATCTCGGCCAGCGCATCCTGGCGCGCCATCTTGTCGGTGATGCGATAGGCCTCGCCCACGGCGGACTCGAAGCTGCCGGCGACGGCTTCCTTGAGCGCCACGTTGGCGGCGGCCGGCTGCCAGTCCCACTTCGGCTTGCCGGCTTCACTGACCAGAGACTTGATCGCGTCGATCGCGACCTGCATTTCCTGATGCGCGTAGAGCACCGCGCCCAGCATCTCGTCTTCGGTCAACTCCTGGGCTTCGGACTCGACCATCAGCACGGCCTTGTCGGTACCCGCCACGACCATGTTGAGTTCGGAAGTGTCCAGTTCCTCGACCGTGGGGTTGAGGAAATAGCCACGTGATTCCGTGAAGCCGACACGCGCCGCACCGATGGGACCGCTGAACGGCAGGCCGGAGATCGCCAGCGCCGCGGAGGTGCCGATCATCGCGGCGATGTCGGGGTCCTGGTTACGATCGGCGGAGAGCACGGTGCAGATGACCTGCACTTCGTTCATGAAACCTTTCGGAAACAGCGGGCGGATCGGCCGGTCGATCAGACGCGAGGTCAGCGTCTCTTTCTCGGTCGGACGCCCTTCGCGCTTGAAGAAGCCACCCGGGATCTTGCCCACGGAGTAGGTCTTCTCCTGGTAGTGCACGGAGAGCGGGAAAAAATCCTGGCCGGGCTTGAGATCCTTGCGGCCGACCACGGTACACAACACCACAGTGTCGTCCATGGTGACCAGCACAGCGCCGGTGGCTTGGCGCGCAACGCGCCCGGTTTCTAGGGTGACGGTACTCGAACCGTACTGGAACGTGGTCTGAACCGGATTCACGGGCTTTCCTTGACTTGTCGAATTCATTGGGGTCGTTTGACTCGGCGCTCATTCTAGGCGTTCGTGAAGGATAGAGCTACCAGTGGCCAATCTTGGTCTCCTGTCGGCCGGTGCCGGAAAGCGCCGTCTTACAAACGCAAGAACCCCTGCCCTGAGGGCAGAGGTTCTTGTTCTGGGCGACCGGGCCATCGACGACGGCCCGGCCTTGCCGGCGACGACTTACGCTTCGCGCTTGCCGTCGACCAGGCGCCGCAGTTTCAGCGGGTTGTCATGCTTGATCGCTTCCGGCAGCAGCGCGTCCGGCAGATCCTGATAGCAGACCGGGCGCAGGAAGCGGAAGATCGCCGCGGTGCCCACGGATGTCGTGCGAGAATCGGAAGTCGCCGGGAACGGCCCGCCGTGAACCATGGCATCGCACACTTCCACCCCGGTCGGCCAGCCGTTGACCATGATACGGCCCGCCTTGCGCTCGAGGATCGGCAGCAGTGCCCTGGCGGCATCCAGATCGGCATCGTCCATCTGCAGCGTGGCGGTCAACTGGCCTTCCAGATGCTCGGCCACCTGCTTGAGTTCGGCCGCGTCGGCGCATTCCACGACCAGCGACGTCGAACCGAAGACTTCTTCCTGCAGCGCATCGCTGCTCAGGAAGTCCTGGGCTGAAGCCAGGAACAGGCCGGTCTGGCACTGGTTGGGGCCTTCGCCCTTCTGGCCGCGCGCCACTTCCTTCGCCTTGCCACTGCCTGCCAGGGTACTGACGCCATTTTCGTAGGCATCGAAGATACCCGGCGTGAGCATGGTCTGCGCAGCGCTGCCCTTGACCGCCTCGCTGGCAGCGTTGACGAAGGCATCAAGCTCCGGGCCCTTGATCGCGATCACCAGCCCGGGATTGGTGCAGAACTGGCCGGCGCCCATGTTGAGCGAAGCGACGAACGCCTTGCCCATCTCCTCGCCCCGCGCCTTCAGCGCTGCCGGCAGCGGGAAGACCGGATTGATGGAGCTCATTTCGGCGTAGAACGGAATCGGCTCGGGACGCGACTGCGCCGCCTTCCACAGCGCCAGGCCGCCACTGCGCGAACCGGTGAAGCCGGCCGCCTTGATACGCGGATCGGTGACCAGCGCGGTGCCGACTTCGCGACCGGAGCCGTACATCAGCGAGAACACGCCTTCCGGCAGGCCGCACTTCTTGACCGCCGCCTGAATGGCGCGACCCACCAGCTCGCTAGTGCCCGGATGCGCGCCGTGCGCCTTGACGATCACCGGGCAGCCGGCGGCCAGCGCCGATGCGGTATCGCCACCGGCGACGGAGAACGCCAGCGGGAAGTTGCTGGCACCGAACACCACGACCGGGCCCAGCGCGATGTGGCGCTGACGCAGGTCGACCCGCGGCATCGGCTGGCGGTCCGGCAGCGCCGGGTCGATACGGACATCGAGCCACTCGCCGGCGCGCACGGTCTTGGCGAACAGGCGCAACTGGCCGCAGGTACGGCCCCGCTCGCCCTGGATACGACCCTGCGGCAGGCCGGACTCGGCCACGGCACGCTCGATCAGGTCATCACCGATCGCTTCGATCTCGTCGGCAACGGTTTCCAGAAACGTGGCGCGCTCCTCCAGCGAGGTTTCGCGATAGCTGTCGAAGGCGCTCCACGCCAGTTCGCAGGCGCGATCGACTTCGGTCTGAGTGCCACCGGGATAGCTCGGATCCAAGCGCTCGTTGGTCGCCGGATTGATCGCCTGGATCGGATCGCGACTACCCTTGACGGCCTGCTGACCGATCAGCATTTCACCTGTCAGATTCATGTTGCCTCCTGCAGTGATGGTGGATACTCATTCATCTTCCGGCATTAGGCCGGATGCAACTTGTCTTTCACCCGCTTTGGCATCGTGTCTCGACATCGTGACCGAGCGGGATCGTTCCCGCCGAGCAATCCTGACTACATGCGTCCACCGCACGGCCATTTCAACGTACCAGCGCCGGACGCTTGGGATCGAACTGCCAGCCATCGATCAGATACTGCATTGCCATCGCATCGTTGCGACCACCGGCCGGCAGGCTGCGATAGAGTGCGTTGGCCTGCTCGATCTGTTCCATGTCGACCTCGATACCCAGCCCGGGAGCGTCGGTCACCGCGACCTTGCCATCGACGATCTGCGGCGACTCGCGCGTCAGGCGGGCATCGCCCTCCTGCCAGATCCAGTGGGTATCCAGTGCGGTGGTGCGGCCGACGGCCGCCGCCCCGACCTGGGCGAACATCGCCAGCGAGATATCGAAGTGATTGTTGGAGTGCGAGCCCCAGGTCATGCCATGGTCCTGGCACAGCTGGGAGACACGCACCGCGCCGGAAAGCGTCCAGAAGTGCGGATCGGCCAGCGGAATGTCGACCGAACGCAGCATCAGTGCATGAGCCATCTCGCGCCAGTTGGTGGCCACCATGTTGGTGGCGACCGGCAATCCGGTGGCATGGCGGAACTCGGCCAGGATCTCGCGACCGGAGAAGCCCTGCTCCGCCCCGCAAGGATCCTCGGCATAGGCGATGACGCCGTGCAGGTTCTTGCAAAGGCGGATCGCCTCCTTCAACGACCACGCGCCGTTGGGATCGATCGTCACTCGCGCCTCGGGAAACGCATTGTGCAACGCCGTGACCGCTTCGATTTCCTGCTCGCCCGGCAGCGCGCCGCCCTTGAGCTTGAAATCCCTGAAACCGTAGCGATCGTGGGCCGCCTCGGCCAGCTCGACGATACGCTGCGGCGTCATTGCCGCTTCGTCGCGCAGGCGGTACCAGTCGTGGCTGGCGTCCTCGGTTCCGCGACGCTCAGTACCACGACGATAGCCCAGCGGGGTGGCGTGACCATCGCCGATGAAGAACAGATAGCCCAGCACCTCGACGCTATCGCGCTGCTTGCCGTCGCCCAGCAACTCGGCCACCGGCACGTCGAGGAACTTGCCAAACAGATCGAGCAGAGCGGCTTCGAGCGCCGCCACCGCATTGACACGCAGCTCGAAGGTCCAGGAACCCTTGCCGAAATCCTCGAAATCGGCGCCACGACCGGCGGAGTGCAGCGATGCCACCATCGAGCGCAGCTTGCCGATGGGCTGGCCGATCACCAGTGGGCGCGCCTGCTCCAGAGAGCGCTGGATCGTCTCGCCACCCGGCGCTTCGCCCACGCCGACATTACCGGCACTGTCTTCGAGGAGGATCAGGTTGCGGGTGAAGTAAGGCGAATGTGCACCACCGATATTGAGCAACATGCTGTCGCGACCGGCGACCGGAATGACCTGCATATCGGTGATGGTAGGCGTGCCATGACTCGGCATTGAAATCCTCCGTCGGCAATACGGGCGCGCGCTGCACAGTCGAGGCCCAGCGCCCAGAGATAACCAGGGCGGTCTCGAGACCGCCCCGTCTTGTCAATCAGCGCATCAATCGGCTCAGAGCGCGTTGGCTTTTTCGATCAACTGCTTGAGCGTGGCCCGCTCTTTCTCGTTGGGCATGGTCAGCGGCGCACGCACGTCGCCACCCGGATAACCGACCAGGTCGGCACCGGCCTTGATCAGACTGACGGCATAGCCTTTCTGGGTATCGCGCATAGTGACGAACGGAATGAAGAACTCGCGAGTCGCCTGACGCACGAACTCGCTGTTGCCCTTGCGCAGCTCCTTGTAGAACTTCACGGCCATGTCCGGCACGAAGTTGAACACCGCGGAAGAATAGGTGCTGACGCCAATGGCCAGATAGGCTTCGGCAATGATCTCGGCCGTCGGCACGCCACCAACGTAGGCGAGGCGATCGCCCAGCGTCTTGATGATGATGTTGAGCGCCTGCATGTCGCCCTTGCCGTCTTTCAGGCCGACCAAGTTCGGGCAGCGATCGGCCAATGCCTGAACGGCATTGACGGTGAGATAGCCGTTGGCACGGTTGTAGTAGATCACGTTGAGGTCGGTGGAATCGCAGACGCTGGCGGCGTACTCGACGATGCCGGATTCCGGGCACTCGGTCAGGTACGGCGGCATCAGCAGAATGCCATCGGCGCCCGCTTCTTGGGCGGCCTTGGCGTGCGCCTTGGCGAGTTCGGCACTCTGGCCGGCGCTGGCGATGACCGGCACATGCCCACCGATGGTTTCCACGGCGACTTTGACGATTTCGCGGTATTCATCGATGGTGATGTTGAAGAATTCGCCAGTGCCGCCAGCCACGAAAAGGGCGGAAACTTCATACTCCTTCAGCCACAGCAGGCGGCGACGGTAGCTTTCGACATCGAACTTGCCGTTGGCATCGAAATCAGTCACCGGAAACGACAGCAAACCGTCAGTGATAGAGGCAACGACCGCTTGTTTGGAAAAATTCACCTAGCTTCCCCTCATCGTGGATTAACGTCAATCTGCCATGCAATCGTTCGACCGCTTGATCTAACCGGGCAAACAGAAAGAGGACAATATTCTAATTGCAATGTTGTCATACATCATACTGGTAGCGCCGTTAGACCTTAGCAGCATTCGTGTGGCAACCGCCCTACAGCCACGAGCCTCTAGATGACGCCCGTCTGCTGGGTGAGTTTCCGGCAGCTTCCAGGGGCCGAGCCTGAATGCAGACGAGCCCGAAAAGCCGCAGTGGCGTGCCAGCCACGCCACTGCGGTATGCTGATCGACACCCTCTTTTGCCGGGATCTTTGCCGATGTCTAACGCTTCCGACCGCACGCCTGTCCGACCGCCGCTGAACGAGATCGTCACCTGGGACGCGACCAGGCTATCGCGGCACATCCATGATCGATCGGTCTCCTGTCGCGAGGTCATGACCGCCTACCTCGATCATATCGACGCCGTGAACCCTATCGTCAACGCCATCATCTCCCGCCGCGAGCGCGCCCCGTTGCTCGCCGAGGCCGAGCTCGCCGATCGCGAACTCGCTGCGGGGCAGTCGTGCGGCTGGATGCATGGCTTCCCGCAGGCGATCAAGGATCTCTCCGACGCCCAAGGCTTCCCGACGACCCAGGGTTCGCCACTGTTCTCCGGCCAGATCGCCCAGCAGGACAGCCTGATGAGCGAGCGCATGCGTGCAGCCGGCGCGATCTTCATCGGCAAGACCAATACGCCGGAATTCGGCCTGGGCTCGCAATCCTACAACCCGGTATTCGGCGCCACTCGCAACGCCTTCGATCCTTCGCGCACCGCCGGCGGCTCCAGCGGTGGCGCGGCGGCAGCGCTCGCCATGCGGATGCTGCCGGTCGCCGACGGCAGCGACATGATGGGCTCGTTGCGAAACCCCGCCGCCTTCAATCACGTGATCGGCTTTCGCCCTTCGTTCGGCCGCGTGCCCGGTCTCGTCGCCGACCCGTTCGGTCAACAGCTCGCCACCAACGGCCCGATGGGGCGAACCGTCGAAGACGTGGCCCGCCTGCTCGACACGCAGTCCGGCTTCGATCCACGCGTCCCGCTCTCGCTGGGGGAGCCGCTGATTCCCGACGGCAGCAGCGTCTCCGGCGCTCTCGACCGCGACGTTCACGGGTTGCGGATCGGCTGGCTCGGCGACTGGCGGGGGCATCTGGCGATGGAAGCGGGCGTGCTCTCGCAATGCAGAGCGGCGCTGGACCGCTTCGCCCCGCTGGGCTGCGAGGTGGAAGCGATCGATCTGCCCTTCGACGCCGAGATGCTGTGGGAGAGCTGGACGACGCTGCGCCACTGGGCCGTCGCCGGCAACCTGGGGGCGCTCTACGTCGCCCCCGCCACCCGAGAGCACTTGAAGCCGGAAGCGCAGTGGGAGGTCGAACGCGGTCTGGCGCTCTCGGCGCAGGATATCCACGTGGCCAACGTCCAGCGTGGCGATGCCTACCGAGCCTGGAGCGCGCTGTTCGAGCGCTTCGACTACCTGGCCATGCCCAGCGCCCAGGTCTTTCCGTTCGATGTGGAGACGCACTGGCCGCGCGAGATCGCCGGGCGCACGATGGATACCTATCACCGCTGGATGGAAGTCGTGATTCCCGCCTCGATGCTCGGCGCTCCGACGATCAGCCTGCCGGCCGGACTCAACGACGCCGGCCTGCCGATGGGCTTTCAACTGATCGGCCGGCCCCGGGACGACTGGGGCGTGCTACAACTGGCGCGCGCCTTCGAGGCGGCCAGTGGCGATCTGGCGAGATTGCCGCCGACGCTGGGCGAATAGCCGGTCACGGGCAAAAAAAGAGGCGACGGGATTCCGTCGCCTCTATCCTTTCATTCGAACGTCTTCTTTTCTTTCATTCGGACGTCTTCGACTCATTCCAACATCTTCGATCCCACTGCTTCGATGCATCCAAACGGCGTCGATACCCGGGCGGCCCGCCGAGCCAACGCCGGTTTGCTAGAACACGAACGCCAACAGCAGGTTGAATACCAGCGCGGCGATGAAGCCGAGCGGTGCGGCACGGAACAGCAGCTTGGGCAGCAGGCCCGAGCGCGCTTCGTCCGTCGGGCAGGAGCCGAGGATCAGGCTGCCCCCGGAAGAGAACGGCGAGATCGAGGTGGCCTGCGCGCCGACGACGATAGCGATGAAGATGATCATCGGATCGATCGAGAGCGTACCGGCCAGCGACGGCACCAGCGGGAACAGTGCCGGCGTGACCACCCCCAGCGTGCTCGCGAACAGCGACATGAATGCGGCAGCGATGCCGAACGCCACGGGGATCAGGACTGGCGGAATGTTGGTGCCGATCCAGGAGCCGAGCAGATCGATGGTGCCGGCCTCGATCGCCACCGAGATCAGCATGCCGACACCGCAGATCATGATGATCGTGCTCCACGGCAGCGAAGCGATCGCCTTGCGCTCGTCGCCCAGCTTCATCAGCAGCGCGATGACCGAGAACACGCTGGCGATCAGGCCGATATCCACCTTGGAATCGATGAGTGCGACGACGCCATTGTCGGGCAGCATCAGGCTGGCGATCGGCGGCAACAGCACGGTAGCCATCATCAGCAGGGTCAGGATCAGGGTGGCGCGCTGGTCGCGATCGAGCGGGCCGGGGCGCTCGATGTGCGCCAGCGATACCATCGCCGCGCCCCGCTTGCGGCTGAACAGGATCAGGCCAGCGAGAACGACGATCGGCACGATCATGGTGCTGGCAAAGATGCCGAAGCTGTTGATGAACGCCTGGTCGTCGGAAATGCCGGAATTGGTCATCAGCGTGCGGAAGATGATGCCGCTCTGGCTGGAGACGAAGTTGGCACCCGCCAATGCGCCGTAGTTGACCGCCATGGCGCCGACGATCAGGTTGAGCCGGGTGCGCTCACACAGCAGCAGCGTGATCGGCGCCATGAACGCCAGCACGGTGTAATAGCCGGCCCCCAGTGCGGAGATCACCACCGCCGCCAGGAAGATGGCAAAGGGCAGCAGGTGCGGAAAGTGCCGACAGCGATACATCAGATGCTCGGCCAGCTTCTCCAGCGTGCCGTTGACGATCGCGAAGCTGTAGAACAGGCACACCGAAAAAATGATGAAGAAGATCTTCAGCGGCCACATGACGACCACTTCCTTGGGGCTCAAGCCCAACCCGAAGCAGCCGATCAGATAGGCGAAGGCAATCGCGAACAGACCGATATTGATCCTGGTGCGATATCCCAGAACGATGGAAACGACGATCGCTCCCACCACCAGAAGACTCATCATGACGTTGTTCCCCGTAGCGCTTGTCTTTATGGGTTTTCAATCGATCCCTTTCGAGGATCCCTTACTCGACGAAACCTGGCCGACTGACCTTCAGACAGCCCGGTCGATCCCGAACAGCCTGGCCGGGTTATCGATCAGCACCTTCCGGCGTTCGGCGGCGTCCGGCAGCAGCGTTTCCATCAGCGAAAACTGGGCGTCGTAGTCGGTCTGGGCTTCGAACCGCGTGTGCGGCCAGTCGCTTCCCCACACCAGCCGATCGTCATGGCCATAGGCATCGAGCAGACGATCGATCGAGCGCCGAGCCTGAGCCAGCGTCGAGCGGCTGCGATAGGTCGCCGACAACTTGACCCAGACCGCCTCGCTCGGCAGCAGCGACAGCAGCGCCCGGTGATCCGAATCGGTCGGATCGATCTCGCCGTCGGGCAAGCCGAAATGGTCGATCACCACCGCCACGCCGGATTGCAGAATCTGCGGCAGGATCTCGCCCAGATCTTCCATGCCCCGCTGGATCTCCACCGACCAGCCGCGCCGTGCCACCTTGGCGAACAACGTCCACCAGGACGCGCTACGATAGTCTTCCAGCGGCTGCCCGATCAGGTTGAGCCGAATGCCGACCACACCCGCCTCGGCCAGTTCGTCCAGCGTCTCCTCGGTCACGTCACGCGCCACCACTGCCGTGCCACGCAGACGCTGCGGAAAACGACGCAGGGCATCGACCAGATGTTGATTGTCGGTACCCAGAAAGCTCGGCTGCACCAGCACGCCATGAGAAAGGCCGCAATGATCGAGATGCGCCAGATACTGCTCGACGGTCGCGTCATAATCCGGGCTGTAGCGGCGATTGCCGGCCAGCGCCAGCCCCTGGTGAAAGATATGCGCATGCGTATCGACGCCGGTCAGCGCGACGGAAGCGAGTTGCGTCATGAGTGGCCCTTGGTGAATGACATGAACACGTGACGGCGAACGTAACGTTCGACCCCAACGAAAGATCTATTCATATAGTTGAATAGCGACGAGCGCAAGCATACACCGCATCGGACGCATTCTTCCGGGTTACGACTAAAGATGAAAACAAAGGTGATACATTTGTCTGGAACATCGTGGAGGGAACATTCATGAAGGGAACAGGCTCCATGACCGACGAACGCCTGCCGCTCTACCAGCGCCTGCGCGACGACATGCTGGCCAAGATCGCCGCTGGCGAATGGGCACCGGGCGGCGCGATTCCGACCGAAGCCGAGCTGACCAGGCACTACGGTGTCGCCGTCGGCACGCTGAGAAAGGCCGTGGACACACTGGTCCAGGATGGGCTGATGAAGCGCAGCCAGGGGCGCGGTACCTTTGTCCTGCGCCCCAACTTCGAGAGTTCGCTGTTCCGTTTCTTCCGCCAGGTGGATGCCAGGGGCGAGCGCCGAATTCCCAATGGCCGAATCCTGGCCCGGGAACTCACATCACCGCCGTCCTACGTGGCGGATGCGCTGGCACTGGCTTCGTCGGAGAACGTGATTCGACTGGAGAGAGTGCGTGAACTCGACGGGACGACGGTCTATCACGAAGAAATCTGGCTGCCGGCCAGCCGATTCGAAGCCCTGATGCAGATCGATCCCGACGATTTCGGTAATCTGCTCTATCCGTTCTACGAGACCCAGTGCGGGCAACTGATCGGTTCGGCACGAGAAACCCTGACCGTCGAGACGGCCGACGCGACCCTCGCCGGGGTTCTCGGTATCGGCACCGGCCAGCCGGTCGTCATGATCGAACGACTGGCGTTCGGCTACGACCGCACGCCGCTGGAATATCGGCGTTCACGCGGCGCCGCGAACACCTTCCGTTATCAGGTCGACATCTCCTGACCGATGGCCTCGCGGAAAACCGCCCATTCGGCATCTAGCCGGGTACGTGCAGCGTCAGCACCGCACAAGGAGCAAGATGCGCTACCTTGTGCGACACGCTGCCGACAGCCAGGCTTTTCAGATTGCTCAGGCCGCGGCTGCCCATGATGATCATGTCGACCCCGAGTTCGGTCGCCTGCCGCACGATGGTCTCGACCGGCCGCCCTTCCACGATGTGATAGGTCACCTCGTACGAACCGCCGGCTATCGCCTGCCAGGCTTCCTCGAGCAGCCGCTCCCCCGCCAGCCGCCCCTTCTCCGGCGTGTAGTCGGCTGGCGCGGCTCCCACCTTGGCGCCGAGCGCATCCTTGGCAACCGGTACCTCAGGCACGTGCAACAGGTGGATTCTGGCCTGGGTCGCACGCTGGACGAGACACGCATGCGCCAGCGCCTGACGCGCGCTGACCGAACCATCGATGGGTACCAGTATCTGCTGAGTCATGATCGCCACCTCCTGGTGTGACTGACTTGGCGTGATGACTGCCTGGGTAGGTAATCGACGCGATTCGACTACCCGGCGCGTTGCGATACCGGGTAGCGAACCTGACTACAGCGTAGACAATGCACGCCAGGAGGCGACATCGAGAGTGGCAGGATGAGGGCCGAGCGCCGACTGTCTTGCAGCAATCGGCGCTCGCATTGGGCGGGAGGCTTTCGGTTCAACCCGCCCGGGCGTACTTGGCGACCGCCTGGTCGACATGGATGCAGGCGACCTTGACCCGGTCGTTGACGCTATCCAGCGGCGGATCGGCCTGGGTGCAGGCTTCGGTCGCCAGATGGCAGCGCGGGGCGAACGGGCAGCCCGGCGGCGGCGCCAGCGGCGACGGCGGCTCGCCCTTGAGGTGGACGCGCTCGCGTCGGCGGTTGGGATCCGCCACCGGTGTGGCCGAAAACAGCGCCTGGGTGTAGGGGTGGCGCGGCGTGGTGAAGACCTCCTCCGCCGGCCCGGTTTCCACCGGCTGGCCGAAGTACATCACGATCACGTCGTCGGCGATGCGGCGCACCACCGACAGATCGTGCGAGATGAACACGTAGGCCAGCCCGAACTCGTCCTGCAGATCCGCCAGCAGGTTGAGCACCTGCGCCTGGATCGACAGATCCAGCGCCGAGACCGGCTCGTCCAGCACCAGAATCTTCGGGTTGAGCATCAGGGCGCGCGCAATGGCGATGCGCTGACGCTGCCCGCCGGAGAACATGTGCGGATAGCGATCGGCGTGTTCCGGGCGCAGCCCGACCTTGGCGATCATGTCCAGCGCCGCCTGGCGTCGCTCGGCGGCGCTCATCTCCTTACGGTTGAGCTTGAGCGGCTCCTCCAGCATGGTCGCCACGGTCTTGCGCGGGTTGAGCGAGCCATACGGGTTCTGGAAGATGATCTGCACCTCGCGGCGCAGCGCGGCCGGCGGGCGCTGCCCCTCCTTCAACGATACCTCGTGCCCGCTGATCGTCAGCTTGCCGCTGGTGGGCGGCTCGATCATCGTCAGCACCCGGGCCAGGGTCGACTTGCCGCAGCCGGACTCGCCGACCACGGCCAGCGTCTGGCCGGGATAGAGTTCGAAAGTGGCTTCGTTGAGCGCTTTCACCGTCGCCGGCTTGGAGAACGGCCCACCCTTGATCTGATAGTGACGGGTCAGATTGACGGCGCTCAATACGGCATCGCGGCTCATGGGCGCACCTCTCTATGCGGGCTGGATTGCGGGTTGTCTCGCGCCACGCCCGCCGCAGCCGGCGACGGCGAGATCCCATCTTCCAGGGGATAGTGACACAACGTACGGGCCGGATCGTCCGGCGCCGCCACCGGCTCGACCTCGCGGCAGTGCTCGGTGGCATAGCGGCAGCGCGGGTTGAACAGGCAACCCGTCGGGCGATCATGCTGACCGGGCACGACGCCGGGAATGGTCGGCAGGCGATCCTGATCGCCGGCGCGCTCCGGCAGCGCCGACAGCAGCGCCTCGGTGTAGGGATGACGCGGATTGGCGAACAGCGACTTCACGTCCTGCTTCTCGACCTGGCGGCCGGCGTACTGCACCACCACATGCTTGGCCGTCTCCGCGACCACGCCCATGTCATGGGTGATCAGGATCAGCGCCATGCCGGTGTCTTCCTGCAACCGCAGCAGCAGCTCGAGAATCTGAGCCTGGATGGTGACGTCGAGCGCCGTGGTCGGCTCGTCGGCGATCAGCAGGCGCGGGTTGCAGGAGATCGCCATGGCGATCATCACCCGCTGGCTCATGCCGCCGGAGAGCTGATGCGGATACGCCTTGATCCGACGCGCCGGGTCGGGAATCCCCACCTGCGCCAGCAGATCCAGCGCCCGCTCGTGGCGCTCCTTGCGCGATCCGCCCAGGTGCTGCTTGATCATCTCGTCGATCTGGGTGCCGACGGTGAAGCAGGGATTGAGGCTGCTCATCGGCTCCTGAAAGATCATCGACATCTCGCCGCCGACGATGCGCCGGCGCTGGCGCGAGCTCAACTGCTGCAGATCCTGGCCGTCGAAGGCCATCTTGTCGGCGGTGACCTGTGCCGTCCACGGCAGCAGGCCCATGGTGGCGAGCATCGACACGGACTTGCCCGAACCGGACTCGCCCACGATCGACCACACCTCGCCGCGGTCGACGTTGATATTGACGCCCTCCACGGCCGCGAACAGGCCACTGCTCGTCTGGAAGCGAACGCTGAGCCCTTCGATATCTAGTAATGCCATGAAAGAGCCTCCTGCGTCATGAACGCTTCATTTTGGGATCGAGCGCATCGCGCAAGCCGTCACCCATCAGATTGATCATCAATACCGTGAGCAGAATGATCAGCCCCGGGAACGTGACCGCCCAGTAGGCGCTGCCCATGAACTCGCGCGCATTGGCCAGCATCGCGCCCCACTCCGGCGTCGGCGGCTGGACGCCCATGCCGAGAAAACCCAGCGCGGCGATATCGAGAATCGCGGTGGAGAAAGAGAGCGTCGCCTGCACGATCAGCGGCGCCATGCAGTTGGGCAGCAGCGTGTTGAACATCAGCCGCAGGTGCCCGGCGCCGGAAAGCCGGCTGGCGATGACGTACTCGCGATTCTTCTCGCCGATCACCGCGGCCCGCGTCAGGCGCACGA
Source organism: Salinicola sp. LHM (assembly GCF_034479735.1). Classification (NCBI taxonomy): domain Bacteria; kingdom Pseudomonadati; phylum Pseudomonadota; class Gammaproteobacteria; order Oceanospirillales; family Halomonadaceae; genus Salinicola; species Salinicola sp. LHM. The sequence continues at coordinate 144,055 of NZ_CP140261.1, read as the reverse complement.
AATAGGGCAGCTGCACCATGGCGATGGCGATCATGGCACTGGTCAGGCCGGGACTGAGAATGGCGACCAGGCCCAGCGCCAGCAGCAGGCTGGGGAATGCCAGCACCACGTCCATCACGCGGGTGATCACGGTCTCGATCCAGCCGCGGAAGTACCCGGCCAGCAGGCCGAGGAAGATCCCGGCGCCCATCGAGATGATGACCACCATGGCGCTGATCGAGAGCGAATAGCGCGCCCCGTAGATCAGACGGGAAAGAATGTCGCGACCCACGGCATCCGTACCGAGGAGATAGTCCCAGCTTCCTTCGGCATGCCAGACCGGCGGCACTAGCAGCGCCGAACGGTCCTGCATCGCCGGGTCGTGCGGGGCGACCCAGGGCGCGAACAGCGCGACCAGCAGAATGAGAACGATGAAGATCAGGCCGACCAGCGCACCGCGACTGGCGCTGAAATCGCTCCAGAAGGAGGCCAGCTGGTAGCGGAACGTCCCGGGTGCGGCGGGGGTGGAAATTGCAGCCATTGTCATGCCCCCTTAATGGCGAATGCGTGGATTGATGACGCCATAGGCGATATCAACCAGCAGATTGACGATCATCACGATGAACGCGATCAGCACCAGACCACCCTGCACCGAAGGATAGTCGCGCCGCGAGATCGCATCGATCATCCACTTGCCGATGCCCGGCCAGGAGAAGATCGTCTCGGTCAGAATCGCCCCCGCCAGCAGCAGGCCGACCTGAAGGCCGATCACCGTCACCACCGAGATCAGCGCGTTGCGCAGCGTATGCACCATGATCACGCGGAAGTTCGACAGCCCCTTGGCGCGCGCGGTGCGAACGTAGTCCTCGCCCAGCACTTCGAGCATCGAGGAGCGCGTCTGACGGGCGATGACCGCCAGCGGGATCGTGCCCAGCACGATCGCAGGCAGGACCAGGTGATGCAGCGCGGAGAGAAACGCGCCCCAGTCGCCGGCGATCAGGCTATCGATGGTCATGAAGCCGGTGACGGAGTCGATGAAATACAGAAACGAGATGCGTCCGGAAACCGGCGTCCAGCCCAGGGTGCTCGAGAACAGCATGATCAGCAGCAGGCCCCACCAGAAGATCGGCATCGAGTAGCCCGTCAGACTGACACCCATGACGGTATGGTCGAGCGTCTTGCCACGCTTGACCGCCGCCAGCACGCCGGCCGGCAAGCCAATGATGACAGCGAACGCCAAGGCGAACAGCGAGAGTTCCAGCGTGGCCGGAAAGCGGCTCATGAACTCATCCATCACCGGCGAGTGGGTCACCAGGGAATTACCGAGATCGCCGTGCAGCAACCCCTTCAGGAAATCGAAATATTGGGCCACCAAGGAGCGGTCGAAGCCCATTTGCGCCTTGAGCTCGGCATAGCGCTCGGCAGAAATGCCGCGCTCGCCCGCCATCAGCAGAATCGGGTCGCCCGGCAACAGGCGAATGAAAGCGAACGCAACGATGGTGACGCCAATGAACGTCGGGACCAGCTGCGCCAGCTTGACCAGAAAGAATTTGAACATTTTGGAGTACTAGCTAGTCGCGCGATAAGAGACGGGGCGGCTTCAGAGCCGCCCCGTGTCCTCGCTAGGAGAGAATCACTTGATGTCGACGCCTTCGAAGCTGTGGCCGCCGAGCGGATCGATCTTGTAGCCGGTCACTTCCTTGCGGATCGGCATGAAGACCGTGGAGTGGGCCAGGGTGTCCCACGGTGCCTGCTCCTTGAAGATCTCCTGCGCCTGCTCGTAGAGCTTGGCGCGCTCGCCCTGATCGCTCAGCGTGCGCGCTTTCTGGATCAGCTCGTCGAACGGCTGGTGGCACCACTGCGAACGGTTGGCACCGCCGACACCATCACAGCCGAGCAGCACGCCCATGAAGTTGTCCGGATCGCCGTTGTCGCCGGTCCAGCCCAGAATGACCGCGCCCTCGCGCTTGGTATCCGAAGAACGCTTCAGATACTCGCCCCACTCGTAGGTGACGATCTCCGCATCGACACCGACCTTGGCCAGATCCGACTGCATCAGCTCGGCGGTACGCCGCGCATTCGGCATGTACGGACGCTGAACCGGCATCGCCCAGATGTTCATCTTCAGGTTCTCGACGCCCGCATCGGCCAGCATCTGCTTGGCTTTCTCGGGATCGTACTGATCATCCTGGATGTCGTCGTTGTAGCCCCACATGGTCGGCGGGATCGGGTTCTTGGCGACTTCGCCAGCGCCCTGGAACACCGCGTCGATGATCGCCTGCTTGTTGATCGCCATGTTGAGTGCCTTGCGCACTTCCGGCTTGTCGAATGGCGCCTGCTGGGTGTTGTAGGCCAAGTAGGCCACGTTCAGACCCGCTTCCTGGAGTACGTTGATGTCGTCGTTCTGCTTCATCTCTTCGACATCGGACGGATTCGGGAACGGCATCACATGACACTCGCCCGCCATCAGCTTCTGGTAGCGAACCTGGGCATCGGAAGTGATGGCGAAGACCAGGTTGTCGATCGGCTGCTTGCCGCGGAAGTAGTCCGGGTTCGCCTGATAGCGAATGGCCGCATCTTCACGGTAGTTGACGAACTGGAACGGACCGGTGCCGATCGGCTGCTGGTTGGCCAGCTCCGGCTTGCCCTCGTCGAGCAACTGCTGCTCGTACTCCTTGGAGTGGATCGAAGCGAAGTCCATTGCCAGATTGGCGACGAATGGCGCGTTGGGCTTGGTGAGCACGAACTTCACGGTATGATCGTCGACCTTCTCGATCGACTTGATCAACTCGCCCATCGACATCGAATTGAAGTACTCGAAGCTGCCGTTGGCGAGCTTGTAATACGGGTTGTTCTCGTCCATCTGACGCTCGAACGTCCAGATGACGTCGTCGGCGTTGAGTTTTCGACTCGGCGTGAAGAAGTCGGTGGTCTGGAACTTGACGTCATCGCGCAGATGGAAGGTCACTTCCAGGCCGTCGTCGGAGATTTCCCAGCTCTTGGCGATGGCCGGTTCGACTTCGGTGGTACCCGGCTTGAACTGGACCAGACGGTTGTAGACCGTCTTGCTCGACGCGTCGAAGGTGGTCCCCGCAGTGTAGAGCGAGGGATCGAAGCCTTCCGGAGAGCCTTCGGAGCAGTAGACCAGCGTCTTGGCCATGACCGGGGTCGCGCCCAGCATCATGGCGGCGATGCCAGCCGCAAGCAGCGTCTTCTTCATTGTCAATCTCCTGCACAGCGCACGCTGTTATTGTGATATCGGCTTGTGGCCGATTGTCATTGTGTTACCGGTCTGTCAGGTATCCGGTAATCGGCACAGACTAGAGCGTGAAGCAGCGTTTAATCAATTGTCCAATAGCGTGACCCGCAGTGGTTGCACTGACTGACCGTTCCGTTTAATAGAAGCGGCCAGCCACGCAGGACAAGACGCGATCGCCGCTATCGCTACGGTTGAATCTGCTCGCCGGCCGCCAGCCATTCGTCGACCTGATCGCGGTTTTCCTCGAGCCAGGTCCGTGCGCCCGCCACCGGATCGTCCTGAGACTCGATCTCCGACATCAGCTCGCCGAGACTTTCATCGCTCATGTGCCAGGCGTCGAGCACCGCCGTCAGCCACGGATCGTCTCCCGAAAAGCCCTCGCGGGAGAACCAGTAGATCGTGTCACCGTCGCCATAGACCTTCTCGGGATCCTCGAGATACTTCAGATCGTAGTCCGCGAAGGCCCAGTGCGGATTCCACAGCGTTACCACGATCGGCTCTTCACTCTTGTAGGCGCGGTCGAGCGCGGACATCATCGCCGGTTCGGAGCTGTTCACCTGGTTCAGTGGCAGATCGTAGGTTTCGATAGCGTCGTCGGTCATCCCGGCGATCGCCGAGCCCGGGTCGATCCCCAGAATCGTCGGGCTGCCCTGGTATTCGAACTCGTCGGCACGCTTCGCCAGTTCCGGAATGGAATCGATGTCGACATAGCTCGGCACCACCAGGCCCAGCCCGGTCCTGTCATACCAGGCGTCGTGTACCTCGAGCGTATCCTTGTACGGCTCGAGAAACGCCTTGTCGGTATAAGGCAGCCACAGCTCCAGCGATAGATCGAAATCACCATTCGCCAATCCCGCAAACAAGGCACTCTTGCCGACATCCGATAGCTCGACGTCATACCCCTGGTCATCCAGCACCAGCTTCCAGAGGTTGGCGACGGCAACGTTCTCGGCCCAGTTGTTGGTGCCGATGACCAGCGGCTTCTCCTGGGCAGGAGCCACAGCCGAGGCGGTCGAGCCGACGGCGAAAAGAGCGGCAGCGGCTGGAACCACAAAAGCCTTTTTCATAATTTTTTATCCCTGCTTGTTGTTAGAAACAAAAACACAGCGTTATAAGTATCCGGATATTGGCGAAGATTGCTACCGCCAATCCTCGGGGAGCATTCATGAAGATTCAGCTCAAACGGATTTACGACGCCGCCGCCCAGAACGACGGCTATCGAGTTCTGATCGATGGCATGTGGCCGCGTGGCATCGCCAAACGAGATGCCAGGATCGACGCGTGGTACAAGCCGCTCGCACCCAGCAAGGCACTACGCCAGTGGTTCGGCCATGACCGGGAACGCTGGCAAGCGTTTCGAAAGGCGTATCTCGCGGAACTCGCCGAGGCCGACACCACCGCTCTCGACGAGCTATGTGAGATCGCCCGCCAGCAGCAGCTGACGCTGCTGTTCGCTGCGAAAGACGTCGAATGCAATCATGCCGTGGTGCTCAGGGAGTACCTGCAAATGCGCGATGGACGATTGGAGAAGAAGCGATGAACGAGACGGAAGCGCTGCAGCTCGCCACGAAAGTCCAAAAAGCCTGCATCGAGGCCGCACTGTCTGGCTATGAAAGTGCCGCCCTGTCCGGCTTGTGCCAGGAAGGCGCCATCGAGGCCGCAATCAGCGCGATCCAGATGCTCGATCTGAACGCGCTGGCGGTGCCGGGATCGCATCAGGATCCGACCTAGCTCGACGTTCGACGACACCATTCGGGGCATCACGCTCGACGAACTATCACTTTCGTCTAACAGGCGCTGACGTTTCAGACGTTTATGCTGGCTTCCTGCTTGTATGACAAAGAGCCGACTCACTGTCTGGCGTCTTTGCATGCCAATGTCTGATGCACCCGCCGAAGAGCCCGATCATGGAACAAGACATTACCCTTTCGCTTCGAGACGCCGAAGCGCTGAGCCTGCGCATCCTCGGCAATGCCGGATTCAGCGATGCCCACGCCGGCGCAATCACGCGCAGTGTGATCGCGGCGCAACGTGACGAATGCCATTCCCACGGCCTTTATCGCCTCATCAGTTGCGTGGAAACCGCCAGAAAAGGCGGCGTCGATACCCAGGTCGAGCCGGAGATCATCGATCAGGCACCCAGCATCGTGAGGATCGATGCGCATCGGGGCAACTCGCTGCTCTCTTTCGAACGAGGCAAGTCGCACCTCAAGGAGAAGGCCGAACGTAACGGCATCGCCGCGCTCGCAATCAACAACTGCTTTCACTTCTCCGCGCTCTGGCCCGAGGTCGAAACACTCGCCGAGATGGGGCTGGTCGGCCTGGCGATGAACCCGACCCATGCCTTCGTCGCCCCCACGGGCGGCAATCGCCCGCTGCTGGGAACCAACCCCATCGCATTTTCCTGGCCGCGACCGGGCAAGCATCCTTATACCTTCGATTTTGCCACCAGCGTCGTCGCCCGTGGCGAGATCGAACTGCACAAACGCGCCGGCGACTCGATCCCCGAAGGCTGGGCACTGGACGACCAGGGCAACGCGGCCACCGATCCGGCAGCCGCGCTCGAAGGCGCCATGCTCCCCTTCGGCGGCCACAAGGGCTCCGCGCTCTCGACCATGATCGAACTGCTCGCCGGCCCCTTGATCGGTGACGTGCTCAGCCACGAGACCCAGCCCGCCAACGATCAAGGCACCGGCAAGCCCTACCACGGCGAGATCATCATCGCCCTCTCCCCCGCCACCTTCTTGGGCGAACGTGCCGACGCGCATCTCGCCCACGCGGAAGTGCTGTTCGAGCGCATCCTCGACCAGGGCGCCCGGCTGCCCTCGCAGCGTCGTTATGAAGCGCGGGAACGCAGCCGCGTCAATGGCGTGAAGATTCCCTTGGCGCTGTATGAAGAACTGCAGAAGCTGGCGTGAAATATGAGACAGCGACATGAGAGGGATTCAGCTGCAAGTTAGGCGGAGAGAAGCGGATACGGCGGTTCGTGCCGAGGGCGACATTGGCGCCGCCCTTCTGGTTACCTGGCTCGATCAAGCCACCCGAGGGCGAATCCCCTCGTAGTGACCGTGGCGTCTGGCCTCATCCAGATCATAGGAATTCTGTAGCCGCAGCCAATAGCCCGGGCTGGTACCGAAGTAGATCGACAGGCGCAAATCCGTGTCTGCCGTGATCGCCCGCGCCCCGCGCGTGATTTCGCCGATACGGGTCGCCGGCACACCAATGGCCAAGGCATTGTTGGTCAAACCCAACGGCTCGATGACATCCTCCAGCAGAATCTCGCCAGGATGGATATTGGGGGTCGCTCTTCGGTCATCGTTTACCTCCTGTACCTCCCTGAGTATTACGGTCTCGAACGCAGACCCAATGTTCGATTTCGAAAGCCCTCTCCTCTCCGCATCCGCGCTTCCACCCCGCCCCAGGCAGGCCTATCGCGAGTCGTCATGATGACGCCACCAGCCCCTCCCTCTGACACTTGTCTCTACACGATTCAAGCTCATGAAATTCGGATAAAAACTTCTGACCCAAGAAATTTTCATTGATGAAAATCTCGTAAACGAATGGATAAAGTCGCTCTAGACTATTGATTCATCAGGCAGTTACCGCTCTCGCAATCCACAACAGACATACGACTCGTCCAGCATCTAATACTTTTTGATTAATTAAAAATGTTCGATAGCGAGCCACAATGAGTCAATTCGAACATTAGCGAGCAGATCCGAACATGGCCAACGAAAGCTACGATCTGATTGTCATCGGCGGCGGTATCAACGGCGCGGGTATCGCGCGTGACGCCGCGGGTCGCGGCCTTTCGGTGCTGCTGGTCGAGGCGGATGATCTTGCCAGCCATACGTCTTCGGCTTCGACCAAGCTGATCCACGGAGGCCTGCGTTACCTGGAGCAGTACGAGTTCAAGCTCGTGGCCAAGGCACTTTCCGAGCGCGAGGTACTGCTCAAGGCTGCGCCGCACATCATCTGGCCGATGCGTTTCGTCCTGCCTCATCAGAAACATCTGCGGCCGGCCTGGATGATCCGAACCGGGCTTTTCCTGTACGACCATCTGGGTGGACGCCAGACGCTGGCGGGCTCGCAAGGGATCAAATTCGCCGATCACCCGGCCGGGACGCCACTGAAGCCCGAGTTCGCCAGGGGCTTCGCCTACTCGGATGCCTGGGTTCAGGATGCTCGGCTGGTGGTGCTCAACTGCATGGACGCGGCCGACCGTGGCGCCCGTATCATGACGCGTACCCGCGCGGAAACGGCAGTGCGCAACGCCGACGGTTGGCAAGTCACTCTAAAGACGATGGACGGCGAGACAATCGCGGTTCACTCGCGCGGGCTGGCCAATGCGGCCGGGCCCTGGGCCGTACGTTTCCTCGACGAGGTCGCTTCGCAGAAGCATCCGTATTCGCTGCGCCTGATCAAGGGCAGCCATATCGTGGTCAACCGGCTGTTCGACCACGACTACGCCTACATCTTCCAGCAGCCCGATGGCCGCATCGTGTTCGCCATCCCCTACGAGCGTGATTTCACGCTGATCGGAACGACCGACGTCGAGCATGAGGGCGCACCGGGCAGAGTGGCGATCGAGGAAGACGAGGTCCGCTATCTCTGCGAATCCGCCAATCGCTATTTCGAGCAGTCGATCGGTCCCGACGACGTCGTCTGGAGCTACTCCGGCGTGCGCCCCCTGCTCGACGATCGCGAGGACAACGCCAGTGAAATCACCCGCGATTACCGCATCCAGCTCGATACCTCCGGCGGCGCCGTCCTGCTCAACGTCTTCGGCGGCAAGCTGACCACCTATCGGCGGCTGGCCGAGGATGCCGTCGATCAACTGGCCCCCGAGCTCGGCAACCAGGGAAAAGCCTGGACCGGCAAGGGCCACCCGCTCCCCGGCGGAGAAGAAGCGAAACCCCAGCATCTGTTCGAGTCGCTACAGGCCAGTCACCCCTTCATTCCCCTGGGCATGGCCAACCGCCTGGTCTTCAACTACGGGACCCGCGTGCGCGACATCGTGGAGGGTGCAAAAAGCCTGGAAGATCTGGGCGAGCATTTTGGCGCCGACCTGTATGCCGCCGAAGTCGATTACCTGCGCGATCACGAGTGGGCACGAACTGCCGAAGATATCCTCTGGCGGCGATCCAAGCTCGGGTTACGGCTCGACGATGATCAATGCCAACGGCTTGCCGACTACCTCGCTCGCTCTTCCGACGGGCCCACCAAGGCCGAGCCGGAAATCTAGGTACGCTCCCGGACCCCATAAGCGAACGCCGCCGTCGCGAATGACGGCATCAATCCAACTGCCATCGATACGAGAGGCGCAACACGAAGGAGGAAAACATGGCACGCCAGCCCATCATTTTTATCGGCATTCACCTTGCTGGGCATGCAAGTCCGGCCTTACCCAGCCACGACACTCATGACATTAAGGAGTATTCATGGGAATTGTAGAAACGATACTGGTTCACGAGATCGCCGGAACGGCGTTCCTGACGCTACTGGGTTGCGGCGTCGTGGCCAACGTCCTGCTGAACAGGACGAACGGCAACGGCAGCGATGGCATCGTGATCTTCTTCGGCTGGGGGCTTGCCGTGTTCTGCGGGGTCTACGTTGCCTACGATACCGGTGCGCATCTCAACCCAGCGGTGACTCTCAGTTTACTTATCGGTCCGGCTCAGGAGTACGCCGATGGTATTCCGATCAATGTCGTCACGACTGTCACGTACTTTGTGGCTGAGTTCGTCGGCGGCTTTCTCGGGGCGGTCGTTTGCTACCTCGCCTATAAAAAACAGTACGATGACACCGAAGATAGCTCCATCAAACTGGCTACGTTTTCCACGGCACCGACCATCCGATCCTACGGCTGGAATCTGGTCAGCGAGATCGTCGGCACCTTTGTACTGACCTTCGTGATCATCATGTTCGGTAACACGCCATCCGGCCTCGGGCCATTGGCGGTCGCACTGCTGGTGGTCTCGATCGGGGCCTCGCTGGGTGGGCCGACAGGCTACGCCATCAACCCAGCGCGTGACCTCGGCCCCCGCATTGCCCATGCCGTACTGCCGATCAAGAACAAGGGCCCTAACGACTGGCGCTATGCCTGGGTTCCCGTGGTCGGCCCCGTCATCGGTAGCACGCTGGCTGCGCTTGTAGCCTACATCTATTAACCCGTCTGACTGATCGATTTCCGCAACGAATACGAGGAGCAACCGCCATGAGCGACGAAAAGAAATACGTACTCGCGATCGACCAGGGTACGACCAGTTCCCGCGCCATGCTGTTCGATCACAATGGGCAGATTGCAGGCGTTGCCCAGCGCGAGTTCGAACAGATCTTCCCGCGACCGGGCTGGGTGGAACACAACCCGCGCGACATCATGACCAGCGTGCTGACAACGCTGACCGAGGTGATCAACAACACCCAGGTCGACGTCTCGGAAATTGCCGGCATCGGCATTACCAATCAGCGTGAGACCACGGTGATCTGGGACAAGCACACCGGCCAGCCGGTCTACAACGCCATCGTCTGGCAATCGCGGCATTCGGCCGAGATCTGTGACCAGCTGCGCGAAGCGGGCCACGCCGACATGATCCGCGACAAGACCGGCCTGGTGATCGACGCCTATTTTTCAGGCACCAAGGTCAAGTGGATCTTCGACAACGTCGACGGCGTCAAGGAGAAGGCCGAAAAAGGCGACCTGCTGTTCGGCACCATGGATTCCTGGCTGATCTGGAACCTGACCGGCGGCGCCGAACACGTCACCGACGTGACCAACGCCTCGCGCACACTGATGTTCAACATCCGTGAACGCCGGTGGGATCCGGAGCTGCTCGAGCTGTTCGGCGTGCCGGAATCGATGCTGCCCGAGGTCAAATCCTCCAGCGAAGTCTATGGCAACGTGCTGCCGAAATACTTCTTCGGCAATGAGCTGCCGATCGCGGGTATTGCTGGCGACCAGCAAGCCGCCCTGTTCGGCCAGGCCTGCTTCAAGCCCGGCATGGCCAAGAACACCTATGGCACCGGCTGCTTCACGCTGATGAACACCGGCAGTGAGGCCACGAAATCGGAAAACGGACTGCTGACGACCATCGCATGGGAGATCGATGGCGAGGTCGAATACGCCCTGGAAGGGGCCATTTTCGTCGCCGGCTCGGTGGTGCAGTGGCTGCGCGACGGGCTGCGCATGCTGGGCAAGGCCTCGGACTCCGAAGCCTATGCCGAGCGCGCCGGCAGCAACGACGGCGTCTACCTGGTGCCGGCCTTCACCGGTCTCGGCGCGCCCTACTGGAATTCGAACGTGCGCGGCGCGATATTCGGCCTGTCGCGGGGTACCAGCAAGGAGCAGTTCATCCGCGCCGCCATCGAGTCCATGGCCTATCAGACGGCGGACGTCCTCAAGGCAATGCAGTCCGATTCGGGAATCGATCTGACCGAATTGCGCACCGACGGTGGCGCCATCGCCAACAACTTCCTGGCTCAGTTCCAGGCGGATATTCTCAACGTCGACGTGCTGCGTAGCGAAATCAACGAAACGACGGCGCTGGGCGCCGCCTACCTTGCCGGTCTCGCCCTCGGATTCTGGGAGTCGCGCGAGCAGATCGCCGAGCAATGGGCGATCGAACGCCGCTTCGAACCCCACATGAGCGACGACAGGCGCAATGAACTGTATGACGGCTGGAAGCGAGCCGTACAGGCCACCATGGCCTTTCAGGTCGCCTCGTAGCAACTGTCGCGCCCAGCGAGACCGCTTGGCGATGCTGTTCAACGCATCGTTAGCAAGAGAGCTGGCCCGATCCCCATTGGATGGGGGTCGGGCCTTTTGTCATCCGGTCGAAATGGTCATCCGGTCGAAACGGGACGCCTTCGAGCCGAAACGCCACTCCGACAAAACACCCCCAAGACGCAGCGCCCCCAAATCCGGATAATGGCCGCCATCCGCCCGGGTCCAGAATTCGAGGCGCAGCCACTTACCAACGCGGTCCTTCTCCATGGAAATCAAGGTCAACTATCTCGACAACCTGCGTCAGGAAGCGCTGTTCGATGACTTCACCGTCATCACCGACCAGCCGATCCGCTACAAGGGCGATGGCTCCGCACCGGGGCCGTTCGACTACTTCCTGGCGTCTTCGGCGCTGTGCGCAGCCTACTTCGTGCGGGTCTACTGCAACGCGCGGGACATTCCGACCGAGAACATCCGGCTTTCGCAGAACAACATCGTCGACCCGGAGAACCGCTACAACCAGATCTTCAAGATCCAGGTCGAGTTGCCGGACGATATCTCCGAGAAGGATCGCATCGGCATCCTGCGCTCCGTCGAGCGCTGCTCGGTCAAGCGGGTGATCCAGAACAACCCGGAATTCCAGATCGAGACGGTCAAGAGCATCGACGAAGACGCCCAGGCGCTGCTGATGGCGGGGACTCATGTCAAAGACGGCGAAGGCGAATCGACCTGGATCGAGGGCAAGGATCTGCCGCTGGAGCAGACCATCGCCAACATGACGAAGATCCTTGCGGACCTCGGCATGAAGATCGAGATCGCTTCGTGGCGCAATATCGTGCCGAACGTGTGGTCGCTGCACATTCGCGACGCCGCCTCGCCGATGTGTTTCACCAACGGCAAGGGCGCCACCAAGGAAGCCGCGCTCTGCTCCGCGCTGGGCGAGTTCATCGAGCGCCTCTCCTGCAACTTCTTCTACAACGATCAGTTCTTCGGCCCGGAGATCGCCGATAGCGATTTCGTCCATTATCCCGGTGAGAAGTGGTTCCAGCCGGGGCCGAATGACGAACTGCCGGTAGAAATTCTCGACGACCACTGCCGGGCGATCTTCGATCCGGAAGGCGAGCTGCGCGGCTCGCATCTGTTCGACACCAACTCCGGCCGGACGGATCGCGGCATCGTCTCGCTGCCCTTCGTGCGCCAGTCGGACGGCGAGACGGTCTGGTTCCCGTCGAACCTGATCGAGAACCTATATTTGAGCAATGGCATGAGCGCGGGCAACACCATCGCCGAAGCGCAGGTGCAGTGCCTTTCGGAGATCTTCGAGCGCGCGGTGAAACGACAGATCATCGAGCAGGAGATCGTGCTGCCGGACGTGCCCGAGGCCGTGCTGGCGAAATATCCCGGCATCGTTGAAGGCATCGAAGCGCTGGAAGCCCAGGGCTTCCCGGTGCTGGTGAAGGATGCCTCCCTCGGCGGTCGGTACCCGGTCGCGTGCGTCACGCTGATGAACCCGCGCACCGGCGGTGTCTTCGCCTCCTTTGGCGCGCACCCCAGCCTGCAGGTGGCGATCGAGCGCAGTCTCACCGAGCTGCTGCAGGGCCGAAGCTTCGAAGGCCTGAACGACCTGCCACCGCCCACCTTCAACTCCCAGGCTGTCTCCGAGCCCAACAACTTCGTCGAGCACTTCATCGACTCTTCCGGCGTCATCTCCTGGCGCTTCTTCAGCGCCCGGGCGGATGTCGAGTTCGTCGAGTGGGACTTCTCGGGCTCCAACGCGGAAGAGGCAGCCGCGCTGTTCGGCATTCTCGAAGCCGAAGGGCTGGAGGCCTACGTGGCGATCCATGAAGACCTGGGCGCGCCGGTCTGCCGCATCCTGGTGCCCGGCTACTCCGAGGTGTATCCGGTCGAGGATCTGGTCTGGGACAACACCAACATGGCGCTCGCCTTCCGCGAGGACATTCTCGACCTGCACGCGCTGGACGATGCACAGCTGGCCGACCTGCTCGAGCGTCTGGGGGAGAGCGAGCTCGACGACCAGATGAAGATCATCACCCTGATCGGCATCGAATTCGACGAGAACACCGTCTGGGGCCAGCTCACGATTCTCGAGCTGAAACTGCTGATCAACCTGGCGCTCGGCCAGCTCGAGGACGCGCTGGACAAGGTCGAGATGTTCCTGCAGTTCAACGACAACACCGTCGAACGCGGCTTGTTCTATCAGGCGCTGCTTGCCGTGCTGGAGATCACGCTGGATGACGAATTGGAGCTCGACGACTACCGCTACAACCTCAAGCGCATGTTCGGCGAGGACACGATGGCGGCTGTCGTCGGTTCCGTGGAAGGCTCGGTTCGTTTCGCCGGCTTGACGCCAACGAACGTGCAACTGGAAGGCCTGGATCGCCACCAGCGCCTGCTCGAAAGCTACCGAAAGCTGCATGCGGCGCGGGCGGCTCGGCAAGCCTGAACTCGCTCACGCAACCCGCATGGAGAGCCGCCCGCCGAGTGATCAAGCGGGCGGCTTTTCGTTTCGGCGTCAGCAATCGGAAAGATGGTTCACGCCGTCGGTGGCCGCAATCGACTCCAGGTCACAGGGATCGTCACCGCAGCATGTTGCGATCCGATCTCGGCCTATCGTGTCGCGCTATCCCCTTTCTCACGAGCTTCACATCCTCGTCATTCACGCCACCTAGCCTGTTGTCACTGGCACCACTGACCGCGAGCGGATGGAGACGGCACGATGACGATCGATCGAAAAGGCTTTTCCAGGCGTGACTTCCTGATCACCAGTGGCCATCTCGGCATCGGCCTCGGGTTGGCCGCCACCGGGCTGCTGGGGGCGCCGGCGATCATCATGGCGGAAGGTCGACGTCCGACGGTCGAAGGCGGCGTGATGAGCGGCGATGCGCTGACGGACCGCGCGATGCTGTGGGGGCGCGCCAGCATGCCATCGCGGATGCTGGTCGAGGTGGCCGACAACCCGGAGTTCCGCGGCGCCCGCCAGTTGCCTTGGGTCGACGTGCTGCCCAGCACCGACCTGATCGGCAAGATCGATGCGACCGGCCTTCAGGGAATGAATACCGTGCATTACCGGGTGCGTTTCGCCGCCCTGGGAGACGAACGCGCGGTGAGCGAGCCGATGGTCGGGCAACTGCGCTTGCCGCCATCCACCCCGCGCGACCTGCGTTTCGTGTGGTCGGGCGACGTCGTCGGCCAGGGCTGGGGGATCGACGAATCCCGTGGTGGCATGCGCACCTGGGAAGCGATGCGCCAGGTCCGGCCGGATTTCTTCATCCACTCCGGCGATACCGTCTATGCCGATGGCCCCCTGCAGGAGCGCGTCGCGCTGCCGGACGGCAGCGCCTGGCGCAATATCGTCACGCCGGCCAAGCAGAAGGTCGCCGAGACGCTAAACGAATATCGCGGCCAGCATGCCTACAACCATCTCGACGCCAACTTTCGCCGCTTCGCCGCCGAAGTGCCGATGCTGGCTCAGTGGGACGATCACGAGACGACCAACAACTGGTATCCGCAGGAGATTCTCGACAACGATCTCTATACGGAAAAGAACGTCGCGCTGCTCTCCGCCCGCGCCCGTCAGGCTTTTCTGGAATACATGCCGATTCGCCTGCCCGCTTCCGCCCCGCAACGGATCTACCGACGTTTCTCCTACGGGCCGGGGATGGAAGTGTTCATGCTGGACATGCGCAGCTATCGCGGCCCCAACAGCGCCAATCTGCAAGACGAGGAATCATCGACCACCGCGTTCCTGGGCGAAAACCAGTTCCGCTGGCTGCGCCAGGCGCTGAACGATTCCACCGCGACCTGGAAGATCATCGCCGCGGACATGCCCATCGGCATGGTGGTGCCGGATGGCGATCAGCTCGAAGCGATCGCCAACAATGATCCCGGCCAGCCGCTCGGGCGCGAAATGGAGCTCGCCCGGCTGTTGCAGGCCATTCGCGACGACGATATCCGTAACGTGGTCTGGTTCACCGCCGACGTGCACTACACCGCCGCACATCACTACGCGCCGGAGCGCGCCAGTTTCAAGGCGTTCAAGCCGTTCTGGGAGTTCGTCAGCGGGCCGATCCACGCCGGCACCTTCGGCCCCAGCGAGATGGACGCGACCTTCGGCCCCGAAGTGGTCTTCCAGAAGGCGCCACCGGAGGGCCAATCCAACCTGCCGCCCTCGGCGGGCTATCAGTTCTTCGGCCAGGCCGATCTGGACGCCGAGAGCGAAAGACTCACGGTCACGTTGAAGGATAGCGACGGAAACACGCTGTACACCCAGGTGCTCGAGCCGGAAGCCCGCTCCGCCAGCGCCTGAAGGGAGCGGACTGGAAACCGGAAACTTACACCAGCTTGCCCGGATTCATGATGCCGAGCGGATCGAGCGCGGCCTTGATCGCACGCATCACCGCCCAGCCTTCGCCATGTTCGGCCTCCATGTAGGCGCGCTTGCCGGTGCCGATGCCATGCTCGCCGGTGCAGGTGCCGCCGGCGGCCAGAGCGCGCTCGATCAGGCGCTGGTTGAATGCCGCCAGCGTCTCCAACTCTTGTTCACTATGACGATCCACGGCGACGACCAGATGGAAATTGCCGTCACCGACATGACCGAGCAGCGGCGCGACCAGGCCGCTTTCTGCGACATCGGCTTGCGTCGCTTCAATGCACTCGGCCAGCTTCGAGATCGGCACGCAGATATCGGTGGCTAGAAATTCCATTCCCGGACGCAGCGCCTTGGCGGCGTAGGCGGCATCGTGGCGCGCCTGCCATAGCGTCTGGCGCTCCTCTTCCTTCGTCGCCCAGGCGAAATCGCTGCCGCCGAACTCCTGGCACAGTTCCGCCATCGCTTCGGCCTGCTCCTTCACGCCGGCGTGGGTGCCGTGGAATTCCAGGAACAGGGTCGGCTTCTCGGCGTAATCGAGCTGGGAGAAGCGATTGACCGCCTGCATCGCGAGCGCGTCCATCAGCTCGATTCGCGCCATGGGTATGCCGTACTGGATCGAGGCGATGACGGTATCGATGGCGCCGGCGACGGTCTCGAACGCCACCGTCGCCGAGGAGATCGCCTCCGGCAGCCCGTGCAGCTTCACCGTCAGTTCGGTAATGATGCCGAGCGTGCCTTCGGCGCCGATCATCAGATGCGTCAGGTCGTAGCCGGCAGCGGACTTGCGCGCCCGCGTGCCGGTCTCGACGATGCGCCCGTCCGGCATCACCACCGTCATCGACAGCACGTTCTCGCGAATCGTGCCGTAGCGCACGGTATTGGTACCGCTGGCGCGGGTCGAGGCCATGCCGCCCATGCTGGCGTCCGCCCCCGGATCGACGGAGAAAAACAAACCGGTAGCGCGCAGATGGGTGTTGAGCTGGGTACGCGTCACCCCGGGCTGCACGGTGGCGTCCATGTCCTCCGAGCGAACGTCGAGAATCGCGTTCATGGCGGAAAGGTCGACGCACAGGCCGCCATGATCGGCGATCACCTGGCCTTCGATGGAAGTGCCGACACCGTAGGGAATCACCGGCACCCGGTGGGCCGCGCAGGCCCGCACGATCGCGGAGACTTCTTCGGTGGAGTGCGGAAAGCAGACGGCGTCCGGGGCGGCCGGATGGTGCCAGGACTCGTCATGCCCGTGCTGCTCGCGAATCCCCGCCACCGTGGTGATGCGATCGCCCAGCATTGGCTCGAGATCGGCGATCAGCGCCCAGAGCGTTTCCGCATCGGGGCGTGGGGGCAGTTTGGTCGCAGAGACAGTGGCATTCTCATTCCCGGCGGTCGATGGGGTTCTGGCGTTAAACGTGCTCATGGCAGTACTCTCAGCGTGGCGTGCGAGCTCACTTAGTAAGCGAGCTATCTTTCGCACCACAGCATACCGCAAGCCATCGCTACCGACTTCATGTCGAACGCGACAGATCAACGGATTCGCGCCGCTATCCGACAGATGAGCGACACGCATGACAGGACCGGATACCGTCCACGGCTGAGACAGCTGTGGAATACCCGTCAGCCCGGTCGACGATATTTTCTGACAGCGGTATCGCTTGACGGAGACGACTGCGCCACGTATACCAATTGATATGCCTTAAGGCTATCAAACGGAGTAATCGTCATGGACGTCCGCTTTACTCAATACCAGCCACCGAAAGCCTCGGCCTCCGGCTTCTGGCAACAGATCGGCCTACCGGCGCGAGGCCGCAAGTTGCACGAACTGCTGCATGAAGGCGTGGAGTACCGGGTCTATCCCAGGCTTGCCCAGGTGTCGGGGATCGAGCAGAAGGCACTGGCGCGCTATGTCGATATTCCTTCGGCCACGCTTAGCCGCCGTGCCAAGTCGGGCCGGTTCAAGTTGGCGGAAAGCGACCGACTGTATCGCTTTGCCGAGCTTTTCAAGGCGGCGCTGGATCTGTTCGAGGGCGATGCCGAAGGCGCTCGCGCATGGCTGCTCAAACCCAATATCGGCCTTGGTGGGCGCAAACCCATCGAGATGAGCGCGACGTCAGCCGAATATCAAACGGTACTGAACCTGATCGGGCGATTGGAGCACGGAGTCTCGGCGTGATGGAGGTGTACGCTTATCGGCTGGTCAAACGTAAATATCAGGACACCGCCTTCGATGGCGAAGGCGCACGGCTTTACGGGGGGCGCTGGAACAGCCCGGGCCGTGCCTGTGTCTATGTGGCAAGTTCCGAATCGCTGGCGCTGCTGGAAATCATGGTGCATCTGGAAAGCTATCGGTTGCTCGATGCCTATGCACTACTGCGCCTGACACTGCCCGCCGAGAGCATCTTGAGAGTTGGCGCAGAGGATTTACCGGACAACTGGCAGGAAGCGCCAGCGCCAGCAGAGACTGCCGATCTGGGCGATGGCTGGCTGACCTCTGGTCAAAGCCTGGCACTGGCGCTGCCCAGCGTGGTGGTGCCAAGAGAGTTCAACTACATGCTCAACCCCGGACATCCGCTGTTTGATCCGATTGTCGCAGCGGCCGAGCCCCTCCCCTTCAAGCCCGATCCGAGGTTGTAAACGGACGAAGGCAGCCAAGGCTGCCTTCGTGTCACGCGCTAGGTTCTCAGGGAACGCAATTCTCAGGCGGATACCGAATCTCGTGTCTCGGACACCGGTGCTTCGGCCCGGCCGATCACGCGTTCCAGATGCTCGCGGTATTCCGCCTGGTAGCGCTCGACTTCCGGTGCCTTGATCACATCGTTGGCGATGAAGCTCGGCAGCCCGGCCAGCCCGACGAATTCCTGCGACTTGTGGAAGGCGAAGTAGACGCCGTCGACACCGAGGCCTTCGAAGAAGTTGCCCGGCTCGTCGAACGCTTCGATCGGCGCGTTCCAGGTCAGCGACAGCATGTAGCGACGCCCCTGCAACAGCCCGCCGCTGCCGTACTGCTTGCTGGGATCGGTGCGCGTGCGCCCATCGCTGGCATAGAGAGAACCGTGGCCGGCGGTGAACACTTCGTCGATGTAGCGCTTGAGGGTCCAGGGCGCGCTCATCCACCAGCCCGGCATCTGATAGACGACGACATCCGCCCAGAGGTAATTCTGCACTTCGGCGTCGATATCGTAGCCCTGCTCGATCACCGTCTCGCGGAGTTCATGGCCCAGTTCGATCAGCGTGTGCCAGGCGATACCGTGCAGCGTATTGTTGAGTTCACCGCTGGAATGGGCAAACGGCTTGCCGCCATTGATCAATAGAATCTTCATCGTTCGAGCGTTCTCCATCGCGATCTTGAATGCCACGCCCCGGTGTTGCTCTGGCGCGGCGCAATGGCACCATTGTGGCGACAAACGGCAATGGATAAACCACGCTGGCGACAAGTCACTTTTGACTTAGAATCAACAAACGTTCGATTTTTTTGAGAACCGCCATGAAAAGCACGCTCGAGGAACAGCTGGCGTTCGTCGCCGTGGTCGACCGCGGTTCCATCACGGCCGCCGCCGAGGGGCTGGACATGACGGTCTCCGGCGTCAGCCGCGCGCTCAATCGTCTCGAGCGCAAACTGGGCACGACGCTGTTGCGACGGACGACGCGACGGCTGGAGTTGACCGAAGAAGGCGAGACGTTCCTCGGCCACGTGCGGTCGATTCTCGCCGCCGTTGACAGCGCCGAGGAAGCCATCGCCCACCATCAGGACCGGCCCCAGGGGCGGCTTCGCATCAACGCGGCGCCGAGCTTCATGCAGTTCGTGCTCGTGCCGGTGATCGGGGAATTCCGTCAGCGCTACCCCGGTATCGCGCTGGAGCTCGACACCCACGACCGCTTCGTCGATCTGCTCGAACAGCGCGTCGACCTCGCCATCCGTATCGGCGAGCTGGAAGACTCTTCGCTGCACGCGCGCCCGCTCGGCAACAGCCCGCTGCGACTGTTGGCGAGCCCCGAGTACCTGACTCGACGCGGCGTTCCCCGGAGCGTCGACGATCTCGCCCACCACAGCCTGCTCGGCTTCAGCCAGCTGGATCATCTCAATCGCTGGCCGCTGCTCGACGGGCGCGGCGAGCCGTTACATGTCAGGCCGACGCTTTCCGCTTCCAGCGGCACGACGCTGCTCGAACTCGTCATGGCGGGCGAGGGCATCGCCTGCCTGGCCGACTACGTGACGATCGCCCCGCGCCGGCAAGGCCTTCTCGTCGATATCCTGCCCGATCAGACGCAATTCCAGACCCAGCGCATCAATGTCGTCTACTACCGCCAGACCGCCCTCTCCCAGCGCGCCCGGCTGTTCATGGATTTCCTGGCCGAACGGCTGCCGGGACGGTATGTGAGCGCGTGACCGCGAACGACTTCACTGCCCGAAATCTCGCCTGCCCCTACTCCTCGCCACGTCGTTCACCCCCGTCAATCCAGCGCGCGGTTCTCGCTGGTATGCGGTCGGCCGCCGACTAAGCTCGATAAGTGACAAGCATGAACCTACAAGGAGTATCGATGATGACTCGAGGTCTCGGAGGCCGGTCTCCGGCCAATATCTCAAGCTATCTTGGCGGTATCGATTTTCCGGCAGGCAAGAACGATATCGTTGAGCACGCCAAGAAAAATGGTGCGGAATCCGACGTCATGAAAGTCGTCGAAGCCTTGCCCGAAGGCCAGTACGAAAACATGGCCGATGTCATGAAAGGCGTGGGGGAGGCCGAATAAGCCGGACGGCTTCGATTCAGGGATGCGTAACCCAACGATGGCCTTCGTTCGACTACGAGGCCGGTAGTTTTCAAGGAGATGAACGATGAGTAGCGATCCCATGCAACAGCTTCATTCATGGCTCAAGGACGCTCATGCCATGGAAGAGCAGGCCGAGCAGATGCTGACCGCCCAGGCCAAGCGTCTGGAGCATTATCCCAAACTGCAGGCGCGCATTACCCAGCATATCGATGAAACCAAGTCCCAGGCCGCTCGGCTCGAGGAGTGTCTGGAGTCGATGAATACCAGCACCTCGACGATGAAAGACCTGGGCGGGAAGTTCGCCGCGATGGGCCAGGCGATCGGCGGTTCCATGGCGCCCGACGAAGTGGTCAAGGGTAGCGTCGCCAGTTACGCCTTCGAGCACTTCGAGATCGCCAACTACCGTGCGTTGATCGCTGCCGCCGATCAGTTGGGTGAGATTCGTATCAAGGAAGTCTGCGAAAGCATCCTCCAGGAGGAGCTGGCCATGGCGAAGTGGCTGGAAGACAACCTCGACGACGTTACCCGTGCCTTCCTCGCCCGGTCGGAAAGTGACGAACTGAGCGGTAAACGGTAAACGGTAAACGGAAAAGACAGATATTGCTGGCTTGTCGAACCGAGGCTCAACATCATCGTTGAGCCTCTTTCGTTGGTGCCTTTCCCAGAGTTCCTGATTTGCCGGGCTTACTCTATGGCCTCTGACCTCGAGCTTTATGACCTCGAGCTTTATGACCTCGAGCTCTATGACCTCGAGGCTTGGCCTCAAGGCTCAAAGACGACACGCAGGCAGTCGTCGCTCTTGTGCTTGAACATGGCGTAGCCTTGGGGGCCCTCTTCCAGCGAAGCGGTATGGGTCATGAGGTAGGAAGGGTCGAGTTCGCCGGCCTGAATGTGTTCGAAGATCCGTTCGACATAGCGCTGCCCCGGCTGCTGGCCCGATTTCATCGTCAGCGCCTTGTTGACGACCGCGCCGATCGGGAACTTGTCCATGAAGCCCGCGTAGACGCCAAGCACGGACACGGTCCCTCCCTTGCGACAGGAGTGGATCGCCTGGCGCAGCGCCGCACCGCGTTCCGTCTGCAGCCGCATCATCTGCTTCGTACGGTCGTAGACATCTTCGAGCTTGTGTTCGGAATGCGCTTCCATGCCCACGCAGTCGATGCATCGGTCGGGGCCGCGCCCGCCGGTCAGGCTCAACAGCGCATCATGAATGTCATGCTGGGTGTAGTTCAGCCCGATCGCCCCGCCCTGCTTGCGAGCGAGGTGCAGCCGGTCCTCGAATCGGTCGATGGCGATGACCTGCTCGGCGCCCATCAGATAGGCGCTTCGAATGGCCATCTGCCCGACACCCCCGCAGCCCCAGACGGCGACCGTGTCGCCCGGCTCGATATCGGCGATATCGGCGCCGTAATAGCCCGTGGGAACGGCATCCGAGACGAACAGCGCCTTCTCGTCGCTGATGCCCTCCGGCACCTTGAACAGATTGACGTCGGCGAACGGCACCCTGACGTAGGTGGCATGGCTGCCGGCGTATCCGCCGAATGCATGGCTGTAGCCGAAGATGCCCGTACAGGCGTGTCCGTAGAGTTCCTGGGTGAACGTGGGATTGGGATTGGAGTTGTCGCAGCAGGAGAACTCCTGACGCTGGCACGGCTGACAGTCGCCACAGCCCAGGATCGAGATCGCGATGACCCGATCCCCACGGCTGAACTGGGTCACCCCGCTTCCTGCCTCGACCACTTCTCCCAGAAACTCGTGCCCGAGCACGTCGCCGGCGTGCATCGTGGGTACGTAACCATCCAGAAGATGCAGGTCGGAGCCGCAGACGGACGACAGCTTGACCCGAACGATGACGTCACGGGGGTTGATCAATTCCGGATCGGGCAACGTCTCGACGCTCAGCCGATTGGTGCCTTGCCATGTCAATGCTCGCATGAAGACTCTCCTTGTTCCTGTTCGGCCTATGTCACGTCCCGCGGAAACCCTTCATGATCGACAAGGCCAGCCGACGACGGGATTCGTCTGAAAGCGGGGCGTGTCTTGGCGATCGCTGATGATCGAATCCCCGGACAGGCCCGATTTTCCAGTTCCCATTCCCAAATCTCAGGTAAACGGTCGCGATGCCGTGATCTCGCCGGTTTCCATCTTCTGCTTGAAGCGCCGGAGGTTGCGGTGCAGCCAATGGGAAGTGCCGCCCGATCCCTTGTCGGCCAGATAGCCCAAGTGGCCTTTGGCGGGTTCGTAGGTCACGTAGCACTGGACTTCCGTCCCGCCTCTGCCTGGCGCGTCCTGAAAACGCACCCAGCCGGAAAACGGCGGCAGAGCTTCCGAGTCGGAGACCCACTCGAGGAACTCCCCCTCCCGATCGTCGACGAGACGCACAAGAAGCTGTTTCGCGGGGTCGCTATCCAGGATCCAGCGTGTCGTCCGATCGTCAACCTGCTCGATATGCATGGCGGGCGTCAGAACTTCGGCCAGCTTGTCGGGCGCGCGCCAGAAACGGTAGAGCTCATCGCGAGGCTTGTTGACGGTCACGCTGTGCGAGACCACCCTGGCCGCCTGCCAATGATGCGCTTCGGCCACGTGCTTCTCGTAAGGAGAGGCCGAGAGTGCGCCCTTGAGCCGACACTCTCCCTTTATGGCCCGATAGACCAGCATTCCTGACAGGATGGCCTGCCCCCAACCCATGAGGCCGCCTTTTCTCAAACCGCCTGCTATCCCCCACAAACCACCGCCCAGCGAAGCCCAGCGTTCCACGCCAGTGACCGGAGCCATATCCTGCTTGCGGGTATGCGAAAGCGTATGTCGCGCTTCGGAAGACATCGAATTTCTCCCTTTTCAGCCGGATCGCGGTAGGTCGCGGTCACGGTCGACGATAGTGCCTGTTGGCAATGTTTAACGTTAGCCGATCGCCAATCCCGCGAGCGCACCGATGCCCGGCGGCGTTAAAGCACATCAAATCCGATCGCAGAATTCCGATCGCGAGGCAACGTCAAGGCAGCGTCAACGCTTTGACAGGTATCGATTAGCGCAGATAAAAAACCGCGGTTCATCGTACCGAAGGAGTGCTTCTCGACACCCGAAAAAAGGGCTACGTTGAGAAAGCAGTTGTCTGAGGAGAACTCATCCACGAACGGATTCGGTATAGGTTACCAACATGGAAAATGAACGTAGCTATAGAGCGACAATTACTCTGGCCGGCCGACGACAACTACTGTGACCGGTTGCCCTAAGCTTGACCGCTTGTCCCGACCCACCAGGGAGCCGGTATGGCGGTCACCAGCCAACAGGTCACGCTCTATATGTCGCAACGTCAACAAGGCCAGACCCAGGAGGTCGCCGCCGCCAAGGCCGGCCTCTCCGTCAGAACCGCTCGCCGCCTCGAACGCCGGGCCGAGTCCTCCGAGCCGCCGGCATCACGGCACTGGCGAACCCGGCCCGACCCCTTCGCCGATGTGTGGGAGACCACGCTCGTCCCCCAGCTGGCCGCCGCCCCGGGCTTGCAGGCACTGACCCTGCTGGAGTGGTTGCAGGAGCAGCACCCCGGCCAGTACCCGGACAGCCTGCTGCGAACCCTGCAGCGCCGGGTCAAGGGCTGGCGAGCCGCGCACGGCCCGGAGAAAGAGGTAATGTTCCCGCAAACCCATGGCCCCGGGCTGCGCGGCCTCTCCGACTTCACCGAGCTCAAGGGGATTGTCATTACCGTGGCAGGGGAGCTGCTTGATCACCGGCTCTACCACTTCCGCCTGGCCTACAGCGGCTGGTGTTATGTCCGGGTGGTGCTCGGTGGCGAGAGCTACCCGGCGCTGGCTGAAGGCCTGACCCGTGCGCTGGAGCGGCTTGGCGGTGTCCCCGCGGAGCACCGCACCGACAGCTTGTCGGCGGCCTTCCGCAACCTCGGCCGGGAGGCGGAAGCCGACCTCACCGAGCGTTATGCTGCCCTGTGCGCTCACTACGGCATGACGGCCACCCGTAATAACCCAGGGCGCGGCCATGAAAACGCCAGCATCGAGTCGCCACATGGCCACTTCAAGCGGCGCCTGCAACAGCGCCTGACGCTGCGCGGCTCCCAGGACTTCGCTAGCCTCGATGACTACCAGGCCTTCCTCGATGAGGTGACCACCGCGATCAACCGCCGCAACGCGGCCCGGATCACCGTCGAGCGTGGCGCGCTGCAGCCACTGCCCAGCCGGCCCGGTACCGACTACAGCGAGGTGACGGTGCGCGTCACTACCTCCAGCACCATCCAGGTGCGCAAGGTGCTCTACTCGGTGCCGTCCCGGCTGATCGGCGAGAACCTGCGGGTGCACCTTTACGATGATCGCTTGGTGCTGCATCACGCACAGCAAGCATTGCTGACGCTGAGGCGGCTGCATGCCACGCCGGAAAGCGGCCGGTTGCGGGTCATCGATTACCGCCATGTGATCGGCTGGCTGGTCCGCAAGCCCCGGGCGCTGGCGGGGCTGACGTTCCGCGACGACCTGTTGCCGAGTGCGGAGTGGCGCGAGCTGTACGCCCGGCTGACCGCCGCCTTGCCGGTCGCCGAGGCCTGCAAGCGCATCGTTGGCGCTCTGGCGTTGGCCGCCGAGCAGGACCAGGCCGAGGCGATCGCCAGTTACTGGCTGGGCGCCCTGGCGCGCGGGAAGAGCCCGACGCTGGCCGAGCTCCAGGCCCGCTTCGCCGCCACGCCGAGCGCCACGCTGGTTTTCCCCCAGGTGACTCAGCATGACATCGCCAGCTACAACCATCTGGTGCCCAGCGTGCCGACCACAGAGGTGTGCTGCCATGCCTGATGCCCAGACGCTGCCGCTGCTACTGCGACAGCTCCGCCTGCCCACCATGGCCGCCTGCTGGCCCCAGCTGGAAACCCGCGCCCGAGCCGAAAACTGGAGCCTGCCACAAACACTGGCCGCCCTATGCGAGCACGAGCTGGCCGAGCGTGAGCGACGCCGGCTGGCCCGGCACCTCAAGGAGGCCCGGCTGCCGGTGGGCAAGACGCTGGAGTCCTTCGAGTTCGACGCCATCGCGGCCGAGCAGCGCCAGCAACTGAGCGCCTTGGCCGGCGACACGCAGTGGGTCGACCAGGCTCACAACCTGCTGCTGTTTGGGCCCTCCGGCGTCGGCAAGAGCCACGTGGCGGCCGGGCTCGGGCATACGCTGGTCGACCAGGGTTACCGGGTGCGCTACGCCACCGCCTCAAGCCTGGTCCAGGAGCTCCAGGCTGCCAAGCAGGCACTGCGCCTGAGCGACGCCCTGATCAAGCTCGACAAGTACGCCGTGCTGGTGATCGACGATATCGGCTACGTCCAACGCAGCGAGGCCGAGACGTCAGTGCTGTTCGAGCTGATCGCCCATCGCTACGAGTCGGCCAGCCTGATCATCACCGCCAACCAGCCGTTCAGCGCCTGGGACAGTATCTTCCCCGACAGCATGATGGCCGTGGCCGCCATCGACCGGTTGGTGCACCACGCCACGCTGATGGAGCTGAGCGGGGAGAGCTACCGTAAGCGTGCTTATCAACGACAATTACAAGGAGGAAAAGCTGGGTCGTCGGACTGACGACAACTACCCCACCCAACCGGCCATTTTAATTGTCGCCAAGCGGCCAAAGTAGTTGACGTCGCATACGTAGCGCTGTCTATGACGGCGAAAGTCGGTTGGTGGGTAATGTCATCAAGGAAAACGGTACGCAAAACGTATTGATGGAAACCGAGGAAGGCACCACTTACCGTATTCCGATGGAAAAGCTGACTCGCCATGACACGCACTGGGTCTTGAACGATCCGGTGGGTCACTTTCCTGCCGTTCCTTCCGAGCAGGAAATGCAGGCCCGTGTGGACGACATGAGCGCGGACAGTTTCCCGGCGAGCGATCCACCCAGCTTTACGCCCGGCAAGCCGGATATCGAAAGATGATTTCTTTCGGATGGAAACCGCTTACTGAAACCTCAAAAAAGGCCCTCGCCATGAGGGCCTAATCGATCCGGAACTCGAGACTTATCCCGCTTTCTGATTCACGTTCTGCTTGGCCAGCTTGGAGAGCTTGTCATCGGTGGCCTTCTCTTCCTTGAGCGTCTCGGCAAGGATATCTTTGGCTTCGGTATAACCGAGCTGCTCAGCCATTGCGCACAAGGTGCCATAGGCGGCAATTTCATAGTGCTCCACCTTTTGAGCCGCACCTATCAAGCCTGCGTCCAGAACGGGGCCTTTCTCCGCATTATCGATGAGTTCTTGAGACTCTTCGATCAGACTCTCCATGACATAGCACTTGGTGCGCTTGATTCGAATATCAGGAATCGTATCCGCCACTTTCTCGAGCCGTTCCACCTGCCCGCGGGTTTCTTCAAGGTGTTTTTTGAAGGCTTCCACCAGCTGATCGTTATCGGCGGCACGTGCCAGCTTGGGAAGTGCGCGAGTAATTTGCTTTTCTGCACTATTGACGTCAGAAAGCAAGTGAATAAAAAGATCGTTAGCGCTTTTAATGACCATATCGAAACTCCATTGGATTGACCAAACGGTTGCCATGACCGGTTTCACGAAGCGTTTGCGAAACTGACGACCAAAAGCTCACGCGTTCAGTTGATGCATTCCATGCTTTTCATTGTGCAATCGGCAATCGCCAAGCACGACCTAAAGTTAGCAGCCCCTGCCAGCCGGGAAATCCTCATATCATGTTTTTATGTAACCGATATGAGTCACTGGCAATGGATGCCACCGGCTAGCCGATGGATCAATGTATAGTCATAAAAGGGTAGAGTTTATCGACAAAAACTCCCATGGATTAATGTCGATAAACCCGGCTAACGAAAAGCAGTGTATACGCGGCCGGGTTGGTCAGGATTAACGATCATTATTGATCTCCATCAATCCTGCCCCCGCGTAGAAACAGACCGGACGCAACGCGAAGCGTCTTTTCATCGCTCAACGCGAAACGCCTCTTCCTCCATGAACAGCCGTTACGCTCTGCGATGAATCAAGCCGGGTCCAGCAGCGTAGTCAACGGTTTACCGTCCAGCGAATCGGTGGGCAGGCCGAGCAGCCTGGCGAAGGTCGCCCCGGCGCTGTCCATGCGCTGGATGCCGCGAGCCGTATCGAATGGCAACTCGACACCGCCACGAATCCCCAAGCCATGGAAAAACGCCACGCCGTGATTGGAAGCGAACGCGGTGCTGGCGGTAGGCACCTGCGGGCCGTGGTTGGCGCCGGGGGTAACGAGTTCGGCCACCGTATCGCCGCGTTCGTTGGTGCCCCAGACGAAACCGGGGGCGTAGGCGAACAGCACGTCACCCATCAGCTCGCCCCAGTAGCCCAGCGGGCTGGCATCCTGCTTCTTGAGTGCCAGCGCGACCACGTTGCGTTCGCCGCTTGTCGTCTCGACGTACCAGGTGGTCAGCGCCTTGAGGATGCGCGTCTGTACCCGCTCGATCTCGGCTGTCGGCACGAGATTGCGATTGACGAAGATCTCCAGTCCGCCACGCTCGTCCTTGAGAAACGCCTGGCTCGCGGCGACGTCGGGCTTGCCTTCGCCATCGATCGTGCACAGGTCGAATTCGGCCAACCGCCTGTGGATATCACAAAGGTGGCTATTGGGCACGTCGCCGTGATCGGAGGCGAGCACCACCACCGTGTCGTCGTCGCAACCGTCCAGCGCCCGGCCCACGGCGTCATCGAGAACCCGGTAGGAACGCCGGATCACCTCGAGATAGCGCGCGGCATCGTCGGCTGCGTAGAACTTCGATTCGGGATCGCATTGCGCCAGACAGGTGTGATGAGTCTCGTCGTTGAGCCGGAAGACCGTGGCAAAGAGCTGGAAGCCTTCTTCGTTGAGCAGCGTCAGGGCACTGTCGACCAGCCACTCGAGCTGATAGCGCCCTTCCTCGAAGCTGGTCTCGAAGTAGCGTGTATCCGGGTCGGCGGAGACCGCCCATTTGGAAATGAACGGGCCATGGCGCTCGATCAACCGCTGGGCCACCTCGGGTTGCCCGCTGGCGGGCGCGGGCGCGGTCACCTGGGATTGCAGCAGATCGATTCTGCCGCTGGCGGCGTCGAAGTCGAGCAGCTTGAAGCGTATCGCCGTGCGCTTACCTTCGAGTTCGAGCGGCAGCCATTCGCTCCACTCGCCGACGCTCAGGCTGGCCTCGCCGTCCGCCAGGGTGAGCTGTAGACGTTCGCCGTTCGGGCTCAGCGTTACCGGCACGGGCTCGCCACGATGCGCGGGAATCAGCGCGACGAAGCCGTCACCCGCACGCTCGATGGCAAAGCGATTGTGCTTCTGATGGTGCGCCAGCGTGCCGGTGGGCGGCCACCCCAGGGCTTCGGTCTGGGGTGTAGCCTCCCAGCGATCGAGCCGAGTGCTGTGCAGGCACGCCGGAGCGAGCTCCATCGGTGCCGGCCCGCTCCCGCTCCAGAACGGGGCGAAGCAGAGATCCTCAGGGCCGGTCGGCTTGAGACTCTCGGGAAAATGCACCAGCGCCGCTCGCTGCCCCGCGGCGCTCATCAGCTCCAGCAGGTGTTGCGTGCCACTGGGCGGCAGTCGCTGGCCGACCCAACTGGTGCCCGGCGCCTGACCGGTCAGAAACGTCACGAAGTTGGTGTCACCCCAGGTCGAGATGTAGGGCAGCAGCCGCGTCGAGCCGCCTTCATCGCGCAGGCGCTGGATGTTGGGCAGCACGCCCTCGGCGCAGAAGCGCTCGACGAGCTCGGGGATCAAGCCGTCGACGCCCAACAGCAGGATTTTACGGTTCTGACTCATGTGGCTCTCCTGTGGGCACGGCTTAGCGGATGGTGTAGTGATCGATGATCGAGCGGTCGATCTCGATACCCAGGCCGGGCTTGTCGAGCACCTCGACACAGCCGTTGGCATTGAGCTGGAATTCGCCGCCGATCAACTCCTGGCGGAACGGATGGGCGGACTGGTCGTATTCGAGCATGGGTTCGTCGGGCGTCAGCGACAGCGGTTGCGGCGGCAGCGTGGCGATGAACTGCACCGCCGCCGCCAGCCCGATGCCAGTCCCCCAGACGTGGGGAATCAACGGCACGTGCCAGGCCTGGGCCATGGCGGCGATCTTCTGGCACTCGGTGAGACCGCCGGCGGCGCCGAGATCCGGCTGGATGACATCGAGCACGCCTTCGCTGATCAGGTCGCGATAGCCGATCTTGGTGTACTCGTTCTCGCCGGCGGCAATCCAGGTACGGGAAATCCCCTTGAGCTCGCGATAGCCGTGACGGTTCTCCGGGCTCAGCGGCTCCTCGAACAGGTGCACCCGTGTCTCTTCGAGTTCCATCAGGATGCGCCGTGCCGCCGGCACGCTGTAGGCGCAGTTGGCATCCATCATCAGCGCGATGTCGTCACCCACCGCTTCGCGCACCGCGCGCATGTCGCGAATGTCCGCCTCGATACCGAAACCGGTCTTGAGTTTCATCGCCCGGTAGCCATTGGCCTGGTGGCGCAGCGCCTCCTCGACCACCTCTTCGGGATACTTTCCGCCTTCGCGACGATAGAAGCCGGTGGCGTAAGGCCGGATCTCGTTGCGAAATGCGCCCCCCATCAGGCGATGAATCGGCTGGCCCAGCGCCTTGCCTGCGAGATCCCACAGCGCGATGTCGATCGCGGCAATGCCGAACAGCGCCGCCCCTTTCTGACCGTAGGGCCGGGTGTGGTTGTACATCGTCTCCCACAGCACTTCGCGGTCGAAGATCGAGCGGCCGATCACCAGCGGCTTGAGCGCATGCTCGACCATCGCCTGGGCGACCTGCGGCGGCTGCAACCCGTGATTGATGCATTCGCCCCAGCCCACCAGGCCGTCATCGGTATGAATTTCCACCAGCATTGCCGTGCGCTGATGCACCCAGCCCTGAGAGAAGGAGAAAGGCTGCTCCAGCGGCGCGGCCAGCACGTGGGTCTTGAGGTCAGTAATGATCATGGCAAGAAATCGCTCTGCGGGTAGTATCGGCGAAGGAAGAAAAATCGAAGGTGTCGATGCTCATGCGCGGCTACTCGAAGGCGATACGGGCTCGCGTCGGGCTGCGATCTTCGCCCGCCAATCGAGCACGCCCGCCACCGTCGTCCAGACCAGGAACAGCCCGATCAACGCGAACAGCGTCGTGGCGATGCCGCTATGGGTGAAGAACGAGAAGAAGTCGCCGCGCGAGATCAGAAGCCCCCGGCGTAGCGAGCTTTCCAGCTCCGGCCCCAGCACCATGCCAATGACCAGCGGCGCCAGCGGATAACCGCCGCGTCGCAGCACGTAGGCGAGAATGCCGGTCAGCGCCGCGACCACCAGATCCAGCGGATTACCGCGCACCGACACCGCGCCGATGAAGCTGAACATCACGATGCCACCCATCACGAAGCCCAGCGGCAGCTTGAACAGGTAGCGGAACAGGCCGATGGAGGGTTTGCTGAGAACCAGCATGGCCACGTTGACGATGATCAGCACCACGAACAGCGCATAGACCGTCTGCGCCTGGTCGACCATCAGACGAACGCCCGGCGTAATGCCGTGGATCACCATCGCGCCCATCATCATCGCCGTGACCACATCGCCGGGAATGCCCAGCGCCAGGGTGGGGATGAAGGCGCTGCCGGTCACCGCGTTGTTGGAAGATTCCGAGGCGATGATGCCGTCGGGCTCGCCCTTGCCCAGATTGGCCCGCCGCGGCGACAGCTTCTGGGCCGCGGCATAGCTGATGAAGGCCGCTGCTGCCGCCCCGGTGCCCGGCAGCGCGCCGACGAAGCTGCCGATGAACGAACCCCGCACCAGTTCGATCAGACGGCGGCCGATCTCGCGCAGGTTCGGGAAGCGCAGCCGCGCCTCGGGAATGGTCGTCGCCTCTTCGTCTCGCGCCGAGAAACGCACGAAAACTTCCGACAGCGCGAAGGCCCCCACCACCACCGGGATCAGATCCAGCCCGGAGCTGAGCGCGTAGGTGCCGAAGGTGAAGCGGTCGGCGCCAGTGATCGGGTCACTGCCCACCGTCGAGAAGAAGAAGCCCATCATCCCGCAGACCAGCCCCTTGAGCAGGCTGCCGCGGGAAATCCCGACGATGCACAGCATCGCCAGACAGACCAGCGCGAACACCTCGATCGAGCCGAAATTGACGGCGAACTTGGCCAGCTGAGGGGCGCAGAAGATCAGCAGCACGCAAGAGAGCACGCCGCCGAAGAAGGAAGCAAAGGTGGCCCAGCCCAGCGCTTCGTCGACGCGGCCCTGCTGGGTCATCGGATAGCCATCGAAGGTGGTCGCCGCCGACTGCGGCGTGCCGGGGGTATTGATCAGAATCGCGGTGATCGAACCGCCATAGACCGAGCCGCAGTAGACGCCGATCAGCAGCGCCATGCTGGTAATGACATCCATGCCGAAGGTGAACGGCAGAAAGATCGTCAACCCGACCACCGACCCCAGCCCGGGCAGGCCGCCAATGATGATGCCTGCCCAGGTGCCGATCACGATGGCGAGCAGCGCCTGCCAGGTGAAGGCATCGTTGATTGCCGCCAGAATCACATCCATCTCAGATCACTCCATTCGTGAGCAGCGCCGGCAACCGGATCATCAGCACGTGGTGAAACAGGAACCACAAACCGCCACCGATCACGATCGTGCCCAGCAGCAGCGGCAATGGCCGCCGGATACGAAACAGCCATAGCGTCAACGCCACCAACGGCAACGCCGGGATCAGAAAGCCGAGACTCGCCGTGGCAATCGCCGCGATCAATATCGCCGCCATCAACAGCGGCAGAGGCGTCAGCGTCACGCGTTTCACCGGGACGCGGCGGATCAACTCGCCGATCAGGATCGCCAGCGCCACTACGCACCAGATCGTCAGCACGATGCGGGGGACCAGCATGGCGCTTGCCGGCCCCTGCCACGCGGTGATCGAAAGACCGGCGCCAGCCAGCAACAGGGCCAGCGCGGTCAATACTCGAGGATGGATCAAGAATGCGAACATGGGACCGCGGCTCCTGAGAAATCGAGAGAACAAGAGGTCGAAAGAACGGGTTACGGCGTCAGGCCAGCGTCCTTGAGCACCTGCTTGTTGGCCGCGAAGCGCTTTTGCACGAACGCCTTGAACTCATCCGGTCCGAGATAGGCGATATCCGCCTTGGCCTTGTCGGCGAATGACTTGAACTTGTCCGATTCCACCGTCGCCTTGCACGCCTCGGCATACTGCTGAGTGCGCTCCTCGGAAATTCCCTTGGGCGCGACGACGCCCTGCCAGACGGCGAAGTCCATCTCCGCCAGGCCGAGTTCCTGCATCGTCGGCACGTCGGGATAACCCTCTACTCGGTTCTCTGCAAAGACCGCCAACGGGCGCAGGTCGTAGTTTTCGAGGATGGTCTCGGTATCGGCCATGATCTGGATCTCGTTGCCGGCAAGCGCATTCATCGCCGGGCCGGAACCGCTGTAGGGCACGTGCTCCGCCTTGAGATCGCTGTTGACCGTCAATGCCGCCATGGCGAGGTGAGGCAACGTACCGGGGCCGGAAGAGCCATACAGGAAGGGATATTCCTGCGATTCCTCGACCAGTTGCTTGAACGACTCGATATCGGAGGATTTCGAGACCATCAGGAACATCGGATTGGAAACGGTGCGGCAGATGTAGGTGAAGCTGTCCGAGCCATAGGGCAGCTTCTTCAGCGAAGGCTGGATCGACAGCGCACCGGCGGGTTCGTAGCCGATGATGTTGGGGTTGCCTTCGCTGTTGGCGACCTCCGCCGTACCGACCGTGGCGCTGGCGCCGGCCACGTTACGTACCACCGAGGTGACGCCCAGCTGCTGCGAGAAGATCGGCTCGAAGCTGCGCGCGACGATGTCCGTAGCGCCACCCGCCGCGAACGGCACGATGATATCCAGATTGTCGGCGGCCACTGCCGAATGGGTTGCGCCGATCAGCGCGAGGGCGGCCAGCGAATAACGCAATGATGTCATGGTTAGCTCCATTTTTTCGTAGCGCTGCGAAATCGGCGGAAACAGAACGCTTGGCTGTCGTCATTAGACTCGTGAGCGCCCTTTCGGTCTAGTTCGAACTCTTTCTCTCGCCTAAGCCTTTGGACGAATAACGGATGCCCGCCGAGATGGATTAGAATCGTAGCGCTACGATTTTGACCGGACAATCGCTGCCAATCGTCCATTCGTCGTAGCCTTAGACCAAAGGACAAGTAGCCGCGCCGACACGGCAGAGCGTCGCTTCAGCCCGGACCGTAGCCGGAGAGAAGACGAAGCCTCAGCGTTGACTGGATACACTAGCGAACGGCATCGACACGAAAGCAATGACATTCATACGTTATCAGCGAGACACCGGGTGCGAGGACCGATACACCCCGGTGATCGCGAAGGAAGGGGCCAGAAGCCGTGGCAAGAAGCAGACGCAGTTCCCAGCGCGTGACCATGGGCGAAGTCGCCCAGTTGGCCAACGTTTCGCCGAGCACGGTATCGCTCTACCTGCGTCGTCCCGATGAGGTCTCCTCCCGGCGTGCCGAGAAGATCCAGTCGGCCATCGACCGCCTGGGCTATCTGCCGAATACCATGGCTGGCGGGCTGGCCTCGTCGCGCTCCAATGTGATCGGCGTGCTGGTGCCGACCATCACCAACTCGTTCTTCTCGGAAACGCTCGAGACGCTGGAGCGCCATCTGCGTAGCGCCGGTTATCAGCTGTTGATCGGCAATACCGAGTTCGACGACTCCCGGGAAGAGGAACTGATCCGGTCGATTCTGAGCTGGAACCCCGCCGGCCTGGTGCTGACCGGCTTTCTGCACAACCGCAAGTCGCTGTCGGTGCTCGCCAGCAACGACACGCCCATCGTCGAAATGTGGGATTACGGCCAGCCGGGGCTGGATATGATCGTGGGCTTTTCGCATCACACCTGTGGCCGCCTGGTGGCCGAACACATGTTGCGCCAGGGCCGGCGCCGAATGGCCTTCGTCAGCACCAACTTCCAGCGTGACGTGCGCGCCCGCGACCGCTATCACGGCTTTCGAGACGCGGTCGAAGCTGCCGGCGGCACCGTCGAGCTGCGCGAGCTGAGCGGACGCAGCCATGCCGAGGAGACCGGCCATCTGACCCAGGCACTGATGCAGGCCCACCCCGAGATAGAAGCCATCGGCTGCTCCAACGACATGGTGGCGCTTGGCGTACTGTGCGAATGCCAGCGCCAGGGCTGGGAGATCCCCGGCCGGCTCGCCCTCGCCGGCTTCGGCAACCTGGACTTCACCACCAGCACCGTCCCGCCGCTGACCACCGTCGAGCCACCGCGCCGGGAAATCGGCCAGCACACCGCCCGACTGCTGCTGTCACGCCTCAGGGGGGAACTGCCGGAAAGCGATAAACGGCTGGACCTGGGGGTGAGGCTGGTGGAGCGGGAGAGCGCATGACGATCCGGGGTGTGAGGCAACATAGTGGATCGACGCCTTACGCGGCAGTGGCTGCGCAAGATTCTACAGCATCGCATAGCCAATCATGAACGCGAATGAAATTGAGAAGAATTATCATTATTGACTGACAGGTGTGTCCTCCGGATAATCCTCGAGCCGCCATAAAAAAACCGCGGGTATATAAGAAGAGATCATTCACTTTCGGGGACACCACGATGAGCGGTCGCAATCGCACGATCGTGAGCCGCGAGAAACCGTCATGGTGTCATCACACCACCACGGCGATTCTCTGCGGTTCAGCACTATTCACCATTCCCGCGCTCGGAAACGCGCAGCAGACAGGGAGCGACGATGGGGCGTACCGCCTATCTCCCGTTATCGTCAACGCTCAGGCAGCGCCTGACGACGACGCCGATACCGTCGTAGCGCGGGAGCTTTGGGTAGGCGGGAAGGTCGCTACCAGCATTCAGGACACGCCCGCTTCCGTCTCGGTGATTACCCAGAAAGAGATCGAGCAGCGCGACGCCCAGACTACCGAGGAGGTTCTGCAATACACCCCCGGGGTCATCACTGACTATTACGGTACCGATGACCGCAACGACTATTTCCAGATTCGCGGCTTTCAGGCCACGACCTATCGCGACGGGATGACGCTGGGCTCCATGCGTGGCGTGCGTGAAGATCCATACGCCTACGAGCGCATCGAGGTGCTGCGCGGCTCGAACTCGACGCTGTTCGGCCCCGCCGACCCGGGCGGATCGGTCAACTTCGTCAGCAAGCGACCACGATTCGAGCGCTTCGGCAACGGCTTTCTCTCCTACGGATCGTTCGATCACAAGGAAGCCGGCATCGATGTCGGCGATGTCCTGGATTCCGACCAGACACTGGCCTATCGCTTCACCGGAAAGATTCAGAACAGCGACCGAGAGTACGATCACTCAAAGGATAACAGTGGTCTTTTGATGGGCGGCCTGACGTGGGAACCGACGGATCAAACCACGGCAACGCTGATCGTCGACTATCTCAACCGAGACGACACGCCCAATAGCGGCGGCTATCCGCTCGACCGAGAGTATGACCGCGACGACTTCTTCGGCGAGCCCGGCTTCAACGATCAAGACGTCGATCGCACCAGCATCACCGGCCAGCTGCGCCACGACTTCGAAAACGGCCTGACGCTGAGCACGAACCTGCGTTATAGCGATCTCAAGGATGACTTTCAGTACGTCTATATCAACGATGTCGCTGCGCGCACCAGCACGGTGGTGAACCGAGACTATTTCGGTACCGATACCGAAGCTCACGAGTTCATCGGTAATACCATCCTGCAGTACGATGCTAGCTTCGGCGAGATCGACAGCAGCACCCTCGGTGGTATTGAGTACCGCGACGCCTCGACTGATAGCCAGTCGATCTACGGGAATGCGGAACCCATCGATATCACCAACCCGGTTTATAGTGGCGGTCCCGAAGACCTGACGCCCTACCGGTACGAAAACCAGGATTACCAGACTCGTTCGGTCTTCCTGACGCAAAATCTCTCTTTCTATGATCGCTTCGTGGTCAGCGCCGGCGTACGCAACGACTCGATGGATCTCTCGAGCGAGGGGGAATCCTACGGCGCCGCTTTCGACGACAGCGACGATTTCTCGGAGACCACCGTGCGTGGCGCACTGACCTATATCGTCAACGACGAACTCTCCACTTACGTCAGCTACGTAGAGTCGGTCGCACCGCCCACCATTGGCGTCACGCCGGAGCGCGGCAAGCAGCAGGAGATCGGTCTGAAATACTCGCCCGACGGGATGAACGCCCAGTTTTCTGCGGCGATCTACAACCTGGAAAGAGACAACGTGACCATCGCCGTAGTGCAGGACAATGGCGCCATCGACCAGCAAACCATCGGAACGTCCCGGGCGCGCGGTCTCGATCTCGAGGCCAAAGCCGAGCTGACCGATAATCTGAGCATCGTCGGCGGTTACTCCTATCTGGATACGGAGGTCGAAGAGGGCACGCTGCGTGATGGCACCTCGATCAAGGGCAACGATTTCGCCATCGCTCCGAAACACACCGCGATGCTCTGGGGTTACTACACGCTGCCGGGCGAGAAGATGAGCGTCGGTCTGGGCGCCCGCTACACCGATGGCTACTACTTCGATGCCGCCAATACCTCGAAGAGCGATTCGGCAACGCTGTTCGACGCCGCCTTCGACTATCGGATCGTCCAGAACACCGACTTCACGATCAACGTCAGCAATATCTTCGACGAGCAGCACGTCGTCGGCTCCGGCACGGCCAACTACTACAACCCGGGCCGCGAGATTCGGGCGAAAGTCAGCTACCACTGGTAACGCCAACGATAGCGTTTTAACGTCCTCGAGCGGTCGAGATCGCTCGGGGGGAGTGCTCGTACTTCTACCGTATACGTCGCCTTCGGATTTCCAGTTACAGCGACGCTGCAGAGCGTGCTGACACACAAAACGGCCGGACCTTCTGGCCCGGCCGTCTTCAATGGCGAGACTTGGCTACTGGCTGGCTTGCGACGGATAACGATGCATCAGATCCAGCAGGACGCCGTTGGTCCAGCCGAACCCGTCGACGACATCATATTCACCGCCGCCGCCCACGGCGGGGTCGACCACGTCGTATTTTTCGACCAGCTTGCCGGTCTGTCGGTAGACCGCGCGATTGGTTTCGATCCAGCGCCGGGCGATGGTTTCGGCCAGGTCGTCGTGTCCGTAGCGGTCGAGACCGGAAACCGCCAGCCACTGCAGCGGCGCCCAGCCATTGGGCGCATCCCACTGTTCGCCGGTGTTATGCGTGGTGGTGACCATGCCCCCTGCGCGCAGCAGCTCGCGCCGCACCGTCTCGGCCGTGGCATCGGCCTTGGCCGGGTCGGCAACGCCAAACGCCAGCGGATAGACCATGGCCGCTGAAATCGCGTTGGTCAGATGCCCCTCCCGCCAGTCGTAATCGGTGTAGTAACCCCCGTCAGGTTGCCAGAAGACCCGGTTGATCGCGCTTCGACGTTGTTCGGCCAGCGCCTCGAAGCGTGCCGCCTGGGAGTCATCGCCCTGGACCCGCCACGCGTGCGCCAGGGTGCGTTCGAGCTGGTACAGCAGCGCGTTGAGATCCACCGGCAGGATATCGCGGGTTTCGATGGTGGTCTGGTGCTGGCCATCGGCCATCCAGCGCGAGCTGAAGTCCCAGCCACTTTCGGCAGCGGCTCGTAGATGGCCGTACAGTTCGGGAGCCGGCCGGTCGCTACGCGCGGCCAGCTCGCGTTCGGCGGCGTAGGCTTCCGGCCGGGGCCAGTTCTCGCTTCCGTGATAGCGATTGAGCAAGGTGCCGTCGGCCAGTCGAACCACGTGCTCACGTACCTCGCCGGGGCCGATTTCATCGGCGCCGCGCATCCAATAGTCGTGTTCCCGCATCAATTCGGGCAGATAGCGGCGATAGACGGCTTCTCCGTCATGCTCCGCCAGCAGCGCTACCATCGGAGCGAAGAACGGCGGCTGGCTACGCGTCAGAAAATAGGTCCGCGTACCGTTGGGCACGAACCCGTAAGTGTCGATCAGCCAGGCGAAGTTGTCGACCATGTCGCGCACCAGGTCGAAGCGGTCGCTGCGCGCCAGGCCTAACATGGTGAAGTAGCTGTCCCAATAGAACATCTCATTGAAGCGCCCGCCCGGCACCACGTAGGGCTCGGGCAGCGAGACCAGACTGCTCCAAGGGCCTTCGTCGGTATCCGCTGGGTCCCGTGTCAGATAGGGCCACAGGTTGACGACGTGGGTCTCGATCGAGGTATCGGCCGCCTCGCTAAGGCGCGTTTCGTTCTCCGGACGCGGATCGAAGTTGGCATCGACGAAGGCTTGCAACCGGGCCTTGTCGATTTCCCCTTCCTGCTGCTGCAGCCGTTCGAAGTCGGCCACGATAGCCGCGGGGTCGCGCTTGGGCACCAGATCGACCACCGACTTCCCATCCGGATAGAGCTGCGCCATGGCGACGGCCTTCATTACCGGCCCCCAGGTACGATCCGGGGACTGCCTGGCGGTCTTGGCAGGCGCCTCTTGCACCGGTTCCCGCTCGATGCCCTGCGTGCCGCAGCCGCCCAGCAGCAGCGCTGTCAGCAGTAAGGCGGTCCACCCCAGCCTCATCTGCCGATAATTCCCAAGCCATTCCATTGTCGTTCTCCTCACGGCCATGTGTCGGAAGTCAGTGTCGGAAGTCATAGCTAGCCAGACTTCAGCGACGAAGCCCATGCCGCTTTCGAGGTATGGCGCCTGTCCGAATGACAAACGCCCCGATCATGAATCGAGGCGTTTCCAAGAGTGGAGATTCGAATATCCCCAGCGGTTACAACGCTCCGTCGGCGATGGCTCTGGCCATGGTGGGAGACAGCGGCAATCTGGGCAGCAGCGTTGCCTGATAGGCATGATAGAGATCCGCCTTGCCGCTCCAGATTTCGCTGGATGGGTTGTTGTGGCGGTCGAGTTCCTGCCACCAGCTGCCCCGTTCGCGATCGATCAGGAAACGATCGATGTAATCCCAGAAACGGCGATACCAGGTTTCGTAGGTTGCGTCGCCGGTACGCTTGAGCAGCGCCGCGGCCGTGGCGGCGGCTTCGGCCAGCGTCCAGTGCATGCGCTCGTGAACCACCGGCTGGTTTTTCCAGTCGTGAGTGTAAATGAGCCCTGGCTCGCCATCGACGTTCCACGCCAGCTCGGTCGCGCTATGGAACAGCCCCTGCGCATCCTCCAGCAGCCAGCCCGGCGCCGCTTCGCCATGGCGCAGCAGCCCGCCTTCGAGATGCAACATCAGCCGCGCCCATTCGAAGGCGTGACCAGGCGTGGCGCCGTAGGGTCGGAACTGATCCTTGGGCGTTTCCTGGTTGTAGTCGCGCCATTCGTTCCACTCGCTGTCGAAGTGCTCGACGACACGATAGTCGTTGGGCCTGGCGTGGGCGTGAATGATCCTGTCGACGATGGAGAGCGCCCGCGCCCGCCACTTCGGCTCGTCGAGAACGTCGGCGAGTTGCAGGAAGGCCTCGGTCGAGTGCATGTTGCTGTTGCCGCCGCGATACGCCTCGTCTTCGCGCCAGTCGCGGGAAAACCCCTCGCGCATGCGCCCTTCGTCTTCGGACCAGAACCGGGTTTCGATCACGTCGATGATATCGTCCAGCAGCGGCTTGGCGTCTTCGTTGCCGGCTTGCCAGGCGCTGGCCGCCGCCAGCGCGACGAAGGCGTGAATGTAGGCTTGCTTGGTCTGCGTTTCGCCCGCCTTGGGCCGTTCGCCATACCAGCCGCCGTGCTCATCGTCGTGCAACCCACCTCTCAATGCCGCGACGCCGTGTGCCACCAGCGGTGCCATGCCGGGCTCGCCACGCATGGCGGCCAGCGCGAAACAGTGCGTCATGCGGGCAGTGATCATGGTGTCGGGGTTGGCATCCGCCGGCAGTCGTCCGTCTTCGTCCAGCGCCGCAAAACCGCACTCGGCATGGCGCGAGGCACGATAGAACGCCAGCAGGCGCTGGCCTTCGCACTCCAGCCAGTGATGATGCGCCGGCCGATCCAGCCAGCTGTCCTGACGTGGCGGCAAATTGTGAGTCGTACCTGGCATGTTCGGGGCCTCCTTTTGCCCGAGAATTGCTGTTGGTGCTCGAAGACCCTGGGCGATTCCCGAGCAGGGCTCCATGACTTCGATCTTTGGGTGACCGATCAACCGTTGACGATCATGCCGCCGTTGGGGTGTAGCGTCTGGCCGCTGATGAAGGACGCGTCCAGCGATGCCAGAAAGACATAGCACGGCCCCAGCTCGGACGGCTGCGCGGCCCGCCCCATCGGCGTGTCGGAACCGAAATCTTCCAGCATCTGCGGATCGTGGGCACCCAGGGTGGCGGGTTGCAGCGGCGTCCACACCGGGCCGGGCGCCACCGCATTGACCCGAATGCCGCGCGCCACTACCTGATTGGAGAGCGAACGGGTGAAGCTGATGATCGCGCCCTTGGTGGCGGTGTAGTCGACCAGGAAATCGGGCCCGATATACGCATTGACCGAAGCGGTGTTGATGATCGAATCATCTTCTCCCAGGTACGGCAATGCCGCCTTGGTCAAATAGAACATGCCGTGAATGTTGGTGGCGAAGGTCTGTTCCCACTGGTCATCGTCGAGCTCGGTAAGATCGGTGCACACCTGCTGGGTGCCGGCGTTGTTGACCAGAATGTTGAGCCCGCCGAAGGTGTCGACGACCTGCTGGAGCGCCGAGCGACAGAACGCGGCATCGCGAATGTCTCCGGCAATCGACAGGCAGCGCCGCCCTTCCGCCTCGATCAGACGCTGCGTCTCTCTGGCGTCCTCGTCCTCGCTGAGATACATGATCGCGACGTCGGCACCCTCGCGAGCAAAGTGGATCGCCGCGGAGCGGCCGATGCCGCTGTCGGCGCCAGTCACCAGGGCGATCTTGCCCTCCAGCTTGCCGCTGCCGCGATAGCCCGGCCGGATGAACTCCGCCGGTGGCTGCATCAAGCCTTCCTTGCCGGGTAGTGACTGCTGTTGCGCATGGATTTCGGTCTTCTTGACCATATTGGCCGCTCCTTGGCTTCGGGTTGGATACACTGACTGAATCGAGTCATCCGCGATGCAGAGCGAACGCCAGAGCGCTTGCCCATGAGCGTAGCTTTACTACGCGACGCTATCAGTCTTAGTTGAGCGCTGTTCTCTCGACAAGCCGAGCGCGATCGGAACAGGCAGCAAGCCAGACACGACCGGAACAGGCCGAACGCGAACCCGATCAAGTGCCGACGACGCCGAACACCCAACCGACCCCGGCCGTGGCGGCCATGGCCAGCACACCCCACACGACCACACGGACGACAGCGACCCGCACGCGCGAACCACCCACTTTGGCCGACAGGATCCCCAGCAGGCCGAGTGCCAGCAGCGAACCGATGGCGACGACCAGCACGATCCCCTGACGAGGTGCCAGCAGCGAGGCGACGATCGGCAACGCAGCGCCAGAGAGGAAGGTCAGTGCCGAGGCCATCGCCGCCTGTAAAGGCCGCGCTTCACTGACATGGCTGAACCCGAGTTCATCACGCGCATGGGCCGCCAGCGCGTCGTGGTGCATCAGCTTCTCGGCGACCTCCTGCGCCAGCGTGGAAGAGAGACCCCGCGCTTCGTAGATCTCCGCCAGCTCACGGGTTTCGGACTCGTAGTTGGCGGCCAGCTCGCGACGTTCTCGTGCCAGGTCGGCGCGCTCGGTATCCTTCTGCGAACTGACCGAGACGTACTCGCCCGCGGCCATCGACATCGCTCCGGCCACCGCCCCGGCCGCCCCGGCAGTCAGCACGCCAGCCAGCGTCGCACCCGCCGTCGCCATGCCGATGACCAGGCTGGCGGTGGAAACGATGCCATCATTGGCACCCAGTACCGCCGCTCGCAACCAGCCCACGCGATCCGAGTAGTGACGCTCCTTGGGTATGGACATTCCCGGCTCGTGCCGCAGCTCCGATTTCATGAGACTCCCGTCGCTTGCAGGCTCGGTATGGCCCGATATTCGTCGTTTCGCAGCTCCGTTGGCTTTGGCAATACCTAAGGCATCAGAAGCCACAGTTTCATCCTCAGTATCTTTCGTTCCAACGACAAGGTGCAACACGCGCCCTCGATAAATCGCCCGGGAGAGGACACGGGCGAATCTCGTCGCGCAGCGGCCACGCCAGCCAGCATGAGTTTTCTCGTTCCGAACGAAATCGATGAATCGATCGGCTGTAAAACGTCATTTTCTGACGCCCTATTTTCGCGCGGCTGGCAAGTCCTTATCACAACCTATCGTTAGTAACATTTAATACTTTAGTAGCCTGAGCGAATAGCGCTGTGTGAAAACAAAGTCTTTAACCTATTGTTTTTAAAATTAAATTAGTAAAAACCGCTGGAGTTAGTTTAGACTTTTGTCTTTATAGACCATGGTTACAATGAAAGTTTACGTAGTAATAGAAATAATGGCTCTCAATCGGATAGCCGGCGATAGCGAATAACGAACGGTCGCGTCGCCATTTCGGCTAACGCCTGAACGGTGGGCGTTTGACTGTCTTCAAGGCCATATCATTAAAAGCAGAGCGTGTTACGACGCGAGGAACACTGGCCCAGGAAAATGCCCCAAGCCCAAGGGAACGCAAGAACAGAGATACCGACAATTTCAAAACCCGAATCGACTCATGTCTTCGCTGCTATCGATCACGATGTGAGTACGCCGAGCACGACGCTTTGACAGAGCCTCGCGTGTGTCCCCGGACACGCCGGTTGCGAGTTTTCCAGAGCGTCTTGCGCAGCCGAATGATCCATACGGTTGCCAATGACAGCAGTCAAAAGCAGCAATCAACGACAAGACCACGAGGGACACCGATAATGATTGCCTCACACTCCGTGCTACGCCGGCCGCTCCTCGCCGCGGTCATCGGCGCTTCCTGCGTCATGCCGGCACTGGCCCATGCCGACATCAACCCCAACTTCTTCGGCTACGCCCGTTCCGGCATCGGCTCGACCGCCGGCGGCGGCAGCCAGACCTGCTTCAAGTCAGCGGGTGCGCCAGCCAAGTATCGTCTGG
Organism: Salinicola sp. LHM; assembly: GCF_034479735.1. Taxonomy (NCBI): domain Bacteria; kingdom Pseudomonadati; phylum Pseudomonadota; class Gammaproteobacteria; order Oceanospirillales; family Halomonadaceae; genus Salinicola; species Salinicola sp. LHM. The sequence continues at coordinate 100,965 of NZ_CP140261.1, read as the reverse complement.
GTAACGAATGCGAAACCTATGCCGAGATAGGGCTCGGCGCGCAGCTTTATCAGCAGCAGGATACGACGTTCGACTTCACCAGCCGCGTATCCTATGTCACCGCGCAGGACAACGATGACGAGTCGCTCAAGGACGATGACAACAACATCGCCCTGCGCGAGATGTTCGTCACCGGCACCAATGTCGTCGACGGCCTGCCCGACGGCGCCCAACTGTGGGCCGGTAAGCGCTTCTACAAACGTCACGACATTCACATGAACGACTTCTACTACTGGGACGTTTCGGGTCCCGGTGTGGGGTTGTCCGACATCGATGTCGGCACCGGCAAGTTGAGCTTCGCCTGGGTCAGAAGCTCCGGCGGCGATAACGGCGATGGCTCCTTTCCGGACGCCGGTCAGCAAATATCCGACGACACCATCGACGTGCGCTGGACCGATATTCCGGTTAACCCCAACGGCTCGCTACAGATCGGTGTCGACTACGGCCGATCGTCGCTGTCCGATTGGCAAAAGGATTACTACGACGATTACGACGTCGACTACGACGACGGTGACAAGGGCTGGATGGGTACCATCGAGCACACACAGAGCAACTGGTTCGGTGGCAGCAACATCATAGCGCTGCAGTATGCCACCGACGGCATCATCACCCGCGACGGCAATGCGGTGGGTCGTGGCACCGGCTCGCTGCGCCAGGAAGGCGACATGTGGCGCGTGCTCGACCAGGGCCAGGTCTGGCTGGTGCAGGACAAGCTCGACATGCTCTACACCGCCATCTACGAAGACAAGGACATGGACGACAACACCGGTCGCAAGTGGTTCTCTGCCGGCGTGCGTCCCGTCTACTACTGGAGCGATATCATGAGCACGGCGGTCGAGCTGGGCTATGACCGCATCGAGCCGCAGGGTGGCGTGAACGGCTATGACAGCGGCGATCACCATCTGACCAAACTGACCCTCGCGCAGCAGTGGTCGGCCGGACGCGGTGCCATGATTCGCCCCACCATCCGTCTGTTTGCCACCTACGCCCAGTGGAATGGCGATGCCTATAACAGCGATGCCGATAACTACAGAACCGCTCACGCGCTGGATGCCGGCGCCGGCCCCAACAATGTCGACATCGACGACAACAACGGGCTGACCTTCGGTGCCCAGATGGAGGTATGGTGGGGGAGTTGATCGTCTCTCGGTCGGCCGCCGCTCGCCGACAACGCTAGCCTAATCGTTTCGATCCTTGAGGCTCCGTCGCACTGTCGGCGGAGCCATTTTTCTTTCGCACTCGGGAGTTCATCGCATGTCACAACGCCCTCTCGCCATCCTGCTCTCGGGACTGGCCCTTACCAGCCTGGCGGGCTGTGCCTCGCTGGGTTCCTCTGACACCCCTGTGGCGCCTGCCAAGCAAAGCCAGCAAGCACTCGATCAAGCCACGGACTGTTGTGACTCGCTCGCCGCCTTGCCTTATCAACCATTGGAGGTCGGCAAATCACAGCCACTGGCACTCGACACGCAGGCCCCGATGCACCGTTTCGAGGACGGGACCAGCTACTTCCAGGCGTTTGAATTGCCACGCACGCGCGAACCGCTGACGTTCGAACTCACCAGCACCATCGCCAATGATCAGGTCTTCGCTCCTACCGTGCTGGTCCTCGATGACGATTTTCAGCCCACGCAGCGCGTCACCAGCGATAAATTCGACTACCTCAGCCCCAACGGTTTCGCCGGTGCGCGTCTGGGTGCCACCTTCGACATCACCCCCGGCCCCGATGCCGCCTATCTGGTGATCTACAGCAACGACACCGCGCGTCAGGACACGACGCAGTATGAAAGCGCGGAAAAAGTCTATGCCCGCGTGCGCGGTTTCGAGCTCCCCCCGGGTCCCGATCCGGTGGCCGAGCACACCGCGACTGGCAACGTCATGCTAGAAAGCGAAGCCCGTGATGCCGCTGGTGGCCTGCTGACACCCATCCTCGGCACGCGCTCACGTTCCGACAATGCACCGACGGATATCCGCACCGCATCTTCGAGCGACAGGCAGGCAAGCACGGCGACCCCGGCCGACGCAGCGGACTTCGATTACCGCCGAATGATCGATGCCGCGCTCAAGGCCGGCGATGTCGAACTCGCGCTGGATCTTGCCGAACGCGCCGAACGCAGCGGGCACCCCGGCACCCGGGCCTGGCTGGCCGAGCGCCTGCAAACCAAGACGCCCTGAGTCATCCCGGGTTTCCGGACTCGCGATTCCCGGCGACGAGACAGTCTCTTTCTTACCATCGTGACGCCTTGCCATCGTGACGCGGCGAACGCGTCACGATGGTAAGCCAGGCTTAAGTCAATCCTAAGCCGGTGATGTCTAGGATGAGGCTGACTCGTTCGCTCAAGGATCATCCACCGTGAACCACTCGTTGTCCAACCGCTATTCGGCCAAGGCCCGCCACTTTCACTGGACCGTTGCCGCGCTGGTTATCCTGGCTTACTCACTCATCCTGTCGACGGATATTTTCCCGCGAAGCACCGGCATACCGGCCTTTCTGCTGCAGAGCCATTTCTGGGCGGGTATCGGTGTGTTCCTTCTGGCGTTCCCCCGATTGATCGAACGCCTGCGTCACTTACCTCCTCCCGTGTCGCCACCACTGCATCCCAAACTCGAGCTGGCGTCGCGCATCACCCACTGGGCGCTCTACGCGTTTCTGTTCGCGCAGCCGCTGCTGGGCATCATGACAGTCTGGCTGAGCAATGGCGCGATCCCGGTCCCCGGCACGTCGCTGGCGGTGCCGTCGCCGTTCGGCGTGACGCCGCATCTCGGCCACTCGCTGGAGTCGATCCACAAGACGCTGGGAACGGCGTTCTACTATGTGATCGGGCTGCATATCGCCGCGGTGCTGTGGCACCAGTTCGTCCGCCGAGACGATCTGCTCAAGCGGATGTGGTAAAGCGATTCAAGCGGACAGGGTGAAATTTGGGCGGCGCGAGGAGGCTCGCGCCGCCGGAGGCGCTCACTCGAGAATGTGGAATCCATCCAGGTGGCGTTGATTGAGCGAGAGCCCCAGCCCCGGCACGTCGTCGGCGAGATCGAGATGGCCGTCGACGGGTTCCGGGTCGCCTTCGAACAGGTAGTAGAAGAGTTCGTTGCCGATCTCGACGTCATGCACCGGAAAGAACTCCGACATCGGCGACGCCAGTGACGACATCGTCAGATGGTAGTTGTGCATCTGCCCGGCATGCGGAATCACCGGCACTTCGAACGCTTCCGCCATGGCGTTGATCTTGCGCGCCACGGTGATGCCGCCGACCCGATTGGTGTCGTACTGGATCACCGAGACCGCGCGCTTCTCCAGCAGCTGACGGAACCCGTGCACGGTGAATTCATGTTCGCCGCCTGAAATCGGCATCGGCGCGATGCGATTGAGCTCGGCGTAACCGTCGATGTCGTCGGCGATCACCGGCTCCTCCAGCCAGCGCAGCTCGAACGGTGCCAGCTTCGGCAGCATGCGTCGGGCGTAGTCGAGATTCCAGCCCATATAGCAGTCGGCCATCAGGTCGATATCCTCGCCGATCACCTCGCGCACCGCCGCGACGCTCTTCACGTTCTCGCGCATGCCCTTGGGGCCATCCTTGGGGCCGAAGCCGAAGCGCATTTTCATCGCCTGGAAGCCCTGGTCGAGATAGCGCTGCGCCTCCGCCTGCATGACGTCGAGATCGTCATGATAGAGTTTGGAGGCGTAGCACGGGATCTTCTCCTTGGTTCGCCCGCCGAGCAGCTTGAACACCGGCTTGTCGAGCGCCTTGCCCATCAGATCCCAGATCGCGATATCGACCCCGGAGATCGCCGCCATGCCGATACCGCGCCGCCCCCAGGCCAGCGTGGCGCGATACATGCGCTGCCACAGATACTCGTAGTCGAACGGATCCTGCCCCACGACCAGCGGCGCCAGATGCTGGTCGACGATGGTCTTGGCGACCCGTGGCGCCAGCGCCACGTTGCCGAGACCGACGAGACCGCTGTCGGTCTCGATCTCGATCACCGTCCAGCCGTGGAAGCGAAAGCTCTGCATGGCGTCGCCGCGATCCCATAGCGCATCCATGGCATTGGTGCAGAAATGCGCCTTGGGCGGCACCGTCTCGCCCTTCCACTCGAACACGCGGGCGCGGACGTGGGTGATTTTCATGTCGGAACTCCTTGTCGTTGGCGTTTTGACCTCGATTCGCCGTGTCGCTTTCAATCTACCGTCGTCTCTCAACCCACGAACGCATTGGCGATCAGCAGCGCCACCAGCCCGGTGGCCCAGCCCAGCGTGGTCGGCACCGACAGCACCAGCAGCTGATGCTTGGCGGTCTTGACCCCCAGCAACCGGTTGACCACCCAGAAATAGCTGTCGTTGAAATAGCTGAAGAAGAGCCCGCCGAGACACGCCGCCTGCGCCGCCAGCACCATGTTGACGTCCGGCATCGAGGCCAGAATCGGCGCGGAGATCGAGGCACCGGTGATCATCGACACCGTGCCGCTGCCCTGCACGAAGCGCACCAGCGTGGCGATGAGGAACGGGATCAGCACCGCCGGCAACGCCAGCCCGGCAATGCTTTCGCCGATGTAGTCGCCTGCGCCGCTGGCCCGCAGCACGGCGCCCAGCGCGCCCCCGGCACCGGTGACCAGCAGGATGATACCGGCGCTCTCGACGCCTTTTTCCAGATGCGCCAGCACCTGATCCTTGGGCATTTTCGGCACCAGGCCGTAGACCGCCGTCAACACGCCGATGCCGACCGCGATCACCGGATGGCCGACGAACTGGACGACCTGCACGAAGAGCCCCGGCGAGTCACTGTCGCCCACCACGGCGGTGACCAGCGTATTGAAGAAGATCAGCACGATCGGCAAGGCGATCGGCAGCACCGACTTGAACAGTGTCGGCAGTTCGCTCTCGGCCAGTTGCCCGCGCATCGGGTCCTCGTCGTCGTCGCGTTTCAGCGATCCCGGCACGTCGCGCTCGATCATCGCCTCGATTCGCGGCCCCATGAAGCGTGCGTAGAGCACCATCACGATCAACGCCGGTGCGGTAAAGACCAGCCCCCAGGCGATCATCAAACCGATATCGACACCAAAGATACCCGCCACCCCCAGCGGGCCCGGCGTCGGCGGCACCGCGCTGTGGGTGACCGCCAGCCCGGAGGCGAGCGCAATGCCCAGCGTCAGCACCGAGCGCCCGCTATTGCGTGCCAGCGCCCTCACCAGCGGGTTGAGAATCACGTAAGCGGAGTCGCAGAAGATCGGGATCGAGACGATATAGCCGGTCAGCGCCATGGCCCAGTCTTCACGCTCCTTGCCGAGCAGCTTGAGGATCGAATAGGCCATGCGCTGGCCGGCGCCGGAGACCTCGAGAACCCGCCCCATCATCACGCCGAAACCGATGACCAGACCGATGGTGGAGAGCGTCGAGCCGAAACCGGTGGTAATGGCACCGATCACCGCGTTGGGAGGCATGCCGCCGATCAGGCCGGCGATCGAGGCGGCGATGACCAGGGCGAGCAGCGCGTGAACGCGGGTTTTCAGCACCAGCGCGATCATCACGAAGATAGCGATACCCAGGCCGATGATGACCTGGGGACCTGCGACAGTAGCATCTGTCATGGCGTGAACTCCTTGAGTGGGGTTTTGTGGTGTTGTTGGCTATCAAGGATCGGCGCTGGGTGCGCCGAGAGGCATTTTGGAACGCCGTCAAGCGCGTCCCGAGTTGTCATTGGGTGCCGGATTCATCCTCCCGGTAGGCGTGAATGATGGCGTCGAAATCGGCATCGGCCTGGAACCCCAACGCCAGCGGCCGCGCGGCATCCAGCCCGCCCGGCCAGCTGGCGACGATGGCATCGATGGCGGCATCGGGTTCGAATCGCACCAGCTGGCGGGCTGCCGGGCCGGCCACACGCTCCAGCGCCTCCAGCATCTCGTTTACCGTGACCGTGATGCCGGGCAGGTTGAGCGTGCGCCAGTCTCCCAGCGGCTCGCCGGACAGCGTCAGCGCATGCACCAGGTTGGCGACGACCGCCCGTGGCGAGGAGAGCCACAGCGGCAGCTCCCCCGCCACCGGGCAGACCGCCTCGATGCCGGAGAGCGGCTCGCGAATGATCGAGCTGGCGAACGACGAGGCCGCCTGATTGGGTTTGCCCGGGCGCACCACGATGGTCGGCAGGCGGCAGACACGGCCATCGACGAAGCCGCGCCGGCTGTAATCGTTGACCATCAGTTCGGCCATCGCCTTCTGCGCGCCGTAGGAAGAGCGCGGCCGAGGGCCGATCGCCTCCGGCACCGGCTGGGAGCGCCCTTGAGAGAGCCCTTGTGACAGCCCCGGCCCGAACACCGCCAGCGAGCTGGCGAACAGGAACCGCAGCCGCTTCGAATGTGCCCGGCACGCCTCCAACAGCGTTCGCGTGGCATCCAGATTGACCCGCATGCCCAGATCGAAATCGGCCTCGGCCTGCGAGCTGACCACCGCCGCCAGATGGCAGACGGCGCCTGTATCCTCGGCCAGCGCCTGCTGGATCAATTCAAGTTCGGCGATATCGCCGGTGAGCGATTCGACACGGTCATCGGCTACCGGACACGGCGCCAGATCGATCGACGTCACCCGCGTGACGGCCTGGCCTTCGAGCACGGTTTCTTCCGACAGCAACCGCTGAATCAGTCTCGCGCCGAGAAAGCCGGCGCCTCCGGTCACGATCACATGCATGGCATTTCTCTCCTCTGGCCTCGCCTTCGTCCATCGCATGGCCCTGGTTCGAATGGCGCTGAATCGAACGGCACTGGTTCGAATGGCGCTGGATTGACGAAAGGCGAATTGCGCTGACGTTTGCGATTTAACATCTTGTCTGACAAATTCAGCCGACAGGCAATATCGCCATTGGTCGGAGAACGTCGTCGCACGCCGCCATGGCAGCATCGACGATGTCGCGACTACGACGAATGCATGAGGAATACCGCAGTGAGAGAAGACACGAGGCAGCCGTCGCGCGGCCCGCAGCTTTCCGAACAGGTCGCCCAGCGCTTGAGCGACGCGATACAGGCCGGCGAATGGGGCCGTGGCGCGCGGCTGCCCACCGAAGCGGCACTGGGCGAGCGCTTCGGCATCAGCCGCTCCGTGGTGCGCGAGGCGATTTCGATGCTGCGCAACGGCGGTCTTGTCACCTCGCGCCGGGGCAGCGGCAGTTTCGTCGCCGAATCCCCGACGGTATCGCTACGGCTGGCGATTCCCGATCCCGGCCTGCAATCGGTGGTCGAGGTGCTGGAGCTGCGTCGGCCGCTGGAAGTGGAAGCGGCACGGCTGGCCGCCGAACGGCGCACGCCGTCCCAGCTACGGCGGATTCGCAACGCCATGGTGGATATCGATGAAGCGGTCGAGGCGGGGCTTTCCGGCGTCGATCAGGATCTCGCCTTTCATCGCGCCATCGCCGAAGCGGCCAACAACACCCATTTCACCGCCGTGCTCGATTTCTACAACCGCTTTCTGCACCACGCCATCCGCGTGACGCGGACCAACGAATCGCTGCGCGAGACCTTCATGCAGCAGGTGGTCGCGGAGCATCAGGCCATTCTCGATGCCATTGCCGCGGGCGATGCCGATGCCGCCGCCCGCGCCGCCGCCATTCATCTGGAACACGCCGAAACGCGCCTGCGCCAGGCGCCTACCGACCTGCTCGAGCGCGTGCAGGCACAGAGCGGATCGGGGCCTGCAGCGTCTTCGATATCGAAATCGCCAGAACACATGGGAGACAAATCGCCATGAGTACGACACAACGAACCCGCGTCGGGGTCATCGGGCTGGGCTCGATGGGAATGGGCATGGCCACGTCGCTGGTGCGCGCCGGCTTCGAGACCTGGGGCTGCGACCTGCGCGAGGAAGCACGAGCGAGCTTTGCCGGTGCCGGCGGCCATGCCGTGGCGACGGCGGCGGAGATGGCTGCCGAGGTCGAGATCGTGCTGACCGTGGTGGTCAACGCCGAACAGACCCGCGCGGTGCTGTTCGGCGACAACGGCCTGCTGCCGGGGCTGAAGCCGGGCAGCGTGGTGATCTCCTGCGCGACCTGCGCGCCGGATGCCGTACAGGCGCTGGGGGCCGATCTCGCCGCCCACGATATCCACCTGCTCGATGCGCCGATCTCAGGCGGCTCGGTCAAGGCGGCCGCGGGCCAGCTGACGATCATGGCGTCCGGCCCGGCGGCGCTGTTCGAGCGTGCCGACGACGTGCTCGACGCCCTTGCCGCCAAGGTCTTTCGTCTGGGGGACGGCCTGGGTCAGGGCTCACAGGTGAAACTGGTCAACCAGCTGCTGGCCGGGGTGCATATCGCCGCCGCCGCCGAGGCAATGGCCTACGGCATTCGCGGCGGCTGCGATCCGCAGACCCTGTATGACGTGATCACCCAGAGCGCCGGCAACTCGTGGATGTTCGAAAACCGGGTGCCCCACATCCTGGCTGGCGACTACACCCCGCACTCGGCGGTGGATATCTTCGTCAAGGATCTGGGGATCGTTCACGACACCGCCCACCGCGACAAATTCCCGCTGCCGCTCACCGCGCAGGCGCTCAACCAGTTCACTGTGGCCTCCGCCCAGGGGCTGGGTCGCGAGGACGACTCGGCGGTGATCAAGGTCTACCCTGGCATCACGCTCCCCGGCACGGCCGCCAACGATGCCGGTTTCGGCAACGGCGACGATTCCGGCCCGGGTAGCGATCTCGACGATGGCCCCAACGACCACGGAGGCGCTTGAACGATGGCGAATACCCCTTCAGGACCGATCCTCGGCTGTATCGCCGACGACTTCACCGGCGCCACCGATCTCGCCAGCCAGCTGGTCAGCGCCGGCATGCGCACGCTGCAGACCATCGGCATCCCCGACACACCGCTGGAAGCGGGCGTGGACGCCGTGGTGGTGGCGCTGAAATCGCGCACCATTCCCGCCAGCGAGGCCATCAAGCAATCGATCCAGGCGCTCGACTGGCTGCGGGAACAGGGCTGCGAGCAGTTCTATTTCAAATACTGTTCGACCTTCGATTCGACGCCGGCCGGCAACATCGGCCCGGTCACCGAGGCGTTGATGGAGGCGCTGGATACCGACTTCACCGTCGCCTGCCCGGCGTTGCCGGCCAACCGCCGCAGCGTGTTCAACGGCTACCTGTTCGCCAACGGCGTTCTGCTCAACGAGAGCGGCATGCAGGATCACCCGCTGACGCCGATGACCGATGCCAACCTGGTTCGCGTGCTCGGCGCGCAGACGACGCGGGAGATCGGGCTGATCGACTACGCCACGCTGCGCCAGGGCGACGCCGCGGTGACCGCGCGCATCGAGGCGTTGAAAGCCGACGGTATCGGTATCGCGATCTGCGACGCCATCGATAACGAGGATCTGTTCGTGCTGGCCCGCGCCTGCCGCGATCTTCCATTGGTGACGGCGGGTTCCGGCCTGGCGCTGGGGTTGCCGGCCAATGTCGCCGATCGACTCGATCACCGGCAGGACGCCGCCCGCCTCGAGCCGATCGCCGGTCGCGAGGCGGTATTGAGCGGCAGCTGCTCGCGGGCCACGCTGGCCCAGATCGACCATGCCAAACAGCACATGCCGAGTTTTCACCTCGATGCTCAGGCGCTGCACGATGACTACGCAAGTGTCGTCGACGCGGCGCTCGCCAGCGCCGAAGCCCATTTCCAGGCGCACGCCGACAACGACGGCGGCCCGGTGCTGATCTACGCCAGCGCCGCCCCGGAGGAGGTGCGTCAGGCCCAACAGCGGCTCGGCGTGCAGGAAGCCGGCGAACTGGTCGAGCGGGCGTTGGCCGAAATCGCCAGCGAACTGGTCGGCCGCCTCGGCGTGCGCCGCCTGCTGGTCGCCGGCGGCGAGACCTCCGGCGCCGTGGTTAGCGCGCTCGGCGTTCAGGGGCTGCGGATCGGCGAGAGCATCGACCCCGGCGTGCCGTGGACGACCACGCTGGGGACCGAAGAACCGCTGGCCCTGGCGCTCAAGTCCGGCAACTTCGGCGCCACCGATTTCATGACCAAAGCCTGGAACCTGATGCCATGACCGCGATTCACACTTCGACCTCCTCGACCGAAAGCCGCCTGCGCGAAGAGATCGCCGAGATCGGCCGCTCCTTCCGCAACCTGGGCATGGCGCCGGGCACCTCCGGCAATATCAGCGCCAAGCTCGACGATGGCTGGCTGATGACGCCGACCAACGCCAGCCTCGGCGCGCTGGACCCGGCGGAAATTTCCAAGCTCGACTGGGACGGCAACCTGCTCGCCGGCAAGCCGCCGACCAAGGAGTCGTTCCTGCACCGGGCTTTCTACGAGCAGCGCCCGGATACCGGCGGCATCATCCATCTTCACGCCACCCATTCGGCGGCGGTGTCCTGTCTCAACGGGCTCGACGAACACTCCTGCCTGCCGCCGATCACGCCCTACTTCGTGATGCGGGTCGGCCGCCTGCCGCTGGTGCCCTACTACCGCCCCGGCGATGCGGCGCTGGGCGAGGCGGTGCGCAACTATGCTGCGGACCATGCCGCCGTGCTGCTCGCCAATCACGGCCCGGTGGTGGCGGGCAAGACGCTGGAAGCCGCACGCAACGCCATCGAAGAGCTGGAGGAGACCGCCAAGCTCTATCTGCTGCTGCGCCACCATGACGTGCGCACGCTGAACGAGAAGGAGATCGACGAGCTGCGTGACGCCTTCGGCGCCCAGTGGTAAGCGCGCATTCGTCTGTCCATACCGTCAACCGGATCACCGAGGAATCAGACCATGCCGCGTTTCGCCGCCAATCTCAGCATGATGTTCAACGAAGTCCCGTTCATGGAGCGCTTTGCCAGAGCCGCCGCGAATGGTTTCACCGGAGTCGAGTTCCTGTTCCCGTATGACTTCGAACCCGAAGCGATCGCCGCCGAGCTGAAGCGCCACGGGCTCGAACAGGTGCTGTTCAACCTGCCGCCCGGCGACTGGGCTGCCGGCGAGCGCGGCCTGGCCGCCCTTCCCGGTCGTGAAGCGGAGTTCCGCGACAGCGTCGATACCGCGATTCGCTACGCCAAGGCGTTGAACTGCCCGCGCCTGCACGCCATGGCCGGACTGGTAGAAGAGCCGACATACGAGACTGTCCCGGAAAACGTTTCCCGTGAAACATTTTCCGATAACCATCAGATTTATCTTGAGAATCTTCGCTTCGCCGCGCGAAAGCTCGCCGAACACGATCTGACGTTGCTGATCGAGCCGATCAATACTCGCGACATGCCGGGCTACTTCCTCAATCATCAGGCCGAAGGGCATGCGATCCTCGCCGAGCTGAACGAGCCCAACATCAAGGTGCAGATGGATTTCTACCATACCCAGATCATGGATGGAGATATCTGGAAGACCTACGAGCGCTACCGCGATGGCGTGGGCCATATCCAGATCGCCGGTGTGCCCGAACGGCACGAACCGGATACCGGTGAGGTCAACTACCCGTGGCTATTCGCCCAGCTCGACCAGGCCGGCTACGACGGCTGGCTGGGCTGCGAATACAAGCCCCGCGGCGAAACGGAAGCCGGGCTCGGCTGGTATCGCGCCTATCGGATGTGACCGGCAATCATTCTTCGATCAGCCGGATGCCATCCTCTTCGATGACGATCCGGCGCTGCTTGTAGAGGCGGCCGATGGCCTGCTTGAAGGCATTCTTGCTGACGCCCAGTCGCGCCTTGATGGCGTCGGCCGGGCTCTTGTCGCCCAGCGCCAGGAACCCGTCGTTGTCGGCCAGCGCCGCCAGCACCTTGTCGCCGACCACATCCAGACGCGCCTGTCCCGGCGGCAGTAGCGATAGATCCAGGCGGGCGTCGTCGCGCACGCGACGGACATAACCTTCCACGCGGTCGCCGCGACGCAGCGGCCGCGACATGTCGTCGTGATACAGCAACCCCCAGAAGCGGCTATTGACCACCGCCTTGGCGCCGAGATCGGTCAGATCGGCGATCACCAGCGATACCCGGTCGCCCGCCTTCAAGCCTTCCGACTCGTCCTGCAGGAAGCGATCGAGCTTCATGCTGGCCACCGGGCGCATGCGGTCGTCGACATAGATCATCACCAGCACACGCTTGCCCTCGTCCGGGCGGAAGCGCTGTTCGCCGAACGGCAGCAGCAGATCCTTGGGGCGGCCCCAGTTCAGGAAGGCGCCAATATCGTTGACCTTCGTCACCCGTAGATAAGCGACATCACCCACGTTGACCTGTGGCTCGGCAGCGCGTGACGATTCGGCGGGAGCGTTATCCCGAGGCGTGCGGGTCATAAGGGGTTCTCTGCTGGCAAGCGATGGATGAGATGCTGCCATTATGGCGGGCGCGCCGGTATCGAGCAAAACCGTTCGAAGGCTCTGGCCGGAATGGGAAACTCGGAGCCGGCTTGGCTGAATTCACACAACCGGAGGGAAAAGGTTTACACTCCAGAGCCAATCCATGGATTCGACCTTAGTATTAATCCTGTCGATAGTCGAATTCACTACGCGTGATTAGCAGACTAAAGAGTCGGCTCCCATAATGTCGCCACAGGTTGAGGCCGAGAGGCCATCAATCAAAAAGACATTTTGGAGGTAACGCCATGAAAACTCGCATTCTCGCAGCCATCGCAATCGCCATTGCTCTGCCCGCCGCCGCCCAGGCCAACAGTGCCGTCGAACAACGTCACTTTGATCAGCAGAGCGAAGCGCTCAATATCGAACAGACCGCGCAGTACCACGCACTGCCGACTCGCTACAGCGCCGACACCGTCGATGGCGGCCACAGCACCGCTGCCGATCAGGCCCTGAAGAACGTGGCCGAATCCACTCAACTGACTACCAGCGTGCAGCCGTCCAACAACAGCCTGATCGGCGAAGGTCAGAGCGCTGCTGCCGGCCAGGCGCTGCAGAACGCTACCCAGACCGTCAGCAATGACAAGGGCAACGTCGAAGTGAACTTCGCCACCCTGTAAGTCTTGCCTTCGGCAAAGTGCTAGCCGCTAGCGTATCCAAGGGAGCCATAGGCTCCCTTTTTAGTGTTATCTACTGCATTCCTGCTTTATATCCAGACTTATCCTCCAAGATCATTCTTATCGATAGCTGATTTCACGTCACTTGATTAGTCATCTAACGGAAATCGCCCGATAATGACATCACAGGTTGAGGCCAAGGGCCCCACGCCACAACAGATGATCATTGGAGGCAACACCATGAAAACCCGCATTCTCGCAGCCATCGCAATCGCCATTGCTCTGCCCGCCGCCGCTCAGGCCAACAGTGCCGTCGAACAACGTCACTTTGATCAGCAGAGCGAAGCGCTCAATATCGAACAGACCGCGCAGTACCACGCACTGCCGACTCGCTACAGTGTCGATACCGTCATCGGCGGGCATAGCGCCGCAGCGGACCAGGCATTGGAGAACATCGCCGACGCCACGCAACTCGCCACCAACATCTCGACCAGCCATAACCCGCTGGTGGGTGAAGGCCAGAGCGACGCCGCCGCCCAAGCGCTGCAGCACGCTACCCAGAATGGCAGCAACGACCGCGGCAACGTGGAAATGAGCTTCGCCAGCAACAGCTAAATTGCTGAGCGAGGAGTAGAACAAGGGCCTTCGGGCCCTTTTTTCGTAGCTGTCATTCTCTTTCTTTCGCAACGTTTCAGCCAAGGGAGCGCTCATCGAGCTGCTGCTGAACACATAGGCGAACGGGATGAAGCGCAAGACGACCGGAACGGAGAAGGCAAGACATAACACGGGGGTTAGTCGAATCTCGACCGGGCTGGCGCACCCGTACCGCGCAACGTAGCGATTCGCCTGTGCAGACATTCGTGCAGTGTTTTCCTAAGCGGATCTTTCCGTACTCTTATCTCTTCGTTAATAAGGCAAGCACTTCGCTTCTTTAGCCCAGCGGAGCAGTTGGACAAGCTGAAGCTTTACACTACCTTGATTTATCAGCTGTAACACCAATGGCTCCCTGCACAGGCCGGCTTCCTCGGTTGCCGATTAATGAAATGCGTAAACGGATTCTTCAAGCACTTCTCGCATGCCTGCTTGCCTTCGCGCTGGCCCCAATTTCCGTGGCACAGGAACCGGCATCGCCGGACTCCTTGGATAGCGCGCTCGTTCCGTTGGAAGCGAACGGGCTGATTACCCAGGCGCTGAGTCAGGTCGGCCGATGGGCCGGCGGCCTCGGCGATCAGTTCGGTCAAATCAAACAGGCGGCCCTCGAGTTACCTGACTGGTTCGGGACGCTCTTCAGCAGCGACGATGGCCGAACGTTGCTGATGCAGGCGCTCATCGGTCTTGCTGCAGTATTCATCATCGGTCTTGTTCTCGAGTGGTGGCTGCGTCGTGTACTGAGCCGGCCCCGCCGCGCGTTGATCGAGCACGCCGAGGAAGCCGAAACGAATGCCCGGAAGGAACAGAACCGCAACGGCGAAACGCAACGCCAGGCATTCGAAAGGAAGCAGGACGAAGAGCGGAACGCGACGCAACTATCAGAACAACGTGCCTTCATGGAGACCGTAACGGCTGGAGGCACTCGCCCAGCGGAGGGGAGTGTGGCGCTGGTGCAGACCCATCGAAACGGCATCGATCGGATAGAAGCCGTCCCGGTCGATCCAGCAAACGCGGCGAGTGGCGGACCGGCGGCGGCACAGCAAGCCGTTGCCAGCGCTAACGAGGCAACCGGAAATGACGATATCGCGGCGGAGAGCGCCCGGCATGATCGTAACGGCGCAGCGCCGAGACCGAGCGAAAACTGGGGCACATTGCGACATCTGCCTTTTGCCGCCGGTGTACTGATCCTCGACCTGTTGCCGTTGGTGCTGTTTTTCTGCGCGTCGGGCCTTGTCATGCATTGGCTAGAAGGCGGTAACGAACGCATCCATGCCGTGACGAGTGAATTCGTCAACGCCTATGTCATCACCCGCGTCACCATGGCTGTGGTGCGTCTGCTGGTTTCTCCCGCAAGCTGTGGCCTAAGCCTGCTGAAGGTGAATCACGATCTTTCGGTCGTTCTACACGTCTGGATACGACGCTTCGTCGTGCTTTCCACGTTCGGCATTGCCCTTGCAGGGGCGGTACAAGCCCTGGGTGCCAGCCCGGCGGGAAGCCTGGCGATCATCAAGATCGCTTCGTTGTTCGTGCACATCTTCCTCGTGATACTGATTTTCAAGCTCCGGCATCCGGTCGGCGAAGCCATTGCAGCACCGGCGGAGGCACACGGGCCGCTTGCTTCAATGCGCAACTGGCTGGCGCAGGTCTGGGCTTTTTTTGCCGCTGTCTTGGTGATGGGTGCCTGGGTCGTCTGGGCGCTTGGCGTCGAGAATGGCTTCCCCAGGCTGATTCATTTCATCAGCGTTTCGGGCGTCATCATTATCGCCGCTCGCGTGGTGGCGATCCTCGCGCTAGGCGCTCTAGAGCGGCTATTTCCCACTGCTGCTTCTGCCGAGACGCAGGACAACGGTACGTATGAGAGCCCCGAAACCGGTATTTTCGGTCGCCTGATCGAACGCTACCATCCATTGATCCGTCGCCTGATTTCGCTGGTCATCACGGCCTGTACGGTTGTTCTACTCTGTCAGGCCTGGGGGCTGAACGCGATAGGCTGGTTTGCGCCCGGGACCATCGGGCGCAGTTTAGTCTCGGCGGCTTTGACTATTCTGGTTGCCGTCATCGTCGCGACCGTTGTCTGGCAGACGGTAAACGCCGCAGCCGAGCGGCGGCTCGCGCTCTGGGATAAGCAGGGTGAACGCATGCGAGTGGCGCGCTTGCGTACGCTGTTGCCGATGCTGCGAACCTGCCTGCTCATTCTCATCGTGTTGATTGTCGGCCTGACAGCGTTGAACGAGCTCGGAATCAACACGACACCGCTGCTGGCCGGTGCCAGCATTATCGGCGTTGCGATAGGCTTTGGTTCGCAGAAGCTGGTGCAAGACTTCATCACCGGGATCTTCTTGCTGATGGAGAATGCGATGCAGGTCGGTGACTGGGTGACGGTAGCTGGCGTATCAGGGGTGGTCGAGTATCTGTCGATTCGCACCGTGCGACTGAGAGCCGGCGACGGTTCGCTGCATATCGTTCCCTTCAGCTCGGTATCGACGGTCAACAACACCAACCGCGGAATCGGTAATGCGGAGGTCAGCATCAGCGTCAGTTACGACACGGATATTGAACGAGCGATTACCGAGCTGAAGGATATCGGTGCCGGCCTGCGCAGTGATCCGGCATTCAAGGACCTGATTCTCAATGACCTCGAAGTGTGGGGTGTCAACGCGGTGGATGGCTCGATGGTGACACTGGTCGGCCGGATACAGTGTGTCGATAAAGGGCGCTGGGGAGTTCAACGTGAAACCAATCGACGCATTCTGGAGCGCTTTCGCAAGCTGGGAATCGAAATCGCCGACCCCCGTATACGTCTGCTGGTGCCGCGCGACGCTACAGGGCCTGACGCATCATCAGCACAGTAGCAGGCCGCGCCCGCAGCTTGAGATCGTAGAGTCGCCTTAGTGAGCCCTTGAGGATTTGAGCTTCATCGTCCGAATGCATGGTTCGAAGCTGCTAATGACCTGGTTCCGCACGCAATAGTCATGTGCCGAATTGGAAGCCAAGGGAGAGCGGTTCGGAGGAAGGGAAAGCGTCGGGATCAATTGATTTGTTGGCGCCCAGCAATTCTATAATCACAGGTAGACACGTGTTTTTAATTATATTTTCTAAGTTTGATAATCCAGGTATACCTTCCGATATACCCCTCAGCCTCGTAAGCTAATCGTATGGTTGCTCATCGCACATCCCGTAGCCGCGGCTCCAAGCCCCCAAGCTAGCCTGTCTCTGGGCACTATGTGCCCACAATGTATGCGACGTCAACTACTTTGGCCGCTTGGCGACAATTAAAATGGCCGGTTGGGTGGGGTAGTTGTCGTCAGTCCGACGACCCAGCTTTTCCTCCTTGTAATTGTCGTTGATAAGCACGCTTACGGTAGCTCTCCCCGCTCAGCTCCATCAGCGTGGCGTGGTGCACCAACCGGTCGATGGCGGCCACGGCCATCATGCTGTCGGGGAAGATACTGTCCCAGGCGCTGAACGGCTGGTTGGCGGTGATGATCAGGCTGGCCGACTCGTAGCGATGGGCGATCAGCTCGAACAGCACTGACGTCTCGGCCTCGCTGCGTTGGACGTAGCCGATATCGTCGATCACCAGCACGGCGTACTTGTCGAGCTTGATCAGGGCGTCGCTCAGGCGCAGTGCCTGCTTGGCAGCCTGGAGCTCCTGGACCAGGCTTGAGGCGGTGGCGTAGCGCACCCGGTAACCCTGGTCGACCAGCGTATGCCCGAGCCCGGCCGCCACGTGGCTCTTGCCGACGCCGGAGGGCCCAAACAGCAGCAGGTTGTGAGCCTGGTCGACCCACTGCGTGTCGCCGGCCAAGGCGCTCAGTTGCTGGCGCTGCTCGGCCGCGATGGCGTCGAACTCGAAGGACTCCAGCGTCTTGCCCACCGGCAGCCGGGCCTCCTTGAGGTGCCGGGCCAGCCGGCGTCGCTCACGCTCGGCCAGCTCGTGCTCGCATAGGGCGGCCAGTGTTTGTGGCAGGCTCCAGTTTTCGGCTCGGGCGCGGGTTTCCAGCTGGGGCCAGCAGGCGGCCATGGTGGGCAGGCGGAGCTGTCGCAGTAGCAGCGGCAGCGTCTGGGCATCAGGCATGGCAGCACACCTCTGTGGTCGGCACGCTGGGCACCAGATGGTTGTAGCTGGCGATGTCATGCTGAGTCACCTGGGGGAAAACCAGCGTGGCGCTCGGCGTGGCGGCGAAGCGGGCCTGGAGCTCGGCCAGCGTCGGGCTCTTCCCGCGCGCCAGGGCGCCCAGCCAGTAACTGGCGATCGCCTCGGCCTGGTCCTGCTCGGCGGCCAACGCCAGAGCGCCAACGATGCGCTTGCAGGCCTCGGCGACCGGCAAGGCGGCGGTCAGCCGGGCGTACAGCTCGCGCCACTCCGCACTCGGCAACAGGTCGTCGCGGAACGTCAGCCCCGCCAGCGCCCGGGGCTTGCGGACCAGCCAGCCGATCACATGGCGGTAATCGATGACCCGCAACCGGCCGCTTTCCGGCGTGGCATGCAGCCGCCTCAGCGTCAGCAATGCTTGCTGTGCGTGATGCAGCACCAAGCGATCATCGTAAAGGTGCACCCGCAGGTTCTCGCCGATCAGCCGGGACGGCACCGAGTAGAGCACCTTGCGCACCTGGATGGTGCTGGAGGTAGTGACGCGCACCGTCACCTCGCTGTAGTCGGTACCGGGCCGGCTGGGCAGTGGCTGCAGCGCGCCACGCTCGACGGTGATCCGGGCCGCGTTGCGGCGGTTGATCGCGGTGGTCACCTCATCGAGGAAGGCCTGGTAGTCATCGAGGCTAGCGAAGTCCTGGGAGCCGCGCAGCGTCAGGCGCTGTTGCAGGCGCCGCTTGAAGTGGCCATGTGGCGACTCGATGCTGGCGTTTTCATGGCCGCGCCCTGGGTTATTACGGGTGGCCGTCATGCCGTAGTGAGCGCACAGGGCAGCATAACGCTCGGTGAGGTCGGCTTCCGCCTCCCGGCCGAGGTTGCGGAAGGCCGCCGACAAGCTGTCGGTGCGGTGCTCCGCGGGGACACCGCCAAGCCGCTCCAGCGCACGGGTCAGGCCTTCAGCCAGCGCCGGGTAGCTCTCGCCACCGAGCACCACCCGGACATAACACCAGCCGCTGTAGGCCAGGCGGAAGTGGTAGAGCCGGTGATCAAGCAGCTCCCCTGCCACGGTAATGACAATCCCCTTGAGCTCGGTGAAGTCGGAGAGGCCGCGCAGCCCGGGGCCATGGGTTTGCGGGAACATTACCTCTTTCTCCGGGCCGTGCGCGGCTCGCCAGCCCTTGACCCGGCGCTGCAGGGTTCGCAGCAGGCTGTCCGGGTACTGGCCGGGGTGCTGCTCCTGCAACCACTCCAGCAGGGTCAGTGCCTGCAAGCCCGGGGCGGCGGCCAGCTGGGGGACGAGCGTGGTCTCCCACACATCGGCGAAGGGGTCGGGCCGGGTTCGCCAGTGCCGTGATGCCGGCGGCTCGGAGGACTCGGCCCGGCGTTCGAGGCGGCGAGCGGTTCTGACGGAGAGGCCGGCCTTGGCGGCGGCGACCTCCTGGGTCTGGCCTTGTTGACGTTGCGACATATAGAGCGTGACCTGTTGGCTGGTGACCGCCATACCGGCTCCCTGGTGGGTCGGGACAAGCGGTCAAGCTTAGGGCAACCGGTCACAGTAGTTGTCGTCGGCCGGCCAGAGTAATTGTCGCTCTATACACAATGATCGCCCGTGGGCTTCTCAATCACGGCCAAGGATATCGATCCATGTCAATTCAAGTGAGAGAAGCGAGAGAGACAGACATCGGGGAGATCTTCGCCATTCGCACCAGCGTGGCGGAGAACCACCTTTCGCTCGAGCAGCTTGCCGGAATGGGCATCACACCCGAGGCCGTTGCCGCCGAGATCGCTCGGGGCCCTTGTGTGTGGGTTGCGGAGATTGATCGAGTACCCGTGGGCTTTTCGATGGTTCGTGACGAGACCGGGTGCGTGTTTGGACTCTTCGTCCGCGCCGACCATGAGGGACGAGGCGTGGGCCGCTCACTCCTTGAGAGAGCCGAGCGCCATCTATTCGCCAAATACGACGAGATTTGGCTGGAAACCGAGATCGGCAGTCGAGCCTATGTGTCGGGTCCCGTGTGATTAACCACCCGCCTGGTAAATAAGTCAGGCCGTTTAGTCTGCCATTCTTTCATCATCGCAATAGGTGATTGATGGTGCAGTGCCTTCTGCGGGATGTGGTGATTGTACAGCCAGGTATAGCGTTTCAGCGTCTGTTCCAGGTCCTCGCCTGAGGCATAGCTCCGAGTCGCCAGCACGTCGCTGATGCGGCCGTTGAAGCGCTCCACCATGCCGTTCGTTTGCGGCTTTCCCGGCTTGATCAGGCGGTGTTCGATGTCATGTGCCTGGCACTCCTGGTCAAACGGATGCCGGCCGCTGGGCTTGCGCTCACCTGCACGTGTGAAGCGATCGGTAAAGGATTTGCCGTTGTCAGTCAGCACCGTCTGGATCTTGAAGGGCGCCTTCTCTTCCACCTGCTTCATGAACGCGCGAGCATCCTTCGCGGACTGACTGCTTCGGATCTCCAGATACACCCAACGCGTGGCGCGATCGATGGCGACGTACAGGTAGCGTTTCTGCTGCTCGTCGGGCATCCGAGGCAGGTGCTTGATGTCGATGTGCACATACCCCGGTTCGTAGTCCTTGAAGGGCTTGTGCCTCGGCTTCTCGTCATCTCCGATGTCCTGCCGAGCCAGTTCCGCCAGTGTCGGCACGCCGCGCCGCTGGAGCATGCGATGCAGGCCGGAGCGAGACAACCGGGAGTTTAGGAACTCACGCGCCACGACGAGGAGATCATCCAGGCCGAGGCGAAGGAATTCGCGTGCTGCGATCAGCACCTCCTCCTGCTCGGGCGTGAGCGTGGCCAGCAGGTTGTGACGCGTGTGCGATCGATCATGGACATCGTCACGGTAGCGCCAGCGCCGTATGGTCGCGGTGGCGACGCCATACTGGCGAGCCAGCTCGCTATCCGTGATGCTGGAGGGCGCTGCCTGGATCTCGGCCCGGATCTTCGGTGTCGTGGTCGCTTGTTTATGCAGCTTGATGTCCATGAACTTGCTCCCGGATGAATTGCTGAAGAAGCTCTCTCGCTGCTAGCAGAGGATAACTTCTATAGGCGATCCGATCATCCGGGACCCTACACCTATGCATTTTACGAGCGTGCCGATTGGCTTCCCGTTGAGAAACGGGATCGCGGCTTGATGAAATTCGTCAAAGTCCGAGGCGCGGCGAATAACCTTTGACTGGCAGCATTAAGCCAGAATAAATATAACGCCCCATTTTCGGGTGGTTTTAAGCGCAGCGAAAAGTGAGATCAAAACGTGAGCTTTTTAATTTTGCTTTGAATAGTGCTTATCGAACTCTTTCTGAATGTTTGGGTTATAAAATATCTTCTTCCCACCATTTGGGTTTTTCGGGTTCAGAAGCCGCTCATACGCATACTTCTTGTTCCCTTCCAGTTTTTTTCTGATTTCGTGATATTTTGCATTCATCTTAAAATCAGAATACCGTTTGGACAAGCGCGTGCTCAGGATGTCATAGTCCCACGGGTACTTATCCGAAAAGTCTTCTTCTGATAGATAAACCGCGGTGGCACTTGGATCATTAGTGACCTGGACAGGTAAACCAGAGATGCTCTTAACCTTCTGAAATTTCACATCAATTCTCAGGGTTAGGTTGTAATCGCCAACATCTTCACTGCTGTCGTATCCTTCCTCTGACTTTCTTATATACTCTAAAACTTTTCGTTCATTCGAATTTAGCGAAACACCGGGAGCTTCAGTAAAATTCCTGAAGAATGATAGGGGCATGAGGTAAAAGTTATATCTTGATAGAACATCTCCAAACCAAGTAGATACAAGATGAAGATAGTTCTGCAGTGATGCACTACCTAGTTCTTGAATTTTCAGAGATAATAGTAGGTCGTCATTCACGAAATGTATTGAATTATCCCTAATTTCAGTCAGCGCGACCAGGTTGTCATATACTGCCTTGTTTATCTTTACGCCATAGTCCTCGGTCGCGATCCGATGGGCTTCATAGAGATTAATTGAAAGAGGGTTTCCTGAGCGATTATATTTTGGTCTTTTTACGGTGGATTTTTTCCCGCTTTTTAACGTTCTGTACTCCATCGCGTAAAGCGAGGCCACTTTATTACTGGCCAAGTTAAGAACTTTTGCTTTTAACAGTAACTCCCAAGAATTAATACATAGAACAGAAAATGTCTCCTCGCGGTACTTGAAGTCCGGCTTATTGTAGATTTCTATTGCAGACAACATAGCCGCGATAGATTTTTCAAGCATCAATCGAGATCGTGACTTCATAGAGCTACCTTGGCTAAATTAACGCCCCAAAACCCAGGCGCAGCTTTGCTGCGTCCAAGTGATTTGTAATGTTAGAAATTCACTTTAGTGATATCACCTACCTCCAAACCTGTAAAAACCACACCATCATCAACCAATAACTTTTTGGGCTCAAATTCAAATGGATTGACGCCTGCCATAATGAGTTCTTGGATCTTGCATTTTTGTGAAGCTTCCAGACTATCCCACCATACTGGAGATATAAACGTATTCTCCGAAACACCAAAGAAAAACCGAATTAGCGCACTAAAAAGGCCATCACTATCTATAGCCAGAAAGGTGTTAATAAACCCTAAAACCTTACTTGATTCTTTTAGCCAACTAAATACCACATAACCCTTACCATCACTGGAAAACGAGTTGAATACTAAGGACTCGGCTGGAACACTTAAATCTCCTAAGTCTTGAATTAGATTGCCTTCAAAATCAGAAACAGGAGATACGATGGATGAGACGGCAACCGGGACGGGTGATTTAGCTCTCACTATCAAATGACTAAAGTTACTTCTCGTTTTACCAAGAAATTGTTCATCCAGTTTCCTTTTGAGTTCAGACAGTTCTTTTTGTGCCGCTTCTACTCCTGACTGGTTACTCGCAGCAAAGTTCTGAATAAATAGTTGATCTATAGGATGTCTACCTTTGTCTCCACCCTTAAGTAATTGTGAGGTTAAAAAGCTTCCTTCTTTTGCATATAGTTCTTTTGCCACAGATCTGTACATTAACGCGTGTAGCTGCCGTTCCGATCCACAAAACTCTTGATCTTCAATGCACGAAAACAACTCTTTATCATGCTTCGCACAAAACCCTGAAAAAGTTGAAGCTTGGTTAATTCCAATTCTTTCTGGTATAAGCCTTCCTTCATGCTTAAAAAAATTGGCAAGATCAATTTTGAGACCCAGCACATGATTAGTAGAGTCAGCTATCTCCTTTAAGCTTCCACTCTTAGAGATAGTGTGTGCATTAATAATTTTTTTATCACACTCACCTTTTAACTCATCAGGAACATAACAGCACTTCCTTGAGCCTATTTTTTTGGATTCTCCAATAGCTTCACCCTTGCTAAGGGGCTGCTCCTTTTCTCGACCATAATGGCAGTATTTAAATTTCTTTTTTGACCCGCACCAGCATTTCTCATTACGACCGATTTTCATGTATTCTCTATACTCGTCTATTCTATCAGCAAGCACTATGCATAATCTTATTTCCTGACAGGTATTAGACAGCGCGCCCGTTTATTGACTTTAACGCGCACGCGCGTTTAATAGTGATATTGCGCATGGAAGCAGACCATCAACCTATTGAGTTTGCTCGCCATCAAGGATGGCTCGGCAACATCACGGCGATCACCCGGCATGCTACATACCCTTAATGAGCGTGCTTCCTGCCTTTGTCGCCCTTGCTACTTTGGTGGGAACCAGTCAGCCTTCTCAAGCCCTGTCAGGAATAACTTTCGTATCAATTTGCCACACTTCGTTTCATTTCTCTATTCAATGCCCCCCGCCTTTCGTCGAGTGGACTGCAAAACGCATCATTCCGCATCACTTTATGGGCTCCGAAATCGCCCTACTATCCCAGTAGTGGCGCGGTTCGCAGCCCCTTGCAACGCTGCATCAAAACCGACCCATTTAGCGCGCAGGCGGGGCGGGGAGTCGACAGCGCGCCGGGAGGAAGCAAGGCCATGGAGAGGCAGGCGGTGGCCACAGGGTGTCCGTTGGCTACTCGGCTCGTTGAATGGTCAAGGCGACGTGCCGTCTCTCTACTCACTCTCTACTCACTCGCTGCCGTCGAGTGAGCTTCTCGAGCCTGGCGGAAGTCTTCCGCGTGCTCGAAGATCCAGAGCCACATAGGGATGATCTTCAAGAGAAATTCCTCCCCCAGCCGAGTCAGCTCGTAATCGACTCGTGGTGGAACTTCCTCGTAATCCTGGCGAAGAATCAGCCCATCGCGCTCGAGCTGCCGCAGCGTTCTCGTTAGCATCCGCTGAGTGACACCATCGAGCCGTCGGCGAAGCTCGGCGTGTCTCAACCGCCCTCCCTCCTTGAGCGCGTGGATCACCCCAAAAGCCCAGCGGTTGCCGGCGTGGGTTAGCACCTCTCTTTCAGCCAGTCGTCCTCGTCTTCCAACGCGTCGCAGAGCACCCGGGAGCGAGTGAGAAGGTCATTTTCGTCTTTCGGTATCACTGATGTACCTACTTATGCGGGGAATCCTGACGTTGCTGTGGATCGAAATCGTCATGTTGTGATTGACGGGAAGTCGGTATTTCCATGGAAGAAGTCGAGGAGCGCACTGGCCGGCACTTCCTCAGCTATATGATGGCCACGACCGATTGGGCATCGAACTCGCACCCGAGCTCGTAAAACCGAAATAATAAAGCCCCGACGGAGCGAGGCTTTGAAAAGATTAGGCAGCGACGCCGCTCATCAGGCTTTCATAGGGGATACGCAGCCCCTCATGCAACCGCTTGATCATTCTGAGGCTGAGTTGACGCTTCCGGTTCAAAACTTCGGAGACACGGCCGCTCGAACCGATGTAGGCCTCGAGATCACGCTGGGTTAGCCCCTGTTGTTCCATCCGGAACTTGATGGCTTCGACCGGATCGGATGGCCCAATCGGGTAGTGCTCGTTCTCGTATTTCTCGATGAGAATGGACAGAACCTCGATCTCATCGGCCTCCGGCGTGCCATCGGCCGCGTCCCACAGCTCATCGAGGCGAGTAAAAGCGGCCTGAAGATCTGCATCGTTGTGAATAGGCTGAATGTTCATTACACAGTCTCCGCATCGACTAGATCGTATTGGGCGTGAGTTCCAACGAAGCGCACCCATGCGATCTGTTGCGAGTACCGGATCGAGACGATGACCCGATATTTGTTGCCACCGATATTGAATACGGCCCGCCCGTATTTGAGGATACTGGCCGTGCCGATATCGGCTTTGAGTTCTTGGGGCGTGGTCCACGATGCTCTAAGCATCATGTTGTACCACTCGGTAAGCGGCGTTTCGGCGGAGTCATGGCCCTGTTCCCAGAACGCCCGCAGTGTACTTTTTGCGATGACTCTCATCGAACCTCCCAATATGGGAGAAATATAGCGTCTCGAGTTTTCCGAGTCAATATTTTGACTGCTTGCGTATCTACGTGAGCCCCCGGCCTCGGTAGGTTTGCCACCAGAGGGCCTCGCATGTCTGGCGGTGCCTGATAGACATAAAGACTCATCGACAGCACAGCCTGCCGGTTATGACTACGAAGTTTCACGCCGAGCGAAGTCCACGATATTTACGTTAGTGACGAGCGTGGCCACACCGGCCACAAAGCGCCCTTCATCCAATCAATTTGAGCTCGAGGACGTGGCGAATGCGTTCGCCATCCCATTCGTAGCCCAAATGCCGGCCCTGCCGCGTGGCGGACATGACTGGCGGGCGTAGCACCGCCGCGCACTCGCCACCAGGATCGCGCACGCTGGGATAGACGATGCCGTCCCCGCTGGCTTCCCAGACTTGCCGGCCGAGCGCTTGCCCTGCGCTCCAATCATCGGGATCTAATAGGGATGTGGCGCTTGGCTCGCCACGCAGGTCATGCAACGTGCCTACTAGGTCCGAGAGATAGACGCGCTGCTGAATTTGCATGGGTGGTTCGCTGGAGTCGCGCAGAAATCGTTCGGCATGATAGCGCGTCTCGGCGATGGCGGTGGCTTCACTCAGAGCGCAGTAGTAGACCCCGAACGCACCATCGCTGAAACGCGAGCCTTGACCGGTGAAGTGGCAAAAAGCCGCCATGACGGGCGTCCAGCCTGGGCCGTAACGACGATCCTCCTTCCGGACCATGTGAATGGCGCCGGCTTCCTCTCGCAACCGGGCGGAGGTCTGCCCTTCCAGCAGATTGAGGAGACCCCAATCGCCGGGAGCAGCCACGCGCTCGAACAGATCGATAGGCGGAAACCGGGAAGGTACGACGCGATAGCTTGGACGCCACTGCACCGCCGAGAGGGGAAACGTCATGCGTGGCTGCCACCACGTACGGCATCGAGATACTGACGCACCACGTAGAGATCGGACACCAGTCCGCTACGCAGTCGCTCGAGAGGCGCTTGCCCGGAGAACAGTGGGTTGCTATTCGGTCGGCGCAGCCAGCTGTCCGCCGCGTCGCTGCGCGGCAAAAGGATCTGCAACGCCTTGTAGATCCCCAGGATCAGCGACATGCGCTCTAGCTGGTTCACGTCCAAAGCGGCCTTGTCGGGTTGCTTCTGCCAGCGGCGGTAAGTCGAGCCCGGCACGCCCAGCAGTAACGCGGCCTCCTGCTCCTTCAACTGCCAATCTCGGGCGATGTTGGGATAGGTCCGCATGGCTGCGGCGCTCATGTCCTGGCGTTGGTCGTGTGACATCTGGCTGATGACCATACCTCCTCCTCTTGCCGTATGGCGATATTTCGTCATTATCCGCCATATGGTATGGCGCTGCCACCCTGCCGGGCTCCGTCCGCGCTCGCCACCAATGCGTAGCAGGCGTCGCCGATGACATCAGCCTTGCGGTAGGTGGCGAGTCAAGAATGCATTCCAGAAGATGCCAAACAAGAAAAAGCCGCCGTCCGATGAGTATCGAACGGCGGCTTTCCGGGGATTCTGGCGCGCCCAGCAGGATTCGAACCTGCGACCCCTGCCTTCGGAGGGCAGTACTCTATCCAGCTGAGCTATGGGCGCGCGATGACATGCGTCGTGCCGAAGCGGCGATGACCGGGGTGGCCGGGGAGCTGCCGCAAACAGCGCGGCCATCCTAACCGCTTGGCCATTGGCTGTCCAGCCATGCTCCACTCGGCTGGCGTGTCGGCTTTCGCCATGCAGGAGTGCGATTATACTGGGAAGGCGACGACACAAGAAACGAACGACACGACCGACGACGAGGACGACATGCGCTTGAGATTTTCTCTGCCGTTAACGGCAATCCTGCTGGCCTCGAGTCTGACAGCACCGGCACAGGCCGCCGACGGTGAAGCCATCTTCGAAGACAATTGTGCCGGTTGCCACGACGGCGGTGGCGCGCCGCAGATCGGCGACAACGACGCCTGGCAATCACGGATCGACGAAGGCATGGATGAGCTGTATGCCAATGCGATCAACGGCGTCGGCGGTATGCCGGCCAAGGGTGGCAACGCGGATCTCACTAATGGCGAGGTCAAGGCAGCCGTCGACTACATCGTCGATGAAAGCGAGTGACGGCATGACCGAGGCACCGCTCCAGACGCGTGAGTGGCAGCAGCGCCTGCTGGCAACACGTGATCATCTGCGCGAACGGGCGCCGCTCGTGCATTGCTTGACCAATCAGGTCACCGTCAATTTCGTCGCCAACGCGCTGCTGGCGGCGGGAGCCTCTCCGGCGATGACCGATCATCCTGAGGAAGCCGGAGACCTGGCCGCAGCAGCGGACGCCGTGCTGATCAATCTGGGTACACCCAATACGGATAGCCTGACCGCGATGCGACGAGCGAGCCAGGCCGCCAACGAGGCCGGGAGGCCCTGGGTGCTCGATCCGGTCGGGGCAGCGGCACTGCCGTTGCGGCGAGAGGTGAGTCACGAACTGATGGCGCAACACCCGGCCGTGATTCGTGGCAATGCGTCGGAGATCATGGCACTGGCCGAGGCCGATACGCGAGGCCGCGGGGTCGATACGCAGCATGAATCCCGGGATGCACTCTCCGCTGCTGACGATCTGCTGAAGCGAACGGAGGGCATCGCCATTTCCGGACAGGTCGATCGCTTGCTGGGACGTTTAGCCGATGCCCGCAATCCCGTGACGATCAGCCTTGCCGGCGGGAGCGCGTGGCAGCCGCGGGTGACGGGAACCGGCTGCGCCCTGGGGGCACTGATCGCCGCCTATCTGGCCGTTGCCGATACGCCGCTGGACGCGATGATCTGTGCCCATGCACACGCCGCCGCCGCAGCCGAACAGGCAGAGCGAACGGCGCGTGGTCCGGGCAGTTTTGCCGTGGCGTGGTTGGACGCGCTGGATAGCGTCGACTTGGCGGGCTTTTTCTCGGATCGCCTGAGGCTAGATTGCTAGCATCGCTGCGCTAGCGCCCACAACAGAGCTTGCTGCTGGAGGGAGCGGGCTGCGCCGACCTTTGCGAATCACGCGGCTTGTCGAGGCAGTGCTGCATTTCCCGTGAAGGTGCCGCGCAACCGGCATCGCCGACAACGCGCGCCGGCACGCCAACCGCCGTGGTATGAGGCGGCACCGTCTTCAGTACCACCGATCCGGCGCCGATACGGGCGCCTTCACCGATCTCGATATTGCCGAGCACCTTGGCGCCGGCGCCGATCAACACGCCTCGCCGAATCTTGGGGTGGCGATCCCCCGCTTCTTTCCCCGTTCCGCCGAGCGTGACGCCCTGCAGCAGTGAAACCTCATCCTCGATCACCGTGGTTTCACCGATGACGACCCCGGTCGCGTGATCGATGAAGACGCCATTGCCGATCCGCGCGGCGGGATGAATATCGGTCTGGAACACTTCGGAGCTGCGGCTCTGCAGGTAACGCGCCATCTGCCGACGCCCGGTCTGCCACAGCACATGCGCGAACCGATGCACCGTCAGCGCATGAAACCCCTTGAGATAGAGCAGCACCTCGGTGACCTGGCGAATCGCCGGATCGCGTTCGATCACGGCGGCGAGATCCTGCCCAATGCCATCGCTGATGGCAGGATCGCCGTCCAGCAGTTCGTCGAACAGCTTGATCAACTGATTGGCAGCCAGATCGGGATGCGCCAGGCGCTGGCCCAGTCGATAGGCCAGACCGGCACCCAGCGTCGAGCGGTTGAGCACCGCGCCCAGCATCAGTGGGGTCAGCAGCGGCTCCTGACGAGAGATCGTCATCGCCTCATCGCGGGCCTGTTGCCACAGCTCGGTGGTGTTCATCGGCATCTCTTGTTGGCGTGGATGGGCATCGAATGACTTCTAGCCTAGCAGCGATCGCAGGCCCGCGATCGCACTCTGGCCCCGCTCCTGTTTCTTCTCGGGGTTTTCCTTGTCGGCGCGACCTTCCCATTCGAGGTCGTCCGCCGGCAGCTCGTCCAAGAAGCGACTCGGGGTGCAGTCGAGCAGTTCGCCGTAGGCCTTGCGCTGGCGGGCGAGCGTCAGGGTCAACGTGCGCCGGGCACGGGTGATACCGACGTAGGCGAGTCGCCGCTCCTCCTCCACGGTGCCGGATTCGATGGAGTTACGGTGCGGCAGCAGCTCCTCTTCCAGCCCCATCAGATAGACGTGGGGAAACTCGAGGCCCTTGGAGGCGTGCATGGTCAGCAACTGGACCCGGTCGGAGTCGTCCTCTTCGGCCTGCTGCTCGAGAATGTCCCGCAGCACCAGCCGCGAAATGGCCGACTGCACATCGTCGGTTTCTTCGCTGGCTTCGCCGTCCTCGTCGTCGCGATGCATCGACTTTTCGAGCTGATCGATCAGCGTCCAGACGTTGGCCATGCGGCGCTCGGCAATGGTCGGTGCGCTGGCGTTCTGATAGAGCCAGGCTTCGTAATCCATGTCGCGGATCATCTCGCGAATCGCGGCGATGGCGTCGCCCTGGTCCATGCGCTTGCGCACGCCGTCGATGAAGTGAGCGAAGCACCCCAGCCTCTCGACGGCGCGGGTCGGCAGGACCTGCTCCAGGCCGAGCTCATGACAGGCAGCGAACATCGAGGCGCCGCGCTCGGTGGCGTAGTTGGCGAGTTTCTCCAGCGTGCCGGGGCCGATCTCGCGGCGCGGCACGTTGACGATGCGCAGGAAGGCGTTGTCGTCGTCAGGATTGATCAATAACCGCAGATAGGCCATCGAATCCTTGATCTCGTTGCGCGAGAAGAACGAGGTGCCCCCGGAAAGCTTGTAGGGAATCTGGTGGTGCTGCAGCTTGAGCTCCAGCAGCCGGGCCTGGAAGTTGCCGCGATAGAGCACGGCGAAGTCGCGCCATTCGGCGCGCTCCTTGATCCGGCGGGTCAGGATCTCGCCGGCAACGCGCTCGGCCTCGGCCTCTTCGTGGCGGTTGACCACCACGCGGATCGGATCGCCCTGACCCATGTCCGACCACAGCGTCTTCTCGTAGACGTGCGGGTTGTTGGCGATCAGGGTGTTGGCGGCGCGCAGAATCGTCGCCGTGGAGCGATAGTTCTGCTCCAGCTTGATCACGTTCAGCCGCGGGAAGTCCTCGCCCAGCGTTACCAGATTCTCCGGCCGCGCGCCGCGCCAGGCGTAGATCGACTGGTCGTCGTCGCCCACCACGGTGAAGGTGGCGCGCTCGTTCATCAGCATCTTGACCAGCTGATACTGGCTGACGTTGGTGTCCTGATACTCGTCGACCAGCATGTACTGGATGCGCTTGCGCCAGCGTGCCAGCGCCTCCGGGTCGGTCTGCAGCAGCACCACCGGCAGCATGATCAGGTCGTCGAAGTCGACCGCGTTGTAGGCCTTGAGATGACGGTTGTAGGCTTCGTAGATTCGTGCGGCGTACTGTTCGTCTTCGTCGGCGGCGTGGGAGATCGCCGGCCCCGGCAGCACCAGGTCGTTCTTCCACTGGGAGATTCGGTTCTGCACCGCGTTGATCTGCTCGGCGTCGGTGTCCGCTTCCTTCTGCATCAGGTCGCGCAGCAGCGCCTTGGCGTCCTCCGGATCGAACAGCGAGAACCCGGGACGGAAGCCGAGCGTCTTGAGCTCGCGGCGGATGATGTTGAGGCCGAGGTTGTGGAAGGTCGATACGGTCAGGCCGTGCCCTTCGCGGCCCTTGAGCATCTGCCCGACGCGTTCCTTCATCTCGCGCGCCGCCTTGTTGGTGAAGGTGACGGCGGCGATCTTGCGCGCGCTCATCCCGCACTCCTGGACCAGATAGGCGATCTTGGTGGTGATCACGCTGGTCTTGCCGGAACCGGCACCCGCCAGCACCAGACAAGGGCCGTCGATGAAGCGCACCGCTTCCTGCTGGCGCGGATTGAGCTTGGCGAGACGTTGGCGAATATCGGACATGAGGGCAGAATCGCAGAGAAAACAAAACGGAGAAGGAAGTGCTTCACCCGTTGACGAGCAAGATGAAACGCGAGGCGCGCAACGCACAGAAACCGGAGCATAGTAGGCTATGTGAGGATTTCGAGCATTGCGCAACAAAGCGTTTCGCGTGCGCAGTCACGAGTGAAGTATTTCCGGGAATGATACACCTCATGCAAATCATACGAGATGATTTACGCGGCCCCGAAATCGCCGCGTTGCTGGAATTCCATCTCAAGGACTTCGAGCCGCACTCGCCACCCGAAAGCCGCCATGCGCTGGACCTCGATGGGCTACGCCATCCGAACGTTCACTTCTACACCGCATGGGAGGATAACGAGTTGCTGGGCTGCGGCGCCTTCAAGCACCTCGATGAAAAGCACGCCGAGATCAAGTCGATGCGTACCGATCCGAGCCATCTACGCAAAGGCGTGGCGCGGGCGATACTCGCACACCTGATCGAGGAAGCGCGTGCCGCCGGCCTGCAGCGGCTGAGTCTGGAAACGGGGCCGATGGCGCATTTCGCTCCGGCCCGGACGCTTTACGAGGCGTTCGGATTCACCTACTGCGAGCCGTTCGGCAGTTACCGCGAAGATCCCTACAGCGTGTTCATGACGCGGGGGCTGCATAACTGACGCCTCGACGCCTAGAGATCCACCGCCCCGGCAAAATCCAGCTGCCGCCAGGCTTCATAGACGATGATCGCGCAGGCGTTGGAAAGATTGAGGCTGCGACTGTCAGGCAGCATGGGCAGGCGCAGACGCTGCGCGGGCGGCAGCGCCTCGAGCATCGACTGCGGCAGGCCACGGGTTTCCGGGCCGAAGACCAGCGCATCGCCTTCACGGTAGTGAACGTGGCTGTAGCCATGACGCCCCCGCGTGGAGACGGCAAAGACACGCTCTGGCCCTACCACTTCGAGAAACGCGGCCCAGTTGGCGTGGACCTGAACCCGCGCCCATTCGTGATAGTCGAGCCCGGCGCGTCGCAGGCGCTTGTCGTCGAGTTCGAAGGCCATCGGTTCGATGATGTGGAGACGAAAGCCTGTGTTGGCGCACAACCGGATGATGTTGCCGGTGTTGGGCGGAATCTCGGGTTCATAGAGCACGATATCAAGCATGGCGGCCGACTCGGAGGCGGGTAACTCTCGCATCATACGCAATCGGCGTCTTTCTCTATAGGGCCCCGAAGCCGGCTCTCGCTCCAGAGCCCCGAAGCCGGCTCTCGCTCCAGAGCCCCGAAGCCGGCTCTCAGGAAGAGACGCCGATTGTTTCAGCGCCCCGAAACCGACGCCAGGCGTAGCTCGTAGCTCGTAGCTCGTAGCTCGAATACCTTAAAACCCGACGCTGACGCCCAACACCGGCCCGCTATCCAGCGTATGGCCGTTGTCGTTGTCGAAGTCGGTACGCATGTAGCGATAGCCGCCATAGACGTAGGTATGCGAGATGATGTTGACCCGCGCCTGGGCGCCGTACTCATAGCTCTTGTCGATGTCGCCGTGGGCCAGCCCTTCCGGCGTGTAGAAGCCGTAGCCACCGATCGAGGTCAGCGGGATGGGCGTATCGACGAATGCGGAGCCGCCGAGCCCCAGACCGCCACCGTTGCCATAGTGGGTATCCTGATACTGGTAACGCCCACCCACGGAAAGGTCGATGCCCGGCAGCCACGGTGTGAACATCAGCGAACCCGAGTAGGCCTTGGCATTGTGACCGCTGTCATCGGTGTTCAGGTAGCCGACACCGGCCCGCAAGGTGGGGAAGATGGTCTGACTGGCTTCGACACCGAAGGATTCATCGCCGCCGTTGGCGGAAACACTCAGCGCCATCGCCTGCTGACTGGCGAACATGAAGGTCGCTGTGGCAAGGGCAAAGCCCCAGGGTTTGATCCTGCTGCGGTTGATCATGATGCGTCTCCCGAAATTGGCGCCAAATCGCATTGGACTAACGGCGTAAGCGTGGCATAATTTTCGAGTTTATCAAACGCTGTTTTTTAAACATTTTGTAACACGCCACGACGACGAGGCTGCGGCTAATCGTAGCAGGCGAGAGCCTCGGAACGCCCTGCCTCGTCACGGACTGCAGGATCAGCAGTCGCTGATGATGCCGTAGCGATCACGGTAGGCGCGGATCGCCTCGGCATGCTGGGCAATGGAAGCGCCATCTTCGCCGCTGCGGGGTTCGCGCGTTTCCAGATAGGCGAGCAGTTGGTCGAGGTTGACGATGCTCACAACCGGCATATGATACGTCGCTTCGACTTCCTGGATCGCGCTGTGCGGCTTCAGACCGTCGGCATCCTGGCCACGTTCCTGACGATCGAGCGCGATCACGACACCCGCGGCCTGGGCTCCGGCATCGTTGATGATCTGCATGACCTCGCGGATCGCCGTGCCGGCCGTGATGACGTCATCGATGATGAGGACCTTGCCGCGCAGTTCGGCACCCACGATATTGCCGCCCTCACCGTGAGTCTTGGCTTCCTTGCGGTTGAAGGCAAAGGGCATGTCGCGCTGGTGATGGTCGGCCAGAGCAACGGCTGCACTCGCCGCCAGCGGTATACCCTTGTAAGCTGGACCAAATAGTACATCGGCCTCGATACCGCTGTCGGCAATGGCGCTGGCATAGAAACGTCCGAGACGGGCCAGCGCACGGCCGGAACGGAATAGACCGGCATTGAAGAAATAGGGACTGACACGACCGGACTTGAGCGTGAATTCACCGAAGCGCAATACTCCTTCGGCGATCGCGAATTCGATGAACTCTTGCTGATACGGCTGAATCTCGACGCTCACCCCGGGGTCCCCCTATTGCCTCATGTTTCTTGAAGACTGCTCTCGTCCTGGCCTGACGCAGCGGTCATTTACCTAAACCTTTCAAGCTCGGGTATCATACACGCGCGACAAAGAAGGAACACTGTATGAAAATCGCCAGCATCAATGTGAACGGGATCCGAGAGGCCGTCGAGCGGGGCTTTCTCGACTGGCTGGCCGAACAGGATGCTGACGTCGTCTGCGTGCAGAACCTGAAGGCCAAGAGCTTCGAGCTCGATGACAGCATTCTCTATCCGGAAGGTTACGAAGGTTATTTCCTGGACGCCGAGCAGGATGGCTTCTCCGGGGTCGGGCTCTACTGTCGCAAGATCCCCAAGGCCATCATGTATGGTCTGGGTTTCGAGCAGTGCGACAACGAAGGGCGCTTCCTGCAGGCGGACTACGACCGCTTCAGCGTCGCGACCTTCCTGATGCCGAGCGGCGACGACGATCCGGCCGCCAAGCAGACGTTCATGACCCAGTATCTCGAGTACCTGAACAAGATGGCTCGCAAGCGTCGCGAGTACATCATCTGCGGCACCTGGCACATCGCGCACAAGACGCTCGATCTGGCCAACTGGACCGACAACCAGACGACGCCCGGCTTCAAGCCCGAAGAGCGCGCCTGGATGGATCAGGTATTCGGCCCGACCGGCTTCATCGATACCTTCCGCGAAGTCAACCGGGACGCCAACCAGTACACCTGGTGGCCCAGGCTCGATCAGGAAGTACCGCGTTCCCGCCAGGAAGGCTGGCGCCTCGACTATCAGGTCGTCGGCCCCAACTTCCGGCGCAACGTGAAAAACGCCTGGATCGATACCGACGCAACCTTCAGCGAGTTCGCCCCGCTGATCGTCGAGTACGATCTCGAGCTGTAATCGCCGCTCGACGCCGCACGCCAGCAGCCGTCAGCGATTCGCAACGAAAACACCCCGCCAGCCGGACATCGGATGGCGGGGTGTTTTTCGAGGCGGGCTGGATTCGGCTACAGATCCCCGAAGTGATGCTGCAACAGCGTCAGCGCCACCACCGGCGCGGTTTCGGTACGCAGAATGCGCGGGCCAAGGGTGAGCGGCTGGAAACCGCCGCGCCGGGCGGCCTCGACTTCGGCCTCGCTGAGCCCGCCTTCCGGGCCGATCAGCAGCGCAGCCGAATCGGCTGAATCCGTCTGTCGCCAGCTGTCGTCGGTGGCGGGATGCAGCACCAGCCTGAGGCTTTCGCCCCGTCCGACCAGCCATTGTGCCAGCGTCTGCGGCGGATGGATCGTCGGCACGCTGGCGCGCCCGCACTGCTCGCAGGCGCTGACTGCCACGCCCTGCCAATGGGCCAGCTTCTTGGCCTCGCGCTCGCCCTTGAGGCGCACGTCGCCATGTTCGACATAGAGCGGGGTGATTGCGGCCACGCCGAGTTCGACGGACTTCTGGATCGCGTAGTCCATGCGATCACCCTTGGAGATTGCCTGGCCCAGATGCACGCGCAACGGCGATTCCCCGCTACCTGCGCTCACCTGCTCGATGCGCGCGACGACTCGCTTGCGACCCACTTCGACCAGCGTCGCCTGCGCCTCGTGGCCGACACCATCGAACAGCGTCAGCGGCGCGCCTTCACGCAGCCTCAGCACCAGCGCCACGTGGCGAGCCGGCCCCTCCGGCAGAACGACATCGCCGCCAGCGACAAGGCTGACGGCGACATGAATACGCGGCTTGGCCATGGGCTTACTGCGTGGTTTCGCTGGCCTGGGCGGTGCGCTGCTTCTTCTGGGCGTACATCGCCTCGAAGTTGACCGGCGCCAGCATCAGCGGAGGGAAGCTGCCGCGGCCGACCAGGCTGTCGATGCATTCCCGGGCATAGGGAAACAGCACATTGGGGCAGAAGGCGCCCAGCGTGTGATCGAGCTGGTCGCCGGCGAGACCGGAAATGCGGAACAGGCCGGCCTGCTCGACCTCGACCAGAAACGCCGTCGCGCCGTCTTCGTTGTTGGAGACCTGCGCGGTCACCTTGACCACGACTTCGTACAGATCTTCACCCACCGATTGGCTGGTGGTGTCGAGATCCAGGCCGACCTTGGGCTTGAACGGCTGCTGGAACACGCCGGGCGCATTGGGCGATTCGAACGAGATGTCCTTCACGTAGATGCGCTGCAGGGAGAATTGCAACTGCGGCTTGTCCTGAGAACCCTGCTGATTGTTGTCTTCCGCCATGATGCGTTTCCTTTACGTTCCTGAATGACTAGCCAGACTGGTTGGCCGAAATGTCGTTGGGATGACTGGCCGGAGGCCCACGCGGCCAGGCCGACTCATTGCCGGGCCGGGATCAGCGCCGTACCACCGGCAGGCCGTCGGCCTGCCATTGGGCCATGCCGCCCTTGAGCTTGTAGACGCGCGAAAAGCCGGCCTGAGTGAGCTCGGTGACCGCGGCACCCGCCGCCTGGCCCTGCTTGCAGACCACGATGACCGGCGTGTCCTTGTACTTCTCGATCTGCGTCAGCCGTTCCTTGAGGCGCGCCTGGGGGACGTTCTTGGCGCCGGCGATGTGCCCGGCCTTGAACTCGCTGCTCTCGCGAATATCGATCAC
Organism: Salinicola sp. LHM; assembly: GCF_034479735.1. Taxonomy (NCBI): domain Bacteria; kingdom Pseudomonadati; phylum Pseudomonadota; class Gammaproteobacteria; order Oceanospirillales; family Halomonadaceae; genus Salinicola; species Salinicola sp. LHM. The sequence continues at coordinate 64,580 of NZ_CP140261.1, read as the reverse complement.
CACGCCATCTTCGCGGTTGATCAGCGAGGTGGCCTCGTTGGTGGAGACACCGGAGGCACCGCCACGCTTGGCCTCGAACGCCAGCCAGGCGAGGAGGACGACCAGGAAGGCGCTGACCAGCAGCGGATGGTTTTCGACGAATTCGAACAACTGATCGATCATGGGTCTGCCGACACTCTAATTCTGGGGCCAATGGGATCGCAAAACGCCGGCATGGCGTGCGACTCCGCCCTTGGCGCGTCTGCGTCAAACCGCGTCTTGCAATCCGGCATGGCGCCTTGGTTGCTCGGGACGCGAACGGCTGAAAATCCTGGCCCGTTAGGAGCCTGTCGGGCTTAGCACTGATCTGCTGCGAATTCCGGGCTTTTGGCCAACTTCATTCGATCGGATGCGTTAAATAGCGGGCTATTCGCCTTATCCGATCGATGAACTTGACTCAAAACCCGTTTTTCTCGCGACGATCGGCCAAGCCCGGCAGACTCCTGGCGGGCGCCGGCCATTATACACGAGGGCGTCGGTGAAACGAGGCAAGGACGGCGGGCGTGCCATTCCCGCCGGATGGCTGACCCGACCCGCCGGGTGCGCTATCCTCTGAAGCCTTGATTCCAGAATGACAGCATCGCGTCTCTCTGGTTCCAAACGCTAGGTTCCGACACGACTCCCGCCGTTCATCCGATTTTTCGAGGCTTGTCATGGCAGATACTTCCAGCATTCCGCGTCCCGTTGCGCTGTTGATTCTCGACGGCTATGGCCAGAACGACAACAGCGCCAACAACGCCGTTGCCGCCGCCGATACACCGGTCATGGATCGCCTCAAGCGCGATTATCCCAACACCCTGATTCATACCGACGGCCCTTACGTGGGCCTGCCCGACGGCCAGATGGGCAACTCCGAAGTCGGCCACATGAACATCGGCGCCGGGCGGATCGTCTATCAGGATTTCACCCGCATCACAAAGGCGATCAAAGACGACGAGCTGAAGACGATCGAAGCGCTGACCGCGCCGATCGACGACGCCGTCGCCAACGGCAAGGCCGTCCATCTGATGGGGCTGCTCTCCCCCGGTGGCGTACACAGCCACGAAGACCACCTGCTGGCAGTCGCCGAGCTGGCCGCCGCGCGCGGGGCCAAGCGAATCTACCTGCATGCCTTCACCGACGGTCGTGACACCGCACCCAAGAGCGCCGGTGCCTCGATCGAGCGCGCCAACGCCAGGCTGGCCGAACTAGTCGGCGCAGATAATGGTTTCGTCGCGTCGCTGGTGGGCCGCTACTTCGCCATGGACCGGGACAACCGCTGGGATCGTGTCGAGAAGGCTTACCGCGTGGTGCGCTTCGGCGAAGGCGAGCATGTCGCCGAAAGCGCCGAAGCCGGGCTGGCCGCGGCCTATGAGCGTGGCGAGACTGACGAGTTCGTCGGTGCCACCGCCGTACGACCCAACGGCGACAAGATCGTCATGGCCGATGGCGACGCCGCGTTGTTTCTCAACTTCCGCGCCGACCGCGCGCGCGAGCTGACCCGTGCATTCGTCAATCCGGACTTCGACGGTTTCGATCGCGGTGAGCAGGTCAAGCTGGCCGGTAAAGGCCTGGTGACGCTGACCCATTACGCCGACGACATCGACGCGCCGGTCGCCTTCCCGCCCCGGGATCTGGTCAACACGCTGGGGGAAGTGGCCGCGAGCCACGGCCTGACCCAGCTGCGTATCGCCGAGACGGAGAAGTACGCCCACGTCACCTTCTTCTTCTCCGGCGGTCGCGAGGCCAAGTTCGAGGGCGAAGACCGGGCGCTGATCCAGTCGCCGAAGGACGTCAAGACCTACGACGAAAAGCCGGAGATGAGCGCCTTCGAACTGACCGACACGCTGGTCAAGGCGATCGAGGATGGCAAGTACGACCTGATCATCTGCAACTACGCCAACGGCGACATGGTCGGCCATACCGGCGATCTCGATGCCGCCACCAAGGCGATCGAGGCTGTCGATGTCTGCCTGGGCCGCGTCGTCGAGGCGATCCAGAAGGCCGGTGGCGAGTGCCTGGTCACCGCAGACCATGGCAATGCGGAGATGATGGTCGACCCTGAAACCGGCAATCCGCATACGGCGCACACCACGTTCATGGTGCCGCTTGTCTATGTTTGCAAAAATCAGGTTTGTCAAAATCAGGCCGGCCGCAACAAGTCCGTCAGGCTCAAGCCGGACGGGCGGCTCTGCGACCTGGCGCCGACACTGCTGCACATGCTGCATCAGCCCATCCCCGAAGAGATGACCGGTAACGTCCTGATCGATGATGCATGACGTCGGCGTACCGCACTTCATCCACCATGACAGGGTCCGCCAGACGTGAGTCGTCAGCGGGATGGGTCTGCTTTTCGGCGCGGGCCGGTCAACGGCGGCATCGTCTGTTTGCTGGTCGGCAGCCTGCTGCTGGCCGGCCCCGTTTTCGGCCAGGCCAACCCTCGGGAGGCCCGCGCCAGGCTGGATAGTCTGGCAACCGACATTCAGGCGCTGCAGGGCAAGCTGGAAGAGACCCAGGCTGCCCGCGGCGACGCCCAGGACGAGCTGGAACAGGTCGAAACGGCGATCGGCCAGACCCACAAGCGCCTGGATGCCCTTCGGACCGAACGCCGTCAGCTAGATGGCGAAGTCGACAAGCTTCAGCAGCAGCGTCAGTCGCTCGCCGCCGATCGCGAACAGCAGCGCGAGGCGCTGGCACGCCAGTTCGATGCGCTCTATCGCCTCGGCACCACACCCCAGCTGAAACTCCTGCTCAACCAGGACGATCCGGCCGAGGTCGATCGGCTGCAGCACTATCTCAATGCGCTGTCGTCGGCCCGCCAGCAGCGACTCGAAGAGCTCCGTTCGCTGAACCGGCAACTGGACGACAACCTGGCGGCACTCGATCAGCGCCGCTCGCGGCTGAGCGAAGTGCAGTCCGATCTCGAGCGCCAGCGCCAGCAACTGGCATCGAGCCTGAAGGAGCGCCAGGCGCTGGTCGCCAGGCTCGACGGGCGCTATGACAGCGAGCAGGCACGGCTCGAGGATCTCAACCAGGATCGCGCGCACGTCGAGCGCCTGCTGGATCGCATGCAGAAGGAGCTGGCCAACCTGAAGAAGCCGCCGCCTTCCACCGCTATCCGCAAGACACAGGGAGATCTGCCGTGGCCGGTGCAGGGATCGATGCTGTCGAGCTACGGCAGCGGCGATGGCGTGAACCGCAACGGCATCCTGATCGGCGCGCCGGCGGGAACCGCCATCAAGGCCGTGCATGCCGGCCGGGTGGTCTTTGCCAACTGGATGCGCGGTTTCGGCAACCTGCTGATTCTCGATCACGGCGATGGCATCCTGACGCTCTACGCGCACCTGCAGCAGATCGACGTCGACCCCGGCCAGCAGGTCGCCAACGGGCAGACCGTGGGCGCCGTCGGCAATACCGGTGGCCAATCGCGTCCGGCGCTCTATTTCGAGGTGCGCCAGAACGGCAACCCGATCAACCCCGGCAACTGGATCGGCAAAGGCTGATCGAGCGCTGGATCATCGACCCGGCGAAACGCTATGCTGGGTTATCAAACGCCGTTCCGTTCTCGGACCGGCTCGGTGTCGTCAGACGCTTTTCCATACGCCGCAGCCATCGGGTTCGGCGTGTCGAGATCGGCGCCGGCAACGCATCTATCCAGCTCGAGTCGCGGAGACTGCATGAATTCAAGCCGCCCGAACCCACGGCCTTTCGGTACAGGTCTGCTCGCCAAAAAGGCCTGCCCGACAGCACATCGCATGCCGAAGACGGTTTCCGCCCCCACGCTTCTCGGCTCGCTGCTGTTCACCCTGGTGCTGGCCATGGGCCTGGCTCCCGCCGCCCAGGCGCAGGACGTCGAGACCGACAACGCGTCCAGCCAGGCCGAGCAGGATGCCGCCAACGGCTTGCCGGTCGAGGACGTCCAGACCTTCGCCGAGGTCTTCGAGCGGATCAAGCGCACCTACGTGGAGCAGGTCGACGACAAGACGCTGCTGCGCAACGCCATGCGCGGGATGCTCAGCCAGCTCGACCCGCACTCCGAATATCTCGATGCCGACGCCTTCCAGAACCTGCGCGAGTCTACCGAGGGCGAGTTTAGCGGGGTCGGTATCGAGGTCGGCCTGCGTGACGACCAGCTCACCGTCATCGCCCCGATCGACGACACCCCCGCCGCCCGGGCCGGCGTTCAACCGGGTGATCGCATCGTGGCCATCGACGGCACTCCGACCAACAATCTGAGCCTGCAGGAAGCCGTGGACCTGATGCGCGGCGAGGCCGGCACCGATATCGAACTGTTGCTGCTGCGCGACGGCGAGCAGGAACCCCGCGACGTGACGCTGACGCGCGAATCGATCCAGTCCGAGAGCGTCTCCAGCCGACTGCTGGAGCCCGGCTACGGCTATCTGCGCATCAGCCAGTTCCAGAGCCGAACCGGCGAACAGACCCGCGAGGCGCTGGCGTCGCTGATGAAGTCCGGGCCACTCGAGGGCCTGGTGCTCGACCTGCGCAACAACCCCGGCGGCGTGCTTTCCAGCGCCGTCGACGTCGCCGACCAATTCCTCTCCAGCGGTCTGGTGGTCTACACCAAGGGCCGGCTGGCCGACGATGACATGCGATTCACCGCCCACGCCAAGACGACCGCTCCCGACGTGCCGCTGGTCGTGCTGATCAATGGCGGCAGCGCTTCCGCGGCGGAGATCGTCGCCGGTGCATTGCAGGATCAGGGCCGCGCCGTACTGATGGGAACGCGCAGCTTCGGCAAGGGGTCGGTACAGCAGGTCATGCCGCTCGGCAACGGGGACGGTCTCAAGCTCACCACTGCGCGCTACTACACGCCCAGCGGCCGTTCGATCCAGGCCGAGGGCATCGCTCCCGATGTCCGCGTGGTGCGCGGGCGGCTGGAGGTCGAAGAGAACAGCGGATTCCAGCTGCGGGAATCCAGCCTTCGCGGCCACCTGCTCAACGGCGATGCCGATCAGGTGTTGGACGATCCCGACACCCCGGTCGCCGCCGACGATTATCAGTTGGGCGAAGCGTTGAACCTGCTCAAGGCGTTGAACGTGGTGCAGCGGCCTCGATCGGGGCAAAGTGCCAAGAGCGGCGAAAGCGCCACCCCCTGAGCGGCGCCTCGAAATCAGACTGGAAAGACGCGAAACGGCTGCCTATCGGGCAGCCGTTTTGGTTCGACGGGTCACAGCTTAGAGGAGTCACAACTTCGGCGGGTCACGACAGGGGTCGATTACCGACACCGCTCGGGCAGGTCGCCATATTCGCCCAACGCCTGACGGATCAACAGCCGTTTGACCGGCATCAGCCGATCGACACCGGAAAGGCCCCAGTTGCGGGCGAGCCGCAGCGCCGGCTGGCGGCTACCGAACAGTCGCTGGAAGCCTTGCATGGCGGCGAGCATGGCCGCGTTGTCGTTGCGCCGGCGACGCTCGTAACGGGCCAGGATGCGCCTGTCCCCCGGCGGGGCGCCGCGATGCCGGGCGCGGATCCACTCCTCGGCGAGAACGGCAGCGTCCATCAGCCCGAGATTGACGCCCTGGCCCGCCAGCGGATGCAGGCTGTGGGCCGCATCGCCGACCAGCGCCAGACCATCGTCGATGTAGCGCTGGGCGTGACGCTGGGTAATCGGGAAATGGGGTGCGGCGTCGATGACCTCGACATCGCCCAGTCGCCCTCCCAACCCCTGCGCCAGCTCGACCCCCAAACGGGCTCGCCCTTCGTCGGTCTCGCCCAGCGCCGTCAGTCGCCGGGCCTCGCCGGGCGTGGTCGACCACACGATCGAGCAATGGTCGTCCCGCCCCTCGACGATCAGCGGCAGGAAGGCCAGCGGGCCGGTGGCGAGAAACGCCTGGCGAGCCACACCGCCATGGCCGACGCCGGTGCGCACCGTGGTGACCATGGCGGCCTGACCGGTATCGCGCTCACGAACCGGGATTCCCGCCATGCCGCGCAGCGGGGAGTTCGCGCCATCGGCTCCGACGATCAGCGGCGCCCGGCGCTGTTCGCCATTGTCCAGCGTGATCACGGCCTGCCCGGCATCGCGAACGTAGCCGGTCAACCGCACGTCCGACAGCCACTCCACGCTGGGCAACGCCTGCAGGCGCTGCGCCAGCGCCGCCAGCAATAGCTCGTTCTCGACGATATGCCCGAGCGCGTCGACACCCACGTCGTCGGCATCGAACCCGATCTCGCCGCTGCCCTCGGCATCCCAGACCTGCATGCCACGATAGGCCGCCACCCGTCGCGCAGCGAGCCAGGGCCAGACATCCAGCGACGTCAGCAGCCGCTGCGATGCGGCGGTCAGGGCGCTGACGCGTAATGCCGGCTTACCCCGTCCCAGGGTTTCGTCGACCTCGGGTGCGGGCGCGGCATCGACGATCGTCACCCGCCAGCCGGCGTCGCCCAGCAGCAGGGCCAGTGTCGAGCCGACGATGCCTCCACCGATGATGAGTACATCGCTGTCATCCATTACGCGTTTTCTCCTGTGTACTCGCATTGTCTAACCTGGCTCGCCTGTCTGATGTGGCTCGCATGCTTAACGCTCGATCCCCATCGCACGCCTCGCCAGCGTCCGGCGCAGCGGCCCCAGCGCATTGAGCCCGATCAGGCCCGCAGCACGCGCATGGCCCAGCGGCGCATGATCGATACCGAAGAGTCGGATCAGACCATCGCTGAAGCGCACGATCTGCCGGGTATCGGCCGCCCGCGCGGCCTCGAACTCTTCCAGCGTCTTTGGATCGCCGGCGGAACGACTTTCCGCCCGTGCCGATTCGATGGCGGCTGCCAGGTCCATGACGCCGCGCAGCGCCAGATTGAACCCCTGGCCGGCAACCGGGTGCAGAGCATGAGCCGCGTTGCCCAGTATGGCGAGATGCGGGCGGGTCGTCTCCCGTGCCGTGACCAGGGACAGCGGATAGCTGTGCCGCTGTCCTACACGGCGGAAGCGCCCCGCGCGGTCGCCGAACGTCTGCTGCAAACGCTCGAGGAACACGCGATCGGAGAGCGCCAGCGTCTTCTCCACCTCGCCTTGCCGATGGGTCCAGACCAGTTCCATCCGGCGGCCGGCGAGCGGCAGCAGCGCCATCGGCCCTTCCCGCGTGAAGCGCTCGAACGCCCAGCCATCGTGTGCCTGGCTGACTTCGATATTGGCGATCAGCGCGGTCTGTTCGTACGGATGATGCTCGCTCTCGATGCCCAGGCGCTCCTTGAAACCGCCACGACCGCCATCGGCCAGCACGGTCAGGCCGGCATGAATGATCTCGCCGGTATCGAGCGCGAGACGATAGCCGCCACGCTCGGCCTCGAGCGATTCGACACGTGCCGGACAATGCCAGTCGATCGGCAGTGACTCGAGACGCGCATGCAGCGTTCGCCCCATCCAGGCGTTGGGAATGACATAGCCCAGCGCCTCGACGCCGAGCTCGTCGGCATGGAGCCGGGTCGCGCCCAGGTGACCGCGCTCGCTGACATGGATATGCCGAATCGGCGCCGCTTCCATTGCCATCGCCGACCAGACCCCCAACCGCTCGAAGTGGCGCCGCGAACCGTAGGCGATCGCGCTGGCGCGGGCATCGAAACTGGGCTGGTAGGCATTGGCTTCGCCGGCGCTGGGCAGCGGCTGGGGTTCGATGATCGCGACACGCAACGGCGCCCGTCCACCCGCTCGCGCTCGTTCCGCCTCGATCAAGCCGCCCAGCGCACAGGCAAGGCTGGCACCCACAAGCCCGCCGCCGATGATCGCCACGTCGACCGTGGTTGCTTGCTGCGTTTGAGACATCTGTGCCAGCCTCTCCATTACGATTGGAAATTCAAAAGCCTCTAATCACGTGGCCTACAGGCCGGTTACACCGGTTACGTAATTTTCGAGACGCCCTCGAGACTGATCAAAAAACGATCAACCTTGGCCTTGCATCAGCGCTTCGATGTCATCCGCCGCCTTGGGTACCTGCGAGGTCAGCACCTCGCCGCCGGCCTCGGTGACGATCACGTCGTCCTCGATTCGAATGCCGATGCCGCGATACGCCGCCGGAATGTCTTCGGCATCAGGGATATACAGCCCAGGCTCGATCGTCAGCACCATGCCCGGCTCCAGCGGTCGAGGCTCGCCATCGACCCGATAGCTGCCGACGTCATGAACGTCGAGCCCCAGCCAGTGCGAGGTCGAGTGGAGATAGAAGCGCTTGTAACGCTGGGATTCGATGCAGGCTTCCAGCTCGCCTTCCAGCAGCCCGAGTTCGATCAGGCCCGCGGTGAGATCGCGCACCACGCCCTGATGAATGGCTTCCAGCGTGGCACCAGGCTTCACCGCGGCCACGGCACGCTCCTCGGCCGCCAGCACGATGTCGTAGAGCGCCCGCTGGGCCTCGCTGAAACGACCGTTGACCGGGAACGTGCGGGTGATGTCGCCAGCGTAGAGATCGAACTCGCCGCCGGCGTCGATCAGCACCAGATCGCCATCCTCGAGCGGCGCGGCGTTCTCGATATAGTGCAGCACGCAGGCGTTGGCACCGCCGCCGACGATGGTGCCGTAGGCGGGCGCCCGGGCGCCGTGCCAGACGAATTCGTGCTCGATCTCGGCCTGCAGTTGATACTCGAAGCGGCCGGGGCGACTGGCACACATGGCGCGACGGTGCGCCAGCGCGCTGATGTGTGCCGCATGCCGCATCAGCGCCAGTTCGGCCTCGCTCTTGGTCAGGCGGAGTTCGTGGATCAGGGCGCTGACATCGGCGAATCGAGTGGGAGCAATCGCTCCGCGCCGCGCTCGTGCGCTCAATTGGCTGCGCACGCTCTCGGCGATGCCCATGGCAGCGCTGTCCGCCAGCGGCAGGTAGAGGGTCTGCCGGCCGTCCAGCAGCTCGGTCAGGTTATAACGCTGGGTATTGTCGAATGCCTCGTCCATGCCGTAGTCGCTCACGGCACCTTCGGGGCCGATGCGAATGCCGGTCCAGGCCTCCTTTTCAGGATCCTTCTCCTGGCAGTAGAGAATGGCTTCGCCGGCTTCACGGCCGGGCAACAGCAGCAGCAGCGCGTCGGGCTCGGGAAAGCCGCAGAGATAGTGGAAATCGCTGTTCTGGCGAAACGGGTATTCGCTGTCGTGGTTGCGCGTCTTGAGCGCGGCGCCCGGCAGCAGCACGGCGCTGCTTTCCGGCAGCTCCGCCATCAGGCGTTCGCGGCGAGCGGCAAACTCTTCCGTCGAGATCGGCGCGGGGCGCGGTAACGGCTCGGGTAACATGCGTTCTCCTTGATCATTGCGCCTCGAATCCGCAGGAGACGCCTGGAGTGTGGGCGTTGTTCGACGTCGTGCCTCGGGCAGCGGATGCCGAGGCGCGAGCGATTCAATGCAGCGACGGCGGCGTTTCACCGTCATTGGCGGCGGCCTTGCCAGCTTCGGTCTCGGCCTGCTCGCCTTCCGGCTGTTCCACCTGGGGCTGGCCGGGGTGCTGCTCGGTATAGAGCAGCATCGCCGCCATGCGGGCGTGCTCGGTCAGCGCGAAGAGATCATTCTCGTTCTCGGGATCGTCGGCGATATCGACATCGATCGCCGACAGCTGGCCGAGATCCTCCAACGCTTCCTTCAGGGGCGACGACCAGCCCTCGTAGGTCTCGCCATCCACTTCGTTGACGACTTCGAGAAAGCCTTGCGTCCACTCCTTGAGGCCCTGGGCCCGCTCGGAGAGCGCAAACAGCTCGTCCGGCAACAGCGGTTCGAAGTTGAGCTCGGCGGCGGACAGGGCATCCAGCGTCTGGCGGCGCCAGCCCAGCAGCACGTCGGCATCGTCGCGGCTTTCCGGCTGCTCGACGTTGAGCGCCAGACAGACTTCCTCCAGCCAGCGCTCCGCGCTCACGTCGTGCAGGCCCAGCTCGGCGCACAGACGCCCGTCGAGAAACGCCGGTGACTGCAGGCTGCCATGCACGAGAAAGACATTGGCGACGGTGGAAAAATCGAGCTGGTCGTTGATGATCGACATGTCGGCATCCATGATTGGTGATCGCGAGCGTTTGCAGGCAAGCAGCGCGGCAGCCGAGGCTGCGCGTCGCGTTGACCGCCCATAATCGGCTCTCTATAGTGACGGATCAATCGCGGTGGCAAAGCGACTGAGGCTTCGAACCCGTTCCCGGCCTGGCCGATCACCGACCGCAGGCAGCGTGCCGAATCCTGGCGATGGCCGCTCGGCCCGCGACGCGAATGCCTGCCATCTTACCGCATCGATCTTCACCGCCCACCCCGGAGCGACATCATGAGCGACACGCCTCGCCCGACGACCGAAGTCACCCTGCTGGGCAAATCCTACGTGATCGCTTGCCCGCCGGAAGAACAGGAGCAGCTGAAACGCTCGGCTCGCTATCTGGATCGCGCCATGCACGGCATCCATGCCCGCGGCAAGGTGCTGGGCGCCGAGAAGATCGCGATCATGGCGGCGCTCAATATCACCCATGAGCTGCTGACGGCGCTGGACTCTCATCGTGCCGGCGAACAGAGCCTGAGCGACCTGAGCGAGAGGCTCGAACGCGCGCTGGCCAAGGTGGGCGAACCCGATCAGAAGACCCCTTCCCCCTGAAGCTTTCCCCTAAAACTTTCCCGAGTACCTCAATCCGTCATTGGGCAAAAAGAGTCGCTCTGCTACGATAGTGGGGTTTCCTGGAGTGTGCGCCAGTCATTACAAGTCCCTCGAGCCTATGCGCAGTACCCAGGGGGCCAAATGCTAGGCAGGCCCGTGTGCATGTCCGCGCGACGGAAAGCCTGAAGGCTTGCCTGCGGCCACCCACCTTGAACCAATAGGTTCAGGGCCAGAATGACAGCGGCACTCTGGGGAACTCTCTTGTCGTTCAAGATGACCACCGCAACGATCACCACCGAATCTGCCAGGACCGCCACGACATCGCCGATCGGCGAGTCGAACGCCAGTGGCAGCCTCGATAGACGCGAGCTGCGTCGCGAACTGCGTCGACGCCGACGCGCCCTGACCCCGCATCAACGACGCCTGGCTTCCCGCGAACTCTGTCGCCGCCTCAGAGGCCTGCCCGAGCTGCAGCGCGCTCGACGCGTGGCGCTGTATCTGCCCAACGATGGCGAGATCGATCCGCGACCGCTGATCGACTGGCTGGTTGCCCGCCGCGCACATGTCTATCTCCCGGTACTGCGCCCGCTATCCGACAACCGGCTGTGGTTCGTGCGCTATCACGCCGGCACGCGGATGACGCGAAATCGCTTCGGCATCGCCGAGCCGGATACCCGCTTCGGCGCCCATCGCGCCAACCGGCTGCCGGCCTGGGCGCTGGATATGGTTCTGCTGCCGTTGGTGGGATTCGACGACGACGGCCAGCGGATCGGCATGGGGGGCGGTTTCTACGACCGCACTTTTGCCTTCGTCCGTCACCGGCGCCCCAGGCCGCGCCTGATCGGGCTCGCCCACGACTGCCAGCGCGTCGGCTCGCTACCCGTGGCCAGTTGGGATGTGCCGCTGGATGCGATCGTCAGCGACCGGCGGATCGTCAAGCCAGGACGCTGAGGATCGGCGACGCTCGAGAGGCCAGGCCAACCCCGCAAACGACGACGGCCGGCAGCGTTTCCGCTACCGGCCGTCTCCAGCCACACCCCATGGCCTCGCTCTCTTCGTCACACGATGACAGCCTGGCGGCCATGCGCCAGACGATCTCGAGTGATTACGGGCCTCAGGCGCCCAGCAATGTCTGCGCGTAGCCCGTTGCCACCACGCCCACACCGAAGATCAATACCAATGCCATTACCAAGTCGGGCTTGCGTTTCATGTCGACTCCGCTGCGTTGGGTTCGGCCGCTGCCCCCCGCAGCGACGCGCACGACTATAGGGTCAGGCCAAAATCTTGACAAGAGCGTTTCCGGCCCAGATGACACCTTTTTCGTTACCCAACAGTATCGGCATTTACACAAAAAGGCTGAATTGGATTTCAGGCACTTTCAGCGTCCATTTCAACCTTTTGCAACGACTCGAGACTCTGCGCGAAGCCATTGCCCGATTCCGTGATGAGCACTGACGGTCGATGGCTTATCGCTGTGGTCTCCACGGGTCTACGCCATGAACATCCGGTAAGCCGTATTATCGGTCTCTTTCCAGTAGCGATAGCCGATCCGGTCGAAATGCTCCTCGGCATGGGCGCGGTCACCATTGGGCATCTGCAACCCGACCAGCACCCGGCCGTAGGCGGCGCCGTGGTTGCGATAGTGGAACAGCGAGATGTTCCAGTCCGCCGGCAAGTGAGTAAGGAAGTTCATCAGCGCACCGGGGCGCTCGGGGAACTCGAAGCGATAGGCCTCTTCCTCGAAGCGTTCCCTGGGCCGACCGCCGCCCAGATGGCGAATGTGGAGCTTGGCTAGCTCGTTGTCGGTGAGATCCTCGACCGGATAGTCCGCCTCGCGCAGCCGGCGAATGACCTCCTCGCGATCCTCCCCGCCCGGCTTGACCTGCACGCCGACGAAGATGTGCGCGCCTTCGGGATCGGCGTAGCGATAGTTGAACTCGGTGACCATCCGCCGGCCGATCACGCGGCAGAACTGCTTGAAGCTGCCTGGCCGTTCGGGAATCTGCACCGCCAGAATCGCCTCGCGCTGTTCGCCCAGCTCGGTACGCTCGGCGACGTGCTGCAGACGGTCGAAATTGATGTTGGCGCCGGAATTGATGCACATCAGCGCCTGATCCCGCGCCTGGGTCTGCTGCACGTATTTCTTCAACCCCGCCAGCGAAAGCGCGCCGGAGGTCTCCGACACGGCCCGCGTATCATCGAAGATGTCCTTGACCGCGGCACACATCTCATCGGTGTTGACGGTGATCACGCCATCGACGTGATGGCGCAGGATCTCGAACGGCGCCTCGCCGATCTGGGCCACCGCGACCCCTTCGGCAAACACGCCGACCTGATCCAGCGTCACCCGCTCCCCGGCTTCCAATGCCGCCTTGAGGCAGGCGGAGTCTTCGGCCTCGACGCCGAACACCTTGACCTCCGGGCGCAGATACTTGATATAGGCCGCGACACCGGCCAGCAGGCCACCGCCGCCCACCGGCACGAAGATCGCGTCGAGCCGACCGGAGTGCTGGCGCAGAATCTCCATGGCCACGGTGCCCTGGCCGGCGATCACATCGAAATCGTCGTAGGGCGGAATGTAGGTATAGCCATGCTCGGCGATCAACTCTCGGGCGTGGCTCAACGCTTCGCCGAAGGCATCGCCCCGGAGCACCACCTTGGCCCCCCAGCCGCGCACCGCGGACACCTTGATATCCGGCGTGACACGGGGCATCACGATGACGGCCTTGACCCCCATCTGCTTCGCCGCCATCGCCAGGCCCTGGGCGTGGTTACCGGCGGAGGCGGCGATCACCCCCTTGGCCTTCTGCTCATCGCTCAGTTGCGCCATCTTGTTGTAGGCACCGCGAATCTTGAACGAAAAGACCGGCTGCAGGTCTTCGCGCTTGATCAGAATACGGTTGGAGAAGCGGCGAGAAAGGGCAGGTAGCGGGGAAATCGGGGTCTCCCGGGCCGCCTCGTAGACGCGGGCCTGGAGGATCTTCTTGACGATATCTTCGAGTTGCATTCGGGTATGTCCTGGCGAACAGCTGGGGTGCAGCGCTCCCGCCTCGAAAACGACGGGTTATAGTGGACCCGTATTGTTAGCAGACGCCAGCCCCGAGCGTCCAGCGCCATCGGCAGCGATAAGCGCTTGCCCTATACTATCGGCCGAGCGAATGCCTCGAACTTCCTTTCAGCCTGCCGGAACCGACATGACTCAGGACGATCTCAAGCGCGCCGTCGCTGCCGCTGCCCTCGAAGACATCGACAACCTTCTGACGCCCGACGCAGTGATCGGCGTGGGCACGGGCTCCACGGCCAATCACTTCATCGATCTGCTGGCGACGCGTCGGCACGATTTTCGCGGCGCAGTGGCCAGCTCGGAAGCGACCGCCACGCGGCTGAAGTCCCACGGCATCGACGTGCTGGAGCTCAATCATGTCGGTACGGTGCCGGTCTATGTCGATGGCGCCGACGAGATCGACGCCAGGCTGCGCATGATCAAGGGCGGCGGCGCGGCGCTGACGCGCGAGAAGATCGTCGCCGCCTGCGCCGAACGCTTCATCTGCATCGCCGATGCCAGCAAGCGGGTCGAAGTGCTGGGCGGATTCCCGCTGCCGGTCGAAGTCATTCCCATGGCGCGCTCCTACGTTGCCCGCGAGATGGTCAAGCTGGGCATCACCCCGGTCTATCGCGACGGCGTGCTGACCGACAACGGCAACCGCATTCTCGACGGCTACGACAAGCTGTTCGACGAGCCGGAAGCGATGGAAACGGCGCTGGACGCTATCGTCGGCGTGGTCACCAACGGCCTGTTCGCCCGCCGCCCGGCCGACGTGCTGCTGCTCGGTGGCGCAAACGGTGTCGAGCGCTTCACCCGCTGAGACCACCGGGCCCCGGCCGAGCGCGTTGCTAGGTCTAAACGACACAGGATCAACGCGGCACAGGATCACAGCGGCACAGAATCCAGGTCGTATGGGATCAAATTATGGCCCTCCCGGCCGATATACTGGCGACGGCCAGTATCCTCGTGCTCCGGCAGCCCTGTTTTGACCGACCTTGTGTTGACCACCCGGTCTCGACCAGGCCCGGCTCGGGACTCGATCCGGGGCGTGGCGTTCGAATACTGGCTCCGTCGTCCTGGCCATCGTCGATATCGATGGCGTGACTGCCTGAGGGGCCTGGTCCTTCAGGCCCGACTTCGATCAGAGGACCCCCATATGACGACCGCCAAACTCGGCTCAGTAGCCGACATCATGAGCCACAATGTCGTGACATTGCGTCTGGAACAAACGCTTTTCGACGGCAATGAGTTGATGCGGGAGCACAAGATACGTCATGTGCCGGTGCTGGATGAACAGGACCAGCTGGCAGGCTTGCTCGACCAGAAGGTCGTATTGCGGGAAGCCTTAAGGATTGCCAATGACCATGGCACGCACCGCCTGGACCATTACCTCAAGCAGGTCCCGCTTGCGGATGTCATCCATCAGGATTTTCTGACACTGCCCATCGATACGCCTCTTATCGAGGCAGGACAGCGACTGCTTTCCCATAGACAGGGCGCCCTGCCTGTCGTCGACGACGGCCGCCTGGTCGGCATCCTGTCCTCGGTGGACTTCGTCCGCTTGGCCGTGAACCTGCTCGAAGCGTGATAGCCTTTCGCGCGTAAGCGTCGGGCAGCCGCGAGTCCGGATAGCTGCCCTATGATTGCCCTATGATTGCCCTATGATTGCCCTATGGTTGCCCTATGGTTGCCCTATGGTTGCCCTAGAGCCGATTGGGGCAGTCGATGCCTTCGGCGAAGGCGACCAGGTTGGCGCAGGTCACCTGTGCAATCTCGCGCAGCGCCTCGACGGTGAAGAAGCCCTGGTGGCCGGTGATCAGCACGTTGGGGAAACTCGTCAGGCGGGCGAAGATATCGTCGTCGATGATCTCCGCCGAATGGTCGCGGAAGAACAGTTCGCTCTCCTGCTCGTAGACATCGATCGCCAGCGCGCCCAACTGACGCGACTTGAGCGCGGCAATCACCGCCGGCGTATCGATCAGCGCCCCGCGCGAGGTATTGACCAGCATCGCGCCGGGCTTCATCGCCGCCAGCGCATCGGCGTCGATCAAGTGATGCGTCTGCTCGGTCAGCGGGCAGTGCAGCGAGACGATATCGGAGCGGGCCAGCAGGGCCTCCAGCGGCACCATCTCCCCGTAGGCAGGAAAGGCATCGCTTGGATAGGGGTCGTAGCCCAGCACCTCGCAGCCGAGCCCCTTGAGAATGCGCGCCATGCACAGGCCGATGCGACCGGTGCCGACCACGCCCGCCGTCTTGCCGTGGAGCGTTACACCCAGCAGGCCATCGAGGGCGAAATTGCCCTCGCGCACGCGATTGAATGCCCGGTGGGTCTTGCGGTTAAGCGTCATGATCATCGCCAGCGCGTGCTCGGCCACCGCTTCCGGCGAGTAGGCCGGCACGCGCGCCACGAACAGGCCAAGCCGATGAGCGGCATCGAGATCGACATTGTTGAAGCCGGCGCAGCGCAGCACGATGGCCCGGATGCCCAGTGCGGCCAGTGCCTCGATCACCTCGGCATCGAGGCAGTCGTTGACGAACACGCAGACGGCATCGCTGCCTTCCGCCAGCGCCACGGTGCCGGCCTCGAGGCTGGCCGTCTGATAGAGCCACTCGAGGCCGGCATCGGCAAAGCGGGACTCTCGGATCTCGTCGAAGAAGCGACGATCGTAGGGCTGGGCACTGTAGACCGTAATTCGCATCACATCACACTCGCAGCGGCAGGAATCTTTCCCTAGGGTCGGTTGGCATTTCACGCGCAGCAACGCGGTTTGCGCTGGAACGTCAACAGACCCTAGCGTAGCGAATTCCCGCATCGCCACCAGAGACCAGTCGCCGCACCCACAGGAGATATCGTGACCCTGCCGATCATCCACCACCCCGGTTACAGCTGCGAATGGCCCGAGCGGCACCCGTTCCCGATGGCGAAGTTTCGCGCCCTGCGGGAGCGCCTGTCGACGCTGGGGTTCGACGCTCTCGACGAGGTTCGCTGGATGACGCCGCGCCCGGCGAGTAGCAAAGCGCTACTGCGCACTCATACCGCAGATTACCTGCAGCGATTCTACCTGGGCGAAATCGCGACCACCCGACGCACGCCCAGCGGCTTTCCCTGGTCGCCGGCGCTGGTCGAACGCACCTTGCTGGAAGTGGGCGGCACGCTGGCCACCGTGGAGACGGCGCTGGAAACCGGCCTGGCGCTCAACAGCGCTGGCGGCACCCACCACGCCTATGCCGATCGTGCCAGCGGCTACTGTCTGCTCAACGACCTGGCGGTCGCGGCACATGGCCTGCTGGCCGAACATCGTCTCGAGCGGATTCTGATCGTCGACTGCGATGTCCATCAGGGCGACGGCACCGCCTGGATCTTCCGCCATGAACCGAGAGTCTTCACGTTCTCGATCCATGGCGAGGCCAACTTCCCCTTCGAGAAAGTCCAGAGCGATCGCGACGTCGCGCTACCCAAGGGAACCGGCGACGACGCCTACCTGCGCTGCCTCGCCCGGGAACTCGATCCGATCCTGAGCGATTTCCGGCCGCAGTTCGTGCTGTTCGATGCTGGCGCCGACGTGCACGCCGGTGATCGGCTGGGGCATTTCTCGCTGAGTACCGAGGGTCTTTTCCGCCGGGACCGGTTCGTCCTCGCGCGGTGTCGCGACCTGGGCATTCCCGTTGCCGCCGTCATCGGAGGGGGCTACGACCGCGATCTCAAGGCACTGGCGGATCGTCATGCCCAGTTGTTTCTCGCCGCATTGGCGCTGAACCCCGAGTCCAGCCGTAGCGGCGAGGGCTCAGCGGCGAACTGACCGGAAAGCACGAAGTACTTGTGCATCACCAGCAGCGAAATCAGCCGTTCGCGACGCGGGTCGAGAAACTGTGCCCCGTGCGCGTTGGCATTGCGCACGATCGCCTCCGCCTCGTCGGGATGAGCGGTGTAGTAATCCATCTTGGCTTCCAGATCGCTGCAGTCATCGGCCAGCGGCACGTAGTGGACGTAGGGCTCGAGCGTGCCTTCCCTGAACCGGGCGAAGATACATACGGGAACATCCATCAGCCAAAAGGTCCGAGCCCTGGGAAGAGTGTCGCAGTCATATCTGACACGCTTCTGACAGGCCGAGCTTTTTTCTGACAGACCAAGCCTTCGGTGATTCCCCTGGATAACGTTACGAATCGTTCAGAAGTGCAGCGATCTTTGCTCGCGTTCGTGCCAGCGCACCGCGATTGGCGGCCACGACCGCTCGCCCCGCTTCGCCCAGCTCGTGACGATGCGCGTCGTCACTCAGCAGGGCCACGAGGGTCTCTCCCAGCGCCTGGCCGTTTTCGACCTGAACCCGCGCATCGCTCTGCGCCAGGGTATCGGCGATCTCGCGCAGATTGTCCAGATGGGGGCCGCTGACCACGGCAACGCCCAGCGCCGCCGGCTCGAGCAGGTTATGCCCGCCGATCGGCGCAAGCGATCCGCCCACGAAGGCCACATCCGCGCAGCCGTAGAGCTTCATCAGATCGCCCATGGTGTCGCCCAGCAGCAGGGTCGTCGAAGCGGTCAGCGCAGGACCGGCGCTCAGACGCTGCACCCGCTCGCCCGCCTCGAGACAGTGAGCATTCACTTCGTCGAAACGCTGCGGATGGCGTGGCACCAGGATCAACAGCGCGTCCGGGAAGCGGCGCCTGAGCGCGGCGTGAGCGATCAACGCCTGCTCCTCCTCGCCCGGATGGGTGGAGCCCGCGATCCAGACCGGCCGCGGCCCCCAGCTTGCCCGCAATTGCCGGCTGGCCTGCCGAGTCGCTTCGTCCACGTCGAGGTCGAACTTCAACGCCCCGGTGACGGCCACTCGTGCCGATGGCGCACCCAGCTCGACGAAACGATCCGCATCCAGCGCCGACTTGGCACCGATCCAGGCGATCGTTTCGAGCATGCCTCGGCTCAGCGCGCCGAAGCGCTGATAGAGGCGAAAGGCGCCCGCACTCAAGCGACCGTTGGCGATCACCACCGGCACGTTCCGCCGTTGACAGGCCGCCAGCAGATTGGGCCAGAGCTCGGTCTCGGCGATGATCGCGAGGCGTGGATTCAACCGCGCGATGAAGCGCCGCGCGCTACCGGGAAAGTCCAGCGGGAGAAAATGGTGAGTAACTCGATCGCCGAACGTCTGGCGGACACGTTCGGCGCCCGTGGCGGTCATGGTCGTGATGACGAGGTCGTGATCCGGATGATCCTCCAGCAACGCCCGGATCAGAGGCGTTGCCGTGACGACTTCCCCCACCGAGGCTGCGTGCAGCCAGAGACGCGGGCGGCTCCCGCTGACCTGAATGAAACCCAGACGTTCTCGGCGCTTGTAAGTGGGCGCCCACTCACGCCATACCCGCCACCATATCAGGGGCGAGAGCAGCGTGATCGTCAGCGAGTAGAGCCAGCGCGCGAGTCGCGACGATCGTCCGGAACGGGAACGCACCGCGGCTCAGCGCTCGCGGTCGAGAATGGTGTCGATCATGGTGGTGGTCGACACACCATCCTCGAAGCCCAGCACCAGCACTTCACCGCCGTTGGCGATGACCGCTTCGCCGCCGGCGATATCCTCGGGGCGATAGTCGCCGCCCTTGACCAACCGGTCCGGCAGGATCGCCTCGATCAGCCGCGCCGGCGTGTCCTCGCTGAAGGGAACCACCCAGTCCACCGCCGCCAGCCCCGCCAGCACCTGGGCCCGGCGCGCCAGGGTATTGATGGGCCGCTTGGGCCCCTTGAGCCGCGCCACCGAGGCGTCGTCGTTGACCGCGACGATCAGGCGATCGCCCAGGCGCTTGGCCTGCTCCAGATACGCCACGTGGCCGGCGTGCAGGATGTCGAAGCAGCCGTTGGTCATCACCACGCGCTCGCCTCTTGCCTGAGCCGCACGCACCGCGCCGATGAGCGGCTTTTCCTCGATGACGCCGTACTCGGCGAGGCTGTCGCCGTGAAGCGCGGTGTAGAGCTCCGCCACCGAGAGCACCGCGGTGCCGGGCTTCGCCACGACCAGGCCGGCAGCGAGATTGGCCAGCATCACCGCTTCGCCGAAGCCGTGGCCGGCCGCCAGCGCCAGCCCCAGCACGCCGATCACCGTATCGCCGGCACCGGTCACGTCGAAGACTTCGCGGGCATGGGTCGGCAGATGCAGCGGCGCGAGACCCTCGCGGATCAGGGTCATGCCGCGTTCGCTTCGCGTGACCAGCAGCGCTTCGAGCTCCAGCGTCGCCCGCAGTTGCTCGCCCTTCTCGGCCAGTTCGGCATCGCTGGCGCACGGCCCGACGATCGCCTCGAATTCGGTCAGGTTGGGGGTGATCACGCTGGCACCGCGATAGCGGCTGAAATCGCTGCCCTTGGGGTCGACCAGCACCCGCTTGCCGGCGGCCCGGGCGGCGGCGATCAACGCCTCGACCCGGTTGAGGCTGCCTTTGCCGTAGTCGGACAGGATCACCACATCGGCATCACCCAACGCCGATTGGACCTTCTCGATCAGCGGCGTGGTATCGACATTCCACAGCGGCGACTCGAAGTCGAGACGAATGAGCTGCTGGTTGCGACTCATGACACGCAGCTTGGTGATCGTTGGCACGTCGGCGCTGCGGTGAAAGTAAGCACTCACATTGGCGGCTTCCAGCGCGCGCTCGAGATGGCCGGCATTGTCATCGTCTCCGACCACTCCGGCCAGGCTGGCCTGCCCGCCCAGGGAAGCGATGTTCAGTGCCACGTTGGCCGCCCCGCCCGGGCGATCGTCGGCGTCTTCCACCTTGACCACCGGGACCGGCGCCTCGGGAGAAATACGTGACGTGCCGCCGTGCCAATATCGATCGAGCATGACATCACCCACCACTAGCAGGCGGGCATGCTCCAGTTGCGACAGATCAATCTTCATGCGGGGGCTCCGTTACGTCTTCGGCCTGGGCAGTATCGCTCGTTGCGGCTATCAGCCGATCCAGATGCTCGACCACGTCGTCCAGCGTGATCAACGCCATGGCATCGGCGTGACGCACGCGTGTGCCCCAGCTGACGGCCTCGATGGGCTTTTTCAGATAGCGGCGAACGGCATCAGGGTACCGATTGACCACATGGTCCCGCCACAGATACGGCGCCGCACGATCCGGGTTGGTGGTGGCGTACAGTCCCAGCGTCGGTGTGCCAAGCGCATTGGCCATGTGAACCGGGCCGGAATCCGGCGCGATCACCACGCGGGCGCGATCGAGCAGGGCCAGCAAGCCTTTGAGCGAGGTGCGGCCGATGGCGTCGATGATCTCGATATCGGGACACAAGCGCCGGATCTGCTCGCCCATGTCGCGCTCCTGCGGGCTGCCGCCGCCACTCATCACGGTTCTCAGGCCATGGCGTTGCCAGGCGTGCTCGATGACCGCCGCATAGCCCTCCGCCGACCAGTTGCGGAAATTGCGCAGGCGCGGATTGGCACAAGGGCTGATGACCAGATAGGGCTGATCGCCGGTCAACTGGCGGGCCTCGTCATAGGCGGCCTTCGGCACCGGCAGCGACCAGTCGAGGCATGTATCCTCGACGCCCAGCAGCCGTGCGAAATCCATGAAGGACTCCAACACATGCGCCCGTGGATTCGGCGCCAGTTGGCGATGCGTGAACCAGTGCTGCCAGTCCTTGGCCCGCGCCTTGTCGTAGCCCACGCGGACATCGCACTTGAGGCCCAGCGACAGCACGCTGGCCCGCAACGCCTGCTGCATGTGCAGCAGCACGTCGAAACGCACGTCCGCGAGCTGGCGCCATATCTCGCGCATGCCCTTGAACCCGGTGGATTTGTCGTACACGACGAGATCGACGCCATCGAGCCCATCCAGCAGACTGTACTCGGCCTTGCCGACGATCCAGGTGATGCGAGCCTCGGGCCACTGGCGCTGCAAGGCACGCACCGTGGGGACCAGATTGCAGACATCGCCCAGCGCGGAAAGGCGCAGGATGCCGATGTGTCGAGGCTGCTCTGGCAGAGAATGCTTCATGGGGTTGACCGAATTCCCATTGGGTAAAAGCATTCATTCTAACGGAAGTTGATCAAGAAGCGTGACCGCTGCCTGCGTTCACTAAAGTTCGACAGCGGTACGCGAAGCCTTACAGAACGGGACTATCCAGATCGGCTTGCGTCTGCAAAGATAATTGACGCGGCAGGTCAAACCATTCCCCCTACTTTTCATCCATGCTATGTGGCACGAAGCGCTCAAACCCGCTGCCCGGAGTAAAAGTCATCTCACCGAAATAAACTTTTCCACTGATAGCATAAAGATCTACTCTGACATAGGAAAAGCCCTGCGACAACACGTCAGCAATCTTAATGAGATCATTTAAAGCCGGCGGCTTTTTTAATGACTCGG
Organism: Salinicola sp. LHM; assembly: GCF_034479735.1. Lineage (NCBI taxonomy): Bacteria > Pseudomonadati > Pseudomonadota > Gammaproteobacteria > Oceanospirillales > Halomonadaceae > Salinicola > Salinicola sp. LHM. The sequence continues at coordinate 42,602 of NZ_CP140261.1, read as the reverse complement.
TTTTCTGGCTATTAGGGTATTTCACAGTCAAACATATTCTTTCCCACTCAGATGTGTAATAGTCTCGCACATGACCATTAAAGCGATCACTATCCACCTGAACAATAAAGCGCTTATTTCCTTGGCAATCAAAGCAATGAATCTTATAATCTTTAGATATCTCTCCATTCTCATCCAGCATTAGTTTTTCAACAACTATAAAAGGGGATATGTTGCAATACTGAGTCTCTCTCGAACCCATATAGAAATTACGAGTCAGCCAACAGTTTCTTTCTTCAAGTTTTTATAGTTAACATCCCTTTTGTTACGAACGATCTTGTTCATGGCACTGCCATGATTAGCTTTTATGACAAACTGAGGCGGCAACAGATCGAACATATCACGCGTCAATGTGGTACCACTTGCAAGCAAAGGAATCAGGTGTTCGTTACCAATTCGCTCGGTCACGAACCGCCTAACCGTAAGCTTGTCCGCTAGATCGCGAAAAATTGGTTTATCCGCATCCAGCTTGTAACAAGTGAGCTTCTCATTCCAAGTACTGGGACAAGTCGGGCGGATGGCCAAAGCGTTTCTCGAATTGGCGAATTGCCTCTTGGCGGTCGCTACGCTTCAAGCGACGATACGCTTCTAATAAGCGCCTAGCTTTTTTTCGCCAATAAAGATCCAACCACATATCAACAAAGCCTCTCTTTCAACACTTTCACATATCTATTTAAAACAGCCACTTCCAAAAATTCGTAATAGCGAAGTCATCTAGAGACATCTTTGAATAAAAACAGGAAAGAACTTCTCAGCTTTTCCGTTTGCTGACGATAAGAGTAATCAATCACCAGGTGGGAAAGGTTCGTACCCAGAGAGTCGAGACTTGGCTCCTCCAGCATCCGCTCGAGACGATCGACCCAGGCTTTGGTATCCCGACTTTCCAGAATCAGGTCGGCGTGGTCAGCCTCGAGCAACTCGGCGGCGCCAGTGGTCGAAGAAAGCAATACCGGCGTGCCACAGGCCATGGCCTCGAGCGAGACGCGTCCGAACTCTTCGATATGGGCCGGCAGAACGAATATGTCGAGCGCCCCGTAGAGCGTCTCGACGTCACTGACCGTAGTGCGCCAGATGAAGCGTTCGGCGATGCCGGCTTGTTCAGCCTGGCGTTGATAGGGTGAAAAGTCGTCCTTGCCCACGACCAGAAAGCGGCACCGGCCGGGCAAGCGCTGATCCAGTCCGGCCGCCATCTCGACGAATCCCGCCACGTTGCGTTTGGTGAAGTTGCCGGAGGTGATCAGGCCGATCAGCCGGGTGTCGTCATCGATACCCAGTTCGCGTCGCCGCACCGGGCGTCCTGCCGTGGCCCGCTCGAGATTGAATATCTCGGGGTCGTAGCCGGGGTAGCTGATTTCGATTCGCGACTCGTCGATGCCATAGCGATCACGGAAATCATTAGCCATCATGCGCGAATTGACCGCCAAACGGCGGAACTTGCCGCCTTTCAGCACGTGATCGTGAATCGCGGCAACTTCATGGCCCGGTGGCAGATCGCGCCCGTGAATGCGCTGGCTGGCGAGATGGACGCAGTTGTGCATGTAGACGACATCGGGCGTCTCGACATCGCCATGGCTGACCAGCATGGCTGGTCGATGACGCCGACACCAAGCCTGCACCCGGCGATTGAACCAGAAGCGCCGAAAAGGCCCTTTGAACGGCCAGCGCTTCAGCCGAACCAGCTCGGCGCCGGCCGCTTCCGCCAGCTCGCGCCGGCCGCGCTCGGCCAGAATCGCCACGCGATAGCCCAGCGCTTTCAGTGCGATGGACTGTTCAAAAGCGTTGCGACTGGCGCCGGTACTCTTTTCCACCTGACGAATGGCGATCACGGCTAACGGCGCTTGCGAATCTTCAGTCACGACGGCTTCCTTGCGATGTTCGATGGGTCCCGGGCGGTGAAACGCCGACATGCGGTGACGGGGTTGCCCGGTTACAATGCGCCCCGGCGGCTCGTTGCCGTCTATTCTGTCTCTTTTCGCCGGCCCGCTACGATTCAAACGCACCAGGCCCAACGTCAAGGATCGGTCATGTCGTTATCGACCTATCATCATCGAGACGCGCATATCTTATACGATCCTGCGCGTCTCGCTCAGCCTGACCTGCCGATTCTACCTGCGTTCGGTGAAGCGTGGCTCGACCCGGATGCCTGGGCCGAACGCGGCCTGGTGGTCGGCTCGGCGCCGGGACGCGGCGCCAGCCAGTTTCTCGCGGTGGACGACCATCAGTGGGTGCTGCGGCCTTATCGCCGTGGCGGCATGGCGGCCAAGGTCAGCCAGGCCAACTATCTCTGGACGGGACTCGAGCGCACCCGCGGCTTCCGTGAAATGCGCCTGACACGCGCCCTGTTCGAACAGGGGCTGCCGGTACCGGCGCCGGTGGCAGCCATCGTGGTACGCCGCGGTATCACCTATCGCGCCGCGCTGATCACCGAGCGCCTGACAAAGAGCCAGGCATTGGCAGAGCGCCTGGCAAGTGCCTCGCCGCGGTTGCTCGCCGATGTCGGCGCCACCATTCGGCGGTTTCACGATGCCGGTCTCGACCACGTCGATCTCAATGCGCGCAATTTGCTCGTTTCAGCCGACGATAAGGTTTGGCTGATAGATTTCGACCGCTGTCGATTGCGCTCGGAAGGCGCCTGGCGCCAGCGCAATCTGTTACGGCTCAAGCGCTCTCTCCTGCGTTTCTCACCCGCCAACGCGGAACCATTTTTCACCGCCCTCGTCGATGGTTATCGGAGCGTTCCGGCGGATCACGATAAGGTTTGACCCTGCATGCAAGACACGCTGAGGCGCCGTTGGCGCAGCACCCTGCTTTTTGCCCTGTTTCAACTACCGCTCGTCTGGCTGATCGCCCTGCGTTACGTGCCCTATCTCGCGATTCCCCATGACCCCATGGGAATCGCCTATCTGATCCTGACCTGGATCGGCCACTTCGGCATGCTGGTGCTGCTTGGCTGGCTGCCGCTTGCCGTGCTGGCCGTCGTGACAAAGGCGCGCTGGCTATGGCTGCCGGCCACGCTGCTTGGTGCGCTGGGTCTGAGCGCGCTGCTGCTGGATACGGTGGTCTATGCCCAGTATCGCTTTCATGTGAACGCCTTCATGGTGTCGCTGTTCCTGAACGACAAGAACGGCGAGATCTTCAGTTTCGCCACCTCCACCTGGCTGGTGGTCGTAGGTTGCGTGGCTGTCGCCTTGGCACTCGAAGGCTGGCTCGCGCATCGTCTGATCGTGGGCAGGCGCGGCCAGCGGCTGCCGGCAGGGCTCGCCTGCGGCACGATCCTGGTGACGCTGATCGCCAGCCACGCCCTGCACGTCGTCGCCGACGCCCGCTATCAGCGCAGCGTGACCCAGCAGGTCGGCATCTATCCGCTGTTGTTCCCGGCCACTGCCAAGGACTTCATGGAGAAGCACGGCTGGCTGGATCCCCGCGCGGCTCGCGCCGAGCGTGCCGATATCGACACCAAGCAGGCACAAAATCTCGACTGGCCCAGGAACCCGCTCAGTTGCCAGGCCGAGGCTCCGCCCAACGTCCTGGTGGTGCTGATCGACTCCTGGCGCGCCGACGAATATGGCCCCGAGAACACGCCGAATCTCTATGCCGCACTGAACGACAGCGGCCGGCGCTACCTCGACCATTACAGTGGCGGTAACGCCACCCGTAACGGCACCATGAGCCTGTTCTACGGGCTCACCGGCAACTACTACGCCTACCTGGACGATACCCAGACGCCGCCGCTGCTGATCACCCAGTTGCAGAAGCAGGGCTATGCGATGGGCATCTTCTCGTCGGCCAGCCTCGATGGTGTCGGCTTCGATCGCACGATCTTCTCGTCGGTCAGTCCGCTGCGGCTGAGCACACCGGGGAATTCGCCGGCGGGCCGGGACCAGAAGATGACCGAGGACTGGCTGGACTGGCTCGATCAGCAGGAGCAGCAGGACGATTCGCCCTGGTTCGGCATGCTGTTCTACGATGCGCCCCACGGTTACGACGTGCCCGACGACGCCGAACAGCCGTATCAGCCATCGGTCAAGCGAATGGATTATCTCGATCTGGGCCCCGATACCGATCCAACACCCTACTTCAATCGTCACCGCAACTCGGTCCACTACGACGACGAACTGCTCGGTCGGGTGATCGCTGATCTCAAGGCCAAGGGCGAGTGGGACGACACGATGCTGGTCGTCACTGCCGATCACGGTCAGTCGTTCAACGATTTCGGCAGGAACTACTGGGGCCACAACAGCAACTTCGCTTCGCCGCAGGTCCTCGTGCCGATGATCGTCAATGGCCCCGGCGTCGAGCCCGGCCGCGTCGAGGGCATGACCAGCCATCTCGACGTCGCGCCAATGCTGATGCGACATGCCCTGGGCTGCACCAACCCGCTCTCCGACTACGCCATGGGCAAGGATCTTCTCGCTCCCGGGATCGATCACCCCTGGATACAGTCCAGCAGCTATATCGATTACGGAATCGTCGAGCCGGACCGTATCACCGTGGTCGACGGCACCGGGCAGTGGGATATCGTGGATCGGCAGCTCAAGCCGATCGACGACGCCGAATTCTCCCCGGCGGTGTTCGAAGCCATGCAGTGGTTCCGTCAGTTCTATCGATAGCCCTGTCAGCGCTACAATGACCGAGGCGCTATCCGGAGCCCGATCACCGGGCGTCGCGACGAAGCGGGTCGCGACGCCCGCTGTCGTTTTCGATAGGTCTATCCACCGACGATACAGGACCGCTCATGGCCGCCATCACCGGCGTAGTGATTACGCTCAACGAAGCCGACAACATCGAGGCCTGCCTGGCGTCGCTGAAGCGAGTCTGCGATGAACTGATCGTCGTCGACTCCGGCTCCCGCGACGACACCGTGGCCCGGGCCGAAGCATTCGGCGCCAGCGTGATTCACCAGCCCTATCTGGGCGATGGCCCGCAGAAGAACGTCGGCCCGCGTGCCGCCAGCCACCGCTGGGTGCTGTCGCTGGATGCGGATGAGCGGCTCACCGACGACGCCGTGGCGGCCATCCAGGCGCTCGATCTGGATGCCGAGTCTAACGGAGAGGGCAACCACGACGCCTACGCGCTGCGTCGCCGCAATTTCATCGGCAGCCGCTGGATCCGCCACTGCGGCTGGTATCCGGACTACTGCATTCGGCTCTTCGATCGCGATCGCACCGGATTTTCCGAGAGCCGCCAGCATGCTTCCGTGCAGGCGACGCATCCGCGGCGCCTGGACGCCGATCTGGAACACTATTCGTTCGCCAACCTCGGCGAACTGTTCGGCAAGGCCAGCGGCCGCTTCTCCAATCGCGCCGCCAAGATCATGTATCTCAAGGGCAAGCGGGCCAACGCCTTCTCACCGTTTTTGCATGGCGCCAATGCCTTCGTGCGCAAATACGTCTTTCAGCGCGGCTTCCTCGGCGGGCTCGATGGCGTCTCCGTCGCGCTGTCGGCGGCGATCAACGCCTACCTGAAATACGCCAAGCTGCTCGAATTCCAACGCGACGCGAAGGTTCGCGACGCCGAAGACTTCGACCGGATCTGGTGAATCGATGCCACGCGAACCGCTGCATATCCGTCACGTCAATCTCGCCCGAGGCTTCCGCGGCGGCGAGCGCCAGACGTTGCTGCTGATCGAGGCACTGGCTCGAATCGACGATGAACAAGGTAGCGTGGAACAGAGCCTGGTCTGCCGGCGCGACTCGCCGATGCGCGCGGCGCTGGCCGACACGGATATCGAATTGATCGACGCCGATCATGCGCTGGCCGGCCACGCCCACCGCCCGCGCGCGAGCCTGACCCACGCTCACGAGGCCAAGGCGGTGCACTGGGCGTGGGTCGAACGTCACCTGCGCGGAACGCCGTATATCCTGACCCGGCGTGTCCCGCAGCCGGTCAAGGACAAGCGCTTCAACCGCTGGACCTATCGCGGCGCGGCGACCGCCGTGGCGATCTCCTCGGTGATCGAAACCCATCTTCGCCAGCGGGACTGGTGCCCCGTTGCCCGTATTCCCAGCGTGCTTTCCGGCCAGCCGAGCGACCCGACCGAGGTCGCGAAGCTGCGCGAGCGCTTCGCCGGACGCCGGGTGATCGGCCATATCGGCGCGCTGGTGGATCGCCACAAGGGGCAGCGGGTACTGCTCGAGGCAGCGCGACAGTTGCGCGAGACGCATCCGGACGCTTGCTTCCTGCTGCTCGGCGATGGCGCCGATGGCGAAGCGCTGAAGGCCGAGAGCGCGGATCTGGATAACGTGATCTGGGAAGGCTTCCGGCCGAACGTCGGCGATTATCTCGAGATCATGACGCTGTTCGCGTTTCCTTCACGCAACGAAGGGCTCGGTTCGACGCTGCTCGATGCCATGGACCACGGCGTGCCGATCGTGGCCAGCGATGTCGACGGCATTCCGGACCTGATCGAGGACGACGTCAGCGGGCTGCTGGTGCCTCCCGGTGATGCGGAGGCGCTGGCAACGGCGCTGATGGCTCTGCTGGAAGATCCCGAGCGCAGCCGACGCCTGGCCACGGCTGCCGGACAGCGTCTCGCCGACTTCACCCCCGAGGCCATGGCCGCAGCCTATCTCGCCCTCTATCGCCGCCTCGCTGCCCGCTGATTCGCCGGTTGAGCGAGGCAGCCGGTATTCGGCCTGCCCGGGCAATACTTACACAGCGGGAACGTGGCATCATGACGCCCGACAGGCCGCAGCCGAGCGGCGTCGAGATCGTTAGCGAAGTGGAGCAGAACTATGAGCAAGATTCGGGTTGGCGTCATCTGCGGCGGCAAATCGGCGGAGCATGAAGTGTCGTTGCAATCGGCCAGGAACATCGTCGATGCGCTGGATCGCGAGCGTTTCGAGGTCACGGTCATCGGCATCGACAAGCAGGGCCAGTGGCATATCAACGATGCGGCCGACTTCCTGCTCGATGCCGACGACCCTCGACGCATTGCGCTCAACCCGTCCGCCGGCGATATCGCCCTGGTGCCCGGCCGCGAGCACCGGCAGCTGATCGCCACCGAGGCGTCTCAAGGGGCATTGAACCAGCTGGACGTGGTCTTCCCCATCGTTCACGGCACGCTGGGCGAGGATGGTTCGCTGCAGGGGCTGCTGCGCATGGCCAATCTGCCCTTCGTCGGTTCCGGCGTGCTCGGCTCGGCTGCCGGGATGGACAAGGACGTCACCAAGCGCCTGCTGCGCGATGCCGGCATCCCGGTGGCACCTTTCGTCACCCTGACCCGCCGCACGGCCGCCAGCGCCGATTTCGACGCCCTGCGCGACGAGCTGGGCACGCCGCTGTTCGTCAAGCCGGCCAACCAGGGGTCGTCGGTCGGCGTCAGCCGGGTGGAGAACGCAGCCGAGTTCCAGCAGGCGCTGGCCCTGGCCCTGGCATTCGATCACAAGGTGCTGGTCGAATCCGCCGTGGTCGGACGCGAAATCGAGTGCGCGGTGCTGGGCAACGACGCCCCCGAAGCGAGCGTCTGCGGTGAGATCGTGGTCGAGGGCGGTTTCTATTCCTACGACACCAAGTATATCGACGACGATGCGGCCAGGATCGCCGTCCCCGCCGATATCGATCCTGAGGCCAGCGAGGCGATCCGCGAGCTCGCGGTGCGCACGTTCCAGGTGCTGGAATGCGCCGGCCTGGCTCGGGTCGATGTCTTCCTCACGCCGGAAGGCAAGGTCGTCGTCAACGAGATCAACACCTTGCCGGGCTTCACCCGCATCAGCATGTACCCCAAGCTGTGGCAGGCGAGCGGCATGACTTATCCGGCGCTGGTGACACGCCTGATCGAGCTCGCCATGGAACGCCATGCCGACGACCTGGCATTGCGAAGTTCACGATAGCGCCGGGAACTCGTCGCTAACCTGCTTGTCTTGGATTCGTCATGATAGAGTCATAACGACTCCTCATGCGGTGCCCGGACCCGGCACCGGTAGAACACGACGTTCACGGATCGAAGCGCGTCATGACCATCTCTCGTAACACTCGACGCTGGTGTGCACTCACTTATATCGGCCTCTGCATCGGTTACGCCATCATGGTGGTCTGGGTACTGCCATGGTGGACGCCCGCCGCCATCACGCTGGGCTGGCTCGCTATCGGCTACCACTTCCGCTGGGGGCATGTCTCTCAGCGCGCCACGCAGCGCAGGGCGTGGCCATGGTCGCTGCTGCCATTGGTGCTGTGGTGGGTCTATATCTATCTCGACGACAGCTTCGGGCAACTCGACCTGGGCGCGGTGATCTTTCACCTGCAGGCCGGCATCGAGGAGAACGGCAGTACCGACCGCCAGATTGCCGGCGTGATCTACACGATGGCGGCCATCGTGATGCTGATGGCGGTGACCTGGCTGGTGCGGGCCGACCATCGCTGGCGCTTGTGGGAGCGGGTCTTGAGCCTGTTTCTGCTCGCCTTCAATCCGCTGCTGTTCGGGTTGTCGCTCCGTGGCGCTTCGGCGATCGACGACGACGAGTCCTGGCTCAACGACCGTTACCAGCCACCGGAAATCGTAGCCGCGCCGCGCCAGCCGCCAAACCTGATCTATATCTACATGGAGAGCACCGAGCGCACCTACAGCGATACCCAACGCTTCGGTAACGCTTACGAGGATCTGGCGCAGCTGGGCAAGGAAGGCGTGGTCTTTCGCGGCGTCAAGCAGCTCGACAACACGGGCTGGACGATGGCCGGCATGGTCGCCAGCCAGTGCGGAGTGCCGCTGATGCCGGCGGGCCTGATGCACGACAACCAGTTCGAGCCGCTGTCGGACGTGCTCCCCGGCGTCAGTTGTCTCGGCGACCTGCTCCACGCGCGGGGTTACGACCTGACCTACATGGGCGGCGCCAGCACGAAATTTGCCGGCAAGGCGAAGTTCTATCAGGGCCACGGCTTCGATACGGCGCTGGGTCGCGACGAACTGGAAGACAAGGCCCCCAACGGTTACCTCAACGACTGGGGGCTCTATGACGACACGCTGCTCGGTCTGGCCGAGAAGCGTATCCGGCACCTGCACGACAGCGACAAGCCCTACGCCTTCTTCGGTCTGACGCTGGCCGGGCACCCACCGTTCGGCAATCCGTCGCAATCCTGTATCGACAATCAGGGCCCCTTCGACGGGACCGATATTCTCTACTCGATCAAATGCACCGGCTGGCTGGTCAGGAATTTCATCGAGCGGCTTCGGTCCGAAGGGCTGCTGGACAATACGCTGGTCGTGGTGGCCAGCGATCACCTCTCGATGAAGAACTCCGCTTGGGAGGATCTGATTGCCGAGGAGCGGGAAAACACCCTGATGATGCTGGGCAACGGTCTGCGCCCCGGCGTCATCGAGCGGCCAGCCAGCATGGTGGACGTGCTGCCGACGCTACTGGAAGCGATGAACTACACCATCCCTGACCATCGGGCCGGGCTCGGGGTATCGCTGTTCTCGTCGATCCCGACGCTGGTGGAACGTTATTCGCTGGAAGAAATGAATCAGCGCATGCGCAGCGAGAATCTTCTGCAGGAGCGGCTCTGGAACGGCGTCAACTGAGCCCGTCCGCACATGGGTCCGGATGGCGCGGCGCCGGCCATTCGATGGGCCCCTGGTCCTCGCCAGGATCCCGTTTGCCCGGCCGGGTTTCGGGGGTGGTGTGCTGCAACGCCTCGGCGACTCGAGCCAGTGCCGTCTCCCCTCGCTCCCCTTCGACCACGCGCTCCCACCAGTCGCGGTGGACGGCACGAACGACCACGGGGACGGATGCCAGGCCCAGGCGTTGAGCCATCGCCAAACGGTGCAGGCCGCGATTGATCTTGAGCAGCCGGCCGTCACGGGTGACCGCGACACCCAGATCGTCTTTCCCCAGCTCGGCATTGAATCCGTGAGCCGCCATATCGTCGAGAAAGCCCAGATAGGTCCGCAGGTAGGCCATTATCTTTTCTTCCGTATCGAGCAGAATGCCCTGTTGATAGGAAGACCAGGGATACCCCGACTCGAGCCGCGAACGGTACTGGCGGAAGCGCTCGGTCTGGCTGAGATCGTCCCTGTGCTCGTCGAGATCGCTGATGAAGCGATAGCGAGAGCCGCGACGCAGGTCGCCGCGGCTCTGATCCCATTCACCGTCCCAGATGAAGGCGGAAGACGATGGGCGCTTGCCACCGATTCCCTTGGCATTGAAGTCGCGAATCAGCGCACGGGGATCGACGTGCACGATTAACGCCTGCCCCAATCTCGCTTCGATCGATCGCCGTGGCAGGCCGCGGCGCTCAGCCCACCGACAGCCTGCCTTTCCGGTGGCCCAGCGCCGAAACAGAGACTCTTCCACTGTCTCGCCAACGCTGCGCTGAAAAGCCGCTTTCAAACTCGCCTGCAGACGTGCACGCCGGATCCCCCACTTCATGCGGGGGTCGAGCAAATCGCGAAACGCTACATCCTCGACGGGCAGGCGCGGAGGAGAAGGCGAGTGGTTTTGTGAAGCGCGCACCATGAAAGCCTACACGTTCGAGTACAGAAAAAGCGGAATTATCAAACGCTGTTCTTCTGCTGTATAGCATACCACTCTCATAAGCATGCTATGCAATTAGCTGTAATGATCCCGTATCCGGCTCTTCGTGTCGACATGGCTCCGCCTAGGTCGTTGGCAAGTCGAGGAATTGCTGCATGATGCGGGTATCACGGAAACGCTCAATCAGCTCGGGATCCGCCTCGATCGATGGCGGATTCATCATCCCTTCACGAATCTTCACGGCCAGTCCTTCTATAGAATTTTCCGCGATCAATCGGGCCTGATCATGGATCAACACGTTGCGCACGCCACCCGGGCAATCCACGGCGACACATGGCGTGCCGCAGATCATGCTCTCTGCCAGCACGATACCGAACGCTTCACTGCGCGAGCTCAACACGAAAAGTCGAGCGTGCTTCATCCAGGGGTAAGGATTGGGTCGACTACCGACGAAATGGATGCGCTCGCGAGCGCCGAGCTCGCCGACCAGTTTTTCGAGACTTTCACGCTTGGGGCCGTCGCCGACAATGACCAGATCTTCCTCGATATCGGCCTTCAGATAGGCACGAATCAGCCACTCCTGACGTTTGACGTCGGACAGTCGAGAGACATGGACGATAAAGGGCCTGGCGGGCAGCTCGACAGGCTCGTCGGCCTGGCGGCGGATGGCCTCGATGTCGCAGGGGTTCATGATGGTGGCCCAGCGTTTGGGCCGGATATCATAGTGTCCTAGCTGACGCTCGAGCTGCTCGCGTACGTTGGGCGTATTGCAGATTACCTGCTTGCCCTCGTATAGCTTGCGCAGATATATCCCCTTGAGCCGGCTGCCATAATCGCCAGGCCAGGAAACGGTTACCTGCCATAGACGCGGGTCCCGCCAGGACCAGACCGTCTCGAAAGCGCCTTGTCCACGCATGATGACACGGTCGATCGGGCCATGTTCCCTTTCGAGCCTGACCACGAAGCGCTCGAGGTAGGAACCGCCATACCAGCCCCGCCACAGGAATCCCGAACCCGGCAGAAGCGGTTTCAACAATGCCCGCGTGAGCAGGTCGTACACGAGTCCCAGCCCCGTCTTGCGAAAGGCCTTGTCGAAATCCACCCGGTGAACCGTCACCGCAGGGTCCGGCGCCAGTTCGTAGCCGCCTTTGAGCACCAGCACATGGACGTCGTGACCCTCTCTCGCCAGCACGTTGGCCAGGTTGACGGTGACACGCTCGATGCCGCCGATACTCAGTTTGCGGACGACCAGCAGGACTCGTTGGGACATGTATTCACCGTTCTATGTATGTAGCGGGTCATCACCCGATAGATCGTCGCGAGACTCGAAGATCAGCGACTTGAGCTCCGGGTAGCGAGCAAGGCAATTGGCAAACTGCCTGTCGTTTCCACCGCGTTTGACGTTGTCTTCATGCAAGGCCGACTCCCCGGATGCTGGCGTGGACAGGAAGTCGACATTGCGTGAATTGACCCGCACGCAGCGCGTTCCCGCCTTGAGAGAAGCCATCTTGAACCAGATATCATCGGCATTGGGTGCCAGGGCCTGAAAGGCTTCGACGTCGAAAACCATAGGGTCCAGTACTCCTGGCGGATACAGCACCCCACCACTACCAGTCGGCATCAGTGCGAAGTTGGGTTGCATGGCGCCCGGATCCTGACGGGTCCTGACCTCTTTATAGGAAATTTCACCCGAGCCCGGCGAGCTCTCACAGAGCATATGGCCACGGTGGCAGACGATACAGCCGGGAAACCGATTTGCGCCATCTACCAGGCGCCTTGCCCAATCCGAGGGATACAGCATGTCATCGTCGGCAGTGATGATCGTCGCTTGCGGATATGCTTCCAGCGCATGCACCAACTTGTCGTAGGAACGCAAGTCGATGTCAGTCACGACGATCTTCACACCACGTCGCGTCAGGCGCTGAAGTGACCTTGGCAGGTCACCGACGGCTTCCTTGTCGCGCCGCGAAAGATAGAGATGGACATCGAATGCTTCGATATCCTGCTCGCAGAGAGATTCCAGCGTGGCAAAGACCTGGCGTATACGGGGCGGATGGGTGGTCAGCGAGATGATGAGTCGCTCGCCACTCGAAGGGACCTGCCGGGAGGACCATACGTTCTTCATGCGGTAGTGCAGGAAACGAAGCGCCGAGCGCAACTTGCGCTTTCGTTTGGCAGTCAGTAGCACCATGGTCGCTCTCGATGATTATGGCAATGGCCGGCCTCACCGGCAGCCGTCTATCAGTGATCCCTGAATCGCTTGTTCGATTCTATCGGGCACCATCTGCTTAAGACAGTTGCGGTGCCCCAGCGGGCAAGTGCGCTCGAAACAGGGTGAGCAGGAAAGACCTAGATAATGAATATAGGCGTTGTCGGTCAACGGTGGTGTATAGATCGGCGACGACGAGCCGTAGAGCGCCTGGATACGCGTGCCGACAGCTGCAGCCACGTGCATCAGCCCCGAGTCGTTAGTGACCACTTGCTTACAGGCAGCGAGCAGATCGACGGCATCCGCCAGCCGGGTCTTGCCGCACAGATTGTGAGCGTGCTCGAGACGCTCGGTAATGACCGCACCGGCCTCGGCGTCCTTTGGCCCGCCCATGACCCAGACCGAATATCCCCTGCCGATCAGGGATTCGGCGAGTTCGCGGAAATGTTCGAGCGGCCACTGTTTGGCCGGCCCATATTCGGCCCCCGGCATCATGCCGATGGCGGGACGCTCTCCCAGACCGAGCGACTCCCGCAGCTCGTCCTGATGCCGAGAGTCGACGCTGAGCCTTGGATGGGGAAGGGCGAAGTTGCCGCGTACGGCTTCCTTGGCATCGAGACCCAGTGCGACGAAGCGCTTGACGGTCTGATTCAGGACCGCCTTGTCGAGTTTGCGGCGATCGTTGAGCAGCAGGTAGCGCTGTTCGCCGGTGAAGCCCGTCCGGCGAGGGATGCCGGCCAGAAACGGCACCAGCGCCGACTTCAGCGAACGCGGCAGCACGATGGCGTGATCGAAACGCCCCTTCAGGGAGCGTGCGATCTCACGCCGGGTCTTCCAGCCGAACTCGCCATGTTTCACATCCAGCGCAATGGCTTCGTCGACTTCCGGCATGCGCTCGAGGATCGGCAGCGACCAGCCCGGCGCCAGCACACCAATCGTCGCGTCCGGGTGGCGTTGCTTGAGTGTGATGAACAGACTCTGCGCCATGACCATGTCGCCGACCCAGGAGGGGCCAACGACGAGAAGACGCGGCCCGGCTTTGGCATTGACCGCCGCGGTATCAGCCATTCAGCCATTCCAGATAGGCGGAAACGCCCTCGCGCACCGTCTTGAACTCGGCGGTATAGCCGGCGTCGCGCAACCGGCCGATATCGGCACGGGTATAGCTCTGGTAGCGCCCCTTGAGTTCGTCGGGAAAATCGATGTACTCGATCTCGCTCTTGACCCCCTGGTTGCGCGAATAGAAATCGATGGCGGTTTCGGCGATCGCCTTGAACGGCTCGGCGCGTCCGGTGCCCAGATTGAAGATGCCGGAAATCTCGGGGTTATCCAGGAACCACAGGTTGACGTCGACCACGTCGCCCACATAGACGAAGTCGCGGCTCTGCATTCCGGCATCAAAGCCGTCCCAGGCGCCGAACAGCTTGGGATTCTCCCCGCGCTGGACCTGCGTGTGGTGGTGGTAGGCGACACTGGCCATCTTGCCCTTGTGCTGCTCGCGCGGGCCATAGACATTGAAGTAGCGAAAGCCCACGACCTGCGAGTCGAAATCGTCCCAGCGCGCACGGACGTACTGATCGAACAGCAGCTTGGAGTAGCCGTAGACATTGAGCGGTTTCTCGTGAGCCGGGTCCTCGACGAACACTTCGCTGCCCCCGTAGGTGGCGGCGGAAGAGGCGTAGAGAAACGGAATGCGCTTGGCCTGGCAATACTCGAGCAGCACCTTGGAGTACTCGAAGTTGTTCTCCAGCATGAAGCGGCCGTCCCATTCGGTGGTATCCGAACAGGCTCCTTCGTGGAAGATCGCCTCGATCGGCGGCAGACCGCCGATCTCGCCTCGTATCTCACCACACAGTTCGGCCTTCACTCTCGCCAGGAAATCGTCCTTGTCGAGATAATCGCCCAGCGTGCAGTCCGCCAGATTGACGAACTTGGTGCCGTCGCTGAGATCGTCGACCACCATGACGTCCTGGTGGCCGCGCGCGTTGAGTGCCTTGACCAGATTGGCCCCGATGAAGCCGGCCCCGCCGGTGACTACGATCATGTCGCTTTCCTCTTGTCTCGACTCGGTCGTCGAATGCAGCCGCCGCCGCTGCGAAAACCGTCGCGAACCCGCTCGACGCCGATTGGCGGCGGTGCCTATAACCGATTGAGCGCTAATTGTATACTTGGCGGCTCACGAATTCATGGGCAACGGTGCGCAGTCAATGACAGACTCGACGGCAGATGCGAAAACCTTTCAGGGGCTGATACTGGCCCTTCAGCAATATTGGGCGGAAAAGGGCTGTGTCGTGCTGCAGCCACTCGACATGGAAGTGGGTGCCGGCACCTTTCATCCGGCCACCTTCCTGCGCTCGATCGGCCCGGAGAGCTGGAACGCCGCCTATGTCCAGCCGTCGCGCCGACCCACCGATGGCCGCTACGGGGAAAACCCCAACCGCCTGCAGCACTACTATCAGTTCCAGGTGGTGATGAAGCCCTCGCCGAAGGATCTGCAGGATCTCTACCTCGGCTCGCTGGAGCGTCTGGGTATCGACCCGCGAGTCCACGATATCCGCTTCGTCGAGGACAACTGGGAATCGCCCACGCTCGGCGCCTGGGGGCTCGGCTGGGAAGTCTGGCTCAACGGCATGGAAGTCACCCAGTTCACCTATTTCCAGCAGGCCGGCGGGATCGAGTGTTACCCGGTGACCGGCGAGCTGACCTACGGTCTCGAACGTATCGCCATGTATCTGCAGGACGTCGACAGCGTCTACGACCTGGTATGGACGATCGCTCCCGACGGGGCCCGCGTCACTTACGGTGACGTCTACCTGCAGAACGAGCGCGAGCAGTCGGCCTACAACTTCGAACATGCCGATGTTCCCTATCTGTTCGAGGCATTCGACCATTGCGAGACCGAGTGCAACAAGCTGCTCGAGGCCAATCTGCCGCTGCCGGCCTATGAGCAGGTGCTCAAGGCCTCGCACACCTTCAACTTGCTGGATGCGCGCCACGCCATCTCGGTTACCGAGCGTCAGCGCTACATCTTGAGAGTGCGTACGCTGGCCCGCGAGGTTGCCCACGCCTACTACGCGTCACGGGAGGCTGCAGGCTTTCCGATGGCGCGGGAAGCCCTGCGCCGCGAGCTGCTGCAGGAACCGTCAGAAACCACTCAGGGAGACGCATGAGCATGGCAGTCAACACCCTACTGATCGAACTGGGCGTCGAAGAGCTGCCGCCGGGCGCACTCGCCAAACTCGCCTTTGCTCTGCGCGACGGCATCGTCAAGGGTCTCGACGATGCCGAAGTTCCCCATAGCGAGGCGTATGCGCTTGCCTCCCCGCGCCGTCTCGCCGTCCGTATCGAAGCCCTCGCCGGCAAGCAGCCGGATCGTGAGGTCGAGAAGCGTGGCCCGGCGCTGGCGGCAGCCTTCAAGGACGGCCAGCCCACCAAGGCGGCCGAAGGCTTCGCCCGCTCCTGCGGTGTGACGGTCAATGAACTGATCCACCTGGAGACCGACAAGGGGACCTGGCTCGGCTATCGTGAACAGCAGCAGGGAGATACCGTCGAGGCGCTGCTACCGGCGATCGTCAATTCCGCCATTCATGCCCTGCCGGTTCCCAAAAACATGCGCTGGGGTGCCTCGCGCATCGAATTTTCACGCCCCGTGCACTGGCTGGTTCTGCTCTATGGCGACCAGATCGTCCCGGCCAGCGTGCTGGGTCTGGAGTCCGGCCGCACGACCCGGGGCCATCGCTTTCACGCCCCCACGCCGATCGAGCTCGCCCATGCGGACGACTACGAAACCGCGCTCGAAAATGCCTACGTGCTGGTGGACCTCGAGCGCCGTCGCGAACGTATCCGCGAGCAGGTACTGGCCGAGGCGGAAGTGCATGACGCCCAGGCGGTCATCGACGAAGACCTGCTGGAAGAAGTCAACGGACTGGTCGAGTGGCCGGTAGCGTTGACCGGCAGCTTCGACGAACGCTTCCTCGAAGTGCCGGCAGAGTGCCTGATCTCCTCGATGAAGGCCAACCAGAAATACTTTCACCTGCTCGATGCCGGCGGCAAGCTCAAGCCGCAGTTCATCACGCTGGCCAACATCGACAGCGAAGATCCGCAGCAGGTCATCTACGGCAACGAAAAGGTCATTCGCCCGCGTCTGGCCGACGCCGCCTTCTTCTTCGAGACCGATCGCAAGCAGACGCTGGAGAGCCGCCGCGAGTCGCTGGCCAATGTCGTCTTCCAGCGCGAACTCGGTTCGCTCGCCGACAAGGCCGCCCGTACCGAAGTCGTCGCCCGCTTCATTGCCGGCAAGATCGACGGAGATTCCCAGGCAGCCGCGCGCGCAGCCCAACTGGCAAAGTGCGACCTGGTCACCGAGATGGTGCTCGAGTTCCCCGAACTGCAGGGGATCATGGGCACTTACTACGCGCGCCACGACGGTGAGCCGGAAGCCGTGGCCGAAGCCATCCATGAGCAGTATCTGCCCCGCTTCGCCGGCGACGAGATCCCCAGGACATCCACCGGACTGTCGATCGCGCTGGCGGATCGTCTGGACACGCTGACCGGCATCTTCGGCATCGGCCAGCGTCCCACGGGCGCCAAGGATCCGTTCGCCCTGCGCCGGGCCACCATCGGCGTGCTCAATATCCTGATCAAGGGCGAGCTGGATCTCGATCTGCGCGAGCTGCTGGAACTGGCGGCCTCCCAGCACCGGGACCTGCCCAAGGCGGAAGGCCTGGTCGACGATGTCCTGACTTACATGTTCGATCGTTTCCGCGCCTGGGCGCAGGACGAGGGCTTACCGGTCGACGTCTACCTGGCGGTACGTGCCCGTCCGGTAACGCGTCCGCTGGATTTCGCCCGCCGCCTGCGTGCCGTGCACCGTTTCGGTCAGCGCGAGGAGGCCGCTGCCTTGGCTGCGGCCAACAAGCGCGTGTCGAACATCCTGTCCAAGCAGCAGCATGACGGCAGTACCGAGGTGAACGGCGACCTTCTCGCCGAGGAAGCGGAAATCGCCTTGGCCAACGCCGTCAGCGACTGCCGCGACCAGGTCGAACCGCTGTTCCGAGAAGCCGAATACGCGCAGGCCCTCGATATCCTGGCCACGCTACGCGCACCGGTGGATCATTTCTTCGATGACGTGATGGTCGCCGTCGAGGATGACGCCGTCCGCGCCAATCGACTGGCATTGTTGGCAGGCCTGCAGGCGCTCTTCCTGGAGGTCGCGGACATCGCCGAACTGCAATCGTAGCGCCAATCTTTCGTTTCACGTGAAACATTCGCCCGGCCAAGCGCCGGGCGTTCTTATTCTCTCCCCTTTTCCGCTTTCCTGTTCTTCCCATTCCTCACCGCATCGGCCCTGCAACTCAGGCTCGCTGCTCGATAATCGATGTTCCACGTGAAACATCACAAAGCTTCGATCGCCTCATGTCTATCAGAGGCTATGTCGTCGTTTCCGCTGGGTAATAGTTCTCGATGCCCGCGAACACACTGATCTCCGTTAATAACAGCGGCACGCCATTGGCGTATTGTCAGAATTCTACGAAGCTCAGACTCAAATTTCAGGAGGACGCCATGGCCGACCAGAATGATGCCATGATCAGCTCGCTGATCGATTACATGCAGAAGGAAGGGCTCGTGCTGACCACTGCCGAGTCCTGTACTGCCGGCCTGATCCTGTCGGAATTCGCCAGTGTTCCGGGGTCCGGCAGTCTGGTGGACTGCGGCCTTGTGGTCTATTCGCCGCAGGCCAAACAGCGTTATCTCAAGATCGATGACGAGATTTTCGAAAAGCACTCGATGACCAGCGAAACACTCTCTCGCGAGATGGCGATTGGCGCACTCGACTACACGCAGGCGAACGTGGCGATCGCCAATACCGGTATCGCAGGGCCAGAGCCGGCGGAGGACGGCACGCCCGTGGGTACGGTTTGCTTTGCCTGGGCCTTCCGCACGGGTGAAGGCGACAGCGTCTACTGCGAAACACGCCGCTTCGACGGTGGTCGCAACGACGTTAGACTCGCCGCCGCGCGCTATTCACTGGAGCGACTGACGCACTACCATGCTGAAAGCCAAGGTGCCGAAACGGCTATCGGTAGCCAGTGACATTGGCACCATGACGCCCTGCCTGCCAAGCTATTGCATGGCGCCACTCATCATCACTCCCAGGAGCAGACAATGACTGCAACGACCCAACAACAGATCATCGAATCGCTGGGCATCGAGCCGACATTCGATGCACGCCGAGAAGTCGAACGCCGTATCGATTTCATGGTGCGCTACCTGGAGAAAACCGGCACTCGAGCATTGGTGCTGGGTATCAGCGGTGGCGTCGATTCGACCACCGCTGGCCGGCTATGTCAGCTTGCCGCCGAGCGCCTTCGCGACCGTGGCGGGGAGGCAACCTTCTATGCGATGCGCCTGCCTTATGGCGATCAGCATGACGAGGACGACGCCCAGGCCGCGATCGACTACATTCGCGCCGATCAACAGCTCGATGTCGATATCAAGCCCTGTGCCGATGGCTTGCTTGCGAGCCTTGAAACGGGGAAGCTCGCTTTTCAGAATGAGTACCAACGCGACTTCGTGCATGGCAATATCAAGGCGCGAGCGCGGATGATGGCGCAATACGCCGTAGCAGGAACGCACAACGGCCTGGTCGTAGGAACAGATCATGGCGCCGAAGCCGTCATGGGCTTCTTCACCAAACATGGGGACGGCGCTTGTGACATCACCCCACTGGCAGGACTCACCAAGCGCCGGGTCAGAGCGCTTCTGAGCGAGCTTGATGGTCCTGAAGCATTGGTCAATAAGATCCCTACTGCCGATCTCGAGTCGCTCTCACCAGGACGCACCGACGAAGAAGCGTTAGGCGTGAGCTACGATACGATCGATGACTTTCTCGAGGGCAAGGAAGTCGACCGCGACGCAGCAGATCTGATTATCCGCACCTTCGACCGAACCGCACACAAGCGGGCGCTCCCCGTCGCGCCATAGATGCGTTCGGCTATTTCCCGGCAGCTCCATTCCAAGGAAGGCCGCCGGGATAGCGATATTGACTTTGGCTGCCAATCGACCTCTTGTTCTAGCTCTCTTTTGCGCTCCCTTCTAAGCCAGCCTTTGCGAGCCTGGGCCTCCGCTGCATGCACAGAATGTTTGTTTCACGTGAAACACGAGAGGCTTTTGCGTCTCGCAGCATGACATCCGATAATCGGCTTCTCTTTTCTCAGAGCACGATTGCACATGGTCAAGCTCGTCATACTCGATCGCGATGGCGTCATCAATCGAGACTCTGATGCCTACATCAAATCGCTGTCGGAATGGCACCCCTATCCCAGCGCCATTGAAGCGATCGCGCGGCTGCACCAGAACGGATGGACAGTCGCCATTGCCACGAACCAGTCCGGCATTGGAAGAGGCTACTATGACATCCGGACGCTCGAGCAAATTCACGATCGATTACGCTCGCTGGTCGAACAAGCCGGCGGGAAGATCGCAGCGATCGAGTACTGCCCCCACCTCCCATCCGACGACTGCGCTTGCCGCAAGCCGCGTACCGGCCTGCTGGAACGGATAAAGGGTCGATTGCATTTGCAGACGCTGGAGGGTTGCTGGATGGTCGGCGATAGCCTGCGTGACATTCAGGCAGGCATTACCAGCGGTTGCCAGACGGCACTGGTGCTTACCGGCAAAGGGCAACGCTCTCGGCACGAGCTGGACGACACGCTTGCCGACACCTGGATCTGTAACGATCTGGCAGATTTCACCAGCCGTCTGCTGAATCAGAGCTCGTAAGCCAACAACGCCGCTTCTCCACAACGGCGCCTCTCCAGCCTGGCGAATGTTTCATGTGAAACATCGGTTTTTCCCGAGTTCCCGCAACTGATCCCAACGTCATGCTCAGCCTCGACTATCCTTGGAGAGACACTTCAAGGATGGAAACAGGGCCATGACATTGGGGAAGAAGATTGCGCTAGCCGTAGTAGCGATCGTCTTGTTGTCACTCATAGCGCTAATCGTCGTCTTTGTGACATTCGACTGGAACCGGCTCAAGCCCACGATCAACGAGCGCGTCTCGGCAGCCATTCACAGGCCCTTCGCCATCGAAGGCGACCTCGATCTGTCCTGGGCGTCCCCGGAAGATGAATCCGGTTGGCGCAGCTGGATTCCATGGCCTCATATCCACGCCGAGGATATCCATGTCGGTAGTCCGGAAGCCGTCACCGACGAAGATCTGCTCAGCCTCGCCTCGTTGGATATCGAATTCTCCCTGCTCCCGCTCATGGACAAGACGGTCTCCATTCCCCATATCCAATTCTCGGGTGCCGAGGCTTCTCTGGTCCGTCTTGAAAACGGCAAGAACAACTGGACATTTGCGCTCGGAAACGGTGAGCAGGATACGGCAGCCGAACCCTCGAACAGCGACAGCGGCTGGACAGTCGATGTCGGAGATATCGCTTTCGATCCGGTGAACGTTCACTACGATGACGCCGTACTGACGGCAACCGCCGATGCCACGGTCCGACTCCTCGGCGAGCCCATCGCCTTCAATGACGTTGCGGAGAAAGGCAGTGCCGCTCGGCAAGCCGTCGGGGATCGAGATGTCGCCGATTACGTATTTGGCTGGAAGGCCGAAGGTGAATATCAGAATCAGGCTTTCGACGGAGAAGGCCGGCTCGGCGGACTGGATGCCTTGCGCCTTCGCGATGCACCCTACCCCCTTCAAGCTACAGTAGAAGCGGGAGCAACCCGGGTGTCCGTCAATGGCACCTTGATCGACCCGTTAGCGCCCAAGAAAATCGATATGGATCTGCAATTTGCCGGCCAGAACCTGGGCGATCTTTACGGGATCATTGGCGTGACTCTGCCCGACACACCGCCCTACTCTACCCAAGGCCATCTGACAGCCAATCTCGATACCCAAGAAGCGCTCTCCTTTCGTTATCGCAATTTCGACGGACAGATTGGAGACAGCGACATTCATGGCGACCTTACCTACCAGATGGGCGAACCACGGCCATCGCTGGAGGGCGAGGTCGTTTCGCAGCAATTGCGCTTTGCCGATCTCGCCCCGCTGATCGGTGCCGACTCGAATGCGGAAAAGGCAGACCGAGGAGAAGCCAGCCAGCAGCCGGAAGACAAGCTGCTTCCGGTCGAAGAGTTCGATACGGCGCAATGGAAGACGATGGATGCGAACGTGAAATTCACCGCGCAGCGCATCGAGCATGGCGACTCGCTGCCTCTGGAGGATCTCTATACACATATCACGTTGGAGAACGGGGAGATTCTGCTAGACCCGCTTCGGTTCGGCGTCGCGGGAGGCAATCTCAATACCACGGTACGACTCGACGGTAGCCAAGAGCCGATGCAGAGCCGCGTGGACATGCATATCCGCCATCTCTTGCTGAGCCGTCTGTTTCCCGACGTTGAGCTGATGCAGAACAGCCGCGGAGAACTCAACGGGGGCGCCACGCTGAGTGGCACCGGCAATTCCGTTGCCAGCATTCTGGGCACCAGCAATGGTGACCTGCAGATGCTGGTCAATGATGGCCTTATCAGTCAGAACCTGATGGAACTGGCAGGCCTCAATGTCGGCAACTACCTGGTCGGCAAACTGTTCGGAGATGAACAGGTCAATATCAACTGTGCGGCAACTAATCTGGAAGTCACCGATGGACTGGCCAAAACCCGCTTCTTTCTGATCGATACGGAAAATGCGCTGATCAAGATCGACGGCACCGTCAACTTCGCCACCGAAGCGCTGGATTTCACCATCGAACCGGAAAGCAAGGGAGCACGTGTCTTCACGCTACGCTCGCCACTTTATGTGAAAGGTACGCTCAAGAACCCGTCTCCGGGCGTCGACACCGGATCACTGCTGGCTCGAGGCGCTGTGGGCGCGTTCCTGGGAACCGTGGCGACTCCCGCCGCGGCACTGCTGGCGCTGGTCTCGCCAAGCGCGGACGAAACGACACCCTGTAATGATTTTCTGAGTCAGATTAAAACCGGCACCTCTTCTCAGTAAGCAGTAAATGAACGCTTTCTCGATAAGTGCTTGTTTCACGTGGAACACGTCTACGACTTTGTTTCACGTGAAACCAGGCATCCATTTCCTCAAAGCGCAGCGCGCCAATATCTGACCTGGCGATCAAGCCTGATCAACGAATAGCTTCCGAACGGGAAGCGAGGGATCATTGAGATTGAATAGAGCCCGGCGCGATAGAGTGATACTAGCGCCGGGCCTCGAAAGAAAGAGGCTTACCGGGAGGAGTCGTTCTTGTACTTCTCGCCCAGCGATTCCAGTGCACTGATGATCTTCTCGATCTCGGTATCGAAGCGCTGTTGCTGCTGTGCATAGAAATGCCGCGTATAGGATGCACCCTTGTGCTTATCCACCAGATTGGAAAACTGGGATTCCAATTGCTCTGTGTGGTAACGCAAACGCTCCGTGAGAAACGAGGCATGGCCCTGGTGACAAGCCACATCCATCAAGGCTCTCACCTGAACCGTGAGCAGATACAGCTGAAGCACGTTGCGATCCTGAACTTCCTTCTGCGTGGAGACGCTATCATCGAGCAGGTTGATCGAACTCATCTGGCAGCAGCCGCTGTCGTCGGCCAGCGGGCGATTCTGAGTCGATTGATCTCGAGTCTGCAACATGGTCAGACCCTCCTTAGGTCGTTGAACCACACGGTTCATAGTAACACCGCGACACTGCCTGACCGTTCATCATTGGTCGAAGGGCTACGCGTCATCAGGGTCGCCTAAAGCGTAATGGCGAGAGCGCATCAAGGGGCGCAAATTGGTAGAGAAATCCAGCAATCGGTCACCGATTCAACAGGAGCACCTCACCATGCGTTACGCCAACCCGAATACCTCGGACGCCATCACCCAGTTCGAGAAGCGCTATGACAACTATATCGGCGGTGAATGGATACCACCGGCCGAGGGACGATATTTCGAGAACATCACGCCAGTCACCGGCGAAGTCTTCTGTGAGGTCGCTCGTTCCAGCCAGAAGGATATCGACCTGGCGCTGGATGCCGCTCACAAGGCTGCCCCCGGCTGGGGCAAGACCTCCGTTCAGGAACGTTCAACGCTGCTACTCAAGATCGCGGATCGTCTGGAGCAGAATCTGGAAATGCTGGCCGTCGCGGAAACCTGGGACAACGGCAAGGCCGTACGCGAGACATTGGCCGCCGATATCCCGCTGGCCATCGACCACTTCCGCTACTTCGCCGGTTGCATTCGTGCCCAGGAAGGCACCACTGCCGAGATCGACGAGAACACCGCCTCCTATCACTTCCACGAGCCGCTCGGCGTCGTCGGCCAGATCATCCCCTGGAACTTTCCGATCCTGATGGCTACCTGGAAGCTCGCGCCGGCACTGGCCGCGGGTAACTGCGTCGTGCTCAAGCCGGCCGAGCAGACCCCGGTCTCGATCTTCAAGGTCATCGAGGTGATTCATGACCTGCTGCCCAAAGGTGTGATCAACATCGTCAACGGTTACGGCGAAGAGGCCGGGCAGGCACTCGCCACCAGCAAGCGCATCGCCAAGATTGCCTTTACCGGTTCCACGCCCATCGGCTCGCACATCATGAAATGCGCTGCGGAGAACATCATTCCCTCGACTGTGGAGCTGGGCGGCAAGTCGCCGAACATCTATTTCGAGGATGTCATGTCCGCAGAGCCTGCGTTCATCGACAAGTGTGCCGAAGGCCTGGTGATGGGCTTCCTCAATCAGGGCGAAGTCTGTACCTGCCCTTCTCGCGCCCTGGTCCAGGAAAGCATCTACGACGAGTTCATGTCGCGTGTCATCGAACGGATCAAGAAGATCAAGCGCGGCCATCCGCTGGATACCGAAACCCAGGTCGGTGCCCAGGCTTCGCAAGAGCAGTTCGACAAGATCATGTCCTATATGGACGTGGCACGAGGCGAAGGCGCCGAATTCCTGGCCGGCGGCGAGCGGGAGTCACTTGGCGATGAGCTATCCCGCGGCTACTACATTCAGCCGACCCTGCTGAAGGGCAACAACAAGATGCGGGTGTTCCAGGAGGAGATCTTCGGGCCGGTGGTGTCGGTCACGACGTTCAAGGATGAAGCGGAAGCACTGGCCATTGCCAACGATACGGAATTCGGCCTCGGCGCCGGCGTCTGGACCCGCGACATCAACCGCGCCTACCGCATGGGTCGTGGCATTCAGGCTGGCCGCGTATGGACCAATTGCTATCACCAGTATCCGGCCCATGCCGCCTTCGGGGGTTACAAGAAATCCGGCGTCGGTCGCGAAACCCACAAGATGGTGTTGGAGCACTATCAGCAGACCAAGAACCTGCTGATCAGCTACGACATCAATCCCATGGGATTCTTCTAACTATCTGACCAGGCGTTCCGATGGCATCGGAGCGCCTGAGGTCGACGGCTGCCCCGTCGATCATCGCGGCGGGCCTGTCCTGAGGAGATCGACAGCAGGCATGCCCGCCGCTTCTCTGTCAGCCACATGGTCAGTCACGTGTCGTCAGCGATGTGTTTCATGTGGGCTATTCCTTCGCGCCCTGAATCAGCTCGGCGAACTGGTTCAGGTCGACGTTCCCTCCGGATAGGATGATTCCTACCCGCTGCCCCTCGACGGCCACCCGGCCACTCAGGGCCGCTGCCGCCGCCAGGCAACCGGTCGGCTCGATGAACTGCTTCATCCGCCCGGCCATGAAGCCCATGGCATGAACGAGCTCGGCATCGCTCACGGTAACGATGTCGTCGACGCACTCTCGAAGTACCGGGAACGTCAGGCTGCCCAAGGCCTGGGTCTGGGCGCCGTCGGCGATGGTGCGCGGCGTGGCGATGGAAACGATCTCGCCGCTGGCCAGGCTTCTCTGCGCATCGTTGCCGGCTTCCGGCTCGACCCCGATCACACGGCAATGGGGATATCGCGCCCTGGCGACCGTGGCACAACCGGAGAGCAGCCCGCCGCCCCCCAGAGGCACCAGCAGCGTATCGAGCTCACCAACTTCATCGAACAGCTCCTTGGCGGCAGTGCCCTGCCCGGCCATCACGTGGGGATGGTTGAACGGCGGGATCAGTGTCAGGCTCTCGGCCTCGGCGAGCTCGCGACCCAGCGCTTCACGATCCTGGGTGTAGCGATCGTAGAGAACCACCTCGGCACCATACCCCTGCGTGGCAGCGATCTTGATCGCCGGGGCATCTTCCGGCATGACGATGACGGCGCGAATGCCATGCAGCCTGGCCGACAGCGCGATCGCCTGCGCATGATTGCCCGAGGAGAACGCGATGACGCCGGCAGCCTTCTGTGCGGCGTCGAACTGGTTGATGGCGTTGTAACCGCCCCGAAACTTGAACGCGCCGATACGCTGGAGATGTTCCGCCTTGAAGTGAAGCGACGCGCCGACAAGATCGTCTGCCGTCGTCGAGCGCAGCACCGGTGTTCGATGCGCGATTCCCTCCAGCCGCCGGTGCGCCGCCACCACGTCGTCGTAATCGATTGCCAGATTGCTCATGTCGTCATCGCTCTCCCAAGAATCATCGCCACTGACATTTTTCGAGGCGCTGCGTAAGATGCCGTTTCGAATGCCTGGATACGTATCGTCCATATTCAGATGTCCATATCCAGATAAAGCGCTTCGATCATGATGGCTGAACGGCGGCGAGGGAAGAGACAGATGGCATCATACGACTGGACATGGCAGACCGGCCCCGAGCTCGATCCCGGCGAACTCTATGCGCTGCTGTCGTTGCGGGTAGCTGTATTCGTGGTGGAACAGCAGTGTCCTTACCAGGAGCTGGATGGCCACGATCTGCACGCCTCGACGCATCATCTGAGGGTGCTGACGAAGCATCATCTCGCGGCGACGTTACGTCTCAAGGTGCCGGAGGAGAGAGATAAGCCCGTTTCCATCGGTCGCGTGGTCATCGATCCCGACCACCGCGGCAACGGTCTTGGCCATGATCTGCTGCAAGCCGCACTGATGCGAATCGAATCGCTCTGGCCGGGACGCCACGCCCGGCTGTCCGCCCAGGCACATCTACAAGCCTACTACGGTCGTCACGGTTTCGAGCCGGTCGGCGAGATCTATGTGGAGGACGGCATCCCGCATATCGACATGCAGCGGGATGCCGGCCAGCAGGAAAAGTAAGCGGTCACTGACATCCGCGTGCAGGCAGGCCTTCATGAAAAAACCGACACTGGTCGCCAGTGTCGGTTTCTTGTGATGACCACCACCGCCCGTCAACGGACGGCGGCTGTCGATCAGGCGCCGAATTCGCTCAGCATGGCCTCGATCAGATCGAGCCCTTCCCCGAGCACCTCGTCACTGATGGTGACCGGCATCAGGAAGCGGATCGTGTTGGCATACAGACCGCAGGAGAGCAGGATCAGGCCACGCTCGCGCGCCTCGCGACACAGCTTGCCGGCCAGCTCTGCGTTCGGCGCACCGCTCTCGCCACTGACCAGATCGAATGCCGCCATGGCGCCCAGGTTGCGCGCGTTGGCGACGCTTGAGTACTCCTGCTGCCACTTGTCGAAACGTGCCCTGAGCTTCTCGCCCAGCGCCTGGCTCTTCTCCAGAATGCGCTCTTCCTCGAACACTTCCAGCACCGCCAGCACCGCAGCGCAGGAAACCGGGCTGCCGGTATAGGTGCCGCCCAGCGAGTTGCCGCCGGACGCATCCATCACCTTGTCCGTCCCCACGACCGCGGAGATCGGCATGCCGTCCGCCATGCTCTTGGCCATGGTCATGATGTCCGGCTCGACGCCGCTGTACTCGATGGCAAACAGCTTGCCGGTCCGCCCGAAGCCGGACTGCACCTCGTCGACGATCATCAGGATGCCGTGCTCGTCGCAGATCTCGCGGATCGCTTTCAGGAAGCTCGCGGGAGCCGCATGGAAGCCGCCCTCGCCCAGCACCGGCTCGATCACGATCGCCGCGGTGTCGTTGACGTTGGCGTCGGTCTTCAGCGTCATCTTCAGATGGCGCAGCGCCTCTTCCTCACTGACGCCGATGGACGGTACCGGATAGGGCGCGCGATAGACCTGGCCGGGCATCGGACCGAAGTCGTTACGATACGGCGCCACCTTGCCATTCATCGCCATGGTCATGAACGTCCGGCCATGGTAGCCGCCGGTGAAGCAGATCACGCTGGAACGGCCGGTAGCGGCGCGTGCCACCTTGACCGCGTTCTCCAGTGCCTCGGCGCCGGAGTTGGCCAGCATCACCTTGGCGTGGCCGCGTACCGGCGTCAATTCGCTGAGCTTCTGCGCCACCCGCACGTACCCCTCGTACGGCATGACGGTCTGGCAGGTATGCATCACCTTGTCGAGCTGCGCCTTGACCGCCTCGACCACCTTCGGATGACGATGGCCGATGTTGAGCACGCCGATACCACCGGCAAAATCGATGAAACGCTTGCCATCCTCGTCCCACAGCTCGGCGTTCTCCGCACGAGCGGCGAACTGGCCGGCGGGGCTTGCCGCCCCGTTGGCGACATAGCGCTGCTTGAGCTCGTTGAGTTCCGCATTGCTCATGGATTTACTCGTCATGGAACACTCCTCCTGACGCGGCACCTCGTGCCGCTAACGTGGATTGCGCGTCGTCGTCGGCTTCGGCAGGCGGCGCGCCATGAAAATCGGGATGCCGACCTACGACTGGTTGTCGTAGGCCGCCTTGATCAAACGATCGCCCATCTCTCGACCGTAGTGCCGTCGAGCCCATCCGTACAGGGCCAATCCGGCGATCATCCAGGCGCCGAAGATGGACCACTCGACAGGCGTCAGCGCCGACGGGCTGCCCGGCAGGTAGAGACAGGTCATGCCCAGCGACAGCAGCACCGCCAGCACGCCGACCAGCTTGCCGGCACCGACATGGTAAGGACGCGGCATGTCAGGTTCGCGATAGCGCAGAATCACAAACGACAGCGCCACGAACAGATAGGCAAGCACGATGCCCAGCCCGCCGGCATCGACCAGCCATACCAGCGCCGGGCGGCCGAAGAAGGGGGCAGCGGTGGAGAGCACGCCGATCAGGATGATCGCGTTGGTCGGTGTCTTGTAGCGGGGATGCAGCTTGCCGAGGAAGGCGGGAAGCATGCCGGAATGGGCCAGTGCGTAGATCGCCCGCGACCCACCGATGTAGAACGCGTTCCAGCTGGTAATGATCCCGGCAATGCCCGCCAGTACCATCAGATTGCCGGCCCAGGAAGCATCGAATACTGCCGTCATCGCGTCCGGTACGCTGAGCGAACTGCCCTGCAGCGCCTCGTTGTCGAGCATCAGGCTGGTACCGAGAATGATCAGGGTATACCAGCACACCGCCATGATGACCGAAAGCACCAGCACCTTGCCGATGTCCCGGAACGGCAGGTTGATCTCTTCCGCCGCCTGGGGAATGACGTCGAAGCCGACGAACAGAAACGGCACCAGCACCAGTACCGCCACGATGCCGCCGAAGGCGTCATGCTCACCGCTGGCGAACAGCGGCTGCATGTTGCCACCATCACCGGTGAACAGCGACCCGGTCACGAACATCACCCCCGCCACCAGAATCAGCCCGGTGACGACTTTCTGCAGCAGCGCGGCGGTGGAGATCCCCAGATAGTTGACCGCCATCATCACGATCGAGCCGATCACACCGACCGCGACCCAGGTTGCCTTGACCTCCCAGCCGGCGATGGTCCACAGATCACCGACGGCGTAACCGGGAAACAGATGCTCGAACACCGTGGGTAGCGCCACCGCCTCGAACGACGCCACGCTGACGTAGCCCAGCACGATGCTCCAGGTACAGACGAACGAGGCGAAATGGCCGAGCGCACGATAACTGTAGACGTGTTCGCCACCGACTTGCGGCATGGCAGACGCCAGTTCGGCATAGGTCAGTCCCACCAGCAGCACGGCAATACCGCCGATCACGAAGGCGAGCATGGCGCCCACGCTGCCGCCGTCGAGAATGGCGCTACCGGTAAGGACGATCCAGCCCCAGCCGATCATGGCGCCAAAGGCCAGCGCCAGAACGTCCGCACGAGCCAGGACCCGCACGAACTCCGGAGGTTGAGAAGCGTTCGACATGACGGAATTCTCTTCAGGTTGTTATTGATAAGCCGATCGTTTCTGGAGCAACCCAGTGCTCGGCCCTGACGCCACGCTACCACCCCGGCGCCTCGCCGGGACTAGACCACTTTTCCACGACTGTAGACCACCTACCGCTCCCCCACGCATAATCCGAACCTTTCCGCGTCCGCGAGGGAGAGATCATGGACGACCGCCGCCGGGCGCTGGATCGCATCGCGCAGGTTTATCAGGCCCAGCCGCGTCATCTGACCAAGCATTGCCGCCTAGAACAGACCTTGCTGAGGCTGATCGATAGCGGGTGGCAGGATGGTCAGCGATTGCCTGGCCATCGGGCGCTATGCGCCGAACTCGGCGTGGCTCGCAACACGCTTGCCGGTGTCATCGAGAACCTGACCCGCCAAGGTCAGCTGGTTACCGACCACGGCCGCGGCACCTGGGTAAGTCAACGCTTGCATTCGCGGGAGCGAGAGATGGCCGATATCGGTCCGATCTCTCGCCGTGCCAACGACATTCTCGGCGATGTCGGTGCCAGCCCGCTGCAAAGCGGCGCCTTCGTGCCTGGCGTCCCCGATATCGCGCACTTCCCGATCGCCCGCTGGCGCCAGCTCTACTCGCGTATCACCGTGCCCCACAATACGCTGCTGCTCTCCTACGCCTCGGGTGGCTATGGTCCCCTGAAACGCGCCATCGCCGGCTACCTGGCGCGATGGCGAGGTATCGACTGCGCGCTGGATCAGATCGTGATCACCGAAGGCGCCCACCATGGCCTGCAGCTCTGCGCGCTGACACTGGCCGATAACGGAGATCGCGTAGTCATGGATTCGCCGTTCTACTGGGGCGCTCGCAACGTCTTCCAGGCCGGCGGCCTCGCCATCGAACACGCCATCTGGGAACCGCAGCAAGGCTACGTAAGGACCCTGCCACGGACTCGTCCCAGGTTGCTCTACTTCACCGGATCTCACCATTATCCGTTGGGCGTGAGGTCAGTAAACGCTCACAAACATGATCTCATCCGACGCCTCGGACCGGACTGGATACTGGAGGACGACTATGAATTCGGTGACGGCCATCACCGGGAGCTGGCGTTCGACCCCGACGCCGGCAACCAGATCCTGATCGGATCGTTTTCCAAGCTGATGTTTCCGGGTCTGCGGCTGGGCTACCTGGTGGTACCGAGAGGCCTGAGCGACGCGATCAACCGGGTACGTACCGGCGTCTTTCGCGAAGGTCGGCTGCTGGATCAGGCAGTGCTCGCCACGTTCATCGATGATGGCGATCTGGATGGCTGGTGCCGCCGCATGGCGAGCGAATATCTTCGGCGTCAACAGCGGCTACATGATCTGCTCGTCGGCACGCCCGGAGTCATTGGCGTTTCACCACCGGCCGGCAACATCAGCTTGAGCCTGGCGCTCTCGCCGACGCTGGACGACGAGCGCTTGTCGAAGTCGCTGCTGACTCGACAGCATCTGATCACCCGTCCGCTGAGCCGGGTCTGTGCTACCGGCGATCACCGACGCGGCCTGATACTGGGCGTCGGCATGGTCGAAGGCGAATCACTGGAACGCCAGGGCCGGCGCCTGGCCGAGGGCATTCGCGAATTCGTCGGGCAACAGCGCTGACTGAACTCGCGATGCCGCTCCTTCCTTCCGCCTTCTTTTCCGTGTCAGGCCGTCTCCTCTAGCGCCGAATCGATCATTTGTTCATCGCGGATTCGTCTTTCGGACTCGGGATCGAACATCACCATTCGTGAGACGTCGAAAGCGAATCGAGTCCGTTCTCCCGGCCGCAACGGCGTGCCGGGACGCATGCGCGCGTTGACGCTGGCGTCACCGAGCGTGGTGACCACGTACAGGTCCGCCCCGGTCGGCTCGATCAGATCGACCGGCAGTTCCGCTTCGTGAATGTTGCCATTGCGCTGGTTGGCGCTGGCCGGATCGGTGATCGCCTCCGGCCGCAATCCCAGGATGACATCGCGCCCGCACCAGTCACGCAGCGCTTCACGATCGCGCAC
This sequence comes from Salinicola sp. LHM, assembly GCF_034479735.1. Classification (NCBI taxonomy): domain Bacteria; kingdom Pseudomonadati; phylum Pseudomonadota; class Gammaproteobacteria; order Oceanospirillales; family Halomonadaceae; genus Salinicola; species Salinicola sp. LHM. The sequence continues at coordinate 10,806 of NZ_CP140261.1, read as the reverse complement.
GATGGGCAGTGCCAGTGTCGTATCGCCCGTTGCCACCTGTGCCACCAGCACACCATCGTGCTCGACGATTCGCGCCTTAACCAGATTCATCGAGGGTGAACCCATGAAGCCGGCAACGAACAGGTTGTTGGGATCGTCGTAGACTTCGTGGGGCGTCCCCAGTTGCTGCAACTCACCGGCGCGCATGACCGCGATGCGAGTCGCCAGCGTCATCGCCTCGACCTGATCGTGCGTCACGTACACGATGGTGGTCTTCAGTCGCTGATGCAGTTGCTTGATCTCGCTACGCATGTCGACCCGCAACTTGGCGTCCAGGTTCGAGAGCGGCTCGTCGAACAGGAAAAGTTGCGGGTCGCGCACCAGCGCCCGTCCCATTGCCACACGCTGACGTTGCCCGCCGGAAAGCTGACCCGGCTTGCGATCGAGCAGGTTTTCGATCTGCAACAGCTTGGCGACTCGATCGACCGCCTCGCGCCGCTCCTTGCGAGGCACCTTGCGCATTTCCAGCCCGAAGCCGATGTTGCCCGCCACCGTCATGCTCGGATAGAGGGCGTAGGACTGGAAGACCATCGCGATATCGCGCCGGGAAGGATGTACGTCATTGATACACCGGCCATCGAGCAATAGCTCGCCCTCGCTGATCGAATCCAGCCCGGCGATCATGTTCAAAAGCGTCGACTTGCCACAGCCGGACGGCCCCACCAGTACCAGAAAGTCGCCCTGCTCGATCGCGATGTCGACCCCTTTCAGGACGTGAGTCTCGCCGAAGCGCTTGTGTACGTTGTTGATATGCAGAAAGCTCATGTGATCCTCAGCCCTTGACCGATCCCGACATCAGCCCGCGCAGGAAATACTTGCCCGCGAGGATGTAGACGATGAGTGTCGGCACGGCCGCCACCATCGCCGCTGCCATGTTGACGTTGTAGGCCTTCACCCCGGTGGAGCTATTGACCAGATTGTTGAGCGCCACCGTGATCGGTGCGCTATCGCCGGAAGCGAACGAGACGCCGAACAGAAAGTCGTTCCAGACGTTGGTGAATTGCCAGATGATCGTGACCACGATGATCGGCACCGACGCTGGCAGCAGTATCCGGAAGAAGATGGTGAAGAAGCCGGCGCCATCGAGCTGCGCCGCCCGCACCAGTTCGTCCGGGAAGCTGGCGTAGAAGTTGCGGAAGAACAGCGTGGTGAATCCGATACCGTAGACGATATGAACCAGCACCAGGCCACCCGTGCTGTTGGCCAGGTGCAGAATCCCCAGTACGCGGGCCATTGGCAACAGGATGATCTGGAACGGAATGAAGCAGCTGAACAGTATCAGGCCGAACACGATCTTGTGGCCGCGAAACTTCCATTTGGTCAGCACATACCCGTTGAAGGCGCCGAGCAGGCCGGAGATCAGTACTGCGGGTATCACGATCTTGATGCTGTTGAAGAAGTAACCGTGGACGCCGTTGCATTCGAGCCCGATACAGGCACTTCCCCACGCTTCCCGCCAGGGTGCCAACGTCCATTCGCCGGGCAGCGCCAGCATGTTGCCCTGATGGATTTCCTCGAGCGTCTTGAACGACGTGGTCAGCATCACGTAGAGCGGCATCAGATAGATGACCGCGAAGACCAGCAGAATGGCGTACAGTACGACACGCGTGGCAGCGCCTCGGCGTGCGGCAGGAGATGCGGCACTCATGATCGGGGCTCCCGAAGCTCGGAGTAGAGATAGGGGATGATCAGCGCTGCGATCACCGCCAGCATGAACACCGCGCTGGCCGCGGCGATGCCCATTTCGTTGCGCGAAAAGGCGTAGGAGTACATGAAGGTCGCCGGCACCGCGGTGGCATTGCCCGGCCCGCCGCCGGTCATCGCCACGATCAGATCGAAGCTCTTGATCGCCAGGTGCGCCAGCACCACGACGGCGCTCAGGAAGACCGGCCGCAACTGCGGGATGATGATGCGCGCGTAGATTTTCCAGGCCGGAGCACCATCGATCTGGGCCGCCTTGATCATCTCGCCATCGATACCGCGCAACCCCGCCAGAAACATCGCCATGACGAAACCGGTCGCCTGCCAGACTGCCGCGATCACGACCGTATAGATCGCCATGTTGGAATCGATCAGCCAGTTGAAGCTGAAACTCTGCCAGCCCAGGTCGTGCATGGTCTTCTCCAATCCCAGGCCGGGATTGAGAAACCACTGCCAGGCGGTACCGGTGACGATGAAGGAGAGCGCCATCGGGTAGAGATAGATGGTGCGCAGCACGCCCTCGGCCCGGATGCGCTGGTCGAGCAGGATCGCCAGTATCAGACCCAGCACGATGCAGCTGACGATATAGAGAAGCCCGAAGACCCAGATATTGTGAAGGGCGATGCCCCAGGTCCAGGAGGTCCACAACCGCGACCACTGATGCAACCCGACCCAGGTATAGTCCGGCATCATGCCGGAGTCGCTGAACGAGATGTAGCTCGTCCAGGCGATGAAGCCGTAGACGAAGAACAGGACTAGGACGCAGGATGGCGACAGCACCAGCTTCGGCAGCCAGCGCTGAAGGCGCTCCCGCGCTCCACCGTCCCGATCCGGGGAAGCATTGGACATCGGATCACTCTCGATTCGTGAATGAGAAGCCCCGCCGAGAGGCGGGGCAGATCATCAGGACGTGGCGCTCTGTATCGCCGCGGCCAGCTGCTCGGCGGCGACATCGCTGGGCATGTCGCTGTTGACGAAGGAGGAAATGATGTCGAAGACGGCATTCTTGACGGACGCCGGCGCGGCGTAGCCATGCGCCATGCTGCCCATCAGCGTGTGGTTCTTCGCGGCAGCCTGAACCTGCTCGTAACCGCTCTGGGCACAGGCATCCAGCTTGTCGGCGGAAAGATCCATGCGCGCCGGCACCGAGCCCTTGATCTGGCTGAAGGCGATCTGGAACTCGGGTGAGCCGATGATCTTGGCCATGGTCTGCTGCATCTTCTGCTGTTCGGCGTCATCGGTATCGAACATGATCATCAGATCGCTGTTGAAGGTCACGGCATCCTGCGTGCCTGGCGTCCGGAAGCACATGAAGTCCTTGCCCGGCTCGAGGTTGGCATTGAGGAACTCGCCCTTCGCCCAGTCACCCATGAGCTGATAGAGCGCCTTGCCGTTGATGACCATCGCCGTAGCCAGGTTCCAGTCACGGCCGGGAGAGTTGTCGTCCTTGTACTTCAGCAACTCGCGCAGATGATCGAAGGCCTGGGTCATGGTGGCGGAATCGAGCGCCTGCGGGTCGAGATCGATCAATGCCTTGCGATAGAAATCGGCACCGCCAGTCGCGAGGACCACGTTCTCGAACACCGTAGAGTCCTGCCATGGCTGGCCGCCGTAGGCCAGACCGATATAACCCGCGTCCTTGGCCTTCTTCATCGAGGCGATGAAATCGTCCCAGGTCTTGGGCTGCTCGATGCCCAATTCGTCCATCAGCGACTTGTTGGCCCAGACCCAGTTGGTCGAATGGATCTCGAACGGCGCCCCGATCCAATGGCCGTCGTACTTGGCGAATTCCTGCAGCGGTTGCGGAAAGACTTCGTTCCAGTTTCCTGCCTTGGCAACCTCGTCGAGCGAACTTAGCGCATCGCGCTGGGCCCAGTCCTGCGCGTCGTAGCCGAGTACCTGCGCTGCCGTCGGCGGGTTGCCCGAGGTGATACGCGAGCGCAGCACAGCCATGGCGTTGGTACCGGCACCGCCAGCTACCGGCATGTTCTTCCAGCCGATGCCCTGATCCGACAGGCCATCCTTCAACGCACCCAGCGCCTTGGCTTCACTACCCGAGGTCCACCAGTTGAGAACCTCGACCTGATTATCCGTTGAAGTATCAGCCGCCATCGTATTCGTGGATAGCGCCAAAGCGAATGGAAGTAGCGCAAATCCCAGACGATTGACGAGGGTCCTATTGTGATTGCTGTGCATCCCTTAATTCCTCTTTTTGTAGGGCAACATCTAGTTCTTTTACGAAACGACCCACCTCATTTGGCGCACCAAGTGGGATAATTAAGACTATTACCTAACTGCGTTTACCTAACAATACAACCATGGACGCACACTCGATCGCTGTGAGCCCCGTTCGATAACGCCGCCACGCATGGCAATGCGGTTTATGGGTGACTATTGCCTGGTTCTACTCCTAAGTCGTATCGACTAATGCGCTATATCACGAGGCCCGAACTCCTCGATCTTTCTCTCGCCTTGCAACAGCGCACAAAAAAGCGGCCCATCCCGAAGGATGAGCCGCTCTTTGTTGGTCAGGCTCGATTGGCCAAAGGGACATTACACGTCCAGATTGGCCACCAGCGCGAAACGCTCGATGAAGTCGCGTCGCGGCTCGACTTCGTCTCCCATCAGCGTGTTGAACATCTGATCGGCGGCGACGGCATCCTCGATGGAGACACGCAGCATGCGTCGAGAGCCCGGGTCCATAGTGGTTTCCCACAGCTGGTCCGGGTTCATCTCGCCCAGCCCCTTGTAGCGCTGAATGCTGAGACCGCGCTGCGCTTCCAGCATCAGCCACTCGAGTGCATCGTAGAAATTCGCAATGGGCTTCTGACGTTCGCCACGGGCGATATAGGCGCCCTCTTCGATCAAGCCATCGAGCGTCTCGCCCAGATTGGCCAGCGCGCGATAATCCGCGCTGCGAAAGAAGTCGATCCCCCAGACATAATCCGTGGTCACGCCATGGGCGGTGAGCGCCACGCTCGGCATCCACAGGCCGCGTTCGGTATCTTCCTGGAGCTGGAAGGTATAGCGCGGGCCGCCTTCGTGGGCGATCAGCGAATCCATCTCCACCTGCAGCGCATCGATCCAGGTCTGCATGGTGCTTCGGTCGTCGAGGTTGCTTTCGTCGAGCTTGGGGGCGTGGACCATCTTGCGCAGCACGGCGTTGGGATAGACCCGCGACAGACGGTCGATACGCTTCATCACGTCGCGATACTGATTGACCAACGCTTCCAGATGCTCGCCGGCGATACCCGGCGCATCGGCATTGACGTAGAGGCGGCCGCCATCCAGTGCCGTGGTGGTGAGATAGTCGGTCATCGCCTGCTCGTCTTTCAGGTACATCTCCTGCTTGCCGCGCTTGATCTTGTAGAGCGGCGGCTGGGCGATGAACACGTGGCCGCGCTCGATCAGTTCCGGCATCTGACGGAAGAAGAACGTCAACAGCAGCGTGCGGATGTGGGAACCGTCCACGTCGGCATCGGTCATGATGATGATCGAATGGTAACGCAGCTTGTCCGGGTTGAACTCCTCGCGACCGATCCCGCAGCCCAGCGCGGTGATCAGCGTACCGACCTCGGCGGACGAGAGCATCTTGTCGAAGCGCGCCTTCTCGACGTTGAGGATCTTGCCCTTGAGCGGCAGGATCGCCTGGGTACGACGATCACGGCCCTGCTTGGCACTGCCGCCGGCCGAATCACCCTCGACCAGGTAGAGCTCGGAGAGGCTCGGATCCTTCTCCTGGCAGTCGGCCAGCTTGCCCGGCAGCCCGGCGATGTCGAGCGCACCCTTGCGTCGTGTCATGTCACGGGCCTTGCGCGCGGCTTCACGGGCGCGCGCAGCGTCAATCATCTTGTTGACGATCGCCTTGGCTTCGTTGGGATGCTCGATCAGGTAGTCCGAGAACTGCCGGCTCAACTCCTGATCCACCGCCGTCTTCACCTCGGAAGAGACCAGCTTGTCCTTGGTCTGCGAAGAGAACTTGGGATCCGGTACCTTGACCGAAATGATGGCCGTGAGACCTTCGCGGGCGTCGTCACCGGCCGTCGCGACCTTGGCCTTCTTCTGGATATCTTCCGCTTCGATGTAGCTGTTGAGCGTTCGCGTCAGCGCCGCGCGGAAACCCGCCATGTGGGTACCGCCATCGCGCTGCGGAATGTTGTTGGTGTAGCAGAAGACGTTCTCGGCGAAAGTGTCGTTCCACTGCATCGCCACTTCGACGACGATGCCATCCTCGCGCTGCGCCTCGAAGTGAAACACTGGATTGAGTGCGGTGCGGTTGACGTTGAGGTGATCGACGAACGCCTTGAGACCGCCCTCGTAATGAAACAGCTCTTCCCGCCCATCGCGCTCGTCGACCAGACGAATGGCCACGCCGGAGTTCAGAAACGAAAGCTCCCGCAGGCGCTTGGCGAGAATGTCGTAATGAAACTCGATGTTGGCGAAGGTGTCGCTCGACGGCTTGAAGCTGATCTGCGTACCGGATTTCTCAGTCTCGCCGACCACGCTCAACGGCGCCTGGGGCACGCCGTGATGGTAGATCTGCTCGTGCACCTGGTTGTTGCGCCAGATCGTCAGCTTGAGCTGCTCGGAAAGCGCGTTGACCACCGAGACACCGACGCCATGCAAACCGCCGGAGACCTTGTAGGAGTTGTCGTCGAACTTACCGCCAGCGTGCAGCACAGTCATGATGACTTCCGCCGCGGAGACGCCTTCGGCGTGGATGTCGGTGGGAATGCCGCGACCGTCATCAGAAACGGTCACCGACTCGTCCGGATGGATGACGATCCGGATCTCGCTGCAATGACCGGCCAGCGCTTCGTCGATGGAGTTGTCGACGATCTCGAACACCATGTGGTGCAGCCCGGTACCGTCATCGGTATCGCCGATGTACATGCCGGGACGCTTGCGCACCGCGTCCAATCCCTTGAGGACCTTGATGCTCGATGAATCGTAGGCCTGTTCGCTCATTGCTCACTCCATGGTGAAATCATTCCGAATGCAGCCGTCCGTCGGCAAGTGTCGATGCCATCACATCCGTGCTTGGCTGCCAGACGCCGGCCAGCGCCTCCTGATCGACGCTGGTGATGAAGACCTGACAATTGAGCTGCTCGAGCCACTGACAGAAGATCCGCCGGTGATTGCCGTCGAGCTCTGCCGGCAGGTCATCGATCAAATAAAGGCAGGTGCGCCCCGTCAACTGTTCGAGCAGGTGCCCCTGGGCCAGTTTCAGTGCGCTGACCACCAGCTTCTGCTGACCCCGCGACAACACTTCCACCGCAGGGTGGCGGCCGACGCGGATGCGCAGATCGGCACGCTGTGGTCCCTGCTGGGTGAAGCCCATCTGGCGATCGGTGTCACGCCCGGCCTCGAAAACCTCCAGCAGCGCCCGTTGACGATCCCATCCTCGCGAATAACGCAGGGTCAGATCTGGCAGCGGCAACAATGCCGCCAAGGTCTCTTCGAACACCGGCACGAAACGCGTCATGTAGCGTTCCCGCAAACCATCCAGCTGTTCGCTCCAGTGTGCGAGTTCACGCTCCCAGATGCGTATCGACTGAAGGTCGATTCTATCATGTCTGAGCAGCGCATTCCGATGTTTCAAGGCCCTTCGGACCCGCTTCCAGCCGTCCAGAAAGTCACGTTCGGCATGGAAAACGCCCCAGTCGAGAAACTCGCGGCGGGCGGCCGGCGAACCCTCGAGGAGACGGAAGGCATCGGGATTGATCAATTGCAGCGGCAGCGCTTCGGCCAGTTGGGTGATCCGCGCGGCACGCTCCCCTCTGATCCGGATATCGAGCTCGGCGCTATCGCGGCGGCGGCGTACCCCGACCGGCAGTGGCGGGTCGCCGGCCACCCGCCCGAACAGCGTCATCTCGTCGCTGTCATGATCGATCAGCGACTTGAGCTTCTGGGTACGAAAGGAGCGCGCCATGCCGAGGACGTGAATACCCTCCAGCAGCGACGTCTTGCCGCTGCCGTTGGCACCGCTGATGAGGTTGATATGCGGCCCGGGGGCCATCTCGAAGGCGCGCAGGTTGCGCAAGCCGTGAAAACTCAACCGATCAAGCGGCATGGATACTCGGATTGCAGGGCGAAAGGGAGTTGGATCGAAGCCGACATGGAGGGTATTCGTCTTCCGACGTCAAAGAAACTGGCGAGCGATGGCCAAGCTCGCCATCACTCGCGGGTAATCGGCGAGCGTGATGAAACACGCGGCGCACGACGCTCAAAAAGCGAGACATAACAACGGGGTTAGGCGAGCTTTGAGAGCGGCGTGCAACAAAGTGGTTCGCACGCGCAGGCATTACCCTTAATCAGAGGCGCATCGGCATGACAACGTAACGGGCATCCCCACCACCCGGCTCTTCCATCAAGGCCGAGCTGTTGGCGTCGGAGAGCGTCATCTGCATGCGATCGGCATCCAGCACGTTGAGCACGTCGATCAGATAGCCGACGTTGAAGCCGATCTCCAGCGCGTCGCCGCTGTATTCGATGCTGACGTTCTCTTCGGCCTCTTCCTGCTCGGGGTTGTTGGCCATCACCTTGAGGTTGTTCTCCTCGAGATGGAGGCGCACACCGCGATATTTCTCGTTGGAGAGGATCGCGGTACGGGCGAGGTTCTGGCGCAGCTCGCTGCGTTCGGCGATGAAGACCTTGTCGCCGCCCTTGGGAATGACCCGGTCGTAGTCTGGGAACTTGCCGTCGACCAGCTTGGAAGTGAACGTGAACTCGCCAGTGTTGGCGCGAATGTGGTTGGAGCCCAGCATCAGCTCGACCGGCTCGTCGCTGCCGTCGAGCAGGCGGGTCAGTTCCAGCACGCCCTTGCGCGGCACGATCAGCTTGCGCGAGGTTTCCATCTCGATATCGGCGCTGCGTTCGCAGACTGCCAGACGGTGCCCGTCGGTGGCCACCGTGCGCACCAGGTGGTTCGCCAGCTCCAGCAGCATGCCGTTGAGGTAATAGCGCACGTCCTGCTGCGCCATCGCGAACGAGGTCGCGTCGATCAAGTATTTCAGCGTCCCGCGCGGCAGCGACAGCGTGGTGTCGTTCTGGCCATCCTCGATGTTGGGGAACTCGGCCACCGGCAGCGTGGAGAGCGTGAAGCGCGAGCGTCCGGCACGCAGCACCACGCGCCCGTCTTCCAGCGAAAAGCTGATGGCGGACTGATCCGGCAGCGACTTGCAGATATCCATCAACTTGCGCGCCGGCACCGTCACCGAGCCGGGCTCGTCGACCAACTCCGGCGTCGCACGGCCGATCAGTTCCACCTCGAGATCGGTACCGGTCAGCGCCAGCTGATCGTTCTGCACTTCGATCAGTACGTTGGAGAGCACCGGCAACGTCTGGCGGCGCTCGACCACCCCGGCCACCAGCGTCAGCGGGCGCAGCAGGGCTTCGCGAGAGATGGAAAATTTCATTGGGGCTCCGTTGTTGGTTCAATAAGCCTGAAGTCGAATCCAGTAACCGGTGGATCGATCCTGATCATGAGAATAGACGGCGAGAGCCGTCGGGCCGCGCCGATCCATTCTTGCCTCGGCGGGCGCTACCCGCAATCCCTGTGGTGGTGGAAGTTGGCGGGATGCCGACTCAACTCGTCAACAGCCGCAGCAGATTCTTGTAATCCTCGCGGATGTCCGCGCTCTCTTCCTTCAGGGCCACGACCTTGCGGCAGGCGTGCAATACGGTGGTGTGATCGCGTCCACCAAAGGCGTCGCCGATCTCCGGCAGGCTATGATTGGTCAGTTCCTTGGCCAGCGCCATGGCGACCTGACGCGGACGCGCCACCGAGCGTGACCGGCGCTTGGACAGCAGATCGGCGAGCTTGATCTTGTAGTATTCCGCCACCGTGCGCTGGATATTCTCGATGCCGACCTGCTTGTCCTGCAGCGCCAGCAGATCCTTGAGCGACTCGCGGATGAAATCCTGGGTGATCGGTTTGCCCATGAAGTGGGAGTCGGCGATCACCTTCTTGAGCGCCCCTTCCAGCTCGCGCACGTTGGACCGGATCTTCTGAGCGATGAAGAAAGCCGCGTCATGGGGCAGATCGACCTCGGCCTGATCCGCCTTCTTCATCAGGATCGCCACGCGCGTCTCGAGCTCCGGCGGCTCGATCGCCACCGTCAGACCCCAGCCGAAGCGGGATTTCAGCCGCTCCTCGACCCCGCTGATCTCCTTGGGATAGCGATCCGAGGTCAGGATCATCTGCTGGCCGCCTTCCAGCAGGGCATTGAACGTATGGAAGAACTCTTCCTGGGAACGCTCCTTGCCGGCGAAGAACTGGATATCGTCGATCAGCAGGGCATCAACGCTCCGGTAGAAGCGCTTGAAATCATTGATGGCATTGAGCTGCAGCGCCTTGACCATGTCGGCGACGAAGCGCTCGGAGTGCAGATAGACGATCTTGGCGTTGTCGCGCAGCCCTGCCAGATGATTGCCCACCGCATGCATCAGGTGGGTCTTGCCCAGACCCACGCCACCGTAGAGAAACAACGGATTATAGGCACCGCCAGGGTTTTCGGACACCTGGCGCGAGGCGGCGCGGGCCAACTGGTTCGACTTGCCTTCGACGAAGGTTTCGAACGTAAAATTGGGATTGAGCCCGCTGCCATGCTTGAGGCTGCCCTCGACCTGGACCTGACGCTGCCCTCCGCGCCGGCCGTTCTCTTCCCGTTCCCGCGAGCGGTCGACCTGTCTTTCCTCGGCCGCCTCGTCAGACCGCGTCGCCGTCTGCACACTGGGCGAGGATGGCCGTTGCGGCGGCCGACTGGGCGCGGAAACGGGGGCACCCAGATCTCGCGGAGAGACCGCGGCTGCCCGGCGACTTCCCACCGTCAAGCGCACCTTGGGCGGTTTGTTGCTGGACGCGACCTCACGCAACAGTTCGTTGATTCGCTTCAGGTACTTGTCGCTGACCCAGTCACGGACAAAACGGTTGGGCGCCAATAGACAGAGTTCGTCCACTTCGCCGTCCTCTGCCTGCAGGGGACGAATCCAGGTATTGAATTGCTGAGAGCTCAACTCATCCTGCAGCGAGTTCAGACATTGTTGCCAGAGAGCGACCGACAC